>CAVQVO010000023.1:0-10058 GCA_963717115.1 uncultured Acidimicrobiales bacterium | reverse complement strand
AAGGAGACGATCGACCACCCCACGGCGACCAGCGCCTCGATCGCTCCGTCGACCAGCGCCGGGTCGATTCGGCCCGGTTCGGGCCCACCGGCGGCGGACGGGAGCCGTTCGCCGGCTGGGCGCACCACGCGCCACCGGAACAGGGTCCCCATGGCGAAACCCCCGCCGACCAGCAACCCGACGTAGAACGTGATCCAGGGAACCGACCTCACCGGTCGGACCCCACCGCCGACCGCACCGGTCCGGCGACGTCGACTGCGGCGCTCGCCTCGGCGTCGAGATTGCGCAGGAACGCGATCACCTCGTCGCGGTCGCGCGTACGCGAGAGCTCGGGCATGGCGTTGATGAGATCCCAGCGGTAGGAGCGGTTCGTGGCCAGCCGGGTGTCGAGGACGGCGACCACGCCCCGGTCGTCGGAGCGGCGGATCAACCGACCGGCGGCCTGGGCCAGGAGGATCTGGGCCCGGGGCAGGTCGACGGTCCGGAAGGCGGCCGGACCGGCGAGGTCTCGGCGAGCCTGCAGAACGGGTTCGTCGGGCCGGGGAAACGGGATCCGGTCGATCGTGACCAGGGTCAGGGTGTCGCCGGGCAGGTCGACGCCCTGCCAGAACGACAGGGTGGCGAGCAGCACGGATCGGGGATCGTCGCGGAAGGTCTCGATCAGGGCGGCCTTGGACTGTTCCCCCTGGACCAGGACCGTGAGATCGAGTTCGTCGCGCAGATAGGTGGCGGCCTCGTTCATGGCCGACGAGGAGGTGAACAACCCCAGCGTCCGTCCGCCGGCGGCCCGGGCGAGGTCGGCGATCTCGCTCCGGATGGCCGCCCGGGCGTCGGGGCTTCGGGGCTCGGGCAGGTGGGTCGCGCAGTACAGCAGGCCCTGCGAGGCGTAGTCGAACGTCGAGCCGACACGGGTGACCGACAGGTCGTCGGGCAGCCCGAGCTGGGCGACGAGCCCGTCGGGCAGGGTCGCCGAGGTCAGGACCACCGTTCGCTTGCCCCACAGCGCACCCTGCAGGATCGAGCCCACGTCGAGCGGGGTGCGGCGCAGCACCGGTGCGTGGTCCGAGCCGTCGACCCAGATCACGTCGGTGTCGTCGGCTTCGAGGACGGCGTCGATGCCGTCGATCAGGGAGGTGGCGGCCATCACGATGCGCTCGACCTTGGCAGCGGTGTCGGAACCGTCGGCGGTTTCGATCTTGCGGACGGCGCCGAGCACCCGGTCGGCCCGATCACGGGCCGTGACCATGACCCCGACCAGGTCGGGATCGAAGCGGACGGTCCGTCCACGGTGCGGCCGAAGTGCCGTGTCGAGGTCGATGGCCGACTTGTCGAGCAGTTCCGGGCGCGGTCATCGGTGAGGATCCGCCGGGTCTGTCGGGCCAGGCCCCGGAATCGGCCGCCCGAGACCTCGGTGCCGCAGGTGGCGCTGATCACCTCGGGCAGGTGGTGTGCTTCGTCGAAGACGACGGCGTCGTGGTCGGGGAGGAGGGCTCCCCCGGTGGCCAGGTGGAGCCCGTAGTAGTGGTGATTGGTGACGATGACGTCGGCTTCCATCGCTGCCGCCCGCGCCAGTTCCGAGAAACAGGACCCGCCGGAGGGGCAGCGCGCCGCCCCGGGGCATTCGTCGGGACCGACGCTCACGGCCCGCCACAGGTCGGGGCTCGGGAGTTCGTCGAGGTCTTCGCGGTCGCCGGTCGGCGAGTGATCGGCCCACTCGACGAGCGAATCGAGTTCGGGGGGGCGGGCCCGACCGCCCAGGAGATCGAGCTGTTCGGCGTGGTCGGCCCGCTCGAGTTCGACCAGTCGCTGGCGGCACACGTAGTTGCTGCGCCCCTTCAGGACGGCGACCGAGACGTCCTTGCCCAGTGCCCGGGCCACGAGCGGGACGTCTTTGTCGACCAGCTGACCCTGCAGGGCGATCGTTGCCGTCGCCACCACCGCCCGCTTCCCGGCCGAGATCACCGGGGCGAGGTAGGCGACGGACTTGCCGGTTCCGGTTCCGGCCTCGATGAGGATCGTGTCGGGCCCGGTCAGGGCCTTGGCGACGGCCTCGGTCATTCGGATCTGGCCGTCTCGGGCTTCGCCACCCCCGGGAAGCGTTTGTGTCACTTTGCCCAACAGTCGGGCGGCGATGGACATGGCATCGAGCCTAGGTTGTACTCTCGGACAAGTGCGTACGAAGCCATCGCCATCGTTCGGCGACGAGCGACCGGCCCGCCAGGACCAGGCAATGATCGATCAGACCCCGATGACCCCCAATGGTGTCGACCTCCCCGACGAGATCGACCTGCGTGACCTCCCGGTCGACGCGCCCCAGGACTCGGTCCCGGCCGACGACGCCCCGGACTCCGACACCCCGGACTCCGACACCCCGGACTCCGATGCGGCGGCCCTCGACGCCCCGGACTCCGATGCGGCGGCCCCCGACGGTCCGGACTCCGATGCGGCGGCCCCCGACGGTCCGGACTCCGATGCGGAGGCCGACCCCGAGCTCGACGCGCCTCCCTGGGCCGCGGTTGCCCATCTCCTCTTCGCCCCCCCGGCCGATCTCGATCTCGATCTCCACCACCCGACCGGGCCGACCCCCGTCGATCCGAACGCCGAGGTCACCCGCCCCCGTCTCTTCGCAACGACCACCGTCGAACCGCCGGCCGCCAAGACGCCACCCGACGCCACCAAGATCCGCATCTTCGGGCCGCTCGTTGCCGATGCTTCGGCCTCCCCGGCGGTCGATCCCGTCGCTCCCCGGGCTTGGTTGTTCGGTGAGCGCCCCGGGCGCGACGCCGACACGACTGCGCCGCGCCATTCGCCAACGATCCGGTTCGCGGCGATGGTCGACGAACCGATCCCGTTCATCCCGGCCCAGTACGAACCCCGACGTCCGTGGCGCCGGCCGCTCCTGCTGGGTCTGTCCGGTCTGGCGGCCCTCCTCGTCGCCCTCCTGTTGATCGCCGCACTCGGCGGCTCCTCGTCGACCACCACCGACACCGACGCCCCGGCGCCGACCACCACGCCGTCCACCGTGGCCCCCACGAACCCGCCGACCACGGCCCCGTCGACCATTCCCCCCACCACCGTGCCCGCGGCCCTGGCCCCGACGACCGTGCCACCAACGACGGTGCCCCCCACCACCGTGGCCGCCGCCCCGGCCCCGACCGCGGCCCCGCAACGTCCAGCCACCACCGTGCGGCGCCGACCGGCCACCACCGGTGCCCCCGCCACCACCGACGCACCGTCGAGCTCGCCGACCACGTCGGGCACACGGGAGACGATTCCCGAGGTGTCGGTGTCGCCGAACACGATCTTGACGCCGACCACCCCCACCCCGACGACGCCTGCGCCCGCGCCCACGGCTCCGAGTTCGGCGGCCTCGTCGGCCGACAGCGCCCCGGCCGACACCCCCTGAGCGAGGTCGGGGCACGTCCGAGGCCGATCGGGCCCCGGTCATCGCACCGACCGGGTGAGTCGGCGGGTACCGTGCGCCCCGTGGAAGCACCCCCGTCCATGGACCTGACCGGCATCGATCTGCAGCGAGTGCCCCGGCACGTCTCGTGCGTGATGGACGGCAACGGGCGTTGGGCCCAGCAACGGGGTCTGAAGCGGACGCAGGGCCACGCCGCCGGTGAAGAGGCCCTCCTCGACGCCGTCTACGGGGCCCTCGACCTCGGCATCGAATGGCTCACCGTCTACGCCTTCTCGACCGAGAACTGGATCCGTCCGATCGACGAGGTCCGGTACCTGATGGGCTTCAACGAGTCGCTCCTCGTGCGACGCAGTCACGAGCTCGACGAGCTCGGCGTGCGCATCCGGTTCATCGGCCGGCGCGACTGGCGGGTCCCGAAGCGCCTCATCCGGCGGATGGACGAGTCCATCGCCCTGACCAAGGGCAACACCGCCCTCACCCTCACCATCGCCTTCAACTACGGCGGACGGGCCGAGCTGGTCGACGCCGTGCGATCCCTGGTGGCCGACGGAACCGAGGTGACCGAGGCCAGCATCGAGTCGCGTCTCTACGACCCCGAGATGCCCGAGGTCGACCTGTGGATCCGCACGTCCGGCGAGCATCGCATCTCGAACTTCTTGCTGTGGCAGGCGACCTACGCCGAGCTGGTGTTCGTCGAGGACTACTGGCCGGCGTTCCGTCGACAGCACCTCGCCGACGCCGTCCTCGAGTACCAACGCCGTGATCGCCGGTTCGGCGGATTGAACGACGAGCGGTGACGCTCTACCGCGACACCGGCGTGGTGCTGCGCACCTACAAGCTCGGCGAGGCCGATCGGATCGTGGTGCTCTACACCCGGGCCCACGGCAAGGTCCGGGCCGTCGCCAAGGGAGTGCGACGGACCAAGAGCCGCTTCGGCAGCCGGCTCGAACCCGGATGCGTGGCCCAGCTGCAGCTCTACGAGGGCCGCAACCTCGACATCGTGACCCAGGCCGAGACCGAGCAGCTCCATCGGAACCTGCGGACCGACATCGATCGCTTCGCACGGGCGACGATCCTGCTCGAGATCGTCGATCAGGTGGGTCTCGAGGACGAATCGAACCCGGCGCTGTTCAAACTGCTGGTCGGGGCCCTCGGCGAGCTCGATCGGGGCGGCAATCCGCTCGTGGTGCCGGCTTTCGCCGCCAAGGTGCTGGTCCTCGAGGGTGTGGCACCGATGCTCGATGCCTGCGTCGTGTGCGGCGCCACCGAGGAGCTGGTCTCGATCGAGATCCACGAGGGTGGTGTGCTGTGCCAGGGCTGCCGCCGAGGCGAACCGCTGAGTGAGGCCGCCCGAGTGGCGCTCATGTCGCTCTTCGCCGGCCGCGTGCGGCACGTGCTGGAAACGACCGACCCGGCCACGGCGTCCGAACTCGAACACCTCGCGTCGCGCATCATGGAACAGCACCTCGAGCGGCGGTTGCGCACCTCGACGCTGCTCCATCAGCAACTCCACCACGGCGAGAGCCACGGGGTCGCGGCGTCGCAGCGCGAACCCCACGGCGTCCTGCCCTAGCGTGTTCGGGTTCCCGAGCGGTCAGGCGGGGGACGTCAGCCGATCGGGATCCAGCGGTCGGTCTCGGTGTCGTGGCGCAGCCACCGCTGACCGGTCGGATCCCAGAACAACCAGGCCTTCCATTCGTCGTTCCACACGGTGCCGTTCTCGGGCGAGCCGGAGCGCACGGACTCGGGTTCGGGGTCGGCGGTGGCCACCGCCGAATCGGGGACGGCAGCCCGGGCGGTGGTGCCGGTCGCCGAGGATGATCCGAGCGAGGTCGAATCGAAGAAGTCGCGAACCGGTTCGCGACCGGCGACGGCCTGGGGGCCCGGTCGACCCGGCTTCCAGACCGGGGCCGGTTCCGGGACCGGCCGGTCCCAGTCGTCGTCGAACCGTTCGGGGTCGGGCCGCCCTCGGCCGACCGGGGACTCGTCGCCGGGCATCGGTTCGCGCTCGACGAGCGGTCGGGTCATCGCCGTGTCGTCGGCCGACGGGGGAGCGGCCACCGTGGGCTCGGCGGCTGCGGACTCGGCGACCGGGTGCGCGGCGACCGGTGAGGCGGAGTCGAGAGCCGGGAGTCGGTGACTGGGACGGGGCACCTTCGCCGTCGGATGATCGGATTCGGATTCGGGCGATCCGAGCGTGGACACCGAGAAGAGCGGGGGCATCTGGGCACGGCTGCTCGGAACGGCGTCGACGGTGGAGGGCCTCGATGCCGCAGGTTCGGCCGGGACCGGCGACGAGGTCGGCGGTGGGAACGAGATCACGGAGGATTCCGTCGACACGGGTTGCGGGTCGGCGGCGATCGGATCTCCGGGAGCGGCCCCGAGCGTCGCCGACGTGGCGAGGCGGTCTTCGATCGGCACCATGGCGTTGCCGTCGGCATCGGGTTCGACCACCCGGCGACGGAGTTCGTTGCGTCGGGCGTACATCCCGGGATCGATGAACCGGACCCCCGCCTTCGCGTCGATCACGTGGGTCCTGGCGACCCGATCGCCGAGCCGGCGATGGAAGTCGTCGTTCTTCGCCAGCAGCCAACCGAGGAGTCCCGGGACGACGAACGGGATCGCGTCGACGACCCCGACGACCGAGCGGGCGAGATGGGCGGCCAGCCCCGGGATCCTGCCGTCGGAGTCGACGACGCTCAGCCCGAGGAGCCGCTTGCCCGGCGACCAGCCGGTGTTGGCCGGCAGCAGGACGAACGTGACCATCGCCATGACGATGCCGAACAGCGCCGTGAGGACGATCCCGGTCTGGTCGAGGACGACCAGCGATCCCCGCCACTCGAACGAGGTGTGCAGGGAGGCGGCGATCTCGTTGATCCTCGCCGCCTGGTCGGCATCGGGGATCATCGCATTGGTGATCGGGTCCCGGGCGGTGATCGTGAACTGGATCCACTGGGTCCGCCAGATCAGGGCGGTGGCAACGGCGATCAGCCCGAGGTCGACGAGCGACGCCAGGACACGGCGCTGGAGAACGTTGGTGGAATCGGGATCGAGCATGGAGCGGGCCTCGCGAAGGTCGATCGTTGCGGGTCGATCGAAAAGAATCGGACGGTGCTTCGCCCGACGTTAGCCTGCGAGGCCATGGCTGCCCCTGATACACCCGATGTCGCCACCCCCTCGTCGGAGGCTTCCGCCCCCGCCGACCGGCCCGGATCGAGCGAGCTCTTCGACAAGATCGTGAACCTCTCGAAGCGGCGCGGTGTCGTGTACCCGTCGGCCGAGATCTACGGCGGCTTCCGATCGACCTACGACTACGGCCCGGTCGGGGTGCTCATGTTGCGCAACGTCAAGGACGCCTGGTGGCGGGCGATGGTGCAGAAACGCCACGACGTCGTCGGACTCGATGCGTCGATCCTGTCGCCGCCCGCGGTGTGGGAAGCCTCGGGGCACCTGGCCAACTTCAGCGATCCGCTGGTCGATTGCCGCAGCTGCGGAAGCCGGCATCGTCTCGACAAACTCGACGACCCCGACCTGTGCCCGACCTGCGGGACCCGGGGCGAGTTCACCGAACCCCGCCAGTTCAACCTGATGTTCAAGACCCACGCCGGACCGGTCGAGGGATCGGGCCACGAGGTCTACCTGCGACCGGAAACGGCCCAGGGCATGTTCATCAACTTCGCCAACGTGCTCTACACCAGTCGGAAGAAGCCGCCGTTCGGCATCGCCCAGATCGGCAAGAGCTTCCGCAACGAGATCACACCCGGGAACTTCGTGTTCCGCACCCGGGAATTCGAGCAGATGGAACTCGAGTTCTTCGTCCCACCGGCCGAGGCCGGCCAGTGGTACGAGTACTGGTGTCAGACCCGTCTCCAGTGGTACCTCGATCTCGGCATCCCGGCCGACAAGCTGCGACTGCGGGCCCACGAGTCCGACGAACTGAGCCACTACTCCGCCGGCACCAGCGACGTCGAGTTCCTCTTCCCGTGGGGCTGGGACGAACTCGAGGGCATCGCCAACCGGGGCGACTACGACCTCACCCAGCACGCCCAACACTCGGGCGACAAGCTCGACTACTTCGACCAGGCGAGTGGCGAGCGCTACGTCCCCCACGTGATCGAGCCCGCCGCGGGTGCCACCCGCACGATGATGGCGTTCCTCATGGCCGCCTACGACGAAGAAGCCGTCAACGACGACACCCGGATCGTGCTCCGACTCCACCCGGCCCTGGCGGCCTACAAGGTGGCGGTCCTGCCCCTGTCGAAGAAGCCCGAGCTTTCGGGGCCGGCCACCGAGTTGTTCGAGCGGCTCGCCGATCGCTGGATGTGCGACTACGACGAGACCCAGAACATCGGCAAGCGCTACCGGCGTCAGGACGAGATCGGCACGCCCTTCTGCGTCACCTACGACTTCGACTCGCTCGACGACCACGCCGTGACCGTTCGCGAGCGCGACTCGATGGAGCAGGTGCGACTCCCGATCGACGACCTCGAGGGATGGCTGGCCGAGCGCCTCGGCTGAACCTAACGTGGCGCGATGCTGACGCTCTTCGCCCTCGACCACGATCACGACGCGCCTCCCGGCCGACGGATCGAGTTGCTGGGCGAGAAAGGGGCGGCGCTGTCGGACCTCCGCGGCGAACTGGGGCTGAGCGTTCCGGCCGGTTACGTGATCACCACCGAGGTCTGCAACCACTTCCTCCGCACCGGTGAGTTCGCTCCCGGTGCCGTGCGAGCCGCCACCGACGCCACCCGGGCCCTGGCCCGCGAGGGCTTCCCCCTGCTGGTCAGCGTCCGGCCCAGCTCGACCACGTCGATGCCCGGCGCCGCCGCAACGGTGCTCAACCTGGGCCTCAACGACGACACCGTCGGGGAACTGGCCGACGCCACCGGAGATCCCCGATTCGCCTTCGACTCCTACCGGCGACTGATCCAGATGTTCGGCATCGTCGTCCTCGGCGTCGCACCCGAGATGCTCGAGCGTCGGGTCGAGGGAGCCAAGGCGCTGGCCGGGGTCGAGAGCGAGTCGGCACTCGGTGTCTCCGAACTGCAGTTGCTGGTCACCAACTTCAAGGCCCTGCTCGAGCAGCGGGGCACCCCGTTCCCACAGGATCCGCACGCTCAGGTCCAGGGGGCCGTCGAGGCCGCCTTCCGCAGCTGGAATTCGCCGCAGTCGCGGACCTACCGCCAGCGCGAGGCCATCCCGCACGACCTCGGACTCGCCGTCGTCGTCCAGCAGATGGTGTTCGGCAACCGAGACGAGCGGTCCGGGTCGGGCCTCGCGTTCAGCCGCAACCCCATCACCGGCGACCGAACCCCCTACGGCGACTTCCGGATCGGCGGTCAGGGCATCGACCAGCGCACCGGCGAGTCGGTCACGCTCGCCGAGATGGAGGCCGTGGTCCCCGAGGCCTTCGCCGAGCTGATCGCCTCGTTCACCTGCCTCGAGGCCCGCTACCGCGACATGGTCAGCATCGACTTCACCGTCGAACAGGGCGCGCTCCGGTTCCTCGGTGCCCGTCGTGGCGATCGAGCCGGTGCGGCCGCGGTGCGCATCGCCCGGCAGCTCGCCGATCCCGACGACCTCGCACTCGACCGGGGTGAGGCGCTGCTGCGGGTGACCGCCGACCACCTCGACCAGATCCTCCACCCCCAGTTCTCGGGATCGTCCCAGCGGGCCATCGCCACCGGGCTCGGTGCCTCGCCGGGGGCCGCCGTCGGAGCGGTGTACTTCGATCCCAACGACGCCGTCGATGCCTACGACGAGGGCATCGACGTCATCCTCGTCAAGGACGAGACCTCACCCGAGGACGTCCATGGCATGGCCGTCGCCGAGGGCATCCTGACCACGCGGGGTGGCCTCGCCAGCCACGCCGCCGTCGTGGCCCGGGGATGGGGCAAGCCCGCCGTGTGCGGTGCCGGGGCGATCACGATCGGCGACCGGCACTTCTCGGTCGGTCCGCTCGTGGTGCACCAGGGCGACCTCATCAGTCTCGACGGCGCCACCGGCGAGGTGTTCGTCGGGGCGGTCGACCTGTCCGAAGGCGACGTGCCCGCCGAGATGAACGAGATCCTCGGCTGGGCCGACGAGATCCGCGCCGGCAAGATGGCGGTCCGGGCCAATGCCGACACGCCCGAGGATGCCATCATCGCCCGCGAACACGGCGCCGAGGGCATCGGCCTGTGCCGGACCGAGCACCAGTTCCTCGGTGACCGGCTGCCCATCGTCCAGCGGATGATCCTGGCCGCCTCGCCCGAAGACCAGGAAGCCTCGCTCGTCGAACTGGGCGAGGTCCAGCACAAGGACTACCTGGCGCTGCTCGAGGTGATCGACGGACTCCCCGTCACCGTGCGAACTCCTCGATCCGCCGCTGCACGAGTTCCTGCCCGACATCACCGAACTGATGGTCCGGCAGGCCTCGTCGGGTCTCGATGCCGCCGATCGCCGAGCTGCTCGCCGCCGCCCAGGCCCACCACGAGGAGAACCCGATGCTCGGCACCCGCGGGATCCGGCTCGGCATCCTGAAGCCGCACCTCTACCGGACCCGGTTCGAGCGCTGCTGTCGGCGGCGGGCGAACGGGCCGACGCCGGCGGGCACCCGATCGTCGAGATCATGATCCCGCTGGTGGTCAATCGT
>CAVQVO010000022.1:0-6596 GCA_963717115.1 uncultured Acidimicrobiales bacterium | reverse complement strand
GGCGGAGTGCGTCCGGGACCCCGATGACGAGCAGGGCACACCACGACGCCCCGATGGCGAGGGCCGCTCGGTCGTCGAGACGGGTCGTCAGCCGGCCGAGGACCAGCGCGCGCGCCAGGGCGAAGCTCGGATACGACATCGACCAGTAATACGACACCTCGAGCCCATCCCCGTCCCGGACGAACTGGTCGATCCACTGGATGACGTACTGCGCGGCGCCGATGAGAACGGCCATCCGGTCCATTCGGTCGAAGCGGATCGTCCGCCGGGCCGACACGGCAACGCACGATCAACAGGAACGGGGTGGCGCACAACCAGGTGAACCCGGCGAGCCACTCGAACCGCGGTGACTTCAGCGGATCGTTGCCCGAGAAGGTCCGCATGAAGTCGAAGGTCGGTTGGTAGAGGTTGTCGATCCCGTAGAACCAGCGGAACCACAGCAGTCCGACGACCGCGACCACGATCGAGGTGGCGACGATCACCAGTGAGTACTCGATCCGCCGACGGAGGCCGCTGGTCCCGTTCAGGACGAACACGGCGAGCGGGACGACGACGGCCAGCACGGCGATCGGGTTGGCGACGACGGCCAGCCCGGTGAACAGCCCCGCCAGGAGCGCCGAGCGGAACGTCTGGCGATCCCGAACCGAGACCAGGAGCAGTCCGAACACGTAGGTGGCGACCGCGTACTCGGTGTAGTCGGTCATGAACGCCCGCAGGAACATGGGCATCGACACGACGGCACCGCCGATCACCAGCCGCTGCGCCCAGGTCCAGTCGGGTCGCAACCCCCACAGGCCCCGCAGGATGAGCGAAGCCAGGATCAGCCGCAGGATCAGCCGCCCGACGAACGGGCCCGCAACGGCGTTGGCGATGAAGAGCGGGTAGTAGACCGCCCAACGCGAGATGAAGTAGTGCTGATCACCACCGGCTGCGAGCGAGTCGTCGAAGTTGATGCCCAGCCCGCTGTAGAAGAACGGGTCGAGACCGTTCGGGGCGACGCTGTAGGTCTCGGGCTGCAAGACGACGAACAGGGCCAGCGGCAACACGAACGCGGCGAAGGGCCGGAGTTTCGTCATGGCGGTCACGACCGCCGGTGGAGGCGAGTCCCGGCCAAGCTGGGGTGCATCGAGGGTCTGCGCCACGGGCCGCAGCCTATCCGGGGGTCCGGTCGCCGATGGCGATGGAGCCGAGCGCCGACGGGGTGCTACGACGCGGTTTCGGGCTCGACGCCGGCGGTGTCGGTCGTCTTCGCCCCTTCGATCAAGAGATGCGTGTAGGGCATGCGAAGCAGGCCCCGCAGCACCTCGGTCCGGATCTCGGGCAGCGAGGTCGCCAGCAGATTGGCGTACCCGGCCGCGTCACGCACGTGCCGGCCGCGGTCGGACGCGATGATCAGCCTCGCGGTGAGTCCCTGGTCGGGATCGAAGACCGGTTCGAGGGCGACGAACCGTCCGTGCTCGGTGAGGAGCGGTGCGACGTTCCGGGCCAGGGTGGTGACCTGCTCGTTGTCGAGGTGGTGCAGGACGCCGGAGAGGAAGACGAGGTCGTAGGGTCCGTTGTCGGCCACCACCTGGTCGGTGACGTCGGCGCAGATGAACGTGGCGTCGAGTCCGTCGTTCATGCGTCGGGCGGTCTCGATGTAGTCGGGATTGTGGTCGATGCCGACGTAGCGACAGCGACCGGCGAAGTAGCGCGTGAAATCGCCGAAGCCGCAACCGAGGTCGAGTACCGCGGCGCCGTCGGCGACGTCGAACATCGAGTCGACGATGCGTTGGTGGGCCCCCGACGGCAGCACCAGCTTCTTGAACGAGCGATAGACGACGGGTTGGGAAAGCAGGCGTTCGCGGAGAGTCATCAGGGTCCTCAGATCGTTGGCGCGGCGTCGGTCCGAGGCGAGAGCCGCATGAGCTGGACGTCGATCGGGCGATCGCCGTCGAGCACGGCGCCGACCAGCGTTCCCTCGTGCTCGAACCCGAGGTCTTCGTAGAGGGCGACGGCGGCCTCGTTGTCGGCGCGCACCCGAAGGCGTACCTGGCGCAGGTTGAACCGTTCGAAGGCGTGGGCACAGGCCAGCGACGTCGCGGCCCGTCCATGGCCGTTGCCCTGGTGCTCGGGGCCGATGAAGATGCCGAACCAGGCGGTTCGGTGCAACCAGTCGATCTCGTTGATCTGGACGACACCGACGATGCCGGCGCCCGCATCCACGGCCCACACCGCAGCGGTCGGGAGTGCGCCGACCCCCAGGGTGTCGTGCCACGCCCGTTCGTTCGACTCGGTGATCGGGAAGGGGCGCCCGATGGTCAGGGGCCCGATCGCCGGATCGTTTCGCCAGCGTCGGGTCGACTCGAGGTCGTGGGACTCGATGGCTCGCAATCGAACTCCGGTTGCGTTCATTCCTCGGTTTCCCCTCGTTCGCTCTCGGTCGGCGCCGGTGCGCCAGCCTAGGATGTCCCGCTCTGAATGCGCCTCCTCCGATAGGCTCGCCGTCGGATTTCGAAACGTAGCGAAAGTGTGGATTCCCGATGCCCGATAGTTCCCGCCCGGTCGTGGTCGAGGCCAACGTCCGGGTCCATTCCCGTCTGGCCGACCTCTACGACACCACCGAGCCGCACTTCCGGCCGGAGAACAAGGCAAAGGTCCGGGCCCGGCTCGAGGCCCTGGTGGCCCGGTCGGGCAACCAGCGCATGCTCGACTTCGGCTGCGGGACGGGCTTCCTGCTCGACCTGGCGAAGGACCTGTTCGTCCAACTCGACGGCGTCGACGCGACCCGGGCGATGCTCGACCGGGTGGACCTGTCGTCGGGCAACGTCACGGTGCAGGAGGGCATGGTCGAGTCGGTTCCCTTCGACGACGACACCTTCGACATGGTCACCGCGTACTCGTTCCTCGACCATCTCGAGAGCCACACCGAGGCCTTGGCCGAAGCCCTTCGGGTGCTGCGTCCCGGCGGACTCCTCTACGTCGACCTGATCCCGAACCGGAACTTCTGGGACGGCATCTACGCGGCGCACGCCGAGGGCGGGGAGCACGACCCGATCGTCGAACGCGAGATCGGCGAGCTGGTCCACCACGAGGAAAAGCTCCAGGAACAGTTCGGCATCGACCCCGAGGACTGGCGCAACGCCGAGCCGGCGAAATCCGGTGGGAAGGGGTTCGATCCCGTGGAATTGGCAGCCGACCTGGCGGGGCTCGGCTACGTCGACGTCGACATCCGGCACGAATGGTTCCTCGGGCAGGCGAGCGTCATGCACGGTCAGTCGTTCGAGGCGGCCGACGCCATCGACGATCATCTGCGCAAGCTGTTGCCGGTCTCGTCGTCGCTGTTCAAGTACCTGGTCGTGACGGCCGCCAAGCCATGACCCGACTGCTGTCGCCGACCCAGGTGGAACAGGTCGAGACCGACGGGTTCACGATCGTCCCGGGGGCCCTCACCGCCGACGAGGTGGCGCCGCTCCGGGACACGCTGGCTCGCCTCGCCGCCGAGCAGCACGCCCGGATCACCACCGAGACCGCCGTCGACGACTACATGGTGCACAACCTGATGTTGCTCGACGACGGTTTCCTGCGTCTGCTCGAGAACCCGTCGATCGTGGCCGCCCTCGACACGTTCCTCGGCGACACGAGCATCGTGTACGCCTACACGAGTTCGAGCATGCCGATCGGCGGTTCGAACTACTCGCACCGAGTGCACAACGACTCACCGAGGATCATCCCCGGCTACCCCACCAACCTCGGCGTGATCGTGGCACTCGACGACTTCACCGACGACAACGGGGCCACCTACTTCCTGCCCGGCTCGTTCACCCGCAGCGATCGCCCCTCCGACGACGAGTTCTTCGCCTCGGCGGTCCGGGTCCATCCCGAGGCCGGGGATCTCGTGGTGTTCAATGCCTGTACCTGGCATCTCGGTGGTACCAACCACACCGACCGCGAACGCCATGCCGCGACCCTCAACGCCGTTCGGTCGTTCATGCGGCAACGGTTCGACTATCCCCGGATGATCGACCCCGACACGATCCCGACACTCAGCCCGACGCTGCGTCGCCTCCTCGGATTCAACGTGCGGGTGCCGACCAGCCTCGACGAGTACTACGTGCCGGCCGATCAACGGCTGTACCTGGCCAACCAGGGCTGATGACCTCGGTCTCGGTCCTCGTTCCCGTCTACAACAACGAGGTCACCGTCGAGGAGCTGTGGCTCCGGCTCGTTGCGTCGCTCGAACCGCTCGTCGAGGACTTCGAGGTGGTCTTCGTCAACGACGGCAGTCGGGACGCATCCTGGTCGATCATCTCCCGACTCGCTTCGCAGGATCCCCGCTGCGTCGGGCTGCAGCTGAGTCGCAACTTCGGCCAGCACCCGGCGATCGGCGCCGGCCTCGAACGCTGCCGGGGCGATCTGACGGTCCTCATGGACGCCGACCTGCAGGATCGACCCGAGGAGCTTGCCAAACTGCTCGCCCCCTTCGACGACCCCGAGATCGAGATCGTCTACACCACCTGGGAGATGGGTCAGCAGAAGGCGAGCCTCACGTCCCGGCTGTTCCACACGGTGTTCGCCCGCCTGGCCGGGCTCGAGATGCCGTCCAACGTCGGGACCTATCGAGCGTTCCGTCGTTCGGTTCGCGGGGAGCTGCTGCGGTATCAGGAACAGGGTGCGGTCTACGGGCCCCTGATGTCGCAGATGGGGTTCGCGTATCGCTACGTGACCGTGCAACGCGACCGGCCGGGCGGACGGGAGACCTCCTACAACTTCCGCCGCCGTCTCTCGCTCGCCATCAACGCCCTCATCGCCTACAGCGATCTGCCCCACCGACTGGTGACCTGGGCCGGTCTGACCTTCACGCTGGGCGGACTGGTCTACCTGACGATCCTCGTCGGCCAGTACCTGGTCGGGAATCGGCCGCTCCAGGGCGGTATCACCCTGCTGATCGGCATCACCGTGATGATGTCGGGTGTGCTCCTCATGAGCGTGGGTGTCCTCACGGCGTACGTCTACCGCGTGTTCCACGAGGTCCTGAGCCGCCCCCGCTACCACGTGTCGCGCCAGGTCGGCGTCGGCCTCGGGGCACCGGCCGACCCGGCCCCGGAGCACTCGTGAAGCTGGTCGTCCTCCAGTCGAACTACCTGCCCTGGAAGGGCTATTTCGATCTGATGGGCGCTGCCGACCAGTTCGTCGTCTACGACTCGGTCCAGTACACCAAGAACGACTGGCGCAATCGGAATCGCATCGCCACCAAGCAGGGCCCGGTCTGGTTGACGATTCCGGTGATGACGGCCGGTCTCCCGGATCAGTCGATCGACGAGGCCCGGGTCCAGGATCACCGGTGGGCGGCCAAGCACTGGCGGTCCATCGAACAGTCCATGGGCAAGCGACCGTTCTTCGATCGGTACCGAGACGACTGGGCGCAGTGGTTCACCACGATCGGTGAGTTCGATCGGCTCCACGCCATCAACGTCTTCCTCCTCGAGCAAATCGCCGGGCAGCTCGGGATCACGACACCCGTGTCGCTCGACACCGAGTTCCTGCCGCTCGAGGGCTCACCGACCGAGCGCCTCGTCGCCCTGTGTCGGGCTGCGGGGGCCACGCAGTACCTGACCGGACCGGCCGGGCTCGACTATCTCGAGCGCCCGCTCTTCCACGAGGCCGGCATCGAACTCCAGGTGATCGAGTACGGCCACTACCCGGAGTATCCCCAGGCCGGAACGGAATTCGTTCACGGGGTGACCGTGCTCGACCTGCTGGCCAACGTCGGGCCCGAGGCCGGCGCTCACCTGCTCGGTCGTTGCTCCGTGGCCTGAGGCCCGGCCGTCAGCGGCACGATCGTGAGCGTGAGCAGCACCGCTGCGTGGAGGACGAGCAGGCCGAGCGCGACCTCGTCGATCTCGGTGAGGCGGGCGATCACGGCGATGACGGTCGCCGCCAGCAACGGTGTGGCCCATCCGGTCACGAGCAGGCGGTTCCGCTGCTCGGCGACCAACTGCACGGTGGCGAGGGTCGCCCCGACCGAGAGCACGGCTGCCGCCGCGATGGCGGCATAGGACGACGCGTCGACCTGCCCTCCGATGCCGAAGACGCCGCCGATCAGCGGGTCGCCGAGGACGGCGCCGACCAGACCGGCCACCGCGGCGACGAGGGTGGTGACCAGGGCGATCCCGCGTCGCGACGTATCCAGGCTCGAGCGACGGTCGGCATCGGCCCAGGTCTGGAACACGACACCGGCTCGGGGGGCGCCGGCCTGCAGGAGCAGGTGGGGCAGACGGACGGCGGTCAACACGACGAACATCGTCGAGACGGTGTCGGCGTCGGCGCCGTTGAAGGCCGCCAGGATCGGCGGCCCGGCCAGGGCGATGTGCGAGAGGAACCCGGCGATGGCCGCCGAGCTCAAGGTGGAGGTGCCATCGCCGAGTTCCGCCCTCGACGCCGCGCGATCGCCGAGGTCGGCGGGGGCTCGTCGGGCCGCAGACGTCGAAGACGGCGCCGACCCTTCCGCCACGGCCAACAACCCGATGACGGCGAACCCGGCGAGCAGGGCAAGGCCGAACCACTCCCGCTGGGCGCCGATCAGGATGAACCCGACGGCCAGGGCGAACCGGATC
>CAVQVO010000021.1:0-9155 GCA_963717115.1 uncultured Acidimicrobiales bacterium | reverse complement strand
AGGGTGGCGGACCGAGAGATCCACGACGACATCGGCCGCCATGAAAACGACGGGGCCGTCGACCCCACCGGGCCGACCTCGTATCGAACGGTCGAGGACTAGTGTTCGGGTCATCGACAAGGGGGGTCAGTTGTGGGACAGGACTATCACTCGGCTCAACGGGGTTTCCAGGACCGCTTCGACACGAGACGACTCGCCGACCGGCTCGCAGAAGCGTCCAGCGATCACATCAGCGAAACTCATCGGGCGTTCATCGAGGCGCGCGACATGTTCTTCATCGCCACCGCCGACGAGCGTGGCGCACCCCAGTGTTCCTACAAGGGGGGCGAGCCCGGGTTCGTGAAGGTCATCGACGAGACTGCGGTCTCGTTCCCCGTCTATGACGGCAACGGGATGTTCCTCACGGCAGGCAACCTGGTCGCAAACGCACAGGTGGGCATGTTGTTCATCGATTTCGAGACAGGATCCCGACTGCGTCTCAACGGGGTGGCGAGCATCGACGATCACGATCCGTTGCTCGAGCAGTACGCCGGGGCCACGATGATCGTTCGGGTCACGACGCAGGCCGTGTTCGCGAACTGCCGTCGCTACGTCCATCACTACGAACTGGTGGAGAGGTCGCAGTTCGTCCCGACCGAGGATCACGAGCCACCCGTTCCCGACTGGAAGCGAGACGCTTGGTTCGCCGGCACGCTGCCCCACGACGACCCAGCCCACGACCGAGACCGACCCGACGCACCGGCGATACCCCAATTCTGATCACCCGCCGCTGACGCCGCGGGCGCGTCGCTCGACGTTGGGAGCCCCTCCTCAGACGTGACGGCCGAGGAACTGCAGGAGCTTGGTCTGGGCGTCGGCGGTTCGCTCGGAGCGGATGCGTGGTCCGAACATGCCGTCCCCCCTCAGCACCTCTTCGCCGAGTGACCGCCAGGTGACATTCGCGAACCGCACGAGTGCGGGATCGAGGCGTTCGTCGACCTTCGCCGTTCTCGCCATGTCCCACACGTGCACCGCGAGTTCGGCCGCCATGAAACCGACGAGGCTGTCGACGGGCACGGAGCCGAACTCGGGCCCGAACGGCTCGTGCGCGGTGCCTTGCAGCACACCGGGCTGGTCGAGCGCCTCGAGCGTCTGATCCCGCAACTTCTCCCAGGCCCCAATGGGGTCCTTGCCGAGCTTCGGTGACGTCTTGGGACCGTGACCGGTCGTGGCGAAGGCGTGGATCATCTTGAGGTTGCCCATCGCGTGTACGTAAACGTCCTCGCCGGTCCACCCGGCACATGGCGCCTTCTTGCGAAACACCGAGTCTTTCGCCGACTTGAGCACATGCTCGAAGGAGTACACGGCCTTGACGTAGTTGCGCAGGTTCTCGCTCACGACTGCGACCGTAGGCCAATCACCACGTGACGTCGAGGGCCACGGACATCACGGGCAAGGAATCGACCACTGGGCCGTACGACCGCAGCCCGGCGCACGACTCGAGTTCCGGGGCAGTCCCATCGACCGGAACACCGACGCTCGTTCGGGGCCGAGACGACCGAGCCCGAGTCGTGGTCGGAGGATAGTGGGAGTCAGGCCGGAGGTAGGCGACCACGGCGAGGACGCGTCGGTTGGTCGTGCTGTCGGCTTCGAGCCCGAGCTTCGCGAAGATCGAGCTGATCACCGGTTCGACGGTCTTGATGCTGAGGTGCAGTTCCCGACAGATCGCGCTGTTCGACAGCCCCCGCGCCATGAGTTCGAGGACGTCGGCCTCGCGGCCGGTGAGTCCGACGAGCCGACCGTCGTCGCGCGCCCTGACCAACTCGGCAGCGAGCGCGATCGCCTACGGGTTCGTCGTGCTCAGAGTGGCCGGCTGGCTCCCGGCCCGAAACCGGCTGGCGGCGACGCTCGTACTGGTCGCGGCGGTGCTGTGGCCCATCGCCCACGTCGTCGACATCGGCTCACGACCGGACGGTCGCGCCGGGTTCGATCGTGGGGGGTGCGGCGTTCAGTGCCTCGACGGCGAAACCGGCGGCCGCCTTGTAGTTGGACATGAACGCCTCGATCTCGCTGCGGTCGATGACGTCGTCGATGTCGTCGAACCAGCCACCACACCGCTCGTCGACGATTCCGAGAATGCCGATCGGACCGTGTCCGCGGTTGCGCAGCACGAGTTCCGACATGGGTGCGAGCAGCTTGTCTTCGAACGCCCGGAGGGCGGCGGGCCGGACACCCGCCTCGACGAATGCGGCACCCATCACTCGGGCATCGACGATCGCCTGGCTCGCACCGTTCGACCCCACGGGATACATCACGTGGGCGGCATCGCCGATCAGGCAGGTCCGGCCATCGACCCACCGGTCGACGGGATCACGATCGACCATCGGGTACTCCCACACCGCCGGGGTGCTGCGAACGAGGGCAGGAATGTCGAGCCAGTCGAACGACCAGTCGACGAAGGCGGGCAGGAAGGAGTCGACATCGACCTGCTTGTTCCAGCTGGCGGCGACCCCGTCGCCGGTGTCGAGGGTGAGTTCGGCGATCCAGTTCTGCAACTGGAGGCCGGTCTCGGGGTCGATCGACGAGATCGGATAGTGCACGAAGCGTTGATCGAGGGTCCCGACGAGCGTGAACCCGGCGCCCGATCGAATCGGCGGGCCGTGGGTTGCGCCACGCCAGAGCACCTGCCCACCCCACTGTGGTTCGGGCTGACCCGGATGCATCTGCGCTCGCACCGCCGAGTGCAAACCGTCGGCTGCGAGGAGGATCGAGCCGCGGAACTCTGCGGTCCCCCCGTCGCGGATGTCGACGTGTGCGATGACGCCGTCGGGCGTGTTCTGGTAGCCGGTCACTCGGTGGCCGGTGAGGATGGCATCCGGCCCGAGCCGCTCCCGGACCGCTCGATAGAGCAGCATCTGCAGCTCGCCCCGATGAACCGAGTACTGAGGCCAGCGGTACCCGGCCGAACGTCCTCGCCGCTCCGACCACACCACCTTGCCGTTCCGTCCGGCAAGCGTCCACTCGTCGGCTTCGACCCCGATGCCGTCGAGGTCGTCGGCGAACCCCAGGTCGAAGAGCTCCCGGATCGCGTTCGGCTGCAGGTTGATCCCGACACCGAGCGGGGCAATGGTCCGGACCGACTCGAGCACCACGGCGTCCACACCGATCTGATGACAGGTCAACGCCATGGTCAACCCGGCAATGCCGCCACCGGCGATCAACACAGTCACGGCGACAAGGTAGACGAACGCTTCCGGGGTCGCACCAGGACGTGTGTCGCCGACCGGTGGCGGTCGTTCCGCCGCCCGTCCGCTCGGCGAGCCGGAGATCCATGCGAGTGACGCGATCGCGCGAACAGCAGCTCGGAAACATCGAGCGCGCGGTGCCTCACGGACCGGCATCACCCGGAGGCCATCCGACTCGGAGGTCCGAGCAGATCCCATCGGTTGCCCTCGATGTCGAGGAAGACGGCCACGCGACCGTACGGCTCGTCTCGGGGCTCGGAGACGAACTCGACACCATGGTCGAGCATCCGTCGTCGTGCCATCTCGAAGTCGTCCACCCGCAAGAAGAGCCCAACGCGCCCGGCGAACTGCTCGCCGACGGCGACCTCCTGATGCTCGCCGTCGGCTCGAGCCAACAGCAGCCCGGTCTGCGCGAGGGGCGGACGCACGACGACCCATCGCTTCGGTCGGCCGTCGTTGGTCGAGGCCGGAGAATCCTCGACGAGCTCGAATCCCAGCGCTTCGACGAAGAAGTGAATGGCGGTGTCGTGGTCCGTGACGATCAGCGCCAGGTTCTCGATGTGCATGGGGCGACGGTAGACCGGTCCATCGGCTCCGGGCAGCGCCGAGGCGAGTCGCCGGCGAACCGCACGATCGATTGCGAGGAGCCGATCAGCGATGCGCCGCCCGACGTGGTGGGAGTGCCTCGACGTGGCAGCGTGCCGCGAGTTCCGAGATGAGCCGGGCATCCGCGGTGGCGAGCCCGTGGCGGGTGGCGCTGGCGGAGCCGGCGCCACAGCCGAGGGCCAGGAGCGATGGCGGATCGAGCCCGCGGAGGAGCGCCACGGCCAGGGCACCGGTCATGGCATCACCCGAACCACGATGATCGGCCGACTCGACCGAGACCGCGCTGGCCCGATAGGTCGTGCCGTCGACCGAGGCCAGGGCAGGCTCGATCCCACGGGTGACGACCACGTCGTGCACACCTCGTTCGCGCAGCCAGTCGATCGCCTCGAGACACGCCCCGTCGTCATCGACGACGTGGCCGTCCGACGCGAGATCCTCGCTACTGACCTTCAGCAGGGAAATCGGCCCGCCCTCGAGGAACGCAGCCAACTCCGAGCCGTGGAAATCGCCGACCACCGTCGTCGCGGTCTGCGCGAGATCGCGGCCCAGCCGGCGGTAGAACCAGTCGGGGGTGTCATGCGCCGTCCGCCGACCGGTGATGACGACCATGCCCGTGATCAGGCAGTCGGCCAGAACCGCCTCGTAGAGGTCGTCGAGTTCGTGGCGCTGCAGTCGGCCGGGGCGATGCTCGGCGATCGACCGGCGATCCCGGCCCGGATCACGACGATCGTGGATGTAGGCACCGCTCACCCGCTGCGTACGGACGACGTCGAGCCCGATGCCCTCCCTGGGCACCAACGCCTCGAGAACGTGGCCCGACTCTCCGCCCATCGGCGAGCAGAGGACCGGATGCTCGCCGAGGCGAAGGATGGTCCTCGCCACCCACACGCCCTGCCCACCGGCGTGGAAGTGGATCTCGTCGCCGCCGTCGTTGCCCGCCTCGATCGTGACGGTGACCGAGCTGGCCGGTGCGAAGACGGTGACCGAGGGATCGGGGCTGATCTGCGAGGGCGACCCCGCGGCGATGGCCATGGCGTGGCCTACCCCATACGTCTCGATTCCCAAACCGGCGAGCCGGGATCGACGATCACCGTCGAGTCGCGGGCAGGCGCATGGTGACGATCGTGCCGTCGGCGCCGGTCCGGCGTTCGAAGTGGTCGGCGATGGACTGCATGATCGGGGTGCCTCGTCCTCGTCCGGGTTCGGACACTGCGGGTTTCCAGGTCCCGTGGTCGACGACATGGACGATGATCTCGTCACCGGTTCGGGTGAGGTCGACGTCGACGGTTCCGGTCTCCCCCGTCCCGACGTTGCGGTAGGCATGTTCGATGGCGTTGGTGGCCGCCTCACCGACGGCCAGCAACACGTCGGTCCGGGCCGATTCGTCGATTCCCGACGCCGCAAGCCATTCCCCGAGGTGTCGCCGAAGGTCCCGAAGGTGGCGCTTGTCGGCTGGGAACTGATGACGGAACACGGGTGAAACCAAGGGACGACGGGCAACGAGAACGGCGACGTCGTCACCGACGAATCCATCGGTCATGAGGTCGAGCAGACCGTCTACCCACTCGATCGCAGTCGGAACCCTTCGATCCGAGATCGCCTGGGCCGCGTCGGCGAGACGGTCGATGCCGTCGGTGATCGGCAGACCCCGTCGCTCGATCAGACCGTCGGTGTAGAGCACGACCGTCGCCCCCGGCGGAAAGGCGAGGACGGCCTGCTTCCGATGGCTCGAGGTGAGGCGTCCCGCCGGAGTCGAAACGGCCTGATCGAGGCGTTCGACGTGACCGTCCGAGGTGACGACGAGGGGCGGCGGGTGACCGGCGGTCGCGTAGGCCAGCCGGCTCGCGGCGAGGTCGATCACGACGCAGGCCGCCGTGACGAACTCGGCGCCATCGGGTCCGGTGGCGCAGGCGTCGAGTGCGTCGAGCACCGACGCGGGGTCGGGCGGCCCGAGGGGTACGAGGGCAGCCAGGGCGGCTCGGAGGCGGCCCATGGTGGCCGCCGCCTCGAGATCGTGGCCCACGACGTCACCGACCATCAATCCGATGTGCCCGTCGGCCCAGGTGAAGGTGTCGTACCAGTCCCCGCCGACGGTGAGCGCCTCGGTTGCGGCCAGGTAGCGAGCGGCGGTGTCGAGGTCGACATGCTCGACCAGCTCGTCGGGCAGCAGCGCATCCTGGAGGCGAAGGGCGATGGCGTGCTCACGATCACGGGATGCCACGACCTCGGCGTGCAGCCGTGCCCGTCCGATGGCCTGAGCGGTCTGGGCTGCGATGCTGTCGAGCAGCTCGATCCGGTCGGAGGTGAACCAGTCGGCGTCGGTGGCGCCGACGACCAGCGTGGCGTTGGCTTCGGCGACCGAGGAACGAATCGGGAATGCGGCGATCGATTCGACGTGGTGCCGTTTCGCCACCTCGGCGGCCGCGGGGAAGTGTTCGACGATCGCATCGAACGAGTCGAGGACGATCAGCTGATTGGAAACGATCGCCGCCGGACCCGGCAGCCCGACCGCGATCTCTCCGGTGGGGCCGGATCCGAGATCGCTCCGGTCGCCGGCCCGACCGGCGTAGGTGTGGACCTCGTCGCATTCTCGAACGTCGAGCGCCACCAGCTGGGGCCCGAGGGCCGCCTCGATGTCGGCCAGGACGGCGTCGGCGACGTCCTCCATCGTGACGGTCGCGGCGAGGTTGCCCGCAACCCGTCCGAGGAGCTCGACTCGCTCCCGGGTCGCCCGCTCGGCCGCCGCGGTCGCCGCGAGACTCAGTTGGGATTCACGACGTTCGGTGAGATCGGTACAGGTCTTGATGAGGTGGGTGATGGTCCCGTGGTCGTTGCGCAGGGGGCTGATCTGGAGCTCGACCCACAGGTCGACGTCGTCGATGCGCATCGGAACGTCGTACGAGGCCAAGGCACCGGTGGCCGCCTGGGCGACGGCCACGGCCAACTGCTGCTGGACCGCAGGGTCATATCGCCACCACGGGGCCTCCCAGACCGGTCGACCGATGACATCGGGGTCGGGCAGGCCATCGGCACGCAGCGGTACGTGATTGGTCTCGATCACCGTGCCCTCAGGCGTCAGCACGGTGACGAAACTGATCAGTTGATCGAGGACACGGCGGGTGAATGCCGCGTTCTGGCGTTCGGATTCGGCGATGACGACCGTTTCGGCGTGGGCCTGTCGCTCGTAGACCTCGGCGGCCAAGGCGAGGCCGGCGATGGTGGCCACCCCGAGCTGGGCCTTGATCGTGGCCCACGCCGTGGCGTCGGAGACGCCCATCCACACGGGGGAGTCCTCGAATCCGAGCACGATCGCCATGCTCACGGCCGCAACCGCGGCGGCTGCGGCCGCGCCCCTCGCACCGAGGAGACCCCCGGCGACGATGACCAAGGCCGTCGTCAGGAACTCGAGCGGGACATCGGAGAGTCCGGTGGTCATCGCCGGCATGACGGCGACGAGGAGCAGAAGGGCAGCGAATCGCCATCGCCCCGCTCGGGGCAGCCGGGTCAGCGGCGAGGTCCAGGCCAGGAGGGAGCCGCCGACGATGAGGACTGCCAGGGCATCACCGAGCCACCACTGCCACAGCGTCTCCCACCACGCGTCGGCATTGGCGGCGTAGTCGGTGGTGGCGCCGAAGACGGCCCCCACGATCGGCCCGATCGCAACGGCCCCGACCAGGAAGGCGGCAACACTTCGCCGTCGGGCCAGGCCGACGCGGGCGTCGGCCCAGCGCAGCATCAACATGGCCCCGATCAGGGGCTCGACGACGTTGGCTGCCGCGAAGCCGGCGGCCGACGGCGCCGACAGCCCGGTCTGGAGGTCGCTGCCGAATTCGACGACGGCCGCTGCCGCCAGGACCAGCCACCACCTCGACGTCGGCGTCCTGACGAGGAGCGCCAGGGTGATCCCGGCGGGGACGAAGAACACCGCTCCCAGGCCGGAGCGATCGGCGAGTTCGAAGGCAAGTCGTGACCCGAGCCAGTACGCAACGGCCGAACCGACGAAGAGCAGCCACGGCGCGAGGGTCCACGTCGGGCGCGACGTCGCCACCGGCGCTGCATCTGCTGGTTCACTGGCTCGGATCGGCACGGATCGACCCCTTCCGCAGCACGCATCTGCGGCCTCGGCTTGCCGACAGCGGCGCTGACTGCCTGGCGTTGCCGGCACGCCCCTCGGATTGACTGCGATCCTACCCACCGTCGCGATGACCAGACCGGACCTTCGACCCCAGGGACCTGCGTCGACGCCGTTCCGGTGTGGGCTCGCCCTCGAACCACAACGGGTCCGTTTCGGATCGGTCGTGGAGGGGTAGTCCACGGCGACTTCGCCGCCGTTCCGAGACTTCTGCGTGGCGTCGCCCGGCGCCGCCGCGCTCGAGTCCTCGGACGACCGCACCGATCCGCATCACGAAGGAGATGGCGATGCTCGAGAAAACCGTCGGCTGGTTGGAGCGGTCGGAGGGACTCGACCGTTGGGGCCACCGAGTCAAGCCCTTGGTCGCCACGCTCGTCGGGGCGGGTCGACGCCGAGACCTCCTGACCGGTCGTCGGCTCGGTCATCCCGCTCATCCGATGGCGGTGATGGCCCCGATGTCGTGCTGGCTCGCCTCGATCCTCGTCGACCTCACCGGCGTCGATCGAACGGGCCGAACCGCACGACGGCTCGTGCAAGTGGGCCTGGCGGCAGCGGCTCCGGCTGCGGCCACCGGCCTCGCCGATTGGCTCGACACCGACGAGGCCGAGCACCGTGTCGGGACGGCCCACGCCCTGGTGAACCACGCCGCCACCGCCACCTTCGCACTCTCGCTGCTGGTGCGAGGAGGCGGACACCGACGGGCCGGGGTCGGGCTCGGCCTCGTCGGCGGATCCCTGCTCGGCGCGGCCGGCTATCTGGGTGGCCACCTGGCGTATCGCCGCGGTGTCGGCGTCGACACCACGGCCTTCCAGAGTGGTCCCATCGACTGGTCTCCACTCGACCTGCTGAGAACGCCGGCCGGGCGCAAAGCCGTGCCTGCCGAGGCGGGCGGAGTGGCCATGGTGGCCGTGCACGCCCGGGGCCGGCTGCACGTCCTCGAGGACCGCTGCACCCATCGGGGAGGGCCGCTGCACGAGGGCGACGTCGATGGCGACTGCATCAGGTGCCCCTGGCACGGCAGTCGGTTCGATCTCGCCACCGGAGCGGTCGCGTCGGGCCCGGCGACCGCTCCCCAACCGGTCTACGAGGTCCGTGAGGGCGACGGCGTCGACGTCCGTCGCCGCGAGTTCGGCGGACTCCGCCGGAAGCCGGTGACCGCGTTGTCTCTCGTGCCGACGCTGCCCGACGTTCCA
>CAVQVO010000020.1:0-1286639 GCA_963717115.1 uncultured Acidimicrobiales bacterium | reverse complement strand
TGGTTGTAAAGCGGATTGCGCACCGGCTTATAGAGCCTGCCCGATATCGGATTGTCATCCTGGGTATAAACCCACAGCTCGTAAGGGTCCCACACGACGATTTCATCTCGGCAGTCTCCCGTCAAATCCAGGACGGCGTTACACAGATCCGGGTGCCCGTCATCGGGAAACAGCATGGCGCGGCGGCCGTGACCATCGAACATGTCTCCCTCGTCCACATTGGGTGAATGCACGAAGTACTCCTCACCCCGAGCACGCGGGAGAACATGCCCGACCTCAGGCCGTCAAAATCATCGGTCAGTAGCGTCACGTCATCGCACTGGGCGGGGCGTGCCGCAGGCAAGGAAAACCAGCAAGAACGCCACGAAGGTCGGTCTCAAAATGTAAAACGGTACTCCTGTGTTCCCCATCGGCCTCCGCTTCCGAATTGCTCGCTACGCGCAGGAACAGCGTCTCGCATGTGGCGCGAGCATGTGATGGTACGCATGGTTCACCCTCGTGACCGGCGGTATGCAGGGGAAAGCGGTTTAGCTCTGGCGTATGTATACCATGTGTCTGTGTTGCACGCACGCGAATCGGGTGCGGAATCGGTGTGGCGATCCAGTATTTGCCGTGCCGTCGAAATTCGGCGAGAATGGCGGTCAACGATCCACGCGCTTGACACGCTCCGACGCCACATGCCGGGCAACAAGAAATGAGTCGTCCCACTGAGCAACCGCCGATGACGCCACGCCGCGATACCGTTTCTGACTTTATTGGGATTGCTGAGTGGCGAATCGACGGCGCTCGCCGACCCACTGCGAGTCCTCCCGCCCGGGCAACCGCCGGCAGACACACGAAGGGGCCCGCTGCGCGGCGAGATGGGTGACTTCTGCTTCGCGTCCGCCGCCTCTCCGGAAGCTTGGCGGTCACGAGCGCGGCAAGTGCGTCAGATACTTCAGGTCACGCTCGGACTCTGGCCGACGCCCACCGGATTACCGCGCGAACCGCGGATCCACGGCAAGATCGAACAGGAGGACTACACGGTTGAAAAGGTTTATTTCGAGAGTGTTCCAGGGCTCTACATCACGGGAAACCTGTATCGTCCGAAAGGGAAAACTGGCCAACGGCCGGCGGTGTTGAGTCCGCATGGGCATTTTCCGGGCGGCCGCTTTCAGGATGCCGATCGCGAAACGGTCCAGCGACTCATCGCCCAGGGTGCCGAGCAGTACGAAGATGCCGTACGCGGAGTTTCATCCAATACGGTGCGTGCAACTGGTGCGGATGGGATGTGTGGTATTTCACTACGACATGATTGGCTACGGCGACTGCCAGCAGATCCCGCTGGACGTGGTCCATCGTTTTTCGACGCGTCGCGGAAATTTCCAACAGCCGCCGCCGCGAGTTTCTACAGTGCTTCGGCCCTGCTGCAGCTGCACAATCCGATGGGACTTCATACATACCATTCCATGCGGGCGTTGGACTTCCTGGTCAGCCTGCCGGACGTACATCCCGCGCGGATCGCGGTGACGGGTGGGAGCGGTGGAGGGACCCAGACATATCACGCTCTGCGCCGTCCTGTCCTACATCCTCGACGGCGAGGACCAGTTGCGCATCGACCAGGTGGTCGAGGCCATCCGCAAGCAGGCCCTCGATCCGGCCAGCGCGGCCTTCAACGAGCATATGGTCCAGGGGGACCAGGTGGGCTGGGAGGGCGTCCTGCAGCAAGCCCAGGGCTTTCCCATGCTCGGCGGCCGCCAGCTGGTGCTCGCCCGCCACGCCGACCGGATCACCTCCCGCAAGGACGATCCCGCCGAGAAGGCCCTTGCGGCGTACATCAAGCAACCCGTGGAATCGACCCTCCTGGTGATCACCGGCGAGAAGTTCGACGGTCGCAAGGGCTGGCTCGCTGCGGCCAAGAAGGCTGGCTACTACTTCCACTTCGCAGCGCCCGTGGGTCGGGAGCTGGCCGCCTGGGTCGACAAGGCCGCCGCGCGCGCCGGACTGACCCTGGCGCGCCGGTGTCCGCGAGATCCTCACGCAGCTCGTGGGCAACGACCTGCAGGGGCTCCTCGTGGAGATCGAGAAGCTGTCCCTGCTGCAGGAATCGCGCGGCAAGGCGCCCGACGCCGACGAGATTCCCGGATCTGGTCATGGATCAGGCCGAGCTGGAGATCTTCCAGCTCACCGACACCTTCGGACCCGGCGAGGCCGCGTCGTTGTTGCGGTCCTGGTGGCGGTTGACCACCTGGGGCCGCGACGTCTACCAGCTCACGCCGCTGCTCCTGACGCACCTGCGGCGCACGGCCCTGGCGGCCACCTGCCTGGCCGAGGGCGAATCGCCCGCGACGGTGTCGGAGCAGTCGAAGCTGAATTCCTGGATGTTGAAAAACAAAATCATTCCGCTGGCCAATCGGCTCGGAGCCGATGGTTGCCGGCGAATCCTGGCAGCCTGCCTCGCGTGCGAGCAGGCGCAGAAACGGCGTCCGGTGCCGCCGGATCTGGCGTTCGAGCAGCTGTTGCTGACGGCGTCCCGATCCGGTTGACCATCGGCGCGTGACTCGAGACGGCCGCGCGCGACGGGGCCGATACGTGGGAAGGAACGACATGTCGGATATCCTCAAGGACTTCACCGACGGCGATTTCGAGGCCGAGGTCATGCAGAACGACAAGCCGGTGCTGGTCGACTTCTGGGCGCCCTGGTGCGGCCCGTGCAAGGCCATGACGCCGACCATCGAGGCCGTGGCCAGCGACACCGCGGACCAGTGGGTCGTGGGCAAGATGGACATCCAGAGCAATCCGGCGACCGCCGGCAAGCTGGGCATCCGGTCGATCCCGGCGTTGATGTTCTTCCAGGGCGGCGAGGTCAAGGCGACCCTAGTCGGGACCCAGGCGAAGGACAAGATCCTGGACACGATGAAGGGGATCACGGGCTGATCGACGCAGGCGGGGCCGGCAGTGGCCCCGCCTGTTATCAACCCTCGACTTAACATAATATACCTTATGCGCAATACTGGAGACGCCAAGCGGAACCCCTTGTGATTGCTTGAAGTACGCCGTGGTTGCGGGATATGCGTCGCGAGTCGCTCTAGAGTTCGTCGTGGTCCTCGCGAGCCTGGACCGGAACCCGGTCGCCGCGAAATCCTCCAGACCGGGGACCTCGAACCGCTCGCCGCTGAGCGCCTTGACGAAACCGAGCACCGAGATGCCGATGAACAGCAGCGCGTAGGCCAGGGTCAGCAGCAGGCTCACCAGCAGGCTCAGCACCGGCACGGGCCGGAACGCCGCCTCGAGCACCCAGACCAGCAGGCCGAGCACGATCTCGGCGAACAGCAGGGTGAATCCCTGGCGGCAGTGGCCGGCCAGGAACTCGCTGCGCTGGCGCATGAGGATGGGGATGAAGACGAGGACGCTCACGTAGCAGATCGCACCGAGCCAGCGGTCGCGGATGGTGGGCTCACCGGACATGGCTCTCTCCCCTGGGCTGTCGGGGCGGCTCATGCCGCCCCGCACGTGAAACAATGGCGAGGATCTAATTGCCGAGGGCCTTGGCGACGGCGACCCGCTTGTCGAGGTCCTGCGCGAAGACCACGCGGTCGCCGGCATCAGCCTCGGCCTGCAGACCCTCCAGCAAGGTCAGTGCCTCGCCGCTGCGTCCTGCCTCGCGAAGCCACTCGGCGCGGCGCACGATCCGCTCGTAATAGACCGGATCGGCGAGGTCGTCGGTGATCAAGGTGCCCAGGATGTCGGCGGCGTCGGCGTAGCGGCCGGCGTCGGCGAAGGCATTGGCCTGCAGGAGCAGCAGATCCTCGTGCAGCGGGTCCTTCGGCGGGAACTCGTTCAGGTAGGTGCCGATGAGCGAGAGCGCCTCGTCGGTCCGGCCGAGGCCGAGATGGGCCTGGACCAGCGACAGCCGCGCGTACTTGCCGAACTCGGTGCCGCCGTGCTCGGCGACGCAGTTCTCGAGCGGGGCGATGGCCAGCGCGTAGTCGCCCTGACGACGAGCGTCTGGCCCTCGTAGAACATGTAGCTGGCGTCGCTCCGGGCGGATTCCTGCCCCTTGCGGACGTAGGATCCGCCGACGAGCAAGACGACCAGGACCAGCAAGACACCACCGACGGCGGTGGCGTTCCGCTGCAGGAATTCCAGGGCCTTCTCGGTGAAATCGACGAACCCGTCCTGCTTCAGTTCCTTCTTCGTGAACTTCTGGGCGGCCAATGGGGCACCTCTCGGTTGAAACGGCTGCTGGGGATACCGGTATCCGCGAGGCAAGGCCCGCGCGTACGATCCCATATGATAAGACATGACCGCCCGGTTTTCCACTCGCACTTGCCGTGGCGCTGCGCTAGGATACCCAGCCCGGAGTCACGGGAGCGACGGATCGAAGCCCTGGATCCTCGAATCCACGGCAAAATGGGCGTATCTCGTTGAATCGCCATCATTTCGTGAAGATTACCGGTTATCCTCCTCCGTTCTCCCCGCAAGCGGTCGCGGCATGACCACGGGACAGTGCGCTGGCGCCAGTCAAGGAAGGCGACCCTTCGGCGGTCGCAGTGATCGTGTGTCCGATCGGGGGAGCGACGCAGACGTGGTCGATCGGCGGGAAGTCGAGTTGACCGATGGGGATGCGCTCGGTTTCGGTGAGGCAGTCGAGGTCCGCCGAGACCAGCGCGTCGCGTAAATGCGCTCGGCCCTGCTTCGTGCCGTAGTAATGGGGCCCGCCGAGGCTGTGGTTGAGGTCGCCGGCGACGACGAGGAGCGACTCGGGGTGGCGCTCACGGAGGGATCGCCATTCGCCCGCCTGCTCGTCGACGACTCGGTAGAACTCCGACCAGTTCGTCTTCGGCGGGTCGTCGTGGAGGCCGTCGGCGTGCCAGGGGAGCACGGTGCCGTAGACGACGATGCTCAGCCCCGCCGATCGTGACCACGCGAGTGCAAACGGTGCGAGATGGATCGACGGTGGCGATTCGTTCGGCCACCTCGAACCGGCTCCAGATCGTCGTCCACCGGCCGCCGTTGTCGGGTCCGTACCGTTTCTCGGTCGACACCGACTCGTACGGGTGGGGGAGCGCCAGATCGTCGTGGGTCTCGGTGAGGATCCAGAGGTCACAGTCCCGTTCGGTGAGGATCCTGAGTCGCTGCCGGTTCTTCTCGTCATCCTTGGCGAATTCGACGTTCCAGGTCCCGACGCGAACGCTTGGAACGGCAGCAACCGGTGGGCTTGGCATCGTCACAGTGGAGCACCTGATGACCGCAAGTGTTCAGCCGTTCCAGAATCGGTGTCGCCGTGGGGACCCAGGTCAGGACGGTGCGTCGGTCGGACCGGTCTGGAATCGACCCCGGGCAAAGGTCGCGAGAATCCGTTGATGGGTCTGACGGGGGAGCTGCCGGTTGCCGGGTTCGCCGAACGGGGTACCGGGGCGGGGAGCGGTGACCGACAGCAGCTCGTCGAGGCCGGCACGGCTCACGATCAGCAAACCGTGGGTCGCTCGGGTGCACGTGACGGCGAGTCGACCGAACGCCGAGTTGAACTCGTCGAGCGCAGACGCCCCCGAGAGCGGGTGAATCGCAACGGTGATCGCGTTCGTCTGGCCCTGCCACGAGTCGACGGTCGACGCGATCAAGTACGCCGTCGGCTGAGACCGTGCTTGCTCGTTCAGGCGATCGACCATGTCCTGGGCGTCGTCGACCGCCTGGTTGCGAGTGGCGAGGACGGCGATGAGCGGGTCGCCGCTCGGGTCGTGCACGGGAGACGGCATCGCGATCTCACCGTGGTCACCCGTCGTCGTCGTAAGCGGCCCGCTCGAAGCGCGAAACCGCGCTTCGAGGAGCTGCGTCCAGCCAGTCCTCGACGAGTCGCGAGCAGCGGGGGGTCGATGTCGGCCGCTTCGGCGTCGTCGAGACCGTCGACCTCGACGCAGCGTCGGCACGCCGGTCGCGACCTGCTGCCAGACCGCGGCCGACGACGCCGACGAGCTCCGTCACGTCGACCCGTCGGTCGCCGGGCGCAGCGACGCAGTCGAGCGTGTCCCACTCACCGTAGAACGCTCGCCAGAGCGCCAGCTGTGCCGCCGTCGGTCGCCAGACCGCCGGCAGCTCGACCGACCACGTCGTCGGCGTCGTTCTCGAAGTCGGTCGGCCACGCTCGGTACGGGTTGTGTCCGGGGTCGCCGCGCCACGGGTTCTGACCGGGGTCGAGCGGAGGGAGCTGACCGACGTCGCCGACGCCGACGGCGATCGGTGCCGCCTTCTCGATCGTCTGCGTAGCGGTGGAGCGGAAGCTGCCAGGCCTCGTCGACGAAGAGGACGTCGAAGAGGTTCGATCCGTTCGACGCCGGCGACATCACCCTCGGCAGATAGCGGAGACCGCTCTCCAACTTGTGCGAGGTGGCGACGATCACGTCGACGCCGGAGGGAATCGCTTTGTAGTCCTGCTCGACGAGCGCACGACCACGGACGGCCTCTCGCGCACGTCCTCCAGGTGCTTCTCCGCTACGAACAAGCAGACTCTGTCCTTGCCGAGTGTCTCGCCGAGCTCGGCGGCGAGCGGGAACACCTGCTTGTTGGCGAAGGCGGCGACGGCGACTCGGCTGCATCGGTCGTGCCGCAATGCGTCGGCCACCATCTGGCGGAGTGCGAACGACTTCCCGGCTCCGGCGGCGGCCTTGAGCAGGATCCGTTCGGTGGGGACCTGACCACTCAGTGTCGCCAGCAATCGCTGGGTCGCCGCTGCGGCTGCTTCGTTGTTGGCGGCCGCTGCGGCGCGGTGGTGACGCCCTTCGGCCGGCACCTCGAGCGGGCCGCTGAACTCGATCGTCGTCATTCCAGATCGTCCATGGTGAGACCCTCGGGCGGGCTGGTCGTGTCGGCTTCGACACCCTCGGTGTCGGTCGGGCTCCCGGCCGCGGGCGTGTCGAAGTTGTCGGTGTCGACGACCGGCGGCCAGGCCTCGGGATTGAGCTCGCCCCGCTTGCGCCGGTCGGCGAGCCGGTCGGCGAACTCGGCTTCGGCGTGTTCGTGCGGGCGGCAGCACCATTGGTGTGCCTCCGGGGCGTGTGCGTAGCCGCTCTCGAGGCACGACGCCTTCGGAGCGCTGGTCGTGTCGGCGCTCGGCCGGTCGACCTTGATCTGTCCGGGCTTCGTCAACCCGCCGAGCCAGTCCTGGTCGGCCACGATCAGTTCGTCTCCGAGGCCGAGGCCGCAGTCGTTCGACAGGTCCCACGACAGTGTTCCGTCCGCCTCGGTCCGATCGTCGGCGACGAGCCTGCCCCCGGGCAGGCCGGTGAACTTGAACAGCTGCCTTCTGGACCTTGACGTCGATGGCCGGGCATTCCGCGAGCGCCTCACCATTGTGGTGCAGGGCCACGATCGCCGTGCCGTGCACCAGTCGCCGGGACTGGACCGAGAGCCGCAGCGGGGTGACCGAGACAACGCTCGCGACTGCCACCTCCCGGGTGCCGGCGTTGAGCGCCATGTCCCTCGCCGTCTGCGGGCTGCCGATCGCGGCGAGTTGGCTGGCGCACTTGCGATCGCCGTCGAGCATCGGGACGTGGTTGTTCCGCCAGAACCAGCTCGTACGACCGAATCGCACGAGGTCGGACGCATGGAGTTCGAGGCGTCGACGCCACACCTCCTGCGAGCCGGCCTCGAGTGCCCGGTACAGCGGGCGAAGGGCCGAGTCGGGCAGCCGATCGAGCACGGCGATGGCGCGGTCGACGATGTCGGCTTTGTACCGGAGCTCGTCGCCGACGAGTTCGTCGTAGCGTGCCGGATCGGGCCGACCGCGATCCCGTGCCCGACGGTTGCTCACCGAGTGGATCTCGTTCGACGTGAGGTTCGAGAGCCGGGCGCCGGGTGTGTGGGCGAGGGCGGCGATCCGATCGGAGACGATTCGATGATCGAGGGGCGACGTGGCTTCGGCCCACTCGACCAGGTAGTCCAGACGACCGTGATCGACTGCGGGCCCGCCGGGGACGAGGTGGAGGGACAGCACCGTCCGGAGGTCGACGAGCGGCCATCGCAGGCTCATCGCCCGACCCCGGTCCTCCTCGAGCAGGAAGCTCACGGCCAGCCGTTCGGTGTCGGTCAGGGCGGCGGGGACGTTCGCGGGCTCCCCGTCGAAGGTGAGGGCGTCGCGGCCCATGGCGATGTCCCGTTCCCATCGCAGGCGACTCGTCTCGACACCGGCGAGAGAGTCGGCGATCGAGGCGAGGATGTCGCCGGTGGCCGGATCGGGGATGACCAGATGGACGGGTCTGGTGCCGGTCGTTTCGTCGACGAGGGCACGTCGCATCGCGGCGTCGATCGCCTCACCGATCACCCGCATCACCTCGAGACGGGTCATCGGCGACTGCGGATCCGGGAAGACGGTGAAGCGCCACTCGCCGGGTCGACCGACAGCCTCGTGGGACCGAACCCCGATGCCGTGAACTCCGAGCGCAGCGCCGTCGGACTTGGCCAGGACGACATCGATACTCCCCGGCAGACCGGCGGGATCGATCCGTTTCTGCCCGGTCCACACGGGCAGCCCCGACATCGTCGCCTCGACACCGGCCAGGACCGAGGCCGGGACACGGCCGACAGAGCCGGTGGCCGCGATGACCGGCTCCAGCGCCGGTCGGTGCTCGGGCTTGACCCCGATCTCGATGAGCAGATCGGCAGGTCGGCTCGACGCCCGAACTTGGGTTCGGCAGTAGTTGAACATGGCGCACGTGCCGCAGGTGGCCGGATCGAAGGTCGCCTCGAGGTGGGCGACGAAGTCGGCGAGTTCCAGCTCGGGCACCGGTGTCGTGCCGAGTGCTTCCAGCAGTGCCTTTCGCTCGTCGACCCGGACGCTGACCTCGATCCGGTGGTCGTCGAGGCATTCGACGACGGCTTCGGGTTGGAGGAACGCGTTCCGGGGGACGGCCAGCGCTCCGTAGCGGTGCACGTGCATGCCGTCGGGAAGCGCCGACCAGTGGTCGGCCGACTCGGCCCCGAGGGCGACCTGGAGGAAGCCCTTCAGCATGCGCTGGTCGTCGATCCGGGACCGGACCCGTTCGTAGTCCTTGGCGTCACCCATGATCAGCCACGACTGACCGGCCTCGGGGTGCGGGGCGACGATGGCGAAGTCGGGCTTGACCGGCGTGGCGTCCTGGTCCTCCATCCCGACGAATGGCACGGCGAGACTCGTGATCATGGTGGCATGCCGGTTCTCCACCGCTGCGAGGTGGGCGGCGTGCAGGTGCTTCGCAGTCGTCGTCGACCGCGACCCGACCATCGGACCGGCGGATGCCCTCGGGGCGCTGGAGATCGAGCTTGCCGACGGCGGTGGTCAGCAACTGGGAGACGAAGCGTTCGTGGCGCACGAGGCGTTCGAAGGTCATCGCTCGGATCCAGCGGGCCTCGGGGATGCCGGCCGAGGTGTCGGGAGCCCCGAGGAGGGCGGCCAGTCCGCGACGGGTGCGGCCGATCACCATCGGGTCGGTATCCCTGAATCGCTGACATGCCGCGTGCGCTGATGCCGCGACGGCACTACTTCCACCGCCGGTGTTGAGCGATCCCATGCACGTTCCTTGCTGCCGCTGGCACTTGACATCAACGTCGGCCTCCCGGCGCTCGGGATGAGCGCTCGCGCCGGGGCCGACGACAGGGTTCCACGCGGTCGGGTGTGGTGCCCTGATCACTGCTCGTCGAGCCACTCGTCGAGTTCCCGGGCGAGCTCGGTGAGGTCCGTCGAAGTCACCGAGTCCGAACGTGTCCGGTCACGCTCGTCATCGACTCGTCGCATCAGGGACCGGACCCAGTCGATCGGCCACTCGGTCGACTCGACGCCCTTGTGCTGGCGCATGAGATCGACGAGTTCGTCGAGGAGCGAATCGTCGCTCGCTTCGCAGTCGCAGGTCGCCCCTCGCACTGCCACGCGCTGGGGCTCCGTTGCCGCAGGGCTGGAGCGGGAAGCGGTATCGGCCGCCCGATTCGGCCTTGCGGATCTGGCCGATGGTCGCAACGAGGGCATCGTGATCGCACTTCCTCGCCATGATCGCATCCAGTTCGTCGGCTTCGCGGCGGCGGCCCTGCAACCGGAGGTACTGGGTCGCGTAGATGGCGTAGGCCTGCGGACGCCGGGCCCGAAGGAGATCGAAGGCAGTGACCGGGTCGACGCCACGATCGAAGAGGATCGCCAGCGCCATCGACGGCCCACGGTTGACGCCCATGTGGCAGTGGACGAACACGGTGCCGCCCCGCTCGACCACCGATCGGGCGATGGCGATGCCTCGATCCCACCACTCGGGGTCGAGCTGGCCACCGTGGTCGTCGGTTGGCAGATGGTGGTAGCGGATGTTCGCGGTCTGGTCGAGAACGAGCGTCTCGTCGCTCCATTCGCCGCGGCAGTCGATGATGTCGGTGACACCCTGCCGCTCGAGCCACTGGCTCTGGCCCATGGCTTCGTAGATGTCGTGCGAGAGGTCGCCGCCGACGGCGAGGTCGGGGGTGAGCCAATCCATGTCGGTGACCAGGAATCCGGAAAGGGGGTGACTGGCGTTGCTCATGATGAGCTCCTCTTGGGAAAGATGAAGGGGCGTTTCCCCTTCACCTCCTCCACGAATGAGCCGGGCTGATCCTTACCAAGATTCTCCGAATGCCGATGGTCGAGTCATGAACGGGATGGATCTCGATGCCGAGAAGCTGATCGAACTCCAGCGGTTGGCGGCCAAGGCGGCTCGCAAGGCCGGTGCGGGTGATGACGCGGCCGACATCGGCCAAGAAACGATCGCCAAGCTCGAGCAGGAGGACCTCGATCAGATCCCCAATCTCGAAGCGTGGGTCCAGCGGGTGGCGAAGAACGCAGCGATCGACCACGGTCGCCGGGCGAAACACATCGAGGGCCGCTACGACGAGGACCTCGGCCTCGACCCGCAATCGTTCACCACCGATTTCGTTGCCCGCCAGAAGATCCACGACCTCGTGGGGGGACTGCCGGCGAAGTACCGGGCGGTCATCGAGCTCACCTACTACCAGGCGCTGTCGGCAGCCGAGGTCGGTGCGCGGCTCGGCTATTCGACCGCCACGGTCCACAAGATGCTGAGCGAAGCCCGGGCGATGTTGCGTCCGAACATCACGGCCCCGCCAGGATACGAACGCTGACCCGACATCGAGGGCATGACTTGCGTCGGGCTCCCGACCAGGAGACGGCCGATCGTTGGGTCCCCGAAACTCGTCGCAGATGGTGGTAGCAAGAGATCTTCAGCGCCGGATGGATCGGGAGGTTTGCGACGGTGGGCGGTGGCACCAAGACCGTGAGTCTTCCCGTTCGTTCGTTCCCCGCGGGCTGGGCGGGCAGGTTCAAGCCGTTGGGTGCCCGACTGCGAGCGGGGAGCGTCGTCGACGACGCCAACACGAGATCGATCCGGTCGGCCGATGCGATCTCCGCCTCGATCTCGCTACCGACTCGTGGTTGATCGCGGGCGTTGGTCATCAAAACGGTGTCGCGCAACGGGGTCAGCGGGCGTCCGATGCGCATCGGCTGGTCGGTCGGTGCGAGTCGCTCGACCGCGGCGAGGCGCCGGAGCGGATCGGCCAGGGAGTTCTCCCGGCCCGAGCATGCCGGGTTGGGCATCGCTGATGGACGCCAGCACGGCGCGTGACATGGCCAGCGCCGCCTCGGCTCGATCCTCGCTTCCAACCGATGCGAGTGCATCGTGCACCCACTGCCCGACGACCTCGCCGACCCGGTTGGGCAACTCGGCGGGATCAACGGCCTGGAGATCAGCCGAAGCCTTCTCGGCGCCGAGCTGAGCGATGCGTTCCGAGACCATCTGGTCGACGAGCTGGTCATAGAGGCCTGGGCCGAGGTCCGACATCGGCCCATGTTGGTCTACAACCTCACCCGATTCGAACATGGCTCCACTCCACCCCACTCGAGAGCACTCACACGTCGCCCAGCCCCGTACTGGCCGAACTGCTCGACCAGTACGGGGCCTGACCGGCCCGCCCGAACCCGATGCACGCCGCCGCCCGGTGCACCCGGTGGCCGAGCCGGCCGACCATTCAGCCGTGCTCCGGAGAGCCCGGCCGATCCCGCCCCGTTCGATCGAGCTCGGCCCGATCGAACTCGGCTCGATCGAACAGCGTGTCCTTCCAGGCGGCCCGCTCGTGGGGCCGCAGCGTCCGGTGCTCGGCAACGGCCGACGCGGCCACGTCCATGGCGTTGGCCACACCGTCGACGTCGGCCACGAAGTTGCGGACGTTGCCGGCCCGCAGGTTGAGCGAGGCCCCGGTGGAGAACGCATCCTGGTTGGCCCCCAGGAACAGCACCGTCCAACCCGACTCCTGCCGGGCATCGAGGGCAGCAGCGACGGTCGGGGCCGTCGAAGTCGGTGCTGGCGTTCTCGTGACCGTCGGTGAGGATCACCAGCACCTGAGCCTCGTCGGGGAACTCGGCGGCCCGGGCGTCGCACCGTTCGATCGCCAGGCCGATCGCATCGAACAGGGGAGTGCCGCCCCGGGGCCGGAAATCGGCCTCGGTGAGGTCCATCATCTCGGCGATCGGGATGGCGTCGGCCACGACCCGGAACGGCTCCTGCGAGTCGAAGTCGGCCAGGCTGAGCCGCAGCGTCCCCGGCACCTTGCGCTGCTTCGCCAGGAACCCGTTGAGGCCGTCGACGGTGGCGGCGGCGATGGGTTCCATGCTGCCCGACCGGTCGAGCACGATCTGCACGTGCACGGCCTCGTTGGCCGGGCCGTCGTCCGGGGTGGCGTCGGGCGAGGGCGTCGGGCCGCTCACAGCACGGTCCCGTCGGTGACCTCGCAGCTCACGCTGCTCGTGCCCTCGGCCAGGTCGAACGCCGTGGCCTCGCCGATCGCCTTCTGACCGGGCGACAGGTTCTCGAACGTGACACTGCCCGACCCCACCACGGTGCCGTCGTCGTCGAGGAAGCTCACCTCGATCGAGATGTAGCCCTTCTCCTCGGCGAGCGGGTTGGTGAATTCCACCGTGGCCGACCCCGTGCCGAAGTCGCCGATCGTGCAGGCGGTGATGACGGCGTTGTCCTCGACGAGCGCCTCGTCGGACGTCCGTCGGTCCTCGGCCTCCTCGATCGAGTTCGACATCTCGTTGGCTGCGCCGCCGATCACGGCGACGCACCCGCCGACACCGAGCACGAACAAGCCGAACAACACGAGCAGCACCTTCCACCAGGTGCCGCCCTTCTTCTGCTGGATGATGATCGTCTGCGGGGGCACGGGTGCACCGGAGGGCGGCGGGGGCATGTCGGTCATGGGGGATATCTCCTTGCTCGGGGCGCCGTCGTGGCCCTTGGGGGCTCGGCGCCGGATGGTGTCTGCCTCCCTGTGGTGGCCCTCTGTGACACGTGGTCACGGAGCGTTGTCACACCCCCTCGTCATGCTGGTGGTTCCCCGGTGACGGACGGCCTTCGAGCCGGTCGTCACCCTTCGCATCCCCCAGAAGGAGCCCTGCCATGCACCCCACCCGACGCCTCCGATTGGAGGAAACCATGTGCCGTCTGGCCGCCGACGACCCCGCCGCCGTCTGGTCGCTCATCGAGGACTTCGGTGACGACCTGGCCAAGGTCGCCCGCTCGGTCATCTCGGCGGCCGGCCGCCGCGACGCCCTCACCGACCCCGGTCGGGTCGAGGGCCTCGTGGTCGACATCGCCCTGCACCTGTTCCACGAAGCGGCCTCGTGGGACCCGCAGGGAGGTGCGCTGCCCTGGGTCTGGGCCCGCCGGGCCATCGAGAAGATCGTGTGGGCCGACCTCGGTCACCGCTCGGTCGAACTCGACGACCTCGTCCGAGACCGATCGGGCCCGGCGGTCGAGGCCGCAGAGCCGTGGGCCGGGGTCGACCTCACCCTGGTCGACGTGGCCGCCGTCGACCCGGCGGTCGCCCGCCTGGTCGAGGCGATCGGTCTGGTCGGCAGCCCGCGCGACGCCGCGGTGCACACCGAATACCGGGTGCAGCGGGCCGCCGGCGACCCCAGCCCGGCCAACACGGTGGCCGCCGAGTTCGGGCTCCGGCCCGACAACGTCCGCCAGATCGATGCGAGAATGCGGCGCAAGCTCCGGCACCTTGCCGAAACCGACAGCACCTACTCCGAGATCGGAGACCTCCGGTGGTTGGCATGAACTCACTCGATCGGGCCCATCTGCTCGAGCAGCTCGCAGAACGACTGCAACGTGGTGGCGTCACCCACCCCAACGTTGCGGCCGCTGTGCTGGCTGCTCGAGGAGCCACCCGCTCCGACCAGATCACCTATGCCCGCAAGCTCCGCATCAAGATCGTCGACCTCCGGGCCGCCGAAGCCGGCCAACTCGACCTCGACGAACTGCCCGAGCGACTTCGGGCCGAACTGGCCGCCAAGGACTGACCGCATCGGGTCGATCGTCACGCCCCCGACCAGAGGCTGATCCCGGGGAACCTGCCGACATTCTTCGTCGAGGTGTCCGAATCCGGGTCTGTCGTTCGTCGAGGGGGTGACGGTGCACCCACCGACGCGAAGAGAACCGAGGCCGATGGCAAGGTATGACCCGAACCGAGGGCGAGGCGCTGCTCGAGTACCTCCGCACCATCCCCGAGGAGCGCTCGCGACGAGGGGACCATCGGCGACTGGTTCGCCGGACCGATCGCAGACGGCACGATCGCACTCACGAACGCCGCCGGTGACGAGGTCGCCGCCACCACGATCGACGAGCGGATCGACGGCACCATCACCCTCGCCGACGGCCCAGCGCGACTTCTCGGCCGACCCGGTCCGCGACGGAGCCGGGCGCTCCGGGCGACCGGCGCGAGGCCACGCCGCCGAGGCCGGCGGCTGGATCGTACGCCGACGGCGAACAACGGGGCTCGCTGCGGGTGCCGACCAGACGCTGCCCCGAACTGCCCACCGACGGCCTGATCGTCGCCGGCTTCAACTTCCAGAACGGTCACCGACGGTCACCGCCAGCAGCGTCCGACCGATCCCCGTGCCCTACCCGATGCATCGCCAAGGCCGAATCCAGCACTCCGGACGACCCCGACCACGTCGGCTGAGAGGATCGCTCTGACGACCTCGTCCGGCCACCGGGCGAGTTCATGCGATCTCGGCATCGGCGAAGACGTCCCCGACCGGGTGCTCGCGTCGGCGATCGCGGGCGACGCATCCCGAGCGCTCACGGTCGAAGACTCGTCGGCCGCAGGATGTACCTGCGCGAGTCCGACACGGCGAAGCCGTCGCTCGTCTCAGCACGGCTCGAGGGTCTCCGGCACCACGGGTGCTCGAGGCTCGCCGGGCCGGCGACAACGGCACGATCGCTCGCCAACCGACGCCAACTTCGCCGCGCACCGGGCCCGAGGTGGCCGGCCGCGGCATCGACCTGCTCCTGGCCATCAGCGACCGGGCCGAGGTCTCGATCACTGCACGGGGTCCCGGTGACCGGCGACGAGGCCGAGCCGAGGTCGTCCAGCTGGATCGTCGACGGCGAGGGCGAACAGCGGGGCTCGCTGCGGGTGCGGGGCACCAAACGCCCCGCCCCGGCCCTCCCCGCTGATGGCCTGGTCGTCGACGGCCGGCGCCTGCCGATCTCGGTCTTCACGATCAGCCCTGCGGCCCCGAGCCCGGTGCCCGTTCCCTACCCGAACATCGCCAAGGACGAGCCGACCACCACCAAACCGACCCCGACCACGTCGGGCTGAGAGGAGCACCATGATCGACCCGGTCCGCGCCAACCCCGACGACGTCATGCCGATCCTCGGCATCCGCGCCGGCGACGTCCCCGAGCGGGTGCTGGTGGTCGGCGATCCGAGCCGGGCCGCCCGGGTCGCCCAGGTCCTCGACGACGCCGAGGAGCTGGCCTACAACCGCGAATACGTCACCTTCGGTGGCACGCACAACGGCGAACGAGTCGGTGTCGTCTCGCACGGCGTTGGCGCCGCCGGGGCCACGGTGTGCTTCGAGGAACTGTGCCGGGCCGGCGCCAAACGCCTGATCCGAGCCGGCACCGCCGGCGGCATGCAGTCGCACGTCACCGACGGGACGCTGGTGGTGGCGACCGGGGCCGTGCGAGACGAGGGCGTGACGCAACGGTTGGTGCCGCTGGGCTTCCCGGCCACCGCCGATCACGACGTCGTCACCTCGCTCCGCCGGGCCGCCGCCGACACCACGGCCTCGGTGGTCGAGGGCGTCGTGCTCACCAGCGCGCTCTTCTACCCGCACCCGGTGCTCGGCAGCGACCTCGAGCAATGGCAGCAGGCCGGGGTCGTGGCCGTCGAGATGGAGTGCGCCGCCCTGTTCGTCACCGCCGCGCTCCACGGCGTGGCCGCCGGGGCGATCCTCGCCGTCGACGGCAACCCGCTCGCCGACGACGACGCCGACATGTCGGGCTACGACCCCCATCGCGAGATCGTGATCGAGGCGGTCGACACCATGATCCGGATCGCGCTCGACGCCCTCGTCGGCCCCCGCTGAGCCCGCCCCGAGCGGGCTCGGATCCGTTTTGCCCCGGCCGGCCGACTCGATCAGTGTGACGCCATGGCCTGGACCACCACCACGCACTCGCTCGTCTGCGACCGCAGCGGCGTCGAGCACACCATCTCGATCGGGCTCCCGGTGCGCCACGCCGCGCTCGACACCGCACCCCTCATCGTCTGCCTCGACGCCCCCTGGACGTTCGGCACCGTCCTCGACGCCACCCGCATCATGTCGATGGCCGGCGAGGCCCCCGAGGCGATCGTCGTCGGCGTCGGGTTCGCCGAGGACTCGATGGGGGAGTACCTGCGGCAACGGGCCCGCTGGCTGACCCCGACCGCCTGGCCGCCGCCTCCCGAGAGCGGCGTCAAGGGCGTCAACGCCGACGAGTGCGGCGGCGCCGAGGTGCTCCACGGCTTCCTCCGCGACCAACTCCTGCCCTCGATCGAGGCCGACCACCCGATCGGCGAACGGTGGTTCGTCGGCCACAGCTTCAGCGCCCTGTTCGGCCTGCGGACCCTGCTCACCGACCCCGCCCTGTTCGGCAAGTGGCTCCTCGCCAGCCCGTCGATCTGGTGGGACGGACGGGCCATCCTCGAGCTCGAAACCGAACGGGCCGCAGCGCCACGACGACCTCGACGCCGACGTGTTCGTCTCGGTCGGCGAACTCGAGCAGGCCGGCGGCTTCGACATGGTCGCCAACGCCCAGCACCTGGTCACCACCCTGCACCGGCGCAACTACCCGAGCCTGCGGGTGCAATCGACGATCCTGCCCGGCGACGGTCACTCGAACTGCATCGGCGCCGCCGTGAGCAGCGGACTGCGCGCCCTGAGTCGTCCGTCGACCTGATCGGCGGGCCCGCGGGCAACATGCGCGGAAAAGGTGTTACCGAAGCGTAACCTCCTGGGCGAACCGGAGGTCAGACATCCTGTGAACACCATCGTGAGCAGAATCGAGCACGCCGCCAAGGGCAGCGGGCAGATCACCTTCGTCACCGGGAACGAGCCGGTCACCCTCACCTGGGGGCAGCTCCACGAAGAGGCCAAGGCGGCCGCAGCAGCGCTGCAGGCCCGGGGCATCGGCCACGGAGACCACGTCGCCCTGCTCGGTCCGACCACCCGTGACCTCGTCACCTCCCTCCAGGCCGTGTGGCTCTGCGGCGCCACGCTGGTCGTGCTGCCCCTGCCGATGCGGCTCGCCTCGATCGAGGACTTCGTCACCGCCACCAAGGGTCGCATCCACCGTGCCGACTGCGCCGCCGTCATCGTCGACGCCGACCTCGCCCCCTTCGTCGAGGTCTCGCCCGAAGACCCGCCGGTCTACAACATGGCCGACCTCATGCCCGGCGAAGGCCGCCCGACCGCCGACGACTTCATCCGGCCCGACTACCACGACGACGACCTGTTCGTCCTGCAGTTCACCAGCGGATCCACGTCGGAACCCAAGGGCGTCATGCTGCCCAACCACGTGGTGGCCGCCAACCTCGACGCCATCGTCGAAGCGGCCCGGGTCGACGTCGACGACGACGTGATGGTCTCGTGGCTGCCGCTCTACCACGACATGGGCCTGGTCGGTTTCTGCATCCTGCCGATGTCGGCCGGCATGGACCTCGTCCTCGGCGCCCCGCAGGACTTCCTCGCCTCGCCCGCCCGTTGGATGGAATGGATCTCCGAGTACGGGGGCACCGCCACCGCCGGCCCGAACTTCTCCTACGTGCTCGCCACCCGGGCCCTCAATCGCACCGACAAGACCCTCGACCTGTCCCGCCTCCGGATCGCCCTCAACGGTGCCGAACCGGTCGACCCGGCCTCGGTCCAGGCCTTCATCGACGCCGGCGCCCGCCACGGCATGCGCCCCGGGGCCGTGTTCCCCGCCTTCGGCATGGCCGAGGTCGCCATCGCCGGCAGCTTCCCCGTGCCCCTCACCGGACTCGACGTCGACGTGGTCGACATCGTCGCCCTCGAACACGACCACCGGGCCCTCAACGTCCCCACCGACCACCCCAACGCCCGGGCCATGGTCAAGCTGGGCAAGCCCGTCCCCGGACTCGAGTTCCGCATCATCGACCCCAACAGCGGCGCGGTGCTCGGCGAGCGTGAGGTCGGCGAACTCCAGATCGCCGGCACGTCGGTCACCACCGGCTACTACCAGCGGCCCGACGCCAACCTCGAACTCTTCGACGGCAAATGGCTCCGCACCGGCGACCTCGCCTACCTCGTCGACGGCAACATGGTCATGTGCGGCCGCATCAAGGACGTCATCATCGTCGGCGGGCGCAACGTCTACCCGCAGGACATCGAGCGCTCGGTCGGCATGGTCGACGGGGTCCGCAGCGGCAACGTCATCGCCTTCAGCGTGCCGGGCCGCAAGGGCAAGGAAGCCGTGGTCGTCGTCGCCGAGACCCGAGCCGACCAGACCGACCCGCTGCGCTCGGTCATCGGCCACACCGTGGTCGAAGCGGTCGGTGTCCCGGCCCGAGACGTCGTGTTCGTGCGCGCCGGATCACTGCCCAAGACCAGCTCGGGCAAGCTCCAGCGTCAGCTGTGCCGCCAGCAGTTCATCGACGGCACCCTCGAACTCATCGGCTGACCGCCCCCACCCGGACCGTTCCGGCGGGAGCCGGCCTCGAACCCGAGGCCGAACCACGCCAGAACGGTGGTGGCCGGGGTCAGCTCTTGATGTCGGCGAGGACCTTGGTCCAGCGGTCGCGGTCGCTCGAATACGGCGCGTAGAAGCTGATCCGCTGGATCACGTCGCCGTAGCGGGCCTTGAGTTCGGGAGCGATCTGCTCGGGCTGGCCGACCACGGCGAAGGTGTTCAGGATCTCGTCGTCGATCTTGTCGGCCATCTCGACCCACTGACCCTGCTTCGACATCGCGTTGAGGTCTTCCTGCAGACCACCCCACCCGTGGATGTCGAGCACCCCCCGATAGGCCGGCGTCGAGCCGTAGAACGCGATCTGCTGCCGGGTGCCCTGGGCCGCCTTGTCGATCTCCTCGTCGGTGTTGCCGGTGACCACGAACGACGGACCCACGATCTGGAAGCTGTCGGGCCCCTCGAGCGGTGAATCGGCCAGTGACGGCTTGCCCGCCTTGGCCCGACCCTTGTCGAGCGCCGGGATCGTGACCTCTCGCAGGTAGCGCTCGGTGGTGAACCCGTGGCAGATGAACCCGTCGGCCACCTCGCCCGCCACCTGGGTCATGAGCTCACCCACGCCGGCGAGGAACACCTTCGGCTTGCCGTGGGGATTGGGACCCGGGTCGAAGAACGGGGTCATGAGGGTGTGGGTGTAGAACTCGCCCCGGAAGTCGAGCTTCACGCCGTCGTTCCAGGTGTCCCAGATGGCGTGCATGGCCAGGATCAGCTCGCGCATGCGGGCGGCGGGCTTCGACCACTCCATCGAGAACCGCTTGGTGATGTGCGGCTTGATCTGGGACCCCAAGCCGAGGATGAACCGGCCGCCCGAGTACTCCTGCAGGTCGTTGGCGGTGTTGGCCAGCGTCATCGGCGACCGGGCGAACGCCACGGCGATCGACGTGCCGATCTCGATGGTCGAGGTGTGTTCGGCGGCGATCAGCAGCGGCAGGAACGGGTCTCGGCTGGTCTCGGCCGTCCACAGGCCGCTGTAGCCGGCCGCCTCCTGTTCGGCGGCCGAGGCCGCCATCGCCGCCATCCCGCCCGAGAATCCCAATCCACCATCGACGAACATTGACTCGCTCCGATCCGGGCCACCCGGTCGTGGCGCTCGGGCCGACCCTACTCCGCGGGCCGCGTGGATTCGAAGGCGACGCCGCCCGACCGATCCGACGGCGACCCGTCGGACGCGCCTCGACTCGGTCGGGTCGCGGTGATGCCGGCGCCGGCGAGGACGGTGCGAACCGACTCGAGATCCCGGATCATCGCCGCCCCTCGCCTCGCGGCGGCTTCGTAGGCGTCGCCGAGTCCCGTCCGGGCCGATTGGCGGCCGCTGTTCCAGCGGTGTCGCGACGCCGGTTCGGGCTGGAGCCCGAGTTCGTCGAGCCACGCCTCGACCATCCCGTAGAGAACCGCCGCCGCCTCCGGTTCGCCGTGGTCGACCAGGAGGTGGCCACAATCGCCGATGGCGGCGGCGATGTAGACGGGGAAGCCGAGGACGCTGAACAGCTCGACGGCCTGCAGGTACGCGCCCGCCGCATCGGCCGAGCGGCCGTCGTGTTCGGCGATGGCTCCGGCCAGGATCGATGCCATGCCCTGGCCCCAGGTGCTCCCGAGCGACCGGTAACACTCGGTGCAACGGTGGCTGTGCGAGCGCGCCGTGTCGAGGTCGCGGAAGCGGAGGGCGAGCCTGCCGTTGCGGAGGTGGACGAGGGCTTCCCATTCGCCTCCGACGCGCTCGGCGGCAGCGATGGCCCGCGGACCGAGCTCGAGGGCCAGGGCGGGATCCCCCTGGCTGAGGGCCAGGGTCTGCGCCATCCCGGCACATTCGGCAACCCAGACCACGTCACCCGCCGCTTCGGCCCCCTCCAGCGCACCGGCCATCATCTCGAGTGCTCCCGTTCCACCGGCCTCCCACGCCAGCACCGCAGCGAGGTAGTGCATCTGATACGAATCGGGTCGGGCGGTGAGCGACGCGTCGATCCACGTCTGGCACTCGGCCGAGCGACCCCGGAAGAACCATGCGCAAACGGCGGGCACGGCCAATGCAACGCCATCGTCGACCCGTCCGTCGGGACCGAACGACCAGGCCAACGCCGCTTGCAGGTCGTCGTCGAGATCGTCGAGCGCAGCCAAATGGTGCGGTTCGGGCCATGCGGTGATGCCAGGGAGCCGGGCTCGGGCGATCTCGAGCACCACCGAGGCGTGGCGGCGTCGGGCTGCGGCGAGCCGACCGGCGTCGAGACGGGCCCGCACGTGTTCCCGCACGACGACGAACGGGACGTAACGGGCGCCGGTGGTCGACGCGGGCGCCGGGCGGAAGACCAGCGCCGCGTCGATGAGCGAATCGAGCGCGGGTCGAACCTCGAGCGGTGCGAGTTCGGCCACCGACGCCACCGCCTCGACCTCGGCACCGGAAGGGAACACGACGAGCGCCTCGAGCACCGCCAGCTCGGTGGGTCCGAGCAGGGCCTCGCTCCAGGCGACCGCCGCCGTCAGCGAGGCGTGTCGAGCCGGCACCCCCCGGCGATTGGGACCGAGCCTGTCGAGGCCCGAGGCCAGGGAAGCATCGAGGCCCGCCAGGTCGCGGTCCCGCAGCCGCAGCGCCGCCAACTCGATCCCCAACGGGATCCCTCCCACCCGCTCGACGATCGAACGAACGAGGGGATCGTCACGATCCGGCCGGACCCGGGCGACCTGGCCCGCCCGATCGACGAACAACTCGATCGCCGCACCCGGGGCCGCCGAGTCGGGATCGACGAGCGGAAGCGGCTCGAGCACCAGCTCGTGCTCACCGTGCAGATCGAGCCGGCTGCGGCTGGTCGCCACGCAGACCAGGTCGGGGCAGGCCTCGAGGAGCCCGCTCACGTGATCGATCGCCGGGAGCAGATGCTCGCAGTTGTCGAGCACGAGCACCATCGGACCGCGTCCGAGAACCCGGATCGCGAGGTCCTCGAGCGGGGCTCCCTGCAGGCCGGGCGGGGTGACGGCCCGGGCGATGGCCGCGGCGAGCCCGCTCGGCTCGGCAACGCCCGCGAGCTCGACCCAGGCGACGGGCAGCTCCAGCTTGTCCTCGATCCGGTTGGCCAGGGCGACAGCCAGTCGCGTCTTGCCGACACCCGGCGGGCCGGCGATGGTCAGCAGACGGGCGCCACCGCCGGCGGGCCCGAGTCGGGCGAAGGCATCGTCGAGCTCACGATGCCGCCCGACCAGGGAACTCGTCGCCGCCGGCACCGTGGCCCGGCTGGGGTCCGGGTCGCCGTCGACCGGGACACTCGGGGCGAACGAGGTGCGGGACGCGGCGAGGAACCGATCGGCGGCCGGGTCGCCGAGCTCGAGCGCATCGGCCAGCCGCTCGGCGACCTGGTGCGAGGGGCGACGCTCGTCGGCTTCGAGCTTGCGGATCGTGATGACCGCACAGGGCACGCGGGATGCGAGCTCGGCCTGGGTGATCCCGAGCGCCCTTCGACGAAGCCGGATCCAGGAGCCGAGGCTGCTCGCAGCAATCGCCTCGGCACCACTCAGCTCCCCGGGCCGTGGCACGACCCGCAGTGTACCAAGAGCCCCGTCGCCGGTCTGCTCCGGTCTGTATCGCCGGGAGTATCGCTCCGGCGATACCCCGAATCACCTCCCGCGTGGTCCAGTCGGAGAGGGACTGCATCCGGCAGCCCGACAACGATGGAGAGCGCCATGACTCGACGTATCGCGGACCTCGGTGGCTTCGCATTCATCATCTTGGCCGTGGCGACCCTGTTCCTCGCCCCGGCTCCACCCGATCCGTCCTCGTCAGTGGCCGAGGTCGCGGCATGGTCTCGCGACCATGCCGGTGGCATCGAGGCCCAGGCGGTCCTGTTCGGGCTCGCCGCCGCTCGCCTTCGCGGCGTTCGCGTCGCAGGTCCACGATGCGCTGCATCCGTCGGGGCGACACGACGGCCCGGCCGCAATCGCCTGGTGCGGGGTGACGCTGCTGATCGGCGGTTGGGCCCTGTCCTACGGACTGGCCGCGACGGTTGCGCTCTACAGTGACCGGCTGAGCGACGACTCGATCTTCCTGGGGATGGTCGCCTACGGCGCAGCCGCCGCCGTCGGTGGAATCGGGTTGAGCCTGATGCTCGGTGCCTACGCCCTGGCCGCCCATCGGGAAGCGGTGTTCCCGGCGTGGACGACTGCCGTCGCCGGGGTCGGTGCGCTGGTCAACATCGGTGGGCTGGCCACCTACACGACCGACTCGTCGACGGTGTTCGCCTTCCTCTATCTCGGCTTCGGCGCCTTCGTCGTCTGGATCATCGGAGTGAGTGTCAGCATGCTCCGATCGGCGCCGGGCGCAACGACCGTGCGGGCGGTCGGTGCCGCGGCGTGACCCTCCGAACCCCGCAGCGACGGCGGTGACCGGGGTTCGACGGCGAGTTCAGTGCAGCAACCCGACCCGTCCGGCCCGCAGCGCCGCCAGCTCGGTGGTGAGCAGGTCGACGTGCTCGGCTTCCTCGGCCGCCAGCTCCCGGTAGAGCTCGGAGGCGGCGGCGGTCGGCGCCGTCTCGACGTGCTCCCGGAAGTACGCCTCGGCCCGGCGCTCGAGCACCAGGGCCAGCTCGAGCAGATCGAACGGATCCTCGGGGTGCGGTGTGCGCTCGGCCCGCTCGAACGCCGGGCGGAGGCCGGCGCTCGACTCCTCGGGAGGGTCGACGTGATACCGCTCGACCAGCGTGGTGAGGTGCTCGCGTTCCATCTCGGCGAGGGCCCCGAACAACCGGCGCAGGTCGGCGTCGTCGGCCTGCTCGGCGGCGACGGTGTAGAAGTCGAGGCCGCCCAGCTCGATCTCCATCGCCAACCGCACGGCCTCGTGGGCAGCGGCATCGGCCGGGGAGCCGGCGCCGCCCTCGAGCAGCACGAGGTGCCCACCGCAGGCCGGACACGCTCCGTAGGGGAAGGCGAATCCCTCGCTCCGTTTGGCGCACCTCGTGCACCGCCACGACAGTCGATCCCCGCCGCAGCAGATGCCTTCCTCGTCGACACCCCGACGGCACTTCGGGCAGACCGGCCCCGTGGCGGCAGGCACCGCACCCGACACCACGGGACCGGAGAACTCGAGGGGTTCGGACGACTCGGAGCGATCGGCGTCGGGCACGACGCCCAGGTAGCGGCCGATGGCGTCGGCGGCCCGTCGTCCGGCCCCCATCGCCAGGATCACGGTGGCGCCGCCGGTGACGATGTCGCCGCCGGCGAACACGCCGGGAAGGCTGGTGGCCTGGGTCACCGGGTCGGCGGCGATGTAGCCCCGACCGTCGAGCTCGAGGCCCTCGGTCGACCGGGTGACGATCGGATTGGCCTTCGTGCCCAGGGCCACGATCACCGTGTCGCACCCGAGCTCGGTGCGTTCGCCGGTGGGAATCGGCGAGCGTCGACCCCGCTCGTCGGCCTCGCCAAGCTCCATCCGTTCGACCACGAGACCCCGCACGTCACCGGCGTCGTCGGTCAGCACCTCGACCGGACCGTTCAGGAAGCAGAACTCGACGCCCTCCTCCTCGGCGTGGCGCAGCTCCTCGGCTCGGGCCGGGGCCTCGGCCCGGCTGCGCCGGTACACACAGCGGACCCGCTCGGCGCCCAGCCGACGAGCGGTGCGGAGGCAGTCCATCGCCGTGTTGCCGGCCCCGATCACGACCACGTCACGCCCGATCCCCACCGGGGTGTCGACTTCGGGGAACCGGTCGCCGCCCATCAGGTTGACCCGGGTCAGGAACTCGTTGGCGCTGATCACCCGGCCGGCGTTCTCGCCGGGAATCCCGAGGAACGACGGAGCCCCGGCCCCGACCGCCAGGAACACCGCATCGAAGCCGCGCTCGCCCAGCAACTGTTCGACCGTGAAGGTGCGCCCGACCACCTGATCGGTCACGATCCGCACCCCCCGGGACTCGAGCGCCGCCAGCTCCCGTTCGATGATCTCGCGGGGCAGGCGGAACGACGGGATGCCGTAGCGCAGGACACCCCCGGCGACGTGCAGCGCCTCGAACACCGTCACCTCGACCCCGAGCCGAGCCAGATCCGAGGCGCACGCCAGCCCGGCCGGACCCGACCCGACGACGGCCACCCGCTTCCCGGTCGGGGGCGGCTTCGGCGCCTCGCCCGGTCGGCCATGGTCGCCGACGTAGCGCTCGAGTCGGCCGATCGCCACCGGTTCCATCCGCCGGGCGATCACGCACTGACTCTCGCACTGCGATTCCTGCGGGCACACCCGGCCGCACACCGACGGCAGGACGTTCGACTCGTGGATCACGCCCAGCGCCCCGTCGACGTCCTTCACGATCAGGTGGCGGATGAACCTCGGGATGTCGATCGCCACCGGGCACCCCGAGATGCAGGTCGGACGGCTGCACTGGAGGCACCGTTCGGCTTCCCGCAACGCCTCCGACAGCGAGTAGCCGAGCGAGACCTCGTCGAAGGTCCGAGCCCGGGCCGACGGGTCGCGTTCGGGCATGGGCACCTTGGTCGGTTCGATCTCGCGCAGCTTCTTGTAGGTGCGCCGACCGTCGACGAACAGGGTCTGCTCGATCCGGCACCGGTGCTCGTAGTCGTCGGCGGCGGCCTGCTCGTCGGCCCGGAAGCGACGCTGGCGGGCGTCCAGTTCGGCGAAGTCGACCCCGTGGGCGTCGAACTCGGGGCCGTCGACGCAGGCGAACCGGACCGTGCCGTCGACCGTGGCCCGGCACGATCCGCACATGCCGGTGCCGTCGACCATGATCGTGTTGAGCGAGACCCGGGTCGGCACCGCAGCCGGGCGGGTGACCTCGGCACAGGCCCGCATCATGGGCAGCGGGCCGATGGCAACGACCAGGTCCGGTCGATCGGTGGCGACCACCTCGGCCAGGGCCTCGGTGACCAGGCCGGCCCGGCCCGTCGACCCGTCGTCGCTGCAGACCACCACCCGGTGGGCCCACTCGGCCAGCCGGTCCTGCCAGAACACCAGGTCGGCGGTCCGGAACCCGACGATCGCCGTGACCCGATACCCGGCCTGGGCGAACGCCCGGACCTGCGGGAACACCGGCGCCACGCCGAGCCCGCCGCCGACGAGCACCACGTGCGGGGCCGGGGTGGTGCCGCCGACCGGTTCGATCTCGGCCGGGCGACCGAGCGGACCGACGAAATCGGCGATCTCGTCGCCCGCCGCGTAGCGGTCGCGCATCTCGATCGTCGACCGTCCGAGCGCCTGGACGACGACGGCGACCGTTCCCGCTCGCCGGTCGAAGTCGGCGATGGTCAACGGGATGCGTTCGGACCCGTCGTGCAGACGCACCATGACGAACTGGCCGGGTTCGGCCGAGGCGGCGACGTCGGGGGCCTCGATGTCCCATCGGAAGGTGACCGCGTTGAGCGGCTCACGGGACACGATTCGGTACACGCCTCGACCGTACGGGCGATGTCCGGGTCGGCCTAGGGTCGTCGGTCCCCTCGGGCCGATGTTCGAGACCGGCACCGTGCCACCCCCGGCGGTCGGCCGGTAGCCTCGAACCGTGCTGATCGATGTCACCGATGCCACGTTCGAACGAGACGTCCTGCAACTCTCGATGTCCATCCCGGTGGTGGTCGACCTGTGGGCTCCCTGGTGCGGGCCCTGCAAGACCCTGGGCCCGATGATCGAGAAGGTCATCGACGAGGCCAACGCCGGCGCCGAGACCCCTCGGATCGCCCTGGCCAAGATCAACGTCGACGAGAACCCCCAGGCCTCGGCGGCGTTCCGGGTGCAGTCCATCCCCGCCGTCTACGCCCTGTCGCAGGGGGCGGTGGTCGACGGCTTCACCGGCGCCGTCCCCGAGGCCCAGATCCGGACCTTCATCGAGGGTCTCGCCCCGAACGAGACCGAGCGCCAGATCGCCGACCTCCTCGCCGCCGGCGACGAGGACTCGCTGCTCCAGATCCTGGCCCTGCAGCCCGGGCATCACGACGCCACCGTGGCCCTGGCCCAGCTCTACGTCGACGCCGCGTCGCCACCAAGACGCCCTCGACGTCCTGGCCAAGATCCCCGAGACCGAACAGGCCCGCACCGTGGGTGCCCTCGCCCGCGTCGGTCTCTCGTCGGGATCGGCCGAGAACGTCGAGATCGAGGCCGAACTCGAATCCCTGCTCGACTCGGTCAAGGCCGACGAAGACGCTCGGGCCCGCTTCCTCGACCTGCTCGCCATCCTCGGCAACGACCATCCCAACACCGCCGGCTGGCGCAAGAAGCTCAGCACCCGCCTGTTCTGACGGCGTGACCGGCGCCGATCCCGACCGGCCCGGTTAGTCTGATCACGGCTCGATCCGAGCCGGTCCCGCTTCCCCCGCGCGCTTCCCCCAAACGATCCGTGGCTCGGCCACGACCGCATCCGGGAAGCGACCCATGGACCAATCGGTCGAAGGGGGGTCGGTCGATCCGTTCGATCGCCGCCCCCGCAGTCTGTCGGACGTGCTCGACGACGTCGTGGTGTGGGTCGAGCGGCGACGCCGGCAGGTCCCGAGCCTCGCCCTGGGCGTGGCCACGGTCGGGCTGATCGCCCTCGGCCTGTGGTGGGCGATTCGGTCGGCGCCGGGCCCTCCGATCGAGGACCGCATCCCGACCGTGGCGCTCGACCCGACGACGGCGCCCGCGGTGGCCGAGGCCGCAGCTCAGCCGTTGATCGTGCACGTGGCCGGTGCCGTACAACAGCCCGGTGTCTACACGCTCGACCCTGGCCGCCGGGTCATCGACGCCGTCGAGGCCGCCGGCGGGGCTCGACCCGACGCCGACCTGTCGCTGGTCAACCTCGCCGAACCGCTCGTCGACGGCAGCCAGATCCGGATCCCGATCGTCGGCGAGACCCCGACCGTACCCGTGCGGCCCGTGCTGCCCGGTGGGGCGACCGCCGAAGGGTCGGCCGCCCCGGTCGACCTCAATCGGGCCACCGCGGCCGAGCTGGAGACCCTGACCGGGGTCGGCCCGGCAACGGCGCAGGCCATCCTCGACTGGCGCGAGCAGAACGGACCGTTCCGATCGATCGATCAGTTGCTCGACGTCGCCGGCATCGGGCCGGCCAAGTTCGAGCGCCTCGCCGGCGAGGTCACCGTCGGATGAGCGAGCCCTGGATCGCCGGACTCGCCGTCGCCGCCTGGGTGGCCGCCCTCGGCGGCCGGTGGCTGACGGTGCCGATGCCCACGGTCGCCGCCGGCCTGGGACTGATCGTCTGCGTGGCGGCCGTGCGGGCCGTGCGGCCTCCGCTGCTGCTGGCGGGGATCGTGGTGCTGATCGGCGCCCGGTCGACCATGGCCGAAGCCGCCTACCGACCATCGACCTCGGCGGCGTTCGCCGGCTCGGCCCGGCTGGTCACCGATCCCCGACCCGGACCCTACGGGACGACCTTCGTGGCCTCGCTCGACACCGGGCAACGGGTGCAGGTCGGCGCCGGCTGGGACCTGCCCGCAGCCGCAGGGTTGACCGCCGGGGAGTCGGTCGCGGTGACCGGCCGGCTCCGACCCATCGAGGCCACCGACTGGAATCGGTCGAGACACGTCGTCGGACGGCTGTCGGTCGACGAGCTCGGTCCGGTGCGGGGTGTCGCCTGGTGGCTCCGTCCGTCGCAGAGCCTTCGCGACGCCGTCGATCGGGGAGCCCGGCTGCTCCCGGCGTCGTACCGACCGCTCTACACCGGTCTGGTGATCGGCGACGACCGGTTCCAGGGAGAGGGGCAGAAGGCCCGGTTCCGCGCCGTCGGGCTGTCGCACCTGCTCGCCGTCAGTGGTCAGAACGTGGCGTTCGTCCTGGCCGTCATGGGGCCGTGGATCCGGCGTCTCGGCTGGTGGCCGAGGATCCTCGCCACGATCGCCGTCCTCGCCGTCTTCGCCGTCGCCACGCGGCTCGAGCCGTCGGTCCTGCGGGCCACGGTGACGGCCGGGGTGGCGGTCGTCGCCTTCGGCACCGGCGGCCGGGCGGCCGGCGTCCGAGCCCTGTCGATCGCCGTGATCGCCCTGCTGACCGTCGATCCGTTCCTGGCCGCCTCGGTCGGATTCCGGCTCTCCGTGGCCGCCTCGCTGGGGATCCTGGTGATCGGACCGGTGATCAGGGCTCGGCTGCCCGGTGCGGGATCCGACCGGGGTCGGTGGTGGCGCGAACCGCTGTCGGTCACCCTCGGCGCCCAACTCGGCGTCACCCCGCTGCTGGTCGCCGTCTTCGGTCCGGTGGCCCTCGTGACCGTCCCCGCCAACCTGCTCGCCGGCTGGGCCGCCGGGTTCGTGATGACCTGGGGCCTCACCGGCGGTGTCCTGGCCGGCGTCGTCGGCACCGCCGGCGCTCCGGGCGAGCTCATCGGGACTGGTGCTGATGTGGCCGCCGGCGGCGGCGGTGTGGTGGATCGACGAGGTGTCCCGTTGGGCGCTGCGGGTGCCGTCACCGATGATCGGACCGGGTCCGCCGGTGGTGGCCATCGCTCTCGTTGCGGTCGGTTGGGTCGGCGAGGGCCGGTCGGTCCTGCGCCGATCGAGTTGGGCGGCGGCTCTGGTGGTGGGGGCCACCACGGTCGTCTCGTCGCCCACGGTGGTCGCCCACCCGGCCCCGGGTGCGACCTACTGGCCCGCCGACACCAGTTCGGGGGTGAGTGTGCTCGTGGTCGACGGTTCGCCGGCCGCCGACCTCGTCGAGGGACTCGTCGCAGCCCGCATCCTCGACGTCGACGTGGTGGTCATGGCCACGGGCGGTCGCTCGGCCGCCGACACCGCCACCGCGGTGCGCGACGTCACCTCGGTCGGCATCGTGTTGGCGCCCTCGCAGCACCGGATCGTCGGTGCCCGCCGGGTCACCTCGGCGCTCGAACTCCCCACCGGCTCGGCCACCCTGCGAGTGGTGCCGACCGACGGGCTCCACCTCGAGGTGATGGTGGCGAACAGTGGGTAGGGCCGGGCCTCGCCGATCGGTCGCTCGGCCGCCGAAGCCACGAGCTCGCTCACCCGGTCGATCGGGGTCGCTCCCTGCTCCTCGGCTGGCTCGTCTTCGGCCAGCTCGTCGCGCCGCGGCCACAGCCACCACACCATCGTCGCCCCGACCAGCAGGGCGAGCAGCAGGGGCAGGCGCAGGAGCAGAGCGGTCGGGATCGGACCGAGGTTGACCACCGGTCGGGCCACGATCCGATCGGCCGAGGGGCGGGTGCCGTCGGGCTGGTCCCGATTGTCGCCCTGGAAGACGAAGCGACCGTCGTCGAGTTGCTCGATGATCCGGTGGATGACGAGCACCTCACCACCGACCGGGCTCTCGTCGCGATAGACCGCGATGTCGCCGACCTCGACGTCGTCCACGGACCGGGCGTAGATCAGATCGCCGGTGTGATAGGTGGGCTCCATCGACTCGCCCTGCACCACCACGAACGACGCCGAACCCCCGAAGCGGGCCGGCCAGACCGCGACCAGGGCGACGATCAGGAGCAGCAGCCAGAACAGGCCGACGATCCGGCGCAGGAGGATCCGAGCTCGCACGGCGCTCACGCGTCCACGTGGAAGTCGTCCCAGCGGGAGACTCCGTCGAAGTAGGAATAGAGGCCGAAGAGCTGATGGGCGCCGTTCTTGAACACGGCCTGGTCGCCGACGGTGAGCGTGTGGCTGAGCCGCGGGACCCCGTCGAGCAGGACGTTCATCACGCCACCGGGCTGTGACTCGAAACGGATCACCGCCGAGGCCGGCCACCCCGCCGCCGGGCCGGTGTAGAGCCCGGCCACCGAGGCGAGCAACGTCCACCCGCCGTTGAAGCGCCACATCTCGAGCCGTCCGTTCGCCGCCGAGGTCAGCTCGACGGTGATGAACTGGGTGCCGGCCGCGTTCATGTTGGCAACGACCCCGATGTCGAACGTCGTGCCGCCCCGCCAGACCGTCGCCTCGACCGCCCGATCGGGCGAACCGCCGTCGACCACCAGGGCGACGTCACCGTTGGAGGCGTCGGCCTGGTTGCCCAGGATCTGCCACGTCCCCCGGATCGCGTTCCACGACGGTCCGCCCCCGTTCGTCGCGGTCCCGTTCAGGTTGGTGCCGTTGGTGCCGGTGAAGTCCTCCCAGGCCACCACCGTGGGTGCCCCGGTCGAGGTCGCCTGCGTCGAGGCCGTCAACCGGGCCGAGGTCACACCACCGAGCCCGGCCGCCTGGGCCACCACGCCGCCGGTCGCCATGGCAACGAGCAGTCCGAACGCGGCAACGACGAGCCCGGAGGCCCGTCGACTGCTGCTCGTTCGGATGTGGTTTCGTCGTTGCATGGACGGCTCGTTCGTGACGAGAGGGGATGGTGGTCCGGCGTACGGCGCCGACCCACCGGGATTCGGGCCGCTACCGACCCGGGCTCACGGGTCGAACCGCGAGCCCGGGAACGGTGAGCGACCGTGGCGCATCAGCCGGCGATGACGACGGCGGCGCCGGTGACCTGCGCCGCCGGGGCGGGCGTGGACAGGGCGATCGTGGCCGCACCGGCGGCGACCGTGGCGCTGCCGGTGCCGATGCTGGCGCCGGCGGTGTTCTTGAGCGTGACGTTGATCGTCAGGCCGTTGCAGGCGGCGTCGATGGCCGACACCGAGACGCCGGTGGTGCGGTAGGCGCCGCTCGCGGCGTCGTAGCCGTTGGTGTAGCCGAGCGTGACCCCGTTGGTGTCACAACTCGCCACCACGCCGACATCGGCTCCGAGGCTGTTGCTGGTCACACCGCCCAGGCTGGCGGCGGAGGCGCCGACGACGCCGAACATCGCGACACCGGTGATGATCGCGGCGGTCATGCGGCGCCGACGGCGGGATTCGTTGGTCTGTTCGCTCATGGCGTGCTCCTCGTTCGATCGACAGTCGGGCTGCCGTGCGGTTTCCGGCCGCAGTCAAGCGATCGACGGGAAAATCAAGGAACTTGAACAGAAATTGACTTCGGTGGGCTCAGTTGCCCATCCGGCGATCCTCGATCTCGGAACGGAAGCGGGCGAGGTCCTGCGGACGGGACTCGCTCACCCAGTGCAGGAGGTGTTCCCGGACGGCGGCCCGCAACTCGAACGTGTGGGAGCTGTCGGCGGCGCTGGCGGTCACCCGGACCTGCTTGGCGGTCGCCGTGGCATCGACCACGTGCACCGCCGCCACGGCCCCGTCCCACTCCGCCCGGGTGGCGATGAACCGCAGCGCCTCGGCCCGGAAGGCGTCGATGTCGGCGTCGAGGTCGAGGTGGATCATGACCGCACCGGTGAGATCGGAACTGGTCTTGGTCCAGTTCTCGAACCGGTTCTCGATGAACCACGACGTCGGCAGCACGATGCGTCGCTTGTCCCAGGACCGCATGACGACGAAGGTCAGCGTGATCTCCTCGATCGTTCCGTACTCACCCTCGACCACCACGACGTCGTCGAGCCGGATGGGTTCGGCGAACGCGATCTGCAACCCGGCGACCAGGTTGCCGAACGTGGAGCGGGCCGCGACGCCGGCCAGGATGCCGATCAGGCCGGCCGACGCCAGGATCGAGGTGCCCAGCGCCCGCACGCTCGGGAACGTCCAGAGGATGACGCCGGCGGTGAGCACGCCGATGGCGACGTTGCCGACCCGTCGCAGCACGGTCACCTGCGTCTGGGCCCGGCGGGAGCGCAGGTTGTCGGACTCGCTCAGGGGGAGCCGCGACACGACCGAGTCGGTGACGAACCCGACGATGCGGATCAGCAGGAACCCGAACCCGGTGATGAGCACGATCTGGCTGCCGTGCCGCAAGGTGTCGTAGGTGTCGGGTTCCAGGCTCGACTGGTCGAGCCAGAACAGCAGCCCGGTCCCGATGAGGATGACCCGGATCGGGGCCCGGGTGGCCAGCAGGAGTTTCTTGGCGATGCCGTCGTCGTCGAGCAGGAGCCGGGCGATCACCGACACGACCTTGTGCAGGACCAGCAGCCCGGTCAGCAGGATCAGCGCGCCGAGTGCCCAACCGTTGAACGTGTCGGGGGAGGGGAGCGCGTCGGTTGGGAGGTCGTCTTGGGCGAACAGCACCCATCGAGTCTGCCAGGCCGACCCGGCGTTACCCGCGGTGATCGGCTCGGTGAGGGTGCCGGGTGGAGCCGGACGGCCTATGTCCGTCGACGGGTCCGATCCGAGACTCCCCTCATGCCAGCGCTTCGCCTCAACCGGTTCACTGCGGGATACACCGACGCCGACGTGCGGCCCGACGAGGGCCAACGCCAGATCATCGAGGCCTACGCCCAGCTCACCCCGGACACGGTGGCCGCCCTGCCCCGGCTGGCCACCGCCGCGGTCACCTCCTACCTCGGCGACGCCCTGCCCGAAGGCGGGATCGGACCCGACGAGGTCGAACAGGACTCCCGGATCCGCAGCCGGCTCACCGTCGGCATGCTCGGATCGTGCCAGACCGCGCTGGTGATCTGCTCGGCCGACCCGACGATCGCCGGTCGAGGTGGATTCGGTGTGGTCGACCACGAATCGGTCACCACCGCCTTCGAGGCCGTCGCCGAGGGCGCCAACGAACTGGGTGCCGCCGGCGCCGAGGGGCTCGTGCACCTCGTCGGACGGGCCGCCCCGCCGGTCATCGACGGACTGTCCCGGTTCTCGCAGCACCCCGAACGGCTCGTGCATCACGCAGTCCTCTGGTACCTGCTCACGCTGAGCCTCGGCATGTCGGCCGACGTGATCGACCCCGACGTGCAGGCCGGGCTCGCCCTGGTGCTTCCCGCGCCGGGCCCGCACCTCGGCTGAGCCGAGGAGACCGATCCGGCCTCCATCGAGCCCGCTCCGGCCCGTCGGGTGCGGGGCCCGAGCCGCTAGCGTTGCGCCGTGCTTCTGGAGTTGGGCACCCATCGGTTCGATGTCACACATCGCGCGCTCGTGATGGGCATTCTGAACCGAACGCCCGACTCGTTTTACGACGCCGGTGAGTACTGGAGTTTCGACCAGTTCCTCGCCAAGGCCGAGCAACTGGTCGACGACGGCGCCGACTTCCTCGACGTCGGCGGGGTGAAGGCCGGACCCGGTGACCCCGTCGGGCTCGACGAGGAACTGCACCGTGTGGTCCCGGCGATCGTGGCGCTGCGCGAACGATTCGACCTGCCGATCTCGGTCGACACCTGGCGGGCCGAGGTGCTGCGCCAGTCGCTCGCCGTCGGCGCCGACGTTGGCAACGACATCTCGGGCTTCGCCGACCCCGACTACCTGGCGGTCGCCGCCGCCGGCAACGCCACGGTCGTCGCCACCCACATCCGTCTGGCTCCCCGGGTCGCCGACCCTGACCCGGTGTATTCCGATCTCGTCGCCGACGTTCGTGCGTTCCTCACCGATCGGGCCGACCAGGCCCTCGCCGCCGGCATCCCGCGCACCCGGATCATCGTCGATGCCGGGCTCGATCTCGGGAAGATCAAGAACCAGTCGATCGAACTGCTGCACCGATCCGACGAGCTGGCCACGCTGGGCTACCCGTTGCTGCTGTCGGCGTCGAACAAGCGGTTCCTGTTCGAACTGCTCGACACCGATCGTCACGACATCGCCGCCGGGACGATGGCGGCCCACGTCATCGGGATCACCAAGGGATGCCGGGTGCTGCGGGCCCACGACGTCCGGGCGTCGCGTCGACTGGCCGACACCATGGCCGAGATCCTGAGCTTCGCCGAGCGGAACTGATCGTGGCGGTGCTGCTCATCAAGGGCGACGACCCGTCACTGGTCGCCCAGGCGCTGCAGCGGGAAGTGCGGGCCCTCCTCGGTGACGGCGACCGCACGCTGATGGTCGAAGAGCTCGGCGAGAAGGAGTACCACGGCGATCGGTCCGACGCGGTGATCGACCCGCTGGTCTACGCCGCGCACACGCCGCCGTTCCTCACGCCCCGCCGCATCGTGATCGGTCGGAACCTCGCCCTGTTCACCCGGGCCGAACAGGTGGCGCCACTGGTTCGCTGGCTCGAGTCACCCCTCGACACCACCGATCTGGTGATGGTGTGGGAGAAGGGGTCGGTCGCCGGGGCCCGGTTGGGTGCGGTTCCCAAGAGCCTCAAGGAGGCGCTGAAGGCCGCCGGTGGCCGAGAGATCGACGCCGCCCCCAGCGGCAAGGGTCGCAAGGCGCTGGTCGAGGAGCGGCTCCACGATGCACCGATCAAGCTCGACGCGGCGGCCCGCCGCCGGATCGTCGATCACCTCGGCGACGATGCCGGGCGGGTCCAGCCCATCGTCGAGGCCCTGATCTCGAGCTACGGCGAGGGCGCGGCCATCGGCCTGGCCCAGATCGAGCCGTTCCTCGGCGAGGCCGCCGACGTCCCGCCCTGGGAACTCACCGACGCCATCGACAGCGGCGACATCGGCCTGTCCCTCGAGAAGATCGACCGGATGGTTCGCGGTGGCGAGCGCCACCCGCTCGCCATCATGTCGACTCTGCATGCGCACTATCAGCGGGCGCTGGCGCTCGACGGGCTCGACCTGCGAGACGAGCGGGCGGCCGCCGACGTGCTCGGCATCAAGGGCTCGACGTTCCCGGCCAAGAAGGCCCTCGGGCTGAGCCGCAAACTCGGTCACGACCGCCTGGCCGAGATCACCCAGCTGCTGGCCCGGGCCGATCTCGACCTGCGGGGCGGCTCGGCCGTGCCGAGCGAAGGCATCATCGAGGTCCTCGTCGCCCGTCTGGCCCGCCTCTCCCGCTGACCGCCGGCCCCGCCCCATTCCACCCACGCAACCGTGGAGTCACCGTCCGTTCCCCGACAACCGAGGAGCCTGCGTACGGTCCGGCGTACGGAGCCCCCTCGGAAGTTCGGTTTTGGACGGAGCCCCCACGGTTCGGGTGGGGTGTGCGGGCGGGGGAAAACGGCGAACGGGGAGCCTCGAGAGGCTCCCCGTCGGCGGGAATCAGGGTTGGGTCGGCCAGTGTGTGCCGACCGAGGATCGGTCGATCAGGCCTCGTCGGCGGTGGCCCGAAGGCGGGCGATGAGGCGGCTCTTCTTGCGAGCGGCGGCGTTCTTGTGCACCACACCCTTGGCGGCGGCCTTGTCGATCTTCTTGATCGCCAGGCGCAGGGCCTCGGCCTCGTTCTCGGTGCCGACGGCCGCAGCCGCCGACTTCTCACGGGTGCGCAGTTCGGCACGAACGGCACGATTGCGAAGGCGTCGCTTCTCGTTCTGTGCGTTGCGCTTGATCTGGCTCTTGATGTTGGCCACGGAATACCTCTGACACGTACGTCGGACCCGACGATGTTAGCGGCGGCGGCATCGAATCCGACGAGCGCACGACGGCAATCCGAGACGGCCCGCCAACGGATACCGTTTCTCCCCATCATGGAGCGCTCGAAAATCCGCAACATCGCCATCATCGCGCACATCGATCACGGCAAGTCGACCCTCGCCGACCGCCTGCTCGAACTGTGCGGGGCGGTCGAGGCCCGAGACATGCGAGCGCAGTACCTCGACTCGATGGACATCGAACGCGAGCGTGGGATCACGATCAAGCTGCAGAGCGTCCGCCTCAAGTACGGCGACTACGTCATCAACCTGATCGACACCCCCGGCCACGTCGACTTCGGCTACGAGGTCAGCCGATCGCTGGTGGCCTGCGAGGGCGTGATCCTCGTGATCGACGCCGCACAAGGGATCGAGGCCCAGACCCTGGCCAACACCTACCTGGCCATCGACAACGACCTCGAGATCGTCCCGGTGCTCAACAAGATCGATCTGCCGGCCGCCGAACCCGAACGCTACGCCGCCGAGATCGAGAAGATCCTGGGCTTCCCGGCCGAAGACATCCTGCGGATGTCGGCCAAGACCGGCGAGGGCGTTCCCGAACTGCTCGACGCCATCGTCGAGCGGATCCCCCCGCCCGAAGGCGACGCCGACGAACCGCTCCAGGCCCTCATCTTCGACTCGCACTTCGACACCTACCGCGGGGTCGTCTCCAGCGTCCGCGTGGTCAACGGCACCCTGCGAACCGGCGAGAAGCTGCGGTTCATGCAGGCCGGAGCCACCTACGACGCCGACGAGGTCGGGGTCCGACTGCCGGTCAGCACTCCGGTGAAGGAACTCGGTCCGGGCGAGGTCGGCTACCTGATCGCCGGGATCAAGGACGTCCGCGAAGCCCGATCCGGTGAGACCATCACCACGTTCCACGCCGGGGCCGCGGCGCCCCTCGAGGGCTACCGCGAGCCCCAGCCCATGGTGTTCTGCGGGCTCTATCCCGTCGACGGCGACGACTACGACAACTTCCGCGACGCCCTCGACAAGCTCCGGCTCGACGACGGCTCGTTCACGTTCGAACCCGAGACCTCCACCGCGCTCGGGTTCGGGTTCCGCTGCGGCTTCCTCGGACTGCTGCACATGGAGATCGTCCGGGAACGGCTCGAGCGCGAGTTCGACCTCAACCTGATCGCCACGTCACCGTCGGTGTCGTACCAGATCACGATGCTCGACGGGGAAGAGCGGGTGATCGACAACCCGTCGATGCTCCCGCCGTCGGGTGACTGGCGCAAGATCGACGAGCCGTATCTGCGAGCCTCGATGATCACCCCGTCGACCTACACCGGCACCCTGATGGAGCTGTGTCAGAAGCGGCGGGGCCGGATGGAACGCATGGAGTACCTCTCGCCCGAGCGACTCGAACTCGTCTACACCCTGCCCCTGGCCGAGGTCGTGATCGACTTCTTCGACCAGCTCAAGAGCCGCACCCAGGGCTACGCCAGCCTCGACTACGAGGCCGTCGGCTACGAGCCCGGCGATCTCGTCCGGGTCGACATCCTGTTCAACGGTGAACAGGTCGACGCGTTCTCGACCATCGTCCACCGCGATTCGGCCTACGAATACGGCCGTCGCACGGCCGAGAAGCTGAAGGAGATCATTCCCCGCCAGCAGTTCGACGTGCCGATCCAGGCCGCCATCGGCGGCCGGATCATCGCCCGCGAGACGGTCAAGGCCTACCGCAAGGACGTCACGGCCAAGCTCTACGGCGGCGACGTGACCCGCAAGAACAAGCTGCTCAACAAGCAGAAGGAGGGCAAGAAGCGAATGAAGGCGATCGGCCGGGTCGAGATCCCGCCCGACACCTTCATCCGGGCCCTCCGGCTCGATGACTGACACGGCTCGATGACTGACACGGCTCCCGCAGCGATCTTCTGGTTCCGCCGCGACCTGCGTCTCGCCGATCAGCGAGCCCTGGCCGAGGCCGCCGCAGCCGGACCGGTGATCGGGGTCTTCGTCAACGACGAGGCTCTGCGTGCCCCTTCGGGTGCCCCGCGCCTCGCGTTCCTGGCTGATGCCCTGCAGCATCTCGACCGCTCGATGGGCGGCAACCTGGTGGTCCGGTCCGGCGCCCCGGCCGACGTGCTGGCCGGCCTCGCCGCCGAGACCGGCGCCCGAGCCGTCTACGCCACCGACGACTTCGCCCCGTACGGACGCCGACGCGACGACATCGTCGGCGAGACCCTGTCGGCGGCCGGGGTCTCGGTGCACTACCGAGACGCCAACTACGCCGTCGCCCCCGGCACCGTCAAGACCGGATCGGGCACCCCCTACAAGGTGTTCACGCCCTTCTCGCGGGCCTGGGAATCGATCGGTTGGCCCGAACCGCTCGGCCGGGTCGACGTCGACTGGGTCAGCGGTGTGACGTCCGAGCCGATCGCCGACGCCCCCGACGTCGACGCCCACCTCCCGCCGGCGAGTGAAGAGGCGGCCTGGGACCGGCTCGACGCCTTCCTCGATGGTCCGGTCGCCGATTACGCCGACGAGCGGAACCGTCCCGGCGTCGACGGCACCAGCCGGCTCAGCCCCTACCTCAAGTGGGGCATCCTGCACCCCCGCCAGATCCTCGACCGTCTCGGACACACCAAGGGTGAGGACGTGTTCCGCAAGGAACTGGCCTGGCGGGAGTTCTACGCCGACGTCCTGTTCCAGCGCCCGGAGTCGGCCCGAAACGCCTACGTCCCCAAGATGGCGGGCATGGAGGTCGACACCGACGATCGGGCCGTCGAACGCTTCGAGGCGTGGTGCGCCGGCCGTACCGGCTACCCCATCGTCGACGCCGGGATGCGTCAGCTCCTCGCCGAGGGCTGGATGCACAACCGGGTACGCATGATCGTTGCCAGCTTCCTCGTCAAGGACCTGCACATCGACTGGACCTGGGGTGCCCGCCACTTCATGGCCCACCTCGTCGACGGCGACCTCGCCTCCAACCAGCACGGGTGGCAGTGGGTCGCCGGAACCGGCACCGACGCTTCCCCCTACTTCCGGGTGTTCAACCCGATCGGGCAGAGCAAGAAGTTCGATCCCACCGGCACCTACCTGCGCCGCCACGTCCCCGAACTGGCCGAACTCGACGACTCCGAGGTCCACGAGCCGTGGACCGCCGGCCTGCGACGCCCGGCTGCGTACCCCGCCCCGATCGTCGAGCACGGCGCCGAGCGGATCGAGTCGCTGGCCCGCTATGACAGGCTCAAGTCGACCTGGGACTAGAATGGACCGGGTCCGCGCGACGGGGCCGGTCTGGCCACGTCCGTGTCACCCCCCACCGCTCGCTCCCACCGCTTCGCCTCCGACCATCGGCACGATCACATGCTCGACGCACGCAAGGCCGCAATCCTCACCGCCATCGTCTCGGAATACATCGAGACCGCCCAGCCCGTCGGGTCGGGATCGGTCATGGCCTCGACCTCGCTCAACGTCTCCGCGGCCACCATCCGCAACGAGATGGCGGCGCTCGAACAGGCCGGCTACCTGGCCCAACCCCACACCAGCGCCGGCCGTATCCCCACCGAGAAGGGCTATCGCCACTTCGTCGACACCGCCGGCGAGATCGAACTCCGTTCGCCCGAGCGCCATCAGATCGCCAGCTTCTTCAACCAGGTCCGGGGCGAGATCGAACACATGATGCGAGACACCGCCTCGCTGTTGAGCGACCTCACCCGCTATGCGGCCGTGGTGGTCGACCACACCGTCGATGCGGTCACCGTCCGTTCCCTCCAGATCGTCGGTCTCACGCCCCGCGTGGTGCTCGTGGTCGTGGTGATGAGCAACGGGACCATCGACAAACACACCGTCGAGCTCGCCGATGACCTCGACGATGCCGCCCTCGGCCGGATCCAGCAGGCCCTGGCGTCGGCCGTGCTCGATCGTTCCCTGGCCCACGCCCAGGAACCGGCGCCGATCGGGGTGCCGACCCTCGATGCGCTCGCCGCCACCATGTTCGCCTCGATCATCTCGCGCAGTCACGACGCCGACCGGGTCTACGTCAACGGGACGTCGAAGGTCGCCGGCGAGTTCGAGGCCATCGAATCGGTGCGCAAGGTGCTGACCATCCTCGAGCAGCAGTTGGTCGTGGTCAACGTCATGAGCGGCATGCTCGATCGCGGCCTGCAGGTCGCAATCGGCACCGAGACGGGCGAGGATCGACTGGGTGAGTGCAGCGTCGTGGTCTCGCCCTACGAGATCGACGGTGAGCGAGCAGGGTCGATCGCCGTGCTCGGTCCGACCCGAATGAACTATCCGCAGGCAATGGCCACCGTGGCCGTGGTGTCCCGCCAACTCGGGCTCCGCCTCAGCGAAGGGTGACCGCCAAGAATGGCTGATTTCTACGATCTGCTCGGCGTCGATCGCCGGGCATCGCAAGACGACATCAAGAAGGCGTACCGCAAGCTCGCCCGGGAACTGCACCCCGACGCCAATCCCGGCAACGCCGCCGCCGAGGCGAAGTTCAAGCAGGTGGCCGAGGCCTACGAGGTGCTGAGCGACCCCGACAAGCGCTCGAACTACGACCGGTTCGGGTCGGCAAACGGACCCGGTGGTGGCGACCCGTTCGGTGGCGGCGGATTCGGCGACATCTTCGATGCGTTCTTCAACATGGGCGGCGGGGGTGGTGGACGCGCCACCAACACCCGCGGCGCCGATCTCCAGGTCGTCGCCGAGCTCACCCTCGAAGACACCGTCCGGGGCAAGGCCAAGGCGGTCACGGTCACCACGGCCATCGCCTGCGAGACCTGCGACGCCACCGGCGCCGCGCCCGGCGCCGAGGTCAACCAGTGCCTGCAGTGCGCCGGGACGGGGCAGGTCCGTCAGGTCCGCCAGTCGATCCTCGGCCAGATGGTCACCACCTCGGCATGCCCCCGGTGCGCCGGCGAGGGTCGCGTGGTGTCGGAGACCTGCCACAGCTGCAACGGCGAGGGCCGCCAGGTCAAGGAACAGACCTACACCGTCGACATCCCGGCGGGCGTCGCCCACGGCACCACCCTGCGGCTCTCGGGCCGCGGCGCCGTCGGCCCCCGGGGCGGGGCGAGCGGCGACCTCTACGTCGAGGTCCGGGTGGCCCGCCATCCCGTCTTCACCCGCGACGGCGACGATCTGCATGCCGAACTGCACGTCGCGGCGACGCAGGCCGCACTCGGGGCGACGATCTCGTTCGACACGATCGACGGGCCGGTCGAGGTCGAGGTGCCCGCCGGGACCACCACGGGCCAGACCTTCGTGATCCGTGAGCACGGCGTCCCCCGCCTCCGGGGCCGTGGACGCGGTGCCGTGGTGCTGTCGGTGGTGGTCGACACCCCCGTCGGTCTCGACGACGCCCAGGCGGCGCTCCTTCGTCAGCTGGCCGAACTCCGGGGAGAAACGCGTCAAGCCGCCCAGTGACGGCAAGCTGTTCTCGAAGATCAAGTCGGCGTTCACCTGATCCGATGCCCCGAGCCGAGCCCGACCCCCGCTCGGCGGCGAACGCTGCGCTGCTCGATCGTCGGGATCGGCCGCTGGTCTTCGTTGCCGACCTCGACGACCCCGAGCTCGACCCCGACGACCACCATCATCTGTCGCGGGTGTTGCGGATCGCCGACGGCACAGCGGTCACCATCGGCGACGGGTACGGACGGTGGCGGGTGGCTGCGTTCGCCCGCCGGCCCGAACCGCAGGGCCCGATCCACGTCGACCCGACGCCGCCCTGGACCCTGTCGGTCGGCTTCGCGCCGGTGAAGGGTGACCGGCCGGACTGGACGGTGCAGAAGCTGACCGAACTCGGCATCGATCGCATCCTCGTGGTCACGACCGAACGGTCGGTCGTGCGTTGGGACGCCGCCCGCTGGGCCAAGCAGCACGAGCGCCTCGGTCGGATCGCCCGGGAAGCCTCGATGCAGAGTCGGCGGGTGTGGCTGCCCTCGATCGAGTCGCCGGCGCCCCTCGAGCAGGCGTGGCGGAGCGAGGTCGAGCGGTTCGGGCCCGAACCGGCATCGGACGCCCCCGTTCCCGATCGGGGAGCCGTGGCCCTGGCCGACCCCGACGGCCCGGCACTCGGACCGGACGTCCGGTCGGTCTTCATCGGACCCGAGGGCGGCTTCGGCCCGGCCGAGCGCGAACGACGCCCCACCGTGTCGTTGCCCGGTGGTGTGCTCCGAGCCGAGACGGCAGCGTTGGCCGCCGCCACGATCATGGCCGCCTGGCGCTCGGCCGGAGGCCGCCTGTCGGGCCCCTGACCTGCGTGGTCCCACATCGAACGCATGGGGTGGTTGATGCCGCACTGTGTGACGATTAGGTTGTCGTCTGCGTGTGAATGGCGGCGAATCCGCCCAGTTCGAGGAGAAGCATGGGCGAGGACGATTTCAACGAGGCCGGATCCGAGTACGGGCGCCGAGTCGGCGAACGACTCCGGGCCATCCGACGCCAGAAGCGACTCTCGCTCCAGGATGTCGAGGCCACCTCCGACCAGGAGTTCAAGGCGTCGGTGCTCGGCGCCTACGAGCGGGGGGAGCGAGCCATCTCGGTGCCCCGCCTCGAGCGACTGGCCACGTTCTACAGCGTGCCGGTCGACCAACTGCTTCCCCGCGCCACGACGGTGGGGATCACCCCCGGCACCGTCGATCTCACCGGCCGCACCGGCCGGGCCGGAGTCACGCTCGAACTCACGCAGCTCGATTCGGTCCCGGGACCCGAGGGCGAGATGCTGGGGCGGTACCTCGGCATGATCCAGGTCCAGCGCCAGGACTTCAACGGACGGGTGCTCACGGTTCGCCAGGACGACCTCCGGGCTCTGGCCTGCATCCTCGGTGTCGAATTCGACGCCGCCGTCGACCGGTTGAGTGATCTCGGACTCACTGCCGCCGGACCGGCCCCGGCGAACTAGGCGAACGACTCGGCCGAGGCGTCGGAGCGACGTCGAAAACCGTCGTCGACGCTCCCGTCAACCCCCGGCTTCCTCGGATCCCGGGAGCGACGACGGCTCGCCGGTCTCGGAACCGGTGGCGGGGTCGACCACGACTCGCCGCCCCGCCGGACCGATCGCCCAGATCGTCGGACAGCTCGGGCCGTCGGGATCGTCGGCCGGCTCGACGACCAGGTCGGTGGCCCCCGGCACCCGGCCGACGGGGTCGCCGATCGCGGTGAACCGGTCGGCGTCGAACGAGGAGTCGTCGAAGCGCCAGATCGTCGATCGGGCCCGGTCGAGCAGCAGCACCAGCGGCTGACCGGGGCAGCGGCGCTCGACGACGAGCGCGACGTCGCCGGGTTCGCCGACCCGGTAGCGATCGCCGTCGACCACCACCTCGGGCGGGGCAGCCGCCCCCGACCGATCGGTGTTGCCGAGGGGTCCGACGGACGCCAGGCCCGACGCCAGGACCAGGCCCGCAAGGCTGAGCGCCACGGCTCCGAGGACCAGGGCGATCCCGGGGCGGCGCCGGTTCCCGGGAACGAATCGCCAGGGCGTGCGTCGAGGTCGGGTGTCGTCGCCGGTCGACTCGGCGGGCACGAGCTCGGCCGCCGTTGCCAATCGATCGAAGGCGACCGCCGCACGCCGCAGCGGTAGGGGATCGTGCTCGTCGCCGAGTCGTTCGGCCAGCCGCTGCCACGCCGACCGGTTCGCCACCTTGACGTCGAGGTCGTCCCATCGCTCGAGCAGCGCCGTGAGGCACCGGGCGAGACCGAGCGAGTCGAGAGCCGGATCGACCGCCGATCCGACCGCCGATCCGACCACCCGACCCCTCGGGGAGCACAACACCGGGCCGTCGGGGCCGACGATGACGTGATCGAGCGAGAGCTTTCCGTGGACCAGCCCGGCGTCGTGCAGGTTCGCGAGCGACCGTCCGAGGGTGGCCAGCACCGCGGCGGTGGCCTCGGGCGACCGGTCGCCGGTGCGCAGGGTGTTGCCGGGGACCCAGGCGGTGACCAGGGTCGCCGATGAGGCCTCGAGCAGCTCGACGACCCCGCGTCCGGCAGCCTGCCGGAGCCAGGCCGCCTCGGCGACCCGGTCGGCCCGATCGCCGGTCAGCGGGGTCTTCACGACGGCCAGCGAACCATCGGGACGGGTGGTGAGGGTGACGCGGGTGGCCATGATGATCTCCGGACCGGGAGACCGCGCCGGCGTCGGCCGGAACGGTCGGAAAGGGGTTCGGACGACCGGGGCGGCGGCAACCGCGGAGGCGACGGAGGGGCTTCGGGCCACCCACATCGACCGGGCGAGGCGGTCATCGAGGCCTCGCTCCGAAGACGGTATCGGCGCCCGTCCGATCTGTCGAGGGGAATCCCCGGCGTCGATCACACGCGACCGGATAGCCTCGGCACGAACATGACGAGCCCCCCGGTGAAGATCAGTATTGCCAACAATCAGCTCATGGTGGGCTTGCTCGGCGAACGCGACGAGTACCTCCGTGTCATCGAGAAGACGCTGGGTGTCCGGATCCACGTGCGCGGCAACGAGGTCACCATCGACGGTGAACACGCCGCAGCGGCCTCGACGGTCATCAACGAACTCGTGCTCGTGCTCGAGCAGGGCCAGGCGATCGAGTCCTCGACCGTGCGCCGGGCGCTGCACATGGTCTCGATCGACGAGGTTCCATCGGTGGTGCTGACCGAACACATCCTCAACACCGCCCGCGGCAAGCCCGTGCGACCAAAGACCGGTGGGCAGAAGCGCTACATCGACACCATCCGGACCAACATCGTCACCTTCGGCATCGGACCGGCCGGTACCGGCAAGAGCTGGTTGGCGGTGGCCTGTGCCGTCGCCGCTCTGCAGGCCAAGGAAGTCGATCGCATCCTGCTCACCCGGCCGGCGGTCGAAGCCGGCGAACGACTCGGCTACCTGCCCGGCGACCTCATGTCGAAGGTCGATCCCTATCTCCGACCGCTCTACGACGCCCTCCACGACATGGTGGGGGCCGAGGGCATGGCCAAGATGTTCGAACGCAACCAGGTCGAGGTCGCCCCGCTGGCCTTCATGCGAGGTCGCACCCTCAACGACAGCTTCATCATCCTCGACGAGGCTCAGAACACCACGCCCGAACAGATGAAGATGTTCCTCACCCGCATCGGGTTCAACTCCAAGGTCGTCGTCACCGGCGACACCACCCAGGTCGACGTGCAGGGGTCGCGGTCGGGACTCATCGGGGTCCACGACATCCTGCAGGGCATCGAGGGGATGGCCTTCGTACGCCTCGACAGTCGTGACGTCGTGCGGCACAAGATCGTCCAGGACATCGTCGACGCCTACACCCGCCACGACGAACGGCAGCGATGATCGACGAACCCGATGGCTCCGTCGCTCCCGATGCGCTCGTATCCGACGATCGGCTCGTCGTCGCCGGTTTCGACGCCGAACCCGAGGTCGAGGTCGACCTCGAGGCGCTGTGTCGAGTGGCGGTCGAGGTCCTCCGCGGCGAAGGGCTCACCGAGGCCCGGGTCGACCTGCACCTCGTCGACCGCGCGACGATCACCGAACTGAACCGGGACCATCTGGGGGTCGACGGCCCCACCGACGTGCTCGCCTTCCCCCTCGATCCCGATCCGTTCAGCGCCCCCGGTGACGAGCCGCCCATGGTCGGCGACGTCGTCCTGTGCCCCTCCGTCGCCGCCGCCCAGGCCGGTGAACACGCCGGGACACCGGCCGCCGAGTTCGCCCTGTTGACGATCCACGGCGTGCTGCACCTCCTCGGTCACGACCACGCCGATCCGGTCGAGACGGCGCTCATGCAGGCCGGCGAGCGACGCCACCTCGCCGACCTGGGCTTCTCCCACCCCGTACCGGCCCCGACCGACGCCGTCGATCGGTGATCCCGCTCCCGCTCCTGCCGCCGACGCCCCTCGTCGCCGCGGTCACCGGAACCGACCTGGCCCAGGGCGCCGCCGTCGTGGCGCTCCTCGCCCTCGTCCTCGCGTTCGTCACCGTCGAGTCGGCCCTGTCGCACACCAGCCCGGTCCGCATCGAAGCCCTGGCCGAGCACCAGCCGAAGCGGGCCAAGCGGGCGGCGGCGCTCCTCGAACACCCCGAGGCCCTGCTCAACCCGCTCCGGCTGGTCACCGTGATCGCCCAGGTGGCCGAGACCGCCATCCTGACCCATCTGGCCACCCGCTGGCTCAACGACCTCGGGGTCGTCGTCGCCGTCGCCCTCAACATCGCCGTGGTGTTCGTGGTCGCCGAGGCGGTGCCACGCACGCTGGGCATCCTGCACGCCGAACGGGTGGCGATCGCCCTGGCCCGCCCGGTGGCGGCCTTCGCAACGGCCGGGCCGATCCGTCTGCTCGCCGCCGGTCTGATCGGGCTGTCGAACGTGATCGTGCCGGGCAAGGGGCTGCGTCGGGGTCCGTTCGCCTCTCCCGAGGAACTCATCGCCCTCGCCGACGCCGCGGTCGAGGACGAGGTGCTCGAGAAGACCGAGCGAGACCTCATCGAATCGGTCATCGAGTTCGGCGACACCGTCGTGCGAGAAGTCATGGTGCACCGCACCGACATGGCGACGGTCGCCGAGGCGGCGACCGTCGCCGACGCCCTCGAGCTGTCGTCGGAGCTGGGGTATTCACGCATGCCGGTCGTCGGCGAGAACGTCGACGACGTGGTCGGGCTCGTGTACGTCAAGGACCTGATCCGGGCCGAGCTCGACGGCAAGACCGAGGTCTCGGTCGGCGAGCTCCGCCGCGAGGCCCGCTTCGTCCCCGAGACCAAGAAGGTCGCCGAACTGCTCCGAGAGATGCAGCGCCACTCGTACCACATGGCCATCGCCGTCGACGAGTACGGGGGGACCGCCGGCCTGGTCACCCTCGAAGACCTGATCGAGGAGCTCGTCGGTGAGATCGTCGACGAATACGACAAGGAGGAGCCGCTGATCCAGCGGCTCCGCGACGGTTCCCTGCGGGTCGATGCTCGCATCCTGATCGACGAACTCAACCACATCGCCGGACTCCAGCTGCCCGAGGGCGACTGGGACACCGTGGGTGGCCTGGTGTTCGATGCGTTCGGTCGCGTTCCCACCGAGGGCGAGACCCGGGTGTGTGACGGCTACCCCCTGCGGGTGGAGCGGGTCCAGGGTCGGCGCATCCTGAAGGTCAAGATCCTTCCCCGATCGGTCGAACCGGCCGACGACGAACCCGAGAGCACCGAGCGGCGACGCTGACCATGACCGATCACGACCGTGCGCCATCCGATGAGTGGGACGACGAGGCCGACCTCGACGATCCCGACTTCCCCGACCTGACCGGCGTCGCCGCAACGGCGATCGACGGGCTCGGGCCGTCCGACGACGAGGACTTCCGTTCGGGTTTCGTGACGCTCTACGGCCGGCCCAACACCGGCAAGTCCACCCTGCTCAACAAGATCCTGCACTCGAAGGTGTCGATCACCTCCAACAAGGCGCAGACCACCCGGCACCAGATCCGGGGCGTGCTCAACCACGACGACGCCCAGATCGTGTTCGTCGACACCCCCGGCGTCGGCAAACCACGCAGCGCCCTCGGCCGGCGCCTCAACGCCACGGCCACCGAGGCCAACAGCGGGGTCGATCTGATCTGTTTCGTGTTCGACGCCCGGGCCGGGTTCGGTCGAGGCGACGCGTTCCTGGTCGAGAAGCTCGATCCGGCCAAGACGGTGATCGTTGCCAACAAGATCGACAACCTGGGTCCCGAGAAGATCGGGCGGCAGTTGGCGGCGGTCGCCCACCTCGACGCCTCGGCGTACTTCCCGGTCTCGGCCCAGACCGGTGACGGCCTCGATCGACTCGTCGATCATCTCTCGTCGCGCATGCCGCGCGGCCCACACTGGTACCCGCCGGGTCAGATCACCGATCAGAACCCGACCCACTGGGTGGCCGAACTGGTGCGCGAGCAACTCCTCCGGGCCACCCGCGACGAGGTGCCCCATTCGGTGGCCACCCGGATCGCCGAGTGGGAGCCGCCCTACGTCCGGGTCGAGATCCTGGTCGAGCGGGAGTCGCAGAAGGCGATCGTGATCGGCAAGGGTGGCGAGATGCTGAAGGAGGTGGGGGAGCGGGCCCGTCGCCGGCTGCCCGCCAACACCTACCTCGAGCTGTTCGTCACCGTCGACCGCAACTGGCACCACAACCCCGAACGCATCGAAGAACTCGGCTACTGACCGAGCCTTCACGCTCACCCCAACCCCCGAAACCCCACCTCCCACCCCGATCCCCACCTCCCACCCCGAATCCCCACCTCCCACCCCGATTTCGAGAGCCTGAGCGACGAAACCGGCGCTCAGCCTCTCGAAATCGGCGGGGGTTCGGGGGTGGGTGTCAGGCGAGGTCGGTCGGGCGCTCGATGCGTCGGGCGGCGAGGGCCCCGACGAGGGCGGTGACCCAGATCGCGGTCTCGGGGCCGTGCACGAACCCCCACGCAGCGCGGATGCCGAAGATCGACGACCCCCATTCGGCGAGCGGCATGATCGCGAGTCCGAACGAGAGCGAGCGTCGCTGACCGCCACCGAGCATCTGCGACGCGAAGAACGCCGCAGCCGCGACGAACGCAACGATCGGTAGGCGGAACGCCACGATGGCGAACGCACCGGCGAGGCCGCTGGTGCCGCGATCGGGCCGGAACGGGAACGGGAACATGAGGCCGCACAGCAGGGCCAGCGACGCCCACAACGACGCCGATTCCCAGGCCGTCAACGTCTGGGACGACAGGAATCCGACGGCCGACGAGTCCCGAAAGCCGGCGCTGCCGGGAGCGATCGCGTCGATGACGGCCAAGGAGACGATCGACCAGCCCAGGGCGAGCAGCGCCTCGATCGCTCCGTCGACCAGCGCCGGGTCGATTCGGCCCGGTTCGGGCCCACCGGCGGCGGACGGGAGCCGTTCGCCGCCGGGGCGCACCACGCGCCACCGGAACAGGGTCCCCATGGCGAAACCCCCGCCGACCAGCAACCCGACGTAGAACGTGATCCAGGGAACCGACCTCACCGGTCGGACCCCACCGCCGACCGCGCCGGTCCGGCGACGTCGACTGCGGCGCTCGCCTCGGCGTCGAGATTGCGCAGGAACGCGATCACCTCGTCGCGGTCGCGCGTACGCGAGAGCTCGGGCATGGCGTTGATGAGATCCCAGCGGTAGGAGCGGTTCGTGGCCAGCCGGGTGTCGAGGACGGCGACCACGCCCCGGTCGTCGGAGCGGCGGATCAACCGACCGGCGGCCTGGGCCAGGAGGATCTGGGCCCGGGGCAGGTCGACGGTCCGGAAGGCGGCCGGACCGGCGAGGTCTCGGCGAGCCTGCAGAACGGGTTCGTCGGGCCGGGGAAACGGGATCCGGTCGATCGTGACCAGGGTCAGGGTGTCGCCGGGCAGGTCGACGCCCTGCCAGAACGACAGGGTGGCGAGCAGCACGGATCGGGGATCGTCGCGGAAGGTCTCGATCAGGGCGGCCTTCGACTGTTCCCCCTGGACCAGGACCGTGAGATCGAGTTCGTCGCGCAGATAGGTGGCGGCCTCGTTCATGGCCGACGACGAGGTGAACAACCCCAGCGTCCGTCCGCCGGCGGCCCGGGCCAGGTCGGCGATCTCGCTCCGGATGGCCGCCCGGGCGTCGGGGCTTCGGGGCTCGGGCAGGTGGGTCGCGCAGTACAGCAGGCCCTGCGAGGCGTAGTCGAACGTCGAGCCGACACGGGTGACCGACAGGTCGTCGGGCAGCCCGAGCTGGGCGACGAGCCCGTCGGGCAGGGTCGCCGAGGTCAGGACCACCGTTCGCTTGCCCCACAGCGCACCCTGCAGGATCGAGCCCACGTCGAGCGGGGTGCGGCGCAGCACCGGTGCGTGGTCCGAGCCGTCGACCCAGATCACGTCGGTGTCGTCGGCTTCGAGGACGGCGTCGATGCCGTCGACCAGGGAGGTGGCGGCCATCACGATGCGCTCGACCTTGGCGGCGGTGTCGGAACCGTCGGCGGTTTCGATCTTGCGGACGGCGCCGAGCACCCGGTCGGCCCGATCACGGGCCGTGACCATGACCCCGACCAGGTCGGGATCGAAGCGGACGGTCCGTCCACGGTGGGGCCGAAGTGCCGTGTCGAGGTCGATGGCCGACTTGTCGAGCAGTTCCGGGGCGCGGTCATCGGTGAGGATCCGCCGGGTCTGTCGGGCCAGGCCCCGGAATCGGCCGCCCGAGACCTCGGTGCCGCAGGTGGCGCTGATCACCTCGGGCAGGTGGTGTGCTTCGTCGAAGACGACGGCGTCGTGGTCGGGGAGGAGGGCTCCCCCGGTGGCCAGGTGGAGCCCGTAGTAGTGGTGATTGGTGACGATGACGTCGGCTTCCATCGCTGCCGCCCGCGCCAGTTCCGAGAAACAGGACCCGCCGGAGGGGCAGCGCGCCGCCCCGGGGCATTCGTCGGGACCGACGCTCACGGCCCGCCACAGGTCGGGGCTCGGGAGTTCGTCGAGGTCTTCGCGGTCGCCGGTCGGCGAGTGATCGGCCCACTCGACGAGCGAATCGAGTTCGGGGGGGCGGGCCCGACCGCCCAGGAGATCGAGCTGTTCGGCGTGGTCGGCCCGCTCGAGTTCGACCAGTCGCTGGCGGCACACGTAGTTGCTGCGCCCCTTCAGGACGGCGACCGAGACGTCCTTGCCCAGTGCCCGGGCCACGAGCGGGACGTCTTTGTCGACCAGCTGACCCTGCAGGGCGATCGTTGCCGTCGCCACCACCGCTCGCTTCCCGGCCGAGATCACCGGGGCGAGGTAGGCGACGGACTTGCCGGTTCCGGTTCCGGCCTCGATGAGGATCGTGTCGGGCCCGGTCAGGGCCTTGGCGACGGCCTCGGTCATTCGGATCTGGCCGTCTCGGGCTTCGCCACCCCCGGGAAGCGTTTGTGTCACTTTGCCCAACAGTCGGGCGGCGATGGACATGGCATCGAGCCTAGGTTGTACTCTCGGACAAGTGCGTACGAAGCCATCGCCATCGTTCGGCGACGAGCGACCGGCCCGCCAGGACCAGGCAATGATCGATCAGACCCCGATGACCCCCAATGGTGTCGACCTCCCCGACGAGATCGACCTGCGTGACGCTCCGGTCGACGCGCCCGAGGACTCGGTCCGGCCGACGACGCCCCGGTCTCCGACACCCGGTCGTCGGACGACGAGCTCCCGGACGACGGTCGACGGGCTCGGCGGACCGACTCGACGCTGCGGCCCCGACGGTCCGACTCCGATGCCGAGGCCGACGCCGAGGATGGCCTCCCTGGGACGCGGTCGCCCATCTCCTCTTCGCCCCGCTGTCCGATCTCGATCTCGATCTCCACGACCCGACCGGGATCCGATCCCCGTCGATCCGAACGCCGAGGTGACTCGTCCCCGTCTCTTCGCAACGATCACCGTCGAACCGCCGGCCGCCAAGACGCCACCCGACGCGACCAAGATCCGCATCTTCGGTCCGCTCGTTCCCGATGCTTCGCCTCCCCGGCGGTCGATCCCGTCGCTCCCCGGACGTGGTTCTTCGGTGAGCGCCCCGAGCGCAACGCCGACCCGACTGGCCGCACCCGTCGCCGACGATCCGGTTCGCGGCGATGGTCGACGAACCGATCCCGTTCATCCCGGCCGAGTACGAACCCAGTCGTCCGTGGCGCCGACCCCTCCTCCTGGGACTGTCCGGTCTGGCGGCGTTGATCGTCGCCATCGTGCTGATCGCCGCACTTGGCGGTTCCTCGTCGACCACCACCGACACCGACGCCCCGGTGCCGACCACAGCCATCCACCGTGGCCTCCACGAACCCGCCGACCACGGCCCCGTCGACCATTCCCCCCACCACCGTGCCCGCGACCCGGGCCCCGACGACCGTGCCACCAACGACGGTGCCCCCGACCACCGTGGCCGCCGCCCCGGCCCCGACCGCGGCCCCGCAACGTCCGGTCACCACCGTGCGGCGCCGACCGGCCACGACCGGTGCTCCCGCCACCACCGACGCACCGTCGAGCTCGCCGACCACGGTCGGGCGATCCCACGCGGTGACGACTCCCGAGGTCGTCGACCCCGCCGACCACGATCTCGACACGCCGCCCACCCCCGCCCCGACCACGCCGGCCCCGACCACGCCGCCACCACGGCGGCCCCGAGTTCGGCGGGCTCGTCCGGCCCGACAGCGCCCCGGCCGACACCCCCTGAGCGAGGGTCGGGCACGTCCGAGGCCGATCGGGCCCCGGTCATCGCACCGACCGGGTGAGTCGGCGGGTACCGTGCGCCCCGTGGAAGCACCCCCGTCCATGGACCTGACCGGCATCGATCTGCAGCGAGTGCCCCGGCACGTCTCGTGCGTGATGGACGGCAACGGGCGTTGGGCCCAGCAACGGGGTCTGAAGCGGACGCAGGGCCACGCCGCCGGCGAAGAGGCCCTCCTCGACGCCGTCTACGGGGCCCTCGACCTCGGCATCGAATGGCTCACCGTCTACGCCTTCTCGACCGAGAACTGGATCCGTCCGATCGACGAGGTCCGGTACCTGATGGGCTTCAACGAGTCGCTCCTCGTGCGACGCAGTCACGAGCTCGACGAGCTCGGCGTGCGCATCCGGTTCATCGGCCGGCGCGAACTGGCGGGTCCCGAAGCGCCTCATCCGGCGGATGGACGAGTCCATCGCCCTGACCAAGGACAACACCGCCCTCACCCTCACCATCGCCTTCAACTACGGCGGACGGGCCGAGCTGGTCGACGCCGTGCGATCCCTGGTGGCCGACGGAACCGAGGTGACCGAGGCCAGCATCGAGTCGCGTCTCTACGACCCCGAGATGCCCGAGGTCGACCTGTGGATCCGCACGTCGGGCGAGCATCGCATCTCGAACTTCTTGCTGTGGCAGGCGACCTACGCCGAGCTGGTGTTCGTCGAGGACTACTGGCCGGCGTTCCGGCGACAGCACCTCGCCGACGCCGTCCTCGAGTACCAACGCCGTGATCGCCGGTTCGGCGGATTGAACGACGAGCGGTGACGCTCTACCGCGACACCGGCGTGGTGCTGCGCACCTACAAGCTCGGCGAGGCCGATCGGATCGTGGTGCTCTACACCCGGGCCCACGGCAAGGTCCGGGCCGTCGCCAAGGGAGTGCGACGGACCAAGAGCCGCTTCGGCAGCCGGCTCGAACCCGGATGCGTGGCCCAGCTGCAGCTCTACGAGGGCCGCAACCTCGACATCGTGACCCAGGCCGAGACCGAGCAGCTCCATCGCGAACCTGCGGACCGACATCGATCGCTTCGCACGGGCGACGATCCTGCTCGAGATCGTCGATCAGGTGGGTCTCGAGGACGAATCGAACCCGGCGCTGTTCAAACTGCTGGTCGGGGCCCTCGGCGAGCTCGATCGGGGCGGCAATCCGCTCGTGGTGCCGGCTTTCGCCGCCAAGGTGCTGGTCCTCGAGGGTGTGGCACCGATGCTCGATGCCTGCGTCGTGTGCGGCGCCACCGAGGACCTGGTCTCGATCGAGATCCACGAGGGTGGTGTGCTGTGCCAGGGCTGCCGCCGAGGCGAACCGCTGAGTGAGGCCGCCCGAGTGGCGCTCATGTCGCTCTTCGCCGGCCGCGTGCGGCACGTGCTGGAAACGACCGACCCGGCCACGGCGTCCGAACTCGAACACCTTGCGTCGCGCATCATGGAACAGCACCTCGAGCGGCGGTTGCGCACCTCGACGCTGCTCCACCAGCAACTCCACCACGGCGAGAGCCACGGGTCGCGGCGTCGCAGCGCGAATCCCACGGCGTCCTGCCCTAGCGCGTTCGGGTTCCCGAGCGGTCAGGCGGGGACGTCAGCCGATCGGGATCCAGCGGTCGGTCTCGGTGTCGTGGCGCAGCCACCGCTGACCGGTCGGATCCCAGAACAACCAGGCCTTCCATTCGTCGTTCCACACGGTGCCGTTCTCGGGCGAGCCGGAGCGCACGGACTCGGGTTCGGGGTCGGCGGTGGCCACCGCCGAATCGGGGACGGCAGCCCGGGCGGTGGTGCCGGTCGCCGAGGATGATCCGAGCGAGGTCGAATCGAAGAAGTCGCGAACCGGTTCGCGACCGGCGACGGCCTGGGGGCCCGGTCGACCCGGCTTCCAGACCGGGGCCGGTTCCGGGACCGGCCGGTCCCAGTCGTCGTCGAACCGTTCGGGGTCGGGTCGCCCTCGGCCGACCGGGGACTCGTCGCCGGGCATCGGTTCGCGCTCGACGAGCGGTCGGGTCATCGCCGCGTCGTCGGCCGACGGGGGAGCGGCCACCGTGGGCTCGGCGGCTGCGGACTCGGCGACCGGGTGCGCGGCGACCGGTGAGGCGGAGTCGAGAGCCGGGAGTCGGTGACTGGGACGGGGCACCTTCGCCGTCGGATGATCGGATTCGGATTCGGGCGATCCGAGCATCGGACGACCGAGAAGAGCGGGGGCATCTGGGCACGGCTGCTCGGAACGGCGTCGACGGTGGAGGGCCTCGATGCCGCGGGTTCGGCCGGGACCGGCGACGAGGTCGGCGGTGGGAACGAGATCACGGAGGATTCCGTCGACACGGGTTGCGGGTCGGCGGCGATCGGATCGCCGGGAGCGGCGCTCGAGCGTCGCCGACGTGGCGAGGCGGTCTTCGATCGGCACCATGGCGTTGCCGTCGGCATCGGGTTCGACCACCCGGCGACGGAGTTCGTTGCGTCGGGCGTACATCCCGGGATCGATGAACCGGACCCCCGCCTTCGCGTCGATCACGTGGGTCCTGGCGACCCGATCGCCGAGCCGGCGATGGAAGTCGTCGTTCTTCGCCAGCAGCCAACCGAGGAGTCCCGGGACGACGAACGGGATCGCGTCGACGACCCCGACGACCGAGCGGGCGAGATGGGCGGCCAGCCCGGGGATCCTGCCGTCGGAGTCGACGACGCTCAGCCCGAGGAGCCGCTTGCCCGGCGACCAGCCGGTGTTGGCCGGCAGCAGGACGAACGTGACCATCGCCATGACGATGCCGAACAGCGCCGTGAGGACGATCCCGGTCTGGTCGAGGACGACCAGCGATCCCCGCCACTCGAACGAGGTGTGCAGGGAGGCGGCGATCTCGTTGATCCTCGCCGCCTGGTCGGCATCGGGGATCATCGCATTGGTGATCGGGTCCCGGGCGGTGATCGTGAACTGGATCCACTGGGTCCGCCAGATCAGGGCGGTGGCAACGGCGATCAGCCCGAGGTCGACGAGCGACGCCAGGACACGGCGCTGGAGAACGTTGGTGGAATCGGGATCGAGCATGGAGCGGGCCTCGCGAAGGTCGATCGTTGCGGGTCGATCGAAAAGAATCGGACGGTGCTTCGCCCGACGTTAGCCTGCGAGGCCATGGCTGCCCCTGATACACCCGATGTCGCCACCCCCTCTTCGGAGGCTTCCGCCCCCGCCGACCGGCCCGGATCGAGCGAGCTCTTCGACAAGATCGTGAACCTCTCGAAGCGGCGCGGTGTCGTGTACCCGTCGGCCGAGATCTACGGCGGCTTCCGATCGACCTACGACTACGGCCCGGTCGGGGTGCTCATGTTGCGCAACGTCAAGGACGCCTGGTGGCGGGCGATGGTGCAGAAACGCCACGACGTCGTCGGACTCGATGCGTCGATCCTGTCGCCGCCAGCGGTGTGGGAAGCCTCGGGGCACCTGGCCAACTTCAGCGATCCGCTGGTCGATTGCCGCAGCTGCGGAAGCCGGCATCGTCTCGACAAACTCGACGACCCCGACCTGTGCCCGACCTGCGGGACCCGGGGCGAGTTCACCGAACCCCGCCAGTTCAACCTGATGTTCAAGACCCACGCCGGACCGGTCGAGGGATCGGGCCACGAGGTCTACCTGCGACCGGAAACGGCCCAGGGCATGTTCATCAACTTCGCCAACGTGCTCTACACCAGTCGGAAGAAGCCGCCGTTCGGCATCGCCCAGATCGGCAAGAGCTTCCGCAACGAGATCACACCCGGGAACTTCGTCTTCCGCACCCGGGAATTCGAGCAGATGGAACTCGAGTTCTTCGTCCCACCGGCCGAGGCCGGCCAGTGGTACGAGTACTGGTGTCAGACCCGTCTCCAGTGGTACCTCGATCTCGGCATCCCGGCCGACAAGCTGCGACTGCGGGCCCACGAGTCCGACGAACTGAGCCACTACTCCGCCGGCACCAGCGACGTCGAGTTCCTCTTCCCGTGGGGCTGGGACGAACTCGAGGGCATCGCCAACCGGGGCGACTACGACCTCACCCAGCACGCCCAACACTCGGGCGACAAGCTCGACTACTTCGACCAGGCGAGTGGCGAGCGCTACGTCCCCCACGTGATCGAGCCCGCAGCGGGTGCCACCCGCACGATGATGGCGTTCCTCATGGCCGCCTACGACGAAGAAGCCGTCAACGACGACACCCGGATCGTGCTCCGACTCCACCCGGCCCTGGCGGCCTACAAGGTGGCGGTCCTGCCCCTGTCGAAGAAGCCCGAGCTGTCGGGGCCGGCCACCGAGTTGTTCGAGCGGCTCGCCGATCGCTGGATGTGCGACTACGACGAGACCCAGAACATCGGCAAGCGCTACCGGCGTCAGGACGAGATCGGCACGCCCTTCTGCGTCACCTACGACTTCGACTCGCTCGACGACCACGCCGTGACCGTTCGCGAGCGCGACTCGATGGAGCAGGTGCGACTCCCGATCGACGACCTCGAGGGATGGCTGGCCGAGCGCCTCGGCTGAACCTAACGTGGCGCGATGCTGACGCTCTTCGCCCTCGACCACGATCACGACGCGCCTCCCGGCCGACGGATCGAGTTGCTGGGCGAGAAAGGGGCGGCGCTGTCGGACCTCCGCGGCGAACTGGGGCTGAGCGTTCCGGCCGGTTACGTGATCACCACCGAGGTCTGCAACCACTTCCTCCGCACCGGTGAGTTCGCTCCCGGTGCCGTGCGAGCCGCCACCGACGCCACCCGGGCCCTGGCCCGCGAGGGCTTCCCCCTGCTGGTCAGCGTCCGGCCCAGCTCGACCACGTCGATGCCCGGCGCCGCCGCAACGGTGCTCAACCTGGGCCTCAACGACGACACCGTCGGGGAACTGGCCGACGCCACCGGAGATCCCCGATTCGCCTTCGACTCCTACCGGCGACTGATCCAGATGTTCGGCATCGTCGTCCTCGGCGTCGCACCCGAGATGCTCGAGCGTCGGGTCGAGGGGGCCAAGGCGCTGGCCGGGGTCGAGAGCGAGTCGGCACTCGGTGTCTCCGAACTGCAGTTGCTGGTCACCAACTTCAAGGCCCTGCTCGAGCAGCGGGGCACCCCGTTCCCACAGGATCCGCACGCTCAGGTCCAGGGGGCCGTCGAGGCCGCCTTCCGCAGCTGGAATTCGCCGCAGTCGCGCACCTACCGCCAGCGCGAGGCCATCCCGCACGACCTCGGACTCGCCGTCGTCGTCCAGCAGATGGTGTTCGGCAACCGAGACGAGCGGTCCGGGTCGGGCCTCGCGTTCAGCCGCAACCCGATCACCGGCGACCGAACCCCCTACGGCGACTTCCGGATCGGCGGTCAGGGCATCGACCAGCGCACCGGCGAGTCGGTCACGCTCGCCGAGATGGAGGCCGTGGTCCCCGAGGCCTTCGCCGAGCTGATCGCCTCGTTCACCTGCCTCGAGGCCCGCTACCGCGACATGGTCAGCATCGACTTCACCGTCGAACAGGGCGCGCTCCGGTTCCTCGGTGCCCGTCGTGGCGATCGAGCCGGTGCGGCCGCGGTGCGCATCGCCCGGCAGCTCGCCGATCCCGACGACCTCGCACTCGACCGGGGTGAGGCGCTGCTGCGGGTGACCGCCGACCACCTCGACCAGATCCTCCACCCCCAGTTCTCGGGATCGTCCCAGCGGGCCATCGCCACCGGGCTCGGTGCCTCGCCGGGGGCCGCCGTCGGAGCGGTGTACTTCGATCCCAACGACGCCGTCGATGCCTACGACGAGGGCATCGACGTCATCCTCGTCAAGGACGAGACCTCACCCGAGGACGTCCACGGCATGGCCGTCGCCGAGGGCATCCTGACCACGCGGGGTGGCCTCGCCAGCCACGCCGCCGTCGTGGCCCGGGGATGGGGCAAGCCCGCCGTGTGCGGTGCCGGGGCGATCACGATCGGCGACCGGCACTTCTCGGTCGGTCCGCTCGTGGTGCACCAGGGCGACCTCATCAGTCTCGACGGCGCCACCGGCGAGGTGTTCGTCGGGGCGGTCGACCTGTCCGAAGGCGACGTGCCCGCCGAGATGAACGAGATCCTCGGCTGGGCCGACGAGATCCGCGCCGGCAAGATGGCGGTCCGGGCCAACGCCGACACGCCCGAAGATGCCATCATCGCCCGCGAACACGGCGCCGAGGGCATCGGCCTGTGCCGGACCGAGCACCAGTTCCTCGGTGATCGGCTGCCCATCGTCCAGCGGATGATCCTGGCCGCCTCGCCCGAAGACCAGGAAGCCTCGCTCGTCGAACTGGGCGAGGTCCAGCACAAGGACTACCTGGCGCTGCTCGAGGTGATGGACGGACTCCCCGTCACCGTGCGACTCCTCGATCCGCCGCTGCACGAGTTCCTGCCCGACATCACCGAACTGATGGTCCGGCAGGCCTCGTCGGGTCTCGATGCCGCCGATCGCCGACTGCTCGCCGCCGCCCAGGCCCACCACGAGGAGAACCCGATGCTCGGCACCCGCGGGGTCCGGCTCGGCATCCTGAAGCCGCACCTCTACCGGACCCAGGTTCGAGCGCTGCTGTCGGCGGCGCGGCGAACGGGCCGACGCCGGCGGGCACCCGATCGTCGAGATCATGATCCCGCTGGTGGTCAATCGTCAGGAACTCGAACTGGTGCGGGGCTGGGTCGTCGAAGAGATCGACGCCGCGAACGCCGGTCGGTCCGAGCCGCTGTCGGTCGTCGGTGGGGTCCATGATCGAGACGCCCCGAGCGGCCCTGCGTGCCGGCGAGATCGCCAACGTCGCCGACTTCTTCAGTTTCGGCACCAACGACCTGACCCAGATGACCTTCGGCTTCAGCCGCGACGACGTCGAGGCGAGTTTCATCCGGCTGTACTGCGATCTCGAGTTGATCGGCGCCAACCCGTTCGACACGATCGACCAGAGCGGGGTCGGCGAACTCGTTCGTCAGGCCGCCGTCGCCGCCCGGGCCACCAAACCCGGCATGAAGCTCGGCGTGTGCGGCGAACACGGCGGCGACCCGGCCAGCATCGACCTCTTCTGGCGGTGCGGGCTCGACTACGTGTCGTGCTCGCCCTACCGGGTACCGATCGCCCGTCTCGCTGCGGCCCAGGCCATCGTCCGATCGGGCGGCTGACCGGCGCGGCCGATCGGACCCGCCGCCGATCGCCCCGTCCGATGGCACTGGTAGGTTCTGGCCGTGGGGATCGTCGACGACGACATCGTCAGGGTGCGCGAGCAGTCCGACATCGTCGCGGTCATCGCCAACTACAGCCAGCTCCGCCGGGTCGGACGGCGTTTCACCGGCCTGTGCCCCTTCCATTCCGAGCGGTCGCCGTCGTTCTCGGTCAACGGCGAAGAGGGCCTCTACTACTGCTTCGGGTGTGGGGCCAAGGGCGACGTCATCACCTTCGTCCGCGAGAAGGAACAGCTCGACTTCGTCGGTGCCGTCGAATGGTTGGCCAACAAGTTCGGTGTTCAACTGCACTACACCGATGCCAACGAGGGCGAGGAGCGCAAACGCAAGGCCCGGCTCCAGCACGCGATCGAACGAGCCGTCGAGTTCTACCACGACCGCCTGCTGCACGGACCCGACGCCGGATCGGCCCGCGGTTACCTGCGCCAACGGGGCTACGACGGCGACGTCGTTCGTCGCTACCGGATCGGCTGGGCCCCCGACGGCTGGGACCACCTGTCCAAGGCGCTGCGGCTGTCGGATGCCGACTGGACCGATTCGGGTCTGGGTGGCATCAATCGCCACGGCGGTCAGTACGACTTCTTCCGGGGTCGGGTGCTGTTCCCGATCTTCGACCCGCAGGGCCACCCGATCGGCTTCGGCGGTCGGGTCCTGCCCGGATCCGACGACGCTCGCAAGTACGTGAACTCCGCCGACTCCACCGTCTACAGCAAGAGCCGGGCGCTGTACGGACTGAACTGGGCCAAGTCCGACATCGTCAACGCCGACGAGGTCATCGTCTGCGAGGGCTACACCGACGTGATCGCCTTCGACCTGGCGGGCACCCCCCGGGCCGTCGCCACCTGCGGCACCGCGCTCACCGACGAGCACGTGAAGCTGCTGCGGCGCTTCGCTCGGCGGGTGGTGCTGTCGTTCGACGCCGACGCGGCGGGCCAGAACGCCGCGGCACGCTTCTACGAGTGGGAGAAGACCCACGACCTCGATGTGCTGGTCGCCGACCTGCCCAACGGGGTCGATCCGGCCGATCTGGCCCGCCAGAACCCGCAACGGCTCGCCGCAGCCGTCGCCAACGCCCGACCGTTCCTGCAGTTCCGGGTCGAACGGGCCCTCGACGCCGGCGACCTGTCGTCGGCCGAGGGTCGGGCCCGGACGGCCGAAGCAGCGTTGGCCATGGTGGCCGAACATCCCGACCGGATCGTGCGCGACCAGTACGCCTACACGATCGCCGATCGGTGCCGGATCTCCGAGGACCTGGTCCGGGAAATGGCCGCCGCCGGTCCGTCCCGCCGGGCGAACGGTTCGAGCGGCCCGGTGCGCCGGGTCGAGTCCGGCGTGCGCCATCCGGCCGAGTACGAGGCGCTGAAACTGACCGTCCACCGTCGTGACGAGATGACCGCCCTGCTCGTTGCCGACCTCTTCACCCAGGATCTCCTGGCAACGGCCTACGACACCCTCACCTCGTCGCCCTCGATCCACGCGGCCATCGAAGCCGGCGGACCCGAGGTCGGCGATCTCCTCCAGCGGGTGTCGGTCGAGGAGCCCACCAGCGAACCCACCGATGTCGCCTGCCTCCTGTGGCGACGCTTTCTCGACACCCAGATCGAAGCGGGACGACGCGCCGCCAAGGGCGCGGTCGACCCGGCCGACATCGCCGACACCAACCGCGAGGTGTCCTGGCTGCTGCGTCATCAGGCTGACCTGCTCGAACCCGGTCGACAAGCACCGGCCGTCGCCGAGTTGCTAGCGTGGCTCACCCATCCCTCCGAGGAGGTCTCTTGACCGACCGGTCCGTCGCCGCTGCGCCGAGTGCATTCACCGATGAACATCGGGATCGCCTCCTCCTGCGCGCTCGGGGTGGCCGCTCGCTCAATCCCGAAGACGTCATCGACGTCATGAAGCGGGTCGAACTCACCCCCGACGTGCTCGAGGCGGTGAAGTCGTTCCTCGAGGAATCCGAGGTCCCCTTCGACGACGACCCGGTCGAACTCGACCAGCCCCCGATCGACGCCAACGGACACCGCAAACTGCGCCTCAAGGACGACCCGGCCCGGGTGGCCGCCGTGGCCATGGCCCGGGCCAACGGATCCTCCGACCCGGTGCGCATGTACCTCAAGGAGATCGGCAAGGTCCCCCTGCTCAGCGCCGACGAGGAGGTGTCGCTGGCCAAGCGGATCGAGGCCGGCGCCGCGGCCGCAGCCACGATCGCCGAGCTGATCCACGCCGAGACCTGGCACGACCTCCCCCTGGCCGAGCAGCGCCGACTGCGCCGCATCGTGGCCGACGGCCATCGGGCCCGCAGCGAGCTCACCTCCGCCAACCTCCGGCTGGTCGTGTCGATCGCCAAGCGCTACGTGGGTCGTAGCGTCCCCATGCTCGACCTGATCCAAGAGGGCAACCTGGGTCTGATGCGGGCCGTCGAGAAGTTCGACTACTCCAAGGGCTTCAAGTTCTCGACGTACGCGACCTGGTGGATCCGGCAGGCGATCACCCGGGCACTGGCCGACCAGTCCCGGACCATCCGGGTGCCGGTGCACATGGTCGAGTCGATCAACAAGGTCGTCCGCCAGCAGCGCTCCATGCTGCAGAAGCTCGAGCGGGAACCGACCCTGGCCGAACTGGCCGATGCCGTCGACCTCCCCGAGGCCAAGGTCGCCGAGATCCTGCGGATCGCCCAGCAGGACCCGCTGTCGCTCGACTCGCCGATCGGCGAGGAAGACGACACCTCGATGGCCGACTTCATTCCCGACGGTGCGGCGGCCCCGCTCGACGTCACCGCCCGGAAGATGCTCGCCGAGACCGTCAACGAGGTGCTGAGCGACCTGTCCGACCGCGAGTCCGAGGTCGTTCGCCTCCGATTCGGGCTGGTCGACGGCCGGCCGCGCACGCTCGAGGAGGTCGGCAAGGAGTTCGGTGTCACCCGGGAACGGATCCGCCAGATCGAGTCCAAGACCCTGGCCAAATTGCGTCACCCGCTGCGCAGCGACCGACTCCGCGACTATCTCGACTGACCGACGCCGACGGGCCGGCGGGACTCACCGCCGATTGGCGCAAAGGTGCAGGGTCGACGCGAAGCCTTGCTATCCTCGGCCTCGCCTTCGGGGGTAGCTCAGCTGGCAGAGCAATTGACTGTTAATCAATGGGTCGTGGGTTCGATCCCCACCCCCCGAGCCACACCGTTCCGTGCCCCGGGCCTCGCCTCGGGGCACGTTCGCGTCCTCGCCGATCAGCTCGGGTCCCAGTGGCCGGCCTCGACGACGGCGGCGATCGCCTCGTCGTCGTAGCCCAGCTCCCGAAGGATCTCGGCGGTTGCCGACCCGGGGCGGGGGCTGTGCCGCCACACGCCGGCGTTCCCCGAGGCGAACCGCACCGGATCCCGCACGACCCGGTAGGCGCCCTCGGTGGGGTGCTCCTGCACCTCGATCATGCCAACGGCGGCGAAGTGGGGGTCGTCGTCGATGTGCTCGAGATCCACGACCGGCACCGCCGGGATCGAGGCATCGTCGCAGAGCCGCATCCACTCGTCGGTGGTGTGGCGCGACATGAACGTGTCGAGAAGGGCGTAGAGCGCATCGACGTTGGTGACCCGGGCGTTCACCGAGTCGAATCGGGGGTCGTCGGCGAGTTCGGGTTTGCCGACGAGGGCGAAGAAGTCCTGCCAGTTGCGATCGCTGTAGGGCAGGATGCAGACCCATCCGTCGGCCGAGCGGCGCGGTCGCCGGTGCGGGGTCAGCAGGCGCTGGTAGCTGAACGGCGGCTCCTTGGGTTCGAGGGTGTGTCCGTTCAGGTGCTCCACCAGGTTGAAGCTGGCCACCGACTCGGCCATCGGGACCTCGATCACGTCGCCCTCGCCGGTCGTTGCCTTCCGATACAGCGCCGCCAGGACCGCATACACGATGTGCAGGCCGCTGATCTTGTCGGCGGCGATGGTGGGCAGGTAGGCGGGCTCCCCGCCCAGCCACGACGACATCGACGCCATGCCGGACACGGCCTGGATCACGTCGTCGTAGGCGGCCTTGCCGGCGTAGGGGCCCGAGCTGTCGAAGCCGGTGGCTCCGCAGTAGATCAGGTCCGGTTTCCGGGCCGAGAGCGACGCCGGGTCGAGGCCGAGCCGGCTCAGTGCGGCCGGTCGCATGTTCGAGATGAACACGTCGCAGGAGGCGATGAGGTCGACGACGGCCCGGTGCCCGGACTCGGACTTCAGATCGAGGACGATGCTGCGCTTGTTGCGATGCAGGTTGAGGCTCATGGCCCCCATCCCGGGGGATCGCTTCGGTTCGAAGTCGCGCATGAAGTCGACCTCGGGCGACTCGATCTTGATGACGTCGGCCCCGAGATCGCCCAGGATTCGGGTGGCCATCGGCCCCATGATCACCGTGGTCAGATCGGCGATGCGGACCCCGGCCAGCGGACCGGGCGCCGTCGATCCGGCGGTCTCGCGGGCGACGTCGTGCTCATGGGGATCGGGCGTGACGCCGGGTGGGGGCTCGTGCATCCGGCCATCGTGGCGCAACGCACCCGTCATTGCGACTCCTGCGTGAGGGGTGCGGGCCGGACCCGTCGCTGGCACGCGGGCCCGGAACCTGCCAGGCTCCACGCTCATGCGAAGCGAGATCGTCCCGGCTCGAGCGATGACACCCGAGTGGCTCACCGGCGTGCTCGCCGACGCCGGTATCGGCGATGGTGCGTCGATCCTCGGGATGGATTCGGTCTCGATCGGAACCGGCCAGGTCGGCGAGAACGTCCGTTTCACGCTCCGATGGTCGTCCGACGATCCCGCACTCCCGGCCACCGTGGTCGGGAAGTTCCCCTCCCAGAGCGAGCTGAGTCGGATGACGGCGGCCCTCACCGGTACCTACGTCCACGAGGTCGGTTTCTACCGCGATCTGGCGGCGACGGTCGCCGTTCGCTCGCCGAGGGTGCACTACGTCGCCGGCGACCCGGCCGCCAACGACTTCGTGGTCATCATGGAGGACATCTCGCCGGCGGCCCAGGGCGATCAGCTCGGAGGCTGCACCATCGAGCAGGCCGAGTTGGCGGTCGACCAGGCCGCAGGCATGCATGGTTCGACCTGGGGCCGCGGTGCCGAACTGGTCGAGCTCGATTGGATCGGCGCCGCCGACCTCGATCGGATCCGGGGTCGGGCCGAACTCTACGAGATGGTGTTCGACGGGTTCGCCACCCGCTACGCCGACATGCTGAGCAGCGACGACATCGAACTCGGACGCGAGATGGGGCCGCTGCTGGTCCGTCTCGGTGAGTCCCTGATGGAAGGGTCCGAACCGAGCGACCGGGCCTGCCTGGTGCACGGCGACTTCCGACTCGACAACTTCCTGTTCGGAACCGGGCCGACGGCACCCCCGATCACGGTGGTCGACTGGCAGACCGTGTCGGTCGGCTCGGGCCCCACCGACGTGGCCTACCTGCTGGGCTCGGGATTGCTGCCCCCGGTGCGCGAGCAGCACGAGGAGCGCCTCGTTCGTCGTTACGTCGACGGACTGGCCGGGTTCGGGGTCGACGTCGATTTCGAGGCCATCTGGCGTCGCTACGTGCTCGGGTCGTTCAGCGGCTACCTCATGGCCGTCACGGCCTCACAGATCGTCGAGCAGACCGAGCGGGGCGATGCGATGTTCGTCGCCATGGCCGGTCGCCACGCCTCGCAGGCCCGGCATCTCGACCTGCTCGGCGTCCTGGGCGCCTGACGGGGCGTTCAGCGCGAACGGATGGCCTGCGCCAGGTGGCCCATGGCCACGGCGTGGAGTTCGCCGAGGTCGGTGGCCAGCGCCGGCTCCATCGCCTCCTCGAGCAGCACCCAGGCCAGGTAGGCCGACACGGCGAGGAACGCCGTGACCCGACCATGGACGGCCCGGGTATCGGCGCCCTGGAACCGCTCGACGAATCGGTCGAGTCCCGGGAAGTCACCGTCGGGGGCGGCCGACAACCCGTCGAGCGCCATGTTGGCCATGGCTCGGGCGACCGAGGCGATGCCGATCGGCTGCCCGACACCGCCCGCGGGAGGGTCGTTCAGCTGGCGCAGGGCCTCGCCCCGCAGCCACACCAGCGAATGGCGGAGGACCTCGTCCTTCGTGCCGAAGTACTGGTGGATCAGGCCGTAGTTGACCTTGGCGAGCTGGGCCAGGTCTCGACCCGAGATGGTCGAGGGACGGTGCTCGACGAGCAGGGTGGCGCCGGCATGGACCAGCCGGTCTTCGACGTTGTCTCGGCCGCGCGTCGGGGTCCGCCAGCGTTTGGTCCGGGCTCGGCTCCACCGGTCGTGCTCCAGGCGTAGCGGGGCGGCGGGTCCGCCGAACGGACCGGTCCGTGCCCGAAGGTCCTCGATCATCGAAATCAGCTGCGTTCGGATCACCGGATCGTCGGGCGTCAGCGCGAAGGGCTTGCACAAACCGTGGCGAAACAGCGCGGTGCCGACCTCGATCGACAGCGTGAGCACCACCGCCATCTCGGCCTCCCGCCGGTCGAACGAGGTGCCGCTGTGCTGCTGGCTGTCGACCAGCCAGCGGACGAACTCGCTGATCGGGTTGCGTCGGTCGTGCCGTTGGGAATCGAGCGCCAGTCGGGCCATCAGATGCCAGCGGACCGGGTCGTCGAACACCGATCCCGGGGGCGGGAGCCGGTCGGTGTCGGTCGTGGCCGCCCGGAGTTCGCCCAGTGATCGTTCCAGGGCCCGCCGTTCGAGCGAGGCCGTGTCGCCGAATCGGCGAGTGATGACCCGCTGGTCGACGCCGGCGGCTCGGGCCAGGGAACGGGCCGTGAGGGAGGCGGTCGGATCGTCTCGGACCGCAACGACGACTGCGTCGAGAAGCCGATCGTCGAGCTCGTCGCCCCGTCGGGACGAGCGCTGCGGGATGTCGTCGACCCTGGGCACCGTCATCACGCTAGTTCCCGAGGCAAGGCCGATCGTGCATGGTGTGGGCCTGACGAGGGTCTCCACATCGACGGCGTCGACGATGGCTCGCACTAGCCTGACCGGGCGCAAGGGGCGACCCTCGCATCGTCGGGGCCCGTAGCTCAGTGGTCAGAGCATGCGACTCATAATCGCTTGGTCGTGGGTTCGATCCCCACCGGGCCCACGCGAACCCGTCGGCCGCAGGGCGGCCTTTGGGATTCGTCGTCGTTGCTTCGCAACAACCCGCGAACCCGTCGGCCGCAGGGCGGCCTTTGGGATTCGTCGTTCCTCGCCCGGCGGGCTGATCGGTTTCCGTCGTTGTTCGCTGGCGCTCACGACGGCAGTGAGCCCACCGGGCTCGAGGCCACGGGCCGATGTGCTTCGACGACCCGGGTGTCGGCATCGGTGGCGGGGATCGATCGAGCTCCGGGGTGTTCGATACGGGGGAGTTGCCGGTTCAGGGCCAGGTGGGCGAGGGGGAGTACGCAGGCCGTTGCCACCAGGCTCGCTCCGAGACCGATCGCGGCGATCAGCACCGCCACGAAGGCGGCTCCGATGGCGCTACCGAAGAGCTCGGCCGACTCGACGAGTCCGAACGCCCGAGCGGTCATGCCTCGCGGGGTGACCTGTTGGAGCAGCGTCCGCCCGGAGACCTGTCCGGTCATGGCGCCTGCACCGGCGGCAACGGTGAGGACCAACGACGACGTGAGCGATGGTCCGATGGCCAGAACGGCGACGGCCACACCAAGCACGATGGCGCTGGCGAACATGATGCGATGGTGCGGGGCCCGGCGAGCGAGCCACAGCTGGACGAAGGAACCGATGACCAGCCCCAGGCCGAAGCTGAGGTTCAGCGAGGTCTGCAGGCGCTCGTCGAGCGTGAGCACATCGATGGCGACGGCGAGCAGGAGGAGGTCGACGGTCCCCACGATCATGCCGCGGAGGCCGAGAAAACCCACGACCAGGGTCGACCCCGACGGGAGGCGTCCCGCCTGCGTCCGGTGCCGGAACCGTCTGCGGCTCACCCGCAGCTCGTCGGGTGGTCGTGGTGCGATCCCCACGACCATGGCCGCCGCCGAGAACGCCAGCGCGCCGCAGGCCAGGAACAACACATCGATCATCTGCGATGCCGAGGCGAGCCCGACGGCAACCGGACCGAGCAGCATGCCGGCGCTCTCGGTGAGGCCGAGGAACGAGTTCGTTGCCGCCAGTTCGGCGTGATCCTGGGCGACGGCGAGGGCTGCGCTGCCCTGAGCGGGTCGGACGATGGCCAGGTCGACGGTGAGGACCGTGGCCGAGACGTAGACGAGCACGATGGGCGCCTCGCGCAGGATCAGCATCCCGATGAGCACACAGAGGACGGCCGCCGTCGCCAGGGCGGCCACGAGGACGTCATCGGCCCGATGCCGATCGCCGAGTCTCGAGAGTCGGGGCGCCAGAACCGCTGCGGGGAGCAGCTGGAGCGCCGCGACCAGTCCGCTCTCGGTCGCCCCACCGCGCTGGTAGGCGACCACGAGCACGGCGAACCAGACGCCGTACTCGACCACGGTCGACGCGAGGTTGGCGGCGACGAGGCGTGTCCGCGGTGAGCCGGCGAAGGACGCGCTGAACCCGGTGTGTCGTGGACTCCCGGCCATCGGTTCCCTCCATCGTGAGTCGCTGTCGATGACCTCGACGGCGACATGGATGACGCAGGGCCGGAGTCCTGGTTACAGCGGTGCCCGATCTCGGCGCACCGATTCCCCCGCAACCGTGGGGCGAGGGCGCCGGCAACGGGTGTGGCAGCTCCACGGAAGCAGCAGGGTGGGGGATCGGCGGATCCGGCAGACTGGGGCATGGACGACCGCTTCGAACCACTCGACGTCACGGTGAAGCGGGACGAAGGCATCACCATTCGCTTCGCCGACGATCACGAGGCCCGCTACTCGCTCATCGACCTGCGACTCGGTTGTCCTTGCGCCGACTGCCACATGCGTCGTGCGGCCCGGCAGGACACCTGGCCGCTCCCGGACAGCCCCCTACCCCTGGCGATCCACGACGCCGAGTTCCACGGCGGCTGGGGACTCGGGATCACGTGGAACGACGGCCACAGCACCGGCATCTTCCCGTTCCAGCTGCTCCGGGAGTGGTCCGACCGGGCCTGAACCGTGTCGGCCGGTGGCGATCGGAACCCGGTGGTCCGGCGCGGATCGTCGACCAAAACCGTCGCGGATAGGTTGCGGTGATGAGTGCGATCGTCGAGATCAGTGGTTTGCGCAAGGTCTACTCCCGGGTTCGAGACGTCGATGTCGTCGCCGTCGAGGACCTCGACCTGGTGCTGGGCGAGTCGGGGTCGGTGCACGGCTTCCTGGGTCCGAACGGCTCGGGCAAGACCACGACCATCCGCTGCCTGCTCGGGCTGATCCGGCCGACGGCGGGCACGGTACGGGTCTTCGACGTCGACTCGACCACCGAGTTCCACCGGGTGGCGAGCCGGGTGGGGGCGATCGTCGAGAACCCCAAGCTCTTCCCCCCGTTCAGCGGGCGACGCAACCTCCAGCTGCTGGCCGACATGGCCGGACTCCCCGGGTCCGACGTCGACCGCGTGCTGCACACCGTCGGCCTGTTCGATCGGGCCGGTGACTCGTTCGACAGCTACTCGCTGGGCATGAAACAGCGCCTCGCCATTGCCGCGGCGCTCCTGAAGGATCCCGATCTGCTGATCCTCGACGAGCCCGCCAACGGTCTCGACCCGGCCGGGATCGCCGAGATGCGGTCCCTGATCCGCTCGATCGCCGAAGCCGGCAAGGCCGTCCTGGTGTCGAGCCACCAATTGTCGGAGATCGAACAGGTCTGCGACCGGGTGACGATCATCGACCACGGCCATCTCGTCGTCTCGGGTTCGCTCGACGAGGTCCGCCGTCACGCCGGTCCCGACCTCGTCATCGTCACCATCGACCACCGCGACGACGCCATCGCCCTGCTGTCCTCGCTCGGGATCCCGGCCCGGCCCCGGCCGGCCCCCGACGAACTGGTCGTCGAGATCGATCTCGACCGGGTCGCCGACGTCACCAAGGCGCTGGCCGACCACGACCGCTACCTGCGAGGCCTGCGCACCGAACGGGCCACGCTCGAAGCGGCGTTCCTCAACCTGACGGGCGGTCCACCTCCGCCACCGGCCCCGACTGCGGCCGACGCGTCGACGGAGGTGCCGTCGTGATCCGCCTGATGCTCGCCGACACCAAGCGACTCCTGGCCCGTCGCATGACCCGCTACTTCCCGCTGGCGCTGATGGTCCTGGCCGTCGCCGGTGTGGTGATCGCCTACTTCGTGATCGACAACCAGGACGGCGCCCCACCCGACTTCGTCAACGACATGGCCGGTGGCGTGTCCGGCACGTCGCTCCTCGCCCCCGTGGCCAGCCTGTTCACCATGATGGCCTTCGTGCTCGGCGCGTCGTTCGTTGGGCGCCGACATCAAGACCGGGATGCTCGAACAGCTCCTGACCTGGGAACCGCGGCGGCTCCGCATCGTGGCGTCGCGTTGCATCGCCGGCGGTCTGGCGATCGGCGTGGTCTCGGCCCTGGTGGCGCTGTTCTACGTCGCCGCGATGTTCGGCCTGGCGATCGCTCTGGGCACCGCCGACGGCACGACGGGGGAGCTGTGGGCCAACCTCGCGGCGGCGGTCGGGCGCACGGGTGTCGCCAGCGCCCTGTTCGCCGTCATCGGGATCGGGGCGACCTTCCTGGTCTGGAACTCGATCGGGTCGATCGTGGGGTTCCTCACCTACTTCTTCATCCTCGACGGCATCATCGCCGCCTTCCTGCGGTCGGTGGCGGTCTGGCTCCCGGTCACCAACGCGACGTCCTTCGCCAGCGGCGAAGACGTCTCCTCCATCGAGGGCAGCATCTTCGCCGACGACGTCGAACTGGTCAGCCACCACGGCTACCTGTTGGCCGGCGTCGTGCTGGCCTTGTGGTCGGTGATGTTCGCCGGAGCGGGAGCCGCCCGACTGATCCAGCGCGACATCGACTGAGCACGCGAAAAGGCCCGGGTGCTGGGCACCCGGGCCTTCTCGATCCGATCAGGCGTCGATCAGTTGCAGGTGGCGTCGACGCACCACATGCCGATCATCGGGTGACCACCGCCGACGATCGGGACGCTGGGTGTCGCCGTCGGGTGTCATGCAGGTCGGTGATGCCCTGGACGTTCGGGTTGGAGGCGATGCCCCACAGGGTCCAGGTGCTCCAGAGATTCCAGACGTTCTCACCGAACGACCGGTTGATGTCCTCGGCGGCCTTGCGGCGCACCTCGACGTCATCGGTGGAGCGCTGGGTGATCAGGGCGGCATCGATGACCGGATCCTGGAAGCGCCCGAAGTTCAGCGCCAGCGACACCGATGGGCGACGACGTGCCCGAGAACCACCAGATGAACTCGGTGTCGGGGTCGATCCCGCCGTGGTTGCGCCAACCGAAGGCCTGGAAGGAACCGGTCAGGGCGAGCCCGATGTAGGAGCCCTGCTCGACGGGCGAGATCGTGGCATCGATCTCGTCGCCGAACGCCTCTTTCCACATCGAGATCACGAGCTCGTTGGTCTCGACGTTGAACGGATCGTTCGTGGTGTCGAAACGGAACGAGATCAGGTCGGTTCCGGCATCGGTCTTGCACTGTTCGAACAGCTCCTGGGCCTTGGCGATGTCGAACCCGGGGAAGCCGGTGTCCTCGAGGTAGCCCATCGAACCCGGAGGGAACGGCCCGTTGGCCACGTCGACCAGGCCGCCACCGCGCTCTTCGGCCAGGCGGTCGTTGTCGGTGGCCCAGGCCAGGGCCTGGCGGCACGACTTGTGGAGCAGCGGGCTGGTCGGCGTTGACCCCTTCGGGATCCATCGGGATCGGCTCGGCGGCGCCGGTGATGGCGGCCAGGGTGGGGTTGTCGCCCTGGGCCACGTTGAGCATGGTGTAGCTGGTGTTGCCGAAGTCGTTGGCCATGATGATGTTCACGTCGGGGTTGTCCATCAGGCGCTTGATCTCGTCGGAGTTCGCCGTGTGGATCACGCTGAACTCGCCGGACTCCACGCCGTTGGAACGGCTGGCGATGTCGACGACCACGACGAGTTCGACCTCGTCGAGGTACGGGAAGTCTTCGCCGGTGATGCCGTTCGGGCCCCGCCAGTAGTCCTCGTTGCGCTCGGCGATGAAGCTGTTGCCGTTGCCCGGCTCGTAGGAGACGAAGGTGAAGGCTCCGAGACCGACCGGCTTGGTGGCGTCACCATCGGCGGGCAGGGCGGCGACCTCGGCGTCGAAGAAGGGCGAACCCTCGGTGCGCTGGGGCACGTCGGCCAGGCTCTTCAGCCAATCCGGCGAGAACATGTAGGAGCACTGGCCCCCGGCCATGTTGAACAGGAACGGCGCCCACGGCGTCTTCATCGTGATCACGACGTCCTGGCCGTTGGCCTCGACCCCGCCGATGTTCGACAGCGCCGGACCGGTCAGGCTGCTGGCCCGGCAGGTGTCGATGTTGAAGGCCACGGCCTCGCCGGTGAGCGGCGTACCGTCGTGGAAGGTGATGCCGTCACGGATCGTGAGCGTCCACTCGGTGAAGTCGGCGTTGGACTCGGCGGACTCGACGAGGACCCCGGAGACGCCACCATCGGTGTTGGGCACGAAGAGCGAGTCCGAGATCACGCCCATGATCCGGTAGCAGGAGATGGCGCAGCTGACCCGGTAGGGGGCCCAGCCGTTGGCCGAGTCGGCCTCCATGCCGTAGACCAGCTTGCCGCCCTTGGTCGGTCCCTCGGCCGGAGGCTCGGTGGTCGGCGCGACGACGGTGGTCGGTGTTGCGTCCTCGCCCCCGTCGTCGGTCGTGGTGTCGGTCGTGCCGTCGCTCTCGTCGGATGAACCGCCGCACGCAGCGGCGATCATCGCAAAGGCGAACAGCAGGGCCAACACCTTGGTCAGTGTCGAGCCAACTCTCACGTGGAACGTCTCCCCTCGGATCCTCGTCACGAGCTGTGACGAGCGACACAATAGGTCGTGTGTCGGGGCTGTCAATTCGGGGCCCGAGTCGTCACGGCGTCGTCGCCTGACCGTTGCCGTACCGATCGGTCGGGGCCCGACTTGAGCGTCGGCGGGTTTGGGCCTACCTTTCCGCTGGTGTGACGGTCGGCACAAATCGACCGGGGGATGTGTCGCACCGACCGAGACCGGAACGAGAGGGGACCACGTGCCAGAGGCGTTGAAGAGCCCAGGACTCCTGACCATCGGCGGGAGCGCACTGGTCCTGATCCTGGGCCGCCTGGCCGGGGTCTCCTACCTGTGGCTGTTGCTGGTCGTGTTCGTGATCCTCGTCGCCGGTGCCACCTACGTGAACGGCACCTACGTGATCCGCCGCCTCGTGGCCCTGGTGCCGACCCTCTTCCTCGTCACCCTGTTCACCTTCTACCTGCAGAACGGACGGGGCAATCCCGAAGACATCGCCTTCAACATCCTCGGCCCCTCGGCCACCGAGGCGTCGGTGGCCGAGATCATGGAAGACCTCCACCTCAACGAACCGCTTGCACCAGCGCTACCTGCTGTGGCTGAGCGACGCCGTGCAGGGAGACCTCGGCGTGTCGCCGTTCCTGAGCCGGCCCGTCAGCGAGGGCATCACCAACGCCATCCCGATCTCGCTGCAGCTGATGTTCTACGCCACGCTGATGTCGCTGCTGATCGCCGTCCCCATCGGCGTCTATGCCGCCTACCGCCAGGGCTCGGCCGCCGACCGCGGCTCGAGCACCGTGGCGCTCGGGTTCTTGTCGATCCCGAACTTCGTGCTGGCGGTGGTGCTGATCCTGACCTTTGCGTTGGGGGGCCTCAACGTGTTCGGGGTCGACCTGGGTGTCGACTGGTTCCCGGCCACGGTGTCGCGGGCCAGCTACGTGCCCTTCACCGAGAACCCGTGGGCCCATTTCAAGCAGATGCTGTTACCCACGATCGCGCTGTCGATGGGGCAGGCGGCGACCTACATGCGACTCCTGCGCTCCGACATGATCTCGACCCTGCAGGAGAACTTCATCACCACGGCCAAGGCCAAGGGTGTGTCGACGACCCGGATCCTGTGGGCCCACGCCCTCCGGCCCTCGAGCTTCACCCTGCTCACCGTGCTCGGCATCAACACCGCAGCGCTGATCGGGGGAACCCTGATCATCGAGACCCTGTTCTCGCTGCCCGGCCTCGGGACCTACCTGGCTACGGCGATCTTCTCGAAGGACTTCCTGGTCGTCCAGGGGGTGGTGGTCGTGATCGCCGTCGGCTTCGTGTTGATCAACTTCTTCGTCGACCTCCTGTACGCCGTACTCGACCCGAGGATCCGAAATGCTTGATGCCGACGTCGAGGGCGGAACCGCCCCGCCGACCACCCTTCCCGACCCGCTCCTCGACGAGCCTCGCCACGAGGGCGGCGAGTTCCAGCGCAAGGAACTCGGCCTGGTCTTCTGGCTCGCCGTCGGCTGGATGGCGCTGCTGATCCTGTCGAGCATCGCCGCCCGCATGGGTCTGCTGCCGTTCCTGAAGGACCCCGACGAGACCTTCCGGGGGGTTTCGCGGACCGGGCCGTCCTCGGCGCACTGGTTCGGCGCCGACAACATCGGCAAGGACGTGTTCAGCCGAACCATCTACGGGGCCTTCCGGTCGCTCTCGGTGGCGTTCGCCGCCACGTTCGCCGGACTCACCCTCGGTGGCATGGTCGGACTGATCTCGGGCTTCTACAAGGGGGGCGTCGACCAGACGCTGAGCGCCGTCGTCAACATCATCCTGTCGGTGCCGGCGTTGGTGCTGGCGCTGGCCCTGGTGACCTTCCTGGCGCCACCCGACTCGTCGAGCATGTCGAAGACCATCTGGGCGGCGGTGGCGCTGTCGATCCTGTCGATCCCGTCGATCTCCCGGGTGGCCAGGGCCCAGACCATGGTGTGGGCCGATCGCGAGTTCGTGCTCGCCTCCCGCACGCTCGGGGCCCGCAACATGCGCATCATGTTGCGCGAGATCCTCCCGAACGTCCTGCCCTCGATGTTCGCCTTCGCCTTCATCGGGGTGGCCGTGCTGATCGTGGTCGAGGCGTCGCTCGCCTTCCTCGGTGTCGGCGACGTCCGCGGCATCTCGTGGGGGATCATGATCCAGAACGGGCGCGATCGCCTGTCCGAGGCGCCGCACATGGTGCTCTTCCCGTCGCTCTTCATGTTCATCACGATCCTCGCCCTCAACTACCTGGGCGACAAGGTTCGGGAGATCACCGACATCCGCGAAAGTGGGATCTGATGGCCGGCTCCGGAACCGCTCACCTGCGAGAGGTCGGCGACGACCCGGTCCTGCGGGTCGAGCACCTGACCGTCGAGTTCCCGATCGGCAACACCGGACTCAAGGTGCATGCGGTCTCCGATGTCAGTGTCGACCTGCTGCCCGGTGAGACGCTCGGCATCGTCGGCGAGTCGGGCTGCGGCAAGTCGACCACCGGCAAGGCCATCATGCGGGTTCCACCGCCGACGTCGGGCCGGGTCATGCTCAACGGGATCGACATGGCGAGCCTCGACGCCGAGGAACTGCGCGACGCCCGCGGTCGCCTCCAGATGATCTTCCAGGACCCGATCTCGTCGCTCAACCCCCGTCGAACGATCGCCGAGATCGTGTCGGAGCCCCTGGTGATCCGCTGGATCGAGGGCTTCCCCCGGACCCTGCCCGCCCGCCTGTGGGAGGACTACGTCCCGTCCATGATGCGGTGGTGGAAGCATCGCCTGGTCGTGCTCACCGCCAAGATCGGCGTCGTCGCCTTCTTCGTCGGCATGGTGGCCTACGTGGCCGGTACCGCCTCGTCCGATGGCTCGGGCAACGGGCTGAGCACGCTCGGCACCTGGGTGATGATCGGTGGTCTCGCCGTCCTGGCGCCGGCGGCGGCCCTGATCGCCGCCACGTCGGCGGTGTGGCTGTTGCTGGTCGTGCTGATGCCGTTCTTCGCCGTCCCGAGGATGCTCAAGATGCGGAGCCAGCGGTCCGCATTCGATGCCGACGCCCGAGAGCGCGTGAAGAAGGTCCTCGACGACGTCGGGGTCGACGCCGAGACGGCGATGCCCAAACACCCGCACGAGTTCTCCGGCGGGCAGGCCCAGCGCATCTCGATCGCCCGGGCCTTGATCCTCGAGCCCAAGGTGATCATCTGTGACGAGCCGGTGTCGGCGCTCGACGTGTCGGTCCAGGCCCAGGTGCTCAACCTCCTGGAGGACCTGAAGGCCCGCTACGGGATCTCGCTGGTGTTCATCGCCCACGACCTGGCCGTGGTGAAGAACGTCTCGGACCGGGTGGCGGTGATGTACCTGGGCAAGGTGTGCGAGGTCGGCCATCCCGACGAGCTGTACTCACGACCCCGTCACCCCTACACCCAGGTGCTGATGTCGGCGATCCCGGTGCCCGACCCCCTGGTCGATCCCCGGTCGGCCGACACGATCACCGGGGAGCTGCCCTCGCCGATCGCACCCCCGTCGGGGTGCCGGTTCCGCACCCGCTGTCCACGGGCCGCCGCGATGTGCGCCGAGATCGAACCGATCATCGAGCAACACCAGGACGGCCACTTCGCGGCCTGTCACTTCCCGCTCGGTGCCAACGACTGGCACGTCGCCTCCGGGGTGCCGGTCGACATTCGCTGACGGACGCCGCCGACCCTCGGGACCGTTCGGCGAATTGGTGCATGGGAGTGCCGTTTCCGGCACCCGGCCGCTCCACCTCGCGGGCGGCTCGGGTCGTCAGGAGATGTCGACGCCGATGCCGGCGCCTTCGACCGAGGCCAGCGTCTGGGGCAGCCCGGCCGCCAGGTTGGCCTCGAGGGCCGCCTCGTTCTCGGGCGTGCCCAACGGGAAGTGACAGGCGAAGTCGTGACCGGGCACGGCGGCCGGGGTGAGTTCGGGCCGCTCCTCGTGGCAGCGGGCCTGCACATACGGGCAGCGGAGGCTGAACGGGCAACCCTTCGGCGGGTTGATCAGGTCGGGCGGGCGCCCGCCGATCACCTGCAGGCGGGTGTGGCTCGGGTTCTCGACCCGGGGGATCGAGCGGAGCAGGGCCTGGGTGTAGGGGTGCTTCATGTTGACGAACAGCGAGTTGGTCGGCGCCTTCTCGGCGAGACGACCGCCGTACATCACGGCGATCTCGTCGGTGCGGCCGGCAACGACGCCGAGGTCGTGGGTGACGAGCACCATGGCCATGAAGCGCTCGGTCTGCTGATCCTGCAACAGGTTCAGGATCTGGGCCTGCACGGTCACGTCGAGTGCGGTGGTCGGCTCGTCGGCGAAGAGCAGCTTCGGGCCGCACGCCATCGCCACCGCGATCATCACCCGCTGCCGCATGCCGCCCGACAGCTGATGGGGGAACTCGTCGAAGCGCTTCTCGGGCTCGGGAATGTTGACCGAGCGGAGGAGCTGGACGGCGACGAGCTTCGCCTCTTTGCGATCGATGCCGAGATGGAGCCGCAGCGACTCGGTGATCTGCTTGCCGATCTTCATGACCGGATTGAGCGACGACATCGGATCCTGGAAGATCATCGCCAGTTCCTTGCCCCAGATCGACCGCATCTCCTTGTCGGATCGGCCCAGGAGTTCCTCGCCCTCGAAGCGGACACTGCCTTCGCGGTGCACGTTGTGGCGGGGCAGCAGGTTCATGATCGAGCGCGAGAGCACGGTCTTGCCGGAACCCGATTCGCCGACCACGCCCAGGGTCTTGCCCCGTTCGAGCGAGAACGACACGTCGTCGACGGCTCGGACCCGCCCTCCGGCGGTCAGGAAGTGGGTGCGGAGGTTCGACACCTCGAGCAGCGGAATGGTGGGATCGATCCGGAGCGAGGGCGTGGCGCTTGTCACATCGCAGAACCTACTCGGTCCGCAGGAGTGCGCGCCAAGAGGCTGCGCCGGGCGGGTGACGGGCCTAGCGTTCCATCGTGATCTCCTTCGAGCAGCTCCCTACGGTGCGTGAGCAACGGCTCGCCGTGAAGGTCACGCCCGCGGCCGAACGCGAGCTGCGTCGTGGCCATCCCTGGCTCTTCGACGGTGGCATCACGTCCGACACCTCGTCGGGGCGGCCCGGGGACCTGGCCGTGGTGTTCGACCGCAAGCGGGCCTTCCTGGCAATCGGCCTCTACGATCCCGACTCGCCGATCCGGGTCCGGATCCTCCACCACGGTAAATCGCAGTCGATCGACCGAACCTGGTGGCGGGCGACCTTCGACCGGGCCGTGGACCGGCGTCGGCCGCTCACCGACCTCGCCGGCGACCGACGGACCACGGGGTACCGGATCCTCAACGGCGAGAACGACGGCGTCCCCGGCCTGATCGCCGACCGCTACGCCACGACGCTCGTCGTGAAGCTCTACAGCACGGCCTGGATCCCCCATCTCGGCATCGTCCTGCCCGAACTCGTCGCCGCCTGCGCAGCGGCGGGCATCACGATCGACTCGGTCGTGTTCCGGCTCGCCCGCACGGTGCAGCGGGGCGACACCCACGGTCTGGCCGACGGCCAGGGCCTCGCCGTCACCCTCGACGATGCCGGACGGCTCACCACGTCGGCGACCACGATCGTCGAACCGGTCCTGTTCCACGAGAACGGGCTGCGATTCGAGGCCCACCCGGTCACCGGGCAGAAGACCGGCCACTTCCTCGATCAGCGAGACAACCGGCAGGCAGTACGGGCTCTGGCCGCCGGCGCTCGGGTCCTCGACGTCTTCGCCTGCACGGGCGGGTTCTCGGTGTATGCCGCAGCCGGGGGAGCCCGGTCGGTGCACAGCGTCGATCTCGCCCCCGAGGCGATCGCCACGGCCGGGCGCAACATGGCACACAACGCAACGCTCACCGACGCCTGTGTGCACACCAGCGCCGTGGTCGACGCGTTCGAGGCCATGGCCGCCATGGCCGACCGGGGGGAACGATTCGACCTGGTGGTGGTCGATCCGCCCTCGTTCGCCCACAAGCAGAGTGACGTCGGTCGGGCGCTCGGCGCCTACCGCCGGCTCACCCACCTGGCCCTCCCGCTGATCGAGCCCGGTGGGCTGCTCGTGCAGGCCTCCTGTTCGAGTCGGATCGGCGCCGCCGAGTTCTCGGCTGCGGTCCGCGATGCGGCGTCCGACGCCGGTCACGTGCTCCACGACGTCGTCGAGACCGGTCACGCGCTCGACCATCCCGTCTCCTTCGCCGAGGGCGCCTACCTCAAGGCCGTCTTCGCCCGGGTCGGTTCGCCCCCACGCGGCTGACCGCTTGTGGCGTCGTTCGACCGCGTTTCGGGGCCGCCCCGCGCCAGAACGGAGGGGTTCAGCGGCGGGTGGCGGTGGTGAAGACCGACCCGAGACGCTCGAAAGCGCCCGGGGTCAACCGGAACCACGCCCACTTGCCCCGCTGTTCCCGCTCGACGAGCCCGGCGCCGACCAGCTGGGTGAGGTGATGGCTGATCGTGGGTTGGGCCCGGTCGAGGGCGAGCGGGAGGTCGCAGGCGCAGACCTCGGTGCCGCCGTCGGCGGCGAGCAGCGCCAGGAGGCGGAGACGAACGGGATCGGCAACCGCCTTGAGGACCGCCGCCAGTTCGATGGCCGCCTCTTCGTCGAGTGGACCGGCGGCCAACGGCGTGCAGCAATCCCCTCCATCCAATCGGTGCGGTCCGGCCGGGGTGGTCGAGGCACGGGAGTCGGTCACGAAAAACATATTGACAGATATCGAATCGTCCGTCAACGTATCGATGTTCATCGAAATGAGACGGGCCCGACGGCCCCATCCGGAAAGCAGTTCCCATGCGACTCCAACTGGCCCTGAACGTGTCGAACCTCGCCGAATCGATCGCGTTCTACGAGAAGATGTTCGCCACCCCGCCGGCCAAGGTGCGCGACGGCTACGCGAACTTCGCGATCACCGACCCGCCCCTCAAGCTGGTGCTGTTCCAGTCCGCGGCGAACCTGGGCGGGACCATCAACCACCTCGGCGTCGAGACCGACACCGTCGAACAGGTGAGCGAGGCCGAGGCCCGGCTCCTCGCCGAGGGTCTCGACCCGACCGCCATCGCCGACACGATCTGCTGCTACGCCGAGAAGACCGAGACCTGGGTCGATGCCCCCGACGACCAGCGCTGGGAGTGGTACCTCAAGACCGGCGACGCCGACCAGATCGAGAACGAGGTGCGGGTACCTGCCGATCCGCCGTGCTGCGGCTGAATCGCCGCATCGCGCCGGTCGGCCTGCCGGCTGACTCGCTCAGCCGACGACGACGGTGACCGTGTTCGACCGCCACGACAGGTTGCCGGCGGCGTCGAACGCCCTGACGTACACCGAGTGGCTCCCGGGGGCCAGACCGCTCAGGGTCGCCGACGTCGCTGCCACATCGACGATGGGCTGGTTGGCCGAGTCGAAGAGGCGGTAACCCGTCACGCCGACGTTGTCGGTCGATGCGTTCCACGCCAGGTCGACGGTGGCGCCAACGACCGAGAGCACCATGTTGCCCGTCGGGGTCGAGGGTCGCTCGAGGTCGACGACGGCTCCGGTGACGGTGACGGTTTGGATGCCGCTGCGGTAGCTCTCGTTGCCGGCGGCGTCGTAGGCCTTGGTGTAGAGCCGGTAGGTGCCGGCCGAGAGGCCGCTGATGGTGCCGGTGGTGCCCGGGGTGTCGAGCAGCACGTTGCCGGTGGTGTCGTCGTAGATCCGGTAGCCGGTGACGCCGACGTTGTCGGTGGCCGGGGTCCAGTTGGCGGTGACCGAGGCCGGACCGACGTCGGTGACCTGCGGCTTGCCCGGCGTCGACGGGCGCTCGAGGTCGACGACGGCTCCGGTGACGGTGACGGCTTGGATGCCGCTGCGGTAGCTCTCGTTGCCGGCGGCGTCGTAGGCCTTGGTGTAGAGCCGGTAGGTGCCGGCCGAGAGGCCGCTGATGGTGCCGGTGGTGCCCGGGGTGTCGAGCAGCACGTTGCCGGTGGTGTCGTCGTAGATCCGGTAGCCGGTGACGCCGACGTTGTCGGTGGCCGGGGTCCAGTTCGCGGTGACCGAGGCCGGACCGACGTCGGTGACCTGCGGCTTGCCCGGCGTCGACGGGCGCTCGAGGTCGGTCGGGTTGCCTCCGTCCTCGCAGAGGCGAAGCAGGTTGTTCATCGCCGTGTTGGCGGCGGCGCTGATGTCGCCGCCGAACCAGACGCAGCCGTCGGGAGAGCCGTGGATGGCCCAGACTCCCGGGCCCAGGCTGTTGAACGACGCCACGAACTCGTCGACGTGCTCGCCGGTGAAGGCATCGAAGGCCGTGACCCAGCCGGTCGGAGCGGTCCCCGTGATCGGCGCGCTCGGACCCTGGTTGGCGTACCAGAGCACGCCGTCGGAGCTGTCCATGCGAGCGCCCAGGCGGCAGTGGCAGCCGGCGTAGACCCGGTCGCCGACGATCTCGATGTCCTGGAAATCGCCGACCGGGCTCGCCAGGTGGAACTTCTCGAGTGAGAGATCGGATTCGTTGAGGGCCTGCACGAAGTGCTCGCTGCCACCGACCCAGACCAGACCGTTGCCGACCTCGACGTCGTAGAGGTATCGACGGTTGACGTTGGAGGTGTTGAACGCCACGGGGGCGAGGCCGGAGACGTTGGAACCGTCGACCGTCGACAGGGCGGCGAAACCCTGCTGGGCGAAGGCGCCGTTGGACGTGGCGAACGTGCCGGCCAGATAGACCCGACTGGTGTCGGGGCTGGCGGCGATGCCCCAGACCGTGCCGCCCTGGATGACCGGCTGCCACGTCCCGTCGATGGCGCCGTTCGACAGGGCGAAGCGTCCCACCCGATAGGCGACGCTGCCCTGGCCGGCAGAGGCGATCGAGGTGAAGCCCCCGGTGGCGTACAGGAAGCCGTCGGGACCGCTGTCGAGCCCTCGCACGACGTTGTAGCCGCCGACCCGGCCGGACCAGGTGGTGTCGATCGCCCCGGTTGCGGGGTCGACGGCGACGAGGCCGCCGGTGTTGACACCGTTGTAGGTCTCGAAGTCGCCACCGACGAACAGTCGGGAACCGTCGGGGGAGGCCTCGAGGGCGTAGACGGCGCCATTCAGCTGGGGTCGCCACGACGACAGGAACGCGCCGGTGGTGGCATCGAAGGCCGCGAGGCCGGCCTGCGGTTCGCTGACGGCGCCATTGGTGGCGGTCGTGAACTTGCCGCCCACGAAGATCCGGTTCCCGATCTGTTCGATCGTGAACACCTCGGACTTGATGGACTTGGTCTCGGTGCCGGCGATCTCGCCGACCACGCCCCAACCGTTGGTGGGCTGGGCTCCGAGCTCGGCGCCGGCGGGTGACGAGGCGGCGAGCAGTCCGGCGGTCATGACGAGGGCGAGAACCGCAGCCGGCGTGCGACGCCGGCCGGAGGTTCGAAGAGCACGGGGTCGAAGCAACATGAGGTGTCCGTCGTTCGGGCGGCAATGCCGGGTGCGCATGCCGGGGAACACCAATCTACTCTCACCGTGCGTGGTGAAATCAGGGGCAATCCTTCTCAGCCATCAGGTCAAACGGCCGGTTCGACCACGTTGCGTGATCGAACCGGCAGGAACGGTCGGCGACCGTCGCGTCAGTCGGAGCGCTGGGTGCCGACCCGCAGCTCGCGGAAGGCCACGTCCTTGTCGACGCTGGGCTCCCGGGGCAGCCCGAGGACACGGTCACCGATGATGTTCTTCTGGATCTCGTCGGTGCCACCGGCGATGTTGGCGCTGAAGGAGCCGACGACCATCTTGGCGAACTTCTCGGCATTGCTCGACTCGTCCCAGGCGATGCCCTCGGGGCCGGTGATCTCGAGTGCCATCGATCGGGTCATGCGGGCGATCTTGGCTCCGTGGAGCTTGCCCAACGAGCCGCCGGGGCCGGGCGCCTTGCCGGCCTTGAGCTCGGCCCGCGTGCGCATGGCGACCAGGCTCTTGGTGGCCTCCTGGCTGTACAGCGATGCCAGGGCCTGTCGGATCACGGGATCGGCCGAGGTGCCCCGGCGCTTGGCCTCGTCGGAGAGCCACTTGTAGTTCGGGGTCTTGATGCCGCTGGTGGAGCCGGTCCCGATGGCCACCCGTTCGTACATCAGCATGGCGGTCGCCAAGCGCCAACCGTCGTTGAGCGAACCCACCAACCAGTCCTTGGGGATCCGCAGGTCGGAGAAGAAGACCTCGTTGAAGTGCACGCCGCCGTCGATCTGGTTGATCGGTCGGATCTCGACCCCGGGGGCCTTCATGTCGACGATGAACATCGAGATGCCGCGGTGCTTGGGCTGCTCGGGATCGGTTCGGGCGATCAGGATGCCGTAGTCGGCCTGATGGGCCAGCGTGGTCCAGACCTTCTGACCGTTGATGGTCCACTCGTCACCGTCGAGTTCGGCCTTGGTCTGCAGCGAGGCGACGTCGGACCCGGCGCCGGGCTCGGAGAACATCTGACACCAGATCGTCCGGGCCGCGATGTTGTCGGCGAGGAACGCCGCCTTCTGTTCGGGTGAGCCGAACTCGCTCAGGACCGGCAGACACATCCCGTGGCTGATCGTCAGCTGACCGGTCATGTCGGGGACCTTCGCGTACTCCTCGCGCCAGATCCGGTCGTGGGCCTGGGTGAGCCCCTGGCCGCCGTACTCGGTCGGGTACAGGAGGCCCGCCAGCCCGGCTTCGGCCACCTTGGCCTGGAAGGCCCGGGCCTGGGCGATCGACTGGTCGCTGCGGGGGTCCTCGCCGACGATGGTCAGGCCCGTGGCGTGCTCTTCGAGGAACGCCCGGCAGCGGGCGCGGAAGGCGTCGGCCTCCTCGGCGGGAAGGGTGGCGGCGTTGTCACTCATGTGCGGTTCCTTGTGCGGTGGTGGTCGACTGGAGGGAGGTGGTCGGCGAATCGGCTCGGCCGGGGATCGAGGTGATCGATCCGCTCAGCGCGGCTCGAAGGTCGCCGTGAGGTGCTTCACGCCGTGGATGAACGACGACGAGAGGTAGTCGGGCTCGCCGGTGACCCGGATGTCGGGGAGCTGCCGGAAGAGTTCGCGGAACATGACCGTGATCTCGCGACGGGCCAAATGGGCGCCCAGGCAGAAATGGGGTCCGGGGCCACCGAACCCGACGTGGGGATTCGGGTGGCGGCGCACGTCGAAGACGTGCGGGTCGGCGTACACCGCGGGGTCGCGGTTGGCGGCGAGGTAGAACATGCAGATCTTGTCGCCTGCGGCCATGGCCTGGCCCCCGACGACGGTGTCCTCGGTGACCGTGCGGCGCATGTAGGTGACCGGGCTGGCCATGCGCACGATCTCCTCGACCGCGGTCGATGCCACCCCGTCGAAGTCCTCGGCCCAGATCCGTCGCTGCTCGGGATGGTCGGTCAGGTACTTCATGCCCCAGCTGATCGCGTTGCGGGTGGTCTCGTTGCCCGCCACGACGAGGAGGATGAAGAAGCTGGCCAGATCGCCGTGGCTGAGCTGGTCGTCGGGCAGGTCGGCGTTGACGAGCAGCGAGGTGAGATCGGTGCCCGAGCCGCCCTTCTTGGAGGCGGCGTGCTCGTCCATCAGCTGGGCCAGCTCGGCGCCGGCGGTCAGGATGGCCGTCACGATGTCGGTGCCGACCGGCACGTATTCGGGGTCGCCGGCGCCGAGGATGATGTTGGTGCGGTCGAAGACGAACTGGTACTCCGACTCGGGCAGACCCATGAGGTCGGTGACGATCTTGAGCGGCAGGGCGGCCGCCACGTCGACCACGAAGTCGATCTCGCCGCGTCCCTTGACGTCGTCGACGATCTGCGACGCCAGCACCTGGACGGCATCATCGAGCTTGGCCAGCATCCGGGGCGTGAACCCGGCCGAGACGATGCGCCGGAGGCGGGCATGGCGGGGGTCGTCCATGCCGATCATCGAGCCGAAGAACTCGACGAACTCGACCGGTTGGTCGCCGACCGTGATCCCCTTGGCCGACGAGAACAGTTGCGGGTTCTTCGACACGTGCAGGATGTCGGCCATGCTCGTCAGCGCCCAGGCGCCGGGACCCTGGGGGAGCGGGATCTCCGGTGGGATCTCGGGCTCGGGGAGGAAGACCGGGCCCCGTGGACGCAGGAGGTCGAGGTCGGCGTGGATCTCGTCTTGAGGTCGAACCCAGAACTCGTTCAGGATCGGGTTTGGCAAGAGGAGAACGTCATCGGACATCCTGCAAACGTATTCCACGGACCCGTCCGACACGAAACGGCACGTCCACGGCCCGAGACCGCCGACACCGAATCGGGGATTCGGCGGATCGAGATTCGGCCGGGTTGGGCGTTTGGTCCTACTATCGGCGCCGCAGCCGGTGCCCGCGTTCGACCGGGTTGCGTCGTGCCGTCGTCAGAGGAGTCGTGATGTCAGTTCAGGGTTCGATTCTCGGCCATGCCGTCCTCCGCCGGGAGGACCCCAGTCTCCTGGTGGGGGCCGACAAGTACTACGACGACCTCGCGATCGAGGGCGTCTGCCACGTCTTCTTCGTCCGGTCGACCTTCGCCCACGCCGACATCGCCGGCGTCGACATCGACGAGGCCGTCGCCACCCCCGGCGTGATCGCGGTCTACACCAGCGACAACCTCGATGTCGCCGACTTCGTCGGGATGCCGGGCATGCCCACCCGCCCCTCGCTGGCCAAGGGGAAGGTGCGGTTCGTCGGTGACATCGTGGCGATGGTCGTCGCCGAGAGTCGTGAGGTCGCCGCCGATGCCGCCGAGCTGGTGGTGATCGACTACGAGCCGCTGCCCGTCGTCGTCGACGCCGAGGCAGCGGCCGCCGACGGGGCGCCACTGCTGTTCCCCGACACCGGGTCGAACGTCGTGTTCGCCATCGGGATCGGCGAAGGCGATCCGCTCGACGGGGCCGCGCACGTCACCGAGGGTCGGATCGTGTCGCAGCGGTTGGCCGGTGTTCCCATGGAACCCAACGGCATCGTGGCGATCCCCAAGTCCGACAGCGCACTCGAGCTGTGGATCCCGAGCCAGAACCCGATCGCCGTTCGCGGGGCCCTCGCCGGCCTGCTCGGCATGGACGAGGGCAAGTTGCGCGTCGCGGCACCGGCCGTCGGTGGCGGATTCGGGCCCAAGGCCGGGGCCTACGCCGAGCACCTGCTCGTCGCCCGCGCCGCCCAGATGCTCGATCGTCCCCTCAAGTGGACCGAGGAACGCAGCGAAGACATGGTGTCGATGGCGCACGGACGAGACATGGTCCTCAACGCCAAGCTGGGTCTCACCGAAGACGGCGTGATCACCGGTCTCGACATCAACGTCGTCGCCAACGCCGGCGCCTACCCGGCCATCGGCGCCATCCTGCCCATGTTCACCCAGACCATGAGCCAGGGTGTCTACGCCGTACCGAGGCTCCGCTACAACGCGATCTCGGTGGCCACCAACACCACGTTCGTCGCCGCCTACCGGGGGGCCGGTCGACCCGAGGCCACCCAGATGCTCGAACGCATCATCGACATGGCCGCCGACGAGCTCGGGCTCGATCCGGCCGAGATCCGTCGCAAGAACTTCCTGCAGCCCGAGGACTTCCCGCTGACCACCCACGGCGGCGCCAACTACGACTCGGGGGAGTACGAGAAGGCGCTCGATCTGGCGTTGGAGAAGTCGGGCTACACCGACCTGTTGGTCGAACAGGCGGCCCGGCGGGCTTCGGGGGATTCCAAGCAGCTCGGCATCGGCGTCTCGGCCTACGTCGAGGTCACGGCTCCCGCCGGACTCCACCTCGAGTACGGCGCCGTCGAGGTCAACGACGACGGCACCGTCACGGCCAAGGTCGGCACCTCGGCCCACGGGCAGGGACACATCACGGCGTTCTCGATGATCATCTCCGACATGCTCGGCGTCCCGATGGACGCGATCACGGTGCTCCAGTCCGATACCGACGACATCCCGCGTGGAGCGGGAACGATGGGCTCACGCTCGCTGCAGACCGCCGGATCGGCCGTTCACGTGGCGTCCGAGACCGTCCTCGATCGGGCCAAGACCCTCGCCGCCCATCTCCTCGAAGCGAGTCCCGACGACATCGTGAAGGGTGACAACGGGCTCCAGGTGGCCGGCGTGCCGACCTCGGCGATGAGCTGGGCCGAGTTGGCTCAGGCATCGAAGGACGACGCCAAGCGCCCCGCCGATCTCGAGCCGGGTCTCGCGTACGAACTCGATTTCGACGGCACCGACTCGACCTTCCCCTTCGGCGCCCACGTGTCGGTCGTCGAGGTCGACACCGAGACCGGACGGGTGACGATGCTGCGTCACATCGCCGTCGACGACTGCGGGCGCATCCTCAACCCGCTGCTGGTCACCGGCCAGCAGCACGGAGGGATCGCCCAGGGGGCGGCCCAGGCCCTCTTCGAGATGGTCTCCTACGACGAGGACGGCAACCCGATCACCAGCAACCTGATGGACTACGCCATTCCGTCTGCCGCCGAGCTGATCAACTTCGAGACCTACAACACCGAGACGCCGAGCCCCCGCAACCCGCTGGGAGCCAAGGGCATCGGCGAGTCCGGGACCATCGGGTCGACTCCCGCCATCCACAATGCGGTGATCGACGCCGTCTCCCATCTGGGTGTGCGCCACATCGACATGCCGCTCACCTCGATGAACGTCTGGAACGCCATCCAGGCCGCGGGCTGACCGGGGCGCCGCCGCCCGTCGACCGGCCTGGGGCACGGACACGGTTCGGCGGCGACCGACCGACCGACCGGTGGTTCAGGCCGGAACGTGGGCGATCGGGTCGAGGGTCCGGTCGGCGGCGCGGAACGCCAGGGCGATGGCGTCGGTCGATCGGAGCCGGCTGGTCCCGATCGAGGCGACCACGCCCTCGCTGACGGCCGACATCACACCGTCGAGCGCCATCGTGATGCCGGCGACGAATGCCTCGCGCTGCACGACCGGGAGATCGAACACCACCATGGCGAGTTCGCCGGGGTCGAGGGCACCGATGAGATCGGTGTCGCGGATCATCGCGCCAAGGTGAAGGCCGACCCGGTCGGTGAGGTCGGGGTCGACGGCGCCGAGTGGATCGTCGAGCACGATCAGCAGCAACAGGGCCGAGGGGTCACCGAATCCCAGGTCGCGCGCGGCGAGGGCGGCGATCAGGTCGTGACGGTCGAGCACAGTTCGGTTGATCGGCCGAACCGACCCGAGCCTTGAGTGGTTGCGCCCGATGGGATGGTTCGGTGGGGTCATGAACTGCACGACAGCATCGAGCAACCCGGGCGTGATCGGGCCCACTCGGGCCGTTTTCCGGCGAGGTGCTCGCGGCCGGGCTGGTCGTCGTAGGGTCGGCGGAGCGTGTCGAGCAGCTCGTGGATCTTCGACGGATCGCCGGTTTCGGCGGCGTCGATCGCCAGCTGGGCCAGGTAGTTGCGCAGGACGAACCGGGGATTGACCGAGCGCATGAGGGAGCGGCGCTCGTCGGTGTCGAGTGGATCTCGTGCGACCCGTGCGGCCAGGGCGTCGAGGAAGGCGTCGATGCCGGCCATCACGTCGTCGTCGAGTTGCTCGGGCCGGTAGTAGGCGTCTCGGAGCGGGTCGAACCGGCTCGGGGAATCGGCGCCGAGGTCGACGTCGGCCAGGTTCCGGAAGAAGATCGTCATGTCGGTCTCGGCCGAGACGAGCACGTCGATGACCCCCCGGATCAGGTCGTCGTCGGTCTCGGGATCGAACGCCGACAGGCCGAGCTTCGAGGCCATCATCGCCTGGTAACCGCGTTGATACCGGTCGACGTACCCGTCGAGCGCCTGCTGCAGCGGTTCGACGTCGTCGATGAGCGGAACGAGCGCGTTGCCGAGCTGGGCCAGGTTCCAGTGGCCGATCTGGGGCTGGTTGCCGTATCGGTAGCGCCGGTGCTGGGCATCGGTGGTGTTCGGGGTCCAGCCCGGGTCGAAGTCCTCGAGCCAGCCGTACGGTCCGAAGTCGATGGTGAGGCCGAGCACCGAGAGGTTGTCGGTGTTCATGACGCCGTGGACGAAACCGACGCGCATCCACTCGACCATCAGATCGGCGGTGAGGTCGGCAACACGGGCGAACCACGCCGCATGGATCTCGGGCGAGGAGGCCGGGTGCCGGTCGAGGAGCTCGGGGAAGTGGTTGGCGATCGTGTGGTCGAGCAGGCTTCGCAGCAGCTCGTGTTCGCCTCGTGACGCCGGCAGCTGGTAGTTGCCGAAGCGCAGGAAACTGGGCGCCACCCGGCACACCACCGCCCCCAGTTCGGCCTCGGGGCGACCGTCGTAGAACATGTCGCGCACGACCTTGTCGCCGGTGAGGACCAGGCTCAGGGCCCGAGTGGTCGGAACACCGAGATGGTGCATCGCCTCGCTGCACAGGAACTCGCGCAGCGACGAGCGCAGCACGGCCAGGCCATCGGCGGAGCGGGAATACGGCGTGCGACCGGCGCCCTTCAGCTGGAGGGTCAGGCGTTGGCCGTCGGGGGTCCGGACCTCGCCCAGAGCGATCGCCCGGCCGTCGCCGAGCTGGCCGGCCCAGTTCCCGAACTGGTGGCCCCCGTAGTTCATGGCGTACGGGTCCATGCCGTCGAGGAGCTCGTTGCCCGAGAAGACCTGGGCGAACCGCTCCGACTCGGCGTCGGCCCGGTCGAGGCCGAGGACGTCGAGCATCTCGTCGGTCACGGCGAGTGTGACCGGAGCCGCAGTCGGGGAGGGCCGGACCCGGGAGTAGGCCGCCCCGTGGACCGGTCGGGGCACGATGCGGTCGTCGGGATCGGCGGGGAGCTCGAGCTGGAAGGTGTTGGTGAACTCCAGGTCGTCGAGCGAGGAGCCGGCGTCGGCGGGAGCTGGGGGAGTGTTGGGCAGGGGAGACGAGGACATCGTGCTCGTGACAACCCATGGTTGACCCCGTCTATTTCGACTCAGCCGAGGTCGGGCCTGCCCCCGACCGTGACGGCCTCGGCCGTCTGGACGCTGTCGTCGCCCGGCCATAGGGTCATCGGTCACGGGGCCGGCCGGTCGAACCACGCAACTCGAACCACGTCGCACTCGAACGGCAACGAACTCGAATCACGACGAACCGACAGGGAGCTGGACATGAGCTGGGATTTCGAAACCGAACCGGAGTTTCAGGCCAAGCTGGACTGGGTCGACGAGTTCGTGCGCAACGAGATCGAGCCGCTCGACTTCGTGCTCCACGATCCCTACGACAAGTCCGACCGGGCCGCCATGGCCATCGTCCGTCCGCTCCAACAGCAGGTGCGCGACGCCGGGCTGTGGGCCTGCCACCTCGGTCCCGAGCTGGGCGGCCAGGGCTACGGGCAGGTGAAGCTGGCGTTGCTCAACGAGCTGCTCGGCCGGACCCGCTGGGCTCCCACCATCTTCGGGGCTCAGGCTCCCGACTCGGGCAACGCCGAGATCCTGGCCCACTACGGAACCGACGGACAGAAAGCGCGGTTCCTGCAGCCGGTGCTCGATGGCGAGATCTCGTCGTGCTATTCGATGACCGAACCCCATGCCGGAGCCGATCCCACGCTGTTCCAGACCACCGCCGTTCGAGACGGCGACGAATGGGTGATCAACGGCTACAAGTGGTTCTCGTCGAACGCCCGGTTCGCCAGCTTCTTCATCACGATGGTCGTCACCAACACCGACGTCAGCGCCTACCAGGGCATGTCGATGTTCATCGTCCCGGCCGACACGCCCGGGATCGAGATCATCCGCAACGTCGGGGTCGGCACCGAACCCGAGAGCGAGGCCTCGCACGGCTACGTGCACTACGACAACGTGCGGGTGCCGGCCGACCACCTGTTGGGTGGCGAGGGTCAGGGCTTCGTCATCGCCCAGACCCGCCTCGGCGGCGGACGCATCCATCACGCCATGCGGACCATCGCGCAGGTTCGTCGGGCCTTCGACATGATGTGCGAGCGGGCCGTGAGCCGCGAGACCCGCACGGGTCCGTTGGCGTCGCTGCAGATGACCCAGGAGAAGGTGGCCGATTCCTGGATCCAGATCGAGCAGTTCCGCCTGCTCGTGCTGCGCACCGCGTGGCTGATCGACAAGCATCAGGACTACAAGCGGGTCCGCATGGACATCGCGGCGGTCAAGGCGGCGATGCCCATCGTGTACCACGACGTGGTGCAGCGGGCGATGCAGTTGCACGGGGCGCTCGGGATCTCCAACGAGATGCCGTTCTCGTCGATGATGGTCGGGGCCCAGGTGATGGCCATCGCCGACGGACCCACCGAAGTGCACAAGATCACGCTCGCCCGCCAGTTGCTGAAGGGATACTCGCCCCACGAGGGTCTGTGGCCATCGGCGCACATCCCCACCCGGCGAGACGCCGCCATCGCCCGTTACGCCGACGCCATCGAACTGGCCCTGGCCGACGCCTGAGGCGGCCCCCGTCCTTCCCGATCCCATCCGCTCCACTCCCACAGGGACCGCATCACCATGACCGACACCATCACCACGCCCGCACCCACCAGTCCCGACGAGGCCCGCATCGATGCCGCGATCGACGCCCTCCTCGCGGCGAACGACCCGAGTGCGCAGACCTACGCCGAGTTCCGCGGACACCAGTTCGACGCCGGTCTGGCCTGGGTGCACTTCCCCGAGGGCCACGGCGGCCTGGGGCTGCGACCCGAACTGCAGACCCGGGTCGAACGCCGGCTGCGGGAAGCGGGCGCCAAGCCGCTGAACCCGGGGCAGTTCTTCATGTACCTGGCGGGGCCCACGATCGTCACCCACGGCAACGACGAACAGAAGGCCCGGTTCCTGCGGCCGATGTACACCGGCGAGCATCGCTGGTGTCAGCTGTTCAGCGAGCCCGGCGCCGGGAGCGACTTCGCCGGTCTGGCGTCCAAGGCCGTGCTCGACGGTGAGGAGTGGACGGTCAACGGTCAGAAGGTCTGGAACACGATGGCCCACCTCGCCAACTGGGGCATGCTCGTCACCCGCTCGGATCCGAGCGCTCCCAAGCACCGGGGGATGACCTACTTCGCCGTCGACATGAGCTCGCCGGGCGTCGAGGTCCGGCCGCTTCGCCAGATCACCGGCGAGGCCGAGTTCAACGAGGTCTATCTCACCGACGTCCGGATCCCCGACGCCAACCGCATCGGCGATGCCGGCGACGGCTGGCGAGTGTCGTTGACCACCCTCATGAACGAGCGCAACGCCATCGGCGCCGGTGCCGGCGGCGGCCCGCCCAAGCGGGGGTCGGGGGCGATCGGTTCGGTGGTCGACATCTGGCAGTCGCTCCCCGAGGACCGTCGGACCGCGGCCCACAAGGACGAGGTCATGCAGCAGTGGGTCAAGGCCGAGGTGCTGCGTCTCACCAACCTCCGGGCGTCGGGCAATCGCAAGGCCGGCAACCCCGGGCCCGAGATGTCGGTGGCCAAGCTGGCCGCCGCCGAGGTCAACAAGGACTGCATGGATCTGGCCGTGACCCTGCAGGGAGCGGCCGGCCTGGTCGGGTTCGACTACACGTTCCGTCGTCCCGAGGACCTGTCGGTGTCGGGGATCGAGAACGGGGTGGGGCACTCGTTCCTGCGGGTCCGCGCCAACTCGATCGAGGGTGGAACCAGCGAGATCATGCGGAACATCGTCGGCGAACAGGTCCTCGGCCTGCCGGGCGAGCCCCGGGTCGACAAGGACATCCCGTGGATCGACGTGCCCCGCAACTAGGCGGCCGGCGTGCGGCCTTTTCGGACCCGGCAACGGGCTCGACTACGTTGAGCGGCGTGTCCGATCCCGCTGCCTCATCACCCGCCCTTCCCGGCTACGACCAACCCGCCGTCGAGGCCTGGGTCGAGGCCAACGTCGACGGCCTCACGCCCCCGTTCACCTGGACCCGGCTCGAGGGCGGTCACTCCAACCTGACGTTCGCCCTCACCGACACCGAGGGTCGGCGAGCCGTCATCCGGCGCCCCCCGTTGGGGGTGCTGCTCCCCAAAGCCCACGACATGGCGCGCGAGTTCACGGTCATCTCGGCCCTCGGGCCGACGGCGGTGCCCGTTCCGGTGGCCCACGGCTTCTGCGACGACGAGTCGGTCACCGGGGCCAAGTTCTACGTGATGAGCCTGGTCGACGGCCGGGCGCTCTACACCGCCGACGACGTCGAGGATCACCTCTCGCTCGAGGCCCGGTCGACCATGGCCGAATCCTTCGTCGACACCCTCGCCGCGCTGCACTCGGTCGACCCCGACGAGGTCGGGCTGGGCGACCTCGGTCGTCCCGACGGCTACGTCTCGCGCCAGCTCCGGACCTGGTACGGATCGTGGACCTCCTCGGCCGACGGTGCACGCTACGACGATCCCCGGATCCACGAGCTGCACGACTTCTACCAGGCTCACCTCCCCGAGCAGGGGCCCGGTCGGGTCGTCCACGGCGACTACGGGACCCACAACGTGATGGTCGGACCCGACGGCCGGATCACCGCCGTCCTCGACTGGGAGATCGCCACCCTCGGGGATCCGATGGCCGACATGGCCTACGCGATGAACGCCTGGGTCGACAAGGCCGAGATCGAAGCCCGGGGCCTCGTTGCCACGGCTGCGACGACCGCCCCCGGGTTCCCCGGGCGAGACGAACTGGCGGCCCGCTACGCGGCGATCACCGGCGCCGATCTGTCGCAGCTCGGGTACTACCGCTCGTTCAACTACTTCAAGACGGCCTGCATCCTCCACGGGGTCTACGCCCGATACCTGATGGGTCAGAAGAGCACCGAGGGCGTCGACATCGACGGTTTGAAGGTGCGGATGATCGACGCCATCGATCTGGCCGCCGCCGGCGCCGAGGGTTGACCCCGGTCCGATGACCGACCCGAACACCCGGTCGTCGGTGATCGGGACCCACACCGACGAGGCCGGGACGGTCGCGGAGGTCGAGGCGATCTCGTTCACCGACGGTCGCGGCATCGAGGCGACCGTGTGGACGAAGGGAGCAACGCTGGCGTCGGTTCGGCTCCCGTCCCCGGACGGCGAACCGGTCGAGGTGACCGACGGGCCGGCCGACGTCGACCAGACCCTCCGGAAACCCATGCGGTACGCCGGTGCGTCGGTCGGCCGCTTCGCCAATCGCATCTCCGGGGCACGGTTCGTCCTCGACGGAGTCGAGCACCGTCTGGCGGAAAACGAGGACGGCAACCAACTCCACGGCGGCCCCGGCGGGTTCGACGCCCGGATGTGGGCGGGCCGGGGCTTCGTCGCCGATGACCGCGCCGGCGTTCGGCTTCGCCTGCTCAGCCCGGCCGGCGACCAGGGATACCCGGGCACCCTGGCGGCGACGGCGACCTACACCGTGTCCGGGCACACGTTGACCATCGACTATCTGGCCACCACCGATGCCCCGACGGTGGTGAACCTCACCAACCACACCTACTGGAACCTCTCGGGCGATCCCGACGACGTGCTCGGCAGCCAGTACCTCGCCCACACGTTCACGTCGTTCATCGGGGTCGGCGAGGACGGGATCCCGATCGCCGGGGCGCCGCTCCCGCTCGCCGACTCACGATTCGAGGTCGACGCCCAGGTTCCGCTCGGTCACCAGCTGGGCCACGGCGGGATCGATCACTGTTTCGTCGGCGCCGTCGATCACTCGAAGGCGTGCGTCGCCCTGTCGCATCCCGAGTCGGGCCGACGGCTGTCGATCACCACCGACCAGCCGGGCCTGCAGATCTACACCGGCAACCATCTCGTCCCGAAGCATCGTTCGGTGGCGTTCGAAGCCCAGCGTTGGCCCGACAGCCCCAATCGGCCGGACTTCCCGACAGCGGTCCTGCTGCCCGGCGAGGTCTACCGACACCGCACCCGCCTGACCTTCGATTGGTGACGCCCACCCCGACACCCCGTTCCGGCGGTGAGCCGCCCCACGGCGAGGTGGCCGAGCGCCAGAACGGGGGTTTCGTGCCGGTCTGCTAGAAAGGCCCGGTGTCGAGGCTGTTGTGGGAGGTCGCCCGCCGGAGCTTTCGGCGGGCGTCGAGCTACCGACTGGCCACCGCATCGGGCGTGTTCGTCAACTCCGTCTTCGGGTATCTGCGGGCGTCGATCCTGGTCTACCTGGCGACCACCAGCGGGGGGACGGTTCGGGGCCTCAGCGGGGCCGAGCTCGCCACGTTCGCGTTCGTCTCGCAGGGCTTCATCATGATCGTCGGGGCCTTCGGCGACACCGAGCTCTCGGATCGGATCCGCAGTGGCGACATCGTCGTCGACTTCTACCGGCCGGTCGACCTCCAGGCCTGGTGGCTCGCGAGTTGGGTCGGGAAGTCGGCGTTCCAGGTGTTGGCCCGCGGCATCCCCCCGGTCCTGCTGGGGGCCATCGCCTTCGACCTGGTGTGGCCGCAGGGCCCGGTCCGGTGGCTGGCGTTCGTGATCTCGGTCGGCCTGGCCTCGGTCGTCGGGTTCTCGGTCCGGTTCCTGGCCGGCCTGGCTGCGTTCTGGTTGCTCGACAGTCGCGGCATCGATCAGATGGTCACCGTCCTGTTGAACTTCTTCGCCGGGCTGCTGTTGCCCCTGTCGCTGTTCCCGTCGGGGCTCGAGACGGTGGCCCGGTTCCTGCCGTTCGCATCGATGGTCCAGCTCCCGGCCGAGATCTACCTGGGCACCCATGCGGGCGTCGACCTGCTCTCGGTGCTGGCCCAGCAGGTGGCCTGGGCGCTGGTGCTGCTGGCCTGCGGACGGGCACTGCTGGCGACGGCGACCCGCCGGGTGGTGATCCAGGGTGGCTGAGCGGCTCGGATGGATCGGACGCCCGACCGGACGAGGCGACCGTGGGCTCGACGCGGGCCTGTACGCCAGGCTGCTCACGGCCCGCGTCCGGTCCGACTGGCAGTACCGGACCTCGTTCGCCACCCTGCTCGTCGCCCAGGCCGCCGTGACGGCGCTCGAGGCCATCGCGATCGTCTTCATCCTGCGGCTCGTTCCCGACCTCGGCGGTTGGGGACTCGACGAGGTCGTGTTCCTCTACGCCCTGTCGGCTGTTCCGTTCGGGCTCGCCGATCTGATCGTGAGCGCGGTCGAGCGAGTCGCCGTCCATGTGCAGATGGGCACCTTCGACCGGATCCTGCTCCGACCGGCGTCGGCCCTGCTGCAGATCTCGGCGCTGGAGTTCGAGCTGCGACGGGCCGGCAAGCTGGTGCCCGCGGTCGTGGCGATGATCTGGGCCGTGCCCCGGGTCGACATCGACTGGACGGCCGGTCGGGTGGCGGTGCTGGTCGCCGCCCTGCTCTGCGGCACGGTCATCTACGGCTCGCTCTGGGTGATGACGGCGTCGTTGTCGTTCTGGGCCGTGGCGTCGAAGGAGGCGACCAACGCCGTGACCTATGGCGGCCAGTTCGCCAACGAGTATCCGTTGCACCTGTACCGGCCGTGGATCCGGGCCACCCTGGGGTGGGCGGTGCCACTGGCCTTCGTCTCCTACGTGCCGAGTCAGCACCTGCTCGATGCCGCCAACCCCCTGGGCCTGCGGTCGTGGTTGGTCTACACCACGCCGGTCGTGGCCGGGCTCTGTGATGGCCGCTGCGGCCGTGGCGTGGCGCAGCGGAATCCGCCACTACCAGAGCACCGGGGAGCTGATGCCCAGCATGGATCCGACCTCGCACGCCGGGATCTCGCCGGCCGTCTCGCTGCGTGGCGTTCACAAGCAGTACGTCGTCCGGACCCGGGCCGGGCGGCTCCGCCGTCATCGACGCGAGATCGATGCCGTCGACGACGTGTCCGTTCGACATCGCGCCCGGTGAGATGGTCGGCTACCTCGGCCCGAACGGTGCCGGGAAGTCGACCACGATCAAGATGATCACCGGGATCCTCACCCCGTCGGCCGGGACCGTCGACGTGCTCGGCTGCTCACCGGTTCGGGACCGGCGCGACACTGGCGAAGCGGATCGGTGTGGTGTTCGGTCAGCGCTCGCAGCTGTGGTGGGACCTGCCGCTGGTCGACTCGTTCGATCTGCTGCACCACCTCTACCGGACCGAGCCGGCCCGGCACCGGACCAATCTCGACGCGTTCGTCGAACGGCTCGACCTGGGGACGTTCCTGGACGACACCGGTCCGTCAGCTCTCGCTCGGCCAGCGCATGCGGGGTGAGCTCGACGGCGGCCCTGCTCCACGATCCGGCGTTGGTCGTGCTCGACGAGCCGACGATCGGCCTCGACGTGGTGTCGAAGTACGCCGTGCGCGACTTCCTCGCCGAGATCAACCGGGACTCGGGGCACGACCGTGCTGCTCACCACCCACGACCTCGACGACGTCGAACGACTGTGCGATCGGATGCTGATCATCGATCACGGACGGGTGTTGCTCGACGGCGGTGTCGCCGAGTTCAAGTCGACCTACGGGACCCATCGGATGCTGGTGGTGGATCTGGTCGACGCGGCCCCGCCGCTGGTGTTGGTCGGCGGCTCGGTGGTGCGCACCGAGGGTCCCCGACAGTGGATCCGGTTCGATCGTCGACGGGTCAGCGCGTCGGAGCTGATCGCCGAGGTGACCGACGCCAGCCCGGTCCGCGACCTCGACGATCGAGGAGCCGGCGATCGAGGATCTGATCCGCGAGCTGTATCGGCAACGGCCCCGCTGACGGGTCGTGCGCGGTGCGTGCAGGCGCTGCGCCGGACTACTGCGACAGGCCCAGTTCGATCATCCCGCCCGTCAGATTCACGACATCGTCGAACCCGTTCGCCGTCAGGAAGGCGGCAGCCTGGCCGCTGCGATTGCCGCTCCGACAGATCAGGGCCACGCAACGGGACCGGTCGAGCTCGTCGAGCCGGTTCGGCAGCTCGCCCAGCGGGATGTGGAGGGCGCCGTCGAGCATGGCGACGGCCACCTCGTTGGCCTCTCGGACGTCGATCAACTGGGCGCCCTGGGCGGCGAGCTCGGCAGCCCGGGTGATGGGTACTTCGCGGTGGAACGTCATCGGGACTCCTGGGACGGATGGCGGGTCGTCGATCGAGCCGGCTCCTGCTAATGTACGGACAATTGCCCGATTCGGCAACTGCCCGGTTCGGTCACCCGCCCGACCCCTCACCGCTTGAATGGCGCCCCACCGTGCCGATCAGGAGGTATGGCACCGGTTGCCCTAGACTCAGAGGCCTCATGACTCGATCCGTACGTCGGAAAGGACAGCGGCAGACGCTCTCCGACGCGTCGGTTGGAGCCCAAGGGCCGGTCGCCGAGGTCTACCGGCCGTCGTCGATCCTGCGAGAGCTCCGAGCGCTGCCCGAATTCGGTTTCGTCGGGTCGTCGGCGCTGATGGCGGCCTACGTGGCTCCGCTCGGCCCACCCCGCCCGGTCCTGGTCCTCCCCGGCTTCGTCAGCGGTGATTCGGCCACCCTGCCTCTGCGGTTGTTCCTGCGTTCGATCGGGCACAAGCCGTCGGGCTGGGGTCTCGGTCTCAACGTCGGGGCTTCGCACCACATCGCCGAAGGGGTCGACCGCACCCTGCGCGATCTGGCTCAGGAGTACGGTGAACCCATCGACATCGTCGGCTGGAGCGCCGGCGGGATCCTCGGACGGGTCCTCGCCCTGAACCGCTCCGAACTGGTCCGGCAGGTCATCAGCCTCGGCTCGCCGATCAACATGGAATCGAGCCAGACCAACATCGGCTATCTGCAGCGGCTGTCGGCCCGGCTCTTCCTCGAGATGCCCCGGCGCTTCGACCTCGATCGGGTGCCGGTTCCGTCGACGACGGTCTGGACCCGGACCGACGGGGTGGTGCCGGGACTGGCGTGCCGACAGAGCATTCGCCACAACGCCGAGGTGATCGAGGTCCGGGGGAGCCACACCGGTCTGGGCGCCAATCCGGCCGTCTTCTATCTGCTCGCCGACCGTCTGGCCCTGCCCCGCTCGACGTGGCGTCCGTTCGATCCCCCCGACATGCTGCGTCGCTTCTATCCGTCGATCGAGAACGAGCTGGTCGGGCCGGCCGCCGGTCTCGTGCCGGCCGGCCCGGCGCCACGGCCCGTCGTGATCGAACCGGGACCGTCCCCCGACACCATCGGGGTCACGGTCGACCCGGCGACGGTCAAGGCCAAGCCCAAATCCAGAGCCAAACCCAGAGCCAAATCCAGAGCCAAACCCAAGGTCACGCCCACCGCCGCGCCCGAGGCGCGACGCAACGGAACGGCCTCGTCGACGACCAGACCCCGGAAACCGAAAGCCCGAGACGCGACCTCCTGATGCAGCAACTCACCCCCCGCGAAGCCGAGTTGTTGGCCGCCGAAACGCGCCACAACCTGGGCCATCATTCGATCTTCGTCGAACTCGAGCCGGTCAGCGACGACTCGGTGCTGACCTTCGACGGTCTGCGCGAGCTCGTCGCGGCCCGTCTGCACATGCTGCCGGGCTTCCGGCGGCGGTTGCACAAGGTGCCGCTCAACCTCGATCGGCCCTGGTGGCTCGAAGACCCGCACTTCGACCTCGACTACCACGTGCGTCATCTGGCCGTCCCCCGCTCCGATGGTGACGACGCACTCCAGAACCTGATCGGCCGGCTGCACGAACGCCCGCTCGATCGCCGTCGACCCCTGTGGGAGATGTACCTGATCGAGCGCTACGACGGGAACCCCGGGCTCTTCATCAAGGTCCATCACGTGTTGATCGACGGCGTGACCGGTCTCGATGTCCTCGCACCGCTGACCGCCGATGCCGCCGAGACCCCGGTTGCGCCGAAGATCCGCCCCGACCGGGTCCCCGACGACACCGATCTGCTGATCCGGGCGTGGTGGGCCATGGCCCGCAGTCCGTGGCGGATGACGGCGCTCGCCGCCGAGGCGTCTCGCCAACTCCCGGTCGTCGGCCGTTTCAACGTGCTCGGCACCCTGGCCCCCTGGACGGCACCCAGGGGTGCGGTGGAGGTGCCCGGTTCCGATCACACGGCGCCTCGGACCTCGTTCAACCGCACGCTCGGCACCCACCGCCGGGTGGCCTTCACCTCACTCCCGAAAGACGAGATCCGCACCATTCACCACCGTCACGAGGTCCGGTTCAACGACGTCGTGCTCGCCCTCATCGCCGGCACCCTGCGTCATTGGCTCGTCCTGCACGACGAGCTGCCGCCCGACCCGCTGATCGCCCTGACCCCGCTGCTGGTCGACTCGGTCGACGAGCCCCTCGGAACCGCCCTGGTTCCCCTGGCCACGCACCGTCACGACCCGATCCAGCGACTGCGCGAGATCAGCGATGCCACCGCCCAGCTGACCGCCGAGATCCATGCCCGCCCCGTCGAGGCCATTCGCTCGATGTACGGCGCCTCACCGGCGGTCGCCGCCCTGGCGTCTCGGTGGATCGTGCGGACCGGAGCCTTCACGAGGCTGATGCCGCCCTTCAACGTCTATGTGGTCAACGTGCCCGGCGGCGACACCGAGTACGAGCTGGCCGGCCATCGGGTGGCCCATCAGTTCTCGATGTCGACCCTGGTCGACGGGACCGGCCTGTCGGTGAGTGCCATGTCGAACGGCTCGACCGTCGACTTCAGCCTCGTGGCCGATCGCGAGCTCGTGCCCGACCTCTCGCTCTTCACCGAACGGTTGCACGTCGAACTCGACATCCTCGCCGGCCGACGCAAGCCCTGATCCGGGCCCTGCCGGTGGGCGTCAGATCCGTTCGAGGTCGCCCGGGGTGAACAGCGGGGTCACGCCCTGGGCCAGGGTGTCGGCGACGAGCTCGGCTTCGGTCGGCGCCGGCCGATCGCTGGTGGCGCCCGCGAACACGTGGGGGAGCAGCCGGGCATCGGAGGTCGTGTTGAGGAATCGCTGCGGATCCGACAGCACGTGACGCACGGCCCGACCGATGGCGTCGGGGTCCTCGATCGGCTCGTACCAACTGAAGCGTCGGCCGGCGTGGTCGGGCGCCCATCGTCCCCGGGCGATGGACTTGATGGTCTGGACGGCCACGTTGCGGTCGGCGCAGGTGGCCATGAGCGCCTCGACGTCGGCCCGGTACTCGTCGATCTGCAGCATGGTGAAGTTCACCGGCAGGAGCACCGAATCGAAGTCGAAGCGCTCGAGGCTGCGAGCATGCATGGCCGGGATCCGGGTGCCGTGCCCGGTGACCCCGATGAAGCGCACCAGCCCCTCGTCGCGTGCGGCGACCATCGCCTCGACGGCTCCGCCGGGGCCGTGCGCCACGTCGAACTCGTCGTCCTCCACCAGGTTGTGCAGCTGGATCAGATCGACCTGATCGACCCCCAGCCGGACGAGGGACCGCTCGAGCTCGGCCCGGGCGGCGGCGCCATTGCGCTCGCCGGTCTTGGTGGCGAGGAAGACCTCGGATCGGTGATCGGCCAGCCACGGCGCCAGCCGCAGCTCGGACTCGCCGTAGGACGCGGCGGTGTCGAAATGATTCACACCGGCCCCGACCACCAGCTCGATCGTGGCGTCGGCTCGTTCCTGACTCATCCCGCCGAGGGCCGCCGCCCCGAAGATGATCCGGGTGCTGAGGTGGCCGGTGCGACCGAAGGGGGAGGTGGGCAGGGACGGCGAGGCAGCAGGCATGGTCGAGACCTTAGGGCACGTGCACCGGGGACTACGATCGGCGCCATGGCCGACCCGACCCGTCCCGTCATGCTCGTCACCGGTGCCAGTCGGGGAATCGGCGCCGAGGTCGCCCGTCGGGCGGCGGAGGACGGCTACGACCTGTGCCTGGGCTATGCGTCGGCCGAAGGGGCCGCCGAAGCCGTCGCCGTGGCGTGCCGGGCGGCGGGTGCCACCGTGGTGGTCGCCAAGGGCGACATCGCGCGGGAGTCCGTGGTGGTCGATCTGTTCGATCTTGCCCGGCGCTCGTTCGGCCGGCTCGACGTCGTGGTCATCAACGCCGGGATCGTCGCTCCGATCGGCCGGCTGGAGGACTTCTCGGCCGAACGAGTCGAGCGGGTCATGGCCGTGAACGTCGTCGGGGCGATCCTGTGCGCCCGCGAGGCGGTTCGGATCATGTCGACCGCCAACGGTGGGAACGGTGGAGCGATCGTGAACGTGTCGTCGGCGGCTTCCTACCTCGGGAGTCCGGGCGAGTTCATCGACTACGCCGCGTCGAAGGGCGCCGTCGACTCGTTGACCATCGGCCTCGCCAAGGAGGTGGCCGCCGAGGGGATCCGGGTCAACGCCGTCCGACCCGGCCTGATCGACACCGAGATCCATGCCAGCGCCGGGTTCCCCGATCGGGTGCAGGCCATGGCGGCCAACGTCCCGATGCAACGGGGCGGCTCGGCCGGTGAAGTCGCCGACGTCGTGCTCTGGTTGGCGTCGGATCGATCGAGCTACGTCACCGGTTCGTTGGTCAACGTGACCGGCGGCCGCTGACCGACGCGATCGTCGAGGGTGGCCCGAGGCGACCCGATCGGTCAGACGTCGTCGAGCCAGATCGGCGAGCGATCGAGCACCCACTCGCTCACGTCGAGGCAGCGATCGAAGACGTCGCAGAGTTCTTCCTGCCGGAGATAGACGTCGGCCATGTCGAGATCGACCTTGGCGGTGATCGACAGAGTGCGGACCGGCGCATCGGTGACCGCGACGGTCGAGTCGATGGCGGCGATCTCGAGCGGCAGGTCGGGTCCGCCCACGCCGGCCAGATCCGTGGCGAGCAGCAGCAGGTCGGGACACTTGGGCAGGGGCGGCAGCGACCAATTGAAGATCAGCGGGAACGACCATCCCCGGGGCGGTTCCTCGGGTTCGTCGAGTTCGATCATCTTGTCTTCGAAGCCGAGCATCGTGCGGGGGTCGAGCTCGACGGCGAGGTGGAGGTCGAGCGGCCCGCCGCACGCCCGCTCGGGATGCAGATCGACCTCCCAAACCTGACGCAACGAGTACGTCTCGACGAAGTGACGTTCGTCGTGCACGTGAAAGCCGTGATCGGCTGCGTGCTCCTTCATCTCGGCAACGAAGCCGGGAACGTCGATGATCGCCATTGCACTCCCTGGTGAAGGTACTCACGCCAAGCCTGCCAGAAGTTCCGAGCGTTCCCTCGCCGGTGTCCGGCCCGGCGTCCTGCTCGTCGTCGACGACGCACTGGTAGCGTCGGGCCGTGTCGCCGACGGGACTGATCGAGCTGTTCGAGCAACTGGCGGCCGCGCTGTCGGAACGTCTGGAGGGCCTCGACGACTGGGGGTTGTCGGGGGCAACGATCGGCCAGTACGTACACGACGTCGTTGCCGACGAGTTGCTCCTGCCGGCTCTGCTCGACGAGGGCTTCTCGGTGCTCACCGAGGAGTCCGGACTGATTCGGGTTCCCCGGAGCACCATCACGGTCGTCGTCGACCCGATCGACGGATCGACGAACGCATCACACGGATTGCCGTGGTACGCCACGAGCCTGTGCGCAGTCGACGAATCGGGGCCGCTGGCGGCTCTGGTGGTCAACCTGGCCGATCAGGAGCACTTCCGGGCCATTCGGGGTGAAGGCGTCGAAGTCGACCGGGCGGTGTTCGAGCCGTCGTCGGTGACCGACCTCTCCGATGCCCTGCTGTCGTTCTCGGGCCTGCCCCCGCGTCATGAGGGCTGGCGGCAGTACCGGGCGTTCGGTGCCGCCGCACTCGATCTGTGTGCGGTGGCCAGTGGATCGTTCGACGGCTACGTCGATGTCGACCGGGCTCATGGGGTGTGGGACTACCTCGGGGCGCTGCTGGTGTGTCGTGAGGCCGGTGTCGAGGTGGTCGACGCCTTCGGGGAGGAGATGGTGGTTCTCGACCCCTCTGTCCGTCGGGCGCCGGTGGCCGCGGCCACCCCCGAGCTGCTCGACCGACTCGTTGCGATGCGGCGGGCCTGGTTCGACCCTCGATGACGTGATCGGGGGGTCCCTGCCGGGCCGCTAGGCTCGCAGCCCTCGGGCGTTTAGCTCAGTTGGCTAGAGCGCCTCCCTTACAAGGAGGATGTCGGGGGTTCGAGTCCCTCAACGCCCACGTGTGCCCTTCGGGCACCCCGAGTTGTTCGCTGGCGCTCACAACATCGCCGCTGGACCGGACGCCGAGTTCTCGTACTGTCCCGTCAGGGCCACGTCGTTCGCTGCTCGTGCCCTCCGGGCGGGCCGTTCACGCCACGCAGGCTCCACCACCGGGTCGAGTGTGAGAACCGTCCTCTTCGGCCCTACGTCGTTCGTCAGCCCTGGCGGGCTTGGTTCACTCGACGGTCGACGGAGAAACATCGGTCCGACGGACGACGGCGACCACGGGTCGGGGACCGTTGGGGCTCGTCGGCAGTGGCCAGTCGATCTGGACCTCGATCGGAAGGGCCCGACCCTGCCTCGTGCGGCCGATCGTGGTCAGCCGGACGTGGTCCCCGGGAGCGTGGCGCAGACTGGCGAGGGCGTTCGCCAGTTCGGCGAGCGAGAGCTCGGGAGCAAGATCGGGTGGCGACATCGAACCGACGAGTGCCCGCCGGTCGTAGCCGAACATCTCGACGGCGCCGCCGTTGACATGCACGAATCGCAACGTGTTCTCGTCGAGTACGAGGATCGCATCGGACACGCTGTCGATGCACCGATCGATCAGCCGCGAGCGGCCTTCGCTCCGAACGCGATCGGTGATGTCGCGAACCGAGGCGATGAGGCGAGGTCGTCCCCGGACGTCGGGTCGGCTGAAGGACACCTCCACCGGGATCTCGTCACCATCGAGGCGAATCGCCGAGATCTGGACGCGGTCCGGGGTGTCGCTCCCGCCGCTACCGGGCAGCAGGCCGTCGATGGGACGACCGATCAGATCCCCCCGACGGCATCCGAAGAGGCGCTCGGCCGGGCCGTTGATCGACTCGATGATCCCGCCGTCGTCGGCCATCACGACCGCATCGGGGAACGCCTCGAGCATCTCCCACGCCAGGGAGTGGTCGGCATCGAGGGCGTCGGTGCGGGTCTCGGGCACTCGCGTCACCATCACGGTGGCCCCGATGGGCTCGCCCTGCTCGCTCGTGCGAGACGACACGAACACGTCGAACCAGCGTCGCTCGAGCGGGGAGTGGCAGGCGATCTGGATGCGCTCGACGACCGGGGCCGAGCCCACCAGCGACGCTTCGATGGCCGCAGCGACCTCGCGGGCGCCGGGCTCGGATCCCGCCCGGCGGCACACGTCGAGGTAGTCGACTCCGACACCGGTCGAAGCCGGATTGCCCTCGTTCGCCTCGCAGAAGTCGGTCCACGGTCCATTGACGGCGACGATCACGCCGTTGGCATCGAGCACGGCCACCTCGACCGCGGTCCGGTCGACCGAGCCATCGGCAACATGATCGTCGGGACGATGCACGACCCCTCCTCCCATCGGCAGTCTGACCCATCCGACCGCCACGCTACCGCATGGCCGAGAACCGTTCAGCCTGCTTCTGCGGCCACGGGTTCGATGAGCAAGACTGTCGCCATGAGCACGTCCGAGTCCACGAACGCAGCCGACGTCGAGATCCAGGGACCGATCGTGGCGGTGGCGCCCTCTCCTCCGAACCCGCCGGCGGGTTTCGTGCGCAACGTCTACGAGCACCGTTGGGAGATCGGTCGTCCCCGCTCGGCGGTGTGGGCCTGGTTGTGCGACCCGGCGACGTTCACCGACGGCCAGCTTCCGCCCTTCCGAGTCGAATTCCTGACGAATTCCAGTGGCGAATCGGGGTTCGCCGAGGGTGTCTACAACGCCCATGTCGGTCCGTTCATGTCGTTCTCGGGGGTGCTGGGGATGATCGAACCCGAGCGGTACCGCGATCTGCAGTACTTCTATGGCAGCTATGCGGTCAGCCACGCCCTGTTCCGACCGACTCGTCTCCAGTTCTGGGTCGAGGACGGAACGGCCGATGGCACGACGTCGATGCGACTCCGACTCGACACCGATGTCCGCCGTGGCGCCGACAAGGTCTGGACCCGCGGGATGGACGTGTTCTGGCGACGCTTCGGCAGCTGGTGCGAACGGGGTATCCCGAACAGCTGGGTTCGCTGAGCGGATCGTCACTTCGCCCGATCGCAACCGCTGGTGACCGCACGTCCGGGCGACGCGTCAGCGGCTCCCCGGGTCCGCGCCGGCGCCGGCCCGGGTCCGGGACCGGCTCAATCGAGGGGTTCGGCTGCCGAGACTTCGTGCATGACGCTCGAGGGGCCCGAGGGGCCCGATCCCACCCACCACCGTCGCGCCGAGGATCTGCGTACGAACGTCGACGAGCAGGTCCGTGAGTTCTTCGTGGCGAGCAGTCATGTCGCCCCGATCGGAAACCTGGTGGCGGGGTTGGTTGCGTTGTCGCTCCTGTGGTCCCACGTCCCTCACCCGCGTCTCTGGATCTGGTTCGGGGCCCTGACCGCGCTCGCCGCCCGACAGGCCGCCGATTCCCGCAATCCCGAAGCCGTGAGCGCCCCACTCGACAGGCCGGGCTTCGTCTTCGACACCAACGTCGTCGCCGGGATCGTCTGGGGTTCCCTGCCCTGGCTCGATGTCGGCGCCTTCGGTTCCGACGAGGTCTACCGCTGGATCTGCTTCGGCCTCGCCTTCGCCATCGGGGCCGGAGCGATGGGCGGACTCTCGGTGTTGACGGGGCTGGCGATGCGCGTGCAGGTTCCGCTCTTCGTGCTCCTCGCCGCGGCGTTCCTCGTTGCGGGGCTGCCCGCGGTCACCGCCGGTGTGATGGTGTACCTCGGACTGATGACCAGCGACCTGCGCAGTACCGGACGCATCCTTCGCCGGCTCGTCGCAGTCCGGATCGAGGCCGCCGACCTCGCAGCGCTGGCCAACCGCGAGGCCCGGCACGACACGCTCACGGGTCTGTTGAATCGGGCCGGCGCGTTCGAGCGCATGGAGGAGCGGCGAGGGGGCGGCGTCTTCGTCGTGATGTTCGTCGACCTCGACCATTTCAAGGAGGTCAACGACCGGCTCGGCCACGAAGCCGGCGACCGCGTGCTGGTCGAGACAGGCCGACGGATCCGGGGGGTCATGCGTCCCGAGGACGTGGTGTCGCGGCTCGGAGGCGACGAGTTCCTCGTGGTCTTCGAACGGGGAGGCGCCGATCTCCATGCGATCAGTCGCCGGGTCCTGGCCGAGGTGGAGCGCCCGATCGCCCTGGGCGCCGACGAGGCGCTGATCTCGGCCTCCATCGGGCTGATCGTGGTCGACGAGGTCGGCTGGGAGACCGCAGCGCTCCTCCGACGGGCGGATCATGCGCTCTACGAGGCGAAACGGACCGGTCGACAACGCATCGTGTGGTTCGACGATCGACTCGCCGGGGAACTCGAGGAGCGCACGAGCCTCGAGGACGAACTGCGGCACGCCATTCGGACCGGGGCGATCGAAGCCGTCGCCCAGCCCGCCGTCGATCTGAGGACCGGTGCCATCAGTTGGGTGGAGTTCACGCCTCGTTGGACCCGCCCGGACGGCGACGAGGTCCCGCCGGCGGTGTTCCTTCCCCTGGCCGAGGACATCGGCCTCCTCGACGCCCTGACCCGTTCGATCCTCGATGGTGCCGCCGAGGCCCGGGTGCGGTGGCGCGGCCATCCGACGCTCGGATCGGCGTCGGTCACGGTCCGGGTGGTCGCCAACCACCTCATGCGCGGTGGCCTGGTCGACGACGTCGGGGCCATCTTCGTGAACCATGGTCTCGGGGCGGGTGAACTCCAGTTGATGCTCACCGAGACCGCCGGAATCCGCGATCCGCAGTTCGCCGCGGAAGCCATCACGTCGATTCGCTCGATGGGCGTCGGGATCCTGCTCGGCGAGTTCGGCAGCGGGAAGTCCACGCTCGGGGATCTGCTCAAGCTACCGATCGACGTCGTGTCGTTGCATCCGGATCTGGTTCGGCAGGCTCCCGGGTACGAGCGACTCCAAACGCTCCTCGCCGGTCTGCAGCAGGTGGCCGTCGGTCTCGGCCTGAGCGTGATGGCCGACGGGGTCGACACCGCCGAACAACTCGAACTCGTGCGTCGGATCGGACTGCCGTACGCACAGGGCGACGCGATCGGCCCACCCCGGTCGCCGGATGATCTCGAGGCGACGGCCACGCCGGTCAGTGGCGTCGTCGGCGCCCGAGGCTGACGGTACCGAACGGGTCGTCCGTGCGGCCGACCCGTTGACGGATCGGTAAGCGAGGACTAACGTTTCAGTCGTGAACCCCCTCGACGCCGTCTCCGAACCCCGGCGTCGTGAAGTCCTGGCGCGACTGGCCGAACTCGGCGAGGCGCCGGTCGGGGTGATCGCGGAAACGATCGACATCAGCCGTCCGGCCGTGTCCCAGCACCTCAAGGTGCTCAAGGACGCCCACATCGTCGCCGAGCGCCGCTCCGGTCGGGAACGGCTCTATCGGATCGATCCCGACGGCCTCGCGAGGGCACGGGCAGAAATCGAACGGTTCCTCGTCAACGAACTCGACGACCTCGAGACGGCGGCCAGAAACCTCGACCGGAAGGAGTTGCGCCATGGATGACGAGAACGAGACGGGGCCGATCGCGTTCGAGCGGCTCATCGACGTCGGTCCCGAGGAGGCGTTCGCCCTGTTCACCGAACCGGCACGGCTCCGGCGTTGGCAGGCGCTGAGCAGCGCAGTCGATCTGCGGGTCGGCGGGGAGTACCGCCTCACGGTGACGCCCGGAAACACCGCCGGCGGCACGTTCCGAGAGCTCGAGCCCGGGAAACGCATCGTGTACACCTGGGGATGGATCGGTTCCGACGACCCGGCCCCCGGGTCGTCGACGATCGTGGTGGAGTTCGAACCGGTCGGCGACCGGACGCTCGTTCGGATGACCCATGACGGACTCGGACCCGACCAGGTCGCCGGACACACCGAGGGCTGGGCGCACTACCTCGATCGACTGGCCGAGGCGGCCGGCTCGGGAGACGCCGGCCTCGACCCCTGGGCCGCCGGCGGTGACGAACTCGACCACCTCTCCGCGGCCGAGGCGAGCTGGGCGTTGTGCCAACAGGTGATGCGCACCTTCACCGCGGAGGACCGCGAGTTGCCGACGCCGTGCCGCGAGTACACGGTCCACGACCTGGTCGAACACCTCATGGGCAGCATGCGGGGTCTGGGAGGACTCGCCGGGGCCGAGATCCCCGAGGAGATCCAGGCCGAGTCCGCCGAGGACTTCATCGCCCAGGCCACCGAGGCCGCCCTCGCCGCTTGGCGAACCCGGGGGATCGAGGGCACCGTGCCCTTCGGCGGCGGCGACGCACCCGCCGCGCTCCCGGCCGGGATCCTGAGCCTCGAACTGTTCGTCCACGGCTGGGACTTCGCGCAGGCGACCGGGCGGCCGTTCCCGGCCTCCGAGCCCCTCACGGCCTTCGTCACCGGTGTCGCCGAGCAGGTCATCCGCCCCGACAATCGCGGCGAGGGCAAGGGTTTCGATGCCGTCGCGACCCCCGCCCACGACGATGCGGTCACCCGACTGATGGCGTTCACGGGTCGAACCACCTGACCGACCCAGCGACGTCAGCCCATCGGCGGTCCCACGAATTCGGCGTCGTAGGGCTGGATGGCGTCCATGAGTTTCGGCACGTCGACCTCCTGCGGATCGGGAATCCGAGTCTCGAGTGCCGGTTCGCCGGCTTCGACGTGGAACTGCTCGAACCCGCCGGGGGTGTTGATCTCGAGGATCTTGGCGCCGTCGGCTCCGGTCAGGAACGTGTGCGGAACGTCGCGGGGGAGGAAGGTCGACTCGCCGGCCCGCAGAGTGGTCAACGGTCCGTCACCGGCTCGGGCGGTGATCTCGCCGTCGAGCACGTGCAGCACCTGATCCTCGCGATGGTGGACGTGCAGCGGCGGTGACCAGTTCGCGGGATACCAGTGCTCCATCATCGAGATGGCGCCGCCGGATTCCTTCGTGTCGACGAGGACCCGCATGAAGGCTCCTTCGAACCAGATGTCCCTCGTCGCGGTCGTGGTTCGGCTGCTTGCGGTTTGGCTGCTCATGGTCGGTTCCTTTGGTTGGTGTGGTGGGTCGGTGATCGCCCGTGGGCCAAGTGGGCGACGATGGCGTTCTGGTGGATCAGACGTTCTGGCAGGTGATCAGATCAGCCAGCTGGTCGGCCTCCTCGCTCGGGGTCGACTTCGACCATAGGAACGGTCCTGGCACCGGGAAATCCCCGGGTTGGGTGTTGTTCACCCTCATCGGTGGGGCCGCACCCCCTCGATGGGGGGATGGCGGCGTCGGCGACCGACCCATACGCTCGGCCCCATGGACGTCGCCGATTTCACCCGTGCCCGTGACCGTCTCCGGTGCCTCGAGGTCGAGGGGAGCGACCTCACGGCCACGCTCGAAGCGGCGCAAGCGGCCCTCCACGATGTCGCGACGTTCTCGTGGAGTGCGCTGATGACCGTCGACCCCGACACCCTGCTCCCCACCGGAGGTCTCGTCGAAGGCTTCGACGCCGAGGCGTGTGCACCCTTCTGGGACAACGAGCTGCTCGCCCCGGGCTACAACAAGTTCACCGATCTCGCGCGCAGCACTGCCTCGGTCGCCACGCTCGTCGAGGCCACCGATGGCGATCTGGACCGGGCGCCGATCTACACCAACCTCTATGCGCCGCTCGGTGTCGCCGACGAATTGCGGGCAGCCTTCGTCGTCGGATCCCGCTGTTGGGGCGTCGTGATGCTCCTCCGCGCGCTCGACGACGGGCCCTTCACCGACGACGAGATCCGACACGTCGAGGCCCTGGTTCCGATCATCGCCAAGTCCCTCCGGGCCGGAGTGGTCGCCCTCGACATGGAGGCCAAGGGCACGGCGGCGATGCTCGTGGTCGATCGCGACAACCAGGTGCAGGATCTGACCGTCGAAGCGGGTCGACTGCTCGACGAACTGCGCACCGTCGGTGTCGACGAGGACGGGCTGCCTTCGCTCGTTCGCAACGTCGTCACCCGCGCCCGGGCCAGCCGATCGTCGTCACACACCGCCACCCGGCTGCACGGGAATTCCGGACGATGGCGCCGAGTCACCGCCATCCCGATGGAAGGCGACCAGGGCACGGTCGCCGTCATGATCGAGCCGGCCCGCGCCGCCGATCTGACGCCGATCCTGCTCGAGGCCTACGACCTCACCGAACGCGAGATCGACATCGTCGTCCACCTCGCACGCGGGCTGGCCACCAAGGAGATCGCCGCCGAGCTGAGCATCTCGCCCCACACCGTGCGCGATCACGTCAAGGCGATCTTCACCAAGACCGGATTCACCAGCCGCGGCGAACTGGTCGCTCGGGTGTTCTCCGACCACCTGCTCGACGGGTTCCACGCTGCCGTACACCGCAGCGACTGATCCGACCGGCTCGACCCGGGGGCGTGGACCGTGACGGGGTGTCGAATCAGCCCGCGGTGTGACCGGACAGCCAGGTGATGAGGTCGGTGGTGACCTCATCGCGGTTGGTCTCGTTGAGGATCTCGTGGCGGGCCCCCGGGTACACCGTCACGGTCACGTCGGTGACCCCGGCCTCGCGGTAGCGCTGCCCGAGCAGCTCGACGAGCTGGCCCCCGCCGGCGAGCGGATCGTCGCTCCCGGAGGCGATGAGGATCGGCAGGTCGCTGCGGATGCCGGCGAGCACGGCCGGATCGGCGAGGCGAGCGGCCGGTGCGAACAGCGACGGGACCGCCTCGTCGGGCAGGTCGAAGCCGCACCACGGATCGGCGACGTACGCATCGACCTCGGCTTCGTCGCGTGAAAGCCACTCGTAGCCGGTGCGATGTTCGAAGCCGGCGTTGAAGGCCTCGAGGCCGACGGGTCCCTCGGCCTCGGCCAGCCCGGCGGCGAGCACGTCGAGGGCGGTCGATCCCGACAGCACCACCCCGGTGTACCGGTCGGCATGGTCGACGATGACCGCCTGCGAGGCGAACGAGCCCATGGAGTGACCCAGCAGGAACAGCGGCAGGCCGGGGTGCTCGGCGGCGATCGAGGCCCCGTACTCGGCGACGTCGGCGATCAGGCCGTCGAACCCGGCCGGGCCGAAGTCGCCGAGGTGATCGGCGCCGGTGCGGCCGTGGCCGCGGTGGTCGGTGGCGAACGCCAGGAAACCGGCGCCGTTGAGCGCTTCGGCGAACCGTTCGTAGCGGGCGGCGTGTTCGGCGAGGCCGTGGGCGATCTGGACGGCGCCACGCGGTTTGCCCTCGACGTCGGTCCAGGCAGAGGTGGCGATTTCGGTGCCGTCGGCCGACGACGTGAAGGAGGATGTCTGAGCACTCATCGCTGCATCATGGCACAGACGGTCCGAGTCCCGCGATGGCCCGATCGCCGCGCGTCACTCCCCGAAACCGATTCCCGGAGCACCCCGGGTGGCGTCGTCGGCCGGGAGGTGGAGGCGCTCGCCGGCGAGTTCGGACACCCGAGCGACCTCGGCCGGCCGGGCGCCTTCGGGCAGCCGATGCCGAGCTGCGTCGGCCTCTGGCGGGTCCGACCGATTCGTGCGGAGTCGATCAGTCATGGGCGATCGAGCGGTCCTCACGGCAGAAGGCGCAACGCCGAGCCGCAGCGGGAATCGTCGACAGACAGGCCTCGCACACGACGGTCGCCTCGGCGTGAGCCAGCAGCCCGTCCTCGTAGGCCCGTTTCGGTCGAACGACCGCAAGGAACACGGTGAGTGCAACGAGCAGGAAGGCGATGACGTCGTTGATGAAGCGGCCGTAGAGGAACTCACCGCCTCGGATCGAGAACGACAGGTCCGAGAAGTCGACGTTTCCCACGATGGACAGGAGCGGACTCACCAGGTTGTCCACGAACGACTTGATCACGGTTCCGAAGGCGACGCCGACGACCACCCCGATGGCCAGGTCCAGCGCTCGCGTCGTGAACAGATAGTGCCGGAAATCTCGCAGCAGGTTCATGGGCTCCTCGCATCCTCGCCCGAGGACCAATGATGATTCGACCCTACTCGATCGGTCGTGCACGCCGGGGCGGCGCGTGGACTAGCGTCACGCCGGTGAGGGGGACCCGATGAGTTGGCTGGTCGAGAACGCATCGTCCCGCGACGATCTGCTGGCGCTCGTCCCGGCATTGGCCGCCGATCACCATCGGGTCCTCGACGAGGTGTGGCGATCGGAGCTCGATGCCCGCCTGCTCGAGTACTGCCGACTGCGGACCGCCACCATCCTTGGCAATGAACGGGCCTGGAGCGAACCTCGATCGGCGGCCGCTGTGGACGCCGGTCTCGACGAGTCACTCGTTGCCGACCTGAGCCGCTGGCCGACCCACCCCGGATTCGATGCGGCGGCAAAGGCCTGTCTGGGGCTCGCCGAGCAGTACGTCATCGACATCCACGGGGTGACCGACCAGCAGGTCGCCGAGGTCGCCGGCCACATCGGTCCCGACGGCGTGATCACGCTCACCACCGCCCTCGCAATCTGGGACAACACCCACCGATTCGACAACGCCCTCCTGACGGGCCGCTCCGAAGGAGACGACTGATGTCGACCACGCCTCGCCTGCCGTCGGCCATCGAGGGACGATCCCCCTCGAGCCGCACCGTCATGGCGCACAGCCCGGCCGTTCGCCAGGCCTTCGACGCCATGTACGCCACCCTGTGGTCCAAGGGTGTGCTCGACGTCGACGTGAAGGAGCTCATCCGTCTGCGCAACGCCCGGGTGACCGACTGCGGCCTCTGACGACAGATCCGTTTCGACCAGGCCCGTGAGGCCGGTCTCACCGAGGAACTCGTCGACGGGATCACCGACGATCATCAGGACGGACACCTTCCCGAGCGCTACAAGACCGCCCTGGCGTGGGCCGATCGTCTGCTGAGTGGGGGGTCCGGGCCCGACGCCGAGATCGAGACCCGCCTGAGGCAGGAGTTCACCGACGCCGAGATCGTCGAGCTGACCTACGCCATGGGAACGTTCATCGGCTTCTCGAAACAGCTGATCGTGCTCGGCCTCGAGCCGGAGTCCATGCCAGTGATGGGTGTTCCCATCCCGAGCTGATCCGGGTCGGAGCGACAAGAACTCGCACGTGCGGCGTCAACCCCGATGTCAGTGGTCGACCGGGTTGCGGCGAGCGAGCAGTTTGGCGAGCTTGCGCATGCCCGTCTTGAAACCGATCGCACCGAGGCGGCCGACGACCGGGGCGGCGAACTGGGGAACCCAGGGGACCGTCACGTCCTCGAACCAGTGCAGGACCGATCCGTCGCCGTCGGGTTCGACGGTGAACCCGGCGCGGCCCTTCAGGACCGGCCCGAGCTTCTCGACCTCGCAGTCGCCCGACGAGGAGTCCGCCGACCAGTCGCACCGGGTGACCTTCATCCGGTCCTCGAGTGCCAGCCGGCCGAACCCCGTGTACGCGGTGAACGTCGCTCCGACCGCCGTCGGGTCGTCGGTGTGGACATCGACCCGGGTCGCCGGGATCCAGGCGGCGTGACCGGCCCAGTCGACGAGCTCGTCCCACACGTCCTTCGCCGGGGACTCGAACTCGTGGCGGACGTCGAACTGGATGGAAGCCATGGGACCATCGTAGGAGCCGCAACCCCGATCGCTCCGACCGAGCGGAGGAGCGGGCTCGACCATGAGATCAGTCGGTGTCGGTGTAGAACGACGCCATCCGCCGCGCCATCTCGTCGGGGTCGACGTCTTCGACGTGGCGGCCGATGCCCCACGTGTGTCCGAACGGGTCTCGGACTCGTCCCCCCTCGTCGCCGTAGAACTGCATCTCGAACGGGAAGACGACCTCGGCGCCCGCATCGACGGCTCGCTGCCAGAGCTCGGGCGCGTCCTCGGTGTAGATGAACAACGCCGAAGTCGACCCACCCAGGGAGCTCGGGGACTGGGTGGGACCGCCGGGCCATTCGTCGGCCACCATGATGACGCTGCCGGCGATCTCGAGTTCGGCGTGACCGATCCGGCCATCGGGACCGGTCATCCGCGGTCCGACCTCGATGGCACCCAACGCCTCGACGTAGAAGTCGATGGCCTCGGCGCACGGCGAGACCACCAGCGAGGCAGTCACCGAGGCGAGTCGGTCGGGGATCGGGGAAACGGTCATGGGTCGATGGTCCCCCTGATGGCCCGGACGGTCAAGGGTCGACGACCGGAGCCGGTTGCGTCGCCTGCGGTCCGAGGAGTTCTCGCACGAGCGCGCCGCCCAGCCAGTCGGCGTAGTCGTCGTTCGACCACCCGGAGCGTCGAACCAGCTGTTGATGCACCGCCGGGCTGTTCAGGAGCCACACGAGGTCGACGGCACGATCCGGATCGAGGCCGGGCGCGAGGGTCGCCACCTCGGTCACCGAGGCGACCACGCTCGTGGCCCCGCTGCGTCGACGTCGCTGCGTTTCGCGATCGAGGTCCAGGCCAGGTGGCCTGGTTGCCGAAGGAGGTTCCGCACACCTTCCGGGTCGACAGCGAAACGGCCCGCTACCTGGAGATGATCACGCCGGCAGGCTTCGAGAACTTCCACGTCGAGGGCAGCCGACCCGTGACGACCGACTCCTTCCTTCCCGCTCAGACGCCGGTCGACGTTCCGGGGCTGGTCGCCCACGCGGCCCAGTTCGATTGCGACATCATCGGCCCACCGATGGAGCGGACCTGACCGCCCCGCCACCGCACGATCGAATCAGGCCGGTCGGTTCGCGAGATGACCGGCGGAGGCCGCCAGAAAGGCCTTGCCCATCTTGGCCGAGCCGAATCGCCGATAGAAGAAACCGAGGAGCCCGTTTGCCTCGACGTCGCTCATCACGAGTCGATGGGTGACCCCGCCGTCGCTCGGTGAACTCGTGAAGATGGTGAGTTGGCCGTGACCCGGAACCGGCCTCGTAGGTCTCGTCGAACTCGACCACGCACGCTCGGTCTCGACCTGTCGGGCGCTGCCCCGGTTCACAGGCCCCGGCAAGCGACCCACCACGCCGACATGGTGTCGACCGAGGTCGCCGAGCGACTCCTTCACGTCGTCGATCGTGCAATCGATCGTCTGCGTTCCGTCGAACCACACCTTCATGTTCTGACCTCGTCTCGGGCATCGGCGTTCCGGCCACCATGACACGAGCGGATCGCTGGTGCCGACGGACGGGAAGATCGGGGCCGAGTGGGAGCGCCGATTCCATCGGACTCCGGTGGCGTCGACGTTGCCGAACTACGGTGGAGGAGCATCGGTCCGCACCTCCGACGGTGTTTCCTGCAGGTCCGGAGGCGATCCGATGCGGTGTCGGCGGTCGGCCGACCCGGCCTCGAAAAAGCCGAGGGGGCTGTCGATGATCCTGCGATTCGACGATTGCGAGCTTGATCTCGGTCGGATCGTGTTTCGCCGTGCCGGAATCGACGTGGCGCTCGAGCCCCAGGTCTTCGATCTGCTGAGCGTCCTCATCGAGCGTCGGGGCGCCATGGTGCGCAAGGAGGAACTCCTCGACGAGGTGTGGGGCGACCGATTCGTCAGCGAATCGGCGCTGACGACGAGGATCAAGTCGGTTCGCCAGGCCGTCGGCGACGACGGCACCAACCAGCGAGTCGTGCGGACCGTCCATGGCAAGGGCTACGAGTTCATCGCCGAGGTTCGAGTCGTCGAGGATCGGGCTCGTTCGCCTCGGCCGAGGACCCGGGCCCAACGCCGGTCCGACGTCGCCGTCCCCACGAGCGGGTCGTCGTTGCCGGTGGCCGTGCAGCGGCTCATCGGACGCGACGACCTCCTCGCCGAACTCGTCGGGCATCAGGCTTCGACCCGGCTGCTCACCCTGGTGGGGACCAGTGGGGTCGGCAAGACTGCCGTTGGCTTCGAGCTCGCCCGCAGGATCGAGCGCAACTTCGCCGACGGGGTGTTCGTCGTCGAACTGGTCACCGTGGTCGATCGAGACGCCACATTCGGTGCCTTCGCAACGGCGCTCGACGTGAACACCAGTCAGCGGGACTCGATCGAGGACGCCATCGTCGACATGTTGCGGCCGCGTCAGGTGTTGCTCGTCCTCGACAACTGCGAACACCTCGTCGAGCCGGTGGCGATGCTCGTCGAGCGGATCCTCCAGGCGGCTCCCCACGTCTCGATCGTGGCGACGAGCCGCGAACCGCTTGCGCTGGCCGGCGAACACGTGTGGCCCGTGGAACCGTTGCGGACGGCCGGCAACGACCGCTCCGAGCGGGGCGTCACGACGCCGGCCGAGATCGCCACGATCCCGGCGGTGTCCCTGTTCGTCGAGCGGGCCCGGGCCGCCGACCCCCGATTCGAGCTCGACGGCGCTTCCACGCCCGCCGTCCTCGAGATCTGCCGCCGCCTCGACGGGATCCCGCTCGCCATCGAGCTCGCCGCCTCACGGACCAGTGCGATCGACGTCGCCGAGGTCGCCCGACGCCTGGACGAGCGGTTCCGGCTCCTCAAAGGCGTCCGACGGGGAGCCGACCCTCGCCACCGAACCCTGCACGACGCGATCAGCTGGTCCTACGATCTCCTCGACGACGACGAGCGGGCGCTGTTCGCATCGCTGGCGGTCTTCGCCGGTCCCTTCGATCTCGAGGCGGCGGAGTCGGTCTGCCGCGGTGACGACGTCCTCGACCTGCTGACCCGCCTCACCCGGCGGTCGATGGTCGCCGTCCGGCGGCCATCACACGGTGGCATCCAGTACGAGATGCTCGAAACGCTGCGCGAGTACGGCCGGGGACGCCTCGGCGACCAGGCGAGCGTGGAGCTCTTCGAGAGTCATGCGCAGCATCATGCGGCCGTCGCGGCATCGGTGGAGTGCGGGCTGCGATCGTCGACCGAACACCAGTCGGTGCTCCGCGCCGATGCCGCCTTCGCCGATCTGCGTTCGGCGCAGCGGTTCGCCCTCGAGATCGACGACTTCGACACCGCCTTCGGTCTGATCGGTTCGCTCCGGGAGTACGCCATGCGCACCCTGCGCTACGAGGTCTTCGCGTGGGCCGACTCGGCGGGCGCGCTCGAGGGCGGCGACGGCCATCGGCTCTGGTCGGTCGTCACCGGCGTTCGCGCCTATGGGGCATGGGTCCGCGGTGACTTCGGGGGAGCCCTGTCCCTCGCCGAGACGGCCAGGCAGGCCGAGTGCGAGTCGGGCATCACACCGTCCGGGCTCGTCGAACGGGTGTTGGCGAACGTGCTGTACGCGACCGGACAGATCGAAGCGGGTCTCGTCGAGGGGGCCCGCCTGATCGAGTTGGCCGAGGACTCCCGAGACCACTCCCGTCGAGCCCACGCCTTCTACATGGCGTCGGTCGCCTCGAGTTCGCTCGGACGCTCCGACGAGGCCCGGGAACTGATCGCCCGATCCCGGGAGGCCGGGCGACGGACGGGGAGCCCGACCGACCTGGCTTCGGCCTCGGTGGCCGAGGGATTCGCCACCGAGAAGGACGACGCAGCGGCGCTCGAAGCCTTCGCCACCGCCGACTGGTTGGCCCGGTCGGCGGGGAATCGCTGGATGAGCGCGTTCGCCCGGACCGAGGCCAGCGGCCTGCTCGTCCACCAGGGTCGCGTGGTGGAAGGATGCGAAGGTCTGGCGCAGATGGTCGACACCTGGTTTCGCGCCGGGGAATGGGCGCAGCAATGGCACACGCTCTCCCGGTGTGTGGTCGGACTCGACCGGATCGGGCAGGACGAACTCGCCGCCCAGGTCCTCGGCGCCATCGAGGCCCACACCACGATGGGAGGGCCCCCGGTGATGACGACCCTTCGGGATCTGGCCTTCGAGACCCGCGACTCGCTGTTCCAACGACTGGGATCGGAGCGCATGGCCGAGCAGCGTGCCGTCGGGGCCGCCATGCCGGTGGGGACCATCGTCGGCCGGACCCGCAATGCCCTGCTCGGCCGACCCCATCTCGACTGACTCCGGCGTCAGGCCCGAATCCGCCGCACGAGGTGGGCGCACAGGTGATCCATGAGCTCGGCGACGTCGGGCCCCACGCCGTCGATGAAGCTCGACTTGCGGCGGCGGAGGAAGGGGAGACCGACCAGGTACAGGCCGGGGAGGGCGCAGATGCCACCGTCGTGCACGACGCGCCCACGCCGGTCGAAGGCCGCCGGATCCAGGTAGGCGTAGCCCGGCCGGTAGCCCGTGGCCCAGACGACGGTCTCGAACCGACGCAGATCGATCTCGGTCGGCACGGTGCCGAGCACGGTCGGTCGCGGTCGCTCGGGTCGGGGCAGGTCGGCGTCGAGGCCGTGATCGGTGGCGTGGTCGTCGATGCGCTCGAGCAGTCGATTCTGCTTCAGGTCGGCGTTGGCGACGAGGTTGGGCAATCCTCCGGAGAACTGGGCGGTGTCGCCGATGATGCGGGCGAGTCGGCCGACGACCTCGACCCCCGACGCCGTCAGCGTGTTGAGATCGAGGGTGCGGTGTTCGGGACTCCCCACCAGCTGGAGCGAGGGGAGTCGCCGGGCCCGATCGAGGTCTTCGACCTCGTCGTATCGCTCGTCGAGCTGGCCGATCGCGTCCATCCACCAGTGGATGTCGCGACCTCGATAGTGGCGGGGCAGACGGATGTGTTCGCCGACGGCCAGGGTGACCGGTCGCCCACTGCGCTGCAGTTCGTCGGCGATCTGTGCACCCGAAGCCGACGCACCGACAACGAGGACGTCGCCGCTCCCGAGCTGGTCGGGGTTGCGATAGGTCAGCGCCGTCAACTGCACGATGCGAGTCGGAAGGTCAGCGGCGGCGGCCGGAAGGTGTGGCTCGCTCGAAGCTCCCGTCGCTGCCACCACGGCGTCGCACGACCAGCAACCCTGGTCGGTCAGCACCTCGAAGCCCCGGTGTCGCGCCCGCACCTCTCGCACCGTGACGTGGGTCCGGATCGGCGCACCGAAGACCGAGCCGTATCCGGCGAGGAACGAGACGGTCTCCTCGCGGGTCATGAAACCGTCGGGGTCGGGCCCGCGGTAGCGGTGACCCGGCAGCCGGGTCATCCAGTTCGGCGTGAGCAGTCGCAGCGAATCCCACCGCTCGGTCCGCCAGGAGTTGGCGACCTCCCCCCGGTCGAGGACGACGTGGTCGATTCCTCGACCGGAGAGGTGGTGGCTCATCGCGAGTCCCGCCTGGCCGGCGCCGATGACGACGACGGTGGTGGGGTCCATGGGTCTCAGGCGACCTCGACGCGAATGGCCGTTGGGTTGGCCACGATGTCGAAGACCGCCGAACGCTTCTGGGATTGTGCGACGATCGCTTCGATGTCGGCCTTGGAGGCATCGGCATCGATGTCGTAGGTCACCGTGATGCCGCCGAAACCGTTGCGGACGTCGCCGTCGATTCCGAGGATGCCCTGCAGGTCCATGTCGCCTTCGATGGTTGCGGTCACCGACCGAAGCTGGACACCTCGGTGGGTGGCAACGGTGGCGACTCCGGCCGTCAGGCAGCTGGCCAGGGCGGCCAGGACCGCCTCGGGGGGAGTCGCGCCGTTGTCCTCGGAGGCGAAGATCTCGGGATGGTCGGCGTCGATCGAGTACGGCCGGCGGTGGGCCTGTTCGGCGCCGAGGCCCGAGAAGTCGGAGACCGTGCTGCGGCTGTGGGTGCCTTTCACCCATTCGCAGCGTGCCCGCCAACGGAACTTCGCGAGCTCCGGGACGTCGGTCAGATGCGCCCGGGCGCCCAGCAGGGCTTCGACATTGACACCGTTGTCGACGGTGGGAGCTTCTTCGGTGGTGGTCATGTGCTTCCTCCAGGGTCGGCCCGTGGGCCCGATTGGTGTTTCGCCGATGGTCTGCATCGACGGCTCCACGATCCCGCTTCCCGACGTCGGGGTCGTGGAGGGCGGTTGAGGACGACCTGAATTCCGTCCGCGTCCGATCTTCAGGGCGTATTCAGGACTTCGGGGACCGTCCGGCGGAGGATCGGATGCATGAACCACCGCTCGGAGACCCTCGACCAGCAGACCCTCGACCAGCAGGGCACCCACGACTGGCGCGAGGCCGGCGACGCCTGGGGGCATTCGGCCACCGACTGGGCCTACCTGTACGAGCACTACTCGCTCGAGGTGATGATCGCCATCTTCCAACGGGTCGGTGTCGCGGCCGGGGTGCGGCTCCTGGACATGGCCTGCGGATCCGGGCTGGCCCTCCGCCATGCCGAGTCGATGGGTGCGGTGACTGCCGGGATCGATGCCTCTCGGACGCTGCTCGAGGTGGCCCGTGACCGCAATCCGGGTTCGGACCTCCAGCTCGGATCGATGTTCGACCTCCCGTGGGAGGACGGAGTCTTCGACGTCGTGATCTCGATCAACGGCGTCTGGGGCGGTTGTGAGGGGGCACTGGACGAGGCCCGTCGAGTGCTTCGCCCCGAGGGCCTGATCGGGATCAGCTTCTGGGGAGCGGGCCGGCCGAACGACTTGCGGGGGTGTTTCAAGGCGTTTGCCCGGAACTCGCCGCCCCAGCACTTCACCAGCATGAAGCGCCTGAACGACATCGCGTCACCCGGCGTGGCGGAGCAGATGTTGCGCGAGTCCGGGTTCGAGGTGCTCGAACGGGGAGCGAGGGTGTCGATGATCGAATGGCCCGACGCCGACCTCGCGTGGCGAGCACTCTCGAGCGTGGGCCCGGCCGTGCCGGCACTGCGCCACACCCAGGAGTCGGTCGTGAAGGAGGCCGTCCTGGAGGCGATCGACCACTGTCGGGACGAGCGAGGCGCCTACCGCTTCCAAAATGATCATGCGTTCGTCATCGCCCGCAAGGCGGCCTGATCGGGGCGGTACACCAGGGTCGTTCGACCCATTGGCTGCGGCGAGGTCGAGGCCGATAGAGCCCGTATGGGAAACTTCGTCGACGACGGCGACCTCCGCAGACCCAGTGAGTTTCCTCGGCTCGCCGAACGCCGTGCCGCTGATGGTGACGCCGTGTGGATGCCGCCCAGTCGCCGAAAGCTCTTCAAAGGAACACCGGCTGCCGTCAAGGCCAACATCGTCGACCTCTCGGTGGGTGGGGCGTTGATCACCTCACCGGTCAACCAGAACATCAAGGTGGGCGCGAAGATTCGCTTCCAGATCAAGGGGGCCGAGGGCATCGTCGAGGTCCGAACCGTTCGTCGCTACAACGACCGGATCGCCTACTACGGCATCTCGTTCTTCCGGATCAGCGACGCCCTTCGGCACGAGGTCTTCGAGCTGCTGTCGGCCAAGTCTTGACCCGGCCCGGGGCGACAACCGAGCCCACCAGGTCTTTTTGCTGTGTCGGGGCACCGGTCGACCCGTCTAGGTTCGAGCGACGTCGTCGCTCGGAGTGTGCGTGCCCCAGAATCCTGCACCCCAGAACCCTGCACCCCAGAACCCTGCGCCCGAGAACCCTGCACCACCGACCCCTGGGCTCGGGACGCTCGGACTGCGGCGGCACCGCCTCGGGAACCACCGCTGGTCGATCCTCGTTGCCGGGGCATCCGTGCTCGTCGTCGGCGGTCTGATCGCGGCGGCCACCCGGATCACCGCCGCACCACGGATCGCCTCGGTCGCCGTGAACCGTCCACCGGTGGTCGTCGAGCCGGTCGGGCCCGCAGATCCGATCGACCTCGACCAAGAGATCGCCATTCGGGCCCTGGCCGACGCCGCGACCGTGGGCGTGGCCGGAACCGGCTGCACCGGACCGCTCCGAGGCTCGGGCTTCGTCGTCGACGGCGAGACCTTCACGAACCGGCACCTCGTGGCCGTTGGTGACGAGGTGAAGCTCGATCAGTTGCTCGACCCCGTCGTGGTCCCGGTCACGGGCCGGGCCGCAGAACTCGATGTCGCCGTCGCTCCGGGAGTCGGGGTCGTGGAGCTGGCCTTCGCCGACGTCAACGCCGAAATCGGCGATCCCGTCTTCGTCGCCGGTCATGCCGGGGGTGGCGCAACGGTCGTCGCCGCCGGGTCGGTGCACCTGTACGACACCACCGGCACCTATCGGACCGGTGGAACGGTCATGCTCATCGACGTCCGGACCGAGCCCGGTTTCTCGGGTGGCCCCGTGCTCGACCGGAACGGCCGAGTCGTCGGTATGTTGCAGGGGTTCGAAGAAGCAATCGGTCTGACGCTCGCCATCCCGGTCGAGGATCTGAAAGCATGGAACGGCTCGGGTCGCCCGGAAACGGACGATCCCTGTCCGACAGCGGTCATGGGTTCGTCGAGAGTCGAGACGACACCATGACCGACGAAGACAGCGGAACCGAGCAGCAACACCCAGGGCGCACAACCAGTGATCGGAAGACACGTGATCGGAGTGCTCCCATGGACAGCGTGAAACCCTCGGGTCTCGGAAAGGGACTGGCCGGCATCCTCGACGACGCCTTGTCGTACCAACGGGCCCCCGAAGTCTCCACGCTCCTCGGCGTTCGAAACACCCCCGAAGTCCGTCGTCTTGCCACCGAGCTCGCCCTGACGGCGTTGGCCGAGGGCTTCCAGGCCGACGGCGTCGTGGTCGTCTCGCGGTCGGGTCCGGGGCGCTCGGCGACGGTCGCCTCGAAGCTGCCCGAGGGATGGAGCGGACTCGACGGCGAGGGCTTCGAGCTGGCCGGCCGGCTCTGGGCGGCGCTCGACGACGTCGATTTCGACTTCGCGCAGACCTCGCTCGACGGTCGACAGATGCTGATCTGCCGCCAGGACTCGAGCCAGGGTCCGATCGCGGCCGCCATCGTGCGGTCGCGTCCGTTCGACCAAGACGACGAGCGTCTGGTCGCCCGCCTCGTCCGTTCGGTGTCGTTGGCGGTCAACGGGGCGTCGGAGGTGCCCGGCGGCGCGTCGATCCGGGTGCTGGTCAAGGCCGGTGGCGACGGCGTCCTCGCCGACGTCCGCCTCGTTGGCCCCAGCGATCGCCGCCATGCGGCCGCGGTCGGTCCCGACGAGGTCGCCGCCGTTGCCGCGGCCGCCGCCGAGCTGTGCGACGTCTCGCTCGACGTGGTGTTCGCCGGGCGCACCCGCATCCAGAACCAGGACGTCACCATCGTCGTGGTCACCGACGGCAGCGGACCGCTGTTCGGTCTCGCCGTGACCGACCCATCGTCGGACTCCGGTGCCGTCCAGGCGGTCTTCGAGGCCGCTCGCGCCGCCGGCGTCGACCCCTTCGCCGGCGTCCTCACCGGTCACGGGGGTCACGACCACTGACCCCGGTTTGGCCCGGGTCGTGAGTAGCATGCGTTGTCGTGCTGATCCTCCTGCGCCTGGCCAAGCGCCTCTCATCGTTGGCGATCCTGATGATCGCCGTCGCCTCGGTCGCTGCGGCGGCCGCCCTGACGGTCATTCCCCAGGTCGCAACGATCGCCACCGCCCATGAGAGCACGGCCGCCACGCTCACCCTCGGGGCGATCACCGAGCGATCGTCCATGTACGCCGCCGACGGGACGTTCCTCACCTACCTGGTGAAGGAGAACTCCCAGCCGGTCACGCTCGACGAGATCCCCCAGCCGGTCATCGACGCCGTCCTGGCCATGGAGGACGCCGACTTCTACGAACACGACGGCGTGAACTTCCGGGCCATCTTCCGGGCGCTGGTCGAGAACATCAACGCCGGCGGGATCGAGCAGGGCGGCTCCACGATCACCCAGCAGCTCGTGAAGCTCTCGTTCCTCAGCGCCGACCAGAACTTCGACCGCAAGAGCACCGAGGCGTTCTACGCCCTGCGGCTCGAAGAGGAATACACCAAGGACGAGATCCTCGAGCGGTATCTCAACACCGTGTACTTCGGTGCCAACTCCTACGGGGTGCGGGCTGCGGCCGAGACCTACTGGGGCATGAAGGACGTCAGCGAACTCGGCTGGCCCGAGGCGGCGATGCTCGCCGGCCTGATCCGCAATCCCAACGGCTACAACCCCACGGTCAACTCCGTCCGGGCCCGTGACCGGCGCAATGTCGTGGTCGACCGCCTGCTGTCGCAGGAGGTGATCGACGAGACGATCGCCGAACAGATCCGCACGGCGCCGCTGCCCGCCGAGCGGCGCTCGCCGTTCGACATCAAGCCCACCGACTACTTCATCGAGGAAGCCCTCAACGAACTCCTCGACCCCACCGGTCCCATACCGCTCGGGGCCGACCAACGCGATCGGTACAACCTGGTCTACTTCGGCGGTCTCGAGATCTACACGACCTTCGATCTGAGTGCCCAGGCGGCGGCCCTGCAGGCCCGGGCCGATCTCCTGCCCGACGATCCACGAGGTTTCACGGTGGCCCTCGCCGCCGTCGACACCCGCACGTCGGCGGTGCGAGCCATGGTCGGAGGCCCGAACTTCCAGACCGAGCAGTTCAACCTGACCACCGAGGGCCTCCGGCAACCGGGTTCGTCCAACAAGACCTTCGTGCTGGCTGCGCTCTTCGAGGCCGGCTACACGCCGAGCGACGAGGTCCGGGGCGACAGCCCGTGCGAGTTCGAGAATCCCGGCGGCTTCCCCGACCCCTACGAGGTGCGAGGCGGAGGCGGCGGGGTCCAGTCGATCGCCTCGGCCACCCGGTCGTCGAACAACTGCGCCTTCGTCCGTCTCGGACAGGTCGTCGGCAACGACAAGGCCGTCGAAGTGGCCCAGCGCCTCGGGATCACCACCCTCGACCCGGCCTCGGCGGTGCTGTCGTTCCCGCTCGGGTCGAAAGAGGTCCATCCGATGGACATGGCCGTTGCCTACGCCGCCATCGCCGACGACGGCATCGTCAACGAGGCCTACTACGTCGAGCGGATCCTCGACCGCGACGGCAACCTCATCTACGAGCACCGCCCCGACCCCCGCCGAGCGATCTCGGTTCAGACGGCTCGCATGATCGTCGAGACGCTGATCGGCAACGTCCGCAGTGGCACCGGGACCCGGGCCCGGCTGGCGAACGGTCACGAGGCCGGGGGCAAGACCGGAACGGCGCAGAACAACGAAGACGCCTGGTTCGCCGGGTTCACGACCTATCTGACCACCGTCGTGTGGATGGGTCATCCCGACGAGAAGATCCCGATGCGCAACGTCGGCGGCGTGAACGTGCAGGGTGGCACCTATCCGGCGGCGATCTGGGGCCAGTTCAACAACGCCTATCACCAGAACCTGCCCCCGATCCCGTTCGAGCCGCCCGAACGCTACGGCGGTGGCCGCTACCTGAAGGCGCCCGGCGAAGTCGACTTCTGCAACGAGGGCGACCGCAACAGCTCGACGAGGGAGACGGTGCTGGTCGACTCCGACGGCGACGGCAAGCCCGACTGCTTCCAGATCGTGACCACCACCACCGAACCCCCGACCACCCTGCCTCCCGAGACGGTTCCGGTCGATCCCAACGCGCCGCCGACCACGCCGCCTGCGGCCCCTCCGGCCGCTCCACCGGCGACGGGTGGTGGCTGATGTCCGCCCCCGGCTACGACCAGTTGCTGATCGTCCAGGATCACGACACCAAGCTCGACCAGCTCCGGCATCGCCATGCCCACCATCCGCTGCGAGACGAACTCGCCGACCTCCGGGCACGGCACCGAGCCCAGCAGGCCGCCACCGACACCGTGGCCGCCGAGCAGCACGACGTCGATCGGCAGCGAAAGCGAGTCGACGACGAAGTGGCAACGGTGCGGGCTCGGCGGGCCGACATCGAACGCAAGCTCTACGACGGTTCGGTCACCTCGACCAAGGATCTCCTGGCACTCCAGGAGGAGTCGGCGCACCTCCTCGAGCGCCAGACCTCGATGGAGGACGACGAGCTCGAGCTCATGGAGCAACTCGAGGGGATCGAGGGCCGGCTGGCCACCGAGCGGGCCGCGCTCGACGCGCTGGCGCTGTCGATCACGGCGAAGGAAGCCGAACTGGCTGTTGCGCTCGACGGCGTCGACCACGAGATCGTCGACACCACGGCCGAGCGGGCCGAGGCGGCCGGCGGGGTCCCGGCCGAGCTGCTCGCCAAGTACGACTCGCTGCGCACCGACATGGGGGGGATCGCCATCGCCCGGCTGGTCTCGAACAGCTGCACCGGGTGCCATCTGGCCCTCTCGGCCGTCGAGGCCGATCGAATGAAACGACTTCCCGATGACGCCGTCGTGACCTGTGACTCGTGCGGTCGGATCCTCATCCGCTGAGCCCGGCTCGTAGTCTGGGCCCCATGCTGCTGTGGTTCGCCGTCCTGGCGCCCATCCTGGTCGCCGAGGTGTTCCGGAGTCCGATGATCGACTACCGGATGGTGGTCGTCGGTGCCGTTGCGCCCGTCGGCGAACGGTTGCTCGGCGGAGCGAACGTCCTCCACACCCTGCTCGGATCGGTGATCGTGCTGGGGCTCGTGATGGCCGCGACCGAGGGGCGCCGCCTCGTCCGTCGGCGCTGGCTCGGTCTCCCGATCGGACTGCTCGTCCACCTGGTCCTCGACGGGACGTGGACCTCGAAGGACCTGATGTGGTGGCCGGCGTTCGGATTCGACTTCGCCGAGCCGGTCCCCGAGTTCACCCGGCCGATCGCCGTCGTGATCGGCATGGAACTCGTCGCTGTTGCGGCGGGGGTCTGGGCCTGGCGCCGCTACGGACTCGACGACCCCGACGGTCGCACCCGTCTCCTCCGGACGGGTCAGCTGGCACGGGGAGTGCTGTGACGCTGTACGTGGTTCGCCATGGCCGGACCGAAGCCAACGCCTCGGGATTACTGCTCGGCCGGGCCGATCCCGAGCTCGACGACACGGGCCGCCGCCAGGCGGAGGCCATTGCCTCGGTGCTCCCCGGCGACCTCGAGGTGATCGCGAGTCCGCTGCGGCGAACGATGTCGACTGCGGCAGCCATTCGAGCCGACTTCACCACCGACGACCGACTCCTCGAGCTCGACTACGGAGACTTCGACCTGCGCCCGGTGTCGGAGATCTCCGCCGAGGTCTGGGCCGAATGGCGCGGTGATCCCGGATTCCACCCACCGAACGGCGAATCGCTCCTCGAGTTGGCGGCCCGCGTCGGAGGCTTCCTCGACGAACTGTCGCCGCTCGCCGCCGGACGGAACGTGGCGATCGTGACCCACGTCTCCCCGATCAAGGCGGCCGTGGCCTGGGCTCTCGGTGTCGGCATCGAGGTCTCGTGGCGGGCGATGGTCGCCCAGGCCTCGATCACCCGCATCGAGGTCGGCGAACGCGGTCCGTCCCTGCACGCCTTCAACGACACCCACCATCTCGACGCATGAACGGCGAGACCACCGCGGTGATCTCGGTGGCCACCGGGCTCCCGCGCCCGGAGTGGCGAGGCCGCCTGCACACGTGGGCGTTCGCCCTGTCGATCCCGGCCGCGCTCGTCCTCGTGCTCGTCGCCCGGGGTGACCTGGACCGTCTGGCGGCCTCGATCTACGGCGCCAGTCTCGTCGCGGTGTTCGGTGTCTCGGCGGCCTACCACCGACTGGCCCGCTCCGCGGTCGCCCAGAAGCGCATGCAGCGCCTCGATCACTCGGTCATCTACCTGCAGATCGCCGGGACCTACACGCCGGTCTGCCTGTTGGCCCTGCCGCCCGCCTGGGGCCGACCGGCACTGCTCATCGTCTGGACACTGGCCGGGGTGGGCGTGGCGCTCAAGGTCGCCGGATCACCGAGCCTCGTCCGAGCGAGCAACGGTTTCTACCCGGTGCTCGGGTGGGCGGCCATGGTGATGGCACCGGTGCTGGTTCGCAGCCTGTCGCAAGTCGAGCTCGGTCTGCTCCTCCTCGGCGGTGCGCTCTACACGGCGGGGGCCATCGTCTTCTATCGCCGTCGCCCGGATCCGTCGCCGCTCGTGTTCGGCTACCACGAGGTGTGGCACGCCTGCACCGTGGCCGCCGGTGCCAGCCACTTCCTGATGGTGGCGTCGGTCACCATCGGCTGACATCCAGGCCGAATACCTGGGCAATGATCCCGTCCGATGTAGGGGCGGGGGGAATCTCTGCCTAACCTGGGACGGTTCATCTCAGGCGGCGCCGACATCCCTCCGGCGTCGCATCGGCCGCCGGCCACCATCCGCTCCGGGTGGGCTGTGTGTGGCCGCGTGAGTCAGAAAGGCAGAACCATGGCCAAGCAACGTTCCAGTTTCGCGAAGTTGCAGCGTGACCGAGCCAAGCAAGCCAAGCGAGCGGCCAAGGCCGCGAACAAGGCAGGCTCGACCACCCCCCAACCGGTCGCCGTCTACGACCAGGCACCCCCGGTCGACGTCGACACCACGCCGACGTCGGCATCGAAGTTGTTCGAGGGCAAGGGCGAGCTGACCGCGCCCGAATTGCTCCAGATGATCGAAGACGTCCACCGGATGCGCGACGCCGGCAAGCTCAGTGAAGACGAGTTCGAAGAGGCAAAGGTCGAGATCTTCGCTCGGCTGCCCATGGATTGATCGCCCTGCGACCGGTCGAACACGACTCGACGGAGCCGGCACCCACGGTGCCGGCTCCGTCGCGTCCGGGCGGCTGCGGCACCAGCGGAGGCTCGGAGCGAGGTCACGGTCAGAAACTCCCGGAGCGTCCCTTGCACCGGCGTTCAATCTGTCTATGGTTCACCGTGATGTGGTGTGATCGGTCGAAGGCCTCACGGAGGTGTCGTGGACAGCGCTGAAGGTTCAACCGAGACGGCGCCGTCGGGCGACGGATCCTCGGGTGTGACGCCGGCCCAGGCTGAGGCCGCGGAGTCGGTGCTGGCGCTCCTCGGCGACCTCCGCCACGTGGTCGGGCGCATGCCCCACGACGAGTGGCCCGAGATGTCCAAGGCCGTCCTCGAGCATCACGATCCTCCGATCGACGAGGCTCTGCTCAACGAGGATCAGACCGGGCTGCAGACGGCATGCCGTGACGCTCTCCGGTCTCTGATCGACGACGACTACGTCAACGCCAAGACTGCCATCGAGCGAATTCGTCGCCACGAGGTTCGGCTCGGTCTCGAGCTCGAGGACCTCCGCACCGAAGACGCCTGATCCAGCGCCAAGGCCCTCTGCGGGGCACCGGCGGCAGCGTGAGCTGCGAAGTCTGGCTGGTGGTGTGGGTGAGTCGGCCTGTAGGCGGGGTTCTGTTCACGGGTCTGTTGCCAGGGTCCCGATCGGTGACCATCCATCTGTGCGGTCCACCCGAAGGTTCCGACGCAAGCGCCGGGGACGGACAGCCCATGCCTTCGATCGACCTTGCTCCGAATGGGGTTTACCGAGCCGCCCGGGTCACCCCGGGCGCTGGTGCGCTCTTACCGCACCGTTTCACCCTTACCTGTGACCGGCGAACCGGCCCATCGGCGGTTTGTTCTCTGTGGCACTTTCCTGCGGGTTTCCCCGACTGGCCGTTAGCCAGCATCCTGTCCTGCGGAGCCCCGACCTTCCTCAGCCGCACCGTCACCGCAGCCGAAACTGCAGAACGACCCGACCGCGGTCACCCGGCCAACTCACCCACGACCACGAGGCTAACCCGCTCGCCGTGTCCGGCGACGGTGTCAGGCTCGCCGTGTCCGGCGACGGTGTCAGGCTCGCCGTGTCCGGCGACGGTGCCAATCACCGAACAACCCACCGAGCAACCCGAACGACCCGGCCATGAGCGCCAGCAGGGGATAGGTGATCGGATTCAGATCCTCGCCCCGCGCCAGGCGCACCACGGCGAACACGGTCTGGACCACCACATAGGCGGCGATGGCCGAGATCGCGCCGTGCTTCATCGGGGTGTCCGAACGCAGGAATCCGGCCCCGAACCCGGCCACCACGAAACCGATCAGCACGACCAGCAGGAACAGGAAGGGCCACGCTCCGTCGCCACTGGCCAACCATTGACTCACCAGCGCCGCCGGCACGATGATCATCAGTCCGGCCAGGGCCGACGAACGGATGACGGTCCAGTCGATGAAACCCATCCGGTCACGGTAGCGGTGCCGGAAACGGCGCGACGGTATCGGGCGTCGACCGACCGGGAAGCGCCCCCGGTCCGACCGCTAGGTTGGGGGCGTGACCTCCTCTTCCGGACCCGGCCCGTCTCCCTCCCCTGCGGCGATCGTCGCCGACCCCGCGGCGACACCCGACGATCACCCCGGGCTCGCCGCCCTCGGGGGCTGGACCGCCATCCTCGGCATCGTCGCCGACGGGCACGATCTCACCGAGCGGCAGGCGCGGGCCGCCATGGAGTCGATCCTCGCCGGCGAAGCCACCGCCGCCCAGATCGCCGGCCTGATCGTGGCGCTGCGGCTCAAGGGCGAGAGCGTCAACGAGCTCGTCGGCCTGGCTCGGGGAATGGTGGCCGCGGCACAACCGCTCCACCTGCCTCCCGGAGTGATCGACATCGTGGGGACGGGTGGTTCGGTGCACCGTCAGCGGCACGCGCTCAACGTCTCCACCATGGCCTCGTTCGTGGCTGCCGGGGCCGGCGCCGTCGTCTGCAAGCACGGAAACTACAAGGCGTCGTCGACCTCGGGCGCCTTCGATTTCCTCGCCGCCCTCGGGGTGTCGGTGGATCTGACGCCGTCCCAGCTCGAGACCTGCGTGGCCGAGGTCGGGCTCGGGTTCGCCCTGGCCCGGACGTTCCACCCGGCCATGCGCCACGCGGCGCCGGTGCGGGCCGAGCTCGGCATCCCGACGGTGTTCAACGTGCTCGGACCTCTTGCCCATCCCGCCCAGCCCAAGCGTCAGCTCATCGGAACGGCCAACGAGCAACTGGCGGCCCGCATGGCCGAGGTCTACCAGCGCCTCGGGTCGGAACGGGCGTGGGTCGTCTCGGGTGCCGGGGGTCTCGACGAGATCTCGACCACCGGACCGTCGATCATCTACGTGGCGACCCCCGACGGGGTGCGGCGCACCGAGATCGACGTCACCCGGCTGGGGATCACCCCGCCGAAGTCGATCGACGATCTCAGCGGGGGCGGCGCGCTCGACAACGTCGCGATCTTCGAACAGCTGCTCGACGGGTCCGACCTCGGCGCCCGCCACGACATCGTGGTCCTGAACGCCGGAGCGGCCCTGGTCGTGGCCGGCGTGACCGACGATCTCGCCGACGGAATCGAACGGGCGAGGACGGCACTCGAATCGGGTGCGGTGGCCGACGTGGTCGACCGGGTCCGGTCGGTCACCGGTCGGTTCGCCGCCTGAACGGCACGGGCTGAGCGCTCGGACGCTCGGCCCGCGAGCGCACGGCGCGCTCGACCGATCGGGGCGCCGGCGGGTCGACGGGCTGGAAGCGGGGGAGTGGTGGATAGGGGGAGGAGTAGGTGCCCTCGGCCCGGATCACCCGGATCGAGCCGGCGTTGCGTTCGAGCCAGCGGGCCACGCAGAGCACCTCGTCGATCGACGAGGTGTCGAGGACGAAGGAATCGAACAGGGCCCCGGTGTCGGTGAGCGTGCGGTCGGGCCCGAGTTCGATCGTGACCCCGTCGGCGGTCTCCACGACCAGCGACGACATCGAGTCGAAGAGTCCGGCCTGTCGTCGACGCTGGACCGCGGACACGAACGCGGCCGCCCGGGCCCGGTAGTCGGCCGCCTCCTCGAAACGCTCGGCGTCGGCCAGCTCGCGCATCTTGGCCTGGAGGGGGCCGAGGACCAGCTGGGGCTCGCGGGTCATCGCCCGAGCCGCCAGATCGACGACCTTCGCGTAGTCGGCCTCGCTGGTGGCCCCACTGCACGGACAGGCCGAGACCCCCAGTTGGGCCGACGTGCAGACCGACGAGGCATCGAGAGGTGTGTGGCGGCCGATCCGGGTGGTGCAGCGTCGCAGTGGGATGGCCGAATGCAGCGCGTCGACGACGGCGGCGGCCTGTCGACGCGAGGTCAGCGGCCCGATGGCGACGGTCGATTTCGGGGCGGTGTTGGTGATCGAGAGCCGCGGGAACCGTTCGTTGGTCGTGAGCTGCACGAAGCAGGGCTTGGTGGCGCGGCGACCGCGGGCGTTGAACCTCGGCTGCTCGCGCTGGATCGCCCGCAACTCGACGAGTTCGGCCTCGATCGTGGAATGGGTGACCTCGACCCGGATGTCGGCGGTCTCGCGCAACAATTGGGCCACCTTGCGTCGCTGATCGGAACTGAAGTAGCTCCGAACCCGGGCCCGGAGGTCGGTCGCCTTGCCGACGTAGAGGACCCGGCCTCGGGCATCGAGGAACCGATAGACACCGGGCTTGCGCGGCAGGGACGTGGTCAGACCCAGCTTGCGCCACTGCGGGTGTCCGGCGAGCTTCGGCAACGCCACGAGGTCGTCGAGTCCGGTGACACCCCAGCTCGAAGCCCGTTCGATCAGCGCATGCAGGAGATCCACCGTGGCCCAGGCGTCGTCGAGTGCCCGATGCGACGGTTGATGATCGAGGCGCAGCTGCCGAGCCAGCTCGCCGAGCGCGAACCCCCGGACCTCGCCGGCCAGGAGGCGACGGGCCAGTGCGAGCGTGTCGAGGCGTTGGTTGCCGAGCAGCGGCCCGCCATAGCGATGGAGCGCCGCCTGGAGGAACGCGTGATCGAAGCGGACGTTGTGCCCGACGATGACGGCGCCCCCGATGAACTCGAGGAACGTGGGCAGGACGGCGTCGACCGGCGGCGCCCGGTGCACGATGGCGTCGGTCAGGCCGGTCAGCACGGCGATGTTGCCGGGAATGGTGCAGCCGGGGTTGACCAGGGTCTGGAACGTGCCGAGCACCTCGCCCCGACGGACCTTGATGGCGCCGATCTCGGTGATGCCGCAGGTCTCGGGCGCCCCGCCGGTGGTCTCGAGATCGAGCACGCAGAAGGTGACATCGGACAGGGGTGTGCCGAGCGAGTCGAAGGACAGCTGCTGAGACGCCCCATGTCGGGGCGACGGCGATGGTGACGACCGATCCATGTCGGTCGAGGTAAGTCGAACAATTGTTCGATGTCAAGGACGGCAATGCCGAATCCGCGGGTCGGTAGCCTGGGCCGATGGAGCTTCCCCGCTATCGATGTGCAGCCTGCGGCAACCTCACCCGCTTCGACGTGGAGATCACCCGCACGACCCGGGAGTACCACCACTATTCGGTCGGCGGCACATTGGATGTCGAACAGACTGAACTTTTGAACGAAACGGTCGATCAGATCTTGTGTCGCTGGTGCGGCCACGGAAACGACGTGGTGCGCATCGACCGAGAGGAGTAGTTCCCGTGGAAGCTGAACCGCTGACCAAGGCGTGTGAGTTGGTGTTCGCCGTCGCCCTGCAGGGCGCCGAGGCCGACCCGCCCATCGAGGCGCCCGCATCGATGCGCAGCTTCCTCTACCTGCCGCAGCTGCCCCGTCGCGCCCTCACGGTGGCTCGACGCGCCGTCGAGGACGACCCTGCCTTCCGAGCACGCGTGGCGGCCCAGGCCACCGTCGACAACGTCGGCCGGGCTGGATATCTCTGGCTCAACCAGATGCCCGGTTGGGAGCACGAGGTCCAGACCGACGTCGGTGTGGACGAGCTGCCCGCCGTCCCCCCGGTCCCTCGCCCACCGATGCCCCCCGAACCTCACGCCGGCGGTCCCACCCCGCCACCACCGGCTCCACCGGCGCCGCCGCCGAGTCCCGCCACCGCCGCGACCCGCAGCCAGGACAGCATCGAAGAGGAACTCGCCAGTCTTCGGACGCTCGTCGGTCGCCTGAGCGAGGAGCGCGAGACCACCCACCGGCAGATGGTGGAGACCCCCAAGCCGCAGGGATCGACCCCACCACCGGCACCGCCTGTTCCCGCCCCCGTCGCACCGTCGGTTCCCCGTGCCGCTTCCACCGGCGCCCCGAGCCCGTTGGTCGGCAGCGTGCCGGGCGATCTGGCCGACTTGAACGATCGGCTCCGCACCACCAACGAACGGCTGAGCGAGGCGTACGCCCGTCTCAACACGAGCAGCCAGGAACTCGACGACGCCAAGCGTGTCGCCTCGGAGTACGCCGCCGCCCGCGATCGGGCCCTCACCGACCGTGAAGCCCTGCTCGCCGCCCAGGCCAAGCTCGAGGTCGAGCTGGCCGAACTGCGGCAGAAGGTGAACCAGTCGCAGCAGTTGATCGACGCCGAGGTGGCGGCCAAGGACGCCGAAGCGGCAGCCAAGGGCGCCGCCGAGCAGGCGGCTGCCACCGCAGCCGCCGAAGTGGCGCAGGTCCGAAGCGAACTCGAGGCGGCACGGGCCGTCGACCGGCAACACCAGGCCGAGGCCGAGGAAGCCGAGCGGGCACTCCAGGCTGCGCTCGATGCTGCTGCCCAGGAGACCGCCGCGCTGGCCGATCGGGCCGCCGCAGCCGAACAGGCCCGTCTCGAACTCGAGGGTCAGCTCGAGCGCATGTCGGGTCAGTGGCAGGCGGTCAAGGTCGAACTCGCCCAACTCGCCGACGAGCGCCGAGCGCTCGCCGACCGGTTGGCAGCCGACACCCGCCGGCAGGAGGCCGCCGCGGCCGAGCGTCGCTCCCTGTTCGACGATTTCGCCGCTCACCTCGGCAAGGTCGAGGCCGAGCGGGACCGCCTCGCCGGCGAGGTCCAGCACCTCACGACCCGACTCGACGCCACCCGCAATGCCCTCGATGCCGCCACGCGGTCGGTGGCCCTCGAAGTCGATGCGGCCACCCTTGCCCTCGGCGGGGTGAACGAGGCCATGAACGGACTCGACGGTTCGCTCGATGCCACGCACGAACGGCTGGCCGGCCTGGCCCCGGCCTTGTCCGAGGCCGGCGCTCCCGACGAAACCGTCGAGGCCGACCCCATCGCGGTGCACGACGAGCCGGCTCCGACCTCCGATCCGTTCGACGGGCGATCGAGCGCCGACGACGACCACGCGCTCGAATCGGTCATGAACTCCTACGGGTTCGGATCCGAGACCGACGCATCCGACGAGGTCGAACCGATCGACCTCGACGCCACCGTCGAAGCCGAACCGGTCGACGACGCCATCGGAACCGACCTCGACACCGAGGACGCCGGAGCCGACACCGATGACGTGATCGACGCCGAGTTCGACGTGGTCGATGCCGAACTCGAGCTCGACGCCGAGGCCGACGACCAGCTCGAACCCGACTCGACCATCGACGACGACGTCAGTGACGACACCGTCTGGTTCGACCGCTCCGACGCCGGAGCATCGACCCCGTCGATGCCGCCGATGCCCCCGCCGGAGTTCAGCGCCGTGGCGTCGGTCGACGACGCCGACCGGGTGGCCCCCATGAGCTTCGCCGATGCACTCGGCCAGGGCACGACCACCAGTGTCACCGAGACCGATCTCGAGCGGGCCCTGCGCTTGGCGTCCACCACCGACGTGGTGATGCTCGTCGACGGCGACCCGACCGCCACGATGGGTTGGCGCGACCACTCGGTCTACGACCGCCGCCGATTCCTGCTCGAGAAGCTCGATCAGGTCACGGCCGAGTACGGGCCGGCGCTCAACGTGGTCTTCGATCCCGAGGTCGGGGGCGAAGACGACCTCCCGTCGTCGAACTACGTCCGACCGTGGCTGGTGCAGAACGGTGTCGACACCGCCGCCGCGCTCTCCGACCTGATCGGGCGCTATCCGAACCACTTCCCGATCGCCGTCGTGACCGACGACCCACGGCTCCGCGCCGAACTGGATCAGCGGAGCATCGAGGCCCTCGACGTCGTGGCGCTGCTCGATCTGATCGTCGCCCTGCCCGACCAGGACTGACCCACGATGGCCGGGAGCAACGCTCCCGGCGATCGGGCGCTCACCGCCCCGAACACCACGCCGGCGCCATAGCTCAGGTCGTCGACCAGCCCGAGCGCCGACGAGTTCCGGCTCAGGAGTCGCTCGACGATCGCCGCCGCGAGCGCCCGACGCCCCAGCCGTCGCGTCGGGCCGACGGCCAGCGCAGATGCGGTGAGCGGCCACCAGGCACGGAGAGCGTTCCGGGAGGCGGTCCGGAGGGCCCAACCGTTCCCGAGCGTCGTGAACCGAATCGCCTCGATCGCGGGGTCGGGCAGATCGCCGAGCTTTCGGGCCAGCGCCACCGTCGAGTAGCCGTGCAGGCCCAGGGCCACGAGTGGACGGCCGAGCAGGAGGGCCGCCATCACGCCGTAGGTCCACCCCGATGCCCGCACCGGCGCCACGGCGTCGCCGTGCCGCTTCGCCAGGACGCCGGCCGACGACCCGTAGCCGAACCGTTGGCGCGGCGAACGCCGCGACGGTCCGGCGGTGGGGGTGGGTGGCCACGACGTCGGGGTCGTAGCGAATGGCTCCCACCGATCCGAGGCGCCAGATCAGGTCGACGTCCTCGCCGAACGGCATCGTGGGGTCGAACGGGCCGACCGAGCGGATCGCCGAGCGGCGCACGATCAAACAGGCGCTCGGGACGTAACCCACCGGTGTTCCGGGTCCGACCCGGGCCGGATGGGGGCCGAGGTCGAGGGGTGAATGCTCGGCCTCGTAGCCTTCGATCGAACGGCCCCATCGCCCGGTCTCGTCGCCGCGTCGGTCGTCGAACGGGGAACGACTCCGCACCCTGGGCGCGGCCGCCACCACGTCGGGGTCGGAGAAGTGGGTGGCCAGCGCCGCGAGATCGTCGGCCCCGATGACCACCCCGGCATCGACGAAGGCCAGCAACGGCTCGTCGGACTGGCTGATGCCGCGGTTCCGTGCCCCACCGGGCCCGAGCGACCGCTCGTTGCGCAGCACCGTGACCCGGGGATCGGCGCCACCGACGGTCGGGATCCGTCGTCGACCACGATGACCGACACCGCATCCCCCGTTGCGGCGGGATCGTGCAGCGCCGCGATCGTCGCTCCGAGGCCGTCGTGATCGTCGCGAACCGGGATGATCACGGTGAGCCCCCCGGCCGGCGAGGACGCCTCGCCCCGAACCGGGGCCGGCCATCGGGTGCACCATGCCTCGATCGAGCAGTCGACCGACCAGCCGGCGATCGTCGGGTCGGTCCCCGACCCGGCCGCCCGCGGCGAGCCGGTCGACGACCCGAGATCCGGTTTCGGTCAACCGGACGATTCCGAGGGGAGCGCCACCGATCACGAGACGACCCCGGTCGCGGCGGCGCACGGATCGATCGACGAGCACCGTCCAATCGGACGGGATCACTGCAACACCGAGCGCAGGGCCCCGAGGACGGTCATCGGCGAACCGACCTCGGCCAACCGCCCACCGGCGTCGGCGACGAGCCGTCGTGCGTGCTCGGGTTCGTCGGCGGGAGCCAGCACGATGAGCTCGTCGAGCGACCGGGCGATCGGAACCGGGTCGCCGCCCGTGGTGACCTCGGCGTCGGACAGCAGGATCGTGATCCGGCGGGAGGCGGCGGTACCGGCCAACTGGCGGCGGGCGGCCCGCAACGCCAGGGCGACGTCGGTCGTCCCGTGGCCGCGCAGGGCCAGGACCTCGCTGACGACCTGGTCGGGCGGCTTGGTCGAATCCAGGGCCTTGATCTCGACGGCCCGGTCGCCGAAGGCGATGACGGCGAAATGACGGGGAGCCCGCCAGGCGCACACGGCGGCGGCCAGGGCCGCACTGGCCAGGCGCTCACCGTTCATCGAGCCCGATCGATCGACCAGGAGACAGATCGCCGTTGCCGGCTGTTGCCACCGACTGGTGTAGAGCTCGTCGAGGGCCGGGGCCCGACGTTCGCTCCGAGCGGCGATGATGCCCTCGATGCTCGCATCGAGGTCGAGGTCGCTGGCCGACTCGTCGGCCCGAACCGCGGTGAGTCGCCCGACCCCTCGGCCCCGTGCGGTTCCGGTGCGGGACAGGTCGAGCATCAGCCGCCCGGCCAGGCGGCGGGCCAGCGCCGCGAGATCACGATCGGTGGCCTGCGACATCCGGGCCAGGAGCTCGAGGGCCTCGTCCGGCGCCTCGTCGACGAGTTCGTCGAACGCCTCGACGTCGAGCTGGCCCAGCTGGGGTGAGACCTGCTCGAAGTGGGGGTTCCGTTCGAGGTCACGACGGCTGATCGAGCGCCGCCGGTCCTGGGCGAGGGCCTGCTCGGCCTCGTCGCCGGTCAGGATCTTGTCGTCGAGTGCCGGGTCGTCCCGGTCGGATCCGCCGCCTCCGGGCGGCGTTGGGCTTTTCCCTCGGACGATTCCTCGTCGCCGGGGGTGCCGGGTTCGGGCCGTTCCATGATCCGGTCCCACAGCTCGGTGATGATCGCCTCGGGGGAGTGGCTCGACGAGTCGTGCAGGCGGATCCGCCCCGAGAGGGCGGCCAGCGCCGCATCGAGCCCGACCGCCCGCGAGTCGGCCGATCCGCCTCGCAACAGGGCGAGATCGCTCGAGAGCAGGACCCAGTCGATGGCGCCCCGCACCGAGGAACCGACCCGGACCTCGGGATGGGATCGGGTGGCGCGGACGAGTTCGACGATCCGGGCCGTGCTGGCCGAGCGCTCGGTCGACGCGCTCGCATCGCCGAGCGCGCCCGTCGTGTTGAGCACGGCGATCGCCGTCTCGTCGTCGGCGCTCTGGTAGTCCATCGCCACCCGGCAGACCCGGTCGTAGATCGCGCCCGAGATCCGCGCCGTGCCGACCGCATCGAAGGGATTCATGGCCGCCACCAGTCGGAAGTCGGGATGGGCCTCGATCCGCCCCAGACGGGGCACGTTGAGCTCGCGTTCCGACATGACCGTCACCAACAGGTTGAGGGTCTCTTCGGGGACGCGGTTGATCTCCTCGAGATAGAGGAGACCACCGTGACGCAGGGCCGTCGCCAACGGGCCGTCGATCCAGATGTCGGGTCGGTACCCCGACTCGAGGACCTGAGCCGGATCGAAATGGCCGACGAGGCGCGCCGGGGTGAGCTCGGCATTGCCCTCGACGAACACGAAACCCATGCCCGAGGCCGAGGCCACCGAGCGAAGCAGGGTGGACTTGCCGGTCCCGGGCGGTCCCTCCAGCAGGAGGTGCCGGCCGGCCATCAGCGCCGCCACCACCAGTTCGGTCTCGCGGCCGCGCCCGACCACGTCGGCCTGCAGAGCCGCCAGGGTCGCCGGACCGTAGCCGACGGGTGGCGTTCCCCCGGACGGGTCGGTCGAAGCCGGCGGAACGCGGCCGGAAGAGCTCGACAACTCAGTCGAAGACGATGACACCACGGATGTTCTTGCCGTCGCGCATGTCCTGGTAGCCCTGGTTGATCTCGTCGAGCGAGTAGGTGGCCGTGATCAGCTCGTCGAGCTTGAGCTGGCCGGCCTGGTACTGACGCAGCAGCTTCGGGATCTCCGAACGGGGGCTGCCCGAACCGAAGATCGACCCCTTGATCTCCTTGTTGTACATCGCCAGCCCGAACAGATCGAGCTGTACCTGGCGCTGCTCCATCGGCGCGAGACCGGTGACGACCACGGTGCCGTCCTTCGAGATGATGTTGATGGCCGGCTCGAGCAGGTCGCCGGTGGTGACGCCGGGGGTGAGGATGCACGAATCGGCCATGATCCCCCGGGTCATCTCCATCACGTTGAGCAGGGCGTCATCGAAGCTCGAGTAGAAGTGGGTGGCCCCGAACTCCTCGGCCTTCTCCTGCTTGTCGGGGTTGGTGTCGATGGCGATCACGTTGGTGGCGCCGGCCATCTTGGCTCCCTGGATGGCGTTGGCGCCGATTCCACCGACACCGACGACGACCACGGTGTCGCCGGACTTCACGTTGGCCCGGTTCTGGGCCGAGCCGACGCCGGTGGCCACACCACACGACACGAGCGCCACGGCGTTGAGCGGGAGGTCGGGCTCGACCTTGATGACCGAGGACTCGTGGACCAGCATGTATTCGGAGAACGTGCCGAGTTGGGCCATCCGGTTCACGGGCTTGCCGGCGATGTGATGGCGGTACTGGCCATCGGCGATCATGCCGCCCGCCAGGGTGGCCGCACCCAGGTCGCAGAGGTTCTGGCGCCCCGTTGCGCACCAATGGCACGTGCCGCACGACGGGATGAAACTCACCGAGATGTGGTCGCCGACCGCAACCGAGGTGACTCGGTCGCCGATCGAGTGGACGACACCGGATCCTTCGTGCCCGCCGATCATCGGGAAGAACGACTCGACTCCGAGGAGGTCGAGCATCTCCTGGGGCACGTTGATGTCGCCGGTGACGAGGTGCTCGTCGGAGTGGCAGAGACCGGCGAAGGCCGTCTTGACGATCACCTCGTCGGGTGCCGGATCGCCCAGTTCGACCTCTTCGATCTTCCAGTCCTGATCGACACCCCACAGAACGGCGGCCTTGGTCTTCACGTGATGCTCCCCTAGCGCGTTGGTCGGATCCTGTGACCCGAACGTACGCAAGGCAACGTAGCAGTCCGCCCCGACCCGAGCGAAGCGGCCCCGGTGCTGCTCGCTCAGTCGGCCGTCTCGGTCGCCTCGGTCACCAACCGTTCGACGAGCTGGTCGAACAGCACCCGGCCGAGTGCCGCCGTTGCCGACGTCGGGTCGCCGAGCACGCCGTTGGGCGAGACCGCAGCGACGCCGCCGCGGCGCATGGCGCCGATCAGGTCGGCCAGGGGCTCGGTGTTGCCCGGTTCGGCCCGGTCGAGGTCGGACCCGTTCGGGGGCGAGGTGCAGCATCAGGGCCGTCTCGGTCGTGTCCGGCGTGGGCATCGGCCCCGTCGAGCCGTGGGACGACCCAGCGGGCGTCGTGGCCCTCGGATCGGAGCAGGGACACGACTCGGGCCAGGGCCGTTCGCGTTGCCGGCGTGACCGGCCACGAACACGATCCGATCGAACCGGTCTCGGGCCGAACGGGCGAGCTCCACCAGCACCAGCTCGAGCACCGGGGCGCCGATCGACAACGTGCCGGCGAACGACTGGTGTTCGCCCGAGGATCCGTAGGGGAGCGCCGGCGCGACGAGGGCGGGGATCCGGGCTGCGGCCGCGTCGGCCCAGGCCATTGCGATGACGGTGTCGGTGTCGAGGGTGAGGTGGGGTCCGTGCTGCTCGGTGGCGCCCAGCGGGACGAGCAGGATCCGACGGGTGGTCTCCTCGGCGTCGCGGGTGGTGAGCTCGGCCAGTCGGGTCGCCGGACCGGCTCCGGCGTCGGTCGTGGCGGCCGAGGAGTCGTCAGCCATGCGGCGTCGTGGTCAGCTCGGACACCGTCTCGACGGAGATCCCGCCCCGGGGCCGTTGGGTGAGCGTGACGGTCACCCGCTTCGGCGTGGCGGTCGCCATGATCTCGCCGGCGATCGCTGCGGCCAGGGCCTCGGCGAAGACGGCGCGGTCCCGAAAGGACCAGAGATAGAGCTTGAGGGACTTGGATTCGACACAGCGCCCGTCGGGTTCGTACTCGATGGTCACCGTCGACAGGTCGGGTTGGCCGGTGACCGGGCAGACCGACGCCAGTTCCTCGGTGCGGAAGCGGACGAGTCGGCAGTGTTCGGGTGCCGGGAAGCACTCGACGTGCTCGACCGGGCCCCGCACCGTGCTGCCGAGGATCGACAGGGCTCCGTCGTCGGCCCCGGGAGTCGCTGGATCCGGCTGCGTTCGGGTCATGTCGGCAGGCTAGCGGGCCTCGGCAGGCGGGCCGGTCGACCGGCACCGGGTCGCCCCGTGCCCGGTCGTTCCGGCGCGACGGTCATTCCAGCGATTCGGTCTCCACGGCACCGTCGAAGTCGAGGAGGGCCCGATCGGCACAGTTCGGGTCGTTCTCGACGACCGTGAGCTGCTTGCCGTTCGCGTTCTGGGTCGTGACGTACACCCCGTTGGGGCCGGCGCACTTGATCGCGACGTTGGAGAAGCCGTCGGGCATGTTGACCACGATCGCCGGGGAGGCGTCCCGGGCCGTGATCCCGGCATCGCCCCGTCCCCGTTCGTCGTTGTACTCCGAACAGGCGGACAGGAGCAGGACGGCGCCGAGAACGGCGACGAGGGTGAGCGGAAATCGAGTCGTCATGCGAGGCCAACGAGCGTGTGGGCTCGACGGTTCCCGATCCGCCGTGCCCCCATCCCCCACGGGGGTTCGGGGGCAGGGGGAAGCCCCCGATTCGTGAAACGGCATCCCTTCGTACCGTCAGGACATGGCTACCGCATTCGTCAACCCGGGAATCCTCCGCCATCCGATCCTTCGTCCGGTCGTCCTGCGACCCGTGGTCACCGGGCCCGAGACCACCCAGGACCGTGAGCTCGCCGCCCGCTGGACCCCGGAGCTGCTGATCAGCCACCCGATCTACGGGGCCCGGCCCAGCCTCCGGGGCCGGTTCCACCAGGCCGGGGCCGTGGTGTCGGTCCCGCTCGGGGCCCACCTGGTGGCCGAGACCTCATCGGCGACCTCGCCGACCATCACGCTCGCCTACGTCCTGACCGCCGCCGTGATGTTCACGACCAGCGCCGCCTACCACCGGCTGGCCCAGTCGGTGATCGCCCGCTTCTGGATGCGGCGCCTCGACCACTCGATGATCTTCGTCCACATGGCCGGGGCCACCACACCGATCGCCACCGTCGGCATCGGCGGCTGGGTCGGCCGACTGCTCCTGATCCTCAGCTGGTCACTGGCCCTGGTCGGCGTCGGGCTCAAGATGACCCGGCTCACCGCCGACCACGATCCCTGCCCCTGGCTCTTCCCGGTTCTCGGGACCCTGCCGATGCTCGCCATCCCCACCCTGATGTCCGACCTCGGGCTCGGCTGCGGGATGCTGCTCCTCACCTCGGGCCTGCTGTACGCCGCCGGCGCCGCCTGCTTCGTCCGCAAGGCGCCGAACCCCAGGCCCACCGTGTTCGGATACCACGAGATCTGGCACCTGTTCACCCTGCTCGGCGGGGCCTGCGAGTTCCTGGTGATGCTCGACCTGCTGGCCTGAGCGACGGTCGTGGTCCCGGCACCGGCACCGACCGGGCCGGGCCTCAGATCTCGTCGACGGCGGCGAACGCCGCCGAGATCGAGGCTCGGTAGGGCGGTCGGAGCACGCCGACCTCGGTGATGATCCCGGTGATCAGGTCGGCCGGGGTGACGTCGAAGGCCGCATTCCAGGTCGGGACGTTCGGCGGTGCCGACGCCTCGGTCCGGAAGCGACGCACCTCGTCGTCGGCCCGGAACTCGATGTCGATGTCGTCGCCCGAGCCGAGCGACCGGTCGAAGGTCGAGAGGGGAGCGACGATGTAGAACGGCACGCCTTCCCGGGCGGCGGCGATCGCGTGGGCCCGGGTACCGATCTTGTTGGCCGAGTCGCCGTTGGCGGCGATGCGGTCGGCTCCGGTGATCACGGCATCGATCCCGCCCGTACCGAGCAGCGCCGCTCCGGCGCCGTCGGCGAGCAGTGTGACCGGGAGCCCGGCGTCGACCAGCTCCCAGGCGGTGAGGCGGGCGCCCTGGAGCAGGGGGCGGGTCTCGCAGGCGAAGACCTCGACCGGATGCCCGAGCTCGGCCTTGGTGTAGACCACCCCGAGCGCCGTGCCCCGGCCCGCCGTGGCCAGGCGGCCGGTGTTGCAGTGGGTGAGGATGCGGTGCCGGTCGGCCAGTTCCCTGGCCCCGTGCCGTCCCATGGCGTCACAGGCGACGATGTCGGCGACCTGGATCGCCCGCGCCTCGTCGAAGGCGAGCGCCCGCAGCGAAGCCACCGAATCGGCCCCCGCCGTTGCCGACCGGACACGATCGACGGCCCAGGACAGGTTCACCGCCGTCGGACGAGCGGTTCCGATCCGCTCGACGAGCGCGTCGAGCGCAGACCGGGCTGCGTCGAGATCGGCGGGCGCCGCCTCGTCGAGTCCGACGACCAGACCGTAGGCCCCGCAGACGCCGATGGCCGGCGCGCCGCGCACAGCCAGGCGTTCGATGGCGTCGACCACCTGGGCCGTCGTGGTCAGCGTGAGCACCTCGAGGGTCGTCGGCAGCAACGTCTGGTCGATGATCTCGAGACGACCACCGACCCAGTCGACCGCCGGCCGCAGCGACGGTGCGCCGGTGACGTCGGGGGCCGACGGGTCGCTCATCGGTCTGCGGTGCCGGACGTGGCGTCGGCGATGGCACGCCAGACCCGCTCGGGCGAGACGGGGATGTCGACGTGCATGACTCCCAGGTGCGACAGGGCATCGACCACGGCGTTCTGCACGGCCGGGGTGGCGCCGATCGTGCCCGATTCGCCGATGCCCTTGGCACCGAGCGGGTTGAGGGGCGTCGGCGTCTCCATCGGGACCCGCTCGAACAGCGGCAACTCGGTCGCCGAGATGATGCCGTAGGTCATGAAATTCGAGGTCAGTGGGTTGCCGTCGACGTCGTAGGCGAACTCCTCCATCAGCGCCTGTGCGATCCCCGAGGCGAGGCCGCCGTGGACCTGACCATCGACGATCATCGGGTTGACGATGGTGCCGGCGTCGTCGCAGGCGACGTGGCGCAGGATCGTCACCTTTCCGGTGTCGGCGTCGACCTCGACCACCGACACGTGGGATCCGAACGGGAACGTGGCGCCGGTGGGCTGGAAGTCGTCTTCGGAGCGCAAGCCCGGTCCGCCGACCTCGGCCGCCTTGGTGCCGATGTCGGACCAGTCGAGGGCGATCGCCGGGGTGCCCGCAACGGCGAAGGTCCCGGCGGCGGTGTCGAGGACGATGTCGTCGGGGTTGGCCTCGAGGAGTTCGGCGGCGAGCTGCTTGGCCTTGTCGACGACGGACTCGGTGGCCCGCCAGATGGCCGAGCCCCCGATCTGGAGCGCTTTGGAACCCCCGGTCCCCACCCCTCGGGCCACCTCGTCGGTGTCGCCGTGGCGGACCTCGATCCGGTCGATCGGGATCCCCGTGAGCTCGCTCGTGAGCTGCGCGAAGGTCGTGTAGTGACCCTGACCGTGCGGGGATTGACCGGTCAGCAGCAGGGCCGAACCGTCGGGCCGGATCTCGACGCTGCCGTACTCGCCGCTGTTGGTCGGGTTCGTGATCTCGACGTAGGTGGACAGGCCGATTCCGAGCAGGCGACGATCGCCGGCGTCACGCCGCCGCTGCTGCTCGACCCGGAGGTCGGCGTAACCGGCCGCGTCGAGCGCCCGGTCGAGTGAGGCCTCGTAGGCTCCGCAGTCCATGGCCGCCCCGGTCGGGGTCGTCAGCGGGAACGACTCGGGCGGGTGGACGTTGCGACGCCGGACCTCGGCCGGGTCGAGCCCGACCTCGGCGGCGAATCGGTCGACCATCCGCTCGATGGCGGCTGCGGCCTCGGGCCGACCGGCTCCCCGGAACGCACCGGTGGGCATGGTGTTGGTGACCGCCGACTTGGAATCGAAGTTCACTCGGGCGATGTCGTAGCAGCCCGACGCCATCGTCCGGGTCATGAAGGGCAGCACCGAACCGATCTCGGCGTACGCCCCGGAGTCCTGCACCACCTCGAGGGAGTAGGCCGTGATGCGTCCGTCGCGGGTCCCGCCCATGGTGGCGTGGAACACCTGGCCGCGACCGTGGACGAGGCCGAGCATGCTCTCGGAGCGGGTCTCGGCCCAGCGCATCGGTCGACCGAGACGACGCGCCAGCGAGGCCACCACCAGGTCCTCGGGGTAGGAGCCGTTCTTGGCCCCGAAGCCGCCCCCGACGTCGGGGGCGATGACCCGCACATCGGCCTTGTCGAGTCCGAGATGGGCGGCGAGCGCATCGCGGGTCCCATGGGCACCCTGCGTCGAGGACCAGGCCGTGAGTCGGGAACCGTCCCAGATCGCCACCGTCGCCCTCGGTTCGATCGGGCAGGGGGCCATCCGGTGGTTGCGGAAGTCGAGCTCGACCACGACCTCGCAATCGGCGAATCGGTCGTCGTCGGGTTGGCCCGGCATGGCGAACACGACGTTGGTGCCGGCGTCGGGGAACAGCAGGTTGTCGGAGGTGATCGACTCGGTCGGGTCCATCACCACGTCGAGCGGTTCGTAGGAGATCTCGATCAACTCGGCGGCGTCGACCCCCGACTCGCGGCTGGTGCTGACCACCACGGCCACGGGCTCGCCCACGTAGCGGACCCGGTCGGTGGCGAGCGGGGTCCGGAGCATCGCCTGGTTGAGCAGCGGCATCGAGCTGGGTTTGGCCGCCAGCTCGAGATCGGTCGCGGTGAACACCCCGATCACGCCGTCGGCCTCGGCCGCAGGACCGGTGTCGACACCGGAGATCAGCGCATGGGGCATCACCGACCGGGCGAAGGTGACGAAGAGGGCATCGGCCGGAGCGACGTCGTCGACATAGGAGCCCCCGTCGGTCAACAGGACGGGGTCCTCTTTGCGGACGACTCGGGTGCCGATCATGCTCATGGAGACTCCTGGGGTTCGCTCGGGGCGTGCGCTGCGAACCTAGGAGGCGCCGGGAGACCCCACAACTCCGACGGTTCGCGCTGCGGCGGTCGCCGTTCGGTCGCCGTCAGACCCGGGTGGTGCCCAGCGTGACGCGAACGGGCTTGGAATGGTTGCTGGTCGATGCCGGCCGCGCACCGGCGCCGACGGCTTCGAGAACGGGCTGGCCGTGACCGGTGACGCACTCGGGATCGGGTCCGTCGAGGGGCATGCCGGTGAAGAACTTGGCGGCCATGCAGCCGCCCTGGCAGGCGTCGAACTGTCCGCAGCTGGCGCAGGCCCCCGCCGACTGGGGTTCGCGGAGCCCGAGGAACAGGTCCGACGACTTCCAGATGCGGTCGAACCCGCCGGGGTCGCGTACGTTGCCGGCCTTGAACTCGTCGTGGAGGACGAAGGGGCAGGCGTAGACGTCGCCGACCGGGTCGATCAGGCAGACGACCCGACCGGCGCCACAGAGGTTGAGCCCGGGCAGGGACTCGTCGCCGAGTGCGTTGAGGTGGAAGAAGGAGTCGCCGGTGAGGACGTTCGGCCGGTCGAGCAACCAGTGGTACAGATCGATCTGCTGCTCGGGGAGCGGGTGCAGCTCGTGCCAGGTGTCGGCGCCGCGGCCGGCGGGCCGCAATCGAGTGAGGCGCAGTTCGGCGCCGTAGCGCCGGGCGAGGGCCTCGAAGTCGTCGAGTTGGGTGATGTTGTGTCGGGTCACCACGACGCTGATCTTGAACGGTCCGAAGTCGGCCGCCGCGAGGTGGTCCATGGCCTCGATGGCCGTTGCGAAGGAGCCCTCGCCCCGCACGGCATCGTTGGTTGCGGCGTCGGCACCGTCGAGCGAGATCTGGATGTCGAGGTAGTCGAGGGCGGCCAACTGCCGGGCCCGCTCGGCGTCGATCCGGGACCCGTTGGTCGAGAACTTCACGCCGACCCCCGACGTGGTGGCGTACTCGACCAGTTCGAAGAAATCGGGGCGGATCATGGGCTCGCCGCCACCGATGTTCACGTAGAACACCTGCATGGCCCGCATTTCGTCGATCACCGACCGGGCTTCGGCGGTGGTGAGCTCACGAGGATCTCGGCGCCCCGATGAACTGAGGCAGTGCACGCAGGCCAGGTTGCAGGCGTAGGTCAGCTCCCAGGTGAGGCAGATGGGGGCGTCGAGGCCACGCTTGAGTTCATCGGTGAGAGCGGTCATGGGAACCTTCGGATGGACGGACGGGTTCGAGGAAGTCGGAGCCGGCCAGCGAGGCCAGGGCCCGTTCGAAGGCCGGCCAGCGGGCCGGATCGATGGCCCGGGCGTCGAAGGCGGCCCGGGGCGAGGGGTGTTGGGCGAGCGACTCGACCAGTGCCACGAGATCGGGCGAGCGAAGGAAGTTCAACCGGCGATTGTCGTAGTGGTAGGCCATCGCCCCGAAGGGTTCGGGGCGCAAGGCCACGCGTGGGTGCATCCGCCAGGCCCGGCTCGAATCGAAGACCCTGCCTTCGACGACCCTGCTCGACGACCTGCCCTCGACGGCCCTGCCGTCGAGCTCGCCGGGTGTCGTACTCAATAGACGCCGCACATCCCGTCGATGGAGATCTCTTCGACCAGGAGTTCGTCTTCGACGTGGGCGTCGTCGGCCGTCGGGGCCGCACCGTCGGCGACGGCCCGGTCGTCGGCGGCGGGCGGATCGAGCAGGGCGCTGTCGGTGGCAGTGGGTTCCATGGCTCGGCAGCGTACCAAAGTGCCGGGCTCCGCCCGAATCACCGGAGGTCGAAGCAGACCTTGATCGCACCCCGTCGACCGGCGTTGGCCGCATGGTCGAGGGCGGCCTCGTAGTCGTCGAGCCGATAGGTGGCCGAGACCAGACGACCGAGGTCGGCGTCGGCGACGAGGGCGGTGGCCAGCTCGAACGACGAGGCCGTCGTGCCGTCGGGCAGCGTCTCGGTGCCGTAGGTGTAGGCACCGAGCAGGGCGGTTTCGCGGTGCCAGAGCGCCGTCAGGTCGACCGACACCCGGCCGGGCATGCCCACCATCACCACGCTGCCGCGGGGCCGGGCGATGCCGATGGCCTGGTCGACCGAGGCCTCGCTGCCGACGGCATCGATCACGACATCGGCGCCGCCCGAGAGGTCGCCACCGATGATGTGGCTGCCGGTCGACCGTCGGACTGCTCGGGTGAGCTCGTCGGGTGCGACGACCAGGTCGGCGCCGAGGGAATGGACCAGCTCGATCTGCTCGGGATACTTGGCGGCCACGATGATCTGCGCCGGCGGGCACAGGTGGCGGATGGCGGCGAGCGTGCAGAGACCGACGGTGCCGGCACCGATGATGGCCACTCGGTCGCCAGGACCGATGGCCGCCCGCAGGGCGGCGTGAACCCCGACGGCCGCCGGCTCGATCATGACGGCGGTCCGGTCGGTCATCGACTCGGGGATCTCGTGCAGCTGCGACTCGTGGGCGACGAACTGCTGGGCCCAGCCGCCGCCGGTCGAGGCGCAGTAGCCGGTCTGGATACCGGGGTCGAGGAGCCCGCCCACCAGGTGCCGGTAGTCGTTGCCGTCGCCCGGTGCCGCGCCGTCGAAGGGCGGATCGAACCCTCGGGCCTGGTGCCCGAGCACGGGCTCGAGCACCACGCGCCGTCCATCGTCGAGGGTCCCGACGACCTCGTGGCCGGGAACGAACGGGAACGAGACCCACGGCTCGAAATAGCGCGACGACTGGCCTTCGACGGTGGCCAGGTCGGAACCGCAGATCCCCGCCAGACGGGTGTCGACCCGATGCCAGCCGGGTCCAGGGAGCTCGGGAGCGGCGGAATCGGTCAGGCTGAGCGGACCCCGTTTGGCGCCGCTGCCGGGACGGAGCCGGGACGAGATCGCTGCGGCGGCATAGCGGGCTTCCGACCGTCGGAATTCGAGGGCTTTCACGACCTCCGACGCTATCGCGCCTCGTCCCCACCCGCGGTCGACCGGCCCACCCTCCGCCCCCGACCGTCCGCAGAGCGGTCGTTCTGGCGGCCTCCCGTCCACCCCTCCCCGTTCTGGCGGCTTTCCGTCCCTACCGAGGAACACAGGGCCGCCAGAACGGGATGGTGGAACGCAGGGCCGCCAGAACGGGATGGTGGGTGTTGAGCCGGGATGGCGGGCGGTGGGGTGTCACAGGGGGTTCGTAGGGTCGCGTCATGAGCGTTTCCATCGATTGCGCATGCTGCGTCCGGCAACACACCGATTCCTGTGACGACTGCGTCGTCACGTTCATCGCCAACCGCGAGCCCAACGAGGCGGTGATCATCGACGCCGCCTCGTTCGCGGCCATGAAACGGCTGCAATCGGCCGGGCTCCTGCCCTCGCTGCGGCATCAGGCGGGTTGAGCTCGGGTCGTCAGCGGCGATGATGAGGGGCGTGCCCGCATCACCGACCGGCGTCGACGAGCCTCGTCCGGCGCTCACCACCGCCGTGCTCGAACGCGGGCGGTCGGCCGGTCTCGCGGCGATCGGCGTCACCACCGCCGACGTGCTCGAGCCGGCCGCATCGGTGCTCCCGCTGCGTTCGGCGGCGGGCCTCGCCGCCGACATGGCCTTCACCTACCGAAATCCGGTCCGCTCGACCGACCCGGCCCGCTCCCTGCCCGGCGCTCGTTCGATCGTGGCCGGAGCGCTCGGCTACCGGCGAGCGCCGGCCCCGCCGCCTTCGCAAATGGCAGGCCGTGTCGCCCAGTACGCCTGGTCCGACCACTACGGCCGCCTGAAACAGGCGCTCGACGTCGTCGCCGACCTCCTGCGATCCGAGGGGTATCGGGCTGTCGTGCACGCCGACGACAACCACCTCGTCGATCGCAACGTCGCGTACCGGGCCGGGCTCGGCTGGTACGGGAAGAACGCAAATCTCCTGCTCCCGGGGGTCGGCAGTTGGTTCGTCCTGGGCTCGGTCCTCACCGACGCCCCGCTCGTCGCCAATCGCCAACCCTCGGTCGACGGCTGCGGAACCTGCTCGCGCTGCATCGACGACTGCCCGACCGCGGCCATCGTCGGACCCGGCATCGTCGACGCCCGACGCTGTCTGGCCTGGCTGGTGCAGGCACGGGGTCCGATCCCGGTCGAGTTCCGCGAACCCCTCGGCGACCGGATCTACGGGTGCGACGAGTGCCAGGAGGTCTGCCCGCCCAACATCGGGACCGATCGCCGTGACGACCCGAATCGTGCCGAGTCCGGGGCCGACCCCTGGATCGACCTGGTCTGGCTGCTGACCGCCGACGACGCCGAGCTCATGGCCCGGGTCGGGCGCTGGTATCTCGCCGACCGCAATCCCGATGTGGTCCGGCGAACGGCGCTGGTCGTCCTCGGCAACATCGGTGCCGGACGTCCCGAGACCCCGGCCCTGATCCGTCGCCACGTCGACCAAGAAGCCGCATTGCTGCGAGCCCATGCCGTCTGGGCGGCGCGTCGGACCGGAAACGACGACCTCGTCGCCCACCGCCGCAACGACCCCGATCCGATGGTCCGGGCCGAGTTCGACGGCACCGTCGAGGCGGCCGCTCCCACGCCGACCGGCGGTCCCGGCCCGGTTGGCGGCACGTCGGGCCCGACGGCACACTGACCACGCCGTGTCGACCTCCGTGCCCCGTCATCTCCTCGTGACCAACGACTATCCACCGAAGGTGGGCGGCATCCAGAACTATCTGTGGGAACTGTGGCGCCGGCTCCCGGCCGAGGCCGTGCGCGTGTACTGCACACCCCACGCCGGGGCCGTCGAGTTCGATGCCCGTCAGGACCACCCGATCGAACGGTCACCCGAACCGGTGCTGCTCCCGTATCCCTGGCTTCCGGGCCGGATCGACCGGATCGCCGCCGAGGTCGGGGCCGAACTCGTGGTGCTCGATCCCGCGATCCCGCTGGGTCTGATCGGGCCCCACCTCCGGCTGCCGTACGCGGTGGTCCTCCACGGCGCCGAGGTCACGATTCCCGGTCGACTGCCCGGAACCGCGTCGTTGTTGCGACGGGTCCTGACCCGAGCCGACCTCGTGATCTCCGGGGGCGACTACGCCCTGGCCGAGGCCGAACGCTGCGCCGGTCGGCGCCTTCCCTCGGTCGCGATCCCGCCCGGCGTCGATCACGAGCGCCTCGGCCCCGTGAACGCCGACGATCGGGCCCGACTGCGGTCCGACTGGGGCTTCGCCCCCGACGACGTCGTCATCGCCGTGGTGACCCGGCTCGTGCCCCGCAAGGGCATCCACACCCTCGTCGAGGCCGTCGGACGGCTGGCGGCAACCCACCCGCAGGTGCGCCTCGTGGTCGGCGGAACCGGTCGCGAATCCGACCGGTTGACTCGGCTCATCGCCTCGACCGGGGCCCGGGCCCGGTTGGTCGGCCTCCTGACCGACGGCGAACGGCACGACCTCTACGCGGCCGCGGACCTGATGGTCATGCCCTGCAACCGGCGTTGGGGAGGTCTGGAACAGGAGGGCTTCGGCATCGTGTTCCTCGAGGCGGCTGCGGCCGGGCTCCCGCAGATCGCGGGCCGTTCCGGTGGCGCCACCGAGGCCGTCGAGCACGGCATCACCGGGCTCGTCGTCGACGATCCCGAAGACCCGGTCGCGCTCGCCGGCCGGATCGTCGAACTGGTCGAGGACCCCGACCGCCGCATCGCCATGGGGCACGCCGCCCGTCGCCGCGCGGTCGAGGACTTCGACTACGGCGTGCTCGCCGACCGCCTCGGTGCGGCACTGGCCGACACCGTCGCTCGTCGGTCGCCGGCCGTCGACCCGCAGGGTGCGGCCGACGCCGGCCCGACACCGCCCGACCGAACGGGGACCCGGTGACCTCGGGCCCGCCGCCTCCCTCGGTGCCCGGCGAAGGATCGACGTCGGCTCCCTCGACGCACGGAACCCTTCGCTGGAACGACCACGAGCTGCCGCACCCCGGGCTCCTGCGGGCGAGTGTCGGCGCCACCCTGGTGCAGCTGGTCACCACCGTGGTCGGGGTCGTCTCCGACGCCGACCGTGTGCGCAGTGCGTTCGCCGTGGTCTCCGTCGTCCTCTTCTTCGTCGGGGTGGTGGCCTTCGTCATCGCCTTCGTCATCGCCGCCGGCCGCAGCCGCGACGAGGAGGTGTGGTTCGGTGGTGCCTTCTTCCTCACCGGCGGTGTCGCCGCCCCCCGGATGCGTCTGCTGTTGCTCGGTTCGCTGGCGGCGCAGGTGGTGATCGGTCTGGTCGGTGCGAGCCTCGCCCCGTTCACCGCCCTGGCGTTCGGCGTGCTCGTGCCGCTGAGCGGCCTGGGGTTCCTGGCGCTCTACGGAGCCCGGTGGGGGGAGTTCTCGCCGCGCACCGATCATGAGTAGGCTGCGGCGGTGACCCTTTCGACTCCGGCGAGCGAACACGCCCTCGTCCAGACCTCGGTGTGCGCCGCCCCCGAGCAGTGTTTCGCCGTCGTGACCGATCTGGCCAAGTACCCGGACTGGGCTCGGGGCGTGACCGACGTCGACATCGTGAGTGTGGATCCGGCGGGCCGGCCGACCCGGGCCCAGTTCCGGGCCGAGGCCATGGGCCGCACCACTCGCTACATCCTCGACTACGACTATGTCGACCCGCCGCATTCGGTCCGTTGGCGACTGGTCGACGGTGACCTGACCAAACGGCTCGACGGCTCCTACACGTTCGAACCCGACGACGAGGAGCCGGGGTTCACCAAGGTGACCTACGAACTCGACATCGACCTGCTCGTGCCCCTGCCGGGATTCGTCAAGCGGCGAGCCGAGACCAAGATCCGCGAGGCCGCCCTGAAGGAGTTCCGGAGCCGGGTCGAGGCGCTCTCGGCCTGAGCGCCGGAAAAGAAAGGGGTTTCGCGAGATTTCCACTTGAGTCCGGCGGGTTTCCCGACGACAACTCGGCCATGAGAATCTTGCGCCTCGACTTCGGCCCAGACATCGGCAGCGCCGATCTGCACCCGTTCATCTCGGTGGTCCACGGCCTCGACGAGGCCCGAGCCTCGCGGCTCATGTCGGCGATCCGCTCGCTGGTGTCGGGGTCGGGCCATGGTCTGGCCGGTCTGGTCGAACACCAGGGGCACCTGGTGGAGGTCACGCCGACCACCATCGGAGGCCTCGGGCCGTTCACCACCGAGGACATCATGCTCGCCGTCGACCGCCTCGCCGGTGGAGCCGACACGCTGCCGGCGCTCCTCGCCGAACTCGACCAACTGACGGTCGCCGCCCGGATCGACTCGGTCTGGGTCGAGGAGGTCCGCGCCGACCTCGTTCCCTCGGCCGCAGCCCGGGTGCAGCAGTTGCGGGACCGGATCGACGGCAAGTCGGTCGTCACGATCGATCTCGAGGTTCGTCGGCTTCGCGACACCGTTCGCCGGGCGATCGCCGGCGTCGATGACACGCCCCGGACCCTGTCCGAGGTGCCACCCGAGATCGCGGGACTCCTGATCGACCTCGAGGCATATCGGGACCGCGAGCACCGGTCCGAAGGTCACCTCGAGGCGCTCGCCCGACGGGTCCAGGTCGGCGAAGCGTCGCTGGCCGACAGCCTGCGCTTCCTCGCCGACGCCGAGAGCGATGCGAAGCCCGTCCTCCTCAGCCCCGAGGACGAGGATCGCCTCGAGGAGCTGTCGCACCCTCGGGTCGAACGCCGGTTCCTCGCACGGGACAAGTCGAGCGATCACGACGAGGAGGTCGCAGCGCTGCTGGCCAAGGTCAACCAGCCCACCTACTCCTCCTACGCGATGTATCGCCTGAGCCCGACGGCTCCTCCCGAGAAGCTCGCCGTGGTCGAGGCGGCCCGGTCGCAGGTCGTCGCGGCGCAGATCGAGGTCGAGGAAGCCCGCGCTGCGCTGTCGGCCGATTCCGATGCCCTCGAGATCGCCGCCCAGTTCGAATCGATCAAGGAGCGGGCTCGGGCATTGTTCGGACCGATGCTCCCGTCGGACCTCGACAAGGCGTTGCGATCCCACGTGGTGGAACGGCCGAACCCCGAGTGGCTCGACCGCACCCGGGGGCTCTACGACGCCCTGGCCGAGGCCGAGGTCGAGGTGCCCGACACCCTCGAGCCCGAGCAGCTGCCGATCTGGGCCGACGATTGGTTGATCCAGCAGGAGCGTGCCGATCAGGAGGCGGGCTATGTCGACCCGACCGTCCTGCAGTCCCAGCTCGACGCGGCCGAGGCCGCACTCGACCGTCACGTCCGGGCCATGGCTCGGATCGACCGGCTCGAGGCGAAGGCCGCCGATTCCCGGCAGCGAGTCGGGGAGCTCGAGCGCCGGATCGAGCGGATCAACCGTGGCGAGCTGTCGGCGGTGGAGTCGGTCTACGAAGGCATCGTGACCCTGACCGAGAAGGTTCGGTCGAATTCCGGGGTCTCGATCCCGGTCGTCGTCAAGGGCAACTTCGGTGACCTGACCGACCAGGAACTGAGCGACCTGTTCGACCGGGTCGAGCCGCTCGCCCAATCGGTCCAGCTCGTGGTCATGACCGACCGCAATGCCGCCGCCGCCTGGGCCCGTGCGGCCGGGGCCCGCCGAGCCCTCTGCGCCGGTACCGCCGGCTGAACCGACGTCGGACGAGGCTGCGCCGGATCGGTTCGCCGACGATCGGTTCGCCGACGATCGGTTCGCCGACGATCGGTTCGCCGCGAGCCGGTTCGCCGACGAGCGTGCGCCGGGGTGCCGTCCGAGCGCATTAGCATCGGGCGGCCATGGTGCGAACGGTGATCGGGGTCGATGTCGGTGGCACGAAGATGCTCGGCCTCGTGGTCGACGCGCTCACCAACGAGATCCTCGCTCGGCGCCAGGTGCCGACCCCGAAGGGGGACCCGACGACCGTGCTGCCGGCCCTGACCGATTGCATCGCCGCCATGGTCGACGAGACGGGCCGACCCGAGGCGATCGGTGTCGGGCTCCCCGGACTCGTCGACCGGTTCGGGGTCCTCCACTACGGTCCGAACGTCCCCGGGGTGATCGGCCTCGACGCCTCGGTGCCGATCCGAGACCGCTTCGACGTGCCGGTCCGGGTCGGCAACGATGCGAACGGCGCCGCGGTGGCCGAGCATCGACTGGGCGTCGGCCGCGGGGTCGACCACCTCGTCATGGTCACCCAGGGCACGGGAATCGGCGGCGGGCTGATCGTCGAGGGGCGACTCCTCACCGGCGCCAACGGGTTCGCCGGTGAGCCCGGCCACATGCTGGTCCGAGCCGGTGGCCATCGCTGCGCCTGCGGCCAACTCGGTTGCTGGGAGGCCTACGCATCGGGGGCCGGATTGTCGAACCTCACGCGCGAACTGACCGAGACCGGGCGGGCCGGGGGGATCGTGGAGCGGGCCGGCGGCATCATCGACCATGTCCGGGGCGAGCACGTGGCCGAGGCCCTCGCAGCCGGTGATCCCGACGCCCTCGAGGTGCTCGACCGATTCGGGGACTGGGTGGCCCGGGGGCTCGGGAGCCTGATCAACCTCCTCGATCCCGAGCTGATCGTGCTCGGTGGGGGACTGAGCGTCATCAGCGAATGGTTCCTGGATGCGGTCCAGGCGAAGGTGATGGCAGCCTCGCTCGGAGGCCCGTTCCGGCCCCGGGTACGGGTGGTGGCCGCAGCCCTCGGACCCGACGCCGGAGCCCTCGGCGCAGCCCTCCTGGCACTTCCCGACCGATAGCTTGCACGCATGGAGTTCCGCCGAATCAATCACCTTCCGCCCTACGTGCTCGCCATCATCAACGATCTGAAGATGGACGCACGCCGGTCGGGGATCGACGTGATCGACTTCGGTTTCGGCAATCCCGACCTCCCGTCCCCCGACGTCGCCGTCGACAAACTCATCGAGGCGGCTCACAACTCCCGCAATCACCGCTACTCGGCCAGCAAGGGCATTCCGAAGCTGCGCGAGGCGGCCGCCAACATGTACGAGCGACGGTGGGGGGTCACCCTCGATCCGGGGACCGAGGTGCTCAACGTGATCGGCGCCAAGGAGGGATTCACCCACCTCATGTGGGTCCTGCTGTCGCCCGGTGATGCCGCCCTGGTCCCGGCGCCGTCGTATCCGATCCACATCTGGGGTCCGATCTTCGCCGGTGCCGCGATCCGCGAAGTGGCCCTGGCCGAGGGCGACGAGTTCATCGCCAACCTCGAGCGGGCCTGGGAGTACTCCTGGCCGAAGCCCCGCACCCTGGTGATCTCGTTCCCGCACAACCCCACCGGGGTCTGCGTCGATCTCGCCTTCTTCGAGAAGGTCGTCGAGTTCGCGAAGTCCCGCAACCTCATCGTCGTCCACGACAACGCCTACGCCGACCTGGGCTTCGACGGCTACGAACCGCCGTCGATCCTGCAGGTCGACGGGGCCAAGGACTGCTGCGTCGAGCTCTATTCGATGACGAAGAGTTTCTCGATGGCCGGCTGGCGGGTCGCCTTCCTGGCCGGCAATGCCGAGGTCGTCGGCGCGCTGGCCAAGCTCAAGAGCTACCTGGACTACGGCACCTTCCAGCCGATCCAGATCGCGGCCACGGTGACGCTGAACGAGGCGACCGAGCATCCCAAACTGGTTCGCGACATCTACCAGCGGCGGCGTGACGTGCTGTGCGACGGGCTCGATCGGATCGGATGGAAGGTCCCCAAGCCGCGAGGCACCATGTTCGTCTGGGCCCCGATCCCCGAGCCGTACCGTCAACTCGGCTCGGTCGAGTTCGCCTCCATGCTGGTTCGCGAAGCCGGTGTCGCCACCTCACCCGGTGAGGGGTTCGGTCCCGGGGGAGAGGGTCACGTTCGGTTCGCCCTCATCGAGAACGAGCAGCGGACCCAGCAGGCGCTGCGCAGTTTGCGCAAGGTCCTGGTCGATCTCTCGCCGAGTCCGGGCGCCGACGCCGTCAGCCTCTGAGCCGCTCCGCCCTCAGGGGCGGGCGCCGGCGACGCCGTAGAGACACATCCGGACCGCGGTGTCGACCACTTCGGCCTCGAGTTCGCGGTCATCGACCAGGTACTGACGACCCAACTCGTCGGTGACGCCGCGGATCGCCGTGGCGATCATGCGGGCGTTGCCCTCGGGGATGAGGCCCATGGTCATGGCGTCGTCGAGATGACGGGCGGTGTCACTGATCGTGACATCGCGCCCGTGTCGCAGCGCCGAGGCGAAGGTCTCCTCGGTCCAGCCGAACATGATCAGCCGCATGATGTCGGGATGCTGGGCGATCCAGGCCAGGGAACTGCGGATCCCGTTCTCGAGTCGGGCCAGCGGGTTGTCGAGATCGTCGATGGCCGCCTGCTGGGCTCGGCGGAGTCGGTGCAGGGCATCCTTCAAGATCTCGAGCAGCAACGCATCCTTCGACGGGAAGTACCAGTAGAAGACCCCTTTGCCGACCCCGACCCCGTCGACGATGTCGGCCACCGAGGTCGGGTGGAACCCATTGGCGGCGAACTGGATCGTCGCGAAGTCGAGCAGGCTCTGCCGCCGTTCGCGTCCACGCGGCGTGAGCTGGCGGTCGGGTGAGGGGGCCGCAGTCGATGCCATCGCCCAAGGGTAAGGAGAACTTGACCGGTTGGTCAAGGACAGCTCGGCAGCCGAGCCGTGCGTCGACCGTGACGCAGCGTTCATCGAATCGCCGCAGCACACCACACCGGGCGCTCTAGGGTCTTGGACATGCCTGCGTATGTCTTTCGTTGTCGGATGGCCGATCGGCCCGGCGCCCTCGGTCAGGTCGCCAGCCGGATCGGCGCCCTGCGCGCCGACATCATCTCGGTGGCGGTGCACCGCCGCACGGGGGGCATCGTGATCGACGAGTTCCTGATCGACCTCCCCGACGACGTGATCGATGCCACGGACCTCGACGACGGCGACGAGGCGACCGGGAGCGAACGCCTGGCCGACCTCGTCTGCGCCGAGATCGAGGAGGTCGACGGGGTGAAGGTCGAGAGCCGCTGGATGGTCGACGACGGCCAGATCAACCTGACCCTGACCAACCTGGTGTGGTTCGAGCTGCTGACCGACGACTGCGACGCCGCCGGCGCGTTCTACACCGAGGCGCTCGGCTGGCGAACCGAGCCGATCACCCCGTTCGGTGACGGCACCTATCACGTGATCTTCCCGAACAACGGGCTCACGCCGGCCGGCGGCATCGTCCACTACCCGAAGGCCATCCGCGGGTCCGCCCCCGCCGGCGCCGTCGTGTACGTCGAGGTCGACGACCTCGACGCCTCGCTCGCCTCGTTCCAGGCTGCGGGCGGTGTCGTCCGCAGCACGACCCGTGAGGATCCCCACAGTTCCGCGGTGGTGGCCGATCCGTGGGGCAATCGCCTCGGCCTGTGGCAGACCTGATCGGAACGACCCGACGGATGTCCTACTGGTCGGCCCAACCGCGGGCATGGGCCACGGCCTGCAACCAGCGGGCGTGCCGGGCATCGGCCAGCGTCCGATCGGGATCGGGCTCGACCGAACGGTCGACGGTCCAGATGCGCTCGATGTCCTCGAGCGAGGCCCAGACGCCCTCGGCGAGTCCGGCGAGGTAGGCCGCTCCGAGCGCGGTCGTCTCCTGGTTCTCGGGTCTGGTCACGGTGACCCCGAGCTGGTCGGCCTGCAGCGTCAACAACAGGTCCATGACCGAGGCGCCACCATCGACACGGAGGGTGGCCGGTGACTGCCCCGAGGCCGCCGACATGGCATCGACGACGTCGCGCACCTGGTAGGCCATCGACTCGACGACGGCACGGGCGATCTCGGCTCGACCGGTGCCGCGGGTGATGCCCACGATGGCCCCGCGGGCGTAGGGATCCCACCAGGGGCTCCCCAGGCCGGTGAACGCCGGCACCACGAACACGTCGCCGGTGTCGTCGACCGATGCCGCCAGCGGACCGATCTCGTGAGCCGCCTCGATGATGCCCAATCCGTCTCGGAGCCACTGGATCGCCGCCCCGGTGACGAAGATGGCCCCTTCGTAGGCGTAGGCGGCCCGACCGTCGCCGAGCGTCCAGGCCACGGTGGTGAGCAGCCCCTCGACGGGTTCGGGACAACTCGATCCGACGTTCATGAGCAGGAACGAACCGGTTCCGTAGGTGTTCTTCGACATGCCCGGTTCGAAGCAGGCCTGGCCGAACAGCGCAGCCTGTTGATCGCCGGCGACGCCGCTGATCGGGATCCCGGCCCCGAGCGCCGTGGTGTCGGCCGTGACACCGAATCGGCCACTGCTGGGGCGGACCTCGGGGAGCGCCCCGACCGGGACGCCGAACAGGTCGCACAGTTCGGGCGACCAGGCGAGATGGCGGATGTCGAACAGCATCGTCCGGCTCGCGTTGGACGGTTCGGTGGCGAACACCTCCCCATCGGTGAGCTTCCAGATCAGCCACGAATCGATCGTGCCCAGGGCCAGGTGCTCGTCGACCTCGACACCACCGTGGGTGAGCAGCCATTCCATCTTCGAACCCGAGAAGTACGGGTCGAGCACGAGCCCGGTGCGGTTCCGCACGAGCGGGAGATGCCCGTCGGCTTCGAGTTCTCGGCAGCGGTCGGCGGTTCGTCGATCCTGCCAGACGATGGCGCGATGCCGTGGTGTCCCGGTGCGCCGATCCCAGGCGACGACCGTTTCGCGCTGGTTCGTGATGCCGATCGCCGCCACCGGCTCGGTGAGGGTCTCGGTCAGGTCGGCGATGCAGCCGGCCATGGCCTCCCAGATCTCCTCGGCGTCGTGCTCGACCCAGCCGGGTCGGGGGAAGTGCTGGGTGAACTCACGGTAGCGAAGCGACACGATCGTCCCGGCCGTGTCGACGGCCATGGCGCGCACGCCGGTGGTTCCGGCATCGAGGGAGATGACGAGGGACATGATGGACCTCTCGGAGGGTGGAGGGGGATCGGTCGTCGGCGGAATCGAAGCGCCGGACGAGGACCATAGGCTGTGGGTGGACTCGAGTCACCCGCCCATCGACACCGTCGTCGACGGCGGGGTCGTCAGCAGGCGGTCGTGTCAACCTGCGATGGTGTCACCGGGCATCACGCACACCTACGGAGGTACTCGGGCCATGCGAGTCGGCATTCTCACCGGCGGGGGCGACTGTCCCGGTCTCAACGCCGTCATCCGTGCCGTGGTGCGCAAGGGCGAACGGGTCTACGACGACGAGTTGCTGGGTTTCCACGACGGTTGGCGGGGTGTCATGGACCAGACCTACGACATGCTCGACGTCGATGTCATGCGGGGCACGCTGCCCCGTGGCGGCACGATCCTGGGAACGAGCCGCATCAATCCGTTCATGTTCGGCGACGGGGTCGAGCGGGTCATGCGCTGCGTCGACCAGCTCGGCCTCGATGGCATCGTGGCCATCGGTGGCGAAGGCACCCTGTCGTGTTCCAACGAACTGTTCAAGCTCGGGGTCCCGATCGTCGGGGTCCCGAAGACCATCGACAACGACATCGACGTCACCGAGCGCACCTTCGGGTTCGACACCGCGGTCACCATCGCCACCGAGGCGATCGATCGCCTGCACACCACGGCCGAGAGCCACAACCGCGTGATGGTGGTCGAGGTCATGGGTCGACACGTCGGACACATCGCCACCTGGGCGGGGCTGGCCGGCGGTGCGACCATGACGCTGATCCCCGAGGAGCCCTTCGACATCCAGGAGGTGTGCGCCTCGCTGGTCCGGCGCCATCACAAGGGCCGATTCGCGTCGATCGTGGTGGTGGCCGAAGGGGCCAAACCGATCGAGGGAACCTTCGAGATGCCCGAGGAGGAGTTCGACGAGTACGGACACATCCGCCTGGGCGGCATCGCCAACCGGGTCGCGGTCGAGATCGAACGCCGGACCGGGTTCGAGACCCGCGTGACGATCCTCGGGCACGTGCAGCGGGGCGGATCGCCGACGGCCCTCGACCGGGTGCTGTCGTCCCGGTTCGGGATCGCCGCCATCGAGGCCGTCCACGACGGCGCCTTCGGGCAGATGGTCGCCATCCAGGCCGACCAGATCGTGCGGGTTCCCCTGGCCGAGGCGGTCCGCGACCTCAAGCCGGTCAGCGCGCAGATGTGGGCCACTGCCCGGGAGTTCTTCGCCTGAGACCGTCCCGGGTCAGCCCGACGTCGAGGTGGTCTCGTCGACCTCGAGCCCGGGTGGCGGTTCGGGAACGGCGCATTCGTTGAAGTTGGCCCGCATCGCCGGCCCGTCGATCGTCTGCGTGCTGATGTCGGGCAGCGGGATGGGTTGGGGCTGGGTGTCCTGCACGACGATGCCGGTGACCCCCTCGAGCTCGGTGAGCGTGCAGACCATCTCGGCGGTTGCGTTGCGTTTGTCGGCCGTCGCGTCGCGGAACGTCGTGCTCGCGAACGTGACCGTCACGACGCCCGCGACGTCGGGCCCGGTCACGACGGGGGCCAGTCCGATGTCGGCGAGGGCGGCATCGAGCTGGAAGATCTGGGGGTTCTTGGCGGCGTTCTCCTCGGGAGTCGGGCCGGTCAGGAGCTGATCGAGGACGATCTGCGGAGTCGGTGGTTCGAGGATCGACCGGGCGATCCGACCGAGCACCACCTGGTCGGCGTGCCAGTAGAGCTGGATCTCGTAGGTGTCCTCGCTGGCGACGGCCGGGTCACCGGCGATGGTCGTGGTGACCGCCAGGAGGTCTTCGGGAGCGTTCTCGAGCGGCTGGGCCGAATCGTTGGAGGGAATGCTGCACGCGGCGCAGACCACGCCGAGGACGACCGCCGCCAGGCGGTGGCCGGATCGCCGTCGGCCCGACCGTCCCGATCGGCCGATCGTGGTCGATGCGGTCATGTCGCCATCTCGTCGTCGGCCATCACGGTCTCGTCGATCGGCATCTCGATCACGAATCGGGCGCCGGGTCGGCCATCCTGACGGTCGGTCACCCAGACCCGACCGCCATGGAGACGGATGTGCTCGCTGACGAGCGACAGGCCCAGTCCGACCCCTTTGGCGACGTCCCGGCGGCCGGCATCGCTCCCGGCTCGGGTGAAACGATCGAAGATGCGATTGCGGTCTTCGGGCCGGACGCCAGGGCCGGCGTCGTCGACATGGATGTGGACCAGGTCGCCGACCCGTTCGAACGACACCGCCGTTGCGCCGTTCGCGTACTTGGCCGCGTTGTCGAGCAGGTTGGTGATGACCTGCGCCATGCGACGCTTGTCGGCCCGGACGAGGAGGAAGGCGTCGGCGCTCGAGCAACCGATGTTGATGTCGGGCGTACTCGACTGGGCGATGACGAAGCGCAGGAACTCGCGAAGGAACACCGGCGTCAGGTCGAGTTCGATGGCGCCGACGTCCATGCGTGAGATCTCGAGGAGGTCCTCGACGAGGCGCTGGAACCGGCGAAGGTCCTTGCTGAGCAGATCGACCGCCTGCTGGGCCGGCGGGGGGAGGTCGTTGCGCCGACCTTCGAGGACCCCCACCGAGGCCGTCAGGGTCATGAGAGGAGACCGCAGTTCGTGGCTCACGTCGGACGCGAACTGTTCGTCTCGCTCGATGCGTCGCTGCAGGGCCTCGACCATCTGGTTGAACGACGCCGTCAGGCGTCCGAGGTCGGGGTCGATCTGGTCGTCGAGTCGGGTGTCGAAGTCGCCCTCGGAGATGGCCTGGGCCGCCGCGGAGACCCGGTTGAGGGGCTGCACGGCTCGATAGGCCGAGTAGTAGCCGAGAGCCGCCCCCGAGGCGCTGGCCGCCAACGACACGCCGAACAAGATGTTGCGGAGCGAGTCGAGGGTGTTCTCGAGTTCGATCAGGGGCACGTTCTCGTAATAGGTCGTTCCGAACTCGGGGATCCGGACGCCGAGCGCCAACCGGGGACCGCCGCTCGCATCGTTGAAGCGGAACTTGGCCGCCACGCCGTCGGCCACGATGGTCTGCAGGCCCAGGGGGAGGTCGGACGAGAGGAGCCCGCTGGGCGAGAACTGGCGGACCCGGTCGGCGACACCGGGGTCGGCTCCGGGGTCGGGCGGCTGGGGATCCGGAGGCACGACGAGGAGGGACTGGGCGTTGTTGGGGCGGACCAGCGCGGTCAGGATCGAGCCGATCGGATCGTCGGGCCGGGTCGGTTCGGGTTCGTCCTCGCCGCCGGAGGGCTCCGAGGACGGGAGGCTCGGTCCGAAGATGCCTTCGAGGTCGAGGTCGGTCTCGGGGATGGTGGTGGTCCGCTCGGCCTCGAGGGTGTTGCGTGGCGACCGCGGTCGCGTGGTGGCCGGTGCCGTGGTCGGGACGCTGGCCGCGCCGGTCGTCGGGAGTTCGGGTCCGCCGGCCGCCGTGGTGTCGGTGACCCCGACGACGCTCGTCCCATCGGCGGGCGGCCCCTCGACGTCGAGCGCCACCTCGGTCTCGGGGGTGCTGGTGGTCGGCTCGGTGGTGGTCGTGGTGGTGGGACGCGTGGTCGTCGTGGTGGATCGGGTCGTGGTCGTGGTGTCGGGCTCCTCCTCGGGTTCGACCGACGAGGGGAGGTTGGCGGGGATGAACGGCAACGCCTGCAGGCTGCGTCGAAGGTCCTTGACGTTGCGGTAGAACTGCGATTCGGCGTTGCGCTCGGTCTCGCTGAGCAATCGCCGCTGGGTCAGGACGAAACTCGAAGCGGCCACGGTCGAGGTCAGCAGCAGGGCTCCGAGCGCGTAGATGAGCGTGAGCCGGGCCCGGAGGCCGAGTCGGCGACGGGGGATCAGGCCCACGGGTACGCCGGCCACGACGGGATGCCGTCGCGTCGGACGGCGTTGCGGAAGGGGCCAGACGTCAAGGCTGCAGCTTGTAGCCGAGACCGCGCGAGGTGACGACGTAGCGGGGGTTGGCCGGATCGGTCTCGACCTTGGTGCGCAGACGCCGCACGTGGACGTCGACGAGACGGCCGTCGCCGAAGTAGTCGTACCCCCACACTCGCTCGAGGAGGACCTCGCGACTGAACACCTTGCCGGGCTGACTGGCCAACTCGACCAGGAGCTTGAACTCGGTCTTGGTCAGGGGGAGACCGACCCCGTCCTTGAGGACCAGACCTTCCTCGGGGCTGATCTCGAGATCGCCGACCTTGATGCGTTCGAGTCCGCCGGAGTCCGACGAGCGGACCCGCCGGAGCAGGGCGCGGATCCGGGCCGAGAGCTCCTTCGGGGCGAAGGGTTTCGTCAGGTAGTCGTCGGCGCCGGCCTCGAGTCCGGCCACCACGTCGTGGGTGTCGTCCCGAGCGGTCACCATGATGATCGGCACGTCACTGTGTCGGCGGATCGACCGGCAGACCTCGAAACCGTCGATCCCGGGCAGCATGATGTCGATCAGGACCACGTCGGCGTTGTTGGCCGCGAACGCATCGAGGGCTCGTTCGCCGGTGTCGGCTTCGTCGACCATCCAGCCCTCGTCCTCCAGGGCCAACTTGACGGCCTGACGGATCCGATCGTCGTCTTCCACGGTGAGGATGCGAGTGCCCATGGGGAAATGGTGCCCGAAACCCGACCCACTTGTCGGTCATCCGGGTCAGATTGCCGGATCGGTCATCTTGCCCCGGTCAGTCCGGATGCGGTGCCGTGGGTTCGGCGGGTGGTTCGATCGGTCCCGACGCGGCGCCCGCAGCCCGGAGTTCGGCGACCAGTCGGGTGTGGATCGTCGGCGGTGCGGCGACGGTCATGGTGGGGGAGGGGTCGTTGCCGGCGAGGTCGGTGACCGTGGCGCCGGCTTCGCCGGCGATGAGGGCCCCGGCGGCGGCGTCCCAGGCGTTGAGGCCCGACTCCCAGTAGCCGTCGATCCGTCCGGCGCCCACGTAGGCGAGGTCGAGGGCCGCCGATCCGAGCCGACGCAGGTTGGCGACCTTCGGGAGGATGTCGATCAGGATCTCGGCCTGTCTGCGGCGCTGATCGGACTGGTACCCGAATCCGGTGCCCAGCACGCAGTGGTCGAACTCGGTCTGCGTCGAGCAGGCGATGGGGCGGTCGTCGAGGGTGGCGCCGTTGCCCCGCCGGGCGGCGAAACACTCGTCGGCCTTCGGGTCGTAGACCACGCCGACGATGGTCGTTCCGCGGAATTCCACCGCGACCGAGATCGTGTAGCCCGGGAGGTCGTAGACGTAGTTGGTGGTGCCGTCGATCGGGTCGATGATCCAGCGAAAGCCCGAGGTGCCCGGGCGATCGGCACCCTCCTCGCCGAGGATCGCGTCGTCGGGGCGGGCACTCAGGATGCCCGACACGATCAGGGCCTCCGACGCCCGGTCGGCGACGGTGACCAGGTCGCCGACCGAACTCTTCCGGTCGGGATCGACGCTCGCCTCACGGCGCATGTCGAGCGTGAGACGGCCGGCGTCGAGCGCCAGTCGCCGGGCGAGGTCGAGGAGCGCGAGGCTCAGCGCGTCGTCGACGAGCGGTGGGTCGAGTGGGGACGGGGCGGATCGGCGATCGGGGGCGTTCACGATGCGTCGCGTTCGGGATGTCGGACCTCGTGCCACTCGTTCATCGCCCGGAGGGTGAGTGAGGTCACGATGCCGAGTCCGACCGCGCCGCCCACGCCGAACAACAGGGCACCGAACGCCGACCACGTCGTGCTCTGCGTGAACAGGTCGAGGACGCCGTAACCGATCAGCGCGCCGAGGAGGCCGCCGATCAGGATCCCGATGAACGCCAACCAGCGGGCCAGCACGGGCGGAGCGCTCGGCAGCGGCCGAGGGGCGACCAGATCCTGGAACGGGAGGAGCTCGCGTTCGCGCCCGTCGGTCGATTCGAGGTTGGCGTCGTCGCTCATCGCCGAGTCAGGCTATAGCCGACGACGGCCACAGCCTTGAACCGCTTCCGGTGATGGGCAACGATGCGGTGGTGAACGACCGACGGTCCGACAGCGAGTTGCGGCCCTGGCTCGTTGCGGGCGGTGTCCTCATGGACGACGACGGGCGGGTCCTCCTGGTGCAGAACCAACGTCGGGGCGGAGCCATCGACTGGTCCACCCCCGGTGGGGTGATCGACGCCGGGGAGCACTTGATCGAGGGCCTCGGTCGGGAGGTCGAGGAGGAAACCGGTTTGCGGGTCACCGACTGGCTGGGGCCCCTGTACCGGATCGAGGTGATCGCTCCCGGCTTCGGTTTCCACCTGCGGGTCGAGGCCCATCGAGCCGTCGCCTTCAGCGGTTCTCTGACGATCGAGGATCCCGACGGCATCGTCATCGCCGCCGATTTCGTCGACGTGGCGGTCGCCCGTCAGCGGCTGGCATCGGCACCGCAATGGGTGTGGGAACCGCTCCTCGATCACCTGGCCGACGAGGTCGACGACGGCCGGCTCTATGCGTACCGGCTGGAGGGATCGACCCCGGCCGATCGGCGGGTCGTCCGTCTGTAGCGGCCGCGCTCGTCGCGAACGGCCTCGGCGGCCTCGGATAGGCTCGACCGGTGCCCACGCGGAGCATCCTGCACGTCGACATGAATGCCTTCTTCGCCGCGGTCGAGGTGCGCGACCGTCCCGAACTCCGGGGCAAGCCCGTGGTCGTCGGCGGCACCGGCGACCGGGGCGTGGTGGCCGCCGCCAGCTACGAGGCGCGGGTCTTCGGGATCCATTCGGCGATGCCGAGCAGCCGCGCCCGAGCGTTGTGTCCCCACGCCGTGTTCGTGTCGGGCCGCCACGACCGCTACGGCGAGGTCAGCGCGTCGATCATGGCGATCTTCGGTGAGGTCACGCCGCTCGTCGAGCCGCTGTCGCTCGACGAGGCGTTCCTCGACGTGACCGGGGCCAGACGCCTGCTCGGCCCCGCAGTCGAGATCGCAGCCCATCTGCGGCGTCGGGTCTGGGAGGTCGAACGGCTCCATTGCTCGGTCGGTGTCGCCACCTCGAAGCTCGTCGCCAAGCTGGCCACCGAAGAGGCGAAGCCCCGGGTGGTGGGGCGCCGGGTCGAGCGCGGTCTGGGCGTCAAGGAGGTGCCGCCCGGCGACGAGCGGACGTTCATGGCACCGCTCCCGTTGCGGGCCCTCTGGGGCGTCGGTCCGAAGACCTTCGAGAAACTGTCCCGGTACGGGGTGAAGACGGTTGGTGAACTGGCCGCATTGCCCATCGAGTCGGTGGTCGCCGCGGTGGGCGAGGCGAACGGCCGCCACCTGCACGCCATCGCGAACGCCGTCGACGATCGGCCGGTCGTTCCGGAGCGCATGGCGAAATCGGTGAGCCACGAGGAGACGTTCGCCATCGACCTGGTCGATCGGCGCGACCTGCGGCGGGAACTGGTTCGCATGAGCGATGCCGTGGGTTCCCGCCTGCGCCGGGGAGCGATCCGTGGGAGGACGGTGACCGTCAAGATCCGCTACCCCGATTTCACCACCATCTCCCGGTCGAGGACCCTCGCCATCCCGACCGATGTGTCCTCGGAGATCCTCGGCATCGCCTCCGAGTTGCTCGATTCGGTCGAGGTCGAGCGGGGGGTGCGCCTGCTGGGAGTCGGTGTCTCGGGATTGACCGAGGACGACCGGGTCGAGCAGCTGTCGCTCGACGACCTGATCGCCTCCGGGGCCGGCCCCGGAGGCGACCCGCGGCGACCTCCGGTGGATCGCTCGACCACCGATCGTGCCGTCGACGAGATCCGCAGCCGGTTCGGCTCGGGTGCGATCGGCGCGGCGACCTTGCTGACCAGGAACGGGCTGCGCCCCAAGGTCACCGGTCAGAGCCAGTGGGGTCCCGACCGGCCCGAGGGCGACCCGCCGGACCCCGAGACGCCGAAGCGTCCGGCGGAAGACTGATCGCCCGCGTTGCTCACCGCTCGATCCTGCGCGACAATGTGGGCTGCTTGTGAGGACTGTGTGTTGAGGGCACTCCGGAAAAGGGTCGAGGGCTAAGCGATGCCGCTGTCGGAAAACGAACAAAGGATTCTTGCCGAGATCGAACGGCACCTCGAGGAGACCGATCCCGGTCTGGCTCGAAACGTCGGCAAGTCCTCGATCTACCGGCACGCCGTTGGTTCGCTCAAATGGTCGATCCTCGGGTTCGTCGTCGGCCTGGCCATCATGGTGGCCACGCTCCGGGTCCATTACCTGGTCGCGTTCGGCGGCTTCGTGATCATGCTCGTTGCGGCCGTGGGATTCGAACGGAACCTGCGCATGATGGGCCGCGCCGGTCTGGCGCAGGTCTCGAGTGCGTTCCGGGCCGCCAATCCTGCCACCAAGCGTCCGGTCGACGAATCGACCGACGGAGACTGAACCCGTCAGGGTTTGCGAGCTCAGCGGTTTGCGAGCGCAGTCAGCGAGCCGCGGGCGGCGCTCGACGGAGACCGGCGAGACCCTCAGCGAATGCCGACGTCGGTCGGCAGGTGACGATCGTCGGCCACGGTCGCACGATCCTGGGTGGGGCGTCGTCGAACCAGTTCGATCGGATCGAGCGCGATGACCACCCGCTTCCAGCGTGGCGTCCTCGAGGTCGCCACCTGCTCGACGGTGGCGGCGTCGGCTCGAGCGGCGGCCACGGTCCGTTCGTCGATGCCGATCCCCCCGCCGAAACGCGCCGCGGTGACGGCCTCACCGAGCCGGAGGAGCGGTTCCTCCGGTAGGCGTCGCCGAACGATGAGTTCGTCGACCCACTCGGTCCGGGTGAGGGCGTGCGGTCGGTCGACGCCGAGATGGGTCCGGAGATGATCGGTCAGGTTGGCCCAGATGGCGTCGATCTCCTCGGCCGGATCACCGGCCTTGGCGAGTCGGCGGGCCCGCTTGAGCCGCCCGAGCGCCGGAAGGAGCGCGGCCAGGGCGGCGAGGACCGCCGCCACGGCGATGAGACGCCATGGCGTTCCCCCACCGGTCTCGGTCGGGGCGATCGGTTCGCTGCCGAGATCGAAACCGGGATCGGGAAAGAGGTTGGGATCGAAGGTGGTCGGCGGCGCCGCCCCGGCCGGCGGGGCCGTGGTCGGGGTGGTGACCTGACCCTCGGCCGTCGGGGAGTCCTGGCGGGCGTCGAGGCCCGAGTAGGGGGTGTCGGGTGCGCCGCGGCCCGGGGTCGGTTCGAAGGCGACCCAGCCCAGGTCCTGGAAGTACACCTCGGGCCAGGCGTGGGCGTGACGACCGGTCACGCGATAGGTCGAGGGCTCACCCTCGACCGGGTCGCCCCACGTGAAGCCGACGGCGACCCGGGCCGGGATTCCCAGGGAACGGGCCATGAGGGCGAACGTGCCCGAGAACTGCTGGCAGAAGCCGACCCGCTCGGCCAGGAACTGCTCGATCGGGTCGCCCTGACGAGGACCGAGCTCGAGGGAGTAGTCGTACTGCTGGAAATGGGCCTGCAGGGCCATCATCTGGTCGTAGGCACCGGTCTGGCCGGCCACGATCGTGCGGGCCAGCTCGCCGACCACCGGCGTCAGGTCGCCGGGCAGTGCGGTGTATCGATCGATGACGCCGTCGTCGGTGACCGGCGGGGCGGCCCGGAGTTCGTCGCCGGTGTAGGCGGGGAGCGCCGAGGTGATCCGGTAGCTCAGCCCGTCGGAGTTCTCGAGTTCGTTGTCGACGGTGAGCGAGCTGATCTCGGCGTTCCAGGTGATCACGGCATCGGGTGATTGCAGGACACGGGGGCATAGGCGGCCGGGAGCCAGATCTCCTGGAGGCCGGTGATGTCGAAGGTCTGCTCGAGGTCGACCGTCGTGCCGGCGCTGGGCCGGGTGCCGGGCAGGTCGCCCTCCTGTTCTTCGAAGTTCCCCTTGGTCGACCAGAGCCCGTCGTCGTAGGTGTCGAGCCCGGCCAGGCGCCAGTAGGCCGGACGCTCGGCGACCACGGTGAACATCTCGATGTCCTGCTGGGAGGCGAGGCGGTTCTCGATGTTGACGTAGGGGCTCACGACGGTTCGGGTGGGATCGTCGAGGGAGCGCCACTCGTAGAGCTCGCCGGCTCCGACGCCGGGGACACGGGGCCCGACGGCGAGGCCACCGACGATGGCGATGGCGGCCACGATGCCGGCGGCCCGCAGGACCGAGTTGGGTCCGCGGAAGCGGTCGATGGTCAGCCAGGTTCCTTCGCGCAGGGACTGGGAGCGTTGCACGACCGCCCAGAGTCCGACGGCGCCGGCGAAGACGACGGTCGAGACCATCTGACGAGCCCCGGAGCCGAGGACCGAGGCGAAGATGAAGAGCAGCGCGGCCGGCAGCACCGGTTCGAACGCGAGCCGAAGTCGCAGCGCCGCCCAGTCGGTGAGGAAGGCGAGGAGCCAGGCTCCGATGATGGCGGCGGCGACGAACGCCGGGAGCGCCTCGACCGGTGCCTGGACCTCGCGGAACTGGGTCACGCCGTCCTCGGCGAGCAGGTCGAGCACGGCCCGGGTCTCGGCGGTCGGGAGCAGACCGCGCCGGGTCGTTCCCGGGGCGTAACGGTGCATGATCAGTTCGGCCAGGGCGATCAGCGAGATGGCGGCGGCGACGACCAGCGGCACTCGCGCCCGGCGGAGCAGGGTGGCCAGCAGCGTCGAGAGCAGCGTTGCGACCAGGATCGGACCGATCGCGCTGTACGACTCGAAGATCCGCCCGAAGCCGAACACGGCGGCCGGCACGATGAGGGCCGACGTGACCTCGAGCGGGATCGCCGACTGACGGGCGTCGTTCATCCCGCCACCCCCGACAGGCGCCGCAGCCACAGCGATCGCAGCGGCTCGGAGCCGTCGTGCACGATCGCCCCGACCGGCGGCTCGGGTACCGACTGACACAGGATCGGGAGGACCACACCGAAGGTCCGACGGGCCCGGTCCAGGGCGGTGCGGAGTTCGGTGGTCGGCGTGCCGGTGACGACCACCAGCGTGCCCCCGAGCCCCATCCGGGTCAGCCCCTCGATCGACCGGACCAGGGACGCGCTGACCGTGGTGTCGATCGTGGCGAGTTGCTCGTCGATGGCGTCGAGTTCGTGTCGTCCTCGGACGTCGGTCACGACGGGGCTCGACGACGTCAGGAAGCGCAGGGCGTCGTCGCCTCGCCAACCGGCGTAGAGCACGCTCAGGGTGGCCGAAACGGCGCGCTCGAAGCCGGGTTCGTCGTAGACCTCGCGACGACGGTCGAGGACGACCGTGACCCGCCCGGTGCGGGGACGCTCGTCTTGGCGCACCACGAGTTCGCCGGTGCGGGCGCTCGCCCGCCAGTGCACCCGGCGCAGTTCGTCGCCGACGACATAGGGACGAAGGGCGAAGAACTCGTCGCCACCGGTGGCCAGCGCCCGGATCGGTTGGAGATCGGCGGTGGGGTCGTGACCGGCGATCGCGTTGAGTGGACCGAGGTCGACCAGTTCGGGGTGCACGACCAGGGTGATCGTCCCGGAGGCGGACAGCGAGCTCCGGGTGAGTCCGAGGGGATCGCCGAAGGCGAGGTCGAGGGGGCCGACGGCGACCAGCCCGCGACGAGTCGTCGGTAGCCGGTAGGCGATCGGTGCGCTGGCGTTCGGCCGAATCGGAGCCAGGTGCAGCGAGGCCCCGGGGGTCCCGCTGATGTGATCGGTGGCCTCGAGCATCGGGGTCTGACGCCGGCCCCGGTTGGCGATGGCGACGTCGATGCGGGCCGGCGTTCCCGCTCGAAGCCGGGCGGGGGTGGCGGTCCTGGTGACGGCGAGATCGAGACGGCTGAGACTGGTGTAGGCCAGGGCGGCGACGAATGCCACGGCCTGCATCGCGGCGAGGTACAGCAACTCGTCGGCCCCGAAGAGCCGGCCGAGTGCGAACGACAAGAACGCGGAGAGGACGAGGCCGACGCCGGCTCGGGTGAGTCGCATCAGACGCGATCGTAGGGAACCGGCACGGCCTGCAGGATGTCGGCGACGACCGATTCGGCCGTGGTTCCCTGGAGCTGGGCTTCGGGGCGCAGGATCAGACGGTGGGAGATCACCTGGCTGGCGACGGCCTTGATGTCGTCGTCGGTGACGTAGAGCTGCCCCCGGGCGAGGGCCCGGGCCCGGGCGACACGCTGCAGGCTCAACGTCGCACGGGGCGACATACCGAGCGAGACGCCCGGATGACGACGGGTGGCGTCGGCGATGTCGATGAGGTAGCCGCGGAGTTCTTCGGCGATGTGGACCGACTTGATCAGCTGCGACATGGTGACGATGTCTCGCAGCGTGGCGACCGGTTGGAGCCGGCGGACCAGGCCGTCGCTCTCGTGGGTGTGGAGGATCGCCAACTCGTCCTTGCGCGCCGGATAGCCCACCGAGATCCGCATCAGGAACCGATCCAGCTGGCTCTCGGGGAGGGGATAGGTGCCCTCCTGCTCGATCGGATTCTGGGTCGCCATGACCATGAACGGCTCGGGCAGCCGATGGGTGATGCCGTCGACGGTGACCTGGCCCTCGGCCATGGCCTCGAGCAGGGCCGACTGGGTCTTGGGCGAGGCCCGGTTGATCTCGTCGGCCAGGACGAGTTCGGTGAAGACCGGGCCCGGTCGGAACTCGAAGTTGGCGTCGTTGCGGTTCCAGATGCTGACCCCCGTCACGTCGGCCGGGAGGAGGTCGGGGGTGAACTGGATCCGACCGAGCTTGCCGCCCACCGAGGCCGACAGGGCCTTGGCCAGCGTGGTCTTGCCGACGCCCGGCACGTCCTCGACGAGCAGGTGCCCGCCGGCGAGGAGGCACAGGAGGGACTGTTCGACCACCGAACGTTTGCCGCGAACCACGTGCTCGACGTTGTCGCAGATGGCGATGAAGGCCGCGCCGAACTGGGCCGCCCGATGTTGGTCGAGGGTCATCCGGTGGTTCCGGTCGACGGGTTCGTTGGCTTGCACCGGTTGTGGTGGGCGCAACGCATCGTTGGTGTTCACTGACGGGATCCCTTCGTGGCCGCTTCGGGCGAGGCTACCAACACCACTGCGGTGCGCTCGGTCGGTTCGCCTGGCGTCTACTGTGCCATCTGTGCATCCGTCACCTTCCATCGGGTCGGCGTTGGCGATCGACGTCGGAGGGACCAAGCTCGCCGCGGGCGTCGTCGACACCGAGGGGCGGCTGTTCCAGCGGCATCTGGCGGCCACGCGGGCCGACGCGACGGCCGAGGACCTGTTCGCCGATCTCTGCTCCCTGCTCGGACGCTTCGAACCGTTCGATCGGTTCACCGTCTGTGGTGTGGGATGCCCCGGTCCGATGACGCTCGGCGGGCACCTCGTCTCGCCCCTCAACATCCCGGCCTGGCGATCGTTCCCGCTCGGTGCACGGTTGGCCGAATTCACCGGTCTGCCCACCCACGTCGGCAACGACGCCAAGGCCCTGGCCCTGGCCGAAGGGTGGGTCGGGGCCGCCGTCGGCGTGCGGGACTACGTGGCGATGGTGGTGTCGACCGGTGTCGGTGGCGGGATCGTCCTCGACGGGCGCCTGCTCGATGGCCGGACGGGCAACGCGGGCCACGTCGGTCAGATCGTGGTCAATCCCGGCGGCACGGCGCTGCCCGGGCACGTCGCCGGCAGCCTGGAGTGCGAGGCGTCGGGAACCGCCATCGAGGTTCGGACCGGGCGGCCGGCCGAAGAGGCGTGCACGTCCGAGATCAACCACGTCGGCACCATGGTCGGGCGGGCCATCGGATCGTTGGCCAATGCGCTCGACCTCCACCTCGCCGTCGTCGGTGGCTCCGTTGCCCTGGGTTTCGGTGAGCCGTTCTTCAGCGCCGCCCAGGCCGAGGTCGACCGGGTCGCGAGCCTCGACTACAGCATCGGCACTCGCGTCGAGCCCGTCGGCCTCGGGGCCTCGGCCCCGCTGGTCGGAGCGGCCGCCGTCGGGTTCGCGCGCGCTCGGGTTGATCGGACCCCCGTCGGACTGATTCGGCGCGTCGGTTCCGTGCAGCGGCCGGCGGGTTCCGGGAGGCGTCAGGTGGGGAAGTCCCGCTTCCATTCCAGCCAGGTGAGGAGTTCCTCGGCGCCCATGGCCTGCGATCCGTCGCCGCCGTAGGCGGTGACCAGGCGGAAGTGCAACCAGTCGGGATCGGGGAGTGGCAGGTGGGGGGACGTGCGCCACCAGCCCCGGGGTGCCAGTTCGAGCGCCGCCCGCACGGCCGTGGTCCACAGACCGGGTCGTCGGAGCAGGGCGAACAGGGCCGGGGTCGAGAGGGGGAGCCGCTCGGTCATACGGCGACCAGTTCGATCCGGTTGCCGAATGGATCGTCGCAGAACCGTTGGATCCGCCCGTCGATCACGGCTCCGTCGCGCACCTCGATCCCGGCCTCGGCCAGGCGGGCGAGGAGGGAGTCGAGGTCGGTGACGGCGAATGCCGGGTGGGCCTTGCGGGCCGGGACGAACGTCGCGTCGCCGCCGAGATGGATCTGTACGGTGCCGGCGTCGAACCAACAGCCGCCCCGAACGGCGAGCACGGCGGGTTTGGGAATCGGGGTCAGACCCAAGACGTCGCCGTAGAAACGGACGGCTTCGTCTTCGCCACCCGGCGGCATGGCGAGTTGCAGGTGATCGATCCCGACGATCATCGGCCCGGGACGGTCACGGATCAGCCGGCGTTGCCCGGCGAGGTGACCGAGACCTCGTAGGACCAGAGCTCGGCGCCGGTGCTGACGGGCCCGCCCCCGGCGGTCGGGCGATCGGCGCCCTGGTGGCCGTGGGCGAAGGACTGCGAGGAGGTCCAGGCCTCGAAGGCCGCCTCGTCGCGCCAGCGGGTCACGACCAGCCAGACGTTGCGATCATCGGTCGGCTTGAGGAGTTCGAAGCCCTCGAACCCGTCGTGGCCGTCGACGGCGCCGGCCCGTGCGGCGAAGCGCTTGCCGAGTTCGTCGCCGGAATCGGCGGGGACGGTGATGGCGTTGATCTTGATGACGGTCATGGGAGGGTCCTTTCGATGAGCAGGGTGGCGGGTCTCGAAGGACGCTCGGCCGCCGGCCGGTGGGTCATTTCGGGATGTCCTTCCAGGGTCCGCCGTCGGCCCGCGGTTCCTTCGGTAGTCCGAGGACGATCTCGCCGATGATGTTGCGCTGCACCTGGCTGGTTCCGGCGTAGATGGTGCCGGCTCGGGCGTTGAGGAACGTCCCGATCCACGAGCCGGAGTCGTTGGGGGCTCCGGGAGAGTCGGTCGAGAACGCACTGCTCGGGAACTTGCCGTCGATGACCATGCCACCGGCTCCGAACATCGACACGCCGAGTTCGGTGACTCGGCGGTGGTACTCCGACCAGTAGAGCTTGAAGATCGAGGCGTCGGGCCCGGGATGTTCGCCGGACAGGAACTTGGTGAGGGTCCGCATCCCGAGGAAGCGCATGATCTGGACCTTCGAGTAGCACCACGCCAGGTTCTGGCGGACGATCGGGTCGTCGGCGACCCCCTGCTGCTTGGCCAGCGCCAGCAGACGATCGAGCTCGACGCCGAACAGCACGGGTGTCGTGGCCGCGGCTTCGCCCCGCTCGAACCCGAGCAGGGTCATGGCGACACCCCAGCCGCCGTTGACCTCCCCGACGACGTTCTCGCGTCGGGGCGCGGGCGTCGGTGAAGAACACCTCGTTGAATTCCGAGTCGCCACTGATCATCTTGATCGGACGGACCTCGACCCCCGGCTGATCCATGGGGACCAGCAGGAACGTGATGCCCCGGTGCTTGGCGGCTTCGGGGTCGGTGCGGGTGAGCACGAAGATCCAGTCGGCGAGATGGCCGGCCGAGGTCCAGATCTTCTGCCCGTTGATGATCCACTCGTCGCCGTCGAGCACGGCCTTGCAGCCGAGGTTGCCGAGGTCGGAGCCGGCATTCGGCTCGGAGTAGCCCTGGCACCAGAGGTCTTCGCCCGAGATGATGCGGGGCAGGAAGTGCTGCTTCTGCTCCTCGGTGCCCCATTGGATGATCGTGTTGCCGACCATCTGGATGCTGAAGGCATCGTTCGCCCCGCCCGTGGGAACGCCGGCCTTGGCGAACTCCTCGGCCATGATGACACCCTCGAGCTGTGACAGTCCGGCGCCGCCGTATTCGGTCGGCCACGAGGCGGCCAGCAGTCGGTTGTCGCGCAGGATGTCGCGCCACTCCTTGGTGAATTGGTGCGCGGCGTCGGCGTCGAGTGCGCCGATGCCCTTCCAGTCGGCCGGGAGGTGCTCGGCCAGGAAGGCCTGGATCTTCTCCCGAAAGGTGTCGGCTTCGGCGTTGTAGGTCGGCTGCATGGCGCCCAATCTAGACCGACCGGTCAAGACGCGGTAGTCGACGACCTCGGGAGCCCGGCGACGAAGGTCTCGGAGACGGTTGCGGGATCGGGAGGGTGCGGCGTGTCGGGCCAGCCGACGGGGCGGCGATCGCCCCGATCGAGCAGATGGCGCAGTTCCGAGCCGGCGAAAGGCCGCACCTCGGACTGGGTGTCGGACAGGGCGAGCATGGTCTGGAAACGGGCGCCGTGGCGAGTGCGACGCTGCGACAGGCCGACGAGCTTGCGGGCCCGACGGTCGGCTCGGTCCACGGTCTCGACCTCGCCCGGCCCGAGCCCGGCGAAGCACAGCACGCGGCCGGCGTCGCGATCCTGCAGCCCGCCGACGTGGCGGTCGACGCTCGTCAGACCGAGTGCCTCGATCGCGTCGAGCCACGCCGCGCCGACCCAGTCGAAGGCCCGATTGACATCGTCGCTCCACAAGGGATGTGCTGCCGGGATGACGAGATCGATCCAGACCTGGGCGTCGGGAACGACGACGACGAGCCCACCGCCACTGCGGCGCCGGCACACGTCCCATCCGGACGCCATGGCGGCCTCGACGTCGATCAGGAGCTCGGGCTGCTGAGCACTGCCGAAGACCAGGGCCCGCCGGGTGCTGTGGTGGACGTGGACCATCCCCTCGGCGGGATCGACGTCGCCGATCGGGATCAGGTCACGCTCGTGGAACGCCGCTGCCGAACCTCGGGAGTGGTGGACGGTCCAGTGCAGCACGATCCCGAAGCTAGGGGCCCGCAGCGGCCGGCACACCCGGGCCCCGCCATCGGGCGGTGGTGGTTCGATCGAGCGTCTTGCGGTTCCGGCGACCTGACCATGCCGGCGACCTGGCGATACTGGGAGCCATGGAAACACCCAGCGCCCCGGAACCGACCATGACCGTCGACGAGCGGGCCGCCGCCCGAGCGTTCGTCGCCCGCTGCGAGGTCCGCCTGTCGACCTTCCATCGCATCGCCGTCGGGATGCTCTCGGGGGCCGGGTTGCTCGTGGTGCTGCCCGTGGTCGCCCGTGATTCGGTGACGGGCATCCTGCGGTCGCTCGTGATCGATGGCATCGACGGAGCCGACACGTCCCTGGTGGTCGCCGTCACCGCCATGCTCGCCGTTCCGGCCGTGGCCCTGTGGCTGCTGTTCGCCGACCTGACCCGGTTCTACTTCCATGCCAACCATCTCGGAATCGACGACCGGGAGCTGTTCACCCCCCGGTTCACCCTCACGTCGCTGCAACTGCCATCCGACGAACTCGGCGGGGCGGCGACGTCGGCCCTCGACGAGCTGCGCACGGCGCCCCGGATCGTCGAGCTCCTGGTACCGGCCAACGACAACACGCGGCGCCGGATCGACCGGCAACTCGAGGTCTACGACGGACTGCCGACCGGCCACGACGACCTCTCCCGGGCCGCGGGTCTGTTCGACCTCGCCGCCTCGAAGCGTCGACCCTTGCTCGAGGAGGTGGCCAAGGTCGAGTTCGGCATGGCGCGCCACGTCCTGCGACTTCGGGGTCTGGTGCTGCGCTACGTCAAGGCGCTCCTGGCCCTCCTCACCACCGCCTTGGGTGTCTACGCCGGTGACGCCGTCGTGGCCGGGCTCGAGCGAGGGGAGGGGTTGACCCGTGGCGGTCAGGTCGCCGTTGCCGCCGTCGTGCTCGTGTGGGCACCACTGGTGGTCCTCGCCGTGACGTCGCCGGTTCGTTGGATCGAACACCTGATGCGTGACGACGGCGCCCCGTCGACCGCGGTGGCCGACGATCCCGAGTTGACGTTCGTCGAACGGGTCTCGCTGCGGATCGCCACGGTCGGCTGGCTCGCCGCAGCGACCGCCATGGTGCTCTCGTCGTTCCACGACGCAACATCCGAGGCGGCTCGAACCGGCGGACTCGGCGTCCTGGCGCTGTCATCGGTCGCGATCGTCGTCGCCGTCGGTTCGGGCCGGTTCCGGAGCCTCGCCCGGCTGTCCTGACGGCTCACCATCGGTCCGACGCTCGTCGTTGCCGGTCGAGTCGGTGTGTGTGGTCTGGCCCGTCGCTGCCCCACGTCGACCCACTTCGCCCTCCCTCCCACCCCCGACGCGCCCGGGGCCCCGCCCTGCGTGATCCCTGCTCGCGGTGGGTGACCGCGGCGGGGTTCGGTGGCCGACGACTCCAGAAAACTCTCGGATGGTGGCGGTCTCCGTACACAGGGTGTGGAAAACCCGCTGGCCTGCGTCGACGACCACGCAGCCGTTCCTCGATCGAACACACGTTTGCGCACCGCGTGGTGACTCGACCACGGAATGTCGAGAAATGCTTGATGGGTGGGGGGAAGTGTCATAAAGTGTCACACATCGGCAGGGAAGAGCGGCTCGGAAACGAACGGTCCCACCTGCCGGCGAAGACAATGTTGGACAGGGCGATCAGGAGAAATGGATGTTCGTCGGGCAGTACGAACATGCACTCGACCAGAAGGGCCGAGTGGTGCTGCCCGCACCGTTCCGTGCGTTCGTCGCGGAGCGGGGCTACGTGACCAAGCTGGACGGATGTCTCGGCTTGTGGAACGAAGAGATCTTCCGAGAGGTCGCCCAGAGGTGGAAGTCCGAAGTCGATTCGGGGCGTGTTTCCCAGAACGTCTTCCGCAACTTCCTGGCAAGTGTGAGTCACGTCAAACTCGATGCCGCCGGCCGGGTCACGCTTCCGCGGGACCTGCTCGATCGGCTCGGATTCGACACCCAGGTCGTGATCACCGGTCGTCTCGACCGGGTCGAGATCTGGCCGGCTGAGGTCCATCGCGCCGAGCTCGAATCGGCCGACGCCGACGCCGAACTGGCCGAGACGATCGCCCGGTTGGGTCTGTAGGCCCTCCGGTCGTCCGGTCAGCGCAAGGGCGAGACAACGAGACACGAAAGGAGCACGACAACACCGAATCGAATCGTTCATCGGTTGCCTTCCGGGCGATGGAGAGTGGTACTTCTGCCCCACAACTCCGCCCGCTACCCCTCGAGTACGTCCCAGGAGACACAACCTGCCGTACGCCCATTTCCCGGGGGGCTACCGATGGCCGAATCGACGGTGTCGTCGTCGACAACTCCATGGCGGATGAAACGCGCTCAGCAATCGAGTTTGTTCATCGGCCGGTGATGCTCACCGAGGTCGTCGAGACCATCTCGACCCTCCCTCCCGGCGTCTTCCTCGACGCCACGCTCGGCGGAGCCGGCCACGCCGCAGCGATCCTCGAGGCCCACCCCGGACTGCGCCTGTTGGGGATCGATCGCGATCCGCAGGCGATCGCCGCGGCCACGGCCCGCCTCGCCCCGTTCGAGGATCGGGCCGAGCTCGTCCGAGCGAGGTTCGACGAACTCGACGTCGTCTGCTCCGAACGGGCCATCGACGAGTTGTCGGGCTTCCTCTTCGACCTCGGCGTCAGTTCACCCCAGCTCGATCGAGCCGACCGGGGCTTCAGCTTCCGCAACGACGGTCCACTCGACATGCGAATGGATCCCGATTCGCCGCTCACGGCGGCCGACGTCGTCAACACCTACTCCCACGGCGAGATCGCCCGGGCACTCAAGACCCACGCCGACGAGCGCTTCGCCGGCCGGATCGCCGCCGCCATCGTGGCCAAGCGACCCTTCACGACGACCACGGCGCTCGCCGCCGTGGTCGTCGAGGCCATTCCCGCCGCCGCCCGGCGGACCGGCGGCCATCCCGCCAAACGAACCTTCCAGGCCTTGCGGATCGAGGTCAACCAGGAACTCGACATCCTCCGACCGGCCATCGAGGCCGCCCTCGATCTGCTCGTTCCGGGCGCTCGAGGCCTGGTCCTCACCTACCACTCCGGCGAAGACCGGATCGTGAAGGACATCTTTCGCAGGCGCAGCACGGCGGACACCCCACCCGGGCTCCCGGTACCCGCCACTGACGAACCCGAGTTCGCCGTGCTGCGCCCGCTTGCCCGTCGCCCCAGCGACGACGAGCAGGCATCCAACCGACGTTCGGCCAGTGCCCGACTTCGCACCATCGAACGAATCGCCCGCGCCGAGGTGGCCGCCTGATGGCCGCCCGGACCGCACCCAAACGCCCGGTCACCCGGCCCGACCCGCCCGAACGGGCCAGTCGACCGAAACTCCGGGTCATCGACCAGAAGCGGGTCACGGCCGCCAACCGCCGGCGCCGCCTGATCGTCGGGGTCGCCGGTGCCGTCGTCATCGGCATGTTCGTCTCGGCCATGGCGCAGGCCGAGCTCGTCCGGGGTCAACAGGAGCTGAACCAGCTGCGCGCCGACGTCGCCGAGGCCGAAGGGGCGCGCGCCGACCTCGAGCGTGAGATCGTCGTCGCCTCCGCTCCGCAGGTCATCGTCGAGCAGGCCCGAGCCCTGGGCATGGTTCGAGCGATGGAGCCCCAGTACTTCCCGGCCATCCGGAGCGTGGGCACGCCGTGACCCGCACCAGCCACCCGATCGACCCACGCCGTCGAATCCTGGTCCTGCTCGCCGTCTTCAGCGTCGTCAGCATCGGGTTCATCGCCAGCCTGGTCGATCTGCAGGCGTTCCGCGACGATCGCTTCCGGGACCTGGGGCAGGAACAACGGACACGGTCGGTCTCGCTGGCCGGCTATCGGGGTTCGATCCTGGATCGCGACGGAGCGGTGCTGGCTGCATCGACCCCCGGTCAACAGCTCGTGGTGGACCCGCAGAAGGTGGAGGACCCGGTGGCCACGGCCGCCGTGTTGGCTCCGGTCCTGGGCGTCGACGCCGCGACGTTGGTCGAGTCACTGACCCCGGACTCCGCCGACGACCGCTACGGACTGGTCGCCGAATCGCTCGACGACGACGGCCTGGCCCGGTTCCTCGACCTCCGATCGCTGGAATCGACCGCCGAACTCGTGGCCGGCGTGTCGGTCGAACCGGTCGAGGAACGCATCTATCCTGCCGATCGACTGGCCCGGCCGATCATCGGCAAGGTCGATGGCGGGTACGGGATGGAATGGCAGTTCGACGAGGCGCTGCAGGGCGAGGCCGGTGTCGACCGGCACGAACGCTCGGTCTTCGGGATCATCTCGGTCGGTGAGCGCTCGGTCGAGCCGGCGAGCGCCGGTGACGACGTCTACCTGACGATCGACCAGAACATCCAGTACGTCACCGAGGAAGCGCTGATCGACCATTGCGAGGAGACGCTGGCCGAGTCGGCCGAAGCGGTCGTCAGCAACCCACAGACCGGCGAGATCCTCGCCATGGCCACCGTGGTCCGTACCGAGTCCGGCGAGTGTGTCGTCCCGATCTTCAACGCTCCGCTGGTGTTCGGCTTCGAACCCGGCTCGGTGATCAAGATGATCACGGCCGCCGCCGCCGTCGAGGACCTCGGCTACACGAGCGGAACGACGTTCGACGTCCCCAACTCGATCACCGTCGCCGACTACGAGTTCAAGGAACCGCACGAACACGAGGTGGCGCCCTACCCGGTGGAGCAGGTGATCGCCCAGTCGATGAACGTCGGCACCATCATGATGGCCCAACAGGTCGGGGCCGAGCGGCTGAGTCACTACCTCGATGCGTTCGGCTTCGGTCAGGAGACCGGCCTGGGTTGGAAGGACGAGAACTTCGGCAACGTGCGTCCGGCCGCCGAGTGGCACGGTTCCGACTACGGATCGATCCCCATCGGGCAGGGCATGACGGTCAACTCCGTGCAGCTCGCGATGGCGTACAACACGATCGCCAACGACGGCGTCTACCTGGCCCCCAAGCTCATCCGATCGATCACCGCCGAGGACGGGACCGAACGGGAGCAGCCGGCCCAGGAGGCTCGTCGGGTCATCTCCGACCAGTCGGCCGAAGAGGTCACGAAGATGCTCGCCGCGGTCGTCGACCCCGACGGCGTGGGAACCGGTCGGGCCGCCGCCGTTCCCGGGTACACCGTCGCCGGCAAGACCGGGACGGCCTGGAAGGTGTTCCAGGACGAGGCCGGCAACATCGGCTACGGGGTGCCCGGCAACCGCCGCTACATCGTGACCTTCGCCGGCTTCCTCCCGGCCAAGGATCCGCAGCTCTCGATCGTGGTGGTCGTCGACGAGCCGCAGACCAACACGACGGCGGGGACGGTGGCGGCACCGGTCTTCGCCGACATCGCGCACTACGTCGTCCGCATCATGGGGATCGCCCCCGAACACGGCACCCTCGAAGACGGCGAGGTCGTCCGGGGCACGCCGGCCGTCGCGCCGATCATCGAGGATCCCGCCCTGCCGGCGATCGCCGAGGGCGACCCGGCCGGCGAGCCCCCGCCCGCGCCCCCGCCCGAGGCCGTTCCCCCGGCCGAGGTGCCCGTGACCGAACCCGAGCCGGTCGTCGAGACCGCGGCGCCGGTGGGTGGTTGAGGTGAGCGCCACGCTGGCCGACCTGGCCGCCCGCTGGCCGGGGACGCAGGTCGTCGGCGATCCCGACCTGCCGATCGAGGCGATCACCCACGACTCGCGTTCGGTCGGGGCGGGCATGCTCTTCGCCTGTGTGCGAGGCGCCGTCGCCGACGGACACGACTTCGCCCCGAGTGCGGTCGCGCAGGGGGCCGTGGCGCTCCTGGTCGACCATCGGCTCGACTGGCCCGAGGCGGACGTGGCCCAGTTGGTCGTCGACGACGTGCGGCGAGCCATGGGGCCCATCGCCGCCGCGGTGAACCACGACCCCTCCCGCTCGCTCTCGGTGGTCGGCGTGACCGGGACCAACGGCAAGACCAGCGTCGTGTGGTTGATCGGCCACGTGCTGGGTCACGTCGGTCGTCCTCACCTGGTCCAGGGGACGCTCACCGGGCCTCGCACGACACCGGAGTCCCCCGACCTGCAGGCGACCCTCGCCGACGCCCGAGCGGCCGGGATCGAGGTGGTCGCCATGGAAGTGAGCTCTCACGCCCTGGCCCTCCATCGCGTCGACGGCACACACTTCCGGGTCGGCGTCTTCACCAACCTCGGCCACGATCACCTGGACTTCCACGGCGACGTCGAGTCCTACGAAGCGGCCAAGACGCTGCTGTTCTCGTCTCGTTTCCTGACGACGGCGGTGATCAACCGCGACGACGCTGCGGGTCGACGGATCGCGGCCCAGTGCGACGTTCCGGTCCGCGACTACGGGATCGGCGATGCCGAGGATCTTCGCCTCGACGGCCCGATCAGCCACTTTCGCTGGCGCGGTCACGAGGTCGTGCTCCGGCTCCCCGGCGTCCACAACGTGCTCAATGCCCTGGCCGCCGCGACGGCCTGCGTCGAACTCGGGATCGATCCGCTCGACATCGCCGTCGCCCTCGATTCGGCCGAGCCGGCTCGCGGCCGGTTCGAGATGGTCGACGTCGGCCGGCCGTTCTCGGTCGTGGTCGATTTCGCCCACAAACCCGAGGCCCTGCGCGCCGTCCTGATCGCCGCCGGCCAGATCGTCGGGTCCGGCCCGAGCAGTGCCGCAGCAACCGGGACCGGCCGGGTCATCGTGGTCTTCGGCTGCGGCGGCGACCGCGACGCCTCGAAGCGACCGGTGATGGGCGCCGTTGCCGTCGAGCACGCCGACCTCGTCTATCTGACCTCGGACAATCCCCGTACGGAAGACCCGGAGTCGATCCTCGACGCCGTGGAGTGCGGCATCGACGAGGCCGGTCGGACCCGGGTCCGGCGGATCGCCGACCGGGCCGCGGCCATTCGGGCCGCACTCGACGAGGCCGTCGCCGGTGACGTCGTGCTCATCGCCGGCAAGGGCGACGAGACCGTGCAGATCGTCGGATCCGAGGCATTCCCGTTCGACGACCGGGAGGTCGCGATCGACTACCTGCTCGGCGCCGGCGCGAACCTCGACGAGCGTGATCCCGCGTGATCCGCCTCCTCACGGCCGCCGCGCTGGCCTTCGCCGTCACCGCGCTCGGCACCCGACTCCTCATCGACATCCTGACGAGGCAACACATCGGTCAGCCCATCCGGGAAGACGGTCCCGAGGGTCACCAGACCAAAGCCGGTACACCGACGATGGGCGGTCTGGCGATCGTCGGCGGTGCCGTCGTCGGCTACTTCCTCTCGGACCTGCTGCTCGGTGGTGTCTTCACGCGCAGCGGATTGATGGTGATGGCGGCGATCTGTGCGGCGGCGCTGGTGGGATTCGCCGACGACTGGATCAAGGTGTCCCGGGAGCGCAATCTCGGGTTGAACAAGCGTATGAAGTCGCTCGGCCTCCTGACGGTGGCCGTCGCGTTCGCGTTCGGTGTTCGATTCTGGACGACCGCATCGACCGAACTGGGATTCACCCGGTCCGGTTCGATCGGGCTCGATCTCGGGACCTGGGGATGGCTGTTGTTCGCCGTGGTCCTCGTGTACGGCGTCTCGAACGCCGTGAACCTGACCGATGGCCTCGACGGCCTGGCGGCAGGATCCGGGATGTTCTCGTTCGGGGCGTACTCGCTCGTCTGTTTCTGGATCTTCCGACAGAGCCAGGGCGCCCCTGGTCAGGACATCTATCACGTGGCGCACGCGCTCGACCTGGCGGTGGTGGCGATCGCCATGACGGCGTCGATGGCGGGGTTCCTGTGGTTCAACGCCGCGCCGGCCGAGATCTTCATGGGCGACACCGGTTCACTGGCCATCGGGACCGGTCTGGCGGCGTTGGCCCTCACGACCAACACCCATCTCCTGCTCCCGATCATCGGCGGGATCTACGTCGCCGAGGCCCTCTCGGTGATCCTGCAGGTCGTCTACTTCCGGCTCACGAAGGGCAAGCGGCTCTTCCGAATGGCCCCCATCCACCACCACTTCGAGTTGTTGGGCTGGAAGGAAACGAAGGTCATCGTGCGATTCTGGCTGATCGGTGCCGCCCTCACGGCGCTGGCCATGGGCCTGTTCTACGCCGACTGGGTCAACGCCGTGGAGTTGGTCGAATGACGACCCCGAAGCAGCCCACCGTCGAGGAACCCGGCGTCGAGGGCACCGTGGACCTCGCATCCCCACTCGTCGTCGGGTTCGGGATCACCGGGCAGGCCGTGGCCCGGGCCCTGGTGGCGCGGGGCCATCGACCTGCGGTCGTCGACGATCGACCGAGCCCCGAGGCCCTCGTCGTCGCCGAGGCCCTCGGCGTCGACCTGGTGACCCAACCCGACGATGGCGACCTGGTCGAACTGGTTCGTGCGGCGTCGGTGCTGCTCCCGACACCGGGCCTCCCGGACCATCATCGGGCGATGGTGGCCGCCCGCAGGGCCGGACTCCCGATCCGCAGTGAGTTCGACCTGGCCCGCCTCTGGGACGACCGGCCCATCGTGGCCATCACCGGAACGAACGGCAAGACGACGGTGACGATGACGGTCACCGCCGCACTCGTACGGTCCGGTCGCATCGCCGTCGCCGTCGGCAACACCGATGTCCCGCTGGTCACGGCGATCGAAGACCCGGCGACCGAGGTGTTCGTCGTCGAGGCATCCTCGTTCCGGCTCGGACACTCGGGGCGGTTCGCCCCCGACGTGGCCACCTGGCTGAACCTCGCTCCCGACCACCTCGACAACCACGGAACCGTGGAGGCGTACGAGGCCGCGAAGGCCGCGATCTGGCGCGACCTCCCGGCCCACGGTGTGGCGATCGCCAATGCCGAGGATCCCGCCGTCATGGCCCACCTCCCCGCAGGCGGGGCGACCGTCACGTTCGGACTCGAGATCGGCGACTGGCACATCGAACACGGTCACCTCGTCGGGCCCGAGGGAGCGGTCGTCGCCGTCGCCGATCTGGCCCGGCGTCAGCCCCACGACCTCTCGAACGCCGCGGCGATCGCCGCAACGGCCTGGGCCGCCGGTGCGACGCTCGCGGCCATCGCCGAGACCCTGCTGGCCTTCACCGGTCTGGCCCATCGGGTGGAGTGGGTGGGGGAGTGGGACGGCGTCGGCTGGTACAACGATTCCAAGGCCACGGTTCCGCATGCCACGCTCGCCGCCGTCGGTGGATTCGAGTCCGTGGTCCTCATCGCCGGGGGTCGCAACAAGGGTCTCGACCTGGCCGGACTCGCCGCAGGCGTCCCGCCCGTCAAGGCCGTGGTCGCCACCGGCGACGCCGGTCCCGAGATCGCCGCCGTCTTCGAGCCCCTGGTGCCGGTGGTTCCGGCGGACACGATGGCCGCAGCCGTCGAGGCGGCCGCCCGGCTCGCGACCGACGGCGACGTCGTGCTGCTGTCGCCGGCGTGCACGTCGTACGACTGGTACCGCAACTACGGTGAACGAGGCCTGGACTTCGTCCGTCTCGTCAAGGAGCGCAACGAACGATGACCGGTCGATCCAAGCCCCCCTCGACGCGTCCGCCGACCCGACCCCCCGCAAGGACGGGCCGGACCACCACGGCCACGACGCGGGCGAAACGGGCATCGGACCGCCGCGCCCTCGATCGGCGACGGGGCGATCGACGACACGAAGACCTCGGCCGTTCGGCCGGCGAGCGCCGCCAGTCCGATCGTCGGATCGGTGACCGACGGGTCACCGCTCGGCGTTCCGACGAGCGTCGAGCGACCTTCTGGCGGGGCTCCGGCTGGGTCGCCAATCCCCGGACCTCGCCCCTGCCCGTCACCCACGGCGGCAGTCGGGTCGGCGCCGGTCTCACCGTGCTCGTCGCCGGCCTGACGATGTTCGGTCTGGTCATGGTCCTCTCGGCATCCTCGGTGGCGAGCACCTACGAGACCGACTCGCCGTTCATGCAGTTCGAGAAGCAGCTGATGTGGGCCGGAATCGGCGGGGTCGTCTTTCTCATCACCCGATCGGTCGACTATCGCTGGCTCCAGCGACTGGCCATCCCCGCCGTGGTGCTGGCCGGATTCCTCCTCGTTGCCACCCTGATCCCCGGCATCGGGCTCAAGATCAACGGGTCTCGCCGCTGGATCGGCAGCGGGCCGTTCGTGATCCAGCCCGCCGAGTTCGCCAAGGTGGCCCTGATCCTCTTCATCGCCGATCTGTTGACCCGGCGGGCGCGCTACATGCATCGCTCCGACCTGACCGTCCGACCGGTCCTGATCGTGCTGGGGGCCTTCAGTGGCCTCATCCTGTTGCAGCCCAAACTCGGTACCACGATCGTGCTCGCCGTCGTCGCCTTCGCCATGCTCTACATCGCCGGCGCCCGGGTGACGAGCCTGGCGTCGTGGAGCCTCGCGCTGATGCTCGCCGGTGCCTATCTGGCCTACTCCGCTCCCTACCGTCGGCGCCGGATGCTGGCGTTCATGGACCCCTTCGCCGATCCGCTCGGTGACGGGTTGCAGACGATCCAGAGCCAGGTCGGCATCGCCTCGGGAGGACTGCTGGGTGTGGGCCTCGGCGCCGGGCGAACCAAGTGGGGGTTCCTGCCCTACGCCGACTCCGACTTCATCTTCGCACTCGTTGCCGAGGAGATCGGGCTGATCGGTGGTGCCGGACTCATCCTCGCCTTCCTGCTCTTCGGCTACCTCGGGGCGCGCGTCGCGATCAAGGCGCCCGACCGATTCGGGATGCTCCTCGCCGTCGGCGTGACCACGTGGATCCTGCTCCAGGCGTTCCTCAACATGGGCATGGCCATGGGCCTGATGCCCGTCACCGGCGAACCGCTCCCGTTCGTGTCGGCGGGCGGCTCGAGCCTCGTTTCGGCGATGGGCGCCTCGGGACTCCTGGTGAACGTCGCCCGTCGAGCTCGACTGTGACGAGGGTCGTCATCACCGGAGGCGGCACGGCCGGACACACCAATCCCGGGATCGCCGTCGCCCAGGCCCTGGTCGAGCTCGGACTCGAACCGGGCGACGTGCACTTCGTGGGTGGATCGCGGGGCAACGAGGGTGAGCTCGTCCCCGCCGCCGGGTTCGGCATCGATCTGCTCCCCGGGCGCGGGATCCGGCGGTCGCTGTCGCCGGCCGGCTGGCGGGACAATCTGGGGGCCGTGGTCGGTCTCGGTCGAGCCCTGGTCGATGCGATGCAGATCGTCCGGCGGCGCCGACCCGGGGTGGTGCTGTGCCTCGGGGGGTATGCGTCGTTCGCAACGAGCGCCGCCGCCCTGGTGCTGCGGATCCCCGTGGTGGTCTCCGAACAGAACGCTCGGGCCAGCGCCGTCAACCGGCTGATCGGACGCCGGGCCGTTGCCTGCACCCTTCCGTATCCCGACACCGATCTGCCTCGTGGCGTCCTGACCGGGAATCCGATCCGGGCCGAGGTGCTCGAGGCCCTCGATTCGACCGATCGGGCCACGGCCCGGACGGCCCTCGGGCTGCCCGCCGACCGGGTGGTGCTCGCCGTGTGGTCGGGGTCGCTCGGGGCCCGTCGGGTCAACGACGTCGTGAGCGGGTTGGCCGAGCGCTGGCGTCATCGAGACGACCTCGCCATCCATCACGTCGTCGGCCGTCGGGACTGGCCCGACTTCTGCGATCTCGCCGAGACCTTGGCCGGCGACCGACTCCACTATCAGGCCGTTGCCTACGAGGACCGCATGCCGATGCTCCTGAAGGCGGCCGACGTCGCCATCACCCGAGCGGGAGCCTCGACGACCGCCGAGCTGGCGGTGGCCGGGCTGCCGGCCGTGCTGGTCCCGCTCCCCGGAGCTCCCCGGGATCATCAGCATGCCAACGCCGAGGAGCTGGTGGCGGCCGGTGGAGGGCTGCGCGTCGCCGATGCCGACCTCGACGTCGACACCGTCGCCGGCCTCATCGATCCCCTCATCGACGATCCGGCGCGACGAGCGACGATGGCCCTCGCCGCTCGCTCCGTTGCCCGGCCCGACGCGGCCCGATCGGTCGCGCAGCTCGTCCTCGACCTCGCCGCCGACCGGGATGCGCCCCCCGGGCCATGAGAACGGGCATCATCGTGGGAACCCGTCCATGACGACCGTGCACGGCGAACGAGCCCGAAACCCGACCCATCCGAGACCGGTGATGAGCCCATGAACCGTGAGTCGATCGATCTGAGCGAGCCCCGTCGCATCCACATCGTCGGGCTCGGCGGCAGTGGGATGAGCGCCATCGCCGAGGTCCTCGTGGGCACCGGGCATCGCATCAGCGGATCCGACCTCACGGATTCGCCCATTCTCGCCCGTCTCGCCCAGCGAGGCATCGAGGTGCACGTCGGCCACGCGGCCGATCAGGTCGGCGATCCCGACGTGGTCGCCATCTCGACGGCGATCCCGCCGACCAACCCCGAGGTCGTCGCCGCTCGCGAACGCGGGATCCCCGTCCTGCGGCGAGCCGAGCTGTTGGCGGCGATCACCTCCACCTGGAAGACCATCGCCGTCGCCGGAACCCACGGCAAGACCACGACCAGCGCCATGCTCACGATCACCCTGCGCGAAGCCGGGCTCGACCCGGCCTTCATCGTCGGTGGCGATCTCACCGATCTTGGCCGAGGGGCCGCCGTCGGCGCCGGCGACGTGCTCGTCGTCGAAGCCGACGAGAGCGACGGCACCTTCGTCGAGCTCGCCACGGCGGGGGTGATCGTCACGAACGTCGAGCCCGATCACCTCGACTTCTACGGCACGTTCGAGGCGCTCGAGGGGACCTTCGATCGCTTCGTCGCCCAGGCCTCGGGTCCGAAGGTGATCTGTCTCGACGACCCGGGCGCACGGGCCCTGGCCGCTCGACACCGGGGCGACGGCGAGGATCCGGATCTGATCACCTACGGAACCCGACCCGAGGCGTCCTGGCGAATCGTCGATCCGGTGCCGACGCCCGTCGGGATCAGCTTCTCGCTCGAACCGGCGCCGGTCGGGCCGACGGCGGGACTCACCCGCCAGTCCCTGCGTCTGCACCAGCCGGGGATGCACAACGCCCGAAATGCAACGGCGGCCTTCGCCATGGCGGTCGCCCTGGGGGCCGATCCCGCCGTTGCCGCCTCGGGGGTGTCGAGTTTCGGGGGCGTCGGGCGCCGCTTCGAGCGCCGGGGTGAGGTGTCCGACATCCTGCTCGTCGACGACTACGCCCACCTGCCGACCGAGGTCGACGCCGCGCTGGCCGCGGCCCGCAGCCTCGAGCCGACCCGGTTGATCGCGGTCTTCCAACCGCACCGCTACAGCCGCACCGAGCAGCTGCACGCCACCTTCGCCGACGCGTTCGTTGCCGCCGATGTCCTGGTCGTGACCGGGATCTACTCGGCGAACGAGCCACCTCGCCCCGGCATCAGCGGGCAATTGATCGCCGATGCGGTCCGGGCCGCCCACCCCGACGCCGTCGTCGAGTACATCGAGTCACTCGACGACGTCGAGCACCGGGTGCTCGAACTCGCAGCTCCGGGTGATCTCGTCATGACGCTGGGGGCCGGCGATCTGACCCTCCTGCCGACGCGGTTGCTGAGTGCACTCGAGGCGAAGCTCGCATGACGGGGCCGGCAACCGAAATCGCCTCCGGGCCGCATTGGTCGGTCCCGACCCGGGAGGCCCGCAGACGGCTGGCCGCCCTCGGGACGGCCGACGCCCCGATGGCCGACCGGTGCACGTACCGGGTCGGAGGTCCCGCCGCCGTCCTCGTCGAGGTCGAAACGCTCGACGACCTGCGGACGGTGGCCGGCGTGGTTGCCGAAACCGGTGTGGCGACGCTGCCGATCGGGCGGGGATCGAACGTCCTCGTTGCCGACGCCGGCTTCGATGGTGTGGTGATCGTCCTCGGCCCGTCGTTCGCCTGGAACTCCATCGACGGGCCGGAGCCATCCGACCGGGTGGGTCCCGGCGGCCGACGCCGAGAAGAGCCAGGAGACGGTCGTCCCCGAACCCGGGGCGTCCGTCGTCGTACGCGCCGGCGGTGCCGCGTCGCTCCCGGTGGTCGCCCGGGCCAGCGTGCGGGCGGGACTGACCGGTTTCGAGTGGGCGGTCGGTGTACCGGGGTCCGTCGGCGGGGCGGTTCGGATGAACGCCGGCGGCCACGGCGCCGACATCGCCGACTCGCTCGCTCGACGCCGAGGTGTTCGATCTGATGACCGGCGAGGTGGCTCGGCGGCCGGCGGCAACGCTCGCACTCGGGTATCGCACCTCCGACCTCGGCCCGTTCGACCTGGTCCTCTCGGCCTCGTTCGGCCTGGCGGTCGCCGAGGACGACCGGGGAAGCGACCGACTCGCCGAGATCGTCCGATGGCGTCGGACCCACCAACCGGGCGGGCCGAATGCGGGCAGCGTGTTCGCCAACCCCGAGGGGGATTCCGCCGGTCGGCTCATCGACGAGCTGGGGCTGAAGGGGCTGAGGATCGGGTCGGCGTCGGTCTCGACCAAGCACGCCAACTTCATCCAGGCCGACCCGGGCGGCTCGGCCGACGACGTCTACCGCCTGATCGCGCTCGTGCGTCGCCGGGTGCTCGACGCCACCGGGATCGAGCTCCGACCCGAGAACCGGCTGATCGGTTTCGACCGCGACGGGGTCTCGTCGTGAGCGCCTCCGGAACCCGTACCCGGTCGAAGAAGTCCTCGCCACCCAAGCAGGCCCCGTCGGTCGACCCCCGCCTGCGAGCCCGCCGGATCGAGGTCAAACGTGATCAGGGCCGACGCCGCCTGCGGACCCTGGTCGCACTCGTGATCGTCACCGTGGTCCTCGGTGGGGGCGTGGTCGCCTCGCAGAGTTCACTGCTCGACGTCGACGCCGTCATCGTCGAGGGGTCGACCCGGACCGATCCGGCCACCGTCGTCCAGGCCAGCGGGATCGGCCTGGGTCAACCTCTGGTCGAGGTCGATGTCGAGGGTGCGGCCGCCGGCGTGGCCCAACTGCCATGGGTGCTCGACGTCTCGGTCGATCGCCGGTTGTCGGGTGAGGTCGTGGTCGAGATCCAGGAGCGGTCGCCGATCGCCGCCCTCCCGACCTCCGACGGTGGACTGGTCGTGGTCGACCAGGGTGGCCGCCAGCTCGAACGGGTCCCGGTGCTCCCTCCGGAGTTCGTTCCGATCGCCGGAATCGTGGCCTCGGGCGAGATCGGCCAGCCGTCGCCGCCCGAAACCCAATCGGCGCTGGACCTGATCGAGCAGCTGACCGACGGGCTGCGGCCCTCGGTCAGCCAGATCGTGGTCGACCAGGGCTCGCTCTTCGTGGTGCTGTCCGGTGGCGGCCGGGTCAACTTCGGTGATGCCAGTTCCCTCGACGACAAGGTCGTGAGTCTCGAGACGATGTTGGCCCACGCCGACCTGCGCTGTCTGTTCGAGATCGACGTCCGGGTGCCGTCGGCGCCGGCACTCACCCGGGTGAATGCCGCCGGGGTCCCCCGAGCAACATTGACGGATCTGTCACTGTGCACGTAAGCTACATTGTTTGCTCTGAGCGGCGATGGCTCAGAGCCCGAGATCCATGGTGAGGAAACGCAACCGATGACTACCCAGAACTACGTTGCCGTCATCAAGGTCGTCGGTGTCGGTGGCGGCGGTTGCAACGCCATCAACCGCATGATCGACGGTGGCCTGCGAGGGGTCGAGTTCGTTGCGATCAACACCGACGCACAAGCGCTGTTGATGAACGACGCCGAGACCAAGATCCACATCGGCCGCGAGCTGACCCGTGGTCTCGGCGCCGGCTCGGATCCCTCGATCGGCCAGCAGGCCGCCGAGGACCACCGCGACGAGATCGCCGGTGCGCTCGACGGTGCCGACATGGTCTTCATCACCGTGGGCGAGGGTGGCGGAACGGGCACCGGTGCCGCACCCGTCGTCGCCGAGATCGCCAAGAGCCAGGGAGCCCTCACCATCGCCGTGGTCACCCGCCCGTTCAGCTTCGAGGGTCGTCGTCGTGCCGCCCAGGCCGAGAGCGGTATCGGCAACCTCCGCGAGAAGGTCGACACCCAGATCGTCATCCCGAACGATCGACTCCTGTCGATCGCCGACGAGAAGACGACGATGATCAACGCCTTCCGGATGGCCGACGAGATCCTGCTGTCGGGCGTGGCCGGGATCACCGATCTGATCACGACGCCCGGTCTCATCAACACCGACTTCGCCGACGTGCGGCGGGTGATGCACGACGCCGGAAGCGCCCTGATGGGGATCGGGCGTGCCAGTGGCGAGGGTCGGGCGCTCGCCGCCGCCCGGGCGGCCATCGCCTCGCCGCTCCTCGAGAGTTCGATCGAAGGGGCCCGCGGCATCCTGCTCTCCATCGCCGGTTCGAGCGAGCTCGGCCTCTTCGAGGTCAACGAGGCCGCCGAGATCATCCACGACGTCGCCCATGCCGATGCCAACATCATCTTCGGCACCGTGGTCGACGAAGACATGGCCGACGAGATCCGGGTCACGGTCATCGCCGCCGGTTTCGGCCGCTGGGACGCAGCAGGCGACGCCGAGTCGGCCGCCGAGCGCTCCGGCCCCGCAGCCGGGGCATCGGATCCGCTCGAGGGTCTGTTGGCCGACGACGACGACGACGACGAGGCCTCGGCGCCGACCGATCTCTTCGCCGACGATGGTGATGACGACGACGACGGGTTCGACGTCCCCGACTTCCTCAAGTAGCCGGCTCGGCGCATGATCGCTCACACCCTGGTCGTCGGCGACTCGCTCGTCGAGGTCAGGTCGACGTCGAGGGCCGAGGGTGACTTCGCCGTCGCCGGCTACCGGGTTCGGTGGCCGACGACGGGCCGGCCGAGTCGCTCGAACGACGACGGCGCGCCCTGGTCGATGCCCCCTGGACCTGGCTTCGCCAGACCCACGACACCGTCGTGGTCGAGGTCGATCATCCTGGTCAGTGGGCGGGTGCGTCGGCCGACGGCGCCCTGACCGAGGTCGTCGGGGCCCCGATCGCGGTCACCACGGCCGACTGTGCACCCCTCGTCCTGATCTCGACGCAGGGGCGTCGCCGTGGTCCACGCCGGCTGGAAGGGCGCACGGGCAGGCATCATCGAGCAGGCCGGGACCCGCTTGCTCGCACGCGGTGGCGAACCGGTGTGCGCCATTCTCGGCCCCTGCATCTCGGCCCGGGCCTACGAGTTCGGTCCGATCGATCTCGATGCCATGGTCGAGCGCTACGGCGAGGTCGTCCGATCGCAGACCGCCACCGGCGCCCCGGCGCTCGACATGAACGCCGTCGTCGGCCAAGCCTGTCGGGTCGTCGGCTGGGACGCCCCCGCCGCCCCGGCCTGCACCAGCGACCCGGCGTGGTACTCCCACCGCACCCGGGGCGACCGGGGACGCCAGACCACCGTCACCTGGATCGCCCGGCCATGACCCTCGATCTCGCCACCGTCGTCGAACGCCGCCGAACCGTCGAAGCAGCGGATTCTCGCCGCCGGTGGCTCGCTCGACGTCGTCGGGATCCTCGCCGTCACCAAGACCTTCCCGGCCGAGACGGCCCAGTTGGCCGTCGACGCCGGCCTCGTCGACCTCGGCGAGAACTACGCCTCGGAGATGCTCGACAAGGCCCCCCGGGTCGAGGGGCGCCCGGTGGCACTTCATCGGTGCGCTGCAGCGCAACAAGGTCCGGAAGATCGCCGGCGAACGTGTCGCTCTGGCAGAGCGTCGACCGGCCCGAGTTGATGGCCGAGATCGCCAAGCGCGCTCCCGGCGCCGCGGTGTTGATCCAGGTCAACACCACCGACGAGCCCCAGAAGGCGGGCTGCCGGCCCGCCGAGCTCGATCCGTTGGTCGACCGCGCCCGGGAACTCGGACTCGACCTTCGTGGTCTCATGACCATCGGGCCGACCTCGGGTGCCGATCCCCGGCCGGCCTTCGCCCTGCTCCGCTCCGAGGCCGATCGGCTGGGACTCGACACGGTCTCGATGGGCATGTCCGGCGACCTCGAGGCCGCGGTCGCCGAGGGATCGACCATGGTGCGGATCGGTACGGCGCTGTTCGGTGCCCGCACCGAGCGGTGAGCCGACCTCGCGACCGCCACCGCTTCGCGAGGACCGAGCCCACGGACGGCGCCCGTGGCCCCTACGCTGCGTGACGGTCACCCGGCCGAGTGCACGTGTCACCGCTCGTGGCCTGTGGGAAGCTAGGGTTTGGGACGAGAAGCGAGGACGACCAGTGTTCCGAAATGTCATGACGTATCTGGGGCTCGGCCCCGACGAAGAGTACGACGACGGGTACCTCTACGACGACGAGCACGACGATCGTGTCGATGCGCCGACGCCGGTCGGACGGGAACACAGTCACGTCACCTCCGTGCCCCCGGCTCGATCGACCCACTCGGCGATCGACGACTCGACGGGCGCCGTGACCTCCGTTCGGCCGCTGCGGCCGGTCGGCCGTTCGGCGACGCCGACCGCCCGGAGCTACGGCGAGACCATCGAGCTCGACGAGGAGCACGAATCCTCCGGCATCGGGCGCCACACCGTGCTCGCTCGCGACGGCGGTGGTCGTGACTCGGGCAACGGAACCGAGCGATCGCTCGGTTCCGGAAGTCGTCCCCGAGGATCGGAGCGCTCGATGTCCAGCGACCGTTTGCAGAACGAACCGGTCGTGCGACCCGTGCCCATCCAGCGAACCAAGCCACGCTCGCTCGCTCCGCAGTCCTTCGGCGACGCCAAGACCCTGGCCGACGAGCTGAAGGACGCGGTTCCGGTCGTCATGAACCTGCGAGACGCCGATCGTGATCTGGCCCGGCGACTCATCGACTTCGCCAGCGGTGTCTGCTACTCGATCGACGCCACCATGGAGAAGATCGCCCCACAGGTCTTCCTGCTCGTCCCCGATCAGGTCGTGGTGTCCGACGAGGAGCGTCGTCGTCTCGAAGAGCGTGGGTTCGATCGCTGACATGCGCGATCTCTTCTGCATCCTGTTGCTCGCGTTCCAGTTCGTGTTCCTGTGTCGGATCGCGCTGTCGTTCTTCCCCATCCGGCCGGGCACCCCGGCGGGAGGATTCAAAGACATCGCCTTCGCGATCACCGATCCGGTGGTCTGGCCCATCCGACGCCGGGTCCCCGACATGCCGGGGGCGATCGGTTTCGGGATCGCCGAGCTGCTCATCCTCATTCTGCTGAGCGTTCTGGTCGGCCTCGTCTGCTGAGCCGCCGGTGCGCTCGCCCGGAACCCGCTCGACGACCTGACCGAATGCGCATGCTGCGCGGCAGGGGCAGCTAGCCTTCGCGAATGGTCACGCACGATGACAAGTTTCGGGTCTTGCGAAAGCTCCCCGAAGTCCGCTTCGAAGAAGAACTCCGGGGCTACAGCAAGAGCCAGGTCGACCGGGTGCTGCAGAGCCTCGCCCCGCTGGCCGACGACGTCGGCGAGCTGCAGGCCCGCCTCGCCGAGGCCGAACGCCGTGCCGCCGCTGCCGAAGCGCGGTTGGCCGAACGGCCGGCCCCCGTCGAGTCACCGGCCACGACCCCGGCACCGGTGGCAGCGGCGCCCGTCGTCCGATCCACGGCCGACTTCGACGAAACGCTCAGCAAGACCCTGCTCCTGGCCCAGCGCACCGCCGACATGACCGTGGCCGAGGCCAAGGCCGAAGCCGAGGCCCTCCTGGCGGCGTCCCGATCCGAAGCCGACGGTCTCCGGGCCGAAACGGCCAAGGCTCGTTCGGCCGCCGGTGCCGAGGTGGCCGAGGAACGCCGGAACCTGCTCGAGGCGGCGCACCGCGAGGTCCAGGAGAAGGTCGAAGCCGCCGAGGAATCCCTGTCCCGCTCCGAGGGTGCGATGCGCGAGCAACTCGTCGCCGAGATCGCGGAACTCTCCGCCCTCCGAGACGGCCTCTCGGCCGACATCGCCGAACTCGAAGGTCATCTCGCCCAACGGCGAGACGCCATCCGAGCGGCCGTTGCCGACATGACCACGATCATCGACGACCCCAAGCGGCTCCGATCCGAGATGCCCCCGGTGGCCGATGGTCCGATCGAGCTGCCGAAACCGTCTCCCGGCGGTCCCGTCCTCGACGTCGAAGGCCTCGACGAACTCGTGCCCGACGAACCGCCGACGACGCCGTCGGTGGAACCCCGGCGCGACGTCGTCGATCACGACGACGGATCCGGGCCGCCCACCGAGGCCATCCCCGTCGTCACCGCTTCGCCGGCTCAGGCTCCCGACGACCGGTTCGATCGGGACTCGGTCGCCGCCGGCGACGACGACGACGAGCCCTGGGACGCCGACCCCGGCGAGGGTGCGATCGAGGTGCGCTGGGAAGGCGATGTCGACACGATGTCGGCACCGGCCGAGTTCGGTTTCGACGACGCCGGCGGCACCGCACCGAGCGGCTCCGCCGACGCCGGGCGACCGGCCTGGGCCGACGCGGTACCCGATGCCGCCGAACTCCCCGCCTCCGTGACCAGCGACGATCCGTTCCTCGACGAACTCCGGCGGGCCACCAGCGACGAGGCCGAACCCGACGCAGCACTCGAACGATTCCTCGCCGACGAACCCGACGACGACCGCCGAGGCGGCTGGTTCAGCCGCCGCTAGTCGGCGCTGGGGGTCACGCCGCAGGCGAGACCGAGAAGCTGACGGGGTGGTCGCCGACCGTCGTGTCGACGTCGCCGGCCCGATCGCTCTCGGTGAGCTCGGTGGCCAGCACCGAGCGGGCGATCCAGTCGAGATGGGGCCCCAATGCGGTGATCACCTCGGGAGCGTGCAGCGCGACGTGGATCCGATCGGAGACATGGAGGTCGGCGTCCTTGCGGGCCTGCTGGATGGCTCGGACCAGGTCGCGGGCGAAGCCCTCGGCCTCGAGTTCGGGGGTGACCTCGGTGTCGAGCACGATCACCGCCTGGTTGCCGGGCAGGGGAGCGGCGGCAACCCCCTCCTTGGGATCCAGGGCCAGGGTGAACTCGCCGGGCTGCAGGCGATGTTCGCCGACGGTGACGGTGCCATCGGGGTTGGTCGACCAGTTCCCGGCCTTGGCCGCACCGATCACGGCCTGGACCTGCTTGCCGAGCCGCGGCCCGAGCACGCGCGGGTTCGGGATCAGCCGGAAGTCGCCGAACGCCGTGACGTCGTCTCGGAACTCGACCCGTCTTCACGTTGAGTTCGTCGGCCAGGTATCGCTTGATGCGGCTCGATCGCCGAGCCGCCGGAGGTCCCGGCCAGGGTGGCGCTGGCGAGCGGGAGGCGAACCCGCAGGCCTCGCTCCTCTCGCAGGGCCAGGCCCGGGGTGACGGCGGCACGCAGGAGGTCCATGGCCGCGACCAGTTCGTCGTCGGCGGGAAGCTCCTCGTCGGCCCGGCCAGTCCTGGAGGTGGACCGACGACTCGCCGATCAGTCCCTGCCAGATCTCCTCGGCGACCATCGGGAGCAGGGGGGCGATGACCTTGGTGAGCGTGACGAGCACCGTGTGGAGCGTGTCGAGTGCGTCGCGGTCGACCGGACCCCCCTGCGCGTTCCAGAAGCGCTCGCGGCTCCGTCGGATGTACCAGTTGGTCAGCGCGTCGAGGTAGCCCTGGACCTCGGTCGTCGCCCCGGCGAGGTCGTAGGCGTCGAGGCGGGCGGTGGTGTCGGCGACCAGCCGCTGGGTCTTGGCCAGGATGTAGCGGTCGAGAGGGTCGGTCGAGTCGGTGCGTACGCCGGGCCCGGTATCCGTCGGCGTTCGCGTAGAGGGTGAAGAAGCTGTAGGCGTTCCAGATCGGCAACAACACCTGGCGGGTGACGTCGTCGATCGCCTGGTCGCTGATCCGGGCATCGCCGCCGCGCACGATGTTGGAGGACATGAAGTACCAGCGCAGCGCATCGGACCCCTGCTGGTCGAAGATGACCGCCGGTTCGGTGTAGTTGCGGAGTTTCTTGGAGAGCTTGTTGCCGTCGTCGGCCAGCAGGATGCCGTGGCAGATCACGTTCTGGAACGCCGGTCGGTCGAACAGGGCGCCCGCCAGCACGTGCAGGGTGTAGAACCAGCCGCGGGTCTGGTTGATGTACTCGACGATGAAATCGGCCGGGAAGTGCTCCTCGAACCACTCCTTGTTCTCGAACGGGTAGTGCACCTGGGCGAAGGGCATCGACCCCGATTCGAACCAGCAGTCGAGGACCTCGTCGACCCGGCGCATCGTCGACCGACCGGTCGGGTCGTCGGGATTGGGTCGGGTCAGGTGGTCGATGGTCGGTCGATGCAGATCGTCGAGCCGCACCCCGAAGTCGGCCTCGAGTTGGTCGAGGCTGCCGTAGACGTCGATGCGGGGGTGAGCCGGATCGTCGGACTTCCACACCGGGATCGGTGAACCCCAGAACCGGTTCCGGCTGATCGACCAGTCCCGCGCCCCGCGAGCCACTGACCGAAACGGCCGTCGCGGACGTGGTCGGGAACCCAGTTGATCTGCTGGTTCAGCTCGACCAGACGGTCGCGGATCTTGGTGACCTCGACGTACCACGACGAGATCGCCTTGTAGATGATCGGCGTGTCGGTGCGCCAGCAATGGGGGTAGTTGTGTTCGTAGGTCTCGTGGCGGGTGATCCGGCCGAGGTCCTTGAGATGGCGGATGATGAGCGGGTTGGCGTCGAAGACGTTCTGACCGGCCCACTCGGGGACGTCGTCGGTGAAGCGGCCCTGGTCGTCGACCGGGACGGCGCGTCCGATCGGGATGCCGTTGGCCTCGCTGAGACGTTGATCGTCCTCGCCGAAGCCCGGGGCGATGTGCACGATCCCCGGTGCCTTCCGAGGTGTCGACGAAGTCGGCGCCGAGGACCACGAACGCGTCGTCGCGATCGGCGAAGTAGTCGAACAACGGGCGATAGCGCCGACCCACCAGCTCGGATCCGGGCATCGTCGAGACGATCTCGACCTCGGGGAACGTCGCGGCGTAGGAGCCGAGGGCCTCGGCGCCGATCACGAGCAGGCGGCCGTCGTGGCGAATGACGGCGTACTCGACCTGGGGACCCACGGCGAGGGCCAGGTTCGACGGGAGCGTCCACGGGGTGGTGGTCCACGCCACGATTCGCAGTGGGCCGGGGTCACCGTCGGCCGGGGTCAGATCGAACTCGACGGTGATGGCCGGGTCCTGGCGCGGCCGGGTGGCATCGTCGAGGCGGATCTCGAAGTTCGACAGCGGCGTCTCGGCCGCCCAGGAGTAGGGCACGACGCGGTAGGCCTCGTAGATGAGCCCCTTGTCGAAGAGCTCCTTGAAGGCCCACATGACCGACTCCATGTAGGGCAGGTCCATGGTCTTGTAGTCGTTGTCGAAGTCGACCCAGCGGGCCTGCCGCTCGACGGTCTTCTCCCACTCGGCGGTGTACCGCATGACCGAGGTGCGGCAGTAGTCGTTGAAGGTGTCGATCCCGGCCTCGACGATGGCCGCTCGGCCCGACAGTCCCAACTGCTTCTCGGCTTCCATCTCGGCCGGGAGGCCGTGGCAGTCCCAGCCGAAACGCCGCTCGACCAGATTGCCCCGCATGGTCTGGTACCGGGGGACGACGTCCTTCACGTAGCCGGTGAGCAGGTGGCCATGGTGGGGCAGACCGTTGGCGAACGGCGGGCCGTCGTAGAAGACGTACTCCGGAGGGGCGGCGAGTGGTGTCGGACGAACCACTGACCGGCGGGGTCGCGGCGCTGGTCGATCGACGCCTGGAACGTCCCGTGCTCGGCCCAGAAATCGAGGATCCGACGTTCGATGGCGGGGTAGTCGGCGCGAGGGGGAACGTCGGGGTAGGGCGTCGAACGCTGGGCACACATGCCGACCACGCTATCGCCGGTGGGAAAGACGGAGGGCGGGCCCCCGACCCGGTCATCCGGATTCCGGGTGGGGGTGAGGACGCTTGCGCCCGGTCCCAGCTAGGCTACCGGATTCTTGCCTGGGGGTCTGGGTTCGATATCGGCCGGCCGGTGCGCCAAGCTGGCTCGGGATCAGCGGCATGAAAGGGGCACCGATGGCATCACGGTCTGCGAAAACGAGGGTCAACCGACACGACATCGCCGGCGAGCCTCGCCTCGCCTCGATCTCGAGCGCACACGGTGGCCGCAGCGCGCGGAGCAGGAGCGAAGAAGTCGGTCCCGGCGGCCGGCTCCAAGAAGACTCCGTGAAGAAGGCCCGTCGAAGAAGCCGACCGCCAGCCGGCCAAGAAGACCGCCTCGGCCAAGAAGACCCGCCAAGAAGGCCGCGCCAGAAGGCCCCGGCGAAGAAGACCGCCCCGGCCAAGAAGGCCTCGGCGAAGAAGGCCGCGTCGGCCAAGAAGACCGCCGGCACGGCATCCAAGAAGGCCGGCCTCGGCCGAGAAGCCCGGCGACAAGTCCCCGGCCGAAGGCGCCAGCCGACGGGCCTCCACCCCGTCATCCCCGAAACCGGCAGCGTCACGTCGTCCGACCAACGACGGTGCCCCCGACCATGCAGCACGGAAGAACTCAGTGACCACCAAGCAAGATCGCCCCAAATTCCTCTCCGACAAGAAGTGGCTCGCCGCCCGCCGCGAAGAACTCCTCAGCGAACGGAGCCGCTACACCCACAACGCCGAGATGCTCCTGGCCGAAGCGGCCTCGCTCATGGCCGACCGCGAGCCTGGCGACGTCCAGTTCGACGAGGAGTCCGGCGAGGGCGACACCCTCGCCGTCGAGCGAGATCGCGACCTGGCGCTGTCGGCTCAGGCTCGCGAGAAGGTCGACGAGATCGACGCCGCGCTCGCTCGCCTCGACCAGGGCACCTACGGTCAGTGCATCGTCGGTGGCCCCGGCGACATCATCCCCCAGGAGCGTCTCGAGGCGCTGCCCATGGCCCCCAAGTGCATCAGCCATCAGACGTCGATGTTCTAGATGGACCGACCCGGCCAGCCTGATCCCACGGGCACCGACTCCTCGACGGATCCTGGCGAGTTCGAGACGATCGACATCTCGGTGCCCGAGCCGCTCGAGGGTGAACGCGTCGATCGCGTCGTGTCGATGGTCGCCGACGTGTCCAGACGAGACGCGGCCGCCCTGATCGCCGACGGTTCGGTCACCATCGACGGCGTCGTGCCCACCAAGCCCTCGGAACGGCTGAGCACCGGCGCCGCTCTGGTGGTGGTCAAGCCGGTTCCCCGGGACGTCCTGACCCCGGCGCCCGACATCGACGTCCCGCTCGTGCACGTCGACGAGTACCTCCTCGTCGTCGACAAGCCCGCCTCGCTCGTGGTGCATCCCGGGGCCGGCGTCCACGACGGCACCATGATCCAGGCCCTGCTGGCGCGATTCCCCGACCTGGCCCAGGCCGGGGGTGACCCCGACCGGCCCGGAATCGTCCATCGGCTCGACCGCGGCACGTCGGGGCTGCTCGTGGTGGCCCGCCGGGACGACATTCGTCAGGCGCTGTCCCAACAGCTGTCCCGACGGACGGTTTCTCGGACCTACCTCGCCCTGGTGTCGGGCACGCTCGCCTCGAGCGAGGGGCTGATCGACGCCCCGCTCGGACGCTCGGCCCGGGAACCCACCAAGCGTGCCGTGATCGTGGGCGGGCGCTCGGCCCGGACGCGTTACCGGGTGCTCGGGCGCGTGGCCGATCCGGAGGTCACCTTGTTGGAGTGCCGGCTCGAGACGGGCCGAACCCATCAGATCCGGGCCCATCTGGAGGCGATCGACCATCCGGTGATCGGCGACCGACGGTATGGAACCGGACAGCCGACACTCGGGCTGCACCGTCCCTTCCTGCATGCGGCGCAGCTCGGCTTCGACCACCCGGCGACGGGCCGAGCCTGCTCGTTCCGCTCGCCGGTCCCCGACGATCTGCGGGGAGTCCTCGAACAGCTCGGACTCCCGACCGATCCCCTGGCCGACTGAGACCGGGTTTCAGGACTCGTTGCCGGACCAGCGTCCCCAGTGAACGATCGAGTCGAGCGGAGGGCGGGCCCGGCCCGACGATCGTCCGGGTTCGTCGGGCCGTGGACGGCCGATCGCGACGGTACCCACGCAGCGGGTCCCGTCGGGAATCCCGAAGGCGGCAGCGACGGCGGCTTCGTGGTCGAAGAGGCCGAACAGGCAGGCGCCGAGGCCGTGCTCGACGGCGAGGAGGAGGAGGTTCTGGATCACGGCGCCGGCGTCGACCCACCAGAACGGAACCGGCCAGGCCGCTGCGTCGTCGCCCAACCGGGGTCGGGCCTTGTCGGCCTCGGCGTAGCGCTCGACGTAGGCGTCGGGTCGCACCGTGACCACCACCAGGAGCGGGGCGTCGAGCAGGCCCTGCCAGCGGAACCCGGCGCGTCGGGTCGCCGGCAGCGTGGTGTCCCAGTACCGGTCTCGGTCCTCGGTGGCGGACAGCACCAGGAACTGGCACGCCTGCGTGTTCCCGGCCGCCGGGGCGCGCCGTGCCCGGTCGAGCATCGACTCGACGAGGGCCGGCTCGATCGGGGTGGTCTCGAAGGCCCGGACCATCCGGCGCCGCGCCATCGCCCGGGTCAGTTCCATCGTCGCCCGGTCTGCGCTCGGCGTGGCCCGGTGACCGGGTCGGTCAGCGCTCGCGGGCGGCGGGCCATGTCTCGTTGCCCTGGGCCATGCGAGCGACGTCGGCCAGCGTGTAGCCCTCGAGGAGTCGGCGCATCTCGTCTCCGACGACGTGCCACAGGTTCAACAGCACGCACTGGCCCTCGTGGTCGCACGCACCGTCGGTGTGCGGTTCGGCGAAGTCGCCGAGCACGATCGGACCGTCGACGGCGCGGATGATCGCTGCCAGGGAGATCTCGGCCGGGTCACGGGCCAGGACGTAGCCGCCGCCGACACCGCGCTTGGACCGCACCAGTCCGGCGCCCTTCAGGGCCAGGAGGATCTGCTCGAGGTAGGGCTGGGGGAGTGCGGTCCGTTCGGCGATGTCTCGGACGGTGGTGGGCCCGCCGTCGGGCGCGTGAAGTGCCAACGAGAGGAGCGCCCGGCTCGCGTAGTCGCCTCGTGTCGACACTTTCACGACCTTCACCCTAATGAGGCGAGGGCCCGATCGCGGGGACACCCGGCCGCCGGTGATCGCGCATCCGCGCCCGAGATCGGTGAGCGATGCTCGTACTGTCTATCCTGGCCGTTCGCCTCTGCTCAGAAAGTGGACATGGTGGAAGAACTCGTGCTCCCGGACCACGGACCGGGATGCCTCACCAGCGTGATGCCCTACCTCGTCGGAATGGGCCAGCGACCCGAGGTGCTCGGGGCCGCGGGCGGCTCGGCCACCCAACGCGTCCTCCTGGTGCTCGACGGGCTTGGTTGGGATCAGCTCCAGGAGCGATCGGCGGTGGCCCCGACGCTCGCGGCCATGGCGGGCGGGCCCATCACCACGGTGGCCCCCTCGACGACCGCAACGGCGTTGACCTCGTTGACGACCGGGCTCGAGCCGGGGGAGCACGGCGTCGTCGGCTACCGGATGGTGATCGACGGCGAGGTCATGAACACGCTCCGATGGGGGAGCGCGGCCTGGCCCGATTCCCGATCGGTGGCGCCGCCCGACGAAGTCCAACCGTTCGAACCGTTCCTCGGACGATCGGTGGCGATGGTCAACAAGGCCGAATTCGCCACCTCGGGATTCTCCGGGCGCTCACCTGCGGGGTGGTCGGCTCATCGGCTATCGGACCGTGGCCACGCTGATCCACGAGGTCGCCCGCCTCGTTCGCAGTGGTGAGCCGCTCGTCTACACCTACTACGACGGCGTCGACAAGGTCTCCCACGAGTACGGTCTGGGCTCGGTCTTCGACGCCGAAGTGGCCTTCGCCGACCGCCTCGTTGCGGCGTTGCTGGAGGCCCTGCCGAGCGGGGTCGAACTCCTGGTCACCGCCGACCATGGTCAGGTCGATTGCCGTGACGGGCTCCGACCGGTCGCCGACGACGTCCTGGCCCTGACCGCCGGACGGAGTGGCGAAGGCCGATTCCGGTGGCTTCACGCCAAGCCGGGTGCCACCGCCGACCTGCTCGCAGCGGCCGAGCAGCATCATGGGCACCACGCCTGGGTCCGATCCCTGGATCAGATCGTCGACGAACAGTGGTTCGGCCGCACCCTGTCACGTGCGGCCCGATCCCGTCTCGGCGACGTCGCCCTGTGTCCGTTCGAACCGATCGCCCTCGAAGATCCGGCCGACTCGGGTCCCTTCATTCTCGTCGGCCGCCATGGTTCGTTGACTTCGGCGGAAATGCGGGTACCACTGATCGCCGCGGTGGCCTGAGGCCGATCGCCGTCGGCCCCGCTCGAATCCTTCCCGTTCTCGCACTGATTGAAAGCAGCTCCCCATGACCGATCGACCTGCCTCCGACCCCGCCACCGACCGGGCCGCCGCCGAGCCGGACTCCGCCGTCCACGAAGTGCCCGAGGTCGTCGAGGAGAACGACGGATCCCCGCGCCACGACGACGACGATTCGGTCGCCGTCACCGAGCCGGCCAAGGTGATGCGCATCGGCTCCATGATCAAGCAGCTCCTGGAAGAGGTTCGCAACACCGAGCTCGACGAAGCCGGTCGCCATCGCCTGCGGGAGATCTACGAGGTGTCGGTGTCGCAGCTGTCGGACTCCCTCTCCGACGAACTCAGCAAGGAGCTCAACTCGTTGGCGACGCCCTTCGCCGACGACGTCGTGCCGAGCGAGTCCGAGCTGCGGGTCGCACAGGCCCAGCTGGTCGGCTGGCTCGAAGGCCTCTTCCACGGCATCCAGGCGACGCTCTTCGCCCAGCAGATGGCGGCTCGACAGCAGCTCGAGCAGATGAAACAGGCTCAGGCGCTCCCACCGAGCAGCATGCCCGGACCCGAAGGTGGCGTCTACCTCTGACCACGCCGAACGGCCCGGCCGTGGCGGTGCCCGCCATCTCAGTTTGACGGACCCGGGGGCCATTCGGGAAACTGGTGGCCGACTGACGGGCGGACACGCCCGGGGGATCACGGAACAGCGCCGTACGGATGGAAGCGAGTCGTGCCACGACTCCCTTGCCCCGCTCGGGTCGGGTTGGGTGGTCACCCGGTGAAGTACGACTCGAACCGGTGCCCGGTCTTGGACCACCGAGGCCATCGCTCGACCCGTCAGCCGAACCGGGGACAGCACGCACGAGGGGACCGAGTCAATGACCATCGAGGTGGTAACGAAGGACTGCACGGCGCTGACCGACGCCGAAATGGGGGACATGGCCGATCTCAGTGCCGTCAGCCTCGGCTGGCAGGCCGGACTGTTGTCGAAGCAGGCCGATGAGTGGGTGCTGGTCAGCCAGGCCTTCGACAAGGACAAGCTCCGGGGGTTCGTCTTCACGACCCTGGAGCGCATCGGGGGCACACCGGCGCTGGTGCTCGGTATCGGCTGCGTCGGTCGGGTGCGGAACCGGTCCTCGGTGCTCAAGGCACTCATGTCGGCGCAATATCACCGCACGCTCATGGCCTTTCCCGACGAGGACGTCGTGGTGTCGGCACGAGCGGCTCATCCGGGGCCGCTCGAGGCCTTCATCGGACTGACCGACGTCCGGCCCTGGCCCGAGACCCGGATCAACGGGGAGGAGCGGGCCTGGGGACGGCGGTTGGCCAAGCGCTACCAGAGCCTCGATTTCAGCGATCGAACGATGCAGGGGCGTTGCGAGGACTCCCTGCTCGTGCTCGATCACGAGTCCACCAAACCACCGGCGGTCGAGTCGCTCTTCGACGACGTCGACCCCGTGTCGGGCGGCCACGTGATCGCGTGGGGCTGGGCCATGGCCGAGTTCCTGGAGCGCTTCGACACCGCGTAGCGGCGAGGGACCGCGTAGCGGCGAGGGGGCCGCGTAGCGGCGGGGGGACCGCGTAGCGGCGGGGGACCGCGTAGCGGCGAGGGAGCCCGAAACCGTTCTCGACCCCATTTCGACACGTCATCGTCACCGAATCGCAAACTTTTTTCGCGGTTTCGGCGATCGGCGTCGCGCGGAAGTGCGACCAGTCTGGCCTGCGGCAAAGGCCTCACACTGGGCGCCCACCGACCGCTGCCGGTGATGTCGTGCGGGGGTGTTCGACGACCCGGAGCGGGCGGAGGCGACGACGGGGGTGCTAGCTTGACCGGCGGCGCGGAGCCGTGGCAGGAGCACCACCGGGGTGCTCATGTTCGCGGGGTCGCGGCCGAAGCACTCTCTTGTTGACCTGCGTACGACCCCTCCTCGCCCGCCGGCTCCTTACGAGGCAGCCATGTTCTGGTTTGGCGCGGCCCCCTCGGGCCTGCCACCGGCGGCACTGACCCAAGAGGTTCCGAAGTCCATGATCGAGTTCTCGGTGCGTGTTCGTTTCTGCCTGATCGCGGCGCTGGTGGCGCTGACGACCGTCGCCGGAGGTCTCTTCGCAGCCCCAGTCGGTGCCGGCTCGACCGAGGATGCGCTCGAGGCGCAGTTGCTGGCCCAGATCAACAACGAGCGGGCGGCCCGTGGCATCGGTGCCATCGCCGCCGAGGGCGGTCTGGCCAACGCCTCGCAGGTGTGGGCCGACACGATGGCCGGGCGGGTGGGTCTGGTGCACTCCACCGACGGGCGGGCCGAGATCATCGCCCGGGGCGCACTGACCGGTCAGATCACCGATGCCTGGATGCGCTCGCCGTCCCACCGCAACCTCATCGTCGATCCGAATCTCGTGGTTGCGGGCGTCGGTGTGCGCTGTGATGCCAACGGCCAGATCTGGGCGGTCGTCCAGTTCGCTCGCGCCGACACGAGCCTCGGGACGCTGTCGCTCGTCCTCGCCGTCGCCCATCGCCACACCGGCCAACCAGGGCGCCGGATGCGGCGGGGTCGCCACCAACTATTCGCCGGGGATCCAGCGGCTCTACCAGGCCTACTTCCGTCGAGCCAGCGATCAGGGCGGCCTCGACTACTGGATCGGGCAGATGATCGCCGGAACGACGCTGAGCTCGGTCTCGGACAACTTCGCCTCCTCCGGCGAGTTCCAGACCATGTACGGAAGCCTCAGCAACCGCGACTTCGTTCGCCGGGTCTACCTGAACGTGATGGGCCGGGAACCCGATGCGGCCGGCTACGACTACTGGGTCGGCCTGCTGAACCGGGGCACCCGTCGGGGCGAGGTCATGGTGGGCTTCTCCGAGAGCGCCGAGTTCCGGGTCCGCACCGGCATCTCCTGATCGCCGACGCTCGATCCGAGCACGCCGGCTGCTAGGGTACGAGGCCGAATCACAGTGGTGTCATTCCGGTTCCGGTCGGGTGATCGTCGTTCGTGAGGGTCGTTCGACCGGGGCCGGTCGGATCGACGGCCACCATCTGGCGCTGACCCGCCGTCGATGGGAGCCTGGGGCAGGAGTCGGTCGAGGAGTTGGGCGTGGTTTCGTCGTTCACACATCTGCATGTGCACACCGAGTTCTCGATGCTCGACGGGGCGTCCCGCCTCGATGACCTGGTGGCCAAGGTCGCAGCCGATGGCCAGCCGGCGCTCGGGATCACCGATCACGGCAACATGTACGGCGTGCTCGACTTCTATCGGGCCTGCAAGAAGAACGACATCAACCCGGTCATCGGATGCGAGCTCTACCAGGCCGACGACTCCCGTTTCGAGCGCCCGAGCCGGCGCGGGAAGCTCGACGACTCCGGTGGCGACATCGACGGCGGCAAGAAGCTCTACTACCACCTGATCGCCCTGGCCGAGAACGACACCGGCTACAAGAACCTCATCCAACTGGCCTCGCGGGCCTACATGGAGGGCTACTACTACAAGCCCCGCGTCGACTGGGACGTGCTCTCCGACCACGCCAAGGGCGTCATCGCCACCTCGGGTTGCCTCGGCGGTCACGTCCTGCAGTCCCTGATGGCCGGCAACGAGGCGGCGGCGCTCGAGAAGGCAGCCCGCCTGCAGGACATCTTCGGCAAGGACAACTTCTTCATCGAGATCCAGGATCACGGCATCCCCGAGCAGCGGGCCACCAACCCCAAGCTGCTCGAGATCGCCCGCAAGATCGGCGCCCCGCTGCTCGCCACCAACGACTCGCACTACACCGAGCAGCACGATCACGAGGCGCACGACGCGTTGCTGTGCGTCCAGACCGGTTCCCTGATGTCCGATCCGAACCGGTTCAAGTTCCACGGCGATCAGCACTACGTGAAGTCGGCCGCCGAGATGCGGCACCTGTGGGCCGAGCTGCCCGAGGCCTGCGACAACACGTTGTGGATCGCCGAGCGCTGCAAGGTCGACATCGAGTTCGGCAAGCCCCAGTTGCCCGACTTCCCGATTCCCGAGGGTCACGCCGGCGCCGACGAATACCTGCTGTCACTGACCATGGAGGGGGCCAAGAAGCGGTGGGGCAACCAGCTCCCCGATTCGGTCGTCGAGCGGCTCGTCTACGAGCTCGAAGTGATCAAGAACATGGGATTCAGCTCCTACTTCCTGATCACGTGGGACCTGATCGCCCACGCCCGGCGGAGCGGGATCCGGGTGGGGCCCGGCCGTGGCTCGGCGGCCGGGTGCGCCGTCGCCTACTGCCTCTGGATCACCGACCTCGACCCGATCAAATACGATCTGCTCTTCGAACGGTTCCTCAACCCGTCCCGGATCTCGATGCCCGACATCGACATGGACTTCGACTCCCGCTACCGGGACGAGATGATCCGCTACGCCGCCGAACGCTACGGCCGCGACCACGTGGCCCAGATCGTCACGTTCTCGCAGATCAAGGCCCGTGCTGCCGTCCGTGATGGCGCCCGGGTGCTCGGCTACCCCTATGCCGTCGGCGACAAGGCGGCCAAGGCCATGCCGCCGCTGGTGATGGGCCGCGACACCCCGCTGCGCTACTGCTTCGAGGAATCCGAGAAGTACGCCGACGGCTACAAGATGGCCGCCGAGCTCCGATCGATGGTCGACACCGACGACGACATGGCCAAGGTCATCCACGTCGCCCGCGGCCTCGAAGGCCTCCGGCGCTCCGACGGCATCCACGCCGCGGCCGTGGTGATCACCAAGGATCCGCTCACGACCTACCTGCCGATCCAGCGCAAGCCCGAACCGGGCAAGCCGATCGAGGAAGCCCCGGTCGTCACCCAGTACGAGATGCACGGGGTCGAGGACCTCGGCCTGCTGAAGATGGACTTCCTGGGGCTGCGCAACCTCGACGTCATCTCCGACACGATCGAACTCATCAAGACGGTGCGGGGGATCGATCTCGACATCGACGACGTCGACCTCGAGGACGAGGCCACCTATCGACTCCTGCAGGCCGGCAACACCGTCGGGGTGTTCCAACTCGAGTCCACGCCCATGCGGGCCCTGATGCGCTCGATGGCGCCAACCGGATTCGAAGACGTCGCCGCCCTGGTCGCGCTCTATCGGCCCGGGCCGATGGCGGCCAACATGCACAACGACTACGCCGACCGGAAGAACGGTCGGCAGGCCATCACCTACCTGCACGACGACGCCGAGGAGATCCTCGGCGGAACGTACGGGCTCATGATCTACCAAGAGTCGGTCATGCGGATCGCGCAGAAATTCGCCGGCTACTCCCTCGCCGATGCCGACAACCTCCGCAAGGCCTGCGGCAAGAAGATCCGCGAGATGATCGCCAAGGAGCGGGTGAAGTTCGTCGAGGGCTGCGAGACGAATGGCTACGGCCGCAAGCTCGGTGACGACTGGTTCGACATCATCGAGCCGTTCGCCGACTACGCCTTCAACAAGAGCCACTCCTACGGATATGGCCTCGTCAGCTACCAAACGGCGTACCTGAAGGCGAACTATCCGGTCGAGTACTTCGCGTCCCTGCTGACCTCGGTGAAATCGAGCCTCGACAAGGCCGCGATCTACCTCAACGAATGCCGCCAGATGGGGATCAAGGTCCTCGTGCCCGACGTCAACCGGTCCGATCTCGACTTCACCTCGATCGCCGACCCCGACGTGGATGCGGCACCGGGTCCCGACGGCCGGCCGCTCAACGTCATTCCGTTCGGTCTGTCGGCCATCCGGAACGTCGGGAGCGGACTCGTCGAGCACATCATCCGGGAACGGCAGGCGAACGGGCCCTATGCGAGCTTCGTCGACTTCTGCGAACGGGTCGACTACAGCGTGCTCAACAAACGCACGATCGAGTCGCTCATCAAGGCGGGGGGCTTCGACTCCCTCGGCCACACCCGTCAGGGTCTGTTGCTCGTCTTCGAAGACATCATCGACAAGACCGTCAGCAGCCGCAAGGAACACGACATGGGGGTGATGACCCTCTTCGGCGGAAGTGATGGGGGGCCCTCGTTCGATGACCGTCCGTCGATCTCCAATGTCGAGTTCGACAAGTCACAGCGACTGGCCTACGAGAAGGAGATGTTGGGCCTGTACGTCTCGGACCATCCCCTGATGGGGGCCGAGGCGGCACTCGCTCGCAAGGCCGACACCAAACTCGGCGCCCTCGACGAGGCCGAAGACGGTGCCATGGTCGCCGTCGGTGGGGTCGTCACGGCGCTGCAGCGCAAGTGGACCAAGCGGGGTGACCTGATGGGCATCTTCGTCCTCGAAGACCTCACGGCGTCGGCCGAGACGATGGTCTTTCCCCGCACGTTCACCGACTATGGGCATCTGCTCGAAGACGATCGCATCGTGATCGTGCGGGGTCGTGTCGACAAGCGCGACGACCAGCCGAAGCTGATGGCGCAGTCCATCGAGGTCTTCGAGCCCGACGTGCTCGGCGGATCGCCCCCCCTGCGACTCGAGATCCGGCCCAACCAGCTCTCCGACGAGCTCATCCGAGAACTCAAGGTCGTGCTGTCGGCCCATCAGGGCGACGCCTCGGTCTACATCCATCTGAGCGACTCCCAGGCCGTCAAGCTCTCCGACGACTACTGCGTCGACACCGGCAACGGGCTGATCCCGGAACTGCGCGTCCTCCTCGGTGCCGAGTCCGTGGTGCTCTGACCTCAGTGGCCGGCTGACGCTGCCGAGGATGGCGAGGATGGCGACGTGCCCCGGTCGACACGCCGGCGCAGATCGATGACCGAGGCACCGGCCTCGGGGCGGGTGTCGACGACCGGGGCGACGCCATCGGTCGAGGGCGAGCGACGCAGGACCGAAAGGGGCAGCAGCACCAGACTGGTCGCCACCTGCACGGCCGTGGCGGCGAGGATCTGCAGGTCGAGGAGCAGTGACCAGTTGTCGACGTAGTGGAGGTCGAGCCGGCGATACGCGCCGAAGGCGGCGTTGGAGCGAGCCTCGACCTGCCACAGTCCCGTGATGCCGGGTCGGACGGCGAATCGTCGGCCGAGTTCGTCGTCGAAGGCCTCGGCCTCCTCGGGCAGCGCCGGTCGGGGGCCGACCAGGCTCATCTCGCCTCGGATCACGTTGATGAGCTGGGGCAGTTCGTCGATCGACGTCTCCCGCAGGAACCGTCCGACGGGGGTGATCCTCGGGTCGTTGCTGATCTTGAACAGGGGGCCCGAGCGTTCGTTCTGCGAGGCCAGCTCGTGCTTGAGCCGGTCGGCGTCGGGTCGCATCGACCGGAACTTCATCATGTCGAACGGTTGACGGTCACGGCCGATCCGTCCCGAGCGGTACAGCACGGGCCCACGGTCGCAGGCCTTCACGGCCAGCGCCGCGAGCAGCAGGATCGGACCGGCCAACACCAAGGCGATCGTGGCTCCCACGATGTCGACGGTTCGACCGATGGCGACCTGTGTTCGACTGGACCGCGCCCAGTCGATGCCGACCATCGGTTCGTGGACGATCGAATCGAACTGCACCCGGTGGGCCCCGATCCGGGCCACTCCGGAGCTGAGCATGACGTCGATGCCTGCCTCTTCGGCATCCTTCAGGAGGCGACGGAAGCGATCCGACCGGAATCCGGTCGTGGTGATCATGGCGGTCTGGATCCGATGATCCCGGGCCAACGCTGCGAGGTCGTCACTCGGCCCGATCCAGTGATCGGCGATCCCGCTCTGTTGGGCCGTCGGCAGGTGGCCGATCACGCCCGCAAGCTCGAACGGGCCTTCGGGGTGCTCGGCGACGAGGCTGACGAGCTCGGCGGCATCGCGTCCGGTGCCGATGATCGCCACTCGTCGACGGGTGGCGGCGGTTCGGCCTGCCGAGCGAGTCATGATCGCCCGGATCACGAGGAGCGTGGCGCAACTGATGACCCAGCCTGCGCCGACGGAAACGAGGGCCACCCCAGCGCCGAGGACCGATCCGACGATCACGGCCATCCCGGCGGCCGAGGTCATCGAGACCACGACATCACTCACGTCCTGGGTGAAGCTCCGGATCAAGCCGTGTCGTGCGCTGCGCCGATGGAGCGACACGCCGCCAACGGCGGCCGCGGCGAGCCCCGCGACCACCCCGTCTCGGGCGTCGAGGGCGGATGTCCCGATCGTGGCCGACCAGGTGGTGACCAGGATCGCCAGCTGGACCACGGAGCGCCACCTCCGCCGCATCGATGGCCTCGATTGTGTCGCTCTCGACGTCGCCGATGGCGAAGTCGTCATCATGGTCTCCCGCCGTTCGTGCATCGAATGGGCATCGTTGGGTTCCGCCGACGGCGTTGCTCCGACCAGGGCCGAACCCGCGGGTCCGGGCCGATGGCCGGAAACGTCGTCCTCGGCCGTTGTACTACACGGTCCGACGTCGCCAAAGGGAGAAGGTCGCGACAAGGTAGGTTCGCTCAGCATTCGGATCGGGCGACCGCTCAAGGCGCCGGGGCCCGGGCCGATGGAGCCGGAGCCGACCTCGTTCGCCGAAGGATCCGTGAGGGCTCGCGCCCGCGGTGGGCGAATCGTTCCATCGGTGCCCCGATGGCAGGCAACTACCCTGAAGGCGTTCGTCGTTCAGAAAGGTCCACCATGAAGACCGTGATCCTGGCCGGCGGTGTCGGCAGTCGACTCTCGGAGGAAACCCACCTCCGGCCCAAGCCGATGGTCGAGATCGGTGGCCGACCGATCATGTGGCACATCATGAAGCACTACGCCCAGTACGGGCATCAGGACTTCATCGTGGCGCTGGGCTACATGGGTCAGTACATCAAGCGGTACTTCTCCGAGTACGCCCATCTCGAATCCGATCTGACGGTCAATCTGAAGGATGGCCACGTCACCCGCCATGGCGCAGCCTCCGACGAGGAATGGACCATCTCGATGATCGATACCGGTCTCGATGCGCACACCGGAGGACGCCTCCGCAGGCTGGCACCGCACCTCACCGAGACCTTCATGGTCACCTACGGTGATGGCGTCAGCGACGTCGATCTCGATGCGCTCCTTGCCTTTCATCGCGCCCAGGGCAAGCTGGCGACCCTGACGGCGGTCCGCCCGCCCGCCCGGTTCGGCGAACTCGAGTTCGACGGCGATTCGGTCACGTCGTTCAACGAGAAGCCCCAGATGGGTGAGGGCTGGATCAATGGCGGCTTCTTCGTCCTCGAGCCCGAGGTCCTCGACTACATCCCGGGCGACGCCACCGACTTCTCCAAGGAACCCCTGCAGCGCCTGGCCAAGGACGGACAGCTGGCCGCCTATCGCCACCGCGATTTCTGGCAGTGCATGGACACCCTGCGCGACAAGGAATACCTGCAGGAGCTCTGGGATCGCCAGAAGGCCCCATGGGCGCACTGGGCGAAGGACATGACCGATCTCGACGACGGCGCCGATCGGCGCCGCGGCGACGACGATCGACGAAATCGCGACACCAACCACGACGAGAACAACGAGGATGAAGCATGAAGGTCCTGCTCACAGGCGGCGAGGGATACATCGGCACCGTGCTCGGCCCGCTCCTCATGGAGCGCGGTCACGAGGTCACCGTCTACGACACCGGCTACCACCGCGTCGGTTGGCTCTACGATGGCGTCGACGCCGCTCCTCGCTGGCGCAAGCTCGACACCCGACTCGCCGGACCGGCCGATCTCGAGGGATTCGATGCGATCGTGCATCTCGCCGATCTGTCGAACGACCCGGTCGGGGAGCTGAACCCCGACCTGACCTTCGACATCAACCACCGATCGACGGTTCGGTTCGCCGAGATGGCCAAGGCAGCCGGAGTCGGTCGCTTCGTCTACAGCTCGTCGTGCAGCGTCTACGGAGCGAGCGGCGCCGACAGCGACGAGCTCGCCACCGAGGAATCGCCGACCGCCCCGATCACCGCCTACGCCCAGTGCAAGGTCCTGGTCGAGAACGATCTCCGGCCGATGGCCGACGACTCGTTCACCCCCGTCTTCCTCCGGAACGCGACCGCATTCGGCGCGAGCCCCCGGATGCGGTTCGACCTGGTCGTCAACGAACTGACGGCCCAGGCCTACCTCACGAAGAAGCTGGTCCTGCAGAGCGATGGCACGCCCTGGCGTCCGTTCGTCCACATTCGCGACATCTCCAAGGCGATGATCTGTTCGATCGAGGCGCCGGCCGAGGCCGTCAGCGCCGAGGCCTTCAACGTCGGTGACACCCGCTCGAACTACCAGGTCCGCGACATCTGCCACATCATCGGCGAGGAGATCCCGGGCTGTGAGGTGCAGATCGGTGAGCAGGGTGGTGACACCCGCAACTATCGGGTGAACTTCGACAAGATCGCCAACAAGCTGCCCGGCTTCTCCGCCGACTGGGACGTTCGTTCGGGCGTCATCGAGCTGCGCGAGATCCTCGACCGGATCAAGTTCGAGGAACGGCTGCTGGACTCCCGTCAGCACCGGCGCCTCAAGCAGATCCAGTACCTCATGAACACCAACCAGATCGACGACAAGTTCTTCTGGACGGTGTAGCTCCGACCGACCGACGGGGGCCACTGGGTCGTTCCACCCCGTCGGCGCCCCCGGGCTTCCCGTTCGACCGTCGTTGTCGGTACCCTCCCGCATCGTGACCAGCCCGAGAAACGCCATCTCCATGGCGGCCTTGGGGACGGCGGCCGGGCTCGGAACGGTCGACCTGGTGGGAATCGAGCCGCAGCTGTGGCACGGTCTGGGACCCACCGCCATCGCCATCCTCGGGCTCGTGGCGGCGATCGCCACGCCGCCGTCGCGAACCCATCGCGAAGTCGGCAGCCGAGTCCTGCTGTGGATCGGCGCCTGGGTGGCCTGGAGTCTCGTGTCGGCGATCGGATCTCCCGAGCCGCTGTTGGCCATCACGGTCTCGACGGCGTTCGCAACCACGTTCGTCGCCGCGGCAGGCCTCGCCCGACGAGTCGACACCTCGGCCATCGTGATCGTGGCCGGCGTTGCCGCCATCGTCCATGCCGTGTCGGCCGTGGTGCTCGCGCTCGTCGGCGACGTCGACGAGTATCCGAACCGACTGGCGCTGGTCGAACTCGAGCCGAATCACCTCGCCGGGTTCCTGGCGATCGTCGTGCTGGTCGCCGTGCTGTGGGCGCTCGATCACTCGATGCGACGATGGCTGCCGGTCCTGGCGCTGTCGGCGGTGTGCCTGCTGGGGATCCTGTTGACCGGGAGCCGGACCGCCTCGCTGGCGCTGGTGGCTTCGGGATTGTTCGGCCTGGTGGCGGCCCGGCGGTGGAACTGGCTCGTGGTCGCCACCGTCGGTTTGGCCGGCGTTGCGTTGTTCGTCCTGACGACGGGGTCGGGCCGTCAGATCGTGTCGTTGACCAACCGGACCTCGACCGAGTTGGCGGCCGTCGACGGGGCGACCGGGCGCACCACGCTCTGGCGTGAGCTGGTCGACGTCGTCGAGGAGCGCCCGGTGACCGGGATCGGCCTCGGCGCCGACCGAAACCGCATGCTCGAGCTCAACGACGAGGCCGGATTCACCTGGGAGCCCCAGCATGCCCACAACCTCCTCCTCCACCTGGCCCTCACGACCGGCTGGGTGGGGGCGGTGGTCATGGGGGCAGGCCTGGTCCTGGGTTGGGGCGAGGCGGCGGTCCGGGGGTCACCGTGGGTGGCCGCGGTGACGACCTTCGTCCTGATCGACGGCATCTCCGAGCCGGTGTTCCGACTCCCGCAGCTGAGCTGGATCGTCCTGGTCATGGCCGTCTCGATGACCCTGGGTCCATCGCCACCGTCGCCCGGGGCGCCGGGACCGGCCCTCGGCCGGGTCGCGATCGCTGGTGCGGTGTCGTTGTCGATCGCCATCGGTCTCGTCTGGATCGAACCCGGCGGGTATCCGAACCGCTTCCGGTGTCGCAACGACGCCCCGTTCGACGGCGGCGGCCTCGTCGTCGACATCGATGGGACCACGGCCCGGATCCGAACGACCCGCGAGACGGTGGCGCTCGAGGCCGCCCGCGCCGAAGGCGGGTTCGTCTTCGACGACGCGACGCCGCTGCGACTCCTACCCTCATCGACCGCCCGGAGTGTGCGCTGCGGGGCACTGCGAGCGGGATCGATCACCGTCGAGGCTTCGGTGTCGGTCGACGACCTGGCGGCGACGGGCCCGGGACGAATCGTCACCATCTCGTCCGGGCCGGACTGGAACGACATCGATCTCCAGTTGGGTCAGGAGGCGGATGGACTGAGCGTGCGGGTGCGTGAGAGCGAGTTCCGCCGAGTCGACCGGGTCGTCCCGGGGGCCTTCCTCGACCTGGCCCGTCACGAATTCGTCGTCGCCATCGAGGCCCGTCGAATTCGAGTGTGGCGCGATGGCGCCCTCATCGCCGACTGGTCCGACTTCCTGCCCATCGAGTTCGACACGTGGCCGGTCGATCGGCCGGCGGCGTTCGGGAACGAGGTGACCGAGGACCGACCGTTCCGGGGCACGATTGCGTCGGTCCGGATCGTGGAGGGCATCGCCGTCGAGGGTCTCGACGTCGACTGAGCGTGTCCGTCGGCATCGCTTGGCCGTCGGTCACCCGTGGTGGGTGATCAGGATCGGCGTGACAGCCGTCGCACGAGGTCCAGGGATCGGTCGTCGACCACGTGCAGGTTGCCCGGGTCGCCGGGGACCGTGACGACCGAACCGCCGAGCGCTGCGATCAGGGCCGAGTCCTCGAACCCCTCGGGGCGGGTGGCGTGCGCGGCGTCGAGGGCGGCTCGTCGGAAGGCCGACGGGCTCTGGACGACGCCGACCCCCTCGCGTCCGATCGTCTCGAACGATCCGTCGACCCGTCGACGCTGCACCACCTCGACGGCCTCGAGCCAGGTGACGGCGCAATCGGCACCGGCCCGCACGGCGGCGATGGTCGCTCGAACCGTCCGCGGATCGATCAGTGGGTGGGCGGCGTCCCCGATCACCACGACGTCGACGGACGCGGGGAGGCAGGCGAGGGCGGCGCGCACCGACGCGAGCCGGGTCGTTCCCCCGGCGACCACCGCATCGACCCTTCGACCATCCCACGCCACATCGGCCGGGAGCACGACGACCGACCAGTCGCCGGCCCCGTCGAGGCTGGCGACCACTCGATCCACGAGCCGCTCCGAACCAACGAGCGGGAGGAACTGTTTGCGGGTACCGAGCCGAACACCCGACCCGGCGGCCAGGACGATGGTGGCCACGCGGGGCTCCATGATCAGATCAGACGTTGCTGTCCTGGGTGCCGAACACGTCGAGGTCGATCGGCACGTCGTAGCTCGGGGGGATGTCGTCATCGGTCACGGCCGGGCTCGACCCGTTCGGCTCCGACGGCAGCGGCGCTCCGAGCGTTGCGCGCCGGCGACGGTCACGCAGGTCGATGACGCCGTCGATGGGCTTCCCGCCGAGCAGATGCAAGGGGAGGGTGAGCACCCCGACGGCCAACTGCTCGATCGTGGCCAGGATGATCCGCAGGTCGAGCCCCAGCGACCAGTTCTCGACGTAGTGCAGGTCGAGACGTCGGTAGGCTGCAAAGCTCGCATTCGATCGGGCTTCGACCTGCCACAGGCCCGTGATGCCGGGCCGCACGGCGAAGCGGCTCCGAAGCTCGTCGTCGAAGGCGCTGCCCTCCTCGGGAAGTGCCGGTCTCGGTCCGACGAGGCTCATCTCGCCACGCAGGACGTTGATCAGCTGGGGGAGCTCGTCGATCGAGGTGTCGCGCAGGACCCGCCCGACCCGGGTGACCCGGGGGTCGGCGGTGAGCTTGAACAGCGGGCCGGTGCGCTGGTTGAGCTCACGGAGTTCGTCCTTCTGCTCGTCGGCGCCGACCGTCATCGATCGGAACTTGAGCATGTCGAACGCCTCGCCGTTGGTGCCGACCCGCCGGGACCGGAAGAACACCGGACCGCGGTCGGCAGCCTTGATCGCGAGCGCCGTGATCAGCAGCAGGGGAGCGGCCAGGAACAGGCCGATGGACGCCATGGTCACGTCGAGGCCACGTTTGGTGGCCAGTTCCCACCGGGCGGGCCGCCGGTGACGGAGCACGACCAACGGCTCGTGTGACAGCGAACGAACGTGGTAGCGAGTCTTCGTCAGGCGATTCACGCCCGTCGAGACGTGGACGTCGAACCCGGCGCTGAACAGTTGGGCGGTCAACGTCGAGAACTGCTCGCTCCGGAACCCGGTTGCGGTCAGGATCGCCGCCTGGGCCCCGATCGATCCCATCAGTTCGATCATGCGGTCGGCCGGTCCGAGCCAGACGTCGGCCAATCCGCTCTCGGTGGCCACCCGTTCGTGGCCGATCACACCGAGGAACTGCATCCGGCTCTCGGGATGGTCCTGGATGAGTTCGACCAGGTCGCGGGCCTCGAGTCCCACCCCCACGACGACCACCGGGACCCTGGTGTCAGCGGATGAGAAGCGGGCCCCGACCTCTCGCAGGGCGCCCCGGACCAGGGAACGCAACCCGATCGAGAGCAGGATCCCCGCAGCGAGGTCGCGGGCACCGATCGGCCAGTTGACCAGGGCCGACAGGGCGGCGATGGCGAAACCGGTGATGAACAGCGACGACAGGAGTCGCGAGATCTCCTCGGTCCGCGGGAGCGTCGGTCGTCCCGAGTACAGGCCACGCCTGGCCAACAGGGCCACGGCGGTCACACCGGCGAAGAGCGAGAAGGCCACGGACTGCCACGGTCGACGCAAGGCATCGGAGGTGTAGTTGGTCAGGAGCAGGACCAGCGACCAGGCCGCGGCGACGGTCAGGAAATCGGCCCATGGCTGGGTCCGCTTCGCAATCCATCGCCAGTCCCGTAGGTTCGCCATCGTTCTCCACTCGCTCCGCCGGTACCGATGACCAGGGTAGTCAGGTGAACACGCCCCGTCTGTGATCACCGCTCGGAGGGTGTGGGCAATACCACCCACCGCAGCCGGTCCGGGCCCGAAGTTGGGTCAAAGCGCCCGTCAGGATGCAATCGGGGACGTCGTTGGCTTAGAGTGCCCGGGTGCTGGAGGGGACGGTCAGAAGCGACGCCGGAGGTCCGGGCGCTCGCGTCACCCCGACCTCCGACGGTGGCAGGCGGGTCGACACCGGCGATGGCATCGTCATCATCTACGGCCCGGTCGAGTCGACGAGCATCGCTCGCTCGGTCTACGAGCGCGGGGGCAAGCGGGCCTTCGATCTGGTGTTCTCGGTGGTGTTGTTCGTCATGCTCCTGCCGTTGCTGTTCGTGGTGTGGGTGTCGTTGCGTTCGACGCTCGGCTCCGGGGTGATCCTGCGCCAGGAACGGGTCGGCCGTCACGGACGCACCTACCGCTGCATCAAGTTCCGCACCATGCAGCATTGTCGACGAGCATCGCAACGGGCCTTCGACGGCACCGAGCGGCGCGTCACCCACAAGAGTTCCGATGATCCACGTCACACCCGACTGGGTCGCGTCCTGCGCCGATACAGCCTCGACGAGATGCCCCAACTCTGGAACGTCATCCGGGGGCAGATGAGCCTGGTGGGACCCCGCCCCGAGCTCGATCTCCGAGCCGATGCCTCCTTCCGGGACCATCCCCGGCACGACGTCCGCCCGGGCCTGACCGGACCGTTCCAGCTGTCGCCGCTGCGCCTCGATGGCGACCTCCGGGCCGGACTACACCTCGACGAGGAGTACCGCCGACAGATGTCGTTGCGCCACGACCTCGTTCTCCTCGTGAAGACGGTCAGCCCGGTCGTCCGGGGCACGGGCGGCTGATCGACCGTCGGCGCGGCGTTGGTCAGTCGACCACGAGTTCACCCGTCGGCACCGAGATCCGTCGACGCAGCGAATCGTCGAAGGTCTGGTCCTCCCAGGTCCACACCTCGGCCGGATACCGGGCCGAGGGTTCGATGACCACGGCACCGACCTCGGCAGGCAGTCGATAGACGAAGCTGGTCCGAAGCGTGGCGCCCGACCGGATCTCGACCCGCGTGGCGGTCACGACGACCGGCCCGTCCAGGCCGAAGACCTCGAGCTTGCGCTCCGGGACGAAACGCTGGTCCGACGACGGGCCGGGCACATAGAGCGCCAACCGGCCGAGGTAGGTCCCGGGCTCGAGGCCGATGTCCTCCCACGAGCCGAGCGCATACGGCGCCACGGCACCCGGGTCACGAGCGGTGTTGGTCAGGGCGACGTCGTAGCGGACGAGCCGGCCGTCGCCGTCGTCGGTGACCGAGACATCGACCTCGATCTCGATGAAAGGATCCAGCTTGGACGCACCGAGGTTCAGCAGGAACACGCCGGTCTCCAACCCGGTGAGTTCGCCCGAGACCCCGAGGTCCGACCACGCTCGCTGCTGGACCTCGTTCTCGCTGTAGGCGAGGAGGTGCCGGCCGGCAACGAGCGGCTGGAGCGCCGAGAGCAGTTCGATCGGGTCCCACGATCGCTGCCCGAACTCCGAGACCACGGCCGTGGCAATGGCCGACAGACGATCTTGCCGTTCGCTCCGGCCGTCGTCGGTCGGGTCGAACTCGGCGTACTGATCGACGAGCATGTACTGCAGGGCGTTGGATTCGTCGACCACGAATCCGTCCACCTCGACCGGACCGATCACCGAGAGCAGGGCGGCCAGCACGTACGGGTCGACCAGGAGCACGCCGTCGGGGCGGTTGCCGAACTCGGCTTCCCACATGTTGAGGCCCTGCGGCCCGCTGTAGTCGGCGAATCGGGCGGTGTAGCCGAGCTTGCGCATGTCGTTGGTCGGGTTCAGGAATCCCCAGTTCCGGTCGACCGACTCGTCGACGATGGGATTCGCCGGGATCGGGAAGAGCGCCTCGGTCGGAGTCAGACCCGGGAGCACGAAGTCGCCCCCGACGGTTTGGATCTCGCCCGCCGAGAGCACCATGCCACCCCCCAACCGCATCTCGGCGTTGTTGGCCCCGAGCAGGAGGTAGGTCGACCCGTCGAGGAACGATCGAAAGCCGGCAACGGCGGTCCGGAGCGAGACGACCCGCTCCTCGGCCTTCGCGTACTGGATGGCCACCTCGTTTCGGGCATCGACGAGGGTCGTGACGAGTCCGTTGGTCGGGCCGAGGTCGGCTCCGACGACGCTCGCCTCGACGGCGGCGAGGTCCGCTTCGAGGTCGACCAGGAACCCGACCCGATCGAGATCCCGGGCATTGTTCGTCGCGTCTTCCATGCGGGTCAGCATCGGGACGAGGGATTCGGTGGTGCGGGCCGAGGTCGAGGCCAGCGTGGAGGCCGAGGCCAACTGACGGCCGATCACCGGAAGGATTCGCAGCGGCAGGAGGACCGGGCTGCCGAGGCGGGCTTCGGCCTCATGGATGGCTCGATCCGCCGTACGCGTGTCGGCCAGCATGGCCCCGATGTCGAGGTCGTCGAGTTCCGAGGTGTCGGCCAGCGGCCCGAGCAAGGAACGGGCCAGGCGGGCGTCGGCGGCGGCATCACGCAGGGTGAGGCCGACCGCGGCGACCCAGAGCCCCACGCCGAGGACGATCCACCACCGAAGCGGACGTCGGATTCGGGCGGGTCCCTGCACGAGCCCGACCGTACTGCCTGATGGCCGGATTGTCGGTGACGCCGGCGACGTCGGCACGCGTCGTCGCAGCGGGTCGCGGTCCCGATCGGGAGCTGTGGCCCGCACCGACCTGACGACCGGACATCGACGTCGATCCGCGAGCGCGATGGGTGGACGCGGCTACGGTGCAGCCGTCGCAACGAGCTCGGAAGCAGGGGATCGATGGTCATCGAAGGTCTACGGCGGGTGACCTGCGTCGCCGGTGCCCGGCCAAACTTCATGAAGATCAAACCGGTCATCGATGCGCTCGAACGCATCGGAATCGACACCGAGCTGGTCCACACGGGGCAGCACTACGACGAATCGATGAGCGACGTCTTCTTCGACGACCTGGGGCTGCGCGCTCCCGACGTCCATCTGGGCACCGGGAGCGGGGGACATGCCGAACAGGTGGCCCGGGTCATGGTGGCGTTCGAACGCCACCTCGACGAGCACCCGACCTCGATGGTGGTCGTCGTCGGCGACGTGAACTCCACGCTCGCCTGTGCGCTCGTCGCGGCCAAGGCGGGTTGCCTGGTCGCCCATGTCGAGGCCGGACTTCGCAGCCGTGACTGGGCCATGCCCGAGGAGGTGAACCGTCTGGTCGCCGATCGGTTGGCCGATCTGCTGTTCGCTCCCTCGCCCGACGCAGTCGAGAACCTCGTGGCCGAGGGGTACTTCGACGATCAGATCCACCTCGTCGGCAACGTGATGATCGACACGCTCCTCGTCAACGCCGAGCGCGCCCGCCGGCGACCGGTGCTGGCCGAGCTGGGGCTCGAGCACCAGGCCTACGGGCTGGTGACTCTCCACCGGCCTTCGAACGTCGACGATCCGGAAACCCTCTCGGGTCTGGTGTCGGCACTCAACCGGGTCGGCGAGCAACTCCCCCTGGTCTTCCCGGCGCACCCGCGCACGATCGGCCACCTCGAATCGCTGCCGGCGGCGAAGCGGCTGGGGTCACGGGTTCGAGTCGTCGAGCCCCGCGGCTACCTGGACTTCCTGGCACTGCAGGCCGGTGCCCGACTGGTCCTGACCGACTCGGGAGGCCTCCAGGAGGAGACCACGGCGCTCGGGGTGCCCTGTCTGACCCTGCGCGACAACACCGAGCGACCCATCACGATCACGCAGGGCACCAACCGGTTGGTGGGCGTCGACCCGGACACGATCGTGGCGGCCGCGATGGAATCGCTCGAATCACCGGCCGAGGCCCGATGCCCCGACCTGTGGGATGGTCGAGCCGGCGACCGCATCGCCGAGGTCATCGCCGGAGTCCTCGATGGTGATGGGATCCTGCGGCCGACCGACCTTCGAACGAGATGAAGACGCTGGTCCTCTCGCTCCGCCGAGTGGTTCGACATCCGGCCTATGCAGGCTGGTACGAGTTCGAGGACCTCGTGGTCGACCTGCTCGACGCAGACCTCGTGGAAGTCCAGCACTTCCACGGCGACCTGGCCTTCACGGCGGCGCGGCGGAGCTACCAGCTCCTGCGTCGGGCGGGGGTCGACGGCAGCCATGCCTGGAGTCGGATGGCCCGGACCACCACCGCCGACGGGTTGGCCGGCCACTACGATCTCGTCTTCTTCGTTGCGACCGGCCCGTTCGACTTCACGACGCTGGGCGAGATCCGACCGGTCTTGCGTGCGACCACGCATCGGGTGTGCTGGATGGTCGACGCATGGGCCGGCAGCCGTGGCCGCACGCCGCTCCGCGCCGAACCGTTCGACCAGTTCGACCGGATCTACGTCGCCAACGAGAGTGGGGCACGAGCCCTGGTCGACCCATGGGGGAATCGGGTCGCCCACCTGGCAGCCGGTGTCGACGCGCTGGCGGTCCCGCTGCCACCGGAGGCGGAGTTGCCGCGGCCCATTCTGTTCCACAATCCCGGCCGGCGGTCCGAGCCGCAGCATCGAACCCTCGGTGAGGTCGCCGATCGACTGAATCGGCTCTACCTGATCGACACGCTGTCCGGCGGCACGGTCACGAACATGACGCTGCACCGCAGCAACTACCTTCGCCGCTGCCGATTCAGCGAGTTCGTCATCGCCAACCATGCGCGGTTCGACGAGGCGGCCATGATCGGTGGTGCCCGCGATGTCTCGGCGCGTTTCGCCGAAGCCGCAGCCGGCGGCGCGAAGGTGATCGGTGAGCTACCCCATCAGGACTCGATGCGGGCTGCCGGCTTGGACGGCCTCGTCGCGTTCGACTGGCCGCTCGACGGTGATGCCGAGCGACTCGAGAGCATCGTGAACGACTCCGAGGATCCGTCGGGCGCGGCCTTGCAGAACATGGCCATCGCCGCCGGTCGCCTGGACTGGGCCCATCAGCTCGACCGAATCCTGGGCGACCTCGGTCGACCGCCGACCGCGGCGCTCGAAGCCCGGCACGATGCCTTGCGGCAGCGGCTCGCAGCGATCGACGTGCGTCGATGAGACCCGCTCGCGCCGATGGCCTGCCGAGATCGGCCGTCCGCCCGGCATCCGCCGGCGATCGACCACCCTCTCCGCCGCGGTCCCGGTTTCGTTCCGATCAGATCGGCGCCGGGCCTTCGAGCACGTCACGGTAGAGATCGGCGAGCTGCTGACGCAGTCTCGTGATCTCGTAGTGAACGAGGAATCGTTCCCTGGCCGCCCGTCCCAGACGGGCCCGGAGTCCCGGATCCTCGATCAGTTCCCGCAATGCTTCGGCCAGCGCCCCGTCGTCGCCGACCGGAACGATCACCCCGCATCGCCCCGAATCCACGACGTCGACGTGGGCGCCGACCGGTGTCGTGATGCAAGCGAGTCCGGCCGCCATGGCCTCGAGCAGGGACAACGACAGTCCTTCACTGTGTGACGGCAGCGCGTAGATGTCCGCCCGCACGATCTCGTCGATGGCCGCGTCACGATCGAGCCAGTTGCAGACGCGAACGCGGTCGGCGAGGCCGGACCTCGAGACGAACTCCCGCACCTCGCCGGTGGCTCCGTCGCCGGCGACCACGGCCTGCCAAGGAAGGCCTCGGTCGAGTCGGGCGAGGGCGTGGAGAAGATCGAACGTGCCCTTCTCGTCCGAGAGACGACCGTGATGGAGAACGGTGACGGGCTTTCCGGAGGTGGTGACGACCGGGCCCGGATCGATGACCGCGTTCGGCACGACGGCGACTCGGTCGGGCTCCAGACCGATCGTGTCGAGCGCCATCTGACGCATCTGCTCGCCGAGCACGATCACCCGGTCGGCCCGCTGCATGAAGCGGGTGATGCGGCGACGACTGCGAGTCGACCGACTCGCGTAGAACGATCCGTAGTTGCCGCTGTGGATGTGGATCACATACGGAATGCGGCGGACGCGACAGATGAGGCCGAGAAGCATCTTTCGGACGGTGCTGCCATTGATGGACACGTTCAGATGCACCAGGGCCACCTGGCGTCGTCGGTTCCCCAGCAGCGAGAGGGCGATGGTCAGGAAGTGGCCGACCCCGGCCGGAGAAACCGATGGCATCGTCTCGATCAGATCGAAGTGGAGATCGGCCGGCCGCCAATCAGGGTCGGATGCCAGACCCAGCCCGACGATGCCCACGCCGCCCTGGAAACCCGGAACGAAGTACCGGATCGAACGTCGCGGATCGGTGGCGGTCACCGTCCACCGATCGTCGCCGTCGCCGCACGGGCTGCCTGCCTCTGGTGCTGATCGGATGCGCCGAGCAGTTCGGGCGAAGGACTGGACACAGTTCGTGAACGTACCAGCGAACCGAAGTGGGTCGGACCGGGGTCGTCGCGATGACCGGGAGCGCCGCTCGTCTCGTCTGGTGCCCTGAGCCCCTCTCGGGGAGTTCCCCGGCGACGACGAGCCTCGATGGTCAGCCGCTGTTGGCCGCCAGATGGGCCTGGAGATCGGCCGTGGAGTAGCGGCCGGCCGGGTCACGCACCACGGAGGACCACGCCCAATAGGTCCGCCGAACGGGGATGCGTCGGTCGAACGGGTTGTAGCTGTGCCAGTGGTAGTACCCCATCACGGCATACGACGGATGGCCCGGCTGGTCGTAGCCGATGGGGCCCTGGTAGTCGACGATGAGGACACCGTCGCGCCAGATCCGGACGAAGCCACCGCCGCCCGCATAGGGGTTGATGCGCCCCTGGATGACGTAGTCCTGCCACTGATTCGCAGCCGTCGCGGGTTCACTGAAGAGCGTGACGCCGATCATGTCGGCCCGACTCGGATTCGGTCGCGACGCATAGCGGGCTCCGATCGTCAGCTTCCCGCCCTGGATGTAGAAGGCCAGGAACGGGCTGAGCCCGCTCGAGTGGTCACCGTCGTGCCACTCCCAGATGGCCTGGTTGTTGGTCGTACCGGTCCAGTCCTCGTGCATGATGCTGGCGGTGTGCCAGAAGGTCTCGTTGAACGGGAGCGTTTGACTCAGGTTGGACAGGTGTGCCCTCGTCCCGTCGAAGATGACCGGATCGTCGGCATCCACTCCGAAGTACAGGACTTGCCGAGCAGGGTTCTGCGGATCGGGTACCGGACCGACTCGAAGGGTGTTGCCGGTGGCGTCGGGCCCCGCGGTGATGGCGCTCGGGAGCGGTCCGTTGATGATCCGCCCGGCGACCATCATCTGGCCGATCTCGCGCTGGCCCATGGGAATCCGTGGATCGACGGCGACGACGACGTCGCCGGGTGCCACCGGATCGGGCCCAGCCGGTTGGGACGGCCGGACGGTGGTCGGTGGCGCCGTGACGGGCGGAGTGGTCGGTGGCGCGGGGGTGGTCGGTGGGGCCGGTGTGGTCGGTGGTGCGGGGGTGGTCGGTGGGGCCGGTGTGGTCGGTGGTGCAGCGGTCGTCGGCGGGGCCGGACTGGTCGCAGGTGGGACCGTCGTGCGTGGAGGACCCGCTCCGGCCGGTGGCGAGGGAGCGGCCGGTGGCGAGGGAGCGGTCGGGGGTGCAGTCACCCCGGGCTCAGGGTCGGTCGAACCCGTGGCTCGGGCTGCGGCCACGGCGAGACCCTCCTCGATGAGGCGTTGGACCTCGGGAGCAGCGGTCGCGAGCGAGGGGACGCCGAGTCCGGTGTCCCGGCCGAGCGGGTCGGTCTCCTGCGGCGCCACGTCCTGAGCGGGCTCGGGAGCGGGGGCCGTGGGTGCACTGGTCGGCGGAGATGTCGGCGTCTGATCGATCGCGGAGATCTCGACCTCCGGTGTCTCGTCGAGGAGCGGCAGAACATCGGGAGGTGGCAACGAGGTCTCGCCTGGGTCGTCGGTCATCGAGAGTTGCCAATCGCCGCCGTCATTTCCCGGTGACCAGGCGCCGTACGACGCGAGCACCGACACCGCGGCGACGATTCCGACGACGATCTGACGATTGCGAGCTCGTCGAACGAGGGTCGAACGCGCTGGAACGCGTTCGTTTCCGGTCGACGCCAGTGCTCCGCCAGAGGTCATTGACCTATCATCGGAAGGTCAGGCGCGCGACATTAGGCAGAAATGCTCACCGCCGGTCTCGCCAAACCCACCCTGCAACGCGCTCGGTGGGCAGACCTGCCGTTCTGACTGCCGAGGATCTGCCCTACCCTGCAGCAGGTGCGCACTGCCATCTCCTCCCTCGTCGCCGGTCCGACGCGAACGGTCTTGGCGCTCTGGATCATCCTCGGCGTGGGACTGGCGGCCTGTGTCGGAACCAGCGATGGCGGTTCCTCGTCCCCGCAGATCTCCTCGGAGTCGGGTGGTGCCGGCGAACTGGACGAGGCCGCGCCGTCGACGTCGACGTCGACGACGACGACCACCACCGCTCCGACCACGACGCTCCCGCCCTACGACGAACCCGCCGTCTTCGTCGATGCCGAACGGGGCCGTGACGGCGCGAGCGGCACCCTCGACGATCCCTTTCGCAAGCCTCGCGAGGCGATCCGGATCCTCCAGCCCGGCGACACGCTCTATTTCCGGGGTGGTACCTACAGCGATCTCGACACCGACCACGTCCTGGGCACCATCGTCGGCACACCCGACGCCTGGATCACCCTGACGCCGTTCCCCGAGGAAGCGGTCGTGATCGACGCCGGGGGCATGTGGGGCAATGGGTTCGAGCTGATCGCCTCGAGCTACGTGGTGATCGATGGGTTCACGATGCTCGGCCGCGACGACAGCGAACACGGCGCGGGTGTGCGGCTCAAGGATCAGTCACACAACGTCGTGATCCGCAACAATCTCATGGAGAACTTCGGGGCCGCCGGTATCTCGGCCACACAGAGCGCCATGGTGACGATGGAGTACAACGAGGTTCGAGGCACGGCCCGCCGGAGCTTCTATCAGGGCAGTGGTCTCAGCATCTACGAGCCCATCGGCCCCGACGCAGGACCTGACGAGTACTCCAACATCATCCGGGGCAACCTCGTCGTGAGCAACTACACCGAGGTGTTCGAGCCCGAGACCGGGTTGCTGACCGACGGCAACTGCATCATCCTCGATCTGTTCTCGTTGTCGAGCTACACCGGCCGGAACCTCGTCGAGAACAACACCTGTATCGACAACGGTGGCCGAGGAATCCACGTCTTCCGGACGTCGAACACCGACGTGATCAACAACACGCTCATCCATGACGGGTGGTCACCCGATCTGTTCGGGGGTCGGGCGGAACTCACCGCCTCGGGCGACAACGTGCTGTTCGCGAACAACCTCGTGATTTCGCTGGACGGGGTGGCCCCGTGGCTCGCCGACGCCTCCCTGGCCAACGTCACCTTCGTCAACAATGCGTTCACCGCAGGACCACTGCCACCGGGTGACACCAACCTCCTCCTGCCGCCGGGCCTCGAACTCCTGGCGAGCCTCGACCCGGATTCGCCCCGAGGGACGCACACGCCGCTGGCCGACTCGGGTCTGGTGGGGTCCGGCGATCCGGCATTCGGTTCTTCGATCGACGGATCGGGCAACCCGCGACCGTCCAGCGTGTCGATCGGGGCCTGGGAGCCCTGAGCATGTGCCCGATACCGACGGGGATGCGTGGCGGCAGCCCGATCGAACCCTCAGCTGCGGGGCTGTCGACCCTTGATCGCCAGCAGCGACTTGGTGAATCCCAGCGAGCGTTCGCGCTCGATCTCGGCGTCGGGAAACAGCTCGGCCATCTCGGAGGCCGTGAGCAGCCTCCAGTCGGGCGAGGTCGTGTTGATCCAGAACCGATTGGTGATGTCGATGGTCGTGACGTGGGCGGACCGGGGCAGGACGGCGACCACGCCGGGAAGCCAGCTGTGGCTCTCGATGGGGTAGTACCGGTTGGGGGTCTGCACGAAGTAGGACGACGTGATACGCCGGAGCTCGGCGGCGAACTGCTCCTGATGGAGCCGGCTCGACGCCTCGAACTCCCTCGTGTCGCGCATCTGCTCCACCGCCGCCTTCGGCCCGGTCACGTGCTCGATCACGCTCGAACAGAACACGATGTCGAAGGCGCGGTCATCGAAGGGCAGCCGGCCCAATTCCTCGAGCTTCACGGTTTGGAACCCGAACTCTCGGCTGGCGGTTGCCAGGTCGGATTCGGCGATGTCCGCGACGGTGACGTTGTCGCGCAGGGGGCTGATCGCCGCGAAGTGGCGGCCGTCGCCGCCCCCCAGGTCCAGAATCCGGTCTTCGGCCGTCGGGCCCAGCAATCGGCGGAACTGTTCGCCGCGGTAGGCCCGTGAACGGGCCGAGAAGCGCTGTGCCATCGTGGTCAACATCGGATCATGATGGCAGACCGACCGAGCGATCCGAACCTCGACGTCGGAATGGGCCGATCGAGGGACGATCATGACCGCTTCGTGGTACCGGACACGGCTGCTGGCCATGGACCCCGCCGAGATCGTCGAGAAGGGTCGGCAACGCCTTCGCCGGAACCAGTGGGAGCGACGCCCCCCCTCGACCCCGAGGCTTCGGGGCAAGCCCGAATTCGTCGACCGGTCGCCCTTGGCCCGAATCCTTCCCGACCTCAGAGCCTCGCCGTCGGCCGACGTTGCGGTCGCCGCGGCCGCGAGAATTCTCGAAGGCGATCTCGAGGTGCTTGGCGTGCGCCACGATCGGTTGCTGCCCACGCCCGACTTCTTCCACGACCCGTCGATGAGCGGATCGGCCGGGCGACCGACCGCTGGGGCCGACACGTCGCGATCGATGAAACACGTCTGGGAGCTTTCTCGCCACCAGTATCTGACCATCGTCGCCATGGCCTTTGCCTTGGACGGCGACGAACGATTCGCCCGGCGTGTCGAAGCCGACCTGTCGGCCTGGATGGCGGCCTCCCCGTTCATGGCGGGTGTGCACTGGTCGAGCGGCATCGAGATCGGGATGCGCCTCCAGTCGTGGATCTGGCTCCGCCGGTTGCTCGGCACGTGGTCGGGAGTGACCGCCCTCTTCGAGGAGAACCCGATCTTCGTCGAGCAACTGGCCCGCCACCAGCAATGGCTCGCCGCATTCCCGAGCACCGGGAGTTCGGCCAACAACCATCGAATCGCCGAGGTGTCGGGACTCGCCGCAGCCGCGACGGCCTTTCCCTGGTTCGCCGACTCGGAACGCTGGCGCGAGGAGGCCTCGTCGGAGTTGGCCGAACAACTGCGCGCCCAGACCTTTCCGTCGGGGATCAACCGCGAGCTGGCCAGCGGCTATCACACCTTCGTGCTCGAGCTGACGCTCCCGGCCGTCGTCGAGCTCGAGTGGGGCGGGCACGGGTTCGCCGCCTGGCACACCGTGGCGAGCATGCTCGACGCGCAGGCCGGGGTGTGCGACCAGCTCGGTGGTGCGCCCCGGCAGGGCGACGACGACTCCGCCCATGGCGTCCTGCTCGATCGCCCCGACCATGACGCGGTCGCAAGCCAACTGGCGACGGGTGCGGCCTTGTTCGGTGCGCTCGACTGGTGGCCGGTGACCAGGCCGGATCTCCGATCGATGCTCCTCGGGGACCGGTCGCTCGACGTGGGAGACCGACCCTCGGTCCGACGGGCGTCGTTCGATGATGCCGGTATGGCCATCGTCCGGGACGGTGACACGTGGTGGCGATTCGATGTGGGGCCCCACGGGCTGGGCCCGCTGTATGCCCATGCCCACGCCGATGCGCTGGCGCTCGAAGTGCGTCACCAGGGCGTCGAGATCGTGGCCGATCCGGGTACCTTCTGCTACGGCAACGATCCCGTCTGGCGGGATCACTTCCGATCGACCGCCGCCCATGCCACGCTCTCGATCGATGGACTCGACCAATCGATGCCATCGGGCACCTTCCTGTGGTCGTCGGTGGCTCGGACCCGCCTCCTGCACGACGAGACCGTCGACGGAACTCGCTCGGTGCTGGGCGAGCACGACGGCTACCTCGGCCGATTCGGGGTGCTCCACCAGCGACGGGTCGTGTGGACGCCCGAGCACCGCACCCTGACCGTCACCGATCGACTGGTGGGGTCCGATCCGACGGTCACCGTCCCCGTCGAGTTGCGCCTGCCCCTCGGGCCGTTGGTCGACCTCGGCTGGGTGGATGGCGTCGCCCAGCTGTCCTGGGAGCATGGCGGCCGGGCACTCGCGGCGAGACTGGTCCTGCCGCCCGAACTGCGGTGGTCGGCGAACCGTGGTTCGATCGACCCGATCGATGGGTGGCACTCCTCATCGTTCGGGAAGCGTGTGCCGGCGTGGTCGATTCGCGGCGTTGGTACGGTCGGGCTCGACCATCTGCTGACCACCGTTCTCCACCTCCCGATCGAATCCGCCGAGCTCCCATGACGTCGACAGCCCAAGACGAACCCTCCGGGAGCGCCGACTTCGGAGCCGCAGGATCCGGTCGCGAGCAGGCCCATCGATTCGCTTGGTCGCTGGTCAACGAAGTGGTCGGTCTGCTGACCAGCGCCGTCCTGTTCCTGGCGCTGACCCAGTTCTTCGAACCGGACACCTACGGGGTGCTCGGTGGCCTGATGGCCGTTGCGAGCATCGGAGCTCCGATCGCCACGTTCGGGAGCGCCTGGCTGCTCCTCAAGCGGGTCGTCGTCTCGACCGACCCCAACAAGGACTTCGACCTCGCCTTCTCGGTCGCCTTCTTCGGAACCGTGGCAACGACCATCGTGGCCGTGGCACTGCAACCCCTCGTCCTTCCCGGGATCGATCGATCGCTCGTGGCGCTCACGCTCGGGGGCCAACTCGTCGGCCTCAGCCTCGCCGAGTACGCCATTCAGTACGCCGTCGCCCTCGGTCAGCTCCGGCTGGCCGCCGAGATCCGCATCGCCAACGCCACGGTTCGGCTCGGGGGTCTGGGCTTCTTCGTGGCCTTTCAGGACAAGACGTTGTCGGCTTGGTGCTGGAATCTGCTGATCTTCGGGCTCCTGGGGACCGCCGTGGCCCACCTCGTGCTGATGCGGCACACGCGCACGATCGTCCGGTTGCGGACGACACCGTTCGAGGAGTATCGGTCAGGCATCGCCTACGCCTTCGGGAGCACGGCGGAGGGCTTCCTGTCCGCATCGGATCGACCGATCCTGCTTCGCTATGGTCACGATGCGGGTGCGGGGTTCTACGCCGCCGGCTACCGCATCGCATCGCTGGCCCTCGTGCCGCTGATGGCGCTGATCCGGGCCAACGACAAGGTCATGTTCGAAGCGGGGTCCCACGGGGTCTCCACCGGCATCGCCCAGGGTCGGCGCGTCACGCTGCAGGCGCTGGCGTTGTCGATCGGCGTCTCGCTCGGGCTCCTGGTCACCGCCGGATTCGCCGTCGATCTGGTCCTTCCCTCCGAGTACGCCGAAACCGCAGAGGTCATTCGCCTGCTCTGCGTCCTGCCGGCCATCAAGGCCCTGCAGTTCCCGATCGGGAACGTGCTCACGGCCTCCGGCCATCAGGTGGCGAGACTGTGGCTCACGGTGGTGGCGACGATCGTCAACCTCGTGCTGAATCTGATCCTCATCCCGAGTGGGAACTGGCAGGCGGCAGCCCTCACGACCATCATCGCCGAGACGCTGCTCGCCGCCTCGCTGTGGATCTATGCCGTTGTCGTTTCCCGCTGGGAGCGCCGCGCCGGATCGACCGCCGTCTCGGCGTCGGGCTGACCGGCCTGAACGAGCCGCGTGGCATGCCGTTCGCGGTGGTTGGCACCGGCCGCCAGCAGACAGACGACGAAGAAGACCCAGCCGAACCGCTGCGGAACGACGCCGGACTCGGTGATCGAGGCCATCAGGACGAGTGTGAAGTACACCAGTGGGAACAGCGCCATCGGACCGGGAACGAACCGGATCAGGCTCGTGGCCCGAGCGAGGGCCCGAGCGTTGAGGATGACGAAGAGCAGGAGGCCGACGAAGCCGAGGCGAAGCGCCACCTCGAGGACGGCGTTGTGTGCGTGCGTCGGAGCCCAGGCCTGGCTCACCCAGACATCGTGGGCGGGGCTTCGATACCCGTTCCAGTAGCCGAAGAAGCCGTGGCCGAGCCACGGCCGGTCGGCGATGTCGGAGATGATGATCGGCCACATCTCGGTGCGGCCCGTGAGCGTGGCGTCCTTCTCGAGGTACTCGGCCAGGACCGAGAGGTTGGCCGTTGCGAAGAGGGCGGCGACGATCGAGGTGGTCGTGAGGGTGATCACCACGGCGCCGTAGAGCGTCTTCCGGGCCCGGAAGGCGATGTAGCAGAGCGATGCGGCCACGGTGAGGGCACCCGAGGCCAGCATGGTCTTCGACTGCGACCCGACGAGCAGCACGGCAGCGGCGATGGCGAGCGCCCAGAGCTGGAATCGCCAGCGAGGCCGGGCCCGGGCCAGCAGCAGGAAGAAGGGCAGGGCCTGAACCGCCTGGGTGCCCAGGGCGTTCTTCTGCGTGCCCAGCCCGGTCCAGCCGTTCGCCGCCCGGCCGTAGGAGGGCAGGCCGAACACCCAGATCAGGTGCATGACGGTCCCGATGGCCATGGCGATGGCCGCCAGCTGCACGATCTCGATGAATCGAAAGCGGATGGTCAGGGTGTACGCCAACAGGGTGAGGAGGGAGAAGTTGACGACGGCGGTGACCGCGTCGACGAACGAGTCGGACCAGAACGCCGAGACGCCGGCGAGCAACACGAAGGCGACCAGGAAGGGCTCGATCGAGACGGCTCGGACGAGCGCCTGCCCGTTTCCGTTCAGCCCGAGGGTGAGCACCCCGACGATTCCGAGCGTGCCCATGACGAGGAGTGGGTTCGATGCGGGACCCGCGCTCGCGTTGGCGCTCGTCGTGACCGTGAACCAGTCGGCCGGGGTGCCGAACTGGTTCAGGAACAACACGGCAACGACGAGCATTCGTTCGAGCACGCCCGGCTGGGCGCGGACCACCAGTTGCTCGGGACGCGCCCTGGTGACGGTGGTCAGCACGTTCGGGAGACTAACGCGACCCGGAGGTTCGCCGGTAGTCGTAGCGATCTCGGCGGAACAACGAGCCGCGGCGGCGGCGATCTCGATTGAGGACACCACCGAGCAAGCGGGTCCCGGATCGCTCCAGCTCGGATCGCAGCTGCAAGAGGTCCTCGGTGTCGGTCGTGCGGGAGTCGACGACGACGAGCATGCCGTCGGCTCGGGCCCCGACGACCAGGGCATCGGCGGCAGACAGGACCGGCGGGGTGTCGATGATGACGAAGTCGACGCCCGAGCGGAGTTCCTCGATCGCCGTTGCGAACACCGTCGAGCCGAGCAACTCGCTCGGGTTCTTGGCCGACGACCCGGACGGCACGATCCACAGGTTGTCGACGCCGGACTCGACGAGGCTGATCGAGTCCTCCTGGCGTCCGAGGAGCTCGGACAGGCCCGTGGTTGCCGTGATGTCGAACAGTGCTTCGATGGTCGGCCGCCGCAGGTCGGCCGACACCAGGATGACCCGTTGCCCGCCCTGGGCCAGCGCGATGGCCAGGTTGGCCGAGGTGGTGCTCTTGCCCTCGCCGGGGTAGGCGCTGGAGACCGCGAACACGAGGGTGCCGTCCTTGCCCGCTGTGGGAAGCAGGAACTGGACTGCCGACCGCAGTCGACGGATGGACTCCTGGGTGCGGTGGATACGCGCCGAGGTTCCCTCGTTGAGCATGACCAGGCCGGCGGTGCCGCTGCGATTCAGGACACCGAACGACGGGATCTGGCCGACGACCGTGGCACCGAGTGCCAACGACAGCGCCTTCTCGTCTCGAGCCGTCGTGTCCAGTCGTTCGGCGATGAAGGCGGCCGCGATGCCGAGGGCCAGACCGACCAGTCCGAACCCGGCGAGCAGGACGTTGTTGCCGATTCCGGTCGGTGAGTCCGGCGGCTCGCTGAGGCGGATGACCTCGGCGGTGGTCTGACGTGACGACTGTGATCGTTGGGAGTTGTTGAGATTGCGGTTGGCCTCGATGTTGCGGTTGGTCAGGATCCCGACCTCGGTGCGCAGCGTGGCCAACTGGCCGTCGATCTCGCCGATGCGGGCGACATCGGTGGCAGTGGGTGTGCCGCCGGAGATTCGTTGACGTTCGGCGGTCAGTGCCGCGATCTCGGCGTTCTTGGCGTCGAGTTCGGCCTCGACGTCGTCGACCTGACCCTGGTAGACGGCGATGTCGGCCTCGTAGAAGGCGACCGCCTCCGCTTCGCGGGTCGAGGTGTACTCCTCGACGAACGCATTGGCGATGGCCGACACTTCCTCGGGGTCGGTGCCCGACGCGGTCAGTTCGAGGACGGCGGAGTTGGGAACGAACAACACCTCGATGCCCTGCAGCACCGCAGCCGGGGTCTCATCGAGGCCGAGTTTGGCGATGACCGGGACCGCCGTCTTGGACGAGGCGAGGATCTCGCTCTCGCGTTCGACCGAGGGGGCCAGCAGGGAGTTGGGGTTGGTGGATCCCACCGGAGTCGGACCCAGGGCCACGGCGGTTTCCGCCTCGTAACCCGGCACCCGGCGTCCGTTGAACCAGGACCCGACGAGGAGCATGACGAGGACCGTCAGAACGATGAGCAACCGGTGGGCCCGAATGGCCTTCAGGTAGTCCTCGAGCCGTGCCGTCTGGCTGGTGGCTCCCACTTGTTCGTACATCATGGCCAAATACACCCTGGGTCAGGCCCGCGCCGACGCGTCTGCGTACGAACTCCGCCGGGGCAGACTAGCGGCTCGAACGGTATCCAACGCGGACCTCCTCGGCAGCGGGTCAAGTCGCCCAGAACCCTGCTCGAGATCCTGTGTCGTCGGCCGTCGATCGATCCGGAGCACGGGCTCAGGAGCGACGACGGACTGCCGATGGGAGCGGCGTCGTTCGTCGGAAATGGGGTGCGGCACGGCCCGGTGGTGCAGGATCGTCGGCACGTTCGATCGGATTGGAGGGTCCATGGGTCGACAATCTTCGTTGCCGCAACTCGTGCGAGAGGCGCTGCCCATGCCGAGGCTGCACGTCCACCTCGGGCGACTCTCGCCGACCCGACCCACGGACTGGCCGGCCATCGTCTCGGCAGTCACGGCACTCGGCGTGCGGTCGACCGGACTGGATGTCTTCGAGACGGTCCTCGTTCGAACGATCCCCGACGAACGGGCTCGGCTGGAGATCTTGGCCGCCCGTCTCGTCAGCTGCGGGGCCTGGAGCGGAACCGCCGACGGCTATCTCCGGGCGCGGGCACTCGCGACGTCGGCTGCCTCCGGAGCCGATCTGCACACGTGGTACGGCCATCCCGCACTGGCCGACGCCGACCCGGACACGTGCGTCGCGATCGAATGCGAACTCGAGCGGTCCTGGTGTCGTCCGGTCCCCGGTGCGGCGGCGGCGCTCCAGCAGCTTCGTGATGTCACGACCATCGACTTCGTCTCCGACATGCACCTCCCGGTCGCGGTGATCGAGTCCTTGCTGGTCAGCGGCGGACTGAAGAGGGAATCGGACGGGCTCTACGTCTCCTCGGACCGACAGTCCCACAAGAGCGATGGGTCACTGTTCCGGATCTGGTTGGACGACCGGCGAGTGCCGCCGGTCGAGGCCGTGTTCATCGGCAATCATGAATTCGCCGACCGCGCCGTCCCCGCCTCGATGGGGATCCGCACGATCGCCCGATTCGATGCCAACCCGAACCGGTACGAGCGGGCCTTCCTCGACACCGGGCGGATCTCCGACGCGGCGATTGCCGGTGCTTCGATCCGGAGCCGGTTGACCCACGGCGCCACCGCCGGCGACGTCGAGCCGGTCTACCACGAGCTCGGTGCTTCGGTCGTCGGCCAGACGTGGTGTTCGTTTCTCCTCTGGCTTCGGCAACGCTGCCACGAGCGAGGCATCCACCAGATCGCCTTCGTGGCCCGGGATGCCGAGCTCGCCTATCGGATGGCGGTCGCCATGCCCGAAGGACACTTCGCGGGATGTCGACTGCTCTACGTCCACGGCAACCGGCTCACGTGGACCCTCGCCGGTGCCCACACGATCGGGGTGGATCGGTTCGTCGAGATCGGAACCCTGGACCACGCGGGCTTTCTCGACCTGCATCGTTTCTCGATCCCGTTCGCTCGCCTGCTGAAACGGCTCGGACATGTCCACACCGACCTGCCGCCCGACAGCGAACTGGCTCGCATCGACCCGTCGACGCCGTTGCCCGAGCACCTCGACCCGGTCTGGCAGCGCTATCTGCGCTCCGCAGCGGGGCATGCCATCGTCGCCGATCGAGCCCGCGAGCGTCACGAGGCGATGACGAACTATCTCCGAGACGCCGGGCTCCGTCCCGAGCCGACCGCCCTGGTCGATGTGGGGTGGCGGGGCCAGGCGGCGGCGATCTCTGCCAATCTGGTCGCCCAGACCACGGGGTCCGAACCCTGGTGCTTCCATTTCGGTGGTCTGGGCGTGGACCCGGTCGTCGACGAGATGTTCTCGATCGAGCGATTCGCCTTCGACGACAGCGTCGAAGCCATCGACCTTCCCTCGGTCGAGGTGGCGATCGAGATGTTCGTCGGCGCGGGTCAACCACGTGCGGTCGACTTCACCCGACGCGAGGGCGTCGTCGTGCCGGTGTTCGACGGCGGCGTCCCGGCGCTCGAGCAGCGTGAGCGGACTGCGGTGTGGGAGGCCGCCATCGACGTGGCCCGGTGTCTGCCCCCTCCCGGTGGGCTGACCGGCTCCGACTCCGGGGACCTGCGTCCCCGACCCGACCTCGAGCCGGTCTCGGCCGCCGCAGCCGTCGAGGTCCTGAGAGCGTTCTGGAATCGACCGACCCGGACCGAGGCGGCGGCGGCGGCGCGCCTCAACATCGAGCTCGACGAAGCCGGATCGTTGCTCTGCCCGGTGGCCCGGCCATATCGGGTCGCCGAGTTGTTGTCGCGTGGCAAGGGCCCGATCCGACGGCAGTGGCGGGTGGGCTCGATCGCCGCGTCCACCCTGCCGTGGCGGGTCGCGTTCGCCGCCGCCGGGCTCGGTGACCGGCGTCGAGCGATGCGGCGACCGAGCTAGGTCGAAGCCAGCTGGCGGTGGCACGACCCCAGCACGAACAGGGCGTACACCTGTCGTGTCAGATCCTTCTTGCCGGCGAGATGGGTCGCCCAGACGTCCTCGAGCGCCGCTCGACGGAAGTGGCCGGTGGCCGGCAGCTCGTCGAGCAGCACCGAACCAACCAGGTCGCGCATCGGGCCCCGGGCCCACGTGCCGAAGGGCGTCGGGAAGCCCATCTTCGGCCGGTTGACGATGGATTCGGGCAGGTAGCGCTCGGCCATCTTCTTGTGGACGATCTTCCGTCGACCGAGGCGGATCCGCATGTCGAGTGGGAGCGACTCGACGAATCGGACGACGTCGAGATCGAGGATGGGAACGCGCGTCTCGAGTGACGTCGCCATCGAGATCTTGTCGCCGTACAGGAGCCAGTCGTCGGCCAGACAGGTTCGGGTGTCGATCCGCATCATCTCCTCGGCCGGGGAGCAGTCGGCCGGTGCCAGCCAGTGCGACCAGTACTCGAGTGAGGACCGCGCCGCGCCGTCGGACGAGTCGCCGGTGAGCGTCGCCCGCTGGTCGGCGTCGAACAACTCGTACGTTCCGACGAACCGGTCGAGACGGTCGTCGACGGGCAGACTGCGCAAGGCCCGCACGACCGAGTCGGGGGCCCTCGACCAGAGCGGCTTGGTCAGGCCGGCCAATCGCCAAGCCGGTGTGAACGGGTTGAGGGCACGACCGATCTCGTTCTGGTAGCGGGTGTATCCACCCCACGGCTCGTCGCTGCCCTGCCCCGTGAGCACGACCGTGACGTCCTCCCTCGCACGACGGACCAGGTGCCACATCACGAGCGCCGCCGTCGACACGATCGGTTCCTCGAGGGACGCCACCACCGACGTCACGGCGTCGATGACGGCGTCGGCATCGACCTCGACCGGAACGAAGGGGAGGCCGAGGACTCGGCAGGTCTCGGCGGCGCCGGCCAGCTCGGACTCGCGGTGTTCGGCCCCGAACCCCACCGTGTAGCACCGCAGCGCATGCCCTCGCTCGGCGGCGAGCGCCGCCACGATCGAGGAGTCGATCCCGCTCGACAACAGCATGCCGACGGGCACGTCGGAGAGCAGTTGACGTTCGACGGCGTTGCCGAGCAGCTCCTGGTACTGCGTCACGGCGTCGTCGACCGTGCCGCCGAAGTGGTCGGTCACCGGGTCGATGAACGGGGCGGTTCGCATCGCCCCACCGGCCAGCTCCATGGTCAGGACGTGACCGGCTGCGAGGCGATGGACGCCCTTCCAGATCGTCGCCGGGGAGGGAACGAATCGCAGGGTCAGGAAGGTCTGCAGGGCAACGGGGTCGAACTCGAGCCGCTCGCCCTGGTGGGGTCCGAGGGCCCGGATCTCGGACGCGAAAACCAGCTCACCCGGGGCGCCGGTCCGGTAGTACAGCGGCTTGATGCCGAAGGGGTCGCGGACGAGGTGGAGTTCACCCGACGCTCGATCGAGCGCGGCGAAGGCGAACATGCCGTTCAACGCCCGCACCGTCCGGTCGAGACCGTGGACGGCGATGTGTTCGACCAGCGTCTCGGTGTCGGAGTGACCCCGGAACGGGCCCGGCAGCTCCCGGCGAAGGTCGAGGTGATTGTAGATCTCGCCGTTGTAGGAGACGGTCCAGCGACCGTCCCGGCTGGTCATGGGCTGGTGCCCGGCCGGACTGAGGTCGAGGATGGCGAGTCGGGTGTGGCCGAGGTGGACCGGGGTCCCGGCGACGTCGACCCGGGTCTCACCCGAGCTGTCGGGGCCACGGTGGCCGAGGGCGATCAACGCGGCGTCCATGTCGAGCGACCGATTGACTGCACCCACGATGCCACACATGCCGACGAATCTACTGGGCGACCGTCGATGACGATCTGGGTCGTTCTCCGACCCGAACCCCGATCGCCGAAATCGCGGGTGGTCCTGGAGTTCGGGCCGTCGGTGCGCCATCCTTCCTCGTGACGCCCAGGAGGCTCCCCGTGCTCGAACAGATCCGTATCGCCGATTGTCCCCTGACGATCGGCGGCGTGGACGATTTCGTCGAGATGGCGCTGACCCGCCTCGAGGAGGGTCTGCCCACCTCCGAACTGTCGCTGAACGCACTGAAGGTCGTCGCGGCCGCCGAGGACGACGCCGTGCGGGCGGCACTCGACGCCGTCGACGTGGTGGGCTGCGACGGGGTTCCGATCCGCTGGCTGGCCCGGCTCGCCGAGGGCCGCTCCACACCGCGCATGAACGGCACCGACCTCATGGATCGGCTGCTCCTCGAGGCCGATCGTCGATCGCTCGGCGTCTTCCTGCTCGGCAGCACCGATCAGACGTTGCAGGCGATGACCAGCCAGATGGGCGAGCGGCACCCGGGTGCCCGTGTGGTCGGTACGTGCAACGGATTCGACCAGTTCGTCGGCGACGCCGCCGTTGCCGCCTCCATCGCTGCCTGTTCACCCGACATCGTGCTCGTTGCGTTGCCATCGCCGATGAAGGAGGCGTTCGTCGCCGGTCAGCACCGGGCGATGGGACCGGCCATCATCGTCGCGGTCGGGGGCTCGTTCGAGGTCTATGTCGGTGCCGTCGAACGGGCGCCGGCGTGGATGCAGCGAAGCGGCCTGGAATGGTTCCATCGGCTGCTGAAGGAGCCGCGGCGACTGTTCGTTCGATACTCGGTCGGCAACGCCAAGTTCTTCGCCATCTCGGCCAGAGCCGTCGTCCGGGCCCGCCGGGGTCGGTGAATGGGTTGTCGGCTCGGGGCGCTCGGGCCTCACGGTCGTGATCGGGTCGCTACGTGGGCCGGGCCATCGCGAGCCGGTACACCTCGACGGTCCGCTCGGCGATGACCGGCCAGGACAGCCTGCCCGATCGTGAGGCCTCGAAGGCCCGTCGTTCGAGTCCATGTCGACGTTCTTCGTCGAGCAGGAGCCCGACGGCGGCGTCGGCGAGCGCCTCGACGTCCCCGGGCGGTACCACTTCGCCGATCTCCCCGAAGCCGACCGCCTCGGCGAGACCTCCGACGTCGCTCACGATCGTCGCTCGAGCCAGACCGGCCGCGAGTGCGGCGACCCCGCTCTGCGACGCCTCCAGATAGGGGAGTACGACGACCGTGCTCGCGTCGAAGAGGGCCGCGACGTCGCCGGCCGGTATCCAGCCGGCGTTGACCTCGCATCCGTCGGGCAGGCCGTTCCGCAGGAGTTCGTCGAGCTCTGCTCCTCGACCGCAGACGAGGATTCGGGCGTCGGGAACCCTCGCCCGAATCCGGGGAAGGGCCTCGACCAGAACGGACAGTCCCTTGTAGGCGTGGAGGCGGCCGAACACCATCAACGTCGCGCCCGTCGACGGTCGCGGCGTCCAGTCCTCGCCCGTGACGACCGAGCCCAGCTCCCCGTGGGGAACGACCACGATGCGCTCGGGATCGACGCCGCGAGCCGTCGCCGACGATCGAAGCGCTTCGGCATGGATGATCAGCCGGGTCGCCGACCGGGCCAGATGACGGATCATCGGGAAGGCGAGCGGAAAGACGCCCGGGTCGCCCGGGTGCGGGTCGATGTCGTGGACGGTGACGACCAGCGTCCGTCGCAGGCGGGGCAGGATCGACAGTGCGAGGTCGATCGTGGGGTTCGCCGTTGCCTGGACGTGGACGACGTCGGGACGGGTGCGCAGGATCATGCGCAACAGCCGCACCGCCTCGAGTGCGGATCGCGGGCTCCGGGCTCGTGGCCGACCGATCCTGATCCTGTCGGGCGAACTCGAGTCGTTCGTTCCCGCAGCGAGATCCCCCGTGTACTCGACGGTGCGGAGATCCACTCGTCGAGCGACGGCCCGCCGGAGCCCGGTGGTGTAGTCCACGAAGTCGCAGTTCACCATCAGGACTCGCAACATCGCGCCGTCACGGGGTACGGGATGGGGCCGAAGCTCGCCATCCGAGGGCGGTCCATGATCGTTCGACGACGTGGTCACCCGGCGGGCCTTTCTCGACGGCGTTGGGCAGCAGGCGGCCGCCGGTGGTCTGCGGCGAACGCCCGACCCTACCGAGATGGTGGCAGGCGCCCGACCACGAGGAAAGGATCGTCGACTGGGTTCATTTCACCATGTCCCACCGGCGACGACTTGCTATGATTGGCCATGCGTCCTGAACACTCGAGACCGAACCAAGGTTGAGCCCCATGAACAGCACCCGAATTGCCGCAGCCGCCATCCTCGCCTCGATCGCTTTCGGCGCCTCGGCGGCAGGCGCCCAGACCTGTGCCGATTCGACGGCCGACGCGGCGAAATGCGCTCCCGCCGGCGGCTCCGTCGATGTCGGAGCCGTGACGCTCGATCCGGCACCGGTCAAGCCGATCTCGGCTCCCGTGGCCGCAGCGCCCGCAGCCCCGGTCGCCGTCGCCGCCAAGCAGCAGCTCCCGGTGACCGGTTCCGATGCCGGCACGCTGGCGGTCATCGGTGGGGCGATGGTCCTGGGTGGCGCCGTGCTGACGGTCCGGTCACGCCGGGCGACCACCGCTCCCGCCTGATCGACCCGCTGCCGGCTCCCCGCCGTCGGCCTCCAATCGACCGAAATCGTCCTCCGCCGGCCTCAGGACCGGCGGAGGTTCGCGTTTTGACCGTCGCCGGACGCCGCGACCGTCCGCCGGACGTGGCGACCGCAGGTCGAGGGCTGCGACCCCATGTCGAGCGCCTGGTGCAGCCTGATGCGGTTGCCCGACGTCGCTTGCCGGTCGGTCGGGGCCCGGTCTGCCCGCGTTCCGGGCCGATGTCGGGCCCGGTCGACGAGTCGGCTCTGGGTCAGCCGATGCGGGCCGCGTACGCCGACGATGCCAGCAACTCCCCGATGAGGTCGGTTCGCCTCGCACCGGGCCGGCCGAGCCGGGCACCCCAATCGGCGAACTCCTGCTCGGACGGTGGACGACGGAGCAGCCCCTGGAACGTCGCGATCACGTCGATCCGGATCTGGTACCGCTGGCGGCCCTCGGCGGACTCGCTGAAGGCGGTCAGGAGTTGTCCGCTCGTCATGCCGCGATCGACGAGGGTCGTCCAGTAGTTCCAGCCATCGGTGTCGGGGTCTCGATCGAACACGTTGCGGTAGATCAGACCGACGAACTCACGGCTGCCCGGGGTGCCGTAGCGGTTCCGGAACTCCGCCGACGACGTGAACAACTCGGCCATCGACAGCAGCGAAAGGCCGTTGCGCAGCGCCTGATCGTTCCAATAGTCGTAACCGCCGGGATCGGGAAGCCTCGTGAACGTGGCCAGATAGAGCCGGGCGATGCTGGTTCGAGGGCGAAACTCGTCGGACTCGAGGAAACCGTCGATCATCGGAGCCCGACCCGACCCGTCGGAGCCGACCTGGTCGGACCAGTAGGCGAGACCGCCGGCGTCGGCGGATCGCCCGAGCAGGTCGAGATACTGCTGGCCCACGAATGCCTGGGCTGTGGCGAACGGGGCGAACGCCGTCGACGGTGCGGGCTGCGTGGTCGTCGTGGCGGGCGCCATCGTGGTCGTGGTCGCGGCGAGGGTGGTCGTCGTGGTCGTGGCCGGTGGTTCCGGCCCGCTGTAGTCGGCGATCATCCGCTGGATCAGGTTCGCCGTGGCTCGCTGAACCGCCGTGTTCTCATAGCCGGAACGCCCGAGCCCCCACGCCCAGGAGATCGTCCCCGACGCAAAGACCCAAGCGCCGCTGGTCGATCGGAGCAGCGACATGTGGGCGCGTACGCTTCCGCCGTTCCAGGTCGGGAACGGGGAGTCGGCGAGCACGACTCGTTCGGTGTGAGCGGGCAGGCCGAAGCGCGAATCGACGGCATCGATTTCGTACCCGAGGATCGCCGGCGGCAGCGCAACACCATCGCTGGCACCGGACCCGGCCCAGAACCAGTGTCCGGTGTTGGCGGGGACCAGTCGCGTGTTCGTCGAGTTCCAGTTCGACCAACTCAGGCCGAACAGCTCCTGCTCGGGCTTGCCCGCATTGCGGAACAGAACGGTTTGGGGCGAACCGGGATCCGGTGCCTCCTTGTAGCAGATGACCTTCCGATAGGGCCGTCCATCGGAGGACGGCGCGAGCCGGACCCGCCAGTAGGCACAGTTCGAGGCGGAGACGAACAGGTTGACGCCCTGGTCCCGCGCCTGGGTCCAACCGTCGAACATCTCGTCGGTCCAGTACTCGTCGTGTCCTGCCGAGAGCAGGATCTTGTGACGCAGGAGTGAACCGGGATCGTGATGCACGTCGATGCCGGTCTTGTAGGTGACGTCGTAGCCCTGTCGCTCCAGCCAGCGAAGCATGTCGACGTCGACCCCGAAGAAGTCGCCCCCGCCTCCACCGTTGAGCGGTCGGTCGAGGCTGACCACCGCAGCCCGTGGGGCGCCGGTGGCCGTGGTGTTGGCCCCGCTGCTGGTGTGGTCGTACAGCGACTTGCCGATACCGACCGGTGTGTAGCAGTAGGCGGCCGAGGTGAGCAGGGCGTGCTGGAAGAGGATGTCGGCGGGGCGGTCGTCGATGACGACGAACTGGGCCATGGCATCGGCGCCCTGGGCGTTGATCACCCGGACGACGTAGACCCCGCTCAGCCAGTCCGCACCGAGAGCGATGTCGAACGACGGGGGAGTCGAGGCGGCCGTCTCACCCGTGTTGGGATCCGGGGCGAGGGTCGGCGTGGGATCGACGACGACCGGGCCGATGTTCGCCATGAGTCGGCCACCCAACCCGCCGTACCAGCCGAGGCGGTAGACCTGTGCCGTCACCGATCCGCGGGCGTTGACCAGCACCGAGACACCGAGAGTCGTGCCGGCCCGGGCACTCGCATGTCGGGTGAACGCGCTGATCGGCGTGAGGTTGTCGCCGCTCGACTGCTGGAGCCGCCAGCCCGAGCTTCCGGGCTTCTGGTTCTCGAGGGCGACGAGCGTTGCCGCCCCGGCGCGGCCCAACAGTGGGGGCAACATGAGGGCGCCGGCGGCGCCGGCCATCGTGGTGATGAACCCCCGACGTGTCGGAGCCCACCCCGGTTGGTCGTTCCCGCCCATCTCAACCCACCGCTTCCTGTTCGCTGCCCAACACCGTCTTCGCCCGACGATGGTTCCAACGGCCCGGTGCCGTGGGTTCGCGCTCGGTCACGCTAGTCGCACGCAACGAACGACAACAGCCCGGGGGCTGAGCAGTGTTGCCCGAGACGCCGGTCGTCCGACGGGTTTGCTCAGCTGCGTCGTCCCGTGAGGAGCTGGGTCAACCCGCCGCTGAGCTGGCGCCGCTCCACCTCGTCGAAGCCCGCGTCGCCCAGCATCTGGATCATCTGGTCGGGTGGGGGGAGGTAGGTCACCGACCGGGGGAGGTAGGCGTAGGCCGCCTTGTCGGACAGCAGGCCACCCACCTTGGGTACGATCCGGTTGAAGTAGATGCCGTGTCCCCAGGCCATCACCTTGTTGTCGGGGGCCGACACGTCCAGCAATGCGATGCGCCCTCCGGGGCGAACGACACGATGCAGCTCGGCGAAGAACGGGGGGAGCGACACGAGGTTGCGGAGCGCGAACCCGCAGACGGCGGCATCGACCGACGCCGGGGCCAGCGGCAGGGCGAGCAGGTCGCCCTGGACCCGGGGCGCATCGCTCCGGGCGGCCGCCAGCATCCCGTAGCTCAGGTCGATGCCGATGGGTCGGTGGCCGGCTTCGGCGAGCTCGACGGAGAAATCGCCGGTTCCCGACGCCAGGTCGAGCACGACCGAGTTCGGCGAGAGCGCCAGCGAGGCCTGGGACTTGCGGCGCCAACCGACATCCATCCGGAACGTCATCACCCGGTTCACCAGGTCGTAGCGGGGGGCGATGGTGTCGAACATCTCCCGAACCGCCTGGCGCTTCTCGTCGCCCTGGGGGAGGTCGGTGCCCATGGGCCGTTCGGTGCCGGTCGATGCCATGGGCCGAGGCTACAACCCGCGCCATGCCGGGGGTGATCCGAGCGAGGTCGACGAGTTCGAGCCGGCGGTCCCATACCCTGACCCGGACCGATCGAGCCCCGAGGAAGACCGATGACCGAAGTCGAGCGAGCCGGATCCCCACCTCCGCACCAGGTGTTGTTCGTCTGCACGGCCAACATCTGTCGGTCCCCGGCGGCCGAGGCGATCGCCCGTCAGTACTTCGGCGAGTCGTCGTTCGGGTACCGCTCGGCGGGATTCCTCGAAGTCGGTCGGCCGATCGAGCCCGACATGGCGAAGGCGCTCGGCAAGATCGACGTGGCGGTCGGACCACACCGGTCGTCGGTCGTCGACGATCGCCTCCTCGCCGAGTCCGATCTGGTTCTCACGATGGAGGCCCGCCACATCCAGAACATCGTGATGGAGCACGAAGGCGTGTTCGACCGGATCGTTCCCTTGAAGGAGGCCGCCGAACTGATCGATCGTGGTGCCCACGGTCTCGACGGACTGCTGGCAGCGATGCAGGGACGGGAACCGATCCGGTATCTGGAGCGGCGTTGGGACGTCGAGGATCCGTACAAGCGTGGGCGCCGGCACTACCGAAAATCGGCCGTCGAGATCGCCGCCCTGGTCGACAAGGTGGTGGGAGCGCTCCACTGACCGCCCGAGCAGCCGGAGGCAGGCCGCATCCCGGTCGACGCCGGCCTGTTTCGACCCGGAGTTGCAGGTCACGGCGCCGGTCCTACGAAAAAACAAGCGGAAATCGCGAGCATTCGTTCAATTCGAGACTACCCTCGTGGCCGCTGCAGCTCTTCGGAGCAGCGGCCGCTGACCCCGGGACTGCCGCCGCCCCCCGGGGTCAGCTCCGTTTTCGGATCGATGCGGCGACGGGGACGGGGTCGAACCGGCCCGCTACTCGAACCAGATCTTCTGGTACTCGCGGGTGTGTGGGTGCATGACGGCGGCCACGAGCGCCGCCGGGAACACGAGCGGGTTGAGCACGTAGCGAAGCACGAAGATGATGTCGAGGCTGTAGCGCAGGGACGCCACGATGAGCAGGACCCGGATCACCGAGAACACGATCAGGGCGTAGTAGCCGATGCGCTTGTTGTTGGCGACGCCGAAGGCGCCGGCACCGAGTCCCACCGACGTGAGGATCTGCAGCCCGACGTCACGGCCACCGGCACCGAAGAGGAGTCCGAACACCGCAGCGAAGTACGCGAGGAACACGGCGGTCTGCATGGTCTGCGGGTGCGAGGGATTGAACCAGCGATACATAGAGCCACCAGTATGGGCGAGGGTTCTGCGAAGCGGACGCATGGGTCCGAACCCGCGGGCGACCGCGGGTTCGGTACCACCCGGGGTCAGCGCGGGGCCCGGATCGTGACCGGTGTCGCCTCGTGCTCGGCCCGCAACTGCCCGCAGGCGGCTTCGATGTCGGTGCCACGATTGGCTCGAACGGTGACGTTGGTGCCCCGCCGGGTCAGCTCGTCGGCGAACTCCCGGATACGGGCTCTCGGGCTGCCGGTGGTCGGCCAGCCGGGTGTCGGGTTGAGCGGGATCAGGTTGACGTGGGCATCGGATCGACGAGCGATGTCGGCCAACTCGACGGCATCGGTGTGGCGGTCGTTGATGCCGTCGATCATCGCCCATTCGTAGGAGATCCGTCGACCGGTCTTGGCCCGGAACTCCTGTGCGGCGTCGACCACCTCGGCGAGCGGATGGCGCTTGTTGATGGGGACCAGTTCGCTTCGAAGCTCGTCGTTCGCGGCATGGAGGGAGACCGCCAGACCCACCTGCCACTGCAGCGCCGTGAATCGGCGGATCTGGGGGACCAGGCCGACGGTCGACACGGTGATGCGCCGGGCCCCGATGCCGAGGTCGGTGGTGATCCGCTCGATGGATTCGACGACGCGATCGAAGTTGGCGAACGGCTCGCCCATGCCCATGTAGACGATGTTGGACAACCGACGGGGAGCGGCCTCACGGCGAGCGGTGACGACCTGCTCGAGGATCTCGCCGACGGTCAGGTGCCGTTCGTATCCGGCCTGACCGGTGGCGCAGAACCCGCATCCCATGGCACAGCCGGCCTGGCTCGAGATGCAGACCGTCGATCGATTCCGATAGTGCATCAGGACCGATTCGATGCGAGCCCCGTCGTCGAGCTCCCAGAGGCGTTTCACGGTCAGCCCGTCGGCGGTCGACTGGCGAGCCGCGGGGATCAGCGCGGTGGAGAACCGCTCGGCCAGCTCGGTGCGCAGCGTGGCCGGCAGCGTGGTGATCTGTGCGGGTTCCAGGCCGTGTTCGTACAGACCCGACCAGAGCTGGTCGAGCCGGAAGCGGGGTTGGTCGGCCAACAGCTCGGCCAGCTCGGCTCGATTCGGATCCCACGGCGACGACACGCCGTCAACGCTACCGTCCCGGGCGTCAGGCCCTCTTGGCCCGACGGTGCCAGGCCCGATCGATGCGGACCGTGGCGAACCCGAGGCGCTCGTAGGTGCGGATGGCCGGGACGTTGTCGGACTCGACGTAGAGCATCCCGACCTCGAGTCCCCGCCGGGCCAACCACTCGAGACCGCTGGCGGTCATGGGCACCCCGAGGCCCCGGCCGTGGTGGTCGGGATCGACGCCGATCGCGAAGATCTCGCCCAGGGGCGGCCGCTCGTGGATCTTGGTCCAGCAGAAACCGGCGATCCGGCCTTCCACCTCGTACAGCCGAACACCTTCGGGATCGAACCAGGGCTCGGCCATCCGGGCGGCGAGCGTTTCCTGGGTCCACCCGCCCTGGTCGGGGTGGCCCTCGAACGCCCGATTGTTGACCTCGATCAGCGCACGATCGTCGGATCCGGGAACGAAGGCCCGGGTGGGGAGCGGCTCGGCGTCGACCGGAAGCGGACAGCGCATCTGGAGGAGACTGCGCAGCTCGGTGAATCCGTGCTGCGCGACGACCGTGGCATGCCAGGGGTGCGCCGGCTTGCCCCACACCTCGATGGCCTCGACCGGGTCGGCGCGGTGGAGCGCTTCCTCGAGCGCTGCGTCGAGCAGGCTGTCGAACACGTCGTCGGCCGGCCAGGGGGAGTGGGTGGACACGAGCGCGTCGAGTTGCAGTCGGCCCCGGTTCACCCGACCCCCCACGTACCCGACCGGATGGTGGGCACCGATGGCGATCGCCGCCACGTACCGGCTCCCGGTCGCGTTCGCCTCACCGACCCACGAGTCGTCGAAGCGGTCGTCGCTCAGCGTGACGGGAAGGGCGTGATCGAGGAGGTGACGCGCCACGCCGACCACGTCGGGGTCGGCCTCGGAATGCACGGTCACGTCGAACATCGATCATCGGTCCCATCGAACGGCCCGCCGGAGCGTGGTCGGGCCCGGCCGTCGGGCCGCGGCCGCAGTGTAGGAGGTCGGGTGGAGGGTGGGCCTCTTCGCCGCGGCAACTTCTGGTTCCCGCCGCCCCACCGCCGGGCTCGTCGCCGACGGGTTCGGGGACGACGTCGATGCCACCACTACCCTCCACGAAATGGCACGACCGGCAGCATCGACCCCCCGCCCCCGTTCGGCCAAGGGCCGTGCCCGCCGTACCAACGAACTCCTCGCCGAGGAGTATCCCGACGCCGTCTGCGAACTCGACCACGACGATGCGTTCCAGCTCCTGGTGGCCACGATCCTGTCGGCGCAGGCGACCGACGTCGGCGTCAACAAGGTGACGCCGGGACTGTTCGCCCGATTCCCCGATGCCGAGTCGTTGAGCCGGGCCGACCTCGAGGAGGTCGAGCAACTCATCGGGAGCCTGGGCCTGTTCCGGAACAAGGCGAAGAACATCGTGCGGTGTGCCGAGCAGCTGGTCGAACGCCACGACGGCGAGGTGCCCGGTTCGATGAAGGACCTCGTGGCCCTGTCGGGTGTGGGCCGCAAGACGGCCAACGTCGTTCGCAGCGTGGCGCTGGGCCTGCCGGGCCTGCCCGTCGACACCCACGTGCTCCGGTTGAGCGGGCTGCTCGGGCTGACCGACGAGACCGATCCGGTCAAGGTCGAAACCGTCCTGAATCCGATGATCCCCGCTGCCGAACGGGGGAGCTTCTCGTTGCGCATGATCCTGCACGGTCGCCGGGTCTGCATCGCACGCCGGCCTCGCTGTGCCGATTGCGTCCTCGCCTCGTTCTGCCCCTCGGTTCGATAGCGAACGACGAGGGTCTGCGGCTGGGTGTCGGTCCATCGACGGCCACCGGCAACGGTCGAGGCACGACCCCACCAGCCACAACGGCGTCGGCGTCAGAAATCGTGATGCCCATCACCCCGAGCCCGGCCGAGTTCCCTTACTGTGTGCGATACCAGGTTCCCGCCACCTGGTAAACGCGACTCGGGGATCCGCCGCCCCGTGTCGCTCCGTCGGCGCCCCCCTTTCGGGTGGGCGTCGACGTGATTTTGGGGCCACTCCGGCGGGCGTCAGCGGTTGACGCGGCGGATGGCCTTGGTCAGGCGGCGTGAAGCCGTCTCGAGTTGTCGCTCGACCTCACGGAGCTCGATGCCGATCTCCTCGTCGTCGCCGGCCGCCCGAGCGAGCTCGGCGAGTCGTCTGACGAGATCGTCGAGCGACCCCGACAGGGACTCGAGTGCACTGACATCGAGCTGCATGACGACTCCGAAGCGGTGGCGGGACCAGGGAACGGTCACGGTACCGTCAGCGGCAGCAGTGCCGGAACCCGGTGAGTCGTCCGGGCCGGTCGCCGACGCGCCCAGGAGGACCTCCGTGCTCAACCGACTCGATCTGCGAGGTGTCACCGACCTGGTCGGGAGCCTGCCCCGCCCGACGCTCGACGGTGACGAGCCGATCGAGGTGGTGCGCGACATCATCGGCCGGGTTCGGGCCGAAGGCGACGCCGTGCTGCGGGAACTGTCGCACCGCTTCGATGGCGTCGACCTGCCGTCGGTGCGGGTGGCCGACGAGGACCTCGATGCCGCCGTCGACGCACTGACCCCCGAGCTCCGTCGGGCGATCGAGGTCGCCATCGCCAACGTCACGCGGTTCCACGAGTACCAGCGTCACGAGCCCCAGACCATCTCGAGCCCGGGTGTCACGATCCGGGCCTATCAGCGTCCGGTTCGACGGGCGGGCGTCTATGCGCCCGGTGGTCAGGCCGTCTACCCGTCGACGGTGATCATGAGCGCCGTTCCGGCCCGGGTTGCCGGTGTCGACACCATCGTCCTGTGCGTTCCGGCCAACCGCGACGTTGGCGGCATCCATCCCACGGTGCTGGCGGCCGCCCGCCTGTCGGGGGTCGACGAGGTCTACGCCGTCGGCGGCGCGCAGGCGATCGCCGCCATGGCCTACGGAACCGAATCGATCGCGCCGGTCGACGTCATCGCCGGCCCGGGGAATCTCTACGTGGCGCTGGCCAAGCGGATGGTCGCCGGCGACGTCGGGATCGCCGCCGCCTTCGCCGGACCGTCCGAGGTGGTCGTGGTGGCCGACGGCACCGCCGATCCCCGCTATGCCGCCATCGACCTCATGGTGCAGGCCGAGCACGGCCCCGACGGCCTCGCCTGGCTCGTCACCACCGACGAGACGGTGGCCGACTCGGTCTGTGCGGCCGGTGAGACACTCCTGGCCGTCGCCCCTCGGGCCGATCACATCCGCTCGACCCTGTCGGAAGGCGGCTACGTCGCGATCGTCGACGACCGCGCCGCCGCCTTGCGGGTCGTCGACGCCATCGCCCCCGAGCACCTCGAGCTGCAGATCGCCGACGCCGAGGCCTTCGCCGCCGAGGTCAACAACGCCGGGGCGATCTTCTGTGGGAACTTCTCGCCGGCATCGGTCGGCGACTACGTCGTCGGGCCCAGCCACGTGCTGCCCACCTACGGGTCGGCACGCTTCTCGAGCGCGCTCACCGTCGCCGACTTCTGCAAGGACCACCACGTGGTCACGATCACCGACGACGGCCTCCGGTCGCTGGGGCCGCACACGATGGCGCTGGCCGAGGTCGAAGGGCTCGCCGCCCACGCCGAATCGGTTCGTCTCCGGCTCGGTGACCTGACCGCCGGAGCGAACCGCGACCGGGGCGCCGCCGATGGGGGACCGACGTGACCCTGCCGCGGATCCGCGACGACCTGTCGTCCCTCGACGGGTACCACTCCCCGCAGGTCGAGGTCGAGGTTCGGCTCAACACCAACGAGGCCCCGGCCCCGCCGCCGGCTGCGTTCTCCGCCGCCGTTGCCGAGGCCGTGTCGGCCATCGAGTGGCATCGGTATCCCGACCGGGCGGCGACGGCCCTGCGAACCCGTATCGGCGAGCTGCACGGGCTGGGCGTCGATCAGGTCTTCGTCGCCAACGGTTCGAACGAGGTGCTCCAGACGGTGCTCCTGGCCTTTGCCGGACCCGGTCGTGGCGTGCTGACCTTCGAGCCCACGTATGCGCTCCACGGGCATCTGGCCCGGATCACGGGGGCCCGGACGATCCAGGGCGAACGAGACGACGCGTTCGCGATCGACCTCGGCCACGCCGCCGCGCTGATCTCGGCCGAGCGTCCGGCCGTGACCTTCCTGTGCTCCCCGAACAATCCGACCGGCATCGTCGAGCCCCGGGCCACGGTCGAGGCCGTCCTCGCCATGGTGACCGACGTCGACGGCCTCCTCGTGGTCGACGAGGCCTACGGGCAGTTCGCCGATTGGTCGGCGCAGGACCTCCTGGCCGACGACGTGCCGCTGGTGGTCTCGCGGACCTTCTCGAAGACCTGGGCCATGGCCGCCGCCCGACTCGGGTATCTCCTCGCGCCGGCCTGGCTCGTCGACGAACTCGACAAGGTCGTCCTGCCGTACCACCTCGATTCGATGAAGCAGGCCGCCGGGCTGGCGGCACTCGACTTCGTCGATGCCATGGACGAGCGGGTCTCGACGATCGTCGAGGAGCGGGGCCGGCTCGAGGCCGGTCTGCGCGCCACCGGCGCCGACGTGTGGCCCTCGGGTGCCAACTTCCTGTTGTTCCGCCCGCCCGGAGCCGCCGAGCGGCCATCGGCGGGTGACGAGGTGTGGCAGGCCCTCCTCGACCGCTCGATCCTCATCCGCAACACGGCGAGCTGGGACCGCCTCGGCGGCTGCCTCCGGATCACCGTCGGGACACCGACGGAAAACAGCCGCTTCCTGGCGGCGATCGATGACATCATGACCAGTCGAGGGAGACGCGCATGAACCGTGAACCGAGCACGAGCCGGACCGCCAGCCGCACCCGGTCGACCAAGGAGACCTCGATCGAGATCTCCATCGACCTCGACGGAACGGGCGTCACCGACATCTCGACCGGTCTGCCGTTCTTCGACCACATGCTCGACCAGATCGGCCGGCACGGGAGCTTCGACCTGACCGTCAAGGCCGAGGGCGACCTCCACGTCGACGGGCACCACACCATCGAGGACACCTCGATCGTGCTGGGCGAGGTCTTCGCTGCGGCGCTCGGTGACAAGGCCGGGGTCCGCCGGTTCGCGAGTGGTCTGTATCCCCTCGACGAGGCGCTCGTCGAGGTGGCCCTCGATCTGTCGGGTCGCCCGTTCTTCGTCTACGACGTCGACCTGCCCGAAGCCCTGCCGCTGGGCAACCCGCCGATGGATCCGTCGATGGCCGAGCACGCGCTCCAGAGCTTCGCGACCGCCGCCGGCATCACGCTCCACGTCTCGCTGCGACGGGGTCGGAACGTGCATCACATCATCGAGGCCAGCTTCAAGGGACTGGCCCGTTGCCTTCGTGATGCCGTGCGCATCGAGGACGGCAACGGCATCCCCTCCACCAAGGGCGCGCTCTGATGATGGGCGACGGGTCCGAGTCGAACCGGCCCCGCATCGCCGTACTCGACTACGGCATCGGCAACCTCCGCTCGGCCCAGAAGGGGCTCGAACGCGCGGGCGCCGATGCCCACCTCACCGCCGACCCCACAACGATCGCCGACGCCGACGCCGTCGTGCTTCCCGGGGTCGGAGCGTTCGGCGCCTGCATGGACGCCCTCGACCGCACCGGACTCTCCGAGCAGGCCCGCCTGGCCGTGGAGTCCGGGCGGCCGTTCCTGGGGATCTGCGTCGGGATGCAGCTGCTCTACGAGGGATCCGAGGAATCACCGGGCCGGTCCGGGCTCGGGCTGCTCCCGGGGGTGGTGGAACTGCTCCGGGGCGACGTGAAGCGGCCGCAGATGCAGTGGAACCGGGTCAACGTCGTGCACCCCGATCACCCGCTCCTGCTGGCGGTCGATCGCAGCTGGATGTACTTCGTCCACAGCTATGCCGCACCGCATGGGGCGGAGGTGATCGCCACGGTCGACTACGGCGGACCGGTGCCGGCCGCCGTCGCCCGCAACAACGTGTGGGCGACCCAGTTCCATCCCGAGAAGTCCGCCGACGCCGGGCGCCGGCTGCTCACCAATTGGGTCGACTGGGTCCGCCGCGTCTCGGAGCTGGAGCCGTCGGCATGATCCTCTATCCGGCGATCGACCTGCGAAACGGCAACTGTGTGCGCCTCTACCAGGGCGACTACGACCGAGAGACCGTCTACGGCAGCGATCCGGTGTCGCAGGCGCTCGCCTTCGTCGCCGAGGGTGCCGAGTGGCTCCACGTCGTCGATCTCGATGCGGCGCTCACCGGCGAACCGACCAATCGGTCGGTGATCCGAGACGTGTGCGCCGCCGTGCCCATTCCGGTACAGGTCGGGGGTGGGGTCCGATCCGTCGAGGCCGCCGAGGCCCTGTTCGATCTCGGCGTCACCCGGGTCGTGATCGGAACCGCAGCACTCGAGCACCCCGAGCTGGTGGTCGCCGTCGCCGCGGAGCACCCCGTCGCCGTCGGTCTCGATGCTCGAGGCGGCGAGGTCGCGACCCACGGCTGGACCGAGCGCTCGGGACGCACGGTGTCGGACCTGGCCGAGCAGTTCGCCGATGTCGGGGTCGCCGCGCTGGTCGTCACCGAGATCAGCGTCGACGGCACCCTCGCCGGGCCCGATGTGGCGGGGTTGACGGCATTGCTTCGGTCGACCGCGATTCCCGTGATCGCCTCGGGTGGGGTCGGCGTCGTCGAGCACCTCGCCACGCTGGCAACCGTCGAGGCCGACGGACGGCGTTTCGACGGCGTGATCGCCGGTCGCGCCATCTACGAAGGAGCGTTCACCGTGAGCGAAGGGCGCGCGGCGATCGATGCCGCATTGATTCGGTCCCGACCCGACGGGTCCGGGCCCGACGCTCGGAGGCCGGCATGAGGGTGATCCGGGTCATCCCCTGTCTCGATGTCGACCGGGGCCGCGTCGTGAAGGGCATCAACTTCGTCGACCTCCGTGACGCCGGCGACCCGGTCGAGCTCGGCGAGGTCTACGACGCACAGGGCGCCGACGAACTCGTGTTCCTCGACATCACGGCCAGTTCCGACGACCGCGACACCACCGTGGCCATGGCGGCTGCGGTCGCCGAGAAGGTCTTCATCCCCTTCACCATCGGTGGCGGGATCCGTTCGGTCGACGATGCCCGCACCCTGCTCCGAGCGGGCGCCGACAAGGTCTCGGTGAACTCCGCGGCGGTGGCGAGGCCCGAACTGGTGCGGGAGATCGCGACCGAGTTCGGGAGCCAGTGTTGCGTCGTGGCGATCGACGCCCGCCGGGTCGTCGACATCGACCCCGAGGTATCCACCGATGGTCGGCTGCCGACGGCCTCGGGTTTCGAGGTCTATGTGAAGGGCGGTCGGGAACCGACCGGGATCGACGCCGTGGCCTGGGCTCGGCAGGTGGTCGAACTCGGCGCCGGCGAGATCCTGCTCACGTCGATGGACCGCGACGGCACCCGTCAGGGGTTCGACCTGGCCATGACCCGGGCCATCGCCGATGCCGTCGACGTCCCGATCATCGCGTCCGGGGGCGTGGGCTCTCTCGATCATCTCGCCCCGGCCGTCCTCGAGGGCGGAGCCGACGCGGTGCTGGCGGCGAGCATCTTCCATTTCGGAGAACACACGATCGCCGAGGCCAAGGACGCGCTCGCCGCGGCGGGGCTCATCGTGCGCCCGGCCGGTCACTGATCGAGGCCGAGCAGCCCCTTCGCGTGCGTGGTGACGGTGGCCAGGCCGCCGGCCAGGAAGTGGTCGGCCCGGGGGACCACGACGACCGCGGCGTTGACCCATGATGCGACGGCCTGCCGGGCCTCGTCGGGCGGGTTGAACTGATCGTGCTCGGGCACGCAGAGCAGCTTGGGCCGTGGATCGGTCGCGGCGCCCATGGTCTCGGGGTCGATGATCTTCAGCGGCGGGGCGACGGCGTACCAGCCGGCCAGTCGGGGGTGGGTGACGCCGAGCGTGACGTCGGCGCCGAACGACCAGCCCATGGCCCAGACCGGCAGCTCGGGATGCTCATCGGCGAGGTGATCGATGGCAGCGATGGTGTCGAGTTGCTCGCCCTGGCCATAGTCGTGGCGACCGTCGGATCCGCCGACCCCGCGGAAGTTGAACCGGACGCAGGCCACCCCGATTGCCGAGAGCTCGGTGAAGAGGGCGTCGACCACCGGGGCGAACATGGTTCCGCCGTGCAAGGGATGCGGGTGGCAGATGACGGCGGAGGCGACCGGGTCGTCGGGGCAGGACTGCTCGGACCGCAACGACAGGCCGTCGGTGGTGTGGAGTGCGAGTCGTCGTACGTGGGGCGCCATGGCGGCGAGGGTAGTGTTCCCGGCGTGACGACCAAGCATGCCTCCGACGGCGCCCCGGATCCGGACGGTGACCCGGCCTCCGACCCAGCGTCCGGGGCCGCACCGGAATCGTCGAACGACGCGCCGGTACCGACTGCCGGTGCCACCGATCGCGAAGCCCGCTCGGCGGGTCTGCCGATCAAGATGCTCAACGACCGCATCCTCGTGAAGCTCGAGGGCGCCGAAGGCGAACGCAAGTCGTCGGGTGGGATCCTCATTCCGGCCACCGCACAGGTCGGCAAACGGCTCACCTGGGCCACCGTGGTGGCCATCGGTCCGTCGGTGCGCTCGATGCAGCTCGATGATCGGGTGCTGTTCAACCCCGAGGATCGCTACGAGGTCGAGGTCGGTGGCCGCGACTTCATCATCCTGCGCGAACGCGACGTTCACGCCGTGGCGGCCGAACGGCTCGACGACTCCCACACCGGGCTCTATCTCTGACCGCCATCATCTCTGACCGCCATCATCTCTGACCGCCATCGCCGATCGCCGGCCGGCTCCGCCTCCTAGGATGAACCGATGTCCGAGGCCGTCGCCATCATCCCCCGCCCCGACGAACTCGCACGCGTCGTCTACAACGCCGACGGTCTCGTGCCGGCCATCGCCCAGGACCACGGCAGCGGCACGGTCCTGATGCTGGGTTGGATGAACGCCGAGACGTTGCGCATGACGCTGGCCGAGGGTCGGATGGTCTACTGGAGCCGCTCCCGGCGCGAGATCTGGCGCAAGGGCGACACCTCGGGGGCCCATCAAGTGGTGCGCACGGCCCGATACGACTGCGACGGTGACACGCTGCTCTTCGGTGTCGATCAACTCGGCGACGGCGCGTGTCACACCGGGGCGTTCAGCTGCTTCTTCCGCTCGTTCGGCGGGGACGAGGAATCACGATGACCATGACCCGCGACGAGTTCCGGGCCCTCGCGGCCACACATCGGGCCGTTCCGGTCACCCGGGAGCTGCTGGCCGACCTCGTCACCCCGGTGGCCGCGTTCCTGCGACTGGCCGACGAACTCGATCGAGGCTTCCTGCTCGAGTCGGTCGAGAACGGCGAGCGATGGAGCCGCTTCAGCTTCGTGGGTCGCCACGCCCACGCCACGATCACGGCCCGAGGCTCGGTCGTCTCGGTCGACGGTCACCTACCGGGCATCGACCTGCCGACCGATCGCGGGATCCTCGCCGCCGTCGAGGTCCTCCTCGACGAACTGACGTGCCCGGCGCTCGAGGGGCTGCCGCCGCTCGTTGCGGGCCTGGTGGGCTACTTCGGGTACGACGTGGTCCGCGAGGTCGAGCGTCTGCCCGACGTCCCCGACGACGACGCCGGGTATCCCGACGCCGTCCTCGAGGTGATCGGCGACCTGGCCGTCTTCGACCATTGGCGTCAGCGGGTCACGCTCGTCGCCGTTGCCCTGCTCGGACCCGACGCCTCCACCACCGAGATCGACGCGGCCTATGACGATGCGGTTCTCCGTCTCGATCGGTTGGCCGCCGACGGGGCGAAGGGGATCGACGAACCGTTGCTCGAACCGCCGTCGGCCGACGACGAGCTGCCCGAGGTCCGATCCAGCATGGCGTCGGGCCTCTACCAGCAGGCAGTCGAGGTGGCCAAGGAGTACATCCGGGCCGGCGACATCTTCCAGGTGGTCCTGTCGCAGCGATTCGATCTCGAACTCGACGCCGACCCGGTCGACGTCTATCGGGTCCTCCGCCAGATCAACCCGAGCCCGTACATGTACCTCCTGCGCTGGCCGGAACTCACCCTCGTCGGGTGTTCCCCCGAGCCGCTGGTGCAGGTTCGTGATCAGCGCGTGATCTCGCGGCCCATCGCCGGCACCCGCCGGCGGGGTCGGAACCCCGAAGACGATCGCCGCATGGCCGCCGAACTCGCCGAGGATCCCAAGGAGCGAGCCGAACACGTCATGCTCGTCGACCTGGCCCGCAACGACCTCGGCCGGGTGGTCGAGTTCGGTTCGCTCGAGGTGGTCGAGATGATGACCTTGGAGCGGTTCTCGCACGTCATGCACCTCACCTCACAGGTCGAGGGCGATCTTCGCCCGGGCAAGACCGTCATCGACGTCCTCCGAGCCACGATTCCCGCCGGGACCGTTTCGGGGGCACCGAAGGTGCGGGCCATGGAGATCATCGACGAGCTCGAACCGGCCAAGCGAGGGCCCTACGCCGGGATGGTCGGCTACCTCAGCTTCAACGGCAACCTCGACAGTGCGATCACGATCCGGACCATGTTCTGCGGGCCCGACCGCACGTCGGTGCAGGCCGGGGCCGGAGTGGTCGCCGATTCGGACCCGGTGCTCGAGGACCTCGAGTGCGCGAACAAGGCCAGGGCCCTGCTGGCCGCCGTGAAGCCCGCACAGCGGATGACCCGCGCTCGTCGCTGAGCGTTCGGGGAGGTTCACCCCGTGGCCGACGGTCCGTCGATGGCGGCGGGCCCCGGGATCGGCCCGGCGCCGGATTCGCGCTCGGGGATGGCGAGGAGCGACCACTGCTCGGCCAGTCGCTGCCAGACCAGATCGGCGATCCAGGCGCTGGCCCGGCTGGTGATGTGCACGCCGTCGGCGGCCCGCACGCGGATCGGCTCGCCCCCGTCGGGTCCGGCGAGTCGCTCGGCGTAGGCCCCGTTCTCGTCGGACAGGAGGGGACCGATGTCGAGGTACTCGACCCAGTCTCGGGTCGCGGCCTCCTCGGCGAGGATCGAGTTGATCGTCGGGTTGAGCTCGAGGCGGACACCCGATCGCGGCGGCGGGAGCCCGATCCACACGAGCTCGGCTCCGTTCAGATGGGCGAGATCCATGATGGAACGGACTCGGATGCGGTACTCGGCCTGCCATTCGGGTGAGAGGGTCGCCAGTGCCTGTCGGGAGGCCGGATCGATCATCGGCTGGTTGTCGTTCCCGCCGATCATGAACACGAAGACCTCGGGGCTCGGTTCGGTGGTGGCGACCGCGGCGATGGTGTTCGGCCAGTCGACGAAGTCCGGACGGGCCAGGCCGCTCGAGTTGCGGAAGTCGTGGCGGATGGTGCTGAGCGCCGGGTCGGCGATGCCGCCGAGCAGGCCCGTCACGACGTAGGCCCCCAGGGAATCGCCGCCCACCCAGACCCGCAGGGGGGCCTCGATGGTGATCGCTCGGCGCGTGGCGCGGGGGTGGCAGGGTGGTCGGTGGGAGGGTGGTCGGTGAGAGGGTGGTCGGTGCCGTCGTTGTCGGTGGGAGCGTGGTCGCCGGGAGGGTGGTCGGTGCCGTCGTTGTCGGTGGGAGCGTGGTCGACGGGAGGGTGGTCGGCGCCAACGTGGTGGGATGGCGCGTCGTGGTCGGGATGCCGGTGGTCGCAACGCCCGTGGTCGAGGGTGGGGAGGTCGGCGCAGCCGTCGTCTCGGACTGCGTGCCGCACGAGGCCGAGAGCAGGCCCAGCACCAGCAAGGCCCGGCCGACGGGCCGGGACCCTCGACGTCGGTGGGCAGAGGCGGTGAGCACGGGGAAGGGCGACGATCCAGGTGGGCGGACGGCGTCGAAGACAGAACGACCAGCCGAAAGGTATCCGCTCCGACCCGAGCCACGGGGTCGGGCCGGTCGACCGGGACCCGGTGACCGACCGGCGTGCGCTGGCATACTCCGAAGATGGATCCCACCGCCTCGTCCGCCGATGCCGCAACCGAAGGCGTCGTGCTCGATCACGCCGCCACCGAACAAGCGATCCGCGACACCGTCGTCGCCCGGCGAACGGTGCGCGATGTCGTCGTCGCCTCCGGACCCGAGGCCGCGGCCTACCTCCACGGCCAGCTGAGCCAGGACATCACCGGGCTGGCGATCGGCGCCTCGACCCGTTCGCTGCTGCTCTCACCGCAGGGCCGGATCGATGCGTGGATGCGGGTCACCCGGGTGGGATCCGAGACGTTCTGGCTCGACCTCGACCCGGGTTTCGGTGACGACGCCCTCGCTCGCCTCGCCCGCTTCAAACTGCGGACGAAGGCGACGTTCGAACGGCAGGAGTGGTCGATGATCGAGGTGCGGGGGCCGGGGACGCCGCAACGGACCATCACCGGCCCCGATCTCGACGAGCCGGGAGCGGCCGCCCCCGACTCGGTCGATGCCGAGCTGTGTTGGACGGGCGTGACCGGATTCGACCGCATCGGGGCGTCCGTGCAGCTCCCGGCCGGAGTGCCGCTGGGTGACCCGGCTGCCTTCGAGGTGGCCAGACTGCAATCGGGGCTCCCCCGGATGGGAGCCGAGCTCGGCGAGAAGACGATCCCCGCCGAGGTCCCGGGGCTGGTCGAGGCATCGGTCGACTTCACCAAGGGCTGCTACGTGGGCCAGGAGCTGGTGGCCCGGGTCGACAGTCGGGGCAACAACACCCCGCGCCGATTGTGGGCGCTGCGATCGGATCGGCCGGCAGCGACCCCGGCGGTCGGCGCGGTCGTCTCCGACGACGGAACCGAGATCGGCGTCGTGACCAGTGCGGCCCCGACCGCCGACGGTGGATACGTGGCGCTGGCCTCCCTCGGTCGGGTGTTCACTGCGGCACGGCCGGTCCTCGTGGATGGTTCGCCCGCCGATGTACAGGCGCTCGGTGGCGCACTAGGTTGACCGCCCATGTCGAAGATTGCACTCATCGCCAAACTGACCGCCGCCGACGGAAAGGCCGACGAACTCGAAGCCGCCCTCGGGCAGCTCATCGCCGCCGCCGAGGAAGAGGCCGGCCTCGAGGTCTACAGCGCCCACGCCGACCGGGCCAACCCCGGTGTCTACTACTTCTTCGAGCTCTACGCCGGCGACGACGCCCTGGCCGTCCACGGCAAGGGCGACGGCATGAAGGCCGCCATGGGGGCACTGGGCTCGCTGCTCGGCGGCCGACCCGAGGTCACCAAGCTCGATCCGGTGGTGGCCAAGGGGCTCTCCCTGTAACTCCGTCGGTTAGGCTCGCCAACCCAATGCGACGATCGACGACACGCCCATGGCCCTGAAGACCTACCTCGACCGGATCCTCGTCGCGCATCGCGAAGCGCAATCCGGCGACGGACGCATCCTCGACCAGCTCATCGGCGAGGCCAAGGCCCAGGCGCCGGCACGGGGGTTTCGCCGGGCCATCGCCCAGGCCGAGGGACTGGCGGTGATCAGTGAGATCAAGCGACGCTCGCCGTCGAAAGGCGATCTGAACCCCGGCGTCGATCCCGCCGAGTGGGCGCAGGCCTACGAGCGGGGTGGGGCGACGGCACTCTCGGTGCTGACCGACCGGGAGTTCTTCGGGGGCAGCGTCGACGACCTGCGGGCGGCCCGCGAGGCGGTGTCGATCCCGGTGCTGCGCAAGGACTTCACGGTGTCGGCAGCCGATGTGTGCGATGCCCGGATCATGGGTGCCGACGCCGTCCTGTTGATCGTTGCGGCCCTCGACGACGTCGAGCTCGCCGACTTCCACGACCTGGCGATCGAGATCGGCCTCGACGTGCTCGTCGAGACCCACGACGAGTCCGAGGTCGACCGGGCCCTGGCCGTCGGTGCCACCCTCATCGGGGTCAACCAGCGCGACCTCGTCACCTTCGAGGTCGACACCGAGCGAGCGATCCGGGTCGGACGGGTTCTTCCCGCCGGCGTGGTCTCGGTGGCCGAATCCGGTGTCCGTGGCCCCGAGGATGCCCGGGTGCTCCACCGCTCGGGATACCACGCCGTGCTCGTCGGCGAGTCGCTCGTCACCGCCGGTGACCCGGCGGCCGCGGTGGCGGCGATGCGGAACCCGTAATCGCTGCGGTTCGGCGCCGGTCAACCACTACGGTTCAAGCGTGTTTGTCAAGATCTGCGGGCTGGCCAACGAAGACGATGCGCTGCTCGCTGCGGCGCTCGGTGCCGACGCCGTCGGCCTGGTGTTCGCCCCCTCCTCCCGACAGGTCTCCTCGGCCGTTGCCCGCGACATCGTCCGACGGTTGCCGCCCGAGATCCTCACCGTGGGGGTCTTCCGCAACGAGAGCCGATCCCGGGTCGTCGAACTGGCGAACCGCATCGGTCTTCGAACCGTCCAACTCCACGGCCAGGAATCACCCGAGGACACCCGCTGGATCGCCGAGCGAGTCCCCTCGGTGATCCGAGCGTTCTCGATCACCGACCCGGCTCTGCGGCACCTCGACGAGTTCGGGTCGGTCGACGTCCTCGTCGACGGATCGGACCCCGGCAGCGGCAACACCTTCGACTGGTCGGCCCTCCTGGGCCTGGCCCTCGACCGCCCGATCATCCTGGCCGGAGGCCTCGACCCCGACAACGTCGCCGAGGCGATCGCCACCGTCCGGCCCTGGGGCGTCGACGTGTCGACCGGGGTCGAAGCCGGCCCGGGGCACAAGGACCCGGTGAAGGTGCGCCGCTTCATCGCCAACGCCCGAGCCGCCTTCGCGGCGCTGCCGGAGCCACCCGACGAGATCGACGAACTCGCGTCGGCCTGGGTGGGTCATCGACCGGATCGGTCTGCGACACTCGCCCCCGAACCGCCCGACGCGGTGGTCGACGCCGACGCGACCCCACCCCTCGACCTCGATCTCGATGCCGAGCCATTCGATTGGAAGGAAGACACTTCGTGGAACTGACTGCGAGCCCCGTATCGCTGATGGGCGAGCCCGACGAGACCGGCCGATTCGGTCGATTCGGGGGTCGTTTCGTGCCCGAGACGTTGGTCCCTGCGTGCGCCGAACTCGAAGACGCCTTTCGGGAGGCCTGGTCGGATCCGGGGTTCCTGGCCGAGTTCCACAAGCTGCTCAACGAGTACGCCGGTCGCCCGTCGCCGGTCACCGAATGCCACAACCTCGGTGCCGAACTGGGCTTCCGGATCCTGCTCAAGCGGGAGGACCTGAACCACACCGGAAGCCACAAGATCAACAACGTGCTCGGTCAGGTGTTGCTGGCCAAGCGCATGGGCAAGACCCGCATCGTGGCCGAGACCGGGGCCGGGCAGCACGGTGTCGCAACGGCGACGGCGGCCGCCCTGCTCGGACTCGAATGCATCGTGTACATGGGTGAGGTCGACATCAAGCGTCAGGCGCTGAACGTCTTCCGCATGGAGCTGCTCGGTGCCGAGGTCCGGCCGGCCCTGTCGGGGAGTCGTACGCTGAAGGATGCGGTCAACGAGGCCATGCGGCATTGGGTCGCCGCCGTCGAGTCGACCTACTACTGCCTCGGTTCGGTGATGGGCCCGCACCCCTACCCGTGGATGGTGCGCGAGTTCCATCGGGTCATCGGCGACGAGGCCCGGGAACAGTGTCGGTCGATGCTCGGCGGCGCCGACCCCGACGTGGTGGTCGCGTGTGTCGGCGGGGGATCGAACGCCATCGGGATCTTCTCGGGGTTCGTCGACTCCGACGCCGAACTGGTCGGAGCCGAACCGGCAGGCGGGGCCGCCGTCGGAAGGGCCGTTCCCGGTGTCGTGCACGGGTCGGTCTCCTACCTCATGCAGGACGAGTTCGGGCAGGTCCAGGAGGCCCACTCGGTGTCGGCCGGGCTCGATTACCCGGGTGTGGGCCCCGAACACGCCCACTTGGCCGACATCGGCCGGGCCCGCTACGAATCGGTCACCGACGACGAGGTGTTGCATGCCTTCGGACTCCTGGCCCGCACCGAGGGGATCATCCCGGCGTTGGAGCCGGCGCACGGGCTGGCCTGGATGGTTCGGGCCGCCGACGAACTGGCCGGGAAGGTGGTCCTGCTGAACATGTCGGGCCGTGGCGACAAGGACGTGGCACAGGTCGCCGAGATCCTCGCCGGTCCCCGGGCCGACGGTCAGGCCGACCGGTGAACGGATACACGGGAACCCTCGAGGAGCATCTCCGGGCCAGGCGGGCCGAGGGTCGCAAGCTCCTGCTGCCCTACGTGACCGCCGGCTACCCCGTCGACGACTGGCCCCGACTGATCGAGGGATTCGCCCAGGCCGGGGCCGACGCCATCGAGATCGGCATCCCGTTCTCCGATCCGGTGATGGACGGCCCCACCATCCAGGAAGCCTCGACGATCGCGCTCGAGCACGGCATGAACCCGTTGGCGGCGCTGCACGAGGTCGCGAAGTCCGATCCGGGCATTCCGCTGATCGCCATGACGTACTACAACATCTGCTTCCACATGGGCCACGAACGTTTTGCCGCGGAACTCCGCAAGGCGGGCATCGTCGGCGCGATCCTGCCCGATCTCCCGCTCGAGGAGGTCGGTCCCTGGGCCGAGGTCGCCGACGCCGCCGGCATCGAAACCGTGATGCTGGCCGCGCCGACCGCTCCCGACGAGCGCCTGCCCCGGGTGGTCGACCGGGCCCGAGGCTTCGTCTACGGGGTGGGTCTGATCGGGATCACCGGTGAGCGTGCCGAGTTGGCATCGAGCGCGCTCGACATGGCCAAACGACTCAAGGCCATCACCGACAAGCCCGTCGTCATCGGGATCGGCGTCTCGAACGCGGCGCAGGCCGCCGAGATCGCCCAGATCGCCGACGGGGTGGTCGTGGCCTCGGCGATCATCCGCCGCATGCTCGAAGGGGGATCGATCGAGCAGGCGATCGACTTCGTCGGCGAACTGCGGGCCGGGCTCGACCGAGCCTGACCCGACACCAACGGTCCGCCCTCCCATGCCTTCGCCGCTGGTGCACGACCCCGACTGCGAGCTCTGTCGGGCCGACCGGTTCACCCACTGGTACGTCGACGACGAACACGGATGGGTCGCCGACTGCGAGGCGTGCGGGGTCCCGATGGTGGTCTGGCACGGGCACGGACCGCTGCCGCCCGACGAGATCGCCGGGCACCTGATCGCCACGCTCGAGCAGGTGGCGGTCGAGCGTTTCGGTCCGACCGGGTGGTCGATCGATCGACACATGCGTCAGGTTCCCGACCACTTCCACGCCCACGCCCGGGACACCGACTGGTGGGCCCAACGATTCACCCGGCCCCTCAGCCGGTACACCGGCGTCGGGGGCGAGCGGACCGAGATCGTCTGGCCGGGAGCCTCGGGCGATGCGCCCGCCGGGTCGGTCTAAGCGGTGAGTGCCCGGTTGAGACCCGAGACCAGGGCCCGGAGCGACGAGGTGACGATGTCGGAATGGATACCGACACCCCAGAGCTCGCGGTCGCCGACCTTCATCTCGACATAGGTGGCGGCACGCACGTCGGTTCCCGATCCGATCGCGTGCTCGTGGTAGTCGAGGACCCGGCAATCGAGACCGAGGGTGGTGCGGATGGCGTTGGCGAAGGCCTCGATCGACCCGCCGCCCTCACCGTCGATGAGCATCTCTTCGCCATCGTTGCGGATGGTGGCCCGGAGCGTGGTGCGATCCTCGCCGTGCTCGTTCTGCGACGTGCTGAAGCGCAGCAACTCGAAGGGCTTGGTGACCGACAGGTACTGATCGGAGAACACGTGCCAGATGTCGGCTGCGGTGACCTCCTTGCCCGTGGTGTCGGTGATCTGCTGGACGACCCGGGTGAACTCGATCTGCAGACGTCGGGGCAGATCGAGTTCCTGGTCGGTCTTGAGCAGGTAGGCGACGCCGCCTTTGCCCGACTGGGAATTGACCCGGATCACGTCTTCGTAGGTCCGCCCGACGTCCTTGGGGTCGATGGGCAGGTAGGGGACCTCCCAGAGCACCTGACCGGTGCGCTCCATCGCCTCGAAACCCTTCTTGATGGCGTCCTGGTGCGAGCCCGAGAAGGCCGTGTAGACCAGGTCTCCGACGTAGGCGTGGCGGGGGTGGATCGGCAGCTGATTGCAGTGCTCGGCGACGCGACGGGCCTCGTTGATGTCGGTGAAGTCGAGTTCCGGATCGACGCCCTGGCTGAACAGGTTGAGCGCCAGCGTGACGATGTCGACGTTGCCGGTTCGTTCACCGTTGCCGAACAGCGTCCCCTCGACCCGATCGGCGCCCGCCATGACACCGAATTCGGCGGCGGCGACGCCGGTGCCGCGGTCGTTGTGCGGATGCAGCGAGATGATGACCGACTCCCGATCGCGGATGTTGCGATCGAACCACTCGATCATGTCGCCGTACAGGTTGGCGGTGCTCATCTCGACGGTCGCCGGCAGGTTCAGGATCAGCGGGTCGTCGGGGGTGGGTTCGAAGACGTCCATCACCGCTTCGCAGATCTGCTTGGCGAACGGGAGCTCGGTGCCGGTGAACGACTCGGGGGAGTACTCGTAGCGGATCCGGGTGGCGCCCATCCGGGCCTCCTGCGCCTTGCAGTGCCGGGCCCCTTCGACGGCGATGTCGATGATGCCGGCCTCGTCGAGCCCGAAGACCACCCGCCGCTGCACGGTCGAGGTCGAGTTGTAGAGGTGGACGATGGCCTGCTTGGCACCCATGATCGAATCGAACGTGCGCTCGATCAGCTCGGGTCGGGCCTGGGTGAGGACCTGGATCGTGACGTTGTCGGGAATCCGGTCCTCCTCGATGATCTTGCGGACGAACTCGAAGTCGGTGTCGGAAGCCGACGGGAACCCGACCTCGATCTCGGTGAACCCGATGTCGACGAGCGCCTCGAACATCATCAGTTTGCGGTCGGCGTCCATGGGCTCGATCAGGGCCTGGTTGCCGTCACGGAGGTCGACGCTGCACCACAGGGGAGCCTGGGTGGTCGTGCGGCCGGGCCACGTGCGATCGGGAAGATCGATCTGCGGGAACGGCTGATACTTCGTGATGGGCATCACACCGGGCCGGGCGTTGCTGCTCTGCAGGGCGATGGCGGGTCGGGAGCTGGCGTTGCTGGCGTTCATGGGAGGTCTCCTGGCTTCGGAACGAGTCTCGGCCGTACGGGGCGGGAATCAAACCCGGAGCCCGACCGACGAGGCGGCTGCGACTGGTGGACGTGCTCGTGGTTGCCTGCCGAACGAGGCGTTCGGGTGGACCGGATTCGACCCTGACCGGGATCAACCAGTGGGGAATCGACGGTGACTCGGGCAACCGACAGACCCGGCGCGCCTCTAGAGGGCGGCCGGGCTCAGAAGTCGAAGCGCACGCATCACGCAGAAGGACTGCACGGGGACAAGAATAACGCGCCGTCTGCGTCTTCGCTCACCTCGCGGCATCGCCGTGGGCGATCCGCCGTCCGAATCGCTCGAGCCCGGCCAGGATCGCCGGATCGACGGGCCGTGCGTGGTGGTGGAGCGACGCCTTGATCCGCCGATAGATCTCGGCCTCGGGTCCGCAGTTCACACATTCGTCGAGGTGGGCCGACACCCGGCGGGCGGTCTCCTCGTCGACCTCGCCGTCGAGGTAGCTCTGGAGCACCTCCATCACCTCGGCGCAGGACGGCCCGGATCTGGTGCGGCGGAACCAGCGCAACATCATCGACCGCCATCGTGGTCGATCGGCGCCTCGGCGTCGAGGCCCTGCTCGGTGATCTGCTCTCGGATCCGCTTTCGGGCCCGGTGGAGGCGACTCATGACGGTCCCGACCGGGATGTCGAGGAGTTCGGCCGCCTCGGCGTAGGCCAGTCCGTCGAGGTCCACGAGTTCGACGATCTGACGGAAGTCGGGGCTCAGGGCGTCGAAGGCGTCGTCGACGGCGGCGTCGAAGAGGGGATCGAGGACGAGGGACTCGGGCGTGTCGGGGTCGGCGAAGGCCGCCGTTCGCTCGAAGGTCTGATCGGGGTCGTCGAGGAGGTCGGGCTTCTTCTTCCGGGCCCGGTTGATGTTGGCGTTGCGCATGATGGTCAACAGCCACGCCCGGGGATAGCGCCCGTCGAACCGGTCGATGGCCCGGAACGCACGAACGAGCGTGTCCTGGACCAGGTCCTCGGCATCGAAGGCATTGCCGGTGAGCGATCGAGCGGTGCGGAAGAGCAGGTCGAGCTCGGGGAGCACGTAGCGGTCGAACGCCTCACCCGGCGCGAGCGCTCCCGCAGCCGAGTTGCCCACCCGTTCGTTCGGGGGCGTCATGAGCAGAACCACGCAGAACGGAACCGGTCGACCGGCGTTGGCATTCCGCCACGTGGCCGGGAATCCGGCGGCCGGGCTGCGCCCAGATCGTTTGGCACCCCGTCGACCCTAGTCAACACGCCGATCCTTGGTGAGGTCGGGCAGCCCGCCGACCGCGAACCGACGCTCGCTACAGTCGGATCCATGACCGAGCCCGACGAGGACCAGGTGGCCGTCACCCTGTTCGAGGCGGTCGGCGGCTTCGAGTGGTTCCACCGTGTCGTCGACGACTTCTTCGACCGTGTCGAACAGGATCCGGTGGTGCGCAAGGTCTATCCCGACGACCTCTCCGAGCCCCGCCGCCGCACCGCCATGTTCCTCGGGCAGTACTGGGGAGGCCCGAGTCACTACTCCGAGGAGCGGGGGCACCCCCGACTCCGGGCCCGTCACTTCCCGTTCGTGATCGGCCAGGCCGAGCGAGACGGTTGGGTGCGCCACATGATGGATGCCATCGACGCCAACGGCCTCGAGCCGGACGTCTTCCAGCTCGTTCGGCCCATGCTCGAGCAGTACATCGAGCAGGCGGCCACGGCCATGATCAACCACACCGACGACCGTCCGCATCCCGACGCGGGGGTCTCCGACGCCTGATGTGTGATTTGTCACCACGACCGTGATCAGGGAAAAGGCGGTTCCTCGGCCCGAGGGTGCTTGACTTTGTGATTCGTTGCGACTTGCCTTCAAGCGTGTCCCGAACGGCGGGGCGACAGGTTCCAAGGAGTTCTCAGATGAACAAGACCGAACTGGTCGATGCAGTGGCGGCCGACACCGACCTCTCCAAGAAGGACGTCGGAGCGGTGATCGATTCGATGTTCTCGGCCGTGTGCGACGCCGTCGGCAAGGGCGACAAGGTCACGATCCCCGGCATGGTCAGCTTCGAGCAGGTGCATCGGGCGGCCCGCACCGGCTTCAATCCCCAGACCAAGGAGCCCATGCCGATCCCGGCCGGCAAGGCCGTGAAGGTCACCGCAGGGGCCAAGCTGAAGGCTGCCGGCAAGGGCTGATCACCGTCGGATCCGTCCTCGGATCCTGCGGAGGCAATCACGTGGTGCTCGGGTCTCGGGAGAGGACCCGAGCACCGTGCATTCCGGCTGCCCGCAGATCGCCGGTCATGCAGGAGGCGTCCGCGTCCGCCGGGTACGGTTGCGTGATGCCCCTCGATTCCTCATCCGGACCAGCGGTCGGCGATCCGGCCCCGGACTTCGCCCTCGTCGATCAGCACGGGGCCACCACGACCCGCGCCGATCTCGCCGGGTCTGCCACCCTGCTGTACTTCTATCCCAAGGCCATGACGCCGGGGTGCACCACCCAGTCGTGCCACCTCCGAGACATCGCCGGCGACATCGGCTCGGCACGCATCGTCGGTGTCAGCCCCGATTCGCCGACGTCGCCAACGAGCGTTCGACGACGAGCACGGGCTCGGCTTCACCCTCCTGTCGGACCCCGACCACGTGATGGCCGAGGCCTATGGTGTGTGGGGCGAGAAGAAGCTCTACGGCAAGACCTACCTCGGGGTCATCCGCTCCGCCTTCCTGATCGATGCCGACGGCACGATCGCCGCCGCGTTTCCCAAGATCAGTCCGAAGGACACCCCGACCAAGCTGCTGGCGGCCCTGGCGGAACTCGCATGACCGGAGACGAATCGACCCGGTCGCTCCCCACCCCCGAGTCCCTGCTCCCACACCGGGCCCCGTTCCTGCTCGTCGACGAACTCGTCGAACTCGAGCCCGGGGTACGAGCCGTCGGCACGTGGGCCATCACCGGTGACGAGTACTTCTTCCCCGGCCACTTCCCGGGTCGACCGACCCTGCCCGGGGTGCTGATGGTCGAGGCGCTGGCCCAGGTTGGCGCCTGCCTCGCCCTCGCCGAACCGCGTTTCGCCGGGAAGATCCCGCTCTTCGGTGGGGTCGACAAGGTGAAGTTCCGCCGCCAGGTGGTGCCCGGCGACGTGCTGACCCTCGAGGTCGAGTTCCTCAAACTCGGCAGCCGGGGTGGACGGGCCACCGGCGTCGCCAGCGTCGACGGTCAGACCGCCTGCCAGGCCGAGCTGATGCTGGTCGTGGTCGACGCCTGACCGGTCGGTCCTAGGCCGGCCCGATCACGATCGTGCCGTTGTGCCCGCCGAACCCGAAGCTGTTCGACAGTGACGGTGCGGGTTCCCAGGTCACGCCATCGCCGCGGGCGATGTTGAGTTCGGGCAGCTCGGGGTCGTAGTCGACGAGGCCGACGGTGGGCGGGATCCGACGGTGCTCCATGGCCAGGACGACGGCGGCGGCCTCGATGGCCCCGGCGGCGCCGAGTGCGTGCCCGGTGACGCCCTTGGTCGAGGTGACGATCGGTGACCGACCGCTGAAGACCTTCGCGACGGCGTGGGCTTCGGCGGCGTCGTTGAGCGGGGTGGAGGTGCCGTGCATGTTGATGTGCCCGATGTCGGCCGGCGACAGGCCGGCATCATCGAGTGCGATCTCCATGCAGCGAATCGCGCCGCTGCCCCCCGGCGCCGGCGCAGTGATGTGGTGCGCATCGGCAACGCTGGCCGAGCCCATGGCCTCGGCCAGGATCGTGGCGCCTCGGGCCACGGCATGATCCCAGTCCTCGAGGACGAGAATGCCTGCGCCCTCGGAGATGACGAACCCGTCGCGGGCGACGTCGAAGGGCATCGACTTCCCACTGGACGTGAGCGCGGTCATGTTGCGGAACCCGGCGACGGCCGTCGGGGTGATCGGTGCTTCGCTGCCACCGGCGATCACGACGTCGGAACGGCCCATGCGGATCAGGTTGATGGCGTTGCCGATCGAATGGGTACCGGCGGCGCACGCGGTGACGGTGGCCTCGCAGGGACCCTGGAAACCGTGACGCATCGAGACCGAGGCGGCAGCGGCGTTCGGCATCATCATCGGAACCAGGAAGGGGGAGACCCGACGGTCGCCCTTGTCGTGGCGAATCACGATCTGTTCCTCGTTGGTGCCGATGCCACCGATCCCGGTGCCGATCAGGACCGCGATCCGGGTGGGGTCGGTGCCGAGGTCACCGGCCTGGGCGAGAGCCTCGGCCGTTGCCGCCAGGGCGAACTGCGAGAACCGGTCGGAGCGGCGCGCTTCCTTGGGATTGTCGAAGTACGGGGAGGGATCCCAGTCCTCGACGAGATGCTGAGCGCCGCCCGCCGGCGCGGCGAACAGGCCGGACCAGAATGCGTCCTTCCCGACTCCGCAGGTGGCGACGACGCCGACACCGGTGACGGCGACTCGGCGGCGTTCCATCAGAGCTTGCCGACGACCAGGTCGTAGGCAGCCTGGACCGTCTCGACACCTTCGAGCTCTTCTTCGTCGACCGAGACGTCGAACTCCTCTTCGAGCGCCATGACCAACTCGACGAGGTCGAGGCTGTCGGCATCGAGATCCTCGGCGAAGCGCGCTTCCTTGGTCACGACCGAGGGATCGACCGAGAGCACCTCGACGGCGCACTTGCGGAATCGCTCGAAATTCTGTTCGTCACTCACTTGGGTTCCTCCTGAACCGTTCAAGGCGTCCGGAGTTCGATCCGGACGCCGCTTACGCTATTCGATTGCCGGGGCAGTGCGGCCCACGATGGGGAACCCCGGCTGTTCGAGGGGTGCTGGGTCTCGTCATCGGGACCGGTTCCGTCGCCGGGGACGATTTGGCGGTCAACCGCCCATCCCCAGGCCCCCGTCGACGGGGATGGTCGCGCCGGTGATGTAGCTCGCTCCCGGCGAGGCGAGGAACGAGACCGCGGCGGCGATGTCGGATGGCTCGCCGATCCGGCCGAGTGGAACGGCGGCGGACATGGCGTCGATCGCCTTCGGGTCGGCGGCCGCCAACATGTCGGTGGCGATGGGGCCCGGTGCGACGATGTTGACCGTGATGTTCCGCGAGGCGAACTCCCGGGCGAGCGACCTGCCGAATCCGGCCAATCCTGCCTTCGACGCCGCATAGTTCGCCTGGCCGGCCTGGCCGAGCGTGCCGACGACCGACGACATGAGGATGATGCGACCCCAGCGGGCCTTCATCATGCCCTTCACCGCCCGTTTCGAGCAGCGGAACGCCCCGGTGAGATTGGCGTCGACGACGTCGACGAAGTCGGACTCGGACATGCGCAGGACCAGGCCGTCGTTGGTGACCCCGGCATTGGCGACCAGCACGGCGACGGTGGTGCCGAAGTTGGCCTCGACGGCGGCGAACGCCGAGTCGACCGATTCGGAGTCGGTCACGTCACACGGCACCCAGAACAACCGGGCATCGAGGGACTCGGGCCGTGATCGGGATCCGACGGCGACGGCGAAACCGTCGTCGGCCAGACCGAGTGCGCAGGCCAGACCGATCCCGCGGGAACCGCCCGTGACGAAGGCGACCCGTCGGGGCTCGGCGTCGGCTGGGGGAGCGTCGGTCATGGATGCTCGGTCTCCTGTGGTTCGCCGGTCAGGTCTCGAAGGGGGGTGACGAGGGTGGTGGTGCCGGTCACCTTCGGGTTGGTCACGGCGACGGTGGCCATCGAGGTGGTCTCGGGGGCATCGGGACCGTGCCAGCGCACGATGTTGGCCCCCCAGGTCATGCCGGCACCGAAGCCGAGGAACATCACGATCTTGCCGTCTCGAACCCGTCCGTCGGCGACGGCCTCGCCGAGCGCCAGCGGGATGGACGCCGACGAGGTGTTGCCCGTGTAGTCGAGCACCAGGCCCGTCTGTTCCATCGAGAAACCGAGGCGCTTCCAGGCGGCCTCGACGATGCGGACGTTGGCCTGGTGGGGGATGACGAAGTCGATGTCGGCGACACCGAGCCCGGCCATCGCCATCGCTGCGTTGGCCGACTTGGTCATGACCGTGACGGCCTGACGGAAGACCTCCTTGCCGTCCATGCTCATGGTCTTGCCGTGTTCGCTGTAGAGGATCTGGATGTGGCGGCCGTTGGAGCCGAGGTCCCAGCCGAGGAGTTCGCCCCGGGCGGTGTCGTTGCGTTGGAGCACGGCGGCACCGGCGCCGTTGCCGAACAGGATGCCCGTGCCCCGGTCGGTGTAGTCGGTGATGCGGTCCATGGTGTCGGCGCCGATCAACAGCACGTTGTCGACACCCTGGAGCAGCAGACCGTTGGCGACGATCATCCCGTAGACCCAGCCCGAGCACACGGCTTGCACGTCGAAGGCCCCGCAGTCGGCACCCAGCGCCTCGGCGACGGCGGGTGCCGTGCCGGGCATGATGTAGTCGGGTGTCGTGGTCGCGAGCACGACCTGACCGATGTCGAGCGGAGACACGCCGGATTGGGCGACGGCCAGGCGGGAGGCGGCGATGGCGAGTTCCGAGGTGGTTCCCCCGAGCCGGCGCGACGTGATCCCGGTTCGTTCGCGGATCCACTCGTGCGAGGTGTCCATCGACGCCGTCAGATGATCGTTGGTGACGATGTTGTCGGGCAGGGCCGTGCCGAGGCCGGCGAATCGCAGACCGGGACCGGCGCCGGTCAGCGAGCCGGCGCTCATGAGATCCGCAGCCAGGCGATCGGCTGGGAGGTCGTCACCCGCTCGCCGGCCATGGCCAGGATCCCCTGGAGTTCGCCATGGAACGGCGACCGCACCTCGACCTCACCGACATGGCCCACCAGTGCGCCGGCCACGATCGGTTCGCCGGCGGCCAACTCGTCGACGGGCTGGAAGACGCCGGTCGACGGGCTCACCACCAGGCGTTCGACCGCGTACAGGTATTCGCCTTCGCGGACCGCTCCGGTCTGGGAGGCGTTCGAGAGCGCCTCGAGCAACTGGTCGACGTCGGCGGGCGTACTGACCGAGATGGTGGTGGCGTCACCGACCGTGCGCTTCGCCATGCCCGTGAGGACGGTGCCCGGCCCCAGTTCGAGGTAACCGGTCACCCCTTCGGCCGCGAGGTTGAGCAGGGTGTGACGCCAACGAACCGGACTGGTGAGCTGCGCCCCCATCAGGCGTGGCCAGTCGGCAGGATCTTCGTGGGCCAGCGCATCGACGTTGGCGAACACCGGACGCGTGGGTCGACGGAAGTCGGTGTCGCCGATGGCCTTCCGGAGCCGTTCGCGCGCCGGAGACATGAACGGGGTGTGGAAGGCGCCGCCGACCTTGATGGGCATCGCCCGCTTGGCACCGAGTTCCTTGGCCTCGGCGGCCGCCGCCTCGAGGGCCTTCGGTTCGCCGGCGATGACCACCTGCCCGGGGGCGTTGTAGTTGGCGACCCAGACATCGCCATCGACACACAGGCACGCCATCTCGACCTTGTCGTCGTCGAGCCCGAGGATGGCGTACATGGTGCCCTCCTGGGAATCGGCGGCTGCCTGCATGGCGTTGCCTCGTTCGGTCACGAGGCGGACGCCGTCGTCGAATCCGATCACGCCCGCGGCGGTGAGCGCGGAGTACTCACCCAGACTGTGGCCGGCGTGGAACGCCGCCTCGACCCCGGTTCGCTCGACGGCATCGAGCACGATCATGCTCATCACGAACGTCGTGAGCTGTGAGTTCCGGGTCTCGACCAGTTCGTTCATGTCGGCGTCGAGCAGGAGGCGTTCGAGGTCCCGACCGGAGACCTCGCTGGCCTCGGCCACCAGTTCCCACGAGGGATGATCCTGCCAGGCGGCACCCATCCCGGGCTTCTGCGATCCCTGGCCCGGGAAGGTGAACGCAATCATGATGGAACTCATCGGTGGGTTAGACCACCCTTTCGCCGGTTGGGTTTCGAAAAGATGGGGCCATCGTATGCCCATCCCGCCGAGCACCGCGGTTACCAGCGGGTATGGGCAGTCATCGGGTGTCGAATGCGTTCGGCGGAGACCCGAAGTGTTCTTGTACGATGGCGGATCCGAACCCGGCCCGGGTGGCGGAATGGCAGACGCGGCGGACTCAAAATCCGCTGTCCGAGAGGGCGTGTGGGTTCGAGTCCCACCCCGGGCACATGTCGAACCGATCCAGCGAGCCTGCCCCGTCGGTCTCGGCCGCGGTCGCGAGCCCACGATGAGCCGGGCGGCGATCGAGCGCCGTCTGACCAGCGGTGCCGCCGAGCTGCGGTCGGCCCGTGAGGAGCTCCGGGTGCTCGACGAGCAGCTGGTGCACTTCGTGGACTCTGCCGACGACGCCCGGCTCCGCTCGCTGGTGTCCGAGACCCCCCTCGCCTCCCGCGAACACCGCGACGCCAGTCGCACCGTGAGTGCACTGCAACGCGATCGGGCCCGCTGGCTCGACCGCATCGCCGCGCTCGAACGCCGTCAGGACGAGTTGCTCGACGAGCTCCTCGCATCGGGATCATGAAGCCCGTTCGCATCGTGCTGGCCGAAGACGAGGCCATCATCCGGCTCGACCTGGCCGAGACCCTCACCGAGGAGGGCTACGAGATCGTCGGGCAGGCGGCCGACGGCGACACCGCGGTGTCGTTGGTTCGCGAGCTCGACCCCGACGTCGCGATCCTCGACGTGAAGATGCCGGGCCGCGACGGACTGTCGGCGGCCAAGCAGATCATCGAGGAGCGGATGGCCGCCGTGGTGATCCTCACCGCCTTCTCGCAGCGTGAGCTGATCGAACAGGCCCGCGACGCCGGTGTGCTCGCGTATCTCGTCAAACCCTTCCACCGCAACGAGCTGGTGCCGGCGATCGAGCTCGCCCTCGCCCGGTTCACCGAGCTCGTTGCCCTGTCCGAGCAGGCCGAGAGCCTCGCCGAACAGCTCGAGACCAGGAAGGTGCTCGACCGGGCCAAGGGTCACCTGATGGACCGGTTCGGGATGTCCGAGAAGGACGCCTTCGTGTTCGTCCAGCGCAACGCCATGGCCACGCGGGCGACGATGCGCGAGGTGGCCGCCCGAGTCCTCGACGGCGACCTCGTCCCGTGAGTTCGCCACGGGCGACCAGCGGGTCCCGGTCCCGCGCCCGGCACACCGGGATCACGACGACCGGAGGGTTCGGAACGGCCGAACCCGCAACGAGAGGAACGGTGCAGCGGTCATGGCAACCCTGATGCTGATCGACGGCAACTCGCTGACCTATCGGGCGTTCCACGCCCTGCCGCCCGACCTGGCCACGGCGTCGGGGCAGGTCACCAACGCCGTGTTCGGGTTCACCTCGATGCTGATCAACCTCGTGCGCGACCACCGGCCCGAAGGAATCGTGGTCGCCTTCGACCGGCCCGAACCGACCTTCCGCCACGAGCGCATCGACACCTACAAGGCGAATCGCGAGAAGGCGCCCGACGTGCTGCGCGAGCAGATGGGGCTGGTCCGCCAGGTGCTCGAGGTGCTCCGGCTCCCGACCACCGAGCTCGTCGGCTACGAAGCCGACGACATCATCGCCACGCTGGCCACCCGGGCCGAGGCCGAGGGGCACGACGTGCTGATCGTCACCGGCGACCGCGACAGCTACCAGCTCGTGCACGATCCGCACGTGAAGGTCGTCTACAACAAGCGGGGTGTGTCCGACTACGCCCTCTACGACGAGGCCGGGATCCTCGAACGGACCGGCGTCAAGCCGAGCGACTACGTGGCCTACGCCGCCTTGCGCGGCGATCCCTCCGACAACCTGCCCGGAATCCCCGGGGTCGGCGAGAAGACGGCGGCCAAGCTGATCAACGCCTACGGGGGCCTCGACGGCATCTTCGCGAACGTCGACGCCCAGACGCCCAAGCTCCGGTCGAACCTCATCGAGCACGAGGCGCAGGCCCGGAGCAATCTCGAGGTCATGGAACTGGTCCGTGACGCCCCGATCGACGTCGAACCGGCGGCGCTCCTCGAGCGCGAGCCCTTCGACCTCGACGAGGTCCGCAAGGTCTTCGACTTCCTCGAGTTCCGCACGCTCTTCGAGCGATTGTCGACCGCCTTCCCGACCGAGACCGGCGGCCAATCCGGTTCGTCGTCCGACACGGTGCTCGACGCAACGCAAGCGTCGCGAACGATCGCCGATGCGATGGCGGCGCTCGGAAACGCCTCCCACCCCGTTGCGGTCGCCGGCGGCTACGACGGCTCGGTGTTGACCGGCATGGCGATGGTCGAATCCGAGGATCCCACCGCCGCCGTCGACTGGGTCCCCATCGAACACCTCGACCAGACCGCGCCGATCTTCGCCGCCGACGGTCCCGGCGTCGTCGCCCACCACGCCAAGCCGCTGCTCCGGGCCCTGCTGTCCCGCGGGGTCGAGATCGACGGCCTGCGACTCGACACGGCGCTGGCCGCCTATCTGCTCGACCCGGCCGGAAGCTCCTACCCGCTCCCGGAACTGTTGCCGCGGTTCACCCCGTGGCGACTGCCCGACGACGCATCACCGCCGGCGGGTCAGCTCGACTTCGGCGACGCCGGCGTGTCGCCGTCGCTTCGGGCCGCTCGCGAGGCCCTGGCGGTCGGTCAGCTCGCACCGGTGCTCGCCGCGGCGCTGGCCGACGACGGACTCGACCGGCTCAACGACGAGGTCGAGGTCCCCCTCATCGCCGTGCTCGCCCGAATGGAGCACCTCGGTGTCGGCGTCGACCGCGCCGAGCTCGATCGCGCTCAACGACGAGATGACGGCCGAAGCCGAGCACCTGGCCCAGCAGATCCAAGACGACGCCGGGGAAGCCTTCAACGTCAACTCGACCAAGAAGCTCCAGGAGATCCTCTTCGACAACCTGGGCCTGACCAAGGGCAAGAAGATCAAGACGGGCTTCTCGACCGACCAGGCCACCCTCGAGAAGCTCGTCGGTGAGCACCCGATCATCGAGCACCTCCTGCGCTACCGCGAGGTCGAGAAACTGCGCTCGACCTACGGCGAATCGCTCCTGGCCGAGGTCGCCGACGACGACCGCATCCATGCCACCTTCAATCAGACCGTCGCCCGAACCGGCCGCCTCTCGAGCGAGAACCCGAACCTCCACAACATCCCCGTTCGCAGCGAACTGGGGCGGACCTTCCGGAAGGCGTTCGTGCCCTCGGCGGGCTGCGAGTTCCTGGTCGCCGACTACAACCAGATCGAGCTGCGCTGCATCGCCCACCTGGCCCAGGACCCGGGCCTGATCGAGGCCTTCACCGAACGCACCGACGTGCACCGGGCCGTGGCTTCCCGCGTGTTCGCGGTGCCGCCCGACGAGGTCGACTACGAGCAGCGCAGTCGGGCCAAGATGGTGTCGTACGGTCTTGCCTACGGTATGGAGGCCTACGGGCTCGGGCAGCGCCTCGGGATCCCGACCCGCGAGGCCGCCACGATCCTCGAGGCGTACTTCGAGGGGTTCCCCAACGTCCGCGCCTACATGGACGCCACGGTCACCGAAGCCCGCAATCGGGGTTACACCGAGACCCTCTTCGGGCGGCGGCGGGCGATCCCCGAACTCCGCAGCGACAATCCACGGGTTCGCCAGGCCGGTGAGCGCCAGGCCATGAACGCCGGGATCCAGGGACTCGCCGCCGACATCTTCAAGGTCGCCCTCGTCCGACTCGACCAGCGTCTGCGGACCGAGGCGATGCGCAGTCGGGTGGTCCTGCAGGTCCACGACGAGGTGATCCTCGAGGTCCCGCCGGAGGAGCACGACCGGGCCGAGGCGGTCGTGCTCGACGTCATGGAGCACGCCTTCGACCTGTCGGTCCCGCTCGAGGTGAACCTCAGCTTCGGGCCGACCTGGGCCGCGGCGAAGGACTGAGCGGCACGCGGTGTCCGCACACTGGTTCACCGACCTCGCCGACCACATGGGCGAGGCCTACCTGCGGTACAGCTTCACCAAGGGCACCGTCCAGGAGGTCGATGCCCTCGTCGACCTGCTCGACCTCGAACCGGGCGAGGCCGTGCTCGACGTCGGCTGTGGCCCCGGCCGTCATGCGCTCGAGCTCGCATCTCGCGGCTTCGACGTGGTGGGCATCGACATCTCCGAGACCTTCGTCGAACTGGCCAACGAGACCGCCCGACGGGCAGGACTGGGCGATCGGGCCCGATTCGAGGTCGCCGATGCCCGGTCGGCGGGCGTGGCCGGCGGGCTCGACCTCTCGGACCGATTCGACGCCGTGATCTCGCTGTGCCAGGGGGCGTTCGGGCTCGCCGGTGGTCGCGATGCACTCGACGAGTTGCCGGCCCGTGAGCTCGACGAGCCCATCCTGCGGCGGGATCGCCGCCGCCCTGCGTCCGGGGGGCCGGGCTGCGGTCTCGGCGTTCTCGGCCTACTTCCAGGTTCGGTTCCTCGAGGATCACGACACCTTCGATGCGTCCCGTGGGGTCAACCACGAGACCACCGAGGTCCGTGACGCCGCCGGCCGCGCCCGTCCGGCCGATCTCTGGACGACCTGTTTCACCCCGCGGGAGCTCCGACTGTTGGCCCGGACGGTCGGCCTGAGTGCCGCAGTCGGTGTTCGGGGTCACGCCCGGTGGCTACGGCGCCCACGAGCCATCGCTGACCTGTCCCGAGTTCCTGCTGGTGGCGATCCGTCCCGAGGCCGGGGAAGCCCACTCGGCGCTCACCGGTCGATCGTCCGGCCCTGGCTGGTAGGCTGCCCGCGGCAGGATCGTCCTGTCCTCTTCGTCGTTCTCGTCACCGTCGGTGGCGGGCGGCCTCGAGACCAACGAAAGTCCCCACTACTCCGTGTCCTCTACCGAATCGCCCGCTTCCGCCACCGCCGTCCTGACCGACGTCGAAACCGCCGAGATGCCCGAGGGCACCGCCGGTGCCTACGTCCCCCGCCAGATCACCGAGAACGACCTCGTCGGGTCCCTCGACGACGCGTACACCGCGTCGATGGTCTCGGTCGAAGACGGTCAGATGGTGACCGGCACCATCGTCCGAGTCGATCGTGACGAGGTGCTCCTCGACATCGGCTACAAGAGCGAGGGCGTCATCCCGTCCCGAGAACTCTCGATCCGCAACCACGTCGATCCGTCCGAGGTCGTCAACATCGGCGACGAGGTCGAGGCGCTCGTCCTCCAGAAGGAGGACAAGGAAGGCCGCCTCGTCCTGTCGAAGAAGCGGGCCCAGTACGAGCGGGCCTGGGGCACCATCGAATCGATCAAGGAACGCGAAGGCGTCGTGTCCGGCCCGGTCATCGAGGTCGTCAAGGGCGGCCTGATCATCGACATCGGTCTGCGTGGCTTCCTCCCCGCCTCGCTGGTCGAGCTTCGCCGGGTCCGTGACCTGCAGCCCTACGTCGGCAAGACGCTCGAAGCGAAGATCATCGAGCTCGACAAGAACCGCAACAACGTCGTGCTCAGCCGTCGGGCCTTCCTCGAGGAGACCCAGAAGGAACAGCGCGAAGACTTCCTCACGAACCTGGCTCCGGGCGAGATCCGCAGCGGTGTCGTGTCGTCGGTGGTCAACTTCGGTGCCTTCGTCGATCTCGGCGGCATGGACGGCCTGATCCACGTGTCGGAACTGTCGTGGAAGCACGTCGATCACCCCGGTTCGGTCGTCGCCGTCGGCGACGAGGTCACCGTGCAGGTGCTCGAGGTCGATCTCGACCGCGAGCGCATCAGCCTCTCGCTCAAGGCGACCCAGCAGGATCCCTGGCAGGAGTTCGCCACCAGCCACCGGGTCGGCGAACTCGTCTACGGCCGGGTCACCAAGCTCGTCCCGTTCGGATCGTTCGTGCAGGTCGGCGACGGCATCGAGGGCCTCGTGCACATCTCGGAGATGTCGGCCCACCACGTCGATCTCCCCGAGCAGGTCGTCACGCCCGGCGAGGAACTCTGGGTCAAGATCATCGACATCGATCTGCAGCGCCGCCGCATCAGCCTGTCGATCAAGCAGGCCGCCGAGGGTGGCGTGGTCGCCGCCGAGTACCAGGAGCACTTCGGCGAGCATGCGTTCGACGAAGAGGGCAACTACATCGGCCCGACCGAGGTCGATCCGGCCACCGAGGCCGCCTGGGCCGAGTACTACGAGAACCTCGAGAACGGCGGCACCGCCGAGGAACCGGGCAGCTCCGAGGAGCCGGCCGTCGCCGAAGCGGCCCCCACCGAAGAAGACTGATCGACCCGGTCGGCCCCGGTCTCGTACCGGGGCCGACGACGGTCGGTGAGCAGTCGTCACGACTGCTCGACACGAAGCCTGCGATGGCCGCCCTCCGGGGGCGGCCATCGGCGCGTCGGGCCTTCGCATCAGGACCACCGTCAAGAACTTCCGAAGAACCGCTAAGCGTCCGACCCCTCCGAGCCGACATGAGTACCTGAGCAATCAGGTACCGGGTGAACCGCATCCGGCTAAGCCACCAGGAGAGTGTCGTGAACTCACGGCGGACCATCATCCTTCTCGTCGCCATCGTCGTCGGGGCCATTGCATCATTCGGCCTCCTGACCTACGTACGCGGCCTGGAAGACTCAGCCAACGAAGACGCCGCACTCACCACCATGTGGGTCGTGACGCAGGAGATCCCCCGAGGGATGCCCGGCGAGACGGCGATCTCGGGCGGCTTCATCACCCAGCAGGAAGTGCCGGTGCAGTTCAAGCCGAGCACGGCCGTCGAGGATCCCGCAGTCGAGCTGGCCAGCCTGGTCGCCGTCACCGATCTCCCGATCAACGCCCCGCTGGTCACCAAGAACTTCGTGACCCCGGCCGTCATCACGACCGGGATCACCGATCGGCTGGAGGAGAAGGGCATGACGACCTTCACCATGTCGCTCGACCAGGTGGCCGGTGCGGCCTACATGATCCAGCCCGGTGACTTCGTCAACATCCTCACCGTGATGGACGTGGTCGAGCCCGAGCCGGTCGCCGCCGACGGCGAAGCCGTTGCGGCGCCCCAGGAGACCGAGCCCCAGCTCTACACCAAGGACGTCCGCTACGTCTACCAGGCCGCCGAGGTCATCGCCATCGACAAGGCCCTCCCGGCCGATCTCGGCCAGGCCGAGACCGAGGGTGCGCCCGCCAACCTGGGCCTGATCACGCTCGCCGTCCCGCCGGAGGTCGTCCAGACCCTGCTGTCGGTCGGGACCGATCGGTTCTACCTGTCGCTCATCCCCTCGACCTATGCGCCCCGGGCCCTGCCGCCGCTGGAGCTGCCCGATCTGCTGCCGGCCGAGGACGAGACCCGCCTGACCCCGACCGGACCCCGGTCGACCGCAGGCGGCGATGCCGCAACGGCACCCGCCGGCGCCACCGAGTGATCATCCGACAACGCTGAGGAAGGAGGCTTCACCATGGAAGAGCTAGACGATTTCGCGAGCTTCGGGTTCGGAGACTTCGATGAATCCGGGTCCTCGGACACGGTGATCGCGGCTCCCGTCGAGGTCGACAGCGACATGCGACTGCCCAACGGCGCCGCACTGGCCGTCGTCGACGCCGACCAGGCCGTCCGTGACTACCTGGCCTCCCAACTCGGCGAGGGCGTGGCCACCGTCGCCTCGCTCACCGAGCTCGAGCAGCGTCTCGGCCTCGGACCCGTCGTGGTCGTCCTGGGGCCCTCATGCGTCGATCCGACCGACCTCGCCCTGGTCGAACGCTGGAGCCGGACCAACCCCGAGGTGGGTTGCGTGCTGGTCACCAGCGAGCTGACGACGGCGTTGCTGCACACGGCCCTGCGGGCCGGCGTCAAGGACGTCATCCCCGCTCCGATCGACCAGATGCAACTGGTCGACACGGTCGGTCGTGTTGCCGAGGGACTCTCGGTCATGCGGGCGGCACCGGTGCTCGGCGCGCTTCCCGGGGGTGACCTCCTCGAACCGATGGAAGGCGATCCCGGCGAGGTGATCTCGGTCTTCTCGACCAAGGGTGGCTCCGGCAAGTCGGTGACGGCGACGAACCTCGCCTGCGCCCTGACCAAGTTGTCCGATCGCCCCGTGGCGCTCATCGACGGTCACCTCCAGTTCGGCGACGTCGCCGTGATGCTGAAGCTCCAACCCCAGCACACGATCGTCGACGCCGTCTCCCAGATCGACAAGCTCGACGCCTCGATGCTCCAGCAGTTGATGACGGTGCATCAGCCCACCGGGCTGATGGTGCTGCCGGCCCCGCTCGAGCCGACGTTCGCCGATCAGATCACGGGCGAGCAGATGGTTCGCCTGATCGAGCTGCTCCGCACGTTCGTCGGTCACGTGGTGATCGACCTGCCGGCCATCTTCAACGACGTCGTCATCAGCATGCTCGAAGCGAGCAACGACATCGTCCTCGTCGCCGGTCTCGACATCCCGAACATCAAGAACGTCAAGATCGGTCTCAGCACGCTGTCGCTCCTCAACATTCCCAAGGAGCACCTGCACCTCGTCCTGAACCGGGCCGACTCCCGAGTGAAACTCGACGTCGGCGAGGTCGAGCGCACGCTGCAGATCCGGGCTGCGGCCCATGTCCCCTCCGATGTCGTGGTTCCGATCTCGGTCAACCGGGGTTCCCCCGTCGTGCTCTCGGCTCCCCGGTCGAGCGTTGCTGCCGCCTTCGAGAAGTTGGCTGCGCAGTTCCTCGACGGTTCGGTCGTTTCCTCCAACGCTGAGCCTTCGGGCCGGCGTCGATTCTTTGGTTCTTGAGACAGGAGCGGGTTCAGTTGTCCTTGTACAAGCGTTTGCACGAAACAGGTGGCGCACCGGGTGCGGCTCCGGCCTCGCTGAGTGTCCGGAACGACCCAGCCCTCGACGAGCTTCGGCACCGAGTGCACACGTCGCTCATCGAAGAGCTCGGGCCGATCCTCTACGACAAGCGGCTCGGTGAAGACGAGCTGCGCAAGAAGGTCCACGAGGCCCTGCACTCGGCGATCGCCCAGGAGCGCACCCCGCTCTCGGCCGCCGACAAGGCACAGCTGATCCAGGACGTCTCCGACGACATCCTCGGCTACGGCCCGATCGACAAGCTCCTGCGGGACGAGGACGTCTCGGAGATCATGTGCAACGGTCCGAAGCGGATCTACGTCGAGCGAAAGGGCAAGCTCACCCTCGACGAGGTCACCTTCGTCGACGAGCTCCACCTCCGGCGCATCATCGACAAGATCGTCGCCCAGGTCGGTCGTCGCATCGACGAGTCGTCGCCGCTGTGTGACGCCCGCCTGCCCGATGGATCCCGCGTCAACGCCGTGATCTCACCGCTCTCGGTCGGTGGGCCGTTCCTCACCATCCGAAAGTTCGCCGCCGATCCGCTGCGCATCGACGACCTGATCCGTTTCGGCACGCTGAGCGTGCATTCGGCCCGGTTCCTGCAGGCCTGCATCGTCGGCAAGCTCAACGTGGTCGTCGCCGGCGGTACCGGTACCGGCAAGACCACGACCCTCAACGTCCTGTCCTCGTTCATCCCTTCCGACGAACGCATCATCACCGTCGAGGACGCGAAGGAACTCCAGCTCGTGCAGGACCACGTCCTCTCGCTCGAGACCCGGCCTCCGAACGTGGAAGGCAAGGGCGAGGTCACCATCCGCGACCTCGTGAAGAACACGCTGCGCATGCGTCCCGACCGGATCGTGGTTGGGGAGTGTCGTTCGGGTGAGGCCCTCGACATGTTGCAGGCCATGAACACCGGCCACGACGGGTCGCTCACCACGCTGCACGCCAACAATCCCCGAGACACGCTCAGCCGCCTCGAGACCCTGGTGCTCATGGCCGGCTACGACCTGCCGGTCCGGGCCATCCGGGAACAGATCGCCTCCGCGGTCGACATGATCGTGCAGCTGCAGCGTCTCCGGGACGGGTCCCGGCGGATCACCCACATCACCGAGGTGGCCGGCATGGAGGGTGAGGTCGTGACCCTGCAGGACGTCTTCCTCTTCGATTTCTCCGCCGGCGTCGACGAGCAGGGCCGTTTCAAGGGCTCGCTCAAGCCGACCGGCGTGCGTCCCAAGTTCGCCCAGAAGCTCGCCGACCACGGCATCCGGCTCGGCCCCGAGATGTTCTCGACCGGTGTGGAACACGCCGGTCCGCCGCAGCGGGGCAAGCGATGATCGGTCACGCTCCCACGTCCCGACGAGGTCGCCGATCGGTTTCGATCCTCGCCCTGCTCGGCCTCGTGCTGGCGCTGTTCGTGCCGTCGGTGGCCGCCCAGGCCGATGACACCGACCCGGCGGTGATCGTCGCCAACAGCATCGATGCCACGTCGTCGCCGACCGAGGTGATCGTCCTCGCCGACAGTTACCGATTCGGTGCCGACCGCGTCTCGGTCGTCGAGAACGGTGAGGAGTTGGCCGTCGACAGTGTCGAGCGCGCCACCGTCGCCGGCCGGCCGCTCGAGATGATCTACGTCATCGACACCAGCAACCGCAACGCCCGGGGCGACGTGCTGGCCAAGGTGCAGGCCGAGGTGGCTGCCGCCATCCGCGCCCTGCCGGCCGGAACCCTCGTCTCGGTGGTCGATGCCGGCGACAGCGCCGTGGTCCGCGCCTTCCCGACCGAGGATCTCGAGTCGGCGGCCCAGGCCGTCGAGCGGCTCGACATGTCGTCCGGAGCCTCCCTCTTCAACGCCCTGGACCGTGCGGCTTCCCTCGTCGACGTCGGTGCCGGTCGGATCGGCACCGTCGTGCTCTTCGCCGGTGGCGAGGACGTCGGTTCGGAAGCCACGGTCGCGGCCGTCGAGAACGCACTCAGCCGGGCCGAGGTCCAGCTGATCACCGTCCGCTACAACGGCGGCGAGGCTGCGCTCCAGAAAGCCGTCACCGTGACCGGCGGCTTCGAGCTCGGCGCCACCGGACCCGAGGACATCTCCTCGGTCATGGCGGCCGCGCTGAGTGCCGGCGCCGACCGGATGATCATCCGGTATCCCGGCAACATCGAAACGAACGTCCGCAACATCACCGAAGTCTCGATCGGTGCCGAAACGATCGCCTTCTCGCATCCCGGCGGTGTGGCCCTGACCAAGCCGGTCAGCTTCCCGACGACCGAGATCGTCGAACCGTCGGGCTTCGCATTCTTCCGGAGCGACGTGGGCCTGTACCTCGCCATCGGACTGGCCTTCGTGGGGATCGGTCTCGCCATCTTCTCGCTGGGTTCGGTGTTCGCCGGGGGCGACGCGTCCCTGGATCGCCTGATCGCCCGCTACTCGGGTGAGACGATCGGCGACGAGCTCGACGACGAGGAGAGCCAGATCGTCCAGACGGCCCTGGTTCGCCGAGCGGTCGAGATGTCGGAGTCCTTCGCCGAGGATCGAGGCTTCCTGACCAAGGTCGAGGAAATGCTCGAGCGGGCCAAAGTGCCGCTCCGGGCCGGCGAGGCGATGTCGTTCTGGACCGTGATCACCCTCGTTTCGGGCGCGGTCGGGATGCTGCTGGCCGGCGGACTCATCGGCGGCCTGATCCTCGCCGTCATCGGCGCCTTCATGCAGATCTTCGTCCTGCGCTTCAAGGCCCAGCGCCGGATGCGCAAGTTCGAACAGCAGCTTCCCGACACGCTCCAGCTCCTGGCCGGCACGCTCCGGGCCGGCTATTCGTTGCCGCAGGGCCTCGAGGCGGTCTCACACGAGAGCGCCGATCCGATGGGCTTCGAGCTCCGCCGGGTCATGACCGAGGCCCGCCTCGGTCGTGAGATGGAGGAGGCGCTGGCCGCTGCAGCCGAACGGCTGTCGAGCCCGGACTTCGCCTGGGCCGTCATGGCCATCTCGATCCAGCGTGAGGTCGGCGGCAACTTGAACGAGCTGCTCATGACCGTCTCCGACACGATGATCGCCCGTGAGCGCCTCAAGGGCGAGGTCGCCGCACTGACGGCGGAAGGCCGGGCCTCCGCCATCCTGCTCGGCGGTCTTCCCCCCGGTCTCGGCTTCGTGATGTGGCTCATGAACCGGGAGTACATCGAGCTGCTGTTCACCGAGACGCTGGGCAAGATCATGTTGGTCGCCGCGTTCGTGATGATGACGATCGGCATGACCTGGATGCGAAAGGTGATGCAGATCAATGTTTGACATCCTCGGAACCATCGACCCTCGGATCCTCGTGGTCGTGTTGGGTGCCGGAATCGGTGCCGTGCTCTACAGCGTCCTGAGTCAGGCCGACGAGCGTTCGTCGCTGCGGGCGACGCTTCGCCAACTCGACGACTACGAAGCGATCGAGGACGTCCGCGAGCAGGAGCTCCTGGCGCCGCTCAGCGAGCGCATCTTCGGTCCCGTTGCCGAAGTCCTGGCCAAGGTCGGCGGGCGCTTCAATCCGCCGGAGTACGTCGAATCGGTTCGCAAGAAGCACCTCAGCGCCGGGATCTCCAGTCCGGACGCGATCGAGCGATTCCTCGCCACCCGCATCCTCGGATTCCTGTTCATCCCCATCTGGGTGATCGCCATGATCACCTGGAATCCCCTCGGGCTCTCCGGCTGGAAGCTGATGGGCGTCCTCGGTCTGGGCGCCATGATCGGCGCCCTCGGACCGGTGTCCCAGCTGAACAAGAAGGTCGAGGCCCGGCAGAAGGCGATCCAGCGGGCGCTGCCCGACACCATGGATCTCCTGGTCATCTCGGTCGAAGCCGGTCTCGGATTCGAGCAGGCGCTCGACCGCGTGATCGTGAACGTGCCCGGCCCCCTGTCCGACGAGTTCGCGAGGGTCCTGGGCGAGAGCCGGGCCGGTTCGACCCGGGCCGAGGCCCTGCGGTCGATGGACGTGCGCTGTGACTCGCCGGAGGTCCGCTCGTTCGTCCTCGCCATGATCCAGGCCGACACCTTCGGTGTGAGCATCGGCCGTGTGCTGCGTTCACAGGCCGACGAGATGCGCGTCAAGCGGCGTCAACGGGCCCAGGAGCAGGCGCAGAAGGCGCCGGTCAAGATGCTGATCCCGATGGTGTTCTGCATCTTCCCGGCCTTGTTCGTCGTGGTCCTCGGACCGGCGATCATCAACATCGCCAAGGCGTTCTGATCCCACCCTCGCCGAGCGAACGCACGGCCTGGCGATGACCCCGTCGACGCCGCCCGAACCGGCGTCGATCGAGAGCGAGATCTCATGTCCGCACACCCCATGACGGCCTCGACCGCGACGGTGGACGTCGGCACCGGCGAAACCGATTCGAGCACCGATCACGACCCGACCGGCGAGCCCCGGCCCGCCGAGTCGGGTCGTGGCGTTTCGCTCGGGGCGGCGATCGGCGCCGTCGTCGCGATGCTCGGGTTCTTCATGGGAAGCCGGGTGATCCGCGACAACAGCTTCCTCACCCATCTCGCCACCGGTCGCGAAACCCTCTACGGCTCCGGCCTGCCCCGCGTCGATGGGTTCTCCTTCACCGCGGCCGGCGAGCCCGTGACCGTACAGAGCTGGCTTCCGGGTGTCATCTACGCCTGGCTCGACCACGTCGCCGGCGCGTCCTCGATTCGGGTGCTCCACGGTGGTCTCGGTGCCCTCGTGGCCCTCGGCACCTGGCGGCTCGGCGCCGCCTCCCGTCAGCTGATCCCCCGATTGTCGATCGTCGGGCTGCTGCTCGGGATCGGTGCGCTGATGTGGAGCCCCCGGCCCCTCATGTTCGGGCTGTTGGGCCTGGTGGCCCTCCTGCTGGTCCGCCAGCGCGACCTGCCTCTGTGGAGCCTGATCCCCGTCATGTGGATCTGGGCGAACTCCCACGGCTCGTTCCCGCTCGGCCTGGCCGCCGTTGCTGCCTTCGGCCTCGGATCGTTCCTCGATGACCGGCGCGTTCCCTGGCACGACGTGCGGGTGCTGGCCTGGGCGTCGTTGGGGACGCTCGGTGCCGCGGCGAATCCGTTGGGTTGGCGATTGCTCTGGTTCCCGGTCCAGCTCCTCGGGCGCCGCGAGGCCCTCGATGGGGTCGCGGAGTGGGGCCCACCGTCGTTCCAGGAACCGTTGGGGCTCATCCTGGTGGCCGTCGGTGGGCTGCTCGTCGTTGCCGCCAAGAACGGTGCCCGGTGGGAACACCTGCTGCCCGGGCTCTGCTTCGCGGCGGCGTCACTGTTGGCGGTGCGCAACCTGGCGCCGGCGGCCGTGGTGTTCGCCGTGGTGTTGGCGCCCTGGTTCGAGATCGGTGACGCGACGCTCACGGCTTCGACGAGAGGCTTCTTCGCCCGTGCGGTGGCGGTCGCTGCGGCAGCCGGCCTCGTCGTCGGTGTGGCCGCGGCGTCGGCCGATTCCGCCTACGACGTGTCGAGGCACCCGGTCGAGCAGATCGACTGGTTGGAGGCCCGGGGTCTCGTCGCCCAGCCCGATGTCCATCTGATCCATCGCGACACCGTCGGCAACTATCTCGAGTACCGGTACGGCACGGCGGCTCGCGTGTGGGTCGACGATCGCTTCGACTTCTTCCCGCTCGAGCTCCTGGCCGATCACCGAGGCCTGTTCTTCGGCGGCGAGTACCGGGCCACCCTCGACCGCTACGACGCCGACGTGGTCCTGTGGGCCGACACCGGCGGGTTCGCCGAGTGGCTTCGGGAGGCCGACGGCTGGACCGTGGCGAGCGACGACGGTGACTGGTTGATCGCGTGTCGGACCGACGGCGCCGTCGCCGACCGCTGCCTCGACTGAGACCGCGTACGAAGCAGCCCGAGCCCCGGGCGCCCACGCCTCACCGCGCGCCGAACTCGAGACCGCCGACGTGTACTGGTTCGCCCGGACCCTGCGCTCCCACGCCGTTCCGCCCGGACCCTCCGCTCCCACGCCGGACTGGCAGCACCCCGCTCTCGGAGCGAATTGGTGACGGTGGGCGCCGTTTCCGGTGCCCATGGTCGCCGATTCGATGGCGGCCCCGTCCACCGACCCGAATTGGTGTCCGGGGGCGCCGGTTGCGGTGTCGTCGGCCGCCAGTTCGAGGATGCTCTGGTGGTCGGCGCCCGGTCCCGAATGGGTGACGGTGGGTGCCGGTTCCGGTGCCGGAGGTCGCCACATCGTTGGCGGGAGGGGCGGGGCCAAAACGCAAAGCGCCGAGCCGGGTGCGCAGGGCGCACACCGACTCGGCGTCTGGCCGGCACGGACGGATCCGTACCGTTTGGATCGCTCGAGCGATCAGCCCGAGATCGAGCTGTCGACCTCGCTGAACTTGTCACGGGCCGAGCCACCGAGGGCGGTGACGGCGGTGATGCAGACCACGGCGATGAGGGCCACGAGCAGGGCGTATTCCACGAGGGAGGCGCCACGGTCGGTCTTGGCCTGAGCGACGAGGTAGGACTTGATGAATTCGTAGTGCAGCATTGGAGTTCTCCAGGGTTTCATTACTCGGTCCCTTGCGGGCTTGTCAGGTATTGGATCGGCGGCGTTGGGGTGGGACTGAATGGTTCGTTCGGCCCAAATCTGCGTCGCCGCCTGTCGTGCGACCCGATCGGGTCGACACCGGGGGTGCGCCGCCGGTCAGTTCTTGACGGCGCTCCCGATCTCGGAGAGCGGCTCGGAGGTGGTTCCTCCGAGGGCGCTGACGGCCCCGACGCACACGATGGCGATCAGGGCGAGAAGGAGTGCGTACTCGACCAGGTTGGCGCCACGTTCACGGCCGGCACGGGCGGCGAGCGAAGCCTTGACGATGTGGGAGTTGATCATCACGAGTTCCTTGTCGTTTCGGGTCGAGGCGCTCCCGAGGGAGACGGTGGTCTGATCGACACGAATGGCGGCTCGCTTGATGGGCTCCCCGAACCATTCTGGGCGGATCGACTCAGTCGAGTGTCACGATTCCCATACGGACAGCGGCCAGGACGGCCTGGGTGCGATCCCGCGCATCGAGCTTCTGGTAGATCGAGGCGAGGTGGTTCTTGACCGTCTTCTGCGAGATGAAGAGCTGTTCGGCGACCTCGGGTGTCGAACACCCGTCGGCGATCAGCTGGAGGACTTCTTCCTCGCGCTTGGTGATCACCCGTTCGGGCTCGGCGTGATCGCCGCCACGGCGGACCTCGGCCAGCATGCTGGCCGCCAGACGGGGTGACAGGGCGGTCTCGCCGCCGGCGACGGTCTCGATCGCGCCGGCGATCTCGTCGGTCGAGCAATCCTTCACCAGGTAGCCATTGGCTCCGGCTCGGATCGCCTCGGCGAGGACATCCTGATCGGCATGCATGGTGAGCATGACGATCCGGACCTCGGGGGCCCGGGCCTTGATCTGCCGGGTGGCCTCGACCCCGTCGAGCCCGGGCATCGTGACGTCCATGAGGACCACGTCGGGACGAAGCGTGCTGGCCAGCTCGACCGCTTCGGCACCGTCGCGGGCTTCGCCGACGATGTCGAACCCCCGTTCGGCCATCGATCGGCGCAGACCCTCCCGGAGCATCCGATGGTCGTCGGCGAGCATCAGACGGATGGTCTCGGGTCCGCCGCGGCCGTTCGACTGCGAGGCGATCGGACCGTTCGGCTGCTGGAAACGAAGTGGCGAACCACCATGACTGTGTGTGGGTGAACCGTGATGGTTCGTCACCCCTGAGCGAGGAAGCACCGTACTGTTGTCCCTTCTCCGGTTGTCGAGATGAATTCGAGGGTCGCGCCGATGCTCGACGCACGTTCGCGCATGCCGAGAATCCCGTAGGAGTCCTGGCGGCCGGACTTGCCGACGGGGAACCCGACGCCGTTGTCCGAGATGGAGAGCAAGCTGTTGGATCCGTCGCAGCGCCACTTGATCTCGACCTGCGTGGCCTTGGCGTGGCGTTCGATGTTGATCAGGATCTCCTGGGCGATGCGCCACATCTCCCGCTCCTGCAGGATCGGCAGACGCTCGCCGGCCGCGCAGTCGAGTTCGATGTCGATCGAGCTTCGTCCGGCGACCCGTGCCGCGAACTCCTCGATCGTGGCGGCGAAGTCCTTGTCGTTCCCGACGTCGGTCCGCAGGTCGTAGAGCGTTTCGCGAACCTCGCCGGTCACCCCGCGCAGGTCGGTGCTGAGTTGTTCGAGCATGTCGGTCACGGGTTCGTCCTGGAGGTCTCGCCGGATGACCCGGTCGAGTTCGAATCCGAGGTAGGCGAGGGACTGACCGATGCGGTCGTGGAGGTCCCGGGCGATCCTCGTGCGTTCCTCGTCGGCACCGACGGTGCGCAATCGAGCGAACCAGCGAGCATTGTCGATGGCCAGGGCGGCCGGTTCCACGTAGCGGCGGAGCAGATCGATGTCGCGTTCGCCGAAGTGGCCGGTCTCGCGGGCTTCGAGGCACAGCACCCCGATCAGGGCGCCGCGGGCCATGAGCGGGGCGTAGACCGCACTCCGCGACCCGGGATTGAAGCCCGGACCGTCGATCGAGAGGTCGTCGCTCACGGTCACCGTTCGACCGAGGATCGAGCGTCGGACCGGTTCGGGCATCTCGGCGAGGGTCAGCAGCTGTCCGATGTCCATGGCCTGCCGGCGCGAGACCATCCACGTCCCGTCGGACTCGTCGATGGTGAGGATCGCTGCGGCATCGAAGGTGACCAGGGTGCGCAGGCGGGAGATCGTCGAATCGAAGACCTCGGACTGGTTGAGCGAAGCCGGAAGCGTCTGGGCGATGCGATGGAGATTGAACAGCAGGGCGTTGGCGTCGGTGAGGCGGTTCATCCGTTCGAGGGCGATGCTGTGGCGTCGGGTGGCCTCACCGGAGATTCGCCGGCCGTAGCCGGCGACGATGCCGACGAGCATCACGACCCCGGACCATCGAACGGCATCGCCGACCGAGACGACCTCGGAGCCCGACAGCACCAGGGCGGCGGTGATCGATCCGGCCGCGGTCCCGGCGATCCGGAGGCCGAACGCGAAGCCGCGGGCGAACCCGGCGATCACGACGGTGCTCATCAGCGAGAAGATCAAGGGCGAGGCCCAGGTGCCGGTGGCGGTGACCGCCACGAGGAGGAGGCCGAGCTCGGCGACGAGGAAGAGCAGGCTTCGTCGATCGTTGCGGTCCTGGAGCGGGCTGATGCTGCGGATCGCCGTGTTCGCGACGACGACGCCGACCCAGGACACCACGGCGAGATCCGGCTCCAGGAAGGCGTTGGCGGCCAGGCTGATCGACAGCGCCGTCGTTGCCCAGCGGATCGCCAGGATCGCCGGGGCGAAGGGCGTCAGCCGGTCGCGATCCTCGACCACGATCTCGAGGTCGTCGCGTCGATCGGTCGGCTCACCCGAGGACAGCCCGCGGAGCAGGCGATCGACCGACGACTGGTCGGCCGATCGTCGCTCGTCGTTCTCGGCGGGAGTGGAGAGGGTGTCGATCATGGGTCGGGGTGCAGGCCGTTCGTGTGGGCGATCGAGCCTGCGCTCTGACAGGATCGGCGTGGCGGCCTCGATGTTGAGTCGTTGGGATCACGACCGAGGCCCACCTCTGGGTCATCGGAGCCAGTTCGGTACCCCAACGACCCTGGTGGCCTGGTTCGTCCGAGCCCTCCCGGTGATCGGTGGTGGTCGTCGACCGCATCGAGTGGCCGTCTCCTCCGGTTGCTCACCGTTGCTAGGTTGAGGCGCTCCGGTCGACGGTCCGGCGCCGACTGCGCCTGGGGTGGCCGGCGAGCGACAGCGCATCAAGTAGCACCGCAGCAAGAACCACAGCAGAAGGAAGGACAGGCCGTGCGACTCGTGGGATTGACGGGCGGAATCGGGTCGGGGAAGTCGTCGGTGTCGAGTCGCCTCGCCCGACGGGGAGCCCAGATCGTCGACGCCGACGCCATCGTGAAGGAGCTGCAGCGGCCCGGAGAGCCGGTCTACGAGGCGATGCTCGAGCGGTGGGGGAGCGGCATCGTCCTGCTCGATGACGACGGGACCCCGAAGGGTCTCGACCGTGCCGCCATCGCGGGGATCGTGTTCGCCGACGCCGAGGAGTTGAAGGCCCTCAACGAGATCGTCCATCCGGCGGTCCGGCGTCGGATGCGCGCCGACATGGACGCCGCGGCGTCGGGCGATCACGTGGTCGTGCTCGACATCCCACTGCTGGCCGAGTCGAAGGGCGAGCACCAGGCCTCGGCGATCATCGTCGTCGATTGCCCGGTCGAGACGGCGATCGAGCGACTCGTCGCCCATCGGGGGTTCGATCGGGCCGACGCCGAGGCCCGGGTGGCGGCGCAGGCAACCCGCGAGCAGCGGCGGGCCCTCGCCGACTTCGTGATCGACAACGGGGGGGACGAAGCGGCGCTCGACGCCGAGGTCGAGCGTTGTTGGGCGTGGCTCCAGACCCTCGACCAGACCACGTGGCCCCCACCGACGAAGGACGAGGGAGCGTCGCCGACCGGCGTAGGCGACCGGCGGACCGACTCGTGAGCCCGGCCGGTCGGCCGGCGACCGATCCGCGGTACGACCTCGGAGATCGGCGCCGGGTCAGGCCTGTCACAGGGGGTCGGTAGGCTCGAGGCATGCCTCCGTTCAAGATGGTCTCTGCGTTCGAACCGGCCGGTGATCAACCCGAGGCGGTGGCGGCGCTCACCGAAGGGATCCTCGGGGGCGAGAAGGCACAGACGCTGCTCGGCATCACCGGTTCGGGGAAATCGGCAACCATCGCCTGGATGATCGAACAGGTACAGCGGCCGACGTTGATCATCGCGCCCAACAAGTCGCTGGCAGCTCAGTTGGCCAACGAATTCCGCGAGTTCTTCCCCGAGAACCGGGTCGAGTACTTCGTCAGCTACTACGACTACTACCAGCCCGAGGCCTACATCCCCTCGAGCGACACCTACATCGAGAAGGACAGCTCGGTCAACGACGAGATCGACCGGTTGCGCCACGCCGCGACGTCGGCCCTGCTCACCCGCCGAGACGTCATCGTCGTCGCATCGGTGTCGTGCATCTACGGGCTCGGCAACCCCGAGGAGTACAAGGCCAAGCTGCTGGTCCTGCGGGCCGGTGAGGAATACGACCAGCGGTCGATCCTCACCCGCTTCGTCGAGATGCAGTACGAACGCAACGACATGAACCTGGTGCGGGGCAAGTTCCGGGTGCGGGGCGACACGATCGAGGTCCATCCCGCCTACGAGGAGTTCATGGTCCGCATCGAGCTGTTCGGCGACGAGATCGAGACCATCACCATGGTCGATCCGCTCACCGGTGAGCAGCTGGGTCGCCTCGAAGAGCTGGTCATGTTCCCGAACACGCACTACGCCACCTCCGACGAGCGGATGGCGGCCGCGATCAACACCATCGAGATCGAACTGCAGCAGCGTCTCGCCGAGTACGAGACCGACAACAAGCTGCTCGAGGCCCAGCGGCTGCGCATGCGCACCCAGTACGACCTCGAGATGATGGCCGAGATGGGTTTCTGCAACGGCATCGAGAACTACAGCCGTCACCTCGACGGCCGCGCTCCCGGCGAACCGGCCTACACCCTGCTCGACTTCTTCCCGAGCGACTATCTCACCGTGATCGACGAGAGCCACGTCGCGGTTCCCCAGCTGAACGGCCAGTACGCCGGTGATCGTTCGCGCAAGGAAACCCTCATCGAGCACGGGTTCCGACTCCCGTCGGCAGCCGACAACCGGCCGCTCCGTTTCGAGGAGTGGCTCGACAAGACCGGTCAGGTGGTGTTCGTGTCGGCCACCCCGGGGCCCTACGAACTCGAACACAGCGCCGAACCGGTCGAACAGATCATCCGCCCGACCGGCCTCATCGATCCCGAGGTCATCGTCCGGCCCACCAAGGGGCAGATCGACGACCTCCTCGAAGAGGTCTCGGGCGTGATCGCCAACGACGGTCGGGTGCTCGTCACCACCCTCACCAAGAAGATGGCCGAGGACCTCACCGACTACCTCCTCGAACAGGGCCTGCGTTGCCGCTACCTCCATTCCGAGATCGACACCATCCAGCGCATCGAGACGCTGCGAGGCCTTCGTCTCGGCGATTTCGACGTGCTGGTCGGCATCAACCTGCTCCGGGAGGGCCTCGACCTGCCCGAGGTGCAGCTGGTGTGCATCCTCGACGCCGACAAGGAGGGCTTTCTCCGCTCCGAGACGTCCTTGATCCAGACGATCGGTCGCGCCGCCCGCAACGTCGAGGGTCGGGTGATCATGTACGCCGACAAGATGACCAACTCCATGCAGCGGGCGATCTCCGAGACCAACCGCCGCCGGGGTGTGCAGATGGCCTACAACACCGAGCACGGCATCGACCCGCAGACGATCCGCAAGGCCGTCACCGACATCCTGGGCATGCTCCGCGGTTCGGGAAGCGACGGGGCCCCCGTCCCGGGTGGCGACAAGCGCAAACGTCGCCCCGAGGAACAGAAGCGGCTCCGGGAACTGGCCGAGCTGCCCGAGTCCGATCTCGAGCGCCTCGTGTCCAGTCTCGAAGAAGAGATGATGGAGGCTTCGGCCGATCTCCGCTTCGAGTACGCCGCACGACTACGCGACGAGATCCGCGATCTGCGACGAGAACTCAAAGACGCCGTTCGCTGATCCGCACGGTCGGTCGCTGCCGCCGCTCGACACCGTGCCCGCTCGACACCGTGCCCGCTCAACACCGTGCCGGCGGCGCCGACTGGACCATGGTGACCGTTCTCGACTCGCCAACCGAACCGGCGCGCACCGATCCGGGCCCGACGGTCGGCTCGAAGCCCTGGCGACGACCGGCGTTCATTGCGGTGGCGATCCTGGCGTTCTACCTGCTCGTTGCCGTCTTCACCGATCCCGGGGGCTACCTCAGCACCGACACCGGCGGCAAGGTCGCCACCCTGGATGCGATGACCGAGCGGGGTGACCTGCGCCCCGATCTCGGCTACTGGGCCGAGGCCTGGGACGACGACGGCTCGCTCTATCCGATGTTCCGCACCCAGCGGGTCGGCGACCAGTGGGTCAACGTCACGAACCTCCCCATGATCTACCTGGCGCTGCCGCTCTACGGCGCCGGCGGGTACACCCTGGCGCTCCTGGTGCCGATGCTGGCCGGTGTGGCTGCGGCCCTGGCGGCCGGACGACTGGCTCGACAGCTCGGCTCGGCCGACGGTGCCGCCGCGACGTGGCTCATCGGGGTCGGCTCGCCCGTTGCGGTGTACTCGCTCGACCTCTGGGAACACACGCTGGGCCTCGCACTCATGGCCTGGGCCGTGTCGTGGGTCCTGGACTCGCTCGACGATCGACGGATCGGTCCGGCGCTCCTGGCCGGACTGGCGTTCGGTGCGGCGGCCACGATGCGTCAGGAGGCGCTGGTCTACGGCTTCGTGATCGGGCTGGGCCTCACGATCGTCGCGCTGCGTCGGCGAGGACCGGTCGGGCTGGTTCCGTCCGCGGCGATGGCCGGGGGTACGGCCTTTGCGCTCGGTGCGGGGGTGCTCCTGGAGCGGGCGGCCATGGGATCTTCGATCCGCACCGGACGAACGACCGGCGCGGCGACGGCCTCGGGTGCCGACCTCGGAACGCGGCTGTACGAGTCGGTGGTGACCTTCTCGGCGACCGGGGCCTCGCCGCGCTCGGCGGCGATGTCGCTGGCGCTGCTCCTGGCCGCCGGACTCCTGGCGATGACGGCCGGCGTGGCCGATGACCGTGACCGGGATCGGTCCGGGCCGGCGGGCGATTCGGCGCGATGGCTGCTGCGAGGTTCGGTCCTCGTCGCGCTCGTCTATGGGCTCCTGGCCCTCGAGTTCGCGACCAGCGGTCTCTCGTTCGTCCCGGGGATGCTGGCGGCTGCGCCGCTGGCCGGTTTCGGGCTGGGCACCGTCGTCTTCGTCGACCGCAGCCGGTCGCTCTGGAATCTGATCGTGGCCGCAGCGGTCGTGCCCCTGCCGCTCGTCTGGTACTTCCAGTACACCGGAGGGGCGGGCCCGCAGTGGGGTGGCCGCTACCTCCTGCTGTCGGGTCTGTTGCTCAGTGTGGTCGGGATCGTGATGCTCGAGTCCCGGCGCCCCGAACTGCTGGCGATCATGGGTTCGTTGTCGTTGGTGATCACCGCCGTCGGCCTCGTCTGGCTGGTGCAACGCAGTTCGGCCTTCGCATCGGCGACGGACGAACTGGCCGCCCGCGACGAGCCGATCCTGGTGTTCGGTGACCCCCATGCGGCCCGAGAGTCGGGACCGGTCGTCCGTCACGAGCGGTGGCTGGTGGCGTCGGACGAGCCGGCGAGGGCCGAAGCGGTCGAGGTCGTGATCGCCGCCGGCGAGCGCGAGTTCGGTTACGTCGACTACGAGTACGAGGGAAGCCCCGAGACGCCGATGTTCCCGGGTTTCCGCCCGGTCTCCGTCGACGTCATCGACCTCCTCCCGGGGATCGAACGACGGGTCACCACCTTCGTCGAGGACTGATCGTCGAGCGGTCCGGAAGTTGTCGACCGAACGGACGTTCGTCGCGAGGTGACGGGTATCCTCGCCCGGTGGGCAACAAGATCGTCATTCGCGGAGCCAGGGAACACAACCTCACCGACATCGACCTCGATCTGCCGAGAGACAAGCTCATCGTGTTCACCGGGCTCTCCGGCTCCGGGAAGTCGTCGCTGGCCTTCGACACCATCTACGCCGAAGGACAGCGCCGCTACGTCGAGTCGTTGTCGGCCTACGCCCGCCAGTTCCTGGGCCAGATGGACAAGCCCGATGTCGACTTCATCGAGGGGCTGTCGCCCGCCATCTCGATCGATCAGAAGTCGGCCAGCCGGAACCCCCGGTCGACGGTCGGGACGGTCACCGAGGTCTACGACTATCTCCGCCTGTTGTTCGCCCGCGTCGGGATCCCCCACGATCCCGAGACCGGGGAGCAGCTCGTCCGCCAGACCCCCCAGCAGATCGTCGACCAGGTCCTGCGCCTTCCCGACGGCACCCGGTTCCAGGTCCTCGCCCCGGTGGTCCGAGGCCGCAAGGGCACCTACGAGACCCTCCTGGCCGATCTCGCCGGGCAGGGGTTCGTCCGAGCGATCGTCGACGGTGAACTGATCGAACTCGGCGGCCGAACTCCCCGAACTCGCCCGCTACGAACAGCACGACATCCGAGTCGTCGTCGATCGGCTGGTCCGCCGCGACGGAATCGAACGCCGACTCACCGACTCGATGGAGACCGCCCTGGGGCTCGCCGAGGGGGTGGCCGAGATCGAGATCGTCCCGCCGAAGGACCGCGACGAGCCATCGCAGGTCCTGATCTTCAGCCAGCATCTGTCCCGCCCGTCCGACGGCAAGAGCTTCGAGGAACTGGCGCCCCGCAACTTCTCGTTCAACTCGCCCTACGGCGCCTGCACGGCGTGCGACGGGCTGGGCACGGCCTACGAGGTCGATCCCGAACTCGTCGTCCCCAATCCCGATCTCACCATCGACGACGGGGCGATCAGCCCCTGGGCCGGTGGTCGCAGCCGCTACTTCGGTCGGCTGGTGGAGTCGGTGGCCAAGGCCAACAAGATCCCCACCGACAAGCCGTGGCGATTGCTGAAGGACCAACACCGGTCGTTGCTGCTCAACGGCGGCGACAACGAGCGGGTCACCGTTCGCTACCGAAATCGCTACGGGCGGGAACGCACCTACAACGCCAACTTCGAGGGCATCCTGCCCTATCTGAGGCGACGGCACACCGAGGCCGAGTCCGAATCGCAGCGCGAGCAGATCGAGGGCTACATGCGGCTCGTCGACTGTCACGCCTGTGGGGGCGCCCGGCTGAACCCCCTGTCGCTGGCCTGCCTCGTCGGCGGGTACTCGCTGGCCGACCTGTCGCACATGTCGATTCGGGAAGCGGCCCGACGTGCTCGAGGCCATCGAGTTCTCCGATCGGGATTTCCTGATCGCCGAACGGGTGATCAAGGAGATCAACGCCCGCCTCCAGTTCCTGCTCGACGTCGGCCTCGACTATCTGAGTCTCGGCCGATCGGCGGCGACCCTCTCGGGCGGCGAGGCCCAACGCATCCGCCTGGCGAGCCAGATCGGATCGGGGCTCGTCGGTGTCCTCTACGTGCTCGACGAACCCTCGATCGGCCTGCACCAGCGCGACAACGCCAAGCTGATCGAGACACTCAAGCGGCTTCGAGACATCGGCAACACCGTGCTGGTGGTCGAACACGACGAAGAGACCATCGCCGTCGCCGACCACATCGTCGACATCGGGCCCGGAGCCGGCGAACACGGGGGCCAGGTCGTCTACAGCGGGAACGTGGCGGGCTCTGAAGCGTCGGACCGCGTCGATCACCGGGCAGTACCTGTCGGGCAAGCGTCGGATCCCGGTGCCCGAGCGGCGTCGCGAGCCCGGCGACGATCGACTGGTCGATCAACGGGGCCCGGGAACACAACCTGAAGGATCTCGACGTCGAGATCCCCCTCGGGCTCTTCGTCGCCGTCACCGGCGTCTCGGGGTCGGGCAAGTCGACGCTCATCAACGAGATCCTGCTCAAGGCGTTGATGCAGAAGATCTACAAGTCGAAGATCCCCCCGGGTCTGCACACCTCGCTGAGCGGACTCGACCATCTCGACAAGGTGATCGACATCGATCAGTCGCCGATCGGGCGTACCCCGCGGTCGAATCCGGCCACCTACACCGGGGTCTTCGATCACATTCGCAAGCTGTTCGCCCAGACCAACGAATCGAAGGTCCGGGGCTATCAGCCCGGCCGGTTCTCGTTCAACGTGTCGGGCGGTCGGTGCGAGGCCTGCTCCGGCGACGGAACGATCAAGATCGAGATGCACTTCCTGCCCGACGTCTACGTGCCGTGCGAGGTGTGCAAGGGGGCGCGCTACAACCGCGACACGCTCGAGATCCTGTTCAAGGGCAAGAGCATCTCCGACGTCCTCGACATGCCGATCTCGGAAGGGCTCGAGTTCTTCGCCAATCAGCCGCCGATCGCCCGGCACCTGCAGACCCTGGTCGACGTCGGGCTCGGGCTACGTCCGACTCGGTCAGCCGGCCCCGACCCTGTCGGGTGGCGAGGCCCAGCGGGTGAAGCTGGCGTCGGAGCTGGCCAAACGTTCCACAGGCCACACCATCTACCTACTCGACGAGCCCACCACCGGCCTGCACTTCGAAGACATCCGCCGGCTGCTCACGGTGCTGTCGCGCCTCGTCGACCAGGGCAACACGGTGCTCGTGATCGAACACAACCTCGACGTGATCAAGACCGCCGACTGGATCATCGACCTCGGTCCCGAGGGCGGCAGCGGCGGCGGCACGGTGGTGGCCTCGGGCAGCCCGGAACACGTCGTGACCGTGGAGGGGAGCTACACCGGACAGTTCCTTCGCCCGCTGCTCGATGGCACTGCCGAGCGAGCGAGGTAGCGAGGGTTCTGCCGAGCGAGCGAGGTAGCGGGGGTTCTGCCGAGCGAGCGAGGTAGCGGGGGTTCTGCCGAACCCGGGCGACCCGCTCAGGTCGAGGGGGCCGCCGCCGATGGGCACGGGTGCTGCAACACGCCGATCAACCGTTGCGTCGGGGCGAGCGTCGGCGGTTCGAGGTCGGTGGGCGGGAGCGCCTCCGCCGGCTCCTGCCGGTGCTGGTCACGTGGGCGCTCGCGCTGAGCCTGTTGCTCGTCGTCTCGGTACAACAACGGGTGCCTGCGGAGTACCTGGTCCTCGATGCGGCATCGGTTCCCGGCGGTCGTTGGTACTACGGGGCCGTCACGTCACTGGGCATCATGGCCTGGACCGTGGCCGCCGGGGCGTGCGCCGTGACGGGCTACGCCGCGGGACTCGCCGGTCGGCGTTCGGCCCGGGTGGTGTTCGGTCGAGCCGCCGTCGTGGTGGTCGTGCTCCTGCTCGACGATCTCTTCCTGGTTCACGGTTGGCTGTCGTCGCTGCTGTCCTTGCCCGCCGGGACGATTCCGGTGATGCAGGTCGGGACGATCGTCGCGTTCGTGGTGACGGGCTGGCGAGAGCTGCGACGCACCCGTTGGGAACTCCTCGTCGCCGCCGGCGGTGCGCTGACGATCTCCACGCTCGTCGATCTGCTCGATCGTCCGCTCTACGACGGGATGTGGACGGTCGCCGAGGAGGGAGCCAAGTTCCTCGGCATCCTGGCGCTGGCGGTGTGGGCGATGCACACGGCGGCCCAGGTGATCGCCTCGATGCTCGGCCCTGCCGAGACGGTGTCGAGCGCTCAGGAACCGGCCGGATCGACCGATCCGAGGTGACATGCCCTCCTGGTACCTGAAGGCCGCCCTGCAGGGCGGGATGTCGTATCTGCCCGACCCCCAGCGGTGGAATCGGCTCTTCCAGCGCCACGTGACCAAGGGCTTGGAGCTCACGCCGGCGTTCTTCGGCTCGAAGCTGGCCGTCGTCGACCGCCACCTCGAGAACTGGCATCGCTGCCGGCCCGACGAGATGCCGGCCCGGATCCTCGAGCTCGGGACCGGGTGGTACCCGGTGGTTCCGATCGGGCTCGCGCTGCGGACCGGAAGCCAGGTCACGACCGTCGACATCCAACCGCTGCTCGGCGAGGCCGAGACGATGGACACCCTGGCGATGTTCGCTGATGCCATCGAAGCGAAGCCCGGGGCATTCGCCGACGGCGCCGCCGAGCGGGTTCGTCGGGCCCGATCCACCGCCGCCGCCGATCCGGCCGAACGGCTCCGGATCGTCGGCGTCGAGATCCGACAGGAGGACATCTGCTCGACGTCGCTCGAACCCGGTTCGATGGACCTGATCACGTCGAACAACACCTTCGAGCACATCCCACCGGAGGACCTCGAGGCCATCCTGCGGGCTTTCGTGCGTCTCACCAGGTCCGATGGCGTGGGGAGTCACCTGACCGACCTGGCCGACCACTACGCCGGTTTCGACCGTTCCATCACGGTCTACAACTTCCTGCGCTACTCCGACGGCGAGTGGCAGAAGTTCAACAACCGGTTGCAGTATCAGAACCGGCTGCGTTGGTCGGAGTACCGCAGCATCATCGCCGAATCCGGATGGACGCTGATCGACGAGTCGGTCGAACGCGACCCCGGAGCGCTCGCCACGGTCGACGTGCACGAGCGCTTCGAGCGCTTCGACGACCAAGATCTGGGCATTCACACGGCGTGGGCGGTACTCACGCCCCGTGCATGAACCGCGGGCATCCCGAACCGGCTCAGACCGAGGCGCCCGGCGCCGATAGGTGTCCATGACCCGCGTCATGAGGCTCCTCTTTCCGATCGGATCGGTGGTGCTCGTCGGATTCTTCATGGTGATCCATGGTCGGGTCCTGGCCTCGGCGCCCTACGACCCGTTCGGGACCGCCCGCTTCGGCTGGACGATCCTCTTCGCGTCGTCGTTCCTGGTGGCGGGCTACGGGGTCGGACTTCCCGATCTGCCTCGCACCCGATCGTCGGCGTTCCTCATGGCGACGCTCTCGCTCCTCGGGGCCACGACCGTCGTCTCGCTCGTCCAACTCCTGCTGGGGTCGCCCCTGCTCCCTCGAGCCGTGGTCGCCGGCTCGTCGCTGACGTTGATCCCCTGGGCGATGATCGCGTGGAACCTGCAGAGCGACGTCGCGGCCGGTCGCGGCGCCCGGGTCCTGATCGTCGGCTCGAACGACGAGCGAGCCGCACTCGAGGCCGAGTTGCTCGGCGACAGCGAGCTGTCGGCGGTGATCGTCGGATCGGTTGCCGTCGACGAGGCGCTTCGCGATCGGGCTCGCCTGGCGGCGGACGTCGCCGGGTGCGGCGTCGACGTGCTCGTGCTCAGCATCGAGGCGCAGGGGTCGCCCGGAGTGGTCTCGCAGGCTGCCGAGCTGCATCAACGCGGGATCCGGATCCGGACGGTTTCACTGTTCTCCGAGGAGTACCTCGGCAAGATCCCGGTGGGCGATCTCGAACGGGTGTCGCTGCTGTTCGACATCGGCGAGGTCCATCGGGCCCGCTACGTGCGTACCAAGCGGGTCGTCGATCTGGCGTTCGGCCTCGCCGCGCTGCCGGTGCTCGTCGGGTTGACGCCCGCGATCGCCCTGGTCAACCTCGTCACCGATCGTGGTCCGCTGCTCTACCGGCAGGAACGGATCGGCAAGTCCGGTGAACCGTTCGTCATGTTCAAGTTCCGATCGATGCGGGTGAGCAGTGGCCCGGCGGTCTGGACCTCGGCCGGTGATGCGCGTATCACGCCGGCCGGACGGCTCCTGCGCCGCTCCCACCTCGACGAACTCCCACAGATCTGGAACATCCTGCGTGGTGATCTGTCGATCGTCGGCCCCCGTCCCGAGCAGACGGCCTACGTCGAGGAGCTGCGGGAGAAGATCCCCTACTACGACGTCCGTCACCTCGTCCGTCCGGGTCTCACGGGTTGGGCGCAGATCAAGTACGGCTACGCCGCCGATGCCGAGGACGCCCGCGAGAAGCTGCAGTACGACCTGTACTACCTGCGCCGCCAGAGCGTGACCGTCGATCTGTCGATCGTGATGCGGACCCTGCGGGCCGTCGTTCGGGGGAGTGGCCGATGAGCGATCCGGTCCTGGTGACGGTGATCATCCCCGCTCGGAACGAGGCCTCGGCGATCGTGGCGTGCCTCGACGCCGTTGCGGCCCAAACGTACCCGCACGAGATGATCGAGGTCGTCGTCGTGAACGGTGGATCGACCGACGACACGGCCGAGGTCGCCGGACGAGTCCTGGCGAGCGGGGGCTTCCGCCGGTGGGCCGTGCTCGACAATCCGGCGGGAACCACGCCGTCGAATCTCAACGCCGGCCTGGCCTGGGCCGAGGGCGAGATGATCGTCCGGGTCGATGCGCGATCGATCGTCCCCGCCCCCTATGTGCGGGCCTGCGTCGAGGCACTCGGCGTTCCGGGTCGCTCGGTGGTCGGCGGATCCCAGATCGCGGTTCCACGCTCGTCGCACTGGCGGGATCGGGCCATCGCCCGGGCCCTGAACCACCGGTTTGCGATGGGCGGGTCCCGGTATCGCCGGGTCGGGGCTCGGAGCGGTCCGGCCGACACGGTGTACCTCGGTGCCTTCCACACCGATCAGCTCCGGCAGGCGGGTGGCTGGAACGAGACGTTCACCACGAACCAGGATTTCGAGCTGAACCGTCGGATGGCTGCCGTGGGGTCGGTCTGGTTCGAGGCCGGACTGCCGGTGTCGTACCTGCCCCGTCGCACCCACCGGGAGATCGCCCAGCAATACCACCGCTTCGGTCGCTGGAAGGCTCGCTACTGGCGGATCACGAACGATCGCCCCCGACCTCGGCAGCTGGCACTGGCCTCGCTCCCGTTCGGGTTCCTGGTGCTCGTTGGTGTCGTCGTCGTCGCCATCGGACCGGTCGCCATCGCCGCCGGTGCGCCGCTGGCCCTGGTCGGGTGCCTCGCCATCGATCGGCTCGGTGGCGTTCGTCGGCCCGAGTCGCTGCCGGTCGGACTCGTTGCCGGAGCCACCAACGTGCTCATCGGGGCGTCGTGGTGGACCGGGGTCGTCCGTGGACTCGCCACGCCGGCCCCGGCGGCGAGGGAGGCGGCGGCCCCCGCCCGATCCATCGATGGCCCGGCCATCACCTACGTCGTGTCGCGCTGGGGGGTGCCGACCCAGACCTTCGTCCGCCGGGAAGCGCTCGCCCTCCGCTCGGCGGGAGTCCAGGTGAGCGCGCTCAGCATCAAGCGGCCCGATCCGGTTCGCGAACTCGACGCCGCCTGGCTGTCGTGGATCGCCCTGCTCGAGGGGTTCGCCGTTGCCGCGTGGACGCACCCGAGGAGGACGCTGGCGCTGCTGGCGAGCGTCCGGCGGGCCACGGTGGGCAACATGCCGGCCATGCTGGGGGCCACGGTCGTCGGGATCGCCTGGAGCGGCTCCGGTCTGGTGGATCGTCATCTGCACAGTCACTTCGGCTGGGTCGCCGGCGCCGCCACCCGGGCCGCCGCCGTCCACGCCGGTCAGACCTACTCGGTGGTGTACCACGCCTTCGACATCCACACCGAGGGCCTGCTCGACGGGTTCGCCGCAGCGATCGCCGCCGACGCCCAGCAGGTCTTCGTCATCGCCGAACGAGACATCCCGACCGTCGAACAGGCACTCGGCGTACGACCGACCCTGGCCAGGATGGGTGTTCCCCGGGCGTGGACCGAGGATCCGGCCGTCATGCGCCCCGGTGGTCGCGAGATCGTCGCCGTCGGATCACTCGTCGAGAAGAAGGGTCACCGCCACCTGATCGAGGCCGTCGCCTCGACGCCGGGCTGGCAGCTGACCATCGTGGGGGAGGGGCCTCAGCGCGGCCAGCTCGAGCGGCTCGTGAACGATCTCGGTCTGAGTTCACGGGTGGTGTTCGCCGGCTTGTTGACCGAGCCCGAGGTTCGGACGATCCTGCGCCGCGCCGATGTGTTCGCACTGGCCTGCATCGAGGCGGGCAACGGCGACCGCGACGGGATCCCCGTTGCCATGATGGAAGCGATGGCGGCCGGACTGCCCGTCGTCACGACCGATGTCGGGGCGATCGCGGAGCTCGTCGCCGGGGCCGGACAGCTCGTGGATCAGCGCAACCCGGCGGCGCTCGTCGACGCCCTGTCGGAGCTGGCCGACGACGAGACCCGGGCTCGCGTCGGCGCGGCCGGTCGGGCGCGAGTCCTCGAGGCGTGGACGGTCGAGCACCTCGCCGGCGAGTTGGTCGCGGCGTTGTTCGGTTCGTCATCGTCCGCAGACGACGAGCCGCAGGTGGTGGTGCCCTGATGGCCCGGGTCGATCTCGCTCGGCAACCGAGCGCGAACAAGTTCGAGGAACGAGGCGGCGACTTTCGCGCCTCGACGGCGCTCGGAGCCTCGTTCCTGCTGGCCGATCTGGTTGCGGCGCGCTACGGCGTCCACCTGCCGTCGCTCGCCCGCGGTCGCCTGCTGGACCTGGGTTGTGGTCGGGCGCCGCTGCGGTCGCTCTACCAGGATCGGGCCGATCAGATCGTGTTCGCCGACATCGAGTCCCGGGATGCGACTCTCGCGCCGTTCGTGTTGGCCGATGCTGCGGCCGATCTGCCGTTCGCCGACGACGCCTTCGACGTCGTCGTGCTCTCCGATGTGCTCGAGCATTTGTCCTCGCCGAGGGACACCATCGCCGACATCGCCCGAATCCTGCGACCGGGGGGCACGCTCATCGGGAACACGCCGTACCTCTACTGGATCCACGAGGAACCGTACGACTTCTGGCGCCCCAGCCGGTTCGCGCTGCAACACGAGCTCCAACGGGCCGGATTCTGCGACATCGAGGTGACGGCGATCGGTGGGAGCATCGAGGTCGTCACCGATCTCGTCGCCAAGCACCTGGGCGCGGTGCCCCTGATCGGGCCACGGCTCGGCGGGGTGCTCGGCCGCCTCGGGAGCCGATGGGCCCGATCGAAGCCCGGTCGTCGCCTTGCGGCGACCACGGGCGACAAGTACCCCCTGGCACACTTCTTCGTGGCCGGCCGTCCAACGGTCGAGTCCCCATGACCCTCTCCGGAGCCGTCTCCGACATCGCCATCTCCCGCATCGTCGAGCAGGGTGCGATCTTCCTGGCGGCGTTGGTCCTCGCTGCCGGGACGACGCCGGAGGACTTCGCGATTGCGGCGATCCTCTTCACCGTCGTCTCGGCTGCTGCCGCCCTGGCCGACGTGGGGGTGGGTCTTCAGTTGCTGCGCTCGCCGACCCCTGGCATCGCACCGCCGATGCTGGTCGCCGTGACCGCCAGTGCCGGAATCGCGATCGTGGCTGCTGCGGTCGGCCTCGTCGCAGGAGGGTCGATCGGGCTGCTCCTCTGCTTCGGCGGCGCCATCTGGGCACTCTCGGCCCTGGTCCAGCTGGGTCGTTCGGTGGCGCTGCGCGATCGCGACGAACACCTCGTCCTGCGCTCGTCGGCGGCCGGTGCCCTCGTGCTGCTCGCCGCGGTCTCGTTGCTCCCGGTGTCGAACGTCGGCATCGCTGCCGGGGTGGCAATCGTCGCCAAGCTGGGCACGGAGGCGTTGGCGCTCGGTCGCCTGCCCGCGGTGGGGGAGGCGGGGTCGCGGCAGTCGTGGCTGGTCTTCGGCAACCAGGCCCTCAACTACATCGGCGCCAACCTCGACTTCCTGCTCGTCGGGGTGATCCTCGGGCCGGCGGCCTTCGCGATCTATTCGCTGGCCTTCCGGGTCTCCAGCGGGATGAACAGCGTCGCCAGCTTCACGATCGTTCGGCTGGCCACGGTCCGTCTGGCCGGAGTCTCGGGGTCGGAGCGCTCGAGGTACCTCCGTCGGCTCCTCGGTCCGGTCTTCGCCGTCGGGCTCCTCGGCGCCGCCGCCACCTGCCTCGCCGCACCGCTGCTCGCCATGGTCGTCGACGACGGTTGGACCGACATCGTGGTCCTGGTGCGAATCCTGTCCTTCATGCTGCCGTTCCGGCTCGTCCACGGTCTCCTCGGCGTCGCCTTCCTGGTCGAGCATGCCGACGGCACGCTGTTCCGGATCGAGCTGGCCCGGATCGCAACGTCGCTGCTCTTCCTGTCGCTTGCGGCATCGGCCGGGCTCGTCACGCTGAGTGCCATGGCCCTCGCCCTGTCGATCGGCGCCGTGGTCGCCACCGCGATCCTGCTCCAGCGCGCGACACCCTTCCATCTCGTAGGTTCCCAGCGACCGCTCGGTCGCATGGTCGAAAGGATCTCTTCCCGATGAGCAACTACACCGGTCTCGTTCCGCTGCCGCCGTGCGACGGCGTCATCGACCGCCGATCGTTCCTGCCGGAGCGTGCCCGCAATCGCCGGGTGCTCCATCTGGGGTGCGTCGACGAGCACCTGACGAGTCAACGTGCCGGCACCGGAGACCTCCTCCACGAGGAGATCATGAAGGTGGCGGACTCACTGATCGGATTCGACATCTCCGAACCGGGGCTGGATCTGCTCCGTGAGCTCGTACCGGGCGAGTACGTGCACGGTGACGTCGAACGCCTGAGCCGGCACGACTTCCCCGATGTCGACCTGGTGATCGCCGCCGAACTGATCGAGCATCTCGGCCGACCGGCGGCCTTCTTCGAGGATCTCCGCAAGCTGTTGGCCCAGACCGGCTCGCAGGCCATCCTCACGACGCCGAACGCCTACAGCTGGTCCACGTTCGTCCGCTTCGCCTTCAAGGGCAGCGAGTACACCCACCCCGACCACCGCCTCTACTACTCGCCGGCGACACTCGAGGAGACGCTGGTTCGGTCCGGGCTGCGACCGGTCGAGCGGTACAGCCACGGCTGGCATCGATCGGGCCGAAGCCCCTCGGCGAAGGTCCTGGGGTTCCTCGACCGGCTGATCTACGCCCGGCGCCCCTGGCTCGGGATCGGACTCGTCTGGGTCGTCGAAGCCGACTGAGGTCGACGGGAATCGGCGTCGATCAGGTGATGGCGAGCATCCGCTCGAGCGCCACCTTGGACCACTCCGTGGTCTCGGCGTCGACGCTCACCTGATTCACGACCCGTCCGGCCACGAGTTCCTCGAGGACCCAGGCCAGGTGTGGGAGGTCGATTCGCGACATCGTGGAACAGGGGCAGATGAGGGGGTCGAGGTTGACGATGGTCTTGTCGGGGTGTTCCTGGGCGAGCCGGGAGACCAGGTGGACCTCGGTGCCGACCCCGATGGCCGTTCCCGCCGGCAGCTCGGCCACCTTGCGCAGGATGAAACCGGTGCTGCCCAGGAAGTCGGCCTTGGCGCAGGCGTCGTAGGGTGCCTCGGGATGGATGATCACGACGCCGTCGGGGTACGTGGCGCGGAAGTCGTCGACCTGCTCGGGGCGGAACCGTTGGTGGATCGTGCAGTGGCCCTTCCACAGCAGCAACGTGGCGTCGAGGCAGTCGGCCTCGTCGAGGCCACCCCGATCCTGCCTCGGATCCCAGAGCCGCATGTCGTCGTGGTCGAATCCCATGGCCAGGCCGGTGTTGCGTCCGAGGTGCTGATCGGGGAAGAACAGCACCTTGTCGCCCTGGCCACCGGTGCGACGACCCGTGGCATCGGGGGTGCCGAGCGCCCACTCCAGCACGGCCTGCGCATTCGACGAGGTGCACACGGCGCCGCCGTGGCGACCGACGAACGACTTGATGGCCGCCGAGGAGTTCATGTAGGTGATCGGCACGATCCGTGACACGTCGAGGACCTCGCCGAGTTCCTCCCAGGCCTGTTCGACCTGATCGATGTGCGCCATGTCGGCCATCGAACAGCCGGCGTTCAGGTCGGGCAGGATGACCGCCTGGTCGTCGTTGGTGAGGATGTCGGCCGACTCGGCCATGAAGTGCACGCCGCAGAACACGATCGCCTCGGCCTCGGGCCGTTCCTGGGCCAGCACCGACAGCTTGAAGGAATCACCCCGGGCATCGGCGAACGCGATGACCTCGTCGCGTTGGTAGTGGTGGCCGAGGATGAACACCCGGTCACCCAGCGTTTCCTTGGCCGCCGCGATCCACGAGCCGAGCTCGGTCGCATCGGCTCGGGAGTAGCGTTCGGGCAGTTGGCGCTGGAGGCGGAGCACCCCAGCAGTATAGGGACCCGAGGATGCTCGACCCGATCAGCCCTCGCCGTCGGAGGCGGGGTCCGGGGCCGGTACGGATTCGGGGCAGGCGGCGGCGGCCATCGGTCGGGTGAGGACCAGCCTGCCCAACGCTCGCTGCAGTTCGGCTCCACCGGTGACGTGGTTGCCGGAGGCGTCGACGAGTCCGATGAGGAGACCGCGCCGATTGAGGACGGGAGCACCCGGCGTGAAGCCGGTCTGCTCGAGCTCGAACGAGTCGATCTCGCCGACGATGCCGTCGATGCCCACCTGCCGGGTGGCGATCATCGTGGCGGTGGAGCCGTGGCCCTCGACGACGACGACCTCGGGGTCGGAGAAGAGCTGATCGACCGAACCCCAGGGGATCGCGGGCAGGGTCGTCGCCGGGGAGGTCGCGTCGGCGATCACGGGATCGAGTTCGATCACGGCCAGATCGAGATCCCGGTCCAGCCCGATCACGGTGCCCATCCGGACCGTCCCGTCCGGCATGGTGACGACGGGACGCACGTCATAGCTGACGAGGGAGGCGCGTCCGATCAGTCGATCCGGTGCGACGACGATGCCGACGAACTCGGCGATCGGACCGCAGCCGGCGACGGTCATCGGGACCAGGCTGGCCGCCGCCGCTCGATCCGTGCCTGCGGATCCGGGGTCGTTGAAGGCCAGCACGGCGTCGGCGCCGAGTTCGCTGCGGCTGGAGACCTCCCCCGATCGCTCGGCCGGCGGGTTGTGGTAGCTCAGGAGCCCGGCGATGGCCACGATGATCGCCGCCGCGGCCGGGACGAGGGACACGACGACCCGATGATGCGCGGTCGGACCCATCCGGATGTCGGCATCGATCCGGCTCGAGATCGCCTGGACCGAACGGATCCGCTCCTCGTCGGGGTCCAGCTCGACGACCATGGTGGATGCGTCCCCCGTCTCCAGCGGGTCGGGCGGCGGCGGAGCGAGCAACTGCCCTCCGTCGGGCGGGGCCCAGCCCGGCGCCTCGACGACGGGAACGATCGCCGTCGCCTCGGGCGGCGCCGGATCGGGCATGCCCGCAACGGCGTCGTCGACGGGGACCGCCATGGGCAGGTCATCGGAGCCTCGCATCCACGGTTCGGCGGGGGAGGGCATCCAGGGGGCCGGCGATTCGTCGATGGACCGGTCGGGTCCGGCACGGTCCGCCGGGGCGGGCGCGAGATCGGGGGTCTCGAGTTCGGCGAGGAACTGCTCGGGGGAGATGCCCGTTTCCGGAGCCGCCGATTCGGTTGGCGTCTCGTCGCCGAAATGCCACATGCGCCGATCGACCTCGGGCTGGGGAGTCGACGGCGCAGCTCCGCAGACGGGGCAGCGCGTCACCGAACGAGGGACGATGTTGTGGCAGCTCGAACACAACGCCATGGGTTGGTCATCGGCATCTTCGGTCACTTCTTGATGTCGTCCTCACCCCGTAGGATCGAGGCGATGGTTGCTCGACCTCCCGCCGGAAGCATTCCCGACGCCCCCGGCTCCTACCAGTTCCGCGACGCCGAAGGCCGGGTGATCTACGTCGGGAAGGCCAAGTCGCTGCGGTCCCGTCTGTCGAACTACTTCCAGAACCCCGGCAACCTCCATGTGCGAACGGCGCAGATGGTCGCCACCGCGGAATCGGTCGAGTGGATCCAGGTCGACAACGAGGTCGAGGCGCTCATGCTCGAGTACAACCTCATCAAGGAGCACCTCCCCCGGTTCAACGTCCGCCTCGTCGACGACAAGAGCTATCCGTACCTTGCCGTGAGCCTCGACGACGAGTGGCCCCGGCCGCGGGTGATGCGGGGCCGGAAGCGCAAGGGAACCCGCTACTTCGGCCCCTACGCCCACGCCTATGCCATCCGCGACACCCTCGATTCCCTCTTGCGCACCTTCCCCGTCCGGACCTGTTCCGACAACAAGCTCGAGCGACACAAGAAGCTGGGCAAGCCCTGCCTGCTCTTCCACATCGAGAAGTGCTCGGGCCCGTGCGTCGGCGAGGTGACCCCCGAGCAGTACCAGACCATGGTCGACGACCTCTGCCAGTTCTTCTCTGGCGACACCGAGCCCGTGATCCTGCGGCTCGAGAACTCCATGCGGGAGGCCGCGCAGGAACTCGAGTTCGAGCAGGCGGCCCGGTTGCGGGATCGCATCGCCACCGTCAAGAAGGCCGTCGCCAAGCAGCAGATGGTCGGCGAGAACAACGACGACCTCGACGTCATCGGCATGGCCGCCGACGATCTCGAGGCGTTGGTCTTCATCTTCGTGGTCCGCAAGGGCCGGGTGGTCGGCCGTCGCAGTTTCGTGATCGATCGGGTCGAGGAACTCGACGAGCACGAACTGATCGACAAGGTGCTCGAAGGCCTCTACGACGAGGAACCGGTGCAGGGCATGCCCAAGGTCGTCCTGGTCCCCACCGAACCGTCCGAGACGGCGCTCTACGAGGAGTGGCTGTCGATGCTGCGGGGTTCCAACGTGGCGATCCGCGTGCCGCAGCGGGGCGACAAACGGGAACTCCTGGCGACGGTCACCAAGAACGCCGAAGAGGAATTCACCCGGCATCGGATGAAGCGGGCCACCGACCACAACAGTCGGGCGCGGGCCCTCAACGAACTGAAGGAATGGCTCGACCTCCCGGCCGCACCGCTGCGGATCGAGTGTTTCGACATGAGCCACCTGCAGGGAACCGACTACGTGGGCTCGATGGTCGTGGTCGAGGACGGACTCGCCAACCGGCGCGAATACCGCCGTTTCAAGATCAAGACCGTCGATCAGAACGACGACTTCGCCGCCATGGAGGAGGTCGTTCGACGCCGGTTGACGGCCTACAAGGAAGACCTCGACCGGCCGGTGTCGGAGCGGGGCAAGTTCCAGTATCCGCCCCAGCTCCTCGTCGTGGACGGCGGCAAGGGGCAGCTCACCTCGGCCATGAAGGTGCTCGAGGAACTCGACCTGATCGACACCATCCCCGTCGCCTCGCTGGCGAAACGATACGAGGAGGTGTACCTGCCGAACCGGCCCGACCCGGTGCGGATCCCTCGGCAATCCGAGGCGCTCTACATGCTGCAACGGTTGCGCGACGAGTCGCATCGCTTCGCCATCAGCTATCACCGGAACCTCCGGGGGAAACGGATGACGGTGTCCGTCCTCGACGACATCCCCGGCCTCGGGCCCACCAGGAAGCAACGCCTGCTCGACGAACTCGGGGGGATCACCAAGGTCCGCCGGGCCACCCTCGACACGCTGAAGGCGCTCAGTTGGCTCCCCGATCCCGTGGCCGAGGCCGTCTACGACAAGACCCACGGCATGACCTAGCGGTCTCGACGGCAGCGGCCGGGCCCTAGGCTTGGCGCCGTGTGGAGCGACCCCGTACTGACCGACTGGTGGCAGCGTGAGTTCACCGACGGCGTCGATCCCGAATACACCGAACAGATCCTTCCGTTGATCGCCGCCGAACTCACCGGGTCCTCCACGATCCTCGACATCGGTGCGGGCGAGGGACAGGTGGCCCGAGTGCTCGCCGCTCAGGGAAGCGCCGTGGTCGGCATCGACCCCTTCCCGGCCCAGATCGCCACGGCGGTCGAGCGGGCGGGAGGGCCCCGCTACCTGCTGGGTGCGGCGGCGGCCCTGCCATTCGCCGCGGGATCCTTCGAAGCCGCCGTCGCCTGCCTGGTCTTCGAACACATCGACGAGGTCGACGAGGCCATCGCAGAGGTGGCACGCGTGATCCGGCTCGGTGGGCGGTTCGTGTTCCTGCTGAACCACCCGCTGCTCCAGACCCCGGGCAGCGGCTGGATCGACGACCAGATCCTCGATCCGCCCGAGCAGTACTGGCGGATCGGCCCCTACCTCGACGAGGCGGCGACCATCGAAGAGGTCCAGAAGGACGTCTTCGTGCGCTTCGTCCACCGGCCGCTGTCCCGCTACGTCAATGCCTTGTCGGCAGCCGGCCTGGTGCTCGAGCGAATGCTCGAACCGGCCCCGCCGGCCGGGTTCTTGGCCCTGGCCCCCGAATACACCGACGCCGCGACGGTGCCGCGGCTCCTGGTGCTCGTGACCCGCCGCACCGGAGAGGCACGCTGACATGGGACTCGTGTTCGTGACCGGGCTGTCGGGGGCGGGTCGCACCGTCGCCGGCACCGCGCTCCAGGACCTCGGCTGGTTCGTCATCGACAACCTGCCCGTCAGCCTGCTGCCCAAGGTCGCCGAGTTGGCCTCGGGTGGCGGGACCTACGACAAGGTCGCACTCGTGATGGCGGCCGCCGACGAAGACCTCGCGAACGCGATCGATCTGCTGCGGACCGAACGGAACGACGTCCGGATCCTCTTTCTCGAGGCCAGCACCGACGTCCTGGTGCGTCGGTTCGAGAGCACGAAGCGACGTCATCCGGTCCAATCGGCGGGCGGCAGCCTGATCGACAAGATCGAGAACGAACGCAACCAGTTGCAGTCGGCGCGAACGCTGGCCGATCTGGTGATCGACACGTCGTCGCTGAGCCCCCACCAGCTTCGTGCCCGGATGGCCATGCAGTTCTCCGACGCCACGTCCGCCGAGGGCCTCAACCTGACGATCTCGTCGTTCGGGTTCAAGCACGGTGTCCCGCTCGACGTCGACATGGTGATCGACTGCCGGTTCCTGCCGAATCCACACTGGGACGAGTCGCTCCGACCGTTGCGGGGAACCGACCCGGTGATCCAGGACTTCGTGTTCGCCGGCGAGCGGGCGCCGGCGTTCCTCGAACGCCTCGACGCCTTGCTCGAGGAACTGCTCCCGGCCTACGCCGAGGAGGGCCGGGCCTACCTCAACATCGCGTTCGGCTGCACCGGTGGGCATCACCGATCGGTGGCCGTCGCCGAGCACGTGGCGACCGCGCTCAAACAGCGTGGCTGGATGCCCCGAGTGAAACATCGCGATGTCGACCGCTGAAACGGCGGGGTCGACCCGGCATCCCCGCTCGGGCCCACGCGTCGTCGTGCTCGGCGGCGGACACGGACTGGCGGCGTCGCTGCAGGCCGCCCGCTCCTTCGCCGGTGACCTCTTCGGCGTGGTGTCGGTGGCCGACGACGGCGGGTCGAGTGGCAAGATCCGTCGCGACCTCGGGATCCCGGCCCCCGGAGATCTGCGACGGTGCCTGTCCGCGCTGGCGACCGACGACAGTCTCCTGGCGAGGAGCCTCGAGCACCGCTTCGACGCCGGCGACCTCGCGGGTCACCCGATCGGGAACCTGTTGATCGCCGGGCTCGCCAACGCCACCGGCGACTTCGGCGCGGCGATCGCCGAGGTGGCTCGGCTGGTCGGTGCCCACGGCACGATCTACCCGGCGACGCTCGGATCGGTGACCTTGATGGCCGATTCCGACGAGGGCCCGATTCGGGGCCAGGTCACGATCGAGCGGGCAACGAACATCCGCAATCTCCGCTTCGAACCCGCCGACCCGTCGGCGCCGGCAGCCGCCGTTCAGGCCATTCTCGATGCCGATCTGGTGATCATCGGACCGGGGTCGCTCTTCACGAGCGTGCTCGCCGTGGCCGCCGTACCCGACCTGCGCCAGGCGATCGCCCAGACCGAGGCCCTCCGGGTCTTCGTGGCGAACGTGGCGAACGACAAGGGCGAGGCCCGGGGCTTCGAACTGCCCGAACACCTCGAGACCCTGGCCCAGCACGGCATCGGGGTCGATGTCGTGGTCGCCCAGACCGGCACGCCGCGCGTCGATCAGGTCGAGGTTCGCCTCGTGGTCGCCGATGTCGGCGGTCCCGACGGTTGGGGTCACGACGCCCGCAAGCTCGGCCCGGTTCTCCAGGACCTCGCAACCCGTTAAGGTTGCCGAGACGGCGCCCCGACGGGTCCAGCCGTCCGGCGGACCCCCGACCGGTGTGTTCGTCATCACCACCTCAGGAAGGCTGATTACACATGACCATTCGCGTCGGGATCAACGGATTCGGTCGGATCGGACGGAACTTCTTCCGTGCCGCCAAGCTCGCCGGAGCCGACATCGACTTCGTCGCCGTGAACGATCTCGGGGCGCTCGAGACCATGGCGCACCTGCTCAAGTACGACTCGGTGCTCGGGCGCCTGCCGAACGAGATCAAGGCCGTCGAGGGCGGGATCTCGGTCGACGGCGACGTGCTCAAGGTCCTCAACGAGCGCAATCCGGCCGACCTGCCCTGGGGTGATCTCGGAGTCGACGTCGTGATCGAGTCGACGGGCATCTTCAACAGCCGCAGCGCCGCAGCGGGCCACCTCGACGGTGGCGCTCCGTTCGTGATCGTGTCGGCCCCCTGCGACGGCGCCGACAGCACCTTCGTCGTCGGCGTGAACGACGGCGACTTCGATCCGGCCCAGCACAAGGTCGTCTCGAACGCCTCGTGCACCACCAACTGCTTCGTCCCGATGGTCAAGGTGCTCGACGACGCCTTCGGCGTCGAGCAGGGCCTGATGACCACGATCCACGCCTACACCGGTGACCAGTCGTTGGTCGACGGTCCGCACAAGGATCTCCGTCGGGCCCGGGCCGCGGCCATCAACATCATCCCCACCTCGACCGGGGCCGCCCGGGCCACCGGTCTGGTGCTCCAGTCGATGCAGGGCAAGCTCGACGGCACCTCGCTCCGGGTCCCGATCCCCACGGGTTCGATCACCGACTTCACCGCGGTGTTGAAGGGCTCGCCCTCGATCGACGAGATCAACGCCGCCTACGCTGCGGCGGCATCCGAGGGTCCCCTCGCCGGCGTGCTCGACTACACCGAGGAGCCCATCGTCAGCTCCGACATCGTCACGTCGCCGGCGTCGTGCACCCTCGACGGTGGCATGACCATGGCCCAGGGCACGCTGGTCAAGGTGTGCGGCTGGTACGACAACGAGTGGGGCTACTCGAACCGCCTGGTCGACCTCGGCCTCATCGTCGGCGCAGCCAACCAGGCCTAGGCGCCATGACGGTCTTCGGCGTCCCCGAACTCGAGGACCTGGGTCCGCTCGACGGCAAGTCGGTGCTCGTCCGGGTCGATTTCAACGTGCCGATCCGAGACGGGGTGATCACCGATGACCTCCGGATCCGGGCGGCGCTCCCCACCCTGACCTGGCTCCGGGAGCAGGGCGCCACGGTGACGGCGATGTCGCACCTCGGTCGGCCCAAGGGCAAGCCGAACCCCGAGTACTCGCTCGATCCGGTTCGGGAGCATCTCGCCACCCTGGCTCCCGGGATCGAGCTGCTCGAGAACCTCCGGTTCGATCCGGGTGAAGAAGGCGACGACCCGGCGTTCGTTCAGAAGCTGATCGCCGGCCACGATGCCTACGTCAACGATGCCTTCGGGGCCTCGCACCGGGCCCATGCGTCCATCGTCGGACCACCCCGGTTCCTTCCGTCGGCGGCCGGGCGTCTGCTCGCCAAGGAGGTCGACGTGCTGCTCGGCGTCCGCAATCATCCCCGCCGGCCGTTCGTGGCGGTGATGGGCGGCGCCAAGGTGTCCGACAAACTCAGTGTGATCGAGGCGTTGTTGGGGATCGTGGACTCGATCATCGTGGGCGGGGGCATGGCGTTCACGTTCCTGAAGGCGCAGGGTCACCCGGTGGGTGACAGCCTGCTCGAAGAGGACATGGTCGAGACCTGCGCCCGACTGCTCGATGGCGGTGCCGCCATCCACCTGCCCGAAGACATCACCGCGCTCGGTGGTGGCGGCAAACTCTTCGAACCCGGCGCCGGGGGAGAGGTGCGCCAGACCGGTGTCGACCTGGCGCCCGGTTGGATGGGGGTCGACATCGGCCCCGGGACGGCGGCGGTGTTCGGTGATCTCATCGAAGAGGCCGGGACCGTGCTGTGGAACGGTCCGATGGGCGTGTTCGAAGACCCGCGGTTCGAGGCCGGAACCAAGGCGATCGCCATGGCGATCGCCGAGACCCGGGCGTTCACCGTGGTCGGGGGCGGCGATTCGGCGGCCGCCGCCAAACAGTTCGGCATCGACGATCAGGTCGATCACGTCTCCACCGGCGGCGGCGCCTCGCTCGAGCTGATCGAGTTGGGAGACCTGCCGGGTCTCGAAGCGCTCCGCGCCGCCGGTCACTGACCCATCCGACCGAACCCGGAACCATCCCAAGGAACACGGCTTCACCCGACCCCTGCAAAGGACTCCACCCATGACCACGAAGCGCAAGCCGCTGATCAGCGGAAACTGGAAGATGCACCTCAACCACTTCGAGGCGCTGAAGCTGGTCCAAGAACTCAGCTACCTCGTCACCGAGGACGACATCGAAGCGGTCGACGTTTCGGTGCACCCCCCGTTCACCGACATCCGGACCGTGCAGACGGCGATCGACTCGGATCGACTGCCGTTCCTCGTCGGCGCGCAGCACTGCCATTTCGAGGACAAGGGAGCCTTCACCGGTGAGGTCGCCCCTTCGATGCTGGCCAAGCTCAATGTCCGCTACGTGATCGCCGGCCACTCCGAACGACGCGAGATCTTCGGCGAGACCGACGAGATGGTCAATGCGAAGGTCAAGGCGATCCTGGCTGCGTCGATGACCCCCATCCTGTGCTGCGGTGAGACCCTCGACGAGCGCGAGGCCGGCGGGGCCGAGGCCAAGGTGCAAGGACAGGTCCTCGCCGGCCTGTCGGGCCTGACCGCCGAACAGGTGGCCGGCCTGGTGATCGCCTACGAGCCGATCTGGGCGATCGGGACCGGCAGGACCGCCACCGCCGAGGACGCCCAGTCGATGTGTTCGGTGGTTCGGCAGACCGTGCGCGACGCCTTCGGCGACGAGGCGGCCGAGTCGGTTCGCGTTCAGTACGGCGGCTCGGTCAAGCCCTCCAACGCCCACGAATTGATGACTCAGCCCGACATCGACGGGGCACTCGTCGGGGGCGCCTCGCTCGAGGCCGACTCCTTCGCCCGGATCGTTCAATTTCGTACTGCAGGTTGAAGCCCGAAGCCGAGGTCGGACGGCGATCGGCTCCGTGTTACCGACGTGTCACTTGTCGGTGACGTCACCACCTTCGCCCTGCCGATGGGGGTAGTCTTCGGCGGGCTCGACGTGGCGCCGGACTCGTCCGGTACCACGGCGATCCAAGCGGTTGCCGAATGGCGCCGTGAACATCAAAGGAGAGACGTACATGATCAGGGAGAGCAAGCTCGTACGGCTGCTCGCTGCACTGTTCGCCATCAGCATGGTCGCAGCATCATGCGGTGGAAGTGACAGTGAGGGCAGTAGCACCGACGACGGTGGCGACACCACGACCACAGCCGCCGGAGACGACAGCACCGAAACCACCGAGGGCGGCGAAGATCCCGCTCCTTCGACCGGTGGCGGAGAGTTCGTCGACCTCGGCACGTTCGTCGGCGATCCGCCCGAACACATCGACCCCGCATTGAACAGCACCCTCGACGCCTATCAGGTCATCAACGCCGTCTACGACGGCCTGACCGAGATCGATGCGAGCGATCCGCTCAACCCGAAGTTCGTGCCCCTCGTCGCCGACGAGGTCACCCCGAACGACGACGCCAGCGTGTGGACCTTCCACATCCGTGAGGGCGCAGCCTTCAGCAACGGCGACGAGATCAACGCCAGCACCTTCCAGAAGTCCTGGGAACGTGCCGCCGACCTCGCCGGTGACTACAGCTACCTGATCACCTTCATCGACGGCGGCACCGAGCGACTCGCCGGCGAAGCCGACACCATCTCCGGTGTCGCGGCCGATGACGCCACCCGCACCCTGACCGTCACCCTCGATGCGCCGTACTCGGCCTTCGACGCGGTTGCCGGCTTCCAGCTCTTCTTCCCCGTGCCCGACGCCGCCATCGAGGCCGGCGAGGACTGGGAGAACGACATCATGATCGGCAACGGTCCCTACGCCATGGAATCGCCCCGGACCGACGAGGAAATCGTCCTGGTCAAGAACGACTCCTGGGCCGGTGACTTCAACGGCGAGACCTGGGACGGGCGTCTGAGCAAGATCACGTTCCGCACGCAGGCCGACCCCGACACCGGGTTCAACGCCTTCGAGGCCGGGGAAGGCGACAACGCCAACATTCCTCCGGGACGCATCCAGGACGCCGAAGCCAACTACGGCACCACCCTCGACGTCAGCATCCTCGGCTCGTATCACTTCGTGATCAACGGCCGGGCTCCCGCAATCGGTGGCGACGAGAACCTCAAGCTCCGTCAGGCCATCTCGGCCGCGATCAACCGCGACGAGATCAACACGGCCGTCTACAACGACAGCCGCACCACCTCGACCGGCATCACCCCTGAAGGCATCCCCGGCTTCATCCCCGACATCTGCGAGTTCTGCTCGTACGACGTCGAGCAGGCCACTGCCCTCTTCGAGGAGTGGAAGGCCGAAGGCGGCGTGCAGGACGGACCCATCCCGATCCAGTTCAACGCCGACGCCGGCCACGAGCCCGTGATCGCGATCATCCTCGACAACCTGGCCCAGGTCGGGATCGAGGCCGAGGCGCAGCCGTTCCCGTCCGAGACCTACTTCTCGGAGCTGGCCGACGGCGCCTGTGTGATCTGCCGGGCCGGTTGGTTCGCCGACTACCCGACCTACGACAACTTCATGTTCGACCTGTTCCACGGCTCGGCCCTCGACGGCAACAACTTCGGTTTCGTCAACGAGGAATTCGATGCGCTGGTCGACGAGGCCAAGGCCACGACCGACAAGGACAAGGCCGCCGAACTGTTCCAGAATGCCGAGCGCATCCTGCTGAACGAGCAGACCATGGCCATTCCGATCAACTGGTACCGCGGCGATTACGCCTACAACCAGGAGCGGATCACGAACTTCCCGCAGACCAACCAGGGTCTGATCCTCTGGGAGCAGATCACGGTCTCCGAGTAGGACGCGTGAGTTGATTCTCGCTGCAGCCGGGGCAGGTCACTGTCCCGGCTGCGGCGTGAGTTCTGCTCATACCGTCCGAGAGTGTGGTACACAAACACCGCCATGATCAGCTACATCATCCGCAGGCTGCTGCTCATCATCCCGACGGTGTTCTTCGCGCTGTCGTTCCTGTTCGTCATCTTCTTCGTCCTCCCCGGTGATCCGGCCAACCTCATCGCCGGTGGCGGTGATCGCACACCCGAACCCGATCCGTCTCGAGCAGGTCAACGAGAAGTACGGACTCGACGATCCCATTCCGGTGCAGTTCGTCAACTACTGGAAGCGCACGATCCAGTGGGACCTCGGCGACTCCTATGCGAGCGGTCGCGAGCGTCAACGACATCTTCAGCGAGAAGGCCAAGAACAGCCTCCGCCTGGCCATCTGGGCGATCATCATCGAGGTGATCGTCGGGATCGCCGTTGGTGTCTACTCGGCCATCCGTCGCTATTCGGTCATGGACAAGTTGACCACGGTGCTCACGGCCGTGGCGTCGGCGATTCCCGTCTTCGTGCTCGGGTTCGTCCTCCAGTACGCCTTCGCGGTCTACCCGAACAAGAACGACTGGCCCGATTGGGCTCGGTTGCGCACCTCGCAGATCGGTCCTCCGGGTTCGGGCGACGGCAACTGGGCCTTCTTCTTCATCCCGGTCGGGGAGCAGTGGCGTTACCTCATCCTGCCGGCGGTCACCCTGGCCAGCGTGTCGACCGCCCTGGCGGCCCGCATGATGCGCGGTTCGATGCTCGAGGTGCTCAACGCCGACTACATGCGCACCGCCCGGGCGAAGGGTCTCGACGAGCGTCACATCGTCACCCGCCACGGGCTCCGCAACGCCATGCTCCCGGTCATCACCCTCCTCGGCCTCGATTTCGGTGCCGTCATCGGATCGGCGGTGCTCACCGAGACGGTGTTCTCGTGGCCCGGCCTCGGGTCGACGATCTTCAGTGCCGTCCAGGACCGCGATCTCCCGGTGCTGCTCGGTCTGACCCTCGTCGTCGTGGTCGCCTACTCGGTGATCAACCTGCTCGTCGACGTGTCCTACGCCTGGTTCGATCCACGCGTCCGCCTCGGACAGGAAAGTGAACGCTGAGCATGACCGCTCCGGAAACGACCGAGGTCGAAACGGTCGACGACACGATCATCGGCGCTGCTGCGCCGTCGCCGTGGCGAGACGTGTGGAAGCGATTCCGGGCCAACCGGCTCGCCGTGATCGGCATGGTCTTCCTCATCTTCTTGATCCTCGTTGCCATCTTCGCCCCGCTCATCGCCCCCTACGGGATCACCGAACGCAGTTCGGTCTTCCGCGGTGGACCCTCGAGCGAGCACTACTTCGGCACCGACATCATCGGCCGGGACGTCTTCAGCCGCCTGGTCTACGGATCCCGGGTCTCGCTCAAGATCGGGATCGCGGCCACCACGATCGCGTTGGGGATCGGCGTCGTCGTCGGCTCGATCTCGGGGTTCTTCGGGGGCTGGATCGACAGCATCATCATGCGCCTCACCGACGTCTTCCTGGCCATTCCCTACATCGTGCTGGCGGTCGCCATCGCGGTCGTGTTCGGACGCAGCGAGAACGCCATCATCATCGTGCTCGGTGTCACCAGCTGGCTCGGGATCTCCCGCATCGTGCGTTCGACGTTCCTGTCGTTGAAGGAACTCGAGTTCGTCGAGGCGGCCCACGCACTCGGGTTCTCGAGGATGCGGATCATCTTCCGGCACGTCCTGCCCAACGCCCTCCAGCCGATCATCGTCTACGGGACCATCTCGGTCGGTAGTGCGATCCTCGCCGAAGCCGCCCTGTCGTTCCTCGGCGTCGGCCCCCAGGACCCGACCCCGGCGTGGGGGCTCATGATCTCGCAGGGCAAGGGCGACCTCGCCAACGCCCCCCACCTCGTGTTCTTTCCCGGTCTCGCGATCTCGCTGACGGTGCTCTCGTTCCAGCTGATCGGCGATGGTCTCCGCGACGCCCTCGATCCGAAGCTCCGCTAGAAGGGTGCTGCGTGTTCACTCCTGATTCGACCGCCGAGACGCTGTTGTCGGTCCGCAACCTTCGGGCCGGTTTCCCCACCGATGCCGGATTCGTTCGGGCCGTCGACGACATCTCGTTCGACATCCGCCGGGGCGAGGTGTTCGCGATCGTCGGCGAGTCGGGGTCGGGCAAGTCCGTCACCGCGATGACCATCATGGGCCTGTTTCCCACGATTCGGATCGACGGTGGCGACATCGACTGGAAGGGCCGCAGCATCCTGTCGATGTCGGCCGACGAACAGCGGGCCCTGCGGGGCAACGAGATCTCGATGATCTTCCAGGATCCCCTCACGGCCTTCAATCCGGTGCACACGATCGGCCGCCAGATCGGCGAGATCGGCCGGATCCATCACGGGTTGTCGAAGAAGCAGGCCTTCAACAAGGCCGTCGACATGCTCGGTCTGGTCGGGATCTCCGAGCCCCACAAGCGTGCCGCCATGTACCCGCACGAGTTCTCGGGCGGGATGCGGCAACGGGCCATGATCGCCATGGCCATCATGAACGACCCCGATCTGCTCATCGCCGACGAACCGACCACGGCGCTCGACGTCACCGTGCAGGCGCAGGTGCTCGAAGTGCTGACGAAGATCAAGGAGCGAGATCGATTCGGCGATCATCCTGATCACCCACGATCTCGGTGTGGTCGCCGGTACGTCGGACCGAGGTGATGGTGATGTACGCCGGCCGTCAGGCGGAGGTGGGCAACGTCGACGAGATCTTCTACGACACCGAGCATCCCTACACGCTCGGCCTGTTGGCCAGCTTGCCCGAGTCTCGAAGGCTCGAGCGACGATCCGCTGATCCCGATTCCCGGGTTCACCGCCCTCGTTGATCAATCGGCCCTCGGGTTGCCCGTTCCATCCACGCTGTTCGATCGCGAGGGCGCCGGGCGTGTGCAGCGACGAGATCCCCGAGCTTCGACTGCTTCCGGCCGGACATGCGGCGTCGTGCCACTTCGCGGAAGAGGTGCGAGCCGACCGTCGCCGCAGCTTCGCGCCGACCGACGAGGTGACGCCATGACCGAGCCGGTGCTGCAGGCCACGAACCTGGTCAAGAACTTCCCGATTCGGGGCGGGGTTCTGGGGCGGGCCATCAAGTTCGTCTCGGCCGTCGACGGGGTCAGCCTGCACGTCGATCAGGGCGAGACCCTGGGCCTGGTGGGCGAGTCGGGCTGCGGCAAGTCGACCACCGGCCGCATGCTGCTCCACCTCATCAAGCCGACCTCGGGCAGCGTCACGCTTCGAGGGGACCAAGCTCGAATCGCTCGGCACGCAAGGAGATGCGGACCGCTCGCCAGCGGATGCAGATCGTCTTCCAGGATCCGTACGCGTCGCTCAACCCGCGCAAGACCGTCGGGGCGACCATCGCCGAGCCCCTGATGGTCCACCACAAGGTGTCGGACTCCGACAGCCGGCGACCAGGTGCAGGAACTGCTCAAGACCGTCGGCCTGTCGCCGGAGCACTCCGAGCGCTACCCGCACGAGTTCTCGGGTGGCCAGCGTCAGCGGGTCGGGATCGCCCGGGCCCTCGCCCTCGAACCCAAGATGATCGTCCTCGACGAGCCGGTGTCGGCCCTCGACGTCTCGATCCAGGCCGGCGTCGTCAACCTGCTGAGCAAGTTGCAGGACGAGCGGGGGATCGCCTACGTCTTCATCGCCCACGATCTGTCGGTGGTGCGCCACATCAGTGATCGCGTCGCCGTCATGTACCTCGGTCACATCGTGGAGGAGGGCAGCCGCGACGACATCTACGAACGTCCGTCGCACCCCTACACGAAGGCGTTGATCTCGGCGGTGCCGGTACCCGATCCTCGACGGGAGCGAGGCACGGCAGCGCATCGTGCTCACCGGTGACGTTCCCAGCCCGGTCGATCCGCCGTCGGGTTGTCGATTCCGGACCCGTTGCTGGAAGGCCGAGGAGCGCTGCTCGGTCGAGGTCCCGCAGTTGATCGATCGGGGCCAGGGTCACCCGGTGGCGTGCCATTTCCCGGAGTGACGGCGGCGTGCGTCGAACCCGCTCCGCCAGCTGCTAGCTTGATCCGGTCATGATCTGGATCTTCGGCCCTCTCTACATCGTCATCGGGCTCGTCACGGTGGCCCTCATCCTGCTGCACAGCGGGCGCGGTGGTGGCTTCTCCGACATGTTCGGTGGCGGCATGAGCGGTTCGGCCGCCGGTTCGACGTCGATGGAACGCAATCTCGATCGTCTGACGATCGTGTTCGGGCTGATCTTCACGTTCCTGACGATCGCCCTGGCCTTCATGCTCGATTCCTGAACGAGCGCCAGAACCAAGCTCGGAATCGCAGGCCGCCTCGAGGCGGCCGCCGGGCTCAGCATCGACCCGGGTGGGCCGATGGAGGACGGTGAGAGCCCGCACCACCGTCTGGAGCCTGATCGGAACGACCCTGCTGGCGACGGCATGCTCGACCCTGCAGCCGATCGATGAGTCGAGCTTCGCCGGCCCCGATGAGGCACCGGAGACCCTCGCCTTCCGCGACGACGATCCGCTCCTCACCGTCGCGATGGTTCGGCCGGCGACCTGGGACCCGGCCCAGTTGTCGATGACCGACCAGGGAGCCGTGATCCTCGCCGACCTGCTGTTCGACGGGCTCACCCAGATCGGTGCCGGAGGAGATCTCGAACCGGGTCTGGCGACGTCGTGGACGGTTTCGGACGACGGTCTCGTGTGGACGTTCGCCCTGGATCTCGACCGCACGACGGTGGCCGACGTCGTCGCTGGTCTCGAACGGCTCCGGCTCGTGGCGTCGGATTCGCCGGCGGCGGAGCTGTTGGCCGAGGTCGACCGGATCGAACCCGTCGACCAGGCGTCGGTCCGGTTCGTCCTCCGCACGCCTCGGGCCGGTCTGGATTGGATCTCTGAGCGGCGTGCCGTACTCGATCGTGCCCTCCGATGGTTCGACGACGGGGCCGTTCTCGCCGGCGGTCCAGAGTGATCTCGGTTTGCGGTTGTGGTCGTCGGCCACGCCGGAACCGGCCGGCCGGAGCCGGCGGGGCGATCGAGCTCATCTGGGTCGATGATGCCGCGGCGGCGGCCCGATCCTTCGACGAGGGCGAGGTCGATGCCGCCGTGCTGGGCGACGGGGCGGCCACGACGGTGCCGACGCGCGAGACGGCCGGTGCCCGCTCGGCCGTCCGCTTCTACGGACTGTCGCCCTCGGCGCCGGTGTTCGCCGACGTACGGATTCGCCAGGCCGTCCTGGCCGCCGTCGACCGCTCGAGCCTGGTCGCCGAGCTCGCCGGCCTCGGATCGTCCGTCGGGGTGTCCGAGGCCGATGGACTGGTGGCTCCGACCATGGCCGGCTACACGATCGACGCGTGCGGCGGCGCGTGCGGCCATGACCCGGGCCGGGCCACGGCCCTCCTCGCCGAGGTCGGAGCCATCGGGCCGATTCGGATCGGTTCGGTCGGAGACGCCCAAGCTGCGGTCTCGGCCCGTCTGGCCGAGCAACTGCGTTCGGTCGGTGTCGAGGCGACCGTGGTGCCCCTCACCACCGAGACCTTCGCCGATGCGGTGGTTGCCGGAGACGTCGAACTCTATTCGTGGGGTTGGGTGGCCCCGGCAGGATCGATCGATGCCGTCGTCCCGGCTCTGCTTGCGGGTGATGGGGTCGCCAACCCGACTCGGATGTCGTCGATGGTCGAGATCGACCAGCTGGTGGCGCAGGCCATGCTCGAACACGACGACGCCACACGTTGGGCGCTCCTGCAATCGGCGCAGACGCAATTGCTCCAGGCCGGCTGGTTGATCCCGGTCGCCATGGCCGGCAACGATCTGGTCCTCACGCCCGGCATCGATGGCGTGATCGTGCGTGCCGACGGTTCGATCGCGGTCAGAACTCTCTCGTGACACGGGTGTAACCCCGGGCATCGACGCTAAGATCTCCCGAACCACGTCGAAGTGGCGGAATTGGCAGACGCGCTAGCTTGAGGGGCTAGTGTCCGTTAGGACGTGGGGGTTCAAGTCCCCCCTTCGACACTGAGTTTCCCCAGGTCAAAGGCCTGGGGATTCTGCTTTTTGGCCAGATGTCATTGATTCATCATCAGTTCAAAACCGAACATCAGGTGCTCGTCGTGGATCGCCGCGGGGATGCGATGGCATTCGTATCTTCAGCCGCCGTCGGGTTGGGACCCTGTTGCCCAGCTCAATGCTGGCGGCTTTGACGTGCCGGTCGGTTATTGATCAGGTCGATGGGACGGTGACGCCGGGATCGTTGTCGCCGACCCGGGTGTGACCGCCGACGAGTCGGATGCCCGTGGCCGGCGCGGCGGTCGTAGTCCGCAGATCAGGTCACGGTTTTGGCCGAGCTGACGTATGGACTGGACGTGGACTTCGACACATGGTGGAGTGATCGGGTCCAAGAGATGCACCAGATGCCCGGCCGTAGCAACGATCCTGGGCGCCAATATTCTCAATACCGGTTTCTACATCGGGAGCGACTTTGGAAGTGGGCTGCGTGCTCTTTTCACGATCTTTCCCCAAGCGATCCATCGTCGCTTGTCTTGCCTTCGCAGCCTGGGCTGCGGTCGCGGCTGGATGCGGAACGAGTGACAGCGGCGAAATCTTGACAGAGTCGTCACAGGGTTGGGGGGCCGCCGCAACGATCGCGCCGTACGTGTCCCCAGAGACGGCCGGGTCTGGACCAACGGAGGTGACGAACGAGCTGGGTCTTGGGACGATCTTCGAGGTGACTCGTCTCGCCGCGGGCTGGGTTATCGCCGCGGAAACCTCCTCGAACGGATCGGGCCTGTCCACCAGGAAGTTGATGCTCACCCGTGACGCCGGATCAGGTGTGGATGTGATCGAGGTCATCGTGCAACAAGCCTCGCCAGACTCGTTCTCCCTCCCGGATGGCTTGCCGGCCGACGCCTCGATGCCAGCCCCGACCCTCGACAGCCGCAAGACTTTCGGCGAGGGCGACACAATCGAATACAACAGCCGACAACTCCTGGTCATGGTTGACCAGAAGGAGGGCGTCGTCGGGATACTCGACCATGTCCCTGAGTCTCATGAGGTCGTGGTGATGGGTTGGGGATCGACGATCTCCACCGACACCATCCTGGCGGTCTACGACAGCGTCCAGATCGACATCTCCGCAGCCGACTGCTCCCAGTCCATCAAGGTCGCCAGCTGTGAGGTCGGGAGCTCGGTTCGGTACCTGATCGATCCGTCTCGCCTTCCATGGCATCCCTAGGTCGAGCACTGCCTTGACCGGCATGACACGAGCCGTTTCAGCGGACCCGTGCGACGGCGCGACTCGTCGTCGGGCAATCCAAGGGCGGTTGACTTCTTCGCCAAATCAGGCGTGAGCATTTTATTGCAGCCATCGAGTCTTCGAACGCGGACCCGACATGTCGCTATCAGGGAGCTACGAGATCAGCCGACGGCCATCGAAAGCCGATGATCTCACCATTGATCAATGGTCTGGGACGGTTGCTCGGGCCGATCAAACACCCCCAAGCTTGGAACGGCATCCACATCGCCGACCAGTACAGCCCCGAGGTTTCAGCACACGACCCCTCCAGCTGCATCCTCACCAACTCGGTCCGCCAGCTCGATCCACTTTCTACCCACCCAGCCATCTTCTCGGCTACGACACCGGCATCAGCATGTGGCCAGATTGGACGCGTGGCTGTCCGTCTGCCCCGATTTCATGGAGTGGAACGGGGCTGATGTCAGCCCTGCGTCATTCCATTTCACCTGTTCAGGCCGGTTCGGTGCGCCAGTCGGCAAGGGCTTTCAGGTCAATGTTCGAGGCTCGCTTGCCGAATGAATCCCTTTGACTCTCACGTTCAGCCCAGATCCAATGATCGGCGACCTCTTCGAGGCCTTCAGCCTCGACTGCAGAGACCTTGCACAGGCCAACCTTGGATTGACATGGGACGTGAGCGAGGCGTCGATCCAGAAGCTTGAGCAGATGGCCGGCATCATGCACGCCGAACTTCCAGCTGCCGGAGCGCCTCCCGAAAGAATTGAGCTGTTCGCCAAGATGGTTGGGGGCCACATCGCTCAGGTGCTCGTGACCGTCAAGAGTGCTGTTCCCGGACTTGCCTCATCCGACGCGGCCGTGATCCCTGCGGTGAAATTGCCAGACGGAACTGTCTGCTGGCCAATGCCCAAGGCGTACAACCGCCTCGTGAACGGCGAGGAGGACAACCTGTGGCACTAGTACCTGGGCGTGTCCGGTCAGCTCGACCACCTGACAACTCGGCCCTAGAACACGTCCGCCCTCACTAGCGGGTAACGATGCCACTGCCGGCGGTATGGGGCGGTCTTCGAGCGAGCGCGACGAGTGGTATGGGGCGGTTTCGGCGGCGATTCGGGAAGCCGTGTTGACGGCTTCCTGAATGTAGCTACAATTGACTCATGAATATAGCTACATCGACGTCTGAGGTCGGGATTCGAGAATTGAAGAACGGCCTGAGCAAGTACATCGATCGTGTGCGCACAGGTGAAGAGGTCATTGTCACCGACCGGGGACGACCAGTCGCAAAGCTGTCACCGCTCGACGCTTCTGATGACCTTCTGAGCGAACTCGTTGCGAGCGGGGTCGTTCATCCCCCGTCGAGTCGAAGCCGGCATCAGCCCGGCCGACGCATCAAGTCGAAAGGAACAGTCAGCGATCTCGTCGCAGAGCAGCGTCGGTGATCACCTACTTCGACACCTCCACGCTGATCAAACTCATCATCGACGAAGACGGCTCAGATCAGGCAGAAGTGTTGTGGGGCACCGCCGACGCGATCGCCTCGGCACGCCTCATCGTCGTCGAATCTCGAGCTGTGCTCGCTGCAGCCCATCGCAGCAAGCGGCTCTCCAGCAAACAGTTCGTCGCAGCGAAGGCGGCGCTGGCGGATCTGGTCGAAGATCTCCATCTCGTCGAGGTGTCGAAGGAACTGATCGACGATGCTGTCGAGCTCGCTGAACGCGAAGCGCTTCGCGGGTATGACGCCGTACATCTCGCCGCAGCTCTGTTGGTGGGGGCAACGGTTCTCACGAGCGCCGACGTTGCGCTTTGCGCTGCAGCGTCCCGGCAAGGGCTTCACGTGGCCAACCCGCTCCTGATCTGAAAGCACCCCCCAGAAACGCCCATTCGCTGGTCTCGACCCACTGAGACACTCGGGAACGCACCCCAAGCCGGCGTTTGGTGACGGTTCTCGTGGCCTTGCCCTTCAGCGATAGGGGACACCCCACGGCACGTGTTCGTGCCGTTCCGGAGCCGGTTGCCGGAGTTGCCCGCGGTTCAACTTGTCGAGTGGATCCCGCTGAATGCGCCCTTGCTCGCCGACTAGGGGCCATGTCGGACCCTGTCGAGGCAGCCAGGTAGACCTTCTCCATGACTGCCCACGCCGTGTTCATCACCCACCGAACCAAACCGGGTCAGCGGCCTAACGCCGAAGCCGTGTGGAACCGGATCATGAAGCCGGCGATCACCGCCAACCCGCACCACCTTGCCTACGTCTACACGCTCCCGGCCGACGAGCCGGACGTGATCCGGGCATTCCAGCTCTACCGGACCGCCGACGACGCCGCAGCATTCCTGCGGACACCCGAGTATCTCGAGTACGCAGACGCCGTCGGCGAGCATCTCGACGGGCCGCCACACGTCGCCTCGGCTCCAGCGGCGTGGGTCAAACCATGAGCGGCGGGATCGGTCGACGAGCAGCCTGAACTCCGGACTTCCAGTCGAGCGATATCGCGCACCTGACCGCACGCCTACGAGCGGTCTCGAGCGCTTTCGGGCGGCGCGATTATCGAGCGGCCTCCGTCGGTCGGAAGGCGTGCGACTTCGCCGGTTCCGTGGCGCGGGCTGGATGGACCGGACCTGCGATTACGAGTGGGTGTTGGCGGGCTGCCCACCGTTTGTCCGCTCCATCTCGAATCGAGTGCGGGCACCTCTGCGGATCTGCGAGGCGTTCCCGGACGTGCCCGCTGGCTGGTCTTACCTGAGGACGAAGTACGCAATCACTGCTCCGGAGCCGGCCCAGGCCGCCCATCGCCAACTGGCATTTTGGTCCGCTCGTTGGATCGACAAGAAGCTGCCCATAGTGAGCACGGCCGCCATGACGGCAAGCAGGAGCGAGGTTCTCATCGCCACCCGGTCGCCGACGGTCCAGCCATCTCGCAAGGAGATCAGCATCGCCAGAGCGGTCCCGATCAGGACGGTGAGCCATCCGACCGGCAGCGCCATCGGCAGCCACCGAACGATCCCGGTGCGCGGTTCAATGGGGTCGGCCTCCGCGGCGAGTTCTGCGCCCACTGTCTCGGGCGATCCGAGTTCGTCGATAGCGAGTGCTTCTGCCTCGGAGCGAGGGACGCCTTGGCGCATGTGTTCGGCCGCGGAATCGATCAGGTGGTTCTCGATCTCCTCGAGTGCGCGGGCACGTTGCGGGCTGTCGATGCCAAGCGAGGCGGTGACCCGCTTCAAGTAGGACGTGACCTCGCTGCTGTTGGTCACGGAATCTGGTCGATTACTTGGTCGATGCATATCTGAAACTCCTTCCAGGAGTCCTTTTCTTCTTCGAGGGCGTCTTTGCCTTCGGCGGTGATCTCGTACACGCGTCGTCGCCGACCATCGGCTACTTCCGTGGTGCTCGCGACAAGGCCGGCAGCTTCGAGTCGATGCAGAGCCGGGTAGAGCGACCCTTCGACGATCCGCAGACTTTCCGCACTCCGTCGGCGCAGCTCTGCGCTGAGGGCGTAGCCGTGGGCTGGGCCCGAGGCGAGCACGGCAAGGAGCAACATGTTCAGGTACCCGTGAAGCTGTTCCTTGGCCATACCTAGACACTCTATACATAGAGAGTCGGTGTGTCTCGTCATCGAGCCGGAAAGCTCTATCTGCTGGCTCAGGAAAAGCCGTCGTCGTTGCCGACGTTCAGGACCGTGCCCTGTACAGCGGGGCGCCGCTTGCGGTGTCGATGTTGTTCCAACGCACAACGCCACGACCGCTGCAGGCCTTGCAGTCTGATCTCCGGCTGCGGTGGTGGTCCGATCCTCGGCACCAGCACGTACCCGCAGCGCAGAATCACGGTCCCCAAAGCACAAGGACCACTCGGTATCGGCCCTTATGTCGGTGATGTTGTCAAGGGGTGGTGTATTGCTGGTCGACTTTTTCGGCGGCGGCGAAGTACTCGTCTGCGACGGTGCGGTCTGCGATGCGGGCGTAGACGAGGGTCATTCGCATGGATTTGTGGCCGAGCATCGCTGCGACGGCTTCGAGGCTCATGCCGTTGTTGATCGACTGTGTTGCGAGGGTGTGGCGGAGTTGGTGTGGGTGAACGTGGCCGATCCCGGCGATCCGGGCGCAGCTCTTGACGATCCGGCGGACGACGTCAACTGAGAGCGGTCGGCCTTTGTTTGAGATGAGCCGGCCGGTGGTGTTCGGGCCGTTCCATTCCTGCCAAGCGGAGTAGAGATCGATGAGGCTGGGATGCAGCGGGACGTAGCGATCGGTGTGCAGTTTTCCGACAGGAACTCGGAGCCAGTTCGTGTTGTTCATGTTGACGATGGCGTCGTCGGTGAGTTCGCAGAACTCGGTGATTCTCAGCCCGGTCCGGGCCAGCATTTCCACGACCAGGCGGCGTTGCGGGTCGAGGCGAACAGCTGCGGCCATGAACGCTGCGGCTTGGTCATCGTCCAAGAACTTCGGCAAGGGCTCGTCAGCTTTGGGGATGTCAGACCAGATGATCGGGTTCCTTGGTGGGGTGTCGGGGTGGTCCCATTCGATGAGGCGTTCGATCACGACGCGGAGCATCGAGAGCCGGAGGCTGATCGTTGATTTCTTCAACGGTTCGCCTTTGTAGTTTTCGCGTGTGGCGAGCCAGAGCTTGTAGTCCTGGACGTGGGTTCGTTTGATCTGGCAGAGCGCCACGACCTTCGAGTCGTGGTCAATGACCCAGCTGCCAAACATTCGCAACGCGACGTCGACAGAGGAAACAGTGCCGGGTCGCGGAGTCACGCGGATCTGGTTGAGGTAGTCGTTGGCGGTTGCGGCGTAGATCGGTGCGTGAGCAGCGATCCGGGCCCAGCGCTCATCGACGGGTTCGTGTTCGATCGCGAGCATCGTCATGACGTCGCCGCCGTCGCCCGGCCGAGCGCTGCTTGGGCGTCGATCGCGTCTGCGGCCCGCTGATACTCGCCTGCGAGCCAGTCATTGGCGAGATGCAGATAGATCTGTGTCGCTGAGATCGACTGATGTCCGGCTTGGGCTTGGAGCGCTTCGAGCGCCATCCCAGCCTCACGCAGACGAGTGAAACAGGTGTGGCGCAGCTCGTGACACGTGGCATGATCCAGGCCCGCTCGTTGGCGGGCACCGAGCATGATCTGATCCAACCCGTTCGCCTTGAGCGGCCGGCCTCGGTTGGGTCCTTTCAACACCACAAACACCGACGACGTTTCCGCGTCGGCCGGTCGCTCGGCGTCGAGATAACAGCGGAGCTTGGTGAAGAATCTTGGTGAGATCGGAACGATCCGTTGATGACCGCCTTTGCCGTTCGCTATGAACAGTCGTCGTTCGTTCCAGCGGACATCGCCCAGCTCGAGGCCGAGGACTTCGCAGCGGCGCAGCCCGCCAAGGAGCATCGCGTCGATCATCACCCGATCACGATCAGTGCGAAGCGCACCAACCAGAGCGTTGACGTCGTCATGATCAAGGATGCGGGGCAGATGCCGGGCCGGGCGCACCAACGGAACCACCCGGCGATCGCGATGCACCGGTGACCGCACCGGCATGCCTCGCTGGACCGGATTGTGATCGAGTTCACCGACCGCGACCAGATGCGAATAGAACCCCGCCACCGACGACAACCGGCGACGAATAGTCGACAACGCCAACCCGTCAGAGGCCCCGATCGGGGCCACGTTGCGCGCCAACGAACCCGTCCTCTGAGCACGGATGAACTCCAACACATCACGACGACGAACCTCAACAGGATCGCGGTCGATCACGGTGAAGAACACCTTCAAGTCGTACGCGACCGCCAGTGTCGAGTTCGGCCGCAGCCGGGCATGGACCGACTCGAGATACTCATCAACCAGCCGGTTGCCGAGGGTTGGAGCCAGCCGAGAACTCTCAGCCGGGACTGTCAAAGATGGGAACCTGGATTGCATGGTGATCCTCCGATCACCGCCCGCCACCACCAGCATGACTGCCAACAGAAACAAGCGGAAAGATCACCGACATATCTTCCCAAGCGTGACGTCACAGAATCACGCGTGAGGTTCAGCCTTGCTGAGTTAGCTCGACGATGTTGCCATCTGGATCGGCATATCTCGCTGATCGACCCCATGGCTGCTGCTTGGGTTCATGAAGGACCGCAACACCTGCGTCTGAGGCCCTCCTGTGAGCGTGGTCAAGGTCGCGAACCCGGAAAGCGATCTGAGCTCCGGTGGTGGTGGACCCATCCTTTGACGGCGCTTCGCGTTTCAGCGGGGAGTGACTTCGGCGAGTAGGTCCCAGTTCGGTCGGCCGGCGTAGAGCAGAGCGCGGATCCGGTAGTTGGTGAACCGGCGGAACCCGAACGCGACACGCTTGACCCGTTTGATCAGATTGTTGGCGGCCTCGGTCGGGCCGTTCGACACCCGGGCCTGATGCCACGCCGAGATCTGTCCCGCCCAACGCACGATGGTCCGGCCGAGCTGGCGGATCTCGGGTGGGCAGTCATCATCTTGGAGATCGTGACCGAGCCGGTCGACGAACTCGACAGCCAGGTCAGGGTCGTCGATGTCGTAGATCCCGCGGACGGTTTCCTTGGCGTGCCAGGCGGTGCGGACCTCGCCGTGCGGGTCACCCGCTGCCAGCAACCCGAGCAGCTTCGTACGGCCCGCCTCGTCGAGACGTTCATCAGCCTTGGTGAGCAGCCGCCGGGATCGATACAGCGGATCGTCTTTGTGGCCCCGATGCCCGAGCGTCTCGTTCTGGACCCGGCGTCGGACCTCGTCGAGGCGCTGGTTCGCCAACTTCACGAGGTGGAACGGATCCGCGATCTGGGTGGCGTCGGGGAGCATCGTGTCGAACGCCAGACGCCACGGCCCCGACAGATCCAGCACCGCCCAACAGATCGCGTCCCGCCACGCCTCGGGCATCCCGGCGAGCCATTCACACAGTCCGGCCGACGACCGGCCCTCGATCACATCGATCAGCTTCCCGGCGGCGACATCGACGATCGAGGTCGACCACACCTGGGTCCGCCACCGACCCTGCCGGGCGAACAAGACCTCGTCGACCCCGAGCGCTTCCACGGTCCCGACCCGGCCGGTATCGGCGTCCAGCAGCGCTTGCCCGTAGGCGAGCACGGCGTCGTTGACTGCGTGCCAGTCCGCACCGAGTTCGGCGGCGACCTCGCTGACGGTTCGGCCGTTCCGTCCGACCTGCACGGTCGCCCACCGTCCGGCCCGATCCGTGAGCGACAACCGGGGCGCCGCGATCCGCGGAGTCTTCATGGGTCCACGAATCCTGCCGGCACCACGGCCTCGGGCACCACAGGCGATGCTTGCGCCACCGCAACCGCACCGGCCTGCCGAAGCAGGTGAGATCGGCGAGTTCGACGACGGGCCGGTCCTTCACCCACGCCCGCTCGCCACAGTTCGGACAGCACCGGTCGGTGAGGACCGATTCGACGGTCACCTCGAGCCGGCCCGGAAGCGGTTCTTCGACGTCGAGGACGTTCACCGCGGGCAAGCCGACAAGCAGCTCGCACGCGCGCGTAGGGTTGAACACAGCAGGGGCACCTCAGAATCCGACTGGCTAGACACCGTCAGATTCGCAGTGCCCCTGCTACACGTCGAGGACCCTCACCCCGCTCATCCGCGAAGCGCCCCTTTGACTCGTAGAGCGCAAAGTGGATGAACGTGCCGTCGGTCCACGATGTTGCAGCATGGCGGCCACTCGTCCACGGGTCGTCTCCATGGTGGTCCTCGAGGTGGAGATCGAGCCCGAAGGCGTCGCGGTACATCGAGATCGATCTATCAAGTTCGGCGACGGTGAAAACCACGGTTACTAGGCGGCCGACGCTTGGATCCATCTAACCACTCTGCCACAGAGCCAACCCTTCCGACCCGAGGCGTGTGCCACTCGATAACACCCGCCCAGAATCACGCTGCGTACGCCGAGACCGTCGCTCGGGAACGGCCCCGATGTGGCGCCGCAGAATGCAGGGCGTTCGGCGAGTCGGCGCAGAACGTGCTGTCATCGGTCCGTGCAGAACTTCCTGCTGCAGATGGCTGGATGGATGGGAACCGGCAAGTCCACGATCGCTCATGCGGCAGCGACCGCAACCGGAGCGATCGTCTTGGACCACGACACCACCAAGACAGCCATCCTCGCGGCCGGTGTCACCCATCCACCCGCAGGCGCAGCTTCCTACGCCGTCGTCTACGCCATCGCGGCGGACCTGCTCTCGCAAGGTCATTCAGTCATCATCGACAGCCCATCTCTGTACGACTCGATCCCACAGACCGGAGCTGCGATCGCAGCACAAGCCAACGCCCGCTACCTCTTCGCCGAATGTCGGTGTCCTGACGGCATCGCCGACGAGCGGATCACCTCCCGCACCAACCGGCCGAGCCAAGTCGCCACCGCCGCTGAAGCCCACGCAATACGAAACGACCCGAGCCGAAAACCAGCCCGTCCCCCGGGAGCCATCATCTTGGACACGACCCTGCCCGAGGCTGAGTCGATCAACACGCTTCTCAGCTGGCTCCAGCCGCACGCCGCCGAACCCTGAGTCGGTCGGAAGTGCCCTCACCCGAGTGCGTGAACCGCCACATAACACCCGCCCGGAATCACGACTCGGGCTGGCGAGCGACCACTCGATTTCGGCCCCACTGCGGCGCCACGGAATATCGATCGATTGGGCCGCCGTGGCTTTCGGTTCCCGGGTAGTGGCCCGAGTGTTCGATGCCGGCATCACGGTCGGGTCTTGCAGTGTCGACATCAGCGAACACGTGCAGATTTCCCCAAGTTGATGGTCACGACTGCCGTGCTGCTCTGAGCGTCGGCTGCGAGCGGCCGTCACTGCCGATCAGCGAACTCCAGCACAGCGGCTGCGAACGCCGACGGAGCGAACACGTGCCCGAGATGACCTTGTCCGCGAAGCGTGGAAAGCTCGGCGCCGGAGGCAATCAGCGACGTCTGGTCGTCGGTTGGGTAGACCGCAGCGCCGGAACGTTCGCCTCGCAGGATCAGGGTCGGCACGTCTGTGACCGGCAGCGCAGACCAGTCACACCTGCGAATCGCCTCAAGCTCTCGACCAACGACACGGACCCCGTCGCGCAGACTCTTCCGTATCGGCGGAACCTTCATGGCGATCGCCAACTCGTCGTCGGCGATTCCTGCGAATCGACTCGCCATGTCCCGAATTGCATCGTCGATTCGGCCCTCCTCAACTGCCAGCCGAATACTGGCGATCTGCTGCGGCTCGATTGCCTCGCCGTTGAGAGGAGGCTCGTAAACCACAAGCGAACGCATCGGGACACCGCTCAGTCGAGCCTGCAGCGCAATGACCGCCCCAAAGGAGTGAGCCAGGACGTGGGGAACAGCGCCCGTTTCCATGATCACGGCGCGCAGATCCTCGACCTCGCTATCAAGCGAGTACTCCGCACCATCTCCGCTACCGCCTCGGCCGCGGCGGTCGTAGACCCACACGCTGTGGTCCTCGGCCAGTCGCAACTCGACAAGAGAAAACGCTCCGATGCCGTCAAGAGATCCATGAACGAGCACCAACGGGTCCCCCTCGCCCGTCTTCCGGACCGACAACCTCCGTGCCATCGCCCGACGAGATCGTCCGATTTCCACCCTTGCCACCGAGTGCAAGCGATCGCGCCAACTGCCGTTTGCTGGGGGCCTGACGAAACAGCTGCACTATGAAACCGGGAACTCCCATACGGTCGAGTGTCCCACCTCGACGAGCGCCAGGCCAGAAGAATTGCCGACACAGACCGACAGGATCACGGCTCGCTGTCACTCGCGGCGAGGGATGAGTCCATTGCGGAAGTGCTCGATATCCGCGCCACGGAATCACGTAAGCGAACACTGGCGAGGTGCCCTACTTCGGCCCTTCCGGCGGCACTCGATAACCCCGATGCGTCGACGGGGTCTGGATGGGTCCGAGGGCTCGGTGCGAGCGTTGATCCCGTCTCCTCGGGAGGCTGGGTCACCAAGGAGGCCGTCATGGCCTACAACCACACCACCAATGTCCTACCTGTCGAGATCGTCCGACCAGACGATCCACTCCTCGTCTCCGAACGAGTCGCCGTCGCTGCGTTCCTTGCCGGCTACTCCGGCAGCACCCGAGTCAGCTACACCACCGATCTGCGGATCTTCGCCGAGTGGTGCCACGAGCGCGACCTGAACCTGCTCAACGTCAAACGAGCCCACCTTGAGTTGTTCGGTCGATGGATGGAACAAGAAGGCCGGATGCCGTCGACGATCGCTCGCCGGTTGTCGACGCTGTCGTCGTTCTACAAGTACTGCCAGATCGAAGACATCGTCACCAAGAACCCCGCAGCGAACATCCGGCGGCCGAAGGTGCCTGAGGAGTCGCGCACGCTCGGGCTGGATCGCAACGAACTCGGCGCGCTCCTCGTTCAGGCCGGCCTCGGCGACCTACGCGACGGCGCGCTCATCACGCTGCTGGCGTTGAACGGTCTGCGGATCTCCGAAGCACTCAACGCTGACATCGACGATCTGTCGACCGAGCGAGGCCACCGGACGCTGGCGATCGTGCGCAAAGGCGGCAAGCACGTGATCGTCCCGCTCGCGCCACGGACCGGTCGGGCCCTCGACCTCTACATCGGGGAGCTGACCATGGGCCCGATCTTCCTCGGCGTCGAAGGCGGCCGGATGGACCGCTACTGCGCGGACCGGATGGTGAAACGGCTGACGAAGAGAGCAGGGATCGACAAGAAGATCTCGCCCCACTCGCTGCGGCACTCGTTCATCACCGCCGCACTTGACGCCGGCGTCACGCTACGCGACGTCCAAGAAGCCGCCAGCCACGCCGATCCCGGAACGACGATGCGCTACGACCGGGCCCGGCGGAGCCTCGACCGGCACGCCACCTACGTCGTCTCGACCTTCATCGCCGGAGCCACCCGGCCAGGCTGAACCTCGACGTTCGTATCCGTTTGTAATACAATCCTCGGTGTGGGTGAGTTGATCGATCTCGACCGGTTGGACGACGCTGACCCGTTCGAGATCGACCGACAAGCCGCCCACCTGTTCAAACACGACCCCTACGGCATCGAGGACATCTACGAGATCTGGAACTCCGACCCGCTGTTCTACCCGGCCAAACCACCAGCGCACTGGCTGATGGTCGCCGAGATCGCCGGTCAGGTGTTGATGGTGCCGCTCGCCCCGTCCGACCACGATGACCCGACAAGATGCCGACCGATCGGCTGCTACGTCGCCGCCAAGCACCTCGCTGACCGATACAAGGAGGACCGATGACCGCCAAGAAGATGACCCGACAAGAAGAACACGACTTCTATGCCGACCCCGACAACCAGGCACCCCAAGGACCTGCCCGGCGCCGCACCGCGAAACTGTCCGAGCCCGTCCCGGTGAGGTTCCCGCCCGAGACGCTCGCCAAGATCCGCGACGCCGCCGACGCCGATGACCGGTCAGTGTCGGCGTGGATCCGCCGCGCTCGTCGACCGCGAACTCGAACAAACTCCCAAGACCGCCTGAACACGCAACACCGGCGGCAGTACTACGAGCGTGCGATACCAAGCGGTCGGGTCGCTCGTAGCGCCGGCGGTGCAGCGCGGACCGGAGCGTTCTGGGTCGCGATTATGGGTGGGGTCTGCCGCGGTTGGGGGTGACATCTGAGTTGTGGTGCTGAGAGGTGCCACGAGAGAGGATGTTGACCATGCCCAAGCCCTATCCCAAGGAGTTCCGTGACGAGGTCGTCCGGGTGGCGGTGAATCGCGAGGACGGTGTCCGGATCAAAGACATCGCCGCCGATTTCGGGATCACCGAATCGTGTCTGGGGAACTGGCTCGCCCAGGCCGCCAGAGACCGAGGCGACAAGCCAGGACCAACCAGCGACGAGCTGACCGAGCTGCGTGAAGCAAGGAAACGGATCCGGCTGCTCGAACAAGAGAACGAAGTGCTGCGACGAGCATCTGCGTCTTTGTCCCAGGCGAACCTCCGCCCAAAATGACGCTTCTATGGGTTGCGTCAAGTCATGACGGCTTCGAGTTGGCGGTAGGTGGCTCGTGCGACGAATCGCTTGAGGCAGCGCCGGATTTCTCGGTTGGTTCGACCTTCGGCGCGGCGCCTGTTGACGTACGCCTTGGTTTCGTCGTCGCAGCTCATTCTGGTTCGTACGATGATGTCGAATGCCCGGTTGAGTTGACGGTCGCCTGACCGGGAGAGCCGATGTCTTGTGGTGTTGCCTGAGGATGCGGGGAGCGGGGCGACACCACCCAGTGCTGCGAATGCTGCTTCGGATCGGACGCGGCCTTTGTGTGAGTAGGCGCAGATCAGGATGGCAGCGGTGACGGGTCCGATCCCTTGATGGTTCTGAAGCCCGGGAGCGGTGGCGTTGGCGAGCTCCTCGAGTTGCCGGTTGTTTTGTGCCAGTAGTCCAGTCTGCTCGATGACGGTCTGGGCGAGTCGGCGCGCTTCTTGCCGGACGATGCCGAGCGGGGTGAGGGCTTCTTGTCGACCGATTCTCCATGCAGCGATCTCGCGGATCTGAGCGTTGGTGAGTGGACGGCGGGCATCGACGTCGAGATCGGTCGTGCGAACCAGAGCGTTCAACGCGTTTCGGTTGGCGGTGCGTTGTTGATCCATGAGCGAACGGGCAGCGAGGAGGACTCGAAGCGTTCCTCGAACGCCGGCGCTGCGTGGCTGTGCCAACCGTTCGATGCTCTTGCCCAGCACGCTGCGTGCCGCCGTCTCAGCGTCGATCGTGTCGGATTTGCCGGAGGTCGCTTGTGCCGCTTTCGGTGCTGGTCGGACCTCTGCGACTTCGATACCAGCGTCGATGAGCATGGTCGTGACCGAAGCGCCGTAGGACGAGGTCCCTTCAACAGCTGCGAGCACTTCACCGGTCGCTCGGCGCCGGATCCAGGTAATCGCCCGGGCAAGGCCAGGTTTGGTAGTCGGGAAGGCGGCCGTGTCGATGACGGCGCCTGTGCGGCAGGCAATGATGCAGTAGGTGTGCGATCGGGCGTGAGTATCGACCCCGACAACGTGGTCGAATTGGTCTGCGACGATGGGCATGGGGACTCCTTCAGAAACGACGGATTGCTATCGGTCCTGCCCGTGGGGTCGCTCAGAGATCAAATCTGTAATGGGTCACACCACGCCGGGAACCGGCATGGCGGACAAGCTTCTAATCAGGACATCTGCGCAGAAGGGCGGGGCCGCAGCCAGCGCGTGGACACGTCATTTTCAAGACACCTTCTGACGAAGGGTCGGATATACCCGGAGTCACACGCGCCGGCTGAAGCCCAGCCTTTCAGCCAGCCACGGGCCAGCCACCGCCCATTACAGATGTTCCCGGTCGTCCGCGAACTCGCCGAAGACGGTGTGCCCGTCGCGGTGACGTGCCGGGTCCTCAAGCTGTGTCGCCAGCAGTACTACCGCTGGAAAGATCTGCCGTTCACCGACGCTGAACTCGACGAGGCGTGGCTGACGAACGCGATCTTCGACGCCCACCGCGATGACCCAGAGTTCGGCTACCGATTCCTCGCTGACGAGGTCCGAGCCGCCGGTTGGGATGCCTCAGATCGGACGGTGTGGCGTATCGCCAGCGAGAACGGCTGGTGGTGCCGTTTCGGCAAACCCCGCCGCAACCGCAAGGCCGGCGCCCCGGCGACAGCGGCCCATGACGACCTCGTCCGCCGACAGTTCGCCGCCGCCGGCCCGAACCAGGTGTGGCTCGCCGACTTGACCGAGCACCGCACCGCCGAAGGGAAGCTGTATGTCTGCGCGATCAAAGATCTGTGGTCGAACCGGATCGTCGGGTGGGCCATCTCCGACCGGATGAAAGCCCGGCTGGTGGTCGCCGCCCTCGAGACCGCAGTCGCTCGCCGAGGTGATGTCGCCGGCTGTGTGTTCCACACCGACCGGGGCAGCCAGTTCCGCGCCCGGAAGGTCCACCGCTGCCTCGCCCGGCACCGGATGGTCGGCTCCATGGGCAACGTCGGCACCGCGGGTGACAACGCCGCCATGGAATCGTTCTTCTCGCTGCTGCAAAAGAACGTCCTCGACCGCCAACGGTGGGCCACCCGAGACGAACTCCGCGTCGCCATCGTGACCTGGATCGAACGCACCTACCACCACCGACGACGACAAGCCGCCCTCGGCCGATTGACCCCCAACGAATACGAGATGATCATGACCCCTCAGACAGCAGCCGCTGCCTGAACCAACCTGTCACCACCAGACGCGGTAGACCCTTTCCCCAGGTCATCTGCCTGTGGATTCTGCTTCTTGGGCTCTTGGTATCGCTCGAACTCTCGACTGCCATCGGGAGCTCGACCGAGCAGCGGATCGGCCAAGGTCATGACAGCGGCGAGGAGCTCGTCGAACTGGATCGGCGTGCCGGAGCAGACGAGGAACAGCGATGTCGTCGGGGGCGGGCCAGAGCGGGTCGCCCACATCGATGTCGACGTCGAACTGGATGACGACCCTCGAGGGAGCGGGTCAGCCGGCGAGCATCGAACACGGCCAGGAATACCCGCCCTCCAGGACGAATCGCTCCGCGTGCGGCGAGCTGCTCAATCGTTCGAGAAGTCCTTCGACCAACGACTACCCGCACCAAATTCGTGCCTTCCAGGCCCACGCCGGCGTGTTCGCTGCAACGATGGTGCTCATCTTCGCTGTGAACCTTCCCTGAACCTTTCTGCCGGCATCGCCGGTCAGTGGTCGGCTTGGTGGTCGGTCTGGGCCGTCATCGGTTGGAGCCTCGGTATCGCCGTCCACGGACTCGTCGTCCTCCTCGCAAGACCCGAGAACGGCTCGTAGAGGTCACCCTGCAACGAGCTCGAGGTGCCACCGGGAAACCGCACGCTCCGTTGTCGATCAACGTCGAACGGAGCAGGTCGGCGAGTTCGGCGTTCCGCGCAAAGACCGAGTCCGAACCGAACGTGTCGACCCCCCATGGAGTGGGCTATGGGTTGCACGGCCCGCCGACGTGGATGTCGGACTCAGGGATGACGATCATGCCTGTTCCGTTCGAGGAGTCCGAGAAGGCGCTCGCGCTGTGGGTGGCGTCGCCGGCTGTCGGCATGTCGGAGTCGGTGCCTCGTTCTGTGGTGATGTTGCCGTCGGCATCGATGGACACCGAATGCCAGGTGGAGCCGGGGTCCATCTCGAAGCTGGCGACCGGCTCGCCGACGTCAGCGATGGCGATCCCGCCTTCGGGCATCTCCGCCATGGCCGAGTCCGTGCGCACACACTGTCCTGGAGCAGCGCTTGCGGGATCGGCTTGCACCGGACCGATCTCGCTGGTCGACGAGGCCGATGCCGCGCCCGTGAGCAGCATCCCGCCTCCCATGCTGGCGGCGGCGACGAGGCTGACGCCGATGATTCCGAGCTTGTTCATTGGTGATTCCCTTCTTCGTGGCCACCTCGTTGGTGGCCTGGTCGCCAGATTGCGCCTCGCGAGGTGAATGATCTCCGAACAGACCTGTATGGCATCTGAACGGGCGCCTTGGCGTGACAGCACCCGTGAGTCGATCCGTCGGTACCTTGGTCTTCGTGCGAGTTCTGGTCATCGAAGACGAGCCCGAGGTCCAGCGAGTGCTGGTGCGAGGTCTCGCCGGAGTGGGGTGCGTCGGTCGAATGCTTCGACAACGGCATGGACGGAGTGTGGGCAGAAGCGGAGGGGGCCTTCGATGTCGTACTGCTCGATCTCCTCCTGCCTGTCCTGTCCGGTTATCAGGTGTGCGAAGCGATCCGGGCAAGAGGCTCGACCGTTCCGATCCTGGTGCTCACGGCCAAGAGCGGCGACTACGACCAAATCGATCTTCTCGACCTCGGCGCCGATGACTTCATGACCAAGCCCGTCAGCATCGAACTCCTTGCCGCCCGGCTGCGGGCGCTCGTCCGCCGTGCCGCCGGCTCGCCCGTGAACGTGCTGACGTGCGGCGACATGTCGTTCGACCTCGACTCACGGCGATGCGCCATCGGCGACCGCGACGTCGAGTTGACCAGTAAGAGAGGCCGAGGTCCTTCTCGCGCTGCTGCTGGAAAGCCCGGGGGTGGTGGCGCGTGCCGAACTCCTGCGCGGGGTGTGGGGTCTCGACTTCGACGGTGATCCTGGCGCTGTCGACGTGTACCTGAATCGGCTGCGAAAGAAGCTCGGGTCGGAGCGCATCGAGACCGTGCGCGGAGTCGGGTTCCGAGTCGTGTGAGACGGCGATTTGGGCTTCGGGGGCGCGTCGTCGGTCCTGACGACGTCGACAGCGGTGGTCCTGTTCAGTGTCGTTGGGACCGTTGGCTTTCTCCTGATGGCCGGGTCGCTTCGTTCGTCGGTGGAGGCAACGGTCGAGGACCGCATCGCGACCGTCGCACAACGCCTGGGCGACGGGGCATCGGTGTCACGCCAGATCTGGTCCGACGGATCCGAGGTCGTTGTCGTTCCGCCCGGGACCGAGATCGATCCTCCGGACCACACGGTGCAGATCGTTGCGACATCATCTGCCGGCGGCGATCCGGTCTTGGCTGGTCGGTCGAAGCGATGTCCGTCGGCTCGACGACAACTTGGCCGCCATCCGTCGTGGGCTGTGGATCGCGGTCGCCGCCAGCGCGGTGCTCGTCGGGAGTTTCACCTGGTTCGCCGTCGATCGGGCCCTGTCCCCTGTCGCCGCCGTGATCGGCCGGGTGCAGTCGATCTACCGCGCCCGCTCCGCAGAGCTCCTCCCCGTTCCCGACGCCAACGATGAGGTCACCGAACTCATCCACACCCTCAATCAGATGCTCGAACGACTCCGGGACCACGAAGAACGGCACCGTCAGTTCGTGTCCGACGCGTCGCACGAACTCCGCACCCCGCTGATGGTGCTCCTCGCCGATGCAGAGCACGCCGCGAGCCACGCAGACGATCTCGCCGGCCTTCCTCGCCAGGTCATCGACCAGACCACGCGCCTCGAAACGCTGACCGACGAATTGCTGACCCTCGCCACCCTCGACGAACACGTCACACTCCCGACCGCAACGCTCGGGGACATCGTCGCGGCCGAATGCACGAACCGGGAAGTGCTCGACATCGTCGGCGCAGCCGAACGAGCGATCATTCCCGACATCACACGCTCGCTTCGCAACCTGCTGGCCAACGCGCACCGACACGGCGACACCGTCACCGTCACCGCACGCGCCACCGAGATTCACGTCCGGCTCCACATCGACGACGACGGACCGGGAGTCGAGCCAGCGGACCGAGAGCGCATCTTCGGCAGGTTCCAACGCGGCGATCCGAGCCGTTCACGCCAGAGCGGTGGCTCCGGACTCGGCCTCGCCATCGTTCATACCGAAGTGACGGCTGCCGGCGGAACCGTGACGATCTCGACCTCTCCCGCCGGCGGCGCCCGCTTCACGCTCGAGATCCCGATCTTCCCTGGCCCAGACCCGGTCGGTGCTTGCTGCGGTGGGTCGAATTGACTTCGATGACCCCGGCGTAGTTGCTTCGGCTGCCGAGGTGTTCGGCGAGGTCGTTGAGCGGTGCCCGGATGAAGAGCTGGAACGGCGCAATTGGGGCCTCCTCTCGGAGAAGCGGACCCTCGCGAGCCTGGTCCAACCACAAGAGGGGCCGGCACCTGGCCCGGTGCCCGGGACACGCTCACTCCGACCAGCCTCGACGAGACCCGGGGCGATTCACTCTCACCGAGGCCGAGTTCACCGAACAGGCCAACGTGATCTGCCTCAGCGCCGACGCCAGGATCGGCGAGATCCTTGGCCCGATCGTCAGCGGAGCACCAACTCCGGACGAACTGCAAGTCGCGCTCGACGCCATCGTCTCGACCTCGCGGGAGACCAGCGACAACCTTGCAGACCTCTCACCGCCATCGGAGATGTCCGGTGACGTCGACGACATGCTCACAGCCTTCAACGCAGCCAACGACGAGGCCGAAGCGCAAGGGCTCGGGTTCTTCGAGACCGACGGTGACCCCTGGGCACCAGCGGGCACCATCGCCGCGAACCTCGGACTCGACGACTGTGCCAACGACTGACCACTCTGTGGGTGCCGGGAACCGCGTCCTCGATCAACCGAGCCGACTACCCGACGTCGCGACGTATCGTCCGGACGACGCCGGCGGCGAGCGGGACCGCCACCCAGAAGAGGACCGAGACCGAGATCTGCGGCACGTGACCTCCCCAGTCGTTCTCGAGCACCCAATTCCAGGGTGTGGACATGTCGATCCACTCCGACACCAGCGTCGATGCGGTACCGAGCAGCGCAAAGGCGGCGGGGAGCGCGAAGGAGGCGGCGATGGCCGCGGCCGAGCTCTGCAGCAGCGCCCCGAGCGCGACGGCGGCGAGGACGTTGAGGAGCACGTAGAGCAGATAGCAGGTGACGGCGCCGACGCTCAGGTCTGCCTCCAGGGCGCGGCCCGAGGCCGCCGCCAGCCCGAGGCCGGCGGCGGTGACCACTCCGCCGAAGACCGCACCGCCACCACCCAGCACGAGCGACACCGCCAGCTTGGCGTTCACGACTCGGATGCGTCGCGGTTCCTGGGTGAACGTGGTCATGACGCTGCGTTGGCTCCATTCGCCGGTGAACATCAGGATCGCCACCACCGGCAGGAGGATCGTCAGCCCGAGAGCGGCAACGCGGAGGTAGCTCGCGTAGGTCTGATCGAAGCTCGTCGGGGCGAGGACCGGCACCAGCATGATCCCCGCGGTCGACAGGGCGACGAGAGCGAGGAGCCAGCGGGCGGCGCGGGTGTCGGTGGCCTTGGCCCACTCGACCCGGACGAGCCGTGAGAACGGGATCGGTCCTGGGGCCGACGGTGCCGCGTCGATGCCGAGGGTTCGGGGGAGAGTGACGTGGTCATGCTGCAGCCTCCTGGGGCGGAGCCGCCTTGGCGGCGGTGAGAGAGAAGAACAGCTGTTCCAGCCCGTTCGTCTCGGACTGACGCAACTCGGTGAGCAGCACCTGGTGGTCGCGGGCGACGCCCGCCAGCACCTCGGTCGTGACCCGACCTCCGGAGACGTCCACGGTGAACGCATCTCCCGGCCCGGCGACGTAGTCGATCCGCGCCGCTCGGAGCGCCGCGGCCAGTGCACCGGGGTCGGGGCTGCGCACGAGGATCGTGGAGCTGGCCAGCAGATCGTCCAGCCGACCGGCGGCCACCACGGCACCGTCGGAGATGACGACGAGATGATCGGCGGTGGCCTGCACCTCGTGGAGCAGGTGACTCGACAACAGCACCGTGCCGCCATGGTCGGCGAAGTCGCGGAGGAGCGTTCGCATCCAGGCGATGCCCTCGGGATCGAGCCCGTTCGCCGGTTCATCGAGGATCAGCGCCTGCGGTTCACCGACGAGGGCCTGGGCGATGCCGAGGCGTTGGCGCATGCCGAGGGAGTAGGTCCCGACCCGCTTCTCCGCCGCATCGGTGAGCCCGACGAGGTCCAACAGGTGCTCGACCCGCCTCGGGTGAACGCCGGCCATCCGCGCCGCGATCGTGAGCGTCGCCCGGCCACTGCGCCCGGGATGCATCGCCGACGCGTCGAGCAGCGTTCCGACCACGCGCGTCGGGTTGGGCAGCTCGACGAACGGTCGCCCGTCGATGGTCGCCGTACCGCGATCGGGTCGCACCAGCCCGACGATCATCTTCAGCGTGGTGGACTTGCCGGCGCCGTTGGCCCCGAGGAAACCGGTGATGGTCCCGGGTTCGCAGCGCAACGAGACGTCGCGCACGACCGGCATCGTGTTGTAGCTCTTGGTGAGAGCGGTTGTCGTGATCATGTGGCCAGCCTGAACCGGCCGGTGCGCCGCCGCATCGGGCGGACGGCCACGATCCGATGTCCGAAGGGAGGCCGGCCGCTTCCGACGTCTGGCCTTTCGTCGGTTGCGGTGTCGACTTTCGTCGATGTCGCACGGGGCCCCGAGCCGTACGCTCGAACCATGTCCTGGCTGCGCAGATGGTGGGCCCAGACCGCCCCCACGGCGATGCTGGCACCGGGCGACTCGGCCCATCCCGACGAGCGTGCGGCGCCCAGGACGGCGCGCGACTGGTCCGTCGACGCCGGTGCCTTCGTCATCGCCGCCGCTCTCGGCGCCCTCATCCTGAGCGTCACCGTGGACGACGCCGCCAATCGGATGACCTCGGGGCAGGTGGCCACCGACGCCGCGTTCGGAGCTCTCTGCTGCCTCTCACTGTGGTGGCGGCGGCGCTGGCCGTTCGGGGTGGCGCTGGTCTGCGTCCTGCTGGGCGCGTTCTCGACGTCCGGCACGGTCGCCGGCCTGCTCGCACTGTCCTCGCTGGCTGTGCACCGCCATGTCCGGCCCGCCCTGCTCGTCGCCGCGCTGTTCGTTCCGTCCGCAGTGGTGTGCTCGATCTGGCTCGGGCGGACCAACACCTGGTCGGTGATGCTGCCGACGGTGGCGCTTGCCGCCGCCGCAACCGCATGGGGCATGTTCGTCCGCGCCCGGCGTCAGCTCCTCGCCACCCTGCGCGACCGTGCCCAACGGGCCGAGGCCGATCAGCTCGTCCGCGCCGAACGGGCGCGCCTGGCCGAGCGAACCCGCATCGCACGGGAGATGCACGACGTGCTCGCCCACCGCATCTCCCTGGTGGCGCTGCACGCCGGGGCGCTCGAGGTCGCACCCGACCTGCCTCCCGCCCAGGTGCGGGAGAGCGCAGCGCTGTTGCGGTTGACGGCCCACCAGGCGCTGGAGGAGCTGCGGGACGTGATCGGCGTGCTGCGGGAGGAGCCGGGGCAGGAGCGGCCGTCGACGGTGCCGCAACCGACGTTGGCCGACATCCCACGCTTGGTGGAGGAGACTCGCCGCTCCGGCGCGAAGATCGACTTCGAGATGCAGGTGGACGGTGCAGCTGCCGCACCCGGCCCCTTGGGTCGCGACGCCTACCGCATCGTGCAGGAAGCGCTGACCAACATCAGCAAGCACGCTCGCGGCACCCTCGCCCAGGTTCGGGTGGCGGGAGCGCCGAACCGCGGCCTGCACGTCAGCGTTCGGAACCCACCCGCAGTGGGCGCCCACGACCGTCCGGCTCTGCCGGGTTCCGGCACCGGCCTCCTCGGTCTGCAGGAGCGGGTGACCCTGGCCAATGGCGTCCTGGTGCACGGACCGGACGCTTCCGGTGACTTCGTCGTCGAGGCCGACCTGCCGTGGTGAAGGTCCGGGTGCTGCTGGTCGACGACGACGCGTTGGTGCGTGCCGGTCTCCGGATGATCCTGTCGTCGTCAGAGGAGCTGGAGGTGGTGGGCGAGGCTGCCGACGGCGCCGACGCCGTCGCGGCCGTGCAGGCGCATCGACCCGATGTCGTCCTGATGGACATCCGGATGCCCGGGATGGACGGCATCGCCGCCACGTCGGCCCTCCGCCGCCTCGCGACTCCGCCGCACGTGATCGTCCTGACCACGTTCCAGGCCGACGAGCATGTCATGAGCGCGCTTCGGGCCGGCGCCGACGGGTTCCTGTTGAAGGACACCGCGCCCACGGAGATCGTCAACGCCGTGCGCCTCGTGGCTGCAGGAGAAGCGATGCTCTCACCGTCGGTCACCCGCACACTTCTCTCTCACCTCGGCAACGACGAAATGACAGATCGCCGTCGCGTCGCTGCCCAGCGCCTGACATCGCTCACCGACCGGGAGCGGGAGGTCGCGACTGCGGTGGGGTCCGGCGCATCCAACGCCGAGATCGCCGCATCCCTGTTCATGAGCGAGGCCACCGTCAAGGCGCACGTCTCGCGTCTTCTCACCAAGCTCGCCGTCACGAACCGGGTGCACATCGCGATTCTCGTGCACGACGCGCAATCGTGACGTGACCGCCATCTCGGCGAGTGCCTTCGCATACCGTCCCCTGATGGCAGTCCCGGCTTCGTGCAAGACTCACGCCATGCTCGAATTCGTCGCCACCGGAAATGACCTCGACGCCGCGACCGCGGTCGCCACCGAACTCGGCGGGGTCACCTACACCGCCGCTCCCGATGATCCGCGAGACATGCCGTTCCGCGCGCTGGTTCGGGCGACGACCGACGACCTGCGAGCCATGCAACCCGCGGCGGGCGTCGGCAGCTACCTGGTCTTCAGTCGTGTGGTTCGCTCCAGGCCCGACTCCGTCGTCGCCGGCGAACCATCGACCGGCGTCACGGCGCTGTTCCCCATGGTTCGCCACCCCGATCTCGACCATCACCAAAGCGATGCCCACTGGCGCGACGTCCACGCGCCGCTCGCACAGATCCATCACCCCGGTATGTGGGACTACACCCAGCTCAGCATCATCCATACGTTCAGCGGGCCGGAGCTCGACGGGTTCGCGCTGTGCTCGTTTGCCTCCATGGATGACCTGAAGGAACGATTCTTCACCGACGACGAGGCTCGGGCGATCATCCGTGCCGACGTCGCGAGTTTTGCCAGTCCCGACTCACCTCGCCGGGTCTTGGCGACGGAGACGATCTACGGGGCTCGCCCGCCGGCACGCCCCGCCTTCTGGCCCCATGACTAGGTCCCTCGCCGGATCCTGCTCAGCGCGCTCGAGGCTCCACCGCGGCGGCGAGTCGGGCCAGTGTCTGTTCCATGCCGGCCCGGTTGTGGGCCTCTCGATCGCCGACGCCCGAGATCGGGGACGTGCCCTGCCTCGCCGCCTCGGGTCGGAGGTCCTGCCATGACTCGGTGACCCGGCAACCGGTCTCGGTGGGCTCGATGTCGAAGCGCCACGTGGCGAAGTGGTAGTCGTCGAAGTCGGGTGCGAGGCACTCGAACGTGAATCGTTCGTTGGGCACCAGTTCGGCGACTCGAGCTTCGGTGGTCCATTCGAAGTCGCCGTTTCGGTTGTGTCCGACCCAGCGAGCGCCGATGACGGCCTCGGTGGCACCACCGGTCCATTCGTTGGTGTGGTTCTCTGGCGACCACTCGCCCATGCGGGTCACGTCGGTGACCGAAGCGAAGACGGTTTCGGGTGAGGCGGCGATCTCGCGGGAGACGGACAGTTGAGGTTCCATGGGGACGAACGTACTGCCCGACCAAGGCGCTGTCAGGCGTAGCCGTGCGGTGCCGTGCCCTGCCGTGGTGAACAGAGGTCCTCGGTCATCGACCGCTCAACAGAGCGACGATGTCTGCTTTGGAGGGGACCCGGCCCGAAGCGACGACGTCGTCGTCGATCACCAATGCCGGGGTCGCCATGACCCCCCACGAGGCGATCTCGCCGGGATCGGTCACCTTCTCGAACTCGGCAGAGAGGCCCAGTTCGTCGACGGCTTGGTGGGTGACCGTCTCGAGCGTCTGGCATTTGTCGCAGCCGGTTCCGAGGATCTTGATCTCCATCTCGTTCTCCTTCTTCGTGTGCTCGTTGCGTTGCGGTGGTCAGATGACGAGGTTGAACAGATAGCCGGTGGCGACGATCCCGGCCGCGACCACCCCGACGTAGGTGGCGATGAGCTGCTTCTTCAGGACCCGGCGCAGCAGGATCATTTCCGGGGTCGACAAGGCGACGACACTCATCATGAAGGCCAGCACCGTCCCCATGGGCAGGCCCTTGTCGTGCAGGGCTTCGACCAAGGGCAACACCCCGGCGGCGTTGGAGTACAGCGGCACACCGAGCCCGACGGCGACCGGAACACCCCAACCTCCCGACGACGCATGGTCGGCGATCCACGCTTCGGGGACCCAACCATGGATCGCAGCCCCCAAGGCGATGCCGACGAGCAGATAGGGCCAGATCTTGCGGAGGATCGTGACGACCTCCTCGCGGCCCATGGCGATCCGGTCGTCCCAGGAGAGCCCCTGGGCGGGGTCGATCACCTTCCCGCGGAGTCGGGTCTCGAACACGAACGGTTCGACCCAACGTTCGAGCTTCAACCGGCCCAGCACGAACCCCGCCACGATCGCGATCGTCATCCCGCCGGCCACGTAGAGGACCGTGATCTTCCAGCCGAACAGACCGAGCAGCAACACGATGGCCACTTCGTTGACCAGCGGGCTCGCGATCAAGAAGCTGAGGGTGACGCCGAGCGGTACACCAGCGGCGACGAAGCCGATGAACGCCGGCACCGCCGAGCACGAACAGAACGGTGTGACCACACCGAGCCCGGCGGCGAACACGTTGCCGACTCCCTCGCGGCGACCCCCCAGGAGTGCCCGGGTGCGCTCGACCGACATGAAGCTGCGAAGCACGGTGACGACGAAGATCACACCGGTGAGCAACAGCGCGATCTTGGTGACGTCGTAGAAGAAGAAGTGGGCCGATTCGGCGAAGCGAGTGTCGGCGTCCAGACCGATCGTGTCGTACAGCAACCAATCCCAGAACGGCTCGTTCAGCCGATACAGCACGAACCACGCCACGGCTGCGGCACCAAGGGCCGCCCAGCGTCGCTGGTTTCGGGCTACCTCCGTTGGTTTCTCTGCGACGGCCATCAGACCGGCACCGCCTCGGGAACCAGCGACTCGGACAGTCGCTGAAGCAGGTCGGGGCTCAGGCTGTAGTCGATCCATCGACCCCGCCGTTCCCCCGTGATGAGGCCGACCTCTCGCAGCATCTTGAGATGGTGCGACAACAACGACGGCGAAACCTCCGCCACCTCGGAAAGCACACACGCACACCGGGTTCCTTGGCGCAGTTCGCTGACGATCGTCCAGCGCACCGGATCGCCCAACGCCCGGAACACTTCAATCATCGTTGAATCATCCACGAACCCATCATCGGCGGGGCCGGTGACGGCTTCCAGGGCACGAAGTCCCTGCCCCGGCCGACGCCGGAGTCGGAGTTTCGAGCACCCACGGAGCGGCGGCGACTAGGTTCGACGATGGGTCGAGGGCCCCGGGGAGTCGGGCGATGACGAAGCATGTGGTGTCGGTGTCGCTGGGTAGCTCGACACGAGACAAGGCGGTGACGCTCGAACTGGGCGGAGTCGAGATCCGGGCCGAGCGCCGCGGCGTCGACGGCAACACCCGGGCGTTCAACCGACTCATGAAGGAACTCGACGGCTGCGTCGACGTGCTGTCGGTCGGTGGGACCGAGATCGCCTTTCACGTGGACGGCGAGGTCCTTCCGTTCCGGTCCACGAATCAGCTCGTCGAGGGCGTGACCGAGACACCGATCGTCGACGGGTCGGGTTTGAAACTGACCCTCGAGCGTCGGGTCTTCGAACTCGCGGCGAGGGCCGATTCCTCGTTGGCGCCCACTCCGCACTTCGAGCAGGCGTTCCTCAACGTGGCACTCGACCGGTGGGGGATGGCCGTTGCCGTCGACGAGGTGAGCGATCGAAGTGTCTACGGAGACCTCATGTTCAGCTTCGGTCTCCCGGTCCCGATTCGAACGCTGAAGGGCGTGAAGCGCGCGGCCAAGACCCTCGTCCCGGTGGCAGGACTCCTGCCCCTGAAGTGGTTGTATCCGTCGGGCGAGGGGCAAACGGTGCGCCAACCGAAGTTCGCCAAGCTCTTCGCCGAGTCGGACCTGATCTGCGGCGACTTCCTCTACATCGCCAAGCACGCGCCCGACGACCTGACGGGCAAGACGATCCTCACCAACACCACCACCGAGGCCAACGTGCAGTGGCTCGCCGAGAGTGGCGCGGCGTTGCTGATCACCACGACGCCGAGATTCGATGGTCGGTCGTTCGGCACCAATCTCACCGAGGCCATCATCACGGCCGCCGTCGGGTCCGATCGACCGTTGACGACCGGGGAGATGAACGCCGCCATCGACCGGCTCGCGATCCTGCCCGACGTGACTCGATTCTCGTCGTAGTGTTCGATCGACGCTTCCGGTGGTCGACGGGCGGTCGGCGAGCACGGTGCCGTCGGCTCTGGTGGTGATCCACTTCCCCGCGGTGTCTCGTCGTGTTCGGTAGCCGGGCTGTTCGTGTTCGAACTCGGTGACCAGCGCCGCGCCTGCCTGCGGATCGTCGGGAGAACGGTCGAGCGCTCGACGCACGTGATGCATTGCGCTCGACCGCTGATCATTCCCTCAACGGATTCATCCACCGAACAGGAAGGCGGCCCTGTGACAGACTCGCCGGCTTCCTTCGTCTGACTACCTCGATGCTCGACGGTCCTGGAGGACACAGAACTCGTTGCCCTCCGGATCCGCCAACACCACCCACGAGACGTCGCCCTGCCCGACATCGATCCGTGACGCGCCGTGGGCGAGGAGCCGCTCGACCTCGGCCGCCTGGTCGTCGGGACGAACGTCGAGATGCAGACGGTTCTTGCCGTGCTTGGGTTCGTCGACGGCCAGGAACAGGATCCCGGGAAGCCGCTCGGGCCGTTCTCGGATCTCGAAGACCGGTGGGTCGTCGTCGACGACGACCCACCCGAGCGCGTCGCACCACCACCGACCGAGCGCTGCCGGGTCCGGTGTGGCCACCACGACCTGTTCCCATTCCAGTGCCATCGCCGGAGGCTAGTCGCGCCCGGCCTCGCGCTCTGCGTTGGCGCCGCCGATGCCCAGCGGTGCACTTCGCCCACCGGCCCGTGCCGTTGCCACGACGTCGCGGAGGGTGAAGGGGGCTCCGAGCTCGTCGGGCGTCGAGTCGGGGCCGAGCTCGCCGACGCGGAGGTACTCGCCCCGATCGGCCGCGAGTCGGAAGTCCACGAGAGCGCCGGCAGGCTCGCCAACGAGTCCCTTGGCGCCGAAGCCATGGCCCTCGTTCGTCTGGCCGTACGTCGTCGCCTGGAACCCCATGCGATGGAGCAGCTTCGCGCTGGCCCGCTCGAGGACTTCGGGACGCACCGAGAGCATCCAGTTCTCCTGTTGGCGCAACCATCCGACCTGCATCGCGTTCAACATCACGATCCTTGGCGTGTCGGTGTGATTGATCCCGGTGCTGTGGAGCAGGCGTCCGTCGATGATCACGACGGTGCCCGCTTCGGCGTCCAGGTTGATCGCCGGTGGAAGGGGGCCGACCGGCTCGCCGGCGCGAACGGCTTCGGCCAACACCCGATGGCTCCCGGGGATGAGCAGCGTGCCGCCGTTTCGTTCGTCGATGTCGGTGATCGGTGTGAGGAGGTTGACGGTGAAGGGGTGGGGCGAATCCGGAGCGATGCCCTGGTCCTGGTGCAGGGCCTGGGGAACGCCGCCGTGCAGCGAGATCGAGGCGATCAACGAGGTGCAGATCCAGCCCGCACCGAGGGCCTCGTCGACGAGTTGCTCGATGAGCGGGCCGCCCTGGACGACGCTCGGATCCTGCTCGATCAGCGCCTCGAAACACCGGCCCTTGTTCACACAGCAGTTGACGTTCTGGCCACTCTGCGTCTTCTGTGCGATGCCGGCGAGTCGCTCGCCTTCGGCCTGATCGAGCACGCGTCGGCGAAGGACCTCGACCTGATCGGGGGCGATCGCACCGTCGATCTTGCAGTAGCCCCATTCGACGAAGTCACGCCGCAACCGGTCGATGTCGCGCGTTGCGGTGGGAAGGTCGACGTCCTGCCAGTCCGGGTGCTTCGCTCCGGTCGTGGTGTCGTAGTACGAGCCGGGTCGGTACTCCCACTGACCCCATTCGGCGCCACGTTTCGGTGGCACGAAGTAGATGTCGGGGTTGTTGGCGAGGACCGAGGCCATCGGCTCCCGGGTGTTGACTTCGGCGTGGTACATCCGGTGTTCGGGCGCCGAGCGACCACGGATGGCCTCGGGATCGAACTCCTTCGGGACGGTCGGCGTGTGCGTCATCGCCGCATTCTTCCCCACGGCGTCGCTCTCCACGAACTCCCCGGCCCATTCGGGCGAACGTGGCCCCGGGTTCGTCGTCGGTCGACGAGACCCGATTCTTCGGCAGCGTGCGAACCGCGTGGTCCTACGAGCGGAGACTCGCGTACGCGCTCGGGAATCTGGCGAGGAACGCGATGGCGAGCCGCAGCTCACGCTTGTCGACGCACTCACCGATCTTGTGGGTGTTCTGCTCGATCCCGGGGCCGAATCCGAACATCGCCGGGTGGGTGAACCCGGCTTCGGAGATCCATTCCTTGGTGCCGGGAACGTCGATCGACTGGTCGTGCTCGGGGACCGGGAAGCCGACCCCGTCGGTGGAGAAGATCCACCGGTCGACACGGGGCTCCTCCCGGAAGCCGCCGTCGGGGCTGGCCGAAGCAACGACATGGGGCGTCACCACCGACTCGTAGACCGCCGCAGCCGTTTCGATGGCCGCGTGGTCGGCCGGCGTGGTCCAACCCATGTAGACCTGTTCGTTGCCCAACGCGTAGCCCGTCCAGGTCGAGTCGCCGTAGACGGGTACGGTGACGTCGACGGTCAGGCCGGCGTTGCGGGCCGCCGCAACGGCATCGAGTGATTCGACGTCGGCTCGTGCTGCATCCGGCGTCTCGCCGACGGTGAGCCGGCGGTCGAACCGAAACGTGAACCGGTCGGGCACGGCACAATCGCTCGGGGTCTCGAGACGGGACCACGATGCGGTCCGGGTGCCGTGACCGAGGAAGGGATCGTCGAGGAACCCGTCCCGGTCGTCGTAGCGACGGGCCGCCTCGGCGATGATGGCGCCACCGTGTTCGAGCGGGTTCAGTCCCTCCCAGGGCATCGAGCCGTGGCAGGAGCGACCGGTGACCGTCACCTCGATCTGCATCCGGCCCCGCTGCCCTCGATAGATCCCCAACGCGCCCTTGGACGCGTCCCCCGTCCCTTCCGTGAGGATGACCACGTCCGGAATCAGGTCCGGGGCAGCACCGGGGAGGACCTCCTTCATCAGGAACATCGGCCCGCCGCCGTCGTTGTCCTCCTCGCAGACCGAGCCGTAGGCCCGGATGATCACGTTGTGCAACGCCCCCTCCGGAGCGAGTTCCAGCGCGATCTTCGTGGCGACGATCTGCGCAACGACACCGCTCAGTTGATCGGCCGCACCACGACCGAACACGAGGTGGTCCCACTCGTCGTCGGGCGGCAGGTGGCCCAACTCACCGCGCAGGAACTCCCGATCCACCGATTCGATGTCGACCAGTCCGTCGTAGGGGTCGATACCGCCGAGTTTCTCGTGCCAGGTCGATCGGAGAGCCTGAACGGTGTCGGTGTGCCCGTCGAAGTAGACGACCCGCTTGTGATCGGGGTGGATCCCGTCCTCGGGATCGGTCACGAACCAGACCAGGTTCCCGTAGTCGTCGAACCAGACGTCCTCGGGGTACCGGACGGCGCCGATGTCGATGATGGTCTGCTTGAGGAACTCCAGGCGGGGCTGCTCGTGGTTGCTCAGCCCGCAGGCCGGATCCCCGCCCTGGTCGACCGGACGGTCGACGTGGTCGGCCGGGATCCGGATCGCCTCGCGCAGGATGGCTCCGGCCAGGTCCAGATAGAACTCGCTCAGCTCGGCAACCCGGTCGCTGAGCCGAGCGTCGACCCCGGTGGTCGTGGAATCGTCGATGTCGGTCATGAGGTCTCCTCCGTTTCGAGCGATGACAGCGTCGCCGCCAGATCCGGGACCTTGGCCCCGGCGAGCAGCGCCATCACCACGTACAACTTCCCGTTGGCCTGCCGGGCCACGTCGACCCGATGCGCATCCATGACCCCCGCGCTCACCTCGGCACCGATGTCGGCAGGAAGGCAGTGCATGTACAGGGCCTCGCCACCGCGGGTCAGCGCCATCCGGCGCTCGTCGCAGATCCAGTCCGCGAACTGCGCATTGCGCCCGAGTGCCCGTCGCTCGATGGCTGCGAGCTCACCGGTGTCGCCATGGGCGTTGGCGTCGACGCGTTCCAGCATCAGGTCGTGGGCGCCCCAGCTCTTCGGGTAGACGACGTCGGCGTCGGCGAACGCCTCGTCCATGGTGTCGACCATGCGGAACGACCCGCCGCCCGACGCATTGGCGGCTGCCGCGGTCATGGTGGCCTCGGTGAGCCGATAACCGGGAGGGTGGGCGAGCGTCACGTTGGCGCCGAACCGGGTGAGCAGGGTGACGAGCCCCTGAGGCACCGACAGCGGCTTGGCGTACGACGGTGAGTACGCCCAGCTCACGGTGATGTTCCGTCCCGCCAGATCACCGTCGAAGTTGTCTTCCAGCCACAGCAGATCGGCCATCGTCTGGGTGGGATGATCGACGTCGCACTGCAGGTTGACGACCGGAACACGACGCAAGTCGTCGGTGGCGGTCAGGTAGTCGTCGATGCCCGACTTCACGTCGCGCATGAAGGTGTTTCCCTCGCCGAGAATCAGGTCGTGTCGGATGCCCATGGCATGGGCGTTCATCCCGAGCATGGCCCCGGTCTCGACGGCGGTCTCCCCGTGCGAGACCTGCGTCGAGGAACCGTCGACGATCACCGGCTGCATCCCGAGCCTCGCAGCGGCCCCGGCCCACGCACTCTTCGTGCGGGTCGACTGATCGAAGAACAGCGCCCACGCCAGTTCATTCGGACAGAGCGGCGTCCGAATGCCCCGCCGATCGAAGTCGGCCAGCGTTCGGGCGAGGTCGCGCAGCGTGCCCAGCTCCGACGTCGACCATTCCTGGGTCGTGAGGAGGCTTCGGCCGAAGATCGCGTCGAGGTCGTCCTGTCGGAGACGGTCGGTGATCGGGGCGTTGTTCATGGGTCTCTCCTGATGTGCGTCCCGGCGTGTCCGTCGACGGCCTGCACCAGGTCGGCCGGGCTGCAGATGATCACCTCACCGTCGATGGCGCGCAGGTAGCTCACCGCCGCCTCGATCTTGGGGCCCATGCTGCCGGCCGCGAACTGGCCGTCGGCCGCCAGTCGTCGGGCTTCCGAGCAGGTGAGGGACGGTCGCGGCTTCGGTGCGTCCGAGTAGAAGTCCTCGTAGACGAAATCGACGCTCGTGGTGATGATGAGCCTCGGCGCGTCGAGGCGACGGGCCAACAGCATGCTCACCCGGTCCTTGTCGATCACGGCTTCGTGGCCGATGATCTGGCCGTCGGGCGCCCGGCTGACGGGGATCCCGCCCCCACCGCAGCAGATCACCGTGATGCCGAGCTCGCAGAGCTTCCGGATCGTCGACATCGGCACGATGCGGATCGGTTTCGGTGAGGCCACGACCCGTCGAACACCACGCTTGGGGTCCTCCATGAGCTGCCAACCCCGCTCGCCGGCCAGGGAGGCGGCCTCGGCCGGCTCGTAGAATCGACCGATCGGCTTGTCGGGCGCGTCGAATGCCGGATCATCGGGATCCACCTCGACCTCGGTCACGATGGTCACGACGTGGGACTCGTTGCCGCGCCGACGCAACTCCGCCCGGAGGGCACGTTCGATCATGTAGCCCAGTGCGCCCTGGCTGTCGGCGACCAGGGTGTCGAGCGGAACCTCCGGGAGCGTGTCCCGGGCGAGCTCGGAACGCAACTGCATGAACCCGACCTGTGGCCCGTTGCCGTGGGTGAGCACGAGATGCTCGCCCCGTTCGATGAGGTCGGCCACGGGCTTCATGGCCTCGAACGTGACGGCGAACTGGTTGGCGACGGTGGGCGCCAGGTCGGGGGCGAGGAGCGAATGCCCACCGATCGCGATCACGGACGGAGCGGTCACGTCTCCAGCCTGTGCATCGCGCCGGCGGCCAGGAAGGGCACGAAGTCCTGATCGTTGGTGGCTCGGTACGCTGACGCCCGACGCACCCGGTGTCCGTCGGCGCTTTCGTTCGACGCAGCAATCGTGAGGAATCCCATGAGCTGGTCCGTGAAGAACATCCCCGATCTGCACGGCAAGGTGGCGGTCGTGACCGGCGCGAACGGCGGGCTCGGCCTTGCGTCCGCCAAGGCCCTCGCCGGAAAGGGCGCCCACGTCGTGATGGCGGCTCGCAACCAGGCCAAGGCCGCCCAGGCACGCGCCGAGATCCTGGCGGCTCACCCCGATGCGTCGCTGGAGATCGTCGAACTCGATCTCGGATCGCTGGCGTCGGTCGAGTCGGCGGCCACGGCCATCGCCACGTCGCACGCCCGCATCGACATCCTGATGTGCAACGCCGGCGTGATGGCGTTGCCGCAAGGGACCACCGAGGACGGGTTCGACACGCAGATGGGCATCAACGTGCTCGGGCACTGGGCCCTGATCTCCAGGCTCCTGCCGATCGTGGTCGCCACACCCGGTGCACGGGTCGTGACGCTGTCGAGCACGGCGCAACACACCGGCAAGGCGATCGATCCTGCCGACCCGCACCTGCGACGGAACTTCGACGAGTGGCGGATGTACGGGCAGACCAAGCTCGCCATGCGCCACCTGGCGGTCGGTCTGCAAGAACAGTTCGATGCGGCCGGGGTGGACGCCAAGGCGCTGTCGGCACAGCCCGGTCTCACCAACTCGGATCTGCAGACCACGACCCAGTCGCACGGCAGCGCCGGACTGCTCGGGGCGGTCTCGGAGAAGTGGGTCAAGATCGCCGGGATGTCGACCGACCGCGGTGCGCTCAGCCAATTGCGGGCTGCGACCGACCCCGAGGCGCCGGGCGGAGGCTTCTACGGTCCGCTGTTCGCCACCAACGGTCCGCCGATCCGCAAGCCCCTCGTGCGCCCGGGGAGCGACGAGGCCATCGCGATCCTCTGGAAGGTGGCCGAAGCCGAGACCGGCATGAAGGTCGACGTCGCCGCCGCGCTCGCCGCTCGTTGAGCAGATCGCGGTCGGACTCGTCGGCCCGTCACGAGGGGCGATCGGGGTCCGAGCGGTGGTAGTACTTGGGGGCCCACACGGCGAGTGCGTGTTCGCCTGCTGCGGTCGGCATTCGCCAGGTGTCGACCCGGGCGGTCGGCAGATCGAGGGCCCACAGGCCCCGTGGTTCGTCGTGGGTGTCGGTCAGGTAGGCGTCGGCGAAGTGCTCGGGCACGTAGCGGAGCGTGATGGCGCGGTAGAGGTCGCGCCAGGCGTCGTCGTCGCCGACGTCGTGGACCAGTTCGGCCTCGCCGCGTGCGACGACCTTGCGCATCGAACCGGTCGATTCGTCGATCGTGCAGCACACCTTGGGTGCGTGCCGGAGGTGCCCGAACCATTCGGAACGGGCCCGCGGGGTGAACCAGATCTTGCGGTCACGAGCGAGGAACCAGATCGGCACGACCGACGGCATCCCACCGGGGTCGACGGTCCCCAGACGCAGCAGGTGGCCCGGCTCGTCCAGGAACGCTTCCACTTCGACCGACGTCATCCTTGGCATGGCAGGAATCTAGATGAGTCCGTGTCCTCCTGGGGGCGCCGTCTCCAGCTCGCCCGAGACGGAGGTCCGCCCCTGGCGTTCGGGTCGATCGCCTAGGCTCGCCCGATGGCGAGTCGCCCCCTACCGACGCCGAGTCTGGTCGTGTTGGTCGGCCCGCCGGCATCGGGCAAGAGTGCATGGGCGGCGCAGCACTTCAGGGCCGAGCAGGTGGTCGGCTCCGACGCGCTGCGGGGCATCGTCGGTGAGCACGAATCGGATCTGGACGCGACCGGAGACGCCTTCGAGCTCCTCGATCGCATCGTCGAGCTTCGACTCGGTCGGCGCCTGACCACCGTGATCGACACGACCGGGCTCGATGCGACGCGTCGGGCCGGCTACCTCGCTGCGGCCAGGCGTCACGACGTCACCGCGGTCGTCGTCCGGTTCACGACGTCGGCCGCCGAATGCCGCCGACGCAATCGTGAGCGGGCTCATCCGGTGCCGGTGAAAGCGCTCGACTCGATGGTCCGGGCCGCCCGGGCGCTCGATCTGGAGAGCGACGGGTGGGACCTCGTGCTCGATCCCGAACCGGTTCGGATGGTGACACCCGGATTGGCCGTTGCGGCGCAGTCGGCGCCCACCTCGCACGCCGAACGGGTGCCCTCGCTTCGATTCGGGCTGCTGGTGTCGAGCTTCGCCTGGGCGGGCGGCAACGAGGCGATCGGGCCGACCCTGGCCCGCATCGGCCGCGACGCCGAAGCGGCCGGTTTCGACAGCCTGTGGGTGATGGACCACATGATCCAGATTCCCCAGGTCGGGTCGCCGTGGGATCCGATGCTCGACAGCTACACGACGATGGGATTCCTCGCCAACGCCACCGAATCGATTCGCCTGGGGGTGCTCGTCAGCAACGTGGGATTCCGGAACGTCGGGCACCTGGCCAAGATGATCGCCACCCTCGACGTGCTGAGCGGGGGTCGTGCCATCGCCGGCCTCGGTGCCGGGAACTTCGAGCGGGAACACGACGCCTACGGCTGGCCCTTCCCGCCGGCGCGCGACCGTCTCGCCCGTCTGGAGGATGCGTTGCAGGCACTGCCGCTGCTGTGGGGACCCGGGAGTCCCAGCTTCGAAGGCGGTGTCGTCTCGGTTCCCGACGCCACGGCCTACCCGCGTCCGCTCCAGGACCGCGTGCCGATCATCGTCGGGGGGTCGGGGGAGCGGGTGACGCTGCGCCTCGCGGCCCGGTACGCGTCGGGCTGCAACCTGTTCGGCGACGCGGCGACCGTTGCCAGGAAGGTGGCCGTTCTGCAGCGACTCTGCCACGACGTCGGGCGTGATCCCGAAGACGTCGAGGTGACGCATCTCGGTTCGCTCGTGCTCGGCCGTGATCCCGAGGATCTGCGGGACCGGGTCGAGCGCCTCCGGCCCGGCAACCAGGGGCCGGACCGCTTCGCGGCGAAGGCGAATGCCGGCACGATCGACGATCACGAGGCCGGGTTTCGGGCGCTCGCGGCAGCGGGCGTCCAGACCGCGATCGTCGGCACCCCAGCCTGCGCCGACCCGACGATCTACCCGCTCTTCGGCGATCTGATCGGCCGCTTCCGGGCCTGACTCCCGCCGATGACGAAGCCGGTTCCCGGGGGCATCGTGCCCGCGAGGAGCCTGCGACCTCGGGGCTCGCCCGGATCGGTCACGCCCGGCCCGATCACGCACGTGCCCGAGAGACGACGGCGCGTCCGGATGGGGTCAGATCGACGCGATGGCTCCGTCCCAGGCCGGATCGACACGGCCGACACCGACGAGAGCGGGAACCCCGAACTCCCGGGCCATGATCGCCGTGTGGCCGAGTACGCCGCCCGACTCGGTGACGATGCCGCCGAGCAACGGGAAGATCGAGTTCCACGCAGCATTCGTGTAGCCGCACACGAGGATGTCACCGACGTCGACCCGCTCCAGTGCCTCGGCGACCTCATCGGTGACGATCAACCGCCCGGTCACGCCGGAGGTGCCGATCAGGTGGCCCGTTGCGATGGTCTGGCCGTCGACCTGCAAGCGGCCGGTCGAGTCGGCGGCGGCGTCGACCGGACCTCGTCCGGTGAACTTGTGGGCCATGAACGCACCCATGCTCCGAACCACTTCGGCCATCGGCCCGGGAAACAGCGTCGCGTCGGGTGGAGGCGAGGGCTCACCGCCGAGATGAGCCGGGGGGCAGGCGACGGTGGCGGCGGCCCGGTGCCTCCGTCGCCGGTCGAGCTCGGCGGAGTCGACCGTCAGGTCGCCGTCGGCGAGGGCGAGCAGTTCGCGGCGATCGAGGTTCCACACGTCGTCTGCGGCGCCGAGCACGCCCCGATTCTCTGCGTCGGCGCCGACTGCCGCCACGATGTCACTGAGGACCCCCATGATCCGGGTGAACACGCCCGAGTGCGATTCCAGCGAGGCGTAGACGATGCGCGCCTCGACGACGAGCTCGTCGAACCGGGCTCGGCCGGATTCGGGAACCTCGTTCCGAAGCTCCTCGACCAGGTCGTCGGACGCGCTGGACGCCGTGGCGCCACGCCCACCGGTCGACCTCGACATGGCCATGACGAGGTCGACCAGGCGGTCGGGATGGTCGGACAGCTTCGCATCGCCGAGGTCGGCCCCGAGTACCTGGGTGCCCCAGCGAGCAAGGAAGTCGTCGACCGACCGATCGAGGTCCGGTGAGATCGCTCGAAGCTCGTGCAGCGTCGTCGGCCGTTGGCCGGACGCCTCGACCTGGCCGGCCATGGCTCGGAGCGGTTCGATCGTGCTCGCGGTCGCCGGTGAGTGTCCCCGGAACACCTGCGCGAGCCGGGCGGTGTCCAGCCCCCAGTCCTCACCGGCGGTGACGAGTCTGCCGATGGCCATCGCGCTGCCGACGAGCTCGAAGTGGCGGCGCCCCACGGTCGCCGCGACGTCGATCGCCGCCTCGAGTGTCGCTCGCAACCGTTCCGGCTGATCGCGGACGGCGGCTGCCAGCTCGGCGGCCCGCATCTCGTGCCGGTCACGCTCGCGGTCCCACGATGCGGCATCGAGCAGCCAACGCTTGTCGGCGATGGCGCGCTCGGCGGCACGATTCCGGCGCCGCATCTCGGGGTGGAGACGGGTGACCAGCTTGAGTACGAAGTCCGGGGGAGGAGCGCCGCCTTTGTCGGGAGCGCCGGCGACCTTGGCCCGGTTGTACACCCAGCCGTGCACGGGCCTGGCCTCGAGTGTCTCCAGAGGCATGCCGTAGACCTCGAAGGTGTGGCGGAAGCCCTCGGTGAACATCTCGGGGAAGAGATCCGAGAACAGGGCGCCGTGAGGCGCCGACTGGTGATCGAAGTCGAGCTCCCACGAACCTGGTCCGGGTGCTTCGAAGGCCAGGCCCAGGTCGTCGTCACCGGACGAGTCGATGCGGACCGGCCTCTGTTCGTCGTGCTGATCGTTGGTCGTTCTCATGGTCGTCGCTGCCTTCTTTCGGATTCGATTGTCGTCGATGGATCGATGCGGTGTCCTCGGTGTCGCACGTGCTGGTGGTCTTGGGGCTCGGTTCGGCCCTCGGCGCAACCGAGCTTCGAGACCAGCACGACGAAGGGGCTGTCGGCTGCAGGATGAACCGACGGTGGTGCGAACCCCGAGCGCCGAAGCCACCGCTCGAAGTCGGAGAGCCGGTGGACTCGTTCCCGACTGCGGGTCGCCAGACTCAGCGCAGCGATCGCCGTCCCGGTGCTCGAGCCGTCGTCCATGTGCACGACATCCGCGATCAGCACCTCGCCACCAGGATGGAGCCGACCCGCGACCCGGTGCAGCAGCAGCTCGCTCTCGTCGTCGGGAAAGAGCCGACAGAACGCAGCCATCACGACCAGGTCGAAGGAATCGTTGGGCTCGGACGCGAAGACATCGCCTCCGACGAAGGTCAGGTCGGCACCGGGGTAGGCCGCGACGAGGGTGTCTCGATGCGCGGCGATCATCGGTTCGAGGTCGAGCACGGTGGCTCGTACGGAAGGCTGATGATCCAGGAAGGCGCGTGTGAAGGGCGCGGCTCCAGCGCCGATCTCGAGGACCGACAGGTCGGGGTGCGCCAGCACCCGCGCCCAGGTACGGGCGACCGGCAGCGTGACTTCGGCCAGCACCTCGGTGACCGCGCCGTAGCCGCGGCCGCGTGCCTCTCGGTCGGCATCGAGCCCCGGTGCCGCGCCGGTGTCGAGAAACGGCCGGAGCCGATCCGATTCCCGGAAGAAGGTCGACCAGGCAGCACGATCGCCGATGAGGCGCCACTGCGGTGGGTCGTCGTCGGTGACCCGAACGACGCCGCCGGCCTCGAGCGCGGCGAGAAACGAACCGAGCGCAGCCGGCGCGACGTGGCTTCGGCAGGCGAGATCGTCGGCCGTCGTCGGCCCGGCCTCGAGGGTTTCCATCAGGCCCGAGTCGATGAACACACGAATTGCCGACGCCAGCACGATCGCATCGAGTGCCCGAACCGGTGATGCCGGGCCACGTGATCCAAGGGCGTCTGACTCCATGATCGGTAGTTCAGTCCAGCGATGACCTCCTCGACATCGGTACTCATTACGTATTGTGTTCCTGCAGCCGTACGGAGGAGCCGGAATGGACGAGCCGATCGGACGTCAACAGCAGTGTCGGGTCCTCGACGGGTTCCTCGCCGACCTCGCAGAGGGGCGCGGTGGTGTGTTGCTGCTCGAAGGCGAGGGGGGAACCGGCAAGACCACGCTGGCCCAGTGGGCCGGCGTTCGGGCCGAACGGCGCGGATTCACCGTGCTCACCGGCCGATCATGGGAGTTGTCGCAATCGGTGCCGTACGAACCGGTCGTCGGGGCACTCGGACGCTTCCTCAGGTCGTTGCCGGTCGCTGAGCGAGTCGACCTGACCCACGGGCTCACGTCGCTGGCGAGCCTGATCGATGGCCTCGACCTGGGGGGTCCGATCCCGAGCGCCACGTCGGAATCGTCGCGGGTTCGGCTCCACGATGCCGTGGCGACGCTGCTGGCCAGGGTGGCCGAGCGGGGCCCGGTCCTCTTCCAGCTCGACGACCTGCACTGGGCCGACTCCTCGAGCCTCGAGGTGCTGCAGTTCCTGTGCCGGGACCTGCCGTACGTGGCACTGGGCATCCTGGCCACCGTCAGGCCCTTCGACGCCGACGAGCGCCCCGACGTGCGCAGCTTCCTGGCCCCCCTGCGCCGGGCGCCGTTCAGTACCTCGGTCGCCGTGCAGAACCTCGACCATGCCGAGACCGAGCTGCTGATCCGGACTCGGCTCGGAGGCGAACCGCCCGACCGCCTGCTCGAGTTGTTGTGGAGCCGGTCGATCGGAACACCGCTCGTGGTGCACGAGATGATCGAGGACCTGATCGCGCGGAACGTCCTGCGGCTCGACGGATCTCGCTGGTCACTCACCGACCCGGACCCGCCCCTGCCCCGTGCAGTCGCCGACCTGATCCGGGACCGCATCGATCGGGTCCGTCCCGACGAACGTGAGCTCCTCGAGATCATGGCCATTGCCGACGAACCGACCCGTCTCGAGACTCTCGCATCGGTTTCGTCGCTCGAATCCGATGCGATCGAGAAGGCCCTGCGTCGGCTGATCGGACTTCGCCTCGTCGCCCAGTCGGTGTCGAGCGGCTCGGCCGAGGTCAGCTGGCACGCCGACCATCCCATCATCAGTCAGGTCGTGGTCGACGGGCTCGACGAACTGGTCCGCCAGCGACTGCATCGCAAGCTCCTGCTCTCCGACCCCCGGGCACCACTCGCCCGCAGGGCACGACACGTGATCGGCGGGGGACCGCCCCACGACCCCTTGATGGCGGCCGAGCTCATGGTTGGCGCAGCCGACGAGGCCCTGGGCCAGGGGGCGGCCGGCCAGGCCGTCGTGAATTTCCGGGCTGCGCGAGCGCTGCTGTCGGCTCACCGCGACGTGCCGGAGCCCAACGGCGACGACGGCTTGCTCGACGACCTGGACTTCCGGATCGAACTCGGCCTCGGAACGGCGCTCACCCGATCGAATCACTACGACGAGGCGATCTCGATCCTCGAGGCGCTGCTGCGGCGGGTCGGTCCGGTGGGGTCGCGGCGGCGTCTCGACGTCCTGCGGATTCTCGATCGTGCCGTGTTCGTGTCCGGCAGGGGCACCGAGACCGTGGCTCCCCACATCCGCTCACTGCGCCGTGCATTCGAAGCTGCCGGCGACTGGGACATGGTCGCCGAGGTCATCCAGTTCGAAGTGCTGGCAAACGGCCGCGACGGCATGCCGGACGCGACCGAGGCCGGCGCCGAGGCGGTCGCCCACCTCCGCGCCATTCCGCTCGGCCGCCGCGCCAAGGACGCTCTGAGACTGCTGGAATGGAACGAGATGATCTTCAGTGGTGACCCGGCACCATTGCGTCCGATCGCCGATCAGCTGCTCGCCATGGCGACGTCGGGATCGGACTGGGAGGTGCGCCGCCGCGCTTCGCTGTTCGCATTCGACATCGCCGGCTACCTCGGCCTACCCGAACTCGTGACTCACGCAATGGCCGTCACCCGGGCGCTCGAGGCCGAGACGGGTGAAGGGTTGAACTGGCGTGTCCCGGTCCTCCGGGCCCTGGACCGGGTGTCGACGGGAGAAGACCCCGAGGAGCTCGGCCTGCTCCGCCAGATCGGAGCGGTGGAACGCACCGACGTCCTGATCGCCCTCATCCGAGGCATCGACACGCGCTACCGTTCCGGTCCGGCGGTGGCGATCGAGCAGTTCGAAGCCCAGTGCGTCGACCTCCCCGGCCGTGACCGGGTCGCCGGGGTCTTCACCGCCCAGGCCCGGGTCCTGCTGACGGAGGGAATGCCCAACGCCGTCGTTCACGCCGAAGCGTTGGTCCAGGCCCTGGGGGACCGGTCCCGGCGAGACCCCTCCATTCCCGGCATCCTGGCCTACTCGCTTCCTCTGGCGCTGACGGTCCTCGACGACCACGCCCGTGCCCGGCGTCTGGTTGCGGAGTACCAGCTGGTCTCGGAACATCGCGGACTCCCGTCGGCCTGGTCGGAGTTGGCACTGGCCAGGATGGCCGCAACAGCGCCGGACCGAGCCGGGCACCTGCTCGCGGCAGCCGACCTGCTCGACGAATGCAACGATCCGCTCGCGGCAGCGGCTCGTCGAATCGAGGCGGCCGAGACCGACGCTCGATCGGTCCCGTCCGAGACGCTCCGCGCAGCCCTGGTGTCGGCGAGGCAGTGTCGAGCGCACTGGCTGGTCGAGCGGGCCAACCGCGTGGCTCCGAGCCTCACCCTCACCGATTCCGATCCGGGCATCGGGGGGCTGACGAAACGAGAACGAGAGGTCTCAGCCGAGGTGGCCAAGGGCCTCACCAACCGCGAGATCGCGCAGGAACTGTTCATCAGCATCCGCACCGTCACCTCCCACCTCGATCACATCTACACCAAGCTCGGCATCACGTCGAGATCCGAGCTCTCCGGATACGTACTCAGCGAGACCGAGTCGAGTACGTAGCTCCTACCGATGACGGATGGATCCGGTCCGTCGACAGTGGTCGCAGTCCGCAACACGGAGGCGAAGATGACCACTCGACCGACCCCTGCCGAAACCGACCCGACGAGCACCGGAACCAGCCCGCCCAAGTCGTTCAACTCGCAAAGGGTGGCCGGGGGCGCGCTGATCACGTCCGGGGCGCTCCTGGCGGTCGGCGGCTCGATGCACCCCAGCGCGCCGAGCGATCTGGGGTTGCGCCAGGAGTTCGCCATCATGATGAGCGATGATGCCTGGGTCCCGGGTCATGCGTTGATCGTGCTCAGCACGGTCCTGCTGGCCATCGGGTTGGCGCTCCTGTACCGGGTGACTCCTTCCACCCGGCCCGACCGATCCGCACTCCGGTTCGCCCATCTCGCCGTCGCGGCGTATGTCGGGGAGACGGTCCTTCACCTCTTCTCGTACGTCGACGCGGATCGGTTGCGCAACGGGGACTTCGCCCCGATCGCTTTCGCCCACATCGGGTTGGCCGCCGTGCTCTATCCGCTCAGCGGTCTGGCGGTGACGTTGCTCGCAGCCCGCTGGTGGCGAACGTGGAGCGTGCCGGCCCGCACGTTCGCGGCGGCGGGCATCGTGGCCGGCGTCCTGCACGGCCTGTCGGTCCCGCTGACCCTGACCTTCGGTGATGTCGACACCACCCCGTTCTTCGCCTTCGGTGCGATCGGCATCGCCATCTGGTCCATGGCCGCCGGCGTGGTCGAGCTACGCGCCGCCGATTCCACCACGAGGTCCGACGCCCAGCGCCCGGTCCCTGCCACCTGGTGACCGGTGGGCCCGCAGCAGCGGTCTTCGTGCGAACGAGGTGCGGTTCATCTCGCCGTGTTCAGGAGGGGCCCGGTGCGTGGCAGACGGCCTCGACGTTGTTGCCGTCGGGGTCCCGAACGAACGCGCCGTAGTAGTCGGGGTGATACTCGGGCCAGACCTTCGGTTCGTGCAGCACCTCGGCGCCCGCGGCCACCGCCGCATCGAAGAAGGCCCGCACCGTGGCCCGGTCGTCGGCGCTGAAGGCGATGTGTGACTCGCGGAAGCCGTCGCCCGATTCCAACGCCCCGATCCAGAAGTCGGGTTTCGTGCTCCCGTAGCCGATGGCGACCTCGAAGTTCATGAGTTGCCGGGCCCCGAGCGGGGCGAGGACGGCGTCGTAGAACGCGGCGCTGGCGGCGAGGTCGGAGCACTGGATACCGAGATGGTCGAGCACGACGCGATCATGCCACGGATTCATCTGTCGCCGAGGAGGCAGGCACGCACGACCCGCAACGAGCGTCGGTCATCGGAGCACGGCCAACGCGTCGCGGGCGATGGCGAGCTCCTCGTCGGTGGGAACCACGAGAACGCAAGCGGGAGCACCATCGGGCGAGATGACGCGTTCGCCTCCGATGGCGGCGTTGCGGTCGGGATCCAGAGCGAGTCCGAGGAACTCCAGGCCGGCGACGACCCGGGCCCGGATGTCGCCGTCGTGCTCGCCGACTCCCGCGGTGAAGGTCAGCGCATCGAGACCGCCCATGATGGCGGCATACGCTCCCACGTAGTGCTTGATGCGGCGGACGTAGACGTCGAGCGCCAGTCGGGCGGCCGCGTCGCCGCCGGCGGCGACGCGCTGCACGTCGCGCAGGTCGTTGTGACCGGTGAGGCCGACCAGACCGCTCCGCCGGTTGAGCAGGTCGTCGACCTCGTCGACCGACAGACCGGCCTCTCGCTGGAGGTACACGGCGATGGATGGATCGAGATCACCCGAGCGGGTACCCATCACCAGACCCTCGAGGGGGGTGAGACCCATCGAGGTGGCCACCGGACGATCGCCGACCACCGCGGCCGCCGACGCCCCATTGCCCAGGTGCAGCACGATCTGGCGGAGATCGTCGCGACCCAACAGCGACGAGACCCGACCGGACACGGAGCGATGCGACGTGCCGTGGAAGCCGTAGCGCCGGATGCCGTGCGCGGCCGCCACCCGACGGTCGACGGCATAGGTGGTGGCCTCGTCGGGCAGGGTCTGGAAGAACGCCGTGTCGAAGACGGCCACGTGTGGGGTCGCCGGCAGGGCGGTCCGCGCCACCCGGATTCCGGCCAGGTTGGCCGGGTTGTGGAGTGGGGCCAGCGACGACAGCCGTTCGATGACCGCCTCGACGGCGTCGTCGATCACGGTCGGAGCCGAGAACTCGACTCCGCCCATCACCACCCGATGGCCGACGGCGGCCAGAGCCGAGCCGTCCAGGTCGGGGCCGTGGATCTCGAAACCCTCCAGGACGCACGCCATGGCCCGATCGTGATCCGGTGCGTCGACCGGCCGATCGGTCACGACGTCGCCGTTGACGTGGCGCTGGTTGGCCCCGGGCTCGCCGATCCGCTCGACGGCGCCGTGCGCCCGGCGTCGGCCCGTACCGGGCTCCACCAGCTCGTACTTGATCGAGGACGAACCGCAGTTCAGGACGAGAACGACCTGATCGGCGGTCACGCCGACCCGGCCCGATCGGTCGGGCCGGCCTGGGCCGCGGTGATGGCGACGGTGTTCACGATGTCGCGCACGGTCGCACCCCGGGAAAGGTCGTTGACCGGTTTGGCCAGGCCCTGGAGCACGGGCCCGATGGCCACGGCGTCGGCCGAGCGCTGGACCGCCTTGTACGTGTTGTTGCCGGTGTTCAGATCCGGGAAGACGAACACCGTCGCCCGACCGGCGACCTCGGACCCGGGCATCTTCGACGCCGCCACGTCGGCGTCGATGGCGGCGTCGTACTGGACCGGACCCTCGACCTTGAGGTCGGGACGCCGTCGGCGGACCAGCTCGGTGGCCGCCCGGACCTTGTCCACGTCGGCGCCCGATCCCGACTCGCCGGTGGAGTACGACAGCATCGCAACCCGTGGCTCGACGCCGAACCGGGCCGCCGTGGTGGCCGACGCAATGGCGATGTCGGCCAGCTCGTCGACGGTGGGTTCGGGGATGACGGCGCAGTCTCCGTAGACCAGGACCCGATCCGACAGACACATGAAGAACACCGAGGAGACCACGTCGACGCCGGGCACCGTCTTGATGATCTCGAACGAGGGAGTGATGGTGTGAGCCGTCGAGTGCGCGGCGCCCGAGACCATCCCGTCGGCGTGTCCCCGATGCACCATCATCGTGCCGAAGTACGAGACGTCGCGCATGATGTCGAGGGCCGGGTCGAGCGTCATACCCCGGTGGGCGCGGAGCTCGGTGTAGACCCGGGCGTACTCCTCTCGGCGTTCGCTGGTCGCCGGGTTGACGATGTCGACGTCGTCGAGTCGCAGCCCGAGGGCGGCGGCTCGAGACCGGACGGCCTGCGGATCGCCCAGGATGGTGAGCCTGGCGACGTTGCGGGCCCGCAGGGTGGCCGCAGCCCGGAGCACCCGATCGTCGTCGCCCTCGGCGAGGACGATGTGGCGGTCGGCGGCGCGGGCGAGTTCGATCAGCTGCAGCTCGAACATGAGCGGGGTGACGACGTTGGTACGAGGAATGACACTCAGCACCTCGACGATGTCGTCGCCGAGGTGATCCTCGAACAGGGTGAGGGCCCGATCGACCTTGCCGGTGGAATCGCGCGCCAGTCGACCGTTCGTCGCCGCGATGGCGGTCGCCGTGTCGAACGAGTCGAGCTCGGTTGAGATGATCGGCAGGTGGGCGTCGATTCCGGAGATCAGGCGGGCGACGTTGGCGTCGGGCACGAATCCCCCGCTGAGCACGATCGCCGACACCGATGGGGCGTCGACCGAGGCGCAGCTGGCCGCGAGGGCGAGCAGCATGTCGGAGCGGTCGCCGGCGACGATGCAGAGCTGACCGTCCTCGAGATAGCTCAGTGCGTGCTCGACGTTCATGGCGCAGATCAGGGTGTCGGTGTAGAGGCGGTCGAGGAGTTGGTCGTCGCCGGCGATGAGCGTGCCGTCGACGGCAAGCGAGGCGTCGATGATCTGAGGGGCCGCGACGAGCGGGTCCTCGGGTACGACCCACACCCGGACGGGAACCTCGCCGCCGGTGCCGTGGTGTTCGAAGTGTTCCCGGACCTGGGGAACGGCTTCGGGATCGAGCCGATTGGCGACGACGGCCAGCACCGTGGCGTGCGAGTGACGAAGCTCGTTGACGGTGAGGTCGACGAGGTGGCCGATGCCATCGAGCCGGCGGTTCCGCCCGCTGATCACGGCGACGACGGGCACCCCGAGGTTCGCGGCGATGTGACCGTTCACGCCCAACTCGATGGGGCTGGCCACGTCGCTGTAGTCGGAGCCGATCACGACCACGGCGTCGCAGGCCCCGGCGAGTCGGCGATAGCGCTCGACGATCGATGCCATGGCGGCGTCGGGGTCTCGATGCACGTCGTCATAGGTGACCCCGACCGCCGACGGGAACGGGTGGTCGGATCGGTGAGCCAGGAGATCGATCAGCTCGTCGGGCGCATCGGCGTCGTGCACCACCGGACGGAAGATGCCGACCACGCCGGCCCGTCGGGTCATGGCGTCGACCAGGCCGAGCGCGATCAACGACTTGCCGCTCTGGCCCTCGGCGGCGATGACGAAGAGCGCATGTGACGGGGAGAGAACCATTGGCCTGGACCGTAGTGCGCCCGGCATCGGGACCGGTCGAGTCCGGTCCTGGCCTGCACTACCCTGCGACGTCGACGGGTGGCCGGTAGGGGAGTCGAGTTGGTTGGCATCGAGCGCGGCTGGCAGTTCTGGATCGATCGAGGTGGCACGTTCACCGACGTCATCGCCCGGACCCCCGACGGGTCGACGATCGCACACAAGCTGCTCTCGGAGAATCCTCGGCACTACGACGACGCGGCGATCCAGGGCATCCGCGAACTGCTCGACGTGCCCGACGGGGCGCCGTTGCCGACCGAGCTGATCGACTCGGTGAAGATGGGGACCACGGTCGCCACCAATGCGCTGCTCGAGCGCAAGGGCGAGCCGACGGTGCTGGTCACGACGAGGGGTTTCGGTGATGCGCTGCGGATCGGTTACCAGGCCCGCCCCGACCTCTTCGCGCTCGACATCGTCCTGCCCGAGATGCTCTACGACCAGGTGATCGAGGTCGACGAGCGGATCGCCGCCGACGGCACCGTCACGACCCCGCTCGACGAGGTCTCGGCCACCGAAGCACTCCGCCGGGCCGCGGCCGAGTACGACTCGGTGGCGATCTGTCTCATGCACGGGTACCGCCACCAGGCCCACGAGGCACGACTGGGGGAGATCGCCCGGACGCTCGGGTTCGCCCAGGTGTCGGTGAGCCACGAGGTCTCCCCGCTCATGAAACTCGTCTCCCGGGGCGACACGACCGTGGTCGACGCCTACCTCTCGCCGATCCTTCGGCGATACGTGAACCGGGTCGATCGGATCCTGCGGCCCGATGACGCCGGGCCCCGGCTGATGTTCATGCAGTCCAACGGCGGCCTGACCGACGCCCACGCCTTCCAGGGCAAGGATGCGTTGCTGTCGGGCCCGGCGGGAGGCGTGGTGGGCATGATCCGCACCGCGGAGGCGGCAGGCTTCGACCGGCTCATCGGGTTCGACATGGGCGGGACGTCGACCGACGTGTCGCATCACTCGGGCGAGCTCGAACGGACCTACGAATCCCAGGTCGCCGGGGTGCGGGTGCGGGCGCCGATGATCGACATCCACACCGTGGCCGCCGGTGGGGGATCGATCCTGAGGTTCGACGGCGCTCGCCTGCGGGTCGGACCCGACTCGGCCGGCGCCGACCCCGGCCCTGCGTCCTACCGAAACGGTGGACCGCTGACCGTCACCGACTGCAACGTGCTGCTCGGCCGGCTCCGATCCGAGTTCTTCCCTGCGGTCTTCGGATCCGATGGCCGGCAGCCGCTCGACGACCAGATCGTGCAAACCCGTTTCGACGAGCTGGCGAGGTCGATCTCCGAGGCGATGGGGGAGACGTGGACGGCCGAAGCGGTTGCCGAGGGGTTCCTGGCCATCGCCGTCGAGTCCATGGCCAACGCCATCAAGAAGATCTCCGTCCAACGCGGCCACGACGTCAGCGACTACACGTTGGTGTGTTTCGGTGGTGCCGGCGGTCAGCACGCCTGTCTCGTCGCCGATCGTCTCGGTGTCGAACGGGTGCACATCCATCCCCACGCCGGTGTCCTGTCGGCGCTCGGCATCGGGCTCGCCGACCTGCGCCATGTCGAGGACCGGGCGGTGGAAGCGGTCCTCGACCCCGGCCTCCTGCGCTCCATCGAGCCGACCTGGTCCGAGCTGGAGCGCGATGGGCGCACCCGGCTCGCCGGTCAGGGCGTGCACGACGACCGGCTCACGTTCGAGCGCCGGATCTCGTTGAAGTATCAGGGATCCGACACGACGCTGGAGGTCCCGGCCGCGGACTTCGACGACACCGTGGCCGAGTTCGAGCGACTCCACCGGGCCCGGTTCGGGTTCGTCAGCCCCCGGAAGCCGCTGATCGTCGAGTCCGTCCACGTGGAGGCGATCGGCCGCCACGACGAGATCCACCGGCTCGCGCCTCCGACGCGGCCCGACGACGGCGGGTCCCGTCGGGGTGATCACCAGTCCGGCTCGGCAACGAGGCCACTCTTCGTCGAGGGTCGCCATGTCGACACCCCGTTCCTGGCACGCGAGTCGCTCGAGGCCGGAGCCCCGATCGACGGACCGGCCGTGCTGCTCGAGGCGACCGGCACGGTCTTCGTCGCCCCCGGCTGGCAGGCCGTCAGCACGGCCCGCCGAGACCTGGTCCTCACCCGGACCACCCCGCTGCCGACCGATGCGGCCATCGGCACGACCGTGGATCCGATCCAGCTCGAGATCTTCAACAACCTGTTCATGAACATCGCCGAACAGATGGGTCTGGTGCTCGAGAACACCGCCGTCTCGGTCAACATCAAGGAGCGCCTCGATTTCAGTTGCGCCATCTTCGACCCGGCCGGCGACCTCATCGCCAACGCACCGCACATGCCGGTCCACCTCGGCTCGATGAGCGAGTCGATCAAGTCGGTGATCCGCGACAACCCGGCGATGGCCCCGGGCGATGTCTACGTGATGAATGCGCCCTACAACGGCGGCACCCACCTTCCCGACATCACCACCATCAAACCCGTCTTCGGCGAGGCAGCGGCGAGCGGCGGGCCCGACGAGGTCGTTCGGCCGCTGTTCTTCGTCGCCTCCCGGGGCCATCACGCCGATGTCGGCGGCACCGTTCCGGGCTCGGCCCCGGCCCATTCGACCTCGGTCGAGGAGGAGGGGGTCCTGCTCGACAACGTCGTGCTCGTCAGGGATGGACGATTCCTCGAGGCCGAACTCCGGGACCGGCTCGGCGGTGGTCCGTACCCGGCCAGGAACGTCGATCAGAACGTGGCCGACCTGAAGGCGCAGGTGGCGGCTTGCGAGAAGGGGGCGATCGAGTTGCTCCGGGTGATCGACCACTACGGGCTCGATGTCGTGCACGCCTACATGGGACACGTGAAGGACAACGCCGAGGAGTCGGTCCGACGGGTCATCGATGCCCTCACCGATTCGAGCTACGTCTACGAGATGGACGACGGCCACCGCGTGGCGGTGCGCATCAGCGTCGATCACGACGACCGTTCGGCCGTCGTGGACTTCACGGGAACGAGCGACACCCATCCGGGCAACTACAACGCTCCGTCGGCCATCGCGCACGCTGCGGTCCTGTACGTGTTCCGTTGCCTGGTCGACGACGACATCCCCCTCAATGCCGGCTGTATGAAGCCCCTCCAGGTCATCCTGCCGCCGGACTCGATGATCAACCCGAGTTATCCCGCCGCGGTGTTCGCCGGCAACGTCGAGACGAGTCAGGTCGTCGTCGACACGCTCTTCGGCGCCCTGGGCGTGATGGCCGCCGCGCAGGGGACGATGAACAACCTGCTGTGGGGCAACGACACCCATCAGTACTACGAGACCATCTGCGGGGGTGCCGGGGCGACACCGACGGCCGACGGGTGTTCGGCGGTGCACACCCACATGACGAACAGCCGGCTCACCGATCCCGAGGTGCTCGAGTGGCGCTACCCGGTGGTGCTCGAGGAGTTCCGGATCCGCCACGGGTCCGGGGCGCGGGGCGGACCCGAGGTGGTGACGGCACCGTGCGCCGCGTGCGGTTCGAGGAAGCCATGACGGTGAACGTGCTGTCCGGACACCGTTCGGTCGGCCCCTACGGACAGGCCGGCGGCGAAGCGGGTCTCGTCGGCAGGAACCGCAAGATCGCCGCCGATGGCTCGGTCACCGAATACGGGGCCGTCCTCCAGACCACGGTCGAGCCCGGCGATCGTTTCGAGATCGAGACCCCGGGCGGAGGGGGCTACGGAGCGCCACGTCCGCCCGGAGTCGATTCCCGCTGAGCCGGGCCGGCATCGAGACCCGCCCCCGGTTGCTCGGACGCTCCCGCTGCCCAGCCCGTGACGCCGACGATGCGCAGGACGAGAAGGCCGGCGAACGGCCGGTCCCGGTACTGGGGAACGGTGCCGGCCAAACGGTCGATCAGGGCGGTGACCCGAGCCGGTTCCGGCTCGGCCAGCCAGCGCAGCTCGGCGCGTACCCACCAGAGCCGCGACCAGTCGTCGCGGTCCCAGCGTTCGATGAGCAGGGTGGCCCTCGGATCGGCCTCGAGGTTGCGTTGGCGCTGGAGTCGCAGCGTCGACTTCGCCTTCACCCGGTCGATCGGGACGCCGACGAACCCGTCATCGATGGCGTAGACGACGGGGACGGCGTCGACGCCTCGGTCGGCGTGCACCGTGCAGAGGATGCCGTGATCGTGGGCGGCGAGCCTGGTCAGCGCCTCGGTGGTGTCGAGCTTCATCGCCTGGGATGGGCCGCTCGGAATGGTCGAACGGATCGTCGGGGTGGAGCGATGGGGTTCCGGAGCTCGTCCACGGTCGGCGAGCGTAGCCCCGTGGCCCGCGGCCCGGGGCGGTCCGGAGCTCGACAGGAACCCACGATCTGCACGTTGGCGCTCGCACCAGCCCGGAGGCCGGGCCGTAGAGTGGAACCCAGATGCTCCTGGTCCTGGTGGTGCTCGCTCTGGTGTCGGGGGCCTCGTTCCTGCACTACGGGTACGAGATCCTGGCCAGTGAGCCGCTCCGGAGCGAGTTCGAACGCTATGGCGTGCCGGGATTCCGTCTCTTCGTTGGGACGATGCAGGTCCTCGGGGGTGCCGGTGTGCTGTTCGGTCTCGCATACCCGCCCCTGGGCGCAGCGGCAGCAGCCGGACTCACGGTGATGATGTTCCTCGGACTCGTGGTTCGACTCCGGATCCACGATGCTCCGCGCCTCATGCTGCCCGCAGCGTCGCTCTGCGCCCTCAATGCCGTCCTGTTCGCGCTCTTCCTGCTTCGCTGAAGGGTCAGTCGTCGCGGCTGAGCAGCGCGGCGGCAGTGGACAGGGTGAACACGCTGATGGCCGGGAGGGCACGCTTGATCGGGTCCTTCACCTTCATGTGCATACCGATGGCGCCGAGCATCATCGCGGCCAGACCGCCCGACGCGGGCCGGGTCAGCGCCGGCACTCGGAGACCGACCAGCATCGAGGCGGCCAGGCCGACCTTGACCGCTCCGATCGCATACATCGTCTTCTCGGACATCCCGTATTCGGCGAACTCCTCCTTCATGTTGGTGGCGCCACCACCTCGGTAGCCGGTGTCCTTGTTGAAACGGTGGAACCACACGTCGAAGATCCACAGCGCAGCGATGGTCTGTGCGATCTTGCCGATGGTTGTCATGAGATCTCGTCCTTCCGAGCGATGCCGATGGTCGGCGTGCCGTCTGCAGTCTCGCTGACGCGCTTTGGCGAATCAACGTCGAACACCGGGAACGGCGACGACGAGTCGGATGTCGTCGAGCAGACCGGCCCGGCCTCGACCTCCACCCCGGGCCGACCTCATGACCTATCCTTCGCCCGTTCTCTCGATCTCCGAGCGGCAGTTCCAGCGATCCTCCCCAGGAGCACCCCCATGACCCGACTCGGCTATCAGATCCCGAACTTCACCTACCCCGGGGTGGAGCCGGCCGATCTCTTCGGTCGCGTGGTCGCGCAGGCCAAGGCGGCCGAGGCGGCGGGGTTCGATCGGGTCTTCGTGATGGACCACTTCTACCAGCTGCCCGGTATCGGCTCGCCGGACGAGCCGATGTTCGAGTGCTACTCGCTGCTCAACGCCCTCGCCCAGCACACCGAGACCGTCCGCCTCTCCGCCCTGGTCACCGGCAACACCTACCGACATCCCACGCTCCTGGCCAAGACGATCACGGCGCTCGATCACGTGTCCGGTGGCCGTGCCACGCTCGGCATCGGCGCCGGGTGGTTCCAGCTCGAACACGACTCGCTCGGGTACGAGTTCGGGACCTTCACCGATCGGTTCGAGAAACTCGAAGAAGCCCTCCAGATCGTCATCCCCATGCTCCGGGGCGAGTCGATCACCTTCCACGGCAAGCACTACCAGGTGACCGACGCCGTGAACTCGCCGGCGCCGCTCTCCCGGATCCCGATCATGATCGGGGGAACCGGCGAGAAGAAGACGCTGCGCATGGTGGCCCAGTACGCCGACGAGTCCAACCTCGCGGGCGGGCCGATCGAGGAGATCCCCCGCAAGCTCGATGCGCTCGCCGCGCACTGCGAACGGCTCGGCCGGGACCGGTCCGAGATCACGGTCACCAAGCTCCAGATGGCGCTCGTCGCCCCGACGATGGAAGCGGCCGACGCCGACCTGCGAGCGATCGCCGCGGTCAAGGGCTGGAACGACGAGGTCGTCGAGATGGTCAAGTCGATCCTGATCTACGGCGATCCCGACACCGTCGGCGAACGGCTCCGGGCGGCGATGGACACCGGGATCGATGGCCTGACGATCAACCTGCCGGGCAACGGCCACGACACCGACCGCATCGGCCTGTTGGGCGAGGTGGCACTGGCGGCCACCGCCGGCTGAACCAGCGGGGCGGCGAGCGCTGGACCGGACCAATCGAGCCGGGTAGCCTCGGCCCTCCGACGATGAGCGGAGAGCGTTGTGGACTGGTACGTGCCGAACGAGCTCGCAGCGGCCACGGATCTGCGCGCCGAGTTCGCACGCTACATCGAACGGCATGCCGCTCCGGGCTCCGACCTCGGGGCGGCCAAGCTCATCTTCAGCGAGTTGGTGACCAACGCCGTCGAGAACAGCGATCAGCCGGTCTGGGTGTCGCTGCACTGGGGTGGCGAACGGCCCGTGCTCGCCGTCAACGACCTGGGCGAGGGATTCCAACTCGACGACGAAACCGCCATGCCCGACTCGACCTCCAAACGGGGCCGAGGGCTGATGATCGTCACCCATCTGACCGATCGGCTCGAGGTGGCAGCCAAGGCCGCCGGCGGATCGAGGGTGACGGTCACGCTCCCGATCCGACGTCCGCCGAGCCCCAGTTTCGATCCGGCCCAACTCGACGTCGACCGTCTCCTGCCCGACCCCGGCGAAGCCGACGAGCACGGACAGTTCGGACGCGAATCCTTCCTTTTGGCGCTCGTCGTCCAGCTCGCCCAGACGGTCGAACGAGAGGGCGGTCCGTCGGCGGCCGAGGCGTTGGTCGCCGAGGTCGGTGCCGGCGTCGGATATCGCATGGAAGAAGCGTTCCGACGGTTCCGGGACCGCACCGAGGGTCCGCTGTCGGTCGAGGAGATGGCCGACCTGTTCGTCCATCTCAAGGACGGGATCGAGGGTGATTTCTTCGTGATCGAGGCCGACGACGACAAGATCGTCCTCGGCAACCGACACTGCCCCTTCGGCGACCAGGTCCGCCACGCACCGTCGTTGTGCCGCATGACGTCGAGCGTGTTCGGCGGCATCGGCGCCCGCAATCGCGGGACCGCCGGGGTGCATCTCGAGGAACGGATCGCGATCGGCGATCCGCAGTGCCGAGTGACCGTCTGGCTCACGCCGCCACCCACGGCCATCGAACCCGAACTGCACTTCTACGGACGATCCCGACCGGTCGATGAGTGACCGCCTGGGCATCGTCGAGATCCGCTCGGCGTTGTCCCGCGTCGCCGGTGCGCTCGAGGTCGAGGTCGGTGTCGATCGAGCCGGAGTCATCACGTCGATCGGTGCGTCGTGCCACGACCTGCTGGGCTGGCGGTCCGAGGACCTGATCGGGACACCCCTCACCCGGATCATCCCGGAGCGCTTCCACGAAACCCATCGGGCAGGATTCCGTCGCTTCATCGAGAGCGACCGGCTGACACGCGCGCATCGTCCCATTCGACTTCCCGCCGTCCACGCCGTCATGGGGGAGATCGACATCGAACTCGAGCTGAGCCGACCCGACGCCGAGCGGGCCGACGTGGTCGTCATCGGCACCCTCCGCGCTCGCCGGGACGTCGACGGCTCGGCCCACGCCGAGCTCGTCCGCGTCATCCAACAGGCCGTCGGTGCCGACCTTCCCCTCGCTCGACTCCTGCAGGACTGTCTTGCCGTCGCCGCCAAGCACCACGGCTGGGTGGCCGGCGCCGTCTGGTGGATCGACCCGTGGCTCGACCGCCTCCGGGCGGCCACGGTCTGGGAGTCCGAACCCGGGGCGCACCCCGGCTACGTCGCCGAGACCAGCGCCGCCGTGCTGCGTCGTGGCGAGGGGATCGCCGGTCACGTGTGGTCCAGCGGCGTCCCGACCTTCCACAGCGACCTCGCCGGGGAGCCACTGCTCGTCCGCGACGTCGCGATCGTCGGCGACGGGCTGCGTCGAGGGCTCTTCTTCCCGCTCACCGCCGGTGGTGTGACGGTGGGGGTGGTCGAGATGCTCGACCACGAGCCGCGACCGTTCTCGCTCGAAGACCAGGAAACCGTGTGGATCCTCGCCGACGAACTGGGACGGCACGTCGCCGATCGACTTCGCAGCGAGCAGCAGACCATGCAGCACCAGCGGGTGCAGACGGCGCTCGACGCCGGCGGGATGGGGGTCTGGTCCTACCACCTCGACACCGGTCTGGTCACCTGGGACGAACGCCTCGAGGCGATCTACGGGCTGGAACCGGGGTCCTTCGGGGGCACGTTCGAGGACTACACCGGCAAGATCCATGCCGATGATCGGGCTCAGGCCGTCGAGCGGATCATGGCCGCCCTCGAGCACCGTGAACGGTTCGAGTACCAGTACCGGGCCACGAGACCCGACGGTTCGATCATCTGGCTGCAGGGTGCCGGTGCGCCGGTGTCGGACTCCGCCGGGACGCTCCAGGCATTGACCGGCGTGTGTTTCGACGTCACCGGGCGGATGGAGGCCCAACGCCGGCTCGACGAGCAGAGCCGCCACGCGGCGCTCGCTGCCGAGGTCGGTCGAACCCTGGTCGGTACCGAGCCGCTCGCCGATCGCCTGACCGGCACCGTCGAAGCGGTCGTCGAGCACCTCGATGCGGCGTTCGCCCGCATCTGGACCCTCGAGTCCGGAGACGACGTCCTCCGACTCGCCGCCAGTGCCGGCCTGTACACGCATCTCGATGGGGAACACTCCCGGATTCGCGTCGGCGAGTTCAAGATCGGCACGATCGCCTCCACGCGGCGTTCGCACCTGGTCAACGACGTGCAGCGCGATCCGCTCATCGCCGACCATGCCTGGGCCGAGCGGGAGGGGATCGTGGCGTTCGCCGGATATCCGCTGGTCGTCGGCGACCGGGTCGTCGGGGTCCTCGCCATCTTCGCCCGACGACGGCTGCCCCGTTCGACGATGGCCTCGCTCGCCTCGATCGCCGACACGGTTGCGTTGGCCATCCTGCAGGCCGAGGCGCTGGTCGAACTCCAGGCATCGATCGAGGAGTCGCGCGGCCACGCGGCGGCCATGGAAGTGGCCATGCGCGATCGAGCCCATGTCGCCGAGGTCCTGCAGCGCAGCCTTCTGCCGCCCTCGCTTCCCGAGGTTCCCGGCATCCAGCTCGCCGCCACCTACCGGGCCGGGATCGAAGAGGTCGGCGGAGACTTCTACGATGTCCTCCCGTTGCACCGAAGTTGGGGGTTCATGATCGGCGACGTCTGTGGCCGAGGTCCCGAGGCGGCTCGGCTCACCGCCCTGGCCCGTCACAGCCTTCGCACCGCCCTCCTGTTGGGGCTCCCCCCGTCGGGAGCACTTGCCGCCCTCAACGCCGGGATCCTCGCCGAAGACACGATGCGCCGGTTCTGCACCGCAGTCTGCGGCACGATCCAACGCGACGACGACGGCGTCTACCTGGATCTCTCGCTGGGGGGACATCCCCCGCCGCTCGTCGTCGGTCCTGGTGGGGTCCGAGACGTCGGTCCGGGAGGCCCCCTGCTCGGCGTGCTCGCCGAACCCGGCCACAAGACGATCTCGATCCGGCTCGACCCCGGGGAGACCCTGGTGTTGTACACCGACGGGGTCACCGAGGCGCGACGCCATGGAGCGTTCTTCGGTGAGGACCGCCTTCGGGCCGTGCTCGGGTCGCTCGTCGACCCGTCGCCCGAGTCGGTGGTGGCGGCCATCGAGACCGAACTCGACGCATTCGTGACGTCGAGGACCGACGACGTCGCCGTGTTGACGATCGGGATCGCGTCACCGCACTCGGCCACGTGAGCCGACCCGGCCCGGGTGTCGGCATCGAGATCCACGGCTCTCGCCTCGGTGGATAGGGTCGCCGGGTGAACCGCGAACCCACGGCCTCGACGCGCCCGGTCGAAGCGGGACGAGGAAACGCTCCGGAGCCCCGCGCCTCGCTCGATCGATGGCCTTTCGACCCGTCGCGCCTGCGGTTCTACTACGGCTGGGCCGTCCTGGTCGTCGGCAGCATCGGGGTGCTGGCGTCGATTCCGGGACAGACCGCCGGTGTCAGCGTCTTCACCGACCACCTCACCGAGGCCACCGGGCTCACCCGCCTCCAGCTCTCGATCGCCTATCTCATCGGCACCGGCTCCAGTGGGTTCCTGCTTCCCCGGGGAGGCCGAGCCATCGACCGATACGGCTCGCGCCGGGTGGCCGGCGCCGCCGTTCTCGGATTGGCCTTCACCCTGCTGGGGCTGAGCACCGTCGGTCCGATGTCGACCGTCGTCGGCATGGCCGTCATGAGCCTCGGGTTCGGCTGCCTCCGGTTCACCGGGCAGGGCCTGCTCACCCTGACCTCGCGCACGATGATCTCGCAGTGGTTCGAACGACGCCGTGGCGTCGGTGACGTCGTCGTCGAACGCCGTGATGAGTTTCGCGTTCGCCTCGAGTCCGGCGCTCTTGCTGGCGCTGATCGAGATCGACGGCTTTCGCACCGCGTGGCGGCTGCTGGCCGTTGCCCTGGTGGTGGTGATGGGGAGCATCGTCGTGGTCTGCTACCGGGACGGCCCCGAATCCTCCGGGCTGATCATCGACGGGGGCGTGGCTCCGACGCCGACATCCGACGGGACCGTGGCGCTGATCGGTTCCGACGACGACCGGACGCTGGCCGATGCGATCGCCGACCTTCGGTTCTGGGCCGTCACCATTCCGGTGGTGGCGATGGCATCGACCTCGACGGCCCTGACGTTCCACATCCTCGATTTCGGTTCCGAATTGGGCATCGCCGACGATCGGATCGTCCGGATCTTCCTCCCGATCGCGTTCGTCTCGGTCCCGGTCACCCTCCTCGGCGGCTGGCTCATCGACACCATCCCGCCCATCGTGGTCGCCGCGGTGATGTCGACGGCGCAGGTCGTGATGTACCTCGCCGTTTCGGTGCTCGACCGTCCCGTCGCGGCGGTCGTCGCCATCGTGGCCTGGGGAGTGTCCCAGGGCTGCTATGCGCCCCTGACGTCGGCGGCGTTGCCGCGGTTGTTCGGACGACGGCACCTGGGGTCGATCGCGGGCGTGCAGATGAGCGCCATGGTGGTCGGCAGCGCCATCGGTCCCGCCCTGTTCGCACTGATCGAGACCCTCACCGGCAGCTACCGGCCGGCCCTGTGGGTGAGTCTCACGATCCCGGCCGCCGGCCTGTTGACGGCGTTCGCCGCCTCGCGTTCGGCCCGTGGACCGGCCGCCGGGTGATCAGATCGGCGTGAAGAGGAGGCAGTCGGTTCCCGGGCGGCACCACTCGCCCTCGCTCGCCTCGGTGAGCGGGGCGAGAACGGGAAGGGCCGACCGGTCGATGATCACGAGCTGGATGGCCGCTCCCGGTACCGACGGACAGAGCGTGTGGACCAGGACCGGATCGTCGATGGGAAGCCCGAGCTCGGCGGGGAGGTCCCAGACCCGGGTCTCGGCCAGGCCACAGGCCTCGGTGACCTGGCCCGAATCAGCTGCGATGCCGATGACCTCACCGTCGTCGAGGGTGAAATCGATCGACTCCCCACCGATCTCGATGGACTCGATGGGATTCTGACCGAGCGCCGGGTCGTTCGCATCCTCGTAGCGGCCGACGGGGTCGACGCCGGACGTCAGCAGCAGGCACGCCTCGGCGGCGTTGCACGAGATGCCGGGACCGCGCTCGTCGGGGTCGGCGGGTTTGAGCACGATCACCGGGCTGCCCTCGAAACTCCCGGGCCAGATCACCGGTGCGTCGATGATCAGTCCCCCGAGCACGAGCGGCTCAGCGCCCAGCACCAGGACCTGTTTCTTGCCCTTGAACGGGCCGGAACCCTCACGATCGGTGACCGAGATGCGGTCGGTGATCGGACGGGTTGCGACGAGGTCGCCGTCGAGGCGGACCATGACCTGGCCGGCGTCGACGACCACCTCGACCAGGTCGATGTCGTCGGCACGCAGTCGGGCGACGCCGCCCGGGAGCGCACCGTCGACGTCGATCTCGAGTTGCTCGGTGCTGGGTACGAGGGAGCGATAGGTGCCGACGGCCACCTCGCTGCCCGCGGCGGAGCCACAACCACCGGCGACCACGATTGCCGCGAGTGTCGCCGCCACGATCGGCCCGGGCGATCGGCGAATGCTCATGGCCTCAGCCTCACGGTTCCCCTCGCTCCCGACCAGTGGCGAACGTCCCGCCCACCCGGCGGTCCGGCCCGCTCGAGGGGCGGACTCAGCCGCAGGTGGTCCGGAGATAGGTGTTGAACTCGTTGCTCGCCGCCACGTGATCGGCGGCCGACTCGATGTCGGCGAGAGCCTGGAAGTAGGCGACGTTGGCGTCGGCGTTCTCGGCTTGATCAGCCGGTGCGAGCTGCGCCAGCACCCGGGACTGGGCGAGCAGTTCCCCGGCCTCGTCCTCCCACCCGTCCTCGCCGAAGGCGGTCGGATCGCTCAGGATGGGCTGGTAGACCTCGGCGTAGACGCCACAGAGGGTCGCCCCATCGGGGATGTCCACCGAGGCCTCGTCGTCGCCGCTGCCGCAGGCGGCGAGCGAACACGCCGCGAAGAAGGCTCCGAGAGCCGTGGTCGTCTTCATGCTGATTCCCTCCACGTGACAGGCCCGGAACACGACGCATCGGTCGGGCCGGGGCTCGACCGAACCGGACCATAGGCGAGGACCGAACGCCGATGCCCCGGCCGTGTCGGAACGGAGAACCCCGCCGGCGGTGGCCGAGACCCCGGACCTCAAGGTCGGCGCCCCTTCGTGCCGATAGCGCAGACGTATGTCGAACCTGCCGAGTTGCCGGAACCGTGTCGTGCTCGCCCTGGTCACGGCCTGCATGGTCGGCGCCGCCGGGGCGCCGGTGGGAGCCACCGGCGCCGACCCCGGCGTCGTGATCATTCCCGTCGAACCCGTCGTCGAGATCTTCGAGCCGGGCGTCGTGGCGCCGTCCCACGATCACTCGTCCGACGGGGCCGCGAACACCGACCTCGCCCGCTCCGCCATCGAGTCGAACATCGCGGCGATGGTGGTCGCCGACTCGGGCACCGTCGCGGCGGCTTCGGCAGCGCCGGTCGTGATCGACTACCCGAGCGGGGTTCCGGCCTCGGTCGAGACCGTCGTCGAAGCCGCCGTCGCCCGCTACACCTCGGTTCTCGAGCTCGACCCCGACGTGCCACTCCACATCGAGTTCCGCTGGGAAGACCTGGGCTCACCGACCATCGGTGCCTATGCGGGCCCGACCAACCTCATCCGGAGGCCGTCCGACCTCGGTGCCGTTCCGGTGGCCCTGGCCAATGCCCGCGACGGGGTCGACCACCTCCCGGGCACCGCCGACATCGTGGTCGGGGTGAACAACCGACTCCCCTGGCACCTGGGATCGGAGCCGCCCCCGGGCGACCGGATCGACCTGCAGTCGGTGCTCGTGCACGAACTCGGCCACGGCCTCGGATTCGTCGGATCGGCGAGCGGGACGTCGAACGAGACCGCCGCCCTGCGAGACCCGATGTGGGCCTTCGATCGGCGGGTGTCGTCGGGTACGACACCGTTCCCGTCGCTGTCGGCCTCGGCCCGCAACACCGCCCTGACGGGGAACGACCTGTTCATCGACGTCGGTGATGCCCGCTATCGGCTCTACGCCCCCTCGACGTTCGCCCCCGGCTCGTCGTACTCACACCTGGACGAAGCGACCTACCCGGCCGGCACGCCGGGCGCCCTGATGACCCCGATCGGATCGACCGGCGAGGTGTTCCGAATGGTGGACGGCCCCACGCTCGCCGTCCTCGGTGCCATCGGATGGTCGATTCGATCGCCGTCGTCCGCACCCGAGCCGGTGCCGTCGACCCGTCGGGTCCCGATCGGGCTGGCGACGAGCGTCGACGAGGTGGTCCATGCCACCGACTATCGCCCGGCCGACGCCGAGACCCTGCGGCTCTACCGGGCGTTCCTCGGCCGCGATCCCGATGTCGAGGGAACCAAGTACTGGATCTCGGTGTCTCGGAGCGGTGTGTCGCTCGACGCCATCGCCGGCGCGTTCTCGGTCTCGCCCGAGTTCCAGCAGACCTACGGCTCCCTCACCGAGCGCGGGTTCCTGGCCGTCGTGTACCGGAACGTGCTCGGTCGCGAGCCCGATCCGGTCGGCTTCGACTACTGGCTGTCGCTGCTCGAGCGGGGGGCGCTGAGCCGCCACCTGACCGTGCGCTACGTGGCCGCCAACGACGAGTTCATCAACCGGTTCCCGTTCCGACCCTGACCCCGACCGGTCGCCGGACCGGACGGAGCGGTCAGCCCCGAGCCGGGACCTCGCTCAACATCCGCCGGGACGACCGCACCATCATCGCCCGAACCCGGGTCCGGACGTGGGCTCGGACGTCGGCGTGGGCGAGCTCGAAGGCCACCAGCAGCTTGTCGCAGTGCGAATAGGGCGGCAGTTCGAGGAGTTCGAGCTCGATCCGGTCGATCGTCCGCTCCGTCTCGGCCGGAGACAGCAGGAAGGTGCGGGCGCCGAGTCGCATCGTCGCGGCGCGGCGGATGCGACGCTCGAACCGGGTGCCGAGATCGTCGAGCGGACCCCGATCGATGGCCAACGTCGACAGCCGGAGCAGTTGATCGTGGAGGTCGTGTTCGGCCCGGTCGATCGTCGTCGGATCACCGGTGCCCAGGAGTCGGACGCTGCGGCGGAATCGGACGGCCGAATCGGCGAAGGCGTCCATCTCGTCGTCGATGACCGCCTTGGCGGTGTCGGAGAGCCGTTCGGCCCGGGGACCGGCCGACGACCGCCAGAATTCCGCTGCGGAGGGCGCCAGGCCGGATGCGACCTGACGCCCCACTTCGCGATGCGTGCGCATGAGTGACCGCTCATCGATCTCGTTGGCCAGCCGGGCGGTTTCGAGCCGCTCGGCCGTTCGCCGGAGGCACGCATCGGTCCGTTCGGTCAGTCGCGCCCTGACCCGTTGGTAGCCGGTGTCGTCGTGGACCCCGGTTCCGATGTGTGTGCCGGCGGTGAGGATGGATTCACCGCTTCGATGTGCTGACGTCACTCCTGCTCCGCTTCAGGTTCCCGCTTCCCATCTCCATCGGTCATGGCCGGGGGCCGCGGAGGGGCCGAACGGCTCAAGAACGCCCCAATCCCGGCATCGAATGGGCCGGCATCGAGTCGAACGGCCCATCATGGCCACGACCTCGCATCCGAGGCGGCCCGTTCGGTGGACGAACCGGTTCGTGGAAGACTGCCGCCATGACCGACGACACGATCGACGACACCGGCTCGCGGCCCTCGCCACCACCACCGGCCGAATCGACCGACGTGCGCGGCGCACGGCTCCACCACCACCGACGAGGTGACGGGCCCGACCTGGTGTGGGGGCACGGGCTGACCATGGACCGGGAGGCCGACGACGCCACGGCCCTCATCGACTGGTCGGCGGTGCCTGCCCGGGTCCTGCGCTACGACGCCCGTGGCCACGGCGTATCGACCACGACTCCCGACGATGCCGCCTACGGGTGGGATTCGCTGGCCGACGATCAGTTGGGGTTGTGCGACGCACTGGGCATCGAGCGCTACCTCGCCGGGGGAGCGTCGATGGGCTGTGCGACCGCCATCCACGCCGCCGTCCGTGCTCCCGAGCGGATCCGTGGGCTGATCCTCATGATCCCGCCGACGGCCTGGGAGACCCGCGCGGCCCAGGCCGAGCTGTACCGAGCCGGGGCCGAGGTCGTCCGGACCCAGGGCGTCGAGCCCATGATCCGCACCCGCCGCTCGCAGCCGGCCCCGGATCCCTTCGCCGGCGACGACGCCTATCAGGATCAACGCGACGAGCTCATCCGGGCGTGGGACACCGATCGGTTGGCGCAGGCCTTGCGGGGTGCGGCCACCGCGGACCTCCCGGCCCGACCGGCCATCGCCGCAATCGCCGTGCCGACGCTGATCCTGGCGTGGACCGGTGATGCCGTCCACCCCGTTTCGACCGCCGAGGAACTGCACGACCTGATCGAGGATTCCGAACTCGTGATCGCCTCGAGCCGGGCCGAGGTCGAGGGCTGGACGGCCCGCATCGCCGACTTCGTCGCCCGTGTCGGGTGACCCGACGGCGGTCCCGCCGGCGGGTGAGAGCGCCCGAACCCGGGGGCGGTAGTCTCGGGGCCATGTTCGCGAAACGTCTGGATCGGGTTCGGGCCGCCATGGCCGACAACGGGGTCGACGCGGTGCTGCTGTCGGTGGGCCCCGACCTTCCCTGGTTGATCGGCTACGAGGCGATGCCGCTGGAACGGCTCACGATGCTGGTCGTGCCGCTCGACGGCATGCCGCGCCTGGTCATCCCGGCCTTCGAGACCGCTCGGGTGGTCGAACACCCCGATTTGTTCACGATCGACGGATGGGCCGAGACCGACGACCCGATCCAGCGGGTGGTCGACGCCGTGGGCGCCGGCATGAACCTGGCCATCGGCGACCACACCTGGAGCCGCTTCCTCGTCGACCTGCAGCACGCCATGCCCGGTGCCTCATGGCAGCGGGCGACCAGCACGGTGGGCGCCCTGCGAGCGGTGAAGGACGACGCCGAGATCGAGGCGCTGGCCCGGGCGGCGGCCGGGGTCGATCGCGTGGCTGCGGCGTTGCAGGGCGGCGAGATCCCGCTGATCGGCCGAACCGAGGCCGAGGTGTCGGCCGAGCTCGGCCGTCGGATCCTGGCCGAGGGACATGCCAAGGTGAACTTCGCCATCGTGGCCAGCGGACCGAACGCCTCGAGCCCCCATCATCACCCCGGCGACCGGGTCATCCAGCCCGGCGAGGTCGTGCTGTGCGATTTCGGTGGCACCACCGCCGAACCGCACGGTGAGCCCGGTTACTGCTCCGACATCACGCGCTGTGTCTACACCGGCACCCCCGACCCCGAATTCGCCGAGGCCTACGCCCTGCTGCAGCAGGCCCAGGCCGAGGCGACCGCAGCGGCACGGGTCGGGACACCGGCCCAGTCGGTCGACCGGGTGGCTCGCGAACGGCTCGGCGACGCCGACCTCGCCCGCTACTTCACCCATCGCATCGGCCACGGCATCGGTGTCGAGGCGCACGAGGACCCGTACCTGGTCGAAGGCAACGACGAGCCCCTGCTCGGTGGGAACGCGTTCTCGATCGAGCCCGGTTTCTACGTCCCGGGCCGCTGGGGCGCCCGTCTCGAAGACATCGTCGTCGCCACCGACGACGGACCTCGTTCCCTCAACAACGCCAACCGCTCGCTCGTCACCGTCGAGGCCTGATCCGCACCGATGACTGCCCCGATCGATGATTGACCTCCACGGGTCCTCGGTGCTCCTGCAGTGGGCCACCGGCGGGCTCCTGTTCTGCTGGGTCACCACGAGACGCCGTGAGGTCGGTCTGGGCTACGGCTGGACCTTGCGGATCACCTACGGGCTGATGGCGCTGGCCGCGCTCGTTCTCGGTCTGGTGTACGGCGTGCGCCCGGTTCGCGAAGCGGCCTCCGCCGGCGTGGTCCTGGCCACCGGCTACGCCCTGTGGCAGTCCTACGCCCGTCGAGCGGTCGGGGTGTCGGGCCAGCGGGTCCTGGCCGAAGCCCGCACGGCCCGGGTGGCGGCCATGACCGGCATCGATCGGGCCGAGCAGGCCAAGACCGCCGAAGGACCCGAGTTCGATCCCCGACTCGACCTGATCGCCCCGGCGATCGGAGCGGTGGGTCTCGTGGCGGCCGGCGTCGCCGCCGGCGACCCGGCCTGGCTGCAGGTGGCACGCTTCCTGGTCGGCGCCGTCTTCCTGGGAGCGGTGAGTGACGCCATGCTGCTCGGCCACTGGTACCTGGTCCAACCGGGGCTGCGCCGGGCCCCGCTGCTCGAACTGGTGAAATGGACCGGTATCGCCTGGGTGCCCGAGGTCATCCTGTTGCTGATCCCCACCGGGATGCTGTCGGCCTTCGACGGCACGATCGACGACGGGTACGGCGGCATGCTGGGATGGTTCTGGGCGGCCAGTGCCGTCACGACCATCGGTCTGGTGTTCGTCACCCGGTTGGCGCTGAAGGAGCAGCAGTACAGTGCGGTCATGGCCGCCACCGGTCTGTTGTACCTTGCGATTCTCACGGCGTTCGGGACCGACCTCGTCGCCCGTGCCATCCTGTCGATCTGAGAGAGGTCTGCCATGCCCAGAACCGTGTGGAGCGGCGCCATCAGCTTCGGTCTCATCTCGATCCCGGTGAAACTGTTCAGCGCCACCAACTCCAAGAACATCCGCTTCAACCAGATCGACTCCAAGACCGGCGCCCGCGTCAAGATGGTCCGAACCTCTGCGGCCACCGGTGAGGAGGTCGCGTACGCCGACATCGTCAAGGGCTACGACCTCGGCGACGACCAGTACGTGATCCTCAGCGACGACGAGCTCGAATCGATCGCCCCCAAGGCGTCGCGCAGCATCGACCTCGTCGATTTCGTGCACGAGGCCGACATCGACCCGATCTTCTACGAGAGCGGGTACTACCTGGTCCCCGACGAGCTCGCCCGGAAACCCTATGCGCTCCTGGTCGAAGCGCTCGAGGCTTCGGGCCGGGTCGGGGTCGCCACGTTCGTGATGCGGTCCAAGCAGCATCTCGCCGCCATTCGCCCCGTCGACGGACGACTGATGCTGTCGACCATGCTCTACGCCGACGAGATCGTCGACCCGGCCGAGATCCCGGGTCTGGCCGATCTCGACGCCATCGAGGTCAAGGACGCCGAGAAGCTGATGGCCTCGCAGCTCGTCGAGTCGCTGGCCTCGGAGTTCGACGCCGCCCAATACGAAGACACCTATCGCAACAAGGTCATGGAGCTGATCGAGGCCAAGGCCGAGGGCGACGTGACCCGCGTCGAGGCGGTCGATTCGGGCCCGACGGCCGAGATCGTCGACCTGATGGCCGCTCTCGAGGCCAGCGTGGCCGCCGCCAAGAAGGCCCGCCAGGAGGCCGCCGAATCCGACGACGGCGACGCTGCGGCGTCGGCCTGAGCACCGGTCGCTCGGAACGACACCGGCCATGGCCTCGCCGAAGGTGACGGTGCAGGTGGGGGAGCGGTCGCTGGCGCTGTCCAACCTCGACAAGGTGCTCTATCCCCGTACCGGCTTCACCAAGGCGCAGGTCATCGAGTACTACACGCGGATCGGTCCGGTGATGCTGCCCCACATCGAGGATCGGGCGCTGACCCTTCGTCGCTACCCCGACGGGGTCGAGGGCAAGTCGTTCTTCGAGAAGCGGTGTCCGTCGCACCGGCCCGACTGGGTCTCGGTGGCGATCGGCCCCGGTGACCGCAACGGAACGATCGACTACTGCCGGCTCGACGAGTTGGCGGCGCTGGTGTGGACGGCCAACCTCGCCGCCATCGAACTCCATGCGCCGATGGCCCGGTGCGACGACCTGGAAACCCCCACGATGCTCGTGTTCGACCTCGATCCGGGGGCCCCGGCCACGATCGTCGAATGCTGTTCGGTGGCGCTCGCCATCCGCGAGATCCTCGCATCGGTGGGTCTGGAGGTGTTCGCCAAGACGTCGGGTTCCAAGGGGATGCAGCTCTCCATCCCGCTCAATTCGCCGCACACCCACGAACAGACGTCGTCGTTCGCGTTGGCGGTCGGGCAGCTGCTCGAGAAACAGCGCCCCACCGAGGTCCTGACCAACATGAAACGTAGCGAGCGGCCGGGGAAGGTGTTCATCGACTGGTCGCAGAACTCGCGGCACAAGACCACCATCGCCCCCTATTCGCTCCGGGCCCGGCCCGAGCCGACCGTGTCGACCCCGATCGACTGGGACGAGGTCGCCGCGGGCGCCGAGGGCGTCCCGCCGACGTTCCGGGCCGACGAGGTCGTCGAGCGGGTCGAGGCACGCGGCGATCTCTTCGCGCCGACCCTGACGCTGGTGCAATCGCTCCCGAGCGCCTCCTGAACGGCCGCCCGATCGGCCGAAGCGGTCAGACCCGGGCCGTGCCGTCGCAGACCGTCGCCGTGGAAGGGTTCCCGGCCCCGTCACGGGCCACCAGTCGGTAGGTCCATGTCGGACCGGATCGGAGGCTGTCGTCGAAGCTGGTCAGCCCGCCGTCGACCCGTCCCCGCCAGTACCAGGCCCCACCGTCGCCCGACCGCTCGACGACGACCTCGACGGTTGCCGGATCGGCCACCCACTCGACGGTGACCGACGCCCCGTCCGGGACGACGGAGCAGGTGGCGATGGGGGTCGTCGGTGCGGATCGGACCTCGAGGTCGGGCGTGCAGATGGTGGCTGCGCTCGTCTGTCCGGACGCGCTCCGGGCCGTGACGACATAGCGGTACGCAGTGCCGTCCGAGATCGGATCGTCGAACGTGGCGGTCGGGGCGTTCACCCGGCCGCGCCAGTGGGTGGCGCCGCCGTCGACCTGGCGGTGGACGATCGTCGAGGTGGAGCCGGTGCTCGGCGTCCAGGTCAGGGTGGCGACGCCGGCTGCCCCGGTTGCGGTGCAGGCGGCGATGGGGGCCAGTTCGGCGCTCGGCAACTCGATCGCCGGCGTGCAGGGAACCGGGGCGGTCGAGGACCCATCGGCGGCCCGGGCGGCGACCGAGTACTCGTAGCGGGATCCGGTCGAGACCGGGTCCTGGAACGTCCGGGTCGGGGCGTCGACCCGGCCCCGCCAGTAGGTCGAGCCCCCGTCGACACTCCGGGAGACGACGTAGGCGACGGCGTCGTTGCCGGGCTCCCAGTCGATCGTCGCCACCGAGGTCGACTGGCCCGGACCCGGTGCCGGAGCCGTGGCCGTGCACGAGGCCGGCGGGGTCAGGCTGGGGGTCCGGTCGATCGGTTCGCCACAGGGCACCGTCACCGATTGCTGGCCCCCGGGATAGGTGAAGCGAAGGCGATAGCTCGTGACGCGGTTGTCGGGGATGGATTCGACGAACTCGACAGCCGGTGAGGCGACCCGTCTCCGCCAGTACCAGGTGCCGTCGTCGATGCTGCGTTCGACGATGGCGGCGGCGACGCCGATTCGCTGCTCCCACTCGACGGTGACGGTGAGTCCTGCGGCGTCGATCGAACACGACCCGGGTGGCGGGGCCGTCGCACTCGGTGTCGCCGCCGGCCCTGGTCCGGCTTCGTCGCAGAGGCGGAGGAGGTCGTTGGCCGATCGCTGGGCTCCGCCCGGCGGAGCGTAGGTGTCGAAACCGCCACCGGCCCAGAGGCAGCCGTCGGACGGGTTGACGTGGAGGGCCCACCCGCCGGCGTCGCCGCTCAGGTAGGGCCGGAACCCCTGGATCTGTTGGCCGGTCGCGGCATCGAAGGCCATGAGCGCATCGACCGTGGTGTGCGAGGCGGTGGGCCGAGGCCAGGCATGGGCGATGACCGTGGTGTCGGTGAACAGGTCGTACCAGCAGTGACACGTGGCGTAGACCCGGCCCCCGGCCTCCTCGATCTCCTGGAACTCGCCGCCGTACCAGTTCGAGGGCAGGCAGACGGCGTTGCGGCTCGGGTCGCAGCCCGAATAGTGATGGAACACCAGGTCGAGGTCGTCGGTCTCGTCGAGGACGTACAGGGAGTGTTCGACACCGCCGACGAACACCATGCCCGATGCCGTGGCTTCGACGTCGTACATCAACACGCAGTAGGACCGCGTGACGTCGGTGCAGGCGTTGAACGGCACGGGCGTCCGGTCGACGACCACGGTTGCGGCGTCGTCGACGGCGACGAAGCCGCCGGTGTTGGGCACCCCATTGATCGAGAGGAACTCGCCGGCGAGGTAGACACGGTCGCTGATCTCCGACGTCGAGACGCCGTGAATCGTGCCGCCCGAAGCGAGCGGCCTCCAGGTGCTGTCGATCGCGCCGGTGATCGGGTCGAACCGAACTGCACCGGCCGCCGGCCGGATGACCCCGGCCCGACTGACCGTCGAGAAGTCCCCGACGGCGTAGAGCCAGCCGTCGTCGCCGAGGTGCAGGTCACGGACGGCACTTCCGCCTCCGTAGATGCGGGTGGACCATCCTGGCCACGGCGCCCCGGTCGCCGGATCGATCTTGGCCAGCGCACCGATGGTCTGCCCGTCCCAGGTGTCGATCTCGCCTCCGACGACCAGACCGCCGTCGGGGGTGGCCTGCAGCGCCAGGACGGGTTGACCGATGGTGGGCCGGAACCAGGCCTGCCAGGAGCCGGTCTCGGCGTCGAAGGCGGCCAGATGCGGTTGTCGATGGGTGCCGGAACCATTCGTGACGTCGAGGAACTTGCCGCCGACGAAGATCGTGCCGTCGACCTGTTCGACGGCCCAGCCGAGCGCGTCCCAGCGGGCGACCGTGCGTGACGGCCCCTCGGTGGCGAGGCCCCAGTCGGTCTGCTGGTTGGAATCGATCTCGGCTCCGGCGGGGGACGATCCGAACGCCAGCGACGCGATCGTCGCGAGCATCAGGGCCGCCAGGAATCCGAGTCTCGGTGTTTCCGCCATCCCGCAACGGTAGGCAGGGGTCGCCGAGGCTGTCGCCGGGCCGAACCACCCAGTTCGGGCCGTTCAGGACCTCGGGGCCATCAGCCGGATCCGATCGGTCGGACCTACCGGGCGACGAAGTACTTGGCCTGCGGGTGGTGGCAGATGATGGCGCTGGTGGTCTGCTCCGGCTGGTACTGCCAGGCCGTGTCCTCGTTGCACTCGACCTCGATCCGGCTCGCCTCGAGCAGGTCGGCCACCAGGGCGTTGTCTTCGAGGTCCGGGCACGCGGGGTAGCCCCACGAGTAGCGACCGCCCCGGAACTTCTGCCGGAACAGTCCGAGCAGTCCCGATTCGTCCTCGTCGCCGAAACCCCACTCGGCCCGGACTCGGGCGTGCCACATCTCGGCGAGCGCCTCGGCCATCTCGACGCCGATGCCGTGCAGCATCAGGTAGTCCTGGTACTTGTCGGCGGCGAAGAGTTCGGCGGCGGCGTCGGAGACGGCCCGGCCCATCGTGACGATGTGGAACGCGGCGTAGTCCGCCTCGTGGTCGGATCCGGTCGGCGACATCGGCCGGTAGAAGTCGGCGATGCACTTGTAGGGGGCCTCGTGCTGGCGGGGATAGCGGAACCGGGCTCGTTCGACGGTTCGGGTCTCGTCGGTCCAGATGACCAGGTCGTTGCCATCGGCGTTGGCCGGGAAGTAGCCGTAGACGACCGCCGGATTGAGCACGCCCGCCGACTTGGCCTCGGACAGTTGCTGGCGGAACTGGGGGCGGATGCGTTCCTTGAACTCCACATCGGTCTCTCCCGCCTCGGGCCGGTACTGCCACTGGTGCCGGAAGAGCGCCGTCTCGTTGACCCACCCGGCGATCTCGTCGATCGAGAGGCCCTTCACGATGCGCGATCCGAGGAACGGCGGCGTGAACACCTCGTTGTCGGCGGCGACCTCGGGGGATCGGGCCGGAATGGTCGAGGGGTCGACGGGTTCGCGTTCCTTGCGGAATCCCTCGAGCAGGAGTCCGGCCGGGACCGTGCCGAAATCGGGGTCGTCGATCCCGCTCGCCTTCATCTCGCCCAGCTTGTCGAGGGTGTGCATCCCCTCGAAGGCGTCGCGACCGTAGAAGACCCGTCCCTGGTAGATCTCGCGCAGGTCCCGTTCGACGTAGCTGCGAGTCAGCGCCGCGCCGCCCAGCAGGACCGGGATGTGTGCCAGGTCTCGTCGATTCAGTTCCTCGAGGTTCTCGCGCATGATGAGCGTGCTCTTGACCAGCAATCCCGACATGCCGATGGCGTCGGCACCGATCGAGAGCGCCTTGTCGATCATCTCGTTGATCGAGATCTTGATCCCGAGGTTGTGGACCTCGTAGCCGTTGTTGGTGAGGATGATGTCGACGAGGTTCTTGCCGATGTCGTGCACGTCGCCCTTGACCGTGGCCAGGACGACCCGACCCTTCGAGGAGTCCTCGCCCTCGATCCGTTCCATGTGTGGCTCGAGGTAGGCGACCGCGGTCTTCATGGTCTCGGCCGACTGCAGCACGAACGGGAGCTGCATCTCGCCGGCCCCGAACAGATCGCCGACCACCTTCATCCCACCCAGGAGATGGTCGTTGACGATGTCGAGGGCCGACAGGGTCTGCAGAGCCTCGTCGAGATCGGCGGCCAGACCCTCACGGTCGCCGTCGATGATCCGGTGATGGAGTCGCTCGGTCACCGGCCAACCCGACTTGTCGACGACCTCGGCCTTGATGGCGGTGGCATCGGCGAACAGCTCGAGCAGTTTCGACAGCGGGTCGTAGTGGGGGTCGCGTTCGGCGACGGGCACCGATGGGTCGCCGCCGGCCACGCCGCGCCGGTCCCAGACCAGATCCATGGCCGCCGTGCGCCGCTCGTCGTCGATGCGGTTGAGGGGGAGGACGCGACCGGCGTGCATGATGGCCGAGTCGAGGCCGGCCTCGAGGCACTCGTGGAGGAACACGCTGTTCAGGACCTGGCGAGCCGCCGGGTTGAGACCGAAGCTGATGTTCGACACTCCAAGCGTGGTGAACACGCCGGGAAGCTCGGCCTTGATGCGCTTGATCGCCTCGATCGTTGCGATGCCGTCTCGGCGCAGATCGTCGTCGCCGGTGCTGAGCGGGAAGGTGAGGGCGTCGAAGATGAGGTCGCCGGAGTGGAGGCCGTAGCGTTCGACCGCGAGATCGTGGATGCGATGGGCGATCCGGACCTTCCATTCGAGATCTCGGGCCTGCCCTTCCTCGTCGATGAGGAGGCAGACCACGGCGGCGCCGTACTCCTTGGCCAGGCGCATCACCCGATCGAAGCGGGATCCCTCGCCCTCGCCGTCTTCGAGGTTTGCCGAGTTCAGGATCGATCGTCCGCCGAGCCACTTCAGCCCGGCCTCCATGACCTGGGGCTCGGTCGAGTCGAGAACGAGGGGCGCGGCGGCTGCGGTCGCGAACCGCTTGGCCGTCTCGTCCATGTCGAGCGTGCCGTCACGGCCGACGTAGTCGACACAAAGGTCGAGCACGTGCGCCCCTTCGGCGATCTGGTCCTTGGCCATCTTGTCGACGGTCTCGTTGTCGCCGTCGAGCATGGCGTCACGGAACTTGCGGGAGCCGTTGGCGTTGGTGCGTTCGCCGATGATGAGGAACGAGGTGTCCTGCTCGAAGGGCACGAAGGAGTAGATCGAGGTGGCACCCGAGAGCCGGCTCGGCTGCCGCGGCTTGGGCGCCAGCCCGGCGCACCGTTCGACCACGGCCGCCAGGTGCTCGGGCCCGGTTCCGCAGCAACCGCCGATGACGGTGGCGCCGAGATCGGTGACGAAGCCGGCCAGATGTTCGGCCAGCTGATCCTCGGTGAGGTCGTAGTGCATCTCGCCGTCGACCACCGAGGGCAGCCCGGCATTGGGAATCACCGAGATCGGACAATTGCTGTGCTCGGACAGCACCCGGATGTGTTCGTACATCTCGGCCGGGCCGGTGGCGCAGTTCAGCCCCAGCACGTCGGGCTCGAGCGGTTCGATCGCCGCCAGGGCTGCCTGGATCTCGGTTCCGGGCAGCATGCGACCCGTGAGCTCGATCGTGACCTGGACCTGCAGGGGGACCCGGCGACCGGCCGCGGCCATGGCCCGGCGGGACCCGTTCATCGCCGCCTTCACGGTGAGCAGGTCGAACATCGTCTCGATGATGAGCAGGTCGACACCGCCGGCGATGAGGGCCGCGGCCTGCTGCTCGAAACCGTCGCGCATCTCCTCGTAGCGAATCTGGCCGAGGCTCGGGAACTTGGTCCCGGGGCCCATGGATCCGGCGACCCAGCGGGGGCGGTCCGGTGTCGAGTACTCGTCGGCGACGGTGCGGGCCAGGCGGGCCGCGGTCTCGTTCAACTCGTCGGTGCGGTCGGCCAATCCATACTCGGCGAGGGTCATGGCCAGGCCCCCGAAGGTGTCGGTCTCGATGACGTCGCAGCCCACGTCGAGGAATCCCCGGTGGAGATCGGTGATCACGTCGGGGCGAGTGACGACGAGGAACTCGTTGCAGCCCTCGAGGTCGTCACCGCCGAAGTCGGCTGCGCCGAGCCCCCGTCGCTGGATGCCGGTGCCCATGGCCCCGTCGTAGATGACCACGCGCTCGCCGACGGCGCGGAGGAAGGCGCTGCTGCGTTCGCTGATGGGGAGGACCGGGGCGATGGGATCGACCATGGAGATGCTCGTTTCGGGGTGAACGCCGGAGTGCCGTCGGACGGCCGGCGGGGGCCACGTCTGGAATGGGCACCGGCGGGTCGTGCAGCCTCACGCGGTGTCTGGTTCGCAGTCGTACCGACTGCGGTCCCGTACCCTCTGGCCCGGGACCTTCCGCTCACACGAGGTGAGCCCGATCACCCGATCATAGTCGGACGGAATCTAGGCTCCATGAGATGTCCTCCTCCCCGTCCCCCGCACTGCGCCACGCCACCTCGATTCCCAAGTCGGCAACGGCGGTCGATCGCCCGATCGCCGCCGACGAACTCGATCGCCTGGCCGAGCCGCTCAGGGCTGCCGTTTCGCGATCCGGATTCGAAGGAAAGCCTGGTCAGGCGCTCGTCCTCCACGGCCAGGACGGCCCGACGGTCGAGGTTCTCGTCGGACTCGGCGACCGCTCCTCGGTCGATGCCGCCGTCCTTCGCAAGGCCGCCGCCGCCTTCGTGCGGGCGGTGCCCCGCCATCGGCACGTCGCGACCACCTTGGCAGCCGAATTGGCCGACCTGGCGGGAATCGCCCCGGTTGCCGAAGGCGTCGGTCTCGCGAGCTATGCGTACACGGCGCTGAAGAGCTCCGACGATCGGACGCTCGATCGCATCACGGTCGTTGCCGGTGGCCGGGGGGCGAAGGCCGAGTTCGAGCGGGCGCTGGCCACCGTCGAGGCCGTCCGGTTCGTGCGCGACCTGGTCAACGAACCGGGCGGGTCGATGGTGCCGACGGCCTTCGTGGCCCGGGCCACCGAGGCGGCCAAGGCTGCCGGGCTCAAGGTCACGGTGTGGGACGAGAAGCGCATCGCGAAGGAGAAGCTCGGCGGGGTCCTGGCGGTCAACCAGGGCTCGACCCACCCGCCCCGCTTCCTGATGATCGACTACACGCCCCCCGGCAAGCCGACGGGCTCGCTGGCCTTGGTGGGCAAGGGCATCACGTTCGATTCGGGCGGGCTGTCGATCAAGACGGGCGCCGGGATGATGACGATGAAGTGCGACATGGCGGGTGGTGCCGCCGTGGTCGGTGCCATGACCCTGCTGGGCGCCTACGGCTGCACCAGGGCCGTACGGGCCTACGTGCCGCTGACCGACAACATGATCAACGGTGATGCCTTCCGGCCCGGCGACGTGTTCCGGGCCCGCAACGGCAAGACGGTCGAGGTGCTCAACACCGACGCCGAGGGCCGCCTCGTCCTCGCCGATGCCCTGTCGATCGCCGCCGAGGCCGAACCCGATGCGATCATCGACATCGCGACGCTGACCGGTGCGGTTTCCGCGGCCCTCGGCATCGCCTATGCCGGAGTGATGGGCACCGACGACGAGGTCGTCGGACGGCTCGAGGCGGCTTCGCAGCGCACCGGCGAGAAGGTCTGGAAGCTCCCGCTGCCCGCCGAATACCGACCTCAGCTCGACTCGACCGTCGCCGATCTGAAGAACATCGGTGCCGGGCCCTTCGGTGGCGCCCTGACGGCTGGGCTCTTCCTGTCGGAATTCGTCGGCTCGGTGCCCTGGGCCCACATCGATCTCGGGATGGCGGCGATGTCCGATGCCGACGATGGCATGACGGTCAAGGGGGCCACCGGGTTCGGGGTTCGGTTGCTCGCCGACACGGTGACCAACTGGTGAGCGCTCCCATGTGACGAATCGTCGCGTCCCGTGGCTCAAGCCGGGGGCCGGACTGCCGACCTGATGAGAGAACCTCCGGGTTCTCGTCGATCAGCCGGTGGGCATCGTGCCTCGGTGAGGAGTAGTGCGCGGACATGGCATCTGTGGAACAGGGCATCCTGGCGACGGCGACCGTGCGCGCCCCCGGGATGTCGTTCTCGATCGTGTCCACCAAGACGCGTCTGTTCGTCGTCGATCTCCTGACGGCCACCGCCAGCGCCGGTATCGCCGCGGCCCTCGTCGACCCCGGCCAGGACGGCGTGGTCGCTCTCGTCGGCATGCTCCTGTCCTGGTGGTTCTGGCTGGCCCGGGCCCGGCTCTACAGCTCCCGCTTCATCACCCGCCGGGCCGACGAGGTCCGCCGGATCGTCGATGCATCCGTGCGCACGGCCGCCACCGTGGCCGTCGTCGCCTATGCGGCAAGCCTCGATGTGACCCGGATGTGGCTGGCGGCAGCCGCCCTGGCCGGGGCGACGGCCATCACGATCGAGCGTGAGATCGCCCGTGCCGGCTTCGATCGCCGTCGACGTCGCGGTGAGCTTTCGCGTCGGGTCGTCATGGTCGGTGAGAACGACGAAGCCCGCCAACTGCGCTCCATGTTCGAAGCCGAACCCCAGCTCGGCTACCAGATCGTGGCGACCATCGATCCTCGGACCATCACCGATCGCCACGAACTGACGACCCGGGTCCTGGCCGAGGCCCGAACCCACGATGCGCTCGGTGCCATCGTTGCGGCGAGCGGCATCGAGACCAAGGCCAGCAATCGGCTCGTCCGGGACCTGATCGAGAACGGCATCCACGTCGAACTCAGTTCGACGCTGAGCGACATCGACTCGACCCGGCTCACGGTGCGCCCGCTCGGCCGATTCCCCGTCGTCTACGTCGAGCCGGTGCAACGCCACGGGTGGCGGGCCATGGCGAAGCGGGGATTCGACGTGAGCATCGCGCTCGGTGTGCTGGCGTTGGCGGTGCCGGTCCTCGCGGCCCTGGCCGTGGCGATCCGGCGACACGACGGTGGCCCGGTGTTGTTCCGACAGAGTCGTGTGGGACGCAACGGCGTGCCCTTCGACATGCTGAAACTGCGGAGCATGGTCACCAACGCCGAGGAGCTCCGGGCCGATTTGGTCCCGGCCGACAATGCCCTGTTCAAGATGAAGAACGATCCCCGGGTGACACCGGTGGGACGCTTCATCCGCAAGACGTCGCTCGACGAGCTCCCCCAGCTGTGGAACGTGGTCCGAGGCGAGATGAGCCTGGTCGGCCCTCGGCCCGCCCTGTGGTCGGAGATGGAGGCCTGGGAGGACGACCTGTACGGTCGGCTCCGGGTGCGCCCCGGGATCACGGGCATGTGGCAGGTGTCGGGTCGCAGTTCCTCGGGGTTCGAGGAGTACACCCGCCTCGATCTGTACTACGTCGACAACTGGTCGCTGGTGATCGATCTGTCGATCCTGGTGCGAACCATTCCGGCCGTCCTCAAGCAGGACGGGGCCTACTGAGGGCACGGCTCGGCGAACGTCGTCGCGATCTCGCGACTTTCCCCGGCGTCGACCGTCAGTACCCACAGACCTGGCGCCCTTCGGGGCAACGGGCTCAACGCAGAGGTCGGGTCCATCCACCCGGCACCGTCCACGGTCTCGCCGGCGGTTCGCCCACTCCCTCCGGGCGGGCCGCCCGAGCGTGGTCATCTGCTCGTCCGGCGGCCGGACTCCTCATCCCTCCGGAGTCCGGCTGCCGCGACGCAGGCGGGGACGCGCCGCTCGTCGGTCAGGCGGCGTCGAAGCCGTCGCTGTCGGACCGGTCATCGGCGACGGGATCGGCAGCGGCCCGACCGTCGGGTCGCACGAGTTGACGGGCCGCCCAGGCTCGATGGGCCTGCTGGAGGTGGGGTGGCAGTCGCTCGATCTGGCGCAGGTTGAGTGGCGGCAGTTTCCGGCGGACGACGAGGTTGGCTCCGGTTCGCTGGGTGGTCCCGAACCGGGCGGTGCGGTCGAGGGCCCGCCAGAACGGACCGTTCTTGCCGCCCCGGACCCCGACCCCCAGTTCCTTCGCCCAGGCGAGCGTGTCGAGCTCGAATCCGTCGGGCGAGGCCTCGAGTTCGAGGGCCAGACGACGAAGCAGGAGGGTGGCGGACGGACCGAGCACGCTGGTCCAGTAGCGCTCGACGTAGAGCGAACGGGGATCGTGCCCGAGGGACTCGACCAACTCGTCGTTCCAGGGGCGAACGTGCAGGGTGTCGAAGGGGAACACCGGCTCGCTCGAGCCGGTCGGCCGGCCGTCGCTCGCCGCCGCCGGTTCGGGTCGGACGGGCGCCGGGGCGGCCGTCGGGGGACGAGGTGGGGGAGGGGGGATCTTGGCTCGACGTGCCGGCCCGGCCGTCTGGCTCGTGGGTGGCTGGCTCGTGGGTGGCTGGCTCGTGGGTGGCTGGCTCGTGGGTGGCTGGCCGTGGGTGGCGGTCGGGTGGCTGGGTCGTGGGTGGCTGGGTCGTGGATGGGTGGGATGGATGTGGTTCGGTCATGGTGGTTCCGCCAGGGTGAAGACAGTGAGGGGCTCGAGCCCGAGCGTCGTCACCCCAAGCGAGAGCGGCAACGAACGTAAACGAGCGTAGTCCAACGCAATCGAATGCGTCAACTGTCGGACGGTCGCGGGTCTCCTCAGTCGAGGCGGTCGGCGGCGCGAATCACGAGGACCCAGGTCAACAGCGCCGAGACGGCGAGCAGGACCAGGGCGTCGAGCCCGGCCTGGGCATACGACACCGTTTCCATCGACGCCCAGATCCGGGTGGCCAGGGTGTCGAATCCGGTGGGGGCCAGGAGCAGGGTCGCCGGCAGTTCCTTCATCGTCGAGAGCAACACCAGTCCACCGGCTGCGAGCAGGCCCGGGGCCATCAACGGGGCGTCGATCGTCCAGAGCCGGCGTCGGCGCGAGGCTCCGAGCGTCTGTGCCGCGTCGTCGAGCCTGGGCGGCACGGCCGTGACCGCCACCGCCGACGCCCGGGTGGCCTGCGCCCCGAAATGGGTGATGTAGGCCAGGATGAGCAGGGGCAACGTCTGATAGAAGCCCGCCAGGACCCGGGTGTTGAGCACCCAGAACACGAAGGCCAGGGCGACCACGATGCCGGGGAGGGCGAACCCGGCCACCACGAGCGAGTTCGCCAGCCCACCCAGGCGACTGCGATGGCGGGCCGTGAGGTAGGCGACCGGCAGGACGACGATCACGGTGCAGGCGGCGGCCACGACGCTCACGAGGACGGTGTTGGTGACGGCCCCGACGAGACCGTCGGTGTCGATCGCCGTCGCCCCCCGGCTCCGTTCGCTCACCACGCCTCGGGCGAACCAGTGCACCAGCGAGGCGATGGGGCCGGCGAGGCCGATCAGGAAGAACGCGGCGACGGCCGCGGTGGCCGGAAGACGCAGACGACCGAGCGGATAGTGCAGCCCGCCACGCTGCGAGCGTGCGTTTCCGGGAGGGTCGCGTCGGATGAGACGGCGCTCGGCGGCCACGACGACGAGCGCCACGATCCCCAGCAGCAGCGCCAGGGCCATCGAGGTGGCCCGATCGGCGAGCTGGTTGGAGAAGATCGCCCGGGTGAGGGTGTCGTACCGGAGCAACTGCACGGCGCCGAAATCGCTGATCGTGTAGAGGAAGACCAGCAGGGTCCCGGCCGAGATCGCCGTCGCCGATTGGGGGAGCACGATCGACACGAAGACCTGCCGGGGCGTTCGGCCGAGGAGCCGGGCGCTCTCCTCGAGCGAGGTCGGCAGACGCTGCAACCGAGCGGCCACGGGCAGGTAGACGTAGGGATAGGTGAACAGCGTGAGCACGAACCACGCGCCCCGGAAGCCCGAGAGCTCGGGCAGTCGCTCGATGCCGAAGGGTTGCACGAATCGTTCGAGCAGTCCCCCGGCGGCGAAGCCGCTGATCAGCGCCGTCGCCCCGACGAACGACGGGAAGACCAGGGGGAGCGGAGCGACGACCGCCCAGAACCGTCGGCCGAGCACGTCGGTCCGATTCGTCGCCCAGGCCAGCGCCGTGCCGAGCATGGCGGCGGTGATCGAGACGGCGGTCGCCAGCTGCAGGGATCGCAGGAGCGGGTCGAGGCTCCGGCGGTCGCCCAGCGTGTCGCCGAGATCGGCGCCGAGGCGGATGTTCTGCACCACGACGTAGGCCAGGGGCCCACTGAAGGCGACGCCGATCAGGACCGCCGCCATGACCAGTGCCGGGCTCGGCCGACGACCCGGACGCCCCCGGACGGGTCCGGGGGCGGGGAAGCTCGACGGTCGATGGGTCGGGATCGCTCCCGGTTCGGGCACTAGCGGATGATGCCGCTGTCGTCGATCAACCGCTGAGTGCCCGACAGTCCCTCGGCCAGCGTGCCCAGATCGACGCTGATCCCGACGAGTTCGTCCATCGGGGCCAGGCCCTCGGCCGGCTCGACCCCCGAAACCAGGGGGTACTCCTTCTCGGCATCGGAGGACAGCCGCTGGGCCTCGTCGGAGAGCAGGAACGCGACCAGGGCCTCGGCGGCTGCTGCGTCGTCGGTCGAATCGACGACCGCGGCCGCCGACACGATGAGCAGCGAGCCGAGGTCACCGTCTTCGAAGCGGTGGTTGGCAGCGGGCAGGTCGGGGTCCTCCTCGAGTGCCTCGAGCAGGTAGTAGTGGTTGACCAATCCCATCTCGACCTCACCGCGGGCCACGGCGTCGAGGATGGCCGAGTTCTTCGCGTAATTCGGCGATTCGTTGGCGGCCATGCCGGCCAGCCAGTCGGCGGTGGCGTCGTCGCCGAGTTCGGAGCGCATCGCCGTGACGAAGTCCTGGAACGAGCCGTTGGCGGGAGCGACGCCCACCCGACCCCGGTACGACGGGTCGGTCAGGTCGAGCACCGATGTCGGGAGGTCGGCGGGGTCGACCAGATCGGTGTTGTAGACGAGCACCCGTACCCGAGCGGTGATCCCGACCCAGGTTCCGTCGTTCGAGCGGAACTCGGGTGCGACACGGTCGAGGGTGGTGGATCCGAGGGACGCGAGTCGGCCCTGTTCGTCGAGGTAGCCCACGGCGCCGGGACTCTGGGAGATGAACACGTCGGCCGGCGACCGGTCACCCTCGGTGTCGATCTGGAGTGCCATCTGGGCCGAGTCGCCGTAGCGCACCTCGACGGTGGCGCCCGTTTCCTCCTCGAACCGCTCGAGTACTCCGGCGATCAGGTCTTCACCCCGGCCGGAGTACACGGTGATCGTCGTGCCCTCGAGGTCCCCGGTGGACGTGGCCGGGTCGCCGGTGGTGGCGGGGTCGCCGGTCGTGGCCGGGTCGGCGGCGCTGTCGCTGCTCGAGCAGGCTCCGGCGACGAGGGCGAGAGCGAGGGCTCCGGTGAGCAGGAAACGCGATCGGGTGGTCGTGGTCATGGCGTCGCACAATAGGAACACCGGCCTGAGAATGTCAAGCATCCTTAATAGTGTCGTGTGCCACGGCTCGCCGGGTCGGCGATCACGGTCGGTGGTCGGGATCCAGGGGGTAGGCGACACCCGAGGTGCCGATGAATCGGATCGACACCGGATCCCCGCGTCCGAACCGCGGGATCGAGGTCTGGCGCACCCGCAGGCGTTCGCCCCCGGCCAGCAGCACCTCGTAGGTGGTGTCGTGTCCGTAGTACTCGACGAGGTCGATGGACGCCGGTCCCGACGGTGCCAGGTCGAGGTCCTCGGGCCGGAGCAGCACCTCGACCCGTCCCTCGGTGGCGTGGTGGAGCGGCACGGGGCCGATCACGGTCTGCGCCTCACGACCGATGGCCGTTCCGGGGACGAGATTGGCCTCACCGACGAACCGGGCGACCCACGGGTCCACCGGGTGGGAGTAGACCTCGGTGGGCGTGCCCCATTGCACGACGGATCCGTTGCGCATGACGGCCACCCGGTCACCCAGCACGAACGCCTCGTCCTGGTCGTGGGTGACGAACACGGCCGTCACGTCGAGCTCGGCCAGGATCCGGTGGACCTCGGTCCGGATCTCGGAGCGCAACGTCGCATCGAGGTTCGAGAACGGCTCGTCGAGCAGGAGCACACTCGGCCGGGGGGCCAGCGCCCGGGCCAAGGCCACTCGCTGCTGCTGGCCGCCCGACAACGTGTGAGGGGCGCGGTCGCCGAGTCCGCCGAGTCCGACCAGGTCCAGGGTCTCGCCGACTCGGCGGCCGGGAGCCCGGTCCGAGCCCCGTTCGGAGCGGGGGAGTCCGTAGGCGATGTTGCGCGCCACCGACAGGTGCGGGAACAGGGCCCAGTCCTGGAAGACGAGTCCGACCCGTCGGCGTTCGGGCGCCACGTGGATCGAGCTCGACGACACCAGTTGGTCGCCGAGATGGATGGTCCCGTCGTCCAGCCGTTCCAGGCCGGCGATGGTGCGCAACAAGGTGGTCTTGCCGCAACCCGACGGGCCGAGCAGGGCGACCTGCTCGCCGGGCTCGACCCGGAGTGACACGCCGCAGAGCACGTCGGGGCCGTCGTAGGACACGCGAAGGCCGCGCATGTCGATTGCTACGGGCTCACCCTCGGGCTTCATGACGGGGGCAGGCTAGTCGGCGAGCACGAGCTCGAGGGCATCGACGACCGAGGCGACGGCGGCGTCCCAGGTCACCCCATCGGCGGTGGTGCGCCCGGCCCGGCCGAGCGCCTCGGCCCGACGGGGATCGGCGGCGAGTTCGGCGACGGCGTCGGCGATGGCGCGGGGATGGGGATCGACGATCAGCCCGTTCACCCCGTGCTCGACGAACTCGACCAGTCCGCCCCCGTCGCGACAGACCACCACCGGGCGGGCCTGGGCCATGGCCTCGAGCACGGTCAGTCCGTAGTCCTCGTCGATGGTGGGGGTCACCACGACCGAACAGCGGGCATAGGCGTCATCCCGCTCCGCATCGGAGACGGCGCCGAGGAACCGGACCGGTGACGTTTCGTCGCCGTGGTCGGCGCCGTCCGGGGGGAACGACGTGACCGGACCGGTGTTTCGCCACAGGTCGTCGTCGTCGAGGCGCTCGGCCAGCGTGGGGTCGGCGCGGAGGGCCGCATCGAGCCGTTGCGCATGGCCGAGGCGGCTGCCCGTCCCGATGACCTCGAGCTCGAACGACCGGCCCGGACGGTGAGCGGCGGCGATCACGAGCTCCTGCCGCTTCGGCCATTCGAGTCGACCGACCGTGAGCACGGGTCCGCCCGGTCGGTAGTCCGGGGCGGTGGCGGGTTGCGAGGTCGGCGGCGCCGCATGGAGGCTGATCCGGGAATCGGGGACCGACCAGAACCGCCGGAGCCGCTCGGCCACCGTCTGCGATCCGGCGAGCCAATGGCCGACCGTCTGCGGGGCCGTCGCTTCGACCGACCGGACGGCCGCGACGGCGGCGCGATGGATGTCGGGGTCGACGAAACCGGACCGGGCGAACAGTTCGGCCTGGTCGTAGAACTGTCGGGGGTGGTGATAGAAGAGCGCCACCTTCCGGGGATGGTCGGCCAGGTAGGTCGGTGGCTGGGTGGTCAGGACGGCGTCGTAGCCGGTCAGATCGAGCGCCTGGATCCGTTCGACCAGCGCCGCCCAGAGGAAGTACTCGTCGTGACGGTCGCGGATCGGCCGGTCCAGGGCGATGCCGAACGATCGATCGACCCGTCCGACCTCGATCGGGATCCGTTCGAACGTCCACCGCCCGAGCCGATCGAGGGTGTCGAGGAGTCCGTCCAGGTGCCGTTCGAATCCGCCCCTCCCCGGGTGGTCGGGCTTCAGGACGGCGATGCGAGCCCGTTCGCCGGTCATGGCGTGGTCCGGTCGGTTCCATTCGGTGGACGGACCTCGTCGGTGCCGTGGCGGTCCTGCTGGTGGAGGTCGGCCAGGTCCTCGCGGAGTTGGCGATCCCGATGGTCCAGTTGATGGATCAGATCGACGACCGTCTGGTTGAAGGCCAGCTGGCCGGGTAGCAGCCGGCGCAGCAGGATTCGTCCCAGTCGGTCCCGCAGGCCCCGGCCCGGGCCGCCGGTCGAGGCCGAGGTCGCCGCTCCGAGCAGGGCGGCGAGGTTGGCATCGGTTTCGAAGGGGTGGGGGAGCGCCGGGCGCTCCGAGCGGGCCCGTCGCGCCGTTTCCTCGATGGCCTTGACGGTCTTGGCCCGCTCGGTGGCGGCGAGGTGCTCGGAGCGGTCGGAAGCCGTGGGTTCGAGAGCCATCGGGCCGAGCGTAGTTCGGGGCCGGTCGAACGGACTCGACCCATCGAGGTCGCACGGCCATGACGTCGAACCGGATCCCGGCCCGGAGTTGCAGTAGGTTCGCCGGTCATGACCGATGACGCCGTCTTCGATCCCGACGCGCTGGCCCGGGCCGCCGCCCTCGTCGATGGGGCGGAGCGCATCATGGTGCTCACCGGTGCCGGGATCTCGACCGACTCCCGCATCCCCGACTTCCGGGGGCCGCAGGGCGTGTGGACCAAGAACCCCGGGGCCGAGAAACAGGCCACGCTGCAGCACTACCTCGACGACGCCGAGGTCCGGCGGCGGGCCTGGCGCAATCGACTCGACTCCCCGGTCTGGGGCGCCGAACCCAATGCCGGGCATCGGGCGCTGCTCCGACTCGAGGCCCGACGCAAGCTGCACCTGCTGGTCACGCAGAACATCGACGGACTCCACCACGATGCCGGGTCCGATCCCGATCGCATCGTCGAGGTCCACGGGTCGGTGCGGGAGGTCGTCTGCCTGTCGTGTGACTACCGCGACCCCATGCAGGTCGCGCTCGACCGGGTCCGCCAGGGTGACGACGACCCGGCCTGCCCGCGCTGTACCGGCATCCTCAAGTCGTCGACGATCAGTTTCGGACAGGGGTTGGTCGCCGAGGATCTGCGGCGAGCCGAGGTGGCGGCTCGGGAGTGCGATCTGTTCCTGGCCATCGGGAGCACGTTGTCGGTGTACCCGATCGCCGGTGTGGTGCCGGTGGCCAAGTACGCCGGAGCCGGCGTGGTCATCGTGAACGGCGAGCCGACCGAGATGGACGAGCTGGCCGACGTCGTGGTGCGCGGCTCGATCTCGTCGGTGTTGCCGGCGCTGTTCGGTTGACCTCGTTCGGCCGGCCCGGTTGTTCGTTGAAACCGGAATAGATGACCCCGGAGCAATTGTTGAGTGAGTCGCTAGGCTTTTGCCGCCAACCACTCGTCGGAGGAATCCCGTCCCATGCCATCTTTTCGTGAACTGCTGCAGGCCACCAAGGCCGAGATCACCGAGGTCGACACCGCGACGGGCGAGCAGATGCGGGCCGCCGGGTCGGTCGTCCTCGACATCCGGGAGCCCGACGAGGTCGCCCAGGGGGTGATCCCCGGCTCGGTGCTGATCGTGCGCGGCAACCTCGAAGCCCAGGTCGAGAGCCGGATCCCCGACAAGTCGACGCCCCTGGTGGTCATGTGTGCCGGCGGCGTGCGGTCGGCGTTCGCCACCAAGTCGCTCGAAGCCCTGGGGTACGCCGACGTCGTTTCGATGGACGGCGGGTTCAACAAGTGGAAGGACGAGGGCCGGGATTGGCACGTGCCCACCTCGCTGAACGCCGACCAGCGCAACCGGTACAGCCGTCATCTGCTCCTGCCCGAGGTCGGTGAGGCCGGCCAGATCAAACTGCTCGAGGCGAAGGTCCTGCTGCTCGGAGCGGGCGGGCTCGGCTCCCCGGCGGCGTTGTACCTGGCGGCGGCCGGGGTCGGCACCATCGGCATCGTCGACATGGACGTCGTCGACGAATCGAACCTCCAGCGCCAGATCCTCCACAACCTCGATCGGGTCGGGGTCCGAAAGGTCGATTCGGCCCGCATGACGATCGAAGCGATGAACCCCGACATCACGGTCAACACCTACGACACCCGGCTCTCGGCCGACAACATCGAGGAGATCCTCGCCGGCTACGACGTGGTCATCGACGGGGCCGACAACTTCCCCAGCCGCTACATCCTCAACGATGCGTCGGTGAAGCTCGGCATCCCGGTCGTCCACGGCTCGATCTTCCGGTTCGAGGGCCAGGTCACGGTGTTCGACCCGCTGAACGGCCCCACCTATCGCGACCTGCTGCCCGAGCCTCCGCCCGCCGAGCTGGCGCCGAGTTGCGCCGAGGCCGGCGTCGTCGGGGTGTTGCCGGGAATCGTGGGGTCGATCCAGGCGCTCGAGGCCATCAAGCTCATCCTCGGGCTCGGCGACTCGCTGCGGGGCCGCCTGCTGGCCTTCGATGCGCTCGAGATGTCGTTCCGGGAGTACAAGCTCAACATCGACCCCGACAATCCCGTGACCCACGCCAATCGCGAGGCGATCCAGGTGGTCGAGCTCGACGGGTTGTGCCTGCCCCAGGTGAAAGAGCCCGCCGGCGTGTGAGGCAGGGTGAGCCCGCCGGCGTGTGAGGCAGGGTGCAGAGCCCGCCGGCGTGTGAGGCAGGGTGAGCCCGCCGGCGTGTGAGGCGGGGGCGTGGGTGAAAACACCCACGTCGTCGAGGGCCGACGTCGGTCCGAAAGCGTGCGGGTCTAGGGTCGCGAACCGTATGCCCGCACCCGTTCGCACGTCCGCCAGGTTCCTCGCGCTCGTCGGCCTCGTCCTGACCCCGATCGGCGTCGTGCCGCCTTCGGCCGCATCGGTGTCGCCGGGCTCGGCCGCCGTGGTCTCGGAGCCGACCGTCCCCGAGACCGATGGGTCGTTCGAGATCCGCCACTACGACGTGGTGGCCGCCGCTCCGTCGTCGTCCGGCACGGCCCTGCCCGGGGTGGCCTCCTCCACGGTGGCTCCCTCGGTGGTGGTCGAACTCGAGGGTTCGCCCGAGATGATCATCCTGGAGCAGGTCGAGGGCGCCGACACGCTCTCGGTACGGAGTCGCAACGCCGGTCAGTGGAGCGCCTGGGTCGAGGTGTCGACCGAGGTCGACGACGCTCCCGACGGGCAACCCGGTGAGGAGGGCGCCACGGTCCACGCACTCGGAGCGGCCGGCCCGGTGTGGCTGGGCGATCGAACCGAAGCCGTCGAGATCGCTGGTGTCGACGCGCCGCTGGCCTCGCTCCGGATCGAGGCGCTGACCTCCCTCGACACCCCTGGATCTCTGGTCGAGGGTGAGGGTTCGGGCGCCGAGGTCCCGGTTGTCGAGGAGGGGACGGTCGGGAACGCGGTCGTCGGGAACGCGGTCGTCGGGAACGCGGTCGTCGGGAATGCAGTCGTCGGATCCGCGCTCGCGGCTCGTCCGACGATCCAACCACGGTCGGCGTGGACGAGTGACGGCTGGGCCACGCAGAACAGCGGCTGCAGCAACGGTCCGACCTATTCCGACACCCTCCGGGCGGCGGTCGTGCATCACACGGTCAACACCAACGACTACGCCGCCAGCCAGTCCGACGACCTCCTGCGCGGGATCTACCGCTACCACACCAACACCCAGGGCTGGTGTGACATCGCCTACAACTTCATCATCGATCGGTTCGGCACGATCTGGGAGGCGCGCCTCGGCGGAACCGATCGACCGGTCATCGGCGGCCACACGCGGGGGTTCAACACCTGGACCGTCGGTGTCGCCCTCCTCGGGCAGTATCAGCAGGGTGGGAGCCCGGCGGCCGTCGATCCGCCTGCGGCGATGGTCGAGTCGCTGCGCCAGGTCGTCGCCTGGAAACTCGGTCTCTACGGGGTCGATCCGCTGGGGACCACCTGGTTGAAGAACCGATCCTCGGGCTCGGGCATGAAGTACGCCGCGGGCCAATGGGTCGAGGTCCCGACGGTGCTCGGGCACCGCGATCTCGGGACGAGTTCGTGCCCCGGCAGCCGGGCCTATCCCCTGGTCGGGGCCCTGCGCGGCCAGCTCGCCCCGACGGGTCAGCAGATCGGCGCCGCCCCGTACGTGTTCCCGGCCTGGGAAGGCGACGACCGGGGCGTCGCCGCCCTGGTGGCCGATGCGTCGGGCGGGGTGCGTCCGGCCATGGCCTCGGGGTTGGTGTCGCCGGCGCCTGCCGTCGGGGCCGGTGCCATCGCCATCGCCGGGACCGGAACCGCCGGCTACGTCCTCGCCAACTCGGGCGAGTTGCGGGCCTACGGCGGGGCACCGGCGGTGTCGGGCCGCCCGGCCGGGACGGCGTCCGTGGTCGACCTCGCGGTCTCCGGCACCGGTGGCGGTTGGATCCTGACCGCCGACGGTGATCTCGTGGCATTCGGTGGGGCGCCCGGGCGGACGCCGACGTCGCGTCCGGGAGCCGGATCCGCCGTCGCCCTCGACCTCGACCCATCGGGCAACGGTTACGTCGTGGATCGATCCGGTGGCCTGCACCCCGTCGGATCCGCACCGACGCCGGCACCGGCGCCCCGGGCGTCGGCCGCCGTCGACGTGACCGTCCGCCCCGACGGTCGCAGCGGATGGGTGCTCGACACCTCGGCGAACCTGGTTCCCTTCGGCGGGGCCCCCGCCGTGACCCTCACGGGTTCGAATCGCTCGGCGCCGCGGGCGCTGGTCGGCTCCGACACCGGCTACGGCGGGTGGGTGCTCGATGCCGAGGGAAGGCTCCTCGCCTTCGGGCAGGTGCCCTTCGCCGGATCGGTGTCGACCCACGTCGGGCAGGCCATCGCCGTGGACGCCGCCATGGTCGGTCACCGCATCGACCCGAACCAGGCCGCCAGCTCCGATGGCAGGTTCGCCGCGGCGCTCTACCGGACGTTCATCGGGACGGCACCCACCCCCGTGATGCTCGACCACTGGGTGTGGCGGCTCGACGAGACCGGCGGAGCGAACGTGGCCGCCGAGTTCGCCTCGTCCGACGAATGGGCCGGGGCCGTCGTGAACGAGATCTACGGCACGGCCCTCGGGCGTGCGCCCGACGACGCCGGCCGCCGCTATTGGGTCGAGCAGCTTCGCCAGGGCATGCGGGTGCAGGACCTCGGCACCTACTTCTACGGCTCGAACGAGTACTACGCCGCCGCAGGCTCCCCGGGGGCCTACGTCGACCTGCTCTATCGGGAACTCCTCGGACGCGACGCCGACGCCGGAGGGCGGGGGTACTGGGTGTCACAGATCCAGCGCGGGGTCACGCCGGCCGGTGTGGCCGGCGGGTTCTACGCCTCGCAGGAGTCGCGTCGGGACCGGGTCGCTCGGCTGTTCGTGAGCATTCTCGGACGCAACCCCGACCCCGGCGGCCACCAGTACTGGGCCGATTGGCTGACCGATCACGACGACATCGATCTGGCGGCCAACCTCGCGAGTTCCGAGGAGTACTACGTCCGAGCCACATCGTGACGATGGGGATGGGGGAGAGCTCGCCGAGCGGCGGGTCGCGACCCGCCGCAGCGACCAGGAATGGGTACGGTCAGGACATGACGCTCGAGAATGCGAACGCCACGGCCCCACGGACTCCGGCCGTGATCGGACGGGCCCTGCTCGCCGGGTTGCTCCTCGCCACCTCGTTGGTGGGTTCCCTGGCGATCGGGGCCACGCCGGCATCGGCCTCCGGGGAAGCGGTGATCGAGTTCACCGGCCGCGGTTGGGGTCACGGCCGGGGGATGGGCCAGTGGGGGGCCTACGGCTACGCCCAACAGGGTTGGACGGCGGCGCAGATCCTCGACCACTTCTATGGCGGAACCACCAGCCAACCGGCTCCGGCCGGCTCCGTCGACCCGGCGGCCACCCGCGTGGAGTTGTTGGCCCAGTCCAATCAGGCCCTCACGCTGTACCTGCCGACCGGTTCGTTCATCGTCCTCGACGAGGCGGGCACCGAGCTCTTCCGGCACCCCGGCCAACACCTGCGGCTCTCGGCGAACGGCCGCGGCGGCATGCAGTGGGAATGGGGTCTGAGCTGCAACGGCCCGTGGACCGACCCGATCGATCTGCCCGGCCGGCCGGCTGTTCCGGGTCCGCGACGACAATCCGACCGACGATGCGAACGGTCTCCTCGCCGTCTGCGGCGCCGAGCTTCGGTCCTACAGCGGCGAACTGCAGATCCTCGACCGTGGCGCCTTCTCCGGGTCGAAGAAGACGGGCCTCGGGACGGTCAACGTCACCACGATCGAGGAGGTCCTCCGGGGTGTCGTGCCCTACGAGGTCCCGACCTCGTGGCCGGCGGCGTCGTTGCAGGCCCAGGCCGTGGCGGCCCGCTCGTATGCGCTGGCCGGTGACACCCGCCAGGCGCCCTACGCCGACACCTGCGACACGACCCTGTGTCAGGTCTACGCCGGCCGCTACCAGAACGGCGGCCCCAAAGCGGGCTCGGCATCCACCGACGCCGCCGTCGTCGCCACCGCCGGGATCGTTCGGGTTCACGCCGATGGGCGCATCGCCCGCACCGAGTTCTCGTCGAGCACCGGTGGACACACCATCGCCGGCACGTTCCCGGCCGTGGTCGACGCCGGCGACGCCGATCCCGCCAACCCGCAGCGGTCCTGGACCGTTCGTCTGTCGACCGCCGCCGTCGAGGCCAAGTACGGGCTCGGCCGGCTGGTCTCGATGCGGGTGACCGAGCGGTACCCGGGTGATCCGCACGGCGATGGTGGCCGGGCCAAGACGGTGGAGTACTCGTTCCAGAACGGCAAGCGCTCCGTCAGCGGGCAGCAGGTCCGGGCCGACTTCGGCTACCTCCTCAAGTCGGACTGGTTCACCCCTGGGCTCGTGTACCGCACCGACCTCGAGGGGACGCCCACTGCGGCGTTCGTCTCCAAGGCGTATCTCACCTACCTGGGCCGGGATCCGGTCCCCTCGGAACTGGCTTTCTGGTACGACCGCATCCAGGCCAACGGGAATCGCTACGCCCTGACCGATCCCCTGTCGAAGAGCCCCGAATTCGCCGGGGCGATGATCAACGAGCTCTACGCCACATCGCTCGACCGGGCGCCCGATGCGGCCGGGAGCGCCTACTGGCTCGACGTCGTCGTCCGCCAGGGGGTCTCCTATGCCTCCCTCGGCGTCTACTTCTACGGGTCGCCGGAGTACTACGCCCGAAGCGGTTCGAGCAGCACCGGCTACGTCACGGCGCTGTATCGCGATCTGCTCGGGCGTGATCCCGATCCGGGCGGCCTGAACTACTGGGTCGCCAAGCTCGACGTGGAGCGGGTGCGACTCGACGACGTCTCGGCCGGCTTCTACGCCTCCCTCGAGTCCCGCCGGGACCGAGCCGACCGGCTCTACCAGCGGGTGCTGGGACGTGCCGCCGACCCCGGCGGACGAGACGACGCCGCCAACCGGATCGGTCTGTCCAACGACCTGGTCGTCGCCGCCGAACTGGGCGCATCCGACGAATTCTGGTCCCGGGCCCAGGGCTGAACGGGCGCTCCTGGTCCCCCCGCGGCGAGGGTCGGCACGGGCGGGGTCACCCAGGAGGCCGGGGCATCACTGATAGCCTCACCGGCCGGAGGCCCCGCCATGCGTCGTGCGATCGTCGAATACATTCCGGACCGATACCTGCCCCTGGCGGCACTCGCCGCCGGTCGGCCCGATGCCGCATCGGTGCATCTGGTCGGACACGGCGAATCGACGGCGGCCGGGGTCGCCGAGCTGCTCGACGAGGTCTCGAATCTACGAGACGACGTGGCCCGACTCCGGCTGGAGCTCTCTGCGGCGATGGACACGATCGCCGGTCTCCGGGCCGATGCCTCGTCGTCGTGACGCTGGTCGCCAATCGGCTCCGGCTCGGCGGCGACGACGACCTGGTGGCCGCCCGCCCGCAACGGATCACGAGGCGACCTCGGGTGGTCGAACTGGTCGCGGCGTTCCCCCCGTCGCACCTCGTCGACCTGTTGCGCGCCGTCGATGGTGCGGCCGTGGTGATCGCACCCGACCGCGTGCGGGGACAACTTCGTGACGCCGGCCACCGCGGGCCGATCGTGACCGATGTGGCCGACACCCGTTGTCACGTCGAGCGCTGGGATCCCGATGGACCCCTGGCGGTCGACGACCACCGGCTGGTCGCCGGCCTCCGCTCCCGACGATGGACGCCGCCCATGTCGGGATGGTGGCCCATCGAGACGAGCCGGGCGAACGTCGCACGGGCGGCGTCGACCATCGAACTCGACCGCCGTGGTCCCGACGACCTCGAACAGCTCGCTCAGGCCTTCGCCGCCGTTCCGCTGGCCCCATGGGGTGGCGTCGCACTCGATCTGACGCCGACCCCGCCGGGCGTGTCGCTGCTCGACCGGCGCGGGTACCGCGTCGTCGGACGGCTCGTCACCGATGACGACCGGGCGGCTTCGACCGTCGTCCCACCCGCCGCGTGGGCCGCCGACGGCCTCGAGCTGGCCCTGTGGACCCGATCGACCGGTCCCTTCGGTTGTGACGACGACCTCGTCGACCTGGTCGTCGCCACGCCGACGAGCACCGATCTCGACGATCTGCTCGACGACGCCGTGCTGGGCGAGGTCGCTCGGGTCATGCGCTACGAGGCCCGCCTGGTCCTGAGCCTCCCGCCGTCGACCCGGCGTCGCGAGTTCCGGTCGAGGGCCGTGGCACTGCTTCGACGAAACGGCTTCCACGTCGAGCACCACCCGCCGAAGGGTCTGCCGGCGGTGGGCGATCCCTCGCCGCTCATCGAAGCGCGCAAGGTCTCGAACGTGCGGCCGCCGTCGGCGGCGGGCGCCCCGAACCGCGGGCCCCGGGCTAGCCTTTCCAGCTTGTCCCGCACCACCGTTCGGCCATCGTCTCCGGACCATTCATGAGCCAACTCGATTCAACCGAGATCATGAAGAACAGCGCCGTTCCGGTCAGCCTGGCCACCCGTATGGGCGAGATCTGGCAGTACCGCGAGCTGCTCGGGAACCTGACCTCCCGCGAGATCAAGGTCAAGTACAAGAACAGCGTCCTGGGGATCGTGTGGACCCTGCTCAACCCGTTGCTCTACCTCGCCGTGTTCAGCATCGTGTTCGGGGTGATCCTGCCGTCGGGTGCCCCCCGGTACGGGCTCCTGCTGCTCTCGGGCCTCCAGGCCTGGAACCTCTTCGCCGTCGGTCTGACCGCCGCCACCACCTCGATCACCGGCAACGGCTCGCTGGTGCAGAAGGTCTGGTTCCCGCGCGAGATCCTCCCGCTGGCCGCCATCGGCGCCTCGCTGATCACGTTCTGTTTCCAGATGATCGTGTTGTTCGTCGGGCTCGCCGTGTTCCAGCAGTCGCCGGCATGGTCGCTGCTGCCCCTGCTGATCCCCGCCATGATCGTCGCCCTGTTGCTCGGAACGGGTCTGGGGCTCCTGCTCTCGGCGATGAACGTGTACTTCCGAGACGTCCAACACTTCCTCGAACTCGGCATCCTCACCTGGTTCTGGTTGACCCCCATCGTCTATCCCTACCAGTTCGTCGCCACCGGGATCACCGACCGGTTCGGGGTCGGAGCCGAGCGGCTGACGCTGCTCAATCCGATGTTGCCGGCGGTCACGACCTTCCAGCGCGTCCTGTACAACCCCGAGAACTTCACGCCCGAGGTCCAGGACGAGACCTTCGAGTTCATGCTCAAGCACGATGGCTGGTGGTACCTGCAGAACCTGCTCATCGAGATCGGGATCGCCGCCGTGGTGGTCTGGATCGGGCTGATCGTCTTCCGCAAGCTGGAGGCGAACTTCGGTGAGGAACTCTGACCATGGCCAATGCCATCGAGATCGTCGGCGTCACCAAGACCTTCAAACGGAACTCCGAGCCTGCCAAGACGATGAAGGACCGGCTGCTGACCCTGCGCAACAACTCCGTCGAGACCTTCAAGGCACTCGACGAGGTCACGTTCGACGTCGAGATCGGTCAGACCATCGGCGTGCTCGGCCACAACGGGTCGGGAAAGTCGACCCTGCTCAAGTGCATCGCCGGGACGATTCGTCCGACCCTCGGTGAGGTCTCGGTCCGCGGTCGTCTCTCGGCCCTCCTCGAGCTCGGCGCCGGGTTCCATCCCGACCTCACCGGCCGCGAGAACGTCTACCTGAACGGCTCCATCCTCGGGTTCTCGCATCGACGGATCGACGAGATCTTCGACGACATCGTCGAGTTCTCCGATCTCCACGACTTCATCGACTCCCAGGTCAAGCACTACTCGTCGGGCATGTACGCCCGGCTGGGTTTCGCCGTCGCCGTCAATCTCGAGCCCGACGTCCTCCTCATCGACGAGGTCCTCTCGGTCGGCGACGAGGCCTTCCAGCGCAAGTGTCTCGAACGCATCCGGGGGTTCCAGGAAGAAGGTCGCACGATCCTCCTGGTCTCGCATTCGCCCGATCAGGTTCGCCAGTTCTGCGACCGCGCCGTGGTGTTGCATCGGGGCCGAATGCTGTTCGACGGCCCGCCCGGCGAGGCCGCCGCCCGCTACCGGCGTTCCCTCGACGTCGACCCCAACAAGGTCACCAGCGGCGGCTTCGATGCCGAGCCCCTCGAACCGTTGGACACCTTCGATCCCGGCTCCGACCCCGTCGTCCACATCACCGGAACGGCGGTCGACCCGCCCCCCGACGGTCGCGAGTTCTTCCGCCCGGGCGATCGGATCACGTTCCGTCTGCGCTACCGGGCCACCGGCGCCGTCGAGTGCATGCGGGCGCGCATCATGATCAAGGCCAACGACGGTGTCCTGATGCTGAACTCGTCGACCTACGACATCAACGAGATCGACCTGTGGCACATCGAGGGCGAGGGCGAGGTCCGCTTCACGATCGAGGACCTCCCGCTCATGGACCACCGCTATCACGTGTCGTTCGTCCTCCAGGACTCGAAGGAGACCTTCGAGTTCGATCACGCCCTCGGCGCCGTCAGTTTCGACGTCGAGAGCGGTCGACCGATCTCGGGCCGGGTGGTGTTCGATCTGAGTGCCGAACTCCACCAGGTCGGGTCGTGACCGGGGTATCGCCCGAGGGGGTCGACCGGCAGGGCACGATCGCCCTGGTTCCGCCGCGCTTCGGGCCCGAGGTCGTCGGGGGAGCCGAGGCCGTGATCGCCGAACTCGGCCGCAGTCTGGCGGCCCGTGGCTGGCGGGTCGAGATCCTCACCACCTGTGCCGTCGATCATTTCACCTGGGCCAACCACTACCCGGCGGGCACGACGACCGTCGACGGAATGACCGTTCGCCGGTTCCCCACCGAGCTGACCACGCCGGGTCTCCATCGCGAGGACATCGGGGGGAGGATCCTGAGCGGGGCGTTCGTCTCGATCTCCGACCAGCAACTCTGGATGAACGACAGCCTGCGGGTGAGCGGACTGTGGGACCACGTCTTCGACCATCAGCGCGACTACCGGGCGATCGTCCTGGCTCCCTACATGTTCTGGACGACGTTCGCCGTCGGACAGATCGCACCGGAACGCACGATCCTCATGCCGTGCCTGCACGACGAGCCCCCCGCCAAGCTCGAGCTGTTCCGGCCGTTGTTCTCCGACGCCCGGGGCGTGATGTTCCTGAGCGATCCCGAAGCAGCGCTGGCCGAGCGGCTGTTCCGCCTCCCGGCGCAACGAGCCGTCGTCGGGTCGGCGATGCACCTCCCGCCGGGCTACGACCCGGATCGCTTCCGGCAGTCGTACGGGATCCAGGAGCCGTTCATCTACTACGCCGGTCGGCGAGAGTGGGGCAAGGGCTGGTCTCAGCTGCTGGCGGCCTATTCCGAGGCCGTCGTGGTGCACGGTCTGCCGCTCCAGCTGGTGACGTCCGGCGTCGGTGACCCCGAGACCCCACCCGAGCTCGCCGGTCGGGTGATCGACCTGGGCTTCGTCTCCGAGGAGGATCGCAACGACGCGATGGCCGCCGCTTCGGTCTATGTCCAACCCTCGGCGCTCGAGAGCTTCTCCCGGACCGTTCTCGAGGCGTGGGCCGCCGGGACACCGGTCATCGCCAACGCCAAGAGCGACGTGGTGTCGTGGCACGTCGAGCGCTCGGGCGCCGGGTTGCTCTACCGGACGAAGGAGGAACTCATCGAGTGTCTCCGCTTCGTTGCCGACGAGCCCGCCGCCGCCGCAGCGCTCGCCCTCCCCGGTGCCGCCTACGTCAGCCGTCACTACGCGCCCGACACGGTCCTCGACCAGGTCGAGCGACTGCTCGTGGAATGGACCGATCCCGTATGAGCCGGATCCTCATGGTTTCGCCGTTCCCGCCCTATCGAGACGGGATCGCCACCTACGCCGCACAGGAAGTGGCCCGGCTGCGGTCGGCGGGCAACGAGGTCGCCGTGTGCTCACCGGTGCCCTCGGCGGCCCGGTATCACCACGGGGTCGGCGGCCCGAAGGGTCTTGGTCGGCTGTTGGTACTCGCTCGATCGTTCGATCGGGTGATCGTCCAGTTCTACCCCGAACTGCTGACGAGCGGCTGCCGAACGGCGTTGCAGCGCGCCGGTCAGTGGGGTCTCCTCGCCGTCCTCGGGCGCCGGACCGACCTGGAGCTGCGGATCCACGAGATCGACTACGCGGCGCTCGACGTCAACCCGATCGAACGTCGGGCGGCGGCGGCGGCCATCCGGTCGGCGCGGACGGTGTCGTTGCACACCGCCTCCGAACGCGACCGGCTGGTCGAGGCGCTCGGTCTCGACCCCTCCGGCCTCACGCTGGTCGACCACGGGCAGTCGTTCACGCTTCGCTACCGGGGCGACCAGCAGTCCGCACGAGCCGAATTGGGGCTGGATCCGACCCGACACGTCTTCGTGTCGATCGGGTTCCTTCAGGCTCACAAGGGCTTCGATCGGTCCATCGAGGCGTTCCGACAGCTGCCGCCCGGTCTGGCGTCGCTCCACGTGGTGGGCTCGGCGCGCATCGATCACCCCGATGTGGTTTCCCATGTCGGTCGCCTCCGTCGGTTGGCCGCGGCGACCCCGGGGGCCGAGCTCCACGAGGGCTTCGTGGGAGACGTCGAGTTCGACCGTTGGCTCGTGGCCGCCGACACGATCGTGCTTCCCTACCGCGAGATCTGGTCGTCCGGTGTCATCGAACGAGCCAAGCTGGTTCCCCGCACGGTGATCGCCACCCGGGTGGGTGGCCTGGCCGATCAGGTCGGCGAGGGCGGGGCGATCTTCGTCGACGACGACGAGGCGCTGGTGGCTGCGCTCCTTCAGGAGATCGATCCCCAGGCTGCGCTCGACGAGTCGAGCCGCGACGTGGCGGCGTCGACCTGGCGGGTCGATCACGACCATCCCGACCAGGGCGCGATCCAGAGACAGGTACGCGAGCGAGCGAGCTCGCCGGCCGCGCCCACGGCGACCGACGAGCCACCGTGGATGCCGCTCGCCGAGTTGGGCGACCCGCTCGTCCGTCCGACGGCCACGTCGGCCCGGCCCGGGATCGCCCCGATCAAACGCGTGGTGCAGGCGCTGAGCTGGTGGCAGGTGCACCCCGTCGTCGAACGGCTCAATCGCCTCGAGCAGGCGACGCTCGAGAGCGTTCGCCGCCTCGATCGGCAGCGGCCCGGCGATCGATGAGGAACGGTCCCCATCGCGCCGCCCCGGCAGCCCGCTACGTCGATCCGATCACGGCGGGGCCCGTCCGCAGCTTCTCGCAGAACGCCGAGGACGTCCGCCTCCTGCGGATCTTCGACTCGATCGACCGAGGGTTCTGGGTCGACGTCGGAGCGGGCGGTCCCGAGGTCGACTCGATGACCGCCCTGTTCTCCGAACGGGGCTGGACGGGACTCAATCTCGAGCCGGGCGTCGACTTCGACGAACTGCTCGCCAAGCGACCCGACGACATCAATCTCCGGGTGGCGGTCGCCGAGGAACCGGGAACGATGACGCTGTTCGTGTCCTACGAGCGCACGGGCTGGTCGACCACGGTGCCGGCGGCGCACGAGCACCTCGGAGCGGTCGAGCTGACGCCGATCGAGGTCGAGGCGCTCCCACTCGACGCGATCCTCGAGACCCATCTTCCGGCCGGTACCGACATCGATCTGCTGAAGATCGACGTCGAGGGGGCCGAGGCCTCGGTCCTCCGCTCGATCGACCTGGCCCGCTGGCTACCCACGGTCGTGGTGGTCGAGGCGGTCAAGACCCACTCACGGCTGGCGTCGCACCACGAGTGGGAACCCGGGATCCTGGCCTCGGGCTACCAGTTCGCGGTCTTCGACGGCATCAACCGGTTCTACGTCCCGAACGGACGCAGCGATCTGGCAGAGGCGCTGGCCTATCCGATCTCGGCGCTCGACAACCACCATCTGGCGTCGGCCGAGCGGGAGCGTGCCCGCCTGCTCGACGTGGCCGAGGTGGCCTATCGCGAACTCGAGACCAGGGTGATGGCCGCCGAGGCGACGGCGCGTGCGGAAACCGAACGGGCCGACGTCGCCGAAGCAGCGCTGGTCGACTACGCCCGCGAGTTGTTCAGCGAACTCCAGGCGGCCGAACGGGAGGCGGCCGAGATGCTGGCCCATGAGGCAGAGCGGCGCTACGTCGACTGGGCACGGGTCCAGTCCGAACTCGATGCCGTGCTGGCGAGCCGCTCCTACCGGCTCGGAAGCATCATCGGGCGATCGCCCGACCGGGCCGTTCGGCTGTCGAGGCGAGCGGTCGGCAAATTGCAGCGGCATCGCGCCGCCATCCAACCGGTCTACGACGGGTTCATGCAGTCGAGTGAGCGGTTCGGGTTCGTGCCCGGGCAGGGCGTCGATCGGCCGGCCGGGACCGGAGCGATCGAACAGGTCGTGCGGCTCCTCCCCGAGCCGGGACGGCTCCTCGACGACGGGCAGCGTCTCGCCCTCGCCAAACGGCTGGATTCGTTCGGGCTGCGCCAGGAGCCCGCGCTCCATCCGCTCGATCCCGGTCTGGTCGAGCGTCGGGCACTCGTCGAGCTGCTGGCGGCACTCGAACTGCCGGCCGAGGGTCCTCGCCGGCCCGCGACGGAAGCAGAGACCCGCACGGTCGTGGTCGACGGTCGCTGTCTGCAGGATCCGAACTTCGCCACCCGGGGCATCGGCAAACTGGCATCGGGGGTGCTGAACGCCTTGGCCGCCGACGCCACGGTCGGCGAGGTGATCCTGCTCGTCGATCCGCTGCTGCCCGCCGTCTCGGCTCACACGTCATCGCTCGTCGGCAGGGTCGAGGCGAACCCGGCACGAGTCGATGGACCCGTCGACCTCTACCTCGATCCGGCACCGATGACGAGCCCGATCCGGTTCGGGCGCTCGCTGTTCGGACGAGCCGCGGTGTCGGTCGGTATCGTCCACGACTTCATCCCGGCCACCCACCCGGCCACCTATCTCGCCGACCCGATCGCACGCGTCGAGTACGCGGCCCGTCTGCTCCAACTCGCCCGGTTCGACCGTCTCTGGGCCAACTCGGCCGCGACGGCCGAGGAGTGCATCGGCCACCTCGAAATCGGGGCCGACGCCGTCGACGTGATCGGTGTCTCGGATCCCCTCCACGGCATCACCCCCGGACCGCTGCCCGCGGCCTGGCCCCGGGCGGGTTCGTCTTCGCACCCCTCGGAGCCGATCCCCGGAGAACCTCCCGGCGGCCGTGCTCACGATGGCCGAACTGGCCCGGAGGCGAGTCCACCTCGACCTGGTGATCCTCTCGCACCTTCCCCACGAGCATCGCCACGAGTTGGACCTGCTGGCCCACTCGGTCGGCTGGCATCCACGGCACATCGTCGCCGTCAGCGATCTGGGCGACGACGAACTCGTCGCGCTCTACCGCGATGCGGCGCTCACCCTGATGCCCTCCTACGACGAGGGCTTCTCGATCCCCGTCATCGAGTCGGTCGGACGGGGGACCGCCGTCGTCGCTTCCGAGCATCCCGTCCACGTCGAACTGGTCGGCGAGGGCTGGTGGCTCGCCCCACCCGACGACGTTCGGGCCCTGGCCGATGCGGTGCAACGGGGACTCGCCGAGTCCGCCGAGCTCCTCGAGCGCCAACGTCGCGCCATCGGTGATCGGTTCGAACCCTCGACGATCGGCGAGACGCTCCGGGATCGGGTCGCGAGCACCCTGCGAAGCGCCGACCGACCCGTCGAGGTCGACGTCCGGGCGACGCCGGCCCGCCCCCACCTGGCCATGGTCACGCCCTGGCCCCCCAGTGCCTCGGGGGTGGCCACCTATCATCACCTCACTGCGGCCGCACTCTGCGAGCGGGTCGATCTGACCGTCTTCTCGTTGACCGACCGCCCCATCGATCACGGGACCTATCGGGAGCTGCCGCTGACCGACCCCGACTACCGGGATCCGGGGATCACCCATCGCGCTGATCGTGCTCGGAAACAGTCACTACCACGTGCCGGCCCTCGAACTCCTGCGAGGCTTCGGCGGCGCCGTCGTCAGCCATGACCAGCGGATGACCGACATCTACCGGGAATGGCAGGGTCCCCACGTGACGGCCGATCTCCTGGCCGACGGCCTCGACCGGCCCCACGTCGACGACCTCGACCGCCACTCGACCGGCGGCACGGGCGAGCGACTCGGGTATCGGGAGATCGCGGCGCTGGCCGAGCCCCTGCTCGTCCATTCGCGTCAGCTGGCCGATCTGGTTCGAACGCGGCAAGGCGTCGAGCCCGTGGTGCTGCCCTTCGCCTCGACCCGGAGCCTCGACGGGGTCGTCGACGCCGAGCGTCGGCGAGGGGTCCGGGCCGCACTGGGGCTCGATCCCGACCGGCTGCACATCGCGGCGTTCGGAGGACACAACATCGGCTACAAGGGAACCGGTGTGGTGATCGCCGCGACCGCCTGGCTCGCCGGGTGGGGCCTGCGACCCCAGCTCCACCTGGCCGGCGGTTGCCCGCCCGCGGAGCTGGAACGCCTTCGCGCCCTGATCGAGGACGAAGGAATCGCCGACTCGGTGACGCTGCACGGCTACCTCGACGAGGCGACCTTCGACGCCTTCCACATCGGTGTCGACGTCGCCGTCCAGCTCCGACTCGACCTTCCCGGGCAGGTCTCGGGGGCGCTGGCCGACACGATCGCCTTCGGCCTGCCGACCGTGGCGACGACGGCGTTGGCCGATGCGCTCGAGGCTCCCGACTTCGTCGAGCGGGTCGACGCGCCGGTGAGTCCGTTCCTGGTCGCCGAGGCCGTGGCCCGTCTGGCGAGAACACGAGACCAGGATCCCGAGCGGATCGAACGGGCCAGGACGGTCTACCTGGCCGAGCGCAATCCGATCCGGTACGCCGAAGCGCTGCTGGCGGCCATCGGGATCGAGGGGATCGATCGATGAACGAGCGCCACGGCCACGTCCTGATCGATCTGACCCAGTTCGTCGCCGAGCCCTATGCCACGGGGGTCCAGCGGGTGCTGCACGGCCTGCTGTCGTCGTGGCGACACGACCTGCAGCCGGCGGTCGTCGGCTACCGGAGGGGCAACCGGCTCCACATCGTGTCGACCGAGGCCGCTGCCCGGATGCTCGACCTCGTCTTCGACCCACCCGACCTCGACGACTGGGAGCGAACCGAGGTCCGTTCCGAGGCGGTGTACGCCGGCCTCTCGCCTCATGTGCAGACCGTCGTCCCACCGTCGTCCTCGCCGTGGCTCTTCGGGTCCTACCTGCTTCCCGAGCCCAGCTATCGGCCCGAGACCCTCGACACGCTCGCCCGTTGGAGCGCCGCCAAGCCCGCTCGCACCATGGCCATCGTGTGTGATGCCCTGCCCCAGATCGAGCCCTGGGCCTTCGCCGCCCCCGATCAGAGCCACACCTCCCGGTACTTCCGACTCGTCTCGTCGCTGCAGCACGTCTCGTCCATCTCCGATCAGACCCGGGAACAGATCCTTCGCATGGCCCGGCGTCCGGTGCCCGGCGCCGTGGTCCACCTGCCCGGCGCCGACACCTTCGGACGCCGGCACTCGCCGTCTCCGGCGATTCCGACCATCGTCGCGCCCGGCACGATCGAGCCCCGGAAGCGGATCGATCGGGTCCTCGACGCCGTCGAGCTGCTCTGGGATCGCGGGCACCCCCTGCAGTTGGTCTGCATCGGACGTGCCGGCTGGGCCGATCCCGGACCTCGTTGCCAGGGTCGAGCGCCTGGTCGACCACGAGGCCCGCTTCCGGTGGTTGCGGTCGGCGTCCGACGTTGCCGTCGCCGGTGAACTCCGGCGGGCGTCGGCCACCGTCTATCTCTCGCAGCACGAGGGGTACGGGCTGCCGCCCCTCGAGGCCCTGGCGATGGGGTGCCCGGTCGTCGGCGCCCTCGGGCTGCCCGTGTTCGACCACATCGGCCCCGGAGGCCAGGTTCGCCTGGCCTCGCTCGACGCGCCGGTCGTCGCCGACGCCATCGCCGAGGTGGTGGATCCGCCCCGGAACGCCGAGCTCCGTGCTGCGGCCCGGGATCTCGAGCTCCCGACCTGGCGTTCGTACGCAGCCGAGGTCGCCGGCTGGACGGCCACGGTCACCGGCTCCTGACAACCGAGAACCAGCGGATCCATCGGGTGACGGGCCCGGCGCAGCCCCGGAACGGTGCTCCGGCGGGGTCGCGTCGCCCCGGGAGTGTCGCTCCCAGCTGCGTATCGAGCCGCTACGGTGAGCAGATGCGACTGCTCGTGACCGGTGGCCTCGGATTCATCGGATCGGCGCTGGTCCGACACCTGATCGCCGAGACCGATCATGTCGTCGCCAACCTCGACCGGGTGTCCTACTCGTCGTCGCCCGAATCGGTGGCCACGGCTGCGGAATCGTCCCGCTACTCCTTCCGTCAGGTCGATCTGGCCGATGCCGACGCCGTCGCCGAGGTCGTCTCGACGTTCCGACCCGAGGTCATCCTCCATCTCGCCGCCGAGTCCCACGTCGATCGTTCGATCGACGGACCGCGAGCCTTCCTCGAGTCGAACATCGTCGGCACGTTCAATCTCCTCGAGGCGGCCCGGGGGCTCGACTCGCTGCATCGGTTCCTCCATGTCTCCACCGACGAGGTCTTCGGGTCGCTCCCCCTCGACGGCGGTGCCTTCGACGAGCAGACCCCCTACGATCCGCGGTCGCCCTACTCGGCGAGCAAGGCCTCGGCCGATCACCTGGTGAGGGCGTGGAGCGAGACCTTCGGCCTGCCCGTCGTCCTCACCAACTGCTCCAACAACTACGGGCCCTACCAGTTCCCCGAGAAGCTGATCCCCCTGGTGACCATCAAGGCGGCCCGGGGCGAGCGGTTGCCGGTCTACGGCACGGGCGCCAACGTTCGTGATTGGCTGCACGTCGACGACCACGTGGCGGCCCTGATGCTGGCGGTCGAACGGGGCACGACAGGCCGCAGCTACAACGTCGGCGGGGGCGGCGAACGTTCGAACCTCGCGGTCGTGCACGCGATCTGCGACGCCGTCGACCGTCGTCTCGGCACCGACGATCGTCGGGAACTGATCGACTTCGTCGTCGATCGACCCGGGCACGACCTGCGCTACGCCATCGACTCGACGCGGATCCGGACCGAACTCGGCTGGCAGCCGGCGCATCGCTTCGACGACGGACTGGTCGACACCGTCGACTGGTATCTCGACAACGAGGACTGGTGGGCGCCGCTCCTGGCCCGGACCGGTGGCGGGGCCCGGGTGGGTCTGAGCACGGGACCGACGGCATGAACAAGGGCATCGTGCTGGCCGGAGGCACCGGAACCAGGCTGCATCCGATCACCCTCGGCGTCTCCAAGCAGCTCCTGCCGGTCTACGACAAACCGATGATCTACTACCCGCTGTCGGTGCTCATGCTCGCCGGCATCCGCGAGATCCTCGTCATCACCACGCCCGACGATCTCGCCGCCTTCCGTCGGGTCCTCGGCACCGGCGAGCAGTGGGGAGTCTCCATCGCGTACGAGACCCAGCCCCGACCCGAAGGCATCGCTCAGGCGTTCCTGATCGGCGAGGACTTCATCGCCGATCAGGCCACGGCGCTCGTCCTCGGAGACAACCTCTTCTACGGGAACGGCCTCTCCGGGCTGCTCCGGGAGGCGGCCGGCCACGATCGCGGCGCCACCGTGTTCGCCCAGCGGGTCACCGATCCGGGCCGCTACGCCGTCGTCGAGTTCGGCCCCGACGGGCTGGCTCGATCCATCGAGGAGAAGCCCGAGCGACCTCGCTCGTCGCTGGGCCGTGACGGGACTCTACTTCTACGACGATCGGGTCAGCGAGCTGGCTCGGCTGGTGAAACCCTCGGCTCGGGGTGAGCTCGAGATCACGACGCTCAACAACCTGTATCTCGACGCCGGCGAGCTGCGGATCACCCGACTGTGGCGGGGACACAGCTGGCTCGACACCGGCACGTTCGACTCGATGGTCGAAGCGGCCGAGTTCGTCCGCGTCATCGACAAGCGCCAGGGGGTGAAGATCTCGGCGCTGGAGGAGATCGCCTTCCGCCTCGGCTACATCGACGCCGATGCGCTGATCGAACTCGCCCGACCCCTCGACAAGTCCGGGTACGGCGCCTACCTCCGGTCCGTCGTCGAGACGTCTCGCGAAGAGGCCACGGCCGAGATCGACCGGGTCACCGATGTCTGAGCGATCGATTCCGTTCAACCGACCGACCATCGCGCCGACGGAGTTCGACTACGTTCGCGAGAGCATCGTTAAGCGGGCACCTGTCGGGAGACGGGCCCTTCGGCGTCCGGGCCACCGAGGCGCTCTCGGCCCTCCACGACGGGGCCCGGGTCCTGCTCACACCGTCGTGCACGGCGGCCCTCGAACTGAGTGCGTTGCTGCTCGAGTTGCAGCCCGGTGACGAGGTCATCGTGCCCTCGTTCACGTTCTCGTCGACGGCCGGCGCCTTTGCGCTGATGGGGGCGAGGATCGTGTTCTGCGACGTCGATCCGCAGACCCTCGACCTCGATCCCGAGCAGGTCGAACAGGTGATGTCCGACCGGACCCGGGCGATCGTGCCGATCCACTACGGCGGGACGCCGTGCTCGCCACGTCTGAAGACGCTGGCCGACGCTCACGGCGTGATGCTCATCGAGGACAACGCTCATGGCCTGTTCGGAGCCGCCGACGGCCGCCCCCTCGGGACCATCGGTCAGCTGTCGACGCTCAGCTTCCACGCCACCAAGAACGTCACCTGCGGAGAGGGAGGTGCGCTCGTGATCAACGACCCCGATCTCCACGAGCGAGCCGAGATCCTTCGGGAGAAGGGCACCGATCGGGCTCGGTTCTTCCGGGGGATGATCGACAAGTACAGCTGGGTCGACGTCGGCTCCAGCTACCTGCTCGCCGACCTCAATGCCGCGATGCTGCTCAGCCAGCTCGAGTTCGCCGACGAGATCCAACGGCGGCGCCACGATGCGTGGTGCCGCTATCGGGACGAACTCGGTCCGTGGTTGTCCGAACAGGGGGCGAGACTGCTCGAACCCAGTCCGGGATCGACGCCCTCCCACCACCTGTTCGGGTTCCTCATGCCCGACCTGGAACGGCGCACGGCCCTGCTGGCCCATACCCGCACGCACGAGGTCGGCGCCGTCTTCCACTACGTGCCGCTCGACTCCTCGACCGCCGGGCGGCGGTTCGGGACAACCCCGCTCGGGTGCCCGGTCAGCGCGGACGTCAGCGACCGACTGGTCCGCCTGCCGCTGTTCTCCGACATCCGGCCCGACGAGGTCGATCGGGTCATCGAGGTCGTCGCCGCCTTCGACGGGCTCGACTGAACCGCTGGGCAGTCAGCCCCGGTCGAGCGTGATCCGGTCGATCGTCAGGCCCGCCGGCCCGCTCACCATCGTGCGGAACTCCCACAGCTGGATCGTGTCGGTGGCTTCGAAGCGCAGTGTGGTCCGTCCCGGTTCGCCGCCCGTGCCGAGGAGGTCGACGATCTGGATCCGATCCTGCTCGAGGGTGAAGAGATCGAAGGCCCCGGCGATCGCGCCGACCGGTGCCGGCGAGGCATAGTCGACCGTCACGGTCCACAGGCCGGGCTCGAGCGGTACGTAGGGCCCGTAGGTGACGAAGCCCTCGGGGGTCCCGTCGGCGGCGACGACGTCGCTGTCTTGCACCGTCCCCTGGGCGATCGGGAGCGAACTGGCCTCGAAGACCTGCGGGAACCGGTCGATCTCCGGGATCTCGTACACGACGAGGCGATAGCCCAGATTTGCCTCGTCGGTGACGTCGAGGATCGGTGCGTCCAGACCGAGTTGGGACACCACGTTCGGCAGGGCGATGGCGACCTCGTCGGCCGGACCGATCATGGTGAACAGCGGTTCACCGCTGGTGAGAACCGCAGGAATGGCATCGTCGGTCACCCGATAGGCCTCGTTCAGGGTGATGAGACGCTGGGCGACATGAGCCTGGTAGATCCCCACCGTGGCGAACGAGGCCCCGCCGACCGGGAGGAAGATCGATCCGGCGTCGTTGGGCAGGGCATCCATCTGATCTGCGAACCAGACCGCCTCCCGATACTGGGCCTCGGCATCGTCGCCACCCGACCAGAAGATCTCGTCGTAGCGCGGACTGAGGTTGTGCGAGTGGTAAGCGCTCGGGTCGTAGGGCGGTGCCGCGATCTGGGTGAACAAGACGAAGACCGCCACACTCACCCCTGCCACGACCGGTTTCGGTCGGGCAACGACGACCATGGCGACGCCCGCAGCGAGGCACACGGCGGCAAAGCCCGAAACCGGCCGGCAGTCGGAGCGCATCCGGGACGCCGATGACGAGCAGAGCACACCACGACGCACCGATCGCGAGAGCCACCCGATCCTCGAGTCGGGTCGTCAGCCGGCCGAGCACCAGCGCCAGCGCCAGCGCAAAGCTCGGGTACGACATCGACCAGTAGTACGACACTTCGAGCCCGTTCCCGTCGCGGACGAACTGGTCGAGCCACTGGATCGCGTACTGGGCACCGCAGATCAGGAGGGCCATCCGGTCCATCCGGTCGAAGCTGACGGTCCGGCGGAGCCAGAGGAAACCGGCGACTCCCAGCACCAGGGGGGTGGCCCACAGCCAGGTGAACCGGCCCAGCCAGTCGAGTCTGGGCGACTTCAGCGGATCGCGACCCGAGTAGGTCCGCATGAAGTCGAACGTGGGTTGGTAGAGGTTGTCGATCCCGTGGAACCAGCGAAACCAGAACAGCCCGACGACGGCGACCGCGGCTGCGGTGGCCACGATCACGAACGAATACTCGATTCGTCGACGAAGCCCGGTGGTCCCGTTCAGCACGAACACGGCGAGCGGGACGAAGACGGCCAGAACGGCGAGTGGATTGGCGACCACGGCCAGGCCACTGAAGACCCCCACTAGAAGCGCCGAGCGGAACGTCTGGCGGTCTCGGACCGAAACCAGGAGTACCCCGAACACATACGTCGCGACGGCGTACTCCGCGTAATCGGTCATGAATGCCCGCAGGAACATGGGCATCGACACGACGGCACCGCCGATCACGAGCCGCTGAGCCCAGGTCCAGTCCGGTCGCAACCCCCAGAGGCCCCGCAGGATGAGCGCGGCGAGGATCAGACGCAACACCAGTCGTCCGACGAACGGTCCGGCAACGGCATTGGCGATCAGGAGCGGGTAGTAGACCGTCCAACGCGAGATGAAGTAGTGCTGATCACCGCCGGCCGCGAGCGAGTCGTCGAAGTTGATGCCCAGTCCGCTGTAGAAGAACGGGTCGAGACCGTTCGGGGCGACGCTGTAGGTCTCGGGTTGCAGGATGACGAACAGGGCGAGCGGCAACAGGACCGCGGCGAACGGCCGGAGCCTGGTGATGGCGGTCACGACCGCCGGCGAGGGCGAGTCCCGGCCGAGCGGGGGTGCGTCGAGGGTCTGCGCCACGGGCCGAAGCCTATCCGGGGGCCTGGCCGCCGATGGCGATGGAGCCGAGCGCCGACGGGGTGCTACGAGCGGTTCGGGCTCGACGCCGGCGGTGTCGGTCGTCTGCGGCCTTCGATCAAGAGGTGCGTATAGGGAATGCGCAGCAAGTCGGTGTGGACCGTCGTCGTCCGACCGCCGGAAGGAGGTCGCCAGCAGACGTGCGTATCCGGGCGCATCACGCACGAAGCGCCCGCGATCGGCAGCGATGATGAGTCGCGCCGTGAGACCCTGCTCGGGGTCGAACACCGGTTCGAGAGCGACGAGGCGACCCGCCCGGCGACGACCGTTGCGCAGCATTCCGGGCCAGGTTGGTCACCTGACGTGTCGCTAGGTGATGCAGGACGCCGGCGAGGAAGACGAGGTCGTAGGGGCCGTCGCTCGATCACCACCGGATCGGTGACGTCGGCACAGATGAACTTGACGTCGAGCCCGCCGTTCATCTCGTCGCTCGGTCCGATGTAGCCCTGGTTGTGATCGATCCCGACGTAGCGACAGCGACCGGCGAAGAATTTGGTGAAGTCGCCGTAGCCGCAGCCGAGATCCAGGACCGATGTGCCGTCGGCGACGTCGAACATCGAGTCGACGATGCGTTGGTGGGCCCCCTACGGAAGCACCAGCCGCTTGAACGAGTGATAGACGACGGGTTGGGGAAAACACCCGTTCGCGGAGAGTCATCATGGTCCTAGCTCTTTGGCGAGTCGGTCCGGGTCGAGAGCCGCATGAGATGGACGTCGATCGGGCGATGGCCGTCGAGCACGGCGCCGACCAGGGTTCCCTCGTGCTCGAACCCGAGGTCTTCGTAGAGGGCGACGGCGGCCTCGTTGTCGGCGCGCACCCGAAGGCGTACCTGGCGCAGGTTGAACCGTTCGAAGGCGTGGGCACAGGCCAGCGAGGTCGCGGCCCGTCCATGGCCGTTGCCCTGGTGCTCGGGGCCGATGAAGATGCCGAACCAGGCGGTTCGGTGCAACCAGTCGATCTCGTTGATCTGGACGACACCGACGATGCCGGCGCCCGCATCCACGGCCCACACCGCAGCGGTCGGGAGTGCGCCGACCCCCAGGGTGTCGTGCCACGCCCGTTCGTTCGACTCGGTGATCGGGAAGGGGCGCCCGATGGTCAGGGGCCCGATCGCCGGTCGTTTCCCCAGCGTCGGGTCGACTCGAGGTCGTGGGATCGATGGCTCGCAATCGAACTCCGGTTGCGTTCATTCCTCGGTTTCCCCTCGTTCGGTCTCGGTCGGCGCCGGTGCGCCAGCCTAGGATGTCCCGCTCTGAAGTGCATCCTTCCGATAGTACTCCCCGACGACGCCGAGGCGTAGCGAGAGTGTGTACGCCCGAGGCCTCAAAGGCTCCCGGCGGCGGTCGAGGAAGGTCAACCCGGGCCACCCGTCGGTCGACCGCGAAGACATCAGAGTCCGACGACGTAGGCCAGAGAGCAAGGCAAAGTCCGAACACGCACTGACGAGACCCTGTGGCCCGCTCAACCAACGCATGCTCGACTCGCTGCGGGACGGGCTGTACCCGGTCGATCATGTTGAGCGACCTGTTCGTCCAACGAGACGGCGCGACCGTGACCCGCGATGCTCGACCGGTACGATCGTCAGCGGGAACGTCCACGGTGCACGTCAGTGCATCCGGTTGGTCGGCCCAGCTTCGAGCAAGACACCTTCGACAGGAGATCGCGTACCGTTCCTCGATCATCTGACGGCCACACCGAGGCTGGCCGAGCCCCGAGTTCCCGCCGAAAGACCCGGAACGCGACCTGTCCCGACCGGAACTTCTGGGTACAGCATCACGCGGTGCCGCCGAGGGCGGGCGAGCACGACCCCATCGATCGCTTGGTCAGCCGCGAGGCCAGGTTCCGGACGGCGTTCTGCGGCTCCTCGGCGCGGCGATCCGTAGACGAGGTCGATGTCGTCGCTCAGCGCCCCGAGGAGCAACGGGACCTGATCGGGCGGGTTCTGGAGATCGTCGTCGATGGTGAGGACGAGCGGGAGTCGAGCCTCCCGCAGTCCGGCGAGGACGGCGTTGTGCTGTCCGTAGTTGCGAAGCAGCGTGAGTCCCCGAACCCAGGTGAATTCGGTCGACAACTCGATGATCGTCGCCCACGTGCCGTCGCCGCTCCCGTCGTCGACGAAGATGACCTCGATCTCCTCGACGAGGGGTCTGACGTGGCGATCGAGCTCGAGGCAGACCTCGCGAAGTGTTCCGGGAGACCGGTATGCGGGCACGACGACGAGATGCCCGGTCGGATCGGTGGGTTGTGGAGAGCGTGCACGATGAGTCCAGTGCTGGTCCGTTCGACAGAGCAAGCGAGAGGTTAGCGTCAGGGTCTCGACATGCCTGGGACCCGCCTGGCGGGAAGAGGAGGCTCGTGCCGATGCCCTTGAGATACTCGCCAGTCGAATCCCAACGATTTGGCTATCGGATCGGACAGCGGACAGCTCGATGGCGACCTCGACATCGAGCAGTTGGCGAAGGAGGTGGCGAGCTTCGACATCGCGATCCTGCGGGTGTCGGGCGGCGAGCCGCAGATCGCTGCGAACTTGGCGGCGATGGATCACGTCGTCGCCTTCACGGCGGACCATCTGCTCTACTGGGAATGGTCAGCCCAGGAACGAAGGCGCTCTGCGCCGGGCCACGGGTTGACGATCGTCGACACTCAGGATGCCGAGTCGATCGGCACGCTGATCTCGGCCTCGTTCGCGAATTATCGGAATCATTACATTGCAAATCCACTGCTCGATCGTGGCCGAGCGCTCCTCGGATACGTCGAGTGGGCTCAGACCCTGATGGCCGAGCCAGCGTGCACCACCTCGATGCTCCTGTCCGCCTCCGGATCTCCCATGGGGTTCGCCATCGTCGACTGGAGCGGGGACATCGGTGACATCCGCCTGGCGGCGATGCACCCCGACCACCAGGGTGGCGGGTTGTACCGATTCATCATCATGTCGGTGATGGACGAGGTCCTCCGACGGAAGGTGCCGGTGCTGCGAATCTCGACGCAAAGTGTGAACACCAACGTGATGCGGGTCTGGACACGCCTTGGATTCGTTCCCTTCGAAACGTGGGCGACCTATCATCTCGTCCGGTCCTCACTCCTGAGGCGTTGAGGACCGGTTCAACGTGATCGACCGTTTCTTCGATCCGCTCCGCGACCGGCCGTACCGGACGGACGAAGCAGCGTGGGCAGCACGGTCATCGCGCCAAGAACGACGACGTGGAGGACGAGGAGACCCGTTGCGACGTCCGATACTTCGGTGACGTCATCGATGATCGCCAGAATCGCGGCGCCCGAGAGTGGCATCACCCAACTCGGACCACCAGCCGATTCCGCTGCTCGGCGACGAGCTGAACGGTCGCGAGCGTCGCCCCGACCGAGAGCAGGCTGCCGCCGCGGAGATCGCGGCATAGGACGCCCCGGTCGACCTGCCCGCCGATGTCGAACGCACCGCCGACAGCGGGTCGCCAAGTGCGGCCCCGACCAGTCCGGCCATCGCTGCGGCGACGAGGGTCGTGATCAGCGGCGATGCCCGCCGTCGCACGGGATCCAGGTGGAGCGATCGGTCGGTATCGGCCCAGGATCTGGAAGACGACGCCGGCCCGGGGTGCACCGGCCTGCAGGAGAAGGTGGGGCAGACGGACGGCGGTCAGGACGACGAACATCGTCGAGACGGTGTCGGCGTCGGCGCCGTTGAACGCCGCCAGGATCGGCGGCCCGGCCAGGGCGACGTGCGAGAGGAACCCGGCGATGGCCGCCGAGCTCAACGTGGAGGTGCCATCGCCGAGTTCCGCCCTCGGCGGCCGCGTGATCGCTCAGGTCTGCGGGGCTCGTCGGGCCGCAGACGTCGAAGACGGCGCCGACCCTACCGGCACGGCCAATAACCCGATGACGGCGAACCCGGCCAGCAGGGCAAGGCCGAACCACTCCCGCTGGGCGCCGATCAGGATGAACCCGACGGCCAGGACGAATCGGATCACGTTCTCGGCGGCGATCGCGAGCGCCAGCATCGAGTGCCGGCCGGCGGTGGCGAGGAGCCCGCGGGTGACGCCGCTCGAGGATCGTGCCGAGGACGACGATCCCGGCGGCGATCGGCCAGAAGCAGGAGGCGACGTGTGGAAGAGGGTGATGCGGGCCACGGCCGGCGACGAGCGCCGTCCCGCAGGGTCGAGAGCATCAGCAGCGTGAGCGGGCTCCCGCGCAACGCCGAAGCGGATCCGTCCGGGATGGTCGATCCCGAGGCGGATCGTCCATTGCTGGTACGCGAACATGAGCGTGGCGGCCGCGATCGACCAGATCGACCACAGCTGGGCGATCGGCGAGAACGCCGTCAGGCCGAGGTGTCGCTGGACCACCAGGATGAATCCGGCGCCGGCGAAACCCGTGAGCACCGAGGCGGCGACCAGTTGGACATCACTGGTTCGCTCGGCGGTTCGGGTCGTCGACTGGTCACGGGGCATCGTGACGGAGGCTATTGCTCCGAGGCCGGCGAACGCGTCGGCGTTCCGGAGCCGGCGCCGTGCGAAAGGGTCATCGCCGGGATTCGACCAGCACCCGCGCCGCCGAGGACGGACCGCGCCGTCCGCTCGTGACCTCGAGCTCCAGACGATCCGACAACTCGGTCCCGCGGGCCAGTTCGGCGACCAGGCGGCGACGAACGTCGGCCCAGAACGCCCGGACGGCCTGGTCGGCCCGGAGGCGGTCGAGGTGACCGTCGTCGGCGAGTCGGTCCCGAAGGGCGGTCAGATGGTCCCAGATCCCCTCGATCCCGCTGCCGTGCAGCGCCGAACAGGTGAGGACCTCGGTGGGATGCCCCGACCACTTCGGGCGCACCAGGTGGAGCGCGTGGCGATAGTCGGCGGCGGTGTGGTTGGCGGCCGACGCCAGATCGCCGTCGGCTTTGTTGACCACGACGAGGTCGGCCAGCTCCATCACGCCCCGTTTGATGCCCTGGAGTTCGTCGCCGCCCCCGGGGGCGAGGAGCAGCACGAACAGATCCGTCACGTCGGCGACGGCGATCTCGGACTGCCCGACCCCGACGGTCTCGACCAGGATGGTGTCGAACCCGGCGGCCTCGCACAGCAGCATGACCTCACGGGTCTGCGCGGCGATCCCGCCGAGCGAACCCGACGTGGGGGAGGGGCGGATGTAGGCGTCGACGCTCCGGGTGAGATCGGGCATCCGGGTCTTGTCGCCGAGGATCGAACCACCGGTCCGCACCGAGGTGGGGTCGACGGCCAGGACGGCGACCCGATGGCCGGCTTCGACCCGCAGGAGACCGAATCGTTCGATGAAGGTGCTCTTGCCGACGCCCGGCGTTCCCGAGATCCCGATCCGGGTCGAGTGGCCGGTGAGGGGCAGGAGCCGATCGACGAGGTCTTCGGCCAGACGCCGGTGATCGGCCCGGGTCGACTCGACCAGGGTGATCGCCCGGGCGAGGGCCCGCCGATTTCGGTTCCCGATGCCCTCGGCGAGTGCATCGACGTCGGGTTCGACCCGACGGCCGGCCGAGGTCACGACTGGCGGGAACGAACGATCTCGAGGACCTCGGCGGCGGCCTTCGGGATGTTGGTGCCGGGCCCGAAGATGGCGCCGGCCCCGGCCGCCCGGAGCATCTCGTAGTCCTGCGGGGGGATGACCCCGCCCACCACGACCACGATGTCACCGGCGTCGGCGGCGCGGAGCGCCTCGATCAACTGGGGGACCAGGGTCTTGTGGCCGGCAGCCTGCGACGAGATCCCGACCACGTGGACGTCGTTGTCGACGGCGTCCTGGGCCACCTCGGCCGGCGTCTGGAAGAGGGGTCCGACGTCGACGTCGAAGCCGAGATCGGCGAACGCCGTGGCGATCACCTTGGCCCCTCGGTCGTGACCGTCCTGGCCCATCTTGGCGACGAGCATCCGGGGCCGGCGCCCGAAGTCGGTGGCGAAGGCCTCGACGTCGGCCACGATGGCTGCGAATGCCTCGTCGCCCTCGTAGGCACTGGAGTACACCCCCGAGATCGTACGGGTCTCGGCCTTGTGCCGCCCGAACACCCGCTCGAGTGCATCCGACATCTCCCCGACGGTCGCTCGGGCCCGGGCGGCGTCGACACAGGCGGCCAGCAGGTTCGTGTCGCTGCGGGCGGCGTCTTCCAAGGCCGTGAGCGCGGCATCGCACGCCGCCTGGTCCCGATTGGCGCGGACGTCGGCGAGGCGGGCGATCTGGGACTCACGCACGGCGGTGTTGTCGATGTCGAGGACGTCGACGACCTCGGGGTTCTCGGTCCGGTACCGGTTGACGCCGACGACGACGTCGTCGCCCCGATCGACCCGGGCCTGTTTGCGGGCCGCGGCCTCCTCGATGCGCAGCTTCGGCATCCCGGAGTTGATGGCGGCGGTCATGCCGCCCAGTGACTCGACCTCGGTGATGATCGAACGAGCCCGATCGGCGAGGTCGGCGGTGAGCCGTTCGACGTAATAGCTCCCGGCCAGGGGATCGACGGTTCGGGTGATGCCGGTCTCCTCGGCGAGGATCAACTGGGTGTTCCGGGCGATCCGGGCGCTGAAGTCGGTGGGCAGACCGAGGGCCTCGTCGAAGGAGTTGGTGTGCAGGCTCTGGGTGCCACCGAGGACGGCGGCCATGGCCTCGACCGCGGTGCGAACGACGTTGTTGTAGGGATCCTGCTCGGTGAGCGAGACACCCGAGGTCTGGCAGTGGGTGCGCAGCATCGAGGACTTGGGATCCTCCGGCCCGAACTGCTCCATGAGCTCGGCCCACAACAGCCGGGCCGCCCGCAGCTTGGCCACCTCCATGAAGAAGTCCATGCCGATGGCGAAGAAGAAGCTGAGCCGGCCGGCGAACTCGTCGACGTCGAGCCCCTTGGCCAGGGCGGCCTTCACGTATTCGACCCCGTCGGCGAGGGTGAAGGCGAGCTCGAGATCGGCCGTCGCGCCCGCTTCCTGCATGTGATAGCCCGAGATCGAGATCGAGTTGAAGCGGGGCATCTGCTGGGCGGTGAACTCGATGATGTCGGCCACGATCCGCATGGAGGGTTCGGGCGGGTAGATGTAGGTGTTGCGCACCATGAACTCTTTGAGGATGTCGTTCTGGATGGTTCCCGACAGGGCCTCGGTGGCGACGCCCTGCTCCTCGCCGGCCACGATGTAGCAGGCCAGGATGGGGAGCACGGCGCCGTTCATGGTCATCGACACGCTCATCTTGTCGAGCGGGATGCCGTCGAAGAGGATCTTGGCGTCTTCGACCGAATCGATCGCCACGCCGGCCTTGCCGACGTCGCCCTCCACCCGGGGATGGTCGGAGTCGTAGCCCCGGTGGGTGGCCAGGTCGAAGGCCACCGACAGCCCCATCTGGCCGGCGGCCAGGTTGCGGCGGTAGAACGCGTTCGACTCCTCGGCGGTGGAGAAGCCGGCGTACTGGCGGACCGTCCAGGGCCGGTTGGTGTACATCGTCGCCCGCGGGCCCCGCAGGAAGGGCGAGAAGCCGGGCAGGCTGTCGAGGTGGTCGAGCCCGACCAGGTCGTCGCCGGTGTAGAGCGGCTTGATCGCGATCCCCTCGGGGGTGTCGACCACCAGGTCGGAGACGGTCTTGCCCCGCAGTTCGGCGTCGGCGGCGGCTTCCCAGTCGTTCAGGTCGTTCGTGGAGCGTGTCACCCCGCCGATGGTACGCGTTGATCGAGCCCGCCGCGAAACCCGTACCCTCGGCCCCATGCGAGTCGCACTGGATGGCACGGCCCTGATCGGTGCCCGGACCGGTGTCGGAGCCGTGGTCGAGGCCCTCACCTTCGGCCTCGCCGCCCACGACGAGGTCGACCTGACGACCGTGGTCGTCTCGCGCCGGGCCGGAGCCGATCTGGCCACGCGGCTCCCGGTCGGCATCGACCTGCTGCGACTCCGGACCCCGGCCCGCCTGTGTCACGAGCTCTGGCGCCGGTTCGATCATCCGGCGGTCACGGGTTTCGACGTCGTGCACGGTCCGAACTACGTCGTGCCCCCGGCGGGCGGGGCTGCCGAGCTGGTCACCATCCACGACTTCACGCCGTGGCGGTTCCCGCATCTGGTCAGCGGACCGAGCCACCACTTCCCGGGCCTGGTCGACGCGGCCCTGCGCCGGGGCGCCCACGTGCACGCCGTTTCGGAGTTCGTGGCCGCCGAGGCGCTCGACCACCTGGACGTGGGGCCCGAGCGCGTCCATGCCATTCCCAACGGGGTGGTGCCTCCCGCCATCGGCACCCCCCAGACCGGTTCCCGTCTGGCCCACGGCCACCCCTACGTGCTCGCCATCGGCACCATCGAGCCCCGGAAGGACTATCCGACCCTGGTCGCAGCCTTTGCCCGGGTACGCCGCCGCCATCCCGACCTCCGGCTGGTCATCGCCGGGGGAGACGGCTGGGGGACCGAGGCCTACGACGACGCGGTGGCCGCGAGCGGGGTCGCCGACGGCATCGTCCGGGTCGGCTACGTCGACGAGGCGACCAAGGCCGACCTGCTCGCCGGGGCGGCGGTCTTCGCCTACCCGTCGCTCTACGAGGGGTTCGGGCTCCCGCCGCTCGAAGCCGCCTCGGTCGGGATCCCGGTCGTTGCGACCCGGGCCGGCGCCATCCCCGAGGTCATGGGCGAGGGTGCGCTGCTGGTCGAGGTTGGCGACGTCGAGGCCCTGGCGTCGTCGCTGGAGACGGCGCTCACCGACGACGCCGAGCGGGCCCGCCTCGTCGCCGCCGGTGCGGCCCGGGCCGACGGGTACCGGTGGGACACCACCGTCGAGCGGCTCGTTTCGCTCTACCGCGCCCTCGCGGGTTGAGCCCCATCCGCAACGCCCATCGGGGCACGGGTAGTCTGGGGAACATGCATGGCACGCAGGGAATCCGGAAACGGTTCGTGATCATCGGGGGCGGCCCGGGTGGCACGACCTGCGCCACCTATGCGGCCCGGTACGGGGCCGAGGTCACGCTCATCGAGAAAGACATCGTGGGTGGCGCGGCCCACCTCCTCGATTGCATCCCGTCCAAGGCCATGATCGCCACCGGCGGGGCGATGTCGATGATGAACGAGGCCACCAAGATGGGTCTCGCCAAGGTCGAGGTCGAACTCGACTTCGATGCGCTCCGCCAGCGGATCAGCGGCATCCGGGATCGGCTCGAAGGGTCCGTCACCAGTCTGCTCACGTCGCAGAACGTCGAGCTGCTCGAGGGGACCGGCCGGCTGATCGACGACCACACCGTCGAGGCGACGATGGCCGACGGCTCGACCCGGCGCCTCGAAGCCGACGTCATCGTCGTGTCCACCGGATCGCGGCCGAGGATCCCCGACTGGGCCCCCATCGACGGCGAACGGGTGCTGACCACCCGTCACGCCTACCCGCCGCCCGAGCTGCCCGATCACCTCATCGTGATCGGCTCCGGCGTCACCGGCGTCGAGTTCGTCCACATGTTCAACTCGTTCGGCTCGAAGGTGACCCTCATCGTCAGCCGCCAGCAGGTCCTGCCGAGCAAGGACCCCGAGGTCGCAGCCGTTCTCGAGCAGAGCTTCCTCGATCGGGGCGTCCGCCTCTTCATGGGGGCGCGGGCCGAACGGATCGAGGTCGACGACGGCACGGTCTCGGTGTTCTGCGACGACGGCCGCACCGCTGTCGGCTCCCACGCCCTGCTGGCCATCGGATCCCTGCCCAACACCGAAGACCTCGGGCTCGAGGAGGCCGGCGTCGAGACCCAGTGGGGCTACGTCACGATCGATCACAACTCCCGGTCGAACGTGCCGCACATCTACGCCGCCGGTGACGTGTCGGGCAAGCTGCCCCTGTCGTCGGTGGCGTCCATGCAGGGCCGCAAGATCGCCGAGCACGCCATGGGCCTGCACGCCGGACCGCATCGCCACATGGACTACGAGAAGGCGGCCTCGGCCATCTTCACCGACCCCGAGATCGCCGACGTCGGTCTGGCCGAGGCCGACGCCTTCGCCGAGGGCCGAAAGATCCGCGTCACGAAGGTCCCGTTCTCGGTGTCGGCCAAGGCCCTCATCAACAACGATCCCCGGGGCTTCGTCAAGATCGTGTCGGACCCGGCGACGGGTGTCGTGCTCGGCGGCTCGATCGTGGGTCGTCATGCGGCCGAACTGATCTCGGTGCTGGCGCTCGCGGTCACCGCAGGCCTGGTCGTCACCGATCTCGTCGAGTCGTTGTTCGTCCATCCGGCCCTGGCCGAGGTGCTGGGCGAGGCGGCAGAATGAGCGCCGACGATCAGCGACGCACGTCCTGCGTCCACCGACCCCTCCCGTGCCGGCTCGACCCGATGCCGGCGTTCCGAAGACCGAACTGAGATCCCGATCATGAGCGGTGAGCCCCATCTGCTGGCCCTGGCCGGAGCCGAACCGACGCCGTACTGGCTCGACGACCCCGACGAACCGGAGTCGACCGACACCCTGGTCGAGGCCGAGACGGCCGACCTCTGCGTGATCGGCGGTGGCTACACCGGCTTGTGGACCGCCCTGCTGGCCAAGGAACGCGACCCGGCCCGTGACGTCGTCGTGATCGAGGCGACCCGCTGCGGCAATGCGGCCTCGGGTCGCAACGGCGGGTTCTTCGAGTCGAGCCTCACCCACGGGGTGGCGCAGGGGTTCTCGAAGTTCGCTCGGGAACTGCCCCTGCTCGAGAAGCTGGGCCTCGACAACCTCAACGAGATCGAGCAGTTCGTCGAACGCCACGACATCGACTGCGACTGGGAACGCAACGGCGTCGTCGACGTGGCGACCCAGGCCGACCACGTGAACGACCTGGCCGACCAGTCCGTGCACCTCGAGGCGCTCGGGCAGGACGTCGAACTGTGGGACCGAGACCAGATCCAGGCCGAGATCCATTCCCCGACCTATCACGGCGGACTCTTCCGCAAGCGCCGGGCCGCCGTGTGCGATCCGGCCCGGCTCGTGTTCGGGATGAAGCAGGTGGCGCTCGATGCCGGGGTGCGGATCTTCGAAGACACCCAGGCGACCGACCTCGTCGAGAAGGACAAGTCGGTCGAGATCCAGGCCGGATACGGCTCGGTGCGGGCCGCCAAGGTGGCGCTCGCCACCAACGCCTTCCCCCCGTTGCTCCGCCAGATCCGGCACTACATGGTTCCGGTCTACGACTACGTGCTGGCCACCGAGCCGCTCACCGAGGCCCAGCTCGAGTCGATCGGCTGGAAGGGTCGCCAGGGCCTGTCGGACTCGACCAACCAGTTCCACTACTACCGGTTGACCTACGACAACCGCATCATCTGGGGCGGCTACGACGCCGTCTACTACTTCAACAACAAGGTCGCCGCGTCGCTCGAACACCGGCCCGAGACGTTCGCGTTGCTGTCGAAGCACTTCTTCGAGACGTTCCCCCAGCTCGAGGGTCTGCGCTTCAGCCACGTCTGGGGTGGGGCCATCGACACCAGTACCCGCTTCACCGTGTTCTGGGGCAAGGCGATGGGTGGCAAGGTGGTCTATGCCACGGGCTACACCGGCCTGGGCGCCGCGGCCACCCGCTTCGGGGCCCGAACCATGCTCGACCTGCTCGACGGCCGCGACAGCCCGGTCGTCGGACTCGACTTCGTGACCAAGAAGCCGTTGCCGTTCCCGCCCGAACCCCTCCGCTGGGCCGGGATCCAGCTCACCCGCTGGTCGCTCGACAAAGAAGACCGCACCGGGCCAGCGCAACCTCTGGCTCCGGGGTCTCGATCGGGTCGGTCTGGGTTTCGACAGCTGATGCAGCGGCTCCAGTCGGATCCGGGCCCGCCGTCGGGTCCCGGGCGCGCCCAGACCCCCGCGGAGTAGGTTCGCAGGGGTGACGTCACCGATCATCCTGCTCGCCGCCGAAGCAGCCGAGGAGCCGAGCAACCTGCTGCGATCGGAACAGGCCGCCGTGATCCTCCTGGCCATCGCCGCCGCCGTCGCCGTCCTCGCCAGTCGGCTCCGCTTCCCGTTCACCGTGGCCCTCGTCATCGCCGGCTTCGGGGCGGCCCTGCTGGGGGACCTGGTGGCCGTCGACGTCTCGCCCGACCTGATCCTCGGGCTGCTGGTGCCGCCCCTGCTCTTCGAGGCGACGCTGCACCTCCCGTGGCGCAAGCTCCGAGCCGATCTGGCCCCCGTGCTCGCCGCTGCGATCGGCGGGACGTTGCTCGGGACGCTCGCCGTCGGCGCAACCGTCCATCTCCTGCTCGACGTTCCCTGGGCGGGCGCCTTCGCCTTCGGGGCCCTGATCTCGGCCACCGACCCGGTGGCGGTGATCGCCTTCTTCAAGTCGTTGGGGACCCCGAAGCGGCTGTCGGTGCTCGTCGAGGGGGAGTCGCTGTTCAACGACGCGGTCGCCGTCGTCGCCTTCGGCCTGGCCGTTGCTGCGGCCCGGGGCGACGAGTTCACCCTGGGCGGCGCCCTCGAAGACTTCTTCGTGGTGTCGGCCGGCGGGCTCGGCGTCGGGCTCGTCCTGGGCTACATCGTCTCCGAGATCGTGCTCGCCCGGGTCGACGACGCCCTGGTCGAGACGACCACGACCCTCGCCCTGGCCTACGGCTCCTACCTCATCGCCGAGAGCGCCGGCGAGATCGTCGGCCGCAGCTTCCACTTCTCGGGGATCCTGGCCGTCGTGGCCGCCGGCCTGACCGTGGGTTCGCTGGGGTTGAAGAACACCTCCCCGAACACCAAACAGACGCTCGAGCACTCCTGGGAACTGCTGACCTTCCTGGTGAACTCGCTGGTCTTCCTGTTCATCGGGCTGACGATCTCGCTCGGCAGCCTCGCCGACCACGCCGTCGAGGTGCTCGTCGCCGTGTTCACGGTGCTCCTCGTCCGGCTCGTCGTGGTGTACGCGATCTCGTGGGTGGGCGGCCGACTGACCCCTCGACGACGAGTGCCGCTGTCCTATCAGCACGTGATGTTCTGGGGTGGCCTGCGGGGAGCCATCTCCCTGGCGCTGGCCCTGGTGCTGACCGATGATCTCTTCGAGCCCGACGTCGTCGAGTCGCTCCAGGTGATGACCTTCGGAGTCGTGGTCTTCACGCTCCTGGTGCAGGGCACGACCATGGGTCCCCTCATCCGTCGGCTCGGCCTGGCCGGACGGGCCGACAACGAGCTGCGCCAGCAACACCATCAGGCCCGGATCATGATGGGGCGGGCCGGTCAGGCCGAGATGAACCGGCTCGGCGCCGAGGGTGTCCTGTTCGAGGAGCTGGCCGACTCGTTGGCCGTCATGTATCGACGGGCGGTCGACGAGGCCGGGACCGATCTGCGGGATCACCTGCGTCGGAACCCCGAGCTGGAGGTGGCAATGCTGCTTCAGGGTCGTCGCGATGCCCTGGTCGCCGAGCTCGAGGCGCTGTCGGGGATCGTCCGCACGGGGCTGGTCGAGTCGGAGGTGGCCACCGAACTCGTCGGGGAGATCAACCATCGCCTGGCGGCGCTGGACCTGCTGCAGGACCGGTGGGAGTCCGAGGCCGAGCCCGGTCCCGAACCGGGAATCCGGCCCGATGCCCAGGTCGAGCGATGAGCGCCCCGGTGCTCTACGTGTCGTGGGGCGGAGCCGGTCGTTCGGCGACGTTCCGCAAGGCGCTCGAGTCGGCCCGAGGTCACGGTTCGGAGCTGGTCTATCTCGGCGTGCTCGATCCCGACGCCTTCGGCGACCTCGATCAGACGATGGCCGACATCGTCATCGACGAGTTGGTGTGGCTCCTGTCGGCCCAGATCGAATTGGTCCGCCGTCAGACCGGGATCGACGACACCCCGATCCGAGTGGTCGTGCGGCGTGGCACGGTCGCCGATCTCGTGAGCGAGGTCGCCGCCGGCCTCGGGGCCGGCTCGATCGCGGTCGGGCGCCGGTCCCGGTCACCGGGAAGGCGACCATCGCCGAACTGCTCGACGAGATCGCCGGCCGGACGGGTCGCTCGGTCGAGGTGGTCTCGGCCGGCTGAACGACCGCCGTTCGATCGCGGGCCTACTCGATCTTGGCCACGACGTCGCCGCCACCGACCGAGTCGCCGGCCGCGACCTTGATCTCGACCACGGTCCCCGCCTTCTCGGCGTTGACGTTGTTCTCCATCTTCATCGCCTCGAGGACCACGATGGTGTCGCCGACGGCGACGGTCTGACCGACCTCGGCCACCACCTTCACGATGGTTCCCTGCATCGGGACGGTGACGTCGCCCGATCCCGACCCGGTGGCGCCCGAACCGCCGGAGCTGCGACGACGGGCCTTCTTCGCGCCGGCGGCCGGTGCGGCGGCCATGGCCGATTCGGGCACCCACATGGCGACCTTGAAGCGTTTGCCGTTGACCTCGACGTCGACGTCGCGGCGGACCTTGGGTTCGTCGTCTTCGGAGGCGTCGGTCGAGGAGGCCGGTGAAGCGCTCACGCCACTGAGGTCGAGGACCTCCTCGACCCACTTCGTGGAGTGTTCACCGGCCTGGAAGTCGGGGTGCTCGAGGATCGCGATGTCGGCCGGAATGGTGGTGGCGACGCCCTCGATCTCGAACTCGCGCAGCGCTCGCAGGGTTCGGGCGATGGCGACGTCGCGATCGGAGCCCCAGCAGACCAGCTTGCCGACGAGGTTGTCGTAGTACTGGCTGATCTCGTCGCCGGCCTCGTAGCCGCCGTCCCAACGCACGCCGTAGCCCGACGGCACCCGCAGCTTGGTGATGGGGCCCGGCGACGGCAGGAACTTGCCGCCGGCGGGGTCCTCGGCGTTGATCCGGATCTCGATGGCGTGTCCGTGGAGTTCGATCTGGTCCTGGGTGAAGGGGAGCTCGCCGCCGTCGGCGACGTGGAGCTGCAGCGCCACGAGGTCGAGTCCCGTGATCATCTCGGTCACCGGGTGCTCGACCTGCAGCCGGGTGTTCATCTCGAGGTAGTGGTATTCGCCGTCTTCGTAGAGGAACTCGACGGTTCCGGCATTCGTGTAGCCGCAGCCCAGCGCCACCTTGACGGCGTCTTCGCCCATCGACCGGGCGATCTCGGGGGGCAACCCGAAGGCCGGGGCTTCCTCGACCAGCTTCTGATGGCGACGCTGCGCCGAACAGTCTCGCTGGCCGAGGTAGAGGCCGTTGCCGTGCGAGTCGCAGATGACCTGGATCTCGATGTGGCGGGGCTTGGTCAGGTACCGCTCGATGTAGCACTCGTCGCGGCCGAAGTAGGCGAGCGCTTCCCGCTTGGCCGACTCCAGCAGGTCGCCGGCCTCCGAGGCCGCCGAGACCACCTTCATGCCGCGCCCGCCGCCACCGAAGGCGGCCTTGATGGCAACGGGGTAGCCGTGCTCGTCGCCGAACGCCACGATCTCGTCGGGCCCGGACAGGAACTCGGTGACCCCGGGAACCCCGTGCACGCCGACCTTCTCGGCGGCCTCGCGGGCGCTGATCTTGTCGCCCATGACCTCGATGGCCGCCGGCGGGGGACCGATGAACACCACGCCACGGTCGGTGATCGCCCGGGCGAAATCGGCGTTCTCGGAGAAGAACCCGTATCCCGGGTGCACGGCCTGGGCTCCGGAACGCTCGATGGCGTCGAGGATGGCCTCGGTGTTCAGGTAGGACTCGGCGGCGGTCTGGCCGCCGAGCGCATAGGCCTCGTCGGCCAGACGCACGTGGAGTGCCTCACGATCGAGCTCGGAGTACACCGCGACCGTCTTGATACCCAGCTCCTGACAGGCCCGAATGACACGGACGGCGATCTCGCCGCGGTTGGCGATCAGGACCTTGGTGAACGACGGACGAAAGGGGGGTGAGTTCAGCACGCCCTATGGTTAGCCGAGATGGACCCGGCGAGGAAAGTACCCGAGGGACGATTTTCTCCGATCCGTTGGGTCGAGGAGACCGGATCGACCAACCAGGACCTCCTGGCCGAGGCGATTGCCGGGCTCTCCTCGGGTGGGGTGCTGGTCGCCGATCACCAGACGGCGGGGCGTGGACGCCAGGGTCGACGCTGGATCGACGATCCCGGGCGCTCGCTGCTCTTCTCGGTGCTCTTCTTCGTCGATCCCGACATCGCCGGCTTTCTCCCCCTGGCGGCCGGGATGGCCGTCCGGGCCGGTGTCGCCGAATTCACGCCGGCCGAGGTCGGGCTGAAATGGCCGAACGACGTGCTGATCGACGAACGCAAGGTCGCCGGGATCCTCGCCGAGTCGGCGACCACGGCCCGAGGGTTCGCCGTCGTGGTCGGCTGTGGCATCAACGTGGCCTTCGACGACGGTCCGCCGTCCGAGGTCGCCGATCGGGCCACCGACCTCGCCTCGACGGGGACCCTGATCGATCGGGCCGAACTCCTCACGGCGATCCTGTTCCACCTCGACCCGCTCGTGACGGCGCTCGAGTCGGGACGGATCGCCTCGGTGCTCGACGACTATCGCCGTTGCTGCGTGAGCCTCGGGCGCCGGGTCCGGCTCGACACGCCCGAGGGTGAGTTGTCGGGGCTGGTGGTCGCGATCGCGGACTCCGGTGGGATCGTGATCGAGGACGGCGACGGGACCCGACGGACGGTGTTCGCCGGGGACACCCATCATCTCGGCTGACGAACCGGACCGGACATCGCGAACCATGTGACCGAGGTCCCACCGGTCAGGCCCTCTGACCAGGGAAGACGTCGACCAGGCGCACCGAGGGTCGGCCGGGAATCCCTCATGTTCGGACCTCCGCCGGCCGATGAAGACCACAGATGTCTCGTTGTCCTCGCGCCCTCGTCGGCGTTCTGCTCGCGGCCCTCGCCGGTCTGTCGTCGATCTCGGTCGCGCTCGATCCGGCATCGGCGGCCGAGGGCGACCCGCCGGCCTCGTCGTCCTCGACGACGGCCCCCACCACGACCACCGCCCCGACCACGTCCGCTCCGGCGACGACCGTGCCGACCACGACGGCACCGACGACCACCCGGCCGCCCGGCCCGACCACCACGGTCGCGGCCGGGGCGAGCAGCACGACCAGCACCGTCGCAGGTCCGCCCGGCTGTACGCCGAGCGGCTCACCCCCCACGACCGCCAATCCCGCGGCGACGGGGAGCACCCTGCCCCCGTGTGCCCAGTACGACATCGACGGGGACGGCATCCTCGACGACGTCACCCCCGAGATCGATCCGGGCCAGGGTGAGGACGAAGCCGACGGCCCGCCGCCCTCGGTCGTCGTCACGATCCCACCACCGAACCGGTTCGACGACGACGTGGCCTGGACACCGTCGGTCGCCGTGGTCGGCGACGTCGAAACGGCGCGAACCAAGGCCACCAATGCCCACGAGGCGCTGGAGTCCTCGATCGCGCTCGTCCGGTCGTTCCGATTGCAGCTGAAGTCGGGTCACGCCCAGCGAGACGCCCTCGACGGCGAGACGAAGGCCAATCTGGTCGAACTCGAAGCCGCCGAACAGCGGCTCCGGTTCCGGGCCACCGACGCCTTCGTCGAGGGCGAGGCCCCGACGCTCGAGGCCGCCATCGGCTACGACGAGAGCCTCGACGCGATCGCCCAGCAGACCGTGGTCGAACTCGTCTTCGAGACCGATCGGGCGACGATCGCCGCCTACCTCGCCACCAAGGCCGATCTCGAGAACGAGACCACCCGGCTCCGGGAGCGGATCAAGCTGCTCGAGCGGTCGCTCGTGACGGCCGAGGAGACCGTGGTGACGAACCGCGAGGCGGTCGTTCGGGCCGAGGCCGAACTCGAGGCCTTCGAAGCGGGCAGCGGGGTGTACATCCCCGGGGTCACGTTCCCGATCGTGTGGCCGTACAGCGTGCCGCTCATCAACTCCTGGGGTTTCCCCCGATCGGGGGGCCGCCGTCACGAGGGGATCGACATCTTCGCGCCGGCGGGAACCCCGCTCGTCGCCGCCGAACGGGGCGTCGTCACCAAGATCGGCGTCGGAACCCTGGGCGGGCTCCGTCTCTGGCTGAAGGGCGAGAGCGGGACCGACTGGTACTACGCCCACCTCTCGGACTTCGCGCCGGGTCTTCGCGAGAACCAGGTCGTCGAGGTCGGCGAGTTGGTCGGCTACGTCGGCAACACCGGCAACGCCGTCGGCACGCCTCCGCACCTGCACATGCAGATCCATCCGAATGGCGGCGACCCGGTCAACCCGTATTACCTGCTCGAGTTGGTCTCGGACCGAGAACTCGAGGCCCGGGCCGACGCCGAGTAGCGGCCGCCGTGACGGCGCAGTTCGACCTCGAGGCCGTACAGCTCGCTGAGCATGGCCGAGGTGAGTACGTCGTCGATCGGACCTCGCGCCACGATGCCGGGTGCGCCCAGGCCCAGGACGTGGGTGGTCCCGGGCGGGATGTCCTCGGCGTGGTGGACGACCAGCATCGTTGCCGGTCCGGCCGGATCGTCGGCAACCGAGGTCAGCGACGCAACGAGCTGCTCGCGGCCGGCGAAGTCCAGACCGGCCGTCGGCTCGTCGAGGAGGAGGATCGCCGGGTCGGGCATCAGGGCCCGGGCCAGCAGGACGCGTTGGCGCTCGCCCGACGACAGCGAGCCGAAGTGTCGTTCGCCGAATCCGGCCAGGCCGACCAGCTCCAGCAACCGGGCCGATCGCTCGTGGTCGTGATCGTCGTACGAATGCCACCAGGGCTCGAACGCCCCGTACCGCCCGCAGCGCACCACGGTTCCGGCGTCGAGTTCGCCGCGGATCCGCTCGGCCGAGCCGGCCGAGGAGATCCCGATCCGGGAACGAAGGGGGCGGATGTCGACCCGCCCGAGTTCGTTGCCGAGCAGGCGCAGCGTCCCGGTCGTCGGGTGCTGTTGGAGCGCAGCCAGGCGGAGCAGGGTCGACTTGCCGCCGCCGTTGGGTCCGAGGACGACCCAGTGGTCGTCGGGTCCGATGGTCAGATCGACCCCGGCCAGGATCGTCGACCCGTCGATCACGACGCCCACGTCGATGAACTCCATCGCCGGAGTATCGACATCGGCCGGAGTATCGACATCGGGCGGTGCCGTCGGCGTCGGCTCGCTCGGTCGGTTCGGCGGGCTGGGGGGCGGTTGCGGCATCGGGGGCACGGTAGCCAGCCACGGTTGGTCGCGACAGCCATCCACGGTGGGTCGCGACGAGGCGGTAGCATGCACGCCCCTGCCCATGAATGTCGCTCTCGGTCTCTTCTTCGTCCTCCTGCTCGTCGCCGCCAATGGGTTCTTCGTTGCGGTCGAGTTCGCACTCATCGCCTCGGATCGCCCGAAGCTCCAGACCCAGGCCGATGCCGGGTCGAGAACGGCGAAGATCACCCTGGGCGTGCTCAAGCGCATGTCGTTCCACCTCTCGGGTGCGCAGCTCGGCATCACGGTCACCAGCCTGGTCCTGGGGTTCCTGGCCGAACCGCTCGTCGGGCAGCTCATCGACCCGTTCATCGAACTCGTCGGTGGCCCCACCGGCGGGTCGCTGTCGGTGGTCGTCGCGCTTGCCATCGCCACCGTCTTCCAGATGGTGGCCGGTGAGCTGATCCCGAAGAACCTGGCCCTGGCCAAACCGGAGTCGACGGCCAAGGCCCTCTCTCCGGCGGCTCGCCTCGTCCACGGAGCGTTCAGCCCGATCATCACCACCTTCAACGGAGCCGCCAATTGGGCCGTCCGGCGGCTCGGCGTCGAGCCGACCGAGGAGCTCTCGGCGATCCGGTCACTCGAGGAGATCGAGTACCTGATCCTCTCCTCGGGCAGTCTCGGGACGCTGGCGCCCGATGCCCTCAGCCTGCTCACCCGAACCATCCGCTTCGGTGACAAGACCGCGGCCGAAGCCCTGACCCCGAGGGTGCACGTCGACTGGTTGCGCCTCGATGCCACCGTCGACGACTTCATCGGGCACGCCACCGACAGCGGGCACAGTCGCTATCCGGTCTGTGGCGACGACATCGACGACGTCAAGGGCGTCGTCAACGTGGCGGCCGTGTTCGATCTGCCCGTCGATCAGCGGGGAGCGACCCTCGTCTCGGCGATCATGGACGACGCCCAGGTGGTGCCCGAGACCCGCGACCTGGTCGACATCCTGGCCGACTTCAAGCGGCACGACACCGAACTGCTCGTGGTCGTCGACGAGCACGGCGGCACGGCGGGCATCCTCACGCTCGAGGACGTGCTCGAGGAGATCACCGGCGACATCGACGACGAGTACGACGACGTCACGACCCTCAGCGTCACCCGAACCGGGGTCTACATCATCGGCGGGACGCTCCACGCCGACGAGGTCGAGGAGGTCTCGGGTTTCGAGATGCCGGTCGGCGACTACGAGACCGTGGCGGGGTTCCTGCTCGATCAACTCGGCCGGTTGCCCGTCGAGGGTGAGATCGTGCGGTACGAGGGTTGGCAGTTCGAGGTCGTCGCCATGGACGGACGACGGATCGCGTCGATCGAGATGGTCGCGCCCGACCCGGCGGACCACTCATGAGCCCGCTCCTCACCCCCCTCGTCGGTGCCGAGACCGGTGGGTCGTCGGCCGACGCCTGGGCCATTCTCGCCGCCGTTCTCCTGATCCTGGCCAATGGTGTCTTCGTTGCGTACGAGTTCGCCCTGATCGCCGCCAAGCGATCCTCGTTCGAGGCCGCTGCCGAACGGGGCGTCCGTACGGCCAAGCTGGCCGTCAGCAGCTTCTCCGACCTGTCGAGTCAGTTGGCCGGGGCCCAGCTCGGGATCACGATGGCCTCGCTGGGGCTGGGCTACGTCGGCGAGCCGGCGCTCGCCCACATCATCGAGTCGCTGCTCGGCACGTCGGTGAGCGAAGAAGTCGGTCGCGTCATCGGGTTCACCGTCGGACTCGGGATCGTCGTGTTCCTCCACCTCGTCGTCGGCGAGATGATCCCGAAGAACCTCGCGATCGCCGCACCCGACGCCACCCTGCGCTGGCTCCTCATTCCCTATCGGGCCTATCTGGTGGTGTTCCGTCCGCTGGTGCGGCTGCTCAACGGCATGGCCGCCGTCGGCTGTCGGTTGATCGGCGTCGAGCCCCGCGACGAACTGGTCTCGGCTCACAGCGCCGCCGAGTTGGCCGCCATCGTCGCGGCCTCGTCCGAGGGCGGAGCGATCGAGGCCGACAGCGCCGGACTGCTGTCGGGCGCACTCGAGTTCGCCCAGCGGCCCGTCGGCGACGTCGCGACCCCGTTGGCCGAGTTGGCGACGATCCGCGACGGGGCAACGGCGTCCCAGGTCGAGCAGGTGGTGCGTCGCACCGGCCAGACCCGGCTGCCGATCCTGTCGGCGGCCCGGGGCGAGGTACGGCTGCTGGGGTATGTCCACGCCAAGGACCTCCTCGGCATCGACCGCTCCCAGCGGGCGACCCCGCTGTCGGCCGAGCACACCCGGCCCATGGTCGTGGTCAACGCCGATCGGAGCCTGATCGAGGTCCTGCGGGCGATGCGCCGACTGCGACGCCAACTGGCGGTCGTCAACGGTCCCGATGGCCCGGTCGGGGTCGTCTCGGTCGAGCAGATCATCCGGGCGCTCATCGACGAGTGAGCTCGACGACGAACGAGATCCACTCCGAGTGGGAGCCACCGAGCGTCGGCCGTCCGTGGGTGGCCGTCGGGTGGGGTGGCCGTCCCACCACGTACGGTGATCTCTGCCCACGGAGCATGGTGACCGGTCATCGAAACCGCTACAGTCCGGCGCGGTGCGACATCGACCCGCCAGCGATGACGACTCGTCCCGTCGATCCGTCTCCGCCCCGATCCGCCGCTCGGCCCCGATCGCGGGACTCGGGCTGCTGCTCGCGATCGTCCTGGGCGCCATGCCGGCCGGCGGCCAGCAGACGCCCGGCCTGGTCGAGACCCGGGCCCGGGTCCAGCAACTCACCCAGGAACTGAGCGACTCCGAGACCGAGCTCAGCCGTCTCGAGCAGGCCACCGAGGCGGCGACGGTGCGCTACGAATCCCTCCGGACCGAGGCCGACGCCCTCGCCGGCAACGTGGCCACCTCGGCGATCACCGAGTTCGTTCGGAGCGAACTCCCGACCACCGCCCTCGAGACCGGCAGCCTCGTTGCGTCGCTGCGGGCCTCGACGCTCGCCGATGCGGCGCTCGGTGCCGACACCGAGGCGATGGAGACCTACCGGATCGTCTTCGAGGATCTGAGCGTCGCCCGGGCGGTGCTCGACGATCAGTCGGCGGCGTCGGAGCTCGAACACGAGGCGCTCCTCGCCAAGCGCGAGGAACTCGGCGTCGAACTGGCCCGACTCGAGGAACTCGAGGCCGAACGACTGGCCGCCGAGGCCCGTCGACTGGCCGCCGAGCAGGCCGCAGCCCGGCGGGCGGCCGCCGCAGCGGCTTCGGCCCCCGCGTCGGGCTCGGGCCCGGCGTCGGCTTCGAATCCGGTGTCGAGTGTGGCGGCCACGGGCTCCGGGGTGTTGAAGACCTGCCCCGTGGCCGGAGCGGTGTCGTTCGTCGACACCTGGGGCGCAGCCCGTTCGGGAGGGCGACGCCACAAGGGCGTCGACATGATGGCCCGGACCGGCACCCCCATCGCCGCACCGGTCGGCGGCACCGTCACCCATCGGTCGAACAGCGTCGGTGGACGCTCGTTCCATCTCGACGGCAACGACGGCAATTACTACTACGGCACCCACCTGTCGGGCTACGAGCAGTCGGGATCGGTGCAGGCCGGCGACATCATCGGCTACGTCGGCGACGACGGCAATGCCCGCGGCATCCCCCATCTGCACTTCGAGATCCACCCCGGTGGCGGCGGAGCGGTGAATCCCTATCCTGCCGTCGCCGCGGTCTGCTGAGCCCGACCGTCGTCGAGCGATCGCGATTGCGGTCGCGGACGTGCACGCCACGGTGGGTGCCGGGTACGTTCGCCCCGTGACGTCCACCGATCCCGATCTCGTCGACCTCGCCACGGCACTGGCACAGATCCTGGGATCGGCGGATCGTCCGGCCGCCGTCGACGCGCTGACCCGACTCACCGGGGGCGCCAGCCGGGAGACCTACGCCTTCGTCGACGCCGACTCCGGTCGGCACTACATCCTCCAGCGCGAACGAGGCGGAGTGTTGCGCAACGAACGGGGCATGGCGGCCGAGGCCGGTGTCGTCGAGCGGGCGGCCGAGGCCGGGGTACCGGTACCCCGCGTCGTCGCAACGAACGAGTCGCATCCGTCGGCCGGGATCGGCCCGAGCTACTTCGTCACCGAGGCGGTCGAGGGGGCGACCATCGCCCGCCGCATCCTGCGCGACGCCGAGTTCGCCGCAGCCCGGCCGCTTTTGGCCGAACAGGCCGGTCGGGCACTCGGACACCTGCATGCCGCGGATCCGGCGGGACTCGATCATCTCGAGCAGACCGACGAACTGGCACGGTGGCGGGTGGTGATCGACGAACTGGCGCTGGTGTCGCCGGTGTTCGAACTGGCCTTCCGCTGGCTCGAACGGCACCGTCCCCCCGGTGGCGACGTGGCGCTGGTCCACGGCGACTTCCGCCTCGGCAATCTGATCATCGACGAGCGGGGGCTGGCCGCCGTCCTCGACTGGGAGCTGGCCCATCTGGGTGACCCGATGGAGGACCTGGGCTGGCTCTGCACCCGGGCGTGGCGATTCGGTGGCCCCAAGCCGGTCGCCGGGGTGGGGGAGTACGAAGACCTGTTCGCGGCCTATGAGGCCACGTCGGGGCGGTCGGTCGATCGTGAGGTCTTCGGTTGGTGGGAACGGCTCGGCACCCTGAAGTGGGGCATCATGTGCGGCCTGCAGGCCAGCGCCCATCGGACCGGGGTCGTCGAGTCCCTCGAGCTGCTGGCGATCGGCAGCCGGATCGCCGAGCAGGAATACGATCTCGCCTGGTCCCTGGCCGGCGACACCGTCGACCGGTCGGCCATCGGCGATCTGGGCCTCTCGGTCGAGGCCGCACCCGGTTCCGGTCAGCCCGACGCCGCCGAACTGACGGGAGCCCTGGCCCGGTTCCTCTCCGACACCGTCGCCCCCGCCGTTGGCCGAGGCGGCATCGGGTTCCACGTGCGGGTGGCCACCAACGTGGCGTCGATGCTCGAACGCGAAGCCCGAGCCGGCGATCTCCAGCGGAACCGGCACCGGGCCCGGCTCGACGGACTGGGTGTCGCCGACGACACCGATCTGGCCCAGCGGATCCGGGCCGGCGAGTTCGATGCCGACCTCACCGGTCTGGCGGCCCTGCTCGCCCTGAGCACGGCCGAACGGTTGGCGATCGTCAACCCCAAGTGGCTCGCCTGAACCGCCGACGAGGCCTCAGGCGCCGACGATCGAGTAGCCGCCGTCGACGTGGATGATCTGGCCGGTGGTCTGCGGGAACCAGTCCGACAGGAGGGCAACGGTGGACCGGGCGACACCCTCGGAATCGTTCACGTCCCACCCGAGCGGTGCCCGTTTGGTCCATTCCTCCTCGAAAGCCGCGAAACCGGGAATCGACTTGGCGGCGATGGTGCGCATCGGGCCGGCTGCGACCAGATTCGAACGGATGCCTTCCGATCCGAGTTCACGAGCGAGGTAGCGGTTGAGTGACTCCAGGCCGGCCTTGGCCACGCCCATCCAGTTGTAGGCAGGCCAGGCCACGGTGGCGTCGAAGGTGAGGCCGACGAGGGAACCGCCGCCGTCCTGCATCAAGGGACGGACCAGGTCGGCCAGGGTTCGCAACGAGTAGGTCGAGACCTGCACCGCAGTCGCCACGTCGTCCCAGTCCGGGGCCCAGAAGTCGTCGCCGAGGCACGCGGCGGGAGCGAAACCGATGGCGTGCAGGGCTCCGTCGACGCGTCCCCAGCGCTCGGCGAGGTGATCCCGGACGGTGGCGACGTGATCGAGGTTGGCGATGTCGAGCTCGAGCACCTCGGGCTCGGTGTCGAGTTTGCGAGCCGTCCGTTCGGTGAGCCGCAGGCCGCGACCGAAGCCGGTCAGGACGATCTCGGCTCCTTCCCGTTGGGCGAGTCGGGCGATGCCGAAGGCCAACGAGTCGTCGGTCAGCACGCCGGTGATGAGCAGTTTCTTGTCGTCGAGGATTCCCACCGCCCTCTGACTAGCAGACGCCGAGCCCGGTTGCTCCGATGGCGTCGATTGTTCGCCGGGGCGACGGCCGCAGGCGAAGGCGACGGATTCGGTCGAGTGCCCCGGCACCGATAGCCTCCCTCCCGTGACCATGCGCCTGTACGACACCGCACGCCGATCGGTGGTCCCCTTCGAACCGGGGCCGATCGTGAACCTCTACATCTGTGGGATCACGCCGTACGACGCCACGCACCTCGGTCATGCTGCGGTCTACCTCACCTACGACGTGCTCCAGCGACGCCTCCGCGACCTGGGCCACGAGACCCGGGCGGTCCGCAACATCACCGACGTCGACGACTCGATCCTGGCCAAGGCCCGCGAGATCGGCGTGCACTACCTCGACCTCGCCGCCACCGAGGTGGCCCGCTTCCAGTCCGACATGGAGGCGCTCGAGATGCTGCCGGCGTGGAGCGAGCCGCGCGCCACCTCGGCCATCGCCGACATCCGGGGTTTCATCGGCAAGGTCCTCGACCGGGGCTACGCCTACCAGGCCGGCGGTGGCGTCTATTTCGAGGTGTCGAAGTGGTCGTCGTTCGGTTCGATCTCGGGTTACGACGAGGCAACGATGCTCGATCACGCCCGGGATCGGGGCGGCAATCCCGACGATCCCAACAAGCGCAATCCGCTCGACTTCGTCCTCTGGCAGCCGTCGGCCGACGACGAGCCGGCGTGGGAGTCGCTGTGGGGTCCGGGCCGACCGGGATGGCACATCGAGTGCTCGGCGCTCGCCCTTCGCGAGCTCGGAACGACCGTCGATCTGCACGGTGGGGGCGCCGATCTGATCTTCCCGCACCACGAATGCGAAGCGGCCCAGTCCGAGGCCGCCACCGGTGAGCCCTTCGTTCGGCACTGGATGCACCAGGCGATGGTTCGCATGGACGGGCACAAGATGTCGAAATCGCTCGGCAACCTCGTCTTCGTCAGCGAGTTGCGCAAGGACTACGACGCCCGCGCCATTCGGTTGGGTGTCGTGTCGAACCACTACCGCACGGCGTGGGAGTGGAACGACGACCTCATGCCGACCGCGGCAGCCCGACTCGATCGTTGGCTCGCGGCGGGTCATGGCGATGGGGCCATCGACGAGGTTCGAGCGGCGCTCGACGACGACCTCGACACGCCGACGGCGGTGGCGGCCATCGATGCAGCCGCCGAACGGGGCGACGGGGTGTCGGCCGCGGCCGGGCTCCTCGGCGTTCGCATCGACTGACCGACCCGGCCCGGTTCGGGTGCCCGGCCTCGGAGTATTTGGCGGTCGGCCGTCAACCGGGCCCCGTACACTTGCCGCCGTGTCCGACATCAACGTCAAGCTTCCCGACGAGTCCGTTCGATCGCTGCCCGATGGTTCGACCGCGGCCGACCTCGCCGCCCAGATCGGATCCCGACTGGCCAAGGATGCGGTGATCGCCGTCGTCGACGGGGTCGAGCAGGACCTGAACGTTCCGCTCGACGACGGCCAGTCGGTCGCGATCGTCACGCCCGACACCGATCGGGGGCTGCACACCCTTCGCCATTCCACCGCCCACGTGCTGGCCCAGGCCGTGCTCGAACTCTGGCCCGGTGCCACCTTCGCCATCGGTCCGCCGATCGTCGACGGCTTCTACTACGACTTCGAGCTGCCCGGCGGCGCCACCTTCAGCGACGAGGACCTCGCGGCGATCGACGCCAAGATGCGCGAGATCGTCAAGGCCCGGCAGCCGTTCGTGCGTACCGAGACCTCGCCGTCGGAGGCCCTCGACCTGATGGCTGCCCATCCCTACAAGCGGGCGATCATCGAGGCGGTCTCGAACCTGGATCCGAGCAGCGTCGACGACGAATTGGTCGGTGAGGCGGGTGGCGACGTCATCAGCTTCTACCGGAACACCGATGCCTTCGTCGACATGTGTGTCGGTCCGCACGTTCCGCACACCGGCCATCTCGGCCACTTCAAGCTCATGAAGGTGGCCGGCGCCTATTGGCGGGGCAGCGAGAAGAACCCGATGCTGCAGCGCATCTACGGCACGGCGTGGGCATCGAAGAAGGACCTCGCCGCCCACCTCGAGCGGCTCGAGCAGGCCGCCCTGCGAGACCATCGGCGCCTGGCCAACGAACTCGATCTGCTGTCGTTCCCCAACGAACTCGGTGGCGGACTCGCCGTGTGGCACCCCAAGGGGGCGATCGTCCGCAAGCTGATGGAGGACTACTCGCGACAGCGCCACCAGGACGGTGGCTACGAGTTCGCCTACACCCCCCACCTCGCCAACGCCCGCCTGTTCGAGATCTCGGGACACCTCGACTTCTACGCCGACTCCATGTATCCGCCGATGGAGATGGACAACGGCAAGTACTACCCGAAGCCCATGAACTGCCCGATGCACAACCTCGTCTACAAGTCGAGGCAGCGCTCGTATCGGGAGCTGCCGTTGCGGCTGTACGAGCTCGGCACGGTGTACCGCTACGAGCTGTCGGGAGCGCTCCACGGGCTGCTTCGGATCCGGGGCTTCACCCAGGACGACTCCCACATCTACTGCACCGAGGAGCAGGCCAACGCCGAGATCCGCAGCCTGCTGAACTTCGTGCTGTCGGTGCTGCGCGCCTTCGGTTTCGAGGACTTCGAGGCCAGCTTGTCGACCCGCCCCCCGGAGAAGTCGGTCGGCAGCGACGAGGGCTGGAACGACGCCATCGAGCACCTCCGTGACGCCCTCGTCGCCGAGGGCATCAGCTACGACATCGACGAGGGCGGCGGTGCCTTCTACGGGCCCAAGATCGACGTGAAGGTCCGCGACGCCATCGGGCGGGCCTGGCAGCTGTCGACCATCCAGTACGACTTCACCCTGCCCGAGCGCTTCGACCTCGAGTACATCGGCGACGACGGGGCCGCCCACCGTCCGATCATGCTGCACCGGGCCCTGTTCGGTTCGGTCGAGCGGTTCTTCGGTGTGCTGGTCGAACACTTCGCCGGCGCCTTCCCGGTGTGGTTGGCCCCGGTGCAGGTGCAGGTGCTCCCGGTTTCCGACGACCACATCGGCTACGCCGAACAGCTCGACGCCCGCTTCCGGGCCGAGGGGTTCCGCAGCGAGGTCGTGGTCGGAGACCAGCTGGGCAAGCGGATCCGCAACGGCAAGACCCACAAGGTGCCCTACGTGCTCGTCGTCGGGGCCGACGACATCGCATCCGGTACGGTCGGCGTGAACGCCCGGGGCGCCGGAGCCGTCGAGCGAGACGTGGCGGTCGACGACTTCCTTGCTCGCCTGCGCACCGACGTCGACACCCACGCATGACCGACGAGCGGTCGGCGGTCGACCTCGAGCCGGCCGGTGCCGGCGGTATGGGGCGGCTCTGGGCCGGTTGGCGGCTGGCCGTGCTCGGCACCCCGCTCGGGGCCGACGGCCGGCCCCGGGTCGACGTGCCCGGAACCTCGGGATGGTCGCTGTTCGAGGCCATCGAACGCAGTGGGTTGCCCGACGACCAGACCTACATCGTGTGGCGCGGCGAGCGCACGTTCTGCGTCCTGAACGTCTACCCCTACACCTCGGGCCACGTCATGGTGCTGCCCCTCCGCAAGGCGGCCTCGTTGGAGGAACTCGACGAGCCGACCCACACCGAACTGTGGCGCGCCGTCCTGGCGGCGTCGCAGGCGGTCAAGGCGGCATTCGCCCCGCAGGGACTCAACATCGGGATCAACGAGGGAGAAGCCGGGGGCGGGTCCGAGCCCGATCATCTGCACGTCCACGTCGTCCCTCGCTGGAACGCCGACACCAACTTCATGACCGCCGTCGCCGAGACCCGGGTCCTGCCGATGACGCTCGGTGATGCCTGGGCCCGACTACGCGAAGCCTGGCCCGAGTCGTTACCGTTCGAGTCGTGACCGACCCCGACCGAGACGGAACCGATCCGAGCGAGATCGCCGATTCCCTCCCGGCCGACCTCCAACCGGATCTCGCAGCCCACGAGGACTACCTCTTCCCCAACAACAACCGTCGGCGGATCCCGGGCTACCTCTACATCGGGATCGCCGCCGTGCTCCTCGGGGTGTACCTGACCCGGGGCGAGGGTGTCCTGGTCAATCGGGGCACGCTGGTCGGGGCGATCATCCTGGCGATGGTCGGCGTCTACAGCATCATCGCCGGCTGGGATCTCGAGGTCGACGAGCGAGACGCCCTGGTGGCGTCCACCCGTGACGTGGGCTTCCCCGTCGGTCATGCGTCGGCCCAGCTGGGTTGGCGGGGTCTGCTGAGCCGACCGACCTGGCGCATCCTGCTCTACTCGGCCGACACCCCGCCGACCAAGCGCGGCCTCGTCCTGGTCGACGGCGTGAACGGCTCGATCGTCGAACGCTTCGTCGAGGACAACCCCGAGGACTGGTCCGAGTACCAGGACTGATCGGGAGCGGATCGTCGACGGTTGCCCTCGTCGTTCCGTCGGGTCAGCCCTCTTGCATCCACGCCACCGTGCGTTCGGCCCGCCGCAGACCCTCGACCGCTTGGCGCACCACCGAACGAACCACGTCGATCAGGCGGATGGTGCCGCCACCGGTGAGCGTGGCGGTCCGGTTCCAGCCGTCGGGTTCTTGACGGTCGAGCAGATCGGCGAGTTCGTCGGCGGTGGCGGCGATGACATCGGTGGCTTCGCGCAGGGTGGCGGTGGGTGCATCGCCCGCCGTCCAGCTGGAGGGGTCGAAGGCCTCGGCCGGGCTGACGGGGTCGACGTGGGTGCTGATCCGGGTGGCCTCGGCGGCCAGCACGGCGACCGCTCGGAGCGTGTGGTCGAGGATCTCGACCAGCGAGGAGCCTTCGGGACCCGGTCGATCGGCCTTCGCCAGGAGTTCGTCGTCGGAGCGCACCGGCCCGGTGGCGTCGTCGAATCGTCGTCGGAGGGAGCGCAGGGTCGTGGTGAGTGCAAGGGGATTGAGATCGTCGTATCGGTCGGCCATGGCCGCAACGTACCGCAACGGTCGAGCCCGTCGGTGCGCTTGCTCCTGCAAGCGCGCTAGCCTTCAGCCCATTCGTGGGTCGATCCCAGACGCACGGCCGAAAGGTCCGACCATGTTCGACGGAAGTTTCCGAACCAATTTCGAGAAGGCGATGGCGCCGATCGGAACCAGCCTCAACCGCGCCGGTGTCTCGCCCGACATCATCACCGGCGTCGGCGTGGCGATGGCCGCCGGCTGTGCCGTCGCCATCGGCACCGGCCACTTCCGACTGGCCTTCCTGATGCTCGTGCTCACCGGCCTTCCCGACGCGCTCGATGGCGCAGTCGCCAAGGCCGCCGGGATCTCCGGCCCCCGGGGGGCCTTCCTCGATTCGGTGTCCGATCGGCTGAGCGACGGACTGATGTTCGCCGGTGCCGGCTGGTACCTCGCCGGCACCGACAACCCCCGGATGGCGCTCCTGCCGTTCGCCCTCTACATCGCCGCCTCGCTCGTGTCGTACCAGCGGGCGAAGGCCGAGTCCCTGGGCTTCGACGCCCGCGGTGGACTCATGGAGCGAGCCGAGCGGTTCATCGTCCTCGGGATCGGGCTCCTGTTCGGTGAACAACTCCTCGTCCCCGTGCTCGTCCTGATGCTGGTGCTCACGGCGGCCACCGCCGTCTTCCGGTTCCGCAAGGTCTGGCTGCAGGCCAGCGTCGACCGGGTGGTCCCGGTCCGATCCCGCACGGCGAGCCGTCGCCGCCAGGCCCGCAACGGAACCGGCGTCGGTCCCCGCTCGCGGCGCACCACCGCCCGCTCACGACGCAACCGCTGATCGCTCGACCGCCCGTGACCAGCCGTGCGCTGCGGCTCTACCGGACGGGAACCGCCGTCACCCGCCGGATCCCGCTGCCCCCGCTGGTCGCGGCGGCCGGCGGCATCGGCGCGATCGCCGGCCGTCGCCCGTCGGATCGCCGCGACGCGCTCGCGAAGAACCTCGCAGTGGTGTGCCCCGAGCTCGATGCCGACCAGATCGACCGGCTGGTCCGGCAGGGGTTCGCGTCGTACGCCCGCTACTGGGCCGAAACGCTGCGGTTGCCCTCCCTGCCCGCCGAGACGATCGACGCCGGGATGCGGGTGACCGGCTTCGAACACATCGAGAACGCCCGCTCCCGAGGGTTCGGTCCGATCCTCGCGCTCCCGCACCTGGGCGGTTGGGAATGGGCCGCGGCGTACCTGGGTCGGGTCGTGCACATCCCGGTCAGCGCGGTGGTCGAGCGACTCGAACCCGAAGACCTGTTCGAGTGGTTCGTCGAACTTCGCCAGTCGTACGGGGTGTCGGTCATTCCACTCGGTCCGGGCGCGATCAGCCAGTTGGCCGCCGCCGTCCGCGACCGGCACGTGGTCTGCCTGCTGTCGGACCGGGACATCGCCGGGGGAGGGGTCGAGGTGACCTTCTTCGGTCGCACCGTCACCATGCCCGCCGGTCCGGCCCTGCTGGCCCGCCGGACCGGAGCTCCGTTGCACCCCTGCGCCGTCTACTTCGAGGCCGCGGTCGGCCGGCCCGCTGCCATCGGCCATCACTGCATCATCGAACCCGAGATCGAGATCGTACGCGCCGGATCGCTGCGGGCCGACGTCGCCGCGACGACCCAGCGGGTGGCTCATGCGCTGGAGCGGCTGGTCGAACGGGCCCCCGAGCAATGGCACGTCCTCGAACCACGCTTCGACGAGCCCGAGGCCCGTCGATGAGGGTCGGCATGATCTGCCCGTACAGCATGGGTGTCTGGGGTGGGGTCCAATCGCAGGTCATCGGTCTGGCCCGGACCCTGCGCAATCAGGGGGTCGACGTCCAGGTACTGGCACCCTGCGACGGCCTCCCGCCCGAGCCGTGGATCACGCCGCTCGGCAACTCCATGCCCTACGCCCAGAACGGCTCGCTGGCTCCGGTCGCTCCCGACGCCGCCGCGCAACTCCGAGCCCTGTCGGCCATCTGGGACGAGCGGTTCGACCTCCTCCACCTCCACGAGCCGCTCGCCCCCGGGCCGACCCTCACGACGCTGATGGTGAAGCCCCTTCCCCTGATCGGGACGTTCCACGCCAGCGGCGACATCGCCGTGTATCGCTGGATGCGGCCGCTGCTGCGACGGCTGGTCACCCGGCTCGACGTGCGGGTGGCGGTGTCTCCCGAGGCGGCCGACATGGCGAGCCGCCATCTCGGTGGTCGCTACGAGGTGCTGTTCAACGGGATCGAGGTACCGCGCTTCGCCGAGGCCGACCCGGCCCCGACCACCGGACCCACCGTCTTCTTCCTGGCCCGTCACGAGCCCCGCAAGGGTCTGTCGGTCCTGATCGAAGCGTCTCGCCTGCTTCCCGACGACGTCTCGATCTGGATCGGGGGTCACGGCCCCGAGACCGCATCGCTTCGGGCCGCCAACGCCGACAACCATCGCCTGCACTGGCTGGGTCCCATGACCGAGGCCGACAAGGTCGCCGCCCTTCGCGGCGCCGACGTCTTCTGCGTTCCCTCGATCAACGGCGAGAGTTTCGGCGTCGTGCTCCTCGAGGGCATGGCCGCCGGAACCCCGGTGGTGGCCAGCGACCTCGAGGCCTACCGACTCACCAGCCGGAACGGGCGCGACGCCACCCTGTTCCGTCGGGGGGATCCCGTCGACCTCGCCCGGGCGCTGCGCTCGGCCCTCGACCGCACCCCGGAGATCGAACAGCGGCTCGTCGACGGTCGGACCCGCGCTGCGGAGTTCTCGATGGTCAACCTCGCCGACGCCTACCTCGACCGGTACCGACCGATGCTGTCCTGACCCATTCGGGGCCACCGATCGGCGTCGATCGGCCGGCCCGGGAGGGGCGAAAATCGGCCATCGTCGCACCGGGGTGCCCGAGCGGACGATCTTGTGCGTAGTCTGTCCGACGGTCTGCTGCTCGCTCGTCGGTCGTCGTCTGTCGTCGCCGAGGGGCGGTGCCGCCCCGTTCTGTCCGACCCGGAGGAAGCCCGCTGGCTGCGAACTCGATCCTGCGCTCAACCGCCCTCACCGTCATCGTGGGCGTCGCGGTCGTCGTCGCGATCCCGCTGCTGATCATCTGCGTGCTCACCGGGATCCCCTGGCCGCTGGCCCCGATCATCGGGCTGGTCGCGGGGGTCGCGCTCGTGGTCCCTCGGCTCCGCAACGTCGAGCAGGCGGTGCTCTCGCAGTTCTCGGCGGTGCCCGCCGACGAACTCCGGCACGCCCGGCTCCTCAACCTGGTCGAGGGCCTCGTGCTCTCGATCGGTCTGCCCGAGCCCGAGGTCCGAGTGCTCGAGGATCCGGCCCTGAACGCAATGGCGGTGGTGGGTTCCGACTCGGTCACCTTGATCGTGACCCAGGGCCTGCTCGAAGCCCTCGATCGGCTCGAACTCGAAGGGGTCGTTGCCGAGCTTCTGGTCCGTGCCAAGGACGGTGACGCGGCGATCGGCACGGGAGCGGCGTCGCTGATCGGGGGTCTGTTCCTCGACGGCCCGCTCGGATCGTTCCGGGCCTTCGGCGTGAGCCGGCTCCGGGCGATGCTCGACGATGACCGCGATCTGCTGGCCGATCGGGCTGCGGTCGGGGTGACCCGGTACCCGCCCGCCCTGGCCTCGGCCTTCGTCAAGATGAAGTCCGGCGAGCTGGTCCCGGCCGGTTCGACCGCCCGGGTCGAGCACCTGTGGCTCGTTCCGCCACCCCGAGCGCTCGTCGCCTCCCACTCGCTCGATCTACGCATCGACGTACTCCAGGAGATCTGATGCCCCGCATCGTCCATCGATCCGTTGCCGCGCTCGCCACGCTGGCTTTGCTGGCAGCCGCCTGTGGGGGTGGCAGCGACGCGGCCGAGGTCACGACCACCACGACGACGGCCCCGACGACCACCACGACGGCTCCGACCACCACGACGACCGAGGTGCTTCCCGATGGTCCGGTCGCCCCGCTGACCGGGTTGCCGGTCGCCGAGGAGCTGACCGGACCGGCCCTGATCGTCAAGATCGACAACGCCCCCGAGGCGCGGCCCCAGACCGGGATCGACCAGGCCGACATCGTCTTCGAGATGCTCACCGAGGGCGTGACCCGCCTGGGGGCGGTCTTCCACTCGGAGTTGCCGTCGCCCGTTGGTCCGGTCCGTTCCAGCCGCACCTCGGACTTCGACCTGGTGTCGGGGTTCAACCGGCCCCTGTATGCGTCGTCGGGAGGCAACAACTACGTGGCCGCGCGGCTGCGCGACCTGCCGATCGTCGAGGTGACGGCGATCAGCCGGTCGGTCTACTTCCGTGACAGCTCCCGGCAACGACCCCACAACCTCTACGTGAACGCCCCCGATCTGTACGCCTTCGCACCCGACGACGCGGAACCGCCGCTGCCGTGGTTCGAGTTCCGTGGGGTCGACGACGACCCGCCCGAGGGGGCGAGCGCCGTGGACGGGCCGGTCACCATCGCCTACCGGGGCACGCCGACGGTCACCTACACCTGGGATCCGACCCGAGCCGGCTGGCTCCGGGCCCAGGACGGCCGTCCGCACACCACCGTGCTCGGCGATCAGCTCGCTCCCGAGAACGTGGTGATCATGGTGACCACCTACGGCATCAGCGCCGCCGACCCCACATCGGCCGAGCTGGACTCGGTCGGCTCGGGGGATCTGTTCGTGCTCACCGATGGACAGGTCATCGAGGGGACGTGGAGCCGCGACGATGCGCTCGGCCAGCCGACCCTGCTCGACCTCGACGGCAACCCGATCCTGTTGACGCCCGGTCGCACCTGGGTGGCTTATCCCGAGGCCGGGGACACCCGCCTGCCGTAGACACCTCGGTCCCGAGCGGCGGCATTCGGTCGGCACAAAGTGGCCTGCTGGGTAGACGCCACCTTGGTGGGCGATCGTAGGATTGCCGCATGAGCGAAGCATCGAACGACAACACCGACCTCGGCACGATCCGGGTCAAGCGGGGCCTGGCCGAAATGCTCAAGGGCGGCGTCATCATGGACGTCGTCAACGCCGAGCAGGCCAAGATCGCCGAGGACGCCGGAGCGACGGCCGTGATGGCCCTCGAGCGGGTCCCGGCCGACATCCGTCGCGACGGTGGCGTCGCCCGGATGAGCGACCCCGAGATGATCCAGGGCATCCAGGCGGTCTGCACGATCCCCGTGATGGCCAAGGCCCGGATCGGCCACTTCGTCGAAGCCCAGATCCTGCAGTCACTGGGCGTCGACTACATCGACGAGTCCGAGGTGCTGACCCCGGCCGACGAGACCCACCACATCGACAAGTTCGCGTTCACCGTCCCCTTCGTCTGCGGTGCCACCAACCTGGGAGAGGCCCTGCGCCGCATCAGCGAGGGAGCCTGCATGATCCGATCGAAGGGCGAGGCCGGCACCGGCAACATCGTCGAGGCCGTCCGTCACCTCCGCAGCATCACCGGTGACATCCGCAAGATCACCCAGGCCGACGACGCCGAGCTGTTCGAGTGGGCCAAGCAGCTCCGGGCCCCGCTGCCCCTGGTGCAGGAGATCAACCGGACCGGCAAGCTGCCGGTGCCGATGTTCTGTGCCGGTGGGATCGCCACGCCCGCCGATGCCGCGCTCGCCATGCAGCTCGGAGCCGAGGCAGTGTTCGTCGGATCGGGCATCTTCAAGTCCGACGACCCGGCCCCCCGGGCTCGGGCCATCGTCGAGGCCACCACGAACTACCTCGACGCCGACGTGCTGGCCAAGGTCAGCCGGGGCCTCGGGGCCCCGATGACCGGTATCGGCATGGACGACACCGTCAAGTTCGCCGAACGGGGTTGGTAGGCGACCACGGCCCGACGGTCGGGGTGCTCGCACTCCAGGGAGCCTTCGCCCGGCACGTCGAGGTCCTGCGTGGACTCCGAGCGTGCGCCATCGAGGTGCGAACCCCCGAGCAACTCGAGCGCTGCGATGCCCTCGTGATGCCCGGGGGCGAGTCGACCACGATGAGCAAGCTGCTCGTCCTCAACGGTCTGTTCGATCCCCTGCGCACACGACTCGACGCCGGACTGCCGGTGTTCGGGACCTGTGCCGGCATGATCCTGCTCGCCACCGAGGTGCTCGACGGCCGTCCCGACCAGCAATGCTTCGCAGCGATCGACGTGGCGGTCCGCCGGAACGGATACGGCCGCCAGATCGACTCCTTCGAGGCCGATCTCGATGTCGACGGACTCGATGCCCCCTTCCGGGCCGTGTTCATCCGTGCCCCGGTGGTCGTCTCGGCCGGTCCGGCGGTCGAGGTGCTGGCCGAGGTCCGGGAAACGCCGGTGCTGTGCCGCCAGGGCAACGTCGTCGTGAGCTCGTTCCATCCCGAACTCACCGACGACGATCGGCTGCATCGGCTCTTCCTCGAACAGGTGTCTGGGTAGACTCCTGCGGGCTGGAAGGGCGGATCGACCCGTCCCCGAATTTGCGGTCCGGTTTCCACGACGAGGTGAACGATGTCAGGCCACTCCAAATGGGCAACGATCAAGCACAAGAAGGGCGCCGCCGACGCCAAGCGGGGCAAGCTCTTCGCCAAGCTGATCAAGCAGGTGGAGGTGGCGGCCCGTCAAGGCGGCGGTGACCTCGACAGCAACGCCACCCTCCGCACGATGTACCAGAAGGCCCGGAACGCCTCGGTCCCCCTCGACACCATCGACCGCGCCGTCAAGCGGGGCACCGGCGAGCTCGAGGGCGTCAACTACGAGTCGATCACCTACGAGGGCTACGCGCCCGGGGGTGTCGCCCTGTTGATCGAGGTCCTGTCCGACAACCGGAACCGCACCGGATCCGAGATCCGGTCGCTGCTCTCGAAGAACGGCGGCTCGCTGGCCGAGCCGGGAGCGGTTGCCTGGCAGTTCGAACGCAAGGGGATCATCAACGTCGCTCGATCGGTCGACGAGGACGACATCCTCATGGCCGGTCTCGACGCCGGCGCCGAGGACGTCCAGGACTTCGTCGAGCACTGGCAGGTCACCTGCGACCCGTCCGACGTCCAGACGCTCCAGTCGGCCCTCGAGGCCGCGGGCCTCGAGGTGATCGAGGCCGACACCTCGATGGTGCCCACCAACACCGTGCCCCTCGACGACAACGCCGCCGCCGGTGCGGTGCTCCGCGTGGTCGACGCGCTCGACGACCACGACGACGTGCAGGACGTGTTCTCGAACGCCGACATCCCCGACGCGGTGCTCGAGGCGCTCAGTTCCTGAGCGGTGCTCGAGGCGCTCAGTTCCTGAGCGGTGCTCGAGGCGCCCGGGGTCAGATGCCGCCGGCCACCCCGAGCAGGCGTGAACGGGTGACCGATCGAACTCCGCGTTGGAGGCTGACCAGCGCGATCACCCAGGCGATGGCGCCGACGTAGTACGGCATGTTGCCGGCCCCCAGCAGCACGCCCGTGGACTGGCTGTAGGCGATCATGATCAGCGGAAGGCTGACCAGGCCCGATGCCTGCTGGGCGGCCGCAGTCGACTTGACCCGGGCCGAGAGTCGGAGCACCAGCGACAGGCAGATCGCCAGGAAGGGCGGCAGCACCCACAGGATCATCACCCACCATTGATACGTGGGGAAGAACCAGCCGCCGACTTCGGGTCCGACGGTCAGGTTGACGATCAGCGAATAGGCCCCGAATCCGACGGCCGTCGTGAGGTAGCCGGGGACGAGGCTCGCCAGGAGCTTGCCGATGTAGATCTCCCGGGCACTGGCGGGTGAGTGGGCGAGGAACTCGCCGGTGCCGCGTTCGCGTTCGCCGACGATGGTCGAGGCGCCGACGGCGGTCGAGATCGTCAGCGGCACGATCACGGCGACCGGAGCGAACAGGAAGACGGCCAACGCGTAGCCGGTCCGGCCCTCGGGGGTCTGACCCTGGATCTGTTCCTGGGCGGCGGCCGGCAGCATGTCGAGTGACTGCGACACCTTCGCCACCGTCTCGACCGAACCGATCTGGGTGATGGTCATCAGCAGGATGAGCGGGATGATCACGAAGAAGAAGCTGCCCAGCAGGATCATCGGGAACCAGAAGTCCCGGGCCTGGACGAGCTGCTTGAGGTCGGTACGGGCAACCGTGAGCATGCGGCTCAGATGGAAGGGCTCGCGGCCTCCGTGGTCGTGTTCGATCGTGGTCATCGGGCCAGCTCCGCAACTCGGGATCGACGAACCGGGCGTCCGGTCGACGACGGGGGTGGGGGGATCTCGTCGAGCGTCGAGCCCCGGTCTCGGCGGACCGCGAAGTAGAGGTCCTCGAGGGTCGGGGTGAACGGGTTGACGGCGGTGATCGCCACGCCGGCGCCCACCAGGTCGGAGACGAGTTGGGGGACACGTCCGAGATCGTCGATCTCGAGCGTGGCCGTTGCCTCCTGGCGCTCGTAGGCCCGGACACCGGGAGCGTTGGCCAACCGATCGAGCCCGCGACCGTCGAGGGCCGAGACCCGCACGACGGGTGTCGGCCAGAACTGGGTGGCCAGCTCGCCCGGTTCGCCCCAGATCAGGCTGGTTCCGTGCTGCATCACCACGACGTGATCGGCCAGGCCCTCGGCTTCGAGCAGCAGGTGCGTGCACATGAGGACGGTTCGACCCTGCTCGGTCATGGTTCGGATCAGCTCGAGGACCGAGATCGCCGACTCGGGGTCGAGACCCGAGGTCGGCTCGTCGAGCAGGAGCAGATCGGGGTCGTGGAGGACCGAACGGGCCAGAGCCAGGCGGGTCTTCATGCCGGTCGAGTAGCCGCCCACCTGGTGATCGAGTGCGGAGTCGATGCCGAACTGGGCCGCCGCTTCGCGGATCCGGTCATCGGCCCGGCGGCCCAGACCGTAGAGCTCGGCGGCATAGCGGAGGTTGTCCCAGCCGTCGAGGCGGTCGTAGAGCGACGGCTTGGCCGACACCACGCCGCACCGCCGGCGGACCTCTTCGCCGCCCGAGCCCGTGGGATCGAGTCCGAACACCGACACCGCGCCTTCATCGGGGCCGAGCGCACCGGTGATCATGCGGATGGCGGTGGTCTTGCCGGCACCGTTCGGACCGAGGAGCACGGTGATCCGGCCCTTCGGGACCTCGATCGTGAGGTTGGTCAGGGCCTGGACGTCGCCGAACCAGCGGCTGACGCCGGCGACGTCGGCGATCAGGTCCGGTGAGGGTGGGGAGTCCGAGGCAACGAGGGAGCTGGAGTTCACCCCGTCCGTATCGGCACCGGTCGGCCCGATGTGAAGCCGACGAGCCGGTCCGCCGGGTCGGGGCTCGGGTCAGAGTTCGCGGTGGTGGGCTCCGACGAGCACGACCACCATCAGGCACGGCTCGTCGTAGGGATTCCGCCAGGCGTGTCGGGTCCCGTTCTGGACCACGGTGTCACCAGCGGAGAGCTCGCGCGTCTCCCCGTCGTCGAGTTCGAGCACGACCCGGCCCGAGACGACGAACTCGTAGTCGACGGTCGCCGTGGTGTGCATGCCCGGATGGTCGGGTTCCAGGTGATCGGCCAGTCCCGGCAGGTGCTGCTCCATCTCGGCCAGGGCTGCGGGGATGTCGAGATCGTCGTAACCGATCTGGGCGTCGGGTGCCACGCTGAAGAGTCCGAACCGGAAGCCGCCCACTCCCGGGAAGTACTGGACGGCCGGGGGCGGCGAGCCGTCATCGGGGAACGAACACGGCTCGTCGGCGCCCCACAGGCGGTAGAACTCCGCACCCGGGAGCAGGCCGAGGGTGATCGGCTCGACCTCGGAGTCGCTCGCGAACACCGCCTTCCCGTGCTCGTCGTGGCCGGTGACAACGCGTCGGATCCCCATGGGCCGATTCTGACACGGTGACCCGGCGCCTGCTCAGGCGTCGGAACGGGGTCCCGACCGGAACGTGACCGGGAGGTGGGTCGGCCCGTAGATGAAGTTCGACGCCATCCACGACGGTTCGCCCGCCGGGGCGAGATCGTCGAGCCGGGTCACGATCTCGGTGAGGAGCGCAGCGATCTCGATGCGAGCGAGGTGGGCGCCGAGGCAGAAGTGGGGACCACCGCCACCGAACGCGACGTGCGGGTTCGGTCGGCGACCCAGGTCGAGTTCGTGAGGCCGACCGAACACCCGGTGGTCGCGGTTGGCCGCTCCGTAGAACATGACGACCTTGTCGCCGGCGGCGATGGCCTGGCCGTTGAGCTCGGTGTCGACGGTGGCCGTCCGTCGCATGTGCACCACCGGGCTCACGAAACGCAGCAACTCGTCGACGGCGGTCGGCATCAGTCGGTGGGGATCGGCCTGGAGCCGGGCCAGCTGTTCGGGGTGTTCGAAGAGCGCATGCAGGCCACCGCCGACGAGGTTGCGCGTCGTGTCGCCGCCGGCGTCGACGAGGAGGAGGAACCACAGGAAGAAGTCGACTTCGTCGGTGGGGCGACCCTCGATGCTGCTGGAAGCCAAGAGCGATGACAGATCGTCGGTGGGGTTGGCGATCCGGTCGGCATACACCTGCTGGGCGTAGCCGAACATCTCGGCGAACGCCGCCTGCTGGGCCTCGACCCCGACCGCTTCGCGGGACGAGTGGAGTGCCTCGGTGAGGTGGTAGAGGTCTCGGCCGTCGCCGTGGGGAATCCCGAGGACCTCGGCGATGACGAAGGTCGGCATCTCGCCGGCCAGTTGGGTCACGAGATCGCACTCGCCGGCCTCGATCACCTCGTCGACGATCGCCGTTGCGAGTTGGGCCACCCGGGGGGCGAGCAGTTGGGCCGCTCGTGGGGTGAATTCACGGCTGATCAGGCGACGCATCCGGGTGTGGACCGGCGGGTCGGCCATGAGCATCATCACGTGATCGCCGAGGTCGGTGGATTGCGCCGAATCGGCCATCATGATCGTCGGGCTCGACGAGAAGCGCCCGGCATCGCGCCCGACCTCCCGGACGTCGTCGTAGCCGGTCACCGCCCAGAAACCTGGGCCCTCGTCGGCCGGCTCGGCGTGACGGTGGACGGGGTCGTTGTCCCGCAGCCAGTCGAACATCTCGTGCGGTTGCGAGCCGGCGAAGCTGCGATGGTCGTGCAGATCGATGTGGGGAGCGTCCATGCGCCGACGCTAGACCACGGGAGGGGCGCCGAGCCGTGGCGCCCGGACGGTCGACCCCATCGACCACCTCAGCCGCTAGCGTCGTACAGGTGTTCGTCCTCGGAATCGACCCCGGCCTCACCCGTTGTGGGTACGCCGTCATCGAGGCCGGCCGTCGTGGCGGTGGTCGGGCCGTTTCGCTCGGCGTGATCACGACCGACCGGCATCAGGCCACACCCCTTCGCCTGGCCGAACTGCGGCGCGAGTTCGCGCTGTTGTTCGAGGAGTTCCGCCCGGGTGTCCTGGCCGTCGAACGCCTCTTCTTCCAGAACAACCTGCACAGCGCCGTCGGTGTCGCCCAGGCCGCCGGCCTCGCCATGTCCGAGGGGGCCATCCGCGGGGTCCCGGTCGTCGAGTACTCGCCGAACCAGATCAAGGCCGCCGTCACCGGCGACGGCCGGGCCGACAAGGCGATGGTGTCGCAGATGGTCCAGACCCTGCTGTCGCTGTCGTCGCCGCCCCGTCCGGCCGACGCCGCCGACGCAGCAGCGCTGGCCCTGTGCCACCTGGCCCACGATCCCACGGGACTGCATCCCGCACGCCCGGCGGTCGGTCGGCGATGATCGGCGTCGTCGGAACAGGAGAACGATCATGATCGGCATGCTCAGGGGTCGCATCGTCGAACGCGAACACCTTCGTCCCGGTGCGGGGGCCGAGGTCATCGTCGACGTCGGCAGCGACGCCGGCGGGATCGGTTACCGGGTCACCGTCACGCCCGACACCGCAGCCCGGCTCGAACCCAACCAGCTCGTCACGCTCCACGTGCACCATCATTTCTGGGAAGCCGATCAGCGCCTGTTCGGCTTCGCCAGCAAGGACGAGCGGATCGCGTTCCAGGGCCTCCTCGGTGCCCACAAGGTCGGTCCGGCGCTGGCGCTGGCGATCATCGCCACCTTCACGCCGGCCGAGCTGGCCCGGGTGCTCAACGACGACGACCTCGACGCCCTGTGCACGGTGCCCGGTGTCGGCAAGAAGACCGCCCAGCGGCTCCTGGTCGATCTCCAGTCGAGCCTGGTACTCCCGGTCCTCGACGGCGTCGAGCCGTCCGTCGCCGCCCGGAACGGCGCGACCCCGGCCGTCGGCCCGCTCGCCGACACCCGTGAGGCCCTGTCGAGCCTCGGCTACACCCCCGACGAGATCCGGCGGGCGACCCAAGGCCTGTCGGCGCTCGCCGATGATGGCTCCGAGCTCGACTCCGGAGCCCTCCTCAAACTCGCCCTCCGTACCCTGGCCGAGGGCTGATCGTGCCCCGCGACGAATGGGTCGACCCCGAGCCCCAGCCCGAGGAGCAGCGAGGCGGGGTGTTCGACGAGGTCGGACTGCGGCCCCGGTCGCTCGCCGAGTTCGTCGGCCAGGCCGAGCTGAAGGACCGGCTCAGCGTCATCCTCGAAGCGGCCCGGAACCGTGGTTCGGCTGCCGATCACCTGCTGTTCGGCGGTCCGCCGGGGCTGGGCAAGACCACGCTCGCCGGGATCGTGGCCAACGAGCTGGGTTCGCATCTGCACATCACGTCCGGCCCGGCCATCGAACGGGCCGGCGACCTGGCTTCGATCCTCACCAAGCTCGAATCGGGCGACGTCCTCTTCATCGACGAGATCCACCGGCTCCCCCGTACCGTCGAAGAAGTCCTCTACCCGGCCATGGAAGACCGCCAGATCGACGTGCTGCTGGGCAAGGGTCCCGCCGCCCGCAGCATCCGCTTCGAACTCGAGTCGTTCACCCTCGTCGGCGCCACCACCCGGACGGGCCTCATCACCGGCCCCCTCCGGGACCGGTTCGGATTCTCGTTCCGGCTCGAGTTCTACGCACCGTCGGATCTCGAGGCGATCGTGCTGCGAGCGGCGCGGCTGCGAGACCTCGACATCGATCACGAGGGCGCATTCGAGATCGCCCGCCGCAGTCGAGGGACGCCACGGATCGCCATCCGACTCCTGCACCGGGTCCAGGACTACGCCGAGGTCCGCAGCCACGGTCGGATCGACGCCGAGACCGCCTCCGACGGACTCGCCCTGTTCGGGGTCGACGAACTCGGCCTCGACAAGGTCGATCGCTCGGTGCTCGGCAATCTCTGCGGCCATTTCGGCGGTGGCCCGGTCGGCCTGTCGACGCTGGCCATCTCGGTGGCCGAGCCGACCGAGACCGTCGAAGACGTGATCGAGCCCTTCCTGATCCAACAGGGCCTGATCGCCCGGACGCCTCGAGGACGGGTGGCCATGCCCGCCGCCTGGCGTCATCTCGGCCTGACCCCGCCCAGCTCGGCCGGTCCCGACAACGTGACGCTCGGTCTGTTCGATTGACCGGTCCCGGGCCCCGGCCCGGTTGAATGGGCCGGTGCGCGCCGAGGAGTTCGACTACGACCTGCCCGACCGGGCCATCGGGCAGGTGCCGATCGAGCCGCGCGACCGAGCCCGCCTCCTGGTCGATCGAGGACCCGACGCCGACCCGGTCGACCATCGGGTCCACGACCTGCCCGACCTGCTCGAACCCGGTGATCTCCTCGTCGTCAACGACACTCGGGTGCTTCCGGCCCGACTGCACCTGGTCAAGCCGACCGGCGGCGCGGTCGAGGTGCTGCTCCTCGAGCCGACCGGATTCCCCCGGCAGTGGCGGGCGCTTGTTCGTCCCGGCAAGCGACTCAAGGCCGGGGCGCTCCTGCACCTCCCCACCCCCCAACCGAGGAGCCACCGTCCACCCCCCAACAACCGAGGAGTCACCGTACGCCCCGACGAACGGCGGCTCCGCGGTTCTTGGGAAAACGACGGTGGCCCCGAGGTTCGGGGTGGGGGAGCCGGCGGAGACGACCCGGTCGTGCGCGTCGACGAGGTGCTCGACGACGGGCGCCGGGTGGTCACCGTGCTCGACGACGACCTGATGGAACGGGTGGGTCAGATCCCGCTCCCGCCCTACATCACCGAGCCCCTCGCCGACCCCGACCGCTACCAGACCGTCTTCGCCCGCGAGCCCGGCTCGGTGGCCGCACCGACCGCAGGTCTGCATCTCACCGACGAGGTGCTGGCCGGACTCGTGGCCCGGGGGATCGACGTGGTGCGCATCGAGCTCCGGGTCGGCCTCGGGACCTTCCGCCCCATCGCCACCGACGACGTCGAGCAGCACCTCATGCACACCGAGTGGTACCGGGTCGACCCCGAGGTCTGGGACCGGGTCCGGTCGGCCCAGCGGGTGGTGGCCGTCGGCACCACCGTGGTCCGCACGCTCGAGTCGGTGGCCGCCACCGGCCGGTTGGAGGGCGACACCTCGCTCTTCATCACCCGAGGCCACGACTGGCAGGTGATCGACGTGCTCATGACGAACTTCCACGTGCCCCGCTCCTCGTTGCTCGTGCTCGTCGATGCCTTCGTCGGCTCGCGGTGGCGTTCGCTCTACGAGGCGGCGCTCGATCGCGACTACCGCTTCCTCAGCTTCGGCGACGCGATGCTGCTGCACCGCGCCGGCCCGACCGACCGACCCAGGACCAGTGAGGCCCCATGAAGATCCGGATCGAGCACACCGACGGGGCGGCCCGAACGGGGCACCTGACCAACCACCGGGGGACGATCGCCACCCCCGTCTTCATGCCGGTCGGCACCCGCGGCGCGGTCAAGACCCTCGACACCGCCGACCTCGAGCGACTGGGGCCGCCGATCGTGCTCGGCAACACCTATCACCTGATGGAGCGGCCCGGAGCCGATCTCATCGCCGAGCTCGGCGGGCTCCACCGGTTCATGGACTGGTCCGGTCACCTCCTGACCGACTCGGGCGGCTACCAGGTCTTCAGCCTGGCTCCCAAGGTCAGCGAGGAGCACGCCCGCTTCCGGTCGGTCTACGACGGCAGCGCCGTCGAGTTGTCGCCCGAGCGATCGGTGCTCGTCCAGGAGCAACTCGGATCCGACATCGCCATGGTGCTCGACGTCGTCCCGCCGCTGCCGTCGCCCCGGACCGTGCAGGCCGATGCGTTGGAGCGAACGTTGCGCTGGGCCGAACGATCGAAGGCGGCGCACACCCGCACCGACCAGGCCCAGTTCGGGATCGTGCAGGGCGGAACCGACCTGGAGCTCCGGGAGGAATCGGCCAAGCGGACCGTCGAGATCGGATTCGACGGGTACGCGGTCGGGGGGCTGTCGGTTGGCGAGACGCGTGACCAGATGCTCCCGGCGCTCGCCGCCGCCATGGCCCACCTGCCGGCTGACCAGCCGCGCTACTTCATGGGCATCGGTGACCCCATCGGCCTGGTCGAGGCGGTGGCGCACGGAATCGACATGTTCGACTGCGTCCTCCCGACCCGGCTGGCCCGACACGGCACGGCCCTCACCTCCCAGGGCCGCCTCAACCTGAAGAACCTCCGTTTCGCCCGCGACGACGGACCCATCGATCCCGGCTTCCAGCACGACCTGTCCGGTCGGTACTCGAGGGCCTACATCCGACACCTGCTGGTCACCAACGAGCCGACGGCCGGTCGGATCATCACCCTCCACAATCTCGCGTTCCTCGCCGACCTCACCGCTCGCATGCGGGCCGCCATCGCCGCCGGGTCGTTCGCCGAACTCCGCGCCGAGGTCTGGAGCACCTGGGATTCCGCCTGAACCGGTCGCGGCGATTTGTCCCGTGCCACCGGTTCACGAGGTCGAGCCGCTAGCGTTTCCCGGCTGGAGGTTCCCTCATGTGGGCAACAATTGCCATCTACGCCGTCATCATCGTCGTCTTCTATGCGGTGCTCCTGCTCCCGCAGCAGCGGCGACAGAAGGCGGCCAAGGCGCTGCTCGACGCCGTTCAGGTCGGTGACGAGGTCGTCCTGGCTTCGGGGATCCACGGGTTCGTTTCCGAGCTCGAGGACAACGTCGCCTGGATCGAGGTCGCCCCCGACGTGGATCTCAAGGTGTCACGATCCTCGATCGCCAGCCGATTGAACGTCGAGACGTCCAGCGACGAAGAAAGCTGACCATGGCTCGTTCCCAATCAAACGGCGCTGCGGGCGGCCCCGGCGCGATCGCGCTGGTGGTGCTGTCGATCGCCGGCATCGTCTACACCCTCGTCGCCGGTAACCAGCCGTTGCTGGGGCTCGATCTCCAGGGCGGGGTGTCCGTGGTGTACGAACCGACCACCGAGGCGAGCGACGAGACGCTCGACCAGACCCTCGAGATCATCCGCGAACGCGTCGATGCGCTCGGCGTCGCCGAGCCCGAGATCTCCCGCCAGGGACAGACCATCGTGGTCGACCTCCCCGGTGTCGACGAGCAGCAACGAGCGCTCGATCTGGTCGGGCAGACCGCCGAGCTGCGGTTCCGGCCGGTCATCGCCGATCTCGGTCCCACCCTCGACCCCGAGCTGCTGCAGGAGCTGCAGGATCAGGTCGACGGAACCGAGACCACCACCGACGGGACCGCCACCACCGACGGAACCGACACCACCACCGCCGACGAGACCACGACCACCACGACGCCGGGTGACGAACCCGGTGACGACGAGCAGGGTCTGGCCCGGTACCGCCGGCAGCAGACCACCACCACCGCCGAGATCGAAACGACCACCACGACCGAGCCGGCCGCCACGACCACCACGACCTCGGGAGACGTCACCGACGACTCGGTCGTTGAACCGCCCCCGGTCGAACTCACACCCGAGCAGGAAGTCATCGCCGACGCCGTCGCTCTGGCGTGCGGGATCGACGGGACCACCGCTCCCGAGGACGACCTCGCCGAGAACTACGTCGTGCTCGCCGACGACGAAGGCAATCGGTACTGCCTCGGGCCGGTCCTGCTCACCGGCGACGCCCTCGAATCGGCCGATGTCGGCCTCGACAACTTCAGCACCTGGCTCGTGAGCCCGGTGTTCAAGGAGGGTGCCGACGGGATCGACCGGTTCAACGAGGCGGCGTCCAAGTGTTTCGTCGGTTCGGCGGCGTTCGACGCCAACGTCTGCCCCCAGACCTCCGACAACGGTCGACTGGCCATCGTGCTCGACCGCAAGGTCATCTCGGCCCCCAGCATCAACGCCGCCAGCTTCCAGCGTGACCAGATCACCATCAGCGGGTCGTTCACCGAGGCCAGCGCCCGCGACCTGGCCCTGGTGCTCAACTACGGAGCGCTCCCCGTCGAGCTCGAGGCCCAGGCCACCCGGACCGTGTCGGCCACGATCGGCGACGACGTCCTCCGGGCCGGCATCATCGCCGGCCTGATCGGACTCGGCATCGTCGCCGTCTACCTGCTCTGGTACTACCGCTTGGCCGGAATGGTGGCGATCGGCGGGCTCCTGATGTCGTTCCTCCTGATCTGGACCATCATCTCGTGGCTCGGGGAATCGAGAGGTCTGGCGATCACGCTGTCGGGTGTGGTGGGCCTGATCGTCTCGATCGGGGTCTCGACCGACTCCAACATCGTCTACTTCGAGAACGTCAAGGAGGCGGCGACGAGCGGTACCTCGCGCAAGCTCGGCACTGCGGTCGAACGGGCCTACAAGACGGCGATCTCGACCATCGTGAAGGCCGATGTGGTGAGCCTGATCGCCGCCGCCCTGCTCTACTGGCTCACGGTGGGTGCAGTCAGGGGCTTTGCGTTCTACCTGGGCCTCGCCACCCTGCTCGATCTCGTGGTCTCGGTGGTGTTCATGCGGCCGGCCCTCGGCTGGATCGCTCGCCGACCGGCGGTGCAGGCCAACCCCCGACTCATGGGAATCCGGCACGGAGGTGCATCATGACGATGCGCGACATCTTCAACAACGAATCCACGATCGACTTCCGGCCCTCGTGGCGCTTCTCGCTGCCGTTGGCCGGGGCGGTCTCGGCGGTCTGCGCCGTGCTGATCGTGTTCGTCGGCTTCAACCTCAGCATCGACTTCGAGGGCGGCGGGATCTACGAGGTGCAGGTGCCCGAGGGGGTCACGGTGGCCGAGGCGCGCGACGCGATCGCCGAGACCGAGGTCCGGATCCAGGTGGTCCAGGACGACGCCGGCGCGAGCTTCGTCCGGGTGCAGACCGGTGCGGCCGAACTGGAGAACTCCGACCAGCTCGTCTCCGAACTGGTCGCCCTCAGTGGGCTCACGCCCGACGACGTGTCGATCAACGAGATCGGACCCACCTGGGGTGATCAGATCACCAGCAAAGCGCTTCGAGCCCTGGTGTTCTTCTTCGTCGCCGTCGCCGTCTACCTCTGGCTCTCGCTCGAGTGGCAGATGGCGGTCGGCGCCGTCGTCGCCGTGATCCACGACCTCCTGCTGACCGCCGGGGTCTACGTGATCGTCCGCTTCGAGGTCAGCCCGGCCACGGTGATCGCCTTGCTGACCATCATGGGTTACTCGCTCTACGACACGGTCGTGGTCTACGACAAGGTGAAGGAGAACGAATCGGCGAACTCCGGTCGCAACCCCGAGCCCTATGCCGAACTGGTCAACCGGTCGATGAACCAGGTGCTCATGCGGTCGATCAACACCACCTTGACCACCGTGTTGCCGGTGCTGTCGATGCTGGTCGTCGGAGGCTTGTTCCTCGGCGGCGCCACGCTGCGTGATTTCGCGCTGGCCCTGTTCATCGGTCTGCTGGCCGGTACCTATTCGTCGGTGTGGGTCGCCTCGCCGATGCTGGTGTGGCTCCGCGAACGGATGCCGACCGCCGAACCCGACAACGCCAAGGCCAAGCCGAAGTCGATCAAGCCGACCGGTCCGACCGGCCTGCCCCGATAGGCCGGCAACCGACCGTGGCGCCGATGTCTTCGCGGCCCCGACCAGTTCGATAGCCTGGATTCCATGTCGCCTGCCCGTCCCCACGGTGCCGTTCCCCGGATCGCCGTCGACGAGGCGCGACCGGTGAGGGCCTGATGGTCGGCGCTCATCGGGTCCTTCCCTGGCGTCGAGAGCGGCAACCCCTCGAAGACGACATCGCCGACCTGGTCGCCGGCTTCAAGGGCAAGCGGCGCGACGAGCAGATCGACTTCATCGCCCGGGCGTATCGCATGGCGGCCGACGCCCACGCCCCGCAGCGCCGGAAGTCGGGCGAGCCCTACATCGTCCATCCGGTGGCGGTCGCCAAGATCGTCGCCGGGCTCGGACTCGACGAGTACACGATCGCCGCGGCCCTCCTGCACGATGCGGTCGAAGACACCTCCTGCACCGTCCTCGACATCGAGAACTCGTTCGGTCCCGAAGTGGCGGCGATCGTCGATGGAGTCACCAAGCTCGATCGGTTGCACTTCGACTCCAAGGAAGCGCAGCAGGCGGCCACCTTCCGCAAGATGCTGGTGGCCATGTCGAAGGACCTCCGGGTCCTCCTCATCAAGCTCTGTGACCGCCTCCACAACCTCCGCACCATCGGCGCCATGCCCCGGTGGAAGCAGGAGCGGACCGCTCGCGAGACCCTCGACGTGTATGCCCCGCTGGCCCACCGACTGGGCATCCAGGAGGTCAAGGTCCAGCTCGAGGACCTGAGCTTCGCTGCGCTCCACCCGAAGCGCTACGCCACCATCGATCACCTGGTCGCCCAGCGGGCCCCCGAACGAGACATCTACCTCACCCAGGTCCTCGAAGACGTGCGGTCGAGGTTGGCCGAGCTGCACATCCTCGCCGACGTCACCGGGCGCGAGAAACACCTCTACTCGATCTACGAGAAGATGGTGCTGAAGGGCAAGGAGTTCGACGAGATCCACGATCTGGTCGGGATCCGGGTCATCGTCGACTCGGTTCGTGACTGTTATGCGGCCCTCGGTTCGATCCACGCCACCTGGAAACCGGTGCAGGGTCGCTTCAAGGACTACGTGGCGATGCCCAAGTTCAACCTCTACCAGTCGTTGCACACGACGGTGGTCGGACCCCAGGGCAAACCGATCGAGGTCCAGATCCGCACGAGCGACATGCACGCCCGGGCCGAGTTCGGTGTGGCGTCGCACTATCTCTACAAGGACTCCAACGGTCCGGGCGGAAACGGCAATGCCGGCGAGATCGATCTGCCGTGGCTGGCCCGGATCATCGACTGGGAGAAGGAGACCAGCGACCCCGACGAGTTCATGGCCAGCCTGAAGATCGACCTCGATCAGGAGGAGGTGTTCGTCTTCACGCCCAAGGGCGACGTCATCACCCTCGCCACGGGTTCGACGCCGGTGGACTTCGCCTACGCCATCCACACCGATGTCGGTCACCGAACGATCGGGGCGAAGGTCGACGGACGACTCGTCGCGCTGTCCGAGGAACTGCACTCGGGCGAGACCGTCGAGATCTTCACGTCCAAGGCCGAGGGGGCGGGCCCCTCGAAGGACTGGCTGCTGTTCGTCCGGTCGCATGCCGCTGCGAGCAAGATCAAGCAGTGGTTCTCGCGTGAGCGGCGCGAAGACGCCATCGCCCAGGGGCAGGAGGACATCACCAAGGCACTCCGCCGGGAGGGCCTCCCGGTGCAGAAGATCTTCGGTTCCAAGGTGCTCGCCACCGTGGCCGAGAAGCTCAACTACACCGATCTCGCCGCTCTGTACGCCGCGGTCGGCGAGCATCACCTGTCGGGTCAGTCGATCGCGGCCCGGGTCGCACGAGAACTCGAGTCGGCCAGTGGCACCAAGGTCGAGGAGTCGTTGCCGGCAACGGTCAATCGTCCGCGCCGGCGGAACAAGGCGGCCATCGGGGTGCACGTCGAGGGACTCGACGACGTCCTCGTGCGACTGTCGCGATGCTGCACGCCGGTTCCGGGCGACGAGATCATCGGCTTCGTCACCCGGGGTCGCGGGGTGTCGGTCCATCGCTCCGATTGTGCCAACGCCGTGTCGCTGGCGGCCAGCCAGAACGACCGGGTCATCGACGTCGACTGGGACTCCGAGCGTGAGGCCGGCTACTTCGTCGCCTCGATCGAGGTGAAGGCGTACGACCGGTCGCGACTGCTCACCGATGTGACGTCCCATTTCTCGGACAACCACATCAACATCATCTCGGCGTCGACGCTGACGGGTCCCGATCGGATCGCCCGCCTCCGGTTCGACTTCGAGATCGCCGATCCGTCGCACCTCGAGAACCTGCTCCGCTCGGTCCGCAAGATCGACACCGTGTACGACGCGTATCGGATCATGCCGGGCAAGGGTGGCTGAGGGGCCGAGCGTCGTGCACGCCGAGGGCATCGTGTACGACGCGTATCGGATCATGCCGGGCAAGGGTGGCTGAGCGACTGAGCGGCCGAGCGAATTGCGGTTCGGTCCCTGGTCGGCACGGGTAGCGTGGTCCGGCATGGCCAGACCGAGCTTTCAAGCCCTTCCGGGCACGCGCGACCTCGCATCGCCCGACACCGACCGCATGCGGGCGCTCGTCGGGGTGTTCGCCGAGGAGGCGACCGCTGCGGGTTTCGGTCAGGTCGTCACGCCGATGTTCGAAGACATCGGGGTGTTCAACCGTCTCGGTGAGGCCAGCGACGTCGTGGCCAAGGAGCTGTACGCCTTCGAGGACAAGGGTGGGCGTCAGATCGCGTTGCGACCCGAGTTCACCGCCTCGGTCTGTCGGATGTTCGCCCAACAACGGCCGCTGACGCCGTGGAAGGCCTGGTACGCGGGGCCGAACTTCCGGTACGACAAGCCGCAGAAGGGCCGCTACCGGCAGTTCGATCAGGTGGGGGCCGAGGTCATCGGATCGAACGACCCCGATGTCGACATCGAGCTGATCGCCCTGGCGGCCCGGTTCTACGAGCGGATCGGACTCACCGACATCACGCTCCTGGTCAACACCCTGGGCGACGCCGCCGACCGACCTCGCTATCTCGACGCGCTCCGTGCCCACTTCGAGGCCAATCTCGGTGACCTGTCGGAACAGAGCCGCACCACGCTGGACGTCAACCCGCTCCGGGTGCTCGATTCGAAGCGACCGTCCGACGCCGCACCGATCGCCGCCGCCCCGGTCCTGATCGACCACCTCTCCGACGAGGCCGCCGCGGCGTTCGAACGCGTCTGCGCCGGCCTCGACGCGCTGGGCGTCGACTACCGGCGAGCGCCCCGGCTCGTCCGAGGACTCGACTACTACACCCGGACCACGTTCGAGTTCGCCGCCGATGGGCTCGACGCGGCCCAGAACGCCGTCGGTGGGGGAGGGCGCTACGACGGCCTCGTCGCCGATCTCGGCGGACCACCCGAGCCCGGTGTCGGCTTCGCCCTCGGGGTCGATCGCACGCTGCTGGCCTGTGACGCCCAGGGGGTGTTCGACCCGCCGGCCAACCAGGTCCAGGTCTGGGTCGTCTCGACCGATCCCGGTTTCGACGCCGTGCTGGTCGCCGACGAGCTCCGCCGGGCCGGGATCCGGGTCGATCGCAGCTTCGATGGGCGTTCGATGAAGGCCCAGATGAAGTCGGCCAACCGATCGGCTGCCGAGGTGGCCGTGATCATCGGCGAGGACGAGGCTGCGGCGGCCGCCGCGACCGTCCGACCGCTACGAACCGAACGAGATCAGATCACCGTGCCGCGGACCGAGTTGGTGTCCGCCGTGAAGGAGTTGCTCCAGTCATGATGCGAACCCACCTCTGCGGAGAACTCCGACCCGATCACATCGGTCTGACCGTCACCCTCACCGGCTGGGTCAACCGTCGCCGGGAACACGGAGAACACCTGGCGTTCGTCGATGTCCGCGACCACTCGGGGATCACGCAACTGGTCGTCGACAACGAGGTCGACGTCCGAAGCGAATACGTCATCAAGGTCACCGGAACCGTCGCGGCACGACCCGACGGCACGGTCAACCCCGACATCGCCACCGGTGAGATCGAGATCCACGACTGCGCCGTCGAGGTGCTGTCGATCGCCGAGCCACCGCCCTTCCCCATGGACGCACGGGCCGACGACGTCGACGAGATGGTGCGGCTCAAGCACCGCTACATCGACCTCCGACGGGAACGGATGCAGAAGAACCTGCGGATCCGATCCCGGGTCAATGCCGCCATTCGTGCCTCGATGGTCGACCAGGGATTCGTCGAGGTCGAGACGCCGATGCTGATGCCGTCGACCCCGGAAGGGGCTCGGGAGTTCATCGTTCCGTCCCGTCAGCGGCCGGGCAGTTTCTATGCGCTCCCGCAGTCCCCGCAGCTGTACAAGCAGCTGCTGATGGTGGGCGGTCTCGACCGCTACTTCCAGATCGCCCGCTGCCTGCGGGACGAGGACCTGCGAGCCGACCGACAGTACGAGTTCATGCAGCTCGACATGGAGATGAGCTTCGTCGAGGTCGACGACGTTCTCGATGCTGCCGAGCGCTCGGTGCTCGACGCCGCCGAAGCGGTGACGGGCGTGCGTCCCGACCCCGTCGAGCGCATCACGTGGCACGACGCCATGAACCGATTCGGGATCGACAAGCCCGACCTCCGGTTCGGGATGGAGCTGGTCGAGCTGACGCCGATCTTCGCCGAGACGGGCTTCAAGGCCTTCTCCAGTGCCGAGTCCATCAAGGGCATCAACCACGTCGGCGGATCCGAGGAGTACGGACGCAACAAGCTCGACGCGCTCACCGACTTCGCCAAGGGCAACGGGGCCAAGGGGTTGGTCTGGCTGCGGGTGGTCGACGAGGGCGGCGCGCTGGGGGTCGAGTCGCCGGTCGCGAAGTTCCTGTCAGCCGACGAGATCGCCGCGTTGATCACGGCGCTCGACGCCGCTGCCGGCGATCTCCTGCTCCTCGTTGCCGACGACTGGATGACCACCTGCGAGGTCCTCGGTGAGATCCGCAACCGACTGGGTCGTCCACCGGTGAGCCAGGGGCCCTACAAGTACGTGTGGGTGGTCGACTTCCCACTGTTCGTCGGGGTCGACTCGGTCACCGGGAATCCCAAGCCCGGGCACCATGCGTTCTGTCATCCCCACCTCGACGACGTCGACCGGCTCGAATCCGATCCGATGTCGGTGCGGGCCTGGGCCTACGACCTCGTCCTCAACGGCTGGGAACTCGGTTCGGGCAGCATCCGGATCCATGATCCCCGGTTGCAGCGCCGGGTGTTCGCGCTGCTCGGCATCTCCGACGAGGAGGCCAACCGCCGCTTCGGGTTCTTCCTCGAACCGTTCAAGTACGGCGCACCGCCGCACGGCGGCTTCGCCTATGGCATCGAACGGCTGGCGGCGATCCTCGCGGGCGAAGAGAACATCCGAGAGGTGATCGCCTTCCCGAAGCCCCAATCGGGCTCGGACCCCCTCACCAACGCACCGACCCCGATCGACGACAAACAGCTCACCGAACTCGGCCTGCGGGTGCTGCCTCCCGCGACCTGACGGTCAGCGGCCCGGACGGGGGCCGGCACCGACCCAGAAGTCGACGACCACGTCGCCTTCCTTGGCGGTCGGAAAGCGCCGGCGCCCACCCTCGTCCGGACTCTCGGGGTCGAGCACGAGGCTGACCGAGAGGAAGTCGTCCCCGCGCCGCGCCAGGATCTCGGTCGAACCGAGCACCTTGAGCTCGTAGCCGAGTCGTTCCAATTCGTCGGCGACGCCCTTGCCGACCTCCGCCGCGGGTGCGTCGGTGATCAGGCTCGCCGTCGACCGGTCGTTGCCACCGCCTTCGGGCACGATCGGGACGAGATCGTTGGGGACGTCGATTCCCGCCAGGAGTTCGGCGAGGGTCTTGTCGGGCGGTGGCGCCACGCGTTCGGTGGACGCCCCCACGGCACCCGGTCCGGTCACCATCGGGCCGCCTCCCGGCAGCGTCTCGGGCGAGGTCGACGCCGGGCCCGATCCCTCGGCCGGTTCGGTCGCCCGGGTGGCGGGGCTCTCGATCGTCGGCGCCGACGACGACGAGGCCGCAGTGGACCCCGTCGCGCTCGGCGTCTCGTCGCCCGTGGTCGTCCCGGCTCGGGCCGAGAATCGTTTTGCGAGCCGGGCGAACAGCATGGCCACCGAGATGGCGAGCCAGATGTAGAACGCGATGACGATGACCGATCTCATGGTCGCAGGGTAATCCTCGGGGCCGCGGCAACCCGACCACCGACCGGGGCGGAGTCGCTCCGAGTAGAGTCGTTCGACCGTGGCCGACGACCTCTTCACCGCCGCAGCTCGAACCCGGCTCGAGGCGCGGGCGCCCCTGGCGGCCCGATTGCGACCCGACACGCTCGACGACATCGTGGGTCAGCAACACCTGCTCGGCCCCGGTGGACCCCTGCGACGGCTCGTCGACGCCGACCGGCTCTCGTCGGCGATCCTGTGGGGGCCGCCGGGGACGGGCAAGACCACGCTCGCCCGACTCGTTGCCGCCCGATCGGTCAAGGCGTTCGTGCAACTGTCGGCGGTGAACGCCTCGGTGAAGGACGTTCGCGAAGTGATCGCCCAGGCCGAGGAACGTCTCGGAGCCCATGGTCAGAGCACCATCTTGTTCCTCGACGAGGTCCACCGCTTCAACAAGGCCCAGCAGGATGCCCTGTTACCGGCGGTGGAGTCGGGGGTCCTGGTGCTCATCGGGGCCACGACCGAGAATCCGTTCTTCGAGGTGAACGCCCCACTGCGGAGTCGCTCGACGTTGTTCCGGCTCGAGCCGCTCGCCGATGACGACCTCGCAGTCCTGCTCCGTCGTGGCGTGGCTGCCGAGCGGGCGACGGCCAGCGACGAGGCGATCACCTATCTCGCCGGGCGAGCCGTCGGGGATGGTCGGCAGGCCCTCACCACGCTCGAGGTGGCCGTGGCGCTGGCGGTGGCCGAACGTCAGGAGTCGGGCGACGTGGATCCCGAGGGCCCTCTGGGGCACGTGGAACTCCGCCACGCCGAAGCGGCCACCGATCTCAAGTCGCTCCGGTACGGGCGCGACGAGCACTACGACGTGATCAGTGCCTTCATCAAGAGCATTCGGGGCTCGGATCCCGATGCGGCCATCTACTGGCTGGCCCGCATGCTCGAAGCCGGCGAGGATCCACGGTTCATCGCCCGGCGGCTGGTGATCTCGGCGTCCGAGGACGTCGGGATGGCCGACCCGATGAGTCTGCTGATCGCCGAGGCCGCACATCGGGCGCTCGACTTCGTCGGCCTGCCCGAGGCTCGGATCAATCTGGCCCAGGCCACGGTCCACCTGGCTACGGCGCCGAAGTCGAACGCCTCGTACGCCGCGCTCGACGCCGCTCGCCGCGACGTCCAGGAGCTGCCGGCCGGTGAGGTGCCGCTGCACCTGCGCGATGCCAGCTACCGGGGTGCGGCCCAGCTCGGCCATGGACAGGGCTACGACTACCCGCACGCTCGTCCCGGCGGTTTCGCCGACCAGCAGTACCGGCCCGACGCCGTCGCCGATCGGCGCTACTACCGACCGACCGGTCGAGGGTATGAGTCCGAAGTGGTCGCCCGGATGCAACAGTGGTGGGGTCCCATCGAGCCGTCGACCGACCCACCACCATCTGCCGAGCCCACATGAACATCACCGATTTCGCCGCTCTCGTCGTTGCGATCGCTGTCGTGGTCGCGGCGGTGTTCCTGGTCACGGCCGTCAACAACCTCAACAACACGCTGGCCAAGCTCGAAGACACCGCTCACCAACTCCGTGACGAGGGCCTCGCCGCCTTCTCCGACCTTCGCAAGCTGGTCGCCGACGCCGACGCCGAACTCGACAAGGTCGACCTCGTCCTCGACCGGGCCGACCAGGCCACCTCGGCCATCGCCGAGACCTCGAGACGGACCCACGAGGCCGTGCAGGATCCGGTGATCCGCACCCTGGCCGTCGCATCGGGGACCTCGCGCGTGGCCAAGGGATGGCTCCGACGAAAGAAGCTCACCTGATGATCGCCAAGCGGGTCCGTTGGATGGTCGTGGGTGCTGCCGTCGGCTACGTCTCGAAGCGCAAGGTGCACGGCGAGGTCGGCCGGGCCGCCGAGCGACTCGAGACCGGCATGCCGGCCCCGCTCGCCCGCGTGGTGTCCGCCCTGCCCGGCGACCTGGCCCGGGTCGGTGGCACGGCGATCGTCGTCGGTCACGGCGCCAATCGCGCGGCCCGAGGGGCGGTGATCACGACGAGGGTGGTGGGCAGGATCGGTCGTCGCTCCGGAGCGATCGCCCGAACCTCGGCCGAGGGCGTGGCGGCCCTGGAGCGTCGGCGACGCACCATCGAGGCACGAGTGCGATCGGCCGCCGGAGCGCTCGAGTACGAGATCGAACAGGAACGGCGCCGATTGAAGTCCGATGCGGTGCGCGAGACCGAAGGCGACGCGGCGGCGCTCGAAGCCCTCCTCGACCTCCGGGTGAGCGATCCGACGCCCCTGCCGTCGGTTCCGGACCCGATCGCCGCCGGCCGCCGCCGCCATCGTCCGTCCCTGCCCGCCGCTCCGGTGCCCCGGGTGCAGCGGACCTACCAGCGCCCGATCGAGGGCCGAATCCGACGCGGCTCGGTCGAACGTCGCCAGCCCGGCGACGGCGGGGCATAACGCCAGACCAGGCCGCCCCTCGACCCGTTAGCCTTGGGGTTTCTATGAAGGCCCGAGAGCTCCGCCGCGTATTCGTCGACTTCTTCACCCAGCGCGATCACCTGCTGATCCCGTCGGCGAGCCTGATTCCCTACGATCAGACCCTGCTGTTCACCAACTCGGGCATGGTGCCGTTCAAGCCCTACTTCGTCGGTGAGGAGGTGCCGCCCCATCCCCGGGCGGTGTCGGTGCAGAAGTGTGTTCGGGCCGGCGGCAAGCACAACGACCTCGACGAGGTGGGTCGCACCGCCCGACACCTCACGTTCTTCGAGATGCTCGGCAACTTCAGCTTCGGGGACTACTTCAAGGAACGGGCCATCCCCGACGCCTGGGAGTTCTTCACCGAGGTCCTCGGTCTCGATCCCGACCGCCTCTGGGTCACCGTTCACCACAGCGACGACGAGGCCGAGGAGATCTGGGCCGAGACCGTCGGACTGCCCCGCGAGCGGATCCAGCGCCTCGGCGACGACAACTGGTGGCGCATGGCCGACACCGGACCGAACGGACCGTCGTCGGAGATCTTCTGGGACAAGGGGCCGGCCTACGGACCCGATGGTGGCCCGGCCAATCCCGAGGCCGACGAGCGATACGTCGAGATCTGGAACCTCGTCTTCATGCAGTTCGAGACCGACGAGTCCGGCGAGTCCAAGCCGTTGCCCCGACCCTCGATCGACACCGGGGCCGGGCTCGAGCGCATCCTCTCGGTGCTGCAGGGCAAGGACTCGGTCTTCGAGATCGACGAGATGGCGAGCCTGATCGAGGTGGCCTCCGACGTCACCGGCTACCGACTCGGTGCCGATCCCGACTCGGATCTCGCCCTGCGGGTCCTGGCCGAACACGCCCGCACCATGACCTTCCTCATCTCCGACGGGGTCTTCCCGAGCAACGAAGACCGTGGGTACGTGCTCCGTCGGATCATGCGCCGCGCCGTGCGGTTCGCGTATCTGCTCGGCGTCGAGAACCTCGTGACCCCGACGCTCGTCGAGGCCGTGGTCGACACGATGGGCGAGGACTATCCCCAACTCGTCACGACCCGGGACCTCGTCCTGCGCGTCGTCGAGCGCGAGGAGACCCAGTTCCGGCGGACCCTGGCCAAGGGCCTTCGGATCCTCGACGACCGGTTGGCCGACGTCGCCGAGGGTGGCGTCCTCCCCGGATCGGTGGCCTTCGAACTCCACGACACCTACGGCTTCCCGTACGAGGTCACCGAAGAGGTCGTCGCCGAGCGGGGCCTCACGGTCGATCGAGCCGGTTTCGATGCCGACATGGCCGAGCAGCGCGAGCGGGCGAAGGAGTCCCGCAAGGGCGTCGTGCAGGCCGCCGATTTCGAACAGGTCCAGGCGCTGGTCGAAGAAGGCGCCATCACCGACTTCGTGGGACGCGACGAGGTCACGGGCGTGTCGGCCAGAGTCCTTGCGGTCACCGGCCTCGGCACCGATCTCGTGTCGATCTTCCTCGATCGATCGCCGTTCTATGCCGAGTCGGGTGGCCAGATCGGCGACACCGGCACGATCGTCACCCCGACCGGACGGGCCGACGTGCTCGACACCGTCTACGCCGCGCCGGGGGTGCACCGCCATGTCGTGCGGATCACCGAGGGCGAGATCCGGGCCGGTCAGGAGGCCGACGCGTCGATCGACGTCGAACGTCGCGACGCCATCCGTCGTCACCACACCGCCACCCACATCCTCCACTGGGCGTTGCGTGAGGTGCTGGGTGACGAGGTCAAGCAGCAGGGCTCCCTGGTGGCGCCCGATCGTCTGCGCTTCGACTTCTCGCACCACGAGCCCGTCACCCCGGCCGAGATCGCCCGGATCGAGGACCTCGCCAACCACGAGCTCCTCGCCAACCCAGCCGTCCGTCACCCCGAGGTCACCAAGGCCGAAGCCGAGAAGATGGGGGCCATCGCCTTCTTCGGCGACAAGTACGGCGACCTCGTCCGGGTGCTCGATGCCGGTCCCTCGCTCGAGTTCTGTGGTGGCACCCACGTCAAGGCGCTGGGCGACATCGGTCTCGTCAAGATCGTGAGTGAGGGCTCGATCGGCTCGAACCTGCGCCGGATCGAGGCCGTGGCCGGCGCCGGAACGGTCGATCTGCTGCGCTCCGAGCAGCAGGTGATCGACCACGTCGCCGAACTGGTCGGCGTGCCCCGGGGCGATCTCGCCGAGGGAATCGAGAAGCGACTGGCCGAGACCAAGAGCCTGCGTGACGAGGTGGCCGAACTCAAGCGTCGGCTGGCTTCGGGTCGGGCCGTCGAGTTGGCCGAGCAGGCCGTCGACGGCGTCGTCGTGGCCTCGGTGCCCGGGCTCGAGCGTGACGACCTGCGCGACCTCGCGGTCGCCATCCGCGACCGCGAAGGCGTCCGCGCCGTGGTCCTGGCCACGGATCCGCCCGGTGGGGGAGCGGCGCTGCTCGCCGCGGTCCGTCCCGACTCGGGTCTCGATGCCGGAGCGCTCATCGCCGACGGGGCCAAGCAGATCAAGGGGGGCGGCGGCAAGGGTGCCGACCTCGCGATGGCCGGCGGCAAGGATCCCTCGGGTATCGCCACCGCACTCGATCTCGCCCGCGCCGCAGCCGGGATCGGCTGATCGGTCGGTGCGAGCCCTCGGCATCGATTTCGGCAGTCGACGGATCGGTGTCGCCCTGAGCGACCGGGGTGGTCTGGTCGCCACCCCCTATGCGTTGATCCGTCGGGTCGGCGATCGGACCGTCGAGCACGGCCGCATCCAGGAGTTGGTCGAGGAGACCGACGCCGAGATCGTGGTGGTCGGCGTCCCGATCTCGCTCGACGGCGGCGAGGGTCGCGCCGCTGCGGCGATTCGATCCGAGATCCGTGGGCTCCGCAAACGGCTCGGGGTGCCGGTCGAGGAGATCGACGAACGGTTCACGACCGTGACCGCGCATCGCCAACTCGACCAGGCCGGGGTGTCCAACCGCAAACGGAGCGACAAGATCGATGCGATGGCGGCGGCGGTGCTGCTCCAGTCGTGGCTCGACGGGCGCCGCTGACGAGGAAACGCCCACCTGATCACGATCCTCGCGACCGTGATGACACCGCCTTGCGGGGCGAGGCTTCTACGCTGTCGGACGTGCAGGTCTCCGATCCCGACAATCCGCTCCGCGACGGCGACGTCGCCGACCGAGATCGCCTGGCGCGCGAAGCGCTCGGTTGGGAAGACGAAGCGCCGCTGCGGGTGCGCGGGATCTGGTTCCGCCTCGCACGCGGGTTCATCGTGTTCGTCGTGGTGGTCGGCGTGCTGTGGTTCGCCTACAGCCGTGCCCGCTCGTGGTTCGACGCCCAACTCGATCCAGCCGGCGACCCCGGAGCGGCAATGGTCATCATCGTGCCGCCCGGCGCGACCACCGCCGACATCGCCCGTCAACTCGAAGACGCAGCGATCATCCCCAACAGCACCTTCTTCCGCTACTACGCGCGTGTGAAGGACGAAGGCAACTTCCAGGCCGGCGAATACACGATGTACGAGAACTCCTCGGTCGAAGAGGCCATCGTCGTCCTCAACGGCGGACCCAAACCACAGGAGACGGCCCGATTCACGGTTCGGGAAGGGCTGTGGATACCCGAGATCCTCCAGGAGATCGCCGCCCAACTCGACTGGATCACCGTCGCCGACCTCCAGGCCGCCCTCGACTCGGGGCGGGTCGCAGCCCGGTACCGGCCCGAGGGCAACGTCTCCTGGGAGGGTCTCCTCTACCCGGAGACCTACGAGGTCAACACCGACGACACCGCCGAGGAAGTGCTGCTGAAGATGACCGACGAATTCTCGAAGGTCACCGGATCGCTGGGCTACGGGGCAGCCGATTCGATTCTCGGCTACTCGGCCTACGACGTCCTGATCGTCGCTTCGCTCATCGAAGCCGAGGCCCAGATCGACGAAGAGCGCCCCCTCGTGGCATCGGTGATCTACAACCGGCTGCGCGACGGCTGGATCCTCGGCATCGATGCCACCTGTGTGTACGGCACCGGGATTCGGGGCGTCGAGCTCACGAGGGAGATCCTCGACACACCGGGGCCCTACAACTGTCGCAGCAACGTCGGACTCCCCCCGACCCCGATCAACGCTCCGAGCGCTGCGTCGTTGGAGGCGGCCATCCAGCCCGCCGAGACCGAGTTCATGTATTACGTCCTCACCGGTGAGGACGGCACGCAGACCTTCGCGACGACCGAAGAGGAATTCCTCGCGGCGAAGGCCATCTGTCAGGAAAAGGGGTTGTGCTGACGCGGTTTCGCGATCCGATCTCGGGTGCCACGCGGCTGGCGGCGGTCATCGGCGACCCCGTGCGCCATTCGCTCTCGCCGGCGATCCACAACGCGGCATTCGCGAGTCTCGGGCTCGACTGGCGCTTCGTCGCCCTGCCGGTCCCCGCCGGCCAGGGCGCCGAGGCGGTGATGGCGATGCGGGTGTTCGGGATCGAAGGCCTGTCGGTGACGATGCCGCACAAACAGACCGTTGCCGAGGCCGTCGATCGACGCACGCCGGCCGCGGAGGCTCTGGGGGTGTGCAACTGCGTGTTCCGCCGTGGCACCGAGCTGATCGGTGACACCACCGACGGAGACGGATTCGTCCGCTCGATCCTCGGCGAGACCACGCACCGGGTCTCGGGAGCGTCGGTGATCGTGGTCGGGGCCGGGGGTGCGGCCCGGTCGATCATCGAGGCGCTCGGACGCGCCGGGGCCCGCGAGATCGGGATCGTGAACCGAACCGAGCAGGCCGCCCGGTCGGCGTCGGCCCTGGCTCCCCAGGCCACGACGGCGCTCGAAGGCGACATCGCCGATGCCGACATCGTGATCAACGCGACGTCGGTTGGCATGACCGGCGGTCCGAGGCCCGGCGAGTCGCCGATCGATGTCGACCTGCTCCGAGCAGGTCAGCTGGTCGCCGACATCGTCTACTCGCCGAGGGCGACGCCGCTGCTCGACATCGCCCGGACACGTGGCCTGGACACGCTCGACGGGCTCCCGATGCTCGTCTACCAGGCCGTGGCCCAGTTCGAACTCTGGACGGGTCGGCCGGCCCCCCTCGACGAGATGATGGCGGCCGTCGACCGCTGAGTCGCCCCGACCTCGGTCGGAGACACCGTTGGCGATTCGCTCACAACCGACGGATCGATGCCGACGGGACGGGGTATCACCCGTAAGCAGGACCCGGCTCGCGTACAGTGCGTACTCGATCACCGGACCAAGCACAGATTGAAGGGCTCGGCGCGCCATGCTCCAAGGATCACTCGACAACTTTGGACTCCACGAAGTGCTCGGCTTGCTCGCCGACACCTCGAAGAGCGGCCGGATGCGCATCAGCGGCGACCGCGGGTCGGGGTCGCTCTGGCTCAGCGCCGGGCAACTCGTCCAGGCCGACGCCACGAACGTCGTCGACGAGACACCCATCGACGAGACGATGTTCGAGCTCATGCGGTTCGTCACCGGCAGTTTCTCGTTCAACGTCGACGAGGCCCCGACCAAGGGTCACGAACCCCGTCCGGTGAGCGAGGTGATCGCTGCCGCCCGTGAGCGGCTCGAGCGCTGGCTCGAGATCGAGGCCGTCGTACCGTCGCTGGCGCACATCATCGCCCCCGTGGCCAGTCTCCCGGCACCGGAGCTGACCATCACCGCCGAGGAGTGGGAACTCATCATGGCCATCGGCGGCGGCTGCGAGGTGAGTGCGATCTGCGACGCCTTCTCGCTCGGCGAGGTCGAGGGCAGCCGTCGGGTGAAGCTGTTGATCGAGCGGGATCTCGTCGAGATCTTCGAGCCGTCGGTGATCGAAGCCGCCGTCTCCGCCGATGAGGCCGCCCCCCTGGCTGCCCGCGACGATTTCGATCCGACCGACTATGGCGTGACCACCGAGCCGGTCGAGCCGATGGTGCACGCCGCGCCGACGACGCCGGTCGAGACCGAGTCGTTCGAAAGCGCCGAGTCGTTCGAGGCCGAGTCGTTCGAAAGCGCCGAGTCGTTCGAGACTGCGTCGTTCGAGGCCGAGTCCCAGGAGCCCCGGGCATCGTTCGACGCTGCGTCGTTCGAGTCGGGGTCGTTCGAGTCGGCGTCGTTCGAGTCGGGACTGTCGTACGAGCACGAGCCGACGGCGGACGACCGGCCCGTTGCCGAGGCCGACGAGGCCGCAACGGTTGCCGAATCGGGCGACGAGGAGTCCTACGAGTACGAGTCCGAGCACGCTCCCGCGTCGTTCGAGGCCCCCGCCGGTGCCTTCGATGCGACACCGGTCCCGGCGGCCGACAGCTTCGGCGCCGAGGTCTTCGGCGCCGGTCCCGCACCGAGCGGCGACGACAAGCCGAGCTTCCTCGACGCCCAGGCCCGCACCAGCGAATCGGCCTGGAGCCCCATGGCTGAGGCCGAGGTCCCCGACCTCGCACCCGACGAGCACTTCCAGGCCGCACCCGGCGACTGGGCCCCGCCGATGCCCGCCGCCGATGCGTCCGTGGGTGGGCGCCGCTCCGACGACGTCCCTCCGCCTCCGCCCGCCCCGCCGGCGATCGCCGATCTCTACAACGCCCCGACTCCGCCCCCGCCGGCACCTCCGTCGCCCGCCGATCTGGTCGCCTCGGAGCGCATCGACGGTGCCGAGGCCCGTCGGCTCCTCGCCGGTCGCGAGATCGCCGACCAACCACCGATGCCGTCGGCGGAGTTCGCGACCGATGAACTGGCCGGCGTGATCGACGGTGCCGAGGAAGACGACGGCAGCCTGTTGATGCAGTACCTGCGCAACGAGAGCTGACGCTCGTGCCGGACAACTCGTTGGTGGCGCTCGCCCTGGCGGTGTTCGGCATCGTCGTCGGCCCGCTCGTCGGCGTGATCGCCGACCGGGTGCTCGATCGCGAAGCGCCGTCCCCCGTTCACCGCTGCCGAACCTGTCGGGCCTCGCTCGGCCCGGCGTCGTTGATCCCCATTCGTTCGTGGTGGCTGGCCTGCCCGGAGGACCCCGACCACCGGCAGTGGCGGTACCCGCTCGTCGACGTGTCGCTCGCGGCCTCGTTCGCCCTGGCCGGCTGGCGTTTCGGCACGACCTGGATGCTCGCCCCCTATCTGCTGCTCTTCGTCTCGTTCGTGGTCATGTCGGTGATCGACCTCGAGGAGAAGCTGCTGCTCAACATCTTGACCTATCCGACACTGGGACTCGGTCTCTTCCTCGTTCTGGTGCTCTCGGGTCCCAACGACCACGCCGACGGCATCTGGCCGGCGCTGATCGGCGCCGCCGTGTATGGCCTGATCCTGGGTGCGGCCTTTCTGGCGTACCCACCGGGGCTGGGCTTCGGGGACGTCAAATTGGCGCCGACCCTGGGCCTGGCGATGGGCTGGTTGGCGGCGGACTCCTTCAACGCCGTCCGGATGGTGCTGTACTCGCTCATCCTCGGGTTCCTCGTCCTCGGTGTCCTGGGCCTGGTCCATGGCCGGATCAGCGGGGAAGGGCGAAAGGCCGAGCTGCCGGCCGGTCCGTTCCTGATCGTGGCCGCGCTCGTGCTGATCGTGGTGTCCGATCCCAGTGTCTCGAACCTCGGCTCGGCCGCGATCGGACGCTGACCAACCGTCGGTCTCGCCGCAGCTCTCGCTCCGTCGGGATCGACCGTCGAGGGCCGGCCATCGCTAACCTGGGACGATGAACACCCCGGATTCGCTGCTCTGTGAGACGGTGACGCTCGGTGACGGGCGCTCGTACCCGGTCCTGATCGGCCCCGGCGCGTCGCAGGAGCTCGCCGCGATCCTTCCCGCCAACGCCCGCAAGGCGGCCATCGTCACGCAGGCCAACATCGGGCTCGAGGTCGATCCCGGCATCGAGCATCGGATCTTCACCGTCCCCGACGGCGAGCAGGCCAAGACCCTGGCGATCTTCGAGTCGCTCATGCGGGCGTTCGCCACCTGGGGCCTGAATCGCAACGACGTGGTCGTTGCCGTCGGCGGTGGCGTCGTCACCGATCTCGGAGGATTCGCCGCCGCGTCCTATCACCGGGGCATTCCCGTCGTGCATGTCAGCACGACCCTGCTCGGCCAGATCGATGCCGCGATCGGTGGCAAGTGCGGGGTCAACCTGCCCGAGGGCAAGAACCTCGTCGGCGCCTTCTGGCAGCCCTCGGGCGTGCTGTGCGACACCGATCTCCTCGCCACACTGCCGCCGCGTGACCATCGCAGCGGCCTCGGTGAGATGGCGAAGTATCACTTCCTCGCCGACGCCGGTGTTCCCCGGCAGAGCCTGGGCGGTCGAAGTCTCGACGACATGACCCTGGTCGAGCGCATCGCCGCTTCGGTACGGATCAAGGCCGACGTCGTCGCCGCCGACGAACGAGAAGGCGGACTCCGCGCGATCCTGAACTACGGCCACACCTTGGGCCACGCCCTCGAGACCGCAGCCGGCTACGACCTCCGTCACGGCGAAGCGGTGGCGATCGGGCTCGTCTATGCCGCCGAGGTCGCTCGGTTGCTCGGCCGGATCGACGACGCCCGAGTGGCCAAGCACCGAGCGGTGGTGGCCGGCTACGACCTCGAGACCACGATTCCCTCCGGTTCCGACCACGACGAGCTCGTCCGCCTCTTCGGCCGCGACAAGAAAGCCCTCGACGGGCTCACGTTCGTCCTCGACGGTCCGAACGGGATCGAACCCGTCGTCGTCGACGACGAGGACCTGCTGCGCCGAGCGCTCGACGCCGTCTCGGTCGAGTCCGTGTCGTCATGACGATGCCGGCCGACTTCCCCCCGATCATCGCCATGGACACGGGCCGACGCCTCGAAGGGGTGCGGGCGGCCATGGCCGAGCGCGCACTCGACCATCTCGTGGTCACCAAACCGGTCAACGTCCGATGGGTCAGTGGGTTCAACGGCTCGAACGGAACCCTGCTGGTGGGCCCCGACTCGCTGCAGTTGTTCACCGACGCCCGATATGGCCAGCAGGCCGAGGCCCAGCTCGCCGCGGCGGGCGTCGTCGCCGAGATCCACATCACACCGACCGCGGTCATCGACCTGATCGCCGCCGCCACCACCTCGGCCGACCGGCTCGGCCTCGAGGCCGATCACCTGGTCTGGAGCCAGCTCCAGGCCTTCGAACACGCCGTACGGGGCCCCGAACTGGTCGCGACGAGCGGCCTGGTCGAGCACCTTCGCCGCCACAAGGACCCCGGCGAGCGGTCCCGGCTCGAGAGGGCCTCGGCCATCGCCGACCGCTCCCTGGTCGAGGTGGTCTCGCAGTTGACCGACGAGCCCACCGAGCAGGGGTTCGCCGCCGAGCTCGATCACCGGATGCGGCTCAACGGCGCCGAGGACGTCAGCTTCGAGACCATCGTGGCGTCGGGACCGAACTCCGCCCTTCCCCACCACCGACCCGGGGCGCGGCGGATCGAGCGCGGTGACCTGGTGGTGATCGATTTCGGGGCCAAGGTCGACGGCTACGGCAGCGACATGACCCGCACGCTCGTCGTCGGCGGACGCCCGAGCGACGACCAGCAGCGCCTCTACGACGCCGTCGCCCGAGCCCAGGCTGCGGGGGTGGCCGCCGTCCGGGCCGGCGTCGAACAGGTGGTCATCCACGAGACCTGTCGATCGGTGCTGGCCGACCACGGCCTGGCGGAGGCCTTCATCCACGGCACGGGGCACGGGCTCGGACTCGAGATCCACGAGCAGCCCATCCTGTCGGCCCGCTCGGTGGGTATCCTCCCAGCCGGTCTGATCGTCACGGTCGAGCCCGGCGCCTACCTTCCCGGTTTCGGCGGAGTCCGGGTCGAGGACACCGTGGTGGTCACCGACGCCGGGTGTGAACCCATCACCCACTGCCCCAAGGGTCTCGATCCCGAGGCGCTCGCACTCTCTCTTCGCTAGGACGGTTCCCATGGCCACGATGACCACGAATGACCTCAAGAACGGCATGACCCTCGATCTCGACGGCGATCTCATGAGCGTCGTGGAGTTCCAGCACGTGAAGCCCGGCAAGGGTGGCGCCTTCGTTCGCACGACACTCAAGAACGTCCGCAACGGCGCCGTGGTCGACCGCACGTTCCGAGCCGGCGAGCGGGTCGAGCGGGCCTTCATCGACAAGCGGGAGCAGCAGTTCCTCTACCGCGAGGGCGCCGACTACGTGGTGATGGACAACGAGACCTACGACCAGCGAAACGTCCCCGGCGAAGCGTTGGGAGACGCGGTCAACTACCTGGTCGAGAACTCCACGGTCACGCTGTTGACCTTCGGTGACGAGATCGTCGGCGTCGATCTCCCGGCATCGGTCGAACTCGCCATCACCGAGACCGAACCCGGCGTGCAGGGCGATCGGGTGTCGGGCGCTCGGAAGCCGGCCACGCTCGAGACGGGTCTCGTGGTGCAGGTACCCCTGTTCGTCGGACCGGGCGAGCGCATCAAGGTCGATACCCGTACCGGCGAATACATGACCCGGGCGTGAGCAATCCGCTCACCCAGACCCGGCGCGACGCTCGCGAACGAGCCATCGAGCTGGCCTACGAGTCCGAGCAGCGCGGGATGCCCGCCGACCAGCTGCTGGCGTCGCTCGTGATCGAGCCGCCGCCCTTCGCCGCCCTGCTCCTCAAGGCCGCCGAACTCCAGAAGCATCGGGCCGAGGAGCTGATCGCCGATCGGTCGCGGGGCTGGTCGCTCGAACGGATGCCGGTGATCGACCGTCTCGTGATGCGGATGGCCGTGGCCGAGATGCTGACCACCGACACCCCGACCGGGGTCGTCCTGGCCGAGGCCGTCGACCTCGTCGGGCGGTACTCGACCGACGAGTCCACCCGGTTCGTCAACGGGGTGCTGTCGTCGATCGCCGCCGAGATCCGCCCGGCCTGACCCGACACCCACGTCCACCAGCGGGAACGACGTCGTTCACCGCTCCTTGATTCAAGTTTCGCCATGGCGATGACGACACCCAGAGCGTGCTTCGTCGTCGCCGCCTCCTCCCGGTCGCCCTCGCCGTCACCCTGGTGGCGTCGCTGGTCGGAGCGGCCCCGATCGGGGTGGCGGGAGCCCAGAGCGGCGACTGGATCGACACCGCCGACCGTGCGGCGGTGGTCGGGGCCTACGAAGCCGAATTCACCCGAGTCACCCCGTCCATGGATTGGACCGGCGACCGGAGCAGCTGCGTCCCGGGCACGACGGCGCAGGCCTACCGTGACGCCACCGTCGATCGGGTCAACTACTACCGACGGATGGCCGGCGTTCCCGGCGGTGTCGTCGAGAACCGGTCGTGGTCGGCCTCGGCCCAGGAGTCGGCGCTCTCGATGAGCGTCAGCGGCCGTCTCAGTCACGACCCCGACTCGTCCTTCGGGTGCTTCAACGCGACGGTCGAGGATGCCGCCGGACGCAGCAACCTCTACCTCGGTCGCACCGGGCCGGATGCCATCACCGGGTACATGGAGGATCCGGGAGCGAGCAATGCGAGCGTCGGTCACCGGTCCTGGATCTACCATGCGACCCTCACCCAGATCGGCATCGGTGACCTCCCGTCCGACGGCAACTGGGCCGCCAACACCCTGCAGGTGATCGATCCCGAGACCGCATTCGGCCCCCAGCCGGCTCAGCGGGAAGCCGAGGGATTCGTGGCCTGGCCGGTCCGTGGCTACAACCCGGGGCCGCTGGTCTTCCCCCGCTGGTCGTTCACGCTGCGGGGCGCCACCTTCGAATCTGCCGAGGTCCGCGTCAGCCGCGACGGCGTCGCGTTGCCCTCGACGGTGATCCACCGCAGCACCGAGTCGAACGGGGCGCCGCTGCCCAACGTCGTGTGGGAGCCGCAGGGAGTCGACACCGATCCCGAAACCGACCAGACCTACGTGGTCGAGGTCTCGAACGTGTCGGTCGGGGCGCAGAAACGCAGCTACCGCTACGAGGTCATCGTCCTGGGGGTCCGACCCCCGGCCGGCACGGTCGTCGCCGCCGTCGATCTCCCGGTCGCCTCGGCAGCGATCGGCGCCACCTCGACGCCGGCGGGTCGGATCGCCGGTGAGCCGTCGGCCCGCTCGTACGAGGACTTCGTCGGCAAGGCCTACCGGGACTTCCTGGGTCGCGAACCCGATCCGGCCGAGGTGGCGGAGTGGAGCGCTCGGCTCGCCGAGGGAACCGGACGATCGGCCTTCGTGGCCGAACTGGCCGCCAGTCCCGAGTGGACGTCGAACGTGGTCGGTGAGCTCTACCTCGACACGCTCGGTCGCCCCGGCGACCGGGCCGGGATCCGGTACTGGGCGCACCAGTTGGGTCGCGGCGTGCCGCTGGCCACGGTGGCGGCGGCCTTCTATGGCAGCCCCGAGTACGTGGCCGGCACCGGCGGCACCCCCGAAGGATGGGTCGCCGAGCTCTACGGTGTCCTGCTCGATCGCACCATCGACGACGCCGGACTCGACTACTGGGTCCGGGAGACGACCGGGGTGGGATCGCACCAGGTCGCCCACGCCTTCTATCAGGCGACCGAGAGCCGGCGGGCCCGGGTGGCGGCGCTCTATCGGCGCCTGCTCGACCGCGAACCCGATGCCGACGGGCTGACCTATTGGAGTGACGTGCTGGCCTCGGGCAACGACCTCGCCCTCGCCGGGTTCCTCGCTGCGAGCGACGAGTACTTCGCCAACCGTTGACGCCCAGCCACCCCGACGGGCTCGACGGCGCGAGCTAGTCTCGGCGAGTGATCGAGAACACGCTGCTTCGTCGTTGGTCGGCCGCCGAGGAGACGCTCGGGCTGTGGCTCGGGGTCGCCGAACCCCGAACCGCCGAGATGCTGGGGTCGCTGCCCTTCGACTACATCTGCGTCGACCTCCAGCACGGGACCGGCGACTACTCGTCGATGTACTCGGTCTTCCAGGCGCTGCGGACCTCGGCCGCGATGCCGCTGGCCCGCGTGCCCTACAACGAGTTCGGGATCATCAATCGGGTGCTCGACGCCGGCGCGATGGGGGTCATCGTGCCGCTCGTCAATTCGGCGAGCGAGGCCGAGGCGGCCGTTGCCGCCTGTCGGTACCCGCCCCGAGGACGTCGGAGCTACGGACCGCTCCGGGCCGCCCCGGTGCTCGGCCCCGACTACTACCCCGACAGCAACGACGAGATCGCCGTGATCGTGATGATCGAGACGGCCGAAGCGGTCGAGGCCATCGACGAGATCCTCGACGTCGGCGGTATCGACGCGATCTACGTCGGACCGTCCGACCTGTCGCTGTCGCTCGGCCTGAAGCCGGGGAACCACAACGATGCCCCGATCTTCGCCGAGAGCCTGACCAGGATCGTCGACGCGTGTCAACGTCGTGGCGTCGCGGCGGGGATCCATTGCCAGCCCGACCTGGTCGAACTGCGTCGCTCCCAGGGATTCCGGATGATCACCGCCGTGAGCGACACGGCGGCCCTGATCGAGGGGGCCGTGGCCGGCTTGCGCCTCGCCGGGCGTTCCTAGCTCCCAGGTCGCCCGTCCCGTCCGGCCAGTCGTTCGAGGGTCTGCGGCACGTCGATCGGACGACGAATGACGATGACGTCGGCCTCGGCGGCCTCGGCGGCGATCGCCGCCAGGATCCGGGGCCGGTACCGGACACGCCAGGTGAGCAGCCACGACCAGAAGTCGAGTCGCTCCCGTGAGCGCCGGGCTGCCCGCCAGATGCAGCGCCAGGGTGCCAGATCGAACAGCACGACGGTGTCCGCCCGGCGAGCCGGACCTCGGGTTCGTCGAAGGGACCCAGATCACCGTCCAGGATCCAGGCATCGGGCCCGGTCAGCTCCTGCTGGACGATCGCCCATCGTTCGCCGCGGCATCGGCTCCAGATCGGCCGTCCAGAAGACCCGATCGAGCTCCACCAGGGGGATCCCGGTGGCCTCGGCGAGCGTCGCGGCGAAGGTCGACTTGCCGGCAGCTCCCGGGCCCAGTACGACGAGACGCATGTCGGCAGTCTGCCATCGGGACGGGGCGAGGGTCCGAGGTCGACCGATCCGGTCCATCTAGGCTGGGGCCGTGACGGCGGACGCAATTCGACAGGTGGGGTTGCCCGATCGAGCCCTGTTGACGGCGGCGGTCCGCCGGTTCGAACCGGCGGCCGCCGACGACCGATCGATCGATTCGTGGGTCACGGCGTTCGTCGCCGAGCGGAGTCATTTCGCCTTCGTCGCCCTGCGAGCCGACGAGATCCTCGGCTGGGCGTGGGGCCACCGGGTCCGTCGGCCGGGCGCCGATCCGGTCGCCGTGGTCGACCGGCTCGAGGTCGTCCCGGCTGCTCGTCGGCAGGGGACGGGGACGCTGTTGCTCGAGGCGGTCCTCGCCGACGCCCGGCGTCGGGGCTGCGTCGAACTGGTCGGGATCCACGACCCCGCGGACCCCGTCGTGGCCGGCTTCGTGGCGGGCATGGGCGACGGGCACGGTTCGCTGCGCCGGGTCGTGTGGCAGCTCTGACCGATTGCGCTAGAGTCGGCGGCGGCAGAAATCCGTGAAGCGAGTCCTGTGAGGCTCGCACGGAACCGGAAGGATCGTTCATGGCCGAACGCGAACGTCGACTCACGCCCCCGTACGGGGGCGTTTTTGTTGCCCGAACCCAGATTCTCGACCGTGATGCGGTGGCCCGTGCGGTTCGCCGCATGGCGCACGAGATCATCGAACGCAACGAGGGTCTCGACGACGTCGTCATCGTCGGGCTGCAGACCGGTGGCGTTCCCTTCGCCGAGGCCGTGTCGGTCGCGCTGAGCGAGATCGAGGAGGTCGACGTGCCGGTCGGCAAGCTCGACGTCGCCTTCTATCGCGACGACATCAAGCTGCGCCCCGTCCTCCCCGAGGCCACCACCGAGGTCCCGTTCGACATCGCCCGCAAGGTCGTCGTGCTCGTCGACGACGTGCTGTTCACCGGGCGGACCATTCGGGCGGCGCTCGATGCGCTGATCGACCAGGGTCGGCCACGGGCCATCCAACTGGCCGTCATGGTCGACCGGGGCCACCGAGAGGTGCCGATCCGCCCCGATTACGTCGGCAAGAACCTCCCGACCCGGCTCAGCGAGGTCGTCAACGCAACGATCGACGGTGTCGAACTCGGCGAAATGGAGCGCTGATGCGGCACCTCGTCGACATCGACGATCACGACGCGCCCGAACTCACGGCCGTTCTCGACCTGGCCGAGCAGTTCTCGACGGTGCTGGCCCGCGACGTCCCGAAGGTCCCGGCGCTTCGCGGCCGCACGATCGTGCTGGCGTTCTTCGAGGACTCCACCCGCACCCGCACGAGCTTCGACCTCGCCGCTCGGCGGTTGTCGGCCGACGTCGTCAACTTCGCCGCAGGCTCGTCGTCGCTCAAGAAGGGCGAGAGCCTGCGTGACACGATCGAGACGATCTCGGCGATGGGGATCGACGGCATCGTCGTCCGGCATGCGAGTTCGGGGGCCCCGAAGCAGATCCAGCAGTGGACCGATGCCTCGGTCATCAACGCGGGTGATGGGTGGCACCAACATCCGACCCAGGCGCTGCTCGACGCCTTCACGATCCGCCGGCGGCTGGGTTCGATCGAGGGCCGTCACGTGTTGCTGTGCGGTGACATCGCCCATTCCCGGGTGGCCCGGTCCAACGTCGCCGCCTTCACCAAGCTCGGCGCCCGGGTCACGCTCGTCGCCCCTCGCACCCTGCTCCCACCGACCCTCGAGGGTTGGCCGGTCGAGGTGGCCCCCTCGCTCGACGACGTCATCGGCGACGTCGATGTGGCCTACTTCCTGCGCATCCAGAAGGAACGCATGACCGAGGCCCTGCTCCCGAGCGATCGGGAGTACCGCGACGAGTACGGACTCACCGTGGCCCGGGCCCGGCGACTCGCCCCCGACGCTCTGATCATGCATCCCGGCCCCATGAACCGCGGGGTCGAGATCGACCCCGAAGTGGCCGACGATCCCCGATCGGCGATCCTCGATCAGGTGGCCAACGGCGTCGCCGTGCGGATGTCGGTCCTCTACCACGCGCTCGGTCCCGGCCAGTTCGACGCCATCGACGACGGAGACGCGCGATGAGCCCGACCCCGAACCCGCTCACGCTGCTGGCCAACGGTCGGATCCTCGACCGAATCGGTGACCGTCGAGCCGATGTCCTCGTCGACGCCACCACCGGGCAGGTCGTTGCCACCGGAACCGACCTCCTCGAAGACGGACGCGAGGCGCGGGTCCTCGACATCGCCGGGTGCGTCGTCGCCCCGGGGCTGGTCGACCTGCACGCGCACCTCCGAGAACCCGGCGGCGAGGCGGCCGAGACCGTCCTCACCGGTAGCCGGGCCGCCGCTCGAGGCGGGTTCACCGCTGTGGTCGCGATGCCCGACACCCACCCCTGCCTCGATTCGGCCGAGACCTGGCACCTCGTGCGACGGGCCGCCGAGACGGCACTCTGCGACGTGATCCCGGCGGGGGCCGTCAGTGTCGGGCGTCGGGGCGTCGAGCTGGCCCCCATGGCCGAACTGGCCCGACTCGGGGTGCGGGTGTTCACCGACGCGAACGGGATCCAGGATCCACGGTTCATGCGACGGGCGCTCGAGTACGCCGGGAGCATCGTGCCGACCGACGGCGTCCCGGTCGTCGTCGCCACCCACGGCGAAGTCGCCGAACTGAGCGCCGGCACCCACATGCACGAAGGGGCCTGGTCGGTCCGTCTCGGCCTCGGTGGCCAATCGGCACTGGCCGAGGAACTCATGGTGATGCGAGACCTGGCCCTCGCCCGATCCACCGGCGCCCGCATCCACTTCCAGCATCTGTCGACCCGGCGCAGCATCGAGCTGATCCGGGCGGCCAAGGCCGAGGGTCTGGCGGTCACGGCCGCAGTGACGCCGCACCACTTCTCGTTGACCGATGCGGCCTGCGCCGGGTACGACCCCCGATTCAAGGTGCAGCCACCGCTGCGCCCCGCCGACGATCTCGCCGCCGTTCGGGCGGCCCTGGCCGATGGCACCATCGACGCCATCGCCACCGATCATGCACCGCACTCGCCCGACGCCAAGGAGCGGCCCTTCGATCAGGCTCCGCCGGGCATGCTGGGTCTGGAGACGGCGCTCGCCGTCGCCCTGGCCGACAGCGGACTGGGACTGGCCGCGCTGCTGCCGCTCCTGTCGTGGCAGCCGGCGGTCATCGCCGGTCTCGGCGACCGCCACGGTCGACCCATCGAGGCCGGCGAACCGGCCAACCTGATCGTGGTCGACCCCGACCATCGATGGACCGTGCGGGGCCAGGACCTCGCATCGAATGCGACCAACACCCCCTTCGAGGGGCGTGAACTCAACGGAAAGGTACGACACACCGTGTATGACGGAGAGCTCGTGGTGATCGACGGCGAGGCCACTCGATGAGCGCGCCGGGTGGAGCACCTCGCGCCGGTGCGCTGGTGCTGAGCAACGGCGCCGTGTTCGAGGGTGAGATCATCGGGGTGGTCGCCGATACGACCGTGGCCTCCGGTGAGGTCGTGTTCAACACGGCGCTCACCGGCTATCAGGAGATCGTCACCGATCCGTCCTATGCCGGCCAGATCATCACGTTCACCTACCCCCACATCGGCAACTACGGCGTCACCGCATCCGACAACGAGAGTCGGGGGACGTTCGCCCGGGGCGTGATCATCCGGGATCTGGCCCGTCGGCACTCGAATCACCGGGCCGACGAGGGGCTCGAGGCCTTCCTCGTTCGTCACGGGATCGCGGGGATCGGTGGAATCGACACCCGCCGTCTCACCCGGATCATCCGCGACACCGGCGCCCTTCCCGGGGCCTTCGGACCGATCGACGGTGACCGCGACGCCAGACTCGCAGCGCTCCATGCGGCTGCGGCCGCCGAGCCGGGCACCGACGGTGTCGACCTCGTCGCCGAGGTCACCACCGCCGAGCCCTACACCGTCGCCAGCACCGGGGGGACCCGGTCGATCGTCGCCTACGACTTCGGGATCAAGTCCAACATCGTGCGGCACCTGTCGAAACTCGGAACCGTCGACGTCGTTCCGGCCACCACGTCGGCTGCCGACGTGCTCGCCCGCCACCCCGACGGGGTCTTCCTGTCGAACGGACCCGGGGATCCGACGATGAGTCCCTATGCCGTCGAGGCCGTGCGGGAGCTGATCGGACAGGTCCCGATCTTCGGGATCTGCCTCGGACACCAGATCCTGTCGCTCGCCGTCGGGGCCCGGATCGAGAAGCTCCCCTTCGGTCACCACGGGGCGAACCACCCCGTCCAGGACGCCGACACCGGGAGGGTCGAGATCACCAGCCAGAACCACAACTTCGCGGTGGTCGCCGAGTCGCTCGACGGGATCGCCGAGGTCACCCACACCAACCTCAACGACGGGGTCTGCGAGGGCATGCGGTTGCTCGACGCCCCGGCCTTCAGCGTCCAGCACCATCCCGAGGCCAGCCCCGGACCGCACGATTCGCTGTACCTGTTCGATCGGTTCGAGGCCCTCATGGCCGAGCACCGCGGCGCTGCCGCCCCTCCCACTGCCGCCCTTCCAACCGACACCACCGGAGCCTGACATGCCGAGACGCGACGACCTCCACACCATCCTCGTCATCGGCTCGGGGCCGATCGTCATCGGCCAGGCCTGCGAGTTCGACTACTCCGGTACCCAGGCCTGCCGGGTGCTGCGGGAAGAGGGTTATCGAGTGGTCCTGGCCAACTCCAATCCGGCCACGATCATGACCGATCCCGAGTTCGCCGATGCGACCTACATCGAGCCGCTCAACCTCGAGGTGCTGACGGCCATCATCGAAACCGAACGCCCCGACGCCCTCCTGCCGACCCTGGGCGGGCAGACGGCGTTGAACCTCGCCATGGAACTGGTCGAGGCCGGCGTGCTCGACCGCTTCGGGGTGGAACTGATCGGGGCCGACGCCGAGGCGATCGCCACCGCCGAGGATCGCGAACGGTTCAAGTTGGCCATGATCGAGATCGGGATGGAGGTGCCCCGCAGCGGCACGGCCCGCGGCGCCGGGCCCGACAAGAAGGCGGCGGTCGAGATGGGCATGACCCAGGCCCGCGAGATCATCAAGGAGATCGGCCTGCCGATCGTCATCCGACCCGCCTACATCCTGGGCGGTCGGGGTACCGGCACGGCGGCCACGATGGAGGAGTTCGACGTCGTCGCCCGCAACGGGCTGACCGCCAGCCCCATCACCGAGATCCTCATCGAGGAATCGATCGCCGGGTGGAAGGAGTACGAGCTCGAGGTGATGCGGGACCACCAGGACAACCAGGTGATCATCTGCTCGATCGAGAACCTCGATCCCATGGGCGTGCACACGGGCGACTCCATCACCGTCGCCCCGATCCAGACCCTGTCCGACGTCGAGTACCAGGAGATGCGCGACGCAGCGTTCGCCTGCCTGCGCCGGATCGGTGTCGAGACCGGTGGCTCCAACGTCCAGTTCGCGGTCGAACCGTCCACCGGGCGCCGGGTCATCATCGAGATGAACCCCCGGGTGTCACGCTCGTCGGCGCTCGCATCGAAGGCGACCGGGTTCCCGATCGCCAAGATCGCCGCCAAGCTGGCCGTCGGCTACACGCTGCCCGAGATCCCGAACGACATCACCGAGGTCACGCCGGCCAGCTTCGAGCCGGTGATCGACTACGTCGTCACCAAGATTCCCCGCTGGGCCTTCGAGAAGTTTCCGGGCACCTCCGGTCGACTCGGGACCTCGATGCAGTCCGTCGGTGAGGTCATGGCGATCGGCCGGACCTTCCCCGAGAGCCTGCAGAAGGCCTGCCGTTCCCTGGAGCAGGGCTACACCGGCCTGGGGGCGTCGCCGGCCGAGGACCGGTTCGACGCCTCGAGCGACGCCGAACTCCTGGCCGCTGCGACCTACGGCACGCCGGATCGGATCTTCGAGGTCGCCGAACTGCTCCGACGTGGCGTCGGGATCGACCGCATCCACGAACACTCCCGGATCGACCCGTGGTTCCTCGATCAGATGTCGATCATCACCGAGGAGCGCGCCGCCCTCGAGGCGATGGTCGCCGACGGCCGGACCCTGACCGACCTCGGACGGCCCGAACTCCGTCGAGCGAAACAGCTCGGGTTCTCCGACGCCCAACTGGCCTACCTGTTCGGCTCCACCGAGGCCGAGGTCCGGGCCCACCGGCTCGCCGTTGGTGTCGTCGTCACCTTCAAGACCGTCGACACCTGCGCCGCGGAGTTCGAGGCCAAGACGCCCTACCACTACTCCACCTACGAAGACGAGAGCGAGGTCCGTCCGGGGACCAGGCCCCGGGTCATCATCCTGGGATCGGGTCCCAACCGGATCGGGCAGGGCATCGAGTTCGACTACTGCTGTGTGCACGCCAGTTTCGCCCTGCAGGACGCCGGCTTCGAGACGGTGATGATCAACTGCAATCCCGAAACGGTGTCGACCGACTACGACACCTCGGATCGGTTGTACTTCGAGCCGTTGACCCTCGAAGACGTCCTCAACGTCATCGAGGCCGAGGATCCGATGGGGATCATCGTCTCGTTGGGTGGTCAGACCCCCCTGAAACTCGCCGACGTGCTTCCCCAGCATCTGGTGCTCGGAACCTCGCCGGCCTCGATCGACGCCGCCGAGGACCGCGACCAGTGGTCGTCCCTGTGTGCCCGTCTCGAGATCCCCCAGCCTGCCGGGGGCACCGCCGTCGGCATCGCCGAAGCGACGGCGGTCGCCGACCGGATCGGCTACCCGGCGCTGGTCCGCCCGAGCTACGTGCTCGGGGGTCGGGCGATGGAAATCGTGTACGACGACGAAGACCTGGCCCGGGCGATGTCGGCCATCTCGAGCGTCGGATCGCTCGGACGCGAAGGCGGGCTGTCGGCCCAGCGGCCGGTGCTCGTCGACCGGTTCCTCGAGGACGCCACCGAGGTCGACGTCGACGCCATTCGCGACTCGACCGGCGACACCATCATCGGTGGGGTGATGGAGCACGTCGAGGAGGCCGGGGTCCACTCGGGGGATTCGGCGTGTGTCCTGCCGCCCCCGAACCTCTCCGACGACACGATCACCGTGCTCGAGGACTACACGCGCCGCATCGCCGCCGACCTCGATGTCGTTGGGCTGATCAACGTGCAGTTCGCCGTCAAGACCCCGGGGTCGGGGAGTGCCCAGGTGTTCGTCATCGAGGCCAACCCTCGGGCCTCGCGGACCGTGCCCTTCGTTGCCAAGGCGACGGGTCGACCGCTGGCCAAGGTCGCCGCCCGGGTCATGGCCGGCGCCACGCTCGACGAACTGCGCACCGAAGGCCTGCTCCCGACACGGGGCTGGCGGACCCCGTACTACTCGGTGAAGGAGGCCGTCCTGCCCTTCAACCGGTTCCCCGACTCCGACGCCCTGCTCGGCCCCGAGATGCGATCCACCGGGGAGGTCATGGGCGTCGACGTCACCCCCGGACTGGCGTTCGTGAAGAGCCAGCTCGCGGCGGGCAACGAGCTCGCCGGCGAACCGGGGTTGTTGTTCCTCTCGCTGGCCGATCGCGACAAGTCGGCGGGCCTGGAGGTCGCGAAGCTCTTCGCCGACCTGGGCTACCGGTTCGCCGCGACGAGCGGGACGGCGGCGGCCCTGCGAGCGGCGGGGCTCGAAGTCGAACTGGAACTGGCGAAGATCATCGAGGGCCGCATCGGCGGCGAGTCCGATGCCACCGGCGCCGGTGGGGAGCGCGACCCCTCACGGCGCTCGACATCATCTCCACCGGCGAGGCCACGCTGGTGATCAACACACCTCGCGGCCGGGGGGCACGGGCCGACGGCGGCTACATCAGAACCGCCGCAGCACAGCACGGCATCCCGTTGCTCACCACGATCTCGGCCGCCAGTGCCGCCGCCCGCGGGCTCGCCCAGTGGAAGGACGCCACGATGGTCGTCCGATCGATCCAGTCGCTGCACGCCGGGCTCCCGGCGGCCGATCCGGCATGAGCGTGCTCGGCCGGCGCCGGGGCGACGCCCCGGCTGGACCGGGCCCCGACACCTCGACCCGCGTCGGGAGCGTGGCGCTCCGCAGCCCGATCCTCACCGCTGCGGGTACGGCCGGTCACGGTGCCGAACTCGAGGCGTTCGGCTCGCTGAGCGAGCTCGGAGCGGTGGTCGTCAAGTCGCTCGCTCCCTTCGCCTGGGCGGGCAATCCACCGATCCGGGTCCACCAGACGCCGGCCGGCATGATCAACTCGGTGGGCCTCCAGGGACCGGGCATCGAGGCCTGGTTGGTCGACGAGCTCCCCGAGCTCGACGCCGTCGGCGCCACCGTCGTTGCGTCGATCTGGGGCCGGTCGGTCGACGACTACCGGGCCGCCGCCGAGATGCTGGCCGATGCGCCGCCGTGCGTGGTCGCCGTCGAGGTCAACATCAGTTGCCCCAACACCGAGGCCGGCAACGAGTTGTTCGCCCATTCCACCGTCATGACCGCGGCGGTGATGGCGGCCACCGAGGCCTGTTCCCGACCGCGCTGGGCCAAGCTGAGCCCCAACGTCGGCACCGGGCTGGCCACGATCGCCGCTGCTGCCGCCGACGCCGGGGCCGAGGCGGTCACGTTGGTCAACACCTATCTCGGGCTGAGCGTCGATCCGATCACCCGGCGGCCTCGCCTCGGCAACGGCGGAGGCGGGGTCTCGGGCCCGGCGATCCATCCGCTCGCCGTGCGCGCGGTGGCCGACGTGCACGCCCAGCTCCCCGATCTGCCGATCGTGGCCGCAGGCGGTGTCGCCTCGATCGACGACGTCATCGAGTTCGCACTCGTCGGTGCGAGCGCAGTCCAGGTCGGCACCGCCACGTTCAGCGACCCGGGCACCTGTCACCGACTAACCACCGATGTTCGCCACTGGTGCGCTAAACAAGGCGTCGCGACCTTTGCCGAACTGGTTGGCGCCGCCGAACTGTAATCCCGACGATCCACCGAGGAGCCCCCCGTGGCCGACAGCACCAGCACCGACACCGAAGCCGCCGTCCCGGCGACCGAGGGACTGTCGCCGGGTCTGCGGGCCAAGACCGCGCTCGCGCTCGACGTCGACGACCTCGTCCTGGCCAACCGACTGGCCCGCCAGCTCGCCCCCTGGTTCGGCGTGGTCAAGATCGGTCTCGAGCTCTACACCGCAGCCGGTCCCGATGCCATCGGCGCCATGCTCGATCAGGGCTACGACGTGTTCCTCGATCTCAAGTTGCACGACATCCCGACCACCGTCGGCAAGGCGTCGTCGGTGGCGGGCGCCCTCGGCGTGAGCTATCTGACCATGCATGCCCAGGGTGGGGCCGCCATGCTGCGGGCCGGCGTCGAGGGATTCTCGGAGGGAGCTCGCCACGCCGAACTGCCCGAGCCGACGGCACTCGCGATCACCGTCCTCACGAGCGACACCGAGGCCCCCGAGCACATCGTGCCCCACCGGCTCCGCCTCGCCGTCGAAGCCGGATGCGGCGGAATCGTCTGCGCCGCCTCGGACCTCCGCGACATCCGGGAGATGGCGCCTCGAACCCTCCGGGTCGTCCCCGGCATCCGACGCGCCGACGGCGATCGTCACGATCAGCCCAAGGCCGTCACCCCCGGCGTGGCGCTCGAGAACGGGGCCGACCTGTTGGTGGTCGGACGGGCCGTCACGCTCGCCCAGGATCCCCAGGCCGCCGCCGCGGTGCTCTTCGCCGGACTCGAGTGACCCGGGCGGGTCGTCGTCGGCCCGTGACGAACACCCCCGTGACGAACACCCCCGTGACGAACACCGACGCATCGGTGCCGACGGGTTCGCCGCGATGAATCCCGAGGTCGTGGGCCGAACTCCGGCGACCGATGGCCGAACGGTGCGGCGATCGCTGTTTTCCATTGTCCAGCTCCACGGCCTGACCGTGAGCTAGTGTTCGCGACATGCCAAATCCTCCTCAGTTGACTCCGGAACAACGGGCGGCCGCGCTGGTCAAGGCGGCGGAGGCTCGTCGTGTACGGGCCGATGTCAAGGCGCGCCTGAAGATGGGCACCGTGACCTTGAACGAACTGATCACCCAGGCCGACAGCGATCCGATCGTCGCCAAGATCAAGGTCTTGGCCGTGCTCGAATCGTTGCCCGGTGTCGGCAAGGTCACGGCCCGGCGGAAGATGGAAGAGATCGGGATCGCCGAGTCCCGGCGCCTGTCGGGGCTCGGACCCCAACAGCGAGACAAGCTCCTCAAGGAGTTCACCTCCTGAGCCCAACGCCTCCCGGCGACCCCGACCCCCGGTCGGAACCGGTCGCCGATCCCGGAGCGCCATCCGACGACAGCGGCCGCCGACCGCTCGTGGTGGTGATCTCCGGACCCGGTGGGGTCGGCAAGGGCACGGTCGTCGCCGAACTCGTTCGTCGCCATCCCGACCTGTGGCTCAGCCGATCGTGGACGACACGCGGGCGACGCCCGGGCGAGGCGGTGGATGCGTACGTCTTCGTCGAACGATCCGATTTCGAGCAGCGCATCGCTGCGAACGGGTTCCTCGAATACGCCGAGTTCCTCGGCAACCTCTACGGGACTCCGGTTCCCGACCCCCCTCCGGGCCGCGACCTGATCCTCGAGATCGACGTGCAGGGGGCCCGACAGGTGGTGGAGCTCGATCCCGATGCGGTGCTGATCTTCCTCGAGGCACCGTCGGTCGAGGAGCAGGAGGCCCGGCTGCGCCGTCGGGGCGATCCGCCCGACAAGGTGGCCCAGCGACTGGCCAAGGCCCGAGAGGAAGCCGACGCCGGCACCGAGCTGGGGGCGATCCGGATCGTCAACGTCGAGATCGGCCAGTGCGCCGACGACATCCATCGAGCCATTCTCGCCGCACGGGCGTGCCGCCGCTGAGGGTTGGGCGGCCGAGCCCGACACGGGTCTGCCTCGGCGGCTGCCCGGCCCCCTATAGTGGTCGGTTTGGAGGTACGCCAAATGGCTGGTTTGTATGACACCATGATGAGCCCCGGGGTCGAGGATCTCATGGACAAGTCGGGTTCGAAGTTCGCGCTGTGCACCCTGGCTTCGACCCGGGCCCGCGAGATCAACGCCTACTTCAACACGCTGGGTCAGGGCGTCGGGTCCATGGTGCCACCCCAGGTGACCTCCGTGGCGCGCAAGTCCTTGTCGATCGCCTTCGAGGAGATCGCTGCCGACAAGATCGTCCCCGTCATCCCCGAGCCCGAGCTCGAGGATCCCGCCGACGGCGACGACGCCGCCTGATCGTCGATCGGCGCGGTTCCACGAGTCGCATCCTGATGGGGACGTCGACATGACCCCGGTGGTTCCCGGCGCCCTCTCGGGGCGTCGCATCGTGCTGGGCGTGACCGGCGGCATCGCCGCCTACAAGGCGATCGAGGTGATGCGGCGACTGGTCGATCTCGGCGCCCACGTCACCCCGGTGCTGACCGAGTCGGCGCTCCACATGGTCGGTCCGACCACCTTCACCGCGCTCGGTTCCGAGCCGGTCAAGACCTCGCTGTGGTCCGATCCCGACCCGATCCCGCACACGACCATGGGGCAGCGGGCCGACGCCATCGTCGTCTGCCCGGCAACGGCCCGCATCCTGGCCGACTATCGGATGGGACGTTCCGGCGATCTGCTCTCGGCGACCCTCATCGCCACCCGGGCGCCCGTCCTGGTCGCCCCGGCGATGCACACCGAGATGTGGGAACACCCGGCCGTCCAAGACAATCTCGCCGTCCTCGCGGCCCGAGGCGTCCGGATCGTGCCGCCGGAAGAGGGCCGACTCGCCGGAGGCGACATCGGCAAGGGCCGACTGGCGGCTCCCGAGACCATCGTCGCCGCCGTCGTCGCCTTGCTCGCCCCTTCGGCCGCGCTGCCGGCGACGACCATTCCGGCCGCACTCACCGAATCGACCGGGCGCCCCCTGGCCGGATCGACCGTGCTCGTCACCGCTGGGGGCACCCGCGAAGCCATCGATCCCGTCCGGTACATCGGGAACCATTCCTCGGGCAAACAGGGCTACGCCCTCGCCGAGGCCGCCCGTCGTCTCGGAGCGCGGGTCGTCCTGGTCACCACGGTCGAACGGGATGCCGACGCGGCGATCGAGATCGTGCCGGTGGTCAGCGCCGCCGACATGGAGGCCGCCGTCCAGCACCACGCCGATGCCGCCGACATCATCGTCATGGCCGCCGCCGTCGCCGACTTCCGGCCCGTTGACGTCGCCACCGACAAACTCAAGAAGCACGACGGCGTTCCCCGGGTCGTCCTCGAACCCACGGCCGACATCCTCGCCGGCCTGGGAGCGTCGAAGCGGCCCGAGCAGGTGTTGGTGGGCTTCGCCGCCGAGACCAGCGACCTCGAACGCAACGCCCGAGGCAAGCTCGAGCGCAAGGGCGCCGACTTCATCGTGGCCAACGACGTCTCGGCCCCCGGAGTGGGTTTTGCCCACGACACCAATGCCGTGACCATCTACGGTGCCGACGACACGGTGGTTCGCATCGAACTCGCCGAGAAGTCGCGTATCGCCGAGGCGGTGCTCGACCAGGCGGCCCGCCTGCTCCACCGGCGGCTCGAGCGATGACCTCGCGCCCTCGCCACGGTCGATCACGCCGCCACTCGTCTCTTTCCGATCGAGCAGTCGTTCCGAACAGCACCGTCTTTCCAAAACCACAGTCTTTCCAAACAGCAAGGTGAGTCGTCCATGAAGAATTTCACGTTCACGTCGGAGTCGGTGACCGAGGGTCATCCGGACAAGATGGCGGATCAGATTTCCGACAGCATCCTGGATGCGTTGTTGGAGCAGGATCCGATGTCTCGGGTGGCGTGTGAGACGTTGGTGACGACGGGGATGGCGATCATCGCCGGTGAGATCACCACGGGCGCGTACGTCGACATCCCGTCGGTGGTGCGCAAGACGATCACCCGGATCGGTTACGACAAGGAGTCGTACGGGTTCGATGGGAACACCTGTGGGGTCATGGTGGCGATCGACGAGCAGTCGGCCGACATCGCGCAGGGTGTCGACAAGTCCGAGGAGTTGCGGGGTGGGTCGGGGACGACCGATGCCTACGACGAGCAGGGTGCCGGTGACCAGGGCATGATGTTCGGGTACGCGTGTACCGAGACCGATGTGTTGATGCCGTTGCCGATTCATACGGCGCATCGGATGGCGGAGCGGTTGGCGGAGGTGCGTCGGGCGGGGACGGTTCCGTATCTGCGTCCGGATGGCAAGACGCAGGTGACGTTCGATTACGAGGACGGCAAGCCGGTTCGGTTGCGGACGGTGTTGATCTCGACCCAGCACGATGATGGGATCGATCGGGATTCGATGATTCGTCCGGATCTGATCGAGCACGTGATTCGGCCGGTGATTCCGGCGGAGTTCGCGGACGACGACTACGAGGTGTTGGTGAATCCGACGGGTCGGTTCGTGATCGGTGGTCCGGTCGGGGATGCGGGTTTGACGGGTCGCAAGATCATCGTGGACACCTATGGCGGGTCGGCTCGTCATGGTGGTGGGGCGTTCTCGGGGAAGGATCCGTCGAAGGTGGATCGGTCGGCGGCGTATGCGACGCGTTGGGTTGCGAAGAATCTGGTGGCGGCGGGTGCGGCGGATCGGGCCGAGGTGCAGGTGGCGTATGCCATCGGTGTGGCTCGTCCGATGTCGGTGATGGTGGAGACCTTCGGGACCGAGAACGTGGATCCGGTGCGGATCGCGGCGTGTGTGAACGAGGTGTTCGATCTTCGTCCGGGGGCGATCCTGGATCAGTTGGAGTTGCGTCGTCCGATCTATTCCCAGACCGCGGCCTATGGGCACTTCGGTCGGGAGGACGGCACGTCGTTCACGTGGGAGCGCACCGACCGGGTCGACCAGGTCAAGGCCGCCCTCGGCCTCTGAGCGCGTCCCCTGCGGCCAGGGGCGCCGTCACCGGCCGGCCGTAGGCTGCGGCCGTGGATGAGCCCCGGGTCGTTCGTGTGCTTCCCGACGTGTCGGGGCTCGACAAGAGCTTCGACTATCTCGTGCCCGCCCCCTGGGCGGGCACGGTCGCGCCCGGCGACCTGGTTCGCGTCGATCTCCACGGACGGCGCGTCGCCGGTTGGGTGCTCGAGGTCGACGTCGATCCACCGGCCGGTGTCGTCGTGCGGCCGATCTCGAAGTGGTCGTCGATCGGACCCGACTCCGACCTGATCGAACTGGCCCGTTGGGCCGCCCACCGCTGGCACGGCCGTCTGGCGAGCGTCCTCAAGGCGGCGTCGCCGGACCGGATGGTGGCGCGGCTGGCGGGCGGCCGGTCCGGACCACAAGCCCTCGCCGAGTCGGTCCTCGACCCGGTCGGTGAGCTCGCCAACGAGGCGTTGGGCCTCCCGGGCGTCACGGTGATCCGAGCCGCTCCGGCATCGGACGCCTTCGGGATCGTCACCGCCGCAGCGCGGCGCGGCGATGCCATCGTCGTCTCGCCCGATCTCGGCGACGCCCGCTATCTCGGGGCTCGGCTGCGTCGGGCCGGGGGGACGGTGCATCTCGCCGGACGGGACTGGTCCCGCGCGGCGACGGGTGGGGTCGTGATCGGTGCCCGCAGTGCCGTGTGGTCCCGGGTCGCCCACCTCGGTTCGATCGTGGTGCTCGACGAGCACGCCGAGTCGCTGCAGGAGGAACGCAATCCGACCTGGCACGCCCGCGAGGTCGCCATCGAACGGGCCCGACGAGCCGGCGTCCCGTGTCTGCTGGTCTCGGCCAGCCCCTCGCTGATGGCGTTGGCGGCCGCCGATCGGGTCCTCACGGTTTCGCGCTCGGCCGAGCGTCAGGACTGGGCACCGGTGTTGGTGGTCGATCGTCGCCGGGAGGACCCGGCGAGGTCGGGGCTGTTCTCGCCGACCCTGGTGACCCAGGTTCGTGACGGCGCCGCCCGCGGGGAACGGGTCGTGTGCATCCTGAACCGGAAGGGCCGCGCCCGGATGCTTGCCTGCTCCAGCTGCGGTGAGCTCGTGAAGACCGAGGACGGGCTGCATCTCATGGCCGAGGTCGACGCCCTCCTGGTGGCCCCGACCGGGGAGACCCGCCCCAAGATCTGTGCGAACTGCGCGGGTACCGCTCTGAAGCGGCTGCGGCTGGGCGTCGACCGAGTCCGAGTGGAACTCGAGGCCCTCGCGAACGAGCCGGTGGGCGAGATCACCGGCGACACCGAGACCGGCGAGATCGACCGGCACCGCATCGTGGTGGGCACCGAGGCGGCCCTGCACCGGGTGAGCGCCGCCGGACTCGTGGCCTTCCTCGATTTCGATCAGGAGCTGCTCGCGCCTCGCTACCGGGCCGCCGAACAGGCCATGGCCCTCTTGGTCCGCGCCGGCCGGCTCGTCGGTGGGCGGGCCGGCGGCGGTCGGCTCCTGGTGCAGACCCGGACACCGAACCATCGCGTCCTCGTCGCGACCGTCCGGGCCGACCCCGGGCGCTTCGCCGACGCCGAGGCCGAGCTGCGCCGTGCCCTGGCCTACCCGCCCTTCGGCGCGATTGCCGAGATCAGCGGCAAGGGGGCCGCGGAGGCCGTCGCCCCGCTGCAGGGCCGTACCGACGTGACCGTTCTGGGCCCCACCGACGACGGTCGCTTCCTGGTCCGCGGCCCCGACCCCGAGTCGCTGGCGTCGGCGCTCGACGGTCTCGCCCGAGCGGCGGCCCGGACCCGCGTCGCCGTCGACCCGCCCCGGATCTGAGGACCTCCGAACGTCGCCCGGGCCCGGCCGAAACGGAAGGAGGTCCATTTGTCGGGCGATGGCGGTCGGTCCTAACTTGCCTCCATGACCCGACCAGACCGCTTCACCGACCGAGTCGCCATCGTCACCGGGGGCAGCAACGGGCTCGGCCGGGCCAGCGCCGAGATCCTGGCTGCCGAGGGGGCCTCGGTGGTCATCGCCGATCTGCAGGCCGGTCCGGGCAACGCCGCGGTCGACGCGATCACCGAGGCCGGTGGTCGGGCGCTGTTCGTCGAGCTCGACGCCGCCAGCCCCGAGGCGAACGAGGCCATGGTGGCGGCCACCCTGGACGCCTTCGGAACGGTGGATCTGCTGGTGACGGCGGCGGGGATCAGCAGCGGGAGCTACACCTCGGGTGATTTCGAGGGGAATCGCAAGCGGATGCAGATGGGCGCCGAGGCGGCGGCGATCAATCCTGCGGCCTCGCTCACCGAGCTCGACCTCGACGACTGGCGTCGGGTCCTCGACGTGAACCTCACCGGAACGCTGCTGGCGATCCAGTCCGTGGCTCGGGTGATGCTCGAACAGCAACGCCCGGGATCGATCGTCACGATCGCGTCGATCGCCGCCAAGGATCCGCTGTGGGGCTCGCCGAGCTACCCGGTCTCCAAGGCCGGTGTCGCCATGCTCTCGAAGAACGCCGCCAAGACCCTCGCCCCGCTCGGGATCCGGGTCAACAGCGTCGGCCCCGGGTTCACCGAGACCAACATGACCAGTGTGATGGGCGAGGTCGACGAGATGCGCGACATGCTGATGGGGTTCACGCCCATGGGACGCATGGGCCGGCCGGTCGAGGTCGCCAACCTGATCGTGTTCCTGCTGAGCGACGAGGCCAGTTTCATCACCGGGGAACTGATCCACCCCGACGGCGGCTGGTTCACCGGGTGAACGCCTGCCGGGCCGCCTCGTAGAGCGCCACGGTTCCGGCCTGGGCGACGTTCAGGGAGCCGACGCGGCCGAGCTGGGGAAGATAGGCGACGTGGTCGACGGCGGCCAGGGTGTCCTTGTGGACCCCGCGATCCTCGTGGCCGAGCACGAGTGCCACCTTCGGTCCGAGCACGAGATCGAACATCGGGACGGCGCTCGAGGTGAGTTCGATGGCGACGGTGACGTATCCCGCGGCCCGTGCCGCGGCCACGGCCTGGACTCCCGACGGCGCGACCTCCCAGGCCACGAGTCGTTCGCAGCCGAGGGCGGTCTTGGCCACCTTGCTCTCGCCGGGGTCGGGTGTCGGAGGGATCAGCCACATCGTGTCGACCTTGTAGGCGGCCGCCGAGCGGAACAGCGAGCCCACGTTGAAGGGGTTCTGCACGCCGTCGAGGATCAGACCGAGGGAGAGATCGGTCTTGCGCCGCCACTCACGGTGGAGGCGCTTGAGCTCGGTCGGGGTCAGGGGCTTGGTCGGACGATTCATGGTCGGGTCCCTTGACGTCGCGGACCGACGTCGAGGAGGCGGAACGCCTTGCGGCTGGTCCGTCGCTCGGTGTCGAATCCCTGTTCGATGAGCCAGCGCGCAAGACTGTCGGCCCCGAGGTGCTTCTGGACGACCAGGTGGGCCGATCCCGTCGGCGCGAGGCGATCGAGCCACGTCGTGAGCAGGTCGTGGAGGGCGTCCTTGCCGACCCGAATCGGTGGATTCGACCAGATCCGGTCGACGACCAGATCGGGTGGGACCTCGTCGGGTGCGATGACCACCACGTTGGCCAGTCCGTTGGCCTCGGCGTTCTCCGCGCACAGACCGCGGGCCCGTTCGTTGATCTCGACCGCATAGACGGTGGCCCGGGGATTGCGCCGGGCGAGGGTGCAGGCGATCGGTCCGTAGCCGGCTCCGAGATCGACCAGCACCCGATCGGTCGGGGTCGGTTCCGGCCCGTCGAGGAGCAGCAGCTTGGAGCCGGCGTCGACCCGGTCGGCGCTGAACACCCCGCGGTCGGTGGTCAGGACGATCGACGCGTCGGGGAGCGAGAGCTCGATCGTCCGGCGGTCGGACGGTCCGACGGGTTCGGCATCGAAGTAGTGGGCGCCGCGGGGCGCATCAGAGCTCGACATGGGCTCCGAACCGTACTCGGGATAGCCTGGAGAGATGGCTGTGCCCTACCAGATCCGGGTCTTCGGAGACCCGGTGCTCCGCAAGGTGGCCGAGTCCGTCGACGACATCGACGGTGGCCTCGCCCAGCTCGCCGACAAGATGCTCGACACCATGTACGCCGAGCCCGGACTGGGTCTGGCGGCCACCCAGGTGGGGGTCAACCGGCGGTTCTTCGTCTACGACCTGGGTGACGACACCGGCCCGCACGCCATCGTCAACCCGGTGATCCAGGAATCGCGTGGCGAGTGGCTCTACGAAGAGGGGTGCCTGTCGGTGCCCGGTCTGCATTGGGACATCGTCCGGCCCAAGGAGGTCCACCTGACCGGCTACGACCTGCATGGCAACGAGATCTCGATCGAGGCCGATGAACTCCTGGCCCGCCTCTTCCAGCACGAACTCGACCATCTCGACGGCGTCCTGCTGATCGACCGGCTCGAGGACGACCGCCGCAAGGACGCACTCAAGACCCTGAACGAGCTCTTCATCGATCCCCCGGCCAAGAAGAAGCCGCTCGGCCGCCTCCGTGGACTCACCCTGCCCTAGGTGAACGATCCGACAGGCGTGAGCACGCTGGCGACCCCGCCGACCGAGATCCGTCGCCTCGTGTATCTCGGCACCCCCGATGTCGCCGTCGCTCCGTTGCTGGCCCTCCACGCCGCCGGCTTCGACATCCCGCTCGTGGTGACCCGTCCCGACAAACGCCGCGGTCGGGGCGCCGATCGGCAGCCGTCGCCGGTGAAGGCGGCGGCCCTCGAGCTCGGGATCCCGGTCACCACCGATGTCGACGACGTGCTCGACGTCGACGCCGATCTGGGCGTGGTGGTCGCCTACGGACGGTTGATCACGGTGCCGGTGCTCGAGCGGGTCCCGATGGTCAACCTGCATTTCTCGCTCCTGCCCCGGTGGCGCGGCGCTGCTCCCGTCGAGCGGGCGCTGCTGGCGGGCGACACCGAGACCGGTGTCTGCGTGATGGCGCTGGCCGAAGGCCTCGACACCGGCGATCTCTATCGCTGCGCGTCCATCCCGATCGCCGCCGACGCCACGCTCGACTCGCTGCGGGGTGAGCTGGTGGAACTCGGGACGACGCTGCTGGTCGAGGCACTCCGCGAGGGTCTCGGCCCGGCTCGGCCCCAGGTCGGTACCCCGACCCACGCCGCGAAGATCGAACGCGACGAGTACCGGATCGACCCATCCCGGCCCGCCGTCGACCTCGATCGGCTGATCCGCCTCGGTGGGGCCTGGGCCGAGTTCCGGGGCAAGCGACTCAAGATCTGGGAAGCGAGTCCCACCGAACGGACCGGACTCGCCCCGGGCGCCTTCGATCGGTCCGAACGCAGCAGGGTCCTCCTCGGGACGGCGACCACGGCGTTGTCGCTCACGCTCGTGCAGCCCGAGGGCAAGCCTCGCCTCGATGCCGTCGACTGGGCCAACGGCGCCCAGCCCGGTACCGACGAGCGCCTCGGCTGATGGTGTCGCCGAATGTCGAGGGCCCGCCACCCGAGCGATCCGAGCGAGGCCCGGCGCGCCCCGGGAAACGATCGAAGGGCTCTGCGTCCCGAACGGCCGACCCCGGGGTCGAGGCTCGCCGGCTGGCGATCGACGCCCTCCTGCGGATCGATACCGGCGGGGCCTACGCCAACCTCGTCCTCCCGCCCATGCTCGACAAGTCGAAGCTCGAGACCCGAGACCGCGGCCTGGTCACCGAGCTCGTCTACGGCACGACCCGGATGCGGCGAGCGCTCGACTTCATCGTCGATCGTTTCCTGCTCGACGAGGTCGATCCGGGAGTCCGGGCCGCCCTGCGGCTCGGCGCCTACCAACTGCACGTCATGGACACACCGGCTCATGCGGCGGTGGGGGCCACCGTCGGCGCCGCCGGCGGTCGGGCTCGGGGCCTGATCAACGCGGTCCTGCGCAAGGTGGCTGCCGAGCGCGACGCGATCGAAGGCTCCTGGGATGCTCCGGGAATTCCCTGGCCCGACGAGGCAACCCGACTGAGCTATCCCGACTGGATCGCCGACCAGCTCATCGCCGACCTCGGCCACGATCGGGCGATCGCCGCCATGGAGTCGATGAACGAGGCGGCATCGGTCCACCAGCGCGACGACGGCTACGTCCAGGATCCGGCATCGCAGTACGTGGCGGCGGCCGTCGACGTCCGGCCCGGTCAGCGCGTCATCGACCTGTGCGCGGCGCCGGGCGGAAAGGCGACCCTGCTGGCGTTGGACGGTGCCGTGGTCGTTGCCGCCGACCTGCGCCCCAATCGCTCCCGGCTGATCGCTCGGAACGTGACCCGGTTGGCGGCCCGGGCGGAGGCCGACGGCAACCCGGTGTCGCCGGCGCTCGGCGTGATCACCGCCGATGCCACGGCGCCGCCCTTCCGACCCGGAACGTTCGATCGGGTGCTGGTCGACGCCCCGTGCTCGGGACTGGGCAGTCTGCGTCGCCGGGCCGATGCCCGGTGGCGGATCGATGCCGCGGCCCCCGACCGCCTCGCCTCCCTGCAGATCGCCATCGTGGCGGCCGGCCTCGACCTCCTCCGTCCCGGCGGTGAACTGGTCTACAGCGTGTGCACGCTCACCGGAGCCGAGACACACGGGGTGCTCGGCGCCATTCGATCCCGGCCCGACGTCGAGGTCCTCGCGCCGCCGTCGGCGCCGTGGCAGATCGACGGCGACCTGGCCTACCTGTTGCCCGGGGAGACCGACGGCATGTCGATCTTCCGGCTCCGCAAAGGGCCCGCCTGACGGGCGGGTCAGCCCGGCCCGGCTTCGGCCAGACGCACGGCCAGTTCGGCGAAGTCGTCGAGATCCAGGTTGGCGAAGCTGAATCGCAGCCAGCCCTCGTCGGTCGGGGTGAACGCCGTTCCGGGAATGACCAGCACGTCGTGGTCGACGACGAGCCTGCGGACCATCTCGCGGTCGTCGACGCCGACGTGCGGATGACGGACCCAGCCGAAGTAGGCACCGACACTTCCCAGCTCGAAGCCGCCCGGTCGAGCGGCCATGGCCTCGGTGAACGCCGCCTGGCGGGTGCGCGTCCGTGCCGCCTGGGCCCGGCGCCAGTCGCCGGCGTGGAGCAGTCCGGTCAACGCGGCCTCCTGGCCGATCCTCGGGGCGCAGATGGCCACACAGTCGAGCAGCTTCAGGGCCTCGTCGATCAGGGCCGGGGCACCGCAGATGGCTCCCACCCGGTAGCCCGGGATCGCGTACTCCTTCGAGAACGAATGCAGGGTGATCAGGGTGTCGTCCCATCCCGGCCGGCCGTAGAGCCGGTGTGACGGTTCGTCGGTCGGTCGGAAGTTGCGATAGGTCTCGTCGACGATCAGGGCGAGATCGTGGTGCCGGGCGAGGTCGAAGAACGCCTCGATGACCGATGGCGGGATCGTGGCCCCGGTCGGGTTGCCCGGCGTGACGAGCAGGATCGCCCGGGTGCGCTCGGTGATCAGCGAGGCCGCCTGGACGGGGTCGGGAACGAAGTCCTCGCCGGTGCGCATGAAGACCGGACGGACGCCTTCGAGATCGAGCCACATGCGATGGTTGAAGTAGTAGGGGACCGGGACGAGCACCTCGTCGCCCGGTTCGCACAGCGTCGAGGCGACCACACAGAAGGCCTGGTTGCATCCGGCGGTGATCTGGATCCGATCGGCGGACAGCGCCGCGGCCGGGTCGAGGTGGTGGGCCTCGGTGAGTTCGGCGGCGAAGGCATGACGGAGTTCGGGGAGTCCCTTGGACGGCGCATAGCGTCCGCCGTCGGGAGAGGCGGCAACGGCGGCCACTCGTTCGGCGATCACGTCGGCGGTGGGATAGCCCGGGGCCGCCTGCGAGAGATCGAGGAGCGGGCGGTCGCCCCGCCGCTGTTCCAGCCAGGCATAGGCCGCCGCGATGGGCGAGAGTTCGACCGCGAGGGTTCGGTTGGTCAGGCGCACCCGGTCATTGTGCCCGACCGTCGGCGGGCGCGGACCGGAGTCTCAGCGGGCCGACGACCCGTCGAGATGCCGGAGGAAGACGCCCGACCGCACCTTCGGATCGAAGTAGGTCGATTTCGGGGGCATGGTCAGTCCGTCGTCGGCCACGGCGATCAGGGCATCGAGCCCGATGGGCTCGAGCACGAACAGGACGTCGCCGCCGGCTTCGGCCTCGGTCTCCAGCTGCGAGAGCGGGAGCACGGCGGGGCGGTACCGCACCAGGTGGTGCCACGCCGGTTCGAACGTGGCGTCCGCGGACGAGGCGCCGAAGACCGTGTCGAGCAGGTGAGCCAGCCGGGTGGGCGGGAGGTCGGCCAGCGATCGGGCCACGCCCTCGACGGTCGGTGCCGGGATCAGCCACCAACGGCGGGTGGATCCGTCGAAGGCGAACACCTCGTCGGCCGCCGGTTCGGCCCCCTGCCCGGGAGCAGTCGCCGGTCTGGCTCCCCGCGCCGTCAGCGTGTCGGCGGTCGGTGACGTGCCGATCGAGCGGGGCAGCACCCGATGGAAGGCGAAGCTGGCCAATTCGTCGGTCGAGAACAGCGCACACAACGACAGGTCGGCCGCACCGGGTCCGACGAGTCGGCGGTGCTCGACGGCCGCCGCTCCTCGATGATGACCGTCGATGAGGTACAGCGGTTGGTCGGCGAACACCCGACGGATCAGCGTGGTGTGCTCGGTGGCGACCGGCCACATGCGCTGGACGAAGCCCGGTTCGGACGCGATCTCGAGCGCCGGCGGTTCCTCGACGAGTCGAGCGAGCAGGGCGGCGATCGGCGGGAGGGGTCGGTGGGCGACGGCGATCGGGCTCGACTGCACCCCGACGACGGCGAGATGGCGCTCGAGGTGGGCGGCCCGGTCGTGGTGGATCTGTTCGTGGACCCGCACGGCGCCGGTCGCGAAGTCGGCCGTTGCCACCCCGCCCACCAGCCCGGTCTGGACATGGTCGCCCGAGCGGAGCTGATACACGAAGAACCGCTCGTCGAGCACGGGACCGAACGCACCGCGGTCGAGGAGACGCTCGAGCGACGCCCGACCCTGGTTCAGCAGGTCGTCGATCGTGATGGTGATCGCCGGGTCGACGTCCTCGATCGAGCGGGTGACGGCGAGGTAGCTGTCGGGGTTGGCGAGGAGCACCGCTCGTCGACCCTCGGGTGTCAGTGAGTCGTGGGCCGGTGACGGAACCCGACCGGCGAACGCCGGCTCGACGAGGCGCAGTCCGAGTGGCGCGAACGTCACCACGGCGGACTCAGTCGATTCCGTTGATGGCTTGCTCGAGATCGTGCCAGAGGTCCTCGACGTGCTCGATACCGACGCTCAACCGACACAGGGTCTCGGGCAGATGTTCCTGCCCCGACAGCTTGGCCCGCCGTTCGACACAGGTCTCCACGGCGCCGAGGCTCGTCGCTCGATGGATCAACTCGAGCCGCGACAGCCGGATGTCGGTCGAGGTCGCCGACCCGACCAGCTCGAAGCTCAGGAGGGCTCCCGGTCCGTCGAGGGTGGCCCGCGCCAGCTCGTGGCTCGGATGGGAGGCGAGACCCGGGTAGCGGACCCGGCTGACGAGTCGATGGGCCTCGAGGCGCGCCGCCAGCTCGACGGCGTTGGCCTGGGCCCGGTCGAGCCGGACGGCCAGGGTTCGCAGGCCCCGGAGGGTCAGGAACGATTCGAGCGCGCCCGGCGTCGCCCCGCCGAACGTGCGACGTCGTTGGATCGCCTCGAACGACCGGTCACCGGCCTCGGTCGGAGCACACACGACGATGCCCGACAACAGGTCGGAGTGGCCGCCGATGAACTTGGTGGCACTGTGCACGCTGTAGGTCGCGCCCCGCTCGAGTGGTCGCTGCAGGAGGGGCGTGGCGACGGTGTTGTCGACCGCAACCGGCACCCCGGCGCTCGTCGCCGCGGCGATGATCGGGTCGAGATCGGACAGTTCGAGCAGGGGATTGGACGGGGTCTCGAGCCAGACCAGGTCGGCGTCGGCTGCCGCACGCACCCAATCTTCGGTCTCGGCCGGCGGCAGGCGGGTGACCGACCAACCGAGCCTGGCGGCGCCATCGGCCACCACCGTCGCCGTTCCGTGATAGCAGTCGTCGGGAATCACGACCCGAGCGCCGGCGCCGAGCTGATCGAAGACCGCCGAGATGGCCGCCATGCCCGACGCGAACGACACGGCTCGACCGTGTTCGAGGGCACCGACGGCGGCCTCGAGGGCTCGCCAGCCATCGGTCCCGTCGCCGCGGGCGTACTCGGGGCCGGCGCCGCTGTCGAAGTTCGATGCGGGCACGATCGGCGTGTTGACCGGCAATCCGGCGGTGTGGGGGCGTCCGGCCCAGACGGCCACGGTGTCGGCATGGAGGGGGGGTGTGGTCACGGCTGGAACCATACGGCATGGCCGCCGTCGCCGTTGACGCCGGTCGTCGGAACGGGCCCATCGGTCGGCTTCGGCCGGACCGGTAGGCTCGCCCGGATGAGTGACGCGTCCGCCGAGACCAACCCGCCGCCGATCCTCGATGCGATCGTGGTCACCGTCTCCGACGGCGTCATCGCCGGCACCCGCCAGGACACCTCGGGGCAGGCGCTCGCCGACCACCTCGGCAGTCATGGTTATCGGGTCGTGGAGCGTCGGGCGATCGCCGACGGGATCGAATCGGTACGTGAAACACTCGTCGACCTGGCCGAGGGGTTCCGGGGGGTCATCGTGACCACCGGAGGGACCGGATTCGGTCCGCGTGACCTCACGCCCGAGGGGACCCGAGCGGCACTCGAACGGGAGGCCCCCGGGCTCGCCGAAGCGATGCGGTTGGTCAATCCCGACGGACTGGGGCGTCTCAGCCGAGCCGTGGCCGGCACGAGGGGAGCGGCCCTGATCCTCAACACGCCCGGATCGACCAGGGGAGCGATCGAGACGCTCGATGCCGTCCTCGACGTGGTTCCCCACGCCATCGACCTCCTCGCCGGCGGTCGACCCCATTGAGCTCGCCGGACTCCACCGGATCACCGACCGTCGTTCCCCCCTTCGAGCTGATGCTCGGCGTCGTCGTCGACTTCGACGCCGACCGGGGTCTCGGGACGGTCCGCACCACCGGGGCCAACGCAACGGTCGACTTCCACTGCACCGCCATCGTCGACGGCTCCCGTCGGATCGATCCCGGGACACCCGTGGCGTTCGTGGTCGGCCCGGCCGGCCCGGGCCGCTGGGAAGCCCGCTCGGTTCGCCGTCTCGACACCGCCGACCCGTCGGCCTGATCCCGCCGGGTCGACCCCGGTCCCAGGGGTCAACTTCCGACCCGGCGTGCCGACCAGAGAAGCGTGACCGACGGATTCCACGACGACGACGTTGCGCTGGTCGCAGCGTTGCCCGACGACGACGTCCTCGTCGGTTCGTCGGCCCGCTGGATGGCCCGGGCCCCGCTGACCGCGGTCATCGTGACCCTGGGTGTCGCCCTGTCGGTCTTCGCCTGGCTCGGTCTCCGCTCGATCGAGAACCAGCAGGCCGACGTGGCCTACGACCGGGTACTGCTGGCCCAGACCTCCCAGATCAACGCCGAGATCGTCCAGACCCGGAGCAATCTGTCGGCTCTGGCCGCGGGCATGGCGAGCGGACCCGACGGCCCGAACGATGCGGCCACCGCGGTCGATGCCTTCGACGCTCCCGCTGCCGCCCAGATCCTGGCCTCGCCGGGCAGCGGGGAGCTGATCTACATCGAACACCTCCGCGACGCCGCCGACGAGATCGATCTGCTCGAGCGGGAGGGACGCGATGGCAACGTGTCCTTCCTCGAGCACTACGGCGACCCGGCGAGCGGTGAGCGGCCGACGCTGGTGATCACGCGGGCCAAGCCGGCGAGCCTCTACCAGGATCTGCTGGGTCGTGACGTCTCGCAGGTCCCGGGCATGAACTCGATCACGAACGAGATCGCCATCGGCGCGGGCGCCGGGGTCGGTGTCCGCTCGGCCATCGAGGCCGACGCCCTGTTCGATGGGCTGTACGGCTCCGACGAGGGGTCGTCACGACCGGCGGCGTTGTTCTACGCCGCCGTCGGCGGCGGTGCGGAGTTCCAGGGGATCATCGTGACCAGGATCTTCCTGGATGCCCTGCTGTCGGCCACGGTCGACGGTGGGGGACCGGTGGCGCTGCAGCTCTCTCGTCAGGGCGTGCCCCTGGTGGCGACGCTGCCACCGGACCAGCTCGGTGCCCCTCACGGCCAGCCGGCGTCGTTCCGGGACCAGGACGCCATCTGGTCGATCCAGGGGTACAGCGCCGGCAAGGTGTCGGACCATCGCAGTTCCTGGGTGGCCCTGACGACCGGGCTCGTGCTGGCCACGCTCGGCGGTCTGTTCTCGACGTCGGCCCGTCGACACGCAATCACGCTCGGACGCCTCGAACGCAGTGAGTACGACGCCCGCCACGACCTGCTGACGGGTCTCTACAACCGCGCCGGCATCACGGCCGAGCTGAACGACCTGCTCCGTCATCGGCGCAACGGCGAGATCGTCGGTGTGCTCTTCCTCGATCTCGACCGCTTGAAGGTCATCAACGATTCGATCGGTCACTCCGCCGGTGACGAGGTGCTCGCCATCGTGGCGCGGCGTCTCGACTCGATCGTGCGCGAGGGCGACGTCGTCGGCCGGTTCGGCGGTGACGAGTTCGTGCTCGCCTCCGGATCGCTGCGCTCGGTGGAGGACCTCGAGACGGCCGCCGAGCGGGTCCTGACCGTCCTGCGGGACCCGGTGATCCTGGCCGACGAGTCGTCGCAGATGGTGAGCGCGAGCATCGGGATCGCCTACGTCGACGAGGGCTCGGAGTCGGCCGAGGTCATGCTCCGTGACGCCGACCTCGCCATGTATCGGGCGAAGGAGTCCGGCGGTGCCCGCTACGAGGTCTTCGACAAGGAGCTGCGAACGGCGGCCCTGGCCAGGCTCGAGGTCGAACGCGAGTTGCGTCGAGCGATCCGGACCGGACAGCTCGTCGTGCACTATCAACCCATCGTCGACGTCGCGACCGGACGGGTCGACCGACTCGAGGCGCTCGTCCGCTGGAATCACCCGACCCGGGGCATGGTGCCGCCGGGGCAGTTCCTGGGGGTCGCCGCCGAATCGGGCCTCATCGTCGACGTGGGTGAGCACGTGCTCCGGGAGGCGTGCCGCCAGGTCGCGCTGTGGAGCACCGCGGTCGGTCGGCCGATCTGCATCTCGGTGAACGTCGCCGAGCGCCAACTGATCGACACCGGTCTGATCGACACCGTCCGTCGCGTGCTCGCCGAGTCGGGAATCCGACCCGATCAGCTCGAGCTCGAGATCACCGAGGAACTGATCGTGGAGAAGCTCGACCGGCGGCTCACGATCCTGCGCAAGTTGGATGCGATGGGGATCAAGCTGGCGATCGATGATTTCGGCACCAGTCGAGCGTCGTTGGGGCAACTCAAACGGCTCGACATGGTGTCGACCCTCAAGATCGACCGGGCGTTCGTGATCGACATCGCCGACGACCCGGTCGATCGCAAGATCGTGACCGCCATCGTGGCGCTGGCCGAGTCGATGGGCATGGAGGTGGTGGCCGAGGGCGTCGAGTACGTCGAGCAGGTGACCGTGCTCAAGGAGCTCGGGGTGGAGTTCATCCAGGGCTTCTACTTCCAACGGCCCGGGCCGAGCGAGCGGATGATCGGCCTCCTCGGCAAGGTGTTCGAGGTGCCAGACGTGAGCGTCCTGCCGGCCTGAGGCCGTGGTGGCCTGCCGGCCCGAGGCCGTGATGGCCTGCCGGCCTGAGGCGGTGATGGCCTGCCGGCCCGAGGCCGTGATGGCCTGCCGGCCTGAGGCCGTGATGGCCTAGACGTCCTCGGATTCCTCGTCGTCGGACGATGGCGGGTCGGCGGTCGTCTGCGCCGCGGCCTTGGTCGCGCTCACCCGCTGGACGTAGCCGAGCTTGATGTTGTGCAGGGCGTCGGCCAGGGTGGGCTCGGCCTCGCCCAGTCGCCCCTTGACCCCGTCGAGCAGGGCGCCCAGCGCATCGATGGCGAGCCGGGCGGCGACGAGGTCGGGGTCGTCGGACGTGACGTGCAGGGCCGCGAGTTCGTAGATCCCGAACGCGTGGTTGGCCACGATCGCCGCCGGATCGGCCTCGAGGATCGCCTGGCGGGCCTGGGCGAACTCCTTGGCCATGGTCTCGGCCTGGGCCCGCTGCTCGGGGGTCAGATCGGCGCCGGTCTCGTCGTCGGGGCTCCATTCGCTCATCGGGCCATCCTAGGGGTGGCGATCGGCGCCCGACCCCGTGGGACGGCGGGGGAGGATCTGTGGTGGCGGAATGCTATGTTGGGGCGGTCTGTCGGAGCATCCTCTCCGATGGATACGTCTACAACGAAGTGGGCCAGGCCCCACCCGGCCATGTTCGGCAGTCGCCGAGACCATGCGTCCGGGTCCATGTTGGCAGAAGCGGGCTCCGGTCCGTTCCTCCTCGTGACCTGTCCTTCGGCGTTGTGTCTGTCCCGCCCAAGCGCCAGGAGGAGTTGCGCCTGCATGAGGAGTGATCAGCAATAGCTGCGCCACAGGAGCCACGGATCAACGAACGCATTCGTGCTCGCGAAGTCAGGGTGATCGCCGCAAACGGCGATCAGCTGGGGATCAAACCCCTACCCGAAGCCCTCAATCTCGCCCGTGAACTCGATCTCGACCTCGTCGAGGTCGCCGATCAGGCGAGGCCGCCCGTTTGTCGAATCATGGATTACGGCAAGTACAAGTACGAGGCGGCACAACGGGCCAAGGAATCCCGCAAGAAGGCCAGCCACATCACGGTCAAAGAGATGAAGTATCGGCCGAAGATCTCCGGTGGTGACTTCGAGACCAAGACCAAGAAGGTCGAGAAGTTCCTCGACGAAGGTCACAAGGTCAAGATCACCATCATGTTCCGAGGCCGTGAGGTGACCCACCCCGAATTGGGGCGCAAGATCCTCGACGACATCGCCGAACGGGTCGACGAGATCGGGAAGGTCGAGGCCTACCCCCGGCTCGACGGCCGCAACATGACCATGGTGCTGGCACCGGATCGCAAGAAGCAGCAGAGTCGGCAGAGCCGTTCGGCTCGGTCCGATTCGTCGAAGGCACCAGCCGTGGTCGAAGCGCCGGCTGCATCGGCCGACACCGCAACGCCGGCTCCGACCACCGACTGAATCACCACCCACCAGCGGGCCCGACCCGCTCCCCATCCCGGTGACTGATCCGACCGGGCTCGCCCGCGAGCCCGGTTTCGATCGCACCACCGCTCGACGCCGAACGAGGAGTCACCCCGAGTGTCTGTTGCCAAGTCCAAGAACAAGATGAAGACCCACAAGGGCGCGAAGAAGCGCTTCAAGGTCACCGGATCGGGCAAGATCCGCCGCCGCCAGCGGAACCTGAACCACTTCAATTCGAAGATGTCGAGCCGCCACAAGCGGCGCCTCAGCGGCCCCGAACTGGTCGACAGCGCCGACGCCCCCAAGGTGAAGCGACTGCTGTCGAGCTGACGCGGCTCCGGCCCGTTCCTCGATCCCACGGCCCATCGGCCGCCCCGACATCCGTTCACCCCCAACGTCGTCCGTCCGACACGTTTCGTTCAACAAGGAGATTCCCCGATGGCCAGAGTCAAGCGCTCCGTTCATTCGAAGAAGCGCCGCCGCACCACACTGGAGCGGGCCAAGGGCTACTACGGCAACAAGAGCCGCTCGTACCGAGCCGCCAACGAGCAGGTCATGCACTCGGGCAACTATGCCTTCCGTGACCGCCGCGCTCGCAAGGGCGACTTCCGTCGGCTGTGGATCCAGCGGATCAACGCCGGCTGCCGGCAGAACGGCACCTCGTACTCGAAGTTCATCGCCGGCCTGAAGGCCGCCGGGATCGAGGTCGACCGCAAGAACCTGTCCGATCTGGCGATCAACGACGCCGCTGCGTTCAGCGCCCTCGTCGAGTCTGCCGCGGCCGCCCTGGCGGCCGCCGGCGATGCCGATTCGCGCGACGCCGCCTGATCCGTTCGACCATCCGGCGGCCCGTCATCATCGTATGAGCGCCGACCAGACCGTTCTCGGTCCCAAGAACGAGCGCGTCCGCGCCCTGCGTCGCCTGGCGACTCAGCGGCGCGTTCGTCGCGCCGAGGGTCTGGCCCTGGTCGAAGGGCCGCGGCTGGTGGCCGAGGCGCTGGCCGGTCGCCGCACCGCGCACCGGGTGCGCGAAGTGTTCCACGAGATCGACCTCGCTCCCGACTCCCTCGACCGGGCGATCGAGCTCGGTGTCGTCCTGACCCGGGTCGCACCGGGGGCTCTGGCCAAGGTGCTCGACACCGTGACGCCCCAGCCCGTGGTGGCCACGGTGACGTTCTCGGGTGAGGAGGTCGCCATCGAGGATCTGCCACCCGAGCGTCCGGTGCTGGTCCTGGTCGACCTGCGCGACCCCGGAAACCTCGGCACCCTCCTGCGAACCGCCGAGGCGGCAGGTTGTGGGGCCGTGGTCCTCGCCGGTTCGTGCTGTGACCCGTCCAGCCCGAAGGTGGTGCGTGCGGCGGCCGGGTCGTGGCTCCGGAGCACGATCATCGAGCTCGACGACCCGATCGGCGTGGTCGAGCGGTTCCGATCGACGGGGCGGCCGGTGTTCGCCGCGGCGCTCGATGGCGACGCCGAGTCGTTCTGGACCAGCGACCTCGCCCGGGCCGCGATCGTCATCGGCAACGAGGCCCATGGCCTCGACGACGTCGTCGTCGCCGCCTGCGGGGCTTCGGTGATCATCCCGTTCGACGGTCCGACCGAATCGCTCAACGCAGCCATGGCCGGTGCGGTGCTCGCGTTCGAAGCCTTCCGCCAGCGCTCGACGGCGACCATCGGTCCGGCGGCCGAAACCCGATCGACAAACCCGAACCCATCAGACAGGTTGATGTGATGCTCGAAGATCTCGAATCCCTGGTCCGGCAGGCGACCGATGCGATCGCTGCCGCCGACTCGACGTCGGTGCTCCGCGAGCTCGAAACCGACCTGCTCGGCCGCCAGGCCCGTCTCTCGTCGGCCAAGAAGGACCTCGGCGCCCTGCCCCCCGAGCAGCGAAAGGACGCCGGGCGGGCCCTCAACGAGGCCCGCCACGCCGTCGAGTCGGCGCTCGAGACCCGGCGCCGCGAACTGGCCGTCGCCGAGCGGGCCGTGCGACTGGCCGCCGAGCGGATGGATCTCACCGAGGTGACCGGATCGCTGCCCGTCGGTCACCTCCACATCGTCACCCAGGCCTGGGAGGCGCTCGAAGACGTGTTCGTCGGGATGGGTTTTCACGTGGCCGAGGGTCCCGAGGTCGAAACCGACTGGCACAACTTCGACGCGCTCAACATCCCGCCCGGTCATCCGGCCCGTGATGGATTCGACACGATCTACGTCGACTACGGGGCTCCCGGCTCGACGCTGTTGCGGACTCACACCTCACCCGTGCAGGCCCGAACCATGCTCTCGCAGGAGCCGCCGATCTACATCGTCGCCCCCGGTCGGGTGTTCCGCCGGGACACCGCCGACGCGACCCACATGCCGGTCTTCCACCAGATCGAGGGTCTGGTGGTCGACACCGACATCTCCCTCGCCGATCTGGCCGGGACCATCGAGGCGTTCACGTCGGCCTACTTCGGTCCGGGCTTCGCCTCGCGGCTGCGACCGAACTACTTCCCGTTCACCGAGCCGTCTGCCGAGTTCGACATCCGCCAGCCCGACGGCACCTGGCTCGAGATGGGCGGCTGCGGCATGGTGCATCCGAACGTCCTGCGGTCCGGCGGCATCGACCCGGAGCGCTACTCGGGTTTCGCCTTCGGTTTCGGGATCGATCGACTGGCCAAGATGAAGTACGGCGTGAGTGATCTGCGCGACATGTTCAGCAACGACGTGCGATTCCTGGAGCAGTTCTGATGATTTCGCCCCGCACGAGGATCGCTCCGAGGAAGGTCACGGTATGAAGGTTCTGTTGTCGTGGATGCGTGAGTTCGCCCCCGTGGCGGGTGATCCCGACGAGCTGGCGGCCACGCTCACCGATCTGGGTCTCGTCGTCGAGGAGGTCGCCACCGTCGGTGCGGCCCTCGACGGCATCGTGGTGGCCGAGGTGCTCGAGCTGTCCCCCCATCCCGAAGCCGATCGGATCCAGGTCGTCCAGGTCGACCGTGGTGACGGGACACCGCTCCAGGTCTGCTGTGGGGCGTTCAACATGTCGGTCGGGGATCGGGTCCCCCTGGCCACGATCGGGACGACGATGCCGAGCGGGCTCGAGATCGCCCAGCGCAAGCTCCGCGGTCAGCAGTCGAACGGGATGCTCTGCTCCGCCGCCGAGCTGGAGCTGTCCGACGACGCCGAGGGGATCCTGGTTCTCGATCCGGCCCTGCCACTCGGGCTCCCCCTGGTCGAGGCCCTGGGACTCGACAACGACGTCCTCTTCGACATCGACGTCGAGGGCAATCGTCCCGACGCCCTGTCGGTCCTCGGTGTTGCCCGGGATCTGGCTGCTCGCCTGGGTATCGAGTGTGTGCCACCGAAGCCGGACGTGACCGAGTCCGGTCGCGCCGGTGCCGATCTCGCATCGGTCGAGATCGTCGATCCCGACCTGTGTCGGCGATTCGGATTCCGAGTGCTCGAGAACGTCCGCCTCGGTCCATCGCCGGAGTGGATGCAGACCCGCCTGCTCGCCTGCGGGATGCGACCGATCAACAACGTCGTCGACATCTCGAACTACGTCATGCTCGAGCTGGGCCAGCCCAACCACACCTACGACCTCGACACCGTCCCCGGCGGGCGGCTCCGGGTCCGTCGAGGCCGGGACGGCGAACAGTTGGTCACCCTCGACGGGCAGACCCGTTCGATCACCGAGGCCGACGGTCTGGTGTGCAACGGCGCCGACGAGCCGATCGGTCTGGCCGGCGTGATGGGCGGGGCCTCGACCGAGATCGGTGAGGGCACCACTCGTGTGCTCCTCGAAGCGGCCATCTGGGATCGCCTGTCGATCGCCAAGACCTCTCGCCGCCTCAACCTGCGATCCGAGGCATCCACCCGCTTCGAACGCGGGGTCGACTGGGCCGGCGTCGAGCGGGCACTCGACCGATTCTGCGAACTCGCCGTCGACCTGTGTGGTGCCACCGTGGCTCGGGGAGCCGTGGTCGTCGACGGCAACCTGGCGCCGACCCCATCGGTCGAGCTGCGAACCGCACGCACCAACCGGTTGTTGGGTTCGTCGCTGACCACCGAGACGATCGCCGGGTTGCTCGACCCGATCGGTTTCGCCAGCCGGCCGCTCGACGACGTCACCCTGCTCGTCGACATCCCGAGCTGGCGGCCCGACTGCACGATGGAAACCGATCTCGTCGAAGAGGTCGGGCGTCACCTCGGCTACGACAAGGTCGGCACCCGGGTGCCCCGTCCGGCCCAGAGCGGTGGGTTGACCCCCACCCAGCAGAGCCGTCGGCGGGTCCGCCGGGCGATGGTCGGGGCCGGTTTCGACGAAGCGATGCCGATGCCGTTCCTGTCGCCGGCCGACCTCGTTCATGCCCAACTGCCCGACGACGGCATCATGCTCGCCAATCCGCTCGTGCACGAAGAGTCGGTGCTGCGGACCTCGCTGCTCCCCGGCCTGGTCAAGGCCGTGGCCGCCAACCAGGCCCGACGCAACGACGGAACGCGCCTGTTCGAGCTCGGTCGGGTGTACCGGCGCAACCCCGATGCCTCGGCGCCGCTGCCGCTCGAGCCCGAGCAACTCGGGGTCGTCATCGCCGGTGGCGACGCCGCGCTCGCCGTTCGGGTGTTCCACCAGGTCGCGACGAGCCTCGGGCTCGAGAACATCCGACTCGACAACGCCTCCGGACCCGACGCCATGACATCCGCACTCGCCGGGCTCCATCCGTATCGAGCCGCCGAGATCGTCCTGCGGGGCCGCACCGTCGGCGCCGTGGGCGAGGTCACCCCCGACGTCGTCGAGGCCTTCGGGGCCACCGGGCGGATCGGCTGGATCGGCCTCGATCTCGCGCCGGTCTTCACGGCGATGGAATCGGTCGCCGGCTTCCGCCCGATCTCGGTCTATCCGTCGAGCGATCTGGATCTGGCGTTCGTGGTCGACGACTCGATCTCGGCGGCCACCGTGGCGGGCACCCTGCACAAGACCGGTGGACCGCTGCTTCGGTCGCTCGAACTCTTCGATGTGTTCCGCAGCGAATCACTCGGGCTCACCCGGCGTTCTCTGGCGTTCCGACTCCGACTCCAGGCCGACGACCGCACGCTGACCGACGCCGAGCTCACGGCGCTGCGGGATCAGCTGGTCGCCGCCGTCGCCAAACGACACCGGGCCGAGCTCCGGGCCTGACCGACGTCGGGCCCCACGGCGGATCAGGGCCGTTCGAGCCGGTGTCTCGCCTTGGCCAGGCGTCGTCGGGCCAGGGCGTCGCCGCGCTGGATCCACAGCGCCGTGCCGACGGTGAGCGAGGGGACCGCCGTCAGCATGATCAGGTAGAACGCCGTCGTGGTGCTCGATCCGTCATTGAGGAGCGAGTCGTCGAGCAGCACCGGTCCGGCCGGCGGGAGGTCGTCGCCGGTCGTCGAGGGGGTCGTGTCGACCGGAAACTCGATGATGGGGCCCGACTCGAGTTCGAGCGTGCCCGGGGACTCGCCGGGAGCGAGGTCGCCCGCCGCCGGCGGCGGCGTGGCCGGTACGACCAGCGTGGTCGCGGGGGGCGGCTCGTCGACGGCGGCGGCCGGGGCCGCGAGGAGGACCGACAGGCCGAAGAAAGCGACGGCGAGCCTGGGGATCGGACCGAGCATGTGCTCCAATCGGCTGGCATCATCGGGTGATGAGCACCGACGCCGATCTCACCGCATCCGATGTGACCTGGACCATCGACTCGCTCCTCGACGACACCAGCGTCGAGGAACTGATCGACCAGGCCGACTCCCTGGCCGATCGCATCACCGAGTTCCGGGGACGCATCGCCGATCTCGATGTCGAAGCCATGGTCGAACTCCAGCAGTTGCAGGCCGAGCTGGGCAGCCGGCTCAGCCGGGCCGGGTACTACGTGATGCTCTCGTTCAGCGAGAACACGCTCGACCCCGCTCGGGGCGCGGCGATGCAGCGGGTGCAGGAGCAGAGCACGGCGATCGCCACCAAGGTCCTGTTCGCCGATCTCGAGTGGGCAGCGGTCGACGACCACCATGCCGACACCCTGCTCGCCGACGAGCGCCTGGCGTTCGTCCGCCATCACCTCGAGGTGCTCCGGGCGAACCGGCACCATCTCCTCACCGAGCCCGAAGAGACCATCCTCACCGAGAAGTCGGTCACGGGGGCCGGCGCCTGGGTCCGGCTCTTCGACGAGCTGACCTCGTCCATCGAGGTGCGCCTGCCCGATCAGGACGAACCCGTCGGTCTCGAGCGGGGACTGTCGTTGATCTCGCATCCCGACCTCGAGGTTCGCCGGGGGGCCGCCGAGGCGGTGACCGCCGGTCTGGCTCCGGGCCTGCGGACCCGGGCGTACGTCTACAACACGCTGCTGGCCGACAAGTCCATCGACGACCGCCTGCGAGGCTTCGACACGTGGATCTCGTCTCGCAACCTCGCCAACGAGGCGTCGGACGCCTCGGTGAGCGCCTTGATCGAATCGGTGGTCGGGCGCTACGACATCCCCCAGCGTTGGTATCGCCTGAAGGCCGACATCCTCGGACTGCCCCGTCTCCACGACTACGACCGGTCGGCCTCGGTCGCCTCGGCCGAGCGCGAGATCGGCTGGGCCGAGGCCACCTCGATCGTCCGCGACGCCTACGAATCGTTCTCGCCCGAGCTGGCGGCCATCGTCGGCCGCTTCATCGACGAGCAGTGGATCGATGCTCCGGTCCGACCGGGGAAACGCCCCGGTGCGTTCTGCGCCTACACCGTGCCCGAGCACCACCCCTACGTCCTGCTGAACTGGACGGGGAAGAGCCGCGACGTGGCCACCCTGGCCCACGAGCTCGGCCACGGCGTCCACGGATATCTGGCCCGTGAACAGGGCATCTTCCACCAGGGGACGCCGCTCACGCTCGCCGAGACGGCGTCGGTGTTCGGCGAGACGGTGACGAGCACCCGGTTGCTCGGGATGCTCGACGATCCGGGGGAGCGGTTCGCGCTGCTGGCCTCGACCCTCGAGGACTCGATCGCCACGGTCTTCCGCCAGGTCGCCATGAACCGCTTCGAGCAGGCCTGTCACACGACCAGGCGGGAACAGGGCGAACTCTCGACCGACCAGTTCGCCGAGCACTGGATCACCACCCAGCGCGAGATGATGGGTGACGCCGTGGAGCTCACCGACGGCTACCGGACCTGGTGGTCCTACATTCCGCACTTCATCGGTACGCCGGGCTACGTGTATGCCTACGCCTACGGGCAGCTCCTGGCCCTGTCGGTCTACGCTCGCTACGCCGAACAGGGCGACGTGTTCGTCCCGGCCTACCTCGAACTCCTCAAGGCCGGAGGCTCCCGATCACCCGAGGACCTCGGGGCGATCGTCGGTTGCGATCTCACCGATCCGGGATTCTGGGATGCCGGGCTCCGGATCGTCGACGGTCAGCTCACCGCCGCCGAGGAAGCGGCTCGGGCTGCCGGTCGTCTGGCCTAGCGGGCGGGGCGACCAGCCGGTCGATGTGCCCCACGACCTGACGGGTGATCTCGTCGAGTTCGAGTTCGCCGTGTTCGTAGACCAGGTGGGCCCGCTCGCGGCTGGGGGCGACGAATCGATCGTGCATGGGGGCCACGGTGGCCGCGAACTGGTGCTCGACCGAGTCGGCGGTTCGGCCTCGTTCGGTGGTGTCGCGATCGAGTCGTCGCGAGAATCGGATGTGCTCGGGGCACTCGCGGTAGATGCGAAGTGCGAGCCGATCGACGATCTCGGCGAAGGCGAAGAGGAGGATGCCTTCGACCAGCACGATCGGATGGGGGTGGAGCACCTGATGCCGATCGGGCACCCGGGCGTGGGTGGTGAAGTCGTACACCGGCAACCGAGCCGGTCGGCCGTCGACGAGGGCGTCGAGATGGTCGGCGAAGAGCTCGACGTCGAGGATGTCGGGGTGGTCGTAATTGAGCGCCGCCCGTTGCTCCAGGCTCAGGTGGGACTGATCCCGGTAGTAGGTGTCGAACGACAGGATCGCGACCCGGTCGGACCCCAGATGCCGTTGGACCCCGTGGGCCAGCGTCGACTTGCCCGAACCGCTTCCCCCGCAGATCCCGACCAGCACGCTCATCGGGAGACGAGCCTACCGCGATCGGGTCGCTCCGGGGTGATGGTCAGGGCCAGCCTGTTGTTGCATGACTATGCAATTGCACGTATGATCTCTCGGTGCCTGACCCGATGACGTCGACGCCCGCCCGCCACACGGTCGGGATCGTGGGAGCTTCCGGCTACACCGGCGCCGAACTGCTCCGACTGCTGGCCCAACATCCGACCCTCGACCTCGTCGTCGCCACCGGCGACTCGATGGTCGGGACGAGACTCGCCGATCTCTATCCGAGCCTGGCCGCAGCGTACGGCGATCGTCGCTTCGATGCGTACAGCCCCGACGCCGTCGACGGACTCGACCTGGTCTTCTGCGGCCTGCCTCACGGCGTGAGCATGGACGTCGTCCCCGACATCCGTGGCCGAGCCGCCCACATCGTCGACCTGGGGTCCGACTTCCGCCTGCACGATGCCGCGCTCTACCCCGAGTGGTACGGCGCCGAGCACCACTGTCCCGAACTGCTCGACGACTTCGTCTACGGGCTGCCGGAACTGTTTCGTGACGACCTGCGGGGCGCCGAGTTGATCGCCGCCACCGGCTGCAATGCGGCAACGGCCACCTTCGCGCTCGCCCCCCTGCTCGCGGCCGGGCCTGATCGAGGGCGACGGCCTCATCGTGGATCTCGTGACCGGAGTCAGCGGCGCCGGTCGGCCCCCCAAGCCCCACACGACCTTCTGCACCGTCGACGAAGACGTCACGCCCTACGGGCTGCTGACCCACCGGCACACCCCCGAGATCGAACAGGCGCTCACCGATCGGACCGGGGTTGCCGACCTCGGTGCTGTTCACCCCGCACCTGGCCCCGATGAACCGGGGGATCATCGCCACCTGCTACGGACGCCCGACCCGGCCGACCACGACCGGCGAGGCCCTGGACGCCATGCGGGACTTCTACGCCGGCGAACCGTTCATGGTGGTCGACGAACGCCCACCGTCGACCAAGGCGACCCTGGGATCGAACACGGTCCACCTCACGGCCCGGGTCGATCAGCGAACCGGACTGGTGATGGCGATCGCCGCCCTCGACAACCTGATGAAGGGAGCGTCGGGCATGGCCGTCCAGAACGCCAACCTGGCACTGGGTATCCCCGAAACCACCGGCCTCCCGATCGTCGGAGTGTACCCATGAGCATCTCCCCGCTCGCCCCGGCGAGCTTCCCCGACCTGCCGCACGTCGAGGGGGTCCAACTCTCGACCCGGGCCGCCGGCCTTCGCTACCACGGGCGGTTGGACCTGCTGCTCGCCTCCTTCGTCCCGGGTACGACGGTCGCCGGGCGTTTCACCCGTTCGCTCTGCCCGTCGGCGCCGGTCGACTGGTGCCGCGAGATCATCGGCGCCGGCACGGCCCGCGCCCTTCTGGTGAACGCCGGCAACGCCAACGCATTCACCGGTGGTCAGGGGGCCCGGGCGGCCCGAGCCAGTGCCGAGGCGGTCGCCTCGGCACTCGGCTGCGATCCCGACCGGGTCTTCCTGGCGTCCACCGGCGTGGTCGGCGAACCCATCGACATCGACGGACTGGTCGGCGCCGTGCCGGCCCTGGCCGAGGGACTGTCCGGGGCCGACTCCGCGAGTCTGGCCGACGCCGCCAATGCGATCCGCACCACCGACACCTTCGCCAAGGCGGCGACGGCATCGGCCGATCTCGGCGATGGACGGTCGGCCACGGTCGTCGGGATCGGGAAGGGGAGTGGGATGATCGCCCCCGACATGGCGACCATGCTGGCGTTCGTGTTCACCGATGCCGCAGTCAGCGCCGAAGCCCTCGACGCCATGCTCGGGCCCTCGGTCACCGACAGCTACAACGCCATCACGGTCGACTCCGACACCTCGACCAGCGACACGGTTCTGGTCTTCGCAACCGGGGCCGTGGGCAACGCGGCGATCACCGGTCCCGAGTCGCCGGGTTTCGACGCCCTGGCTCGGGCCCTGCACGCGGTCGATCTCGATCTGGCCCACCAGATCGTGCGCGACGGCGAGGGCGCAACGAAGTTCGTCGAGATCACCGTGACCGGCGCCGAGTCCGATCCGGCGGCGGCGACCATCGCCCGGGCCATCGCCAACTCACCGCTCGTCAAGACCGCCCTCGCCGCCTCCGACGCCAACTGGGGTCGCGTGGTCATGGCCGTCGGCAAGGCCGGCGAGCGGGCCGACCGCGACGCCCTCGCCATCTGGATGGGCGACGAACAGGTGGCCGAGCACGGCGCCCGGATCGACACCTACTCCGAAGAACGGGCGACCGCCCACCTGCAGGGAGACGAGGTGCGGATTCGGGTCGACGTCGGCGTCGGCGACGGCCGGGCGACGGTGTGGACCTGCGATCTGACGCACGGGTACATCGCCATCAACGCCGGCTACCGCTCATGAGCGACGCCCGGGTGGTCACCGACCGCGGCTATTCCCCCGAGCTGCGCACCCAGGCGCTGATCGAGGCCCTGCCCTACATCCAGCAGTTCCGCGGCGCGATCGTCGTCGTCAAGTTCGGTGGCAACGCGATGGTCGACCCCGACCTGTCGCGGACCTTCGCCGAGGACATCGTGCTCCTGCGTTCGGTCGGCCTCCAGCCCGTGGTGGTCCACGGTGGCGGACCCCAGATCGGCGAGCTCCTGGCCCGTCTCGGCAAGGAGACCGAGTTCCGCGACGGGCTGCGGGTCACCGACGCCGAGACCCTCGACGTGGCCCGCATGGTGCTGGTCGGCAAGGTCGGGCGCGACATCGTCGGCCAGATCAACATCCACGGGGCCTACGCCGTCGGCATGTCCGGCGAGGACGGCGGGCTCATCAAGGCGGCCCCCCGCCACGTCGACCTCGGCTTCGTCGGCGACATCGTGTCGGTCAATCCCGGCATCCTCCAACGCCTGCTCGCCGAAGACCTGATCCCCGTCATCTCGACCATCGGGTCCGATGATCGGGGACAGGCCTACAACATCAACGCCGACACCGTGGCCGGTGCCGTGGCCGGAGCCCTCGACGCCGAGAAGGTGATCTACCTCACCGACGTCGCCGGCCTGCTCCTCGACGTCGACGATCCCACGTCGATCGTCGGTCAGGCGACGGTGGCCCAGCTCGAGCAGCTGATCGACCAGGGGATCATCTCCGGCGGCATGGTCCCCAAGGTCGATGCGTGCATCGAAGCCGTGCGGGCCGGGGCCCGAAGCGCGCACATGCTCGACGGTCGGATCCCGCACGTGATGCTGCTCGAGTTGTTCACCGACGCCGGCATCGGCACCAAGATCGTGCTCGAGCCCGACCCCGACCGACCACCGCCCGCCAGCGAAAGCAGCACTCCGTGACCCATCTCGAAGCCGTCGGCAACCCGACCGACCTCGACTTCTGTCCGATCATGCCGACCTACGGCCCGCCTCCGGTCCAGTTCCTCCGGGGCGAAGGGGTCGAGCTGTTCGACCGCGACGACAAGCGCTACCTCGACTTCCTGTCGGGGCTCGCCGTCACGAGTCTCGGTCATGCCCATCCCGTGGTCGCCGAGGCCCTGTCGCACCAGGCCCACCGACTGCTGCACGTGAGCAACCTGTTCGCCACCGAGCACAATGCGGTCGTCGCGCAGACACTCGACCGGCTGATCGGCGGCGGAACCGGGCCCGGCCCGTCGGGTCAGACCGGTCAGGTCTTCTTCTGCAACTCCGGGGCCGAGGCCAACGAGGCGGCGATCAAGATCGCTCGCAAGTTCGGGGGACACGGGCGCCACGTCGTGGTCTCGGCCTTCCAGAGTTTCCACGGACGCACGCTCGCCACCCTGCACGCGACCGGACAGCCGGCCAAGTGGGAGACCTTCCAACCCCTCCCCGAGGGCTTTCGTCACGCCGTGTGGGACGATCTGGCCGATCTCGAACGCCAGCTCGACGACACCGTGGCCGCCGTCCTCCTCGAACCGATCCAGGGTGAGGGCGGCGTCAACCCCGCCACCACCGAGTACTTCCAGGGGGTACGCGAACTGTGTACCGAGCGGGGGATCCTGATGATGGTCGACGAGGTCCAGACCGGCCTCGCCCGCACCGGTCGAGTGGTTCGGATTCCAGCACTTCGACGTCATGCCCGACGTCGTCACCATGGCCAAGGCCCTGGGCAACGGCGTCCCGATCGGTGCCTGCTGGGCGACACGATCGGTCGCCGCGGTGATGCAGGCGCGGCGATCACGCCACCACCTACGGCGGACAGCCGCTGGCGACCGCCGCTGCCCGGGCCGTCCTCGACACGATGATGGCCATCGATGCGCCCGTCGCTGGCGCGAGACGCAGGGGCCGAACTGACCGCCGCACTGCTGGCCTTGCCCCAGGTCAGCGAGGTCCGCGGCCTCGGTCTGCTGCTCGCCGCCGAGATCGAGGGGCTCGACGCCCGCGAGGTCGCCGCCCGATGCCTCGACGCGGGTCTCGTGGTCAACGGGGTGTCACCGACCGCGGTGCGCCTCGCCCCGGCCCTGATCATCACGTCCGACCACATCGCCGAGGCCGTCGGAATCCTCGGATCGGTCATGAACGAGATGGCCTCATGACGACGACGAGCCCCGCCGGTACCGGGATGCGCCACCTGCTCGAGATCGACGACCTGTCGCCCTCGGCGTTCGAGCAGATCCTCGCGCTCGGTCGTCAGCCCGCTTCCGAGGTCGATCCCGTCCTGACGGGTCACGGGGTCGCCTGTGTCTTCGAGAAGCCCTCGGCCCGGACGCGGAACTCGACCGAGATGGCCGTGGTCGCGCTCGGTGGCCATCCGGTGTACATCACCGATGCCGAGGTCGGGATCGACACCCGCGAATCGGCCGAGGACGTCGCCCGGACCCTGGCCTGCTACCACTCGGTGATCTGTGCCCGGGTCTTCGACCACCGGGTGCTCGAGCGCATGGCGGCGCTCGATCTGGTTCCCGTCGTCAACCTGCTGAGCGATCAGGCCCACCCGCTCCAGGCCATCGCCGACGTCCTCACCATGATCGCCGAATTCGGCGGCCCCGACGATGGGCGGCCCCTCGACGGTCGGGTCGTGACCTATGTCGGCGATGCCAACAACGTGGCCCGCTCGCTGGCGTTGGCCGTCGGCTACGCCGGGGGCACGACGCGGATCGCCTCGCCGCCCGGCCATCGCTTCGCCTCGGTCGACGTCGATCGCCTGGCGCTCGCCGGTGTCGACGTCGAGTACGTCGACACCGCCGATGCCGCCGTGCCGGGCTCCGATGTCGTCTACACCGACACCTGGGTCTCGATGGGGCAGGAAGCCGAACGAGAGGCCCGGCTCCGCGACTTCGAGGGCTTCGGGGTCGACGAGCGCCTGATGGGCCTCGCGCCCGACGCCGCCTTCATGCACTGCCTGCCGGCCCACCGGGGCGAGGAGGTCACCGATGGGGTCATGGACGGCCCCCGGAGCCTGATCTGGCCGCAGGCCGCCAATCGACTCAACGCGGTGCGCGCCGTCCTCGGCTGGGTGATGGCCCCGTCGATCGACCAGGACCACAGCGCGATGACCGTCGGGAAGGCCCAGCGGCAGCACCGGGTCGCGCAACTGCTCGCCGACCATGCGGTCGCCAGTCAGGCGCAGCTCGTGGAACTGCTGGCCCTCGACGACGTGGCCGCGACCCAGGCCACCGTGTCTCGTGATCTCGAAGACCTGGGGGCCATCAAGGTGCGCGTTCCCGGGGGAGCCACGGTCTACGCCATCCCCGAACTCCCGACCGAACAGCTCGCTCCGAGCGACCATCTCCGGCGAGTCCTCGGTGAGTGGCTGGTGGCCGTCGAGCGATCGACCGACCTCGTCGTGCTTCGCACCCCACCCGGTTCGGCGCACGTGGTCGGAAACGCCCTCGATCGATCGGGGCTGACCGACATGATCGGTACCGTGGCCGGCGACGACACGATCCTGGCGATCGCGTCCGAGGGACGCGGAGCGGCACTCGCCGACCTCCTTCGTGATCTCGCCGGGCTCTGAGCCCGAACCGCCGCTCACCGAACGAGCATCACCCATCCGTCCCCCGCACCCCGTTTCGTCGTCAAGGAGTCCTCGTGACCGCTGCAGCTTCCCCCCAGACCTCCGACAACCTGGACCGTTCCGATCGGTACGGCAGCGTCGCCAAGGTCGTCCTGGCCTACTCCGGGGGCCTCGACACCTCGGTCATCCTGCAGTGGCTGAAGGACACCTACGGCTGCGAGGTCGTCACCTACACCGCCGATCTCGGCCAGGGCGAGGAACTCGAGCCGGCCCGTCAGAAGGCGCTGCAGATGGGGGTCCCCGAGGAATCGATCTTCATCGACGACGTTCGCGAGGAGTTCGTCCGGGACTTCGTCTTCCCGATGTTCCGGGCCAACACGATCTACGAGGGCGAGTACCTGCTCGGCACCTCGATCGCCCGGCCACTGATCGCCAAACGACTCGTCGAGGTCGCACGAGAGACCGGCGCCGACACGATCTCGCACGGCGCGACCGGCAAGGGCAACGACCAGGTCCGCTTCGAACTGGGTGCGTACGCCCTCGAGCCCGGGATCAAGGTCATCGCCCCGTGGCGTGAATGGGACCTCCTGAGTCGCGAGAAGCTCATGGCCTACGCCGCCGAGCGCAACATCCCGATCGAGATGGCCCGGGGCAGGAAGTCGCCGTTCTCGATGGACGCCAACCTCCTCCACATCTCCTACGAAGGCGGCCCCCTGGAGGATCCCTGGACCGAACCGCCCAGCGAGATGTGGCGCTGGTCGGTGAGCCCCGAGATGGCCCCCAACGACGCCACCTACATCGACCTCACCTACGAGAAGGGTGACATCGTCGCCATCGACGGCACGCCGATGACCCCGGCCCAGGTGCTCACCCGACTCAACGAGGTCGGCGGCGCCAACGGGATCGGCAGGCTCGACATCGTCGAGAACCGCTACGTCGGCATCAAGAGCCGAGGGCGCCTACGAGACCCCGGGCGGCACGATCATGCTGCGGGCCCATCGGGCCATCGAGTCGATCACGCTCGACCGTGAGGTCTGCCACCTCAAGGACGACCTGATGCCCCGCTACGCCAAGATGATCTACAACGGCTACTGGTTCTCACCCGAGCGGTTGATGCTCCAGCAGGCCATCGACTGGAGCCAGCTCCACGTGAACGGCGACGTCCGGCTCAAGCTCTACAAGGGCAACGTCGAGGTCGTCGGGCGCCGCTCCGCCGATTCGCTCTTCGACGAGAAGATCGCGACGTTCGAGGACGACGGCGGGGCCTACGACCAGGCCGACGCCGAGGGCTTCATCAAGCTCAACGCCCTCCGTCTGCGCACGCTCGCTTCGCGACGGGGTCGACCCGCATGACGAGCCAGCCCGAGACGCCGGCCCAACCAACGCAGTCACCGGGCAAGACGCTGTCACCGGGCAAGACGCTGTGGCACGGGCGTTTCGAGGGCGGACCATCCGAGGCCCTCCAGCGACTCAACGACTCACTCGACTTCGACCGTCGGCTCTACGCCCAGGACATCGACGGATCACGGGCGCACGTGTCGATGTTGGCCGCGGTCGGGCTGGTCACCGACCACGAACGTGACGCGATCGTCGCCGCCCTCGATGCGGTCCAGGCTCGAGATCGAGACCGGCGGACTTCGTCTTCGTCGCCTCCGACGAAGACATCCACACCGCCGTCGAGCGACGGGTCACCGAGCTCGAGCCGGCCGGGCGCCAAGCTCCACACCGGACGGAGCCGCAACGATCAGGTCGCCACCGATCTGCGTCTCTGGACCAAGCGGGAACTGACCGATCTCGCCGATCTCGTGACCCGGGTCCAGGCCACGCTGCTGTCGTTGGCCGAGGCCCACCCCGAGGCCTATCTCCCGGCATACACCCACCTCCAGCAGGCCATGCCCGTGATGCTCGGACATCATCTGCTGGCCCACGCCTGGGCGCTGTCACGCGACGTCGACCGACTCCTCGACGCCCGACGCCGAACCGATGTCTCGCCGCTCGGGGCGGGTGCCCTCGCCGGATCGTCGCTGCCCCTCGATCCGGATCACACCGCACGGGCGCTGGGCTTCTCGGCTCGATTCGAGAACTCGCTCGACGCCGTCGGCGACCGGGACTTCGTCGCCGACTCCCTCTACGCCCTGGCCATGCTCGGCGTCCATCTGTCGCGGATCGGCGAGGAGCTGATCCTGTGGGCCAGTCAGGAATTCGGGTTCATCACGCTCGACGACGGGTTCTCGACCGGCTCGTCGATGATGCCGCAGAAGAAGAATCCCGACATCGCCGAACTGGCGCGGGGCAAGGCCGGTCGGCTGGTCGGTCACCTGACCGGGCTGCTCACCACGCTGAAGGGCCTCCCGCTCACCTACAACAAGGACCTGCAGGAGGACAAGGAGCCGCTGTTCGACGCCTGCGACACCGTTCGGCTGACGATGCTCGCCCTCGACGGGATGCTGGCCACCCTCACGTTCAACACCGACACCATGGCGGCCCAGGCCGACTCGCCCTACGCAGCCGCGACCGATCTGGCCGATTTCCTGGTGAACGGTGGGATGCCGTTCCGGGCCGCCCACGCCGTGGTCGGCGAACTGGTCCGGGCGGCGCTCGCCGGCCGGAGCCCGCTGCCCGACCTGGTGGCCGCCCACCCCGATCTCGGTCCCGAGGCCGCGAAGGTGTTCGCTCCCGGGGCGTCGGCCCGTGGTCGCAACACGCCGGGAGGTGGGGGTCCCCTCGCCGTTGCCATCCAGCTCGGTCGTTTCCGAGACCGCCTCGACGACGACCGTCGCCGCATCGGCACCTGACCGGCCCCGGTGAGCGGAACCGACCGACCGGACTTCGACGGACCCGCCGCCGATCTGGCGCCGCGGTTGCTCGGCTGGCGCCTCGAATCCGGTCGACCGGGCGGCGCCGACGAAGTGATCGGTGTGATCGTCGAGACCGAGGCCTACGGCGGCGCCGACGATCCGGCGAGTCATGCCTTCGCAGGACGCACCGGGCGGAACCGTTCGATGTTCGCCGGCGGGGGAACGCTCTACGTCTACCGGATCTACGGGATCCATTGGTGTGCGAACGTGGTGTGTGGTCCCGTCGACGAGGGGGCGGCGGTGTTGCTGCGGGCGGTCCGGCCCGAGACCGGGTTGGCGCTGATGGGTCGACGGCGACCGAAGGCGATGACGCCGCAGGACTTCGGTTCGGGCCCGGGAAAGCTGACCGCGGCGTTCGGAGTCGGCGCCGAACACGACGGCCTGGACCTCCTCGATCCTGCCTCCCCGATCCGGTTGGTGCCGCCGACCGACGTCGACCCCATTCCCTCGATCGTTCGAGGACCGCGGATCGGGATCAGCCGGGCGGTCGAGCGACCGTGGCGCTTCGCCGTCGCCGGTGACCCGAACGTGAGTCGACCTCGGACGAGCCTGGCCGCCGTCGGTCAGGACCCGGCGATCTGATCGGGGTCCTCGTCGATCTGGTCGAGGAGCCAGCCGAAGGTCGGCTCGAGGATGCGATAGAGGAACTGGAATTCGTGGCCGGTCACGAGCCGGGTGAAGGTGGCCCCACCGCGAAGCCGACGAAGACGGAAGGGCGTTTCGTCGTCGAGCCCGTCGGCGGCGAGGTACACCGTTCGTTCGGTGCGGATGAGGGCCGCGAACCGAAGGGGGACGCCGGCCCGGTCGAGGATGCGGGCACCGTTGGCGGTCACCGGGATCTCGAACGTGGCGTCGACGGTCGCCTCGGGGTGGGCTTGGACCACGTTCACCCAGCCGTCGTAGCTGGTCACGCCGCCCGGGCTGCCGGGTGGGCCCCCGGTGATCTCGAGCCGTCCCCGGGTGAGATCGTCGGCGGTGAGCACGACGAGCAGGCGGGGTTGGTCACGACCGCTCGTGGGTCCCGACACCGCGATCATGCCGGGACCGGCATAGGGCCACGGATAGACCCCGAGATTCTGGATGCCGGGCGAGACCGTCGCCAGGTCGTCGAAGAAGCGGATCCGCCAACCCGAGGCGGTGAAGCCGAAGACCTCCTCGAGCGTCGTCGCCGCCTCGGCCGAGGTCGGTTCGGTGACGAGCGCGAACTCGGCATAGGCCGGTGTTCCCTCCGCCACCCAGCGGGCCACGTCGTGGGCCCGTTCCGCCGAGATACCCCCGCTGACCTGGTGTTCACCGCTCGGATCGGGTTGCCCATCGTCGTCCAGTCGCACCCCCGTGGCGTCGGCGAGCACGATCAGGTCGGGACGCTCGGCCGGCCAGGACCCGTGTGGCTCCCAGCTACCCGGCGTGACCCCCACGTAGTCCTCGAGGTCGTAGGGCACTCGGTGGTACTCGAGGAGATGCCCGAGGGCGGCGTGCTGGGCGTAGGAGGTGTCGGGGACGGTCTGGTCGTAGACCAGGACGTCGAGGTCGCGCTCGGGTGTGAGGCGCCACCACAACGAGGTCACCAGGGTGATCATCACGATCGAGGTCAGGGCGACGCCAACGACCTGGAAGCCGTGCATGACGAGGCGGGCGACCAGCGGTGGGGGACCGGAGGGGGCAGCCGACATGACCCTCCCATCGGCGGCCGGGTCGATTCCGGGAGGATCCGCCGCCGGTGACGGCCGAGACGAACCCCTGCGGTGGCGGAGACGCCACGAGCGCCGGTCGGTCGGCTCGATCCCGTCGATCGGCTCGATAGCGTGCCGCGATGGCCAACCGTTCCCGGAACCCCTCGCCGACGACCCCGCTCGGGCTGGCCGAGACCTTCGTCCGGGGCGCCGTCGACGTCGACGAGTCCGTCCGGCGGCAGATCCTCGACTTCTGTGCCGCCAACGACGATGCGCTCCTTCGAACGTGCCGAACCGGGCACCTGACCGGATCGGCGGTGATCGTCGATCGGAGCCGGGCGAAGTCCCTGCTCATCCACCACGTCAAGCTGGATCGGTGGCTCCAGCCGGGGGGCCATGCCGACGGTGACGGCGATCTCGGGCAGGTCGCCAAACGCGAGGCCGAGGAGGAAACGGGGCTGACGGGGCTCGAACTGGTCCTCCCGGCCATCGACCTCGACATCCACGAGATCCCCGAGCGTGGCGACGAACCCGCGCACCGGCATCTCGACGTCCGGTTCCTCGTGCTGGCCCCCGATGGCGCCGAGGCCGACCACAACCACGAGGCGCTCGATGCGCGTTGGGTCGGTCTCGACGAGGCAGCCGACTACGGCGTCTCGGGTGAGCTCCGCCGCTTGCTCTCCAAAGGTCTCGGGCTGGCGGCCACGATCGGCTGACCGTTCCGGCGCGCTCGGTGCCCGGTTCCGCGCCGGCGATCAACCCACGTCGAGCGGGGTGGCGCACGACGGCATGTCGTTGGTGTTGGCGAATCGGGTGATGCGGCGTTCCAATCGCTCGCCACCCTCGGCCGAGACGTACAGCACCTCGGTCTCGTCGAGCTCGAATCGGTTCGCGTAGTCCTCGCGTTCGTCGACGTAGGTCGTCCAGTCACCGAGCCATTCCCGGCTCATCTCGACGTCTCGATCGGACCCGTCGACGAATCGATCGAGGCGCCCGATCATCTCGTAGAGCACTGCGTTGCGCCGACGGATCTGGTCGGCCCGGTCCCGGTTGTCTCGGGCATCCTCGGCGTTGGGGAGGGCTTCGAAGCGCACCATCGTCTCGGCGCACACCGCTTCGGCCTGAGCGGCGAAACGAGGATCGTCGAGGGTGTCGGGGGCATCGCGGTCGGCCAGGCCCGAGTACGCGTAGCCCCAGATGCCGAACGAGCCCAACACCAGGATGCCGACTGCGGTCTTGCCGAGCGAGTTCACCGAACCAGCATGCCCGGAGACCCCCCGCACCCCGGCATCACGGCTGCGAATTCCGCCGAACGCGGCGACACTCTTCCCTACAGTGGCCGCCATGCCGATCGATCCGAACCTGCTCGACGACCTCACCGCCCGCGGACTGGTGCACGACCGCACCGATCCCGGGGAGCTGGCCAGCCGTCTCCGGAGCGGGCCGATCACGGTCTACGTGGGATTCGACCCGACCGCCGACTCCCTGCATGCCGGGAACCTCGTCGGCCTGCTGATGCTGCGGCGATTCCAGGACGCCGGACACCACGTCATCTCGCTGGCCGGCGGCGCGACCGGGATGGTCGGCGACCCGTCGGGCAAGTCGACCGAACGCAACCTGCAGACCGATGAGACCCTGGCGGCCAACCTCGCCGGAATCGTCCCTCAGCTGCGGCAGTTCCTCGACTTCGGCGAGCACGGTTCGGATCGGGACAATCCTGCGAAACTGCTCGACAACCGGGCCTGGACCGTCGGCGTGTCGTTCCTCGACTTCCTGCGCGACGTCGGCAAGCACGTGACGGTCAACCAGATGACGGCCAAGGAGTCGGTCCGGAGTCGCCTGGACTCCGAGGCCGGGATCTCGTTCACCGAGTTCAGCTACATGCTGCTCCAAGCCCATGACTTCGCCTGGCTCAACGAACACGAGGGTTGCGACATGCAGATGGGCGGGTCCGATCAGTGGGGAAACATCACGCTCGGCGCCGACCTGATCCGGCGCCGGCACGGCCGTCATGCGCTGGCGCTCACGTGGCCCCTGCTCACCAAGCCCGACGGATCGAAGTACGGAAAGACCGCCGGCGGCGAGACCATGTGGCTCTCGGCCGAGCGGATGAGTCCGTACCGCTTCTATCAGGCCTGGATCCAGACCGACGACGCCGAGCTGGCCAAGCTCCTGGCTCAGCTGACCCTGTTGCCGCTCGACGAGATCGAGCGGGTGTGTGCCGAGCACGCCGAGGCGCCCCACCGACGCTCGGGTCAGCAGCGCCTCGCCTGGGAGGTGACGGCGCTGGTGCATGGACCCGAGGCGGCCGACGCCGCACTCGAGGCGTCGAGTGTGGTCTTCGGTGGTGGGGCCGTCCGCGGCCTCGACCGGGCCGTCCTGGAATCGCTCGCCGCCGAGCTTCCGACGGCTCTGGTCGACCGTGCCCTGCTGCGGACCGAGGGCAACGTGGTCGCCGTCCTCAAGGAGACGGGCGTCACTTCCTCAACGAGCGAAGCCGTCCGGCTCCTCTCGCAACAGGGAATCTCGGTGAACGACGAGCGGGTCTCGGGCGACCGGACGCTGACCGAATCCGACCTGCTCCACGGAGAGTTCCTCCTGATCAGACGGGGCAAGAAGCAGGTCTTCCTGGCCCGGGCGACACCCTGAAATCACATCGATGTCATGAAATGTCGAAATTTGCCCGACGGGGGGTTGTGGGGGTTCGGCATCCGGCCTATATTTATCAGTCGGCCAGCGAGCGTCGGGCAAGCAACACCAGCCCCCGCCACGCCGGCAGAGCCCGCTCGGCATCCCTTCAACCGGATGCCACCGCACCTCCAGGGTGTCGAGGTTCCAAGAACCTCAGCTTCTGTGTGCGTCGAGCGGTCCAGTTCCTTGAAAACGGAAGAGACGAAGTACGCAGCGTGTGCGGAGCTTCACGATGACCAACTCGTGGTCGGGTCGCAAGACTCGAGTACGAGACCATGGTGGAGCCCCGTCAAAATGAAGTAAGCCACGCTGGATGAGGGTTGGTACCCGATTCCGGCAAATGGATCACGTCCGAGACCTTTCCCAGGTCTCCGACAGATTCTCTATTGGAGAGTTTGATCCTGGCTCAGGACGAACGCTGGCGGCGTGCTTAATACATGCAAGTCGAACGCTCTCGACCTTCGGGTCACATGGGAGAGTGGCGAACGGGTGAGTAACACGTGAGGAACCTACCCCAGAGTCGGGAATAACCCCGGGAAACCGGAGCTAATACCGGATGCCCTCTACGGATCGAATGGTCTGTAGCGGAAAGATTTATCGCTTTGGGACGGCCTCGCGGCCTATCAGCTTGTTGGTGAGGTAACGGCTCACCAAGGCATCGACGGGTAGCTGGTCTGAGAGGACGATCAGCCACACTGGGACTGAGACACGGCCCAGACTCCTACGGGAGGCAGCAGTAGGGAATCTTGCACAATGGGCGAAAGCCTGATGCAGCGACGCCGCGTGGGGGATGAAGGCCCTAGGGTCGTAAACCCCTTTCAGTAGGGACGAAAATGACGGTACCTACAGAAGAAGCCCCGGCCAACTACGTGCCAGCAGCCGCGGTAAGACGTAGGGGGCGAGCGTTGTCCGGATTTATTGGGCGTAAAGGGCTCGTAGGTGGTTGCGTAAGTCGGATGTGAAAACTCCAGGCTCAACTTGGAGACGCCATCCGATACTGCGCTGACTTGAGTCCGGTAGAGGAGTGTGGAATTTCTAGTGTAGCGGTGAAATGCGCAGATATTAGAAGGAACACCTATTGCGAAGGCAGCACTCTGGGCCGGCACTGACACTGAGGAGCGAAAGCGTGGGTAGCAAACAGGATTAGATACCCTGGTAGTCCACGCCGTAAACGGTGGGCACTAGGTGTGGGGACTTTCAACGGTTTCCGTGCCGAAGCTAACGCATTAAGTGCCCCGCCTGGGGAGTACGGCCGCAAGGCTAAAACTCAAAGGAATTGACGGGGGCCCGCACAAGCAGCGGAGCATGTTGCTTAATTCGAGGCAACGCGAAGAACCTTACCTAGGTTTGACATGTAGAGAAAAGCTCTAGAGATAGGGTGTCCTTCGGGGCTCTACACAGGTGGTGCATGGCTGTCGTCAGCTCGTGTCGTGAGATGTTGGGTTAAGTCCCGCAACGAGCGCAACCCTCGTCTTATGTTGCTAACAGGTAATGCTGAGGACTCGTAAGAGACTGCCGGGGTCAACTCGGAGGAAGGTGGGGATGACGTCAAGTCATCATGCCCCTTATGCCTAGGGCTGCAAACATGCTACAATGGCCGGTACAACGGGCTGCAACACCGCGAGGTGAAGCGAATCCCTGAAAGCCGGTCTCAGTTCGGATTGGAGTCTGCAACTCGACTCCATGAAGCTGGAGTTGCTAGTAATCCCGGATCAGCAACGCCGGGGTGAATACGTTCCCGGGCCTTGTACACACCGCCCGTCACACCACGAAAGTTGCCAACACCCGAAGCACGTGGCCCAACCTGTATGGGAGGGAGCGTTCGAAGGTGGGGGTGGCGATTGGGGTGAAGTCGTAACAAGGTAGCCGTACCGGAAGGTGCGGCTGGATCACCTCCTTTCTAAGGAGCTCAGCAAGCCGATGGTTGCCACATGAGCAACCCGGGGTGCTGGGCATCTCAGTTGACACACGCTACGCCGACCCTTTTCGGGGTCGGCATCGCACTTCGTCTCTTCCGCTTTGAGGGAGCTGGTTCAGCTCGCTCGACGTTTCTTGAGAATTGCATAGCGAGCACGAGCATCTTTGAACTGAGAAATCAGTTCGCTGATAAATGTAATACCCACAAGCTAATAAGAGTCAACGGTGGATGCCTTGGCGACTACGACCGATGAAAGACGTGATTGGCTGCGATAAGCCTCGGGGACCTGCCGAATGAGGGTTGATCCGAGGATGTCTGAATGGGGAAACCCAGCAATCGTTATGGATTGTTACTCCGCTGTGAACACATAGCAGCGGTAGAGGGAACTGCGGGAACTGAAACATCTAAGTACCGCAAGGAACGGAAAGTAAAAACGACTCCCTGAGTAGCGGCGAGCGAAATGGGATGAGCCTAAACCACACCAGTGTCAAGCCTGACGGCGTTGCTGGTGTGGGGTTGTGGGATCTTGATGGCAGTACGTCAGTGCTGCCGAGGAGTTACAAAGGATCAGGGTAGTGGAATGACCTGGAAAGGTCAGTCGCAGAGGGTAATAGCCCCGTACACGAAATTCTGATCCCTCCTTCCAAGACACCCGAGTAGCACCGAGCCCGTGAAACTTGGTGTGAATCTGCGAGGACCATCTCGTAAGGCTAAGTATCCGTAGTCGACCGATAGTGAACTAGTACCGTGAGGGAAAGGTGAAAAGTACCCCGGGAGGGGAGTGAAATAGTACCTGAAACCGTTGATTTACAATCAGTTGGAGCCCTACGGGGCGACAGCGTGCCTTTTGAAGAATGAGCCAACGAGTTGTGGTACGTGGCAAGGTTAACCCGTGAGGGGAAGCCGGAGCGAAAGCGAGTCTGAATAGGGCGAATTAGTCGCGTGCTGCAGACCCGAAGCCGAGTGATCTAGCCATGGGCAGTGGGAAGCGGGGGTAAGACCCCGTGGACGCGCGAACCCACCTAGGCTGAAAACTGGGGGGATGACCTGTGGTTAGGGGTGAAAGGCCAAGCAAACTCGGATATAGCTGGTTCTCCGCGAAATGCATTTAGGTGCAGCGTTGCGTGTTCAGCCATGGAGGTAGAGCTACTGGATGGGCTAGGGGACCCACAAGTTTACTGACCCCAACCAAACTCCGAATACCATGGCTCCAGAGCGCAGCAGTGAGACCTCGGGGGATGAGCTTCGATGGTCGAGAGGGAAACAGCCCAGACCGCCAGCTAAGGCCCCTAATTCTGGACTAAGTGGTAAACGATGTGAGATTGCTCAGACAGCCAGGAGGTTGGCTTAGAAGCAGCCACCCTTTAAAGAGTGCGTAATAGCTCACTGGTCGAGTGATCTTGCGCGGACAATGTAACGGGGCTCAAGTCCAGAGCCGAAGCTGCGGATGCAGACCTTGTGTCTGCGTGGTAGCGGAGCGTCGATCTCTGCTTTGAAGCGGCGGGATAACCCAGCCGTGGAGCGTGGTCGAGTGCGAATGTTGGCATGAGTAGCGAAAGAGGAGTGAGAATCTCCTCCGCCGAATATCCAAGGGTTCCTGGGGAAGGTTCGTCCGCCCAGGGTTAGTCGGGAGCTAAGGCGAGGCCGAAAGGCGTAGTCGATGCACAACTGGTTGATATTCCAGTACCGATGAAAGCACGTCCGAGCCAATTTGTTGTTGCTAAGTGGCTGTCTCCTTCGGGAGACGAAACGACCCACGACGAGGCGGCTAGCAACGGGGTGACGCAGAAGGATAGGTGAACCGGGGCGTTGGTTGTCCCTGGGTAAACGTGTAGGGCGAGGGCCAGGTAAATCCGGACCTCATGAAGCCTGAGACGTGATGCCGGCCACTCAGTGGTCAGTCATTGATTCCATACTGCCAAGAAAAGCCTCTAGCGAGTTCTTTCATCGCCCGTACCCCAAACCGACACAGGTGGATAGGTCGAGAAGACCAAGGCGAGTGGGTGAACTGTGGTTAAGGAACTCGGCAAAATACCTCTGTAACTTCGGGATAAAGAGGACCTCTTTAGGGTGACGGGACTTGCTCCCTGAGCTCGACGAGGTGGCACAAACCAGAGGGAAGCGACTGTTTACTAAAAACACAGGAGCGTGCGAAGCCGTAAGGCGCTGTATACGCTCTGACGCCTGCCCGGTGCTGGAAGGTTACGGGGAGAGGTTAGCCGCAAGGCGAAGCTTTGAACTTAAGCCCCAGTAAACGGCGGCGGTAACTATAACCGTCCTAAGGTAGCGAAATTCCTTGTCGGGTAAGTTCCGACCTGCACGAATGGCGTAACGACTTCCCTACTGTCTCAACCACAGACCCAGCGAAATTGAAGTACGAGTAAAGATGCTCGTTAGCTGCAGAAGGACGGAAAGACCCCGTGGACCTTTACTACAGTTTGATATTGGCGTTTGATCTGGATTGTGTAGGATAGGTGGGAGGCTAGGAAGTCGGCGCGCCAGCGTCGGTGGAGCCAACGTTGAAATACCACCCTGTTCATATTGGACGTCTAACCCGGGCCCATTATCTGGGTCGGGGACAGTGTCAGATGGGTAGTTTGACTGGGGCGGTCGCCTCCTAAATTGTAACGGAGGCGCCCAAAGGTTCCCTCAGACTGGTCGGCCATCAGTCGTTGAGTGCAATGGCACAAGGGAGCTTGACTGCGAGACCGACAGGTCGAGCAGGTGCGAAAGCAGGGCATAGTGATCCGACGGCGCCGTATGGAAGGGCCGTCGCAAACGGATAAAAGGTACCCCGGGGATAACAGGCTAATCTTCCCCAAGAGTCCATATCGACGGGAAGGTTTGGCACCTCGATGTCGGCTCATCGCATCCTGGGGCTGAAGCAGGTCCCAAGGGTTGGGCTGTTCGCCCATTAAAGCGGTACGCGAGCTGGGTTTAGAACGTCGTGAGACAGTTCGGTCCCTATCCTCTGCAGCCGAAGGAGATTTGAGGAAGTCTGTCCCTAGTACGAGAGGACCGGGATGGACGCAGCTCTCGTGTGCCAGTTGTTCCGCCAGGAGCATGGCTGGTTAGCGACCTGCGGAAGGGATAACCGCTGAAGGCATCTAAGTGGGAAACCTGTTCCAAGATGAGATCTCCCACCGGGTCAACCGGGTAAGGCCCCTAGTAGGTGACTAGGTTGATAGGCCAGACGTGTAAGCACCGTGAGGTGTTCAGCTGACTGGTACTAATAGGCCGAGGGCTTTTGGTTATTACAGCTCGTGCTCGCTGTGGAATTCTTGAGAAACACGTTCGTGACGTGTCGCCGGTGTGCTCTGTTCATCAGAGCCCCCGCGGCAACGTCGACAACAGATTTCGGTGGCGATAGCGGAGGGGTCACACCCGTTCCCATTCCGAACACGGAAGTTAAGCCCTCCTGCGCCGATGGTACTTGGATGGAGACGTCCTGGGAGAGTAGGTCGCCGCCGGATTTCTTTCGAAAGGCCCATGACTTCGGTCATGGGTCTTTCGGCGTTTTGGGGCCTACGCTGGTCCGAATGCCAGCATCTCAGCCCCCCAGGTCCACCGGCGGTCGGCGCCGCCGTGTTCCGCCGCCACCGGTCCTGCGGGAGCCACTCGAGATCGCTCGGGTCGAGGAGCCCGCCACCTCGGGGGCCACGAAGAAGCGCCGTCGGGGCGGGTCGACCATCGACGTGTCCGACATCGCGTTCGTCGGTGTCGCGCCGGACACGTCGTCGAAGCTGCGGCGCCGGCTCGTCGAGGCGGCGACGGCGTTCGAGGCCGAGCGCTTCTCCGATGCCCAGAAGCTCCTCGTGTCGATCAACAAGCTCGGTCCGGGTGTCCCCGAGGTCCAGGAACTCCTGGGGCTGTCGCTGTACCGCATGGGGCGCTGGACGCAGGCGGCCCGGGAGCTGCAGACGTTCGCCGACACGTTCGACACCGTCGAGCAGCATCCGGTGCTCGCCGACTGTCATCGAGCGCTCCGTCACTGGAACCGCGTCGAGGAACTCTGGCTGGAATTGGGTGCGGCGTCCCCCTCGGCGGAACTCGTCGAAGAGGGACGGATCGTCTACGCCGGTGCCTTGGCCGACCAGGGCAAGGCCGCCGATGCCATCCGGCTCCTCGAGCAGGCACCCAAGGCGCCCAAGCGCCCGAAGGAGCATCACCTCCGGCGCTGGTATGCGCTCGCCGATCTCTATGAACGCAACGGCGACCCGTCACGGGCCCGCCGGTTGTTCCTCGAGATCGAGCAGCTCATGCCCGGCTTCGGAGACGCCGCGCTCCGGGCCCGCCAGCTTCGCTGATCGAGGCGTCTTCGGCGTCCGGATCGCTCGGGCCAACGCCCGTCGATGTCACAGGCTGCGGCCATGATGTCGTCGACGCCGCTCCACGGCCACCCGAGATGGGCGTTCTTCCCCCTGCTTGCCTTCTGCACGGCACCGCCGTGCCCTCAGCATTCGGAGGAACCGTCATGTCCACAGGAACCGGATCACCCAGGGAAATCGAATCATCCGGCAGAATCACCGGATCCACTCGTTCTCGGACCCGAGCCGAATCCTCCGGTGATTGCGGCCGGAATCTCGTCATCGCCGAAGGATCCGTTCGCGTCGCTCCCACGGAGCGACCGCTCTCCGACGGCACCATCCTGGTGACCTTCGACGTCGTCACCCGGATCGACGGGGCCCGGACGTCACTGCCGGTGTCGTGGGTCGGTCCGGCCGCGGCCATGCCCAAGCTGACCGCCGGCGCCCCGGTCGCCGTGCTCGGGACCGTGCAGCGTCGCTTCTTCCGCGCCGGCGGCACCACGGCGTCGGCCGTCGACGTCCGAGCCACCCACGTCGCACGCACCCCGGTGGCCCGGCGGAAGGTCGTTGCCGCGGCTCGGGCCCTGCTCGAGCTCGACTCGGCGACGTGAGCCGCCGACCGTGAACCGATCAGCCGGCCAGCGTGTCGACGTTGTTGAGTTCCTCGAACGCCTGGGTGAGGCGCTCGACGAACGACACTTCGCCGGCACGGAGCCAGACCCGCGGGTCGTAGGTCTTCTTGTTGGGCTTGTCGTCGCCGTCGGGATTGCCGATCTGACCTTGGAGGTAGTCGTGTTTGTCGGCTTCGAAGCGACGGATGCCGTCCCAGAACGCCCATTGCAGATCGGTGTCGATGTTCATCTTCACCACGCCATACGACAGCGCCTCGGCGATCTCGGCGGCGGTCGATCCGGATCCACCATGGAACACGAAGTTGACGGGCTTGGGGCCGGTGCCGAACTTCTCGGCGATGTAGCGCTGCGAATCGTCGAGGATCGACGGTGTCAGCACGACGTTGCCGGGTTTGTAGACCCCGTGCACGTTGCCGAACGCCGCGGCGATGGTGAAGTTCGGGGAGATCTTCGACAGTTCCTCGTAGGCGTACGACACCTCCTCGGGCTTGGAATACAGATCACTGGTGTCGGCGTCGGTGTTGTCGACCCCGTCTTCCTCGCCACCGGTGATCCCGAGTTCGATCTCGAGGGTCATGCCGAGCTTGCTCATCCGCTCGAGGAACGAACACGAGATCTCGATGTTCTCCTCGATCGATTCCTCGGACAGATCGAGCATGTGGGAGCTGAACAAGGGCACCCCGTTGGTCTCGAAGTGTCGCTCGCCGTGCTCGATCAGTCCCGACACCCAACCCAGCTTGTCCTTCGCAGCGTGGTCGGTGTGCAGCATGACCCTCGCTCCGTAGGCCTCGGCCATCGTCCAGACATGGCGGGCTCCGGCCAGCGAACCGAGGATCGAACCCTGGTCGTCGCCGTTGGGGACGGCTCTTGCCGGCGAAGAACGCTCCGCCGCTGTGCGAGAACTGGATGATCACCGGCGAGTTCACCTTGGCGGCGGTCTCGAGCACCGCGTTCATCGAGTTGCTCCCGATGCAGTTCGCGGCAGGAAGCGCGAACTGGCGCTCCTTGGCCAGGGCATAGACGGCGGAAACGGATTCACCGGTGATCACACCGGGAGGAAGGTTGGTTACGTCGACAGGCATGGCCACGACTCTAGAGCGCCCGGCGTGAGAGGTCGGGGTTTTCTGCGCGTTCCGACCCCGGATTCGGGACCATTGACCCATCACGCAGCGACGATGCCCGACCACCGATCGTGGCCGGGCTCGGTCGACGACGTGGCGGGGTCGAGTGCTCGGATCACGCCGGTCGGCGGCAGGGATAGGGTGTCGGGCGTGACGACTTGGGCCCTTGACCTCGACGGCGTGCTGTGGACGGGCACGATCCCGATCCCCGGATCCGCCGCCGCGGTTTCCCGGCTCATCGCCCTCGGTCACGAGGTCGCCTTCGTCACCAACAACTCGTTCGCCACCGTCGCCGAGCAGGAAGCGAAGCTCGTCTCGATGGGGATCGACGCTCCCGGTCGATTCATGTCGTCGGCGATGGCCGGCGCGCTCCTCGTCGAACCCGGGGAGCGGGTCATGGTGCTCGGTGGGCCCGGCATCCGCGAAGCGGTCGTGGCCCGGGGAGCGACCCTGGTCTCGGAGGGGCCGGCCGATGCCCTCCTGGTCGGTCTCGACTGGGACCTGTCGTACGACCGCCTCCGCACGGCGACCCAGGCCGTCGACGGCGGGGCCCGGTTCATCGCCACCAACACCGATCCGACCTACCCGACCGAGTTCGGCTTCTATCCCGGCGCCGGTGCCATCGTGGCCGCGGTGGCCACCGCCACCGGAGTCCGACCGGTCGTTGCCGGCAAGCCCGAGCAGCCCGCAGCCCGACTCGTTCGGGACCGATTCGGGACCGAGGGGGTGATGGTCGGCGATCGGCCCGAAACCGACGGCGCCTTCGCCGAGGCCCTCGGGTACCGCTTCGCCCTGGTCCTGACGGGAGTCGTCGGTCGCTCGGATCTGCCGGTCGACCCGGTTCCCGAGTTCGTCGGCGACGACCTGGCTGCGGTCGTGGCGACACTGACCGCCGGCGAGGGGTGACGGCGGTGGCGGTTCGTCGGCGTCTCGACGCCGAAGTGCTCCGTCGGGGCCTCGCTCCGAGTCGCGAGCAGGCGGCACGACTCATCGCCGATGGTCGGGTGCTCGTCGACGGTGCCCCGGCCGACAAGCCGGCGCGTCAGGTCGACCCGGCCCAAGACGTGAAGCTGCTCGGTCCACCGCCGCCCTTCGTCAGCCGGGCCGGAGCGAAACTCGCCGGGGCCCTGGATCGGTTCGGTATCGATCCCACCGGCCTTCGCTGTCTCGACGCCGGTTCGTCGACCGGCGGGTTCACCGACTGCCTGCTCCAGCGGGGCGCCGCCGCCGTGGTCGCCGTCGACGTCGGGACCCACCAACTCCACGAGCGCCTCCGTCGGGATGCCCGTGTCGACCTGCGGGAACAGACCGACATCCGATCGATCGACGAACGGCAACTGGGTGGACGGGTCGACCTGACCGTCGGCGATCTGTCGTTCATCTCGCTGATCAAGGTCCTGCCGGGCCTGATCGCCGTCACCGCCCCCGGCTCCTCGTTGCTGCTGCTGATCAAACCCCAGTTCGAGGCCGGCCGGATCGAGGTCTCCAGGGGCAAGGGGATCATCACCGATCCGGCGATCTGGCTGCGGGTGCTCGGCGAGGTGGCCCAGGCGGCAGACCGGGCCGGAGCCCCGATGGTCGATCTCGTCACCTCGTCGATCACCGGAACGAACGGCAACGTCGAGTTCGTCGGACGATTCGTGATCGGTGGCGCCCCGGTCGTGGACCTGGCGGATCGCATCGCGGCCGAGGTGCGCCGGGCCGGTGGCTCCGAGCCGCCCGACGGATCCGACGTCGTTCCGGATCCGCTCGAGACACGCCCGCTCACCGTGGAAGCACCGACGTCCACCCAGGGAGATCCGTCGTGACCGAGCGTGCCGTACCCGAGCCTTCCCGCTCCGATCCTGTCGATCCCGTGTCGATCCGAGGCAGGCGACGGCCGGACCGATCGGGATCGTGCTCCACCAGTACCGAACCGAAGTGCCCGACCTCGCCCGACGAGCCATCGCCTGGTGCGCGGAGAACGGGCGGCGGGCCGTGCTGCCGACCGACCGATGCCGAGCTCGTCGGTCGGTCCGACCTCGGTGTCGAGGAACCCTCGTTCGGTGTCGGTCTGGCGCTGTGCGTGAGCATCGGCGGCGACGGCACCATGCTCCGGGCCACCCGACTCTCGGTCGACTCCGGGGTACCGCTCCTCGGCATCAACGCCGGTCACCTCGGTTACCTCACCGAGGTCGATCCCGAGCAACTCGAAGCGGCGCTCGACGACTGGGCCGCCGGCGTGCTCCGCCCCGAACACCGCATGCTGCTCGACATCACGATCGAGCGAGCGCTCCCGGCCGACGATCGCCGCGAGGCGGCGACCTCCCGGGTTCGTGAGTCGACCTTCGCCCTGAACGAACTGGTGCTCGAGCGAGCCGATGCCGGCCACACGGTTTCGGTGTCGGCGTCGATCGCCGGGCGACACTTCACCCGCTACCTCGCCGATGGGCTGATCCTGGCGACCCCGACCGGATCGACGGCCTACTCGATGTCGGCCGGAGGACCGATCGTCGAGCCCGATTTCGAGGCCCTGGTGCTGTCGCCGGTCGCACCGCACATGGTCTTCGACCGTTCGCTCGTGCTGGCCCCGACCACCGAGGTGCGGCTCACCGTCGACGGGTACCGTGCCGGGGTGGTCACCGTCGACGGTCGACAGGTCGCCCGGCTCGAGCCCGGCGACTCGGTGATCTGCCGGGGCGGTCGTCGGCGAGCCACGTTCCTCGTCCGCGACGGCCACGACTTCCATACGATCCTGAAAGAGAAATTCGGCCTCTCCGACCGCTGAGCCCCTCCCGCCCATGCCTCTCGCACCATGCTCCTCGAACTGACCGTCTCCGATCTCGGTGTCATCGACAAGCTCTCGCTTCGCCTTCCCGCGGGTCTGATCGCCCTCACCGGCGAAACCGGAGCCGGCAAGACCCTGCTGGTCGACGCCATCTCGTTGCTGATGGGTGGGCGGGCCGACCCGGGACTCGTGCGGCCGGGAGCCGACGAGGCGGTGGTCGACGGCCGTTTCTCGTTCGACGGCGAGGGCGCCGAGGACGGCGAGGTGATCATCACGCGGGCGGTGCCGGCCGAGGGTCGTTCCCGCGCCTACGTGAACGGTCGACCGGTCACGGCGTCGACCCTGACCGAGCTCGGACGCCGGCTCGTCGATCTCCACGGACAGCACTCGCATCAGTCACTCCTCGGAGTCGATGCGCAGCGGGCCGCCCTCGATGCGTTCGGCAAGGTCGATCGGTCGGCCCTCGAGCAGGCTCGGCGCACGCTGCACGACGTCGAAGCCGTGCTCGCCGGCATCGGCGGCGACGAGCGTTCCCGTCACCGTGAGATCGACCTGCTCCGCTATCAGGTCGACGAACTCGACGCTGCGGCGATCGAGGACCCCGACGAAGACCAGCGCCTGTCCGAACAGGAAGAGGTCCTGGCCAACGCCGTCGATCACCAGCAGGCTGCGTCGTCGGCGCTCACGGTGCTGACCGACGACGACGGGGTCAGGGACCTGCTGGGCCAGGCCCTCGTCCGGCTCGACGGCCGACCGCCGTTCGCCGACGATTCGGTCCGTCTGCGCAACCTCCTGGCCGAGCTCGACGACCTCGCCGACTCGGTCCGCTCGGTCGCCGACACCATCGAACCCGACCCCGAGGCGCTCGCTGCCATCCAGTCCCGACGCCACCAGCTCCAACAGCTGTGCCGCAAGTACGGCGACAACCTGGCTGCCGTCATCGACGAACACCGAGCACTCGCCGAGCGGTTGAGCGAGCTCGAGGAGGCCGATCGCCGAGCCGAGCACCTCGACGCCGAGCTGGCCGACGCCCGCGCCGGGGTCGCTGCGGCGGCCGCCGAGGTTCGCACGGCCCGCCTCGCCGCGGGTCCGGGGCTCGCTGCGGCCATCGAGGCGCATCTCCCCGACCTGGCCATGCCCAAGGCCCGGGTCGGTATCTCGATCGATGGCGACGACGGTGGCCAGGTGGTGTTCCAGCTCTCGGCCAATCCCGGCTCACCCCTCCAGCCGCTGGCCAAGGTGGCCTCGGGCGGCGAGTTGGCCCGGGCGATGCTGGCCCTGCGAAGCGTGCTGTCGGAGGCCCCACCGATCCTGGTCTTCGACGAGGTCGACGCCGGGATCGGCGGGCAGGCGGGCTTCGCGGTCGGGCGGGCGCTGGCCGCCCTCGGCGACCGCCACCAGGTCCTGGTGGTCACCCATCTTCCGCAGGTCGCGGCCTTCGCCGACGCCCATCTCGCGGTGCAGAAGCTGCAGAACGACGACGCAACGGTCTCCGACGTTCGACTCCTCGACGACGCCGACCGGGTGACCGAGCTGGCCCGCATGCTGTCGGGACAGCCCGACTCGGCAACGGCGCGCCAGCATGCCGCCGAATTGCGCGACGAGGCGCTCACCCAGAAGGTCGCGCCGAGCCCGAGCGGCTCGGGTGCTCGCCGTCGGAACCCGAAGAAGGGTCAGTCCGGACCAGTCGTCGGAGCTGATCGGCGAGATCGTCGACGAAGTCGGCGGCCGTCGAGGCGACTCGCCGTTCGAACGGGTACAGATGGTCGGCAACGGCCTCGACCCGGTCGGCGTCGAAGGCCAGGCGGGGACGTCGCTGCAGGATTCGCTGCAACCGACGGGCCACGGCGTGTGGGTCGTGCGGTTCGTCGTGCGGGCGCCAGGCCGACGCCCGAAGTCGATGGGTGACCCACTGGGCCCGGAACTCGGGCAGCACCAGCGTCTCGAGTGCCTCGGGGCGAGCCGACAGTTCGGCGAACGCCCGATCGACCGCCGTGTGGTCCCAGGACAACACGGCGCCGTCGAGGAACAGTTCGGGTCCGACGTGGGCGATGGCCCGGGCCGCACCGCGCCCGAATCCGTCGTCGAGCAGGAGTTCCCGGAGCGATCGTTGGAGGTCGGTGAACCAGGGGTGGGAGTGGAAGGCCTCGTCGCTCGCGTGGTGGAAGGCGATGCCGCGACGCAGGTCGTCGTCGACGGTGGTTCCCAGGAGCCGAACCCGGCCCATGCCGGCGATGTCGGGCAGGGCGGCGCCCAGCCAGAAGGCCGGCCGGTCGCGTTCGATTCGCTCGGCGACGACGATGTGCCCGGCGAGGTTCATGACCGGCAGGCTCCGACGCCGGGCGCGGCGGGGTCGGCGGCCCGGTTCAGGTGAGGGCTCCGTAGACGAGCGCCTTGAGTTCCTGGCGGACGGGATAGGCCGACGACGGCATCAGTTGGGTCATGCCGACGACCGTGAGTTCTTCGACGGGATCGACCCAGAACAGGGTCGAGGCCGCTCCACCCCATGCGAACTCGCCCGCGGAGCCGATGACCTGCGCTTCGGAGGGGTCGAGCACGACGCTGAATCCGAGTCCGAAGCCGATGCCCTCGTAGGTGGTCTCGCTGAAGACCTGCTGACCCATGGCGGCGAGATCACGGCCACCGGGCAGGTGGTTGGACGTTGCGAACTGGAGGGTCTTGCGTCCGATGATCCGCTCGCCGTCGAGGGCGCCGCCCTGGAGCAGCATCTGGGTGAACCGGTGGTAGTCCGACAGGGTGGAGGTGAGACCACCACCACCGGAGAAGAAGGTGGGCTTGGTCCGATTCGGGCTCTTCGCCCCGCCGTCGTCGATCATGGCCATGGTCCCCGTTGCTCCCTCGGGTACGCCGAACGGCGACAGGTCGGGGTGCGCGTAGTTCGGGACCAGCCGGTCGGCGCGCTCGTCGTCGACCCAGAATCCGGTGTCGACCATTCCCAGCGGACCGAAGATGTGTTCGGCGAAATACTCGTCGAGGGGCTGACCGCTCACCAGTTCGACCAGGTGGCCGACGACGTCGGTGGCCACCGAGTAGCTCCACTGCGTCCCCGGCGAGAAGAGCAGGGGCACGTCGGCCAGGCTCGCGCACATGTCGGCGAGGGTGCTTCCCGGCGTGACGCCCCCGATGCCCTCGCGACGGTAGAGGGCGTCGACGGGATGGCGACCCATCCAGCCGTAGGTGAGGCCGGAGGTGTGGGTGAGCAGGTCGCGAACGATCATCTCGCGCTCGGGGAAGCTGGTGGAGAAGTTGGCCGGCGAGCCGTCGGACCAGACGCGGAGGTCGGCCCACTCGGGGAGGTAGGTCGAGACGGGGTCGCTGATCTTGATCCGCCCCTGTTCGTAGAGCTGCATGAGCGCGATCGAGGTGACGGGCTTGGACATCGAGTAGATCCGGAAGATGGCGTCGGGGTCATAGCCCTGGTGCGAGACGTGGGCGACCTTCCCGGCGCGGCCGATCACGAGGCTCATGCCCGGGAACCGACCGGTGTCGAGGTAGTGCTCGGCGAGGTAGCGGTCGATGTTGGCCAGGCGGGCGGGATCGAAACCGAGGTCGCTCGGATCGGTCAGGTCGATCCGAGTGGTCGGGGAGAGAGCGGTCATGGGGGGTGTCCTGTTCGCTGGGAGGCAAGGGCTCATCTTGACGCCACCGGGTGCCGCCTGCCAGTTCGGGACCCGACGGGATCGTGGCGCCCGGGTCGTTTCTCGGTCGTCGCCATCGCGCCAGAGCGAGGTGTCGCGGCGCTAGGTTGGACCGAGCGGAATGAATGGGAGCGCGGATTGACGAAGCACATCTTCGTGACCGGTGGCGTCGTCAGCTCGCTCGGCAAGGGGCTCACGGCCTCCTCGCTGGGGCGATTGCTGAAGGCCAGAGGACTCCGGGTCACGATGCAGAAGCTCGACCCGTACCTCAACGTCGATCCGGGCACCATGAACCCGTTCGAACACGGTGAGGTCTACGTGACCGACGATGGGGGAGAGACCGACCTCGATCTCGGGCACTACGAGCGGTTCATCGACGAACCGCTCACGCAGGCATCGAACGCCACGACCGGCTCGATCTACTCGGCGGTCATCGCCGCCGAACGCCGAGGCGACTATCTCGGCAAGACCGTGCAGGTGATCCCGCACATCACCGACGAGATCAAGAAGCGGATCAACGCCCTGGTGTCCGACGACGTCGACGTGGTGATCACCGAGGTCGGGGGCACCGTCGGCGACATCGAGATCCTCCCGTTCCTCGAGGCCATCCGTCAGTTCCGGCTCGACGTCGGTCGCGACAACGTCTGCTATGTCCACGTCACCCTGGTGCCGTTCATCGGTCCGGCCGGTGAACACAAGACCAAGCCGACCCAGCACTCGGTGACCGAGCTCCGGTCCCGGGGCATCCAGCCCGATGTGATCGTGTGTCGCTCGGACCTGCACATCTCCGACGGTCTGCGGTCGAAGATCTCCAACCTGTGCGATGTCCCCCTCGAGGGCATCGTCAATGCCGCCGATGCCGCCTCGCTCTACCAGATCCCGCTCAACATGCACGACGAAGGTCTCGACGCCTACGTGTGCAAGATGCTCGGCCTGCCCGACGTGCAGCCCGACCTCGCCGAGTGGACCCGCCTGGTCGAGATGGTCACCACGGCCTGGAAACCGTTGAGGATCGGCATCGTCGGCAAGTACATCACCCTGCCCGACGCGTACCTCTCGGTGGCCGAGGCGCTGCGTCACGCCGCCATCCATCACCAGGTCGACATCGAGATCGAGTGGATCATGTCCGATCACGTCGAAGGCCTCCTGGTCGACGACATGCTCGGCCATCTCGACGGGATCGTGCTGCCCGGCGGCTTCGGTGAGCGTGGGATCGAGGGCAAGATCGAAGCGGCCCGATTCGCCCGCGAGACCGGCCAGCCGTGCCTCGGGCTGTGTCTGGGCATGCAGGTCATGACCGTCGAGTACGCCCGGCACGTCCTCGGCCTCTCGGGAGCCCATTCGAGCGAGTTCGACACCCAGGACGTCACGACCCCCTATCCCGTGATCGACCTCATGGATTCCCAGCGGGGCGTGACCGACATGGGTGGCACCATGCGGCTCGGTGCGTACGTGGCCGTGCTCGACGAGGGCAGCCAGGTCGCCCGGGCCTACGGTCAGACCGTCATCAAGGAACGGCACCGGCATCGCTACGAGTTCAACCCCAAGTACCGCACCCGATTCACCGAGGGGACCACGTTCCGTTGCTCGGGGACGTCCCCCGATGGGCGCCTGGTCGAGTTCATCGAGTTGGCCGATCACCCGTTCTGGGTCGGCACCCAGGCTCATCCCGAGCTGAAGAGCCGCCCCAATCGACCCGCACCCCTGTTCGATGCGTTCATCGCCGCGTCGCTGGCCCGAGCCGAGGCCGAGGACCCCGACCGCTTCGCCCGTGCTGCGGGCCACCGGGCGAGCGCCGCGATACCCGAGACGTCGAACCGGTGACCGGACGGCCGGCCGGTTTCGACGCCCCGGCGTCGGCCTTTCGCCATGTTCGCGACGAACTGGTCCACCAGGGAGCCGTCGTCGGATTCTACGACGGTTGGTTCGAAGGCCCGGGCGGGGAATCGATCCGGCGTGACGTGGTCCGGCACCCCGGAGCGGTGTCGGCGGTGGCCGTCGAGGACGATGCGATCTTCCTCGTCCGCCAGTACCGGGCGCCAATCGATGGCGATCTGTGGGAGGTCCCGGCCGGCAAGCTCGACGTCGACGGCGAGGATCCCGAACCGGCGATCGTGCGGGAACTGGCCGAAGAGATCGGCCGACGGCCGGGGTCGTTGGAGCTGCTGCTGCGGTTCCACCATTCGCCGGGCTTCTGCGACGAGATCCAGTACATCTATCTCGCCACCGACCTCATCGAGGTCCCGAGCGAGGCCGACGGGCTCGAAGAGGAGCACATGCTGGTCGAGAAGGTGCCGTTCGACCTCGCCATCGCCATGGCGCTCGATGGCACCATCACCGACGGCAAGTCGATCGCGGCGATCCTGGCCGCCGCCCGTCGTCTCGGACGTTGAGCCGTGGCGAGTGCCGCGCACCTCGCCCTCCGCTTCCTCGGGTCGCTCCGACCCGGCCCGCCGTCGCCGATCGACGAGGCCTGGGTACGAGCCCAGTTGATCGACGGGGAACGGCGGATCTGGGAGCGCTTGTCGAACCCCGATCGCCGCCATGCCGTCGGCGTGGCCCGTGCTGTCGTCGCCGAACTCGGTCCCGACACCGATCGGGCGGTGGTCGCCGCGGCCCTGCTCCACGACTGCGGGAAGGTGATCAGCGGCTACCGGACCCCGGCCCGGGTGGCCGCCACCCTCGTCTGGGCGGTGGCCGATCACGGCCGGGCAACCGACTGGCTCGAGCGGGGCCGACCCTGGCGGCGTCTCGCGCACTACCGGCTGCATCCCGAGCTCGGGGCCGAACTCCTGGCCGAGGCGGGGTCCGACCCGCTCACGGTCGGCTGGGCCGCCGATCACCACCGGCCGCCCGACGCCTGGCGGGTCGATGCCCGGATCGGATCGGTCCTCTCGGCCTGCGACGGCGATTGACCGACCCGCGCCGGTCGGGCGCGCCGATCGATCGTGAGCGAGTGACCGACGTCGCCCGCCGCCGATTTGACAAATGCGCGAACAACCCTTGAATCCGACTGGGCCACTGGACCTATACTGCGGTCCCTGTGACGAGCCGACGAGCGAAGAGACCCATCCGATTCGGCGCCGCAGGTTGGGTGTTTCTCCTGCTCCTCACGGTTTTCGGGGGCGCGATGTTCGGCGTCGGCCCGGTGGGCGCCCAAGGCGCCCCCGAGGGCGTGACCGGCACGCTGTCCTACAACGGTCCCGACGGCAAGGTGCCGGTGGCCGGAGTCGAGATCCGAATTCTCGACGCCGACGGCAACGAGGTGGCGGTCGGCGCCTCGGGCGAGGACGGATCGATCGCCATCGACCTTCCCGGTCCGGGCACCTACGTCGCCGAGATCGTCACCGACACCTTCCCCGAGGGCGTTGCCCTGCGAGACCCCGAGACCACGACCCGCGAGATCACGGCCAACGCCAACCAGAAGCGCCCGGTCCTGTTCCCCCTGGTCGAGGGCGACGGCGGCGGGTCGGCCACCGGGAGCTTCGGCAGCGAACTCGCCCAGCTGACCTTCGACGGCATCAAGTTCGGCATGATCATCGCCATGTGCTCGATCGGCCTGTCGCTGATCTTCGGCACGACCGGGCTCACCAACTTCGCCCACGGCGAACTGGTCACCTTCGGAGCACTGTTCGCCCTCCTCCTCAACCCGTGGCGGTCTGCACATCATCCTGGCCGGCTTCCTGGCCGTCGCTGCGACCGCCGTCGCCGCTGCGGGCAACGAGCGACTGTTGTGGCGACCGCTGCGAGCCCGGGGCACCGGGTTGATCGCCCAGCTCGTCATCTCGATCGGCCTGAGCATCCTCGCTCGTTACATCATGTTGTTCTATGCCGGTGGCCGAAAGGAACGCTACGAGCAGTTCGCCCTCCAGAAGGGCAAATCCTTCGGGCCGATCACGGTGGTCAATCGTGAACTGATCATCATGGCGCTCTCCCTCATCGCGCTGGTGCTCGTGGCAACGGCGGTGCAACGGACCCGCATCGGCAAGGCCATGCGTGCCGTCTCCGACAACAAGGACCTGGCCGAGTCCTCCGGGATCGACGTCGAGCGGGTCATCCTCACCGTGTGGATCGTCGGTGGCGGACTCTGCCGGCCTCGGTGGCGTGCTCTTCGGCCTCGACCAGGGTGTTTCGTGGGACATGGGCTTCGAATTGCTCCTGCTGATGTTCGCCGCCGTCACACTCGGTGGCCTCGGCACCGCCTACGGCCCCCTGCTCGGCAGCCTGTTGATCGGCCTGCTGGTCAACGTCTCGACCGTGCAATTCGGCGGAAGAGGCCTGCCCACCGAGCTGAAGAACGTCGGTGCCCTCCTGGTGCTGGTGCTCATCTTGTTGGTCAGGCCCCAAGGGCTCCTCGGACGCAAGGAACGGATCGGCTGATCAGATGAACTGGGCCAACATTCTCGACAACACGATCACCCAGCTGTTCGGCACCCAGGCGATGTACTTCGCCCTTGCCGCCATCGGGCTCAACATCCACTTCGGCTACACCGGCCTGCTCAACTTCGGCATGGCCGGCTTCCTCGCCTGCGGCGCCTACGGCATGGCCATCCCGATCTTCTTCTACGGCTGGCCGCTGTTCCCTGCCGTGCTGATGGGTCTGGCCGCCTCCGTCGTGTTCGCCCTGTTGCTGGGCATTCCGACCCTACGGTTACGGGCCGATTACCTGGCCATCGTCACGATCGCCGCAGCCGAGATCCTGCGCATCGTGGTCCGTGCCACCTCGCTGCGGAACTACACCGGCGGGTCGAACGGCATCAACGAGTTCACCCAGGGCTTCCGCAGCATGAACCCGTTCAACGACGGTTTCTCGATCGACCTCGGCGTGTTCGTGCTCGACTACCGGGCCGACGAGGCCTGGGCCCTCCTGGTGGGCTGGGGACTGGTCCTGGCATCGGTCGGGTTCGTCTATCTCGTGATGCGCAGCCCCTGGGGACGGGTGCTCAAGGCCGTTCGCGAAGACGAAGACGCCGCTCGGGCGCTCGGCAAGAACGCCTACAGCATCAAGATGCAGAGCCTGGTGCTCGGCGGACTGTTCGGGGCGATGGGTGGCATGATGTTCGCCCTGACCCAGTCGTCGGTCCAGCCCAGCCCGCAGGACCTCGGGACGCCGAAGACCTTCTTCATCTGGGTCGCCGTGATCCTGGGCGGTACGGGCAAGCTGTGGTCACCGGTCATCGGCTCGATGTTGTTCTCGTCGCTGCTCGCGTTCACCGACTCGTTCCTGCGTCAGGCCGAATCGGCCAACAAGATCCCGGAGTGGCTCATGGACGGTGTCCAGGTCGGGCAGGTCCGGTTCATCCTCGTCGGTTTGGGGTTGATCGTGCTCATGGTGTTCCGTCCCCAAGGCCTGTTCGGCGATCGCAAGGAGATGGCCCTCGATGCCCGATGATTCCCCGATGACCGACCACGACTCGGGAGCCGTCGCCACCGAGATCCCGGCGGCGGCAGCTCTGCGAGGTGTCCCTGAACAGCCGGGTTCGGCCAAACCCGACCCGATCCTCGTGGCCGACCACATCACCCGAAGCTTCGGCGGTCTCAAGGCCGTCGACGTCGAGCACCTCGAGATCCAGCGTGGCATCATCACGGGTCTGATCGGCCCCAACGGCGCAGGCAAGACCACCTTCTTCAACCTGATGACCGGCTTCGACGAGCCCGACACCGGCACCTGGACCTTCGACGGCAAACCGTTGGGTCGCATCCCCGCCCATCAGGTGGCCCGCCGGGGCATGGTCCGCACGTTCCAGCTCACCAAGGCGCTGTCGAAGATGAAGGTCATCGACAACATGCTGCTCGGCGCGTCGAAGCAACGCGGCGAGAACATGTTCCGGGGGCTGCTCAAGCCGCTGTGGGCCCCCCAGGAAGCCGAGAACACCGTTCGGGCCGACGAACTGCTCGGGCGATTCAAGCTCGATCACATGCGCGAGGAGTTCGCGGGCACGCTCTCGGGAGGCCAGCGCAAGCTCCTCGAGATGGCTCGGGCGCTCATGACCGATCCGAAGCTGATCATGCTCGACGAGCCGATGGCCGGGGTGAACCCGGCGCTGACCCAGTCGTTGCTCGAACACGTCAAGGGACTGCGTGACGAGGGGCGAACGGTCGTGTTCGTCGAGCACGACATGGACGTGGTCCGTGACATCAGCGACTGGGTCGTGGTCATGGCCGAGGGGTCGGTCATCGCCGAGGGGCCGCACTCGGCCATCGGTGCCAACAAGCAGGTGATCGACGCCTACCTCGGGTCCTCGCACGACAAGCCCCTCGACTTCGGAGACGACGACCAATGAGCGATTCGGCCCCGGTCCGAGACGATCTGCTGATCCACGTCGACCGGATCACCGGTGGCTACAGCTCCGACGTCGACATCCTGAACGAGTGCTCGCTCGAGCTCTCGCCCGGCGAGCTGGTGGCCATCATCGGCCCCAACGGCGCCGGGAAGTCGACCCTGCTGAAGTCGCTGTTCGGGCTGGTCAAGATCCGCTCGGGTCGGGTGATGTTCGAGGGCGCCGAGATCACCAACACCAAGGCCCATGCCCTGGTCGAACGGGGGATCGGGTACGTCCCGCAGAACAACAACGTGTTCCCGAGTCTGACGGTTCGCGAGAACCTCGAGATGGGGGCCTACCTCGAACCGAGGAAGTTCGACGACCGGTTGGATGTCATCGGCGACATGTTCCCCCGACTCATGGAGCGCGCCGACCAGCGGGCCGGTGCCCTGTCGGGTGGCGAACGTCAGATGCTCGCCATGGGCCGGGCGCTGATCATGGATCCGAAGGTGATCCTGCTCGACGAGCCGTCGGCCGGTCTGTCGCCGGCGCTGCAGGACCAGGTGTTCATCAACACCAAGAACATCAACGCCACCGGTGTCTCGGTGATCATGGTCGAGCAGAATGCCTCTCGCTGCCTGCAGATCTGTGATCGGGGCTACGTCCTCGACCAGGGGACCAACGCCTACACCGACACCGGCCGCAATCTCCTGACCGATCCCAAGGTCATCGAGCTCTATCTGGGGACCCTCGCCAAGGCCCACTGAGCCGGCCGCATCGCCGCCTCGACGCCTCACCCTCGACCACGAGTCGATGGTGGGGCGTCGTCGCGTCCGGGGTACGGCCGGCCGGTCCCCGGACCCCGGACCATGGACCCTCGACCGGTGGTCGGGATGCGGGGTCGACGGACGCGAACGGTCCCGGGCCGAGGAGCGTGTGCTCCTGCGACCCGGGACCGTTCGAAACACGATGGTTCAGATGAACCGATCGGTGATCAACCCTCGATGGCGGCGAACTTGTAGACCGTCAGGGAGTCGTCGATGGTGTTGGCGTCCGAGGCGTAGCTCAAGATGGCGAAGCTGGCTTCGGTCGGCTCACCGGCCGGGCCGAAGGCCTGGGGACCGGAGGGGCCGTCGTAGTCGATGTCGGTGCCGGCCTCGATGAGCGCCTTGCAGTCGGCATAGCTGGTGCACTTCTCGCCGTCACGGGTGACGCCGTTGATGCGGGCAGCAATCTGGGCCGGATCGTCGGAGCCGGCGGCCTCGGCGGCCAGGGCCATGATGATCACGGCGTCATAGGTCTCGGGGCCGTAGCTGAAGTCGACGAGCGCAGAATCGACGCCGAGCAGACGATCCTTGAAGTCGTCGGTGATCTCGGCGGCCGGGAGGGTTCCCTTGATACCGGCGAGCACGCCGGCCTCGGAGAACTTCTCGCCCAGGGCGTTCCCGATGTTGCCGTCGACCAGGTAGATCTTCGTGTTGTCGGGGGTGATCCCGGCTTCGAAGAGACCCGTGAGGATCGAGGCGGTCTCGTCGAACCCGATGACCACGACGGCCTCGGGAGCGGCGGTGACGACCTGCTGGACCTCAGCGTCGAAGCTCTGGGCCTTGGGGTCGTAGACGAAATCGGTGAGGATCTCGGCACCGGCAGCCTCGAGCGGCTCCTTGGTGTACTTGAGGAGGCCCTCGCCATAGGGATCCTGCAGCGCCAAGAGGGCCACGGTGGTGGAACCCTCTTCGAGGATCAGGTCCGAGAGGACCTTGCCCTGGAGCACGTCGGACGGCGCGGTACGGAAGTACAGGTCGTCGTCGGCGTAGGTGGTGAAGTCCGGAGCGGTGTTGGCCGGCGAGAAGTGGATCACGCAGGCACCGGTGATCTTGTCGATCACGGTCTTGGAGACACCGGACGAGGCGGCGCCCAGCATGGCGTCGGCTCCTTCGGAGAGGGCACGGTCGACGGTCTGGTTGGCGACGTCGCCATTGTCGGAGGAGTCACCGGGCAGGAAGACGGCGTCTTCGCCCAGCACGCCGCCGGCGGCGTTGATGTCTTCGATGGCCAAGGCGGCGCCGGCCTCTTCGGGCGGGCCGAGGAAGGCCAGGTTGCCGGTCTGGGGCAGGAGGCCGCCGATGGTGAGGACACCGTCGGACTGGCCGGTGCAGCTCGGAGCGGCTTCGACGGTGGCCGACTCTTCCATGGCTCCGTCGTCTTCTTCTTCTTCCATCGCCTCGGTGGTGGCGGTGTCGTCTTCCTCCTCCATGGCCTCGGTGGTGGTGGTTTCCTCGTCGGTCCCGGTGTCGGTTCCCTCCGAGTCACTCCCGCCACAGGCGCCGGCAGTCAACGCCAGCGCCGCAAGCAGCGCCAGAAGCCTGGTCAGGCTCGTCTTCGTCATGCGTATACCTCTCCTCGTTCGTGTACGAGACACGGTCTCGGCTTGAGACCGAGGGACACGCTAACGGATTCACCCTCGATTTGCTGTTCAAGTCGATGTGCGTTACCAGGCTGTCACGGAGCCGACATGCGGGTCCGTCAGGTCAACAGCCCCGCAGCGGTTCTCGCCCGGGCCATCACCGGTACGGCGAGGGCGGCGGCCTTGGCGGCCCCGGCGGCCAGCACGGCCTGCACCGTGGCGTCGTCGAGGGTGGCCACTCGCTGCTGGATCGGGGCGAGGAGCTCGATGACGGCGGCGGCGACGTCGGCCTTCAGGGGGCCGTATTGGGTGTAACCCTCGGCCAGGGCTCGAGGGTCACCATCGGTGGCTGCAGCGAGGATCTCGAGGAGGTTGGAGACGCCCGGTTTCGCCACCGGGTCGTAGCGGACCTCACCGTCGTTGTCGGTCACGGCCCGTTTGAACTTCTTCTCGATCTCGTTCGGGGTGTCCATCAGGCCGACCGTCCCCATCGGGGAGTCGATCGACTTCGACATCTTGTTGTCGGGACGCTGCAGATCCATGATTCGGGCCCCGGCGGCCGGGATGCGGTGTTCGGGAACGACGAAGGTGTCGCCGTAGCGGGAGTTGAACCGCATGGCGGCGTCTCGGGTCAGCTCGAGATGCTGACGCTGATCGTCACCGACGGGGACGACGTCGGTGTCGTAGAGCAGGATGTCGGCGGCCTGGAGCGCCGGATAGGTGAACAGGGCCGCGGAGACGAACCCGGTGGAGCGGTCGGACTTGTCCTTGAACTGGGTCATTCGGCTGAGCTCGCCGTAGGAGACGGTGGTCTGCATGAGCCAGCCCAATTCGGCGTGCTCGGGGACCTGGGACTGCAGGAACAGGGTGGAGCGGTCGGGATCGATGCCGATGGCGAGGAGGATGCGAGCGATGTCGAGGCTGCCCTGGCGGATCTCGCCCGGTTCCTTGGGCAGCGTCAGCGCGTGGAGGTCGACGATGCAGTAGACCGCATCGTGGTCGTGCTGCATCGACTCCCAGTTGCGCAGGGCTCCCAGGTGGTTGCCGAGGTGAACCGCCCCCGAGGGCTGGATTCCGCTGAAGACACGAGTCATGGCCGACAGGCTATGCCCTGGTCGGGCCGGGGCGAGGCGAATTCGGCGACCGAGGTCCTTGGGCCCGGGTGGTCACGCAGTGGTCGCTCCACCCTCTAAGATCACACCCATGTCATTTCAGGTCCAGACCGAGGCCTTCCAGGGCCCCTTCGATCTGCTGCTGCACCTCATCATGAAAGACGAGGTCGATCTCTACGACATCCCCCTGGTCCACATCGTCGACGCCTACCTGGCCGAGATCGAGCACATGGACCTGTGCGACCTCGAGGTGGCCACCGAGTTCCTGCTGATCGCCGCCACGCTGGTCGAGCTCAAGTGCCGTCGCCTCCTGCCCGTCGACGCCGATGTCGACCTCGACGAGGAACTCGGCCTGTGGGAGGAGCGCGACTACCTGCTGGCCCGGTTGCTCGAGTGCAAGACCTTCAAGGACGCCGCCCGGGTGCTCGACCGCCTGGCCGGTCTCGCTTCGCTCGTTGCGCCCCGTCGTGCCGGCGTCGACGAGCGTTTCCTCGACCTGTCACCCGATCTGCTCGTCGGGATCACGCCCGAACAGCTGCGAGCGGCGTTCATCCGGACGGCGGCGCCCAGACCCACGCCCACGGTGGCCATCCACCACATCACCCAGATCCGGGTCAACGTCACCGACGCCATCGATCGCCTGCTGGTCGAACTGCCAACGGCCGGGCCGGTCTCCTTCCGGGCGCTCACCGAGCACTGTGTCGATCGGGTCGAGGTCGTCGTGAATTTCCTCGCCGTGCTCGAACTGTTCAAGCAGGGTCTGGTCGAACTCGATCAGCCGACCGCTTTCGGCACGCTCTCGGTTGAATGGGTGGCCGGAGACATCGGGGCGGGGCGCTTCGCCATGGCCGGCGCCGATGTCTACGACGGCTGATCTCGACGAAGGCGGAACCATGACCAATCCCGAGGACCACGATCGGGAAGCAGCACTCGCTCCCGGAGCTCCCGATCCGCTCGACGCCCTGGTCGAGGCCCGACGGGCCATCGAGGCGATGGTGATGGTGGCCACCGACCCCATGCCCGAACACCTCCTGGCCCAGATCGTCGAATTGCCGACGACCCTGGTCCATCGCCTGTGCGAGGAACTCGCCGAGTCGTATCGGACCGAAGGCCGGGGTTTCCAGCTGGTCGAGATCGCCGGCGGGTGGCGTTACCAGTCGCATCCCGACTGCTCGCCCTATGTCGAACGCTTCGTGCTCGAGGGCCAGACGTCCCGGCTGTCGACCGCAGCGCTCGAGACCCTCGCCATCGTCGCCTACAAACAACCGATCTCGAGGGCCCAGGTCTCGGCGATCCGTGGCGTCAACGTCGACGGGGTCCTGCGAACCCTCGTCCAACGTGGGTATCTCGGTGAGGTCGGACGAGACGACGGCCCCGGCCAGGCGGTGCTGTTCGGCACCACCGTCGAGTTCCTCGAAAAGCTCGGCCTGGCCTCCCTCGATCAGTTGCCACCGCTCGGTGACTTCGTGCCGGGCGCACACGTGGTGGAGGCGCTCGAGGACACCCTGCGAATCGGGCCCCCGGCCGAGGAACCGGCCGTTGCCGAAGACGCCGTCGAGGACCCGGTCGGGGAAGCGGCCGTCGACGAAGGCGGGGTCGAGGGTCCGATGATCGACCTCACCGATCCGGTGATCGATCTCGAGCCGGTCACCCCTCAACAGGTGGTCGAGAGTCTCACCGGGCCTCGATCACCGATCGAGGGTTCGCCGAAGGACGACTCGATCATCGACCTCGATGGTGACTGACGGCGAGACCCCCGAGTACGAGGGTGAGCGCCTCCAGAAGGTCCTGGCCCGGATCGGCCTCGGCAGCCGCCGGGTCTGTGAGGACCTGATCGCCGACGAACGCGTCCGGGTCAACGGCGACCTCGCCGTGCTCGGCCGTCGGGTCGTGGTCGGGGTCGACGTGGTCTCGGTCGACGACGTGGTGCTGTCCACCTTGCCCGACGCCATCACGTACCTCCTCAACAAGCCCGCCGGAACGGTCACCACCGCATCGGATCCCCAGGGTCGGCCGACCGTCGTCGAACTGGTTCCGTCCGAGCCCCGGGTGTTCCCGGTCGGTCGGCTCGACCTCGACACCGAGGGGCTCCTGCTCCTCACCAACGACGGCACCCTTGCCCATCGACTCACCCACCCGAGCTTCGGCGTCGAGAAGGAGTACCTCGCCCACGTCTCCGGCACGCCGAGCCGAGCAGCGCTCCGGCGCCTCCGTGAGGGTGTCGAACTCGACGACGGACCAACGGCTCCGGCCAAGGTCTCGGCGGTGGAGCCCGATCTGATCCGGATCGTCATCCACGAGGGCCGGAACCGTCAGGTCCGTCGCATGTTCGAGGCCGTTGGGCATCCGGTGCAGCGCCTGGCCCGGACCCGCATCGGGCCGCTCATCGATCCTCGGTTGGCTCCGGGGGCCTATCGAGCACTCAGCCAGGACGAACTGCTCGAACTGCAGCGTGCCGTCGCGAACACATCCAACTAGCCTTCGGCCCGATGCACGCCGACACTGGTGATCCCGACCGCCGAACCCTCCGAGCCCTGCGGGGCGCGATCACGGTCGATGCCGATTCCGCCGACGAGATCGTCGAACGGACCACGCGCCTGCTCGAGACGCTCTACGAGCGCAACGGGCTCGTCCACGACGACGTCGTGTCGATCATGTTCACCGCCACCCAGGATCTCCGCAGCATCGCCCCCGCCGTTGCCGCCCGTACCTTCGGCCTCACCGACGTGCCGTTGATCTGCACACAGGAGATGGACGTCGATGGTGCGCTCGGCCGGTGTGTCCGGATCCTGGCCCACGTTCGAACCGATCGGGCCCGTGACGACCTGCGGCACGTGTTCCTGCGGGGCGCCGTGACCCTCCGGCCCGAACTCGCCGAACCCGGCGACGAACGGTGACGTCCCCCGAGCCGTCCGAACCGACGCCGCCACTCCGCGTCACGATCGTCGGCACCGGTCTCATCGGGGGATCCATCGGTCTCGCCCTGCGCGGCAATGGCTGGTTCGTCTCCGCCGTCGACGTCGATCCCGCCGTTGCCGACCGGGCCGTCGCGATGGGTGCCGCCGATCAGGTCGGCCTCGATCCCGATGCCGACCTGGTCGTGCTCGCCGCACCGGTCGGCACGATTGCCGGGCTGGCCGCCCAGGCCCTGGCCGCAACCTCGGGCGTGGTGACCGACGTCGGCTCGACCAAGGCCGAGATCTGCTCGGCCATCGACGATCCGCGGTTCATCGGTGGACACCCGATGGCCGGCTCCGAACAGGACGGCATCGACGGCGCCCGATCCGACCTGTTCGCCGGGGCGATGTGGGTGCTCACCCCGACCGACCACACCGACCAAGCCAGCCTGTCCCGGGTGGCGGGCATGGTCCGCCGTCTCGGCGCCGAGGTCATCGTGCTGCCTCCGGCCACCCATGATCGCCTGGTGGCCCAGGTCTCCCACGTCCCGCATCTCACCGCCGCGGCGCTCATGACCCTCGCCGACGAGACCGCCGTCGAGCATCGGGCGCTGTTGCGGCTGGCGGCCGGTGGCTTCCGCGACATGACCCGCATCTCGGCCGGCCGGCCCTCGATCTGGCCCGACATCTGTGTTGCGAACCGCGATGCCATCGTCGACGGTCTCGACGGTCTCGTTGCCGTGCTGGCGGATCTGCGCCAACGGGTGGCCGATGGCGACCGGGCCGGCCTGCTCGACCTGCTCACCCGGGCCCGCCACGCCCGCATCAACCTGCCGACGAGTTTCCGGGTCACCGACACCGTGGCCGAGGTCGCCGTGCCGATCCCGGATCGCCCGGGCGAGATCGCGGCCATCGCCACCCTGGCCGCCGAACTCGATGTCAACATCCTCGATCTCGACATCACGCACTCGGCCGAGGGCAGCCGGGGCGTGATGCTGCTCATGGTCGATCGGGCGCTCGGCGAGCGGCTCATCGGCGGATTGATGGTGCGGGGTTACCAGCCGACCCTGCGCGAACTCGAGTGAACGCGCCGTCGGACCCCTTTCCGGCGCCGACGGCCTAACGTGGCAGCCGTGGATTCCGAGCTCTTGGTCATCGCCATCGACGGACCCGCCGGTTCGGGCAAGTCGACCGTCGCCCGGCGCCTGGCGAGGGCGCTCGAACTCGACTATCTCGACACCGGGGCCATGTATCGCTCGGTGACCTTCGCGGCTCTGGCCCGGGGCCTCGACCCCCAGGACGCCGACGAGGTCACCGAGGTGGCCCGCTCGATCGAGCTGCGCATCGAAGCCGACGGCACGGTCACCGTCGACGGGTTCGACGTGACCACCCAGATCCGTGGGCCGGAGGTGACCCGGGCCGTGTCGGCGGTGGCGTCGATCCCCGACGTGCGAGCCGAGTTGGTGTCGCGTCAGCGCGAATGGGCCCGTCGGCGGGGTGGCGGTGTGCTCGAAGGGCGAGACATCGGCAGCGTGGTGTTCCCCGACGCCCGCCTCAAGGTCTACCTGTCGGCTGATCCCGAGGTTCGAGCGGCCCGGCGGGCCCGAGAGGTGTCCGACCTCGACTACGACACCGTGGCCGCCGATCTGGCTCGCCGCGACGCGCTCGACAGCGGCCGTCAGCACGATCCCCTGAAGCGCGCCGACGGGGCCATCGAGATCGACACGAGCGCCCTCAGCATCGATCAGGTCGTCGACCTCATCGTCGGTGAGATCCGGGGCCGATGAACGCCGGTCGGGGCCCGACGGCCCGGGGAGCGGTCGCAAACCACGCCGAGGTCGATCTGCGGGGCGGCTCGCCCCGGCTCTACCGCGCCGTTCGCCGCATCGCCATGGCCTTGTTCACCGTGTGGTGCCGCCTCGAGGTGGTCGGGAAACAGAACGTCCCCGAGGGCGCGTTCATCCTGGCACCCGGGGGCCATCGTTCGATCCTCGACACCCCGCTCGTCGGGATGACCACCCCTCGCATCCTGCGCTACATGGGGGCCGAGAAATACTTCGCCATCCCGGTGCTGGGGCGGTTCCTGCTGGCCGTCGGCGGGTTCCCGGTCGAGCGGGCCATGGCCGATCGTGAGGCGCTGCGCCTGTCCGAGCTGATCCTCGCCGGAGGTGAACCCCTCGTCGTGTTCCCCGAGAGCACCCGCCACGACGGGCCGATCGTGGCCCCCATCAAGGAAGGTGCGGCGTTCCTGGCCTGCCGGGCCGGCGTCCCGATCCTGCCCGTCGGGATCGGCGGGGCCGAGCGGGCCCTGCCCAAGGGGGGCCGATTCGTCCGGCCCCGCAAGTGCACCCTGGTGATCGGTGAACCGATGTACCCGCCGAGCCCAGTCGACGGTGAACGGGTGAAGCGATCCGCCGTCAAGGCCCTGTCGGGCGAACTCCACGAGACGCTCCAGTCCCTGTTCGACGAAGCCCAGATCCGCGCCGGAGCCTGATCACCGACCTCAGGCGTCGGGCCTCGAGATCGAGGCCAGCACATCGGCGGCGCCGATGACCCGGTCGTCGAGCGGGGGCCGATCGGCCACCGAGCCACCCAGGCCGAAGGTGGCGGCCAGGTCGACCGAGGTGAGCATCTCTCGAAGGTTGCGCGGGGGCGGGAAGTACTCGTCTTCCTCGGTGATCCGGACCTCTTCGACGCCCTGGGCCGGGTCGAGGACGTCGATCACCGCCTGCACCACATCCTCGGGGGCGCTCGCTCCTGCCGTCACGGCGACGACACCGGTGAGGTCGCCGGGTAGCTCCTCGGGACCGTTGACCCGGAACACCCGGGGGCAACCCGCCTCGGCGGCCAACTTGGCCAGGGCGTTCGTGTTCGACGAATTGGCCGAGCCGATCACGACCACGGCGTCGCAACGGTCGGCGACCGACATGAGGGCCGATTGGCGGTTGGTGGTCGCGAAGCACAAATCCGATCGGCCGGGCTGCCAGAGATCGGGGAATCGGTCGCGGGCGGCGGCGGCCACCTCGGACCAATCGCGGTGCGACAGGGTGGTCTGGGCCAGGAGGGCGGTCGGTTCGTCGAAGTCGGGAAGGGCGGCAACATCGTCGATCGACTCGACCCGGCTGATCGACGACGGGGCGACGGCCATGGTGCCGACCGCCTCTTCGTGGCCGTCATGGCCGACGTAGATGATGCGGTACCCCTTCTTGGCCCGCACCTTGACCTCGTGATGGACCTTGGTGACCAGTGGGCAGACGGCGTCGACCACATAGCTGCCCCGCTCGCGGGCGGCGGCGACCACCTCGGGCGCCGAACCGTGGGCCGACAGCATGATCGGGCGGCCGGGCGGGACGTCGTCGATGTGATCGACGAAGATCACGCCTTCGGCCTCGAACCGGTCGACGACGAGCTTGTTGTGGACGATCTCGTGGTAGCAGTACACCGGGGCCTCGAAGGCCCGGACCATCCACGACAGCGCCTTGATGGCCATCTCGACGCCCGCGCAGAATCCTCGGGGCGCACAGAGCAGGACCTTGTCGACAGCCATCGGCTCAGACTACTTCGGTGTCCGGTGCCGCAGGGGACGGGGCAGGGCGGCGGGCGGTCAGAGCGGGCGCAGGGCGAGCCCGTCGGGACGCCACTCGCGACCGGCCAGCACGAACTGGTTGACCGTACAGTGCCGCTCGAGGAACCCGGCTTCGCAGTAGGCGAGATAGAACCTCCAGAGCCGGATGAAACGCTCGTCGAGCCCGAGGTCGCGAACCTCGGGCAGATGGGCGTCGAAGTCTTCACGCCAACGCCGCAGCGTTTCGGCGTAGTGGGCGGTGAAGTCCTCGACGTCGAGGACCTGCAGGCGGGTGGATCCCGACACCGACGCCGTGATCGACCCGATCGAGGGCAGGAATCCGCCGGGGAACACGAACCGCCGGATGTAGTCCTCGGTGTTCTTGGTTCGTTCGTAGCGGCGGTCCGGAATGCAGATCGCCTGGATCCCGACGAGTCCGTCGGGGGCCAGACACGACTCGATGGTGGTGAAGAACCGGTCGTAGTCCCGCCAGTCGACGGCCTCGATCATCTCGATCGACACGATCCGGTCGTAGGTGCCCTCGAGGTCCCGCCAGTCCGAATCGAGGACCGTGACCCGGTCGGCGTGACCGGCGGCCGAGATTCGGTTGCGAGCCTCGGCCAGCTGTTCTTCGGAGATGGTGGTGGTGGTGATCTCACAACCGACGGTGTCGGACGCCCGCAACGCCAGGCCGCCCCAACCGGTGCCGATCTCGAGCAGTCGATGCGAGTGGGTCAAACCGAGCTTGGCGATCAGCCGGTCGTACTTGGCCCGGCTGGCGTCGGCCAAGGGCATACCCGGATCGGTGAACACCGCCGAGGAGTACGTCAGGGTTTCGTCGAGGAAGAGCTCGAAGAAGTCGTTCCCGACGTCGTAGTGGCTGGCGATGTCTTCCTTGTTGTGGTGCCGGTTGCGCCGCGGCAGCTTGGAACGGATCGGGTCGGTGACCCAGCCGACGGCGTCGTGGATCCGGTTGCGGATCTCGTCGACCGGCTCGATGTTGGCGATGATGATCCTCACCACCGCCACCGGGTCGTCGCTGTGCCACCAGCCCTCGAGGTAGCCCCGGCCCAATCCGATCGAGCCCTCGGTGGCGAGTGCGGTCCAAGCCCGGTCGTCGTGCACCTCGATCTCGGCCTCGAGGCCGCCGCCGGGCCCGAACCGGTGGCGACCGTCCTGGTCGATGACCGTGAGGGTGCCGCTGGTCATGCGCCCGAGCAGGGAGCGCACCAGGGAACGGGTCACCAGGTGGGCGCCGGGCAGTCGCCGTCGGTTTCGGGCCCGCTCGAGGAGCCGCTCGGGCCGGACCGCGGTCGTTGCTCCCCGGGGATCGGGATCGAGGTCCGACCCGAGGATCGGGTCCGTCGTGGCGGTGGATTCCGGATCGGCGAGGGATTCTCGGACGAGCGTCAGCGATGGTCCGGCGGGGGGACCGTAGCCGTCGGTCGCACGCACGTCGGAGGCAGAGGGGGTCATGAGGTGATCTCCTGGGGGATCTTCGAGGGATGGGGGACGAAGGGGACGCGCTTGGCGGCGAGCCGAGCGGCCTGGACGTGGATGCCGAGGCTGACCCGGATGGTCGACAGCGGCGCACCGAGTAGCGACCGGCGAAGGGCCCGGGTCGAGGCCGGGATCCGTTGCAGGTCGAGTGCCGTGGAGAGGATCGGCGGCGCAGGATGGGGCTCCGGCGGGCGATCGACCGACCCGACGACGTCGAGTTCGAGGTGCAGGTCGTGGCCCGTCGCAATCCGGAGTCGATAGCGGTGGTCTTGGCCGAGGAAGGGAGACACGTGGAGTGCCTTGTCGAACTCGGCGACGAGGGTGGCGGGGTCGTTTGCATCCGGGACGAGACCGACCGCGTAGCGGTGCCGTTCCTTCCACGGGGTGTTGGTCACCTCGAGCACACAACCGACCGGTTCGTCTCCGTCGGCGTCCCAGGCGAGGTACACGGTGATGGGGTTGAACAGCCACCCCAGGCGACGGACCTGGGTGAGCATCCGGACGGGTCCGTCGGGCCGGTGACCGAGGACCCCTTCGAGATCGTCGCGAACGAGCAGACCGAGCGGAGCGGTGCGCTCGTCGCCGTAGTCACGACGACGAAATCGTGCCGGTGCCGGCTCGGCGCACGACCACAACCGGTGATGGTTGGTGAGGTCGCATGGATGGTCGGGATCGATCCAGACCATCGACACCGCGTACTCGAAGGCGTGGTCGGCCGGGACGCGCCGATGGTGCCGGACCGTGCCCGGACACACCGAGGCGAGACCCGGAGTCACCAGTCGACCCCGAGTGCTTCACAGACCCGCAGGCCCGAGGCGATCCCGTCCTCGTGGAAGCCGTAGCGCCAATAGGCGCCGCAGAAGTGGGTGTGGTCGACTCCGCTGATTTCGTCGAAGCGGGCCTGGGCGTCGATGGCCGGCTGGTCGAAGACGGGGTGGGCGTAGTCGAACGAGGCGATGACGGTCGTGGGGTCGATCCGATCCTCGGCGTTCAGGCTCACGAAGTAGTGCCGGGAACCGGCCAGCCGCTGCAGGATGGTGAGGTCATAGGTGACGGCGGGCAACGTGGCCTCGCCCACCCCGCACTCGTAGTTCCAGGCGGCCCACGCCGCCGGTTTCGGAGGCATCAGCGAGGCATCGGTGTGCAGCGTGGCCCGGTTGGGCTGGTAGCCGATGGCGCCCAGGACGTCCTTCTCGGTGGCGGTGGCGTCATCGAGGAGTTCCAGGGCCTGATCGCTGTGACAGGCCAGGATGACCTGGTCGAAGTGTTCGGTGACCGCCGGGGGCGCCTCGCCGGTCGCCGACCGCCGTGGCGTGACGGTGACGTCGGCCCCGTGCCCCGTGCGGCGAATGCCCGTCACCGGCGACCCGAGTCGGATGTCGCCCGGGAACGTGTCGGCCAGGGCCTCAACGTAGGTCTTCGAGCCTCCGACGTTGGTCCGCCACTGGGGCCGGTCGCCGACACCGAGCAGACCGTGGTTGCGCAGGAAGGTGAGCAGGCTCGCCGCCGGGAAGCGGTCGAAGGTGGTCGGATCGCTCGACCAGACCGCTGCACCCATCGGGATCAGATGGAGGTCGACGAACGAGCGGTGGTAGCCGCCCTCGTCGAGGAACTGACCGATGGAGAGGTCGCGGCGACCGGCATCGAGGTACCGCTTGGCATTGCGATAGAACCGGGCGATGTCGACGAGCATCCGCCACATCGTCGGCCGCACGAGGTTGGTCCGGTCGGCGAACAGGGTGTTCAGGTTCGTTGCCCGATACTGGAATCCGGTGGTCCGATCGGTGACGGCGAAGCTCATCTCGGTGTCCTGCACCGGCACCCCGAGTTCGTCGAAGAGTCGGACGAGGTTCGGGTAATTGCGGTCGTTGTGGACGATGAACCCGGTGTCGATGGCGAGCGGGCCCACCTCGGGATCGTCGACAACGACGGTGTTCGCGTGCCCACCGAGCCGGTCGGCGGCCTCGAACACCACGATCTCGTCGACCCCGGGATCGAGCCGGCGCCCCAGGACGTGTGCGCAGGTGAGACCGGCGATTCCGGTGCCGACGATGGCGATCTTCATGAGGACGGCCCGCTCGTCGGGGACACGTTGCGGGGAGTGGGGATCTGGCGCACGGGAACCTTCATGTCGTTCGCCGGCCTACCCGGGAGTCGGGAGCCGAATCACTTACTGTTCGGTCCCCGGTCCAAGTTGGATGCCCGTCCGTAGACTTTTGTGATGATCTCCGCCACCGCCTCGTTGCCGCGCGTCTCGGCCGTGCAACCCGACTCACCGGCCGACCGCGCCGGTGTGGTGCCCGGTGACGTCCTCCTGAGCGTCAACGGCGAGGTGCCGCGCGACGTGATCCGCTACCGGCTCCTCGTCGACGAACCCGAGGTGAGCCTCGAAATCGACCGGGGTGGGATGACCCGCACCGTCGACATCGACAAGGCCGACGGCGAACTGCTGGGGATCGAGGTGCAGTCGTCGTTGTTCGATCAGGTCCGCACCTGCGACAACCACTGCTCGTTCTGCTTCATCTACCAGCTGCCTCCGGGGATGCGGAAGAGCCTGTACCTCAAGGACGACGACTTCCGCCTGTCGTTCCTGTACGGCAACTTCACGACCCTCACCCGCTTCACCGAGGCCGACCTCGAGCGGGTGATCACCGAAGGTCTCTCGCCGCTCTACGTGAGCATCCACAGCACCGACGGCGAGCTCCGATCGGAGCTGTTGCGGAACCGGCGGGGCGCCACCAGCCTGCGCTGGCTGAAGGCGCTGCTCGATCACGGGGTCGACGTGCACGGCCAGATCGTGGTGTGCCCCGGGGTGAACGACGGAACGGCACTGGAGCGGACCCTGCTCGACGTGCTCGACGACTACGACTCGCTGGCGTCGCTGGCGGTCGTGCCCCTGGGGATCAGCGACCATTCGAACGAGCCCACCATGCGGGCCCACACCCGCGACGAGGCGCGGTCGGTGGTCGACACCGTCGAGCGCTGGCAATCGATCTACCGGGAGCTCCTCGGCCACCGACTCGTGTTCGCCGCCGACGAGTACTACCTCCTCGCCGATCGCCCGTTCCCCGAACCCGAGGCCTACGAGGGATTCGCCATGCACGAAGACGGCATCGGTATGGCCCGGACCTTCGAGCGCGAGTTCACCGGGCAGACCGACGAGGCCACCGGCCCGAAATCGGGGTTCTTCGCCTGGGTCGAGGGTGCCCCGGCCGAGGGGTACCGGGCCCCACGCCTGGCGAACGACGGCTCGACCATCGTCTCGCTCCGGCCCCGGCCCTCGGCGCCGATCGGCATCCTCACCGGCGCCTACGGGGCGCAGGTGCTGGCACCGCTGATCGACTCGCTCGAACGTGACGACGTCCGGATCGTTCCGGTCGACAACCGATTCTTCGGTGGAAACATCGGCGTCACCGGCTTGATGGTCGGCGCGGACCTCTGCCGGGTCCTGGCCGACCAGCCCGCCGGCCACCGCTATCTCCTCCCCGATGTCTGCCTGTCCGGTGGATTGTTCCTCGACGGTCTCGGGGTCGACGACCTTCCCCGCCCCGTCGACGTGGTGCCGACCGACGGCATCGCTCTTCGTCGGGCTCTCGGGCTCGACGCCTACGAAACGAGATCGGCATGACCGAATCGACCAAACCCCGTACCAGCCCTGTGGTGACCACGCCGATCGTCGCCATCGTGGGTCGGCCCAACGTCGGCAAGTCCACCCTGCTCAACCGGATCCTCGGCCGCCGTGAGGCGATCGTCGAGGAGAAGCCCGGCGTCACCCGCGACCGCAAGATGGTCGACGTCGAGTGGCAGGGAACCCCATTCCGGCTGGTCGACACCGGGGGTTGGCTTTCGGCGGGAACCGAGATCGACCGGAAGGTGTCGGCCCAGTCCGAGGCGGCGATCGCCGAGTCCGACGCGTTGTTGTTCGTGGTCGATGCCTCGATCGGGATCTCCGAGGAGGACGCCCAGATGGCGCGCTCGATCCGGGGCTACGGCAAGCCGGTCTTCGTGGTCGCCAACAAGATCGACGATTCGCGCCACGCCGATCAGGTGTGGGAACTGGTCGGTCTCGGTCTGGGGCAGCCCTACGGCGTGAGTGCGCTGCACGGCAGGGGAGTGGGCGACCTGCTCGACGACCTCGTTGCCGCCCTTCCCGAGCAGGCCGAGGTGCTCCCCGAGGACTCCGAGGTCGACACGCCGCGAGTGTTCTCGATCGCCCTGGTCGGACGACCCAACGTCGGCAAGTCGACGTTGTTCAACCGCTTCATCGGTGAGGACCGATCGGTGGTGCACGACATGCCCGGCACGACCCGTGACACCGTCGACACCGTGGTCGACACCACCAGCGGACCGATCCGGTTCCTCGACACCGCCGGCATGCGGCGCCGGAGCCGGATCGACGAAGACACCGAGTACTACTCGGTGGTGCGAGCGTTGAAGTCGGTCGACACCGCCGACGTCGCACTGCTGGTGATCGACGCCACGGTGGGGGTGACCGCCCAGGACCAGCGTCTGGCCGAGCGGGTCGACGCGGCCGGCTGCCCGATCGTCATCGTGTTGAACAAGTGGGATCTGCTCGACACCGAGGCCAAGGACCGGATCGCCGATCAGCTCGACCGCAAGCTCAACTTCCTGCCCGACGTGCCGGTCCATCGGATCTCGGCGCTCACCGGCGCCGGCGCCCACAAGTTGCTGCCGTCACTCGATCTCGCCCTCGACGCGTACCAGGCGCGGATGCCGACCCGGAAGGTCAACGACGTGATCCGCCGGGCCCAGCAGTCGCAGCCTGCTCCCCAGGGGGCCCGGGTGCTCTACGCCACCCAGGGAGCGACCGACCCGCCCACCTTCACGTTGTTCGCCAACCGGGATCTGCCCCAGTCGTACCTCCGGTATCTCGAACGCAGCCTCCGCGAGGAGTTCGACATGGGCCCGACGCCGATCAAGATCCGGGTGCGAAAGCGCAGCGAATAGTCGCACGCAGGTGCCGGTCGTGGGATGGTGATCGGGCAGGTCAGCGTGCTGATCGCCGGGTGCTGCGGCCTTACCGGACACCGAGCGATTCACCGCGTCGCCGGGCGCGGTGTCTGCGAGGGCTACGCTGGCACCCATGGAACGCCTGGTACCAGCGATTGCTGCCGCGGTCTGTGCCGCGGCTGCGGTCTTCTGGCTCCGCCAGGCAATCGGGAATCGTCGGGTCGCCACCCGTCTCTCCACCGAACAGATCGACCCTGATCTGTGGCGTCTGGCCGACGCCGACTACCGACCGCGACCTCCTGTCCGCCATCGGGGCCGCGACGGCAACGGCCATCCTCGGGGTGATCGTGGTGGTCGGCCTCTCGCAGCTCGTCGCGTTGGCCTCACCGATCCTTGCCCTGCCGTCGATCATCACGCTCACGAGGCGCCAGAGCCTCGAAGACATCGCCCGGGTCGCCGCCGGCCGGTCCGAGGTGGAAAAGCGCGCTCGCGAGGTGCTCACCCAGGAGGAGCTCGCTCCGCTGCAGTGGGCGGCCCGGCTGGCCCCGGCGACGCTGCCGACCCTCAAGGGTTTCGAGATGGGGGCCCACTACCAGGCCTCCAGCGGCGCGATGTCGGGTGACTTCTACGACGTGTTCCGGGTCGACAAGCATCGGGTTGCGGCCGTGATCGGCGACGTGACCGGCCACGGCATCGAGCCGTCGATCACGGCGCTGCAGGCCAAGTACCTCCTGCGGGCATTCCTGCTGCAGTACCGAGACCCGGGGCAGGCGCTCGAGGTACTCAACGCCCAGATGTCGGTCCTGGAACGCGGTGAGGAGTTCATCTCGCTCATCGTGATGGTGTTCGACAACGACGCCGAGACCCTTCGCTACTCCTCGGCCGGACATCCCGGCGGCGTTCGTGTGGCACAGCTCCGAGGTCCACCCGCTCGGCGCCACCGGCCCCCTGCTCATGCTCGATCCGAAGGCGCTGTATCACTCCCGGGAACTGACCTGGACCACCGATGACGTCGCCGTGCTCTACACCGACGGTTTGGCCGAGGCCCGGAACGGCGAGGCGCTGTTCGGCGAGGAGGGGGTGGCCAGTATGATCCGACGCGATCCGACCGCGTCCCCCGACGTGCTCACCAAGGTCCTGGTCGAGGCGGCCCGCGATTTCGCCGGTGCCCCGATCAACGACGACGTTGCGGTTCTGGTTCTTCGCCGAGTCTGAAAGCGTCCCGTTCCGACATGCCGTGGTGTGATGCCTGTGATGCCTATCGTGCGCCGACGGCGCTGACCGATGAGGGGCGATGTGGTGCGTGCGGGTCGGAGGTCGACACCGCCGACCTCAAGCATCCGCCCTCGGCGAAGGCTCCCTGGCATTTCTGGGTGATGATCGTCGCCCTGGTCATCTACCTGGGCTGGCGGCTGATCCAGTTCGGGGTCTACCTCATTGGTCGCGTCTGAACGGTGGGGCGATCGGCCGGGGCCGCTACGATCCCTCGGGCCACGGGCTGTGGCGCAGCTTGGTTAACGCGCCTGACTGGGGGTCAGGAGGTCGGGAGTTCGAATCTCCCCAGCCCGACGGTAAAACTTCCAGGTCAGAGCCGGTCCCAAGGGGCCGGCTCTCCTCGTTTTCGCCTGAAGGTGGACAACGAGGTGGACAACGGTCGAGTGCTGGCCCGGTGTGCTGGCCCGGGTCGTGGTGGACATGTTGGCTTCGGTTGGTGTGGCAGTTCGGGGGCCGTCGCGACGTTCCGCCGAACCATCTACACACCAACCGCCATCACGACAGCTTGAACATCAACCCGGAGTGTCAACCCCGGCCCTGGGCAGTCCTGTACGTCTTGGGGCTTCCTCGGTTAGGGACCCACAAGACGCTTCCCATCCCGGTCACCGCCTACGCGATTTGCTGCCCGATGCTGCCTGGCACGCAGTTTGCACGAGTCGTTCGATGACATCATGCAGGAGGTAGGCGGGCTCCGACGATGAGAGCGCTCCAGGGCTAGGTGAAATCAGTGGCCGAGGTACCGAACCGTGCGAGGGACTGGGTGGTGGGCCACCAACAAGGCCAGTCGCAGGTCAGTTGACCGAGCGCTCGCGACCCTCGCAGTAGGGCTTGCGCAGTTCGACCTTCAGGATCTTGCCGGACGGGTTGCGGGGAATCTCGGCAATGCGCTCGACCGCCGTCGGCAACTTGAAGCGTGCGAGCCGCTCGGCGCAATGCGCAATGATGTCGTCCTGGCTCGGATCGGCGCCGTCGGCTGGCACGATCAGTACCAGGGGCGACTCACCCCAGCGTTCACTCGGAACGCCGATCACTGCCACGTCGGCGACGCCGGGATGCGAAACGATCGCATTCTCGATCTCGGCTGGATACACGTTCTCGCCGCCTGAGACGATCATGTCCTTCACTCGATCGTGGATGAAGAGATAGCCGTCGTCCATGTACCCGGCGTCGCCGGTCCGGAACCACCCCAGTCCGTCGTCGGCCCGACCCTCCGGGAACGCGTCGCTCGTCGCCGTGGGGTTGCGCCAATAGCCCTTCAGGTTCTGATGAGTTCGGACCCAGATCTCACCCACCTCGCCATCGGCCGCATCAGCACCGTCGGCACCGACGATGCGCATCTCGACGCCATGGATCGGCTTGCCTGCGGCACGCAACAGCGTCGCTCGCGGCCCACCCGGATCGTGGTCCACGGGCGCCAGCAACGTGACCAAGCCCGTCGTCTCGGTCAGGCCGTACACCTGTGCGTGGTCGCACTTGAGCAGTGCCATCGACGCGACGAGCGCATCCTCGGTGATGGGTGACGCGCCGTAGATGATTTGCTCGAGTGACGAGAAATCGACGTCGGACGCACCCGGGAGCATCGGGAGCACCTGCAACAGAGCCGGGACCATGAACGCCGCCGTGACCCCGTATCCGGGGATGTCGGCGAAGATCCGGCCTGGGTCGACATCGCGGTGCACCACGTTCGTTGCGCCGTTCATCAGTCCGGCGACTGCGACGCCACTGCCCCCGATGTGGAACATCGGGAGCACGTGCAGCACCACGCTGTCGGCGTTGATTGCGAACATCTCGCTCACCGGCAACATCGTGGTGTCGAAGTTGCGGTTGCTCAGCTCGGCGCCCTTCGGCAAGCCGGTGGTGCCCGGTTCCGTTTCGACGATGAAAACAAGATCGTTGAACACTGGGACGTGATCGCCCCCTATGTGGCAGCCAACCTGAGTGACCACTCCTCGGTCGATGGGTCAACCCAGGTACGCGACGGGGATCAGGGCCCGGCCAATGCCGAGCTCGTCACCAGCGCGATTCGGAACCTCTGGATGGAAGAGGGCGACCGCCAGGGCGGCCTCGACGTCGTCTCGGAGGATTGCGTCGAGCACGACCCCGACGCCGAGGACGGCCGAACCGCCCTGGCCGCGGCTGTCACGAGAGAGCCAGCATCAGTCGTGGTTCAACGGGTGCACCGGGTCTGCGCTGGCGGGAACTTCGTCGCGACTCTGAGCGAAGCGACCGTCGACGACACGCCGTTCGCGATCGGAGATCTCTTCCGAGTCGAGGATGACCTGATCGTCGAACACTGGCGCTCGGCCGAAGCGATCGCCCCGCAGGAGGAATGGGCAAACACCGGCAAGTTCTGACTTCGAGCCAACGATCGCATCGACCATCCGCTCTACGCTGCCGCCAGCTCGACGCTCCAGGCGCGCGTGTACTTTGGGTTGAACTCGCCCCTCCGACACTCGAACCATGAGTACACGCTCGAAAGCCGCTGGTCCTTGCTCCCAGATGTGTCAACGGCAGCGACTGTTGCACTTCCATGCCAATGTGCTACGTTGAAGCACATGTCGGAAGTGGGGATTCGTGCGTTGAAGCAGAACGCGTCGGCTGTGGTGGCTGAGGCTGCGGCGGGTGAGACGGTGACGATTACGGATCGGGGTCGCCCTGTCGCGCGGATGACGGCGATCCCGAGGTCGCGTCTTCGGGCCTTGATCGAGGAGGGTCGTGCACGGCCGGCACGACGCCAGGTAGCCGACCTTCCGGTTCCTGGGCCCGGGCCGGATCTGTCCCGAGTGCTCATGGAGATGCGCGACGACGAGCGGTTCTGAGGTGGCGTTCTACGTTGACACCTCGGCGTTGGTGAAGCTGGTGGTCGCCGAATCGGAAACCGTGGCTCTTCGGTCTTGGTTGGAGGACGACGGTCGGGATCTCGTGGCGTGCGACCTTGTTCGGACCGAGCTGATGCGAGCGGTCCGAAGGTCAATGCCTGATCGAGTCCTCCAAGCGCGTGCGGTGTTGGAGTCGATCATTCTCGTCGAGGTCAGCGCGAGTGTGTTCGAGGAGGCGGGTCGTCTCGAGCCTTCGGTGTTGCGGTCGCTTGACGCGATCCATCTTGCATCGGCGTTGGATCTTGGCGATGAGCTCGAAGGCTTGGTCACCTATGACGATCGTCTTGCGGCGGCCGCTGAATCGAATGGTGTCATTGTCGTCTCCCCGCAGTGAGGGCATCGGCGGTGTGTCCTTCGTTGATGTATGAGAAAAGCATGAGGAATTGCCACTACTGGACGGACGCAACGGCACTGGCCGGACGGTTCGGCTCGAGGAAGCCCTGCTCAGGGGTACCAGACGGACGCAACCGCACCAGATGACACGAACTCAATCGAACTGGGGATCAGGAGGTCGGGAGTTCGAATCTCCCCAGCCCGACGGTGAAACAGCAGGTCAGAGCCGATCACAAGGGGCCGGCCCGCATCGGCTCCGGCCTGCTGCTCGAGGCGTAGAAGGAAGACGAACCCGGTTCTACGTCCAACACACTGTTGCACGCGCCACCGCATACGGTCGTTGTGGTCCCCGGACAGTGAAGCTGGCCGTTCCGGCGCACGAGCGTTAGATTCCGCCCATCATCTCACGAAGCAACCAAGCCCTGGCCGTTGCCGCAACGGCAATGCTCTTGGCTTCGTTCGTCGGTACGGCGTCGAACATCGCGGTTCCCGTGTTGGAAGACGCATTTCCCGACGCGAGTCTGACCACCATCTCATGGGTAGTCTCGGCCTTCAATGTCACGCAGGTGACCTTCATGCTGCTGGGCGGCCGGCTGGCTGACCGGATGGGTCGGCGCACGGTGTTCCTGCGGGGCCTTGGCGTGTTCGCCGTCGGTGCGGCCCTGTCGGGATTCGCCCCGACGATTCTGTTGGTGATCGGGGCCAGGGTCTTGCAGGCCATCGGCGTTGCGATGATGCTCCCGTCCTCACTGGCGGCAGTGCTCCCCGAGTTCCCTCCCGAGCGCCACGGCACGATCGTGTCCCTCTGGTCGTCGATGGGAGTGCTGGGTGCAGCCGTGGCGCCGACGATCGCCGCAGGGATCCTCGAGGTCTCGAGTTGGCGGGGCGTGTTCCTGTCGGCCATCCCGATTGCACTCGCGGCGATCATCGTCGGGCGATGGGCGCTCCCCGCCGGTCCGCCGCTTCCTGACCCTGCTCCGCTCGACCTCGTGGGGGCATGCTCGGGCACCCTTGCGATCGCCGGGCTCACGAGCGCCATCGTGCAGGGTCGATCCTGGGGCTGGACCGACCCTCGTATTCTGGTGATCGTCGCCGTGTCGCTCGTCGCAACGGGGGTGTTCGTCCGAAGCTCCCGCACCCACCCGGAGCCACTGCTCGATTTCGCCTTGTTCGACATCCGCACCCTGCGGGTGGTGACCGGCGCCGGCGGGCTCTTGTCGACCTCGACCGCCGCGACATGGTTTCTCTACCCGTTGTTCATGACCGAGGTATGGGACTACACGATCTTCCAGGTCGGTCTGGCGATGACGCCAGGCCCGGTGGCGCTGGTGCTGCTCGCTCCGATCGCCGGTCGCGTCGCCGATCGATTCGGATACCGCGAACTCCTGATCTTCGGGGCAACGATGGCGACGCTCGGTACTGCCTGGATGGCCTGGCGGCTTCAACCCGACGAGACCTACGTGCGCGCCTTCCTTCCCGGGACGCTGGGTATCGGTATCGGGATGGCAGCCATGCTCGGCCCGGCCAACGCCGCGGCGCTACGAGACGTCCCCGGTCATCAGCTCGGCGCGGCGAATGCCGCCTACAACATGGTCCGGATGGCCGGTGGTGCGCTCGGTGTCGCGATAACGGCAGCGATCATCGGAGACGACGCCGCTGGGGAACGACTCGATGCGTTCCGCACCGGATGGTGGGTGATGGTGGTGATCATGGGTGTAAGCCCGCTGATCCTGGTGTTCCGCTACCCCGCAGGCCGGGCTCAGTCGACGCTGCGACCGAGGAACGCAGCGAGCTGATCGGCGGCCGTGGCATCGGTTCCGGTGGGCGGTGGAGGGGCGCTCGACCCCAACAAACGTGGCATTCGCCACGTCATCATCACCCTCAGCCGGCCAATTGGCCTCATTAGTTGTTGTCTGACAAACTCCTGATCTTCACTTCGAATCGCTAGGGGAAACCACATGGCGCTGCCCGTTCAACCACCGACCATCGCCGAACCGTTCCGGACCGAGCGGCGGGCCGAGTTGCAAGCCGAGGCACGAGCATTCGCCATGGGAGAAGTGCTTCCCGTGGCCAATGAGCTGGACCCGAAGAAGGGTTTGATTCCCGAGGCGCTCATCAAACGCCTGGGCGAGATGGGGTACTTCGGGATCCGGCTTCCCGAAGAGGTGGGCGGCATGGGCCTGGGCGTGTTCGAGTACTGCATGATCAGCGAGGAGCTCGCTCGGGGGTGGATGAGCGTCGCCTCGATCATTGCCCGAGCCCAGGGGATGGGCACCGGGCATGCCACGGGTGAGCGCCGAACCGAGCTGCTGCAGCGCTCGGCCAGGGGCGAGTGGATCGGCGCCGCGGCACTGTCGGAACCAACGGCGGGCTCCGACCTCGCCGGGGTCAAGACCTCGGCGGTTCGCGAGGGCGACGAGTGGGTGCTGAACGGGGAGAAGCGGTGGTGTGGCAATGCGATCAACTCCCATTTCATCCAGCTGCTGTGTCGGGAGAGCGAGCCGGAGCCCGGCCAGAGTCGTTCCAGGGGTCTGATGAGCGTGGTGATCGAGAAGGAGCCGGGCACGCTTCCCGACGGCATGACGGCGACCGAGATCGACAAGATCGGTTACCACGGATTCATGACCTACAACCTCGTTCTCGACAACGTGCGACTCCCGGTCGAGGCGCGGGTGGGTGGCGGAGGTCTGCGCCCGGCCGACGACTCGTCGAAGCAGGCAAGCCGAAGCGCGTTCAAGGCAACACAGCAGGGTCTCAACGAAGCACGAGTGCATACCGCGGCTCGTGCGGTTGGACTGGCCCGCGCTGCGGTCGAAGACTGCACGACCTATCTGCAAGAGCGTGAACAGTTCGGTCAGCCGCTCTCCGATTTCCAGGCGTTGCGATTCAAACTGGCCGAGATGGCGGCTCGGGTCGAGCAGGCCCGGGCCTTCTACCAGCAGGTCGCCACCCGCATCGACCAGGGCGAGCCGTGCGAGAAGGAAGCGGCGATGGTCAAGTTGCTGGCATCCGAAATGGCCGTCGAGGTGACGGGCGACGGTATTCAGCTCCACGGCGGCAACGGCTACACGACCGAGCGGCAGGTGGAACGGCATTGGCGAGACGCTCGGCTGACCACCATCTTCGAGGGCACCAGCCAGATCCAGCAGCACATCATCAGCGAGCGGTTGCTGGGCAAGACCTCACGCTAGAACTCGACATGTGAGCGCATCGCTCACCAACATTTGTCGGCTGACAACTCTTGAGGTAGGTTCCCGGCATGGCTGAGGAAATCGATTGGGATTCGTTCCCGCTTGCCCGCAAGGGAAACCAGTTCCAGGACTTCGACGTGGGCGACGTTCACGTCCATCACTGGGGTCGAACCATCACCGACGGCGACAACGCGATCTTCTCGACCGCGACGTGCAACTGGAACCCCATGCACCTGAATGCGGAGTACGCCAAGGCCCACGGCCACGACGATGTCGTGGTCAACCCGATGCTGGTGCTGTGCACGGTGGTGGGGCTCTCGGTCGAAGACCTCAGCGAGACCGGTGGGCCCTTCCTCGGCATGGAGGACGTGACCTTTCATCGAGCGGTGCATCCTGGCGACACGATCTCGGCCGCCTCGACGGTGGTGGATGCCCGTGAATCCGACAGTCGACCCAATGTCGGCATCGTGACCTGGCACACCGAAGCCCACAACCAACGGGGCGAACTCGTCGTCGACTACCGACGGACGAATCTCGTCGCCAAACGACGGACACCCGAGACCGAAAAGGTGGATTCGTGATGCCGATGACTGGTGACACCCTGACCAGCGGAGCGCTGACGGGTGACGGGAACTGGTTCGAGGACTTCACGGTCGGCCAGCGCATGCGGCACTTTCGTGCGGCAACGATCGACGAGGTCGAGAACAACTTCATCTCCAAGCAGGTCATGAACACCGCCCAGGGTCACTGGAACGAGGAGGCCATGAAAGGCTCGCCCCTCGGTGACGGCCGGCTCGTGTTCGGGCTCATCACCGGTTCGATGACGGTGGGCCTCACCAGCCAGGACACCGCCGAGAACGCGTTGGCCGAGCTCGGTCTCGACAAGGTTCGATTCAAGAAGCCCGTCCATCATGGCGACACGATCACGGCCTACACCGAGGTGTTGGCCACCGATCCTTCACCTGAGCGTGACGACGCCGGTGTCGTCCGGTTCAAACACTGGGGTCGCAATCAACACGGTGACGTCGTCTGCGAACTCGAGCGGATGGTGCTGATCAAGCGTCGAAGTGCCTGGAAGACCGCGGCCTCCAACGCCGACGGAGCGGCGTCATGACCGATCACACCGCCGATCACACTCGTGGCCATGAGGTGGCGGCACCGATGCGAGCCGGGCGGACCGGCCCTCTGACCGATGTACGAGTGATCGATCTCACCCAGGCGCTGGCCGGGCCGTACTGCACGATGATCCTCGCCGACATGGGTGCCGACGTGATCAAGGTCGAACCGCCGCAGGGTGACCTGCCGCGTTTCAGTCCGCCGCATCACGAGGGCGACACCGAAAAGTATTTCGGCGGGTACTTCGCCAGCATCAACCGCAACAAGCGGGGGATCGCCCTCGACCTGAAAGATCCCGAGGGTGTCGAAACCCTGTTCCGGCTTCTCGAAGGCGCCGATGTGATCGTGGAGAACTTCAAGACCGGTGTGATGGACCGGCTCGGGCTGTCATGGGAAGTGCTGCACGAGCGCTTCCCGTCGCTGGTGTACGCCACGATTCGCGGCTTCGGCGACCCTCGCTCGGGAGCCAGCCCGCAGGCCGATTGGCCGGCGTTCGACGTGGTCGCCCAGGCCGCCGGCGGGCTGGTGAGCTGTACCGGACCGGACGAGGAGCACCGCGTCACGGCTGGGCCCTCGGTGGGGGACATCTACCCGGCAACGATGTGCGCGGTCGGCGTTCTCGGTGCGCTTCATCACGCTCGCCGTACCGGCGAGGGGCAGTTCGTCGATGTTGCCATGGCCGACGCCGTCATGGCGATGTGCGAATCCGTCACGTGGCGTTACTCCTACACCGGCGAGGTGCAAGCCCCTCGTGGCACCGAACATCCGTCGCTGTCGCCGTTCAACATCTATCCCACCGCCGACGGGCTGTGCGCCATCGCTGCCCTGACCCACCCGCAGTGGGTGTTCATGTGCGGGCTGCTGGGTCGACCCGAACTCGCCGAAGACGACCGCACCCGAACCACCCGACGGCGCAGCGACAACCGTGGCTTCGTCAACGAGTTGATGGAGGAGTGGACCCGAGCCCACACCACCGCCGAGATCGTCGAGTTGCTCGGCGGGCAGGTCCCCGTCGGCCCGGTCAACAACGGTCCCGATCTGTTCGCCTCCGAGCACGTGAGGGCCCGCCAGATGCTGGTGGCCGTCGAGCACCCCGGCTCCGATCGTCCGGCCGTGCTGCCGAACACGCCGCTGCGGTTCAGTGCGACCGAGGCGGGGATCTACCGCCGCCCGCCGATCCTCGACGAGCACCGCGACGAGATCCTGGCCGAACTGGAGAACAACAAATGACCGACACCGTGCCCCCTGTTTCGACGGCAACCGCCCTGCCCGCCCAGGCAGCGTTCTTCGCCCGCTGCGTCGCCGACCCCGAGCTCGGACTCGCCATCCGGCACTGGACCGGGGGACTTCGTTTCGAAGCGACCTCGGGCGAGGCGACCGAGGCGATCGGCTTCTCGGTGCGCGCCGGGTCGATGAGCGCTGCCGTGCCGCTCCCCGGTGACGGTGTCATCTCGATCTCCGGGCCGTCGGAACGGTGGCAGCCACTCACCGCAGCGGTGCCCGATCCCTTCGCTCAGATGTCGGTACTCGTGTCGATGGGCGACGCCGGTCTCCAGCGCTCACCCACCGACCCGACGCTGTACTGGCAGTACCTCCCGGCCGTGGAGCGTGCATCGGAGCTGCTTCGAGCCCCCGGAGGCGAGCGCCTGCCTCGTCGGAGCGAACGAGGAGGACCGGCCAGGGACAGCCCGGTCGGAGGCTACATCCACATCGATCTCGAGACGCCCGACGGCCTTGCCGATCATCGGATCTACTACGAGACCGCAGGGCGGGGCATTCCGCTGCTGCTGCAGCACACCGCCGGTGCCCAGAGCGTGCAGTGGCGCCACCTGTTCGAGATGCCCGAAATCACCGATCACTTCCAGTTGATCGCCTACGACCTGCCGTTCCATGGCAAGTCGATTCCGCCGGTCGATCAACGATGGTGGGAACACGAGTACAAACTTCGAGGTGCCCTGCTGCGCCAGATCCCGGTCGCCCTCGCCGCCGCTCTCGAACTCGACCAGCCGGTGTTCATGGGGTGTTCGGTCGGCGGGCTGCTCGCCCTCGATCTTGCGCTGCACCATCCCGACGTGTTCTCGGCGGTGATCTCGCTCGAAGGGGCACTCCACATCGGTGGGGAGTGGGAAAGCTTGCTCGGCCTGTGGCACCCGCAGGTCAGCAATCAGTCGAAGGCCCGGATGATGGAGGCGTTGTGCGCTCCGACCTCACCCGAGGCGTACGTCAAGGAGGTTTCGCAGATCTACTCGGCCGGCTGGCCACCCGCGTTCCTGGGCGACCTCTGGTACTACATGGTCGACTTCGACATCCGCGATCGAGCGGGCGAGATCGACACCGAACAGGTGGCGGTCCACATCCTCAGCGGCGAATACGACTGGAGCGGAACCGCCGTCGCCGGCCAGGCAGCGCATGAGGCCATCGCCGGTTCCACCCACACGCTCATGTCCAACATGGGCCACTTCCCCATGCAGGAAAACCCGCTGGCGTTCGCCGAGTACCTCCAGCCCGTACTCGACGCGATCAGCCGGCGGCATGAAGAGGCATCGTCATGAGCGAACCCGACCCCCAAGAAGAGACCGAGCCCCTGAACAAGCAACAGCAGCGGACCGAACGCTCGACGAACGCGCTCCTCGAAGCGGCGTCCGACCTGATCGTCGAGGGCGGGTTCGCCGCCCTCACCTTCGCCGCGATCGGCGAACGCGCCGGCTACAGCCGCGGGATGGTCACCGCTCGCTTCGGGAACAAGGACGGCCTGATCGACGCGCTGATCGATCGCATCGTGACCACGTGGAGCCATCGCAACGTGATGCCACACACCAAGGGCCGGTCCGGCCTCGATGGGGCGATGACCCTGCTCGATGCGATCATCGCGCAGGCGGTCAAGAATCCCCGTGGCCTCCGGGTGCTCTATTCGCTCATGTTCGAGGCGGTTGGATCGGACGAGGACATGGTGCTGCGCTTCGCCAAGTTCCACGAGGTGATGCGGGCCGACTTCGCCGGCTATGTCCGCCGAGGTCAACGTGACGGTTCGATCCGCAAGAGCCCGTCGCCCGATCGCGAAGCCGAGCTCTTCGTGGCGGGTCTTCGTGGCATCGGGTTCCAGTGGCTCCTCGACCCCGGCTCGTTCGACCCCGTCAAGGCACTCACGTACCTCCGCTCGACCACCCACGATCGTCTCACCAACCAACTCTCCGACAAGGAAACACCATGACCAGCTACGAACGCCCCAAGTACGACCGTATTCGACGCTCCGAACTCTCGACGCCCGGCCATTCGGTGAAGATGATCGGCAAGGCGGCGGCAAGTGACGCCGACATGGTGTTCCTCGACCTCGAAGATGCGGTTGCTCCGTCGGCCAAGGTCGGCGCTCGCAAGAACATCATCGCCGGTCTGAACGACCTCGACTGGGGCGACAAGATCCGGTCGTATCGGATCAACAGTGTCGACACGCAGTGGTGCCACGACGACATCATCGAGGTCGTCACCGGTGCCGGCGCCAACATCGATGTGATCATGGTGCCCAAGATCAAGGGCCCACGTGAGGTGTGGTTCGTCGACGACATGCTCACCCAGCTCGAGCTCAAGCTCGGCTTGGAGGTCGGCAGGATCGGTATCGAGTGCCTGGTCGAGGAGGTCGAAGCACTGCAAACCGTCGATGAGATCGCCCACTGCAGCCCGCGCCTCGAGGCACTGGTGCTCGGTGTCGGCGACCTCTCGGCCAGCCAGGGGATGCGTCTCGGACACATCGGCGTGACCGATGGCGAGGATGCGCTCCGTTACCCCGGCGACGTCTGGCACTACGCCAGGCACCGCATGGTCGTCGCCTGCCGGGCCGCCGGCATCGACGCCATCGATGGGCCCTACGCCAACTTCGCCAACCCCGAAGGCTACGCACGCAGTGCCGGCACGTTCTCGATGATCGGCGGCGTCGGCAAGTGGTGCATCCACCCGAGCCAGGTCGAGACCGCCAATCGCGTCTTCGCTCCGACCCCGGAGGAGATCGCTGATGCCCAGGGGGCCATCGATGCCGTGGCCGCCGCCGAGGCAAAGGGGGAAGGTGCCGCCAACTTCAACGGCATGATGATCGACGCCGCAACCACACGGCTGTTCCAGGTCACGCTCGATCGAGCTCGCCAGTGTGGACTGATCGAATGAGGTTCCACGAGCCTCGTTTCGAAGGGCGTCGGGTCGTCGTCACCGGCGCGGCCGTCGCCCCCAACATCGGAGTCAACTGCGTGACGCCGGTATCGGCGCCGACCGGATTCGACAAGCACGCCATCGGCCTCGACGTGCTCCCCGACGAGATCGAGGCGCAGGTCGTCCGCGGCATTCCCATGGGTCGCCGTGCCTCGAGCGACGACGTCGCCAACGCCATCATGTTCCTGGCGTCCGACGACGCAGCGTTCCTCACCGGCGTGGCGCTCGACGTCGACGGCGGCCGGAGCATCGGATGACGTTCGGCCTCGCCCTTCCGATCGCCGACTTGGAAGGCGGGCCGCTCACGTCCGGCTCGATCGCTCGCAATGCTCGGTTGATCGAGGCAGCCGGGTTCTCGTCGATCTGGACCTTCGACGCCATGGGTCGCGGCTTCCTGCTTCCCGACCCGCTGACGTCGCTTGCGATTGCCGCAAGCGTGACCGATCACCTGACCGTGGGGACTGGCATCCTCCAGTTGACGCACCGATCGATGCCTGATGTGGCCTCCAGGGTCTTGACCATGGCCACCGAGCTCGGCGACCGTTTCGTGCTGGGCGTCGGCCCGGGCTCGACGCGAAAGGACTTCACGCTCTTCGGCTCCGATTTCGCGAGCCGCTTCGAGACGTTCGAAGACAAGCTCGCGGAGTTGCGGTCGTTCCTCGAGACGGGCCAGGCGGCAGGACGCGTGCTCGCACCAACGCCGCCAAACGCCACCGTGAGCATCGCCCTCGCCGGCTGGCGGGGTGCCATGATCGAACGCGCCGCAGCAGAGGGATGTGGGTGGATTGCATCTGGCTTCCACGCCTCGGATGACGAGTTGAGCGATGGCCTCGACCGCTACCGGGCGGCCGGCGGCCGACGTGCGGTCGTCACCAATGTCCGGGCCGCAGAACTGTCGGCTGCGGTCGAGCGCGCCCACCATCTGGCAGCCATGGGGTTCGACGACGTGGTGTTGATGGATCCGACCCTGAGTGCCGACCGGCTTGCCGAGTTGGTCGACGGTCTTGGTCTTGCTGGCTCGAGTGGACGTTTCGATGGCACCGCAGCGGTGCCGGTCCGACCGGAGTCGAAGCTCGAATGAGGAGGTAGCGATGAGTGCACTGACCGATCATCTGTGGGACCGATTCGGGAGTCTTCGGTACGACGACCTCCCCGATGACGTCGTCACCACCGCTCGTCACGCCGTACTCGACTGGTTTGGCTGCGCGATCGCCGGCAGTAGGGAACCGTTGGCCGGCATCCTGCGGGACGAGTTCGCCGATGAGACCGGTCCGTGCACCGTTGTCGGTTCCGACCGTCGGGCCGGGGTGCTGCGAGCCGCCCTCATCAATGGGGCAACCGGGCATGCACTCGACTTCGACGACACGTCGACCGTCATGGGTGGGCACGCCACGGTGCCGCTCCTGCCCGCCGTTCTGGCCATCGCCGAAGCGGACGATCGAACGGGCGCCGACGTCATCACCGCCTACGTCGTTGGGATGGAGGTGCAGTCGCGCATCGGCACCTCGATCGGGCCGGAACACTACGCGAAGGGATGGCACACGACGCCGACGATCGGGGTGTTCGGCGCTGCTGCTGCATCCAGCTGGTTGCTCGGCCTCGACGCTGACGGATTCGCCACGGCGATGGGGATCGCCGCGAGCAACGCGTCCGGTGTGAAGGCCAACTTCGGCACGATGACCAAGCCGCTGCATCCTGGGCAAGCGGCCGAACGAGGGGCGATGGCGGCCCGGCTCGCCAGTCGGGGCTTCTCCGCCAGCCCGGATGCCGTGGATGGCAACCAGGGCTTCGCCCAGGCAGCCGGGACCGGTCGGCTCGATCAGGAACGCATCGATCGCCTCGACGGCCAGTGGGCAACGACCCGCACGTTGTTCAAGTTCCACGCAGCGTGTCACCTGACCCATGCCGGGATCGAGGCGACTCGCTCCGTCCTTGCGAGTGGCGTCGATCCCTCCGACATCGAGTCCGTCGAGCTGACCGTGAACCCGTCGATCCTCGACGTCTGCGGCATCCCGGCGCCGACGACCGGCCTCGAAGCGAAGTTCAGCCTGACCGGGACACAGGCTCTGCTCGTGCACGGCGTCGACACTGCGGCCATCGGCTCCTTCGCCGACGGTCCGATCAACCGAGCCGACGTGCAAGCGTTCATTCCGAAGGTCGCCGTTCGCACGGACGACTCGTTGATCAGCATGGCGACGAGAGTCGTCGTCCGAACACCATCGGGCGTCCACGAAGCCGAAGCCGATGTGAGCAAGCCGAACGCCGATCTCGTGTCCCAGGGTTCGTCGTTGCGGGCAAAGTTCGACGCACTCGTCGGTCCCGTCATCGGAGTCGACGAGGCTCGTGACGTGGGAGACAGGTTGGAGAGCCTGCAGTCGGTCGAACGCATCACCGACGTGCTCTCGCGAACCGCTCGGATCGAATGATGCACGTCGTCGGTGGCAGAAATCCTGACGGCGAGGTGGCGCTGTTCATCCACGGGTTCAGGTCGAGCAGTCTCCAGGAGGAGCTCCCGTGACTATCGTCATGGCGGATCGCTGAGTAACGTCGGCGCATGACCTCCGATGATGCACTGGTGCTCGAAGAACAGCGGTGGGTTGCGCTGATCGGAAACGACGTCGAGACGCTCGATCAGCTCGTGCACCCCTCGCTGAGTTACACGCATTCGAATGCACTCGTCGACACCAAGCAGAGCTGGATCGACTCGGTCACCACTGGCTCGGTCGACTACCGCTCGGTCGAGCGTGAAGACCTCGCCATGACCACGTCGGGCAACGCCGCCGTCATCACCGGCAAAGCGACCTTCGTCGTCGGCATCCAAGATCGTGAGATCACCATCGTCGCCCGATTCACCGCCGTCTGGGTGTACGAAGACGACCGTTGGCAGTTCTTCGCCTGGCAGAACACGCCGATCCCAAGCTGATGATGTCGTTCGAACCGCTGCACCGCGAGCTCGGTGCCCGAGTCCTGGATGTCGATCTCACGGGGCCCCTCGACGACGAAACCGTCGCAGCGCTGCACGCAGCAATCGATCGATACTCGGTTCTGCACGTTCCCGATCAGGCGATGACCGACGAGGCCCAACTCGCGCTCACCCGGCGACTCGGTGAGCCCGAGGAGGGACACGTCGCCTTCGGCATCACCGGCGAGCGGGTCTACCTCGCCACGATCGGCAACGTGATCGACGCCGACCATCAGCGAGACGAGAACGACCCTCGAACGAGAAGCCAGAAGGGAAACAACCTGTGGCACTCCGACTCGTCGTTCCGGCGGGTTCCTTCGTACGTGTCGATCCTGCACGCCTACGAGGTACCCGGCGAGGGTGGCGACACCGAGTTCGTCAGCCAACGTGCGGCCTATCAGCGACTCGATCCCAGCCGCCAACAACAAATCGACGACCTCCATGTGCTGCACGACTACGTGTTCAGCCGAACGAAGGTCGCGCCGGTCCACGACAACCACGCAGCGTCTCTGCCGCCGATCGAGCACAAGCTGGTTCGCACCAATCCGACCAATGGAGCGAAGAACTTCTACGTCGGGTCCCACGCTCGGTCGATCGTCGGCTGGTCGGGAATCGAGAGTCGTCGATTGATCGACGAACTCAACGAAGAGGCGACCCGTGCCGAGTCGGTCTACGTGCATCGGTGGACTGCCGGAGACACCGTGATCTGGGACAACCGGTGTGTGCTGCATCGTGGTGCCGGCTACGACGCGAACCGCTGGCGGCGGCGCATGCGCCAGTCCCGAGTTGCCGGCGCCGGGCCAACGATCACCGAGTAGTCACCTGGTGGGTTCTCGCTCGGCAGCCACCTGGGCCGATCCCCAGTTCCTTCGGGCGAAGCAGCGTTGCTAGGTTGTCGCTTGCCTATCCGTGGCGATGTCAGGAGCCCAAATGACCCCCCAGACGACGAGTCCGCAGCGTCCGACCATCGACGAGTTCCGGAATCCGGAGCAGGAGATGGCCGAGAAGGGCCGGGGCGTTCCCGACGCCGATCAGCTCGCACTCGACGAAATCAACCTGATCAATGCCCATCTGTTCGCCGAGCACCGCTGGCACGATCATTTCGAACGTCTTCGTCGTGAAGACCCCGTTCACCTCAATGAACTCGAGACGGCCGGTCGTTACTGGTCGGTGACCAAGTACGAAGACGTCAAGACCGTCGACGGTGACTGGCAGACCTACTCGTCCGAACCCGGGATCACGCTGGGTCTCAAGATCGGCGCACCCCTCCCCGAGGGCGTCTCGACTGCGAAGGCGTTCATTGCGATGGACCCGCCCGAGCAGACCAAGCAACGCAAGACCGTCCGTGGTGTCTCCGCTCCCAGCAACCTCAAACTGCTCGAGTCGCAGATCCGTGAGCGCACGGTTGGCGTGCTCGACTCCTTGCCGGAGGGCGAAACGTTCGACTGGGTCGACACGGTGTCGATCGAACTCACCACCCTGCTGCTCGCCACGCTCTTCGACTTCCCGCTCGAAGACCGGCGCAAACTGACCCGCTGGTCCGACATCGTGTTCGCCATTCCCGAGCCGGGCGGCCTCATCGAGTCACACGCTCAGCGCCAGCAGGAACTGCGCGAGTGCGTGGAGTACTTCGAGGTCCTGTGGGAAGAGCGTCGGCAGCATCCCGGCAACGATCTCGTTTCGATGCTCGCGCATGGCGAGGCCACCAAGGACATGGCGACCGCCGAGCATCTCGGCAACCTCCTCCTGCTCATCGTCGGCGGCAACGACACCACCCGGAACACGATGTCGGGAAGCGTGTACGGCCTCAACAAATACGGTGATCAGTACGACAAACTGATCGCCGATCCCGGACTCGTCCCCAAGATGGTGCCCGAGATCATCCGCTGGCAGACCCCACTCTCGTATATGCGCCGCACGGCGACCCGTGACGTCGAACTGGGCGGCAAGCAGATCCTCAAGGACGACCAGGTGCTCATGTGGTACCTCTCGGCCAACCGCGACGAAGAGGTCTTCGGTGACAACGCCGACACCATCGACATCGAACGTCACAACGCCGACCGCCACCTGTCCTTCGGTTACGGCGTCCACTTCTGTATGGGTAGCCGACTGGCCGAGCTCCAACTGCGAGTGCTCTGGGAGGAGATCCTCGCTCGGTTCCAGCGCATCGAAGTGCAAGACGAGCCGACCTACACGCTCTCGTCGTTCGTCAACGGATACTCGAAGCTGCCGGTCCGGGTCGAGCGCAGGTGAACGACCGACACGATGTCGCGGTGCCGTCGACGGATGGGAAAGGAACTCGCCGTCAGCGATAGGCGGCCGCCTGAATCGTGAAGAGCTCGGCGTAGGTCCCTCCACGGGCCATCAGATCGTCGTGAGTGCCGGTCTCTTCGACCTTGGATCCGGACATGACGACGATGCGGTCCGCCATGCGGACCGTCGAGAAGCGGTGCGACACGAGCACCGTGACCCGGCCGTCTCCGCGGGTTTGGCGGGCCTGGTCCGCGAAGCGTTCGAACAGGTTGTGTTCGGTCTCGGCATCGAGCGCCGAGGTCGGCTCGTCGAGCATGACGACGAGTGGGTCGTCTCGGAGCAGGCCCCGAGCCAGTGCGAGCTTCTGCCATTGCCCTCCGGACAGGTCGACCCCGTCGGGCCAGGTGGGACCGAGTTGGCTCGCGAGCCCGTGATCGAGCCGGGCGACGACATCGTCGGCACCGGACCGTGCGACCGCGGCGGCCACCGCAGGTTCGTCGTCGATGCGAGACAGGTCGCCGACGCCGACGCTGTGTTGGGCGACGAACTCGAATCGGACGAAGTCCTGGAACGCACCGGCCAGACGGGAGCGCCACTGATCGCTCGGCATGTCGGCCAGATCCACGCCGTCGACGGTGATCCGCCCCGAGTTCGGCCGGTACAGGCCGGCGAGTAACTTGATCAGGGTGGATTTGCCGGCACCGTTCTCGCCGACGACGGCGACGACGGTGCCAGCCGGCAGTTCGAGGTCGACGTGCTCGAGGACGAGTCGCCCGGTTCCCGGATAGGCGAACGAGACGTCTTCGAAACGAATGCCGGACGAGAGTCGTTCGGGCACGGGGGCGCCGCCGTGCCGTTGCCTGGCCTCGACGAAACGTTCGAGCCACAGCAGGCGCTGGGACCCTTGGACGAAGAAGCCCCAGGTGTCGATCTCCGTGGCCGCAGCACCGATGTAGGCGGTCAGGCGTGCACCAGCGGCGATCACGATGAGCGTCGCACTGGCCCGGTCGGGGCCGCCGTCTTGCACGACCACGTTGATGGCGATCACGAACGCCGCAGCGAAGCACGCCCACGCAGCGGTCTGCACCGCGGCCGATCGCCATCGCACTCGCTCGACCGGCGCAACGAAATCGTTCCACGCCTCGCGGCGCGCCGCGGCCACCGGTCGTCGAGCGTTTGCGACGCGCAGTTCCTTGGCCGACGACGCCTCGGTTCCCAGCACGAACAGATGGCGGGCCAGGCGCCGCTGCCCGGCCATGGACTCCCACACCGACGACTCCATGCGGCCCCGTCGGGCCGCAGCGATGACCGGTGGGATGGCCGCCAGGCCGAGCAGCAGCAGCTCCGGTCGCACGGTCGCCAGCACGGCCATCACGATGAGCAGCCGCAACAACACGCCGAGGCTGCCGAACAGCGACAGGAAGATGTGATCGAGCGTGAACACCTGGTCGCGCAACATCGCCAGTCGGTCGAGCGCGTCGGGGCGCTCATGGTGTTCGATTCCCGCAGCATCTTTGTGCTTGAGCTGTGCTGCAGGAGCAATGAGAGTCATGCATTCATCAGCTGCTGCTGCCTGCGCCACACTTGTTGTTGGACAATAATCTTGAATTCCATCACAAAGATGGGGTGAAGGCTCAGGGTTCATTGCACAACAGTTGCATTGACAGTGACTGTTTTCTGGGTGCTTTCTGAACTTTTGATTTCACTCTCACTGCTGCAAAAGACAAGCAGAAAAGAACGTCTCGCCGTTGTCTTCTGGAAGAGACTCCACGCAAGAGTGCACATCAGTTTCTCATCCACATCGTCGTGCCTGAGCATTGATTGCAGCCAAATTGGAATGATTCCAAAACATGGGTTCATCTCTGAAGTGACTTGGAATCTTTTCAGTGCCAATTTTGACTGGCATTTTTTCAGGTGGAGTCATTTTGAGACCAATCTTCAGGTTGTGTCATGCTGTTCCTGCCAATGACAGAGCATCTGCAAGTGAAGCACACATGCCATTGTCAGCAAAATGGGCAAGCAGACCATGAAAGTTTTCAAGTGAAGATTCCCCCTGCTCTGTCATCCATGTGCTGAGGCCATGTGCTGACCCTGCCACTGGGGGCATGGGAGTGCGCATGTTGTGATGATCTTGCAGAAATTGGCAGTTTTGCTTTGCTGCATCCACAGCAGCATGGGCTTCTCACATGAACAGCAACTTGCCATTGAAGAGTCAGCCATGAGCTGGGGATTCAGGAGACGCAGCAGTTACTTTGCGGTCATCCCACCATTGTGACAAAGAGAGTTGCATCTGCATGGAGAATGAATGATCTTCCGCAGATGTTTTCCATGGTGATCCATCCACTTTTTGCTGTTGCATGGCTCTTGAATTTCTTGTTGGAAATGCTTGTGCCCATTCATTGTGCCAGTCTTGAGGGCATCAATCACTCCTGCTTCGCTGTGGTCATTGAATTGACAGATGCATGCAAGTGACTGACTCAAAGTTTATCCAAAATCAACATGATCAGGGTGCATGTAAGTTGCCACAGACTGGATGAAATGGAAAAGACCAAGACAGCTGTACATGGATCCAAAGATGAGCTTGAAAAGATCATTCAGATTTGGGAACATGTTCATGCAGATGACTTTGGGCTTAAAGTTTGGATGCTGAGTGCACTGCTCAAGCCCATGCAAAGCTTCACTCATTGCAGTGCTGTCTGCCAGACCAGCAAATGTGATCTGCCTGCAATCAGTCCCTGTTGTGCACAGGCTTCAGCTCCCAGGGATGACACACAATTGCACCTTGCCCTGAGCACTGCTTTGGGCGTGCTTCTACTCTCACAAACCTTCTGTTGAGGGGCCTGGAGCCTGGCCACGTGGGTCTCGAGCGACACGGCCAGGCGTTGTCGAAAACGCAGATTGAGTCGGTCGCCGCCGGCGCGCAGCACCCAACCGCCCACTGCCGAAAAGGCCAGACCGGCGCCGGAGACGATCAGCAGCGTGCGGTCGGGATCGGCTCCATCGTCGAGCGCTTTCGCCAGGAGCCCGAGCCACAGCGCGATCAGCGCGTCGGGCAGCGCGCCGACCACCGTGAGGCCAAGACTGACCCACAGGAGTTTCGGCTGGAAATGGTAGGCCAATCGGACGATGTTGACGATGGCCGCCCCGCCGCCGGGCAACTGACCCAGGTCGTCAGGGGTGTTGCCCGTCGCATCGTGGTCGACGGCGGTCATGCGTCGACCTCGTCGTCGGGATCGGCGGGCAGGCCCTCGGCGAAGCGTGCGGCCTGCAGGTCGAACATCGTGCGGTAGTGACCGTGTAGGGCCATCAGCTCGAGGTGGCTGCCTTCCTCGACGACCATGCCCTCGTCGATCACGGCGATCCGGTCGGCGTGGCGCACGGTCGAGAAGCGGTGCGAGATCAACAAGGTCGTACAGCCACGGGTGGCGCGGACGAGGCGCTCGAAGATCTCGGCCTCGCCCCGGACGTCGAGCTGGGCGGTGGGTTCGTCGAGCACGACGATGCCGGCACCGGCGTGCACGCCCGCCAACGCCCTGGCGAGTGCGACGCGCTGCCATTGTCCGCCGGACAGGTCCGTTCCGCCCGGGTAGGCCTTCGACAGTGGTTGATCGAGGTCGGCGAGTCCGCCGGCGCCGGCCGTCGCCAGGATCTCGGCCAGATCGGTGTCGGACGGACCGGCTGCGTACGCCGCGATGGCCGACGGGAGGAGGTTGTCGCGAAGCGCCAACTCGAAGCGCACGAAATCCTGGAACACGACGGCGAGCCGCCGACGCCAGTCGTCGACGTCGACATGGCGCAGGTCGATTCCGTCGACCTCGACCGAGCCCGACGTCGGGTCATAGAGCCGACAGAGCAACTTGACCAGGGTGGTCTTGCCGACACCGTTGCGCCCGACGATGGCGAGCGAGCGACCGGCGGGGATGGTGAGATCGAGGTGCTGGTAGACGGGAGCGCCTCCCGAGGGATAGGTGAACCCGACGTCGCGGAAGGTGATGGCGACCTGCGGAAGGTCGGTGATCGACCGCGGCCCGGGCGGATCAGGTGGCTCTGCGAGCGCTCCCTCGGGAGCCATGCGAGCGGCGAGGCCTTCCACCGCCTTCACCGGAGCGGCGGCAGCGTCGAGCGCCCAGGTGAAGTTGCCGACCGCCAGCGCCGCGATACCGATCAGCGCTGAAGCAGCGATCACGAGATCGCTCATCGGAACGTCACCATCGACGGCGCCACCGATCAGTGGCCCGAGAACGACGGCATGGGCGACGACGAGAACGAGGAAGACCGTCGAGAGCGATCGCTGGCGCAGCTTCATGGCCTCCCACTGCATGTCGAGCAGTCGGGTGCGACGTCGGGCGAAACGATCGACGACCCACTCGCTGAGCCCGAACACCCGGAGTTCCTTGGCCGGCACCGCATCGACCGCCAATCGGTACGAGTAGTCGGCGTGCCGCTGTTCGGCCTGCACCTCGGGGTCGCCGCGCCGGGCCCAGAAGGAGCTCTCGCGGAGGAGGTAGTGGGTGCTGAGCCAGGCGGTCGACAACACCAACGCACCCCACCAGGTGACGGTGGCCAGAGCGACCGCCTGGGCCGCCCCGCTCAACAGCTCGACGAGTCCCGCGCCGACGAACCCCATCGACACCGAGATCGGCGGACCGATCTGGCCCAGGTCGAAGTCACGGGCGGCCACCAGTTCGTCGGCCAGACCGGGCCGTTCGAGGTGTGCGATGCCGGGCGGGTCCGACACCGCCGATGTGAGCTGGGCCTGCAGGTGGCCCGAGGTGCGATCGCCGAGCACGGCGCCGACCTGGGTGTGGAGCGGCGACGTCACGCTGATCAAGGCGAACGAGACCCCCACGACGGTGAGGGACCCGGTGATCGAATCGTCGGCCTGTACCGCTCCGATCAGCGCACCCATGGCCAGGGTCAACACCGCCGGAAGCGCTGCTCGAAGCACGACCAGACCCCACCAGAGTGTGGCGAGCGGTCGGCTCGTTCGCCACGTGGCCCGCGCCAGCGCCATCGGCGTGCGGTCGCGTAGCCCGGCGGTCACGCCCACGGCAGGTCTGCCTCGATTCGGCGTCGACGCAGGCGACCGACCATGCGGTGTGCTGTGCTCATCGCCCAACCTTTGCACGGGTTGCGCCATCCGTCCCGAACGACGGCAGGAAACGCAGACAGGGTGCTGACCCGGAGTGCGCGTCCTTGCCGTCGTCGTGCGCTGAGTGGGCGAACCTTCGTTGATGCAGCCTGGGGATCCGGTGCCGTCGGAACGGCCCGACCCCTCTGGTCTCGCAGACTTTCGCTCTCGGAAAATCCCTGACGGGCTCGCGGTGCGACAGTATTGGTGTGACCAACGTCCGAAGTGATGCTCGCGATGATGCGGCGTTGCTGGCGGCGTTGGAGGACGGCGACCGAGATGCCCTGACGGTGTTGTATCACCGTCACGCCGGCTGGTTGTCGAGGCGGTTGCAGTACCGGTGTCGTGATGAAGCGATCGTCGACGCCGCGTTGCACGACACGTTCGTGGCGGTGTGGCGCAAGCCCGGCTCCTTCAAGGGCACGGGTGACGTTGGCGCGTGGATGTGGGGGATTGCCATACGCCGCCTCATCGACCAGCTCCGTCGCGCCGATCACGTTCCCATGCCTGCGGTCTTGGAGGCAACCGTCGTCGCTGCCGAGGACGAGGCGCTCATCGGTATCGAGCACGGTGACCTGGCCGCGGCCGTTGCGACGCTGTCACCGGAGCTGTACGCGGTGGTGCAGGCGATGTTTCTCGACGGTCTCACGAGTCGTGAGACCGCCCGCCTCCTCGGCCTGCCCCAGGGCACGGTCAAGACCCGGATCGCCCGGGCGCGCAGTCAACTGCGTGTCGATCTCCTCGGAGTGGTTCCATGACCAACGCTGCGCGTTCGCCCGAAGAGAGCCGCTGGCACGTGTCGCGGAGCGACCTCGGGGTCTATGCCGACGGCAACGCGGCGCCATCGCTGGTTGCGTCGGTCGAGCCTCATCTCGAGCGTTGCCCGCAGTGCCGGGCCGGCTTGGTGGCAATGAGCCCACCGAACACCCGACCGGGTGGCGTTCGATCGAGTCGGGTGCTGGATCAGGTCCTCGATTCTGTGGATCGACCGTCGCCGACGGTGCTCGAGTGGCTGCTGTGCCGTCTGAGGGTTCCCGATCATGTGGCACGACTGCTGATCGCCACGCCGTCGATGCAGCGGTCTTGGCTGGTGGCTGTCGCCTCCACCCTGGGGTTCACGGTGCTGGCGACACGCTCGGGCGGTCTGGAAGTCGGCGTCTTTCTCGTCGGTGCCCCGCTGGTGCCGCTGGCCGCAGTCGCCGCGGCGTTCGCGCTGCCGCGTGACACGATCGCCGAGTTGACCATCACGGCACCAGTTCGCACGTCGTGGGTGCTGATGCTCCGAAGTGTCTTGGTGCTCGTCACGACGCTGCTGCTCTGCGGCCTTGCGGCGATTGCACTGCCGAGCAACGGGTGGGAGAACGCCGCATGGGTTCTCCCTGCGCTCGCACTGTCCACCGCTGCCGCGGCCCTCAGCACCTGGGTGCAGCCGGTGACCGCCGCCGGCACCCTCGCGGTCGCCTGGTTGGCGGGTCTGGTCGTCACCAGTGGCCCAGTCGCCCGCCGATTCGACCGGATCGATGCCGGCGCGCTGGTGGAGCATTCCGCGCTGTTCTCGCTGTCGGGCCAGCTCGTTGCCGTCGGAATCACCTGCGTCTCGGTGTGCTTGTTGTTGTCACGGCGCGATGCGCTCGAACTCGGGAGTCCCACATGAACGTGACCGTCAACGTCTCGGGGTTGCGCCGCAGCTACGGGAGCACCGTCGCCCTCGACGGCATCGACCTCCAGATGGGAACCGGCGTGACCGGCCTGCTGGGCCCGAACGGGGCCGGCAAGACCACGCTGTTGCGGATCCTCGCCACCGCGATCGGGCCCGATTCGGGAGAGGTCCGGATCCTCGGCCACGACCCCCAGACCGTCGAGGGCCGTCTCGCAGTGCGGCGGATGCTGGGCTTCGTGCCGCAAGAACCCGGGTTCCATCAGCGCTTCACCACCTTCGAGTTCGTCGACTACCTCGCCATCCTGAAGGAGATGACCGACCGCCGGGCCCGTCACGACGACGTCCGCCGTGTGCTGACCCAGGTCGGACTCGAAGACGTGATGCACCGCCGCATCAAGACGCTGTCGGGTGGTATGCGTCGCCGAGTCACCCTGGCGCAGGCCTTGCTGGGCGATCCGCAGCTCCTGGTTCTCGACGAGCCGACCGCCGGTCTCGACCCGGCGCAACGGCTTCGATTCCGTGAGATCGTCGGTGCCATCGCCGAGGCGCACACGGTGGTGCTGGCGACCCATCAGACCGAGGACGTCGCCGCGATCTGTGACCGGGTCGCGGTGATCGACCAGGGCAGGATCCTGTTCGTGGGAACCCCTGCAGCTCTGGCCGAGACCGCTCGAGGAAGGGTCTGGTCGTCGGCTCGACCCGTTGCCGGGGCCCGACTGAGCTGGAGGACCGCCACCGGCCGCCACCGCGTCATTGCCGATCACCTGGAGGACGCCGAGGCCGTCGACCCCACGATCGAGGACGCCTACCTCCTGCTGGTGGGCGAACGGGCGCTCGCCGACGAGGAAGCGGCATGAGCGCGCACCGACCCGACCTTCGAGTTGCGCTGGCGCTTGCGCCGGGTGAGGCCAAGCGGATCGTGCGCTCCGTTGCGTTCGTGTTGTTCCTGCCGCTGTCGGTTTGGGCGCTGTTCACCGCGACGAAGGGCTACGAGCACTGGACGCAGGCATCCATCGCCGCTGCGCTCGGTCTGGTGCCGTTGGGTTGGTGTCTGATCGTTCTCACCAACCTGGCCGTCCTGCGCGACCGCCGTCACGGCGTCGACACCATCACCGACACCACGCCATCGACGTACGCGGCCCGCACGCTCGGGCATCTGCTCGGTGGCCTGGTCGGCGTACCCGTGGGGGCGGTGCTCTTGGTGATCTGGTCCGTCGTCATGGACATCGTGTTCGATCCGGCAGGATCGCCCGATCTGCTCGAGCTCGCCGTCCCGTTGTTGATCGTCGCCGGGGCCGCAGCGGTGGGGGTCGCCGTGGGACGGTGGCTTCCGTGGGCGATGTTCAGCGTGCCGGCGATCGTCACCACCCTGCTGATCACGAGCATCCTCAGCGCATCGAGGACCAGTCGCATCCGGTTCCTCGGCTTTCGAGCCGAGGAAACCTCCACCGGGCTCGCAGGCCTCGACCCCCGGCCGACGGCACTGCATGTGATCTGGCTGCTGGCATGGATCGGCCTCGTCGCCCTCGTCGCACTGGCCCGTCACAGCCGTGGCCCACGGATCTGGGGAACCGCTGCGGTCCTCGGAACGGTCGTCATCGCCGCCGGCGTTGGCCAGGTCAGCGCCATCGATGCCGACGCAGCCTCCGCTCGAGCCGAGTTGTTGAACGATCCTGACGTTCACCAGGTGTGTGAGACGGTCGACGGCGTTTCCTACTGCGCCTATCCCGAAACCGACGAGAACCTGGGCCTTTGGCAGGACCGAACCGGCGCCGTCCTGAACCATGTTCCGGCATCGGTCGACCACGATGGGCTGGTCGTTTCCCAGCGTGTGCCGTGGATCTCGGGCAACACCGCTTGCGCCCCTTCGCAAACCCTCGATCTGATCGAGACACCCATTCGCGATCGTGTCTCGGTGAGCGATGCGTGGGCAGCCGACGGCGAGGTGCATCCTGGCCTGGCCGCCGAGGGAGCCCCGTGCGGCGGGCGCAGCTACAGCGGGCTGTTCACCGCCGTACAGGTCGGTGCCTGGTCGGTCGGGCTGCCGCCGGCCGAATGGGGAGCGGGTGAGACCTGCCAGGCCGATGGACAGGCCCGCTCGGTCATTGCCTTGTGGCTCGGCGCGGCCGGCGGGGGCGGGTTGGGCAGCTACGCCGACGACGTGACCGTCGGGGCCCATGGGCGAGTGGACTTCTCGGACTGGGACGACCGGCCGACCTGGGGAGTCGACTGGCACCCCAGCGATCTCGACGCAGCCATCGCCGTCGCCGGCCTGCCCCCGTCTCGAGTCGACGAGGCGCTCCGCAGGCACTGGGACGTCCTGATCGACCCGACCGCCTCCTCGGCCGAGTTGCTCGCACTGCTCGAACTCCCCTCCCCGACGCCGATCGACGGGCCGCTCGATACCTGCCCGGCCCCCGAGCGACGATGAATGCGTCCCTGCGATCGAACGTACGAATCGAGACGCTCGCGAACGCCTGGCGCCCCACCACCCGGTCGATCCCGTGGCGGGCGCCGCTCGGTGCCGCTGCTCTGGCCGTGGCGGTCATCGTGCAGCACCGTGTCCTCCACCCATCGGCCGACGTTGGTTCGTTCGTGCGTCGTGCGCAGCTGGTCGCCGCGGTGGCCGCCGCAGCCGCCGCCACCACGCTCGACGACGCGGCCGCCGCCCTCGTGGAGACGTCGCCAACGACGGCCGCCTGGCGGGGCGCGCTGCGACTCGGCAACGCGCTGGTCGTGTGGGCTTCGACCTGGGTCGCCGTGCTCGCGCTGATCGCGACCGCACCGGGCGAAACCCCGGTGGCCGAGCTGACGCTCCAAGCCGTCGCACTGCTCGCTGTGGCCATGGGCGCCGGCGCGACATGGGGGCCGGCGGCGGGGTCGGCAGCCGTGGCGCTCGTCGCCCTCTCGGCCCTTCTGTTGCCAGGTCGATGGTCACTCCTGCACGCAGGCCCGGACTCGAACGGTCGACTCGGTCTGCTCGCCCTGGCGGGGTTCGCGGTCTTCGCGTCGGCGATGCGCGATCAGGCTCGCCGAACGCCGCGAGGACGGCGTCTCCGGATCTGGTCGGGCGACCCCGACCAGCAGTCTTCGGAGGAATGATGCATCAGCGTCCCATCGACGGTTGGCACGGTTTGGCCGATCCCGAACCGGCAGTGGCGTTGCCAACGACCACGGACGTCATGGCCCCGCCGCGATTCGCATCGGAGGCGCTGTTCGCAGCTCAATCCCACCGACTCGTCGGAGCCTTGACGCTGTTCACCGGTGATGCCGCCGAAGCCGAGGACCTGGCTCAAGAGGCGTTCGTCCGGGTTCATGCGAGCCGCTCCCGACTCCGCGACTCCGACCGGGCCGTCAGCTATCTGTACTCGGTCGCGTTCAACCTCGCCCGTTCACGTTGGCGCCGCCAGGCGAGCCTCGGAAGGGCTCTGCGGCGGTTGGACCGGTGCGACGACGCGGGTCCGGACGTTTCCGCGGTCATCGCAGAACGCGACAAGGCGGCAACGACGCTCGCGGTGGTGACCGCCCTGCCCGAACGCCAGCGTGCCTGCGTGCTTCTGCACTACTACGGCGAGCTGACTGTCGCCGAGACTGCTGAGACGTTGGGCATCTCGACCAACTCGGTGAAGACCCACCTCCAACGGGGTCTGGCAGCGATGCGGGCGCCGTTTGGTGTGCCGGACGGATCATGACCGACCGCAGCGACCGTCGGGCCCCTGTCTGCGCGTCGACTGCCGCTTGCCTGGCGCTCGTCGCGGGTGGTGCGATGCCGGTGGCGACGCGCCGAGATGCTCCGGCACCGGTTGCTCCGGCCTTGGCCTGCCGGGTTCGTCGATCTGGGCTCTCGGGATCGGGTGATCGGGCCGACCCCTGGCCCCGGCTTGGTCGACGATGTTGCCCTGGCTGGGTGGCAGCCGCGGAAAGCAGCGATCGGACCCGTCCGCGACGGCAACGACGGCCCGGTGCTCTGGCCGCAGGGCGCGTACCGCGACGCGGACACCGGCCTCGTGACCGGACAAGCCTCGGCACCCGGTGCCCGCTGTGCGACACTCGGGCATGAAACCGACGACCGAGAACGCCGGCCTCGACGCGATCGCCGAGATCGAGGCCATCCATCGGCAGTGCATCGTGCTCGACGCTCATGCCGACGTGGTCCTCGACCCCAGCACGTCGTTGATGCTCGGCGAGGACCGGCTGTCGCTGGTGGCACCCGAGAAGCTGGCCGCAGGCGGCGTGGGTGCGGTGGTGATGTGTGTGGCGGTCGACTGGGCGCCGCGTCGTCCAGAGTACGATGCGGCCGGTCGAGCGCTGGCCGACGAGAAGCTGGCCGCCATCGGGGCCATGGTGAGCGAGAACTCCCAGACCCTCGTCTCGGCCACCACTGCCGCCGAAATCGTCGAGGCACGCACCGCCGGTCGAACGGCCATCGTGCTGGGATTTCAGAATGCCCGGTCGCTCGAACGCAGCATCGATGCCCTCGACGAGTTCTACGACGCCGGCTGTCGAGTCTTTGCGCTCGTCCACATGGGGCACAACGACTACTGCGATTCGTCACGCCCGATCTTCGACGGTCGGAGATCGTCGTACGAAGCAACCGAGGAACATGGCGGGCTCTCGAACCTCGGCCGGCAAGCGATCGAACGCATCAATGCGCTCGGCGGGCTCGTCGACGTCTCGCAGATGTCCAAGGCGGCGACCCTCGAGACGATCGCTCGGTCGTCCTCGCCGGTGATCGCCAGTCACTCGAACATCCGGGCGATGTCCGATGTGGCGCGCAACCTCTCCGATGACGAGATCGATCGGATCGCCGAAACCGGCGGCGTCATCCACATCGGCGCGTTCGGCCCTTCCCTGGTCGAGCTCTCGTCGCCCGACGTCCGGTCCGGAATCGCCGCGGTTCGAAGCGAGTACGGCCTGGCCGCTGACTACAGCTATCCCTACGAGCTCTACTGGGAACTCGACGACAACGAGCAGAAACGCGCCTTCCAGATGGCGATCATGGGCGTCATCGGCGCCGGCAGCGTCGCCGACATGGTGCGACACATCGACTACGTGGTCGACCGGGTCGGTGTCGACCATGTGGGCATCGGGAACGACTTCAACCATGGCGGTGGGCGGATCGGCGGGCTGGCCGACGCCGGCGACTCACGGAACGTCACCGCGGCCCTGGTCGGGCGAGGGTATGAGGCCGGTGACATCGCCAAGATCTGGGGCGAGAACTTCCTCCGAGTCCTGCGGGCGGTCGAATCGTCACCGGCCTGAGTTCCGGTTCCCCCGCTTCGGCTCGATCCCGGTTCTGCCGAACTCGATGGTCGGGCGCTCCGCTCTGACGCTCCCGAGCGACCGGACCGGTCCATTTGTGGGATCGGTCACGCCGCGTCCAGTATCTCGGCGTCCCGTGATCTTCCTCGACATCCGGAGTGACCCATGAGCGAGCAACCGTCCGACGAGCCCCGCGGTCTGACCGAGTTCGAGGGTCGCGTGGCCGTGATCACCGGCGCCGCCAGCGGCATCGGCCTGGGAATGGCGCGGGCCTTCGCCGGTGCCGGCATGAAGCTCGTGCTGGGTGACCTCGACACCGCCGCGCTCGACGCCGTGGTCGCCGACCTGGCGTCATCGGGTGCCGGCGTGGTCGGTCGCCGGACCGATGTGTCACAGCTCGGCGACAACGAGGCGCTGGCCGACCTGGCGATCGACACCTTCGGCAAGGTGAACGTGCTGTGCGCCAACGCCGGCGTGGGGATCCCGACTCCGACCCACAAGATGAAACTCGAGGACTGGAAATGGATCCTCGACGTCGACCTGTGGGGACCCATCTACGGCGTCGACGTCTTCCTGCCGTTGATCGAGGAGCAGGGCGAGGGGCACGTCAACGCCACGGCCTCGATGGCCGGGCTCATCGCCGGCCAGATGATGGGTGCCTACAACGTGGCGAAGTTCGGGGTCGTCGCCCTCATGTCCACCGTCGAGCGGGACCTACGCGGCCGCAAGAGCCCCATCACGGCGTCGGTGCTGTGTCCCGGGCCGATCAACACCAACATCAGCCGCAATTCCGTCGGGTTCCGTCCCGGCCAGGCCAAGCCCAAGGCCGATGGCAACGCCTCGGCCCGGACCGCCAACGGGATCCAGGCCATGCTCGAACAGGGCATGGACCCCGACGAGGTCGGCCGCCTGGTCCTCGAAGCCATCGGCGCCGAACGGTTCTGGGTGCTGACCCACCCGAACTGGGCCAAGGCCCTGCAGCGCCAGGTCGACGCCCTGGTCGCCGACCAGACCCTCACCCGAGCCTGAGCCACCCACCCCCGAGAATCGAGCCGACGTGACGACGAGCACCACCCCACCCCCCGCACCCGACGGGCACCGCAAGGGCGACCGACTGGCGGCCAAGGTCGCGCTGGTGACCGGCGGCGCCTCCGGCATCGGCCGAGCCTGTGCCCTTCGGTTCGCCGAGGAGGGCGCAGCCATCGCCGTGGCCGACCTCAACGCCGACCGAGCCCAGCGAGTGGCCGACGAGATCACCGGGGCCGGGGGGACGGCGACGGCGATCGAGGTCGACACCTCGTCGGCGCCGTCGACCGCGTCGATGGTGTCGGCCGCACTGGCGGCGTTCGACGTTGTCGACCTGTGCGTGGCCGCCGCCGGGATCTCCCACGCCAACTACGTCAGCCGGGCCGACGACGACGAGGAGTCGGGGAGCGATCGGATGGATCGGGGCGACATGTTCGTCATCGACAAGTCGCTCGAGTCCTGGCAGCGCGTCCTCGACGTCAACCTGACCGGCGTGATGCTCACCAATCAGGCGGTCGCCAGACACCTCGTCGAGCGCGGCTCGGGTGGTTCCCTGGTGAACATCGCCTCGATGGCCGGGGTCACTGCGCTGAAGGGGTCGAGCGAGTACTGCGTCTCGAAGGCGGGCGTGTGGATGCTCACCAAGGTGTTGTCGATCGAGCTGGCGCGGTTCGGCATCCGCGCCAACGCCGTGGGACCCGGCTACATCCGCACGCCGATGGCTGCCGCCGCGCTCACGAGCGATCGCTGGGTTGGTGACCGAGAGGCCGAGACGCCACTGCGCCGTCTCGGTGAGGCGGTCGACATCGCGAACGCCTGCCTGTACCTCTCATCGGACGAGGCGAGTTTCGTCACCGGCGAGATCATCTTCGCCGATGGCGGCTTCGGCGCGGCCACTCGCTGACCGACCCGTACGCCGGCGCCACGTTCAGTCCGTCCGGCCCGGTCGACTACTCCTGGGCGATGGCGTGGACGTCGCCCAGGTCGACCCACGGTTGCTTTTCGTCGCACCACACCTGGACGTTCGGTTGGATGTCGCTGCGGTCGTCGAGCGTTCCGGCCTTGACAGCGACGATCTCGGGTCGTCCGACGAGCACGGACACGATGGGTGATCCACAGTTTCGACAGAAGCGACGAAGGACGTACACGTCGTCGCCGGTGCGGCCCCGGTCCTCATAGGTGGCGATGTCACCGGAGATCGTCAGTTGGTCCGGCCCGACGACCACGTTGGTGGAGAACGCTCCGCCGCTCTGTCGCTGGCAGTGATCGCAGTGGCACACCGCCACGGCCATCGGGTCACCCTCGATCGAGTACGTGATGTCGCCACAGAGGCATCGTCCGGTTCGTGTCATGAAGGCGACGCTAGCCCAGGCGGGCACGATGAGAGCGCCCCCGAACGTCTCCGGCCTCGACCCGCTCGGCCCACGAGCGTCGCTGCCGGAACTTGACGGCCTCGAGGACGACGAGGACACCGACGCCGGTCGACAGGCACACGGCCAGGTCGGTGAAGCCGAGGGTCTCGAGGTCCAGGAAGCCACGCAGTGGCGTGTAGATCGCCACCAGTTGCAAGGCGACGACGAGGGAGGCGATCGCGAGCATGACCGGATTGGTCCGAAACCCGATGGAACGCAGCGACTCGACGTTGGATCGAGTTCCGAGGGCCTGCGCGACCTGCATGAACGCCAGCGTGGTGAAGATCATCGTCTGCCATTGGGGCTGATCACCGATTTCGTAGGCCAGGCCGATGGCGAGCGAGACCGCGCCGATGAGCGTGCCGATCCACAGCGTCTGGCGTCCGAGGCCGTTGGCCCACAGGCTCTCGCCCGGTTGGTGCGGGGCCCGACGCATCACGCCCCGCTCGGCCGGCTCGACGCCCATCGACAGTCCGAGCAGCCCGTCGGTCATCAGGTTGAGCCACAACAGCTGGAGCGGCAACAGGGCAATCGCCGTTCCGGCATCGTGCCCGCCGGCGAGGAGATGGGGGATCGGCCAGGCCAGCATCACGATGATCTTGCCGAGGTTGCCGGCGACGGCGAAGCTCACGAACCGCCGGAGGTTGTCGTAGATCACGCGGCCTTCCTCGACGGCCGACACGATCGTCGCGAAGTTGTCGTCGCGCAGCACCATGTCGGATGCCTCTTTGGACACGTCGGTCCCGGTGATCCCCATGGCGACGCCGATGTCGGCGCGTTTGAGTGCCGGGGCATCGTTGACCCCGTCTCCGGTCATCGCAACGACCTGGCCCTGGCGCTGCAGGGCCTCGACGATGCGGAGTTTGTGTTCGGGGGAGACCCGAGCGAACACCGACACCGCTGCTGCCGCCTGCTCGAACTCGCTTTCGGTGAGTCGATCGAGATCCGTCCCGGTCAGGACCCGATCGTCGGTCGCGAGGCCGAGCTCGACGGCGATGGCGCGGGCGGTCAAGGGGTGGTCACCGGTGATCATCACGGGACGAATCCCGGCCCGCCGGCACACGGCGACGGCGTTGCGAACCTCCGACCGAGGCGGGTCGATGATGCCGACGAGCCCGAGAACCACGAGTCGGGACTCGGCTTCGTCGGCCAACGTCGCCGTGGACGGTCCCGGAGGAGCATCGTGGGTTCGGTAGGCGATTCCGAGCACGCGACGGCCGTTGGCGGCGAGCCGATCGTTGGCATCGAGCAGTCGTCGACGCCACCCCTCGTCGAGCTCGATGGGACCTTCGGAGGACCACACCTGGTGGGCGTGCTCGATCAATCCGTCGATGGCGCCCTTCACGAACGAGATCGGTCGGTCCTGGTCGACCGGGGTGAACAAGCCGGATGCATCGCCGAGGGGTGCGTGAACCGTGCTCATCCGCTTTCGGGTCGAGTCGAACGGGTTCTCACCGATGCGCCCGACGAGGGTGCGGAGTTCGGCGACATCGACCCCGGCATCGTGTGCGCACTGCAGCAGGGCCGTCTCGGTCGGATCACCGATCAGGACCAGCTCGCCGGTGTCGTCGACGTCGGCCCGACCGTCGTTGCACAGCACCATCGCACCGAGCATCACCTGGGCCGCCACCGGGAGATCCGTCCACGGGAGCGGCCGGCTTCCGTCGATCACGACCTCACGGTCGGCGACATCGAGCATCGTCACGGTCATCGTGTTCTGTGTCAGGGTTCCCGTCTTGTCCGAGCAGATCACGGTGACCGAGCCGAGGGTCTCGACGGCCGGCAGCTTCCGGATCAGGGCTTCACGGCGCAACATCCGCTGCGACCCGATCGCCAGGGTGAAGGTCACGACGGCCGGCAACCCCTCGGGGATGACGGCGACGGCGACGCTGATCGCCGTGAGCACGAGATCCGAGGCCGACTCACCGCCGAGTGCACCCAGGACGACCACCAGCCCGGCGACCACCAACCCGACGAGGGCGAGCTGCTTGCCGACCTGGTCGAGGCGGACCTGCAGCGGTGTCTGGTCGGAGTCGACCGCCTGGAGCAGGGTGGCGATTCGTCCCAGCTCGGTACCCATCCCGGTCGCAACGACCACACCGACACCACGACCGGCGGTCACTTGGGTACCGCTGTAGGCCATGCACCGACGATCGCCCAAGGCGAGATTCTCGCCGTCGAGCCGCTCGGTCTGCTTGTCGGCGGGCTCGGACTCGCCCGTGAGCGCGGCCTCCTCGACTCGCAGGTTGACGGCCTCGAGGAGTCGCAGGTCTGCCGGCACGATCGATCCGGCTTCGAGCACCACGATGTCGCCGGGCACGACCTCCACGGCGGCCACCTCCTGCGTTCGGCCCCCTCGAACGACCCGGACGATCGGCACCGACATCTTCCGCAACGCGGCGATCGCCTGCTCGGCGCGGTACTCCTGGTAGAAGCCGAGCAGCGTGAAGAGCACGACGATCGCGCCGATCGCCCCAGCCTCGAGGTATTTGCCGAGCGCGAGCGACAGCAGGGCCGCGCCGATCAGGATCAGGACCATCACCGCCGAGAGCTGCGCCCACACCAGGCGCCACGGACTCGTCGAGCCCTGGTCGACCAGCTCGTTGGCCCCGTGTTCGGCGAGTCGTTGCGATGCCTGGTCGGTGTCGAGACCCGCAGGGCCGACACCCAGGCGATCGAGGACGGCGTCGCACGTCAAGCGGTGCCAGTCGCGGTTCGTTGGAGGCGCATCGCCACCTGCCGGGACCGGGATGGTGTCGGGTGGGGGAGTGATCCGGGGCACGGCGAGGAGCCTTTCAGCGTACGAAACAACGTTCGCCGAAGGTCTTCCCGCCCGGATTCGGGCTAGCCGCGCCGGCTCCGGAGAGCGTGGTGACGACGGGCATCGTGGGGTACTCCCCTTCAGATCCCGAGATCGTACGGCCCCTCCGGGCACTCTCGGTGTCAAACGAGGAGATTTTCCCGATTCGCTCCACCAGGGAGACGCCGGGCCAGCCCTCAGCCCGTGAGTTCGCCGAGCAGGAGCGTGAGCGCAGCCTCGGTGAAGCGCGCCATGTTGGCCGCCCGGTCGTCGTCGCCGGTCAGGACGTGGTGCGCGAGCGTGGTTCCGTCGGGGCGGCACAACGCCACCCAGGCATGACCGGGCGGGTCGCCGTAGCCGTTCCCGCTCGGACCCGTGGCACCGGTTTCGGCCAGGCCCCAGTCCGCACCCATCTTCGATGCTGCGGCAACGGCGAGGTGCTCGGCGAACGATGCCGTCGCGCCGCGCACATCGGGCGGCAGCGCATCGGCGTCGAAGAGCAGGCCCCGGGACCGTCCGGTGTAGACGACGGCTCCGCCCAGGCAGAACGCCGATGCGCCCGGCACCGAGAGGAGCGTCGCCGAGATCAGGCCTCCAGCCGACGATTCACCGGTTGCCACGAACTGCCGGCGGGCGACCAGCAGTGCTCCCACGTGCGCCGCCAATCCGGTGTGTTCGAGCACGGACGATCCTCCTGGTGGTTCGGGGCCCGGGGCCGTGTCGAGCATCGGGCCGACACCCGCCCGAGCGGTGCGTCACCGTGACATGGTCGGGCCATCCGTGCAACCGTGGCGTCCCGGAACAGGCTCGGAACGACGCTCCGGCACGGCGGCTCCGAGACCGGCGTGTGCACCGGTTGTCGGTCGATTGCCAACTCTCGAGCAAGCGCGTAGGTTCTCCCGTCATCGAGGCACCGACCAGGTGGAGCAGCCATGCCAACGACGAGGCCATGACCCTCCATGTCGACGAGGTGGGTGACCCAGCCGGTGAGGCGGTGATCCTGATCCACGGCTTCATGTCGAGCAACGTGCAATGGGACCTCAACGTCGAACGACTGGGCCGACGGTTCCGCCTGTTCCTCGTCGAACTCCCCGGGCATGGTCGCTCGCCGGGCCCCGACGAACCCCTCGCCTACGGGCGGACGGTGGTCCTCGATCACCTCGATCGGCTGCGTGCCGAGCGTTCGCTCGAACGGGTCTGGCTCGTCGGTCATTCGCTCGGTGGTGCCGTCGCGGCGCGGTACTGCCTGGCCCACCCGGACCGGGTGCGCGGCCTGGTCGTCACGAACTCCCGTGCGATGTTCGGGCTCCCCCGGCGCAGCGGGCAGCCACGGCCTCCGGTGACCCTCGAGGAACGGCGCTCGCTGCCGACGCATCCCATCCACGCCAAGCGCTTCCCGGCGGTCCTGAAGGAGAAGATGGTCGTCGCCGCCGACGCCATGCCGGCGCATGCGATCGCCCACCTCGGGTCGAACGCCCACGGTTGGAGTTCCCGCGAGGATCTCGGGAGCATCTCGGTGCCCACGCTGCTCGTCAACGGCACCTGGGAGAAGGCGTTCCAGAAGAGCGTGCCGATCGCCCGTCAGACCATCCCTCGTCTCGAGGTCGTCGACCTCGAAGGAGGGCACTCCATCAATGTCGAACAGCCCGAGGCGTTCGATCGGGCGGTCGAGGCCTTCGTCGACCGGCACCGCTGATCGGACTCAGGTCGCCGGCGACGGCCGATGGAAGGTGTTGACCGGGGTGCCGGCGCCGTCGCCGATGCGTTCGAGGGTGACGACGAGACCGCCGAGGTCGGGGCGGGTCCAGATCATGTGGCCGTCGGCGTCGAGCCGGCGGGTGACCTCGATGCCAGGGATCCCGACCGGACGGAGGACGAACACGCCGGCCTCGTAGGACGCGATCACGTGGATGGGCGTGATGTAGTCGAAGACGGAGACGTCGTGAACACCGTTCTCCTCGGTTCCGTCGGCGCGGGCATCGGCGATCGTGCCGCCACCCATGTCGACGATGCGGTTCCCGCACTGTTCGATGCGTTCGACGTAGGAGTACAGAGGGTCGGTCTCGGGAGCGAGGTCACCGCCTCGCACGACCCGTACGGCCTTCCACAATCCTCGGAGGTCGGGGGCGCCCTCGACCAGGGGTTCGGTGCAGCCGGCCAAGACCGGTTCGGGGAACCGTTCGCCGTAGCCGCCGGGGGGCGTGTGAGCGACCGGGATCTCGTCGGCGTGCATGCTCGGGAGCGTACTCAACCGGGCCGGGCGCTCGACCCGGGCCGTCGACCGCGGGTTCCCCGTCGTTCCCATGCCCATGGTGTCGGGTATCCCCGGCTCGGCGGTCGTCGAGTGTGAGCGGCTCAGCCGATCCGACCGTCGGGTTCATCGAGCGCCGGCCGCACGACCAGGCCGGTACACAGCGTCTCGACTCCGGGTGCATGGCTGACGGCGCCGATGACCGCACGCCTCTCGGCCGGCGACTCGACCCAACCGGAAAGAGTCACTCGGTTGTCGTCGACCACGACGTCGATGTGGCTCGCCTCGTGCCGAGCGTGGCGCTCGAGCGCTTCCACGATGGCTTCGCGCACCGCCGTCGGATCGAGCGGGGGTTCGAGGAGCTCGATCTCGTTGGTCACGCCCCGGACGCCGAGCAGATGGGCGACCACACGCTCGGCCTCGGATCGCTGACGGGCCGTCGGCACCGCACCGCGCAAGGTGACCCAGCCATCGCTCACCCAATGCTCGAGATCCTGCTCGGGTACCAGTGCGTCCCAGGTGAGGAGTTGTTCGATCACGCCAGCGAGTTCGGCGTCGGTCCGACCGGACTCCGGTGGCACCTTGACGTCGATTCGACTGATCACGTCGTGGACGCCGTCCACCGACTCGATGGTGTCGAGCACGACGAGCTTCTCGGCCATGCTGGGCACCGTGCCGGCGACCGTGACGACGCCGTTGCGGACCGAGATTGCGAGTTGGCTGGCATCGACGAGTGCGTGCCAGTCGAGTTCGGCCGACACGGTCTGTGCGAACTCGAGGTCTCGCTTGGCCTGGTCTCGCTCACGCATCGTCATGTCGACCTCCCGAGGTTGGTGCCTCGTCGTGACGATCGCGCCACCGATCCACGGCACTCCCACACGGCGATCAATCCTGGATCAACTCACCCGGGATTCGGGTCGAGGTCCGACGCCAAGCCATCAGCGGGACGAACCGGGGTGAGCGAACGTTGGTAGAAGTCGATCAGGCGAACGGCTGCCGAGCGCGATGCTTCTCCGGTGAGCTGGGGGAGTAGGGCCCCGAGCTCGGCGAGGACCTGTTCGCGGCGATCGACCTCGCGCAGGGTGTGGCGATGGTGGTCGGGCGTCCCCGTGATCGAGTACCGCCCGACGTGGGTGTCGAAGAGATCGAGGGCGGCGATCACCAGGTCCGGGCAGACCACGACCGATCGCGTCTGGGCGACGATCTCCCGGGCAGCCCGCTCGACCCCGTTGCGCATGCGACCGCGGTGATCCGGTTCCGACTCGGTGGCGAAGAGCTCGGCGACGGCCTGTCGAGCGGCCTGGCCGACCGGTGGGATCGCATCGAGCGCTCGCTGGGCGAGCATCCGGGTCAACCCGACGGGCGGTCTGGCGGGTGGTGACCCGTCGGCCGACGCCAGCCACGATCGCGCACCCTCGACCGCGGCTTGTCGGACGAACCCGTCCGGGTGGGAACCCATCAGGACGGCCAGGCCCGGCTCGAGCGCCGCGATCGCCGCAACGCGTTCGGGTCGAAGCCCGGACCACGCCGGCGTGTCGAGGTGCAGTTGCCGGATCCGATGATCGACCCGCCGCGACAGGCCGTGCTCGAGGAGGCGCACCATCCGGACGTGGTCGTCGTCGGAGACCGGTCGTCCCTCGTCCAAGGCCGCGATCAGGGCATTCGCCGCCTCGGTGAGTCGGATCGCCTCGTTCTTCGCACCAGCTCCCATGGAGCGAGCCTACGCAGCGAACCGGACCGGCCGTGTCGGCGGGCGGGCACTAGCGTTGCGGCGTGCGCGTGTTCGTGACCCACAACCCCGAGGACCGATCGGCCTACTTCGGGCGTGCCCTCCCCGAACTCGAGGCGATCGCCGACGTCGTCGTCAACCCGACCGACCGAGATCTGACCGACGACGAACTGGTCGACGCAGCAACCGGCTGCCAGGTGATCGTCGCCCACCGCTCGACGCCGGGCTCGGCCCCGCTCTTCGAACGACTGCCCGAGCTGGTGGCGTTCCTTCGCTGCGCCGTCGACATCAGCACGATCGACGTGGACGCGGCGAGCACCGCTGGCGTGCTGGTGGCGCGGGCCGATCGGACCTATGTCGCCTCGACGGCCGAACTGGCCCTCGGCCTGCTGCTCGACGTCGCGAGGAACATCAGCGACTCCACGATCGAGTATCGGGCCCGACGCCTTCCTCCCCAGCGCCGCGGCCTCCAGCTCCGCGGGCTGACGGCCGGCCTGATCGGCTTCGGCTCGATCGGCTCGTACCTGGCCGACCTGCTCGTCGCACTCGGGATGGAGGTGGTCACGTACGATCCGTTCGTCGCCGAGATCCCCGAACCGATCGACCGGGTCGGGTTGCACGACCTGTTGACCGTGTCCGACGTCGTGTTCCCCCTGGCTCCGGGCGGTCCGACCACCACGAACCTCATCGGACGGACCGAATTGGCGGCCATGAAGGCGGGGGCGATCCTGATCAACGTCTCCCGCGGTGAGTTGCTCGACGAGGAGGCCGTCCTCGAGGCGCTGGAATGCGGCGCACCTGGCAGCCCTCGGGCTGGATGTCGGACGCTGCCGACGATCAACGGCCATCTCCCCGATTGGCCGCCCATCCCCGCGTGGTCGCCACCCCTCACCTCGGCGGCCTGACTGCGGCGAACGCCGATGCTCAGGCCGCCAGCGCCGTCGAGCAGGTTCGAGCCATGATCCGTGGTGAGGTCCCGCCACGATCGGTGAACGCCGAGCATGCGACTCGTCTCGTTGCTCTCTGGGACCGCAGCCCGAGCAAGGAACCGATCGAGGAGTCTCCGTGAGCGATCCCGCAAGCACACCATCGACGAACTACGCGAGCTATCCCTCCCTGGTGGACCGCACGGTGTTCATCACCGGTGGTGCCGCCGGGATCGGTGCCGCCATGGTCGACCAGTTCGCCCGGCAGGGGAGTCGGGTCGGCTTCGCCGACATCGATGCCACGGCCGCACAAGAGACGCTCGAGCGATGTGCGAACTTCGATCCGCGGCATCGGCCGCGCTTCTACCAGGTCGATCTCGTCGACATCGCCGCGCTGCAGCAGGCCCTGGCCGCCGCCGGCGACGACCTGGGTGGGATCACGGTGCTGGTCAACAACGCGGCCAGCGACGATCGGCATTCCTGGTCCGACATGACACCCGACTACTGGGACGACCGTCTCAACACGAATCTGCGGCACTACTTCTTCGCGATCCAGTCCGTGGCCCCCGGCATGATCGCCGCCGGCAACGGGTCGATCATCAACATCGGTTCGAGCAGCTACATGATGCAGGAGGACTTCTTTCCCGGCTACGCGATCGCCAAATCGGGTGTGGAGGGCATCACCCGCACCTTGGCCCGGACCTTCGGACCGAGCAACGTCCGGGTCAACACGGTGCTGCCCGGGTGGGTCGCCACCGAACGCCAACTCGACAAGTGGTGGACGCCCGACGGTGAAGCGCAGACGCTGCGCGACCAGGCGATCAAGCGACGCATCCTGCCTGCGGAGTTCGCGCAGATGGTGCTGTTCCTGGCCGCCGACGACGGCGCAGCCTGCACGGCGCAGGCGTTCCTGGTCGACGGCGGACGACGATGACCTCGATCACCGCGCGGAACACCGCGCCCGACTCGAAGAACCCGATCCACACCGACGAAGCGCGCCGACACGGCTTCTCGGGCGCGATCGTCCCGGGGCTCACGCTGTTCGCCTACGCCTTCGCCGAACCTCACCGTCGCTGGGGCGACGACTGGCTCGGCCACGGTGAGGCGACGATGCGATTCAAGCGGCCGGTCTACGACGGGGACCGGCTGTCGATCACGCACACCGAACGAACCGAGGGTCCCGGGCAGGTGCTCGACGTCGAGATCCTCGTCGAGGGTCGAGGGCTGTGCGCCGACGGCAGTGTTCGGCAGCGCACCGACACGGCTCGGCCGTTCCCGGTCTCGTTCCCCATCGGGGACACCCCGGCCGTGCTTCCGCCGGTCGACGACGAGGGCTTGCGGACGGCGGGCCCTCTGCCCGCTCTCCCCATCGACACCTCGGCCTCGACGGCGCAGTCGTGGCTCGCCGCCCACGAGGTCGACGAACCGGTGTTCGCCGACCTCCTCCACCCGGCGATGCTCGCGAGGGTCTCGGCGCACGTCCTGCCCCTCCGCTTCCGGTTCGACGGTCCCCGGGTCCATCGTGGGCTCCGATCCTCGTTCTTCCGCACCTGCCCCATCGGGACGCCCCTCACGGCCCGGGGCCGGATCACCAGGGTCTGGGAACACCGCGGACACGGCTATGTGTCGAGCGAGTTCGTCGTCGTCGACGACGACCGTGACGAGGTCGTCGTGCATCTCGAGAGCGAATCGATCCACCGGCTGGCGTCGTGAGGGAACCGCGACGCGACGGAGCGCTCGCCGGCCTGGCCGTGCTCGACGCCAGCGGTCACTTCGCCGGTCGCTACGCCGCACGATTGTTCGCCGACCACGGCGCCGACGTCGAGCTCGTCGAGGGTCGGCCCGATGCCCCGCGGATCGGTCGAGCGGTCTACCAGGCCGGTGAGCGGCCGATCGGCGAGTCGGCGCAGTTTCGCCACCTGAACACGGGGAAGTTCCGGACCGAACGCAGCGCCCTCGATCCCGGCGACCCTGCCGATCACGACGCAGTCGTCGCCGCAGCGGCGGGCTTCGATGTCGTGGTCGTCGCCGACCCCGCCCTCGCCGATCGCATCGTCGAACGGTGTGGGCGCCCGTTGGTCGGTCTCGTCACCGAGTTCGGTCGCCGGGGGCCCTATGTCGAATGGCATGCCGGTGAGCTGGTTCACCAGGCCCTCTCGGGTTCGATGTTCATCAATGGCCTCGCCGATCGGCCGCCCCTCTACGGCCATGGGAATCGCACCGCCTATGCCGCGGGGAGCTATCTGTACGTCGGGCTGGTGGCCGGACTGATCGGCCGGATGCGATCCGACGCCGCCGGCGACGGGAGGACGGGGCCCGGTCGCCCGGATCTCGTCGAGGTGTCCGTTCACGAATGCGCCGCCGCCATGGAGCAGAACTTCTCGGGCCAGTGGACCTACAACCGAACCCTGACGGTTCGCGACGAGATGGCCAGGCCCAAGGGTCGGGTCCGCTGTCGGGACGGGTGGGTGGTGTACTTCCTGCGACCGGACCAGTGGTCGATCTACTGCCGCCTTCTCGACCGTGACGATCTGATCGAGGACCCCCGTTTTCGGCACTGGGCCGACCTGTCGATGGCCTGGCGGGAGGCCGAGGCGGAACTGCGTGGCAGTGGGGGGCACCTCGAGGTGGCCGACCTGGTGGCCGGAGCGGCCGAGCACGGTCTGATCCTCGCCCCGATCCTCGAGCCCGCAGCCCAGTTCGACGACCCCCAGCTCGCGGCTCGCGACTATTGGCGGTGGGTCGACTGGCCCGAGGCGGGCCGGCGGCGGGCCCTCGGACCGATCTGTCGGATGAGCCACACGCCGGTGGTTCCGCCGAGCCCGGTGACCGGGCGCGACGACTGGACTCCCGCCCCCGAACCGTGGGTCGGCGGCGGCGCCGGAGTCGGGGCGACCGAATCGGAATCGCCGATCGGGAAGCCGTTGTCCGGGCTCCGGGTCCTGGATCTCACCGTGGCGTGGGCCGGTCCGATGGCCGGCCGGCACCTCGCCATGCTCGGTGCCGAGGTGATCAAGCTCGAGGGGCCGACCCGTCACGACACCTGGCGGGGCGAACTGGGCTCGCCGTCGCGGACCCATCTCTACCCCGACGGCGTTCCCGGCGACCGTCCCTACGACCGGAGCTGCTGGTTCAATTCGCAGAACCACGACAAGGTGACCGTTGCCCTCGACACCAAGTCCGCCGAGGGGCTCGACCTGGCTCGCCGCCTCGCCCTCCGGTCCGACGTCGTGTTGGTCAACTACACCCCCGGAGCGCTCGATCGCATGGGGCTCGGCTACGCCGACCTGGTGACCGACTCGCCCGAGATCGTCGTGGTCGAGATGCCGGCGTTCGGTTCGGGCGGCCCGCAATCGTCGTTGAAGGGTCTCGGCCCGACGATGGAGGCCATGGCCGGAATGGCGTCCATGATCGGCTATCCCGACTCCGGGCCACTGGGTTCGGGCAGTGCGTATCTCGACCCGGTCGGGGCGCTGCACGGCGCCGCGGCCACGCTGACGGCACTGGCCCACCGCATCCGTTTCGGGGCCGGTCAACACGTCGAGGTGACCCAACGGGAAGCGGCGATGCACTGGGCCGGCGAGATCCTGCTCGCGATCGAGGTCGGTGCGGCGCCACCGGTGACGGTCGGCAACGATCGCCCGGGTGGCGCCCCGCACGGCGCGTATCCGACCCGGGGACTCGACGAATGGGTGGCGATCGATGCGAGCGACGACGGGGCTTTCGGTGTCCTGTGCCGCCGGCTCGACCGCCCCGAACTGGCATCGGATCCCCGCTTCGAATCGGCCGACGAGCGATGGCGGCACCGTCGTGAGCTCGACGAGGCACTCTCGGTCGCGACCATCGGATTCGGACGCCATGAACTGGCGAGCCGGCTTCAGGCGGCCGGTGTGCGGGCGGCGGCGGTGCATCACGGCGGTGATCTCGTCGGTGATCCGCACCTGAACGCCAACGGCTGGTTCACGGCGCTCGATCACGCCGAGGTCGGCCGGTATGCCTACGCCGGCCTGCCGTACGTGATCGACGGAAGGCGCCTGGAGCACGAACGCAGCTCGCCGACGTTCGGCCAGCACAACCACGAGATCCTCGTCGGCACGCTGGGACTGGCCGAGGAGCGATACCGGGATCTGCTCGCGCGGGGGATCGTCAGCGACGTCCCGCGGATCGGGTTGAACTCGGGCCTCCTTCGAGACCGCCGGGTGCGACGCGGCGCGACTCGATCGGCCGGCACGGTGGGGATCCGGATGACGGCCATGACCGACCCGAGCAGCACCACACCGCCCAGCACCTGGACCGCGGTCACCGGCTCGTCGTGGATCGGCCAGGCCAGTCCGACGGCGACGAGGTGCATGGCGAGGAGGTAGAGCGAGGAGCGCGCCGCCTGGACGAAGGCGTGGACCCAGCCCATGGCCACATGGCCCAACGCTCCGGTGACGTAGGCGACGATCGCGATCCACAGCCAGTCGAGTCCGCCGAACTGCGCGAGGTCCTCCCCTCGGACCCAGATCAACGAAGGAGGAATCGCCGCGACGAAGGCCCAGAAGTTGACGCCCGCCATCCATTGGAGCGGATCGACGTTGGCCGTGGACCGGGCCAGGCGGGTGAGCACGAAGTACACCGAGAAGGTGACCAGGGCGATCAGCGCGAGCCCCACGCCCAGGGGCGAGGCTCGGACGCCCGAACCGGCACCCAGGATCACGATGGCCGCCCCGGTGATGCCGACGAGGCTCCACAGGACGTGGCGCAGGCCCGGCCGTTCGCCGAAGATCGGTCCGGCGACGATGAGGAGGAGCGCCGGCTGGATGGCGACGGTCGTCGACAGGACGGCGACCGTCGCTTCCTGCAGCGTTGCGAAGACGAACACGAGGTTCAGACCGAAGGCGATCCCGGGAAGCGCCGTCGAGCGCAGCACCGCCGCATCGACGGGATGACCACGCCGGGTCGAAACGACGAACAGGACCGGAAACGAGATCCCGAAGCGAACGAGGGCGCCGACCAGCGGCGGTGCCGTGACCAACTTGGTGATCGGGGGCCCGAGGCCCCACACCAACACGACGAAGGCCATGACCACCAGGGGATTCACCCGCGGTGACTCCGTGGTGGCGGGCAGGGCTCCGGTGGTGGTGGCCGACACCGCCGCAGTCTGCCATCGCGTACACCGAACCGTGTCGTTCCTGCGCCGGCGAACCCGCGCCGCGAACCTGGGCTGGCGAACCCGCGTGCCCACCGGCCCCTGCCCACCGGGTGATCGCTCCGGCGGCCCGGACGGGCCCGGATCAGACGATCCGGTCTGCCGATCGCCGGGTCCGTGTCGCACCGGCGTGGGCTCCGGCCCGACGTCCGAACACCGACCCGGCGGTCAGTCCGCTGCCCCCCGGATAGTTGCCCGAGAACAGTCCACCGGCGATCTCACCGGCGGCGTAGAGCCCCTCGATCGGTGTGCCGCGCTCGTCGAGGACGTGGGCATCGTCGTCGATGGCCAGCCCGCCGAACGTGAAGGTGATCCCACATCGCACGGCGTAGCCGAAGTAGGGCGGCGTATCGAGCGCCTGCGCCCAGTTGGACTTGGGCGGCTCCACCCGTGCCGAGCGTCCGTCCTTGATGGTCGGGTCGAACGGATGGTCGGTGATCGAGGCGTTGAACGCCAGGACGGTCTGCTCCAGGCCGTCGGGGTCGATGCCGAATTCGGAGGCGAGTTCGCCGAGCGTGCCGGCGGTTGCCGCGGCGATGGGACTGCTCTCGTACTCCTCGACCCGCAGGAGTGGGCGGGTCTTGGCGTCGAAGAGTTGGAAGGCGAGACCCCCTGGTTGGGCGAGGATCTCGCGGCCGTACTTGGCGTACGTGTAGTTCCGGAAGTCGGCGCCCTCGTCGACGAAACGGCGACCGTCGGTGTTGACCACGATGCCCAGCGGGTAGCTCTGCCGGGTGAGCTGGTTGGTGAGGACGCGCTCACCGCCCTGGGCCGGCGCATCGGCGTCCCAGGCCACACTGTGGCACGAGGCCCAGTCGCCCGCCCGAGCGGCACCCACCGCCAGCGCCGTCTCGAGGACCTCGCCGGTGTTGTGCGGGGTGCCCCGAACGAGTGCGGTGGCCCACGGGGCGCCGAGATGCTCGACGCGCCGCTCGGGACTGGCCTCGAAGCCACCCGCAGCGAGCACCACCGAGCCGGCCTCGATGGTCGAATCGCGTCCGTCCGGACGGCGCAGGACGACTCCCACGATCCCGCCGGAGGGGTCACGCTGCAGACCGGTACAGGCGGTTCCGTAGCGGATCGGGATACCGGAACGGGTCGCCGCCTCGGTGTGTTGGGCGATCAGACCCTTGCCCCCATCCACGACACCCAGTGCGAGGCCGCCCCAGAAGACCCATCGATCGCCATCCCGATAGGCCTGCCGCTCGTACATGAGGCGCCAACGAATGCCGATCGAGGCCATCCACGCAGGAAGGTCGGCGCTGTCGGTGATCAGCCGCTCGGTCATGCCCGGATCGTTTCGACCCTCGGTGAGTCGGACCAGGTCGGCGCGGAACTGCTCGGCCGAGTAGGGAGCGAGATCGGTCCGGTCGAGCCGTTCGATGGACTCGGGGTCGAGCCAGGGGCGCAGGGCCTCGGCGCCGCCGTGGACGACCCGGGTGGCGCCTGCGGTGTAGTAGCTGTTGCCGCCGGCCTCGGCTTCGGGTGCCTTCTCGATCACGAGGACCGATGCCCCGGTGGCCCGGGCGGCGTGAGCCGCGGAGAAGCCGGCGTTGCCGGCGCCGACGACCACGACGTCGACGGGTGGTTCGCCTGCTTCGGGCATCGGTGCCCCCTCCATCGTGTCGCCGTCCGCCGATCAGGCCTCGAGGTCGAAGATGGCGCGGCCCCGGATGCGACCGCCAGCGAGGGCCTCGCAGGCCTCGTTGACCTCGTCGAGCGAGAATCGCTCGGTGACCATCTCGTCGAGCGGCAGACGCCCGTCGTCGTGCCAGGCAACGAAGGTCTCGAAATCCCGATCGGGGGTGCAGGAGCCCCCGATCGACCCGACGAACGCCTTCTCGGTCATGAGGAGCGACCCGGCATCGAGATCGAAGGTGGTGGTCGGCACGCCCACCAGCACCGCCGTTCCACCCCGTTCGACCCCGAACCGTCCCGGACGGGCGGCGGCGAGGATCTGGGCCATCGTCGAGGCATGACCGATGCAGTCGAACGCGTAGTCGACGCCTTCGATGGCGAGTCCCCGAAAGCCCAGGCCCTCCCGGCGCCCGGCGGTGATCGCCCGGATCGCGGCGATCGGGTCGCCGTCGGCACCGTTGACGACGTGCGTCGCACCGAATCGTCGGGCGAAGGCCAGCTTCTCGTCGTCGAGATCGACGGCGATGACCGGGTCGGCACCCGATGCGGCAGCCGCGGCAACCGCCGAGAGACCGACCCCACCGACACCGAAGATGGCCACCGAGTCACCGGCCCCGACGCCGGCGGTGTTCAGGACCGCGCCGGCCCCGGTCATGACCGCACAACCGATGATGGCGGTGACGTCACGAGCGGCGTCACGGGGTGCGCGGACCACGAGCGACTCATCGGCGATCGTGTGGCTGGCCCAGGTGAAGACATCGGCGGTCGAGGCGGCCGTGCCGTCGGCGAGGGGGAGTGAGAAGCCGCCACGCCACGTGGCGGCCGCGTCGGGGTTGCGGGGAACCCACGTCACGAAGACGAGGTCACCGACCGCCACGTGGGTGACGTCGCCACCGACTGCCAGGACCTCACCGGTCGACTCGTGACCGAGCAGGATCGCCGACCGTCGGGGTCGATGGAGCTGGTGCAGCTGCGAATGGCAGATCCCCGAGGCCGTCTGGCGGATCAGCACCTGGCTGGGGCCCGGGTCCGGGAGGTCGACGTCGTGCACCACGAGACGACCCTCGGGTGGAGCGACGACGACACGAGCGGGAGTGGTCATGGAGGATCCGATCAGGAGGTGTTGGCGAACCCTTGTCCAGCCGAGGCGGCTCCGCAAGCCGTGCGGCGACCCCGCCCGTGTCATGATGACGGCTCGGACGAGATCGCCGCGTGGAGGAACCATGGACGCCTTTGCATCTGCTCTGGACTGGGCCGGCGCCATTCGCCGACGGGAGGTCAGCCCCGTCGAGGTGGCCGAGGTCTACCTGGAACGCATCGAGCGGCTCGACCCTCGGCTCCATGCATTCTGCGTCCGCGACGACGACCGGGTTCGGGCCTCGGCGGCGCAGGCCGCCGACGCCGTGGCGGCCACGCCCGCCGACGAGCTGGCCCCGTTTCACGGCGTTCCGCTGCCGATCAAGGACCTCGTCGACGTAGCCGGGTGGCCGACGTCGTACGGGTCCGAGGCAGCGTCGCCCGACCCGGTCCAGGACGATGCCTTCGTGGTCGAACGATTTCGCGCCGCCGGCTTCGTCCTGCTCGGCAAGACCAACACGCCCGAGCTGGGGACCATCTCGGCCACCGAGAACAACCGGTTCGGCGCGACCCGGAACCCGTGGGACCTCTCCCTCACCCCCGGTGGATCGAGCGGCGGCGCCGGAGCGGCCGTCGCCGCCGGCCTGGCCCCCATGGCCCATGCCAGCGATGGGGGCGGCTCCATCCGGATTCCCGCCTCGTGCAACGGTCTCGTCGGGTTGAAGCCGAGCCGCAATCGCATCCCCAACTCGGTGAACGCGCTCGAAGGCTTTGCCACCGAGGGCGTCCTGACCCGCACGGTGGCCGACTCGGCGGCTGCGCTCGACCAGCTCTCCCGGCCCGATCCGCTGTTCTGGTACCACGCACCCCCTCCGCCCCGCCCGTACGCCGAGCTGGCGACCGAGGCCCCGGGGCGCCTCCGGATCGGCGTCACCACGGCACCGCTGCTCGAGGGCCCGGTGGACGCCGAGGTGATCGCCGCCACGATGGCGGCGGCCGGGCTCCTGAGCGATCTCGGCCACGAGGTCGCCGAGGTTCGTCTGGCGGCGCCCGACCCCGACACGTTCACCGAGGCGTTCCTCACGGTCTGGAACACCGGCAGCGCCGGGCTGCCCCTGGATCCGACCCGCATGGAACCGCACAACATCGCACTCCGTCGGCTCGCCGAGCAGGTCGACTCGATCGCCTACGTCGAGGCCGTCTATCTCACCCAGTTGATGGCTCGGTCGCTGGTCGCCCCCTTCGGCCGGGACTACGACGTCCTGCTCACCCCCACGATGGCCTGCCTCCCGCTGGCGGTCGGAGCGGTGTGGGACGGCGCCGATACCGATCCCTCGATGCCGCTGCTGAACTGCTTCCCCATGGCCGCCTTCACCGCGGTGTGGAACATCGCGGGAATGCCGGCGATCTCGCTTCCCTTGGGCGTGTCGGCCACCGGGGTCCCGATCGGTGTGCAGCTCGTCGCCGGCGCCTGGGAGGACGCCCTGCTCCTCCAGCTCTCCACCCAACTGGAGGCCGCCGCCCCCTGGTCCGGTCGGCGCCCCGGGGTCAGCTGAGCCGGCTTCTCCGTCGACCGTGGCCGAGCGGCGAACGCCGCAGCGAACTACGGTCAGCACGAGAACTCGAGACAGGGGGGCTGACGTTGCCATACGACCTCGGGATCGACGTCGGCACGAGCTACACGGCCGCGGCACTGCGCGCCGATGACGGTGCCGTCGAGGTCTTCGGCCTGGGTCCGATCGCCGACAGCATCCCGACCGTCCTGTATCTCAACGACGACGGCACGATGGTGGTCGGCGATGCCGCGAATCGAAAGGCCCTGATCGACGGGTCGGGGGCGGCCCGGGAATTCAAGCGTCGTCTCGGTGACCCCACCCCGCTCTTCCTCCGGGGCTCGCCCTTCTCGGCCGAGGCGTTGATGGCCCGGATGTTCCGGCACGTCATCGAACGGGTGGTCGATCGCGAAGGCGAGCACCCCCAGCGGATCGCCGTCTGCCACCCGGCGAACTGGGGCCTGTTCAAGATGGACATCTTCGGGCAGGCGCTCCAGATGGCCGGACTCGACGACGTCATCCTCATCAGCGAGCCGGCGGCCGCCGCAGTCGCCTATGCGGCCGAGACCCGGATGGCCTCCGGGGCCACGATCGCCGTCTACGACCTCGGCGGAGGCACGTTCGACGCCGCGGTGCTCCGCAAGACCGACAGCGGATTCGACATCATCGGTGAGCCCGTCGGTCTCGAACACGTCGGGGGCATGGACTTCGACTCCGCCGTGCTCGACTTCATCCAGACGACATCGGGCATCGAGTGGCAGCTCGATCCCGACGACGCCGAACACGTGACGGCGATGTCGCACCTGCGACGCAGCTGTGTCGAGGCCAAGGAACTGCTGTCGAGCGAGTCCGAGGCACAGATCGCCGTGATGCTCCCCGGCGTCGAGGACTCGGTCCGGCTCCAACGAGCCGTCTTCGAGTCGCGGATCCGACCCATTCTCGAAACGACGCTCGACGCCCTCGAGCGGGCGATCGAACGGGCCTCGCTCACGCCGGCGGATCTGTCGGCGATCCTCCTCGTCGGTGGGTCGTCTCGGATCCCGCTGGTGGCCCAGTTGCTGAGCGAGCGGTTCGGTGAACTCGTCCGTGTCGACATCGACCCGGTCCACGCCGCCGCCAAGGGAGCCGCCATTGCGGCTCGGGCGCTGGCCGATCCGGCCCTCGGCGCCGACCGGCCCTCCATGCCGACCCGGCCGGGACGACCGCTGCCAGGATCCGCTGCGGCGCCGAGCCCACCGGTGACCCCGCCGCAGCTGCCCGACGACGGCCACGATGCGGCCCCCGCTGTCGCGGCGGATCCGTCGACCGGCGCCCGACCCCACTCGCTGCCGCCGCCACCCTGGTTGACCGATCCGCCGGCCACACCGACCCCGGCCACACCGACCGCAGCCACACCGACCCCGGCCACACCGACCGCAGCCACACCGACCGCAGCCACACCGACCGCAGCCACGCCGTCCCCGGCCACACCGACCGAGGTCACACCGACGCCGTTGGCACCGACCCCGGCCACACCGATGTCGGAGGCGCCCTCCGCAGCCGCCGAGACGGCACCTCCGGAGGTGTTCGAACCGTCGGATCCGGCGGTCGATCACGGGGTCGGGTTCCCGCGCCCACCCTCGGGCCAACCCCCGGCAGGCGGCGGGACCGGGGGACCGAGCGAACCCCGTGAACGTCGCCGCCTGGCGCTGGTCGGTGTCCCCGTCGTGCTGCTGCTCGTGCTCGGCGCCGTCGCCTACGCGATGACGAGGGGCGACGACAAGCCGCTCGACGCGTCCGCCGGACCGGGATCCGACCAGGTCGTCGAAGGCGCTGCGGGACCCGATGGGTCGGAGGACACCGCGGTCGACGCTGGGACGCCCGAACCGGCCGTGCTCGGTATGGCCATGGCGGCCCCGGCCGATGGCATGATCGAGATTCCCGCCGGGACCTACCCACTCGGACTCGACGGACCCGAGGCCAACAGTTCCGAATCGTTGACGCAAACGGTCGACCTCCCGGCGTTCTTCATCGACGCCTTCGAGGTGACGAACGCCGGCTACAAGGACTTCGTCGACAAGACCGGAGCCGAGACCCCGGCGTCCTGGCGCGGCGGCACCTACCCCGAAGACCGGGCCGACCATCCCGTCGAGGGCGTGTCCCATGAGTGGGCGACGGCGTTCTGCACCGCGTCGTCGAAGCGACTTCCCACCGAATCCGAGTGGGAGGTGGCGGCCCGAGGCAGCGAAGGGAGGATCTGGCCGTGGGGCGACGATCGCACCGCGGTGGAGCTCCCCGATTCGGGCACCTACCCGGTCGGTTCGGTGCCCGGCAACGTCAGCCCCTTCGGGGTCTTCGACCTGGCCGGCAACGTCTGGGAGTGGGTTGCCGACAGCTACGACCAGCGGGTCGGTCCCGATCTCCGGGTGTTGCGGGGCGGTCAGAACGGGTTCCTTCGCGAGAACGTCACCCGACTCCCGGTCGATCCGATTCGATCCAGCGCGCTCCGGACCGCCGGTTTCCGATGCGCCGCCGACGGTCTCGACCCGAACGCGGCGACCGGGACGTTCGTCGACTACGTCAAGCCGGAACGGCCCAACGAGCCCGAGGTCGTCCCGCTGCCGGCGGGCGTCGAGGTCTTCGACGACTTCTCGGACTCGACCTCGGGTTGGACCGAGCTCACCGTCGACGGCCAGTTCCGGCGGGGCTATCACCCGAACGAGTTCCTCCATCTCGAGACCCAGGCACCCATGAAGGAAGCGTTGGCGCTCGGGCCGTGGCGGTCGAACCCCGACCAGGGCTACGCACTGCTGACCTCGGCCTTCGTCGAGCCCAGTCTCACCACGCCCGACGGCACCTTCTCGTACGGGCTGGCCTTCGGTTTCGACGACGACGGCCGAGGCCTGGTCTTCATGGTCGACGAGCGGAGCTCGACCTGGCAGCTGGCCAGCCGGGAACCCACGGGCGCCGGACCCTTCGGCGCCGACGGCGCCGAGTACGTGATCATCGAGGAGGCGTCCCGCTCGATTCCGGCCGAGGTGGAGCTCGAGGTGGTCGACCTCGGCGAGGGCAACTACCAGTTCAAGATCGGCGGATCGGCCGTCCACACCCGCAACATCCCGGGCTTCGACGGCACGGCCAACGGTCTGGTGCTGATCAGCCGGGCCGACTCGCAGAAGGTCCACATCCACTTCGAAGAGTTCCAGGTCAACGATCTCGGATGAGGAGCGCCCCATGACCTATGCACTCGGTCTCGATTTCGGCACCACCTCGACCGCAGCCGCCGTCGCCCGAGACGGGGTCGTTCGCGTGGCGACGCTCGGCAACCGTTCCGGCGCCGTCCCGGCCGTGGTCTTCGTGCGACCCGATGGGACCCTGCTGCACGGCGAGGACGCCGCGACCCGGGGCGGGTCGGAACCGCTGCGCCTGGTCCGAGACCTCAAGCGACGGCTCGGGACATCGTCGCCCATCATCGTCGACGGGCACACCTTCGATCCGGCCGACCTGGTCGGGAGCCACCTCCGCTGGGCGGTCGACCGTGTCGCCGAGCAGGAGGGTGGCCGCCCGGAACGCATGGTGCTGACCCACCCGGCCATCTGGCGAGACGAGCGGCTCGCCGGTCTGCGCCGGGCCCTGGCCGCCGCCGACCTCGACCCGGTGCTCCTGACCGAGTCCCACGCCGCCTCCTGCTTCCACGAACAGACGCACTCCCTACCGGTCGGCGGTGTCGTCGGGGTCTATGACCTCGGCGGCGGGACGTTCGACGCAGCGGTTCTGCGTCGAACCGAGTCCGGATTCGACCTCGTCGGCCGGGCCGAGGGCGAAGACCATCTCGGTGGCATCGACTTCGACGACGTCGTCTTGCACCTGGTCCAGTCCCGCCTGGGCGATGCGTGGAAGGAAGCCCAACGACGGGGCGGCCCGGCGTTCGACGGCGCCGTCGCCGGACTCCGGCGGGAATGCGTCACCGCCAAGGAGACCCTGTCGTCGGAGGACTCGGTCGAGATCCCGGTCATCCTTCCGGGGCTGGCGACTGCGGTCGTGGTGTCCCGGCGCGATCTCGAGCACCGGATCGCCCCCGCCGTCGACGAGTCCATCGGTTCGTTCCGGCGGGCCCTGGCCGGGGCCGGCATCGGACCAGCGGACCTCTCGGCGGTCCTCCTCGTCGGCGGTTCCTGCCGCCTCCCGATCGTGCGAACCTCGCTGGCCACGGCGCTGGGCACCGTCGTCCCGCTGCTCGACACCGACCCGCAGTATGCCGTGGCCCGGGGCGCCGCCGTCGTCGCCCGTTCGCTCCTGCCACCGACCGAGTCGGCACCGATCGGACACGCCGTTCCGGAGCCGCCTTCGCAGCCCGAATCGCGCTCCTGGGAACCGCCGGCGGCGCCGCCGCTCCCGCCGACGACCCCGCTCGTTCACGCCACGATGCCCTCGGTCGGCGAGGCACCCGAGTCCCTGCCGGCGGCCTCGTGGAGCCGTCCCGGGCCCGAACCCGTCGCCGGAGCCGAGCGGGGAGGCACCGAGCGATCGTCGCTCCTCCGCCCTCTGGCCCTGGTGGCGGCGATCGTGTTGGTCGGCCTCCCGATCGCCTGGTTCGTGACCCGTGACGATTCGACCACGAACGCAGACTCCGAGGTCGCCGTCGAGGGAGCCGTCGTCACCACCGCACCCGTGGACCCCGTCGCCGACGAGCCCGACGTGGAGCCTCCCGTCGAGGGGCCTGCCCTGCCCTCGGGCGTCGACATGGTCGCGGTGGTCGCCGGGACCCATCAACTGGGGACCGAGGCGGGAGGGGCCGAGAGCCTCACGACCTACTCGGCGACCGTGGAGGCCTTCCACATCGACGCCTTCGAGGTCACGAACCGCCAGTACGTGGCGTTCGTGCAGCAGATCGGCGCTCCGGCGCCGCTGACCTGGGAACGCAGCGAGTTCCCCGAGGCCGAGGCCGATCACGCCGTCGCCGGTGTCGAGTTCGTCTGGGCCGAGGCGTACTGCCAGTCACTCGAGAAGCGGTTGCCGACCGAGAACGAATGGGAGGTGGCCGCTCGGGGGCCGGACGGCACGCTCTATCCGACCGGCGACACCCCCGACGGACTCGACCTCGAGAGCGAGGGCGGGCGTCCGGTCGGTTCGGTCCCGGCGAACGTGAGCGCCGCCGGAGCCTTCGACATGGTCGGCGGCGTGTGGGAGTGGGTCGGCGAGCCGGCTGCCCCCGTCGACGAGGGCCTGCGGGTTCGCCGGGGTGGACAGTACGGCCGGGTTCGAGACGGGGCGGCCATGCGACAGGCCGTCGATCCGAACGGGCAGGCCACGATCAGCGAGACCGGATTCCGGTGTGCCGCCGATGCCGTCGACCCGGCACGGCCGGCGTTGCAGTTCGGCATCGATCACGAGCGCCCGGATACCTCGGACTCCGAGAGCGGCCCGGTGGCCGCCGGCGTCGGTGCCACGGCGCTGGTCAACGACTCCTTCGACGACACCGGCTCGGGTTTCGTCGACCTCGACGTCGGCATCTGGCGGATGGGCTACCACTCGCCGAGCTGGTATCACCTCGAGGCCACCCAGCCGAACGTCCAGTTGGTCTCGCTGGGGGGTTTCGACCTCGCCGACGGCGACGTCGAGCTCAGCGTCTACATCGACAAGCTCGGCACCGAGATCGGACAGTATCGGTACGGCCTGGTGTTCCGCTCGGCCGGCGACGCCGTGGAACCGCCCGTCGGCATCGAGGGGCCACCACGCCCCCACGACTTCTACGCCTTCGTCATCAACCCGCGAGCGGGCGTCTGGGAACTCCTGCACGCGGATGAACTCCCGCTCCGGGTGAAACAGTCCGGCCCGCTGCCGGCGGTCCTGGTCACCGACCCGGCGGCGCCCGACGTCCTGGGCGTGTCGATGCGCGGATCGGAGGTCGTGATGTCGGTCAATGGGGAACAGGTCGGCGTGTTCGATACCGAGGGGTTCCACATCGGAGCGGGCAATCTCGGCTTGTACACCGAGACCTTCGACGAAACGCTCGTCCACGTGCATTTCGACCTCCTGACCGTGAACTGAGCACCGAGGAGTCTTCGAGGATGGCAACGATCGGCTTCGTCGGGCTCGGGCAGATGGGTGCGGCGATGGCGTCGAACCTGTCGAACGACGGGCACGACCTCCGGGTCAACGACATCGACGCTGCGGCCACCGAGCGCCTCGCCCGGCTCGGCGCCCTCGTCGTCCCGACGCCGGGACACGCCGCCGCGGGCGCCGACTTCGTGATCACGATGCTCCCGAACGGATCGGTGGTCCGCGAGACCGTCCTCGGTCGCCACGGCATCGCCGACGCCATGGGGTCCGACGCGCTCCTCATCGACATGTCGACGGTCCACCCCGCCGACTCCGACGCCCTGCGAGCCGAACTCGAGAGCCGGAACCTCGCCATGATGGACGCCCCGGTCGGGCGCACGTCCGATCACGCCGTGCGTGGCGAGCTCCTCATCCTGGCCGGTGGCACCGACGAGCAGATCGACCGCGCCCAACCGCTCTTCGACTGCCTGGGGTCACAGACCGTGCGGGCGGGTGGACCGGGCATGGGCATTCGCCTGAAGATCGTCAACAACTTCATGAGCATCGCCTTGAATGCGTTGTCGGCCGAGGCGGCGACCCTGGCCGAGGCCATCGGTTTGGATCTGCCCACGGTGTTCGAGGTCATGAGCGGCACGCCGGCCGGCAAGGGGCATTTCACGACGACGTGGCCCGACAAGGTTCTCGCCGGAGACCTGTCGCCGGCCTTCACGGTCGATCTGGCCCACAAGGATCTGGGCATCGCCCTCGATCTGGCGAACCAGGAGCACGTCGCCCTCTTCTGTGGCGCATCGGCTCGTGAGCTCTACACGCTGGCCCGGGCGGCAGGCCGGGGCGGGCAGGACTGGACGTCGGTCTTCGAACAGCTGCGCGTGTCGTCGGGACTGGTCCCCGTCCGCCCACCGAACGCCGCCGACCGAGGCTGATCGAACACGGCGGCGAAGCCGGTCAGACCATCGGCGCCGAGGTGACGAGCTCGAGCGTCGTCGGCCGACCGTGCTCCCAGCCGATCCGTCGATCGCCGGTGAGGCGCCACACCTTGCGACCTCCCAGGACGAGGGTCTGACCGTCGTGAACGATCAATCCCGTTTCCTCGTCGATTCCGATGACCTGGGTCGCTGGATCGACCGACCCGACGATCGACGCGGTGAGGCCGGGACGGAAGGAATCGAACCGATCGAAGTGCGGAATCACGCACAGGTCGTCGAACACACCGAGTGCGGGGACCAGACCGCCGCCTCGGGGCGAGGCGGTGACCGACCCCATCATCATGGCGCCGGCCGAGCAGCCGGCCAGGGCTGCGCCATCCAGCCAGGCCTGCACGACCGCGGTCCAGACTGCGGAGCCTCGCATCGTCTCGACCAGGTAGGCGGGGTCGCCCCCGGAGAAGTAGATGATCGAGGCGTCGCCGATCCGATCGGCATTCGTCGGGTCGTCGGCCCCGATTCGGTCGATGACCGGCAAGGGCACCGGATCGAGGCCGAGGCGATCGAAATGGGCCACGCCCTTGTCCAACCACGAGCCGACGCTGGTCGGACCCTCTCGACCGGCCCCGGTCGGAATGATCACGGCTCGCCGGGATCGCCCGGTCACCCGTTCGAGGAGCGCCCGATCGATGACGTCGGAGCACGAAAGGAACTCGCCGCTGCCGACCAGGCCGATGGGCCCCGGGTTGTCCACGTCACCTCACCTCGCCGATCACGCCTGGAGCGTAGGCGACCCCTGTACGGCCGGCCGATTCGATGGTAACCAGGGGTGATGGCCTCGTCGAACAGTTCCCGCCCACGGTCCACGCCTCGACGGTGGTCGGGAACCGTCCCGCGGATTCCGCTCGTCGTCCTGGTGCTGGCGTTCCTCGCTGCCGGCTGCGGCGGCAGCGAGTCCGCCGCCCTCGACCCGACGACGACGACGCTCGCGGCAACGACGACGGTGCCGACGACGAGCGAACCGACACCGGAGACGTCCGAGGATTCCACCGAGGCGGCCGGTGACGAGGCCCCGGTGTCGGGCGACGAGGACGCCGATGCCGACGACGGCTCGTGTATCGAGGGGGATTGGACCGTGTCGGCCGAGGAACTGCAGGGCTTCTATGGGGCCCTCGGGGAAGCCTCCGGCGTCCCGATGACCGTCGACGGGACGGCCCGGATCCGGTTCATCGATCTCCAGTACGTCTACGACGCCGTCTTCGAGCTGAGCATGGACGTGGGTGGCCAGGTCGCCGTGGCCAGCGCCGATGGCGTCGCCACCGGGAGCTACGTGATCGAGGATGGGGTCATCTCGACCGAGCGGGGTGCGAGCGATCTCGACATCGTCGTGAACGTCGGCGGGATGGAGATCGATGCCGGGGAGTTCGGCAACGACCTGCTGACGTCGTTCCCCGTCAACGATGCGCCGTTCGATTGCGACGGACCGACGATCTACTTCGAGACCGGTGGGCCCGAGCGGCACCCGGTGAAGCTCACGCCGTACGAAGGCTGAGCGGCGTCATCCGAAGGCGGTCACCACCTCACCGGTTTGGACCACGAGCACCTCGCCGGAGGTCGAGATCGCGAACCTGGACGTCGAGGACTCCACGATCGTCGACCACCGCAGCTCACCGTTGCGCGTATCCAGGGCCACCACGTCGCCGTCGGTCGTGACGACGTAGAGCTGGTCGGCTCCGGCTCGAACGATCTGGGCGATCTGCGCCGAGGGAAGTCGCAGACTCACTTCCCAGAGCAGCGATCCGTCGGCGAGGTTCACCGCATACACGTCGTTGGATGACCGTTCGACCACGAACAGCCGCTCGCCGTCGGAGGTGTAGGCGGTCCCGGGCTTGCTCGCCAGCGACCAGCGTCGCTCTCCGGTTCGAGCGTCGAGCGCTCGATAGTCGGAGCGGCCCTCGACGCTCGTCACGACCAGGACCCCCCTGCTGAAGGCCCGAACGGCGAAGAGATCGACCTCCTGGGTCGACCACAGCCGGGATCCGCTGCGAAGGTCTCGAGCGACGAGGAATCCCTCGCCGTAGACGACGAATGTCTCGTCGTCGATCGCGGTGCCGAAACCGAGACCGGATTCGGCTCCGGTCGCCGGATCCCGCTCGACCCACAGCTGCGAGGCGCCGGCGAGATCGAACCCCGACGAGACCAGTTCGGGTCCGCTCTGCCACGTGGTCACGAGGACGTCGTTCGAGAGGTGCACGCCCACGAGCGGGTCGAGCAAGGTGTCGACGGTCGGCGGCGTCACGACGAGCTGACGCGCGGCGACCCCGGTCTCGAGGTCGAGCAAGGTCGCCAGGATCTCCTCCTGTTCGAATTCGGCGTCGAAGTTCGGTGGGCCGTTGCCGACGACGACCACCGAGCCGTCGCCGACGAAGAATTCATGGAGGAACCCCGGCGAATCGAAGCGCCACCGCTCGAGCCCGGTGCTCGGGTCGATGCCGACGATGCCATTGACCCAGAGGTCGGAAACGAACCCACTGGTCTCGACGACCACGAGTCCGTCGCGTCCGACGGTGCCCTTGTAGCTTCCCTCGAATCGGTTCTGCCAGAGCCGCTGGGGAAGCGTCCCAGGGCCGGGATCGGCCAGGACGGTGGCCGAGCCGGGATCGATCGGGTTCGAAGGTCGAACCGCGTCGTTGACCCGGAATCCCTCGGCGGGCAGCATGGTCGATGCCGCGGCGTCGGTCGATCCCGACGGTGCCGGGTCGGGCTCGGCGTCCGCACCCACCGTTTGCCCGGCTCGTGTCGGCGTCGGCTCGCGCTCCCAGGGCCTCAGCAGGACCACGGTGGCCGCAGCAATCACGACCGACAGCGTCAGCAAAAGCGCGAGCCGGCCCGGACGTCGTCGGTCGGGGGGCGTCGGCGGGTCGATGACCGACACCGGGGGAGCGGCCGGGTCGGGCGGGGCGGTCTCGATCTCGGCATCGACGTCGATGTCGGCCCGGACGTCGATCCCGGCTCCATCGCCGTCGTCCTGCACCGGAGGAGTGGAGGCCGGTGGGACGATGACCGTCGGGGCCGACCCGACCGACGCCGCTCCGTAGGCGACCGCGTTCTTCGGATTGGTGTCGGAGGCGGTGGCGACTCCGAGCCGTTCCGAGACCAGTTGCGAGACCAGCGGAACCCGAGATGATCCACCGACGAGCAGGACGACGTCGAGTTCACCCGGCCCGAGGCCGGCCCGTTCGATCGTCTCCTCGAGCGTGTCGACCGCCTTGGCGACGAGCGGTCGGGCCAGCGCCTCGAACTCGGACCGGGTCAGTCGCACCTCGGCGTGGTGGTTCGGCAGCAGGACGGGGATGACGGTCGAGGTATCGAACGAAAGGGTCTCCTTGGCCCGCACGACATCCTCTCGCAGCTGTGCCATCGAGGCCAGCACCTCGGGGGTTGGCGGCAGATCCAGGGGCTTCAGGTCGAGCACGTCCATGACGTATCGGAACACCAGCTCGTCGAGATCGGCCCCGCCGAGACGGTCATGTCCGCGCGATCGGCCGACGAGCTCGAAGTGTGCGTCGTCGGTTCGTCGGACGATCGCCGAGTCGAAGGTGCCGCCACCGAGATCGAAGATGCCGGCGACCGAGCCGGCCCCGAGCCGGCCCGTTTCGGCCGAATGCCGAGCTGCGGCTTCGGGCTCGGGAACCAGGGTCACGTCGTCGAGACCGGCGAGTCGGGCAGCATCGCGAAGTCGGTCGAGCCGGTGGGCCGCCCATTGCGCCGGATGGCTGAGGACGACCTGGGACGGCTCCATCCCTCGTTCGTCGGCGGCGCAACCCAGCACGTGGCCCAGGAGCTGGGCCGTGAGCCACTCCGGCGTGACCGGCTCGCCCGACAGGAGCAGCGGCGTGTCGTCCCCGAGACGCCTTTTGAACTCCCGGGCAACGGTGCCCGGCTCGGTGCGACTCCGACGGTTCGCCGGCTCGCCGACGAGGACGCCGCCCGCCGTGACGGCGACGACCGAGGGTACGGCGTGTGACTCCGACCCGAGGGACAACATGGAGACAGACGTCTCGTCACGAACGGCGGCCGCCGTGGTGCTGGTTCCGAGATCGACGCCGAGCCGATACGGCACGGCACCTCGGACTACATCCCCCACCCCGGCGAACGTAGCAGAAACGGGACGTCCGCTCGTCCGGTACAGGTCGAACCGCTGGTCGGCTCGACCACCGTGAACAGGACCGACGACTGGGCCTCGTCGGGTTCCGACCCGGGTTCAGCGGGTGTCGTCCACGGGTTCGACGTGCTTGATCTGGGCATCGCTCCCGGGCCAGAACATGCCCTCGTGCCCGTCGTCGGACCACCGAACGAGGAACGGGCCGTCCCCGTCGGTTCCCCGGACTTCGAGGATCAGCCCGTCGCGAACGGTCTGGCCGATTCGGCGGCCGGGAATCACGATGCGATCACCTGGTCTTGCCTGCATCACCACGCACCTCCTGTCGACTCGATGATCGATCGATCGACGCCGGTCCAGCCAGAGGCTCAAGTCCCGACCTTCGTCACCACTTCCGCTCGTCGATCGGCAGGCCTCCGGGCGCCGGCAACGCCTTCCTCCTCGCTCGATGGGGTGCGGCCGCCATCCGATTGATCGTCGGATTCACAAACTTTCTTTTTGGTAGGAACGGACGTGCCGAGGGCGCCGAAGTCACCCACGTTCGGGCTGGTGGCGGGTCCTCTCGGCCACCCACCGGGAGTGGTGGCCGACCGCCCGAAGGGGTCATTTGGCCCAGGCCGCCCTTGTCCGCCTGGGTCGTTCGACCTAGTTTTGCCTCTCCCGCAACGCGTGTGGAGAAAGGAGTCCTCGATGTACGAAGGAACATCCTGGAGCTGACGCTCCGTGCGAGGGGGAGCGCCGTCGGTCGGGCCCGTACCCGCAGACGGCGCTCGCCCCTCGATCTCAGGTTCGAGCCGAACCTCGTGGATCGTTCGGGACCTCGGCTCGAACGCCCCGGAGGCCGACGACGGCCGCCACACACGCCGTCCCACTCACGATCATCGCAAGCGCCGCCGCTCGCCTCGAGCCGGTGAACTGGGCGGCAACGCCGCCGAGGGCGGCCCCCAGACTGGTCGCCACGAAAACCAGGGCCTGCAGCACCCCGAACGTGCCGGAACGAACCTGGACCGGGATTCGTCGACCGACGGCGATGTTGGCGGCGGTCGAGAACGTGAACACCACGCCGACCAGCGCATAGCCCACGAAGACGCCGGCCCGACTCTCGCCACGACCGAGCGCCAGCGAAGCCGCGATCGAGGCGCCGAAGGCCAGGGACAGGCCGCGGTGGAGCACGGCGAGATCGCCACCGCCGGTCTTCAGCAGCACGATCGCGAGAAAGGTCGACGCGGGAACGACTGCGGCCAGGAGCCCCGTGCCCGCCTCGGCGAGGCCGCCCACCGTCGGCCCGTAGACCGCGACCTGGCTCTCGATGGACATCGCCGCCGCGACGGTGACGAAGGTCGTCGCAACGGCGATCAGCGACATCCGATCGGTGGCGAGGAACTGCCATGCCTGCGCCAGACTGGGCTTCGCACCCGAGCGCTGGGCATCGGCCTTGGTGCGGATCCGACTGATGAGTGCCGCGGACAGCAGGAACGTCGCGCCGTTCAACGAGAGTGCACCCGCCGGTCCGAGCGCCGCCGACAGGAGACCTCCGGCCGCGAACCCGGCGAGTTGCGCCCCCTGGTTGATGGCGTTGGCGACCTGGATCGCCGGCGGGTAGTCCTCCTCGGGAACCAGGTCGACGATCAGCGCCGATCGGTTGGCTTCGAAGACGGGGTCGGCGGTGGCGGCGACGAACACGAGTACCAGCAACACCGGGAGAGGGAGGTCGACGAGGCCGATGGTGAGGAAGACCGCGCCCCGTGTCAGGTCGCAGCCGACCAGGAGGTTCCGCCGGTCCATGCGGTCGCCCTGGATCGCCAGCCATTGGCCCGGGCCGAGCCAGGGCAGGACCAGCAGGGCGGCAACGATGCCAACGGCGGTGGGGTCCCCGGTTCGGGCGAAGACGAGGAGCGACAGCGCCAGACGAGCCGCCCAGTCGCCGAGCTGGGAGGCGATGGACGCAGCGACGAGTGTCCGGAAGTCGCGACTTCGGGGGACCCTCATCACCGGCGAACCCTAGCCGCTGCGGTTTCCGAGGGGCACCCACGCCGCAGTGGTGCATCGCCGCAGGAGGCTCCCGATCGCGGGTCGAGAGAATCGTGATCTCGAGGATGCCGATCAGCGAGGACGGGACGCTCCGGTCCGGTCGACGATCGGCGTGGTGGACGTGCGGCGGCGATGCTCGTCGATCCACGACTCGAACTGCTGGAGCGGAATGGGTCGGCAGATCCCGTAGCCCTGGGCGGCATCACAGCCCAGTTCGGCCAGTCGCTCCAGGATCGCCGGCGTCTCGACGCCCTCGGCGATGACCATGAGACCGAGATTGTGGGCCAGGTCGATGGTCGAGCGAACGATCACGTCGTCATCGTGCTTGTTCATCATGTCGGCCACGAAGCTCCGGTCGATCTTGAGTTCGTTGACCGGGAGGTTCCGAAGGTTGACCAGCGACGAGAATCCGGTCCCGAAGTCGTCGACCGAGAGCCCGATCCCCAGTTTCGACAGCCGATGCAGCACGCGATGGGTCGTCGGCGTGTCGCTCATCATGGTCGACTCGGTGATCTCCAGCACCAGTTTCTCGGGATCGAGGCCACTGGCCCGGAGCGCATCGGCGACCAGCGGTTCGAGCTTCTTGTCGAGCAGGCTCTGGGCCGAGATGTTGACCGAGATCGTGAGATCCAGCCCCCGACGATTCCACGCTGCGGCGGCCCGCGTGGCCTTGGCCATCACCTGGCTCGTGAGCTCCTCGATCAGCCCCGCCTGCTCGGCCAGTTCGACGAAGACGTCCGGTCGAATCCGGCCCCGGTCCGGGTGCTCCCAGCGGGCCAGCGCCTCGGCCCCGCAGACCCGACCGGTGTCGAGGGCCACCTGGGGCTGATAGTGGACGTCGATCGTCTCGTCCCGGAGGGCGAGGCGCAGATCGTTCAGCAGGGTCAGCCGCTCGCTGTCGTTCTCGTCGAGTTCGTCGCGGTAGACGCTCGAGCGCACTCGGCGGGTCTTGGCGTCGTACATGGCGATGTCGGCTCGGCGGAGGAGGTTGGCGGCATCGCGGGCGTGTTGGGGGGACAGCGCGATGCCGATGCTCGCGGCGATCGCCACGTTCGCCGGACCGATGTCGAAGGTCTGTTCCAGCACCACGCTGACGGCTTCGGCCAGGCGTTCGGCGGCGGCCTGATCGGCGTCGGGTGCGTAGATCGCGAATTCGTCGCCCCCGAAGCGGGAGGCGACCTCGGCGATGCTGCAGGCGCCGCGAATGCGTCGGGCCGCCTCGATGAGGAGGATGTCGCCGGCATGGTGACCGAACGCATCGTTGATCTGCTTGAAGCGGTCGAGATCGATCAGGAGCACGGCGCCCCGGCGTCTGCTGCCGCTCGCCTGGTCGATCCAGTTCTCGAAGTAGCTCCGGTTCGGCAGTGCCGTCAGCCGGTCGTGTGTCGCCTCGAACTGGATCTGCGAGTGGAACTGCACCTTGCGGACGGCGACGGCGAGTTGTTGGGTCATCGCCGTCAGTCGACTGCGGTCGTCGTCGTCGAATCGGGGTTGGGAACCACCGCGATTGGCGATGACGACCACCCCGAGGGTGCCCTGCTCGTCGGTGATCGGAGCGATGAGACCGTCACCGAATCCGGCGTCCTGCAGCCTCGACCGGATCCGCGGACTCGCCTGGTCGAATCGACGCGCCTCCCGACCGAGCAGCATCGCCTTCCAGGCCTCCTGATCGGGTCTCGTCGGCAAGGCCCCGAGGTCGATCGCCGGACCGATCAGGCCGTCGACGGGTTTGCCGTCGGCTTGCCACAGACGGAGGGCGACCCGCCGGGCGCGGGTGTGCTGCGACACGCGCTCGGCCGCCGTCGTGGCGATGCTGTAGAGATCGGCGGCGTCGCCGATGTCCCGACTGAAATCGTGGACGCTGGCGAGATCGGTGAACCGATGCAGGAGCTGCCCGTACGACCGCAACACGAGCCAGTACACCGGAGCGGGCAGGAGGGCGACGATCCCCAGTCGCGGATCGATGGCCATCGGAAGGGCGATCGACGACGCGAGAACGACGGCCGGAATGGTGAAGATCGGCGCATTGACAACGTCCCGACGCAGGCGAGTCAGGAGCTGCCCCTCGAACTGGGCGATCACGATCGCGACGACGAAGCTGCCCACCAGGAGCGCCAAGCTCAGCGCCGAGAGGAGGCCGATCCACGTCATCAGGATCCCGGCCTCGTCGCCGATGAGCAGGCGGAACACCACGACCGCCAGGGCGGTTTCGAGCGCGAAGTTCGCCAGGTTGAAGCCGACCTTGAAGAGGGGTGACCGGCGCCACAGCGCCATCCCGATGGCGGTGCCGACCAGGCGGGCCATGACCAACTCGACCGGATTCAGGAAGAGCAGTCCGGTGGCCAGCGCGATCTCCGACGGCGTGAAGCTCTGTGCCTCGTTGCGGGCCTCGACGTGGAAGATCAGGCGTTCGGAGAGGGCGAATCCCAGGGTCACGGCGAGGGTGATGAACCGATGCTGGATGCCGAACGTCGCCGGTTCCTGCACGAGCACGAGCAGAGCCAGGGCCGTCGTTGCCGCGGCTCCGCCGAGCATGGCGACGCGCGCCCGCGGGCTGAACCGGGGCCATGTCGGAGCTCTGCGTGTGCTGGTGGGAGGTGGATCCATGCCGTCGCTCGGTCGAGGGTCACTACACCATCGGTAGAAAACGACCCCGCTCAAGGGTTTTCGGGCTCGCCGGAGACGCGTTTGCCCACCTGCTCCAGCCGTCGCGGACCGCTCTCGTGATGGTGGTCCGAATCGATTCGCGGGCGTCGTCGAGCGACTGGGGTCGTGCTGGTCGACGGCGTGAGGCGATTCAGCCCGCCGAGGCGGAGTAGGTCACGGTCCCGTGACCGTCGGGTCCGGCGTCGATGCGCAGGACCAGCTCTCGCTCGATGATGGATGCGGCGTCTCGGTGCAGGGCCGTGAGACGGTAGACCTCGAGCCGCTCCAGATGATCGCCTGCGGCGAGCGTCGGAGCCGGCGACGAGGTCCAGAAGTGGTCGGGGGGACCGAGGATCGTCCACCACGGGGGAGGGCCGGATGCATTGAGCTGATCGAACCAGGCAACGACGAAGTCCTGAGAGGCCCGGACATGGTCGGGGTCGCCGGCGAGGGTCAGGGCGTCGAGATCGGCAACGGTCTCGACCGCTGCCAGGGCGTCGAATTCGGCGCCGGTGGCCACGGCCCCGTATCCGGCGCTCAGCGGTTCGGTCGGCCCAAGACCCAGACGGCCGAACGCGACCTCCTGCTCGAAGGGCGAGAACGCGGCGATGGGGACCGTGACGGCGTCCCCCCGGTCCGTGACGGCCTCGAACCGGTAACCGTACGACACCGGTGCGTCGAGCCATGCCAGGCCCGGGGGGCGGAAGAGCGTATGCGCCCCCACCAAGACCATCGCCGCCGCCAACAGCCCCCGCGCCGGCGTGGCGTTGGCGGCGACCCAGGGCTGCAGCCGTCGGCTGAGGAGCACCCAGACGAGCACGAGCTCGACGACGACCCACGACAGGAACCAGAAGCCCGTCATCGCAAAGAGTGCGACATGGAACAGAACCACCGGAACGAGCCAGAGTCGGAACAGCCGATCATGGACAACGGCGATGAGCGAACCGAGTTCGAAGACCTGCACGCCGTAGAGCAGCGGCCGATTCACCGGATCGATCAGCGACGACAACCACCTTGCCCACGATCCGTCACCCGCTCCCAGCCAACCGGCGACGTAGGCACTGAGGGGCAGGTTGGCCAGATCGGTGGTTCGGGCCCAGTCGAGGTCGACCTTCGACTTGCCGGGAACGAAGAAGTGGGAGGCGATCGCTGCCGTCAGGAGGAGCACGACCGGCTCGGTGCGGTTGCGGCCCGTGACGACGAACCACAGGTGGATCGTGGCGATCGCGACGAGGGCGACGACCAGGAGTGCATCGATGTTCTGGGCCGCAATGGTGTGGAAGAGGGGTTCGAACTGGCCGCTGATGATGCGGCTCTGGGCGGCGAACAGGAGCAGGAAGGCCGGTCGTGCCACGCAGCCGACGGCCAGGGCGACGAGGAGGAGCCGATCGGCGGTGTTCCAGTTCCCGGTCAGGAAGTTCCGGTCGTAGGCCGCTCCCTGCCAGGTCAGGAGGAGCAGCGGGGCGAACGCGATCAGGCGCAGGGTGGAGCCGTGATCGAGCTCGCGCCAGGGAATGGCGAGGCGGTCGCGCCGGCCGACGAAGAGCACCACGACACCCAGGGCCAACACCACGGCCGGGAGGGGATGGGTCGCGACGGCGCCGACGAGCAGCGAGGATCCGTCGACGTGGAAACGGTCGATCGCCGCCAACTGTCGAAGGAGGAGGCTGAGCACCCCGAACAGGACCACCGAACCCACCACGTGCGCGAGGTCGACCGGTCGGTCGTCACCCAGCATCCAGCGCTCGACACGAGACGGACTGCGCGGAGGGGAGGCCATATGACACCACCCTTGCAGACCGTCGTCGGCCCTGCTTGGGTGATGATCTGGCCGATCGCCTCACGCGACCGCCGGGAGGCACCAGAATCGCCGGGAGGTCGCCGTGAACGAGATCCGGATCGAGCGGGTTCGCTGCGGCGATGTCGAGTTGGCGGTGACCGTGACCGGTTCGGGCCCCCTCGTCGTGTTGCTGCACGGCTTCCCCGAACTGGCCTTCTCGTGGAGGCACCAGATCCGTGACCTGGCGGCTGCGGGCTTTCGGGTGATCGCTCCCGACATGCGGGGCTACGGGGCCAGCGATTCCCCCGGCGACGTCGAGGCATACGACATCTTCCGACTCACCGGGGACGTCGCCCATCTCATCGATCACTTCGGGGGTGGACCGGCGCTCGTCGCCGGCCATGACTGGGGGGCGATCGTCGCGTGGTCGTTCGCCCAGTTCCGGCCGGACCTCGTTGCGGGAGTCGTCGGGATGTCGGTGCCCTTCATGCCCTCGCTCGACGCCAGCCTCATCGATGTCTCACGGGCTCGAGTCGGTCCCGACGACTTCCACGACATCCTGTACTTCCAGGAACCCGAGGTGGCCGAGCGCGAGCTGGAAGCCGATGTGCTGTTCACCCTCCGGCACGTGCTGTGGCGAGCATCGGGCGACCCCCGGATCGCGCCCGCCGAGCGACTCGAGGCCTCGACCCCGACCGCCGGCGATCCTGCATTTGCGCCTCGCTTCCTGGCCGGCGACATCCCGCCGGGGCTCCCCGCCTGGATCGGCGAGGGCGAGTTCCATGCCTACGGGCAGGCCTTTCTTCGCACCGGGTTCCGGGGGCCGATCAACTGGTACCGAAACCTCCAGGGGAACTGGGAGCGGTCTGGACCATGGCGTGGTGCCGGCATCGGGGTCCCGGCGCTGTTCGTCGCCGGTCGGCGCGATCCGGTCCTGACGGCCGGCCTGCCTCCCGACGTCGAACGGATGGAGGACCATCCGATGCTCGCGCAGCAACGGGCGTTCTGCCCGAACCTGGTCGAGGTCTTGATCGACGATGGTGGTCACTGGATCCAACAGGAGCACCCCGACGCCGTCAGCGAGGCCCTGATCGGCTTCCTCGACATGATCGGTCATCACCCGGCTCCCGATCGCCCCGGCCGGCCGTGAGACGACGGGTCGCCATCGCCGAAACTCACGAGACACCGAGGCGATCACCACCGATACTCGGCCCATGGACCCCTTGCCCGAGATCGTCGAGACGCCCCGCCTGACCCTGCGCCGCTGGGTCGCGGGCGACGGCGCCCGAATGGGGGAGGTCGTCACCACCAATCTCGAGCACCTGCGGCCATGGATGCCGTGGATCGCCACCGAACCGCTGTCGGTCGAGGCTCGCGAGGAGCTGATCGCGTCGTGGACCGAAGGATGGCTCGCCGGAGGCGACGTGGTGTTCGGGATCTTCTGCGGCGACCGGATCGTCGGGGGGACGGGATTCCATCGCCGGGTCGGACCCTCCGGACTCGAGATCGGCTACTGGATCGATGCCGATCACGTCGGCCGGGGCTACGCCACGGAGGTCACCCGGGCGTTGACCGACGCCGCATTCGAGCTCGACGGCATCGACCGGGTCGAGATCCACCACGATCGGGCGAACTGGCGCAGTCGGCGGGTGCCCGAGCGACTGGGGTACGGATTCCAGGGCGAATCGCCCCGGACGGCTCAGGCCCCGGCCGAGACCGGAATCGACTGTCGCTGGACGATCACGAGAGCCGAGTGGCGCCGCATCGGGCGCGAAACGACGCCCTGAGCACCGAGTCGTCGTCCGGCGACCACGCCCAGGCGGCGAGCACGTCGGACACCACGGTGACCACGGCCTCGGTCTCGGGTCCCGGCGCGGCGAACGGGTCGAGTGCCGCCGAGGCCGGCGAGCCGACCTCGACGGCGACCACCGTCAACGACGTCGGAAGGCGTCGCAGCAGACGAGCCAGTTCGATGGCGTCGGCCAGCCCGATGCCGTGACTCGACAACAGTCCCGTCGTCGGTTCGAGACTGCGGGCGAGGGCATCGATCACGACCACCGAGCCGATCGGCCGGCCGGTCACCATCGCATCGACGATCACGACGTCGTGATCCGGGGTCCAGCGAAGGGGGAGCGACGACAGGTCGCCCTCGATCACGGCGAGCACGGTTTCGTGTCCGGTCGCCTCGGGCGGGCGCCGGTCGGCCAGCGCATCGATCACCATCGGTCCCAAGCCGTCGTCGCCCCGATCCCGGTTGCCGACGCCGATGACGAGCTTGGTCCCCGTCACCGGTGCTCGACGGTCAGTTTCATGAAGTGGGTGGCGCACGAGATGCACGGGTCGTAGTTGCGGATCGTCTGCTCGCAACGGTGTTCGAGCTCGTCGAGTTCGAGATGGAGGTTGGCGCCGACGAAGGCTCGCAGATCGGACTCGATGGTCGGCTGGTTCTGTGCGGTGGGCGGGACGATCCGGGCCTCGGCGATCAGGCCGTCGTCGTCGATGCGGTAGCGGTGATAGAGCAGCCCCCGAGGCGCTTCGGTCGCCGCCCATCCGACGCCGGGCCGAGCCGGCACGTCGACGAAGGATCGCGACGGCGGTCGGTAGGCATCGATGATTCGAATGGCCTCGTCGACGGCGTACAGGGTCTCGAGGCAACGGACCACGATGCTCCGGAACGGGTTGTCGACCACGGGCCCGAGCCCGACCTCGGCGGCCAGGGCCCGGATGGACTCGGGCAGGAGGTCGTGGTTGTTGGCGTAGCGGGCGAGCGGACCGACGTGGTACCAGCCCCGCTCCGGGAACCGGGAGTGCAGGGCCGTCGAATGGGCGACCTGCTCCTCGACCGAATGGTCCTCGAACGCCGACGCGTCGATGTCGAGACCCCGGTTCGACACGATCCGGCCCTCGTTGAACGGGTATTCGTCGGGATGTCGGAGCGAGACGAACTCGTAGTCCTGCGACAGCTCGGGGAAGTCGAACCCGGCGGTCCAGCGAACCAGGTCGACGCAGATGTCGTGGGCCTCGACGAGCGGTGCTCGCAGGGCGGCGAGATCGGTCGCCGACGGCGCCCGATGGAAGCCGCCGAGCCGGACGTTGATCGGGTGGATCGGCCGCCCACCGAGGAGCTCGACCACGGCGTTGCCCGTCTTCTTCAGCTCCAGGACCCGCTCGACCATCTCGGGATGATCGGCGGCGATGGCGATCCCCGAGGGGTAGCCGAGGAAGTCGGGGGCGTGGAGGAAGCCGACGTGGAGGACGTGACTCTCGATCCACTCGCCGCAGTACAAGAGACGCCGGAGGGCCCGGATGGTCGGGCCATCGGGAGCCGCCGACACGTCGACACCGCAGGCCCGCTCGATGGCGTGGCACGCACTCATCTGGTAGGCCACCGGGCAGATTCCGCAGATCCGGGCCGTGATGTCGACCGGTTCGTCGTGGCCCCGACCACGCAGGAACGCCTCGAAGAACCGCGGCGGCTCGTAGATCTCGAGACGGACGTCGGACACGGTGCCATCGCGTACGGTGACGTGCATCGCTCCCTCGCCCTCGACCCGGGCCAGGATCGGGACGTGGAAGTCGACGTTCTCGTGGCTCATGGACTCTCCCATCGATCGGCCTCGGCCCGGAAGGGTTCCGACCAGCCGCTGTAGCTCCGGAAGGCCCGGGTGATCGCTCCATCGGACATCCCCATGGCGGCGAACTGCCGGGCCAGCGAGGCGGTGTTCGGACTCTCCATCGGACCGAAGCACCCGTAGCAGCCGCGTCCGTACGACGGACACAGGGCCCGGCAGCCCGCCTGGGTGACGGGCCCCAGGCACGGAAGGCCCTCGGCCACCAGCAGGCACGGATTGCCCCGCTCCTTGCACTGGGAACACACGCTGGTGGTGGGGATCCGGGCCGGTCGGCCGGCGAGGTGGGCCGAGATGACCTCGATGAGCTGTCCACGGTCGATGGGGCATCCTCGCAGCTCGAAGTCGACGTCGATGTGGTCGGCGATCGGGGTGGAGGTGGCCAGCGTCGAGATGAACGACGGTTCGGCGTAGACGATGTCGACGAACTCGTCGATGTCGGCACCGTTGCGCAGCGATTGGATCCCACCCGAGGTGGCGCAGGCGCCGATCGTGACGACCGTGCGCGACTGGGCGCGGATCATCTGGATCCGTTCGAGATCGTCGGGCGTCGAGATGGACCCCTCCACCAGGGACAGGTCGTAGGGACCGTCGGCCATCGCGCTCGAGGCTTCGGGGAAGAAGGCGAGGTCGAGCCGCCCCACGACCGCGAGCAGGTCGTCCTCGCAGTCGAGCAGGCTGAGCTGGCAACCGTCGCAGGAGGCGAACTTCCAGACGGCGACCTTCGGTTTGGCGGAGCGGCGGATGGCGACGCGGGTGGGGGTGGAGGACACGACGATCAGAGCTCCCGGACCTGGTGATAGCGGCCGACCCGGCCGTAGTCGATGACCGGCCCGTGGTGACACACCACGAACGGGCCGAGTTGGCAGTGGCCGCAGAGGGCGTTGCCACACTGCATGTTGCGTTCGAGCGTGAACCAGATCTGCGAGGGCGGAACGCCCCGGGAGATGAGGGCCGAGGCGACGGCGTCCATCATCACGTCGGGCCCGCACACGAAGGCCGTGACGTCCGCGCCGTCCCGGTCCGTCGGGGAAACGTCGGCGATCAGGTCGGGGATGCGACCGACCGGCCCGCTCCAGGCCGGGTCGGCCACATCGACGATCCGGGCCACGTCGGCCCCACCGGCGGCCCAGCGATCGAGGTCGTCGGGGTAGAGCAGGTCGTCGGGGGTGCGTGCCCCGTACAGGATCCGAACGCGGCGGGGCGGTGTCCGGCCTGCCGCGACCCGGGCCGTTGCGGCGTCGATGGCCGCCCGGAGCGGAGCCAGTCCGAGGCCTCCGGCGACGATCAGCAGGTCTGGGGTGTCGACGGCATCGAGGGGCCACGCAGTGCCGAATGGGCCACGGACGGTGATCGTCCCCCCGGCCGGCGTCTCGGTGAGGGCCGCGGAGATGGGCCCGGCGCGACGGATCGTGTAGGCGTGGTGGGCCGGTTCCCGGCGCGACGAGCTCACCGAGATCGCCGCCTCGCCGATCCCGAACGCACCGAGCATGCTGACCTGTCCGGGTTCGAAGGTCGGCAGCTCGCCCTCGCAGGGCTCGACCCAGAGGGTCACGGTGTCGGCCCCGTGCTCACGGACCGTTTCGACGACCCGGTAGGGGCGAGGAACGAGGAGCGGATCGATCATGACCCGACACTCCGGGAATCGGCGGGGCTCGCCCGAAGGGCTGCCACCTCGGCGGTGATGTCGATCCCGACCGGGCACCAGGTGATGCAGCGTCCACAGCCCACACAACCGGACTCACCGAATTGGGCGATCCAACTGCCCAGCTTGTGAACGAGCCACTGTCGGTAGCGCGAGGCCCCCGAAGCCCGATGGGGGCCGGGTCCGAGATGGGAGAACTCGAGGCTGAAACACGAATCCCAGACCCGCCAGCGGTCGCTGTGGTCGCCCCCGAGGTCGGTGACGTCGACGAGATCGGTGCAGAAGCAGGTCGGGCAGGCGAGCGTGCAGTTGGCGCAGGTGAGGCAGCGCTCGGCGACCCCGGCCCAGTGCGGGCTGTCGAGTCGGTCGTCGAGCATCTCGGCGATGCCCTCGGTCTCGATGGTTCGGGTCATCGACCGACGGGCGGTGTCGAGCAACTCGGCTCGACGCCGCAGCTGGGACTCGGTGACCGGACGGCCACCGAGCCGATTCAGCAGCGCCGTTCCCCGTGGTGTCTCGGCCCGGGCGAGATAGCCGACGTCGTCCCCGTCGACCAGCTCGGTCAGGACCAGGTCGGCGCCGGTGCCCGCATCGGGCCCGGTCCCCATCGAGGGGCAGAAGCAGGTGGCGGCCGGGCTGCCGCATTCGACGGCGATCAGCACCAGGTCGGCTCGGTTGGCGACCCAGGTCGGATCGGGGTGGGGTCCCCGGGCGAGCACCCGATCCTGCTTGGCGATCGCCGCGAGCTCACAGGGGCGCACCCCCAGGAACGCCCGCCGCACCGGCTCGGGATCGTGCATCCGGACGTCGAGCGTCCCGTCGTCGAGCCGGGTCATGGACCACACCGGCACCCGGGCCGGGTGCAGCAGCTCCTTCCAGGACTGAGGCCCGACCGCGTAACCGAAGCGGGCCCGGTCCTCTCGCTCGACCAGCCGATACCGACCGGGCTCCTGCCGATCGCCCCACCCGGCGGGAAGATCGGCGACACCGGTGATCGAGTCGTGGCCGATCACGCCGTCGCGAACCACGGGGCCCAGCACGTCGTAGCCGTCGGCGCGGAGCACGACGACGAGACGATCGAGATCCTCGAGCGTGAGCATCACCGGAGCGTGATCGGCCTCCACTCCCGCCGACCGGTCGATCGTTGGTGTTGACATCGTCAGCCGAACCTCCCCGGAACGCCCTCCACGGTCATCGTCTCCCAGGTCCCCGGTCGGCCGAAGAGTCGAACGTCACGGATTCGCCGGGATCGGGGCGTTTTCTCGAATCCCGGCCGTGTCGTCTACGGTGACTCCCGTCACGACAACGGCAGATCGTCGAAGGGGACAACGACATGACCGCAACCGATCCCGTGGTCGACTGGACCGAGGACTACGACATCTTCGACAGCCTCTTCGTCCGCGATCCCTATCCCGATCTGGGCCGACCTGCGAGGCGAGTGCCCGGTTCCGCACACCCAGCGGTGGGGTGGATCCCACATGCCGAGCACGTTCGAGACGGTCACCGCCGTGGCCCACGACACCGAGAACTTCTCCTCGATCGAGGTGAGCGTGGCCCCGGTCCCGACCAGCTACGACGCCGACGGCAACCGGATCCGCTCGATCATCGCCACCGATGCCCCCGACCACACGCCCGAGCGACGGCTGATGCTCCCGTTCTTCGCGCCCAAGGCCGTCGAGCGGTTCCGAGAGCCGACCCGGGAACTGTGTCGCCGGCTCATCCGGGGCTTCATCGAGGACGGTCGGGTCGACGCCGCCGAGGACTACGCCAAGCAGATCCCGCCGCGGGTGATCGCCGAGATCCTCGGCATCGACCCCGAACGGGGCAACGAGTTCGCCGAATGGGTCCAGGGTCTGCTCGAGATCGGGCTCACCCAACCGGAGATCCGCGAGAAGTACCGGGTGATCGTCGACCAGTTCTTCCTCGACGAGATCGAGCGGCGCAAGCGCGAGCCCGGCGATGATCTGATCTCGTTCCTGCTGCAGGCCGACCTCGATGGTGGTCCGGTCCCGATGAACGTCGTGCGGGGCAACGTCAACCTCATGCTGGTCGCCGGGATCGACACGACCTGGAGCTCGATCGGCTCGGCGCTTGTGGCATCTGGCCGCCCATCCCGACGATCGGCGTCGGCTGGTCGACGAACCCGAACTGATCCCGATGGCGGTCGAGGAGTTCCTCCGGGCGTACTCGCCGGTCACCATGGCCCGGATCGCGAGGAACGACACCGAGATCGGCGGTTGCCCCGTCAAGGCGGGCGAACGGGTCCTGCTGTCGTTCCCCGCCGCCAATCGGGATCCCGAGGCGTTCGAGAACCCCGAAGAGGTCATCATCGATCGGGCCGTGAACCGGCACGTCGCCTTCGGTGCGGGCATCCACCGTTGTGCCGGGTCGAACCTGGCCCGGATGGAGATGCAGGTCGCGATCGAGGAGTTCCTGGCCATGATCCCCGAGTTCGAGCTGGCCGATCCCGCCGCGGTCACCTGGGCCGGCGGCCAGGTCCGCGGTCCTCGCAACCTCCCGGTGGTCTTCCCGAACCGATCGGCCTGAGCTCCACCGGTTCACCTTCGGACGAGACGCCGCCGCACGGCTACGCTGCGCTCGTGCCCGAACCCGACGAGCAGAGTCCCGGGCTCGAGGTTTCCGACCTCGCCAAGCGCTACGGATCGGTGGTCGCCGTCGACGGCCTGCACCTCTCGGTTCCGGCCGGAGCGCTGATCGGTTTCCTCGGACCCAATGGGTCGGGGAAGACCACCACGATGCGGGCGATCCTCGGGATGGTCCGGCCCGATCGGGGAACCATCACGTGGCAGGGTCGACCGATCGACGACCGGGCGCGGGGCCGGATCGGCTACATGCCCCAGGAACGGGGCCTCTACCCCCGAATGAAGGTCCGCGAGCAGGTCGTCTACTTCGGACGGCTGGCGGGATTGAGCGGCGCCGAGGCGCAGGACCGGGCCGACCACTGGCTCGAGCGCCTGGGTTTGGCCGACCGTTCGAACGCCTTGGTCCAGGAGCTGTCGGGAGGCAATCAGCAGCGAGCGCAGCTCGCCGTGTCGCTGGTGCACGAGCCAGATCTCCTCGTGCTCGACGAACCGTTCGCCGGCCTCGATCCCGTGGCCGCCGAGACGATGCGATCGATCATCGCCGAACGAGCCGCCTCGGGGGCCAGCGTCCTGTTCTCGTCCCACCAGCTCGACGTCGTCGAAGACCTGTGCGAACAGGTCGTGATCATCGCCGATGGCCGTCTCGTGGCGTCGGGCCTGCATCAGCGATCTGCGTTCGGCGTCTCCCACCCGCTGGCTCCGGGTTCGCTGGCTCGATCCGATCGTGGAGTGGCGGCCGGTCGAGGGCACGCTCGAGGAGTTCGACGGTCGCAGCGCCGTTGTTCGGCTGCATCGCGACGCCGACGTGGCGGCCAGCATCGCCGGGGCCATGTCGGGCGGCCCGGTCAGCGAGGTCTCGCTGGAACCGCCGGCCCTGGACGAGATCTTCACCGAGCTCGTCGGTCGACCGACCGTGCGCGGCGCGAGCATCGAATGCGTCCGAGGTCGGGCGATGATCTGGATCATCGCCCGACGAGAGATCGTGACCCGCGGTCGATCGAAGGGGTTCCTGGCGTTCACCGGGCTGATGTTCGTCGGGGTGATCGCGCGTGGCGGTGGTCCCGCTCTTCATCGACGACAACGGCGATCCACGGGGGGTGACGATCGGCGTCACGGCCGCCGGCACGGCCTTCGGCGACGCCCTCGCCGTCGGCGACGAGGATCTCGACCCGACGGTCGAATCGGTCGAATCGGTCGAACTCGGTACGAGCCAACTCCGAGAGGGCGCCATCGACGTCCTCTTCGACGGCAACACGCTCACCTGGGAGGGGCTGCCCGACTTCACCCTCGACGGCTACATCCGGGACACCGTCCAGCAGACGACCTTCGCGCAGCGCGCCGAGGAGTTGGGTCTGACCCCTCGCGATCTCGGGGTGCTCTTCTCCGCGGTCGAGATCACCGAGATCCGGCTCGACGGTGGAGACGACGAGTTCGAGGTGCGACTCGCGGCCGCCGGTGTCGCCGGGTTCGCCACGTTCGTGCTGCTCCAGATCTGGGGATCGTTCCTCATGATGGGGGTGATCGAGGAGAAGTCGTCGAAGGTGGTCGAGATCCTGCTGTCGCACGTGAGGCCGACCACCATGCTCAGTGGCAAGGTCCTGGGCCTCGGCTTCCTCGCCTTGGCTCAGATGCTCATCCTCGCGGGAGGCATGTTCGTCGGGCTGCTGATGGCCCAGGACGTGTCGATCCCCGGCGGCGTCTGGGCGACGGTCCCGCTGTCGGTGCTCACGTTCCTGTTCGGCTTCGGGTTCTACGCGACCGCCTATGCCGCGGTCGGGGCGATGGTGTCGCGTCAAGAAGACGCAACCAGCGCCCAACTGCCGGTCATGTTCCCCCTGCTCGCCGGATACTTCATTGCCGCCGCGAGCTTCGACGCCCCCGAGAACCTGGCCGTCACGATCGGTTCGTTCGTGCCGTTCACCTCCCCGGTGCTGCTCCCGTTCCGAACCGCAATGGTCGACGTACCGGCTTGGCAGATCGCGTTGTCGCTCGGGTTGCTCGCCGCCTCCAGTGTGGGCATGTTGCGACTGGCGGGCTGGATCTACCGCTACTCGTTGTTGCGAACCGGTTCGCCGGTCACCTGGCGCGAGGCGTGGCGCAATCGCCACCAGGCCACGCTGTAGCCCGAACCCCTTCCCGCTTCGATCTTGCCCCCGGGACGGGCCATGGTTAGCGTGCGAGACGGCCGTTCGGCCGGCGACTCGAGCACCGTTGGGGGCACCATGGAACTGTACGACGCGATGCGATCGCAGCCGGCCAACCGGTACTACAAGACCGATCCGGTTCCCACCGAGGTGTTCCATCGGGCCGTCGAGAACGCTCGATTCGGACCGCAGGGCGGCAACCGGCAGCCCGTTCGCTTCCTCATCGTCACCGACGCCGCCAAGCGGGCCCAATTGGCCGAGTGGTACTGGGAACCGTGGAGCGCGTACTACGCCGCTGCAGCCTCCGACGGCCAGACGATCACCGCCGCCTCCGGCGACGAGAAGGCCACGAAGGCCGTCATGACGAAAGGCTCGATGAAGGCGGCCAACGACTTCGCCCGGAACCTGGCCGACCATCCGGCGATCATCGTGGCCTGCGCCGATCTGGCCGAGACCCATCCCACCGACACCGATCTGGGACGGCTCAGCATCGTCGGTGGCGCCTCGGTCTATCCGATGGTGCAGAACCTCTGCCTGGCGCTGCGCAACGAGGGTGTGGCGACGACCCTGACCACCTTGCTCTGCCTCTTCGAGCCGCAGGTCAAGGAACTCCTCGGGATCCCCGACCGGTACGCAACGGCGGCCCACATCGTCGCCGGCTACCCGGTCAACCCGTTCCCGACCAAGCTGACCCGCCGTCCGGTCGAAGAGATCGCCTTCCTCGACAGCTTCGATCGTCCGCTGACCCTCGACGGCTGAACCGCCAGCGGCCGGAGGTCTCGGATCAGACGATTCCGGCCGGCCGGGTCCACTGCTTGACCGGTCCGGTGCCGTAGGTCGCCGGGTCGAGGGCGTACGCGAGGCCATCGGTGGCGCTCCCGTCGGCCCGACGTCGGGTGTTGGCTCGGGCCTGGCGGGCGAACCGGGCGAAGGCTGCGACGTCGTCGAGTGCATCGAGTTCGCCGGGCTCGACCCCGAGATGCTCGGCGAACAGGGCCACCCGCATCGCCCTCACGGTCGTCTCGTCCCAGAACGAGGCGTTCATCTCGGTGTCGTACCGGAACGACTGGGTGGCGGTGTTGGTCGATCCGATGGTCGCCCAACGATCGTCGACCAGCATGATCTTCGAGTGGATGTAGATCTCACCCGAGACCGGCTCCCCACCGGGACCGGCGGCCGGCTCGGCGGCCAGGGCCGCCAGCGTGAACGCTCCGTGCCGACCCAGTCCCTCGAGCAGCGCATAGAAGGGCGCAGCGACGGGGTTGTGGCGGGCCTCGGCGAACGTCGGGTGGCATTCACCCGGGACCACGAGCAGGACGCTCACGCCGCGGTCGAGCGCCCGCCCGAGATGGGCCAGGACCTTGGATGACCCGAGCACCTGGTCCTCGACGTAGATCGATCGTTCGGCGGCGTCGATGGCCGTCGATGTACTGCTCGTAGACGCTGGTCTCGCCGCCGCCGATGTCGTGGGCCCGACCGCCGACGGTGGGAGTCGAATCGACGTACCGCCCGGGCTGCACGGTGCGGGTGATCTGCACCGGGATGGTGCCGGCGTCGTCGGACAGCCGGGTCGGGAACACCAGATCGGCCGTCCTCCGAGTCCGTCGGCCAGCAGCCGTTGGCCGGCGTGGCGCTCGCTGGCACCGTTCCAACGCTGCACGAAGTTGTGGTGGACGTCGGTGCCGGCCGGTCCTCGCAACTCGGCGTAGACGTCATGGATGAAGCCGGTTTCGCCCGGTCCGTGGCCGGGTCGTGACGGGACGGACCCGTGGTCGAGGTTGATCCCGCCGACGAAGGCGACCTCGCCCGGCCGCTCCGGCATCGATCAGCCAGCTCTTCTGGTGCACGCAACCGTTGCCCGGCAACGCATCCCAGCGGGCGAGGAACCCGTAGCGATGGTGGTCGAGCCACGCGAGCTGGGCCTCGGTCCCCGGGAAGTGTTCGTCGGCGCCGACCACGCTCGACCGCCAGAAGACGACCCGGACGTCGACTCCCCGTTGCGAGGCGGCGTGCAGGACCTCGAAGATCGTGCCCCGGTTCCCCGGCATCGCCACGCCGTGCTCGAGGAAGGCCACGGTGCCCCAGACCCGGTGCTCGGCCCGTTCGATCGCCTCGCAGATCCGGTCGAAGGCCACCGCTCCGTCGATCAGCGGGCGAATGTCGCATCCGGGACGGACCGGATAGCTCCCGGTCTCGGCAGGCGGCGGGACGAGCGATCCGAGCATGGTGTCACCGTAGTTCGACCGCTTGCGGGGCGACAGCTCCCGGCGGACGGCCTGACCGGCCGGCCACTCAGCCCAGGGAGCGGTAGCGGGCCACGTCGGCTCCGATCGCCCGCAGCAGCCGACCGATGCGGTCGTCGCCGCCGGCGACCGCAACGATGGCCTCGTCGGTGAACTGGGCGGCGAACTCGGCGGCGTCGACCCATCGATGGGCCGTGTGCTCGCCGCTGATCACGGCGTCGTGTCCGTCGACGACGCGAGCCGCGGAAGGTGAGTTGGAGCACGTCGCGGCCGTAGATCCACATCGGGTAGCAACCGACCATCTGCAACGGTTCGGCGGGTTCCAGTCCGGTCTCCTCCCGCAGCTCCCGGATCGCCGCCTCGAACGGTTCCTCGCCATGGTCGACGAGCCCCCCGGGCAGGAACCAGGCGCCGGCCATGGCCGTCCCCTCGGCCCGCTGCAGCAACAGAATCGAACCGTCGGTCCGTTCGGCGTAGACCGCGGTCGACAGGCGCGAAGGTGGCGAGTTCGAGTCGGGTCTCGAAGACCGGGTCGAGCGGGTCGCCGCCTGCGGCGGGATCGGTCGTCATCGCGTTCGGCCGCTCAGGCTGCGGCGTCGCTGGTCGGGAAGGCCATTCTCAGCCAGATCGGCGGCACGAACGGCGCCCACTGGTCGGGGCGCTGCCCGACCCGGTCGTTGATCAGGTGGAGCACGGCCGGGTCGAAGCCGAGCGTCAGGTGCGTCGATCTCGACTCGACGTTCTGATGCCGGGGGGCCCGATCGTCGATCAATGACGCCTGCCAGGGGACGATCCGATCGTGGCGGGAATACACCGAGGTCGTCGGGACGTCGAGCACCGGGCGGACGCGAACCATTGCGGGCGAGCGGACTGCCGAGCGTCGTGACGCTGTGGATCCGCCCGGGATCGGCCCGTGCGAGCCAGTGGGCGTAGAGGCCTCCGAGGCTCCATCCGACGAGCGCCACCCGACGGCCATGCTGCTCGAACACCTCGAGCAGCCGGGCCCGGAGATCGGCCATGGTCGCCTCGGTCGGCCCCTGGTTGCGGCCCAGCCGCCACCCGTGGGCGTAGTGTCCCGTCGAGGCCAGGGACGTCCGGATCAACTGGGTCGACCGGTCGGAGGCCGCGAACCCGGGCAGGACCAGCACCGGAGTCCGTCGAGCGCGAGCGTTCGTCGTCATCGCCACAAGGTACTACGCCCGTCGGCGGCCCCACGGTCCGGACGACCCGTCCCGCCGCCTAGCCGATCGGGGCGTAGGGCCGTTTGGCGATGAACTCGGCAGAGGCTGCCACCCACCGCACGACGAGATGACGAGGGAGTCCGCGGCGCATCTCGGCCGACCAGTAGGCGAAGCCCTGCGGATCGGGGTCACGACTCAGCACGTTGCGATACACGATCTCGAGGAAGCGGTCATCGGTCACGCCGCCGTAGGTGAGGGCGAATTCGGCCGAGTTGGCGAACCCCCACGCCAGATCGTCGTAGGACGCGCCCCGTCGGCTCTCGTTCAGCCAGTACCGAGCGCCCTCGACATCGGGATCGCGGTCGAAGAAGGCCCGATACAGCCGCAGCGTGTCTCGGTCGCCGACGCGGTAGTCGGCGGCATGCACGAGATCGTCGACACTCCGCGGCCAAGGCGATGGTGGTCCGGGTCGTCGGATCGCAGAACCGCCCGAGGTTCCAGTCGGTCCTCGATCCGACGTCGAGGTTGCCCCCGAACCAGACGCACCCCTCGGGGAGGGCGTCGACGGCCCAGATGCCCCCGGCGAGTTCCAGGGGAACGAAGGACGTGTCGTGGACCCCGTCCAGCCCGTAGCGACTGAGGACGTTGACCGGGCTCGTCGTTCCCGTCCGGGAATCGTGGGTCCCGTTGCCGAGTGTCGGCGCCGGCTGACCGATCCAGCGGATGTGCGACCCGGCGTACACGGTGTTCCCGTTGACGGCAACGGCCTGGAAGTCCCCCGATTTGAAGCTTCCGGGAGCCAACAGGTTCGTCGGGTCGGGACCGTGGACCCGATCGAGCTCCAGGGTGGCCGAGTCGACCACCGTCAGGATGTTCGACTGGCTGGCGATGAAGACCCGGCCGTCGACCTCCTCGATGTCGAACACCAGGGGAGCCTCGGCGATCGGACGCTGGTCGAACCGGCGCTGGGGGAGCGGGGACCCCGTTGCGCCGAGCGCGACGAAGTTGCGCAACTCGGGGTTGCCGTCGACCTGTTCGAACTGACCACCGACGAAGACCCGGCGTCCGTCGATCGCCGGTTCGATGGCCAGGACGGCTCCGAGCTGGATGCGGGGTCGGAACGAGGTGTCCACCCGCCCGGTCGCAGCATCGACCCGAACGAGATGGCTCTGACCGGCGCCCATCACGCCGGCGAACTCACCGCCGATGTAGAGCTGGTTCCCCGACGTCTCGAGTGCGTGAACGATGTTGCGTCCGCCGTTGGTCGGCTGGGTCGCCGCCCGGAACCCGTCGACGACGGCGCCGGTGATCGGATCGATGGCGGCCACGTTGCCGGTGGCCACCCCGTTCACGGTGCCGAACTCGCCGCCGACGAAGAGCCGCGTCCCGTCGAGCGACGGGGTGACGGTGTGGACCGGACCATCGAACACGGGTCGAAAACGGTCGTTCCAGACACCGCTGATGCGATCGAACGCCGCCAACGACGCCTGGGCGGTCGTCGACCCGTCGGGGGCGACGACCTGGGTGAACCGGCCGGCGACGAAGACCGACGAACCGATGTGCTCGATGTCGCGAACCGTCCACTCGATGGTGAGCTGGCTCGCCGACTGGCCCCGCACGCCCCAGGTGGGTTGGGACTCAGGTGCTGCGGACGCCGGAATCGGGGCCGAGACGAGTGATGCCCCGGCCAGGGCGAGGACGGCCAGGCCGGCACCGAGCCGGCGACGGCTCGGCCGGTACGTAACTCCGAGGCCGCTGGGTCGTCGACGAGTCGACTCGAACGGTTCATGCATGCGACCCAGAGTGGCACGGCCGTCGACGGCGGCCACTGGGTCGATCGCTCCATGGAGCCGACCCCCGACATCGGGGTGCAGGCGACCGCGCGTGGCCCGACCTCGGTCAATCGGCCGAGGTCCCGAGACTGCCGATGGGCGAGGCTATGGTGGCGACCATGTGTGGCCGGTTCGTCTCGGCGTCACCACCCGACGAGCTCGCTCGCTACTTCGGGGCCGTGCCGACCGAGACCGCGTTGGAGGAGAACTACAACGTGGCGCCGACCGAACGGGTCTACGCGGTTCGCGCCGACCATGGTCACCGGGCCCTCGTGCTGCTTCGTTGGGGGCTGGTCCCGCCCTGGGCCGACGACGTCAAGATCGGCTCGCGGATGATCAATGCGCGTGGGCGAGTCCGTCGCCTCGAAACCGGCGTTCCGCCGTGCGTTCGAGCGCCGCCGATGCCTCGTACCGGCCGATGCCTTCTACGAATGGCAGAAGATCCCCGGTCGCAAGGCCAAGCAGCCCTACCTGATCACCCGCTCGGACGGGGACCCCTTGGTGTTCGCCGGAATCTGGGAGCGGTGGGCCCCGAAGGACGACCAGGGGCGATGGATCGACGAGCAACGGCTCGAGACCTGTTCGATCATCACCACGACCGCCAATCGAACGATGTCGGCGGTCCACGATCGGATGCCGGTCATGATCCCGGCGGTCCGCTGGGACGACTGGCTCGATCCCGAGAGCGAGACGTCTTCGTTGAGGTCGCTCCTGGCCCCGGCCCCCGACGATCTTCTCCGGCTGACCAAGGTCTCGACCGCGGTCAACAACGTGCGCAACAACGGACCCCACCTCCTCGACCCGATCGACGAACCCGACACCGATCCGGGACCGGGCACCGGGACGGACCGGCCATGAGCCGACGCCCGCCTCGACGCAGCTGGCGACGTCGCCTCATGCGCTTCCAGGCCCGGCTCGAGGCGGGAGCCGGCGACCGCTGGATCCCGCTCTTCCTCGCCCTCGTCCTGTCGGTGGTGCTGTCGTTCCTGGCCCTGGGGCGGCTCGACGGCGGTGGTGCGGGGACCGACCTGGCCGGTTACACCCAGGCGGTGTGGCTCCTGAGCCAAGGAACGATGCCCGAGGCCTCGTTGTTCGGCGACGGTGTCCACCTGCTGGCCCTGCACTGGTCGTTCATCACCTACCCGCTCGCCGGCCTGGCCCGATTCGAAGACACCGCCCGGGTGCTCGTGGTCTCCCAGGCCGTGGCGCTCGGACTGGGCATCATCCCGCTGTGGCGTCTGGCCCGTCGGGTGGCCAACGTCCGCATCGGCGCCGCCGTTGCGCTCGCGCTCGCCTATTCGCTGCACCCGGCGGTCCACGAACTGGCCCTCAACGATTTCCACCCCGAGGCGCTCGCCGTGCCCGGTCTGCTCTCGATGGCCTACCTCGGAGCGACGCAGCGCTGGGTCGGATACTGGGCCAGCGTGGCGTTCGTCCTGGCCTGCCGAGCCGATCTCGGTCTGGCCGTCGCACTCTGGGGTTTCCTGCTGCTCAGCGAGGGCCGCCGCCGAATGGGGTTGCTCACGATCGGCGTCGGCACGTCGTGGTCGCTCGGCCTGCTGCTGGTCGTCCAACCCCTGCTCTCGGGGCCCCGGGTCCGTCAATACGGTACCTACGGCGACTCGCTGGGTGAGGCGGTCTTCGAGATGGTCACCCACCCGCTCGACCTGGTGCAGGACCTCACCTCGGCGGAGAACGTGGCCCTGCTGGTCGGCTTGCTCGCCCCGGTGATCTTCCTGCCGCTGCTCTCGCTGCGCCACCTGCTCCCCGCCCTGCCGCTCGGCGCCATCTACCTCGTCACGGCGTCGGACACCACGGCGTTCTCGGAGCGCTACTCCCTCCTGGTTGCGTTCGTCTTCATCGCCTCGACCGTGGCGCTCGCCAGGATGGGCGACATGGGGGTCGATCGGGTCTTCGTCGACCCGCGGATCCTGCTCTCGGTGGTCGCCGCGTCGGCGTTGCTGTACATCAGCGCATCGCCGGCGTCACCCTACGAAAGGCCGTGGAACTGGTCGGATCGGTCCGACACCGACCTCGCCATCGCCGAGGCGGCGGCCCTGCTGACGCCCGACGACGCCGTCCGGGCTTCGCCGTCGGCGGCGGTGGCCCTGGCCGAGCGGCCCTGGCTCGAGCTGCTCGACACGACGCAACAACCCCAGGTGCTCCCGGCCGTCTTCGCCGTCCGATCGGTCCTGGTCGTCGAGAACGACCTCCCCGAGCTGTCCGACGAGGAGCGGGCCGTCCAACGGGAGACCTTCGGGTCGGCGATGGCCGATCAGGGGTACGAGCTGCGGTTCATCGACGAGGACGACGGCGTCTTGCTGTACTACCGACCGTGAGTGGCCTGGCCGGACGGTCCATCGACCGACGCGACGTGATGACCTGGCCGAACCTCGTGACCCTGGTCCGGCTCCTGGTGATCCCGGTGTTCGTGTGGCTGCTGTTCGCCCGCGACGATCGGGGTTCGGCGGCGTGGGTGCTCGCCGCACTGGGATCCACCGACTGGGTCGACGGGTGGATCGCTCGGCGGTTCGACCAGGTCAGCGAGTTCGGCAAGCTCTTCGACCCCACGGTCGACCGGCTGCTGTTCCTCGTCGCCATCCCATCGCTCTTGATCGACGGGTCGGTGCCGGTCGCGGTCGCCGTCGCCGCGCTGGCCCGGGAGGCCCTGGTCGCGGTGGCTGCGCTCGTCCTGGCCGGGGCGGGGGTGCAACGGTTCGAGGTCACGTGGGAGGGCAAGACCGGGGCCTTCCTGCTCATGTTCGCCTTTCCCCTGTTCCTGGGGGGCAGCTCGGACCTGTCGTATGCGGGCGCCCTCACCCCCCTCGCATGGCTGTTCGTGATCCCGGGTCTCGGCTACAGCTACTACTCGCTCGTGTTCCAGTACGGGCGCATGGCCCGCGACGCCCGATCATCACAACGGTGATCGAGGGTGCGCTAGGTTGTGCCCCATGAACGTGCCTGATGATCTGCGTTACTCGTCCGACCACGAGTGGGTTCGCACCGACGTCGACGGACAGGTCCGGGTCGGCATCACCGATTACGCCCAGGATCATCTCGGCGAGGTCGTGTTCATCGAGCTTCCCGAGGTCGGCGCCACGATCACCCTGGGTCAGTCGGTCGGTGAGGTGGAGTCGACCAAGTCGGTCTCCGACATCTACGCCCCGGTCAGCGGCACGATCGTCGCCGTCAACGGTGATCTCGCCGACGCTCCCGAGCGGCTCAACGAAGACCCCTACGGCGAGGGATGGATGTTCGTCGTCGCCGTCGATGGTGCGATCGACGACGGGTCGCTCCTCGACGCCGAGGCGTACCGCGCGCTCACCGAAGGCTGACGGAGCGTGGACCGCGTCTGCGCATCGTGCAGCTACGAGAACCCGTTGGGTGCCAACTTCTGCATGTCGTGCGGAAAGGCGCTCGATCGGCCGACGTTCGATCAGAGCACGCGGTCGATGGAGGTGGCGGTCGTTGCCGACATGGAAGCGGCCGACCGGCCGCAGGGCATGTTCGTGGTGCGCAGGGGAACCAAGCAGGGAAGCCGCATCCTGCTCGACGCCGACGTGACCACGATCGGCCGCCACCCCGACAGCGACATCTTCCTCGACGACATCACCGTGTCCCGGCGTCACGCCGAGGTCCGTCGGCTGTCCACCGGATTCGAGGTGAGCGACACCGGCTCGCTCAACGGCACGTACATCAACCGCGAGCTGGTCGAGCGGGGATCCTTGGCAGACGGCGACGAGTTGCAGGTCGGCAAGTTCAAGCTTGTCTTTCTTGCCTTGGGAGAAGACGAATGAGCGAATCGGGCGAGCACTGGTCGATCGGTGAGGTCCTGTCCCTCCTGCAAGACGAATTTCCCGAGATCACGATCTCGAAGATCCGCTTCCTCGAGAGTCAGGGCCTGATCAGCCCCGAGCGGACACCCTCGGGGTATCGCCGGTTCTACGAGACCGACTTCGACCTGCTGCGGTGGATCCTGGTGCAACAGCGCGACCACTACCTGCCGCTCAAGGTGATCCGTGATCGGATCGAGTCGGGCGACACCGAACAGGGGCTGCTCGACTTCTCCGACCCCTCCAACGTCGACGACGATCCACCGGAATCGTCGGCTGCAGAGGATCGATCCGCAGGCCAGGACCCTCGACCCGAAGTCGACGTCGAGGGTTTGGACGGCCCCGTTCCCGATCGATCCCAGCCACGAACCGACACACGATCCCCCGACCGGTCGTGGGCCCCCTCCGAGGGTCGGCCCGGGACCGAGCGGCCCGAGCCGGTCGACACCGAGCCGGTCGACACCGAACCGGTCGACGGTCGGGAGCCCGACACCACCGCCGTTCCGGACACCACCGTCGTCCCGGACACCACCGTCGTTCCGGACACCGCTGTCGTTCCGGACACCACCGCCGTGCCGGACACCACCGTCGGTTCCGGACACCACCGTCGTCCCGGACACCACCGTCGTCCCGGACACCACCGTCGTCCCGGACACCACCGCCGTTCCGGAGTCCACCGTCGGTGCCGACGCGCCGGTCGTTTCCGACGATCCGGTCGCTTCGGAGCCCGTCGACGAGCCGCCTGCCGGCGGGCAACCCGACCCGGAGCCGGCCGGCACGACCGAGCCCGTCTCGGAACCAGCGACGAACCGCGAACCGACCGTCGAGCCGCCGACAGCCGACGAACCCCGACCGGATGAGGCCGAGCCGACCATGGAACCCGAACCCATCCCGGCGCCCGGACCGGCCGAGTCGCCGACCGCTCGACCTCCCGAGGCGCCCACATCCGACGCGGCGCCGCCGCTGGCGCTCACCAAGGACGAACTCGCCGAATCGGCCGGATGCTCGGTCACCACGATCGTCGAACTCGAACGGTACGGGCTCATCAAGGGGCGCAAGGCCGGTCCGGTCACGCTGTACGGCAACATGGCCCTGACGATCGCCCGCCTCTGCACCCGGTTCGGCGACTTCGGGCTCGAACCCCGTCATCTGCGGACCTTCCTGATCGGTGCCGAGCGTGAGGTGGGCCTCGTCCACCAGGTCGTGGAACCGCTCCTGCACCGTCGCGACGAAGAGACCCGCCGCCAGGCGCGCCAGACCCTTTCCGACCTCACCGATCTCGGCGACGACCTCCGGGCGATCCTGATGCAGCAGGCCCTCGACGAACTGATGCCGAAGCGCTGAACGCGACCGGGTGGATCGCCCTCGACGCGACTACGGTGACGTCATGACGGTCGAAATGGAGCTGGTCGGCGTCCGCGTCCAGATGCCAACCAATGCACCCATCCTGCTGCTCCGCGAGTCCACGGGCAGCAGGCGGACGGTACCCATCTACATCGGCGGGCCCGAGGCCCATGCGATCGACCTGGCGCTCTCGGGGCAGCCATCGCCACGCCCGATGACCCACGACCTGTTCGTCACGGTCATCGACGGTCTGGGGGCGACCCTCGATCACGTCGAGGTGACCGAGCTCAAGCAGGGCACCTACTTCGCCGAGATCGTGGTCCGCGACGCGCAGGGCAACGAGCATCGTTTCTCGTCCCGCACCTCCGACGCCGTTGCGCTCGCCGTCCGCGTCCAGGTGCCGATCCTCGCCGACGAGGCCCTCGTCGACGAGGCCGGGATCGAAGAGACGACCGAACCCGACGAGACCGACGCCGAACAGATGGTCGAAGAGCTCCGCAAGTTCCTCGATTCGGCCAATCCCGACGACTTCAAGTCCTGAGCGTCGGCGTCATCGGTCGGCAACCTCGAGATCGACCAGCGCCTGCCCGATCCTCCGGAGGCTCGTCGCGATCAGCCGTCCGGTGCGGGGGCTGTCGACCTCCCGTTGGGCCAGGTACAGGACGGCCAATCCGGGAAGCACGAAGCCCAGAGCCAGCGCCTCGTCGTCGATCGGACGACCCGAGGTTCGCGAGTACGCCTCACGGATCGGCTCCATGGCCCCGAGTCGAACGTCGGGTTCGATGCTGGTCGCCACCAACCACGCCAGATCGGCCACGCCCGGCTGCCACGCCAGTTGCTGCCAGTCGAACAACACCGCCGTCGGTGAATCGTCGTCCGACCGGGGTGCGAAGACCAGGTTGTCGGCCCGGGGATCGCCGTGACAGAGCACCGGCGGCCCGACCGCCGACAACCGGGCACCGAGTTCCCCGCTCCGGCCGATCAAGGCCTCGAACGCCCGGAACGGCGCAGGGGGCACGGCCTCGGTCCATCGGTGGGCGACCACGTCGAGACCCCGCCGGCAGATCACGGGGTCGAGCGACGATGCCGTGTCGGATCGAATTGCACCGGGCTCGATCGTCGGGACCTCGGCACGGTGCAGGCGGGCGAGCGCGACCGCAACGGCAACGGCGTCCTCGACGCCCAGACCGTCGAGTTGGTCGACGAATCGGTGGCCCCCGAGGTCTTCGAGGACGAACGCCGGCCCGTCGTCGAGGTCGACCACGCCATGACACCGAGGCCGGGCGACGGGTAACCGGGGGAGCAGGCGTCGGTAGGCGAGGGCCTCGCGGGCATAGGCCCCCGAGATCCGGGCCGCGTCGCCATTGGGGCCCGGAAGCGGAAGTTTGACCACCACGGTCGCCGACGACGCGTTCGTCGATCCGGCCGATCCGGACCCGGATCACCGAGCTGAAGACCCCACGTCCGCCGTTGGCGTCGGTCATGTCGAGGATCCGGGCCTCGGGCAGCACTCGCTCGATGACCGAGGCCGCTCGCGTCGTCGTTGCCTTCGGGATCGAGTGGGCGGGCACGGGTCGATGTTCGCGGGATCGGTGGGCCCGGCGCCAGTCTGCCTCGAGGCGACCCAATGTGGCGGTCCACGCGCGCTCTGCGCGGGAATGGGTTGACCGTCGGGCATCGAGGACCTAGGATCCGGGGATTGCACGGCCGTAATTACGTGTTCGTGACCCGGGCTCGGGTCACCTCGGCGGCCGATCGGGGGATCGCCCCACGACCAACAGGAGGCGACCGGTGCCGGTCGAGCAGAGCTTCAGTGGCAAGCGAACCGCCGAGATCGTCGGCATCACGTACCGGCAACTCGACTACTGGGCTCGCACCGACCTCATCCGGCCGTCCATCGCCGAGGCCCAGGGCTCGGGCTCACGGCGGCGTTACTCCTACCGCGACCTGCTCGAACTCAAGGTCGTCAAGACCCTGCTCGACGCCGGGATCCGGCTGGAATCGGTCCGTGAGGCCTTCCGTTTCCTCCGTGACCAACTCGGCGAGGACGTGGCCTCGGCCAACCTGGTGATCAACGGATCGAAGTCCGTGGTGGTCAGCAGCGGCGACGAACTGATCGAGCTCCTGCAGCGGGGCCAGGGCGTGCTCAACATCTTGCCGATGGCCGGCGTCAAGGACGAGATCGACGAGGCCATCGTCTCGATCCATCCCCCGACCGACGGCCGGCGCGCCCGAGCCCTCTGAACCTGGGCCGGATCCGAAGCGGTTCGGATCAGGCGTCGCCGACGCCGGAGTCGACCAGCCCCGGCCGCCAGAGCTGGGCCTGGTTCTTGCCCTTGGCCTTGGCCCGGTAGAGCGCCCGATCGGCCCGCTCGAACGTCTCTTCGCTGGTGCGCTCGTTCTCGTGGAGCGCCACACCGGCACTGAGGGTCGCCCCGTGCTCCTGGTGTTCCCAGCCGACGAGGACGCGGTTGGCCACGGTGAGTGGATCGGCATGGGCCCGGCGGGCCACGATCAGGAACTCGTCGCCTCCCAGACGGGCCGAGGTGTCGGAATCGCGCAGACAGGCCTGGAGATGCGAACTCAGCGAGCGCAGGACCACGTCGCCGGCGGCATGCCCCAGGGTGTCGTTCACGTTCTTGAACCCGTCGAGGTCGAGGAGGATGAGGGCGTCGCCGGGTTGCAGGGCCCGCAGGAGGGCCTCGGCATGCCGGCGATTGCCGATGCCGGTCAGCTCGTCTCGGGTGGTGGCCCGGCTCAACTCGTCGATCACGAAGAGGTGTTCGATGGCGATGGCGATCTGCACGGCGAACAACCGGGCCAGTTCGAGGGTGAACTCGGGGTCGTTGGTGGCGATCGGATAGACCAGCACGGCACCGGCCGGAGCCTCGGCGGCCGGGAGCGGGAGGACGAGCATGGTGCCGTTGGTGTCGGTGCGGATGAACTCGGGCTGGTCGCCGGTGACGGCCTGCGCAACGAGCTGCGAGGCCAGGGGACCGGGGCCGCTCGCCACCGCCGGCCCGATCGACACCGGGATGAGCGAGCCCTGGGTGTCGCGCAGGACCACGGTGCAGCGATCGACCTCGAAGATCTCGACCGCAGCCGTTGCGACCTGATGGGCGGCCTGTTCGAGCGATCCCGGTTGCCGGAAGCGGCGTAGCACGTCTTCGAGCCGGCCGAGCCGGAGCAGCCGGTCGTCGCCCTGCGTGCCCGCCCGCCGAGCCCGTTCGACCAGGATCGACATGACCTCGGCGGCCAGGGCCGAGGCGGGAACGGCGATGAGGGGGAGTGCGAGGGACAGGTCGTCCTCGCGCCAGTAGGCGAGCATGACCACCACCAACACGACGGGGCTCAGCCCGAGGGCGAGACCCGGCGACGAGACGAAGCCGACGAAGCCGAGGATCAGCGAGACGGTGACCGTGAGACCGACCGGCGCGTAGGGACTCGTCGCGACGTCGCCGACCACCACGGCTGCGGCGAGCCCGATCGTCGCGAGCGCCGCCGGGAGGAGTCGGAGCCACGGATCGTCGGCGGTCTCCCAGGAGACGAAGAGCGCACCGATGCCGGCCAGGGCGAGCGCAACGGCGATGACGGCCATCGCCGTCGGGGCGTCAGCGGTGTCGGGGCGCGCCAGAACGTCGAGCAGTGCCAGTAATGCTGAGCTGCCGAGTAGCACCGCCGCCGCCACTCGATCGCGCTTTCTCCACAGCGACTCCGCCATTGCCTACAATCCTCGCGTCCACCAACCGGGGGCCGCTGACCACGTTCCGTGTGCAGGACCGTACCCTAGGTGAAGCGCTGAGGGAAGGATCATCTCACCCAGTTCGTCAGGTCGGCGGATCGGCGTCGGCGGTCAGGGGGCCGGTGTGGCCGGCATCGTTGAACGATCGCACGACCCAACCCTCGTCACTCACCACGAGATGGGTCAGGGAGCCATTGCGGGCGCCGGCGAAGACGAACGGGTCCACCCCCGTCGCCCGCGCCATGAGCGATCCGACGACCCCGCCGTGGCAGCAGACGACGACGAGCGAGTCGGGATGACGGCCGGCGATGCGTTCCACGGACGACACCGTCCGTGCCATCAGCTGCGCATTGGTCTCGGCTCCCGGGATCTCGCCCCACTCCCGATTGGCCCGCATGGCCAATGCGGCCGGATGTCCCTCGGCCGCCATCTGACGGAACCGGCCGCCCTCACCGTCGCCGAGGTGGACCTCTCGCAGGTCGGGATCGATCCCGATGTCGAGCCCGAGGGCCGAGGCGAGGGGCTCGATGGTCTGCCGGGTCCGCTGGAGGTTCGACGCGTAGAGCGCAGCGATCGGCTCGTTCCGCAGCCGTTCGGCGACGCAGCGCGCCTGGAACTCGCCGAGGGGCGACAGCGCCGGGTCCCCCTGCCCGGCGACGAGCGGGAAGGGTGTGCCTTCGACGAAGGGCATCGATTGACCGTGCCGGACGAGGACCACCTGGCAGGCCCCGGCCGGGGGGACGAAGAACGTCTGCGGATAGGACTTCGGTTGGTTGCTCGACGGGTTGGTCGGGCTCGGTTCGGGTGTGCTGCTCATCGGCTCCGCAACTTAGTCGAGGGTCCGTACCATGCTCCCGATGGTGCCTCCCTCCGTCGAATCGATCACGCTCGCCGCGGGCGTGCCACCCCGGGCCGAGGCCCGGCCGGTCGCCCGAACCCTCTGGGGGGAGACCGTGGTCGACGAGTTCGGCTGGTTGCGCGAGAAGTCGACCGAGGTCACCTCCCACCTCGAGGCCGAGAACGCCCATGTCGAAGCCGTCCTCGCCCCGACGCTCGATCTGCAGCAGCAACTCTTCGCCGAGATCAAGTCCCGGGTGAAGGAGACCGACCTCTCGGTGCCGATCGTCAAGGACGGATGGTCCTACTACTCGCGGACCGTCGAGGGCGATCAGTACGCCATCCACTGTCGTCGACCCGTCGACGCCGACGGCCGGGCACCGGCCGAGTCGACCGGTGCCGAGCCGGCCGCCGACGAGATCGTGCTGCTCGACGAGAACGTCGAGGCCGGTGACTCGGAGTACTTCGAGATCGGGGTCTTCGAGGTCTCGATCGACCACGAGCTGCTCGCCTGGGCCGACGACCGGTCGGGTGACGAGCGCTTCACGCTCCGGTTCCGCGACCTGACCACCGGGAACGACCTCGACGACGTCATCGAGGACGTCACCTACTCCAGCGCCTGGGCCGCCGACAACAAGACGTTCTTCTACGTCCGACCCGACGAGGCCACCCGCCCTCATCAGATCTGGCGTCACGAGCTCGGGACGCCGGCCGAGGACGACGTGCTGGTCTACCAGGAGGACGACGAGCGGTTCTTCGCAGCCGTGGGGCGGGACAAGGACGACGTCTACATCCAGATCGGGGTGTCGTCGGCGATCACCGACGAGACCTGGTTGCTGCGAGCCGACGATCCGACGGGCGAGCCCTTCTGTGTGACCCCCCGGCGTGACGGCGTCGAGTACTCGGTCACCCATCGCAACGGTCAGCTCGTGATCCACACGAACGACGGCGCCGAGAACTTCCGCATCATGACCACCTCGTTGGAACACACCGACGCCGAACACTGGCTCGAGCTCATCGGTGAGCGCGACGACGTGACCCTCACCGGCTGTGACCTCCTGGGCGACCACCTGGTGCTCTTCGAGCGGACGGCCGGCCTCACTCGCATCGCCGCTCGTCGGTGGAGCGACGGCGAGACCACCGTGCTCGAGCAACCCGAAGCGGTCTACACGGTCTGGCCCGGGGCGAACGTCGATCCCGAGACCTCGATCTTCCGCTACGGCTACGCCTCGATGGTGTCACCGCCGTCGGTCTACACCGTCGATCTCGACTCGGGGGAGCGAACCCTCCTCAAGCAGACCGAGGTGCTCGGCGACTTCGAGGCGGCCGACTACGAGACGTGGCGGACCTGGGCCACCGCCGACGACGGGGAACGGATCCCGATCAGCCTCGTCCGGCGACGGAACGGGCCCGCCGGGCCGCGTCCCTGCGTGGTCTACGCCTACGGCGCCTATGAGTCCTCCATGGACCCGTCGTTCTCCACCGCCAGGCTCTCGTTGCTCGATCGGGGCTTCGTCTTCGCCATCGCCCATGTCCGTGGGGGCGGAGAGATGGGCCGGCGGTGGTACCTCAACGGCAAGTTCGGTCACAAGGTCAACACCTTCACCGACACCATCGCCTGCGCCCGCCACCTCGTCGACGAGGGTCTCACGACGCCGTCGCAGCTCGCCGTTCGGGGCGGATCGGCCGGGAGGCCTCCTCGGTCGGAGCGGTGATCAACATGGCGCCCGAGCTGTTCGCGGCCGCCGTCGCCCAGGTCCCCTTCGTCGACACGATCAACACGATGCTCGACCCGACCCTCCCGCTCACCGTCACCGAGTGGGAGGAGTGGGGCAACCCCGGGGCCGACGAGTCGATCTACCGGGCCATGCGGGCCTACAGTCCCTACGAGAACGTGGCCCGGGTCGGCGTACCCGGCGGTCTTCGCCAGCGGTGGGCTCAGCGATCCGCGGGTCGGGTTCTGGGAACCGGCGAAATGGGTGCAACGGCTTCGGGAGCAGTCGACCAGTGGGCAGCCGATCCTGCTTGTGGACCGATCTCGGAGCGGGGCACGGCGGACCGTCGGGTCGCTACGACTCCTGGCGAGAAGAGGCCCGAACGCTGGCCTTCGTGATCGCCACGGTCGGATCGGCGACGCCGGGTCCACGTCCGGCTTGATGCTGGTCGGGCGCCGATCGGGCGCCGATTGAGGTCCGAGGGTCACGTTGCACGAAGATGTCGAAGCGGACCCTGCGCTTGAAGTGCCAGCCATCGAGCCGATGGGGCGTGTAGGGTCCGTGCATCGGACGCACCAGGAGGAAATCCTCATCAACAGGTCTGAGTACGAGCGAAGGCTGACCGCCTACGAGAGCGGGATGGCCGAGCTGCAAGAGCAGCTCAAGGTGATGGAAGAAGAGGTGATCACGCTTCGCCGTCGCCTCCAGGACGCGCCGAAGCGCGTGCGAACGCTCGAGGAGCGCCTCCTCGACACCAAGGGCCAGCTGGCTCAGGCCGTGTCCCAGAACGAAAAGCTCACCTACACGCTGCGAGAGGCGCGCGAGCACATCGCCGCCCTGCGCGAAGAGGTCGAGAAACTCACGCATCCACCCTCGGCCTACGGGACCTTCCTCGGGATCAACGCCGACGACGCAACGGCCGACGTGTTCACCAGTGGCCGCAAGATGCGGGTCGAACTCCATCCCGGCATCGACGCCGACTCGCTCGAGCGTGGCGCCGAGGTCGTGCTCAACGAATCGCTGAACATCGTGAAGGTCCGTGGCCTCGAGCGATCCGGCGAGATCGTGCTCGTGAAGGAGATGCTCGGCGATCACAGCCGGGCGATCATCATCGGCCGGGCCGACGAGGAGCGGGTCGTCGAACTCGCCGCACACCTCGACGGACAGGTCATCCGGGCCGGCGACTCCATGCTGCTCGATCCCCGATCGGCGCTGCTGATCGAGAAGATCCCGAAGTCCGAAGTGGAAGACCTCGTCCTCGAGGAGATCCCCGACGTCAGCTACGACGACATCGGCGGCCTCGACGAGCAGATCGAACAGATCGTCGATGCCGTCGAGCTGCCGTTCCTGCATGCCGATCTCTATGCCGAGCACGAGCTTCCGCCGCCGAAGGGCATCCTGCTCTACGGTCCTCCGGGCTGCGGCAAGACGCTCATCGCCAAGGCCGTCGCGGCGTCGCTCGCCAAGAAGGTCGCCGAGGCGTCGGGCGAGAGCGAGGCTCGGAGCTTCTTCCTCAACATCAAGGGTCCGGAGCTGCTCAACAAGTACGTCGGCGAGACCGAACGTCAGATCCGCCTCATCTTCCAGCGAGCACGCGAGAAGTCCGAAGAGGGCATGCCCGTCATCATCTTCTTCGACGAGATGGAATCGCTGTTCCGTACCCGCGGCAGCGGCATCAGCTCCGACATCGAATCCACGATCGTCCCCCAGTTGCTCGCCGAGATCGACGGCGTCGAAACCCTGAAGAACACCATCGTGATCGGCGCGTCGAACCGTGAGGACCTCATCGACCCGGCCATCCTGCGCCCGGGCCGCCTCGACGTGAAGATCAAGATCGAACGGCCCAACGAGGTCTCGGCGGCGTCGATCTTCGCCCACTACCTCACCACGGCACTCCCGATCCACGACAGCGAGATCGACGCGGCGGGCTCCGCCGAGGCCGCGGTCGCCGGCATGGTCGAAGCGGCGGTGGCGCACATGTACCGCCGCGACGACGACACTCGCTTCCTCGAGGTCACGTATCAGAACGGCGACAAGGAAACCCTGTACTTCCGTGACTTCTCGTCCGGGGCGATGATCGAGAACATCGTCCGTCGAGCGAAGAAGCTGGCGATCAAGCGGTTCCTCGACGAAGGCCAGCGGGGCATCAAGCGCGACGATCTCCTCGTTTCGGTCAGCCAGGAGTTCAAGGAGCACGAAGACCTCCCGAACACCACCAATCCCGACGACTGGGCGAAGATCTCGGGCAAGAAGGGCGAACGCATCGTGTACGTCCGCACCCTCGTCGGCAAGGACGGCAGCGACAAGACCGGTGGTCGGGCCATCGAGCAGGTCACCACGGGTCAGTACCTCTGATCCCGGCGACGTGATCTCGGCATCGGACGTTCGAGACCCCGGACTTCGGCGCCCCGACTTCGACCGCTGATCGGCCACTCGACGCGAACGCAGGGGAAATCTGATCCCGATCGCGGGTGGGCTCGGGCTTTGGTGCCGGTTCGGGGCATGATGTCGGTCTCATGGCTGTTCCGAAGATCATCGGCATCGAAACCGAGTTCGGCATCATGGTGCGTGGCACCAACGACTGGAACCCGGTCTCGGCCTCGTCCGTCCTGATCAACGCCTACGTCGGGGCGGCGACCGGCTCGCTCGGCGAGCGTGCCTCGGCCGTCGCCTGGGACTTCATCGACGAGACTCCCGGGGCCGATGCCCGCGAGTTGCTGCCCCTCGAGTTCGCGCTGCCGCCCGAGGTCGAGACCCACCTCGTGAATGCCGTCCTCACCAACGGCGCCCGCTACTACGTCGACCACGCCCATCCCGAACTGTCGACGCCGGAGTGCCGTGACGCCCTGTCGGTCGTCGTGTTCGATCGGGCCGCCGAGATGATCGCCGCCGATTCGATGGAACGGGCCCGGGCGGTCCTACCGGCCGGGCAGGAGATCGTCCTCTACAAGGACAACTCCGATCGGAAGGGCAACTCGTACGGCTGCCACGAGAACTACCTCCTCGACCGGTCACTGCCGTTCGGACAGATCATCCAGGGCGCCACGATCCACTTCGTGACCCGGCAGGTCTTCACCGGTTCGGGCAAGGTCGGCTCGGAGCTCCCCGGTGCGCGGGTCGACTACCAGCTCACCCAGCGGGCCGAACACTTCGAGGAGGAGGTGGGCCTCGAGACGACCCTGAAGCGTCCGATCGTCAACACCCGCGACGAGCCCCACGCCGATTCCCAGCGCTACCGTCGCCTCCACGTCATCGCCGGCGACGCCAACATGAGCCAGGTCGCCACCTTCCTGAAGGTCGGAACGAGCGCCATCGTCTTCGCCATGCTCGAAGACCACGCCCTCACCAATCTCGTGGTGCTGCACGACCCGGTGCGCGGCCATGCACCACGTCAGCCACGACCGTTCCCTGGTCAAGCCGTTGGCCCTGGCCGACGGCACGACGGCAACCGCGATCGAGATCCAGGCCGATCTGCTCGAACAGGCCCGGGCCTGGTCCGAACGCCACGGGTTCGATGCCGTCGGCGGCGAGACCGTCGGCACGATGATCCTCGACCGCTGGGAGCAGGTGCTGACCGGGCTCGAACGCGATCCCATGGAGGTCGCCGGTCAGGTCGACTGGGTGGCGAAACTGCGCCTGCTCGAGGGCTTCCGGGAGCGCCACGACTGCGAATGGGACGATCAACGCCTGCGGGCCCTCGATCTGCAGTACCACGATCTGCGACCCGACAAGTCCCTCGCCGGGCGGGCCGGTCTCGAGACCATCGTCGACGAAGCCGACGCCCGCCGCGGACGCAGCGAACCGCCGACCGACACCCGGGCCTACTTCCGCGGTCGCTGTCTGGCCAAGTACCCCGACGCCGTCGTGGCCGCCAACTGGGACTCGATGGTCTTCGACACCGGAGCCGAACCGCTGCGCCGTGTTCCCATGCTGGAACCAACCCGCGGTACGGTGGATCACGTGGGTGCGCTCATCGATTCGAGCGCCACCGCCAAGGAACTACTCGACAAGCTGGGGGCGTGACCACATGGCCGAACGCGAACAGATCAAGCGAACCGCACCTCGTCCCTCCGAGCAGACCGCCGCCGAAGCTCCGGCGGTGAGCGAGACGGGCGAGAAACTGAAGTCCGAACTCGACGACCTGCTCGACGAGATCGACGAGGTGCTCGAGACCAACGCCGAGGACTTCGTCAAGAGCTACATCCAGAAGGGCGGTCAGTAGGACCGGCCCTGCGGCGTTGCTGCCGCTCGTCGTCGAGGAGCACCAGTGCCCGGGCGTGGAGCGACACGAAGAAGAGGCCGATCGCCACGGCGGCGATCACGTCGAAGGGCCAGTGGCGACCCAGCACCAACCTGGTGAGACCCTCGGTCAGCCCGAAGGCCAGCGTCACGACGACGGTGATTCGACCCGGGTGACGTTGGCGGGCTGCGGCAACGGCCGCCGATGCCATCCCGACCAGCACCATGATCCGGACCACGCCGCCGGAGTAGTAGGGCCCCGCCATCCCGATCACGTACTCGGTGGGTACCGAGCCGTCGATCACGGTGATGACGAGCCACTGCACGGCGTGCGTCGAGGCCATCGTCGCCACGACGAGCACCCCGTGCAGGAGCGACCGACGGGCCAGGGTCACGGCGATCGCGAGCAGTCCCGTGAGGCCGAACACCAGATCCCGGGCGCCCATGTCGGTCAGCCACCGGCTGATCGAGACCAGCCGATCGCCCTGCTGCAGCGTCGAGACCAGGGGTTCGTGAACCGCCTCGTCGATCGAACGCACCGGTGACAGGTGGGTCAGGGCACCGAGTGCCAGGATGATCGCCACCCCGATGACGGCCTCGACGCCGAGGCGGCCGAGGGCTCCGATCACGGTGCGCCGGCCGTCGGCCGGGCCGGTCTGTTGCGTGAGCATCACCGTCGTTGGGCCGTCCGATCCGGGTGGCGCCGAGCAGCCCAGGCGCTCGGCGGAGGTTCGACGACCGGTCATCGTAGTGGAGCCCGCCGAGGGTAACGTGAGAAGAATGACCCTGCCGTTGTTCGACCCGTCCGATGATCCAGGACCCAGCTTCGCCGGTCTGCTGCAGCGAGTCGGTCTGAATCCGTCGTACCGGACCGACGCCCCGACGGCCGACCGACTCGAGATCACCCACGGCACGACCGTGGTCGCGGTGAAGTACGCCGATGGCGTCGTGATCGGCGGCGACCGCCGCGCCACCTCGGGCAACCTCATCAGCCACCGCACCATGGAGAAGGTGTTCCCGGCCGACCGCTGGTCGGGGGTGGCCATCGCCGGGGCCGCCGGCCCGGCCATCGAGATGGTCAAGCTGTTCCAGCTCCAGCTCGAGCACTACGAGAAGGTCGAGGGCCACGCCCTGTCGCTCGAGGGCAAGGCCAATCAGCTCGGCCAGATGGTGCGCAGCAACCTCCCGGCCGCGATGTCGGGCTTCGTCGTCGTGCCCCTCTTCGCCGGCTACGACCGGCACCGTCGTCGGGGTCGACTCTTCAACTACGACGTCACCGGTGGGCGCTACGAGGAAGAGGAGTACGTGGCCTCGGGCTCGGGCTCGCTCCACGCTCGAACCGTCCTCAAGCTGGGGCGCCGAGACGACATGCCCACCCAGGAAGCCGTCGACCTGCTGATCCGGGCCCTGTTCACCGCCGCCGACGAGGACTCCGCCACGGGTGGACCGGACTCGATGCGTGGGATCTATCCGATCATCGCCACCATCACCGACGACGGCTATCGCCGGCTCGACGACACCGAGGTCGCCGAGCGATTCGCCGTCATCGTCGCCGAAGCGACCGCGAGGAGCTGATCATGAGCATGCCGTTCTACGTCGCACCCGAACAGGTCATGAAGGACCGGGCCGACTACGCCCAGAAGGGCATCGCCCGCGGTCGGAGCCTCGTGGCGATCCAGTTCGATCAGGGGATCGCCCTGTGCGCCGAGAACCCGTCGCGCAATCTCCGCAAGATCTCCGAGATCTACGACCGCATCGCGTTCGCGGGGGTCGGCCGCTACAACGAATACGATCAGCTCCGCATCGCCGGCATCCGTCACGCCGACCTCAAGGGCTACACCTACAGCCGCGACGACGTCGACTCGCAGGCCCTGGCCAACCAGTACGCACAGATGCTCGGGCAGATCTTCACCCACGAGATGAAACCGCTCGAGGTCGAGATCCTCGTGGTGGCGGTGGGCCATGTGATCGACGGCGATCGACTGTTCCACATCCGCTACGACGGTTCGGTGACCGACGAAGACGGCTTCGTGGCGCTCGGAGGCGACGCCGAGGCACTCCGCAAGCGCTTGAAGGCCGCCGATCTCGACGGGCTGGACTTCACCGGCGCGGCCCGGGCGGCGATCTCCGCACTGGCCGGACCCGATCGCACCCTCGCCGCGGAAGACATCGAGTTCGCCGTGCTCGACCGGCTCGACGACGGCCGGTGCTTCCGTCGGCTCGACAACGTCGAGATCGCGGCGCTGCTTGCATGACCTGGGTCCAGCCATGACAGAGTGGGCTCCATGACGCAGCACCGGCCCCGCATCTACGGCATCGAGACCGAGTACGGCGTCACCTGCACCCTGCGCGGTCAGCGGCGGCTGAGCCCCGACGAGGTCGCCCGCTACCTGTTCCGCCGGGTCGTCTCGTGGGGGAGGTCCTCGAACGTCTTCCTGGTCAACGGGGCCCGGCTCTATCTCGACGTCGGCTCGCACCCGGAGTACGCAACGGCGGAATGCGACACCATCGGCGACGTCGTGATCCACGACAAGGCCGGCGAACGCATCCTCGAACAGCTGCTCGACTCGGCCGAGGAGCGCCTCCGCGACGAGGGCATCCGGGGAACCATCCACCTGTTCAAGAACAACACCGACTCGGCCGGGAACTCCTACGGCTGCCACGAGAACTACCTGACGACCCGCAACGACGACCTCGGCCACTACGCCGAGGTCCTCATCCCGTTCCTGGTCTCACGGCAGATCTACGCCGGTGCCGGCAAGGTGCTGCAGACCGCACGGGGATCGGTCTTCGCCGTGTCGCAGCGAGCGGAGCACATCTGGGAAGGCGTGTCATCGGCAACGACCCGGAGTCGTCCGATCATCAACACCCGCGACGAGCCGCACGCCGATGCCGAACACTTCCGGCGGCTGCACGTCATCGTCGGCGACTCGAACATGAGCGAGTACACCACGTACCTCAAGATCGGCGCGATGGCGTGCCTGCTCCGGATGGTCGAGGACCCGTCGTGCGTCCTGCGCGACATGACGCTCGAGAACCCGATCCGGGCGATTCGCGAGATCAGTCACGACATGACCCTCCAACGCAAGGTTCGCCTGGCCAACGGTCGGGAGGTCTCGGCCTACGACATCCAGGCCGAGTACCTGCAACGGGCACTGCGCTACGCCGACAACCAGGGCTTCCCCGACGACGAGATGAAGGCGCTCGGCATGTGGGAACACGTGATGACGCAGCTGGCCACCGACCCCTTCACCCTCGATCGCGAAGTCGACTGGGTCATCAAGCACAACCTCATCGAGGCCTACCGGGCCAAGCACGACCTGCCCCTCGACGACGCCCGGGTGCAGCTCCTCGACCTGCAGTATCACGACGTCCGTCGGAGCCAGGGCGTCTTCTATCGGATGCAGGACCGCGGCCTGCTCGAACGCACGCTCACCGACGACCAGATGATGGCGGCGATCGACACGCCCCCGCAGACCACCCGGGCCAAGCTGCGGGGCGACTTCATCAAGCGGGCCAAGGAACGCAAGCGCGACTACACCGTCGACTGGGTGCATCTGAAACTCAACGACCAGGCTCAGCGCACGGTGCTCTGCAAGGATCCCTTCAAGAGCGAAGACGAGCGTGTCGCCAAGCTCATCGACTCGCTCTGACCGGGTCCGCCGACCGACCGATGTCGAAGCTCGAACGCCTCCTCAACCTCACCGCCGTCCTGCTCGACACGACGCGCCCGCTCAGTGCGGAGGACCTGCGTCGTTCGGTCGAGGGCTATCCGCCGCCGGGGGCCGCCTTCCGGCGGACGTTCGAACGGGACAAGGACGATCTGCGGACCATGGGCATCCCGCTCACCGTCGAACGGGTACCCGGGGTCGACCCGCCCGTCGATGGCTACCGGATCCGGCCCGAGGAGTACTACATGGCCGATCCGGGTCTCGACGCCGACGAGCTGGCGGCACTGCACCTGGCGACCCTGGCCGTTCGGGTCGACGGCAGCACCGAGGGTCGTGAGGCCCTGTGGAAGCTCGGAGGCATCCCCGGGGAGTCGCCGACCGGGTCGGCCTCGGTGGCGAGCCTGCCCATCGACGCCGCCGTCACCCCGCTGTTCGAGGCGATTCGGGGCCGATCGTCGGTGCGGTTCACCTACCGCGGCGTCGAGCGGACGGTCGACCCGTGGCGGCTGCACTTCCAGCGGGGTCGATGGTACGTGTCGGGCTTCGATCGGGTGCGCGATGCCGAGCGCAACTTCCGTTTGGCCCGGATCGAGGGCGAGGTCGAGGTCCTGACCGAGCAGCCGAGGCTGCACGACCCCTCGCCCCTCCGCGAGGCCGGCCGGGCCCTGCAGGGATGGGAGCTCGGTGAGGACGAGCCCGTCATGGTCGACGTCCTGGTCGACGCCGAGCGAACGTCGTGGATGCGTCAGGAGTTCGGCCCGACGGCCACGGAGCGAGCCGTCGAGGGCGGCACGGTCTTCACCGTGCCGGTGGTCAACCAGGGGGCCTTCCGGTCCTTCGTCCTGGGTCTGCTCGAACACGCCGAGATCCTGGGTCCGGCCTCGGTCCGCGCCGACGTGGTCGCGCTGGCTCGAGGCGATCGTCGCCGGTACCGAGGGGGCCGACTGATGGCCCACGCGGCGAACGCGGGCGAGCGGCTCCGGCGGGTCCTGGCGATGGTGCCCTGGATCGTTGCCAACCCCGGAGTCGAGGTGTCGAAGGTGGCGTCGCGCTTCGGACTGACCGAAGCCGAGGTGCTCGAGGACCTCAACGTCGTCTGGATGGTCGGTCTCCCTCCGTACACCCCCGACGCGCTGGTCGAGGTCTCCGTCGAGGACGACCGGGTGTGGATCCACTACGCCGACTTCTTCGCCCGCCCGTTGCGGCTCACCACGGGGCAGGGCCTCGCCCTCCTGGCGTCCACCGACGGCCTGCTCTCGATGCCCGGCACCGAGGTCGACGGGCCCCTGGCCCGAGCGCTCGGGAAACTCGCGACCGCGCTCGGCGTGGAGCCCGATGTCGACCTCGATGTCGACCTCGGTGCCGCCGAGGCCGGGCACCTCGCCGCGCTGCGTCGAGCGGTCGACGCCGGCGTCGAGGTCGAGATCGACTACTACTCCTATGGGCGAGACGAACGAAGCACCCGGCGGATCGCCCCCTGGCGCGTCGCCGCCACCGGTGGAGCCTGGTACGTCGAGGCCTACTGCCACCTCGCCGAGGGCGAGCGCCTGTTCCGCATCGACCGCATCGAAGACGTCCGCCCCACCGGCGAGGCCAGTGCGGTTCGCCCCGACGACTCCGGGCCCGACGTTCGGGTCTTCCATCCCCGGGCCGACGATCCGACGGTCAGACTGCGACTCGCTCCGAGCGCCGCCTGGGTCGCCGAGACCTACCCGTGTGAAGCCGCCGTTCGCCACGACGACGGATCGAGCACCGTGACGCTGGTGGTCACGGCACGGCCGTGGCTCGAGCGGCTGCTGCTCCGCCTGGGGCCCGAGGTGGAGATCCTCGACGATGGCCCGAGCGGTCCGTCGACGCCGATCCCGGCCGATCTGGCGGCCCGGGCGGCCGCCCGAGTGCTGGAGCGGTACCGCCGTTAGTCTCGACCGATGGGCGTCGACGAGGAACGGTCATCGGACCGGCGGTTCATCGCCCGTCGATCGTCGGCCGATGGGCATCGTCGTGACACCGGGCGACGAGGGGACCACCACCATCGAGGATCCCGAGGCGCCCCCCGGTGGTCGACGACGATCGGCGGGGTCGGGTCCGGGGCCTGCTCGACTGGGTGGCCGTCGTCGTCGGTGCCGTTGCCATCGCGCTCGTCGTTCGGACCCTGCTCTTCCAGCCATTCTGGATCCCGTCGGCCTCGATGGAGTCGACCCTGCGCCAACAGGATCGCGTCATGGTCAACAAGCTCAGCTATCGCCTGGGCGACATCGATCGGGGCGACGTCGTCGTGTTCGAGCGGCCCGATGCCGGTCCGGCGGCCTACGACAAGCTGATCAAGCGGGTGATCGGTCTCGGTGGTGACGAGGTCGAGGGTCGGGACGGGGCGGTCCTGGTCAACGGCATCACGATCGACGAGCCCTATCTCGACCCCGCCGACGTCATCGGCGACTTCGGGCCGATCACGGTCCCCGAAGGCGACCTGTTCATGATGGGAGACAATCGGGACGACTCCTATGACTCCCGATTCTTCGGTACGGTGCCCGAGCGCAACGTCATCGGCCGGGCCTTCGTCCTGTTCTGGCCCCTCGACCGACTGGGAACCCTCTGACCACTCACGAGCACGACGACACCTCATCGGGCGAGCCCTCGTCCGGCGGCGACGCCGAGCGGGCCGTCGAGGCCCGGGCGGCTCGCGTTGCCGCCGAGGTGACCGAGGTCGAGCGGGCGTTCTTCCGATCCCTGCGCGAATGGCTGGTCGTGCTGGTCACGGCGGTGGTCCTGGCGCTCCTCGCCCGAGCCTTCGTCCTCCAGGCGTTCTCGATTCCCTCCGAGTCGATGGAAACCGAGCTCCTCATCGGCGATCGGGTGATCGTCGACAAGCTCACCCTGCGGTTCGGTGAGCCCGAGCGGCGCGACATCGTCGTCTTCGACCGTCCCGAGTCGCTTCCCGGGCCGTACGACGAGCTGATCAAGCGGGTCATCGGGCTGCCCGGCGAGACGATCGAAGGTCGCGACGGCCGGGTCTTCATCGACGGCGTCGCACTCGACGAGCCGTACCTCGATCCGGGGGTGACCATCTCGGCGTTCGACCCCGTCGAGATCCCCGACGGGTTCGTCTTCATGATGGGCGACAACCGCAACCGGTCGGCCGACTCCCGGGTGTTCGGGCCCGTCTCGATCGACGACATCGTCGGACAGGCTCGGGTGCGCTACTGGCCGCTCGATCGGCTGAGCGGGCTCTGAACGAAGGCCGGCCCGACGAGGTCGGCCAGATCGGGCACCGTCTCGATGACCGAGCGCGGCGCGGTCGCTCCGATCACGACGGTCGAGAACGGCCGACCGCGGTCGGTCCAGGTCCGAGTGGCGCCGGCCAGCACGTCGATCAGGATCGACCACGGCCCGTCCTCGAGGACCGGCGGCTCGCTCTCGACGAGGATCACCACGCCGAGACCCGGGAGCCATGACAGGTCTCCGAGGGCATCGTCGAGGGCATCCCAGTTGCGCCCCACCCAGTCCGGAAATCGTCCGGCGCGGGCGAACGAATCGAGGACATGGCCCTTGTCGCCGTTGGTGTCGACGACGAGCGCCAGTCGGCCGAAGGACTCGACGAGGGCGGCGGCACCGGGCGGTCTGATCGAGGTTCGCCACACACCGTCGGCGACCCGACCGGTGAGGAGGGGGACGAGCGGGTTCACGAGCCGTCCAGGACGATCTCGCGGAACGAGTCGTAGTGATCGTCGGTGTAGTACAGCGCACCGTCGGCGCCGGTCACGATGCGTCGGGCACCCCGATCGCCTTCACCCGGTGTGATCACCGTGTACTCGCGGTAGTGGCCGAGCGGTCGATCGGGCAGGATCTCCTCACGATTCTGGAACGTCGAGTCGTCCTGCCGGAAGGGGTAGGGACCGCCTGCGGCGATGAGATCGAGCGTGTCGAGCGCCTCGATCGGCAGGTCGCGGGGAGCGATGGTCGACAGGTCGCTGAACCGCGGGGGAGAGGCGGCGACCGACGTCGAGGTCGTCGGGTTCGTGTCGGCCTGGCCGGTCGAGCCGGCGCTGCCGGTCGGGGTGCTGGTGGTCGGGGTGCTGGTGTCGACGGAGGGGTGCTGGTGTCGACGAGGTGCTGCTCGTTGCCGTGTCGGGGGCATCGAGCGCCGTCGTGTCGGTCCCGCCATCGAGGAGCGACACGATCGCCCAGGCCAGCACCAGCGCGATCGTGCCGCGCCGCGAGACGGGCGCCCGAGCCCGACGTCGGTTGCATCGGTCGTGCGGAGCCGGCGGCGGCGTCGGGGTAGAAGTGGGCGAGCGAGGCCGAGAGCCGATCGGAATGATCGCTGAACACCCCGTCGATGCCGGCGTCGAAGAGATTGGCGATCTCCCGTGGCTGTTGGGCATCCCAACCGAAGGCGAAACGTTCGAAGCGGTGGAACAAGGCGATCAGCCCACCCGACCAATCCATGTGGCGCAGGTTCACGGCATCGATGCCGGTGTCGCGCTGGCGAAAGGCTCGGCGCTCGGCGCCTTCACCGATCTTGGACAGCCGCGTGGAATCGACCAGCCGGGCCGACGTGGCGTGCCGCCAGGCGATCAGCTGATCGAGATCGGGGTGGCACAACCAGAGCCGATCCTCGGCGCCGGCCTCTCGGGCCACCGCAACGACCGCGTCGAACGCCGCAGGGTCCTTGACGTCGAGCGAGACCGGATGGTGCGGCCCGACGGCGTCGTAGAACTCGGCCAGGCTCGGAACGTGCTCGGGCAGTTCCGATCGGCGCACCGCAGCGATCGAGCGGCGTCGCAGCCGTGGGCCGAACGCACCATCGTGATCGAGCACGGGGACACCGTCGGCGGTGATCCACACGTCGCTCTCGAGTCCCGTCGCCCCGAGCTTGATGGCGAGCGTGAAGCTCTCGAGCGTGTTCTCGGGGGCGTGGGCACGGGCTCCACGGTGGGCAAACGCAATCGGGACGTCGAGCAGGGACGGCAGTCGGGGCGACACGACGACCATCCTGCCCCAAGAGATCCACCGCAACCACCCGCCGGTCGGGCACACTGTCGCAGGGGCAGGAGAAGTGTGTTCTCTTGCCCATGTCCTCAAGAGTGCCACCCCTCCTGCCGAACCTATGCGAGTAGACGACGGAATTGGTAGGAGGAATCCCAGCATGGCGACGATTCGAGCGAGCTGCCCGGACTGCGGCGACGTGGAACTCACCACGAGCGATGTCCACGTTCGCATCTGTGACGACAACAATCACGGCACCTATTCGTTCCGCTGTCCGCACTGCCGCATGGTCGTGGTGAAGTCGGCGGAGACCCGCACCATCGATCTGCTGGTGGCGAGCGGTGTGGCGTTCACGACCTGGCGACTGCCGGCCGAGCTCGGCGAGGTCCACGCCGGCGAACCCATCAATCACGACGACCTCCTGGATTTCCACGATCTGCTGATGGACGACTCCGCGCTGGGTCAGGCGCTGTCGGAGTTCACGGGCTGATCGTTCGCTCCGGGTTCCGCCCGGCGCACCGTCGTCACACATCGATCCAGGACACCGAGACGATCGGGTCGGAGGGCTTCGAGCCCCCGGCCCGCTTCTCGTTTTCGCCGCCGGATCGGTGGTGGCGACGGAGCTGCCGCCTGGCCGGTACTCGACGGCCGGTAGTCTTTCGTCATGTTCGGAATCGGTGGTGGCGAGATACTGGTGATCGCCCTGATCACCTTGATCGCCGTCGGCCCCGAGCAGCTTCCCGGGGTCATGCGCAAGTTCGGCAACTACGCGGCGCAACTGCGGGGCATGGCCGACGGCGTCCGCAACGAGTTCATGAACGGGATGGACGAACTCGATCCCCGAGAAGTGGACGGGCGACGGCACCGACGCCGCACCGATCGTGCCCCGTGGCTACGCCGAGAACGCCGTCGGCACCACGCTCGGGCCGCGCCCCCGACCCGACGCCGGCGAGCCGCCCGCCGACGCCACCAAGGCGCCAACGACGCCCGCCACCGTGATCTCCGGCCCCGAGGCGCTGGCGGCGACCGAGAAGCCCGGCACCGTGATCTCGGGCCCCCGGGCGCTGGCGGCGACGAACGCCGACAACACCGAGCCCGAGGGTCGACCCGACGACGCCGCGGAAACCGGAGCCCCCGAGACCGGCGTCGATCGACCGGTCCCGGACCCGGTCGCCGAGACCGTCACCGACGACGATGACGGCGCCCCGGCCGCGTGAAGCTCCCCCGGCGGTCGAAGAAATCGAAGGGAGACCCGGCTGTCGACATGTCGCTCGTCGAGCATCTGTCGGAGCTCCGCAGTCGCCTCATCAAGAGCGTCCTGGCCGTGGTCGTCTGTGGTGTCGGGATCCTGGTGTTCCAGAATCCGGTGTTCCGGTTCCTGTCGGAGCCCTACTGCTCCATCGCTCCGCAGGACATCGCCGACACTCGGACCGGTGGGGTGAAGACCTGCGTGTTCCTCGCGACGAGCCCGCTCGAGCAGTTCGACGTCTTGCTCTCGCTGGCCGGGTGGGGCGGCCTGATCCTGGCGCTGCCGATCATCTTCTACCAGATGGCCCGGTTCGTCCTGCCGGGGCTCTATCCCAACGAGAGGCGGGCCATCCTGCCATTCCTCGGTGCGGCGATCGCCCTGCTGTTCACCGGCATCACGGTGGCCTACCTGTTCCTGCCCCGGTCGCTCCAGGTCCTGGCCGGTATCGGTGACGAGAGCCGGTTCTCGCAGTTCTACACGGCCAACGAGTACCTGAGCTTCTTCATCAAGATGATCCTCGCCTTCGGCATCGCCTTCGAGTTTCCCCTGGTGCTGGTCTTCCTCCAGATGATCGGCCTGGTCAGTACCGACACCCTGCGCCAGCAACGACGGATCGCCGTGGTGTTCGTCGTCATCGCCTCAGCGATCATCACCCCGACGGGGGACCCGTTCACGCTGGGCGTCATCGCCGTGCCCATGTACGTCTTCTACGAAGCCTCGCTGATCATCGGCGGCCGTCTGACGAAGAAGCAACGGGCCCTCGCGTGACCTCGCGCCCGTTCGTCGAGCGCCTGTCGTTCACGCCGGACCGGTTCCAGCTCGACGCCTTCGACGCCTTCGACGAAGGCGGGCAGGTCATCGTTGCCGCGCCGACGGGGGCCGGGAAGACGCTCGTCGCCGCCTACGCCATCGACGAGTGCCTCCGTCGGGGCGCCCGCGTGTTCTACACGACCCCGATCAAGGCGCTGTCGAACCAGAAGTTCCGCGACCTGGTCGAGGAGTACGGGTTGGCACAGGTCGGGCTGCTGACCGGGGACAACGCCATCAACGGCGAGGCGCCGATCGTCGTGATGACGACCGAGGTGCTGCGCAACATGCTGTATGCCGGTCGGACGCTCGAGTCGCTCGCCGCGGTCGTGCTCGACGAGGTGCACTATCTGCAGGACAGCTATCGGGGTCCGGTCTGGGAAGAAGTGATCATCCACCTGCCCCGACGGGTGCAGCTGGTCGCGTTGTCGGCCACGGTGTCGAACGCCGACGAGCTCGCGGCGTGGATGCAGACCGTCCGAGGTCGCACCCGGCTCGTCGTCGAGACCCGGCGCCCGGTCGAACTCGAGAACCGGTACCTGGTCGGTGAGCGGGGGAGCGGCAAACTCCACCTGATCAAGACGCTGGCCCAGGGCAAGGCGAACGGCAAGGGGTTCCGGTTCGACCCCGAGCTCGGTCGCCGCCGCAACACGAAGGGGCCACGGGGCCCGAAGGGTCGCTCCCGACCCAAGTGGCAGACCCCGCGCCGGATCGACGTGGTGCAGATCCTGCGGGAACGGGAACTCCTGCCCGCCATCTACTTCCTCTTCAGTCGAGCCGCGTGTTCCGAGGCGGCGCTGTCGGTGCTCGACTCGGGCATCGTGCTCACGTCCGACGACGAACGGGCCCGCATCCGTCGGATCGCCGCCGAACGCATGGCCAATCTGGGCGACGACGATCGCACGGTGCTGGGATACGACCGATTCCTGCTGGCGCTCGAGGCCGGGATCGCCTCGCACCACGCGGGGATGGTGCCGCCGATGAAGGAGGTCGTCGAGAGCTGCTTCGAGCAGGGGCTCGTGAAGGTCGTCTTCGCCACCGAGACCCTGGCACTCGGGATCAACATGCCGGCTCGCACCGTGGTCATCGAAAAGCTCACGAAGTGGAACGGCGAGGGGCACGAGTTCCTGAGCCCGGCCCAATACACCCAGCTCACCGGGCGAGCGGGGCGCCGGGGCATCGACGATCACGGCGATGCCATCGTGCTGTGGTCGCCGTGGGTGCGATTCGAGCAGGTGGCGACCCTCGCCGGAAGCCGCGAGTACGTGCTGCGCTCGGCGTTCCGGCCGACCTACAACATGGCGGCCAACCTGGTGCGTCGGTACGACCCGGAACGGGCCCGCCAGTTGCTGAACCTCTCGTTCGCCCAGTTCCGGGCCGACGCCGATGTGGTGCGCAGCGAAGGCCAGCTCGAACGGTTGCGGGAACGTCGCGTCCAGGTGGAACAGCGGCTGATCCGGGAGTTCGGACCGATCGACGAGATCCGCGCGGCATTGGCCACCGAGCGGGCCATCGACAGCGACGAGGATTCGATTGCGTTCGCCCTCAGCCAGCTGAAGCCCGGTGCGGCGATCGAGGTCGTTGCCGCCGGTGTCCCGTCGCCCGTCGTCGTCCTCGCCGTCGCGTACCGCAAGGGGGGCCGCGTCAAGGCCGTGGTCGCCGACACCGACTGCGACACCTACGAACTGACGACCCAAGTCCTCGAGCGGGTGCCGGTCGAGGTCGGATCGGTTCCGGTGCCCGATCCGTATCTCCCGAACAGCATCTCGTTCGTCTACGAGATGGCCCAGGCGCTGCAGAAGTCGAACTTCCGCGCCGGCCAGCGCCGCCGACTCGGCCCGACGACCACCATGAGCGTGGCGAGTGACGTCCCGGCCGGAGCCCGCAAGGGCCTTCGGCGCCTCGATCAGCTCGAAGCCGAGATCCACGGTGTCCAACGCGGCGTCAACTCGCGAGCCGAGTCACTCGGTCTGCAGTTCGATCGGGTCATCGAACTGCTGACCGATCGCGGCCACCTCGATGGGTGGTCGTTGACCGCCTCGGGCGAACGGCTGGCCCGGATGTACCACGAGCTGGATCTGCTCGTCGTCGAGGCGCTCGGGGCCGGCCTGTTCGACGACCTCGAGCCCGCCGGCGTCGCAGCCGTCGCGTCGTGCTTCGTCTTCGAGGAGCGTCGCAGCGGGACCCTGCCCGAACCCTGGTTCCCGAGCGACGAACTGCGACGACGCTTCGGCGCCTTGACCCGACTGCATCACGACCTGGCCCGACACGAGAAGGCCCTGCGACTCGCCGAGTCGAGGCCACCCGACGCCGGGTTCATGGCCATCGGTCATGGCTGGGCGGCCGGTGGACACCTCGATCAGGTTCTCGACGACGAGGAACTCACCCCGGGCGACTTCGTGCGGACCACGCGGCTCCTGATCGACCTGCTGCGCCAGATCGGGTCGCTGGCCGAGTCCGGCGCCACGGCGCGGGCCGCCCGGGCGGCGGCCGAGGCGGTCCATCGCGATCTGGTCGCGGTCTCGTCCGCCATCGAGGTCGACGAGACCGACGACGCCGAAGGGGACCGGGAGTGACGATCGAGAAGGGTCGTCCCTGGGCCATCGAGACGGTGTGGCCCGACGACCCGCTCCGCATCGACAACGACCGCGACCTGGCACGGACCGTTGCGGCGGCCTTGACCGTCGGTGAACACCTCGAGGTCGTGCTGCTGGGTGGCGACCTCCGCGCCACGCTGGGCGGTGAGCGACCGCTGGATCTGGCTCCCTACCGGTATCGGTGCGACCTCGGTTTCGTGTCGCTCGATGGCGGACCCGAGCACCCCTTCGCCGCCCACGTGCAATGGCGGCGCCGGTTCTGGCGGGGCGAGGCTGCGGTGGTGATGAATGCCGCGTACCTGGGGCCGTGGTACCTCGGCCCTCGATCCCACCCGAACGACGGACTCCTCGACATCACCTACGGCTCACTGCCCTGGCAGCAACGTCACCTGGCCGCCCGCCGGGCCCAGCAGGGCGTCCACCTCCCGCATCCCCGATTGACCGTTCGGCGCACGGCGAGGTGGCAGCACGCCTTCCGACGGGCGACCCCGGTCATCGTCGACGGCTCGGCCATCGGACAGGCGACGACGATCGCCGTCCGTGTCCACGACGACGCCTTCGACGTCATCGCCTGACGACCGCGAGCCCAGCCCGCCCACGCGGCGGCCCCGCAAACCGTGCTGACCAGGACCGGCGTCGGCCGCAACGGGTATTCACCCCCTTCGGTGCTCGTGCGAATACGCTCTGTCACCGTGACCGCCTACGTCGTCGAGGAATTCACCACTGCCGAAGCCGACGTCCTGCGCCGCTACTTCACGAATCTCGATCTTCCCGTCTTCGCGCTGGTCAACCTGCCCGAGGTCGTCAAAGGGGCCCTCTTCGCTCGCTACTCGCGCTCACCGAAGAGCTTGCGACGCCTCTTCCTCGACGAGTTCGTCGGCGAACTCGACATCGAGGGCGATTCCGGGGTCGATGCCACCATGGGCCTCGACCACGCCGAACGCCTCTACGAACGCATCTTCGTCGAGTACGGCGACGATTCCGTCGCCCAGCTCGGGGGCGTCCATCTCGCCTGCGAGCAGGCCTCGAACCTGCTGACGAAGGTGCTCGAATGGGGCCGGTTGGCGTCCTATCTCGAGCAGTCGACTCGCTACATCGCCTACGACACCCGCGTCGGCGGTCGGTACCGCTACTACCGCGATCCCGAGATCCTGTCGTCCGAACTCGGCACCCGCTACGTCGGCGACCTCGACCGGATCTTCGACACCTACAGCGAGCTGGCGGCCGTCGTCACCGATCACGTGAAGGCGGCGACGCCCAAGGCCCCCGGCGACAGCGACTTCGTCTACCGCCAGGCGGTCAAGGCCAAGGCGCTCGACGCCGTCCGCGGGATCCTGCCCGCCGCAGCCCAGTCCAATGTCGGGATCTACGCTTCGGGGCAGGCGTACGAGCAGCTCCTCATCCGGATGCGATCCCATCCGTTGCCCGAGGCCCGGTTCTACGCCGACCTGATGCTCGGCGAACTCCGCAAGGTGATCCCGTCGTTCGTCCGCCGGGTCGATCTTCCCGAACGGGGTGTCGAGTGGAGCGAGTATCTGGCCGATGCCCGGCTGTCGATGGAGGACATCGCCGAGGATCTGCTCGGCGAGACCACCACGTCCGACACCGAGGCGCGGGTCGAACTCGTCGACCACGATCCCGATGCCGAGATCAAGGTCGTGGCCTCGATGCTCTATCCCTACAGCGCGCTCCCCGAACGCCGCATCGAGGAACAGGTCCGGGCCATGAGCGTCGAGGATCGGCTTCGGGTCATCCGTGCCTACACCGGTGATCGCCGCAATCGCCGTCATCGACCCGGTCGGGCGCTCGAGCGACCGTTCTATCGGTTCGACGTCCTGGCCGACTACGGCGCCTTCCGTGATCTCCAGCGCCATCGCCTCATGACCATCGACTGGCAGCAACTGACCCCGCGTCACGGGTTCACGCGGCCCGCACTGGTCGACGAGGCCGGGGTCGGTGATCGGTTCGATGCGGCCATGGAGCGCTCTGCGGGGTTGTTCGACGCGCTCGATCCGGCGTTCGGACCGCAGGCCTCGCTGGCCGTGTCGCTGGCCTACCGGGTCCGGTTCAACGTCAACCTCAACGCCCGGGCCGCCATGCACATGCTCGAACTGCGTTCCACGCCCCAGGGGCATCCGGCCTATCGAACCGTGGCCCAGCAGATGCACCGGGCCATTGCCGAGCAGGCCGGGCACAAGGCGATCGCCGCCATGATGACGTTCGTGAACCACGACTCCGAGACCGAGCTCGAGCGACTCGAGTCCGAGCGTCGGGCCCAGTCCCGACGAACCGGCTCCGACCAGGTCTGAACCGCCCGGCGACGGGAATCGGAGAAAATCTCGTCTGGGTCCTCAGACCCATGTCGTTCGTGCCGAATGGTTCGTCATGCCCATGTCGATGCCAATCCCGCGATCCCGATCAGCCGCCACCCGTGCCGCCGTGCTCGCTGCGTTGATCGCCGGATCGACCCTCGTTGCGCCCGTCGTCGCCGGTGCCGAAACCCATGTCGTCGAGCCGGGAGAGACACTCTCGCACGTCGCCGTCGAGACCGGTGTCAGCGTGGCCGAGTTGCAGGCGCTCAACGGAATCACCGATGTTCATCGGGTCTACGCCGGTCAGCGCCTCGAGATCGGGACCCGACGGGCCGTCGAGACCCCGTCGTCGACGTACACGGTGCTCCCCGGCGACACACTGGGAGCCATCGCCGTGCGGTTCGGAACCACCACCCGCATCCTGATGGACCAGAATGCGATCGCCGATGCCAATCGAATCCGTCCCGGCACGGTGCTGACCGTTCCCGGCGCCGTGATCGAGCCGTCGGACCGCCCGAACCTCCCGGAACGGTTGCGCTCGCGACCCGAGCGTCTGGCGCTCGTTCCGGTGTTCGAGAAGTGGGCGGCGGCCAACGAGATCGATCCGGCGCTGCTGATGGCGCTGGCCTTCCACGAGTCGGGCTGGAACCAGGATGCGGTCTCGCACGCCGGCGCGGTCGGGATCGGCCAACTCATGCCGGTGTCGGCCCAGTGGATCGCCGCCTTCCTGATCGGGCGCCCGGAGCTCGACCGAACCCTTCCCGAGGACAACATCCGCATGAGCGCCCGATACCTGTCGTGGCTCCTGCAGCGGTTCGACGACGAGCGCCTGGCCATCGGCGCCTACTTCCAGGGCCCGACGTCGGTCTCGGCCGGCATCTGGAACGATTCGACGGAGCTGTACGTCCAGAACGTCCTGGCTCAGCGGCCCAACTTCGGTTGACGTCGGACGGGTGACCGTCGTCATGCCAGTCGAACATTCCGCGCACCCTGCACCGAACTTTGCGTTCAGATGCCCCAACCTCGCCGAATCTGTGTGTAGAGTCCGGCCGTTCCATGAGAACGGCAACACGGACTCCCCGCCGGGAGCAACCATGCGATAGGTCTGCGGTATGAGTGACGAAGAGATCGAAGAAATCATCGAAGACGACGAAGACGACGTCGAAGAGGATCTCGACGACGATGCGCTCGTCGATCTCGACGACGAAGACCTCGACGACGACCTCGAGGACGACGATCTCGAGGACGACGACTTCGTCGCCGTCGACGAAACCGCCGAAGACGACGAAGAAGAAGCGGACGAGCCCGAACCGGCACGGCCCCGCGCCCGCCGTGTCGATGCCGACGAAGACGAGGACGAGGAAGAACTCGATCCCGACGACGTCGAAGCCGACCTGGATGCGATCCTCAAGGATCGCATGGCTGCGTCCGACGACGACGATGACGATGACGAAGAAGACCCGGCCGCCAAGCCGAACGAAACGCAGAGCAAGCGCAACGACGAGTTCGTCTGCGAGAGCTGTTTCATGCTGGTCAATCGGGCGCAGTTCGGCAAGCCGGCGAACCCACGGTGCCCGATGGGCGATCCCGACTGCCCGTCGATTGCGAGGATCAAGGCCTGACATGACGACTTCTGGCGACAAGACTCCGCTCGACCAACTGATCGAGCTGATGGTGTACGCGCCGGTCGGTCTGATCTACGAACGAGACGAGGTCCTCGACCGGTTGGTCACCCGCGGCCGCAGCCAGGTCCAGCTGGCCCGCCTCATGGCCAAGATGGCGTCTCAACGCAAGGGAGGGCCCGAAGCGATGGTGGGTGACGTGATCGCCCAGGCCGCCGACGTGGTGGCCAAGGGCATCACCGATTTCGGGATCATGTTCGGTCTCGCCCCCGACCGTCGGAGCCGACCGGGCTCGTCCGGCCCTGCGCCGTCCGGGTCGACCAGGGTCGACCCGCCCGCCGTTTCGTCGCCCGTTGTCGAGGACCCCGTCGGAGCCGAAGCCGTCACCGAGGAGCCGCTCGCCGACGAACGCGTGGCGATGAAGACCTCCGTCGCCCGGACACCGGCTCGCAAGACCGCAGCCAGTGGCAACGTCAGTCGGAAACCGACAGCAGCGAAGTCGGGCGAGCGACGCGCCGACAAGCGCAAGGCGACGGCCACCCTGGCCCCGGTTGCCACGGCGGCGCGCGGGCGCTCGATGCCTGCGGCCACCGGGTCCGACGCCGACGCCGACGCCGAAACCCTGCCCATCGCCGGCTACGACACCCTGACGGCGCGAGACGTCATCGCGCTGGTCGACGATCTCGACGTCGATCAACGCCGGCGGGTCTCCCGCTACGAGGCGGCCAACCGCAACCGAAAGACGGTCCTCGCCAAGCTCGACCGGGCCGGCACGTGAGTGAAGGCGCCCGGCGTGCCCGACCGGACGATCTCGCCGCCGTCGATTCCCTCCTGGCCGAGGCCGCAGCGGCGATCACCGACGAGCGGGGCGGCTCCACGTTCCTCGTTGCCGAAGCCGCCGAACTCACCTCGATCGCCGAGCTGATCGACGATCCCGACGCGATCGTGATCGTCGGCACCTACGACGACGTGGTCCTGGGCGTTGCGTCCATGGTGTTCGTCGAGTTGGCCGACGGCCGTCGAATCGGCCGGATCGGCCGCCTCGTGGTCGACGCCGAGGCCCGCAAGTCCGGGATCGGCGAGGCGATGATGAACGACCTGTTGGAGGCCTGCGGGGAACGGGGCTGTTCGGCCATCGAGTCCGTGGCCCTGCCCGGTGATCGCCACACCAAGAACTTCTTCGAGTCGTTCGGGCTCAAGGCCCGGTTGCTCGTCGTTGCCCGCGATCTCCGAGGCTGACCCGAGCGGTCAGCGCCCCTTCCACACGGGCGCCCGCTTCTCGATGAACGCCAGCGGCCCCTCGGCGAAGTCCTCGGTCTTGAAGAGGCGAGCCATGGCCCGGTTCGACAGGGCGAAGCCCTCCTCGTCGGTGGCCCCTTCGGCGTCGCGCATCACCTGGAGGCTGGCGCGGACCGCCAGCGGGGCGTTGACGGTGATCCGAGCGGCCAGGGTCTTGGCCTCGACGAGCGCCTCGCCGGGCTCGCACAGGACGTTGACCAGCCCGAAGGCGTGAGCCCGTTCGGCGGCGATCGGGTCGCCGGTGAGGATCAGCTCGGTGGCGATGTTGCGGGGGAGCGCGGCCGGAAGCCGGAAGAGGCCGCCGGCCGCCGCGACCAGGGAACGCTTCACCTCGGGCACCCCGAAGCGAGCGGCGGTCGAGGCCACCACGAGGTCGCAGGCGAGCACGATCTCGGTTCCGCCGGCCAGCGCCGGCCCGTCGACGGCGGCGATGAGGGGCTTGGTGCGGGCACGGCTCACCAGGCCGGCGAAGCCGCCACGCTCGGTGCTGATGTTGCCGGCCTGGCCGCTCGACACCGCCTTGAGATCGGCGCCGGCGCTGAAGACGGAGCCGGCACCGGTGATGATGCCCACCCACAGGTCGTCGTCGGCCTCGAGGCGATCGATGGCCGCCTCGATGCCCTGGGCGACCTCGCCGTTGACGGCGTTGCGGGCCTCGGGCCGATTGATGGTGATGACACCGACGTGGTCGGCTGCGCTGAAGTCGATCATGGACCGACCCTAGGCGAGCCGCCGGCGACGACGAAGTCGACGGCGAGTCCGATCAGTCGGTCACCGCGTCGTCGGAGCCCGTGTCGTCGGCGACGGCCGATGCCTCGTCGGAGGAGGCGGCTTCGGCGGGAACCGGGGCCTCCGCCGGTGCCGCGACCTCGACCGGGGGAGTGGTGTCGTCGGTCCCCACGTCTTCGGCCGGCATTGACGCGTCGGCCGGAGCAGCCGTCTCGACGGGCGCCTCAGGCTCGACGGGCGTGTCACCCTCGGCAGGAGCATCCTCGGCGATCGTCGCCGACTCGGCCGCCGCTGGCGACTGATCGTCGGCCGGAGTCTCTGCCTGGTCGGATCCCGCTGCCGCGACAGGAGCGGCAGCCTCGGCAGGAGCGGCAGCCTCGACAGGAGCGGCAGCCTCGGCAGGAGTGGCAGCCTCGACAGGAGCGGCAGCCTCGGCCGGGGGAGTGGCCGAGGTCGATGCTGCCGAATCACGCTGCGGCTTCGCTGCGGCCTTCTTCTTGCTGTCGCGCTTGGGGCGACGTTTGCGTTGCGACGCAGCCTCGGCCGGGTCGATGCCGAAGTGCTTGGCGATCTCGGGCACACGATCGGCGACCCGCTTCACGGTCTCGAGGAGCTCCGGTGTCGGTTCGGCCGGATAGCCGGCCGGGGTGACGGCGCCGCGCACCGGGGAGAACGCGAGCGCGTCGACCACCGCGGCCCAGCGGTCGGACGCGATGTCTCCGGCCAGCGCGGCTGCGGCGGCCGCGGTCAACTTGCCTGCGAGCTCGGCCGGGATCGGGGACCCGGCCTTGATGGGCCGCGAGCTGAGTCGCAGGGCCCGAATGGTGCGCCCACCATCGACCGCCGCGGTGAGCTCGACCAGCCAGGCCGCCTGATCCCGCTCGAGTCGAGCATTGAGGCCGGTCTTCAGCTGCTCGGCGACGGCGCGGGCCTCTTCGTCTTTCGAGGTGGGATCGGCGGCGACCACGACCGAACGCAGGTCGCGAAGATCGAGTTCGTCGAGATCGGCCAGGGCCGCATCGGCCCGGTCGCGCCATTCGGCGGCCTGCATGACCGGAACGAGTCGCTCGGCGATCGCGAGCACCGTGCCCACCTCGACCTGCGGGGTACCGGCGGATGCGGCCTCGGTGTTCTGCTTCTCGATCGCCGTCCGAACAGCCGGGAGCCCTCCCTTGATCACCTGCTCGGCGATCGGACGATGCTGCTCGGGAACCGCTTCGAGGGCCGCGTTGCGATGGGCCCGTCCCGCCCGGAGCCGCTTCGCCTTGGGTCGGGGCTCCTCCTGGGGTCGCCGTGGGGCGCGATCACCACGCCCGCGACCTCCGTCGCCCCGACCTCCTTCGGGCCGCTTGCGGTCGCCGCGATCGCCCCGTGGACCGTCACCGCGTCCGCCCCGGCCTCCGTCGCGACGCTTGCGGTCGCCGCGATCGTCTCGGTCCCGGCGCCCCGAGCGGACCTCGGTGACGAGCTCGTCGTCGGAGATCGGTCGGCTGATGAGCTGCAGGAGGTCCTCGGTGCGGTCCTTCTTGCTCTTCGGAGCGAAGACCTCGATGACCTCGATGCCGTCGAGGTGGAACTCGGCCTCGACCTTGAGCACGTCGCCGACCTTGGCCCCCGAGGGGAGCAGCGAACCGTCGACTTCGCCCTTGGGTTGGCGGGCTTCGGCAGCCCGCCAGGTCCACCGACCGTTGTCCTTGTTGCTGGTGAGTTCGACGTCGATCCTGCGAGCCATGGCGGCGTTACCTGCCTTCGAGAAGGGGTCCGACGCATAGTGGCGCCGGGAAGTCCCGCGGCCGGACTGGCACGCGTCGCCCCAACCTATCCTCCCGCGCCCCAGGGGAGGTGCGGGAGACTTCGACCACCACCTGCGCCCTCAGGTGTCGTGACCGTCGATCACCGAACTGCCGGCGGCCTCGGCGCGGTGATCGGTCACGGCCCGCAGCGCCCGGTAGGCGTCGTTGCTCCTGGCCGCGGCCCGCACCTCGCGGGCCGTCGCATCGACATAGCGCTGGGTGGTGGCCAGCGACTCGTGACCGAGCAGCCGCTGCAACTCGGTTCCCGATGCGCCATTGCGGGCCAGATTGGTGGCGAACGTATGGCGAAGGGCATGGACGAGTGCTCCGCTGGGAACCCGGGAACGAATGCCGGCTTCCCGGTAGAGCTGCTCGACGAGGTACTGCAGTCCCCCCCGCCGCAGCGGCCGACCGGCGGTGTCGACGAACAAGGTGGCGTCGGCGGCGATCCGGCCCGGAAAGCGTCGGAGCCGTGACGCCAGATAGGTCGCGATGACGGCTTCCACCTCGGGCTCGAGCGGAATCGTTCGCTCCTTGCTGCCCTTGCCCTTCACGGCCAACACCCGGTCGCCATCGGGACCGTCGATCGACCGGAGGGTCAGGTCGAGCAGTTCGGCCAGCCGTAGCCCGCCGGTGATGAGCGTGACGATGATGGCGAGGTCACGCTCGGGCCAGGGATTTCGGGCCCGGCGGCGGCCGACGGCCGCCGCTTCGAGCAGTCGATCGATGCTGTCGTCGCCGACGATCGACTTGGGTCGGCTCTTCGGCACGCGGGGCTTCTCGATCGCGGCCATCGGGTTGCCCGGGAGCACGCCCTCGGCGACGAGGAAGGTGAAGAGCTGGTTCCACGTCGACCAGGTGCGGGAGATGGTGGCCGCCGATTGATGCCCGATCTCGGCAAAGGCCCGCCGCAGGACGCGGATCTCGAGATCGGCGACGGTGATCTGATCGGCGGCCTTGTCGAGGACCACGCTCAGATGCCCGACGATCGAGTCGAAGTCGCGCCGATAGGCCGCCAGCGTGTGGGGCGAGTGCTTCTTCGGTCGGCGGGCCAGGAAGAACTCGTCGATCAGTCGGGGGAGCGACTCGGTCACCCGGATCACGGTAGTGGGGATCGGGACCCCGACGAGGCCGGCGTCGGTTCATCGCACCGACCACGCCCACCGGCGAACCGGAATTCGCACCCATCTGGGCCGAACGACTCACATCGGCCGGTGGCCGGTCGATGGAAAGGGGTCACCTCGGCTCATCCGGGTTCGCCGTCTCGGTCGAGAGCGGCCGGGACCGATCGAGGGAGGCCGCGTCGTCCGAAGGCCGGGCGGGGCACGTGTCGGGACACCGGCACCCGAGGAAGATCCATGACCGACCGCATCACCTGCCCCAGCTGTTCGATGACCGCCAGTCGCGACGATCATCGGCACTTCGCGCCGCTCCCGACCCATGACGATGTCGAGGCCCGGCACTGTCGCAACTGTGGAGAGACCGTACTGCTCGACCGGGGCGCCGTGATCGGTCTTCGGCGCCGTCGCTACTCGGTCACCCACTGACCGACGAGCTCGAGCGGTCCCGACCGATCATCGGCTCGATGGCCGATCGGCGAGCCCGACGGTCGTTGACCGGAGGGAATCAGTGCCCGAGGGGCACGGCCACCGGGGCGGAGGCGTGCCCGTTGCCGTTGCGCTGGGGGAGTGGCGCCGACGCACCGGCGGGGTGCCCCAGCGCCGCCGTTCCGCCGTTGACCGCGGCCGCTGCGGCCGGGCTCACCGACGCCGGGGTCGGTGCGTGCTGACCCGGTGCGTGCTGACCCGGTGCGTGCTGACCCGGTGCGGTCTGTCCGGGCGCCGTCTGCGCCGCTGCGCCCGGTGACGGGGCCGTCTGGCCACCGGTGGGATGCGACGATTCGGCGCGGACCGGCGTCGGCGATGACGGGGGAGTGCCGACGGCGTCGACCGGCGGTCCCGCCACGCCCGAACTCGCTCGGACCGGTGCCGAGGGGACCTTGGCCGGTGGCCCCGTTGCACCACTGGTCACGAAGTAGATCTGTGCCACGCGATCGATCATCGTGACGTCGAGGGTGTGGGGGAGTCCTTCGTACTCGGCGATCCCGACCATGAGGTCGAGGAAGTCGATGGCGACGTAGGGGCGGAGCTCGCCGATGAAGTGCTCCGAGACCCGGCGCAGGTGCTGGGCCGCCTCGGCGTTCACGGCGATGTTGCGGGCCTTGGCCGCCCGGACGAGGATCCAGTTGAAGGCCACCTCGGTCACCGCGCCGACGTACACCTTGTTGCGGAGCCGACGCAGGAACGCCTCGTCGCCCAGATCGTGTGGGTCGAGGTTGGTCGAGGCGACGAGCTTGAGTTCGAACGGCACGGTGAACTTCGCGCCGTTCACCAACCGCAGGAAGTCGATACCCCGCGACAGCGGCACGATCCAGCGGTTCAGGAGCTCGGTGGGCAGCAACTGCTGACGACCGAAGTCGTCGACGACGAGAATGCCGTTGTTGGCCTGGAGCTGGATCGGCGCCTTGTAGGAACCCGAGATCGAGTCGTACTCGAGATCGAGCATTCGGCTGCTCAGTTCGCCGCCGACCAGGACGAGCGGGCGCTTGCAGACGACCCAACGCTGGTCGATGCCCGGAGGCTGAGGGTCGATGGCGTGGTGGGTGGCGGGGTCGTAGACCGTGATGATCGCCCCGTCGACCTCGATCGCCCGCGGTACCAGAACCGCGTCGGTGTGCAGCCGGATCATCCGTTCGGCGAGGCTCGTCTTGCCCGTGCCCGGAGGGCCGTACAGGAAGATCGCGCCATCGCTCAGGAAGGCGGGGCCGAGTTGGTCGAGCATCTCGTCGGCGACGACGAGATCGCCGAAGGCGGCCCGGATCGTCTCCCGGTTGATCGTGACCACCGACTTCTGGCGGAGGATGGTGCGGGTGTATGCCTCCAGCGCGACGGGGAGGTAGCTCGCGTAGCTGGCGCCAACCATGCGCTCGGTGGTCGTCTTGTAGCCGGCCTCGGTCAGACCGATGCGGTAGTCGCGGCCCTCCATCCCGTAGTACTCGATGATCTTCTTGTTCCGCAGCGAATCGGCCAGTTCCTTGGCCACGGGCATGGTGATGCCGAGGCCGATCGAGACGGCGTGGATCGTCGTCTCTCGTTCGACGAACACGCGGCGGGCGAAGAGGTCCTCGACCAGGCCGATCGGGATCCCGAGTCCGGCCGCGGTCGCCGGTGGGCGTGCTACTTCGTTCCAGGCATCGGGCGAGTCCATACCATCCTCCCTTCGGCACGAACCGGACCGGAGCTGACCTTCGCGGGCAACGATGGGCCGGTCGGCCCATGCGTCCCGCTCACGGCCGACTCCATCGTGACCCACCGCGGTCGACAGGCACGAAGAGTGGTGATCGAATCCGCCGGTGGGGGAGTCGTGAATCTCCTCAGGCACCGGCGGTTTCGTGCCGAGAACCTCGGCATGTCACGAAACATCGTTCAGGTCGCCCGGATGAGGATGCAGGACGTGCTCCCCGGCGACGTGGTCAATCGCGATCCCGAGAGCACAGGAGGCTGGTTCCTGGTGGCGATCATCGAGACGCTGTTCGATGGCAAGACCCAGTTCTCGAACGGGAACCGCCGGCTGACCCTGTCGGGTGAACCGACCGACATCTGCGGCGTGCAGGTGCTCAAGCCGATGGACATCCCGGTTCCGGAGGCGCCGGCCTTCCTGAGCGACGCCGAACTCGAGGCGGCAGGCTCGGCGAACGGCCACTGACGACGGGAACCCCATTCGGGGAGTATCGGCACCGGGGGAACAGACCTTGACCGATGCGGGAACCCGAGCCGGAACCCGGATCCTGATAACCCATGCATAATGACGCTTATGTCGCATAGCCGGGTGGAAGGCCCGGTGAGCACGATCCGTCGGCGATCCCGGACCGAACGTCGACGCGCCCGACCCCTCAGCCGATTCGCACGAGGCGGCCCCCGGTGAAGACCGAGTCGGTCACATAGACCTTGCCCCGCACGACGACGACGCCTCCCGGCTGCGACAGCGCACCGACCGCCAGCTCGGTCCGCCGCTCGTGACGTCGACCGGGCTTCCGGACCTCGACGAGCACCGCCGGTGGGAATCCCGGCCCCGCCGGATCCAGACCGGCCTCGAAGGCGAACACGCCGTCGGCGGCCAACTCGTAGACGTACAGCCTGCGGGTGGACGGGTCGAAGGCGATGTCGTTGATGGCCGTGTAGCCCGTGCCGAACAGCGAGCATCGACCGGTCGGATCCATGGTGTTGACCGAACACCAGGCCCCGTCGGCGTCGGGCTCGATGCGCCAGATGTTCGACGAGCCGGGCCGGAACGGGAAGCCCTTGAGCTCGCCGACATAGATGGCGCCATCGGGCCCGATCGCGACCGTGGTCGGGACCGCCTCGGCATCGAACGTCGGCGGGAGCGGGTCCGGGAGGTCGGGCAGGTCGGCGGGGACCTGGTCGGTGGCCACCGCTTCGACGTCGAAGCGGGCGACCGTGGTCGCGACCCCGTCGGGAGTCACCCGCAGCAGGTCGTTGCCGGCCGCATCGGCGATCAGGGCATCACCCTCGGACGACACGGCCAGGCCGTACGGGTTCGACTCGATCGGATTCGGCGGAACGTCGTGATCGACCGGATCGGGATCGGTCGCCTGATAGGCGGTGATGTCGAGGACGTCGACGATGGTCCCGTCGGCCAGCTGGTGGAAGAGATGGCTGGATCCGGCCTCGGGATCGTCTTCATCGGGGACGAAGGCGATCGCCCAGCCGGTGTCGTCGATCGGGCTGATGGCCACGTCGACCAGTGCAAAGGGTTCCGTCAGCGGGTTGACGGCGCCCCGCCAGCGTCCCCGGAGGACGTACTCGACGACCGGGCCCGGCGGGCCGAATGCTCCCTGGCCGACGACGAGATTGCCGCTCCGGTTCGCCGCCAGACCCTTGGGCGACGACAGATCGTCGAGCAGCACCCGCACCGAGTCGTGACGATCACCGCCACCGCCCGAGGCCACCGCGGCCCCGGGCAACGCGACGAGTGCGACGGTCGCCAGACCGATGGAACGGATCCAGGATGAAGAACGCATGTCGGCCCCCCCGATGCATTCGATTGTTCGCGTGATCATCGCGCCGAGCCGCGGCAATGTCGAGGACCGATTCTTCGGCGTGGAGTTCCCCGCCGGGCGACACCCAGAGGCTCGAGGCGAGCCCGGCTCGCGCCGGTCCGGCCGGGTGGTTAGCGTGGCCGGGTGGAACGCGACCCGACCCTGCCCATCAGCGAGACCGAGGCCACGGACTATCTGAAGCGGATCCTCACGTCACGGGTCTACGACATCGTCGGCGAGACGCCACTCGATCCGGCGCCGGTGCTGTCGGAGCGTCTGGGCAACGACGTGCGACTCAAGCGCGAAGACCTCCAGCCGGTCTTCTCGTTCAAGATCCGCGGGGCCTACAACAAGATGGCGAACCTCTCCCCCGACCAGCTGGCCGCCGGCGTGATCGCCTCGTCGGCCGGCAACCACGCCCAGGGTGTCGCCATGGCCGCCGAACACCTCGGTTGCCACGCGGTCATCGTGATGCCGGTCACGACGCCGGCGCTCAAGGTCGACGCCGTGCGGGCCCGTGGCGCCGAGGTCGTGCTGGTCGGCGAGTCCTACACCGACAGCTTCGACCACGCCATGACGCTGATGCACGAGCGCGAACTCACGTTCGTCCATCCGTTCGACGATCCCGACGTGATCGCCGGTCAGGGCACGATCGGCATGGAGATCCTGCGCCGTCACACCGGGCCGATCCATGCCGTCTTCGTCGCCATCGGCGGGGGCGGACTGGTTTCGGGGGTGGCGGCCTACATCAAGGCGCTCCGCCCCGACATCCGGATCATCGGGGTCCAGACCGACGACTCCGACGCGATGGCCCGATCACTCGAAGCCGGCCACCGGGTCGAACTCGACGCGGTCGGGCTGTTCTCGGACGGGACGGCGGTCAAACTCGTCGGCGAGGAGACCTTCCGTCTGGCCCAGGCCTACGTCGACGAGATCATCCGCGTCGACACCGACGAGACCTGCGCCGCCATCAAGGACGTGTTCACCGACACCCGGGCCATCCTCGAGCCCGCCGGGGCACTCGCCGTCGCCGGCGTCAAGGCCTACGTCGAACGCACCGGGATCACCGGTGAGACCCTGATCGCGATCGCCTGCGGCGCCAACATGAACTTCGACCGACTCCGTTTCGTCGCCGAGCGAGCCGAGATCGGCGAGCAACGAGAAGCCGTGTTCGCCGTCACGATCCCCGAGACACGCGGCAGCTTTCGTCGCTTCATCGAGATCATCGGCGACGGCCGGGCCATCACCGAATTCAACTATCGGATCGCCGACTCGGCGATGGCCCACGTCTTCGTCGGCATCCAGGTCGTCGACCGCGACGAGGCATCCGAGATCGCCGCAGCCTTCGAAGCCGCCGGTCTCGCGACGCTCGACCTGACCGACGACGAACTGGCCAAGCTCCACCTGCGCCATCTGGTGGGCGGTCACTCCCCCCTCGCCGGCGACGAACGGCTCTATCGATTCGAGTTTCCCGAACGACCGGGGGCCCTGATCCGCTTCCTCACCAACATGGCTCCGGACTGGAACATCTCCCTGTTCCACTATCGCAACCACGGATCCGACGTCGGACGGGTCCTGGTCGGCATGCAGGTCCCCGATCACGATGGTTCGACCTTCGATGCGTTCCTCGGCCAACTCGGGTACCGGCACTGGGAAGAGACCGATCACCCCGCCTATCGCCTCTTCCTGGCCTGATGCCTCTTCCTGGCCTGATCGTCGCCCCCGGCGTCACGAAGGCAGCGGACCACCGATCGGGTAGCGGGCGAAGAGCCCGTCCCAGATCTCGTTGTTGAACAGGTACGGCCGGTACTGGGGCGCACCTTCGTACCGGGGTACGTAGCGCATGGCCCAATAGTCGGCGTTTCCCTCTTTCAGGCCGTCGTCGCCGACGACCCGCTCGACCTCGGCTCGCTCGGCAGCGCTGAGGCGGTCGCGATACAGCCACAGCAGCGAGACCCGGACGTGGATCGCCTCGTGGACGTACACCGCATCGGTGATCCACGGATCCCAGTTGGGGTCGGTCCGGATGCACCAGGTCAGGTTCCAGCCGGGGCGCTCCCACCGCACGGACCCGCCGAACACGTTGGGCGTGCACTGGCCGGGCAGATGGGTGCCGAGCGCCAGCTCGCGATCGGCGGCCTCACGAGCCGTCAGACCCGAGGGCAGGAAACTCGAGATCGAGCCGCTGCCGGCGCGCTGGGCGGCGAGACCGAGCGGCGACGTGCCGGTCATGGCCTGGAACTCGGTGCTCTCGGAGAACGACAGGATCAGGTCGTCGCGGCCGAAACCGGGCTTGCGCAGCATCGAGATCCAGTAACGCTGCCCATCGGCGTCGGCCGAGCGGCCCATCACGTTCCGATAGATCAGGTCGAGGAAGGCCGGATCGTCCAACCGCCCGTAGCGCTGCACGAACTCGGTCGAGCCGATGAACTCGGCCGCGACGTCGGCGGTTGCGAGCCGTCCCCGCTCGAGCTGCCCGACCCAGTACGACAGCCCGCCGGTGTCGGGGAGTCGGAGGAAGACCGAGCAGTACAACCGGTAGGCCGAACCCCGGACCGCCGTGGTGACGGCCAGGTCGGCCGGTGGGGCGCCGGTCGGGCATCCGGACACCGTGGTCTGCCGGGGCGCGGCCCCGGCGGGGACCACCAGCGAGGCGAAGGCCACCAGGAACGAGAGGCAGACGAGCGAGAGGGTGGTGTGGCGGCGGGAGGGTGCGGATCGTCGCGCTGGCGACAGCGCACGAGGGGACAGCATGCGGGAACCTCGGGAGAGACGGGCGACCGTTCTCCTTCGGCACCGGTGGCGACATGCTGAGTGGGCGGGACCGATCCGAGTCCCGGCTCAGAACGCCCTCAGGCGAACGAGGGCAGGGTGAACGTCCCGTCGTCGTCGGGCGGAAAATCGACCTGGCCGACGACCGCGTCGAGGTTCAACGGACCGTAGACGTGCGGGAACGCCATCCCGGTCCGATAGGAGTCCTCGAACACGAGCGGCGAGGTCAGTCGGTCCCGCTCGATCAGGAGCAGGATCAGACCCTGCTGCCCGGCGTAGCGCTCATTGGCCGGGATCAGCACCTGGTCGGGGGTCGAGAGGTGGATGAACCCCTCGCTCTCGAGCGAGGGATCGAGGTACTCCCCCACCGCCTGGGCCTCGGCCCACTGCTGCGGGGTGGTGATCTTCAACAGGTCCGGCGCGGTCATGGCCTCAGTCTGGCAGGGGCGGCCGCGAAGCGACCGGGCTTCGGGCGGTCGGGCGGCGGAGTGGCAGGTTCTCAGCCGACGCCCATGCGACGCAGGAGATACACGATCGGGGCCAGGGCCGCGCTGAGGGCGATGGCCCAGGCTGCGAGCAGCAACACGAGCCGGACGGCCTCGGGGAGACGGTCGCCGAGTCGACCGGTCCGCCCGGGTGTCCACGGCTCCGCGGCAGGGGTCGACATCGGTTTCCATCGGCAATCTCGGGGGGATGTTGATGCTCCGCCCCGGCGCCGGGCCACACTGGTGCGATGTCGGGAAACACCTCACGAACCCATCGGGGTGCCGCCCCCGTCGACGGGTTCGACGAGCGTCGGACCCTCTACGAGGTCTTCGGCGTCGACACCCGCTGCTCGGCCGACGACCTGCGGATGGCCTATCGCCGACTCGCCCGGCTCCTGCATCCCGACGTGGCCGGGACCGACGACGGCGGCCGGGCGATGGCCCGGGTCAACGAGGCGTGGCGGATCCTGTCCGATCCCGAGCGCCGGGAACGGTACGATCTCACGCTCGAGGTCCGCGAGCGGGTCTCGATACCGGCCACCCCGCAACCCTCGCCCCGAGCGGCCTGGAGCCGGCGTCAGGCATGGGTGATCGGGATCCAGGCCCAGATGGCCCGACTCACCCGTCAAGCGGGCCGGAGTGCCACCCAGGGGTTGTTGCTGCGCTCACCACGGGCGTCGCGTGCCCACTACGAGACCCTCGTCGAGTTGATCGTCGCGAGTGTGATCGACGACACCGAGCCACGGGTTCGAGCCGCCCGGGCCGCCGGCGCCGCTCCCCTCGATCTCGCCCCGGCCGCCACGTTGATCGGTCTCCGGACGCTGGCCGATCGGCTCCGGCGGGAGTCCGCCCTGGGGATCAGCGACGACGTGATCATGACCGCCGAGTTGATCGACCGCATGTGGGACATCCAGGCCCACGAACTCACGAGCCAGCTCGCCTCGGCGCTCGGAGGCAACCCGCACGTGGCCCACGCCATCGGGGTCCGCTGAGGTCTGCGGCTCAACCCGATGCGGTCGTCGTGGTGTAGACCACGAGCTCGCCCTCGTCGGGGATGCCGTCGATGGATCGACCCGGCGCGGCAACGACGAGACGACCCGAGACGAGGCCGACCGACGCCCCGAACTCCGTCGGGCCCGAGGGTCGATCCGGGTCCGAGACCGGTGGCGGCCAGAGCATCTGCTGGAGCCGCAGGTCCGATGTCGCGCCCGAGCCCTCGAGTTCACTCGACCGGAAGGTCAGCACCCGCACGTGATCGGGCATCCCGAAGGCCAGGAACTCACCGTCGACGGCCAGGCTCGCCGCCTGAACCGGGTACGTGGCCGCCAGTGCGACCGACCCGTCGCCCTCGATCCGGAACCGGGTCCACGATCCCGCCGACTTGGTGAAGAAGCCGTTGCGTTGGACGAAGAAGGACGGGCCGTCGACGACGATCGGTCCCCCGCCCACCGCCTCGAACCGAGCCGCGGCGTTCCACCGGTCCTCGCTGCGGGCGAAGAACTGGATCTCACCCGCATCGGCCCGGTCACCGACCCCGCTGATGGCGATGATCGTCCCGTCCGCCCCGAGACCCAGGTGGGCCCGACCGATGTCGGCCTGGAGGGCAACGATCGGGGTCATCACGTCGTCGGTCAGGTCGAAGACATCGACCCGGGTCGAGGCAGTCGGCACCGTCGGATGAAGACGTTGCACGGCGAGGGTGTCGCCGGCCATCACGGCCACGGATCCGTAGCTGCCGTCGCCATCGATGGCGACCTCGGCGACCTCGTCGGTCGAGCCGTCGTCACCGATGCGCAGCAGACGGAGTCTGCGTCGCGTCGACCACGACGACTCGCCGCCCCGCCGCAGCGACAGCCCGTTCGGCGAACACCACGTCGCTCGCCGACACCTCGCTCGGGAGTACGGCGCCGCCGTCGGTCGGGAGCGGCACGATCGTCGCCGTCACCCCCTCCAGACCCTGCCGACCGATGACCACGACTCCGACGTCGGCGGCCAGGACGCCACGACCGAACCGAGTCGGGACATCGGCAGGAACGAACGGCGAGGCGACGACGATCGGGTCGACCATCTCGAGGGCGTTCCCGGCGCCGAGCCACCCCGCCGGCGAGTGCGATCCGCCCGCGTCGGCCATCGCCGAGCCGATGGTCGTCAGCGAACCGACCAGGATCGCCAGCCCGAGCACGGAGCGGCCGGCTCGCGCCGGTCGACCGGTTCGGCCGATGCCGAGACTCGAGGGGACCCGCTCACGGAATCCATGGGAACGACCACGCACGGTGAAATGGTGTCATCGGTCGAGGTCTTGGCACACTGAGCGAAGTTGCCGGGGGACGGCAACCACACCAAGGAGCTTCGCATGCAGGTAGGCCTGATGATCTTCCCGACCGACCAGACCATGGATCCGGTGGAACTGGGGCGCGAGGCCGAACAGCGGGGCTTCGAGTCGCTGTGGTTCCCCGAGCACAGTCACATCCCGACGTCCCGGGCCACCCCCTGGGGCGGGACCAAGGGCGCCCCTCCCCTCCCCGACCACTACTGGCGGACCTACGACCAGTTCCTGGCCCTCGCCGCCGTGGCCGCGACCACCACCACCTTGAAGGTCGCCACCGGCATCTGCCTCGTCGCCCAGCGCGACCCGATCTGGCTGGCCAAGGAGGTGGCCTCCCTCGACCGGCTCTCCGGCGGTCGGTTCCAGTTCGGTATCGGCTACGGCTGGAACAAGGAGGAACTGGCCCACCACGGCGTGCGGTACGCCGATCGCCGAGACCGTCTGCGGGAGTCGGTCCTGGCCATGAAGGAGATCTGGACCAACGACGAGGCCTCGTACGAGGGCGAGCACGTCCGCTTCGAATCCAGCTGGTCGTGGCCCAAACCCACCCAGACCCCCCACCCCCCGGTCATCCTCGGCGGCAGTGCCGGTCCGAAGACCGCCGCCCACATCGCCGAGTTCTGCGACGGCTGGATGCCCATCGGCGGGCGCTACGACTTCTCGGGTGGTCTGGCCGAGATCGCCACGGCGTGCGAGGCCATCGGACGTGATCCGGGCACGGTGTCGCTCGGCGTCTTCGGCGCCAAGCCCGATCTCGAGACGATGGAGAAGCTCGCTGCGCAGGGGGTCACCCGCGCCGTGCTGGGCCTGGGCCAGGGACCCCGAGACGAGATCCTGGCCGACCTCGACCGCCTCACCCCGCTCGTCGAGGCTGCCGCCTCGGTGTGATCGTCCGCGGTGCGGTGGGCGAGACGGGCAGGTCGATCGCCGATCCGCCCGACGCCGCCGACCGATAGGCGGCATCGGCGAGCACGTGGGCTCGTCGTGCCGTCTCGACGTCGGGGTGGGCCCGTCGGCCGGCCAGGACGGCGTCGACGAACTCCCGATCCGGATTCTGGGTCTTGCCGTCGCCCCGGACGGCTGCGACCAACTCGGCTCCTTCGAGCACACCGTCGCCGTCACTGGTCTGCCAGCGCACCGGCCCCGACCACTCACCCTCGACGCTGATCATGCCCCCACGGCAGAAGATCTCGATCCGCCGCTGCGAGGGTCGCTCCACGATGTCGTGCCACGTCGACGACAGGGTGGCGATCGCGTCGTCGCGTCCCCGCAGCAGCACGGTGACCTGGTCCTCGATGCCGTCCAGGCCGTGGTGGTACGCAGTCATCGCCGCCACCCGGTCGATCGGTCCGATCCACCAATCGAGCAGATCGAGATCGTGGATCGAGTGCTCCAGCAGTGCCCCGGATCCGGCCCGCTCCCGGTCGCCACGCCAGGTCGAGGCGTAGAGACCCTGCGTCGGCAGGTACTGGTCGTCACGGAACACGATGCTCATGACCGGCCCGTCGACCCCGGACTCGAGCCGCTGCGCCACCCATCGCATCGCCGGCGACCGGCGCAGGACCAACCCGACCTGATTGACGACCTCGCCCGCCGACACCAGTTCGGCCACCGCTTCGGCGCGAGCGAGGTCGACCGACAGCGGCTTCTCGCAGAAGACGGGCAGACCGGCCTCGACGCAGGCCCGGACCAGCTCGTCGTGCTCGGACGTCCACGTACACACGTAGACGGCGTCGACCGATGCGAGCAGCGACGACGGGTCCGCGGCGACCTCCGCCCCGAACTCGGCGGCGAAGTGCACGGCCCGATCGAGGTCGGGATCGAAGACCGCGGTGAGGGACGCCCGATCGGCGACCTGACGCAGCGAGGTCGCATGGAATCGGCCGATGAGACCGCAGCCGAACAGGCCGATCCGAAGCCGGGAGGAGGAAGTGGACATCTCCAGAACCTAGTCAGCTTCGATGCCACGGGCGGAGCCCGATCGGCGTGGGATCGCTCAGAACGTGACGATCTCGGTCCGATTGCCCTCACCGGCGGTGGCGAGCCGGGCGATGACGTCGAGTTTGGACTGCACCTTCTCGATCGACGGTCGCGGTGATCCGACCATGCCGACCATCACGCTCGCCGTGAAACTCACGAGACTGCCGTCGAACTCGACCGGGAAGACCACTTCGTCGCGCAGGCGCTCGGCGATGTCCCGCACCTGCTCGACCGGGGAATCCGTCGTGAGCAGGGCCAGGAAGGCCGATTCGTCGAAACGACCGAGCAGGTCGGGCCCGCGGAGCCGATTCTGCACGCGCTCGCCGACCTGCCGGCTCACCCGCTCGATCACTCGTTGGCCCCGCTCCTCGGCCAGGTTGGCGAGGTCGTCGATCCAGAGGGCGATGATGGCCAACGGCTGCGGCGACGGCGTCGCCAGCCGATGGTGCAACTGCTCGAGGAGATGGAAGCGGTTCGGGAGGCCCGTGACCTGATCGTGGGTCAGGTCGCCGCCGGCGATCGCCGACAACTGATGCTCGAGTTCCATGCGCCGCAGCCCGGCGACGAGGATCGAATCCGAGACCCGCCGGATGCTGACCTCGACCGGAACCAGGCCCGCGGCCAACCGAACCGGCAGGCTGGAGCACTGATCGGTCGCCGAGGAGAGGGCCTCGGCCAGGGCGAGCTGGTGCTCGGGGATGACCAACTCGGCCAGGGCCACGCCCACCAGATGCTTGCGCGGGATCCCCGTGGTCTCGATCACATCGGCATTGGCGCCGCGGACGACGCCGTTCTCGAGCACGACACACGCGCCCGGCGCAACGCGCAGCACCTCGGCAATTCGTTCCACGTCAAGCGTCACCCGGACTCCTTTTCCCTGACCTGTCTATCGGCATGGGCCCCGATCCCATGAGCGAGGACCACCGAGCCCTGCCCTCAGCTCACCGCCTCAGCTCACGGCGTCGAGCCCTGCCCCTCAGCTCACGGCGTCGAGCCCTGCCCTCAGCTCACGGCGTCGAGCCCTGCCCCTCAGCTCACGGCGTCGAGCAGTGCATTCTCCACCACCTCGGTCAACGCCGGATGGATGTAGAGCACGCCGTTCGCCAACTCCGCCGCCGTCTGGCCGAACTGCATCGCCTGGATCAGCGGCTGGATCAGCGTCGAAGCCTGAGGACCGATGATGTGAGCGCCGATGATCAGACCGCTGTCGTCGTCGACCAGCACCTTGGCGAACGACGTCTCGTCGGCCAAGGCCCAGCCGTAGGCCACGCCGCCGTAGTCACGACGGCCGACCGAGTAGTCGATGCCGAGCATCGTCGCCTCGCCCTCGGAATAGCCGACGGTCGCCACCTGCGGATCGCTGAACACCGCCGAGGGGACGACCCGATAGTCGGTGTGGTGGAGGTCCTCGGGATGGGCGAGGTTCCAGAAGGCGACCTTGGCCTCGGCGTTGGCCAGGTGCTTGAGTTGGTAGGGGTTGGTGAGGTCGCCGATGGCCCAGATGCCGTCGACGCCCGTGGCCATGGTGTCGTCGGTGACCACCCGACCATCGGGATGCATCGACAACCCTCCGGCTTCGACGTCGAGCAGGTCGCTGTTGGGCATGCGACCCGTGGCAACGAGGAGTTCGTCGAACTCGAAGTCATGCCCGTCGGCGTGGACGACGATCGTGTGATCGTGATGCTCGACCCGTTCCGGAACGCAGCCCGGCTGGAACGACACCCGATGCCGGAAGACCTCGGTGAAGCGCTCGCTGATCTCGGCATCGTGATGCCGCAACAGCTGGGGCGATCGGTTGAAGATCGTCACCTGCGAGCCGAGGCCGGCGAAGACGTGGCCCATCTCGACGGCAATGAAGCCGCCACCGATGATGCCGAGCCGCGGGGGAAGTGCTCGAGCCGCATGACCGAGTCCGAGGTGTGATAGCGGACCTGGTCGAGTCCTTCGATCGCCGGGATCATCGGCCGGGCCCCGGCGGCAAGGAGGATCTTGGGTGCGGTGATGGTGCGGCGCGAGCCGTCGGCGATCTCGACCTCGAAGGTGTGATCGGCCACGAATCGGGCCGTGCCCTCGATCAGGGTGACATCGGGGTTGCCGGTCGCCCGATACTCGCGTCCGCCCGCCGCGATGGGGTCGATCCGTCCGAAGACCCGATCGCGGATCTCGAGCCAGTCGACACCATCGACATGGGCGGCCACGCCGAGACGATGACCATGGCGCACGGTCTCGGCGACATCGGCCGGGAGCACGAGCATCTTGGACGGGATGCAGCCCCGGTTGAGACAGGTCCCCCCGAAGACGTCTCGTTCGACGATGGCGATCTTCCAACCGTCGAGGTAGGCCGGCAGCGCGTTGCCGGAGCCACTCCCCACGATGATGAGATCGTACGATTCGGTCATGCTCGGGCTCCGGGTTCGGGATCGTCGGAATCGGGATCGTCGGGACCGCGATCGCGGTGCTTGGCGTCGGTCTGATCGGGTTGGGTCGGCAGCGTTCGGGGGTCGTCGGGGCCCCCGGCTGACCGTCCGGACCCGCCGTCGTCACGGGCCCGCATCTCGGCGGCGAGGACGGGGTCGACCTTGGTCCAGTCGACCTCGTGCGGTTCCAACGGCGTCATGCACAAGTCGATGGCCGTCCAGAACGTGCGGCTGAACGGAAACAGGAGCACCGGCGTCAGCACGGCGACGGCGACCGCGAGGCCGATCAGGAACGCCGTGTTGCCGGGGTAGGTCACGGCGAAGCTCACCACGATCGTGATCATGAGGATGCCGAAGCTGACGATCGTGTTGATGCCGATCGCCCCGATCCACTGACCCTCGAAGCGACCGAAAACCAGACCGCAGTTGGGGCATCGCTCGGCCATCTTGGTCCAGCGACGGAACAGACCCCGGCGCTGGCCGCAGGCGGCGCAACACATGGTCATGCCCCGCCACAGCAGGGTTCGGTTGGATGGGCCCGGTCGCTTGGGGAGATCCCTCTTGAGCATCGGCTGGTTCACGCGGCAGTCCTCGTCGTGGCTCGGCGTTTCCTCCGCCTGGCCGAATCGATCACCGTTGTCTATCCCAGGTGACCAGCCGCGCGACGGCTTCGGCGATGTCGGCGGTGACCCCGGCGTAGGAGAAGCGCACGAATCGGGTGCCGCGAACGGGATCGAAATCGATTCCCGGTGTTGCGGCGAGACCCAACTCGTCGAGCCATCGCCGGCACAGGGTGGGCGAGTCGATCCCGAGGTGGCCGACGTCGGCCCACACGTAGAAGGCTCCGTCGGCCGGTGCGAGCCGGTCGATGCCGGCGGCGACGAGCCCGTCGAGCAGGATCGAACGGTTCCGGGCGTAGGTCTCGACGTGCGAATCGAGGATCGCCGTGTCGTCGAACGCGGCGAGGGCGGCGATCTGGCTCAGGGTCGGCGCGGCGATGGCCAGGTTCTGGCCCAGCCGTTCGAGCGGTGTCATCAACGCCGGTGGCGCCACGATCCACCCGAGGCGCCAGCCGGTCATCGAGAAGTACTTCGAGAAGCTGTTGAAGACCACCGCCTCGCCGTCGAACTCGAGCATCGACGGGGCGGGACGGTCGTAGGTGATGCCGTGGTAGATCTCGTCGACGACCACGGCCACCCGGCGTCCGTCCCGGCGATGGCGCCTCGACCACTCCGAGATCTCCGACAGGGCGGCTGCGTCGAGCACCGTGCCGGTCGGGTTGTTCGGACTGGCCAGGACGAGCCCGTCGAGCGGACCGGCGGCGTCGAGCTGTCGGGTGGTCGGCCGATACCCACTGTCGGGCCCGATGGGGATGCCGACCGGTTCCATCCCGAGCGCCAGGAGGTCGTTCCGGTAGCACGGATAACCCGGCTCGATCACGCCGACCCGGGCTCCCGGGTCCCACAGCGCCAGGAAGGCGAGCACGCAGCTCCCCGATGCCCCGGTGGTGACCATGACCCGGGCCGGATCGACGCTCACGCCGTGCCGCTCCTCGTACCAGCGGGCGATGCGGGCGCGTAGCGGCGCCAGCCCCATGGCCGTGGTGTACCCGAGCCGGTCCTGATCGAGGGCCCGGCGGGCCGCGCTCAGGGCCGATGGCGGAGCGGGGGTTCCGGGCTGCCCGACCTCCAGATGGAGGACCTCGTGACCGGCCCGGCTGCGCTCCTCGGCCGATCGCATGACCTCCATCACGTGAAACGGCTCGATCGAACTCCGTCGACTCGGTTGCACGGCGCCCGTCATGGCTTCCTATCCTGCCAGCACGTCGAGCGGACTGGCACGGGGGGCAGGCAATGAAGATCGGATTCATCGGACTGGGTGTGATGGGCCGCCCCATGGCCGGTCACCTCCAGGCCGCCGGCCACGAGGTGACCGTCTTCAACCGCACCACGGCGAAGGCCGAAGACTGGGTGCGACGCCACGGCGGCGCGCTCGCCACGACTCCGGCCGGCGCAGCCGACGGAGCCGATGTCGTCATCACCATCGTCGGCAACGACGACGACGTACGGGCCGTCACCGTCGGTGACGACGGGGCGCTGGCGTCCATGGCGGCGGGGTCGATCCTGGTCGACCACACCACGGCTTCGGCGACGCTCGCCGAGGAGCTCGGCGAGGCGTGCGCCCGTCGTTCGATCGGGTTCCTCGACGCCCCCGTCTCGGGCGGTCAGGCCGGAGCCGAGAACGGCAGGCTGACCGTCATGTGTGGTGGTGGCGAGTCCGACTTCGCCCGAGTCACTCCGGTCCTCGACGCCTACGCCGTCACGGCCACCCTGATCGGCCCCGTCGGCAGCGGTCAGTTGACCAAGATGGTCAACCAGCTCGCCATCGCCGGGGCCATCCAAGGATTGGCCGAAGGACTGCACCTCGCGATGTCGGCCGGGCTCGACACCGACAAGGTGCTCGCGACCATCTCGAAGGGCGCCGCAGGGTCGTGGCAGATGGACAACCGCGGCGCCACGATGGTGGCCGGGTCCTTCGACTTCGGGTTCGCCGTCGACTGGATGCGCAAGGACCTCGGCATCGCGCTCGACACCGGCGCCGAGCTGGGAGCCAGCCTTCCCGTTGCCGCACTGGTCGATCAGTTCTACGCGCGGGTCCAGGCCCGCGGCGGGAACCGCTGGGACACCAGCAGCCTGATCGACCTGCTCACGAACCCCTAGACCGCTCCGAGCCGAGGCCTTCCGGCGGGTCAGCGTCCCGAGTAACCGAACTGGCGGCGCTGCGTCCCGTTCGAGGGACGCCAGCCCGCCAGAACGACGGGGTGATCGGGGGGTGAGGTCAGAGGGCGGAGCCGCGGACGGCCCGGCGCTTCTGGAACCAGTCGCCCACCTGGTTGAGGGCCAGGACCGTGAAGGTCAGGGCCAGCGACGGCCAGAGCACGGGAAGGATCGACACCTTGATGTCTCGCCGGGCCTCGTTGATCATGTTGCCCCAGGTCGGGGTGGGCGGGGACACCGACAGGCCGAGGAACGACAGCGAGCCCTCGACCACCACCACGAAGGCTGCGGCGACGAGCGCATACGACAGCAGCGTCGGGAAGACGTTGGGGATGATCTCCTTGAACAGGATGGTCCGGGGTTTGGTGCCGATGGCCTTGGCCGCGAGCACGAACTCCCGGTTGGAGATCGCCAACGAGTTCGCCCTCGCCACCCGGGTATAGGCCGGAATCGACAGGAAGCCGATCACACCGGCGATCACGTAGAGGTTGCGAACCTCGAAGATCGAGACCATGGCCAGCAACAGGATCAGGGCCGGGAAGGCGAGGATGACGTCGATGAGCGACATGATGATGGTCTCGGTCCGGCCACGCACGAAGCCGACGAGCGCTCCGAGGAAACCGCCGACGCCGATCCCGACCATTGCCGAGACCAGGGCCACGATGATCGACACCCAGGATCCATGGACGATCCGCGAGAACGTGTCTCGGGCGAGGACGTCGGTGCCCAGCCAGTGAGCGGACGACACCCCTTCGATGGGGGCGCCGGTTCCCCGGGTTCCGGTCTTGGGATTGAACCCGTTGGTCTGCAGGAGCGGATCCTGGAGCGGGAGGCTGTCGTTGAAGACGTTGTCGAGCTTGGCGTAGATGGCGCCGAGCACGATGAGGAACAACCAGAAGGCCGAGATCTTCACGAACAGCGGCATCGATCGGAACACCGCCAATGGCGACTGGCGGTCGGGACCGTCGATACCGGGAGGCGGCTGATCGGCTTCGGCGAAGACGATCAGGTCTTCGGCATTGGTGGTGCCTTCGGCGAGGGTCATGGTGCTCAGCCCTTTCGGATCCGGGGATCGACCGCAGCATAGAGCAGGTCGACGAGGGTGTTGATCACGACGTAGACGGTGGCGATGAAGACGGTGATGCCCTGGATCACCAGGATGTCACGCTGGTTGATGGCGTTGATGAGCCGGAAACCGAGGCCGGGGATCGCGAACAGGGTCTCGATGACGACGGTGCCGCCGAGGAGGGCCCCGAAGTTGATCCCGACGATGGTGACGAGACTGAGGGAACTGGGTCGCAGGGCGTGACGCATCAGGATGTAGCGGTCCTTGAGGCCCTTGGCCCGGGCCGACAGGATGTAGTTCTCCTGGAGGGTCGCGATCATGTCGGACCGCACGAGTCGGGAGAAGATCGCCATCTGGGTTCCGGCCAGGGCCAGCGAGGGCAGGATGGCCGACTTGAGGTTCTCGACGACGCCCTTGTCGCTGATGCGGTTCCAGCTGCTGTTGGGGAACCAGCCGAGTTTGATCGAGAAGATGTAGGCCAGGAAGATGCCCGTGATGAAGTTCGGCACCGAGAGCGCCACCTGGACGCCGGCCGAGGTGATCTGGTCGGAGGCCCGGCCCTGGCGGTAGGCGCCGAGTACCCCGATCGGCACGGCGAGCACGACGGCGATGATCACGGCCATGAAGGCGAGCTGGGCGGTCACGGGGATGCGATTCTTGATCTCGCCCATGACCTCCTGGTCGTTGATGTAGGACTTGCCCAGGTCGCCCTGGACGGCGTTGCCGAGCCAGCGGACGTACTGCACGGGCACCGGATCGTTGAGGTGGAGTTCCTCGCGGATCTGCTCGGCCAACTCGGGGTTCTGGAGGTTCTCGACCCCGAGGATGGCGTTGACCGGATCGCCGGGCAACAGCTTGGTCATGCCGAAGGTGATGATCGACACGGCGAGGAGCGTGGCCACCAGGCGAACCAGCCTCCAGGCGATCAGTTTGAGCATTGAACAGGATCCTCCTACCCGGAATCGGGCGATGTTTCGAGGGGGCAGAGCAGGGGTGGGAGCGCCGTGACGCTCCCACCCCGGAGGGGCCGATCACGAACGGGTCGTGATCGGCCCCGGGATCCGGCTGATCAGCCGGCGGTGTTCATGTAGACCTGCGTCCAACGACCCTCGCCACCGGGATGTCCGATGCCGAGCGCTCCGTCGGGCAGGGTCCAGCTGTTGAGACCGCGGATCGAGGGTTCGACCGCAATGGCCGTTGCCGTCGAGCCCGAGTACCAGATGGGCAGCTCGGCGGCGATGCGCAGGTTGATGGTCTCGTAGAGGGCCTTGCGGGCCTCGAAGTCATCGGTGGCGATGGCTTCGTTGGCCGCCGCGAACGCCTCTGGATCGAACCAGTTGGCGAAGTTCGAGGGCGACACGATGCCGTCGAGGCCGTTCTCGGTGGCGTTCTCGGCGCTGTAGGGCGCCAGGAACGGGTTCAGCGAGATCGACGGATCGTCCTCGCTGCTCCAGCGCCAGCAGTGGGCCTGGTGCACACCGACGAAGCCGTTGTCGGCACCGAGGGCGTTGTTGATGTGGGTCTGCTGGTCGAAGTTGGTCAACGTGACGTTGGCCAGACCGCTGCCGGTCCACACCTGCTCGATCACCTGCATGGCGGCGATGAGGGTGGGATCGGGCGGGCAGGACAGCTCGACGTCGATCGGCTCACCGGCGGCCTTGCCGTCGGAACGGGCCGGGTCGTCGATGTACTCCTGCAACGAGGCCTTGCCCGCTTCGAAGTCGAATGACGGCCAGGCATCGGCGGCCTTCTGCGACCACCACGGGCTGTCGGCGCTGAACCACTGGGTCGACGGGAGCGAGATCCCGGTGCCACCGAGGGCCTCGATGACGCCGGCCTGGTCGTTCATGAGCGTGAGCCCGGTGCGGACCCGCAGATCGTCGAACGGGGCGACGGCGACGTTGAACATGCCGCCACCGGTGTTGGAGCCCTGGTGCTCGAAGAGCACGATGGAATCACCGACGGCGCGTGCGTCACGGATGGTGCCCTGACGCAGCGTCTGCATGGCGTTGTTGGTGCCCGAGGTCAGTGCGTCGAGCCGGGTGCCCTCGTCGGGAATCGGCTTGAAGATGATCGAGTCGAGGTACGGCAACTGGTTGCCGTTGGCGTCGGAGAACCAGTAGCTCTCGTTGCGCACCACGACGGTCTCGTTGTCGAGATCGCGCTTTTCGATCACGAACGGGCCGGTGCCGATCGGGGCCACGCTGTAGCCATCGGGGTCGGCGGTCGCGGCGGCCGGGTCGAAGACCATGCCCATGGGGGCACGGGTCAGGTAGGCCGGGAAGGCCGAGTTCGGCCCGCTGAGCGTGTAGGTGACCTCGAGGTCACTGGTCGCTTCGACACCGGTCAGCTTCGAGGTCCCGATCGAGCCGGCCGACGCGGCGCCGGTCTGCTGGAGCGGGAACATGTCGACGATGGTCTGGGCCGTGAGTGCCGTGCCGTTGTGGAACGTGACGCCGGGTCGCAGCGTCATGGTCCAGACGGTGAAGTCCTCGTTGGCCGACATCGACTCGGCCAGATACGGCTCGACCACGCCTTCCTTGGTCTGCTCCATCAACTTGTCGTAGATGGCGATCATCATGTTGTAGCAAGGCGAGGAACAGCTGTCCTCCCATGGGCGAAGGCCGACGGCCTCGGCTTCGAGGCCGATGGTGACCGTCCCGCCGTAGTCGGGGGTCTCGGTGTTCTCGACGACGTCGGTGTCGACGTCGCCTTCGGCTTCGGTGCCCCCGTCGCTGGCCGTCGTCGTCGTCTCGTCGCCGCCGCTGTCGTCTGCCTCGCCGGCACTGTCGCTTCCGCCACAGGCGGCAGCGACGAGTGCGAGGGCGAAGACGACAGCGATGAGCTTCTTCAACTCACGCCATTTCATTCGGATATCTCCCCTTGCTGATCGTGATCGAACCGACCTGGCCCGACCGTTGGTTTCGCTCGACACGCGTCTGCTGCGTCACCGGCAGACGACCTTCATGCATCGATCGAGACCTCCTGCTCCGCGAGCGGAACGAGAGGGTGGTGGCATGCCACGTAGTGATCGTCGGTGACGCGACGCATCTGTGGCTCGGTGGTCTCGCAGATCGTGTCGGCGAGCGGACACCGGGTGCGGAATCGGCAACCCGACGGCGGGTTGATCGGCGAGGGCAGGCCCTCGTCGGGGGCGACCTCTTCGTCGAGGGCGATCATCGGATCGGGAATCGGCGCCGACCCGAGCAGCAGGCTCGTGTAGGGGTGCGCCGGATTGGCGTAGAGCTCGTCGGACTCCGACACCTCGCACATCTTGCCGAGGTACATGACCGCCACCCGGTCGGAGATGTTCTTGACCACGGCGAGGTCGTGGGCGATGAACACCAGGGTGAGCCCGTAGCGGGCCTTCAGGTCTTCGAGCATGTTGAGGATCTGGGCCTGGACCGAGACGTCGAGGGCCGAGACCGGTTCGTCGCAGATGATCACCTTCGGCTCGAGGACCAGCGATCGGGCGATCGAGATGCGCTGGCACTGACCCCCCGAGAACTCGTGCGGGTGCTTGGGCCGGGCGATCACCGGGTCGATGCCGACGGCATCGAGCATGGCGTCGACCTTCTTCTGCTGCTCGGCCTCGTCGAAGGGGCCCCACACCTTGAGCGGTTCGGCGACGACGTCGCCGATGGTGCGCCGGGGATTGAGCGACGAGATCGGATCCTGGAAGATCATCTGGAGATTGGTGCGCATCTCGCGCAGGGCCTCACCCTTGAGCCCCGTGAGGTCGCGACCCGCGAGGGTGACCGTCCCGCCCGTCGGGACCGGAAGCTGCAGGATGGCGCGCCCCGTGGTGGACTTCCCGCAGCCCGACTCCCCCACCAGGCCCAGGGTCTCGCCCTCGGCGATGTCGAAGCTGATGCCGCTGACGGCGTGCACGACGGCACCCCGCCCGGCGGGGAACTCGACCGTGAGGTCCTCGACCCGAAGGAGGGTTTCGCTTGCGGGGCGCAGATGCGCCTTGCCCGAGCCGGCCATCAGCAGCACTCCATGGGACGAGGGACGGTCGAGGTCGCAACGGGACGCAGGACGCCGGATTCGAAGCGGGCGATCACAGCGACACCGTGAGTTCTTCGGTGGCGAGTCCCTGTCCGGCTGCGGCGAGGGTCACGCGCACACCGGCATCGAGGTTGGCCTGATAGGCGGCCTCGCCTTCGGGGGTGCCAACGGGATACCAGCAGGCGAACTGGTGGTCGGGGGTGTCGGCGGCGCGCAGCGGTGGTTCCTCTTCGAAGCATCGGGCCTGCGCATAGGGGCAGCGGGGCGAGAACGAGCAGCCCTTGGGTGGGTTGATCAGATCCGGCGGGCGTCCGGCGATGGCCTGCAGACGGGTGTGCTTCGGATTCGTGACCTTGGGGATCGAATTGAGCAGACCCTCGGTGTAGGGGTGGCGCATTCCGGCGAACAGGTTCCGAGTGGTCGCCTTCTCGACGGCCTTCCCGGCGTACATCACCAGGATCTCGTCGGCTCGACCGGCGACGACGCCGAGGTCGTGGGTGACGAGGATCATCGACATGAACCGCTCCTTCTGCTGGAGCCGGAGCAGGTTCAGGATCTGGTGCTGCACCGTGACGTCGAGTGCCGTGGTGGGTTCGTCGGCGAACAGCATGCGGGGCCCGCAGGCCAGTGCGATGGCGATGCACACCCGCTGGCGCATGCCGCCCGACAGCTGATGCGGATAGGCGTCGAACCGTTCCTCGGGCTCGGGGATGCGGACGCTGCGCAGCAGCTCGATCCCGGTGGCCTTGGCCTCGTCCTTGGAGACGCCCAGGTGATAGCGCAGGTGCTCGGTGACCTGACGGCCGACCTTCACCACGGGATTGAGGGAGGTCATCGGGTCCTGGAAGACCATGGCCATCTCTTCGCCCCAGAGGTCACGCATCTCGGCTTTGGACTTCTTGAGGAGGTCCTCGCCGTCGTAGAACACCTCGCCGGACGTGATCACGTTGGAAGCCGTGTTGAGCCGCATGATCGAGCGCGACAACACGGTCTTGCCGGAACCGGATTCGCCGACCACGCCGAGTGTGGTGCCCCGCTTGAGGCTCAGGCTGACACCGTCGACGGCCTTGACCAGCCCCGCAGGTGTCGCGAAGTGGGTTCGTAGGTCGTTGACGACCAGCAGGTCGTCCGTGGACGGTGCTGCGGCAACTCGTTCTCTGCCGTTCGCTTTGTCGCTCATCATCCCCCGGGCAGGTTCATGGTTACGGGCTGGCTGGCTTGCAGACTGGCGGGTTGCGGTCGGCGCCGTGCCGAGCCGCCCCGTGATGGACCTCGTCCGGCGGATCCGGACTCGTTCCAGTGTGGTCCAGGATTGTGACCGCAGTCACGCACCCTGTCGAATCGACATCGAATGGACATCGAGACCGATCGTCCAGCGGTGATGTGCCGGTTGGCACTGCGGTTGTGTAGCCGCGCCACCCTGCCTGGTCAACTACCGCGCGGAGGTGTCTTCGTCGGTGTGACGCCGCGATCCCTGGTGGAGCCTCCGTGCCACGATCACGCCGGGAGATTCCACCCATCGCACGATCCGGTCGATGGGGCGCGCCGAACGGGCCCGTACGGGCCCCGAGGGACGGATCTCGGCAGTCGATCCGCTCAGGAGCGGGTGAAGACCAACGACACTTCCATCACGGCCAACTCGTCGACGCTGGCCACGATCGGCGCTCGCGGCGGCTCGATGTCGTAGTCGGACATCAGGATCTCGGTCGATCCGACGACGACCAACGACGAGCCGGCCACGGTTCCCTGCAGCGACAGTTGGATCGGGCGCGTGACCCCGTGCAGGGTCAACTCGCCGACGGCGGTGAGCTCGACGACCTGGGACGCATCGGCCGGGACCGTCGGGATCTCGATGGGTTCGGTCAGGCTGAACGAGGCTTCGGGGAAGGTGTCGGTCTCGAGCGCCTGGGTCTCCATCTGACGATCGCGGGCGGATCGATCGCTCTTGAGCTCGGTGAGATCGGCCACGATGTCGACGGCGGTGACCGTGTTGCCCTCGGCGACCAGCGAGCCGGTCACGGCTCCGCTGCGTCCGACGGCGGTGATGTCGCCGATGTTGGCCAGCACCTCCTCGACCCGATAGCCGACGAAGGTCTGCTCACCGGCCACGACGCTCCAGGTGCCCGTGAGGTCGTCGAGCGCTGCCGGCTCCTCGCCGGGCGTGCCGGTCGAGTCGTCGAGTCCGGTCGCTGCCTCCTCGATCGAGACCTCGGCCTCGGTCTCGGAGAACAATCCCAACCACCAGGCTCCCCCGGCCGCCAGCACGGCGACGACCACCACGGCGCCGATGAGCAGATTCCGGGTTCGGTGGCCTCCTCCGGGCCGCGAAGTCTCTGGACGAGGGGCAACGGGAGCAGTCATGTCCGAACCCAACTCGGCGAGACCGAAAGCTGAGGTAAAGGCAGTGCGTCAGGCGAAGCGGGCACGAGGCGAAGCCGGCAAAACGGGTGAGAGGGCGGTCCGGCCGGACCGCCCTCTCGGTGTCGAGAACAAGTGGCCAGTGCAGGACCTCTGCCCGCCAGAGGTGATTCCCGCTCGGCACTGTTCCCGGTACCCGCCCCTGTAGTGAACACCACGGACACCCTGCGTGGCAATGGGCTGGTCGAACCAGTGTCGAATGTCTCACGGCCGACCGTGATCGTGGCCGGTGGCCTGATCGGCCCTCTTGGCCCGATGGCCTGCACGTCGGCGTCGGATGCGCAAGGATGGGACGGTGACTCTCGAGCCCGGAAACCGTCCGCAAGTGTTGAGCGTGGTCCTCGCCGGCGGCGAGGGCAAACGCATGATGCCGCTCACACTCGACCGAGCCAAGCCCGCCGTTCCGTTCGGCGGGCACTACCGACTCATCGACTTCGCCCTGTCGAACCTGGCCAACGGCGGCTACCGCAAGATCGTCGTGTTGACGCAGTACAAGAGCCACTCGCTCGACGTCCACATCTCGAAGACCTGGCGGCTGTCGACGCTGCTCGGGAACTACGTGACGTCGGTGCCGGCCCAGATGCGGCGCGGTCAGCACTGGTTCCAGGGATCGGCCGACGCCCTGTTCCAGAACCTCAATCTGGTCGACGACGAGCAGCCCGAGTACATCTTCGTCTTCGGTGCCGACCACATCTATCGCATGGATCCTCGCCCGATGCTCGATCAGCACATCGCCAGCGGGGCTGCGGTCACCGTCGCCGCTCTGCGGGCCCACCGCAGCGAGGCGCATCAGTTCGGCGTGATCGAGCAGGGCGAGGGCCACGGCATCAAGGCCTTCCTCGAAAAGCCCGCCGATCCCCCCGGTCTTGCCGACGACCCCGACCGGTCGTTCGTCTCGATGGGCAACTACGTCTTCACCACTGCGGCCTTGCGAGCCGCCCTGCAGGCCGATTCCGACAACGACGGTTCGAAGCACGACCTCGGTGGCGATCTCATCCCCTACTTCGTCGATCGCGGCGAGGCGGCCGTCTACGACTACTCGACCAACAAGATCCCCGGCGACGAGCCGACGCAGCGGGGCTACTGGCGCGACGTGGGAACCCTCGACGCCTACTTCGACGCCAACATGGACCTCATCCAGCCGCTCCCGGCGTTCAGCCTCTACAACAACCAGTGGCCGATCTGGACGCTCGGGCGGTCGCTGCCGGCGGCCAAGTTCGTGGTCGACGGAGACCTCCAGCCCAGCATCTCGAACTCGATGGTCAGCTCGGGGAGCATCCTGAGCGGCTGCTCGGTGTTCGAGGCGGTCATCGCCCCCGGGTGTCGGATCGGGGCCGGAGCCGAGGTCGCCGGGGCCGTGTTGTTCGACGACGTCCGCATCGGTGCCGGTTCGATCGTTCGCCGGGCGATCATCGACAAGAACGTCCACGTGCCACCCGGCACCCGGATCGGGGTCGATCCCGAGGAGGACCGGGCCCGGTTCAGTGTGACCGACTCGGGCATCGTGACGGTGCCCAAGAACTACCGCTTCACCTGACCTCGGTCGCTCCGACACGAACCCTCAACCCTCGATCGAGGGTCGAGGGTTGAGGGTTCGTCTATCTCGAAGGCCCCTCAGGCTCCCTGGGCGATCAGGCGCTCGTAGTGCCCGATGTGTTCGGTCGCCGGACCGGTCCACGACCAATCGATGGCCATGCCCCGTTTCTGGATCGCTCGCCGCCGTGCCGCCTGCCGGTGGGCCTGGGCGGCCCGATGGGTGGCGTCGACCAGCCAGGCCAGTTCGACCCGGCCGGCGAGGAATCCGGTTCCCCGGGGGCGGTCGTCGTCGGCGTCCACGATGGTGTCGACCAGTCCACCGACGGCCGTGGCGACGGGGATCGTGCCGTAGGCCATCGCCTGCATCTGGGCCAGGCCGCAGGGCTCGAAGCGGCTCGGCATCACGAACAGGTCGGCGCCGGCGAAGATCCGATGGGCCAGGGGCTCGTCGTACCGGTCGGTGATCGCCGCCACCCGTTCGGGGGCGACGTCGACCGACTGCCGGACGGCATCGACCAGTTCGGCCTGCCCCGAACCGAGGATGACGAGCCGGGCTCGGAGGCGTTCGAGGAACGGTGTCAGGCCGAGTGCGAGGTCGACCCCCTTCTGGTCGACGAGCCGGGTGACCATGGCGATGACCAGCTGGTCGTCGTCGGGGATCGCGAACTCTGCGGCAACCGCGGCGCGCGACGCGGCGCGTCCGGCCTCGATGGCGGCCATGGAGTCGTTGGCGGGGTCGTAGCGCTGCGGGAGATGCGGATCGGCTGCGGGATTCCAGGTGCCGACGTCGATGCCGTTGCGGATGCCGACCAGCGCCTCCCCCCGTCGCGCCAGTTCGCGGTCGAGCCCCATGCCCTGTTCGGGATCGAGGATTTCGCGGGCGTAGTTCGGGCTCACGGCGACGACGACATCGGCGGAACGAATCGCACCGAGGAGAGGGTTGCACGAGTCGTACCAGGCGAATCGCCAGGGGTCGGCCGGCAAGCGACCGATCCACTCGGCCGAACACACGCCCTGGTAACCCAGGGTGTGGATCGTCAGCATCGTCGGCGGTGGCTTGCCCAGGAATCCGAGGGTGGCCGAGGTGTGCCAGTCGTTGAGGTGCAAGACGTCGGGCTGCAGGATCTTGGTCAGTTCCGCAACGGCGGCAGAGAAGGCGAAGAAGCGGAAATCGTTGTCGGGCCAACCCTGTCCGGTCACGGGATCGACATACGGATGGGGCCGGGCCATGCCCGGCCGATCGACCAGGATCAGGTCGCCGAACCCGGCGACGACCCCGCGGCGGGCGGTGGTCGGCCCGGCCCACTCGGGCGTTGGCAGTGACCAGGACTCGACCTCGCCGGTGGGCCCGGGCTCGAGCTCGACGTCGCCGTAGTCGGGCAACACCGGGATCACGTCGACGCCCAACCGCCGAAGTTCTCGCACCAGGCCCGATGCGGCCTCGGCGAGACCACCGACCCGGGCCATCGGGGCGAGCTCGGCGCTGGCGAACAGGACTCTCATCGTTGATTCCGTTCCTGGGAGGGGCTGGGGTTCGAGCGTGTCGGCACGGCGGACTCGTCGGCGTCGGTCAGCACCACCACCGACCATGGTGGCACGACGATCAGGGTCGAGACCGGATCACCGCCGGTTGCCGGATCGGCACTGGAGAGCACGATCGTCCACCGGCGTGCGGCGAGCTCGGGCGGGATCGACATCCGGCGGACCGTGGGACTGGTGTTGAACAGGAGCAGGAAGCTGTCGTCGAGCACCGCCCGGCCACGATCGTCGGACGCGGCGATGCCGTCGCCGTTGAGGAAGACCGTCATCGCCCGCCGGTCGGCCTCCTGCCATTGGCCGTCGTAGAGGACCGTTCCGTGCGCCGAGTACCAGGCGATGTCCTCGAGCTCCAGGCGAGCCGGCGAGAGGCCGGGCGTCCGGGCCGGGATCACTCGGCTCTCGGTCGGTGATTCGTTCATCTCGTCGAGACGCAGGCCCGAGAAGAACCGTCTCCGGCGGAACACCGGGTGCGCTCGGCGAAGGGCGATGACCCGACGGACGAAGTCGGTCAGGTCGGTGTCGGCTCGCTCCCAGTCGATCCAGGAGATCTCGTTGTCCTGGCAGTAGGCGTTGTTGTTGCCGAGCTGGGTGCGGCCCAGTTCGTCTCCGCCGAGCACCATCGGGAGCCCCTGCGACAGGATCATGGTGGTCAGCATCGCCCGCGTGCGGTTGGCCCGGGCGCGCAGGATCTCGGGATCGTCGGTGGGGCCTTCCACGCCGGTGTTCCACGACCGGTTGTGCGCGTCCCCGTCCCGGTTCTCCTCCCCGTTGGCCAGATTGTGCCGCTCGTCGTAGGCGACGAGGTCGGCGAGGGTGAACCCGTCGTGCGAGGTGATGAAGTTGACGCTGGCCGAGGGCCGCCGCCCACTCCACTCGTAGAGATCCGAGCTTCCCGCGAACCTCGTCGCCAGCTCCGCCATCGTGCCCTGCCCGCGCCACAGGTCGCGCAGGGAGTCCCGGTAGTGACCGTTCCACTCCGACCACAGCGGCGGGAACCGTCCGACCTGATAGCCGCCCTCGCCCACGTCCCAGGGCTCGGCGATCAGCTTGACGCCGCGCAGCGTGGGGTCCTGGTGGATGATGTCGAAGAACGCCGCGAACTGGTCGACATGATGGATGTCGCGGGCCAGGGCCGCGGCGAGATCGAACCGGAAGCCGTCGACGTGCATCTCGTCGACCCAGTATCGCAGCGAGTCCATGATGAGCCGGAGCACGTTGGGGTGGGCGACGTTCAGCGTGTTCCCGGTACCGGTGTAGTCGATGTAGCGGCGACCGTCGTCGGCGGCGACCCGGTAGTAGCTCGAGTTGTCGAGGCCCTTGTGGCAGAAGGTCGGACCCAGATGGTTGCCCTCGCAGGTGTGGTTGTAGACGACGTCGAGGATGACCTCGATCCCCGCCTCGTGCATCGCCTTGACGAGGTGCTTGAACTCCTGGACCTGCTCACCGGCCTGTCCCCAGGCGGCATAGCCGTTGTGCGGAGCGAGATAGCCGATCGAGGCGTACCCCCAGTAGTTCGTGAGGCCCTTGTCGGCGAGAAAGGACTCGGAGAGGAACTGGTGTACCGGGAGCAGCTCGATGGCCGTGACCCCCAGATCCAGCAGGTAGTCGATCACGGCCGGCTGGGCCAGACCGGCGTAGGTGCCCCGGAGCTGCTCGGGAATCAGGGGATGCAGCGCCGTCATCCCCTTCACGTGCATCTCGTAGAGCACCGAGTCCCGACGGGGCCGGGCCGGACGGGCATCGTTGCCCCAGTCGAAGAACGGGGAGATCACGACCGACCGGGGCACGAACGGTGCGGAGTCGGTCGAGTCGGGGTGATCGGGGGCGTCGGCCAGGTGATCGAAGATGGCCCGGTCGTGCACGACGTCGCCCTCGATCGCCAGCGCATAGGGGTCGAGGAGCAGCTTCGCCGGGTTGAACCGGTAGCCGGCCTCGGGATCCCAGCGGCCGTGGGCCCGGAACCCGTACCGTTGACCGGGACCGACACCGGGGACATAACCGTGGTGACAGTAGGCGGTGGTCTCGGGCAGCTCGATGCGGGTCTCGGTGCCGTCGGCGTCGAACAAGCACAGCTCGATGGCCTCGGCCGACTCGGAGAACACCGAGAAGTTGGTACCGGCGCCGTCCCAGGTGGCGCCAAGCGGGTTGAGCCGTCCCGGCCAGATCTCGACCATCAGCGTGTACGGCGAGGATCGACGGGAACGGAGGAGAACGTGAACACGGGAAGCCTTGGAGTCGTCGGTGGGTCGGGATCGAGCGGTGCGAGGGCAACGCGACGCGCTGCCGCCACCACCTCACCTGCTTGGAGAATCGGACGAAGCGACCGCAACTGTAGGTGGGTGCGTCGGCGAAACCGTCGACCACCGATCCGAGGGCTCGGCCGAGGGCCAATGGCACACCCGGGAGTGATCGTGCAGACTGACGCCCATGACGACCACCGGAGCCGACCATCTCATCGCCAACGCCGTCCACAACGGGATCGACGTGTGTTTCGCCAACCCCGGGACGACCGAGTTGCACCTGGTCGAAGCCCTCGATCGGCAGCCGACGATGCGCTCGATCCTGGCCGCGTTCGAGGGAGTCTGCTCGGGTGCCGCCGACGGCTATGCCCGGATGGCCGGCAAGCCGGCGCTGGGGCTGTTCCACCTCGGCCCCGGCTTCGCCAACAGTCTGGCGAACCAACACAACGCCCGCCGCCATCACACCCCCATGATCAACCTCATCGGCGACCAGGCCAGCTGGCACCTCGACTTCGACGCCCCCCTGACCTCCGACATCGATGCCCTCGGCGGTTGGGTGGGCCACACCATGCACACGCCGTCGGCCCAGGGGGCCGGGCAGACCATGGCCGACGCCGTTGCCTTCTCGCTGGCCGGCGATCAGCGCATCGCCAACGTCGTGATGGCCGCCGATCATGCCTGGTCCCCGGCCGAGATCGTGCTGCACGACGCCGACGTCGCTCCCCGTGAACACCCCGAGGCGGCCGCCATCGCCGAGGCCGCCTCGGCGCTCCGGAATCCGGGTGCCGCCCTGATCGTGGGAGGCGCCGAGATCTCCGACGAGGCGGTGCGACTCCTCGGCCGGATCCGGCGCGAGACCGGCGCGAACGTGCATCTCACCCGAACGGCCAAGGTCGCCGTCGGTCGGCACCTCCCCCGGATGAACGAGCTGCCGTACTTCCCCACTCCCCTCCTGGCCGCGCTCGCCGACGTCACGACCGCGGTGATGATCGGCCGGACCGAACCCGTCACGTTCTTCGGGTATCCCGACACCCCGTCGGTCGCCCTCCCCGCCGACGCCCGCCGGATCGAGCTGGCCGGCGCCGACTGCGACGTGGCCCGGGTGTTGGCCGAGCTCGCCGGGGCCCTCGGCGCCGAGACCGACGAGGCCATCGACCACCCGCCCCTGCCCGAGTTCGACCCGGGCCGCCTCGACACGCGGAACCTCGGCACGGCCTTCGCTGCTGCGCTCCCCGAGGGAGCCATCGTGCTGTCCGAGAGCATCTCGTCGGGGGGGACCTACCGATACCTCACCGGGCAGTCCGCGCCCCACACCCTGCTGGCGATCCTGGGAGGCGCGATCGGCGGTGGGCTGCCCTCGGCCGTCGGCGCCGCCGTCGCCTGTCCCGACCGGCCGGTGTTCGCCCTGCAGGCCGATGGGAGCTCGCTCTACACCTGCCAGGCCCTGTGGACGATGGCCCGGGAAGGGCTCGACGTCACCACCGTGATCTGCGCGAATCGTCGCTACCAGATCCTCGACGTCGAGCTGGCCAATGCCGGCCTCGACGTCGGTGCCATCGGGCGCCGCCTGACCGACCTCGGTGGGCCGGCCGTCGACTTCGTGAAACTGTCGGAGGGGTTCGGGGTGCCCGCACGCCGCGCGACCACCGGTGCCGAGCTGCACGATGCCCTGCGATGGGCCGCCGGCGAGCCGGGACCGCACCTGATCGAGGCCGAACTCGCGCTCTGATCGCCGCGTCGCCCGTGGTGGACGACGACGTCACCGCCCGGGGGCCGGGCTGCTCACAGCCGTCGGAGCTTCACCTCGGTGACCCGGTGATCGGCCCCCTTGCGCAGGATCAGGTCGGCCCGCTCCCGGGTGGGCAGCACGTTCTCGTCGAGATTGCGCTGGTTGATCGACTTCCAGATCGCCGTTGCCGTTGCGGTGGCCTCGTCGTCGCTGAGATCGGCGAAGCGACGGAAGAAGGACCGCTCGTCGAGGAAGGCCGTCTCGCGAAGCGTGAAGAAGCGCTCGACGTACCACTGCTGGATGTCCTCGGTGCGTGCGTCGACGTAGATCGAGAAATCGAAGAAGTCGGAGACGAACAGCGGGGTGTCACCCGGTGAGGCGGAGGTCTGGAGCACGTTGAGACCCTCGACGATCACGATGTCGGGCTGTCGGATCGTGAGTTCGGTGTCGTCGAGGATGTCGTAGGTCAGGTGTGAATAGACCGGAGCCACCACCTCCGGTTCGCCGGACTTGATGTCGGACAGGAACTGCAGCAGCCGCCGCCGGTCGTAGCTCTCGGGAAAGCCCTTGCGTTCCATCAGGCCCCGCTCGACCAGGACCCGGTTGGGATGGAGGAACCCGTCGGTGGTGATGAGGTCGACCTGGGGATGGTCGGGCCAGCGTCCGAGCAGGGCCTGCAACACGCGTGCCGTGGTCGACTTGCCGACGGCGACCGATCCGGCGATGCCGATGATGAATGGCACCTTGGCCGGGAGCTTGCCGAGGAAGGTGTCGGAGGCCCGGTAGAGCTCCTGGGACGCCCCGACGTAGAGGTTGAGCAGGCGGGAGAGCGGCAGCATGATGCTGGCCACGTCGTCGAGGCTGAGGGACACGTTGATGCCGCGGAGCTGATCGAGGTCGTCCTCGTCGAGGCTCATCGGGGTGGCGGCCCGGAGCGCCGCCCACTGGTCGGCGGTGAACGTGAGATAGGGGGACGGAGGCCCGGCCGCCCTCGACGACCCCGGAGCGGGGATGCTGCCGGAGACGGTGCCGGGGGTGGTGGTTTCGGAACCGGTCGGGGTCATGGGGACTTTCGGGAGGTCACGGGATCGGGCCGACCAGCAGGGTGCCGGATGCGACCAGGTCTTCCACTCCGGCGGGCTCCAGACCGAGCCAGTCGCCGAGTACGGCGGCGTTGTGCTCACCACGATGGGGGGCCGGTCCGGCGACCCCGGCCACCGCCTGGCTGAAATGGTAGGGCGATTGGGTGACCCGGCGCTGCCCACCGGCGCGATCATCGACGAGCGTCGACAACCGTCGCTCCTGCGCGAGTTCGGTGTCGAACACCTCCGCCGACGGTGTCACCTCACCCCAGGCGATGTTCAGGGCGTCGAGTTCGGCGATGAGGGCCGAGCGATCGGCGAAACCGGCGAACCAGTCGACCATCACCCGTCGTCGGGTCTCGACCTTCTCGGCGACCGAGGCGTCGGGACCGAGACCGTCGGCGACGCGCCCGCCCCGCTGGAGGAGGAACCACAGGGCCTGATCGTTCGCCGCGATGAGCAGGTGGCCGAAGCCGGTCGGCCAGACGACGCCACCGAGGCGACGAATCGGGATGCCGTCGAGCGCGTGATGGGCGTAGTCGTCGGTGACGGTCATGGCGTTGAGCATGGCGAGGTCGATGTGCTGGCCGAGCCCGGTGTGGGTCCGCAGATGCAGCGCAGCGAGCACGGCGACCAGGCCGTGCAGGGCGGCGTTGGTGTCGGCGATCGACAGCATCGGGTCGGTCGGCGCGGTCTGGTCGAAGTGCGCCTGCCGGGCCAGGAGACCCGACTCGGCGTGGAGGATCGGCGCATAGGCGGCCCGGCCGGCCTGGCTGCTCGCCTGCCCGAAGCCCGAGACCGACAGCATGATCAGTGACGGGTTGACGGCCCGGAGCGCCCCGTAACCGAGGCCGTATCGATCCATGATGCCCGGTCGGAAGTTCTCGATCACGACGTCGGCGACCTCGGCGAGGCGAAGGAGCAGCTCGGTGGCACCGTCGGCGCGCAGGTCGACGCAGATGTTTCGTTTGCCGGCGTTCTGCTGGACGTAGAAGCCGGACTGGCCGCCGCGGACGTCGCCCCAGATCCGCGTGATGTCCCCATCGGGCGGCTCGACCTTGACGACGTCGGCACCGAGATCGGCCATCATGCGGGTGGCGAACGGCCCGGCGACGACGCGGGTGAAGTCGAGCACTCGCAGTCCCGCAAGCGGCGCGGGCGCCATCGAGGGCTCCTCGTCGGACTCCGGCGCAACGTCATCGACCACCGACGCATCGTGGCACCTCGTCACCGGAGCGTCGAGTCGGTGCGCCACGTCACGCTGCGCCCCGACCGATCGGCTCCCGCGCTCTCGTTCGGTCGAGGCGTCGCGCGAACAGTAGGGTCTCCCGGTGCCCCAGTGGATCCTGCGTCGCAACGCCTCCCGTGTCGTGCTCCTCGGCCCCGATCGCCGCGTCTTCCTGATCGAGGCCTCGGACCCCAACGATCCCTCCAAGCCCCCCTGGTGGGAGATCCCCGGTGGCGGGATCGAGGGATCCGAGACCTCGGCCGAGACCGCGTTGCGAGAGCTCGCCGAGGAAGGAGGATTCGACCCGTCGGTCACCGAGGTCGGGCCCATCGTGTGGACCCAGCACGTCGAGTTCACCTTCGGGGGCATCTTCTTCGACCAGGACGAGGTCATCCACGTGGCGTGGACGAAGCAGTCCGAGATCGAACTCCCCCGCGGCCTCGAGTTCCTCGAGGCCCTCGCGTTCCGGGGCTCGCGCTGGTGGACGCTCGAGGAGGTCCAGGCCCACGACGGACCCTTCCTCCCGCCCCGGCTTCCCGAATTGCTCGGCGCCCTGGTGGCCGGCGACCACCCCGATCCACCCCTCGACCTCACCGTCGACCCCGTCGACCGACCCTGAGCGGCCCGCGACGCGTCCGGCCCGCCCCTCCCCGCCGATTTCGAGCGTCTGAGCGCCAGTTTCGGCGCTCAGGCTCTCGAAATCCTGGGGGAAGGGGGTGGGGTGGGGCTGGGGTGGCTCAGAGGTGCTGGGGGAGCTCGGCGCGGATCTCGTCGGGGGTGACCTGGGGACCGAACCGGGCGATGGGCTCGCCGTCGCGGCCGATCAGGAACTTCGTGAAGTTCCAGGCGATGTCGTTGCTGCCGTCCTCGGCGGGCAGGGTCGACGTGAGGTACCGGTAGAGCGGAGTCGCTCCGTCGCCGTTGACCTCGATCTTGGAGAACATCGGGAAGTCGACGTCGAACGTGGAGCGGACGAACTCGAGGATCTCGGCGTCGGAGCCCGGCTCCTGGTCGGCGAACTGATTACAGGGAAACCCCAGGACGACGAATCCCTGGTCGGTGAAGTCGTGATGAAGCGCACGCAGACCTGCGTACTGAGGGGTGAGGCCTCATTTCGAGGCGACGTTGACGACCAGGCAGACCTGGCCCTCGAAGTCGTGGAAGTCGACGTCGTCACCGGTGATGGATGACATCGTGAATTCGTGGAACGTTCCCATTGGGTGATCCTCTTTCTGTGGGGTACCGGGTGGTGTTCGAGCTCGAACCTCGCTCAGCCGACGGTGGTGTCCTCGCCGAGGATGATCACCAACTGGGCGCCATCGATCGGGATGCCCGGATCGGCGGGCATCGGGGCCACTGCGGTCTCGGCCATGTTGAGCAGGCGGGCCACCGCCGACGCGTCGGCATCGAAGCCCTCGACGTAGTAGACGACGCTGTTGGCGATCGTCGGCCCGTTCTTCGGACTCAGCGACGCATAGCCGGCCTGCGCCAGGATCTCGGTGCCCGCACCGGCGACACCGGCCCGGCGGGCCGAGTTGGAGACCCGGACGGTCACCTCGGCCGGGGGCCGGATCACGGGCGCCGGCGCCGTCGTGGTGGTCTCCTCGACGGGCAGCGTGGTCGTCGTGTCGGTCTCGACGGCCGGATCGCCCTCGGCCGCCGCTGCCTCTTCGGCGGCCCGGGCCGCCGCGGCATCGATCTTCTCCTGGCTGTCGGTCGATTCGGTGAGCCCGTCGTTGACGGTGTTGAACAGGGCACGAGCCCCGAAGACCAGACCGAGCGCCATCGCGAGCAGGGCCACGGTGAGTCCGACGGCATTCACCATGTCGTGTCGTTCGATTCGATCCACGGTCATGAAGCCTTCCACGCGGTCGTTGGGAGGGGACGGATACCGAGGAGCGGTGCGGGGCAGGCAGACACGCGGTTCAGACTAGGACGGTTCCTCGCCTCTGCGGCGGCACGCCCCACGGGCGCCGCCCCGGGCGACGGCACCAGGCCGGCGCCGGCCATCATCCGGTGTTGCGCATCCCGGCCGCGACGCCATTGACCGTGAGGAGCAGGGCCCGCCGGAGCCGCCGTTCGTCTTCGGTGTCGGCCACCTCCGGGCCGGTGCGACGGGCACCGGCGCTGCGGCGGGTCTTGGCGAGCAGGTCGATCTGGAGCATGTGCAGCGGGTCCAGATAGACCGCCCGGATTCCCAGCGTCCGTCGCAGGATCGGGAGGTTGCCGAGCAGCGGTCGACCGGTCACCCGCCCCAGTTCGGCGATGGTGCGGGCATGCTCGTCCTCGACCACGTCGAACAGCGGTCGCTGGTCGTCGGGCACCAGCGCCTCGACGTAGCGCCGGGCGATCCCGAGGTCGGTCTTGGCCAGCGTCATCTCGACGTTGGCCAGGAAGGTCTGGAAGAACGTCCAGTGCTCGAACATGTCGGTCAGCTCGTCGCCGTGGCCCGCGGCCACCGCGGCCTCGAGACCCGAACCGACCCCGAACCAGCCCGGGATGATCTGGCGGCTCTGGGTCCAGCCGAACACCCACGGAATGGCCCGCAGGTCGTCGATCCCCGGCGCACCGCTCCCCCGTCGGGCCGGGCGGGAACCGATGTTCATCCCGCCCAGCTCCTCGACCGGGGTCGACGAGGCGAAGTAGGCCGGGAGCTGCGGGTCCTCGACGAAGCGCCGGTAGGCGGCGTAGGACGAGGCCGACACCATCTCCATCACCTCGGACCATCGGGCGATCGTCTCGTTCGGATGGCTCGGGTGCCGGCGGGCCACCGTGGCTTCGAGGACCGCCGACAGGGCGAGGTCGAGGTTGCGGTGCGCGATGTCGGGGCGCCCGTACTTGTCGGCGATGACCTCACCCTGCTCGGTGATCTTGACCTCGCCGTCGATGACCCCCGATGGCTGCGACAGGATGGCCTCGTGGGTCGGTCCACCGCCACGACCGACGGTGCCACCACGGCCGTGGAACACGCGGATCCGGACCCCGGTCTCGGCTGCGACGTCGCGGATCTCGCGGAGGGCCTTGTGGATCTCCCATTGCGAGGTGGCGATCCCACCGTCCTTGTTCGAGTCGGAGTAGCCGACCATCACCTCCTGCAGTCCCCCGCGCATCTCGACGAGTCGCCGGTATCCGGCGATGCCGAGCAGCTGGCGCAGGGTCGTCCCGATCGAGCGGAGGTCGTCGATGGTCTCGAACAGGGGCACGAAACCGAGCCGGGACACCCCGGTCGACGGATCAACGAGCCCGACCTCGCGGGCCAGCAGCACCGGCGCCAGGATGTCGTCGACGCCCTGGGTCATCGAGACGATGTAGCTGTCGACGAGGTCGTCGCCGTGGGTGTCGAGCAGGCGCCGGAGCATCCGGAAGAGCCAGAGGGTGTCGTCGTCGTCGGCCGGGGCGTCGGGCGGAGCGAGCGGGCGCCGCGAGGTCAGTTCGCTCAGCAGGAGCGCGGTCCGGGCGGCCCGGTCGTCGGGGTAGGCGCTGCCGGCGGCGCCGAACAACGAGCCCAACGACTGATGGTGTCGTCGGGCGTGTTCTCGCACGTCGAGCGAGGCCAGCCGGAATCCGATCGTGGCGAGCAGCATCCGGCTCTGGGCCAGGCGACCATCGGCGATCCGTTGCCCGTCGTTGGCTCGCAGGGACCGCTCGAGAACGGCGAGGTCGGCGTCGAGCTCGCTCGGATGGCCGTAGCCCGCCGGGCGGTCCTCGATGGTCGCTTCGAGCCGGTGGAGCATCACGCCCAGACGCAGTCGGTACCACTCGCCGGCATTGATGCGCCCGATGGCCGAGAAGACCGGCGCGTACCGGGTGCGGTCGGCTTCGACGATCGCCCGGAGCTCGTCGCTGACCGGACGCACCAGCTCCGACGAGCTCATCTCGGCCCGCAACTGCGACAGGTCGTCGCGCAGGATCCGCAGCGCCCTCGACCGGTGCAGGCCGACGACGGCTTCGGTCACGGCCGGTGTCACGTTCGGATTCCCGTCGCGGTCACCACCGACCCAGCTGCCGAAGACGATCGGCGCCCGATCGGGGGCCGAGGGGATGCCGTGCTCGGCCAGCGTGGCGCCGATGTCGGCCCACAACTGGGGCAGGCCGTCGCGAAGCATCTGCTCGAGGTAGTACAACGAGGACCGGGCCTCGTCGAGGGGCGTCGGGCGTTCACGGCGGATCTCGTCGGTCTGCCACAGGGCGTCGAGGAGTTCGTCGACCCGCCGGTCGATACGCCGGCGTTCGGTGGCCGTTGCACGATCGGTCCCCCGGCGTTCGATCAGGGTGGCGATCTCGGCGAGCTTGTCGAGCACCGACCGTCGGGACGCCTCGGTCGGATGGGCGGTGAAGACCGGTCGAAGCGTGGTGCGACGGAACGCCGACTCGACCCCGGCACCGTCGAAACCCCGTTCCAGCAACCGCTCGACGACCTCGGCGAAACGGCCCGAGGCGTCCTTGGCGATGTTGAGGTCTTCGATGCGGTGGACCTGCTCGGCGACATTGGCGAGGTGGAAGTAGGTGGTGAAGGCGCGCACCAGGCGAATGGCGTCGATCACCGTGGCGTTGGCCAGCACGTCGGTGAGTTCGACGCCGGCCTGCTCGTCATGATCGCGGCGCAGCGTTCGGGCCAGCACCCGCACCCGCTCGACCAGCTCGAGGAACTCGTCGCCCTCCTGTCGGGTGATGGTCTGACCGAGCTGGAACCCGAGCCGACGGATGTCGTCACGCAGTTCCTGATTGCGTCGCTCCGTCGCTGGGAGCGACACCGCAAGACTTCCGGGTTCGCCTGTCGTCATCCGCCCACGGTAGCGACCCGCACCGGCGGCGGTTCTCTACACGATGGAGGTTCCGGACTTGCCCCAGTACCGATCGCGGAGCAGGCGCTTGTAGAGCTTGCCGGTGGGGAGTCGCGGGAGCTCGTCGTGGAAGTCGATCGAGCGGGGGACCTTGTAGTGGGCGATCCGCTCCCGCAGATAGTCGAGCAGCTCCCGTTCCATCGCCTCGCCCGCCTCGTGGCCCGGGCGGAGTTGCACGGCCGCCTTCACCGACTCGCCCATGACCTCGTCGGGGACGCCGAAGACCGCGACGTCGGCGACGACCGGGTGGACGATCAGGACGTCCTCGATCTCCTGCGGGTAGATGTTGACCCCGCCCGAGATGATCATGAATGCCTTGCGATCGGTCAGGAAGAGATAGCCGTCCTCGTCGACGTAGCCCACGTCGCCGAGGGTGGCCCGTCCGCCGTCGAGGCGGGATTCGGCGGTCTTCTCGGGGGCCTTGTGGTACTCGAACTCGAGGCTCCCGCTGAAGTAGACGGCGCCCGTCTCGCCGGCCGGCAGATCGTTGCCCTCGGCATCGACGATGTGGAGCACCCCCTGCCGGCAGGTCCCGACCGAGCCCGGTTTGGCCAACCACTCCTCGGAGGTGATGAACGTCGAGCCGATCCCCTCGGTGCCGGCGTAGTACTCGTAGAGGATCGGTCCCCACCACTCGATCATCTGGTGCTTGACCGGCACCGGACAGGGAGCGGCGGCATGGATCGCCACCTGGAGCGACGACAGGTCGTGGGCGGCGCGTTCCTCGACGGGCAACTTCAGCATGCGGACGAACATGGTCGGGACCCATTGGCTGTGGGTCACGCGGTAGCGCTCGATCGCCACCAGGGCCATCCGCTCGTCGAACTTCTCCATGATGACCAGCGTTCCCCCGGCTCGGTGCACCGCCAGCGAGAACGCCAGCGGCGCCGCGTGGTACATCGGCGCCGGCGAGAGATAGACCATGTCGGGTCCGTAGCCGTAGGTCACCGGCAGCGCGGCGCTGCGGGGGTCGCCCTGCTCGACCGGATCGATGGGGAGCGGCCGGAGCACGCCCTTGGGCCGCCCCGTCGTGCCCGAGCTGTAGAGCATGATCGTGCCGTTGGACTCGTCGTCGATCTTCGTGGTCGGTCGACCGGCCAGCGCCTGGTCGTAGTCCTCGAAGCCGTCGGGAACACCGTCATCGCCTCCGGCGGCCACCATCAGCCACGATCGGACCTTGGTGGGTCGGTCGTCGCCGGCGATCACGGCCGACGCCACCTCGGCCTTGGCCCGGGAGGTGATCACGACCTCGGCATCGCAGTCGTCGACGATGTAGGAGACCTCGGGCGCCGAGAGGTAGCTGTTGATCGCGGTGATGTAGAGCCCCGACCGCAGGGCCGCCCAGCAGACCTCCATGAACGCCGGCTGGTTCTCCATGAAGAGGGCGACGTGGTCACCTCGTTCGAGCCCGAGGGATCGGAACAGGTGCGCCAATTGGTTGCTTCGGGCGTCGAGTTCACCGTAGGTCTGTGTCAGACCGGATCCCGCCATGATCACGGCGGGATGGTCGGGTCGTTCGGCTGCCCAGATGCCTGGATACATCGCGCTCCCTCAGAGCTCGTCGGTCGACGGCGGCCGGTCCCTCGAACCGCTCGTCTCGTCATGGTCGTCGCCAACCTAGACGGGTCGGTCCGGCGCCTCAAAACACCGGTCGGAACGCCCGGAGCCCCGACCGGCAGGCGGTCGGGGCTCCGAGGACTTCTGCCCCCGCCGGCCCTCGGGCCGGGCGGTTTCGGTTCGATCGGTGGGTTGCCGAGCGCGGGAGCGTCCGGTGATCGCCGATCGGCGAGCGGCGCCGGGTGGCCGATGGTGGGGAGAACACCATCGGGTCACCGCAGCGTGTGCGGGTCCATCGGCGTCTCGCCGATGCAGTTGAGGCGAAGACGGACGAGGGGGAACGCTCGCCTCAGACGGGAGCGAGCAGTCGGGCCCGGGTGAGGAAGGCGGTGTGGGCGACCATCCGATGGTCGGGTCGAACGGCCTGACCCTCGATGTGCCAGCCGCGATTGAGGACCTCGATGGTCTTGTGCTCGGTGAATCGGGTGGCGTCGAGCGCCTCCTTCAGCCGCATCGCCTGGGTGATCGAGGGGGTGTAGGCGACGAACACACCCCCGGGCCGCAACGCCAGTTCGGCGTGGGGGACGACCTGCCAGGGCTCGGGGAGGTCGAGCAGGACACGATCGAAGTCGTGTCCATCGATTCCCTCGTACGCACTGCGGATCTCGACCGAGTAGCGGTCGAGCACGTCGGGCCCGAGGAAGGCCTCGACGTTCTTCTTGGCCCGGGACGCGAAATCCTCGCGGAGCTCGTAGCCGGTGATGTCGGCCCCGGCGCGCAGGAGGGTCATCGACAGGGCGCCGGATCCGATGCCCGACTCGAAGACCTTCATGCCGGGGCCGATGTCGGCGAGCATGAGCATGGGCCCCAGGTCTTTCGGGTAGATGACCTGGGCCCCTCGGGGCATCGACAGGATGAACTCCTCGAGCGTCGGCCGAAAGGCCCGGAACTTCTGTCCGCGCGTCGTTGCCACCTCGGATCCCTCGGCCCGACCGATCATGGTCTGGTGGTCGAGGACGCCGGCGTGGGAGTGGAAGGCATCGCCGGCCTTGAGCGTGATGAGGTAGCGGCGATCGCGGTTGTCGATGATCAGGACCATCTCGCCTTCGACCAGTGCTCCGGCGGGTGGAGCGGCGGCTTCGCCGGCGGGTTGGGACTCGGTCATTGGGGAACTCCGGACGATGTCGTCGTTGAGGGCGGGCGGGGACCGGGCTTCGTGGTCGACAGCTCGACGGGGACCGCACCGTTGGTTCGTTCGACGAGTCGGCAGAACGAACAGATGTCGCTGCTCGCCGGCGAACCGCATCGTTGGCAGGTTCCGAGCGTGGCGTCATCGGGGTCGTCGTCGAATCGGTCGACGGCGTTGCGCAGGAACTGGAAGTAGAAGGCGTGCTTGGATCCCGGCGAGGCGACCTCGGTGGCGTTCAGGATCTCCTTGTACTGCAGGTGTTTGTTGCCGAGCGCCATCGGGCACTCCTCGACCTGGTAGTCGATGCCGCGGAGCACGCAGTAGGCGGCCATCTCGCGCTCACCGAGACGGACCAGTGGTTTGATCTTGCGCGGGAAGCCGTTCCCGGCCGGCAGGGTGGGCCGCTGACGGGCGAGGTAGGCGGTCTGCCAGCGCATCACGTTGCCGTAGAGCACGGCGGCCTCGTCGTCGAGGTTGTGCCCGGTGACGACGGCGTCGTAGCCACCGTCGATGGCGGCGGTGTCGAACAGATGCCGCTTCGACAACCCACAAGCCGAACAGGGCACGCGACGGGTGACGGCCGCAGCGGTCGGGATGTCGTAGTCGTAGACGTCGCGCAGGTCGATCTCGATCAGGTGGAGGTCCCGCCGGGCGGCGAAGTCGCGAACGTAGCGCCCGGACACGTCGGAGTACTCGCCGATCCCGAGCCCGATGTAGAGCCCATCGCAGTCGTAGCCCATCTCGACCAGGAGGTCCCAGACGGCCAGGCTGTCCTTGCCCCCCGAGACGGCGACCAGCAACCGCTCGCCGGGCTCGGCCATCGCGAATTCCTTGATCGACTTCGCCACCTGATCCTGGCAGTACTTCAGGAAGTGCGGGGTGCAGAAGTTCGCGTTGTTGCGACGGATGTCGATGATCGCGGGTTCACGACAGACTCGGCACTTCATCGATCGCCCCGGTCCGCTCGTCGACTCGTCATCGTTCAGATCCCCCCGGAGATCACCGGACGGATCTCGACCACGTCGGAGTCGGCGAGTTGGGCGTCGCCGGGAACCAGGGTTCGGTCCCGGATGACCAGGACCGACTCCCGATTCACACCGAGTCGGGCCAGCAGCTTGACCACCGACATCGGACCTTCGACGTCGAGTTCTCGGCTCGGGTTGCGCAACAGGACTTTCACGGGCCCTCCTCCTCGGGGTGACGGCGGAGAGGTGGTTCCTCTTGACCGATCAGGACTTGCGGGCGAGTCGCTTGGCGTCTCGCATCGCTCGTCGATCGGCCTTCTTGGCCTGCTTGAACGCCTTGATCTGTTCCTGGTGGGTGATGCCGAGGTGCTCGATGACGATGCGATCGCCGGGTTTGGTCTTCGAGAGGTCGATGACCTCGGTGTTGCGGGTCTTGGACCGGACGGCCCGCATCGCCATGAGCGCGCCCGAGGTGAACATCCACGACTTACCGGGGCCACGGACCGAGCTGCGTACGGCGAAGACGAGGACCTTTCGCAGCATGGGTCACAGCCTCCGGATCTCGACGACGGTGCTCTTGCGTTTGCCGCTGCGTTGTCCGGCGAGATAGATGATCAACAGCAGGAGGACGGCGAACGCCGTTCCGCCGATGGCGACCTTCTTCTTCGAGTCGTTGGTGACGGCTTCGACCTGACCTTGCATTTCGCGGAACTTGGCCTCGATGTCGGCCGGGGAGATCTTGTTGGTGTCGGTCATGACAGCACTCGCTTCTTCGATCGACTGAACAGCGCAAAGATCACGACGATGGCGGCGACGAGCACGGCGATGGTGATCGCGTAGGGTGCGGCCGAGCCGATGTGGCTGCCGTCGAAGGTCTCCTGGAGCAGTCGCAGCACCCCCAGACCCAGGAAGAACACGCCCAGGAACACGAACAGCGCCCCCGAGATGCCCCAGGCGAGGAACGTGCCCAGCGACTTGAGCGGGTCGATGGTCTCCTGCTTGGCGTAGGAGACGATCAGCGTCTGGATCTCTTTCGCCCCATCGATGGGGTTTGCCTTGGCCACGCCGGCCTCGCTTTCTGTCCCGGAACCGCTCCGGGCGAGTCTAGGCACAAGCGGGACCATCGGACGGGGATGAGGTGCCTTTGTCGGGTTCAGTCGTCGCTCAGCCGGAATTCGAGCACGGCGGCGGCCGATTCGAGGTGGTCGGCCAGCACGGCGCACCGGGTCGTCTCGTCCGGCGCTTCGAGGATCTGTTGGCGATCGAGCTCGCCGAGGGGCGACAACGCGGCGATCTGGAACGTGGCGACGGCCGGGTCGGGGTGGAAGTCGGGTTTGGTGCCCACGTCGATCCCGTGCCGTTCGAACACCGACCGGCACAGATCGTACGCGTCACACGCCCGGCGGAAGAGTTCGTCGGAACAGGGCGGTCCGGGTTCGTCGGGCCATCGGTGCACCCGGGCCCGCGGGTAGGGGTCATCGGTCAACCACTCGTCGACCCGGAATCGCTCGGTGCCGACGCAGAGCAGCGAGGACCGGCCGTCGGGCAGGGGCTCACGCCGCAGGATCGTGGCGATCGTGCCGACGTTGGTTCGTAGCTCGCCGCCGCCGACCTCGCTCCCCCGCTCGATCAGCACCACCCCGAACATGGCGCGCTCGCGATCGTCGACGTCGAGTGGACGTCCTTCGAGACGAGGGTCGTCTCGGAAGAGATCGTTGCCGAGCGGGTCGACGTCGTCGACCAACTGCCGGAAGCGGGGTTCGAAGACGTGCAGGGGAAGCACCATCGACGGAAACAGCACCGACCCGAGCGGGAACTGGGGCAGGATCAGGGGTTCGGCGCTCATCCGCCGTCCTCCTCGGGCACCGTGTCACCCCCGTCGGGTTCGACGACGGTTCCGCCCGGGCCGATCGGCACCGGTGGCAGCGGGGCGATGGCGGTGAGGGCGGGTCCGGCCGGGTAGGTCGCGAGCTGCTCGACGAACGGGATCTGCAGCGCCCGGATCGTTTCGTCCTGACCGGCCAGTTCCCCGTTGACGACGTAGCTGAAGGTGAGGGTGGTCCCCGGCTCGACCGGCGAGAACACGTAGCCGGTCAGCGCCGTGACGTTGTTGAGCGTCCCGGTCTTGGCGTACACCGTCCCGGCGGCCGGTGTACCGCTGTGGCGGTCGATCAGGCTGCCCCGGACCCCGGCGATCGAGAGGCTCTGGGCGAGGACCGATTCGGCGCCGGCATCGTCGAGCACGTCGTCGAGCAGGCGACAGGTGACCCGGGTGTCCTCGCTCAGGCCCGAACCGTCGGTGATGATCGAACCGACCGTCGTGAGACCCCGTTCGGTGAGGATGGCCATGACCGCCGACGCCCCGGCCTCGGTGCTCCCCAGACCCGTGCGAGCCAGTCCGATGTGCTTGAGCAGGAGCTCCGCCCCGAAGTTGTCGCTGTAGGAGTTGACGTGGGTCACGACGTCCGCCAGCGGCGGGGAGTCGACGGCGGCGACGATGGTCGCGTCGGGCGGCGCGATGACGGGCCCGACCGGAGCCACGGTGATCCCCCGCTCGGCCAGGAGTTGGGTGAAGACGGCGATGGCGTTGGCCACCGGGTCATCGGCGGGCACTCGGGGACGGAAGCTCCCGGCGAACACCTCGGGCCAGCTGGTGAAGTTCTGGTTCACCGACAGCGCCGAGAGCGGACCCGACTGCCGGGTGTCGATCAGCCGCTGGGCCCAGGGTCCCCAGCGCTGGGAGTCGAACATCGATTCGTCGCCGTACAGCCCCCCGGTCACCGTGGTGAAGCCGGCCGCTGCCACCTGGTCGGCGAGATCCTCGAGTCGGGTGTGGGCCCGGCCGTCCATCGTGTCGTACTGCGCCCACCAGGCGTCGGTGGCGAGGAAGGGATCACCGCCCCCCACGAGGTACAGGTCACCGACCAGCACGCCTTCGGCGACGGTGCCGGTGCTGCGAACCTCGGTCCGGAAGACGTGCTCGGCCCCGAAGGTGGACAGGGCGGCCGAGGTCGTGATGACCTTCTCGTTCGAGGCCGGGACGATGGGTAGCAACGGGTTCTGTTCGCCGATGAGGCGGCCATCGACCTCGACCACGAGGCAGGAGTCGGGTGGCGAACCGGCCAGAACGGCGGTGATGGCCGGAGCGATCGCGTCGTCGGCAATCGGGGCCTGCAGCGTCCGGGGCACCCGCCGGGCCGACAGCACCGGGGTCATGAGCTGCTGCTCGTAGACGATCGGGTCGACCCGCTCGTCGTCGGTGTCGGCCACATCGGCGCTCCGCCAGGCCAGCAGGGAGATCATCGTCAGGAGCGCCAACGGCAGGTAGCGACGGAACGTGGGGGCCGAGAACATGTCTTCGCGAACCTAGCAGCCGGGTGCCCCGGGCCGAGACACGCAGCACCCGAGATCGGCTCAGCGTTGCTGGTAGCGGTGGTACCGGTAGAGATGACCGAGCGCCGTGACCGCCCGATTCGCCGAGGCGTAGCAGAGCCGCCCGCTCGCCCGGACCGCGGCCGGTCCGGCATTGTCGGGATCGGCGACGGCGAGTTCGGTGGCGGTGAGGATCGGCTTGCCGGTTGCTGCGGAGATCTCCGCGGCCGCCTCGGCGAACCGGGCGTCCTGCCGCTCGTGGTAGGCGACGATCCGGTCGAGGCCGTGGTCGGGGTGGAATCGGCCCTCCCGCATCATCCGCGCCTGGTTCGACTGGATCCCGAGGCCGAGGTAGACGATCGCATCCACCTCGGGATGCTCGGCGATCAGCGCCATGACGGTCGGGATCGTGTCGCGGGTCTCGCCGCCGGCGAGATCGACCGGGTTGTTCCGGCTCCAGCGGGGCGGGAGGTGCCGGTCGATCTCGGCCAGGAGATCGTCGGGCAGGGTCGTCAACTCGAGCTCGCTCGAGGTGATCGCATCGGCGGTGACCACGCCCCAGCCGCCGGCGGTGGTCATGACCACGACCCGATTCCCCTTCGGAATCGGTTGGGTGGCGAAGGTGGCGGCGGCCTCGAACGCCTCCTCGACGGTGGCCGCCCGGATCACCCCGGCCTGACGCATCGCCCCGTCGAACACCCGGTCGTCGGTCGAGAGGCTGCCGGTGTGGCTCGCCGCAGCCCGAGCTCCGCCGCTCGTCGCCCCACCCTTGACCACCACCATCGGCTTCCGGGCGGCGATGCCCTTCATGCGATCGTAGAACGCCCGTCCATCCTGGATTCCCTCGACGTAGGCGAGACCCACCGCCGTGTGGGGGTCGTCGGCGTAGTACTCGAGGTAATCGGGAACGGTCACGGCGGCGGCGTTCCCGGCGCTGACCGCCCGAGAGATCCCGACGCCGGTGGCCCGGGACCAGTTCAGGAACGACGACACGAAGTTGCCCGACTGGGAGGCGACGCCGATCCTGCCGGCGGGCGGGAACGGGGCCACGATCTGGGCACACAACGACACCGGGGTCGACACCACGCCCTGCCCGTTCGGTCCGGCGAGGAGGATGCCGAGTTCGTCGGCCAGCTCGACCAGGTCCTGCTGGGCGGCGATGCCTTCCTCGCCGGCCTCGCCGTAGCCGGCCGAGGTGACGAAGGCGGCGGTGATGCCCTTCGCGGCACAGGCTCGGAGCAGATCCGGGTTGGCGGCGGCCGGGGTGCACACGAACACCAGGTCGATCTCGCCGTCGGGCAGCTGGTCGACGTCGGCGACCGAGGTGATGCCGAGCACCTCGGCACCGTCGCGATTGGTGGCGAAGACCTTGCCCTCGTAACCCGAGGCCAGGATGTTGTGCAGGCTGACGAAGCCGAACTTGCCGGGGTGGGTCGACGCGCCGGCGACGAGGACGCCCCGGGGTTCGAAGAGGGCATCGAAACGGGCACGGTCGATTCGGTTCGACATCTCAGGCTCCTTCGGGGTCGTCATCGACCGGGGCTTGCTCGGCGAGGCTGGATCGTTCGACGAGCGCATCGACGGCGACGGGGGTGCCACGGTCGATCAGGACGGGATTCAGGTCGATCGATCGGACCTCGGGCGATGCCTCGGCGGCCCGGGACAGGGCCACCAGGACGTCGGCGAGGGCCTCGCGATCGACGGCGGGCTCACCCCGGAAGGGTTCGAGCAGGGCCTGGGTCGACAGGTCATCGATCATCTCGAGGGCATCGGCCCGGGTGATGGGCACGAGCCGCACGGCGACGTCGGCGATGGCCTCGGCCAGGATTCCGCCGACGCCGAGCAGGACGGTCGGTCCGAACTGCTCGTCGGTCGAGACGCCGCAGATGAACTCCCGGTTGGACTTCACCATCGGGGCGACGAGCACCGAGACGGCCCCGTCGTCGGGTCGGGCCGCCGCGAGGAGCTCACGGGCCGCCTCGCGGGCGGCATCGGCGGAGCCGACACCCAGCCGGACCAGTCCCCGCTCGGTCTTGTGGGCGATCGTGTCACCGTTGAGCTTCATGACCACGGGGAACCCCAGCTCGACGGCGGCGACGACGGCGGCCTCGGCGTCGTCGACGAGCTGTTCGGAGAGGAACGGGATGCCGAAGGGCGCCAGGAATTCCTTCGATTCCCGTTCCGACAGGGTCGACGAGGTCGATGATTCGTGCATCGGCAGACCCTACGGGCCATCGGCGTGGTCTGCGATTCGACCGCGGTGTTCAGGGTTCGAGCGCCGCCCGGATGAAGCTCTTCATGTGGTCGAACCGCCGCTGGAGCTGTTCGGGACCGTACGGGTCGTCGACCTGGAGTCCGCGCAGCATGGCGTGGTCGGAGAAGTACGTCAGCAGGGCGCCGTAGCCGGTGAGCACCAGGTGTTCGGCATCGTGACGGCGGAAGACCCCGGCGTCCATCTCCCGCTCGAAGAAGGCGACGGCCCGTTCGTAGTAGGGGCGCAGCGCCGCCCCGAGATCGAAGCCGAGGTGGCTCTCCTCGGTCAGCGCTTCGCGGCGCACGATCACCACGATGTCGGGGTTGGCGACGAAGAACTCGAAGCTGACGGCGACGACCGCATCGACACGATCCCAGCCGTCGAGCGGCGCATCCGAGGGTTTGGGGTCGAGTTGGCGACCCCAGTCGAGCAGGGCGTCGAGCAGGACCTCGCGATAGATGGCCTCCTTCGACGCGAAGTAGTGCAGGAGGCTCGGCCGGCGGATCCCGACCCCGGCCGCGATGTCGTTCAGCGACGTTCCCTCGAAGCCCTGGGCCGCAAAGCAGGCTCGGGCCTCGCGAAGAATCAGGTCGCGGGTTGAGACATCGCTCATCAACCCCGACACTACCGGCATGGAGATCATCGCAGCCCTGTTCATGGACGACATCGCCCTGCGCTCGGAACCGGGCCCCACCACCCGGATCGACCTGTCGGGCGTGCAGTTCTCGGGGCCGGCACCGGCACCGGTGCCCTGCACGATCGCCCCGCATCTCGTGGTGCTCGTCTGGAACCCACCGACGGGATCCGAGGTCGCCGCCCTCGAGACCGTCTTCCACCTCGCCGACGACGACGGTGTCGTGGATGCCGACGCCGAGCCCATCGCCCGCAACGTGCAGCCCCTGCAGATCGAGCCGGGCAAGTTCAACTACCGCCTGATTCGCGCCGAGCTGGCGTTCGAGACCTACGGCACCATGATCGCCTCGGTACGGATCGACCAGGGCGAGCGCCGCCGGGTGCCCTACACCCTGCTCCCGCCCGTCGTCTGACGCGGCCGGCGTCAGCCCCGGAACATGATGGAGATGCGCGGTTGGGCCCGAGCGACCTTGGGGACGCCGTGTTGCCAGGTGGCCTGCGTGGTGCCCCCCATGACCAGCAGGTCGCCGTGTCCGAGATCGAATCGATGGCCACGCCCACCGTCGTTGGGTTTCAGGACGAGCGACCGCCGGGCCCCGACCGAGGCGATGGCCACGATGGCGTCACCGGGCTGGGGCACCCGGTCGGCGTGCATGGCCACGGAGTCGTGTTCGCGCCGGTAGAAGTTGCAGCCGATGCCGGGCATGGGCCGGCCGTAGTGGGCGGCGAGGAGTTGGGACACGTCGTGGAGGCCCGCCGGGGTGCGTTCGGGGTGATCGGGGTCGTCGTTCCAGATCAACCGGGGTACCTCGACGATCCGGTCGTACATCGGGCGCCGCGCCGCCTGCCATGCCAGTTCGGCGGCGAGCAACCCGAACCAGGAGTCGGCGCCGGGCAGCCAGCCCGATGCGTGGTCGAGCCAGGCGCCCCGGCCGAGGTCGATCCGGTGGACCGGGCCCACGCTGGACGGCGCCACCGGCGCTCCCTGGGCGAAGAGTGATCCCTGCATCGGTGCCGGTGTCGGGCGCACCGGAGATCGTTCGAACATGTGTTCGATGATACCGGAAGGCCGGGAGGCCGGTCGAGCACCGAGGGGCTCGTACCGCCCGCAGCCCGGCCCGACCGGGTTTCGATTCCGAACCGACTGGGTTGTGATTCGAAACCAACTGTTCTAGGTTGCCGCCGTGCCCCGCTCGGATCCGCCACCCGCCCGAAGCGATCCGTCGCCGACCGATGGCGCCCCGCCCGTCGCCTGCTCGATCTCGGCCACCCTCGACGTGATCGGTGACCGCTGGACCTTCCTCGTCCTGCGGGACCTGTTTCGGGGTGTCCGGCGGTTCTCCCAGCTGGTCGACGACCTCGGCATCGCCAAGAACCTGCTCTCGGATCGGCTGAAGCTGCTCGTCGATCATGGCGTCGTCGAGAAGGTCCCGTACCAGGATCGGCCCGTTCGCCACGAGTACCGACTCACGGCCAAGGGTGCCGACCTGTCGCCGGCCCTCATCGCGCTGATGCGCTGGGGCGACGAGTGGTATGCGAACGGGCAGCCGCCGGTCGTGCTCGTCCACGAGACCTGCGGGACCCCGCTCGTGCAGACCACGCGCTGCCCGGCGTGTGACGAGTGCGTCGCCCCGGGCCGGGTCCGAAGCCAGACCCCCGATCGTTGAGTTTCCGCCCCTCCTTTCCGAAAGCACCAACGCCATGACCGAACTCTCGAACCTCGCGACCGACGAACTCCTGGCCCGGGCCCGGCAGCGGCGCGATCACGCCCACGGGAATCGGGTGACGTTCTCGCCCAAGGTGTTCATCCCGCTCACCATGCTGTGCCGCGACCAGTGCGGCTACTGCACCTTCGCCCAGCCGCCGGCCCGGCTCGACGCCCCCTTCCTCGAACCGGCCGAGGTGCTGCGGATCGCCAAGCGTGGCGCCCGCGCCGGCTGCCACGAGGCGCTCTTCACGCTCGGCGAGCGTCCCGAACTCCGCTATCCGCAGGCCGCGACCTGGCTGCGCGAACGGGGATACGCCTCGACGGTGGAGTACCTGGTGGCGATGTGCCAACTGGTGCTCGACGAAACCGGCCTCCTCCCCCACGCCAACGCCGGCGCGCTCCACCCCGACGAGCTCGCCCGGCTCCGCACGGTCTCGCCGAGCCAGGGCATGATGATCGAAACGTTGCGGCCCGACCTCGCCGCTCACGCGAACGCCCCCGACAAGGTCCCGGCCCGCCGTCTGGCGACGCTCGAGGCGGCCGGCGAGCTCGGCATCCCCTTCACCACCGGCATTCTCGTCGGGATCGGCGAAACCGAATCCGACCGCATCGAGGCACTCGAGGCCATCGCCGACTCCCACGCCCGCCACGGCCACGTGCAGGAAGTGATCGTCCAGAACTTCCTGCCGAAGGCGGGCACCGCCATGTGGAAACACGAGCCGTGCCCCGACGAGCCCTACCGGCGGGCCATCGCCCTGGCCCGGCTGATCCTGCCCGACGCCGTCCACCTCCAGGCCCCACCCAACCTGAGCGACGACTTCGCGCCGCTGCTGGACGCCGGGATCGACGACTGGGGAGGCGTCTCGCCGATCACGGCCGATCACGTCAACCCCGAGCGCCCCTGGCCGGCCCTCGACCGGCTCCGGGCCGTCACCGAGGCGGCTGGCCACACGCTCGCCCCCCGGCTCACGATCTATCCGGAGTACGTGGTGAGCGAACTCGGGCCCACCGCGTCCGACCGGAACCCGGGTCGCTGGCTCGATCCGGCGCTGCGGTTCTCCGTGCTCGACCGCTCCGACGCCGAGGGATTGGCCCGCGACGATCCCGGGGCGGTGTTCCCGCAACGCAGCGAGTTCGTCGCCAAGGGCGACGACGGTGCCGACGTGGTCCTGATCGGCGAGCGTTCGACCCAGTGGTACTCCGGGGCCGTGGTCGATCCACCCGACCCTGGTCGGTCCCGGTGTCGCGACCGACTTGGCGGGTGGCGCCGTTGCCGAGGTCCTCGACGGAATCCGAGCCGGCGAACGGGTCGGCGCCGACGAGTTGCTCACGCTCTTCGGGGCCCGAGGCCCCGAGGTCGCCGCCGTCGCTGCGGTTGCCGACGAACTCCGGCAGGCGATCGTCGGCGACGACGTGACCTACGTGGTCAACCGCAACATCAACTACACGAACGTCTGCACCTTCAAGTGCCGGTTCTGCGGCTTCTCGAAGGGCCCGCTCAGCCTCAACCTCCGGGGCAAGCCCTACCTCCTCACCCTCGAGGAGATGCAGCGCCGGGTCATCGAGGCGGCCGAGGTCGGGGCGACCGAGGTCTGCCTCCAGGGCGGGATCCATCCCGACTTCGACGGTGACTACTACATCGACGTGGCGCGGGCGGTGCACGAGGCGTGTCCCGACATGCACATCCACGGCTTCACCGCCCTCGAGGTCACCGAAGGGGCCAAGCGGTTGGGCGAGCCGCTGGCCGACTACCTGCGGCGACTGATGGACGCCGGGCTGAAGACCCTCCCGGGAACCGCCGCGGAGATCCTCGACGACCCGGTCCGGGCCATCCTCTGCCCCGACAAGATCGACAGCGACGAGTGGCTCGACGCCCACCGCACCGCCCACCAGGTGGGCTTGCGGTCGAACGTCACGATCATGTTCGGCGCCGTCGAGCAACCCGAGAGCTGGGTGAAGCACCTCCTGGCCACCCGGGCGCTGCAGGAGGAGACGGGCGGGTTCACCGAGTTCGTCGGGCTCCCGTTCGTCCACATGGCGGCTCCGATCTATCTGCAGCATCGGGCCCGACGAGGCCCGACGTTCCGGGAGACGCTGCTGATGCACGCCATCGCCCGCATCGCGTACCGAGGCACGATCGACAACATCCAATCGGGGTGGGTGAAGATCGGCTTCGATGCCGTTCGCCAACTCCTGCAGTCGGGCTGCAACGACGTCGGCGGCACCCTGATGGACGAGAACATCTCGCGTGCGGCCGGTGCCGCCCACGGCACCGACGTCGGCGTCGAGGACTTCGCGCGACTGGTCGAACCGCTCGGGCGTCGCCTCGCCCAGCGGACCACCCTGTACGAACGGGTCGACTCCGCCCGAGTCGGGTGAGTCGGCGTCCGCCCCAACCACCGCCGGGTGACTACGGTGGGTCTTCGCCGAACGAGGAGTGGCCCGACCGATGAACGCGCCGAGAGCACGCAACACCTATGGTGAGGGCCAGGTCGACCGGCTGATCTCGGAGCTGCTCGGTGAGATCGGGAAGGACACCAACGACGACCTGGTGCGGCGCCTGCTCGTCACGGCGCTCGACATGGACGCCGCCGATGTCGACCGGCTCGAACTGAAGATCGCATCGCAGACCCTGGTCGAGATGTTGAATGCCTGGCGGGTCTTCTCGCCCCACCGCACCCGGGCCAAGTGCACCGTCTTCGGATCGGCTCGGACACCCGAGGATCATCCCGACTATGCCCTCGCCAACGAGTTCGGCCGGCGCATCGCCGAACAGGACTGGATGGTGATCAGTGGCGCGGGTCCGGGCATCATGACCGCGGTCATCGAGGGTGCGGGGACCGAGAACAGCTTCGGGGTCAACATCGTGCTCCCCTTCGAGCAGCGGGCGGCGCCGATCATCGAGGGCGATCCCAAGCTCGCCACGTTCCGCTACTTCTTCACCCGGAAACTGTTCTTCATGAAGGAGAGCGACGGTTTCGTCCTGCTTCCGGGCGGTTTCGGGACCCTCGACGAGGCGTTCGAGCTGATCACCCTGATCCAGACCGGCAAGAGCTACCCGGCGCCCATCGTGATGCTCGACCATCCCGGGTCGAACTACTGGTCGTCGTTGATCCGCTTCATCGAGGACGGACTCCTCGACCGCGGCATGATCGGTCCGGTCGACACCTCGCTGTTCTTCCACACCCACAGTGCCGCCGAGGCGGCCGACTTCGTGGCCGACTACTACTCCACCTTCCATTCGATGCGCTACGTGGGCAAACGGCTCGTCGTCCGCCTGAACGCACCGCTGAGCGAGGCCGCGCTCGAAACCCTCGACACCGAGTTCGCGGACATCGTCGTCGAGGGCGCGATCGAGGCCGTCGAGACCACCGAGGCCGAGCGCTCCGACGACGACCACGTCGACCTGGCGCGGATCGCCTTCCGGTTCAACGATCGGGCCTTCGCCCGACTCCACCAGATGATCCTGCGCATCAACGACCTGGGCGGTCGGGAGGATCGGGCGACCACCGGACTGGTCCACGATCTCGAACCCGAGAACGAACCCATGCTCGACGGCGACGGTCGCTGACCATCCGACACCGCCGTCGTCACGTGGCGGCGGCGGTGTCGAGGGATCGGATCGCCTTCTCGACGGCGCGGCGCGCTGCGGCGATCGGCTTGTCGATCGCCGGACGGGCGGTGGCGCCGGACGCCACCGCTTCCCGGAGCACGTCGATCCCGAGTTCCGACAGCTCGTCGTCGATCGCCCGGAGCCGATCGGTCAGATCTCGCAGTCGGTCGTCGTGGAAGCCGGTCATGGTCACGACGCTACTCGGACCCGGCGACACCCGAACCCGGCGGCATCGCAGTCGGGCGGCGGGTACGAGGCACTACCCTCGGCGGGTGCTTCCTCCCGCCGACGCCCACCGCTGGATCTCGCTCGCCGACGACCGCGGTGATGCCTGGATGTTCGATGTCACGTTCCTGCTGTCGAACTTCGGCTGCATCTACGGGCAGGGCTGCCCGTCGATCGACCCCGAGCCCGAGTCGCTGCCGATCGAACGGGCCGAAGCGCTCGGCTGCTGTGTCCATGGAGCGCATTTCTCCGACACCGAGGACCTCGAGAACACCGCCGCCTATGCCGCCCTGCTGACCGACGACGACTGGCAGTATCGGCGCCGGGCGACCAAGAAGGGCGGGCCGTTCAAGCAGAACAAGGAAGGGGCATGGGTGACGCGTCGCGGCCGACGGGGCGTGCATCTTCCTCAATCGTGAGGACCACCCCGGCGGTGCCGGCTGTGCCCTGCACGCCAAGGCGCTGAAACTCGGCGAGCGACCCCTCGACTGGAAACCCGACGTCTGTTGGCAGGTGCCCGATCCGTCTCGACATCCACACCGACGACTACGGAAACGACACCGTGTTCGTCCGGGCGTGGGAGCGGCGGGACTGGGGCGAGGGCGGGTTCGACTTCCACTGGTGGTGTATCGAGGAGGACGCGGCCTACCAAGGGCGAGAACCCCTGTACGAAACCGCCCGCGACGAGCTGATCGAACTCGTCGGCACCGACATCTACGATCGGCTCGCCGCCGAACTCGAGTCGATCCAGCGAGAAACGCCGGTCGCCCTCACGACCAAGCGATGAGGATCCATTCCAGAAGCACCACTCGGCAGTCTCGGTAGGGCATTCTTCGATGGTGCTGTCCCTCGCCCGCTCGCTCCTGCCCGAAGCCAGGAGCTCTCGCCTCCTGCTGGCATCGGCGCTGCTCGGGGTCCTCGTCGGGGTGACGGTGTCGATCTTCGAGTACGTCACGGTCACCCTGGTGCTCGAGCACATCACCGAGCAGGGACTCCTGGTCCAGACCCTGGCACCATTGGTGGGCCTGGTGTTCACCGCCGTCATCCTGGCTCGTCTCGGGAACAACTCGACGCCGGCCACCTCCGACGAGTACATCAGCGCCTACCACATGCGGCATCCGTCGCTGCCGCTCTCCAAGCTCCCGGCCCGGCTCCTGGCCGGTGTCACCACCATCGGTTTCGGTGGGGCGCTCGGTCTCGAGGGCCCGTCGATCTACACCGGCTCGGTGTTCGGGTTGCAGGTCGCCGCCCGACTCGATCGGTGGCTCGGGCGCGGGGCGGCGCGGCTGCTGCTGACCGCCGGCGCCGCCGCCGGCGTGGCCGCCGTCTTCCAGGCCCCGGCGACCGGCGTCCTCTTCGCCCTCGAGGCGCCCTACCGCGACGATCTCGCCCACCGCGCGTTGCTGCCGTCGCTCGTCGCCTCGGCGGCGGCGTACCTGACCTTCATCTCCATGCCTCTCGCCGCCCCGGAGCGATTGTTGAACCAGGTGTCGGGCCGCCCGCTCGAAGCCGGTGACCTCATCGCTGCGCTGGCCATCGGGGTCGGGGCCGGTCTCGGCGGCCGGATGTACGCCATCCTGGTCCGTCGGGCCAAGCAACTGTCGAAGCAGATCAAGGCCCCGGTCCGGGTGGTCGTCGCCGGTTCGACGCTGAGCCTGTTGGCATTGCTGGCCGTCCAACTCTTCGACGAGCCGCTCACCCTGGGTCCCGGGGTCGGCGTCGTCGAGTGGTTGAGCGAGAGCCACTCGCTCAAGGCCGTTGCCCTCGTCTTCCTCCTCCGGATCGTCGCCACCCTCGTGACGGTCGTCGGCGGCGGCACGGGCGGACTGTTCATCCCCCTGGCCGTCCAGGGCGTGCTGCTGGGGACCCTGGTGGGTCTCGCCCTCGAGGAGTTGGGGATGGCGCCCAACGGCGGCGCGCTCCTGCCCATCCTCGGACTCGCGGCGTTCCTCGCCGCCGGCTACCGAACCCCGATCGCCGCCGTGATGTTCGTCGCCGAGTCGACCGCCAATTCCGGGTCGGCGGTCGTTCCGGCGCTCATCGCCGCGGCCGTGGCCCAGCTGGTCGCCGGGCCCGACTCGGTCAGCGCCGGCCAGCAGGTCGAACGGCTCGGCCACCTCGAAGAACGCCTGACCATGCCGCTGGCGGCGGCCCTCACCACCGACGTGCTGACCGTGCCACCCGATGCCACGGTGTCGGAGTTCGTCTGGATCCATGCGCTCGGGCGTCGCGAACGGGTGGTCCCCGTCGTCGACGGCAACCGGTTCATCGGCCTGTGCTCGGTCGAGGGCTGCGCCGCGATCCCCCGCGACCGATGGGAGACCACCACCGTGGCCGAGGTCCTCGAAGGGGTCGACCTGATCGCCCATCCGGGCTGGTCGCTGCGCGACGTCGTGACCGCCATGGAGTCGGCCGACACCGACGTCATGGCCGTGACCGACGGCGATCGCAACTTCATCGGCGTCGTCCTCGAGGCCGAGATCGTGAAGCTCGGCGAGATCATCGACGAGACCGGCGGCATCTGACCCTCGGCCCCCATCGCGGCGAGCGGAGCCGAAAACCGACGAAGGCCCGGTGCCGGCACCGGGCCTTCGTCGATTTGGCCGATGGCGACGGGGCCGCCACGAGCCGGGCGTCAGTCGTCGTAGTAGTCGTCTTCGTCGTCGCGACCGGCCCGTCCGGCCTCGGACGTGACCGGAAGATCGAAGGGATCGTCCTCGAGACGATCCATCAAGGACTCGATGTCGTCAGCCGGGTTCGAGCGCTTCAGGGCCCGAGCCTCTTCGTATCTGCGATGACGCCCTTTTTCACGGGGCACGCTCCTGCTCGCGATGCGGGTATGCCACCTGGTCAGGCGGCAGGTCGAAATCGAAGTGTAGGCCCATTCCCATCAGATGAGCGAGTCATACCCAAAAGTGCCTGGAGGTCGCCCGCTGTCGTTCAACATCCCTCGTTTGCGCTTGGCCTGCCGTCCTCGTTCGGGACCGCAGAGCCCTCGACGATCAGTCGAGCGCCCGGTGGCTGCGGGCTTCGAGGGCCAATCGGCCCTCGCCGACGAACGCCAGCGCGGCCTCGCCGCGCGCCAGTTGCTGGATCGGTTCGCCGACGAGCGCCCCCCGCCAGCCACTGCGCAGGCGGCTCGAGGGGTCATCGGCCAGCAGGCCCTCGATGTCGGCCCGCGTGGCCAACAGGGCGGGATCGAGCTGATGATCGCGCGACAGTTGCGAGATCCATGCCGTCACCAACGTGACCACGGGCCGCATGTCCTTGGGAAGGCCCGGAGCCCGTGGCCGGGGAGCCTCGTCGGTCGAACGCAGTCCGGCCTGGACCGCAGCGAGGAGCTGTTCGGCCGCACCGGACTTGAGGTGCCGGCCGTCGAGACCCCGGATGCGTTCGAGGTCCTTGACCGACGTCGGGACCTGCTGGGCCACACCGACCACGGCGATGTCGGGCAGCACCTGGCGAACGGGAACGTCGAGGTCGGCGGCGCGGTCTTCGCGCCAGGCCGCGATCGAACGGGCGACTCGGGCGGCCCGGCCCTTGAGCGACCGGGCCTCCTTGATCCGCTGGACGGCGTCCTCGGGCGGCCGGCGGCCGCGGGGCTTGACGCGGACGATCTCGCACTCGGACTCGGCCCACTCGAGACGACCGAGATCGCGGAGCTGCGACTCGAGCAGCGCGGCGAGGTCCAGGAGGTGATCGACGTCGCCTGCGGCGTAGGTGAGCTGATCATCGGTCAGAGGGCGTCGAAGCCAGTCGGTCAGCCGGTCGCCCTTGGTGAGCGTGAGATCGAGATAGGTGTCGAGCAGGGTGGCCAGCGAGCCCGTCGAGATGCCCAGGAACCCGGCCGCGATCTGGGTGTCGAAGAGTCGGGTCGGGACGGCCCCGGCCGCCAGGTCGAGCACCTCGAGATCCTGGGTGCCGGCATGCATGACGCAGAGCGCATCGCTGTTCAACAGCTCGGCCATCGGCGTCAGGTCGAGCGCCAAGGGATCGATCAGGGCCACCTGATCGGCCCAGGCCAGCTGGACGAGTGCCACCTGGGGGAAGTAGGTGCGCTCCCGGTGGAATTCGGTGTCGATGGCGTAGCGATCGTGGGCCGCCGCCTGCTCCAACACATCTCGGAAGGCGGATTCGTCGGTGATCAGGTTGGGCACGATGTCGCAGCCTACGCCCTCGGGCCGATCAGCGGGGCATTCACCGACGGTGCGGTCGGCCCGGTGACGTCTCATGATCCGTCGAGCAGACGGGTCAGGTCCGAGGCGGTGTCGGCATCGCCGAGGCGGCCGCCGTCGACCTCGACCCCGACCCAGGGTCCCAGCTCGAGGGCGATGCGCAGGGCCCGGTCACCGGCCTCGACCCGGCGCCACATGGCCCGCCCCCACGCCGCCGGCCAGAGGGCAACGCCGTGATCGGGACGGCCGTCGACCAGGGCGACGACGGCCCGGTCGTCGGGAAGGTCCCGGGCCGCGTCGACGAGGGGTCGAAGGGTCGCAGCCTCGACGAGTGGGAGGTCGCAGGGAACGACGAGGACTCGGCCCCGACCGGCCCAGAGCAGCACCGACGCCGTCGCCGCCAGGGGACCCTCGCCGGGACGTCGATCGGGAATCGTCACCAGACCGAGGGAGGCACCCGCCGTGCCGCCGACGGCGACGACCGGATCGAGCCCCACGCCCCGGAGCGCGTCACGAACGCCCGCACCCAGGGTCGATCCGGCGCGCCCGGGAACGAGCGCCTTGTCGGCGACGCCGAGGAAACGCCGGCCGGCCCCGCCGGTCAGCACGGCACCGATCACGACACGTTTTCGTCGTTCCAGGTCGGATCGAGCTGACGCAGGAAGACCGAACACCGCTCGTGTTCGTCGGATTCGCCGATGCGGCCGGCCACCCGGGCCAGGCCGGCCAGGGCCCGCAGGAAGCCTCGGTTGGTGGGATGCTCCCAGCGCACGTAGCCCGAGCCCCGCCAGCCGTTCTGCCGAAGCGTGTCGAGGCCTCGGTGATACCCGACTCGGAAGGCGGCGTACTGCTCGATGTCGTCTCGGCCCCGTTCACCCAGGTGGGCCCAGCCGAGCAACGATCGGGGGTTCGCCGACACGATCGCCGCCAAGGCGGTGCGGCGCTCCTCGGCGGGTCGCGCCAGCGCCTCCTCGACCGCCTGGGTCACCGCCACCGGCTCGGGAGGCAGCACCGTCTCGGGTGGTCCGGTGGTCAGGTTGAGATCGCTCATCGCGCGATCCTACCCGTCAGCCCAGCTGGGGCCCGTCGAGGAAGTCGTCGTCGTCGTCGCCCCGTTTGGGTTTGGAGCGGATCTCGACCGGTTCGGGCGCCTCGCCGGTCTGGAGGTAGGCCAGGCTCGCCTCGTAGGCGATCGCCATCAACTCCCGCCCCTTCGAGAAATCGTCGAACCGCAACCTCGGACGGACCCCGGCCGGCAGCGCGATCAATTCACACTCGTCCTCGACGCTCTCGAGATCATCGAGCATGCGTCGATACCGGAGCGTCCAGTAGGCGTGGATCGCGGCGTCGAACGGTCGGGACGGCTCGAAGCGCCGACCCTCGAGGTGCCCGACGTGGAAGAAGTAGACCTCGGTGGCCCCCATGGCGACGGCCTGGGCGACCGGGGCCTCGCGGACCACGCCACCATCGATGAAACGGCGACCGTCGATCTCCATGGGGGGATAGACCGCAGGCAACGCCGCCGAGGCGAGCAGCGCCGGAACCAGCGGACCCTGTTCGAACCAGTACTCGTCGGAGGTCTCGAGATCGGTGGCCACACAGGCGAACGGCAGTTGCAGGTCTTCGATGGTGTCGCACAGCAATTCCTCGCTGAGGAGCGTCGCCAACGTGCGTCGATCGTGCAGGCTCGGTCCCTTCAGGGCCATCTGGGCCGCCAGCGGGATGAACGAACGGGGCATGAGGTCGGGCTTGCCGTCGGCCAGGCGACCCCACATCCGCTCGAGCCGACGCAGCCCGAGGCGTCCCGGTTCGGCGGCCAGCGCCGCGGCGTTGATGGCCCCCACCGAACAGCCGACGACGAGATCGGGCTCGATGCCCTCGTCGAACAGGGCCTTGATCATGCCGACCTGGACTGCACCGAGGTTGCCCCCGCCCGAGAAGACGAAGGCCACTCGTCGGCGCCGCAGGCCGCGGATCCCCGAGCGGGTGCGAGTCAGGGTCGGACTCCGATCATGGGCAGCGGACCATCCGGAGGGTGTCGGTGGCACCGATCGTTCCCGTGCTGCCGCCGAGGACGGCCACGATGTCGCCGGAGCGGATGTGGCCGAGCTCCTTGGCCTTGGCGACGGCCCGCTGGACGGTCGATTCGTTGTCGTCGATCCGGTCGATCAGGATCGGATCGGCGCCCCAGCTCATCGTGAGCTGGCGCACCGTGCGTTCCTCGGGGCTGAAGCCCAGGATCTTCGCCTTCGGCCGGAACCGGGCGATGGCCCGAACGGTGAATCCCGAGCGAGAGATGCAGATGATCGACTTGACACCCATCTCCGATGCTGCCCGCCACGTGGCCATGGTCATCACGTCGGTGACGGCGGCGTCGAGGCTCTGCGGCTCCGACAGCCGTTCACGACGGATGGCGTGGGCCCAACCCTCGTAGTTGAACTCCTGGTCGGCCCGCTTGGCGATCGAGGCCATCGTCGCCACCACGTGGGCCGGATCGCGGCCGACCGCGGTCTCGCCCGAGAGCATGACCGCCGAGGTGCCGTCGAACACCGCATTGGCCACGTCGGAGGCCTCGGCCCGGGTCGGTGAGGGCGAGGTGATCATCGACTCGAGCATCTGGGTGGCGGTGATCGCCGGTCGGCCGAGGGCGATGCAACGGGCGATGATGTCCTTCTGGAGGTGGGGCAGCTCCTGGATGCTGCACTCGGATCCGAGATCCCCCCGGGCCACCATCACGGCTCCGGACTCGGCGATGATCCCGTCGAGGTTCTCGACCGCGGCGCGGGTCTCGATCTTGGCGACGACGAGCGGACCGCGGGGCGCGGGTTCGAGACCGACCCGGCGGACGTCGTGGGCCGAGCGGACGAACGACAGCGCGATCATGTCGGTGCCGGCCTCGACGAAGGCATCGAGCAGCCGGAGGTCCTCGGGGGTCGGGGTGCTGATCTTCAGTCGGTCCGACGGGATGTGGAGCCCGGGCCGCCCCTGGATCCGACCACCGAAGAGCACCTTCGCCTTGGCGGCGTGCTCGCCGAATCCGATCACCTCGAGGACGATTCCCCCGTCGCCGATGGCCAGGCGGTCACCGATCTGCAGATCCGACAGCAGGGTGGCGTAGTCGACCGTGAAGGCCGTGGCCGTCGAACCGTCCTTGAGGGTGCCCGGCGTGAGATCGATCAGATCGTCCTCGGCGAGCACGAGCGGCTCGGCGATGGTTCCGATGCGCACCTTGGGGCCGGGGAGGTCGACCAGGATGCCCACCGGGCGTCCGACGATCGCCGAGGCGTTCCGGACCCGCTGGAACCGGGCCAGTGATTCGTCGAGGGTCCCGTGCGACAGGTTGAGGCGGGCCACGTCCATGCCCGCGTGGATCATGTCGACCATGACCTCCTCGGTGTCGGACTTGGGGCCGATGGTCGCAATGATCTTGGTCCGTCGATGCACCTTCTGAAGACTACTCACGGGATTTCGACTTCCGGGGATGCCCGGTCTAGGGTCCCGCTCCCATGGAGCTGATCATCATCCGCCACGGCCGCCCCGAACACATCGAGGACGCCGAGGGCGCCGCCGACCCGGACCTCACCCCGGTGGGCGTCCGGCAGGCCGAACTGATGGCCCGATGGCTGCGCGGCGAGGGGATCCACGCCGTCTACAGCAGCCCGATGGCGCGGGCCCGCCAGACCTCGGCACCGCTCGAGACCGCTCTCGAGATGGAAGCGGTCGTGGTCGACGGCGTCCGCGAGTTCGACGCCGAAGAGAGCTCCTACATTCCCATCGAGGAGCTGAAGAAGGACAAGGCCCGCTGGCGGGAATACCTCGAGAACGAACTCGCCGGCAGTCGTGAGGCCTTCTTCGCCGAGGTCAACGACACCCTGAACGACATCGCCGGCCGCCACCCCCGGCAGAAGGTCGCGGTGGTGTGCCACGGCGGCGTGATCAACTCGTTCGCCGCCGACGTGCTGGCCCTGCCGCCGAGGATGTTCTTCAATCCCGACTACACGAGCATCAACCGGTTCATGATCGCCTCGACCGGACAACGGTCGTTGCGCAGCCTCAACGACACCGGCCACCTCCGGCCGCACCCCGAACTCAACCTGGGCTGAGCGGGGCCGCCCGGTCCCGGTCAGTTCCGGGGAACCTCGATCCAGGGGATGTCCTTGTCGGTGCGAACGTCGCCGGGGAGCCCGAGCACCCGCTCACCGAGGATGTTCTTCATGACCTCGGTGGTGCCGCCCTCGATCGAGTTGGCCCGGCTCCGCAGGAACGCCTCCTGCAGGGTCGCCGATGCCATGGCGGTCTCGGCCCGGCCGTGCTCGTAGGCGCCGTAGAGCATGCCCTCGGCTCCCATGATCGACAGCGTGAACTCGTAGACGGCCTGGTTGAGCAGCGCCGATTCGAGCTTGCCGACCGAGCCCTCGGGGCCGGGGGTGCCGGACTTGCGGTTCGACGACGCCCGGGCGTTGGTGAGGCGATGGACCTCGGCCCGGATCCACAGCGCCATCAGGCCGTCGCGCAGATTGGCATCGGTGACCGGATCGAAGCCGTCCTTGCGGGCGGCATAGGCCCGCATCGCGGCACTGATCGAGCCACTCCCCTTCTCGGGAACGGTGCCGCCGATCGACACCCGTTCGTTCATGAGGGTCGTGATCGCCACCCGCCAGCCGTCGCCGATCTCGCCCAGACGCTCCTCGTCGGGGATGCGGGCGTCGGTGAAGTACACCTCGTTGAACTCGGCATCGCCGGTCATCTGGCGCAGCGGCCGGACCTCGACCTCGGGGGCCTGCATGTCGACCACGAAGTAGGTGAGGCCCTTGTGCTTGGGCTGATCGGGGTCGGTGCGGGCGACCAGCATGCCCCAGCGCGAGAGGTGGGCCAGGGTCGTCCAGACCTTCTGGCCGTTGACGATCCACTCGTCGCCGTCACGCACGGCCCGGCTCGACAGCCCGGCGACGTCGGATCCGGCGCCGGGCTCGCTGAACAGCTGGCACCAGATCTCCTCGCCGGTGAACAGCGGCCGCAGGTAGCGGTCCTTCTGGTCGTCGCTGCCGTGGGCCAGGATCGGTGGGCGCCCCCATGCCGTAGCCGATCGGGTTCCGGTAGTAGGGGCTCGGCGCGCCCGCGGCGGCCAAACGGTTGTTGACGACGTTCTGCAGCTTGGGTCCGAGTCCGAGGCCGCCCCGTCCGACCGGGAAGTGCACCCAGGCCAGACCGAGGTCGAACTGGTGCCCGAGGAACTCGGTGGTGTCGGTGGTCTGGGGATCGTGCTCGGCGAGGAGCTGGTCGACGAGTGCGTTGACGCGGGCTTCGTCGGAGTCGATCGTCGTTGAGGTGTCGAGCGCAGTCATGGCCAGACCATAGATCGTCGGACGGTTTCTTGACCAACTGGTCAAGGGCGGCGGGATCGACCGACCGGGAACACCCGCGGCCCTCAGTCGTCGAGTTCGGCCACCCGTTCCAACAGCTGGTCGCGAATCGACACGCCCTTCTCGCGGGCCGGGTCGCCGGTCGCCCGCCAGCCGTGCCGGGCCGAATAGAGCAGTGGCGGCTCCTTCAGCCGGCCCTCGACCGTCTTGACCACCGTGGCCAGGAACAGGTCGTGGTCGAAGCGTTCGATCCGGTCGAACACCTCGCAGGTCAGGTAGGCGATCGAATCCGGAACGATCGGCAGGCCATCGTCGTCGAGGGTGAGCAGCTCGGGGGCTGCGTACTTGAACTTGCGCCCGGGATAGGAGAAGTACTGGCCGGCCATGATCTGGTCGGCGGCGAGGATCGAGACCGCGAAGCGGCCCGAATCGCGCATGAGCGGATGGGTGTCGTGCTTCGGACTGACCGACGCCATCACGATCGGTTCCTCGAACGAGATCTGGGTCACCCAGTGTGAGCTGTACGCCCGACTCAACCCGTCGTGGGTGGCCCCGACGACCTGGACCCCCTTGATCATCTGCCCGAGGCAACGCTTGATGCCCGGATCGATCATGCCGCCCGACCTCCCGCCGCCGACCAGCGAGCGAACACGTCGACCACCGTGTCGATGTCGTCGTCGTCGATGTCGAGGTGGGTGACCAGCCGCAGGTTCCGGCCGTAGGCCGACAGCAACTTGACCCCGTTGTCGGCGGCGAAGGACACGAGGTCGTCGGCCGAACCCTCGACCCCCACGAACACCATGTTGGTCTGCACGGCATCGACGTCGACCGACAGACCGTCGAGCGCTCCGAGCTCGGTGGCGAGCCGGCGGGCCCGGGCGTGGTCGTCGGCCATCCGGTCGACGTGGTGCTGCAGGGCGAAGAGCCCGGCCCCGCCGATCACCCCGGCCTGGCGAAGCCCGCCTCCGAGCATCTTGCGGGTCCGGCGGGCCCGGGCGACCAGCTCCGAGGATCCGATCAGCAACGAGCCGGCCGGGCAGCCCAGGCCCTTCGACAGACAGATCGAGATCGTGTCGAAGGGCGCCGCCACCGTGGCGGCGTCGGCACCGAGGGCCACCACGGCGTGGAAGAACCGGGCGCCGTCGAGATGCAGTCCGAGCTCGTTGCGTTTGGCGAGGTCGGCGGCGGCCAGCTGATAGTCCAGGGTCAGGACCCGCCCGTTCCAGGTGTTCTCGAGCGCCAGGAGCCGGGTCATGGCGTAGTGCGGATTGTCGTGGGGCTTGATGTTGGCCTCCACCTCGGCGAGGTCGAGGGTCCCGTCGGGACGGTTCGTGATCGGCTGGGGTTGGATGCTGCCGAGCACGGCGGCGCCCCCGCCCTCCATGCGATAGGTGTGGGCGTGCTGTCCGACGAGGTATTCGTCGCCGCGTCCGCAGTGCGCCATCAGCCCCATGAGATTCGACTGGGTCCCCGAGCCGGCGAACACCGCCGCTTCCTTGCCGAGCAGTTCGGCGGCGAACGCCTCGAGCTCGTTGATCGTCGGATCGTCGCCGAGCACGTCGTCGCCGAGCGGGGCATGCCGCATGGCATCCCACATGGCGTCGGTCGGCTGGGTGACGGTGTCGGATCGCAGATCGATCACCGGGATGCGTTCGGGGCCGGAACGAGAACTCATGTCCTGAGTCTGCCCCACAACCCCACCGATCGAACGAACCGGTCAGGTCGCGGTGCCGGTACCGAGCAGCGACTGGATCGCCGTGCCCACCGGACCCTGCTCGTCGGACAGGATGGTCGTGCCCAGTCCGATGCCGGACGGACCGACCCGGGTGACGGCCTGGAGCCGCACCCACTCGCCGATCAACGGCCGGTGGACGGCGACGGTGAGATCGGCATTGATGAGTCCGACCCCCGAGTCGGCGTCGAAGATCGCCGAGACCCCGGATCCGAAGTCGGCGGCCGCCAGGACCCGCTGCAACGGGGTCGGGGCCTCACCCTCGACCACGGGGCCGAGCAGGCGGACCCACTGGTCGGCCGGGCCCGGCGTCGCGAATCCACCCGACACGACGCGGTGCTCGACGGCGTCCTTGTGGTAGGCCGTCACCTCGGTTCCCGACGCCCAGGCCGGAGCGGCCACCGCCGCCTCGGGACCGAGCAGGGCCTCGGCCTCGTCGACCCGATGGCCCGGCTCCGGGAGGTCGCTCTCGGCCAGCAACAACCCCCGTGCGGTGGCGACGACCGTGCCATCCCTCGGCCCTGCGTCGGCCACGGTGATCCGGGCCTCGACGTGAGCCACGCGGCGGCTGACCCCGGTGCGCTCGGCTTCCACCCGGAGCGCCACGAGCGGCACCGGGCGGATCAACTCGACGGTCACCCGGGCCACCTGTTCGCCGGGTTCGACGACCGACTCGATCGCCCGCCCGAGGACGGCCGACGGGGGTCCCCCGTGTTGGGCGTCGGCCCGCCACGGACCACCGGTCAGGGGTGTCGGGACGAGACGATCGCCGTCGATCACGAACAGTGCGGACATCGTCGAATCGTGACACCCGGTCGGCGACGGCACCACTTCGACCCGGTTCCGGGGCCCTGCTACGTTTCGCGCCCATGTATCCAGGCGCTCACGCACAGACCCATCCCGACAAGGCCGCGATCATCATGGCCTCGACCGGCGACACGATCACCTACGCCGAACTCGATGCCGAGGCCAATCGACTGGCGCAGCTGTTCCACTCGCTCGGGCTTCGCGCCGGGGACCACGTGGCGTTCTGTCTCGAGAACCATCCCCGGTTCCTGCCGATCGCCTGGGGCGCCCACTACGCCGGCCTGATCTACACCGCCATGAGCTCACGGCTCACCACCGAGGAGATGGAGTACATCATCGGCAACTGCGAGGCCAAGGTGTTCATCACCTCGGCCTACAAGCGGGACCAGGCGGCCGAGCTGGTGGACCGGATGCCGGGCGTGGTCGAGCGATACATGCTCGACGGCACCATCGAGGGCTTCGCGTCGCTCGAGGACGCCCTCGCCGGCCAGCCGACCGACCCGATCGAGGGACGGGTGGCCGGGGCCGACATGCTCTACAGCTCGGGGACCACCGGTCAGCCCAAGGGCGTGATGCCCGCCCGCCAGCTCGAGCCCCTCGAGTCGGCGACCCACGCCGTCGCCGGCATGGAGGCGCTCCTGTTCGGCATGACCGCCGATTCGATCTACCTGTCGCCGGCCCCCCTCTATCACGCCGCTCCGCTGCGGTTCTGCATGGGCACCCACGTGAACGGCGCCACCCTGGTCGTGATGGAGCGATTCGATCCCGAGTTCTACCTGCGGTCGATCGAGCAGTACCGCGCCACCCACACCCAGGTCGTCCCCACGATGTTCGTGCGCATGCTCAAGCTCGACGAGTCGGTCCGGACCAAGTACGACGTGTCGAGCCTCGAGGCCGTGGTGCATGCCGCCGCCCCCTGCCCGGTCGCGGTCAAGGAGCAGATGATCGGGTGGTGGGGCCCGGTCATCCACGAGTACTACGCGGGCACCGAGGGCAACGGATTCGTCTACTGCAACTCCGACATGTGGATGGCCCACAAGGGCACGGTCGGCACCCCGATCGGTTGCACCGTGCACATCGTCGGCGAAGACGGCGAGGACGTGCCGATCGGTGAGGAGGGCACGATCTACTTCGAGGGGGGCGGCAGCTTCGAGTACCACGGCGACGCCGAGAAGACCGCCAAGTCCCGGCACCCGAAGGGCTGGAGCACGCTCGGCGACGTCGGGAAGCTCGACGACGACAACTTCCTCTACCTGACCGACCGCAAGGCCTACATGATCATCACCGGCGGGGTGAACGTCTACCCGCAGGAGGCCGAGAACATCCTCACCATGCATCCCGCGGTCTTCGACGTGGCCGTCATCGGCGTCCCCAACGAGGACTTCGGTGAAGAGGTCAAGGCGATCGTCCAGGCGGCCGAGGGGTTCGACCCCGGACCCGAGCTCGCGTCGGAACTCATCGCCTACTGCCGCAAACACCTCGCCGATGTGAAGTGCCCCCGCACGATCGACTTCCGCGACGAGCTCCCCCGCCATCCGACGGGCAAGCTCTACAAGCGCCTCCTGAAGGACGAGTACTGGGCGGGCCACGACAGCCGGATCATCTGAGGTCCGGCGCCGGCCCGATCAGTGGCCGGTGAAGCGCGGCGCCCGCTTCTCCATGAACGCGGCGACCCCCTCGGCGTAGTCGGCGCTGGTGAAGCACCGCTTCACGGCGGCGTCGACGGCCTGGGCATCGCCGATGCCGAGATGATCGGCGACGGCCAGCTTGGCGGCGATCTGGCTGAGTGGCGCCCGGCTGGCGATGACGGCGCAGCGGTCCCGGACGTACGCCTCGAGTTCGCTCTTGGGCAGCACCCGGTTGGTGAGCCCCCAGTGCTGGGCCGTGACCGCGTCGTAGGTGTCGGCGGTGTAGACCATCTCCTTGGCGACGGCCGGCCCGAGCAGGTCGACCACCGTTCCGATTCCCGACGGCGGGTAGCCGACACTCAGCTTCGCCGGGGGCAGACAGAACTGGGCATCGTCGGCGGCGTAGCGCAGGTCGGCCGAGAGGGCGATGGCCAACCCCCCTCCGAAGCAGAAGCCATGGACCATGGCGATGGTCGGCTTGGGCAGATGGGCGATCGCTCCGTAGGCATCGGCCGTCGCCTCGTCGTAGCGGACCGAGCTGTTGCCGGATCGGGTGTCGCCGAACTGGCTGATGTCGGCGCCGGCCACGAAGGCCACGTCGCCGGCGCCGCGGAGTACCACGACCCGCACCGTCTCGTCGGCCGCCAGTTCGGCACAACGGTCGGGAACCGCCAGCCACATGTCGAGGGTCATCGCGTTGCGTCGGGCTTCGTGGTCGAACACCAACCAACCGATCGATCCGTCGATCTCGATCCGTACGTCTGCAGTCATGACGGGACCGTACCGCGCCGCCGCCTCGGGAAGTAGTTTGTGCCCGATGCCTGCCGTACCGTCCCGACCGTCGACCATCTGGTCGTATCTCGACCATCCGGGACGGTACGGGCTGGCCCACCGCGGGGGCAACGAGGTCGCCGCCGAGAACACCGTTGCGGCGTTCGCCCACGCCGTCGGCCTCGGGTACCGGTACCTCGAGACCGACGTCCATCTCAGCCTCGATGGCGTCCTCGTCGCGTTCCACGACGCCGATCTCGCACGGGTGGCCGGACTGCCCGGGACGATCGCCGATCACCGCTGGGACGAGTTGGCCGCCATCGATCTCGGCGACGGGGCGCGCATCCCGACCATGACCGAACTGCTGTCGACGTTTCCCGACGCCCGTTTCAACATCGATCCCAAGGCCGATGCCTCGGTCGATCCCCTCGTCCGGGTGATCCGCGAGCAGGGGGCGATCGACCGGGTCTGTGTCGGGGCCTTCAGCGACGACCGGATCGCTCGCTCCTCGGCGGCCCTGGGCCCCGGGCTCTGCACCTCGGCCGGTCCCCGCCATGTCGCTGCCCTGTGGGCGTCGGCCCGAGCCGGTCGGGCGTTGAGCGCCATCCGCGCCAACCCGGTCATTCGGCGCCTCGCCCGGCAGCACGGTTGCGTCCAGGTTCCGGCTGTCATGCGCGGCATCCGGATCGTCGACACCCACTTCATCGAGCTGACCCACGCCCTGGGACTGCAGGTCCACGTCTGGACCATCAACGATCGAACCCAGATGGACACCCTGTTCGACGCCGGCGTGGATGCGGTGATCTCCGACCGGATCAGCGTCCTGAAGGACGTCCTCGTCGAGCGAGGTGACTGGACTCCGTCGGGATCCGGAACCCGACCACCGCCGCCGGGCACTTGACAGACCCCCGTCCTGCGCCGCTACACAGCGGCATGACATCGTTCCACATCGAGACCACGCGCCGGGCCGTCAACGGCATGGTCTGCACCATCGATCACGTCGCCAGCGGAGCCGGCCTCCGCATGCTCACCGCCGGCGGCAACGCCGCCGATGCCGCGATCGCCGCGTCGGCCGCGCTCACCGTCACGTCGCAGCACCTGTGCGGCATGGGCGGCGACCTCTGGGCGCTGGTCCACGTCCCGGGGGCGCCACCCCGGGCGCTCAACGCATCGGGACGGGCCGGTTCGGGCAGCGACGCAGCCGCCATGCGGGCCGAGGGGCTCACCGAGATGCCGTTCCGGGACGATCTCCGGACGGTACCCGTCCCGGGCTGTGTCGACGGCTGGCTCGGGTTGCACGCCGAGTTCGGTTCGCTCCCGATCGAGCAGGTCCTCGAACCGGCGATCGAGCTGGCCGAAAACGGCTTCGCGACGTCACCGCATCTGGCGTTCAGCAGCCGGGCCATCGCGCACGTTCCGGGCAATGACGACTTCCTGGCAACGGGACGTCCACCCCGGACCGGTGCGGTCATCACCCGACCCGGTCTCGCCCGCAGTCTTCGGGCCATCGTCGGCGAGGGCCGGCGGGGCTGGTACGAGGGGGAGTTCGGTCAGGGCCTGCTCGAACTCGGACGGGGTCGGGGCGGAGGGGGCGCCGACCTGTACACCGATGCCGACCTCCGCTCCCCGCTCGCCGACTGGGTCGAACCGGTGTCGGCCGAAGCCTGGGGTCACCGGCTCTGGACGACGCCGCCCAATTCCCAGGGGTACCTGTCACTCGCCGGTGCGGTCATCGCCGACGGACTCGACCTGCCCGATGATCCGAACGATCCGCAGTGGGCGCACCTCCTCATCGAGGCGGCCAAGCAGGCGGCGTTCGATCGCAACGACGTGCTGTTCGAAGGGGCCGACGGCCAACGACTCGTCGGCGAGGAGCGCCTCGGCCCCCGTCGTTCGGCCATCGACCCCCGGGTCGCGGCACGCGTCGCTCCGCCACGTGCCGGTGGCGGCACGATCTACCTCTGCGCTGCGGACCGCAACCGCATGGGCGTGTCGCTCATCCAGTCCAACGCCTCGGGATTCGGTGCGCACATCACGGTGCCCGACGTCGGCGTGTTCCTCCACAACCGGGGTCTCGGCTTCTCGCTCGACGAGGGACACCCCGCCGAGCTCGGACCGCGGCGACGTCCACCGAGCACCCTGTCTCCGGCCCTGGTCACCCGGGGCGACGGCTCGCTGCGTTCGGTGCTCGGCACGATGGGTGGCGACGGACAACCGCAGGTCGTGCTGCAGATGCTGGCCCGGATGTTGCAGGCCGGGCAGGGACCGGGCACCAACGTGAGCTCACCCCGGTTCACCCTCACGATTCCCGATGCGATCGGCTTCGACACGTGGTCCGTCTCCCGATCGGCTGACCGTGGCGATCGAAACCGGTTCCGGTTGGGCCGACGGTCTGCGTGAACGCGGCCATCGGGTCGACGAACAGCCCCACGGGCTGGGCCTGTTCGGCCACGCCCACCTGATCGAGGTGGCCGGAGATCATCTGGCGGGCATGGCCGATCCGCGGGCCCTGACGGGCGCGGCGATCGGCCACTGACGAGCCGGCGATCGGTCAGGCGTTCAGTTCGGGTTCGGCGAACCGGGCCGGTCGCTTCTCGAAGAAGGCCTTCACGGATTCCTTCTGGTTGGGTGAGCCGATCAGGGCCCCGATCTCGGCTCGTTCGGCTGCGAACCCCTCGGCGACGCTCACCTTCGGGGCGGCGTTGAACAGGCGCTTCCCGGCCCGGATCGCGTGCGGTGACTTGGCGGCGATGTCGGCCGCCATCGCCAGGGCGTCACGGCGGGGATCATCCGACAGATGGGTGGCGAGCCCGAGTTCGACGGCCTCGGTTCCCGAGACCATGCGCCCCGTCCACGTGAGCTCCTTGGCGACGTCGAGCCCGACCAGGTTGATCAGCGCCTGGGTGCCGGTCATGTCGGGAATCAGACCCCAACGGACCTCGAGCACCGACAGCTTGGCGTCGGGGTGCACGAAACGGATGTCGGCCCCGAGCGCCAACTGGATCCCACCGCCGAGGGCATGGCCGTGAACGGCGGCGATCACCGGAACCGGGAGCTCGGTCCAGCCGTAGACGGCCTGCTGGCCGTGGTGGGTGATCCGGTCGGGTGGCAGATCGGTGGCGCGGGGCGCGGCATCGGTGTCGCGTTCACCGTCGGCCATCCCCTGGAAGCTCGAGAAGTCGAGCCCGGCGCAGAACGCCCGCCCCTCGCCCGACAGGACGACGCAGCGGACGGCGGTGTTCTTGGCCAGCTCGTCGGCGGCTTCGACCAGCGCCGAGAACATGAGCGGGTCGAGGGCGTTCATCTTGTCGGCACGGTTGAGGCGCACGTCGGCAACGCCGGCGTCGTCGATCGAGATGGCGATACGTTCGGTCATGGCCGGTGACCTTACCTGCCCGCCCTCTCGGGACGAAAACGGCGGCACCCTACCGGACCCTCACTCGTACGGTCCCTCACTCGTACGGTCCCTCACTCATAAGGGCCCTCACTCATAAGGGCCCTCACTCATAAGGACAGTGCCGGCAACCGTTGTCGCAGCAGGAGCCCCGATCGGCGAGGGCGGCGGCGGTCATCACGAACAGACCCGAGCCGGGATCGAGATAGCCCGGCACACCGTCGGCCACGGCGGCGTCGTGGGCGGCGAGCGCGGCGCCGTGATCGGCCCGGGTGGGATCGAGGCGTCCGGGCTTGGGGACCAGCGGGTCGGGTCGGAGACGGGCGGTCGACGGCACCATCGGAGCGTAACGGGGTGTCGTCGTTGACACGGGCCGAGCCGACTGCGTAGCATGAGGAGCGACCGGTGATGTGTCGAGTGTCACGCTCGCAGCCGCCGGGGGTACAAACGGGGGATTGGTCAGCCGGTGGCCTGCCACCGGCTGACACGCGTCCGGGACGTCCTCGCCTCGTCACCGACCAATCGCCGCCGCCGCGAAGGGGATCGCATCGCCGGCCTGGCAAGATGGTCGTCCATGAAGTGGGCCACCTGGGACGAAGCCGCCATCGCCTCGCTGATCAGCGGGCTGATTGCGTTCGGTCTCGGCCGGCGGCGTCCGAGCCGGTGGTCGGTGGCCGTGATCCCCGCCGCTCGCGAGTTCGCGTTCATCGCCGGCGTCTACTCGATCTGGCGGGTGGCCCGGGTCCTGCCGCTCAAACACGACGCCGGCGCCATCGAACGGGCCCGCACGCTCAACGACTGGCAGCAGGCGCTCCACCTGCCGACCGAACTCTCGCTCCAGCACTTCGTGATGGAGCACGATCTGCTCGCCCGGTTCACCACCGCCTACTACGCCATCGTGCACGTCCCCTCGCTGATCGTGTTCCTCATCTGGCTCTTCGTCTTCCATCGCGAGCACTACCTCCGGTGGCGCACCGGCCTCGTCATCCTGACGGCGTTCTGCCTGGTCATCCGGTTCATCCGGGTCGCCCCGCCACGGTTCCTCCCCGAGCTCGGGTTCGTCGATCTGTCGACCCGCTACGGGATGTCGGTCTACGGGCCCGTCGGAACCGGCGTCTCCGACCAGTTCGCGGCGATGCCCTCGATCCACATCGGCTGGGCGGCCGTGGTGTCGTTCGGGATCGTCGCGGCCAGTACGAGCCGCTGGCGATGGCTGGCGCTGCTCCACCTGGCGCTCACGTTCTTCGTGGTCGCGGCGACCGGTCACCATTGGTGGCTCGACGGGTTCGTCGCCCTGGCCCTCCTCGGCATCGGGCTGGTGATGGACGCCTACGGACGGCGTTGGGCCGACGCCCGCAGCGCGGCCCGGACGGCCGGAGCGATGATCCCGCAGGACCAACCGGTGGCGAGCGACGGCGCCGAGATCGGTGACGACAACGCGGTTGTCCACAGCTGACACCCTGTGCACAACACAGGAAAGACACAGGGTTACGCCCCTTCCTCCCCACAGGGCGTTCGTCCTAGGTTCGTGGCATGGCCTCCTTCCTCGTCACGCTCGCCGACCAGACCGACCTCGACATCGACGGGGCCGATGCGTACTGCCAGGAGGGACCGCTCACGACGTTCTTCCGGCTCGACGACGGACGTCGGGTGATCGATTCGTGGAGTGTGCGGGTGGCCAGCGTCCGCACGACCGACATCGTCACCATCCGGCGCGACCAGGGATGTCGGGCCCGGCGCGGGGAGCACCGCTCGGCCGACCCCCGGGGGCTCGAGAGCCGATCGCCCGACGCCCGCACTCGCACCGGGGAACGGTTGGTGGCGGCCTGAGTCGAGCGGCCGGGCCGGTTCTCCACTTGGCCCGGCCGGCATCGGCCCCTACTGTGCTCGGCCATGAGCAACCCGGTCCTCCTCGTCCACGGTTTCGCAACGTCGGCCCTCCGTACCTGGGCCGAACCGGGCTGGATCGACCTCCTCACCGAGGCCGGGCGCGAGGTGATCGCTCCCGATCTCCTCGGGCACGGGCAGGCCGACAAGCCCCATGATCCCGAGGCCTACGCCGCCGTCGAGGACCTGATCGCCGCCCAACTCCCGGCCGACACCGTCGTCGACGCCGTCGGCTACTCCGCCGGCGCCCGCATCGTGTTGAGTCTCGCCGCAGCCCACCCCGAGCGCTTCGGCCGCCTGGTCGTCGCCGGGATGGGGGCCCGCCTCTTCGAGGAGCGAGACGGCAACCCGCTCCTCGACGCGATCGAGGGTCGAGCCGACCCCGACGACATGGTCGGGCTGCACTTCAAGAACATGGCCGAGTCCGACGGGAACGACCCCCTGGCCCTCGCCGCGTTCCTGCGCCGTACGCAGCCGAGTTTCGATCGCGGGACCGCCGCCCGGGTCACCGCGCCGACCCTCGTCATCATCGGCGACAAGGACTTCGCCGGACCGGGCGAGCCCCTGGCCGAGGCCCTCCCCAACGCCGAACTCGTCACCCTGCGCAACGTCGACCACTTCGGCCTGCCGAAGGCGTTCGCCTTCGTCGAGAAGGGGCTCGACTTCCTCGGCGCCGCACCCTATTGAACGGTCACGTCACCGATCGGCGAGCGTTCAGCCCTTGGGCGGACCGGCCGAGGTGTGACGGGTGCCGTCGGGTTCGACGGCCCACGAGGCGGGGCCGTCCCACTCGTCGTCGAAGACCAGTTCGCCGATCGGTCGCCGTCGCACCGGACCGTGCCGGCCCTGCGGTCGGCCGAGCGGGATCGTCGCCGCGATGTCGTGATCGTCGGGAATGCCCAGCAGCGCCCGGAGCTCGGCCTCGACCATGCCGTGCCATCCCGTGAGCACGCCGCCATAGCCCAGGGCCCGAGCGGCGAGCAGGAGGTTCTGGCAGGCCGGGTAGATCGACGCCCCGTCCATGATCGAGTGGTGGCGCTTCTTGATGCAGGCCAGCACGACCACCGGGGTCTGTTCGAAGTGGTCGACGAAGTGGTCCATGGCCCGGGCCTGGCGAGCCTTGGGGCTGTCGTCGATCGACCCGCTGCCCGAGTCGTACCCGTCGTCGGACCGCTTGTCGGCCCAGCCGGCCCGGAACGACTCGCCCAGGATCGCCTTGGCCTCGGCGGCCTTCGGACCGTCTCGCAGGACCAGGAATCGGAAGCCCTGGCGATTCGAGCCGGTCGGAGCCCGGGTTGCGGCGAACAGGATCGTCGCCAGGTCGTCGTCGGGAATCGGCTCGTCTCGGTATCGACGGATCGCCCGGGTCGTTGCCAGCCCGTCGAGCAGCCCGACCGGATCGTCGGGCCCGGGGCCGGCGTGACCGGTGTCGTCGGGCGCCCTCACGTGTTCTGGGCGGTCATGCCGCCATCGACGACGAGCACCGTGCCGTTGATGTAGGACGAGGCCGGAAGACAGAGCGACAGCACGGCCTGGGCGACCTCCTCGGGATCGCCGTAACGACCGACCGGCACCCGCCGGCGGGCGAAGGCGGCCTTGTCGCGATCGTCGATCGCCGAGGTCATCCCCGTGCGGATCGGGCCGGGGGCGACGCAGTTGACCGTGACCCCTCGGCGGCCGAGCTCGACCGCCAGGCCGCGGGTCAGACCGATGACTCCGTGTTTGGACGCCGTGTAGGACGTGAGGAACGGCGTCGCACCGAGACCCTCGGTCGACGCGATGTTGACGATCCGGCCCGACCCGTTGCGGAGCAGATCGTCGAGGCAGGCCCGGATCAGGATGGTGTGCGCCTCGAGGTTGACGCCGAAGGTGGTGTCCCACGCCGCCGTGTAGCCATCGCTGTCGATCGCCGCCGGGATGCTGACCCCGGCGTTGTTGACGAGGATGTCGACCGGACCGAGTTCGCCGCGGATGCCGGCGACGGCATCGAGGACCTGGTCTCGGTCGGACACGTCGGCGGTGCGACCCACCACGACGCCACCGGCCTCGGCGAGTTCGTCGGCCACCACCCCGACCCCGCCGGCGGTCCGGTCGATCAGTCCGACCTTCGCGCCCTCGTCGACGAAGAGCTGGGCCATGGCCCGACCCATTCCCGACGCCGCTCCGGTGATGATCGCGACCTGACCCTCGATCGAACGACTCAGCCGACTCAATCGGGGCCGAGCGGCGATCGACGCGGGACTCGGCGTGTCGGCTGACTCACTCATCGGTCGGCGAGCCTACCCCCTCGGGAGCTCACCAACCGAACGCGCTCGCAGCCGGCGCTCCACCCCACGCTCTGTCAAGCCGGCGCTGCCACCCCACGCTCTGTCAAGCCGGCGCTTGGGCCTTCGCCAGGGTCATCGCGTGGCGCACCAGATTGATGAGCGTGTCCCGCACGGCCGCACGATGGCGGGCGTCGGTCACGACCACCGGGATGTGGGCCGGGACATCGAGCGCTTCGCGCACGTCGTCGGGGTGATGACGCAACACCCCGTTGAACGCGTTCACGGCGACCACGAACGGGACACCCTGCCGTTCCATGTAGTCGACGGCCGCGAAACACTGCTCGAGCCGGTTCGTGTCGACCAGCACGACCGCACCGACGGCACCACGGACCAGCTCGTCCCACATGAAGTGGAACCGGTCCTGGCCCGGCGTGCCGAACAGGTAGAGCACGAGATCCTCGCCCAGCCCGACCCGCCCGAAATCCATCGCCACGGTCGTCGACGTCTTGGTCGTGGCATCGCCCAGGTGGTCGACAGCCTCGGAGGCCTTGGTCATGGCCGCCTCGGTCTGCAGCGGCTCGATGTCGGAGATCGAGTTCACGAACGTGGATTTCCCGACGGCGAAGCCGCCGGCGACCACGATCTTCACGGGGATGGGGTTGGGGCTCGTCATGGCTTCCTCACAGGGACTGGAGGCCACCGAGGACCCGCTCGAGCAGGGCGACGTCGTGTCGATTCGACGTCGCGGTCGAGGCGTGGGTGCTCAGGAGGCCTTCCGTGATCAGGTCACCGACGAGCACCTTGGCCACCTGCAGCGGCATGCGCAGATGGGCCGAGACTTCGGCGATGGATTGCGGTTGATGGCACAGGGACACGATGCGGTGGCGCTCGTTGTCGAGCGAAGCCACGGCCTGGACACCCGTCGGAGTGGAGCGAACGATCGCCTCGAGAGGAAGATCGACCGCGCTACGAGTCCTGCCGCCGGTGAGGAGGTAGGGCCGCACCCGCAGTGCAGCGAACTGGTCGCGGTCTTCGGCGGTCATCGTGGAAGTGCCGCCTGGAGCTCGGCCCGCAGCTCGGGCGTGAGCACCGTGCCGGCCTTCTCGACCAGGACCGCCATCTCGTAGGCCACCAGACCGACATCGCTCGACGACTCGGCGAAGACCGCCAGGAGTGATCCGTCGCTGATGCCGGTGACGAAGAGGAAGGCGTGCTGCATCTCGATGATGATCTCGGTGACCGCTCCCCCACCGAATCGGCCGGCGGCCCCGTAGGCGAGGCCGATCAGGCCCGACGACACCGCCGAGAACCGATCGACCGAGTCGCGGTCGAGGCCGGCCGAGGCGGCGATCGGGAGGCCGTCGGAGCTGACGACCACGGCGTCGGTCACGCCGGGGATCCGCTCGACGAAGTTGTTGACGAGCCAGTTCACGTTGGTGGCCTGGGTGCTGAGCACGGTCATGACGGGTCTCCGTTCGAGGGGTTCTGCTGATCGGCGTCGGTGGGACGGTTCCGCCCGTCGCGGTAGCGAGCGAGCATCTGACGGATCTCCTCGGGGCTGCGAACGCTCGCAGCGACCGGACGTCCCTCGCTCACCGGGGCCTGTGACTGGGTGCGGTCCCGCCGGGCCAGGCCCTTGTCGGTCTGGGCCGGAGGGGTGGTGAAGAGCGAGTCGACCCCGTCGTCGAAGGCCTCGCCGGAGGGGATCGCCTCGTCGAGACGGGCCGGCGACCCGGGAAGTGGCGGCGAGTCGGCCGGTTCGAAGACGATGTTGCCCCAGCCGTTGCTGCCGGCGGTGGCGGCCTCGTCGTTCGAGGCCGGCGGGATCAGGCCCATCAGCTTGGCGAGGGCCTCGGACTGCACCTCGGGATGACCGGGCACGGCGAAGGGCGAACCGGCCGCCGGGCCATCCGGGACCGGGGGCGGCGGGGCGCTCGCCTCGGCGATCGGCGTCGGGTCGAAGGTGGGCTCGAACGGCGGAGCGGCATCGAAGGCCGCCACCGGCTCGAAGGACGGCGCAGCGTCACCGGTCGGTTCCGGCTCGAACGACGCCGGAATCGGGGTCGGGGCACCGACCGGATCGGTCAGTGGATTGGAGCCCCGAGCGGGCGGCGGCGGTGGGGTCCAGGTCTCCTCGTCGGCGGCCGGCTCGACCCAGGCCGGCTGGGGTTCGGGAGCAACGACGGCGGCTGCGGCCTCGACGGCCGGAGCGGCCTCGGCGACCACGTTCCCCATCAGCGTGGCGGGGATCAGGACGAGGGCCGTGGTTCCTCCGCCTTCGGTGGCCATCAACTCGACTCGAACGTCGAGTCGCTTGGCCAGGCGTCCGACGACGATGAACCCGAGCGAGCGGGACAGGCCGAGACCGAGCACCGGCGGTTCGGCCAGCACGGCGTTGGACGCCTCCAACTGCGCCTCGTTCATCCCGATGCCGCGATCGGTGATCGAGATCAGGTAGCAGCCGTCGGTCTGCGCCATCCCCTGCACCACGACCGGCTGGTCGGGGGGCGAGAACTGGGTGGCGTTCTCCATCAGTTCCGAGCAGACGTGGGCCAGGTCGACCGCGGCCTGCGAACCGATCTCACCCTCTTCGATGCGGACCAACTGGACCCGGCGATAGTCCTCGATCTCACTCATCGCCACGCGCAGGATGTCGGTGGTGGCAACCGGACCGCCCCGACGACGGGGCGGCTCCGCTCCGGAGAGCACGAGCAGCGATTCGGCGTTGCGCCGCATCCGGGTGGCGAGATGGTCCAGACCGAAGAGCGCCTCGAGGGTGTCGGGATCCTGCTCGCGCGATTCCAACGAGTCGATGGCCTCGATCTGTCGGTCGAGGAGCGACTGGTTGCGACGGGCGAGGTTGATGACGAGATCCGAGAGTCCCTTCTTCACGATCTCCCGTTGCTCGACGGCCACGTTGGCGACGGCGTCCTGCACGGCGTTGAGGGCGTCGACCAGCTTGCCCAGTTCGTCGTCGGTGTCGCGTTCGATCGGCTCGAAGTGGGGCGCCTCACCGGCAGGATTGCGCAGGGCCTCGATGAGCAGCGGCAGGCGGTTCTCGGCCAGATCGGCCGCCGAGACCCGGATGTTCTCGATCGGATCGGTGATGGTCCGGGAGATCGCGAGCACCCCCAGTCCGCTGAGCAGCAGGCCGATGGTGGCCACGCCACCGAGCGCCCGGACGTCGCCGGTGAGGTCGTCGAGGCTGGTGGCCCCCCGGAATCCGATCAGGATGCCGTAGCCGGCGATCATCGCCAGGACCACCAGAGGGGGCACGACGATCGCGATCAGTTTGGTGCGAAGTGGCAGGTTGTTGAACATGATCCTTCTCGGGGCCGTAGGAATCCCTGTTTGGATCCATCGGCCGCTCCGGAACAACCTTGAGGTAGCGTTCGGGCTCGTGATGGACGAACGAGATGAACCGGTCACCGAGCACTCGATCGCGTCGGTCCTGCGCGAGCTCGCCGCGAAGGGTTTCACCGGCGCCGTCGCCGTCGACGCCGAGGACGGCTCGACCCACCTCGGCGATCTGTGGTTGGCCGGTGGTCGCCTCTATCTGACCCTGACCCCCAACGGCGACGACCTCGCCGACGTGGTCTTCGGGGCCAACGTCGGGACCCTGGCCGAGGTCCGGGCGGCCCTCGAGGATCCGAGCGTCGATCTCACCGCCCGCATCTCCGAAGACCTCCCCGAGTCGGTCTCGATCCTGGGTCGGCTCCTGCACGAGCACAACCTCACCGGGCTGTTCGAGATCATGGTCTCGGGTTCGGCGACCTTCGCCACCGAACCCGGGGCGATGCACGCCCTGGGTCCTCGGTTCGCCGAGTCGGTCGACGACCTGCTCAACCAGGCCGAGCGGCGTCTCTCGATCTGGAAGGAGATCGCGGCCCGCATCCCGTCGACCCAGTCACGATTCCGACTGGCCCCCGAGCTGCCCGAGAGTGTCGAGGAGCGGGTGGTGACCGCCGACGAGTGGCGCTACCTGGCCCTGATCGGAACCGGATCGTCGGTCGGTGACCTGATCGACGCCACCGGCGAGGGGGCGTTCCGGATCATGACGTCGCTCTATCGGCTGATCCTCGAGGACGTGGTCGTCGACGCCTGACGTGGCAACGGGCGGGTCCCCGCCCGCGGGCGGAGACCGGCCGGGCTACACCAGCGGTCGGTCGGTGGGACGAACCGGCGAGGGCAACAGGGTGTGGCCCATGAGATGGCGGTCGACCGCGGCGGCGCACGAGCGACCTTCGGCGATGGCCCAGACGATCAGGCTCTGACCCCGTCCGGTGTCGCCGCAGGCGAACACCCCGTCGACCGAGGTCGCCCACTCCGACGAGCGGGCCACGTTGCCCCGCTCGTCGAGTTCGACGCCGAGCTGGTCGAGCAACGTCCCCTTCTCGGGACCGACGAAACCCATGGCCAGCAGGACGAGGTCGACGTCCATCTCGAATTCCGAACCGGCAACGGGCGCGAAGCTCGGTCGTCCGTTCTCGAACACGGTTTCGACCTCGACACCCCGCAGGCCGGTGAGTCGGCCGTCGTCGCCGACGAACTCGGTGGTGTTGACCGAGTACACGCGGTCGCCACCCTCCTCGTGCGCCGAGGTCACCTTGTAGACCAGCGGGAAGGTGGGCCACGGGGTGCGGTCGGATCGCACATCGGGTGGGCGGTCCATGATCTCGAACTGGTGGATCGACGCTGCGCCCTGCCGGTGCGCGGTGCCGAGGCAGTCGGCGCCGGTGTCGCCACCGCCGATGATCACGACCTTCTTGCCGGCCGCGCTCAGCGGTGGCTCGTCGAGATCACCCAGCTGGACCCGGTTGGCGAGCGGGAGGAACTCCATGGCCTGGTGGACCCCATCGAGTTCACGACCGGGGATCGGCAGATCCCGCCAGGCCGTGGCGCCACCGGCGAGCACGACGGCGTCGTGCTCGTCGCGCAGCTGGTCCACCGGGACGCTCGAGTCGTCGTCCGCGGGACCGCCGATGTAGGCGTTGGTCACGAACACCGTGCCCTCGGCCTCCATCTGGGCCAGCCGGCGATCGATGACCCACTTCTCCATCTTGAACTCGGGGATCCCGTACCGGAGCAGACCGCCGATGCGGTCGGCCCGTTCGTAGACCGTGACCCGATGGCCGGCTCGGGTCAGTTGCTGGGCCACGGCCAGACCGGCCGGGCCCGATCCGACGACCGCCACCGACTTGCCGGTCGACTTGGACGGCACCACCGGTGTCACCCAGCCCTCGCGGAAGGCCTTCTCGATGATCTCGACCTCGATCTGCTTGATCGTGATCGGATCGGTGTTGATCCCGGCGACGCAGGCCCCTTCGCAGGGGGCCGGGCACAGTCGCCCGGTGAACTCCGGGAAGTTGTTGGTGGCATGGAGCCGGTCGATGGCGTCTTCCCAACGATCCCGGTACACCAGGTCGTTCCAGTCGGGAATGATGTTGCCCAGGGGGCAGCCGCTGTTGCAGAACGGGATGCCGCAGTCCATGCACCGGGAGGCCTGGATCTTCAGCTCGTCCTCGGGGAACGGTTCGTAGACCTCGTTCCAGTCGCGCAGGCGCACCGGAACCGGCCGACGGGTCGGTGTCTTTCGTTCGTGGTCGAGAAACCCTCTCGGATCACCCACGGGAGGCCTCCATGATCGCGTTGATGGGGTCGACGCCGGCTTCCTCGGCGTGCTTGCGGGCCAGGAGGACCCGCTTGTAGTCCGATGGCATGACCTTCACGAACCGTTCGACCTCGGCCGACCAGCGACCGAGGAGGCGGTCGGCGACGGCCGAGCCGGTCTCGACGAAGTGCTGGCGAACCAGACGCTGCAGCTCGGCACGGTCGTCGTCCTCGAGCGGGTCGAGTTCGACCATCTCGAGGTTCACCCGCTGCTCGAACGTTCCGTCGGGGTCGTGCACGTAGGCCACGCCGCCCGACATCCCGGCTCCGAAGTTCCGGCCCGTCGGTCCGAGGATCACGGCCCGACCGCCGGTCATGTACTCACAGCCGTGGTCGCCGACGCCTTCCACCACCGCCGTCGCGCCGGAGTTGCGGACACAGAACCGTTCACCGACCCGGCCGCGCACGTAGAGCTCGCCGCCGGTCGCTCCGTAGAGCAGCACGTTGCCGGCGATCACGTTCTCTTCGGCGATCAGGGGTGAGGTGCGGGGTGGGAACACCGCGATCCGGCCTCCCGAGAGGCCCTTGCCGACGTAGTCGTTCGCGTCACCCTCGAGACGGAGCGTGATCCCCCGGGGAACGAAGGCCCCGAAGGAGTTCCCCGCCGACCCGTCGAAGTCGATCTGGATGGTGTCGTCGGGGAGTCCGGCTCCGCCGTGGCGCTTCGTGAGCTCGTGGCCGAGCATGGTGCCGACGGTGCGGTTGATGTTGCGGATCGGCAACGTCAGGCGAACGGCCTCGCCGCGCTCGAGCGCCGGGGCGCACGCCTCGATCAGCTGGTTGTCGAGGGCGGCGTCGAGACCGTGATCCTGCCCGACGACGCAGTGCCGGGCCGAGCCCGGAGCGGTCTCGGGGACGTACAGGATCGGCGACAGGTCCAGTCCGGCGGCCTTCCAATGATCGATGGCCCCCGAGACGTCGAGGACGTCGGCCCGACCGACGGCCTCCTCGAGCGTTCGGAATCCGAGGAGGGCGAGGTACTCGCGGACCTCCTCGGCGATGTACTCGAAGAACGTCTCGACGAACTCGGGCTTGCCCGAGAACCGGGCCCGGAGCTCGGGATTCTGGGTCGCGACACCGACCGGGCAGGTGTCGAGGTGACACACCCGCATCATGATGCAGCCCGAGACGACCAGCGGGGCCGTCGCGAAGCCGAACTCCTCGGCGCCGAGCAGCGCCCCGATGATCACGTCGCGACCGGTCTTGATCTGGCCATCGACCTGCACCACGATGCGGTCGCGGAGGTCGTTGAGCAGCAGGGTCTGCTGGGTCTCGGCGAGGCCGAGTTCCCACGGCCCACCGGCGTGCTTGAGCGACGTCAGCGGCGATGCCCCGGTCCCACCGTCGTGGCCCGAGATCAGCACCACGTCGGACTTGGCCTTGGAGACGCCGGCCGCGACCGTGCCGACCCCGACCTCGGCCACCAGCTTCACGTGGATCCGGGCCTCGGGGTTGGCGTTCTTCAGGTCGTGGATCAGCTGGGCCAGATCCTCGATGGAGTAGATGTCGTGGTGGGGAGGGGGCGAGATGAGGCCGACGCCCGGTGTCGAGTGCCGGGTCTTGGCGATCCAGGGATACACCTTCTTGCCCGGCAGCTGTCCACCCTCACCGGGCTTTGCGCCCTGGGCCATCTTGATCTGGATGTCGTCGGCGTTGGACAGATACTCCGACGTCACCCCGAAGCGCCCCGAAGCCACCTGCTTGATGGCCGAACGTCTGGTGTCGCCGTTCTCGTCGATGGCGTTTCGCTCGGCGTCCTCGCCGCCTTCGCCGGTGTTGGACTTGCCGCCGAGCCGATTCATGGCGATGGCCAGCGTCTCGTGTGCCTCGGCCGAGATGGAGCCATAGCTCATGGCGCCCGTCGCAAATCGCTTCACGATCGACGAGATCGGTTCGACCTCGTCGATCGGGATCGGCTGACGGTCGGGATCGAACCGGAACAGGCCGCGCAGGGTGGCAAGCTGCTCGGACTGGGTGTCGACCGCCGAGGTGTACTGCTTGAAGATGTCGTAGCGCTTCGAGCGGGTGCTGTGCTGGAGGCGGAAGACGGTCTCGGGATTGAACAGGTGGTACTCGCCTTCACGGCGCCACTGGTACTCCCCGCCCAGATCGAGTTCTCGATGGGCGAGCTCCTCGGGTCGGTCGGGGAAGGCCCGCTCGTGGCGCAGCTCGCACTCCCGGGCGATCTCCTCGAGCCCGACACCGCCGAGCTTGGAGGTGGTGCCGGTGAAGTACTCGTCCATGACCTCCTGGCTGATTCCCGTTGCCTCGAAGATCTGGGCCGAGGCATAGGACGCCACCGTCGAGATGCCCATCTTCGACATCACCTTGATGACACCCTTGGCGGCCGCCCGGACGTAGTTGTAGTAGCCGGTCAGGACATCGGCGCTCGAGCGGTCCCAGGCGATGCGGTCCTCGATCACCTCGAACACGACCGACGGGCAGACCGCCCCCGCTCCGAAGCCGAGGAGGAGGGCGAAGTGGTGGACCTCGCGGGCGTCGGCGGCGTCGACCACGATGCCGACCCGCAGACGGGTCTTCTCGCGGATCAGGTGCTGGTGGACGGCGCCGGTGAGCAGCAGGGAAGGAATCGGGGCGAGATCGGCCGTTGCGTTGCGATTCGACAGGATCAGCACGGTCACGCCGTCGGCGATGGCGGCCGAGACTTCCTGGCGGATCTCGTCGAGCCGTCGAGCGAGACCCTCACCGCCGGTGGCGACCTCGTAGAGCCCGGTCACCGTGTGGCTGCGGAACTGGGGGAACAGGCCCTCGTCGTTGGCGTGCTCGATCTCGATCAGCTCTTCCCGGGTGAGGACCGGGTAGGTGAGGTTGAGCTGCCGGCAGGATTCGGGCCCCGGCGAGAGCAGGTTGGCCTCGGGCCCGATGGCCCGGCTGGCGGAGGTGACCAGCTCCTCGCGAATGGCGTCGAGGGGCGGGTTCGTGACCTGGGCGAACAGCTGGGCGAAGTAGTCGAAGAGCAGCCGGGGTCGGCTCGACAACACGGCGATGGGCGTGTCGGTGCCCATCGATCCGATGGCCTCGGTCCCGCTCAGCACCATCGGCTCGACGAGGAGCTCGAGTTCCTCCTCGGTGTAGCCGTTGGCGACCAATTGGGGGATCAGCTCGTCGTGGACCGGGTGGGGGATGTCGCGGGTGGGGAGATCGCCGAGCTCGACCAGGCTCTCGAGCCATTCGCCGTAGGGATGCTCGGCAGCCAACTGGGCCTTCAGCTCGGTGTCGTCGACGATGCGGCCCTGGGTGGTGTCGACCAGGAACATCCGACCGGGTTCGAGGCGGCCCTTCTTGATCACCTTCGACTGGTCGACGTCGAGGACACCGACCTCGGACGCCATCACGACGAGTCCGTCGTCGGTGACCCAGTACCGGCTGGGTCGGAGTCCGTTGCGATCCAGCACCGCACCGATGACCGTGCCGTCGGTGAACGCCACCGAGGCCGGGCCGTCCCACGGCTCCATCAGCGAGGCATGGAACCGATAGAAGTCGTGGAGCGCCGGGTCCATGTCGGTGCGCTTCTGCCAGGCCTCGGGGATCATCATGAGCACCGCGTGGGGCAGCGGATAGCCGCCCAGGTGCAACAACTCGAGGGCCTCGTCGAACGAGGCGGTGTCGGAGGCGTCGGGGGTGACGATCGGGAGGAGTCGCTCGAGACGATCACCCCAGATCGGCGAGGCCAGCAGCGATTCGCGGGCCCGCATCCGGTTGCGGTTGCCCCGGACCGTGTTGATCTCGCCGTTGTGGGCGACGAAGCGGTAGGGGTGGGCCAGCGGCCACGAGGGGAACGTGTTGGTCGAGAACCGGGAGTGGACCAGCGCGATGGCGGTCTCGGTGCGCTCGTCGGCGAGGTCGGGGAAGAACGAGAGCAGCTGGGGCGTGGTCAACATGCCCTTGTAGACCACGGTCCGGGCGCTCAGGCTGGCGAAGTAGACACCGAGACCCAGTGCCACGGGCACCTCGTGCTCGATCCGCTTGCGGACCACGTAGGCCTCGCGGTCGAGGTCGAGACCCGCCAGTCCCCGGTCGGAGGTGATCACCAACTGATGGAACGAGGGCATCACGCCCGCCGCCTGCGACCCGAGGTCGTCGGCCATCACCGGCACGTCGCGCCAGGCGTGGACCCGCAGGCCCTCGTCGGTGACGATCGATTCGATGTGACGCCGGACGGCCTCGGCGTCGGCGGGAGCGGCGGGCAGGAAGCCGATGCCGGTCGCGTACTGGCCGGCCGGCGGCAGGTCTTCGATCACGCCCCGGTAGAAGCGATCCGGCACCTGGAGGAGCACGCCGGCACCGTCGCCGGTGTTGGGTTCGGCGTTGGTCGCGCCTCGGTGCTGCATGCAGCGAAGGGCGTACAGCCCCCGGGCCAGGATGTCGTGGCTGGCGCGGCCGTGGAGGTCGGCGACGAACGACACCCCGCAGGCGTCGTGCTCGTTGCGGGGGTCGTAGAGTCCCTGCTTCGGAGGCGTCGACGCGCCCGGCAGCGAGACCGACACGTCGTTCACGAAGGCAGGGCGATGCGGTGAGGCCATTGATGCTCCCGGGTCTGGTCGGCATACACGATCGGCGGGGACGGCGTTGGCCCAGCCAGGAGGTCGGGAGATCCTATCGCGATTTCATACGATTTTCGTAATCGGTCATCGCTGTGACCGATGGCCGCCGAGCGGTCGATCGCCGAGGGTCGGGCCCGGGGACCCCGTCGTCGACGCCCGGGGGTCCCCGGTCGCGGGAGCGGACGAGGAGTGCGGTGTCGGACCAGGAGCTGCGTGACCGGATGAGGAGTGCGTGACCGGATGAGTAGTCTCGGGCCATGGCCCCGATCCCTCCCCCGTCGCCCGCCGTGATCTCGATGCTCGCCGGCCTCGATGCCTCGCCGACCCCGTATCACGCCGTCGCCGAGATCGCCCGACGGCTCGAGGCCGCCGGCTTCGCCGAGGCGAGGCTCGACACCCCCCTGCCCGATGCCGCCGGCGCGGTGTTCGTCCGCCGGGGCGGGGCGCTGGTCGCCTGGATCCGACCCGAGGGGCCGATCGAGGGCTACACGCTGGTGGGGGCCCACAGTGACTCGCCGAATCTGCGGATCAAGCGCACCGCCGACCTCGTGTCGGCCGGGTGGGCCCAGCTCGGGGTCGAGGTCTACGGCGGTGTCCTGCTGAACAGCTGGCTCGATCGCGATCTCGGCCTGGCCGGACGGGTGACGGTGCGCACCGGTGACGGCGACGACTCGATCGAGACCCGGCTCGTCCTCGACGATCGGCCCGTGGTGCGGGTCCCGCAACTGGCGATCCACCTCGACCGGGAGATCCGCGACACCGGTCTGTTGCTCAATCCTCAGCAACACCTGAATCCGCTGTGGGCCCTGACGTCCGAGGTGGCGGCTCCGGCGGGCTCCCCCGATGAGGGGCCCGGCGCCTACGACACCTACCTGGCCGAGTTGGCCGGCGTCGATCCGAGCGCCGTGGTGTCGTCGGAGATGATGGCGTTCGACACCCAGCGCGCCGCCGTGGTCGGCCGCGACGCCGACCTGCTCGCGTCGGCCCGGATCGACAACCAGTTCTCGTGTTTCGCCGCCGTCCAGGCGCTCGTCGCGCTGGCCGGATCGCCGGGGGAGCCGAGGCGGGTCCCGGTCTTCGTGATGTACGACCACGAGGAAATCGGGTCGACCACCACCAACGGGGCCGCCGGGCGGTTCGTGGCGTCCCTGCTCGAACGCATCGCAGCCGCCGCCGGCGCCGATCGGCCGGCATTCCTCGAGCAGCTGGCCCGCTCGATCGTGATCTCGGCCGACGGGGCCCACGCCACGCATCCGAACTATGCCGACAAGCACGAGCCCCGGCATCCGATCGCCGTCAACGGCGGCGTCGTCGTCAAGCGGAACGCCAACCAGCGCTACGCCACCGACGGCGACTCGGAGTGGTTCATCCGCGAGGTGTGTGACCGGGCCGGCCTGCCGCTGCAGACCTACCACCATCGCAACGACCTGCCCTGTGGGTCCACGATCGGCCCGCTGACGGCGGCGGCCCTCGGCGTTCCGACCGTCGACATCGGCGCACCCCAGTTGGCGATGCACAGCATCCGCGAGCTGGCCGGAACCGCCGACGTCGATCATCTCGTCGACACCCTGACTGCGGCCTGGCGCTCGACACTCGCGGTCCCCCAGCACTGACCCACACCCGTCGCCTCGGCGTCGCGGTGGCGAGCGCCCCGGACCTCGGGGTCGGGTTCGGGGACCGACCAGGCAAAGCACCCCGTTTGTTGCTGCGGTCAATCCCGACCAGTACGTTTGCTCGGTCTGTCCGGTGTCCCGACCGCGCCGACAGCCCTGGCACGGCGAACTTCGCCGTGCTCGTGAATTTCTGTGGAGGAGAGTCGCGTGGAAAACATCCCGTACTACGCGCTGGTGTCTGCCCTGGCAGCACTGGCGCTCGCCGGATACTTCTTCAACGAAGTGAAGAAGGCCAGCCCCGGCAACGAACGCATGGTCTTCCTGATGACCGAGATCCAGAAGGGCGCCAAGGCCTTCCTCAAGCAGGAATACACCTGGGTCTCGGGATTCGTCGTCGTCATGGCCGTGCTCATCGCCATCGTGATCCACCCGCTCGCCTCGATCAGCTACGTGATCGGCGCGTTCCTGTCGGCCTCGGCCGGCTACATCGGCATGACCGTCGCCACGATGGCCAATGCCCGAACCACCGAAGCCGCGAAGGAGGGACCGGGCAAGGCCCTGCCCATCGCCTTCCGGGGTGGCGCCGTGATGGGCTTCACCGTCGCCGGTCTCGCCCTGCTCGGGCTCACCGCGGTCTACATCGTGTTCGTGATGAACGTCGGCGGAGAAGACGCCTTCGAGATCATCACCGCATACGGCCTCGGTGGCTCGTCGATCGCCCTGTTCGCCCGTGTCGGTGGCGGTATCTACACCAAGGCCGCCGACGTCGGTGCCGACCTCGTCGGCAAGGTCGAGGCCGGGATTCCCGAGGACGACCCTCGCAACCCGGCCACCATCGCCGACAACGTCGGCGACAACGTGGGTGACGTGGCCGGCATGGGTGCCGACCTGTTCGAGTCCTACGCCGGGTCGATCCTGGCCCCGATCTCGCTGACCGCCTTCGCCCTCAACATCAACGCCGATGCGATCGACACGACCCTGCACATCCCCCTGCTGATGTTCCCCCTGGCCGTCGCCTTCGTCGGCATGTTCGCCTCCATCATCGGTTCGTTCCTGGTCAAGGGCGGGACCTCGACCGACAGCCACGCGCTGAGCCGGGCGCTGCACATGGGCACCAACGTGGCCATGGGGATCACCCTGGTCGCCACGATCGGCCTGGCCTACTGGATGTTCGCCGACGAGGCATTCGACTCCCCCATCGGTCTCGCCATCGCGGTCATCGGTGGTCTGATCATCGGGTGGGCCCTCGGCAAGTCCGCCGAGTACTACACCTCGGACGCCTACGGACCGGTCAAGAAGATCGCCAAGCAGACCGAGACCGGCCCGGCCACCACCATCCTCGGCGGCATCTCGTCGGGCATGATCTCGGTGGCCTCCTCGGTCGTGTTGATCGTCATCGGCGTCGCCGTCGCCTACTGGGGTGGCGAGCTGACGCTCAAGACCCTCGCCGACAACAACGACGCCATCCCGATCGGCTTCGGCGGCATCTACGGCATCGCCCTGGCCGCCATCGGCATGCTGGCGACCACCGGTGTGGTCGTCTCGGTCGACGCCTACGGCCCGATCGCCGACAACGCCGGCGGCATCGCCGAGATGGCCGAGCTCGATCCGTCGGTCCGCGAGGTCACCGACGCCCTCGACTCCCTCGGCAACACCACCGCCGCCATCGCCAAGGGCTTCGCCGTCGGCTCGGCTGCCCTGACCGCGCTGGCCCTGTTCAAGAGCTTCGAGTTCGCCATCGCCAAGGGCGGCGGCGAACTCGATCTCAACGTCGGCGACGTCCACGTCTTCATCGGCCTCTTCATCGGTGCCGGCCTGCCGTTCCTGTTCGCGGCGCTGACCATCGACGCCGTCGGGCGTGCCGCCCAGGAGATGATCGAAGAGGTCCGTCGTCAGTTCCGGGACATCCCCGGTCTGCGCGAGGGGCTTCCCGGTGTCGTCCCCGACTCGGCTCGTTGCGTGGCCATCTCCACCCAGGCGTCGCTGAAGGAGATGATCATCCCCGGCGGTCTCGCCATCGTGGTTCCGCTGGTCATCGGCTTCGTCGACTACAACGCCCTGGGCGGGTTCCTGGCCGGCTCGCTGGTCACCGGTTTCGCCCTGGCCATCTTCATGGCCAACTCGGGCGGCGCCTGGGACAACGCCAAGAAGTACATCGAGAGCGGCCATCACGGCGGCAAGGGCTCGGATTCCCACAAGGCGGCCGTCGTCGGTGACACCGTCGGCGATCCGTTCAAGGACACGTCCGGCCCGGCCATGAACATCCTCATCAAGGTCATGACCATCGTGAGCCTGGTGTTCGCCGGCGCCTTCGTCTGATCGACGATCGGGTGGTCGCCTCGACCGCCCGACCTGCTCCGTTCGCATCCATGTCGCCGACCCGGTTCCGGGCCCGGCGACATGGATGCGGCGCGTTCGGGGGCGATAGGGTCCGGCGATGGCCCCCAAGACCCGCTGTTGGCTGATCAAGAGCGAGCCCGAGGCGTTCTCGATCGACGACCTCGAACGCGCCGGTGTCGAACCGTGGGACGGCATCCGCAACTACCAGGCCCGCAACACGATGCGCGACGACATGAAGGTCGGCGATGCCGTGCTGTTCTACCACTCGAACGCCAAACCCCCCGGCGTCGTCGGCATCGCCGAGGTCGCCAGTGAGCCCTATCCCGACCCCACGGCGTTCGACCCCGACTCGCCGTACCACGACCCCTCGTCGGACCCCGACGACCCCCGCTGGATCCTGGTCGACATGGCCTACGTCGCCCACCTGCCCCGGCTGGTGCCCCTCGACGAACTCAAGCAGCAGCGGTCGCTCGCCGGGATGCCGCTGCTGGCCAAGGGTCAGCGGCTCTCGATCCAGCCGGTCACCAAGGCGCAGTTCGACCGCATCGTGGCGCTGGCCGGCAAGCCCGCGCCGAGCGAAGTCGGTTCCCAAACCCGTCGGCAAACGTGAAAGACTCCTCGTCGTGCCCGTTCAGACCCTGACCTCCACCGACGCCTTCGTGGTCGTCGACATCCCCGACGTGCCGGCTGCAGGGGTGGTGCGCTGCGCCCGCAAGATCCTCGAGTCGAGCGCCACCGATCTCGCTCGCACCGCGACCTACACGTACGCCTCGTTCGGGCACCAGATCTCGGGGGCATCGGGCGGGATCAATGCCGAGGGCGACGCCGTCGGCCCGGCAATCGAGGCCTTCGTCGCCGAGCTGCTCCCCGCCGCCGGCGAAGGTCGGTTGCGGCTGAGCGCCGCCAAGGGACTCACCGACGACGACCTCGCTCCCCTCGTCGAAGCCGCACGGGCCGGCTCGCCGTCGGCTCCGACCACGGCGGCACACGTGGCAGGTGTGGTGGCGGCCACCGCCTGGGCGCTGGGGGGTCTCGACGGCAAACGCGTGACCATCGAGGGTGATGCTCCGTCCGAGCTCGCCGCGGCGCTCGTCGCGTCCGGAGCCGAACTGGTCGACGTCCCGGGAGCCGACACCAAACCGTGGCTGATCTGGGGTGCCGACGTCGATGCCCTGCTCCCCGGATCCAAGATGGGCACGCTCACGCACCAGGGCGCCGGGATGGTGAAGGCGTCGGCCCTCGTCCCCTGGGGCGCGATCCCCGTCACCACCAAGGCCTTCGCGATGCTCCGACGCCAGGGCGTTGCGGTCCTGCCCGACTTCATCACCACGGCCGGTCTCCTGATCGCCGGGTTCGAAGACGGCGACGAGGCGACGGTCGCCGCGTCCGTCGCCGATCGGGTCACCGCCGCGCTCGACGCCGTTGGCGATCATGGCGAGGGCCCGTTCCTCGGCGCCTGTCTGTCGGCCGAGGCCTTCCTGGCCGGCTGGACCGACGTGACGCTGTTCGGCCGACCGTTGGCCGGCTGACCGAGCGACGCGGCCGACGGACCCGGCTCGGGCGTCAGTCGGGGTCGAACCGATCGAAGAACTCCGGTCCGGCTGCCAGTTGGGCAGCCAGCGCCGCTCGACCGCCGGCGGCCGCCACGTCGCCGAACGCCGTTGCCTCGGCATCGACCGGGATCCGCCCGAGCAGGCCGAACGACACGCTGATCACGTCGGCCCGGACGGCGGTCTTGGCAACGTGTTCGGCGGATTGGGTGAACAGGATCAGCATCTGACCCCGATCGAGTCCCCGCCCGAGCGTGGTCTCCCAGTAGTTCCGCCCGTCGGCATCGGGCGCTCGCCCGAGGATCCGGCGATAGGCGGCGTCGACGAACTCCGGTGTCGGAACGGTCCGACCTCGATCGAACTCGCTGGCGATGGCGAACGACGAGGCGATGACGTCGAGGGTGACACCCCGCTCCACCTCGGCGAACCAGTAGGCGAGACCCCCGGGATCGGGATCACGCTCGAAGAACCCGAGATAGAGACGGATCACCTGGAGTCGTCGCTCCATCCGGTTGCTCGCCGCCAGACGGGACGCCTCGGCCGGGATGGAGGTGCCGGTCCGGAGCCGGGCGGCCCCGTCGGCCAGGTCACGGCGATCGGGGGCCAGGCCGAGCAGCCCTCGTGACAGGGTCTCGATCGCCGACTCCGCCGTGGCGAAGGGGGGCAGTTCGAGGGGAACGACCTCGGGAACCGAGGCCGGAGGACCGCTCGGTCCGGCGCTGTTGACGGCTCGGACGTCGACGGCGTAGCGCACCCCGTTGGTCAGCCCCCGCACCGTCACCGGCGAGCCGAGGGTGTCGACGGTTGCCGCGACGGCGCCGCCTCGACGAACCGTGATCCGATGGGTGGTCGCCGGTGCGGCCACCGCTGCTCCATCGGCGGCGGTCAGGGGTGCCGCAGCGAACGACACCGAGACCGACGCGTCGCCGCGGGTGGCGACGACCTGGGACGGTGGCACCGGTGGCCGGGCCAGGGTCCATCCGAGGGTCTGGAGGACGGACTGGGACGCGGCGTCGACGGTCTGGACGACCTCACCGCGCCGGAAGAACGGGGTCATGAGGCCGAACGGGGAGCTCGCCGGATAACGGGTCTCGTCGAGATGGGCCACCGAGGAGCCGGCGGCCCAGGCGGACGGCGCATGCAGTTCGAGACGGTGACCGCCGGCGGCGTCGAACCACAGCCGGGTGGAGGTCAGACCGGCCGTGCCGTTGGCGGGATCGAGGGGGTTCAGCGCGCCGTCACAACCGGTCGCCGATTCGGATTCGCACAGTCCGAAGTGCTGGTCGTATCGATACGGCGACCCGCCGTCGTAGGGCCAGCGGAGTTCGCCGCTGCCACTGCCGGCCGAGGAGACCAGGCCGAGCCCGTGACCGATCTCGTGCATGGCGACGGTGCTGAGGTCGATCTGGGCGGTGGTGGCCTGCTCGTCGCCGATGTTCCACAACGAGCCGTCGCCACCGGCCGACCGGTTGAGGCTCACGACGATCTCGGCGCCGGCGCCCGCACATCCCGGTCCGTTCTGGTCGGCCCCGAGCAGGTGATTGGCGAGGGCCACCGGATAGCGGGTGAGGGGTCGAGGAAGGCCGGGACCGCTGACGAAGTTGACCGGCCCGGCCACGCCCAACGAGGAGGGGCCGGCCAGATCGACCCAGCGCAGGTCGACGCCGATCGGCGGCCCCGACAGCCCGAGGACGGCGTTCCAGGCCGCCAGGGCCTGGACGATGTCGGCGACGACGGCGGCCGGCACGTCGGGCTCGTGGCACAGGACGAACCCGTCGACGGCGACCGAGACGGCCGCCACCCCGGCGGGGAGTTCCTCGACCGATCCCGTCCGTTCGGCGATGCTCGGGCCGTCGACCACCCCACCGTCGCCGGAGAGATCGTCGATGACCTGGCGCCCGGGCTCGAGCACGGTCTGCGATGCCTCGCCGGATGCGTCGGCGGGCCCCTGCGCCGAGGAGCTCACCGGGAACGGGGCCGACGACAGCAGGACCACCAGCGACAGGGCGACCAGCGCGAGCGCCGTCGAACGGACCGGTCGACGGCCGGGACGGGGCGAGGTCGGGCGGGCCGACACGTCAGGCCCGGATCCGGCCGGAGGCGATGACGACGACCGGTCCGTCGTCGCCTCGGCGCAACGAATCGGAGAGCAGGCCGGCGAAGCCGGCGGCTCCGGTGGCGTCGGCTGCGACGAGCGCGGGGTCGACGTCGCGCAGGAGGCCGGCGAGGTCCCGTTGGGCACGCTCGAAGTCGGGTTCGTCGACCAGCACCGGCCAACCGCCCGTGTGGCACTGATGCCCGAGCACGGTCTTCCAGTCGTAGGTGACGTCGTCGAGGATGCCGGTGGCGACGCTGCGCGGCTCGCCGGGCCAGGGCTGCATGGCATCGTCGGACCGGGCGATCACGGCGTCGATCGCCCTCCGGCGCTCCGGATCGGCCAGTTCCCGGCCGAGGTCGCGATCGTCGAGACCCGCCGACCGGGTCGACTCGACGAGCGCGACCAAGCGGGGCCGGATCCGCTGCCAGGCGGCGACGTACGGGTGAGCCGCCGCAGGCTGGACCGGATGGAGCCGAGGGAGCACGGCGAGTCTCCCCGATCGCTCGAGGCCGTCGACGACGGCGGTGGCCAGTGCACCCCCGCCGATCTGGACGTACAGGTCGGTCGGTGCGACGTCGAGGGCGGCGAGCTGACCACCCAGTTCGAGGCCGAGCGTCCGCCCGCCGTCGATCACACCGGGGCAGATCGGGCCCTGCACCGTGAACGGCCGGGCACCGGCGTCGATGGCCCGGTGCAGGGCGTCGACGCACGGATCCCCGGTTTCGCCCCGAACCCGTTGGCACACCTCGATCTCGGCGCCGAGCCGGTCCAGCTCGCTCACGACCGAGGCATCGGCGCCGGCCGGAACGAAGACGAGCAGTCGACGTCCGACGGCCCGGGCAACGACGGCGGCGCCGAGCGCGGCGTTGCCGCAGGACGCGATCGCCAGCGGGGCGTCGGATCGCCGATCCCGCTCGGCGTCGACGGTGCGCTCGTCGATCGTGGCCTGGATCAAGAGCCCGAACAGATGTCGGGCCTTGTGGGAACCACCGACGTTGCCCGTCTCGACCTTGACGAAGGTCGCCGCCGTGGTGGCGAACCGGGGGTCGACGAACCCCAGTTCCACCAGCGGCGTCGTCCGGAATCCCACACCGCCGGCGGCGAGGAGTGCCCGGTCGAGTTCGGTCACCAGTTCGACGTACCGATCGTCGGACCAGCCCCGTTCGATCGCCATTCGGTAGGTGTCGAGGTGGTCTCGGAACTCGATGAACGCACAGTCGGGGACGACCCCCTCGGGTGCCCTCGTTGTAGAGTCCTCCACGTTCGCAACCTCCGGGCGACAGGCTATCCCGCAGGTTCCAGGCCGAAGGGTGACCGACGACGATGGTTCGCTACGACGAGGAAACGGCCGCGAAGGGTCAGCAGTACATCGACGATCGGCGCGGCAGCCGTCGCGGCGGCACCCGCCGTTCTGCCGGCGGGCTGCCGGTGGGCAAGGTCGGCGGTGGCCTCGGCGGGCTGCTCGTCCTGATCGTCGGTCTGTTGCTGGGCGGTGGTGCCCTCGGAGGCGGGGACGGTTCGTCGACGGGGATCGACATCGGTGTCCCGGGCTTCGACGGTGGGCAGAGCGCCGAGATCGACACCGGTGGGGCCACCGGCAGCGAGGTGCCCGATCCCGACGCCGACACGAAGGCCTTCATGGGCTTCTTGATGTTCGACATCCAGCAGGTCTGGTCCGAGTACTTCCGGTCGGTCGGCGGCGGCTACGAGGAGACCAAGCTCGTGATCTTCGAAGACGCCGTGTCGACGGGCTGTGGCAACGCCACCTCGGCGGTCGGCCCCTTCTACTGCGGGGCCCCGGGCGATCGGAAGGTCTACATCGACTTCGACTTCTACGGCGAGCTGGCCCGCCGCTTCGGAGCGCCCGGGGACTTCGCCCAGGCCTACGTGATCGCCCACGAGGTCGGTCATCACGTCCAGACGATCACGGGCATCAGCGACCAGGTGCGGGAGTACGTCGCCCAGAACCCGGGTGAGAAGAACTCGATGTCGGTTCGCCAGGAGCTCCAGGCGGACTGCTTCGCCGGGGTCTGGGCCCATTCGGCGTCGCAACGAACCACCAACGCCGGTCGGGCGATCATCGAGCCGGGCGACATCACCGAGGGTCTGGCGGCCGCGGCCGCCGTGGGTGACGACCGCATCCAGAGCCAGGCCGGGATGTCCATCGACCCGCACACCTGGACCCATGGCTCGGCCGAGGCTCGCCAGTCGTGGTTCGGGGTCGGGCTCGACAGCGGCGATCCGAACCGCTGCGACACCTACTCGGTACCCGACTCCGAGATCGGGCTCTGATCGATTCCGGCCCGACCCGCAGCGCCCCGCTCGGACCCGTGCTCGGACCGCCGCTCGAACCCTGCGTCCCCTGCGTCCGCCGGGGGCGGTTCCATCCCCCGCCGCTGGACCACCCGGGCCGGTGAGCCGACGGCCACGGTGAAATCGGGCAGATCGTGGGTCACGACCGAACCGGCCCCCACGGCCACGTGACGGCCGATGGTCACCCCGGGAAGGACGACCACGTTCGCCCCGAGCCAGGACCCGGCCCCGATGACCACCGGCGCCTCGGGACGGCTCTGCCGGCCGATCGGGACGGTCGGATCGTCGATCGCATGGTTCTGGTCGGTGACGTACACGTTGGGACCGAAGAACACGTCGTCCTCGATCACGATGTCGAAGTGCCCCACGATGCTGCTGTGCCGGCCGATCAGGCAGCGGTCACCGATCGAGATGATCCGATCGCTGAGCAGCTGCTGACCGGGAACCATGCCGGCGCTCAACGAGACGTAGGGCCCGATCAGGGTGTCGGCCCCGATGCGGATCGACGCCTCGCCGAAGAGCGCGGCCGGCGGGAAGCAGAGCCAGCTGCCCTCACCGAACGCGGCGAACCGCCGCCCCCGCCTGCTGTGCGCCGTGATCGCCGCCCGTCGGCTCAGCCACTCGTGCGCCCCGAGGAACAGGTCGGCCCTGGTCGGCCGGTCGCCGAGCACCGGCCGTCTCACCAGAAGTCGGCGAGCGCGACGGCGATCGAGGCTGCGATCGAGGCGTTGTTCTCGGCCAGGGCGAGGTTGGCGGGGATGGAGTCGCCGTCGGTGGCCTGCGCCATCGCGGCGAGCACGGCCGGGGTGACGGCATTGCCCCGGACCCCGGCGGCCCGGGCCGAGGCGAGCGCCGCGTCGACGGCGTCGGTGATGCGCTCGAGGGGCACGGCATCCGTCGGCCGGGACCGGGGCGACGACGAGGATCCCTCCCCCGCCGAGCGCCCAGTGGGCCCGGGCGATGGCCGCGACCTCGGCGGCCGAATCGACCCGGTGCGGGACGGGGAGCCCGCTGTTGCGGGCGTGGAACGCCGGGAACTCGTCGCAGCGCCATCCCAGGACCGGGACGCTGTCGGTCTCGAGGCGCTCGAGGGTTCCGGGCAGATCGAGGAACACCTTGGCCCCGGCCGACACCGTGACCAGCGGATGCGTCGCCAGGGCCGACAGATCGGCGCTGATGTCACCGGTGGTCGACCAGTCACGATGCACCCCACCGATCCCACCGGTGGCGAACACCTCGATCCCGGCCAGCGCCGCCAGGGTCAGCGATGCCGAGACCGTCGTCGCGCCGTAGGCCCAGCGCTGACCGATCGCCACGGCGAGGTCCCGAGCCGCCACCTTGCGGGCCGGGCCGCAGATGACGGCCGGATCGGCGGCCCCGACGACGCCCGACCGTCGAGGATGGCCGTGAGCGCCGGCACGGCCCCGGCGGCGGACACGGCTCGGCGACAACGATCGAGCGCCACCCGGTTGTGCGGATCGGGCAATCCCGAGTTCGGAGAAGATGGTCGATTCGAGTGCGACGAGGGGTTGGGCCGCGTCGAGCGCGTCGGCGACGTCGGCCGACAGTTCCAGATCGAAGGCTCCCGTTCCCGACCCGGTCATTGCAGCACCCACTCGACGCCGTCGGGCGTGTCCCGGACCTCGATCCCGACGGCGGCGAACTCGTCGCGGATGAGGTCGGACAGATCGAACCGCTTCTCGTCGCGCACGACGCGTCGGAGGGCGAGGGTCGCCTCCACCACCGGTTCGATGACGCTCCGGGGATCGCGGAGGCCGTCGGTGGCGGCCGAACCGAGCCGGGAGATCATCGATCGGAGGCTGGCCCGGGCCTGGTCGTGATGGTCGTTCTGGGCGGTGTCGGCCGCCCAGACGGCCATCGACGATTCGAGGGCCAGCACGGCGCCGACCGCGGCCTTGGCGTTGCGGTCGCCCATCGCCACGTCGAAGTCGGCTTCGAAGCGGCGGACGTCGTCGAGGAGCGAGGCGGCAGCTCCAGACGCCGCCGGCGCTTCGGCCGGCGGTCCGGCCGTGGGCGCCGGCGACCGCCGTCACCAGCGTCGGACGTCGGGCGTGATCGGGACGGCGAAGGGCATCGAGACCGACGGTCAACCCGGACTCGATGGTGCTGCTCCGACCATCGGATCGCACGGTGACCACGCCCTTGCCGACGACCTCGGCGGTGTCGGCGTCGAGATCCATGATCAACGCCGTGTGCTCGTCGATGCCGATGATGTGCCGGTCGGGACCCAGCTCGGCCTCGAGGCGCTCCAGGCGCGGGGCACCCAGGTAGCAGTAGCGGGTGTCGTGATTGCCGCCCTCGGTGTTGTCGTAGTGCGGGATCACGGCGACGGGCAGGCCCAGGGGTGTCAGCAGATCGAGGCCCGGGATCCATTCGGGTTCGGCGCCGACCTTGTAGATCTCGTAGACCGGCACCGTCGCCACGCCGAGTGTGAGCACCGCCGCCGACGAGAACACCACGGCGCCGCCCCGGGCCAGCTTGTCGGCGAGGATGTCGGGGACGGCGGTGCCGGCCCACTGACGAAGGGCATACGTGGGGCTTCCCGGTCCGGCGAAGACCCAATCGGCCTGCCGCAGCCGGGTCAACCCGGCCTCGACCTCGACCGGATCGACGCCGACGATCCGCGGGAGGCCGGCGGCGACCACGGTCCGGCCGATGCTCTCGTCGAAGTACTGCAGGGTTCGCTCGACGAGGATGTCCCGGTTCTCCTGGAACCCGAACGGGGTGTCGATCATCACCGCCCTGGGTGGCGCATCACCGGCGGAGCCGGTCTGCAGACGGTCGAAGACCGATCGATGCGGTTTGACCATGGTCGGGGCGGTCTCGCCCGACCCCATGAGCACGAGAATGCGAGATGTCACCGGTGTCCTTGTCGCTCGATCGGGGGTGGCCACGGCGACCACGGACGCCGAACCTCCCGGCGCTTCGGGGTCCTACGGTAACGTCACGTCGTGAGCGACGGAGCACCGACCGCACCCCACTGGATGTCCGCCCGCGACCTCGCCGGCGCCCTGGCCCGCCGGGAGCTCTCGGCCGTCGAGGCCCTCGACGATCACCTGGCGGCCGTGGCGGCGACGAACCCCGCCCTCAACGTCGTGGTCACGATCGACGCCGAGGGGGCGCGGCGCCAGGCTGGCGAGATCGATCGCCGACGGCTCGCCGGCGATCCGCTCGGCCCGCTCGCCGGCGTTCCGATGACGGTCAAGGACTCGCTGATGACCGCCGGGATGCGAACGACCTCGGGCGCTCCCGAGCTGTCGGAATTCGTGCCGACCACCGATGCCGCCGCCGTCGCCCGATTGCGGGCGGCCGGAGTGGTCGTCTTCGGCAAGACCAACCTGCCGATCTACGCCGGCGACACGCAGAGCTTCAACGACCTCTTCGGCACCTCCAACAACCCGTGGAACACCGAGCGCACCGTCGGAGGCTCCTCGGGCGGTTCGGCCGGTGCCCTCGCCGCCGGCCTGACACCGTTGGAGATCGGCAGCGACATCGCCGGGTCGATCCGCAATCCGGCCGGGCTGTGCGGCGTGGTCGGCCACAAGCCGAGCTACGGGATCGTGTCGGCCAAGGGCCAGATCCCCGGTCCGCCCGGCACGCTCACCCAGGCCGATCTCGCCGTCGTCGGCCCCATGGCCCGCACGGTCGCCGACGCCGACCTGGCGCTCGGCCTGCTCGCCGGACCCGACGACTGGCACGATCGAGCGTGGTCGTTGCACCTTCCCGAACCTCGGACCCTCGACCCGGCGTCGCTGCGGGTCGCCGTGATGGCGAACCACCCCCACTGCCCGGTCGACCCCGAGATCGAGGCGGCGATCGTCTCGGTGGCCGATCGCCTCGAAGGCCTGGGGGCCCGGGTCAGCCACGACGCCCGTCCGGAGCGCTTCGACTTCGCGAAGGCCGACGCCACGTTCTGGGCGCTCCTCGGTGGGGCCCTGTCGGGCAGCCACAGCCTCGCCGAACTCGACGATCTGGCAGCCCGTGAGGCAGCCGGAGCGAGCGTCGAGGGCGAACTCGGCGTCCACGGGGCCGGTCTGCGCCACCGAGCCTGGCTCACCAACAACGAACGACGGCTCCAGATGCGCGCCCGTTGGAAGACCTTCTTCGAATCCTGGGACGTCGTCCTCGCCCCGATCGCTCCGACCGTCGCCTATCCGCACGATCACTCCCACCCCCTGACGGCGAGAACCATCGAGGTCGCCGGTCGGTCACGGCCCTATCTCGACATCATGCGCTGGATGGGCCTGTTCGGCATGGCGTACCTGCCGGCCACGGCCGTCCCGATCGGGATGCACTCGACCGGTCTGCCCCTCGCCCTCCAGGTGGTCGGGCCCGTTCCTCGAGGATCGAACGGCCCTGGCTGCGGCGGCGATGATCGAGACGATCACCGGCGGGACCCGACGGCCGCCCGGGTGCCCGTGACGACGCCGCCGCTCCGCCTGGTGGCGAGCGACCTCGACGGCACCCTGTTCGACGAGTCCCGCCAGGTCAGCGAGGTCACGACCGTCGCCCTGCGACGGGTCGCCGCCGTCGGGCTGACCGTCGCCGCGGCGACCGGCCGATCCCATTGGACCGCGGCGCCCCGCCTGCGACCCGTCGGGGCGTTCCGGTGGGCGATCTGTTCCAACGGCAGCACGCTGTACGACTTCGAGACCGACACCGTCGTCGAGCGGTTCCCGCTCGACGACTCGGCCTGTTCCGCCATCGCCGACCTCGCCTCGGCGTTGCCCGGTCGTGGGACTGGCCTGGGAGCACGAAACGGGGATCCATCGCGACCGGGCCTACGGCGAACACCACGCCCGCCGGGGCGGTCCCCGATTCGAGGAGCCGTCGGTGGTCTTCGATCCCGGGGCTCGTGCTCAACAAGGTCATGATCGCCCACGAGGAACTGGTTCTCGACGAGCTCCTCGACGCGGTGCGTCCCCTCCTCCCGCCCGATCTCGAGGTCAGCTCGTCGGGAGCCTCGTTCGTCGAGGTGACCGCCCCAGGCGTCGACAAGGGTGCAGCCCTGGCCCGCCTCGCCGACCGCCTCGGCCTCGGGGCCGAGCACGTCGTGGCCTTCGGTGACCAGCACAACGACCTCGCCATGCTGGCCTGGGCGGGACGGGGCTACGCCATGGCCAACGCGCATCCCGTCGGTGATGGCCGTCACCACCCTGCGGGCCCCCCACCACGCCGAACACGGCGTCGCCCAGGTGCTCGACCTCCTCGTTCCCTGACCGTCCCCAGCGCTCGTCCGGGCCCGCAGGGCGACCGGACTCACGTGGCGGACCAGCCGACCGATGCTGGCGGGATGGCCGCGGCCCACGACCAGCGACGGGTGAAGGAACTCCTGCTCTCCACCGTCGTGCCCCCGGGCTGGGTCAACGTCATGGGCCTGATCGCGGCCCCACTGGCCATGGCCGTCGTCATCGACGGGCAGGCGGCGCTCGGACCCCTCCACCGTTGGATCGTCGCCATCTGGGCCGGCGCCGTGGTCCAGGGGCTGCTGCTCGTGACCCGGACCTGGTGGTGGGCCCGCTCGGCCCGAGCCTGGGAACGGGCGTACGCCGTGCTCATGGTGGTGATCGGCACGACCTGGGGTACGGCGATCACCATCCCCGTCGTGGCCGGCGACGCCATGACCTTCCGGATGATCGTGGTGGCCTTCCTCGTCATGACGACCGCAGCCGGCGTCGTCGCCTTCTCGGGCTCCCGGTTGATCGGCTCCGCCTTCATCGGAGCCCAGTGGCTCACGTTCCTGGCGCTCGTGATGCACCGGTCGCTCGACTCCCTGATCATGGTCGCCGTGCTCGTCGGGGTCTGCGCCGTCGCCTACCTCGAGTTCACGAGCCGCATGCTGGTGCGGTCGGTCAACGCCCAGGTTCGGGCCAATGAGCTGTCCGAGGCGCTGCGCATCCAGGCGGCCACCGACTCCCTCACCGGCCTGCCGAACCGGCCGGCGATCCTGGCGACCATGGACGAGCGGCTCGGCGCCGGCGACCGACCGACCGTGCTCTTCGTCGACCTCGACGGCTTCAAGGACATCAACGACGTCCACGGCCATGGCCAGGGCGATCTCGTCATCGTCGAGACCGCCCGTCGCCTGCAGGACACCATGCGGGCCTCCGACGTCGCCGGGCGCCTGGGCGGCGACGAGTTCGTGGTGATCCTCGGCGGGGCGATCGACGACGAGAACGCCCACCGGCTCGCCGAGCGCCTGACCGAGCGTCTGGCCGGTCCGATCGGTGACCACTCCCTCCGGGTGACCGCGTCGGTCGGGGTGGCGAGCGCCGGTCGGGGCGAGACGGCCGACGCGCTCCTGCGCCGAGCCGACCTGGCGATGTACGCGGTCAAGGGTCGGGGTGGCAACGCCGTCATGACCTTCGACTCCGACCACGAGCACAGCAGCACCCACCTCCTCCGCTTGAAGTCCGAGCTGCGGACCGACGTCGAACGGGGGGCGCTCGTCGCGCTGGCCCGGCCGATCGTGGGTCTGGCCGATCGTTCGGTCGTCGGCCTGGCGTTCGAACCGAGTTGGACCCGGTCGAACGGCGACGTCGTCCCGAGCGAGGTCTTCGTGCCGCTCGCCGAACAGTTGGGTCTGGAGCGAGCGGTGGGACGAATCGTGCTCGACCACGCTGCGGCTGCGGCGCACCGCCTCGGCCTGGTCTGCACGGTCGACGTCGGATTCCGTCACCTCGTCGGTGGGCAACTGTTCGTCGACCTGGTGGATGCCTCGACCCGACACGAGGCACCGCCCGAGCTCCTGTCGGTGGAGATCGCCGACTCGCATGCCACGGCCGGCTCGGAGCGGGCCATCGCCGAGATCGTCCGACTGCAGGGCATCGGGGTGTCGGTCGCAATCGACCACTGGGGTCTGGTCGGATCATCGATCGCGTGCCTGGAGTGCGTCCCCCTGAACCGGTTGAAGCTGGCCCCCGAACTCGCCGGGCGGGTCATGGCCTCGGATCGGTCGATGCGGGTCATCCGGCGGATCGCCGCCCTCGCCGACGAGCTGGGGATCGAGATCGTCGCCCAGGGCATCGACGACGAACGTACGGCGACGATGATCCACTCGATCGGGATCGGCCTCGGCCAGGGCGATCATGTCGGGCCGGCGTTCGCCGACGGCGAGCTCCCGGGGCTCACGGAGCCCGGTTGAAGAACCGCCGCAACAGGCGCTGGAAGTCGACTTCGTAGCGGTCGTAGACGGCGCGCAGTTCCGGGGCCGGCCAGTCGGGCGGCGTCAGGGCCGGGGGCAGTCGGGGTTCGGTACGCAGGGCCCGCACGACGGCCGCGGAGATCGCGAAGGCCTCGGGGAGCAGCCCGACGTCGGTCCCGGCGCGCAGCGCCGGGGCGGTGGTGTCGAGGTGACCGAGCAGTGCCCGCATGCGACCGGCGGCGTCCTCGAGCGGCCAGAGCCGACCGGCCAGCGCCGCCCCATCGGGAGCGGCGATCGGCCCCCGCGCCACGATGGCGTCGGGAAGGGCGAGCAGCCGCCCCTCGTCGGCCACGCTGAGATTGGCCGGGCGCATCCAGGTGTCGGGACGGAGCTCACCGAAACGAAGAACCTCGAGCTCGGCCCGAAAGGCCCGGCGCGTCGCCATGGAACGCCGGTCGGAGAGCGCGATCACGGTCCACCAGGTGTCGTCCCATCGCTCGTCGACGACCCGCCGCCCCTCGTCCTGGGCCTGCTGCCGGGCGACCAGTCGATCGGTGAGGCGGTAGTTTCCGCCCTCGTTGACGAGGTCGCCGGCGGCGACCAACCGGGACAGCGCCGTCCGCATCGTCCCCGCCGGGATCGAGAACAGATCGGCCAGGTCCACGATGGACCCGACCGGCAACGACGGCGGATGCGTCCCGAGCAGGATCGAGAGGACGACGGACCGGGCCGAGAACGCGTCGAGCCCGAGCGATTCGGCGGTCACCGGGCCCGCCGCGTCGGCCCCCGGCTCGACCCCGACCCGGCCCCGACCCCGACCCCGACCCCGACCCCGATGTTACTCCCCTTGTTCACAGCGATCACTCTATGTAGTATGAGAGCCATGTCAACCGCGACCCTCGTGCCTGCGCCCGATCGCCTTCCCGACGTGCTGCCCACCGATCGGCTCAACGCGCGGGCCAAACCGGTCCGCGAGCTTCGCGACGAACTGCGGAGGATCTCGAACGGGCGCAACGCGCTCACCGTCGTCGGGCGCGCTCCTCCATTCCTTCGGGATCGTCATCGCGGCAGGCATCATCCACACCTGGTGGGCCTATCTGGCGGCCTTCGTCCTGATGGCTCGAGGCCATGTCGGGCTCAACATCCTCGGCCACGAGGCGGCCCATCGCCTGTTGTTCACCGACCAGCGGATGAACGACTTCGTCGGACGCTGGCTGGTCGGCTACCCGACCTTCCAGGCCATGCTGGGTTACCGTCGGGCCCACTTCGCGCACCATCGCGACGAGATGGGGCCCGAAGAACCCGATCTCGCGTTGTACGCCGGCTATCCGATCACGCCCGCCTCGTGGCGTCGCAAACTGGTCCGCGACCTCACCGGCCAGAGCGCCTCCAAGAACTTCCGAGGGCTCTTCCGCGGCGCCCGGAAGGGCCCCGGCGAGGCCCGGATGATCCTGGCCGTGCAGTTCGTGATGCTCGCCGCCTCCGTGGTGGCGATGCGCCCCCTGATGTACGTGGTCTGGGTCCTGAGCTGGTCCACGCTCTGGAAGTTCTCGAATCGGCTCCGCTCCATCGCCGAACACGGCGGGCTCGTTCGCTCCAAGGACCGCCGTCTGACCACCCACGTGATCCACCAGTCCCGGTTCGCCCGGTATTGGATGGTGCCCTACCACACCGGTTGGCACCTGGCCCACCACGTCGACATGGGTGTTCCCTGGCGCAACCTGCCCCGCCTCCACGCCGAACTGGTCCGATCGGGTTGGGTGGTCCCCGAACTCGAGTACCCGAGCTACCGCGCCTTCTGGAAGGCCTGCTCGTCGGGCGAGGGCACGGCGAAGAGCCGGCGCGGCGTCGGCAACTCGATGCTCGACGTCTAGGCCGACCGCCTGCCGCCGGTGGCGGTGTCAGGCCGCCGGTGGCGGTGTCAGGCCGCCGTTGGCGGTGTCAGGCCGCCGGTGGCGGTGTCAGGCCGCCGGTTCGGCGGCCAACGCCCCGAGCAGACGATCGACGAACGACGTGGTGTCTCGATCGAGTCGGTCGCGGCGGATCGCATAGCCGCCGATGACGTCGCCGCCCCGTTCCTCGACGATGGCCGAGAGCTTGGCCAGCGTCTTGCCGTCCTTCAGGGCGTACGTGCAGTAGACCGCCGCCTTCTTGCCGTCGATCACCGGCATCTTCTTGAGCCGGCCCTCGCGCCCGGGCTTCTGGGCGGCGATGAAGATGCCATCGGTCCACGACCCGACGATCACGAGTTCGGCCCGGGACAGCGCCGCCAGATCGACCTGGGTGATCGGACAGGCAACGGTTTCGATCCCGGCGGCGGTGAGCTGGGCGGCGATCTCGTGCCCGGCCTTCGCCGTGTTGCCGGTCAGACTCTCGAAGATCACGATCGCGTTCATGGGGCGGCATCGTAGCCCCTCGCCCTGCCCCGGTCGATGATCGACGGGGCTCACCGGTAGCCTCCGGCCCCGTGCCCCGCTTCGAGATCGACGACCACGAGGACCCCCGGATCTTCGTGTTCCAGGGCCTGCGCGACCACACCCTGCGTCAGCAGCGCGAGCAACCGGGCGGCGACTACGCCAGCTGGTTCATCGCCGAGGGCGACCTGGTCGTCGAACGGGCGCTCCTCGCCGGTTTCGTGCTGGAGTCGATCCTGATCGACGGGAAGCGGACGCGACCCTTCGGGGATCTCGTCCCCGACGACGTCCCGGTGTATGCCTGCGCACCCGATGTCCTGTCGCACATCACGGGCTATCACCTCCATCGCGGTTGCGTGGCCTGCTTCCGGCGTCGACCGGTTCCCGACGCCGCCGAGGTCCTGCGATCAGCCCGGAACATCCTGGTGTGCGAGGGCATCATGAATCCCACCAACATGGGCGTCATCCTGCGGTGCGCAGCCGGACTCGGGATCGACAGCTACTTCCTCGACCCGACGAGCTGCGACCCGCTGTACCGGCGATCCGGGCGGGTCTCGATGGGTGAGGCCTACGCCCTCCCCTACGCACGCCTCGACGCGTTCCCCACCGGTCTCGACGTCCTCGTCGACGCCGGCGTCCGCCTGGTCGCCCTGACGCCCGGTGACGACGCGATCGACATCGCCGACCTCGAGGTCGGTCCCGACGAGCGAATCGGGCTCCTCCTCGGCAGCGAGGGCCCGGGCCTCACGGCCGGCACGCTCGAGGCTGTCCATCAACGAGTACGAATTCCGATGGCGGGGCGGGTCGACTCCATCAACGTCGGATCGGCCTCGGCGGTCGCCTTCTACGCCCTCGCCCAGGCTCGCCGTCGCGGCGAGGCCGTCCCAGTCGAACTCGACCCCCCGATGCGCGGGTAGCACGACGAACTCGACGTCGGGTCCGGTCTCGGGCTCGGGTTCGTCGGCTCGGGTCCCGGCCCCGGGTCCGTCGGCCGGTGGGACCCAGCCGTCGAACCGCTGGGTGTCCTCCCGAGCCGGCTCCGCGGCGACCCGGTCGGGTTCGGCCAGGGGCAACCCGACGACCCCGCGGCGGGCCCGACCCGTCGGCGTCTCGTTGGCGGCGTTGCGCAGGGCGGCGACCGCGGCGTGGATCTCGCCGACGGCCGACAGGCGCTGCGGGAACGGCACCCGGATCGTGCAGGTTCCGACCGGTTCGTCGACCTCGACCACGAGTCCGTAGCGATCGACCGAGGTGAGCCGGGCCGCCGTTGCCCGCCACCGCCCGACCAGACCCTGGGCCAGGAGCAGGAGGTCGTCGTCGAGTCGTTCGGCGATCTCGGCGACGAGATCGGCCTGGGTCGGAGCCAGCGGATCCGGTTCGGCGTTGGCCAGGTCCGACGGCGCGAGGGCGTGCACGATCCCCCGTTCGTCGGTCCACTGCACCCGGGAGGGCACCAGGCGGATCCACGAGTAGTCGATCGACTCCATCGGGCCGGCCAGGTTCGGGTGCCGCTCGGCCAGTGCGGGCTGCATGGCGAGCTGCTGCAGCCCCGGAACGGCGGCGAGGTCGCCCTGCAGGGTCAGCCGGTCGCCGATCGACATGCCGGCCCGGGCGTCCTGGCGAGACCGCGACACCAGCGGCGAGAGGTTCGAGAGCACCGTCACCGGGGCCCCGCTGCCGTCGTCGACGATGCGAACCGGGCACAGCAGGGGCCGTCCGTCGATGTCGAGCGCCGCGAGCGTCGCCGTCGGGGTCGAGGCGAGCGTCGTGCGGGCCTGTTCGGCGATGGTCGGCGCCAGCATCAGCCCGTCTGCGTCAGTGTCCACAGCCTGTCATCGGCCGGCCGACCGTCGACCTTGAGATCGGGCCCGCCCGATGCCGCCGATGCTGCCGCTCGTCCGTTTCAGGCCCGAGCGGCCTGCGGGGACGGCAACAGTCGGAGAGGACTGGCGACGTCGAACCCGTGGCGGGCGGCCTGGGATCGGCACGACCATCCCGTTGCCGCCGCTCGGGCCGTGGGATCGGTGAGGATCCGCTCGAGATGGGGCCGCCACAGGCGATCGAACAGGGCCGAGGACATTCCGGCGTGTTCGGCTTCGTGCCCGAAGACGCCGGCCATGCCACAGCAACCGGTGTCGACCACGACGACGTCGTGGCCGACGGTCCGCAACACCGAGGCCCACTGCTCGATGGACTGCGGGCGCATGGCCTGCTGGGTGCAGTGGGCGAACAGGTGGACCGTCCTGGCCCGAGCGGGATCCACCCGGTCGAGGTGTTCGCTCCGTTCGACCAGGAGCTCGACGATCGACCGAACGGCCAGGCGCGGATAGCCGGGGTCGATCGCGGGGTACTCGTGGTCGTGCATGAGCCCGACCGCGGGTTCGATCGACACCGCGACGGCGCCCGAGGCCTGGATCCGTTCGACCAGCGCCCGTTGCCGGGCGGCCGCCCGTCGGAAACGAGACCGGAGGCCCTTGACGTGTTCGAACTTGGCGCTGGGCACGAGCTCGGCGACGGCGACCCGCAGTCCGGTCGATTCGAGGACGGAGCACGCGGCGGCGAGCTCGGCCGGGTCGAAGACCGCCGAGAACACGTCGGGGAGCACGACGACATCGGCCTCGACGTCGTCGGCGAAGGTTCCGATCGGCCTCGGATCGGGATGATCGGACCGGAGCGGCGGTAGCGGGAGGTCCACGAGACCGAGGCATCGCTCGAGAATCGGCAGCGTCCGGCGCACCGCAGGCCGAGCTCGATCGGGCAGGGCGACGAGCCGAGGGGCGATGGACTCGAATCGGGCCAGCGCCAGTTCCCGGACCGGGCGGCGACGCCGGTGCCGACGACGGCGGTGGTAGGTCGCCAGGAAGCGGGACTTCAGTTCGGGGATGTCGACCTGGACCGGGCATCGCCCGGTACACGCCCCGCACGACAGGCAGGTCGCCAGCGAGGCGGCGACGGCGTCGGCCAACTCGGGATCCGCGGCCCCGGTGTGTTCGGCATGGAGCCAGGCCCGGAGCAGGTCGGCGCGACCCTTCGGCGACTGGAAGGGATCGCCGGTGATCTTGAAGGACGGGCACATCACCTCGGCGTCGCCATCGTGATGGCACAGGCCGTTCCCGTTGCAGTCGAACGCCGAGGCGTAGGTCCGCCGGATCGAGACCGGCACCGCCCGGTCGGCGCTCGCCCGGCGGGGGACGTCCTCGAGACCCAGCAGGGCGCCGGTGGTCAGCTGCTTGCCGTGGCCGGTGCGGAGGGCCGGGCCGTCGAACGGCCGGTACAGCTTGCCCGGATTGCAGCGATCGTCGGGGTCGAAGGCGGTCTTGACCGCGCGCATCAGGTCGACCGTGTCGGGCTCGAGGAAGTGGTCGACGACGCTGCCCCGCAGCCCCCGGCCGTGCTCGCCCCAGAGCAGACCGCCGTGGGCGGCGACGAGATCGACGACCTCGGCCGTGACGATCGCGACCAGCGCTTCGTGGTCGGCGCCGACCGGGTCGAGCGCCGGCCGCACGTGAACACATCCGACATCGGCGTGGCCGAACATGGCGTACTCGAGCCCGTGCCGGTCGAGCAACGAACGGAACTCGGCGATGAAGTCCGGCATGGCGGCGACGGGCACGGCGCAGTCCTCGACGAAGGCCGTCGGGCGAGGTGCGCCGTGAGGCACTCGGGCCAGCAGACCGACGGCGTCGGCCCGGACCTTCCAGATCGCGGCTCGGTCGGCCGGGTCGGTGACGACCGAGACCCGGGTGGCCCGTCCCTGCCGTTCGAGTTGGTCGACGACCGGCCCGAGGTCGGCTCGGTGATAGTCGCCCAGGAGCACGGCACCGACCGGGGACGCCGGTGATCCCTCGCCCACGCGGCTCCCGAGGGCCGCCCAGCCCGGCGACGAGCGTCCCCGTTCCAGGGTGATGCCGTCACAGACCTCCAGGGCCGCCGGTGAGGTCGTCGACAGCTCGATCGAGTCGCGCAGGGCTGCGTCGAAGTCGGTGTAGGCCGCGACGACGAGGGTCGTCACGGCCGGGATCGGCGTGAGCCGAAGCGTGGCCCGTACGACGATGCCGAGCGTGCCCTCGGACCCGCACACGACCGGGATCGGATCGACCAGTCCGTCGTGGTGGACGCGGGAGATCCCGTAGCCCGTGAACCCCCGGGCCAGCTCGGGAAGGCCGATCGACGATGCCGGCTCGAGCTCGAGGAGGAGCCGCCAGATCCGGCCGACCCGGCCGGGTCGTTCGGCCTCGAGTTCGGCCTCGGCCCTGGTCAACGGGGCTGCGGTCCAGGTGGTGCCGTCGGCGAGCACGAGATCGACCGCAGCGACGTGCCGGTGGGTGCGACCGTGGATCAGCGATCCCTTGCCGGCCGCGTCGGTGGCGATCATGCCGCCGACCGTCGCCCGGTTGCGGGTCGAGGTGTGCGGCGCCCAGAACAGGCCGTGCGATCGGAGCTCGTCGTCGAGGCGATCGGCAACGACCCCGGGTTCGACGACGGCCGTGCGAGCCGTCGGGTCGACGGCAACGATCCGGTGGAGGTGGCGCTTGGTGTCGATCACCAGCCCATCGGTGAGGCTCTGACCGTTGGTGCCGGTCCCGCCACCCCGGGCCACCAGCGCCGGCGGGGGCGTCTCGCCGGCGGCGGCGAGCACCACGGCGACGACCTCGGCGGCGGTCCGGGGCGCGGCGACGCCGCTCGGCCGCCACTGGTGGATCGAGTTGTCGGTGGCATAGACCACCCGTCGCCCGATGCCGCGATCGATGGTCATGCCCGGGCCACGTGGTCCGGGTTCTCCCACACGAGGAACGTGGCCAGGCCGCCACCGGCGGTTCCGCTGACGTACCCGGGCAGCAGACCACGGACCTCGAACCCCTGCCCGAGCTGGAAGTTCAGCGTCGGGTCGGTTCGGCGGCCGGCCAGGACGTCGAGCACGTAGGTCGGTGCGTCGACCTCGTGCATGACGGCGCGGTATCCGGGGATCATGCCGCCGGCCAGCATGCCGCGGAGGTTCTCGCGTCGGACCAGGTCGCGGCGGGCGTCGTACAGCATCCGACCGAGGCCCCGGCCCCGCTGGGCCGGGTGAACGCTGATGTCGAGCCCGTAGTACCACGCGCCGTCGTCGCGATGCCGGGCCGGGTCGGCCACGTCGTCGAGGGTGTGGAGCGGCCGTTCGAGATCGAAGTCGATCCGCCAGCCGACCGACATGCCCCACAGCCGGTCGGTGGCGTCGACCACGGCGAACGCCCCTTCGGGATAGCGATCGGTGTGGATCGTCACGTCGCTCGAGCGCAGCCGGTGTTCGTCGTCGAGGAACGGATAGCACAACGCCTCGATCTCGACGGCGGCGGGGGCGTCGTCGCGGCGCAGGAGTCGGACCCGGAACGGAGGCACGGCGCCACCGTCGGTCGTCGCGGTGCCGGGAGGATCGATGAGGGAATCGGACATGGTCGTCACACTCGGAGCTGATGCCGCCCTGACGGCGGCGGAGGTCATCGCCGGAGATACTCCCACACGAACTCGGCCTCGCGGGCCGGGCGATCGGTGCGGTTCTCCCGTCGGTCGGCCCGTTCGAACAGTTCGGCGCCGATCCGGATGGCCGCGTAGCGGAACGGCTCGGGCGCCCAGCGTCGCGACGGCGATCGGACCCAGGGCAGGGTGGTGAGCTCCTCGTCGACCTCGCCGGCCCCGGCGCGGCCGGCGATGAGCTGAGCCAGGCAGCGTCCGGCGAGGTTGGTGGCCGCCACGCCCTCCCCCACATAGCCCCCCGCCCGGTAGAGCCCGCCGCCGAGGTCGTTGACCGACGGGGTCCAGTTGCGGGGGACACCGAGCACTCCACCCCAACGATGGGTGATGGCGTGGTCCTTCAGCACCGGGAACAGTTCGTGCAGGGTGTCGACGAGCAACGCATGACCGGGGCCGGCCGCCTCGATGGCCGGGTCGATCCGCGATCGGAACGAGTACGGGGCACTTCGTCCGCCGAACGCGATCCGGCCGTCGGCGGTGCGCTGGCCGTAGATGACCCGGTAGCGGGCGTCGGCGAAGGTCGGCCGGGTCTCGAGCCGGATCTCGTCGAGCACGTCGTCGGGGAGCGGCTCGGTGGCCACCATCAAGGAGTAGAGCGGGACGAGGTCGCGTCGTCGCCCGTCGAGAGTCGCGGGTGTAGGCCTCGGTGGCGATGACCACCGAGCCGGCATCGACCACGCCCCGGTCGGTGGTCACCCGCCCGGCTTCGGCCCCGGTGACGACGGTGTCCTCCCAGATCGTCACCCCCCGACGCTCGCACGCCGCGGCCAGCCCGAACACGAGTTTGGCCGGATGGATGGCGGCGGTGTGCGGGGCGAAGAGGGCGCCTCGCACCTCGGTGGCGTTGCAGAGCTCGCGGGCTGCGTCGGCATCGAGCCAAACGGCTCGATGCGAGTCGCCGCCACCCCCGGTTCGCCCACCTCGCGTCGCAGTCGTTCGGCCTGGCCCCCGTTGCGGGCCAGGTGGAGTTCACCGCCGAGTGACCAGTCGCACTCGATGCCCTGCTCGGCGACGACCGACGCGATTTCGTCGACCGTGGCGTGCATGGCGGCGTCCATGCGGGCTCCGGCCCCCGGTCCCGACAGGGCGTCCCACCGCTCGGCGCCGGCCGCCACCTCACTGATGCACCAGCCCCCGTTCCGGCCCGAGGCCCCGAACCCGGCCCGCTGGGACTCGATCACGGCGATGGAGGCGTCGGGCAGCGCCTGGGTCAGGTAGAACGCCGTCCAGAGACCGGTGAATCCGGCACCGACGATGGCGATGTCGACCGCGCTGGGTCCCGGCAGCGGCGACCGGGCTGCGGGCAGCTCGATGCCATCGAACCACAGTGCGGGTGGAAGCGATGCCGGACGGGACGGGGCGGCGCGGGTTCGGGCAGCGGGGCGGAGGGAGCGCACGGCGCCATTGTGCCCGACCGCCGCCGGCGCCGCTCGGCGCACGGACCGGCCGACCGTGCCCCGACGAGTCTCGTCCCGACGTGGCGCCCGGCACCGTTTCCCACTGGGGTGACCGAGTCCGATAGCGTGGTCGGGTGACCACGACCGAAACCCTCGGCCCGCGCGGGGTTCGCCCCACGGCCGACGATCGAATGCGCCGGCTGCTCCGAGTCGACGGCGCTCCGCCCACCAGCACCGCTCAGGCCCAGTCCGCGTTCCAGACGTCCATCCTGGTTTCGTCGGTGCGCTGCCTCCTCACCTACATCTTCTTCCCGTTCGTCGCCCCGGCGATCGGGATGGCCGCTTCGGTCGGTCGCCCGGTCGGGATCGCCATCAGCCTCGTCGCCATGATCTCGATCACCATCAGCATGCGCCGGTTCTGGCGGTCGTCACACCCGAAACGCTGGCACTACACCGTGCTGGGCGGCACCGTCTTCGTGTTCCTGGTCGTGATGCTCGTCGGTGACGTCGTCGCCGTCGTGAGCTGACCGAAGCGCTTCGGTGCACGTCGTCGTCGTCGGTGCCGGCGAGATCGGTTGGTATCTGGCCCAGCGGCTCGAGGCCGAGCACCACGACGTGGTCGTCGTCGAAGCCGACCCCGGCCGGGCGGCGGCGATCGGGGCCACCCTCGACCTCCAGGTCGCCATCGGCAGCGGCACCAGCCCCTCGGTCCTCGCCGCAGCCCAGATCGGACGCGCCGATCTGGTCGCCGCCGTCACCGACTCCGACGAGATCAACCTGATCACGGCGCTGCTGGCTCGCGAACACGGCGTCGAGACCACGATCATCCGCATCCAGTCCGAAGAACTCCGAGGCGCCGGCGGAGCGGGCCTGCTGGCCGCCGTCGGAGCCGATCTGGTGATCGACCCCGATGCCGACACCGCCGACGAGATCCTCGAGCTCGTGCACGCCACCGGGGCCGACGAGGTGTATCCGATGACCGGAGGGGATCTCCAGGTCGTCGGTTGCGTCATCGGCGACGGGGCGCCGCTGGCCGGCCAGAGCCTCGCCGACATCGGACGGGCCATGGAGCCGAACTGGGATTTCCTGTTCGGCGCCGTGACGCGCAACGGCATCACCAAGATCCCCCGCGGCGACCAGATCCTGCTGCCCGGCGATCACGTCCGGGTCCTGACCAAGCGCAGCGCCCGGCACCAGATCCTCCAACTGGTCGGCGCGCCCGGCGGTGCCGCTCGTCGGGTGATGGTGCTCGGCGGCGGCGCCATCGGTTCCCGGGTCGCCGCCAGTCTCCACACCGAGGGTGTCGAGGTCGTGCTGGTCGAGCGGGACCGAACCCGGGCCCAACGGCTCAGCGAGCAGCTCCACCGGGCGATCGTCGTCCACGGCGACATCACCGACACCGAACTCCTCAAGGAGGAGCGGGTCGGCCAGATGGACGCCGTCATCGCCGCCACCGGCGAGGACTCCTCCAACGTGCTGGCCTGTGCCTACGCCGCTTCGGCCGGTGCCTACACCATCGCCGTGCTGCACAAACTCGCCCTGCTGCCCCTGGTCCGCACGCTCGGCATCAACGCCGCGCTCAGTCCGCGAACGGCGTCGGCCAACGCCGTCCTGCGCCACGTCCGCGGCACCGACGCCGTCGCCACGTTCCTCGAGAGCGATTCCGAGGTCGACGAGCTCACGGTCGAACAGGGTTCGCTGGCCGATGGGGCCGTGGTCGCCGAACTGAAGCTCCCGCACAACATCCTGATCGGCGCGGTGGTTCGGCCCGACGGTTCGTCCGAGATCGCCCGCGGTCGCACGATCCTGCATGCCGACGACCACATCGTGCTGTTCGCCCGGCCCGACGCGCTGGCCGACGCCCGCTCCATCTTCACGTCATGAGCGCGAGCGGGCGATGACGATGCTCGCGCCATGACCGACGACGGCATCCACGGCGTCGAACGCCGGAGACTGACCGGCCGCTTCCCCCATCTGGCCCTGCACGTGGCCGGCATGACGTTCGCCGTCGCCGGCGCGGGTCTGCTCGTCTCGGCGTTCGTCGAAGCGCTCGTCGGGGGTACCGAGACCTTCACGCTCGCCTGGTGCGGGGCTGCGGTGTTCGCCGTGGGGATGCTCATCTGGCGGACCACCCGGATACCCGACGACATCCTCCTGCTCGACATCTTCGTCACGGTGGCGGTGGCCTGGGTCGCCCTCGCCCTCGCCGGTGCGCTGCCCTACCTGGCGACCGGAACGCTCACGGCGCCCGACGACGCCATCTTCGAGGCGGTCTCGGGCTTCACCACGACGGGGGCCACCGTGCTGCGCCCGATCGAGGGGACGGCCCGGGGGCTGCTCTTCTGGCGGGCCATCACCCAGTGGATCGGTGGCATGGGCGTCATCGTGCTCGTGGTGGCCGTGCTCCCGACGATGGGGACCGGCGGATTCGATCTCCTCGAAGCCGAGGCGCCCGGTCCGGCCGGCGAGCGGCTGACCCCCCGGGTCCGCCACACCGCGGCCCGGCTCTGGGCGGTCTACATCGGCTTCACGATCGTGCTGGCCATGGCCTACGCCGCGGCAGGCATGGATCTGTACGACTGTCTGGCGCACAGCTTCACGACCGTGTCGACCGGCGGGTTCTCGCCGTACAACCGATCGCTCGGCCATTTCGAATCGGCAACGATCGAGTGGATCGCGATCGTGGCGATGTTCCTCGCCGGGGGCAGCTTCACGCTCTACTACCGGGCCCTGCGGGGCAAGGTCGGCCCGCTGCTCACGAGCGTCGAGTTCCGGCTCTACACGATCATCGTGGTGGGGATGGCCGTCGTCTTGCACCTGACCGCCGACCCGACGACCTCGGGGCACCAGTCGATCCGCGACGCCTTCTTCGCAACGACGTCGATCGTGTCAACCACCGGGTTCGGGACCGCCGACTTCGCCCAGTGGAGCGACGCTGCGCAGGCGATCCTGCTTCTCGCCATGCCCATCGGCGCCATGGCCGGATCGACCGCCGGCGGTGTCAAACTCGTCCGGGTCCTGGCCGTTGCGAGCTTCGCCCACCGGGCCACCCTGCGTCAGCTGCATCCGAGGTTGGTGCGCCCGGTCCGGGTCGGAGGCAACGTGCTCGACGAGTCGGTCACCAACAAGGTGTTGGGGTTCCTCGTGCTGGCGCTGGCGGCCTTCGGCGGAGGAGCCCTGATCATCGCCCTCACCGGTGTCGACCTCGTGAGTGCCCTGTCGGCGTCGGCCACCACGTTCGGGAACGTCGGCCCGGGCCTCAACGTCGTCGGGCCGAGCAGCGATTTCCTCACGTTGCCCCGGCTGGCCCGCTGGGTCTCGGTCGGGTTGATGCTGCTCGGTCGCCTCGAGATCTACCCGATCCTGCTCGCCCTGGCCGCCCTCCCGCAGCCGTGGCGGAAGATCCGCCGGTCCTTGCATCGCTGAGCACGGTCGGGTCGAGCCGTTCGTTGCCCGCTCCGGTTCAGGTGAGCTCGTCGGGATCGACCAGGTCGGCGGCCGCCGCCAGGGCGCTCGACAGGCTGACCGCCCGCTCGTAGACGGCCTGGAAGTAGTGCTCGGCGATCGTCTCGTGCCCGGGAAGCGGGGGCCGGCCGATCGACCGGATGACGGCCGCCGGCTCTCGGGTGATGCGCACCGAGTCGGCCGGGGCCGGCAGATCGGTCGGGGAACCCCAGAAGACCTCGACCTGCTTGGCCAGGTTCTGCCGGTTCTTGCGCCGCCGCTTCTTGCGACTCGACTTGGAGCCACCGCCCTTGTCGGCTTGATCGTTCACACCGTCACCGCCTCTCGGTCGTCGTCGGGATCGTCCTGGGTCTCCTCGATCGCCGATTCGGGCCGGGCCGAGCGACTCGCCACCGGACCGACGGGGGCGACGGTGTCGTCGTCGTCGACCGCCAGGAGCAGGGATTCGTCGATCCCGAGGGCCGCCTGGAGCTGTGCGGCATCGAGATCGTCGATGGAGGAGGACTTGGGAAGGACCAGATCGGCGATCTGGCGTTTGCCGGCGACGACCTCCTCGACCCGTTCGTCGACGGTGCCGGGGCACACGAGCCGATGGGCGATCACGGTGTTCTTCTGCCCGATCCGCCACACCCGGTCGCGGGCCTGGTCCTCGACCGCCGGGTTCCACCAACGGTCGTAGAGCACCACGTGGTTCGCGGCCGTGAGGTTGAGGCCCGTTCCGCCGGCCTTCAACGAGAGCACCATCGCTCCCGGTCCGGTGCCGTTCTGGAAGTCGCGGACCAGCGCGTCCCGTGCGGTGCGACCCAGACCACCGTGGTAGCAGGCGATCGGGAGACCGGTCCGCTCCGACTGGTAGGTGGCGAGTTTCTGCCCCCAGGTGGCGAAGTGCGTGAAGATCAGGACCCGCTCGCCCGCCGCGAACACGTTGTCGACGATCTCGTTCAGCCGCGACAGCTTGCCGGACCGTCCCTCGAGGGGCCGGTCGTCGGACCGGTAGGCCGCGGGATGGTTGCAGATCTGCTTGAGGGCCGTGATGGCCGCCAGCACGGCGCCCTTCTTCTTGTCGACCCCCGACTCGGCGGTGTCCTTGATCAGGTTGTCGAGCACCGCCTGGTAGAGACCGATCTGTTCGGCGGTCATCGAGCAGTGGTCGAGCTCGTCGATCCGATCCGGCAGTTCGGCGGCGATGGCCGGTTCGGCCTTGGTCCTCCGGAAGACGAGGATCCCGTTGAGTGCCCGGAGCGCCCCCTCGGCCCCGCCACCGGCCGCGGCCGAGGTGGGAGAGAGCTGCGAGATGAACTGGGCCCGGTTCCCGACCAGACCCGGGTTGGTGTAGTCCATGATCGACCAGAGGTCGCCCAGGCCGTTCTCGATCGGCGTCCCGGTGAGCGCCACCCGGCTGCGGGCCGGGATGGTGCGCAGCACCTGGGCGGTCTCGCTCGTTGCGTTCTTGATCGCCTGCGCCTCGTCGAGGATGGTCTGGCCCCACTCGATCCGGGCCAGCGCCTCGGCGTCGCGAACGGCGGTTCCATACGTGGTGATCACCACGTCGGCCCGACTCGGGAGCTTGGCGATGTCGCGGGGCTCGGCCCGGTTCGGTCCGTGATGCACGAGTACCCGGAGCTCGGGCACGAACTTGCGGGCCTCGGAGGCCCAGTTGCCGACCACGGCCGGCGGTGCGATGACCAGCGCCGGGCCGCTGCCGACCGTGCGACGGAGGTGGGCCAGCATGGTGGGCGTCTTGCCCAGGCCCATGTCGAGGGCCAGGCAACCGCCCAATCCGGCGGTGTCGAGGAACCCGAGCCAGGCGAGGGCCTCGGCCTGATAGTGGCGGAGCTCGCCTCGGAAGCCCTCGGGCTTGGTCGGCAGGTCGGTCGGGACCGACGAGGCACTGCGGAGGAGATCGGCGGCCCAGCCTTCCCCGGCGACCGAGATCCCGCCCGAGAGCGGCGAACCCTCGAGGCCCAGCGCGTGCCGCAACATGTCGGCGCCCGACAGCTTGGTCGACTGGGCGCGGTCGGCGAGCGCCCGGGCGGCCTGGGCCAGGTCGACCTTGCTGAGCTCGACCCATTTGCCGTTCGACATCACGAGTGGGCGGGCCTGGGCGGCGAGCCGCGAGATGTCGGCGGCGGTGAGTTCGACGTCGTCGAACAGCACCGACCAACGAACGTTGGCCAGCTGACGAGCCCCGACGACGGACTCCTGGGCCTCCTCGGACGTGAGCCGCAGCGCCGGACTCGGCTTCTTGCGAGACAGCGCCGGGGCCCGGACCTCGAAACCGGCCGCGGTCAGGGTGTCGCCGATCGAGGTCATCAGCTGCCAGGCCTCGTCCTGGCTGAGGATCACCTCACCTCGGCGCCGACCGCCGGGTCGCAGGAGCACCGGATAGAGCGCTTCGAGGCGCTGCATCTGGTCTTTCACGTCCTTGCGGCGCGTGTTCGACGAGTTCACCATGGCCGATTCGATCGGTTCGAGCGCCGCCCCGTTGCCGGGGGCCATGACCCGCAGGTACCAGGACCCCGAGCTGTCGGGTTCGTCGAGCATGATGACGAGCTTCACGTTGGCGGCACCCGAGATCGGCCGTGACCACTGGTCGAGTCGACGGGCGAGTTCGGCACCGACCCGGGTCGGTGCCTCGAAGGGCCGTCCGTTGATGTGGCCGAGCATCGCTTCGGCCACTTCCGGTTTGGTGCGGGGTTCGGGCGAGGCGGCCGGAAGCTCGAGCCGCCGGGCTCCGGTGGAGACGATCACGTCGACCAGGTCGGCGAGGACGGCCTGGCTGAAGGCCCGGGCATCCTGACGATTGCGGAAGACGGTGACCGACTGGGGCAGGGCCTTCGACAGGCCCACGATGTCGTCGGGCTCCATGAGCGCGGGGGCCCAATGGACGGCGAAGCTCGACCGGTCGGCCGACGACGCGGCGTCGTCGGCTCGTCCGAGCTTCTTCAGCTTCGGGATCATCCGCCCCTGCGAAACGAGCTGGACGGCCAGCGAGCCGATCATCCCCAACCACGTGGCGCCGACACCCAGATCGGGGTCGTCATGGCTGAGGCGGAGCGACACCAGCCAGCCGAGAATGGCGTCGAGCGGTGCGCTGACCGCGTCGGCGGTCGAACCGTCGGGCAGTTTGGCGGGCGCATGGGGCTTCCAGACCGTGGTCGAGGCGCCGGCTGCGGCCAGTCGGGCCAGGAGCCCGTCGGTGCCGTCGCTCGGGGCGTGGAAACCACCGGACCAGGCGACGATGCGACCCGGTACCCAGGAGAGTTGGAGCTGCGTGACGCCCGGTTCGAGGTCGACGTCGGCCGGGGCCACCGTCGGTGCCTGGCCGGCCGGACGGACCGGACCGAGCAGCTCGTCGAGCGCCCGTTCGATCGCGGCGATCTCGGACTCGTAGTCGGCGAGCACCAGGGCTCGTTCGGGGCCCCGAACCCGGTCGCGCAGGTCGTCGTAGGCGACCTCGGTGTCGTCGAGTTTGCGGAGCAGGAGCCGTGACCAGGCCCGACGGTCGGTCTCGAGCAGCGCCTGGTCGTCGGCCGTTGCGAGACCGTCGAGGTGCCGCTGCACGGCGCGCTCGAAGCCGGGCGGCAGACCGAAGGAGATGGAGGACAAGATGATGGAACGCTCCGTTCACGACTGACATCGAGCTGCCGAACCCTCACGGATCACGATCCGAGGGGGCGAATCGATCGGAGACCACGGCGAACCGGGAACCGATCGATGCATGGCGTGGTATGGCGGCGGCTGCGCCGTTGTCGACCGGCCCATCGCTGGGCGAGTTCCGGCGGACAGGGCACAACCCGACGGGTGGAACAGCCCTCGGCGGGACGACCGATTGCTCGACCAGCCGGGACGGTGTCGAACGAAAGGGGGCCGAAGGGAGCCACGGCAGCCGGGAGAGTGACCCGACGAACCACGAATCCCTCACGAAGCGTTTCCGCTCGACGGTGTCCGCAGAGGCGATCACCACGCTTCACAGCGCCGAGATCGCCCGACCCCTCCGAGTCTAGACCCTGTCGGCCGCTTCCCGACGATCGTGAGCCTTTTGCAACGATCTCCGTCGTGAGCCGGCCGATCTGCTCGAACCACGCCCCGCGGTGCCGATGGAGTCACATCCGACGCAGGAAGGCGCTCCCATGACAGGTCGATCACCCGACCGGTCGACCACCCGACCGGTCGACCACCCGACCACTCGACACGACGTGGTCGAGACGATGGTGGCTGCTCGGCCGGGTCCGGCATGACCGTTCCGATTCGCCGGGTGCGTTTCGGCCTCGACGAGGAGTTCGATGTCGACTGGCATCGTCGGCTGCCGGAGTTCGCCATGGCGGCCAACTCGGTGTCGATGATGATGCCCCACGTCGAGCCCTTCGTCGTCCGCTCGGTTCGTGGCGTCCTCGATCGCCTCGAGCCCGACCTGGCGCGTGACGCCCAGGCCTACGCGGGGCAGGAGTCCACCCATCACGCCCAGCACCGACGCTTCAACGACCACGTGATCGAGCGCTATCGGGCGATGAGGAGGGTCGATGCCGCCCTGGCCCGCACCTATCGCTTCATCGAGCGACGCAGCAGCGAGCGGTTCCGGCTGGCCTTCGCCGCCGGGGCCGAGACGATCGCCTATGCGATCGCCCGGTGGGTGGCCGCCAACCGTCGCAGCGTCCTCGACGGCGCACGGGGCCCGGCCGCCGATCTGTTCGTCTGGCATCTGGCCGAGGAGGTCGAGCACAAGACCGTCGCCTTCGACGTGTTCGCCGCTCGCGGCGGCAATCGGCGGATGCTGCTGGCCGGCATGCTCGCCGCCCTGGCGCCGCTGGCCCTGTTCACCATCATCGGCACCCTGACCATGATGGTGTCGTCGCGCCGGATCCTGCATCCCGTGGCCTGGTTCCGCCTGTCGTGGTGGTGCCTGACCCTGGTCTTCGAACTCCTGCCGACGATGGCCGGAGCCCTCCTCCGCGGCCACCACCCGACCGACCTCGCCGACCCGGAGTTCTACCGGGTCTGGTTGGCCGACTTCGATCTGCGAACCTCGACGACCGCGCCGTCGAGTCCCGCGCCGTCGAGTTCCTCGACGCCCGCTGCGGACCGGACCGAGTCCTCGGCCGGCGGAGCCGAATCAGCGCGCGGTGGGGAAGTCGGGTCGCCGTTTCTCCTGTAGGGCGGCCACCCCCTCGGCGGCGTCGGGTCCGAGGAAGCTCAGCATCTCGAACGCCAGGCTGGCGTCGAAGGCCGGAGCCGCCTGGGTCAACCAGAGGTTGAGGTTTCGTTTCGTCCAGCGCACCGCATCCTGGGGCCCGGCGGCGATCTTGTTCGCAACGGCGAGCGCCTCGGTCATGAGGTCGGCCGACGGCACGGCCTTGGACACCAGCCCGATCTCGTCGGCCTGCTTGCCGGTGATGAAATCGGCGGTGAGCAGGTAGTACTTGGCCTTGGCCATGCCCGCCGACAGGGGCCACAGGATGTTGGCATGGTCACCGGCCCCGACGCCGAGCCGGAGGTGCCCGTCGGTGAAGCGGGCCTCCTCGGCGATGATGCTGATGTCGGCCATGAGGGCCACCGCCAGGCCGGCGCCGACGGCCACCCCGTTGATGGCCGACACGATGATCTTCGAGCACGACATCATCTTGTAGACGATGTCGCCGGCCTCCTGCATGACCTCGCGGATCACCTCGTAGTTGCCGGCCATCTGCGAGATCCACTCGAGGTCACCTCCGGCCGAGAACGCGTCACCGGCGCCGGTCACGATCACCACCCGGGTCTCGGGATCGTCGTGGATGTCGTCCCAGACCCGACTGAGCGCCCGGTGCAGCGGGCCGTCGGTGGCGTTGAGCCGATCGGGTCGATTCAGGGTCATCACCAGCACACCGGGCGCGGGGCGCTCGAAGAGCAGGCCGGGGTAGCGGTCGAAGTACGGGTCCATCGTGGGGCCTCTCGTCGGCAACGGGCTGGTCAGGGCTCCTGCACCGGTCGCGGGAGCCCGCCTCGGTCAGCATGCCTCATGGCTCCCGCACCCACCACCCCCACGGCGACCACCACCTTCGGGGGCTCATCGACCACTCGGCCCTGCTCCCCCAAGGCTTCCGGGTTCGAGACGGCCGGACCTCCCCCGCTCGTCGCCGGCCGACGTCCCGACGGCCTGTCCCGCTCGAGGGGAGTGGGACACCGACTGATCCCGGCCGACGGGTCGGATCGCCGCCGTCGCACGGTTGACTGGGGGAACGCATTCCCCCCGGCCAAACGAATGTCCTTGGCCGAACGACTGCTCCCCGCCCGTTCGATGCCCCGGCATCAGCACCTCGGTCGGGGGCCGAGACGACGAGGACCGCCGTGAGCGATCAGACCCAGACCGACCAGACCCAGACCGATCCCGGGTGGTTGAGCCAGGACGACATCGAGATCGTCCGGGGCCGGATGCCGGTGGTCTACGTCGACGCCGTGCCGGTGCGGATCGACGACGCCGGGCGCATCACCCACGTCGGGCTCCTGCTCCGGGTCATGCCCGATGGCACCATCAGCCGGGCCATCGTCGGTGGCCGGGTCCTGTTCGGTGAGCTCGTCCGGGACGCGCTCGTTCGTCACATCGAGAAAGACCTCGGAACGCTGGCCCTCCCCCGCCTCCCGGTGAGTCCGGCGCCGTTCACCGTTGCCGAGTACTTCCCCGATCCCACCAAGACCGGCTTCCACGATCCCCGCCAACATGCGGTCAGCATGGTCTTCATCGTGCCGATCGAGGGCATCTGCCGGGCCTCGGACTCCTCGCTCGACATCACCTGGGTCACGCCCACCGAGGTGGTGTCACCCGAGGTGCGGGCCGAGATCGGCAGCGGCCACGACCGGCTCATCCGCATGGCGCTCTCCCACGCCGGCTGCATCGTCTGACCCAACCCCCCGGTTCGATCGACGACCTCGATCCACCCGACCCGCAGCACCGCCCACCGGCACGGCGGTCTCAGCTGCGGACCGGCGTCAGCAGCGCAGCCATCGCCGGGCCCGAGCATGGATCGGTTGGCGGAGCCGGTGGCGGGCCCGTGGCCGCAAGAGCATCGGCGAGAGCGAACGCCAACACCGCGAGATCGGGCTCGCCCAGGCGAGCGGATGCGTGACGGAAGCCGGCCTTGACGTCGCGGCCGGCCCGGATGTGTACGACGCGCTCGGGGCGGGTGCCGATCGACCAGCAGTGGGCTGGATCGGAGCCGACCAGGTATTCTCGGCAGGCCAGCGGCCGGTCGGGGTGCACGATGCAGAGTTGGTCGTCGAGCAGCGGGCAGGGAACTCGCTGCGCGAAGTACTGCAGCGACGCACGATGCGTGGCATCGGGACCGCCGACGAAGCCGTCGGGACTGATGCCGGCGGCGCCGAGTGCGGCGGTGGCGGTCTGCGCTCGTCGGGCGATGCGTGATCGATCGTCGGATTCGAGGCGGTCGACCGCCGCGAGGATCGATCGAACCTCGGCGGGGCTGACCGGCACGGCCTGGTGGCAGCATGCCGTACAAGCCGGGCCGCAGGTCACTCCGATCGCCGGGTTGGCGGTCGAGCGTGCGGCGAACTCGTCGAGCAGCATCCGGGCGCTCGGCAGGAGATCATCGGCGTGGTGCACCACCGGGGGGACAGGGAGCAGTGGCATCGAGTCACCTCGGCCCGGTCGGTCCGGCGATCAGACCTTCCAGCGCTTGTCGACGCCGTCGAACTTGATGTATCCGTCACCTTCCGGCGGGCCGAGCTTGAGCGACGAGTCGTAGGCGATCGTCCGGGGTTTGAAATCCTGGATCTCGAAGTTCCCGAGGAAACCTTCGACCTCGGACTCGGCGTCCGCCAAGGCGGCCTCGAGGGCGGTGAGGGCCGCAGCGAGGTTGGGGGCCGGCTGGTAGCCGTCACCCATCTCGATGCTGATGCGGAGCTGGTCGGGTTCGATCGGTGCAGTCATGACGTCGAAGACGTGGGTCGCCGCCGATGGTTACACCGACGCCTCGCTCGACCCTCGTCGGTCCCGGACCGAGGCAACCGACCCGGGCAACCGGTCCGCGCAACCGGTCCGGGAGGGGACCTGGTCAGATGGGAAGGTTGCCGGTCGCTCGACGGGTCGAGCCCTCGTCGGTGAAGGCGGCGATGGTGCGCTGGGCGATGCGCATCTGGTGGATCTCGTCGGCCCCGTCGGCGAACCGGGCCCAACGGGCGTGCTGATACATGTGGGCCAGCGGGGTGTCGGTCGAGTAGCCGAGCGCCCCGTGCACCTGGATCGAACGGTCGATGATGCGACCGAGCGAGTTGGCGACGAAGTGCTTGGCCATCGACACCTCGGCCTTGAAGTCCTCGCCCCGGTCGATCTTGTAGGCGGCATGGAGCACCATCAGCTTGCTCTGGTACAGCTCCATCGCCGAGTCGGCGATCATCCACTGCACCCCCTGCTTCTCGGCGAGGAGCGACCCGTGCGAGAACCGCTCGAGTGACCGCTCGACCATCATGTCGAGCGCCGTCTCGGCCTGGGCGATCCACCGCATGCAGTGCGCCAACCGAGCCGGACCGAGCCGGTACTGCCCGAGCAGGTGGCCCTGACCCCGCCCCCCGAGCATCTGGTCGCCGTGCACCCGCAGGTCCTCGATCACGATCTCGGAATGACCCGTCGACCCGTGCATGGTCTCGATCTCGCGGACCTCGTTCCAGCCGTCATGGGGCAGGTCGATGATGAACGCCGAGTTGGCGGCCTGCGGCAGGTCGGGGTCGTCCTCGGTGCGGGCGACGAGGATCGCGAAGTTGGCCCGATTGGCGTTGGAGATGAACCACTTGTGACCGTTGATGACCCATTCGTCGCCGTCCTGGTAGGCGTTGGTGCGGATCAGGGTCGGATCCGAACCGGCCACCTCGGGCTCGGTCATGGCGAAACACGACCAGGTCCGGCCCTCGCACAGCGGCCGCAGGTATTTTTCCTTCTGCTCCTCGGTTCCCCAGTGGAGCAGGGTGTGCATGTTGCCCTCGTCGGGCGCCTGGCAGTTGAACACCCACGGTCCGTAGCGCGACTTCGCCGCCTCGGCCTGCACCATGGCCAGCTCGACGTGCCCCAGACCCATCCCGCCCCATTCCGGGGGCATGTGGGGCAGCCAGATCCCGGCGCGATGGGCCTGCTTGCGCAGACCGATGAGCGCCTCGATCCGTTCCCGCCCGCCGAGGGGCTCGCCCGCCGGACCCCCGTCGACGGCGTGACCCTCGATCCGGGCCTCCTCGGGCTTGATGACCTCGTCGACGAACGTTCGGATCCGGGCCCGGATCGCCTCGAGTTCGGGGGACAGGGAGAAATCGATCGACATGCTCGGCGACGTTAGTCCGCGTCGGCCGGGTCGAACGAGGTGAGGCCCCGAGCCCCGACCCCGCCGAACGGGTCGCCTAGCATGGGCCCGCCATGGCGTCACCCCCGATTCCGTTCACGTTCCTCTTCACCGACGTCGTGGCCTCGACCCGGCTCTGGCAGGATCACCCGGTTCAGATGGCCGAGTCCCTGCGGTTCCACGACGAACTGGTGCGCCGGGTCATCGCCGACCATCGGGGTGCGATCTTCACCGTGGCCGGCGATGCCTTCGGTGCGGCCTTCGCGCTCGCCATCGAGGGAGTTCTCGCCGCCGCCGAGATCCAGCGGACCCTCGAGGGGCACGATGTGGGACGGTGTGGCGATCGAGGTCCGGATCGGCCTCCACACCGGCCTCGCGCAACAGCGCGACGGCGGGTTCTACGGCTCCGAGGTCAATCGGGCCGCCCGGATCCAGTCGCTCGCCGGCAGCGGCCAGGTCCTGCTCTCGAAGGCGACCGAGCGGTCGGTGCGATCACGACTGCCGGCCCACCTCTCCACCGTCGACCTCGGGGAGCACGCCCTCAAGTCCCTCTCCCGGCCCGAGCACCTCTTCCAACTGATCGGTCCGGGTCTGTCGGACCGGTTGGCACGGCCGTCCCGGGGAGCGAGCGACTCGATTCCCAAGGCCCCGACCCGGTTCGTCGGCCGCGACACCGAACTCGACGACCTGATGGGCCTCGTCCAACCGGGCCGGGTGGTCACGATCACCGGTCTCGGGGGCAGTGGCAAGACGCGGATGGCGATCGAGGCGGCGCAGCGACTGGCCGGATCGTTCCGCGACGGGGTCTGCTGGATCGATCTGGCGCCTCTGCGCGACCCGGCGGCCATCGCGCCGTTGCTGGCGAGCACGCTCGGCCTCGCCCAGCAGGCGCGGATGACCACCACCGAATCGGTCGTCGACGGGATCGCTCAGCAGGAGATGCTCATCGTGCTCGACAACGCCGAGCACCTGATCGACGACGTCGGCCGGTTCGTCGACGCGTTGCTCGACGGGGTCGAGCACCTGGCCGTCCTGACGACCTCGCAGGAACCCCTGCGTCTCGGCGCCGAGCGGATCTGGGCGCTCGGCGGGTTGCCACCGAGCTCGGGAGCGGTGGAACTCCTGCTCGAGCGGGCGCGCCACCACGATGCCTCGGCCACCGTCGACGACTGGGACGCCGACGCCCTCGCCGAGTTGTGCCGGCGCCTCGACGGGATGCCGCTCGCGATCGAGATGGCGGCCGCCCGCCTGCGGGTCATGTCGCCGTCGGAGATCGTCGAGCGACTCGACGATCGCTTTCGGCTGCTCCGGACCACCCAACGCAACGTGCCCGATCGCCATCAGTCGCTCCTCGCCACGCTCGACTGGTCCTACGACCTCCTGACGCCCGACGAACGCCGCCTCCTCGACCGGCTGTCGATCTTCTCGGGCAGCTTCCCACCCGAGTCGATCGCCCAGGTCTGTCTCGATGCCGGGCCCGGATCGATCGACGGCATCGACGACACCGAGGTCCTCGACCTCGTGGAATCACTGCTCGACAAGTCGTTGATCACCGTCGATCGGTCGAAGACCCGGACCCGCTACCGCCTGCTCGAAAGCGTTCGCCACTACGGAGCGGCCCACCTCACCGACGACGAACGCACCGTCCTGGCCGACCGCCACCTGGCGTACGTCGTGTCTCGGACCACCCGGGCGGCGACCCAGTGGTACGGATCGTCGGCTCGCGAGTTCGAGACGGCCCGCGACACGTTCGAGCAGGAGTGGGACGACATCCGCAGCGCCGTCGCCCGGGCCACCGAACGGGCCGAGATCGAGGCGCTCGATGCGATCCTTCGCAGCATCTGGACCTACGCCTGGGAGACGTTCCACGTCGAGGTCGGCGACTGGGCGCGAACGGCCATGCGACTCGACCCGCCACCGCCGGTCGCCAGCGCCATGGTCGCCATGGCCACCGGGGGCCGAGGGACCGAGGCGGCCATCGAACTGCTGCAGACTGCGCTGGCCCGTCTCGGGGACCCGATCGACCCCCACCCCGACGCGACGCTCGTCCACGGCGTGCTCTACGGCCTACTCCTGGCCTCGGACGAGGCCGCGGCGCTCGAGCATGCGCTCGCGGCGCGGCACCACGCGGCGGCGTTCGGGGACAACGAGGTGGCCTACCAGTCGGCCAACGTCGCAGCCCTGCTCGCCTCGTCGGACCCCGACCAGGCCGAGCGCTTCCTCGCCGACGCCCGACGCCTCATCGCGTCGTCGTCGAATCCGACCCGGGTGGTCTGCTTCCCGACGGTGGCGAGCGCCGAAGCCTCGTTGGGCCGCCCCGACATCGGCCATCGCCTGTGCCGAGAGGCGGTCGAGGTGGCGGCGACGGCCGGCCTGCGATGGACCGAGTCGATGTTGGTGTGCGAACAGGCGAGCATCGCCTTGCGATTCGGGGTCGGCGACGTCATCTCGGATCTGGCGGCGGCGCTGTCGTCGGCCCGACGGAACCGGGCGTGGTACGCCCTCTGGCTCACCATGGGACGGGCGGTTCCGTGGCTCGTCGAACGGGGCTGGAACGACGTCGCCGATCCCATCGCCGGGCACATGATCGCCAACCGGATCGGGTTCGCCATTCCCATCGACCAGCGGGCACGGTTCGAGGCCGGCGACGATCCCGACGCAGCCGCCCGCCACGCCATCGGCGCCGATCTGCGGCGCGACGAGCTGGTGGATCGGACGGTCTCCCGCCTGGAGGCGCTCGCGGTCCCGTCGAGCTGAGCGCAACGCTCAGGTCGAGCGCACCAGGGCGATGAACTCCGCGGAGTTCGAGAACTCCAGCATGATCCGCCCCCGAGACTGCCCCGAGCGCAGCATCCGGGTCCAGAAGTCGAGACCGGCCGGGTCGGCGCCGCGCTTCATGACGTTGGCATAGATCTGCTCGACGAACTGGGTGTTGCTCATGGCCCCGTAGCGACGGACGAACTCGGTGGAGCGGGCGAACTCCTCCGAGATGCTCTCGAGCGGGGCGTTCGTCCCCAACCAGTAGGCCAATCCGTCGGCATCACCCTGGCGATCGAAGTAGGCCCGGTACAAGCGGCCGATCGGGCCCCGCTTCTCGAGCTCGACGAACTCCGGGGTGGTCAGGCCGACGAACTCGGCCGACTCGGAGAAGCCGGTCATCACGTTGCCCCGATCGGTGCCCCGGTCGAGCAGCCCGACCCAGTACGACCGCCCCTCGCCGTCGGGAGGACGTCGCAGGACGTTGGCGTAGATGAGGTCGACGAAACCGCCGCTGTCGAGCGATCCGTAGGCCTGGGTGAACTCGGCCGACCGGGCGAACTCGGCCGAGACGGCGGCCAGGCCCAGTCCCTGGCGACGCTTGGTCAACCAGAAATCGAGGCCGGCCTCGTCGGGCGGACGACGGAAGTACGCCTGGTAGAGCCTCGAGATCTGCAGACGGCTGCCGCCCGGGCTGCCGCTGACCGATCCGACCGAGGTGCCGGCACCGCCCGACGGGGAGCGGAGGAACCCCAGGTCGGGGTGGTCGGCCCCGAGCACTTCGGCCGAGTCGGCCCCGAGCCAGCGCTCGACGACGTTCCCGTAGACCTGACGGAAGTCGACCTGGGTGGCGAAGTTGTCCCATCGGCGCAGGCCGGCCATCGGCGGCAGGGCTCCGTAGAAGCCGCCGTTCACGCCGGCTCCGAGAGCCAGCAGGGTGTTCGACGTGCCGTGGTCGGTTCCGCCCGACTCGTTGGCCCACGGCCGTCGTCCGAACTCGCTCGAGGTCAACACCAGGGTCCGCCCGGCGAATCCCGGGGCGAGCGTCGTGAAGAAGGCCCGCAGCCCGTTGTCGAGCTCGGTCATCCGTCGGTCGAGCATCGAGGCCTGGTCCGCGTGGCTGTCGAAGTCACCGAAGGAGACCATCAGCACTCGCGTCCCGAGGTTCGCGTTGATCAGCCGGGCGCACAGCGTCAGCTTCGCCGCCAGTTCCTCGCTGGGCAGGGCCGGTGCGTAGTGGCCCTTGACCCCCTCGGCGAGCAGCAGCGACTCGCTCCCGCTGACGGCGAGGGAGTCGGCGAGTCCACCGAGGCCGGTCGAGGTGTTGGCCATCTGATGGAGGGTGGCGTATTGACGCTGGAACACCGGGTCGTCGTCGACGGTCAGGAGGCCACCCGCCGACGGGGGCAGGGCGATCCCGACCTGGCGGTTGCCGGTCAGGGTGAGCGGCACGCTCGAGTCGATGGCGATCGAGTGCATGGCGTCGGGCCCGCCCGACAGGCCGTCGACGTAGCGACCGAGCCAGCCGCTCCAGCCCACCGAGGTCGACGTCGTCGCCGTCATCCATCGGGCCATCGACGCGAAATGGGAGAGGTCGGGATTGGGATGACCCACCCCGTCGATGACGGCGACCCGCCCCTGATCCCACTGCTGTTTCACGAATCCCAGCCGGGGGTGCAGGCCGCGCGTGCCGTTGAGTTGCAGGGTCTGGGACCCCGTGAGGGCGAGACGGCCCCGCATCGACCGGTAGTTCCCGTCGGCGAACGGGGCGACCATGCTGAGCCCGTCGTTCCCGCCGTTCATCATGATCAGGACGAGGACACCGTCGGAGGGGCCGAGCGGTGTTGCCGCACCGGCTCGGTCGGCCATCCAGCTCGGCAGCATCGTGACGGCGCCGGTGACGGCCATCGCCTGGAGGAAGCGGCGGCGGTCGACGCTGGCCCGGTCGGTGGCCATCGGGGTCGAGAGGGCGGCGGCGACGTCGGCGGTGGAAGGATCGAATCGGTTCATGATCAGGCCAGCTGGAAGTCGGGGGTGAGCATGGGCAGGAAGAGCAGGCCGGCACGTTCGGCCCAGCCTCGGGAGGATCGTTCGGCCGACACGAACTGCTCGAGGGAGGCCAGCGTCGACGCGCTGGGCTGGTACACCCCGAACTGGGCCAGCGCCTGTTCGGCCGCCGAGCGGGGTGTCCCGGTCCCCGCCACGTCCTTCAGCAGGTCACCGGCGTTGAGTTTCCAGCGCAGATGGTTGGCGTATCGGTGCTTGGTCCAGGCGGCCGAGCTCGAGATCCAGTAGCCGTTGGAACGCCATCCCGACACGTTCGGCGGGCGGAAGACCGCCTGTCCCATGTCGTCGCCGAACCATTCGGGGTGGGCGACATCGGCCCGAATACCGGCGTGGGCCATCGCCGCCACCATGAACTCGAACGGTGAACGCACCAGACCCTGTCTGGCCTGCGGGCTCCGGAACTCGGGGTGGTTGAAGATCGCCCGCAGGGTGGCATCGGTCCGCATGCCGCCGGCCCGCATGGCCGCAGCGATCGAGTCGACGATCGCCGCCGGGGGGTTCGGGTACGCCAGGAACGACCAGAGCTTGGTCGAGAGGAAGCGGGAGACCTGGACCTGCTGCGGTCCGTCGATGAGGTGGTCGATGATCTCGGGCCCGTTCCAGACCCGGGTGACGCCCATGAACGTGGTCGGTTCGCGTGTGATGCTCGGCGGGATCGAACACGTACCGCTCGTCGTCGTCGGACGTGATGTGCCCGGTCCAGGCCAGGGCCGACGCCCGGACGTCCTCCTCGGTGTAGTGACCGAGGCCGAGGAGGAACAGTTCCATCAGCTCACGGGCGAAGTTCTCGTTCGGGGCCCGCTTCACGTTCTGGGCGTTGTCGAGGTAGTGCAGCATCGCCGGTTGCACGCTCATGGCCTGGTAGAGATCGCGGATCGATCCCAGGCCGGCGGTCCGCAGCAGGGTGTTCTGATCCATCAGTTGCTGGTGATGGAAGACCTTGTCGAGCGAGGTCGGGAGGGTGCCGTGCCAGAAGAGCGTCATCTTCTCGACGATGGGGGTCGGGCTGGTGGCCGCCCGATCGGCCCAGAAATGCACCATGTCGACGTAGTTCTGCCAGGAGTCCCGACCCTTGGGCACCGCAGGTGGTGTGGGGTCCGGGGCCGCAGCGACGTCGAGGACCCGCTCGACGGCCTCGGCCCAGGTCAGGGGCTGGAGGGCGACGATCTGCTCGTAGCGGGCGACGAAGCCGGACCGGCGGAGGAGGTGTGCCACATCGGCGAACGGCAGGGCCATACCGCTCTATCGGCGCGACGGGCCGCGAATCTGTAGGCCGGGTGTCCCAACTTCGGTTTTCGGTCGGTTCCGTCCCCGGCTGAAGTCGCGTCGGCCGGGCAGATCCACCCGACCGTCAGGCCGGCGGCCGGTCCCGTCTCGTGATGGTCGGCTGCACGTACTGCCAGCCGAAGCGCCCCTTCACGCACAGGTGACCGCTGGTCACCTCGTGATCGTGGGGGGAGGTGACCTTCACGATGCGGTCGTCCTGGACGTGCAGTTCGAGGGTGCATCCGACGCCGCAGTACGAGCAGATCGTGGTGGTCACCGTCTGCTCGTCTTCGCGCCATCGTCCGGCCGCTCGCAGGTCGAACTCGGTCTTGACCTGGAGCGCGCCGGTCGGGCAGACCCCGATGCAGTTGCCGCAGTAGACACAGGCCGATTCGGGCAGGGTCACGTCGTACTCGGTGGAGATGTGGGCGCCGAACCCCCGGCCGGCGACGGCGATCGCGAAACTGTGCTGGGCGTCGTCGCCGCAGGCCGAGACGCACTGGTAGCACAGCACGCATTTGTCGTAGTCCCGGATGTAGAGCGAGTCGTGGATCCGGACGGGTTCGTCGATCCGTTGGGCCGCCGGACCAAACCGTGCGGGGTCGGCCCCATAGGACTCGCTCCAACGGGTCAGCTCGTCGGCCTGCGTGAGGTCGACGCCGGAACCGAGGAACTCGAGCACCATGCGCCGGCTGTGGCGGACGCGCTCGGAGTCGGTCAGGACGACCATGCCCTCGTCGACGGTGCGGGAACACGAGGGAACCAACGTGCGGGAACCCTCGACCTCGACCACGCAGAGCCGACAGACGTTGACCGGGGTGAGATTGGCCGCCCAGCACAGCGTGGGGGTCTCGATCCCCGCATCGGTGCAGGCCTCGAGGATCGTCCGCCCGGCCGGCACGAGCCGAGCGCGCCCATCGACGGTGATCGACACCTCGGTCTCGTGGAGCAGCGACCCGTCGTCGGACGGGGGAATCGGCGGGGTCATGTCGGCGCTCCGATCAGCCCTTGGGCGATCGCGGACTGCACGGCGGTGGCCGCAGTGTGCCCCAGCCCACAGATCGAGGCGTCCTTCATCGCCCGGTCCAGGTCGTCGATGAGGGCGATCTCGGTCCCGGTGGGCCGACCGCCCGAGCGTTCGAGGGCCTCGTGGAGACGGACCGTGCCGATCCGGCACGGTACGCACTGACCACAGCTCTCGTCCCGGAAGAACCGGGCGAGTCGGGTCACGACGGCCCCGAAGTCGGTCGTGGCGGCGAACACCATCACCACGCCCGAGCCCAGGGAGTGACCGGCGGCGCGGGTGTCTTCGAACGTGAGCGGGAGATCGAACGCATCGGGCAGGACGAAGGTCCCCGCCCCACCGCCGAGCAGGACGGCGGCCGGAGTCCCGACGGCCGGTCCGGCCCGGTCGAGGAGTTCCTGCAGCGTGGTGCCGAACTCGATCTCGTAGACCCCGGGCCGACCGATGTCCCCCGAGACGCAGTAGAGCTTGGTCCCGGTCGAGTCGGGTGTCCCGAGCGCGGCGTAGGCCTCGGGGCCGTCGGCGACGATGTCGAGCACGTTGAGGAGTGTTTCGACGTTGTTGATCACGGTGGGGCAACCGAACAGCCCATGGGTGGTCGGGAAAGGTGGCTTCTGCCGTGGTTCCCCGCGGAACCCCTCGATCGATTCCAGGAGCGCCGTCTCCTCGCCGCAGATGTACGCCCCGGCTCCACGGCGGACCTCGAGATCGAAGTCGACGCTCGAACGGGCGATACCGAGACCGAGGAATCCCGCCTCCCGGCAGGCATCGATGGCCCCCTGGAGTCGCTCGGCGGCCAGCGGGTACTCGCCCCGGACGTACACGTAGCCCTTGGTGGCCCCGACGGCGAACCCGGCGATCACGCTGGCTTCGACGAGCGCGAACGGATCCCGTTCGAGGAGGTGGCGGTCCTTGAAGGTCCCCACCTCGGACTCGTCGGCGTTGACGACGACATAGCGTTGATCGGCGTCCTCGGCGGCGACGGCCCGCCATTTCGTCGCGGTGGGGAATGCGGCACCACCTCGGCCCTTGAGGCCGGCGCCCTCGATCGCGGCGATCACCCCGGTCGGACCGAGTGCGAACGCTGCGGCGAGCGCCCGGAAACCGCCGAGGCCGACGTATCCCTCGAGCGAGGACGGATCGTGGCGCCCGATCCTGCGGAGGAGGCGCAGGCCCGGATCGTGTTGCTGCGGCAGGGGGTCGGCCGGAGTCGGTTCGGCCGGGTCGAGACCGGTCGAGTCCGGGCCTTGGTGCCGACGACGCTGGACGAAGACCCCGACCGGTCGTTCGCACTGCCCGAGGCAGGGACTGGGATGGACGTCGTGCCCCTCGGCCCGCAGCGCCTCGATCGTGTCGGCCGAGCCGGCGATCTGGCAGGCGGCGTCGACGCAGACCCGGATCGTCGGACCGTCGTGATCGGGTGGGGTGACCCGGAACATCTCGTAGAACGTGGCGACCCCGAAGGCCTCGGCCGGGGGCACCTGCAGGCGGTCGGCGAGGTGGTTGAGCCCGCCGGGCGAGATCCAGCCCGATTGCCGCTGGAGGGCGTGCAGGGCCGGCAGGACCAGATGGCGCAGGCCGGCGGCACGGGCCGCTCCGGCACGGACGAGGCGATCGGTCTCCTCGATGACCGCCGAGCCCGATCCGTCGAGGTGGGCGGCATCGACGACCCGGTCGATGGCTTCGCGTTCGCCCTGGTCGGCGCGGTCGTCGGTGAGGTGGAGATCAGGCATCGGCACCCTCGGGCGACCGGCGGGATCCGGAGGACGGGCGCTCGAGGCGATCGATCCGGACCGAGGCCGCCTTGAACTCCGACGTCCCCGATCGGGGATCGTAGGCATCGTTGGTGAGCCGGTTGATGTCGACCAGCTCGGGAAAGTGGTACGTCGTGAAGACGAGTCCGGGCGGGAGGTCGGGCTGGAATCGGATCGCCATCTCGACCTGGCCGCGGGGCGAGCTCACCCGGACCCGCTCCCCGTCGACGATGCCGAGCGACCTCGCGTCGGTCGGGTTCACGTCGAGGGCGTCGCCGGACCGGATCGGCGACTCGAAACCCGACGATTGGACCCCGGTGTTGTACGAGTCGAGGACGCGGCCGGTGGTCAGCCGGAACGGGAAGTCCGGGGTGAGCGCCTCGTCGGGTCCGGCGTGCTCGCACACACTGAACGGGGCGGGAGCATGCCCGTCGAGGTCGTCGGCCCAGAGCCAGCCGTGCAGGAACGGCGAGCCGGGGTGATCGAGGGTCGGGCAGGGCCACTGGAGGCCCTGCTCGGACTCCAGGCGATCCCAGCTCATCCCGGCGTGCATCGGCGACAGCGACCGCAGCTCGTCCCAGAGGCCCTGCGGTGTGGTGGTGGGCCAGACCCGACCGAGGCGGGCGGCGAGGTCGACGAGGATGTCGATGTCGTCGCGCGCCTGACCCGGGGGACGGATCGCCGCTCGCACCCGTTGGACCCGTCGTTCACTGGAGGTCACGGTTCCCTCGGACTCGGCCCACCCGGCCGACGCCGGCAGCACCACGTCGGCCAGCTCGGCGGTCCGGGTCAGGAAGATGTCCTGCACGACCAGCGTGTCGAGGCCGCGCAGCCGCGCCCGGGCGTGGTCGATGTCGGCCTCGGAGTCGGCGGGGTTCTCCCCGATCACGTAGAGCGCCCGCAGGGTCCGGTCGTCCATCGCCTCGAACATCCGGGTGAGATCGAGACCCGGACGGGGATCGAGCGCGACACCCCACGTCGCTTCGAACCGTTGCCGGCCGGCATCGTCGTCGATGCTCTGGAAGCCCGGGAGTTTGTCGGGAAGCGCGCCCATGTCGCCGCCGCCCTGCACGTTGTTCTGGCCCCGCAACGGCACGAGGCCCGAACCCCAACGACCGACGTGCCCGGTCAGCAGCGCCAGGTTGCACAACGACAGCACGTTGTCGACACCGTTGTGATGCTCGGTGATACCGAGGGTCCACAGGATCTGGGCCTTGCCGGCCGAGGCGTAGGCCCTCGCCACCTCGGCGATGGCCGCGCCGGGCACGCCGGTGATCGCCTCGGCCCGGTCGAGTGTGTAGGGCTCGACGGTTGCCGCGTACCGGTCGAAGCCCACCGTTGCGTGATCGATGAACGACCGGTCGACCAGACCGGCATGGATGATCTCGCGGCCGATCGCGTTCGCCAGGGCCACGTCGGTCCCGACCTCGATCCCGAGCCAGAGGTCGGCGAACTTGGCCGAGCTGCTGCGTCGGGGATCGACACAGAACACCGTGGCGCCGTTCCCGATGCCTTTGAGGACGTGATGGAAGTAGATGGGGTGTGCCTCACGGGCATTGGTGCCCCACAACACGATGACGTCGGCCTCCTCCACTTCGCGGTACGAGGAGGTGCCGCCGCCGGCTCCGAACACTGTCGCCAGACCGACGACGGAGGGAGCGTGTCAGGTTCGATTGCAGGAATCGATGTTGTTGGATCCGAGCACGGTTCGTGCGAACTTCTGGGCCGCGTAGTTCATCTCGTTCGTGGCCTTCGAGCAGCTGAACAGGCCGAAGGCCTCGGGGCCGCCGTGGTCGACGGCGGCCCGGAACCCTGCGGCCGCCCGATCGAGCGCCTCGTCCCAGGAGGCCTCGCGCAGGGTGTCGCCGTCGCGCACCAGCGGCACCGTCAGGCGCTCGCGAGCGGTGGTTCGATCGAGGCGGGTGGACGTGCGGTCGTCGGTGCGGTTTCGCATGGGGAGTCTCCGGTCGGTGGGTGCGGGATTCGGGCGGCAGGCACTTCGGGTGGTTCGGGGTTCGGTGGATCGGGCTCAGGCGAACGAGTCGGGCAGTTCGGCCTTGCGGCGGCCGATGAAGTCGAGGAGTTCGGCGTCGATCGCGGCGTCGATCGGCGGGGGCTCGTAGGAGGAGAGCGTCGTTCGCCAGTGGGCCGAGGCCCGGCGAGCGGCGTCGTGTCCACCTTCGTCGGACCATTGCTCGAAGCTGGCGTTGTCGGCGGTCTCCGAACGGTAGAACGCCGTTTCGAAGTTGGCCAGCGTGTGGGCCGTGCCGAGGAAGTGCTGGCCCGGTCGGTGCTCGGCGAACGCATCCATTGCCTGGGCATTGGCGGACAGGTCGAGACCGCGGGCGAACGTCGCCATCATGCCGAGCTGGTCGGCGTCGAGCACGAACTTCTCGTAGCCGATGGTCAGCCCTCCCTCGAGCCAGCCGGCGGCATGGAGGACGAAGTTGGTTCCGGCCAGAACCGTCGGCAGCAGGGTCGAGGCGCTCTCGGACGCGGCCTGGGCATCGGGCAGCTTCGACGCCGTGAGCGAACCCCCCGAACGGAACGGGACACCGAGCCGACGGGCCAGCGCGGCGACCGTGTAGAGCACGACGGCGGGTTCGGGCGTCCCGAAGGTCGGGGCGCCGGTCTGCATGCTCATCGAACTGGCGAAGGAGCCGAACACCACCGGCGCACCGGGTCGCACGAGCTGGGTGAACGCCATCCCGACGAGGGCCTCGGCCAGGGTCTGGGCCACCACCGCGGCCGCCGTCACGGGGGCCATGGCCCCGGCCAGGATGAAGGGCGTGATGATGCACGCCTGGTTCGCAGCGGCGTAGGTCTCCGCGGCCCCGAGCATGGTGGCGTCCCACACGAGGGGCGACGACGCGTTGATCAGGCTGGTCAGCACCGTCCGGTCCTCGAGTGAACCGCCGAACCCGATCCGGGCCATCTCGACGCTGTCGGCGGCCCGTTCGGCGGCGGTCACCGATCCCATGAACGGCTTGTCGCCGTACCGGAGGTGGGCATAGACCATGTCGAGGTGTCGCGTGGACACCGGGACGTCCACCGGCTCGCACACGGTTCCACCGGTGGCGTGCAGGTGCGGGTGGGCCTGCGCCAGCTTCACGAAGTTCTCGAAGTCGGTCAGGGTGGCGTAGCGGCGTCCGCCGTCGAGATCATGGACGAACGGGGAGCCGTAGTTCGGCGCGAACACGGTGGCGTCACCTCCGACCTGGACGGAGTTGGCCGGGTTGCGGGCGTGCTGGGTGTAGACCGGCGGGGCCGTGGCCACCAACGATCGACACAGGCCTCGCGGGAAGCGGAGCCGGGCCCCGTCGATCGAGGCACCGGCTGCGACGAACCGTTCGACGGCCGATGGGTGGTCGTGGATCTCGACCCCCACCGTCTCGAGAATGGTCTCGGCGTTGTCTTCGAGCTGCTCGAGCCCTTCGTCGGAGACCAGTTCGTAGGGTCGGATGTTCCTGGTCAGGAACGGCGATCGTTCGATCGCCGTCGACAGCCGCTGCTGTTGGCGTCCGGCTCGGCCACCGGTGCGACGTTGGGTCATCGGCTGGTCTCCTGGGATCGGGGCCGACGGCGTCGTCCCGGGGTCGTCGAGCGTTCCGGCCGTCGGGGCAGGGTCACCACCGTTGCGAGATGGGGACTCGGCGCCGATGCGTGCGGGAAACCCATGGCGGCGACGAACAGCTCCTGGAACCGGGGTTCGGTGGCCGTCTCGATCTTGACCACCCCCCGGACCGTCCGTTCCATCTCGGCCCGGGCCGACCGCGAGAGCAGGGCCTGGACGGCCCCGGCGCCCGCGGCGTTGCCGACGGCGCGGACCGCGTCGACGGGGCAGTCGGGCACCAGACCCAGCACCATGGCGTGAACGGGGTCGATGTGGGCACCGAACGCTCCGGCCAGCCGGACGTCGACCACCTCGGGTGAGCCGGCGTGCTCGATCAGCAGATCGATGCCGGCCCGCAGCGCGGCCTTCGCCAGTTGGATCGCCCGAACGTCGTTCTGGGTGACGCGGAGCTCGATCGGACGGCCGTCGTCGTCGGTGGCGCGATGGAGGACGTACGAATGGGTCCGGCCCCAGGGGACGATCCGATCGGAGTCGGCGGCCCGTTCACCGCGGATGACGCCCTCCGGATCGATGATTCCCGTCAGGTACATCTCGGCGACCACGTCGATGATGCCGGAGCCGCAGATGCCGGAGACCCCGGCCGCGGCGACCGCGTCGCCGAAGCCCGGCTCGTCCGACCAGGGGGCGATGCCGATGACCTTGATCCGGGGCTCGAGGGTGGCGGGGTCGATCCGCACCCGCTCGATCGCCCCGGTCGTCGCTCGCTGACCGGCGCTGATCTGGGCTCCCTCGAACGCCGGCCCCGTCGGGCTGCTGGCTGCGAACTGTCGATGCCGGTCGCCGAGCACGATCTCGGCATTCGTGCCGACATCGACGAGCAGCTGCATGTGCTCACCCCGGTGGGGCCCCTCGGCCAGGATGGCCGCTGCGGTGTCGGCGCCGACGTGGCCGGCGATGCACGGGCCGACATAGAACGTCGCATGGGGCAGATCGATCCCGAGGAGGGCTGCGGGACCGGTCACCGGCTCGTCGGTGGCGAGCACGAACGGCGCGGTCCCGAGCGGTGTGGGGTCCAGGCCGAGCACCAGGTGGTGCATGATCGGGTTGGCGACGATGACGACCTCGAGCACCTGGTCGCGCCGGACTCCGGCGGCGTCGACGAGTCGACCGACGAGGTCGTCGAGCGCGTCCCGGATCGCCCTCGTGAGCTCGACGTCACCGCCGGGATTCATCATCACGTAGGAGACCCGGCTCATCAGGTCCTCACCGAATCGAATCTGCGGATTCATGAGCCCGGCCGATCCTTCGATCGTTCCCGAGGTGAGGCCGCAGAGGTGCCCGGCGACCGTGGTCGAGCCGACGTCGACGGCGATGCCGTAGGCCTCCCCGACGAACCCGGGCCAGGCGGCGACGACCGGGCCGGCACGACCGAGCGACTCGGCACGACCGACGGCGACGGTGATCGAACGGTCACCGTGCTGCAACGCCGGATGGAGCGAGCGAAGGGCGCTCGGGGCGACCCCCGGGCTCGCCACGCCGTGTTGGTCGGCCAGCGCCGACAGCACGGCATCGTTCATGGTCGTCTCGTCGCCGAGTCGACCCATCGGCACGTCGAGGTAGTGGAGCCCGAAGCCGGGATCGATGGCGACGACACCGAGATCGAGATCCTTGCGGACGACCTGCCGGTGGACCTGGCTCGACGCCGGGACGTCGATGACCACGTCGCCCGTGATGATCGCGTGGCATCCGAGTCGGCGTCCTTCCTCGAGGGGCCGCTGCAGCCGATCGTTGCGTTCGAGGTCGGTCGGTTCGCCGAGGGCGTCGGGGCCGACCTCGATCGCCCAGGTGGCGAAGTGGCCCCGCCCGGGAACGACCTGGCAGCGTCCGCAGATCCCGCGCCCTCCGCAGACCGAGTCCAGGTCGACGCCGAGGCGCCGGGCGGCGGCGAGCACCGTGGTCTCGGCGCCGACCGAGCAACTCAGACCCGAGGGCGTGAACACGACCCGATGCCCGACGTCGGCCCGTTCCGGGATGCCGTTCATTCGTCGTCCAGTTCCTCGAGCGCCGCGAGCTCGCGGCGGTCGACGTCGGTCGTGGTGTCGACGTCGGCTTCCACCCCGGCGGCCCGCACCAGGCGACGGATCCGGTCGGCGTCGTACGCGACCTCGATCGCCTCGATCTCGGCCCGGGCTGCGGCCTCCGGGTCGCCGGTGAAGGGCTTGGTCTCGCGGCGCCACTGGGCGATGTCCTCCGAAGACGTGTAGATCCGGGCCTTGCGTTTGGCCCGGTCGACGGCGCGCTGGAAGCGGTTGGGGAGCAGGATCTGGTGTCGTTCCCGCCCCACCTGGGCGTTGACCTGGGCGGGGATGTCGCGCCAGAAGATGGTCACGAGCACCGAGCGCTCACGGGGCATCACGAGCTCCCGGCAGCCCGGGCCCGCGCGGGGAGCGCCACCTCGACCGCCGCGCTCAGCGGCCCTCGGCCGACGTGCCGATGCTCGAACACCAGACCCAGCCGTTGGGCGGCCCCGAGCGCCGCCTCGACGACGCGACGGTCGTCCGCTTGCGACAGCAGGACCAGGCGGCGGTAGTTGCCGAAGTACTGCTCGGCGAGCTCGGGGTGGGCGTCGAGGCCGAGACCCTGCCACACGAGCGGCTCGAAGTTCCTGGCGAGGAAGTCGGTGAGATAGAAGGTTCCCGGTTCGTCGTCGTGCAGGGCGGCGAAGAGGGTCGCCCCGGCCAACACCTCGTAGCAGTGGGCGCCGGGCAGTCGAGCGACGCCGGGATGGTCGGCGAGCCAGGCATCCAGCAGTCCCCCGGTGCCGCAGTCGGCGTAGCCGAGCACGACGTCGTCGGCGGCGACATCGGGCCGGGACCCGAGGACCGAGTCGATGGCGGCCACGATGCGCTCGGGACGATTGTGGAGGTTGGCCGGCAGGTAGACGGTCTCGACCGTCTCGTCGAGCCCCAGCTGGGCCAGGACGGGGCGCAACTCCGACACCAGGGCGCCACACCCGATCAGCAGCGTCATGAGGGCGCAGCGATCGTCGCGCCGACCCCGGACCCAGCCACCCGAAACCCGGCCACCCGAAACCCAGCCACCCGAAACCCAGCCACCCGAAACCCGGTCACCGGACCGACGGTCCCGGCGGTTCGGCTCGGCGTCCGCGACGGGCGGCGACCAGCTCCTTGGCCAGCTCTGCCGCGACGGCCGCGTCGCGGCAGTAGGCGTCGGCGCCGATGGCCCGTCCGAACTCCTCGTTGAGCGGCGCACCGCCGACGAGGACGAGGTAGTCGTCTCGCAGACCCCGGGCGGTCAGGGTGTCGATCACGACCTTCATGTACGGCATGGTCGTGGTCAGCAGGGCCGACATCCCGAGGATGTCGGGCCGGTGGAGCGCCAGGGCGTCGAGGAACTCCTCGACATCGGTGTTGATGCCCAGGTCGATCACCTCGAACCCGGCCCCCTCGAGCATCATGGCGACGAGGTTCTTGCCGATGTCGTGGATGTCGCCCTTGACCGTACCGATCACCATCGTGCCGACGGGTTCGGCCCCGGTCTCGGCGAGGATCGGTCGCAGGACCTCCATGCCGGCCTTCATGGCGTTCGCCGACAGCAGGACCTCCGGCACGAACAGGATCCCGTCGCGAAAGTCGATCCCGACGATTCGCATGCCCTCGACCAGGGCGTCGTTGAGCACCCGGTCGGCGGCCCATCCACGGTCGAGCAGGATCACCGTGCCCTCGAGGACCTCGTCGGCCAGCCCGTCGTAGAGATCGTCGTGCATCTGGGCGACGAGTGCGGCGTCGTCCAGCCCGGCGAGGTCGATCTCGTCGAAGAGTTCCTCGTCGCTCATGACAGGCTGCTTTCGCTGGACAAGGGACCGGGTCGGTTCCGGTCGGCGGGGAACCGACACCGACGGACCGCTGCGGGATCCGGGGCGCACGGGACCCGCCGGAGTGGCCGGGATCCTAGTGGCATCCGCCACAGCTGTACAGGATGCGGGTCGGTCGACCAGGCCGGGAGCAGGCTCGACGGGCGTCGCCGACCGCGCCGTGGCCGCCGGTCCTTGACGCATGGCACTCACCCTCATAGGGTTGTCCCCGATTCGGTTCGGCAGCGTGTTGGCGCGCCCGGAGGTCCAGGATTGGGCCCGAGCGTCATCGCACCGTCGTCAGAGTCGCTGCCCTGGTCTCCGGGTTCGCCGCCATGTCGCGGGCGGACGCGGTCCCCCATGAGGGGGTTCGGGATGGTGGCGTCTGCACCAGGTTCGGGCACCTGGCCCGTTCACGACACCGCGTGACCGCCGCCCAACGAGAGGAACTCCCATGGACGACAAGATCGAGCTGCGGTCGGTGTACAAGATCTTCGGCGACCAGCCGACCGGTCGGGCCCTCCAGCTGGCTCGGGCGCACGTGCCCAAGGACCGCATCCAGGAGATCACCGACCACGTCGTCGGCCTCGACGACGTCAGCTTCGGGGTCCGCGAAGGCGAGATCTTCGTGGTGATGGGCCTGTCGGGCTCGGGCAAGTCCACCGCCATCCGCACCGTCAACAAGCTGCACACGACCACGGCGGGCGAGGTGTTCGTCGACGGCATCGACGTCCAGAAGCTGAACGGTCGCGCCCTCCAGGAGTTCCGGCGCCAGAAGCTCGGCATGGTGTTCCAGCACTTCGCGCTCTTCCCCCACCGCAAGGTGATCGACAACGCCGGCTACGGGCTCGGCCGTCCAGGGCATCGACAAGGCCAACCGCGACCGCGCCGCGCTCAAGGCGCTCGAACAGGTCGGTCTCGGCCGCTTCGCCAACTCCTATCCCCACGAGCTCTCCGGGGGCATGCAGCAGCGCGTCGGTCTGGCCCGCGCGCTGGCCGCCGATCCCGACATCCTGCTCATGGACGAGGCCTTCAGCGCGCTCGACCCGCTGATCCGCCGCCAGATGCAGGACGACATGATGGCAGATCCAGGGCGATCTGCACAAGACCATCCTCTTCATCACCCACGACCTCAACGAGGCGCTGCGCATCGGCGATCGGGTCTGCATCATGAAGGACGGCCGTGTGGTCCAGATCGGAACGCCCGAGGAGATCCTCACCCGGCCGGCCGACAGCTACGTCGCCGAGTTCGTCCAGGACGTCGACCAGGGACGGGTCATCGACGTCGACGCGATCATGGGCGCACCCCACCCGCTGATCCTCGACGAACACACGATCGCCGATGCCAAGCCGCTGGTCGAAGAACTCCAGGGCCGCTTCGTGATCGACCGCAACGGACGGGTCGTCGGCCTCCTCACGCTCGAGGACTGCAACCGGGCCGAACAGGTCGGATCCACCGATCTCGCCAAGGCCATCCGGCGCGACTTCGACACGCACCACCCGGGTCAGCACGCTCAACGAGAACTACGCCTCGGCCGGCCGCGGGCTGCCGATCGCCGTGGTCGACGCCGAGGGCATCCTCGTCGGAAGGCTCGAACCCCACCACGTCCTCGCCGAACTCGGACGGGTCGAGCAGCTCGCCGAGAACTTCCGCAACCAGACCCCGGGGGCCATCAACGGACGCGTCGACGGCAGGCCGATCGACCCGAACCCGGGTGTCCCGACCCATCACGGAGAGGTGGCCGTCTGATGCTGGCGATCCTTGCCCAGAACACCTCGGTCGCCGACGCCGAGATCCTCGACGACTACAGCGTCCCGTTCGGGAACTGGATCGAAGAGTCCGTCAACTGGGCCAACGTCCGGCTCGATCCCCTGTTCGACGCCATCAAGTGGCCCTTCGATGCGCTGCTCGACGTCGTCGTCGACGGCTTCTTCATCGGCTCGCCGTGGTACCTGATCGTGTTGTTCATCATGGTCGTCGGAACCCTGACCCGGAACCTCAGGATCGGCGTGCTCAGCGGGCTCGCGATCGCCTTCTGTGGGCTCCTGGGCAACGACTTCTGGCAACCCACGGTCGAAACGGTGGGCATGATCTCGGTGGCGGTGTTCCTCTGCGCCGTGATCGGCATCCCGCTCGGCATCCTGTGCGGACGCATGGACGGCGTGTGGAACGCGGTTCGGCCCGTGCTCGACGGCATGCAGGTCGTGCACCCCTTCGTCTATCTGCTCCCGGTGATCTTCTTCTTCGGCATCGGTCGGGCACCCGGTGTGATGGCCACGATGGTCTTCGCCCTCCCGCCGATCGTTCGCCTCACCAATCTCGGGATCCGTCAGGTTCCCGAAGACGTCGTCGAGGCGGCCCGCTCCTACGGCGCCCCCGAACTCCGCGTCCTGCGCGACGTCCAGATCCCCCTCGCTCGCACGGCCATCATGACCGGCCTCAACCAGACCCTGCTGATGGCGGTCTCGATGGTCGGTGTCGTGGCCCTGATCGCCGGCGGCGGTCTCGGACAGATGGTCTTCCGCGGCGTCCAGAACCTCAACACCCCGCTGGCCGCCTCGGCCGGACTCGCCCTCTACATCGTGGCCGTGGTGATGGACCGCATCACCCAGCCCGAAGGTACCGAAGGGGGCATGGCCGCCCGGTTGATCCGTGGCTGGCAGGAACGCAAGAACCCCGAACGGATCCTCGAGGCCCAACTCGCCGTCGGTGCGGCCCCGACGCTGACCGACGAGCAGGTCGCCGAGGCAGCCCCGTCGTCGCCGGTCCCCCTCGGATCGATCGAACGCCTCGGTGCGGCCCTGGCGCTCGGGGCAGCGGTCGTGGCCCTGGTGTCCAGCGTGTTGCCCTGGGCCAGGGATGGCGCGCCCATCTCGTCGTATCCCCCGCGGTGACGACGGCTTGATCACCGGCTCGATCTCGGGCCTGAGCGCCACGGGAGCGAGCTGGTTCGCCATCCTGGTCGTGCTCGCCGCCCTCGTCCTGATCGCGTCGTCGGGCGCCCTGCTCAGCGGCCGCCCGATCAACCGAGCGCTCGGCCCGGAGCTCTCCATGGCGATGGGCGCCGTGCTCTTCGTGCTGCCCGTCGCCTACCTCATGCTCTCGCCCTCGGCATTCGCCGAGAACTACGCCATCGGCGCCGGCGCCTACCTCGCCGCAGCAGCCGGGCTGCTCGCGATGGGCGGCGCCGTCCTGCGGCTCCTCCGCTCCCCGCTACCGCCCACGACGGGTGCCCCGCTCGGGCGTGCGCTGGAGCCAGATCGTGGCGATGGCCGCCGCGGTCGGCCTGATCATCGGCGGAGCCACCGGTTCGTGGATCTTCGACGAACGCACCAACGTGATCACCCCCGAGATCGCGCAGCAGGTCGCCGAACTCGAGGAACTGGCCAAGACCCAGACGCCCGGCGAGCGGGCGGCCACCGCCGTGACGATCTCGTCGCTGCTGCGTGGCGACGGCGAGGAGCTCGAAGTTCATCGCCCTCGGCTTCGACGACCTCGGGCCCGCAACTGGCCCTGCCCTTCCTGATCGTCGGGCTCCTGGCCGCCGGGCTCGGCACTCGTCGGCTCGCTCGACGTGGTCGACAACCGCTGGCGCTGGTTCGTCAACGCCCTGTCGTTCGGCTTCGCCCTCGCTGCGATGTCGATTCCCCTCGCCTGGACCATCTCGATCGTCCGCGTCGCGCCGCAGCGCTACTACACCGGGGCCGGCAACCTGTCGGCCCTCCTCGGCGCCGGCGATCATCGCCTCGGCCGTCGCCGCCCGCTTCGGCAACTATCACCGCTCGGTCGTGTGGGGCGCCATCGAGACCGAGGACGGTCGCGTGCCATCGATCTGTCGATCGTCACCGACGACGACGACATCTCGATCGAACCGACGCTCGTCCCGCCGCCATGACCCGACCCCGCACCCCGCACAGCAAACAGCTCACAGCAAACAGGGAGAGGAACCCCCACATGAAGAGCAAGACCCTCTGGCGCCTCTTGGCGCTGCTGACCGCCCTCGGACTGGTTGCCGCCGCGTGCGGCTCCGACTCCGATTCGACCGAGGCCGGTGATTCCGCCGACTCGTCTGCCGACGAGCAGCCCGGCGCCGGCATCTCGGTCACCCAGGCCCGGGCGAACTGGTCGACCAGCTACATGCAGGCCGCCATCTACAACCAGCTCATGACCGAACTCGGCTACGAGATGAACGACCCCTCGGGCAGCGAGGTCGATCCGGCCACGTTCTTCCCGGCACTGGCCGAGGGTGACTTCGACTTCTGGACCGAGAGCTGGCAGCCGCTCTACGACTTCCAGTACATCGACACCAACGAGTCGATCATGAACAACGTCACCACCGTCGGCATGCAGATGGAGGCCGGCGGGCTCCAGGGCATCATGATCGACATCAAGACCGCCGACGAGCTCGGCATCACCCACATCGACCAGATCGCCGAGACCCAACGAACGCCGAGGAAGACGTCGACCGTCACACCGCCGAGTGGATCACGAAGAACCGGTCGCGTACCGGAACCGGAGTCGGCTTGCCGGGCTCACCGGGCCCGGTTCAGGCGGGCGATTCGGCCCGTCGGCGACGGATCTCGGCAGAGATGGCCGGAATCATCACGTGGAGATCGGCGATCACGGCGTAATCGGCCCGGATCACCATGTTGGCCTCCGAATCGGTGTTGATGGCCAGGATCTGTTTGGAGGCCATCGCCCCGACCCAGTGCTGGATGGCGCCGGAGATCCCACTGGCGATGTAGAGGTCGGGGGCGATCCGGGTGCCGGTCTGGCCGACCTGATCGGCGTGGGGGCGCCAGCCGTTGTTGGTCACCGCCCGCGAGCAGCCGACGACACCGCCGAGCAGGGCGGCGAGTTCCTCGAGCGGGGCGAACGCCGGTGCCGAGCCGACCCCCCGCCCGCCACCGACGACAACCGGTGCGGTCGGCAGCGTCACCCCGTGGGTCAGGACCACCCGGTCGGCGACGATGGTCGACGCCACGCTCGCATCGAGATCCGGCTCGAAGACCTCGATCCGCCCCTCACCCCGCCCGGGCGAATCCTCGGCCGGCAGGGCGTGCAGGGCCATGCTCAGCAGCGGCAGCGAGGAGGTGAGCGTGGCGTCTTCGAGCAACGATCCACCCCACTGGACGCGGGTCAGCGGGATCCGGTCGAGATCGTCGGGCCGACCGATCTCGACGGCATTGGCGGCGAACGGCAGATCGAGACGTGCGGCGAGCTGGGCCATCACCTCGTTGCCGCGGTCGGATCCGACGGTGAGCACCGCTCTCGGTGGCCGTGCGACGACGAGGCGGCGCAAGGCTTCGCCCCAGGCCTCGGGCCCGTAGTCGGTGAGCAGGTCGTCGATCACGAGGTGAACCACGTCGGCTCCGAGCTCGGCCAGCTCGGCACCGAGGTCGGCGGCTGCGATTCCGACGACGGCTGCGTGCAGCGGTTCGTCCCACCCTCGGGCCACGGACCGGCCCCAGGCCATGGTTTCGCGTGCCGCCTCGGGTATCAGTCCCCGGTCGTGTTCGATGATGGCGAGGATCATGCGTGATCGGCCTCGTCGCGGTCGAGGAGACCCAACTCGTCGAGCAGATCGACCACGGCACCGGCCGCCTCGGGGCCGTTCCCGAGGATCGTCGTCGTCGACACCGCTTCGGTGGGGCGGTGCAGGCGGAGTCGGGTGAGCCCGCCGGCGATCGCCGAGGACTCGACCCACGCAAGGGGGACCTTGCGGGCGGCCAGGCGACCCTTCATCGTGGGATAGCGCGGGAGGTTCAACCCCTCCTTCACTCCGAGTACGGCCGGCCGAGGCAGTCGATAGACCTCGAAGCCACCGTCGATCTCCCGCCGCACCTCGAATCCCGAGTCGTCGGTGTCGATCCCCTTCACGCCGTTGACGATCGGACGCCCCAACCGCACCGCCACTCGGACACCGACCTGGAAACCCCCGGCGTCGGCCGATTCGTTGCCGAAGAGGATCAGGTCGAAGGGTCCGTCCGAGCGTTCCAGACCGACGATGGCCTCGGACAATGCGGCGGCGGTCCGTTGCGGATCCCAGGGCGACCCGTCGGTGGGGACGAGAACCAGATCGGTGGCGCCGACACCGGCGGCGTGGCGCAGCTGCTCCTCGGCTTCGGGAGGACCGAGCGTGAGGACCGTCACGGTCCCGCCGTGCACCTCGTTGAGCCGGACCGCGGCTTCGAGGGCGCACTCCTCGTGCGGACTGGTCGTGAAACCCAGATTCGTGGGGTCGACCTCGGTGCCGTCGGCCGTGACGTTGATCTTGGCCCCCGGTGCCGGCACTCGCTTCACGCAGACCAGCGTTCGCACGACCTCAACCCTTGAGGCGGGTGTCGGCGGCGTCGAACAGGGCGAGGTCCCGGCCGGTCGCGGCCACGGTGACCGGATGGGTCTCGTTCATGTACATGACCTGCAGCGGGGTCCCGACCACGGCGTGCTCGGGGGGCAGATAGGCCAGGAGGAGGTACGCACCGACCGAGGGTCCACCGGCCGCCGAGGTGACCCGGGAGACCCGACCTCGGGCGTCGACGATTCGCTCGCCGTCGAGCGTCAGGATCGGCTCGTTGCCGCCGGTCATGTAGCGCGCGACGCCGGCTGCGTTCGTGTGATCGTCGACGGTCAGGGTGCACAGCATCGCCGCCGGTTCCTCGTCGCGGGCAGCCAGATACGCAGCCTTGCCGATGAAGTCGGCCGACTTCACCTTGGGGCGGGCCAACCCCGCCTCGACCGGGTTGTACTCGGATTCGAGTTCGGCACCCATCAGGCGGTAGCCCTTCTCGACCCGACCGGTGGCGCCGTAGACGCCGATCCCGACCGGGATGATCTCGTGCTCGGCCCCGGCGGTGGCGAGCGTGTCCCACAGTCGCAGGGCGTGCCCCATCGGGACGTAGAGCTCCCAACCCGAGTCGCCGATGTAGGAGATCCGGAAGGCCTCGCACGGGATGCCGTCGATCCACAGGGACCGGACCGAGCCGTACGGAAAGGCTTCCTGCGACAGGTCGGTGTCGGTCAGCCCGGCCAGGACCGCGGCGGCCTTCGGTCCCCAGAGCCCGATCGTCGACAGGGCCGAACTCCGGTTCTCGATCTGGACCGAGCCGTCGGCCGGCAGGTACTTGCGGATCCAGAACTCGTCGCGGCCGCCATCGAACGCGCCGGTGACCACCCGGAAGCGGTCCTCGGCGAGCCGCATCATCGTGAGATCGGAGTGGAACCCGCCCTGGGGCGTGAGGAACGGCGTGTAGACCGATCGACCGACCGCGACGTCACACTGGTTGACGGCGAGATACTGCACGAAGTCGAGGGCGCCGGGACCGGACACCTCGAACACCTGGAAGGCCGTGAGGTCGACCATGCCGACGTGGTCGCGGAGGTGGAGGTGCTCGGCGTCGATGATCGGCGACCACCAGCGGGCGTCCCACTCGTGGTCTCGCCCCTCGACGCCGTACCGCTCGACGAGCGGCGGCGTTGGACTCGTACCACTGGGGCCGTTCCCAGCCGCGGGCCTCGAAGAACACGGCGCCCGCTTCCTGCTGGCGCAGGTACATCGGACTCTGGTTCATGCCCCGGTCCGAGCCCCACTGTTCCCGAGGGTGGACGATCCCATAGGTCTTGTTGAAGTGTTCGGCGCACCGGGCATGGATGTGGTGCTCGCTGCGTTCGTGCGGATAGAGCCGGGCGATGTCGGACCCATGGGGATCGCACAGGTGCGGGTAGCCGAAGGTCATCCACTCGGCGACGAGCTGGGCGATCCCCGGGCCCTCCTTGATCCACACCGCAGCGGCCGACCACAGGTTGCGCACCTCGACGGTCTCTCCGAGCACGGGCATGGCGTCGGGGGTGAGCGAGAGCAGTCCGTTGATGGCGTACTTGATCTCGGCGTCGCCGAGCATGTCCATGAGTTCGATGGCCTGCTCCATCTGCGGGAAGAAGTCGTCCTCGGTGAGCGGCAGTTCGGTCGGCGACAGCGCTGCTTCGTCGTTGGACGGGATGTCGTTCGGGTGATGGAAGATCGGGCGATGGGCGTAGGAACCGACCTCCATCGAGCCCGCCGACTGGCGTTCGTAGCAGAACGTGTCCATGTCGCGGACGATCGGGAAGCCGAGCTCGGTGTTGGTCTCGGCCAGGATGTCGATCGGGCCGACGTCGACCATCTGGTGGACGGCGGGGGTGAGCGGGATGGTCGCTCCGGCCATCTCGGCGAGCCGCGGGCTCCAGACGCCGCAGGCGATCACCACGTGATCGGCCTCGATCGTGCCCTTGTCGGTCACCACGGCCGAGATGGCGCCGTCGGTGACGATCAGGTCGAGGACCTCGGTGTTGGCGTGCACCGCCAGATGCCCGGCATCCCGGGCCCGGTTGCGCATCAGCGTGCCGGTCTGGAGCGAATCGACCACCGACACGCTCGGCGTGTAGAACCCGCCGAGGATGATGTCGGCGTTGATGAACGGGACGAGTTCGGCGACCTCGGCCGGGGTCAGCAGGCTCGCCTCGATCCCCCACGCCTTGGCCGAGGTCATGCGCCGGTTCAGCTCCTCGAGTCGTTCCTCGGTGCGGGCGACCTCGATGCCGCCGCAGGTGGTGTTCATCCCGAGGGCCTCGTACTGACGCTGGCTCTCGAGCGTGAGGAACGCCATCTCCTTGTCGTGGTCGGTGGGGAAGATGAAGTTCGAGGCGTGACCGGTCGAGCCTCCGGGATTCGGCAGCGGCCCCTTGTCGAGCAGGACGAGGTCGGTCCACCCGAGGTCCGACAGGTGTGCGGCCAGGCAATTGCCCACGATCCCGGCGCCGATGATCACGCACCGGGCGCTGCTCGGGAAGTCACTCATCGGATCTCCTTCCGACACCGATTCGTGCCCTAGTCTCATGCCTGGACCCGGCCGACGACGGACGTCGTGCCGTACGGCGAGATCCACGATCTATCGTCGATCCAACAACGCCGACATCCATCCGACGCCGTCATCGATCCAACGCCGTCATCGAGCCAGCGCTGTCATCGAGCCAGCGCTGTCATCGGTCCACGCTGACATCGATCCAACGCCGCCCACGTCGGCTCCGTCGGTTGGAACGCTTCCAGCAGGCGGAACGGCGACCAACGTACCCGAGCGACCCTCGCCTGTCGAGCGTCACAGGAGAGCCACCTCGATGCCCATTCCCAGCGATCTCGCCATCGCCCAGGCGGCCACGCTCCAGCCGTTGGCCAAGATCGCCGAGCGGGCGGGCATCCCGGTCGACCTCCTCGAACCCTACGGATCCGGGGCGGCGAAGATCTCGCTCGAGGCCATCGACGAGATGGCCGACCGCCCGAGAGCGGCCTACGTGGTCGTCTCGGCCATCACCCCGACCCCGCTGGGCGAGGGCAAGACCACGACCGCCGTCGGGCTCGGGCAGGCGTTCGGGCACATCGGTCGCTCGGCGACGGTGGCGATCCGCCAGCCGTCGATGGGACCGACCTTCGGCATCAAGGGGGGTGCCGCCGGCGGTGGCTACAGCCAGGTCGTGCCGATGGAACTCTTCAACCTGCACCTCACCGGCGACATGCACGCCGTGACCGCCGCGCACAACCTGTGTGCCGCCATGGTCGATGCCCACGTGTACCACGGCAACGAGGCCGGCTTCGATCCGCAGCAGATCACCTGGCGCCGGGTGCTCGACGTCAACGACCGGTCGCTGCGCAACATCGTCACCGGTCTCGGTGGCCGACTCGACGGCCTTCCCCGCGAAGCCGGGTTCGACATCACCGCCGCCTCCGAGGTGATGGCGGCCCTGGCCCTGTGCACCGATCTCCGGGATCTCCGCACCAGGCTCGGTCGGATCGTCCTCGGCTACACCCCCGACGGATCGTCGGTGACCGCCGACGACATCGGTGCCGCCGGTGCAATGACCGTCATCCTGCGCGAGGCCATCAAACCCAACCTGATGCAGACGCTCGAGCACTCACCCGCCCTCGTCCACACCGGCCCGTTCGGCAACATCGCCACCGGCAACTCCTCGATCGTCGCCGATCGGATCGGGATTCGCACCGGCGACTTCCTCATCACCGAAGCCGGGTTCGGTGCCGACATGGGGGCCGAGCGCTTCTTCAACATCAAGTGCCGCGTCTCGGGCCTCGCCCCCGACGCCGCCGTCCTGGTCGCCACCGTCCGTGGGCTCAAGGCCCACTCGGGCAACCATCACATCGTCGCCGGCCGACCCCTCCCACCGGCCCTGCTCGCCGAGAACCCCGACGAGGTCGCACGAGGGCGGCGCCAACCTGCGCAAGCAGCTCGAGAACATGCAGATCCACGGGGTCACACCGGTGGTGGCGATCAACGCCTTCCCCGACGACCACGAGCGTGACCTGGCCGCGGTCGCCGAGATCGCCGCCGAGTACGGTGCCCGGTCGGCCCGGGCCACCCACTTCGCCGACGGCGGTCGAGGGGCGATCGAGCTGGCCGAAGCCGTCGCCGACGCGGCAGCCGAACCGAGCACGTTCGCCGTGCTCTATCCCGACGAGGCCGGCCTCCGAGAGAAGATCGAGACGGTGGCCACCCGCGTCTACGGCGCCGACGGGGTCGACTACACGCCCGCAGCCAGTCGCCAGCTCGACCGCTTCGAGGCCTCGGGACTCGGCCACCTGCCGGTCTGCATCGCCAAGACCCACCTGTCGATCTCGTCGGATCCGACCCTCACCGGTGCGCCGACGGGCTGGCGACTGCCCGTCCGCGAGGTCCGCGCCGCGGTCGGGGCCGGGTTCGTCTATCCGATCTGCGGCGACATGCGGACCATGCCCGGCCTCGGCGCCGACCCGGCCGCCCGCCGCATCGACATCGACGAGCATGGCGAGATCGTCGGACTCAGCTGACCCACCCCGGCGCTATCGTGGACGGGTGCGCAAACGGTCCTTCGACACCCTGGTCAGGGATCATGCGCGAGCCGTGACCGCCTACGCCCATGCGCTGTCCGACGACCGGGGGCTGGCCGAAGACGCCGTCCAGGAGACCTTCCTGCGGGCCTGGAAGTACCAGGACTCGTTCCGGGGCACGGGGTCCTACGAGGGCTGGCTGCTGCGGATCTGCCGCAACGCCGTCATCGATCTCGCCACCGGCCGCACCAGCGAGCGGATCGACACCGTCCCCCTCGACCCCGACACCGACACCCTGGCCACCCTCCACCGGCAGGGTCACGGGGCGCCGGTCGGAACCGTCGAACTCGACGACGTCGTTGCCGGACTCCCGGTGGCCCAGCGAGAGGTGCTCGTCCTGTGTGCCGTCCTCGGCTACGACTACGAGTCGGCGGCGAGCCCTGCTCGGGATCCCGGTCGGAACCGTCCGATCCCGGCTGAGCCGGGCCCGGACCGCCGTGGCGGCCGCCCTCGACCCGACGGTGAGCCGATCGGCATGAGCGAGCGCCCTTCCGGCATCCGACGCCCGACCCCCCGGTCACACCGACGACGAGGAGCTGGCCGACCAGATCCTCGAACGCCTGGCACCGTTCACGATCGGACCGCCGCGCTGGGCCCGTCTGACCCTGGCGGCGGTGTCGGTCGTCCACCTCGCCCTGGCCCTCCCCTGGCTGATCGGCACCGACCCCCTCGGACTGCTCGGCACCGCGTCGGCGTCGCACCTGACCCGCGACGGGGCCCTCGGACTCGTGACCGCCGTCGCCGGTCTGCTCACGGCCTGGCGCCCTCGGTACGCCCTGGCGGCGGTCCTGGTCAGCGGCACGGCGCTGACCGCCCAGATCGCAACGGCGCTGATCGACGAGCACTATCGACGGGTGTCGCTCCTCGCCGAGGGCGTCCATGCGATCACCGTGATCGTCACGATCCTCGTGGCGTGGCTGTCTCGCCCGTTGGCCCCGGTCCCCCGAACGGCGACCCCGCCCGCGCTGCGAGCGCTCCCCCGCCCAGAAGACCGCTGAGCCGGATCGCCGCGATCACGACGACCCCGGATGCCGTGGTGAGCGCCAGGGCGGTCGACGCCCGATCGAGCCAGAACGGCAGGTCGGTCGGCAGGATCGAACGGGGCAGTGACTCGACCCGCAGGACCGCGAAGACGAACAGGGCGACGCCGCCCCCGAACACGAGCGGCAGATGACTCGCCGGACGGTGGCGGACGACGAGGGCCGCCAGCGTCGCAACGAGCGCCACGCCCGGCAGGAGCCACAGCGTCGGCGAGGGCCCGGTCTCGCCGGGCAGCGACAGGAACTGGACCGAACCGACCATCAGCCCGGCCGACGATCCGACGGCGAGCAGCGCCGCCGGATCGAAGCGCCGCCGCCACCACACCACGGCTGCCACCCCCCCGATCAGGAACCCGACCGCAGCCGGCACCGGGGAGGGCGCACCCTGCCAGGTCGAGATCACGGTCACCGCGATCGAGTCGTCATCGACCGTGATGGGGATCACGCCCTCGAGGATCCGATCGCCGGGACCCAGACCGAGGGGGCGGGTCTGGAGCATCCAGTGGGCCCGATGGTCGTGCCAGGCGTAGCTGCCGTCGTCGCCGACGGTCTCCCAATCGGGGGGAGCGTCGGCGTCGGCCTGCTCGGGGAGCGCCGCCGTGCCGTCGCCGAAGCGATCGTCGTTGAGGTAGCGGGCCGGCGAGTTGGCGTTGCGTTCGACCGTGCCATCGGGCGCGAACCGCAGGTAGGGCTCGCCCTGGTAGCCGCGGACCTCGATCGTCGACGGTTCCCGTTGCTCGAGCAGGACGAAGCTGTCGCCGCCGACCACGCCGATGCTGAAGGCCGTCGTCGGCGGATCGATCGATTCGATCTCACTCCGGTAGTCGGTCGGTCCGGCCGGATCGGCCGCCGCCGGTGATGGCGTCGCCGAGCACGATGGCGACCAGCACGGGCGACGATCGGCACCGCCCGTTGCGGTCTCGTCGGCCTCGACCCGCCGGGCCGCTCGACCGCCGGGCGCCGTCGTCGGAGCCGGCGCATGATCAGGAGACGACGATCTCGAACTGCCCGGACGGATGGATCGAGCAGGTGTCGAGGAACTCCGCAGGCGAGGGAAAGGTCTGGCGAGCCGTTTCGCCCTCACCGACGAAGAACGGGCCGACCCGGTGGCCACGATCGTCCTCGTTGACGATCTCGATCGTGTCGCCGACGTCCAGATCCAGCCGGGCCGGGACGATGTCGACCGGCTCGCCGGCGTCGATGGCTTCGCCGGTTCCCGCCGGGATGACGTATCGATACGTCGTACCGTCTCCCGGCTCGGCTCCCCCACCGCCACTGGTGCCGCAGGCCGCGACCAGCACGAGCATCGCGAGGCTCACCAGGAGCGCCCTCGTTCGGCCATGCCACGTGCGTCGCCTCACGCCGCCACCCCCAGGCAGCAGACGCAGATCGTTGGCGAGGTCCGATGCCGGTGTGCCGAACGGCCACGACGCCACCAGCGTTCCCTGGTCGTCGACCCCGAAGAGCGAACCGGAGTGCAGGACCTCGATCGAACCGTCTGCTGCGGTCGACACGTCGTAGAACACACCGAACAGATCGGCGGCGGCCTGCAGGCGGACCGGATCGTCGGTGCGGAGCGCGGCGGCCCCGGGGACGAACCCGTCGACGTAGCCCCCGATCACCTCGGCGGTGTCGCGGGACGGGTCGATCGTGGCCATGGCCACCTGCACCCGATCGGCATCCTCACCCAACCGGGAACGAGCGGCCACGATGTCGGCCATGGTCGTCGGGCACACGTCGGGACACGCGGTGTAGCCGAAGTACACGAGCAGCACCTGGCCGGGTTCGGCCCGGAAGGCGAAATCGGCCCCGTCGTCGTTGACGTCGGGCAACCCGACCGAATCGACCTGCGGGGCCGGCTCGCGACGGCTCCCGCTGAAGACGGCGTCGGGCTCGGAACCACCACAACCGGCCAGCAGCATGCCCGAAAGCAGCAGCCGGCCAGGAGCAGCGGAGCCGGGAGCAGCCTCGCAGGGCGCAGACGAAGACGAACGGGGCGGGTCAGGACAGCTCCTCGAGGTAGTCGACGATCGACGACACCTGGGCGTCGGTGAGGTTCGACACGGGCATCTTGATCGTATAGCCCTGGGCCTGCTCCGCCTGGGGTTCGACGATCGAGCGGGTCAGGTAGTCGCGGTCGGCGACGACCTCGCGGCCGTCGTCGAGCGGGCGGACGGATCCGGCGAGCCCGACCCAGGCCGGGCCGACACCGCCCTGCCCGTTCGCCCCGTGGCAACTGGTGCAACCCGAGTCGAGCGCGACCGTCACGCCCGACCGTGGCGGCCGGCGACAGCGCCACGGTCGGTGCCGCGGCCTCTCGGCCGCCGCAGGCGGTGGCCGCCAGGGCCACCGCAGCGACGACGCTCGGCAGCACCCGAACGATCACGAAGCGGGCGCTTCGTCCATGACCTCGACGCGTCACGCCCTGGTCGGCGGCGGTCTCGAAGTCGAGGGTGATCTCGAACGTCTGGCCGACCTCGAAGGGCGCGGCCAGCGACAACAGCATGATGTGGTAGCCACCGGGAGCGAGCGCAACGGCCTCACCGGCGGGGAGGGCCAGGCTGGTCATCTCGCGCATCTGCATGACGCCGCCCATGTCGGAATGATCGTCATCGGACATCTCCCCGTCCGACATCTCCCCTCCGACATCGGTCCTCCGACATCAGTCCTCCGACATCTCCCCGTCCGACATCGAGTCGTCGCCCTCGAGCTCGGCCGGATCGACCATGATCGTCTCGTGGATCTGCGCATCGCCGGCGATCGACGGATCGACCGACGCGCCGACCAGGGCATCGTCGGTGGCCGAGGTGATGACCAGGTAGGCCGCACCGGCATCGGCCATCATCGGGCTCGTCCGGGCCCAGGCGCCCTCGGTCGTGATGCCGGCCTCGGTCGACCCGTCGCCCGTCGCCGCGGTGTCGGCGGCGTCGGATCCGCAGGCCGCGAGGCTGAGTGCGCCGATGACGCTGACGGCGAGGCTGGTCTTCATCCGGTTCACGAGGTGATCTCCCTGATCGATGGTTCGTCGAGTCGTCGTCGGACCGACGGGAGCGCCGAGGTGGGCTCCCCCAGTAGACCGCAATTGACCGGACAACGTTCCGTCCGGCGCGGTGTGACATGGGTCATCGAGCCGCTAGAACGGTCGGCGATGACCTCACCGCCCGGCCCGCCCCCGGCCCTTCCGTCCCCGGCCCGCTGGCCGACGTGCTGGTCATCGACCTCACCCGCGTGTTGTCGGGCCCCTATGCCACGATGATGCTGTCCGACCTCGGGGCCCGGGTGATCAAGGTCGAGCGCCCCGGGGTCGGCGACGACGCCCGCCACATCGGTCCCGTTCACCGCCGAAGGGTCGGCCTATTTCGCCTCGGTCAACCGCGGCAAGGAGTCGATCGAGCTCGACCTGACCGTCGCCGGCGACCGACTGGTCCTCGATGCGATGCTCGACCGGGCCGACGTGGTCGTCGAGAACTTCCGCCCGGGAGCCTTCGATCGCCAGGGCTACGACTGGGAGACCCTCCATGCCCGCTGGCCCCGGCTCGTGCTGGCCTCGGTGTCGGGCTTCGGGCACACGGGCCCCTGGCCTCCCGGCCGGCGTACGACATGATCGTGCAGGCCATGGGGGGTGTCATGAGCATCACCGGCGAGCAGGACGGCCCGCCGACCCGGGTCGGCACCTCCATCGGCGACATCTGTGCGGGCATGTTCACCGCCACCTCGATCATCGCCGCCCTGCACCAGCGCACGAGCACCGGCGTCGGGGCACGGGTCGACGTGGCCATGCTCGACTCGCAGGTGGCGCTGCTCGAGAACGCCATCGCCCGTTACACCACCACCGGGGTGATCCCGGGACCGATCGGGTCCCGCCATCCGTCGATCACCCCGTTCGGCGCCTTCGCAACGGCCCGGGGCTCGGTGGTCATCGCCGCCGGCAACGACGAACTGTTCGGCGTCCTGTGCGACGAGCTCGGCCGACCGGAGCTCGCCGTCGACCCCCGCTTCGCCAGCAATTCGGACCGCTGCGATCACGAAGCACGACCTCCGTCGGGCGATCGAGGAGGCCCTGGCGTCGGCCTCGGCGGCCGATTGGGTCGAGCGGTTGGCGGCGGCCGGGATCCCGACCTCGCTGGTCAACGACGTGGCCCAGGTGCTCTCCCATCCCCAGACGGTGGCTCGCAACATGGCGCTGCCGATCGAGGGCCGCCCGGGCCAGATCGTGGCCGGCAACCCGATGAAGATCTCGACGCTGCCCGACCCGACCTCGGTCCGCCCGCCGCCGGCTCTCGGTCAGCACAACGACCCGCTCCGTGCCGAATTCGGTCCGTCCGAGGGCTGAGGCGGGCAAGCTGGTCGGGTGACGGCCACCCGGACGACACCCGACGCCATCGACTTCCCGCCCGATCTGCCGATCTCGGCAGCGGCGCGACGAGCTGCTCGAGACGATCGCGGCCAACCAGGTGGTCATCGTCGCCGGCGAGACCGGCTCGGGAAAGAGCACCCAGCTCCCCAAGCTCTGCCTGGCCCTCGGAAGGGGTGTCGACGGCCTGATCGGCCACACCCAACCTCGCCGGATCGCAGCCCGTTCGATCGCCGAACGGGTCGCGAGCCGAACTCGGCGAGACCGTCGGCGAACGGGTGGGGTACACGGTCCGGTTCACCGATCAGGTCGGGCCGGCCACGATGGTTCGCCTCATGACCGACGGCATCCTCCTGGCCGAGATCCAGCGGGATCGCCTGCTGCGCCGCTACGACACGATCATCATCGACGAGGCCCACGAACGGAGCCTCAACATCGACTTCCTGCTGGGCTATCTCCGCAGCCTGCTCCCCTCCCGACCGGACCTGAAGGTGATCATCACCTCGGCCACGATCGACACCCGGCGGTTCTCCGAACACTTCGACGACGCCCCCATCGTCGAGGTCTCGGGCCGGACCTACCCCGTCGAGGTCCGGTATCGACCCCTGGACCCCGCCGAGGGGCTCGACGCCCCGGCCATCGAGCGGCTCGGCTCGACCGAACCCCGCGACCAGCCCCAGGCCATCGGCGAGGCGGTGATCGAGCTCATGTCCGAGGGATCGGGCGACATCCTCGTCTTCTGTTCCGGTGAGCGCGAGATCCGCGACGCCGCCGAGGCCCTGGCCGATCTCGACCTGCCCGACACCGAGATCATGCCCCTGTTCGCCCGGCTGTCGTCGGCCGAGCAGCAGCGCGTGTTCCAGCCCCACCGGGGCCGGCGCGTCGTGTTGGCCACCAACGTCGCCGAGACCTCGATCACCGTCCCCGGCGTCCGCTCGGTGGTCGATTCGGGCTTCGCCCGCATCTCCCGCTTCAACCGACGGACCAAGGTCCAACGGCTGCCCATCGAGCCGATCTCGCAGGCGTCGGCCAACCAGCGAGCCGGCCGTTGCGGACGTCTGGGGCCCGGCGTCTGCATCCGGCTCTACGCCGAGTCCGACTACACCGAGCGAGACGAGTTCACCGAACCCGAGATCCAGCGGACCAACCTGGCCTCGGTCATCCTCCAGATGGCGGCCATCGGTCTGGGTGACATCGAACGCTTCCCCTTCGTCGACCCTCCCGACACCCGGTCGATCCGCGATGGCATCGCCCTGCTCGAAGAACTCGACGCCGTCCATCCCGGGCGGGAGGGCACCCGCAACTGGTTGACGCCGACCGGGCGCAAGCTGGCCCGCATCCCGCTCGATCCCCGGCTGGCGAAGATGATCCTCGAGGCCGACCGCAACGGCTGTCTGCGCGAGGTGCTGGTCATCACGGCGGGTCTGTCGATCCAGGACCCGCGGGAACGGCCCACCGGCCGGGAGGCCGAGGCCGCCGCCTTCCACGCCCGGTTCCGTGATCCGTCGGGCGATTTCGTCGCCTTCCTCCACCTCTGGGATCACCTGTCGGCGGAACGTCGGGCTCGCTCGTCGAACCAGTTCCGCAAGATGTGCCGGGCCGAGTGCCTCAACTACATGCGCGTCCGCGAGTGGTCCGACGTGCTCAGCCAGCTGCGGCGCGTGGCCCGTGACCTGGGCTTGAAGACCAATCACGCCCCGGCCGACGTCGCCGTGCTCCACCGGACGCTCCTGGCCGGGCTGCTGTCGCAGGTGGCCGTGAAGGACCCCAAGGGCAACGAATTCCGGGGGGCCCGAAACGCCAAACTGATGATCGCACCGGGTTCGGTGTTCTCGAAGAACGCTCCCCGGTGGATCATGGCCGGCGAACTGGTCGAGACCAACCGGCTGTGGGCCCGCGTGGTGGCCGGTATCGAACCGACCTGGCTCGAATCGGTCGGCGGGCATCTCGTCAAGCGGACCCACGCCGATCCGTGGTGGGATCCCGAGCGAGGCTCGGCGGTGACGACCGAATCGGTCACGCTCTACGGTCTCCCGCTCGTTTCGGGTCGCGAACTCAACCTCGGACGGATCGACCCGGCCGCGGCGCGGGCCCGGGTACTGCTCCACGCCCTGGTGCGCAACGAGTGGGACGCCGACCACGACTTCATCGCCGTCAACGCCGACCGCATCGCCGAGGTCACCGATCTCGAGACCCGACGACGCCGCAACGACCTCCTGGTCGACGAGGCGACCCGGTTGCGCTTCTTCGACGAGCGGGTCCCCGGCGACATCACCACCACCAAACAGTTCGACCGGTGGTGGCGGCGGGCCCGGCCCGACACCCCGCAGCTGCTCGACTACACGCTGGCCGACCTGGTCCGACCCGAGGCCGATGCGCTCGACGCCACCGGTTTCCCCGACGTCTGGCACCACGGCGACATCGAACTGGAACTCTCGTACGTGTTCGCGGCCGGCGAGGCCGAGGACGGCACCCTGGTCGATGTCCCGATCGGCGTCGTCAACCGGCTCGACCCCCTCGTGTTCCAGTGGAACGTTCCCGGGGTCCGGCGTGAGCTCGTCACCGCACTGGTCCGGACCCTGCCCCGAGCACTCCGCAAGGAACTGGTGCCGATCCCGGCCACCGTCGACCAGCTCTTCGATGAGCTCGACCCGTCGGCCGGCGGCCTGATCGACGAGCTGGTCCGGGTGCTCGGGACCCGCCGGGGGCTGCGGGTCCGAGCGGACGACTTCGACTGGCAACGGGTCCCGAACCACCTGCGTCCCTGGTTCCGGGTCCACGACGACGACCTGCTGATCCTGGCCGAGGGCTACGACCTCGACGCCGTGCGCGACCTCCTCGACGAGCAGGCCCGCCAGGCGCTGACCGAGCAGCGGCACCCGCTCGAACGCGACGGGGCCACCGACTGGGTCTTCGGCGACCTGCCCCGGGTCGTGTCCACCCGGGGCATGGGGATGGCCGTCGACGCCTACCCGTCCCTCGTGGATCAGGGCGATTCGGTCGGCGTGCGGCTCCTGCCGACCGAGGACGATCAAGCCGAGGCCCTGTGGACCGGGACCCGGCGCCTCCTCCTGCTTCGTCTGCCCTCACCCCATCGGGCACTCGATCGGCTGCTCGGCAACGAGGCGAAGCTGGCACTGATCGTCGGACCCCACGGTTCGGTCGCCGCCTGGGGTGAGGACGTCGCGGCCGCCGCCGTCGACCAGTTGCTGCTCGCCGCCGGTGGCCCGGCGTGGACCGAGGCGGGTTTCCGAGCCCTCGAGCGGCAGGTCAAGGACGGTTTCGCCCGGGAGCTGCACGCCATCACCGTGTCGGGGGCGCAGATCGCCGTCCTCATCCGCGACGTCGAACGGGAACTGGCCGATCTGACTGCGCCGTCGTTCCAGCCCGCCCTCACCGACCTCCGCCGGCAACTGTCGTCGCTGGTCTACCCGGGCCACCTGACCGGGCTCGGCGCCGAACGCCTGCCCGATCTCATCCGGTACCTGCGGGCCATCCTGGTCCGGATCGAGCGCCTGCACGACGACGCCCGCCGCGATGCCGCGGCACTGGTCACGATCGCCGACCTCGAACGTCGATCCGATGCACTGGCGGCGCGCCTCGGCTGGTCTCCCGAACTCGAGGCCATCACCTGGGACCTCCAGGAGCTGCGGATCTCGCTCTTCGCCCAGAGCGTGGGCACCCGGTCGGCCGTCTCGGAGAAGCGGCTACGGACGGCGCTGTCCCGCCTGGGCTGAGGGGGCCGGCGCCCCGTCGCGCTGCTCGACCCGGCCGTCGGGGTGGGTCGCGAACCGGCGCCATTCCGGTCCGTGGGTCGGGTCGTCGCTCGGCCAGGGCCAACCACCGAACTGGGTGGTCTGGTAGTCACGGAAGGCCTGTTCGATCTCGGCGCGGGTGTTCATCACGAACGGGCCGTACTGCGCCACCGGTTCGGCGATCGGTCGGCCCTGGAGCACCATGACCTCGGCGCCTCCCGGTCCGGCGGTCAGCACCGCCGTCTGCCGGGCGTCGACCACGGCCCCCGTGCCGGCCGGGAGGACGGTTCCGGCATCGGCGTCGTCGGTCGGGGCGAGCCGGAGATCGTCACCATCGAAGTGGTAGAGCGTGCGCTGGGTCTCGGCGCCCTCGGCCGGGGCCAGTCGGTACGTGGCTCCCGGCGACAGCACGAGGTGCCAGATCGCCACGTCGGCCTCGTCCTTGCCTGCCCACGAGTCCGGTGGCGGCGCCACCGGGTCGGTCGTCGCCGCCCCGTCGACGTAGCGACCGGCGATCACGGTGATCGAGGTCGGCCGCCCGTCGTCGTCGAGCGCCGTCACGACGGGAGTGTCCTCGGCCCAGAGCATCGTGAAGTACGGGTCGACCATCTTGTCGGCCGCCGGGAGGTTGAGCCAGATCTGGAAGAGTTCGAGCGGGTTCGGGTGATCGGTGTCGAGGAGCGGGAACATCTCGCAGTGCACGATGCCCCGCCCGGCGGTGAGCCATTGGGTGTCACCCCGACCGAACCGGGCCTGCGCGCCCAGTGAGTCGGAGTGGTCGATGACCCCGGTGCGCACGTAGGTGACGGTCTCGAACCCCCGGTGGGGATGCTGCGGGAAACCCGGGACCCGTTGACCGTGATACATGTTCCAACCGTCGACGTTGTCGAAGTCCTGCCCGAGACGGCGACCGTCGAGTGGCTCGTCGGGCCCGAGGTCGATCGCTCCGCCGGGATAGGCGTCGCGATGGTGAGCGCAGAACAGGAACGGGTCCTGGGTCGGCCACTGCATGCCCAGGGGCATCGTCTGTCGGACCAGAGGAGGGTTCACACGGGCAATCTACCCGCCGCCGCCGTGCCGCCCCGGATCGGGACCCCGACCGTCGCGACCTGCGGAGTGGGCACGAGGCGGGGTCGAGCGGGCAACGATAGCGTGGCGCTCTTGGCTGCGACCCCACCACCCCGCCGAGCCGAGTACGTCGGCCTCCTGGCCATGTTGATGGCGCTGGCGGCGCTCGGGATCGACATGATGCTCCCGGCCTTCGACGACATGCGCGCCTCGTTCGACCTCGAACCCGGGTCGCCCCGGATCGCCCAGACCGTGACCCTCTACTTCCTGGGGATGGCCGGGGCGCAGCTCCTGTTCGGGCCGCTGTCCGACCGATTCGGACGGCGACCGGTGATCTTCGCCGGGATCGCCATCTACGTCGGTGGGGCGGTCGGTTCGGCACTCGCCCCCTCGCTGGCCTGGCTCCTGGTGTTCCGGTTCGTCTGGGGGGTCGGCGCCGCCTCGGGTCGAACGGTCGTGATGGCCGTGGTCCGGGACTCGTTCAGCGGCGACGCCATGGCCAAGATGATGTCGACCCTGATGGCCGTCTTCCTCCTCGTCCCCATCCTCGCCCCCACGCTGGGCTCGGTCATCGTCGCCGTCGCGCCCTGGCGAGCGATCTTCTGGGCCAGCGCAGCCATCGCCCTCGCCCTGCTGGTGTGGGCCGCAGTCCGGCTCCCCGAGACGCTGGCCGTCGCCGATCGCCAGCCGATCCGGCTCGACGTGTTGCGCCTGTCCTCTCGTCGGGTGTTCACCGAACGCCAGTCGTTGGTGCCGCTCCTGGGGGTCACCGTGCTCACCGCCGTGTTCACGTCCTACCTCGGCAGCGCCGAGCGGATCATCGGCGAGATCTTCGACCGGCGCAGCTCGTTCGCGCTCGTCTTCGGGGCGACTGCGGCGGTGTTCGGCCTGGCCTCGTTGCTCAACGGCCGACTGGTCGACCGCTTCGGCATGCGACGCCTCATGGTGCCGTGTTCGTTCCTCTACCTCGGCGGCGCCGCCCTGCTGCTCGTCCTCTCGATCGGGGCCGACGGGCGGCCGTCGTTCTGGGCCTACATGCCGGTCCTGGCCCTGGTGTTCGGAACCTCCATGATCCTCAATCCGAACCTCGTGACCACCGCGCTCATCCCGCTCGGCGACATCGCCGGTACGGCATCGGCGCTGGTCGGCGCGGTCTCGCTCGCCGCCGGTTCGCTCGTCGGCTCGTTCATCGACCGCCAACTCGACGACTCGATCACCCCGTTCTCGATCGCCCTCGTCGTCTCCGGGCTCGTCACGCTGGTCCTCGTCGGGCTCCTGCCGGCGATCGACGAGCCCGAGCGCGCCACGATCCGGGAGCCGGTGGCGGCGGCTCGCTCCGAGGTCGTCTCGTGACCACGCCCCGCAACGTCGAGCGCCCCGGCGCACCGCGTGTCCGGGCCGCCGTTGCCGGCGCCCTGCTGGCCCTGGCCGCCGTCGGCTGTTCCGGCGGGAGCGAGTCGAGCGACGCCGGCACCGCCACCTCCGCACCGCGCCGGCACCGAAACGACCGTCGCCGATTCCCGCACGTCGGCGCCCACCACCTCGGAAGCGCCGACGGCCGAGCGGGTTCGGGCCGACGCCTCGGCGGCGATGGCCACCGTCGAGAGTGTGCTGTTCACCGTCGAACGATCCGGCGGCGAGGTCACCATCGACGACGGCGGCCTGCTGGTCTTCGAATCGGCCGATGCCCGCTTCGCCGCACCCGACGCCGTCGACGCCGTCGTCACCGTCTCGGTGAACGGCAACCGTCTCGAGGTCGGGGCCATCGCCATCGGCGGGCAACTCTTCCTGACCGATCCGGTGTCGGGTGCCTGGCAGGATGCCACCGGAACCATCGAGTTCGACCCGGCCAAGATCTTCGATCCCGACGTCGGCATCGCCGCGATCCTGGCCGACGGGTTCACCGATGTGGTCCTCGTCGACGACGCCGACGAACGGCTCCACCTGTCGGCCACCGTGCTCGCCGACGACGTGACGACCCTCACGAGCGGCCTGGTGACCGAGCAGGCCGCCGCCGACGTCTGGATCGATCCGGTCACGATGCTCGTCGACGAGATCCGGTTCGACACCCCGGTCGACACCGGTATCGCCTCCTGGTCGGTCCGGCTCACCGACTACGGCACCGACGTGAGCATCGTCGAACCCGAGACCGGCGATGGAGGCTGACGCCCGCCGCGCTGCCGACCCGTCCGACCTCGCACGACCGCGGGCGGCCTTCGCCGTCGCCGCCTTCGGCGTGTTCGTTGCCGCCGACGACCTCCTGGTCGTTTCCACCATGCTTCGGCCCATCATCAACGACCTCGGCCTCGTCCTGCCCGACGACCTCGACATCGCGGCCTGGATCGTCAACGTCTACCTGATCGCCTATCTGGCCGTGATGCCGCTCGCCGGGCGGCTGTCCGACGTCTTCGGTCGACGCCGGGTCTTCGTGGCGTCGCTGTCGATCTTCGCCGTCGGCTCGATCATCGTGCCGACCGCCGGTTCCCTGGCCTGGCTGCTCGTCGGTCGAGCGCTCACGGCCCTCGGAGGGGGGGCCCTGGTGCCGGTGGCGCTGGGACTCGCCGGCGATCTCTTCCGCGGACGGGAACGGGCGCAGGCGTTCGGGCTGCTCGGGGCGATCGAGACCATGGGCTGGATCTGGGGACCGATCTACGGGGCACTCCTGGTTCGATTCCTGAGCTGGGAGTGGCAGTTCTACCTGAACCTTCCCCTCGCCGCGGTCGGCATCATCGTGGGCTGGCGCCACCTGCCGAGCCGTCGTCACGCATCGCTGACGATCGATTGGATCGGCGCCGTCCTGCTCACGGTGGCGCTGGTCGGTTCGAGCGTCGCCCTGCTCAGCCAGGCCCGCATCCAGAGCGTCTCGGGTCTCGAGGATCTGACCGGGCCGACCGACCCGATCGTCTCGTGGCCGATCGCCGCGGCGATCGGCCTCGCCGGGGCGATCGCGTTCGCCTGGCGCCAGTCCACCGCCACCGACCCGTTGCTGGACCTGTCCTTCGTCAACGCCCGACGCCGGCGCGAGCCCTTCGTCGCCATGGCCATCAACGCCTGCTTCGGTGCGGCACTCGTGACCGCACTCGTCAACGTCCCCCTCTTCGTGAACGTCACGGCCTCGGGGGTCGAGCAGGGCGCCGTGCGATCCGGCTGGCTCCTCAGCGCACTGACCGCGGCGATGGCGGCGTGTTCCTACCTCGGCGGGTCGATGGCCGGGCGGGTCGGTCTGCGTCGACCGACGGCGCTCGGGTTCGTCCTGGCACTGGCCGGGTTCGTCGGCATGGGCCTCACCTGGAGTGCCGATTCGAGCCCGGCGGCGATGGCCGTGCCCCTGGCGATCATCGGCGCCGGCCTCGGCCTGGCGATGACCCCGACCACGACCGGCATCGTGGAAGCGTCCGACGCGTCCTCCCACGGGAGTGCGGCCGGTCTGGTCATCGTGTTCCGGATGATCGGGTTCAGCATCGGTCTGGCATCGCTGACGACCTACGGCGTGCGGCGGTACGACGTCATGCGGGGCGACGCCCGGCTGCCACCGATCACCGATCCCGGCTACGCCGAGGCCGTCAAGGCCGTCGCGCAGGATCTCACCACCCGAGCCCTCGCCGAGACGTTCCTCGGTGCGGCGGTCGCGGTCGCCGTGGCCTTGGTGCTCTCGGGTTGGCTGGCCGACCGGATCAGCCCGGCTCCGACAGACTGACCACGCGGCCCCCGTCGAAATCGACGACGAGGAGCCGGTCGCCGTCGGCGACGACCCCGATCGGGGCCAGGTCACCCGGCGCGAGCAGCACCTCCTCGGACTCCGGGTCCCCGGGCGTCAGCGAGACGACCCGGCGCTCCTGCCAGAGGACGACGGCCACCCGATCCGGGCTCCACGGCACCGGCGCCAGCGATGTCGGCGTCGCCCCGCTCGGGAAACGGGCAACGAGGGGTGGGAGCACCGAGCAGTCGGCGGCCGTGCCACCGAACTCGGCAACGGGGCGACGCTCGAGGTCGTCGGGCCGGGCGACACAGCGCGGCCAGCCATGGTCGGCCCCCGATTCGAGCCGGACGAGGGCGTCGGCGGACGGCGTTCCGTCGAAGGTCCCGTCGGACACCTCGGTGACCACCAGCGAATCGCCGAACTCCAGGACGGCATAGGCGTGCTTGAAACCCTGCGCCACCTCGGTGATCACGCCGTCCCCGTCGATCGCCCAGAGTCTTCCGGACCCGGCGACCACCTCGCCGCCCCGGATCGAGCCCGAGGTGTCGAAGAAGAGCCGCTCGCCGATCACGGCCAGCGTGCCCTGCGACCGACCGTTGTTGGGCAGCGGACCGGCCGCCACGAGCCCGTCGTCGACCGACCACGGAGGCGACCCCGCCGACGCCGGATCGAAGCGGAGGAGACGCTCGGCGGTCATCACCCACACGTCGCCGGCGAAACGGGCGACACCGGTCGGCACGTCGAGGCCCTCGACGAGCACCGTCACGTCCCCGGGTACCTCGGGATCGACGGCGACGACCTGTCCGACCGCTCCGGACTCCGGTCCGGCCAGTTGGGAGATCAGCCACCCGTCGTCGTCGACGAACAGCTGCGTCGGACGGTCGAGGCCGTCGACGACGACGGCCGGCAGGGCCCCGGAGCCGGGCGCCGGGTTCGGATCGTCGACCGAGCACGCGGCGACGAGCGCCAGGACGAACAGGAGCACCGCCGGCCCTCGGCCGCCAGGCGACCCCATCGCCCTCCGACGAGGCATCGCCGATTCAGTCGTCTTCGGTGGCCAGATGCTCCGGCAGCGGCTTGGCGGCCGGTCGGGCCCGTCGCCGGCGTCGGGCCGGCACGAGATCGCGCATCGAGTCGAGCTTGCCGAAACACAGGAGTCGGTCGTCGGCTTCGAGGGTGCGGTTCGGGAACGGGTTCGGGATGATCTTGACCCCCCGGTGCAGGGTCAGCACCGTGATGTCGCGCTCGCCGAGGCCCGATTCGGAGATGGTCCGGCCGACCAGTTGGGATCCGTTGCCGAGGTGGATCTCGGCGACGCCGTAACCGGCGCTGACCGTGAGCCGTTGGCGGACGTCGACCTCGGGGAAGGCGACCTGGTTCGCGATGTAGTCGACGATCACCCCGGCGATGTCGAGGCCGGTCGCCGTCTCGATTCCTTCCAGACCCGGTGACGAGTTGACCTCCATCACCAACGGGCCATGATCGGATTCGAGCATGTCGACGCCGGCCACCTTGAGACCCATGATCTGGGCGGCCTGCACCGCCACCCGTCGGTACTCCTCGGGCAGGTCGACCACCTCGGTACGTCCACCCCGATGGACGTTCGACCGGAACTCGTCACCCTGGGCGACGCGGCGCATGGCCGCGACCACCTGGTCGCCGACCACGAACGCCCGCAGGTCCCGTCCTCGCGATTCGGAGATGAAGCGTTGGATCAACACGTTCTGGCGAGTGCTCTGGAGTGTCTCGATCACGGCCTCGGCGACCTTGGTGTCGGGAGCCAGGATGACCCCGATGCCCTGGGTGCCCTCGAGCAGTTTGATCACGACCGGCGCTCCACCGACCCGCTCGATGGCCGCCAGCACGTCGGCCCGGTCGCGCACGAAGGTGGTGGCCGGGATGCCGATGTCGTGGCGCGACATGATCTGGATCGACCGGAGTTTGTCTCTCGAGTTGGCGATGCCGTTGGACGAGTTCGGGGTGTAGACGTCCATCTGTTCGAACTGGCGCACCACGGCCAAACCGAAGAAGGTGATCGAGGCGCCGATGCGGGGCAGCACGGCGTCGTAGTCGGCCAACAGCTTGCCCCGGTACTGGAGATCGGGCTCGTCGCGAGTGAGGTCGATGGCGAAGCGGAGGGTGTTGAGGACTCGCACCTCGTGGCCTCGTTCGGTCGCTGCCTGACGCAACCGCTGCGTGCTGTACGACCGAGGTGCCCGAGAGAGAATGCCCAGTTTCATGGATTCGACTGTAGGTGCCCGAGCTCGGACATCAACCGCATTCGCGGCCGCTCACGACATCGGTCACCCCGACGACGAGGCACCGATCGGTCGGTAGGTCCAGTGCCACGGCTCACGGGGGACGTCCTCGACGAAGCCGTAGTCGGGTCCGTTGGCCCGCATCCAGGCCTGTGCCCGATCGTCGAGGTCGAGATCGAGCGCCAGGCCCCAGCCGTGGTTGCTGGTACCCGGCGTGGCGGCGAGCCCGCCCTGGGAGTAGAGGCCCTTCTCCTTCGCCACCCGCTCCTGACCGGCGAGGCTGCGATAGGAATCGGTGACACCGATCGTGACCCCTTCGCGTTCGGCAGCCGCCACCATGGCCGTGAACGCCGAGGCCGCCGGGGCCCACAGGCGGTGGCCGGCGTCGCCGATCGGAGCGAGCGCCTCCGCCGGGACGAGACCGTTGCCGTAGACGGCGAGCTCGGCCGGCGGCGTCAGCGATCCGTAGGAGCCCGGATCGAGCCGCAGCGCCGGGGTCAACCCGTCGGATCGGCCGGTGGATGCCAGGCCGCCGAGGCCCGTCGCACCCGGATCGGAGCCGCCGAGGGCCAGGCTGGAGGGGACGAAGGTCGATCCGAAGGTCCCGGCCGAGCCGTCGGCGCCCGGAAGTCGACCCGGTTGCGCTGTAGCCCAGGGCCAGCCCGGGATTGACGGTGCCCATCTCGGCGCGGAGCGCGTCGGAGAATCGACCGCTGTCGCCGACCGGCCCGGTTCGGATGCGCGATTCGATGGCCGACACGCGCGCCGTGATACCCGCGATGGGATCCATGGCCCCCAGTGTCGGCCGCCCCTGACCGATCATGACCCGGCCCGCCGGCCGGTGCCGGTGCCGGGGCCCGAGCCACTACCGTCGAACCGTGTCGTCGGCTCGTCGTTCCCTCATCGTGGTGGCCATCCTCACCGTCACCATCACCACCGATCAGCTCACCAAGGCGTGGGCCGAGGCGGCTCTGGGCGACGGACGCACGATCGGGCTGCTGCCGACGCTCGAGTTCGACCTGCTCTACAACAACGGCTTCTCGTTCGGCACCGGGCAGGGTCGTGGTCGTCTGATCGGCATCGGGGTGATCGCGATGTCGGCCTACCTGGCCGTCCAACTGTGGCGGACCACCGTGATGCACCGCCTCGTGCTCTTCGCCGTGATCCTCGGTGGCGCCATCGGCAACCTGATCGACCGGCTCGTGCGGGCCGAGAACGGCTTCCTCACCGGTTCGGTGATCGACTTCGTCGACGTGAGCTGGTTCGCGGTCTTCAACGTCGCCGACATCTACGTCGTCTGCGGAGCCATCGCGTTCGCGATCTGGGACGGCGTCGATCGCGCCGCCGTCGGGCTCGGGGGCGACGCCCGACCGGGAGCGACCCGATCAGAGCCCGGCGTACCAGGAGTAGCCGCGCTCGGCCCAGTAGTCGGCGGGCCGATCGTCGGTGAAGCGGATCGTCCCGATCCGCTTCAGCTGCTTGATCCCGTACTTCACCGGGGTGGCCAGGCGCAGCGGAGCCCCGTGCAGATCGGTCAGCGGGTCGTCGTTCATGGCCCAGGCGAGCAGCGTCTGCGAATGCTCGGCGGCGGCTCGATCGAGGCCGACGTAGTAGGCACCATCGGGCGTCGTCAGCGACACGTTCGCATAGTCGAGGCCGTAGCGGGCCGACAGGTCGGCGAATCGGGCTCCGGTCCAACCGACGATCTGGCTCCACCCCTCGATGCACTTGTGCTCCCAGACGATGGTCTCCTCGCCCAGGGCCCGAACGTCGTCGAGCGTCAATTCGTCGATCTTGGTCCCGGTCGGATCCTCGATGGACAGCCGCCAGGCCGCCAGGTCGATCTCGGAGCGCAGGCCGATGCGGCCGTTGACGCGCAGGTCCTCCCGACGTTCGGGCGAATAGGTGGGGGCCGAGCGTTGCGTCGACAGCCGTGACCACAGCGCTTCGTTGAACTCGTATCCGTGTCGGAGCACATCGGGCACGTTGCCCTGTTCGGGCCGACCCTGGAGGTGTCGGAACCCGGCGAAGCCGGCCAGCGCCCCGAGTCCGCCGACCAGGAACGAACGACGGGAGGCACTCCGATGTTCCTCGAGCGAGCGGGTCGGGGCGGCCTCGACCTGGGCCCGGAGCGCGGCGGCCCGGGCCTCGGCGTCGGCGGAGTCGCGGCCGCTCATCGTTCCACCCGGTAGCCGGTCACCATCGAGGCGAAGTTCGACCAACCCGCCTTGGCCACCTGGACGAGGTGGACCACGACGAAGAGCAGGAACCCGATGGTGGTCGCGAAGTGGATCGCCCGGGCGTTCTCGTAGCCGCCGAAGGCGGCGGTCAGCAGGTTCAGCTGCGATGGCTTGTACATCGCCAACCCGGTGGCGACGATCAGGGCCCCCATGGCGATGATGGCGGTGTAGCCGATTCGTTGGGCGGCGTTGTACCGACCCTGCGGCGGGGCCTCGGCCCGCAGGTGCAGATCGTGGAGAACGACCTCGACGCTCTCTCGGGCCGCGCGCCGATCGGGCACCAGGTGGCGCCATTCCCCGCTCCGGGCCAGGTAGGCCACGTACAACGCCCCATTGGCCACGAAGAACCAACCGATGGTGAAGTGCCAGGCGAGCCCCTTGGCCAGCTTCCGCTCGAGCCCCAATGGCCCGTAGACCGACTCGGGGAAGAAGGGGAAGACGGTGCGGCCGGCGATCGACAGCGCGTAGACGTCGTTGGCCCAGTAGATGCGAAGGCCGCTCCACACCATGATGGCGAGCAGCGGCACGTTCACCCAGTGCATCCAGCGGATCGCTCGAGGGTGGTGTTCCCGGGCCAGCGGCTCGGCCGTGGGGACCTCGGTCGGTGTCATGCAGGGTGAACCGGTGGGCGGGCCTCGGCATTCCCCGCGGGTGGTGCAGGCGGCGTCGCCAGCACGAAGAACGTGAGTCCGGCCCCGGCCATGAGTGCCAGGATCGTGAAGCCGGTGCGGTAGCTTCCGGTCTGGTCGGCCAGGATGCCGGCGACGAGCGGCCCGCCGACGGTGCCGAACATCACGATCAACGACGAGAACCCCATGATCTGCCCGAAGGACGTCGACCCGAAGTAGTCGGCCCGAATCGCCTGCATGAGGGGTCCCCGCACACCCCAGGCCAGTCCATGGATCGGGACGAAGGCCCAGATCATCCAGCGGTGGGTGGCGAATGCCAACAACAGCAGGCCCACCATGTGACCGAGCATCGCCACCGACGCCAGGATCCGCTTGTTCATCCGGTCGCCCAGATAGCCACCGAGCAGGTTTCCGCCCAGCTGGATGAGGGGCAGGGCACCGGCGACGAAGCTCGCCCGCTGCAGCGAGTACCCCTGCTCCGAGGTCAGGTAGAGCGACAGATGGGCGATGACGGCCCCGACGACGAGGAGCGCCGAGGCATGCCCGAACGAGATCATCCAGAACGCCCGCGTCCGCAAGGCCTGCCCGACGGTGAAGTGGACGTCCGACAGACCCTCGGCCCGGAACGATCGCTCGATCCGCCGGGTCTCGGGATCGAGTCCGTCGACGGGTTCACCCCGCTCGGCCGGGGAACCCTCGAAGATGCGCATCAGCGACCAGGCGATCACCCCGAACACCACCCCCGACGCGAACGCCGTGGTCCGCCAGCCCAACCGCTCCAGCGAGAACACCAGGAGCGGGATCATCGCCCCGCCGACCCCGAATCCCATGCCCGACCACGACAGGGCCCGGGCCCGCCGGAGCTCGAACCACTGCACGGTTGCCGTCGTCACGCTGAGGAAACCCGACAGGCTCGCGCCGATCGCGGTGACGAGCAGCGCCGCGAAGAACTGGACCGGATTCTGGATCTGGCTCAGGGCCATGAAGCCGCCGGCCATGACGATGACGCCCGCCCGCATGACGGCCGTGACGCCGAACCGTCCGATCATCCAACCCTGGAGCGGACCCAGGAGCCCGCTCTCGGCCCGGTTCATCGAGTACCCCGCCGAGAGCAGCGTCTTGCTCCAACCGAAGTCGCGTTCGAGCACGACCGCGTACTGCCCGTAGCCCTGAACGAAGAAGGCCGATTGGAGGGCCTGGATCACGCCGCCGGCGCCGACGACCTTCCATCCGTGGAAGATGCGGGGCCGGGTATCGGCAGTCGGAGCGGCGGTGTTCCCCGACGGGTGCGGGGCGGAGCCGGAGGCAGCGTCGGCGGCGGAGTCCATCGATCGAACATCCTTCAGCGGGTGAAGGATCCGGCACAAGTCGAACCCCACCGCGCCTACGGTGGGGACGGTGCTGAGCCCTGTCGTCCCGAGCCCTGTCGCCCTCGCCGATCTCGCTCTCGCCGGTGCCGGGTCGACCCCCGGCGCGGTGACGAAGCCGGCCACCGTGCTCGGGAGCGGCGTGCTCCGGGCTGCGGAATCGCCACTCGGCGACGGCCGGATCGACAACTGGATCATCTCGAGTTCGGTGCACGTCGCCCTCGGCGTGCTGGTGCTGGTCTCCATGACGGCGGCCGTCGTCTGGATCGGCCGGCTCGCGGTGCAGAACCGGCCGATCGACCTGGCCGGCAAGATCACGCTGACCGTCGCCCAGCTGGTTTTGGCCCTGCAGGTCCTGGTCGGGATCAAGCTGCTCGACCAGGGCCAGGGCATCGTCCAGCTCTACATCCACTACATCGGCGGGCTCACTCCCATGGGAGCCTTCCTCGTCGGCGGTTGGTGGGTACGCGGCGACACGCCACGATCCAACCGGGTCCTGGCCGTGCTGATCGCCGTCGGATGGTTGTCGGCCATCATGGCCTTCTTCATCGGCCGGGCCTACGCCAACGCCTGAACCCGGTCGACGACGAGCCCGCGGGCCCAACTCAGCGGACCCGGACCTCGAGCAGTTCGAGTCCGGGCCGGGGTACGAACCCGAATTCGGCCCCGCGAGGAACGCTCACGCTGTCGGCACGGCCCAACGCGGTGTCGGTGGTGTCGTCGACGTAGCGGGTCGACCCGTCGAGCACGAAGAAGAAGCAGAACTCGTCCCCCTGCTCGGTCCGGATCGTCCCGGTGCCCGGTCGAACCGCATGCGGCTCGACGGTGCGGATCACCCGGACGTCGGCCAGACCATCGGTTGCCGCATCGATCCCGGTGTTCCGGGCCTCGAATCCCGGGAGCCGCCACGGATCGTGACGGGCGGCCGCCGCTCGATGATGGACGAAGCGCTGCCCGCCGAACCGGCGATCGGGGCGGATCACGCCGGTCGGGAGGCCGAAACCGTGTTCGGCGAGGGTGTCGTGTTCGGCCGGCGAGCCGATCTCGACCACCTCGAGGCCGGCGGAACTCTCGAGCACCCGATGGCGGATCCCCGGGGGTTGCAGCACGACGTCGCCGGCGTTCATGACGAACGGTTCGCCCTGGTCCTCGTAGACCAGCCGCACCCAGCCCCGGGCGCAGACGATCACCTGGAACACCACCCGGTGGTGATGGACGTAGTCGGCGACCGGGCCGGCGTGGGAGATGTGGATGTGCGACGCGATGTACCGGCCGCCGTGACGACTCGGCACGAGATCGCGGTACCCCATCCCGGCCCGACCGATTCCGGCGCGGCCAGCGGCCGAGCGGCTGATGACGAGTTCGTCGACCATCGGCGGTCGATCGACCGACGACGGCGACGGCTCGTCGATCAACGTCCAGTTGTCGGGCCAGTCGTCACCCGGTCGGAGGGCCTGCGGGCCGCGGGACTCGAATCGCAGCACCGCCGGAACGAGCGAGTCCGGATCGACCCGGACGACGCGGAGCCGGACCCCGTGCCCGACGACGTCGGCCTCGCGAGGAGCGTCGGCCGGCTTGATGCGATCCATCCGGAATCCCAGCGCGATCAGGGACCGCACGGCGGCATCGAGGTCGGCACAGGTCAGATCCACCGAGGCGAGCGTGGCCATCGGCGCTCAGACTAGGGCCGGTCTTGCGAACCGTCGCGGTCGAAGGTCACAAAAGGCCGGAAATCCAGCCTGGTATCCCACCGTTGTCCCGGAAACCCTGCTTTCCTGTGGCCTTCAGACCAAGACACGAAGGAGTTGCTGTGGCAACCAAGGCAGAAATGATCACCGCCGTCGCATCGCGATCCGGCGCCGACAAGAAGACCACCGAGGCCGTTCTCGGTGCCTTCTTCGATCACACGGCCGAACAGATCAAGACGGGCGGAAAGGTTGCCTGGCCGGGCTTCGGCACGTTCTCGATGACCGAGCGTGGACCGCGCAAGGGCCGCAACCCGCAGACGGGTGATGCCATCAAGATCAAGAAGAGCCGGTCGATCAAACTGTCGACCTCGGCTCCGATGAAGGAATGGCTCCTGGCCCGCTCCACCAAGCGCTGATCCAGGTGGTCGTCCGGCGGCAACGGTCGCCGGACGGCAACGTGGACCCGCGTCACCGCGTCACGGTTCGATTCTTGTCGATCCGGGGTTCGTGCCCTACGTTGACCGGCCAGGAAGACCTTCGAAGACCTTCAGGGGAAGGCAATCGCCAGGGGGAACGACATGTCCTACGAAGCAGACACCGATGCGGCAACCGCGGTCGATTTCGGGCCGGTCAAGGATTGGCTCAACGACTGGGACTGGCTCGACGACCAGTGGGGACCGAACGCGGTCGACATCTGGAACTCGGTGCGAGCAGTCACGCCGTTGGCCATGACCGAGCGGTACGGCCGGGCCTGGATGCCGGTGACGATGGAGGCGATCCAGCAGGTCTCGCACAACACCGAGGACTTCTCGTCGGTCTGGGTCAGCGTCTCGCGCCCCGACGCCCCACGAACGCCGGCGCCGCCGATCACGTCCGATCCCCCCGACCACAAGGAACACCGTCGGCTGCTCCTCCCGGCGTTCAGTCCCAAGCAGATCAGCCCCATGGAAGACGAGATGCGCGACTTCTGCCGGTCGCTCATCGCCGCCATCGGCGATCGTCCCACCGCCGACGCTGCGGTCGAGTACAGCCAGCACATCCCCGTCCATGCCATCTGCCAGCTCGTCGGGATCCCCGAGAGCGACGCCGAGATGTTCCGCGACTGGATCTACCGCAACTTCCAGCTCGCCCCGAAGGACAACGCCGTCCGGCTCGAGCTCCAGGCCGAGATGGACGACTACTTCGGCCGACTCCTCGAGGAACGCCGAGCCGATCCGCGCGACGACATGGCCACGCTGGTCGCCACCGCCGTCATCGACGGTGAACCCGTCAGCGAACGGCTCCAACTGGGCTACCTCAAGCTGTTGCTGGTGGCCGGCATCGACACCACGTGGAGCGCCATCGGATCGGGCCTCTGGCACCTCGGCCTGCACCCCGAACAGCGCGATCGGCTCGTGAACGCCGCCGACGACGACCCGATCTGGATCACCGCCACCGAGGAGATCCTCCGGTTCTACTCACCGGTCACCATGGCCCGCAAGACCCTGGCCGACACCGAGGTCGCCGGGTGCCCGATCCATGCCGGTGATCAGATGCTCCTGACGTTCCCCGCCGCCAATCACGATCCGGCGGCGTTCGAGGACGCCGACCGGTTCGTCATCGACCGCCAGAAGAACCGGCACGTCGCCTTCGGACTCGGCATCCATCGGTGCCTGGGATCCAACCTGGCCCGGCTGGAACTCGTGGTCGCCATCCAGGAGTGGATCCGGGCCTTCCCCGACTACGTCGTCGACGAATCCCAGGAGACCACGTGGACCAACGGGCAGATCCGTGGTCCTCGCAACATCCCGTGCATCCTGCATCCCTGACCTCGGGCGGGACCCTGACCTCGGGCGGGACCCCCGACCCGGCCCGTGGCACCGTGACCCGGCCCGAGGCACCGTGACCCGGCCCGAGGCACCGTGATCCGGCCCGAGGCACCGATCCGGCCCCCACCCGGGGCCGACGGACCGGCACCACGCATCGAGTCGATTACGCTCGGCCCGTGATGCAGAACTCGGCCGCCCAACTCCTGGTCCCGTCGGCCGACGTGCTCGGAGAGTGCCCGGTCTGGGATCCGGCTCGGGGGGAACTCCTCTGGACCGACATCCACGGACGACGGCTCCACCGGCTACCCGGCGGCGAGGGCGATCCGATCACCCTCGATCTCGATCGGCGTCTGTGCTCGTTCGCCGTTGCCGACGACGGCTCGCTGATCGCCGCCTTCGACCGGGGGCTCGGTTTCCTCGACCGCGACACCGGGGCGGTCGACTGGCTCGGTGACGTCGAGCCCGACCGAACCGAGACCCGCTGCAACGACGGGCGCCCCGACCGCAACGGCAGCTTCGTCTTCGGGACCATGGTCGAGGGCGACGGTCCCGGGCTCGGGAACTTCTATCACTGGAACGCCCGTCGGGGCCTCACCCATCTCTACCGCAGTGCTCGGATCTCGAACGGTCTGTGCTTCGGGCCCGACGGACTGACCATCCACTACGCCGACTCGGCCCGCGGCGTGCTCTGGACGGCGCGGTACCACCCCCAGCACGCCCTCGTCCTCGAAGACGACGTGCTCGTCGGCAGCGGTGTGCTGCCCGGCGTGCCCGACGGAGCGGCCGTCGACGTCGATGGCAACGTGTGGAACGCCCGCTGGGGTGGATCCCAGGTGACGTGCATCTCCCCGGCCGGCGAACGCCTGGCCATGGTGGAGGTGGGTGTCCCCCAGGTGAGCGCCTGCTGTTTCGGCGGTCCCGACCTCGACCGGTTGTACATCACGACCGCCCGAGAACACCTCGACCCCGATCATCCGGCCTTCGAGGCCTCGGGCTCGCTGTGGGTGGCCGAACCGGGGGTCGTCGGGCTCGAGCCGGTCCCGGTGATCAGCGGACGCTGATCACCGCCGGCCTCAGGCCTCGGGTTGGGCGAGGCCGCGGCCGGCAACGTGTTCGGGGGTGATCCGCAGCAGCGTCTGGGGAGCCGAGATCGGGTGTTCGGCGACCCACAGGTCGGCCTCGGCCCCCTGATACGGACCCACCAGTTCGAGCCGCTGCTTCTCGCTCACCTCCTCGTCGACCGTCGCCCGCCCCTCGATGCGCAGGTAGGCACCGCCGTGGGGAGCGAGGACGAGCAACGACACCCGCGGATCGGCTCGGACGTGGCGGACCTTGACCGAGTCCCGGTGGCAGCTCACCCAGACCGTGTCGCCGTCGAGGTGGAACCAGACCACCGATTGGGACAGACCGCGGTCGGCACTCGACGAGTGCGTGGCCAGGACGGCATGCAACGGTCGGGACAGGAACGCACGCTCTTCGTCGTTGAAGATGGCCACGCGGTCAACCTAGTCGCTCGACCTCCACGACGAGACGTCCCCCCGAGCCGATGGGACCGCGTCGGCGCACCGTCACCGGCAAACATCCCCCGGTCCGGGGGCGAGTGCGTGGCGTCGGCGCGTCAGTCGATGGCCAGGAGCCGGAGAACGGCGTAGGTCCGGTTCAGACGACGGTGGTCCGAGCGCGCTGCCGATGCCCGCCGGTCGACGGCGATCGTGGCGCTGCGCAACACGACCTCACCCCGGACCTCGTCCCACGAGACACCGGGCCGCAACCCGAGTTCGGCCAGGGCCCGGGCCCGCCGAGCCGCATGGGCCATCACCCGGGCTCGCCGCGCGGACTCGGCGTCGTCGCCACCGGGGTTCGGGGCGACCACGACCGATACCGGCCGACCCGCTGGCGCATCCCTCTGGTCGTCGAAGCCTCCCACCAGCCCATTCTGGCATGCGGACCGATGATCGCCCAGCCCGCCATCGCGGCGGCGAGCGCTCCGGGTCGGGAGCCGTGCCCCCACGGCGGTTAGGGTCACCCCATGGCCCCGTCCCCGTTCCCGATCGTTTCGCGTTCGCCGTTCCCATCTCCGTCCCCGCACGGGTCCCCGGCCCTCGCCCCGATCGTCACGGCCCGATGAGGTCGATCTGGGTCCATCGCGACATCGCCGCTCCGGCCGAGCGGGCGTGGGAGCTCCTGAGCGAGCCCGATCGGTGGTCGGCGTGGGGTCCGAGCGTCCGAGGCGCGGCCCTGCACGGTGAACGACTCGAACGTGGTGCCACCGGCACCGTGACCACGGCCGTCGGCATCGACCTGGACTTCGAGATCACCCGGTTCGAACCAGGGCGGGCGTGGTCGTGGAAGGTCGCCGGCGTGCCTGCCACCGACCACCGCGTCGAACCCCTCGGACCCGACCGGTGCCGGGTCGGCTTCGGTGTTCCCTGGCCGGCACTGCCGTATCTGGCGATCTGCCGGCTGGCACTGGCTCGAATCGAGACGCTGGCGCGGCGAGACACCGGCCGAGCGACAGGAGGCGGGATCGTGAAGATCGCGGTGATCGGGGCGACCGGCTACATCGGCGGCCGCCTGGTGCCCGAACTCCTCTCGAAGGGTCACGACGTGCGCTGTCTGGCCCGGAACCCCGACCGGCTGGCCGGCGTCGACTGGCGCGCCGACGTCGAGGTCCACACCGCCGACGTCCTCGACCGCGACTCGCTGTCGACGGCCCTCGAGGGCATCGAGATCGTGTACTACCTCGTCCACGCCATGGGTCATGCCGGGGACTTCGCCGAGACCGACCGCGTCGGGGCCGAGAACACCCGGCTCGCCGCCGAGCAGACCGGGGTCGCGAGGATCGTCTACCTCGGCGGACTCGGCGACGACGACGCCGAGCGCCTGTCGAGCCATCTGGCGAGCCGACACGAGGTCGGCCACGTCCTGGCCTCGGGGTCGGTGCCGGTCACCGAACTCCGAGCCGCCGTCATCATCGGCTCGGGCAGTGCTTCGTTCGAGATGCTCCGACACCTCGCCGAGGTCCTGCCGGCGATGATCTGCCCGCGCTGGGTCACCTCGACGCGCTGCCAGCCCATCGCCATCGCCGACGTGCTCCACTACCTGGTCGCCGTCGCCGACACCCCGTCCACGGTGGGTGAGATCCTCGAGATCGGCGGTCCCGACGTCCTGACCTACCGCGACATGATGGACCGCTACGCCGACATCGCGGGCCTCCGTCGCCGCCTCATCATCCCGGTTCCCCTCCTCACGCCGAGACTCTCCTCGCACTGGGTCAACCTCGTGACCCCGCTCCCCTACGGACTCGCCCGACCGCTCGTCGACAGCCTCATCAACGACGTCGTCGTTCGGCCCGAGCGCGACATCCGCCAACACATCGACCATGCTCCGTACACCCTCGACGAGGCGATCGAGCGGGCGCTGGCCGTCGTCGGCGACCTGGCCATCCGGACCAGCTGGATGGACAGCGCCGCCACCAACACGGCGGCCTCGCCGATGCCCCAGGACCCGGACTGGGCCGGCGCCACCATCTACCAGGACATCCAGGAGGTCGAGACCACGGTCGCGGCCTCCGATCTGTTCGCCACCGTCGCGGGAATCGGCGGCGAACGGGGCTGGTATGTCGCGAATCCCCTGTGGACCCTGCGGGGCTGGCTCGACAAGCTGATCGGCGGCGTCGGGATGCGGCGCGGTCGCCGCCACCCCGATCTCCTCCGGGTCGGCGACGCCCTCGATTTCTTCCGGGTCGAGGCCTACGAACGCCCCGATCTGCTGCGTTTGCGGGCCGAGATGAAGGTCCCGGGTGACGCCTGGCTCGAATGGCGCATCTCCGAGGACGGCACCGGTACCACGCACCTGCGCCAACTGGCGCGGTTCCATCCCCGAGGGGTGACCGGTCGGGCCTACTGGTGGGTCCTGCTCCCGATCCACAAGGTGATCTGGAAACAGCTCGCGGCTCGCCTCGTGAGCGCCACCGAGCAGCGTTGACGGGTCACGCCCCCGAGCCGGAGGGCCCCTACCATGGTCGACATGCGAGGTCCGACCGATGACGGGGTCATGAACGACCCGATCGCCCTCGCTGACCCTGTCGACGTCGAGGTCGAACGGGAACGGACCGTCCTGGCCACGATCCAGGAGCTCCATCGACGGCACCGTGACCGGGCTCGGCGGCGGGCGAACCGACTGGCCGACGAAGCCGCCGAGGCGACCGAGGACGGCATTCGCGATCTGGTCGACGACGACGGCGAGGTCGACGCCGCGATCCGCGCCGCCCTGGTCCGCCAGAGTGCCGATCGGGCGATGCACGCCATCCGCCGATCCACGGCGCTCGACGCCATGGGCGATGCGTTGGCCTTCGGCTACACCGTCGATGGCGACCGGCAGCGGCTGGCGGTCGGTCGCCTCACGGTCATCGACGACGACGGCGAGTTGGGCGAACCGGGCGAGGCCGTCCTGGTCGACTGGCGAGCCCCGGCGGCGATGCCGTTCTACCGGGCAACGCCGCTCGATCCGCTCGGTGTCCACCGTCGCCGCCACCTCCTCTATCGGCGTGACCCGACCGCCGATCGCGGCGAGGATGCCGAGGCACTGACGGGCTACTCCGATGAGGTCTTCGACGTCGACGAACTGCGGACGTCGACGGGCCTCCGGGGCGAAGCCGCCATCCTCGCCGCGCTCGACAGCCCGACCGAGGCCCACATGCGCAGCGTGGTCGCCACCATCCAGGCCGAACAGGATGCGGTCATCCGCGCTCCCAGCGACGGGGCGCTCGTCGTGCAGGGTGGGCCGGGTACGGGCAAGACCGTCGTTGCGCTCCACCGAGCCGCGTATCTCCTCTACGACCAGCGGGCTGCGCTCTCCGACACCGGTGTGCTGATCGTCGGGCCCAGCAGCCAGTTCCTCGGGTACATCAGCAACGTCCTGCCCTCGCTCGGCGAATCGGGCGTCATCTCGCAGACCATCCCCGAGCTCTACCCCGGGATCCTGCGGGGTGGCGTCGAGTCCGACGAGGTCTCCCGGCTGAAAGGTCGGGCCACGATGGCCGACCTGCTCCGGGCTGCGGTGGCCGATCGTCGACGTCGCCCCTCGGAGCCGCTCGAGACCTGGTACGGATCCCGACGGGTGGTGATCCCCCTGACCCGACTCGAGGCGATCCACGAGCAGGCCAAGCGCCACGCCACCCACAACGAGGGTGCCAGTGCCTTCCATCAGGGAGTGATCGAGGCGCTCGCCCTGGCCGTCTTCGACCCGTCCTTCGGCACCCTGGCCGATGTCGCCGACTCGTTCCGCCGATCACGACGCCTCCGACAGTTCGTCCTCCGGCTGTGGCCGACCCTCACCCCCGAACAGGCCCTCAACGATCTCCTGGGGACCCGGTCGCTGCTGCGTTCGGCCGCCCGGAACGCCGGCCTCTGTGTGGCCGAGACCGAGATCCTGCTCCGGAACCGAACGCCGGAGTCCGAGCTCGGGTCCCTGCGTTGGACCGATGCCGACGTCCCCCTGCTCGACGAACTCCTCGAACTCCTCGGTCCGGTCATCCCCGAAGCCGACGAGGAGCGACTCCGCCGCGACGCCCTCGACGAGTTCGAACTGGCCGAACAGAGCGATGCGAGCGGACCCGGCGGCGACGGACTCGCCACCAGCGAATCGGTGCTCGACCTCGACGACGGCTCCGAGTACGAGCTCGCGAGCCTCGACGACCCCGACCTCGACGAACCGGTCTACGACGAGTCGTTCCCCGACGATCCCGGCGACCTGCTCTGGCCCCGCCGCGAGCTCCCCGACCTGCGTGGCTTCGACGCCGGAACGGTCGACTGATGGCCGGTGACGACGCGATCTTCGATGGCGAGCGCGTCTTCGATGCCGACGGGCTGCCCATCACCGAGCTCGATCTCGACGCCGCAGACGCCGTCTGGCATCGCGGTGCCACGGTGGCCGAGCTCGCCGCCCGCCAGCGGGCGTGGCGCTTCGGTCACGTGATCGTCGACGAGGCCCAGGATCTCTCGCCGATGCAATGGCGCATGTTGGTGCGCCGGGCTCGGAGCAACTCGATGACCATCGTCGGCGACCTGGCCCAGCGATCGTCGGGAGAAGCCGGAGCCGATTGGGACACCCTGCTGCCGGCCGAGATCGGCGACCACGCCTTCCGGGAACTCACCATCAACTACCGATCACCGGCCGAGATCGATCCGCTCGCCGGGGCCCTCCTGCGGTCGATCGCCCCCGATCTGTCCAACGCCTCGTCGATCCGCCATGCGGGTGTGGCGCCCCGGGCCGTGCCGACCGACCGAGCGGTGCGCCCGGCGGATCTCGATTCCCTCCTCGACGACGAGCGCCGGGCACTGGGCCCGGGCAAGATCGGGGTGATCACGGTGGCCGTCGAGATCCTGAGACGGGGCTCGGCCGACCCCGACGTCATCCTGATGACCCCTCGCCAATCGAAGGGACTCGAGTTCGACTCGGTCGTGGTGGTCGAGCCGGCGGCGATCGACGCCGAGCCCCACGGCCGCAGCCTGCTCTACGTCGCCGTGACCCGGACCACGAAGCGCCTCACGTTCTTGCACCACGAACCCCTGCCCCGCGTGATCGCCGCGCTCGTCGGCGCTTCGGGGTAGGAGGCCACCGGTCGGGCGAATGGTGCGGGCCCGACCGGCGCCCTATTGTCGCCGCCCATGAAGATCTCCATGTCTCTGAACTACGCCGGCGGTTTCAAGGAAGGAGTCGAGCGGGTCCAGCTGCTCGAGAAGGCGGGCCTCGACGTCGTCTGGATCCCCGAGGCCTACAGCCACGACGCCATCAGCCAGGTCGGTTACCTGGCGGCCAAGACCGACACCATCCAGATCGGGACCGGCATCCTCAACGTGTACTCCCGCACGGCGAGCTGTATCGGACAGACCGCCTCGGGGTGCGACTTCGTGTCCGACGGACGGTTCATCCTCGGACTCGGTGCCTCGGGCCCCCAGGTCATCGAGGGTTTCCACGGGGTGCCCTACGAGAAGCCGATGCCCCGCATCCGGGACTACATCGAGGTCACCCGGATGATGCTTCGTCGGGAGAAGATCGACTACCAGGGTTCGGCGATCACGGTCCCGCTCCCCGAGGGAGAGGGCACGGGCCTGGGCAAGCCCCTGAAGCTCATCAACCACCCGGTCCGCAGCGAGATCCCGATCTACTGGGCGAGCCTGATGGGACTGAGCGTGACGAACACCGCCCGGTACGCCGACGGATGGCTCCCGATCTTCTTCATGCCCGAGCGTTTCCGTGACGTGTGGGGCGACGACCTCGACAAAGGTCTCGCCCAGCGCGACCCTTCGCTCGGACCCCTCTCGATCAACGCCGGCGGGATGCTGGCCATCGACGACAAGCTCACCGGCGATGCTCAGAAGGCGATCCTCGACCACGCCCGCCCGAACGCTGCGCTCTACATCGGTGGCATGGGCGCCCGCGACAAGAACTTCTACAACACCATCGCCCAGCGCTACGGCTACGTCGACGAGGCCGTCGAGATCCAGAACCTCTACCTCGACGGGCAGAAGGACGCTGCGGCGGCCGCCGTTCCCGGCGAGCTGCTCGAGAAGTCGAACCTCGTGGGTCCGGCCGGCTACGTGAAGGAACGGATCGCGGCCTATCGCGAAGCCGGTGTCACCATGCTGTCGGTCAACCCGGTCGGCCCCGACCCGGTCGGCACGATCGAGCGGCTCCGCACCCTGATCGACTGAACACCGACCAACCGACCGACTGACCCAACGGCGGATCGACCGAGCCCCGGGACCCGACCATGCATGCCGACGACGACCACGAGGATCCGGGTGCTCGGGAGCCCGACCTCGAGGTCGTCGCCCGGCTCCGTCTCGCCGTTGCCCGACTGAACCGCCAACTCCGTGCCCAGTCGGCCAACGATCTGACCCTCTCGATGCAGTCGGTCCTCTTCGTCGTGAGCCGCGACGGACCGCTCACCCTCGGCGCGCTGGCGCTCCGGGAGCAACTCGCGCCGTCGATGATCACCAAGCTCGTCGGTCGGCTCGAGGACGACGGCTTGGTCGAACGCCGAGCCGATCCGACCGATGGGCGGGTGAAGATCGTGACCACCACGGCGGCCGGTGACGCCCGCGTCGCCGACATCCGGAGCCGGCGCGAAGCCTGGCTGGCCCGTCAGTTCCGGCTCCTGTCCGACGACGAGATCGAGCGCCTCACGGCGGCTCTCGCCGTGATCGAACGCCTGGCCCAGGCCGAGGCCCCGCGCGGACCCAGCCCGCACCGAACCGACCCGCGCTGAACCGGTGCGCACCGACGCAGCCGTCTCGTCGACCCCGACGGACCGGCCTTTCGCTGAACTCAGCGACCGACGACCCGCATGGCCAGGTCGGCGTAGTGGTAGGCGATCTGGTCGACGCTGAACTCGCCGTCGTCTCGGAACCACATCGAGACCCCGAGACCCATGTCGATGAGCGTGTAGGCCGCCAGCTTCGGGTTCCGAACCTCGAAATGACCGGCGTCGACGCCCGAGCTGACCAGCGCCCGGAACGAGTGCTCGTAGGCGCGCCGCATCTCCTTCACCTGGAACGAGGACTCCGGATCGAGGCTCGACAGCTCCCGATTGCCGACGAAGGACTCCCGGCGGTATCGGGAATGGAACCGGACGTGGGTCTCCACCGCACGGGCCAACTGATCGACCACGTCGTCGCTGGTCGCGACGACGAGGTCGTGGTCGCGCTGGAGGCGGGCCATCGTCCCGATCATGATCTGGGCCAGCAGATCCTGTTTCGAGGCGACGTGCTTGTAGAGACTCGGCCCCCGCACGTCGAGCGCGGCGCCGATGTCTTCCATCGTGGTGCTTCGGTAGCCCTGGGCGGCGAAGAGGGTCAGCGCGGCGTCGAGGATCCGGGCGATCCGCGGGGTCAGGTCGTCGATCAGCACCCCGAGGTCCGGCTCGACGATCGCTTGGAAGTCACTGGGAGCCGGGGATGCCATCGGTCGCAACCTAGTGACCGGCCGACGAAGCGAGCAAAGCACGTTCCCGGATTCACTCCGGGGGCGGCAGGGCGACCCGTCGTCGACCGCCGGCCCGAGCCGGTTCGGCTGCACCGGTCGGACACCCTCATCTACGATGCCGGCCAGATCCACAGCAACACCAGATCGTCAGCAACACCAGATCCTCAGCAACACCAGATCCAGCAACACCAGATCCTCAGCACACCAGATCCTCAGCAACAGGGAGTCCGATGTATCCGGGACCATACGCACAGAGCCGCGCCGACCAGCCGTGTTTCATCATGGCGGCCACCGGTGAGACCGTGACCTACGCGGAGTTCGAGGCCCGCACCAATCGCCTGGCCCACTACTTCCGGGCCCAGGGACTCGACCGGCTCGACCACCTGTCGATCTTCATGGAGAACAACAGTCGCTATCTGGAGGCCTGTGGGGCGAGCCAGCGGTCGGGTCTCTACTACACCTGCGTCAACTCGTACCTGACCGCCGACGAGGTCGCGTACATCCTCGTCAACTCCCGATCCCGGCTGCTCATCACCTCGGTCGACAAGCTCCCCGTCGCCATCGAGGCCGTCGCCGCGGCCCCGGGCATCGAGACGGTGCTGGTGGTCGACGGGCACCGTGCTCCGGGAGGCCTCGACGCCATCGACTCGTCGGCGGTCTTCGCCGACCTCGCCGAGACCGTCGCCGGCCTGCCCGACACCCCGATCGACGACGAACGCCTCGGGACACCGATGCTGTACTCGTCGGGAACGACCGGACGACCCAAGGGGATCGTGCGTCCGCTCCCCGACGAACCACCGTCGTTCGAGCTCCCGCTGTTCACCTTCCTGCGCCGGCTCTGGCACTACCGCGAGGAGATGATCTACCTGTCGCCGGCGCCGCTCTACCACTCGGCCCCCCAGGCCGCCGTGGGGCTCACCGTCGGGATCGGGGGCACGGCGATCATCATGGAACGCTTCGACCCCGAGACCTACCTCCGGCTCGTCGAGCAGTACTCGGTCACCCACAGCCAGCTGGTTCCGACCATGTTCTCGCGCCTGCTCAAGCTCCCCGAGGAGGTCCGGACCCGCTACGACCTCTCGTCACTCGAGATCGCGATCCACGCCGCCGCCCCGTGCCCGGTCCCGGTGAAGGAACAGATGATCGACTGGTGGGGGCCGATCATCCACGAGTACTACGGCGCCACCGAGGGCCTCGGCTTCACCGCCTGCGACAGCGACGAGTGGCTGGCCCACCGGGGCATCGGTCGGGCGGGTGCTGCTCGGGGTGCTCCACATCCTCGACGACGACGGCAACGAGGTGCCGACGGGCACGCCGGGAACCATCTGGTTCGAGTCCGCCAGCGAGTTCGAGTACTTCGACGACCCCGACAAGACCGCCGAGGCGACCAATGCCGACGGCACCATGACCACGGTCGGCGACGTGGGCTATGTCGACGACGACGGCTATCTCTACCTGACCGACCGGGCCACGTTCATGATCATCTCGGGCGGGGTCAACATCTACCCCCAGGAGACCGAGAACCTGCTGATCACCCATCCGAAGGTGGCCGATGCGGCCGTCTTCGGGGTTCCCAACGTCGATCTGGGCGAGGAGGTCAAGGCGGTCGTGCAGCTGATGCCGGGAACCGAGCCGTCCGACGAGACCGTTGCCGAACTGCTGGCGTTCTGCCAGGAGCACCTGTCGCGCCAGAAGTGCCCCCGGTCGATCGACTTCGAGGCCGAACTCCCCCGGCTGCCGACCGGCAAGCTCTACAAGCGGACGCTGCGTGACCGGTACTGGGGCGACGGGCAGAGTCGGATCGTCTGAGGCTCGCCGACCGACCGACGGCCTACATTGGCCGCCATGAACGACGCCGCCAGCAACGATCCATCCTCGGCCGGGGACCGGGCCCGGGCGCTCTTCGAGGCGTCGTTCGACGCGACGACCGAGGCGCCGGTCTTCGAGGCACGGGCTCCGGGGCGGGTGAACCTGATCGGCGAGCACACCGACTACAACGAGGGTTTCGTCCTGCCCATGGCGCTGCCCATGAGCACCTGGATCGTGGCCCGTCCCCGGCCCGATCGGACGATCCGACTGTTCTCCGAAGGCTACGGCGAGACCCGTTTCGTGGTCGACGACCTGGCTCCGGGACTGCCGGTCGAGGGCTGGGGCAGCCACGTCGCGGGCACCCTCTGGGCCCTCCGCGAGGCCGGAGTGCCCTTGGTCGGGTTCGAGGGGGCGGTGGCCACCGACGTTCCCGTCGGTGCGAGCCTGTCGTCGTCGGCCGCACTCGAGGTGGCGACGGCGGCGATGGCCTCGGCCGTCGCCGGACGGACCTTCGAACCCGTCGAGGCCGCCTTGGCCGGCAAGCGAGCCGAGGGCGACTTCCTCGGCTTCCCGTCGGGCATCATGGATCAACTCGTGTCCGCCTCCGCCGTCGCCGACCATGCGCTCCTCATCGACTGCCGGGATCTCACGACCGAGGCCGTTCCCCTTCCCGCCGATGCCACGGTCGTGATCCTCGACACGATGGGTCGTCGCGAGCTCGCCGAATCCCAGTACGCCCTCCGCCGGGCCGACTGTGCCACGGCCTGCCGGATCCTCGGGATCGAGTCCCTTCGCGACGCAACGAGCGAACTCGTCGAGTCCGCCGCCGACCGCCTCGGCGAGCGGGTGACCGATCGGGCCCGTCACGTCGTCGCCGAGATCGCCCGCACGGCCCGGGCGGCCCTCGACCTGCGCGTCGGCGACATCGAGGCGTTCGGTTCGGCCATGGACGCGAGCCACGAGAGCCTGCGAGACCTCTACGAGGTCAGCGGCCCACAGCTCGACACGATGGTCGAGTGCGCCCGCCGCTCGCCCGGAGTCCTCGGGGCCCGGATGACCGGCGGTGGCTTTGCCGGGGCGGCGGTGGCCCTGGTCCGCACGGCCGACGTCGACGACTTCGTCGCAGCCGTCGGCCCCGCCTACCGGCAGGCGACGGGCATCGAACCCCGCTGTTTCGTCGTGCGACCCGGGGCGGGAGCCTCGGTCCGATCGCGCTCGCGCTGATCCTCAGGTCAACGCCCGGACCAGGATCGGGCCGGCCCGTTCCAGCCAGGCATCCACCAGCGAGGGCAACGCATCCAGGTCGGTGTCGAGGACGAACAGTCCACGACTGGGCACACTGACCCCGAGTTCGACGAGCAGCGGCCGGAGATGGACCTCGGGGGCGAGCGCGTGTGCCTGCGAGCCGCCGATCATCAGCGGCACCCCGACCGTTCCGGCCAAGCCGTCGGTCCCGTAGCGGTCGAGGAACGACTTGAGCAGGCCGGTGTAGGTGGCCTTGTAGGTCGGGCAGGCGAACACCACGAGATCGGCGTCGGCGACTCGTTGCGTCGCCGAGGCGACGGATTCGTCGTCCCACTCGAACAGGCGTGGGGCGATGGTCGCCAGTTCCAGCGTCGAGACCTCGGACCGGTCGGGGAGGACCCCGGCGATCGCCGAGGCGACGGCCTGAGCGGCCGTGGTCGTGCGGCCACCCGGATTGGGATTGCCGATCACGGCGATGATGTCGGTCATCGTCGGCACTCTAGAGGGGCGGCGACTACCGTCGCCCGGCATGGCCGATCTCCTCACCGATCACTCGACCGGACCGGCAGGGCTGCGTCATCTGCTGGCTCGACCCGAGCCGCTGCTGCTGCCCGGCTGCTACGACGGGTTGGGGGCACGCCTCATCGAACGGGCCGGTTTCGAGGCGGCCTACATGACCGGGTTCGGGACGTCGGCGTCCCTGCTCGGTCGACCCGACGTCGGCCTGCTCGATCTGTCGGAGATGGTCGGCAACGCCCGACGCATCGTCCAGGCGACGACCCTCCCGGTCGTCGCCGATGCCGACACCGGCTACGGCAATGCGATCAACGTGATCCGGACCGTTCGGGAGTACGAGCAGGCCGGGGTGGCCGGCCTCCACATCGAGGATCAGGTGCTGCCCAAGAAGTGCGGTCATCTGGAAGGCAAGGCGGTGATCCCCCGAGACGCGATGGTGGCCAAGATCGCTGCGGCGGTCGCCGCCCGGACGAATCCCGACCTCGTCGTCATCGCTCGAACCGACGCCCGCGGCACCGGAGGGTCTCGAGGCGGCGATCGAACGGGCTCGTGCGTGTCGTGACGCCGGAGCCGACCTGCTGTTCGTCGAGGCGCTGGAGGGCGTGGCCGAGATCGAGCGGGTCTGCACCGAACTGTCGGGGACGCCGCTGCTCTACAACTGGGTGGACGGGGGCAAGTCCCCGCCGCTCGAGTACGACACGCTTGCCGACTACGGATTCGCGGCGATCCTCATGCCGATCTCGACCCTCCTCGCCGCGACGAACGCCATGATCGAGGCCCTCGACGACATCCGGGTCCGCCGGACCCCGGCCGGGCTCGCCGGACGCATGCTCGATTTCGACGGTTTCTCCGACGTGATCGGGGTCCCCGGCATCGTGGCCCTCGAGCAACGCTTCGCCGATCCCTCCTGAATCCCGGGGGCGACCGACCGGGCCGGGCTGGACGGGCGGGGCTGGGCCGGGCAGAGCGGGACCGGGGCGGGGATGGACAGGAAGGTCGGGGCCAGTCGGTCTACGATCGGCGTTCCGGACGATGGAGGGTTCACCAGTCATGGGTTTGATCAACAAGCTTCGCAACGAGCTCGTCGACATCATCGAGTATCTCGATGACTCTCGGACGACGTTGGCGTGGCGCTTTCCCCGCTACCAGAACGAGATCAAGAACGGAGCGCAGCTCATCGTTCGGGAAGGCCAGCGAGCGGTGTTCGTGTACCGCGGGGCGCTCGCCGACCAGTTCGAACCGGGTCACTACGAGCTGACCTCGGAGAACCTGCCCCTGCTCAGCACGCTGCAGGGCTGGAAGTACGGTTTCGACAGCCCGTTCCGCAGCGAGGTCTACTTCATCAACACCAAGATCACCGAGGTTCGCTGGGGCACCCCGGCCCCCGTCGTGATCCGAGACCCCGACTTCGAGATGGTCGAGGTGCGGGCCAACGGTCTGTGTCAGGTACGGGTCGACGACACGGCGATCTTCCTGCGCGAGGTGATCGGGACCGACAGCCTGGTCAGCGCCGAGGAGATCACCGAGCTCCTTCGCCAGGTGATCGTGAGCGCCTTCGGCGACATGGTCGTCGAGACCGGCCTCGGCATCATGGACCTGCAGGGCAAGAAGCGGGAGGTCAGCGAGAAACTCCGCGACTACGTCGCCGAACGCGTCGACGACGAGTTCGGCCTGGCCATCCCGGCCATCGACATGAACCTGACGCTCCCCGAGGAGATCCGCGACGCCATCACCCGAGGCACCGCCAAGGGTCGTGAGGAGCGCTCGTTCCTCAACCAGGTCGACGATCTCGACCGCTACACCCAGGCCAAGGCGGCCGACGCCATGATCGCCGCCGCCAACAACCCCGGTGGCGGCGGGGCGATGGGCGAGATGATGGGGATGGGCATGGGCATGGCGATGGCCAACCAGATGGCCCAGACCTTCAACCAACCCCAGCAGGCGGCCGGGGCCGCGCCCCCTCCGCTGCCGACCCAGGCCACCTACCACGTGGCGCTCAACGGACAGCAGGCCGGACCGTTCACGATCGAGCAGATGCAGGCCGGCCTGGCCAACGGCCAGATGCAGCCGACCGACATGGTCTGGACCGCCGGCATGACCGCCTGGGCTCCGGCCAACAGCGTTCCGGCCCTGGCGCCCCTGTTCGCCGTGCCGCCGCCGTTGCCCCAGGACCCGCCCCCGATGCCGCCCCCCGCATCGTAGGGAGGCGCCGACGTCATGGAGGGAACCACACCGCCGCCCCTGCCCCCACAACAACCCCCGCAACCGTCCACGCCGGCAGCATCACCACCGCCCTCACCACCGGCCGCACCGCCGCCCTTGCCGCCGCCTGCAGCGACGGCCCAGCCATTCGCTGCGCCGGCACAGCCGCTCGCTGCGCCGGCAGAGCCGAGCCGACCGGCCGATCCCGACCCGCCGGCCACCCCGGCGCGATCCCTCAACGACGAGCGCCACGACATCGACACCCGGCCCTGCCGGGCCTGCAACGGGCAGCTCGTCTTCGACATCGAGGCCCAACGGCTCCGCTGCCCGCACTGCGGATCCACCGAGGACGTGATCCACGCCGAGGGCGCCGTCGTCGAGGAACGCTCCTATGCCGTCGGCCTGCTGGCCGCGCAACGGGGCGCAGGCAGTCGGATGCAGAGCGCGGAGGGCGAGAAGGAGATCGTCTGCCAGTACTGCGGGGGCCGGACCACCTTCGTCGGCACCCTCACCGCGACCCGGTGCCCCTACTGCGCCACGCCGATCCAGCGCACCGACGTGCACGATGCCCCCGACCGCCTCGTCGTCGACGGCGTGCTCCCGTTCCAGGTCTCCGACAAGCAGGCGGCCGAGATCCTCGAGAAGTGGATCGACAAGCGCTGGTTCGCCCCCAACGAGTTCAAGAAGTACTCCACCGCCGGTTCGTTCGAGAGCGTCTACTCGGCCTACTTCACGTTCGATGCCGACGCGACGACCGACTACACCGGTGAGCGGGGCGAGAACCGGGTGCGCACCGTCCGCCAGGGCAACGAGACCAAGACGGTCGTCGAGACCGACTGGTACCGGGCGTCGGGCCGGGTGTTCAACTCCTTCGACGACATCGCCATCCTCGGCAACACCGGCTTCGACCCGCGGTTCGTCAACAAGCTCGAACCCTGGCCGACCCACTCGCTCCAACCCTTCAGCGCCGACTACATGGCCGGGCACCTGGCGAAGACCTACGACCGGGAACTCGACGATTGTTTCGAGGAGGCCCGGCGGGGCATGGAATCCACCATCGACCAGTCGATTCGTTCCGACATCGGTGGAGACCAGCAGCGCATCCACCACAAGTCGACCCAGATCTCGAACCTCACCTACAAGCACGTGCTGCTGCCGATCTGGTTGCTGACGGTGCTCTACGAGGGACAGCCCTGGCAGGTGTTCATCAACGGCGCCACCGGCGAGATCCACGGCGAACGCCCGTGGAGCAAGCCCAAGATCATCGCCGCCGTGGTGGCGGCGATCATCGTGATCGTGCTTGTGCTCGTGATCCGATCGGCGATGCGGGGGTGAGCGCCATCCTCGTCCTGTTCGCCCTCGTCGGGGTGCTGGTGATCGCCACGGCCGGCGCGGCGATCGCGATCGGCCAGGCCGCGAAGAAGCGGAACGAGACCGTGCCGGGCACGGCCACGATCGTTCCCGATCACTGGTTCGGCTCCCACGAGCCCGAGGCCCGGCTCCATCGCCGGGTCCAGGCGGCACTGGAAGGGATCAAGGCCGGCGCCGGAGACGACCTCACCCTGCTCGAGACGACCGTGGCCGCCGAGCAGCAGGCCCTTCACCTGGCCCGGCAACTGGTCGCGTGCTCCCACCTGGCCGAGCGACTCAAGCCCCCCGTGCTGGCCGACCTCGAGCAGGCGGTCACGAAGTTCGAAGACATCGCCGGCCAGGTCATCGGTCGCCCATCGGGCATCTCGATCCCGACGCTGTCGTCCGAGCTCGACGATCTCGGTCGCCAGCTCGAGATCCTGGAGCAGGCCCGCGCCGAGGTCGAGGAGATCGACGGCTCGTCGGGCCGGCCCGGGTCGGCGTCGGGCTGATCGGGCCTCGGCCCGCCGCGAGTCAGTGGGCCTGGTCGATGAAGCGGCCGACCACGGTGATCGCCTCGTCGAGGTGGTCGCGCCCGTTCGGACCGGTGTAGTAGTGGGTGGCCCCCTGCACCTCGTGGAGTTGCTTGCGATCGTGGGGGACGGCGGCGAAGAGCCGATGGGTGTGGCTCGGGGTGCAGGCATCGTCGGCGGTGTTGCCGACGACCAGAACGGGCACGTCGACCCCGGCCGCCGCCGTGAGCGCGTCGCCCCGGGCGTGGTCGAAGCTCCACTGACTCAACCAGCTCCGGAGGGTCGAGAATCGGGCCAGGCCGACCGGGCCGTCGTTGACCACGCGGGGATCACCCAGGTAGGTCGTGCCCGGGGCCCGATCGCTGGGATCGACGGTCGGGTCGAGCCAGCGAGGGTCGGCCATGGTCCCGTAGACGACGAAGGCCCGCTCGGCGCGGTCTTCGCCTCGCCGGCGGAGGGCCGACAGTTCGGCCTCGACCCAGGCGGTGATCCGGCGGTTCCGGGCGATCTGCGCGGCCCGGTACGTCTCGAGGAAGTCGACCGTGTACGGCGGCTGGTGCGGGTTGGCCGGGTCGTAGAGGTTCAGCTGCGGGTCGCGCTCGAACGGGGCCGACTCGTCACCGATCGAGGCGTCCAGCCACTCGGTGAGGGTGCCGTGGCGGGAGATGTGAGCCGCCATCACGAGGAGCAGATCGGCCTTGGGCAGACGCTCGGGCGCGACCTCGTAGGGGTCGCCGGCGGGTGTGTCGACGATCCCGTTCCCGGCCGTGGCCAGCGCCTGGTAGTACATCGACAGCGAACCACCGCCCGACCAACCGCAGAGCACGACCTCCTCGTATCCCAGTCGCTGCCGGGCGTCGTCGATCGCCGCCCCGAGATCGGCGACGACCTTCTCCATGATCAGCGCCGAATCGGTGCCCCGGTAACGCGAGTTGGCCCAGATCACGTGATGGCCGGCCCGGGCCAGGCCGCCGACGATCGGCAGGTACATGCCGCCACCGATCGGGTGCATCAGGATGATCACCCGCTTCGAGGGGACCCCGATCGGTCGGACCAGGTGGCAGTCGAGGCCGATGACGTTGCCCCCGCCCCCGTAGGTGTCGCTGAACGCCGCATCCTCGCGATGGACCACGACGTAGGGGATCCGCTCGCAGCCCGCCGGCGTCCCCGGTTGCGAGAACGGCTCGCTCATGCGTCGGCCGACACCGGCGGCGTTGCGAAGCTGGCGCTCGCCGTCAGCACCTCGTCGGGGATCGACATGAGCTTCCGATAGGCGTCGGGCGGATAGGCCATGTGCGGCTTGGTCGGATCGATCGGCGGCTGGGCGACGGTGCCGCCCGCCGAGGCGAACGACGCCGGTCGGGTGTAGCGCTCGAGTTCCTCGGGACTGATGCCGGCCCGGGCGACGACGTCGGGGTCGATCCAGACCCGGCCATCGATCGGCTCGGAGGAGGTCGCCACCTCGAGGGTGAGACCCTCGGGCCCGGCGAAGTAGATCGACTGGCAGAGGCCATGGTCGATCTGGCCCATCACGTTGATGCCCTTCGACCGGATGCGGTCGCGCATGCCGACCAGGTCCTCGACGGTGTCGACGTCGAACGCCAGGTGCTGCATGGTTCCCGGCGCCGACGCACCGGCACCGGTCCCGGCGTGGGTCACGCCGAGCTGGGATTCGACGTCGTGGTTGGCCGGGATCTCGACGAACGAGATCGAGCAACGGTCGTTCAGTCGGCAGAACGCATGCCAGGCCCCTTCGACCCCGTGCATCCAGAAGAGACCGACGAGTTCGGCGCCGAGCACATCGGAGAAGAACTCGATCTGGGACTTGATGTCGGCGGTGTTGATGGCGAGATGATGGACCCCGTTGATGCGCACGTTCATCGCCGCATGATGACCGGCGAAGCGACCGATGTCACGTCCAGCGCGCCGGGAACGGCCCTGAGCTGCCGATACGGTCGACAGCTTGCGCGCACTCACCCCGACCTCGGCAGACCTCGACGGATCGACCACCTCGTCCCCGATGGAACGATTCCGCCGGGTCTGGTGGACGAGCCCTCGCACCGACCTGCTGGCCGGACTGGTCGTGGCCCTGGCCCTGATCCCCGAGGCCATCTCGTTCTCGATCATCGCCGGTGTCGACCCCAAGGTCGGGCTCTACGCCTCGTTCATCATCGCCATCATCACGGCGATCGCCGGCGGCCGTCCGGCCATGATCTCGGCCGCCACCGGGGCCATGGCCCTGGTGATCGTCTCGCTGGTCCGGGACCACGGCGTTGCCTATCTGTTCGCCGCCACCGTGCTCGCCGGGATCATCCAGATCACCTTCGGCGTCCTCGGGTTCGGCCGGCTGATGCGCTTCGTCCCCCGCACGGTCATGATCGGATTCGTCAACTCGCTGGCCATCCTCATCTTCCTCGCCCAGATCGAGCACTTCTGGAACATCAGCACCTCGGTGTACGTGATGGTGGCGCTCGGTATCGCCATCATCGTCGGGCTGCCCCGCATCACCAACGTGGTCCCCGCTCCCCTCGTCGCCATCGCCGTCATCGGTTTCGGTGGCCGGGCCCTCGGGGTCGAGGTGCCGACCGTCGGTGACATGGGCGCCCTGCCCGACTCGCTCCCCTTCTTCTCCCTGCCCGACGTGCCGTTCTCGGTCGACACGCTCCGGATCATCGCCCCCTACTCGTTCACGCTGGCCTTCGTCGGCCTGCTCGAGTCGCTGCTGACCGCCCAACTGATCGACGACATCACCGACACCCGATCCGACAAGGACCGTGAGTCGCGTGGTCAGGGCATCGCCAACGTCGTGACCGGCTTCTTCGGCGGCATGGCCGGCTGCGCCATGATCGGCCAGTCGATGATCAACGTGCACAACGGCGGACGAAGCCGGCTGTCGTCGCTCTCGGCCGGCGTGTTCCTCATGCTCGGCATCCTGCTCGCCGGCGACCTGATCGCCGCCATCCCGATGGCCGCGCTTGGTCTCGGTGATGATCCTCGTCGCCGTCGGCACCTTCGACTGGAACAGCATCTCGATCGACCAGCTCCGGCGGACCCCCCGGACCGAGACCGCCGTCATGGCCGTCACCGTGGCCATCGTGGTCGTCACGCACAACCTCGCCCTCGGTGTCGCCGGCGGCGTGCTGCTCGCCGCCATCGTCTTCGCCCGCCACGTCGCCCACCTCGCCGACGTGACCAGCGTGATCGACCCCGCCGAGGGTCGAACCCGCATCTACCACGTCACCGGTGAGCTGTTCTTCGCCTCGACCAACGAGCTGCTCCACCTCTTCGACTACACCGACGACATCGCCAACGCCGTGATCGACCTCAACGAGGCCCACATCTGGGACACCTCGGCGGTCGCGGCGCTCGACGCCGTCGTCGCCAAGTTCGCCGCCCACGGCATCGAGGCCCGGCTGGTCGGTCTGAACGAGCCGAGCGCGAACCTCCACGGTCGGGTCACGGGCTCGCTCACTTCGCACTGACGCACCGGCGCAGCGGGCCGGCACGTCCGCCAGGGATCAGACCCGTTCGACCCGCCACAACGCCGCCTCTTCGACCCCGAAGAAGACGACCTCGTGTCCGCCGGCGGTCCGCAAGCGGTCGACGGGCGGATCGCCCGATCCGTCCCGGGTGAGCCGCAACCGGATCGTCGCCGGTTCGACGCCGTACAGCGCGGCACCATTGGTCGACACGAACGCCTCGAGACGATCGAGCGCCCCGGCCTGGTGGAAGACCTCGGCAACGACCTCGACGCCGTAGGGGGCGTTGAAGACCCCGGCGGCCGCCTTCGGGCCGTACTTCGCCGTGGTCGGATGCGGCGCGGAATCCGTACCGAAGACGAAGTCGGTCGAATCACCGGTGACGGCGGTGACCAGGGCCCGACGGTCGTCGGGGGAGTTGATGATCGGCTTGCAGTACAGGTCGGGCCGCAGGCCGTCGGCCAGCAGATCGCCGCGATGGCGACCCAGGTGATGAGGCGTGACGGTGGCGGCGACCTGCGGATGGGCGGCGACGAAGTCGACCCCGGCGGCAGGTCGAGACGTGCTCGAGGGTGACCGGGAGACCGGGCCGGGCGGCGCACAGCGGCGCCAGCTCGTCGTCGAGGAACGCCGCTTCGCGATCGAACACGTCGACGTCGGAGCGGGTGGACTCGGCGTGCACGAGAAGCCGCAGACCGAACTCTTCGACGACGTCGTAGAGCGCACCGAAGGACGAAAGCCCCCCACTGGCCTGGTCGGCATTGGTGGTGGCGCCGGCGGGGTAGAACTTCACCGCCTTGACGAGCCCCTCCTCGGCACCGGCCCGCAGTTCGCCGGGGTCGACCTCGGGCGAGGCGAACAGGGTGAGCAACGGGCGGAAATCGGGAGCATCGGCGGGGACGTGGCGAAGGATCTCACGGTGGTAGGACCGGGCCTGGGCCAGGGACGTGATCGGCGGTCGCAGGTTCGGCATCACCATCGCGTACCGGTATCGCGACGCCGAGTAGCCGACGACCGACGCCAGCAGGTCGTCGTCGCGCAGGTGGACGTGCCAGTCGTCGGGCAGCGGGATCTCGATCGACGGCACGGCGGTCACGGCCCCGCCTCGGCGATCGGAGCCGCCGGCGTGCGGTGGGCCTGGCCCCGCACGATCACCGCGAGCGAGATCAGGACCAGCGACATGCCGAGGATCTGCAGCCAGCCGAGCGGCTCGTCGAGCCACAGCCAGGCGAGCGACGACGACGCCACCGGGATGGCCAGGGTGAAGGTCGACCCGATCCAGAGCGGGATCCGCACCAGCGACCAGTTCATCAGCGAATGGCCGACGAGTCCGGCGACGCCGGTCATCAGGATCAGGAGCAGGAGGTCCCGGTTGGACGGCATCGACAGGTCCTGTCCGAAGCCGACGGCGAGCGGCAGGTTGATGATGACCGCCCAGGCCGCCGTGCCGGCGGTGAACTCGGTCGAGGTCATCGACGACTTCGACTGCTTCGAGGCGATGAAGTAGGCGCTCCACGAGAGGAGCGCCCCGACGGCCAGCAGGTCGCCCCGCAGGTCGGAGGTGGTGTCGCCCTTCGACGAGAGCACCACCCCGACGACCCCGGCCAGGGCAACGATCGACCACAGCGCATCGCGGGACCGGATCTGTTCCCCGAAGAACCGGGCGGCAACGACGCCGACCAGGATGGGCTGCAACGAACCGATCAGGGTCGCGTTGATGACGCTCGTCAGCTTGATGGCCGAGAAGAAGAGCGCAACATCGAGCCCGAGCGCGATCCCGCCGATCGCCGACCGCCCGATGACGTCGAGCCGGAACGACGCACCCCGGGCCCGCATCCAGATCACCAGGATCAGGAAGTACAGCGTGAAGCGGTAGACGGCGATGGCGAGGCCGCCCATGTCCATGGCCTTCGCGATGACGGTCGACGAGCCCCAGGCGGTGACGGCCAGGGCGGCACCGATCAGACCTCGGGTCGTGCCGTCGTCGGCGGGGGCACTGCGCACCAGGGTCTCGGTCACGTCGTGACGCTATTGGTCGGGGGTCGGACCCTCCAACTCCGTCCGCGGGGACTTCGGCCACGTGTCGCCGATGCGGTAACCGGTTGGCCAGGGATCGTCCGGATCGAGGAGGTGCTGGTGGATCCCGGTGATCCAGGCCCGGCCGGTGATGGCCGGCACGATCGCCGCCGTCGTCCTGCCGGCGTCGTCGACCAGCGTGGTGTCGGCCCGGATCTCCCCGACGAACGTCGAGCCGATGACCGACGACATCTCCAACCGATCCCCGACCCGCAACCGGTCTCGGGCCCGCATGACGGCCATGCGAGCCGACACCCCGGTGCCGGTCGGCGATCGATCGAGTTTCCCGGGATCGATGACGACCGTGTTCCGCATCGTCACCGTCCGGACACCCGTGGTGGGGTCGGTGGAGAACTGCGGCTCGGTGGCGATCTGGCAGAAGGAGACGTGCTGCCAGTCGGGGTTGGTCGGATGGCGAAAGCCCAGTTGTTCGTTGGCGGCTGCGGTGATCCGGGCTCCCAGGCGGGCGAGATCGGCGGCTTCGTCGGGTCGTACCTCGACCCCGAGATCGGCGGCGTCGACCATGACGAAGCTGTCGCCACCGAATGCCGTGTCGACCCGCAGCCGGCCGATTCCGTCGACCTCGAGCGCCACGTCGAGCTGGGCGGCGAACGAGGCCACGTTGGTCACGGTGATGCGCTCGGCCTTGCCGTTGCGGCACTGCGCGGTGACCTCCACGAGGCCTCCCGGGGCCTCGAGGACCAGGGTGGTCGTCGGCTCGGTCATCTCGACGATGCCCGAATCGAGCAGCACGGTCGCCACGCAGATCGAGTTCGAACCCGACATGGGCGGCGTGTGTTCGGGTTCCATGATGATGAAGCCGTGGGACGCCCGGGGATCGACCGGAGGCACGAGCAGGTTGACGTGCCGGAACACGCCGCCCCGAGGCTCGTTCAGGACGAACCGTCGCAGGCGGTCGTCGGCGGCGATCCAGCGGGATTGTTCCCACAGGGTGGCGCCCGGCGGTGCGGCAACACCCCCCACGATCACATCACCCACCTCACCCTCGGCATGGCAACTGATCACGTGGATGGTTCTGGTGGAGCGCACGGCGTCAGCTTGCCACCGCATCCGCGGCGATTCCGAGGGCCCGATCCGGGCTCATTGGCGGTCGAGGTCTCCCCTGGTGCAGAGTGAGCCCATGACCGCACCGAGCGCCACCACCGCAACGTCGACCGGCCTCTCGACGTCGCAGCTGCGCTGGTTGATCGGCGGCTTGATGGTCGGGTTGTTCCTGTCGTCGACCGAACAGAGCGTCGTGGCAACGGCACTCCCCACCCTGGCCGGCGAGCTGGGAGGCGCCAACCGGATCGCTTGGGTCGTGTCGGCCTACCTCCTGACCTCGACCATCGTCACGCCCCTCTACGGCAAGATGTCCGATCTGTTCGGCCGGCGGATCGTGTATCAGACCTCGATCGCGATCTTCATGGTCGGCTCCGTGCTGTGCGCGATCTCCCAGGACATGACCCAGCTCGTCGCCGCACGCGCCGTCCAGGGCCTGGGCGGTGGCGGACTGATGTCGCTCGCCTTCGTGATCGTCGGCGACGTCGTGTCGCCTCGCCAGCGCGGTCGCTACATCGGGGCGTTCACGGGAGTCTTCACCATCTCGGCGATCACCGGGCCGCTCTGGGGCGGGCTGCTCGTCGACACCGTCGGGTGGCGTTGGGTCTTCTGGGCGGTGGTCCCGATCTCGGCGGCCGCGCTCGTGGTGACCAACAAGGGTCTGCGACTGCCGTTCGCCACCCGGGAACGGCCCATCGACTGGCTGGGGATCGTCCTGCTCGTCGTGGCCTCCACGGGGCTCATCCTCGTGCCCCTCTGGGGCGGCGACACCTACGCCTGGACCTCGGCGCCGTTGCTCGTCACGGCGGCCGTCGGCATCCTCGGAACGGTGGCGTTCCTCCTGCAGGAGCGCCGGGCCGAGGAACCGATCATCCCCCTCCGGCTCTTCACCGATCGGACCGTGGTGCTCGTCTTCGCCATGGGCTTCGTCCTGATGGGGGCGTTGCTCTCGGTGACCACGTTCATGCCCCTGTTCCTGCAGATCGCCACCGGAGCCTCGGCGACCCGCAGCGGCCTCCTCCTGACCCCGCAGAGCGTCGGCATCTCGCTCGTTGCCGCACTGGGTGGCCAGCTCGTCTCGAAGTACGGACGCTACAAGTGGGCGCTGGTCGCCGGTCCGGCGATCACCGTGGTCGCCCTCGCCAGCCTCACCACCATCGGTCCAGAAACCACGGCGCTCGATCTGGCACCCATGCTCTTCGGGCTCGGGATCGGGCTCGGTCTCATCTTCCCGAACCTCACCCTCGCCGTGCAGAACGCCGCCCCGATCGAAGACCTGGGGATCGCCACGTCGACGTCGAACTTCTTCCGCAGCATGGGCGGGGCGTTCGGTGCGGCGATCGCCGGGGCCTTCTTCGCCGCTCGCCTCGACGACGAACTGGTGGCCCGACTCGGCCGGGATCGGCTCCTCGACCTCGGTGGCGCCGAGGGCCTCATCCAAGAACCGAAGGTCGTCCGGGACTTCCCGGTCGATCTCCGAACCGCCGCCGTCGAGGCCGTCAGCGAGGCCGTGTCGGGCATGTTCTGGTTGGCGATTCCGCTCATGACGGGGGTCTTCGTGCTCGCCGTCTGTGTCCGGGAGATCCCGCTGCGAACGTCGTCGTCGGTCGGAGGCGACGACCGACCGGCCCCGTCGAGCACCTCTGCCGCTGCTGCCTCTGGAGTCGACCATGCCGGCCTCTGACCACCGCCTGACCACCGCCGAGGTGGCCCGGTTCGTCGCCGACGGATTCCTGCGGTTCGATGCGCTCGTCCCGCCCGAGGTCAACCAGGCCGTCCTCGACGAACTCCCTCGGATCGAGGCGGCCAAGTTCGAGAACTTCGGGCTCCCGGCCGAACCGGGAACCGCAGCCCGTGACCTCCCGGCGACGCTCACGCCGCTGTCGCGGTGCTACCCGACCATCCCCGGCCTTCGCGCCTTCCTCGACCTGCCGGCCGTTGCCGGCATCGTGACCTCGCTGGTCGGGGCCGACCCGATCTTCGATCACGACTTCGTCCACCGGCTCCGGGCCGGGCATGCCCACCGGCAGCACCTGCACCCCGACGCCATCGTCGACAGCGCGTCTCCCGACTTCGACATCCAGCTCTTCTACTTCCCGCACGACGTCGAACCCGGCGGCGGCGGGACCCGCTTCGTCCCCGGTTCCCACCTCCACCGGGTGCGCTCGACCAGCACCGCCCGCTACCAGCACGTCGTCGGCGACCACTTCTTCTCCGGCCCGGCAGGCACCGTCCTGGTCTTCCACCACGGACTGTGGCACGCAGGCGACGACAACCCGGGGCCCGTCGATCGCTGGATGTACAAGATCCGGTTGGGCCCGGCCGGGAGCCAGCGCCGATGCTGGAACACCGACGATTTCGACGAGCGGCACAACGATGCCAGCGACCACGTGTTCGCGCGCAGCTCGGCGGAGTCGGTGGCCGGCATCCTGCGCACGATGCCACCCTGGTTGGGGACCGACGAGGCCCGGTTCGTGCTGGCCGAGCGGGCCCGACTGTGGCGCTACCTGTCGGGCGATCCGAGCTTCGACGCCGACTACTACCTGACCCGGCTCGAACGACGGGCGGCCGCCACCGGATCACGCGCCGTGGGGCCCGAACCCAGGTCGGCCGGCGACCCCGGCGGACGAGCATGAGCGCCCGCCAGCAGGTCCTCCACCTGTGGCTGGCCGCCGCCGCCCTCGACACCCCGGTGACGGCCTGGGCCTTCTACGACGGCGCCGACGACCCGACGCGGGGCTTGCCCGAGGGCCGGCCGCCCTACCCCACCGGGGTGGCAGCCCTCCGAGACGGCTGGTTCCTGCTGCAGGCCCCGGGCCCGCTCGATCCCCGCAACGAACTGGCCGAGACCGGCTGCGAATTCGTGTTCGTCCGGACCGTGGAACCGGCACGCTGACCCGGACCCGTCGGTCGGGTGAGGACCCTCACGAGCCGGCGGCCTCCGACTCGGCGTTGGTGTCGGCGGTCGGGTCGACGGTCGACTCCGGGCTCGGGTCGGCGAGGGGATCGGCGTTGGCGTCGGCCCGGGCGGCGGCGGCCTTGCGGGCGGCCCGCACGCCCTGCGAGATCGTGCGCCACATGTGATCGTCGCCGATCTCGTCGAGCAGGCCGGTGGCCTCGAGCACCTGACGGGCCGGATGCATGACCCGGACCAGGTACACGTCGAATCCCCGGCGGCGGAGCCTCCGGATCAACGAACCGAGCTCGTCGGCGGCGGTCACGTCGAGCTGGTTGGTGGCCTCCAGATCGATCACGACGGCGAAGGTCTCGGGCCGGGCTTCGACCCGATCCATCACCAGGGCACTCGCCCGTGCCGCGTTCACCCAGAACAGCGGCGCGCTCAGCCGGAGGACGACCACCCCCTCGACCGTGGCTCGTCCGGGGTGCCGCTCGAGGGAACCCCACGCGGCCTTCTCGTGCTTGACCTTGCCGAGCACCTCGACCTCGAGCCGTCCGGAGCGATAGACGAGGCCGAGCACCGACAGGGCGACCGCCACGAGGAGTCCGGGCAGGACCCCGAGGACCAGGACCCCCACCAGCGCCGCACCGGCCGCCGTGAAATCGTTGCGTCGCACCCGGCGATAGCGGGCGAGCGAGTCGAGGTCGAGCAGACTCCACACGGCCTGGATGACCACGGCCGACAGCACCGCTCGGGGCAGGGCCGACAGCGACGAGGCGAACGCCACCAGGACCACGACCACGATCGCCGCCGTCGCCATCCCCGTGAGCTGGCTCTTGGCTCCCGACTGATCGGCCGTCGCCGTCTTCGACAGGCTGCCGGCCACGCCGATGCCCCCGGCGAAGCCGGCGGCCACGTTGGCGACGCCGGTCGCGATGAACTCCTGGTCGGCACGGATCCGATAGCCGTTGCGCACGGCATAGAGCCGACCGGCACTCAGGCTCTCGGCCAGTCCGACCAGGGCGAGCCCGGCGGCACTGGCGATCAGCTGGCCGTACTGCGAGAGCGCCAGATCGGGCATCGACGGCGCCGGGAGACCGGCGGGCACAGTACCGATCGTCTCGACGCCCCGTCCGGCGAGGTCGGCCTGCCGGGACACCACGATGCTGGCCACCACCACCAGCAGTCCCCAGGGGAGCCGGGGTCGCCAGCGGTTCCCGACGAAGAGGATCGCGAGGGCCACGACCCCGACCAGGGCCGTCGTGCGATGGGCGTCGATCAGCGCGTCGATGACGCCCCGAACCCGGTCGAGGCCGGTCCCCCGGGCCCGACCCAGACCGAGGAGGATCGGCGCCTCACCGATGATGATCGCCACGGAGAGTCCGAACACGAAGCCCGTGATGATCGGTTTCGAGAGGAACTCGGCGATCCATCCGATCTGCAGGAGTCCGGCGATCACCAGGAGGACGCCCGACACGATGGCCAGCGCCGTGGCGTAGCCGAGCGCCTCGGCCGGGGTCTGCGCCCCTCGAGCCGCCACGATCGAACCGGTCAGCACCGACACGGTCGAGACCGGGCCGACGATCAATTGTGGTGACGAGCCGAACAGGGCGTAGGCGATCAAGGCCAGCGGAATCGCGTAGAGACCGGCCTCGACCGGCACGCCGGCGAGCGCGGCGTAGCCCAGCGCCTGGGGAACCATGAGCGCGGTCACCACCAGCGCAGCCGCCAGGTCGGTCCGGGGGGAGGGAGACCGCAGCCGTCGGGCGACCCGCGCTCGCTGCGCGACGACGAACGCCGTGGCGCTCGTCGCGACGGCATCGCTCGACACCCGGACCACCAGGGTCAGCCCATCGCCGTGAGATAGGTGCCGAGATCGAAGTAGTCCCGCCAGACGCGGATCCTGCCCTCGTGGAGTTCGAACACCCCGGTACACGGGAGATCGACCGAGCGGTGTCCCGCCGTGGTTCGATCGAGCCGTTCGGCGATCACGACGTCGCCCGATCCGACGATCGTGACCAGGTCCCACTGGGTGGCCGTCCACTCCGCGGTGAAGGCGGCGATCATCTGTCGGACGTTGTCGCGACCCGTCACCGGCCCGGTCGGCATGTTGTGGTAGCAGCCGTCCTCGGTGAAATACGAGGCCAGTTCGTCGGGGTCGAGCCGGGACCACGCGTCGATGAACGCCGTGATCGTGGCGACGTTCTGGGCGGTTCGGTCGAGCGGCTCGGTCATGGCACCTCGTTCTCGGTCGGGGTCCCGGATTGTGGCACACCGCCGAGCCGCCGGCGTCAGCTCCCCGCCGTCATCAGGGTGCGGACGTCGTCGAAGTCGCTCGGCTCGACCGCGGTCAGGCGGGTCAGTCCGGCCCTGGCCAGTTCGTCGGCGAGCGTACCCTTCTCGGCGGCGGCGAAGAGCCGCTCGGCGATCGTCTCGACGAGCCGGGCGTCGAGCCCGGCCCTCGCCACCAGGGGCTGCACCGGCCAGGGACCGAGCCGGTCGATCACGCGGAGGCGGGCGACGTCGGGGTCGGCCACCGCACAGATCCGCCGTACCACCGAATCGATCACGGCGGCATCGAGGTCGCCCTGCACCAGCCGATCGAGCGATCGCCGATGGCCCCCGGTGAACACGAGCCGGGCGAACGACGCCGGGTCGGCTCCCGAGCGGGTGATTGCGTGGCGCAGGGCGTGGTGGCCACTGAGGCTGACCGGATCGTTGCATCCGATTCGAGCGCCGGCCAGATCGGCGAGCGAGCGTACGGACGAGTCGGCAGGGACGAGCAGATCGGCGAAGTAGACCGGCCGGTCCTGCGACGCCGGGTCGTCGGGAACCCAGGCCACCCCGACGAGGCGGATCGACGGGTCGCCGGTGGCGAGCCGGGAGCGTCGGTGGACGTCGACGAACGAGGTCGCGCAGATCCAACCGAGGTCGTAGCGGCCGTCGGCGAACGGGTCCTCGCCCGGCCCGGGTCCGGATCGTTCCCGTTCGAAGGTCAGCTCGGCGCCGATCACCTCGGCCATCGCCTCGAAGAGCGACTCGGGAAGTCCCGGCGACAAATAGGACACGGCCTGCACCCGGCCACTCTACGGTTCCGGCATGCCCAGAATCGATGGCGTCGATCCACGAGACACCGATCCCCGGACCAAGGCCGTGCTCGAGGCCCAGGCGAGGCGGTGGGGTGCGCCGCTCGCCAACCATCTGCTGTACGCCCGCCGACCGTCGATCTTCGCGGCGGCCCGGTCGATGTGGTCGGGACTCGACGCTTCGGGCCTGCTCGATCCCGTCCTGGTCGCCCTCGTCAACCGACGGGTGGCGTCCCGGGTCGGGTGCGTGTTCTGACAGGACATCAACGCTGCGGTCGGCAGCGAACTCGGGGCCTCGACGGCCCAACTCCTGGCCGTGGTCGACGACGAGATCGACGCGTCGTTGTTCGACGAGGCGACGATGGTGGCCTTCGCCTACGCCGATGCCATGACGACCGGTGACGTCGACGACCGACTGTTTCGTCGTGTCGCCGACGCCTACGACGCCGATCAGATCGTCGAACTGACCGAGGTCATCGCCTGGGAGAACGCTTCGGCCCGGTTCAATCGTGCGCTCCGCGTCGAGTCGCAGCACCTCTGGCACCGATCGTGAGTACGGCGCCGAGTCCGATCAGCGCACTGCCGGTCGTCACCCATGGGCGCCACGACCGGTTGCCGGTGACCGGGAGCACGGGTGCCGCCGCCTCGGTTGCCGTCACCGTGGTGGCCAGGACCGTGGTGGTCGTCGGTTGCCCGAACTGCGGACCGAGCGGTTCGGGCTCGATCGCCGCGGTCGTCGGCGGCGCAGTCGTCGGCAGCGCAGTCGTCGGCGGGGCGGGTGTGCTCGGAGCGGCCGTCACCGGCGGCGCCGTGGTGACCGGCGTGCACTGGTCGTAGCGGATCGTGATGGCCAGGCCGCCGCTGAAGATGCCGTCGGGTCCCATCCGGAGCGAGACCACGACCGCGTCGGACAGATACGCCGAGCCGGAGTTCGTGGTCGTCTTGTCGGCCTCCGACTCGATGTCGGCGAGCACCAGTTCGGAGTCGCCCGATCTCACGACGATGTCGTTCCCCAGGTGCACCGACGTCTGGTTCGTCACGCTCGCCTCCCAGGTGCACAGCGGACCGGCCAGGCCGGTGTCGACCGGGACTCGGCCCAGCTCGATGACCGTTCCCGGTTCGGCGACGATCACGGTGTCGACCGGCAGTTCGAGGTCGACGGCTCCCGCCGCGGGAGCCATCACCAGGACGAGACCGAGAACGCTGCTCACCCCCCATGCCAGCCGACCGATCCGACTCCGACGATCTGCCCTGCCCATGACGTGCCTTCCCCGGCCGACGAGGTTCGCTGACCGTTCCACCTGACCACGTTCGTGGCAGGAGGCGACCTCGACCAGGGACCTTCGACCCTCGCCGACCGAAACGAACGCTCGCCGCGTTCGCCCATCGCCCAGGGTGCCCCGTTCGGTGGGTTCGGGCGATATTCGTTGGCCCGGTTCCGTTCCCGGGCCTACCGTCGAGCCGATCACCCATCCCGACCGATCACCGGAGGAACCCATGACCGTCGCCGTTTCCCGCTCCCCCATCGGTCGCCGACGCCCCGCCGCGAACCCCGCGGACTGACCAACGAGCCGAACGGCCCGTCCCGGTTCGGGGCGAACTCCTGCGACCGATTCCACCCACCGTCGAATCCAGGAGTCCCACCATGTCGAACCCTCGCCCCTGGGGCGATGAACCACCCGATCTCGCCGCGCCCGAACCGCCGGACTGGCTGATCGACGAGCCCTACCGCGACGACGATCTCGGCGTCCTCCGCACCGGCAAGGAGGCCCAGATCAACGTCATCGAGCGCACCGGGTCCGATGGGCGCACCATGCTCCTGGCCCGGAAGCGGTACCTCCCCCGGTCGGTCTCGGCCAAGGGCACGCTCGAGGCCATGGGCGTGCAACGGGCCTCGACCTTCCGCAACGACGTCACCTATCGGGAGGGCCGCCAGTTCCGCAAGTCCCGTGACCGTCGAGCCGTGGAGGCGATGACCGCCCACGGCAAGAAGCTGCTCCAGTCCCGGTGGACCGGTCACGAGTCCGAGGTCATGCTCGTCCTCTGGAACGCCGGGGTCCGCGTGCCCTACCCGGTGTCGTTCGTCGACGACGTGTTCGTGATGGAGTACGTCGGGTCCTCGAGCGGAGCCGCGCCGCAACTCGGGAGGGCTCGGCTGTCGGCCGACGACATCCGGTCGGCCCACCGGCAGGTCGTCGACGGACTGCACTCGATGGTCCGGGCCGGATACGCGCACGGGGACCTGTCGGCCTTCAACCTCCTCTGGTGGCGGGCCGAGGTCTGGTTCATCGACTTCCCCCAGGCCGTCGACCTGGCCGCCAACCCCCAGGGACTCGCCTTCCTCCACCGCGACGTGACGAATCTGTGCACGTGGTTCGCTCGTCACGGCGTCGAGTCGGACTCCGAGGCGCTGTTCGCCGATCTGCTCGTTGAGCTCTGACCGCGCCGGCCACCCGAACGACCGCCGGCCTGGAACTCGTCTCCCCCGGTGGCCTAGCGTGCCGAGATGGAACATCGTCGCCTCGGAACGCTCGACGTCTCGGTGGTCGGTCTCGGCTGCAACAACTTCGGGATGGCGATCGACGCCGACGCGACCCGGGCCGTGGTCGATGCGGCCATCGAATCGGGGATCAACTACTTCGACACCGCCGAGTCCTACGGCGGCGGGGAATCCGAGGTCTTCCTGGGTCGGGCGCTGCGGGGTCGGCGGGACTCGGTGCTCATCGCCTCGAAGTGGGGTCATACCGCCGGCTTGGAGCCGGGCGACCGCAACGGCTCACCCGAACGCATCCGCACGTCGCTCGAGGCCAGCCTGCAACGCCTGGGGACCGACCACATCGACCACTACCAACTCCACCGGCCCGACCCCGGAACCCCGGTGGCCGAGACCCTGGGCGCGCTCGACGAACTCCGACGCGAGGGCAAGATCCGCGAGATCGGGTGCACGGCGTTCAGCGCCGCCGAACTCGACGAGGTCTACGCCGTGGCGTCGAGCACGGGACTGGCGCCCTATCCGAGCGTGCAGAACCACTACAGCCTGCTCACCCGCGACCCCGAGACCGACGGCGTACTCGATGCCTGCCGGCGCCACGGGATCGCCTTCGTCCCGTTCTTCCCGCTCGAATCGGGGCTGCTCACCGGCAAGTACCGCCGGGCCCAGCCCCTCCCCGAGGGATCACGGCTCGAACGCTGGGGCGAGCGATCGGCTCGATTCATCGACGACGACAAGCTCGCGATCGTCGAACGGCTCACCGATCACGCGGCGTCGCAGGGTCACACGATGCTCGACCTGGCCTTCGCCTGGTTGGTCTCCAACCCCACCGTGGCCAGCGTCATCGCCGGTGCCACCTCCCCCGATCAGGTCCGGGCCAACGTGGCCGCCGCCGACTGGCGCTTCGACGACACCGAACGGGCTGCGGTCGACGCGATCCTCGACCGAGCCTGAACCCGCCCCCGGCCGGGCTCAGGAGGGGCTCTCCCACGGGGTTCCGAAGGTGTCGGCGTAGGCCAGGGCCGACGGCGGCTGCCGCGTGATCGAACCGTGACCCCGACCGACCGGATATCCGATCGGGACCATGGCCAGCGTCGCCCAACCATCGGGGATGTCGAGCGCCGCCTTCACCTCGGCCTCGCGCAGGCAGTGCAGCGTCGTGAGCGTGCAGCCGAGTCCCTCCTCGACGCAGGCCAGCATCACGTTCTGCACGGCGGGGTAGACCGATCCCCCACCCACCATCGAGATGCGATCGAGCTTGGCATCGGTGATGGCCATCATCTTCGGATTGCCGCAGAACATCAGGATCGCCGGCGCCTCGTGCAGATGGGCGGCGAGATGGTCACCCGCCGCGGAGACCCGGTTCCACTTCGCCAGCTCGGTCTCGTCCATGTTCATGGCCCGGACCCGGCCCATGAAGCCCTCCACATAGGTCGCCCACTCCGGGGCGTAGATGTCGGCCAGGGCCTGTTTCCTCGCCGGGTCCCGGACGACCACGACACGCCACGGCTGCTGGTTGCCGCCGGTCGGGGCCCAGCACCCGGCCTGCAGGACTCGCTCCAGCACCTCGTCGGGGATCGGGTCGGTCCGCAGGCGGCGGACCGCCCGCAGGGTGCTCATCGCGTCGTACAACTCCATCGAGGCTCCGGTCTGCTCGGGTCGGGGGGATCAGCGCGGGGGGTCCCGCGATGATTCAGATCGTCGTGCCGGGACGACCCGGGCCGTCGGCGTACTCGCCGCTCATGTCGCTGTTGAGGTTCGCCCGGGCCATGAGGTCGGCGACGATGGCGTGCATCTCGTTGGGATCATCGGTGTTGGCGGCCCGCGGTCCCTTGTGGAAGGACTCGGCGATGGCGATCTCGCTCCCCGCCACCTGGAACACCCGGCCCGTGACGTTCCTGGACTGTTCGCTCGCGAGCCACGTACAGATGGGAGCGATCCACATCGGCGAGCGGGCCTCGCGCTGTTCGTCGGTGATGGGTTCGGTCCGCAGCGGCTCGGTGAGTCGGGTGAGCGCGCCGGGTGAGATCGCGTTCACGGTCACCCCGTAGCGGGCCAGTTCCTGGGCGGCGATGATCGTGAACCCGGCGATCCCGATCTTGGCGGCGCCGTAGTTGGTCTGGCCGGGGTTGCCGTAGATACCCGATACCGACGTGGTGTTGATGATGCGGGCGTCGTTGGTCTCGCCGGCCTTGGCCCGCTCCCGCCAGTACGCGCCCGCCCAGCGGGCCGGGGCGAACGTGCCCTTCAGGTGCACCTTGATCACGGCGTCCCACTCGGCCTCGGTCATGTTGACGAGCATGCGGTCGCGCAGGATCCCGGCGTTGTTGACGAGCACGTCGAGGCCCCCGAAGGTCTCGATGGCGGCGTTGATCATCCGCTGGGATCCCTCCCAGTCCGAAACGTCGTCGTCGTTGGCGATGGCCTCGCCTCCCATGGCCCGGATCTCCTCGACCACGGACTGGGCGGGGGTCAGGTCGACCCCGGTTCCGTCGGGCGCTCCACCGAGATCGTTGACGACGACCTTGGCGCCGTGATGGGCCAGCATCAGCGCATGTTCCCGTCCGATGCCGCGCCCGGCCCCGGTGACGATGGCGACCCGCCCCTCGCAGAGTCGCGCTGATCCCGGCGTGGTCGGGGCGTCGTTCGTGGTCATCGGTGCGTCCTCCTCTGGGTCGAACCCGGGTCCCTGTCGGGTCGTGCTGGCATCCTGGCACACCCCCACCCGCGCTCCCAAGGTGGCGGGCCGATCCCACGATCGATTCCGGTGGACACCCCCGATCTGGCGGGCCAGACTCCGTCGATGAGCGAACATCCACTGGACCTCTCGGCCCGCCTGATCGATTCGGGTGTGATCGACACACCGCCGAACCGCATCACGCAGGAGCTGAGCGAACTCGCCGACGGGGTGGCGCTGGTGGAATCGTTCAGCCACGTGGTCGTGCTCGACACCCCCGACGGTCTGGTGACCTTCGATGCCAGTGCCGCCCATTCGGGTCCCGAAGTCGTCGAGTCGATGCGACGCTGGTCGACCGCACCGGTCAACACCATCGTCTACACCCATGGTCATCTCGACCACGTGGGTGGCTCCCGGGCGTTCGCGGCCGACGCCGAACGATCCGGGCGGCCCGTCCCTCGGGTGATCGGCCAGGAGCGGGTCATTCCCCGCTTCGATCGCTACGAGAAGACGGCCGGCTACAACAAGGTGATCAACCAGCGTCAGTTCGGTGGGGCGCCGAAAGCGACCACCCAACAGCGCGACGACGCCCAGCGCTTCCTCCCCAACGGCACGCTGCGCCCCGACACCACCTATCGGGATCGACTGACCGACTCGGTGGGCGGGGTCGATCTCGAGTTCCATCACTGCCTCGGCGAGACCGACGATCACACCTGGACCTGGATCCCGTCCAAGCGCATGATCTCGGCCGGAGACCAGTTCATCTGGAACTTCCCGAACTGCGGGAACCCCCAGAAGGTCCAGCGATATCCCGTCGAATGGGCCCAATCGCTGCGTGACATGGCGGCGATGGACGCCGAATTGTTCGTGCCGGCACACGGGCTGCCGATCGCCGGGACCGCTCGGATCAACGCGTGCCTGACCACGGTGGCCGAAACGCTCGAGACCCTCGTCGGACAGGTCGTCGACGCCATGAACAGCGGCGCCGTGCTCGACGACATCGTCAACAGCGTGTCGGTGCCTGCCGAGACCCTCGCGCTGCCCTACCTCCGCCCGCTCTACGACGAGCCCGAATTCGTGATCCGCAACATCTGGCGGCTCTACGGTGGTTGGTGGGACGGCAACCCGGCCCGCCTCAAGCCGGCCGCCGACTCGGCGATCGGGGCCGAGGTGGCGGCCCTCGCCGGTGGGGTCGAGACGCTCATCTCGCGCGCCCTCGACCTGTCGGCCGACGGCGACCACCGGCTCGCCTGCCAGGTCATCGAATACGCTGCTGCCGCCGAGCCCGAGTCGCACGCCGTCCACGAGGCCCGGTCGAGCATCTACACCGCCCGCCGCGCCATCGAGACCTCCCTCATGGCCAAGGGCATCTATCGTTCGGCCTCGGCCGAGTCCGACATCGTCGTCACCGGCGAGGCTCCGCCGTTGACGATGGTCCTGGCCATCGGCGAGTGACCGATTCCCTCGGGCTCGGCCCGCTCTTCGGCGCCTCCCGGAAGCCGGTTCCCCTCGACCAGATCGCGGCACGGATCGCCCAGCTCGACGCCGCGGCACCGCCGATCGACGAGATCATCGGGATGCTCGACCGGCTCGTGACCGAGGAGTGTGCCGGCGTGGACGACGTCGACGAACTGATGACCCTCGTGTTCGGCACGCTCGGGTTCCGAGGGAACGCCGAGCAGTACCACGACCCGGCCAACTCCTATCTGCACCGCGTGCTCGACCGCCGCCTCGGGATCCCCATCTCGCTGTCGATCGTCGTGATCGAGGTCGGACGTCGGCTCGAGATCGATCTCATGCCGGTCGGCATGCCCGGTCATTTCCTGGTCGCGGCCGGTGGCGCCGAACCCTGTTGGTTCGACCCGATGGGCGGCGGGCGCCGCCTGCACGAACCCCAGGCCCGGGCGTTCTTCTCGGCCTTGATGCCCAACGAGGCCTTCCATCCGAGCTTCCTGTTCCCGATCGAGCCCGACGCCGTTGCCCTGCGGATGCTCAACAACCTCCGGGCCATCGCCCAACAGCGCGGCGACCTGGGGCGCGTGGAGCGGATCCTCGGCTCCCAGGTCGCACTGCCTCATGCCCCCCTGTCGTTGCACGTCGACCTCGCCCAGCTGGCAGCGGGCCGCGGGCACTTCGCCGAGGCGATCCGAGCCTTCGAACGCCTCGCCGAGCTCGACGAGCCAAAGGCTCAGCGGTATCGGGCCGCCGCCCGCCGCCTCGAGGCCAACTTCAACTGAACCAGGGTCAACCGGCCTCGAAGAGCGACTCGGGGTCGGTCAACCCGGTGGCGGAGGCGGCATCGAGGAGTTGACCGAGCGTGGTGTCGTCGACCGGGATCCCGGTGGCGCGTTCGGACCGGGACCGCCGCTCCGGCTCGCCCGGCATCAGCACCTCGTCGAATCCTTCGCGAGGGGCCGAGGAGGCGATCCAGTCGAGGAGGCGATCGGTTTCGGCGAGCAGATGATCGTGCCCGGCATCGACGGCCCGGGGATCGATGGCAATCGTGACCATCGAGTTGTAGATCCGGGAAGGTCCGTCCTGATCGCGCATCGTGAGCCCGCCGAGCAGGGCCGCACCGACCAGCTCGCACATGATGGCGAGCCCCGATCCCTTGTGGTCCCCCATCGCGACGAGCGCACCCCGCGAGTCCTCGCCGATGACCTCGCTCGGATCGTCGCTCAGACGCCCCTCACCATCGACGATGCTCCCGAACGGGACCCGTTCGCCCTTGTTGAGCGCGACACGGGCCTTGCCCAACGCGATGGTGGAGGTCGCCATGTCGAGCAGTGCCGCCGTCTCGCCGTCGGGTCCGGGAACGCCGATGCAGAAGGGATTGGTTCCGAGTCGCGCCTGCGCCCCGGCGAAGGGCGCGACGGCCGGCCCGTGCCCGGCCACGTTGACCAGATGGATCGAGACCAGACCGGCGGCGGCGCACTGTTCGGCCCAATGGCCGATGCGTCCGATGTGGAAACTGTTGCGCAGCCCGACCAGCGCGATGCCGTGCACGCCGGCTCGTTCGATGGCGTGCTCCATGGCCTCGAACCCCATCACCTGCCCGAACCCGGCTCGCCCGTCGAGCACGACCAGCGGTCCGGCGTCGGTGACCACCTCGACGTGACGGTTCGGGTGGAGTTCACCGGCCAGGGCCATGGCGACGTAGGTGGGCACCATGCCGACGCCGTGGGAGTCGTGACCCGCCAGGTTGGCTCCGACCAGCTGGTCGGCAACGAGCCGGGCCTCGGTTTCGCCGCTCCCGAGTGACCCACAGACCAGGCGGGTGTAGCGATGGAGCTGATCGGCGGCGAAGGTCGGCATGAACCGGGGTCTACTACAGCCCCCGAACCCCGGCCATCTCCAGCCCGCATTCGAGCCCTCGCCCCGTCGCCCGGCCGGACGCGTCGCGAGCGGTCAGGTCATGACGCGCGAGAAGAGCCGCTCGGCGTGCGGCGGCACCCCGATGAACCGGATCTCGAGACCCGAGGTGGTTCGGGCGTCCTCGGCCAGGTCGGCCAGCTCGAACGCCGCGGTGAGATCGAGTCGCCCGATCCCGCCGAGGGCGATCTCGACCTGGTCGACCTCGGGGTGGTCGGCGATCAACGCCAGGATCTGTTCGGAGATCCGATTGATCGAGCCGAACCAGAGGACGCCGTGCGGAACGATCGTCAGGGTCGAGTCGGTGGCCTCGGCGTCGACCGAGACCTCGAGCTCGCGCCACAGGTGGATGCCGATCGAGAGGACGATCCCGGCGATGATGCCGAGATCGATCCGCGGATCCAAGGCCAGGGTGGCGATCATCGTGGCCGCCGCCGCCCCGGTCTGGGGTCGGCTCCAGGACCACATGGCCCGGATCTGGGAGAACTGCACGAGCGAGATCACCGCGCTGACGACGACGGCGGCCAGGGCGGCCTTCGGCATGGTCGAGAACACGCCGGCGAACGGCAGCAGCGCCAGCATGGCGAGACCGGTGATGCCGCCGGACCACCTCGTGCGGGCTCCGGCCCGATGGTTCAGCGACGAGCGGCCGAAGGAGCCGCCCACCGGGTACGCCCCGATCGCCCCGGCCACCAGGTTGGCGGCTCCCTGGCTGATGAATTCCTGGTTGGCGCTCCAGCGCTGCCGCTCGGCGGCGGCGTAGGTCCGAGCGATCGAGGACGGCTCGGCGAAGCCGATCAACGCGATCACCAGTGCCGGGACGAGCAGGGAGCCGATCGACCCGAAGGGCAGGTCGCTCACGAGCGAGATGCCCACCGTCGGCACGTCACCGACACGGACGACGTCGAGATCGAACACTTCGGCCGCGGCCCACGCGACTCCGACACCGACCAGCACGGTCGGGAACAGGGCGTGGACCCGCCGCAGGACGATGATGAGTGCGAACGTCGCAACGGCGAGACCGACCGAGGCCCCGTCCCAGCGCTCGGGGTGCGACACCACGTCGAAGGCGCGGACCATCACCCGGGAGGAGTCGGTCGACACCCCGGTGATGGTCGGGAGCTGGGAGCCGACGATCAGGAGACCGGCACCGGTCGTGAATCCCGTGAGCACGGGCTGGCTGACGAAGTAGGCGGCGATGCCGAGGCGCAGGGCCCCGAACGCCACCCGGAACACGCCGACCATCAGCGCCAGCAGCGCCCCGAGCGCGACGTAGCCGTCGGTCTGGGCCATCGCCAGCGGCGTCAAGGCCCCGGCGACGAGCAGCGACGACAGCGCCGTGGGACCGGTCTGGAGATAGGGCGACGAGACGAGGAAGGCTGCGGCGACTGCCGGCAGGGTCCCGGCGAGGAGCCCGACGTGACTGGGCATCCCGGCCAGCTCGGCATAGGCCAACCCCTGCGGCACCAGGGCCAGGACCACGCTCAACCCGGCGATCAGGTCACCCAATTCCGGGCGCAGCGGTCGGAAGCGGTCGAGCACCCGGCGAGTGTACGACACCGGCCCGCAGCGCCGAGCGGACGTCGCCGGCGCTAGGACGGCCGAGCCGTGCGTCGGGTCGGCCCGAGCGCCACGTTGGGCGCGTCGTCGGCGTGGTCGCACTCGCGGCCGCTCGAGCAGCTGCCGCACGCCCCGTCGGGGCAGCCGAAGCCGATCCGATCGACCGTGAGCTCACCGACGCGCTGCAGCTGGTCGGTGATGGCCTCGACCATGGCCCGGGGAAGGCCCGTGACCCGGGTGATGGCGTCGACGTTGCTGGCCCCGGCCGCGACGGCGGTCTTGACCGCGGTCGCCGGTCCGCTCACCACAGCAGCCGTCCGATCTGGAAGACGAGCACGGCGGCGGTCCACGCGCTGACGAGGTTGATGGCCACCGAACCGAGTGTCCAGCGGAGCCCGATCTCCCGCTTCTGCGCGGCCAGGGTGGCGACGCACGGCGTGTAGGCCAACAGGAACACCATGAAGGCCAGGACGGCGGCCTTGGTGTTGCCGCCCGAGGTGCGTGCGAAGTCGGCCTGGAGCATCGGTCCGAGGGTTCCGGGCCGGTCGTCGGCCACCGGCTCGGCGGTCTGGTAGCTCTGGGCCCAGGTCGAGATCACGGCCTCCTTGGCGACGAACCCGGTGATCAGGGCCGCCGAGGTGTGCCAGTCGTCGAAGCCTGCGGGAGCGAAGACCGGGGCGATGGTGGCCGACACCTCGCCGTAGAGGCTGTCGCGGGTGTCCACCGAAGCGAAGCTCCCGTTGCGAACCGGGATGGCGCTCAGGAGCCACACGGCGGCGACGGTGAGGACGATGATGCCGCCGGCGGTCTGGAGGAATCCCTTGAGCCGGACCCAGGTCAAGCCAACGATCATCGCCGGGAACGGTGCCTGGTAGCGCGGCAGGTCGATGAACAGCGGATCGTCGGGCAGGGCCCGGATGGCGGTGGCCTTGAGGATCAACCCGATCACCACCACGAACAGGATCGACACGAGGTACATGGCGAACACGATCGTGCCGGCCGCGCCGCCGAAGAAGGTCGTTGCCACCAGCACGTACACGCTCAGCCGAGCGCTGCAGCTGGTGTAGGGAACGACGAGGGAGACGAGCAGTCGCTGCCGGGCATCGGGCAGGACCCGGGCCGCGCTGATCGCCGGCACGTTGCAGCCGAAGCCGACGACGAGGGGGAGGAACGCCCGTCCCGGCAGCCCGATCAGGCGCATCAGTCGGTCGGTCACGACCGCGCCCCGTGCGAGGTAACCCGAGTTCTCGAGGATCGCCAGGCAGAGGAACATCAGTCCCATCACCGGAACGAAGGTGAGCAGCATGCCCACGCCGGCGATCAGGCCGTCGATCACGAAGTCGGCGACGACGTGGTCGCCGAGCACCGTCCGGGCGAGGTCGGAGACCGGGCCCGACACCAGCCGGTCGAGCGCGTCCTGCATCGGGGCCGCGACGGTCGTGGTGATCTGGAACACCAACCACATGACCGCCAGGAACAGCAGCGGGCCGCTGATCGGGGCGAGCGCGATCCGGTCGATCGACTCGGTCACGGTCGATCGGACCGCGCCCTGACCGGTCGACCGGGCGCTGACCTGGGCCACCCACTCGAATCGTTCGTCGAGGCGGGTCAGTTCGTTGTCGCCCGGGTCGGACCCCGGCGTCGACGCAAGACCGGAGGCGACCACCCGCGGTTCGGGGCAGGGCGCGGCGAGCGTTTCGACCAGCGTCCTCGTGAGGTCGTCGAGCCCGCGGCCGCGACGTCCGTCGACGGGCACCACGGGGGCACCCGTTGCCGCCGCCAGCGCGGCGAGGTCGAGTTCGATCCCGGCCGAACCGGCGAGATCGACCATCGTCAGGGCGATCACCATTCGCAGGGGCAGCTCGCGGAGCTGGGCGACGAGATAGAGGCTCCGGGTCAGGTTGGGCGCATCGACCACGACGACGACGACATCGGGCAGTTCGTCGGGTCCGCGACCCACGATGAGGTCCCGGGTCAGTTCCTCGTCGGGCGACGAGGGGTCGAGGCTGTAGGCGCCGGGCAGGTCGAGCACGGCGATGTCGTGACCCGGGAGCGGGCCCCGTCCGACCTCGACGGTCGTTCCCGGCCAGTTCCCCACCGAACGCTTGGCCCCGGTGAGGGCGTTGAACAGGCTCGACTTCCCGACGTTGGGATTGCCGACCAGGGCGACCACGGCCCGGCCGGGCTCGAGCGGCCCGTCGGTGTCCTGGTGACAGGCAGCACCGAGCCCGGGGCGGCGGATGCGGTCCGACGTGGTCAACCCCGCACCGGCGCTTCCAGCTGCACCGCCCGCAGCGCGGCACGGTCGAGGGCCAGACGAGCATTGCCGACCCGGACGACCCGACCACCGCCGGCACAGCGCTGGACGCACGACACCGCGACCCCGGGACGGATGCCGAGCTCGGCCAGGCGAATCCGGATGCCGTCGCCGGCCACGACGTGGGAAACGGGGGCGACGACGCCGAGGGGCAGATCAGCCAGATGCACGGAGCGGAGCATACCCAGGCCGGAGGCGCTCCGTCCACCGGATGTTAGGAATGGCTAACATCTGCGAGGGCTTCAGGGCTCGACGATGGCGAACCCGGACTCGAACACCTCGAGGTTCGCCGAACACGGTGAGCAGGGCGGCCGGGTCGCCGTCGAGCCCGATCGCCCCGGACTCGACCTCGGCCAGGAAGGTGGTCACCCCGCCGAGGATGTCGCCCATGACCGACTTGGCCAGGGTGACCGTCACCGTGGCCGCCGGGTCGTGGCGTCCGGCCACGTAGTGCAGGGCCTGGTGTTCGAGGGCGAGGACCCAGTCCTGGCCGAGGTCGGTGAACGTCCAGTTGATCACGGCGGTCTGGCCGACGACCTGCTCGTCCTGCAGCCGGATGGCCAGGGCATCGAACATGAGGTCGACGGTGAGCGCATCGACCAGGTGCCGACGCATCATCGGACGACTGCGGGGCGGCCCCTGGCGGAGTTCTTGGGCCGCGGTGAGATACGAGTTGCGCCAGGTCGCGGACTCGCACTGGTACCCGAGCTGCTCGTAGGCGTCGGCCTGGAGTTCCCGGCCCTCGGTGTTGGTGGGATCGGCGAACACGAGGTGGTTGACCACCTCGACCACCCAGCGGTAGTCACCCCCATCGAAGGCCGAACGGGCGGCGGCGAGCAGGGCGTCGGCGCCCCCGGCCAGTTCGACGTAGCGTCGACCGGCCTCGACCGGGGGGTGGGGCCACAGGTGGGCGGGGTTGCCGTCGTACCAGCTGAGATAGCGCTGGTAGACGGCCTTGACGTTGTGGACGAGTGATCCGTAGTACCCCCGAGTGTGCCCCTGGGCCAGGAAGACGTCGGGCAGTTCGAGGTCTTCGGCGATCTCGAGGGGGGTCATCCCCCGGTTCGCCCGCCGCATGGTCTGATCGTGCATCCACCGGTACAGGTCTCGCTGCCGGCGCAGGAATCCGTCGACGTCGTCGGTCCCCCACCGGGGCCAGTGATGGCTCGCGAACATGAGCACCGAGTCGGCCCCGAAGAGCTCGATCGCCTCGTTGATGTACTTCGACCAGGCCAACGAGTCGCGCACCTGCGCCCCCCGCAGCGGGACCAGGTTGTGCATGTTGTGCGAGCAGTTCTCGGCCATGCACAGCCATCCGTGGTCGGGGAAGAAGAAGTTCATCTCGGCCGGGGCCTCGGATTCGGGGGTGTTCTGGAACACGATTCGCACCCCGTCGACGACGAGCTCCTGGCCCGTCTCGGTGATCTCCTCGGTCGGCGCCAGCAGGCCGGCCGGTGCGGCCGGGATCGCCTTGCCCAGACCGCGAGTCGACGTGGGTCCGGGGCCCGGTCGGCAGCGAGCGGGCCGAACTGGTAGGCGGCCCGTCGGGCCATGGCCGGTCCGGCGACCACGTTCTCGAACACCGCTTCGCGCAGGAAGTGTTCGGGAGCGATGATCCGCACCTCCCCGTTGGCGACCGCCTCGGCCGAGGTGACACCCAGGACGCCGCCGAAATGGTCGGCGTGGCTGTGGGTGTAGATGACGGCGCGCACCGGTCGCTCACCGAGCGTGGCGTTGGCGAGGTCGAGGCAAGCCCGGGCGGTGGCCTCGGAGGTCAGCGGATCGATGACGATCCAGCCGGTATCGCCCTCGATGAAGCTGATGTTGGAGATGTCGTAGCCCCGGGCCTGCCAGAGCTTGGGGGCCACCTCGAACAGCCCGTGCGGTGCGTTGCGCTGGGCCTGGCGCCACAGGCTCGGATGAACCGAATCGGGGACCTCGGTGGCGTTGCGGACGAAGTCGTGGCGAGCGGTGTCCCAGGCCGGCGGACTGCCCGGTCCGGCCGAGGGAATCGGACCCTCGTGCTGGGCGATCAGACCCCGAACCGACAGCTCGTCGTCGATCGGATCGAGCGACAGCTCGGCGGCGGCTCGAGCCAGCAACGACCGGGTGTGTTCACTGGGGGGCTTGGGCTGGGTCGGCTGGCGGCTGCGGGGCGTCGTCGGCGGACATGTCCGCCAGTGTGGTCGGTGTCACCCGATGCGTCGAGCGGGTCGGCGAAGCGCCGTCTCAGCGACGCTCCCGGGCGTCGAGATACGCCCGTCGGGCATCGGCACACTCCGGATCGGCGAACGCCGTGACGAGCCCGTCGGCGTCGGACCACGAGCGCATGGTGCCGACCATCTGGTCGGTCACGGCATTCACGTGCCGCTTGGTGCTGAACAGGGCATGCGAGGCCTTGCCGGCCAGTTGGGCCGCGAGCTCCTCGACCTCGGCCGTCAGCCGTTCGTCGGGCACCACACGGTTGAGGAACCCGGCCGCCTTCGCCTCCTCGGGTCCGAACGGGCGACACGTCAGGACCAGTTCCTTGGTGAGCGCCGGACCGATTTCGCGCACCAGTCGGGGGATGCCACCCCAGGCCAGCGGGATGCCGAGGTCGACTTCGGGGATCGAGAATCGGGCCGACTCGGCGGCGATCCGGAGATCGCAGGCGGCGGCGAGCACGAGCCCCCCTCCGACGCACCAGCCCTGGATCGAGGCGATCGCCAGCGCCTGCATCTGCTCGAGGGCGTCGGCCATCCTGCGGCCGTGATCGGCGGCCTCGCGGGTGGTCACCTCCATCCGGGACGAGAAGGTCGACAGATCGGCGCCGGCCGAGAACGCCCGACCGGCACCACCGCACGATCACGACCTTGACCTCGGGACGGGTGTCGAACCAGCGGGCGGCGGCGGCGATCTCGGCCAGGGTCTGCCAGCCCAGCGGATTGAGCTTGTCGGGTGCGGTGAGGGTGAGTCGGCCGATGGATCCGCGGCTGGTCGCCGTCAGCTTCTCGAAGCCCGGTGCTTCGACCTCATGATCGGTGGTCATCGAATGATCCTCTCGCCTCGGTGGCGTGGGTCACGCCGGTTGGGGTTGATTGTCCGTACATTTCGGATACCCTGTGGGGTATGTGCAGAAGAACGACGTGCTCCACGTGCAAGAAACCATCCTGGGCCGGGTGCGGTGCCCATGTCGAACAGGTCCTCGGTGACGTGGCGGCGGCCGACCGTTGCCAGTGCGGCGCCGGGTCCGGTGGGCCCAAGTGGCTCCGCAGGATCCTGGGCGGCTGACCCCCCGTCGTCCGACCGTTCCCTCCGGCGTCGCGGTCGACGGGCCCATCGCCTGCCGACCGGGCACCGGAGCGGGCGTCGTCGGTCTCGGTCGCCGGCGTCGAGGGTCTGGCCCGTGGCGGGCAGATCGCCCCACGCCGCCCTGGCACCACGGTGAAGGCCACCCTATGGCGTGGCCCGTGTGACCGTCGGCCGCGACGGTGTCCGTGGCGCCGGCGACCGTCGCGACCGGACGGCGCGATGGGTGGCGGCGAGCACGACGGCCACGACCGTGGTCACCGAGGTGGCGACGTAGAGGCGGTTCGTCGCATCGGACCCGGCGAAGGTGCCGTGCAGACTCGACAGCCAGAAGACGGCGTAGCTGACGAGGTGGATCGACCGCCACACCCGGCGCGGGAGTCGCTTCATGGCCAGCGAGGTGAGTTGCACGGCGATCAGACCCCAGAAGGCGATCACCCCGAGGGCGACCGGGATCGGCTTCCAGTCGGCGGCGAAGGGCACCAGCACGTCGACCAGCGAGAACGTGACATAGCTGTCGGCGATGAGCGCGGCCACGTGGATGGCGACGAACCCGAGCGTGAGCCCGCCCAGCCAGCGGTGGAGGTCGAGCAGCCAGGCCGGCCGGCGGTGTTTCGGGAAGGCGCCGCTGCTCAAGACGATGCCCAACAGCACCGAGGCGGTGAGCATCAGCCAGGCGACGATGCCCGACCCGCGGGCCAGGAACCACCAGAACTGGTCCGCTCATGACCCGGCCCCGATCGGGGTTCGACGCAACGCCGGCGAGGAGCCGGCCGAGAGGGCGCCGTTCCCGAACCGCTGTCCGCAATGGTCGATCAACACGGCGTCGAGGCCCCGTGCGCCGAGGCGGCAGCGGGCGGCCTCGGATCCGAGAACGATCGCCGTCGTCGCCTCGACCTCGGCCCGCCAACCGGCGTCGGCCACGACGGTGGCAGTGGCGAGATCGGTGGCGGCGCTGGTGCGAGTGGCCGGGTCGAGCAGGTGATGGTCTCGTCTCGGCGCCGAAACGACGGATCCGGGTACTCGAGGTCGCGACGCCACCGGCGCCGAGCAGGAACTCGAGGACCGGGGCGTCGCCGAACGGGTCGGCGATCTCGATCGCGCCACCCCTCGGGTTCGGGGCCGAGTCCGGCGGCGGCGAGGTCACCACCGATCGACACCAGGGCCCCGGCGGCGCCGCCGGCACAGAGCTCGCCGACCACGAGGTCGGCGGCGAGCCCCTTCCCGATCCCCCCGGGGTCGAGGCCGAGGCCGGCCGGCATCCAGATTGCCGAGCGATCGGCGTCGATGGCCACGTCGAGCACGGTGCACGAAGGATCCGCCAGCTCGACTCGGATGCTCGCGACGGCCCCGTCGTCATGACTGGCCGTGTACCCCAGGGCGATCAGCTCGTTCACCAGCGTCGGATCGAACCGGTGGCCGGACTCGACCCAGGCCCGCTGCATCGTCTGCACCAACCGGATCGTGTCGGGCGAGACGGTCACCCAGGAGTCGACGGCGGCGTTCAGGGAATTCACCTCGCTCGTCGGAACGAAGCGGCTCCAGCGCTGTTCCAGACGACGGAGCCGGGCCTCGGCGAGCGTGGCGAGGTGCGCCGGGCCCTCCACCGTGATGATCCTGGTGGCGCTGGCCATCAGCCGCGTGTCGTGCACCCGTGTGGCGCGCACCCGCGTGGCACCGACCGGCTGGTCGTGGATCGTCGACGGTCGGGGGTCACCGGCTGCCACTGGTCACCGCCCTCGGAACGGGCGCCGGCGCCGCCGGCCCCGGTGCCGGCGTGGCGGCATGCGGGGTGGGGGTCTGCGGCGCGGCGGCGACCCGGGAGGATCGGCCGCTCGGCGTCGGCCATCAGCCGGACGACCGGCCGAGCCGTGAGGCGGATGGTGGGCGACACCACGCCGTCCCCGCTCGCCCGGTTGACCGTCGTCGGTTCGGCCGCCACTGCGGCGCCCGTCGCCGCATCCCGGTTCGCACCCGATGCGACCGGGGAGTCGCCAAGAAGCGTGCGGCCGGGGGCGGACTGGGTGGGGGCGGACTGGGTGGGGGCGGACTGGGCGGCCTCGAGGCCCAGGGCGGCGACGATGGCCAACGTCGTGGTGAACCCGAGGCCCACGCTGGCGATCCGGGCACCGGTCGCCGGATGTCGGCGACGGGGCCTGGTCGTCCGTCGAACGGTGGGGGGCACGATCATCGGCCGGGGATCAGTCATCGTCGTCACGGCCCTCGTGGTAGTCGTCGTCGTGGTCGTCATCGTGGTCGTCGTCGTCGGTCGTCGTCGTCGTGATACGTCGTCGGCGGTCACGGCTGGGCGGTCGGCACCGTCACGGGCGGCTGCGAGGGAACGGCGCCCGGATCCGTGCTCGATCCATCGATCGCGGACACGTCGTCGACTCGGGCGTCGACCCGACCGTCGACGCCGATCGTGGCCTTGAACTCCAGCCGGCGATCGGCGGACGAGAAGTGGATCACGACGGCGCCGCCGCGCGGAGCTGTCGTCGACCGGCGACGCTGTCGTCGACGGCGACCCACCCGGCGGCCGGGGTGACCTCGACGACGCGCAGCCCACCGCTCGGAAGCGTCGAGGCCGACGGTCCCGGCCTCGTCGATCTGATACGTGGTCACCGAGTCCGAGGATCCGAGGGAGCTGGAGGTCGACGTGCGGTCGAGGCCGACCGAGGTCAGGTCGGAAACCGTGAGCTCGCCGACGGGACTCTCATCGACCGAGTTGAGGATGCCGAGATTGGCACCGACGGCGGTGGCCCCGGCGAGGAGTACTCCTGCGATCGAGAGGGCGGTGATACCTGCGGTTCGTCTGTTCATGAGGACCACGGTAGGAATCGTCGGCCCAGGCCCCGGCCAAGGCCGGGCAAGGAAAAGGCAAAGAAGGACACGGAGTCGGCGACGTCCTGCCACCCTGTCGTCGTGCGCCTTCTCGTTGTCGAAGACGATGCGTCCATCGCGGAACCGCTCCAGACGGCGCTCCGGCGCGAGGGGTTCGACGTCGATTGGGCGGCCACGGGCGCCGCCGCTCTGGCCGCGGACCCCGTCGACCTGGTCCTGCTCGACCTCGGCCTGCCCGATCTCGACGGCCAGGCGGTGTGCCGGGAACTCCGGGCCCGCTCGGCGGTCCCGATCATCGTGGTGAGCGCACGCGGTGACGAGATCGACCGGGTCACGCTGCTGGAACTGGGCGCCGACGACTACGTCGTCAAGCCCTTCGGGGCCCGAGAACTGGTCGCTCGGATCCGTGCCGTGCTGCGTCGTACCGGCACCGGCACCGGCACCGCCGCCGACGCCCCCGACGCCCCCATCGAACTCGGCGCCCTGCTGATCGACCGCCGACGCCGTCGGGTCGAGGTCGAGGGATCGGAGGTGACCCTCACCCCGAAGGAGTACGACCTGCTGGTCTGCCTGGCGAGCGACGCGGGAGCCGTCGTGACCCGTGACCAGATCATGGAACAGGTCTGGGACGAGCACTGGTGGGGATCCACCAAGACGCTCGATGTGCACATGGCGTCGCTGCGAAAGAAGATCGGCGCGGCACGGATCACCACCGTGCGCGGCGTCGGGTTCGCCCTGATCGACGATTCCGAGCCCGACCGGTGACCAGGCGCCTGCTCGTCGGATATCTGACGATCACGGTCTTCGTCCTCCTCGTCCTCGAGCTCCCGCTGGCGATCTTCTTCCAGCAGCGCGAGCTCGAACGCCTCACCGCCGACACCGAACGCGACGCCACCGTCCTCATCACCGCCTTCGAGGACGCGCTCGAGGGGACCCGGCCCGTCGATCCCCGACCGGCCATCGACTACGGCCGGCGGACCGGGGTTCGGGTGGTCGTCGTCGACGATCGGGGAATCGCCGTCGTCGACACCGACTCGGTCACCGCAGCAGACGCCGGGCGGACGCGACTTCTCGACTCGTCCGGAGTTCGTCGAGGCCCTGGCCGGTCGCCGCTCGACCGGGGTCCGTCGATCCGACACGCTCGGCACCGACCTCCTCTTCGTGGCCCTGCCGGTGGCGTCGTCCGGACAGGTCCACGGCGCGATTCGGCTCACCCTCGACACCGCCGACGTCGACGCCCGCGTCCAGCGCTTCTGGGCGGCGCTGATCGCCATTGCCGTGCTCGTTCTGGCCCTGGTTGCGTCCGTCGGCTGGGGCATCGCCCGCTCGGTGACGAGCCCCATCCGCCGGCTCCAGGACCATGCGCTCCGCTTCTCGGCCGGCGACCTGGCGCCGGCCGCGCCGGTCACGCGGCGCGCCGCCGGAACTCCTCGCCCTCGACGACGCCATGGCCACGATGGCCCGCCAGCTCGAAGCGCTGATCGCCCAGCAACGCGAGTTCGTCGCCGACGCCTCGCACCAGTTGCGAACCCCGCTGACGGCGCTGCGGCTCCGACTCGAGAACCTGGCGGCCGACGCCACCACCCCCGAGGAGACCGCGGCGTTCGAGGCGACCATCGACGAGGCCGATCGGCTCGCCGCCCTGGTCGACGACCTGCTGTCGCTCGCCCGGGCCGAACGCGGGGTCGCCGCCCGATCGATGGCGAGCGTCGAGCGCGATCTCGTCACCCTGGCGGCCGAGCGGGTGGACACCTGGTCGGCCCTGGCCGGGGACCAGGGCGTCGAGTTGACCCTGCAGGCACCGGCCGGCCCGGTGCCGGTGTTCGCCGTGCCGGGAGCGATCGAGCAGATCCTCGACAACCTGATCGACAACGCGGTGACCTACGGCACCGACACCGACACCGACACCGACACCGAGCCGGGTGCTTCCCGACCGGCGAGCCCCGTGGTCGTGCGGATCCAGTTCGGACCCGACGGGGCCCAGCTGTCGGTCGAGGACCGGGGTCCGGGGCTGAGCGAGGTGGACCGGGGGCACGCCTTCGATCGGTTCTGGCGGGGCGACCCCTCGCGACCGGGTTCCGGACTCGGGTTGGCCATCGTCGAGACCCTGGCCGAGGCGTCCGGTGGAACCGTGACCATGGCGGCCAACCGGCCGCAGGGGCTGGTGGTCACGGTGACCTTTCCGGTCCGTCGTCGGCACTGACCCCGCCGCTTCACACCCAACCCACCGGAGCTGGATAGTCTCGAACCCGTGACCGCATCTTCGAAGATCATCTACACCTACACCGACGAGGCCCCGGCCCTGGCGACCTACTCACTGCTCCCGGTGATCGAGGCCTTCGCCGGCGCCGCCGGCGTCGGCGTCGAGACCCGCGACATCTCCCTCGCCGGTCGCGTCCTCAGCTCGTTCCCCGAGCGCCTGACCGCCGAGCAGCGGGTACCCGATGCCCTCGCCGAGCTGGGGGCACTGGCCCTCCAGCCCGAGGCCAACATCATCAAGCTGCCCAACATCTCGGCGTCGGATCCCCAGCTCAAGGCCACCATCGCCGAGCTCCAGGCCAAGGGCTACGACCTGCCCGACTACCCCGATGCCCCGTCCGACGACGACGAGCGCGACGTCAAGGAGCGCTACGACCGCGTCAAGGGCAGCGCCGTCAACCCGGTCCTGCGCCAGGGCAACTCCGACCGGCGGGCCCCGAAGGCGGTCAAGGAATACGCCAGGAAGAACCCGCATTCCATGGGGGTCTGGTCGTCCGACTCGGCAACCCACGTCGCCACCATGGACCACGGCGACTTCTTCTCCAACGAGCAGTCGGTGACCATCTCGGCCGCCGACACCCTGACCATCCGACTCGTCGACCACGAGGGCGTCACCGAGGTGCTCAAGGAGGTGCCGGTCCACGGCCGGCGAGGTGGTCGACGCCACGGTGATGTCGACGCAGGCCCTCGTCGACTTCCTCGCCGTCCAGATCGACGATGCCCGCCAGACGGGCGTCCTGTTCTCGCTGCACATGAAGGCGACCATGATGAAGGTCTCGGACCCGATCATCTTCGGTCACGCGGTCCGGGTCTTCTTCTCCGACGTGTTCGCCAAGCACGGCGACGTGCTCGCCTCGGTCGGGGCCAACCCCGACAACGGTCTCGGCAACGTCCTGGGGGCCATCGAATCGCTCCCCGACGAGCAGCGAGCCGCCATCCAGGCCGACATCGCCGCGGCGTACGCCGCCGGACCCGATCTGGCGATGGTCGACTCCGACCGCGGCATCACCAACCTGCACGTGCCGTCCGACGTCATCATCGATGCCTCGATGCCGGCGATGATCCGCACCTCGGGACAGATGTGGAACGCCCGCGGTGAGCAGCAGGACACCAAGGCCGTCATCCCCGACTCGAGCTATGCCGGTGTCTACGCCGCGACGATCGAGTTCTGCAAGGTCAACGGCGCCTTCGACCCGTCCACGATGGGCACGGTGCCCAACGTGGGACTCATGGCCCAGAAGGCCGAAGAATACGGATCGCACGACAAGACCTTCGAGCTCGCGACCGGCGGCACGGTCGAGGTCGTCGACCGGGCCGGCACGGTGCTCATGAGCCATCACGTCGACGAGGGCGACATCTGGCGGATGTGCCAGGTCAAGGACGAACCGATCCGCGACTGGGTGCGCCTGGCCGTCGCCCGGGCCCGAGCCACCGGATCACCGGCGGTGTTCTGGCTCGACGCCGCCCGGGCCCACGATGCCCAGCTCATCGCCAAGGTCGACGCCTACCTGTCCGATCACGACACCGACGGTCTCCGGATCGAGATCATGGCCCCGGCCGATGCCACCCGCTTCACGCTCGAACGACTCATTCGCGGGTGAAGACACCATCTCGGTCACGGGCAACGTGCTCCGGGACTACCTCACCGACCTCTTCCCGATCCTCGAGCTCGGCACCAGCGCCAAGATGCTGTCGATCGTGCCCCTGCTCAACGGTGGCGGCCTGTTCGAGACCGGGGCCGGCGGGTCGGCACCCAAGCACGTCCAGCAGTTCGAGAAGGAGAACCACCTCCGCTGGGACTCGCTCGGCGAGTTCCTCGCCCTGGCGGTCTCGTTCGAGCACCTGGCCGAGACCACCGGCAATGCCGCGGGCGCAGATCCTGGCCGACACGCTCGACGCCGCGACGGGAGCCCTGCTCGAGACCGGCAAGTCGCCGTCGCGACGGGTCAACGAACTCGACAATCGGGGGAGCCACTTCTACCTGGCGTTGTACTGGGCCCACGAACTCGCCGCGCAGACCGACGATGCGGCCTTGGCGGCCAGCTTCGCACGGCTCGCCGAGACCCTGTCCGACGCCGAGTCCGTGATCGTCGACGAACTGAACTCGGTGCAGGGGCAGGCCATGGACATCGGCGGCTACTTCGCCCCCGATCCGGCCCGGGCCGAGGCCGCGATGCGCCCCAGCCCGACCTTCAACGCCGCCATCGATTCCCTCGGGGGGTGACGGCTCCCGAACGGCCCGATCGCAGCGGCCCGATCGCAGCGGCCTGATCATCTCGTCCCGTAGTGGCTACGGTGGCGGCGTGAGCGATGAACAACGCCCCTACGGTTCCACCGCCGACGCCAACGCCTCGTTGAAGCGGGTGCGCACGCGCCACTTCCAGCGGGCGAAGGAGCAGGGCATCAAGATCAGCGGCCTGACCAGCTACGACTATCTGTCGGCGCAGATCTTCGACGAGGCCGGGATCGACTTCCTCCTGGTCGGCGATTCGGCAGGCAACACCGTGTTCGGTTACGACACCACGATCCCGGTCACGATCGACGAACTCATCCCGCTCTGCGCCGCCGTGGTCCGTGCCGCCAATCGGGCCCTGGTGGTGGCCGATCTGCCGTTCGGCTCCTACGAGAACGGTCCCGAGGAAGCGCTGCACTCGGCGATCCGATTCATGAAGGAGACCGGGTGCCAGGCCGTCAAGCTCGAAGGTGGTCACCGGAGCGCCAAGCAGATCCGCAGGATCGTCCGAGCCGGCATCCCCGTCATGGCCCACATCGGCTTCACCCCGCAGAGCGAACACGGTCTGGGAGGTCACCTGATCCAGGGCCGTGGCGAGGCCGCCGATGCGCTGATCGCCGATGCCAGGGCAGTCGAGGACGCCGGTGCCTTCGCGGTCGTGCTCGAGATGGTGCCCTCGTCGGTCGCCGGCCAGATCACCGAACTGCTCTCGATCCCCACGATCAGCGTTGGCGCCGGTCCGCACTGCGACGGTCAGCTCATGGTCTGGACCGACTGGGCCGGCTTCACCACCGGCCGGATCCCGAAGTTCGTCAAGCAGTACGCAGACATCGGCGGGGTCCTGCTCGAGGCCGCCCGCTCCTACCGGGAAGAGGTCGAGAGCGGTGTGTATCCCGCCCCCGAGCACGAATACTCCGACGGCTGAGCCGAGCCACGAACCCCACCCGTCGCACGACGAACCCCCAACCGTCGACCGACGGCGCCAGAACCGAACCGACACGAGAGGATGAGTGATGAGCGCTGAGCCACCGGCCCCGGTGTTCCGCAAGACCAAGCAGGGCAAGTGGGCCGTGATGGGCCCGATCGAGACCCTGCAGACCGCGCTCGACGGCGACGGCCGGGTCGAGGTGCTGAAGAAGTCCGGGGACTGGTCGGCGTTCACGGTGGTGTCGCTCGGTCGACCGTTCGAGGTCGACGGCGTCTCGATGTGTTACGGCTACGACGACGCCGGCGACGACCCGGCTGCCACCGACTCGACCCCCACCCGGTCGACCGGCGACCCGGATGGGGGTCCCCGCCGGTCGGCGGCGCCGATCGCCGAACCGCCGCCCCGCGACGAATCCGAGCCCCTGCCCGAGTTCCGGGGCGACGAGACCGACGAATGGCACGAGGCCTACTGATGTCCCCCGTCCTGCACGCCGGTCCATCGACATGACCAGGGCAAACGCCGCGCCAACCACCTTCGTCGACCTCATGCGCCTCGAGCGGCACGGCCCCGACACCTGGCTCGGCCTCAGTGCCGACTACGCCTGGGGCCGCATCTACGGGGGGCAGGTCGTCGCCCAGGCGCTGTGGGCCGCCTATCAGACCGTCGACGACTCGTTCGGGGTGCATTCGCTCCACGCCTACTTCATCCGCGGCGGGGTGATCGACGAGCCGGTGCGCTTCGAGGTCGATCGGCTCCGCAACGGCCGCTCCTTCTGCACCCGGGCCGTCGTTGCCCGCCAGTCCGGTGGGGCCATCCTCCACCTGTCGGCATCGTTCCAGGTCAGCGAGGACGCTCCCGAGATCCAGAGCGCTCGGATGCCCCTCGCACCCGACCCGGTCGACGTGCGACCCAAGGAGGACGACTGGCCGTGGATCATGGAACGTCGACCGCTCGCCAGCTATACCGGCGCCGGCCAATCCATGGGTTGGGTGCGACTGACCGATTCACTGCCCGACGACCCGCGCTTGCACGAGTGTGGACTGGCGCTGAGTTCGGACGCCATCCAGTTCGGCGCGGCCCGGAGCATCCATCCGGCCCAGGCCCGGGCGGCCGAGGGCGTCGATCCGTTCATGGGGGCCAGCCTCGATCACGCCATGTGGTTCCATCGTCCGCTCCGGGCCGACGAGTGGCATCTCTACCATTGGGACTGCCACGGATTGCACGGCGCACGGGGCATCACCGTCGGCAATCTCTTCGCCGCCGATGGCACCCACGTGGCCTCGGTGGCCCAGGAGGTACTGCTCCGCGAACGCAAGTAGGGTCGGCGAAATGCGAGCCATTCTGATCACGAAGGACGACGAGTACCGGGCCGAACTCACCGAGGTCGACGAGGCCGATCTGCCCGAGGGCGACGTCACCGTTGCCATCGAGTACTCGACGATGAACTACAAGGACAGCCTGGCCATCACCGGCTCGTCGCCCGTGGTCCGCACGTTCCCGATGGTGCCCGGGGTCGATTTCGCCGGCACGGTCGAATCGAGCGACGACCCCGAGTTCGCCGTCGGCGACCGGGTGGTGCTCAACGGCTGGGGCGTTGGCGAGAACCACTGGGGTGCCTACGCCGAGAAGGCCCGGGTCGACGCCGGCTGGTTGGTTCCCCTGCCCGACGCGTTCACGACCCGCCAGGCGATGATCATCGGCACGGCGGGCTACACCGCCATGCTGTGCGTGATGGCGCTGGAGGACAACGGCGTGACACCCGAACAGGGCGAGATCCTCGTCACCGGTGCCGCCGGCGGTGTCGGGAGCGTCGCCATCTCGCTGCTCGCCAAGCTGGGCTACACCGTCATCGCCTCCACCGGGCGCCTGTCGGAGTCCGACTACCTCACGTCGCTCGGTGCATCGGGCACGATCGACCGCAACGAGCTGTCCGAGCCCGGACGACCGCTCGGCAAGGAGCGCTGGGCCGGGGCGATCGACGCCGTCGGCAGCCACACCCTGGTCAACATCTGCGCCACGACCAAGTACGGGGGAACGGTCGCCGCCTGCGGTCTGGCCCAGGGACCCGATCTGCCCGGCACGGTGCTGCCGTTCATCCTGCGCGGCGTCACCCTGGCCGGAGTCGACAGCGTCAACTGCCCGAAGCCACGGCGACTCGAGGCCTGGCAGCGACTGGTCACCGACCTCGACACCGGGCATCTCGAGCTGATGGCCGTCGAGATCGGCCTGGCCGAGGTGATCCCGACCGCAACCGAACAGCTGGCCGGCCGGACCCGGGGTCGGGTCCTCGTCGACGTGAGGAGCTGACATGAGCGAGCATCCGATCGGCAACTACCCCGTCCCGACGTTGGCCGAACTCCCCGACGACATCCGGCAGCGGATCGAGGCCGTTCAGGAGAAATCGGGCTTCGTGCCCAACGTGTTCCTGGTCCTGGCCAACCGACCCGACGAGTTCCGAGCCTTCTTCGCCTATCACGACGCCCTGATGGAACGCGACAGCGGCCTCACCAAGGCCGAGCGAGAGATGATCGTCGTCGCCACCTCGGGCGCCAACGGCTGCCAGTACTGCGTGGTGTCGCACGGGGCCATCCTGCGGATCCGGGCCAAGAACCCGCTCATCGCCGACCAGGTGGCCATCAACTACCGGAAGGCAGACCTGACCCCCCGGCAACGGGCGATGCTCGACTTCGCCATGACGATCTGTCTCGATGCGGCCGCCGTCGACGACCTTGATCGAGCCCGCCTGGCCGAGCACGGCTTCTCGGCCGACGACATCTGGGACATCGCCGCCATCACGGCCTTCTTCGCCCTGTCGAACCGCATGGCCAACTTCACCGCCATGCGCCCCAACGACGAGTTCTACACGATCGGTCGATAGCGGAAAACGCGAACTCAGGAAGAGACGAGCGCAGCGAGGAACGGCGAGTTCTCCACGATGGCCCGATCGCCGCACCCGCGAACTCAGGAAGAGACGAGCGCAGCGAGGAACGGCGAGTTCTCCACGATGGCCCGATAGCCGCACCCCGCGAACTCGGGAAGAGACGAGCGGGTTCAGCAGCCGACGCCGAGCCAGACCGGGATGTCGCGGTTGGTCCCCGCCACCACGGCCCGTCCTCCCTGGTTGAACTCGACCGAACCACCCCCGTCCATCTTCACGATGTCGGTGTAGCCCTGGGCGACCAGCCAGTCCCGGAGCTCGGGTGCGGTCATGGTGACCGTCGACCCGAAGGTGATGGTCGAAGGCGCCCGGAACGCCACGAAGGAGTGGCGGCGGGTCAGCATCGTGTAGGCATTGGCATTGATCACCGCGTCGCTGATCGCCTGCTGGCCCTTGATCGTCATCACGTGGCCGCTGGCGGCCCAGCGATAGCCCTGCGGGTTCGTCGGGCCGAACCGCTGCCAGTCGCGCTCGACCTCGAGCACCCGATCACCCTTCTGGGCCAGGTTGGCGTTCATGTGGGAGTTGTCCCAGCTGAACGTGTACTCGGCGATCGGTCCGTTCGGCCGATAGCGCTCGCCGATGACGCCCCGGTCATCGTTGTCGACACCTCCGGGGAGCACGACGCCACCGACGACGCCGATCCCCACGGGCTGGCCGTTGCTCAGGTTGAGCCAGTTGGCGTTGATCGAGGCCACCGAGCAGCGGCGGCTGCTGGTCTGCAGATCGGCGACCAGGTAGTCGACATCGGCGGCCCGTCCCCCGGGAATGTCCCGGAAGGTGACCCCGGCACCCGAACACGACGCCGGCTGGATCACGGGATGGTTCGAGACCATCTCGGGCGTCTGCACCCAGTGGACGACCTGCTTGGCCCGTCCGACCTGGCCGAGGAGTCCGACCCAGTAGGACAAGCCCGGTCCATCCGGTGCCCGGTTCAGCAGGTTGCGGTAGAGGAGACCCTCGACGTAGCCCACGTCGGTGGTGCCGCTCCAGGTGTTGATGTATTCGGGCTGCTGCGACATCCAGTAGGCCACGTTCTCGAGGTCGGAGCCGAGGTACTGATCGCTCCAGTAGGCGAGGCCGCCCGGGTCGGGTTCGCGGTCGAAGTAGGCCCGATAGAGGCGCACGATGGCCGCTCCGGCGTCACCGCAGACCACCGACTCGACGGGGGCATTGGCCGCCGAAGCCGGTTCGGGGGTGGCCGTTCCGAGGGTCCCGGCCGCGACGAGACCGGCGAGGACGCCGGCGCCGAACAGGCGGCGCCAACCCCGGCGCGGTGGTCGGGCGGGAGCGGATGCGGACGTCATCGAGCGGATCTCCTTTGCCGTCGGTCGCAAGATGCCACCGGGCAACGCAGAGCGTTGTGTGCAGAGCGTTGTGTGCAGAGCGTTGTGTGCAGAGCGTTGTGTGCAGAGCGTTGTGCTGCAGAGCGTTGTGTTGGGTATCGCCGGTTCGGACCCGTCGACTTGATCGATTTGGGTCATTCGACCCAGGTGGTCTCGCCGTGGCGATCAGGAGTGTTTCCCCGTCGACCAGCCACTCGATTCGAGGTGGCGGGAGCCGAACGCCGTCGGTGACGCCTCGAGCGAGGTCGCCATGGTGTCGTTCCACCGGTTCAGGAAGCCGAAGAAGCTGATCACGGCCACGAGTCCGGCGATCGCGTCGTCGTCGAAGTGGCGACGCAGATCGTCGAAGTGGGCCGGGGTCACCGCATTCGGCACCTGGGCCGCGTCCCGGGCGAGGCGCAACGCCGATCGCAACCGGTCGTCGAACCGATCGTCGGTCTCGAAGGCCCAGATGTGCTCGAGCAGTTCGGCGTCGAAACCGCTTCGGGCCGCCTGTTCGGCGGTGTGGGCCTGGCAGTAGCGGCATCCGGCGGCGCGGCTCGCCATGTGGGCGACCAGTTGGGTGAGGGTCGGGCCGAGGGCCGGGTTGCCGTTGGCCGCGCGACCGAGGCTCGAGAACCCGGCGAGGAGCCCCGGCACCCGGGCCATCGTGAACATCGAGTTCGGGACGAAGCCCATGAGGGACTCGACCGCCTCGAAGATCGGCTCGAACTCGGGCAGATCGGCTCGTTCGAGCGGGGTGACGTTGGCCATCGACTCACCTCGGGTGCGGCGTTCACCCGGGGGCGATCACGCGTGGGACGGGATCGCAACGCTACCCCACTCGCCGCTCAGCACTCGATCACGTTGACGGCGAGGCCGCCTCGCGAGGTCTCCTTGTACTTGGTCTTCATGTCGGCCCCGGTCTCCCGCATCGTCGCGATGACCCGGTCGAGCGACACCCGATGACTGCCGTCGCCCCGCAGGGCCAGCCGCGCCGCCGTGATGGCCTTGACCGCCCCCATGGCATTGCGCTCGATGCAGGGGATCTGGACCAGCCCGCCGACGGGATCACAGGTCAGACCGAGGTTGTGCTCCATGCCGATCTCGGCGGCGTTCTCGACCTGGGCCACCGAGCCGCCCCGGACGGCGGCCAGACCGGCGGCGGCCATCGAGCAGGCGACGCCGACCTCGCCCTGGCAGCCGACTTCGGCTCCCGAGATGGAGGCGTTCTCCTTGTAGAGGATGCCGACGGCGGCCGCAGTGAGCAGGAAGTCCACGACGCCCTCGTCGCTCGCTCCGGGAACGAACCGGCGGTAGTAGTGCAGGACGGCGGGCACGATGCCGGCGGCCCCGTTGGTCGGGGCGGTCACCACCCGCCCACCGGCGGCGTTCTCCTCGTTGACGGCCAGGGCGTACAGCCCCACCCAGTCGAGGGTGGTCAGCGGATCGCTCAGATTGGCCTCGGGTCGGGAACGCAGCGCTTCGGACATGGCCGGAGCCCGACGGCGGACGCCGAGTGATCCCGGGAGGAAACCCTCGGCCGAGCAGCCTCGGGTCACACACGCCTGCATGGCGTCCCAGATCTCGAGCAATCCGCTCGTGGTGTCGGCCCGGGGCCGCCAGGTCTCCTCGTTGACCATCATCACGCCGGCGATGTCGAGCCCGGTGGCCGCGCACTGCTCCACGAGCGCATCCCCGCTCGAGAACGGCAACGGCAACGGCGTCGCATCGGGGATGATCCGATCCGCCGCCGCCTGGTCGTCGTCGACCACGAAGCCCCCACCGACCGAGTAGTAGTCACGGGACTCGAGCGTCGCACCGTCGGGGGCCAGGAGGGTGAACCGCATCCCGTTGGGGTGATGGGGAAGCCGGGTGCGTTTGTGGAAGACCAGGTCCTGCCCGACGTCGAGCAGGACCTCGGCCCCGTCGACCAGGAACACCGACCCCCGCCGACGGACCTCGGCAACGACGTGTTCGGACCGGTCGAGATCGACGGTGGCCGGGTGTTCACCCGACAGGCCCATGAGCACGGCCCGATCGGTGCCGTGACCCCGCCCGGTGTGTCCGAGGCTGCCGAACAACTCGACGTGGATCCGGCTGCCCGGCGTCACCCGAGCAGCCACCGACGAGGCGAACCGAGCGGCAGCGATCATCGGGCCCACCGTGTGGGAACTCGAGGGCCCGATGCCGATCTTGTAGAGATCGAAGACGCTGATGGCCATCGGGGTGACGCTACACCCCGTAGCCCCCTCAGACCGGGGCGGACTCCCGGGGACCCGTCCCGTTGTCGACGGCGGCACCCGACACCGAGTCCTGGCCGGAGTGGTGGGCGGGGTCGTTGCCGCCGTCGCCGGCAGCGTGGGAAGCGGTCCGAACATCGACCCGGGGGCTCGCCGAGCCGACGGAGGTGCCGACGAACGAGCCGAAGCCCTCGCCATAGCCCGGTGAGCCGTGCTCGACGATGTCGAGTCCGGCGATCTCCTCCTCGGCGGGCACCCGCAGCCCACCGACGGCCTTGAGCGTGGCGAACAGCACGACGGCGGTTACCGAAACCCACAGGGCGATGGCGACGATCCCGATGAGCTGGGTCACCAGCTGATCGGTGCCGCCGCCGTAGAAGAGTCCCTGCTTCCACACCCCCTCGACGTCCTGGCGGGCGAAGAGCCCGACGCAGAGCGTGCCGAACGCCCCGCAGACGCCGTGGACGCTGATGGCGCCGACCGGATCGTCGACCCGCACGACCTCGTCGAAGAACGAGATCGCGAACACGACGATCACCCCGCACAGGCCCCCGATGATCAGGGCGGCCTGCGGCGTCACGGCGGCGCAGCCGGCGGTGATGCCGACCAGACCGGCGAGCAGACCGTTGCCGGTCATACCGACATCGGGTTTCCCGCTCTTGAGCCAGATCGTGATCATCGCCGTGATCGCGCCCATCGCCCCGGCCGCCGTTGTCGTGACGGCGATCCCGCCGATGGCCGAATCGGCGGCCAGTTCCGATCCGGGGTTGAAGCCGTACCAGCCGACCAGGAGGATGAAGCAGCCGAGGATGGCGAAGGGAATGCTGTGACCCGGGATGGGCCGGACGCGACCGTCGGCGTCGTACTTGCCGATGCGGGGGCCGAGCGCCCGGGCGCCCCAGAAGGAGGCGACGCCACCGACCATGTGGACGATGCTCGATCCGGCGAAGTCGTGGTAGTTCGTCGGCAGGAATCCGGCTCCCTGCGCCAGCCATCCCCCACCCCACAGCCAGCGAACGCCGACCGGGTAGATGATCAGGCTGATCACGAAGCTGTAGATCAGATAGGCCCGGAACTTGGTCCGTTCGGCCATCGCCCCCGACACGATCGTTGCCGCAGTCGCCGCGAACGCCACCTGGAACATGAAGAACACCGGGACGGTGAGCGTCCCGTAGGTCGCAGCACCGTCGCCGAGGAAGAATCCCTTGGCGCCGAAGAACTTCCCGAAGCCGTCCATCGATCCGCCGAACGCGATGGCGTAGCCGATGGCGAGGAACGCAACGGCGCCCACACAGAAGTCCATCAGGTTCTTCATCATGATGTTCGACACGCTCTTGGCCCTGGTCATCCCGGCTTCGACCAAGGCGAATCCCGCTTGCATGAAGATCACGAGGACGGCGGCGACGAGCACCCACACGTTGTCGAGATCGGCACGCAAGAGGTCGACAGGCGAAGCCTGCGCCAGCACATGCATCATTTGTCACTCCTGCTTTCGTAACGCCGAAGCGTTGCCATACCCGACGACCTGTCGGGCACCCTCGTGCGGATCCAGCCCCGCTACACGAAGTGCGGTCAGTGAATACGCCGATGATGTCGGGCGTGTTTCGGCCCGATCACCGCTCGGCGAACTCGCCCGCCGGCAATCGGGCCGCAGAATGGTCGGCGGCGAGATTTGGTCCTCCGCCGGAACGCTTCGCCTCGATGCGCAACACTCGAAGACCCAGCGTTCCCGTTTCGAGCACCCAGCCCGTTTCGAGCTTCCAGCCCGAATCGGTGCCCGATCCCGAGTCGAGTACCGGACGGGGCAACGACGAGAGGACCGAGACGATGGCCAAGGTTTCCATGATCGGCACGATCTCCTGCCAGGCCGGCAAGGCCGACGAGATGGCGGCGGTGCTGACCTCGATGGTCGAGGCCGCCCGGGAGGAGCCCGGCGTCGAGATCTACTCCTACCACCGAGGTGCCGACGACGAGTTCTGGTTCTTCGCCTTGATGACCGACCAGGACGCCCTGGCGGGCCACGGCCAGAGCGCCGCCATGCAGACGGCGATGGCGGCCTTCGGACCGCTCATGGCCGGTCCTCCGCAGATGTCGACGGCGGCCCCGGTCGCGGCCGTCGGCTTCGAGGTCTGAGCGGGGTCTCGACCCTCCTCGGGCTCGAACGGCGGGGGTGACTCCGGTAGGTTTCGACGCCATGACCCCCAAAGGACTCCTGACCCCCGAGCTCATCAACTCGACGGTGGCCGCGGCGTACCCGGGTGCGAGCGGCGACTGCGTCGAACTGGGCGACGGCTGGATCACGGCGCGGCTGGTTCCCGATCCGGCCTCGCTGCGGCCCGGGGGCTACGTCTCGGGGCCCTCGCAGTTCTCGATGGCCGACTGTGCCCTGTGGTACCTGACCTTCGCGGCGATCGGTCGGGTCGAGTTGATGGCCCTGACCTCGGAGCTGTCGATCCGGTTCCTGCGTCCGGCCGTCGGCTCGGTGCTCTGGGCTCGGGCCGAGCTCGACAACGCCGGGCGGCGCAACGTGATCGGCACCGTCAAGCTGTGGGTCGACGACCGCACCGACGAGTTCACCGCCGTCGCGCAGGGCACCTACGTCCTTCCGAAGCCGTGAGCCGTTGCGGCGATCGCCCGTCGGCGTTTCCCCTGACATGCACCGCAGCGCCAAGGAGTGTCACAGGCCACTGAGAGACTGGAGGCATGGACTTCTCGACGGGAACCGGCTCCGATCGCCCCTGGGCTGCCGATCCGTCGATCGGCGCCCCGGCTTCGGCGGCCCGGTCGCTGCCGGTCGCCGGACCCGGCTCGACCACGAGGTTCGCGCCGAGCGCTCCGACGCTGCCCGACGAGACGCGTCGGCCGATGCGTGGCCACTCCCGAGCGGCCCACCCACCGGTCTTCGATCTCCTCGGCTGCCGTCCCCGCGAGGGCGTGGCCCGGTGCGACGGCCGCTACCAGTCGGCAACACCGCCCGAGCGAGACCATCGGCTCGGGGAACTCCTCGAGCAGGGTCGCATGCTCGCAGGCCGGATCAACGCCGACCAGGCCGAGCTGACGGCGGTCACCACCGAGGTCCTCGGCCTCTTCGAAGCCTCCCTCGGATGGGGCTGCGGCTGGTCGACGCCGGCGAGGCGGCTGGCCGACGAGTGGAAGCTCACCCTGCCCGAGGCCCGGCGCCTCGTCGAGGTCGCCGACGTCCTCCCCGAGCTCCCCGCCCTGGCCGATGCCTTCGGAGCCGGTGAGTTGCCCCTCACGGTCACCGCCTCGATCGCTGCCGTCGCCACGCCCGCAACCGAGGCCCTCCTCGTCGACCAATCCCGCCAGCAAACGGCCCCCCAGATGGTCCGCACCTGCCACGCGGTCAAACGAGTCCTGCGACCCCGAGCCGAACCCGAAGACCGACCGGAGGATTTCCTCGAGTTCACCGCCCACGATTCCGGCACCGGGGTCCGGGGCTTCCTCACCCCAGCCCGGGCCGAACTCGTCCAGAAGCTCGTCGAGCAGCGGCGCCACGAACTCCGGCGCTCGAGCCAACGGTCGGTGTCGAACGTCGAGGCGTTCCTGTCGCTCCTCGAGGCCGGTCCGTCGCTCCCGGCCGACCGCTTCCTGGCGATCCTCACCGTCGATGTCGACGCGTTCTCGCACTGGCGACACCACCACCTCCCGACCGTCACCGACCCGTCAACGACGGCCGCCGACCCCACCGACCCGGCGGCCCCCCGGCGTCTCCCGGATCGACTCGGCGTCCCGAACGGGATCGGCGTCCTCAACGGTCCCCCACTCACCGACGACGAACTCGACGCCATCCACGGCGAGATCAACGCCGTCTGGATGGTCACCCGGGGCGGTCACCCGCTCTGGATCTCGTCCTCCTCGCGCACGGCCCCGCCCTGGATGCGGCCGGCGATCCGGTTCGCGCAGCCCGAATGCCAGGTGCAGGGCTGTGGTCAGGTCGGCGTCCTCGAGGCCCACCATTCGGTCCCGTTCCGGCACAAACCCGAGACCCGCTTCGACGAGCTCGTCCACCTGTGCCCGTTCCACCATCGGGCCCTGCATGCCTCCGGAGCCAGCATCGACTTCACCCCCGATCGCTCGGCCATCGTGCTCTTCGGCGCCGACGGCCGGCCGGTCGTGTTCGCCCACCGGCCGACGCCGCCCGACCGAACGCCGAGCCAGCGACTCGATCGGGCCGAGCGTGGCCCCACCCAGCTCGATCATGGTCCGCTCACCGCCCACGCCATCCAGACCGTCATCGACGTCCTCGCAGCCACCGAGCGCCGAGTCACGAGGCCGACCCCCGGCGGGGCGGCCTCGGGTGGCGCCGGGGTCGTGGACACCGACCCGATCGAGCCCGCGGCGTCCGGTCGGCGGCCCGGCTCGGCCGGCTTGCCGACCATCGCCGCCGACCCCGCAGCCAGCCACCGCGGGGGCTGCGACCCGCCCCGGCCCTGAACCCGGAGCCGGCCGGCGTGGGCTGCCGGGAATCCCGGCGTCGGCCGGGACCCGGGCGATCCGGGCGACCCCCGGCCACCACCAACCCGCTCGCCCCACTCGAGCCAGGCCTGCTCGGCGGCCCGTCCGGCAGCGACCGACAGCCGGGGAACCCGTCGACGGCCGGGACCCGGGCGAACCGGGTGACCCCGATCGCACCGCCGAGAGAGGGCCACCTCCTCGGAACGACTCGCCGATGCCATCGAATCGATGGTCGAGCGCTCAGCGGCTCCCGCCGAGTCGGGCTTTGGCGGCCCGCTTGGCCTGGGTGAGTTCGACGCGCTGGGGATGATCCTTGTAGAACGGGTCGATCGGGAAGCAGCCCGAGATCAGTCCCGCCCGTGGCGCCGTCGTGCAGTCGCTGAAGGTCCGGCAAACCTGCGCTCGGTTCGGTTCACGTCCGGCCAGGACATCGGCGGGGAGATCGGGATACGACAACATCATCCGGCCCAACCCGACCATCGTTGCCCCGCCGGTGCCCACCACGGCCTGGCCGACGTTCGCCAGCCACTCCTGGAGGTAGGTGTAGCCCGAACCGACGACGACGAGTTCGGGGTGCGCCCGGGTGAGTTCGGCCGTTGCGGCGATCTGGCGGGCCACGCCGACGAGGGGGTCCTCGGGGGGCTTGTAGCCGTCCGACGGCGGGAAGGCGGCCGGTCGTTGGATGTGCGGGTTGTAGTACGGGCTCCCCGCCGTGGTGCTCACCAGCCCGATCCCGAGCTCGGTCAGCAGGTCGAGGAATCGGTGGGTCTCGGCGAGATCGATCCCGAGCCCGGTGCCGTCGCCGCCGAAGGCCAGGCCGTACTCGCCGTCGACCTCGGGACGCCCGACGCCGTCGTCGCCGGCCTCGAACGGGCAGAAGTCGAACGCCGACAACCGGACGGCCAACGCCAGCCCAGGGGCCCGATGGCGGATGCCCGCGACGACCGATCGCAGGAAGCGGGTTCGACCGGCGAGGTCCCCGCCGTAGCGACCGGGCCGATCGATCGCGCTCAGCAGTTCGTGGAGCAGATAGCCGTGGCAGTGTTTGATGTCGACGAAGTCGAACCCGGCTTCGTGGGCGAGGACCGCCGCGGCGATGTAGGACTCGACGAGTGAGTCCAGTTCGTCGTCGGACAGCAGATCACCCTCGCCCGCTCCCACCCGACCGTCGAGCAGCCGATGACGGTAGGCGGTGCGGGGTGCGGGTGCCGAGGTCGGGCGGCTGTAGCGCCCCGAGTGGGTGAGCTGCAACCCGGTCACCTGCGCCGGGTCGAGCCGATTTCGGAGCGCAGCCATCTCGTCGACGGTGTCGTCGTTCAGGAGCAGCTGATGCGGGTTGGCCCGCCCCTCGTTGCGAACCGCCGTCGCCTCGCACCACACCAGCCCACAGCCACTCGCCGCGAAGCGGTCCCAGCGCCGTCGGACCAGGTCGGTCGGTCGGCCGTCGGCCGTCGCGTCCCACCCCTCCATCGGCAGCGCTGCGAAACGGTTCGGCACGATCAATGCCCCCGCCGTGGCGTCGACGATCGTGAGCGATTCCGACAGGGAACCGGCCGGATCGACATGGGGGTCGATCGGCAGCTCGACCCCGAGTGCTTCGAGCCGTTCGGTCAACTTGGCGAGTGTGTCGAGCTTGCGGATCTGGATCAGGGTCAAGGCCGTGTCTCCGTTCCCGATCGGTCCATCAGCCGGTCGAGCCGTTCGGCGATGTCGACCAGGACGTCGCGGTCCGAAGCCGGTCGGCGAGGAGCTCCCGATGGCGTGGCATCCGACGATGCCCAACCCCGGATCTCGAGGAACAGGGCGGCGTCATGACGGTACGCCGGGACGGGTTCCCGGAAGGCGAACATCCCGAGATACTGCAACAGGTCGTTGAGCTCGTGGAAGTCCGGGTCGCTGCGCCGCCAGAGCGCGTCCCGGCGGGCGAAGGCGTCGGGCGCGAACGTCGACAGGCCGAGCAGGTAGTCCGAGCCGTACATCACCATGTCGATCGCCAGGTCGTTGCCGGTGAACACCTTGAAATCGGGGCGGAGGCGGTCGCGGTGTTCGAGCCGGTCCCACTCCAGGCGACGATCCAGCGACGAGTGTTTGGCCCCGATGCACGACGGGATCGTCATCAGGTCGTCGTACACCTCGAGCGACACGATCCGACCGTAGGGGACGAACATGGTGCCCAGTTCGAACCCGATGAAGGACTCGACGTGGGCACCGATCGCACGCAGCGAATCGATCCAATGCCGCTCCGCCGCAATCTCGGTGTCGACCCCGGGTCGGTTGAGTCCGTACGACGGGAAGATCGTCGGGACACCGCCCCGATCGGAGATCGCGTCGCACGCCCGCCGGTAGGCCGCCAGGTCGAACGGGTCGCCCGGCCGGTCGGCGACGAACGCCCCGGCCGTGAACCGGCCGCCGGTGACCTCGGCGGTGAGGTCGAGGACCCGGGACTTGGTCCGTTCGTCGAGGAGTTGGACGTAGCCGGTGTCCATGTTGACCGCCGGCCACAGGCCGACCTCGTGGGTTCGGGCGACGTGAGCCTGGGTCGCCGACCAGTCGACGGCCCCGTCGTCGCCGTGCACGAGGAGGATCGCCGAGAGACCCATGATCTCTCGCCCGGGCTGGATCCGCGACGATGGCGGAATCGGAACCGGTTGCGTCGAGATCACGATGTCACCGGCAGGGCACGGGCCGAAACGGTGTCGAGCAGGTCGAGCGCGGCGGCCGGAACGGGTGGGACGGGGCCCGGCGGATGACCGAGCGGCGACCCGTGGACCAGGCAGACCAGGTCGAACTCCCCGGCGGGGTGGGTGCCGAACAGCATCGGAACTGCGGAGTGGGGATGCATCAGCCCGGCGTTCACGGCCTGTTGGCGGCCGGCCGGTGTCCGGGCGGTGCGGTCGGCGCGACCCGACGCCCCGTCCCCCTCGGCGGCGGCCCGTTCGGAGGCGGTGGCCGGCGACGGGGCCGCAGCAACAGCGGGGGCGGGCGGCACGTCGGCCCCGGCGGGGGCCGCAGCAGCGGCGGGGGCGGGCGGCACGTCGGCCGCAGCGGGGGCCGCACCGGCGGGGGCGGCCGCGGGCGACACGTCGGCTGCGACGGGGGCCCCTGCAGCAGCGGCGGGGGCGGCCCCGTCGACGATGGTGGACGCACCGAACGGGGTGGCGATCGTGCAGGAGGCGTCGGCCCGATGGATCGACCCGCGATCGATCGCCGACCCCACGGGCTCGTAGCCGACGCAGAACCCCGATTCGGCCGAGGTCAGGTTCCGCCCGGATCGCACCCGGTGAGCCCGGCCGTGCCACGCCCCATCGACCGCCCAACACACGCTGTCGACGCGGACGTCGGGCCATGGTGTCCAGGTGCTCCAGGCCATGGATCCCTCGACGCCGACGGCCACGTTCGAGGCCCGGACCCGACGGGTGCCGTCGGCATCGGTGAGGGCCAGCATCGAATCGGTGTGTGCACTGCCCCGGGTGTCGGGCGCATCGCCCGAGAGCCCGAACGCCGACGAGTACGCGAACTTGTGGTATTTCGCCGCCGCCTCCTCGGGGAAGGGGCCGAGCGGCGCCGCGGCGGCCACCAGGGCCACGGCGTGTTCGTCGTTTCGGGTCACCACCCAACCGGCATCGGCCAGGGTGACCGGCTGGTCGAGTGGCTCGAGGGGCGCTTCGTCGGCCGACCAGAAGGGGTGGTCCGCGGGCGCCGCCAAACCCCCGAAGGCCTTCATGCACCAGTACGGCGAGCCGGCGGAGTTGTAGCCCTCGCACAACTTGCGGTTGTCGTAGGCGAACCCGACCGAGAGCACGCCGTCGCGGTCGCTGATCGCCTGGTCGGCCCACCACCGCAGATGTCGCATCGACAGGCCCTTGGCCAGCCCCCAGCCGACCGGGGATTCGACATCGGCCCAGGCCATGGCCCCCCAGAAACTCGACATGGCGAACCGGTAGGTGAGACTTCGCCCCATGGCGATCGACGCCCCATCGACGGCGAACCAGTGGACGAAGTCGGACGCGAAGGCCGCGGCACGCTGCCGATACTCCTCGGCTCGACGATCATCGCCCAGTCCGGCATCGTTGGCCGCCGCATACATCAGGCCGTAGGTGTGCAGGGCGAACGGGACGTAGTAGTCGACGGTGCCCATGGCGCCGTCGACGTACCAGCCGTCTCCGCGCCGGTAGGTGTCGAGCCGGTCGAGCGATGTCTGGAGGCGCTCGGTGTCGACGGGCGCACCGACCCGCTCCAGTCCGAGCGAGACCAGGACCCGGAAGAACTGCCAGTTGTTGGGCGCCGGTTCGAACTCGTCGATGCCATGGAGCCAGTCGACCAGGTGTCGGCGTTCCGTCGGACCGAGCGGCTCCCAGACCTCCTCGGGGCAGAACGCCAACGCCAAGCCGATCGCCGCCTGTTCGACCATGCGCTGATCGACATCGGCGACCACCGGACCCCAGAAGTCGGGGTTGGTCGGGTCGGTTCCGGCGACGAGTCCGGACCGGATGCGGTCCCAGTGATCGAACCGCCCACCGCCCACGGTCAGCGGCACGATCCCGTAGAGGGGGCGGGCGAACCCCTCGAGACCGGCGACGCGGGATTCGAACACCGCACCGAAGCTGCCCAGGTGGATCTGGGCGCCGCCCGGCGAGGCGTGGGCGATGAGGGGTGCGTACAGATCGCGGACCGCCCGTTGCACGTCGGAACGGTCGACGAGGGGGCCGGCGGCCAGCGGATTGGCCCACCGCTGCTCCGCTCCTGATCCGGTCATCGGGTTCCTTTCCCCTGGATGGCGTCGCTCGGGATCACGACCGTTCGGCCGATCCCGTCGAGATCACCCACCGACCCGACGAACTTGGCAGACTGGACCGTAGCGGCAAGTCGTCCGCCGATCGAGGAGTATCTCGTGCCACCCATCCCCGATTCGATCCTGCTCGGGACCGTCGCCATCGAACCCAACCGGTGGGGCACGCTCGACCCGAGCCGGGCTCCTCGAACCCAGCTGGCCGACTGGCTGCCGGCCATCGCCGGGGCCGGCTTCGATGGGCTCGAGGTCTGGGAGGAGCACCTCACGGCCGCCGAAGACGGCGGCGACGCGCTCCTGAGCGGCATGCTCCCGATCTCGGTCCTCAACACCTACGAGTCGCTCGACGATCCCGACCCGATCGGCCGCCGCACGGTCGCCGACTGGGTGCGGCGCAGCGGAGCCTCGGCCGTCAAGTTCAACGTCGGGAACGACGCCGGTTCGGCCGAGCTCTACGCCGAGCGGATCACCGAGTGGCTGGGCGACCTGCCGAGCGACGCCTCGCTGCTGTGCGAATGCCACGCGGGAATCTCCATCGCCGAAGACCCGCAGGTGGCGGCCCGGATCTTCGAGGCTGCCGGACCCGTCGACCGTCTCGGGGCGATCGTCCACACCCACGAGACCCCCGATCACCTCCGGGCCCGCTTCGACGCCTACGGCGACCGGATCCGGCATGTGCACGTGAACTACCTCGATGTGGCCGATCGGAGCGTTCCCCTGCTCGCCGATCGTCGCGACGACCTGGCGGCCACGGTCGATCTGCTGCGATCGCTCGGGTTCCGCGGAACCTGGACCATCGAGTTCGTCGACGGCATCCTGTCCGACCGGGATCTGCCCGAGCTCCTCGTTCCCCAGGCCATCGAGGATCTCGGCGTGCTGCGGTCGGTGTTGGGGTGACCATCTCGAGGGCGGACGCGCCCGGAGCGACCAGGCCGTCGATCGTGATCGCCCACCGGCCCGGACTCCGGCTCTTCCGAACCGCCGATCACGACCGGCTGAACCGCCTCGGCACCCTGCTCGACACCCAACCGGTCGGCGACTGGTCGACTCCCGAGGCCGCCGCACTGCTCGAGCGGGCCGACATCGTCCTGGGCCACTGGGGGTGCCCGCCGATGACCGCCGAGGTGCTGGCCGGCGCCCCTCGTCTGCAGTTGTTCGCCTACGCCGCCGGGACCGTGAAGTCGGTGGTCGACGACGCGCTTTTCGACCGGGGAATCCGGGTCACCTCGTGTGCCGACGCCAACGCCGAACCCGTTGCCGAATTCACGCTCGGGGCCATCCTGTTCACCAACAAGGACGTCTTCTGGCGCCGTGACCTCCTCCGCGAGCCGTCGATCGCCTCGTCCCGGCAGACCTCGGGCCGTCCGGTCGGGAACTGGAACAAGACCATCGGGCTGATCGGCGCCTCGCTGGTCGGTCGCCGCGTCATCGAACTGTTGCGACCCTTCCCCCAGTTCGAGATCACGCTCTCGGACCCCTTCGTCTCCCCGGAGCGGGCTGCCGAACTCGGCGTCACCCTGCTCGACCTCGACGAGCTGTGTGCCGGGGCCGACATCGTCTCGATCCACGCACCCGACCTGCCGAGCACCCATCACCTGATCGGGGCCCGGCAACTGGCCGCCATGCGCACCGGCGCCACCGTGATCAACACGGCCCGCGGCCGGCTGGTCGATCACGAGGCCCTGACCGCCGAACTGACCGACGGGCGACTCTCGGCGGTGCTCGACGTGACCGATCCCGAGCCCCTGCCCGACGACCACCCACTGCGTCGTCTGCCGAACGTCTACCTCACCCCCCACCTCGCCGGCTCCGAGGGCAGCGAACTCGGCCGCCTGAGCGACGGGGCGATCGACGAGATCGAACGGTTCGTCGGCGGTCGCCCGCCCCGCAACCCCATCACCCGCGAACAACTCGCCACCCTCGCCTGAGCGGCGCTCACGCCCCACCCCGAACGACCCCCACCCCGAACGACCCCCACCCCGAACGACACCCACCCCGAACGACCCCCACCCCGAACGACACCCACCTCGAACGACACCGGTGGACACCGGGCCGGCGGCGACGGCATGGTGTCACCATGGACGTCGACGAGGCCCGGATCGATCGGTGGATGGACGAGCTCACGCTCGACGAGAAGATCACCCTGCTGAGCGGCGCGTCCACGTGGCGGACGGCGGCGATCGACCGGATCGGGATCCCGGCCATCAAGATGTCGGACGGACCCAACGGGGTGCGAGGCGAGAACGTCGGCATCACGCGCACCGAGGCGGTCGCCGTCCCGACCGGCATCGCCCAGGGCGCCACCTGGGATCCCGACCTCATCGGTCGGGTGGGTGATCTGCTCGGTCGCGAGGCTCGTCGCCGCGGCGCACACGTGCTGCTCGCACCGGCGGTCAATCTTCACCGGACCCCGATCGGCGGGCGCACGTTCGAGTACTTCTCGGAGGATCCCGAACTCACGGCGGCACTCGCCGTGGCGACCGTCCGAGGGGTGCAGGCCAACGACGTGGCCGTGACGGTCAAACACTTCGTCGCCAACGACACCGAGGTCGATCGCCACACCGTCGATGTCGACGTCGACGAGCGGGTGCTGCGCGAGCTCTACCTCCGACCGTTCGAGGCCTGCGTCACCGAGGCCGAGGCCTGGGGCGTGATGTCGTCCTACAACCGGCTCGACGGCGAGTTCTGCGCCGCCAGCGACCGGCTCCTGAACTCGATCCTGCGCGACGAGTGGGGGTTCGACGGCTTCGTCGTCTCCGACTGGTTCGGGGCGCACGACGCCGCGGCCTCGGTCAACGGCGGGCTGAGCGTCGAGATGCCCGGTCCGCCGCGCATCCACGGCGCCAAGCTGGCCGCGGCCATCGATCGGGGCGACGTCGAGATCGCCACGCTCGACGCCCGGGTGCGGGATCTCCTGGTCCTGGTGGAGCGGACCGGGGCGCTCGATCGCCCCGCCGACTCGCCGGAGACCAGCGTGGACGATCCCGATGATCGGGCACTCGCCCGGCGGGTGGCGATCGCCGGCACGGTGCTGGCCACCAACGACGGCGTGCTCCCGCTGGCGACCGAGGGCACCAGCATCGCGGTCATCGGCCCGAACGCGGCGGCCAGTCGGATCATGGGAGGTGGCAGTTCGGCGGTGAAGCCGCTCCCTCACGCCTCCATCCTCGAGTCGCTCCGATCCCGCTTCGAGCGGGTCGTCCACGAGCCCGGGTGCCGGATCGACAAGTACGCCCGCCTGCCTCGTCCCGAGCAGCTCCTCGGGCCCGACGGCCGGCCCGGGCTCGAGCTCCGATTCGTCAACCGTCCCGATGGCGCCGACCCCGACCACCCCCACCCCGACCACCCCCACCCCGACCACACCCACCCCGACCACACCCACCCCGACCACAGCCACCCCGACCAGACCGAACCCGCTCACGTCACTCGATCCGACACGAGCAACCTCCGCTACTTCGGGTCGTTCCCCGACGGCGTCGATCCCCGGTCGGCGACGTTGGTGGTCCGAGGCCGGTTCGTTCCCGAAACCGACGGCATCCACCAGGTCGGGATCATCGTGACCGGACCATGCCGGGCCGTGGTGGGCGGGGTCCAGATCCTCGAGCGGGGCGACGAACTGGTCCCGGGCGAGGCGTTCTACGGGCGCGGCAGCAGCGAGACCGAGGTCGCCGTCGAACTGCTTGCCGGCAAGCCCGTCGACATCGAGATCGATCTCGAACTCGGCCGCGCCTTCTGCGGGGTCCGGCTGGGCTTCGCTCCGCCCGTGGTCGACGACGAATTCGGTCGGGCCGTCGCCGCAGCCGCCGAGGCCGACGTCGCAATCGTGGTCGCCGGGACGAACGAAGACCGAGAGACCGAGGGAAACGACCGCACGGCGATCGAACTCCCCGGCACCCAGGACGAACTCATCCGAGCCGTCGCCGCCGTCAACCCCCGGACCGTGGTCGTCGTCAACGCCGGCTCGCCCGTCTCGATGCCCTGGCTCGACGAGGTCGGAGCCGTCCTCCTGCCCTTCTTCGGAGGCATGGAACTGGGCAACGCCGTCGCCGACATCCTCACCGGCGCGACCGATCCCGGCGGACGACTGCCCATCACCTTCCCCCGACGGCTCGAGGACTGCCCGGCGTGGCCGCACTACGCCCCGATCGACGGGGTCCAGACCTACGGCGAAGGATTCGCGATGGGCTACCGGGGTCACGACGCCCTCGACGTCGAGCCCCTGCTCGCCTTCGGCCACGGGCTCTCCTATGGCGACGCAGCCTGGGGCGAGCCGACACTCGACGCGACGGCGGCCGACGTGGCCGCCGGGGGCTCGGTCACGGTCACCGTCCCGATCACCGCGACCGGGGACCGGTCGGCCACGGTCGTGGTCCAGGGTTACGTCTCGGCGATCGATCCGCCCGTCGAGCGGGAGCGGAAGGCCCTGAAGACCTGGCGCAAGGTCGTCGTCGAGCCCGGTCGATCCGTCCCGGTCGGGCTCACGTTCGGGCCCCAGGCGTTCCGTCGATGGGACGCCGACGTCGGGGCGTGGGTCATCGACCCCGGAACCCATCGACTCCTCATCGGGGCCTCGGCCGCCGACATCCGGGCGAGTCTCGACATCACCATCGGATCCTGAGCCCGGCCATCCCTCCGGCCGACGGGCCGCCGGTCGTGAGGCGACGGGATACGGGCGAGCGCTTCAGGTTGCGGAACGCAAGGACGCCAGCGATCGGCGCTGCCGGCCGTCGACGTCGAAGTTCGTCGGTGACAACCAGGCGAGGAACGAGTGCTCGATGGCCGGCCATTCGTCGTCGAGCATCGCGAACCAGGCGGTGTCGCGGCTTCGGCCTCGGTAATGGGTGGCCTTGCGGAAGGTCCCCTCGTACGAGAACCCGAGGCGGCGGGCTGCGGCCATCGAGGCGGCGTTCAGGTCGTCGCACTTCCACTCGACCCGGCGGTAGCCGAGTGCAAACGCCCGCCCGAGGAGTAGGAAGATGGCCTCGGTGGCCGCCGACGTGCGCTGCAACGATGCGGCGAACGCGATCGATCCGATCTCGATGACACCGCCGGCGGGATCGATCCGGAGGTACGAGCAGAACCCGACCGGTTCGTCGTCGACGACGATCGCAAAGGGCTGCCAGTCGCGGAGCGAGATCAGCCGTTCGAGCTGATCGCCCAGGTCCTCGGCATCGGGGAACGGCCCGAACGGCAGGTAGGTCCACATCGAGGGCGGCGAGGCCTCGAAGGCCGGGAACAGCCCACCGGCATGGGAGCGACGCAGGGGTTCGAGCCGGACCCGGTTGCCAACGAGCGGTTCGGGATCGGGGTACGGCGGCGAGCGCCAACCACCGAGGTCGGCACCGATGGGCTGCCCGAACCGATTCTGTCGCGCCGATGGGGACACGCCGACAACGATACTCCCGGCCCCCGGGGGCCGCCGTCATCTGCTCGGCGGGCCCGGCGGATCGCGCGAGCATGCCCGGCGGACGGGGGTCGGGGGCGTGAAACTGCACCGTTGTGACTCACCGCGGCCGGGCAGTGCCGTAGCATCGGCGCTCATGAGCCAGCCGGCCGGAACATCGCAACCGAGAACGATCCGGCTCGCCCATTCCGGCGACCTCGAGCAGCTCGTCGAGCTGGCGATGGCGGCCGAAGGCCTCATGACCACGATGCCCAACGATCCCGAGCACATGGATCATCGCATCCGCGAATCCGCGGCGAGCGTGGCACCCGAGCGGACCGTCGACGGACGCGAGATCTACTTCTTCGTCCTCGACGAGCCCGAGCCCGCAGGCGGTCGGGGCATCACCGGGACCTCGGCGATCTACGCCGCCGTCGGACTCGAGCGTCCCTTCTACAGCTACAAGATGACCTCGCTCTCGAAGTACTCGCCCGACATCGGACGGCGCTTCGACTACCGGATCCTCCAACCGTCGAACGACTATCACGGCGCCGCCGAGGTGGGGACGCTCTACCTCCCGCCCGATCGGCGCGGTGGTGGCCGGGGCCGACTGCTGTCGTTCGCCCGGTTCCTGTTCGTCGCCGTCCATCGCGAGCGTTTCGGCGACCGGGTCATGGCCGAGATGCGGGGCTGGACCGACGAGCACGGCCACTCGCCCTTCTGGGAGGCGGTCGGACAGAAGTTCTTCGGCCTCGACCTCGAGGAGGCCGACCGCCTGAGCGGGACCCAGTTCCGGTTCATGCAGGATCTGTTGCCCGGAACCCCGATCCACGTCGACCTGCTCCCGCAGGCCGCCATCGACGTGATCGGGCGCCCCCACCAGGGGTCGGAACCGGCAGCGGCGATGCTGTCGAAGATCGGCATGCGCAATCACGGCTACATCGACATCTTCGATGCCGGCCTGTGCCTCGATGCGTTCATCGACGACATCGACGTCGTTCGCCGGGCCCGTCGGCGCACGGCGCGGATCGTCGACCGGGCTCCCGATGCCCAGCCCGGCCTGGTGGCCAACACCGCCGTCGCCGGGTTCGCGCTGGTCGAGGCGGCGGTGACCCATGACGCCACCCAGCCCCTCACCGCCGAGCAGGCGCTGGCGATCGGGGTCGACGATGGCGATCCGATCGTCAGCTACATCTTCGAGATGCCCCATGACTGACCACGATTCGGCGCGCGAGGTCAACTTCGACGGTCTCGTTGGGCCCACCCACAACTTCGCCGGCCTCTCGCCCGGGAACGTCGCCTCGCAACGCCATGCCCGGCAGCGTTCGCATCCCAAGGCTGCGGCCCTGCAGGGGATCGACAAGATGCGGTTGCTGGTCCGGCTCGGGATTCCCCAGGGTGTCCTGCCGCCCCAGGAGCGACCCAGCCCGAGCGGACTGCGGTCGCTCGGGTTCACCGGCTCGACTCCCACCGAGCGCGCTGCGGCACTGCGGGCGCTCACCGACGGTCGAGACTGGCAGCTCGCCGCCGTCATGTCGGCCTCCCCCATGTGGGCGGCGAATGCGGCGACGGTGTCCCCGTCGGCCGACACCGCCGACGGACGGGTCCACCTGACGCCGGCCAACCTCAGCTCGACGCTGCACCGCAGCTTCGAAGGCGCCGACACCGCACGGATCCTGCGGGCCGTCTTCGCCGACCCCGACCGGTTCGTCGTCCACGATCCACTGCCCATGCACGAGTCGTTCGCCGACGAAGGCGCGGCGAACCATGGTCGATTCGCCCCCCGACACGGCGACCCCGGCGTGCACCTCTTCGTCTACGGCCGTGATCACGAATCCATCGCAACACCCGGCGCCTACCCCCGGCGGCAGACGCTGCTGGCCTCGCAGACCGTCGCCGCCAGCCACGGCCTCGATCCGGCTCGTACGGTGTTCGTCGCGCAGTCGCCCACGGCCATCGATGCCGGGGCCTTCCACAACGACGTCGTCTCGGTGGCCAATGGCAACACCCTCTTCTTCCACGCCGATGCCTTCGCCGGATCGATCGCCGAAGCGCTGTCCGTCGTGCGCGACCTCGAGCTGATCGAGGTGCCTGCGTCCCGGGTGAGCCTCGCCGACGCCGTCTCGTCCTATCTGTTCAACTCCCAGCTCGTGACCCTGCCCGATGCCACGACGGCGTTGATCGCGCCATCCGACGTGCGCGAGCTGGCATCGACGGCGGCCTACCTCGACGAGCTCGTCGGCGGTGAGGCCGGCATCGACGCCGTCCACACCGTGTCGATCCGCGAGAGCATGAGCAACGGCGGCGGGCCGGCCTGCCTCCGCCTCCGGGTGGTCCTGACGCCCGAGCAACGGGCCGCCCTCGGGGGCCGGGTGCTGGTCGACGAGGCCGGACTCGATCGGCTCGCCGAATGGGTCGAGCGTCACTACCGCGACGAGCTCGACGGCGACGACCTGGCCGACCCGACCCTGATCGACGAGGTGCACGGCGCCCTCGACGAGCTCACCCGCATCCTCGCCCTCGGCGATCTCTACGAGTTCCAGCGATGACCGGTGACACCGCCGGATCGGGGCCGGGGGACCACGCCGGAGCGATCCCCGTCGAGGACTGGGGCCGGCGCTTCCTCGAGACGTCGATGGTCCTCGCCGGACACGCGGTCGTGCCGGCCACCTGGGTCGACCACGGTCTGCGCTGGACGCTGCAGGCTGCCGGCGTGCTGGCGATCGAACCGGAAGACTCCGGTGCCTCGATCGTGATCTCGGCGGCCGTCCACGGCAACGAGACCGCACCGGCCGAGATGCTCGACGCCATCGTGGCCGATCTGGCCGGTGGTCGGCTGGCGCTGCGGCAACGGCTGCTCGTCATCATCGGCAATCCACCGGCCGTGGTCGCCGGCAGGCGGTTCGTCGACGAGAACCTCAACCGCCTGTTCAGCGGTCGCCACGAGGGCAAGGACCATCCCGAGGCCCACCGAGCGGCCGAACTCGAACGTCTCGTCACCCGCTTCCTCGACGACGGGCCGGTCGGCCACCGACGATTGCACTACGAGCTGCACACCGCCATCCGGGCGTCGCAACTCGAGCGGTTCGTGATCCACCCGCATGGGCAGGCGCTGGCCGACGACCAGCTCGATCTGTTGCGCCGCGCCGATGTCCACGCCGTGCTGTTCGCCAACCAACCGGCGTCGACGTTCTCGTACTTCTCGTCACACTCGTGCCGAGCCGAGTCCATGACGATCGAACTCGGTCGGGTGTCACCGCTCGGTCAGAACGATCCATCCCGCCTCGAGGCGATCGATGCGTGCCTTCGCGCCGTGCTCGGCGGGACCCCGCTCCCACCCGTGCGCTCCGAGCCGATCCGGTTCGACGTCGAACGGGAGCTGGTCCGCACCGGCGCCGAGCCGTTCACGTTCCACGTCGACGACGCCGTCGCCAACTTCACGCTCCTCGAGCCGGGCCGGCCGATCATCAGTGATGCCGACGGCGACTTGGTGATCGAGGGCGAGGGCCGGCGCATCGTGTTCCCCAACCCCGACGTCCCCGTCGGCCAGCGGGTCGGACTGGTCGTGAAGCCGGCGTCCTGACCGGCGCTCCTCGACCCGCCCCCGGTTTCGGCGACCCGGTCGGGCGCTACTCGAGCGTGGCGTAGTTCGTCGAACGGTCGTCGGCGGTGATGCCTCGGACCTCGGCCACGCAGGCCCGGAGATCGCTCAGGTACTGATCGATGGCACCGGTGTTGGAGTTCGAAACCGTCGAGTGCAGCGAGTCGGGCGGGCCCTGGCGGTCGTGGAACCAGCCCCGCCGCAGGAGGGCGTCTCCGAGGGCGAAGACATCGACCGGCTCGGGGTCGTCGGGCTCGTTGCTCAGGGCGACCAGGTGATAGCGGCCGTCACCCAGCACTCGGATCCCGTCGATCCCGGCGATGGCGTCGCGGATCTGGTCGGCATTGGCCAGGTTGGTCCGGGTGAGGTCGAGGTAACCCTCGATCCCCAGGTGTGACATCACGGCCCAGGCCGCAGCCATCGGCAGACCCGAACGGGTGCCCTGCAGGTTCGGCGATGCGTAGAACCCGCCCAGCCAGTCGTCGAACACGAAGGTCTGGTAGTTGCGCAGCTGCTTGCTGCGATGCAGGATCACCGACACGCCCTTGGGTGCGTACCCGAGCTTGTGGATGTCGGCCGAGATCGACGTCACCCCGTCGACGCGGAAGTCCCACGGCGGGACGTCGCGTCCGAGCATCTCGACGAACGGGAGGACGAAGCCGCCCATGCACGCATCGACGTGGCAATTGGCATCGACGCTCGAGGCCAGCGCGGCGATGGCCGGGATGTCGTCGACGACGCCCTGCGGATACTGAGGCGCCGACCCGACGACGAGCACCGTGTTGTCGTTGACCAGGTCGGCCATGGCGTCGACGTCGGCGGTCCAGTCGGGGCGAACGGTGGTCTTGTGGACCTTCAGCCCGAAGAGGTGGGCCGCCTTGTGGAACGCGGCGTGCGCGCTCTCGGCGACGATCATCTCGGGTGCGGTGACTCCCCGCTCGATGCGGGCCCGCTCCCGTGCCGCCTTGACCCCGCACAGGATGGATTCGGTGCCACCACTGGTGAGGAAGCCGGAGGCGAAATCGCCCCCGGACAGCAACGAGGCCGTCCATCCGACGACCTCGGACTGGATGGCACCGAGCGAGGGGAACGCCTTGGTGTTGAGGGCGTTCTCGTGGAGATACAGCAGCGCAGCCTTCTCGGCGACCTCGTGGACGCTCGGCCCGCCGTCGTAGACCATGCCGAAGGCCCGGCCGTCCTGCCAGCGGACGTCGCCGGCCCGCTTGGCGGTGAGGTCGTCGATCACGTCGTCGACCGGTCGACCCGATGATGAGAGTGCAGCCATGGCCCCGATTCTGGCCGTTTCGCCGCCTCGGTGCACAGCCCGTCGCGCAAACACCCGACTCCCACGTGACTCCCACCTGACTCCCACCTGACTCCGCGACGCCAACGGGCGAGCAGCGATCGAGGGGCCGGCGGCCGGTTCGGCCCCACGGGGCGACCGATGCAACCTAGAGTGACATCCCGCACCGGCTCCGTCGGTGCTCCGTAGACGCCGGTGGTTCGCTCGGGCGTCGCAGCCAGGTGGTCCCACTGCTTCGTGAGCTATGAACGATTTCTCCGCACCGTCCCCCGTCAGGCCCGCAGCGTGGCGCGTCTCGATGCGATCCTCGATGCCACGGGGCGAGTGCTCGAAACGGCCAGCGTCGACCAGCTGACGATCACCGCCGTTGCCACCGAGGCCGGGGTCTCGACGGCCAGTGTCTACGACTACGTCGCCGACACCCGGGCCCTGGTGGCCTGTTTCGTCATCCGGAGTCTGGATCGAAACTTCGACAACCTGGTTTCGGGCCTCACGCCGGTCGCGTCGATCGACGACCTTCGCCCGACCATTCGCTACGGGCTGTCGGTCTTCATCGATCTGTATCGGAACTCGCCGGGTCTGCGAAGCGCCCTGGCCGCGATGGCGGCCGATCCCGAACTCGAGCGGATCAACCACGATGACAACCAGCGGATCGCCGACGCCTACATCGCCCTCGTCGCCCCGTTCGTCCGCCCCGAACTCCACCGCGAACTGGCCGATCGGGCCCTGCTGGCCGTGAACTTCGCACGGCCGCTGGTGAGCCTCACCATGCTCGTCCCCGAGGACCGCGCCGAGGAATTGATCCAGACGTTTCTGCTGGTCTTCAGCAGTATCGTCGACGAATGACGAGCAGCCGGCCGCGGGTCGAACGGCGCCGGACCACCACCCGTCCGCCCTGGCCGATCGTGCTGCTCGGCTCCTTCGGTTCGCTGCTCTTCGTCGTCCCGCTGCTGGGTCTGCTCTCGAGGACACCGCTCACCGACCTCCCGTCGCTCCTCACCAGCGGGATCGTGGTCGATGCCCTGTGGCTGTCGCTCGTCACGTCGCTCGCGGCGGCCGCGCTCTCGGTGGTCTTCGGCGTCCCGCTCGCGTGGATGCTGGCGCGGACCCGGTTCCCGGGCCAGCGCCTGCTGCGCGCCATCGTCACCCTGCCGATGGTCCTCCCGCCGGTCGTCGGGGGCGCCGCCCTGCTGTTCGCGCTCGGCCGCCGAGGACTCGTCGGACAGCCCATCTACGAGGCGACGGGGTTTCTCCTGCCGTTCTCGATCTGGGGCGTCGTGCTCGCCAACACCTTCGTCGCCATGCCCTTCCTGGTCCTCACGATCGAAGGCGCGCTCCGCGGACTCGACCCGCGCTACGAAGCGGCCGCCGCCACCCTGGGCGCCGGCCGCTTCCGCGTGTTCCGGCGCGTCACCCTGCCGATGATCGCCCCCTCCCTCACGGCCGGTGTCGTGCTGTCGTGGGCCCGCGCCCTGGGTGAGTTCGGTGCGACGATCACGTTCGCCGGCAACCTCCAGGGACGAACCCAGACGCTCCCCCTCGCCGTGTTCGTCACCCTCGAGTCCGATCGTGATGCGGCCGTCGCCACCAGCCTGGTCCTCGTCGCGGTCTCGCTCGTGGTGCTGATCGGCCTCAAGGACCGCTGGTGGCAGCGGGTATGAACGGACTGACGGCTCACCTGGTCGTGCGCCGCGACGGCTTCGAGCTCGACCTGCCGCTGTCCATCGAGCCGGGATCCACCACCGCCCTGCTCGGGCCCAACGGCGCCGGCAAGTCCACGGCTGCCGCCGTCCTGGCCGGGCTCGTCGCCCTCGACGACGGACACGTCCGACTCGGTGACCGCCTCCTCGACGACGGCCACCAGGTCTTCGTCCCGGCCGAGGCCCGCAACATCGGGGTGGTGTTCCAGGACCACCTCCTCTTCCCCCACCTCCGCGTCGTCGACAACGTGGCCTTCGGTCTGACGAGTCGTGGCGTCGCCCGGCCCGAAGCCCGGCGCCGGGCCGAGGCGTGGTTGACCTCGCTCGGTCTGGCCGGGTTCGGTCGCCGACATCCCGGTGAGCTGTCGGGCGGTCAGGCCCAGCGCGTCGCCCTCGCCCGGGCCCTCGCCCCGGATCCCGACCTGCTGATCCTCGACGAGCCGCTCAGCGCGCTCGACGTCTCGACCCGGGTCGAGACCAGGCGGGTCCTCGCCGATCACCTCGCCGGCTTCGCCGGTCCGCGTCTGCTGATCACCCACGACCCCACCGATGCGTACGTGCTCGCCGACCGGGTCTGTGTGCTCGAGTCCGGCCGTCTGGTGCAGGCCGGGACCCCCGACGACCTCCGTCGACGGCCGGCCACGCCCTACATCGCCGACCTGGCCGGTGTGAACCTGCTCCGGGGTTCGATGCACGACGGTCGAATCGAACTCGTCGGCGGCGGCATCCTCCACGCGGCCGACCACCGGTCCGATGGTCCCGTCCTGGTCGCCATCCGTCCCAACGCCGTCGCCCTGCACCGGAACCGACCCGAGGGCAGCCCCCGCAACGTGTGGGCCACCACGGTGACGGCCCTCGATCCGCTCGGCGAGGTGACCCGGGTCCAGGTCGATCGACCCGTCAGCCTCACCGTCGAGGTCACGCCCGAGGCGGCGGCCGACCTCGGTCTGGCCCCCGGATCGGCGGTCTGGGCGTCGGTCAAGGCCACCGAGATCGGGGTCGAGTCGGCGTGACGCACCGCGGTCGCCGCGTCCGAGGTCGGCGGCCGATCGCTTGACGAACCGGGCTCGCGCTGCCTAAGCCCTGGGCATGAACCGCGACCCGATCCCGACCGACTCGTCCTCGGACCCGAGCCCCGACACCGACACCGATCACCGACACCGACACCGTCTCGACCTCGGTGGTCGACGAACGGATCCTCGTGGTCACCATCAACCGGCCCGCACGCCGCAACGCGATCGACCGTGCCACCGCCGAGCGACTGGCGACGACGTTCGCCGAGTTCGACGCCGACGACGCGCTGCTCGTCGCCGTGCTCACCGGCGCCGACGGGACCTTCTGCGCCGGCGCCGACCTGAAGGCCGTCGCCGACGGTCGTGGCAACCGGGTCGATCCCGATGTCGCCGCCGACGGCCCGCTCGGTCCGACCCGCATGCTGCTGTCGAAGCCGGTGATCGCAGCGGTCGAGGGGCACGCCGTTGCCGGCGGGATCGAACTCGCAGCCTGGTGCGACCTCCGGGTGGCGGCGACCGATGCCGTGTTCGGCGTGTTCTGCCGGCGCTGGGGCGTTCCGCTGGTCGACGGCGGAACGATCCGGCTCTCGCGTCTGCTCGGCCATTCCCACGCCCTCGATCTGATCCTCACCGGCCGCGGGGTCAGCGGCGAGGAGGCCCAACGAATCGGCCTGGCCAATCGCCTCTCCCGACCGGGTGAGGCGCTGACCGACGCCATCGAGCTGGCCCGCCAGCTGGCCGCGTTCCCCCAGCGCTGCCTGCGGTCGGACCGCCGCTCCTCCTACGAGCAGTGGTCGCTCGGACTCGACGACGCCCTGGCCAACGAGACGGTGCTCGGGCTCGAGACCCTTGCGACGGGCGAGTCGCGGGAGGGCGCGGCGCGGTTCGCGGCCGGGGCGGGCCGGCACGGATCGTTCGGCGAGCAGCCCGGTTCGTCCTCAAGCTCGCCCGATTTCGCGCCGTAGAGCCCCAGAAGCTGCCCGACGATCGGTCGGCCGATCGACATGCGCAACCGCATGAGTTGGGAGCAATGACCATGATTCGACGCCTGGCCGGTGGAGCAGCAGCCGCAGGAATCGCGATCTTCGGTGGGGTGAGCGCCATGGGCGACGACACCACCCGCAACGACCAGGGCGAGATCGTGGAATCGGGAGGCGTCGGCGCCTTCGCCATCAAGTTCGGTGACTGCATCCAGCTCCCGACCGGCCTCACCGAGGTCCAGTCGGTCGAGGGGGTCCCCTGCTCGGCGCCGCACAACGCTCAGGCCTACGACGTGTTCGACATGCCCGGCGGCGACGCCTATCCCGGCGACCTGGCGATCACGGACGCCGCCGACGAGGGGTGCCTGGATCGTTTCGCAGCCTTCGTCGGGGTCCCCTACGAGGAATCGACGCTGTACATCTCCTACCTCACGCCCACGGTCGGCAGCTGGGCCGAGGGTGACCACGAGATCCAGTGCCTCGTGGCACCGGAGTACGGCACGATCAGCTTCGACGCCCAGAACTCGGGACGCTGAGCCCACGCCCCGACGCGCTGAGATCTCGTCTCGATTCGCCGAGCCCGGGTCCGGATGCCCTGGGCAGGCTCCGCCGGGGCGGGAGACGGTCCCTTCCCGGAACCGGGAACCCGCAGCGGCGGTGATTGCGTGACCGGCGTGGAACGAGGAGACTCGGCCCATGACCTTCCGCCTTGCCAATGTCGCGGGCCGTACCGCGCTCGTCGACGACTCCGAGCACTGGTTCGATGCCGAGCGCATCTCGGGCGGCGCGATCAGCAGCGACCCGATGATCGCACTCACCCAGCCCGACGCGCTGCACGCCGCGGCGGCCCGACTCGAGGGTGAGCCCGACGGCTTGCTCGCCGACGCCGACCTGGCTGCTCCGGTCCCCCGGCCTCGCAACGTGTTCGCCGTCGGCCTCAACTACCGCTCGCACGCCGCCGAGTCGGGGATGGAACTGCCGAAGAACCCGCTCGTGTTCACGAAGTTCCCGAGCTGCCTGGTCGGGCCGCACGCCGACGTCGAACTGCGCTCGGCAACGGCCGACTGGGAGGTCGAACTGGTGGTCGTCATCGGCGCCGGCGGTCGCGACATCGACCGGTCCGACGCCTGGGACCACGTCATCGGTCTGACCGTCGGACAGGACATCTCGGACCGGGCCCTGCAGTTCGCCGCCAAGCCGCCGCACTTCGATCTCGGCAAGTCACGCGACACCTACGGTCCCATCGGTCCGGTGCTCGTCTCGACCGACTCGTTCGACGACTGCGCCGACCTGGCCATTCGCTGCGAGGTCAACGGCGCCTCCAAACAGTCCGACCGGACCGCCAACCTCATCTTCTCGGTTCCCGAGCTGATCGCCTACCTGTCGGGGATCTGCACGCTGGCCACCGGCGACCTCATCTTCACCGGCACCCCCGAGGGCGTCGGCGCCGCCTCCGGTGTCTACCTGCAGCCCGGCGACACGATCACCTCGACCATCGACGGCATCGGGACCATCACGAATCGATGTGTGGCGTGACCGTACGCTCGGTGATCGTCGTCGGGGGCGGGCCGGTCGGGGTGATGGGTTCGCTGCTGCTCGCCCAGCGAGGGTTCGCGGTGACCGTCTTCGAACGGGAACCCGCCGTCTACAACCTGCCGAGGGCCATCATCATGGACGCCGAGATCCAGCGGGTCTTCGACGGCGCCGGGCTCCTCGACGGGCTCCAGGCGATCACGACCCCGGTCCGGGGCGCCGAGTTCGTCGACACCCACGGCACGCAGATCATCGGTGCCGCCTCGCGCCCGGCCGAAGAGAACGCCCTCGGACTCCCCGACGGCGTGATGTACTACCAGCCCGAACTCGAGGCGTTCCTCCGATCGGCCGCCGTCGACGCCGGCGTCGACCTCCGGCTCGGGATGACCGTCGAATCGGTCGAGGACCACGGGACGGGCGTGTCGGTGTCGGTGCGATCGAGCGGCGGCGACTCGACGTCACACGACGCCGAGTGGCTGATCGCCGCCGACGGGGCCGCCAGCCCGATCCGCAAGGCGCTCGGGCGTCGCGTTCGTCGATCAGGGGTTCGATCAGGGGTGGCTGGTCCTCGACGTCGAGCTCACCAACCCCGATGCTCCGCTCCCCCCGTTCGTCCAGCAGATCTGCGACCCGAAACGGCCAACGACCTTCGTGCCCGGTCACGACCGCTATCGACGCTGGGAGTTCCAGATCCAGCCCGGTGAGACCGCCGAGGAGATGACCCGGTCCGACCGGGTGTGGAGCCTGCTCGATCCCTGGCTCACCCCCGACGACGCCGAACTGATCCGCTCGGTGGTCTACCGATTCCATGCCACGGTCGCCGAACAGATGCGGGTCGGTCGGATCTTCATCGCCGGCGACGCCGCCCACCAGATGCCGCCGTTCCTCGGGCAGGGCCTGTGCTCGGGGATCCGTGACGTGGCCAACCTCGCCTGGAAGCTCGATCTGGTGGCCGCCGGCACGTGTGGCGAGGCCCTGCTCGACACCTACGAGCAGGAACGACTGCCCCACGCCGCCGGGGTCGTGGCCCATGCCGTCGACACCGGGAAGCTGATCGATCAGCTCGCCGGGCGGACCGACGACTCCATCGGTCTCGATGCCGCCTATGGCGGCCAGCGGCCGTTCCCGACCCTGGTCGACGGCGTGCTGGTCGGGGATCATCCGTTCGTCGGTCGCCAGCTCCCGGCGCCGTCGATCGACGGGCATCGCCTCGACGACCGGCTCGGGCCGGGCTTCGCCCTGATCGTCGTCGACCCCGACGTGGCCGCCGGCGTCTCGGACCGCTGGTCGAGCGTGGGCGGCGCCGTGGTCGAGGTCCCCGATGGCGTCCTCGGTGACCTGCTCGAGCCGTCGGGGGCGATCGTCGCCCGTCCCGATCGATACATCGCGGCGATCTGCCCCGACCGCCAGGCACTGGCCGCGGCAACCGACTCGCTCCTGGCCTCGATGGCGGTCGCTCCGGGGGCCTAGGGTTCGGGACGTGACCGACTTCTACAGCCCCGATCAGCGTCGCCTCCAGGACGACTTCGAGACCCGACCCCTGGCCGACACGCTCGAGGCGGTCATGGTCAAGGACGAACTGGCCGACGTCCCGGCCGCGTTCATCGAGTCCCGGGACTTCTTCTTCCTCAGCACCGTGAACGCCGACGGCGAACCCACCGTGAGCTACAAGGGCGGTGCCCCGGGATTCGTTCGTGTCCTCGACGCCACCACCGTGGCCTTTCCCAGCTACGACGGCAACGGCATGTTCCTCTCGATGGGCAACATCATCGCCACGGCCAAGATCGGCATGCTGTTCATCGACCTCGAGACCCCGCACCGACTCCGGGTCCAGGCAACGGCCCGGGTCGCCACCAGGGACGACCCGATCGTCGGGACCTTTCCCGGTGCCGACCTGGTCGTCGTGGCCACGGTCGACTCGGCGTTCGTCAACTGCGGGCGGTACATCCACAAGCACACCCGGGTCGAGGACTCGCCGTACGTCCCCGACGGCGAGGGCCACCAACCGCTGGCGGCGTGGAAGCGGATCGACCTGCTCCAGGACGCGCTGGCGCCCCGCGATCAGGGTCGGGCCGAGGCCGAAGGCGGCACCATCACCGGCGCCGACTACGCCGAACGGCTCCGCACCGGCCACCCCTGACCGTCCCGAACCCCCGAACCGGCGGGCCACCGTCCCGAACCCCCGAACCGGCGGGCCACCGTCCCTTCCGAGGGACGCCGGCCCGCCAAAACGGAGAAGAGGGACGCCGGCCCGCCAGAACGGCGAGCGATGGGACGAGCGATCGCCAGAACGGAGACGACGGGCGCCGGCCCGATGCTCAGGCCTCGAGTTGGGCGGCGACCGACTGGGTCGCCTCGATGAACTCGTCGATCATGTCGAAGACCACCTGCGCAGCCGGTTTCGACGTGTTCATGGTGCCGACGATCTGCCCGACGAAGTAGTTGGCCAACTTCTCGGCTCCGGATCCCTCGCGGTGGGCCGCCCGGTCGATCCGGGCGATCGCCTGATTGATCAGGATCGGCTGCATCGGCATCCCGAGGGGCATCGGCGTTGCCGGGTTCTCCCACTCCTCGGTCCAGGCCGACTTGAGTTGGCGGGCCGGTTTGCCGGTCCGAGCCCGGGATCGGATCGTGTCGGCCGACGTGGCGGCGAGGAACTTGTCCTTCACCACGGGATGGGTCTCGGCCTCGTCGGTGGTCAACCACACCGAACCGCACCACACCCCCTGGGCGCCCAGGGCCATGGCCGCCGCCATCTGACGCCCGCGGCCGATCCCACCCGCACCGAGGACCGGGACCGCACCGGCGACGGCGTCGACGATCTCGGGGATCAGCACCATCGTGCCGATCTCACCGGTGTGCCCGCCGGCCTCCGAGCCCTGGGCGATCAGCAGGTCGACCCCGGCGTTGACGTGTCGGGCCGCATGCTGGGGCTTGCCGGCGAGGGCCCCGACCCGGCGCCCGGCGGCCTTGACCTGATCGACCATGAACGGCGGTGGCGGTCCGAGCGCGTTGACGATCAACGAGGGCGCATGGGCCAGCGAGATGTCGAGCTGCGGTCCGGCCTGGTTGGCCGAGAACGGTGCCGGGGCATCGGGGCGGGACTCGAACTGGCCGCGAACGTCCTCGGCGAGCGGTGGCACGTCGTAGCGGCGCAGGATGTCGTCGACGAAGTCCCGGTGCTCGGGCGGAACCGCAGCCCAGATGTCGGCCACGGTGAGACCGCCGCCCTCGTCGGACCCGGCGTACTTGGCCGGGACGATCACGTCGACCCCGTAGGGCCGCCCCTTCAGCTCGGTCTCGATCCAGTCGAGATCGATCTCGAGTTGACGATCGGAGTGTCCGGCGGCGCCGAGCACCCCGAGGCCGCCGGCCTTGGACACCGCGACCACGACGTCGCGGCAGTGGGTGAAGGCGAAGATCGGGACGTCGATCCCGAACATGTCGGTGACCTGGTTCTTCATCGGATGACGCTCTCGTTCGGGATCGAGGCCGCCAGGACCTCGTCGGGGATGGGCAGGACCCGGGACCGGATCCATTCGCCAACGGCCTTGGCCTGGGCGTCTTGACGGGTCGAGGCGGCAACGCCTTCTTCGAGGAGGCCCCGGATCACGAAGTTCAGCGCCCACACGTTGGGCAGCCGGTGCCGTTCGATCACCAGCTCGGCGGTCTCGGGGAGCAACGAACGGAGACGATCGACCGTGAGGTCCTGGTCGAGCCACGCCCAGCCCACCTCGCTGCGGGCGAACAGGCCGAGGTTGGCGTCGCCGCCCTTGTCGCCGGACCGGGCGCCGATCACGGATCCGATCGGGGCGAGTGTCGACGGACCACCGGGCGCCCCTCGACTTCCCGGGTCGCCGGCCTCGGGACCGGCCGGGCTCGCAGGCAGACCGGCGGGTGCCACCGAGTCGACCACCGTGGTGTCACCGCCGAGCACCGTGACGTACTGCGGCACCAGCTCGGCAGGAACCGTGGCCGGACGGTAGACCCCATAGGGAGCGGCACCGGTCGGACCACCACCGAGCCCGTACATGCCGGGGATCCCGGCCAGCGCGGTGTGCACCATGGCATCGTTGAAGGCTCGTCCGACCTTGCGTTCGTCGTGGTCCTTCACGGTGACCCGCCACACTGCCGTCGCCTCTTCCTGGGTCGCCGGGTCGGAGCGTGCCCGTCGGGATCACCCGACTCGAGATCTGTTCGAAGTCGTCGGGCCCGAACGGGCAGGCGTCCCAGAACGCCGCCTGCGCGAAGGCCGCCTTGGCCTCGACGTCGAGGCCGGTCAGGGCAACGGTGAACGAGTTGCGGAAGCCACCCAATTCGTTCATGGCCACCTTCAGCGTCGACGGCGGGGCCTGCCCCCGAATCCCCGAGACCCGCACCCGGTCCGGCGCCACCTGCTCGAGCCGAACGGTGTCGAACCGCGAGGTCACGTCGGGCCCGAGATACTCGGGCGAGCCGATCTCGTAGAGGAGCTGCGAGGTGACGGTGCCGACGCTGACCGCCCCGCCGGTTCCGTCGTGCTTGCCGATCACGCACGAGCCGTCGGCGGCGATCTCGGCCCAGGGGAAGCCGAATCGGGCCCGATCGAGATGGTCGGGGATCTCGGTGAAGAACGAGTAGTTGCCACCGGTGACCTGGGCACTGCACTCGATCAGGTGGCCGGCAACGACCCCGCCGGCCAGTTGGTCGAGATCGGTCCGGCGCCAGCCGTGGTGCCAGGCCGCCGGACCGCACACGACCGCGGCGTCGGTGACCCGACCGGTGATCACGATGTCGGCGCCCCGATTCAGGGCCTCGACGATGCCCCAGCAACCCAGGTACGCGTTGGCGGTCAGGTACTTCGAGGGATCGCCGAGCGAGCCCGACGGCCCGAACGGCAGCAGATCGCCCGACGCAGCGAGGTCGACGACCCGGTCGAGCAGGTCGTCGCCCGACACGTAGGCGATCGTCGGTGACAGACCGAGGCGAGCGGCGACCTCGGCCACGGCCTCGGCACAGCCATCGGGATCGAGCCCCCCGGCATTCGACACCACCTTGATGCCCCGATCGAGGCAGGTGCCCATGACCTGTTCCATCTGCTTCACGAACGTTCCCGCGAAGCCTCCCCCGGGACGCTTGGCCCGGGTCCGGCTCAGGATCAGCATGGTGAGCTCGGCCAGCCAGTCGCCGGTGAGGACGTCGATCGGTCCTCCCTCGACCATCTCGATCGCCCCGCTCGGACGATCGCCGTAGAATCCCGAACAGTTGGCGATCCGGATCGCCTCGGCCCCGGTGCTCACGACGACGCCTCGAAGGTCACGAGCAGGTCGCCCTGATCGACCCGATCACCGGCAGCGAAGCGCACCTCGGCCACCACGGCGTCGGCATGGGCGGTGATCTTGTGCTCCATCTTCATCGCCTCGACCACCATCAGCAGATCACCCTCGCCGACGGTCTGACCGGGCTCGACGTGCACGGCGATGACCGTCCCGGGCAGCGGACAGACCGGGCCACCGCCCGCAGCCTCGCCGGCCTCGTGATCGACGAAGCGCGGGGCCTGCGACCACGACAGCGAACCGGCCGGGCTGCTCGTCAGGACCACCGGTTGGTCGGCGCCGTCGCCCACCCAACGGACCGACACCGACGTCCGCCGACCGTCGAGTTCGACCACCTGACGATCTCGGTCCCGATGCAGGAGGCGCACCATCACGACACGACGCAGGTCCTCACCGAGGACACCCTCGGCGTCGGGTTCGGGCCAGGGCCCGAACAGGACCCGGGCATGGGTTGCCCCGCACATCACGTGCTCGATCCGGTACTCGACGCCCGATCCGGTCGATCCGCTCGAGGCCGGCAGCCAGACCTCGCGCTGACCCTGGGTGCGAAGGTTGCGCCACCCCGAGGGCGCGAAGCCCGAGACGACATCGTCCCGCCGGCTCTCGAACTCGGTGGCGAACACCGCTCCGAGCAGCAGGGCCAATCGGTCGTCGCCGACCGGGCCCGGGGCGGCGAGCACCTCGGGATGCTCGTCGAGATAGGCGGTCGGGGTCCGAGCCGCCAGGAAGTCGGCCTCACCCAGGATGGCGACGAGGCTGGCCAGGTTGGTGGCGACCCCCTCGACCTGCGAGGTCCGCAGCGCCCGGGCCAGCGACGCGGCGGCCTCGCCCCGCGACGGCCGATGTGCGATGACCTTTGCCAGCAGGGAGTCGTAGTCGGACGACACCACCGCCCCGGCCCGGAAACCGGTGTCGAGACGGATGTGGTCGGTGTCGAGGTCGAACGCCGTGATGGTCCCGGTCGAGGGGAGCCAACCGGCGGCGGCGTCCTCGGCCACCAGACGCACCTCGATGGCATGACCATCGATGACGACATCGTCCTGGGTGATCGGCAGCGGCTCCCCGGCGGCGACCCGCAACTGCAGCTCCACCAGGTCGAGACCCGTCACCGCCTCGGTCACGGGGTGCTCGACCTGCAGCCGGGTGTTGACCTCCAGGAAGTTGATGACACCGTCGCCGCCGTCGTCTCCCTCCCCGACGAGGAACTCGACGGTGCCGGCGTTCTCGTAGCCGACGTGACGGGCCAGCGCGAGCGCCCCCTCGCACAGGGCCGCTCGGGTCGCAGCCGTGATCCCGGCGGAGGGCGACTCCTCGACGACCTTCTGGTTGCGGCGCTGGATCGAACACTCCCGCTCACCCAGGTGGACCACGTTCCCGTGTCGGTCCCCGATGATCTGGACCTCGACGTGACGGCCTCGCTCGATGTAGGGCTCGATGAACACGGTCCCGTCGCCGAAGGCCGAGAGTGCCTCACGGGATGCCGCCTCGACGGCCTCGGCCAGGTCCTCGGTCGAGCGAACCACGCGCATGCCCCGACCACCACCGCCGGCTGCCGCCTTCACCAGCGCCGGCATCGGGACACCGTCGGGAATGGCGCCGGGCGCCACGTCGATGACCTCGGTGGTGGGGACCCCCGCTTCGACGGCGGCCTTCTTGGCCGCCACCTTGTCGCCGAGGAGCGAGATCTGGTGCGGGGTGGGGCCGACCCAGATCAGGCCGGCATCGATGACCTGCTGGGCGAACCCGGCGTTCTCGGCGAGGAAGCCGTAGCCGGGATGGATGGCGTCGCAGCCCGTGTCGATGGCCGCCGCCAGGACGGCGTCGGCCCGCAGATAGGAATCGGCCGGCGAGGATCCGCCGAGGGCGACGGCGAGGTCGACGGTGTCGACGTGGAGGGCGTCGGCGTCGGGCTCGGCGTAGATGCCGACGGTGTCGATGCCGAGCCGGTGGGCGGTTCGGGCGATCCGCACCGCGATCTCGCCGCGGTTGGCGATCAGGAGCCTGGTGATTCGTTGCATCTCGACATCCCGGGTCATCTCAGTGCCTCCAGACGCCGTAGTCGGTGGCGCCAACGATCTCGTTGCTGTGGGCCGCCGAGAGGGCCATGCCCAGAACGGTGCGGGAGTCGGCCGGGTGGATGATCCCGTCGTCCCACATGCGACCCGTGGCGTACAGCGCGGTCGACTCGGTCTCGATCTGGGATTCGAGGGCTGCGAACTGGGCCGTCAGGGCTTCCTCGTCGGGTTCGATGCCTCGCCCGGCGGCCGCATTGCGGGCGACGATGTCCATCACCCCCGCCAGCTGTTTGGGCCCCATGACGGCGATCCGGTGGTTCGGCCACGAGAAGAGGAAGCGAGGGTTGTAGGCCTTGCCTGCCATGCCGTAGTTCCCGGCCCCGTAACTGGCCCCGACCATCAGGTTGAAGTGGGGCACGGTCGAGTTCGACACGGCGTTGATCATCTTGGCCCCGTTGCGGATGATGCCGCCCTGCTCGGCCTTCGATCCGACCATGAACCCGGTGATGTTGTGCAGGAAGACCAGGGGCGTATTGGTCTTGTTGCAGAGCTGGATGAACTGGGCGCCCTTGGCCGCCTCCTCGGAGAAGAGGATGCCGTTGTTGCCGAGCACGCCGACGGGGAATCCGTGGATCGAGCCCCAGCCACACACCAGCGTCGAGCCGTAGAGCGGCTTGAACTCCTCGAAGCGGCTGCCGTCGAGCAACCGTGCGTAGATGTCGCGGATCTCGAAGGGGATCCGGACATCGGCCGAGGCGCAGCCCAACAGTTCGCCGGGGTCGTAGAGCGGCGGATCATCGGGTTCGGTCGCTCCCGGCCCGAGTTTGGACCATTGCAGGTGCCGCACGATCTGACGGGCGAGCCGCAGACCGTCGAGCTCGTCGACGGCGAGGTAGTCCGACAACCCGCTCGTTCGCGAATGCATCTCGGCCCCACCGAGCGTCTCCTCGTCGACGATCTCGTCGATGGCCATCTTCACCAACGGCGGCCCACCGAGGTAGGCCGTTCCCCGGCCCTTGACGAACACGGTGTAGTCGCTCATCCCCGGGACGTATGCGCCACCGGCGGTGTTCGGACCGAAGGCGACCGTGATGGTCGGGATCCCGAGCTTCGACAGCTGGGTGATGTTCTTGAACTGCTCACCGCCCCGCACGAAGAGATCGGCCTGGCGAGGCAGATCGGCGCCCGCCGACTCGTTGAGGTTGATCACCGGCAGGCGGTTCTCGCGGGCGATCTCGTAGAACCGACTCGACTTCGACCACGAGTTCGGGTTGGCCGATCCGCCTCGGTAGGTCATGTCGGACCCGGTGATCGCGCACTCGACGCCCTCGACGATGCCGATCCCCGTCACGTTGCCGACACCGACCGGGTCCTGGGTGCCCCAGCCCGCCAGCGGCATGAGCTCGAGGAAGGGGGTGTTCGGATCGACGAGCGCCTCGACACGCTCTCGGACCAACATCTTGCCCCGCTTGCGGTGCCGGTCGACATAGCGCTGACCACCGATGGTGGGGACCGTCGCCAGCTCGGCGGCGACCTCGTCCCACATCGAGCTCATGACCGCCAGGTTCTCCCGGTACTCCGCCGAGCGGGTATCGAGCCGGCTCCGGATCGGGGTCCCGATGCGACGGGACCCCGTGCGAGGGGTCCCGGTGCGAGCGGTGCCGGTGCGAGCGGTGCCGGTGCGAGCGGTGGTTGTGGCGGCGGGCCGGGTCGAGGGGAGAGCCATCGCCGGACGGTACCAGACTTGCCTGAACGGTACCCAACTGCCAGGATCGGGCCATGCACGAACTCGCGGTCCTGATCGATGGCGTCGACTTCGGTGAGGGACCGCGCTGGCACGACGACCGGCTCTGGTACTCCGACTTCTATCAGCACACCGTCTACACCGTCGACGGCGCCGGTCGACGGACGCCGATCGTGGAGGTCGCCGAGCAACCCTCGGGCCTGGGTTGGCTGCCCGACGGCGACCTGCTCGTCGTCTCGATGCGCGACCGTCGCGTCCTGCGCTACGACGGCACGTCGCTGACCGAGCACGCCGACCTCTCGGCGATCGCCGGGTTCTGGTGCAACGACATGGTGGTCGACGCCCGGGGCAACGCCTATGTCGGCAACTTCGGTTTCGACCTGTTCGCCGGCGACCGCGACGCCATCCGGACCGCCACCCTGGCCCTGGTCCGACCCGACGGCACCGTCGAGGCTGCGGCGTCCGACCTGGGCTTCCCGAACGGATCGGTCATCACCCCCGACGGGAAGACGCTCATCGTCGGCGAATCGATGTCGAGCCGCTACACCGCCTTCGACATCGCTCCCGACGCCACGCTCACCAACCGCCGCATCTGGGCCGAGACACCGGGTTGTGTTCCCGACGGCTGCACGCTCGACGCCGACGGCGGCATCTGGGTTGCCGACGCCGGCGGAACCCGCGTGGTCCGGGTGGTCGAAGGTGGTGAGATCACCGCCGAGATCGCCACGCCCGACCCGGCCTTCGCCTGCATGCTCGGCGGCACCGAGGGCACGACGCTGTTCGTCCTCACCGCCCCGAGCTCCAACCCGGCCGAGATCGCCGGGAAGGGGGCGGGCCGCATCCTCACCACCACGGTCGACGTGCCCCGAGCCGGACTCCCGTGATCGTCCGCCCGAGCGAGCACCAGCTCCGACTCCAGGCCGGAGCGCCGCGCCCCTTGCTGTCGCGGACGGCCGAGAACCGCCTGGGGGCTCGTCATCACGAGATCCTCGAGTCCCTCGAGTCCATGTTCATGGCCCGAGGCTTCGCCGGCTTCACCATCGGCGAGATCGCCGCCGACGTCGGATGCTCCCGTCGTACCCTCTACGAGATCGCGCCGTCGAAGGACCAGCTGGTGTTGGTGGTCCTCGATCGTTTCCTCCACAAGAAGGGCCGGGCGGCGCTGGCCGCCATCGACGGCGATGATCCCGTCATCGACCAGATCGCCGCCTATCTCAACGGCGGCATCGAATTCCAGATCCAGGACGCCCTCTCGGAGGACCTGGCCGACGATGCCCCGGCCCGCCGACTCGTCGACCGTCACTACCGGTTCGTCACGCTGGTCCTCGAACGCCTGGTGGCGCTCGGCGTCTCCCAGGGCGAGTTCCGGCCGGTCACCCCCGGCGTGGTCGCCACCACGATCGCCGCCAGCGCCCTGGCGCTCGGTCAACCCGAAACCGCCGCCGACATCGGGCTCGACACGTCCCGACTCGTCAACGAGATGCTCGACATCGTGTTGCCGTCGCTCCTGCGGTCCCGACCATGACCGGCGCCGTCACGTCGAGCGTCGAGCGTCGAGCCATGGGACTCGTTCCGCTCGAGATCGGCCGCCTCCACTTCGACCAGGTCGGCGGCACCGCCGAGATCCCCGATGCGAGGATCGTGGTGCAGGCCGACGAATGGGACGCCGGCCACGACCGGCACCAGATCGAACGCGGGGTGTGCGACCCGGCCGACGACGAGTTGCGCTGAGCCTCGCCTTCAGAGCACCACGATGGCCCCGAGGGCCGCGGCGGCTCCGATCGCGACCACCACGTCGGCCGGGCCCCAGGTCCCGTGACCGCCCTGGTGGGTGACCGGCCCCCGGTTGGCGAGGGTCTCCCCCAGTTCGGCGGCTCGCCGGGTGGCGGCCGTCGTCGCCGTTGCCGCGAGGTCGATCGCCTCGACGATCCGGTTCCCGTGACGGTTCGGTCGCAGCCCCCACAGCGTCGTGGTGGTGGCCAGCTCGTCGGCCATCAGCGGGAGTGCCCGCACGGCGAGGGTCAGCCCGGCCACCACGTCGTCGGTCGGGATCCGCAACACACGCAGCGGGGCGAGCATCCAGGCCGCCGCCCGCGGCAGCTCGCTCAAGGGGGTCGTCCAGCCGAGGAGGAGCGCCAGCCACAGCAGACCGAGGGTCACGGCGAAGAATCGGAGCTGGAGGATCAGGCCACCGAGCCCGACCGAGGTCCCGGCCAGGTCGACGAAGGGCTCGCCTCCGGCGGCGAGGCCGAAGACCAGGGCCAGCCCCATGGCCCAGAGCAGGAGGCGTGGCGGCCGGGGCAGGACGCCCCGGGGAAGTCGGGCGGCGACGAACGCCACGAGACCCCCGCCCCAGACGACGGTCAGGCTCGACCACACCGGATCGAACGACAGCGCGAAGACCGTGACGGTGAGCGCCAGGACCTTGCTGCGGGCGTTGGCCCGGTGCAGGACCGATGCCCCGCTGACGTAGCGCAGCAGGTGCAGCCGAGCCATCATCGCGGTCGTTCCAACTGCTCGTGCACGATGCGGCCCCGACCCAACCGGATCACCCGGTCACCGAGGTGACGGCTCTCGTCGAGGTCGTGGGTCACGGTGACGACGGTCGTGCTGGTCGGCAGGGCGGCGACGGCCTCGATCAGGGCTCCCCGGCCCAGGCGGTCGAGGCCGGCCATGGGTTCGTCGAGCACGAGGATGTCGCTGCGGCGGGCCAGCTGGGCCGCCAGGGCGATCCGCCGTTGCTGACCGATGGACAGATCATCGATCCGACGTGACCGGTCGCCGGGCTCGAAGCCCATGTCGATCAGCGCCGCGAATTGTTCGCCGACGTTCTCGGAGAACGCGGCGAGCTCCTCGGCCACCGTGGGCCGCAGGAGCTGAAGGCGGGCGTGCTGGACGACGAGCCCGATGTGGTCCCGGGCCTCGACCAGCGACCGACCGGCCACGGTTGCGCTCCCGGTGGTCGGTGCGGTCAGTCCGGCCAGGATCCAGGCCAGGGTGGACTTGCCGGATCCGTTGGCCCCGACGACGAGCAGGCGCTCACCGGCGTCGATCCGCAGGTCGATGCCGTCGAGGGCCGGTCGGGCCCAGGGCGTACCGGCTCCGTGAACGTGCCCGACGGCGCGGAGCTCGATCACAGCTCGACCGTCCGGTCGGCCAGGCGCCGGTCCTCGTCGAGGTGGCTCACGTGGATCGACCGTCGCCCCGCGATCGGCCATCGACCGCAGCGCCGACCGAACCACGGCCCGACCCTCGGGGTCGATCATGGCGGTGCTCTCGTCGGACAGGACCAGCCGGGGATCCCGCAGGGTGGCGGCGGCCAGGGCCAGTCGCTGCAGTTCGCCCCCCGACAGGCCACCGGTCTCGCGCTCCTCGAAACCCTCGAGACCGACGTCGGCGAGCGCCGCCGACATCGCCAGCGCCGTCGGAACGGGTTCGATCCCCCAGGCCAGGTCGTCGGCCACCTTGGCCCCGATCACCTGACTCTCGGGTCGCTGACCGACGATCGCCGTTCCGCCGTGCACGCCCCGGTCGCCGGCGGCGTCGGCCATCGCCCGCAACAGGGTCGACTTGCCCGATCCGTTCGGTCCCACCACGAGCGTGACCCCCGGAGCCGAGAGAAGCTCGTTCGCCAGGGCGAGGGCGGCGGCGCCCGGAGGCGGTGGCTCGTGGAAGGTACGTCGGACCCGTCCGACGACCGGGCGGCCGATCTGGAGCACGAACAGCGTCAGCACGATCGAGATGAAGAACTGGAACAGGGGAACCGTGAACCACCAGTGGTCGAGGATCCAATCGATCCGCGGGTCGACCGCGGCGACGACCGGATCGAGACCGATCGCATCGAGGCCGCGGGCGATGCCCTTCCACTGGACCCGGGCGGCGTCGAGGTTGAGCTCGCGGAGCCCGGCGAACGTCACGAGGAAGAGCAGGGTCAGGCTCGCCACCGTGGTCCAGCCGATTGCCAGCGAGGCGATCACGGTGCGCCGGCGACTCCAGTCGTTGCCGATGGCCCGGCCGGTGATGCCGCCGAAGGTGGCCATCACGACGACCTCGGTGGCGGCGTTGAACCCGGCCAGCAGGAACACCAGGACCAGGGCGATCCAGAACCCGACGGCGACCACCTTCGGGCGATTCCGCAGCGACAGCACGGCGAAGGGGATCGAACCCACGACCGTCGTGAGCCCGGAGAACGGGGTGAGCCGGGCCAGCACCACGACCAGGACGGCGAGGTCGGCCAGGACCGCGGCATCGGCGAGTTCCGATGGCGTCAGGCGGTCCGAGCGTCGAGTCATCGTGTCAGGGTGCCACGATCACCGCCGAGTCGGTCGATCGGGCCGTCGGCTCGTTACTTGGTCGCCTTCTTCTTGCCCGTCTTCTTCTTTCCCGACCCGCCGCGCTTCGTGGCGGCAGGAGTGCCGTCGGCGTCGGGGGTCGGAGCAGCGGCGGCCGCGGCCGGGACGGCCTTGATGCCGTCGTGTCCCCCGCGTCGCATCGCGGGCGGCGGTTGGGGTACGGCCCACTCGGCGCCGGTCGCCTCGAACAGGCGCTCGACCTCGTCGATGTGCAGATCGACGAGGTCCCAGAGATCGGGAACGAGTTCGCGAGCGGCGATGAGCCCGAAGTCGAGCTTGTCTTCGTAGCTGTGCACGGTGATGTTGAGGCCCATCCCCTCGGAGATCGTGGAGACCGGGATGTAGTGATCGAGCTTGGCCCCGGCGAAGTAGAGGGCCTCGCGGGGGCCGGGCACGTTCGAGATCACGACGTTGATCGGCGAGTTCACCCGGTCGGCCAGTCGGAGCTGCGAGGCGAGCCGAGTGGCCGAAGCGGCGAGCACCGGTGAGGCGAACTGCGTGATGTCGGACAGGGCGTCGGCGGGGACGAGGTCGAACTGGCGCTTGCCCTCGGCCATCGCCTCGTGACACAGGGCCACGCGACGCAGCGGATCGGGTTCGTTGGTCGGGAGATCGGCGATGATCGCCGACACCCGGTTGGTCCAGGGATCTGCCTCGTCACCGGTGCGGATCGACACCGGGACCATGGCCCGCAGCGGCTGGTCGGTCAAGGCGTCGTGGCGGATCAGGTACTCCCGGAGCGCCCCGGCACAGATGGCCATGACGACGTCGTTCACGGTGCACCCGGTGGCGTCCTTGAGGGCCTTGATGTTGGCCAGGGCCGTCGATCGCATGGCGAAGCGTCGGTGCGGGCCGATCGCCTTGTTCCAGGGTGTGTCGGGGGCCGGCGTGACCGGGAGGTTCATGCGTCGCGACGCGCCGTCGGAGCGCCCGCCGCCGGTCAGGGCCTTCACGGCGGCCCGGGTCTGCGACGCCGCCGAGCTGACGCTGGTGACGCCGGCTGCCTCGGCGAGTTCGGACATGATGCGAAGCTGGAGCCGAAGGTTCTTGACCGGGTTGAGGACCAGCGCGCGAGCGGCCCGCTGCAACAGGTCGAGCTCGCCGGGAATCGCTTCGCCCTTCCACTCGATGCGCTCGTACGCCAGTTCGGCGTCGGGCGAGTGGTCGGTCAACATGTTGAGCAGGATCACGCCCGACGCGCCGTCGATCGTCGCGTGGTGGGTCTTGGTCAACAGGGCCCACCGGTCGTCGGCGAGCCCTTCGATGACGTAGGTCTCCCACAGCGGGTGGGAGCGGTCCATCGGGCGACCGACGATCCGCGCGACCTGTTCGGCCAACTGGTCGGCCGCTCCCGGCGGCGCCAGTCCGATGTGGCGGACGTGGTAGTCGAGGTCGAAGTGGGGATCCTCGATCCAGTACGGATGATCGAGCGAGAACGGGACCGAGACCAGACGCCGCCGGAGCGGCTCGATGTGTCCGACCATGATGTCGAACCGCTTGCGAACCTCGACGAAGGGATCGAAGTCCGGCGACGGGCGCTGGTAGATCCCCAGCCCGTTGACGTGACCGTACGTGGTCGGCGTCTCCATGTAGAGAAAACTGGCATCGATCCCGGTCAACTGTTTCACCCGAGCGAACGTAGCACGGCTCGATGGTGAGTCGGAAGGGCTGCCGTTCGGGCCGAAAGCGGGCACGGCGAGGGGGTCGAAAACGGCGAATGCCGCCGGTGTGGACCGGCGGCATTCGTGAACGATCCGAAGAACGGACCGGGAAAATCAGATGGCGCGAACGTTCTGGGCTTCTTCGCCCTTCCGACCGGGAGCCACGTCGAACTCGACGCGCTGGCCCTCGTCGAGGGACTTGTAGCCCTCGCCCACGATGTTGGAGAAGTGGACAAACACGTCGTCACCCTGCTCACGAGAGATGAAGCCGAAGCCCTTCTCAGAATTAAAGAACTTGACCGTACCGATGATTGCCATCACTTCTCTTTCTTGGTTGCCCCCGGTGATCCGTATTGACACCTTGGGCATCCGCCGCTTTGTGCGACGAAGTGGGCTCAGGGTACCGCGCCCGGCGACACTTGCGGGGTCGTGGCCCACATTCGGGATCCGGCGCGACCTCCCCAGCCCGGCAGGCCGGTCAGGCCAGGCAGGCGTCGACGAAGGCCTCGAAGGCCCGAAGGTCGGGTCGGATCTGCAGGTGACCGTCGACCCGTTCGATGTCGAGTGCCGGGCAGAAGAAGCCGCCGGCCGGGGTGAAGAAGTGGGGCGAGCCGATGACTCCCCGGGCGCGGCCCTCCTCGTACGAAGCCAGAACGGCGTCGGCATCGGCCTGGGTGGCGGTTCCGACACCGAGGGCCGAAGCCAGTTCGGCGAGGACGACGGGGTCACCGATGTCGCGACCCTGTTCGAAGAGGGCATCACGCAGCGCCAGACCGAGCGCTTCGCCGGTTGCCGCGTCCTGCCGGTAGGCGGCCTCGGCGAGCGCCAGCGCCGGCAGCGTGGTGGACGGGAAGTGCTCGACATCGAATCCGGTGAAGAGGTCACCGGCGGCCTGCGCCCGCAAGTCGTCCACCTCCTCGCCGATGAACCCGGCGTCCATCGCCTTGCCGTTGACGATCTCGAGCGGCCAGGGTCGCACACGCAGCACGACGGCGGCACCCCGCTTCGCCCGCTCGTCGACGAGGCGGCGCAACCCCACGTGGGTGAACGGGCACCAGATGTCGGCATACACCTCGATCACGTGATCCCCGTTCCCCGGCTCCCGACCCGGGTTCTCCTGGGTGGGGTTCTCCTGGCTCACCTTGTCGTCGCTCATGTCCTGGTTCCTCATGGCTCGTCGCTCGAGTCCGCCGGATCACGGTCCTGCCCGCCATTGTCCTGCCCGCCATTGTGCGCCGCCCCGAGGCCGAAACGTACGGACAAAGGTCCCGGAGGTCGCGAAAACCGTCCGACGGGAGGCGCCGAACGGTCGCCGGGCTCGGGCGGCGTCGTCTTGTCGGGACCCGGATCACATCCCGATCGCGACCCCTAGGATGACGGGCTGCGAGGACTCCCGTCAGAGGTTCGACCGTGATCGCCACCAACTCCGAGCCTCGCCCGATCGAGGTGTTCTCGGCATCCCGAGCCGTGCTGACCGCCACGGCGATCGTCGTGCTGGGGGCCGGGCTGCTCAGTTCCACGGCGGCCGTCCGGGCCGCCAACGAGGGTTTCGACACCCGCATCATCGGCCTGCTCGGATCGGCCAACTACGCCGGCTTCCTCCTGGGCGCCCTGCTCGGACCCCGCCTGGTCACCCGGGTCGGCCACATCCGGGTCTATGCCGCCCTGGCCTCGCTGGCCGCCTCGTTCACGCTGCTCCTCCCGGCCGTCGTCCAGCCGGTCGTCTGGTTCCCCGCCCGCTTCATCCTCGGGTTGGCGATGTCGGGGATCTACGTCGTGGTCGAGAGTTGGTTGAACGCCACCTCGACCAACGATTCCCGCGGGCGGCTGCTGGCGCTGTATCTGGTGATCTCCAACGTGGCGTTCGGGGCCGGGCAGGTCCTGTTCATCTGGACCGATCCCGACAGCTACACCCCGTTCCTCGCGGCATCGGCCATCGCCTCGATGTCGGTCATTCCGCTCTCGCTCAGCACGATCCCGGCCCCCGTGCACGACACGACCCATCGTGGACTCCCCATCCGCGCCGTCATCGTTGCCGCGCCACTGGCGCCGCTGACCTCGCTCATGAGCGGGATCGGCATCAGCGTGATCGTGAGCCTCGGTGCGGTCTACGGCACCCGGACCGGCATGACCGCCGCCGAGATCGGCCTGTTCGTCGCCATCGGCTCGCTCGGCGGCATCGTCCTCCAGTGGCCCATCGGGTCGCTCTCGGACCGCTACCCCCGCCGGCTCGTCATCCTGTTCGTCAACCTGGGCGCCGCAGCGATGGCGCTGGCCGGCGCCTACGCCCCGGACGCCTCGGTGCTGGTGTTCGTCGCCGTCGGGGCGTACGCCGCCATCAGCTACCCGCTGTACTCACTGGCGATGAGCCACCTCAACGACGTCCTGGCGCCCGACCTGCGCATCCCTGCGGCCGGGGTGCTCATCCTCGCCTACGGCTCCGGGTCGGTGATCGGGCCGGCCATCGGGTCGTCGCTGCTGGACTGGGACCCGACCGGCTTCTGGCTCACACTCGCCCTGTCGAACCTCGCCATCACGCCATACGTGCTCTACCGGATCCTCACCCGCCCGAGGATCCAACAGCAGGGGCGCCACGTGCCGTTCAGCGCCGAGATCACCCCGGATCCCTCGATGCTGGTCGATCACGACGAGGACCCGGCCTGGTCAGCCGATCGGAGCGGCGGCACCGGCGAACTGTGAGCGGTAGAGCGCGGCGTAGCTCCCGCCGGCCGCCAGGAGCTCGTCGTGCGAACCCTGCTCGACGATACGACCGCGCTCCATCACCAAGATGACGTCGGCGCCCCGGATCGTCGACAGGCGGTGGGCGATCACGAAGCTGGTGCGGTTGGCCCGCAGCGCCTGCATGGCCTCCTGGATCAACACCTCGGTTCGGGTGTCGACCGAGCTGGTCGCCTCGTCGAGGATGAGGATCGCCGGATCGGCGAGGAACGCTCGGGCGATCGTCATCAGCTGCTTCTCTCCGGCGCTGATGTTGTCGCCTTCGTCGTTGATGACGGTGTCGTAGCCGTCGGGCAGCGAATGGACGAAGCGGTCGACGTAGGTGACGCGCGCCGCTTCGAGGATCTGGGACTGGGTGGCGGAAGGATTGCCGTAGGCCAGGTTGTCGCGAATGGTCCCGCCGAAGAGCCAGGTGTCCTGGAGCACCATGCCGATCTTCGACCGCAGCTCGTTGCGGGGGAAGCTCGCGATGTCGCGTCCGTCGAGGGTGATGACGCCGGCATCGAGGTCGTAGAAGCGCATGATGAGGTTGACCAGGGTCGTCTTGCCGGCCCCGGTCGGCCCGACGATCGCCACCGTCTGACCCGGTTCGGCGACGACGGACAGGTCGTCGATCAACGGCTCGTCGGGCAGGTACGAGAACGACACGTGTTCGAACGCCACCCGACCCCTCGGGGTGACCGGATTCGGCGTGGGGTCCTGCTCGGGCGACTGCTCCTCGGCGTCGACGAGTTCGAGGACCCGTTCGAGCGAGGCGATTCCCGATTGGAAGACCGTGGCCATGGAGGCGAGGTGGGTCATCGGCTGCGAGAACTGGCGGGCGTACTGGATGAGGGCCTGCATGTCGCCGACGCTGATCGCCCCGCTCGAGATCCGGAGCCCACCGACGACCGCGATCAGGGCGTACTGGATGTTGCCCATGAAGAGCATCGCCGGCTGGATCAGGCTCGACATGAACTGGGCGCCGAAGCTGGCCTCGTAGAGGGCGTCGTTCTCGGCTTCGAATCGGGCCTCGACTTCGCGCTGGCGACCGAAGCTCTTGACCACGGCGTGACCGGTGAAGACCTCCTCGACCTGGGCGTTCAGGGTGCCGGTGTGCTTCCACTGCTGCATGAACCGGGGTCGGGCCCGGCTTCCGATCAGCTTCATCAGCCAGACCGAGGTGGGCACCGTCACGAGCGCCACGAGGGCCATCAGCGGCGAGATGACGAACATCATCACGGTCACGCCGACGAGCGTGAGGAGCGAGGTGAGGATCTGGCTCATCGTCTGCTGGAGGCTCTGGGCCAGGTTGTCGATGTCGTTCGTGACCCGGCTGAGGAGGTCGCCACGCGGTTGGGAATCGATGTAGCTGAGGGGTAGTCGGGTGAGCTTGGACTCGACCTGCTCCCGGAGTCCGTACATCGTCCGCTGGACGACGCCGGCCAGGATGTAGGCCTGGAGGTAGCCGAGCACCCAGGAGGCCACGTACAGCCCGGCCACCACGGCCAGCGTTCGATGCAGGTCGGCGAAATCGATCCCGCCGCCGACGACGCCCTCGACGATGATGTCGGTGGCCTGGCCGAGGAGTCGCGGGCCGAGCACGACCAGCGTGACGCTGATGACGGTGATGACCATGACGAACACGATCCGCGCCCGCTCCGGCCGGAGCAGACCGCCGAGTCGGCGAACGGTGACCCCGAAGTCCTGGCTCTTCTCGCCGGGAACGCCCGCCGCATGCCAGCCGCCCCGCCGTTGCGCCGGCGGGCCCCCGGCGTTGAGGATCTCGCGCTCCTCGTCGGTGGTGCCCTTGCCGGGCTTCTTGGGTGTGTCGGTCATACGCCGGCCGCCTCTCGGTTCTGCGACGCCACGATCTCGGCGTAGGTCGGACAGGTCTCGAGCAATCGATCGTGGGTGCCCCGCCCGACGACCCGGCCGTCTTCGAGGACCAGGATCAGGTCGGCGTCCTGGATGGTCGACACCCGCTGCGCCACGATCACCACCCCGGCCTGCGCCGTCGAGGGGGCGAGAGCGGCCCGGAGACGGGAATCGGTGAGCAGGTCGAGCGCCGAGAAGGAATCGTCGAAGACGTAGAGCTCGGGCTCGACGATGAGGGCCCGGGCGATGGCCAGCCGCTGTCGTTGGCCGCCCGAGACGCTGGCGCCACCCTGGGCGATGGTGCTGTGCAGTCCGTCGGGCATCGCCCGCACGAAGTCGGCGGCCTGCGCGATCTCGAGGGCGTGCCACATCTGGGCCTCGGTGGCGTCGGGCCGGCCGAAGGCCAGGTTGGAGGCGACGGTGCCCGAGAAGAGATAGGGCTTCTGCGGCACGTACCCGACCTTGCTCCAGAGCAGGTCCTGATCGAGTTCGCGGACGTCGACCCCGTCGACGAGCACCCGACCCTGGGTGGCGTCGAAGAGTCGGGGGATCAGGTTCACGAGGGTGGTCTTGCCGGCCCCGGTGCTCCCGATGATCGCCACGGTCTGGCCGGCCTCGACCCGGAACGACACCTCGCTCAGGACCGGTTGCTCGGCGCCGGCGTAGTGGAAGCCGACGTCGTCGAATTCGAGGGTGCCGCGCTCGGTCACCTGCGTCACGGGGTCCGACGGGGGCACGACCGACGAGGCGGTGTCGAGCACCTCGCCGATCCGTTCGGCGGCGACGGCGGCCCGGGGGATCATCGACACCATGAAGGTGGCCATGACGATCGCCATGAGGATCTGGATCAGGTACGTGAGGTAGGCGACGACGGAACCGATCTGGAGCTGACCGGCGTCGATGCGGTCGGCGCCGATCCACAGCACGGCGATGCTGGAGATGTTGATGATGAACATGACGGTCGGGAACATGGCGGCCATCAGGCGCCCCGCCCGCAGGGACGTGGCGGTCAGGTCGTCGTTGGCCTCGGCGAAGCGGGCCCGCTCCTCGGGTTCGCGGACGAAGGCCCGGACCACCCGGATGCCGGTGATCTGTTCTCGCAGGACCCGGTTGACCGCGTCGATCCGCAGCTGCATCTCCTGGAACGACGGCACCATCTTGGCGACGATCGTGCCCAGGACCACGACGGCGATCGGCATCGCGAAGACGAGGATCACCGAGAGCCCGATGTCCTCCCGGAGCGCCATGATGATCCCGATCACCATCGTGATCGGTGCGGCGATCATCATCGTGCAACCCATCACGACGAGGGTCTGCACCTGCTGGACGTCGTTCGTGATGCGGGTGATCAGCGACGGTGCACCGAAGAGGCCCACCTCGCGGGCCGAGAACCCGGTGACCCGGTGGAACAGGTCTCGACGGACGTCGCGCCCGAAACCCATGGCCGCCCGGGCCCCGTACCAGACCGCACCGACCGAGAAGACGATCTGGATGACGGTGAAGCCGAGCATGACGAGCCCGGTCCGGCGGATGTAGCCGTTGTCACCGGCCAGGACGCCCTTGTCGATGATGTCGGCGTTGAGGGTCGGCAGCGTGAGCGAGGCGAAGGTCTGGATGATCGTCAGGGCGACCACGATCCAGAGGATGCCGGTGTACGGCCCGAGATGGGACCGGAGCAGGGCGCGAAGTCTCATGGTGTTCCGTTCCTGGCCTGGGCGCCGTTGAGGAAGAAGTCGACGATCTCGGCCGAGGTCATCGGCTCGCCGGCGATCATGGGGTGGGTGAGCGACAGGGTGAGCGCCCGGAGCATCCGTGCTGCCTGACGGGGGCCGACCCCGAGGCGTGACTCGTGGCGGGTGAGGAGCCGGACGAGGGCATCGCTCTCGGCCATCGGCCGCGAAGCCCGGGCCCGCAGGGTGGGGCTCAGGACCGACAGCAGGCTCCAGACATCGGCGACGCGCCGGCGGATCACCTCGGTGGCCTCGGTGAGTTGGGCCTCGAGGTCGAGATCGGCGTCGATCCGTCCCAGGGCGATCTCGAGGGGCTCGGGATCGAGCACGGTGTCGAGGGCGGCTTGGAAGATCTCGTCCTTGTCGGAGAAGACCCGGAAGACCGTGCCCTCGGCGATCCCGGCGGCCTCGGCGATCTGCCGGGACGTCAGCCGGTCGCCGTGCTCGGCCAGGAGTGGGCGGATCGCCTCGATGATCGAGGCCCGTCGCTCCTCGCTGGGCATCGCCGGCGCCCGGAGGGCACCGGTGGGGCGGACGGAGGGCGACATCCGGCCACGCTACCTGAGTGAGCGCTCACTCACTCACTCGGGTCGGTGCCGTCCTCGACCGAGCGGCCGATCACCTCCCCACCCCGGAACACCGTGACCGGCCCGCTCTCGCTGACGGTCACCACGATCGCCTGCGGGTCGTCGAAGCTGTAGCGGCGGGCCGAGGTGTGACGCGTCCCGCCCATGGGTTCGATCCGGCGCTCGGCCTCGGCGCTCGGAACGAGTCGAACCCCCAGCTGGACGAGCGTCCCCGACGAATCGAAGACGGCGGCACCATCGATCTGGCGCAGGACGTGCCGGAGCGGGCCGAGCACGCTCGGACGATCGAGGCGCAGGGCCGGCGGCGGGCCGAGCCGCTGCTCGAATCCCGAATCGACGGTCGGGGCGAGGATCAGCATCGCCCCGATGCCGCTCGCCCCGAGATCGTGCACGGCGAACCGGAGCAGGCGATCGAGGAGGTCGGGCGCGAGGTCTTCGACCCCGCACCGAGCCCGCTCGAGCCAGGCGCCGAACGGCGGCTCGACGTGCCAGCCGAGCCCGTCGTAGCGTGCCACCCCGAACGATCCGACGACTCGCACCCCCTGGTCGTGGCGGCGCTGCACCATCGTTGCGCCGGTGGCCTCGGCCAGGATCACGAGGTCGCGTTCGGACCCCGCCGACCGGTCGAAGACCGCGACGGCGTCGACCCCGTCGGCTTCTCGGACGACCCAGCTCGCCAGGCCGTCGGCGTAACGACGGACGTCGTCGTCGAGTCGTTCGACCGTCGGGCTCACCGAGATGGTGAGACCGGTTCCCGCCGCCCAGTCCTCGACCCCCCGGGTCGGGAGCACGATGGCCCCGAACGCCGGAACATGGCGTTCGTGACGGGGTGGGCGCAGGGCGTAGTCGAGTTCGTCGAGCAGCACGTCGGGAGCCGACGAGGCCTCGATGATCCCGGTTCCCTCGTCGAGCAACTCCTCTCGCAGCCGCCGGAGGCGACCCGGGGTGATCGAACGGCGGGTCTCCATCAACGGGCCTCCATCACGGGGACACGATCATCGAGAACTCGATCCACCGGGTTCGATGCGACGGTTCGGCGTCATCCGACCAGCCTAGACCGACAGCCGGGGCCGCACAGCCGTCGGCCGGGCACAGCCCGGCCGGGGCACAGCCGTCAGGCCGGGGGCACAGCCGTCAGGCCGGGGGCACAGCCGTCAGGCCGGGGGCACAGCCGTTAGGGTGAGCCGATGACCGGATCACCCGATCTCGAACCGATCCAGCCCGAGTCGTCGAGGCCCCCGACGCGACCGAGTCATCCTCCGATCGCCACCGCGCTGCTGCTCATCGCCGTCCTGGCGCTCATCATCGGCATGGCCGCCATCAGCACGTTCTCCTGACCGGTCGCCGGTCAGTCCAACGAGAGCACGAACGCCTGATCGGCGGCGGCCGCACCGCCCAGAACGGCGCGATAGGTCTCGGTGACGGCGTCGACGCCCCGACGTTCGACCACCTCGATCCTCGAGTCGACGAATGGCAGGAACCTCGACCAGGCCTCACCGAAGCGCCGATCCACGCCGTCGGCGCCCCAGTCCTTGCGGCGCTTCACGATCTGGTCGGGGGCGAAGAACAGCGCCGGGGTCGGTCCCGGCAGGTCGGCAGGACCGGCCAGATCCCCCCAGTGGGTGCCACCGACCTGGACGCTCGCCGTCAGTCCCGGCAGGGCGTGATGGACGGCGTGACGCACCGCTCCATCGCCGGCCATGTCGACGTACACCGCCGGTGACGGGGAACGGAGCGAGTCGAGGTCGTCGTAGGTGACGACCCGGTCGTAGACGCCGAGTTCGGTGCAGAAGTCGACGTTTCCCGCCGAGGTCAGGCCGACGACCTCGGGCCCGTCCTCCCGCGCGGCGACGAGGTGGGCCAGACCGAACGCCGTCTTCGACGACGCACTCGAGAGCACCACGAACTCGGCGCCGAAGAAGTCCTGGTCGGCCAGCCAGTCGTCGAGCACGAAGTCGGTCATGAACAGCGGGCGGAACAGCATCTGCACGGCTTCGGTCGTTGGGTCGTAGACCGGGTCGGCGGCGCAGCGGGTGTAGCCGTTGTAGGCCGACGGGAGGGCCGCCCGATGGGCCGACGCGTCGACGAACCCGCCCTCACCGATCCGGCTGGGCCGGACGACCAGCTCGGTCCCCATCGGGAGGTAGCCGTAGACCAGTTCCCCGACCTCGAGGCCACCTCGGTTCGACTCGACCACCTCGGCGAAACCCCACACGGGGATCCGTCCCCAGCCCTCCTCGCACGGGAAGAAGGTCCAGTAGCCCATCACGTCGCCGAAGACGGCGTAGGTGATGTTGTTGGCGCTGAGCCCGAACCGCCGCACGCCGAGCCGGGCCTCACCCTCGGCCAGCGGGGCCGGGTCGTCGACGACCGTTCGGACGTCGTGGAGGTCGGACTTGTTCACTTCGAGGGAGGCGGACATGGTCGAACCGTACTCGTCGCTCGCTCCGATGGCCTCGCTCGTAGGCTGCGGGAGTGCTGCCCCTCCGAGCCGAGACCGAACGCTGGTTCGTCGCCCGCGGCGTGCCGCACCTGATCGAGGACTATCACGCGTCACAGCGCATCTGGACCCGGGCCAAGCCGTTCCTCGTCGCCGTGCTGCTGCTCCAGGTCGTCGTCGCCTTCGGTGACCGCTACCGCGGTCTCACCCAGGCCGTGATGGTCATCGTCTCGTCGATCCTGCTCCTCATCGCCATCGGCCTCTTCAACCGGTGGCGTGGTCGACGACTCTTCGACGTCCCCGACGAGGTCGGATGGCCCGAGCTGACGTTCTTCGTGGTGGCGCCGGCCCTGCTGGCCCTGGTCGTCGGAGGCGCCGGCTGGTGGAGCGCCGGCCTGTCCATGGCGATCAACGGGGCCATCCTGGTCGTGGCGTTCGTCGTCGTCGGATTCGGTCTGATCCCCATGACCCGCTGGTCGATCACGAAACTGATCGAGCACATCCGGGTCCTCGTGCGCCTGGTGGCCCGAACGTTGCCGGTCCTGCTCGTGCTCACGGTCTTCATGTTCATCAACGCCGAGATCTGGCAGGTCGCCTACACCGTCGATCCCCCGGGGTTCCTGGTGGTCGGAACGATCATCTCCGGCATCGGCCTCGGTTTCCTGTGGCTGTCGACCGACCGGATGCTCGACGACGTCGGCCGTTTCGACGGCTGGGCCGAGGCGCTGTCGCTGGCCGGGAACTCGCCCGTCGCGAACATCACGGCGCCGGCCGGCTCGCTCCCGCCGGCCGACCTCGACCGGGGAGCGCGGGCCAACCTGCGGATCCTGCTCCTCGTCGGCATCAGCACGCAGGTGACGCTCGTTGCCGGCCTGGTCTCGCTGTTCTACGTGCTCATCGGACTGGTCATCGTGACCCCCGAGGTCCTCGTCCAGTGGACCGGCACCGACGATCTCCACCAGGTCGCCGCCGTCTCGATCGGGTCGTTCGAGGCGACGCTCACGCTCGAGCACCTGCGGGTCTCGGGGCTCATCGGCGTCCTGGCCGGGCTCAACGTCGCCGTCTCGGCACTGTCGGACGACCTGTACCGCGAGACCTTCACCGCTGATCTCGTCGCCGAGATCGAACAGAACCTGGCCGTGTGCTGCATCTATCGCTCGCTCGACGATCCCGGTCTCTTCCCGGGCCCCGACGCCGACCCCGGCTCGCCTGGCGGCCCTCCGACGGGGTGAGACCCGTGGGGTGATCAGCGGGCCAGCGCGACCAGGGCTTCGTGCTCGAGGTGGGCCACCGGCGAGCCATCGACGCTGATTCGCACGTCGAGGAGGGCTCGCTCGCCGGATCGGGTGTCGAATCGGTCGATCACCGTCGCCTCGACCGTGGCCACGCCACCCACGGCCGCCGAGGACCGGTGACGGATCCTGCTCCGGGTGTGGATCCAGGAGCCCCGGGCCAACTGGGCGTGCACGACGGCGTTGGCGAGGGCCGGCCACACCGCGACGTGGACGAGGTCGCGCTCGGCATAGAGGTGTGCGTCCTCGCCGGCTCGGAGCCCGTAGTCGGCCCATTCGCCGGTGAGGTCGACGACGAGCCGATCGAGAGGTTCGCCCTTCGGCGCTGCCTCGTCGCCGGGGTCCGCCCCGCCCCGCCCGACCACGGCGACGGCCCGTACCTCACCGTCGACCACGGCCTCGATCGGCACCCGTCCGTCGTCGGCGACCGGGCCGGGGCGGGCGGTCAGGGCGTCGTCGTCGAGGACCGGGGATCGGAATCGAACCTCGGCGATGCCGGACTCGATCCACTCCAGACCCCAGGCGTCGACCGCCGGGCGGGTGAGATAGGCGTACACGGTCACCCCGGCGACCAGGGCGCCCCGGAATCCCGCGGCCCGACCCCCGGCGTCGGTGTGGATCGGGTTCCTCGCATGCTCGGGAAGATTCCGGGCCCGGACGTGCCAGCTCTGGAGTTCGCTCATCGTCTCATCATCGGCGAGGGGGCGGCCCGGGGTCGAGCCGGTGGCCACCGGCGGACCGGCTCGAACTCCCGCTGAGGGTCAGAGCGAGGAGTCGTGACCGGCCATGGCGGGCAGGGTGACCAGGTCGAGCCACTCGACGAGCTTGCGGCGCTCGGCGGCATCGGTCCCGGTGCCGGGGAGATACGAGGTGGACCGGGACCGCCGATCGAGCCAGAACCGTCCCGGCTCGGCGTCGTCGGCGCCGCCGCAGGCCAGCCAGACCATCGTGTCGGCACCGGCTGCGACGTCACGGAGCAGGGGCCCCATCACCGTTCCGAAGCCGGGCAGCCCCTGGGCCACGCCGTCGGTGTCGACCCAGCCGGGATGCATGCTGTGCATGATCCGCCGCGGGGCCCACTCGGGGGCCAGCGCCCGAACCATCTCGACCTGACCCCGCTTGGCCCGGGCGTACGCGATGGCGCCGCGATAGTCCTTCTCGCTCATCTCGATGTCGTCGACGTCGAGGCCTTGGGTGTAGAGACCGCCCGATGCCATCCACAGGATGCGGGCCCCGTCGGTCAGCAGGGGGTCGAGCCGCCGGGTGAGGGCGTACGGGCCGACCAGATGGGAGGCCAGGGTGAGCTCCATGCCCTGTTCGTTGGTGCGGTACTCGCTGGTCAGGGCGCCGGCGTTGTGGATCAGCACGTCGAGCGACACCGCTTCGGCGACGAGACGGTCGACGAGCGTGCCGATCGAGTCGAAATCGCCGGTGTCGAGCTGGGCGCCGATCGCCTCACCGGTGTCGGGGTGCGCGGCCTCGATCTCGGCGGCGACCTCCTGGGCCCGTTCGAGGGTTCGCGACGTGAGGTACACGGTGGCCCCGGCGGCGACGAGCTGGCGCGCCGTCTCCTTCCCGAGACCCGACGATCCGCCGGTCAACAGGACCGTCCGTCCGGTCATGTCCTTCGCCGCAGGAGCCCAGTCGAAGAGGGCCCGGCGGGCTCCGGAACCGATCTTGGTGAAGCTGCCGACGATCGTGCCCTCGAGGGCGGAGTCGGCGAGGCGGGAGAAGAGGGGGGAACGGAACATGTCGCCGATCTTCCCACGTGCGCGGCGTGCCAAACGATCCGGGTGCAAACGATCCGGGCCGCGGCCGGTTCCGTTCAGCGCAGCTCGGCGCTGGCCCGGTAGCCGGTCGTGAGCTCGTCGATCCGACGGTAGAGGTCCTGATCGAGCGTGACCTCGAGGGCGGCGATGGACGCGTCGAGCTGGTCGGGTCGGCTGGCCCCGATGATGGGGGCGGTCACGGCGGGCTGGGCGAGCGTCCAGGCCACGGCCATCGTGACCAGGGGCATGCCCGCTTCCTCGGCCAGGAACTTGAGGGACTCGACGGTCTCGAACCGGTCGTCGTGCCAGTACCGCTCCTGGTAGCGCTCGCCGGCGGTGCCCAGCGTGAACCGGGTGCCCTCGGTCGCCGTTCCGGGGCGGTGCTTGCCCGAGAGCAGGCCACCGGCGATCGGGTTGTAGGGGATGACCCCGATCCCCTCCTGCTCGCACAGCGGGAAGAGCTCGAGCTCGTTTCGGCGGTACAGCAGGTTGTAGCGGGGCTGGATGCAGTCGAATCGAGCGAGACCCTTCGCCTCGGACTTCCCGATCGCCAGTGCGAGTTGCCAAGCCGGGAAGTTCGAGCAGCCGATGTAGCCGACCTTGCCCTGCCGGACGGCGTCGTCGAGCGCGCCGAGGGTCTCCTCGATCGGCGTTCGGGGGTCGGGTGAATGGAGCTGGTAGAGATCGATGTGGTCGGTGCCGAGCCGGCGCAACGAGGCGTCGATGGCGTCGCGGACGTGTTTGCGGCTGGCGCCACGGTCCCAGCGACGATCGCTCATCGGGCCGACGCACTTGGTCGCCACGATGAAGTCGTCGCGTTTGCCCTGCAACCACCGACCGACGATCTCCTCGGTGCGGCCGACCTCGGGACCGCTCCCACCGAGCGGATAGACGTCGGCGGTGTCGAGGAACGTGATGCCGGCCTCGGCGGCTCGATCGAGGATGGCGAACGACTCGGCTTCGTCGCACTGCAGCCCGAAGGTCATGGTGCCGAGGCACAGTCGGGAGACGGGGAGACCGGTGCGGCCGAGATTCACGTGTTTCATGGCCGGACCCTACAACCGGGCCTGCGACCGGCGCAGGCCGACGGCTCCGGCCCCCGGGGTCGTCGCGCCAGGGAGCGGCCGGGCCAGGGAGTACGGTCGGGGTCGTGAGCTCACGGGAGATCATCATGCTGGGAACGGCCAGCCAGGCGCCCACGCGCCACCGCAACCACAACGGCTACGCCCTGCGCTGGGACGACCGGCTGGTGTTCTTCGACCCCGGGGAAGGCTTCCAGCGCCAGTGCACCCTCGCCGGGGTGGCGATCGCCCGGGCCGACGCCGTGTGCCTGACCCACTTCCACGGCGACCACTGCCTGGGTCTGCCCGGTCTGATCGCCCGCCGCGGTGCCGACCAGAGCACCGAGCCGCTCCACGTCTGGTTTCCCGGTGACGGCGAGCACTATTTCGAGCGGCTCCGCACCTGTACCGCCGCGGCCTACCAACCGCCCCTGCTCCCCCATCCCATCACCGAGCCGGGTGTGGTCGGCTCGATCGGTGACCTGTCGGTCACGGCCCTGCCCCTCCGACACCGGGTCACGGCGTTCGGCTACCGGCTCCAGGAGCCCGAGCGCCGTTCCTTCGACGCCGACGAACTGGCGGCCCGAGGCATCCACGGTGCCGACGTCGGCCGCCTGGAACGCGCCGGTGCGCTCGACACCCCGACCGGGCGGGTCGAACTCGACGACGTGTCGAGCGTGCACCCGGGCCAGTCGATGGCCTTCGTGATGGACACCGCCGTGTGCCCGTCGATCGTCGAGCTGGCCGCCCAGGCGGATCTGCTCGTCATCGAATCGACCTTCCTCGACGCCGACGAGTCCCTGGCCGCCGACTACCGGCACCTGACCGCCGGTCAGGCGGGACGGCTGGCCGCCGAGGCCGGGGCCCGCCGGGTGGTGCTCACCCATTTCTCGCAGCGCTACGGGGACCGTCCCGGCCGCGAGACCACCGAGTTGTTCCGATCCCAAGCCGCGGCCCATCATCCCGATGTCCACGCGGCCAACGACTTCGACGTCGTTGCCGTCCCCCCGAGGAGCTAGACCCCATGGCCGAACCACCAGCAGACTTCCGAGGATTCCGGGACCGTCCGATGCATTTCGAGTCGGCGATGTCCGACGCCGAATCGCTCATGTGGCAGGTCGAGAAGGATCCCTGGCTCGATCCGAGCGGTGCGCTCGTGACGATTCTCGACGCGCCCGCCGACATCGAGGTGCTCCGTCGCCGCATCGCCTACGCCGTTGCGGTGGTCCCCCGACTCCGGGAACGGGTCGTCCCCGGCGTCGGCGCGTTGGCGCCGCCGCGCTGGATGCCCGACCCCGAGTTCGCCCTCGACTACCACGTGCGTCACACCGCCCTGCCCGGCAAGGGGACCCGACGCCAGCTCTTCGACCTGGCCGCCGTGCTGTACCAGGACCCCTTCGATCGCAGCCGGCCGCTGTGGCGATTCTGGCTGGTCGACAACGTCGAGGGCGGCAGGAGCGCGCTCATCTCGAAGCTGCACCACACGATCGCCGACGGGATCGGGGCCATTCGGCTGGCCGAGATCTACATGGACCTCAGCCGGACCCCCGAGGAAACGCCCGAGATCGATCTCGACGCCATCCTCGCCGCCGACGAACGGCTCGCCTCGGCCAACACCATCGTTCCCCGACCGCCTCCAGAACGCGATCGGCCATCAGGTCCGCCGGCAGGCGGGCATCGCTCGCCGGACCCTCGCCGAGGTCTCGACCTGGCCCGCCGACCCTCGCCGGGTGGTCGACTCGACCGGTCACACCGTCGCCGTCCTCCGCAACGCCATCGACGAGTTGTTCGGCAGCGACGACGACGGGTCGGACCTCCCGTCGGGCTCGCCGATCTGGACCACCCGGTCCCGCCATCGCGTGCTCGAGGGTCTGTCGCTCGACCTCGATGCCGTCAAGACCGCCGCCAAGAGCCGGGGTGGAACGGTGAACGACCTGTTCGTCGCCGGGATCGCCGAGGGGGCCATCGCCTATCACGCCGAGCAGGGCGCCGACCTCCACCGACTGCACCTCACCTACGTGGTCAGCACCCGTTCCGACCACGCCATCGGGGGGAACGCCTGGGTCCCGACCAAGATCGGGGTCGACGCCGCGGGCGGGTTCGAGGAGCGCTTCGCCTCGATCGTGGAACGATCGAGTGCCCGCAAGGCCGATGGCGGGGCGCGGGTCAGTCTCGACGGCCTGGCCTCGATCGCCGCCGCCCTGCCGACCTCGGTGCTCACCCAGGTCGCCCGCCAGCAGGCCCGGGGGATCGACATCGCAACGAGCAATCTCCGGGCGGCGCCCTTCGAATGCTTCATCGGCGGAGCGAAGATCATCGAGAACTACCCGATGGGTCCGCTGGCCGGGACGGCGTGCAACGTGACCACGATCTCCTACAACGGCGAATTGGGCATCGGGTTGTTCATCGATCCGGTCGCCGTCGCCCACCCGGCCGAGCTGCGCCGCTGTGTCGCCGAGGCCTTCGAGCGGGTCCTCGAAGGGTGAGCGACGAGCCTGGTGTCGACTACGCGGCGTTCGGTGCCTGGTACGACCGCTACCGTCCGGAGGTGCTCGAGCCCGGGCTCGAGCAGGCCCGGTCGGCGCTCGATGCGCTCCTCGGCGACCAGCTCAGCGAGCGGGATCTCGCCCGCATTCGCAACGTCTCGGGAAGGGTGAAGTCGAAGCGGCGGACCTGGCGCAAACTCCGTCAACCCCGGTACTTCGAGCGCGTGGCCTCGGTCGACGACATCCCGACGGTCATCGACGACCTGCTCGGGCTCCGTATCACCTGCATCAACCTGCGCGACCTCGAGATGGTGCAGGGAGCGCTCGACAGCCTTCCCCGCCGGCGGGGCGCCCGGCAGGGTCTGGCGCTCGACCTGTCGACCGAACGGGACTACGTCCTCGAGCCCAAGCCGTCGGGTTACCGCGGTTGGCACGTGAACCTGGCCATCTCGGTCGATCGCGAGGGCCAACGCACGGTCACGACCACCGAACTGCAGGTACGGACGCTGCTCCAGGACAGCTGGGGCGAGCTCACCCACGAGGACACCTACAGCAAGGACGGAGCCCTCCCTCCCCTGGTCGAGATCCTCTCGAAGCGGATGGCCGACCTCCTCGCCACGCTCGACGACATCGCCGAGGACCTGCGCACCGAGCTCGACCGGATCGACGACGCCGTCGTCGGCGAACTCCCGGCCTCCGTGGCCTCCGACGAAGCCGAGCCCGACGCCGTCGCCGAGCCCGACCAGCGCAGCGAGCAGGCCGCCGACGCGGCGACCGTCCTGCTCGATCGGTGGAAGGGGCCTCGATCGGCCCACCGACCTCGCCTCGTTGGCGTGGGGGCTACAACGCGACTTCGGGGCCGAGATCAGCGACGACTGGTTCGGTCACCGGACGTTCAAACAGTTCCTGCTCGACTCGGTACCCGACGCCGAGATCATCACCGATCGCCACGCCTACCTGCTCCCGCCGCCGGCGCCGGCGACCGACGATGTCGACGCTCCCGACGACGAACTGGGCGCGACGACCGTCCCCGAACAGGCGCGGGCCATGCGGCGGATCGATCGCCGCTTTCCGCTGCTCGAGGCCGAACAGTGGGATCAGCTCTTCGCCAACCTGGCCGCCGCCTGGACGACCCTCGGCCCGATCGAGCCGACGGCCCGGGCCATCAATCTCGTCGCCCGGACCGCCCGGGACCGAGCGGCCGAACAGGGCACGGCCCTGTCACGCCGTCACCTCGACTACGTCGCGAAGGCGGTCCTGTCGTCCGACGACGGCACGATCGTCGAGCCGACCGATGCCGGATCGATGGCCGGCCGTTTCGCCGGGCTGACGATCGGCCGGATGATCGATCTGCGTCTGCTTCGCTCCGACGATGCCCTCGGCATCGATGCCGTCGAGAACTGGCTCGATCGGCGCTGACCGTTCGGCGGCGGCCGCAGGGGCGGCGGCCGCACGGCAGGTCAACGGCCGCAGGGGCGGCGGCCGCCGGGTCAGTGACCGGTCGTCGACCAGTGCCATGGCTCCGAGGGCAGATTGAACAGTCCGTAGTCCTCGGCGTGTTCGACCAGCCAGGCGAAGCCGGGACTGGATCGGGTGAGGATCGCGCCCCCCTCGGTGAAATCGATGGCCAGGCCGAGCTGGTGTTCGGAGTTGCCCGGGGTCGCCGTCGGCGGCGAGCATGCGCCGGCCGGTACCTCGTGGACCACGTGGTGGGTCCAGGCGGCAACGGCGGCGTCGTAGGCGGCGATCTCCTCGGGCAGGGCCTCGGGCCCGGGGACCACGACGTCGGGCGGCACCGGGCCCCCGCAATGGGCGAGACGGAGCTCGATCTGGGCCTCGAAGGTGCGGTAGCTCCCCCCGCCCAGGTCGATCCCATCCTGTCGGGCATCGCTGATGAGCCGGTCGACATCGGCTTCGATCGCCGCGTTGACGTGCAGGGTCCCGGCGACCGAGCGGAGCGAGACCTCGGTCGAGACCGCCTCGGCCTCGGCATCGGCGGCGTCAGCTGCGGCTCGTTGCTCGGCGGCCCGGAGTTCGAAGGACTCGGTCGCCGAGACGGCGGCGAGGAGCGAAACCAGGGCGGCGGTCTTCGCGTCCCGGGCCTCGGCGACGGACTCGTCGGCCTCGTCCAGGGATGCCTCGGCCTCGGCCAACGCCTGCTCGGCGGCGGCCCGGTTGTCGAGCAACCGTCGAGCCGTCTCGCCGGTGAGGGTCGCCGTCGTCTCGCCTTCGAGTGTCGGGAGGAAGAACTCGCCGACGGCGATGTTCGTGTCGATCACGAAGCCGTCGATGGCCGTGACGGCCAGGATCGAGCGAACGGTCTCCACGGCGTCTCGGGCGGTGTCGCGTTCGGCTCGGCGGGTGGCCTGCAGGCTCCGACTCCAGCGCAGGGCGTCGGTGGCCGATCGATCGGTGATGCGGGCGTCGATCTCGGCGAACGCCAGCCGCAGCCGCATCCGCGACACTTCGGTGTCGGTGGTCGTCTCGGGGTCGAACGTGGCGGGATCAGGGAGGATGGGCTCGACCTCGACCGCCGAGGCCCCGTCGTCCTCCCGACCGGGGATGCGCGGTTGCGCGGCGGAGGGTGCGGCGGCCGTCAACACGATCGCGAGGGTCAACGCGCCGATCCGTCGGGCGCGGGCACCGGGTTCCATGGCGTTCCATCGGCTCGAAGCGCCTGGTCATGAGGCCGACCCGGTCGACGGCTACCAGTCGGTGGGTCGGTAGTCCTTCAAGAACTTGCCCCAGACGTGGCGACCGGAGTTCAGCCCGTCGATGATCGGGTCCACGATCCGGGCGGCACCGTCGACGATGTCGAGCGGCGGATGGAACCGGTGCTCGTCGGTCTTGCGACGGGCCACCGCCACGGGGTCTTCGTCGCTCACCCACCCGGTGTCGACCGAATTCATGTGGATTCCCGACGCCTCGTAGTCGGCCGCCGACGTGCGCGTCATCATGTTGAGCGCGGCCTTCGCCATGTTGGTGTGGGGGTGCTTCGTGGTCTTGAAGCGACGGTAGAACTGGCCCTCGACCGCCGAGACGTTGACGACGTGTTTGTGGTGGCCCGGCGTGCGATCCATCAACGGCCGGAGCCGGGCGTTCAGCACGAACGGGGCGACGGCGTTCACCAACTGGGTCTCGAGCAGCTCGATGGCCGAGACCTCGTGCAGCTGGAGCCGCCAGGAGTTGCGATCCCGCAGATCGACCTGTTGGAGGTCCTGGTCGAGCCGTCCCTCGGGGAACAGGCCGTCCCGGGCCTCGATCTCGTCGGGAAGGAGCGGGATCTGGGAGCGGGCCGCGGACTCGGTCAGTCCCGGCAGGCCCGACCGATCGGCATCGGCAACCGGGAGGAGTTGCCGATCCCGCAGTCCCTCGTAGGCCCCGACCAGGCCGAGGACCTCGGGTGGGAGGTGGTCGAGCGCCGCGGACTCGAGGTCCATCATGTGGCGGTAGAACTCCGGCGGTCGCCGCACGGTCTGACAGGCGTTGTTGACCACGAGATCGAGACGATCCCGGGTCTGGGTCACGTGGCGGGCGAACGCCTCGACGCTGGGGGTGTGGCGAAGATCGAGCCCGTACACCTCGAGTCGATGGCCCCAGTCGGCGAAGTCGACCTCGGCGGCGTACCGGGCGGCGGCGTCGCGGGGGAATCTCGTTGCCACGATCAGGGAGGCGCCGCTGCGGAGCAGCTTGATCCCGGCCTGATAGCCGATCTTGACCCGTCCCCCGGTGAGCAGCGCGACCATCCCGTCCATGTCGGCGAGCTCGGACCGCTTGTCGAAGTTGAACGACGCGCACTCCGGGCACAGCTGGTCGTAGAAGTGATGGACCCGGTGGAACTTGGCCTTGCAGACGTAGCAGTGCTGGGGTTCGGTGACCGACCGTTCGACATCGACCTGGTCGGGCGTCGAGGGCGGGAACACGTTCGGGGTGTGGAACACCGGTTTGCCCCGGAGCTGCCGGATCCCGGTGCGGTCGAGGACCGCCTCGTCCTGCTCGAGCTTGGCGGCCCGGCGCCGGTTGCGACGGGCCTTGACGCGGAGGCGACGCTCGTCGGGATCGGGGCAGAACACGTCGCCGGCGGCGTTGAGGAGGTCGGTGCGTTCCTCGACGCTCAGACAGTCGAGCAGATCCTTGGACCGGGCGATGTCTCGGAGGAACGAGGTGGTCTCGAGCAGTCGCTCCCGCTGCTCCGCAGCGCTCACAGGCCCTCGCTGAGCGGCCACAGGTCGGGGAACGATGCCGGGCGCTTCTCGATCCTGGCTGCGAAGGCCTCGGCCATGTCGTCGGTGTCGAACATGGCGGCATTCCAGTTGGCGATGTACTCCAGACCGTCGGCCACCGAGTGGTCGCGGGTGTAGTGCATGGTGGTCTTGGTGCCCCAGATGGCCATCGGGCTCTTCGTGGCGATCTCGGCGGCGATCTGCATCACACCGTCGAGCAGGGTCTCGTGGTCGGGGAACACGGCATTGACGAAGCCGGCGGCCTGGGCCTCGGCCGCGGTCCAGCGCCGGCCGGTGTAGGCCAGTTCGCGCACGATCCCCTCGGGAACCAGCTTGGGCATCCGCTGGAGGGTTCCGACGTCGGCGGTCATCCCGATGTTGATCTCGGCGATCGAGAAGAACGCGGACTCGGTGGCGTAGCGCATGTCGGCGGCGGAGACCAGGTCGATGGCTCCCCCGACACAGGCACCCTGGATGGCGCAGAGCACCGGCACCCGGGCCCGTTCCAGCGCCGTGAACGTGTCCTGGAGCCGAAGCGCGGTGCTCCGGAAACGCTCGTTGCGTCGGCTGCGGTGGGACGGCCGATCACCTCCGGAAGATCCGGGACCCGATCCGACGGTGTCGTCGGAGGCGAAGACCTCGAGATCCATGCCCGAGCAGAAGTGGCGGCCCTGTCCCGACAGCACGATGGCCCGCACCTCCCCCGAGGCCGAGAGACCGTCGACGATCTCGGGAAGTTCCCGCCAGTAGGCCGGGATCATCGAGTTGCTCCGTTCGGGGCGACTCATGGAGACGTGGGCGACCTTGGCCTCGACCGTGACCTCGAAGCACTCGTAATCCTTGCGCGGCATGCTCATCGAGCAGACCCTATCGGGGCCGGCCCGGGCGCTCGTCGGTGAGGGTCGTGCGGAGGATCTTGCCCGAGGCGTTGCGGGGGAGCTCGTCGAGGACCACGAGATCTCGGGGCAGCTCGTAGGGGGCGAGCAGCGGCCGGAGATGATCGCGGACCTCGTCGAGGGAGAGATCCCCCTCCGAGGCGACGACCACCGCCCGCACCCGCTGGCCGAGTTCGTCGTCGGGCACACCGACCACGGCGACGTCGTGGATCGCCGGGTGTGCCAACAGGGCCCGCTCGATGTTGGCGGGATACACGTTCTCGCCCCCGCTGATGATCATGTCGTCGGCGCGACCGATCACCGACAGTCGGCCATCGGCATCGACGCGGCCCTGGTCGCCGATGAGCATGTGACCGTCGACGACCGGTTTGCTCCCCCCGCCGGTGTAGCCGTCGAAGTGCGCCTCGCTCTTGACGGCGATGTCGCCGACGTCGCCTGTCGGGAGGACGTCGCCGTCGCCGCCGAGGATCCGGACCCCGATCCCCCGCAGGGGGCGGCCCGCGGTGTCGGGCGCCACCCGCAGATCGACCGGACCGGCGACGCTGACCTGGCCGACCTCGGTGGACCCGTAGACGCTGTAGAGGTTGTCGCCGAAGGAGTCCATCCAGCGCGTGGCGAGGTCGCCCGGGAGGGCCGAGCCACTGGAGGCCGTGATGCGCAGCCTCGGGGGGCGGCGGCGGGGCTCGAGGGCGAGGATTCGCTGGAGCATGACGGGAACGGCGGCGAGCACGTCGACCTGCAGGGTTTCGAGGTCGTCGAGGACCCGACCGGGGTCGAACGACGACCGCAGGACGGCGGTGCCGGCCAGGCCGGCCGCCAGCACCAGCTGACTCAACCCCCAGGCGTGGAAGAGTGGCGCCGGGATCAGGAAGACGTCGCCCCGCTTGTACGGGATGGCTTCGAGGAACCCGAGCGCCGACGCACCCGCTCGTGGCGAGTTCGAACGGCTGGTGCCCTTCGGCGCCCCGCTGGTACCCGACGTGAGCACGACGGGGTCGGGTGTTCCCCGGGGTGGGACGAGCAACCCGAAACGGCGCTGGGTCAGGTCGGGGAACGTCCACCCCGGGTCGAGATCGGGGCGGGCCTCGATGACCCGGGCCCCGCTGGCGGCCAGACGCGGCGCCAGTTCGGCGTCGGCGAGGACCAGCGACACCTGCTCACGGTCGACGACCTCGACCAACTGGGTGTCGGGCAGGCCGGTGTTGAGATAGACCAGGCGGGCGCCCAGCTTGGCGGCGGCGATGTTGGCCTCGACGAAACCCCGGTGGTTCCGGCACAGCACCCCGATCGTGTCACCCTTGGACACCCCCTTCGCCCGAAGACCGAGGGCCACCCGGGACGAACGGAGTTCGAGCGCCCGGTAGGTGAGCGACCCGTGGTCGTCGACGAGCGCGATCCGGCGGGGGTGGCGAATGGCTGCCGCGGTGTAGGGCGCAGCCACGGTGGGCCCCCAGGTGACGACGGCGCCGGCAAGCGCCGTGACCATCGCCGGGTCCAGCACACCGGTCTGCCGGAGGGCGGTGAACAGCGACGACGTGAACCACGAGTTGACCGACCTCGGCGTCGAGCCGGCAGAGGCGGGCGGCGGCGATGATGGCGGGGTTTCGGGCACGGGCCATGGTAACCCGCTCGGCGCTCAGCCGCCGTTGATCCACTCCACCCGGCTGTTGTTCCGTCCGGCGTGCTTGGCCTGGTAGAGCAGTCGGTCGGCCGCCTCGGTGAGCGCCGTGCCGGCCGACTCGCCCGACAGCATCGTCGCGGCGATGGCCCCCACCGACGCCGTGACCCGCAGGATCACCCCGTCGGCTTCGATGCTGATCTCCGAGATCGCCCGTCGGATTCGTTCGGCGGCGGCCATCAGTCCCTCGGGTCCGCTGACCACCGGCGCCACGAGGGCGAACTCCTCGCCGCCGTAGCGGGCGATGAGTTCGTCGGTCCGGGTGATCGCGACGAAGACGCTCACCGACGCGTTCGAGGACCCGATCCCCGGCCCGATGACCGTGGGTGTCGTTCAGCGCCTTGAAATGGTCGAGGTCGATGATGGCGATCCCGAGCCCGCCGCTCAGGGTCCTGCCCGAGAGCCGGTCGCGCACCGCCGCCCGGAGGAAGTCGTCGAACTTGGCCCGATTGGGCAGACCGGTGAGCCGGTCGGTCAGCGACTCGTGGCGCAGCGAATCGGTCTCGGTTCGCAGCGTCTCGATCTCGCGGGCCTGGGCGACGGCATCGGCGGCCATCGCCAACGAGGTCGCCACCATCTGATTGCGGGCCTGATTGAGCAGCACCTGGTGGTCGATGGTCGATCCCAGCTCCAGGTCGAGGGTGTGCGCCAGGTCGTCGACGTGGGACCCGAGGTGCACGGCGATGTCGTCGAACGCCTTGTCGGTGACCCCGAGGAGGGACGCGGCATTGGTCACGGCCGGGCCGCCAACGGCCGGATCGCCGAGGAGGTGCCGGGTGGCCGTCCGTGACAATGCCAGGACGGCGGCCAGTTCACCGACCTCGCCGTGCTCGAAGGTGTCGCCCTCGTGGCCGAGCACGTGGCGATACAGCTGGGGGATCTCCCAGGCCTCGAGGGCGAGCAACAGGAGATCCCGGCTGGTGATCCCGAGCGTCGCCAGCTCCTGGTCGGCGTCGGGCCAGGGCTCGGCGGCGAGGAGCGCCCCGTAGGTCCCGGGACGGGCGAGTGCGCCGAGGAGTCGCCCCATGCCGTCGAAGAGGCCGGCGAGGAATGCCTCGGAGGTCGAACGACTTCCGGCGACCAGGGCCAGTTCCCGGCAGGCGACCGCCTCGACGAGGCATTGGCGCCAGATCTGCGGTTCGAGCTCGGCGTCGAGGCCCGACGACCCGGCGACGGTGGAGCTGACCACCACCCCCAGGGCCGTGATCTTCACGACGTTGAGGCCGAGCACCATCATCGCCCGCTCGACCGAGGTGATCTCGTTGCCCCGGCTGTACGCCGCCGAGTTGGCCAGGCGCAGGATCCGAGCAGCGAGCGCAGGGTCGATCGACACCGCCCTGGTGAGCTCGGGCAGGCCGACATCGGGCCGGTCGCAGAGCTCGACGAGGGACATCGCGGCAGCCGACATCGCCGGCAGGTCATCCAGCCCGATGGGTGCTACCACTTCGACGTCACTCACCATGGCGCCAGTCTCGGCTCCCTGACGGTGCTCCATGAGTCCCGTCATGGAGATCCCTCGCCACGATCGCGGCGAGTACGGGGCCAGCGGTAGGGTCCCGGCATGATCGAGCACGTCGACGTGGTGGTGATCGGAGCCGGGATCTCCGACATCGGCGCGGGGTACCACCTCCGGACGCCGTGTCCCGACCGCAGCTCCCCGATCCTCGAGGTCCGGGCCGACGTGCCGGCCAGATCCGCGGCCCCGGTGCCGGCCGAACGATGAGCAGCATCGTCGTCTCCGACCTCGACTACGCCCCGCCGGGAGCCGATTCGCTGTTCTTCGACGTGAGCTTCGGGATCGGGCCCGGCGAACACGGTGCGATCGTGGGTGCCAACGGTGTCGGCAAGAGCACCATCCTGCGGATCCTGGCCGGTGAGCTCTCCCCCGACGAGGGCGAGTGTTCGGTCGGGGGCACGGTCTTGAGCATGACCCAGGACGTCGGGATGTCGCGACCCACCGACACCCTGCGCGACATGCTCCTCGACGTCGCCCTGCCCGAGCTCCGAACGGCCGGTCGGGCGATGATCGACGCCGAGCGGGCGATGCTCGACGGCACCGACGACGGCATGGCCTATGCCGAGGCCCTCACCGAGTGGGGCGATCTCGGGGGCTACGACCTCGAGGCCCAATGGTCTGCTGCAGCGGCGCGCAGCGTGAAGACGCCGGTCGACGACGTCGGGACCCGGTTGGTCGGCGAGCTCTCGGGTGGTGAGCGCAAACGTCTCGTGCTCGACCTGTTGTTGAACTCCGGCGCCGACGTGCTGTTGCTCGACGAACCCGACAACTACCTCGACATCCCGACCCGGGTCTGGCTCGAGGAACAACTCCGGGCCTGTCGGTCGACCATCCTGATGGTCTCCCACGACCGGTCGCTGCTCGAACGGGTCGCCACGAAGATCGTCGTGATCGAGGGATCGGGCTGCTGGGTCCATGGCGGGTCCTACACGACGTTCCCCGACGCTCGGGCCCGGCGTCAGGAGTTGCTGGGCGATGCGCTCAAGCGCTGGAACGACGAGGAACGACGCCTGTTCCACCACATGAAGATCATGAAGCAACGGGCGGCTCAGAACTTCAAGAACGCCACCAAGGCCAATGCCGCCGAGAGCCGCTGGGAACGGTTCGTCGCCGTCGGCCCTCCTCCCCCGCCGGTCCCCGATCAGCACATCTCGGTCAATCTCCGAGGCGCAGACTCGGCCCGTCGGGTCATCATGATGGAAGGCCTTTCGGTCGGAGATCTCTTCCTCCCGTTCAGCGACGAGATCTTCTTCGGTGAGCGGGTCGGGCTGATCGGACCGAACGGAACCGGGAAGAGCCATCTCCTGAGGGCCCTCGCCGGCGAGATCGCCGCCGATCACGGCACCGTGAAGCTCGGTCCCCGTACCTCCATCGGCACCTTCACCCAGATCAACGACCGACCGGACTTCCTCGGCCGGGAGTGCTTCGCCATCACCCGCGAACGGGTCCCCGACGACGAGAAGGCCATGAAGTCCCTGGCCCGCTACGGCCTCGCCGCGGCCGCCCGCCAGCGTTTCGAGACCCTGTCGGGCGGGCAGAAGGCCCGACTGGAGGTCCTCGGGCTCGAGCTCGAGGGGCACAACGTGCTGCTCCTCGACGAACCGACCGACAACCTCGACATCGACTCCTCGGAAGCGCTCGAGCGGGCCCTCGACGGCTTCCAGGGGACCGTCTTGGCGGTCAGTCATGATCGGGCCTTCCTCGCCCGCCTGGACCGCTTCCTGATGATCGACGACGACGGCGAGGTCTACGCCCTGCCCGACTTCGACGTCGCCATGGCGGCGCTCACCGATCCCGCCAACGTGGCCCGACTGCGGTTCGCCAAGCGGCTGACCTGAACCTGGTCGTGCGGCGCCCGGCGGCGGCGCCGGTCCCGACGAAGTAGCGTCGGGCCATGACCGATGACGCACTGATGGGACCGATCGCCGGAGCCGAGTCCAAGGACTTCGCCGGGATGAAGATCGACGTCGGCCAGGCCGGCAACGCCCGGATCAAACGTCTCGTCTACGGCGTCGGCGGGCGCTGGTCGACCCACGTCAAGCCGCTGGTGGGAACCGACTTCTGCCAGCACGCCCATGTCGGGTTCCTCGCCCGCGGTCACTTCGTCGGCGAGTACGCCGACGGGTCGTCGTTCGACTACACCGCCCCGGCGATCATCGCCGTCGACCCCGGTCACGACTCCTGGGTCGAGGGCGACGAGCCGGTGGTGATCATCCAGTTCGACTTCGAGACCGACACCATCGACAAACTCGGCCTGACCCGCCGGACCTGAACCGGCGAATCGGACCGGCGGTCGGACCCGACGATCGGACCCGACCGCCTCGCTATCGGCCGTGGCAGGCGACCGGGTTGACCTGATACCCCGAACCGTCCTCGAGTTTCACCGGCGAGATCGATGATGATGTCGCCCGTGGTGTTCATCGAGTCGAGGTTGGCCAGGCCGGGGAGCGCGACCCGGTCGTTGGCCAGGATGGTGTAGGTGGCGGTCGAACGAACTCGTCGGAGGTGGCGTCGGGGCCGTAGCTGTCGGAACCGATCCCGCCGATCCGACGTCGATCGACCAGCCACTGGACGGCATCGGCGGAGAACCCGGGGGCGTCGGCGGAGTAGCCGTCGGTGCCGAATGCCGTCTCGAGGCCGGTCTGGATGATGACCATGGATCCCCGCTTGATCCGGCCGTTCCGACGTTCGTGGTCACGGATGTCCTCGATGCTCAGCTTGGAACCCGTCGTCGTCCTCGGCCGCCATCCGATCGCGCACGTCGATCACGTAGGCCGGCATGATCAGTTCGTCCGGCGTGAGATCGTCGATCAGCCGGCCGCCGTCGATGAAGTGGCCCGGGGCATCGAGATGGGTGCCGGTGTGCGAGGAAACGGTCACCTCCTCGATCATGAAACCCAGCGCCGGATCGGCCCGATAGTCGAAGACCGTGATGTGGGTCTCGGGGTCGCCCTCGAAGATGCTCGCGTCCTCGTCGAGGACGTGGCTGAGGCTGCTGACCGCCGCCGCACGTGATCTCGGCCTTGCCCTTGTCCACCTCCATCGACCCGGAAGGCGTAGCGTGGCGCCGACGGCGCCGGCGGTGCTCAGCATCGAGAGGACGACGGCGCCCCCGACCGCCGATCGCAGGGTGATCCGTCGATCCCGGCGCTTCGAGTCGCGGCGTTCTTCGGCATGGCGTTCGAGTCTGCATGGGTTCGAGTCTGCATCGATGCTCCCGTTCGAGCATGCGTAGCCTCGTCCTGGGTCGTCGGGCACCGGTCTCCCTGGGTCATCGGCACCATCGACCCGGGCCTTGAGACCCAGACGGCCGGGCAGGGGTCAGCGGAGGTCGATGCCCTCGAGTCGGCCGTTTGCACGCCACTCGTCGAGGAGCCGGAAGAAACGGATCGGACCGGCCCCGTAGGTTCCGGCGAAGAAGCCGTTGGGATTCCCCTTCCTGCCCTCGTTGTTGTAGTAGCCCGGCGTGCACTCGGCATAGAACCGCTCGCCGAGGCGAGCCTTGTCCTGCATCTCCTCGAGCCAGGCCTGCTCGGCCTCGAGCGTCGGCTCGATCCGGGTCGCTCCCTGCGCCCGGGCCTGTTCCATCAGGTAGGCGACGTGGTCGGTCTGTTCGCGGAGCGCATGCGGGATGTTCACGGTGACCGCGGTCTGGGTGAACCCGAGGAAGAAGCAGTTCGGAAAGCCATTGGCCGTCAGTCCGTGCAGGGTGCGCCAGCCATCGGACCACTTCTCGCTGAGCGTCTGCCCGCCGCGACCGACCACGTCGTACCCGGCCCGGCGGGTGTAGCTCGTGCCGACCTCGAAACCGGTGGCGAAGACCAGGCAGTCGAGTTCGTACTCCACGCCGTCGACGACGACGCCGTGCTCGGTGATCCGCTCGACCCCACGACCGTCGGTGTCGACCAGGTGCACGTTCGGTCGGTTGAAGGTCGGAAGGTACTCGTCGTGGAAGCAGGGTCGCTTGCAGAACTGTCGGTACCAGGGTTTGAGGGCCTCGGCGGTGTCGGAGTCGAGCACGATCTCCTCGGCTCGGGCCCGGACGGCGTTCATCTTCTGGTAGTCGGCCAGGACCATCATCTTGCCCTTCTCGGAGCTGGTCAGCCGACGACCCAGTTCCCGGGAGGCGGTCTTCGCAGCGACCCCGGTGAGGTTGCGGAAGATGTCGGTCCATCCGTCGCTCACGAGGTCCTCGTCCTGATCGCCGCCGCTCACGAGGACGTTGAAGTTCTCCATCCGGCGCTTCTGCCAGCCGGGCTCGAGTGACGCCGCCCACTCGGGATCGGTTTCGCGGTTGTTGCGCACGTCGACCGACGACGGGGTGCGCTGGAAGACGTAGAGCTGTTCGGCCGATGCCCCCAACGCCGGGATGCACTGCACGGCGGTGGCCCCGGTTCCGATGATGCCGACCTTCTTGTCGGCGAGACCGGTGAGGTCGCCGTTGCTGTCGCCGCCGGTGTAGGCGTAGTCCCAGCGACTGGTGTGGAAGGTGTGACCCCGGAAGTCGGTGATGCCGGGGATACCGGGGAGCTTGGGCCGGTTGAGCGGCCCGTTGGCCATCGCGACGAACCGGGCCCGCACCGTGTCGCCCCGGTCGGTGGTGATGATCCACTGCCCGGCGGCGTCGTCCCAGGTCGCCCCGGTGACGTCGGTCTGCAGCAACGCGTTGTCGTACAGGCCGAAATGCCGGGCGATGGCCTTGGAGTGTTCGAGGATCTCGGGTGCGTAGGAGTACTTGTGCTTGGGCACGTACCCGAGCTCCTCGAGCATCGGGAGGTAGCAGTAGGACTCGACGTCGCACATGGCCCCCGGATACCGGTTCCAGTACCAGGTGCCGCCGAAGTCACCGGCCCGTTCGATGACCCGGATGTCGTCGTAGCCCGCTCGGCGCAACCGCGCCCCCATCAACAGACCGCCGAACCCGCCACCGATGATCACGACCTCGACCTCGTCGTCGACGGCGTCTCGCTCGATCCGTTCGGTGTAGGGGTCGTCGTCGTAGTGGGCGAACTCGGCGACCACCTCGGTGTACTGATCGTTGCCCTCGTCACGGAGCCGCTTGTCGCGTTCGTGCAGGTATCGGGCCCGCAACTCCGCCGGGTCGAAGCCGAGCTCGGTCGGGTTGCCGCTCAACCATTCGACGATGCTCACGAATCACCTGCACGGCTCATGTCAATCCCCGATTTCCCATGTCGACCTACGCGATGGGCATTAGGTTGGCCCGATGATCCGACTCCTGCAAACCAGGCTGCCGGCGGCGCTGGTTCCGGTGCTGGTCTCGGGACTGGTCGTGGTGTGGGCCGGGGCGTGCAGCGACCCCGCCGACGATCGCAGCGACCGCGATGCCGCCGTCTACGCGGCAGCGATCGGCGAGGTGATCACGGTGCACGCCATCCCTCCCGAGGACCCCGAAGCGGTACCGGTGATCTACGTCGAGTCGTTCGACACCGGCGCAATCGACCTCGAGGTGCAGGTGGCCGTCGTTGCCCGGTTCCTCGACCGCTACGACATCCGGTTCATCGACGACCTGGGCGAGGTCGTCGATCCCGATCTCGAGAACGCCCCCGTCCGCGACGATCTCCTCCTCGTCGGGCTCGGCGCCATCACCCCGGGCGCCACGGACCGCGAGGTCGGCGTTCGGGCCGAGGTGTATCGCTCGCTCGACGACATCGACGCCTACCGCATGACGATCGTCTTCGATCGTGCCGCAACGACCGAGGAACCCGAACAGTGGACCGTCGAGGGCACCCCGGAGCCGGTCGAGCCCGAAGGGTTCGTCCCCACGTCATGACCGCCGTCGGCCAGGCCGCCGCGACGCCGGCCGGACGATTCGACCTCGGAGGCGCCGCCGCCCGTCGGCTCCTGCCGGTGCAGGCGATGCACAGCGCCGGGGAGGCCCTGTTCGCCCTGTCGTTGGTCGGTTCGCTGTTCTTCAACGTGAGCGTCGACGCGGCCCGACCCCGAATCCTGCTCTACCTGGCGGTCACCATGGCGCCGTTCGCGGTGCTGGCCCCGCTCATCGGGCCGATCATCGACCGGCTCCGGGGTGGTCACCGGGCCGTGCTGATCCTGTCGCTGGCCGGCCGGTCCCTGGTCGCCGCGCTCCTCGCCTCGCAGCTCAAGACCCTGCTGTTGTACCCCGAAGCGTTCGTGATCGTGGTGTTGGCCAAGGTGTACGTGGTGGGGCGAAACGCCCTGATCCCGTCTCTGGTCGAGGATCGGTCGGCGCTGGTCGTCGTCAACTCGATGCTCGCCCGAGTGGGAACCGTCGCCGGGGTCAGCGCCGCCGGCGTCGGCGTCGGCATCCTGCAACTGGGCGGCGCCTCGTGGGTGCTGCGGACGGGGGCGCTCTGCTACGGGCTGGCGGCGTTGGCCGCCCTGGCCATCCCCGACCACGACGACGTTCCCGACCCGGCGTCACCGGTCGTGGAGTCCACCGAGATGCACGGGCCGGGGATCCAGACCGCGACCGTCGCGATGGCCGGGCTGCGCATGGCGACCGGCTTCGTGTTCTTCCACGTCGGCTTCGCCCTCAAGACCACCGGCGAACCGGCCTGGCTGATCGGCCTGATCGCGCTGTCGGCGTCCTTCGGCGGCTTCGCCGGGACGTTCCTGGCCCCCCGCCTGCGCCTCCGGTTCGACGGCCAGCGTCTGCTGACGATGTGTCTCGTCGGCCCGGCGCTGATCGCCGCGCTCGCGGCCCTGCGCTTCCATCCCGTGACGGTCACCGCGGTCGCCCTCTCGCTCGGGCTCGCCGGCAGCATCGGTCGACGGGCCTTCGACGGCATCGTGCAGACCGAGGCTCCCCACGCCCGTCGGGGTCGCGCCTACGCCACGCTCGAGACCCGGCTCGAACTGGCCTGGGTGGTGGGTTCGGTCGTCGCCGTGCTCAGTCGGGCACCGAACTGGTTGGGCGTCACGATGCTGGCCGCGGCACTCGGAGCGCTCAGCGTGGATCGCATCGTCACCGAGCTCGAGGCCCAACGGGTCGGGCGGGTGACCAACACGGCGACGCTCCCCCTTCGCCTGCTCGAGACGGCCGAGGCCATCGCCGCCCGGGGCGATCGCCAGCAGGCGGTGCTCCTGGCCGTTGCCGCCGTGGAAGCGGCCGCCCTGACGGGGAACGTGCCCGCCGACCGCCTCGACGACCTGCAGTGCCGTGCCCGGGCGGCGGCGCTCGACGACACGCCGGGTACCGACGGGAATCGCCCCGAGGACGAGCTCATCGCGCTCGCCCACGAGCTGGTGACGGTCAGCCTCGAGTGAAGGCGAAGTGCTGCTCCATGTCGGCTTCGACGTTGCCGATGTGGTCGATGTACGCCGGGAACCCGCCGTTGTAGTTGCCGTCCTGGCGGCGGTTGTCCTCGCCTTCGAAGTTGTAGTAGCCGGGCGTGCATTCGGCGTTGCGATTGGTCTTGCCCCGGTGGGCGATGACCTCCTGCACCCACCATTCCTCGCTCTCGGGTTCGACGTCGAGCGTGTCGAAGTCGTTGCGACGGGCGTAGTCGATGCAGTTGGCGATGTGATCGCCCTGCACCTGCAGCAGATCGGTCAGGTTGAACTGGAACGACGCCTGGTAGCCGCCCATCACGAACAGGTTGGGGAACCCGTTGGAGTGCACCCCCAAGAGGGTTCGGATGCCGCTCGCGTACTTGTCGTTGAGGTCGACACCGTGTTCGCCGACGATCCGGTTGTAGATCCCGGTCTTCTGCACCTCGAAGCCGGTGGCATAGATCAGCAGATCGACCTCGTACTCGACACCGTCGAAGATCGGACCCTTCGCGCCGATCTCGGTGATGCCCTTGCCGTGGGTGTCGACCAGGTGCACGTTGGGCCGGTTGAAGGTCGGCAGGTAGTCGTTGTGGAAACACGGCCGTTTGCACATCAGCATGTACCAGGGCTTGAGCGACTCGGCGGTCTCGGGATCCTCGACGATCTCGTCGATGCGCCGGTGGATGCGCATCATCGCGTTGATGTTGGCGTTCTCCTGCCGGCGGATCTTCTCTTCCCGCGAGATGCCTTCGAGCGAGGATCGTTTCTCGGCGACGGCGCGCTGCTTGGCGATGATCTTCGCCCGGCGCCGGGCCTGCCAGCCCGGCTTCACCGACGCCGCCCATTCGGCGTCGGTCTCCCAGTCGTCGCGGATGTCGATCGACGACGGGGTCCGCTGGAACACGTACAGCTCCTTGGCGTTCGCGCCGAGATTGGGCACGATCTGCACCGCGCTGGCGCCGGTGCCGATGATGCCGACCCGGACCTCGCCCAGTTTCTCGAGGTCGGCACCGGTGAAGTCGTAGTCCCAGCGGCTGGTGTGGAACGAGTGCCCCTGGTAGCGATCCATGCCCTCGATGCGAGCCAGTTTGGGTTTCGACAGCGTCCCGTTGGCGCAGATCACGAACTTGGCCCGCATCGTGTCACCGCGGTCGGTGGTGAGGACCCAGCGTTGTGATGCCTCGTCCCAGACCGTCGAGGTGACGGTGGTCTGGAACACGGCGAGGTCGTAGAGGTCGTAGCGGCGGGCGATGGCCTGGCAGTGGGCGAAGATCTCGGGTCCCTCGGCGTAGTGCCGGGTGGGTACGTAGTCCATCTCGTCGAGGAGTGGGAGGTAGTCGTAGGCGACCACGTCGCAGGCCACCCCGGGGTACCGATTCCAGTACCACGTCCCACCGACGTCGGCCCCCCGCTCGACGATGCGAATGCTCTCGACCCCTCGTTCGCGGAGCCGAGCCGAGGTCAGCAGGGCCGAGAAGCCGCCGCCGATGAAGAGCACCTCGACCTCGTCGTCGATCGGGTCCCGGTCGACGAGCTGGTCGGCGTAGGGGTCGGTCTCGTAGTGCGACAGTTCGCCCTCGAGCGGGACGTACTGCTCGGTGCCCGGGGGGCGGTAGCCGAGCCGGAGGTCTCGTTCCTCGGCGAACTTCGCCTTGATGGCGTCGTAGTACTCCTGGGGTGGCCGCCCGTCGCCCCCGGCATCGGAGATGTCGAACTGGAACGGATTCTGCGGCTTCTCGCCTGCTGCTGCCATCGTCTGCTCCTCGTCACCCGGATCTGGGCCGGGCGTGTGGTCCCTGCGCCGTCATGATCGCCCGAGCGGGCGGCACGCTCCAATTCGGCAGGTGCGGCCGAGGTGACTAGGGTCACGGCGCATGGATCCACGACCGCTTCCGCTCGCCGGTATCCGAGTGCTCGACCTGTCCCGCGTGTTCGCCGGCCCGGTGGCCGGACGGGTGCTCTCGGACCTCGGCGCCGACGTCGTCAAGGTCGAGCCTCCCGAGGGCGACGTCACCCGCCGGTGGGGCCGCAAGACCGGCGGCGTCTCGACCTACTTCCTCCAGCAGAACTGCGGCAAGGACAACGTCTGCATCGATCTGCAGTCCGAGGGCGGACCGGCGTTGGTGGCCGAGCTGGCGTCGCAGGCCGACGTGGTCATCGAGAACTTCCGTCCCGGGGTGATGCGTCGATTCGGACTCGACTGGGACGCCCTGTCGGCCGATCACCCCGAGCTGATCATGCTGTCGATCAGTGGCTTCGGACAGGAGGGGCCCGAGTCGAGTCGGGCGGCCTATGCCGGGGTCATCCACGCCGAGACCGGGCTGGTCGACCAGGAACAGCCGGGCTGGCCCGTCGACCTGTCGTTCAGCGCCGCCGACGTGCTGTCGGGGATGCACGGGGTGATCGCCATCCTGGCGGCGCTGCGGCTTCGCGACACCACCGGCACCGGCCAGCACATCGACCTGGCCATGACCGACGCCATGGTGTTCTCCAACGACAAGGTCATCGACAGTCTCGACGGCCGACACGGCGAGCGCATGAACGGCGAGGTCTGGCAGACCGCAGCGGGCAAGGTCACGCTCGTCGGTGGTCTCCGCTGGATCTGGCACCAGCTGTCGAACGTCCACGGTCTGGTCGACCCGTCACCGCCCGATGCCGATCTCGAGACCAAACTGACCGCCCGGCGTCGCGTCGCCACCGAGTTCCTCTGCTCGCTCCCCGATCGCGAAGCCGTGCTGGGTGCGCTCGACCAGGCCAACCTGGCCTGGGGGGAACTGCGCGACCTGCGGGCGGTGCTCGAGTCACCGACGATCGTGCACCGAGAGACCGTGGTTCGAGTCGACGACCGCGAAGGCGGAACCCGAGAGGTCATCCGATCGCCCTACCGGTTCTCGGCGGCCTCGACCGACGTCGGGTCCCCCGCCCATCGGGGCGAGCACAACGGAGACGTCCTCGATCGCTGGCTCGGCCTCGGACCCGATTCCCTCCGACGACTCGCCGACGACGGGGTCGTCCTGACCGACGAATGGGCGACCTGATGGATCACGAGGCGACCCTGCAGCGACTGGCCGACGAGTCGGAGCTGCGTGACCTCATCCACCGGTACGCGTTCGCGCTCGACACCCAGGACTGGGCGTTGTGGCGATCGATCTTCGTCGACGAGGTCGTCATCGACATGAGCGACTTCGAACCCGAGCCGCCACCCCGCCTGCTCCCGATCGACAAACACGTCCGGGCTGTCGAGCGCCTGTTCGCCCGCTTCGATGCCACCCAGCACTTCCTCGGCTCGCACCGCTACGCGATCGACGGCGACCACGCCGTGATCACGGCCCACATGCGGGCCGAGCACTGGCTCACCTCCGGCCAGGGCGGCGACAAGTACACGATGTTCGGCACCTACACCGACGAATGCGTGCGCACGCCCGAGGGCTGGAAGCTCACCAGGGTGAAGCTGGCGCTGATCCGGGAGGAGGGCAATCGTCACATCATGCGCCTGGCCGGGCGACGCCCTCCACCCACCGAATCCCCCTGACCGAGAACGGGAGACCCCCATGCGACTCCGAGACCGAGTAGCGATCATCACCGGCGCCGCCTCCGGCATCGGGGCAGCCAGTGCCCGCCTGTTCGCCGCCGAGGGAGCGAAGGTCCTCATCGCCGACATGCACGAACCCAACGGCTCGGCGCTGGCCGACGAACTGGGTGAGGGTGTGGCGTTCTGCAAGGTCGACGTCACCCGGGAGGACGACGTCGCCGCGGCGGTCGACGATGCGATGTCACGATGGGGGCGTCTCGACGTCATGTTCAACAACGCCGGATTCGGTGGAGCGCTCGGCCCGATCGAGGGCACGACCGAAGAGGAATTCGACCTCACCTTCGACGTCCTGCTCAAAGGCGTGTTCTTCGGGATCAAGCATGCGACCCCCGCCATGCGCGAACGCGGATCGGGTTCGATCATCAACACCGCCTCGGTGGCCGGGCTGCAGGCGGGGTGGTCTCCCCACCTCTACAGCGTGGCCAAGGCCGCCGTCATCCATCTGACCCGATCGGTGGCGCTCGAACTCGGCGCCGACGGCATCCGCGTGAACTGCATCTGCCCCGGCATCATCGCCACGCCCCTGGCCGCAGGTCGGGCCGGGACCCCGCAGGCGACCCTCGACAAGATGAAGGCCGGGCTCGGCCGAACCCAGGTGCTGGGTCGGATCGGCGACCCGATCGACATCGCCAACGCCGCCCTCTGGCTGGCGAGCGACGAGTCGAGCTTCGTCACCGGGCACGCCCAGGTGGTCGACGGTGGCGCCTACGCCGGCAAACCGTGGGCCAAACAGGGCGAGTGGATCACCGAGCACCGACCCATCCGCATGTACCGCCCCGAGGGGCGCTGACGGGCCGACCGGGCGTCGATCACTCGAAGACGAGCGACCCGTCGTCGAGGTCGATCGCCGGCAGGGCCTTCTTGTCGTAGAGGTAGTCCTGGGTCATGCGCCACGGTTCGCGATCCCCCTGCTGGGGCATGAGGTGGAGGCCCCGGGTGAGGTAGCCGGGATTGAAGTCCTCGGGGTCGACCCAGGGCCGAAGCGCCATGTCGGCCTCGGCCTCGCCGAGCCTGGGCGTCACCATCGAGGCGCCCTTGTCGTCCATGTGGCCGAGCAGGCGGCAGACGAAATCGGCGATGAGGTCGGCTCGCAGGGTCCAGCTGGCCCGGAAATAGCCGAAGACCCAGACCATGTTCGGGATGCCGGTGAACATCATCCCGCGGTACGTGACGGTGTCGTGGAAGTCCAGCGGCGCGTCGTCGATGCGGAAGTCGATGTCACCGAGCACGTTCAGGTTGAACCCGGTCGCCGTCACGATGATGTCGGCTTCGAGCACGTCGCCGGACCTCAGCTGGATGCCCTGCTCGGTGAACGTCTCGATCTCGTCGGTCACGACCGATGCCTTGCCGCTCGCGATCCCCTTGAAGAGGTCGCCGTCGGGGACGAACGCGATGCGCTGCTGCCAGGGTCGATAGCGGGGCTCGAAGTGCTCGCTGATGTCGTAGTCCTCGCCCAGGATCTCCTTGATCCCGTTGAAGAGCTCCGTCTTGACCAGTTCGGGGAACTCCGCCGATGCCCGGGTCCGCAGCGCACCGTCGAAGATGATCTTGCGTCGCACGATCTCGTGGATCCACGTCTCGTCGATCTCGAGTTCGCGGAGCGTGTCGGCCAGTTCCACGGCGTTGCGGCCGGTCGCGAAGTAGGTCGGTGAGCGCTGGAGCATCGTGATGTGCTCGACGTCGGCGGCCATGGCGGGGATCAACGTGGCTGCGGTTGCTCCCGAACCGATGACGACCACCTTCTTGCCGGCGTAGTCGAGGTCGTCGGGCCAGGTCTGAGGATGCACGATCGGTCCGCGGAACCGGTCCATGCCGTCCCAGGTCGGTGTGTAGCCCTCGGAATGGCGGTAGTAGCCCTGACACATCCACAGGAAGTTGGCGGTGATCGCCACCGCCTCGCCGGTCTCGGTGTTGGTCGCCTCGATCGTCCATCGCCGGTCGGCGGTCGACCACGAGGCCGACGAGATCGTGTGGTGATAACGAATGTGGCGGGCGAGGTCGTTCTCGTCGATGACCTCCTCCATGTACTTCAGGATCTCCTCGGCGGTGGCGATCGGGGCGCTGGTCCACGGCTTGAATCGATAGCCGAAGGTGTAGAGGTCGCTGTCGGAGCGGATGCCGGGGTAGGTGTGCGTCCGCCAGGTCCCGCCGAACTCGCCCTTGGACTCGAGCACGACGTAGGAGCGGCCGGGGCTCTGGTCTCCCAGGTGGTAGGCAGCGGCGACGCCGGAGATGCCGGCGCCGACGACGAGCACGTCGAAGTGTTCGACGACGTCGCGGTCGGACGTCGGTGTCTCGGTCTCGGTTCGGGTCACGGTCATGCGCTTGGAATAGCACGACCGGCACCGCGAGAACCAAACGACCGAATCGATCGAATCGAGCGATCGAGCACGTCGACTCAAGGTTTCGACCCCAGGCGCCGAATCATCCTGCACCCATTCGACGCAGGCAAAGGCGGACCTGATCGCCATGAGAACTCCCCGACGCATCCTGGCACTCACCGTGGCCGTGCTGACCGCCGCAACGACCCTGTTCGGGATCTCGGCGGCCGAGGCTGCCGAGTACCCCTACCACAACGGTCAGATCATCTCGGCCGACCAGGCCCGGGCCTGGCTGCTCGACGAGGTCAACGAGGCCCGCGCCGCCGCCGGACTCGCCCCGCTGGCCCTGGCCCCGAGCCACGCCGGCGCCGACTGCAACACCGCCACCAGCGCCGCCAACTGGCAACTGGTGCATTGGAGTCAGTGCCTGACCGGAAACTACCGGGGCGAGATCATCGCCATGGCCGGGTCCAGCAGCCCGCTCGTGCCCCGCTTCGCCGACCAGTGGATGAATTCCACCGGGCATCGCAACATCATGCTGGAGCCGGGCCTGCAGGTGGCCGAGGTCTCGATCGGCTGCAGCTATCGACCGCCATCACAGGGTTACAGCTACGCGGTGTGGGGCAGCGTGCAGCCCTACCGGTATGACCGCACCTGGCCGGGCACCCAGTCCCGCTCGGCCCCCGGCCCGACCTTCGACACCGGCGTCGGACCGTCCTGCAACTCGAGCAACCAGTTCGTCTGGGTCGACCCGAGTCGCCCCGGGCCCGGCACCGGTGGGAACACCACCGGCACCGACGGGCTCGATCCGAACGCGCCGCAGTCGTGGTACCGATTCCAGGTCGCCCGGCTCTACACGGCCTACTTCGGGCGCTATCCCGACGCCTCCGGGTGGTCGTACTGGAACGCCCGCCACCGTGCCGGCGTCGGCCTCTCGGCCATGTCGAGCTCGTTCGCCGACTCCGCCGAGTTCCGGACGGTCTACGGCAACGCCGTCTCGAATCAGGCCTTCGTGGAGCTCGTGTACCGCAACGTGCTGAACCGACCCTCCGACACCGAAGGGATCGCCTACTGGCTGGGCCAGATGCGCCGGGGGATGTCCCGCGGCGACCTGATGATCTACTTCTCGGAGTCGAGCGAGTTCGTGCGCCTGGCCGGGCCCACGGTCACCGGATCGTGCTGGAACGGAGACCCGGTGACGAGCTACCGCTGCGCCACGACGAGCGCCGCAGGCTGAACCCGGATCACTCGGGCGAGCGTCAGGGAACCGGCGCCGTCGTGATGTTCGAGTAGCACATCTCGTCGCCGGTGCCGTCGGCCCACAGGATGTAGCCGTTCGCCTCGTACGGGGCCCGGTCGCGGTTCCACGAGCAGTCGATCCGGATCACGTCGCCGGCCTCGAGGACGACATCGTCGACCGGCCGGTAGTTGTACTGCCACTCGAAATCCCAGTCCGGGATGTCGAGCAGGATCCGTTCGTCGGGTGTGTCCGGGTCGAGCGTGAGCCGGATGCTCGCGCCGAGCTCGTGCATGTGACCGGTGAGGCTCATGATCCGGCCGGGGTTGCGGACCGGCAGATCGCAGGTCGACGAGGCGTTCCCGTCGGTCATGGCGGCGTAGTCGGCCGGGGACGTGCCGCACTGGGCCAGGAACAGATCGGGCAGACCGGCGACGAAATCGCCGTAGAGCGAACGGACCCGCTCGATGGCCGCCGCTCGATCGCAGAGTGGATTGGTGTCGTCGGTCCGGCACGGGATCTCGGCCGGCCCCAGGTAGAGCTGGCCCTGGAGTGCCCGGTAGCCGCCCTCGGTGGCCGCCACCTGCTCGTCGGAGGCCAGATCGAGCACGTAGCGGGACAGGTCGGGCGGGGCGGACCCGTCGTAGTGGTAGTGGATCTGGACGATGAAGAAGGCCCCGGGCGGCATCTGGATGGCGTAGCCCTCGGGTTGACGGGCCGGTTGGGCGCCGGGCGCCCACCCGCCGACGCGGAACTGGGCACCGCCGGCGGCGGCCTGCAGACCGTTGCCGCCGTAGCACGTCCAGCCCGGGCCGGGTGTCGACGCATCGAGCTGCTCGGCCTGGCCTCGCAACTGCTCGGTCGCCATCGTGATGATCCCGTGGTGCACGACCTCGGTCTGATCGGCCTCGAGATGGGCCGCCAGGATCCATTCGGTCTCGGTGTTGCCGGGATCGAAGATCAGGCAGCGGTAGTCGTCGGACACCGAGACCGAGCCGGCGTAGGCACCACCCGCCGAGGTCATCACGATGTCGCGGTCCTCGATGAACGACGGCGGACTCGTCGGCTCGATCGGCTGCTCGGCGGCCACGTCGATCGGGGCTCCCTCGGCCGCCCAGGCGACGATGGCGTCGATCTGCTCGGGGCTCAGCGTCGGGTCGCCCTCGAAGGGCAACGATCGATGCGAGGCGGGCCAGGGCGGCATCACCCCGGCTTCGACCTGCAGGGCGATGTCGTCGGCGTTGGCAACGGCGTCGGCCACGGTGACGAGCCGGAAGTGGTCGGAGCCGGCCTGGTCGGCAGCATGGCACGACGCGCACGTCGACTCGAGGACCGGCAACACGATCGCGCCGAACCGGGCGGCCCCGGTCGGTGCGACGGGGGCCGGTTCGGTGGTGGTCGAGCTGGGCGGCACCGTGGCGAGGACGGTCGTGGAGCTCGACGGGGCAGGCCGATCGCCGGGGGACTCCGACGCCGCTTCCGGACCGTCGTCGCCGCATGCGGCCACGGCCAACAGGGTGAGCAGGATCGGGACGAGCCACGACCTCCGGCGCATGTCAGCGCTCCAGACCGGGATAGGTGGTGCCCTCACCGAGCGCCGCGAACCGGACGGGCCGACGCTCGAGGAAGCTGGCGATCCCCTCGGTGACATCGGGCCCGATCAGCGACTGGCGCATGAGTCGATCCGAATCGGCGATGGCCTGGGCGGCGGTCATGTCGGCCTGCTCGCCGACCTGGGACTTGATGATCGCCGCCGAGGCCGGCGAGACGTTGTCGGCAAGATCCCGGGCGTAGGCCATCACGGTGTCGAGCAGCTCGGCGTGGTCGACCACGCCGTGGACCAGGCCGAGTCGGAGGGCCTCGTCGGCGAGGAACACCCGGGCCGACAGCAGCAGATCCAGCGCAACACCCCGCCCCGCGATCTGTCCGAGCAGCCACGGCATGCCGTACTCCCCGATCAGACCCCGTCGGGAGAAGGCGGTCGTGAACTTCACGCCCTCGGCTGCGAATCGCAGATCGCACTGCAGCGCATACGCCAGCCCGACGCCGGCGCAGGCGCCGTTGATCATGGCGATCATCGGTTTGGCGATCTCGAGTGGGGTGGTGGTCGGGATCGACGCATTGGGCAGCGGTTCCCCGCCCGGACCGGGGCGATGGCTCAGATCGGCACCGGGGCAGAAGCCCCGACCGGTTCCGGTGACGACGATGACCCGCACGTCGGGGTCGGCTTCGGCCTGGCGCAGGCGCCGGAAATAGGCCACCTCGAGGTCACCGGTCATCCCGTTCATCTGATCGGGCCGATTGAACGCCACGGTCGCCACCCCGTCGGACACCGCATAGGTGCACAACTCGGTGCTGCGATCGCTGCGGTCCGTACCGGCCATACCTGCTCGTTTCGACGATGCTCGGCCCGGATCAGCCGTGACAGTGCTTGTATTTCTTACCAGATCCGCAGGGACACGGCGCATTGCGCCCCGGTGGTGCGACCTGGCCGTGATCGGCGGCGATGGCGGTGCGGACCGTGGCCGCGGTGAGGGAGCCGAGTGCTGCGGCGGCCGCGATGATCGGTTCGGGCCCCTCGTCGTCGACCTCGATCGGCGCCAGATAGATGGCGCAGGATCCGTCGCGGCGGACATGGGTCGACCAATCGGCCGAGAGCGTCGGGAGTTCGCAGCGGAGGAGACCCTCGCCCAACGGGTTCAGCAGCACGAGGTCGTTCCGCCGTACCTCGCAGGTCCAGCCGAGGGCGTGGCCGAGGTTGGCGGCGGCCGCGTCGTGGGGGACGACCCCCTCGGTCGAGGGCCAGTCGGTGGGCGGCGCGACGTCGGCGACCACGACCAGGCCGGCGCGGGGCGAGGCGTGGGTCCGCATGAAGGCTTCGGCCCGAGCCCGGCGTCCGGAGCCCGCCGGTCGTATCGAGGTCACGGGCGGCAAGGGTAGTCGACGGGTCGGGCGCCGATGCCCACCCGATTCGGGCACTCGTCCCGAGGCGCAGGTCGGATCGCCCGGGCCGAGCGCCGGCGCACCGGGCGCGTGGCCGTCGGCTATCTCGGTTCGCGCGGCAGGCCGAGCACTCGCTCGCCCAGGATGTTCCGCATGATGTTCGACGTACCCCCCATGATCGTGTAGCCCGGGGCGTACACCAGGCCCTTCGTGACGTCGTCCCAGAGCATGGCGTCGGCCCCCATCACCGAGGCCACGAAATCGGCGACTCGGATCTCGTGCTCGGTGCAGAACGCCTTGGTCGCCGCACTGAACCCCGCCGGCGCCTGACGCAGGACCTCGCGGTAGACCAGGAGCCGTCCGATCCGGTAGCCGGTCTCGAGTTCGGCGATCTCCTGGCGTACCAGCGCCGACGAGGTGTCGGCTCGTTCGACGGCGAGCTCGTAGAGCGCCCGATTCGACACCAGACGGTCGATGCCGCCCCGTTCGTGCTGCAGCTGCACCATGGTCTGGCCGAAGGCGTCGCCCTCGACCCCGACGAGGTTCTCGACCGGCACCTCGACGTCGGTGAAGTAGACCTCGCAGAAGTGGCGGTTGGTGGTCATGTCGGTGATCGGGCGCACCTCGATGCCGGGCAGGTCCATCGGCACGATCAATTCACTGATTCCCTTGTGGGGCGGCCCGTCGGACGTGGTGCGGCAGATCAGGTAGCAGAAGTCGGCCACGTCGCCGAAGCTGGTCCAGATCTTCTGGCCGTTCACCACGAACCGGTCGCCGGTACGAACCGCCGAGGTCTTCAGCCCGGCCAGATCCGAACCGGCATCGGGCTCCGACATCCCGATGCACCAGGTGGTCTCCCCGGTGAGCATCTTGGGGAGGTACTCGGCCTGCTGATCGGCGCTGCCGTAGGCGATGAGGGTCGGACCCATCTGCCGGTCGGCGAACCACATGGCGGCGATCGGGGCGCCGACGCTGATCATCTCCTCGGCGACGATGACCCGCTCGATCGGTGGCCGGGCCTGCCCGCCGTGCTCGATCGGCCACCCCATGCCGATGAAGCCCTCATCGGCCATCACCTTGGCGAAGTCCTTCGAGAAGCCGTTGATCCAGCTGTCGTTGTGCCGTCCGAAGTCGGCGACACCTCGGGCCGCGACGGCGCGGGCTCGATCTCGCAGGGCGATGAGCTCGGGGCTCAGGGCGAAATCCACGGTGGTCTCCTGACGAACGGATGCGTCCGCCCTTTCTAGCCAACATCGCCACCATGGTGCGACACGGGCCGGACGGCTTCGACCGGATCACCCCGGCGTCGCTCCCGGGGCCGCGGCCCCGGGACGGCCACGATGATCGTGATCGGGCGGTCGGGCCGCCAACTCGTCGGTGCGTCGTTTCCAGTCCTCGTCGGACACCAGGAGCCGGTCGTGGCAGCGATCGCCGAGCGCCCCGGCCCAGGAGTCCCAGTAGCCCGGCGCGTCGGGCCGGGCGATCCGCTCGATCAGCGCCTGCTGGAACGAGGGCCAGTCGAGGCTGCCGGCCTCGACCAGGGCGGCGGTGACCCCGAAGAGACGGCTCTGCCAGGGAGCGTCGAAGGCCAGCTCGCCGTTTCGCCGGGGCAGGGCGGCCGGGCCGTCGACGTCGAGTCCGGGTTCGGTCATCGGTCGGTCCTCACGCCGGAGCGCCGGCGACACCGGCCCGGCGGACCCCGATCATCGAGTCGCGGTCGACCAGCGGGATCAGCCGCTCCTCGTCCCATCCCCGTGATGCCACCGGTTGCTCGGGGAGCACGAGATAGCGGATCTCGGCCGAGGAGTCCCAGACGCGGATCTCGGTGTCATCGGGGAGTTCGGTCCCGAACTCGGCGAGCACCGACCGGGGTTCGCGGACCGCCCGAGCCCGGTACTCGGGCGACTTGTACCACGCCGGTGGGAGTCCCAGGACGGGCCAGGGATAACACGAGCAGAGCGTGCAGACCACCAGGTTGTGGACGCCGTCACCGTTGGGGACCACGACGATCCGTTCGCCCTGGGGGCCACCGAAGCCCAGCTCGGCGATGGCGGCGGTGCCGTCGGCGAGGAGTCGGGCCCGGAAGTCCGGATCGGTCCATGCCCGGGCCACGACGCGGGCGCCGTTGAGCGGTCCGATGTCGGTCTCGTATCGCTCGATCAGGGCGTCGACCCGGCTCGGATCGATCAGGCCGGCCTCGACCAACAGCGACTCGATGGCCTCGATGCGCAGGGCTGCCTCGCGGTCGCCGGGCGCCAGGTCGTGGTCGTGGTCGTGGTCGTGGTCGTGGTCGTGGGATCGTGATCGTGATCGTGGCTCATGTGGGCTCCAGGTAGGGCTCGAAGAGATCGACGCGGACCCGATGGGCTCCGGCGCCGGGCCACAGCTCGGCTGCGGCGAAGTCGACGGTGTAGACCCAGTGCGGTGCCGGGCCGAGTCCGTGGGCGTGGGAGTCCGGGAAGACCCAGCCGCCGAGCCGGGCCTCGACCGTTCCCCGGTGCCCGGCCACGTAGGCGGGTAGCCGGGTGTGCCCGCCGTCGGTGCGGGGGCGCCGCACCCGTACCGTTGCGCCAACGGCGAATCGCGGGGCGGTCGGGGGCTCGGCCTCGGACGACCGGGACGTCGCGGGGGTCGCATCGGTCGTGCGCTGCGGCGGACGGCGGGGCGACGTCCCGTCGATCCGGGTGGCCACGGCATCGGGTGCCAACACCCCGCCCTCGACCAGCATCCGTTCGGCATTCCGGGTCCACCGGGCCCAGTATCCGGTCGTCCGGTACCGGTCGGGGTCCTCGCGCTCGATCCCGTGCCGAAAGGCGTCGGTGTTGAACCCGGCCAGCGCCTGGGCCATCTGGGTCACGGCGAAGGCCCGGGCCTCCCAGGGGGCGGCGAACGGCGATGCGGCACTCGGCGTCGGCCGGGCACCGGACGGCGGGGCATCGATCGGGACCGTCCCGAACCCGTCCCGCCCACCGAGGTCGTGGACGCCGCTCGCCCGGCGGCGCGTGGTCTCGATCACCGACTCGGTCTCGTGCGAACCCATCGGGCCGAGTCTGCCACTGCTCGCGGCATCCTGGCAGGCATGCATCCGCTCGGCATCGCGCTGATGGTCCTCGGCTACGGGCTGGCGCTGCCGATCGCCGCCCGCCTGGGGCAGGTCAAGGCGACCTCGAATCGCCTGGCGCTGTTCGGTCATCAGGTCGGGGTGATGATCGCCCTCGTCGCATGGGCCGCCCGGGGTCGAGTCGTGATCGTCCTGATTCACCTGGCCTGGCTCGTCGGCGTCCGTCTGTGGTTCGGCAGTCGTTCGGCGCCGAGAACTCGGGGGTGAGCTCAGCCCCAGAACCGGCTGGTCGGGTCGCGTTCGATCTCGTCGAGCAGCCGGTCGATGTGCGGGGTGGGCTCGATCTCGTCGTAGCGATGGAAGTCGTCGTTGTGATCGCACCACAGCAGCGACCACTCGGCGCGCGACTTGGTGTAGCGCAGCTTGGCGATGGGCATGGCGATCTCGGCGCCCACGATGTCGACGTCGTGGGGTCGACGACGTTCGAGCAGGATGATCGCGTGATCTTCGACCACGAGGTCGTAGCGGACCTCGTCACGGACCGAGTCGGGGATCTGTTCGTTCAGATCGTCGACCCAATGCCGCATCCGCATCAGTCCGAGGTCGGGAACCACCGGGACACACTACTGCGGCGCAACCATCGACCAACCGATCGACCCCGACCCCACACCCAGCGCCTCGAGTCCGACGGGATCGAGCCCAGGGCCTCGCTCATGTAGGCGTCGACCAGTCGACCGATGGCATCGGCGTGGCTCGGATAGGGCCACACGACGCCATACCACCGGTGCATCGGCGTCCCCGTGTGCATGGCGAAGGCGATGACGGCGAGCAGGTCGGCGGCTCGGGGACCGACGACGCTCGCCCCGAGCACCGTCCCGGTCAGCCGGCGAACATCGACCACGATGGCTCCCGCCGTCACCTCGTCGGTGAACCCCCGGTCGGTGTCGGCCAGATCGATCCGGAGCCGTCGGACGTCGTCGGCGGGACGGAGCGGTTGATGGCCGATCGTCGCCAGCTCGGGATCGGTGAACACGACCCGCGGTTCGGCGGGCTCGTCGCCGATCGGCAGGAGCGGCGCAACGATCGACTTGATGACGCGTCGTCCCCAGGCGTTGGCCCCGTGCGTCGTACCGGTGCGGTCGGTCACGTCGCCGACGGCCCAGACTCCCGGAACCGAGGTCCGGCCCCGGCCGTCGACGAGGACGTGCCCCTCGCGATCCCGAGCGACGCCGACCTCGTCGAGGCCCAGGTCATCGGCGTTCGGTCGGCGCCCGACCGCGACGAGCACCCGGTCGGCCTCGGCGATGGCCGGGAGCGCGGCCTCGGCCCGGGTGTTCAGGAGGATGCGGACCCCGAGCTCGAGCAGGTGGCGCTCGACCACGGCCGCGATCTCGGGGAGCACGCCCGGGACCACCTGGTCGGACTGTTCGACGACGGTCACCACCGATCCCAGCCTCGAGAAGGCCTGGGCCATCTCGAGCCCGATCGGACCGGCCCCGATGATCGTCAGCCGCTCGGGCGGAACCTCCAGTTCGAACAGTTCCTCGTTGGTGATCAGCCGATCGGGATCGGTCGACCCGAGGTCGATCCGGCGGGGGCGGGACCCGGTCGCCACGACCACGTGATCGCCCTCGACGACCCGACCCGGTGTGACGCGCACCCGACCCGGCCCCACGACGCATGCCGATCCGAAACACAGCTCGATGCCGTCGATCCCGCCGAATTCGTCGGTCTCCCGTTGCCGCAGCCGGTCGCGTCGATCCCGAACCCGCGCGAGGACGGCCCGCCCGTCGGGACTCGCCGTCGCCCCGCTGAGGTGGAGCAGCGACTTCGACGGGATGCAGCCGACGTTGGTGCAGTCGCCGCCGACCCAGCGGCGTTCGACGAGGAGCACGGATTTGCCGAATCGGGCCGCTCCGACCGCGACGGTCAGCCCGCCGGAACCGGCACCGATGACGACGACGTCGTACCGATCCCGGCTCGGGCCGCCGAGCCCGTCGAGGCCCGACGAGTCGGCGGCGGAACGATCATCGGTGGGCTGGGTCACGGTCTGGGCCTCGATGTCACGGTCTGCTCGATGTCACGGTCTGCTCGATTCGAGGATGGTCGGCCGCCCCGAAGCATGGCGGTCGAGGCGCCGCGACACGGCGATGCCGGCCACGGCCACCGCGACCGACACCGCCAGCAGCCCGATGTCGATGCCGGGCTCTTCGGTGCCGACCGCCTCGAGGGAGGCCCCGAACCCGACGAAGGACACGATCCCGGGCAGGGTGCCGACGAACGACGCCGCCAGGAACGGCCAGAAGCGGAGACCGACCAGGCCACCGAGCCAGCCGACGGCATCGAACGGCAGGTAGACCAGCCGCATCACGAGCGTGGAAACGAACGGCCGGTCCACGGCCCGCTCGACCTGGCGACGGACGGCGTCGGGAGCGTTCGACCAGCCCGGCTCGCCACCGACGAACCGACCCGCTCCGTAGGTCGCCGCCGTCGAGGCCGTGGCCCCGAGGACCACCCAGAGCGTGCCCCACACGGGACCGAACACGACGCCGGCGAGGACCGTCAGCGCCGACCCGGGGAACAGGACGAGCGGACGCAGCGTGTAGGCAGCGACGAACAGGAGTGGACCCCACCAGGGTTCGGCGACGAACCGGCCGAACCCGTCGACCAGTTCGAGCACCGTCCACCCCTGGTGGCGGGCCACCAACGCGCCGGCAACGACCACGGCGAACCACCCGCCGATGACGAGTCGACGGGTCACCGGGCGACCGGGGCATCGAGCATCGTCGGGTCGGCCGAGGAGGTGGTCTCGACCGCGGCCAGGGCCTCCACGCCCGACCTGACGCGCCGGGCGACGCCGAGCGACACGGCGAGGGCCAGTGAGCCGAGCCACCAGGCCGCGAGCTCGGGAACGGCCAGCAGGACGGCGAACCAGACCGCGGTCTCGGCTCCCTCCACCAGACCGGGCGGCATCGTGATCGAGGTGACCTCTCCGGTGCTCGTCGCCCCCCGGCCCCGTCGTTCGAGCAGCGCCGACAGATACGACCAGCTGACCGTGTTCACGGCGAACGCTCCGAGGGCGAACGAGGTGGCGATCCAGACCCCGGTTCGCCCGTCGGCAACGGCCACCCCGATCGGGATCGACACGTAGACGACCATGTCGGCCACCATGTCGAGGTAGCCACCGATGTCACCGGCCCGGCCCCGTCGCCGGGCCACCAGACCGTCGAAGCCGTCGAAGGCCCGGTTGGCGACGAAGCAGAGCAGCGCCATCCACTGGCTCCCCGCAGCCGCGAACACCGCGGCGCTCAAGCCACAGGCGAGCCCCGCGGCGGTCAGCACCGAAGGCGGGATCGGGCAGCGACCGGCCCAGGGTCCCAGGGCCCGGTCGGTACCCAGTCGGATTCGGTGATCGATCACGACGAGGGAACCGCCGAGGCGGCGCGGTGATTCCCGAGATCGGTCTCATGGACCGACCGCAGCCGACGAAGCTGGCAAATCAGGAGGTCGGGTGTCCATGCGAGTCTTGAGTGTCGAACCCCACGGATCGGCGGGATTGCCTGCGATCGAGTTGCCCGATCACCGGGACGAATGGTTCGTGGATCATGTTCCCTCCCTGCGCCAGGCGATCGACCGGCTCAAAGCCGTGCCGTACGAGCTGTTGATCTGTGACCTCCGAGAGCCCATCCGCCAGGGCGTCGAGTTCCTGACCAAGGTGCGCACCCACATGCCCCGCGTGGCACGCGTGTGCGTGGTCTCGCTCGGCGACAGTGTCACCGCCGAGGCCGCAGCCGCCGTGTCGCACGACGTGGTGGCGCTTCCGAGCATCGGTTCCTCGCTGCAGGTCGCCGGCGAACGGGCCGTCGCCGTGCTCGCCAGCGACAATCCCGGGGCGCTGACCAGCGTCATGCAGCGTCTCGAACGGCTCCCGGCTCGCGCCGGTCTCTACACGCAGCTCCGGCAGGAGGTCGAGCGCGGCGCGTCGCTGCGTGACATCGGCAAGATGCTGGACCAGGACGTCAGCATCACGGCGCAGCTGATCAACATGGCCAACTCCGCCTTCTTCGCGTTCAACTCGCCGGCCCGTTCGGCGAGCGAGGCGGTCAGTCGCCTCGGCCTCAACTGCACGACCGGGGTGGTGCTCGCCACCGAGAGCGCCAGCAACCTCGGCATCGAACAGCGGCGAATCGTCGAACGCACGAACCAGCACTCGATCGAGTTGGCCAACCATGCCCGCACCGTTGCCGGCGAGGACGACCGGCTCTTCCTGGCCGCGGTCCTGCACGACATCGGGCAGGTCGCGATGCTCGTGATGTTCCCGGATCACGCCCTCGACCTGTATCGACAGGCCCGGGACGAGACCGAGCACAGTTGGCGGGAGCGGGCCTTCTCGGGCGTCGACCACGCCATGCTCGGCGGCTACCTCCTACGGCTGTGGAAGATCGATCCCCTGGTCGCCCGCATCGTCGAGCTGCATCACGAGCCCTGGAAGGCTCGTCCGGATGATCCGGCCGAGGTCGTCGACTACGCAACGTTGCTCGCGTCGCTCCACCTCCTCCACGACGATGCGGTCATGCCCGACGGCGCCGATGCCGACTTCCGTGACCTGGTCACCGACCTCCGAACGGCGCTGGATCCGTCCATCCGTCACTGAGCGACCCGATCGTGTGGGCCGTGCTCGGAAGGGGCCGCTCTACACTCCGGCCATGGACGTCTCCACTGCCGTGTCGACCCGCAAGTCCGTCCGGGCGTTCCTCCCGACCCCGGTCGCCGACGAGCTCATCGCCGACCTGCTGACCCGGGCCTCTCGGGCCCCCTCCGGCGGCAACGTCCAGCCGTGGCGGATCTACGTCGTCAACGGTGAGCAGACCACGCGGTTGGTCGAGAGCCTCGTCGGACGCCAACCGGAGCCGCCGGCCTACGAGGTCTACCCCTCGAATCTGTGGGAGCCGTACCGCACCAATCGGTTCGCACTCGGCGAGGCGATGTACGAGACCCTCGGGATCGCCCGCGACGACCGGTCGGCCCGGTTCGCCCACCTCGCCCGGAACTACCGGTTCTTCGACGCCCCGGCCGCCATCTTCTGTTTCATCGACGCCCGCATGGGGCCACCGCAGTGGTCGGACCTCGGCATGTTCCTGCAGACGTTCATGCTGCTCGCCACCGAGGCCGGGCTGGCCACCTGTCCGCAGGAGGCCTGGGCCACCTGGCCTCGGGCGGTGAAGGAGTTCGTCGGCGCACCCGAGGAGGAGACCATCTTCTGCGGCGTCGCCATCGGCCACGCCGACCCGGACGCCGTGGTGAACCGCCTCGAGTCGGATCGAATGCCGCTGGAGGCGTTCGTCAGCTTCGTCGGCTCGGACTGACCGGCGTGCCGGCGTCGCCCGCCGGGACGGGAGCCGCAGGGGCGGCGGCCGCAGGGGCGGCGGCCGCAGGGGCGGCGGCCGCAGGGACGGGGCCGCAGGGACGGGAGCAGCCGGGACGGGAGCCGCAACGGCGCGGGAGGCCGCAGCGGCGTGATGCGAGGATCGGGTGAGCGGGCTCGACTCGAGATGCGGGATGCCCAGGTGGTCCTCGCCGAACTGCTTCAGTTCGGCGAATTCCTCGGGCGTCCACCAGCGGTGCACGGGGAGGTGATGGGTGGTCGGGCGCAGGTACTGCCCGATCGTCACGATGTCGACGCCGACCGCGGCCAGATCGACGAGCGTGGCCCGGACCTCGTCGGGGGTCTCACCCATCCCGACGATCATCCCGGACTTGGTGGTGAGTCCATGGGCCTTGGCCCGGGCGAGCAGGGTGAGGCTTCGGGCGTAGCCGGCCGAGGGTCGCACGGCCCGCTGGAGTCGGGCGACCGTCTCGATGTTGTGGTTCAAGACCTCGGGACGGGCATCGCAGACGGTGGCCAGGTCGCGTGCCGAGCCCTTGAGGTCGGAGATGAGGACCTCGACGCCGACCCCCGGAGTCGAGGCGTGGATGGCCCGCACCGTGTCGGCGACGATCGCGGCGCCGCCGTCGTCGAGATCGTCGCGGGCCACCATCGTGAGCACGGCGAAATCGAGGCCGAGCCGTCCGATCGCCTCGGCGATGCGGAGCGGTTCGTCGGGGTCGGCGACCTCGGGTTTGCGGGTGTCGACCAGGCAGAACCCGCACGCCCGGGTACAGCGCTCGCCCAGGAGCATGAAGGTGGCGGTTCCCTCGTTCCAGCACTCGAAGATGTTGGGGCAGCCGGCCTCCTCGCACACCGTGACGAGTCCGAGCTCGCGCGACACCGCCGAGAGGCGCCGGAACTCGTCGCCGGTCGAGAGCTTCACGCGCATCCAGTCGGGTTTGCGGGCACTGACGTCGAGGCCGGCGTCGACGCCGGCCTGGTCGAGTCGACGACCGAGTTGGACCGGGACGCCGGCCCGCTCGGGCTGCTCCCGGTGGTGCCGCTCGACCGAGCGATCGGGTCGGATGGTGTCTCCCGGCCCCTCGCCCCGCGTGAACGGGGCGAGATCGGTTGGACTGATCCGGTGGGCGACGTCGTGGCGTGACACCGGCCGCCCGTCGGCCAACCGCCGGGCGGCGTGGTGGGCGACTCGATCGATGACCGAGGCCATCGATGCCTCGATTCCCTCGGCCCGCAGCGACGTCACCCCCCGATCGGCGATCCCACAGGGGACGATGTGGTCGAACCAGCCGAGGTCGGTGTCGACGTTGATGGCGAAGCCGTGCATCGATCGGCCTCGAGTGAGTCGGACCCCGATCGCGGCGATCTTGCGGGCCGTCGGCCGTGCGGCGTCGACCCAGACGCCGGGGAAACCGGGCCGACGATCGGCGCCGAGCCCGAGGTCGGCCAGGGTGTCGATCACGATCTGCTCGATCGTGGTGACGTAGTCGACGGTGTCGGCCATGCCCCCGCCGCGGCGCCCGGGCACCGAGAGGATCGGGTAGCCGACCAGTTGGCCGGGCCCGTGGAAGGTGATGTCGCCCCCTCGATCGGCGGCGACGAGTTCGGCGCCGACGGCTTCGGGGTCGACGAGCAGGTGTTCACGCCGGGCACGCACCCCCTCGGTGTACACCGGGGGATGCTCGAGCAGCAGCAGATGGTCGGCGGGGCCGGCGAACAGGGCGTGCTGGAGATCGAGCGCCTCGGTGTAGGGGACCCGACCCAACCAGCGGATGTGGAGGGGCCGACCGGGGGGCGAGGACGACATGCGTGGCTCCTATGCCAGCTCGGCGTTCCAGTCCCGGGTCTCGAGGATCTCGCTGACCCGGGCCAGGAAGGCGGCAGCGTAGGCACCGTCGATCGCCCGGTGGTCCCAGGCCATCGCCAGCACCCCGACCGAGTGGATCACGATGCTCTCGTTCCCGAAGTTGTCCTCGACGACGACCGGCTTGCGCTTGATCGCGTCGGTCGACATGATCGCCACCTGCGGTTGGTTGATGATGGGGAACTGCATCATCGTGCCGTAGCTCCCGGCGTTGGTGATCGTGAAGGTGCCGCCGCTGAGATCGTCGGGCGACAGCTGCTTGGACCGAGCTCGTCGGGCCACGTCGGAGATGTCGCGGGCGATGGCCCGGAGCCGCTTGCCGTCGGCCTGGCGAACGACCGGCGCCAGGAGTCCCTGGAAGTCGAGGTCGACGGCGATGGCGAGGTTGACGTCGGAGTGCACGATCAGTTCGCCTTCGCCGACCGAGGCGTTCAGGTGCGGATACTCGCGCAGCGCATCGATGATCGCCCGGGAGATGAACGGGAGGTAGGTGAGGCTGAAGCCCTCCTGATCCTTGAAGGACGCGCCGGAAGCCTTGCGGACCTGCTCGACGTTCTCGTAGTCGACCTCGATGGCGGTGAGGGTGTGGGGAGCCACCGACTTCGACATCACCATGTGCTGCCCGGTCCGGAGACGGATGTTGCTGAGCGGGACCACGGTGTCGCGGGCCGAGGCCTGCACCGGGACCGGGGCGGTCGCCGCCGGGGCGGGAGCCGGGGCCGGAGCGGGGGCCGGGGCCGGAGCGGGAGCCGGAGCCGGGGCGGCCGCCGGAGCCGGGGCGGGAGCCGGAGCCGCCGGGGCCTCGGCGGCGGGCGGTGGGGCCGGGGCGGCGGTCGCGGCCGGTGGCTGGTTGGCCTCGATGTAGCGCTGCACGTCGTCACGGCTGATCCGGCCACCGAGTCCGGTGCCGGTGATCTGCGACACGTCGAGCTGGTACTCGGCGATCAGGTGCCGGACGACCGGTGAGAGCACCTTGCGGCTCCCCCCATCGCCGTCGGTCGCCGGGCCCGCGGCCGGCGTGGCCGCCGCCGGGGCCGGGGCGGCCGGGGCTGCGGGTGGAGCGGGGGCGGGCTCGGGAGCCGGAGCCGCGGCCGCCGGCTGCGGGGCCGGGGTCGGCTCGAGGACCGGTTCGGGAGCGGCCGGTTCGGGAGCCGGAGCGGCCTCGGCCGGTTCGGGAGCGGGAGCCGGGGCGGCCGCGCCATCACCGACGACGGCGAGCACCGTGCCGACCTCGACGGTGTCGCCCTCGGGGACCCGGATCTCGGTCAGGACGCCGCCGACGGGTGACGGAACCTCGGTGTCGACCTTGTCGGTCGACACCTCGAAGAGCACCTCGTCCTGTGCGACGGTCTCGCCGATCTGCTTGAACCACCGGGTGATGGTCCCTTCGGTCACGGTCTCGCCCAGCTGGGGCATTTCGATGTCGGCCACGTCGGGTCGGCTCCTGTGGTTGGCGGGTTGGTCTGTCGGCGGATGGGTTGTCGGTCGTCGGCCGTGCGGCTGCGGAGGGCTGCGGCTGTGGAGGGCTGCGGCTGTGGGGTGCTGCGGCTCGGGAGGGCTGCGTGTCGGTGGTCGAGGACGGGTGGGTCGGCTCAGCCGTGCAGGGAGCGGCCGGTGAGGGCCAGCACGGATTCGCCGAAGAGTTCGCTCATGGTGGGGTGGGGCTGGATGAACGAGGCGACCTCGGCCACCGAGGCCTCCCAGTTGACCGCCAGGTAGCCCTGCCCGAGTTGTTCGGTGACCCAGGGACCGACCATGTGCACACCGAGGATCGTTCCGGCGCTGCCGTCGGGTCGTTTCTCGGCGACGATCTTCACGAGCCCGTCGGTGTCGCCGACGATCATGGCCCGGCCGTTCCCGGCGTAGCGGTGCTTCGAGACGACGACGTCGAGACCGGCATCACGGGCCTGGGCCTCGGTGAGTCCGGCGAAGGCGACCTCGGGCTGGCAGTAGATGCACCACGGCACCTTGTCGTAATCGATCGGCAGGGCGTCCTCACCGAGGATGTCGGTGATGGCGAGCATGCCCTCGGCGAAGCCGATGTGGGCGAGCTGCGGGGTGTTGATCACGTCGCCAACCGCCCAGACACCGTCGACCGAGGTCCGGCAGTAGCCGTCGACCGCGATGAACCCTCGGGCGTCGACATCGACCTTGGTGTGTTCCAGACCCAGCGTTTCGGAGTAGGGCCGGCGACCGATCGACAACACGACCGTGTCGGCCTCGACCGATTGGTCCTCGCCGAAGTGGACGGTGACGCCCTCGGCGGTGGTGGTCTGGCCCGTGACACCGACACCGGCGAAGACATCGATGCCCCGCTTGGCGAAGTTGCGCTCGACGACGCGGACGATGTCGGCGTCGCAGTTGACGAGGATCTTCGGCATGGCCTCGATGATCGTGACCTTGGTGCCGAGATCCGACATCATCGAGGCGAACTCACAGCCGATCGCCCCGCCCCCGATCACCACCGCACGCTCGGGCAGTTCCGGGATCGACAACAGTTCGTCGGAGGTCACGATGCGACGGTCGTCGACCGGGAACCCGGGGATGGTGCGCGGTACCGAGCCGGCGGCGAGGATCACCGACGAGCCGGTGATCGAGACGTCGCCGGACGCGCCGCCGCTGATCGCCACCGTCGAGTGATCGGCCCCGAGCGTGCCCCGCCCGTCGAAGAGCGTGACCTTGCGGTTCTTCAGCAAGCCGGTGAGTCCACCGACGAGCTGGTCGACGATGCCCTGCTTGCGGCTCATCGTCTTGTCCCAGTCGAGACCCTTGGACTTGACCAGCACCCCGAAATCCTGGGCGTGGCCGACTGCACGGGCGATCGCCGCGGTCTCCAACAGTTCCTTGGCGGGGATGCAGCCGACGTTCAGACAGGTGCCGCCCATCTTGTTCATCTCGACCAACGCGATGTCGAGGCCGGCGGACGCCCCGTAGAGAGCCGATGCGTAACCGGCGGGTCCCCCACCGACGACGATCACATCAAAATGCTGGCTGGACAGGGGAACCACCTCCGGGAACGGGCGTGGCGTCGAGCCTAGCGGGCTACTGCCACAGGATGACCTGGGCCGCGAACGCCACGAGGATCATCAAGCCGGTCACCAGCGACAGTCCGAGCAGGAGACGCGTACTCATGGCCCCAGCGTAGGCGGACCCGGCCACGGCGCACGATCCCACCAAGCGCTCGGCGCCCCTCTACGCTCGGAACGACCGCCGACCCACCCGGAGAGATCAGCCATGGACGTAGCCATCACCGGATCGACCGGACTCATCGGATCGGCGCTCCGGCCCGCGCTCGTCGCCGCCGGACATCGGCCGATCTCGATCGTTCGCCGGGCCGCGAAGGCCGGAGCCGACGAACTCGAATGGGATCCGGCGGCAGGCCGCCTGGACGCCGAGTCCCTCGAGGGCATCGACGCCGTGATCCACCTCGCCGGAGCCGGCATCGGCGCGAAGCGATGGAGCGACTCGTACAAACGCCTCCTCGTCGACAGCCGCGTCGAGAGCACCACCCTGCTCGCCTCGACGCTCGCCGGCCTCACCACCCCTCCCAAGGTCCTGCTCTCGGGGTCGGCCATCGGGTACTACGGGAGCCAGGGCGACACGGTGCTGACCGAGACCAGCCCGCCGGGCGACGACTTCCTCGCCGATCTCTGCGTGCGGTGGGAGGCGGCGGCCCAACCGGCGATCGACAGCGGGATCCGCACGGCCTTCCTCCGGACCGGCATCGTGCAATCCACCGAAGGCGGCGCACTGGCCAAGACACTCCCCCTGTTCCGGTTCGGACTGGGTGGACGGTTCGGCAGCGGACGGCAATACACCTCGTGGATCCACATCGACGACCTCGTCGCCGCGCTGGTCTTCCTGCTCACCGCCCCGACGAGCGGACCGGTCGACCTGACGGCGCCCAACCCGGTCACCAATGCCGAGTACACCAAGACGCTCGGGTCGGTCCTCGGCCGGCCGACCCTGCTCACGGTGCCCCCGTTCGCCCCTCGCCTGCTCCTGGGCCGAGACATGGCCGACGCGCTGTTGTTCGACAGCATGCGGGTCGAACCCCGTGTCCTGAGCGACGCAGGATTCACCTGGACCTTCGACACCCTGGAACCGGCACTGGAGGATCTCCTGTCATGACCCCCGACCCCAAGACCCCCGACCCCAAGACCCCCGACACGCCGCGACCGGCTGCCGCCCACTCCGACAAGATCGTCTGGTCGTCGCGCCGGATCGCAGCCCCACCCGAGACCATCTTCGCCCTCCTCGCCGATCCCGCCCGCCACGCCGAGATCGACGGCTCGGGGACCGTCCAGGCCGCACGGAGCGGCAACCCGACCACGCTGTCGCTGGGGGCCCGATTCGGGATGGACATGAAGCTGGGTCTGCCGTACCGCATCTCGAACGAGGTCGTCGAGTTCGAACCGAACCGGCGGATCGCCTGGCGCCACTTCGGACACCACATCTGGCGCTACGACCTCGAGCCCGACGGCGACGACACGATCGTGACCGAGTCCTTCGAATGGGGCACGGCCCGATTCCCGCCGCTCTACGAATGGGTCGGCTATCCCGACCGCCATCGCCAGAGCATCGCCGAGACGCTGGTGCGCCTCGAGCGAGTGGTCACCGACGAGGACTGAGGCCGACGCGCCCGGCTCCCGATCGCCCGAGCTCCCGAAGAGGCCGTTCGGCCCACCCAACCAGGGTCGTTCGGACCACCGATTCTTCGCCACTGGTGCCGATGGGAAGCTCCGCGATCCCGGAGGCACGATGGGCATCTTCTCGAACTTCAAGAAACCGAAGCCCGACGACGAGTTCATCGCGTCGGACGAATGGCTGCTGGGTCTGTCCGACGACCCGGCGCCGGCGCTCGACGCCCTGGCCGGTCCGAACGGTCACCGACCCCTGGACGGCCACGGTGAGGAGTCGGACGGCTCCGAGATCGAACCGATCGACGGCGTTCCGGGCGAAGCGGTTGCCGCGTCGACGTGGCACTTCCCGGACCTCGATGCCGACGAGCTCCCCGTCGCCCCGCCGACGGCCGGGACCCCGGTTCAGGAGGATTCGGTGCCGACCGGACCCGACGCCGTGGTCCTGCTCGAGATCCTGGGCGTGGCCCCCGGCGCCACCTGGCACCAGATCTCGGCCGCCCATGCCGCGGCCGTCGCCGAGTACGACTCGTCGAACGAGAGCGACCGGGATCGTGCGGCGCTCGCCGACGCCCTCCGTCGCGAGATGAACACCTCGTACGCCGCGCTCCGACTCCTGGCTGTTTCGTAGCGAGGGCCGTTCCGTGACGAGCGCCGTGATCTGATCCCGGCCCGCCTCGGACCACGGCTCGGTCACGGGATCTCGACCACCCCCAGGCCCGCCTCGTCGAGTTCCTCCACCAGGTCGGCGTCGCCGACCACGATCGCACCGGTCACCGACGAACGGATCCACGCGTTGCGGTCGGCCACCGCTGCACCGGGTCGGGCCATGTCGCCCGTGAGGACGACGCGCCAGTGCGCAGCCGCCTCGACGGCGTCGAATCGTTCTCGATCCGATTCCGGCCACCCATCGGCGGGATCGGGAAACGGCAGCACGACCCCGATCGGAACGCCGCGGCTCCGGGCCCGCTCGGCCCCGACCAGCTCGGCGCCACGACGCAGACCCGAGATCGCGAGGTCCCGGGTGGGATCCAGCCGGTCGACCGAGGCCAGGAGGGCCGACCGCTGATCGCGGGACAGCTCGGTGGCCCCCACGATCCACACGGCCCGACCTGCCTCCCACGGTGCCACGGCGGGTTCGATCGGCGAGTTCTCGGTCGCCGCCGGATCGGCGTCGACCCGCTGGAGCCGGCACGCTTCGACCGCCAGCTGGTCGACCAGATCGTTCATGGGGTCACCCGAATGACCCTTCACCCACTCGAACTCGATCTCGGGCCTGCGGCCGAGGTAGTGCTCGACCAGGGGCTCCCACAGGTCTCGGTTGGCGACGGGCTTCTTCGCCGAGTTCTTCCAGCCTCGCTTGATCCAGCCTTCGTACCAGCGATCGTTGAAGCAGTTCACCACGTAGGTCGAATCGGAGACGATCACCAGCTCCCCGGGAACCGAGCGGACCGCTTCCAGGACGGCCTGCAGTTCCATGCGCTGGTTCGTGGTCTGCGGCTCGCCGCCGCTTCCGGTGCGCCCGTCCTCGGTCGCCCAGGCCCATCCGCCGGGTCCGGGATTCCCCGAACAGGCTCCATCGGTGTAGACACGCATCCCGACAGCGTGCCACGACCGCGCGGCGCTAGCGCATCGGAGTCCGAGACACCAATCGGGCATGGCACCAAAGGCCGGGCACCCGCGGCACAATGGTCGCCATGACCATCGATGGGTTCTTGAACCAGCTGCCCGACATCGATCCGCAGGAGACGGCCGAGTGGATCGAGTCACTCGACGCCATCAACGCCGAACGCGGAAAGACCCGGGCCCGGTACCTGCTGGGCCGCATGAACGAGCGGGCCCGGGCCCTCCAGCTCGGCAACTCCGAGAACGTCTCGACCGACTACCTCAACACGATCCCCACCGAGCAGCAGCCGTTCTTCCCGGGCGACGAGGACATCGAGCGACGCATTCGGGCGTTCATCCGGTGGAACGCCGCGGCGATGGTGGTGCGGGCCAACAAGACCGCCGACGGCATCGGTGGGCACCTGTCGACCTTCGCCTCGTCGGCCTCGCTCTACGAGGTCGGGTTCAACCACTTCTTCCGAGGCAAGGAAGACGGTCTGGCCGGCGACGCCGTCTACTTCCAGGGCCACGCCGCACCGGGCGTCTACGCCCGGGCCTACATGGAGGGCCGCCTCGACGAGAGCCAGCTCGACCACTTCCGGATGGAGGTCGGCGGCCAGGGCCTGTCGAGCTACCCCCACCCACGGCTCATGCCCGAGTTCTGGGAGTACCCGACGGTCTCGATGGGCCTCGGGCCGATCAACTCGCTCTATCACGCCCGGTTCCTCAAGTACCTGCACGGTCGCCGCATCGAGGACACGTCCAAGAGCCGGGTCTGGTGCTTCATCGGCGACGGCGAGACCGATGAACCCGAGACCCTGGGCTCGATCTCCCTCGCCGGTCGTCAGGGTCTCGACAACCTCACCTGGGTCATCAACTGCAACCTCCAGCGTCTCGACGGACCGGTGCGGGGCAACGAGAAGATCATCCAGGAACTCGAGGGCGTCTTCCGCGGGGCCGGCTGGAACGTGATCAAGGTCGTCTGGGGTTCCAAGTGGGACGAGCTGTTGCAGCGCGACGTCGACGGTGTCCTGCTCAACAAGATGAACACCACGGTCGACGGCGAGTTCCAGCGCTACGCCGTGGAGTCCGGCGCCTACATCCGCGAGGCGTTCTTCGGGCCCGATCCGCGGCTGCGCAAGATGGTCGAACACCTCTCCGACGAAGAGCTCCGCGCCCTTCCCCGAGGTGGCCACGACTACCAGAAGGTCTACGCCGCCTACAAGGCCGCGACCGAACACGTCGGCCAGCCGACGGTGATCCTGGCCAAGACCGTCAAGGGCTGGACGCTCGGTCAGGGTTTCGAGGGCCGCAACTCGACCCACCAGATCAAGAAGATGACCAAGACCCAGATGCTCGAGTTGCGGGATCGACTCCATCTGCACGACGAGATCCCCGAGGAGTCGCTGGCCGACGGCGTCCCTCCCTACTTCCGGCCCCACCCCGACTCGGTCGAGTTCCAGTACATGATGGACCGCCGGCGGGCCCTCGACGGTTCCGCTGCCCCTTCGCACGACCCGCGTCCGCCGTCCGCTCACCATGCCGTCCGACGCCCCGTTCGAGACCTTCGCCGCCGGCTCGGGCGGGCGCGAGGTCAGCACCACGATGGTGCTCACGTCGCTGCTCCGGGAACTGATGCGCGACGAGGGCTTCGGCAAGCGGGTCGTCCCGATCGTGCCCGACGAGGCCCGGACCTTCGGCATGGACTCCATGTTCCGCGAGTTCGAGATCTACGCGCCCTTCGGCCAGAAGTACGAACCGGTCGATCACGAGCTGCTGCTGTCGTACTCGGAATCGGCCCAGGGTCAGTTCCTCGAGGAGGGCATCACCGAGGCCGGCTCGACGGCGTCGTGGATCGCCGCGGCCACCAGCTACGCCCACCAGGGCGTGCCGATGGTCCCCTTCTACACCTTCTACTCCATGTTCGGCTTCCAGCGCGTCGGTGACCTGATCTGGTCGGCCGCCGACTCGCGGGCCCGCGGCTTCCTGTGCGGGGCCACCGCCGGCCGCACCACGTTGATGGGCGAGGGGCTCCAGCACCAGGACGGCCACAGCCTGCTCCTGGCCACCACGATCCCCGCCTGCCAGGCCTACGACGCCGCCTTCGCCTACGAACTCGCCGTCATCATCAAGGACGGCCTGAAGCGGATGTACGTCGACAACGAGGACATCTTCTACTACCTCACCGTCTACAACGAGAACTACGAGCAACCCGCCATGCCCGAGGGTGTCGAGTCGGGGCATCCTCCAGGGTCTCTACCGGTGGTCGCCGGGGTGGGACGGCGTCGAGACCCGGGCCTCGGTGATCTTCTCGGGCACGGCCCAGCTCGCCGCCCGCCACGCCCAGCAGGAACTGGCCGAACGCTGGGGCGTCGGCGTCGACCTGTGGAGCGCCACGTCCTACAAGCGGCTCCGTGAGGAGGCGCTCGAGACCGAGCGCTGGAATCGGCTCCACCCGACCACCGAGTCCCGGGTCCCGCTCGTCACCCAGCTCCTCGGCCAGGGGCACGGTCCCGTGGTCACGGTGAGCGACTTCATGCGTTCGGTCTCCGATACGGTCGCCCGCTTCGTCCCCCGTCGCTTCACGGCGCTCGGCACCGACGGCATGGGTCGTAGCGACACCCGGGAGGCGCTGCGGTCGTTCTTCGAGACCGACATGCCGAGCATCGTGGTCACGGTCCTCGAGCAACTCGCGCTCGACGGTTCGCTCGACCGCCAGACCGTGGCCGACGCGATCGCCCACTACGGCGTCGCCACCGACGTCGACGCCCCCTGGAACCGCTGACCGATGCCGGCACCGGTCCCCGACAACGAGCACGACGTCACGAGCCACGAACGACTGCGCGAGCTCTACCGGGCCCCGAGCAGTCGGGTCCTGGCCAAGAAGGTCGCCCGGATCGACCCGGCAGCCGCCGAGATCATCACCGGCTCGCCCTTCTTCCTCGTCGCCACGAGCGATGCCGACGGGGGCTGTGACGTCTCGCCCCGCGGCGGTCCACCCGGTCAACTGCTCGTGCTCGACGAGCGCCACGTCGCGTTTCCCGACCTGTCGGGCAACAACCTCATCGACACCCTCGGCAACCTCGTCGACAACCCCCACGCCGGCCTGTTGGTGCTCACGCCCGGGCGCGACGAGACCGTGCGGATCGATGGACGGGCCCGCATCACCACCGACCCCGGGCTCCTCGATCGCTGGTCGTCGCTCGTCCGGACCCCGACCTGCGCCGTCGTCATCGAGGTCGACAACGTCTTCCTGCACTGCGCCAAGTCGTTCCGACGGGGCGGCGTGTGGGACCCCGAACGATGGCCGGCGCTTCGTTCGGCACCCGACACCGTGACCGTGTTCGCCGAGGCCACCGGTTTCGACGGTGAGCTCGAAGACCTCAAGGCGGCCCTCGAGGCCGGCTACGCCGCCGACCTCGCCGCCGAGGCGCCCACCCCCGACTGATCGCCGCGGCGCCCGCCCGGTTCAGGACGCCGGGACCGGGTCGGTTTCGGCATAGACGTGGATCACGCCGGAATAGCAGGCGATCCACACCTCGTCGTTGAACGCGTCGTAGGTGATGCCGATCGGGTGGTGAGCGGTCGAGACCTCGTCGAGGATCGCGAAGTCGGCGGCCCGGAGCTTGGTCATCGTGTCGGACTCGTAGTTGACGACGTACAGCGCCGTCCCGTCGGTCGAGCGGGCCATGCTGCGGGGGGCGATGCCGGTCGTGACCCGGTCGGTGACCTCGCCGGTCGCCGTGTCGATCTTGATGACGGTGCCCTCACCATTGAGCGTCGCGTACAGCGTGGTGTCGTCGGGGCTCAGCACGACGTGGCGCGGCGACGCTCCGACGTCGTCGAGCCAGCCGACCTCGAAGCTCGCCAGGTCGACGACCGCGATGTCGGATCCGCCCATCACCGTCACGTACGCCCGGCTCGAATCCTGGGTGACGGCGATGCCCCGCGGGTGACGGCCGAGTTCGATCGTTGCCAGGGTCGTCCCCGACGCCAGTTCGATGATCGACAGGTCGAACGTGCACCAGTTGGTGACCAGCAGCAGGCGATCGTCGGGGGTGACGGCCACGTACTTGGGCACCGACCCGACGGCGTACACCCGGTCGATCGCCTGGTCCGGGGTCGCCACCAGCTGGGTGTCGAGTCGGTACACCAGGCTCGGATCGCCCTGGTCCTTGTTGCAGCCGTCGCCCGGATCGGCGTCGAAGCCCGGGCCGTAGAGCCGATAGTTCGAGATGTAGGCATACCGTCCGGTCGAGTCGAAGGCCGCCTCGACCGGCGCTCCCTGATAGCTGCCGTCGGCCACGTCGAGACCCAGCGCCGCCGGGTCGAGGTCGGCCGCGAATCGGGCCAGGTCGATGGAGTCGGGCACGGTCGCGAGCAGGGACTTGTCGGCGCCGAAGACCGAGATCGTGTGCCGATACATCATGTTCTGCGCCACATAGACCCCGGTTCCCGACGCCACCACCGACTTCGACGCCAGGTCTCCGGTCAGGTCGGCCCGGTGCTCCAGGACCCGCTGGTCGGCGGGGAGGGGCGGGATCGTGCTGGTCGTCGCCAGGGTCGTGCTGGTCGTCGGGAGCGGTCTGGTCGGGCGCGGGGTCGTCGGTGGGCTCGGCTCCGTCGACGCCGGTCCCGTGACGGTGTCGATCGTCGGTTCGACCGCAACCGTGAGTTCGTCGCCGGGCGAGGCGATGCACGACGCGGCGACGAGCGTCAGCGCGACGAGGGCCACGAGATCGGCACGAGCGGGCAGACGGCGGCGCGACGCGTCGGGTGGTGCGGGCACGGCGACAGCGTGCCCGTTCGGCGCGCCGGGTGGCAACCTGGGGGCATGCCCATTCGATTCGCGACCGATCCCGGCCCGGAAGACCTCGTCAACCGCGACCCGCTGGCCCTGCTCATCGCCATGCTCCTCGACCAGCAGGTGCCGATCGAGTGGGCCTTCGCCGGACCGGCTCGCCTCGTCGAACGACTCGGCCGGGACCTCGATGCGGCGACGATCGCCGCGCTCGACCCCGACGACTTCGCAACGGTGGCCACCGGTCCACCGGCGATCCATCGTTTCCCCCGGTCGATGGCCACACGCATCCAGGCCCTGTGCGCAGCCATCGCCGCCGACCACGGCAACGACGCAGCGGCGTTGTGGGCCGGTGTCGACTCGGGTCCCGAGATCGTCGGCCGCCTCGAGGCACTCCCCGGGTTCGGCCCCGAGAAGGCTCGGATCACCCTGGCCGTGTTGATCAAGCGGTTCGGCCTCGAATGCGCCGGCGGCGAGTCGGCGGCCAGCCCGTTCACCGACGACCAACCCCGCTCGGTGGCCGACATCGACGGGCCCGACTCGTTGGCGGCGGTCAAGGCCTGGAAGCAGCGCCAACGCGAAGCCGGCCGATCCAAAGCCGATCCGACCGCGCCCTCTGCGGATCGGGGGCCGGGTCAGGCCGCTTCGTTGACCTGACGGTCGAGCCAGCCGAGCAGGATCGCGATCGAGCGCGGATCGTGCCGGAGCTGGTGCCCGGCGCCCTGGATGACTCGGAGTTCGGCGTCACCGTGGGCCTCGGCCACCATCCGGGCGTCGAGCTGAGGGACCAGCTCGTCCTCGGAGCCGTGCAGGACGAGCAGCGGACGGGGCGAGTACTCCTCGGCCCCGCGTGTGGCCCGGATCTGGGCCAGCTCCTTCTTCCAGGCCGCGAAGTCGGTCGGATAGGTGGCGGTCTTGATCACGCCGATCTCGTGGGAGTGCGACAACAGCCGTTCGGGTCGACTGGCCCAGTCGTCGAAGTCGGCGGGCGAGCCACACACCGCCAGGCCGGAGACCTCGGGATCGCCGCCGGCGGCCACCAGCCCCACGGCTCCCCCGGTGCCGAACCCGACGCAGTACAGCCGGTGTTCGGGGCGGAACGCCCGGAGATGACCGAGGGCCGCCCGCACGTCGTCGACCCAGCCTGCGAGGCTGAAGTCGCCGGTCGATGCGCCGCACCCCCGGAACCGCAGGGCCAGCGCCACCCAGTCCATCTCGGTGGCGATTCGATCGGCCAACTCGGGGAGATCGCTCGCGAGTTCCGATGCGGCCACCGATCCCGACGGGAAGCCGTGCAACAACAGCACCGAGGCCCGTCCCCCGCCGCTCCCGGCACTGGGTCGGGCCATGTGGGCCTCGAGCGACGCCCCACCGGTGGACTCGATGATCAGCTGCTCAGTCAGCGCCGGTTCCCCGATAGGGACGGAAGCCACGGTTGCGGGCCTCGGCCAGGGTGTCGGGACCGAAGCAGAGATACGTGCCGGCCGTCATCAGCTCGGCGATGACCGACTCGTCGGTCATGGCGTCGACGTCGTAGACCACGAGGTTGCGCTTGTCGCCGACCCAGCGGTGGTGCTCGAACTTGATTGGGCGTTCCATCGCCTCGCACTCTAGCGAGTCGGACCCTGGCTGGGCAGACGAGGCAGCGACCCGAGGAGCAGCCGGGGGCCGGCCCCGGCGGGCGAACGAGAACGCCGAGCCCGTTGCCGAGCCCGGCGTTCATCTCGATGAATGTTTCATTGGACCTGGGCGCCGATTTCGACACGAGCGGGACGGTCTCGCCCGACGCTCAGGGGTGACCGAGTTGGATTGACCAACTCGCCAATGGTCGAGCTAGCGCTCGGCCACCTCCAAAGTCCCAACACGTTTTCCAGTCAGTTGGACCACCCCCTTTCTCTTGGTCCGCTCAGTGTGGCACAGCGACCGCGGCCATGGCGACATTTTGCCGGCACCGGATTCGGCCGGGTCGCAGCGGCCCGGCGGGCGCCCGTCAGTCGATCGCCGAGTCGTCGGCCGGGCCCAGCATCGGGAGTTCGGCGAGGTCCTGTTGGACCATCACGGGGTCCTCGAGATGGATGGCCCCCATCACCTGGAGGTAGTCGCTGTGCGCGGCGACGATGGCGGCCACGTGGTCCCGGGCGATGTCGAGGTGGTTGACATCGGCCCGTTCCATCACATAGTCCACGGCGTCGAACTGCTCGAACACGATCGGGCCATCGGCGGCACCCTCGGGGGCGAAGTCGTAGGCCTGGATCCACTCGAGGTGCATACGCAGGACCCGCCGCAGATCGTCGTAGGACAGTTCGGCGGTGACATGGCCGGGGAGGGCCTGGGCGCAGAACTCGATGGCCTCGTGGGCGTCGACCACGATCTGGTCGGGCATGGACTCGGTCTTGCCGACGGCCCACCCGGTGAACGCGAACGCCAGGGCGATGATCGAGACGGCGGCGACGAGGAGCAGGACGACGGCCACGACGCGACCCTATCACCGCGCCGGAGGCGCCGAATCACCGCGCCGGAGGCGCCCGAACGACCGCGCCGTGGCGCTGACTCGGCGGTGTCGACCTTCGGTCCAAAACGCACGAAATCCGTGCGCCGGACCCGTTCGGGCCGTGACGCACGGATTGGCGTGGCGAGGCTCAGAGGCCGATGCGCTGGGCGAGCTGCTCGCGGTGATAGGCGGGATCGCCGAACATCAGCTCGGAGCTCTTGGCCCGCTTGAAGTAGAGGTGGGCCGGGTGCTCCCAGGTGAAGCCGATGCCACCGTGGATCTGGATGTTCTCGGCTGCGGCGTGGAAGTAGGCCTCGGAGCAGTAGGCCTTGGCCAGCGAGGCCACCGAGGGGAGTTCGTCGTTGCGCTCGGCGGCGCACCACAGGCCGTAGTAGGCGGCCGACTTGGCCGATTCGACCTCGAGCAGCATGTCGGCGCACTTGTGCTTGATGGCCTGGAACGAACCGATCGGACGACCGAACTGGACACGATCCTTGGCGTACTGCACCGCCATCTCGAGGACGAACTGCGCGCCCCCGACCTGCTCGGCGGCGAGGGCGATGGCCGCGAGATCGAGCACCTTCTCGAGGGTGTCCCAGCCGGCGCCGTCGGTGCCGACGAGAGTGCCCGGCGCACCGTCGAGCTCGATCTTGGCCTGCTTGCGGGTCTGGTCCATGGTGGACAGGGCGGTGCGGGTGACCCCGGGACCGTTGCCGTCGACGGCGTAGAGGCTGACGCCGGCGGCGCTCTTGGCCGCAACGATCAGGAGCCCGGCGGTGGCTCCGTCGATCACGAAGCTCTTGGTGCCGGTGATCTTGCCGGAGGCGTCGGCGGTGGCGGTGACCGCAGCGGCGTCCCACTTGCCGTTCTCCTCGGTGTAGGCCAGCGTGGCGATGGTCTCGCCCGAAGCGATGCCGGGCAGATGCTCGGCCTTGGCGGCGTCGTCGCCCGATTCGAGGATGGCGAGGCTGGCGAGCACACCGGAGAAGAACGGGGCGCAGAGCAGGGCCCGGCCCATTTCCTCCATCACGACGCCCAACTCGACGAAGGTGAAGCCCTGGCCGCCGAATTCCTCGGGAATGATCAGGCTGGGCAGACCCATCTGCTCGGCCATCTGCTTCCAGACCTTCTCGTCGTAGCCGGTGTCGGTCTCCATGAGCTCGCGAACCGCCGACTCGGAGGACTTGTCCTCCATGAACTGGCGGACGAACTGACGGAGCTGTTCTTGTTCTTCTGTGAAAGCGAAGTTCATGCGGGGCATCACAACACACCGGCCGCCCGATCACAAACCGGATCCGCGTACGCGTGTGTACACAACGACCGGGGCCTCGGCTACCCTGAGTCGATGATCGAGCGCATCGGCATCCGCGAACTCCGAGGGTCGGTGGCGACGTTGGTGCGTCGGGCCGGAGCCGGCGAGCGGCTGATCGTGACCGTCGGGGGGCGACCGGTCGCCCAGCTCGGACCACTCGAACCACCCGGCGGTGAGGCGACGCTGTGGGACCTGGCAGGCGCCGGGCTGATCGAGCCGCCCCGACGCCACGACCGGCCCCCCGCTCCCCCACCGTTGCCGGTTCCCGCCGACCTGCGCGTCGATCGCCTGCTCGATCAGGTGCGAGGCCGGTGATGAGCGCTGCGTCCCGCACTCCCGACCCCCGTCCTGCGCCCGCCACGACTCCGACGGTGCTGGTGCTCGACACCTCGGCCCTCCTCCGGCGCTACATCGCCGGGAGCGGCCGGGCCCTCGTGGTCGACGCCATGGCCGGCGCCGATGCCTGGGCCGCCTCGGCGCTGGCCCGCACCGAACTCCAGCTCGGACTCTTCGCCGCCGCCGTCGGACCGCGTGCTCACGATGCGCTCTGGACCGCCGTGCGTGACGACTGGGAGGCAGTCTGGGAAGTACCCGTCGATCAGCGCTGCCTGGTCCGAGCCACCGAGATCGGGGCACGCTTCGGCCTGCCCCTGGTCGACGCCATCCATCTGGCGGCCGCCGATCGACTGCCCCGGCCGGTGCGGTTCGCGACCTACGAACGCCGGCAGATCCCGGCGGCAGCCGAACTGGGCTTCGAGATCGTCAGCCCCTACGCGGCCTGACCGGTCTGCGCCAGTTCGCGGCGCAGCAGAGCGGCGAAGGCCCGTTCATCGGCCGCCCCTCGAGCGGTCGGAGCCGTTCGTCGAGGCGGGGCCGAGTCGACCAGGTCGATGCGCCGCCGAGCCGGTGAGGCCCGGAACCATCGACCGTCGTGGTTCGCCGGTTCCGGCGCCGGCCGGACGAGCGCGGACGCCAGCGCCTGCTCGTAGGCGGCGCGCAGCGCAACGAAGCCCGCGGCGTCGCCGGACGCGTCGGGGTGAGCCGACTTCGCCAGGGAGCGAAAGGCGAGCTTGATGTCGTGTTCGGTCGCGTCCGGCTCGAGGCCCAGCGCGGCGAGTGCCGTGGTTCCATCCATGGAATGCCGTCCTCCGTGACGGATCTGCACCCCGAATCCTTCGGGGCGTACTGCTCGAGCCGAGATCCTTCTCGTGCTCGTCGATCAGCTTCGGTCGCATCGGCTGTCGAAGAAGGGTCGGTCACCCGAAACAGGAGGGCGGGAGGGCGGCAGGGCGGCAGGGCGGCAGGGCGGCAGGCGTGGGCTCAGCGTTCGAAGTGCTGATAGTCGGCCAGCGAGGCGAAGTCGCCGCCCCAGCGCCAGCCGACGGCGGCGAAGGCCGCGGTCACGGCGTCACCCGGTCGGATCATGGCCGGGTGATAGAGACGCCGATCGACCCAGCCGAGACCCTCCGGAGGCAGCACCCGGGCGCCCCGCACGTAGGGATTCCGGATCGGGTTGAGGTCGATGGCGAGCCCGTACGCGTGACGGGACCAGCCGGTCCCGCCGGTGACGGGCCGGCAGTTGAATCCCGACGTGTTGTCGGCGGCCATCGACGCATCGTCGTTCCCGTCGAACTCGGCGACCGGTCGCAGGGAGGCGATGGGGTATCGACGGTCGTAGAGCACACCGAGCACTCCGACGACGTCGGCGGCGACCCGTCGATGGACCACGATCGTCCCGATCCGGCGTCGGCCGGTGGCATCGACGTGATCGGCCGTGATCGATCGCAGCTCGTCGGGCCCCACCGGACAACCGGGGCGCCACGAGGCTCCCAGTTCGTCGACGCCGACCGGGTCGATCCGGGCCGAGAACGGTGGCAGCGCCGGGAGGGTCGTCCCCGTTCGCACGGCCAATTCGGGGGACTCGGAGAAGGCCAGCACCAGCGCCGGTCGGCCGAGTCCGGCCCGCAACTGGGCCGACCAGTAGGCGAGGCCCTCGGGATCGGGCGTCCGGCCGAGCACGTTGTCGTAGACCCGTTCCAGGAACCCGGCATCGGTCGGGGCGCCGAAGCGCGCCCCGAACTCGGCGCTCGACACGAACCCGGCCGCCACCGTGGTCAGGTCGACGCCCTCGATCCGGCGGCTGACCCAGTACGCGAAGCCGTCGGCGTCGGCATCACGCCCGAGCACGGCGAGATAGAGCCGTCGGACCTGGCCCTCCTCGGGACGCACGATGGGCGCCTCGACCGCACGCCGATGGGGCGCGGCCTCCGCCTGGCGGGGCGTCGCGAGTCCGGCCACGGCGAACGCTGCGGCGAGCACCACCACCGACACCACTCGACCGAGGAGGTTGCACGCGCGCCGTGGCGAGCGTCGATTCGCCTCGGCCATCACCGGCGGTGGCACGTTCGCTCCTCGGTCAGAGCCGGGGGGCGATGGCGTCGCCGGGCAGGTCGCCGTCGGCGTACAGGGCACCCTGGAAGCGTCGCATGCCCGCCAACCAGCGGTCGATGTCGGTCGCCTTGCGCTCGACGTAGGTGGCCACCTCGGCGTGGGGCAGGACCCAGAAGCGCTCGTCGCGCATCGCCTCGATGCATCGCGCCGCGGTCTCCTCGGCGGTGACGACCCCATCACCGGCGGCCACCCCCGACCCGAGATCGTCGTCGCCCATGGCCTCGTCCCCCCGGTCGGGGCTGTTCTTCACGATGTTGGTGGCCACCGCCTGCGGGCACAGGACCGAGACCCGGATGCCCTGATGATGGTGGGTGATGGCCAACCACTCGGCCAGGGCGACCGCGGCGTGCTTGGTGATCGAGTACGACATCGACCCCAGCTGCGTCAGCAGGCCTGCCGCCGAGGCCGTGTTGAGGAGGTAGCCCTCGCCCCGGCTGATCATCGAGGGCAGCACGGCCCGGGCGGCATAGATGTGGGCCAGGACGTGGACCTCCCACATCTTCTGGATCCGCGCGTTGGCGTCCTCGACCCCACCCGAGGTGACGAACCCGGCGTTCGAGACGAACACGTCGATCGGTCCCTGGGCCGCCTCGACCTGCTCGACCATGGCCGCCAACGCCGTTTCGTCGGAGACGTCGAGGGTGAACGGGGTCCCGTCGATCTCCGACGCCACCCGCTCGGCGTTGGCCCCGTCGAGATCGGCCACCACCACGTGGCGGGCGCCCTCGGCCTTGGCCGCCCGGGCCAACGCTTCCCCGATACCCGACCCTGCTCCGGTGACGACGACGACTCGGTCTCTGAGTTCCATGGGCCGAACCGTACGGAAGGCCTGCGAGGTTGACAAGCTCGACGCTCCGACCCGGCCGCCGTGCCAGGATGCAGCCCGTGATCGACGGATCCGACGACGTCCGGGGCCGAGCCCTCCGGCGACGCTCGACGACCCTGGCCGCCATGCTGGTGGCCGGTGTGGCGTCGATCGCATGCTCGGCAACCACGTCCGACGCGGACCGACCGACCTCGGCCCCGGCCGTGTCGTCGGCACCGAGCGCGTCGAGCGCGATCGGACCCACCGGAACCTCCCGTGTCCCCCACCTCGACGAGTGTCGAGGCCACCGGGAGCCGAGACCCGGATGTCGCGTCGCCACCGGTCCGCACGGGCGCCGAGGTGCTCGTCGACGCCGAGTTCGGCATCCTCCGAGGGATGACGGTCGGGGCGATCGTGAACCAGACCGCACGGGTCCGCCTCGGAGACGGCCGGTCGGTGCGACTCGTCGACGCCATGGCGGCGAGCCCCGAGATCGATCTGCGGGCGCTGTTCGCCCCCGAACACGGGATCGATGGCCGGCTGGCGGCCGGCGTGTCCCTGACCGACTCCGTCGACGCCCCGACCGGTCTCCCCGTCTTCAGTCTCTACGGGTCGACCCGGCAACCCACCGCGGCGATGTTCGAGGGACTCGATGCCGTCGTGTTCGACCTGCAGGACGTGGGGTCGCGGTCCTACACCTACATCTCGACCATGGGGTTGGCGATGCAGACGGCCGCAGCCACCGGAACGACGTTCGTCGTCCTCGACCGGCCCAATCCGCTGGGCGGCGACCGAGTGGCCGGCCACACCCTCGAACCCGCCTTCTCGTCCTTCATCGGGCTGTACCCCATGCCCCAGATCCACGGCCTCACGGTCGGTGAGATCGCCACCATGATCGTCGGTGAGGGTTGGCTTCCCGGACTCGACGATCTCGACCTGGTCGTGGTCGACATCGAGGGTTGGTCCCGGTCGCAGTCGTGGCCCGAACTGGGTCTGGAGTGGGTGCCCCCGAGTCCGCGCCTCCCAACTCCCGAGTCCGCCCTCTTCTACGCCGGTACCGTGCTGCTGGCCGGGACCTCGGTGAGCGACGGGTCGGGAACACCGAGCCCGTTCACCCTGCTCGGGGCTCCGTTCGTGACCAGCGGAGCCGATCTCGTCGCCCAGCCCACGGTCTCGGCCCTCGTCGGTGCCGGCGTCACTCCGGCCCGCTTCACGCCGGTCGCCATCCCGGGCGTCTCACCGAACCCGCTCTTCGAGGGTCAGACACTCGAGGGCGTCGCGCTGTCGGTGACGGACTGGGTGGCCGTGGATCCGATCTCGGTGGCGGTCTCGTTGCTGGTCGGCTTCCGCGATCTGGCGACGGCTCCCCCGTCGCTCGTCACCGACCCGTCGTCGTTCGATCGAGTGGCCGGGACCGATGCCCTCCGCCGGGCCCTGGATCGAGGGGCCGGCGTCGAGGAGATCCTGGGGGAGATGGCCCCGTCGGTCGAACGGTTCGAAGAACTCCGGCGTTCCTACCTGCGTCACGAGTGACGCCCACCCGTCACCCGCAGGGTTCGAAGGTGTTCGGCTGGGCCGTCAGACCACGGTCGACCACCCGGTCGCGGAACGCCCGGAACTCGGGGTCGGCGGCGAGGAAGTCCAGACGAGGGCGCACCTCGTCGGGGACGTCGAGGTCGAAGACATAGGCCGCGAAGCTCTCGGCCAGGTCTTCCTCGGGATGACTCGCGGCGTACGAACCGAGGAACGACGGGTCGAGAGCGCATCGCTCCTCGGCCCCCGCCTCGTCCGACCGCGCCGGATCAGGGATCGATGCCAACTGCTCGGGACTCCAGAAGGTCTCGATCCACCGCACGACCGCAGCATCGGGCAGGAAGCACCCGTTGCCGTTCCAGAAGGTCTCACAGGTGTCGGGGTCGGCGTCGACGTCGAGTTGGTCGGGTCGTTGCGTGATCACGTGCGCCATCTCGTGGACGAGCGTCAGTCGGAACTCGAGGGGATCCACTTCGGCTTCGGCCAGGTTGACCGCGACGACGAACCGATCGTTGCCGTCACCCAGGATCCCGGCGAAGGCGAGGGAGTCGCCACCCGGCTCGTCGAAACCGGCGAGCACCACCACGTCGTCGAGTTCCCCGGCCGGAGTCACCGCCACCAACTCCTCCCAGGCCCGATCGAGTCGATCGTCGGGCTCCCCGAAGCACTGACCGAGGATCGATCCGCTCTCCAGCGCCAGCGCTCCGACCAGCGGGCCACCGTCGTCGCCGATCGACTCGCGATCACAACCCGCCGCCGACACCGGATCCTGCGACGTCGGGACGGCATCCGACTCGGGTTCGGACCCATCACAGGAGGCCGCCACGGTGGCGACGGCCACGAACCAGATGGCCGCCGACGCGACGACCCTGAAGGCGAACGCCGATCGGCCAACCCCTCGCCCCATCGCACCGCCCGCAGGACCCATGGGCGCAGGGTAGGCCGCACCGATCGGTCGGACTACCGTCGGGCCATGCACGACGTCGAGGTGGTGGTCGTCGGGGGTGGCATCGCCGGCGTGAGTGCCGCCTACGCCCTGGCGCTCGAACTCGGCGACCGTGTTCGGCTCGTCGAGGCCGAGGACACGCTGGCGTTCCACACCACCGGTCGGTCGGCCGCGCAACTGATCGAGAACTACGGGGCCGAGCCCATCCGCCAGCTCACCCGAGCCAGCCTCGGATTCCTGTCCGACCCGCCCGACGGCCTGGCCGACGGGCCGCTGCTCGCGTCCCGTGGCGTCCTCACCGTGGGTGGCCCCGGGACGGGCGATCGCATCGACGCCGAACTGGCCGCCGGTCGGGCGATCAACCCGACCATCGTCGAACTCGGCCCGACCGAGGCCCGAGCCCTCGTTCCGGTGCTCCGACCCGAGTTCGTCGAGCGGTGTGTCTGGGAGCCGCAATCGGCCGACATCGACGTGGCCGGTCTCCACCAGGCCTTCGTGCGAGGGCTCCGTCGGGCCGGGGCGACGATCGCCGTCGCCAACCGACTCGACTGCGCCACCCCCGATGGCGACGGCTGGCGAGTCGAGACCGCCGCCGCGACCTTCGGTGCTGCGCACCTGGTGAACGCCGCGGGCGCCTGGGGCGACATCGTCGCCCGTCGTTGCGGCGTCGAGCCGGTCGGACTCGAGCCCCGGCGCCGCACGGCGCTGATGGTGCGGTCGCCGCACCCCGATTCGCACCAGTGGCCGCTGGTTGCCGAGATCGATCATCACTGGTACATCAAGCCCGACGGCCGCCAACTGCTGTGTTCGCCCGCCGACGAGACCCCGTCGGCGCCCTGCGACGCCCGCCCCGACGAACTCGACGTGGCCCGGGCGATCGAGCGGATCAACGCCGCAACCACGCTCGACATCCGATCGGTGGCGAGCTCGTGGGCCGGCCTGCGCACCTTCGCCCCGGACCGTTCGATGGTGATCGGCCCCGACCCCGAACACCCGACCTTCCACTGGTGTGTCGGCCAGGGCGGTACCGGCATCCAGACCGCTCCCGCGGCCGGGCAGCTCACCGCCGATCTGCTGCGCCGCGGTGCTTCCTCGACCGCCCTCGACCTGGCGGGGCTGCGTCCCGATCGCCTGCGTCGTTGACTCGGGGCCGGATCCGGCCCGGATCAGGCCGCCCGGACGTGGGCTGCGACCGCCGACCAGCGCTCGAGGCAGGTCGGATCGGCCTTGATGGTCTGCTCGGCCTGATAGAGGACGAGCCGATCGGCGACCCCCCGGTAGCGCTCGACCAGCCGGGGTCCCAGCTCGGACCACGACGCCGTGACCGCGAAGTGCTCGAGCATGTCGTCGGTGACCAGATCGGCCATGCCGGTCACGTCGCCCGCCTTCAATCGTTCGTTGAGCCGGGCGCTCGTGCCCTCGAAGCCGAGCATGTCGAACTGGAAGCCGTAGTTCTTGGTCGATCCGTAGAAGGCGATCTGGGCCTTGGCGTAGGCCTTGGTCGCCGCCCGCTCCTCGTCGGAATCACCGACGATCGTGAACACCGGGATGATCAGATCGACCTCGGCGGCGTCGCGTCCGGAGCGGTCGGCCCCCTCGGCCACCTTGGGTCCGAGGACGTCACGCAGATACGGGGCCGAATGGAACGGGTGGACGTGGATCCCGTCGGCCACCTCGCCGGCCATGCGCGTCATGTACGGTCCGACGGCCGAGACGTCGACCTTGATGTCGCCGTGGGAATGCCGAGGCGGCGTCCAGGCCTCGGGGAGCAGGGTGAGCTGGTAGAACTCGCCGTGGTAGGCCAGGCGCTCCTCGTGGCGGAAGGCGGCCAGGCAGGCCTTGACCGCCAACACGTAGTCGCGCAGTCGTGGACCGGGTCGGGAGAACTCGGCGCCGTATCGCCGCTCGACGTGGGCCTTGACCTGGCTCCCGAGACCGAGCCGGAACCGGCCCCCGGTGTTCCCGGCGAGCTCCCAGGCCATGGCCGCCGCCATCATGGGCGAGCGGGGGAACGCCACGGCGATCCCGGTGCTGAACTCGAGCTCGGGGGCCGCGGTGGCCGCAGCGGCGATCGACATCCACGGGGTCTGGGACGTCTCGGTGAAGACCATGCCGGAGAACCCGGCGTCCTGGATGCGGCGTGCGTTGTCGGCGACGGCGGCCCAGGAGCCACCGCCGGTCATGACGTCGAGATGCATCGGATCAGCGCCGATCGCCGGTGCCGAGCTCGACGAACTCGTCCTCGGTGACCTTCGGACCGAGCGGGACGCCGGTCATCAACGTCTCGGTGATCCGGGTGGGGACCTCACGCAGCAGGTGCATCGCCAGGAGGCGTCGCGGTGTCCGGACGTGGCGCTTCTCGGACTCGGTGGCGGCCACCGTCTGACGGGCGAGGAACTCGGGGGACTTCGTCGGGATCAGCAGGAACCGTCGGAGACGCTTGAGCATCGGGGCGTATTCCCCGGCCTCTTCGATGTGATCCCACATCTCGGTGTCGACCGGTCCGGGGGCGACGACCGTGGTGGTGATCGGCGTGTCGCGCAGTTCCATCCGCAGGCTGGCCGTGAAGTTCGACAGGCCGGCCTTGGTGCCCGAGTACACGGCCAGCCCCGGGAACCCCCCGGTGCCGGCGAGGGACGACAGGAACACGAGGTGACCCTTGCGTCGGGCCAGCATGCCGGGCAGCACCTGACGGGTGAGCACCATGGGCGCCTCGAGGTTGAGCCGGACGACGTCGCGGATCGTCTCGCTGCCGATCGTGTGGAACGGCTCGGACGTCTCGAGCCCGGCGTTGTTGACCAGGACGTCGATGGGTCCGGCTTCGAGCTCGACCCGGCTGATCAGCTCGTCGACCTGGTCGGGGTCGAGCAGATCACAGGTGAAGGCGTGACCGTCGAGTTCGTCGGCCAGGGACTTCAGGGCTTCGGTGTTGCGAGCCGCCAGGGAAACCGTGGCGCCACGGCGGGCGTATTCCCGGGCCAGGGCCAGCCCGATCCCGCGTGAGGCGCCGGTGACCAGGACATGTGCTCCGTTGAGTTCCATGGCCGCCCAACGTAGTCCTCGCCTGTGACGGCTGCCACCATGCGGATGTCCGCTTCGCCGCCGCCCGGCCTCGATCAGGGCGGGCACCGACCGGTACCGTGCGTGCGCAATGCCGGACCCCGCAACGACCGCCCTGGCAACGAACGCCCTGGCAACGAACGCCCTGGCCGCGACGACGACCATCACGCCGTCGGTGGTCGCCGCCGTGGCCGCTGCGGCCCTGCTCGTCGGCCTGACCAAGGGCGGACTCGGCGGTCTCGGTCCGGTGATCACGCTCCTGGTGGCCACGGCCGTTCCGACCAAGGTCGCCGTCGGCGTCCTCCTCCCGATCCTCATGGTCGGAGACGTCAACGCCCTGTGGGCCCACTGGGGCCGCTGGGACCGCCGGGCGGCCCAGGCCCTGCTGCCGGGCGCCGTCGTCGGCGTCGTCGTCGCCAGCGTGTTCCTTCGCGCCATGTCGGAACGGGCGCTCGAGTTGTTCATCGTGGTCATCAGTCTCGCGTTCGCCGTCTACCGGATCGCCGAGCCCCGTCTTCGGACCACCCCCCTCGTCGTGCGGCCGGTGCACGGGGTGGCGGCCGGCGTGACCGCCGGCATCACCTCGACGATCGCCCACGTCGGCGGACCGCCCGTTTCGGTGTATCTCCTGGCCCGGCGGGTGCCGCCACGCGAGTTCGTCGCGACCTCGGCCCTGGTGTTCACCATCGTCAACTGGACCAAGGTGCCGGGCTACTTCGCAGCCGGCCTGTTCGATCGGACCCTGATCACCCGCCTGTGGCCGGTGGTCTTCCTGATCCCGCCGGGAGTCCTCCTCGGGCGATTCGTGGTCACCCGATTGTCGCAGCGGGTCTTCGACGCCCTCATCCTCTTCTCGCTCGTCGCCGGGGCCGTGCTGTTGCTGCTCTGATCGGAAGGACTGCTCCCACCCGGAAGGACTGCTCCCACCCGGAAGGACTGCTCTCACCCGGAAGGACTGCTATGACAGGTCCGATCACCCCCTGCGCACCCGACGGAGCGAGCATGAGCGCCGAGCACGAGACGCCCGAGCACGAGCGGGCCGCCCGCCAGGCCCACCTCGGCTGGCGCGGCCGCGACCGCGACGATCCCGAGATCGCCGCACTCCGGGCTCACCTGGAGGCCCACAACGGTCTCCGCGGCCTCGAGATCGTCGAGCCCTCCGAGGTCGAACGGGCGGTGAGGATCTTCGATCGTGATGGGTTCGTCGTGGTCCGCGACGTCCTCGACCCCGAACAACTGGCCTTCCTGCGCCGAGGCGTCGACGAGGTCGTCGACGACATCATCGCCCTCGACCCCGACCGGCGCGGGAACCGGGGCTCCCATCGGTACTCCTTCGGCGGGTCGAGCTCGACTCGCAGCATGCTGCACCGCCCCGAGTGGCAGATGCTGGTCGACCTGCCGACGGTCACCCCCATCCTGGCCGCCATCTTCGGCTCCCGGGACTACATGGTGCGAGCCGCCAGCGGCGACTTCTGCCTGCCCGGGGCCGTGTCCTACCAGCCGCTGCACGCCGACATGCGGGATCACGTCGACGCCGAACGGACCCCGTTCAGCTCGTTCCACGACCGTCGGGGCCACCTGTCGACGCGTGACCTCCCGTGCCCCTACGTGTGCGTGAACCATCTGCCCACCGACATCACGACGCTCAACGGGCCGACCCGGCAGATCCCCGGCTCACAACATGCCCGGGCCCCCTTCCCCACCCTGGCCGACGAACCCGAGTGGATGCGGCTCAGCACGGTGTGCCCGGTCCCGGCCGGTTCGGTGCAGATCCGAGACGTCCGGGCCTGGCACGGGGGCACCCCCAACCTCTCCGACGAGACCCGGGCGATTCCGAACGTGGAGTACTACGCACCCTGGTTCCGGGAGCCGGTGATCCCGGGCATCGCCCGCCGGGACTGGCTCGGGCTGTCGGACCACGCCCGACACCTCACCCGCTTCGTGGTGGCCGACTCGGCCGACGAGTTCGCTCCGGAGTACGTCCTCGGCGGGTCTCGGATGTCGGAACGGGCAGCGGCGTCAGGAGGGAGCGCGCCGACCGATCACCAGGCGTAGGCCTCGGGCGCGGGCCCCGGCCCCGGGAAGATCTCGTCGAGCCGGGCGAGGAAGTCGGGGTCGAGCCGGAGATCGACGGCGGCGAGCGCGACGTCGAGCTGCGCTCGGGTCCGCGGTCCGATGATCGGTGCGGTCACGCCGGGCCGTTGGAGCAACCAGGCCAGGGCGACGGCGCTCGGCGACTCGCCGAGTTGCGCACAGGCCGCCTCCCACGCCTGCAGCTGGGGACGCATCGAGTCGACCCGACGCCGCACGTGATCCGCAGCACGGCGCTGGGGACTCTCGGGATCGAGGGCCCCGGCGAGCAGACCACCGGCCAGCGGGCTCCAGGGCAGCAGACCCAGTCCGTAGGCCTCGCAGGCCGGAACGACCTCGAGCTCGATGGTCCGCTCGGTGAGGTTGTACAGGCTCTGTTCGGAGACCAGTCCGAGGAAATGCCGGGACCGGGCCGCCTCGGAGGCCTGGGCGATCGACCAGCCGGCGAAGTTGCTGGACCCGACGTAGACCACTTTTCCCTGGGCCACCAGGGTCTCCATCGCCTGCCAGACCTCGTCCCACGGCGCGGCCCGATCGAGGTGGTGCATCTGGTAGAGGTCGATGTGGTCGGTCTGCAGCCTCCGCAGGCTGGCCTCGCAGGCGGCCCGGATGTGCCGAGCCGACAGGCCCCGGTCGTTGGGGCGGTCCGACATCGGTTCGTGGACCTTCGTGGCGAGGACCACGGCGTCCCGATTGGCCGCCGAGCGTGCGAACCAGCGCCCGATGATGGCTTCGGTGGTCCCGACACCGAGGCGCCCGCCGTACTGGTCGGCGGTGTCCACGAAGGTGATCCCGGAATCGAGGGCGTGATCGAGCATCGCGTGCGCATCGGGCTCGGGGGTGTTCGGGCCGAAGTTCATGGTGCCGAGGCACAACTCGCTGACCCGCAGGGCCGTGCGCCCGAGACGTCGATCCTCCATGACTGGCTCCTGACTGGTCGACGGATCGGCCGGTTCGAGGGTCGGTCCCGCTCGGGCCGCGGCGAGCGGCGACCGGACCAGGCGACGATACTGCACCGCCGAACCCGCGACCCGCAGGCGGCCGCCGATGGGTTGTCCGGGTGTCGGGATCTACGCTGCCAGCCATGACCACCGTCCGCGCCCCCGGCTCCTCGGCCAACCTCGGCCCCGGTTTCGACGTGCTCGGCATCGCCATCTCGCGTCACGTCTGGGTCTCCGACGAGCCCCCGCCCGGTCGGCCCGACGAAGACCCCTGTGGACCGGACCACATCGCCCGAGTCGCCCACCGGGCTGCAGGCGGGACCGGCGACGTGTGGTGCCGGTTCGATCTCCGACCGGGCCGGGGCATGGGATTCTCGGCCGCAGCACGCGCCGCCGGTGCCCTCCTCGCGGCCCACCAGCAGGGCCTCGATCCGGTCGACGCCGCCCGAGCGGGTTATCGAATCGTCTGCGACCTCGAGGGTCACGCCGACAACGCCGCACCCTCGGTGTTCGGTGGGATCCAACTCGTCACCGAGCACCGGAGCACGGTCGCCGTCGCCGAGGGGGCCGGGTCGACGGGCCGGCGGTGGGATCCCCAACGCATCGGCGCCGCGCTCCCCGGTTCGCTGCTGCTGTGGGTCCCCGACGGGGAATCGGCGACCGACCAGAGCCGGGCGGCGCTCCCTCGTCGCGTGCCCCTGTCCGACGCCGTGTTCAACATCGGTCGGACCGCGCTGCTCCTGGTGGCCCTCTACGAACAGCGTCCCGACCTGATGGGCGCGGCCACCGACGATCGGCTCCATCACCGCACCCGCCTGGCCGGCCTCCCCGGGACCGCCGCCGCGCGTGACCGGGCCCTCGACGCCGGAGCGCTCGCGTGCTGGCTCTCGGGTTCGGGCCCGGCACTCGCCGTCCTCGTCGACCCGGCTCGTGCCGACGACATCGCTGCCGCACTGCCCGAAGACGGTGCGGTGCTGCCCCTCGACATCGACCCGCTCGGAGCCGTGTCCATGGATGATTCGCGTCCACCGGCACCCGGTGACTAGCGTCGCCGACATGACCACGGGGGAATCGAACCGCCCAGCAACCGGCCTCGTCGACGAGGTCGAGACGTGGATCGCCGAACACTGGGATCCCGAACGGCCGCTGCCGCAATGGCGGGCCATCCTGGCCGACTCGGGCTGGGGCTGCCCCACCTGGCCCGTCGAATGGTACGGCCGGGGACTCGACGAAACGGCGGGCGCGGCGGTCCGCGACGTCTTCCGGGATCGCGACGTCGTCGGCGTCGCCGGCGGCTCGGCCATGACGCTCGCCGCACCCACCCTGCTGGCCCTGGCGTCCGACGATCTCAAACGTCGCCTGCTGCGAGACATGATCACCGGCACCATCACGTGGTGCCAGCTCTTCAGCGAACCGGGCAACGGCAGCGATCTGGCCGGGCTGACCACCCGGGCCGACCGCGACGGCGACGAGTGGGTGGTCAACGGGCAGAAGCTGTGGACCACGGGGGCGCACACCGCCGACTACGGAATGCTCCTCGCCCGGACCGACTGGGACGTGCCGAAGCACCGGGGGATCACCTACTTCGCCCTCCCGATGAAGCAGCCCGGTGTCGAGGTCCGAGGGGTGCACCAGATGAACGGTCACCGATCCTTCAACGAGGTGTTCCTGACCGATGCCCGCGTCGCCCACGCCGACGTCGTCGGGGACGTCGGCGACGGGTGGCGGGGTGCCCTGACCACCCTGTCCTACGAGCGCGGGCTCGGGGCCCGGGCAACGAAGGGTTCGGTGCCCGTCGGTCGGACCCGGATCGAGGCCGCCGCCGAGTACGAGGCCTACAACCGCACCTACGTCTGGTACCCCCAACGCGCCGGCCGGGTCGACCTCGCCATTCCCCGGGCGCTCGACACCGAGCGAGCCGGGGATCCGGTGATCCGTCAGCGCGTCGCCGATCTGCACACCCTCGACAAGGTGGCCTCGTGGACGGTGGCCCGGGCCTCGGCGGCGCGAGCGGCCGGACGCCAGCCCGGTCCCGAGGGTTCGATCGCGAAACTCATGGGCTCCGAGATCGCCCGACGATCGAATGCCACCCACACGGCCATCACCGGCGCCGCCGGCATGCTCGCCCCGCCCGACGCGCCCGATCCGATGGTCGCCGAGGTGCTGATCTCGACCCCGGCGGCATCGATCGCCGGAGGAACCGACGAGATCCAGCACAACATCATCGGTGAGCGGACGCTCGGGCTGGCGAAGGAACCATCGGTCGATGCCAAGCTCCCGTTCCGTGACGTGAAGGTGAACCAGCGGCCCTAGCCGCCGTCGATCGACCAGTGCCAGGGCTCGCTCGGCAGGTTCGAGAACCCGAACCGCTCGGCGTTGCCGACGAGCCACTCGAATTCGGGCGACGCCGCGGCGATGGCCACCCCGCCGCGATGGAAGTCGATGGCGACGCCGAACTCGTGCCGCGAGGTGCCCGGAATCGCCGTCGGCGGCCGACACTGCGACGCCGGCGTGGTCCAGACGTCGACACAGTGGGCCCGCCGGAGCTCGATCTGGGCCTCGTGGCTGCGCCAGCCCCACCCCTCGAGGGTGATCCCGTCGGCCGCCGCGGCGGCGAGCATGCGGCCGAGGGGATCGGCCAGCGACTGCTCGATCAGGATGCCACCCACGCGCCACAGGGCGACCGTCGACCCATCGGCGATCGCCCGCTCGTCCCAGAAGGTCGCACCGGCGGTGTCTGCGACCGAGGGCAGGGCCGCCGCCAGCTGGGCGCCGGGCGCCAACGTCCCGATCTCGACCACCTCGACCAGGTCGCCCCGTCGGTCGAGCACGAGGGCCGAGGCGACCCCCTCGGGGTTTCGGACCACCACGGCGAGGGTGTCGATGCCGTCGCCGTCCCAGTCGCCGGCGACGAGGGCCGGCGCATTGGCCGGATCCCGGTCGGTCGCGGCCAGGAGCGGGTCGAGGGCGATCGAGCGGCCGTAGGGACGTCCGAGCGAGTCGCTGACCACGAGGCGAGGCGACGGGCCCGAGGTCTCGATCGTGGCGTTGCCGATCGCACCGTCGCCGGCCCAGTCGCCGGAGACCGCGATCGGGGCGATCACGCCGTCGCCTGCCACGGGAGCCGGCGGCGACCCCGCGTCGGTCGACGGCGGGGCGGGCCCGGGCTCGTCGACGCCCGGTTCGACCGGCTGCGTGGGCCCCGGCCGACCGGCTGGGGCGGCCGGGGGCTCGGACGAGGGACCTCCCTCGGTGATGGCCCCGATCCCGCGGTCGACGGGTTCGGGTCCGATGGGGTCGCCGGGCGTCTGCTCGGTACCGGCGACCTCGATCCGATCCGGCGCCCCCGAGCCCTCGATCGCACCTCGGTCGGTCGGCGCGTCGGCCCCGGGAGTTCCCGGGGTCAGCTCGGGCAGGACCAGGGCGGGATCGGGCGGCACGATGGTGATGACCTCGGCGACCTGGGGCTTGGCTCCCCACTGCTCGGCGTCTCGCCAGTCGATCAGTTCGTCGATCCGCCGGCCCAGCCAGGCGAGGTGGCGATCGGTACCGAAATAGAGGGCGAGGGCCGCATCTCGATCGGCGTCGACCCCCACCTGGCACAACAGGTTGGCGGCACCGGTGGCGGCGTCCCAGAGGTTCTCGGGATCGGCGACGCCGTCTCCGTTGCCATCGACGCCGTAGACGGCCCAGGTCGAGGGGAGGAACTGCATCGGACCGACCGTGGTGTCGATCCCGGGATCGCCGTCGACGGCCCCTCCATCGGAATCGGCGACGGCATCGGGCGGGGCGCCGTCGAGCGGTTCGTACCGGATGAGCGGCGTGGTACCACCGTCGGGCAGGAGGCGGGCATCGTCGCCGACCCGGGTGTGGTCCGAGGTGACGCCGCCGAGACCGCCGAGTACGGCCCAGTCGAGCGGACACGAGGCGGTCGCGGCGACGTATTCGTAGATCGCGATGGCGTGTTCGGGGGCCGGGGCCACGCTCGTGGTCTCGGACGCGTCGACGGTGACCGACGCGACGATCCCGTCGTGCCCCGACCAGGCGATGGCGAGCATCGCAACGAGTTCCGCCAACCCGACCACCTGCGGAGACTACCGGGGCACCGGCTCGCTGCGCGGGCGGGTCGACCGGGTGTCCTCGATCGATGAACGCGATCGACTCGGCCTGAGTCAGATCCGGAAGAGATCGAGCGCCTCGGGATTGGCCAGCGCCTCGAGATTGCGGACGGGCCGACCATGCACGACCTCGGTGACGGCCAGCTCCACGATCTTGCCCGACCGGGTGCGAGGGATGTCGGCGACCGCCCGGATGAGCGCCGGAACATGACGGGGCGAGCACTGTCGCCGGAGTTCGGTCCGAATGGTGGCCTCGAGTTCGGTCGTGAGCGGAACGGGGACGCCGTCGGGTCCGTCGGCGAGACGGACGAACAGCACGATCCGGGTGTCGTTGTCGTGTTCCTGCCCGATGGCGAGTGCCTCGGCGACCTCGGGGAGTTGTTCGACCACCCCGTAGATCTCGGCGGTCCCGATCCGGACCCCCGAGGCGTTCAGCGTGGCGTCGGAGCGACCGTGGATCACCAGGCCGCCCTCGGGGGTCCAGGAGGCGAAGTCCCCGTGGGCCCACACCCCGGGGAAGCGTTCGAAGTAGGCGGCCCGATACCGCTGCCCATCGGTGTCACCCCAGAACTCGAGGGGCATCGACGGAAACGGGGTGGTGCAGACCAGTTCACCCTTGACGCCGGCGGGGAGGGGCGAACCGTCGTCGCCATAGACCTCGATGCCCAGGCCGAACGCCGGCCGTTGGATCGCCCCGGCGTACACGGGTTTCGTGGGGTCCCCGGCCACCAGACAGCCGCAGAGGTCGGTCCCACCCGACATCGACTGGAGGTGCAGGTCGGAGCCGAGTGATTCCCGAACCCAGGCGAACCCTTCGGGACTCAGCGGCGAACCGGTCGAGCTCACCGTCCGGAGGTTCGCGAGGTGGTGCGTCTCGATCGGGCGCAGCCCGGCACCGGCCGATGCGTCGAGGAACTTCGCCGACACGCCGAGGAACGTCAGTTCCTCACGCTCGGCGAGGTCGTAGAGCGCGCCGGGACCGGGGTGGAAGGGGCTGCCGTCGAACAACACGATGGTGGCCCCGGTGGCAAGCACGCCGACGAGCCAGTTCCACATCATCCAGCCGCACGTCGTGAAGTAGAAGACTCGATCCCCCGGTCGGATGTCGCTGTGCAGGAGGTGCTCGCTCGCCAACTTGGCGAGCACACCGCCACTGCGGTGCACGATGCACTTGGGTTTTCCCGTGGTGCCCGATGAGTAGAGGATCACGAGCGGGTGATCGGCGGGGAGCCGCAGACATTCGAGCGGCGCTCCACGGTTGGAGGCCATCGCATCGGCCCAGCTCATCGACCTCGGGATCGAGTCGAGGTCGAGGGTTTGGCCGAGGTGCGGCACCACCAGGACGGACTCGACGGAGGGGAGTCGGCCGACGATCTCGGGGAGCCGGCCCTGGCAGTCGAAGGTCTTGCCGCCGTAGCGATAGCCATCGGCGGCGATCAGTACCTTCGGGGCGATCTGACCGAACCGGTCGACCACCCCGGTCGGACCGAAGTCGGCCGAGGTCGAGGTGAAGATGGCGCCGACGGCGTTGGCGGCGAGGAAGGCAACGACCGTTTCGGGGAGGTTCGGCATCCAGGCGGCCACGCGGTCGCCGGGCTGCACGTCGATCGACCGGAAATGGGCGGCCAGGGAGGCGACCTGTTCGCGGAGTTCGGTACGGGTGATCGTTCGGCGATCGCCGTCTTCGGTCCGAGCGACGATGGCGACGTCGTCGGCTCCCGCCCGGGACGCGAGGAGGTTCTCGGCGACGCTCACGACGGCGTCGGGCAGGAACCGCCACTGCCAGAAGTGCTCGCCCTCGATCACCAGTCGGTCGCCGGGGTCGCCGATGATGCCGGCGTGGTCCCACAGGGCCCGCCAGAACGGTCCCGGGTGGTCGACCGACCAGCGCCACAGGGCGTCGGAGTCGGCCGCCTCGGGGCGGGCGTCACGACGGAATCGGTCGAGGCCCGAAGCGGCGATGCGATCCGGCGATGGCACCCAGAGCGGCTCGGCCGAATCATCCTGGCTCGGGCGATCGATGTGTCGGGGTTGGGAACGACCGGGCATCGTGGCACCTTCGGACTCGAGGTCGGGATGGGCGTCAGCCGTGCTGACGCAGGAATTCGGCCATCGACTCGATGCGGGCCAGACGCAGTTCGTCGACGAGGCCGTCGAGTCGGTGGGTCGGATCGTGCAGGCGAGTCGACCGTTCCGTCAAGGCGGCGGACGGGAGCGCCTCGGCCAGGCCGACCTCGACGGACCGCCCCGGGGAGATTGGCTCTCCGAGATCCCGACCGGCGACCACGGCCCAGCCGCCGACGATCCGACGGAGCCACGTGGTTCGATGCCATTCGTAGACGCCGGTGGCGCTGACGCCGTAGCGGTCGACGGGCGCCGCCGACGATCCCAACGGCCACCGCATCCGCGGCCGATGTTCGGGCCGCACGACGTTGCGACCGATGCCGAACTCCAGGGCTGCTCCCGGCCACGTCACGTCGAGCCGGGAGGTCTCGGGCGACCACACCACGTCGAGGTCGGCGACGATGATGACCGAATCGAAGGTGTCGATCGCCGTGACGAAGCGTTGGACGATGTCGTCGACCACGAACAGGGTCCGCCAGCCATCGGGTTCGGCCCAGACCACCTCGCTGAAGGGACCGATCGGCGAGTCGTGCCAGTGGCCGATCACGACACGATCGCCCGAGGTGTAGCCGGCCGCGGCGACGAGTCCGTCGAACTCGAAGAACCGGTCGTCCCCCGATGCGGTGTCCGTTGACGTCATGAGCCCATTGTGCCCGGTGTGGTCAGTCGGCGGTGAGATGGATCAGGAGAACCGACTCGGGATGCAGGATCGGGGGCTGGAGCCCGACCTCGACCAGTTGCCGACCCGAGGCCACCGTCGGGTGCTGCATCCATGCCGGTGTGGTGCGTCCGAAGTCGCGATGCGATCCGAAGTCGTCGATCACGGCGATGCGGTACCGCCGGTCGGGATCGATGCCGCTCAGGCGGATGGGAAAGCCGACCGAGGTCGCCGACGTCGCCAGCTTGACCAGGGCGAAGACGGCTTCGGAGCGATCACCGGCGACGACGCCGTGGCCGAGCACGGCCGGATCCGGATGGTCGAGGCGGACGACGTCGCCACCGTGCAGCAGCGATCGGAGCCGCTTGTGGTGCTCGACGGCCCGACGAAGGCGACGGCGGCTCCCGCCGGAGACCTCGAGCAGATTCCACTCGAACCCGAAGTGGCCGAACATCGCCGTTGCCAGACGGAACCCCATGGGCTGACGACGCCCCGTCGTATGGGAGCGAGCGGGGCCGACGTGGGCCCCCATGACCTCGGGCGGGAACAGCATCGAGAAGCCCCGCTGGATGTGTTGGCGGTCGATGGCGTCGTTGCAGTCCGACGCCCAGATCCGTTGCGTACGGCGCAGGATTCCCAGGTCGGCGCGGCCTCCTCCCGACGAGCAGCTCTCGATCTCGACGTCGGGATGGGCCGCCCGGAGCCGGTCGATGACCTCGTAGAGACCGAGGACGTGGGCGTGGGTGCCCGGCGCTCCGTCCGATCCCGACCCCTGGATGACATCTCGATTCATGTCCCACTTGAACGACCGGATGTCGTTCTCGGCGAGCAACCGGTCGAGCAGCCCGAAAACATGATCACGGACCTCCGGCCGGCCGAAGTCGAGCACCAGCTGGTGACGGCCGAGGACCGGTTCGTAGCCGGGTGTGGCCAACACCCACTCGGGGTGCGCTCGATAGAGGTCCGAATCGGGGTTGACCATCTCTGGTTCGACCCACAGCCCGAACTCCATGCCGAGGCCGGTGACGTGCCGGATCAGCGGACCGAGACCATCGGGCCAGACTTCCGGGCTCACCCACCAGTCACCGAGACCCGACGTGTCGTCCCGCCGGCTCCCGAACCACCCGTCGTCGAGCACGAACCGCTCGGCCCCCACTTCGGCCCCGACATCGGCCAACCGGCAGAGGTTGTCGAGGTCGTGGTCGAAATAGACGGCTTCCCAGGTGTTCAGGTTCACCGGCCGTGGCCGCAATGGCTGGGGCAGATGCGACCGGACGTGACGGTGGAAGATCTGGCTGGCGCCGTTGATTCCCTCCGGCGACCAGGCCCCGACGATCTCGGGACATCGATACCGCTCACCGGGGCCGAGGACGATCTCGCCCGGACCGAGCAGTTCGCCCAGCTGGACGTGCCGGCGGCCGTCGACCAGGGCCTCGGCGGCGATCGCGAAATTCCCGCTCCAGGCCAACTGGAGCGCCCAGACCTCACCGGTCGACTCGGAGAACCCCGAGGTTCCGGCGAACACCGCCGGGAGGTGGCTGTGGGAGGTACGGGCCCGACGGTTCTCGACGATCCGCCGACCCCGGAAGGGGTGGCGATCGATCCCGAACTCGAGGCACCAGCGTTCGTCGAACGAGATCAGTTCGGCCGCATGGGCGGGCAGGGGAACCGAGGGGGCCAGGACGTCGAGCCGATAGTCATCGACCCCGGTGTTGACGATCGAGCTCTCGATCAGCAGCTCGCTCGACGGCCCGAAGCGGACCGTCACGTCGAGATCGAGGCCGGCGACCGCGTCGACCAGATCGAACGAGGCACTCGACGCCGTGATCACCGGTGGGGTGCGCAGCGTGAATCGGGGCGACCAGCCTCCACCGGCCCGAGATCCCGTGATGCCGGGCCGGGCGCCGATGCCGCCCGCTTCCTCGATCACGAGACCGAGCGGCGCATCGATGTCGAGCCCACCCCGGGGAACCGGGCGGTCGCCGAGGTCGGGCTCGAACGAGGCGATCGGCGCACCCCAGTGGGCGATCGTCGGCATGCCGTCGTCCCAGGTGAGGACCAACGACACCGTCGGGCGGTCGCGGTCGGTCAGCACCGCGAGGCGGCGACCGGGAACATCGATTGTGGTCACGGGTTCAGCCTTTGCTGGCGCCGAGTGTGAGACCGGCGATGAAGTGCTTCTGGAGGGCGAAGTACACGGCCAGGGTGGGGATGGCCACGTAGACCGACGCCGCGGCGATCAGGTTGTCGTCGGTGAAGAACTCCCCACCGAGGTTGGCCAACGACGAGGTGATCGGTCGATCGGCACCCTGTTGCTCGAGCACGACCGCCCAGAAGAAGTCGTTGTAGATCCACGTGAACTCGAGCGTGGCCAGGGCGGCCAGCGCCGGTCGGGTGAGCGGCATGATGATCTGCCAGTACTGGACCCACACGCTGGCGCCGTCGACCACGGCGGCCTCACCGAGTTCCTTGGGCAGCAGCTTCATGTAGTTGGCCAGCACGAACGTGCAGAAGCCGGACTGGAACGCCACGTGGATGAGGATCAGGCCCCATACCGAACCGTTGAGCTTGCCGGAGTTCGACAGGAACTCCGGGAGGGGGATCCGGTTGTACATCTGGAACAGCGGCTGGATGATGATCTGCTGGGGCAGCAGGTTTCCGGCGGTGAACAGCACCAGCAGCGAGACGTTGAACTTCCACGAGAACCGGCTGGCCCCGAACGCCACCATCGACGAGAAGAACAGGGTGAAGAACAGCGCCGGCACCAGGATCAGCGCCGTGTTCCAGTACCGGCCGGGGATGTCGCCCTGATCCCAGGCGTTGCGGTAGTTGTCGAGGGTGAACGAATCGGGCCACGAGAAGTAGCCGTCGCGCACCGTCTCGGAGAACGGCCGGAACGACGAGAAGAATGCCCCGATCAGCGGCACCAGCCACAGCACCGCCATGGAGATGAGGAACCCGTGCAACAGGACCCGTTGGGGGGTGAGCTTCTTGCCCTTCGCCCCGACGACGTTGGCGGCGGTCATATCTCGCTCTCCCGATAGTGGTTGGTCACGTACCAGATCACGAACCCGATACAGAGCAGGAACAACAGCACGGCGTAGGCCGAGCCCCGACCGACGTTGCCGCCGCCCTCACCGAGCAGGTTGTTGGTCGTGAGGATCGACAGCACCTGCGTTCGGCGAGGCGTGTTGAGGACGAAGATGATGTCGAAGGCCCGGAGGGCCTCGATCACCGTGATGACGGCGACGACGACGTTGATCGGCTTGAGCGTCGGGAACAGCACGTGGCGGAACGCCTGCCATTCGTTGCAGCCGTCGAGCGACGCCGACTCCCGCAGCGACTGGTCGACGCTCTTCATCCCCGCCAGGTAGAGCACCATGATGTAGCCCGTATGTCGCCAGGCGATGGCGACGAGGATGGCGACGAAGTTCTTCGAGATGCCGTAGTTCTCGCTGAACGAGATCAGGAAGTCCTGGTTGCCCAGCCAGTTGATCGTTCCGCCATCGGAGAAGAGCGCCGTGGCCAGGCCGTTCTCGGTGCTGTACATCACGCTCTGCCAGATGAAGCCGACCACGGCCAGCGACAGCACGACCGGCGTGTAGAACATGCTCTGGTAGATCCGGCTGCCCTTGAGGTTCTTGTCGAGCAGATAGGCCAGGAACATCCCGAGCGCCGTCGGCCCCAGGAAGAGGAAGACGAGCAGGGTGAGGTTGTTGATCACCGCCTGCCAGAAGTCCTTCTCGAACACCGTGAAGATCTGTTCGTAGTTCAGGAATCCGACGAGGTTGAGATCACTCAGCCGGATGCCCTTCCAGTCGGTGAACGAGAAGAAGATCGACGCCAGGGTCGGAACCCAGACCAGCATCACGTGGAAGAAGGTCGGGACCGCGATCATCAGGATGAAGATCGTTCGGTCCCGACCCCGCAGGGCCATCGCACTGCGCCGTTTCTTGTGTTGCTTCCCGACGCCGATGTCGGAGTCGGCCGGCGCAGTCGCAGTCATGGAGTTCCCCCTGAACGTCGTGTGGATCAGCCGCCGAGGATGACGGCGGCCTGCTCCTGCATGTCCTTCAGGATCGAGTCGACCTTGGTCGGATCGGCGATGAAGTCGGCCAGACGAGGACCGGCGACGTTGGAGGCGAACTCGGGGCTCGTGTCACGGTCGAGGAACTGGGTGACGAACTTGGCCTCGGAGACCGTCTTCGCCGCCTTGACCTGCAGTTCGTTGTAGGCCGCCGTGTTGGCCTTCGAGGACGGTGCGACGGCCGAGGGGTCCTTGGCCAGGTAGGCGTCCTGGGCGGCTCCGGTGCCGAAGAAGCCGATCAGCTCGAGGGCCGCGGCTTCGTTCTTGGGCGACTTGGCCATCATCCACCCGTCGATCGGCGCCTCGACGACGTCGATGCCGTGCTCGGGGTTGATCTCGGGGAACGGGAAGAAGTCGACATCGGCCAGGTCCTCGGCCGGGAATTGCTGGCCGACGAAGTTGCCGATGATCATCATGCCGGCCTCGCCGTTGACCAGGGCGGCTGCGGCCTCTTCCCAGGTGCGACCGTTGGGGTCGGGCATGGTCAGCGGCAGGAGCTCGGTCCAGGTCGCGAAGACCTCCTTGACCTTGTCGTCCTCCCACGATTCCTTGCCGGCCATGAGGTCGACGTGGAACTGGTAGCCGTTGATCCGGAAGTTGAGCTGATCGAAGGTGCCCATCGCCGGCCAGAAGCCGTCGTTGCCCAGGGCGAACGGGGTGATCCCGGCCGCTTCCATCTCGCCGGCGAGGGTCTTCAGCTCGTCGAAGGTGGTTGGCGGGGTCCAGCCATTGTCGGCGAAGACGCTCTTGCGGTAGTGGACGCCCCAGGCGTAGTAGTTCCAGGGAACGAAGTACTGCTTGCCGTCGTCGCCGGTCGAGGCGGTCTTGAAGCCTTCACCGAGCTCGCCCTCGAGGGCGGGCCAGACGCTGGAGACGTCACCGAGCAGGTCCTGGGCGGCGAAGAAGCGCATGCGGTAGCCGGCGAACCACGGGATGACGTCGTCGGGGTTCTGCAGGTAGGTCGAGATGTTCTCCTGGAAGGTGTTGTGGTCGACCTCGTTGATCTTGACCGTGACGTCCTTGTTGGGCAGCGCGTCGACGGCGGCCTGGAGACCCGACTGGGGAACCTCGTTGGAATAGTTCGAGCCGAGGGTGACCTCACCCGAGGCCGGGGCGGCCGTTTCGCCGGAGTCGCCACCGGCATCGGTGGCACCGTCGCTGTCGCTGCCGCAGGCAGCCAGGACGGCGGGAAGGGCGACGAGACCCGCCGCGGCGGCCGTCCCCTTCAGCATCGAGCGACGGCCGATCGGGAATCCGACCGACGCGGGGCTCGGCGATTTCGGCAGGTGCAGTTCAGTCATGGCAGCGTTCCTTCTCTCCCGGGACGTGCCGTCCGGGTGGACGGCACCATGTTGCGGTATTGCTGGACTGGCGGTGTTGCAGGTCTGGGTGTTGCAGGTCTGGGTGTTGCAGGTCTGGGTGTTGCGGGTCTGGGTGTTGGGTCGGGTCGGAATCTCTCATTTTCCAACGAGAACCACCAGAACTGCGCACGAGCTTCGATCGAAATCGGTCGGCTGTCAAGCCGAAATGGGTCATTCGTCACGTCGAGATCCGGTGGTCCCAACCAGCTTCCCACCGCCCCGAGGGGCGGACCAGGGGCTTTTGTCCTCCCGGGGCGTGCGAAGGAACGGCAGTCCAGCGACCCGCCGATCGGTCCCGTTCCCGATCGCTCGGGCCGTCTGGCGCTCGGCACCATCGATCCGTCCGGGTCGGGAGAGCCGTTCGACATCCCAGATGTTCGATTCTGTTGACTCCGGATCGCGTCTCGGGCATTGTGGGGGCCATGTTGGCCCAGCAGCGCCACGAGATCATCCTCGAGACGATTCGACGAGATGGCTCGGTTCGCGTACGGGATCTGGTGGATCGTCTCGGGGTCAGCGACATGACGATCCGGCGCGATCTCGACCTGCTCGAGGCCGGGGGCCATCTCGCCAAGGTGCACGGTGGCGCGACCCGCACGGCGCTCCTGGCCGCCGAGGAGCCCGGGTTCGAGGCCAAGCTCACCCGTCAGGAGGCCCACAAGTCCGGGATCGCCCATCTCGCCGCGGCGATGGTCGAACCGGGGCTGGCGATCGGTCTGACGGCCGGGACCACGACCTGGAAGCTGGCCACCGAGCTGTTGGCCGTTCCCCTGCTCACGGTCGTCACCAACTCGCCGTCGGTGGCGCAGGTGTTCTACCGATCGAGCGAGCACTCGATCACACCGATCCTCACCGGCGGGATCCGCACGCCCAGTGACGCCCTGGTCGGCCCCCTGGCAACGGCATCCCTGGCCTCGCTGCAGCTCGACATCGTGTTCATGGGGGTCCACGGGATGGACCCCAACCATGGGTATTCCACCCCGAATCTGGCCGAGGCCGAGACCAACCAGGCCTTCGTACGCGCCGCCCGCCGCCTCGTCGTCGTCGCCGACCACACCAAGTGGATGACGCCGGGTCTCGCCACGATCGCCCGGCTCGAAGAGGCCGACCAGCTGGTGAGCGACCGCCTCCTGCCATCCCAGGCGATCGAGCACCTCCACGGTCTCGGCGTCGAGGTCGTGCTGGCCGACCCATCGGTCGGGACGATGGCCGAGAGCATCGCCCGGTGACCACCGAGAACCCCGGACCCGTCCCGGGGCCGAGCCCGCAGACGGCCACCGGACCAACGGTCGATCGCCGGATCGATCCCCTCACCGGGCAGGCCACCTACGTCGTCGGGGCCCGCCAGGGTCGTCCCAACCTCCCGACCGGCGGCTGCCCGTTCTGCGTCGGTGGTCTCGAGGCCCCCGAGCCCTACGACGTGAAGGCCTTCCCCAACCGTTGGCCGGCGCTCGGTCCGGGCCGCGCCGAGGTCGTGCTCTACAGCCCCGTCCACGAGGCCTCGCTGTGGACCCTCGGCCCGGGTGGTGTCCGCAAGGTCATCGATCTGTGGGCCGAGCGCACCGCCGCCATGAACGCCATTCCCGAGGTCGCCTACACCCTGGTCTTCGAGAACCGTGGTTCCGAGATCGGCGCCACGATCCCCCACCCCCACGGCCAGATCTACGCCTTCGACCACGTCCCTCCCCTGCCCGAGACCGAACTGTCGGCCGGATCGCTCGACTGCGACCCCGGGCGAGTGGTCTCCTCGATCGGGCGGTGGGACGCCTGGGTGCCGCTGGCCTCGCCCTACCCGTATGCGCTGCGGATCGCCAGCACCGATCGACCACCCGAGCTGATGGCCCTCGACGACCGACAACGCGACGACCTCGCCCATCTCCTGGTCGACACACTCGGTCGCTTCGACGCGCTCTTCGAGACGGCGACGCCCTACATGATGTGGATCCACCAACGACCCGCCGACGCCGGGCGGTGGCCCGGGGCCCAGATGCACATCGACATCGTCACCCCGTGGCGGGCCAGGGGCGTGATTCGGTTCATCGCCGCCGGCGAGATCGGGTCGGGCGAGTTCTTCAACACGATCGTTCCCGAGGATGCTGCGCACCGTCTGCGCTCGCTGACCGTGTCACTCCCCGCCGAGCCGGCGCCCGGGGGCTGACGAGCGGGGACCGTGCCTCGCCACGCGTCCTGGAAGGTCGTGATCGAGCCACCCCGCCAACCGTTCGGCCGCGGCCAGCAGACCATCGAGGTCGAGACCGGTGGGCCTCCCGGCGTCGTCGAGGAGATGCACCAGATCCTCCGTGGCGAGGTTGCCACCGGCGCCGGCAGCGAAGGGCGATCCGCCCAGTCCTCCGACGGCGGTGTCGAACCGCACGACGCCGAGGTCGAGCGCGGTCCAGGCATTGACCAGCGCCGTGCCGCGGGTGTCGTGCAGGTGCAACCCGACGTCGACACCGGTGCGGTGCAGGACCCGCTCGATCCGCGTGGGGGTGGCCATCCCGGTGGTGTCGGCCAGCGTGAACCGGTCGATGCCCTGTTCGGCGAGTTGGGCCATGAGGTCGGGAACGGTCGCCGTCGGCTCGTCGCCGGTGTAGGGAGAACCGAACACGCACGAGATCACGCAGTCCACGGGCCGGCCGTCGGCGAGGGCCACGATGTCGGCGATCGCGGCCACCGATTGGTCGATGCGTTGCCGGACGTTGCGTTCGTTGTAGACCGGACAGGCCGAGATGGTCACGGTCAGCGCATCGACCTCGGCGGCCACCGCCAGTTCGGCCCCCTTCCGATTCGGGACCAGTGCCCAATACCGGACCCCGGGACGGCGTTCGATGCCGGCCATCACCTCGGCGGCGCCGGCCATCTGCGGGACGGCGGTCGGCGAGACGAAGCTGACGGCTTCGATGTCGCGCACCCCGGCCGCGACGAGCTGATCGACCAGCGCCACCCGGGACTCGACCGGCAACGGCGCTTCCGACTGCAGACCGTCGCGTGGCCCGACCTCGCGCACCTCGATCACGACCTCACCCCGATCACGACCTCACCCCGATCATCGGCATGCCGGCATCGAATCAGTCGAAGAGATCGGGTTCCTCGCGGGTGATCCAGTCGTAGAGCGGCTGGAAGTTGAACCATCCGGCCTCGTGCGAGCCGACCTGACCGGCGGTCTTCTTGGCCTGGTCGGGATCGATGAGCACGGGCTCGCGGCCCGTTGCCTCGGCGAGCAGCTGCGCCTGGCAGCTCCGCTCCATCGTGATGAACCACCAGGTCGCCTCGTCGACGGTGGTGCCGACGGTGAGGTTGCCGTGGTTCGACAGGATGGCGGCCTTGTTGGACCCGAGCGCCGCCCCGATGCGATCACCCTCGGCGGTGTCGAGCACGACCCCGGTGTAGTCGTCGAAGACCACGTGGTCGTCGTAGAAGGCACAGGCGTCCTGGGTCAGCGGATCGAGTGGGCGACGCAGCGACGACCACGCCTTGCCGTAGATCGAGTGCGAGTGGGCGGCGGCCACCACGTCGGGACGAGCGGCGTGCACTCGCGAGTGGATGGCGAAGGCGGCCCGGTTGACGGGGTTGGTACCCACGACGACGTCACCGTGATGGTCGACGCAGATGAGGTCGGACACCTTGATGTGCTTGAAGTTCATGCCGAACGGGTTGACCCAGAACCGTTCCGGGTCCTCGGGGTCACGCACCGTGATGTGCCCGGCCACGCCCTCGTCGAAGCCGAATCGTCCGAACAACCGGAACGATGCGGCCAGCCGTTCGAGCAGGTGACGGCGCTGATCGGCAACGTCGTCGAAGGTCGGTGGCCCCATGCGGGTGGCGAATCCGCCGCTGGCGAAGTCTTCGATCGTGCTGGGAACGTCGGTGGCGGTCATGGGGCGAGCTTACGCGACCGCCGCCGCCCCGCCGAATCTCAGGCCGTTTCGCTCACCTGACCCGACAGATCGAACTGCTCGATGGCGTCGTCGCGCAGCTTGAACTTCTGGATCTTGCCCGTGACCGTCATGGGGAACTCGGTGGTCACCGCGACATACCGAGGCACCTTGTAGTGGGCGATGCGTCCCTGGCAGAACTCGCGCACGTCCTCGACCGACATCGGGCCGCCGTCCTCGGTCTGGACCCAGGCCATGATCTCCTCGCCGTACCTGGCGTCGGGCACGCCGACCACCTGCACGTCGCGGATCCGGGGGTGGGAGTACAGGAACTCCTCGACCTCTCGCGGATAGACGTTCTCGCCGCCCCGGATGATCATGTCCTTGATCCGGCCGACGATGTTGACGTAGCCCTCGTCGTCCATGACCGCCAGGTCCCCGGTGTGCATCCAGCCGTCGGCGTCGATGGCCTCGGCGGTCCGGTCGGGGTCGTTCCAGTAGCCGATCATCACCGAGTAGCCGCGGGTGCAGAACTCGCCCGAGGTGTTCCGGGGCACGGTCTCGCCGGTGGCCGGGTCGACGACCTTGATCTCGACGTGGGGTTGGACCCGCCCGACCGTGCCGACGCGCTTGTCGATCGGGTCGTCGGTTGCGGTCTGCGTGCTCACCGGCGAGGTCTCGGTCATCCCGTAGGCGATCGTCACCTGATCCATGTGCATCCGATCGATGCACTGCTTCATGACCTCGATCGGGCAGGGCGAACCGGCCATGATCCCGGTTCGCAGCGACGTGAGGTCGTACGACGCGAACGACGGCTCGGCCAGCTGGGCGATGAACATGGTCGGCACGCCGTAGAGGCTGGTGCAGCGCTCGTCGGCGACGGCTTCGAGCGTGGCGATCGGTTCGAAGGCCGCCGCCGGCACGACGATGGTCGCGCCGTGCGTGGTGCAGCCCAGCGTGCCCATGACCATGCCGAAGCAGTGGTAGAAGGGCACCGGGACGCAGACCCGGTCCTCGTGGGTGTAGTCGCACGCCTCGGCGACGAAGAAGGCGTTGTTCAAGATGTTGGCGTGGCTGAGCGTCGCACCCTTGGGGAACCCGGTGGTGCCCGGAGGTGTACTGGATGTTGATCGGGTCGTCGGCGGTCGAGGGTGGCCTCGATCGCCTCGATGTCGGCGGGTGTCCGCTGCCCGGCGAGTGCCAACAGGTCGGTCCAGTCGTCGGTGCCGATGAAGACGACGTGTTCGAGGTCGGGGAGGTCGGGGCGGACCTCGGCCACCATCGCCACGTAGTCGCTGGTCTTGAAGTCGGTGGCGGCGACGAGCCCGCGGCACCCCGACTGGCGCAGGGCGTAGGACACCTCGTGCGTGCGGTACGCCGGGTTGATGTTGACCAGGATCACGCCGAGACGGGCCGTTGCGAACTGGGTGAGGATCCACTCGGCGAGATTCGGGGCCCAGATCCCGATTCGGTCGCCCTTCACGAAGCCCTTGGCCGACAGGGCCCGAGCCAGCTCGTCGACCGCGGACCAGAGCTCGTCGTAGGTGTAGCGCAGCCCCTGGTGGCGGACGACGAGCGCCTCGCGGGCGCCGTGGCGTTCGACGGTGCGGCGCAGATCGTCGCCGATGGTCGTGGTGAGCAGCGGGGGCTCGGTGGCACCGCTGGTGTGGCTGAGCGAGGCGTTGCTGGTCTCCATCTCCGCCACCCTAGTCAAGCGCCCGAGCGCGGACCGGCCGGTACGGTGCCACCCGATGCCCGGCGCCGAACCCCTCGTTCCCACGGTCGGAGCCGCGGCCGTGCTGCGGAGCCTGGCCCTGCCGATCTACGTCCCGGCGGTCGTCGTCCAGACCGGCACGGCGATGCTGCTCCTCATGCTGCCGCTCTACCTGCGCGACATCGACCTGTCCTACAGCCGGGTCTCGGTCGTGCTGGTCGCCGCGGGCATCGGTGCCATGCTGACGCAGATCCCGTTCGGCCAGGTGCTCGGGCGACGGTCCGAGACCAGTGTGATGGCCGCCTCGGTGCTGCTGATGGGCCTGACGACCGGCCTGTTCGGCTGGCTCGAGGTCACGGCGCTCCTGGTCGGTCTGCAGCTGTGCTGGGGTGCCGGCTCGACCGGCTGGCTGCTGTCGCGCCAGACCCTGATGACCCGCGCCGCGCCGCCGTCGGTCCGGGGCCGGGCGATGTCGCTGTTCGGCGGGACGACGCGGCTGAGCTTCTTCGTCGGACCGGTCGTCGGCGGCTTGCTCGTCGACCGGTTCGGATTCCGGTCCGGATTCATGATCGCCGCCGCCGTCACGCTCGCCGGCCTGTTCCCGCTCCTGATGGGCCGCCGCCGCGAACCGGCCGGTCCGGCCCTCCCGACGACGACGACCGTGGAGCGGCCGATGCGCACCGTCGTCGAGCACTGGCGGATCCTGCTCCCGGTTGGCTCGGCCCAGGTGTTGATCATCGCCGTGCGTCAGGGTCGGAACCTGGTCATCCCGCTGATCGGGGACTCCCTCGGTCTCGACCCCGGCGACGTCGGTCTGCTCGTCGGGATCGGCACGTTCACCGACTTCGCCCTCTTCCCGCTGGCCGGTTACACGATGGATCGCTTCGGGCGGCTGGCGGCGATCGTGCCCGCCTTCTCGCTCGTGGGGATCGGCCTGGTCTGGCTGTCGACCGTCGACAGCTACGTCGGGGTGGCCGGGGCGGTGGCGTTGATCGGCGTCGGCAACAGCTTCGGGTCCGGGACGATGCTCACCCTCTCGGGCGACGTGGCCCCCACCGAGGCGACCAGCCAGTTCCTCGGGGTGCTGGGCATGATCCGCGACGGCGGCCGCATCCTCGGACCGATCGTCGTCGGCGCCATGGCCGATGCCGTGGGGCTCGGGGCCGCCGCCCTGACCCTGGGCATCGGGTCGTTCGTCGCCGTTGCCATCTTCGTCTTCGCCGTCGGGGAGACCGCCGAGCACGTCACGGCCCGGTCGACCTGCTAGAAACCGTGCGGTGCCCTTCTGCGAACTCGGCGATCTCACCCTCTACCACGAGCTGCACGGCGACGCCTCCGGCCGACCGATCCTGGTCATCAGCGGCACCGGCAACGACCTGCGTCGTTCGCTTCCGGCCCGATCCCCCCTCAACGAGATCGGCCGAACCTGCCACTACGACCAGCGGGGTCTCGGGCAGACCTCGAAGCCACCCGGCCCCTCCACGATGCAGGAGTACGCCGACGACGCCGCGGCGCTCATCACCTGGCTCGGATGGGACCGGTGCGACGTCGTCGGGACGAGCTTCGGGGGCATGGTGGCGCTGAACCTCGTCCTCGGGCACCCGCACCTCGTCGATCGCCTCGTGCTCAACTGCACCTCGCCCGGGGGTTCGTACGCGTCGTTCCCCCTCGAGACCCTGGCCGCACTCGACGTCGACGACCGCATCGCCCGTTCGATGGCCCTGACCGACGAGCGTTACGACCCCGACGCCTCACCACCGATCCCCGGACTCACCCCGGGATTCTTCGACGCCTGGGTGCAGGGCTCCCGGGTCCAGCGCACCGGGGACGACCTCGCCGGCTATCTCCATCAGCTCGGGGCCCGGTCCGGACACGATGTCGACGCACGCCTGCCGACGATCGGCTCCCCCACCCTCGTCTGCGCCGGCCGCTACGACGCAATCGCTCCCGTGGCCAATTCCGAACGCCTCGCCGACCGGATCCCCGACGCCACGCTCCAGGTCTTCGACGGAGGCCACCTGTTCCTGCTCCAGGACCCGACCGCCTTCCCGGCGATCGCCCGATTCCTGCAGCGCTGAACGGTGACCGGATCGATTCCGACGCCCCCCGAACCCGAACTGCGTCGGTGCATCGAGGAACTGATCGACGCCACGATCGATGCCGAGCACCTGCCCGGCCTGGTGCTCTCGGTCTTCGACCGCGAGCGGCGCTGGGCGCTGTTCACCCGGGGCTCGCTCGATCACGAGACCCCGCGCCCTCCCGACGACCGGTCGATCCTGCGGATCGCGTCGATGACGAAGAGCTTCACGGCGGCCGCCGTCCTCGGCCTGCGAGACGAGGGCGTCGTGACCCTCGACGCACCCATCGCCGATCTCGCTCCGGCCTTGGGTGCGATCGCCGGCGTCCCCGGCGATGCTCCCCCCGTCACCCTTCGCCATCTCCTCACGATGTCGGCGGGGTTCGCGAACGACGACCCGTGGGCCGACCGGCTCCTCGATGCCGATCGGGCCACGATGGACGACGTGTTCAGCCGGGGCGTTCACCACGCGCACCCGACGGCGACGGCGTACGAATACTCCAATCTCGGCTTCGCCATGATCGGCCGGGTCGTCGAGGACCTGACCGGACGATCCGTCCAGGATCACATCACCGCCCGCCTGCTGGGTCCGCTCGGCATGACCGACACGGGGTGGCACGTCCCTCGCGGCGATCGGGTGGCGACCGGGCATCGCTGGTCGCCCGTCTTCGGGGCCGACGACGACGGCCGCTGGGAGACCGAACTCGAACCGCTCGGCGACGGTGGGGTGGCACCGATGGGCGGGCTCTGGAGCACGGTCGCCGACCTCGAACGGTGGGTGCGCTTCCTCCTCGACGGGTTCCCGCCACGCAACGGCCCCGACGACGGCCCGCTGCGGCGCTCGTCACGCCGCGAGATGCAACAGATCCACCGGTCCCACGCCACACCCGGGTCGTCGGCGGGCTACGGGATGGGGCTCCAGGTCCTCCATCACGCGACTGCGGGAACCGTCGTCTCCCACAGCGGGGGGCTCCCGGGCTTCGGATCCAACATGCGGTGGCTGGTCGACCACGGGGTCGGGGTGATCGCCCTGTCGAACCGGACCTACGCCCCGATGGCACCGCTGACCACCACCATCGTCGAACACCTCGCCGCCCGGGGCTGGCTCCCGTCGCCGTCCGACCTGGCGATCGGGGCCCCACGTGACGCCGTCGAACGGGCCCACCGGTTCCTCGTCCGGGTGCTCGAGCCCGTACTCGCCGGTGAGCCGATCGCCTGGGACACCGCCGAGGTCGACGGGATGGGGTGGTCGCCGAACCTGTCCCTCGACGAACCGTTCGACCGACGCCAGGCCGAGCTGTCGGCGCTGCTCGGCGGGTCGCCCACCGGCTCCGCCGCCTTCGGTGCCCTCCGCATCGAACATGGGGCGGCCGGCTCGTTCCCGATCCTGGGCGGCCCGCAGACGGTCGTCGTCGACTTCCTGCTCGATGCCCAGGTCCCGCCCCGGATCCAGCACCTCGGCTTCGAGGCGGGTCAGGGCGACTGAGCGAGTTCACCAGGTGTCGATCATCGGGCGTTTCTTGCCCGATCGATGCGCCGGCGGACCGGCCGATGCGAGCGTGGCCGCGATGATGCGGCGTGAGTCGGCGGGGTCGATCACGTCGTCGATCTCGTGGTGGTCGGCCATGCTCACCCCTTTGCCAACCTCGTACATGCGGGCGACGCGTTCCTCGTAGGCCGCCGTGCGTTCGGCCGGGTCGGCGATGGCGGCCAGTTCGTTCCGGTAGCCGAGCTTCACCGCGCCCTCGAGGCCCATCCCACCGAACTCCGATGTCGGCCAACCCACCGTCATGATCGGCGCCTTGAACCCGCCGCCGGCCATGGCCTGGGCACCGAGCCCGTAACCCTTGCGCAGCACGATCGTGGTGAACGGCACGGTGAGGCTGGCCCCGGTGACGAACATGCGGGCGGCGTGGCGCACGAGGGCCGCCTTCTCGACCTCGGGGCCGACCATGATCCCCGGCGTGTCGCACAGGAAGACGATCGGGACGTCGTGGGCGTCGCACAGCTGCATGAACCGCGACGCCTTGTCGGCCCCGTCGGGGTCGATGGCCCCGGCCAGGTGGGTCGGGTTGTTGGCGATCACGCCGACCGGCCGGCCCTCGATCCGGGCCAGCGAGGTGATCATCCCGACTCCGAAGTCGCGTCGGAGCTCGAGCACCGAACCGGTGTCGAACATCGTGTCGATGACCTCCCGCACGTCGTAGATGCGGAGCCGATTCTCGGGGATCACGTGGCGCAGCAGGCGCTGGTCGGCGCATTCCCAGTCCGAGTACGCGCCCTGGAAATACGACAGGTACCGCTTCGCGGTGGCGACGGCCTCGGCCTCGTCGTCGACGAGCACGTCGATGACCCCGTTCCGGCTCTGGATCTCGGTCGGACCGATCTCGCTGGGGTGGAACACCCCGAGCCCTCCCCCTTCGATCATGGCCGGACCGCCCATCCCGATGTTGGAGTCTCGGGTGGCGATCACCACGTCGGAACAGCCCAGGAGGGCGGCATTGCCGGCGAAGCAGTAGCCCCGATTGATCGCCACGGTCGGGACCAGTCCCGAGAGACCGGCCCACAGCCCGAAGGCCAGGCAATCCAGTCCGGCGACCCCGGTACCGTCGGTGTCGCCGGGGCGACCGCCCCCGCCCTCGGTGAACAGCACGAACGGGAGCCGGAGCCGGGCGGCGGTCTCGAAGAGCCGATCCTTCTTGGCGTGGTTCATCGTCCCCTGGGTCCCGGCGAGCACCATGTAGTCGTAGGACGCCACGGCGCAGTCGGCCTCGTGGCCGGGGAACCGGTCGCCGTTGATGCGGGCCAGGCCGCCCACGAGTCCGTCGGCAGGGGTCTTCGCGATCAGCTCCTCGACCGGACGGCGCCGACGCTGGGCGGCGACGACCAGCGCTCCGAACTCGACGAACGACCCCTCGTCGACCAGATCGGCCAGGTTCTCCCGGGCCGTGCGCCCGCCCCGCTCGTGCCGACGGTCCACGGCCTCGCGGCGTTGCTCGTCGAGTCCGACGGCGTGCCGCTCGATCACCTCGGCCAGGTCGGGGCGGATTCGGTCGAGATCGACGAGTTCCTGCTCGGCCGACTCGGCCCCACGCACCTCGGTTTCCTCGATCACGAGGAGGGTGTGGTCCTCGAACACGGCGTCGCCGACAGCGACCGAGATCTGCCGGACGATGCCCGACACGCCGGCCGAGACCACGTGTTCCATCTTCATGGCCTCCATCACGACGACCGGCGACCCCGACCGGATCTCGCTGCCGACCTCGACGGCCAGGGCGACGATCGTGCCCTGCAGCGGTGCCACGATGCGGGCCATGCCGTCGGCGAGCGGTGGCGGTGTCGCCCCGGTGCTCGAGGTTCGCTCGGTTCGCCCCAGGGCCAGGACGGCGAGCGGGTCGTCGCCGGCGAGCCGGCGGCCGGCGAGGGCGCGGCCCGCCTGGCCGGTGTCCGAGGCGGCCGTCGACGCGGACCCGACGGGCGCGAACGCCTCGGCGGCCACGACCAGTTCGGCGGCGAGGGCATCGACCGACCGGGTCGTGACGTCGTTGGCCTCGACCTCGGAACGCTCGAGCAGGGCCCGGAGGAAGTCGCGGTTGGTGGCGACGCCGTCGATGGTGAACTCGGCGAGCGCGCGCTGCATCCGGCGGCGGGCCGCGGGGTACCCGTCGGGATGGTGGACGACGACCTTGGCCAACAGCGAGTCATAGGCGGGCGACGTGGTCATCCCGGCCCGACCGTGGGTCTCGGTGCGAACACCCAGGCCCGACGGTGGCTCGAACCCGGCGAGCGTCCCGCCGGTCGGTTTGGCCGACCCATCGGGCTGCATGGTCTCGGTGTTGATCCGGACCTGGATCGCCTGACCACGGTGGGGAACGGTCTCGGCCAGTCCGACGTCGCCGAGCGAGCGACCCGAGGCGAGGAGGATCTGGGTCTGGACCAGATCGATGCCGGTCACCTCCTCGGTCACGGTGTGCTCGACCTGCAGGCGCGGGTTGGCCTCGATGAAGTACCACGAACCGGAGTCGGCGTCGACCAGGAACTCGAACGTACCCAGGCTCCGATAGCCGAGCCGCTCGGCCATCGACATCGCTGCCGAGCAGAGCGCCGCACGGATGCCCGGATCGAGCCCGGGGGCCGGTGCCATCTCGACGAGTTTCTGATGACGGCGCTGCAGCGTGCATTCGCGCTCCCCCAGGTGCACGATGCCGCCCCGTCCGTCGCCGACGATCTGGACCTCGACGTGGCGGGCCCGAGCCACCAGTTGCTCGGCATAGACGTCGCCCCGACCGAAGGCCGCCGAGGCCTCGGACCGGCATCGTTCCAGGGCGTCTGCGATCTCGGAGCGGTCGCCGATCACCCGCATGCCCCGGCCCCCACCCCCGCCGACGGCCTTCAGGATGATCGAGCCCCCTTCGCCCAGTGAGTCGAGGAAGGCCGCGGCGGTGGCGGCGTCGTCGAGGACGCCGGTCCCGCGGAGCACCGGGACGCCACAGGCGTCGGCCAGATCCCGGGCCGCGGCCTTGTCGCCGAGCACGTCGAGCACGTCGGGGGTGGGACCGATGAAGACGAGTCCGGCGGCCTCGCAGACCCGGGCGAAGCCGGGGTTCTCGCTCAGGAAGCCGTATCCGGGGTGAACGGCGTCGCATCCGGCCTCGACGGCGACCGAGACGATCCCCTCGATGTCGAGGTAGGCCGCAGCCCCGCGCCCGGGGAGGGCGATCGCCCGATCACCTCGCAGGCGGTGGACGGACTCGACGTCGTCCTCGGCGTACACCGCCACCGATCGGAGATCGAGCTCGCCGACCGCTCGGAGGATGCGGCAGGCGATCTCACCGCGATTGGCTACCAGGACGGAGGTGAAGGTCACCGGCGGAGTCTGGCAACCGGGCAACCACCGGGCAAAACGAGGCGACCGGCACCCGGGCGGGCCACTTCGGCGAAGGGTGGGTGGTCACTGGGGGAGGGAATCCCAGCAACCACCCGAGCCCGATGTTATCGCCTCACCGCCGCCGGATTCGCGCGCGAGAACATCAACGATCGCCGTCCGGGCGACGGGTCTGGTGTCGGGCCGTACGGAACAGGACGAGGTAGTACGAGCCCAGCACGGCGGCAGCCACGAACCGGACGATCATGGCCGTCAGGTCCCCGGCGGCGACGGCCTGACCCGTGAACCATGCTCCGACCAGGGCCGATCCCACGGTCGCCACGAGCGCCACCATCGAGGTCAGGCCCCAGTGGGACGGATTCGTCATCTCGCTCCTTCGTGGCTCCACCACCGGGTCGCTCCTTCGTGGCTCCACCACCGGGCCCGGGTCCGATGGCTCCGGCCATCGCTCGTCGGTCACCCTAGGTGAGCCACCAGCACCATCAGTAGTGGAAGATTGCCCGTTGGCGGGAGCGGAATCACACAGGACGGGTTCGGGCAACCGGTTTCGGGGTGGCCCGACTCCCACGGCGCCGGTCGCACCGGGAGCGCTAGAGTCGTCGCATGCGATTCGCCGTCCTCGCCCTCGATCGCCCCGGCAGCCTCGAGATCCGCCTGGCCACCCGGGAGGCCCACCTCGAGTACCTGTCGCAGTTCGACACACCGGTCGCCGGGCCGCTCCTCGACGACGAGGGCAACCCGTGCGGCTCGATGCTGTTCTACGAGGCCCCATCCCGACAGGCCGTCGACGAGATCGTGGCCGCCGACCCCTACAACCGGGCCGGACTGTTCGAGTCGATCACCATCCGTGAGTTCAAGACCGTGGCGTGGCCGGCATGATCGACTTCACCCAGACCCTCCACTGGAACGACACCGATGTGGAGGTGCACAAGGTCGTCGTCGGGCCCTACGACAACAACGTCTTCGTGGTGCGGTGCCGCCACACCGGCGACGCCGTCCTGCTCGACGCCGCGAACGAACACGATCTGCTGCTCGAACTGGCTCGTGGTCTCGGCGTCCGCACGATCCTCGAGACCCACGGGCACTGGGACCACATCCAGGCCGTTCCGGCGATCCGCGACGCCGGATTCGAGGTCGGGGTGACCGCGGCCGACGCCGACATGCTGCCGAGCTACGACTACCTGCTCGAGGACGACACGATGATCGAGGTCGGCCGATCCCGCCTCCACACCATCATCACTCCGGGCCACACCCCCGGCTCGATCTGTTTCAAACTGGTCGACAAGCCGCTGCTGTTCACCGGCGACACCCTCTTCCCGGGCGGCCCGGGCAACACCGAGGGCGATGCCGGTCGCTTCGCCCAGATCCTCGAGTCGATCGACCGTCGGCTGTTCCCCTACTCGGCCGACACCATCATCCTGCCGGGCCACGGTGACGACTCGACCCTGGGCGCCGAGCGTCCCCATTTCCAGGAGTGGGCCGACCGCGGCTGGTGACCGGCGTGCGTCGTGACGCCGGTGACCCCAGGTTGGGAAACTCTTTCACCGGGTGAATAATCGCGTCATGACGACCACGGGCCGATCGACCCCACCCTCGATCCCCGATGCGGTCGAGCCCCCCGCACCGGCGTCGTCGGGCACGGCCCGTGATGCGCTGGCGATCCGGGACTTCCGGCGGATCTTCCTGGCGTCGGTCGCATCGGGCACCGGCCGCTGGATGCAGAACGTCGCCCTCGGCGTGTTCGCCTACAAGCTCGATGGCTCGAAGAGCTTCTCGACCCTCGTCATCGGGGTGCAACTGTTTCCCCTGCTGGCCCTGTCGCTGCTGGGTGGTTCGTTGGCCGACACCGTCGACCGGCGCAAACTGCTGATCGCCACCCAGGCCTGGCAGGCGGCGTGGGGCGTCGTCCTGGCCTGGCAGGTCTGGGACGAACAGATCAGCGAGCCACTGCTGCTCGGGATCGTGCTCGCCATCGGCATCGGCCAGGCCCTCTACGCCCCCGCGTTCTCGGCCATCGTTCCGAGCCTGGTCGGCAAGGAGAACCTCTCGGCGGCGATCGCCCTCAACTCCATGATGATCAACGGCACCCGCATCCTCGGCCCGGTCCTCGGGGCCGCCTCGATCGGGGCGATCGGCATCTCGGGGATCTTCCTGGTCAACTCCGCCTCCTACCTCGTCATCATCGGCGTCCTCTTCATCACCGCCATTCCTCCCGTGGTCCGGCGCACGGCGCTCAGCGCCGGCGAGCGGTTCTTCGGCGGGCTGCGGGTCGCCCGTCACGCCGAGCAGGTGCGCCGCCCGCTGTTGGTCATGGTCACCTTCTCGTTGTGCTGCCTGCCGTTCATCGGGCTGCTCCCGGCGATCGCCGAGGAGAGCTGGGGCGTGGATGCCGAGGGAACCGTCTACGGACTGATCTACGGCGTCTTCGGATTCGGTGCGCTGGCCGGAGCCGGGGCCGTTGCGACGGTGCTGGGGCGGATCGATCGAGGTCTCGTGGTGCGCTCGACCCTGGCACTGTTCTCGATCTCGCTGGCCCTGATGTCGACGGTGGATCGGGCCTCGCTCGCCTTTCCGTCGATGTTCTTCGTCGGATTGTTCTACTTCACGATGCCGACGGTCCTCAGCACCTTCCTGCAGGAGCATCTGGCCGATGCGGTCCGGGGCCGGGTCCTGGCGCTCTGGATCGTGTCGTTCGGTGGGGTGATCTCGCTGACCAACCTGGCGTCGGGGGCCATCGCCGACGCCACGTCGATCCAGGCGGTGCTGCTCTTCGGCGCCGCGGTGGCCATGGCGCTGGCGGTGTTCGTGCGGCTCGTGCCGGGCCCGGTGGCCGGCGAGGAACTCCTCGCCGAGGACCTCTGAGATTCTGCTCGGCGGCGACGATTTCTCTCCGCCGGACATTTCTCCTACGCGGATAGTGCAATTACACTGGGAGCCATGTCTGACGCCCCCGCCGTACCCCTGTTCGAGATCGACGACCTCCACGTGTCGACCGTGCCCGAGGGCAACGAGGCACCGGCGGAGATCCTGAAGGGGGTCTCGCTGGTGGTCGGCGAAGGCGAGATCCATGCCCTCATGGGCCCCAACGGCTCGGGCAAGTCGACCCTCGCCAACGCCCTGATGGGTTCGCCCGAATACCAGGTCACCGCCGGCAGCATCCGATTCCGGGGCGACGACATCACCGACTGGGACACCGACGTGCGGGCCAAGGCCGGCATCTTCCTGGCCTTCCAGTATCCCCAGGAGATCAGTGGTGTCAGCGTGCTCAACTTCCTGCGTCAGGCCCTCAGCGCCCGCAAGAGCATCGAGATGAGCGTGCTCGAGCTGCGCCTGTCGCTGATGGAGTGGATGGACCGGCTCGACATGGACGACTCGTTCCTGAACCGGTACGTCAACGAGGGGTTCTCGGGCGGCGAGAAGAAGCGCAACGAGATCCTGCAGATGGCGATCCTCGAACCCGACATGGCCATCCTCGACGAGACCGACTCCGGCCTCGACATCGACGCCCTGCGCGTCGTCGCCACCGGCGTGCAGGAAGTCCGCAAGGAGCGCCCGGCCCTGGGTACCCTGGCCATCACGCACTACCAACGGCTCCTCGATCACCTCCAGCCCGACGTCGTGCACGTGCTGATCGACGGCCGCATCGTGGCCACCGGTGGACCCGAGCTGGCCCACAAACTCGAAACCGACGGTTACGAAAGCTTCCGATGACCAAGTCACCAGTGTCCCCCGCCGGAGCCCCGCCGGTTCCCGGTGCGGGTCCGTGCTTCGATGTGGCGGCGATCCGGGCCGACTTCCCGATCCTGAACCAGACCCAGGACGGCAAACGGCTCGTCTTCTTGGATTCGGGGGCCTCCTCGCAGCGGCCGATCCAGGTGATCGACGCCATGAGCGAGCTGTACCGCACGAGCTACGCCAACGTGCACCGGGGCGTCTACCAACTGGCCGAACGGGCGACCGGAGCCTACGAAGGGGCCCGGTCCACCGTCGCCCGCTTCATCGGAGCCCAACCGGGCGAGGTCGTCTTCACCAAGAACGCGACCGAGGCCATCAACCTGGTGGCCCGCTCGTGGGGCGGGGCCAACCTCGGGCCCGGTGACGCCGTGGTCCTCACCCTGCTCGAACACCACGCGAACATCGTGCCGTGGCAGATGCTGGCCGCCGAGCGGGGCTTCGAGATCCGCTGGATCGGCCTGACCGACGACGGACGGCTCGATCTGTCCGACCTCGACCTCCTGCTCGACGGGGCCAAGCTGCTCTCGTTCACGGCCATGTCGAACGTGCTCGGCACCCTCACGCCGGTCCGCGCCCTCACCGACGCCGCCCACGCCGCCGGAGCGCTCACCCTCGTCGACGCCTGCCAGTCGGTCCCGCACCTGCCCACCGACGTGGCGGCGATGGGGGCCGACTTCGTGACCTTCTCGGGGCACAAGATGCTCGGCCCCACCGGGATCGGGGTCCTGTGGGCCCGGGCCGAACTCCTCGACGCCATGCCACCCTTCCTCGGCGGTGGCGGCATGATCCTCAACGTCACCACCGACGGCTTCGTCGCCGACACCGGGCCGGGCAAGTTCGAAGCCGGTACGCCGCCGATCGCCGAAGCCGTCGGCCTGGCCGCGGCGATCGAGTACCTCGAGCGCCTGGGGATGGACGCCGTGCGTCGCCACGAGGTCGAGCTCACCGCCTACGCCCTTCGCACCCTGGCCGAGCGCCTGGGCGACGACCTCACGATTCCCGGCCCGTCCGAACCGGCCGAACGAGGCGGCGTCCTCAGCCTGACCCTCCGAGACGTCCACGCCCACGACGTCTCGCAGGTGCTCGACGAGCACGCCGTGTGCGTGCGCCCCGGGCACCATTGCGCGAAGCCGCTCATGAAGCATCTGGGCGTCGCGGCCACGGCCCGCGCCAGCCTCTACATCTACAACGACACCGACGACATCGACGCCCTGGCCGACTCCCTCGTGGCCGCCCGGGACTTCTTCGCCCTCTAGATCGCCCGCTCGCTCGACCGAGCAAGGAGACCTGCCATGTCCGGACTCGAAGACCTCTACCGCGAGATCATCCTCGACCACTACCGCTCGCCCCGCAACAAGGGCGAGCTGCCCGTCCCGCCGGCCCACCGGGTCGAGGGTTTCAACCCGCTCTGCGGGGACGAGATCGTGCTCTACGTCGACATCGACGACGACGGCATCATCACCGACATCAAGATCGGCGGCCAGGGATGCTCGATCTCGCAGTCGGCCGCCTCGATGATGTCGGCGGCGGTCAAGGGCAAGACCATCGACGAGGCCCGCCGACTCACCAGCGCCTTCAAGTCGACGATGTCGATCCACGAGACCGAGATCGGCGGCGACGGCACCGAGGCCGAAGCCGAGCCGGTCCTCAGCGACGACATCCGACTCGGCGATCTCGAAGCCCTCAAGGGCGTCGTCAAGTTCCCGGCCCGGATCAAGTGCGCAACCCTGTCGTTCAACACCCTGACCCAGGCCCTCGACGAGGCCGAGACCGCCGACGCCGGTTGATGTCGTGAGCGACTCGTCCCGACCCGATCACGACACCGATGCGGTCGAGGAGCCGACCTCGATCGACACCCCGCCGACCCGGCGACCCACCCCGATCGACCGGGCCTTGCTGTCGGTCGGCGATGGCATCGGCAACCTCATCCTGGTCCGCCACGGTCAGCAGCAGTGGCCGGATCCCGCAGCGTCGGTGTCGGGCGACTGGGTGGATCCGCCGCTGTCGGAGACCGGCCGGGCCCAGGCCGAATGTGTCGCCGCCCACCTGGCCGGCGAGCCGATCGTCGCCGTCTACAGTTCCCATCTCAAACGGGCCCACGACACCGGACGCGCCGTCGCAGCCCGCCACGGTCTGGAGGTCGAGGTGATGGAGACCCTCGAGGAGATCCACATCTTCCGGGATCTCCCCCAGGACCGCCAGGCGGTCGAGACGCTCGGCGAGAAGGCCATGCTGGGCATCGGCGAGCGCTTCGTGCAGACCCAGAAATGGGACTCCTACCCGGCCACCGAATCGTCGCACGGCTTCCGGCGACGGGTGAGCCTCGCCGTCGAGTCCGCCGTGGCGAGTCACCCCGGGGGCACCGTCGTCGTCGCCTGCCACGGAGGCGTGATCAACGCCTATCTGGCCGAACTCCTCGGTACCGCAGCCGACATGTTCTATCGCCCGGTCCACGCCTCGGTCCATCGGCTCCGATTCGGCGACGGTCGCCGGGTGGTCCACGTGCTCAACGAGCACCACTATCTGGCGGCAGCCGGGCTCGTCACCCACTGATTCGAGACGACCGGTTCGCCCGGCGAGCCGTCGACCGGCCGACGAGGGTCGATCAGGCGAACGGGTCGGCGAAGGGATCGTCGGACGAGCCGGCCCCGGCCGTGACGGGTTCCTCGGCGTAGCCCGCGTAACCCGTCTCCTCGAGTTCATCGGCCAGTTCGGGGCCGCCCGAGGCGAGGATCTGGCCCTTGGCCAGGACGTGCACGTGGTCGGGCCGCAGTTCCTGGAGCAGTCGGCTGTAGTGGGTGATGACGAGCACCCCGAGCTGCCCCTCCTCGGTCATGGCCTCGACCCGGCGCGACACGTCTCGCAGGGCGTCGACGTCGAGACCCGAGTCGAGTTCGTCGAGCACGGCGATCTTCGCGGCGAGCACACCGAGCTGGAGGGTCTCGTTGCGCTTCTTCTCGCCCCCCGACAGATCGACGTTGAGCGGCCGGGTCAGCAGCTTGGGGTCGAAGCCGATGCGTTCGGCCTCGGCCGAGATGAGCGCATCGAGATCGACGTCGTCACGGTCCGAGGCCGCGAACGACGCCGCGAGCAGATCGCGCAGCGACACGCCCGGCACCTCGGTCGGATACTGCATGCCGAGGAAGAGACCGGCCTGGGCCCGCCGCCAGGTGGGCATGGCCAGCAGGTCGACCCCGTCGAGGGTGACCGTCCCACCGCTGACCTCGAATCCCGGCTTGCCCAGCAGCACGTGGGCCAGCGTCGACTTGCCGGCACCGTTGGGCCCCATGACGGCGTGCACCTCGCCCGATCGGACGGTGAGGTCGATGCCCCGCAGGATCTCGTTGCCGGCGACGGTGGCCCGAAGGCCCTTGATGACGAGTTCGCTCATCGGTTCTTCACTTCCGGTTCGGGTCTGGTCGACGGCTCGGTCGATCGGTCGGTCGGTCGGCTGGTCATCGCACGGTCACCATCACGTCGCCGTCGACGATCTCGACGTCGTAGGTGGGCACCGGCTTGGTCGCCGGCAGACAGTCGGGCTCGCCGGTCGTCGAGCGAGAACGCGGCCCCGTGCTTGGGGCATTCGAGCGTCCGCTCCCGGGCATCGACCTCGCCCTCGGACAGGGAGTAGTCGGCGTGGGTGCACCGGTCGCCGATCACGAAGACGTCGTCGTCGAGGCGGACCACGGCCAGCCGCCGATCGCCGACGTCGAACCGACGGGCGGCGCCGGCAACGAGGTCGTCGAGGGCACAGAGACGGACCTGGGTCGCCTCGATCATGCCGACACCCCTGCCGCCGACCGGGCATCGAGCTTGTCGGCGATGAGGTCGACCACCTCGGCCTGCACCGAGCCGGATCGGAACCGGCCCAGGACGTCGGTGAAGAACCCGGCCACCACGAGCCGGTCGGCCTCACCCGGCGGGACCCCGCGTGCGTGCAGATAGAAGAGCTGGTCGGCGTCGATCGGGCTGACGGTCGAGGCGTGGCTGCAGCGAACGTCGTTGTTCTCGATCTCGAGGTTGGGGACCGACCACGCCCAGGCGTCCTCGCCGAGCTTGATGTTGCGGTTGGTCTGGTGGGCGTTGGATCCGGCACCCGCTTCGTGGATGTGGATCAGCCCCGTGTAGATCGAGCTGGCCTGATCATCGGAGGCCCCCTTGAACAGCAGATCGCTGGTGGTGCGGGGAGCACGGTGATGCTGGAACGTGCGGAAGTCGAGGGTCTGGTCGCCATCGGCGTAGTAGGCCGCCGCCAGGTCGCCGTGGGCGCCGGTGCCGACCAGGTCGGTGTCGGTGCGGACCCGGCTGTAGGAGCCGCCGAACGCGGCGATCGCGGTGCGGGAGGTGGCCTGATCGGCGACCGTGGTGTGGATCCGCGAGAAGTTCCAGATCTCCCGGCCCAGGTCCTGGACGGTGAGGTACTCCACCGTCGAGGCCGATCCGACCGTCAGATCGCTCCGACCGATCGACACCGCGGCGCCGCCCGCCGATGTCTGGCGTTCGATGATCGTCGCCATGGTCGAGGCGCCCGCCTCGACGACGATGTGGGGGAAGGCGACGATGCCCGTTCCGCCGAGGTGGTTGTGCACCACGATCGGGGCGTCGACGAACAGGCCGTCGGGAATGACGATGCGCAGCGGATCGGGCGCGAACGCCAGGTGCAGCGCGTCGAGTTTGGTGTCGTCGTCGGTGGGGTCGGGCCGCGCCACCGATCGGTTGGCGACCTCGAGGCCCTTGGCGGCCCAGCGCTGGTCGAGCCGGATCTCGGCGACGTGGCCGTCGACGATCACGACCGTCGCAGCAGCCGCGTCGTCTCCCGTGGTCGTGGCCGTTGCCGGGCCCGTTCCGACCGGCTGGGAGATCTGGGGCACGAAGTCGGCCAGGTCGAGTTCACCGACGGGGCTGTACCGCCACTCCTCGGTCTCGGGCGAGGGCATCGCCATCGGTGCCGCCCAGGCAGCGGCCCGTCGACGCCGATCGGCATCGGGCAGGGCGGAGGTGGCATCGGGGGAAAAACGCTCGTTCACGGGAATTAACACTATCGGCTTAGGAGAAATGGTTGCGACACCCAGCCGGCAATACTCGCGCGCCCGAGTCCACTCGTGCGGTCCCAACCGCACCGGTCTCGATCCGAGATCGGCTCAGCGACGCTTGAACGGCCAGAGCCGTTTCCAGAACCGACCCGACTCGGCCTCGCGGCGTCGGCGGTCGATGGCTTCGAACTCGGCCCGGAGATCGGGGGCCACCTGGTTCACGATGTCTTCGGCCTCGTCGAGCAGGGCCCCCACCGACGGGTCCTCACCGACGCTCGACGGCGCCGGTGGGGTGGCCGGCGTGACCAGGGAACCGTGCCGCCAGTTGACGTCGGCCAACCGGGGTTCGAACCCCGGGCAGTCATCCGGGCAGCGCCAGGGAGCCTCGGGGGCGAGATCGATCGCACACTTGCGCACCGTGTCGCCACTGCCATAGGTCCGGCTCTGGAAATGCTTGCAGTTCTGCCGCATGGCCATGACTCCCATTGTGCCAAGTCCGAACGGCCCGACAACCGCGCCTCGACGAGGCCCGGGCTCGGGCGGGTCGGCGCCCGACCCCGTACGCTGGCCCGATGTCCACGCCCCACCTTCGTGCCGAACCCGGCGACTACGCGCCGACCGTCCTCATGCCCGGTGATCCGCTGCGAGCGAAGTACATCGCCGAGCACTTCCTCGACGAGCCCCGACTCGTCACCGACGTCCGCAACATGCTCGGCTACACCGGTCAGCTACCAGGGCAAACCGGTCTCGGTGCAGGGGTCGGGCATGGGCGTGCCGTCGATCCAGATCTACGCCACCGAGCTGGTGCGCTTCTTCGACGTCACCTCGATCATCCGAGTCGGATCCTGCGGAGCACTCGCCGACACCCTGCAGCTCGGCGACGTGGTGATGGGGCTCGGCGCCGGTACCGATTCCACCGTGAACCGGACCCGACTCGAAGGACGTGACTTCGCAGCCGTCGCCGACTGGACCCTGCTGTCCCGGGCGGTCGCCAGCGCCGAGCGGCTCGGACTGAAGGCGGTCGTGGGAACGATCTTCACGTCGGACTTCTTCTACGACCCGGGTGAGGGCACCTTCGACCTGCTCGCCCGCTACGGCTTCCTCGCGGTCGAGATGGAGGCGGCCGGGCTCTACGGTGTGGCGGCCGAACACGGTGTTGCCGCCCTCGCCATCTGCACCGTCAGCGATCACATCACCCGGGGCGAGGCGATGTCGGTCGAGGACCGCCAGACCTCGTTCGACGACATGATCCGCTGCACCCTCGATTCGATCTGACCGCGTTCATCGAGACCGCATCGGACGTTCATCGGACACGGGTTCATCGGACACGGGTTCATCGGACACGGGTTCATCGGACACGGGTTCATCGTCGGGGAGATCGTTCGGGATTTTCCGCGACTCCGGAGCCTCCGGGAGCGTCGGATACCGTGATTCGCCGATCATCCGGCAACCCGCCGGTACCGATGGAAGAAGGAAGCCGATCATGGGAATGTTCGACAAGGCCAAGGACGCGCTCGACAAGGCCGAGGAACTCGCCGACGAGCACGCCGACAAACTGCCCGGTGGCCTGGGCGACAAGGCCAAGGACGCGCTCGACAAGGCCGAGGAGTTGGTCGACAAGCTGCCGGGTCAGAAGCAGGACTGACCGACTCGGTCACACGGACTTCTCCGAACGTCTGCGGCGACGACGTCGGGGAATCAGGTGGTCGGCGTGGGCGACGCCGACCGGGCGACGCGGAACGGGCCTTCCCCGGTGGGGAAGGCCCGTTTCGTCATGTTCGGTTGCGGTCCGCCGTTCCCGGCGGGTCGGGTTCAGCCGACCGAGCCCTCCATCTGGAGTTCGATGAGACGGCTCCACTCCACGGCGTACTCCATGGGCAGGGTGCGGGTCACCGGCTCGATGAAGCCGTTGACGACCATGCCGATGGCCTGCTCCTCGGAGAGTCCGCGACTCTTGAGGTAGAAGAGCTGCTCGTCGGCGACACGAGACACCGTCGCCTCGTGGCCGATCTGCGCGTCCTGGGACCCGATCTCCATGTAGGGGTAGGTGTCGGAGACCGATTCGTCGTCGAGGATCAAGGCGTCGCACTGGACGTGGGACTTGCACCCATGGGCCCCTTCGTCGACCCGGACCAGACCCCGGTAGCTCGATCGACCGCCGTCCTTGGAGATGGACTTCGACACGATCTTCGAGGTGGTCTCAGGAGCCAGGTGGACCATCTTGGCTCCGGTGTCCTGGTGCTGACCACGACCGGCGTAGGCCACCGAGAGCACCTCGCCCGAGGCCTTCGGCCCGGCCAGCCACACCGCCGGGTACTTCATGGTGAGCCGGCTGCCGATGTTGCCGTCGATCCATTCCATGTGACCCTCGGCCTCGACGTAGGCCCGCTTGGTCACCAGGTTGAACACGTTCGACGACCAGTTCTGGATCGTGGTGTAGGTGACGTGGGCGCTCGGCTTGACGACGATCTCGACCACGGCCGAGTGCAGCGAGTCCGAGGTGTAGACCGGAGCCGAACAGCCCTCGATGTAGTGCACCTTCGAACCCTCGTCGGCGATGATGAGGGTGCGCTCGAACTGGCCCATGTTCTCGGCGTTGATCCGGAAGTACGCCTGGAGCGGCATGTCGACCTCGACGCCCGGCGGCACGTAGATGAACGAGCCTCCCGACCAGACCGAGGAGTTGAGGGCCGAGAACTTGTTGTCGTTGGGCGGGATGATCTTGCCGAAGTAGGGCTTGACGATCTCGGGGTACTCGCGCAGGGCGGTGTCCATGTCGGTGAACAGGACGCCCTGACGCTCGAGGTCCTCGCGATTGCGGTGGAAGACGACCTCGGACTCGTACTGCGCGGTGACCCCGGCGAGGTACTTGCGCTCGGCCTCGGGGATTCCCAGCTTCTCGTAGGTGTCCTTGATGGCGTCGGGCAGGTCGTCCCAGCTGTCGACCTGACCGTCGGTGGGCTTGATGTAGTAGAAGATGTCGTCGAAGAAGATCTCGGACATGTCGCCACCCCAGTTGGGCATGGGACGCTTCTGGAACTGACGGTAGGACTTGAGCCGGAAGTCGAGCATCCAATCGGGCTCGCCCTTCATCCAGGACATCTCCTTGATGATGGCTTCGTTCAATCCCTTCTTGGGCTTGAAGACATAGTCCTCGGCATCGCTCCAGCCGAGCTTGTACCTGCCGAGATCGAGCGTGTCTGGCGTGACGGTCATCGTGCCTCCTGAATTTCTCCTACGTGGATAGTAACAAAGGTCGCGGACTCTGTGACCACCGGGTCCGGGACTTTCCCCGGAGGACGGTTCCCTCACGACCCGGCGGTCCCCGCCGAGACTCTCGTCATGACGGCGGTGTCGCACTCGGAGAGCCAGTCGACGGGATCAGAGGGTGTCGGCCTCGTCGAGCCCCGCGAGGTCGTGCTGCCGGCCGCCCTCGACGCCGCCGGGGTCGCGATCGCCATCATCGATGCCTCGAGCACGGTCTTCCTGTCGCTGAACCACTCCATGGCGGCCATGCTCGACAGCACGGTCGAGGCCCTGCTCGGTGAGTCGGTGACTGCGTTCAAGGTCGGCGAGACCGGCTCCCTGCGGCGCCGCCTCGCCGACCGGCAGGGCCGCCCCACCATGGTCCACGACGTCGAGATCCGAACCCCGGGTGGCCGTCAGGTGTTCGTCGACCTCTGCCTGTCCCGCTACGAACGGATCGGTGGCATCGAGACGCTGCTCCTCGTCCTGTCCGACACCAGTGTCCGGGTCGAGGCCCAGACCCGGGCCCAGCTGCTCGTCAACGCCGTCGATGCCGTCACCGACCTGGTCGCCGTGCACGATCTCGACACCGGCCACTTCCTGTACGTCAACCGGGCCTTCCATGCCGCCACCGGCCTCCAGGTCGGCGACCACCTGGATCTGGGTCGACGGTTCGACGAGCCGACCCGGGAACGACTCCGCGCCGAGATCCGTCCGGCGATCCTCCGCGAGGGGTCGTGGACCGGAACGGCCCCGTTCCGATCGGCGTCGGGCGACACGCGCTGGATGCGGGGCACGGTGGTCGGGGAGTTCCGCAACCGGCAGTTGCGGTTCGTCACCATGGTGCTCGGCGACGTCACGACCGAACACCATCAGGCCGAGCAGCTCGCCTTCCGAGCCAACCACGACGACCTGACCGGCCTGCCCAATCGGGGCGCGGTCCTCGACCACCTGCACCAGCTGCACTCGACGGCCCGGGTCGCCCTGTGCCATCTCGACATCGATCGTTTCCAGGAGATCAACGATCTGCTCGGCCACGAGGCCGGCGACGACGTGATCTGCGAGGTCGCCCGACGACTCCGCGAACACACGCGCCCCGGTGACCTCATCGGCAGGGTCGACGGTGACGAGTTCGTGGTCGTGCTCCACGAGATCGACGGTGTCGACGACGCCCGCCGGATCACCGAGCGACTCAACGGTCACATCTTCGATGCGCCGTTCGAACTGGGCGAACACACGATCAAGTCCACGGCCTCGTTCGGCCTGGCCATGGCCGGTGCCGAACTGTCGGGCGACGCCCTGTTGCGCGCCGCCGACGGTGCGCTCTATCGCGCCAAGTCGCTGGGCCGATCCCACATCGAGGTCTCGACCGCCGAGCTCCAGAATCAGGCCGCCGAGCGCAGCCGCCTCATCGAGGAGCTGCGCCAGGCCATCGACGACGAGAAGCTCTTCGTCCACTATCAGCCCGTCGTCGCGATCGACAGCGGCCGGGTCGTCTCGCTCGAGGCGCTCGTGCGCTGGACCCGCGACGACGGCACCATGACCCCACCCGACGACTTCATCGGTCTGGCCGAGAGCGTGGGCCTGATCGATCGGATCGATCGATTCGTGCTCGAGCGGGCCCTGGCGGACCTGGCCTCACTGGACGGCGACGGGCACGAACTCGACCTCCACGTCAACCTCTCGGCGGCCTGCCTGTCGAAGCCGGAGATCCCGTCGCGTGTCGCCAGGGCTCTCGCGGCCTACGGGATCCCGGCGAGCCGGCTGTGCATCGAGGTCACCGAGACCGCGCTGGCCAAGGATCCCGTGATGGCCGCCGACCTGATCGACCAACTCGCCGCACTCGGCGTGCAGATCGCCATCGACGACTTCGGAACCGGCTACTCGTCGCTCGCCGCCCTCCACCGCTTCGATCTCGACGTGCTGAAGATCGATCGCAGCTTCGTCGGGCGGCTCGGATCGGTCGACGGCGCCGATGGCGGACGCCGGAACGACGCGATCGTATCGACCATCCTCCATCTCGCCGAGGCGCTCGGGCTCGAGGTCGTCGCCGAAGGCATCGAGACCGAGAACCAGGCCCGGTTCTTCGCGGGGACGAACTGCCGGTTGGCGCAGGGATACCACTTCCACCGCCCCCAGCCGATCGAACAGATCCGCGACCTGCTCGGGCTCGGCGTGTCGATCGTTCAGCCGATCCGGCGCAGCCGGGCCGGGTAGGTCCTGGCCCGTTCGAGGTACGACGCCACGCCCTGATCGATCATGGCGGGGTCGACCACGCCCAACCGGATCTTGGCGGGAACCCCGAGCGCCATCGCGCCGCTCGGCACCTCGGTGTCGTTGGTGACAACGGCGTTGGCGCCGACCAGGGCCCCGCTCCGAACGATCGCCCGATGCAGCACGACCGAACCGTTGCCGACCAGGGCGTGGTCCTCGATGGTGCAGCCCTCGAGGTGCACGATGTGGCCGATCACGCAATCGCTGCCGACCGTGGTCGGCCATTCGGGGGTCGTGTGGAGCACCGACCCGTCCTGGATCGAGGTCCGATCGCCGATCCGGATGTACCCCTCGTCGCCCCGCAGGACGGCGCAGGGCCAGATCGAGGATTCCTCGCCGATGCGGACGTCGCCGATGATCACCGCCTCGGGATGGACGAAGGCGCTCGAGGCGATGACCGGCTCGAGGTCGCCGAGGGCGTAGATGGGCATGGCGCTGGTTTATAGACCGCCCAGGTCCCGGATGTCCATGACGAGCGCCGAGAGCGAGAGCGTGACGAGCACGGCCAGCGTGATGTAGGCCACCGGCTCGAGCCGGCGGACGTCGACGCGGACCGAGACGTCCCGGCGCACCACCTGGGACACCTTCTCGACCCCGGCGACCAGGGCGTGCGACCCGTCGAGCGGGGGCAGCGGGAGCAGGTTGATGGCCCCGATGGCGCAGCTGAGGATGGCGAACCAGCGCAGGGACATGGCCAGCCCGTTCTGGACGACCTGCTCGGTGAGCTCGGCCTGGGCCACCGGCGACATGAACCGGACCGGTGGCTCCGACGAGCTGTCGAACACCGACCCCACGTAGCCGCCGACGTTGCTCGCCCACAACCACAGGGCCCGGGCGGTTTCGGCGATGACGTCCCAGGTCTGCGTGAACCCGCCCTGCAGCGCCGCAGCCGGCGACATCCCCCCGATCAGGTCGGCGAGCGCGAACGCCACGACGGCCATCGCGATGTTGACCAGGGGACCGGCCAGGATGGTGGCCAGACGGCCGGCATGGGAGGCATGCCGATAGGTGTCGGACTCCTCGATGCCCTCGGGAAGGACCGACGTCGGCGTCATCCCCCAGATCTTCACGTAGCCGCCGAGGAAGACGGCCTTGACCCCGTACCGGCAGCCGCCGAACTCGATCGTCATCACCTCCGGGCCGAAGCCCCAGAAGAACTCCGTCGGCCGCATCCCGGCCCGGCGGGCGAAGACGAGGTGCCCGAGTTCGTGGACGAAGACGATCACGGCAACGAACGCGAGGAGCAACAGACCGCTGGGAGCCCAGAACCACAGGCACAGCAACGACAGCACGGCCGCCGTCGCCCACAGCGGAGACGCCGAGAACCGGACCGTCGGGGCCGGGGGGATGTCGAGCGTCTGGGTACGTTGCGAAGCAGGCGTCACCGAGTGGGACCTTCCGAAGCGGATGAGGGAACCCGGAGCCTCGGCGTACCGAGACCACGTGGCGTGGGCCCTCATCGAAGCACGCCGGGGGCCCGAAGGCACCGGGCGACATGACCCGCCAGGAAGCTTTGCCCACCCGATGAGCAGGGAATCCTTGCAACTGCGGGACGCGACCCGGGTCGATCGGACCCCCCGACGCCCCGTCGGTGACCAGGGCCGGATCCGTCGGTCGATCAGTGACCGAACGTGCCGTAGCGCCCCTTGTGGAAGACCATCGGCTCGGCCTCGCCGTCGACGGTGTCGAGGTGATGGACCCGACCCACGATCAGGTCGTGGTCACCGAGCGGAACGATCTGGTCGATCCGGCAGTCGATGACGGCGTGCACACCGGGCAGGATGGGGCAGCCCGTGGCCGGCGAGGGCGTCCAGGCGACGCCGCTGAACTTGTCGGGCGCCTTCGAGGCCATGACCCCGCAGAGATCGAGGTCGTCCTTGTTGAGCACGTTGACACAGAACACGCCGGCCTCGACGATGGCCGCACGCGAGGTGGACGAGGTACCGAGGAAGAACCCGACCAGCGGCGGATCGAGCGAGATCGAGGCGAACGAGCCGATCGCCACCCCGACGGGGTCGCCGTCGGTCAGGCTCGTGACGACGGTGACACCGGTCGGGAAATGGCCGAGGACCCGCCGGAACTCGGCTCCGTCGATCTCGGGGTCGTCGCCGGCTCCGCGACGATTCGGGGCTTCACTCGCTGCTCGGTCGTTGTCCATCGGGCCACGTTAGCCAGCGGTTCACACCGAGACGCTGCTGTCGGACACCAGCCGGAGTCCTTCCGAGGCGGCCATGACCTCGATGTCGTCGCCGGCATGGGCCTGGGCGGCGACGACGGCCTTGGCGATCCAGTCGTCGTCGTGCATGGGGTCGTGATGGAAGAGCACCAGCCGCCGCACGCCGGCCTGGCGCGCCACCTCGGCGGCGTAGGTCACCGTCGAGTGACCCCAATCGGCCTTGGTCACGAATTCGGCGTCGTCGTACTGGGCATCGTGGATCAAGATGTCGGCCCCGTCGCAGAGCTCGAGGACCGACGGGGTGACCCCGTGGGATCCATCGACGGGCTGTTGGTGATCCGGGATGTAGACCACCGAGGAGCCGGCGTTGTCGATGCGATATCCGTTGGTCGGGCCACAGTGGGGAACCGGCGCCACCGTGACGGTCGACGAGCCCGACGAGAGGCGACCGGCGCTCATCTCGATGAAGTCGATCTCGCACGGCAGCACGGACAGGTCGACGGGGAACAGGGGCGGCCGGATGAACGACTCGATCTCGTGCCGCAGATTCGAGCCGGGCTGTTCGGGTCCGACGAGACGGAGTTGGGCGTCGGGGCGCAGGAGCGGCACGAAGAACGGGATTCCCTGGACGTGGTCCCAGTGGAGATGGGTGAGCAGGGCCGTGCCCCCGAAGCACTCCGGCACCGGCCCCGCAGCAGCCGAGGAGGGGTTGTCGAGGATGGCCTCACCGAGATACCGCAGACCGGTGCCGAGGTCGAGCACGATCGGATCGTCGCCCGGCGGGCCCTTCACGAGCACACAGGACGTGTTGCCACCGATGCGGTGGGTGCGATCGCACGAGCACGGCGTCGATCCCCGAACACCGTAGAACGTGACTTCTAGCATCGAATCATTTCCGGACCGTCCCCCGATCGAATGACGCCTGAGGGGGCGCCACGCAGTGCCGGAACGGTAGACCACCGTGACGATCAGGGGAAGACTCTGTGAACAAGGTCTCATTCCGAGGGGTGCGGTAGGTTCGCGTCCCATGACCGCCGGCACACCTCCGAAACCGCGAATCGTGCTCCCCGACGGGCTCGTCGCGTTCGTCAAGCACGACTGTCCGACCTGTGAACTCGTCGTCCCGGCGCTCCGCCAGATCGCCGCCTCGACACCGCTGTCGACCTACACCCAGGACGACGCGACCTTTCCGTCCGGTCTCACCCCCATCGACGACCGGTTGCTCGAAGCCTCCTGGGATCACGAGATCGAGACCGTGCCGACGCTCGTGCGGGTCGTCGACGGCAACGAGGTCGAACGGACCGTCGGCTGGTCGAGATCCGAGTGGGAGCGCCTCAGCGGCGTCGAGGGCCTGGCCCCCGATCTCCCCGAGATGCGCCCGGGGTGCGGCTCGCTCTCGGTCGACCCCTTGCTCGTCGACGAACTGATGGTGCGGTTCGGCGGATCGGCCCTGCGTTCCCGTCGCATCGAGTTGGCCGCGATGGAGGACGAGATCGAGGCCGGCTTCGATCGGGGCTGGTCCGATGGGCTCCCCGTGGTTCCCCCCACCGAGGCCCGGGTGCTGCGCATGCTGGCCGGAACGACCCGCGCTCCCGACGAGGTGGTGGCCATCGTCCCGCCCGATCTCGTCGAGGTGACCGTCGAGCAGGTCGCCATCAACGCCGTGCTGGCCGGATGCAAGCCCGAGTACCTCCCGGTCGTCCTCGCCGCGGTCGAAGCGGCCTGCAGCGACGCGTTCAACATGCACGGGCTCCTGGCCACCACCTACTTCTCCGGTCCGATCGCCGTCGTCAACGGGCCGATCGCCAAGCAGATCGGCATGAACGCCGGCCACAACGTCCTCGGCCAGGGCAACCGGGCCAACCTCACCATCGGACGGGCGCTCCAGCTCGTGATCCGCAACCTGGGCGGGGGAAAGCCCGGCGGGGTCGACATGGGCATGCACGGCTCGCCGAGCAAGCTGGGCCTCGCCTTCGCCGAGCGCGAAGACGACTCGCCGTTCGAACCGCTCTCGGTCGAGCGAGGTCTCCGAGCCGGGACCGACGCCATCACGCTCTTCGCCGGCCAGGGTCCGACCCCGATCGTCGACCAGCTCTCCCGCGACCCCGAATCACTGGCGGGGTCCATGGCGGCGATCCTGCGGGCGTGTCATCATCCGAAGCTCGTGATCGGGATGGACGCCATGCTCATCGTGTCGCCCGAGCACGGCCGGGTCTTTGCCGAGGCCGGATGGGACAAGGCTCGTCTGCGACGCGAACTCGACGAACTCCTGACCCTCGACGCCGACGACCTCATCCGCGGCGCCGGCGGGATCACCGAGGGACTGCCCGAATCGTTGGCCGGGGCCTCGCTGCCGAAGTTCCGAGACGGTGGACTCCTGATCGTGCACGCCGGCGGCGATGCCGGTCTCTTCTCGTCGGTGCTCACGGGGTGGGTCGGCGGCCCCAAGGGCAGCGAACCGATCACCCAGGCGATTCGGCGTTGAGGCGACGACCTGACAGACTGGACGGCAACGCCAAGAGGGGGCATCACATGGGGAAGCGACCGAAAGGCCAGCACATGACGGAGGCGAAGCGATGAGCGCCACGACGGCACCGACCCGGACCGTGCTCGACCCGACGGCCGGCAAGGTCGCTCAGGCCGTGCAGCCCGCGGCCCGTCTCACCTCACTCGATGGCGCCGTGGTGGGTCTGCTCGACATCTCCAAACCCCGAGGCGACCGCTTCCTCGACCGCGTCGAACAACGGCTCGTCGAGGCCGGCGCCACCGTGAAGCGGTACACGAAACCGACCTTCGCCAAACCGGCTCCGGTCGATCTCCGCCACGAGATCGCCACCAACTGCGACGCGGTGATCGAAGCGCTCGCCGATTGAGGCAGCTGCACGTCGTGCAGTGTGCACGACATCACCGATCTCGAGCGCCGTGGTGTGCCCGGGGTCTTCGTTGCCAGTTCGGTCTTCGTCGACGCCGCCCAGACCCAGGGGGAAGCCATCGGCTTCCAGCCCGAACGCCTCTTCGTTGCGCATCCGATCCAGGACCGCACCGACGAGGAGATGGTCGCACTGGCCGATGGGGCCGTCGAGGCTCTCATCGCCCGGATCAGCCGTCCCTGAGCCGTCTCCCGGAACGACCCGCACCCGGGAGGGTTGCCCAGGGGGTCGTGATCGATCGCCCATCGCCCCGAGCGATGCGACGCGCCACGCTGGGCGGCATGACCGATCTGTCTCCCCGTCCACCACGCCGCTCGGGCCCGGTGGCGCCCGGTTCGCACCCGCGCCTCGCACCGCCGGCGTCGGCCACCGACTCGAGCCGCCGCAATCCGGCGGTGCTGCGAGGGGCGGCCGTGGTGCTGGTGGTCGGGATCGCCGTCTTCGCCTGGGCGGTCGTGCGACACCGGGCGGAGGCGGCCTACGCCGACCGGGGCGTCTCGACGCTCGGCACGCTGGCATCGAGCGGATCCCTGCTCGACGGCACCGACGTCGTGTTCGCCGACCAGCAGGGGGTCACGCACCGGGTGTCCTACGTCGGACTCGGCGGTCCGCGGGTCGCACCCTTCGACGGGCGGATCCCGCTGCAGTATCTGGCCGATGACCCCTCGGTCGTGCGCTACGCGACCGCACGCCTGCCGGTGGCCGGCTACTACCTGCTGGCCGCCGCCGTCCTGTCGATGGGGTTGCTCGGGCTCTACGTCGGCACCTACCACGGCGTCGCCCCCGCCGGTTCCCCGGGCCGCCCGGCGCCCCGGAGGTAGCAGCGCCGAATCCTGACGAATCGGGCGCCGGTGGGTCAGGGCAGACGAAGGACACCGTCGACGATGCTCGCCAGGCCGTCTCGAACGACGCCCTCGGCGACGGCCGTTGCCCGGTCGGGTTGGTCGGGCCACCCCATCACCCGAGCCAGATCGACGGGGTCGACGGGTCCCCGACGAAGGGCGTCGACCAACCGACCGCGGCCCTGACGGTCGGAGCCCTCGAAGCGGGTCTGGCCCGTCGAGACCGCCGCCGAACCCACCGCCGGATCGGGTTCGGGGCGACCGGTGCGCTGCCACGAACACGAATCGGCCAGCGGACAGCTCTCGCACCGGGGTTTCGGTCGGCACACGATCGCCCCGAGCTCCATGAGGGCCTGGTTCCAGACCCAACCCTCGCCGCGGGGCACGAGTGCATCGGCCAGGGCCTGGGCCTTCGCCCGGGCCAGTGGGTTGCCGTCGAGCCGAGCCAGGATCCGCCCGATGTTGGTGTCGACGACGCCGTCGTCGAGTTCGAAGGCAAAGACTCGCACGGCGCGTGCGGTGTAGGCACCCACGCCCGGGAGCGCCAGCAGCGCCGCGAGGTCCCGGGGGACCGCGCCGCCATGACGCTCGGCGATGACGGTTGCCGCCCGATGGAGGTTCACCGCCCGGCGGTTGTAGCCGAGCCCCTGCCACTCGTCGATCACGGCGGCGAGTGGGCGTTGCGCACACGCCGTCGGGGTCGGAAAGCGAGCGATGAAGCGGGGCAATCGATCGACGACCCGGGCGACCTGGGTCTGCTGCAGCATCAGCTCCGAGACCAGGACCAACCACGGGTCCCGACTCGATCGCCAGGGCAGGTCGCGGCCCTCACGGGCGAACCAGTCGATCAGGGCGGCGACGTCGACCTCGCTTCCGTCGACGTCGCCGCCGAGGTCGCCGGCGGGATCGGATCGCGGTGCGGCGATCAGTCGGCCCAGATCTCGTCGCCGTAGGGACGCAGACGCTGCGGCCCGGCGTCGCGCTTCCAGACCATCACCTTGCGTCGGAAGTAGCAGACCTCCTCGCCTCGCTGATTGATGCCCTTGGTCTCGACCGACACGATCCCGCGGTCGCCCTTGGAGGACTCGCGCGTGTCGAGGACCCGCGTCTCGGCGTAGATCGTGTCGCCGTGGAACGTGGGCTTGGAGTGCTTGAGGGTCTCGACCTCGAGGTTGGCGATCGCCGCGCCCGAGACGTCGGGAACGCTCATCCCCAGCACGAGGGAGTAGACGAGGTTCCCGACGACCACGTTCTTGCCGTGCACGGTCTCGTTCTCGGCGAACCACTGATTGGTGTGCAGCGGATGGTGGTTCATCGTGATCATGCAGAACAGGTGGTCGTCGGCCTCGGTGATGGTCTTGCCGGGCCAGTGCTTGTAGATGTCACCGACCTCGAAGTCCTCGAGATAGCGGCCGAACGGACGGTCGTGCACGGTCATGATGACTCCTGGGGTCGAGGGGGAACGGCGGGCGAGCGTAGGCCGTCCGACCACGATGATGCCAGCAAAGGTGACCGGCGCTACAAACGACGGCATGGCCCGCACCCTGCAACTCGGTGACCCACTCCCCGATCTCGATCTCGTCGACCACGAGGGCCGACCGTGGCGGTTCGCCGACCACCGGGGCCGGCCCATCGTGGTGATCCTGCATCGACACCTCGCCTGACTGCCCTGTCGGGCCCACGTCGACGCCGTGCGCGCTCGACTCCGCGAAACCGACGACTTCGGCGACGCCGTGGTCGTGGTCGTGACCTTCACGAGACCCCGCAACCTCCCCGGCTATCGGCGTCGCTTCGCCGCCCCGTTGCCGGTCCTGGCCGACGAGGAACGAGCCCTCTACCGGCTGCTGGGCCTGGGCCGCGGTTCGGTCACCCGCGTCTGGGGCTGGCGTTCACTCCGTTCGTACGTCGGACTCGTCCGGTCGGGTGGACGTCTCGATCGGGGGCCCGCCGACCGCACGAACGAGGACACGCTCCAACTCGGGGGAAACGCCGTGATCGACTCCCAGGGCCGCCTGGCGTGGGTCTTCCGGGGATCGGGACCCGACGATCGTCCCGGCATCGACCGTCTGGTCGAGGCGGTCGGTGGGGCCCGTCCCTAGAACTGGGCCAAGCGCGGCGCGACCTTCTACCATCCTTCGCCATGACGACTCCAGACCTGCAGGAAGCGGCGAGTTCCCTCGCCATCGCCACCGACGTGATCGCGGGGGCCACTCGTCGCCTGGCCGAAACCGGATCGGTCGATGCCGATCAGGTGTTGGCCTACGACATCGCCCACGCCACAGCCGCGGTCGAGACGGCGAAGTCGATGCTCGACTACGGGGCCAAGGGCGAGATCGAGGGCCAGCTGACCTGCGTGTTCGCCGCCGATGCGCTGGCCGATCTGGCCGCCAAGACCTGGGGTCGGGAAGCGGCCTGGGGCACCACGCCCGACGCCCTCGACGCCACCCGGGCCTTCGTCGCCACCTGGCGGGATCCGGCGCTCCTGGCCTCCCTGGCCGGCAACGACGGCCCCCGCCACCTCGATTCCGACTTCGAGCTGGTCCAGGACACCTTCCGCCGCTTCGGAGCCGAGGTCATCGCCCCCCGGGCCGAACACATCCACCGCTTCAACGAGGACATCCCCGAGGAGATCATCTCGGGACTGGCCGAGATCGGGGTCTTCGGACTGTCGATCCCCGAGGAGTTCGGTGGCTTCGCAGGCGGCGGTGAGTCCGACTACTACGGCATGGTGATCGCCACCGAGGAACTCAGTCGTGCCTCGCTCGGCGCCGGCGGGTCCCTCATCACCCGCCCCGAGATCCTGGCCCGGGCCCTCGAAGCCGGCGGGACCGAGGAGCAGAAGCAGACCTGGCTCCCCCGCCTCGCCAGCGGCGAGATCATGAACGCCGTCGCCGTGACCGAGCCCGACTACGGCTCCGACGTGGCCAACATCAAGGTCATGGCCACGCCGGCGACCGGGCCCGGAGGCGAGGCAGGCTGGCATCTCAACGGGGTCAAGACCTGGTGCACCTTCGGGGCCCGAGCCGACGTGCTCATGGTGCTCGCCCGCACCGATCCCGACCGCTCCAAGGGGCACCGGGGCCTCTCGATCTTCATCGTTCCCAAGGATCGGGCCGAGGGCCACGGCTTCGAGCTGGCCCAGGACGGCGGCGGCAAGATGGAGGGACGGGCGATCGACACGATCGGGTACCGCGGCATGCACTCCTACGAGATCGCCTTCGATTCGTGGTTCGTCCCCGCCGAGAACCTCATCGGGATGGACGACGGCATGGGCCGCGGCTTCTACTACCAGATGGCGGGTTTCGAGAACGGCCGGCTCCAGACCGCGGCCCGAGCCGTCGGGGTCATGCAGGCCGCGTACGAGGCCGCCAAGGACTACGCCGAGAATCGAACCGTGTTCGGGTCACCCATCTCCGAGTACCAGCTCACCCGGGCCAAGCTGACCCGCATGGCGGCGATCATCCAGGCCTCGCGCCAGTTCTCGTACACCGTCGGCGAGATGATGGCCAAGGGCGAGGGCAAGATGGAGGCGACGCTCATCAAGGCCTACGTCTGCAAGGCCGCCGAATGGGTGACCCGCGAAGCGCTGCAGATCCATGGCGGGATGGGTTACGCCGAGGAGTACCCGGTCAGCCGGTACTTCGTCGACGCCCGGGTCCTGTCGATCTTCGAAGGCGCCGACGAGACCCTGTGCCTGAAGGTGATCGCCCGATCCCTGGTGAACGACCAGACGACCTGACCGCGCCCGTCCCGCGTCCACCCACCCCCAACCCCACGCCCACCCCACCCCGACCCCCAACCCCACCCCCGATTTCGAGCGTCTGAGCGACAGTTCCGGCGCTCAGGCTCTCGAAATCGGCGGGGTTGCCGGGGCGGGTGGGAGCTGGGTCAGCCGAGGACGTCGTGGAGGGCGTCGATGGTGCGCTGCCAGGCCAGGGCCGAATCGTCGGCGGAGTAGACCTCGGGCCGGGTGTCGTTGAAGAACGCGTGCTCGGCGCCGGCATAGACGTGGAACGTCACGTCCTTGCCGAGACCGGTCAGCGTCTGCTCGAGTTCGGCCGCCGCGGCCGGTCCGAAGAACCCGTCGTTCTCGGCGATGTGGCCGACGACCTTGCCACCGAGCGCCGACCACTCGGGCTGGGCGTTCTCCCAGGGGATGACCCCGTACCAGGGCACGGCGATCGCCACGGCGTCGGGCCGCTGACAGGCGAGTGTCAGCGTCAGCCCGCCACCCATGCAGAAGCCCGTGACCCCGATCGAGTCGTTGCCCGATCGTTCCCGGACCAGGTCGATGGCTCCCGACAGGTCCTTGGCCGCCGTCCCCAACTCGAGGGCCATCATCGCCTTGCCCGCCTCGTCGGGCTCGGTCACCACCGTGCCGTGATAGAGGTCCGGGGCCAGCGCCACGAACCCCTCGGCGGCGAACCGATCGGTCACGTCCCTGATGTGATCGTTGAGGCCCCACCACTCCTGGATCACCACCAGGCCGGGCCCGGACCCCGACTCGGGGAGGGCCAGATAGCCCGACGCGGTGCTGCCGTTGCTTGCGAATTCGACCAGTTGTCCCATGGCGGGGAGACTAGGGCGAACCGACCGCGCCCGGCCACCAGCACCGGGCGACGAGACGGGAACTCCCCGTCGCACCCCGCGACGAGGCCGAAACCAAGGGAAATCGAGATCGCATGAGCCCCCAAATGCCCGCCGTGTCCATGGCCGCCGTCGCCGGTCGCCGCTCCTCGACGCTCGAGCTGGTCACGTCCATCGAGGCCAAGGGGTTCTCGGGGATCTTCTGCCCGAGCTTCGGCGATGCCATGAGCCTGTGCCTGAGCATCGCCCACGTCACCGAGCGCCTCGAGTTCGGCACGGCGATCCAACCGATCTATCTCCAGCACCCCGCAGCCCTCGCCGCAACGGCGGCGTACATCAACGAGATCGCCGACGGCCGATTCCGTCTCGGCATCGGCGTCACCCACGGACCCGTGCACCAGCGTCTCGGCATCGACGTCGGCAAGCCGCTCAGCGACACCCGCGACTACGTCGAGGCCATGCGGGCCACGGGCGACGCGCAGGGGCCACTCCCCCGCATCACGTTGGCGACCCTGCGAGACAAGATGGTCGGGCTGGCCGTCGACGTCGCCGACGGAGCCGTGTGGGCCAATGCGTCACGCTCGGCGATGGCCCATTCGCTGTCGCTCGTCCCCGACGAGCGTCTCCAGCCGGCCGAGGGCGACCCGTTCTGGATCGGCAACATGATCCCCACCGTGATCGACGACGACCTCGACGCCTGTCGAGCACGGAACCGCAAGACGCTGCGGGGCTACGTCGCCCTGCCGAACTACCGCAACTACTGGAAGGCCGCCGGCTACGAGGAAGAGATGGCGGCGGTCGAGGCGGGCCTGGCCGCCAAGGACTCCGATGCGGTACTCGCCGCCATGACCGACGAGTGGCTCGACGACTGCACCCTGTCGGGCCCCGCCGACCGCGTTCGCGACGGCATCGAAGCCTGGTTCGACGCCGGCGTGACGAGCCCGATCATCGTCCCGTCGTCGGTCAACGGCGGCCAGAACGTCGCCTTCCAGGAGTTCTTCGGGCTCTATTGACCTTGACCTGCTCCGCAGGTCGGGCTCCGCCCACCCGACTCACCACCAACCCGCGCCCTCACTCCGTTGCGGGCACCACGACACCGCCGGTCGGGCTCCGCCCACCCGACTCACCACCAACCCGCGCCCTCACTCCGTTGCGGGCACCACGACACCGCCGGTCGGGCTCCGCCCACCCGACTCACCACCAACCCGCGCCCTCACTCCGTTGCGGGCACCACGACACCGCCGGTCGGGCTCCGCCCACCCGACTCACCACCAACCCGCGCCCTCACTCCGTTGCGGGCACCACGACACCGCCGGTCGGGCTCCGCCCACCCGACTCACCACCAACCCGCGCCCTCACGCCGTCGCGGGCACCACGACACCGCCGGTCGGGCTCCGCCCACCCGACTCACCACCAACCCGCGCCCTCACGCCGTCGCGGGCACCACGACACCGCCGGTCGGGCTCCGCCCATCCGCCTCAGATGCCCAGTTGGCGTGACGCGAGGTCGCGCATGATCTCCTCGGACCCTCCGCCGATCGCCTGGACCCGGACCTCCCGGTAGAGCCGTTCGACGGTGTCACCCCGCAGATAGCTGGCCCCCCCGAGGATCTGGGCCGCCTCGCGGGCACAGAACTCGAACCCGAGCGTTGCGGCGACCTTGGCCTCGGCGATCTCGGCCACGGGGTCGTCACCCTGGTTCAGCCGCCACGACAACAACTCCACCCACGCCAGGTTGGCATTGATCGTGCGATCCATCTCGACCAGCTTGTGCCGGATCACCTGGTGTTTGGCCAGCGCCTTGCCGAACGTCTCACGCTCCCGGGCCCAGGCCAGCGCCTCGTCGTAGCAGACCCGGGAGAACGCGATCGACTGGACGGCCAGATCGATCCGCTCGGCGTTGAAGTTGTTCACGATCATCGAGAACCCGGCGTTCTCCTCACCGAGCCGGTACCGAACCGGAACCCGAACGTCGTCGAAGTACAGCGTCGCCGTGTCGGAGGCGAGCCACCCCATCTTGTCGAGCTTGGTCCGCTCGAGCCCCGGGCTGTCGCCGGGGATCACCAGGAGCGACAGGCCCGCCGGGCCCTCGCCACCGGTGCGAACCGCGGTCGTGAAGTAGTCGGCCCGCATGCCCGAGGTGATGAACGTCTTCGAGCCGTTCACGACGTAGTCGTCACCGTCGCGCCGGGCCGTGGTCTTGATCCGGGCCACGTCCGAACCGCCCGACGGTTCGGTGATGGCCAACGCCGCGATCGTGTCGCCGGACTGGCAGGGGGTGATGACCTCGGCTCGCACCTCGTCGGAGCCGAACTTCTGGACCGGGGGCAGCCCGATGTAGTTCGAGAACAACGCAGCGACCACACCCCCGGATCCGGCCCGACACAGCTCCTCCATCAGGACCAGCCGCATCAGGGCGTCACGTTGACCGTGACCGCCGAACTCGGCGTCGAAGCCGTCGCCGAACAATCCGATCGCGCCGGCCGAGCGATACAGATCCCGTGGCACCTCGCCGGCGAGGTCCCATTCGTGGACGTACGGGGCGATCTCCTTGGCGGTGAACTGGCGGACGACCTGACGATAGGCGTCGTGGTCGTCGGTGTAGAACGGGCTCGAGACGGTCGGCATGCCGATGATCTTGGCAGATCCCCGCCGCCGGGACGTCGTCGCCGGTTTCTCTCGCCGAGTTCCCTGCGGCTCGACGCTACTTGACCGGGCGGAGCAGTTCCGGGGCGTACGGACAGTCGGTCGGCGCCAGCTCGGCCACCAGATGGATGCCGTTCGGGGTCACCACACGGTCGACCAGACCCAGCCCGAAGACCTCGTGATCGGCCAGCCACGCCGGCAGCTCGGGATCGGTGGTGCGTTCGACGATCGCCTGCCAATACGGCTCGGGGACCCGACGTCCGACTCCGGCGACCAGCCAGAGTGGCGTCCGAGTCGCAGCGGCGACGGCCGCGGCCGCCAGGTTGCCGACGTCGAACAGGGCGGCCGCCGTCCCGACCGCGCCGGCCTCGACGATCACCAGATCGGCCGACTCGACCGCCCCGCCGACCCGGGACGGGTCGACCGACTCGGCGAGGACGTCGGCCCGGTCGAATCGAGCGACCGCCGATCGGCTCTGACCTTCGACGTCGAGCACCAGCACCTCGACGTCGCGCCGCCGCAACAGACCCCGGACCGCCAGATCGGGCCACCCGACGATCACGACCCGGGCCCCATCGGGGACCTGCGCGGCGAGGATCTCGTGGGTCGGGTCGGTGCGGTGTTCGATGACGACCGATCGGGCCTCGAGCCGAGGCTCCCCGGCCATGGCCATCCGGGCCGTGAGCGACCACAGCGGACCGATCGACGGCTGCCGGTGCAACAGCTGTCGGGCTGCGGTCAGGAGCCCGGCCTGGTCGTCGGCGAAGAACCCGAGCGCCGACGCAGCCTCCTGGACAAGCAGGGACGCATCGGCACCCCCGGAACGAGCCACGTAGCGCAGAGCTTCGATGGGGTGCACAGGGCGATCGTAGTCACCCTCGCCCGTGCGGTCCCGACCCGGGCCGCGACCCGACACCGCGAGATCGGCCGATCGGGCGATTGCGGCGACGACGATCGCCCGGCCCACGAATACCGTGACGGGAAAGTTCGGAGTCGGGCGCCGGGTGCGCTAGCCTCGCCCGCCGTGGCTGATGGTTCGATGACAACGGCACCCAGTGAGGTCGAGCTCGACTCGATCCAGGGCGCGTCCTATCCCATCAGGGACTGGTTGACCTCCTATCCCCTCGTCATGGTGGCGCTCGATCCGTACACCCACGAAAGCGCCTGGCTGATCGAAACCGCCGGCCAGTTCCTCCGGCACTACAAACCGGCCGACGTGCGGGTCGCCTGGCTGGTGGCCGCCGACGACGACGGCTGTCGACAGTTCCTGGGTCCGTGGGCCGAGGAGTTCCTGACGTTCGCCGATCCCGAACGGCAGGCCATCAAGGGGCTCGGCATCGACCGACTGCCATCCCTGGTGCACGTCCGCAACGACCTCGCACTCCGCGTCGCCCGGGGCTGGGACCCGGACCTGTGGCGGGGAATCGCCGAACAACTCTCGGTCGAACTCTCCTGGAGCCGACCGATGATCCCGGCTCCGGGTGATCCGACCGCCTACCCGGGAACGCCGGCTGCAGGCTGACGGCCCACCCCGCGATGAACGATCCGTCGCGGCGCAACCTGGCCTGGCTCGTCGTCGCGGTCGTCATGGCGAGCGCTGCAACGGCGCAGGCGTTCGGTCGGTTCACCTACGGGGTCCTGCTGCCCGACATCCGCGCCGACCTCCTCGGCGGCTCCTACGGCGTCGCCGGTGCGATCGGCACCGTGAACGTGAGCGCCTATCTGCTCGGCACGCTGGCCGTGTCGTGGCTGGCGTCGAGAGTCGACCAGATCACGTTGTTGCGGGTCGGTCTGGTGCTCTCGACAGGTGGGCTGGCCACCGCATCGCTCACGCCGAACGGCTGGATGCTCGGCCTCACCCTGTTCGCAACGGGCCTGGGCGGAGCGATGATCTGGATTCCCTCACCTCGGGTGGCCGCCATGGCCCTCCCGCCGCACCAGCGAGGGCTCGGCGTCGGCCTGGTCGGGACGGGCATCGGTGTCGGCATCGTGGCCGCCGGTTGGCTCTCGGGCGTGATGCGGGACCGCTACGGGCTCGACGGTTGGCGCATGGTGTACCGGGTCGAAGCGGCCTTCGGCGTTGCGGTGCTCGTCCTCGGTTTCGCCGTCTTCCGTCCGTCCGAGGTCACCACCGGCAGCTCCGGCGGCTTCGGTGGCCTGGGCGCGCTGCGCACCATCCCGGGCTGGAAGGCCCTGACGGCGGCCTACGCGGCCTTCGGCTTCTTCTACCTGCTCGTGGTGGGCTACCTGGTCGCCCGGCTCGAGGACGACGCCGGATTCAGCGAGGCCCGGGCCTCGGCGATGTTCTCGTTGTTCGGTCTGGGAGCCGCCGTGGGTGGCCTCCTGCTCGGTCCGGCCTCCGACCGCTTCGGGCGTCGCAACACGATGATCGCCGGGTTCCTGGGATTCGCCCTCGCCACGGCGGCCGTCATGACCGGTCAGGAGCTCGTCGTCGTCGTCGGGTCGTTCACCGTGGGGGTCATGTTCTCGGGCATCCCCTCGGCCATCGCCGCCTACGTCGTCGACGCGACGACCCCGGAGCGTTACGGCCAGGCCTACGCCGCCGCCACGATCGCGTTCGGCCTCGCCCAGTCGGTCTCCCCGTCGGTCGGCGGTGTGATCGCCGATGCCACCGGATCGTTCACACCGGTGTTCTCGCTGGCGATCGTCGTCGCCTGCGTCGCCGCGGTCGTCGCCGGCCGCCTCCCGCACGACTCCTCGACGCTCCGGGGTGCGCAGTAGGGTCCGCCCATGGCCACCTCGTTCGACCCTCGATCCCCCGGCCCGGCCGTCGACCGATTCATGGCCGAACGGCACCTGGCCTCGCTCACCACCCTCCGCGCCGATGGTTCGCCGCAGGTGACACCGGTCGGTTTCACCTACGACGCCACCCGGGCCATCGGTCGGGTGATCACCTGGGCCGACGCGTACAAGGCCCGACTCGTCGCCGCCGACCCCGGCCAGCGCGTTGCGGTCTGCCACGTCGACGGGGGCCAGTGGCTCACCTTCTACGGCCGCGCCGTCGTGCGGGACGACGAGGTCGAGGTGACCGAGGCCGTCGAACGGTACGCCGGTCGATACCGACCGCCCAAGGAGCGCGAGGATCGGGTCGTGATCGTGATCGACGTGGATCGCATCGTGGGTCGTCTCCGAGAGGACTGACGCCGCCATCTGGGCCGTCGGGACCTTCCGCGTGATCCATTGGGCGGATCTACCCCATGTCTCGCTCAAGTCCGAACGGTCCCGTACCGTTGGCTCACTGACCACTCAACGGCGAGTGGTCGAGGAAAGAGCACATCATGAATTCCCCCATCGATCCCGTCCGTCTGCTCGGGCGCCGTTCCAAGGTCGAAACGACCAACGGTTGCTACGTCGGAACCATCGTGGCGGCCGGTGTCCACGGCGTCGACATCACCGCTCCCCACGGCGTGATCCGGGTGGCGGCGAACGACGTGCTCGCCATCAGCGTCAGCTGAACCACCGCGACGCCGACGGAGCGTCGACAGCCCCGGTAGGTGAATCTGCCCAGCGGAGAGGCCTCCTGATCGGGAGCGTCCCGACCGATGGGACCTGATGTTCGACGCTGCTGATCGCGCCGAGGCGCTCGTCGTCGCCAGTCGACGCATCGCCGCGTCACGGCACGACGCCGAGATCATCGCGCTGGCCACCGAGGCCCTGTTGGCGCTCACCGGAGCCGAACGGGTCACCTTCGGACCCGAGGCCGACCGTCGGGCACCCGAGGTCCGGGCCCGTCCACCCCGGGCGAGCGGCAGCGCGTCGACGATCGTCGAGAAGCCGGTCCATGGCGGGGGACGGAGGATGGGGACCTTCGAGCTCCGCTTCGACGATCCGGACCGGGCGCTCGCCGCCGAGACCACGAGCGTGATCGATCTGATCGGCGTGGTCACCGGGTCGGCCCTGACGATGGCCCGGGCGGCGGCGCTCGACCGGCGTTCGGCCGATCCGGGCACCGAGGGCGGCGGCCCCGAGGCCACCGGCGAGGGTGAGGGCGCGGACCGCCGCACGGCGACCCTGCCCGATCGACGACGAATGGACCGCGATTTCATCGATCACAGCCGCGCCGGCCAGGTCGGGTTCGTCGTCTTCCGGATCGGGGGCGATCTCCTCACGCCGACCCCGACCCCGACGGTCGCACGCCGGAACCGAACGAGGTGCTGACCGTGACGGCCCAGGCGATCCGGGGGTCGATCCGCGACGGCGACGTCGCCTACCTCACGGGGGAACACGAGATCGCCGTCCTGCTTCCGGGAGCGACGAAGAGCGAGTCGGCGATGGTCGCCGAGCGAATCCGGGGCCGAGTCCAGCGCCGCTGGGTCGAGGAAGGCTGGCGCCTCGAAGCCCGACGATCCGGGAACCGGTCGGCTCACCATCTCCGGCGGGGTCACCGCCGGCCGTCACGAGGACCCGCAACGCCTCGCCGAACGAGCGCTCTCGGCCCTCGAGGACGCCACCGAGGAGTCGGGCGACGTCGTCGTCACCGATCTGGGAGCCTGACGCGAGCGCTTGGCCCCGTCCCGACGGTCAGTCGACCGAATCGGATTCCATCCGGTAGCCGACACCCCGGACGGTACGGATGTGGGAGGCGCCGTCGAGATCGATCTTCTTGCGGAGATTGGCGATGTGGACGTCGACCAGGTGGTCGTCACCGACCCAGTTGGGACCCCAGACCGTGGCGAGGAGGTCGGCCCTCGACCGCACGGCGGTCGGCTGGTCGGTCAACGCGGCGAGCAACTCGAATTCGATTCGGGTCAGCGCCACCTCGGAGCCATCGACGTGCACCTCCCGACCGATCGGGTCGATCGACAGTCGGGCGAGGCGCCGGACTCCGTCGTGATGATCGAGCACGCCCCCTCGGGGGCGGCGCAGCATCGCACCGATCCGGGCCACCAACTCCGCCGACGAGAAGGGTTTCTCGAGGTAGTCGTCGGCGCCGATGGCCAGACCGATCACCTTGTCGATCTCGTCGGCCCGAGCGGTGACCATGATGATGTAGGCGTCGCTGATCGTGCGCATCCGTCGGCAGACCTCGAATCCGTCGGCGCCGGGCAGCACCGGGTCGAGCAGGACCACGTCGGGATCGATCGCTCGGAGGGCGTCGACCGCCTCGTCCCCCTCGGACACGAAGTGCACGCGGTAGCCGTCGTGACGAACCGCCTGGGCGAACTGCTCCTGCGCCTCGTGGGATCCATCGACGACCAGCACGTCGATCACGTGTTGTCGGGTCACCGTGGAGTCGTGGGACAGCGCCATGGTGCAGCGTCGGACGCGACGGCAACGGTATTCGCCGCGACCTTGACGAATCGTTGACCGAGGTGACCACCGTCATCGCGATCGTCGGCCCTCCGCAGGTCGGGGCAGCCGGATCAGAGGGTGTCTTCGGGATCGGCGAATCCGGGGGACGCGAGGACCCAACCCAGGCGCTCGTCGGGTCGGAACCGCCACCAGCGTCCATCGGGGTCGAGCCGCAGCTGTCGTCCGCCGCCGACCACGGTGTTGGCGACGGTTCGTGCGGACGGTCCGGTCACCGCCCGCGCCGGATCGAGCCGCGCCGGTTCGGGTGCCCAGCGATCCCGGGCCACGGCCAGGCCGGCCCGTCCGCCGACGCGCCAGGCGATCGACTCGGCCTCGAGGACGAGTGCGTCGATCCCGGCCCGGGCGGCCAGATCGACCAGCGCAGCCGGGTCGTCGGCCAGGTCGGCAGCCAGCCGGGCGAGGTCTTCGTCGGGATCGAGGTGCAGGGCCGCACCACCGGATCCCGAGAGGACCGCGAGCGCCCGGGCCGCGGCGTCGGCGACGAGCCGTTCGACGTCACCCCGCCCGATTCCCGAATCGGTCGGTGGATGGGCGACCGTCGGCGGTCGGCCGGGTCGCCTCGGGACCGGGCGGAGCGCCGGGAGCGGAGCGACGGACCGGGCGAACCGCCGCTCGGCGTCGACACCCGGGTCGTCGCCTCGGGGTTGCCGGCTGGGCCGATAGGTGGTGCCGAGCGACGAGGCCCGGGCCCGTTTCACCTCGTCGACGAGACGGTCGCGGTTCCACCCCCGGAGGGTGAGCAACACGAAGGGCTCGACGTCGATGACCCGGGCCAGGGTCTCGCCGAGCGCAACGAGGTGGCGGCAGCGTTGGGTCCACTCGTCACAGGAACAGTCCAGCGACAGCTCCTCGGTACGGGGCACGAGATGGAGGTCGGCAGCGATCCAGCCCGCATCGGCCGCCGCCGGGAGCTCCCCCATCACGATTCCCGCCGACAGCATGGGGTCGGCGACCACGAGGTCGACGAGCCGCGACAGCTCGTCGGAGGCGAACGGACGGATCGAGATCTGGGCCACGGTCGGCGATCGTCGGTCGAGTCGGAGGACGACCGAGCCGGGGGCGACCTCGAGCTGCGACGGATCGACGGACCGGGCGAGGGTGCGCCCGGCCCTCGACTCGACCGGATCGAAGCCCAGTTCGTCGTTCCATCGTGACGCCCAGCGATCGACCCACCACGAACTCATGTCGCCACCCCCGCCTCGTCGGCCGACCGGAGTCCGACGAGGGCCTCGAGTTCGTGGTCGTCGAGTCGGGCCAGCCACGATTCCCCGGCCCCGCCGATGACCCGATTGGCCAGGTCCCGTTTGGCCTCGAGGAGTTGGGCGACCCGATCTTCGACCGTGCCCTCGGTGATCAGGCGGTGCACGGTCACCGGGCGATCCTGCCCGATCCGGTAGGCGCGGTCGGTGGCCTGGTCCTCGACGGCCGGGTTCCACCACCGATCGAAGTGCACGACCTGGGTCGCCCTCGTGAGGTTCAGGCCCGTCCCGCCGGCCCGCAACGACAGCAGCAACACCCCCAGATCGCCGGTCTGGAACCGGTCGACGAGGTCCTGCCGGGCCGCCGGGCTCAGACCTCCGTGCAGGAGCCCGACGTCGAAGCCCCGGCCGGCGAGATGGCCGGCGAGCAACTCGGCCATCGCCACGTACTGGGTGAAGACCAGGGTCGCTTCACCCGCCGCGCCGGCGATGTCGAGCAGTTCGTCGAGCATGGCCAGTTTCCCCGAGCGGTCGATCATCGGCCCCGACTGACCGAGATAGTGGGCGGGATGGTTCGTGATCTGTTTGAGGGCGGTGAGGAGCTTGAGCACCATGCCCTGGCGCACCAGCCCGTCGTTGGCCCGCACATCGGCCATGACCTCGTCGGTGGTGGCCCGGTAGAGGGACACCTGCTCGGCGGTGAGGGGCACGATCACGTTGCGTTCGGTCTTGGGTGGGAGTTCGGGGGCGATACCCGGATCGGACTTGCGCCGACGCAGCAGGAACGGTTGCGTCAGGCGGGACAGCCGTCGGGCGGCGGACCGATCGTCGTCTCGCTCGATGGGCAGGGCGACGTCGCGTCGGAACCGATCGTGGGGGCCGAGGAGGCCGGGCACGCTCCAGTCGAGGAGCGACCAGAGCTCGGACAGCTGGTTCTCGATGGGAGTCCCGGTGACCGCGAATCGGGATCGTCCTCGGAGTGACCGCATCGCCCGGGCCGTGCGCGATCGTGCGTTCTTCATGTTCTGCGCCTCGTCGGCGACGATGAGGTCGAACTCGAACGACGCCAGGTGCTCGGCGTCGGAACGCACGATTCCGTAGGTGGTGATGACGAGATCGCCCGGTTCGACGGTGATCAGGTCTCGCCCGGCTCCGTGGTGGCGAACGACGCGAAGGGTTGGAGCGAACCGCGCCGCTTCGCGTTCCCAGTTGGCGACCAGCGAGGTCGGGCAGACCACGAGCATCGAACCCCGGCCGTGCACCTGCAACGCCAGCATCTGGATGGTCTTGCCGAGTCCCATGTCGTCGGCGAGGATCCCGCCGAACCCGAGCTCGTGACGGTCGACGAGCCAGGCCAGGCCCTCGCGCTGATAGGGGCGCAGGGTGGCGGTCAGCCCGACCGGCTCCGGTTCTTCGCGCCGAACCCGGGCTGCGGCGCCGGGCCCGGCCGGCCGGAGGGAGCCGAGGAGTTCGCTCCAGGGGCCCTCGACACGGAGTCGAACGGGTTCGGGCATCTCGGAGGGATCGTCGGGATCGACCCATTCATCGGTGAGGGCGGCGGCGAGGAGCTCACTCGGCGACAGTCGAGGGGCCGGTTGGGTGAGGCGACGACGCAACTGGGCATCGAGGCGAATCCACCGACCCCGGATCGGCACGACCGACCGCTTGGCGTTCGCCAGCACCGTCAACTCGGCGGGGGTGAGTTCGGTGCCGTCGAGCAGGAACTCCCAATCGACCCCGACGAGGTCGGGCAAACCCCCGACACCGGCGACCGAACCGCCCGGTGCCGACCGCGCCACCAGTCGGCGTTCGAGCCGGGGGGCGACGAGCGCGGCCGGCCACCGCACCTCGATGCCGACCGACGACAGGTCGTCGAGTGCGTCGAGCAATCGGTCGAGGTCCTCGGGATCGAGCGAGCGACCATCGGGCCGCTCGCGATGCCAGGCATCGGCGAACAGCGAACAGGCCCCGGCAGCCCGACGCAGTCCGGCCAGGAGGTCGACCTCGGCCTGGCTCCCGAGCAGGCGAACCACCTGGTCGGGAGTCCGCCACAGGTCGGCGGCATCGACGAGCAGCGACGGATCCTGCCGGCTCTGCAACTGGTAGCGGAGCCGCCACGGGTCATCGGGACCGGCGTCGGACTCCTCGACCGGGTCGACGGTCATCGTCAGCATCGCCGCCGCGCAGTGCTCCGAGGCGAGATCGTCGACCCAGGGCCGGAGCTGGGGCACGCGGGTCGGCGACAACTGGGCGAACAGCGGTGAGTCGACCCGGGTCGCCGCGGCGGCGGTCCGCACGAACCGGTCGGCGACGCCGTCGTAACAGGCCCGGATGGCATGGACCGGATCGACGATGACCTCGCCGATCCCGCGGGGGCGATCGGACCGGACCCCGGCAGCGCCGTCGCCGCCGGTCGGAACGAGGCTCGGATGGCAGTGGGCGATGGCCGGCATGGCGTCGGCCAGGGCCTCGACCAATCCGTGGTCGGCGCGGTCGAGCGGATCGACCCGCCAGGCATCCCACCCATCCGGGCTCACCCAGGGCAACAGCCGGCCCCGGGCCACGAGCCCGAGGGCCGAGCGGACCACGGTGGCCCAGACCCGCACCGATCGGGTGACGGGGGCCTGCACGGTCAGCGCCCCGAAGACCTCGATCGCGTCCCGGAGGGGGAGCCGTGTCGCAACGACGTTCGCAGCCAGCGGACCCGAACCGAACGGCACCACGAGCCGGAGGTCGACCGACCCGAACGAGGCCGAGCCGTTGGCGAGCGGCAGGCCGGCGACGTCGGCCGGGTCCCACAGGGCGAAGTAGGACGCCCGAGGCGGGTCGAGGGGAACGAACGTCGCCTCCCAGCGCGGATCGATGACCAGGTCCTCGACCCCGTTGCGACGCCCCGTCGTTGCGGCTCGGTTCCCCGGGCCGAGGCTCGGGGCGAAGGCGGCGATCGGCTCCACGGCGCCCAGACTAGACGAACACTCGTTCGCCTCCTCGCGATGCCCGGTTCGAGCACCGGCGTCCTCACCCCCGACACCGAGCGGACATGATGATGACGATTCGGTGGCAGCCCGGAACGCGGTCGACCGGTCGTGCTAGGAACGTCCGGAGCCGACGAAACGGGCCGATCCACCGGTGGATCCCCGTCGTACCGGGCCCGAGCCGAACCGTGCCGGCGCCCCAGCGCCACCAGGTCCTCGAGCCAGGGGGGAACGGTACGACGCGGATCCGCCGGTCCCGGCCCGGGGCCGGCTGCTGCGAGGGTGTCGAATCCGCGAACCGGCCCCGGACTCCCTAGCCTGGACAGGATGCGCGCTCCGACCCATCCCGTGGCCGACCTCCTGGCCACGCCCGGCGTCGAAGTCACCTTCGTGGCGGCCGACCCGCCCCGGGCCAGTTGGCTGGCGTGCTGGCACCCCCGCCACGTGCTCGCCGACGTCGACACGTCCCTCACCCTCGCCCTGCCCGTCGACGACCGGGTCACGGCGACCGAGGCCGCCGTCCGGCGGGTCCCCATCGCCGAGGCGCTCGACGTGCTGGCCCACATCGACCTCGACCGCCTGACCCGATCGGCCGCGGGCGTGGCGCTCGTGGTGCGGGCCGCGCTGGCCGAGATCGCCGGCGGCAGCATCCGGCCCGGTCTCACGCCGAGCGGACGGGACAGCTGGCGACTCGGTCCGCTCTCCCCGGCGGCTCATCAACGATTCGCCGCCATCGCCGCGGCCATGCCGGCCGCCACGCATGCCACCGTGTCTCGAACCGTGGCCGACACCGACGGGCGCGATTCCCCGCTGATTCCCACGGCCCGGCGCACCGTCGAGGCCATCGCCGACGCCGTCGTCGACGCGATGGCGCGGACCAGCGCCGCCCCCCAGGCCGCCGGGCACGACGCATTCGCCGCCCATCGACCCGTCACCGTCGATGCCCGCGCCGCCATCGAGTCCTACCAGGGCATCGCCGGCGATCGGCCGCCGCTGATCACCCTCCGCCTTCGGCCACCGTCACCGCTCGATCCGTCCAACGACTTCACGGCGTCGCTGGCCTTCCAGCATCGCGACGACGCAACCATCGTGCTCCCGGTCTCGGCGCTCTGGGAGGCACCTCCCCGGATCCGGGAACGTCTCCACGGTGCGGAGTCCGAACTGATCTCGACCCTTCGGCGGGCCGCCAAGGTGTGGCCGACGATCAACCGGTTCTTCGAGAACGACCGCCCCAGCGAGCTCCTCCTCGACGACGACGACGTCGACGAGCTCCTGGGTCCGGTGGCCAACCGACTGGGCGCCGTCGGGTTGTCGGTCCTCGCCCCGTCCGATCTGTTCGCGGCGCTCTCGTTCCGCCCCGTCCTGGTCGGCGCACCGACGTCGCTGTCCGGGTCGCGCCTCGACCTCGGCTCGCTCCTGGAGCTGCGGTGGGAGGGCGCCCTCGACGACGAACAGCTCACCGAGGCCGAACTCGTCGAGTTGGCGCGCTCGAAACGCTCCCTGATCCGCCTGCGCGGCCAATGGATCAAACTCGACGACCGTTCGGTCGAACGCCTGCGCGAGCGGCGCTCGGTCACGGCCTCGTCGGCGGTCGCCGCCGCCCTCGGCTCCGAACTCGTGGTCGACGGCCATCGCATCGACATCTCGGGAGTCGCCCCGCTCCGGGACCTGGCCGACCGCCTGCAGTCGGTCGAGGGCGTCCAGTCCCTCCCCGCTCCCGACCGGCTCGAAGGCGTCCTGCGTCCCTACCAGGAACGGGGCCTGGCCTGGCTCGACGAGATGGACCGTCTCGGACTCGGCGGGATCCTCGCCGACGACATGGGACTCGGGAAGACCGTGCAGGTGCTGGCCCTCCACCTGACCAGACAGGCGAGCACCGACGAAGCCCGGCGCCGACCGATGCTGGTGATCTGCCCTGCCTCGGTGGTCGGGAACTGGGAGCGCGAAACGCACCGCTTCGCCCCCGGTACCCGGGTCCTCCGCTATCACGGCGCCGCCCGATCACTGCCCGAGTCCGGGATCGAACCGGGCGATGTGATGCTCACCACCTATGGCGTGGCACGACGCGATCGCTCCGAGCTCGCCGCGATCGAGTGGGGTCTGGTCATCGCCGACGAGGCCCAGGCGATCAAGAACCCCAACTCGCACACGGCGCGGGCCATGCGGGTGATCGGCCGTGACGCCACCCGCCTCGCCCTCACCGGCACCCCGGTCCAGAACCAGCTCACCGATCTCTGGGCGATCCTCGACTGGACGACACCCGGACTGCTCGGTCCGCTCGAGCGGTTCCGGAGCGAGATCGCCGTTGCCGTCGAACGCGACCGCGACCCCGTCGAGACCGAGCGGCTGAACAAGCTGCTGCGGCCGTTCCTGCTGCGTCGCCGCAAGACCGACGACGACATCGCACCCGACCTCCCCCCGAAGACCGAGACCAACGAGATCGTGCCCCTCACGGTCGAGCAGGCGGCGTTGTATCGAGCGGTGGTCGACGAGACCATGGCCACCATCGCGGGCTCCGAGGGGTTCGCCCGGCGGGGCCTGGTCCTCGGCCTGGTCACCCGACTCAAACAGGTCTGCAACCACCCGGCCCACTTCCTCGGCGAGACCGGACCACTCCCCCGCCGCTCGGGCAAGCTGACCGCGGCCACCGAACTGCTCAACGTCATCCGCGACGAGTCGGACGCGGCGCTCGTCTTCACCCAGTACGTGGTGATGGCCGAACTCCTCGAGACGCACTGGCGGCAACTGGGTTTCCGCACCCTCGTCCTGCACGGGGGTCTCTCGCTGACCGAGCGTGATGCCCGGGTGGCAGCCTTCCAGGCCGGCGAAGCCGACGTGTTCATCATCTCGTTGCGGGCCGGCGGTGTCGGGCTCAACCTGACCCAGGCGACGCACGTGATCCACTACGACCGTTGGTGGAATCCGGCCGTCGAGGATCAGGCCAGCGACCGGGCCTGGCGCATCGGTCAGACGAGGCCCGTGCAGATCCATCGTCTCGTCTGTGAGGGCACGATCGAGGATCGGATCGCCACCATGCTCGACGAGAAACGGGGTTTGGCCGACTCCGTCGTCGGGTCGGGCGAGGAGTGGATCTCGCGACTGAACGACGACGAACTGGCCGATCTGGTCGCCCTGAGCAACGACGGGACCGCATACAACGACGAGACCGGGGACGACGATGAGTGACGCGACGCGGACCTCGGCGGTGTGGGGGCAGCGTTGGCTCGAAGCGGTCGAGCGCGACCCGGCGTTCGGCGACCGGGCACTCCTCGTCGGGGAGCGAGTGGCGCGGGCGCATGCCCACCCCGACGTCCGAGTGGCGCCCGGCCGGGCCGAGGTCGTCGTGAGCGCCGGACCCCGCCGGGAATACCACACCACGATCCGGACCGTGATGCTGTCCGATCAGGACTGGGAGCGCCTCTTCGATCGGATCGGCCAGAGCCCGATCCGATCGGCCGCACTGGCGTCCGGACACCTCGATCCGGGTGTCGAGGCCGAGGCGCTGAGCCTCGGGATCCGGCTGCTGCCCGAACCGGGCGAGGTCAGCACGAGCTGCGAGTGCGACGGTTGGGCCCAGCCGTGCAAACACGTCGCCGCGGCGCTCTTCGCCGTTGCCGATGCCATCGACGACGACCCCTTGCTCCTCCTGACCCTGCGGGGCCGGCAGCGAGCCGAGGTCATCGAGTCGATCGACCGGCGGAAACCGGCAACGGCAGACTCCCAGGAACGCGACGAGCCGGGTTCCCTGGCCTGGCTCCGGCCCGAGCAACCGCTCCCGACCGCACTCGTCACCGTCACCGACCCCATCGAACCGGGTCCGACTCCCTCCTGGGGCGCCCCGCCGTCGTCGGCGCCCTTCACGGCGACCGGTCTCACCCTCATCGGCACCGACGTGATCCGACGGGCCGCCCGGGTGCTCTCGGGAGATGCTCCCACGTGGCTCGACCTCGATCCGGCGAGCGACCTGGCCCGCTTGGCATCGACCTTCCCGGCCTCGGCCGATCGGCGCCGCCTGGCCGACCACACCGGGCTGTCGGTCCGGGAACTGGGTGCACGGGCGCTGGCCTGGGAACGCGGCGGCGCCCTCGGCGTGCGCGCCCAGGTGCACCCGATCGAGACGGTTCGGGTGTCGCCCGTCGCGCAGCTGCGGCGGATCGATCACGACGGCGCCGCAGTCTGGTTCCGGTTCGAGAAACCCTCGGGTCGCTGGCAGCTCGTCGCCGGACCGGGGCCCGAACCCGAGGCGTTCCTGTCGGCCGACCCCATCGAGGGGTGACGACGTCGGAAATGGCCCGGGCCCGGCGGTCGTCGTCGGCTCGATGGACTACGCTCTCCCCGTCGAGCCGCACCGACACCCGACCCGACATCACTTCCGCCGCACCCACCGCACCGATCGGAGCGAGATCTTGGCCGTAGCCGACGACATCAAGCTCTTCGGGTTCCAGGTCTGGACCTACCGAATGGGTGAGCAGGTGTCGCTGACGATCCATCTCGGCGACCGGCTGGGGATCTACCGGGCCATGGCCGGGCGGGGTCCGGTGACCAGCGAGGAACTGGCGGGCGAACTCGGATTCGACGAGCGGATCCTGCGCGAGTGGCTGATGGGACAGGCGGCGGCCCGCCTGATCGATCGGCACGCCGATTCCGCGTCGTTCGAACTCACCGAGGTGCAGGCGGCCGTCCTGGCCGACGAGGACTCCTCGATCGCGTTCGCGGCCGGCGCCTTCAACGGTGGGGCCAGCCCCGAGGTGATCGAACGGATCGCCGAGTCGTTCCGCAGCGGTGTCGGGCTCACCTACGAACAGCAGGGCGCGGCCGCTGCGGCGGCGATGGCCCGCATGACCGGGCCCTGGTCCCGGCAGGCGTTGGTGGGATCGATCCTGCCGGCGCTCGACGGCGTCGTCGACAAGCTGGAAGCGGGCGCCGATGTCCTCGACATCGGTTGCGGGGCGGGGTTGACCCTCTGCATCCTCGCCGCGGCCTTCCCCAACGCCCGCTGCGTCGGCCTCGATCCATCGGCCTCGGCCATCGAACTCGCCCGGCGGCGGGCCGACGAACTCGGGCTGACCAACGTGGCGTTCACGGTCGGCCTGGGCGAGGAACTGCCTCCCGAGCCCCGATTCGATTTCGTGATGACCTTCGACTGTCTTCACGACATGCCCCGACCCGATCAGACGACCGCAGCGATCGGTCGAGCGCTCGCCGACGACGGGACCTGGCTGGTCAAAGACATCCGTTCGACCGGCGATTTCGAGAAGGACCGGCGCAACCCCCTGCTCGCCCTGTTCTACGGGTTCTCGATCGCGAGCTGTCTGCAGTCGGCGTTGTCGGAACCCGGCGGGCTCGGTCTCGGCACGCTCGGTCTCCACCCCGAGCGGCTCCGCGAGCTGACCGAGGCGGCCGGTTTCGGTTCGCTGACCGTCCACGACTTCGACGACGCGGCCAATCTCTACTACGAGGTGCGCCACTGAGGCCACCTCGCCACTGACGCCTCGCGTGCGGATCGGTGATCACCCACCGCCCCGCCGCCCGGCGACGACAAACGAGAGTCCTTTGCCCGGTTCGAACGACCGGGTCCCGTTCCGGGCGGCGCGAAAGGCCCAGACGGATCGCCATCATGCGACGACGAACCGATGACCAGTTGGTCCCGAACGAACAACGCACGCTGCGTGCCGCGGCGCTCCTGCGGAAGCAGGGAATCGACGAGTTCCACGGCTATCTCCTCGCCGGGCAGCTCCGGCAGCTCCCCAGCACCCGCCGGGTGATGGCCTACTCGACGGTCTACCGCTGTCTGTCGCGACTCGAAGCGCGCGGCCTGGTCCGGTCGCGGCTGGGCGAGGTGGCGACGTCGGGCGGACCCCGCCGCCGGATCTTCGCCCTGACCGACATCGGGGTCGCCCGTGCCGGATCGCTTCCGGTGACCGACGACGGTCTCGAGCTGCCCGAGGCCTGAGGTCCGACCGGGATCAGCCCGTCTCGTTCCGATGGCGGGGAGTGCCCCTCCGAACGCACACCGTGAGTTCGAGGGTTTTCTCGGCAGGATGGTCCGATTCGCCCCCCTCGTTGGGCCATACTGCGTCCACGTTCAACCGTGTGGAGGCGCACATGTGGGGTAAAAGGGCGGCGCGACGCGCGCTCATCTTGGTCGGTACGACCGTCGTTTCGATGGCCGCAACGACCAACGGGGTCTCGGCCCAGCCGGCATTCGAACCGACGTTCAGCGACTCGCAGCTGTGCCAGACGGTCGATTTCGGCGACGTGCGATTGCGGGCGCCGAACGAGCGCACCACCGAGGTCGTTGCCGTTTCGCTGCCGGCCGGCACGCTCAACATCCCCGAGGCGATCTCGTGGGACGGCTACATCGGACGATCGGGCGTCCCGATCCAACTCAGCGAGCGGTGGGAACTCCAGTTCCTCGACGCCGGCGGCGCGGTGATCGCCACCTCGAGCCCAACGGTCGACGTCCCCGACGGCCTCGAACGGGGTGAGTGGATCGGCTCGCTCGGATCGGTCGAGCTCCCCGTGCCGGCCAGCGGCGTACGGGCCAACCTGCGCAACGACCTGCCGCCGAACGACACGCCGAACAGCGTGCACGTCTCGGGCGTCACCCTGTGTTTCGACGATCCCTCCGTCGTTCCGCCGGTCTGTCTCGACGGTGACGGCATCCAGGTCGCCCCTGCCGCCGACGGAACCTGCCCGCCGGCCGGTCCGACCGTGCCGAACTGCGTCGATTCGTCCGGCAACACCGTGACGCCGAACGCCGACGGCACCTGCCCCACGGCTCCCACCGTCCCGGTCTGTACCAACAGCAGCGGCACCCCCGTCACGCCCAACGCCGACGGCACCTGCCCGGCGGCGCCGATCGTGCCGAACTGCGTCGATTCGTCGGGCAACACCGTGACGCCGAACGCCGACGGCACGTGTCCGGCAGCCACCCCGACTCGACCCCGTCGACGACGCCGCCGCCGGCCGGTCCCACGATCACCCCGACCGGAGGCAGCACCCCGGTTCCGTCGCAGCCTTCCTCCTCGGGCGGGCAGCTCCCGGTCACGGGCGGCACCCTCGGCGTGTTCGTGTGGTCGGGTCTGTGGCTGCTCGCCGCGGGCGCCACGGCGAGCCTCTACGCCCGCCAGCAGCGCCTCGCCTGATCACCGAGACCACGCCGACCGCCGGGGCCCGCTCGATTCGTCGAGCGGGCCCCGGCGCGTCCGGGCGGTCGGCGGCGACCGGTGTCGGGGCCGAGCGGCCGAAGTAGCGTGAGGTCATGGCCGACTTCGTGTACCAAGACGTCTTCCCGCTCGGGGCCGACGACACGCCCTACGAGCTCCTGACCACCGACGGGGTCGAACTCGTCGAGTTGGGGGGAACCGAATTCCTGCGGGTCGACGACGAAGCCATTCGACTCCTCACCGCGACCGCCATCCGCAACATCTCGCATCTCCTCCGACCGGGTCACCTGGCCCAGCTGGCCCGGATCCTCGACGATCCCGAGGCGTCGGCCAACGACCGGTTCGTCGCCACCGAACTGCTCGAGAACGCGAACATCGCCTCGGGCTTCGTCCTCCCGGGCTGCCAAGACACCGGCACGGCGATCGTCAAGGCCAAGAAGGGCCAGTTCGTCCTCACCGAGGGCGACGACCGGGCCCCCATCTCCCAGGGGATCTTCGACACCTACCAGTCGTCGAACCTGCGGTACTCGCAGATGGCGGCGCTGAGCATGTGGGAGGAACGCAACACCGGCACGAACCTCCCGGCCGAGATCAAGATCGAGGCGATCACCGGCCGTGCCTACAAGTTCCTCTTCATGACCAAGGGTGGCGGATCGGCCAACAAGAGCTACCTCTTCCAGGAGACCAAGGCGCTGCTCAATCCGACGGGACTCCGGCGCTTCCTCGACGAGAAACTCCGACTGCTGGGCACCTCGGCGTGTCCCCCGTACCACCTCGGTCTGGTGATCGGGGGAACCTCGGCGGAGCAGGCCGTGGAGACGGCCAAGCTGGCCTCGACCCGGTATCTCGACTCGCTCCCGACGGCGGGATCGGCGTCGGGTCATGCCTTCCGCGACCTCGAGATGGAGGCCGAGGTGCTGGCGCTGACCCAGTCGTTCGGAATCGGGGCCCAGTTCGGGGGCAAGTACTTCTGCCACGACGTGCGCGTGATCCGGCTGCCCCGTCACGGCGCCTCGCTCCCCGTCGGCCTCGCCGTCAGCTGCTCGGCCGACCGGCAGGCCCTCGCCAAGATCACCGCCGATGGCGTCTTCCTCGAGCAGCTCGAAACGGATCCGGCCCGATACCTCCCCGAGGTCACCGACGAGCACGTCGGACCCGAGGCGGTCCGGATCGACCTCGACCAACCGATGGACGCCATCCGGGCCGAGCTGTCGAAGTATCCGGTCAAGACCCGACTCTCGCTCACGGGGACCCTCGTCGTCGGCCGGGACATCGCCCACGCCAAGATCCAGGAACGCCTCGATGCCGGCGAGGCCATGCCCGACTACCTCCGGAACCATCCGATCTACTACGCCGGTCCGGCCAAGACCCCCGAGGGCTATGCATCGGGATCGTTCGGCCCGACGACGGCCGGACGGATGGACTCCTACGTCGATCGGTTCCAGGCCGCCGGCGGCTCGATGGTCATGCTGGCCAAGGGCAACCGCAGCCAGGCCGTCACCGACGCCTGCAAACGGCACGGCGGCTTCTATCTGGGCTCGATCGGCGGCCCCGCGGCGCGGCTGGCCAAGGACTCGATCCGCTCCGTCGAGGTGCTCGAATACCCCGAGCTCGGGATGGAGGCGATCTGGAGGATCCAGGTCGAGGACTTCCCGGCGTTCATCGTCGTCGACGACAAGGGCAACGACTTCTACGCCGAGACGTCCCGACCGGTCGATCTGACCCGGCGGGCCTGACCCGGCGTCCTCGTTGACGACCGTCTCGGGCCGGGCTCCGCACCCGACCGGATCGACCCGACTACGGTCGGAGAGCCCCGACCCGAGGCGGTCCGTGCCATGGTGTCCATCCCCACCCCCATCCGAACGATCCTGTCGCAGGTCAAGCAGGGATCCATCACCGCAGCCCGCCGCGCCGAGCGCCACGCACTCGAGGCCGTCGACGCCGTGGTCCCGACCACCGTCACCGATCGGCTGGGCCTCCGCCGGCGCCATTTCGAGCGGGCCTTCCACTCGGGATCGTGGTCGGGTGACGGTGAATCCCGGTCCGGCGACGGATCGAGCCTGGCGGCCACCGAGTCGCTGCGAGCGGCGCTCCCCGGCCTCCTGCAGCGACTCGAGGTGACCACCATGCTCGACGTACCCTGTGGCGACTGGGCCTGGATGAGCCAGGTCGATCTGCCCGTCGATCACTACATCGGGGGCGACATCGTCGCCGATCTGGTCGCCGAGACCGCCGGTGCTCACGGTGATGACACGCACGAATTCCGGGTCATCGATCTCTGCGTCGACGACCTGCCCGACGCCGATCTCCTGTTGTGTCGCGACGCCTGGATCCATTTCTCCAATGCCGACATCGGGCGGGCCATCGGGCAGATCCGGGCGGCCTCGATCACCTACCTGGCAACGACCACGTTCGCCGCGACCGAACGAAACACCGACCAGCCCACCGGCCGTGACTGGCGCCATCTCAACCTCGAGATCCCGCCCTTCTCGTTTCCCGAGCCGCTGGAACGAGTGGTCGACGACTTCAACCGCCCCGACCAGATCATCGCCGTCTGGCGGGTCGCCGACCTCCCCGAACCCCCGACCTGACCCGATCCGCCCGATGGACCGCCCGGCGTCAGCCGACCAGGGTCGTCCCGCCGTCGACGACGAAGATCTGGCCGGTGGCGTAGCGGTTGCGAAGCAGGGCCAGCACGGCCTCGGCGCAGTCGTCGGGCGTTGCCGAGCGGCCGAGCGGTGCGGTCCTGGCCACCTGCTCGTGGAGGGGACCCCAGGTCTGGGTCCAGGGTGTCGCGACCAAACCCGGTGCGACGGCATTGACGCGGACGGGGCCGTGGGACTTGGCCAGCAGGATGGTCATCTGGTTCAGGGCCGCCTTCGACATCGAGTAGGCCACCGAGGAGCCGACCGGGCGGACGCCGGCGATCGAGGTGATGTTCACGACTGCACCGTCGTCGGAGGCCTTGAGATGGGGCATCGCGGCCTTGGTGAGCCACCAGGTCCCGTAGACGTTCACCTGGAACGTCTTGTCGAAGATCTCGTCGGTCAGTGACTCGAGGTCGGTGTGGGGCACGACCGTGGTCCACCCGGCATTGTTGATGAGGTAGTCGAGCCTGCCGTATCGCTCGAGCGTGGCGTCGAGGAGGGCCTGCCCCTGGGCCTGGTCGGCGATGTCGGCCTGGACATAGGTGCTCTCGCCCGGCAGCGCCTCGGAGACCGCCGTTCCGGCCTCGACCGACGAGGCCGAGTTGACCACCACGGTCGCCCCGAGCGCGCTGAGGCGGTGTGCCGTCTGCTCGCCGATCCCGCTGGAGGATCCGGTGACGATGGCGACACGCCCCTCGAACTCGTTGCTGGACGTCATGGTTCGCTCCTACTGGTGGTGGGCGCCCGAGGCGGGCGGTGGGTGACGGGGCACCGCGTGTGCATGCAACACCCGGGCCAGGCAGTCGGTCAACTTCTCGGCGTAGTCGAGGTGGAGGAACTCGTTGGGACCGTGGGCGTTGGAACCCGGACCGAGCACGCCGGTGATCACGAACTGCGCCTCGGGGAAACGATCGCCGAGCATCGCCATGAACGGGATCGAGCCGCCTTCGCCGAACGCCTGGAACGGCCGTCCGAACACGTCCTGCGACGCCTCGGTCAAGGCCTCGGCGAGCCACGAAGCCAGTTCCGGGGCGTTCCATCCCGCCGCCGCGCCGGAATCGACGAACTCGACCGTGGCGTTGGACGGCGGATCCACGGTCAGGACCTCGGTCAGTTCGGCGAGGGCCGAGGATGCATCGGCGGTCGGCGGAAGGCGCAAGGACAGGCCGAGGGCCGTGCCCGGCCGCAAGACGTTGCCGGCGCGGGCCGTGGGTGGCAGGCCGTCGGCCCCGATCACCGACAGTGCCGGCCGCCAGGTCCGGGCCAGCAAGGCGTCGACGGGGTCGGACGTCATCGGCTCGAGACCCTCGACCGTCGGGAAGGGTTCCATCGCCGCTGCGCCGAGCTCGGCGACGAGGGACTCGGCCTGGGCCACCCGTTCGGAGGGGATCGCGACCCAGGCCGACGGGAGCAGGACCCGTCCGGTGGCGGCGTCCTCGATCCGGTCGAGGAGCTGACGGCAGATCCGGAACGACGAGGGCACCACACCGCTGGCGGCCCCGGAATGGATTCCCTCGGTCACGACCTCGACCCGGAGGGTGCCCGCCGCGAGGCCCCGCAGCGACGTCGTGAGCCAGAGCGTCTCGTAGTCGAGGCAGCCCGAGTCGAGACACAGGACGAGGTCGACCGGGCCGAGGCGATCGGCGAGCGCTTCGATGTGGGCCCGAAGATCGGGGGAACCCGACTCCTCGGACGCCTCGACCAGCAGCAGACACCGGCCGTGCGATCCTCCGGCGGCCTGAACCGCCTCGATGGCGGTGAGGCTGGCGAAGGCGGCGTACCCGTCATCGGCGGCCCCACGACCGTACAGCCGGCCGTCCTCGATGACCGGGGTCCACGGTCCGAGACCGTCGCGCCACCCGACCATCTCGGGTTGTTTGTCGAGGTGTCCGTAGAGGAGGACCGTCGCGTCGGTCGCCGGGTCCCCGAAGGCATCGATCTCGACCAGGATCAGCGGTGTCCGGCCCGGCAAGCGGCGGACCTCGATCGAGCGGAGCCCCTGCACGGGTCGTGAGCGCAACCAACCCTCGATGTGGTCGACCGCCCGCTGGATCTGACCGTTGACCTCCCAGTCCGGATCGAAGGCCGGGGACAGGGCCGGGATCGCCACGTAGTCGACCAGCCGATGGACGAGGTCGTCGGCCCAGCGGTCGGCGACGAAACGGGTCGTGAGGGTGGTGTCCACGAGGGGCTCCAGGGATCGGGGTGACAGGGACGGGGTGAACGAGGTGCCGGTTCGTCACCCGGGCAGGGCATCGCAGGACTCGACGGCCACGAAGTAGTCGTCGAAGAAGTCGTCGGTCATCGTGCCGTCGATCAGCACGTCGAGATCGTCGGCGTCGAGTCGGGCGGTCAGCTCGTCGGCGACGCATTCGGCATCGTCCGGATCGAGTCGGCGATCGACCAGGAGCGCCAGGACCTGGTCGCGCACGTCGTCGGTGCGCCCACAGAGGAACTCGGCCTCGTACTGGGACCGGGCGAACAGCGACGATCGCACCGGCTCGTCGAGTTCGCGTTCCACCCCGTCGAGGCCGTGGTCGTCGATCAATCGATCGACCACGCATCCGGCCTGATCCGCCGTGGCGTCGGGATGGGAGGCCTGGAAGGACTCGACGAGGTCGGCACGGGTCAGGTCGCGCGAGCAGGAGGCGGCGAGAAGGGCGAGGGCCACGAGCACGCCGACGACGCCCCTCAGTTGATCATCCGATCTCGGCCTTCCCAGAACGGTGCCCGGAGCTTGTACTTCTGGAGCTTGCCGGTGGCGGTCCGGTCGAGCGCGTCACGGAAGTCGATCGACGTCGGACACTTGTAGTGCGTGAGGCGCTCCCGGCAGTAGGCGATGAGATCGGACTCGGTCACCGTCGACCCGGCGGCCAGCACCACCAGACCCTTCACGGTCTCACCCCATTTCTCGTGGGGGATCCCGATGACGGCGGCCTCGGTGACATCGGGATGGGAGAAGAGGACGTCCTCGACCTCGATCGACGAGACGTTCTCGCCCCCCGAGATGATGACGTCCTTCTTGCGATCGGTGATCACGTAGTAACCCTCGTCGTCGACCACCCCTCCGTCGCCGGTGTGGAACCAGTCGTCACGCAACGCCTCGTCGCTGGCCTCGGGGTTCTGCCAATACCCCTTCAGGATGTGATTGCCCCGGGCCAGGAGCTCACCGTGTTCGTCGACCCGCATGGTGATCCCGATCGTCGGTGCGCCGGCCCGGCTCAGCTTCTGGGCCCGTTCCAGGCCCGAGAGCTCGTCCCATTCCGACCGGCGACGGCTCATGGTCAGCAGGGGGGCGGTCTCGGTCAGGCCGTAGATCTGGATGAACTCCCAGCCGAGCTCGCGTTCCATGCGTTCGATCACCGAGGTCGGTGGTGGGGCCCCGGCCACGATCATCCGCACGCGATCGCGCCCGGGGATCGGTCCGTCCCAGGTGGCGGCGGCGTCGAGCACGGCCGCGACGACGGCCGGCGCGCCGCACATGAGCGTCACGCCCTCGGCCTCGATCCGGCGCAGGATCTCGGCACCGTCGACCTTGCGCAGCACGACGTGCTTCACGCCCATACCGGAAACGGTGTAGAGCATCCCCCAGCCGTCGCAATGGAACATGGGGAGCGTGTGCAGGTAGACGTCGCGATCGGTGACGGTGGCGTGCCAGCCGAACGTGACGGCGTTGGTCCAGCGGGCCCGGTGCGTCTGCTCGACGCCCTTGGGACGGGCGGTGGTGCCGGAGGTGTAGTTGATCGATGCGACGGCGTCCTCGTCGGGGGTCCACGGCTCGGGAGTGCCGGGTCGACCGAACCACACCGCGTCGGACTCGTCGCCGATGATCCACCTGTGTTTGCACCCGATGTCACCGAGCGTGTCGGCGAGTTCGGGATCGATCAGCAGCGCCTCGGCTCCGCAGTGCTCGACGATGTACTCGACCTCGGCCGTGGAGAGTCGGAAGTTGATCGGGACGAACACCCGACCGTTGCCCGAGACCCCGAAGAACGAGGCCAGCATGCGGCCGGCGTTGTGCGAGACCATCGCCACCCGGGCACCCATGGCGAGGCCCAGTTCGTCCATGGCGACCCCCATCGAGCGGCGCATGTCGGCCAGCTCGGCATAGGTGACCCGGCCGAGCGACGGGGCCGGTTGGTCGGGCTCGTCGACGATGGCGACCCGGTCGGGATAGACCAGCGCGGCGCGATCGAGGAAGTCATTGACGGTGAGTGGCACCTTCACGGTTCGTGTCCCTTGACAGTCGGGTGATCGGACGCGGCGCACGGCCGCGTGTCGAACCTACTCCAGAGCGCCAGGGCGGGGAAGACGAACACCGCCCCGGGCTCATGTTCGGTCCTCGGCGTCCGATGGAGCGAGGTGAATCCGAAGGCACCGCCCCTCGCCGACGGCGACTGGCTGCGATCCCCGGCCGTCACCTCGGCGCATCTCGCCGGTCGGGTGACGATCATCGTGTTCTTCTCGATCGGCAACGAGGCGTCGTGGGTTCGCCTGCGCCAGCTCGAGGACCTCAGTGCCGACCTGGGCGACACCCTCGCCATCGTGGCCGTCCACAGCCCCCGCCATCGGTCCGAACGCGACGTCGAGGCGGTCGACCGGCTGATCACGCGGGCCGGTGTCCCCTTTCCCGTCGTGCACGACGCCGACCTGACGACCTGGGCCCGGTACAGCCCGGCCGGGTGGCCGGCGACCGTCGTGATCGATGATCGCGGCCGCCTCGTGGGGATCAGCCACGGCATCGAGGACCTCGACGTCCTGTTCGAGGCCGTGACCATGGCCGAGGGCCTGGCCGCCGACCGACGTCGGATCGACGACGAGCGGCGCCGGGCCCATGCGTCCTCGTCCGGCACGGGCCGCGTGCGGCCTCGCCTCGTACCGCTCCCGGTGCCCGTCCCGAACCGGCGGTCGTCCGACGGCGGACCGTCGTGGCCCAGTGGTCTGTGTGCCGTGACCGACCGCCGCATCGCGGTCGCCGACAGCGGCAACGACCGGGTCGTGGTCTACGAACTCGACGACGCCCGCCGTTCCGGCGTCGCCCGCCGGATCTACCACGGCCTCGATCGCCCTGCCCAGGTCTGCACGCTGCCGGGCGGCGACCTCGCCGTTTCGGAACCGTCGACGGGCCGCGTCCTGCGCCTGACCCCGGACGCGGCGAACGATCCCTCGGCGCAGCATCGCGTGATCGCCTCGGGTTTCGTTCGGCCCCGTGGGCTGGTCGTCGATCGCGACGGTTCGCTGGTCGTGACCGACGCCGGCGCCGACCGACTGTTCCGGGTCCTTCCCGACGGTCGGGTGGGCGCGATCGCCGGCAACCGCCGAACCGGTCGCGTCGACGGTCGAGCCGGCGAGGCGGAACTCGGTCAGCCCGTCGCCGTGGCCCGAAGCGGCCCCGGTCTGGTCTTCCTGGACGTCGCCACCAGCTCGCTCCGGCTCCTGACCGATGCCGGACGGGTCCACACGGTGTCGGGCGACGACGACCGACGAGGTCTGCTCGACGGACCGGCCGAATCGGCGGCGCTGGACGGACCGTGCGGTCTGGCGGCACTGGCCGACGGCTCGATCCTCGTCGCCGACACCGGCAACCATCGACTCCGTCTGCTCGTCGACCAGACGATGCACACCCTGGGCGTGGTCGGGCTCGACCGACCCGAGGACGTCGTCGAGATCGATCCCGGGATCGTGATCGTCGCCGACACGGGCAACCACCGGCTGGTCGGGGTCGACGTGGCTTCGCACGACGTCTGGCCCATCGAACTCCACGAGCCCGATCGCCGGACGCGGCCGACCGCCGGTGCGCTGGTCGGCGCCGGCGGGAGCCGGGTCGCAGTCGGGTTCCCGGCGGCGGGACCAGGACCCTGGACGGTCACCGTGCAATCGAGTCCCGGCGACCTGCTCGACTGCCCGCTGCGCGTCCTGCGATCGGATCCGAACGAACCCGTCACCGTCCGACTCGGTCGGGCCGGCGGTGGCCATCTCGCGGTCACCTCGGTCGGCCCCGATCCGGCGACGTCGCGGGTCCAGCTCCGCCACCTCCACGTCGTCGATTCCTGACGCCGCGTCAGTTCTCGAGCGGTCGGACCACGCCGGCGAGTTCGGCCAGTTCGGTCGACCAGTCGTCGGGCTCGACCACGGGGATCACGACGAACTTCGAGAAGCCCTCGTCGACGAAGCGGCCGAGCACCCGGGGGAGCTCGTCCTTGGTGGGGAAGATCTCGGCCGGGTCGGCGTCGGGATTGCGGGCGCGGGCGATCTCGACGAAGGCGTCGGGGAGCGGTCCCCCGTCGAGTCGGTACGGGATGAGCGCTCCGAAGTGTTCGACGTCGATCGCCCGGTCGTGTTCGGCGGCGACGGCGTCGATCGTGCGTCGGGCCTCGGCCACCTGCTTCGGGGTGCAGAACGACGGGAGCCAACCGTCGCCATGGCGACCGACCCGCTTGAGCTCCAGGGGCGCGATCCCCCCGAGCCACACCTCGAGCGGGGTCTGGACCGGCTTCGGGCGGATCGTCACGTCGGCGATCGTGAACCGTTTTCCCTGGTGTGTCACGTGATCTTCGTCCCAGAGCCGGCGCATCAACGGCAACGCCTCGTTGAACCACCCGCCCCGGTCGGTGCGTTCGACCCCGAAGGCCTGGTGCTCGGCGGAGTTGGCGACGCCGAGGCCGAACGCCGGGAGCAGCCGACCGTTGGAGAGCCGGTCGAGACTGGCGAGGGACTTGGCCAGGACCACGGGGTTCCGACCGGGCAGGACCATGACCGACATGCCGACCTTGAGCTTGGTGGTCCGGGCCACGGCGAACGCCATCCCGACCAGGGGGTCGGGGCACTCACCGCCGATGCGTTCCGACAGCCACAGCGAGTCGAACCCGTGCCGTTCGAGGCCGTCGACCAGCTCGGTGAACCGGTCCTGGTCGTTGGTGGCGCTGCGCGTGCCGAGGCCGTAGCCGATACGAATCTTCACCGGGCCACTCTCCCACCGGCCGGGCGGCGCTGCCAAGGCGACCGTCCGGGGTCGGGGTGTCCCCGGTCGGCACGGCCCGGAGCGCGTCGTGCTCGCGACAGGTTCGACGCAACGACGGCGACGCCCTAGGTTCGGACGGGTGAAAACTGGTCTCGCCTTCGCCAACACCGGACCCTTCGCCGAACTCGAGGGTCTCGTCGACCTGGCCCGAGCCGCCGAAGGGGCGGGTATCGAGTCGCTGTGGACGGTCGAGCACGTCATCTGGCCGACGCAGTACGACTCGGCCTATCCCTACTCGCCGACGGGCAAGATGCCCGGCGACAAGACCTCGTCCATCCCCGATCCGCTGATCTGGTTGAGCTTCGTTGCCGCCAACACCACGAACCTGGTGCTCGGGACGGGGATCCTGATCCTGCCCGAGCGCAATCCCGTGGTGCTGGCCAAGGAGGTCGCCACCCTGGACCGACTGTCGAAGGGCCGGCTCCAGCTCGGGATCGGGGTCGGCTGGCTCGAGGAGGAGTTCGACGCCCTCGGTGTGCCGTGGGAACGCCGCGGGCCGCGAACCGATGAGTACGTCGAGGCCATGCGCGCCCTCTGGGCCTCCGACGATGCCGGTTACGCCGGGGAGTTCGTGTCCTTCACCAACGTCAGTTCCAACCCCAAACCCGCGGGCTCGGGTGTCCCGATCGTGATCGGTGGCCATTCCCGGGCCGCCGCCCGTCGGGCCGGGCGCCTCGGCGACGGCTTCTTCCCCGGAAAGGGCTCGATCGCCGAACTGAGCGAGCTCTTCGACGTCGTGCGCCAGAGCGCCGCCGACGCCGGGCGCGATCCCGAGGCGATCGAGATGACGGCCGCCCACCCCGGTCTCCTGGGTGACGACCCGGTCGGGGCGGCCCAGGAGCTCGCCGCCATCGGAGTCCACCGCACGATCCTGCCCGCCTTCCTGCTGCTCGGTTCCGAGGGCGCCGAGGCCAAGGCCGTGGCGCTCGCCGAGTCGATCATCGGTCCGATCGCGGCCGTCTAGGGATCACCCGACCGAGCCGACCCGGTTCCGGAGGGCTCAGACGCAACCGAGCAGACGGACGACACCGGCGACACTCTGCGCACTGCGACCCCGGGCCTCATCGGCCCACGAGCGACCCGCAGACCAGGATGTCGGCGGTGTCGTCGTCGGTGTCGCCGACCAGGTCGACCGCGGTGCAGACGCCATCCTCGGTTCGCCACGTCCGGTAGGCGTCCCCGCCCCAGCCGTCACCGGCGTCGGTCCCGAGCCAGAGGCCGAGCGCCAGGGCCCCGATGGTGCCCTCGTCGACGGGGTCGCCGACGGCGTCGTCGGGGAGCGCCGGGACCGGCACCTCGATCGGTTGCTCCCGAGCGGTGTAGGCCTCGGGACGCAGGACCTGTTCGGTCGTGACCGGCGGGTCGGCGAACAGCGCCTCGACGGCGGCGATGCCGCCCTCGTCGTAGACCGAGGAGACGAAGGCGGCACCGTCGACGTACGGCGAGATCTGGGTCTGCAGGATGAAGGAGGGGATCTGGAGGAGCACCGCCAGGTCCTCGGGTGCGACGGCGCCGAGTTCGAGTCGCTCCAACTCGGCGCGTTCGTCGTCGGTCAGGGTCTGACGCCAGGCCTGCTCGACGAGCACGGCGCTCCCCTCGACGAGCTGCAGGAAACCCGAGGCCGACTCGTCGTCGTCGTCGAGTTCGGGTCGGGCCAGCTCGTGGTGCTGGTCGTCCCAGGCGTGGGTCAGCTCGTGGACCATCACCGACCGGGTGTAGAGGTTGATCTCGGTGCCCCGGACGTTGAGCTCCTCGGTCTCGGTGTGGTAGCCGCCGACGACGCCGAGTCTCGAGGGTCGTCCGCAGCGATCGGGCCAGATCGACGTCGACGTCGATCAGTCCGAGCGATCGGAGGGCCTCACCGACGGCATCGAGTTCGGCCGACTCGCCGTCGAAGTCGTCGAGGATGAAGTCGTCGAACGCCTCGTCGTCGAGGAAGTTCACGACGGGGAAGCGAAGGAAGGCGCCGTCCTTGAAGGTCTCGATGAACGCAACGGCCTCGCAGACCTCGGGTCGCTCACCGGCCGGGCAGGCGGTCGGGACGAGCTGCGTCTCGCCGCCGTCGGCGCCATCGAGCGTGGTCGCCGGCGCCTCGGTCGCCGCGTCGTCGGACCGGTCGCCACGCGTGGTGACCATGGCGAGCAGAACCAGCACCAGGGCCGCGCCGAGCGCTGCGGCGACGGCGAGACCGAATCCCTCGGCCGGGCGCCGGCGGCCGGGCGTCGGCGAACCCGGCGACGGCGGTGGGGCGATCGTTGGTTCGGGCGAATCGAGCATCGTGGAAACATCGTCGGCAGTTCCGGCCCGATCGAGAGGACGGGCCGCCAGAAGCCGATGGCGAGCACAGGGTAGGGGCACCATCGGTGCGGTGAGGGTTCGGGCGGTCGGCGATCCGGTCGGATGCCCGGCCGTTGCGATAAGTTGGCCACCGGGCGAGCCCGTTTCGCCTGCTACGGACATGTCGAAGCATCTGGAGCTCCCGTCACCATGACGACAGACAGCCTTGGCGAGCTCGGCGAACGGATCCGACAACTCGCGAGAGTCCCCAACCTGCTCGTTGCCTGCGACTACGACGGGACGGTGGCGCCCCTCGCCGACAACCCGATGGAGGCCTTCCCGAACCGTGAGTCGGTGGCGGCCGTCCGGTCGCTGGCCGAACAGGCCAACACCCATGTCGCCGTGATCAGCGGCCGCAGCCTGCGGGATCTGGCCACGCTGTCGAGGTTCCCCGAAGAGATCCGACTCGTCGGCAGTCACGGCAGCGAGTTCGATCTCGGATTCGCCGCCGAACTGAGCACCGAGCTGACCGAGCTCCGGAGCCGGGTCACCGTGGCCGTGCTCGAGATCGGCAAGCGTCACGGCGCACTCGTCGAGGAGAAGCCGACCGGCGTCACCCTGCACTTCCGGGGGCTCGCGGCCGACAGCGCCGAGGCGGCGCGGGCCGAGGTCGTTCGAGGCCCGGCCGGTTGGCCGAACGTCTTCACCCGCAACGGGCGCGACGTGATCGAGATGTCGGTGATCGCCACCAACAAGGGTTGGGCCCTCGACACCATCCGCTCCCAGATCGGGGCCAGCGCCGTGGTGTTCATCGGCGACGACGTGACCGACGAGGACGCCTTCCGCACCCTGACCGGACCCGATCTCGGGATCAAGGTGGGCGACGGCCAGACGCTGGCGGGCTACCGGGTCAAGGACATCACGACCGTGGCCCAGATCCTCGCCCTGCTGTCGGAGCTGCGCTCCGACTGGCTGCGCGGTGCCGGTCTGCTCCCGCTCGAGGAACACTCCATGCTGAGTGACCTGCGCACGGCGGCGATCGTGTCCCCCGAGGCCCGGATCACCTGGCTGTGCACGCCGCGCATCGATTCGGCGGCGGTGTTCGGGGAGTTGCTCGGGGGTCCGTCGGCCGGCTACTTCGCGGTCACCGATGGCGAGGGGAACGGCCCGGTCGACCACCGCTACCTCGCCTCCACCATGATCCACGAATCTCGGTTCGCCGACTTCCGGGTCGTCGACTACCTCGACGTGTCGAGCGACCGCTCCCGTCGCCTGGCCGGGCGCTCCGACCTGGTCCGGGTCCTCGAGGGTCGTGGATCGGCCCGGGTCGAGTTCGCCCCGAGACTCGACTTCGGACGCTTCCCCACCCGGCTCGAGCTGCGCCCCGATGGCGTGGCGGTGATGGGAACCGCCGATCTGATGGTGCTCCGCTCCCCCGGCGTGAACTGGACGATCGTCGCCGATGGTCGCCACCAGACCGCGATCGGCCACGTCGAACTCGATGGCGAACCGGTGGCGCTCGAGCTCCGGGCCGGAACCGGGACACTGCGGCCCGACGCCCGACCGGAGGCCGACCGACGAGGCGACACCGACCGATTCTGGCGATCCTGGTTCGCCGGCCTCGAGTTGCCGTCGATCGAGCGCGAGCTGGTGGGCCGAAGTGCGCTCGTGCTGAAGGGGCTGTGTCACGGCCCGACCGGGGCGATCGTCTCGGCGGCGACCACGAGCCTGCCCGAGCACCTCGGCGGCGTCCGGAACTGGGACTATCGGTACTGCTGGTTGCGCAACGCCTCGCTGTCGGCGTCGGCGCTGGCCCGGCTCGGGTCCCACGCCGAGGGCATGGCCCTGCTCGACTGGGTCCTCAACATCTTGACCACGAGGGCCGACCCCGAACGGCTGGCCCCGCTCTACAACGTGACGGGCCGGCACCTCCCGCCCGAGGCCGAGATCACCGAGCTCCCCGGCTACGGAGGCTCACGCCCGGTGCGGGTCGGCAATGCCGCCGATGCCCAGGTCCAGCTCGACGTCTTCGGACCGATCATCGACCTCGTCCACACCCTCCTCGTGCGGGGTGAGGCGCTGTCGGCCGAGCACTGGCGACTCGTGGAGTCGATGGTGCTGGCCATGTCGAGACGCTGGACCGAACCCGACCACGGCATCTGGGAGATCCGCAAACCACCCCGCCACCACGTGTACTCCAAGGTCATGTGCTGGCAATCGGTCGATCGGGCCATTTCGATCGCCGAGCAGTTCCTCGATCGGGAGCCGGCCGCCTGGGTCGAGCTCCGCGACGAGATCGCCGCCGACGTCCTCGATCGGGGCTGGAATGCCACCCGCGGTTGCTTCACCGCCGCCTACGACGCCGATGACCTCGACGCCTCGGTCCTCGCCGTCGGGCTGGCCGGACTGGTGGAACCCGGTGACCCCCGTTTCGTCTCGACGGTCAACGCCATCGAGCGTGAGCTCCGGCAGGGCGACACCGTGTACCGCTACGTCGTCGACGACGGTCTCCCCGGACGAGAGGGCGGATTCAACCTGATGATGTCCTGGCTGATCGATGCCATCGACCTGGTCGGCCGCCACGACGACGCGCTCGCCCTGTTCGAGTCCCTGTGCGGACTCGCCGGGAGTACCGGGACCATGACCGAGCAGTACGACCCGGCGGCTCGCCGGGCCCTCGGCAACCTGCCGATGGCGTACAGCCACGTGGGAATCATCAACAACGCGCTCAACCTCGACGCCCTGTCGGCCTGATCGGCGCCCCGAAGGATCAGGAATCGGTGTCGGCGTCGGCCAGTTCGGTGGCGGCGGCCTCCCACTGCGAGAGCAACTCGGCAGCCTTGTCCTGCGCCTTCGCATGCGTGGCGATCACGTCCTGCACCCGAGCCTTGTCGTCGTAGATCTCGGGATCGGCGAGTTGGGCGGCCAGCCCGGCGGCCACCTCCTCGGCTCGCATCGCCTGACGTTCGAGCCGCTCGACGGACTTGCGCAGTTCACGGGTGGCCCGGCTCCGGGCCTGGCGCTCCTCGGCGTCGACGCGTCGGGCCTCCTTGCGCTGATGGGTGACCTTGCGCTCGCCGCCCCGCTGGGACGACGTCCCCGACGGTCGGGAACTGGGCGACGCCGCCCCGCTGCCGGGGACCTGCGGGTTGAGCACGTGCTCCTCGACGTCGAGGTACTGCAGGGCGAGCCCGTCGCGAACCTCGACGACCGACTCGACGACGTTGCGAATCAGGTGGCGATCGTGGCTGACCAGGAGGATGGTCCCCGGATAGGCGGCGAGGGCGTCCTCGAGCACGTCACAGCTGGGAAGGTCGAGATGGTTCGTCGGCTCGTCGAGCACGAGGAGGTTCACCGGGTTGCACATGGTCTCGGCCAGGGCGAGACGGGTCCGCTCCCCGCCCGAGAGCTCACCGACCCGTCGGTCGACGGCACTGCCGGAGAACCCGAACGAACCGAGCACCGTCCGCAGGTTGCGCTGCTTGGGTTGCTCGCCGACCTTGTGTCGGAACTCCTGCTCGACGGTCTTGTCGAGGTCGAGGGCATCGACCTGGTGCTGGGCGAAGTAGGCGATGTCGACATTGGCGCCGATCTTCACGGTTCCCGCCAGCGGCTTCAGGTCGCCGAGGATGGCCTTGAGCATCGTCGACTTCCCGGCGCCGTTCGGGCCGATCAACGCGACCTTGTCGCCACGCTCGATGACGAGGTCGACGTCGGTCAGCACCGGGATCCCGTCGTCGTAGCCCAGGGTGGCCGCCTCCATCTCGACCACGACCCGCGACGAACGGGGCGGCTCGGGAAAGGCGAACCGCAGTTTCAGCTCCTCGATCTTGGGGGCCTCGATCGTCTCGAGCCGTTCGAGGGTCTTGATGCGGGATTGGACCTGCCGGGCCTTGGTCGCCTTGTAGCGGAACCGTTCGATGAACTTCTCGGCCTGGGCCACCTTGCGGGCCTGGTTGGCGGCGGCCGCCTCGGCCTGGCGGATGCGGTCTTCGCGCTGCACCACGAACTCGGCGAACCCGCCGACGTATTCGATCGCCCCCTGCCAGGCGACCTCGATCACCCGGTCCGCGACGGCGTCGATGAAATCACGATCGTGCGAGACGAACAGCAGCGCCCCGGGCCACGACTGGAGTTGCTGTTCGAGCCAGAGGACCGAGTCGACGTCGAGATGGTTCGTGGGTTCGTCGAGCACGAGGACGTCGGGGTTCTGGAGCAGCAGCCGGGCGAGTGCCGCCCGCATCTGCCATCCGCCCGACAGCTCGGCGAGTGGCCGATCCATGTCGTCGGTGGTGAATCCCAGACCCCCCAGGATGCGACGGGCGTCGGCCTCGATCTGGTAGCCCCCCAGCTGCTCGAATCGGCTCTGGAGGTGCCCGTAGTCGTCGAGGGCGGCGTCGTGTTCGGGACCGGTGGTGGTCGCCACCGTGTGGAGCAGGGCCTCGAGGCGGTCCTCGAGTTCGAGCACGGCACCGGCGCCGGCCATCACCTCGGTGATCACCGACTCCGACCACGACTCGGTGAGCTCCTGGGGGAGATAGCCGATGACGCAGTCCTTGGGCTGCGAGACCTCGCCACCGTCGGCCTCCTGCAGCCCGACGATGATCTCGAGCATCGTGGTCTTCCCGACACCGTTGCCACCGACGAGGGCCACCCGACGACCGGGAAGGAGCCGGAACCCGACGTCGGAGAAGAGGACCCTCGAGCCGTGGGATTTGGACAGACCCGATACCGAAAGCACCCTCTGAGCGTAGGGATCGACGGCCGCGTTGGAGCATCCGGACCGACCGTGGGCCTCAGCTCAGGGCGGTGCTCGGGTGTCGTTCGGGGGTCCGGGACTCCGAGCAGGGCACCGGACCGGCATCGGAGAACAGTTCACTGCGGGCCCGGAGGTCCTTGCGGATCTCGGGTCCGGCGACCGGATCGGCAACCCACCACTGGTCGCCCCACGCCGACGCCACGTGGTTCCGGGCCTTCTGGAGGACGCAGACCATGCGATCGGTGAGGGGGGCATCGAGCGCCGACGAGCGGGCGGCCCCGACGAGCTGCTTGGCGAAGGAATCCGGCGACCGGGGTGCCGCCAGGGCCGGTGGGGCGTCGAGCAGGCCCCGGACCCGTTCCACGAGCAGCGCCGGGTCCCGCTCGCGGACCACGGCCGCAACGGGGACGGTCGACCGGGGCAGTCCGCGGCGACTGCCGGCCCACTCCAGCGTCACGAAGACCTGGCGCCCCAGATCCCCGGCGTTCACGAGCCGCAGATCGAGCCGTCCCCGGGGCCGCAGACGGCCGCGGTGGCCCAACACGCCGAACGCCAGCCAGCAGGACCCGATGCCGGGCCGTTCGCTCGACTCGGCCTCCTGCTGCATCAGATCACGGCGGAAGTGGGCGGTCAGCCATTCGAGGGCATCCCGGTCGTCGTCGGACATCGACGGCCGACGGCGAACCCTGTGATGCCTTGAGCATCGACTGTTGGATCGAGACCAGTTCGAGATCGAGCGCCTCGTCGACGTGGGTCTCGAGGCCCTCGGCCGCGGCGAGCTGGGAAACGAATGCCGAGAACCAGATCCGGTTCGAGGTGTAGCGCCGGTCACCGAGGCGTTCGCGGTCGAACTCCACGGCTGCGGACCGGGGCCGAGCGCTCGACGGGCGGTGGTCCCGGGCGCAGCGAACGAGCAGCACGGCGATGACGACGGGGCCGACCAGCGACACGGCCCGCAGCCAGGGTTGGAGGTCGCCGAGGTCGGCTCCGATGGTGGTGAGAACGAACATGATCCATCCGTGGATTGTGGAACCCGCCCGATCCGTGGGCGAGCCTGATGTGCAGAGCGATGACGTGGGGTCTTGCTGATGCCCGAGGCACGGGCCGGGGCGTTCCGGACCCCGGCGAGGCGGTCCGACGTCCGTGCCGCAGTATCGGGCGACGACCGATCGATATGAGCGGCTCCTAGGGCCCGGGCGGCGTCGGGGGTGCCAGGTGGGGGTCGACGCAGATCCGGTTCCGACCGGCCTGCTGGGCGCAACGCAGGTTCTCGGCGACGTGGCGGCGCAGGGTGCCGCCGGCGTCGGGAGCCCCGACGTCGTGGGCCAACTCTCCGCCGATACAGGCGGTGACGGCGACGTCGACGGTGTCCGACAGCGGCGTCGATCGCTCGACCAGTTCTCGGAACCTCGCCGCCGCGCCGCCGAGGTCGTCGGCGAGCGCATGGGGCATGACCAGTGCGAACTCGGCCGGACCGATGCGGAAGAAGTCCTCGTCGGCCCGGCAGTGACGCTGCAACAAGCCGGCGACGTGGGCCACGGTCATCTCGGCCAGACCGGACCCGCCTCGATGCCCGAGGTCCGCTCGACCGTCGATCGAGATCACCATCAGACCGAGCCAGTCGGAGAACGAGCGCCGCCGCCGCATGGCCACGCAGGCTTCGATGCGCTCCTCGAAGGCCCGGAGGTTGCCCATACCGGTCAGCGGGTCGACGAGCGCATCCCGCTCGAGTTCGTCGTTGCGAAACCCGAGTTCGGCGAGGTGGCCGGACTGCTCCGCCATCAGCGTCATGGCCTCGAGCGAGAGCCGCTGCATCGCCTCCGCGGCGCTGCGAACCATGTGCTCGTGATCGAGTCCGGCCGGCAACGGGAGGCTCAGCAATTCCGCCGTTTCGCGGATCTGGGGCCCCATGCCGATCAGGATCGCCTCGACGCGGTCCGCCCCGAGTTCGAGGGTCTGGGCCGCCAGTTCGGAGAGTTCGAGGAGCGCCCGTCCATCGGGAACGTCACACAGCACCCGTTCGGCCAGGGTGGCCAGTTCGAGGGCGAGGACCAGTGTCTCGATGACCGGGTCGTGGTCCGACGAACGATCGGGACCGTCGTTGCGGGCCCGGACGACGTCGGCCAGGAAGCCGGGGAGTCGCCAACCGTCGAAGAGGGCGATGGCCAGTTCGTCCAGGGTGAAGCCGAGGACGGCCCGCTGGTCATCGATGCCGGGCCAGCCATCGGCGAAGAGCCGGCCGAACGATGCCGGATCGGACTGGGCGACGACCAGTGCCCCGACCGAGTGCAGCAGACCGACGAGGAAGCCCTCTTCGCGAAGCGACGGGTCGATCTCGTTCAGGAAGCCGCGGTTGGCCAGCGCGCTGACCACCGACCGTCGACGGACCTCGAGCAGCAGGTCGGGGTGTTCGGTCCGGGTCGGGAAGAGCGCACTGAGCGACAGTGACAGCGTCAGGAGCCGGACCGCCTTGACCCCGAGCACCATGATGGCCCGCTCGACCGAGGTGATCTCGCTCGGGAAGCTGTAGATCGAGGAGTTGGCCATGCGGAGGAGCTTCGCGGTGAGCGCACCGTCGCGGCCCACCAGCTCGGCCAGGACCGAAATCGACAGGTTGGTGCTCGCCGTGTAGTCGACGATCTGCAGAACGAGCGCCGGCGGCGACGGGAGTTCGTCGATGTCGACGAGGAACGCGGCGATCGCGTCGATCCGGGGCGGAGAACCGCTCTCGGAATGACTCACGGCGCCGATCCCACGAGTTCCCGCTCACCGATCGACGCGTCCGGCTGGGGCGATTCGTCACCGGCGGTGTCGTCGGCACTCCGAATGAGGAGCACCCCCAGGATCCCGGCGGCGACCGAGGCGAACAACACCCCGATCTTGGCGTCGGCGATGAGCTCGTCGTCGGTGAAGGCCAGGTCGCTGATGAACAGCGAGACCGTGAACCCGATGCCGGCGATACAGGAGGTCCCGGCCATGAGGCGCCAGTTCGTGCCTCGGGGCAGGGTGGCCAGGCCCGAGCGGACGGCGATCAGCGATGCCAGGAGGATGCCGACCGGTTTGCCGAAGACGAGGCCGATGAACACCGCGCGACCGACGCCCGACGATGCGGCAGCACCGATCTCGGACGGGCCGAGCACCACGCCGGTGTTGGCGAGGGCGAACACCGGGATGATCAGCAACGCGCTCCAGGGGTGCAGGGTGTTGATGAGGCGGTCGCAGATCGAGATCGACTCCCGGGTCTCGAACAGGATCTCCTTCAGTTCCTCGTAGCTCGTGCGCTCGGAGGCCTCGGCGACGTGGACGTGCGGGCGGTGCGGGGTCGCGGGGGCGAGCAGTCCGCAGACCACGCCGGCCAGGGTGGCGTGGACACCCGATTCGAACGTGAAGTACCAGATGCCGATGCCGAGCAGCACGTAGATCGGCGTCCACCAGACGCCGGACTTGCGGAGGGCGATCATCGCCGCCACCCCGGCGCCGGCCCAGGCCAGGCTGACGAAGTCGAGCGACGAGGAGTAGAAGATGGCGATGACGACGATGGCGCCGAGGTCGTCGACGATCGCCAGGCTCAGCAGGAAGACCTTCAGCGCCGAGGGAACGCGGTTGCCGAGGAGGCTCAGGATCCCGACGGCGAAGGCGATGTCGGTGGCCATGGGGATTCCCCAGCCGTTGGCCGCCTGCCCACCGCCGGCGAAGATCACGAAGAAGATCGCCGGAACGGCCATCCCACCGAAGGCCGCCAGGGCGGGGAGCGCCGCCTTGCGGGGGTCGTGGAGCTCACCGACGGCGAGTTCCCGCTTGATCTCCAAGCCGGCGACGAGGAAGAAGATCGTCATGAGGCCGTCGTTGATCCAGTGGGTCAGCGACTCGTCGATCTCGACCGGTCCGATCGCGATCCGGAGGTGTTCGTGCCAGAAGTGGGCCACGTCGCCCCCGAGGGGCGAGTTGGCGAGCACGAGCGCGACCAGGGCCGAAACGATCAACGCCACGCCCGAGATGTTCTCGAGGTGGATGAGCCGTCGCATCGGCTGGCGGAGCTTGTCGATCGGCACGGGGACAGCCGGGGCGGCTGCGGTGCTGCCGTTCGGGTTGGGGTGACTCACCAATGGCTCCTGTTCCTCGTGGCCGGACCGACCGGGCGGTCGATCCGAGACTGCCGGTCCAGCCTCGGCGGCGCAGGCCCATCCATGAGCCCCAATCGAATCCGGACAGCGAAACGGCCGGTCGATGGCTCGTCGCCACCGACCGGCCGACGCCGCAAACCGCGATGCCCGTCGGAACGTCCCCACCGGGCGACGTCCCCACCCGTCACGGCTAGCGCTTCAGGTTGACGATCTCCTGGAGCAGTTCGTCGGACGCGGTGATCACTCGGGAGTTGGCCTGGAAGCCACGCTGGGAGCGGATGAGGGTGGTGAACTCCTCGGCGAGGTCGACGTTCGACATCTCGAGGGCTCCGGCTGCGAACAGTCCTCGGCCACCGCCGCCGGCGGCCCCGATCTGGGCCAGACCGGAGTTGGCCGAGGTCCTCCATGCGGTACCGGTGACCCGCGACAGGCCCTCGGGGTTGGCGAAGGTGGCCAGGGCCAGCTGGGCCATGGGACGGACCCGGCCGTTCGAGTACGAACCGACGATGACGCCGTCCTGGCCGATGCTGATCGACTGGAGCGAACCGCTGGACGAGCCGTTCTGGTTGACGACGGCCATCGAGGAGTTGCCGCCGTACTGCGACACCCGTCGGGCCTCGGTGCCGCCGAGGGTCAACTCGATGGCCTGGGCTCCGGGGATGGCACCGGCGGCGATGTTGGTGGTGAGGTCGGCCGGCGAGACCAGCTCGCCGTCGGGACCGAAGGTGAGCACGTTGTCGGTCATCGGAACCGCCGTCGGCGGGTCGCCGAACGACGCCGTCATCGTCCACTCGTTGACGTTGGTCTTGGTGTAGGTGATGTCGAGGATCTGGGCGTTGCCCTGGCTGTCGTAGACCGCGACCGAGGTGAAGTCCTGGAGCCCGACGGCTCCGTCGGCGGACAGGTTGCCACCGAGGTTGACCGACGTCGTGGCGACGGGTTGGCTCGCCTCGCCGAGCGGGATCTTGATGCCGCTCACCGGGCGGTCGGTGAGAACGTTGCCCGCCGGGTCGGCCTGCCAACCCTGGACCAGCCCCCCGCTGGCGTCGACCAGCTGGCCGGCGGAGTCGACGAAGAACGCACCGGCCCGGGTGAAGAGCTGGGCGCCCTGGGATTCGACAACGAAGAAGCCGTCGCCCTCGATCGACAGGTCGAGGTCTCGGCCGGTGCGCTGCATCGCGCCCTCGGTCAGGTTCTGGGCGATGCCGCCGAGCCGGACACCGAGGCCGATCTGGGCCGGGTTGGTGCCGCCGAGGGATCCCGCCGGAGCCCCGGCGCCGTTCAGGGTCTGGCTGAGCACGTCCTGGAAGAGCGCGTTGGACTTCTTGAAGCCGGTGGTGTTGACGTTGGCGATGTTGTTGCCGACGACGTCCATCATGATCTGATGATTGCGGAGACCGGTCACGGCCGAGTACATGGAGCGGATCATTGGTGGGGTTCCTGATTCTTGGAGGGGGACGGTTGCTGGTGTGTGGTGGGTGTTCGGGGTCTGGCAGTGGGGTCGTCGATCATCGGAGTCGACGATCGAATGGGCGGTGTTCGGTCACGGGTGTTCAGTTGGCGATCTCGACGATCTGATCGAGGCCGACCTCGCCGAGATCGGTGACGAGCCGGACCTCGCCGTTGGCGACGATGGCCCGGTCGACCACGGCCGAGGCCCGGGATCCGGCGCTGTCGATCACGCTGACCGTGCGACCGATCATCGAACTCGCCGTCGTCAGGCTGGAGTTGAGGGCGCTGGTCGCCGACTGGGCCGACATCTTCTGCAGTTCCTCGATCGTGGTGAACTGCGCGGTCGTCGCGATGAAGTCGCCGGGATCACTCGGATTGAGGGGGTCCTGATAGCGCAACTGGGCCACCAGCAGCTTGAGGAAGGCCTCGCGATCGAGTTCGCTCGACTCGGGCGCGGCCGCCACCCCGTACTTCGCGCTGATCGAGTTGTCGATCGGGTTGACGGTGGCACCGGGCACCGCAGAAACGAAATCGGTCATGCACTGGCCTGCTTTCCCTTGGTTGGATGATTCGAGGCGGGGGTCCGCGATCGGGATGGACGGGTGGGTCTTCGAGCGGGCCGTCTAGAGCGCAAGGTCCACTCCCCTCCCCCGACCGCCGGAGGCGAGCGTCGACCGGGTCAGGGTCCGCGGCCCGCCCTCCCGCCGGTCGGCCGACTGCGCCGGGTCGCCCGAGCCGGGGATCCGGGACGGATCGTCGGGCTGCCGTTCTCCGGTCTGGCCCCCGGTCTCCCGATGGGAGATGTCGACCTCGGCGCGGCCGAGGCCTGCCGACGCGAGATCGGCGAGCAGCCGGGCCTGGTCGAGCCGTTCCTGGGCCGCCGTGGTCTGCGTGACGATCCGCACGGCGACCTCGTCGCCACGCTGGATCAACTCGACCGTGACGGAGCCGAGATCGCCCGGGCGCAGGACCACGCTCACCTCGTGGCGGCCGTCACCTCGCTGACGAACGAGGCCGACGGCCTGTTTGACCTGTTCCCAGACCTCGCCGTCGAACTCGACGACCGCGGGGGTCGCCGTCGGGGCAGCCGCCGGGGGCGGGTCGGCGCGGCGGACGCCGGTCAGCGCCGCCAACGGGTCCGACGCCGGCGTCCGGACCGGTTCGGCGACGGGACCCCGATCGGAGAGGCCCTCGACCGTGACGTCGACGGGTGACTCCGCCGACGGCGCATCCGATTCGATCGGCTCGGGGGACACGACCATCGCATCCACGGTCTCGGCGGTCGGCGACGACATCGGCGGATCGGGCAGAACGGCCGCGGTGGCCACGCGATCCGGCGACGGAGCCGGCTCGACGTCGCCGGCGTCGTCTTGGCCGGCGGCAGCGGTCGCCGCGGCCGGCCCCTGGCCCGCCGTGGGCGTCGAGACGGATGAGCGATCGGTCGATCGGGGAGCCCCACCCGGACCCGGGTCGGGCTCCTCGGCGGTTGCCGGATCCGACCACGTCACCTCGGTGGCGAGGGTGGCGGTGGTGTCGGTCGCGGGGGTGTCGGAGCCGGCGGGCGTGGCGGGACGGGCCGGGTCCTCGTCGACCGACCGCTCGACGAGGCCGGTATCGGGCGCCGGTTCGGTCTCGGTCGCGCCGGGCGACGCCGGGGCCGTCGAGGCGACGCCGTCGAGGACCGCGGACGGGGCATCGGTGACGACCCCGGCTGCTGCGCCGGCTCGACTCGTCGCCGGTTGGTCCGGCTCACGGCTGTCGACGACGGTTCGGTGGTCGACGTCTGCACCGTCGGTGCCGGTCGACGCCACGGGCATCGGGGAGACGGGCGGCTCCGACGGTGTCGAGGGGGCGTCGCCGGTCCGATCCGGGGCGGTCGTGCCCGTCGGTGCCACCACGGCCGATGCGACACCGGCAGGCTTCGAGCCCGAACCGAGCCGCTCGGCGTCGGGATCACCGGGTGACACCGCCGGTTCGCCGGCGATCGAGTCGGCGGGGAGCGGCGTTCCGGGCAGCGAGCCGGCTGCCGCGGCATCGGCTCGGGCGGCGGTCGGTTCGGACCCGTTCGGGTCCGCCGTCGCGGCGACAGTGGTCGAGGCGGCGAGTGGTCGAGGCGGGAGTGGTCGCGACGACAGTGGTCGAGGCGGGAGTGGTCGCGGCGACAGTGGTCGAGGCGGCAGTGGTCGCGAGGGCAGCGGTCGCGGCCGGATCGGCGATCCGATCGGTGATCGCCGAGTCGGACTCGGGGTTCGCCCCGTCGACCTCGACGGACTCGACCTCGCTGGACTCGACCTCGCTGGACTCGACCTCGTGGCGTCGGGGTTCTCGTGGCCCTCGGACCGGATCCGGGGAGCCGGCGGGATCGGCCGCCGGTCGACGGGTCGCCGGCGCCGCGGAACGGGGGCGATCGTCGTCTCGATGGCCGGGTCCGGTCGGCGCCCGTCGCTGCTCGTCGAGCAGGGCCTCGAAGCGCTTCCGGTCGCCTTCGTGGTCGGCCTTGCCGAGGCGCGACCGGGGCGTCGCCGGGGCGACGGGCGTGAGGCCCGATGACGGGTCGATCGCCGGGGTGCTCCGGCGGAGGTCGGTGTTGAGCGAGGTCATGCGGCGTTCTGGCTCCAGATCTCTTGCACGCGGCGTACATAGCGTTGGGTCTCGTCGTAGGGCGGGATGCCACCGTGACGTTGCACCGCACCCGGTCCGGCGTTGTAGGCCGCCAGGGCCAGGGGAACGGTGCCGAATCGATCGAGGTTCTCGCGGAGGTAGCGGGCCGCACCATCGATGGCCGACGCCGGATCCAGGGGATCGACCCCCATCGCCGACGCCGTCGCCGGCATGAACTGCATCAGCCCCTGCGCGCCGGCCTTGCTGACCGCGTTCGGGTCGAAGTTCGATTCGACCCGGGCGACGGCGGCCAGCAGGGCGGGATCGACGTTCCACCGATCGCCGGCGGCGACGAACAGGTCCTGGTATTCCTCGGGACCGAATGGCACGCCGGCGTCGAGCGACGTCCAGGTCTGGCCGGCGGGCCGACTGGTGTCGACGATCCGGCGGATCGTGGCGATCGGACGGTCGATGGTCTCCACCTTCACCACCTCGCCCCGGCGGGGGGCGTGGACCATCTTGTTGTCGCCCAGGTAGATGCCGACGTGGTTGACCGGGCTGCCGAAGGCCAGCAGATCGCCCGGCAGGGCGGCTCCGATCCCGTCGACCTCGACACCCATGCGGGCCTGGTCACGGCTCACGCGGGGCATGTCGACACCGATGTCTCGGAAGGCGTCGCGGACGAGCCCCGAGCAGTCGACTCCCCGGTCGGCGTCGTTGCCGCCCCACAGGTAGGGCGTGCCGAGGTGCTCCAGCGCACCGGTGACCACCCCGCTGCCCATGTTGGGCTGGTTCCGGGTCGCGGTCGTGAGCGCCGCCAGTCGAGCGCTGTCCAGCGTCATCGTGTCGGCTCCGACCGCAGTCGCCGAGGGGTTCGCCGGCGCGGTCGAGGCCGCCGGACCACCCGTGGCCTCGGCGAGGATCGAGGCGAACCGGACCGAACGAGCGTCGTCCGCCGCCCGGGTCGCCGATGTCGCCGCCGCGGAGGGTCGGGCGAGGGCGTCCAGTCGGGTTTGGAGGTCGAGCACGAAACCGCTGTCCATGCTCAGGCGTCGGCCCGGGCCCGTCGGACCATGGCGAGTTCTTCGAGTTCGGCTTCGTCGGACTTCGCCCGCTCCGCGGCCACCTCGTCGGCCAGGCGGTCGACGACCTTCTCGAGCGAGCTGGCCCGCTTGCGTTCGAGCTGCCAGGCGTTGAACTCGACCTCGAGGTCGGCCAGCGAGGCGTCGAGCTGCTCACGACGGTGCTGCGACGCGAGCATGCCGCTCTCGACCAGCAGTCGACCGAACCGCATCGATGCCGCATCGACGGCGTCGGTGGCGAGCGCCTCGAGCTGGGCATCGGCGGCCGCGAGCTCGGCCCGGTCGTGCTCGACCCGACGCCGGGCCTCGGCCACGCCGGCCCGGAGCTGCTCCTCCTTGCGGCTCTGGATCCGGAAGATGCGGGTCATTCGCTTCAGTTTCTGGTTGCTCATGATGACTCCTGTCCGCTGAGTGAAAGCAGTTCGCCCAGTTGGGCCCATGCCGACTCACGGTCGCTGAGTTGGTGTAGTGATTGCTGGAGAAAGGCGTTGGCGCCGGGCCGGAGCGCGATGGCCCGGTCGATGTCGGGGCTGCTCCCGGGGGCGTAGGCCCCGACCTCGATGAGGTCGCGGGCTTCGTCGAAGACCGCCAGGGACTGCCGCAGGGCCCGAGCCATGTCGTTCCGAACGGCGGGGTTGACCGAGATGGCCACCCGGGAGGCCGACGCGAGGATGTCGATGCTGGGGAAGTGTCCGGCGTTGGCCAGGCGCCGCGACAGCGAGATGTGGCCGTCGAGGATGGAGCGGGCGGCGTCGCCGATGGGGTCGTTGAGGTCGTCGCCTTCGACGAGCACCGTGTAGAAGCCGGTGATCGACCCCCGGGCCGAGGTCCCCGCCCGCTCGAGCAGGGTCGGGAGCAGGCCGAACACCGACGGCGTGTAGCCGCGGGCGGTCGGGACCTCGCCGGCCGACAGGCCGATCTCGCGCTGGGCCATGGCGAACCGGGTCAGGCTGTCCATCAGGAGGAGGACGTCGTTGCCCTCGTCCCGGAACCACTCGGCGATCCGGGTGGCCAGGAAGGCGGCATTGCGGCGCACGAGGGCCGGTTCGTCCGACGTGGCGACCACGATGACCGCCTCGGCCCGGCCGTCGGCCCCGAGATCGTTCTCGAGGAACTCGCGGACCTCACGGCCCCGCTCGCCGATGAGCGCGAGCACCTTGACCGGGGCCTCGGTGCCACGCAGGAGCATGGACAGCAGGCTCGACTTGCCGACGCCGGAACCGGCGAGGATCCCGACCCGCTGGCCACGCCCGCAGCTCAACAGGGTGTCGATGGCCTTGACGCCGACCTGGAGCGGCTCGCTGACCCGCGGCCGTTCCATGGCCGGGGGTGGATCGAGGTGGATCGCCACCCGTTGCAGATCGGTGAGCGGCGGGCCTCCGTCGATGGGCCGGCCCTGGCCGTCGATGACCCGCCCGAGCAGGCTCTCGCCCGACCGGGGTGGTCAGCTGCCGGCCGAGGGCTCGAACCGATTCACCGCGGGACCGCCCGCGCAGGTGGCCATAGGGCAACACCGTGGCGCGCGTGCTCGTCGACGGCGACCACCTCGGCCACGATCGGGGCGACCGCGGTCGACCCATCGGCTCGGGAGCGGACGCTCACCTCGTCTCCGATGGTGACGAGGTCACCGATTCCGGCATCGAGGCCGGCGACTTCGGCGTGCAGGCCGAGAACCCGGGTCGAGGGTCCCGGTCTTGACCGGTGCCGCGGCCGAGCGCAGTTCGTCGATCGAGCGATCGAGACCGAGGCTCATCGGGCGCTCCTTCCGGTTTCGGACCGCTGCAGGCCCAGGGCCTCGCCGACCCGTGACAGCGCCGTGTCGACCTGGCCATCGATCCGGGCCGGCCCGGCGTCGATCAGGACACCGCCCCGCAGCCACCGCGGGATCGCGGACGACGTCGACGGTCGCCCCGGCGAAGGCCGAGCTCACCTCGCCGAGGGTCTCGACGTCGAGTGGATGCAGCCGCAACACCACGTGGGTCCGGGTGGGAACCAGGTCCAGGCAGCGGCGGATCGCCTCCATGCCGGGGTCGGTCGCCAGCTCGACCTCGCGGTCGAGGACGATCTGGGCCAGGTCGAACGCCAGCTCCAGCGCCTGTCCGGCCAGTTCGTCGGCGGTCCGACGGTCGTTCTCGTGCAGCTGGGTGACGGCGGCGGCCAGGGCCGACGCCGCCGAGGCGACCTGCTCTCGCAACGCGGCATTGGCCTCGCGGGCCGCCACCTGCCCGGCGGCGAACCCGTCGTCGTAGCCCGACTGGAAGCCCTCCCGCGACGACGCGTCGCGGACGGCGGCGAGGTGTTCGGCCCAGGCGCCGGTCGGTTCGACGAGCTCGTCGGGCTGCTCGTCGAGGACGTCCAGGCGGGAGAACCCGCCCGGTTCGCCGGCGAAGCCGATCGGCTCGAGCACGAAGGGGCGTTCAGCTGACAAAGTCGGCCCCTCCCCGGTTGATGACCAGTTCGCCCGATTCCTCGAGACTCGACACCACGGCCAGGATCTCGGCCTGCGCCTCCTCGACGTCGGCGAGCCGGACCGAACCCAGCAGCTCCATCTCGTCGACGAGGTTCTCCCGGGCCCGTGAGGACAGGTTGTTGAGGAACAGGTCCCGGACCACCGGGTCGACGCCCTTGAGCGCCAGCGGGAGACGATTGGCGTCGACACTGCGCAACACCAGCTGGATCTGCCGGTCGTCGAGGATCCGCATGTCGTCGAACACGAACAGCTTGGCCTTGACTTCCTTGCCCAGTTCGGGGTCGGTCGCGAACAGGGCATCGATGACCCGCTCCTGGAGACCCTTGTCGATCCGGGTGAGGAGCTCGACCAGGGTGTCGACGCCACCGGTCACCTCGAGGAAACGGTTCTCGAGGACCGGCGAGAGCCGTTCGCGCAGTCCCGCCTCGACGGCGGCCAGCGAGACACTGGTGACCTGTTCGAGCGTCGCCAACCGGACGCCGACGTCGGAGACCAGTTCGGGCTCCATGGGATCGAGGATCGCCGACGCCAGTTCCGGGGCGAGATGGGACAGCACCAACGCAACCGTCTGGGGGTGCTCGAGCGCGAGATGGAACGCGATGACCTCGGGTTCGAGCGCATCGAGGAACTGGAACGGCACCGACGGTGCCGTCTCGTCGAGTTGCGACAGGATCTCGCGGGCTCGGCGCTTGCCGAGGTTGGCCTCGAGGTATTCCTTCGCCAGGCGGGGGTCGCCGAGCGGGAGGGGGCGGTCGCCGGTCGCGAGCTCGGTGAACTCCCGGAGGATGGCGTCGGCGAGCTTGATGTCGACGCTGCCGAGACTGGCGAGCTCACGAATGATCGCGGCCACCTCGTGCTGGTGGAGACCGCGCAGCAGCGGTCCCGAGCGCTCGACCCCGAGCTTGAGGATGAGCACGGCCGCCTTGCGGGCGCCGGTGATGCCGGCACCCTCGAGCGCCGAGCTGAGCGCGGCAACCGAGGGAGCGGCGGCGAGCGAAGGGGCACCGGCGGTCGGGGCCGTACCGAGCGAGGAGATGGCCGGGGCGCTCACGACGGCTCCCGCTCACCGAGCCAGAGACGGAGCAGGTCGGCGACCTCGTCGGGCTGGTTCTCGATCAGTTCGTAGATGTCGGATTCGCGGGCGGCCCGATCGGCCCGGCTCGCCTCGAGCTGGGCGGTGGAGCCCGCAGGCAGCGCAGTGAGATCGATGCCGTCGAGCTCGATCGACTCGATCACGTCGTTCTTGCGTCCCTTGCGGAGCATCAGGATGGCGAAGACGACGATCACGAGGGCGACGAGGGCGGTGGCCCCGGTGCGGATCATGCCGATCAGTCCGGCCTGGCCCTCGGCGGCGGCGATCTCCTCGAGGGCCTGCTCCTGGGCGGCGGCGCCGGCGGTGTCGAAGGGCAGCGCCTTGACCGAGACGACGTCGCCACGCTGGACGTTGGAGCCGACGGCGGCACTGACGAGTTCTTCGAAGTTCGCCAAGGAGGCCGGGTCGTCGAGCCCGGCTTCGGTGAGCACGGTCTCATCGAGGACGACGGCCACCGACAGCGAGGTCGGCGTGCCCGGCGCCTCGGTTCGGGTGGTGACGGTCTCGTCGAACAGGTACCCGCGATCGGCTTCGCGCAGCCGGTAGAAGAGTTCGTTGCTCTCGGCGACCGCGACCGGATCGACCAGGTTGTCCTCGGTGCCGAGGAGGCCGGTGTCGAGCTGGTCGTTCGGCGAGATGTAGTCCTCGTCGCGGACGGTCTCGTCCATGATCACCTGTTCGCCGTTGGCGTCGATGACCGGGGTCCGTTCCCGCACCTCCGACACGCTCTGGCTGAAGTCGAGCGCAGCGTTCACGGTGACCCGGGCGTTGCCCGGACCGACGACACCCTCGAGCATCGAGCGGATGCTGCCCTCGAGGCTGGCCTCGTAGTCGCGGGCCGAATCGAACGACGATCCCGATCCGCCGATGCCTCCGGCACCGAGGCCGGGAGCGGCATACAGCGTTCCGGCCGTGTCGCTCACCGAGACGTTCTCGGCCGTGAGACCCTCGACCGAGCCGGCCACGGTGTTGACGATGACCTGGACCTCGGAGTCGGTCAGTTTGGACGCTCCGCCCAGCTCGACCGACACGGTGGCCTTGGCGAACACCTCGTCGTCGGAGAAGAGGTCGGCCTCGGGCATGACGATGCTGACCCGGGCGGTCTTGACGGCGTCCATGGCGGCGATCGTGGTGGCGAGTTCACCCTGCAGCGCCCGCTGATAGCCGGTGCGCTGGTCGAACTCCGAAGTCGTGAAGCCCTGGTCGTCGAGCAGCGACCAGCCCTCGGGTCCCGAGGAGATACCGCTGCCGGCGACGTCGAGGCGGATCTGGTTGACCCGGTCCTGGGGGACGAAGATCGACGCGCCGTCGTTGCCGAGTTCGTAGGGAACGCCCATCGAGGTCAGCTGCGAGGTGATCTCCTGGGCCTTCGACGAATCGAGCCCGCCGTAGAGCAGGCCCATGGGTTCCTGGCCGCCCATCTGCGACACGAAGAACAGCAGACCGATGGTCGCCACGAAGGCGCCGGCCAGGATGGCCCGCTGCTGCAGGGTCATGCGCGCGATGGAGGCGCCGACCCCGTCGCGCATCGAGACCATGCCGGATCCGGGTCCTGACCCGTTCGTGCCGGCCATCAGACCTGCATCCTCATGACCTCGTTGAAGGCCTCGATGGCCCGGTTGCGCACGGCGACCGTGACCTCGGTCATCAGCTGGGCCTCGGTCGAGGCCATCATGAAGTCGCTGATCGAGCTGAGGTCACCGGTGGCGGCTGCCCGAGCGGCGGTGTCGGCCCGCTGTTCGGCCGCACCGAGCGCGCCCAGGGCGTCGCCGATCTGGGACCCGATGCTGGTCGTCTCGGGGGCGGCGTCGGTGATCGAACGCAGCTTCTGGGCACTGCCGCCGAGACCGGCGACGCTGACCCCACCCACTGGGCTGATCATCAGCGACCCCCGATCTCGAGCGCCCGGCGGTAGGCGTCACGGGCGCGTTCGAACGCGGACACGTTGGCCTGGTAGGCGCGTTGGGCAATCAGCATGTGGGTCATCTGGTCGGACAAGCTCATGTCGGGGGCTCGAACCATTCCTTCTTCGTCGGCGAGTGGGTTGGTGGGGTCGTAGATCAGGACGCCCTCGGCGTTGCCGAAGCGGGCCTCGGTGACGCGGGCGCCGGCGGGTTTGCCACCGTCGGTCTGGGAGGACACCACGACCAGGCGCTCCTGGTAGGCGGCTTCATCGGTGCTGCGGATGGTGTTGACGTTGGCGATGTTGTCGGACACCGCGTCCAGCCAGGTCTGGTAGACGTCCATGCCCGAGGTCGAGATGTCGAGGCTGCGGAAGATCTCCATCGCCTAGGACCACGTCGATCGGAGCTGGCGGTACTGGGCGTTCAGGGCCTCGGTGATCAGCTGCTGGTGGAGGGCGTTCTCCTCCAGGCCCGTCACCTCGTGATCGAGACGGACGTTGTTGCCGTCGAAACGGGTCGGGGCGAGCGAAATCGAGCGATCCGTTGCGGCTTGGGCGGGGTCGCCGTCGAGGATCGCTCGACGCAGGGACGATCGGAAATCGACCTCTTGGGCCAGATAACCGGGGGTCTCCACGTTCGAGATGTTGTTCTCGTGAGCCTGACGTTGGATGTCGAGGCCACGAAGAGCCGCGCCGAGGCTCTGGGTGGTGAGGTCGCTGATGAACACGACCACGCTCCTTTGATGGACGAGGATGGCGATCGACACCGGTGGTGTCGATCCGAACATTCGCCCGTCCATGGGCGTGTAGGTGGTGCTTCGTTCCCGGGGGAACGACCCGCTCAAGCTTCCCGCTCTTGGGCCCAGCATCGGTCCCCCATCGCCGAGCGTGAGTGGGTCGTGCGATTCATCTGTCGACGCGATCGCCGCCCCGGGTGAACCGGGGAGCCTCCGTCCAACCCCACCACAACCGAGGAGCCTCCGTACGCCGGACGGTACGGCGGCTCCTCGGTTGTCAGGAGAACGACGCACGCTCCTCGGTTGGTGGTCGGGCGGGGGTCGCCATCATGCACGTCGACGGAATCGAACGGTTGTCTTTTCGTGTTGATGACGCTTGAATGCCTCTCATGCGGGTATCGGTCGACCAGCGGATCATCGAGGCGGCGGCATCGCATCGGGGGGCCGTCACGGCGGCCATGCTCGCCCGGGTGGGGGTCTCCCGTTCGAGCATTCGATCCCGGGTCGGGTCCGGTCTGCTCCGCATCGCGGCCAAGGGCGTCTACGTCGTGGTTCCCCTCGAGCAGCCCGGGACGCTGCTGGACGCCGCGCTCCTGGCGCTGCCCGACGCCGCCGCGAGCCACCGGACGGCCGCCCGGCTCCACGGCATGTCCGTGCCGGCCGGACCACTCGAGATCGTCGCACCACCTTCGGCCCACCACGCCGGGGCATTGGCCATCGTCCATCGAAGCCGGCACCTGCCCCCGGTCGATGTCGAGGAGCTCGACGGTCGCCGGGTCACGACGCCCGCCCGGACCCTCTGGGACCTGACCAACAGCATCGGCCCCCGCTGGCACCGCGAGGTCGTGGAATCGCAACTGGTCGTGAAGCGCCCGAGCGCCGAGGCCTTGATCGCCTGCCACCGGGCCATGGCCCGCCGAGGCCGGAAGGGGACGACCCGGATGCGACGGCTACTCCTGGAGATCCTCGACGACGAGCCCTTCCCCGAGTCCGAACTCGAACGCCTCGTGCTGGTCGGGCTCATGACTCGCCAGGTCCCGCCGCTGCGTCGGCAGTTCCCACCCCCGTGGTACGACGGTGTGTCCGGCATCGTCGACTTCGCCGACCCCGTCGGCCTGACCATCATCGAGGCCGACGGCCGGCGTTGGCACGCCACCGAGCGGGCGCGACGGAACGACCTCGCCCGCGATCTCGAGGCCGCCCGGCACGGGTGGTTCGTGTTCCGGCTCGGCTGGCACGAGGTCGTGCAGCGCAACGAGTCGATCCTCGACGAGGTGGCCGACGTGCTCCGCCGACGTCACGCCGCCGCCCGGGATCGAGCCGCCTGATCCGCGGCACCGGGTGGCACCCGGTGCCGAGACGACCGGTCACCCCAACCCGCTCACCCACCCCAACCGAGGGGACTCCGTCCGATTCCGGACAACCGAGGAGGCTCCGTACGCCGTGTCGTACGGAGGCTCCTCGGTTGTCGGGGAAACGACGGTGGCGCCACGGTTCGGGCCCGGGGGGCGTGGGCAGGGGCAGGGGCCGGGGGCGGAGGCGGGCCCGCGGGCGGGGGTTCGGGCGGCCGGGGGCGAGCGCTGATGGCCCGTGGGGCGCGGTCAGAGTTCGGTGCTGAAGGTGCTCGAGTGGTGCGGGCCCGGGCGGGTGCGGCGTTGTTTGGTCGAGGCCGGGGGCAGGGCGGCCATGGCCGCTTCGAGGGCCACCCCCATCTCGCCGGAGCGCCGGAGCAGGCGCTCGGCCCGAGGCCGCAGCTCGTCGGGGATCGGTCCGATCCCGGTGGCCGGCGTGCGCCACGGGTTCTCCCGGTCGACGGCATCGTCGATGACCTCCTGATGCCAGTCGAGCGAGCGCTCGAAGGCGTCGAGGACGTCGGCCCAAGCGGTCACGCCGACAAACCCTCGCTCAGGCTCGTGGTCGGAGCCGAGGTCTGGCGGAGGGCATCGTGCCACGACTCCCCCAGCGGAGCGACGATGTCACGACAGATCGTGATGATCTCGACGGACTTGCGGGTGTTGGCCAGGGTGAGCTGTTCGAGCAGGTAGGTGTAGATGTCGTTGAGCGCCCGACCCTCGGGCCACACCGTCACGTCCAACGCCATCTGCAGCTCGAAGACGATCTCCTGGGCGTGGACGAGGGCGCCGTGGGCTTCCTCCACCGACCGCCGGCCGATGGCATCGATCGCCCGATCGAAGTCGAGCAGCATCCGGTCGTACAGCATCGTGAGGATCCGGCCCGGAGGGGTGCTGGCCATGCCATCGGAGCGGTATCGGTTGGCGACGGAGGAGTTCATCGGTGACTTTCGATGTCGTGCCACCCGACCCGATCGGTCTCGAGGACCGCTCGTTGGACGGGGAGGCAGGCAGGGACGAGTTCGCCGAATCGAGACGACGGAACGACGGAACGATGGAAGGAGTATCGGCGGGCCCGGTGACGGCATCAGGCCGGAAACACAGACCGGGTCGCGAGACCCAGTCGATGGGTCGTCAGCGGCCGAGGGGCATCGGATCAGGACTGGTAGCTGCTGAGTCCGCTGAGCTGGCCGGCCAGCCAGCTCGACTGGTTGTTGAGTGACCCGAGGGCCACCTCGAGCGCTGCGTACTGGCGGCGGAGGGCCGCTTCTCGGCGCTCGAGCCGGACCTCGTAGGCGTCGACCTGACGGTTGTAGTCGTTGACCTGGGAGTCCTTGGCTTCCTTGGCGGTCGCCAGGTAGCCGGTACCGAACGACGAGGCGTTCTTGGCCACCTCGGAGATCCGGTCGAGGATGCCGGGATTCGAGTCGAGCTCGTCCTCGGGAGCGACGAAGAGTCGCTGCATGCCCTCGGGGTCGGCCTCGTAGGCGGCGGTGAACGCCGCCTTGTCGAACTTGAGGGTGCCGTCGCGTTCGAGGGTGATCCCGGCCACGCCGGCCGAGATGATCGAGTTGCCGGCGACCGGGTCGAGCATTGCCCGCTGGAGTTCGGACTGGGCCCGCCTCGGGGCCGAGGCGCCGGCGAGGAGGCCGCGGGTGCCGGCCTCGACGTCGCTGCTGGTGCCCTGGCGGATGCGGTCGAACAGCACCGACAGATCGTTGACCATCGACTCGACGGCATCGGCGACCTTGGCGCTGTCTCGGCTGGCCGAGATCGTGACCGGGGAGGTGGTGACGGCCGAGACCGTGGCACTGACGCCGGGCAGGAGATCCTTGAAGGTGTTGGACGACGAGGTGATGCTGTAGGGATTGGTGCCCTGGAACGTGATCTCGGCGTCCTGACCGGGTGTGAGCTGGGTGAACCCGCCGATGCCGGTGAACATCGACTGGTCGATGCCGACCGACGAGGCGGCGCCGGTCTCGTTGGCCGTCAGCTGGAGCCGGTAGCCGCTCCCGGTGTTGACGGCGACGGCGCCGTAGGCGAGGCCGTCGGCCCCGTTGATCGCGGCCACGACTTCCGAGAGCGTTCCCGACCCGAAACCGACCTGTTCGGTGACGGCCGTGCCGAGTCGCATGGGGCCCGACATCTTCGCGTCGATGCTGCCCAGTCCGGCTCCGGCCGACAGCGTGACCGCGGTGTCGGCGGCCGTGTCGGTGATCGTGTTCGCAAAGCCGTTCACTTCGACGATGCCGTCGGTCCCGGTCGCCTGGCCCTCGGAGAGGTTCCAGCCGAGTTCGGCGGCCGCCGACCCACCCGTGATCTGGATGGTGTTGGCGCTGCCCTCGGCGACGGTCGACATCGTCAGGTTGCCCGAACCGTCGACGCCGGCCTTGACCAGGCCCGTCGCCGCCGGGTTCTTGGCGATGGCGACGTTGATGGCCGCCGCCAGCTCTTCGGCGTTCTGGTACTCACCGGTTCCGAGCGACAGCGAGATCGACGTCGGACCGGACAGATCGAACACCAACTCGTTGTTGGTGTTGCCGATGGTGAGCGGCACGGGCCCCGGCAGGGACGACCCCGTTGTCGTCGCAGCTGCCGAAGCCTGTGTCACCTCGAACGAGACGTCACCGACGGCCAGCCCGGTCGCCTCGAGCTTGTCGAAGCCCAGGGGCTTGGTGTTGCGGTAGGAGAAGACCGACCCGCCGGCGGCGATCACCGTGTTGGTGCTCGCCACCGTGTTGGTCGAGTAGATCGCCTCGGCCGATGCCAGCTTCGTGACATCGAACGACAGCGATCCCGTCATGGCTCCCGACGACGCCGTCACCTTCACCGACTCCGCCGAGCTGTCGGCGGCCAGAGGCTGCCAGGCCGACGGGTACTTCATGGTGGCGGCGGCGGTGCGGATGCCGACCACGGCAGTGCGCAAGCCGTCGAGCTCGGTGCTCGCCGACTTGGCCAGATTGGCCCGGTTCTCGAGGCGTTGTTGGGGAATGCGCTCGAGCTGCATCAATTGCGAAATGATCGAGCTCGTATCGAGCCCGGTCACCAGACCATCTACCGAGGACATGACATCTCTTCTCCTTCTTGCGTCGGCGGGAACCTATGGCGGTGGCACGACGAAGGCGGCGAAGGCCCAGAGCGCCGAGAACGGCGATCTGGGCCTTACGCCATTCTCCTCAACCCAGGAGACGAAGGACACTCTGCGGCAGCGAGTTGGCCTGACCCAGCATCGCCGTACCGGCCTGCTGGAGGATCTGCTGCTTGGTGAAGTTGGTCATCTCCGAAGCCATGTCGGTGTCACGGATCCGGGACTCCGAGGCGATGATGTTCTCGGTGCTGACCTGCAGGTTGTTGATGGTGCTCTCGAAGCGGTTCTGCTTGGCACCGAGCTCGGATCGCTGGTCGGAGACCGCGGCGATTGCCGTGTCGATCTCGTCGAGCGCAGCGCCGGCATCGTCCAAGACGCCGATCGCCGTGCTGATTCCAAGACCCGTCGTGCTCATCGAGTCGATGGTGACAGTGATGCGGTCGTTCGCCGAGTTGTTCGCCCCGACCTGGAACGAGTTGCCCGTTGCGGCCGTGGCCACGATGTTGCCGGGAGTTCCCACGTCCGCCAGGGCGGTTCCGCCAACGGTGAACGCCTTGGTACCGTCGAACTTGAAGGTCTTTCCGGCCGGGCCGTAGGAGACCGATGCGGTGACACCGGCAGCGCCTGCCTGCTCGTTCACTGCCTTGACGATGGCGTCGGCCGAAGCGGAGGCAGCGATGTTGACGGTGATTGCCGGATTGGTACCGTTGGTGAAGGTGCAGGGTTCCACCGACAGCCGCAGCCGCAGTGGCTGTGCCGGTCGACGAGAACGAGGCACCGAATGAACCGTCGAGAAGGCTCTTCGACCCGAACTTCGTGGTACCGGCGATGCGGTCGATCTCGTTGCCGAGTTCGATGAACTCCTTCTCGGAGGCATCGACCGCGGCGGCGTCGTTGGTGCCCGTGTTGGAGGCCTGGACGGCGAGATCACGCATGCGGTTGAGCATGGAGTGAACCTCGGTCAGTGCACCTTCAGCGGTTTGAATGACGGAGATGCCATCCTGGGCGTTGCGGGTGGCCTGCTGGAGGCCCGACGCCTGGGCCCGCAGGCCCTGGCTGATCGTGAGACCAGCGGCGTCGTCGCCGGCACGGTTGATCCGGAAGCCGGAGCTCAACTTCTCGAGGCTCTTCCCGAGGCTCATGTTCGAGGTGCTCAGGTTGCGGCTGGCGTTGAAAGCGGCGACGTTGTTGTTGATGCGCATGTCTCTGTGGTTCCTTCCGTGGGAGACAAAGTGTCTTGTGTTGTTTGGTTGGTTTGCTCGACCCGTCCGTCCTTGGACTGCGATCGGCCGCCCGATTTCTCGTGCAGCTGAGGCCAGCCTCGGACGCCCGTTCGGGGGTATGAGGGTGAGGCCGAAGAACTTTTCGAATACTTCGAGTGATGGCGCTCAGGGCAGCCGGGAGCGAGTTCCCTCCTGGCGAAGCCGGGAGCGAGCTACTGCATCACCATCGAGGTGATGAGGATGCGGACGACCTTCTCGTTGCCGTAGGCGGCGCGGATCTGGTCCGACAGCTCGTCCTTGATCGTCTGGCGTCGCACGGGGTCCTCGAGATCGGCGGCGGTCAGCTGGCTGAGCTCCTGCACGAGGATGTCCTTGGCGATGGCCGACTCGGACTCGAAGTCCTTGGCGATGACCCCCTCCTCGAGCACGACGGCGATGGCGATGCGCAGGTAGGCGACCTCGTCGTCGTTGAGGTTGAGCACCATCTCGGGCATCTCGAAGATCTCGCCCTCGACGATCGGCATGGTGGTCGTCACGGCGGGGATCGGTTGGCCGTCGGGCCCGATGGTCATGGCCGGCTCGGTGGCCGGCGCCGGCTTGAGCACGAACCAGTAGACGAGCGCGGCGACCAGGAGGCCACCGGCCGCCATCATCTTGGGATCCTTGCCGCCCTTGGCCTCGTCGGCTTCGCCGTCGGCCGGGGTCGGCTTCTTCTTCTTGGCCATGTGCGGGAACTTCCTCTTAGGACTCGAGCCCGGTGCGAATCGGGTCGATTTCGACGGGACTGACGATCGGATCGGCCGCGGGGGCCGTGTCGCCGTCAGCTTCGGCAGTCGGATCACCGGTATCAGTTCCGCCGTCACCGGCGCCCGAGGGCGTCTCGACCGAGCCCGATCCCGCGACCGTCGGGCAGTCCGGACTCGATGACGGTGCCCTCGAACGCGTTGATGGCGTCGAGTTCGCTGTCGAGTACGCCATCGACCAGGATCACCACTTCGACGCGGCGGTTGGTGGCCCGGCCGATCGGGTCGTCGTTGCTCGCTCGGGGTCGGGTGTCGGCCAGCCCGACGGCCGCCATGCGCGTGTCGGGGACCTTGCCGAACTGATGGAACCAGCGCACCACGGCCGAAGCCCGGGCCCCGCTGAGCTCCCAGTTGCTCGGCCACGAGTAGCCCGTCGGGACGTCGTCGGTGTGGCCCTCGACGTCGATCAGGTTCTCGATGGTGTTGAGGACCTGCGAGGTCTGGCCCAGCACGACCGGGGCGATGTCGTTGTCGAAGGTCGCCTGCCCGGAATCGAACAGCATGCGGTCGGGGAAGCGGATCACGATGCCTCGGGCGTCGATCTCGACGCTCACCGAGTCGGCGGCCCCGACCGAACGGAACCGTGCCTCGAGGAGTTCCTTGACCTCCTCGGCGTTGTCGACCGTGACCTCGCCGCCGGTCTTCTCGAGCGCCTGCTCGACGTTGTTGACGAGTTGCTCGACGTCCTTGCTCGGCACCACCTGCATGCCGACGGTGTGCGCGATCCCGTTGCCGGACTCGAGCATCGAGGGCGAGGCCGCGTCGGCCGGATCGGCGACCCCCAGGGCGGCGACGATGCCGACCTTGAAGTCGGCGAACTTGGTCTCGTCAACGAGCGCAAAGGCGTACAGCATGACGAAGAACGCCATGAGCAGCGTCATGCCGTCGGCCCACGAGGCGAGCCAGGATTCGTCGACCCCTTCGTCTTCCTCGACGGTCTTCTTCTCCCTAGGCACTCTTCGGCTCCAGCAGTGCCTCACGAGCCGACGGGGGCAGGAAGGCTGCGAGCTTGCCGGCGACGGCACGGGGGTTCGAACCGGCCTGGACCGACAAGATGCCCTCGATGATCAGCTCACGGCTCTTCACCTCGGCCGCCGACAGGGCCTTCAGCTTCCCGGCGAACGGGGCGAACACCACATTGGCCAGGAAGGCACCCCACAGCGTGGTGAGGAAGGCGACCGCCATCGACGGTCCGAGTGCCGAGGGGTCATCGAGGTTGCCGAGCATGGCGACCAGGCCGATGACGGTGCCGATCATGCCCATGGCCGGTCCCATGCCGGCCGCCGTCGCCCAGAACCCGGCGGCCATCTTGTGACGGGCCTGCATGTTCTCGACGTCGAGTTCGAGCATCTCGCGCACGACCTCGGGGTCCGTGCCGTCGACGGCGAGCTCCATGCCCCTGCGGAAGAACGGGTCGTCGATCTCGTCGAGCCGGGCTTCGAGGGCCAGCAGGCCCTCCTTGCGGGCCAGGTCGGCGAAGTCGACGAGCTTGGTGACGATCTCGCTCGGATCGGTGCCGAGCCCACCCGTGAGGGCCTTGACCGCCGCCTTGAGACCACCGATCGTGGCCGGCAAGGTCGAGTTGGCCATCGTGACGCCGATGGACCCACCGAGCACCAGGATGATCGAGGGGATGTCGGCGAGGAAGATTCCGATCGGATTGAGCCCGGCCATGAAACTGGCACCGAAGATGGAGCCGATCGCGAGCAGGATGCCGATGATCGTTGCCGGATCCATCAGAATTCCTCCGTGAGGACGTCGTCATCGGCCGGGCCGACGACGAGACGTAGGGGCGGAGCTGGATTGGCGGGGTGCGAACGCTCGTCCCGATATGCCTGCCGGAGGATCTCGGCCCGGTAGTCGAGGACCATGGCGACGATCTGTTCCACCGTCTCGTGGACGAGGATCTTCTTGCCGTCGACCATCGTCAGCACGGTGTCGGGGTTGGCCTCGACCCGCTCGATGAGATCGGGATTGATGGCCAGGACCTGACCGGTGAGTCGCTTCAGGAGGATCATTGCATCCGCTCCAAACTTCGCGTCAGCGTCCGTGCTGACGCCCCAGTGTCGGATCGTGACCACCCAACGTGAGGTTTTGCCCCCACGAACCCACTCGAAAACGAGCAAACCCCGGCCCGGGGGCCGGGGTTTCGACCCCGACCGGCGAGGCCGGTCAGAGCAGCAGAACGCGACTCATTGCATGAAGTCGAGCAGGCTGCGGCTCATGGTCCGCGCCGTCGTGCTCATCAGGGCTTCGTAGCCGAGCTCGGCCGAGCGTAGGCCCATGATGGCCTCGGCCATGTCGGCGTCGCGGGTCTGGGAGATGCGGGCTCGGGTGGCGAGGTCTTCGTCGCCGAGGCGGATCTGGGCCATGTCGACCCGGTTGGCGACGGCCCCGACCTTGCCGAGGGCCGACCGCAACTGGTTCAGCGAACCGTCGATCCCGTCCAGCCCCTGCCCGGCCACGGTGGTGTCGCCGGCCTCGAGGGCGTCGGCGATGGCGCCGAGCTTCTCGAAGATCGACCCGTTGATCGGGTCGGTCGGGTTGGACGCTCCGAAGACCTCGGGCCCGGTGGCGTTGATCGTGACGACCTCGTTGGTGTCGATCGTGCGGGTCACCGCACCGGCGTCGCCGAGGTACGCACCGGAGGCGTCGTAGGCCGGACCGCCGGCGGTGCCACCGAAGATGGCTCGACCACTCACGGTGGTGTTGGCGACGCTGAGCAGCTGTTCGCGGATCTGGCGGATCTCGGCGGCGGCAGCATCGGCACCGAGTTGGCCGGTACCGGAGTTGAGCCCCTGCACCGTGAGGGTGCGGGCCCGGGTGATGGCCTCGTTGGCGGTCTGCATCGACTGGTCGGTCATCGCCAGCCACTGATTGGCGCTCGAGGTGTTGCGGGTGAACTGCTCGATCCGGGCCAGGCGACGCTGACCACCGAGCAGGAGGCTCGTGTCGGCCGGGCTCTCGGACGGGTGCTCGAACTTGCGGCCCGACGAGATCTGGCGGTTGAACCGCTCGACGTTGGCCCCGGCGGCGGCGTTGAGCCGCTGGAACGAAACGGTGGAGCCTTGGTTGGTGATTCTTCCGATCATGGCGACTTCCTTGTCGGGGGCGGAGGCTGGGCTTGGGCTGCCAGGTCGATCAGCGGCCGACGAGGCCGGTGTTCTGGATGAGGGTCCTGAGCGTCTCGTCGACGGCGGTGATCATGCGGGCCGCGGCCTCGTAGGCCCGCTGGCTGGCCATCAGATTGGTGAGTTCCTCGTCGAGGTTGACGCCGACGTCGGATTGCAGGGCGGCGTCGGCGTGTCCGAGGTTCTCGGCGGCGATGTCGGCGGCGAACGTGAGTTTCGAGGTCTGCGATCCGAGCTTGACGACGAACGCGTCGTACACCGCGGCCGGACCGCCGGCCGACGAGCCGAGGGCGGCCAGCTGGGCGGCCACGGAGCCGTCGAGGGTCGCCGTTGCGTTCTGGGCGGCGCCGAGTCGATCGGGGTGACCGACGAGATCGGAATGGACCTGGACCGACGCTGCGGTCGGCGAAGCCTGGGCGTACAGGTCCCGGCCGTCGACCCCGTCCTGACCGAAACCCGTGCGATGCAGGGTGTTCACCTGATCGACGAAGTCGTTGGCGAAGGCGTCGAGGTCGGCCATCATCCCGGGGATCTCGTCGTTGGCGTTGGCGAGATGCCCCGACAGCGATCCGCCATCGACGGTCAGTTCGCGCCCGGCGGGGGTCGTGATGGCGATCCGGGTGAGTCCCAGTGGCGTCAGGGCCGGATCGACGATCGACCCGACGGCGATCGTGCCGCTCAGGTTGCCCGAGACGAGCATCATGCCGTCGAGGTCGATGGTGACCTCGTTGTTCGCGCCATTGGTGACCTTGATGTCGATCAGCGAAGCCAGACGGTCGATCTGCTCGTTTCGGGTGCCGATCAACGAGTTCGGCGACTGCCCACCGATGGATCCGGTCTTGACCTGGACGTTGAGGTCGGCGATCGACTCGGCCAGGCGGTTGATCTCGGCCGCGACCTGCGTGATCCGTCCGACCTCGTCGGTCCGGGCGTTGCTCAGGAGCCCGGCCTGGCTCCGCAGGGAGCCGGCAACCTGATCGGCCCGCTGGAGCAGGACCTGGCGGGTGGCGAGATCGGCCGGCTCGTTGGCGAGGTCGTCGAAGGCGTTGAAGAACTGGTTGAGCTGATCGCTGAGGCTGCCCTCCCGCAGCGATCCGAGCTGGGCCTCGAGCGACTGGATCGACTCGGCCTGGGCCTTGGCCCGTCCGGCATCGCTGGTGGCCCGTCGCGAGGTGTTCTCGAGCAGTTCGTTGCGACGGCGGGTGATCGCCGTGACGTCGACGCCGTGCTGCAGCACGCGGCCGGAGAAGACCCCGATGTTCCCGGTTCCGATCGATCCCAGCTCCGCCCGCTGGGCGGCATAGCCCGGCGTGTTCACGTTCGCGATGTTGTCGCCGATGACGGCGATGCTCTTCTGATGGGCGTAGAGCGCACTGGCGGCGATGCTGAGACCGGAGAAGTTCGTCATCGTCAGATCCGGTCCTCGAACAGGTAGGCCTGCCCGCCCGAGGCCGACTCGTCGCGACCGGATCGTCCATAGGTCGAGGTGGCGGCCCGGCCGGTGCCGGCGGGAGCGGCCGTCCCCACGCTGAGGAGGGTCTCGAGGTCGGGGAGTTCGGATCGGACCCGTCGGATCAGGGCGCCGTTGCGCCGGACCAGATCATCGGTCCTCGCCACCAGTGCTTCCATGGCCCGCTGGTGTTCGCGCAGGATCTCGTCCCAGGGGGCCTCGACACGGTCGGCCAACTGCGACAGGTGGGGTCGGGCGCCGTCGGGACCGACATCGATCAGGATCTCCCGCTCGAGGTCGAGACGATGGATCCGGGCGTTCGCCTCGTCGAGCAGGTCGACCAGGTGGTGCAGCTGGTCGTCGCGTCCGCTGCCGATCAGCAGCAACTGTGTCTCGAGGAGGAAGTGCAGACGGTCGAAGGCGGCGCGGTACTCCCAGAGGAGCGATCCGAGTCGGGCGAGGTTGGGCTGAGCGAGGAGGTCTCCCATGGAGGCAGAGTCGGACGCGACCTTCCCGCTATGAGGGCCTGCTCGTCACGAAGATCGCCGACATCGGGCAATCGGCCCCGACGAACGGCTTCGACCAGGGGAAACGCGATGCTCAGGCGATGCGAGAACGCCAATCATTGGCGGTCGCCAACGACTCGTTGAACGTGCGTTGCCGGCGGCAGAGCTTTTCGTCGGGACCGTCGTCGTCCTGGTCGCGATACTGCTCGAGCATGCCGGCCCGCATCGTGCGAATGGCGTCTTCCTTGATCTGCGAGGCCCGGGACTGGGTCACGCCGAGCAGCGCGCCCAGTTCGGTCATCGACTTGCCCTCGAAGAAGTAGCCCATGATCACGACCCGATGGCGTTCGGGCAGCGAGCGAACGGCGTCGCGCAGATAGCCGAGCACCTCGCGCTCGTCGAGGTCCATCTCGACCGAGGACCCCATGAAGTCGGCCAGCGTCTCGATCAGGGACACCGACGAGTCGTCGCCGCCGACCATGCGGTCGAGCGAGTCGACGCGGGCCTTGGTCAGATCGGCGCGGCAGGCGGCTCAGCTGGCCCTTGCCCAGTCCGAGCGTCTCCTCGATCTCACCGGCTCGGGCCTGCTGGCCCCGGGCCCGGAAGGTGGAGTCGATCTGTTCGACCTGGCGTTCGAGCTCGCGAACCGAGCGGGGGGCCCAGTCGTCGCGTCGGAGCATGTCGATGATCGAGCCTTCGATCCGGCGGCCGGCGAAGGTCGAGAAGGCCACGCCCCGCTCGGGATCGAAGCGGGTGGTGGCCTCGATCAGACCGATCGTGCCGGTCTGGACCAGGTCCTCCCGCGAGTAGTTGGAAGCGAAGCGCGCCGCCAACCGTGAGACGATGTGTTCGACCAGCGGGAGGTTCTTCTCCACCATCGCCCGCTGTTCCGGCGTGATCGTCACTGACATGCTGCGTCCTCCAGATTCATGCTGCTCCTTCGGACGTCATGCTTGTTGATTGAGCTTTAAGCGTGTATTGGGTCCAAAGGATCAGCGACAAGCAGCAGGAAGCAGATCGAATCACCTACGGCGGGGAGTCTCGGACGGCCGGACAGCACCATGAGCCCATCGCCGAGATCCACCGGTGATGACCGGGATCACCTCATACCGACGGGCACCGTGTCGACCCTGCCACCGTGATGGAGTCCGAGGTGCAATCCGACGAAGCCGACGTCGCCGAGCCGGCGTCGTTCGCCAACGGCGACCCCGCCGACCTGACGCCGCACGACTTCGGCATGACCGGATCGTGGCTGAACGGGGGACGAGCGGCGTCGTTCAAGAAGTCGCTCTTCGAGATGGCTCGGATGACCGAGGAAGCGCTCGAACTCTGGACCGGCAAGATCAGCGTGGCCGGCAGCGGTCTGTCGACGGTGAGCCTTCCCGATCTGGCCGACCGGCCGCTCCACTACGTCGAACTGTTCTTCGACGAGTCGGGCCAATCGGCGTTCATGATCTTCGACCTCGAGATCGCCCTGTCGATCGTCACCCTCATGCTGGGCGGCAATGGCGACCCGGGTCCCGTACGGGACCTCACGCCCCTCGAAGCCCGCCTGCTGGCCGACCTCGTCGACGCCATGGTCCCCCGCTTCGCCACCGAACTCCATCTGGGCCCCGCCCGATTCAAGGCCCACCACGCCCATCAGTCCACCATGCGCGACGGCCTGTCCGAGACCCTCCTGTGCTTCGGCCTCGATCTCACCGGTCCGAAGGTGTCGGGTGCGGCCATGGTCGGCATCTCGCCCCTGAGCCTCCAGGGACACATGGAGATCATCGATCGCCGACTCAACGGCCGGCCCCGCAACGCCGAGTCCTTCACCACCAGCGCCGCCGCCGCCGCACTCCAGCCGGTCGTGGTGCCGGTGATCGTCGGCTTCGCCGCCATCCGGGCGCCGGCCTACGACATCGCCAATCTGGCGCCCGGTGACCTGATCCGGACCGGGCAGAGCCTCGGCCGGCACCTGGTGGCCTCGGTCGGGAATGCCCCGGTCTTCACCGTCAAGGCCGGTCAACGAGGCGGACGCCTGGTTGCCGAGGTCCTGACCACCCCTCAGCACGACTTCGCGAGCTCGACGACGAACCTCGCGAACGCGACCATGAACAAGGACCCCCAGACATGAGCACACTCGTTCTCGACGGAAGCACCGCCGGCGCCCTGGCCCAGGCGGTCTCCGTCTATGGCATGTCGACGGTGGCGATCGATGCGCCCGTGGCGATCGCCCGACTGTCGGGCCCGGTGCTCGTGACCGAGGGGTCGCGGGCCGGCTCGCCGCTGCCCGAGGCGATCATCGCCATGGTCGACACCCCCGGCCCCGAGGCCGACGAGGCGCTCCTCGCCGTCGCCGCGGCGCTCGCCAATGCCGTCGAAGGACTCACGATCGCCCCGGCTCGCCCCGCCGCCGACCTCGGCGGCGTCGTTGCCGGGTTCCCGACCATCTCCGAGGCGCTGGCCATCACCCGGGGCCCCGACACCGTCGGCGTGGTGCTCTGGATCACCGATCGGCGCTCGGATCATGCGGGCGCGGCCATCGACGGCCGAGCCGGCGAATCCGGCGACCACGGCACCGGGGGCGACCGTCCGAGCCACGCCGTCGCTGGCCGGCCTGTCGATGCTGCGCGAGGTCGAATTGGAGGTCTCGGTCGAGCTCGGCCGCACCCAGATGACCCTCGCGGAGGTCCTCAGCCTGCACATCGGGTCGGTCGTCGAACTCGACCGCCCGGCCGGTTCACCGGTCGACCTCCGGGTCAACGGAACGCTCCTCGCCCGGGGTGAGGTCGTCGTGATCGACGGCGAGTACGCCGTGCGTATCTCCGAGGTCGTCGAACCCGAGGCCCCCCGCTGATGTCGACGCTCTACCTCGTCGTCCGCCTGGTCCTGGCGCTCGCCTTCGTCGGCGGACTGCTGTGGTTCCTCGCGCGCGCCGGGAACAAGGGCCGGCTCGGGTTCCTGCTCGGCAACGACGTCCGGGGCGACCTCGAGATCACCTCGCAGCGCCCCCTCGGTCGGACCACCTCGATCGCCGTGGTCCGGGCCGGCGAACGCCATCTGCTGATCGGCGTGAGCGACAACGGGATCGCCCTGCTCGCCGAAGGCGACGACCTGATCGGCTCGGCCATCGAGGCGGTCGACGACGAGCTCGAGACCCGCCGCGGGTCCCGGTCCGCCCGGGTGGAATCCGTCGCCCTCGATGCCGCCGAACTCCTCGCCGCCGGAGACCAACCCGCCCACGCGAGCCATCCCGTTCACCAGAACCACCCCGCCCACCAGAACGACCCTGTTCTCCAGAACGACCCTGTTCTCCAGAACGACCCTGCACCAAGGCAAGAGGCACCGAAGCGCTTGCCGGCGATGTTCACGCCGACCCAACCACGGATGACCCTGATCGAATCGCTCCGGGAACTCACGGTTCGCAAGCTCTGATCCGAGCGCGCACCGCCCGGCCAGAGGCCGAGGATGTCGTCAACCCAACGTGGCGCTCTGCCGCCACGCCACCCCAGTCCCTACGGGGCACCGAGTCCGGTGCCGCGGTCGGCGCGCCAGGTCGTCGCCTGGCTGATCGTGATGCTCGTGATCGGTCTGGCGACCGTCGCCGGTCCGGCCGCCTCGACGGCGGGAGCCCAGACGGTCACACCGCCGATCACCGCACCCGAGCTCCCGGTCCCCGAGACCGGTCCCGACGCCGGGCCCACCGGCAGTGACACCGGCGGCCGGCTCGACGACGGGCTCGACTCGACCCCGAACTTCGACACCGGCGACACCGAGACCGGCGGCGTCGCCGACGAGGAGACCACGCCCGGCCAGGACCTGGTCACCGTCACCATCGGCGACCAGAACGGGTCGCCCAGCCAGTCCATCATCCTGATCGTCGGGCTCGGGGTCCTGTCGCTCGCGCCCTCGCTCGTCATCATGCTGTCGAGCTTCACCCGCATCGTGATCGTGCTCTCGATGACGAGGAACGCACTCGGTCTCCAGGGCGTCCCTCCCAACCAGGTGATCGTCGGCCTGGCGCTCTTCCTCAGTCTGTTCGTCATGGGACCCACGCTCGAACAGGTCAACGACAACGCCCTGCAGCCCTACCTCGACGGCCAGATCGAGCAGGGGGAGGCCCTCGATCGGGCCCAGGAGCCGATCCGCGAGTTCATGCTCAGCCAGGGCCCGGACGAGGAACTGGCCATGATCCTCGACGCCCGTGGCGCCGATCAGCCCGAGACGCCCGACGACATCTCCCTCACGTCGCTGATCCCGGCGTTCCTGCTCCACGAACTCAAGGCGGCGTTCATCATCGGCATGGTCATCTTCATCCCGTTCGTGATCATCGACCTGATCGTCTCGGCGGCGCTCATGTCGCTCGGGATGATGATGCTGCCGCCGGTGTTCGTCTCGCTGCCCTTCAAGTTGCTCCTGTTCATCATGGTCGGCGGCTGGTCCCTGGTCGTCCAGACCCTGCTCGAGAGTTTCAAGGTCTGACATGGATGAAGCAACGGTCCTCCAGATCCTGACCGAGGCGATGTGGGTCGCCGGCAAGGTCTCGGCTCCCATCCTGCTCACGGCCATCGTCGTCGGCGTCGGGATCGGCCTGCTCCAGTCGATCACCCAGATCCAGGAACAGACGCTCACCTTCGTCCCCAAGTTCATGGCCGTCGGCCTGGTGCTCGCGATCTCCGGGTCGTGGATGCTTCGGACCCTGGTCGACTTCACCCGTGAACTGATCGCCAACGCCCCGCGCTACCTCTGAGCATGGAGTTCTCGTTCGACGCCGGCGTCCTGGTTGCCTTCGTGATGATCACGACGCGCCTGGTGACGGTCTTCGTCGTCGCGCCCCCGTTCTCCGGCGCGTTGATGCCGAATCGGATGCGGATCGCGCTCGCCGCCAGCCTCGCCCTGGCGATCGCCCCCGGTTCGGCGACGGCGGCTCCCGGCGCCCTCCCCACCGACATCGTCGGCCTGGTCGGCGCCGTGCTGTTCCAGGTCGCAGCCGGTGTCCTGCTGGGGCTGACCATCCAGCTGCTCTTCTCGGCCATCGCCAGCGCCGGCGCCATGATCGACCTCGCCGCCGGCCTGTCGTCGGCGGCCCTCTACGACCCGACCACCCAGAGCCAGGCCGCCCCGGTGGGACGGCTCTACCAGTTGGTCGCGATCACCCTGCTGTTCGTGGTCGACGGGCACCTCCTCCTGATCAAGGGGGTGATCCGGAGCTACGAGGCCGCACCGCTCAGCGGTCTGCGTCTCGGGGAACTCGATCGCATGGTCACCGAGGGTGCGGGGCTCTTCTTCATGGCCGCAGTCGAGATCGCGTTCCCGATCCTGCTGACGATGGCCCTGACCGAGGTCGTGCTCGGCATCGCCTCCCGTGCCGCACCGAAGCTGAACGTCCTGGTCATCGGGCTGGCCCTGAAGTCGCTGATCCTGATCTTCATCCTGTCGTTCACCCTCCCGCTGGTGTTGAACGGTGCCGAATCGCTCTTCGAACGAGGTCTTCGCCTCGGCAGTCTGCTGATCGGGGGGTGAGCGATGGCCCAGTCCACCGGTGAGAAGACCGAGAAACCGACACCCAAGCGGCTGCGCGAGGCCCGCAAGAAGGGCCAGATCCCCAAGTCGACCGATCTCGTGCAGTGGCTGGTCCTGCTGATCTCGACCTTCCTGATCCCGGGCATGATCGCCGGACTCGGCCGCTCGCTGCGGCGCGAGACCACCGAGATGATGACCGCCGCCCAACAGGGCGAACTGGGCCTGATCGCCGGACACTTCGACAATCTCCTCGCCCTGATCGCCCAGGCGACCCTGCCACTCTTCGCCATGGTGATGCTGACCATCGTCGTCGGGCTCGGCCTCCAGGGAGGCGTCGTCCTCACCGGCGAACAGCTCAAGCCCAAGGCCGAGCGAATCTCACCCAAAGCCGGGCTGAAGCGCCTCTTCTCGAGCCAGAGCCTGGTGGAGACGGCCAAGTCCGTGATCCGTCTGGCGATCCTGGCCGCCCTGTCGGCCACCGTGGTGCGCTCGATCGTGGAGCAACACCTGGTTCCGGTCCCGGTGGCCCTCGACGAGGCCGCCCTGCAGCTCGGCGGCCAGATGATCTCCCTGGTTCGCATCATCGCCTTCGCCGGTCTCCTCGTCGGCGGCGGCGACTACGCCTACCAGCGGTGGAAGGTCAACAAGCAGCTGAAGATGTCCAAGGAGGAGGTCAAGCAGGAGTACAAGCAGTCCGAGGGCGATCCGACCATCAAGGGTCGGCGTCGACAGGCCCACGCCAAGATCTCCCAGAACCGCATGCTCGCCGCCGTCGACGACGCATCGGCCGTGGTCGTGAACCCGACCCACGTCGCCGTTGCGATCAAGTACGAGGAGGGAACCGGCGCGCCGCGGGTGGTCGCCAAGGGCGGCGACGGACTGGCGATGCGCATTCGCGAGCGGGCCTACGCCAAGGGGGTGCCGATCGTCGAGGCCCGTCCCCTCGCTCGCATCCTGCACGACCGGGTCGAGGTCGGCGCCACCATTCCCAACGAGCTGTTCCGGGCGATCGCCATCGTCCTCGCCTTCGTGATGCGCCATCCCGGAACCAGGCACAGCCAGACCATTCGCCGAGTCAAGATTCCCCCGTCGGCGATGCTGCTGCCCGACCCCGAGTAACCGCCCACGCCGAGGAAACCCTGGCCGCGACCCTCATACCGGCCGCTCCGCCTCCGACGCTCGACCGACTGACATCGATGTCAGTCCGGACCGCCATGGATGGCCCGGCCCAACAGGGTGTACGTGAAGAACCGCAGCACAGGAGGAGCGTTCCTCTCGGCCATCATGATGGCCGTGGTGGCGTTGATGGTGATCCCGCTCCCGGGACTCGCCCTCGACATGCTCATCTCGGTCAACATCGCCATCGGCGTGATGTTGCTGCTCGCCACGATGCTGACCTCCCGGGCCCTCGAGCTGAGCGCCTTCCCGTCGCTGTTGCTCATGGCGACCCTCTTCCGGCTCGCCCTCAACGTGAGCTCGACCCGCCTGATCCTCACCACCGGCGAGGCCGGCGGGGTCATCGCCGCGTTCGGCAGCTTCGTCGTCGGCGGCTCGGTGGTGGTCGGGCTCGTGGTGTTCCTGATCCTGGTCGTGATCCAGTTCGTCGTGATCACCAACGGTGCGTCGCGTGTCGCCGAGGTCGGCGCCCGGTTCACGCTCGATGCCATGCCGGGCAAGCAGATGGCCATCGACGCCGACCTGAGCGCCGGGGTCATCGACGAGGAGACGGCCCGGGCCCGACGATCCGAGGTCACCTCCGAGGCGGACTTCTACGGTGCGATGGACGGTGCTTCGAAGTTCGTGAAGGGCGACGCGATCGCCGGGGTGCTGATCACGCTGATCAACCTCATCGGCGGGCTCATCATCGGTGTCGTCCAACTGGGGCTGCCGTTCGGTGAGGCCGTGACCCAGTACTCGTCACTCACGGTCGGTGACGGTCTGGTCTCGCAGATTCCGGCGCTGCTGATCTCGATCTCGTCGGGCATCATCGTCACCCGGGCCTCCAACGACCAGGACCTCGGCGCCGACATCGGCAGCCAGTTCCGGGGGCAGGCCACGGCCTTCTTCTACGCCGGCATCGCCATCATCGCCCTGGGACTCGCACCGGGTCTGCCGAAACTGCCCTTCTTCGTCGTCGGCGGCGCCATGATCGCCCTCAGCCGCCGCTTCGACGACCAGACCGAGGACGCCGCCATCGCCGCCGGCCTGGGTCCGACGCCCGCCGAACCCGCCACCCCGAACGAGGACGATCCCCGCCAACTCGCCATGGACATCCGACCCGAGCCACTCGGGCTCGAACTGGCCGTCGACATGGTCGACCTGGTCGACCCGTCGATGGGCGGCGACCTGCTCGACCGGGTCCGGGCCCTGCGCCGCAAGATCGCCCTCGAGATCGGCCTGATCATCCCGCCCGTACGAACCCGGGACAACATCGATCTCGGTCCCGGCGAGTACGTCGTCACGCTCCACGGTGTCGAGATGGCCCGCGGGACCGCACCGTCGGGCCATGTGCTCGTCATCGCCGACCGACTCGACCAGCTGCCGGGTCCCGAGACCACCGAGCCGGTGTTCGGGCTCCCGGCCAAGTGGATCCGCAACGACCAGCGAGCGCTGGCCGAGTCGATCGACGGCACCATCGTCGACCGCCCCTCGGTCATCGCCACCCATCTGGCCGAGATCGTCCGTCAGCACGCCTCCCAACTCCTGAGCCGCCAGGAGGTCAAACAGCTCGTGGACCTGGTCCGCCAATCCGACCCCGCCGTGGTCGACGAACTGGCCGCCAACGATCTCACGATCGCCGAGGTCCAACGGGTCCTCCAGGACCTCCTCGACGAACGGGTCCCGATCCGCGACATCGTGCGGATCCTCGACGTGCTCGGCGAACGAGCCCGACTGACCCGCAACCAGGCCGATCTCAGCGAGAGCGTTCGCAGCGCCCTGGGCCCGTCGATCTCGGCGGCCAGCGCCACCGAGCAGGGCATCCTCCCGGTGATCACGCTGGCGCCGGCCATCGAGCAGCTCCTGATCGGGAGCCTGCGCGAGAGCTCGGCGGGATTCGACTTCGCACTCCCGCCCGACGACATCCAATGGCTGGTCAACGCCATCCGGGTGCAGATCCACACCGCCGAGCAGTCCGGCATGATGCCGGTGCTGCTCACCTCGAAGCCGCTGCGACGCCCGTTGCGCCGGCTCCTCGCCCTCACCGATCTCGATCCCACCGTGTTGGCGATCGACGAACTCGGTAGTCAACTCCGCATCGAAACCCTGGGGACAGTGAACCATGACACGACCGCAGCGCTACACCGGGCCTGAGCTCAGCGCACTTCTCCGTGAAGTGCGGACCGAGCTGGGCGAACAGGCCACCATTCACGAGGCGAACCGGATCCGAACCGGCGGCATCGCCGGCTTCTTCCGTTCGGAGGCCTTCGAGGTCCTGGCGTCCCCGCCCAACGGGACCGGGAACCGGGACGGCGTCTCGGCACCGCTCGAGACCGACCCGTTCGAGGGCACGGTCTTCGCCGAGAACCGCGCCTTCGCCGAGACCGGCGCCTCGCGGAGCATGGCGCCTTCGGTGATGGCGAGGAAGCCGCCGGCTGGTTCGTCGAGGACGGCGACCGAGACGACTTGGTGACCCAGCTCACCCAGTCGATGCGCTCCGAGCGACGGCAAGGGGCGTCGGCCGGAGCCATCCCGTCGTCGGGCCGACCCGGCGTGTCCACCCTCGATCGCCGACCGGCCCGCCGCTTCGCCGCCGAGGACCTGGCGCCGGCCGATCGGCCCGATCTGCCCGATCCCCCAACCTCGGAGCATCTGCACCGGGTGGCCGATGACCTCGATCGCATCCTCGGCGCCGGATCGGCGGACGACGCAACGCCGCTCCCTCCCATCGCAACGGCGCTGTTCCCCGAGGCCCTGACCCCCGGACAGGCGCTGCTCGAACGGGCCGAGTCGATCTCGACCGAGGAACGCATCGACCAGTTGCTCCGGGCCGCTCGACCCGACGCACCCGCCCCGTCACCCGCCCCGTCACCTTCGGCTCCGGCCACCTCCGCCACCATCCCGGTCGAGCATCGACCGCCCCGTCCCACCCCACCGGTGCTGTCGACGCCTCCCTGGTCCGAAGCGAGCGGTGTCGTCGACACCGACGAGTCGCCGGGACCCACCTCGGCGGCGCCGCCCGCCCCGCCACCGGCACCGGTTGCCGCCCGGCCGACGTCGGCGTTGGCGTCGTGGTCTCCCGCTCGTGCGGTCTCGGGTGACTTCTGGACCGAGCTCGCCCAGCTCGAAGCCGACCTGCCGCCGGCCATCACGATCGACGCCCCGACGCAGCTCATCGTCGGACCGCTCGACGTGGCCCTGCCGCTCGCGCGCCGCACCATCGACGGCCGACCGGATGCCGAGCTGACGGTCCTCACCGACGAGGCCGCGCTCGCCGGCATCCCGAACTGGAAGCTCGCCGAGAACAGCCGTGATCTGCTCGGTCGCCTGACGCACTGGACCGAGGAGGGTCGTCGCTGCGTGGGCGTCATCGAAGCCGGTGGCGCCGGGTGGGCCGATGGATCGTCCGATGCCCCGGTGCTCACGGCGCGACTCATGGGCGTGATCGAACGGGTCTGCGCCGGAGCCGTCGTCGGACAGCTCCGACTCGCGCTGCGAACCCTCCCCGACCTGGCCGACCTCGCCGACCTGGCCGGTTCGCTGAACGTGCCCCTGGTGCTCGACCTCGCCGCGGCGCCCTCCGCGGCCGAACTCGACGCCGCCATCGACGCCGGCGTGCCGATCGCGTCGATCTGTGGCCGCCCCCTGACCCCCGCGCTCGTGATGGCCCTGCGTCAGCGCTGACACGCGACACCGACCGAGGAACCCCATGGCCGAGCACTCCCCCATCGACGTCCACCGCGCCGCCGGCGCACCCTCGCTGCGCGAGCGGGCGGTCGCCATCCAGGTCATCGGCTCGGGCCCGGTCGACCGCAGCGCCAGCCGGCAACGTCGCCTCGGCGCCTCCCTGCTCCTGGCGCTCTACCTGGGCTGGAATCCGCTGATGCAGGCCATGTCCGGACCGGTCCCCTTCCACAGCGCCATGGGACGGTTCCTCGTCGTCTTCCTCGCCACCGTGGTCAGCATCCACGTCGTCGGCAACCTCTACGACGACTACGCCGATCGAACCGCGGTCGAGGGTGTGCGGGGACGGCCCGACCGGTCTCCGACAACCGGCGACCAACCCCCATCCGTCGGAGCCGAAGGGCTAGGGTCTGATCGATGAAGATCACGTCATCCCGCTTCGGGGACTTCGAGGTGCCCGACGAACGGGCGATCCAGATCGTCGACGGCCTGCTCGGGATCCCCGATTCGACCCGCTACGTGGTGGTCGAGATCGACGACGACAGCCCGTACTTCTGGGTCCAGAGCGCCGATCAGTCCGAACTGGCCTTCCTCGCCACCACCCCCTGGCTGTTCTATCCCGACTACGAGTTCGAACTCGACGACGCCGTCCAGGCCGAGCTGGGGGTCGAAACCGTCGAGGACGTCGAGGTCGTGGTCCTGCTGACCGTGCACCGCGACGGCGACGACGTCACGGCCCTCACCGCCAATCTGCTCGGCCCGGTCGTGGTCAACACCGAGACCCGGCGGGGCAAGCAGCTCGTGCTCGATTCGTCGGCGTACTCGACCCAGGAAGCGCTGGTGTCCTAGATGCTCGTCCTCAGCCGCCGCCAGAACCAGTCGATCGTGATCGGCTCCAACATCGTGGTCCGGGTGATCGAGATCCGCGGCGACCACGTTCGCCTGGGCATCGACGCGCCCCGCACGATCACCGTGCACCGCGAAGAGGTCGCCCGCGAGATCGCCGCCGCCAATCTCGCCGCGGCGGCCAACACCGGGGCGGTCGACTTCGGCAAACTTCCGATGCCGAAGCCCCGCCCCAACCCTTCCTAGGCTCTGGCCCGACGATCCCGTCAGCGGTCGGCGACCCGGCCGCGCGCACTGCGCGCCGTCGCAGAGAGTTCGAATGGGCCCTCGGGTGAGCCGCAACGCCGGAAGAAATCCTGTCGGAGCTCGTCTCGCCGTGGCTCGTCGAGGGCAACGCAATAGGAGCCGGCCGGCCCGATCCCGGCCAGGAACCCGTTCCACAGCTCGTCGAATCCCCGGTAGCCGACCCGAACCTCGAGCTCGCGCTCGGCCACCCGCTCGAGACCGGACTCGACGAACAGCGCGGAGATCTCGCCCGCCCGTCCGAACTGCAGCACGCGGGCCTCGTCGGGGGCCGACGGGTCGATGGTCAGGGCCGCATCCCAGAAATGGCGCAACATCTCCATCTCTTGCTCGAAGTCCCAGACGCACGCGGCGATCGTCCCACCCGGTCGCACCACTCGCCGCAGCTCGGACACCGCCGCCCCCGCATCACTGACGAAGTGCAGCACGAGCTGCGACAGGCCCAGGTCGACACTCGCATCGTCGTAGGGGATCGCCTCGGCCCGGCCCAGCCGAACCTCGACCCCCGGGCACGCGCCGATGCAGTCGTCGACGAAACGGGCCGATGGGTCGCACGCCACCACCGACTCGGCCCCGAGCCGGTCGGCCAGCACACGGGTGAGCGCACCCGGGCCGCAGCCGACGTCGAGCGCCGTCAGGCCGGAGGCGACTCCGGCGAAATCGGCGAAGCGTTCTGCCAACGGCTTGGAATAGCGACCCATGAAGGCGTCGTAGGCCGCTCCCGATGTGTCGAACGTCCGCGCACCGGGCACCGGATCCATGACAGGACCTCCATTCGGACCAGACGCTAATCGAGCCCGTGGGGTCGCGCCCGGCGAACCCGTCGGCGACGATCGAACCCGAAGGTCACCACACCGATCAGTCGATCGGCGCGGACCGGGCCGAAGGTGCGGCTGTCGGTGCCGACGGCGGGGTCGTCGCTGCGCAGGTCGAGCGATCCGTCGTCGCCGATGGCGGCGACACGCTTGATCAACACGAGTGGCCGCCGGTCGTCGGGATGGGACGCCACGACGAGGTCGCCAACGGTCGGCGCGGCACCGGGGTCGATGAGGACGTGATCACCATCGACCAGGGTGGGAACCATCGAGCGCCCCCGGACGCGAACACGCCGGCGTCGACCGCGGCCCCAGGCCACGAGTTCGACGACGGCGTGTGTGGATCCCGCGCCGATGGCGCGAACGCTCGGCACGGGGGATCCGGCTGGCTAGGACGCCCGGTAGAAGGTGACGTCGCGTCCCTTGGTGGCCCAGAAGATGTCGTGGATCGTCTCGATCTGGCTCATCAGTTCCTCGCAGGCGGCGACATCGACGCTGGTCTTGCAGGTCGAACACTGCTTGGCTGCGTTCCAGAACGTGGTGTGCAGGTCGGGGTAGGCCTCGAGGTGATTGGGCTTGAAGTAGTCGTGCCACAGGATCATGAGCTCGCGCTTGGCCAGTTCGGCCTGCTCTTCCTTGATGGCGATGAACCGGGACTTGGTGTTCTCGGCAGCCACGTCGCCGCCATCACCGAGATCGAGGATCTTCTTGGTCATCGACAGCACGGCCTCGGCGGCGATGCGAGCACTGGCCGGGTCGTAGACCCCACACGGGCCGTCGCAGTGGGCGTCGGCGACGAGGGCGGGCGAACGGCGATCGAGGGCATCGAGGAAGCGGCTGATCATGGGTGTGCTCCTGGGTAGGGATCGGACGAGAACATGACTTCTACCCGGTCGAGACTAGCCGTAACCCGACCCGATGCTTCCAGTCGGGGCGCGCCGCCCGGGTCGAGCGCTCGAGACCCGAGCCGACGACGGCGACGGAGTAGCATCGGGCCCGATGATCGCAACGATGTGGCGACTCCCCGACGGACGGCTCTCGACGAGGCGCTCCCTGCGGTACCCCGGATGACCCCCGCCCCACCCGGTCCCGCCCCGGACCCCGATCCCGACGCAGCGGCACCGACCGTCCTGGCCGGTGACCGGGCATCGGCGGCGCTCGGGATCGAGCTCGTCGAAGCCTCGATCGGGCACGCCGTGGTGTCGATGACCGTCACCGAGGCGATGGTCAACGGGCTCGGGGTGTGCCACGGGGGGCTGGTGTTCACCCTGGCCGACACCGCCATGGCCGTCGCCTCGAACGGCGACGGGCGGCGGACGCTCGCGTCCGGGGCGGCGATCGACTTCCTCGCCCCGAGCCACGTCGGCGACGTGCTCACGGCGACCTGCACCGAGATCGCCAAGCCCGGCCGCAACGCCGTCAACGATGCGATCGTCTGCAATCAGCGGGGTGAGACGATCGCGGTGTTCCGGGGCCGAACGCTGACGGTCGGTTCCTCGTGACACCCGAGCAACCGGCGGCCGACACCGACACCGACACCGACACCGACACCGACACCGCCGCAGCGTTCGAGACCGAGGCCCGCCGACGCGTCACCCGCCTGTCCGACGACATCGACCTGGGGGCCTTCGCGGCGTCCTTCAACCTCTTCCGGGTGTCGAGCCAACTCGTCGCCGAGCTCGAGTCGAGCGTGCACCGACCGATGGGGCTCTCGATCGCCGGGTTCCGCATCCTGTTCACCATCTGGACCCTCGGCGACCTCCAGCCCCGGCAACTGGCCCGCCTGGCCGGCGTGTCCCGGGCCGCCATCTCGGGCGTCCTCAACACCCTCGAGCGCGACGGGTTCGTGGAACGACGCCGCGAACACGAGGACGGCCGCCTGGTCACGGTGCGCCTGACCGAGGACGGATCGCAACGGGTTCGCGACACCTACCGGGCCCAGAACCGGCGCGAGCGGGAGTTGTTCGCCGCGCTCGACGCCGGAGAAGTCGAGCAGCTCTCGTCGCTCATCCGCCGCCTCCTGGCCACCCGCCCCGACACCGACGACGACGAGGGACAAAGTCGTTAAGGCCTTGACGAGTTGGAGGACGGGGCGTAGGGTCGGTGACATGAGCGACACCACATCGACGCGGCCCGAGGTCGGCTTCCACCGACCCGACATCGAGACCATGCCGCGGCCCGAGCTCGAGGCGCTGCAGCTGTCCCGGTTGCAGTCCACGATCGCCACCCTTCGGGCCCGGGTGCCGGTGATGGCCGATCGCTTGCGAGACCTCGACGATCCGGGGTCGCTCGACGACCTCGCGGCCTACCCCTTCCTGCGCAAGACCGACCTGCGCGACAACTACCCCTTCGGGCTCTTCGCCGTCGACCGGCGCGAGCTGGCCCGGGTCCACGCCAGCTCGGGCACGACGGGCAAGCCGACCGTCGTCGGCTACACCGCCGCCGACCTGGCCATCTGGCACGAGTGCGTGGCCCGATGCCTCCGCGGCGCCGGCATCGAACCGGGTTGGATGCTCCACAACGCCTACGGGTACGGCCTCTTCACCGGTGGCCTCGGTCTGCACGGCGGCGCCGAGGCCGCCGGCATCAACGTCGTGCCGGTGTCGGGCGGCAACACCGAGCGCCAACTCATGCTCATCGAGGACTTCGCCCCCGAAGCCATCTGCTGCACCCCGTCCTATGCGCTCACCCTGGCCGAACTGCTCGGCCCCGAGGGTGGACCGAACTCCCCGATGCAGGTCGGCATCCTCGGTGCCGAGCCGTGGTCGGAGCAGATGCGGGTCGCCATCGAGGCCGGCCTCGGCATCCGCGCCGTCAACATCTACGGCCTGTCGGAGGTGATCGGTCCCGGCGTGGCCTGCGAGACCGCCGACCAGAACGGTCTGGTCATCATGGAAGACCACTTCCTGCCCGAGATCGTCGACCCCGACACCGGCGAACGACTGCCCGACGGCGAGGTCGGCGTCCTGGTCCTGACCAGCCTCACGAAGCAGGCGTTCCCCGTGCTGCGGTACTGGACCGGCGACCTGTGTTCGATCACCCGGGAACCGTCGCCCTGCGGCCGGACCCACGCCCGGATGTCGGGCATCGTCGGCCGGGCCGACGACATGCTCGTGATCCGCGGCGTCAACGTCTACCCGAGCCAGGTCGAGCACACCCTGCTCGGGGTCGACGGGGTCAGTGCCCACTTCCAGCTGGTGGTCGAACGAACCGGCACCCTCGACTCGCTCCGACTGCGGGTCGAACGATCCGTCGACACCGGGGCGACCGACGCCTCCGACACCGCCCTCCAACGAGAGATCGTCGAGCGGCTCCGTTCGAGCCTCGGGCTCGGCGTGTCGGTCACGATCGAGCCGGTCGGCTCGGTACCGCGCTCCGAGGGCGGGAAGCTGGCCCGGACCCTCGACCAGCGCCGGCTCTGAGTCCCACCTCGAACCGCCGCCTCCTCCGCCACCCGATCGACACCCCACCCCCAACCAGACGAGAGCCCGCCATGACCCAGTGGTCGACCATGACCGAGTTCGAAGCCTTCCTCGACGACGGGGGGATGGTCGAACCCAACGACGACATCCCGGTCGCCTACCGCGACGAGGTGTTCCGGTTCATCGAGTTCCACGCCAACTCCGAGCTCATGGGTGGACTGACCGAACGCGACTGGATCCCCAAGGCCCCCGGCCTTCGACTGAAGCAGATCTTCCTGGCCAAGACCCAGGACGAGATCGGCCACGCCCACCTGCTCTACATGGTGGCCGCCGACATGGGCGTCAAGTCCCGCGACGAGATGATCGAGGACCTCTTCGCCGGCCGGTCCCGGTTCCACAACGTCTTCCACTACCAGGCGCTCACCTGGGCCGACCAGATCGCCATCGCCTATCCTGGTCGACGCTGCGGCGTTCGCGAGCCAGCGGGCGGTGTTCGCCGAGTGCAGCTACGGCCCCTACAAGCGGGTCCTGAAGCGCATCGTCGCCGAGGAGGGCTTCCACATGCGCCACGGTGAGGAGATGCTGCTTCGCCTGGCCGACGGTACCCCGTCCCAGCACGCCCTCTTCCAGGACTCCCTGACCCGTTGGTGGTGGCCGGCGGTCCAGCTGTTCGGACCCGATTCCGACCCGAACGATCCGCTCCTGCGTTGGAAGATCAAGTCCGAACGCAACGAAGTGCTCCGCGACGCCTACGTCCAGAAGTACGTGCCGCTGCTCCAGGGATACGGGTTCGAGATCCCGGATCCCGATCTGCACCGGGACGGCACCGGCCGCTGGGTCACCGGGGAGATCGATTGGGAACCCCTGAAGGCCACGATGCGCAACGGTGGTCCCGACTCGCGGCGGCGAATCGAGAATGCCGCCCACCACTGGAACGAGACGGCGTGGGTCCGCCAGGCCCTGGAGCGCTCGTCGCGGGAACCGGTGGGGGTGACGCCATGACCGCAACCGAGGCCCGGGTGCTCGATGCCATCGCCACCGTCGACGACCCCGAATACCCCGGCCTCTCGATCGTCGACCTCGGCCTGTGCGAATCGGTCGCCGTTCGGGGGTCGGTCGCCGAGATCGAACTGATCCCGACGTTCGGCGGGTGCCCCGCGCTCGTCGATGATCGGCGACGACGTGCGGGCCGCCGTGCTCGGCGTCGAGGGCATCGACGAGGTCGACGTGCTGTGGTCGACATCGAAGCCCTGGACGACCGACCGGATGACCCCGACAGCCCGCGACGTCCTGTCGAGTGAGTTCACCGTCGTGCTGCGGCGCAAGGACGGCACCCTCCGGTGCCCGGTCTGCGGGGCCGACACCGTCCGGGACCAGGCCATGGCCGGACCGACCCGCTGCCGCAGCGTCGCCTGGTGCGACCGATGCCGCAACCCGATCGAGGTCTTCCGCGCATGAACACCTACGAGATCTTCATCAAGAAGGCCGGCAAGGACGAGTTCCGCCACGCCGGCTCGCTCGAGGCGTCCGATCCCGAGATGGCCCGCCTCTACGCCCGCGAGGCGTACCTCCGGCGAGCCGAGGGCGCCCAGTTCTGGTTGGTCGAGCGGGCCGACATCATCGTCGGCGACGAGGCCTTCGTGGCCCCCAACGCCGACAAACCGCATCGCCACAACGACGGCGCCCGGGTGGCGCAGCGTCGCAAACGCCTCCGAGAGGCGAACTCGAACGAGGAGACCCCGGCATGACCGATCGCATCGACGACCCGGCCGTCGCCGAGTTCGTGTTGGCGCTGGCCGACGACGAGCACCTGGTCGGATCCCGACACGCCGAGTGGATCGGCACGGCCCCGTTCCTCGAGGAGGACCTGGCGTTCTGCTCGATCGCCCAGGACGAGCTCGGCCATGCCATCGGGCTCTACGAACTCCTCACCGACGACGTCGACCGGTTCGCCCTGCTCCGGGCACCCGAGGAGTACCGGAGCGCCCATCTCGCCGAACGGGCCGCCCCGACCTGGGACGAGGCCCTGGTTCGGCACTGGCTCTACGACCACGCCGAGCGGCTGCGCTGGGAGGCGCTCCTCGGCTCCTCGATCCCCGCCCTGGCCGGTCTCGCCGGCCGGGCGCAACGTGAGGAGACCTTCCACACCGACCACGCCGATCGCTTCCTGGAACGGGTGGTGTCGGCGGCCACCGCGCCGATCATCGTGTCGGCCATCGAGCGCCTGCTCCCCGATGCGCTCGGGCTCTGGGAGCCCGTCGCCGGTGAGGCGCAGGCCCTCGCCGAGGGGGTCACGAACGCCGCCTCGGCCGACCTGGGTGTCATCTGGCGCCGCTCGATCGAGCAGCAACTCGACGACTGGGGCGTCGTCGGTGACCTGGCCGAGCGAACCGACCCGGCAGTCGGGTCGAACCGTGCGGTCCGAGGGGTTCGACACGTTCCTGGCCTCGCTCCAGGCGGTCATCGGGACCGAGCCCGAGGCGTCCTGGTAGCAGGATCAGCCTCCGTCGAGGGTCGACGGGGCCCGCAGGAACTGCATCGCCACGGCATCGTGATCCATCGGGCGGCAGAGATGGAACCCCTGGACCATGGCGATCTTCGCCCCCCGGGCGGCCGAGAGTTCCTCGGCGTTCTCGACCCCCTCGACGATGGCCACCAGGTCGAGGGCCTCGGCCATCTGCTGCATGGCCGCGAGCACGGCCCGCTGACGCAGCGAGGTGTCGCGGACGAACGAGCGGTCGATCTTCAGGAGATCGAACTCGAGTGTCGGCACCTCCGACAGCGAGACCGCTCCGGCCCCGAAGTGATCGATCGCCAGGCGGATCCCGGCCTTGCGGAGATCGCGGGTCGTGAGGACGGCGGCTGCCGGCTGGCGCATGAACCCGTTCTCGTCGCGCTCGAGCACGATCTGGCCGGCCGACACGCCGTGCCGGTCGATCTGTTCGAGCAGGGAAGCGGCGAAGGACCGGTCCTCGAAGCTGGCCCCGGCGACGTTGAACGACACGAACCACTCGGCGGCGGCCTCGTCGACGGCGATCCAGGCCGCCAGCGCCTCGATCCCGATGCCCAGGACCTGCTCGTCGATGGCCTGCACGAGTCCGTACTTCTCGGCCGCGGCGAGGAACTCCGACGGCACCAGGATGCCCCGGCCGGGATGCTCCCAGCGGACCAGGGCCTCGACGCCGACGACGCGATCGTGATCGACGGTGTCGAAGATCGGGTGATAGTGAACGAGGAACTCGCGGCGCTCGAGGGCCTCGGCGAGCTCGGCCTCGCTGACGTCGCGTTCCTCCTTGATCGAAGGCAGGCGGTCCTCGATCTCGACCTCGAACCGGACCAGCCGGTCCCGACCGGTCGTCTTGGCCTGGTACATGGCCTGGTCGGCCTCGCGGAGGATCCGCTCGGGACTGGAGTCGCCCGAGGTGACGACGAGTCCGATCGACGCCTGGACCCGCACCTCGGTGGCACCCAGCTGCATGGGAAAGCGCAGGGCCTCGGCGAAGCGCGACGCGCACCGCTCGGCGTCCTCGTCGGACTCGAGGCCCTCGCAGATCACCACGAACTCGTCGCCGCCGAGTCGGGCCACGGTGTCGGAGGATCGGGACACCCGGCGCAGCCGCTCGGCCACCTCGACCAGCAGTTGGTCGCCGGCCTCGTGGCCGTGGGTGTCGTTGACCTCCTTGAACTTGTCGAGGTCGACGAACATGACGGCCAACAGTTCCCCCGATGCCCGCTCGGCCTCGATGGCCCGATTGAGGCGGGCGGTCAGATTGGCCCGGTTGGGGAGCCCGGTGAGGTCGTCGAAGAGTGCCTTGCGGTGGAGTTCGGCCCGGGATCGCCGCTCGTCGGAGACGTCTTCGGCCTGGATCAGGATGTGGCGGACCCCGCCACCCAGATCGAGGACACTGGCCGATTCCCGGACCCAGACCGCACCGCCGTTGCGACCGCGGTAGCGGCGCTCGGACTGGTCCGAGACCTGTTCGCCGTCGAGCAGGGACTGGAGGCGGGTTCGGGCCGCCGGACGGTCCTCGCCATCGACCAGGTCGAGCAGTTCGTGTCCGTCGAGCTCTTCGACGTTGTACCCGAGCTGGCCGGCGAACCTGGGGTTGACGGCGACGATCCGGCTCTCGGCGTCGACCTCGACGACGCCGATCGGGGCGTTCGAGAAGCTCGTGCGGAACCGCTGCTGGGACCGTTCCCGGGCCGCGTCGGCGATGTCGCGTTCGTCGATGAGCTGGCCCAGGGCCCGAACCGACAGGGCGGAGAAGCCGACCATGGCGAACGTCAGACCCAGCCCGCCGAAGAGCAGCCAGCCGGTCTTGGCCTCGGTCGTCGACACCAGTTCGGCGTCGGTCGCCTCGACCACCAGCTGCATCGGCGTCCCCAGGAAGTCGAGCTCCCGTCGCAGGGTCAAGGTGCCCGAGCCCTCGTCGCGACTCAATCCGTTGCCGAGATCGACGGCCGATCCCGGTGCCTGGCTCAGTTCCGACTCGTCGGCATCGGCGACCGGGAAACCCTCGATCCGGATCCGCAACGGAAGGTCCTTGCGGATCAGGCTCACGATCTGGTCGAGGTCGAGCAGGAACATCGCCCCGGCTCGGCTCGTTGCCGGCTGGACCGTGCCATAGGCGAGGCGCCCCCGGAGGCTTCCCCGTTGGATGATCTGCAGGCCCGACACCGGCAGCGGGACCACGCCGTCGCTGACCACGCCACTGGCCGAGAGGCAGCGGTGCCCGGAGTCGCCGGGAACGCACACCGACTGCACGATCGAGTTGGCGTCGAGCAGGTCCTGGGCGACGATCTGGGCGTCGACCGTCTCGGCCGAGGCAACGCTCAACGAATCGGCGGCCACCCGCAACCGTTCCGACAGCCCGGCCAGCAGGTCATCGGCGTTGTTGGCCACCGAGCGGACATAGGCCCGGTTGCCGGCTTCGACATCGGCCGACTCGGCCGCGACCTGCCCCCGGTCGGACGCCACCAGGAACCCGGTGAGGGCAAGGCCCAGGAGGGCGATGGCCATCGGGAACAGGAGGAACAGGGTCGAACGCCGCACCCCGGTCCTGTCGGCTGCGAATGGCCCGACATGAGCACGAGGGGCCGACGACCGTTCCGGTCGTCGGCCCCTCGCCGTCACGTACTCTGGATTGCCGGTCGACGGCCAGGGGCCGTCACCGGATCAGGGCATCAGCCCTCGTAGGAGCCGCCTTCACCCTCGAAGTCGCTGACATCACCCTGCGGGACGAACGTCAGGGCTCCGTCGACGACGGCGACCTGCTGGACCTGGGCTGCCTCGGTCAGATAGGCGTCGTTGACACCATCGGTCTTGAGGGTGCCGCCCAGCAGCAGGTCGTTGGCATAGTCGAAGTTCCACATGGCGGCCATGAGGTTGACCCGGTTGAGCCCGCCGGGCAGGGCGGCGGTCTGACGCAGCACCGCCTCGACGTACTGTCCGTAGAGCACACCGGTCGAGAACGACCCGTCGGCGCAGGTCACGTCGGCGTAGTCGGCCAGGATGGTCTTGACCTCCTCGATGGCGGGATCACCGTCGAATGCCGGGTCGCCACAGACCTTGTTGGAGTTGGTCATGAGCACACCGGAACCCTCGTCGGCCAGCTGGCCGGCCAGGTCCTGCACGGGCGTGAAGAAGCTCGACAGGTTGTTGCAGGTGTAGGACATGTAGTAGCGGGGACGCCAGTCCGACGCGGCGACCGTGGCCACCGTCTGCGGGCAGAAAGCGGCGGTGGTGCCGGCGATGAACACGTCGGCTCCGGTGGCCGACAGCGTGGTCATCTCGTTGGAGACGTCGGGTGCTGCCGGGTCGTGGAGCTCGAGCCCGGCGATGGTGATCAGACCCTCGTCGGCGCAGGCCTCGAGCGAGGTCTGATACGTCTTGCCGAAGTCGTTGTTCATGATCAACGCCGCAACCGTGGCGCCCTCGCCGACGTTGTCGACGATGTCGGCGCACCAGATGTTGGTTTCGGTGGCGTAGTTGAGGATGTTGCCGATCGTCCACGGCCAGTTGGCCGGGTCACCCCAGAGCGGGAAGCCCGTGGAGTTGAACAGCTGGGGCACGCAGGCCTCGTCGGTGATGGGGCGCACGGCCACGTTGATCGGAGTGCCGATCATGTGGGCGAAGGCGAAGATGTCTTCGGAGTCGAGCATCTCCTCGACGTTGGCCACCGCACGCCCGGCTTCGTAGCCGTCGTCCTTGGTGACGAGCACCAGGGTCTTGCCGTCGATCGGGTCGGTCTCGTTGACGTAGTCGAAGTACGCCTGCATGCCGACGCCGATCTCACCGAACGATGCCAGCTGACCCGACTGGGGCAGCGACTGACCGATGCGGATCTCGTCGCCGTCGACGCCCTGGGTGGCGTTCCAGTCACCGGGGCACTCGTCGAGGTCGAGCACGGTTCCGGCCGCGACCTCGACCTGACCCTCGGTGGCCAGGGCCTCGCCCGAGGCCTCGCCGCTCGTCGTCGCCTTCTTCCATGGCCTCGGTGGTCTCGGTGCCCTCGCCGTCGTCGGCGGCGGTCGTGGTGGTCTCCTCCTCGGAGCCACCCCCGTCGGCCTCGCTGTCGCTGCCGCACGCGGCGGCCGTGAGGCCCAGGGCCAACACGACGGCCAGCAGCCGCTTCCATTCTCGTAGCTTCATTGACTCTCCCCTTGCATAGGTGGATTGCTGATCACTCAGCTCTACTCCCCGAGCCCGGTGTGGGCTCAGGAGAACGTACCGGCCCCAGGGGCCGCTTGGCGGTCAAACGGCCGCTCCGGTCTCGGTCGTCACGGTTTCGGAACCTTGACCGAGACCCATGGTCGCCAGCTTGGGCGGGATCGGGCGGACCGAGATGAACCGGGCCTTCAGCCGTCGGACACCGCTGACGATGCCGCCGGGCAGGAAGAAGGTGAGGGCGATCAGCAGGATGCCGAGGATCAACGAGCCGGTCGGGCCCGACAGCCACCGCTCGGGGATACCGGGCAACGAGGAGGTCTCCGACGCCCAGTCGGGGATGAAGGCGATGACCAGGCCGCCGACCACCACCCCGGGCAGGGTTCCCACACCACCGACGACGAGGCCGACGATGAAGTTGATGGCCAGGAGCTGGGTGAAGTCGTCGGCCGAGGCGATTCCCAGTTCGGCGACGTACACCATGCCCCCGACACCGCCCAGCGCCGAGGCCAGGCCGAACGACAGGGTCTTGTAGCGGGCGAGGTCGATGCCCGACACCGCGGCGCTGGTCTCGTTGTCGCGGATCGCTCGGATCGCCCGACCGGGCCGGCTCTTGAGCAGGTTGCCGACGACCCAGAAGCAGGCCCAGGCGAGGAGCGCGAAGAGCAGGAACTTGAAGATGCGGTCGGCCTCACGGTCGGAGAGGTCGCCCTCGCCGAAGTACGAACCGAACAGCGGGATCTTCTGCAAGGCCGTGGCGATGCCGTCGAGCGGCAGCCAGTCGGGGGCCTTCAACAGCTTGTCGCGATCGACGGCCTTGCCCGCCGATCCGGCCGTGTACTTCTCGAGCGCATCGATCTTGGCCAGCGCCGGGAAGATGGCCGCCAGCCCCAGGGTGACGAGCGCCAGATACAACCCCCGGATCCGCAGTGCCGGCAGGCCGGTCAGCATGCCGAGCAGGAAGCAGGTCGGGATGATCACCACCAGCGTCGCCAGCCACGGCCAGCTCTGGTCCTGGACCAGATAGGCCGCGGTGTAGGCCCCGGTGCCGAAGAAGAAGCTCTGGCCCAGGGCGATCTGGCCCGTGTAACCGACCACGACCTGCAGCCCGAGGATGGAGATCATGAACGCCACGGCCTTGCTCAGCCGACCGACGCTCAGGCTGTACTTGTTGCCCCCGAGAACGATCTGACCGGTGTCGGCGTAGGCGAAGGCCACCAACAGGATCAACAGGATGAAGGCAGCCCAGGCCAGCCGTTTGTAGGTCAGATAGGACGCCGTGCCCTCGGTGAATTGGAATCGTGCAGCCATGGGTCGGGTCAGACTCTTTCCACTTGTGGGGTGCCGAAGAAGCCCGAGGGCTTGACGAGCAGGACGATCATCAAGACGGCGACCGCGGCCGCGAGACTGAGTTCGCTCGGGATGAACGGGATGTACTGGACCACGACGCTCTGCACCATCCCGATCGCCAGACCACCGAGAATGGCCCCCCAGAGACTGTCGAGCCCGCCGAGCGCCGCCGCCGAGGCGGCGAAGATCAGGACCCGGGCCATGATCGTCGGTTCGAGCTGACGGACCGGATCGGCGACGAAGATGGCGGCACCGAGCGTGCCGACCGCCGCGGCCAGCGCCCAGCCGAACTGCAGCGTCGGCCCCACCCGGATCCCGGCCAGCTCACTCGACTGGAGGTTGGACGACACGGCCCGGAACGCGAGGCCGATCTTGGTCCGGTCGAGGAGCGCCGTCAGGCCCAAGGCCACCACGAGCGTGGTGATCACCACGCCGACCGTGTACCACGTGAGCGTTGCGGCACCGAACGTGATCGCATTGCCCGACGGGAACATCCGGGGGAAGGCGCGGGGGCTGAAGCGCCAGACGATGCCGGCGATGCCACCCAGGGCCAGGAACAACCCCAGGGTGATGATGACCAGGGGTAAGTGATCGGCGGGGTCGAAGGGCCGGATCAGCGTGCGTTCGATGATCGCCGCGCCGATGGCGCTCAGGAACATGCCGATGAACACCGCGATCCACACCGGGATGCCCTGCTCGACCGAGAGCACCATCACCATGAAGGCCCCGAACATGGCCATCTCGCCCTGGGCGAAGTTGATCAGCGTGGTGGCCTTGAAGATCATCACCAGGGCCAGCGCCAGCAGGGCGTAGACCGCACCGTTGGCGAAGCCGTCGAAAATTCGTGCGACAAACAGTTCCATCGGGTCTCAGACTCCCAAATAGGCTTGGCGGATGGCGTCGTCGTCGATCAGGTGATCGGCGTCGCCGGAGATGACGATCGAACCGGCTTCGAGCACGTAGCCCCGGTTGGCGATGTTGAGCGCGAGCTGGGCGTTCTGCTCGACCACGAGCATGGTCATCCCGGTCTCGCGGTTGATCTGGCCGAACCGATCGAAGAGCTCGGCGACGATGATCGGGGCCAGTCCCAGCGACGGTTCGTCGAGGAGCAGCAGCGTGGGCCGTGACATCAGAGCCCGGGACACGGCGAGCATCTGCTGCTCACCACCCGAGAGGCTGCCGGCCCGCTGGGTCCGACGTTCGTAGAGCACCGGATAGATCTCGTACCACTTCTTCATGTCGGCTTCGATCTCGGCGTCCTTGCGGACGTAGGCACCGACGCGGAGGTTGTCCTCGACGCTCAGCTCGGGGAACGTGCCACGCCCCTGGGGCACGTGGGCGATGCCGAGGCGAACGATGTCGGCCGGCTTCATGCCGGCGAGTTGCTGGCCGTTGAACTCGATCGAGCCACCGGCGGCGATCATGCCCGAGATGGCTCGCAACGTGGTGGTCTTGCCGGCCCCGTTGGCCCCGAGGACCACGACGACCTCGCCGTCGGCGACATGGAAGTCCATGCCGTGGAGGACCTGCACCGGGCCGTAGCCGCCGGTGAGTTCCTTGACCTCGAGGACCGTCTTCTTCGGAGGGGCTTGGTTCTTCGGAGGGGCTTGATCGGTCATGCGGGGGCTCCGAGGTAGGCGGTGATGACGTCGGGGTTCTCCTGGACGTCCTTGGGGATGCCCTCGGCGATCTTGCGGCCGAAGTCGAGGACCACGACGTTGTCGGAGATCCCCATGACCAGACCCATGTGGTGCTCGACCAGCAGGATCGTGAGGTCGTACCGTTCGCGGATGCCGGCGATCACGTCGGACAGCTCGTCGACCTCGGAATGGGTGAGCCCGGTGGCCGGCTCGTCGAGCATGAGCAGCTTGGGGTCGCCGACGAGGGCCCGGGCCAGTTCGATCCGCTTCAGCGTTCCGTAGGGCAGCCCGGAGCAGGCCTGGTGGGCCACGCTCTCGAGACCGAGGTCGGCCAGGGCGTCCCACGCCTTGCCGGCCAGTTCCTGTTCTTCCTTCTTGCGGCCGATGTTGAACGCCGCGGTCAGGAAGTTCTGCTTGCTCTGGGTGTGGGTGCCGACCATGACGTTCTCGAGGACCGACATGTTGGGCCACAGCGCCAGGTTCTGGAACGATCGGAACACCCCCGCACTGGAGATCTGGTGCGGCTTCAGCGCCAGCAGATCGTTTCCGTCGAACTGGACCGTGCCCGACGTCGGGTCGTAGATCCGGCTGACGACGTTGAAGAAGGTGGTCTTGCCTGCACCGTTGGGGCCGATCAGACCGCAGATCTGGCCCTCTTCGATGGTGAACGTCAGGTCGTCGAGAGCGACGATCCCGCCGAACCTGACCCCCACGTTCTGGACTTCCAGTAGTGCCATGAACTCCCCCAGTGGTGACCCGTCGGGTGGGGCCACACGAATGACTCGTGCGGCGCCGGGTGCACCATAGTGAGACGCTGGTCACAGGGCAAACAGGATCGGAAAGGCCCGAACGATCGTCACGAATTCGCCATCTCGGGCCAGGCGAGCGCCGCGCTCGGCGCAGGCGACCGGTGCGGGACGGCCCGGTCAGTACCCCAAGTCGGTGTCGACCACCCCGTCGAGCGGTTTCCCGGCGGCGAAGCGGGCCACGTTGTCGGCGATGTGGGCCGCCAGGAGCGGGATGCCCATCTCCGGCGTGTTGCCGACGTGGGGGGTGATCAGCGCCCTCGGTTCGGTCCAGAGCGGATGACTCTCGACGAGAGGTTCAGGGTCGGTGACGTCGAGTCCGGCACCCCCGATCGCGCCCTCGGCCAGAGCGGCGACGAGCGCATCGGTGTCGACGTGCCCGCCCCGGGCGACGTTGACCAGCCAGGCGGTCGACTTCATGGCGGCCAACTCCTCGGCGCCGATCACGTGTCGGGTCTCATCGGTCAGGGCCAGGGCCAGCACGACCAGATCGGCGGCGGGCAGGACCTCGAGTCGCCGGTCGAGGCCGACGACCGCGATCCGCCCCGACGACCGGATCGGCTCGACGCCGCACGACGGTCACGGTGCAGCCGAAAGGCGCCAGGAGGTCGATCAGGCACTCGGTGATGCCCCCGGCTCCGAAGATCACCACCTCGGCGCCGAGCAGGTTGACGCCCTGGGGAGCCGACCACGTCGAGGACCGGGCATAGGAGGCCAGCCCCCGCATCCCGGCCAGGGCCAGCATCAGGGCGTGTTCGGCGACCGGCCGGGCGTACACGCCCTTGGCGGCGGTCCAGACGCGGGGCTCGCCGACGGCGTTGTGCGTGTCGAGCAGACCGACGTAGGGCTCGATTCCGGCGAAGGGCAGGGCGATCCACCGGGCCCGTCCGGCCTCGGCCAGGACGCCGGGCAGGCGGTCCCGGGCGTGGGCGTCGGCCCAGACCAGGGCATCGGCCTCGGCCGGGGGAACGACGACGCCGCCACCGGCGGTGACGGCGTCGGTCAAGGACTCGTGGCGACCGGACTTCGGTTCGACGGCGATACGGGGCGGGTGATCGTGGTTCACGACCCCGTTCTTACCGCATGTGGCTCGCCCACCCCACCACGGGATCAGATCGAGACGGGGTCAGATCGAGACGGGGTCAGATCGAGAGCGCGATGTTCGGGGCCACGGTCGGGAGATCGGCCGACACGGGCTCCGACGCCGAGCCGAGGTCGACGGCCTCGGCGATGCGGTACCGGCCGGAGGGATCCTGGGCCAGCCAGAGCATGCCTTCACGGCGCTCGGGTCGTCGCACGCCGAGCAACCGGCCGTCGCGGTCGATGAGCCGACGCTCGGGATGATCGACGGTGATGGCGATCGTGATCGGCGCCGTCTCGTCGACGCAGCGGGCCTTGACCAGGCGAGGGCCCCGTCCGACGACCCGGAAACCATTCGAGCGCAGCCGCTGGTTGTGATCGAGCAGTTCGGCGTAGACCGGGGTGTCCTCGACGAAAACGGTCGAGAGCTCGGCATTCGCCGGGTCGTTCTGGAAGCTGAACTCGGCCCGCAGCAACCCCTGGACGACTCGTCGCCACTGGGGGTCGATCAGCGGTCGGTCCGTTTCCGCCGTCGCATCGTCACGTTGTGCTCGGAACATCTCAGGTCCTCCTGGCCGGTTTCCACCAACATCGATGACTCTCCCATCGGCGGCGGCGATCGCTTCGTGACCGACTCCGGCGAAATCCCCGACGACGCGCCGGCACCAGCCGACCACCCCCGTGGGGGCGCCGACACCGACGCGTTCGGGGGCCCGTCCGTCGAGTCGGACGCCCTCGGCCGATGCCTCGCGGAACGAGACGTAGAACAGCCGGTGTCCGAGCAGTGCCGGACGGAGCAGCCAGGTACCGACCAGCAGTTCGACGATGAGGGCGGCGGCCAGGCCCACCCCGAGGCGGCGCGCCACTTCGAGATCGCTGGCGAGGAACCCCATGCCACAGGCCGCAGCGACGGACAGACCGATGATCCCCGCCCGCCCTTCCCGGCGGATGGCGTCGGTCATCCGGGCGTCGGCCAGACCATCGTCGAATCCGAACGGCCCGGCCGGACGGGTGATCCGTCGCAGCAGACCGAGTTCGAAGAGCGACACCCCGACCGAGACGATCAGGGCGACCGTCTGGAGCTCGGCCATGGTGCCGTCGCCGACGACGACGTGATAGACGCCCAACGCGCTCGCCACCCCGACGAGTCGCAGGACCCCCACGATGGCCCCGGTCCGCAGGTTGCGGGTCAGGACCAGTGCGGCGGCCGCTCCGGCGAGCGAGAGGACGACCACCAGGAGCAGCAGCGTTCCCCCTCCGCCCGAGGTCGAGCGGGCGGCATCGGCGGGGACGCCGTCGAGGCTGACCGACAGACCGGCGACGTCGACCGATGCGACCGACCGGCCGAGCTCCTGGGTACCCACCGAACGGGCCGACACGTTCGGCGTGATGATGGCGAGGTGGGTGTCGTCGTGCGCCAACGACCCGGCGGCACGCTCCACGACGATGGCGCCGTCGACGTAGCGGCCCGTCGAGGTCTCGACCCAGCCGACGGCCGGCAGATCCGAGACCGTGCGGGCCCAGGCGGCGACCTGTTCGGGCCGGACGGCGCCGGCGGCGCCGGCGGCGTCGTCGATTCGGGCCACCAGAGCCGAGGTCGGATCGCCACCGACGGCCTGCAGGGTCTCGGCGACACGCCGTGACGTCACACCGGACGGGAGCGCCGATTCGTCGAGCAGCTGACCGGTCGGCAGGCTCGTCGCGAAGAGCCCCACCGAGAGGAGGAACACCCCGAACCCGGCCAGGATCGGCGTCGGCACGTCGCGACCGTCGGGCAGGTGGAGCCGGAAGAGGCGGTAGTCGTCCTCGTCGGGGACCACCGGGAGCATGGCGAGCATGGCCGGCAGCAGGGCGAACGTGATGACCGAGGCGATGATCGCCCCGACCGCGACCCCGATGGCCGGGGTCCGGGCCACGCCGACGGTCTCGAGCAGGACGGCGGTCACGACGAGACCGGCGACCAGTGCCGACAGCTCCGGCAGCAACGAGCGCACGGCCCGGCGGATCGACTCGGCCTGGTCGTCGCCCTGGGGGTGCTTGAACCACTCGAGCAGACGGAATCCGAGCACCGTCGAGACCAGGACCGCCGACAGCACGGCGGGGACGGCCGTCGTCGCCAACGAGCCGTCGAAACGGCCCGCCGACTGGGATCCGACGAGGCCGGCGAAGAGGGTGGAGAGTGAGATCGATGCGGCGACCGCCAGGCCGTAGCGGGTCCCGACCGACGCCGCGACGAGGACGAGCAGCAGGATGACGACGGGCCCGACGGCGACCAGCAACGAGCGGTTCAACCGGTCGAGGAGGTCGCGGTCGGCGACGGCGCGACCCCCGACGAGGACCGGCGTGTCGGGCAGGACCTCGGCCACGGTGGCCGAGATCGTGGCGAGGAGCTCGGAGTCGGCACCCTCGGCGATCGAGACGTAGACCGTCCGACGGTCCGCCGTTGCCGGCTCGGTGGCGACGGACTCCACGCCGACCAACCCGCTCAGGGCCGGGAGCAGGTCCCGGCGGATCCGGTCGTCGATCGTTGCGGTGCCGTCGTCGAGCGCGCCGGTCGGCCCCCCGATCAGGAGCGCAACGTCGGGCAGCTCACCGGGCTCGAGACCCGACATCCCCAGCTGTTGGTTCGACATGATCGGTCGGGTCGAGCCGATCGACGCGAACGCCGAGCCGGCGACCAGCAGGGTCAGCATGGCGGAGACCACGATCAGGACGAACCGCCGCAGGAACGCGGCACTCGCCGGGAAGGTCAACAGTCGAGTCGAGGCCACAGGCAACTTCCTCTTGGCACCAACTCCGCCCGCTGGGTAGCGTAGTCGACACGTTGGGTGGTGGAAACGGATCCCGAAAAAGCGGCCGCACCAGGAAGAACACGCCCTGCGTGGTCGAGCCGCCGCCCGGAGTTGTGGTCGACGGGTCCCCGTCGCCCGGACCGGGGTAGGGTGCGGCCATGGCTGGATCGCAGGACGGAACGCTCGGTCGGATCCTCGGGAGCGAGCGATGCTGAGCCCGTCGCTCGACACCATTCGCCTGTTCCTCCACGTGCTCGCGGCCTCGGTCTGGGTCGGCGGTCAGGTCGTGCTGGCGGGACTGGTCCCCCGCCTGCGCCGGATCGGACCCGAGGCGACCAAGGCCGCGGCCAACGGGTTCGCGCTCGTCGCCTGGCCGGCCTTCGGCCTGGCGTTCATCACCGGCATCTGGAACATGCTCGAGGTCGACAACTCCGGCATCCGCGGCTGGACGGCCACGCTCGGCATCAAGATCCTCCTGGTGGTGGCCGCGGGCGGGTCGGCCGCCCTGCACTCGACGTCGCAGCGGCGCGCCGTGATGGCCGTCACCGGCGCAGCCGGCGGAATCCTCTCGCTGGTGATCCTGTTCCTCGGGGTCCTGCTCGCCAACCCCGGCTGAGGGTCGGACTAGGTTGCGGCGATGGCACTCGATCCCCGCACCCCCGTCCTCGTCGGCGTCGCCCAGCAGGGGCACCGCATCGCCGACCCCGCCGATGCCATCGAGCCGGTGGCGCTCATGGAGAAGATGGTCCGGGCGGCCGCCGACGATGCGGGCGCACCGGGGCTCCTGACCCGGCTCGACCTCGTCGCCGTGGTCGACGGCGCATGGAAGTACTCCGACCCCGGTCGGCTGGTGGCCGATGCCGTCGGTGCCGGGACGGCGAGGACCCTGCTCTCGTACGTCGGGGGCAACACGCCGCAGTCGCTCGTCAACGGGCTGTCGGCTCGGATCCAGGCCGGCGAACTCGACGTCGCGGTCATCACCGGCGCCGAGACCATCTGGAGCCGGCGTCGGCGCCGGACGCAGGGGCTGCCCGACCAGGCAACGGCCCAGATCGGGGTCGAGCCCGACGAGCGCTTCCAGAGCGACGTACCGATGTCGACCGAGTTCGAGCGGTCACGTGGGCTCGAGGCTCCGATCCACTACTACCCGATCTTCGAGTCGGCGATCCGGGCCTCGAGGAACGAGTCCCTCGACCGGCACCGGGAGCGCATCGCCGAGCTCTGGGCGGGGTTCAACGCCGTGGCCGTCGCCAACCCCCACGCCTGGTCCCCCACGCCGATGACCGCCGACGAGATCCGCTCGGCGACCGACGACAATCGCATGGTCGGCTTCCCGTACACCAAGGTCATGAACTCGAACTGGGACCTCGACCAGGGCACGGCGCTGCTGTTGTGTTCGGTCGGGGCCGCCGAGGCCGCAGGGGTGCCCCGCGACCGTTGGGTCTTCCCGCTGGCGGGCACCGACGGGCACGACACCTACGCCGTCTCCGAGCGGCGAGACCTGCATTCCTCGCCGGCCATCGCCGCCTGCGGGCGTCGACTGGCCACGCTCGTCGGTCGGCCACCGGCCGAGGCCGATCACCTCGATCTCTACTCGTGCTTCCCGTCGGCGGTGCAGATCGGCGCCACCGAGCTCGGCATCGACCAGAACCGTCGGCTGACGGTCACCGGTGGCCTCCCGTTCGCCGGTGGGCCGCTCAACAACTACGTCAGCCACTCCATCGCGACGATGGCGAACGTCCTGCGCGGCGACCCCGGCTCCCTCGGGTTGATCACCGCCAACGGCGGCTACGTCACCAAACACGCACTCGGGCTGGTACGCCACCGAACCCGGTCCCGGACCGTTCGTCGCCGTCGACGTCCAGGACGAGATCGACGCGACGCCGAGGTCGGCCGTCGACCCCGGACATTCCGGGGCCGCGACCATCGAGGGCTACACCGTGATGCACGATCGGGAGGGCCCGACCACGGCGTTGGCCGCGCTCACCACCCCCGGTGGGGCCCGCACCTGGGGCTCGTGCCCCGACCCCGACACCATGCTCGCGCTCATGGACGCCGAAGGCGTTGGGCGGTCGGTCACGCTCGGCGCCGACGGACGCTTCGCCCTGGCCGACTGACCGGGAGCCGGATCGCCGAGAAGCGTTTAGCCTGGGCCCATGACACCGACTCGGACCGCAGACCTCGTCATCGTGGCCAATCGACTCCCGGTTCGACGAGTCGACGGAGAGGAACGGCGCTCGACCTGGGAGATCTCTCCCGGTGGCCTCGTCTCGGCGCTCACCCCGGCGATGGCCGACTTCGATGGCGTCGCCTGGCTCGGGTGGGCCGGCACCGACATCGACGGCAACCTCGACCCGTTCGACCACGACGGACTCCGGCTCGTCCCGATCTCGCTCTCGGAAGAAGAACGCGAGAACCACTACGAGGGCATGTCGAACGGCACGATCTGGCCCCTCTACCACGACAAGGTCGAGCCGCCGGTCTTCCATCGGCACTGGTTCAACAGCTTCCGAACCGTCAATCGGCGCTTCGCCGAGGCCGCCGCCGCCCAGGCCTCCCCGGGGGCCTCGGTGTGGGTTCACGACTACCAGCTGCATCTCGTGCCGGGCATGCTGCGCGAGCTCCGGCCCGACCTGAGGATCGGCTTCTTCCTGCACATCCCGTTCCCACCTCCGGAGCTCTTCCTCCAGATCCCGTGGCGGGAGACCCTCAGCGCCGGCCTGCTCGGGTCCGACCTGGTCGGGTTCCAGTCGCCGGCCGACGCTGCCAACTTCCATCGGCTGTCGACCATGCTCGGCATGGCCGAATACGTCGACGACCTCAGCGTCACGGTCGCGGGCCGACGGGTCGGCATCCAGGCCTTCCCGATCGGCATCGACGCCGCCCGATTCGAAGAGGAGGCCTCCGCCCACGTCGTGACCGAGGCGGCCCGCGATCTCCGGGCCCGGCTGGGTTCACCGCAGTTCGTGCTGCTCGGGGTCGACCGACTCGACTACACCAAGGGCATCGACGTCCGGCTGCGGGCCTTCAAGGAACTGTTCGTCGAGGAGCGGCTGCATCCCTCACAGATCGCCATGATCCAGATCGCCCAGCCCAGCCGCGACAACGTCGAGGCCTACGTCTCGCTGCGCGAACGCGTCGAACGACTCGTCGGCGAGATCAACGGCGACTACGGCCGGCTCGGGGTCCCGGTCGTGCACTACCTCCACCAGACCCGATCCTTCGACGAACTGCTGGCCATGTATCGGGCGGCCGACGTCATGCTGGTCACGCCCTTCCGAGACGGCATGAACCTCGTCGCCAAGGAGTACGTGGCGTGCCGCATCGAGAACTCGGGGGCGCTGGTCCTGTCGGAGTTCGCCGGGGCGGCCCACCAGATGCAGGATGCGGTCCTGGTCAATCCCTACGACATCGACGGGGTGAAGACGGCGATCATGACCGCCGTCGAGATGTCGCCCGACGAATCCCGCCGTCGGATGACGGCCCTGCGCAACGGCGTACGCGAGGACGACGCGATCCAATGGGCTCGACTGTTCCTCGACCACCTCCGGTCGATGCAGCCCTGAGCACGCCGGCCGGGGTCGACGCGTCAGGCGATGCGAGGATCGACGGCGTGTTTCGATCGGCCCTCGGCCTGACGTTCGCGCCGGGCCAGCACCTCGCCGATCTCGTGCAGACCCACGGCCACCGGCTCGACCACGGGAAAGAGACGGAGCCGATCGTCGGCCATGAGGTCGAGGACCCGGCGCACGTCGCCGATGGTGTAACCCAGCGACGCCCGCACCGTGAGTTCGCGCTCGAGGGTCTTGGGTGACCACGGGAACTGGGCGCCGGGGCTCACCCCGGCCACGATGACGGCTCCCCCCCGTCGGACGTAGTCGACGGTGGCGGCCAACGACGATGCCGTCCCGGCACAGTCGTAGACGAGGTCGGCGCCGAGGCGGTGGCTCCGATCGGCCAGCCAGCGCTCGACACCCTCGCCCGGGGCGAAGGCCGCGTCGGCGCCGAGGTCGCAGGCGATCTCGCGACGGATCGGATCGGGCTCGACCACCACGACGCGTCCGGCCCCGGACTGACGCACGATCTCGGCCACGAGGAGACCGATCGTCCCGGCACCGATGACCACGGCCAGGTCACCGATCCGGACCGGGTGCCGCGCCACGGCGTGAGCGGCGACGGCGGCCGGTTCGGCCAGGGCCGCGGCGTCGTCGTCGAGGGCCTCGGGGACCCGGTAGGCCCGGCGGGCATCGACCCGGATCCGTTCGGCGAACGCGCCGTGACCGCTGGCCAGGGTGTCGACCCCGACGATGGTCTCGAGCACCAGGTCACACTGTTCGGACAGTCCGGCCAGACACGGTCGGCACCAGCCGCACGGCGGCGGTACGGCGCCGAGCACCCGCTCGCCGACGAATCGGCCCCGGACGCCGTCGGCGACGGCCACGACCCGCCCCACCCACTCGTGACCGAACCACGCCGGGCTGGGCAGGATGCCGGTGATCCAGGCCTGGAGGTCGGAGCCACCGATGCCACACCGGTCGATCTCGACGATGACGCTGCCGTCGAGCAGTTCGGGTTCGGGGAGTTCGACGACCTCGACGTGTCGTTCGCCCCGCAGCATCGCCGCTCTCATGGCGAGGGGTCGAGCGGATCGGCTCGCAGGCGCTCGAGTTCGGTGAAGAAGCCCGGGAAGGTCTTGGCAACGCACCCGGGGTCGGCGATCTCGATGCCGGGGTGGGCGAGCCCGAGCAGGGCGAAACTCATGGCCATGCGATGGTCGTCGTAGGTGCGCACCACGCCGGGTCGGGGCGTGCCGGGCCGGATGGTCATGCCGTCGGCGTCTTCGTCGGCGTCGATCCCGAGGGCCCGGAGTTCGGTCACGACGGCGGCGATGCGGTCGGTCTCCTTGCGCCGGATGAAGTCGATGCCGGTGATCACGGTCGGGGACGAGGCGAACGTGGCCACCACCGCGAGCGTCTGGGCGGTGTCGGAACACGCGCCCATGTCGACCGTGACGCCATCGAGCCGGCCGGTCCCGCGGACCTCGGTCCACTCGGGGGTCTTGGTGACCTCCGCTCCCATCGCCGCCAGGATGTCGACGAACGCCAGGTCACCCTGGATCGATCGGGTGCCCAGCCCTTCGACCCGGACACGGCCCCCGGTGATGGCGGCGGCGGCGAAGAAGTAGGAGGCCGCCGAGGCATCGGGCTCGAGGTCGATCGTCGTCGGCTCGTACCCGGTGGCGGCAACGGCGAACGATCGATGATCGTCGGCGGTGACCCGAGCACCGAACCGGGCCATCGTGGCGAGGGTGAGATCGATGTAGGGAGCCGAGACCAGTTCGCCCTCGACCGTGATCACGGTGGTCCCGTCGGCACACGGCGCCGAGAGCAGGAGCCCCGACAGGAACTGGCTCGACACCGATCCGTCGATGGTGAGCGAACCACCGTTCCAGCCGCCGCCGTGCACGGTGATGCGGCAGCGCGTCCCCTTCGGTGCGGACGCCGACCGACGCAGCGCCGAGGTGATCTCGGCGAAGGGTCGGGACCGAAGCTGGGGGTGACCGTCGAGGACGACCCGGCCCCGTCCGAGGGCGAGCATCGGCAGCAGGAACCGGCCCGTCGTCCCCGACTGGCGGACGTCGAGCGTCCCGTCCGTCGACCGGGAGCCGTCCGCCGCAGCCGTCGACCGACATGGTGGTCGAGTCGGCATCGACGTCGATCCCGATGCCGAGCAGGCGCAGTGATTCCACCATCGCCGCGGTGTCGTCGGCGAACAGCGCTCCCCGCAAGGTCGATCGGCCCCGGGCCAGCGCGGCACAGACCAGGGCACGGTTGGTGTGACTCTTCGACCCGGGAATGCCGGCGACGAGGTCGGGGGCCGACACCAGCGGGTCGATGGGTCGGGTCGTTGCGGCCATGGGGTCCAGTCTGCCGGTTACGGGCCGAACCGGTCGGTGGCGGCGTCGCGCTGGACCCTCGCCAACTCCTCGAGCAGTTCCCGGACCCGATCGTCGGCCTGGCGGCGGTGTTCGAGCCGGGACTCGATCTCGTCCTTGGCCACCGACAGGTCGGCGAGCCGGGCCCGGAGTTCGCGGACCTCGAGCTCGGCGAGCGCCAGCTGTCGGGAATCGCCGTCGCGCCGGTCGCAGAGGTCGATCACCGGGGTGACGTCGCGCAGATCGAGGGTGCCCCCGGCCGTCGTGTCGTCGACCAGGGTGGTGGCCGTCGCGGTGGCCGTCGCCCCGGATCGGGCCCGCGTCGGCCGAGCCGTCGGTCCCGGAGCCGTCGAATCCGCCGGCCGTGTCGGCCGTGAGCGCCTCGACGGCCGACCGGATGGCCTGGATCTCCTCGGTGGTGGCCTGGAGCTGGCGGTCCTTGGCCTCGAGTTCGGCCTGGAGCCGTCGGACGTCGTCGACGCCCAGGACCGGGGGCACGTCTTCGAGCTCCCGCCCGAGATACTCCTTGGCCACGATCCGGCGAAAGGCCTCGGGATCGACGCCGTTGCGCAGGGCGACACCGTCGAGCAGGTCGACCTCGTTGTGGTACGCGGCCCGCAGCGCGAGGAGCTCGGCTCGACCGTCGTCGCGCTCGGCCATGACGGACCCGAGTCGCCGCTCGAGCGACTTGATCCGCTCGGCCGCCTCACCCTGCGGGCCGCTGGTTCCCGGCAGCAGGCTCCAGATCAGCCAGCCCAACGCGACGGTGCCGACGGCCCACAGCGTGATGAGCCCCAGGGTCACCGGAAGAGACGCTCCGTACAACACCGCCAACATGTGGTCCCACCCCTTTTCTCGGCCGTGGTGCAACGATAGTCGGGAGGGGGCCTCGTCGGACGAAGCCGATCAGACGAAGCCGACCGTCACGCCGACGAGGTCGAGGGTGGAACCGGCCCGAGCCCGATCGGCGGCGACCACGTCGAAGCGGCGCAGACCGGGGCCCCGTCCGTCGTCGACGGGGACGAAGCGGATCGTCGCGTCGTCGAGTTCGATCACCCGATCGAGGACCGACCGATCGAGGACGCGGGCCCAGCGCTCGGCGGTCCGATCGGGGTCGTCGGCCTGCAGCTCGACGGCAACGAGATCGGTCACGGTGTCGTCGCGGCCGTGATCACGCCAGACCGGACCGGCCCAGGGCCACTCGGCCGGGGCGTCGGCCCGATCGACCGAAACGATCGCCGACCCCAGATCGGCGGGATGGAGGTGCAGACCGACGATGCCGTCGGTCACCGCCTCGTAGACGACGCGGACCCCCAGCGCATCGAACCGGGACCGGAACGGGGCGAGGTCGTCGGTCTGGAGGATCACCATGTAGCCGCCGTCGCCGCCCCGCTTGTCGAGGAGCCGACCGGCCGTGGTGCCCGGCCGGGTCGGCGACACGATCTCGAGGAACCGGTCACCGACCGCGAACAGGGCGTTGTGGAGCCCGAACTCGCCGACTCCGGGATCCCGGAAACAGCGATCGAGGCCGAGGGCCTCGCCGAGTTCACGTTCGGCGGTGGTGAGATCGGCGGCGACGAGGGCCACCTGTCGGAGGCGGAGCACGACGATCGGATGCCGCGGTTCGGGCGCCGGGACTCAGTCCCGAAGGGCCAGGCCGGTGGCCTTGTCGAAGAAGTGCAGACGGCTGGTGTCGACCACGATGTCGATGGGCTGCCCCATCCGGGCCGACGACCGGGGGCTGAAGCGCCCGGTGTAGATGGTCTGGCCCGAGGAGTCGCGGGTCTTCTCGATGGCGTCTTCGCCCTCGAACTCGGCGTCCATGATCGAGAACGGCTCGGCATCGAGCGGGAAGTGCACGATCACCTCGGAGCCCGAGCGATTCGAGCAGGGTCACCTTGGTGTGGATCCGGCGGTCTTCGGGAGCGTCGCTCTGGATGGCGAAGTCCTCCATGTCCTCGGGACGGATCCCGACGACGATGTCCTTGCCGACCGACGCGGCGATCGCCGGCCGGGCGCTGACGACCTCGGGCGGGACGCTGAGGGTGTTCGATCCGATCTGGACCGTCGGCGCCTCGGGGGTGCCGCCGAGCTTGCCGTGCATGATGTTCATCGACGGGGAACCGATGAACCCGGCGACGAACACGTTGTCGGGTGCGTCGTAGAGGTTCTGCGGGGTGTCGACCTGCTGGAGGAACCCACGCTTGAGCACGGCGACCCGATCACCCATGGTCATGGCCTCGACCTGGTCGTGGGTGACGTAGATCGTGGTGACCCCGAGGTCGCGCTGCAGCGCGGCGATCTCGGCCCGCATCTGCACGCGGAGCTTGGCGTCGAGGTTCGACAGCGGCTCGTCCATCAGGAAGGCCTTGGGCTGGCGAACGATGGCCCGGCCCATGGCGACCCGCTGGCGCTGACCACCCGAGAGCTGACCGGGCTTGCGCTCGAGGTTCTCGGTGAGGTCGAGGATCGCCGCGGCCTTCTGCACCCGCTCTTCGATCTCGGCCTTGGGAAGCTTGGCGAGCTTCAGCGCGAACCCGATGTTCTCGGCAACCGTCATGTGCGGGTAGAGCGCGTAGTTCTGGAACACCATCGCGATGTCGCGATCCTTGGGGTGCACGTCGTTGACCACTCGGTCACCGATGTACAGCTCGCCACCGGAGATGTCCTCGAGCCCGGCAACCATGCGCAGGGCCGTCGACTTGCCGCAGCCCGAGGGCCCGACGAGCACCAGGAACTCGCCGTCCTGGATGTCGATGTTGAGGTCGGTGATGGCGTGATACCCGTTCGGATACACCTTGTTGACGTCTTTCAGAACGACCGAGGCCATGGATTCCCGTTTCGCAGAGGTTGGACGATGGAGGTGATGAAGAGAGCAGAAATGCAATCGCCGCAGCATGGTAACAGTGACCGACGTCTCGGGACAGGGGTTCGCCGAGGATCGCCTAGAGTCGGCGTGTGACCTCGCTCGATCCGCCCGCCGACCTCCTGATCACGTGTCCCCGCTGCGGGTCCGAAACCACCGAACGGTTCTACGGGCCGTGCCGGTCGTGCCGAACCGAGCTGCGGGCCACACTCGGCAAGGAGGCGACGGAACAGGCGGCGGTGGAATACGAACCGAAGATGAACGTCACCCCCAACGCCGTCGCCCTGAAGGACGACTGAGCCGGTCCTACCTGCTCACCCGACGGATCCAGTCGTCGATCAACCAGCCGGCGATCGACAGCCCGCCCCGGGGCGCCGGCGGGAGGTCGTCGGGGTGGTACCAGTCGGCCTCGACGATCTCCTCCTCCTGCACCACGATGTCGCCGCCCGCATAGCGGGCCTGGAATCCGATCATCACCGAGTGCGGGAACGGCCAGGGCTGGCTGCCGAAGTAGGTGATGTCGCGGACCTCGATGCCGACCTCTTCGCGGACCTCGCGGGCCACGCATTCCTCGAGGCTCTCGCCCGGTTCCACGAAGCCGGCGAGCGCACTGTAGAAGCGCCCCGGGAAACGGGCGCCCCACGCCAGGAGGGCTCGGCCGTCGTCGCGTTCGACGAGCGTGATGATCGCCGGGGTGAGGCGAGGAAACGATTGCAGCCCGCAGGCCGGGCACTCCTGGGCCCGGTCGATCGGGTGGGGCTCGTTCCTGGTGCCGCAGCGCCCGCAGAACTGATGATCCTTCTCCCAGGTCAGCACCTGGGAGGCCCGTCCGGCCAGCGCCCATTGGTCGTCGGGCACGGCGCCGAACAGGGCCCGGAGATGGACCCAGTGCCCGGTCTCCGCGTACTCGTCGGCCACGTCGGGGTACTTCCCGGCGGCCACGGCATAGACGGGCACCCCGTCGTCGAGCCCCAACAGGTGTCGGGGCCCCGACACCGGGGACTCGGCCGCCACGGGAATGGCGCCGTCGACGACCAGCACCTGCTGGCGGTCGTCGATGGCGAACCATCGGCCGTCGAGGGCGGGCAGATGCTCGGGGAGGGAGACGCGGGGAACGAACACGGGCGAGAACCTAACGGCTCCGGCCCGTGGCGTCAGGTCCGGTCGTCGAGGTCGTCGAGGTCGGCGAGTGCGGCCTGCGCCGCCGCCAGTCGGGCGACGGGGATGCGGTAGGCCGAGCAGCTCACGTAGGTCAGGCCCAGGTGGTGGCACAGGGCGATCGATGCGGGGTCGCCGCCGTGCTCCCCGCACACGCCGCTCTCGATTCCCGGCACCGTCGACCGGGCTCCGGCCAGTGCCATCTCCATCAGGCGGCCCACACCGTCGGGATCGATGGTGGCGAACGGGTTCGCCGGCAGGATCCCCTCGGCGAGATACGACAGGAGGAAGGCCGCTTCGGCGTCGTCCCGGCTGATGCCGTAGGTCATCTGGGTGAGGTCGTTGGTCCCGAAGGACAGGAAGTCGGCCTTGGCGGCGATGGCGTCGGCGGTCAGTGCCGCCCGGGGAACCTCGATCATCGTGCCGATCTGGTAGTCGATCCGGCGACCCCGCTCGGCCATGACCGCTTCGGCGACCTCCTCGATGAGGGTGCGCTGCCGGGCCAGTTCGTTGGCGTGGCTCACGAGCGGCACCATGATCTCGGGCCGAGGATCGCCGCCGTCGGCGGCCACGTCGAGCGCCGCCTCGAAGACCGCCCGAGCCTGCATCTGGGTCAGCGCCGGGATCTTCAGGCCGAGCCGAACACCCCGGAGACCGAGCATGGGGTTGGCCTCGCGCAACTCCTCCACCCGTTCGAGCATGGCTCGGGTCTCGGACAGCTCCAGCACGAGCTGTTCGACCTCGGCCAGGTCGGCGGCGCGGCCCAGGCGGATCTGGGCGTCGGTGATCGTGCGATGCAACGACTCCCAGCTCGGCAGGAACTCGTGGAGCGGCGGGTCGAGCAACCGGATGATCACGGGCAGCCCGTCCATGGCCCGGAAGATGCCCGCGAAGTCTTCGCGTTGGAACGGCAGCAGGGCGTCGATGGCCTCGCGGCGTTCGGCGAGGGTCGGGGCCGTGATCATGCGCTGCATGATGGGCAGGCGGTCGGCGGCGAAGAACATGTGCTCGGTCCGACACAGCCCGATGCCACCGGCGCCGTAGCCGCGGGCCCGCGCGGCTTCGACTGCGTCGTCGGCGTTCGCCCGCACCCCGAGGGTTCGGAACTCGTCGGCCCACGAGAGCAGGGTGCTGAGCTCGGGGTTGTCGAGGTCGGGGGCCACGGTGTCGACCTGCCCCTCGAAGACCTCGCCGGTGGTGCCGTCGATCGAGAGCCATTCACCCTCGTGGATGGTTCGCAGGCCCACCTTGAGGGTGCGGGTCACCATGTCGATGTCGATCCCGGACGCGCCGACCACGGCCGGCTTGCCGAACTGGCGGGCGACGAGGGCGGCGTGGCTGGTCCGGCCGCCGCTCGAGGTGAGGATGCCGACCGCGGCGAGCATGCCGTGCACGTCGTCGGGCTTGGTCTCGGTGCGGACGAGAACGACCTGGCGTCCCTCGGCGCCCCAACGCTCGGCGAGGTCGGGGTCGAACGCCACGACCCCGACGGCGGCACCGGGCGAGACGTTGAGGCCCCGGGCGATGACCTCGAGATCGTCGGTGATCGCCGACGAGAACTGGGGATGCAGGAAGAAGTCGATCTGCTCGGGCGACACCCGACCGACCGCCTCGGCCTTGGTGATCAATCCCTCCTCGACCATGTCGACCGCGATGCGCACCGCGGCCTGGGCGGTGCGCTTCCCGGTGCGGGTCTGCAGCAGCCACAGCTTGGAGTCCTCGACGGTGAACTCCATGTCCTGCATGTCGCGGAAGTGCCGCTCGAGCCGCTTGGCGATCGCCGCGAACTCGTTGTAGGCGTCGGGCATCTCGGCGGCGAGCTGCTCGATCGGCTTGGTGGGCCGGGTCCCGGCGACGACGTCCTCGCCCTGGGCGTTGATGAGGTAGTCACCCTCGAGGTGGTCGTGACCGGTGGTGGCGTCTCGGGACATCGCAACACCGGTGGCGGAGTCGTTGCCCGTGTTGCCGAACACCATGGCGACGATGTTGACCGCAGTGCCGAGGTCGTGATCGATCTTGGCCGCGACGCGATAGTCGTGGGCCCGGCGGGAGTTCCAGCTGGAGAACACCGCCTCGATCGAGAGTCGCAGCTGTTCCATCGGGTCGGAGGGGAACGGCTGGGGCGCCAGGCGGGCGGTCACGTCGTCGAACTGCTCGACGACGAGCCGGAGGTCGTCGGTGCTCAGGTCGGCATCGGATGCCACCCCGGCCTTCGTGCGACGCTGATGCATGACGGCTTCGTACGGATCGTTGCTGACCCCGAGCACCACGGTGGAGAACATCTGGATCAGCCGACGTCGTGAGTCGAGGACGAAGCGTTCGTCGCCGGTGCGACGGACCATCTCGGCGGCGACCTCGTCGTTCAACCCCAGGTCGAGGACGGTGTCCATCATGCCGGGCATCGAGAACTTGGCGCCCGACCGACAGGCGACCAGCAAGGGGTCGTCGGCCGACCCGTAGTGCTTGCCGGTCTGGGATTCGACGGCGGCCATCGCCTCGAGGACCTGGTCCCACAGGCCGTCGGGGAAGACCCCACCGTTGGCGATGAACGCATTGCAGGCCCGGGTGGTGATGGTGAACCCGGGCGGCACCGGGATGCCGAGCGACGTCATCTCGGCCAGGTTGGCGCCCTTGCCCCCGAGCAGGCCGCGCACGGCTTCCCAGTCGCCGCCGACGGCGGCCTTTGCGGCTTCGAGTTCGTCGAAGCGGTACACCCAGCGCTCGGTCATCGGGTCTCTCCTTGGATCGGTTCGCCGTCGACCAGGAGCCGACGCATTCATGCGCGGTCAACGCTACGCCCGCCTGGTCGTCCTGGTGTAGGGGCTTGGGACCCTTCCCGACGCCCCCTCCTGGCTATCGTGGCTCCATGTCCGACCCGGCTCGACCGCCCGACCTGATCGCCACCATCCGTTCGGCGGTCATCGGGCGAGACGACGTCGTCGAAGGACCGTTCGGGGTCAAGCCGGTCGTCTACGCCGATTACACCGCGTCGGGCCGCTCGCTCGACTTCATCGAGGACTACCTCCGGACCGCGGTGCTCCCGCTGTACGCCAACACCCACACCGAGTCGTCGGGAACCGGACTCCAGACCACTCGCTTCCGCGAGGAGGCGCGGGCCATCATCGCCGACTGTGTCGGCGCCACCGACGACGACGTCGTGTTGTTCTGCGGCAGCGGCTCGACCTACGCCATCGACAAACTCATCGGCGTGCTGGGGCTGCGCATCCCGTCGGCACTCGACGACGTGTGGCACTTCGCCGACCAGATCCCGCCCGACCGGCGACCGGTGGTGTTCATCGGCCCCTACGAGCACCATTCCAACGAGGTGCCGTGGCGCGAATCGATCGCCGACGTCGTCACGATCCCCGAGGACCCCGACGGCCACGTCGACCTCGCCGCCCTGCGTTCGGAGTTGGCCCGCCACGCCGACCGACCCCTGCTGATCGGCTCCTTCTCGGCGGCGTCGAACGTCACCGGCATCCTGACCGACATCGCCTCGGTGTCGCGGACGCTCCACGAACACGGCGCCCTGGCCTTCTGGGACTTCGCGGCCGCCGCCCCCTACGTCGACATCGCGATGGGGCCGGCCGAGCGCGCCCGAACGCCTCGACGCGGTCTTCCTGTCGACCCACAAGCTCATCGGGGGGCCGGGTACGCCGGGGGTGCTCGTCGCCAAGCGATCGCTCTTCACCAACCGGGTGCCCGACGTGCCCGGTGGGGGCACCGTGGCCTACGTCAATCCGAGCGAGCACGACTACCTGGTCGACGTGGCCCACCGCGAAGAAGGGGGGACGCCGGCGATCATCGAATCGATCCGCGCCGGACTGGTGTTCCAACTCAAGCAGGCGGTCGGCGTCGATCGGATCCGGGCGCTCGAGGACCGGTTCGTGTCCCGGGCGATCGAGGCCTGGGACGCGACCCCGAACATCGACATCCTCGGCAGCCACGAGGCGGAACGCCTGTCGATCGTCTCGTTCGTGATCCGCCACGGCGACCGGTTCCTGCACCACAACTTCGTCGTCGCCGTCCTCAACGACCTGTTCGGCATCCAGGCCCGGGGCGGGTGCTCGTGCGCCGGACCGTACGGTCACCGTCTGCTCGGCATCGATCTCGAACGGTCCCACGCCTTCGAGCGGGAGATCACCAGTGGGTGCGAGGGGATCAAACCGGGGTGGGTCCGGGTCAACTTCAACTACTTCATCGACGACGAGACGTTCGACTACGTGATCGAGGCCGTCCGGCTCGTCGCCGAACGGGGCTGGGCCCTGCTGCCCGCCTACCGCTTCGAACCGGCGACGGGTCTGTGGCGACACCGCCGGGCCGACGCCGTCGATCCGCTCATGTCGCTGCGCGAGATCGACTACACCTCGGGGTCGATGCGCTACCCCGACCGACGACGGCGGGGGCAGGGGGTCGACCTGGCGGGATTCCTCGCCGAGGCGGTCGAGTCGCTGCGCCGAGCCGAGCGGGAACCGATGGTGGGGGGCGCGGCACCGGTGACGACCCGGGACTTCGAGTCGCTGCGCTGGTTTCCCTATCCCGACGAGGCTCGTCCGGTCGGCTGAGCGGTCGGCGTTCGAGCCCGCCTAGAGGACGCCGACGACGTACCGCAGCAGGTAGACGATGCCGATCCACATCGGCGCGCTGAGTGCCGCACCGAGCGCGATCCCGCGGGCCGGACCACCGGTGGCGTCGCGAAGGGCGACGTCGGTGGATCGACGAGCGGGGCGGAGCGGTTTCCGGGCGAGGGCTTGAGTCATGCAGAACCTTCCAGACGCGGTCCCGCCAAGGACGGTGTGGTGGTTCGTCGGTGAGGCACCGGCGTCGAGGGCACGTCGTCCTCGATTCACCACACGCTGAGGGTAGGTGAAATAACCTATCCGAGACATCGGTCACTCGTCAACGCGGTCGGCTACACCGAATGGATCACCCGATGATTCACACGATGCGTCGCCGGGCCGCCCAGTGGCTCAGTTCGTGGCGGGACGAGAGTTGGAGTTTGCGGAGCACGGCCGAGGCGTGCGTCTCGACGGTCTTGATCGAGATGTTCAGCCGGCGGGCGATCTCCTTGTAGGCGTAGCCGCGGGCGAGGAGCCGCATGACCTCGGCCTCGCGTGGCGACAGCCGGTCGAGCTCGGGATCGACGGGTTCGGCAACGGTGTTCGAGAAGGCATCGATCACGAACCCGGCGAGGCGGGGTGAGAACACCGCATCGCCCTCGGCCACCCGGCGCACGGCGTCGATCAGCTCGGGCCCCTTGATCGCCTTGGTCACGTACCCCCGGGCCCCGGCCCGGATGACGGCGATCACGTCGGCCGGTGCGTCCGAGACCGACAGGGCGAGGAAGGCCGTCTCGATCCCCCGAGCGGCGACGGCGGCGATCACCTCGGCGCCCGTCCCGGTCGGGAGGTGCACGTCGAGCAGGACGACGTCGGGGGGTCGGGCGGCGATCACGTCGACGGCCTCGACCACGTCGCTCGCCTCACCGATCACCAGGACCGAGTTTCCGAGCTGGGCCCGAACGCCGGCCCGGACGAGATCGTGGTCGTCGACGAGGACGACGGTCGGTTGGTACGTCATCGTCGTTCCAGGGGGTCGGTGGCGAGAACGGGCAGGACGAGCTCGACTTCGGTGCCCTGGCCGGGTCCGGTGTCGATCCGATGCCGGCCGCCGATCCGTTGCATCCGACGCTCGATCGAATCACGCAGCCCTCGACGGTCGGCGCCGACGGCCGACGGGTCGAACCCCCGGCCCCGGTCCCGGACGAACACCTCGATCCGGTCGGGTGCGACCTCGACGAAGCAGTCGACGCGGTCGGCCCCGGAGTGCTTGGCCGCGTTGACCAGGGCCTCCCGGGTGGCGGCGAGCAGGGCCTCGATCCGATCGTCGACGAGGCAGTCCCCGACGGCGACCACGTCGACCGAGACCGGATAGCGCGCCTCGAGGTCACCGACGAGGTCGTCGACGCCGCGAACGCAGTCCGCCGCCGGTTCGGCCGACCCGGTCGGGGTCGAGCCAGTTGCGCAGCTCGCGTTCCTGGCGCCGGGCCAGGGCGACCATCCGGGCGGGATCGTCGTCCTGCTGGATGAGGGTGAGGGTCTGGAGCACCGAGTCGTGGAGGTGCGCCGCGACCTCGGCCCGCTCGTCGGACCGGATCCGGGCCGCACGCTCGGCGTCGAGGTCGGTCAGCAACCGCCACCACCAGGGAGCCGACAGGGCCACCAGGCCGACACCGAACCCGATCCCGAGCGCGGCGACCACGCCGGCGCCGGTCCACGCCTGGACGCCTCCGACCAGCAGCGGCAGGGCGACCAGCGCCGCCACGACCCCGGTGAGCAGCTGCGCCCGGCCGCGCCACGGTCGATCGTCGGAGCGGACCGCGCCGAGCGCGGGGCCGAGCGTCAGCCGATCCAGGGCGACGAGGGCACCGGCCCCCAACAGCCCGATCGGGGCCATCACGGCGATCGGCAACCCCGGCAGCCGGGCCAGGAACACGAAGAGGCCGAGCACGACGCACCCGAAGCCCGCCAACCGCCGGCCGAACGAGCGAGCCTTCGGGACCGGCGGCCCCGCCCCGTGCCGATAGTCGACCAGGACCATGACCCCCCAGGCCACGAGATAGGCCATGGCCCCCCAGCCCCCGGCCACCAGGAGCAGGACGAAACCCAGCCGGACCCAGATCGGCTCGAGGCCGAGCTCACCGGCCAGACCCGAGGCGACCCCGGCCAACAGGCGACGCTCGGCATCGGGCGCGGGCAGCTGCCAGTAGCGGTCGGCATCCGGGGTGGATCCGGGTACGGGGTGCCGGGGTGCGGGGTGCCGGATGCGGAGTGGCGTCGTTGGCCGTCATGGTCGGCTCCATGATCGCACGCGAGGTGGGAGCGTCACCTCAGGGAGATCCCTGAGTGTCACCCGAGGGGTCTCGGGGGACAATCGGGATGGGCACCGAACGACACCCCGCCGAACGGACTCGACACTGCGACCATGACCGAAGACACCACCATCCACCCGACCACACCCGACCCGACCACACCCGACCCGACCACACCCGACCCGACCACCCCCGACGACCCGGATCCCACCCCGCCGGGCGCGCCGGTCGCGCCGCCCCGACGACTCCGTCGGGTGGCCGGAACCCCGTTGGGCGGGGTCGCGGCGGGAACCGCCCGCTACGTCGATCTCGACACCGGCCTGGTGCGGGTGGCCTTCGTCATCGGCACGCTCCTGGGTGGGTTCGGGCTCTTCGTCTACCTGGCCGGCTGGGTGCTGCTGCGCACCGACGACGACCCCGATCCCCGCCCGTTCGTCATCAACGGGGGACTCGTGCCGATCGTGGTCGGCGCCGTGGCAGCCACGATCGCGCTGTCGATCGCCCTCGGTGGCGATGGGTTCGCGTCGGGTCTGATCGTTCCGGCCATCCTGGTCGGCGTCGGCTACCACCTGCTCGACCAGCGCGATCTCGTCGAGCCGGCCCGAACCCCGGCCCCGCCACCGCCGCCGGCGGGCGCCGTACCCGCTCCCCCACCGTGGGGTTCGGTCCACGTCGACCCTGACCCGGGGTCGGTCCCGCCGACGCCACGACCGCCGGTCACCGCCGTCACGATCGCCGTGGCCGCCGCAACGATCGGCGGCCTCGTCAGCCTCGACCGGTTCACCTCGGTCGAGGTGACGACCACCGCCGTCTTCGCCGCCGTCACCGCCGTGATCGGGGCCGGCCTGGTGGCCAGCGCCTTCGTCGGTCGGGCCTGGGGCCTGTACCCCCTCGCCCTGCTGGCCTCGGGCGGCCTGCTCGTCGCCGCGACCGCCGACGACTGGGATCCGGGCAACTGGGAAGCAGGGTCGCGACTCCACGCCCCGACCAGCCCCGGCGAGGTCCTCCCCCGCTACGAGCTGGGGGTCGGCGAATTCGTCCTCGACCTCCGCAGAGCGGCGATCGACGACGACACCGACATCGAGATCGACGTGGGTGCCGGTTCGGTACTCGTGTACGTACCCGACGATCTCGTCCTCGAACTCGATGCGCACACCGACCTGGGCGAAGTGATCCCTCCCGAGGGCGACGCGCCCTCGGGTGCCGGAACGAGCGTGCGGCAACGATACGGATCGAGCGAGACGGCGCCCGTACTGGATCTCGAGATCGACGTGGCCCTGGGCGAGATCGAGGTGATCCGTGACTGATCCCCTCCACGATCGTGTGGGCCGAGGGCCGGTCGTCGTCCGACCGTTCGGTCTCGTGCTCGGGGCGTGCCTGGTCGTGGTGGGCATCACCACGATGATCGACACCTGGGTCGACGGTCACGTCGACTGGTCACGGGCGCTCCCCCTCCTCGTCCTGGTGGCCGGCGTGAGTCTGGCCGGCTTGACGGTCGCATCCTGGCGGCGCCGAACCTGAACGACCCGTCTGGGACAGCGGCCGGTTTCCCGAGTACAACACAAGGACGACCACATCGGCCACGTCCGACGGACCGACGAAAGCGAGCCCCCGTGACCGCCGCACCCCTCACCACCCCGACCCGATCGCTCGACGAGGTGGCCGCCGAGGCCGGCCGACGTGCGGCCGAGATCGAGCAGCTCCGCCGGATCCCGGCCGATCTGGCCGACGAGCTGATCGACACCGGCGTCTTCCGGACCTGGGTCCCCCGGTGCTACGGAGGTGCCGAGGGACACGTCCAGGACCTGCTCGACGCCATCGAACGCACCAGCTATCACGACGGCGCCACCGGTTGGTGCGTGATGATCGGCGGCACCACGGCGCTCAACGCCGGCTTCCTGCCCGAGGAGTGGGGCCGGCGGATCTACGGCGACCCCCGGGCCGTCACCGGCGGGTTCGGGATGCCGGCCGGGACCGGGGTGGCGGTCGAGGGCGGCATCCGGGTCAGCGGGCAGTGGGCGTGGGGATCGGGCACCAGTCACTGCACCTGGATCGGTGGCGGGGTGCGAATCGTCGACGCCGACGGAGCGCCGACCAGACTGGCCGACGGCACCGCGGCACCCTTCGTGTTCTTCGACCGCGACGACGTGGAGTTGCTCGACACCTGGCACGTCATGGGCCTCAAGGGCACCGGGTCGACCGATTACGCCGTGCACGATGCCTTCGTCCCGACCGGGCGCTGGGTCTCGTTCGCATCCAATCCCGATCCCATCGTCGACGCCCCCCTCTACCGGTTCTCGTTCGTCGGTGCGCTGGGGATCGGCGTCGCGTCGGTGACCCTCGGGCTGGCCCGGCGGGCCATCGACGAACTCGTGGCGCTCGGCGAGAAGAAACCCTCGGGGAGCTCCCGGGGCCTGGCCGAGCGGGCGACGATCCAGGCCGACCTGGCGATGGCCGAGGCCGCCGTCGGATCGGCCAAGGCCTTCGCCGACCAGGTCGTCGGCGAGTGCTGGCAGTCGGCGGCCGAGGAGGGTTCGATGACCGACGAACACAAGCGCCTGCTGCGCCTCGCCGCCAACAACGCCGCCGAACGCAGCGCTCATGCCATCGAGCTCTGTTACCGGGCCGGCGGGGGGACGTCGGTCTACGAGACCTCGCCGCTGCAGCGGGTCTTCCGCGACATCAACGTCGCCACCCAACACGGCATGATCGCCCCCCGGCTGCTCGAGCCGCTGGGGCGGATGCGGTTCGGCCTGCCGACCGACACCCGCCAGTTCTGACCCAGGGCCAACGCCATCATGGACTTCGACCTGCCTCCCGACGACGATCCCCGGCGCCTCGCCGTTCGGTCGTTCCTGGCCGCACACCCCGCACCCAGCCGCGCCGACCTGGCCCGGGCCGGCTTCGTCGCCCCGCACTGGCCCACCCCCTGGGGACTCGACGCCGACCCCGAGCACCAGCTGATCATCGACGCCGAACTGCTCGCCGCCGGGATCGAACCGATCGGGGCGTCGATCGCCGTCGGCTGGGCCGGGCCCACGATCCTGGCCGGGGGAACCGACGAACAGCGGCAGCGCTGGTTGCCCGGCATCCTCGACGGATCCGAGGAGTGGAGCCAGCTGTTCTCCGAGCCCGACGCAGGCTCCGACCTCGCCTCGCTCCGAACCCAGGCGATCCGGGACGGCGACGTCTACGTCGTGAACGGCCAGAAGATCTGGTCGACGTGGGCCAACCACTCGCAATGGGGCATCCTCATCGCCCGCACCGATCCGGCGGCGCCGGCGATCACCGGCCGCAAGCAGTCCGGCATCTCCTACTTCGCCCTCGACATGTCGACACCCGGCATCGAGATCCGGCCGATCATCGAGATGACCGGCGGCAACCACTTCAACGAGGTCTTCTTCGACGACGTCCGCATTCCGGTCGACTGTCGGATCGGACCCGAGCACGACGGCTGGCGTCTGGCCAAGGTGACCCTGGGCAACGAGCGTCTGTCGCTCTCCGAGGGCGGCGTGATCTGGGGCATGGGCCCCACCAGCGAGGAATTCTTCGCCACCGTCGCCGCCACGTTCGCGCCCCTGGCCGATCCCCGGCATCGCCAGGAGGCGGCCCGGGTGTATGCCGATGCGAAGGTCATCGAACTGCTCGGCTACCGGATCATGACCATGATGATGCGGCGTGACCCGATGGCCGAGGCATTCGCCTCGATCCGCAAGACCCTGGCCGACGTGCACGGCCAGCGGCTCACGTCGCTGATGAAGGACCTGCAGGGGCCGGCGGCGATGCTCGGCCTCCAGACCGAGCACGGCGAGGAGGACGATCCGTGGCACTGGTCCTACCTGTTCTCGCGGGCGCTGACCATCGGTGGGGGCACGAGCGAGGTGCAGCGCAACATCATCGGCGAACGAATCCTCGGCCTCCCCCGCGAGCCGCAACCGTGAGCCGATACGGACGGTCGGGCACGATCCCCGAGCGCCTGGCCCGACACCTCGACACCTGGCTCGGGCAGTGGCGTCCGCCGGGCGAGGGGGAACTGATCGTCGTCGGATCGGCGGCACGTACGGCGCCCGGGTGGGACGGGCGGATCCGACCGGTGGCCGGGGTCGAGACACTCAACGGCGCGGTGCTGTCGGTTCCTCCCGGCCGGGCCGAAGCCGTCCGGGCCCTGGGCACCGATCTCGACACCGTCGGTGCCGGGCTGGCCGAGGCCCTGGATCTGCCCGGCTGGCGGTTCGGTCGCGGGGTGTTCCGCTGGACCGACCGACCGACGCCGCCCGGCCCGGGCGGCCTCGGTGTCTGGCTCCCGACCGACGACCCCCGGGTGCCGGCGTGGCTGCATCCGTTCAACGGCGAGGTGCTGGTCGGGTTCGGCGACGACCGAACCGTCGCCGCCGGTGTCGGCCGCAAGCAGCACGACCCGTTCGGGCACGAACTGGCCGTCGTCACCGAGGAGGCCCATCGGGGCCGCGGGTGGGCCCGTCGGCTGGTCTCCCAAGCAGCCCAACGGGTGCTCGACGACGGGGCCATTCCGACCTATCTGCACGCCGAGGACAACCTCGCCTCGGCGGCGACGGCCGACGCCTGCGGCTTCCCCGACCGGGGCTGGCGGGTGCTCGGCCTGTTCGCGCCGGTCAGTCCCGAGGGAGGATGATCGTCTCGGACCCGATGGGTTCGAAACCGGCGCCGAGGAACGCTCGCAGCGAGCGGGCGTTGCCGGGTGAGACCGCGGCGAACAACGGCGAGCCGGCGGGGACCAGGGCCAGCGCCTCGGCGAGCAGACTCGATCCCCAGCCCCGGCCCTGACCGGCCGGTGCGGCTTCGATGCTGAGCTCCCGGCGGCCGGCGAGCCCGAGCGACAACGTGATCAGGCCCCGTTCGTCGCCGTGGACGGTGACGGCGGAACGGATCGAGCGGGCGTAGGCCACCCGGTGGTGGTCCTCGAGATCGTGCCGTTCGGGGAGGTCGGAGCCGAGCCCGGTGCCGCGGCCCACCACGATGGCGTCGGTGACGCCCTCGCGACCCGACGGTCCCCGCAGCCGTGTCAGGACGTCGACGCCGTGGGCCGGCCCGAAACCGTCGAGCGGGAGGTCGGCGAAGTCGGCCGGGCCGAGTCGGGTGGCGATGACCGAGTGACCGGTGAAGCAGACCACCGCCTCGATCCCGCGGTCGAGGGGACCGAGCCACGTGATGCCGCCGTCGACCGGCGGGTATCGGCCATCGGCGGCAGCGAGCAGCAGGGCGAGCAGGTGGGCGTCGGCGTCGCTCACACCAGACTTCGCAGCCGGGCCAGTTCGTCGGCGGACCCCAAGGCGATGATCACGTCGCCCCCCTCGAGCGTGGTCTGAGGCGACGGGTTGGTGTGGTACCGCCCGTTCCCCTGCCGAATGGCGATGATCAGGGAGCGACGACCGTCTTCGGCCCGCAGGTCCATGAGCGATCGACCGACCATCGCCGAGCCGAGCGGGACGACCACCTCGTTGACGGCGACATCGTGACCCTCGTCGTGGAGGACCTCGTCGAGGAACTCCGCGACGTGCGGCTGGAGCGCCAGGGCGGCCATGCGCGACCCACCGATCTCGTGCGGATTGATCACCCGATTGGCCCCCGCCTGGAGCATCTTGGGTTCGTTCTTCTGGTCGTTGGTGCGGGCGACGATGAAGAGATCGGGACGGATCGAGCGGGCGCTGAGGCAGACGAACAGGTTGTCGGCGTCGTGGTCGAGTGCGGCGATGATGGTCTTGGCCCGTTCGATGCCGGCGGCCCGGAGCACGTCGTCGTCGGTGGCCTCGCCGACGACGATCGGGAACTCGGCGATGTCCTCGTCGGGATCGCGGTCGATGATCACGACCTGGCCCCCCGAGCGCCGCACGAACACCGCAACGGCGTTGCCGACCCGACCCCAGCCGCAGATGATGACGTGGCCCTCGAGGGTGTCGATGGACTTCAACATGCGGCGTCTCCTGAGTTCGTCGTTGAGGCTTCCCTCGATGAGGGTGTCGACCAGCACACCGAGCGTGTAGAGCACGCTGGCCGTCCCGACCACGGCGAGCGCCATCGTGAACGACCGGTATCGGGCGGCGTTCTCGGGGGTGAAGCCGATCTCGGTGTAGCCGACGGTCGTGACCGTGATGACGGTCTGGTAGAGCGAGTCGATGACGGACAGTCCGAGCAACTGGTAGCCGATGAAGCCGAAGGCCACGACGAGGTTGACCGCCACCAGTCCCTTGATCACCCGCTGCCAGGGGTCTCGGGTGGTCGGGCGTTTCCACGACACCGAATCCGACCCCGCACGTTGGTTGAACAGCGGCCGCAGGACGGCGAGGTTCGGGGTGATGGGCACGCCGTCGATGGTAGGCCCCGGAGCAGGCGGGGCCGAGGATCATCCCCCGCCGGCGTGCCGGGGACGCCAGACGGCAACCGCCGTGAGGGTTCCGGCCGGGATCTCGGTGAAGCCGCCGTCGTGGACCGTCACGTCGGCCTCGGCGATCAACTCCGCCCACCGTTCCGGCGTGGGGTGGACGACCCGCAGGGGCCGACCGGCCTCCATCCACGCGGCGACCCGTGCGGGACCGGCGCGCTGCCAGGCCAGTTGTCCGGCGTGGGCGCACTGGGCCGCCTGTTTGCCCCACGACATGTCGACATCGGGCGTGACGGCGATCAGGAGCTCGGGCCGGCCGGTGTCCGACGGCGGGCAGCTGGTCGCAACGCACCGGTTCGTCGAGTGGGGTGGAGCGGATCTGGAGTTTGGCGACCGCGGTCGGCGCACGATCGAGGGGGCCGGGGACGAACGCCCGCACCTCGGCCGTTCGGTGTGCCACCGTGATCCCCTCGACGTCCTGGGCCCGGTCCCAGGCCGAGGCCCGGCCTCGGCGGACGATCTTGCGGATCCGCGCACCGTTCCAGGCGGTGACGGCGTCGTGCCAGGAGCCACCGGGGCGACTCCGGGGGTCGTCGAGCAGGGCGATGGTGGCCAGGGCCGCCGCCTCACACAGGTCGGCGACCGCCGGAGGGTCGAGCCGCTCGACCCGGACGGCGAGCTGGAGCGCCAGCGGCGAGGCGGGGGGCACGGTCGGCATGGTCGGTGTCTACCAGGTCTACGATCGATCGATCGACGCCGACTCCCCCCACATCGGGACGCTCAACGAGGGTTCCCTGCACGCTGCGCTGAAGCGGCACTACGCCCGGCCGGGTGACGACTTCGAGGTCCCCCTCGAGGGCTTCGTGATCGACATCAAGCGGGGCGACGACCTGATCGAGATCCAGACCGCCTCGTTCGGCTCGATGGCCAACAAGCTCGACCGACTGCTGGGCTCGTACCGGCTGCTGCTCGTGCATCCGATCGCCGTCCGCACCCGCCTGGTCCGACCGGGGGCCAAGCCCCGGTTGTCGCCGCGCCGGGGGTCGGTGTACGACCTGTTCGACGAACTGGTGTCGATTCCGACCCTGCTCGACCACCCCAATCTGTCGATCGAGGTCGCGCTGGTCGAGGTCGACCGGGTGCAGGAGCCCGATCCCCGGGCCCGGCGCGGCCGGGGCGGCTATCGGACCGTCGACCGGGTGCTGACCTCCCTGGTCGGGACCGAACGCTTCGACCGGGCCGCCGACCTGCGGCGGCTGGTCCCCGGGGGCCTCCCCGACGAGTTCACCACCGCCGATCTGGCGGGGCTGGGCTCGATCGATCGGGCGGCCGCCCAGAAGATGGCCTACTGCTGCACCCCCCTCGGCCTGTTCGCCCAGACGGGCCGCTCCCGCCTGGGCTACCACTACCGCCTCACCTGACTCCCCACCCACCCACCCACCCTCCCGCCCCCACCCACCACCCACCCACCCATCCGTTCTGGCGGGCTGGCGTCCCGCTCGAGGGACACAGCCTCGCCAGTCCGGGATCGAGGAACCGACGCCCGCCAGAACCTGACGGCTCAGGCGGCCGGGGAACGAGCGGCGACGATCTCGACGAGGTCGTCGAGCACCGATTCGGTTCGATGCACGACCTCGTGCCATCCGACCCGCAACACCACCCAGCCGTGCTTCGCGGCACGCCGGTCACGCTCGGCATCCCGAGCACGGTCCTGGTCGATCGTGTGCCAGGCACGGCCGTCGGCCTCGATGATCAACCGGCTGCGCGGAGCTGCGAAGTCGACGACCCCGGAGATCCCGTCGAACCAGGGCGGGACGAACTGACGACGCACGTCCCCGAGCCCTCGTCGGTCGAGGGCCAGCGTGAGTTCGAGCTCGAGCCTCGACAGGGGGAAGGGCTCGTCGTCGAGCAACTCGACCAGCAGGTCTCGCATCACGACCACCCCTCGGCGGCCTCGCCGGGCCAGGCTTCGATGACAGGCGACCAACTCGGGCGGAGCGGGCACCCGCCGCACCAGCGCCGTCTCGACCAGGTGGCGGAGATGACCCGGGGAGGTGACCGAAGCCAGGTCGCACAGCGACCGAGCCGGCGACGTGACCCGGACCTCGCCGACCGTCGCCGTGTCGATCGCGGGCAGATACCGGGTCTCGTGCACGATGACTCCCGCCAGATCGTGGTTGGCACCCTTGCCGACCAGGATCTCGGGTCTGGCCGCCGTCACCGGCCAGCCGTGGACGACGCCGGCGCTGCGGTGGCTGGCCACGGCGTCGGGGGCGGCCAGCAGCGCGGCCCGGAGGGGCGTGTCGGACCCGACCATCGGAGCGACCGCATAGACCCCCTTGTGGATCCGAGTCAGGAATCTCGTCTCGACCCGTCGGGCGATGCTGGTGCGACCGACACCCTCGGTTCGGAGCTGGGCCGTCGTGACGACGCCCCCGTTCATCGCCGCCAACCGAACGATTGCCACATCCACACCACGCCGCATGAACGTAGTCAAACGTATTCGAGTGAGTTTTCAAACACTCGAGCGTCAATGGTGCGAGCGACGTCCGGCGGGGTGACGTTCCGAAAACCCGGACTGGCGGGCCTGCGTTCCCCGTCGGGGACGCAGGCCCGCCAGAACGGATTGGGGTGGGCGGTGGGCGGATGGGTGGGTGGGTGGGTGGGTGGGCGGGTGGCCGGGTCAGGGGAGTTCGATGATGGTGACGGCGCCGGTGTCGCCGTCGACCTCGATCAGGGACCCGTCGGGAATGCGCTTGGTGGCATCGGTGGCCGACACCACGCAGGGGATGCCGAGTTCCCGACTCACGATGATCGCATGCGACAGGGCCGCCCCGACATCGACCACGACCCCGGCCGCCGGCACGAACAGCGGCGTCCACGACGGGTCGGTGATCGGCGCCACGAGGATGTCGCCCGGGTCGAGACCCGACGGGTCATGGGAGTTGGTGATGACCCGGGCGATGCCGCGGGACTTGCCCGGACAGCCGGGCATCCCCTGGATGACCTCGCCGGCGACCGTGAGGTCGATGGCCACGGCATCGCGCCGGGGATAGTCCGACATCGAACCCGGATGCCCGACGAACAGGAACGGCTCCTGGATCGCCGACACCTCGGCGAGCAGCGCCTCTCGTTCGTTCAGCGTGTCGATCCAGCCCTCGGGCGAATCGAGGAACTCGAGCAGCTCGGGACGACTGAGCAGGCCGTAGGAGTTGACCTTCGGGAACGTCCCGTTGGCGACGCACCGTCGCCCGAACTCCATCAGCGCCACCCGCAGCTCGTGCACCAGCTTGATGTTGTTGGTCTTGGTGCGCTCCCGACCGGGCATGAAGACCTTCGACGAGCTCAGCGCCGCCAGGAACTGGCCGTGGGTCTCGGGGTCACCCTCGACCATCGCCGCGATCTCGGCCCCGATCCGTTCGCGCTCGGCGGCCAGCTCGGCATTGTGACCCTGTGGCGAGGCCGAGGGCGGCGACAACCGCATCCGGTCGATGGCGGCCAGGGCGAGGTCGGGATGGGTCTCCCACGTCGGGGAGCGCACTTCCCATTCGTTCGGGCCGCGGCATCCGTAGGCGAACGAGAACGCCGCGAACTCGGTGAGGAAGGCGTCGACGTCGGGATCGCCGGCGGCGGCGGTGAGTCGATCGAAGAGACCCCGGTGACCCTGCTCGAACTGGGCGGTGAGCGTGGCCGACGCCGCCGCCGTCCGCCCGAGGTTCCACATCGCCATCGAGGGGGCCGCCGACTCGACGTCACCCACCCCGGCCAGCAGCCGCAGGGTGTCTTCGGGTCGTCCGACCGCGGCGCAGACCGCGGTGAGGATGCCGATCGGGAGCGTGGCCAGGAAGCTGATGAAGATGTGTTGGGTGAACAGGTCCTCGAAGTGGGCGTCGGCGATCCGCAGGACGTGGTCGATGAGTTCCCGATCCGACATCGCCGACAGATCGGGGCGGCCGGCCCGCAGGGCGTTGACCATCTTCTCGTCGGCCAGGACCTCGGGGAGGTCGGGCGTGGTGAGGACCCAGGTGAACGTCTCGCCGATCTTGGCGGTGAGGTCCTCACGGTCGAAACCGGGCTTGATCACGAAGTCGGGAACGCCGGGGGCGTCGCCGAAGAAGGCGTCGTCGATGTCGGCGGCCGTCATGCCGGGGGCCCGGTGGCCGAGCATCCGCAGCGCCGAGGCGTTGAGGTAGCAGTAGCCGTTGACCACCCCGAGGAAGACGCACTCGTCGTCGGGGAGTTCGTCGGGCGTCATCACGCCGATCTTGTAGTAGGCGCGACGGAACCCCATCTCGGAACCGCCCAGCCCGTTCTCGTTCTCGAAGTACCCGAACGAGAACGGAGCGACGGGATCGGGGAAGACCTCGCCAACGTTCGCCCTGGTGTAGAAGTCGAACTCCTCGCTCAGATCGGTTTCGACCAACCACTTGTCAACCACGTGCAGCTCCTTGCGATCCGGTGAACGGCGCAACGCTAGCGGACCTTTGTGACCAGCGTCACGTCGGACGAATCGAGATCGGGCCGGGTCGCCTTCGGCCGGTGAGTCAGGGGGTCACCACGACGGGCGAGCCGACCGGCACCAGCGAGGCGACCGTGGTGATGTCGTCGTTCGACAGGCGCACACAGCCCAGGGAAACGGCGCTGCCCAGCTGGTCGGGCCGCGAGGTCCCGTGCAGCGCCACCACGGCCTGACCGCCGTTGATCTCGTCGATCTGCTCGGAGAACGCGGACAGCGCCATCACCCAGGGACCGTAGACCGAGGCCTCGTCCCAGGGGATCACGTCGCGGAGGTACCACTCGCCGACGGGCGTGGGGTAGGCGTCGCGCCCGACCGCCCCCGTGGTCTCGAACACGATGGCGTCGCCGTCCCAGACCCGAACGGCGCGGTCCGACACGTCGACGTCGACGCGCATCGTGGTGACCGAGAAGGTGACGTCGGCGCTGCGGATCCACCCCGTCGACCCGTTCGGGCGGACCGGCACCTTCACCTCGATCCAGTCCTCGATCTCGCCGATCACCTGGAAGTGACGCGGGCCCCCGAACTCGGTGGGGACCGCGAGCTCCCACAGGGAGCCGGCGGACGCGTCGGGACCGGCGAACACCTCGATGATCGGCAGACCCGGGCGCCCGGTGGCGACGAGCGTGCCCTGCTCGGGCATGAGCGGCTGCCAGCCGGGTTCGACGGGACGCTCCAGTTCGGCGGCCGACACCACCTCGACCTCGATGGAGGTCGTCGTCGGCTGTTCGGCGAAGAACGTGGCGTTCTCGAGCGATTCCTCGGGCGGTTCGTCTCGGACCACGAACCCGGTCAGCACGACCGCAGCGCCAACGGCCACGGCCACGGTGAGCAGCGAGGCCGAGATCGCGAGGCGACGTCGGCGCCGCGGCGACGGGAGTTCGGCGGCGACGGGGGAATGCCGTAGAGTCGGCGCCGAAGCGGGATCGACGCCCGTCGTGTTCTCGCCTGCCTCGGACCCCATCACCGTTCCCTTCGGCCGTTCCCGAACCCTATCGACGATGCGGGTCGTGCCGTGAGCAGGCCCGTGCACCCGCTTCTCCCCCGCTCCGAACCCACGACAGGATCAGCGATGACCAACACCACCCCCGGCGCCCGCATCGACCTCGAAGGAGCCCTGAACCTGCGTGATCTCGGCGGTTGGCCGACCGTCGACGGCCGGATCGTCCGCCACGGGGTCGCCTTTCGCTGTGACCGCCTCAGCGGACTGACCGACGCCGACCACGGCGTGCTCGTGGCGCTCGGGATCCGCACCGTGATCGACTTCCGCTACGAACGTGAGGTCACCGACGATCCGTCCCGCCTGTGGCCGACGGTGGAGCACCATCTCGAGATCCCGATGGCCGGCAAGCTGGCCCAGGAGAAGTCGTTCCTCGAACGGGCCTTCGCCGGCGAGATGACCGGCATCGACGACGACTGGGTCTTCCGGTCCTACGTCGACATCCTCACCGATCACGGCGCCGACTACGGCCGAGCGATCCGACAGGTCTTCGCCGGTGGACCGACCCTCTTCCACTGCACGGCCGGGAAGGACCGGACCGGGATCATGGCCATGCTGTTGCTCAGCATCGCCGGCGTCGACCGGGAGGCGATCCTCGACGACTTCGACCTCTCGAACCGGTATCGGGCCCAGGCCCGGATCGAGGCGCTGCGATCGACCTTCGCCGAGCGAGGGCTCGACGTCGAGGACTTCCGCCCGGCGCTCGGAGCGCCCCGTCCGGCGATGGCGAAGACCCTCGACTGGCTCGACGACGTCCACGAGGGTCCGCTGGGCTACCTGCGCGCCGAGGCCGGCCTGACCGACGACGAACGGACCCGGTTCGCCTCGGCCCTGCTCGACTGAGGCGAACCGTCGGGTCGATCAGGAGGCCTTGAAGGCGGCGGCGATGGCGTTGGTCCCGGTGAGCAGCGCGCCGGCCTGGGTCTCGGTCAGCGGGGCGTACGACGGAACGAGGAGCCGGTCGGTCAGCTCGTCGCACTCGGCGAGCTTGGCTGCGGCCGCACCCTCGATGTCGGGCACGTTCTCGTAGCCGAAGGCCGACACCATGTCGGGCCGGCGAAGGGCGTGGGCGACCTTCGGTTCGAGCCCGACCGCGACCACGGCGACCAGATGCACGCTGCCCCGCAGCTCGCGGAGGATGGCGACCAACTGGGCGGCGCGACCCGGGAGGTCGTCGGCGCGCGGCTCGGCGGCGATGCCTGCGAAGAGCGCCAATCCGGCCGGATGGGTGTTGGTGATCACGGTCCTCGGCGGCGTCGCAGAAGTCCGCCAGCCCCTCGACGTCCGCCAGCTTCTCCCGACCGATCTCGGCGCAGCATTCGAAGTAGACCCGGCCCGCTTCGCGGGGATCGAGCTTCTCCTTCGCCGAGTTCCACAGCTTCTCGACCAGCGGCGGACTGAAGTACCCGAAGGCGCTCGCCACCACCGCCGGCTCGACGTCGCCGAGGACTCCGCCCCGGCCGAGCAGGTAGAACCGCATGCCATCGAGGCCGAGTTCCTTGCCCTTGGCGAGGGTGGTCGGGTGGAAATAGAACGCGGCGCCGGCGTCCCCGGTGGGTCCGGCGAGGGCGGCAATCAACTCTTCGGTGGTCATGGACGAAGCCTGCCAGCGATGCCCCGACGGTTCCAGTCGACCGTCACGCCGCGACGAGTCCCAGACGGACCTTGAGCCGCAGGATCCGCAGGACCGCCGCATCGAGCTGGCTCTCGCGGAGTCGACCGTCGGCCAGGGCCTCGATGATCCCGTCGCGGGCGGCGGCGAGATCGGAGGGGGCCAGCAGGATGTCGACCCCCGCCGCCAGGCCCAGCACGGCCTGATCGCCGGGCCCGACCGAACTCACCGCACCCATGTCGAGCGCATCGGTCATCACCACCCCGTCGAACCCGAGCCCGTCCCGGAGTTGCCCGGCGACGATCGGACCCGACAACGTCGCCGGAGCACCGGTGGGATCGAGGGCCGGGAAGGCCAGGTGACCGACCATGACCACATCGATGCCGGCGGCGACGGCGGCGACGAACGGCACCCGGTCCTGCGCCGACCACTCCTCGAGCGAGCGATCGATGGTCGGGAGCGACCGATGACTGTCGACCTCGGTCGACCCGTGCCCGGGCCAGTGCTTCACCGCCATGGCGACGCCGGCCGTCCGGTAGCCCTCGATGGCGGCGACCACCATGTCGGCGACGAGGACGGGATCGGCGCCGTAGGAACGACTGCCGATCACGTTGGTCAGGCTGTCGGTGGTGTCGGCGACGGGCGCCAGGACGAGGTTGATGCCCTGGAGCCGCAGGCCCTCGGCGCTCTGTTGGGCGGTGGTCCGCACGGCATCGGCGTCGCCGGCCAGCGAGCGGGCGGACGGCACCTCGACGACGCCGTCTCGGATTCGCACCACGCGACCGCCCTCCTGGTCGACGGCGACGAGCATCCCGATGCCGGAGTCGCCAACGGCGGCGGCCTGCAGGCCGGCCGACAGGGCGGTGAGCTGGACGGCGGACTCGATGTTGGGGCCGAGGTAGATCACCCCACCGAGGTGGTACTCGGCGACGAGTTCGACCGGGCTCGGGGCACCGGCGTCGGCCACCGTCCCCGGGAGCACCGGCATCAGCAGCTGCCCGATCTTGTGTTCGAGCGTCATCTGGTCGAGCCGCACCTGCGCCGGCTCGACGGTGGTCGGGACGTCGTGGTCGGGACCGTGCGTCGTGGTCGGGGTGGTCGTGGTCGGCAGGTCGGTCGTGGTCGTGGTGGAGGTGGTCGTGGTCGAGACCGTCGTGAGGCCGCTGCCCCCGGTGCAGGCGGCCGTGACCAGGAGGACGAGGATGGCGAACCCGACCCGGACCGGTCGCCGAGCCCGACGATGGGCGACGATCATCGGGGCTCGGGGCGATCGGGTTCTGCGTGCCGCGAGGGGTCGCCCATGGACCCCGAGACTACGAGCTTTCGCAGGCTAGGTTTGGCCACCGTGGCCAAGACCGATTGGAACCCCCTCCTGCGGGGCCAGTTCGACGAGCCGTATTGGGCCGAGCTGACGTCGTTCGTCGCCGCGGAGCGGGCGCAGCACACGGTCTATCCGCCGGCCGCCGACACCTTCGCGGCGCTCCACCTCACCGCCCACGCCGACGTCAAGGTCGTCCTGCTCGGCCAGGACCCCTATCACGGGCCGGGACAGGCGCACGGCCTGTGCTTCTCGGTTCGACCGCCGACCCCGCCCCCTCCGTCGTTGCGCAACATCTTCACCGAACTCTCGAGCGATCTCGGGTTGCCGACCCCGTCCGAGGGTTCCCTGGTGCCCTGGGCGCAGCGGGGGGTCCTGCTCCTCAACACGACGTTGACCGTTCGGGCCGGGGAGGCCGGCAGCCACCAGGGACGAGGCTGGGAACGGTTCACCGACGCCGTGCTCGCCGCCGTCGATGCCAAACCCGAGCGTGTGGTCTTCCTGCTCTGGGGGAGCTCGGCCCGGAAGAAACGGAACCTGATCGATGGCACCCGCCACGTGGTGCTCGAAGCGCCCCATCCATCCCCCCTGTCGGCTCACCGCGGTTTCTTCGGGAGTCGCCCCTTCTCGAACGCGAATCGGGCGCTGGTCGATGCCGGAAAAGAACCCGTCGACTGGTCGCTGTGAACTGCCGAAACGGCGCAGTCCCGCCGGAGGACGGGGGGAGATGTTTCGAGAAATGAAATGACTTTCACGCCGTTCTCCTTTACCCTTGGAGCCTGGGCCGGGGGGTGCATCTTGTTGGTGTGACCGTTGGCACGTACTTGTCGTATCCCGACGAGGGATCCCGGTCCCTCCTCGTGACCTCCACCTCATCTCAAGGCATCTTTCGGCGATGGCAGTGACCACGCACCGCGAATCGGAATCCGGCGCTCCGTCGAGGTGGCGCGCGTTCCGGACTCGGCCACTGATCCAGCGCCTGACCGACCTGGCCCGCAACGTCGCCCTGCTGTTCACCCTCTACCTGGCCTACGCCTGGGTGCGCCGGCTCACCGCCGACGACTACACGCTCGCCTTCAGCAACGCCCGGAAGCTGGTGGCGTTCCAGGACTCCATCGGGCTGCCGTCGGAACGGATCTTCCAGGCCCCGTTCCTCTATCACCCGGGACTGGTCAAGGCGGCCAACACCTTCTACATGGGCGTCCACTTCCCGGGTACGGCCCTGTTCCTGTTCTGGTCCTGGTGGCGCCACCGTCCGCATTTCCCGGTCATCCGGGCCAGCCTGATCACCCTCACGGTCGCCGGTCTGATCCTGCACCTGGTCTTCCCGCTCGCCCCGCCCCGCAAGCTGACCTCGCAGGGCTATGTCGACACCGGCCTCCTCTTCGGTCCGAGCCCCTACGACCTGTCGGCCTCCGAAGCCGCCAACCAGATCGCCGCCATGCCGTCCCTCCACGTCGGGTGGGCGCTCCTGGTGGCGATCAGCGTCATCGCCCTGTCTCGATCGCGCTGGCGCTACCTCATCGTCGTTCACCCCATCGTGACGACGATGGTGGTCGTCATGACCGCCAATCACTACTGGGCCGATGCGATCATCGCAGCCCTTCTGGTGATCGGGTCCTGGGTGTTCATGGTCAAGTTGCGCCGACTGCCGCTCCTTCGGCTCGATCCGCCGAAGGCCCCGCGCCCACCGGTCCAGCGACCCGGCAACCGGAACGACGGGGTCGTCGACCTGGTCGAACGCGACCGTCAGCCCGTCTGACGGGCTCGTCCACCCGGACCGTCAGCGCAGGACCCGGCGCAGGTGTGCGTCGAAGACCTCGATCAGCTCACCGGCCCGGCGACCGTAGGCGTGGATCGGTGACCGTTCGTTGTGGGCCTCGTTGATGATCACCCGATGCGGGATCGGGGGGCTCCACACCGACTTCGACCCGACCAGCTTCGACAGCGCCGCCGCCTGGACGTGGGCGTCGCTCGAGATGCCCGGGACCCGGTTGAGGACCACGCCGGCCAGTTCGAGGCCGGGATTGTGCTCGGACCAGATCCGCTCGATCAGGTCGAGGACCGGGATGACGCCACGGACGCCGAAGACCGACGGCTCGGCGATGACCAGCGCATCGGTGGCGGCGACGAGGCCGTTGACGGTGTTGAGCCCCAGCGAAGGCGGGCAGTCGATGAGGATCAGGTCGAAGCGATCGTCGATCCCTCGCAGGGCCCGGGCCAGACGGTGCTCGGCGCTCTTGCGATGCACGTCGGTTTCGCGCTCGATGAGGTCGGAGGCGGCGGGCAGGACCCAGATGTCGTCGCTCCATCCCGATGCCACGATCATGTCGGCGGCCACACCGTCGCGGTTGGCGATGATCGCATCACCGGTCCCCCAGTTCTCCAGGGCCGGTTCGATGCCGAGGGTCCAGGTGGCGTTGGCCTGGGCATCGAGATCGACCACGAGGGTCGAGACGCCCTTCGACCAGGCGGCCGAAGCCAGACCGAGCGTGACGGTGGTCTTGCCGACCCCGCCCTTCTGATTCAGGAGTGCGACCGTGCGTGCCATGCCGACATGGTGCCACCTCGGGCCGGCGATCCGACGCTCTCGATCGAGATCGTCGCGGAAGCCCAGCTCAGGACCGACCCGGTTCACGCAGGGGGCGCACGAACCGGCAGCGGATCGACGAACAGGGGATCCTGGTGGTGGCGCTCCTTTCCGGCGAACCAGTGTCGACGGCAGACGAGGTCGTAGGTGACCGATGCCTCGTCGACGACCGAACCGGCCGGTGCGGTGTCGCCGACGACGGTGATCTCGCCGTCGTAGACCTGCACCCCGTTGACCAGACGGGCGTTGTGGGTCGCTCTCGCCCCGCACCAGCAGCGAGCCTCGACCTGGAGCTCGCTGCGGACGTCGGCCAGCTCGAGCAGCCGCTTCGAACCGGGGAACAGCTCGCCCTGGAAGGTCGTGAGCAGCCCGAACGCATAGACGTCGACGTCGAGGTCGTCGACGGCCCGGGCCAACTGGTCGACCTGGGCCGGGGCGTAGAACTGGGCCTCGTCGCACACGACGGCCACCAGCCCGGCCCCCGACAGGTGCTCCTGCGAGATCAAGCGATAGAGATCGACCGTCGGGTCGAGGACGGTCGCGGTTGCCGAGACCCCGAGCCGACTCGACACCTGACCCGTCTGCCGATCGAGCTGGGTGATCAGGGCACACCCCAGCCCCCGACTGAGCAGGTTGTGGTGGATCTGCAGGGCCTGCGTCGACTTGCCCGATCCCATGGTGCCGAAGAAGAACCGCAACTCAGCCATGGGTCCAACGTAACCCGCCCCGTCCCGGGCGCATGCGGTCGACACCGGTAGCCTTGGAGGTCGTGAGCGCAACGGGCGAATCCTGGCCCGAACAGGGCCCCACTCCCCGCAAGGGACTGGCCGGATGGGTGGCGCGGCCCTTCTGGCGCGAAGCCCGGGCCCCGTTCGAACGCCGGGCCCTCCATCGCAGTCCACTGTGGCGGGGCGAGGGCGTCCCCGAGGGTCACGGTCGACCGATCCTGATCATTCCCGGCTTCATGTCGGGGGCTCACAAGGCCCGGCCGTTGCAGCACGTCCTCGAGGCGGCGGGCTGGCACCCCCTCGTCGCCGACGTGGGCCGCAACGCCGGTCCCGCCTACCACGCCGTCGAGGCCTCCGAGTTCGGGCTCGAAGCCCTGGCCGAGGCCACCGGGCATCGGGTGACGGTGATCGGCCACAGCCGGGGCGGCCAGTTCGGTCGGATCCTGGCCGTCCGCCACCCCGACCTCGTCGATCGGGTCATCACGGTCGGGGCCCCGCTGCGCACCAAGTACCCGCCGTTCGTCGTGGTCAAGGTCCCGGCCGAGACGCTCGATCGGGCCTGGCGTTCCGGGGCGTTCGGCATCGTGGTCCCCGAACGCGAGCAGGCCGTCGACGACGACCGGTACCGACCGTTCCCCGACTCGGTCGGGCTCGTCTCGATCTACTCCCGCAACGACGGCATCGTCGACTGGCGGTACTGCTTCGATCCGGCGGCCCGGATGGTCGAGATCTCGGCCTCCCACCTCGGCCTGATCAACTCGATCGCCGGGATCGCGGCGATCGCCGAGGCCCTCCCGGCCGACCCACCACTCCGGCGGGACTCCGTACCGAATTCCTGAACTGGCGGCGCAGCGTCCCTCACGAGGGACGCAGGCCCGCCAGAACGGGTGACTCGTGGTGGGAGGTCAGCCGGTGGCGGGGTTCTGGGCGGCGAGGCGTTCGGCGACGAGGCGTTCGACGACGATGGCCAGGCCGTCGTCGTCACTCGTGAGGATCACCTCGTCGGCGGCTTCCTTCGCGTCGTCGGTCCCGTTGCCCATCGCATAGCCCCGCCCGGCCCATTCGAGCATGGCGACGTCGTTGTGGTTGTCGCCGAAGGCGGCGACGGCGGCCGGGTCGATCCCGAGATCCCGACACAACCAGTCGAGGGCGACCGCCTTGGTGACGAGTCGGGCCGCCACCTCGATGAACCCGAGGCCCGAGTACGACGGAACCGCCTCGTCCCCGACGATCTCGCACGCCTTGGCGTACAGCTCGTCGATCGAATAGTCGTCGTGGAAGATCAGCACCTTCTGCACCCGGCCGTGGATGCCGTCGAGCACGTCGTCGATGGGAGGAACCGGCGGCGCAGCGGGGACCCGGTCGACGAATCCTGGCTCGTGGACGACCCCGTGCTCGAGTTCGATGGCGAACCCGGTGCCCGGCAGGGCGGCCCGCATCTCGACCACGATGCCCTGGGCCAGTGACGGATCCATCCAGTAGGCCCGGACGAGTTCGTCGCGGTCGAGGTGCTTGGTGATCGCCCCGTTGGCGAAGACCCAGTAGTTGTTGAGTCCGAGCGCCTCGATCACGTCGTCGGCCACCATCAGGGGCCGACCGGTGGCCGGGACCACGTGGATGCCCGCGGCGTGGGCGTGGTGCAGGGCAGCCTGGACCCGGGGCGACAGGGTGCCGTCGCTGCGCAGCATCGTGCCGTCGATGTCGGTGGCGATCAGCTCGACGACCCGGGGCGGAGCGGAGTTCGTCACAGCTCCTCGAGGAGACGGGTGACGACCGAGGCGATCTCGGATCGTTCCGATCGGGTCAGCGTGATGTGGGCGAACAGGGGGTGGCCGCTGAGCGCCTCGACGACGGCGACGATCCCGTCGTGGCGTCCGACCCGCAGGTTGTCGCGTTGGGCGATGTCGTGGGTCAGCACGGCCTTGGCGTTCTGACCGAGCCTCGACAGGGCCGTGAGCAGGACACTGCGTTCGAGGTTCTGGGCCTCGTCGATGATGACGAACGAGTCGCTCAGGGTCCGGCCTCGGATGTGGGTCAGCGGCAACACCTCGATCATCCGCCGCCGCTGGAGTTCGTCGATGACGGCCGGTCCGGCGATCGCCGCCAGGGCGTCACCGACGGCGGCCGCCCACGGGTTCATCTTCTCGTCCTCGGTCCCGGGGAGATAGCCGAGGTCCTGTCCGCCGACGGCGTGCAGCGGGCGGAACACCAGGACCCGACGATACTGCTGGGTCTCGAGTGTCTGCTGGAGCCCGGCGGCGAGGGCGAGGAGGCTCTTGCCGGTACCGGCCGGGCCGCCGAGGCTGATGACCCCGACCTCGGGGTCGAGGAGCAGATCGAGCGCGACCCGTTGCTCGGCCGAGCGGGGGCGCACGTCGAACGCCGATCGTTCCCGCACGAGGTGGACCCGCTTGTCGGCCAGCACCCGGCCGAGGGCCGACTGGGATCCGGCCAACAGGGCCAGCCCGGTGTTGCAGGGCAGATCGCGGGCCTCGTCGAGGTCGACGCTCTGACGGGAGAACAGTTCGTCGATCACCGCGGTGGCGACGTCGACGTTGACGAAGCCCGTGGGGATCGGCGCCGCTGCCAGTTCGCTGCGGTACTCGTCGGCCTCGATGCCGAGCACGCCGGCCTTCAACCGCAGGGGCAGGTCCTTGCTGACGAGTTCGACGTCTTCACCGTCGTCGAGCAGTCCGACGCACACGGCGAGGACCCGATGATCGTGGTCGAAGGTGGCGAGCGCGTCGGGGAGCTCGACGTCGGAGTGGTTGGGTTCGATGCGCAGCGTCGAGGCGTTGCCGAGGGGGATCAGCTCGTCGAGACCGCCGTGACGGACCCGCAGCTCCTCGAAGAACCCGAGGGCCTTGCGGGCGTTCCACCCCAGGTCGGGATGGTGCCGTTTGCTCTCGAGTTCGAGGATGCTCACGACCGGGACGACGACGTCGTGGCCTTCGAATCGCAGCGGCGCCCGGGGATCGGCCAGCAGGACCGAGGTGTCGAGCACGACGGTCAGCCGTCGTTGCGGGGCCTGCGAACGCTCGCTGGTGGCATCGGACATCGAACACGACCCCGTTCCGGCTCGGCGGGCATCCACCCGCCCTTACGCCATCACCATTGGTACCAGCATCGTCGGCCGGAGTCGGGGATCGTGGAGGGGTACGGGCCCGATGCCATCAAGTGTTCACGAAGACGAAACGTCGGCCCCGGCCATGAGCAGGCCGACCTGTTCGCGCGTGGCGGTCTCGGGGTCGAGCACGGCGACGATGCGGCCCTCGTAGATCACGGCGATCCGATCCGACAGCCCGAAGATCTCGTCGAGTTCGGCCGAGACGACCAGGACGGCGTTGCCCTCGTCTCGTTCCTGGATCAGCCGCGAGTGGATGAACTCGATCGAGCCGACGTCGACACCCCGGGTCGGTTGGGAGGCGATCACCAGCTTGGTCTCGGCACTGAGTTCGCGGGCGACGACGAGCTTCTGCTTGTTGCCGCCCGACAACGAGGCCGCCGGCGTGTCGATCGAGGGGGTCTTGACGTCGTAGCGCTCGACGAGGTCGAGGGCGTGGGCGGCGACGGCGTCGAACTGGCGGACCGGGCCTCGGGCGTACGGTTCCTTGAAGTAGGTGTTGAGCACGAGGTTGTCGGCGACGGAGTAGGAACCGACGAGCCCGTCCTTCTCGCGGTCTTCGGGAACGTGGGCCACGCCGAGTTCCGAGATGGTCCGGGGATCGGACTTGGTGACGTCGATGCCGGTGATCGTGATCGAACCGGCGTCGGGCCGGCGCAGGCCGGTGAGGGCCTCGACGAGTTCCCGCTGACCGTTGCCCTCGACCCCGGCGATGCCGAGGATCTCGCCGGCTCGCACCTCGAGCTCGATGCCGTTGAGGGCCCGGTGCCCGCGGTCGTCCTTGGCCCGGAGCCCGCTCACCGACAGCACCACGTCGCCCGGCGCCGCGAGCGGCTTCTCGACCCGCAGCACCACGGACCGCCCCACCATCAGCTCGGCCAGGCTGGCCTGGGTCGAACCCTCGGTCTCGACCGTGCCGACCCACTTGCCGCCGCGCAGGACCGTGACGGTGTCGGTGACGGCGAGGATCTCGCGCAGTTTGTGGGTGATGAAGATGATGCCGACACCGGTGGCGGCGAGATCCCGCATCACCTGGAGCAGTTCGTCGGTCTCCTGCGGGGTGAGCACCGCCGTCGGTTCGTCGAGGATGAGGATCTCGGCGCCCCGGTAGAGCGCCTTCAGGATCTCGACCCGCTGCTGGATCCCCACCGGCAGGTCCTCGACGATGGCCGTGGGGTCGACGGTGAGCCCGAAGCGTTCGGACAGCTCACGGACCTCGGTCTCGGCCCGTTTGGTGTCGAGGAAGATCCCCTTGCGGCGCTCGGCGCCGAGGGTGATGTTGTCGGCGACCGACAGCGGCCCGACCAGCTGGAAGTGCTGGTGGACCATGCCCATCCCGTGGCCGATGGCATCGGCCGGTCCGGTGATCGGCGGTCGGCTCACCCCGGAGCAGGATCTCGCCCTCGTCGGCGTCGTAGATCCCGAACAGCATCTTGACCAGGGTCGACTTGCCGGCGCCGTTCTCGCCCAGGAGCCCGAGGATCTCGCCCGAACGGAGCTGGAGGTCGACCTGGTCGCAGGCGAGGACCCCGGGGAACCGTTTCGTGAGTCCTCGGGCCTCGAGCAGCATGGGTGCGTCAGCGGCGACGGGCACGGGGCGTCACTCCTTCTCGTAGGGCTTGCCGGCGGCCGCCGGTGGGCGGGCCCGGAGACCGGCGACGGCGAGGACCGCCACGGTGAGGGCGAACGGGATCATCCCGAAGAACTGCGGGGGGACGTCGAAGGCCTGGTTGAACTGGAGTTGGCTCTGGAGGGCGGTGAAGAACCCCAGCAGGAGCGCGGCGCCGAGGGCACCGAAGGGCCGGTAGCGGCCGACGAGCATGACGGCGAGAGCGATGAAGCCCTTGCCGTTGGTCATGCCCCGGTTGAACACCGAGGCCGACTGGATGAGCAACATCCCGGCGAGTCCGGCCAGGGCGCCGGCGATCATGAGGTTGCGGTAGCGCAACCAGACGATGTTGACCCCGACGGTGTCGGCGGCCGACGGGTGTTCGCCGACGGCCCGGGTGCGCAGACCCCATCGGGTGCGGAACAGGGCGACGTGGACGATCACGACGATGATCAGGGCGGCGTAGGTGAGCGGTCCGTTGTCGAAGACCGCCTTGCCAAGCATCGGGATCTCGCTCAGGACCGGCACCTTCCAGTTCGGGTAGAAGGGCTGGGTCCGGCCCTGCACGTAGAGGTAGCTCGTGATGCCGAGGGCGAAGATGTTCATCACCGTGCCGGCGATGATCTGATCCATCTTGAGGGTCACCGAGCACCAGCCGAGGAACAGGCCGAACAGCGAGGCCCCCATCATGCCGGCGAGGACCCCGACCGTCAGGGAGACCAACGTGCCGGCTCCGGCGGTGTAGGACGAGGCCATGAAGCCAACGAAGGCGGCGAAGAGCATCTGCCCGTCGATCCCGATGTTGACGATGCCCGACCGTTCCCCGATCAGGCCGCAGAGCGCCCCCAGCAGCAGGGGCGCCGCGGCCCGCACCGTGGCGGCGATGACCGCCTCGGTCTGGACCGAGTCCCAGTTGTAGGAGACGAGGGCGGCGATCAGGACCGCGACGGCCGTGGCGTGGGGGGCGTAGCGTTTGACGCTCTCGAACGAGGGAATCGCCCTGGTCGGAGCCGGTGGAGGTGGTGGTGGCAGCAGTCATGTCAGGCTCCCCAGCCGGCGGACAGTCGCACGCTCTCTTCGCCGGTCTCCTCGACCGCTCGCAGGCGCGTGATGTAGCGGACCACCGACGGGGCGGCGATGAAGAACAGGATGCAGGCCTGGATCACGCTGATGATCTCGGGTTCGACCTTCGACACCGACTGCATCCGGCTCGACCCGGCGTCCATCGCCCCGATGAGCAGGGCCGCCGGCACCACCGCCAGCGGGTTGGTCCGGGCCAGCAGGGCGATCGTGATGCCGTCGAAGCCCAGGCCGGTGTTGAAGCCGGGCTCGAACCGGCCGACCACGCCCTGGGTCTCGATCGCCCCACCCACGCCGGCCAGGAAGGCGCTGAGCCCCATGGTGGTGATGATGATCCAGTTGACCTTGATGCCGGCGTAGGTGGCGGCGAACTTGTTGGCTCCGGCGGTCTTGATCTCGAACCCGAGCGTGGAGCGTTCCAGGAGCCACCACACCGCCGCGGCGGCCAGGACGGCGACGGCGAAGCCGAGGGGCAGTCCACCGACCCGGGGGATCTCGGCCGATTCCTTCACCAGGGGGGTCCGGGCGATCGCTCCCCCGTTCGGGTCGTTCCAGGGTCCGTCGCGACTGGCCAACCAGTCGGTGAAGTTGGCGGCGACGAAGTTGAGCATGATCGTGCTGATCACCTCATGGGTGCCGCGATAGGCCTTGAGCGCCCCGACCAGCATGCCCAGCAGCGAGGCGACCAGACCGCCGACGAACAGGGCGAAGGGGATGTGGATCACCGCCGGCATCGAGAACCGGAAGCCGATGTAGGCCCCGAAGGCGGCGCCGAGCAGCAACTGGCCCTGGCCACCGATGTTGAAGAGCCCGGCCTTGAAGGCCAGGGCGACGGCCAGACCGCCCATGACCAGCGGGGTGGCCTTCTCGAGCGTGCGCCCGAACCGATCGCCCGAACCGAACGCCCCCTCGAGCATGGCCCAGTAGGCCTCGAGCGGGTTCTTGCCCGCCGCCAGGATCAGGACCGCTCCGATCAGGAGCCCGAGCACGACGGCCAGCGCGGGCAGGAGAGCGGTCGAGCGGAGACGGGCGATCAAGAAGCTTCCTTCCGGAGGGGGATCCGCCCGAACGCGAAACGAGCCCGGCGGGATGCGAGATACTCGCACACCACCGGGCTCGAATCGAGTGATTCAGGAAATGATCAGGGCGTGTAGCCCGTCGGGATCGAACCGTCGAGCACGCCGGCGGTGATCTCGTCGATCTGCGCCTTGATGTCGTCGGAGATCGTGCTGTCGAAATCGTGGTACGGGGCGATGCCGACCGCTCCGACGTAGTTTCCGCTGCTCATCGAGCCGGACTTGGCCTGCGCGATGAGGTCGACGACGCCCGGGTTGATCAGCTTCATGGCGCTGGTCACGAGGCACGGATGGGCCTCGGGCACGGTCTCCCACTGGTCGGAGTCGACGCCGATGCAGAAGGCGGCGCCGCCTTCCTTGGCGACCTCACCGAGGGCACCGTTGCCGGTGAGACCACCGGCACCGAACACCACGTCGGCACCCGAGTCGAGGGCCTGGCGGGCGGTGTCGGCACCCCAGGCGGGGTCGACGAAGGCCACGTCGAGACCACCGGGATGGTAGGTCGACAGCAGCTTGACCTCGGGGTTGGTGTACTTGGCTCCGGCTTCGTAGCCCTCCTTGAAGGCGACGACGGGCGGGACCAGGTCGGTACCGAGCACGGCGGCGACGGTGTTGGTCTCGGTGAGCAGTCCGGCGAGGGCGCCGGCGATGAAGCCGGCCTGGTCCTCGGGGAAGATGAGGCCGGCGACGTTGTCGACGGCTTCACCCTGGAACTGGTCGACACCGATGAACAGGGTGTCGGGGTTCTCGCCGGCGGCGATCAGGGTGGCTTCGCCCAGGGCGAAACCGACCGTGACGACGACGTCGTAGTCCTGCTCGAGGAACGTGCCGATGTTGGTGGCGTAGTCCTTGGAGTCCTGGGTCTCGATGAAGTCCTTCACGTCGGCATCGGAGGCCTCGACGCCTTCCCAGGCCGACTGGTTGAAGGACTTGTCGTCGATCTTGCCGACGTCGGTCACGAGACCGACACAGAGGACGTCCTCGCTGGCGCAGTCGCCGGCGGCTGCGCCCTCGTCGCCGCCCTCGTCGCCGCCGTCGTCGGTGGCCTCGGTGGTGGTGGTCTCGCCGCCGTCGTCGGTGGCCTCGGTGGTCGTCGTGCCCTCATCGGTGCCGGCGTCGGTCTCGCTGTCGCTCCCGCAGGCCGCAGCCAGCAGGGCCATGGCGAAGGCCAGGGCCAACAATCGTTTCACACTATCCATGGGTTCGTCCTCGCTTCGTCTCTCCCAATGCAACCCGCGGCAGTGTAAGGCCGCCGATCAGCCGGACCACCGCATGCTGCGTCGGTTGTCACATTCCGGACATGGGCGCCCAACTGGGCACGACGCCCACCCCGTGGCACGCTGTGCGGGTGTACGGCTTCATCACCGGTTCGGGCTTCTCCGAACTCCCCCGACTCGAACGGCCCGAAACGACCATCGTGGCCACGCCGTACGGCGAGGTCGGCGTCACCACCGGGTCCTGGAACGGGGCCGAGGTGGCGTTCCTCCCCCGCCACGGGGCCGGCCATTCGGTGCCGCCCCAGCAGATCGACTACCGCACCAACCTGTGGGCCCTGCGCGAGGTCGGGGTGACCGACCTGCTCGCCACCGCCGTGAGCGGCGGCATCGCCGACCACCTGGTCACCGGTTCGCTGACCCTGATCGACGACGTGATCGACTGGACCACCGGCCGGGCCGACACCTTCTTCGATCGACCCGGCGAGGTCCGCCACACCGAGATGGGCAACCCGTACGACCCGTCGCTGCGGGCGGCGCTGGCCGCCGCGGCCGCCGCCCGGGGAATCGAGCTGTATCCCTCCGCCACCTACATCTGCTTCAACGGTCCCCGCTTCGAGACCAAGGCCGAGATCCGCATGGCCCGGCTCCTCGGCGCCGACCTGGTGGGGATGACCGGCTACCCCGAGGTGGTGTTGGCCGTCGAGCTGGGGATCCGATACGCGTCGGTGGGGATCATCTCGAACCCGGCCGCCGGGCTGGCCGACACCGAGATCTCGCTCGACGAGATCATGGCCGCCATCGCCGGCGCCCGCGACACCGTCCTCGATCTGTTCGCCGAACTGCTGAGGAGCAACCCGTGACCGTTCCCGACGCCCCGGCCGCCGAACTGGCCGCCCGCCAGTCCCTCATCGACGTCTGTCTCGCCGCCAACCGGTCGGGGATCAATCAGGGCACCTCGGGCAACGCCAGCGTGCGTTGGGGTGACGGCATGCTGATCACACCGTCGGCGGTGCCCTACGACGAACTCGGCGTCGACGACATCGTGCACGTCCACGCCGACGGGACCCCCGATGGTTCCCGCCGACCGTCGTCGGAGTGGCGATTCCACCACGACATCCTGGCCGGACGGGCCGACGTCGACGCCGTCCTGCACCTGCACTCACCGGCGGCCACGGCGCTCGCCACCCTGCGTCAGTCGATCCCGGCCTTCCACTACATGGTCGCCGTCGCCGGCGGCGACTCGATCCGCTGCGGCGGCTACGCCACGTACGGGACCCCGGAGCTGTCGGCCATCGCCGTCACGGCCCTCGAGGGTCGCAGCGCCTGTCTGCTCGCCAACCACGGTCAGATCGCCTGCGCCCGAACACCGGCCCGGGCGCTGGCCCTGGCCATCGAGGTCGAGGCGTTGGCCGACCAGTACCTGCGGGCCCGTTCGGTCGGTCGACCGGTGCTGCTGACCGCCGACGAGATGGCCGACGTGCTGGCCCGGTTCGCCGACTACCGGTCGACGGGTCCGGTCAGGCGCTGAGGCGCCGGGCCCGGCGGGCCACGTCGGCCGTCGCGGCCTCGAGATCGACGCCGAGGACCGAACGGTCGGCAACGACCGGGTCGACCGTCGACCCAGACGTCGGTGACGAACGCCGACACCGTGTTGAACACCACGTGGGTCAACAGCTCGTGGTCGTCGAGCGCCGGCGACAGCATCGGTTGGTCGAGGTCGATCCGGCAGAAGTCGGCCCGGGAACCGACGGTCAGGGTGCCGACGTCGGGTTGGCCGATGGCCCGGCCCCCGTTGGCGGTGGCCATGAGCAGGGTCTGCTCGACCGACAGCGCCTGCGCGTCGAGCCGGAGCGCTCGAGCCAGGCCCGGTGCCGAGCCGGATCCCGTGCCACAGGTCGAGCGAATCGGCCGATGCCGCCCCGTCGGTGGCCACGGTGACGTTGACCCCGGCGTCGAGCAGGGCCCGGACGTCGGCGAACCCCGAGCCCAGCTTGAGGTTGGAGCTCGGGCAGTGGGCGATGGTGGCGCCGGCCTCGGCCAGGAGGTGACGATCGGTGTCGTCGAGCCAGATGCCGTGGGCGCCGAGGACCCGGTGGTCGAGGATGCCCGAGGTCGGCCAGGAATCGGGTGGCCGATCGACCTTCGCGTTCGATCACGAGGTCGCGCTCGGCCCGGGTCTCCTCGAGGTGCACGTGCAGGACGGTGTCGAGATCGCGGGCGGCGGTCGCCACCTCGACCAGGGTGTCGGCCGACAGGTCGTAGACCGAGTGGGGCCCGAATCCGACGCTGATGCGTTCGTCGGGCCGATGGAAGCGGGCGTGGAGGTCGCCGATCTCGGCGATGCGGCCGTCGATGTCGGCACCGTGCAGGGCCATGACCACGCCGGGGGTCGAGACGAGCCGCGCCCCGGTCTGGGCGACGGCGCGGAAGATGGCCTCGTCGTGGAGGTACATCTCGACACTCGTCGTCACGCCGGCCAGGAGCATCTCGGCCGAGCCGAGCAGCATCCCGGCGAAGACGTCGTCGCCGTTCATCCGACCCTCCCGGGGCCAGATCGCCTCGGTCAACCACCGGTCGAGCGGCAGACCGTCGCCGGCGGAGCGGAAGACGACCATCGGACCGTGGCTGTGGGTGTTGACCAGACCGGGCAGCAACAGCCCACCGGTCGCGTGAACGACGACGTCGGGACCGGCGACGGGCAGGTCGGACGGCGCGCCGATGGCCGTGACGCGTCCATCGACGACGTCGATGGCCCCCGGTCGATGCACGACGATGGGGGTCGTCGGGCCCGGCGATCTCGACGACGACGTCGGCGACGTGGCGAACGTGCTCCATGGACGCCGACGTTACCGCCCGGCGCTGCTCCGCCGTTCGACCGCGAGGGTCCCGTCCCGAACCGTGAGCGGCGGACACTCGATCGCGACCCGGATCTCGTCGGTCAGGCGGAAGCAGCGACGCGGACGGCCGGGGCGGACCTCGTCGGGATCCACCGACCCGACCAGCAGACCGCGAGCCTCGAGCCGGCTCAGGATCCGATACACGGTGGCGTAGTTCATCGAGCGGAGCGGGGGCTCGACCCCGGCGATCAGTCGGGCCAGTCGGTAGCCGTGGACCGGTCCGCCGTCGATGCGTTCAACGAGATCGAGCGCGCAGACGACGAGCTTCTCGTTCGTGGTCATCGCGCCCATGACGACGACGGTAGAGGACCGACCCGGGACGCGACCCGGAAAAAGGTTCAGATTCGATCAAGAAGGCCAGCAGCGCGTCCTGCTCGGCCCGCAGTCGATCGGCGAGCCGACCCTCGGGGACCGAGACGTCGGCGTAGGTGAGCGCCGCGTCCTTCGGGACGTCCCGCACGAGCGTGCACCCCTCGGCCAGGCCGATCGGCAGCAGGCCCTCGGCCCGCGACGCCCCGTAGTTCTCGGCCTCGCCGTAGGTGTGATAGCCGCCGAGGCCGTCGATGACGGTTCCGGCGGTGAGGTCGGTCTTGGCGACGGTGACCACGTCGACCTTCGGTCCGTCGAGGGGCGCCATGACCGCGTCGCCGAGGAGCACGGCCCGGGCGACCGACAGGGGGACCTCGAAGTGGCAGAGGTGGTAGGGCGTGTAGAACGAGTACAGCGGTCCGGTCCCGAGCTTGTAGAGGTTCAGGTAGTGCTGCTGCTTGGGATCGGGATGGGTGCCGAAGCAGTAGACGCCGGGACCGGGGATCGCCCCGACCACGTAGTCGACCACGCCCCCGTTGGCGACGAGTTCGTCGGCGTCGTAGAGCTCGGTGGCCCCGTCGATGTGGTCACGCCAGTCGGTGCCCAGCATGCCCCGCCGGTGCACCCGCAGGTCGAAGGCGTTGGCCACGATCGCCTGCTCGAAGCTGATCTTGGTGCCGTCGGCGAAGCTCGTGACCATGTGGACGTTCTGACCCCACTGCTTGGCGAAGCCCTCCTGCGTGGTGGGGTTGCGGTAGGGGTCCTGGAGGCCCTTGATGTTGCCCGACACCAGGGGCGTGAGACCGATCGAACGGACGAACCGGATCAGGTTGGCCTGCACGCCGGGCTGGTCGCCGTCGGACGCGGCGAGGATGACCCCCTGGGCGTCGGCGTAGGTCTTGAGGATGGGTCCGATGGTGCCGTCGAGTTCGGCATTCATGAGGATGATGTGCTTGCCGGCGTTGGCCGCATCGAGCACGACCTGGGCGGCGTAGTGCACCGAGCCGGTGACCTCGATGATCGCATCGACCTCGGGACACTCGGTGACCGCCGTGTGGTCGTCGGTGATCGCCGGGCGGCCGGCGGCGATGGCCGCGCTCAGTCCGGCGGCGTCTGCGACCCGGGCGATGTCGTCGTGCCCGGCGTAGCGCAGGGCACCCTCGGCCTGGTCGGGTCGGCGGGCAACGACGGCGACCAGGTCCATGCCCGGCACCGAGTGGGCGATCTGGTTGACGATGCCCTGGGCCATGAACCCGGCTCCGACGAGGGCCACCCGCACCGGGGTACCGGCCGCCGCCGCGTTCGCGAGGGCGGTGTCGACGATGATCATGACGGGTTCTCCTGGATCTCCGCCGCGGCGGTCTCGGCGTCGAAGTCGGGCCACGAGGCGTCCTTGTCGCTGACGAGCGACACGGGCAGGGGCCACTCGATGGCGAACGCCGGATCGTCGTAGCGGATGCCCCGCTCGACCCCCGGGGTGTAGAACTCGCTGACCAGGTAGGCGATCTCGACGTCGTCGGTCAGCGCCTGGTGGCCGTGGGCGAAGAGCGGCGGGACGTAGATCCCGGTCCGGTTCCCGGCCGACAGCTCGACCCCGATGTGGCGAAGGTAGGTCGCCGACCAGGGCCGCATGTCGATGATGACGTCGAGGATGGCGCCGTTGAGGACCCGGATGTACTTGGCCTCACCCGCAGGCGGGATCTGGTAGTGCATGCCGCGGATCGTTCCGGCCTTGGCCGTGTAGCTGATGTTGCCCTGCACCATGTTCGAGGCCAGACCGTGCTCGGCGAACTCGTCGTTGCAGTAGAAGCGGGCGAAGAAGCCGCGGTCATCGGTGTGGGGATCGGGGTCGATCAGCCAGGCGTCATCGAGGCCGGCTCGGGTGAAGATCATGAAAGCTCGCTTGGGTGCGGGAACGGACGGGTGACTCCCGGTTCTATCGGCATCGGCCGAAGTCGCTTGAGTCGGTCCGTTCCCGCACGCCTCACCTATTTGGCGGCGAAGGGGAACTTGGTCTTGAACTCGGCGCTGTCGGCGACGTAGAACACCGTCAGCGGACGACTCAGGCCCCGCCGCATCTCGGCCAACCAGTAGTCGTAGCCGGCGGGATCACCCGAGCGTGGGTCGGTGCCGCCGCGAGCCAGGACATTGGTGTACAGGATGTCGAGGAACTGGGTGATCGACACGTCGGTGCCGTAGTTGTTCTGGTACTCCTGCGAGGCCGAGACCGCCCAGGCGAGGTCGAGGTAGCCCACGCCCCGTCGGGCCTCGGCGATCCAGTACTTGGCGCCACCGGCGTCGGGCGGACGGTTGAGCAGCGCCTGGTAGAGCCGGAGGATGTCGGCGTCGGAGGTCCGGTAGTCGGTGGCCCGCAGGATGTCGTCGACCGTCGCCGCCTGGGCGACCGTGCCCCGAGGGGTGGTGGTCGTCGTGGTGGTGGTCGTCGTGGTGGTGGTGGTCGTGGTCGTCGTGGTGGTGGACGCCGACGGGGCGATCGGCAGGTTGGCCGCCGATCCGTTCGGACCGACGGTGACGTAGATGTCGCGAGCCGACTGCACGGTGTCGGTGCCGAAGTTGTCGGCCACCGAACGGAACCCGATCAGGGTGCCGTTCGGGTTGATCGTGGCGTGGTAGCTGTCGGCTTCGTCGGTGGCGCTGGTACCGGACACCACGAGCGACAGCCCGCCGGTGGTGGTCCACTGGTAGACGTCGTTGCCGGCCGCCGTGTTGTCGACGCCGAGGTTGGTCGACTTGGAGTTGAACACCACGATGGTGCCGTCACCCGAGACCGAGGGGTGATCGGTGGACCGATCGCCGGCGGTCAGGGCGGTCTGGACGCCTCCGGTGGCTCGCACCACCTGGCTCTGCGAGACCGTGCCGCTGCCACTGTCGCGGGCTTCGACCAGTTCGTAGACCACGACGTTGCCGTCGAAGTCGAGGTCGGGGGTCTGGGTGTCGGTGGCCGCCCCCGAGATCAGGGTGGCTGCGCCGCCGGCGGCGGGTTGGGTGTAGACCTTGCCGCCGTCGACGTAGGCGATCGTGGAGCCGTCGCCCGAGACCGCCGGCCGGGAGGCCTGGCCGCTGGAGGTGATCGCCACCGGTGCCGCGGCACCGATCTTGACGTAGATGTCGCCGACTCCACTGCCACCGCTCTGGAAGGCCAGGACGGAGCCGTTGTCGCTCAGCGAAGCATGCCGGAAGTCGGCCAGGCCACCGCCGATGGTCGCGTCGGCCACGCTGTAGGTGCCGGTTGCGACGTCGTACACCACGATCGAGCGCTGATTGGCCGACTGGTAGAGCGTGTTGCCGGCGTTGAACCAGAAGTCCCAGGCCACCGTGGACCCGTCGGCCGACACCGTGGCGTGCTCGTTGCCGGACTCGGTGTTGGGCGACAGGTTCGTGAACAGCCCGGTCGTCCCGTTGTAGTAGAAGACGTCGGCCTGCTGGCCGCCGGTCTCGGTGGCGGTGGTGATGCCGGGGACGTTCGTGTCGAAGCTCCAGAAGACCACGTCCTTGCCGTTCGTGGGCTCGGGGTCGTAGGAATCGATGTTCGAATCGGTGATCTGCACGGTCTGGGCCCAGGCGGCGGTGGCCACCGACCCGAGCAACCCGGCGGCGATCAGGGCCGACGCGTATCGTTTGACAGTCATTCGCTCTCCAGCGTGTTCGTCGTGCGGGCGCACGGTCTCGGGCCGCAAGTGCGGGCAGGGGATGCCCGGGGCTTGGAACGAGACGGTATCGGACCGATCGGCCCTCGTGGGGTACCCCGGGCTCAGTCGGGCGACATTGCCCGGCGGCGACGGCCTTCGACGAACGACGACGCCATCAGCACGGCGAAGAACGGTACGCCCTGGACCAGATAGCGACGGGCCAACCGGCGCGGTTCGTGCACCAGGCGGTGGACCCACTCCAGGCCGAGGACCTGGAGCACCCGGGGCGCCCGTTCGATCTCGCCGCTCACGAAACTGAAGCTCACTCCGCAGTTCACGAACCAGGTCGCGGGATGCTGGGGTCGGAGCGCGGCGATGAGCCGTTCCTGCTTGGGGAAGCCGAGTCCGACGAACACGATGTCGGGGCGGGCGTCGGCCACGCGGGCCTGGATCGTCGCCATCTCGACCGGGTCGTGCTCGAACCCCACGGGCGGGCAGTAGGTCCCGGCGATGCGGAGCGTCGGATACCGCTGCGAGAGTACCCGTGCCGCTCCGGCCGCGGTCCCGGCGTTGCCCCCGAGGAGGAAGATGGATCGGCCCTGTTCGGCGGCCCGCTCCGGCAGCGACCAGATCAGGGACGAGCCGGCGATGCGCTCGGGGAGCGGCTCCCCCACCAGTCGACTGGCCCAGATCAGCGGCATGCCGTCGGCGACGACGACCGATGCCGAACCGACGAGGTCCCGGGCATCGGGACTGCACCGACATTGGCGGAGGATGTCGAGGTTGAGGGTGCAGAGGAATCCACCATGCGTCGCCGCGGATTCGGCCAGCACCAGATCGACCGCACCGGTCTCGGTCAGCGAGTGGATGCCGACGCCGTAGAGCGTCGTGGTCGCCGCGAGCACGGGCTCTCGATGGATGCTCATCGGGGCCCCGCCCAGCGAACGTGACCCCGACCCAGGTCCCGCCTCGCCTGCACCTTGGCCGTGGCCTTGACGGCAACGAACAGGCCGAGTCCGATCCAGGACCGAGGTCGGCGGGCGAGGCCGATCAGCCAGCGCCCCCCGGTCTCCTCCTCGGCGATGTCGGGGGCCTCGGTGGCGGCCCACGCCGCGAACTGCCGGCGCCCGGCCTCCCGTCGCACCTCGGCCCGCCAGATCTGGCCGATCGTCGGCGGGAGTTCGTGACGGAAGGTCTCGGTCGGGGCGACGGCCCGCTCGTCCGGATCGAGGTGGCACAGGGCGACCAGGTCGTCGGCGATGAGATCGGGCCACTCGCCGATGCGACCATCGGCTTCGGCGTCGAGGGCGAAGAAGCCGGCGCCGATCAGGTTGCGACCGAAGTACGGAGCCTGGCGCCACACCGAGGCGTAGTGGCGCACGGCGAAGGACGCCGCCTCGGGCACGACCAGTTCGATGGCCGGCGCGGCCCCGTGGATCGCCGGGTCGGCCAACAGCCGATCGACGGCGCGCAGGGCGCCGCCGGAGATCACGACATCGGCGTCGAGGTAGACCCGGACCCCCGGTGCGGTCGATCGACGGCCGAGATCGATGGCGTGGGCCTTGCCGCCGACCGGGGTGTCGATGAGCCGGACGGGAGGCGGGTAGGACGACACCACCGCGGCGGTGTCGTCGGTGCATCCGTTGCACACCACGACGACGTCGAAGTCCTCGATGCCGTCGTTGGCCAGGAGTGCGTCGAGGCAGCGACCGATGTTGGTGGCCTCGTTGTGCGCGGGAATGACGACGGCTCCTCGCGTCCACCGCTCGATTTCGGCGTCGTGGCGTCCATGGGGGGCTAGGAACTGCGGCGTGGTTGCGGCCGTGATCGCGGCTGGGGCCGCTCGAGCACCTCGTCGTCGTCGTCGGTCGTCGACGACATCGGCGACGATCGGCCGCGGATCGACTCGTTCGTCGCCCGATCGCTCGATCGGTTCGAGCGGAGGCGGGCCATGCGCTCCTCGACGAGCGGGATGATGCGACCATTCGGGTTGAGGCTGTCGCCGCCGCGGTCTTCGACCGCGTCGATCGGACTCGCCGGCTTCGATGCCGGGCCGGTTCGAACCGGCAGGACCCGGTCGGCCAGGTCGCTCAGCTGGCGGGCGACGGCGGCGAGATCGTCGGCCCGCTGGTCGTCGGTGGGCACGGCGAGCACGATGGCGTCGGCCTCGACGCAGAACTCGACCGTCGACGCGGCCTCGAGCAGCGGGCCACCGTCGACCACCACGATGTCGGCCGCCTGCCGAGCGCCCTCCAGGATCCGGGGCACCAGGTCGCGGCGGAAGGCGATCTGGTCGCTGCCGAAGCCGAGCACCCGAACCGACGGATCACCCGTGTGGGTGAAGACCCGATCGAGCCGGGCATCGGTGAGGCCGGACAGGGCCGGGATGCCACCGTGCCGGGTGGTCCCGAACGAGACCGACATCCAGGGATCGCGACGGTCGGCGTCGATCACCAGCACCGAGTACTCCGCCGCCGCCATGCGGCCGGCCATCGCCAGGGCGAGCGTGGTCGCACCGGCTCCCCGCTGGGTGCCGACGACGGCCACCACGAGCGGCCGATCCAGCTTGGCCATCGCCTCGGCCCGGACGCAGATCTGGTCGATCTGGGGGATGAGGCCCTGGGGCAGTCGCTCGAGGGCGTTCAGGGGATTGAGGCGCAGGACCCGGCTCTGTTGCGTGGCGCCGGCCATCGAGACACCGAGGATGCCCTCGGCTGCGGTCTCGTCGAGGACCTTGGTCGAGAATCGGGCCAGGAGGATCGCCGTCGAGACACCCAGCAGGATGCTGCCCAGGGCGATGGCGTAGCCGACGGTGTTGGAGGCGTCGGGGACCGGAGCGGTCGGCAGCGAGGCGCTCTGGAGGATGCGCGAATTGATCTTCGACCCGGCATCGACGAGTTCGTCGCGCAGTCGGGTCAGACGGGCGACCTCGGCGATCTTCTGGTCGCGCTCGACCACGACCGCCGGGACGACGACGGTGGGATCGGGAACGCCGGTGAGTTCGCGACTCACGTAGGGGGCCATCGCCGTGGTGAGCTCGGCATTGAGCTCGGCCAATCGGGAGCTGGCGACGGCCAGCTGTTCTTCGTAGTCGGCGACCTGGGGGTCGCGTTCGGCGGCCTCGTCGGCAACGAGCTGGGCGATGTAGCGCTCGGCGTAGGTCTGGGCCACCAGCCGGGCCTCTTCGGCGTTGCCCAACGTGGTCTCGATCTTGACGACGTCGGTTTCGGGCAGATGCTCGAACTCGGTGACGAGCTGCAGGGTCGAGGCCTCGATGTCGCCGCCGAACGCCTCCTGGACCTCGGCGGCCATGGTCGGGCTGTTGAGCACCTCGAGCTGGGACAGCAGGTAACGGTCGGGGACGCTCGCGAAGCTGACGACGTCGTCGGGTTCGGCGATCTCGAGCAGCGCCGTGGAGCGGTACTCGGTGGTGGTGCTGCCGGCCAGGTAGAGCGGCCAGAGACCGAGCTGGGCGAAGAAGATCACCAACCACCAGCGTCGCCGCAGCGCGGCGGAAAACGAATGACAGTTCCATCGTCAGCTACTCATCCTCGGACACCCATGTGCGACCATCCTATGCGCCCCTCCCCGTCGGTCCGTTGACCGGGTCCTTGAGGTATTGGACCCAGCGGTCAGCCCTCACCGAGCGTGCCGACGACGAAGGACGTCCCCTCGAAGCCGATGTAGACCGTGCCGTACTCCTCGGGGTCGGCGCCGATCGCCTTGATGCCCTGATAGTTGCCGTTGGGCGCAGCCGAGATCAGATCCCAGGTGGCGCTGCCGTCGACCGCTCGCCACAGACCCCGCTCGCCGCCGAGTGTCCCGGCAACGTAGAGGGTCGCGGCGTCGGTGTCGGATGCCGGCGCACCCCAGTCGAAGGCGCCGACGTCGGCCATGCCCTCACGTCGGGTCCAGGTGGCGCCGGCGTCGAACGACTCGTACAACCCGGTGACCTCCTCGGCGAGGAACCCGGGGGCGAAGAGCAGGTGACCGGCCGTGGTGGGCGAGGCCAGGACCTTGGCGTGGAAGTAGCCGACGGTCCAACCGACGGGCAGCCCCTCGGAGGCCTGGGCTTCCCACGTGGTGCCGCCGTCGGTCGAGCGGAACATCCCGAGGTCGCTGTGGTAGAGGTAGAAGGTTGCGGGCTCGACCCGGTCGGCGACGAGCACGCTGCGGTTGAGGAAGTACGTGAAGTGCGACCCGCCGGCGTAGTTGCCGTCTTCGTCGAGCAGGGTCTCGGTGCCGGGCAGGATGATCTCGGTCCAGGTCTCGCCCCGGTCGAAGGTCACGTGGGGGGCCTTGTTGAACGTGGGCAACCACACCAGGTTGTCGGGATCGGTGGCCGAGACGGCGATGTTGCCGAACCGGAGGTCGGCCGGATGGCCGTCGTCGTAGGACCCGAACCGGGTCCAGGTCCGGCCGCCGTCGTCGGACCAGCCGCTGGCGTACGCGTTCCCGTCGCCCTCGCAGCAGAACCGATGGTCGGCGACCACGGCATAGACCATCGAGGGATCCGACGGCGAGACATCGAGCGACCACGCCGAGTTGAAGCGGGTGGTCGGGCCCTGGATCGCCTCGTCCGGGGTGATGCCCCCGTGGTAGAAGAGCGCCCGGTCCCACGAGGCGGTCACCGGCCGACCGCCCCGGGGGACGACCACGTCGTTGCTGACCAGTTCCTCGACACCCGCCACCCGGCACTCGAGGTCGATGCCGTCGGCGGGGTCGCCGTCGCGCCAGATCCCGAAACCCTCGGGGACCCACAGGGCCCCGTCGACCGGATCGAACAGCAACGATCCCGACGGGAAGTACTCGTTCGGGTAGGCGTCGAGCCAGGGCACGCTCTCGCACGACGTGGTGAGCTCGAGACTCGACCAGTTGGATCCGCCATCGGTGGTGCGCCACAGCGACCCGTTGGCGATGCCGGGCCCACCGACGAACGCCGTGTCGGGGTCGGCCGGATCGAGCCCGATGACCCGGAGACTGCCGGACAGTTCGTCGAGTTCGTCGACCGAGCCCGACGGCTCGATGATCTTGATCGCCGCGGGCTCGTCCTCGACGACCCAGAGGCGGCCCTGGGCATCGATGTCGGCATCGGCGGGGATCCCGACGGTCTCGGAGATCAGGGCCCAGGTCGCTCCGTCGTCGGTCGAGCCGAAGATCCCGACGTTGGCGACACCGGCCCAGAGCGTGACCCCGTCGTCGGCGGCGGCGACGAAGGACGTGCCGACGAACTGACCGTCGGGTCCGCTCGTGACCGGGATGCCGTCGACGGGAGCGAGCGTGGCACCGCCGTCTCGCGACACGAGCAGGCCCTGCGTGCGGGAGGCGAACCAGAGCTCGTCGGGATCGTCGGGGTCGACGGCCAGGCGTTCGGCACCGTTGCGGTAGCTGCCGTTGCCCGAGATCACGAGCTCGCCGGCGCCCGCGGTCCACGTGTCTCCCCCGTCGTCGGATCGCAGGAGGCGTCCGTTGGGCGTGGAGTCGGAATCGCCGACGGCCAGGTAGAGCCGGGACGGGTCGGACGGGGCGACCACGGCGGACTCGACGAAGTAGTCGCGGCGTTGCGGGTCGTCGACGCCGTCGATGTCGAGGAGCTGGGTCCAGGTCTCGGCATCGCGGTCCCAGCGATAGGCCCCACCGACGTCGGTGCGGGCGACGAGGGTCTCGCCGGCCGGATCGACGTCCATGCCGGTGACGAAGCCGCCGGCCCCGCTCGACAGGGTCTGCCAGGAGTACTGGTCGACGACCGACGCCGTTTCGGGATTCTCGTCGGCGAGGTCGTCGGCGCTCAGGGACGGGTTGTAGTCCTCGTCGCCGGGCAGCGAGGGTGCGGTCGGCGGTGCGGTCGACGACGAGTCGCTGCACGCCGCGGCGACCAGCACCAGGACCATCGTCAGGGCGGCGGAGCGGGCGCCGAGACGCCTCACACCCGGACTCGATGACCGATCACGGCCGAAGTCGGGGTGATGGTGTGGGGCGAACAGCACTCGGCAAACCTGCTTTGGCGTCGGCGAACAGAACCAAGAGTCTGGCAGCCTCGACGAGGCTGCTGAAGTCGCCCCGGACACGAGCGGCCCCGGCGACCCCCATGTCGCGACGGCGCTCGGGGTCGGCGGCGAGCGTTTGCAGGGCCTCGCGTGAGGGCCTCGACGTCACCGGGGGCGACGATCGATCCGGTGGTTCCGTCGATCACGAGTTCGCTCACGCCGCCGACCTGGGTGGCGACGACGGGGAGCCCGCTGGCCTGCGCCTCCATGAGCACGACCGGCACGCCCTCGGCGAAGCTCGGGAGCGCGAACACGTCGAACGAGGCGAGCAGCTCGGCGACCTCCTGTTGCGAGCGGGCCCCGTGGAACGTGACCGAATCGGTCAGGCCGAGCCGAGCGGTCTCGGCGACGAGCCGCTCGGCGGTCGGGTCCGTCGCCGACGAACGACAGGTGCGCTCCGGGGATCGTCTCGCGCAGGGCGGCGAACGCCTGGAGCAGCACCGTGCTGCCCTTGACGTGTTCGAGGCGGCCGACGGTCCCGACGTGGAAACCGTTCTCGGGTCGGGGCGACGACCGATACCGGTCGGGGTCGATCCCGCAGTGGATGACGTGCAGATGGGCGGCGGCGTCGGGCGAGGCCAGCAGCTGGGCCTGGCTCCGGCAGAACCACGAGATGCAGGCCACGAAGTCGGCCTCGTCGACCTTGCGTCCGAGATGCCACGAATGGGCCTCGAAGAAGACGCCCGGACCGTGGAGGGTGAAGCTGAATCGCACCCCGGCCAGGCGGGCGGCGATCAGGGCGATGGTCGACGAGACGTCTCCGTAGTGGGCGTGGAGGTGTTCGTGACCGGCTCGCCGCAGCTCGGCGGCGAGCAGCAGGGCCTCGGCGACGTAGAACGTCTGGTAGAGCGCCCCTCGGGCGCCGGGCCGGGCGAGGTCGGCGGCGAGTCGCAGGGCCGAGACGAACCGGCGGGGACGGGCCAGCTGCGACACCAGGGCCCGGGCCACGCCGAGGGCGCCGGCGTCGAGCAGGTAGGTCGTTGCCGCCCGGTGCGCGACCTGCTCGGGCCCGACCATGACGTCGTCGCCGGGCCGGCGCAGCGAGTAGGTGTCGACCTCGGCGCCGAGGTCGCGCAGCGCCTGGACCTCGCGCTGCACGAACGTGTCGGTCCGGCGCGGGAACTCGCTCATGAAGTAGGCGACCCGGATCTCGCTCATGTTCGGGCGAGCCGGTCGGCGACCAGGTCGTCGCCCGACGCCGAGCGGCGAATGGCCTCGGTGGTGGTGAACCGGGGCGTCCAGCCGAGCAGGCGCTTGGCCTTGGTGTTGGGGTAGGCGAAGGGTTTGAACCGGGCGTCGAGCTGGACGGGCACGGCGATGCTGGGCAGCTTCACCCTGCCGTCGAAGAACGACCGGGAGATCCATTGGGCGGTCGTGGCGGCGGCCCGCATCACCGCGAACGGCACCGGCACGGCTCGGGGCAGCTCGATGCCGGCCCCGGATTCGTTGGCCTGGCGCAGCAGGGCGACGTACTCGCTCTGGGTCGGGAGGTCGTCGTCGACGATGTTGATGATCTCGCCGTCGACGGAATCGGGATCGTCGACGAGTCGTTCGCAGGCCAGGACGAGGGCCTCGGCGGTGTTCTCGACGTAGGTGATCGGCGGACGGGCGGCGCCGCCGACCCGCACCATCAGCGGACCGAGTTCGCCACCGAGCAGGGGGTGCCAGAGCTCACCGGGGCCGTAGACCATGCCCGGTCGGAGCATGACCATGTGCCGTCCCGCTCCCGAGGCGAAGCCCCGGTAGAGCTCGTCCTGGTAGAGCTTGGTCTCGGCGTAGTCGTCGGCGTCGTCGACGTCGGTGATGACCGGCGTCTCCTCGTCGAGGTCGGCGTTGCGGGGTCGCGACCGAGTAGTCGTAGACCGAGAACGTGCTGACCGCGGCCAGGTTCGCGACGCCGGCCTCGGCCGGCGGCGGCGAGCAGGTTCTCGGTGCCGATCACGGTGCCGGCGAAACGGGCGAAGTAGTCGCCGCCCTTCACCGCGGCCAGGTGCAGCAGGACGTCGGTGCCTCGCAGGGGCTCCACGAGGGGGGCCGAGCGGGACAGGTCGCCCCGGACGAGGTCCACCCGTCCGGTGGCGAGCGCGGCGTCGAGCATGGCCGGGTCGGTGCCGGTGCGGACCAGGGCCGTGACGTGGTGCCCGCGGGCAACGGCCTCGGCGACGACGTGACGACCGACGAAGCCGGTGGCTCCGGTGATGAACAGCCGCATCAGACCCGTCTCCTCTCGCTGCTCGCAGAGCCGGTCGACGAGGTCGGCGGCGGCCAGGATGTCGCGTGGGGTCACCGGCGGGGTGGCTCCGGTGGCGAGGGCCTCGTAGGTCAGGCCGAGGAACCGGTCCAGCCCGTGGTAGGGCGAGTGCTGGAGCAGTTTCTGCCCGAAGTTCGTCGCCCCCGACCGCACCAGGCCGAACCCGTTGGCGACGTGGTCGGCGATCGGCGAGAGCTGGGGACCGACGCTGCGGGCCCGTCGAACGTCGAGGAACGGGTGGAACAGGTCGGTCGAGGCCTGGCCGTGCTCACCCCGGATGACCAGCGAGAACGAGTCGGGGAAGGTGTTGTGGGCGAACCGGATCCGGCCGTGCACCGGTCCGAGTTCGTGGCGGCCGACCAGGATCGCGTCGAGATCGTCGACGCGAGAACAGGTCGCCGCCGCCGTGGTTGCTCCACAGTGCCGACGCCCGGTCCCATTCGGCTCGCTGGGCGAGGTGATCGAGGAGGTAGGCGAGATGGGTGATCACGTCGTGGATCACCCCGGCCGGCATGCCGTGGATGGGATCGGGGTTGCCCTCGTCGGCGAAACGGCCGCCGGGCGCCCGCATCGGGAGCGACATCCGCACGTCGACCTCGTGGACCGGGCCGAGTTGGTCGGTCGCGGCGAGCGCCAGCAGCGAGCGGGTGCCGTCGTTGAAGCGGTAATTGTGGTTCTCGACGAGGTGCCGACCGGCAGCTGCGGCGTGATCGAGCAGGTCGCGGGTCTCGGATCCGGTGGGGGCCATCGGCTTCTCGCAGATCACGTGGCATCCGGCGTCGAGGGCCAGGCGGACCAGCACCCCGTGGGTACGGGGTGGGGTGAGCACGTGGACCACGTCGGGTCGGGCGACGTCGAGCATGGTGGCGACGTCGGTGTAGGACGCGTCGGCGCCGAACTTGCGGGCGGCGACCGATCCGGCGATCGGCGACAGGTCGCAGATCCCGACGATCCGGGACCGATCCGAGCGCGAGAGGTGGTCGAGGTGTTCGAGGCTGATGGCACCGGCCCCGATCACGGCGCTGCGCAGTGGGGGTTGCCGTACTCGTCCGGTGGGTGGATGGGTCATTGTCCGACTATCGGAATCGAGGGATGGAATCTGAGCGGCGACCCTACTGGGACGCGCGGCGACCCGACTGGGAAGGATTGCCTCCGCGACCCCGGTCGGGGCCCGCGGTGGGCTCCTAGGCTCAAGGGCACACGATCGGCGCCGATTGCTGAAGGGTGGGAATGACCGGATCACTGCGCGGCCGCGCCAGCGCCGCCCGACACCGCTATGGCGAGATGGCCGGCGACGTCGTGTGGAGCGGGATCGCCGACCTCTTCGTGATGGTGGCGAACCTCGCGTCGTTCACGATCCTGGCCGACCGCCTCGGCCCCGACGGGTGGGGCGTCTACATCGGGTTCTTCGCCATCATCGGTCCGCTCGGCTCGCTGAGCTGGGCCGGGCTCACCCTGGTGGTGCTCCAGCGGATCCTGCGGGAGCGCGAGGCGGCACAATCGGTGGCCCGGATGGCCCTGACGATGCTCGTCGGGCAGGGCATCGTGGCGATCGGCGTGGCGCTGGCCATCGCCTCGCTCATCATCGACGGCATCCCCATCACCGTGCTCGTCCTGTTGGCCTGCGTCGAGCTGCTCGCCGCACCGCTGGTCATGATCACCGCCGCGCTCCGCCAGGCCGTGGTCGGTTTCCCGTCGGCGGCCCGACTGAAGATGGCCCTGGTGGGCGTCCGCACGCTCACGCTGATCGCCCTGTGGGCCCTCGACCGGCTGACCCTGTCCAACCTGGCGGCGTCGTGGCTGGTCATCGTTTCGGCCCTGGCCGTCTATCTCGCTCTTCGGCCTGCTCCCCCGCATCGGGATCCGTCCCGGTTTCGCCCGACCGACGCGGAGCCAGGCCGGCAACGTGGCCTCGCTCTCGATCCCGATGGCGTCGGGCAACGTGCAGACCGACGGCGACAAGGCCGTGCTCAACGCCTTCGACATGCGGACCGACGCCGGTCTCTACGGCGCGGCGTTCCGGATCGTCCTGCTGGCCCAGCTGCCCATCCAGACCATGAACACGGCCCTCTTCCAGCGGTTCCTGTCGCACGACGAGAACGCCCGGGGTCAGCACGTGTCGCGCACCATCCGCTTCACCGTCGTCTCGACGGTCCTCAGCACCATCATCGGCGCCGTGATGTACGTGGCCGCTCCGCTCGTCGAGGTCCTGCTCGACGAGTTCGACGGTTCGGTGCCCATGATCCGGGCCCTGCTGCTGTTCCTGCCGCTCGTCGCCGTTTCGCACGCCCCCCTCAACGGCCTGCTCGGCCTCGGGGCGGCCCGGCTGCGGGCCTGGATCCTGGTGGGGTCGGCGGCGTTGTCCATGACCCTCTACATCACCTTGATCCCGTCCCTGGCCTGGAAGGGGGCGTTGATCGGCACCGTCGTGGCCGAGGCCGCCCTGCTCGCCGCCGGCTGGACGGCGCTGATCGTGCTGCAGCGCCGGTTCGACGCCGACCTGGACGCCCAGGCCGCCCTGCCCACCCCTGCACCGGCCGTTGCCGCGACTCGAGGATCATGAACCTCCCCCTCCCCGACCCGACCGTCTCGGTCGTGATGCCCACCCATCGCCGTGTCGACTACCTCCGCGAGGCGATCGCCGGTGCGCTGGCCCAGACCTTCACCGACTTCGAGATCGTGGTGTCGGACAGCACACCGGGTGACGCCATCGCCGACATCGTCGCCGAATTCGACGACCCCCGGATCCGGTACCACCGCCACCCCGATTCCACCGGACCCCTGACGAACATCCAGAACGCCGTTCGCCTGGCCCGGGCCCCCCTGGTGGCGTCGCTGCACGACGACGACCGGTGGCATCCCGACTTCCTGGCCAGGCTGGTTCCGCCCCTGCTCGAGCACGAGACGGTGGCGATGGCCTTCTGCGACTACCACATCATCGACGAAAACAGTGTCCGGCAGCCGGCGGCGACCGAGTTCGAGAGCACGCAACTCCCATCGGGTCGAGCTGTCGACGGGTCTGATCCCGGGAACCCTGGCCGACCGCCTCCGGGTCGGGGTGGTGTGGAATGCCGCGCAGCCCGCCTACGCAGCAGTCATGCGGCGCGACCTCTTCCTCGCCGTCGACTTCCCCCCGGGAGGCGGCCTGCTCTACGACATCTGGGCCACCTACTCCTTCCTCTGCGCCGGCCACGACCTCTACTACGTCGACGAACGCCTGAGCGACTACCGGGTGCACGGCGGGGCGCTCACCTCGAAGGGTTTCGCCGAGCCCGAGGACCGCTTCTTCGAGACCCTCATCGCCGACCACGCCGACCATCCCGACCTCGTTGCCGACGCCCGGGCCCGGATCGGTCGGCTCCAGTGGTGGCGGGCCACCGAAGCGCTCGAACGGGGTGACGACGACCTCGCCCGGACCGAGTTCGCCAAGTCGGCCGGTCATCTGAGCGGTCCGCGGGCGATCCTCGCCCGACTGGCTGCGGCCTCGGGCCCGGTGCGCACCGCCCTGCGACTCACCAAGGCCACCGCCTCGAAGCTGCGCGCCGACTCGTTCGAGCGCGAGAAGGCGCCGACCCCCGATCGAACGGCAACGAAGCGAGAACAGGCGGTCCCCCGATGAGCGATGGCTCCCCCTCCGTGGCGATCGCGGTCGCCACCCATGATCGCAACGGGCCGCTGGCCGTCCTGCTCCGGGCGCTCGTCGCCGTCGCCGACCACACCCTGCCCGAAGCCAAGGTCGGGGTCGTGGTGATCGACGACAATCCCGACGGCCGGGCCCGAACGGTCTGCGACGAGTTCGAGGGCTGCTACCCCCTGGGGCTGCGCTACGTCCACGTCGGCGCCCAGAACATCTCGGTGGCCCGCAACGCCGCGCTGACCAACGGCATGGACCTCGCCGACTTCGTCGTGCTGACCGACGACGACTGCGACCCGGCGCCGACGTGGCTGTCGGCGCTGCTGGCCATGCAGGCGGCGACCGACGCCGACATCGTCACCGGACCGTTCCAGCTCCGGGCGTCGCCCGGTGCCCCGCCGTGGTACGAGGCCCAGGGGTTCGTCGGTGCGTCACAGCTCTACGAGGACGGCAGCGAACCTCCGCACGGCTGCACGGCCAATGCCCTCCTGCGCACCCGGTTCCTGGTCGAGCATCCCGACGTGCGGTTCCTCAGCCACTACGGCAAGACCGGGGGCGAGGACATGGTGTTCTTCCACACCGCCGCCGAGGCCGGGGCCGTCCACCGCTACGCCCTCGACGCCATGATGTACGAGGACATCCCGGTGGCCCGGACCTCGTTCCGCTTCACCCTGACCAAGAACTTCTGGTTCGGCAACAACATGGCCGTGATCAACCGCACGACCCGCGAGGCACCCCGTCTGCGACTCGTCGTGCGTGGGGTCCGTTGGGTGGTCGAGGCCGCCGCCCGCCCGGCCCGGCGCGTCGTCGCCGGTGATCCGCCGCATCTGCGACGGGCCCTCTACGATGCGATGATCGGCTTCGGACTCGTGGCCGGCGCCTTCGGGTTCACGGCCCGGCACCACTGATCCCCATGCCCGCCCCACCCACCCGATCCGCACCACCGGTAGCGGGAAGGGTCGACGCTGCGCCGACGACCCACCGGTTCATCGCCGGCCGCGATCAGCGGGCCGGGCGTTGGGGAATGCGACGGATCCGCCGGCGTCGCTTCAAGTCCCTGGCCGAGGTCTGGCCGCTCGACGACCACGGATACGGGCCCATCGGCCGGCTCTGCGGCATGAGCGCCATCGCGCTGACCGTGCTGGTCGGCATGCAGGCCATCACCCTTCCCAGTGCGATGTCGTTCGGGATCCTCGTGCTGGCCCTGGGAGCGTTGCTGAACGCCCCGGCCGACGCCATGCGCCGGTTCCCCCTCTCGGTCTCGGCGATCGCGTTCGTGACCTGGGTGGTGTTCTCGATTCGCTGGACCAACGACCCGGTCGTTTCGACGTTCTTCCTCCGACGCGACCTGCCGCTGTATGTCGCCATGGCGATCGCCGCCGGCCTGGCGTCGCTGCCGGACGCGGTCAAGGCCTTCAACATCGGCATGCGGATGGTCGTGGCCTGGACCCTGTTCCAGGTCGCCACCTCGCCATTGGCCCGCGTCCACATCGATCCGACCGGCGAATCGCCACCCCTCCCCGGTTGGCACGGCGACTTCCTGCACAAGAACTCCATGACCCCGGTCCTGCTGATCGGGCTGTGCTCCATCCTGGCCTTCGATCGCAGCCGCTGGCCGCGATTCCTCACGATCGGCGGGATCGCGGCGCTGGTGATCGGTTCGGACTCGGTCACCGGGCTGGCCGGTGTGGCCCTCGTGGTCTTCCTGTGGGTCTGGATCTGGGTCTATCGCCAGACCGAGCACCGGTTCGGAACGGCCCTGGTGCTCTCGACCGTGGCCGTCATCGCCTCGTTCGTGACCGGGATCGCCCTGTCGCTGCAGTCGGTGGTCGAGGCCTACGGCAAGGACATCACGTTCACGGGACGAACCTTCATCTGGTCGGCGGTGGTCGAGGCCATCGAGCAACGCCCCTGGTTCGGGTGGGGGCTCGGCGGCATCCTGTGGGGTTCGGAGCCGCCGACGGTCGAGACCCAGGCCGTGTGGCGCAACATCGGGTTCCGGGTTCCGCACGCCCACAACGGGGTGCTCGATCTCATCCTCCAGTTCGGTCTGATCGGCATGGCGATCTACGCCGTGCTGTTCGTCTCCGTGCTGGCCGGCGGCTGGCGGCTGCTTCGGGCCTCGCACCTCGTCGGCGCCTTCGCCGTTGCCTCGCTCCTCACCCTGGCGTTCGTCTCGATCTCCGAGCCGGTCTTCACCGCCCAGTGGCTCCTCCTGCTGCTGTTCGTGCAGCAGCTCGTCCTGCGGGCCACCCAGGCCGAGCGACGCCGCGAGCCGCTCGACATCTGATCACACCTTCGAGAACCGTCGACGCAGCGAGACCAGGGGCAGTTCGACCAGGTGGTACGACGCCGCCGACACGACCAGGGTGAGCGGCCACTCCATGAGGGCCAGCTCGACGATCGAGCGGTCGGGGAATCGCTGGGTGCTGAAGTAGGTCATGATCGGCACGTGCCACAGGTAGATCGAGTAGCTGAGCTTGCCGAGATACACGACGGGCGGCAGGGCGAGGAGCCGGTGTCCGAGTGACTCCCGCTCGAGCACGAGGTGCCCGATGAGCGCCACCGCCGCCAGACCGACGTAGGTGTAGTAGATGTACGCGAACGAGTGCAGGAACTCCCCGCCGAGCAGGTCGACGGCGAGCAGCACGAGGGCCCCCCAGAACACCGCCGGTTTGCGGACCACGTCGAACAGCCGACGGCCCAACCCGTGATGCAGGGCGAACGCGAGCGCCGCCCCGAGTGCGAACCCGTCGAAACTGAACAGCGAGAACGCCACCCCGTCGGGGTAGACCACGACGAGGAGCTGGCGAACCACGGTGACGGCCACCGCGAACCAGAGCAGTCCCCGGATCACGCGATCGACCGGGCGATCGGGCAGGCGGAGCTTCTTCAGCACCCAGGGCCAGACCAGGTAGAAGTGTTCCTCGACCGCCAGTGACCACGTGTGGGTCATGTAGTTGGGCGAGATGTTGGCCGGGATCTCGCCCCACAGCGGCCGCAGGTTCGTGATGTAGAGGGCCGCGAGCAGCAGCTCGAATCGGAAGTAGTCCTGCTGGATGGGGTCGGGGACGATCTCGTTCTGCAGGAGCAGCAGGACGCCGATCATCAGCAGGGGCGCCGGCATGATGCGGATGGTGCGCCGCAGGTAGAACGACTTGATGTCGAGCGAGTCGGTTCGGCCCCACTCCTCGACCATGAGCTTGGTGATCAGGAAGCCGCTGAGCACGAAGAAGACGATGACGCCGTTGCGGCCGCCGTCGAAGATCGCCAGTCCGGTGTGCTCGAGGAGCACCAGGCCGATGGCGACGGCCCGCAATCCGTCGAGCGCCGGTTGATAGCCGAGTTTGGTCAGCGGTCCGGTGACCGCGACCGCCGGCGTGGAGCGCCCGCCGATCGTCTGGTCTCGTTCCGTCGAAGTCACATCCATCGTCCCGTCGTCGTCATCGCTCGACCGATGCCGAACGGCCGTCGACGGCCGCGCAACGATCAACCATTCAAGTCGGTCAGCGACCGAAGAACTTGATCAGTTGCTCGACGAACCCGAGCTTGTCGGGTGTGGGCTCGGCGCCCGATTCGGCGGAGGCGTCGTCGGCGTCGGTGCGATACATCGGGAGCTTGGGTCCGCGCTGGGGTGAGAACAGCGCGTCGGCGAGCTCGGCGGCCCGGTCGAGGTCGAACGGATGCGAGGTCGAGGGAGGAGGATCGAAGAGGGTTCGACGGATGCTCTCGGCCTCGAGTCGCCGGTGGTCGCCCTGCTCGAGGAGCACGTCGGCCGGCGTCGGCGTCGGGCCCGTCTCCTCGGGTGCGGCAGCCATCGGGGTGCTAGCCCAACCTCAGGAATGCGGCCAGTCGCCCGAGCCGGGATCGTCGACCGCCCAGGGACGTGTCGGGCGAGACCCGCGCCGGCGTCTTCGGAGGCGCAAGATGCCGCTCCTGTTCCTTCGGCGGCTCGAACAGGGCCGGCCGCTCCGACCGCGGCGTCGAGACCGAGCCCGAGAGGGACTGGTGACGAGGTTCGCGGAGCAGTTCGGGGGCGTTGCGAATGAGGCGCGTCGGCTCCCGGGTGAGGTCGATCGTGAGGTCGTCGCTCGCCCCGACCGCGATCGTGTCGGGGGTCGAACGCTGGGTGTCTGGTGTCGGTCGCCGATTCATGCTCCGCCTCGCGTGGGTCCCTGGACCGCCACTCTAGGCGTCGGGGGAACCACGCTCAAGGGTAGTTTCGCCCGGTCGGTCCGTTCGCCATCCCCGATGCAACCCGGCCGCCGCGCCGGGCTCATCGAGGCCGCCAGGCCCGATCGGGATCAGCGACGCAGGCGGAATCGCCGACGGGGAGCGTCCGAATCGGCCATCACGAGCTCGGCGTGCACCCGACCGATCGTTCGCTCGCCGTCGGCGGTGAAGAGACGGGCCCGCAGGTCGATGACCGGCGGCTCGGGTGCTCGGTGCCGGCCCGAGTCGGGCCCGGCAACACGTCGAGTGAGATCCTGCACGAGTTCGCCCCCCTTGCCGGCCGGCTCCTACGGATCCGGTCCTCCCAGTCAACCGTCGACCCGCAACGGACCTGCAACAGCCGTTTCGACCGCTCCCGCCAGGCCCGATACCGTTCTCGTATCGTGTTGGTACCTCCGCATCCATGACCGAGCTGCTGTTCCTGGGCCCCCCGGGTGTGGCGACCGATGCCGGTTGGAACTCGGTCGGGAGCGCGACGGCCGAGATCGTCTTCGCCGTTCTGGGGGCGAGACCCGGGGTCGCGGTCCCGGTCGAATCGATCCAACGGGCCGTCTGGGGTGAGGATCGACCCTCCACCGCCGGTTCGTCGTTGCGCAGCCACATCGTCCGCCTGCGCCGACGCCTCGCCGAGGTCGGCTCGACGGCCACGATCGTGGCCCGGCCCCTCGGCGGGACGCCCGGCTACGCCCTGATCACCGGCGACGACGAGGTCGACCACGTCGTGTTCGAAGCCGAACTGGCCCAGGCCCGGCGTCTCCTGGCGCTGCGCCGTCCGGCCGAGGCCCTCGAGGTGCTCGAACGGGCGCTCGGTCGGTGGTACGGCGAACCGTTCGAGGGCCTCGATCTGCCCGATCTGGTCCCGATCGCCGAGGGGCTGGACCGCAGCCGGCGTGATGCGCTGGAACTGTTCGGCGAGACGGGCTTGCTGCTGGGACGCCACGATCTCGTCGCCACCGTCCTCGCCGACGCCGCCGCCGACCGGCCCGACCGGGAGCGGCTGACGGCGCTGGCGATGCGGGCGCTGTATCGCAGCGGTCGCCAACGCGAGGCCCTGCAGGCCTATCAGCACACCCGCCAGTGGTTGGCCGAGCACCTGGGCGTCGAGCCCACCGAACCCCTGCGCCGGCTCGAACTCCAGATCCTCGAACACGACCCCATCCTGGGTTCCGAGCCACGGAGCCCGACACCGGTCCGGCCCGTCGAGTTGCCGGCCCCGCTGGCGGCGCAGCGACGCGGCGTCTTCGTCGGCCGTTGCGACGAACTCGACGCCATGGACCCGGGCCCGAGCCGGGACTTCTCGGCGACGATCATCACCGGGCCGGCGGGGATCGGGAAGTCGAGACTGGCCGCCGAACACGCCGCCCGGCTGGCGTGGCCCGAGGTGACGGTGCTCGCCGGCTGGTGCCGGGTCCACACCGCAGCGCCCTTTCACCTGTTCGAGCCGGCCCTGCGACAGCTGGCCGACAGCGGGCCACTGGCGAACGAAGCCATCCGTCAGGTCCTCGAGGCCATGGACGTCGGTGGATCACCGGATCGACGGACCCGGCGCCTCATCTCGCTCCTCGACGGGCTGCTGGCCCGTCTCTCGGACGGTCCTCAGCGAGTGCTCCTGGTGCTCGAGGACCTCCACTGGATCGACTCGTCGTCGCAGTTGGCGCTCGACCACGTGCTGCGCTCGGCTCCGGCGGGTCTGCGGGTGGTCGGGACCGGGCGCTCGGATCGGTCCAACCCGAACTGGGCCCGGCTGCTGTCGGACCTCACGGGGTACCCGGCAGTGGACCACCTGGCGCTCGGCGGACTGCGGGAACACGAGCTCGTCGAGCTGGTCGAGGCCCAACCGGGAGCCGAGCATGCCGATGCCGCCGCCCTGGCCCGATTCCTGGAGGCCAAGACGGCCGGAAACCCGTATTACGTGCGGGCGCTGCTCGGCGCCGACCGGGGGTTGCTGGCGGCCGACGGCGCCGAACTCGCCGATCGATCCCGGTCCACCGCCCTGCCGACACCGGTCGCCGATCAACTCGCGGCCCGGCTCGATCCCCTCCCGCCCGACGTCCGGTCGGCGCTCGAGGTGGCCGCCGTCCTCGGCAACGACTTCTCGCTCGACGACGCCCGGGCCGTGCTCGAAGCGGTCGAACCCGGCACGCCGCCGGCGTTCGACCGGTCCGAGGGTCTCGACGCCGTCGTGACCCTCGGGCTGATCGAGCCGACCGGGCTGGGCCCCGACCGGGCCGGCTACCGGTTCGAGCACGACCTGCTCCGCGAAGCGACGCTCGCCCGGGTCCCGGCCGATCGGCTGCGCCGCCTGCACGCGGCAGCCGCGACGGTGGCCCAGGCCCGCGACGCCGATCCGATCATCGTGGCCCGGCACCAGGTGGCGGCCCTCCCGCTGATCGAACCGGCGCCGGTCGTCGAGTCGCTCCGCCGGGCCGCCGATCGGTCCTACGAGCGACTCGCGCTGCTCGATGCCGCTCGGCTGTACCGCACGGCCCTCGATCTGCTCACCGACAGCCACACCTTCGATCCGTCGTTGCGGGTCGATCTGCTGGTGGGCCGGGCCCTGGCCGAGCAGCGGCTCGGGGATCGACGGTCCATGCTCGACGACCTCGAGGTGGCGATGGACGCCGCCGAGGAGCTCGGCCTGATCGACAAGATGGCCGACATCGGCGTTGCCGTTTCGGGTCTGGGCCCCACCGTGTTCGGCGACGAACTGGCCGCCCGCCTGCTCCGGCGGGCCTACGACTCGGGGGCCGGGACGCAGGACGAGCGGGACGCCTTCGTGATCGACCTGCTCACCCAGATCGTCTTCAGCGACGGGGTCACCGACGAGGCCGTTGCGCTGTTCGACGATGCCTTCGGCGGCGACGACCCGCCTCGACCGGCGCACCTCTACGCCGACCTGGTCATGATGGCCGGCAGCCCCGAGGCCGGGCTGCGACTGGCCCGGGCCCGGGCCTTGATCGCCCGCACGTCCCGGGACGTCCACGGCGAGATCTGGATCGACGCCCACCACGTGGCGTTGGCTGCGCTCATGGACCTGGGTGACACGGTGGGGGCCGAGGCCGTGCTCGACGTCTACGAGGAGGAGGCCGCGGCGAGGTTCGACGCCTACTCGCTGTGGTTGGCCATCGCCTGCCGCGGCGACCTGGCCCTGCTCCGGGGCTCGTTCGACGAGGCCGCCCGACGGGCCGACGAGGCGCTCGAGTTCGGGGTGGCGAACGGCATCGTCGACGCCGAGTTCTATCTCTACGGTCACGTCCTGGTCCGGACGTTCCTCGAGCGAGACATGAAGGACCTGCTCGGCGTGGTCGACACCCCCGAGTTCCGGGACTCGGGCGTGATCGGTTGGCGGGCCGCACTGGCGTTGCTGCTGGCCGATGCCCATCAGACCGACGAGGCGCTCAGCGTCCTCAGCGAGGTCGTCGACACCCTCGAGGTCGCCCCGTTCGATCCGCTGCGTCCGATCTCGTTGGCCACCGCCGCCCAGGCCTGCATCGATCTCGGCGCCGATCAGCTGGCCGGCCGGTTGCTGACGATGCTCGAACCCTACGGTGGACTGATGATCCAGGTCTCCCAGACCGGCGCCCCGTTCGGGCCGGCCGATCGGCTGCTCGCCGGTCTGTTGCGTCTGCTCGGGCGGCCGGGCGAGGCCGACCGGCGGCTGAGGGCTGCGATCGACCTGGCATCGGCAGCGGGTTCGCCACCCTGGGTCCGACGCTGCCGCGACGACGCAGACCTGGCCTGAGTCCGCCCACGGGGGCGGTTCAGCGACGGCGGAAGAACCGGCGGCGGGTGCTGGCCCGGCCGAGGACCCGGTCGGTCTTCATCGGCTGCCACTCGCCCGGCCGTGCCGGGATCACCCGGTCGTGGAACGGAGCGACGACCCGTTCGATGACGATCCTCGTCGTGCCCGTCGTCGGAGGACGAGGCCTTGTCGGTCAAGTCGATGATTCGCTTGTCGGTCAGATCGATGATCCGATTGTCGACTGGATGGTGGCCCTCGCCCATGCATTCGCCTTCTCGTCGCCCGCTCGGTGGGAGCAGGGTAGCCCGGTCGACCACTCGATGCCATGGTCAAGACCACTCAGGGTGACTGTCGATGCTTGTGCACCCGGGGCGCGCCGAAGCGCCGAACTCGGTGGGGTTCGGGACCGGCGACCGGTTGTGTCAGGGTCTGGCCAGGGCGGGCCACAGCCCGAGCGTTTCGAGCCGGGTCTTGTGGCGGTGACAGGGCCGGCACAGGGCCTGGGCGTTGCTCGGGGTGGTGGGGCCGGCGTCGGTGTGGCGGATCGTGTGGTCGATCTGACATCGGTGGGCGGGGGTGTCGCATCCGGGGCCGGCGCAGTGCCGGTTGCGCAGGATCACGCCGAGCCGCTGGTTGCCGGTGAAGAGCCGTTTGGCCCGGCTGGCGGTGAAGTCGTTGGTGGTGGTGTCGAAGACGAACATGCGGACCCTGCCGGCCAGGGCGTAGTCGAACGCATCGGACGGGCACAGCGGCACCCCGCCGACGGTGTGGCAACGCCGGGTGGCGGCCCGTTCGGTGGCCCGGGACGTGTCTCGAGGAGCCGGCGCCTGGCCGGCGGCCTCGGCGTCTCGCCGGGCTGCTTCGGCTTCGAAGGTCTCGGCGTCGATCACCACGGCCAGGGTGGTGTCGAGGCCGGGGTCGACGTGGGCGCCGCCGGTGCGGATGGCGATGATCAACGCGTCGTGCATCCTCTGCGAGTCGTTGCGACCCAGATCCGATGGCAGGGCGGCGTCGCCGTGCTGGGCCCGGGCGGCCGCCCAGTCTTCTTCGAAGAGACGCTGGGCGATCTGGTCGATCAGGGGCTCGACCTGGGCCCACTCGGCGGTGGTGGTGTCGATCTGGAGCATCACCTGGTGGCCGACCCCGACCGAAACCGCCAACCCTCGGCGGGCGTGGGCCTTGGCAGCGGCGTCGTTGGGGTCGATCGGGTCGACCAGTTCTTCCCAGGCCGCCATCAGGCCCCAGAACTCGGGCCACTGCCGGCTGGTCCACGACAGCAGGGTCGACCAGTCTCGCAGCAGGGCGTCACGCAGTTCGGGGCGGCGCCAGATCTGCAGGAACCGGCGGACGTGGGAGTCGTTGACCCGGCCCTGCCGGTAGCGGTCGCCGAGTTCGGGCAGGTGCTCGTTCAGCAACACCGCCCGTTCGACCGAACCGCCGCCAGAGCGCCGGGAGTCGTGGGTCTCGAACGACAACCACGTGCCCGTCGATCGGAAGGCCGTGTTGCGCACACAACGACGCCGTTCCATCTCGGCCAACAACGCCCAGGCCATCGCCTGCTGCCGCTGGGCCTCACGCTGGGTCTCGAGCATCAGCTTCGACAGCACCGCCGTTGGCACGGCCGTTGGATCGAAGTCGGTGTCGGCTGGGTCGCCGAATGATTGGTGTTCCTCGCCTGAGTCTTCCGCCATGGGGAACATGGTATCGAACATGTGTTCGGTTGTCTACGAGCTTGCACGACTTTTTGATCTCGTTCGTATGATTCAACGTCCATCCTTTCTGCTGCATGTGCGACGATCCACTGTGGTGGACCGGTCCGCGGCGACGGCGCCATCCTCGGGCAGCGTTGATGCAGGGTGAATGCAAGGTGCTCGCCGTCGTCGGCCGTCGTGCCCCACCGCCGGCTCCGGTGCGCCTCCCGGTGCCAAACATGCTCTTTCGAATAGGCGTTTTCGAAGCCACTCTTTTACCCTGTCGAAAAGGAGTCGACATGAAGCGTTTCCGGAGCATCCTGATCGTGCCCATCACCCAGGGCACCGAGCCCCCACCGGGGCTGTTCGAGGCGGTCGAACTGGCCGACCGATACGGCGCATCGCTCGCCATGCTCACGCATCTCGACGATCGTCCCGATCTCCTGCTCGGCGGTCGCCACGTCGACCTGCTGGCCAGGCTGCACCGCGTCGGCCACGACACGCTCGTCGAGCGGATGACCGAATGGGCCGGCCAGACCGCTCGCCCCGACATCGAGACAACGGTGGTCGACGGACCGTTGCCCGAGGGCGTTGCCGACGCCGTCGAGACTGCCGACCACGATCTGGTGGTGATCGCCACCGATGGAACCGGGGTGGCCACCACGGCGGCCCGGCGCATCGTCGATGCCTGTCATCGTCCGGTCTGGTTGCTGCGCCCCGGCTTTCGTGGCGCCAACGTGCTCGCCGCGGTCGATCCGTCGCACAGCACCGACCACAACGTGCTCATCCTCGACCTGGCCCGGGCCCAGGCCGACCTGCACGGGGGTCGGTTGCGGGTCATGCATGCCTGGGAGTTGTACGGTCGTGACGTCCTCGGCGGCATGTCCCGGGCCGGCGTGGGCGCCGAGGAGTTGGCGACCCTGGTCGACGACGTCGAGAGCGCCCACCGCGAGTGGTTGCACGACCTGGCCCGCATGGCCGGCCTACCCGCCGACACCGCCATCCACCTCGTCGACGGGCAACCGGTGCAGGCCATCGAGGGTCTGTCGTTGCTGTACCGGATCGATCTCCTGGTCCTCGGTGCCGGGCGGACGCGGTCCGACCGCCTCGGGCTGGGTTCGACCACCGATCGAGCCCTCGCCGATCTCCGCTACTCGACCATGGCGGTCAGCCCGCCGAACTAGGTCATCGGTGTGGCGGCGCTCGGCGTCGGCTTCGGGCACCACGAGTCGGATCGAGCCCAGTGGCCGACGATGGTCTCGACCACCCTCGCCAACTCGAACGACCACCCACCATGGTGTTCCACTCATCGACTCGGGCCGATCAGTCCCGTACCGTCGGCGGTCCAGAGGCGAGGGAGACACGTGCCGAACCACGACACAGGCCGAACGACAACCGACGGTGCCGCCGGGACCGAACTGACCCTGGCCGACTACACCGCGATCCTCGGTCGGCGTTGGCGTGAGGTGCTCGCCGTGCTCGTGGTGGTGATCGGGGCGGCGACGGCGTACAGCCTGATGACGCCACCGACGTATCGGGCCGAGTCGACCGTCCTCGTGCACACCGTTTCGAGTCAGAGCCTGTTCAGCCGTCCGCCGGGCGACCAGTCGGCGTTGTATCGCTCGACCTCGAGCGAGCTCGAGTTCGCCCGCTCCGACACCCTGCTCAACGCCGTCGGCCCCCTGCCTCTCGGGACGTCGGTCGACGTGGAACGGCCCGACGAGATCCAGGGCGACACCCTGATCTTCCAGGTCGTCGCCGAGTCCCGAGCCGAGGCGGCGGCGCTGGCCACCCGATTCGCCGAGTCCTACGTGAGCCTGCGCGACGAGCAGGTCCGGGCCGACAAGGCCGTGACGCTCGCCAGCGTCGAGGCGTCGATCGCCGAGCTCATCGAACAGCGAGACGAGTTGCTCGAACCGTTGGTGCCGCTCGAGGATGCGCTGGCCGATGCCACCGACCCCGACGTGATCAGCCGTCTCACCACGCAGCGGCTCACGCTGCTGCAGACCCTCGACGACGAGGTGAGCCCGATTCGTGGCCAGTTGGCCGTGCTCAACCAGGAGCAGAGCCGGCTGGCGGTCCTGACCGGCTACCTGGCCGAGACGTCCGAGACCGGGGCCCGGGTCCTGGTGGCGCCGACCTCGGCCGAGCTCGTCGGTCCGATCCTGTGGCGCAACATCCTGCTCGGAGCGGTGGCCGGCGCCGTGCTGGCGACGGCGGTGGCGCTGGCGGTCGAGAGCCTGCGAGACAACATCAACAACGTCGGTGATCTCGAGCGGGCACTCCCCCACCTGCCGGTGCTCGCCACCCTGCCCGACTTCGACGACGAGCTCGGACACCCCGATCACCTGGGACGGCATCGCCGCGATCCCGCCGTATCGGGCCGGCCTCGAGAGCCTCATCACCGCCCTGCAGTTCGTGGCCCGGGGCCAACCGCTGTCGAGCGTGATGGTCACGGCGGCCTCGGCCAATTCGGGCAAGTCGACCGTTGCCGTTTCCCTGGCGCTGGCCACCGCCCAAGCGGGCGCCACCACGTTGTTGGTCGAGGGCGATCTGCACCGACCCGACCTGGAGGACTTCGTCGGCGCCCGCCAGCCGTTGGGCCTGGCCGAGGCGCTCGACGACCCGGGATCGTGGCCGAACCTGACGTCGATCCCCGACGGTGGGCAGCGCCTGGCCGTGCTCGGGCCGGGCCATCGAACCGCCTCACCCTCGGATCTGTGGCGACGGGCGGTGAACCTCGGGTTCTTCACCAAGGTCTGCGACGACTGTGACTTCGTCGTCGTCGACTCGCCGCCGATCCTGGCCCTGTCGGACGGGTTGGTCATCGGCAGCATGACCGACGCGGCGATCCTGCTCGCCAAGGCCCGTCACACCAAGCGCAGCGAGCTGGTGGAGGCGGCCAATCGACTGGGTTGGGCCGGGGTCGAGGTGGTCGGGTGCGTGTTCGTCGGTGGCCCGGTCGCCAAGTACTACGGCGCCGACTGAACGATCAGCTCGGCGGCATCCAGGCAGGCACGACGGATGTCCTCGGTGTTGACCGTGACCCAGGCGACCTCGGGTCCGCTCAGCGCCAGGGCGGCATCGAAGCGGACCTCGGCGTCGGCGCCGTTCATCCAGCTCATGAGGAGCGTGGCCCGCCGCCCGTGACTCGACACATCGAGGTCGAGATCGCCCCGATCGAGCACGACGGCACCGATCGGGCCCCACGTGGTCGAGTCGTCGACCAGCACGTGCACGGCGCCTTCGACCGAAACGAGTTCGACGCGGGCCGCGTCGAGCCACTGCGTTCCGGCCGGCAGGCAGCGTTCCATGAACGCCGTGTCGCCCGTGAGCCAGCGGGGCGTGATCGCCACCCGGCCATCGGGTAGGCGGCAGGCGTTGGCGTAGGGCAGCTGGAGGCGGTCGGTCCTCGACGTCAGGCCGGTGAGCCAGCGCCGCAGGGCCCGCAGGATCCGGTCGGGGTCGTGGCTGCGGACGACGGCCCGTTCGCCGTGGCGGAGCGAGCCGATCGATCGGCTCGAACCCCGGTCGGATCCCAGGTCGATCGACAGGTCGGGCTGCGTGAACGCCAGATCGATGGGAGCGAGTCCGAGGTCCGGACAAACGCCGGGTGGTCTCGGTGCTGTCGGTCCGGATGCCGACCCGGTGACCGCAGACTTCGATCACGAACGAGTCGACCCAGACCGGATCAACGGTGGCCGGGCCTCAATGGCCGGGGGGCTCCGGCAGCGGTCGGAGGTCGTCGAGGGCGCGTGGCGGCACCTGATCAGTCAAGCACGACCACCCTCGGTGATGCGACGAGTCGTTCGGACCATTGTCGGTGGTCGACTCCTCGGGTACGTTCGATCCACGATGATCGATCCGTCGGTGCCGATGAAGCGCAACCCGGTGGTGCTGCATCGCGTGCTGATCGACGAGGCCGTGATCTTCCATCCCAAGACCGACCAGGTCGTGACGCTCGATGCGATCGGTTCGATCATCTGGCAGGTCCTGGAGGAGCCGGGTTCGATCGACGACCTGGTGCCCGACCTGGTGGATGCCTTCGGCGCCGATCCCGACCGGGTCCGCAGCGATGTGGCCGAGCTGTTCGATCGGCTGGTCGAGCACGACATGATCGTGGTGGGCGACTGACCGTCGAGGTCGTCGACCGGCGTCAGCGGCGGCCGGGCGTGCTCAGGCGGCATCGGCAAGCGAGCCGAGCGAGTCGAAGACGTCGATCTGCTGGGTGAGGCTGCCCGACACCAGTCGATGGGCCCGGACCGTTGCGGCGAGGTCGCTGAGCACGGCGAACCCGTTGGGGCTGCGGTCGAACCGGAGCGCGTTCTCGAGGAGTTCGTGGAGGCAACGGGCCGGCGTGAGTGGCGCCAGGATGGTGTCGAATCCCGGTTCGTAGCGGTTGAACACGACGTGGGTGGCGCGACGGCCGCCGGGGCCGAGCGGCGCCGGACGCAGCC
>CAVQVO010000019.1:0-25050 GCA_963717115.1 uncultured Acidimicrobiales bacterium | reverse complement strand
TGGGCAATCCTACGGTCGCCCCGCACGGTGGTCGGGCGGCAGCGACGGGCGAACCGTGGGGGCTGCGTCGGTTCCCGAACAACCGAGGGGGCGCCGTACGGCGCCGGCGACGGCGCCCCCTCGGAACTCGAGATTCGGACGATGCCTCCTCGGTTTGGGGGGCTGCCGGCTCGGGAGGCCGTCAGGGCCCACCAGGTTGGTCGATGACCGTGCCGGGCAGCGGGGGCACCGGGCGCACCCGGAAGGCGACCACCGGGACATCGCCGGCCTGGCCACGACTCGTGCTCGCGATCTCGGCGTCGGACGAACGGCGGAACCAGAAGACCCCGGAACGCCACACGGCGAGGTCGAACCGACCATCGCCGTCGAAGTCCCCGGCGAGTGGGACGTCGTCGACGAGGCCGAACTGGACGAGTTCACCGACCGTGCCGCTCGCAGCATCGACGAGCTGCCAGTACCGCAGTCGGCCCTGTCCGAGATCGGTCAGCGTCGAGATCGCGAGATCGTCCCGACCGTCGCCGTCGTAATCACCCGGAGCGATCGATTCGGCCGATCTCCCGATCGGGACCACGACGGGGTCGGCCCCGCCCGACGGATCGATCCAGACCTCCGAGCCGGTCGGCCCGGAGCGGATCGTTGCCGGGTCGAGACGGCCGTCGCCGTCGTGATCGAGCACCAGGGGAACGTCGCCCTCGATGCCCCAGGAGACGCTGTTCAGCTCGGTCGGGGCCACAACGCCTGGTCCAGAAGAAGGTACTGCCGGAGCGATCGTTGCCGGGTCGGTACGACGGCGAGATCGTCGGCCCCGTCGCCGTTCCAGTCGCCGATCATCGTCGGGTCGTCCCCGGTCTGCCCGAACGAGACCTCGACCGGGTCGGTGACGTCGACCCCGGGCAGGGTGAACCCGGCCTGTCCGGGCGGGCCCGCCGACCAGGTTGCCGGCTCGACGGCGCCGTCGCCGTCCCAGTCGCCGAGTAGGAAGCGGTCGCCGCTCCGGCCGAACTCGAAGTCGGCGTCGCCCGCTCCGGGCAGAGACCAGATGGCGGGCTCGTCGGCCACCGGGCTCTGCCGGACCGTCGCGTACTCGGTGAGACGCTGCTGCGGCGGGTTCTCGGAGACGAGATGCAACCGGTCGGCGAGTTGGGGGGCGAAGATGGCAACGACGACCAGGAGGCCCAGGGCGATCCATCGGGCGGAGGGCCAGGGGAGTCGACGATCCCGAGCCGGATCCTGGCGTCGTCGTTCGACCAGTTCTCGGAGGACCGTCTCGTGCCGTCGGGCGGCGACCGCAGGATCGAAGGCCGATCGGACCCGTTCCGAGCCGGCTCGGGCCAACGACCGCGTTCGTCGGCATCGTCGACGAGGCGTTCCATCGAGCGGATGAGCTGTTCCAGGTCGTCGGGTTCGGTCAGGACCAGATCGGCACCGTCGGTGAAGACCGCCCCGATGGCGCCGACATCGGAGACCAGCGCTGGGCGGCCGAGTGCCAAACCCTCGAGCAGGGTCAGCGGGAGACCTTCGTCGCGGCTCGGCATGACGAGCAGATCGAGCGCGACGAGAACGGCCAACTCCGCGGCGTGGGTGGGGCCGAGGATGTCGGGATGCACGAGCGTGAGCCGGTCGGTCAATCCCAGCGTCTCCGCCTGGGTCACGAGCCGCTCCGCCTCGGGACCCTCTCCGCCGAGGAGCACATGGAGGTCCCGTCCGTCCTCGACGAGCCGGGCCGTCGCCGTCGAGCAGCAGGTCGAGACCCTTGCGGGGGATGAGTTGCCCGAGGGTTCCCACGACCGTCCGCCCGGCCGGGATCCCGAGCTTGGTCCGGACCTCGGTGATCGGGAAGGCGCGGGCCTCGTCGACCGAGCGGAGATCGACGGTTCCGATGACGTCGATGGGGACCGAGTCGCCGATCCAGGGCCGGAGCGAGTCGGCGGTGACTGTCGTGGCCGCGTGCAGGCGGAAGCCCGGTTGACGGACGAGACGGCGCATCCGTGCCGGAGCAGGCGATCCCCGAAGCTGCCGGTCGGGGACGGGAGGGGGGTGTGGTAGGTCTGGACGACGGGGGCGATCCGGAGCAGAGCGAGCACCGCGCCGGTCCCGTTCCAGGCCGGAATGTCGACGTGGAAGACATCGGGTGGCGGATCGGCGGCCTGGACGGCGCGGAGGGTCGCCCGATGGGCCCGGCGGTCGACGACCCGCCTTCCGATCTTGGCTGCGATCGACTCGGTCGCCGACGAGCGGGTCGCGGGACCGGTCTCGATCACCTGGACCCCGACCTCGGAGATGAGGTCGCGGAGCGTCACCGAGGGGTCGGCGGGGACGAATGCCACGATCCGGTGGTGCTCGCTCAGCTCGCGAGCGAGGGCCAGGAGGTGCGTCTGGGCTCCGCCCCAGTCGGCGTAGGGCCAGACCAACGCGATCACCAGGGAGGTGGGGCCGTGGCTCGTGGTCGACATCGTCGTGCGATCGTAGGCTGTGCCGGTGCCGAACATCTCCGTCGTCGTCGCCGTGCCAGTGTACAACCGCCGCGAGGTCACCCTCGCCGGGCTGCGGAGCCTGCTCGCGGCGGACCGAACCGGTCTCGATCTCCACGTGGTGGTGGTCGACGATGGGTCGATCGACGGAACCGGACAGGCCATCCGAAGTGAGTTCCCCGAGATCGAGGTCGTCGATGGCGACGGCACGCTCAACTACTCGAAGGGCACGAACCTCGCCATCGAGGCCGGGCTCCGCCGATCACCGCGCTATGTCGTCGCGCTCAACGACGACTCGGAGTTCGATCCGGGATTCCTCACCGCGCTGGTCCGGTGTGCCGAGGCGCATCCCCGCTCGGTGGTCGGCGCCCTGCTGACCCAACAGGGCCGCCCCGGCTACGCCTTCCAGGTGGGGCAGCAGTGGTCGACCTGGTTCGGGGGCTGGAGGGTCCCGCAGGATCTCCGGATCGGCGACCTGCCCGACCGAGCGTTCCGGGTCGAGTGCATCGTCGGGAACTGCGTCCTGGTTCCTGCCGCCGCCATCCGGGAGGTCGGGCTGCAGGACGGCGACCGGTTCCCTCATGGGTTCGGCGATGCCGAGTGGACCATGCGGCTGCGTCGAGCCGGTTGGGATCTCCTGGTCGAGCCGTCCGGCGCTCGTTCACTGCGAACCCAACACCTACCCGCCGGCCCTGCGCGGCCTCGGCGCGAAGCAGGCGCTTCGGATCCTCTTCGTCGACTCGACGCATCGACTCAATCTCGGTCGGATCTGGACCCAGCTGTGGTCGACGGCCCCGACCCGCCATCAGGGTGTCGCGGCGTTCGGGGTCTACCTGGTTCGGCTGGCCGTGAAGGCTGCCGGCATCGGATCGTGGCCTCGCTGGCCGGATCCTCCACTCGACTATTCCCCGGCCTGACGTCGAGCGAAGAACCGCTCGGGGTCGGCGCCCGACCATCGCAGGAGGCGGTCCACGATCTCGGGCTCGGCGAAGATCGACGTCGGTGGCATGGCGGCGATGCGTCGGTAGCCGAGACCGGACAGGTACGCCCCGATCGGGGTCGACTCGGGACCGCCGAGGGCCGCCAGAGGATCCTCGACGCTGATCACCTCGAGGTCGAAACGAGTCCCAGTCGTTGCTCTGGAGCGCCGCGAGGTCGAGACCCTCGATGTCGATGTTGAGGTACTCGAAACGCGAGGGAACGCCGAGTTCGGCGAAGACGTCGGCCAGGCCCCGAAGACGAACCGCCGATCGTCGCACGACGGCGTTGCCGGCTGCGGTCCACTGGTCGGTCACGTCCGGATCGGCACTCGACAGCGAGCCGGTCTCGAACTCGACGAAGACGGCATCGGTGGACGGGGCTACCGATGGCGGCGACGAGGTGACGGTCGTCGGGACGGGCTCGCCGCATCGCGTCGATCGACGCGGCGGAGGCGTCGATGTTGAACCCACTCCATCCGGCACGGTGCAGTCGGTGGGTGAGGGAGCCATCGACCGGGTGAAAGGCCCCGACCTCGACGTACACCCCGGGAGGGGCGTGTTCGAAGATCTGGCGCAGCACGAGGTCCTCGCCGTAGGTCGCGTGCGACCGAACGCCCCGGCTCCATCGAGTGGCCAGGGGAGCCGTGACTCCCGAGCCGAGGGCCTTCGTCATGACTGCCCTGCGGACCCTGGTCACGAAGGTTCGACGGACCGGGGCGAGCACACCGTCAGCCATGGGGCAGTACCTTATCGCCATGCCGCCGAGGTCGAGGAGCCGATCGTCGCAGCGCAACATCTCGTTCGCCGTCCTCGAGCAGGCCGTTCGGGTCGTGCTCGGCTTCGCCGTCACCACCCGGGTGGCACGCCAGCTGGGACCGGCCGAGTTCGGTGACCTCGCCGTCGGCCTCGCCATCGCGACCCTGCTGCTGCCGATCGCGACGATGGGATCCGACGCCCTCCTGCTCCAACTGTTCGCCGAGGGCGAGACGAGCGACCGACGGTGGGCCCGCCCGGCCCTGCGGATCCGGTCGTTGGGGACCCTGGTGGCGCTGGTGGTGGGCGGTGTCGTCGCCACGGCGCTCACCGGGGACTCGGGTTCCACCACGACCGTGCTGTTGTGTGTGTCGATCCTGGTCGTCGTCCCCATCGACATCGCCTATCTCCGGGCCATCGGGCGCCATCGCCTCGACCGGGTCGCGCCCTGGCGGGTGGCGGTGTTGGTCGCCGGTGCCGGAGCGAGGCTCCTGGTCCTCGCCGTCGGGGGCGACGCCCGTGGGATCGCGGGGATCATCCTGGCCGAGGCCATCGTGATCGCCGGCCTGACGGCCCGGCTCATGCGGGGGGCACCGGCGGACCCGGCGGTCGGGGACGAGCGACGGCTCGTCCGACGCAGCGCCCCCTTCCTCGTCGCCGGGCTCCTCTACGGCGTCTACCTGCGCATCGACATGCTCATCGTCCGAGTCCTGCTGGGAGCGGTCGATCTCGGGAACTACAGCGTGGCGGTCCGGGTCTCCGAGGTGGGAGCGATGAGCGTGTCGCTCGTCGTGCCCAGTCTGGCCGCCGGGGTCGCCCAGCAGTACGAGGCCGGCTCCGACGACTTCCACCGTGCCTACGGCGACCTCTTCCGCCGATCGGCCGCGCTCGGCCTCGCCATTTCCCTGCCATCGCCACCGGTGGCTGGTTCCTCGTCGAACCGTCTTCGGTGCGTCGTATGCCGACGCACGAGGGCTCGTGGTGATCCACGCCTTCTCGATCCTCCCGATCTGGGTCATGGCCGTTCGCGAACGTTACGTCGCCGCGCTCGGTCTCGGTTCGATGCAGATCGGGCCGAGCGTGGTGGGTGCCGCCGTCGCGGTCGTCGCGAACCTGGTCCTGCTCCCGACCGTCGGCGTGATCGGCGCGGCATGGGCGACCGTCATCTCGTACTCGGCTGCGTTGGGTTGGTCGGCGGCCACCCGGGCCCAACGCCGGACGTTCGCGCCGTTGTTCACGGTCGACCGATCCTGACCGAGCGCGGAGTCACGGAACGGGCTGCCAGCCCGTCGCCGTCGGGATGATCCGGATCCTGGAGTGGTCGCCGGATGGGTCGACGACGTCGCAGAAGGGGTCCGATCCTCCGGCGGGCGACGCGTCGATCGCTCGGAGGCAAGCCTCGAGGACGACCCCGGTGCCGATCCGGTCGACGCAGTGGGGCCGATCGGGGCGACCCAGGCACTCGAGACAGGCGGCTTCGGCCCGAATCACCGTCGCGCCGGCGACCCAGGGGAACCAGCGACCCGGAGGCATCGCCCCACCGAAGACGGCCACGACCGGCGTGCCGACTGCCGCGGCCAGATGCATCGGGCCGGTGTCGTTGGTCAGGAGCAGGGCGCCGCGGCCGAGGAGTTCGGTCGTCTCGCGCAGGTCGAGGGAGCCGGCAGCGTTGTGGGCGCGGTCGCCGGCGGGGGCGAGCACCCGCTCACAGAGGTCGCGTTCGGCCTCGTTTCCGACGGCCACGAAGCGAACGTCGGTTCGGGCCGTCAACTCGGCCACCACGGCGACGAACCGCGACTCGGGCCAGCGATGAGGCACCTGTTTGCCGCCGGGGCACACGGCGACGAAGCGGCCCGCAGGCGTCACGTCGTCGATCCGCTGCTTCGACTCGGGTTCGAGGTCACCGAACACCGTCGGGCGCCGGTCGTCGGGGATGCCGAGTTCCCGGATGAGGCCGAGGTAGCGCTGGGACTCGTGCGGGAAGTACCTCCGGACCCGGACCTGGGAGCCGAGCGCCCACCGGATCGTTGGCACGCCGACACCCACGACGTGGCGGGGGCCGATGAGCCGGGCGAAGGCCAGATTCCGCACTCCCTGCCGCCACGTGTTCAGTGAGGTCGGGCAGAGGACGACGAGATCGGGTCTCGCCTTTCGCAGCTCCCGGACCAGGCGCCAGAGGTCCTTCGGACGCTTGACCCGGTCGACGTCGTAGTGGCGAATGGTCTGGAGGTGGTCGAAGCCGCGCAGGACCTCGGCGGCCCCCGGATTGGCCCCACGGCCGGCAGACGTGAGGAGCTCGATCCCGGCATCGGGATATCGACGGCCAAGGGCCTGCAACATCGGGGCCGCGACCACGACGTCGCCCACGTTGCCGACGAGGTGCACCAGGACTCGCCGGGGATCGGTCGGCGGCCGCCCGAGTGGGAACAGGCATCGCCGCAGCACGCGCAGGGACCGGTCGGCCGCTCGTTGGGTCCAGGCGGCGATCCGGTCGGCGACCGGATCGGCCAGATGATCGGCCAGTCGGCCGACCCCACGTCCGGCCTCGGTCACGGGTTGGTGATCCGTGAGGCCAGTGCGGTGGTCGACCGTCCTTCGACGAGCGGCACGATCACGACCCGGCCGCCTCGGGCGACGACGACGTCTCGGCCGACGACCGCGTCGACTTCATAGTCACCACCTTTCACGAGGACGTCGGGCTGCAGGAGCTCGATCAGGTTGCCCGGGTCGTCCTCGTCGAAGACGACGACCGTGTCAACGCTGCGCAACTCGGCGAGCATCATCGCCCGTGCCGTTTCGTCGACGAATGGCCGGTCGGGCCCCTTCAGGCGCCGAACCGATTCATCGGAGTTCACCCCGACGACCACGAGATCACCCTCGGCCCGGGCAGCCCGAAGGACCGCCACGTGCCCCTCGTGCAGGAGGTCGAAACAGCCATTGGTGAAGACGATCCTGGCCCCCCGGGCACGGCGGGCGGCGACGAAGGCCGCCGCTTGGGGAGCGGTCAACGACGGCGTGTCGCGTTGGGTGTCGAGCTCGGTGGCGAGATCGTGGCGTCCGATGACGGCTGTCCCGGCGCGGCTCACCGCCAACGAGCCGGCCAGGTTGGCCAGCGAGGTGGCGTCGGCGAGGCCGAGGTCGGCGGCGGTGGCCGTGGCGATCGTGGCGACGACCGTGTCGCCGGCGCCGGTCACGTCGAAGACCTCGATGTCCCGGCCGGGCACGTGTTGCGCGGGCCCGGTGGCCGACCCGACGATCATCCCACCGGCGCCCAGCGTGACGACGATGGCAACGATCTCGGAGCGGGCCGCCAGCCGACGTGCTTGCGAACCGATGCCGTCGAGGTCGTCGTCGGCGAATGACTCGGTGCACCAGGTACGGAACTCGGCCAGGTTCGGGGTCACCACCGTGGCCCCGTGGTACCGGGCGAGGTCGGTCGACTTGGGATCGACGACGACCGGCAGGCCACGGCGACGTGCCTCCTCGATGGTCTGCCGGGTCACCGACACCCCGAGAACCCCCTTGGCGTAGTCGCTCAGCACGACGCCGTCGACTCCTTGGTCGAACGCCGCAATGATCTGCGCCATGATCCGGTCGGTCGGTCCGTCGGACGCATCTTCCCGGTCGACGCGAACGATCTGCTGGTTTCCAGCCAGGATCCGGGTCTTCAGCGTTGTCGGTCGATCGGCGACGGCGACGAGGCGGTCCGTGTCGATTCGGCGTTCGGTCAGGGCCCGGACGAGTCGGTCGGCCTCGTCGTCCTGCCCGATGACGCCGACCAGAACCGGCGTCGATCCCAGGGCTTCGATGCCCGCAGCCACGTTGGCTGCGCCGCCCAGTCCGTCTCGGACCTGGGTGGCCGACACCACCGGCACCGGTGCCTCGGGGGATATGCGACGCACGGATCCGATGATGGACCGGTCGAGCATGACGTCACCGACGACGAGGATCCGTCGGCCGGCGAGGTGGTCGAGGAGCTCACGCATCGCGACCTCCGTTCTCGGTCTGGAGGAACTCCTCGATGGCCTCGGCCAGGGCGTGGAGGAGGAGCTCGTGGACCTCCTGTACCCGTGCGACCACCGTCGACGGGACGGCCAGGAGGTGGTCGGCGTGTTCGGCCAACCGTCCACCGCCGGCGCCGGTCAGTGCCACCACGACCAGGCCGCGTTCGGCACCGGTCCTCGCCGCCTCGACGACGTTGGCCGACGATCCCGAGGTGCTGATCGCAACGAGGAGATCCCCGGCCTGCCCGAAGGCCTCGACCTGCCGGGCGAAGACCCGGTCGAAGCCGGCGTCGTTCGCGATGGCCGTGAGCGCCGAGGTGTCGGTGTGGAGAGCCAGCGCGGCGATGGCCCGCCGATCGACCCGGAATCGACCGACGAGTTCGGCGGTGAAGTGCTGAGCATCGGCGGCACTGCCTCCGTTCCCGCAGACGAGGATTCGACCGGCTCGGTCGACGCACCCGATGAATTCCTCGAGCACGGCGTCGAACGTCGACGCCAGCACCTCGATCGAGTCGACGAGGACTCGACGATGCTCCTCGACCGCCCGCTCGAAGCCGTTCGGATGCCCGCCACGATCATGGGCCATCGTCGACCACCCGATCGGCGAAGGCGACGAGATCGTCGAACACCGAGCCGGCGTCGCCGTACGATCGCTCGGTCGTTCGCCCCTTGCCGGTTCTGACCAGAGCCGTGTGTGCCCCCGCAGCCCGGCCGGCTTCGAGGTCTCGGGCCATGTCGCCGACCACCCACGTGCGCTCGGGGGGCACCCCGGCGGCGGCCATGGCACGACGAATCAGCTCGGGGCTCGGCTTCCGGCAGGTGCAACGGTCGTCGTCGACGTGGGGGCAGACGAACACCCCGACGAGCTCGATCCCGCGCTGAGCGAGTCGGTCGACGAGCGCTCGGTGCACCGAGTCCACGGCTTCGGCACTCACCTCGCCGCGGCCGATTCCCGATTGGTTCGTGGCGATCGCCAGTCGATAGCCGGCCCGGGTCAGTCGCGTCATGCCTTCCAACGCACCGCTCTCCAGGCACAGCCGACTCGGCTCGTCGATCCAGCCGTCGACCTCGACCACCACCACACCGTCGCGATCGAGGACCACCAGGCCGGAGTTCGCGTCGTCGCTCATCGGGTCGGGCGCCCCAGCCAGTCGAGGTAGCTCGGAACACCGTCGTCGATCGATCGGAACGAGGTCGTACAGCCGAGGGAACGCAGCGAGCCGAGTTCGGCTTGCGTGTGCGGCTGGTAGGCCGGGAGCAGCGCATCGGGAAAGGGTCGATAGTCGATCCGGGCGCCCTCGTGGTGGGCCCGAACGAGTTCGGCCACCGATGCAAAGGTCCGCGCCCGGCCCGTACCCACGTTGACGATGGAGTCGAGCGGGGCCGTCGGCTCGTGCGAGAGCGCCCACCGGATCACGTCGACGATGTCGTCGACGTGCACGAAGTCCCGTTCCTGGGCACCGGCGGCGTAGCCGTGACTGGCGCCGAACGGACGGATCACGCCGTCGTGGCGCGCCTGCGCATCGAAGTGACGGATCACGCTCGCCATCGCGCCCTTGTGTTCCTCACCCGGTCCGTAGACGTTGAAGAATCGCAAACCGAGCACGAAGGCGCCCGGGCTGTGTCGATGGTGGTCTCGGACCCGATTGTCGAACATCAGTTTCGAGTAGGCGTACGGGTTCAGCGGACGCTCGTTGGCCGGATCGACCGAGAACGCCGCCGATCGTCCGTACACCGCAGCCGACGAGGCGTACACGAGCGGCAGACCCCGCTCGGAACAGAAGTCGAGGAGTCGACACGAGTAGGTGTAGTTGAGTGCGAGCAGGAGCCCGGCGTCCTGCTCGGTGGTGTCGGTCCTGGCACCCAGGTGGACCACCCGCTCGATCCGATCGAGCCGACGATCGTCGCGGTCGATGGCCTCGAGGAGTTCGGCGCGGTCGAGGTAGTGAGACGGAGCGTGGTCGGCCAGGTTCTCGAGTTTGGCCGGCCGGTCGATGGAGTCGGTCACCATCACGGGGGTTCCCGAGTCGGCCAGGCTCCGCACGAGCGAGCTTCCGATGAAGCCGAAACCTCCCGTGACCAGGATCATTCCGCTCAGGGTACGTTCTGGAATCCCTCCTGACCAGGGTTTCGACCTGGGCGATTGTGCGGCCGGGCGACCAGGACCAGTCCGTCGGAGAGCTGTGGAGCGAGCCGGGTGGCCACGTCGTTGCTCGCCCGGATCCACCACGCCGCATGACGGCGGTGTTCGGCGGCCAGCCGATAGAAGGCGATCCCGTCGACGTCGTAGTCGTGGCGACGCACGAGGAGACCGAGGGTCGACGGCGAGTAGTACGCCACGTGGTCGGGGTGGACGGGCTCCTGCCGTCCGCCCTTGCCTCGAAGCGCATAGGGAACGAATCGCAGTGCCCCGTAGGCGTTGATGGTGGTGATGACCACCCGGCCGCCGGGACGGAGCAGACGGGGGAGTGTCCCCAGCATCAGCCCGGGGTTGTTCAGGTGTTCGATGATCTCGGCGGCGACGATGAGATCGAAACCGTCGGCGACCAGGGGGTCGTCGAGGATCGAGCCGAGGTCTTCGGCGTCGGCGACCAGGACGGGGCCGAGACCAGCCGCCTCCAGCGCCCGTGCCCCCTCGGGATCGGCATCGACGCCGACGAGCTCGGAGGCGACCGCCTGGATCCGGGGGTGGAGCAGCGTGCCGGCCGCGAGGGTCTCGGCCGTGTAGGGCCAGTTGGTGCAGCCGAGGTGCAGGACGCGGCGCCCGTCGGCGAGGCGCAGGATCTCGTTGACACGATCGACGAGCGGGTACGGGGCCATGACGGCGTCACGCTACCGCCACGCTGCCGACGAACGAAGCGAGTCGATGTCGTGGCTCCGTACCGGATCTGTGCCACGCTCGACCGGTGCAGCAGCGCCGCACCATCTCGATCCCCCAGTCCGTCGCGGCCGTGCTGACCACGACCTCGATCGTCGTCGCCGTCGTCCTCGTCGTGCGGCCTGCCCTGGCTCGCCCATCCGTCGGTAGTACCCCTCACGATCCTGACCGCCCTCGTGATCTCGCTGCTGATCCGACGGGACGGGCAGGCCCCGACCTGACCGAGCCGTTCACGCTCGCCGTGGTCTCGGTGTGCTTCTGGCACTTCGTCGTCGGAGCAGCGGCGTACTCGCTCGGGTTCCAGGACGACTTCTTCTATCTGGAACGGCTGAGTGGCGACCGGGCGATCGTCGCCACCCAGGCGCTGCTGTTGATCGGTCTGGTGTCGTTCGGTCTTGCGGCCCGTTCGGGTCTCGCCCACGAACTCGGCGATCGGATCGGCCCGGTGGTGCCCCGCGGCCCCACCGACCCCCATGGACTGCAGGTGCTGACCTGGACGCTCCTCGCCGTCGGCGTCACCGCCTCCCTGATCGGTCGGGCGCAGGGCACGTTCGGATACATCGCCGTGGCGAACGGCACGATCGGATCGGTGACGGGCTTCTCGGCCATGATGGCGTCGGCCTCGCCGATCACGGCGCTCGAGGCGAATCGGGCCGGGGCCACGCGGCGGGCGACCCTCGCGATGATCGCCGGTATCGGGCTGGCGGTCGTCGTCCAGGCAGCCGCAGCGGGCAATCGCGGCACCGCGTTGTCCTATGCGCTCGTCGCGCTCGTCGCCGGCAGTCGATCGTTGCGCCGATTCGACATGCGGCGACTGTGGACGGCCGCGCTCGCCGCTGCATCGATTCTCGCGATTGCCATGGCGTACGGATCGGCGTATCGAGCCGCATCGACCGGTGTCGACGGCACCGTCTCCGACGATCTCGGCGCCAATGCCGCCGAGGCGGTCGACGAGCTGGTCGACCGTGGTCCCGGTCTCGCCGGGTTCGTGGTCGAGCGCGTCCTGGAGCGACTCGACTCGGTCATCTCGGCGAGCGTGGTCGTCGAGCAGTACCGCGACCTCGACGCCGAGGAGCGCAACGCCGGAATCGACGACGACATCGTCCGAACGACCACTGCCGCCGTGGTGCCCCGATTTCTCTGGAGCGGCAAGCCGTCATCGGATCCGCGAGCGGTGGGCGAGGTCTACTTCGGCTACCCGAATGCCTACGCCGTCACGCCGATCACCGGACTGCTCCGGAACTTCGGACCGATCTCGATCCCGATCGGGATGGGCCTGGTCGGTCTGGCGCTCGGCCTGGCGCACCGGGTCGTGAACGCCGAGCGTGGCTGGACCGGAGCGAGGGGTGTCGTCTACGTGCTGTGTGCGACCCGGGCCGCGGGATTCGAGGGTTCGTACGCGTCGATCGTGCCGGATGCCTCGCGCCTCGTCGCCATCGCCCTGTTCGTGTTCGGTCTGGCCGCAATCGTGGCTCGGGTCCTACCCGGGGATCGGAGCCGGACGGTGGTCCCCGACCCCGAGACGATCCGCAGCCTGCTGTTCTCCGGAGGGTCGGTCGGTCACGGCCCCGGGGTGGGCGGCGAGCCCGGATCGTTGCCCACCTCGCCGGCGGCCATGGACGGTCATCGGGGACGCCCCCCTGCCCCGATCGGGACGGCCATGGGGTCTTCGACTCTGGTGGCGGCGCTGATCGCCCTGGCATGCTTGGCCCGCATCGCCGCCGTTCTCGCCTGACCGATCGGGACCGGTCCCACCCGGTTTCGAACGGCGGCAGGGGATTCGAGGCGGCGAGCGGCGTCGATCGATGCGACTGAGGAGGACGCGTGGGGTTGGCGAACAAGGTGGAGGGACTGCGGGCGCTGCTGTTCTTCGACAACCGCTGGCATCTGGCAGTGCAGCGGATCTTGTTTCCGAACGATCCGTGCTCGGTCTATCGGATCGGTGGTCTGCGAATTCTCGTCGACCACTCGGCGGGTGACGCCAACGGCACCCGAGAGGTCTTCACGACACCGATGTACCGCCGGACGCTCGCTGCGATGGATCGCGACGAGATCACGACCGTTCTCGACGTCGGTGCACACACCGGCGGATTCGCCCTGCTCACCGCGACGGAGGTTCCCGGGCTCGAGCGAGTGCTCTGTGTGGAGATGAACCCCAACACGTTCCACCGGTTGGCCTACAACCTGAACGAGAACCTGCCCGATCGCGCTCGTGCCGTGCACGCCGCAGTGTGCGGAACTCGCGACGCGTTGACCGTGCCCCTCGGGCGCGGCGGAACCGGCGACTCGATGACCGGGAGCATCGACTCCACCGACGTTCGTCCGTACGTCATCCCTGCGCTGACCCTCGACGACGTCATCGCGGAAGCCGCCGGTGTGTCGACGGTCGATCTCTGCAAGATCGACATCGAGGGGGCCGAGTACGAGATCGTCGACTCGGGTTCGTTTCGACAGCTCCGACGGTGTCGATATGTGATCATCGAGATCCATCGGCGCGCCGGCCGGTCGGCGGACGAGATCCTCGAGGTGTTCGCCGAGCTGGACTTCGCTCCGCTTCTGCCGCCCGAGGGCGACGTCCATTCGTTCTACAACCGGTCACTCGTCGACTGATCATCGGGCGGGCGGGCCGTCATGTCGGCCAGGATCCACTCGTATGTGGCGCGAAGGCCGTCGCGCAACGGCGTTGCGGGTTCCCAACCGAGGAGCGAGCGGATCAGACGGTTGTCGCTGTTGCGGCCCCGGACGCCGAGCGGGGCATCGAGATCGTGACGGCGGGTGATGGTGATCCCGGCCAGCCCCGCGGCCAGGTCCAGGAGTTCGTTGATGGAAACCAGGTCCGACGAACCGATGTTCAGCGGCTGCTCGACGGAGGAGTCCATGAGCCGCCGGGTGCCCTCGATGCAGTCGTCGATGAAGGTGAACGACCGCGTCTGCAGCCCGTCACCCCACACCTCGACCTCGTGATCCCCTGATCGAGCCGCCTGGATGATCTTCCGGCACATGGCCGCCGGGGCCTTCTCGCGACCACCCTCGTAGGTGCCCAACGGTCCGTACACGTTGTGATACCTGGCGATCCGGGTCGTCAGTCCGAAGTCCTCGCTGAAGTGACGGCACATTCGCTCCCCGAACAGCTTCTCCCATCCGTACCCGTCCTCGGGATCGGCCGGATATGCGTCGGATTCGGCCAAGGCGACGACGTCGGTCGACGACTGGCGGCCGGCGGGGTAGACGCACGCCGACGACGCATAGAAGAATCGCGAGACACCGAGATCGCGGGCGGCCAACAGCAGGTGGGTCGTGATCAGTGACGACAGCATGCACGCCGCCTTGTTGTTCTCGATGAACCCCATCCCGCCCATGTCGGCGGCCAGGTGATACACCTGTCCCGTACCGTCGACGGCGCCGTCGCACGCCGCCCGTTCACGGAGGTCGGCAACGGCGTTGTCGGCCGCCGGGTGCACCTGGAACCACGACGCCATGGGCTTGATGTCGACCGCCCGCACCTCGAGGCCCTCCGCCAGCAGGCGGGCCGTGAGGTGACCACCGATGAATCCGCCCGCTCCGGCAACCAGCACTCGCACCGTGGTCCTCCTCGCCGTGCCGAACCGTGCCGTGGCGAACAGTACTGTGCCTGGGCCTGCGGGCCATGAGGAGAGTCGCCCGCCGGAGGCGATTTCGCCCTTGTGGGGCCGGCCGCAGACCGTACGATTGGACTGTCTCGAGAGGACGATCGGTGGACTACGGCAACGCAACAGTGCTCATCACCGGCGGGACCGGTTCGTTCGGGCAGACGATGACCCGGCACCTCCTGCGCTGCGACTCGACCCGAATCCGGATCCTCAGTCGGGACGAGGCCAAGCAGCACGAGATGCGGACCCGACTCGCCGATCGCCGGCTCGAGTTCCACATCGGCGACATCCGCGACCAACGATCGGTCGACGCGGCGATGGCCGGGGTCGACCTGGTCTTTCACGCCGCAGCACTGAAGCAGGTTCCGAGCTGTGAGTTCTTCCCGATGGAGGCGGTCCTCACCAACGTCATCGGGAGCGCCAACGTCGTCGATGCGGCCCGGCGGCACGGTGTGCCGAGGGTGGTGTGCCTGAGCACCGACAAGGCGGTGATGCCCGTCAGCGCCATGGGTCTCACGAAGGCCCTGATGGAGAAGGTGGCCCACGCATCGGTTCGGGCCGCCGAATCCTCCACGGCCGTGTCGGTGGTGCGGTACGGCAACGTCTTGTACTCCCGCGGGTCGGTCGTGCCCCTCTTCGTGAATCAGATCGCCGAAGGCCAGGATCTTTCGCTCACCGACCCGGCGATGACCCGTTTCCTCATGCCGCTGTCGGAGGCTCTGGAACTCGTCCACCGGGCCTTCGCGCAGGGGTGTCCAGGCGACACGTTCATCCGGAAATCGCCGGCTGCCACGATGGGCGACGTCGCAACGGCCGTCAACGAGCTCTTCGGCAATCGGGTCGGGATCCGAGAAATCGGTGTCCGTCTGGGTGAGAAGCGGTTCGAGACGCTGGCCACCGCCGCAGAGGTTTCCCGAGCCGACGACCTCGGCGACCACTTCCGGGTCCCGATGGACACCCGGGAGCTCGACTACGCCGGGTTCTTCTCCGAGGGCGACCCCGAACGAGGCGACCACGAGGACTTCCACTCCGACAACGCTTCTCGGCTCGATCGTGCCCAGGTGCGTGACCTGCTGCTCTCGTTGGACGAGATCCGACTCGCCCTCACGAGGTCGACGTCGCGGTGACCCGGGTCGGCTCCGAGCCCACCGTCGGTCGGATCGTGATCGCGTCCGAGCTCTACCATCCCGATCTGACCTCGACCGGGTACTACGTGACCGCACTGGCCGAAGCGCTGGCGACCGAGGGGTCGGTGGCGGTCATCACCGGACAGCCCTCGTACTCGGCTCGCACCGACCGGGTGCCTCGGCGGGAGATCCACCGCGACGTGTCGATCCATCGGATCCGGTCGCTTCGTCTCGATCGGCATCACCTGGTCAAGCGGGCACTCAACGTCGGCACCTTCGTGGCCAGCGCCGGCTGGGCCCTCGCGACCACGCTCGGTCCGTCCGACGTCGTGGTCACCGTCACCAACCCACCGTTCCTGCCCTTCGTTGCACTCGTCGCCGGGAGGGCCCGATCGGCGACCACGGTCCTCGTCGTCCACGACCTCTACCCCGAGGAGGCGGTGGCGGCCGGCTTCCTCCGCCCGGGATCGGCGCTGCATCGATCGTGGGCTCGTGCTGCTCGCTGGATGATCCGCCGATTCGATCAGGTGGTGACGGTCGGCCGCGACCAGCGAGATCGGATCGTCGAGATCCGGGGGACCGAACGCGGCGTCGCCATGATCCCGAACTGGGCGGAGATCGACGAGGTGTTCCCGGATCCGGGTGCGCGGACCGACTTCCGGCGTTGCCACGGGATCGGCGACGAGGAGTTCGTCGCCATGTTCGCGGGCAATCACGGCCACCTCCAGGACCTCGACACGTTGCTCGATGCCGCCGAGCTGCTGCGCGACGAACCGATCACCTTCGTCTTCCTGGGCAACGGGGCGCGACGGCCCTGGCTGGAACGCGAAGTGGTCGAGCGTGGATTGGGCAAGGTCCTGCTGCTGCCGGCAGAACCCCGCAGCCACCAACGACGCTTCCTGTGCGGAGCCGATGCGACGCTGGTGTCCCTGGTGCCCGGTGTCCTCGGGGCCGCCGTACCCAGCCGGCTCTACAACTCGCTGGCGGCGGGCGTGCCGTTGGTGGCCGTGGTGCAACCGGGTTCCGAGGTCGCCCGGGTCATCGGCGAGCACGACCTCGGTTGGGTCTCGATTTCGGGAGATGGCCGGGCCCTCGCCGAGTCGCTGCGCGCCGCTCGCCGGATGGATGTCCGATCCCGCGAGAACCTCAGTCGCCGTTGCCGTGCCGTCGCCGTGTCCGAGTACTCCCTCGAAGGGGCGGCGGCCGCCTACCGCGCCGTTCTACGAGCCTGAACGGGCCCGGTCGAACAGCAAACGCCAGGCGTCGTCGACCGAGGTGTCCGAACACCAACGGCGACCGCGCTCCCGTGCTCGTCGTCGTTGTTGTCGGCGCTCCTCGGCCGGGAGGGTGACGAGGGCGTCGATGGCCCGCCGCCAGGCGTCGTCGTCGTCCAGCGCGATGACCCGTCCCGCTCCGCACTGGTCGAGATCCTGCCACGGGGTCCGGTCACTCACGAACACCGGGCACCCGTGGAGGAGGGCTTCGCCGACGACGTACCCCAGCACCTCCTCACCGGTCGGGAAGACGAGCGCATCGTGGGTTTCGAAGAGCGCCGGTGTCTCGGTGTGCGCGACCTCGCCATGGAACCGGACCCGATCGGTACCGTCCGCGACGATGCGGGCTTCCAACGCCGCCATCTCGGAGGTGTCACGGACGAATCCGTAGAGGTCGAGCGTGGCCCCGTCGGTCTGCAAGGTCAGGTCGGCGGAGCGGACGGCCCCTTTCCTGGTGTCGATGGCCGAGAGGTAGAGCAGCCGGGCCGAACCGGGAACCGACTCGTGGCCGGGCCGAGCCGAAGCCCGCATCGGCGCCAGCGGTGGTGGGGGGCTCGCCGCCACGACGACCGGATCGTGGGCCGAGGCGAACGTCGAGATGTCGTGGGATTCCTGCTCCGATGCCGCCCGCCAGACGACGGAACGGTAGAACCCGAGCCGCTTGGTGATCCACAGATGGCCGGATTTCGCGCGCGACCGGCCCTGTCGTCGGGAGATCGACCCCAGCTCGCCCTCGGGGGCGACCACGAGCGGAGTCCGGATCAGGCCGAGCCGACGGGCGACGAGCGTGGCGATGGATCCGCTGGCGAAGAGGCTGTTCACGACGACGACATCCGCCCCGACCTCGTCGACCACCGCGGCGATTCGCCGGGGTGTGCGGCGCCAGGGCTGCTCGTACCGAACGCGGGCCTGACCGACCTCGATCCACGGCCCGACCGGAAGGTCGTAGGCCGAGGGATCGGTGTAGTCGTGGTTGCGGGTGTACACGAAGAAGTCGTAGTCGGACCCGAGTCGTCTGGTGACGTGGTCGAGCGTTCGAATCGAGCCGCCCCGGTAGCCGGGCGTGAAGGCGTTGCCGATGAGGAGGATTCGTGGCTTCGTTCTCACCTGATCCCGCACTCGAACAGCGTGCCACGAGGGCGGCGCGATCCGAACGAGGCTTATCACCCAGCGAATCGATCGGACCCGATGGGATACCGTCGAGAGCGTGGAGCAATGCGGGATGCTCGTGCTCGGTGCGACGGGGATGATCGGTCACCGAGTGGTGATCGAGGCCGTCGAGCGCGGTCTCGACGTCGTCGCCGCGGCGCGGAGTCCCCAACTCGTGGAGCGGTTCTTCGCCGACCAGGGTCTCGCACCCCCGCGGCTGGTCCGAGTCGAAGATCTGACGACGCCGGGCTCGGTCGACGGCCTCTTGGGCGCACTGGCCCCCTCCGTCGTGGTGAATGCGGCGGGTCTGGTCAAGCAGCGCGAAGGAGGACTCGACCCCCGACGACTCCAAGCCATCAACATCGATCTGCCCCACGCGTTGGCCTCCCGTTGTGCGGCCACGGGGTCGTCGCTGATCCAGCTCAGTACCGATTGTGTGTTCTCCGGGCGAAGGGGCTTCTACGGCGAGGCCGACCCTCCCGATCCCGTCGATGCCTATGGCCGCTCGAAGCTGGCCGGAGAACCTCGAGGAGAGCGGGTCACGGTCCTTCGGACCTCGATGATCGGGCGTCAGCTCTGCGGCGAGACGGGCCTCGTCGAGTGGCTGCTCGGAGAGGAAGGGAACGCCGTGCGGGGCCACCGCAAGGCGATCTTCAGTGGCCCGACCACGCCGGAACTCGCTCGCATCGTCGTCGAGCTCTCGGTGCGGCCGGTACCCGAGGGTGTGTTGCACGTCGCCGCCGAGCCCATCGACAAGCACACCTTGCTCGTTCAGCTCGTCGAGCTCCTGGGCCTGCCCATCGAGGTGGAACCGGTCGACGAACCGGTGCTCGACCGGTCGCTCGACGGCGCCGAACTCGTTCGGCTGATCGGCCGTCCCGTCGCCTCCTGGTCGGCGATGCTCGAGGAACTGGCGGCCTCGGTCGAGCCGTACCGACGATGGAGGTCGCAGCCGTGACGGCCAGGATGGGACCCATCCTCACCATCGCCGGAACCCGACCGGAGTTGGTGCGGCTCAGCCGGATCGTTCCGGTCATCGACTCGGTGACGGATCAGGTGTTCGTTCACACCGGGCAGAACGACGACCCCAGCCTGAAGGACACCTTCTTCGATCAACTCGGGCTCCGGTCGCCCGATCACGAACTGCAGATCACCGACGGTCCGTTCGGTTCGCGAATCGGTGAGCTCTTCGCCAAAGTCGATGACCTGATCGATCGGGTTCGGCCACGGAGACTCGTCGTCCTCGGCGACACCGATTCGGCGTTGTCGGCGGTGGTCGCCGCCCGGCGGGGCGTGCCCGTTCTCCATCTCGAGGCCGGGAATCGCTGCTACGACACCCGGGTGCCCGAAGAGGTCAACCGGCGCCTCATCGACCATGCGAGCACGGTGCTCATGCCCTACACCGAACGGAGCGCGGCCAACCTGGTCCGCGAGGGGATCGCCCGGGAACGAATCGTGGTCACGGGCAACCCGATCGGCGAGGTGATCGATCACTACGGCTCGGCCATCGATGCGTCGAGGGTGATCGCCGACCTCGGGCTCACGGCTGGTCGCTTCGTGCTGTGCACCATTCATCGCGCCGAGACCGTCGACGATCCCGAACACCTGGCGACGGTGATGGGGGCCCTGGCCCGTCAGGCCGAGCGCGCCGGGCTACCGATCGTCTTCCCGGTGCATCCCCGCACTCGACTGCGACTCGAGGCCGCCGGAATCCGGTTGCGCGAACCGTTCGTGGCGCTCCCGCCGCTCGGGTTCCTCGATTTCATAGCGCTCGAACGTGGGGCGGCGCTCGTCATGACCGACAGCGGCACGGTGCAGGAGGAGTGCGTGATCGGACGAGTCCCCCATGTGGTGGTCCGAGACACGACGGAGCGCCCCGAGACCGTCGAATGTGGTGCGACCATCATCGCCGGCCGTGGTGCCGACGGGATCGAACGAGCGGCGGAGGCCGCGTTGTCGTTGCCGACGAACTGGGTGCTCCCGGCCGGGTACGGCGTCATGCCCGTCGCCGCCACCGTGGCACGGATCGCCCTCGGGGCGCTGCCCCTCGAGCCGGGGCGCCGGGCATGACCATGCTGGCCTCGGGGCCGAGTCGGCGGGACCGAGGTGATCCCCCGACGACGTTCTACGAGCGGCGAGGCAAGCGTGTCGTCGACGTGGTCGTCGGGATCGTGCTGATCGTGGCGACGCTGCCCATTCTGACCGTCGCATCGCTGCTGGCGGTGGCGACGAACGGCCGGCCGGTGCTGTTTCACCAGACCCGTATCGGGCGGTCGAATCGACCGTTCGCCATCGTGAAGCTCCGGACGATGCCGCCCGGGACCCCCGAGATCGCGAGCACCGCGGCGATGCTCCCGATGGTCACGCCGTTCGGACGGGTCCTGCGCCGGACCAACATCGACGAGCTCCCCCAGCTGTGGTTGGTGCTGACGGGAGCGATGAGCCTGATCGGCCCGCGCCCGGCGCTCCCGAGCCAGCACGACTTGATCGCCCGGCGAACGGCGTCGGGAGCCTGCGAACTCCGTCCCGGGCTGACGGGACTGGCCCAGCTCCACGGCTACGACGACATGCCGGTGCGCGAGAAGGCCGAGTGGGACGCACGCTATGCATCCCGGATCTCGTTCGGTGGGGACCTGCGCATCGTGCTGCGCACCTTCCCGCTGCTGTTGCGCCGACCGGCGGTGTACTGAGGTGGCCGCATCGGTCCCGAGAGTCCGGCTCGCCTCGAGACGAGTGCGGGCGACGATCGAGCAGCGACGATATGCGAGGCTCGGTGTCGCGGAGACCTTCGACCGGATCTACCGAAACCGGAGCTGGCTGCTCGCCGACGCGGCCCAGCCCCTCTCGGGATCGGGATCGGCAGGTCGCCCTGCCGATGGATACGTCGAGTCGATCGACGAGCTGATCCGCCGCGAGGACTTCACCGACGTCGCCGACCTGGGATGCGGCGACCTCGCCGTTTCCTCGAGGTTCGACCTGGGCCGCTGCCGCTACCTCGGGATCGACGTGGTGCCGTCCCTCATCGACCACCATCGGCGCCAGAACACCGACCCCCGACGTCGATACGAATGCCTCGACGTCACGGTCGACACGATGCCCCGAGCCGATGCATACCTGATTCGTCAGGTGCTCCAGCACCTCACGAATCGGCAGATCGCCTCGATGCTGAGCAATCTGCCGATCGGTTCGTTCGTCGTCGTCACCGAGTCCGCACCCCTCCGGCCGATCCGCCGACCGAACGTCGACATCCCCCACGGACCCCACACGCGGCTGCCCCACGGATCGGCGGTCCAGCTCGATCGTGCGCCGTTCGGTGTGGTCGGAGGGAAGGAGGTCCTGCGCGTCGCGACGGACCACGAACAGATCGTGACGACCGTCTACTCGGACTGGCCCGGTCTGCCCGACCCGTCGTACACATCGGAGCGTGCGAGTCCCCGGCGTTTGACCCGACGTAGCGCAGTGCGCAACTCACCGTCGACCTTCATCAAGATCTGCTCGACCGGCCTGCCCGGTCGACCTCGGAAGAAGGTCACGTGACTGGTGCGGTTGCTGCCGGTGGGATGCGGCGAGAAGTAGTAGTTGGACACACAGGTCCGGGCCCCGGTCCCGAGACGGCGTTCACCGAGTGCCACGAACGGTCGTTGGTCGACATGATGACGAGTCGGTAGAATCGGGCCCCGATCTCCACCCGTTCCTTCGCCTCGTGATCCCAGAGTTCGAGGCCCCCCCCACTCGCCTCCGACCAGTCGGGGGTGATGTAGTACAGCAGGTTCAGCACCCGGTGGAGGTCTTGGTGGCGGTCGTGGGAGTTGTCGATGTGGGGCAGCAGGAAATCGTCGTCGAGCATGGTCGAGATCCCGCCGGCGTAGAGGTCGGGGTCGGCTCGGACGTCGGCCAGACCCGTCAACTCGGCGACTCGCTCGACGATCCGGAGGTCCTGGAAGGCGAACGTGATCGACGTCAGCAGGGGATCGAAGGCGTCCAGGGACTTCGAGGTGTATTTGCGCTCACGGCGACTCGACAGGCGGCGCATCGCCCCCACCGGAGGAAAGGCCGAATGGATGCGATGAGCCAGTTCCTCCGGAAGGAGGTCGTCGACGATCGTGTACTTCGTGGGGATCGACCCCTTGCGATCGAAGTCGGAGCGGAGTGTCGCCGAAGTCGCTGTCGATGCGCCGAAGCATCAGCGTTGCCAGGTCCCGGGGCGTCTCCACTCGGGACACGCTACTGCGACGGCCGGTGTCACGAATGGCTGACGTCGGGAGTCGCCGGGATCGGCTCGAGCTCGGTCTGTTCGCAGCGATCGAGAGCCAGACCAGCGAAGACGACAAGCGGTCGTTGTTGGCCGTTCAGGCGGCGGTCCGTGATTGCGTGGGTACGTATGGCTACCTCGAGATCGGATCGCATCTCGGTGGCAGTATCCAGCCCCACCTCCTCGATGCGGCCTGCACCCGGATCATCTCGATCGACAAGAGACCCTCGGCGCAGCCCGACGAACGAGGTGTCGAGTTCGCGTACGCGGACAACTCGACGCTCCGCATGCTCCAAGCGCTCCAGCGCGTGTCGCCGGATCTGACCAAGCTCCGGACCATCGACGGCGAGACGTCGTCGTTGTCGTGCGACGCCGTCGAGGGACCGGTCGATCTGTGCTTCATCGACGGGGAGCACACCGATCGGGCGGCGCTCTGCGACTTCGAGTTCTGCCTCGAGGCCGTCGATGACCGGGGGGCGATCGTCTTCATTCGACCGCGGCGATCGTCTACAACGGCATCGCCGACGCGCTCGCCCTGCTCGGCCATCGCGATGTGCCGTTCCATGCGTGCACGCGCTCCCTTCGGTTCTCCTCGTCGTCGAGATCGGGGACTTCCCCTTGCATCGTTCGCCGAGGATCGCGGCGTTGTTGCTCGACAACCACGTCGCGTACTTGACGGCACTCCGGGCCAACGACCACTATCGGGTCTTCGCCAATCGGCAAGCCTTCCGGCGCTTGCGGTGGGCCGCCGCGCGGCGATCCGGCAGGGCCCCGGCCGCCTCAGGAACTCGACGCGTACTTCTGTCGGCGGTAGCAGGGCTCGATAGCCTTCGTGGCCGATTCTCGGCCGGTAGCCGAGCCGGCAGCCGGCCGTCGAGTTCACGGCCTGTCCCTCGAGGATCAGGAGGAGTCGCCGGAGCGGCCCGGCCCGGGTCGGTAGGACCCCGATGGTGGATCGGACCACTCGGATCACGGCATGCGGAACGACCACCATCCGCGTTCGGGGCGCCCCGAGCAACTCGACGAGCTTGCGGACCGTGATCCCTTCCCATGGGTGGACGATCACCCCGGGAGGGTCATCGGTGGCGGCCAGGCAACGCGAGATCGGCGACGTTCTCGACGAGGGCGAGCGGAAGGGGTCGGTCCGGGCCGGGAGCCACCGAAGGCGCGCGCCCGTGCACACGGCCAACCAACCGCTCCATCAGCCGGTCGACCGACTCCGAGGACCGACGCCGGCCGATAGAGGACGAGACCAGACACCGGAGTTCGGGTTGGATCCGCTCGAGGGCGACCTCCCCGGCGGCCTTGGATCGGCTGTACGGGCTGAACGGCTCCCGTAGCGGGGTTTCGTCGAGGGGCTCCGCGAGGCCCTGGACGGCGGCTGTGCTGATGTCAAACCGGCGCGGCACCCCGATCCGGGTCGAGGAGCGCGGTGATGATCGGAAGCAGGACGTTGGATCCCCAGATCGCCCCTTCGTCGCGTGCGTCGGGTTCGGCTCGGCCCGCGGCATTGATGACGGCGTCGACGCCGGCCAGTTGTCGGGTCAATGCCTCGGCGTCGTCGGGGTGATCGCGAATCCACACGCGACTCAGTTCGACGGCGTCGGCGTCGGGGTCGGCGCGCTCGGCGAGCGGGATCCGTGTCACGGCGACGGCCTCGAACCCCTCGGTGCGGGCAATTGCCGCGACGATGGCCCGACCGATGAACCCCGAGCCGCCGATGACGGCGACTCGCCGATCGCCCGAGGGTGTGGGCTCGCCGGGTTCGGCGGCCGCGGTGTCGAGCGGCCCGTTCAGTACGCGCTCGGAGCCTGATCGGCGCCCACGTGCCCAGTCCGGTTCCGATCACGAGCCCGAGCAGCCGGCACCACGTAGACCATCACGCTGTCGAGTTGCATCGTGCCGATGAGCAACAGGTCGAGCATCACGAAAGCCCGAAGCAGCCCGAAACCGCACCGCGGACCGGATCGCCGCCGCGTCCGCGGCGATCGTCGACATCGGCTGGGCCCTGATTCGTCATCGTATGCACCACCATCGGCCGACCCGTCCGCGGCCGAGAGACCGACCCGGCACGGCCGCGTCGCCGACCGGGCTGTCGAACATCCCACCTTCGGCTCCACCGCCACCATCCCTCCGCAGGTCACGACTCCATCTTAACGATCGACGCCGAGACGGTCATCTCGACCCCCCGGAGAAGGGCGCCCGGTAGATCCACGACGTGCTGCCCGTCTTGAAGTCGCGTGGCGCTGTCGTCGACCACGTCCACTGATCGTGATCGTGATGTCGCCGAACCGGGTGGGCCCTGAATGGCCACCTCGCCCGACACGGGCCGTGGCGTCGCCGTCGCCGCAACGCTTCCTTCGTAGTCGGCGCTGCCGCTCACCGGGATCTCGTAGACCGTGCCGGTCAAGGCCGGGTCGTACGGATCGACGACGACACCGTTGGACAGGGTGGCGCTCGCCGTGCGCGGGCCCGTGGCGTCCTGGGCCGAGGCCGGATGGGTAACCAGGAGGGCCGCCCCGAACAAGGTGCA
>CAVQVO010000018.1:0-3821 GCA_963717115.1 uncultured Acidimicrobiales bacterium | reverse complement strand
CATGGGTCGACCGACCCACCGTCGCCGGGGAACCTCAACCCCGTCGGCCCTCGCGTCGATGATCCGATACCGAACCTCTCTGCACTCCCGGTTTCATGACCATCGATTCGCCCACCCCCAGTCGTCCGAGAACCCGATCTCGCAGCCCGACGCGTCCTGGACCGGTCGCCCGGCGTTGGCCAGGCTCCTCCGGATCCTGATCGCCCTCGCCCCGGTCGTCGTCGCGACCGCCTCGACCTGGGTCGTGGCCGCCCTCGTCCCCCGGCCCGAGGGCGTGGGCCCGACCCTGGGTTGGTTCGCCGGGTTGGTGCTCCTGTCGGTGGCGGTTCTGGCCGGTGTGGAGCGGCTCGCCCGCAGGCTGTTGCCCCTCACCGTGTTGTTGCGACTGACGCTGGTCTTCCCCGACCAGGCCCCGGGCCGTTTCTCCCTCGCGTTACGGACCTCGTCGACCAAGGAACTCGAACGCACCGTGCAGCAGGTGCGCGAGCGTGGCCTCGGTGACACCGACGCCGAGGCCGCCGAGAACCTGCTCGTGTTGGTGGCCGCACTGTCGGAGCACGATCGCCTCACCCGGGGCCACAGCGAGCGGGTCCGGGCCTACACCGAGTTGATCGCCGACGAGATGGACCTGCCCGACGTCGATCGTGCGAAGCTGCGCTGGGCCGGGCTGCTCCACGATGTCGGCAAGCTCTACGTCCCCGAGGAGATCCTGAACAAGCCGGGTCGCTTGACCGACGAGGAGTTCGACGTCGTCAAGAAGCACCCCGAGTGGGGGGCCCAGCTGGTGCGGCCGCTCGCCGGTTGGCTTGGTCCCTGGATCGAGGCCGTCGGTCAGCATCATGAGCGTTGGGACGGCAACGGCTACCCGCAGGGACTGGCCGGAACCGACATCGCGCTCGCCGCCAGGATCGTCTCGGTGGCCGATGTCTTCGACGTGATCACCTCGGTTCGTTCCTACAAGGTGGCGTCGACCGCCGTCGCCGCTCGAGCGGAGATCGCTCGCCATTCCGGCACCCAGTTCGACCCGACGGTCGTTCGGGCATTCCTCAACGTCGGCATCGGCCAACTCCGGCGGACGATGTGGCCGCTGACCTTCCTGGCCCAGATCCCCCACCTGGCCCCGCTCGTCGCCGGCCCGGCCGTCGGGCCCGCCATCACGGGTGCCGTTGCCGCATCGGCGGTGTTCGCCGGGTCGACGGGAGCCACCCTGTTCGCCGAGCAGCCCCTCGACGATGGCCCGCAGGGTCTGGCGTTCGCCGAGGACGGCGGCACCGTCATCGATCTCGACGATCCGACGACCACGATCCTTCTCGACGGCCCGGACGGCGATGTCGCCATCACGGTGACCACCGCCGAGCCCGGTCCGGCATCGTCGTCGACGTCATCGACCCTGCCCCCGGCCTCGTCCGACCCGCCAACGACCGAGATCGGCCCGATCGACCCTCCGAGGACCGTTGCCCCTCCGCGCACGACGCCACCGCCAACGACGCCACCGCCAACGACACCGCAGCCAACGACGCCACCGGCTGCGCAGGCTCCGGCGACGACTGCGACCACGACCGCACCGACCTGTTCGCTGGCGGGCGTGACCGGCGAACGCGACCCCGCCACCGGGAGCTGCCGGTTCATCGGCGCCGATCTGCGCAACGCCGACCTCTCCGGGCTCGATCTGCGCGGCTACGACTTCACCGACGCCAATCTGCGGGGCACGACGCTTTCGGCCAGCAACCTCCGAGGTGCGGTGCTCGTCGATGCCAACCTCGACCGGGCCGATCTGCGCGGCTCGGACCTGAGCGGCGCCGACCTGACCAATGTCAACCTCAAATGGGCCGATCTGACGCGGTGCAACGCTCGCCGGGGCGAACCTCCGCAACGCCAGACTCAACGATTCGAACCTGGGCATGGCCGACCTCTCGACAGCCGATCTGACCAGTGCCCATCTCGATCGGACGATCCTCACCGGCGCAACGGGGACTCCGGTCTCGGTGAGCGGCACCAAGTTCCTCGACACGATCTGCCCGAACGGGATCGCGAGCAACACCAGCTGCTGGTGACGTCCCAACCCCTGTGCTCGCCGATCTGGCGTGCGTTCACCCGAGGCACGACGTAGAGTGCGACGGCTCGACCGCCCTGCGGACGAGCGCTCCGCCTTCCAGCGAAGTCCGGTGTGATCCCGGCGCTGTCCCGCAACTGTGATGCCGACCCCGGTCGGTGAGCCAGGTCGCCTGGGATCCGGAGTTTTCCGAACCGTGTCCTCGGAGGAAGGACCAGTCGGCGTGCGGGCCCCGGTCCGTCCCCTGACCTCGAAAGACCTCCGAGCCAGAAGGAGGTCCCCCTGTGTCAGTGCCCGATCCCCAACCGTCCCGCGGACGAGACCGAACGCGCCTGCCCGGCGTCGTGTTCGCCGTCCTGGCCCTCGTGCTGCTCGCTGCGGCGTGCGGGTCCGACGACAGCTCGTCGGGCGCCGAGGCCGAGCCCGCCGGTACGACCGTCGCCGACGAGACCACCACGACCGTCTCGACCGAGGAAGGGACCGAATCCGACGACGCCGTCGCCGACGCAGCCCCGAGCCGGATCGTCTCGCTGTCGCCGGCGTTCACCGAGGTGCTCTTCGCCATCGGTGCCGGCGACCAGGTGATCGCCGTCGACTCGCTCTCGAACTTCCCGCCCGAAGCCCCGATGACCGAACTGTCGGCGTTCGAGCCCAGCCTCGAGGCGATCGCCGCCGAGGAGCCCGACCTCGTCGTGCTGTCCTACGACCCCACCGGCGACCTCGTGTCGGGACTCGAAGGCCTCGGCGTCGCGGTGTTCCTTCGCCCCGACCCGGCCACGCTCGACGATGCCTACGCCTCGATCGCCGATCTCGGCATCGTGACGGGCCAGATCGACGGGGCGGCCACCGTGGTCGCCGACATGCGGTCGGCATTCGACGAGATCGCCGCCTCGGTCCCGACCGACGGTGAACCGATCCGGATCTACCACGAACTCGACGAGTCGTTCTACAGCGCCAGCTCGGGCTCGTTCATCGGTGACGTCTACAACCGGTTGAACGTGGTCAACATCGCCGACGAGGCCGACACCGACGGCTACGGATACCCCCAGCTCAGCGCCGAGTACATCCTCGAGGCCGATCCGCAACTGATCGTGATCACCGACGAGGTCGGCTACACCGTCGACGACGTGGCGGCCCGGCCCGGATGGGATGCCATCGCCGCCGTGGCGAACGGCAACGTCATCTCGGTCGATTCCGACATCGCATCCCGGGGCGGGCCCCGTCTGCCCCAGTTCCTCGAGGTCATCGCCGCCGCGGTCGCCGGAGCATCGGTCGGCCGATGACCACACCCGGGTTGACCGCCGACGCCACCGGAGATCCCCACTCCGCGTCGCGGGCGGTCACCCGGGCCCTCGGCCGGACCTTCCGGCTCCCGAGCTCGTCGGTGGCGCTGGCCCTGCTGATCCTGGCCGTGGCCATGGGCATCGGGGTCTTCGTCGGGCCCGCCGAACTCGGTGCCCGGGCCATCGTGCTCGAGTTCGTCGATCGCATCCCCGGCGTGAGCATCGATTCGGTCTGACCGAGTCGCAGCGGGTGATCCTGGTGCATGGCGACTCCCGCGGGTCGTCCTCGGGGCCTGCGTAGGCGCCTCGCTGGCGATGGCCGGGGCCGGCTACCAGGGAGTGTTCCGGAATCCGCTGGCCGATCCGTTCCTCCTCGGGGCGGCGGCCGGTGGCGGTCTGGGGGCCACCCTGGTGTTCGCACTCGACTGGAGCATCGGCTGGGTCCGTTCGACTCGGTGGCCGCGCGGCCTTCGCCGGATCGTTGA
>CAVQVO010000017.1:0-1315334 GCA_963717115.1 uncultured Acidimicrobiales bacterium | reverse complement strand
CCGCCTCGTAGCCACGCTGGATCTCGCCGACTCGGTCGAGCCATCTGACGGTGAGGGGTCGGCCGGTTCCGGCTGCTGCTCACCTTCATTCGGACGGTCGACGAGATCGATGCCGTCGGAGCCGAGATTCGTCCGCAGCTCCGGCCCCAGTTCCCGGTCACTCGACCGCCTTGGCCAGTCAGGCCGGCACGGTCGACGGCGATGGGCCCGATACCGGCGATGGCGCCCGGGAAGGGTGCCGTCGCGATCACCGAATCGCGCAGGAACTGGGGGAGCCGCGGGTCGCCGCCGACCGCGCTCGCGGGGTTGAGCAAAGGGCTGAACTTCGAGGTCGATGAGCGCCGGCGTCGATCCCGTGGCCGACGAACGTCCTCGTGGTGCAGGTCGGATAGAACCGAGCACCTCGGCGACGGCGGCGATCGCCCCGGCTCGTCGGTAGAAGAGATCGATCTCGTCGGGCACGCAGACGAGGTCGCCATCGATCCACCCATCAGGCGCTGTAGGCTCCGGAATCGTCGGTCCGATCGAGCACGGCAGCGAGGTCGCCGACGAGGTCGGGACCGACGCGCCTGCGCAGCGCCCGCATGGCGTCGACGTACACGAGATCGGTGCCCAACGATCGCGGCTTGTACGCAATGCGGAGCACGTCGGCGTCACTGACCGGCCTCCGTGGGGTGCGGATCACCCAGCGGGGTCGAGATGACTTCGACCGAGGCGGCATCGAAGCGCAGCGGACCGACCAGGTCACCGGCGTCGGCTGCCAGTTGAACGACAGGTCCCGGGTGGCGCCGACCCAATTCCCTGATGACGCACTCGACGAGCCGACCGAGAACGGGGAACGGGTCGAAGAGTACGGCTCCCTCGTGACCAGGTACCGGTCGACCAGCGCGTCGTATCGGCGACCCAGCTCGGCGTGGACGACGAGGCGCCGGCCGCAGACGGCCGCCAGCCGGGAGAGCAACTGGTGCTCGGCGAGCGAACTGATGCTCGCGACCCTCGACGACATCGTCGCGCGCGGTGCGGGCCCGACCGACGGTGGGTCCGAACGCCGATCCGAAGCCGTACCCCTGATCCAGGTCGGTGCGCCGCACGCCCTTCGACCGCGCCCGTATTTACGTGGCCTTGAAGTCGCCGCTGCACTCGGCGCCGGTGCACGGACACACGGTGCTCGCAGTGCAGAAGCTCTCGTGTTCGGTGTACTTCTCCTTGGCGAGCATGGGGGGCATCATCCGGATGTCACGGATCGTGCCCATGGTCTCGGCTTCGCAAACCCCGAAACCTCGCTGAGTTCGGGGTCGTCGGATCGTAGCGGCACGGGACCGAGATGCATGTTCTTCTCGGTCTCGAGGTGCACGGTCACTACAGCACCGGGCGGTGTGCAGCGCCATCGGCCAGCAGTTCGGCGATGACCGGCTTGGTCGTTCCGTCGGGGTCGAGCATCAGCTGCTCGAGGAATCCCGGCTCACTCATGATCCGATGGGCGAGGGTCTTCTCATCGCCTCGACCTTGTGGAAACGGGTCTCAGGGCTCCTGGTCTCGGTTCGTGTCCTGACGAGACGTCGCGTGTGCGATCGGGTTACACCCCGGTGTCGCGGCCTCGCACCGGCGATCCGGGGCGGCCGTGGGACCGAGCGGGCCCCGGAGCGTGACCCAGCTGGCGAGCACGGTCACGTGGCCGTCTGCGGTCAGGATGTTCCGAGGGCTGCGTCGGCCGGGCCGGCTGACGGCGAGCGACGAGTCGAGCGGTCACCTGCGAGTCGCCCCCCGCAGGCGCGGGCGTGAACTCGTTCCACGTGTGCAGGACCCAGAACTTGACTCGTCGAAATCTGTCCGACACTACGGGACATGGCCGTGGATCTCGCAGACGTACTCCGTGAACGTGGTTCTTCAGGCCAGGCGCAGCGGCTCGCCGTGCTGCGGGCGGTGTCCGCCCACCCACACAGCACCCCGAATGATGTGGCCGAAGTCGTCCGTCCTGTAGTATCGGTGCGATCTCCCGACAATCGGTCTACGACACCCTGACCCTTTCTGGCCGAGCATGACATCATCCGCCGGATCCAGCCTGCGGGATCGCCGACGAGGTACGAGGACCGGGTTCGGTGACAACCATCATCATCTCGTCTGCCGGACTGCACCGTTCGGTCCACCGTCCACGTGCGGCGGGCGGCACGGCCCCGTGTCTGACCCCGGCCCACGACGCCGAGTTCGACCAGCCCGCAGCACGTCATCGGCGCCGCCCGAATGCCAGGCCACCACCGAGCACCTCCGTCACCTGAACAATGGTCTCCGTCGCGGAGAATCACATCCCATCATCCCTTCCCGCCAACCCATCATCCAAGGACATCAGGAGTAGCCATGACCGAAAGCGCAACCGCAGTGGCCGATGGGTGGCCCTACCTCCAACGAGGCGCAGTCGAACGAGAAATGGTGGCCGAACGAGCTCAATCTTCGGATCCTGCACCAGAACCACCCCGACTCGACACCGCTCGGTGCCGATTTCGACTACGCCAAGGCTGTTTCGGCCATCGACTTCGACGAACTGACCCGGGACGTCGACGCCTGACCGATTCCAAGGAATCGGCGGCCCGCCGACTTCGGTCACTACGGCGGCCTGTTCATCCGCATGAGCTGGCACGCCGCCGGCACCTACCGGGTACAAGATGGCCGAGCGCTTTGCGCCGCTCAACTCCTGGCCCGACAACGGCAACCTGGACAAGGCCCGTCGTCTGCTCCTCCCGATCAAGCAGAAGTACGGCAAGGCCATCTCCTGGGCCGACCTCTTCGTGTTCGCCGGCAACCGTGCCCTCGAGACCATGGGCTTCAAGACCTTCGGTCGGGCCGACATCTGGGGCGCCCGAGGACGACGTCTACTGGGGTCCCGCGAGTGGCTCGGTGACCAGCGCTATTCCGGGGAGTGTGATCTGGCCAATCCGCTGGCCGCGGTTCAGATGGGTCTCATCTAGTCAACCCCGAGGGGCCGACGATCCCCCGACGCGCGGTCTGCCCGTGAGCATCCGCGAAACGTTCGCCCGCATGGCGATGAACGACGAAGAGACCGTCGCCCTGACCGTCGGCGGCCACACCTTCGGCAGGACGGGCAACGGCCCCGCCGAGGCGGTCGGTGCCGAGCCCGAGGGTGAGGCCTGGCCGAGCAGGGATTGGGTTGGATCAACTCCAACGAGAACGGTGTCGGTCAGTTCACGGTGAACATCGGGGGCCTCGAGGGCGGCGAGGACCCCGACCCCGACCCAGTGGGACAACAAGTACCTCGAGACCCTCTTCTCGCACGAGTGGGAGTTGGTCGAATCGCCCGCGGGCGCCAGCAGTGGCAGCCCCGTGAGGTCAAGGAAGGCTTCATGACCGCGGTCGAGCCTGGTGCCGCCCGAGACCAAGCCGACGATGTCGACCGCCGACATGGCGATGATCACCGATCCGGCATACCTCGAGATCTCGAAGCGGTACTACGAGACCCCGACCAGCTCGCCGATGCGTTCGCCCGGGCCTGGTTCAAGCTCCTGCACCGTGACATGGGCCCGGCGATCCGCTATGTCGGCCCCCAGCGCGGCGAAGAACTGCCCTGGCAGGACAACGTGCCGGCGCATTCCGGGGCGCCGATCGGCCTGAACGCCGAGATCGCCGAACTCAAGTCGACGATCCTCGATTCGGGGCTCACGATCGACCAACTGGTCAAGACGGCCTGGGCCTCGGCCTCGACCTATCGCCGCCAGCCGACTACCGGGGCGATGCGTATCCGTCTCGAGCCGCAGCGCGGCTGGGACGTCAACAACAAGCTGGAGGAGATCCAGGGGCGCGTTCAACGGCAAGGGTGGCGTCAGGTGTCGCTCGCCGATCTGATCGTCCTCGTGGTACCGCCGCGGTCGAGGCCGGGGCCAAGGCTGCCGGTCACGACATCAGCGGCTGCCGTTCACCCCGGGTGGGACCGACGCCGACCAGGACGGCGACGTCGATTCCTTCGCCTACCTCGAGCCCATGGCCGACGGCTTCCGGAACTATGTCGCCAAGCAGGGCGTGGTGCCGACCGAGCACCTGCTCATCGACAAGGCGTACATGCTCAACCTCTCGGCTCCCGAGATGACCGCCCTCGTCGGCGGGCTCCGGGTGCTCGGCAACAACTCGGGCTCCGAGGCTCAACGGTGTGTTCACGGACCGTCCCGGTCAGCTGAGCACCGATTTCTTCACCAACCTGCTCGACATGGGCGTGAAGTGGTCGGCGGTCGGTGAGGCCGAAGACGTCTTCGAGGCCGCGATCGTGCAAGCGGCGAGCCGGAAGTGGACCGGCACCCGGGTCGATCTCGTATTCGGCTCCAACAGTCAGCTGCGGGCGATCGCCGAGGAGTACGGCGCGGCCGGCGGCGACGCTCTGTTCCTCGACGCCTTCGTCTCCGGTTGGGTGAAGGTCATGGAGAACGACCGATTCGACGTCGACTGACATCGAAGCCCTGACGAGGATTCCCGGTGGGGCGCTGCTCTGGCAGCGCCCCACCAGCGTGCGCCTGGGGCTCGGTTGGTCCAGGTCGCGACAAGGCGTGTGACCGGGTGAACGCCGGCCATCGATGCCGGGCGAGGCCCGGTGGTCATGTCCCGGCCTCCGCTGCCGACAGGATGGACAGGTGTCGGCGAAGGCCGCACCGGCCACCGCCCGCGTCGCTACCGGCGCCAATCCGTTCCCACCATCGACTGGAGCAACCGTGTCGGACACCGACCCCGCAGACGAGGACCAGCACCTCGGGCGAGATCCCGTTGATGACGACGCCGTGAACCATGAGGCGACCGAGACCGTCGAGCCCGGAGCGGAGGAAACCGATGGGTCCGATGACGCCGACGGCGGAGACGAACCCGGGGTGGGTGGCGATCCCGACGCTCGACCGGTGCCCGGCGGCCCCGCGATCGGGATCCCGCCCCGTGCGCTGCGTCGGATGTTGCGAGCCCTGTTGGTCGTCGTGATCGTCGCCTCGGTCCTCGGTGCCATCCGCCGTGGTGTGGCCGATTTCTCGACGATCGGGTGCTCCAGCCGGTGCAGGACAACGCCATCGAAACGGCGGCGATCGAGAACCGGCTGGACGAGACCGACGATCGGCTCGGCGAGATCGAGCTGCGGATCACCCAGCTGGTCGATGACCTCGATGGCGTGCGCGGGACACAGGACGACCTGAGCGGCTCCGTCGACGTGCTCGGGGTCCGGATCGAGGAACTGACGACCGAATTGCAGCGCCTCGACGGTCTCGAAACCGATCTCGGCGATCGTGTCGATCGTGAGATGGCCGTGCTGCGCAGCATGGAGCTGATGTCCCGGGCCGCGTCTGTTCCTCTACCAGGCGAACTACGGGCTCGCCGAGCAGGACGTTGCGGCGGCCAAGTCCGTCCTCGAAAGCGAGCCGATCCGTGGGTTCGGCATCTCCGGGTGACGGACACCGACGACGACACGATCGATGCCGTGATCGAACGTCTCGACGTCGTGCTGACCGAACTGCCGAATCGACCGGTTGCCGCCAGCGACGACCTCGACATCGCCTGGCAGTTGTTGCTCGGCGACATTCCGCTCGGCGTGCCGGCGCTGGCCGACCGGTCGAACACCGTTCCCTCGACCGTTCCCTCGATCACGATCCCGACATCGGTGCCGACCACCGCTCCGTAGCCCGCTCGAGCCCACGTGGCGGCGTACCGTCGTGCTAGGTTCGCTGGTCAGGGTGGCGGCCAGTTCGGGGCCGCCGATCGGGAGGGAACCATGGCGGCCGGTTTTGACGATTCGACACGACGAGGACCGACTCGGCGGGCGGGGTTGCTGGCTGCCGGCTGGATCCTCCACTGACCCTTTGGGCTCGTGCTCGTCGAGCGACTCAGCCACCGACGAAGCCGCGACGACCGACCCGAAGCGACCACGGCGACGGCCGACGAATCGGCGTCCTCGTCGACTGACGACACCACGCCCGTGGCGCCGGCCGACGACCAGCCCGATCCGGACGACGAGTCGATGGGGGCCACAGGGCCCGACGGCACGTTCTTGGTCGGCGACACCTTCGCCGACTACGACTTCGACTTCACCTACGAAGGACTGGTGAAGGTTCCCCTGGATCCGCTCGGCGACTACACCGACGGGGAGTGCTACTTCGCTGAACGCGCCGAGGTCACTGACCTGCGACGTGGCGAGGTAGGTCACCGACCCGATCGCGAAATAGCACTCCCCGTCGGTGTAGTCACCGAGCGGATCCAGGGGCACCTTCACCAGTCCTTCGTAGGTGAAATCGAAGTCGTAGTCGGCGAAGGTGTCGCCGACCACGAAGGTGCCATCGGGCCCCGTGGCCCCCATCGACTCGTCGGCTGGATCGGGTTGGTCGTCGGCCGGCGCTTCAGCCGTGGTGTCGTCGGTCGACGAGGACGCCGATTCGTCGGCCGTCGCACGCGGTCGTTTCGGTCGTCGCGGCTTCGTCGGCAGCCGATTCGCTGGAGGAGCACGAACCCAGCAGGGCCAAGGGGAGGATCCAGCCGGCAGCGAGCAACCCCGCCCGCCGAATCGGTCCTCGTCGTGTCGAATCGTCGAAGCCGGCGGTCATGGTTCCCTCCCGATCGGCGGCCCCGAAGTGGTTGCCGCCCTGACCAGCGAACCTAGCCACGAGGGTGCGCCGCCACGAAGCGAGCTACGGAGCGGTGGTCGGCACCGTTGTCGGGATCGTGATCGAGGGGACGGTCGACGGAACGGTGTTCGACTGGTCGGCCAACGCCGGCACGCCGAGCGGAATGTCACCGAGCAACAACTGCCAGGCGACGTCGAGATCGTCGCCGGCGGCAACCGGTCGATTCGGCAGTTCGGTCAGCACGACGTCGAGACGTTCGATCACGGCATCGATCGTGTCGTCGTCGGTGGTCCCGTCACCCGGAGACGCCGGAACCCACGGATCGGCTCGCTTCGAGGACGGATTTCGCCGCCGCAACGTCCTGCTCGGCGAGCCCGTAGTTCGCCTGGTAGAGGAACAGGCGGGCCCGAGACATCAGCTCCATGCTGCGCAGCACGGCCACCTCCCGATCGAGGCGCTCGCCGAGGTCGCCGAGATCGGTTTCGAGACCGTCGAGGCGCTGGAGTTCGGTCGTCAGGTCCTCGATCCGGACGCCGAGTGCGTCGAGGGATCCGCCCAGATCGTCCTGCGTCCCCCGCAGGCCGTCGAGGTCCTCGCCGAGCTGGGTGATCTGCTGCTCGATCTCGCCGAGACGATCGTCGGTCTGGTCCAGACGGTTCTCGATCGCCGCCGTCTCGATGGCGTTGTCCTGCACCGGCTGGAGCACCCGATCGTCGAAGATCGGCCACACGACGGCGATCGCACCGAGGACCGAGGCGATGACCACGACCACGAGCAGTGCCCGCAACACCCGACGCAGCCTCCGGCGCGGGGCTGGAGTGCCGATCGCTGCGTCGGCGGGGTCGGGCATCGGCCGGGAGTCGGTGCCCGAGCCGACGACGGGCTCGGCGTCACCGTCGGCTTCATCGGGTCCATCGGTTTCCTCCGCTCCGGGCTCGACCGCCGCGTCCGACCCATCGACCACGGCATCGGAGTCGGCGGGATCTCGCCCGAGATCCTGGTCCTCGTCTGCGGGGTCGTTGTCCGACACGGTGGCTCCAGTCGATCGGTGGGAACGGAAAGGCGCCGGTGAGGCGACGCGGGCGATGGCCGGTGCGGCCTTCGCCGACACCTGTCCATCCTGTCGGCAGGAACGCGCCCGAGATGACCGCCGGCCTCGGACGCGCCGGTGGGGCGCTGCCAGATCGCAGCGCCCCACCGGCGGTATTCTCGTCAGGGCTTCGATGTCAGTCGACGATCGAATCGGTCGTTCTCCATGACCTTCACCCAACCGGAGACGAAGGCGTCGAGGAACAGATCGTCGCCGCCGGTCGGCGCCGTACTCCTCGGCGATCGCCCGCAGCTGGCTGTTGGAACCGAAGACGAGATCGACCCGGGTTCCGGTCCACGTGCGCTCGCCGGTGGAGCGATCGTGGCCCTCGAAGACGTCTTCGGCCTCACCGACCGCCGACCACTTGACGCCCATGTCGAGCAGGTTCGTGAAGAAGTCGGTGCTCAGCTGGCCCGGACGGCTCCGTGAACACGCCATGAGCCCTCGGAGCCGACGTTGTTGCCGAGCACTCGGAGCCCGCCGACCAGTGCGGTCATCTCGGGCGCCGAGAGGTTGAGCATGTAGGCCTTGTCGATGAGCAGGTGCTCGGTCGGCACGGCGCCCTGCTTGGCGACGTAGTTGCGGAAGCCATCGGCCTTGGGCTCGAGATAGGAGAAGGACTCGACGTCGGTGCCGTCCTGGTCGGCGTCGGTCCGGCCCGGGCGTGAACGGCACGGTGATGTCGTGACCGGCCGCCTTCGCCGCAGCCTCGACACCGGCGGTGCCACCGAGGACGATCAGGTCGGCGAGCGACACCTGGGCGCCACCCTTGCCGTTGAACGCTCCCTGGATCTGCTCCAGCTTGTCGATCACCGGTCCGACCCCGGCCTGGACGTTGACGTCCCAGCTGCGCTGCGGCTCGAGGCGGATGCGGGCACCGTTGGCGCCACCGCGGTAGTCGGTGCGTCGGTACGTCGAGGCCGAGGCCCAGGCCGTCTTCACCAACTGGTCGGTCGTGAGCCCCGAATCGAGGATCGTCGACTTGAGTTCGGCGATCTCGGCGTCACCGATCACGGATCCCGACGATGCCGGCACGTTGTCCTGCCACGGGAGTTCCTCGCCGGGGGCCTGCGGGCCGACGTAGCGGATCGCCGGACCCATGTCGCGGTGCAGGAGCTTGAACCACGCCCGGGCGAACGCATCGGCGAGCTGGTCGGGGTTCTCGTAGAACCGCTTGGAGATCTCGAGGTAGGCCGGGTCGGTGATCATGGCCATGTCGGCGGTCGACATCGTCGGCTTGGTCTCGGGAGCGCCGGCCTCGACCGGCGGCACCATGAAGCCGTCCTTGACCTCGCGGGGCTGCCACTGCTTGGCCCCGGCGGGCGATTCGACCAGCTCCCACTCGTGCGAGAAGAGGGTCTCGAGATACTTGTTGTCCCACTGGGTCGGGGTCGGGGTCCACGCACCCTCGAGTCCGGAGGTCACCGTGAACTGGCCGACGCCGGTCTCGTTGGAGTTGATCCAGCCCATGCCCTGATCGGCGAGTCCTGCGCCTTCGGGCTCGGACCCGACCGCTTCGGCGGGGCCGTTGCCGTGCATCTTGCCGAAGGTGTGACCACCGATGGTGAGCGCCGACGGTCTCCTCGTCGTTCATGGCCATCCGGGCGAAGGTCTCCCGGATGTCGGCGGCCGATCCGAGTGCATCGGGGATGCCGTTGGGGCCTTCGGGGTTGACGTAGATGAGGCCCATCTGGACCGCAGCCAACGGGCTGGCGAGGTCACGCTCGCCGGAGTAGCGCTGGTCGCCGAGCCATTCGTTCTCGGGACCCCAGTAGACGTCGTCCTCGGGGGCCCAGATGTCGGCCCGGCCGAACGAGAAGCCGAAGGTCGAAAAGCCCATGGTCTCGAGGGCACGGTTGCCGGCGAACACGAAGAGATCGGCCCAGGAGATGGCCTTGCCGTACTTCTGCTTGATGGGCAGCAGGAGGCGGCGGGCCTTGTCGAGGTTGCCGTTGTCGGGCCAGGAGTTGAGCGGAGCGAAGCGCTGGGCGCCGGTACCGGCGCCGCCACGGCCGTCCTGGACCCGGTAGGTGCCGGCGGCGTGCCAGCTCATCCGGATGAAGAGGCCGCCGTAGTGACCGCAGTCGGCCGGCCACCATTCCTTGGTGTCGGTCATCAGGGCGTCGACGTCGCGGGTCAGTTCGTCGAAGTCGATTCCCGAGACCGTCTTGCGGTAGTCGAAATCGCGCACCGAGCGGCGTCGATTCGGGATGGTTCTGATGGAGGATCCGCAGATTGAGCTGGTTCGGCCACCACTTCTCGTTCGACTGCGCCTCGTTGGAGGTGAGTGCGCCCCACTCGGGCCGCTGGGTTGCGCTTTCGGTCATGGCTACTCCTGATGTCCTGGGATGGTCGGGTTGGGGATGGGTGATGCGATGCGGTTCACCACGTCGGAGCCGGAGCTCAGGCCGTGGCTGCCTGGCACTCGGGGCAGGTGCCCCAATAGATGACCTCGGCCTCGTGGAGGTCGAACTGGGCGTCGTGGGCCGGCGTGAGGCAGGGAGCCTCGCCGACGGCGCAATCGACGTCGACGAGTCGATCGCAGGTGCGGCACACGAGATGGTGATGGTTGTCGCCGACCCGATCTTCGTATCTCGTCGGCGACCCCGCCGGCTGGATCCGCCGGATGATGTCGTGCTCGGCGAGGAGGGTCAGGGTGTCGTAGACCGACTGCCGGGAAATTGCCCCGATGTGCTCTCGGACGACCTCGGCGACGTCGTTCGGCGTGCTGTGCGGATGGGCCGAAACGGCACGCAACACGGCGAGCCGTTGCGCCGTGACCTGGAGGCCCCGGTCGCGGAGAACTTCTGCGAGATCGACGGCCATGAACGGCAGTCTCGGACAGATTTTGGACTGTGTCAAGTTCTGGGTCCGGTGCACACGTGGAACGGGTTCGCGCCCGCGCCTCGGGGGGCGACTCGCAGCGGCAACGGCGGCGCCGGACCCGTGGAGTATGGACAGGCCCTGGCTCGTGCCGGGGCGTGTCTCGCGCTCGGAAGCCCGCGCGGTCCCCCACGGCCGCCTCGGATCGCCGGTGCGAGGCCGCAACACCCGGGGTGTAACCCGATCGCTCACGCTGCGTCTCTTCAGGACACGAACCGAGACCAGGAGCCCTGACATGAGCGACGAAACCGTTTCCGCCCGCGAGGCGATCGAGAAGACCCTCGCCCATCGGATCATGAGTGAGCCGGGATTCCTCGAGCAGCTGATGCTCGACCCCGACGGAACGACCAAGCCGGTCATCGCCGAACTGCTGGCCGATGACGGTGCACTCGATCTCGCCGGTGTGAACGTGACCGTGCACCTCGAGACCGAGAAGAACATGCATCTCGTCGTGCCGCTCCGATCCGACGACCCCGAACTCAGCGAGGTTTCGGGGTTTGCGAAGCCGATGGGCACGATCCGTGACATCCGGATGATGCCCCCCATGCTCGCCAAGGAGAAGTACACCGACGCGAGCTTCTGCACTGCGAGCGCCGTCTGTCCATGCACCGGCGCCGAGTGCAGCGGCGACGTCAAGGCCGCGTTCTGATACCGGGCGCGGTCGAGGGCGTGCGGCGCCGCGACCTGGATCAGGGGTACGGCTTCGGATCGGCGTTCGGACCCACCGTCAGTCGGGCCCGCACCGCGGCAGAACGGGGACTTGCGTCCGAGGTCGCGAGCATCGTTCCGCTCGCCGAGCACCAGTTGCTCTCCCGGCTGGCGGCAATCTGCGGGCCGGCACTGCTCGTCGTCCACGCCGACTCGGGTCGCCGATACGACGCGCTGGTCGACCGATACCTGGTCACCGAAGGAGCCGTACTCTTCGACCCGTTCCCCGTTCTCGGTCGGCTCGTCGAGTCGGTCGTCGGGAATTGGGTCGGCGCCACCCGGGACCTGTCGATGCGACTGTCCGCCGACGCCGGTGACCTGGCGCGGTCGTTCGGCTTCGATGCCGCCTCGGTCGAGGTCATCTCGACCCCGCTGGGTGATCCGCACCACGGAGGCCGGTCGGTGATGGGTCTGCGCGACGCCAACGGTGTCCGCATCGCGTACAAGCCGCGATCGTTGGGCACCGATCTCGTGTACGTCGACGCCATGCGGGCGCTGCGCAGACGTCGTCCCGACCTCGTCGGCGACCTCGCTGCCGTGCTCGATCGGACCGACGACTCCGGAGCCTACGGCTGGATGGGGTGGATCGATGGCGACCTCGTCTGCGCGCCCGACGAGATCGATCTCTTCTACCGACGAGCCGGGGCGATCGCCGCCGTCGCCCAGGTGCTCGGTTTGTCCGACCTGCACCACGAGAACGTCGTCGCCACGGGATCGACGCCGGCGCTCATCGACCTCGAATGCATGTTCAGCCCCTTGCTCGACCCCGGCGAGCGCAGTGGCGACCACGGGCTCCCCCAGTTCCTGCGCGATTCGGTGATCGCAACGGCACTGTTCCCCGGCGCCATCGCCGGTATCGGGCCCATCGCCGTCGACCGTGCCGGCCTGACTGGCCAAGGCGGTCGAGTGACCGGGAACTGGGGCCGGAGCTGGACGAATCTCGGCTCCGACGGCATCGATCTCGTCGACCGTCCGATGAAGGTGAGCAGCAGCCGGAACCGGCCGACCCCTCACCGTCAGATGGCTCGACCACCCCTGCTGCCGACCGGCGAGATCCAGCGTGGCTACCTCGAGGCGGCGGAGGCACTCGCAACGATCGAGATCGACCCGGCTTTGCTGGCCCGCTGCCGACCGCGCCTGCTGTTTCGCAACACGAGCGACTACGTCGACGTCGTACGCGAACTCCTGCGTCCCGAGCGGCTCACGAGCGAGGCAACCTTCACAGCCGTGCTCGACGATCCGCGGTGGTCGGCGGCAGTCGAGGGCCTGGGGGTTCCCGAATCCGACGGCCGGCGGTGGCAGGACGCACTGCTCAACGCCGAGCGGGCGGCGTTGACACACCTCGATGTGCCCGCCTTCACCTTTGCGCCGATGACCGGTGCCGTTCGTATCGGAGCCACCGACTACCTCGGCGTGACCGGCCGGCCACCCGTCGACGATTTCGACCGGCGACGGGACAACATCACCTCGGTCGATCATCGCAACCGCCAGGTCGCCATGATCGGTATCGCCCTCCAGGGCCATCGTCGGGGCACCCGAGCGACGCCGGACAGATTCGGCCCGGTGCCTCGCGCCTCCGACGAACACACGGATGCAACCATCATCTCGATGACCCGGGCGATCATGGCTTCGGCGCTGGAGATCGATGGCGTTCCACGTTGGTTGATCGCCGACCCGGCAGGCCCGTCGACCCTGCTTCGCCCGTGGTTGAGCGGCGGCGATCTCTACCGGGGTTCGGCCGGCATCGGCCTTTCGCTCGCCGCGGTCAGCGCACATCTCGACGTTCCCGGAGCAGCCGAGCTCGCTCGGGTGTGCGTCGCAACCGGTGAGTCCCTGCTCGCGCCTCCCGAGGGACCTGGGCCAGCGGGCGGGCTGGCCGGCGGCCGCTCTGGTTGGGCCTACGCCGCAGCCCATGTCGGCTCGATCGTCGGCGACGATGAGCTCGTCTCGCGGGCGGCTCGAACGGTCCTGACCGATCCGGTCCTCATCGACCGTCACGACGAACTCGATCTCATCGGCGGCTGGGCCGGGGTGGCGCTGGCCGCCGCCGCCGTCGCGGAGTTGGCCGGTGACGCCACCCTGGGAGACCGGGCCGAGACACTGGCCGAGCAGATCGCGACCGAGTTGGATCGACGCGATCGCATCGCGGACGTCGCACCACACCATCGCCTCGGCATCGCCCACGGCAGCTTCGGCGTCCGCCTCGCCCTTCGTCGTGCAGGAGGTGATCAGGGATTCGCCGTCGCCGACCGCCTGGGCGAGGTCGAGCGCCACCGCATCGCTGACCGTGGCGGTGTTCCTGCCCGGGTCCACCGTGAGAATGGCGAAGTACGAGCCGATCTCAGCTGGTGCTGGGGCACGGCCGGTTACCTCGCGGCGGGACCGGATCCCCAGTACGACGCCGTGGCACGGGCCACCACGGCCGGACCGATCGGCGAGATCGATCGCTTGTGTTGCGGGACCGCCGGACGACTGGCGGCACTGTCGCTGGCCGGGCATCACCTCGAGGCAGCCCCATTGCGAGACTTCCTCGTGGCGGCATGGGACCTCGGGACGCTCGTCGGCGAGTCGCCGATCGACTACCTCGACCCCACCCTCTTCCGCGGTCTCGCCGGCATCGCCTACGCCTTGCTCGCCAGTCGCCATCGAACCGTGAATCTGCTCGCCTTCGCGCCGTGAACGGGAGTCGTCGCGCTCCCTGCGGCTTCGATCAGAGCACGTGACTCGTCGCCGGATTCGGCGCGGCCGCATCCCTGTGAGCGCGAGGCCGCAGCGGGACCGTCGGCGATTTCCGGTTGGGCCCGACCGAGCACTGACCGCCCGGCGTACCGGCGTGCCCAGGAACCGCTACGGTCGGCGTCCATGGCCCGGCCACGACCAACCTCGTCGGCTCGCTCCACCTGCCCCTCGTGTGCCGACGATCTGCTGTGGGACGCCGGGGCGGATCACCACCCGTCTCGCGTCGTGTGCGATCGCTGCGGTCGCTGCTGGGATCGGCACACCGACCCGTGGACCGAGGTCGACACCATCGCCTGCGAGGGGTGCCCCCAGCGGTTCGTCTGCCAATCCCGGCCAACCAGGGTCGTCACCGAGCGCGCCCGTCGGCTCCGGCTGGACGACGGCGCCACCATCCTGATCCGCCTCCTCGTCGCCGGTGACCGTGACGAGTTGGCACGCGAGTACGACCGACTGAGCGCCTTCTCCCGTCGTCGGCGGTTCTTCTCGCCCCCGAAACGCCTGTCCGATTCCCTGCTCGACTACCTGACCAACCTCGACTACCACGACCGCTTTGCGCTGATCGCCTACGCCACGGACGAGCCGACGCCACGAGGCGTCGGGGTGGCCCGCTGGGTCCGCGATGCGACGTCCCCCACCCAGGCCGACGCTGCGGTCACGGTGGTCGACGAATGGCAGCATCGGGGTGTCGGGACCCGGTTGCTCGCGGCCCTGATCGACGAGGCCGCGGCGGCAGGCATCGAGACGTTCACCGCCGACGTGTTGTGGGAGAACGAAGGAGCGCTCGGCCCCCTGCGCTCCCTCGGTGCGCGAGTCCGCCCTCAGGAGGCCGGCGTGGCCCGGGTCGAGTTCGATCTCCCGGCGTCCGGTGACGAGTTGGCCGGCACGGCGATGCATCATCTGGTTTCCGCCATCGCGGCAACGCCGCCCCTCGACGACTGAGGGCGACCCGGGAGAATTCTTGGCGAGATGACCGAGCGATCCATCGTTCCGCAGCCCGGTTCCGAGCGCGAAGCGCTCCCTCGCGAGGGAGCGGGGCCCTGGGTCCGTCGTCTCCTCACGGTCGCGCTGATCGCCGCGCTCGTCTCCCCTGCGATCCGCAACCAGGACAGCCTGCCGCTGTCGACCTATCCGATGTACTCGGGAACCCGGTCGAATCTGAGCACGTTCGTCACGGCCTCCGGACTCGACGAGCAGGGCGACCGGACCACGTTCTCGGCCCTGATCATCGCCGGGAGCCGAGACCGACTGATCGCTCAGTCCTTCCTGAACGATGCCGTCCGCCGGGGGGATGCCGACCTGGTCTGTGCCGAGATCGCGTCACGAGTCGATCGGACCGTCACCGTGGTGGAGATCGCCACCGAGCGCCACGACACCATCGCTCGCCTTCGCGGCGACCCGTCGCTGCAGGAGCGCGAGGTGCACGCCACGTGCGAGGTGGACCGATGACAGCCGTCGCCTCACCGCTGCGCCGTGTCGACGACTGGCTGCTCGGTCCGGCACCGCCGGAGCGCCTGGCGGTGCTCCGCCTGGCGGCCGGCGGCTACGCGCTGGCCAACGTCTTCATCAGCACGGGGGAGTTCGCCCGCCTGGCCGACCGTGCCGCCACCCAATTCGAGCCGGTCGGCCTCGCGGGTCTGCTCGACGGCCCGGTTCCGACTCCCTGGCTGTGGTCGCTGTACGTGATCTCCGTGATCAGCGGACTGGCGTTCGTCGCCGGTGCCGCCTTCCGGGTCAGCGGTCCCGTCTTCTCGTTGGCGGCCCTGGCCTGGGCCACCTATCACGCTTCGTGGGGACAGATGCTCCACTTCGAGCACCTCGTCACGCTGCATCTCCTGCTGATCGGGTTCTCGCCGGCGGCCGACGCCCTGAGTCTCGATGCCCGCCGCAACGACCGGGGAGCTCGAGCGCCGGCAACTCGCTACGGCTGGCCCGTTCGGCTGCTGGCGATCGTCACGGTGATCACGTATCTGCTGGCCGCCGTGGCCAAGATCCGCATCGGCGGCTCGGCGTGGACCGACGGCACGACGCTGGCCAACCACATCGGCTATTCGGCCACCCGCCTCGACCTCCTGGGCGAACCCCGGCCGCCCCTGTCGACGTTCGTCATCGGGCAGGACTGGCTCCTCCGGCCGATGGCCGTGGGTGGATTGGGCGTCGAACTGCTCGCACCCTTGGCGCTGCTCGGTGGCTGGTTTCGCCGGCTGTGGGTGCCGAGCATCCTGGCGTTCCACCTCGGGACCCTGACCACGATGTTCGTGTTCTTCTCCTACAACGGCCTCGGCTTCGCCTTGCTCCCGCTCTACCGACTCGAACGCCTGCCGAGGTTCCTCGGAGATCGTTGGAACCGGATCCGCTCGCCCCGTTGATCAGCGTTCCCCGAACGGGGTGCCCGACTCGGGACGGCGGCATCGCTACCAGCCGAAGCCGGGCGCAGACGACGACGCCGACCGTCCATTCGGCGCAGAGGACGGCCCCCGAATGTGACAGTCGCCATGGACGGGTGCGTGTCGCTCGACGAGAGTGTCCATGGAGGATCGGCAACATCGGGTTCGCCGAGCGATCGAGCGTGGGGACAATCATGTTTGGAGTAGTGGCATGAATGGAGTGGTGGCATGAGTGGAGTGGTGGTCGGTGTCGACGACAGTGAGACGGCGTTGCATGCCGCGCATCGGGCCGCGGCGATCGCGTCGTCGCTGGGTGAACCGCTGCATCTCGTGATGGCCGTGAAACCCGGTCACTCCGAGACGACTCGTCACGGCAGCGAGGAGTTCTTCGAGGATTGGACCCAGGAGGCCAAGCAGGCCCTGCAGCGCATCAGACTCGATCTCAAGGTGCCCGATGCGACCATTGCCATCGGCGAGAAGGACCCGGCGAAAGCCATCTGCGCCGAGGCCGAGAAGCTCGAGGCCTCCCTGATCGTGGTCGGCAACCGCCGGGTGCAGAGCCCGAAGCGAGTCCTCGGAACCGTCGCGACCGACGTCCTTCGCCAGGCACCCTGTGATGTGCTGGTCGTGCAGACCCAGCGGGCCGTTGGCGAGCACGAAGCGAGCCGCTGGTCGAAGGGTCACCGCACCTCGTCGGCCGACCTGTTCCGCTGGTCGACCGCCGACCAGCGACGCAGGATCGATCAGCTCGCCACATCGGTTCAAGTGCCGGCAGGCAAGCTCCTCACCACGCAGGGCCAGATCGGCCGGGAGTTCGGCGTCCTCCTCGATGGCTCGGCAACGGTGACCGTCGATGGCGAGGTCGTGGCGACGCTGCGAGCCGGCGATCACTTCGGCGAGATGGCGCTGCTCGAAGCAGCCGGAGTCGGCAACGATCTCCGCACGGCCACGATCACCACCGACTCCGATCTCTGGATCGGGGTCATGTCGGTCCACGAGTTCCGAACCCTGCTCACCGAGTTCCCCGAGATCGCCGAACAGCTCCGCCGATCCGCTGCCGATCGGGCGGCGGCCACCGGCGGCTGATGTTCACCAATCGATTGGCCGAGGGCGCCCGAAGGGGCGACACACACGTCAACCGATCGAAGACCGTCTCGCCCGCCCGGCAAGCACACCACCCCCGATGGCCGCGACGCCACAGAGGATCGCTGCATAGAGCATCGAACACTCGGCACCGAACGCATCCCCGACGGCTCCCGTGATCGGCCCACCGATCGGTGTGGACCCGAAGAAGAGCACCGCCGACAGGGCCAGAATTCGGCTGCGCATCTGCTCGCTGGAACGTTGCCTTGTCCCGGCCCGGCAACTGGTCGGTGACCAGTGGCCGTGCGACGAGGGTGTTGAACCCGAAGGTCGAGATGACGGCGAACACAACCATCAGCAGCCGGAGCACGGGGTCGGCCCACACGGCACGGAAGACCATCACGGATCGGGGTTGCCGACCGTTTGGCGGTGGCGATCCCGCGGTCCTCCGGCCTCGCCAGTTCCGTGAGGAATGTGCGGCGTGTTGGGTTGTCGAACGCCGAGAGCATGCCACCGATCGCCGCGAGGAGGTACAGCAACGGCAGGGAGTGGAGCCCGGTCAGCACCGCACTCCCAGCAAGACCGAATGGACCGTCATCGCCGCCTGGAGTCGCATCGTCCACGACCGCAACGGCCCACGGGCACCACGGCATCCACCACGGCCTCCGGCACCGATCCGTGCAACGATGGGGGGACTGTGCCGGCATTCCGGCCGAGCAGGAGGAGCCGTGGGGTTGTCGTTGCAGACGAGTTCGAGCCCGACGCTCCCCGACCGGGTCAAGGTCTCCTGCCTGGTGGCCATGCGCAAGTCCCATCGGCGGGTGCTCGAGCACCAGAGCCGGACGACGTTCCGTCGCCGACGCGTACCGACCTCCCCTCCCCCTCGGCTCGTCCCGGCTGCCCGCCAGTACGCCGACATCGGCTGGCTCCCGGCGTCGTTGCTCGTGCCCGAGCGCCTTCCACGAGAAGCCCACCTGCCGCTGCGCTACAAGGTCCCGTACTACGCCGTCGGCAAACTCGGTTGGCTGCTCTACGGCCGGGCGCCGGTGGACCCGGCACTGCCCTGGTCGCCCGACAGCAGATGGAACGGCCTGTTCGACTCGTCCGTGCCGGCCTGGGGGCCGCCGACGGCCGACGAGACGTTCGTGCGTCTTCGGCTCCAGGGCCCGAACCCGTTCATGCTGACCAAGGTGGACCCGGACCCGACGCAGGGCGACGCGGCCGACGACCTCGTCTTCGATCTCGATTTCTCGAAGCTGTTCGCCGGCATCTGCGAGCCGGTGGTTGCTCGCTTCGTGGTTCGAGATGGAGTGTTGCAGCCGGCGTGGATCTCGGTCGGTCCGCTCACCCACCGACCCGGCGACCCGGGCTGGGACGACGCCAAACGGGTAGTCAACGGACTCGACGCCCGATGCGCGGCCTTCGTGCGTCATCTTCTGAACACCCACCTCATGGTGGGCGAGGCCTACGCCGTTGCCGCCGCAACCCTCCCGGTCTGGCATCCCCTCCGCCCCTTCATGGACTTCTTCACCTACGGCACGCTCGAGGTCAATCACTTCGCCTACGACGGGCTCCTCTCGGCGAACAGCTACTTCATCCGCTCGAACTTCCTGTCGTTCTCCGACGTCAACAAGCTCCTGAACAACGCCGCCGAGCTGTTCGACTTCGACGACTGGCACGTGCCACGTGATCTGGCCCGGCGCCAGATCGAACAGATCCCGGATCATCCCTACGCCGCCGACGCGCGCCTGATCTGGCCGGCGTTCGAAGCCGTCGTCACCCGATACCTCGACGAGCTCGGCTACGACGACCGGCAGGTCGCCGACGATCGCCATCTCGACGAGTGGTACCGGGCCCTCGGCGATGTCCTGCCGGGGAGCGAGTCGATCCCGGTGCTGCGCACTCGTGGCGACCTCGAGGACCTGATGACTGCGGTGCTCTACAACAACGTCATCCACGAGGTCTGCGGCAACCTGGCACCGCTCCTGGGCTCTCAGGAGCCCGACGACAAACTCACGGTGAGCCTCGAGCACCTCCGGGCGCTGACCGATCCGGATGCGCCGCGGCCCGTCGCCAAGGCGGCCGACGTGCTGCTGATGGAGCAGGCGGCCTACGTGAGTTCGTTCAACGTGGCCGGCAACAACCTGATGACCATCAATCCGGACCGGTTCATCGACGATCCTCGTCTCGCCCGGGCGGTCACGGACCTCCAGGACACGCTGCGCGGGATCGATGCCGACCTCGCCGCTCGCAACGCCCGCAGGCCCGTTGCCTTCCACACGATGCAGCCCCGGCAGTGGGAGGCATCGGTCAGCTTCTGATCCGCCGATTGGTCGGGTCGGTCTGGTGACGGAAGAACAGCCGGTCGCTCGCACCGGTCGAGGCGAACCGCTCCACCAGTCGGAGCCTACCGATGACCTCCGGGGGCTCGTCACGATGCTCGCCGGGGACCTCGACGTCGTAGAGGATCGAGCCCGGCTCAATCCGGTGGAGGGTGTCCCGGAAGTCCTCGGCCTCGTGACCACGGAAGACGAAACGAACGTCGTTGTTCGGACGGAAGACCAGACGCCGGGGAGGCCGGGGATTCGCAACCGCGACCCCGTCGCGCGTCACGGCGGCCAGATGGTCGATCGTCAACCAGCGAGGCTCGGGGGCCACCCGCCGGAAGAAGAACTTCATCAGCTTCTGAGGGGGTCGCAACTCGTTGTGAGCCGTTCGGAGGTCGTTGGTGAAGGTGTTCGAGAAGAAGTTGAGGTCGCGGCCCTGACCGACGGTGTGGTTCATGGCGAGCAGATCGAGCGACGGTCGCCCATCGATCAGCAGCTTCAGGCCCATTCCCGGAGTGAACGCGGCCTTTCCTTTGGGCGGGATCGCCAGCGAGAGCCGCACGATCCCGATGGCGCCGCCCGTTGGCGGTGGCCCCAGGACGCCCGTGTACGGGCTCGAGGCTGCCGCCTCATAGGCGACGCGGGCGATGGCTCCCTGCGCATGGATGATCTTCGGGCGATCGGGGTCCATCAGATCGTCACTGCGCTCGAAGGTGTCCTCGAGAACCGACGGACGAGCGACGACCCGGAGCATCGTCAACGGCTTTGCCGCCGCGAGACCGGGTCGCAGTACCGGGTCGTCTTCACGGGATGTCACCAGTTCCCGCCACAGCCACTCGGCCTTCTCGTCGGCGGTGAGCGCCGCGTATCCACGGGGCGTGGGAGCCGGGTGAGCCGAGGTCGCCTTCATGCCTTCACGTCCAGGTCGTCGTCGCGATCGAGGTCGATCGAGTCGGAGCGGGTCGGCGGACTCGTCCGCCGGTCGAGTTCCTCGTTCAGTGTTGCGATGGCGAGCACCGCCGCCTCGTTGATCGAAAGCGGTGTCGTCTCCGATCCTTCGAGCCCGCCGGGCCCCAGCATCCGTTCGACCGCGGCACGTGCGTTGTGCCGCGGCTGGTGCCCGTGAGCGACCATGGTCTGGAGGAGGCGAGCGGCGACGTCGGCCCGATCGCAGCGGCAGGCCACGATCGCCGTCACACCGAAGAGGTGGCTGGTTCCGGCGATGTAGTGCTGCTCGCGCGCCTGCTCCAGGCTGTCGACGGTACGCCGCAGCACCACGTCGAGATCGCCACGCGACGCCGTGAAGTGCAGCTGCAAGCCGGTGATCAGGTGCACGATCAGGTGAACCGGTCTCAGGGAACGAGCGATGTCGAGCCCGCGGTCCCACTGGTCCATGGCCTGTTCGAGGCTGACGAAGGTTGCCACCATGCCCCGGGCCCAGTGCGACAACGCGAGCGCCGAGCTGCTGCCCGATTCCGTTGCGAGCCGCTGGAGTGCGGCAGCGTGTTGTGCTGCCCCGGTCGGGTCACCGGTGGTGCAGAGGTGGAAGGCCCGCATTCCTTCGGCCCAGAGCCGGCTGGATGCCGCCGACGCAGGGCGGAGCTGTTCGAGCCAGTCGGTGGTCAGGTGATCGCCGGCGTCATCGGCGAGCGTGTTGTTGAGCGCGACCGCCGCCAAGGCGAGCCGGCAGTAGCCGAATCGATCTGCGGGATCGAGTTCCAGCCCCTTCTCGGCCAGGGGGACTGCGGCGTCATCGACGGTGAGGTAGGCCGCCAGGGCCCGGAGTCCATGGATCGAGCCCAGGTCGGGGTGATCGTCGAGTTCGGCTGCTCGCAGGAGATCATCGATCCAGGTGAAGGTCTCGAACCGCATCGACAGGGCCGAGAAGTAGCCCAGATCGAGAACCAGCTCCACTCCCCGATCGACGTCGTCGACCGCCAGCAGGGTCTCGAAGGCCGCCCGCAGGTTGCCCCACTCGCGATCGAGGAGATCCCACACATCCGATTCACGGTCGGTGATGAGCAGGGCCTCCTGCTCTCGGGCGACCTCGGCGTAGTACTCGGCGTGGGCAAGACGGAACGCCGCGTCGTCCCCCGAACCCTCGAGCTGCTCGTGGGCGAACTGGCGAAGCGTTCCGAGGAGGGAGAACCGGGTCTGCCCGCCGATCCGGTGACTCTCGACCATGGACTTGTCGACCAGCGCCAGGAGGAGCTCGAGGACCGCACCCTCGGCGACGTGTTCGGGGTCGGAACAGACACGTTCGGCTGCCTGCAGCGAGAATCCTCCGGCGAACACCGACAGCCGGTCGAAGAGCAGTGATTGTGTCGGGTCGAGCTGCTCGTAGGACCACCGGACCGTATCCTGCAGTGTCTGACGTCGGCCTCCGGCCTGGCTCTCTCGCAACGTCTTGAACCGGTCGTCGAGACGGGCAACCAACTCGGCCGGTGCGAGGACGCGGACCCACGCCGCCGCCACTTCGATCCCGAGCGGGATGCCGTCGAGCCGTTTGCAGAGATAGCGGATCTGTTCGATCTCGGCGTCGGTCGGCCGGAAGGATCGGTCCCGCTCCGATGCCCGCTCCACGAACAGCGCAACCCCGTCGGTGTCGGCATCGAGGGGGTGCAGGGCGAACAGCTGCTCGGCTGGGAAGCCGACCGGTTGCCGTGAGGTCGCGAAGATCAGCGGGCCGTCGAGTTCGAGGATCCGGATTCCGAGTTCCTTGACGGCTTCGGCCACGTGTTCGCAGTTGTCGAGGATCAGCAGAACCTTGCGACCCTCGAGGTAGTTCACGATGCTCTCGGTCAGTCCCATACCCGGCTGGGCCCGGGCCCCGAGCGCTTCGGCAACGGCGTCGGGGACCGATCCACCGTCGTTGAGTGGCACGAGGTCGCAGAGGACGACACCATCGGCGAACCGCGTGGCGACCCGATGGCCGAGAGCGATCGCGAGGTGGGTCTTGCCGACGCCCCCGGTGCCAACGACCGTCACGGCGGCGTGCCGATCGAGCAGATACGAGATCTCGTCGATCTCGTCATCGCGTCCGATGAGGCGGTGAGGTTGGAGCGGCAGGTTGAACGCCGGGGCGGTCCTGGCCCGGAGGGGGCGTTGATCGACGACGAGCTCAGGAGCGGACAGCAGGCTGATGCTGTCGGTGCCGATGCCCTTCAGCTGGTGTTCACCCATCGGGACCAGGTCGAAGTCATCGAAGAACGACGCCGCCCGACTCGACACGGCGATCTGGTCACCGTTGGCCACGTCCATCACCCGAGATGCCCAGTTGAGCGTCCGACCGTGATAGTCGCCACCCGCCGGAACGGCCTCGCCGATGTGAATACCCATACGGACCCGCAGCCGCTCGCTGCCGGCCCAGTCGTCGGACTGCAGCCGGCGCTGGCCCGCGATCGCCGCACGGGCAGCCCGATCGGGTGAGACGAACACGGCAACGACTCCGTCGCCGGTGTTCTTGAAGATCACGCCGTCGTACTCGGCAACGGCCGCCGAGAGGATGACGTCGTGACGGGCGAGCAACGCCCGCATCTCGACCGGATCGTCCTCCCATCTGGGCGTGCTCTGTTCGATGTCGGTGAAGAGGAAGGTCAACATCCCCGACGGCAGCTCGGTCATTCGGGGAGCCGTTCGGTGCTGGTCGCCACCTCGGCTCGTCCTCGACCCTGCGGGACACGCCGCCGTTCCGGCGACTTCGCGAACGGCCGTTGGAACCGTTCGGTCCCGTCGGCAACCGCGGGCTCGAGACCCTGAATCGAGGCGGCGAGGGCCCGGAGGTCGGCAGCCTGTTCCTCGCTCCAGGGGCCTGGCAGCTTCTTCAAGGCGACCCGGAGATCGGCGCCCGGGGCCCGTATGCCTCGTTCCAACAGCCGATCGATCCCGACTTGCTCGTTGGTGGTCTGGGACAGTGGCCCTTTGAGCACCAACAGATTGAACAGCATCTCGAGTTTCTCCTCTTGGAGCAGTGAGGCATGGTGTTCGCCCGCCTCGGTTGCCAGGTTGGCCATCGCCAGGGACGGATCACCGATCGGATGGCAATGGGCGACCAGGGCGCCCAGGTACCGGCCGTTCCACCGGTTCCGCTCTCCGGCGCGGTCGAGCATCGCCGGGCAGCCTCGCTGTCGTTGCGCACTGCCTGAAGATAGTTGGCGTATCGAACGAGTGTCTCGATCGAGGGTGTGCGGTCCGCAGCGGTCGCAGCGGCGAACTCCTTCCCGGCTCGTTCTTCGAGCTCGTGGATCCTGCTGCAGTCCCGGCTCGACGAGCGCTGAAGTTCCTGGGCCCGGAGATCGCAGCCGTAGGCGTGGGCGCCGAGCGCGTCAGTGTCGTTTTGATGGAGGACCCCGGCGGCCATGATCGCTCGTTCGAACGTCGCGAGCGCGGCATCGGTCTCGCCCAGCCCCAGTTGGTAGTAGCCGAAGGGAACCAGGGCATCGACACGGCTCGCGCTCGTGACCGACCACCCACCGGCGGATACCCGACCGGCTGAGGAACCTCGAGAGGTAGCGCCCGGCCAGCAGGGCCAGACCGAGCAGCGCGATGCCTGCGGTCAATCGCCACGCCAGTCGATACTCGGCTCGCAACTCGAGAAGCGGCAAGGAACCTGATCGTGCCGGCCCGGTACCGGCGGCCCACCATTCGTTCCATGCCCAGGCCGGCTTGATCGCGAGCGCCAGGGCGAGGGTGAGGTAGGCGATCATCACCCGGAACTGCATCGGGACATCGTCGTCTCGATGGCGGAAATTCGAACGAACTTCCCGAAGCGACTCGAATCGGTTCCAAGTGTTCCACAGCGCCTGGCCGAGCCAGATCGCGACCACGCCGAGCGCAACGAAGCAGGCGATCGAGACGACCTCGGTGGCGGGCGACGACAAACCATCGGGGATGAGCCCGGCGAACCCGTTGGGGAGGAAGGTCACGACCGACGACGACGGGCCCAGGAACCGTCGGTAACCGTCGACGAGCACCTCGTCCGGACTCCCCCACCGGTCGAGGGTGAACGAGATGGTGGCCGCCGCCATGGTCCAGGTGGCGAACGCTCGCCATCCGACCCGCCATCGGCGTCGATACCCGTAGTTCGCGTTCTCGGTTCGCATGGCATCGGCCTGGATCGGGAGTCCGGCCGCTTCGAGGAGCTCGATCCCGATGTAGGTCAGACATTCGTCGGCGTTGGCGACGTAGGTCGTGTGATCACGGCTGACCGACCCGAGGTTCGAGACCCGCCATGACTCGGGTCGGGCGGCGTTCGTCGTGCGGGTCGGCCCGGCCGGGACGGGGTCCTTGGCGGCATAGAGGTCGACCCATCGGTCGGTGGCACCATCGAGATCGTTGGGGATGAGGGGGATCTCGACGAGCGCGATGATCGCCAACGCCAGCACACCCAGTGCGAACGAGGCGAGCGCCAGGAAGGCCACGACTCCGACTCCGTTGGGGACGAAGGCCAAGAGCACCACGACCGCGAGGAGGCCGATCTGGCGCCGGGTCGTCAGCTTCTTCGTCTCGCCGGCCACCAGCTTCACGATTCCGGCGATCGGCGTCTCGCCAGGCTTGCGACGTTGCTGCATCACGGTCTTCAGCGCCCACAGGGACCCGATGCCGGCGATCACCGCCGTACCGGCCAACGCGAGCGTTGCGTGGCAGTTGACCAGATACAGGACACTCAGCGTGGTCGTGAGCGCCGCCACCGGGACGACGAGGGCTGCCGTCCGGAGGTTCTGGAGTCCTCGTTCCCTGCTGAGGTGCTCGAGCGCATGAACCTTCGGGAGACCCGAACCGATGGTGATGAACGTGTCGATCCGGTCGAACGGGCCGTGGTGCTCGTCGGCCAGATCGACCAGGGCCTTGTAGGTGACCGCTGCTCCTTGGCTGTGGGCGAGCACCGCGATGCGGCGACAACCCTGGGAGCGGAGCCAGGTCAAGCCGTCGACAATGGGTGCCTTGATCGCTGCCGCCTGCGTCGGGCTCTCGACGAGTCGCTGGCTGTCGCCGATGGTGCCAACGGCGACCAGCTGGGCCTTGGTGACAGCTTCTCGCAGGGAGAGGATCGGGAGCGCAGAAGCGACGATGCCGACGAGGAGAAGCGCGGTGAGGAACAGGAGAATGAGTGGTGACAGCAGGACCAGCAGCACGAGGATGAACACGAGGCCGACGATGCGGGCGTCTTCGACGAGCCGGACCCATCCCTGCTCGAGCCGTCGACGCCGAATGGCACTTCCCATGAGTGCGTTGGCGTGCATGGCGGCGGTCGCCGGAACCGACTTGAAGCTCCAGCTCCACAACTCGGAGAACGTCGGAGGTTCGAACGCTCCGGCCCACCAGCCCTCGGCGATCAACCACTGTTGGTTCGCCTGGCCCTCGGCCTCGAAGACGACGCTCAGCGTGGCATTCGCCGGCGTACCGCCGTCGGGACCCAGGTTCGCTCGCGTGAGCACGACGTTGGACACGGTGCTCCGGTCGTCGTGGGAAGACCACTCGGTGAGCCAGGTGCTGAGTGCGTCGGCCCACTGGGTGAGGGTCGCCCCCCGCTTCTGCTCCCCGATCCCGTGTACGACCAGTACACCCAAGTCGCACGCGAGGGGCGTGTCCTCGGTCATGTGGTTCTCCTCCACCGCGACAGTAGCCCCAATGGACGGTCTGCTCGACGGGATCGGACGAGGCCCGAACGAGGACCGAACCCGGGGCCGATGCCTCATGAGGCTCCGATGCGGTCGGGCGTGCCCGAAGTCGCACCGATTCGGAGTGGGAGTTGGGGCGATCGCCACCAGACTCATCAGTGGCTACCGGGGTACGGCGGTGAGCGGTCGTCTCGACGAGACGACCAAGCGGTTCGACTCCGTGCTTGGCCACCATGACCGGCGGCGTTGATCCAACGCCGCCGTCGTCACGTTCGACGGGCGAAGTTCGCGATGCTCGCAGCCGTCTCGTAGGACACATCCGGGCACGAGATCGAGAAGATCTCGGTGCCGTGGACCGTTCCCATCACCTGTCGGCACTGGGCTGCGACGCCGGCCCGGACGAGCAAGCGGTAGAACTCGATGCCCTCGTCGCGGAGGGGGTCGCACTCGTTGACGCTGATGAACGTCGGCGGGAAATCGGCCACATCGGCCTCGGTTGCGAAGGACGGCCACGCCAGGGGATTGCCGCGCTCGAACTCCTCGATTCCGTAGGCCACCGCGCCACGGTTGTTCGCGAGGTCGAGGAGGATCCCGTTGTTCTCGATCGAGGAGGGAAAGCGGTCCTGGGGCCACTGTCCGGCGATGTACGGACAGAGCGCGTAGACCCCGTGCAGGATTCCGATGTCGCCGTCCTTCGCCAGTTGCAGTGCCGTCGCCAGCGCCAGGTTCCCGCCGCCGCTCTCACCGGCGACGACGATTCGGGCAGGATCGATGCCGAACGTTGCGGCCTCGGCGACGACGTGACGAAGTCCCGAGACGCAGTCGTTCAAGCCGGCCGGGAACGGCTCGACCTCGGGCGCCGAGGAGGGCGTCAACGCGTTGCGGAAATCGACCATCACGACCGCGACGCCCTGTTGGGCGATGATGCGGCCCCACGACCGGTACATCCCGTTGAAACACGACATCGTCTGCATGCCACCACCGTGGATGTAGTACACGCACGGCAGCGGCTCGTCCGAGGTCGGCCGGATCGACTGGATCTTGATCGTGTTGCCGTCGGGGGCCGAGACGAACTCGTGCGTGCTGATGTCGAGTCCGGCCGACGGCGCGATCGTCTCGTCGTCCACCATGTCGAACATGGCCTCCATCTGTTCCTGCTGAGCGCGGGCCTCGGGGGTGTTCACCTCGGCGAGCAGGGTCGCCCGATCGGGAACATCGGACTGGGGCACGCTGGGCAGGGCGCCCAGCACGGCCTTGATCCGTGGATCGATGCGCGGGTCGGTGCTGATCTTGTTCATGGTGTTCCCTTGGTCGGCGACCGGGTGGTCGGATCTGTCGGCGCAGGCCTTCAGGCCAGCGTCAGGCCTTCGAACGCTCCATCGGACCGCCACCGGTCGAGCAGTTCGAAGAACGCGATGGCCCCACTCCCGTAGGACGCGTTCTGGACGGCTCGCTCCGACGGCTTTCCTTCGTTGTTGTAGTAGCCCGGCGTACAGCTCTCGAGGAAGCTCGCGGACTGGCGGGCCTTGGCGATGATCGTCTCGACCCAGCGCGTCCTCGGCGTCGGAGGTGGCCTCGACGACGTCGAGGCCGTTGGCGAGTGCGTGACCGACGATGTGTGCGACGTGGTGGGCCAGCTCGTCGAGGAGGTGCGGATAGTTGACCGTGAACCCGCCCTGCGAGGCGCTGAGGACGAAGTTGTTCGGGAACCCGGCACTGTGCATCCCGTGCAACGTGCGGACACCGTCGGCCCAGTGTTCGGTCAGGGTGACCCCGTCACGACCGATGATCTCGTAGCCCGCACGTCGGGAATAGCCGGTGCCCACCTCGAACCCGGTGGCGAAGACGATGCAGTCGAGTTCGTACTCCACGCCGTTGGCCACGATGCCCCGCTCGGTGATGCGATCGATCCCTCGTCCATCGGTGTCGACCAGGGTCACGGTCGGCCGGTTGAAGGTGTCGAGATACTCGTCGTGGAAGCAGGGGCGCTTGCAGAACTGGCGGTAGTACGGCTTGAGTGATTCGGCGATCGATGAGTCGGCGATCACCTGGTCGACCCGGGCCCGAACCTCGTTCATCTTCTCGAGATCGGCGACCTCGAGCAGGTCCGCGAGATCGCCCTCGTCGACCGACCCCTCCCCCGATCTGACCATCTGCATGAGCTTGCCGACGATGTCGGTCCAGCCGTCGTCGACGAGGTCTTCGGCCTGGGGCTGGCCCGACACCAGCGCGTTGAAGTTGTCCATGCGATGCTTCTGCCAGCCGGGCTCGAGCGACGCGGCCCATTCCGGGTCGGTCGGTCGGTTGTCGCGCACGTCGACCGACGACGGCGTCCGCTGGAACACGAACAATTCGCCGGCGCCGGCCCCCAGGTGGGGCACGCACTGCACGGCAGTGGCTCCGGTGCCGATGATGCCCACCCGTTTGCCGGCCAGTCCGTCGAGATCGCCATCGGGATGACCACCGGTGTAGTGGTAGTCCCATCGACTGGTGTGGAAGGTGTGGCCGCGGTAGTCGTTGATGCCCTCGATACCCGGGAGCTTGGGTCGATGGAGCGGACCATTGGCCATGGCGACGAAGCGGGCACGCAGCGCGTCGCCGCGATCGGTCGAGACGATCCAGCGTTTCGCGGAGTCGTCCCAGCGGGTCTCGGTCACCTCGGTCTGGAAGAGCGCACGGTCGTACAGGGCGTAGTGCTCGCCGATCGCCCTGCTGTGAGCGAGGATCTCGCGCGCCTTGACGTACTTCTCGGTCGGAACGTAGCCGACCTCCTCCAGCAACGGGAGGTAGACGTAGGACTCCACGTCGCACATGGCTCCCGGGTACCGGTTCCAGTACCAGGTACCGCCGAAGTCGCCGCCCTTCTCGATGATGCGGACATCGTCGATCCCCGCTTCACGGAGCCGTGCCGCGCTCGAACAGTCCTCCGAATCCTCCACCGATCACGATCACGTCGACCTCGTCGGTCAGGGCGTCCCGCTCGACGACCGAGTCGAGATACGGGTCGTCGACGTAGTCGGAGAACTCACCGGTGACCTCGATGTACTGGTCGTTGCCGTCGGCGCGCCGCCGCTTGTCTCGCTCCATCCGGTATTTCTCGCGCATGGCGGCGCGTTCGGCCTGGGTGGGGAGCGAGGACGCAGCGTCAGCGGACATTCACAAAACGGTAGTTTGTCGATTCGAAATGCGGAAACGCTCGGCCGGTCTCAATCGATGTCGCGCCGACCGAAGCCGATCAGTCCGGTCCCGACGAGCGCGATGCCGAGCACGATCAGGATGGCCACGGGCACCAGGTCGAAGGTCTCGGCCGGGAGGAGGGCGGGGTGCTCGAACGGCGACACGTCCCGGATCCACTGCGGCAGTCTGAGGGTCTCGGCGAGCAGACCGACGATGGCCGAGACGGCCACGCCGGCCCAGGCCACCGAGGCGAACCGGGGCAGGAATCCGATCAGGGCGACGGCCACGGATGCCAGGACGAACAAGGCCGGGATGAGGTTCAATGAGGCACCGATCAGGCGCGGGACGTCACCGGGGGCGCCGCCCTGCACCGCCGCCCCGACACCGAGCGACAGCCCACCGATGATCACGATGGCGGCCGAACCCCCCATCGACACCGCCAGGCCACCGAGCATCCAGCGGGTTCGGCCGGTCGGTCCGGCGAGCACGGGCGACAGCCGCCCGGCCGCCTCCTCCGACCGCATCCGCAGCACGCTCGCGATCGTGAAGCCCGTGGCCAGGAGACCGAGCATGAGCACCATCGTGGCGACGAACGCGTCGACCGGCGAGCCGCCGCCGGTCTGCGCGATGAAGTCGGCGATCGCCTCGTTCTCGAGGATCGTCTCGGCCTCGTCGGCAACGAGACCGAAGAAGAACCCCATCGTCGCCATGCCGATCGACCAGCCGACGAGCGCCGGGCGCTGGAGCCTCGCCGCCATCGCCATCGGCGACGCCAACGAGGGCGATCCGACCGCCGGACCCGGTCGTTGCCGGAGGATCCCGGCCCCGAGGTCACGGTGAGCCGAGAGCCTCGTTGCCATGAATCCCGATCCGACGGCTCCGACGGCGAGCAGACCGAGCACCCACCAGCGTTCGCCGGCGAACGCCCGGATGTTGATCGCCCAACCCAGCGGTGACAACCAGGAGACGCCGGCGGTCCCGAGGTCGCCGACCCCCCGGATCAGGAACGAAGCCCCGAGGAAGCCGCCGGCCATCGTCGTCGCCGATCGGGCGCTGCTCGCCACCTGCGCGCTCACGGCCGTCACACCCACGAACAGCAGTCCGATGCCCAGTCCCGACGACGCATAGGCCGCCGAACCCGCTGCCGGCACGCCGAGCGCCACGAGCCCGACGAACAGGCCGACGGCAGTGACGACGTCGACGACGACGATCCAGGTCATTGCTGCGGTGAGGATGGCCAGCCGACCGACCCGAGCGGCCCGCACGAGCTCGGCCCGGTCGGTCTCCTCTTCCGCCCGCGTGTGGCGGACCAGGAGGAAGATGCTCATCAGGGCGATCCCGATGTAGGAGTACAGCTGGATCTCGTTCATGACCACCGAGCCCTGGCTCGGGGCGTCGAGGCCGTAGCCCGGACCGGCCAACAACTTCAGTGCGGTCTCCGAGGTCGCCAGGACGGCGTACTCCTGCAGTTCCACCGGCGTCCGATACAGCGCGACGACGCTCGCCGCCGAGCCGATGGTCAAGGCGAGCAGGGCGCCGACCCAGATCGACGCCCGCAGCCGATCCCGTCGGACCATGAAGCGCAGCAGTTCGACGTATCCGGCGAAGGGTTGGGGCTGGGAACGCCGGCCGATGAGGTCGTTCGCCGGAGCGCCTGGCGCCGTGGTCGCTGCGGTCATGACGGAGGCGCCGTCGCCCCGGCGTCGCCGGGAACCACGGCGGCGTCGTACTCGCGAAGGAAGAGCTCCTCGAGCGTCGGAGGCTGACTCACCAGTGAGCGGATGCCGAACGACGCGAGATGGGCGATGACTGCGTCGAGGGCTGCGTTGTCGACCTCGAACTTCAGGGCGGCGCCCTCGTGATGCAGCGCATGGACGCCGGCCAGTGTCGCCAGATCGTCGACCGGGCGTTTCGTCGAGACCTCGATGGAGGTGCGGGTCGTCGTCCGCAGATCGTCGAGGGTTCCCGACTGCACGGCCCGGCCGTCCCGGATGATCGTGACCCGATCGCAGAGCTTCTCGACCTCGGCGAGGATGTGACTCGACAGCAGCACCGTCCTGCCCGCTGCGCGCAGGTCGAGGATGCATTCCTGGAAGATCGTCTCCATCAGGGGATCGAGTCCCGACGTCGGCTCGTCGAGCAGGAACAGCTCGGCATTCGACGACAGGGCCACCACGAGCGCCACCTTCTGCCGGTTGCCCTTCGAATACGTGCCGGCCTTCTTGGTTGGATCGAGTTCGAAGCGCTCGACCATCTCCTGGCGCTTCGCCAGGTCGAGGTCGCCCCGCAGTCGGGCGAAGTAGTCGATGATCTCGCCTCCCGACAGGTTGGGCCACAGGCTCACGTCACCGGGCACATAGGCGAGCCGGGCGTGGAGCTCGACCGCATCGGTCCACGGATCACGGCCCAGGAGTCGGGCCTCACCACGGTCGGCCCGCAGGAGCCCGAGGAGGGTGCGGATGGTCACCGACTTCCCCGAGCCGTTCGGGCCGAGGTATCCGTGCACCTCGCCGGTGGCGACCTCGAGATCCAGGTCGTCGAGCGCTCGGGTCGGGCCGAACGTCTTCACGATCCCTCGCAGGGAGATGGCAGCGGTCATGTCGGTCCTCCCCGACGCCGGGTCGGCACAGTCTGGACCCGCAAGGCGACGATGGCCACCGAGAGCACGACGAAAGCCGCCGCCGACGCGACGACACTCCCCGGCCGATTCCGGCCCTCGAGGGTGACGATCAGGAGCCAGACCCCGAGCGTCACCCCGACGACCGTGACGCCGCGACCCAACCACCGTCGCAGGATCTCTGGGTGCACGACGGCGGCGTGCGGCGTCACCGCCATCAGCGCGATCAGCACGTGGAAGAGCAGGAGCACCACGGCCACGGCCAGCGCCCCGGGGGAGACGACGTCGAGCCCCAGCGTCAGCCAGTGCACGACCACCACCGCCATCACGACGAGGGCGAGGTGATCGTCGGGCTCGACGGTGGTGCCGACGGCCAGGACGAACACGACGAACACGACCCACTCGTCGGTGTGATCGGAGCTGAGCGCCATGGCGGCCGAGGCCAGGACGACACTCAGCACCGCCGAACCGGCGAGCAGCCAGCGCTGCCGCGTCGTCGCCAGCAGCTGATCGAGGTGTTCCTGGAGGCGCGGGTTCGTCATGTCCTCACCCGGGGCGCAGCCGAGCGACGGGCGACGTCACGCAGGAACTGATCCAGGCTGCCCGGACCGAGCCAGCGAACGATGACGACACCGTGTTCCTGGGCCAGACGCAGCTCGCGTCGACGTTCCAGGATCCGGATCCGCCACGCGAGGGCCGTGAGGTCGTCGTCGTCGTCGGCCACGTGATCGGGAAGGGTGTCGACCACGACCATGGAACGACCGAGGCGGCTCATCACCACCACCCGGTCGATCGCTTCGGGGGCGACGAGCGGGGAGAACACCACGATCATCTCCGCCGTCACCAGCGAACGATTGGCACCGACGTTGGCGATCCGGCTCCCGTTGGCGTTGACCTGCGCCAACGTGTCGAGGATCCGGCGGAGATGCCGCTGACCGGTGGCCGGGGGAAGGGCAAGCCGGGGCGACCGGTCGAAGGCCTGCAACGACACGCGGTCACCGCGCTGCACGTAGTGCTCGGCGATGGCGCCGGCGGCGCGAACGGTCACGTCGAGGCTCGAGGCCAGACCGTCGGCTCCCCCACTGGCACCGAGGTCGTCGCCGGTGTCGATGAGCAGGGCGACGTGCGTGTCCTGGTCGGCCCAGGTCGAGTTCACCTGCAGACCTTCCGAACGCAGTGACCGACTCCAGTTGATGCGCCGCATCTTGTCTCCGGCCTGGAACGACCGGACGCCGGCGAACTCGCTGCCCTCGCCCGGCCGCACCGACCGGTAGGAGCCGACGAGGCCATCCGTCGGACGGATCGGCGCGCTCGAATCGAACATCGCCGGGAGTGGCAGCGTCGTCAGGGCTCGGCTCGGGGACCGTTGCGTACTGCGGAAGGCGCCCCACGGCGAGACTGCGGACATCCGCATCGGGTCCAGCAGTCGCCGCCCCCACCGCGTCGAGCGGACACCGATGCCGACCGACCCGCGGCCGTGGTTCGCCGCTGCGGTCACCGCCCCTCGACGGGGCTTGCGCTCGAACCAGGGAACGTCGGCGGTCACCGCCGTGACGAGATCCACGTGGTCGACACCGCCGATCTCGGCCGTCCACGAGGTCGCCTCGCCCTCCCGAAGGGTCGGCCGTTCGATCCGGTCGGCGAAGCTCGGATCCTCCCTCGGCCTGGTCAGTGCCGACCAGACCGTGACGACCACCATCGGTGTGGCGATGACCAGGAGGTCGGGGCGCCGGAAGATCAGGGCCGCGGCGACGAGCACGATCCCCGAGGCCGTCGATCGGTAGTTCGCCATGGTCGGGCGCCACACACCCCCGGAGGAGCCGAGGGTGTTCATCCGGCCGCTGCCGGACCCTCGGACGCCGGTCCTTCCAGCGCCGACGGGGTCGGCACCGACGACAGGACATCGGTGACGATCGATGCACCGGAGACCCGGTTCATCCACAGCTCCGGCTTGACGGTGATGCGATGGGCGAGCACCGGCTCGGCGACGGCCTTGACGTCTTCGGGGGTCACGTAGTCACGCCCGACGACGATGGCCCGGGCTCGGGCCACGAGCATCAATCCGAGCGCCCCGCGTGGCGACGCGCCCATCAGGGCGTGCTGATGGTCACGGGTGGCGGTGGTGAGCGCAACGCAGTAGCGGCCGACGCTCTCGTCGACCTCGACCCGCTCCACCGCCGCCTGCATCGCCAACAGGGTGGCCGGGTCGACGATCCGGCGGAGGGACTGGTCCTCGTGGCGGCGGGCCATCCGTCGCTGGAGCACCTCCCACTCCTCCTCGGCGCTCGGATAGCCGAAGCTCGTCCGCAGCATGAACCGGTCGAGTTGCGCCTCGGGGAGGGGGTAGGTCCCCTCGTACTCCACGGGGTTCGCGGTGGCGAGCACGTGAAAGGGCTGCTCCAGGACGAACGTCTCGCCCTCGACGGTGATCTGGTGCTCCTGCATCGCTTCGAGCAATGCCGCCTGCGTCCGGGGCGGTGTTCGATTGATCTCGTCGGCCAGCAGCAGCCCGGTGAACAACGGCCCCTTGCGGAACGAGAACTCACCCGATCGTTGGTCGTAGACGAAGGACCCGGTGAGGTCGGCGGGTAGGAGGTCGGGTGTGAACTGGGCGCGAGCGAAATCGAGACCGAGCGTCTGCGCGAACGATCGCGCCGCGAGCGTCTTGCCCAGCCCCGGGAAGTCCTCGAGCAGGACGTGTCCGCCGGCCAGGATGGCGGACAGCACGATGGTGAGCGCCGGGCGCTTCCCGACGACGGCGAGTTCGACCTCGTCGAGGATGTCGGCCGCCAGGCGCGAGACGGCTGAGGGATCGAGATGTTCCATGTGTTTGCTCCGGTCAGATCTGCTCGATGAGCGTGACGATGCGGTCGAGGTCCCGAGGACGCGACAGGGCTTTCGCCGCTTCCGGGTCTTCGACGAATCGGTGCAGTTCGGTTCCGATGACGGCCTCGGCGTCGGCCGGTGCGGTCCGTCGGTCGATGCCGTGGGCGTGCACCAGCTGGTCGTCGATGAGTTCGACCAGGTTGAGGTAGAGGCGTTCGGCGTAGACGTCCATGCCGCTGCTGAACACGATCCCGCTGCGCAGTCGCTTCACCCGATGATCGGCCCCGGGCGGCGGGACCGCCGCCACGGCCGCCGGGGGCGGCTCGGGGGCGGCAGTCTCCAGGAGCGGGTGCAGACACCACACGGCCGACCCCACGCACGCACCGACTGCGGCGACGAGCAGCACCTCGGGACCCATGCCCAGGGCCACCATGGCGACCTCGACCACCAGGATCGCGACGACGGTGATCACGAACGGGGTCCGCCATCCGCTCACGAAACGATTCCCCTCATGAGGTGGAGCGGGTCCCGACCGGGACCGACTCGCCGGTGGCCGAGGCCGAGCCGGCGCTCCGCAGACCGTCGTGGACGGCGTCGAGCGCGCTGATCGCCGCCCGGCGCTGCGCCTCACCCATCTCGTGCGACGAGAACCGTGCCTCGCGGTACAGCGCAGCGAGCCGATCGACGGCGCCGGCATCGACGGCGAACCGCGACAGGATCCGCGCCGTGAATTCCTCGGAGGTGTCGGCCGGATCGCGGCGGTGGCCGGCCGCTTCGATCTGGGACTCGAGCCGTAACCAGCAGGCGACGATCGCATTGCGTGGCTCACCGGTGGCGAGCTGGGCGCGCTGGTCCCGGGCATCGGCAACGACGATCGAGGCCAGGTCGTCGAGGAGGTCGAAGTCCTCGGTCGACCGGGATCGCCGCCAGGTGAGCCGAGGCCGCCGGTTCCAGAGCATCACGAGGAGCGCGATCCCACCGGCTGCGAGGAGCACCTGCACGATCGTCGACACGAAGTCCGGGATCCGGAGTTCGCGACCCGGGGCGGCACCGTCGGCCTCGCGTCGGTCCACGTCGAGCTCGGCCAACGGGATCTGCCTCGGGGTTCCGTCGCCCAGGTCCCAGGTGATCGTGGGGTAGCTGTCGGCGAGGGACACCTGCTCGGCCGTTGCGACGTAGGCGAACAGTGCCGTGACGAGTGCGCCGCACACCACGATCGCCACCACCCTCCGGTCCATGCCTGCAACCTAGAGGAGGGCTCGTCGTCGGGCCACCGAGGGCATCGATCGGCACGGGACCGCAAGGTGTTTCCCAGCGGGTTACCGCCCACCGACGGGCGGGCCGCGCCGGGTCAGTGGACGGGGTCGACGTTGCGGCTGACGACCCAGCGGTGCTTACCGATCTTGCGGTCGCGTCGGAATCCTGCGGCTTCGAAGGTCGAGAGCGCACCGTGGAACAAGAACCCCGCCGACACGTCGCCAGCGGGTTCGGGATAACCCTCGACGCGTCCGCCGCCGAGCGCTCCGATGAGGTCGAGCGCGCCGGCAAGGGCCGCGGTGGCAACTCCCTGACGGCGGTGCCTTTTCCCGACGAAGCAGCAGGCGATCCGCCAGTCAGGTGCGCCGCCGCCCGACTTGTCGTACTCGCGCCGGTTCTTGATGCGCGGCACCTCGTTTGGTGGGCCGAACTGGCACCATCCGACGCAGTGGTCGCCGTCGAAGACCAACGCTGCATGGGCCGAGCCGGCGCACACCCGGTCGTACTTGCGATCGCGGTTGGGTCGATCGGCGTCGTCGTTCGGATCGTTGTCGGGATGGAACCCCATGCACCAGCAGCCGCCGAAAATGCCACCGTTGGCTTCGACCAGCGAAGCGAAGGCATCCCAGGTCGACCGGCTCAGCGCCTTGATCACAAAGCCGTCCTTGCTCACGGTCGTAACGTGGGCGGCGACCCGCCCGACATCGTCGAGATCCTCGTGATTACGCACGTTCTCCCAGGTTTCATTGATTCACGTCGTCAGGTCGGCGGTGAGTGACGGCCCTCGTCTTCCTGCGCATTGTCGCGCACCTCGCCGAGCGCGTAGGCGCCGATACACCGCGGTTCGTCGAGCACCGGCCGCGCGTTGATATGCGTGCGCTCCCGGGGTTCGCCGATCGATCGCCGCACGGTGCTGGATCGCCCGTCACTCCGACCCGTTCGAGACAACCGAGCGGGCGGCGACATCCGTCGACATTGGCTCTTGACAACGAACCTCGAAAGTACTTTCCTTAGAGGAAAGTACTACGACCCAGAGGATGTGAGCCGTGATGGAACCGACCAAACAGGACGCCGAAGCGATGTTGGCGGGCGCAGGAGGGATCGGGATCGCCGTACGCGCCCGAAGCCCGAGGGAGCACATCCCCTTCCTGGCGTGGGGCCTCCTCGCGGCACTCTCCGGGCCAGTCCGTGACCTCGGCGACGACAGCGTCACGGGAAGCATCCTCATGTGGGTCGCCCCGGCGATCGGCTTGGCCATCCTCCTCGACTACCTGCGCCGGTGCCGACAGGTGCGCGTCACGCCGCGCACTCCGAATTGGGTGGCGCTCGCGTTCGCCGCCTGGTACATCGCCGCCGCCACGCTTCTCCCAAGCCTGGTCGACGACACCATCGGGTTCGCCTCTTCCCTCGGAGGCATCCTCGCCGCGGCTCCGATTCTGTGGTGGGCCGATCGGCTCCGGAAGCACGCATGACGCCTCACCCTCGGGCGCGGCTCGACGACCTGGTCCATCAGCCCGTGCGCTTCTCGATGCTCGCCGGCCTCGCCCAGGCCGACGAACTCGAGTTCCGGTTCCTCCGAGACACCCTGGATGTCAGCGACTCGGTTCTGTCCCGGCACGCATCGACCCTCGAAGAGGCGGGCTACATCACCATCCGCAAAGGCCACGTCGGCAAGTGGCCCCGCACCTGGCTCAAGCTCACCCGCGAGGGCCGCACCGCCTTCGACAACCATCTCGACACCCTGCGCGAGATCGTCGAACCGCCGACCGACACGTCTACGTGACAGGGCCGGCCGGCCCGATCAGGACGAGGGCGGCAATGTCGCGGCGCCCGACGCTTTCGCCCGCCGCTGCCGTCTCGAGGTCGGAACGACACAGCCCGACCGTCACTCGACCCTCACGAAACGCGAGCACGAGGTACTCCAGCGATCGAGCACCGGCGACACGAACCGCCAGATCGCCGCAGCCTCGTTCATCAGCGAGAAGACTGCGAGCGTCCACGTCTCCGACGTGATGCGCAAGCTCGGCGCATCGAATCGAGGCCAAGCAGCCGCGATCGCCCACCGCTCAGGCCTCGTGACCTGACGGCTGACCGCCAACCGGTCGGCTCGAAGCCAGCGCCCAAGCCACACCGAGCGAGGGCGATGCCGGCAATGGACCGGTCGACGCAGCGGCGATCAGTCGCCGTGGCGCGCCCGCAGGACCGAGCACGCACGCAGGGTCACCCATTTCGACGGTGCTCCCTGCTTCTCGATCGGCACCGTGGTCTTGCCCGTGTAGGCCGTCCGGTTCGTGAAGCGGCCGTGCTCGTCGGCCAGGCCGACCAGCCATTCGTAGGCGCGATCGAGCCGTGGGTCGGCTGCCAGACCCAGCTCGGCGAACACCTCCAGGTTCTGGAGCACGTCGGTGACGTACGCCGTCGGGAAGCCCGGCTTGAACCAGGAGCGATTCGGCTTCGTGTTGCCGTAGCCCATCGGATAGTCGGCAACCGCCGGATCGTGCGACAGCAGGAACCCGACGCCGGCCGTCACCGCCCGCTGCTCACGATCGGTGCGTCGGTCGGACGGGATCGAGGCGAGTGCCAGCATCTCCTTGACGGCTCCCCATGCACACGGCTGCCCATCATTGGCGCCACACTCGAACCCGGGCCCGGAGGTTCCCGAGGCGTACCACCGCTCGACGTCCTCGCCGAGGACGGTCCTCGCCGCCCAATCGGTGGCGGACCGCACGACCGGGTGATCGAGGTGACCGAACCGGATCAGCGCTCTCGTCAGGTTGCCGTTCAGGCAATGGAGCGCCGACGACGGCGGCGGGTTCCGCTCGAGATGCGATCCCGAGGCGCCGAAACCCCCGACTGCGGTCGGGCTCCAGGCCATGACGTAGTGACACGCTCGTTGGATCCGCGCGTCGTCCGGGTCGGCCCCGAGCTGATCGAGGAACACCAGGTTCCAGACGGTGCCGCCGTACTTGGGTGCGTACCCGGGACCGGTCTTGACCCACCAGCCTTCTGCGTCCTGGGCGGCCAGGATCCCGGCGATCGGATCGACCGCCATGGCCCGCACGCGAGCCTCGCGCGACCTCGGGATCGTCGACACTCCGACCGAGGAGTCGGGGCAACGCCGACGCCCGTACCGCCGGGTCGGCAGGGTCCAGGAGCCAGGACAACGGATTCTCGGCGAGAAGGTCCGACCATGTCACCATGCCCTGACGGTAGGCCGGCGCCCCTGCTGCACCCAGGGTCCTCGGACCTCGATGCCCGGCCGGTGGGCGACCTCGTTCCTCGGAATCGATCGCTTGGGCGGGTTCGGAGTGAGTCGGGACGGTTTCGGCTGAGAGAACACCTCGCACCGCGGTTGCGGGCCGTGTCCATCGCCGATGGACTCCTCGCCCATGAGCGGAAACCACGCACGATCGACGGTCATCAACGACATCACCAATCGCCAGGCCATCCCGACCGACGGAGTGGGTGGACCGCTCTCGGAGATCTGGGCCACCGACGTCTTCGACCTCTCCACCATGGAGGAGATGCTGTCCAAGACCGCGTTCAAGGCCATGAAGGCGACCGTCCAGACCGGGACTCCCCTCGATCCGGCGACAGCCGACGTCGTCGCCGCGGCCATGAAGGACTGGGCGCTCTCCAAGGGTGTGAAGTTCTTCTCGCACATCTTCTACCCGATGACCAACATCACCGCCGAGAAGCACGACGGCTTCATCGTCACCAACCCCAACGGCAACGCCATCACCGAGTTCACCGGCAGTCTGCTGATCAAGGGCGAGCCCGACGGCTCCTCGTTTCCGAACGGAAGCCTGCGTACCACCAACGCCGCCCGCGGGTACACGGCGTGGGACCCGACCAGTCCGGCCTACGTGATGCACACGGCGAACGGCGCAACACTCATGATCCCGAGCGTCTTCATGTCCTGGACCGGAGAGTCGCTCGACAAGAAGATCCCGCTGCTGCGCTCGAACGCCGCCATGGATCGTGCTGCGCAGCGGGTGCTGCGTCTCATGGGAGAGACCGACATCGAGCCGCTCAGCTCGAGCTGCGGCGCCGAACAGGAGTACTTCCTCGTCGACGCCCATTTCGCGAACAACCGGCCCGATCTGCTCCTCACCGGACGCACGTTGTTCGGCGCCCCATCGCCGAAGGGACAGGAGTTCGACGATCACTACTTCGGAGCGATTCCCGAGCGTGTCCAGGTCTTCATGCAGGACTTCGAGGACAAGCTGTTCCGTCTCGGCATCCCGGCCAAGACCCACCACAACGAGGTCGCGCCGGGCCAGTTCGAACTGGCGCCGTACTTCGAGTCGGCGAACGTCGCCGCCGATCATCAGCAGTTGATGATGACGGTCATGAAGTCGACGGCCAAGGCCCACGGCTTCTTGTGCCTGCTCCACGAGAAGCCCTTCGCCGGCGTGAACGGCTCGGGCAAGCACGTCAACTGGTCGGTCGGCAACGGGACCCAGGGCAACCTGCTCGATCCCGGTTCGACCCCGAGCGACAATCTCGAGTTCCTGCTCTTCTGCGGTGCGGTGATTCGCGGTGTCCACCTGTTCGGCCCGCTCCTGCGATCGGTCATCGCGACCGCGAGCAACGACCACCGCCTCGGTGCGAACGAGGCGCCGCCCGCCATCATCTCGGTCTATCTCGGCGACCAACTGGAACAGGTGTTCAACGACATCAAGGACGGGAACGTCTCGCTCGCCACCGAAGGCGGTTCGATGAACCTCGGGCTCGATCAGATCCTGCCCTTCGAACGCGATCCGGGCGATCGAAATCGCACCTCGCCGTTCGCGTTCACCGGGAACCGGTTCGAGTTCCGGGCGGTCGGGTCATCCCAATCGGTGTCGGGGCCGCTCGTCGCGATGAACACCATCCTCGCCGATTCACTCGATTGGATCGCCGACCAGCTCGAGAACGTCCTGCCCGACGGGCCCAGCACGCTGGAGCAGCGAACCGCGGCGGTCGCCACCGTGCTCCAGGGCCTCCTGAAGGAGCACGGGGCCGTGATCTTCGGTGGCGACGGGTACTCACCGGAGTGGCACCGAGCAGCCGTCGAGGAACGCGGCCTGCGCAACCTCCCCACCACCGCCGACGCGCTGCCCGTCCTCACCGAGGACGAGGTCGTTGCCCTGTTCGAGCGAACCGGCGTGCTCAGCCCGATCGAGCTCGAGAGTCGCTACGAGGTGTACGCCGAGCAGTACATCCTGTCGATCGGTGTCGAGGCCAAGCTGATGGTCGAGATGGCGAAGACGATCATCTTCCCTGCCGCGATGTCGTACCTCGCCGAGCTCTCGACCACGGCGAGGACACTCGAGAAACTCGGTGTCGAGTTCGACTCCACGACGATGGCCGCCGTCGGCAAGTCGACGGCCGCATTGATGGGAGCGGCCAACACCCTGGCGGCCACCATCTCCCGGCATGACTTCGAGTCGACCGAAGCGCACATGCGATTCTGCGCCGACTCGGTCCGGGGCCTCATGGACGAGGTGCGCCTTCACGCCGACACGCTCGAGACCCAGGTCGCCGATGACCGCTGGCCTCTGCCGAAGTATCGCGAGATGCTCTTCATCCGCTGACGGCTTCGAATCCGGCCGCCGAGAACGGCGTCACCGGCCGGCCGCCCCCGGGCACGGTTGCTCGACCTCGTACTCGTCAGGCGGGCGACGGCCACGTCCAGCGGGTGGCCCGTTCGGCGAACTCCTCTTCGCGTTCGATGATTCCGAAGGCCCGCTCGGGGGTGACCTCGACGATGGCGTTGCTGTGCAGGAACGCCACCATCTCGGCGTGCTCGGAGGGGTCGTCCCAGTACTTGGCCAGGTACACCCCGGCGAACTGCTCGATCGCTTCGGCGTCGCCATCGGGATCGACCAACCTCGCCGTCCCCTCGACCGACACGCATTCGATCGTGTCGTCGATCATGACCACACACGGCGCGTTCTCGGCGATGTTGCGGGCCTTTCGTGCGCTCGGCGCGCACGAGAACCAGAATCGTTCGGACTCGGGGATCCAGGCGCCCCACACCGGCAGCGCGTGCGGTCGCCCCGCCGCCGAGACGGTGACGACCCAGTAGTTCCGGTTCTCGACGAGTCGTTCCTGCGCCCAAGTCCAGGGCAATGCGCCGGCCACATCGGCCGGAACCCCGTATGCGGACATCGCCGGGCGTTCGACGGCAGGCACCGAACGAGCCTAACCAAGCCCGCCGGCGAGCGCCGGCCCGATAGGCTCTCAGATCCTCGTCGCGAGTGACTCGCCTCGAGTGCAAGTCCGACATGGCAGAGAACCGGGACACGATTCCCATGCTGCCCGCTCCCCCGGATCAGGAGATCGCGCCACCGTGACCAACCATCGACCCACCTCCCTGCAGGAATCCGAGGCTCGACGCCTCGAGGCCGAAGCCGCCCGTGCGAACAAGGTGGCCAAGGTCCACTCCGACGACGAGAAGGCGCTGCGCAAGGAGCGGGTCGCGAAGGCCAAGGACGCTCTCGCCCGCTCGGCCGGCATCAAGGGCGCACACGTTCCCGCCGCTCGGGCGGCCCTGAAGGACTATCTCCGGCAGCTCAACGAACCCAAGCAGCCCGACGACGACCGATTCGCGTCGCTGATCGAGGCGCCGTTCAAGGCGCCGCCCAAGAAGCGTTCGAACGACCGCTTCTGACCCGGCACGAGTGCTAGGCATGGGTCGTGCGATTCGACCTGGTTCTCGACAACGCCGCGATCCTCACCGTCGACCCCCGACGGCCGCGGGCCGGCTGCCTCGGCATCGTCGGCGACCGGATCGTCTCCCTCGGTGATCGGGGGGCCCTCGCCGGCCACGACGCCGTTCGGGTCATCGATCTCGACGGTCGGACCGTCGTTCCGGGTTTCAACGATGCGCACAACCACATGCGGGCCTTCGGGGGCACCCTCAACGAGGTGCCGCTGCAAGCCTCGGTCGTGCGTTCGGTCGAGGAGATCGTCGCCGCCATCGCCGAGCGCGCCGCGACGACCCCGCCCGGGGTCTGGGTCGTCGGGGCCGGCTACGACGACAACAAGCTGGTCGAACGGCGGCACCCGACACGCCAGGAGCTCGACCGGGTCAGTCCCGACAACCCGGTGCTGCTCAACCACACCTCCGGGCACTTCTGTGTCGTCAACACCGCAGCGATGCGGCTCGCCCGGGTCGGCGAAGTCGCCGTTCCCGAGGGCGGCGTCGTGGCCCTCGGGCCGGACGGCCAACCGAACGGCCTCCTCGAGGAGCAGGCCCAGGGCCTCGTCCGCTCGCTCCTGCATCCGATGGCGGTGGCCGACATCGTCCAGGACCTCGGCGCCGCCTCCGCGGTCTACCTGTCCCAGGGGATCACCTCCTGCCAGGAGGCCGGCGTCGGCGGCATCCTCGGCACCAAGGAACCGCTGGAACTCGCTGCCTATCAGCGAGCCCGGGCCGCCGGACTGCTCGGTGTCCGCGTGACGCTGATGCCCAGTGTCGAGAACCTGCACACCGGCGCGCATCACCCCGACGACGACGAGCCCTTCGCACTCGACCTCGGTCTCCACTCGGGGTTCGGCGACGAGTGGCTCCGGTTCGGACCGACGAAGATCTTCGCCGATGGTTCACTCATCGGGCGCACCGCTGCCATGTTCGACGACTTCGAAGGCGAGCCGGGCAACTCCGGGTATCTCCAGATGCCCGAGGAGACGCTGCACGCCCTGATCATCAAGGCCCACCGTTCGGGCTGGCAGGTGGCGACCCACGCCATCGGCGATCGGGCGGTGGCCTCGGTGCTCGACGCCTACGCCGAGGCCCAGCGACGGCATCCCCGTTCCGACTGCCGCCATCGCATCGAGCACTGCGGCATGACGCGGGCGGTCGACGTGGCCCGCATCGCCGAGCTCGGCGTGATTCCCGTCCCCCAGGGCCGGTTCATCTCCGAGATCGGCGACGGCATGAAACGGGCCGTCGGCGACCGTCTTCCCGACTGCTACCGGCAACGAAGCTTCCTCGATGCCGGCGTCGTGGTCCCCGGCAGTTCCGACCGGCCGGTGGTCCAGGGGCACCCCTGCTGGGGATGCACGACATGGTGAACCAGCGGACCGCATCGGGAGCGAGCTTCAACCCGCACGAGGCGCTCACGGCCGACGAGGCGTTGCGGGCCTACACCTGGGGCTCCGCCTACGCCGCGTTCGACGAAGACCGGAAGGGCACGCTGACACCCGGCAAGCTCGCCGACCTCGTCGTGCTCGACGGCGACCCGACCACCGTCGACCCCGACGGCATCGCCGAGATCGCGGTCCTGGCCACCATGGTCGGCGGACGATTCGCGTTCGACGGCGCCGGCATCACCTGACCCCGCCCGGCGCCCCGGCGTCGGCCGCTCGACTACGTTCGCCGCTGTGCACGATGAACGCCTGCTCGTCGAGGAACGGATCGAGCGCGAGCTCTGGGAACGGGTCCTTCCGTTGGCCCACGCCGAACGGCGCCCGGTCGACATCTTCGCCGGACCGTCGCCCGACGACCTCGCTCCGCTGACCGACCGTCGGTGGGGGGTTCCCTGGGGCACCACCTGGTTCCGGTTCGACGGCGAAGTCCCCGAATCCTGGCGAGGAGGACGGGTCGAGGCCGTCATCGATCTCGGTTTCCATCCCGATGCGGCCGGGTTCCAGTGCGAGGGGCTCGTCGTCGACGAGTCCGGTCGGCCGGTGCAGGGCATCCATCCTCGGCGCACCACGCACCGATTGACCGGGGAACCCGGTCCGGTGTCGGTCCTCCTCGAAGCCGCATCGAACCCGTCGTTCCCCTCGTTCCGGCCCTCGTCGATGGGCTCGCCCGAGACGGCAGGAACCGACCCCATCTACCGTCTCCGGAGGGCCGAACTGGTCCTCGTCGACCCCGAGGCCGAGGCGCTCGTCCACGATCTCGACGTCCTCGACGGCGTCATGCGTTCGCTGCCCCTCGCCGATCCCCGGCGGGCCCGACTGCTGAGCGCCATCGCAGCGGCACTCGACGTCATCCCCGATGTCGATCGGGCCCGGGCACTGCTGGCACCGGCACTCGCCGTACCGGCCCGGGCCGGTTCCCACCGGATGATGGCCGTCGGCCATGCCCACATCGACACCGCCTGGCTGTGGCCGATGGGCGAGACCATCCGCAAGTGCACCCGGACCTTCGCGTCGTCGGTCCGGCTGCTCGACGACCATCCCGACCACCGGTTCGTGTGCTCGCAGGCCCAGCAGTACGCCTGGATCGAGGAGCGGCACCCCGACCTGTTCGAGCGGATCACTGCGCACGTCGAGGGCGGGCAGTGGATCCCGGTCGGGGGCATGTGGGTCGAGTCCGACATGAACCTGCCGTCGGGGGAGAGCCTGGCCCGCCAGATCGTCTTCGGTCAGCGCTACTTCGAGGAGCGATTCGGGGTCCGCTGCACCGAGATGTGGATCCCCGACGTGTTCGGCTACCCGGCCGGGCTGCCGCAGTTGTTCGCCGCCGGCGGAATGACGCGGTTCGTCACGCAGAAGCTCTCGTGGAATCGGACGAACCGCTTCCCGCACCACACGTTCTGGTGGGAGGGTCTCGACGGCACCCGGGTCCTCACCCACTTCCCGCCCGTCGACACCTACAACGCCGAGATCAGCCCCGCCGAGTGCGCCGAGGCGAGCGAGCGCTTCCGGGAACACCGATGGAGCGAGTGGTCGCTGGCGCCGTTCGGTTACGGCGACGGGGGTGGCGGGCCGACGGTCGAGATGATCGAACGAGCCCGCCGCATGGCCGATCTCGACGGTTCGCCCCGCGTCGAGATCGGGACACCGGCCCGGTTCTTCGCCGAGGTCGAACGCGAGGCGGCGGCCGGAGCGCCGGTCCCGGTCTGGCGGGGTGAGCTCTACTTCGAGACCCACCGGGGGACCCTGACGAGCCAGCTGCGGACCAAGCTCGGCAATCGTCGTTGCGAGCGCCTGCTCCGAGAGCTCGAGCTGTGGTCCACGGCGCTCGCCCGGCCGGCGGGCGTCGATCACCTGTGGCGTGAGCTCCTGACGCTGCAATTCCACGACATTCTCCCGGGCTCGTCGATCGCCTGGGTCCACGCCGAGGCCGAGGAGGCCTTCGCCCGGATCGAGCACGATCTCACCGAACGGATCGGCCGCCTCGTCGACGCACTCGCTCCACCGGCGCCGACCGTGGTGAACCCCGCCGGTGTGGCCCGTCACGAGGTGATCGTCGCCGAGTCGTTCGCCCCCGCCGACGAGTCGGGCGATTCCCCGCCGTCGGTCCAGGAACTGGCCGACGGCTCGATCGCCGCCAGCGTCACCGTGGGGCCATCGGGTCTGGCCATCGCCCGGCCGCAGCCCGTCGCCGACGTCGTGAGCGTCTCGGAGCGGACCCTGTTCAACGGATCGGTCGCGGTCCGGTTCGACGACGCCGGCACCATCGTCTCCTTCGTCGATCGATCGGTGGCCGACGCCCGTGAGATCGTCCCTGCGGGATCCCGAGGTGCACTCCTGACCCTCGGCCCCGATCACCCCGTGCGCTACGACGCCTGGGACCTCGAGAGCTGGACCCCGTCGTTGGCCCAGGAACTCGTGAGTCCGGTGGCGATCACCCTCGTCGAACCGGGGCCGCTGATCGGCCGGCTGCGCGTCGACCACGACGTCGGCGCGTCGCGGGTCGGGATCACCTACTCGCTCCGGGCCGGCAGTCCCCGGCTCGACATCGCCATCGAGATCGAGTGGCATCATTCCGAACACCTGCTGTCGATGGTGTTCCCGCTCGACGTCCGCGCCGAAACGGCGGCCTGCGACGTCCAGTTCGGACACGTCCGACGACCGACCCATCCGTCGACGTCCTGGGATGCCGCCAAGTTCGAGGTGTGCGCCCATCGCTTCGTCGACGTCTCCGAACCTGGTTTCGGGGTCGCCGTGCTCAACGACGGGCGCTATGGCCATGGCCTGTTCGGGGGGACCGGGATGGACGCCGGCGGTGTCCGGGTGAGCCTGGCCCGCGCCGCCCGCTACCCCGATCCCGATGCCGATCAGGGCCATCACGAGGTCGCTCTGGCGCTGTTCCCGCACGGCGTGGGACTCGCCGAGGTGGTCGCCGAGGCGGAACGATTCAACGAACCGCTCCGGGTCGTCACCGGCCACGGCGCTGGTCCGCAGGACAGCGTGGTCACCGTCGACGCGCCCGGTGTGCGGATCGACACCGTGAAGATGGCCGACGACGGCAGCGGCGATCGCATCGTGCGGTTCCACGAAGCCTGCGGCGACCGCCGACGGGTCACGATCCGGGGGCAGCCCGGATCGGTTCCGCCCACCGCTGCAACCTCCTCGAGGAGATCGATCCCTCGGGTGGCCCGGGGATCGACGTCGTCGACGGCGCCGCCGTCCTCACCGTCCGCCCATTCGAGCTGCTCACCCTTCGGCTGGGCCCGGACCCGGCGGTCGGATCGTGACGGCGATGATCACCGTGGAGCACCTGCGCAAGTCCTACGGAAGCAAGGTGGCCGTCGACGACGTCTCGTTCGCTGTCGAACCAGGCGAGATCTTCGGCATCCTCGGGCCGAACGGCGCCGGCAAGACCACCACCGTCGAATGCCTGCAGGGACTGCGCACCATCGATGGCGGGACGGTTCGAGTGCTCGGGCTCGACCCGGCCACCCAAGCTGTGGACCTGCGGCAGCGCATCGGCTCCCAGCTCCAGGATTCGGCCCTGCCCGGCCGGATGCGGGTCGCCGAGTCGTTGGAGCTGTTCGCCGCTTTCGCCCGGCGCCCGGTCGATCACGATGGGCTCCTCGAGCGATGGCAGTTGCAGGACCTGCGGAACCAGGCGTTCGACAGTCTGTCCGGAGGCCAACGGCAGCGGCTCTTCATCGCGCTGGCGTTCGTCAACGCACCCGAGTTGGTGTTCCTCGACGAGCTCACCCAGGGGCTCGACCCGCAGGCCCGGCGAGCGACGTGGGAGCTGGTCCGGGAGATCCGGGCCGACGGCACGACGGTCGTGCTCGTGACGCACTTCATGGACGAGGCAGAACAACTCTGCGACCGGGTGGCCGTCGTCGATGATGGCCGGGTCATCGCCCTCGACACGCCGCAGGGGCTGATCGACGGGTTGGGGCTGAGGTCCGTCGTGCGCTTCACGTCCGACGACCCGGACCTGGATTGGGTGGAGCAACTCGCCATCGTCGAGTCCGTCACCCGCCGCGGCGACGCCGTGGAGGTGCGCGGCACCGGCCCGGTGCTGGCGCTCGTCGCGGCGGAACTCGTGGCCCATGGCATCGTCCCGATCGATCTCCGAGTCGAGCGCCCCACGGTCGAGGATGCCTTCCTGACCCTCACCGGACACGCGATCCGGGGCGAAGCCTGATGCGCGGGTACCTCGCCATGACCCGGGCCGAGTTCCGGCTGTTTCGGCGGGAGCCGTTCTCGATCGTGTTCGTGCTCGCCTTCCCGCTGATGATGATGACGCTGCTCGCTGCCGTCTTCGGCAACGACCAGGCCAGTGCCGAAGACGTGGAGAACGGCATGCTCGTCTGGCGCGGTGTGACACCGGCCAACTACTACACGGCGGCATCGGTCGCGGTCATCATCGCCGCCCTCGGACTCATGACCCTTCCGATCAATCTGGTCGGGTACCGCGAACGGGGCATCCTGCGACGATTCCGGGCGTCGTCGGTCTCGACCCAGGTGCTCGTGAGCGCCCAGCTCACCCTCGCACTCGGGACCTTCCTGGTCGGATCGCTCGTGATGGGGTTCGTTGCGTGGCTCGCCTACGACGCCATGCTCCCCGAGGACGTCGTCGGCGTCGTGGTCGCCCTCCTGTTCGGGACGGCCGCCTTCGGCGCGATCGGGCTGCTCCTCGCCGCACTGATCCGGAGCAGCCGCTCCGCCCAGGGCATCGGTCTCATGGCCTTCTTCGCCCTGTGGCTCATCTCGGGCACTGCACCGCCACGCGCCGTGCTCCCGGCGGGGTTGCGCGACGTCGGCGGTGTGCTCCCGCTGTCCCACCTCGTCACCGCCGTGCAGGATCCCTGGTTCGGATACGGCTGGAACCTCTCGGACCTCGCCGTTCTCGGTCTCTACACCCTCGTCGCCGGCGTCCCGGCACTGTGGTTCTTCCGCTGGGACTGACACCGCTCGGAGACCGGCCGGACGGCCGGCGGTGCCCGTCGGGCGGTCAGGACCGGGGTTCGAGGACGACGACCGCGGTCCGGGTCGAGCGACGTTCGGCGAGGGCGTCCAGGTCGTGATCGATCTCCCGCCATCGAGACCACAGTCGCTCCCGCTCCTCACCGGTGGCGGCCCGACCCCTGACCAGTCGGGGGCCGTCGGCGAGGTCGGCGTGCGCGTCGGCGTTGGCCTGCAGATTGAGCCACCAGGCGGGTTCGCCGTCACCCCAGCCGTTCATGGCCATCGTGACCAGGTTCGGTCCGTCCTCGAAGTAGCCGACCATCACGCTGCGGTCCTGCCCGGTCCTGCGCCCGACCGTGGTCAGGCGCATGGCGCCCCAACCATCGGGCTTCGGTCGCCACAGACCCAGACGTCCTCTCGTCAGCCGGTACAACCGGCGATGGCCGAACCAGAAGAGCCGGATGAACCAGCGGGGAGGAACTCGTGGCTTGGTCTTCGACATGGCACTTCCCATCTTCGTCTGGTTCCCATTGTGCGAGCCCGATGGAAAGTCGGAAGAGTCGATCGTCACCCGGTCCCGAAGCGAAGTCGGTCAGCGTGGGCCCTTCGGCCGGGGCTACCGTGCGGCCATGAAGAGCGCCCCGTTCGCCTATCACCGGCCCGAATCGCTCGCCGAGGCACTGGCGTTGCTGGCCGAGTTCGGCGACGAGGCGAAGGTCCTGGCCGGAGGTCAGAGCCTGCTGCCGACGCTTGCGCTCCGGCTCGGATCCCCCGAGCACCTGATCGACATCGGCCGCGTCCCCGGACTCGACACCATTGCCGAGCGCGACGAGGGCGTCACCATCGGTGCCCTGGTTCGCCATGCGGCGGCCGAGCACTCGGCCCTGCTGGCCGACCGGGTGCCGCTCGTCCACCAGGCGATGCCGCACATCGGTCACCGGGCCATCCGGACTCGGGGCACGGTGGTCGGCAGCATCGCCCACGCCGATCCGGCGGCCGAGATGCCGGCGGTGTCCCTGGCGCTCGGCGCCACGATCCACGCCGCATCGGCCGACGGCAGTCGCGAGATCGCAGCCGCCGACTTCTTCGAGGGTTTCCTGAGCACCTCCCTCGCCGCCGACGAGCTCGTGACCGGGGTCGGGTTCCCCGTGGCGTCGCCCACCACCGGCTCGTCGGTCGTCGAGGTCGCACGCCGCCATGGCGACTACGCCATGATCGGTCTCGCCTGCACCCTCGACGTGGTCGATGGTGCGATCGTCGACGCAGCGCTGGTCTTCTTCGGCATCGGCTCGGTTGCCGTCCGGGTCGCCGACGCCGAAGCGGCACTGGTCGGGCGCTCCGATCTCCAGGCTGCGTTCGACGACGCCGCCGACATCGTGCGTCTCGGCCTCCCCACCTCGGCCGACCTGCACGCGACCGCCAATTACCGTCGCCATGTCGGCGGCGTCCTCACCCGCCGCGGCCTCGACGCCGCAGCCGCCCGGATCGGAGTACGAGCATGACCACCGTCCCGCCCCACGACACCCTCGGCGTGTCGTTCACGCTCAACGGGGATTCGGTGAGCCTCGATGTCGAGGCCCGTCGCAGCCTCAGCGACGTGATCCGCGAGGACGCCGGCCTGACCGGAACCCATCTCGGCTGCGAGCACGGCATCTGCGGTGCCTGCACGGTCCTGCTCGACGGCGAGCCGGTGCGATCGTGCCTCGTGCTCGCCGTGCAGGCCGACGGTGCCGCCATCACCACGGTCGAGGGACTGGCCGACGGCGACGACCTGCACCCGGTGCAGCAGGCGATGATCGCCGCCCACGGCTTCCAATGCGGCTTCTGCTCCCCCGGCTTCCTGATCTCGACGGTGGCACTCCTGGCAACGAATCCGTCGCCGAGCCGGGATGAGATCCGCGCGGAGCTGAGTGGCAACCTGTGTCGCTGCACCGGCTACGAGACGATCCTGAACGGTGTCGAGCAGGCGGTCGAGATCATCGCCGGAGGAGCATCGTGAGCGCACAGACATCAGGGCTCGGATTCGTCGGCCAGAGCGTCACCCGGGTCGAGGACGACCGCCTGCTCCGGGGCAACGGCCGGTACGTCGCCGACGTCGACGTCCCGGGGGTCCTGCACGCAGCCTTTCTGCGCAGTCCGTTCCCGCACGCTCGCATCACCCGAATCGACGCCGGCGCCGCCCGCCGGGCCCGCGGGGTCGCCGCCGTCTTCACCGGCGCCGACATGGTCGACCTCACCCTGCCGTTCCCGCCGTTCCTGATGCTGCCCAACATGTACACCCCGCTGTACTGGGCGCTGAGCGCCGACAAGGTGCGTCACGTCGGCGACCCCGTTGCCCTGGTACTGGCCGAGTCCCGCCACCTCGCCGAGGACGCACTCGAACTGATCGAAGTCGACTACGAACCGCTCGATCCCATTGCGTCGATCAGCCACGCGCTGACGACGGGCCGAGACCAGATCTGGGACAAGGCCGACGGCAACCTGCTGTTCGACGAGACGCGCAGCTACGGCGATGTCGATGCCGTGTTCGCGGCCGCCGACCGGGTCGTCACCGAACGGCTGTCGTGCCCTCGCCAGTCGAACCAGCCCATGGAGACCCGAGGGTCGGTCATCGAGGTCGATCCCGGGACGGGTCACCTCACGGTGCACAACGCCACCCAGTCGTCGCACGTCCTGCGCTGGATGATCGCCGCGCTCACGAACCGGGAACGAACCCGCGATTCGCTCCGGAGCATCGCCCGCAACAAGGAACGACGGGCCGGCTTCCTGGCCGGCGCCAAGGAGTTCGTCGGCCGCAACAAGGCCGAACTCGACAAGCAGGACAACACCGGTACCCGGGATCAGATCAAACGCGACCGCTCGACGATGAAGTACCTGTCGCAGATCGGTGTCGGCCTCCTGGCCAAGGCCGACTACCCGACGGTCGTCGCCGACGACATCGGTGGCGGCTTCGGTTCGAAGGGTTCGGTGGCCCGAGAAGACATCGCCCTGGCGGCAGCGGCCATCGAACTCGGCCGATCGGTGAAGTGGATCGAGGACCGCGTCGAGAACCTGACCGATGGTGGCCATGCCCGTGAGGAAGACCTCACCGTGTCGATCGCGCTCGACGACGACGGCACCTTCCGAGGTCTGAGGGTCGACCTGGTCATGGACCAGGGTGCCTACCCCGGGTTCCCGGTGGGCGCCGGGTTCACGACGCAGATCATGCGGGTCATGTTCCCCGGTTCCTACCGGTGGGAGGCATTCGAGCAGCGGTCGCGGGTCGTTGCGACCAACAAGGGAAAGTACATCGCCTACCGAGGACCCTGGGCCAACGAGACCTGGGCCCGTGAACGGATCATCGACATCGCCGCCCGGGCGCTCGGCCTGTCACCGACCGACATCCGCCTGAAGAACATGATCGGCGAATCCGACATGCCGACCGAGATGATCACGGGCCCGACGATCGACGTGACGATGTCGACCCGCAAGACGCTCGAGCGGGCCGTCGAACTGCTGGACCCGGTCGCCTTCGAGGCCCAGCGCCGAGCCGCAGCGGCCGAGGGTCGAGTGCTCGGCATCGGGTTCGCGAGCTACCACGAGGCGGCCCCGGGCCCCCGGAACTACACCGACTCGATCAATCCCGGCTCGGGCATGCTCACCGCCGAGACGGCTCGCACGGTCGTGACCCCCGAGGGCGACGTGCAGGTCATCACCTCGCAGATGCCGCACGGGCAGAGTCATGAAACGACCTATGCCCAGGTCGCCGCCACCGAACTCGGCGTCGGGATCGACGACATCGAGGTCGTCTTCGGCGACACCTCGAAGACACCGTTCTCGTTCATCGGGACCGGTGGCAGCCGGGGTGGCCCGATGGGTGGCGGCGCCGTTCGCGGCTCGTCGCGCGAGGTCCGCCGGTTGATCGCCGAGAAGGCGGCCGAGATGCTCGAGGCCTCGGTGGACGACATCGAGATCATCGACGGCAACATCCACGTGGCCGGCGTCCCGTCACGTGGGCTCCGCTACCGCGACGTCGCCGCCGCGGTCACTCCCGAGAACGGCGAGGCGTTCCAGGCGCGCTGCGACTACGAGGGCAAGGGCGACGGGGGTTGGAGCTGCGCCACGCACGCGTGCATCGTCGAGATCGATCTCGACACCGGCATGGTCGGGATCCCCCGGTACCTCGTCGTCGAGGACTGCGGCCCGATCATCAACCCGGCGATCGTCGATGGACAGGTCCGGGGCGGTGTCGCCCAGGGAATCGGCGCCGTGCTCTACGAAGAGGCCGCCTACGACGACCAGGCCAACCCCCAGGCGACCACGTACATGAGCTATCTGATCCCCACGGCGATGGAGATCCCCCACATCGAGGTGCACCATCTCGAGACGATCTCCCCCGGCGGTGAGAACGACTTCCGAGGCGTCGGCGAGGGCGGGATGATCGGCGCCCCGGCGGCACTCACCAATGCCATCGAGGACGCCCTCGCTCACCGCAACGTCCGGATCACCAGCCAGTACCTGCCACCGAGCCGGATCCTCGAGCTCGCCGGCGTGATCCAACCCGACTGAGAGCCGGATCCCGGGGCGACCAGCGATCGAACAGCACCGTCGGCGCCCTTGCGTCCTGCGTCGCCGGGGAGGACACTCGAATCGACCCCGTCGAAACCGAGGAGCCCGCCATGCCCTTTCACCCCTACCTCTACTTCGACGGGAACTGCCGGGAAGCATTCACCCGGTACCAGGAGATCTTCGGAGGTGAGCTGGAGATCCTGGACGGGACGCAGGCCCCGCCGGGGTCCGGGGTCCCGCCCGACAAGGCCCACCTGGTGATGCACGCCGCCCTCGTCGAAGGCGGCGACCTGCTCATGGCCTCGGACTCCTACGACGACGACTTCGCTCGCCCCACCGGTACGTTCGTGCACTACTCCACGACCGACCTCGACCGGGCCAAGGCCATCTTCGACGGCTTGTCCGACGGGGGTGAGGTCCACATGCCCGGAGAGGCGACGTTCTGGTCCCCCTACTTCGGGGTCGTGACCGACCGTTTCGGCACGCCCTGGCAGGTCAGTGTCGAGGAGCAGACCGAAGGCGGCTGACCCGACGCCGACTTCCGGATGCGTCGAGCCGATGCAGGCCTCGGCGTACCACCACAAACCTCCCGGGTCGCACCCTGAGCAGGCGCCCTTCGGTGGTCAGAGCAGCGCCCCGTACACCAGGGTCTTGAGCTGGTCGGGAAAGTTGAAGGTCCCCGACGGCAACAGTTGGGTCATGAACACCACGGCCAGTTCCTCCGACGGATCGACCCAGAAGGTGGTCGATGCCGCGCCGCCCCACATGTATTCACCGGCCGAGCCGACGACGCCGCTGGCGCCGGGCCCTTTCGACACCGCGACGGTCAGACCGAACCCGGCACCGGCGAACCCGACCTCGCCGTAGCCCATCGGCAGTGCGAAGTCGACCATCTCACCGTCACCCTGCAGGTGGTTGCAGGTCATCAGTTCGATGGTCTTGCGCCCGAGGATCCGGGTACCGTCGAGTTCGCCGCCGTTGGCCAGCATCGTGCAGAACCGGACGTAGTCCTCGGTCGTGCCGACCAGTCCCCCGCCACCGTTGAGCAGTCTCGGCTTGCGGAGATAGCTGCTCTGGTGCGGATCGTCGACGAGCACGAGTTCCTTGCGGGCATTGCGGCCGTAGCACGCAGCGAATCGGTCGAGCTTGTCGGCCGGGACCCAGAACTCGGTGTCGTGCATGCCCAGCGGCTCGAAGACGGCGGTCCGCAGGTACTGGTCGTACGGCATGCCCGACATGATCTCGACCAGACGGGCGGCGATGTCCATCCCGTGGGAGTAGAGCCAACGGGTACCGGGCTGGAACCGGAGGGGCCAATCCCCGAAAGCCTTCGACATCGATTCGAGGTCGTGGTCGGCGAGCCAGTCGCGTTCGCCGATGACCAGGTCGCGGTTCCCGGGGCCGTACCCGATGCCCGAGGTGTGCGAGAGGATGTCGCGGATCGTGGGTGGGCGCTCGGCAGGTACCTCGCGGGTACCGCCCGCACCATCGGGCTCGCTGACCGTCATGCCCCGCCACTCGGGGATCCACCGCTCGACGGCATCGCCGAGCTGGAAGTGGCCCTGCTCGTAGAGGGTCATCATGGCCACACCGGTGATGGGCTTGGTCATGGAATACAGCCGCCAGATCGCGTCGTCGGCGACCGGCACCGATCGTTCGCGGTCCTGGACGCCGAAGCTCTCGAAGTAGCCGACCACGCCGCCTCGCACCACCGCCACCTGGGCCCCGGCGATCTTGCCGGGTTCGATGTAGCGGGTGCGCAGATGGGCACCGATCCGCTCCAGGCGGGCCTCGTCGAGCCCCGCACCGTCAGCATCGACCTTCATCGTGATCCCCCGATCGCACGCTCGGCCCCCGGGCCGAGTCGGCCGCGACCCTACGTTGCCCGCCCGCACGTCGTCGATTCCGAAGCCATGGGCGACCCGACAACGGCGTTGTGACCGGCGAAGCGAAGCGTTGTACCGTCGGGGCGTCCCGCGTCGGCATGCCCAACGGGCCGCAGCACGAAGAGGAGCGGATCACCCCATGTCCATCCGAGTCGATCCCGAGACCGGACTCAAGATCTTTGCGACCCGAGCCGCCAAGGCCAACGACCGCATCGCCGGGAAGGGCTACTCGATCGTCGACGACGATGCGCTGAAGAGCCTTCCTCCCCAACCGGCCGGTGCGGTGTTCGACGCCGAGGAACAGGCCCGCTATCGCGAGTTCAAGGAGGCCCGTCGGGGCGCCGCCGACTACATGGCGATGGAAGGCGAGTTCGCCCGGTACCTCCAAGACGTCTATTCGGCCGATCCCGTCGCCCGGGAACCGCTGACCGACGACTGCGAGATCGTCGTCGTCGGCGCCGGGTTCGCCGGCCTGCTGCTCTGGTACAAGCTGCGCGAGGCGGGCTTCCGGGACGTCCGCTTCTGCGAGAAGGGCGGCGACGTCGGGGGTACCTGGTATTGGAATCGCTACCCGGGGGTCGCCTGCGACGTCGAGGCCTACAGCTACCTGCCGCTCCTCGAGGAGATGGGGTACGTACCGGCGATGAAGTTCGCCTCGGGCTTCGAGATCCTCGAGTACTGCCAGCAGATGGCCGAGCGCTTCGGTTTCTACGAACACTGCCTGTTCCACACCACGGTCGACAAGACCGACTGGGACGAAGCCGAAGGACGCTGGACCGTGCACACCGACCGGGGCGACGCCATGCGGGCCCGGTTCGTCGTCCTGGCCAACGGCATTCTCACCAGCCCCAAGCTGGCCCGGATCGCCGGGATGGAGACCTTCGAGGGCGACACCTTCCACACCTCGCGCTGGAACTACGACATCGACCTGACCGGCAAGCGGGTCGGGATCATCGGCACGGGCGCCACCGCCGTGCAGGTCATCCCCGAACTCGCGAAGGTCGTCGGCGAGCTGTACGTCTTCCAACGCACCCCGTCGACCATCGACGTACGCGACCAGCGGGCGACCACGCCCGAAGAGATGGCGGCCTGGGCGAAGGAGCCGGGCTGGGCGCGGGCCCGGCGGGCGCGTTTCTCGAAGATCTCGGCCGGTCGCACCGCCATCAAGGCCAACGACGACTACCTCGCCGGCAAGGTCGCCGACTTCAAGGAACGCAAGCAGCACGAGCGCCGGCTCTCGCCCGAGGAACTGATCGAGAAACAGCTCGACACGAACTTCCGGATCATGGAACAGATCCGGGCCCGAGTCGACGCCATCGTCGAGGACCCGAAGACCGCCGAGGCACTCAAGCCCTACTACCCCTACGGATGCAAGCGGCCAACGTTCCACGACGAATACCTGCCGACCTTCAACCGGCCCAACGTCACCCTGGTCGACACCGCGCCCCTCGGCGTCAGCCGGATCAACGAGCGGGGCGTCGTCCACGACGGAACCGAGTACCCGCTCGACGTCCTCATCTACGCCACCGGCTTCCAGTGGATGGCCACCTCGACGTTCAACATGATCACCGGCCGCGACGGCCGGACCCTGAGCGAGAAGTGGCAGACCGAGGGCACCAAGACGTTCCTCGGTCTCCACAGCCAGGGCTTCCCGAACCTGTTCATCGTCACCGGCCCCCAGGGGGGTGGCGGCAGCTTCAACTTCACCGACGCCATCGAGCAGCACGCCGACTACGTCACCTGGATGCTGACCACGATGCGAGACGGCGGGTTCGACGTCGTCGACATCGAGAAGGAGCCCGAGGAGGCCTACGCCGAGCACTGCCGGGCCGCCGACATCGCAACGGCCCCGCTCCGCGACTGCATCTCGTACTACAACGGCCATGGCGAAGCCGAGCCGGGCAGCCTCGCCTATTACGGCGGAACGGCGTGGCACAAGTACCGGATCAAGGCGCAGGAATCGCTCGACCCGTATCGCTTCGAGCAGCGATCCGTCACCGAACCCGTCGACGTGGCGCCGGTCTCGTGAGGGTTCCGGCCGACTACATCTGCGAACACGGGATGCCCCAGCCCTGGGCCACCTGCACCGACTGCATGCTGCTGCCCCGCGACCAGCAGCCCGAAGCCCCGCGGCCCGAGCCGGCACCACCCAAGCCGACCAAGGCCCGGGTCCGGAAGAAGTCGGCGTCGGCCGGCTCGGCAACGAGCCCGTCGGCGACCCGATCAACGACGCCGCGACCGTCCACGCGGCTTCCCCGGTCGGGTGACGACGAGGTTCCCGTGCTCGGCGGCGACAAGGACCTGGCCTACGCCATCCCCGCCGCCAACCTGCGCTACCACGTGCAGGGGCCCGACAAGGACTGGCTCCCGATCTCCTCCCTGCCGACCGAGCTCGGTGAATTCGGTTGGGTCTACCTCCAGACCGACGCGACCCTGGCGGCCCGCTGCCGGGTGCGGGGCGTCGGCTTCCGGGAGAAGCGCTGGACGCACGAGCACGCCGACCGCACCGCCGACGCCGGCCCCGGGCCAACGCTCGAGCTGTACGGCGACGACTGGGAGTTCGTGTCGATCGACCTCGGGCCCGAGGGCGATTCGGAGACCCGGGGCTACCGTTATCTCGTCACCCTTCCCGACGGCTCGGTCCGTTCCGCCGACGACGAAGGCGGGAGCGGCGGGGACTGAGTGTCGCGACCGTCGGAGCCCGACGCCGAGACGGCTGCGGCAGTCACGAGCTACGGTCGGGCGATGGGAACCACCGGCGAAGGCACGACGCAGCTCGTCGTTCGTCGGCCACGTTTCGAGTGGTCGGCCGATGTTCCGCTGCTCCCGTTCCCCGACGATCCAGCGGCATCGTGTGAACTGGTCGCGCTCTCGTTCACGCTCCCCTACCTCGAGCCGTACCTGATCCGCACGATGCGGGCGGCCTCGAAGCAGGTCGACGACCCCGATCTGGCCGCCGACATGAAAGCGTTCTCGGGGCAGGAGGCCCAGCACCACCAGAATCACGCCCGGCTGAACGACGCCGTCCGAGCCCAGCTGAGCAAACCGACGGCAACGGCGCTCCGCGCCCTCGAAGACCGCCTCGATGCCGACTACCGACGCTCCAGCGCCAACCGGTCCCTCGCCTTCAACCTGGCCTACGCCGAGGGATTCGAGGCGATGACCTTCGCCCTCGCCCGCTCGATGATCGACAGCCCCGATTCCGAGGCGATCGTCCCCGAATGGCAGGCCATCGCCCTCTGGCACCTGGCCGAGGAGATCGAACACCGGACCGTCACCTTCGACGCCTACGAGTCGATCGTGGGGAGCTATCCCTACTCGCGTCGTGGTCGGGACACGGGCCCAGGTCCACTTCCTCGGCTCTCTCCTCCGGATGGCGACGGTCCTCGAACGGGAACTGGGCGACCCCGATACCTCCTTCGCCCGCGTCACCCGGTCGTCGATCCGACGGCAGTGGAAGCTCGGCACGCTTCCCGGGGTCCTGCGAGCGATCTCGCCCCGATACGACCCCCGCCGGGTGCCGCTGTCGGAACGCGTTCGCCTGATCGCTGCGACGGCAGGCGTCGACCTCCGGTGACCGAGCCCGCCGTCGAGACCATCACCCTCGAGGCCAACGGCCTGACCTTCACGGCGCTCGCGGCCGGCGACGCCGGCACCAACCGGGGCCTCGTCCTGCTCCTCCACGGCTTCCCCGACACGCCCCACACCTTCCGGCATCAGCTCCGATCACTCGCCGAGGCCGGCTACCGGGCGGTCGCCCCCACGATGCGGGGCTACGAAACCGGCTCCCAGCCCGCCGATGGCGATTACTCCCTCCCGAGCCTGGCCGCCGATGCGGTCGGTTGGATCGACGATCTCGGCGCCCCGACAGCCCATCTCGTCGGGCACGACTGGGGGGCCGCCGTCGCCTTCGTCGCCGGTTCCGCCCACCCGGAACGGCTCCGCACGATCACCGCCATGGCCATCCCACCGCTCACCCGGATCCCGGCGGCGATCCCCCGAGTGCCCCGGCAGCTCCTGCGTTCGTGGTACATGACCTGGTTCCAGCTCCCGTGGCTCGCCGACCGGTCGATCACCGTCGCCGATCGGCGCCTGCTCCGCCGCCTCTGGCGCAGCTGGTCGCCGGGCCTCACCCTCGACGACGAGGAGTGGGAGCCGATCCTCGCCACGTTCGACCGACCGGGCGTCGTCGCCGCCTCGCTGGCCTACTACCGGCAGAACGCCACGCCGCCGATCCTGCTGGGGATCCGCAAGACGCCGGCGATGCGGGAATCGACGATCCCGGTACCGACCCTCATCGTCAATGGCGCCGACGACGGCTGCATGGACCGACGCCTCTTCACCCGGACGATCGACGATCGCGACTTCCCGGCCGGGGTCGCCCACGTCGAGTTGGCCGATGCCGGACACTTCCTCCATCTCGAACGACCAACGGAAGTCGACCGGCTCCTCCTCGAACACCTGGCCGAGTCCTGAGCCTGGCGGCTCGGCTCGATCGGATCAGACGAGGTCACGTCGGCGGAACCCGGCACGGGTCCGATCTCCTGGCGCACCAGGAAGGTCCAGCGGGCAAGCCCGGCGGGACTAGCGTTCGGACATGGAGCACAGCAACGGCCGAATCCTGACGACGCACGCCGGGAGCCTGCCCCGTCCGCCGGCGCTGACCGCGCTCCTGGTCGAACGGGCCGAGGGCCGGCCGGTCGACGACGACGCACTCACCGTGGCCGTCGAGCAGGCAACGGGCGAGGTGATCGCCCGCCAGATCGATGCCGGCCTCGACATCGTCAACAACGGCGAGGTCGGCCGGGAGAGCTTCTTCACCTTCGTCCAGCACCGCATGTCGGGGTTCGGCGGCCACAGTTCCCGCCCCACGATGGCCGACTTGACCGAATACCCGAGCTTCTTCGACAAGGTGTCGCGGGAGCGAGCGCTGATGAAACGGGTCTCGCTCATGGATGCCCCCAAGGCGATCGCCGAGGTGCGGCATCTCGGTGACGGCCCGATCCGTTCGGAGTGCGACCAGCTGAGTCGGCTCCTCGTCCCGTTCGTCGATCGCTACACCGAATCGTTCGTCTCGGCGCCCTCCCCGGGCATCATCGCGGCGGCCATGACCAACGAGCACTACCCCGACCTCGAGGCCTACGTCGCCGCCCTGGCCGAGGCGCTCCGACCGGAGTACGCGGCGATCGTCGATGCCGGTCACCTGCTCCAGATCGACGCCCCCGACCTGGCGCTGGAACGCCACACCCTCTTCCACGATCGGCCACTCGCCGAATTCCGCTCGTTCGTCGCCACCGTCGTCGAGGCCATCGATCACGCGATCGCCGATCTCGATCCGCAGCGCATCCGGCTCCACGTCTGTTGGGGCAACTACGAGGGCCCGCACGATCTCGACGTCCCGCTCGCCGACATCTGGGACCTCGTCCGATCGGCCCGGGTCGGCGGCTTCCTGCTCTCGATGGCCAACCCCCGCCACGCCCACGAGTGGCGGGTCCTGACCGACGGCGGCCTCCCCGATGGTTGTGTCGTGGTGCCCGGGGTCATCGACACGACGTCGAACTACGTGGAGCACCCTCGCGCCGTCGCCGATGCGATCGTCCGGGTGGCCGAGGCAGTCGGTGATCCCGCACGCGTGCTGGCCGGGACCGACTGTGGCTTCGAGACGAGCGCCGGCTTCGCGTCGGTGGCACCCGACGTGGTCTGGGTCAAACTGCGATCCCTGTCCGAGGGTGCCGCCATCGCGAGCCGAGAACTGTTCGGCTGACCCGACGACCACCCACCACCGAAGCGGAATCGCTCATCGCCGGCGAAGGGCCTCGCCCAGCGGCTCGACCTCGGCCGCCACGTAGGGTCCGCGCATCGAGAAGATGATCTGATCGATCCCGGCGGCCGCGAGCTCGGCGGCGCGGTCGGCGAGCATCGACGGGTCGGCGCCGGCCTCCCAGGTCACATGGGTGGTCCGGGTGATCTCGTCGGGGTTGCGTCCGAGCGCCTCGCAATGACCGAGCAGTGCGTCGTTGGCCTCGCGCCAGCGATCGAGGTCGCCGAACCCTCCGTCCCATCGCTGCGCCCATCGGGCAACCACCGCCAGCGTGCGCTTCTTGCCGCTCCCACCGATCAGTATCGGCGGGTGTGGCCTCTGGACCGGCTTGGGCTCGCAGCGGGCGTCGGTGATCCGGTAATGGTCGCCCTCGAAGTCGGTCACCTCCTGCGACAGGAGCCGCACGATCACCTCGACCCCTTCCTCGAACCGATCGAGACGCTCCTTGACCGACCCCAGCTCGATTCCGTAGGCGTCGGACTCCTGCAGGTTCCAGCCGGCACCGAGTCCGAGCTCGAACCGACCACCCGAGATGATGTCGAGGGTCGCCGCCATGTTCGCCGTGACCGCGGGATGCCGGTAGTGCATGCCGTTCACCATGCTGCCGATCCGGATGCGATGGGTCGCCTGCGCGAGAGCGGCGAGCATCGTCCAGCTCTCGAGGCACGGGCCGTGCGTGTCGCCCGTCAGCGGGTAGAAGTGATCGAAGGTCCAAGCCTGGGTGAACACGTCGCATCCATCGGTCGCCCGCCAGACGTCGAGGAACTCCGGCCAGGTCCCGTGTTGCGGCGGTGTCTTGACGGCGTAGTCGGTCATGGGGTCGTGCTACTCGCCGGCGATTCCGACCGCAACTCGAACGGGAGTGACCAAAGGCCGTTCCCCATCGACGATCGAGAGCGGAGAGTGGGATGTATGGGTGTCCGGTTGCCGGCACCTGCGGATGGGACACCGTCGATCGGAGGACGAGAATGGGTGCAGGTCTCGACGTGGACATGCTCGACATGACCCTTGCGGCGATCACCGAGTTCGCAGCCCGCGAGTTGCCCGAGAGCCTGCTCATCGAGCTCGACGAGCGCGACGAGTACCCGGCCGCCGCGGTGAAGAAGATGTGCAGCGACGAACTCGGCGTGCAGCTGCTCTTCATCGCCGAGGAGCACGGAGGGATGGGCGGAAACGCCTTCGACGTGTACCGCGTCTGCCAGGAGATGGCGGCCATCGACCTCGGCGTCGCCACGTCGGTGCTCGCCACGTTCCTCGGCAGCGACCCGATCCTGATGGGGGGCACACCCGAGCAACAGCACCACTGGATGAGTCGGATCGCCAACGAGGGTCTCTCGATGGCCTACGGCGCGACCGAACCCGAAGCCGGGAGCGACCTCGGCGCCCTCAAGACCGTCGCGGTCCCGGTGACCGAGGACGGCGAGGTCGTCGGCTATCGAATCACCGGGAAGAAGCAGTGGATCAGCAATGGCTCGGTCGCCGATCTCTACACGATCCTGGCGAACGCGCCCGGGGGCCCGACCTGGTTCGTCCTCGAGAGCGAGCTCGAGGGGTTCGAGAAGGCAAAGCCCGAGAACAAGCACGGCATTCGTCTTTCGAACACCGCAGCACTGTTCCTCGACGAGGTCTACGTCGACGCCGATCGACTGGTCGGCACGACGGAGGGTCAGGGTCTCTTCCAGGCCCAGCTGGTGTTCGGGTACACCCGCCTGATGGTCGCGGCGTTCGGCCTCGGCGCCGGGTGGGCCGCCCTCGATCGGGCGATCGCCTATTCGGCCGAACGGATCCAGGCCGGCGGGCCGCTCTCGGAGAAGCAGGGCTACACCCACAAGCTGATCGTGCCCCATGCCGTACGACTGGAGGCCGGCCGGGCCTACATCGAGGAAACGGCCGAACGGATCGACCTCGGCACCGACGGCACGCTCAACACCGAGGGCGCGATCGCCAAGTACGTGTCGACCGAGGCCGGGAACGCGGCGGCCGAAGCAGCGATCCAGGCGCTCGGCGGCTACGGCTACACCCACGAGTACCTGGTCGAGAAGATCAAGCGCGACGTCCGGATCACGACGATCTACGAGGGGACCTCGGAGATCATGGAGATGACCATCGGCCGTGACCGGTGGCAGGAACACCTCAAGTCCAGCGGCGGCTACTACCGCGACCAGGCGTCCGAGCTCGAGACGCTGCACCAGCGCCTGCCCGAGGTCGGAGCCGGTACGGCAGCGCTGGCCCATCGGGCCCTGGCCGAGGTGATGGAGGCGGCTCGGGTGGGCCGCCTCACCCGCAATCAACACCTGCTGTTCCGCATCGGGAGTCTGGTGGCGCTCACCGAATGCTCGGCCTCGCTCGCCCGACGGGCGGCGCGGTCGGCCGACGGGGCCCTTCCGCCCAAGGCCGATTGCCGGTTCACCCCGGCCGCCCTGGCCGCCATCAGTCGGGTCCATGCCCGTGAGACGGCCTTGCGAGTCGCCACCGACGGCCTCGGTCTGGTCATCGGTGCCGCCGAGGGAGCCGACGTCGCACGCCTGCAGGCCGCCGTCGGCCTGCCCCGAATCCTCGCCGCCCAGGAGGGACTGATCGCCGACATGACCACGGTCGCCGACGCCCTCTACGACCGCAACTGACGAACGAACGAGACGGGGGCCCGTCGGCCGCCGAAAGGACAGATGTGATGGAGCCAGTGGCAATCGTCGGAGTCTCGGCCATCCTTCCCGATGCGCCCGACGCCGTGACGTTCTGGGAGAACGTGACGTCGGGCCGGTACTCGATCAGCGACGTCGTGCCGAGTCGATGGGATCCCGACCTCTACTTCGACCCCGACCCCAAGGCCCCCGACAAGACGTACTCCAAGATCGGGGGCTGGGTCCGCGACTGGGAGTGGGACCCGCTGGCCTGGAAGCTGCCGATCCCGCCGAAGGTGAGCGACGCCATCGACGACGGCCAGAAGTGGGCGCTGGCCGGGACCCGGGCCCTCCTGGCCGACCACGGCAAGCCGATCGACCACGAACGCACCGCCGTCATCCTCGGCAACGCGATGGCCGGTGAACACCACTACCTGACCAATCTCCGGATCTCGGTACCCGAGATCGCCAAGGCTCTCGAGGGGACCCCGTCGTTCCAGCAGCTCCCCGGCGATCTGCAGACGATGATCACCGAGGAACTCGCGGTCCGGATGGGCATCGACTACCCCGAGATCACCGAAGACACGATGGCCGGCGAGCTGGGCAACGTGTTGGCCGGGCGGGTCGCCAACCTGTTCGACTTCCACGGACCGAACTTCATCGTCGACGCTGCGTGCGCGTCGGCCATGGCCGCCATCGACGCCTCCATCGAGGGCCTGATCGAGCGCGAGTTCGACACCGTCGTCACCGGTGGCATCGACCGCAACATGGGCGCGTCGAGCTTCGTGAAGTTCTGCAAGATCGGTGCACTCTCCGCAACCGGCACCCGACCGTTCGATGCCGGCGCCGACGGCTTCGTCATGGGTGAAGGCGCAGCCATGTTCCTGCTGAAGCGTCTGGCCGACGCCGAACGCGACGGCGATCGCGTCTACGCCGTGCTCCGAGGGATCGGCGGGGCCAGCGACGGGAAGGGCAAGGGCATCACCGCCCCGAACCCGGTCGGTCAACGTCTCGCGGTCACCCGTGCGTGGCAGTCCGCCGGTCTCTCGCCCCGGGCCTGTTCGATGGTCGAAGCCCACGGCACGAGCACCCGTGTCGGCGACGTGGTCGAGGTGACCAGTCTCGGCGAGTCCTTCGCCTCGGCCGACTGTCGGCCCGGTTCGATCGCCCTCGGCTCGGTCAAGTCCAACATCGGTCATCTCAAGGCAGCCGCGGGGGCCGCCGGACTCCTCAAGGCAACGCTCGCCCTCCACCACAAGACGCTCCCGCCGAGCCTGAACTTCGGCGAGCCGAACCCGAACGTCGACTGGTCAGCCTCGCCGTTCGTCGTCAACACCGAGCTCCGACCGTGGGACGTGTCGAACGGCGAGGTCCGCACCGCCGGTGTGAGCGCGTTCGGATTCGGCGGAACGAACTTCCACGTCGTGCTCGAAGAACACGTGCCGGGCCGCCTGCGGCCACCCGATCGGGCCAAGGTCGTCGCCGCCGGCGCCGACCTGCCTCGGTCGTCGTCGACCGAGGCGTCGGCGATACCGTCGGCCGAGGCATCGACCGGCTCCGGACACACGAGTGTCTCGCTCAAGGCGCCGTTGCGCGGCGCGCTGGTCCTCGGGGCCGACACCGAGACCGAGCTGATCGAGCGCCTCCGCAGCGTGCAGGCCGACGCCGCGGCCGGCCGGGCTCCTTCCCCGTCGGTCCCCCTGCAATCCGATCTGCGGGCACCCGAACGGGTGGCCATCGATTTCGGTGACGCCGACGAACTCGCCGACAAGGCCGGGCGTGCGCTCGCCGCCTTCGAGAACCCGACGATGTGGGGGCTGCTGCGAGGTCGGGGTGTCTTCCGCGGCGCTGGGCCGGCCGAGCCGGTGGCGTTCATGTACACCGGTCAGGGTTCGCAGTACACCAACATGTTGGCCGAGCTCCGCGACGTCGAGCCCATCGTCGCCGAGGCGTTCGAGACGGCCGACCGCATCATGACCCCGCTGCTCGGCCGACCGCTGAGCGACTACATCTTCGTCGATCGATCCGACCCCGATGCCGTGGCCGCCGCCGAGGAGAGCCTGCGCAACACCGAGATCACCCAGCCCGCCGTCCTCACCGTCGACTTGGCCATGACCCGCCTGCTGTCGGCCTACGGGATCGAGCCCGATCTCGTCATCGGTCACAGCCTCGGTGAATACGGCGCCCTGGTCGCCTCGGGGGCGCTGTCGTTCGCCGGGGCCCTCGAGGCGGTGAGTGCCCGCGGCCATGAGATGGCCAGTCTCACGATCGACGACCAGGGACTGATGGCGGCGGTCTTCGCACCGATCGACGAGGTCCAGGCCCTGGTCGACGGGATCGACGGCAACGTCGTGCTGGCCAACGTCAACTCCCTGGCCCAGTCGGTGATCGGGGGCGCCACGGCCGCCGTCCAGGCCGCAGTCGAAGCCTGCACCGAACGGGGCTGGGTCACTGCGCTCCTCCCGGTCAGCCACGCCTTCCACACGAGCATCGTGTCGCCGGCGAGTGAGCCGTTGCGCCGCACGCTCGAACGGCTCGACCTGCGCTCCCCCACGCTGCCGATCGTCTCGAACGTCACCGGCGACTTCTATCCGATGGGTCCCGGCGTGGTCGAGGAGATGCTCGATCTCCTCGCCCGTCAGGTCGCCGAACCGGTGCTCTTCGTCCGGGGCCTCCAAACGCTTCGTGACGCCGGCGCCGGGGTGTTCGTCGAGACCGGACCGAAGCGAGCCCTCCATGGATTCGCGGGCGACGTCCTCGGACCCGACGACGTCTCGATCCTGTTCACGAACCACCCCAAGCAGACCGACGTGGTCGCCTTCAACCAGGCGCTCTGCGGCCTGTATGCAGCCGGTCACGGTGCCGGCCGCTCCGAGCCCGGCCGAACCGCTCCGGTCGGCAGCATCGCCACCGCCACCACCAGCCAGGTCGCGACCGCGGCCGTCCCCGAGGACCGTCCCATGCCAACCGAACTCCGCGCCCTCTTCGCCGACTTCCTCGAGAAGACCAGCCAACTCGTCGGCAGCACGGACGGAGTCGCCGGTGACGGCGACCCGATCGTGATCACCGGCGCCGCGCTGGGGACACCGGGCACACAGAAGATCTTCGACGACGACAACCTCGCCCGCCTGCTCCACGGCGAGCAGTTGATCGACGTGATCCCGAGTCGATTCCGCAACGAGATCCTCGACAAGCACATCGTTCGCCTGGCCAAGAGCGAGACCCGCGGCGCGAGCTTCGAGCCGATCGAGAGCGTCAACGACGTCATCAAGCTCGCGGCCCGTGGCGGCGCCTTCGATGTCGAGACCGAGTTCGGCGTCGACTCCGACCGGGTCGCAGCCCTCGGCCGGGTGACCCAACTCGCGATCGCGGCCGGGATCGATGCGCTGCGGGACGCCGGCATCCCGCTCGTCCAGCGCTACAAGACCACCCGCATCGGCTCCCAACTCCCCGACCGGTGGGGTCTGCCCGATGCCCTCCGAGACGACACGGGCGTCATCTTCGCCAGCGCCTTTCCCGGGCTCGACGAGCTGGCCGACGAGGTCAGCCGCTACGAACGCGACCGGGCACGGCGCAACGAATTCGAAGAACTCCGGGCCGTCCGGGATCGGGTCGCCGAGGCCGACCCCACCAACGCGGCCCTCGTCGAGATCGATCGCCGGATCCACGACGTCGAGCGCGAGCTCGAGCTGCACCCGTATCTCTTCGACCGCCGCTTCCTCTTCCGGGTCCTCTCCATGGGCCACTCCCAGTTCGCCGAACTGATCGGCGCCCGCGGCCCCAACACCCAGATCAACTCGGCGTGCGCGAGCACCACCCAGGCCATCTCGTTGGCCGAGGACTGGATCCGCGCCGGCCGTTGCCGTCGGGTGATCGTGGTGGCTGCCGACGATGCGACGAGTGACCAGCTGCTCGGCTGGATCGGCGCCGGATTCCTCGCCACGGGGGCAGCCGCCACCGACGAGGACGTCGCCGAGGCGGCACTGCCGTTCGACAAGCGCCGCCACGGCATGATCCTCGGCATGGGGGCCGCCGGTCTCGTGGTCGAGAGCGCCGAGGCCGCCCGGGAGCGAGGCATCCACCCGATCTGCGAGGTGCTGGGAGCGGTGACGGCCAACAGCGCGTTCCACGGCACCCGTCTCGACGTCGATCACATCGGCGGCGTGATGGAGTCGGTGATCCGCCAGGCCGAGCGGCGCGGCATCGATCGGATGGCGATCGCCGACGAGACGGTCTTCGTCTCGCACGAGACGTACACCCCAGCCCGGGGTGGCAGCGCAGCTGCCGAGATCCACGCCCTGCGCCAGGTCTTCGGCCCGGCGGCCGATCGCATCGTGATCGCCAACACCAAGGGCGTCACCGGACACCCGATGGGTGTCGGGCTCGAGGACGTCGTGGCGATCAAGGCCCTCGAGACCGGCATCGTGCCGCCGGTCCCGAACTTCCACGAGGTCGACCCCGACCTCGGTTCGCTCAACCTGTCGCACGGCGGCGCCTACCCGGTTCGCTATGCCCTGCGGCTGGCAGCCGGTTTCGGTTCGCAGATCAGCATGGTGTTGTTCCGCTGGACCCCGACGGCCGACGGGCTGCGTCGGGCCCCCGAAGACCTCGGTTACGCCTACCGGATCGCCGACCGTGCTGCGTGGGACTCCTGGCTCCGAAGCATCACCGGACGAGACGATGCGACGTTCGAAGTCGTCGACCGTCGGCTGCGGGTGATCGACACCGGTCCCTCGACACCGTCGAGAACACCGGTGGCCGCCTCGGCAAGGGCCGAGCACGTCACGGTGCCGGCACCGGAACCAGCACCGGCACCGGCACCGGCACCGGCACCGGCAGTCGTCGCCCCATCCAACGAGAGCATCGACCCGACACCGGCAGCCGAGGCCGCTCCCGTCGTCGACGACGTGGCGGCCCGAATCCTGGCGTTGGTGTCGGAGCAGACCGGGTACCCGCCCGAGATGCTCGACCTCGACCTCGACCTCGAAGCCGACCTCGGCGTCGACACCGTCAAACAAGCCGAACTCTTCGCCGCCGTCCGCCAGGCCTACGGCATCGAACGCGACGACAAACTCCAACTCCGCGACTACCCCACCCTCCAACACGTCATCGGCTTCGTCAACGAACGCGCCCCCCAAACCACCACCCCACCCACACCCGCACCGGCACCGGCCATCGCCGAGACCGCGCCCGCAACCCCGGTCGACGACCGCACCCGCCTCCGGCGACGTCGCCGCCACCATCCTCCGACTCGTCTCCGAACAGACCGGGTACCCGCCCGAGATGCTCGACCTCGACCTCGACCTCGAAGCCGACCTCGGCGTCGACACCGTCAAACAAGCCGAACTCTTCGCCGCCGTCCGCCAGGCCTACGGCATCGAACGCGACGACAAACTCCAACTCCGCGACTACCCCACCCTCCAACACGTCATCGGCTTCGTCAACGAACGCGCCCCCCAAACCACCACACCCAACACCCGCAGCCGCACCGGCACCGCAGCACCGCGCACCCACCGGTCGACACCGCACCCGCCGCCGACGACGTCGCCGCCACCATCCTCCGACTCGTCTCCGAACAAACCGGGTACCCGCCCGAGATGCTCGACCTCGACCTCGACCTCGAAGCCGACCTCGGCGTCGACACCGTCAAACAAGCCGAACTCTTCGCCGCCGTCCGCGAGGCCTACGGCATCGAACGCGACGACAAACTCCAACTCCGCGACTACCCCACCCTCCAACACGTCATCGGCTTCGTCAACGAACGCGCCCCCCAAACCCCACCACCCACACCAGCCGCCGAAACCACGACTGCGACCGCAGCAGCGACCGCACCAGCCGACACCGCACCAGCCGATGAGGTCGCCGCCACGATCCTCCGACTCGTCTCCGAACAGACCGGGTACCCGCCCGAGATGCTCGACCTCGACCTCGACCTCGAAGCCGACCTCGGCGTCGACACCGTCAAACAAGCCGAACTCTTCGCCGCCGTCCGCCAGGCCTACGGCATCGAACGCGACGACAAACTCCAACTCCGCGACTACCCCACCCTCCAACACGTCATCGGCTTCGTCAACGAACGCGCCCCCCAGACCCCACCACCCGTTACCGAAGCCATCGCCGAGACCGGCGCCACCCCGGCCGGCGACGCTCGCTTTCCCCGTCGCATCCCCGTTCCCGTGGTCCGTGCCCCGCTCGCCCTGTGCGAGCCCACCGGGGTCGTGCTCGAGGAGGGAGCCCGCGTCGTGATCGTCCCCGATGACGGGGGTGTGGCCGACGCCCTCGGCGCCCTGCTCGCCGACCGTGGCGTCGAGGTCCTGCGCCCCGAGGGAGCCCCCCAGCGTGAATCCTGGGTCGAACAGGTCCGGACCTGGCGGGCCGACGGACCCATCACCGGTGTGTTCTGGCTGGCGGCGCTCGACCAGCAGTCGATCGTCGGACGAGATGCCGATGCCCTGGCCGAGGCCCTGCAGGTACGGGTGAAGCTGCTCGCTTCGACCATGCGCGTCGTCTACGACGACCTGGGCACCGGGACCTTCCTGATCAGCGGCGTCCGGCTCGGTGGCCGGTTCGGATACGACGGAGCCGGGGCCCAGGACGTGCTCGGCGGCGCGACCAGCGGCTTCACGAAGGCCTTCGCCCGTGAACGCGACGAGGCCACCGTCAAGGTGGTCGACGTGACCACCGACGCCGCACCGGCCGACGTCGCCGCCCTCCTCCTGGCCGAGACGGCCAACGACCCCGAGGCGATCGAGGTCGGCTACGCCGACGACCTGCGCTGGGGTATCGGTCTGGCCGAGTCCGAGGTCGACCCCGACCCGGATCGCGCCCTCGGGGCCGACGACGTCGTCGTGGTGACCGGCGCGGCGGGAAGCATCGTGAGCGCCATCACGGCCGACCTCGCCGCAGCATCGGGCGGGACCTTCCATCTGATCGACCTCACCCCGGAGCCCTCGGCCGACGATCCCGATCTCGAACGCTTCGTCTCCGACCGGGACGGCCTGAAGGCCGACCTCGCCCAGCGAATCGCCGAGCGCGGTGATCGGGCGACGCCGGCGCTGGTCGAGCGTGAGCTCGCACGCCTCGAACGGGCGCGGGCGGCGCTCGACGCGATCCGGGCCGTCGAAGCGGCCGGCGGTGTCGCCCACTGGTACCAGGCCGACCTGACCGACGCCGATGCCGTCCGGGCTGCGGTGCACGCGATCCTCGGACGTTCGGATCGGATCGACGTACTCCTGCACTGCGCCGGTCTCGAGATCAGCCGCTTCCTGCCCGACAAGACCGACGCCGAGTACGACCTGGTCTTCGACGTGAAGGCCGGTGGATGGTTCAACCTGTTGGCGGCCCTGGGCGACACTCCCCTCGGTGCTGCCGTCGTGTTCAGCTCGATCGCCGGACGGTTCGGCAACGGTGGTCAGACCGACTACAGCGCCGCCAACGACCTCCTGTGCAAGAGCGTCTCCGCCTTCCGCACCGAGCGCCCGGCGACCCGTGGCGTGGCGATCGATTGGACCGCCTGGGCCGACATCGGCATGGCCAGCCGGGGCTCGATCCCGAAGATGATGGCGATGGCCGGCATCGACATGCTTCCCCCCGACGTGGGCATTCCGGTCGTGCGGCGAGAACTCGTTGCCAGCGGCCCGGGGGGCGAGGTCGTCGCCGCCGGCGCACTCGGGGTGATGGTCGAGGAGTCAGCGACGGGTGGACTCGACCCGGTGGCGGCCGCAACGTCGCTCGCCGGCACCGGTCCGATGCTGGGGACTCCGGTCGCGTGCACACTCGCCGACGGCCTCGTGATCGAGACCACGCTGACGATCGAGCAACCCTTCCTCGATCATCACCGGATCGAGGGGACCCCCGTGCTCCCGGGTGTGATGGGAATCGAGTCGTTCGTCGAGGCCGCCTCGGCGCTGGCCCCGGGGTGGCACGTTCGGTCGATCGAGGACGTGTCGTTCCTGGCGCCGTTCAAGCTGTACCGGGACGAGCCCCGAGACGCCGAGATCCGCGCCCGGCTCACACCGGGCGACGACGGCGGCCTCGTGGCCGACTGTGCCCTGATCGGCCGACGCACGCTGGCCAATCAACCCGAGCAGATCACCACCCACTTCGTCGGTCGGGTGGTCCTCGCTCCGCCCGACGCCGACCAGCCGTCGCCGGATCATCGCAGCGTCGTTGCGGGCCCGCCTCCCGACGCCGCCGTCGGGGCCGACGACATCTACCGCGTCTACTTCCACGGGCCGGCCTATCAGGTCCTGACCGACGCCTGGATGGCCGACGAGACCGTCCTGGGCGTCGGATCGGCCGATCTGCCCCCGAACCACGTCCCGAGTGACCGGCCGCTCCGGGCCTGGCCGCGACTCATCGAGCTCTGCTTCCAGACCGCCGGCGTCCATCAGCTGGGAACGACCGGCGAGATGGCGCTGCCTGCCCGGGTCGCCAGGATCGACCTCGGTGTCGATCCGGTGGAGCACCCGGAGCCGTCCGGTCCGCTCCAGGCCGTCGTCACGCCGGGCGACGACGGAGCCGACGCCGTCGTCCTCGACGCCGACGGAACCGTCGTCGTGGCGCTGACCGGCTACACGACCATCGTGCTGCCCGGCAGCCTCGACGACGAGCTGGCTCGATCGCTTCGCAACGCCATGGAGCCATGAGCGACACGCCGTCACCACCGAACTGGGGGAACCGATCATGACGACCATCGACCGGCTGGCCATCGTCAACCGCGGCGCCGCAGCCATGCGGCTCATCAACGGGGCCCGGGAGTACGCCGAGGACCACCGACGAGCCCTCCGCATCGTGGCCCTGCACACGGCAACCGACCGCGGGGCCCTGTTCGTCCGAGAGGCCGACGAAGCCGTGTTGCTCGACGACGCGGTGCTGCTCGACGACGCGGTGCTGCTCGACGAGACCGACCAGGCCGGCCTGCTCGCCACGATCGAGGGGGCGCTCGTGCGCTCCCGCGTCGATGCCGCCTGGGTCGGCTGGGGACCGCTGGCCCAGGATCCGGCGTTCGCCGACCTGTGCGACCGGATCGGGATCACCGACGTCGGTCTCGATTCCCGCTGCCTCGGCCGGATCGCCGACCGGGCGATCATGGCCGACCTCGCCGCAGCGTGCGGTCTCGGCCTCGCACCCCTGTCGCTCATCGAGCGGGGCTATGCCCGGCACATCGAGGTACTCGTCGCCGGCGACGGGCAGGGCGCGGCTCGAGTGCTCGGCATCCATGACGGCACCCTGCAGCGGCGGTCCGAGAAGATCCTCGTCGAGACACCCGGCCAGGCGCTGAACGCCGTCGACGAGTTGCTGATCCGTTCGGCCTCGCTCCGCCTCGTCGACCTGGCGGGCATCGTCGGGGTCGCGACCATCGCGTTCGCCCATCCCGAACGGGGCGAACCACCGTCGCTGCTGCGCATCAGCGGTGGTCTCCCGCTCGGTCACGGGGTCACCGAGATCACGAGCGGCGTCGACCTGGCCAAGGTCCAGCTCCATCTCGCCGAGGGAGGACGGCTCGAGGGCGCGCCACCGCACCGGGACGGTCACGGCATCGCCGTGCGGCTCAATGCCGAAGACGCCGAACTCGGGTTCGCTCCCGCTCCCGGCCGGGTGGCGCTGCTGCAGGTGCCGACCGGACCGGGGCTGCGAATCGATCCCGCCCTGGCCGAGGGCGACGTGGTCCGTCCCGGTGAGGATCCCATGCTCGCCGAAGTCGTCGCGTGGGGCCGGGACCGGAACGAGGCCCGGGTGCGGCTGCGACGTGCGCTGCAGCAACTGCCCGTCGTGCTCGACGGGGGAACGACCAACAAGGGGTTCCTGCTCGACCTGCTCGACCGCGACGAGGTGGTCCGCTCCGACTTCGACACCACCTGGCTCGACCGCCTCGCTGCGTCGGGCGCGACCACCGGACGGGACCACGGCGATGTCGCCGTGCTGATGGCGGCGATCGACGCCTACGACGAACAGCAACGTCTGGCCCGTGACCACCTCTTCGCCACCGCCCGCCGCGGTCGACCGTCGGTCGATGCCACCGTCGGGCGGACCTTCGAGTTCTGCCACCATGGCAACGAGTACGCCTTGACGGTGCGGCGGACCGGGCGGCGCCGGTATCGAGTTGCCGTCGACGGCCACGAGTCGACCCTGATCGTCACCAGGCTCCGGGCCTTCCAGAGCCGAGTCGAGGTCGGCGGCCGGACCCACCGCGTCGTCTCCGCCATCCAGGGTGGTGACCACCTGGTCGAGGTCGACGGCGTGCCGCACCGGCTCGTGCGGGGCGACGGCGGGCTGGTGCGCTCCCCCACCCCGGGGGTCGTGGTCGCCGTTCACGTCGCCGTCGGCCACGTCGTCGAGGCCAACGACGTGCTCGTGACCCTCGAGAGCATGAAAATGGAGAGCGCCGTCCTGGCACCCTTCGGCGGCACCGTGCGACGGGTCGATGTCGGGACCAACGTCCAGGTCGACACCGGTGCGCCACTCGTCCAACTGGTTCCCGTCGATCGGGCGACACCGGTTGCCACCGAGCATCGTCTCGAGTTCACCGAGCTCGACCCCGAGGCCGACGCCTCGGCCGACCGTCGGGCCGCCGACGATCTCGACCTCCTCACCCGGCTCGTCCTCGGGTACGACATCAGTTCCTCGGCCGCTCAGGCGGCGACGACGGCGCAGGCCGTGCTCGCCGATGGGCTCGCCGAGCGATCGGACCGAGATGGTGGCCTCGGAGATCCGCCTCGTCCGAATCTTCGCCGATCTTCGCGTCCTCTTCCGCAGCGAACGCGACGTGGCCGACTCCGACCTCCAGGTCCGTAGCCCCCAGGAATACCTGCACGCCTTCCTCCGGGCCCCCGGTCCCGCCGTCGAGGGGGTCTCACCGCGCTTCCTCGAGCAGCTCCGTCGGGCGCTCGCCCACTACGGGATCGCCGACCTCGAACACCGGGAAACGCTCGAGGAAGCGCTCTTCTGGATCATGCAGTCGCGACAACGGGTCGGGATCCAGATCCCCGTGATCGTCGCCGTCCTCGAGCGTTGGCTCGCCCATGCCGAGCACGAGTTGGCCGACGAGATGCGGGAGGCCCTCGATCACCTGGTCGGAGCAACCCAGCGCGATCATCCCGTCGTGGCCGACCTCGCCCGCGAGGTCCGGTACGAGATCGTCGAACGTCCCCTCGTCGATGCGAGCCGGCAGGCCGTGCTCGCCGCGGCGATGTCGCAGATCGATGCCCTGATCGCCGACGACGTCGACGCTCGGCGAGCAGAACACATCGACGCCCTGGTGGCGTGCCCCGAGCCGCTCGCGAACACCCTGCTCGGTGTGGCGAGTGCCGGTGACCGCCGATTCGCCGCCGTGGTCGCCGAGCTCCTGACCCGACGACATCATCGCTGGGGCTCACTGGGTGCGTTCCGAGCGGTCGACGACGAGACGGGGCCTCCGGTCCTCGCCGTCGATCACCAACCCACCGATGGCGAACCGGTCACGATCGTGGCGACCTGCGGCCGGTACTCGGCGATCGACGAAGCGATCCGCGCCGCCTGCTCGGCGGCCGGCGACGTCGATCCGGCACGCGCCGTCAACGTCGAGATCCACCTGTGGCCCGACACCGACACCGACACCGACACCGTCGACGACGACGCGCTCCTGGCCACGGTGACCGGCGCCATCGACGGGCTGGCACCCGCACCGAACCTGGGGTACCTGGTGGTCGCCCTGGCCGGACAGCCCCCCGCCGATCGATCGGCAGGCGGCTGGTCGGCCGGCGAGGTCCGTCACCTCACGTTCCGACCCGACGCCGGTGGATGGATCGAGGACCGCTTCCTGCGGGGGCTCCACCCCATGGTGGCCAAACGGCTCGAGCTGTGGCGGTTCTCGAACTTCTCCCTCGAGTTCCTGACGTCACCACCGGGGATCAACCTGTTCCGGGGCGTGGCCCACGACAACCCCGCCGACGAGCGCCTCTTCGCCGTCGCGGAGGTACGCGACCTCACGCCGATCCGCGACGAATCGGGGCGACTCCTGGGGCTGCCCGAACTCGAACGAACGCTGCTCGAGGCGATGGAGGGCATCCGACGATTCCAGGCTCCCCGGGCCCCCGGCCAACGACTGTGGTGGAACCGGATTCAGGTCGAAGTGTGGCCTCCCCTGGCATTCGACCTCGACGAGATCGGCGCCGTTGCCCTGAAGATCGCCCCGGCGGCCCTCGGCCTCGGCCTCGAGGAAGTCACGCTCTCTTGCCTGCGCCCCGACCCGGAGACCGGCGAGATGCGGCGACGCGCCCTGCGCTTCGGCGCCACCGCCGTCACCCGATTCGACTTCCACGAGACGCCGCCACCCACCGAAGCGCTCTTGCCACTCGACGAATACACCCGCAAGGTCGTCCAGAGTCGGCGGCGCAACACGGTCTACCCCTACGAACTCTTGCGTGGTCTCGTGGCCCCGGGGGCCGGGGGACGGACCGAGATCACCGGTGGCAGCTTCGTCGAACACGACCTCGACGAGCACGGCGGACTGGTGCCGGTCGACCGGCCGCCCGGTCGCAACGAGGCCAGCATCGTGACCGGTGTCGTCACCAACCGATCCGAACTCCACCCCGAGGGGATGGCGCGGGTCGTCCTCCTGGGCGACCCGACCCGAGCCCTGGGGGCCCTCGCCGAGCCCGAGTGCGTTCGCATCAACGCCGCCCTCGACCTGGCCGAGGACATGGGGGTCCCGGTCGAGTGGTTCGCCCTGTCGGCCGGCGCCAAGATCGCCATGGACAGCGGCACCGAGAACATGGACTGGATCGCCGCGGTCCTGCGCCGCATCATCGAGTTCACCCAGCAGGGCGGCGAGATCAACGTGGTGGTCACGGGCATCAACGTCGGCGCGCAGCCCTACTGGAACGCCGAGGCCACGATGCTGATGCACACCAAGGGCATCCTCGTGATGACTCCCGACAGCGCCATGGTCCTCACCGGGAAGCAGGCGCTGGACTTCTCCGGGGGCGTCTCGGCCGAGGACAACCACGGCATCGGGGGCTACGAGCGGGTGATGGGCCCGAACGGCCAGGCCCAGTACTGGGCCCACGACCTCACCGACGCCTGCGGGGTCCTCCTGGCGCACTATGCCCACAACTACGTGGTTCCGGGTGAGCGATTCCCCCGTCGGGCACCGACCGAAGACCCGTTCGATCGCGATGTCCGATCGTCCCCCCATCGCCTCGCCGGCTCGGACCTGCGGACCGTCGGCGACATCTTCAGCGAGTCGAGCAACCCCGAACGCAAGAAACCCTTCGACATGCGTTCGGTCATGGCGGCGGTGATGGACCACGACCATCCGGTCCTGGAACGCTGGGCCGACCTCGCCGAGAGCGACACCGCGGTGATCTGGAGCGCCCACCTGGGCGGCATCCCGGTGTGCGCCATCGGGATCGAGGCCCACGCCCTGCCGCGCCAGGGTCACCTCCCGGCCGACGGACCCGAGCAGTGGACCTCGGGCACGCTGTTCCCGATGTCGTCCAAGAAGATCGCCCGCGCCGTCAATGCCGCCAGCGGCAGCCAACCGATCGTCGTGCTCGCCAACCTGTCCGGCTTCGACGGTTCGCCCGAATCGATGCGCCGGCACCAGCTCGAGTTCGGCGCCGAGATCGGCCGTGCAGTGGTCAACTTCCGCGGACCGATCGTGTTCTGCGTCGTCAGTCGATTCCACGGCGGGGCCTTCGTCGTGTTCAGCCAGCAGCTCAACGACCGACTCGAGACCCTGGCCGTGGAAGGCGCCCATGCCTCCGTGATCGGCGGATCGCCGGCCGCCGCGGTGGTCTTCGCCGGCGAGGTCGAGAAACGCTCGCGGCTCGACCCACGGAGAGTGGAACGGGAGACGCAGCTGGCTGCCGCCACCGACGGCGCCGAGCGGGCGCGTCTCCGCAGTGAACTGACCGCGCTCCTCCCCATCGTGCGCTCCGACCAGCTGGGTGAGGTGGCTGCCGAGTTCGACGCCGTCCACAGCGTCGAGCGAGCCCGAGCGGTCGGCTCCGTCACCGACATCATTCCTGCCGCATCGTTGCGTCCCCTGCTCATCGACGCCGTCGAACGGGGGATCGCCCGGGAACTGGCCGGCACCGACCGGCCGACATGACGATCGGTTGGCTCCGACGGTCCTCGGCCGACGTCCCCACCGGAGACGACTGGCTCTCCGACGACGAGCGACGGACGCAATCGGGGCTCGTCGTCCCCAAGCGGCGAGCCGACTGGCGGCTGGGCCGATGGACCGCCAAGTCGGCTCTCGCATCGGTGTTCCTGATCGAGCCCGACCGATGCTCGGTGGCCGCCGCCGCCGACGGGGCCCCTGAGGCACTGATCGACGGCCGGCCATCCGACGTGTCGCTGTCGATCAGTCACCGCGAGGGAATCGGCCTGGCCGTGGTCGGTCGCGGTGGCGTGGTGGTCGGTGGCGACCTCGAGGTGGTCGAACCCCGCTCGGACGCCTTCGTTCGGGAATGGCTGGCGCCCGCCGAGCAGGCGATGGTCGAACGGGCTCGGCCCCATCGCCACCACGAGACGGCCTGCCTGATCTGGTCGGCGAAGGAGGCCGCCGCCAAGGTGCTACGCGAGGGCCTGCGCCTCGACGTTCGCCGGGCCGTCGTTTCGCTCGATCACGGGGAGCCTGGCGACGGATGGCATCGGTCGAGCGTCGAATGGGTCACCGAGGGTCGCACGATCGCCGGCTGGTGGCGGATCGACGACGATCTCGTGACCACCCTGGCCACCGACCGGGGGTCAGCGGACCCGACGGAGCTCCGATTGCCGACCGAAGCGGCGTGCGAGCCGGTCGTCGACACACGATCCGGGAACTCAACGATCGCCGGCGCCGGCCGACGGGTCGAGAGACGACGATTCGAGGAGTATCCCCATGGTCGACATGGTCAAGAAGATCCACAAGAAGAGCGCCGATCTCCTGCACCCCGGTGAGGAGATCCTGGGCGCCTGCGTGGTGTCGAGTGTCGGGCAGTTCAAGAAGTCGGTCGCCTTCGGTGCCGTCGGCGGGCTGGTCGGAGCCGCCGTCGGCGCAGCGATCAAGGGGAAGGCAACCGAAGCGGCACCCGGCAGCCAGGCCGAGTCGTTCCCCCTGGTTCGGCAGTCGATCCTGGCGGTTTCGGCCCAGCGCTGGGTGCTGTTCGATCAGGGCGGGTTCTCGGGCTCGGCCAAGAGCGTGGCCGGCGAATGGACCCACCAGGAGATCGTCGGTCTCGACATCGAGCCGGGCAAGCTGACCTCGCGGCTCGGGCTCCGCTTCGCCGACGGTTCGGTGGCCGAGATGGAGGCCGTGAAGGCCGCCAAACCCGACGCCCTGGCCGAGGCGGCCGCCCGCGTGCGCTGATCCCGGCCGTCCGTCGGATCCCCGAACCGGGGTGTGGCGATGCGGTAGCGTCGCCCCATGGGACTCGGTGATGAGAAGTATCTGCGCCTGACCACCTTTCGTCGCGACGGAACGCCCGTCCCGACTCCGGTATGGGCGGCGACCCTCGACAGCGGGGAGATCGGCTTCTGGACCAGCTCCGGGAGCGGCAAGGCCAAGCGCCTCGCGCACACCGCTCGCGTCCTGGTGCAGGCGAGCGACGCCCGGGGCAACCCGAAGCCCGGCACGACCGAGGTCGAGGCGACCGCCCGCCTGGTCCAGGGCCCCGAACTCGAAGCGATCGGCCGCAAGATCCGCGCCAAGTACGGCTTCATGACCAAGATCACCAAACTGCTCGGCACCATCGGCGGCATCGTCAAGCGCAATCGCATCCCCTACGGCGACCGCGGCGTGGTGATCACCGTTCCTTGATCGACCGCCCGGTCGAGTCCGTCCGCTGGTCCTGCGACGGAGCGCCGATGGCGGCGGCGAGCCCCTCGGGATCGGCCACGCTCACCCACAGCGCCGAGTGCGACCGGGGTCCGATGACCCTCGGGATCTTCTCGCGGAACCCGATGCAGAGACCGGCGTGATGGTTGGTGCCGAACGTGATCCCGTCATCGGCGAAGCTGAGGCGGAGCCCGACCGCGGTGTACCACCGATGCGGACCGGTGATCGCCGTGTGATCGACGTTGCCGAGCCCGGTTCGGACCCGAGCCCGCCCGAAGGTGGCTTCGAGCCGGTCGTGATCGCGATCCACGGTCACGCCGTCGGTGGGCCGCAGCCGCAGCGCCGCGAACATCGGCTTCCAGCGATGGTCGACGGCGTAGGGGAAGAACTGCGGATCGGACATGGTGGGACCGTAGTGCCGTTGGTCGTCCCGGTCGGTGGCTGCCCGAATCCATGGCCAGTCGATCGAGATCGTCGGCGCGGACGAATGGCGTCGCGATCGCGGTGAACGGCCTGCCCGTGGCATACTCGCTCCATACACCGTAAGGGGAAACGATGACCGACACCGTTCCAGCCGCCGACCAGGCGACCACCACCGACCTACCCGAGACCGATCGGACGACCGCCGCCGTGGCGGCCCGTCGAGTCCCGATCCTGGGGACCTCACCCGAGGGGGCCGACGCCTGGGAGCGCACGCCCTATCGAGCCGACGACTACGGTCCCGTCTCCGACTGGGCCACCGACTTCGATCACGCCCGACCCGAATACAACCCGGTCGCCCCCGACATCTGGAACGACCTCCGCGCCCAGGGCTGCCCGATCGCCCACAGCGACCGCTACGGCGGGATGTGGGTGCCGCTGACCCACGAAACGGTCGACGAGGTCGCCTACGACACCGAGCACTTCACGAGCCGCACCGTCGTCGTCAGCCACACCCGGCCCGGCGATCTGGCCCTGCCGAAGCCGATCGGTGTTGCCCCTCCGATCACCAGCGATCCGCCCTTCCACGCCATCGCCCGCCGACTCCTGCTGCCGGCGTTCGCCCCCAAGAAGATCGCCGAATGGGAAGACGAGGTCCGCACCCTCTGCCGGAACCTGCTCGACGAGATGGGAGCCATCGAACCGGGAACGACGGTCGTCGACGCCGCCGTGCAGTACGTCCAGCACGTCCCGGTCGCCGTCATCGGCCGGATGCTCGGGCTCCCGCCCGACGATGGCGACATCTTCCGCGAGTTCGTCCATCAGATCCTCGAGTCCATCAACCGCGACCCGAGGGAAGCCGCCGCCGAGGGCAATCCGCTCGAGTCCTACCTCGACGACCAGATCGCCGATCATGTCGAGCATCCCCGAGACGACCTCATCGGCTATCTGCTCGAGGTCGAACTCGACGGTCAGAAACTCGATCCCGAGATGGTCCGCGGCACGATCGTCCTGCTGCTCGTCGCCGGTATCGACACCACCTGGTCGGCGATCGGCTCCTCGCTCTGGCATCTGGCCCAGAACCCCGACGATCGCCGCCGCCTCGTCGAGGAACCGGAACTGATGGACTTCGCCCTCGAGGAGTTCCTCCGTTTCTACGCTCCGGTCACGATGGCCCGGCTGGTCGCCGAGGACATCGATTTCCACGGATGCCCGATGAAGCAGGACGACTACGTCCTCCTCCCCTTCCCGGCTGCGAACCGCGACCCCGACTTCTTCGAGCAGGCCGAGGAGTTCGTGATCGACCGGAAGCAGAACCGGCACGCCGCCTTCGGTCTCGGGATCCACCGCTGTCTCGGTTCCAACCTCGCCCGACTCGAGATGAAGGTGGCCATCGAGGAGTTCGTGCAGCGCTTTCCCGACTTCGAACTCGCCGGCGACGTCGCCTGGTCGGTCGGTCAGGTGCGCGGTCCACGCCGCATGCCGATCCGGATCCTCGGGACGTCCTGACCCCGCCTCGGGGCGTCAGCCCTGGGGAACCGGGACCGGGGGCAGGGTGTCGAGGGCGTCGGCACAGATGTGATGGTCGCCGTCGGCGGTGAGATCGGTGAAGACGCCGGTCAGTTCGCCGTCGTGGTCGAGCTGAGCGAACAACAACTCGACCGCCGTGTCCGACCACTGCGAACCGGCATGTTCACGGAAGATCGAACGGGCCTGCTCGTCGCTCATGCCCGGGCGGTAGTGGCGGGTCTGCACCATGGCGTCCCACGCGTCGGCGACGGCGATCAGGCAGACGTCGACGGGGATCGCATCGCCCCGGAGTCCGTCGGGGTAGCCGCGGCCGTCGATGCGCTCGTGATGGTGGCGAACCAGCCGGCCGACAGGGGCCAGGAGCGGATCCGAGGCCAGGATCTCCTGACCCCACAGGGTGTGCATCTTCACGATCTCGAACTCGTCGGACGTGAGGCGATCCGGCTTGGTGAGGATCTCGGCCGGGATCCGGACCTTGCCGATGTCGTGCAGGAGCGCACCGAGACCGAGATTGCGGAGCCGCTCGCCCTTGAACCCGGCCCGTTCCCCGAGCCGCATGGCGAGTTCCGCGACCCGGGTCACGTGCCCCGCCGTGCTGCGGTCCTTCTCGTCGAGCATCGCGACGAACGCCTCGATCTGTGGGGTCACACCCAGACGGAGCGCCACGGACGGATCGCGGTTGAAGACCGGGGCCATCACGGCGGTCAGCGGCCGATCGTTCCGGTGGGCAACGACCAGACCTCCGGCAGCCCCGAGGACGCCGAGCCCGTCGAAGAAGTGCGCCACCCACACGATGGCGTCGTTCGGGCTGGGAATGAGCCAGACCACGGAGGACACGCCGAGCCAGGCGAACCCGATCGCCGCCGCGATCGACGAGCGCCGACGGCCCACCTCGTAGAGACGAATCTGACCATGGGCCAGGACCTGCGCCCCGAGGAACGCCAACGCCGCACCGGCGATCGTCCACCACCGATCGAAGCTCGCGGCGGGAACCCAGTCGGGATGGACGAGCAGGGCGGAGCTGGCGAGGTACACCGCGACCACCGTCACTGCGGCATAGACCCGCCAGTGGCGTAGGGCGACGCCGCGCCACGGAACCCGATGACTGAGTGCCGGAGACGCCACCAGCAGTCCGGCGGGCAGTCCGGCCCACGCACCGAAGCTCATGGCACCGGTCGCCTCCGAGACCAGAACGCCCGGAATCAGCATGCCGTGGACGAAGGGGAACATGGAGGCCGCGAAGAGCCCGGATCCGAGAATCGCCAGCTCGGGTTGGCGGACGTCGTAGGCGATCGCGATGAGCACCTTCGACAGCACGGCGCAGAGCAGGGTGACCACCACCGTGTACCAGAAGAGCGGGCGTGGAGAGGCGGGTGTCGGAAGGTCGACGACCGCCACCACGCCGAACACGCCGATCGAGAATCCGACGGCGGCGATCCAGAACGAACGAACTCTCACGAGGTCCAATCGGCACGGCGGGTCTTCGGTTGAGATCCCGTGGTGGCGAAACGCACGGTCCGCCGGGCCCGGGTCGTCGCTGGAACGGGCCTGCTACGGTCCCGATGATGAACTCCGGGGAGCGAGCACGATCGGTGCAGCAATCGCTCGAGGACTTCGCGCTCTCGCTTCCCGAGGCGTGGATGGACACGCCGTGGGGCGATGATCGGGTCACGAAGGTCCGCAAGAAGATCTTCGTCTTCTACGGCACGGCCGACGAACCGTCGATCTCGGTGAAACTCGTCGACCTCCTCCATCACGGTCGGAACCTTCCCGGGGCGACACCGACAGGTTACGGATTGGGACGTCATGGCTGGACGTCCATCCCCATCGAGGGGTTGGACGACGCCGACGAGGAGGCGCTGTTCGACTTCGTCGACGAGAGCTACCGGCTCGTCGCCCCCAAGACCCTCGTGAAGCGACTCGACGCCGTCGGCGAACCCTGAGCGCTGTAGAACCTGGTCCTCTAGCGTCGGGTCATGGCCGACACCTACACCGTCATCCGCACCACCGTGATCGACGCTCCCGCCGACGCCGTCTATGCGCAGATCGTCGACTTCCACCGCTGGCCCTCGTGGTCTCCGTGGGAAGACCTCGATCCGGATCTGGAGCGCACGTACACCGGTGCCGAGTCCGGCGTCGGCGCCGTCTACACCTGGCGGGGAAACCGCAAGGCCGGTGAAGGCCGAATGGAGGTCATCGAGACGATCGAACCGTCGAAGGTCGTGATCGCCCTGCAATTCCTGAAGCCGTTCAAGTCGACGAGCACGTCGACGTTCGAGCTCCAACCCGACGGTGAGGCCACCCGCGTCGCGTGGACCATGACGGGGCCCAAGACCCTCCTGACCAAGATCATGGGGATCGTCAAGAGCATGGACGCCATGATCGGCCCCGACTTCGAAAAGGGTCTCGCGCGTCTCGAGTCGACCGTCGAGGGCCGGCCCACCGGAGACGGCTCCGCCTGACCGGCCGCCCCGCCGCCGACCGAGGAGTCAGGGCGTCGAGTTCACGTCGGCGATGACCTTGGCCAGTGCCTCGGGCTTCTTGCCGGCGATGATCATGGCCAGGACGTCGTCTTTCGTGACGTCGTTCTTGTCGACCGTTCCGACCAGCTTTCCCTGGAGCATCACCGTGATGCGGTCGGCCAGATCGAACACGTCGTGGATGTCGTGGCTGATCAGGAAGATGCCGATGCCCTCGGCCTTGAGCTGCACGATCAGATCGCGGACCTGGGAGGTCTCGGCCGGTCCCAGTGCTGCGGTCGGCTCGTCCATGATGAGGATCTTGGCGTTGAAGTGAACGGCCCGGGCGATCGCCACCGACTGTCGCTGACCGCCCGAGAGTGACTTCACCGCCGTCTTCAGGTTGGTGAAGCGGGGGTTGAGTCGCTGCATCACTCGTTGGGTGGCCGAGGCCATGGCCGAGTCGTCGAGTGACCCGTTGCGGGTCTGGATCTCGCGGCCGAGGAAGACGTTGCCGGCCGCATCGATGTTGTCGGCCAGGGCGAGCTTCTGGTAGATCACCTCGATGCCGTGCAGACGGGCGTCGCGGGGATTGTGGATCGTGACCGGTCGGCCATTGATGACGATCTGCCCCGAGTCGGCCGGGTGGGCTCCCGACAACGTGTGCATCAAGGTGGACTTGCCGGCCCCGTTGCCGCCGACGAGCGCGACGACCTCGCCGGGGAAGAGATCGATCGAGACGTCCTCGACCGCGTGGAGACCGCCGAAGGCCACCGAGATGTTCTTCATCTCGACGAGCGGCCCATCGCCCCGGTTCGGCGACTCGATCGTCTTGGGTTCTTCGGTCATGGTTCGGTCCTGATCTGGCGCCTCAGGGGCGGCCGGTCTGGATGATGATCGCCGAGATGACGATGCCGGTGGTGAGCGCTGCGATGAACCCGCCACGGTTGCGTTGCCGGAGCGCGGCGTCGATCGCAACGGCGGTCACCAAGACCACTCCGACGACGATGTCCTGGGATGGCGAGTCGATGCCCAACAAGACCATGCCCGAGCGCAGCGACTGCATGACGACGGCGCCCAGGACCGCTCCCGGGATCGTGCCGATCCCGCCCGAGAACGACGTCCCTCCGATGACGGCCGCCGCGATCACGTCGAGCTCGTTCTGGACTCCCAGGTTGGTGACCGATGCGTTCAGGCGTGCCGTCTGCACCGCAGCGCTGATGGCGCAGAGCACGCCCATCACGACGAAGGTCGTCATGATCGTCTTGCGGGTGTTGATGCCGCCGAGCTCGGCGGCCTCGGGATTGCCGCCATAGGCATAGACGTAGCGGCCGAACTTCCGTCGCTGCGCCAAATAGGTCATCACGATGGTGACCAGGATGAGGATCGCCACCGGGTTGGCGATTCCGGTGGCCTTGCCGGTGATCGGCGACTGGTAGCCGTTGGCGACGAACGCCACTGCGGCGAGAACGGTCAGGCAGCCGACGGCACCGAGGGCGATGTCGACGCCGAGCGGGCGGGCGGCCAGATCGTGGCGGCTCCGACGTCGACGGGCCATGACCATGCTGGCCACGATGGCGACGCAGGCCACGACGGCGAACACCCAGCTCCTGCCCTCGCCGAGGGTCCCTCGGGCTCCCCCGCCCAGCAGCTGGAAGTTCCGATCGAGTGGCGCCAGGGTCTGCCCCTGCTTGAACCGGAAGATGAGTCCTCGCCAGGCGAGGAAACCGCCCAAGGTGACGATGAACGCCGGAACGCCCGCGTAGGCGACGATGAATCCCTGCACGGCGCCGGCGATGGCACCGACCAGGACACCGACCAGCAGAGCGATGATCCAGGTGTACCACTGGTTGAAGCCGAGGTTCAGCGTCTCGGGGATCCACGTGGTCTGCACCATCGCCATCACGTAGCCGAGGAAGCCGAGCAGGGAACCGACCGAGAGATCGATGTTGCGGGACACGATGATGAGCACCATGCCCGTCGCCATGATCGCGATCGAGGCGCTCTGGACCGACAGGTTCCACAGGTTCCGAGCGGTCAGGAAGTCACCGCCGGAGAAGATGTGGAACGCGATCCAGATCACCACGAGGGCGATGACCATGCCGAACAGCCGGGAGTCGATCTCGGTGGACGACAGCAGATCACGCCACGATCGGGTCGTGTCGTTCCGAGCCTGCGGTCGAGCGTCGGGCGGGGAATCGTTCATCGTCACGCTTTCTAGTCCAGGAACCCGGGCCGTGTCGCGGACGTGCCCCCACCGACCATGGTCGGTGGGGGCACGTTCACGAGAGTTGTGGAGCGATCAGCCGCAGGCGGCGACGGAACCGGCTTCGACACCCTCGCAGAGTGTGGCCACGTCGATCCATCCGGCATCGACCACCACGTCGAGGTTGTCCTGCTTGATCGGGATCGGCTTGAGCAGGATCGACGTCACGTCGACCCCACCGGGCGTGGTGAAGGGCGCGGTTCCCGCCACCTTCGAGGCGTCGGGATCGCCGCACAACTGGATCGCCGCCTCACCGGCTGCGGTGCCGAGTTCGCGGGCATCCTTCCAGACGCTCACGGTCTGGGTGCCGAGCGCAACACGGTTGAGTGCCGCCTGGTCGCCGTCCTGCCCCGAAACGGGCACCTTCCCGGCGAGACCCTGTGCCTCGAGAGCGGCGACGACGCCGCCGGCCATCCCGTCGTTCTCGGAGAGAACGGCCTGGACGTCGTTGTCGGCGGCCGTGAGGAACTGTTCGGTCTGGGTCTGGGCGATCGCCGGGTCCCAGTTGTCGGTGTAGGTCTCACCGATGATCTCGATGTCGCCGGCGGCGACGGCCTCGCCGATCACGTCCTCGTAACCCTCACGCAGGAAGTCGGCATTGGCATCGGCCGAGTTGCCCTTGATGATGATGTACTTGCCGGTCGGCACGAGGTCGAAGATGGCCTGGGCCTCCATGCGTCCGACTTCGATGTTGTCGAAGGTGATGTAGAGGGCGTTGGCCTCTTCGATGAGACGGTCATAGGCGATGACCGGCACGCCGGAGTCGATCGCCGCTGTCACCGCGGGCTTGATGGCGGTGCCGTCCTGGGCGAGGACCACGAGGACGTTGGCACCCTGGGAGGTGAGGTTCTCGAGGTTGCTGGCCTGGGTCTCGGCCGAGGACTTCGCGTCGTTCGAGATGTAGCTGCCGCCACCGGCCTCGATGGCGGCCTTGAGGGCCGGTTCGTCCCACTTCGCCCAACGCTCCTCCTGGTAGTTGTTCCAGGACACGCCAACCACGCAGTCGCCGCCGGCGCTCTCGCCGCCGGTGCTGTCACCACCGGCCGAGGTGTCCCCCGCACTGTCGCTGCCGCATGCTGCCAAGAGCATCGCGGCGGCCGCGAGCCCGGAAGCGGTTCGTCGAACCATCATCGTGTTCTCCCCTGATCGGTGCGCAACGTCGAAGTGTCGTGCGCGCGGTGACGTTAGCTCACGAGCGGATCCGAGGAGCGGAACTCGATCCTCAACACCGGCTCAACGAGATCAACGACCGGTGGTCGACCGGTTCAATGGGTGCGACCGTCGAAGTGGTCGAGCGCGAGGCGCCACGCAGCCATTCCGCAAACGGCGCCGACTCGGCGACCGGCGAAGTCGTCCTGGGGGATGTGAATACCGCCCAACAGGCGGGAGACGCCGGCCTGATCGGCAGCATCGAAATAGGTCGCCCACTGCAATGTCACGTCGTCGGTCGGTCCTTCCTCGTGGAGGAGTCGGCCGGCCTCCACGGTGTGCTCAGCGAGACCGTTCGGAAAGAACTCACTCCCCGTCAGCGCGGTCAACACCTCGGCCCCGGCGCGGCTGAAGGCACTGTGGCCCGACACGTATCCGGCGAAGGCCGGACTCACGAACGTGGGTCGCTGGTAGGGCACCCACTCGACGGCCCGGATCCACCCCACGCCGCTGGTCTGCGAGGTCGGGTCGTCGGGTGCACCGCGCCAGGCCCACACGGCCACCTCACCGATGTGGTCGGCCAGGGCTTCGTGGCGCTCACCGGCAGCGCTCGATTCCACCGTGACGACCTCGATGAGGCCCTGCACGAGCGGCAGGCCCTCGGGATCGAACGACGGGCCGGAAGGATCGGTCGACTGGCCCTGTCCACCCAGATAGCGAATCATGGAGATCGGCCGGACCGAGTCGTAGAACGACTTCAACCCCCAGGCAGCGATGGCGGCGTCGTGGAGTGCCCCGTTGAGCGCGAAGTAGGTCTTGACGTCCCATTCGAGCGGATCGAGCGGCTCGCCACCACCGCCGATCCGCCGTTCGAATCCCGGTGCGTCAGTGAGCGTGTTCGCGATCAGATTCCAATGCCCGGGCGGCGTCTCGGATTCGGGGCCGTCGGCCCAGTACTCGGCGATCACCCGGTCGTAGTCGGCTCGCAGGACGATCTCGGGCTCGTAGGGCTCGCCGGTCGCCGGGTTCACGTCGTGGCCCGTTCCGTCGTTGGCACCGAGCGTGTTGCCGCCGAGCGAGTCGGGCGCCACGTCGATGCGTTCCCCGTCGGCCGCGTCGAGTTCGGAACTCAGACGGATCACCTCGACGGCCGCCTCCTTGAAGGCGGCGTCGGTCGCCGGATCACCGAGCCGCGGGGGTGGTCCGGGGTCGATCGGGATCCCGGCCGGCGACTCGGGCAGGGCGAACGACGTCACGTGCCCCCAGTGCGGACCGATGAAGGTCTGTTCCGCCCCCGGAATCACCAGTCCGTTCTGTGAGACCTGGAGTCCGAGCGACAGTGGTTGCCAGGCATTGGGATCACGCATGGTCGTGCCCGGGTCGGCAACGATCATCGGGTCGTTGGCGGCGCGGTACGACGGGTCCTCGTAGCGGACGTCCTCCAGCGCGCCGTCGTCGGCGCCGAAGTCGATGCACGCGCTCGGCGATGCGGTTGCCGAGCGCGGCCGGGTCGTCGCCCTCGACCGTGTCGAAGTCGGTGCGGTAACACAGCGACGCCATGACGGCGTCGAGCTGCTCGCGTGCGCTCGGGAGATCGGAGACCGTTGCGTACCGCCAGAGCAGGATTCGATAGGCGGCGAAGCTGATCGCCGCCTCGCGGGCGCTGGCCACGTCTTCGGCGGTGTGCTTCTCGGTCACGAAGTACCCGTCGGCCACCGGGTCGTAGGCCGCCCAGGCGTCCCACATCGCCGCCGAGGTGTGGAAGAGGTTCCGGGCGTGCACGGTCGGCGCCGGGATGACCTGGCGGATGAGCGCGAGCACGGCCTCGTCCCAGACCCTCGCCACCGAACGACCGCCGAGATCGGCTCGGTTGCATCCGGCCACCTCGTGGTCGGGGCCCGACGTCGAGCAGGCCGACAGCCCGAATGCGAACAGCACCACGGCGAGCGTGCCGATCCGGCATCGCATCCCGGGACGAGGAGCGGTCATGAATCCCGAACCCTACCGCCGAGACCGAACCGGTTGTGGTTCAATCCCCCGGTGCCCGACGATCCGGTCCTCGACGATCACGAGCCTGGTGCTCGGCGCCGAGCGATCCCGTGGCGACCGGCCGTGATCGGCATGGTGATCTTCGCCGCGCTCGCCTTCGTCGTCCTGGCGATGCGTCCCGTGACGCCTTCCGATCCGGTCTCGGCGCCGGCTCCTCACTTCGTCGACGAGACGACCGGGTCGGGAGTCGACCACCGCTACGCCGGTGGCTTCGAGTTCTTCGTCGGCGGAGGCGTCGCCGTCTTCGACTGCGACGACGACGGTCGACGCGACCTCTTCTTCGCCGGTGGCACCGAACCGGCGGCGCTCTACCGCAACGAGAGTTCGCCGGGAGGGACGCTGCGATTCGCGGCGATTCCGGCCCCGGAAACGGACCTGACCGAGGCCACCGGCGCCTACCCACTCGACATCGACGGCGACGGCCGGACCGACCTCGTCGTCTTGCGCCGCGGGGCGAACGTTGTGCTGCGGGGTCGCGGTGACTGCCGCTTCGAAGATGCGACCGACGATCTCGGCATCGACCCGGGGAACGACTGGACGACCGCATTCAGCGCCACCTGGGAGGGTACGAATCCGCTACCGACGTTGGTGTTCGGGAACTATCTTTCGATCGACCGGACCACCTGTGCCGACAGTCGACTGGTCCGACCCGACTCCGACGGCATCCGGTACGAGGAACCACGACCTCTCCGGCCGGGCTTCTGCACACTCTCGGTGCTCTTCAGCGACTGGAGCCGGACCGGGCGTCCCGACCTCCGGATGACCAACGACCGTCACTACTACACCGACGGCCAGGAACAGCTGTGGCGGATCGTTCCCGGTGAGCCGCCGCGCCTCTACGGATCTGCCGATGGGTGGCAACCGATGCAGATCTGGGGCATGGGCATCGCCAGCCAGGACATCACCGACGACGGCTATCCCGAGGTCTTCCTGACCAGCCAGGGCGACAACAAGCTGCAGACCCTGGCCGAAGACCCCGCCCAGCCCAACTACCGAGACATCGCCCTTCGTCGAGGGGCAACGGCCCAGCGTCCGTTCATCGGGGACGATGTGCTTCCCTCGACCGCGTGGCATCCGGAGTTCGCCGACGTCAACAACGACGGATACGCCGACCTGTTCATCTCGAAGGGCAACGTCGAGGCCCAACCCGATCACGCCACCCGCGATCCGAACAACCTGTTGATCGCCCAGCCCGACGGCACGTTCGTCGAGGGCGCCTCGGAGGCGGGCATCGTCGGCTACGAACGATCTCGGGGAGCGGCCCTGGCCGACCTCAACGCCGACGGCCTCCTCGATCTGGTGGTCGTGCATCGCAACGAACCGGCCGGCCTGTTCCGCAACCTCGGATCGGGCGACGGTGAGCGCTCCGTGCCGATGGGGCATTGGATCGAGGTCCGGCTCCGGCAGGCGGCTCCGAACGTGGATGCGATCGGCGCCTGGCTCGAGGTCCGAGTCGGTGATCGGCTCATGACTCGAGAGGTCACCGTCGGTGGGGGCCACGGTGGCGGTCAGATCGGCGGGCTCCACGTGGGACTGGGAGACGCCGATCGGGCCGAGGTGCGGATCCGATGGCCCGACGGCGAGATCGGTCCGTGGACGGTGGTCGACGCCGATCGGTCCATCACGATCGAGCGGGGCTAGTGGCCGACTCCTTGGAACCATCGGGCCCGTGCCGATGGACTCGTCGACGTCATCGAGTCGTCGACGACACCGACGTCGATTCTCAGAGTTCTCTTAATCCCGTGCTTCATCGTTGTCGTTGGGCAGCCAGAGCGGCTGACCGACATCGATCCGAGGAGCCACCATGAACACCACCACACCCTCCCCCACCAAGTCGAAGACGCTGGCCCGCCTGGCCGCCGTCGCCTGCACCGCCGGCCTCGGACTCGTCGCCCTGGCGGGCCCGGTCGGAGCCCAGGAGCCGGCCGCGACCCAACAGGACCGGAGCGCCGGGGAGATCCCGCCCCGGCTGGAGCGCGCCTGCCTGCGGATCCCGAACCTCACGACCCGGACCGAGAACCTGATCGAGCGGCTCTCCGGTGATGCCGAAACGCGCGGCTCGCTCGCCTGGCTCGACACCAAGATCGCCCAGGCCGACGAGGCCGGCCGCACCGATCTGGTCACCGTGCTCACGAATCGTCGGGCCGTCCGCGAGCAGACCATCCCCGTGCTCGAACTGCGCCTCGACCGCCTCGAGAACCTCCGTGAGCGCTGCGCCCAGGCGGGTGTCGAGGTATGACGAACAGGCGCTCGTTCGCCGCCGCCGGCCTGGCCGCCCTGATGCTCACCGCCTGCGGCGGCGGCCGGGTCGCAACACCCGAGGCCGAGGGGCCGGCCTCGTCGACCACCACCACGATCGACGGGTCGAGCACCTCGACCTCGGCGCCCACCAGCACGACGGCACCGACGAGCACGATCCCGACGAGCACGGCCCCATCGAGCACGGCCCCATCGAGCACGGCCCCATCGACCACATCGGCGCCGGCGAAGGCGACGACGACCACCAAGCCCCCGACGCCGGCCCCCGCAGCCAACGCGTCATCGGGCATGAGTGAGGCCGAGATCATCGCCCTCGAGGCCGAGCTCGATGCCATCGATGCGTTGCTGGGGGAACTCGACGCCTCGCTGGCCAAGGACTGATCGGTGAGCTCGAGCCCCCGGGTCCTGCTGGTCGAGGACGACCCGGCCGTACGCGAAGCGGTGCAGCGCGGCCTGGAGGCCCACGGTTTCGACGTGCGGTCGGTCGACTCGGCCGAGCAGGCGATCGTCACGATGGCGTCGACGCCGGTCGACGCCATCGTGCTCGACATCGGTCTGCCGAACATGAACGGGATCGAGCTGTGCCGCCGGCTCCGGGACCGGGAGGACGAAACCCCGATCCTGATCCTGTCGGCCCGGGACGGAGTCACCGATCGGATCAGCGGACTCGAGGCCGGCGCCGACGACTACGTCGTCAAGCCCTTCGACCTCACCGAGCTCACGCTTCGGCTGCGGGCGCTCCTGCGACGGCGGGAACCGATCCCGGGCCCAGCCGATTCACGGGCCGCCGTCCTGACGGTCGGTCCGCTCCGACTCGATCCCGAGCGCCGCATCGCCGAGGCGGTCGACGATGGCGCAGCGCAACCCCTCGTCCTCACTCGCCGGGAGTTCGATCTCCTCGAGGTCTTCATGGCCAATCCCCGAGTCGTGCTCACTCGCGACAAGCTGCTCGAGCACGTCTGGGGTTACGACTTCGACACCGAGACGAACGTCGTCGACGTCTTCGTGGGATACCTCCGCAAGAAGATGGACGCCGCAGGCCTGGACCGACAGATCGTCACGGTCCGCGGGGTCGGATTCGTACTCGGCGCCGAACGATCATGACTCGACGACGATGAGCGGCCGACGGTGAGACTGTCCACGCGAACCGGGCTGGCCGCGATGGCAGCGGCCCTGCTGGCGTCCACCCTGGTGACCGCCGCCGTTCTGGTGCAATTCCACCTCGCCCTCCACCAACGAGTCGATCAGCAGTTGCGCGAACGCGCCGAGACCGCTGCGATCCTTGTCGCCGTCGGAGACCGCATCTCGATCTCCGAACTGAATCCGACCGTCGACGGTGCCCGGGTCGTGACCGACTCGGGCACCGTCGCGATCGGACGGCTCCCCGCCTCCCCGCTGCCGCCGATCGACGAACCCGGCTGGAGCACCGTCGACGCCGACGGGGAACAATGGCGGGTGTACACGGTCCGGGTCGACGACGTCCCGGCCATCGGTGACTCGGCGTTGGTCGATCTCGTCGCCCCGCTCGGCGACGTGAACAGCCGCGCCCGCCTCCTGCGCCGACGCTCGTTGCTCGTCGGTGTCGTGGTGGCCCTGGTCGCCGGCGGGGTCGGCATGCTGCTCGGCCGCCGGGCCGTACGGCCCCTGTCGGCGCTACGGAACGATGCCTCGGGCATCGGATCGGGCCCACCCGAGGGGTGGGGCGTGCGGTCCAGCTACGGCACCGTCGAGGTCGACGACCTGGCGAAGGCCTTGAACACCGGCCTCGATCGATTGGGCGAGGAGACCCGACGCCGGCAGGCCGCGCTCGACTCGGCGCGCTCGTTCGCCGCCGCAGCCTCGCACGAATTGCGCACGCCGCTGCAGGGAGCCATGACCCAGCTCGACCTTGCGTTGTCCGCCCCGATCGATGCCGAGTCGACCGATTCCGTCGATCCGGTTCGAGCCGCCCGCGACCAACTCGATCGGATGGCATCGTCGCTCTCGGCGGTTCGGGCGCTGACCGAAGTCGATCTGGTCGACGCCGGCTGGTTCACCGCCAGCGATCTGGCCGACCTCACCGACCAGGCCGTTGCGGCCATCTCCTCGGCCGAGCGGGTTCGGGAGTCGTGACGTTCGCGGGTGACGAAGAGGCGCCCTGCCGATTGTGGGCCGATGGCGCTCGGCTCGCGATCGAGAACGTCGTACGCAATGCCGTTCGTCATGGCCGGAGCAGCGATGGACGGGCCGACGTGACGATCACGGTCGATGCCGGACGCCGCTCGGTGACGGTCGAGGATCGTGGCCCCGGAATCCTTGCCGGTGATCGGGCCCGGCTGGTCAAACCCTTCGAACGGGGTTCGACGTCATCGCCGGGTTCGGGCCTCGGGCTGGCCTTCGCCGATCGGGTGGCGCACGCCCACGGCGGCACGCTGATCATCGAGGACGCACCGACCGGGGGCTCCCGGATCACGCTCGCCTTCGGCTGACACCAGCCCCCCGATCCGCATCGGCTCCGATCGACACCGGCCCCGATCGGACGAGGTCAGTCGACCTCGAGGACCACCACGTCGAGCCCGGGATCGGTGCCGCGGACGACCTTGGCAGCGGCGGGACGTCGTCGACCCATCAACCAGACCGCCGATCGGTCGTCGGCTTCGAGGTTCCGGACCCACTGCGAGTTGCCCCGCACCGTCGACACGAACACCGTGCCGCCGAGCCTCAGCGCCACGAGCGGAACCTCACGGCGCCGGCCGCTGACCCGACCGGTGTTCTCGACAACGACGACCCCCAGGCCGACCGGGAGCGGGGATCCGACACCCGCCTTCGCAAGGGGTAGCACCACCGAGTTCAGTGATCGGAACAGTCGTTGCGCCGGCGTGATTCGCATGACTCCAGTGAACCACCGCCACCGACCGTTGCGTCCGGTCGACGGTCACCCCTCGGGCATCGGCCGCTCAGGACCCCACCCGACGCCCCACGAAGGCCGCCAACCGATCGAGGTCGTCGGCCTCGGCCGGTGCCGGCCGTTCCGGGGCGAACATGCCCGGCTCCCGGTGGGCGTCCGCGTACCCATCGCCGAACGCGCGGATCCGCCGGACGAGGCCGGGGTCGACCTCGACGTCGATCCCGAGGCTCGTTCCGGCGTCCCAGGCATGTACGAGCTGGTCGGCGGCGAACATGATGGCCAGATCGGCTCCGGTCAGTACTCCCCACGGCATCTCGATCGACCGGAGCAGGACGCTCGGATCGGATCGGTAGGCCGCGATCGCCTCGGCGGCCGCCTTCCGGAACGAGCCGACGGGATCCGCACCCAGGTGGTCGCCGAAGAACGTCGGCCCGATCGGTCGGGCCGTCACTCCGTAGGTGACCATCCGGGCGCTGCCGGTCATGTGGTTGAGCAGGGCGCGCACGTCCCAGTCCTCGCAGGGCGTCGGCGCCGACCATCGGGCGTCGTCGCGATCGGCGTCGGCCAGGGAGTCGACGGCGTGACCGGCAGCATCGAACGCCGCAGCAAGATCGGCGAGCGATCGCACGGCGGCCGGCGGCGAGACCGGCAACGATCGTCGGGCGGCGACCTCGCCATCGAGCACCACGATCCCGGCACCCCAGAAGTGGCCGACAGCCGAGTCGGGCAGGCGTTCGAGCGCATCGTCGCCGCACAGGGTTCGGAGTTCGCGCTCGGTGAGCAGCTCCCACCGCTCCAGCGCCTCGGTCACGGTGGGATCGGGGCGCGGGTCGTCGGTCGAGCCCGGCACGGCCGCTTCCAATGCCTCGACATAGGCCTCGTAGGGCATCCAGCCCGGCACCGTGAACTCGCCTCCCGGGCCCCGCATCACCAAGGTCGGAAAGGCGTAGCGATCATGGCCCTCGGAGTGCTTCATCGAGCCGATCCCGGCCCGATCGCCCTGGAGCCGGCGTACGTGGTCGTTCGGGCGTCGCGTCTCGTCCCAGCCGGCGCGGTAGGCATCGGCGACCGTGGGCGAGTCGAGGTCGGCGAGCCAGCGGTCGACGTCGAGCCCGGCGAGGCCTCGTCCGGCCTCGGCGAACGAGTCCGGCGTGTCCGGGGTGACCCCGAGGACGAAGGTCGATTCCCGAAGGCGCCGCAGTACTCGATCGGCCACGTCGGACCCCTGGTGCCGTGCCGCCTCGACGGCGCGCCCGGCCGGATCGGTCGATCTCGCCATTCGCCGCATCGGGAACGGATAGGGCTGCCCCGTGTAGCCGCTGGTCTGCTTCCAATACGCCGACATCGGACCTGCGGCCCGGATCGGGTCCCAGTCGGCGCGACCCCGTGTGGCATCGCCGACGAGGCCACCCATCACGGTCCGCCAGTCGCAGCGATGCCCGTGACGCCAACGCAGGAGGCGGAGCTTGGGCTCGGAGCCCCAGGCCCACGAACAGATCGGATCGGTGTACTCGACCACTTCCACCAGGGCGACGGACTCGGGTGCGTTCATGGCCTCAGCATCCCACGCCCCCGGGCACCGTCCCAGAGGCGAGCCGAACTCGCTCCGACACCGCCGAGTCGGATGATTCGATGTGGGGCCGGTGCTTCGATAGGTTCGCGCCCAACCGAGGGGGTCGATGATGTCGAACAGTCTGGTCATTCGTGGAGGAACCGTGGTCGACGGGACCGGTGCACCCGGGCGCCGGGCCGACGTGGTCGTCGCCGACGGCCGGATCGTCGAGATCGGTCCCGACGTCGGTGCCGACCTCCCCGACGATCAGGTCGTCGACGCCACCGGCTGCGTCGTCGCTCCTGGGTTCATCGACATCCACACCCACTACGACGCCCAGGTCTTCTGGGACCCGGCACTCACGCCGTCGTGCTTCCACGGTGTCACCTCGGTCATCGCCGGGAACTGCGGGTTCTCGATCGCACCGACCCGGCCGGCCGATCGGGACCTGATCCTGCGCACACTCGAGAAGGTGGAGGACATGGACCCCGCCTCACTGGCGGCCGGGATCGACTGGGACTTCGAGTCGTTCCCCGAGTACCTCGCATCGGTCGAGCGGCGGGGAACCGTCCTCAACTACGGCGCCTACGTGGGCCACACGCCCCTCCGCCTGTACGTGATGGGCGCCGACGCCTCGAGCCGAAGCGCGGAGCCCGCCGAGATCGAGGAGATGTCCGAGCTCGTCCGGGCGGCGATGGCGGCCGGAGCGATCGGCTTCGCCACCAGCTTCGCCGTCACCCACCTGGGCGCCGACGGCCAGCCGATCCCCAGCCGCTGGGCCGACCGCTCCGAGATCGAGGCCCTGTGCCGCGCCGCCGCCGACGGCGGCCGAGGGGTCATCGGGATCAACGGGGTCAACGACCAACTGCACTTCGACCAGCTCTACGACCTCCAGCTCGAACTCGGTGTTCCCATCACGTGGACGGCGTTGCTGACCACGGCCTCGGGGTCGCATGAACGGGCCCTCGACCTACACCGAGCCGGGATGGCCAAGGGCGCGTCGGTGTGGCCCCAGGTGTCGCCTCGTCCGCTGACGTTCTCGATGAACCTGGTCGAACCGTTCACCCTCAACACCAGCCCGGTGTTCGCCGAGCTGATGGCCGGTGACGAAGGCGATCGGGCTGCGGCCTACGCCGATCACGCCTGGCGTCAGCGGGTGCGGGAGGCCTGGGCCTCGGGACCGAAGGGCGGGATCCCACCACGCTGGGAGACCTACGAACTGATGGAGTCGGTCGCCAACCCCGATCTGGTGGGTCGACGGCTCGTCGACGTCGCCGACGAGCGCAGCGTCGACCCGTTCGATCTCCTCCTCGACCTGGCGCTGGCCGAGCCGTCGCTCCGGGCGATCCGAGTCCGGGCGGTGCTCGCCAACGACGACGAGGCGGCGATCGCCGTGCTGCTCGCCGAACCGGGATGCACCCTGGGCCTGTCCGACGCCGGGGCCCACGTGACCCAGCTCTGCGACGCGCCTCAGGCCACCGACCTGCTGGCGCGTTGGGTGCGAGACAAGCAGGTCCTCACCCTCGAGCAGGCCGTGCACAAGCTGACCAAGGTCCAGGCCGACCTCTTCGGGCTCGACGACCGCGGCGTCATTGCCGAGGGCATGGCCGCCGACCTCGTGGTGTTCGATCCCGAGACGGTCGAACCGGGACCCCTTCGCCGGATCAACGACTTCCCGGCCGGCGCCGAACGGTTGACCGCCGACCGGCCCGTCGGGATGCGCCATCTGCTGGTCAACGGCGTTCCCGTGATGACCGACGGCGAGCTTCTTCCCGAAGCGGTCGCGGCACGCCCCGGACACCTGCTGCGCTGACGACGTCGTGGCTGAATGCGTCGTGGCCCGGCCCCAGGGCGAGGAGGGCCGGGCCACGAGGGAGATGGTCGACCGCCCGTACCGGGAGGGGCGGCCGACCGGAACGAGACGGCGTCAGCCGTCGTGGAGCTTGCGGTAGGTCCAGGCTCCGTAGTGCCAAATCGTGTCGCCGCCGTGGTTCACGAAGATACGCCCCGCCTCTTCGGCTCGATCACCCACATCGACGACTCGGAGCACGTCGTCGCCCATGGCGAGACGACTGCGGAAGTATTCGAGTGTGTCTCGCTCCTCGCCCTGCTGGAAGAAGCGAACGATCTTCGACGCAAGGCCGTCACCCTCGACGTCGATGGCATCGGCGTCGGTTGGCCCTTCGAGCACCTCGACATCGAGACCGGCACCGGTGAGCGCCGAGACGATCTCGGCTCGGGAACCGGCAGGAGCAACGCCGACCACCTCGTCGTTCTTGAAGGGGTTGTTGATGTCGGACATGCGGGCATCGTTCCCCGTTCGGCGCGCACCAAACCCGTTGACGGGGAAACTTCCCGACCTAGGGTCTTGGCATGTTGGCGACGCTCGGTGACCTGGTCGAAGACATCGTGATCCACCTGCGGGGGCCGATCCAGTTCGCCTCCGACACTCCATCGATCATCGTGCGGCGCCGCGGTGGCAGTGCTGCGAACGTCGCCGAGACCGCGGCCCGGCTCGGACGGCCGGCCCGATTCCTCGGTCAGGTCGGCACCGAGGCCATCGGGGCGGCGTTGATCGACGACCTGAACGGCGTGGGCGTCGACACCGGCCACGTTCGTCGGGCGGGATCGACGGGCACCATCGTGGTGCTCGTCGACCACGAGGGCGAGCGATCGATGCTGACCGACCGCCGGACCTGCGTCCTCCTCGACCACCCCGAACCCGAGTGGCTCGACGGCATCGACACCTTGCACGTCCCGCTCTACTCCCTCGCCACGCCACCGCTCTCGGAGACGGCCACCACGCTCATCGACTGGGCCCATCGACGGGCCATCGCCGTCTCGATCGACGCCTCGTCGGCCTCGCTGATCGAGTCGCTGGGCCCCCACTGGGTGCTCGACCGACTCGTGGCGGCCCGACCGGCCGTCGTCTTCGCCAACGCGGACGAAGCCCGGACGCTGGGCATCACCGAATCGATCGCCGGTGCGATCACCGTGGTGAAACACGGTGCCGACCCGGTCGTGCTGCATCGGCCCGGATACCCCACCGCCCGAATCGAGGCCGAGTCCCTCGCCGACACCACGCCCGCCGCCGACACCACTCCCGCCGCCGACACCACTCCCGCCGCCGACACCACTCCCGTCGCCGACACCACTGCCGCCGGCGACGCCTTCGCCGCCGGCTTCCTGTCGAGCCGACCCCGAACACCGTCGGACACCGGCCTCCCGTTCTGGGCAATCGATCCGATCGCGTCGTGTCACGCCGGTCATCGGGCTGCCGCCGACCTCCTCCGTCGACGCCTGCCGCCGCGCTCGACACCTGACGCACCCGAGCCGAAGCCCGTACGTGTCGAGGTTCACGTTTTGGCCCGATCGGCTCGGGTAGGCCGTTCCCATGCTGACCAAAGAGACCCCCAAGACCGACGCCCTCGAGACCGACCTTCCGAATTCCGGAAGGTCGATCGAGAACCTGCTCGACCGCATCGAAGACAACCTGCCCCTCGTCCCGAGGGCCTGGCTCCGGCTCAACCGGGCCGTGGCGCACGCCGGGTGCTCCCTGGTCTCCACGGTTTCGGACGAGGTGTCGCGTCGCGGCCGTCAGGTCGCCGACGTCACCCGGGTCGGTGGGCGAACCGTCGCCGGCCAGGCAACGGCGCAGGGCGAGGCCGTCCGCAGCGAGGTCGCCGATGTCGTCGAAGCCGTGGGCCGAGGGGCCAAGACCGTCATCGGACAGGCCCGCGCCGAAGCCGGGCAGGCCCGCGATGCGGTGACCACGGCAACCGTCGGACTGCTCGACGAGGCCACCGAACAGGTCGAATCGGCCGAGGACAACCTCCCCTCGACCGATGACCTCGACCTCCTCACCAAGGCCGAGCTGTACGCCGTGGCGCAGGACCTCGACATCGACGGTCGATCCGGGATGGACAAAGACGAGCTGGCCGCGGCGATTCGCTCCGACCGCGCCCGCTCCGGTCGCTGATCGCGTCCGTCGTCCGACCGCCCTCCCGAACCGGTCGACATCGTCGCCACCGACCCACCGGGAACGCTCCGGGAGGTCGTTGGTACCGCTCGGGTCCCGACGAGTAGCGTCGGGACCCTCAGCCGCGCTTCGAACGGGGACTCGATGCAGCACACCGACGACGACCGCGGCGGGAGCCTCTTCGCCGGTTTGCGCGTCCTCGACGTCGGCACCGTCATCGCCGGGCCCGTGGCCGCCACGATGCTCGCCGACTTCGGCGCCGACGTCGTCAAGGTCGAGCCTCCGGGAGGCGACATGCTCCGACACATCTCGGGCATCAACACGACGCCGGACGCCGACACCAACTACCTCTGGGAGCTCGACGCCCGGAACAAGCGCAGCATCCAACTCGACCTCAAGGCGCCCGGCGGCCTCGGGGTCCTCCACCGCCTGATCGACCGCTGCGACGTCTATGTCACGAACCAGCCCCATCCGGTCCGTCGCTCCCTGGGCCTGGGGTTCGACGAACTCCACGCCCGGAACCCATCGATGATCTACGCATCGCTCACCGCCAACGGTGAACACGGACCCGACCGGGACAGCAAGGGGTTCGACCTCGTCTCGTACTGGACCCGCAGCGGCCTGATGGATCTCGTCCGCAGCCCGCACGGGCCGCCGACGCACTCGTTGCCGGGCATGGGCGACCATCCGACCGCAGTGGCCCTGTTCGCCGGGATCGTCATGGCCCTGCTCAAGCGGGAACGCACCGGCGAGGGGTCCATGGTGTCGACCTCGCTTCTCGCCAACGGTCTGTGGTCCTCGGCGGCGATCGTGCAGGGTGCGCTGGCCGGTGCGGACGTGCCGGCCTATCGAGACCGCCAGCGGGTCCCGGCCTTCCTCCACCGGCTCTACCGCTGCCAGGACGATCGTTGGATCGGGTTCACGATGGTCCGGTCGGGTCAGGAGATCAAGGCGCTCTTCGGCGCCCTCGACGCGTCGCACCTCCTCACCGACGACCGCTTCGCCACCACCGACGGGCAGTACACCCATCGCGCCGAACTGGCCGAGGCGATCGAGGCCGTGGTCAGCCGACGCCCGTCGACGGCCTGGATGGAGCGCTTCGGCGAGGCCGGGGTTCCGGCGGCCCTGGCAGCGAGGACCGAGGAGGTCATCCACGACCCGCAGCTCGAGGCCAATCACATCGTGACCCGTGCCGACCCCGAGTCCGGATTGGAGCGGACCCTCAATCACCCCATCCAGGTCTCGACCGCCCCGCTCGTCGAACCCCGCCGGGCCCCCGGACCCGGAGAACACACCCGCGAGATCCTCCGAGAGGTCGGCTACGCCGCCGATGAGATCGTCGACCTCGCCGCAGCAGGCGTGATCGCAGCGAGCGACGGCGCCGGCCCGGGCTGATCGCTCGGCGTCACCGGTCAGGGGCCTCGGCCGGCGGGAGTTCGAAGGTCATCGAGACGGTCGTGCCGGTCGGGCCGGAGTCCCGGAAGAACTGGGTGGCGATCGAGGCCATGATCAGCAATCCCCGTCCACGGTCGTGGGGCCCCTTCACCGGCGGGGCCCACGTCCCGCGGTCCTTGACCCGCACCGTGAGACGGCGGTCGCGCCGGCTCACCGACACCGCCACGTCTCCGTCCTTGCGGTCGGGGTAGGCATGTTCGATCGCGTTGGCGCACGCCTCGCCCAGGCCGAGGAGCACGTCGTGTCGGATCGTTCCGGTGACACCCTGCTCGTCGAGCCAAGGCCGCAATCCCGCCCGCAATGGTGCCAGCTCCCCGGTGTCGGCCTCCACGACCGCCGTGAAGCGCGGGGCCGAGGACGCGAACCGCAAGGCGACCACCACGGTGTCGTCCTCCACGAACCCGTCGTCGAGCGAGGCCAGGATCCGCCGGGCCAGTTCGTCGACCTCGCACTCGATGAGGTCGGCGGCGGCGATCCGGAGCCGCTCGAGCCCGACGTTCAACGCCTCACCCCGGCGTTCCACGAGACCGTCGGAATAGCAGAGCACGACGTCGTCGGGCTCGAGATCGACCGAGGCCGACGTCCGCCGAGCGCCCTCGATCGAGCAGATGGCCGGCGAGGGCGCCCGATCGAGCCACCCCGAGGTTCCGTCGGCCCTCAGCAGGAGGGCCGGCGGATGACCGGCCGATGCGTACCGGAGGACCCGATCGGTCGGGTCGACCACGGCGCAGAACGCCGTGGCGAAGGCCACCCCGTCGGGACCACGCGCACAGCGGTCGAGGACGTCGAGGATCGCCGCCGGATCGGGCGGGCCGGCCATGATCAAGATCCCGCCGGCGGCACGGAGGCGCCCCATCGCCGCTGCGGCCTCGATGCCGTGTCCGACGACGTCGCCGACGACGACGCCGTACTCACCACCGGGCCAGACGAACGTGTCGTACCAGTCGCCGCCGACCTCGAGTTGGTCGCTGGCCGCTTCGTAACGGGCGACGACGTCGATCTCGGGATGGATCCGCAGTCGTTCGGGGAGCAGCGCCTTCTGCAACCGGAGCGAGAACGCATGTTCGCGCTCGCGGGCCCGATTGGCCGCCACGATCAGGCCCACCCGTTCGGCGATCTCGGCAACGAACGCCAGGTCCTCGTCGTCGTAGGGTCGACGCTCGCCCCGGCTCAGACCGCAGAGCAGCGATCCCTCGACCCCGGCCCCGAGGGCGAGAGGGACGGCGACGTGGGAGGAGACTCCCAGGCGTTCGAGCAGTTCGGCGGTGGTCTGGTCCAACTGGTGCTCGCCGGCTGTGGCTTCGGTGCGCGTCTGCGGTCGCCCCTTCGAGACGTTCCACATCGACGACGGGTGTTCGGGCCCGAGCCGATGGCGCAGGCGCAGGGTCCGGAGGGTCTCGACCTTGCCGGGGTCGACGTGACGAACCACGAGCAGGTGGTCGCGTTCGGCGGGCGCCTCGACCGACACGAAGTCGGCGACCTGAGGCACGAGGAGGTCTGCCAGGCGCTGGAGCTGCTGATCGACCGTCCCCGCGGACTCGACATCGGAGAGCACCCGGGCCAGCAGTTCGGCGCGAGCACGGCCCCGGGCCTCCTTCTCGAGCGCGGCCTCGAGCGCGGCCTCGGCAGACTTGCGCGGAGTGAGATCGAGGCCCGAGACGACCAGGTGCGAGATGGTGCCGTCCTCGGCGAACAGGGGGGCGATCTGGAAGTCGATCGACAGCCGGCTGTCGCCCCGCATCCGGACGACTGCGTCGTACCGCACGGCCTCGCCTCGAGCGGCTCGGGCCGCAGCCATCTGGAGTTCACCGGCGACCTCCGGCGAGTACGACCACCAGTGGCAGTCCCAGAACTTCCGGCCGACCACGTCGTCGAGTTCGAGCCCGGCACCTTCGAGGGGGCGCGGTTGGCCGTGATCACGGTCCCGTCGAGGCTCAGCACCCCGGCGAAGGTGAAGAGGTTGTCGAGCACCCGCCTCGTGAAGGCCGCCCCCTCGGCCAGGATGCGTTCGGCCTCCTTGCGATCGGTGATGTCGGCACTGGTCCCGATGTGGCCGAGGAAGCTGCCGTCGGCCCCGAACCGAGGGGCGCCCCACGACTCGAGCCATCGCCACTCGCCATCGGCGGCCCGGGCCCGCACCTCGTTGTGGAACGGCCGTCGTTCGGCGACGGCCGCGAGGAAGTCGTCGACGTACCGCGACCCGTCGTCGGGGTGCGCCAGCAGCTGCCACCCGTCGCTCGCCAACTCGTCCCGGGTCGTCCCGAAGTACCGGAGGAACGTGTCGTTGACGAACTCCTGGCGTCCGGTGGCGTCGTGCGCCCAGACGATCAGGGGGAGCTGATTCGTGAGGGCCCGGAACTCCTCGGCGTTCCGACGCAGCTCCGATTCGGCCAGGTGGCGGGCCGTGTCGTCCTTGAACACGATGGCGAATCGCCCCTCGGACTCGATCGGCATGCTGAACACGTCGAACCAACGCCCCATGGCGTCGGACCCCTCCTGGAACCGGATGGGTTTCCGACCCAGTCCGACGCTCGCGTAGCGGTCGACCCAATGCGGTTCGAGATCGGGCACCAGCTCCTTGGCGGTCCGACCGACGGCGTCGGTCAGACCCGTCATCTCCTCGAAGAGCGGATTGGTGTCGAGGAATCGGTAGTCGACCGGTCGACCCTCGGCGTCCACGATCATCTCGCAGAGGGCAAATCCCTCGTCGATCGCGTCGAAGAGCGTGCGGAATCGGTCGGTGCCGCCCGAGGCCCCCGACCAGCCGATGTCGGTAGTGTCGTCCATGGTCAGCGCTGAGCCTGGCACGACCGCAACCGACCATCAACCCCCGGCCGCCTCGTTCGATCACCACACCCGGCGATGATCGCCCCCACCTCAGGAGGAACCTGCTCATGACGGTCGACAGCTCGGGGCTTCTCCTCTACCGGACCGGTCCCGAACCGACGGTGCTGATCGCCCACATGGGCGGGCCCTACTGGGTGAAGAAGACCGATGCCGCCTGGACGATCCCCAAGGGTCTCCACGAGCCCGGAGAGACCGATCACCTCGCCGTCGCCGAGCGGGAATTCGCCGAGGAACTCGGCTCGCCGGCCCCGCCGGGACCATCGATGTCGCTCGGCTCCATCCGATCGGGGGCCAAGAAGATCCACGTCTTCGCCCGAGAAGGTGACTTCGACGCGTCCGACATCGCGAGCAACACGTTCGAGATCGAGTGGCCGCCGCGTTCGGGACGACGCCGATCGTTCCCCGAGGTCGACCGGGCGGCGTGGGTCTCGCTCGATGCGCCCGACGCCTGCTGGTGAAGGGCCAGGTGCCGTTCGTCGATCGCCTGGCCGAGCATCTCGCTCAGGCGTGAGCGGGCTCGGCGACGACGAGCACGTCGCCGAGCTCACACAGGTCGATCAGCCGGGCGACCACCGGTGAGGCGTCGATCGGCGTCGGACGGTGCTCGCAGATCCGCAGCAGGGCCGTGAGACCGGCGGCACCCATGAACCGCACGCCGCGACAGTCGAAGCGGTCGATTCTCGGGTCCCCCCCGGCGGTCGGCGGCCCAGTCGGCGAAGACCTCGGTGACCATGGGCGCCGTGTGGAGGTCGAGTTCGCCCTCGACGACCAGGCGGATCGGGCCGCCCATCTCGATTCGACAGCGCAACGGCTCTTCCATCGTCGTCAGTGTCGTCGCCGACGATCCGCGACTTCACCACCCCCAGGGGTGTTTCTCGTTGCGTCGAGCCTCGATCGTGCCCAAGATGGCCGGGTGCCCCCGCGACCGACTCGCCCATCCGCCTCGCCATCGTCAACGACTACGGCGTCGTGATCGCCGGCCTGGCGGCCATGCTGGCCCCGTTCGGGGATCGGGTCGAGGTGATCGAACTCGACGCGAACATGCCCGTCGAGCGTGACGTCGACGTGGTGCTCTACGACACGTTCGCCAGGACCGAACCCCAGCTCGGCGAGCTCCGGACGCTGCGGGCCAATCCCCGAGCAGGAAAGGTCGTCGTGTTCAGCTGGTCGCTCCATCCCGAGCTCGTCGACCTCGCGATGGATCTCGGTGCCTCGGGCTACCTGTCGAAGACCTCGACCGCCGACGAGCTCGTCGATGCCATCGAGCGCATCGACGGCGGCGAGATCGTGATCAGCGCCCGGCCCACTCGCACCCTTCGCAATCCCGAACTCGACTGGCCCGGGCGGGGCTCGGAGCTCACCTCACGCGAGGCCGAGGTGGTGGCCCTGGTCACGCAGGGGGCATCGAACGCCGACATCGCGGCGCTCCTGCACCTCAGCATCAACACCATCAAGGGCACCATCCGTTCGGCCTACCGAAAGATCGGCGCATCGAACCGCGTCGAGGCGGTCCTGTGGGGCGTGGCCAACGGGATGAGCCCCGATCAGCACCGGATCGCCATCTGGGAGAACGGCGTCAGCCGGTGAGCGACGGGTCCTCGCGGGCATCCCAGCGGCGGGCGGCGTCGGCAACGGCGACCTCGAGGACCTGGGCGATCGTCGGGAACGCGAACACCTGACGCCGGACGTCGTCGATGTGGGCCCCGAGGTGCACCCAGGCGGCGCCGACGGCGATGATCTCGTCGGCGGCGGCACCCACGATCGACACGCCGACGACCCGACCCGACGCGGCATCGAGGACCACGGCCGCCTCGCCGTCGGCGAGGTCATCGGTCGAGGATCGGGCGATGTCGCCATGACCGGCCGATCCCCGGATCCATGCTCGCCCGGCATCCGCCATGGACTCGGTGGAGTCGCCGACGTGTGCGGCCGGCGGATCGGTGAACACTGCGTGAGGCATGGCGAAGTCGGTTGCCGGCCAGGGTCGGCCCAGGAGGTCGTCGGCGACGATGGCCGCCTCGCGGTTGGCGCCGTGGGTCCAGGGATTCGTGCCGTTGGCATCGCCGATGACCCGGAGCCAGGGGTGGCCCTCGACTCGGAGTTGGGAGTCGAGCGACGGCACGTCGTCGGTGAGTCCGATGGCCTCGAGTCCGATTCCGGTGGTGCGGGGTCGCTGCCCCGCTGCGATCACGACCCGATCGGCGGTGACCGACGAACCGTCGCTCATCGTCACGATCGTCTCCGACGAGTGGTGATCGAGGCGAACGACCTCGCTCCCCAGCCGCAGGTCGAGGCCGCGCTCGCGCAGGAGTTCGGTGTACCGATCGGCGACCGACCGGTCGAAGCCGGCGAGCAACCGATCGCTCTGCTCGGCCACCACCACCGTCGAACCGAACGAGGCGTAGACATCGCCGAGCTCGCACCCGATCGCTCCGCCGCCGAGGATGAACACCCGGGGCGGGAGCTCGTCGGACGACATCGCGTCGTCGGAGGTCCAGATCCGGTCTCGTTCGAGCCCCTCGATCGGGGGGATCACGGCTCCACTCCCGGTGGCGAGGACCACGTGGTCGGCGGTCCAGCGCCGCCCTCCGGCCTCCACCTCGTTCGGGCCGACGAGGGTTGCGGTGCCCCGGACGATGACCACGCCGCGTTCCTCGAGATCGGCGGCGTGCCCGCCGTCGTCGCGGTGCTCGGCCACCTCGTCGCGACGGCGAACGGCCTCCAGCCAGCCGTCGCTCGTCGGGGACGGCCCTCGGCGGGCCGGGTCGTGGGCGTCGTGCAACATCGCCTTGCTGGGCATACAGGCCAGGAACGGACACTCGCCCCCCACCAGCGAGGGTTCGAACCCGACCACGTCGAGGCCTGCGTCGGCCAGCGAACCCGCCAGTGCCTCGCCGGCCGAGCCCAAGCCGATGACGAGCACGTCGGCTCGTTGCGGCTCGCCGGTGGCCGACGATGCCGATTCCGACCGTTCTGGCTCCGACGGTGTTGGTTCAGACATGGTGCCTCGTTCCTCGGCCCGAATCGTTCCCGAGCCGATCACCGGTCGGGCACCGGTGCCGGCTCAACATCGGGCATCCAGCGGACCGTCGACCCAGTGACCGCAGCCCGTCAGATCGTCGGCCGAACTCGGGCCCATCGTGCCCTTGTCGTACGGTTCGGGTGGATGCTCGGGGTCGAGCAGGGGCTCGACCACGCGCCAGGCCGCCTCGATGTCGTCGATCCGGGCGAAGTGCTGATGGTCCCCGGTGAGGGCCCCGGCCAACATGGTCGCGTAGTCGCCGAGTTCGCCGTGGTCGGACGGACCGCAGGCCCAGAGCACGACGTCGCGCAGCCCGTGACCGTCCGGCTCGTCAGCGGATCCGACCGATTCGGCTCCGGAGCCGGGCTCGTGGTGTTCGGTATCGAGCACCGCCAGCTCCAGGACGATCGTGGGGTCGGGCTTGAGACCGAGCCGCAAGCGACTCGGGTTCGGCTCGTCGGCGAAGGTGATGACGGCCTCGGTGTAGGAGCGGGCCAGCTCCTTTCCGGTCCGCAGGAGCACGGGTACGTCGCGCCAGCGGTCGCAGTCGATGGCCAGCTCGGCCGCCAGGTAGGTCTCGATCTGCGACTCGTCGTCGACGCCGTCGATGTCGCGGTAGCCCTCGAACTGACCGCGGACGGCCCGTGCCGGATCGATCGGACGGACGGCGGACAGCAGGGCAGAACGGGCCTCGGCCGCCGCTTGGGCGGATCCATCGGCGGGCGGTTCCATCAGCAGCACGGCGAGCGTCTGGAGGAGGTGGTTCTGGACGACGTCCCGGATGGCTCCGACCCCGTCGTAGAAGCTGCCTCGACCGTCGACACCGAACGATTCGGCCATGGTCAGCTCGACCCGTTGCGCAACACCGCGGCGCAGCGCGGCCTCGATCATGGGGTTCGCCGAACGGAAGGCGAGGAGGTTCTCGACCGACGACTTCGCCAGGAAATGGTCCACGGCGAAGATCCGGTCGGGGTCGATCGACTCCGACAGCCGTTCGAACAATTCACGAGCGCTCGCGGCGTCGCGCCCGAAGGGCTTCTCGACGACGAGTCGGGCCCGGTCGGCGAGGCCCGCCCCCTCGAGGCCGGTGGCGACCCCGGCGAAGAGATCGGGCGGAAGCGCCGCGTAGATCACCGGGCAATTCACGTCGCCGAGCCGGTCGGCCAGGTTTCGATAGGTCGCCTCGTCGGCCGAGTCGCCCGCCAGATACCCGAGATCGAGCCGGCCCTGCAGCGCTCGGCCCTCGTCGCCGGTGGCGTCGATCAGCATCTGCCAGAGGTCGTCGTCGGAGCGCTCCGAACGGCCGACCCCGATGACGGGTCCCTGGAGAAGGCCGGCCGAGGCCAGCTCGACGATCGCCGGGAACAGCTTCTTCTCGCCGAGATCCCCGGTGAGTCCGAACAGGACGAGTGCGTCGGCCGTGGTCTGGTTCACGTCGGTCTGGTTCACGTCGGTCTGGTTCACGTCGGTCTCGCTCACGTCGGATCTCCGTGCAGGGCTTCGTCGAGGTGGATGGCGGCACTGATCAGCGACAGATGGGTGAACGCCTGCGGGTAGTTCCCGAGCTGCGCACCGGGCAACGAGATGACCTCGCTGAACAGTCCGAGCGGCCCGGCATAGGTCAGCATCTTCTCGAACCGTAATCGGGCCTCGTCGACTCGCCCGGCTCGGACGAGGTTCTCGACGTACCAGAACGAGCAGATGCTGAACGAACCGTCGTTGCCCCGCAGCCCGTCGTCGCTGACCTCGTTGTCGTAGCGGTCGACCAGCACGCCGTGGACGAGTTGTTCGCCGATCGCATCGAGGGTCGAGAGCCAGCGGGGGTCGGTACCCGAGACGAACTTCACCAGGGGCATCAACAGCAACGACGCGTCGAGGGTGTCGCCGTCGAAGGTCTGCGTGAACGCCCCGAGTTCCTCGGACCAGCCGCGGGTCAGGATGGTCTCGTGGATCTCGTCGCGGGTGCGTCGCCACCGGTCGAGGTCGGCCGGCCGGCCCCGGAAATTCGCCATTCGGATGCCACGCTCGAGGGCCACCCAGCACATCAGGGCCGAGGAGGTGTATCGCTGGCGACCGGATCGGACCTCCCACATCCCCTCGTCGGGCTGGTCCCAATGGGCGCACACCCAGTCCACCAGGTGTCGGAGCTCGTTCCAGGTGTCGAGCGAGAGACCCGATCCGTGCTTGTCGGCGAGATACATCGAGTCGAGCAGTTCGCCGTAGATGTCGAGCTGCAGCTGGTCGGACGCCGCGTTGCCGACCCGGACGGGACGGCTGCCTCGATACCCCGCCCAGTGATCGAGTTCGATCTCGGCGAGATCGGAATTGCCGTCGAGATCGTAGAGGGGTGCAAGCGGCCCGTTGGCGTGGTCGCCGCGATTCTCGTCGAGCCGCTTGCTCAACCAGGTCGTGAAGGCCGCAGCCTCGGCGGTGAATCCGAGCTCGTTGAAGGCGTAGAGCGTGAAGGCGGCGTCGCGGATCCAGACATAGCGATAGTCCCAGTTCCGCTCTCCGCCGATTTCCTCGGGAAGGCTGGTCGTCCCGGCCGCCAGCACGCCACCGGACTCGGCGTGGGTGAGCAGCTTCAGGACCAGTGCCGACCGCTCAACCACCTCCCGCCACCGGCCGCGGTAGTTGTTCTGGCCGATCCAGTCCCGCCAGGCCATGGCAGTCCGGTCGGCGAGGTCGTCGACGCAGAGTTCGACATCGCACATCCCGAACGCGAACACGATGGAATCGCCCTCGGTGACGTCGAATGCCGCCGAGACGACCTCCCCGTCGATGGTGAGGTCGATCGAGGAACTGGCCAACCATCGCTCGTCAGGACCGTCGATCAGGATGCCGTCATCGCTGCGCTCGAGCGACGTGGCCAGGCGACCGTAGTCGGGGCGAGCCAGCATCTCACTGCGCATCGACACCGTGCCCCGGACCCCCGTCACCCGGCGGACCACGCCCCGACCGAGACCGCCCAGGGCCATGAAGTCCTCGACTTCGACCAACCCGCTCGGGGTGTGGAACCGGGTCAGCAGGACGTTCGTGTCGGGGAGGTAGAGCTGCCGGTCGGTCCAATCCGAACCGACCGGGCCGATCGACCAGTGGCCCCCGTCGGGATCGAGGAGGCGACCGAAGACGCTGGGGGAATCGAATCGCGGCCAGCACAGCCACTCGAGCGTCGCCCCTCGACCGACCAGGCCAATGGTCTCCATGTCGCCGATCAGGCCGTGTTCCCCGATGGCCGTCGCCCGCCCGGGGTCGGGATCGGCGTCGTGTCCCCCGGCCGCCGGACTCGGGTCGGGCTCCTGGGGAGGGGACTCGGGCGCGGACGTTCGTTTGGGCTCAGATGACACGGGGCCGCCTTACCCCGACGGGGTGCTCGCCAATCCTGGTGATTCGATGGAGCATGGGTACGTCCTAGCCGATGGGGCGGGCGGGGATGCCGGCGACGGTCGTCTGGGCGTCGACGTCGGCCCGCACCAGGGCGCCCGCCGCAATCACGGCGCCGGGTCCGATCCGGACGCCGGGTAGGACCGTGGCGCCGGCGAAGACCGAGGCTCCGTCGCCCACCTCCACGCCTCCGCACAGCGTGGCCGACGGGCTGACCGTGACGAAGTCGCCGAGCCGATCGTCGTGGCTGATGATGGCGCCGGTGTGGATCAGGCAGCATCGGCCGACGACGACCGACGCCGTGATCCGGGCACCGGGTGACACGATGGTGCCGTCACCGAGCTCGACCCAGGGTCCGATGGTGGCGTCGGCGTGCACCAGGACCGGCATCGGACGTCCCGAGGCCATCACCTCGGCTCGCCGCAGCGGCGAGCCGCCGGCGCAGGCCACGGCATCCGTGGGGCCGACATGGGCGAGATCGGCGAGGACCTCGACGCCGAGTCGCTGTGCGACCTCGGCGACCACCGGTCCGTCGCCCTCGTCGACGACGGCGACGATCTGCCAGACGACTTCCCGGTGCCCTGCGGACCCCTGCCGCCGGCCGACGGCACGCTGCTCTGGGGCGGCGACGATGCCCGCGACCTCGGCCAGGTAGCCACTTCCGGCGATGACCACGAGCGGTTCGGGCATGACGCGACCCTATGACATCGATCCGGCCATGCGTTGGCGCGATCCTCGGAGGCGCCTGCGGTCGGGCAATCGACGGCTCGTTCGGTTACACAGGAGGGGTGTTGATCGTCGTGTCCCCCGCCAAGTCACTCGACTTCGAGTCCAAGCTCGCCACCAAGAAGTTCTCCGAGCCCCAGATGCTCGATCGGTCGGACGAGCTGATCGAGATCATGCGCACGAAGTCGCCCGACGAGGTCGCCTCGCTCATGGCGATCTCGCCGACCCTCGCCGAGCTGAACGTCGAGCGCTACCACGACTGGGAACGGCCGTTCACCCGCCGGAACGCCCGCCCGGCGCTGCTGGCCTTCAACGGCGACACCTACCAGGGTCTCGACGCCGCGAACCGGTTCGGTGAACGCGACTTCACCCACGCCCAGAAGACGCTCCGCATCCTGTCGGGACTCTACGGGCTCCTCCGGCCGCTCGATCTCATCCAGCCCTACCGACTCGAGATGGGCACCAAGCTGGCCAACCCGAGGGGTCGCGACCTGTACGAGTTCTGGGGCGACGAGATCTCCGCACGGCTCGCAACCGACCTCGACGCCAGTCCCGGATCGAAGGTCCTGGTGAACCTGGCCTCACAGGAGTACTTCGGGGCGGTCCGCCCCGACCGGATCGACGCCCCGATCGTCACCCCGGTCTTCCTCGACGCCAACGACGACGGTGAGTACCGGACGGTCGGCTTCTTCGCCAAGCGGGCCCGCGGGGCCATGGCCGGATGGATCATCGCCGAGCGGGTCAAGTCGGCCCGAGGCCTCCGCCGGTTCGACGCCATGGGCTACCGGTTCGACGGCGACCGCTCCACGCCCGATCGGCCCGTCTTCACCCGCGCGGCGTCCTGAGCGAGGCTGGGGCGTCCTGACCCGGCCCGGCTCCTAGAAGAGCGAGTCCTGGACGACGAACTCCGGGCTTCCGTGGTCGCCGACCTCGAGCACCACACCGAACAAGGCGCCCACGTCGGCGAGGAACACATCACCGCCGGCGACGCCCGAGCCCCGACGCAGGGCGACGATCCGACCGATCGCGTCGACGACGTCGACGTCGTGCGCCCCCTGGTCGAGCCGGTGGGGATACCGCATCGCCCGATCCCAGGCCGGTCGTTGCCGAGCCGGATTGGCCCACGCCCGATCGAGCGGTCGCAGATCGGGTCCGTCCATCGTCGCCACCAGGGCCCGGACCTCGGTGGCCCGCCGATCGAGTTCGGCCGCCAGGCCCGCATCGCCACGGCCCGCGAGGTCGTGGTGGCGGTCGGCCAGACCGGCCAGTTTCCGTTGGATCGACACCGCTTGGGCAATGCCGAGTTCGAGCGTCACGCGATCCTCGAGCTCGCGGACCGCCACCCCGTTGTCGGCCTCGACGACGAGGCGCACCATCCACGCCCCCTGTTCCAGCAATCGCTGCCCGGTTCGGTGCTCCGTCGTCGTCCCGACCTTGATCGATCCATCGGCGAACCCGGCGAGGTAGAGCAGATTGGTCTGCCCCAGGTGCTCCCGGATCGACGGGTCCAACTCGGACGCGCCCCGGGTGTGGGCGTGGTGCAGGTTGGACGCGAACGTCGCCTCGACGATCGCACAGGATCGGCAACGCCGACCGCCGGGTTCGGGATGGCGTCGGCACTCGACGTAGTCGACGCCCGAGCGTCGGAACGGATGGTGGCCGACACAAACCCGGTCGTCGGTGGCGCGGTACTGCAGCGAGAGCCCGACCAGCGGCACCAGCACCGAGGACCGATCGTCGTGCCGGATCCGGACCTCGGCCGATCCCGAACGCCACGACGTACCGAGGAGGGTCAGCGTCGCTGGCGTCGTACGGGGGCCCACCTCGAGTCAGGGTAGGTGCCGCCGGCACCGGTCACCTCGCCCGACCGACGACTGGGCTACAACGGCGGGGTCCGAGGTCGGCTGCCGGCCTCGGACCCGTCGACGGCCAGGAGCACCGATGAGACTCGAATCGATCAAGACGTACGTGACCGTGCCCCCGACCGGCATCGGCGGGTCGTTCTGGGTGCTGGTGAAGGTCACGACCGATGACGGGATCGACGGGATCGGCGAGTGCTACGGCATCCCGGTCTCGGGGGACATCGCCTGCCGGATGATCGAGGACACCTTCGACCGCTTCATCGCCGGCGAGGACCCGCACAACGTCGAGACCATGTTCCGTCGGGTGTACTCGGCCGGATTCACCCAGCGCCCCGATCCGACGATGATGAGCGTCTTCAGTGGGATCGAGATCGCCGTCTGGGACATCCTCGGCAAGGCCGCCGGCGTCCCGATCCACCAGCTCCTGGGCGGACGGTTCCACGACCGGCTGCGGACCTACACCTACCTGTACCCCCGGCTCGACGACGCCGGTCGGCCCGTCGGTGGCGACGTCTACCACGACCCCGACGCCGCCGCCGAACGGGCGCTCGACTACGTGGCCATGGGCTTCACGGCCATCAAACAGGACCCGGCCGGACCCTACGGCATGCAGGGCGGCCGCGAACTGTCGCTGATCGAGCTGGCGCGGTGCGAGGCGAACGTCCGCCAGATCCGGGCCGCCGTCGGCGACCGGGCCGACATCCTCTTCGGGACACACGGGCAGATGACCACGTCGTCGGCGATCCGTCTGGCCCGACGGCTCGAGCCGTACGACCCGCTCTGGTTCGAAGAACCGTGCCCGCCCGACCAGATCCAGGCGATCGGGCGGGTGGCCCGGTCGACCACGATCCCGATCGCGGCCGGCGAGCGACTGACCACCCGGGTCGAGTTCCACGAAGCGCTCAAGGCCGGGGTCTCGATCGTCCAGCCCGACATCGGGCGCAGCGGCGGCATCTGGGAGACCAAGAAGATCGCCGTGATGACCGAACTGTTCAACGCGCAGATCGCCCCGCACATCTATTGCGGACCCGTGGCCCACGCTGCGGCGGTGCACGTCGGCCTGTCGAGCCCGAGCTTCCTGATCCTCGAGACGATCCAGACCGAGTTCCACGACGCCGTGGTGAAGCAGCCGCTCGACTGGGACGACGGCTACCTCATCGCGCCGACTGCGCCCGGTCTCGGTCTCGAACTCGACGAAACGGTCATCGAGGCCCATCCCTACACCAGTGGTGGTCGTCTCCACCTCGAGATGACCCAGGTCGCGCTCCCGTCCGACAACACCCGGCTGACCGGCGAGCTGCCCTGATCCGCCGACGCTCCTGCGCCCGTCAGCGGTCCGCCAGGATCGGCTCGAGGGCGGCGAGATAGTCGACCAGGCGGGCGGCGATCTCGAATGGAACGTCGTCGTCGTCGAGGTCGGGATCGATCCAGACGTCGGACAGCCGCCGCCAATGGGTGGCGCCGAAGAACGTGCCGGCCGTCGCCTCGTCGCCGAGCATCGCCCGCCAGGTCGGCTCGTTGCGTTGCAGCTCCTCGAGGCACGCCTGGTTCACGTCCTCGTTCCGATCCTCGGCGTGGAACCCGATCTCGAGCGCGATCCCCTTGACCCCGTCCACCTTCGCCCGACCGACGATCTGCGCCTCGTAGTGCCGTCGAGTGGGCTTCTCGGGACCGATCCACAGCTTCACGCCGTGCCGATGCGATCGAGTCCGGACGACACCGAGATCGGTCGGCGCGATCGACTGGATGATGAAGGCGACCTGCCCGAAGAGTTGCGGATCGACGATCTCGGCCACGTCGGCAGACTAGGGGCGACCCGACGGCCCGGCCACGCCGTTCCGGCGTGAGCCGGCCTCGATGTCGAGGTCGGGCCACGCGGGAACGGGGTCGATCAGGCCGATCGGTGGGGGTCGGTCATGGGCAGGGCGGGATCCGCCGACCACTCCATGAGGCTGCCGTCGTAGACGGCGACCCCGTCGTGGCCGAACAGCGCCAGGCAGAACGCGTCGACGGTGGCGGCGATCGCGCCGCCGCAGTACGTGATGATCCGGTCCCGGTCGAGCAGGCCCGCCGACTCGAGGGTGGCCCGCATCACGTCGGGGGTGACGAATGCGGCGGTCTCGGCATCGATCAGGGAACGGAAGGGCACGTTGACTGCGCCGGTGATGTGGCCGCCGCGGGGCCCGTACCGGGTGCCCGACCCGTCATAGCTGTCGACGGTGAGCGCATCGACGAGGCAGACCGACGAGGTCGTTGCGGCGAGGACGTCGTCCTTGGTGGCGCGAGCCCGCTCCCAGCCCTCGGCGACGACGAACGGTGCCGCCTCGGGGATGGCGGTCCGGTCGGTGGCGAGCGGTCGACCCTCGGCCTCCCACCGTTCGATCCCCCCGTGCAGGATCGCCGCGTCGACGCCCATCTTGGCGAGGGTCCACCACGCCCGGGTGCACCACATGGTTCCCGAATCGATGCCGGCTCGGGGCGTCCGGGCGACCAGGACCACCCGGGTCGTCGGTCCGATCCCGAAACGGGCCATCGTGTCGATGAACTGGGGCGGCGTCGGCCACATCCAGGGGAGACCGGCGTCGGGGTTCGACAGCACACCCTTGCCGCTCGGGACGTCGAAGAACTGTGATCCCGGGATGTGGCCGAGATCGAAGCAATCGGCCTCGGCCCGATTCTCGAGGGACGAGGTCAATTTGGCCGTCACGTCGAGCACCCGGACGTCGGGATCGTCGAGATGATCCGCCAGCCACTCGGTCGACACGAGGTATTCGGGATGGGTGAAGGTCATGGTGTCGTTCTACCGGCGCCGGTGGATGCAACACCAGCCCGACGATGCTCGCCATCGCCGTGACCGTCATCCGACGCGTCCCGGTCCTGCTACACACAGGCGATGCCGATCGTGTTCGTCGCCGTGTCGCTGGTCATCGGCGTGGTGGACTGGTGGGCGGTCGCAACGCGGCGATCCGGCGTCGAGGCGCTGGCCAAGCCGCTCGTGATGGTGCCCCTGATCGCTGCAGCCGCCGTCACGACGACCGTCCCCGGCGACGTTCGCTGGCTCCTCGCCGCCGGGTTGCTCGGCGGCCTCGTCGGCGACGTCATGCTGCTCGAGCGGTTCGACCGCTTCATCGTGGGACTGGGTGCGTTCCTCGTCGGACACCTGCTCTTCATCGTGGCCTTCGTCCGCATCGGCACCGAGGTCGTACCGCTCGTCGCCGGCATCGTCGTCGCCGCCGGCCTGATGACCGTCGCCGGACGACCGATCCAGCGTGGCGTCATCGGCGGCCGCCTGCACCGACCGGTGCAGGCGTACATGGCGACGATTGCGGTGATGGTGGCAACCGGCATCGGGACCGGGCGCCCCGTCGCGGCCCTGGGCGCCGTCTGCTTCGCCGTCTCGGATGCCCTGCTCGGCCACGACCGCTTCGTGGAGTCGCGACCGGAGCGTCGGGTCCTGGTGCACCTGCTGTATCACCTCGGCCAGTGGGGCATCGTGCTCGGACTGCTCGCCTGAGCTCGCCCGTCCGGCAGGCGGATTTGGCGAGTCGCGCCGGGGTGTGGTGGTGTCCGTCGGTGACCGTGACCGATGACACCCCGACGCTTCCGGCGACCGACATCCTCGAACCGTCCTGGTGGCAGTCGAATCCCCAAGCGGACTACCGGGCGTTGCTCGCCCATGACGGCCTCTGGCGCGACGAGCGCAGCGGGTTCTGGTTGGCGGCGAGGCACGCCGACGTGCTCACCGTCGAACGCGACGCCGAGACGTTCGCCAGCCGCACCGGCGACGCCGGTCAATACCGGCTCGAGCCGTCGGAGTTCGAGGCCACGATGATCTCGAACAACGACCCGGTGCATCTCGAACAACGTCGTCTCGTCAACCGCCGCTTCACCCCGCGGGCCCTTCGCACGCACGCCGACCACTACCGAGCGGTGATCGACGAACTGGTCGACGCCGCGGTCGAGGCCAACCGGCGAAACGGCTCGGTCGAGGTCGTCGACAGCCTCGCAGCCCAACTGCCCTGCCGGATCACCGCCGAACTGATCGGATTCGGCACCGACCGCTGGCGTGAGGTGAAGAGCTGGTCCGAACGCCAGATGCGGATCGACCGGCGCTTCGTCGAGCCCGACGTGTACGCCGATCTCAACGCCAGCATCCAGGAGTGGGCGGCCGTCATGCAGGAGCTGCTGCCCGAGCGGGCCGCGAATCCGGCGGACGACCTGTTCTCGGACTGGCTCTCGGCCGGAATGGCGCCGATGACCATGGTGCAGGAGACCGGGCTGCTCATCGCCGGAGGTGCCGAGACCACCCGCACCGTGATCGCCCACGGACTGCGGGCGTTCGTCGACCACGCCGACCAGTGGGAGGACCTGGCTGCCCAACCCGAGCGGATCACCACCGCCGTCGAGGAACTGATCCGGTGGGTCACGCCGCTCAACAACATGTTCCGCACCGCCACCCGCGACACCGTCGTTGCCGGCACCTCGATCGCCGCCGGCGATCGCATCGCCCTCGTCTACCCGGCCGCCAATCGCGACCCGACGGGTCTTCGACCGACCCGACGTCTTCGACACCACCCGGGACCCCAACCCGCACCTGGCCTTCGGACACGGCACCCACTTCTGCCTGGGTGCCAACCTGGCCCGGGTCGAGCTGCGCCTGCTGTTCGAGGCGTTGAGCCGCCGGGTCACCAACCTGCGGGTCGTCGACGAGCCCGACGTCGAACCCAACATCTTCGCCCGCGCCGTGCGCACCTTCGGGCTCACCTTCGACGAGCGCTGACCCCGGACCGGCTCGCCGAGACGCCCCGAGGTTTCGACCTGCTCAGGCCAGCGTGGCGATCGGAACCCCTTCGGCGTGATCCAGGGTGACCGAGCGCCCGACCTGGTCGGCGTCGAGGAGCTCCCCGATCACCTCCGGTTCCAGGATCCGGGCGAAGGTCCGGCTGCCCCGATCATCGAGCACCGACACCACGGCCCGCTCGGGGTCGCCCGTCGGTCCGTAGTGCACGGTGTAGGTCTCGATCGTTCCCCCGGCAGCCGGGAATTCGGGATCGGGACGCGAGGGCAGGGCGTCGACGGCGTCCTGCACCCGCTCGGAGCGATACGGGCCATCGGGTGGGTAGGACGCAACGACGGCCGCCGAGTGCTTGGTGAAGAAGCCGCCGTTGCCGGTGAGCAGGGCGATGGCCGGGTCGACCTCGGTCCGCAGCAACTCGACCGCTCGGGCCAGGGCGTGCAGGCAGTAGCTGTTGAGCGGACCACCGAAGAACGTCAGGCCTCCGGTGATGGTGAACGGGCGCTCGGGATCGATGCCGACCTCACGGCGAGCCACCTGGACGGCGGCCGGGAAGCACGAATAGAGGTCGAGGTGCGTGGCGTCGTCGATCCCGATGCCGGCCAGCTCCAGCGCCTTGCCGATCGTCAGCCGCATGGCCGGTGATTCGTGGAGGGCCCAGCGGTTCGTGAGGTTCCAGTGGTCGGCCGCCCCGCTCCCCGACCAGGGGAACACCCAGCGGTCGCGTGGGATGCCGGCCGCATCGGCGACCTCGGCCGAGCAGATCACGACCGCGGCGGCCTGATCGACGTTGATGTTCGAGGTCATCAGCTTGGGGTACGGGCTCGAGACGGGCCGGTTGCCAGGACCGGGATCGGCGATCTCGGCGGCCGAGCGGGCGGTTCGGAACCAGGCCGAGGGGTTGCCGGCGGCCACCTCGCTCCCCGTCGCCCAGAGCTCGGAGATCCGGGCCAGGTGCTCCGCGGGGGTCTCGCCGTTCTCGTGGCGCAGGGCCGTCTCGGCCATCGCATAGAACCCGACGGCGGAATCGACTCCGGCCGCTCGTTCGGCTGCGGTCAGCATCTCCTTCCCGACCACCCCGTAGAGGTGATCGGGCGCAGCCTCCGGCGCTTCCTCGACGAACACGCTGTCGCGCCCGGCGGCTCGATCACCGCGCCGGGTTCGCAAGGTCTCGGCAGCGCAGATCACGGCGGCGTCGAGCACTCCGCTCTGGATGTCGGTCGCCGTCGAGGCCAGCAGGTCGTACACCTCGTTGCCCCCGATCGGGGTCATCGTGGTCGTCACACCGGTCAACCCCAGGCGCTCGGCAACGATCCGCCCCGGATCCTTGTAGGGCCAGATCCCACCGACGACCGCGCACCGAACCGAGTCGCTCACGGAGACCGGACCCGGCACCATCGTCGAGCGCCGCCTCGCCGGCCCGGGTCATGAAGTCGATCGGCTCGGCTCCGCCGTCGCGGTTCTCGAGCTGGGCGACGCCGACCAGAACGGGGGTCCTCGGATCCATTCGTGTCTTCCTCTGTGTTCGGTTCGGCGGCGGTTTCGCCGGAGCGGGACATCTTGCGCAGCGTCCGCCCCGATTGCCAAGCCCGCCCGCCTCCCGGCCGGCCGCGCGGCACGGGAAATTGACGGGCGTCGGGCACGGTCGCCAGACTGCGGTGACCGTGTGGACCGGGCTCCAGTTCGGTCCACCAATCGAGGAGACGGCCATGACCGACGCACTGATCATCGACGCCTGTCGCACCCCGCGAGGGATCGGCAAGCAGGGCAAGGGCAGCCTGTCGCACCTGCATCCTCAGCACGTCGCCTCGACCGTTCTCAAGGCACTGGCCGACCGCAACGATCTCGACACCTCCCAGATCGACGACATCGTGTGGGGAACCTCGGCGCAGGTCCAGGAACAGGGTGGCGACCTCGGTCGGATGGCCGCCCTCGATGCCGGATTCGACACCAAGGCCAGCGGGGTCACCCTCGACCGGTTCTGCGGCTCGGGGATCACGAGCGTCAACTTCGCAGCGGGCATGGTCATGAGCGGGATGGAAGACCTCGTCATCGCCGGCGGGACCGAACTGATGTCGCTCCCGAAGACCGGTGCCCTCGGAATCGGCGCCCGCAACGCCCACCTGCAGGCCATCCACCCCCAGCCCCATCAAGGGGTCGCCGCCGATGCGATCGCCACCCTCGAGGGCATCTCCCGTGAGGCCCTCGACGCCCACGCCGCCGAATCCCAGGCCCGGGCCCAGACCGCCATCGCCGAGGGCCGCTTCGACAAGAGCCTCATCCCGGTCTACAACCGCGACGGATCCCTCGCCCTCGACCACGAGGAGTTCCCCCGCCCGGGCACCACGGTCGAAAAGCTCGCCCAGTTGGCGCCGGTCTTCGGCGCCATCGCCGACCATCCACTCGACGACGAGGGCACGACCTTCCGCAAGCTCGTCGCCCTCAAGTACCCCGACCTCGAGATCGAACACGTCCACCACGCCGGCAACTCCTCGGGTGTGGTCGACGGCGCCGCAGCCATCCTGCTCGCCAGTCCCGACTACGCCAAGAAGCACGGGCTCACGGCCCGGGCCCGCATCGTCGCCATGGCCAACATGGGTGACGATCCGACCCTCATGCTGAACGCGCCGGTTCCGGCTGCCCGGAAGGTGCTCGAGAAGGCGGGCCTGACCCTCGACGACATCGACCTGTTCGAGATCAACGAGGCCTTTGCCGTCGTGTCCGAGAAGTTCATGCGCGACCTCGACCTCGACCGCGACAAGGTCAACGTCAACGGCGGGGCGATGGCGTTGGGCCACCCCATCGGGGCGACGGGCTCGATCCTCATCGGCACGGTGCTCGACGAGCTCGAGCGACGCGACCAGCGCTACGGCCTCATCACCATGTGTGCCGCAGGCGGCATGGCCCCGGCCATCATCATCGAACGGGTCTGACGCCGCCCGAGTAGCCTTCTCGCTCGCCGACCCACCCATCGAGGAGTTCCGCGATGTCGACCATCTACGACGAGAGCCACGACCTCTTCCGCGACAGCTTCCGGTCCTTCGTCGCCGATCGGATGACCCCGCAGTTCGACGCGTGGGAGGCCGCCGGCATCGCCGACCGATCGGTGTACGTCGAGGCGGGCAAGCACGGGTTCACCGGCCTGGCCATCCCCGAACAGTACGGAGGCGGCGGATCCGACGACTTCCGCTTCAACGCCGTGATCAACGAGGAACTGGCCAACGCCTGCCTCGGTGGGGCCGGGCTCGGGCTGTCGCTCCACAACGACATCACGACGCCGTATTTCATCGAGTACTGCACCGACGAACAGGCGGCACGGTGGTTGCCGGGGATCGCCTCGGGCGAGCTGATCACGGCCATCGCCATGACCGAACCCGGCACCGGCTCCGACCTGGCGTCGATCGCCACCTCGGCCGTCCGCGACGGCGACGAGTTCGTCGTCAACGGCGCCAAGACCTTCATCACGAACGGCATCAACTCCGATCTGGTGATCACGGTGTGCCGGACCGGCGAGGGCCGATCGGGCCTGTCGCTCCTGGTGATCGAGCGGGGCATGGCCGGCTTCGAGCGGGGTCGGAACCTCGACAAGATCGGTCAGCACTCGGGCGACACCGCCGAGCTGTTCTTCTCCGACGTCCGGGTTCCGGTCGCCAACCTCCTCGGCGAGGAGGGCCGGGCCATGGAATACCTGTCCGCCAATCTGGCCCAGGAGCGGTTGTCGATCGCGATCTACGGACTCGCCGCGGCCCGGGCCGCTCTCGGCTGGACGGTCGACTACGTGAAGGAGCGAACCGCATTCGGCACGTCGATCGGCTCGTTCCAGAACACCAAGTTCGTCCTCGCCGAGGTCAAGACCGAGATCGACGTGACCACCCCCTTCATGGACCGGTGCATCATGGCGCTCAACGCCGGTGAGCTCACCGCAGCCGAGGCGGCGCAGGCCAAACTCTGGGCGCACCGAGCTCCAGGGCCGGACCGTCGACCGCTGCCTCCAGCTGTTCGGCGGCTACGGCTACACCAGCGAGTATCCGATCGGACGGGCCTACGCCGACGCCCGGGTCACCCGGATCTACGGCGGCACCTCCGAGATCATGAAGACCATCATCGCCAAGGAAATCCTCTAGACCACCGACTCGTCCCGCCGGACCGATCCGAGCTGACGACGCCTGGTGCCCGGTCCGCCCCCGCCCCGCACCACCCGCAGCCCAGACGACCCGCCGCCCGCATCACCCGCAGCCCGCACCCCGCCCACCCAGACGGAATTGGTGTACGCCGATGCCGTTCTCGGCGTTCTCGGTCACCAACTCGAGATTCTTCGGTCGATGTGATGCAACCGGGCCGCCGACTCGGCACGCTGGGGCGATGCGAGCTGACGACGCCTGGTGCGCCGTGGCTGAGCTCGCGGCCTCTCAACACGGCCCTTTTCAGACGACGGTGCGTTCCAGAGACGACAGGCCGCCGACCGCAACCTCTCGAATCGCCGCCTGGCCCGAGCCGTCGAGCTCGGCGAACTCCGGCGTCCCGAGCCCGACGTCTTCACGGTGGCGGCGACGCCCTCGGGGTGGCGTCAACGGCTGATGGTGCAGTCCCTCGCCGGACGGGTGATCTCGCACCGGGCAGCCGCGGCACTGCACGGATTCGACGGGTTCGGGCCCCCTCCCCGACTCCTGGTTCGAGCGACTCCTCGAGCGGCTGCTGTCGACCCCCGACCTTCCGCCGCCCGAACTGCAGTGGCCAGTGCGCACCGGTTCCAGCACCCGACGGATCGACCTCGCCTACCCCGACGTTCGGCTGGGAGTGGCCGGCCACTCGCGGCGTTACCACTTCGGACCCGCTGCCATCGACGGCGACCACCAACGTGATCTCGAGCTGGCCGCCGTGGGCTGGGAACTGGTGTATGTCACCTGGACGATGGCCTCGGATCCGGATCGGCTCGCCCGCTCGATCGCCGCGATCCACCGCACCCGGGAGCACCAACTCCGACGAACGGCGTCGTGATCCCCGACCAACGGTTTCCCGCCGTTTCCCGAAACGGCGACCCACGACACCACAAACCGCACCGCCGGCCACCAATTCCCCGAGCGGTCGGACACCCCACCCGAAACGGCGACCCACGACACCACAAACCGCACCGCCGGCGACCAATTCCCCGAGCGGCCGGACACCCCACCCGAAACGGCGACCCACGACACCACAAACCGCACCGCCGGCCACCAATTCCCCGAGCGGTCGGACACCCCAGCCGAAATGGTGACCCACGACACCGCAAACCGCACCGCCCGCCACCACTTCCGGGTCCGGGCCTCGAGAGGGTTGACGGTAGGGTGAGACGATGTCCGATCGTCGTACGACCCAGGATCGCCGGCAGGCACAAGGCACGTCCGGGGCCCGCCCCACCGACCAGAGCCACGGCCACGATCACGCCCACGGCGACATGGTCCACCGGCACCGCAACGTCCAAGGCGGCGCGGCGCGGGCTGCGGTGTTCGGGATCAGCGATGGCCTCGTCTCGAACGTCGCGCTGATCCTCGGTGTGGCGGCCGCCAGCGACCGCAATGCCGTCGTCGTCGCCGGTGTGGCCGGGCTCCTTGCCGGTGCTTCGTCGATGGCCGCCGGTGAGTACGTGTCGATGAAGGCCCAGGCCGAACTGGTCGAGCGGGAGTTGGCGATCGAACGCCGCTCGATCGCCGAGCAGCCACGGGCCGAGACCAACGAACTGGCCTCGATCTACACCAAGCGGGGCATCGATCCCGAACAGGCCCACGTCATGGCCTCGGCGGTCATGTCCGACCCCGACGTCGCCCTGGAAGTCCACGCCCGGGAAGAACTCGGCATCGATCCCGACGACGTCGGCGACCCCAACGTGGCCGCGATCAGCTCGTTCATCGCCTTCGCCATCGGGGCGATCCTGCCGTTGATCCCCTGGTTCATCGGCGGCGGAAACGGCGCCGTCATCGCCTCGGCGCTGATCGGCGTGATCGCTGCGGCCGCCGTCGGGGCCACGCTGGCCCGCTTCACCGAACGATCGACGGTCCGCACCGTGGCCCGTCAGGTCGGGTGGGCCGTCGCCGCCTGCGGCTTGACCTACGGCATCGGCTCGGTGATCGGCGGGGCCGTCGGCTGAGCCTCCCGCTCACCAGCGCGACGACGAGCTGACGAGCGTCTTCATGTAGTTCGCCCGCTCGAACGACGAGGCGTCGGGAACGTTGGCCTGGCTCACGCTCCCTCTCGCCTGATCGAGATCGGCATAGTCCCGCTCGGTGAACCATCGCCGAACCTCGGCCAACACGACGGCGAGGTGCTCGGGACCGTGGCGCAGCAGCGCCGAGGCCATCATCGTGACGTCGGCCCCGGCGAGGATCAGCTTGATGACCCCGGCGGCATCGTGGACACCGGTGGTTGCCGCGAGGTCGGCATCGACTCGGCCGTGCAGGATGGCCATCCAGCGCAGCACGAGGCGCATCTCGGCCGGTGAACTCAGGACCAGGTCGGGTTGGACCGTCAGGGAGTCGAGATCGATGTCGGGCTGGTAGAAGCGGTTGAACAACACGACCCCGTCGGCTCCGGCCTCGGCCAGCCGAGCGACCATGTTGCCCGTCGAGCTGAAGAACGGCCCGATCTTCACCGCGAGGGGGATGTCGATGCTCGCTCGCACGCTCTCGACCAGCCGGAGATAGCGGTGTTCGACGTCGGTCGAGCGCTCGTCGATGTCGGCGGCCACGTGGTAGACGTTCAACTCCAGGGCATCGGCTCCCTCGTCCTGGAGGACGGTGGCGTAGTGGGTCCAGCCTCCGTCGGAGTTCCCGTTGAGGCTCGCGATGACCGGGATCGCCAGCTCCCGCTTGGCCGACACCAGGAGGTCGACGTAGGCATCGGCGCCGGCGTTGTAGTCGTCCAGATCCGGGAAGTACCCGCCCAGGGCCTCGGGATTCGCATCGGCGCCGTACTCGAGCCCGCGGTCGACGGCCAAGGCGTCGTGCTCGACCTGCTCCTCGAACAACGAAGGGAGCACCACGGCCGCCGCCCCGGCCGCCTCGAGCCGACGCAACGAGTCGAGGTTGCCGGTCAGGGGCGACGACGAGGCGACGATCGGATGGGCCAGAGCGAGGCCGAGATAGGTGGTCGACAGATCGGTCATGTCAGGCTCCTGCCTCTGAACCGGGCATCACGGACATTGCGTCCGGATGGTCGTCGTCGTGGTCGTCGACGATCCCGAACCGCGCCGTGCGCTCGACGTCGACCATCTGCTCGTACAGATGCCAGCGGTCGTCGATGTCGCGTTGGGCCGCCTGCATGAGCTCGTCGGCCCGGTCGGGATTGGCTCGGGCCAGCATCGAGAATCGGGCCTCGGTCATGGCGAACGTCTTGAAGTCGATCGTCGGCTTGCGCGAGTCGAGGTGCAGGGCATGGTCGCCGTCGCTCTCCCGCAGCGGGTCGTAGCGGTAGAGCGGCCAGTACCCGCTGTCGGCGGCCATCTTCTGGTGGCCCATCATGTCGGCCATGTCGATGCCGTGGGCGATGCAGGGGCTGTAGGCGATCACCAGTGACGGACCGGGGTGGGCCGCGGCCTCGGCGAGCGCCTTCACGGTCTGGGTCATGTTGGCCCCCATGGCGATGTGGGCGACGTACACGTCGCCGTAGGCCATGGCGATCATCCCCAGGTCCTTCTTGGCCGTGCTCTTCCCGCCGGCGGAGAACTTGGCGATCGCGGCCCGGGGGGTCGCCTTCGACGTCTGGCCGCCGGTGTTCGAGTACACCTCGGTGTCGAGCACGAGCACGTTGACGTCACGCCCCGAGGCGAGCACGTGGTCGACGCCGCCGAAGCCGATGTCGTAGGCCCAGCCGTCGCCACCGATCAGCCAGACGCTGCGTTTGACGAGGTGACCGGCCAGGGTCGCGAGGCGATCGGCGACCGGTCCCGGATGCTCGTCGAGCCAGGAGCGGAGCCGATCGACGTCGTCGCGTTGCCGAGCGATTCCGAGCTCGTCGGTCTGCGGGTTGTCGAGGATGTCGCCGGCCAAGGGACCGATCCGGGGCGCCAGTTCGTTGACGAGTCGGCGAGCCGCCGCCTCGGCGTGGTCGAGGGCCATCCGCATCCCGAGCCCGAACTCGGCGTTGTCCTCGAACAGCGAGTTGGCCCAGGCCGGGCCTCGACCCTGCGCATCGACGGTCCAGGGCGTCGTCGGCAGGTTCCCGCCGTAGATCGACGAACAGCCGGTGGCGTTCGCGACGACCATGCGATCCCCGAGCTGCTGGGTCAGCAACTTCAGGTAGGGCGTCTCGCCGCAGCCCGAGCAGGCCCCCGAGAACTCGAAGAGCGGCTGGGCCTGCTGTGACCCCTTGATCGTGTCGAGGGCCAGGCTCGTGCGCGCCCCGTAGGGCAGGGTCTCGTAGAAGGCGAAGTTGGAGCGCTCGACCTCGAGGTGCTCGCCGATCGGTTCCATGTTGATGGCCTTGTGCTTGACCGCGGTCTTCGACTTCGCCGGGCAGATGCTCACGCACACGCCGCACCCGGTGCAGTCGTCGGGTGCCACCTGGATGACGAGCCGCTTGGTCGGATCGGCCTTGAGCGGCTTGGTCTGGAACACCTCCGGTGCGCCGCCCACGGCGGCCTCGGTGACGATGTTCATCCGGATGGCCGCATGCGGGCACACGAGCGCGCAGCGGGCACAGTCGATGCAGATCTCGGGATCCCAGATCGGGATCTCGGCGGCGATGGTCCGCTTCTCCCAGCGAGCGGTCCCGGTCGGGAACGTCCCATCGACCGGCAGCGCACTCACGGGCAGGCGGTCGCCTTCGTCGGCCATCATGGCGGCCGTGACCCGTTTGACGAAGTCCGGCGCCGCCGGAGGAACCACGGGCGGCCGGGGACGACCGGTCGGGGCATCGGTCCGCTCCAACCGACGGAGTCCGGCCAGCGCACCATCGACTGCGGCGTAGTTCCGGCGCAGCGCCATCTCGCCCCGTTTCCCGTAGCTCTTGGCGATCGAGTCCTTGATCGCGTCGACGGCCTGCGGCGTGTCGAGGAGGTCGGTCAGGGCGAAGAAGCACGTCTGCAGGACCGTGTTGACCCGGTTGCCGAGTCCATTGGCCCGGGCGACGGCTCCGGCGTCGATGACCCAGACCTCGAGTTCCTTGTCGATGATGGCCTGCTGGGCCTCGACGGGCAGGTGGGCCCAGGTCTCGCCCTGGGGATGGGGGGAATTGATGAGCAGTGTCGCGCCGTGAACGGCGAGCGACAGCAGGTCCTGCCGCTCGAAGCTCCCGAAATGGTGGATCCCGACGAAATCGGCTTCGCGAATCAGGTGGGCGGAGCGGATCGGTTCCGGACCGAACCGGAGGTGCGAGACCGTGGTGGACCCGGATTTCTTCGAGTCGTAGACGAAGTAGCCCTGGGCGAACGAGCTCGTGCGCTCTCCGACGATCTTGACCGAGTTCTTGTTGGCGCCGACCGTTCCGTCGCTCCCGAGGCCGTAGAACACCGCTCGCTGGACCTCGGCCGGTTCGTGCCAGGCATCGGGGTCGTCGGAGACACTGGTATGGCACACGTCGTCGACGATGCCGACGGTGAGGTTCCGACGACCCTCGGGGTCGGTCAGCTCGTCGAAGACCGCCATGGCCATCGACGGCGTGAACTCCTTCGACGACAGCCCGTAGCGGGCGCCGATGGTTCGCGGCAGGCGCGATCCCGTCCACGCCTCGACCAGCGAGGCGACGACGTCGAGGTAGAGCGGGTCACCGGGCGCCCCGGGCTCCTTGGTCCGGTCCATCACCGCGATCGCCGTCGTGGTCGCAGGCAACGCCTCGATGAACGCGTCGATCGGGAAGGGTCGGTAGAGGTGGACGGCGACGACCCCGACCCGCTCGCCCCGGGCGACCAGGGCGTCGATGGCCTCGCCGACGGTTCCGGCACCCGAACCCATGATCACGATGACCCGCTCGGCCTCGGGGTGGCCCCGGTACTCCACGAGCCCGTACTGCCGCCCGGTGAGCTCGGCGAACCGGTCCATCTCGGCCCGGACGATGCCCGGGACGGCACGGTGGAAGGGCTCGGCGGCCTCTCGGGCCTGGAAGAACACGTCGGGGTTCTGCGCGGTTCCCCGCAGGACCGGGCGGTCGGGATCGAGGGCCCGTGCCCGGTGTTCGTCGATCAGGCGGTCGTCGATCATCTCCCGGATCACGTCGTCGTCGATCGACGAGATCGTCGCCACCTCGTGGCTCGTGCGGAACCCGTCGAAGAAGTGCAGGAAGGGGACCCGGCTGCGCAGGGTCGCCGCGTGGGCGATCAGGGCCAGGTCATGGGCCTCCTGGACCGACCCCGACGCGAGCAGGGCCATGCCGGTCTGTCGGGCCGCCATGACGTCGCTGTGGTCGCCGAAGATGCTCAGCGCGTGGGTGGCGACGGTCCGAGCGGCCACGTGCACCACCGCCGGCAGGAGTTCCCCGGCGATCTTGTAGAGGTTCGGGATCATCAACAGCAATCCCTGCGAGGCCGTGAACGTCGTGCTGAGGGCTCCGGTCTGCAGGGACCCGTGCAGGGTGCCCGCGGCCCCGGCCTCGGACTGCATCTCGATGACATCGGGCACGGCGCCCCAGAGGTTGCGTTTCCCGGCCTGGGACCACGCATCCGACAGCTCACCCATCGGCGAGGCCGGGGTGATCGGATAGATGGCGATGACCTCGCTCACCCGGTGGGCGATCCGTGCGGCGGCTTCGTTGCCGTCGACGACGATCCGGGGGGTCCTGACGGGGTCGGCTGTCGTGGGGGTCATGGATGCTTCGTTCCTGTCTCGGGTCGGCCCGAGGGGCGGGCCGGTGGCTCGTCGTTCGGGAAACGGGGCGTGATCTCGGGTTGGACCTTCGACTCTGGACGTCTCGACACGTCAGCGAGTTCACTACGGGTGACCGACTGCGAGGAGTCATCACCATGAACGACCACAGGCCCGAGACCGAGCCGATCGCCATCGACATCGTGAGCCGTATGGGGGTGATCGACGAGGCTCAGTGCGTCGAGCTGGTCGAGTCCACGCCGATCGGTCGGATCGGTTTCACCAGCGACGGCGCGCCCCTCGTGCTCCCGGTCAACTTCGCCTGGCACGACGGCTCGATCGTCTTCCGGACCCTCGAAGGTCTGAAGCTGTCGGCCGCGGCCGAGGGGCAGACCGTCTGCTTCGAAGTGGATCAGTGGGATCCGGCCGAGCGGTCGGGCTGGAGCGTGGTGATGCGGGGCGTCGCCCGCGAGGTCACCGACTGGGCCGAGATCGAGGTGCTCGAGAACATCGGCCTCACCCCATGGTCGAGGGAGCAGTGGCGCCCGATCTGGGTGGCCATCGAGCCCCACGAGATCAGCGGTCGAGTCCTGCGCTGAGGCAGACGACGTCCACGACGGGGGCGGCAACACAGCGGGCACTCGGTGGTCCTTTCCACGACGACTCCCCCATCGTGTTGGGCGGGCCCCGTGGTCACCAGGGTCGAAGGCCCCGGATTGGCTTCGGGATCAGTGGTTGTCCCGGGGAATCCCCTTCGACGAGGCGATGCGCTGGTAGCCGACGGCCGGCTTCAGGACCATGCCCCGATCGAGCCGATCGACGATCCCCCGTTGGATCTCCTGCCAGGGAGTCTGGTGGTCGGGGTACGGGTAGCCTCCGGCGGCCTCGAGCGCGCTCAGGCGATCGGCCAGCTCGCCGGGGCCGATCAACACGTCGACCCGACGCCGGCCCAGGTCGATCCGCACTCGATCCCCGGTCCGGAGCACGGCGAGGCCGGACTGCTCGGCCGCCTCGGGCGAGGCGTTGAGGATCGACGGTGAGCCCGACGTTCCCGACTGGCGACCGTCTCCCACACAGGGCAGCTCCGACACACCCCGTTCGAGGAGCCTCGCCGGAGCCCGCATGTTCACCACCTCCGCCGATCCCGGGTAGCCGACCGGGCCGGTCCCGCGCATGAACAGGATCGAGTGCTCGTCGACGCCGGGTTCGTCGTCGATCCGGGCATGGAAGTCCTCGGGCCCGTCGAACACCACCGCCGTGCCGATGAACGCGTCGGGATCGTCGGGATCGTCGAGGTAACGATCGCGGAAGTCGGCGGAGATCACGCTCGTCTTCATGATGGCCGTTTCGAAGAGGTTGCCGGTCATCACCAGGAACCCGGCATCGGTCAGGAGCGGGCGCTCGAACGGCCGGATCACGTCGAGGTCGCGACTCGGCGTGTCGGCGCAGTTCTCGGCCAGGGTGTTCCCGTTGGCGGTCCGCGCCGTCCGGATCAGACCACGCTCGAGGAGCGTGTTCACCACGGCCGGCAGTCCGCCGGCGCGGTGGTAGTCCTCGCCGAGATAGGAGCCGGCCGGCTGCATGGCGACCAGGAGGGGGATGGCGTGGCCGATCGTCTCCCAATCGGCCATGGTCACCTCGACCCCGATGTGGCGGGCGATGGCATTGACGTGGATCGGGGCGTTGGTCGACCCGCCGATCGCCGAACACACCACGATGGCATTCTCGAACGCGGCCCGATCCATGATGTCGGAGGGCTTGAGGTCCTCGTGGACCATCTCGACGATCCGGCGTCCGGTTTCGTAGGCGCACTGGGCTCGCTCCCGATGGGGACCGGGGATGGCCGCAGCACCCGGCAACGTCATGCCCAACGCCTCGGCCAGGGCGTTCATCGTCGACGCGGTACCCATGGTGTTGCAGTGCCCGACCGACGGCGCCGACGAGGTCACCATGTCCATGAAGCCGTCGTCATCGATGTCGCCGGTGGCGAGCAGTTCCCGGGCCTTCCAGACGATGGTTCCCGACCCGACGCGCTCGCCGTCGAACCAGCCGTTGAGCATCGGCCCGCCCGGCAGGGCGATGGCCGGGATGTCGACCGTGGCCGCCGCCATCAGCATGGCCGGGGTGGTCTTGTCGCAGCCGGTGGTGAGCACCACCCCGTCGAGCGGGTAACCGTAGAGCACCTCGACCAGTGAGAGGTAGGCCAGGTTGCGGTCGAGGGCGGCGGTCGGTCGTTTACCCGTCTCCTGGATGGGATGGGTCGGGAACTCGAGCGCCACCCCGCCGGCCGCCGTGATGCCGTCGCGCACCCGCTTGGCCAGTTCGAGATGGTGGCGGTTGCAGGGCGAGAGGTCGGACCCGGATTGGGCGATCCCGATGATGGGACGCCCGGACTGCAGCTCGCTGCGGGTGAGCCCGAAGTTGAGGTAGCGCTCGAGGTAGAGCGCGGTCATCTCGGGGTTGTCGGGATTGTCGAACCAGTGTTGCGAACGCAGGGAGACCGGCGTGTCGGGCGGGCTTCGGTACGGCATCGGGGTCGTCCTGTCGTTCGGGGTCGAGGGGGCGGAGGGTGTCGCTCGGGGAGCGTAATCGGTGGTCCGGTCCGCCTCCGGTGACGCCGAGTACGCCGTCCCGGCCAAATGTCCGTACCATTGCGGCATGGTTCGACGAATGATCACTGCCGCAGCCGTCGCGGCGATCCTGGCATTCGGGGCGGCGTCCTGCGGGTCGCCAACCGCTGCCGACGCCCCCCTCGCCACGGCGCCCACCGATCCGGTCACATCGACCGACGGCGGCATCCGCACCGTCAGCCCGGCCGACGGGGCGGCCCTGGCCGCCGACCCGCCCGACGATCTGGTGGTGCTCGACGTGCGGACCCCCGAGGAGTTCGCCGAAGGGCACCTCGACGGCGCCACGCTGGTCGACTTCTACGATCCCGACTTCGCCGATCAGATCGCCGAACTCGACCCCGATCGACCGTACCTGCTGTATTGCCGGTCGGGCAGCCGCAGTGGCCAGGCCCTCGATCTCATGGCCGGCCTCGGCTTCGCCGACGTCGCCAACATCGATGGCGGCATCCAGGCCTGGCAGGGGGCCGGCTTCGCCGTGGTCGCACCGTGACCAACGACCCTGCACCGACCAACGACCCTGCCGCCGACGCCCGGGCCAGGTGGGAGGACCGGTTCTCCGCCGAGGACTATCTCTACGGCACCGAACCCAACACCTATCTGCGCGCCGCCGTCGCCGACCTGCCGATCGGCGACGTCCTCTGCATCGCCGAGGGCGAGGGTCGAAATGCGACCTTCCTCGCCGGCCTCGGACACCGGGTGACCTCGGTCGACCTGACCGAGGCCGGGGTCGCCAAGACCCGTCGCCTCGCCGCAGAACGGGGCCTCACGGTCGAGGCGCTGGTCGGCGACCTGGCCGACTTCGACCTGGGTCGCGACCGATGGGACACCATCGTTTCGATCTTCGCCCACACGCCTCCCTCGGTCCGCACCCGGATCCACGGGCTGCTGTCGGCGGCGCTGCGGCCCGGTGGTCGGCTCGTGCTCGAGGCCTACACGCCGAACCAGGTCGGTCGGGGAACCGGTGGCCCACCGGTCCCCGAGCTGACCATGACCCTGACCGAGCTCCGTCGAGACCTCGTCGGCCTGACGATCGTCCATGGTGCCGAACTCGAACGACCGGTGATCGAGGGCGTCGGCCACACCGGTGTCGGCGCCGTGGTCCAGGTGATCGCCGAACGTCCGGCCTGAGGCCATCACCGATCGCGGCGGCGCTTCGACTTCTTCGAGTAGGCGGCGAGGCGCCGACGTTGTTCGTCGTTCAGGCTCTCGGTCCCGCGCTCGGAGATCTGATCGAGGATGGCGTCGAGTTCGAGTTCGCCGAACCGGCGATCGTCGAGTTGGACCACCGTGGCCCCCGGGGATCGCACCGTCCCGGCAACGGTTGCCGAAGGACCCTGGCGAGTCCGGCCGGGCCTCGGGAAGCCGGCCCAGTCGGCCAGTCCGAATCCCGTGACCGCGAGCGCCAGGCCACCGAGCCGGCCGAGCAGGAAGACCAGTTCTCCCCCATCACGATCGGCCACCGCGACGAGGAACTCCAGGCCGACGAAGACCGCAGCCAGGACCCAGCCCGGGATCCCGAAGAAGAACCGGACGCGAGGTCGGTGCGACACGAACGCCAGGAAGACCGACCCGCCGAGCAGTCCCGCACCCGAGAAGACCAGCGGCACCCCCGGGATCGCCAGGGCGTAGAGCACCAGTGCGACCAGGGCCGGGATCACCAGCAGAACCGTCACGAACTGCGCCATGCGGCGACGCCCGAGCGTCTCCTCGAGCTGGGATCCGAGTGCGAACAGCACGAACGCCGTGACCAGCGTCCACAGCGACGGATCGTTGGGGACGAACCACGTGACCAGACGCCACAGCTGTCCCTCCATCACCTTCGGCGAGGAATGGACCAGCCAGGTCGACACCGGCGACCGCGGTCCTTCGAGGACCCGCAGGACCATGCCCACCACGACGGCGGAGCGCGACCGCAGCCGAGGTACCGACCTCCCTGGTGCCGATCCGGAACCAGGGATCGCCACCGGAACCGAAGCGACCGGACCGAACGCGGAACATCGTGGCACGGTACCGCAGCGGGCCTTCGGCCTCACCTCGGGCAGCCACCCGCCCCGTCGACGCACGGCCCCGCCCTCACCGCCGATCTACGCTGCTCGCATGGCCGCATCGTCGAGCGATCCCACCCCGCACACCACCGACGAATCCGGCGGTGACCCCGCCTGCTGGGCCCACCTGGGCGATCCACCGACGACCGACGACGTGGTGGTCGATCTCTCGGTCATGACCGCCGGCGGTGACGGGGTCATCTGGCATCTGCCCCACGGTGGCGACCTCGACGCCAACCTGGTCCGACTCGGGCCCGGTGCTTCCATCGGCGAACACGTGAACGCCGAGGTCGACGTCCTCGTCGCCGTGCAGACGGGCGCCGGTGTGATCAGTATCGACGGCCGCCGACGGCGACTGGCAGCCGATCACGTGGCCCTCGTCCCCCGAGGTGCGTCCCGCTCCATCGTCGCCGGCACCGAGGGTCTCCGATACCTCAGTATCCACCGGAGACGAACCATGACGGTCGGGCCGCGTCGGTCCTGAGCCCGATCGGATCCGGTTACCCGATGCCCCGGTGACGACCTAGTCTTCGACGATGACCGAGGGCTCCGCTCATGTCTTCCGTCGGGCCGCCGACCGACCGACCGCCGCCCGGGCCGAGGGTTGCACCATCATCGACACCGAGGGCCGTCGGTATCTCGACGGAGCCGCCGGGGCGATCGCCAATTCGATCGGCCACGGCCACCCTGTCGTCGTCGCCGCCATGGCCGAACAGGCCGCCTCGGTCGACTACGTCCACGCCACCCAGTTCGACTCGGTGGCGCTCGGTCGGTACGCCGATGCCGTCGCACCGCTCGTTCCCGTCGACGACGTGCGAATCTTCCCCGTGAGCGGCGGCAGCGAGGCCAACGAGACGGCCTTCAAGCTGGCTCGGGCCTATCACCTGGCCCGCGGCGAGGACCGCCACCTGATCGCCGCTCGACAGGGCGCCTACCACGGCAACACCCGGGGGGTGCTCGACGCCTCCGATCGGATCGCGCTCAGCCGGGGCTACGAACCGTGGATCGGCAAGACGGTCCGGGTCCCGATGGCCAACCCCTATCGAGACGACCGCACCGGCGCCGAACTGGCCGCCGAGACCGAGAACGTCTTCGCCGCCGTCGGTCCTCACAACATCGCCGCGTTCATCGCCGAGCCCGTCAGCGGGGCGACCCTCGGCGCCGTCGTGCCCCCGGACGACTACTGGCCGGCCATCGCCGAGGTCTGTCGGCGTCACGGCGTGCTGCTCATCGCCGACGAGGTCATGACCGGGTTCGGACGCACCGGCCGCTGGTTCGCCGTCGACCACTGGGGTATCCGCCCCGACATCATCACGGCCGGCAAGGGTGCCTCGAGCGGGTACTGGCCGCTCGGACTGTGCATGGCGTCGGGTCGGGTCTACGACGCCGTTCACGATGCCGCCAACTTCGTGCACGGCTTCACCTGGTCGCACCACCCCATCGGTGCCGCCGTTGCCGGCGCCGTGCTCGACGTCTTGCGAGACGAGGGGCTCGTCGACGCGGCAGGACCGAGCGGTGAACGAGCCCGCAGTGCGCTGCGGGCGGGCCTCGACGACCATCCCCACGTCGGCGACATCCGCGGTCTCGGTCTGCTCAACGCCGTCGAGTTCGTCGCCGACCGCGACTCCAAGGCCGCGTTCCACCCGTCCGATCGTGTCTCCGAACGGATCACCGCGGCCTGCTTCGACCTCGGACTCACGGTCTATCCGTGCGCCTCCTCGGTCGACGGGAACTCGGGCGACGCGATCCTGCTCGGTCCCCCGCTGTCGGTGACCCATGCCGAACTCGACGAGATGACCGCCCGCATCGTCGCCGCCGTCGAGACGGTGTTCCCGCCCTGATCCCCGACCGGCCGCCGGCCGATCTCGACCGACTCCCGAGGAGCCAGCCACGATGCCCCCGATCGCCGTCCGAGCCGAAACCGATGGTCACGTCCGGGTCCTCACCCTGTGCCGACCCGAGGCCTACAACACCATCACCCCCCAGCTGCGCGACGAGCTGTCGAGCGAGCTCGATCGCGCCGCCGCCGACCGGAACGTCCGGGTGATCCTGCTCCAGGCCGAGGGAAAGGCGTTCTGCGCCGGCTACGAGCTGTCCGAGAGCACCCGTGGCCAGGCGCGCCAGTCCGAGCACGCCGACCGCCGTTGGGATTCGGCCGGGGACCTCCACATGATCGGGGCCTACGCCGAGGTGTGGGCCAAGCTCCACCTCGTCCCGAAACCGACCATCGCGGCCGTCTCCGGATGGTGCATCGCCGGTGGCACCAACATCGTGTTCAACGCCGACCTCATCGTGGCGGCCGAATCGGCCCGCTTCGGCTACCCACCGTCGCGGGTCTGGGGGATCCCCGAGGCCCCGTGGAACTGGGTGGCCCGGCTCGGCGTCGAGCGGGCCCGCCGCTACATGCTCACCGGAGACGAGTTCACCGGTCGCCAGGCTGCGGAATGGGGAGCCATCCTCGAATGCGTCCCCGACGACGAACTCGCCGAGCGAGCCCATGCGCTCGCCCAGCGGGTGGCGATGGTGCCGGGCAACCAGCTCGAGATGATCACCCGCGCCATCAACGAGGTCGCCCGGCAGCTCTACGACCCGGCGGGCTCACGGCTCATCGGCACCCTGTTCGACGGCGTGGCCCGGCATTCCCAGGAGGGCACCGACTTCGTGGATCGGGCCCAGGAGGTCGGCTTCCGGCAGGCGGTACGCGAACGCGACGAACCGTTCGGCGACTACGGCCAGCGCCGGGCCGAACCCGACTGACCGGTCGCGCCCCGGGGTCGGCTCAACCGACCACCGAGAACGTCAGGCCCGCGTGTTCCTCGAGTCGCTCGACCAGGCGGTCGCCGAACGCAGTGGACGGTGTCCAGAAGCCGCCTCCGGCATCGTCTTCGTCGTCTTCGACCAGGCAGAAGGCCGCCTCACCGAGCATCTTCGCCGTCGAGCCGTAGCCGGGGTCGCGATCGCCGGTCACCTGCACCTGGATCGACCGACCGCTCGGCGTCGTTCCGAAGAAGCGAAGGTCGAAATGGCCGGCCTCCTGCTGTTCCTCGCTCGGACCGTCGCCCGGTTTCGGCAGCACGAACCGGTTCAGCAGACCACGGACGGGACCGATCGCCGCCATCCCGAGCGCGCCCGCCATCGCCCCCGACACCGCCGTGGCCCGAGCCATGCCGAGCGGCCCACCACCGGTCAGCATCGCCTCGCCGTAGCGGAAGTCGTCACCCCACGGGCGCTCGAGCAGGGCGTGACTGCGGTGGACGATCCGGGAATTGATGGACTCCATCACGAACGGCGCCATCCATTCGCCGGAGGCGCCATCGTGCTCGGGGGTGATCACGCTCGGTTGCTCGACGCCTTCACGCATGCCCTCGGGAGCGAGCGCATACGGGTTGGCCAACACCTTGCGGAGGTCGGAGTCCTTCGCGACCTCGTTCATGATGTTCATCATGCTGGCGACGGTGCCGCCGCTCGCCGCTCCCTTGAACGACTTCACCCGCATCAGGATCTCGTTGCAGGGCTCACCGAACCGCTCGATCGCCTGTTCCTGGGTGTAGTGGACACCGAGATCGGAAGGGATCGAGTCGAAGCCGCAGCTGTGCACGATCCGCGCCCCACTGGCCTCGGCGGCTTCGCCGTGGGCGTCGATCATCCGCTGCATCCACTGGGGTTCACCGGTGAGATCGCAGTAGTCGGTGCCGACTGCGGCGACCGCAGCCACCAGCGCCGATCCGTAGAGCGCGTAGGGCCCGACGGTCGAGACGACGACGTGGGCGCTCCCGGCGAGCACCTTCATGTCGTGTTCGGCGGCCGCGTCGGCGACGATCCGCTCGACGTTGGCACCGGTGGCGTCGGCCACCTCGTCGAGCTTGTCCTTGCTCCGACCGGCGATGGCCCACTGCAACTCGCCACCCGAGCGTGGAGTCCCGTGACGCTCGACGAGATACCGGCACAGGATCTGACCGGCGAAACTCGTCGCACCGAACACGATCAGATCGAGCCGCCGTTCGTCGTCGCGTGTCTTCACAGAGAGAGGCATGTTCCCAGCCTACGAGGGTCGACACAGCGGCGGTAGCCCGACACGGGCAGGCGGCCGGCGAATCGGTCCGGGTCGACGCCCCCGGGCCCCGACGCCGGGCCCGGGCGGGCGCCGCGAACCCACTAGATTCCCACCGATGTCGTCGACCGTGCGGATTCGTGTTGCCAACCCGAGTGACCTGTTGGCCTGCACCGAGGTCTGGCGATCCACGGTCGACCGGACCCTGCCCCCGGCCGCCGAGGCCTACGGGCTCTACGGCCACGAACGGGTCACCGGGACCCTGCTGGTGGCCGAGCGCGCCGACGAGGTCGTCGGTTTCGGGGCGAGCATCACCCGGGCCGAACGCTGGTTCCTCGCCGACCTGTTCGTGTCGCCCGACGCCCACGGCGCCGGGATCGGGCGGCGCCTCGTCGACGACCTGCTGATCCTCGACCGGCCCGGCGCCGTTCGGGCCACCATGGCCTCGAGCGACGTTCGGGCGCTGTCGCTCTACGCCAAGCTGGGCATGACGCCGCGCTGGCCGTGTTTCGTGATGCGCAGCGGACCGGCCGGGGTGACCACCGGGGGACTCACCACCGAGCCCGGTCAGGTCCGCACCGTCGACGCCGACCAACTCCTCGGGGCGGCGGCCGGCGCGGGGTACGCCCTCGATCGTGTCGACCTCGAATACTGGCAACGAGAGGTCGAGACCGACCTCCACACGGTCCACGACAACACCGGCACTGCGATCGGGGGCGCCGTGGTTCGTTGGTCGACGCCGTTCTCGATCGCCGATCCGTCGGTCATCAGCGTCGGGCCGCTCTTCGCCGAATCACCGGCCGCCCTGCCGGCGGTCGCGGCCGGGGTCCTCGACCGGGTCGCCGAACGGTCTGCGGGCCGCCGGGTGAAGCTGTACGTCCCCGGGCCCAGCCCGCTCTTCGCCCCGCTGCTCGACGCCGGCTTCTCGATCGTCGACTTCGATCACTTCGCCTGCTCCGCCGACGACGTGATCGACCCCCGCTCGGTCTTCCCGAGCCACGACCTCCTCTGACGAACGCGACGGTGTCACACCAACCAGCGTGACCGGTCGATCGGGGTGTCGAGACCGGGACGGGACAACGAGAACGGCGTCAGGTCGAGGCTGCTCGACCCTTCGATCGCGAGCTCCGCGAGGGTGCGGCCGAACCAGGCTGCGAACTTGAACCCGTGGGCGGCGCCGAGGCCCACCAGCACCTGCGGCAGGCCGGGGACGTGATCGAGCACGAAGTCCCGATCGGCGGTGAGGGTGTAGAGGCAGGTGACGGAATGGTCGATCTCCACCGGACCACCGAGCAGCCCCTCGGTGAACGCGACCAGCCGGGCCTCGGCGTGCGGATCGGGTTCGAAGGTTCGCCGGTCGGGGTCGACGAGCGGTCCACCACAGTCCTCGGCCACCTTGATGGTGGCGGCGTGACCGTATTCGGGGAAGCCGTAGTAGCTCGGGTCGTCCATCCAGATCCAGACCGGCAGCCGGTCCCGCTGGAGGCGATCGATCCGGGGGTGCCGCAGGTAGGTCACCTGTTCGAGCGTGACCCCGAGCGCCAGGTCGACACCGATCGAGCGCAGCAGTCGGTCGGTCCAGGCATCGGCGGTGACGATCACCCGGTCGACCCGGTGCGTTCCGGCGTCGGTGACGATGCGGGCCCCGTCGCGCGTCGGCCTCGATCGCCCGGACCGGGGTGTTCGGATGCAGCTCGGCACCGGCGTCGACCGCCAGCGCCGCCATGATCGCGGTGGCCCGACCGGCCGGGACGATGCCGGTCTGGGCCTGGTAGATCCCGTTCACGTCGTCGTCGATGCCGAACGCAGGCCACCGGTCACGGATCTCGGGTCCGGCCAGCCACTCGTGGTCGACCCCCACCGCCGAGAGGCTCGATCGATACGTGGACGGGTCGATCGCGGCACCGGGCGGGAACAGGTCGAGCCCGCCCGTGACCGAGACGATCTCGGTCCGGGCGGCGACCTCGACCTCGTGCCAGGCGTCGTAGGCCCCCGCCGTCAGTTCGACGTAGTGCGGCGTGTGGTAGGAGCGGCGAATGATCCGCGAATGGTCGTGTGACGCCCCACGCACGTGGCCGAGTCCGAACTGCTCGAAGCCGACCACCCGGGCCCCGGAGCGGGCGGCGAACCACGCCGATGCCGACCCCAGGCCCCCCAATCCGACCACCCCGATCACCGGTGCACGCTCGGCCATCGGACGATGGTAGAACCCGTCGGACGATCTACAGTGTCGGATGATCTCGCACGCTTCGGGCGACACCGCGTCCGATCGACCAGGGGCGCCCGATGCCGCCGAGTGGCAGAGCTTCGACCAGTGGATCGACCTCGCCGACGGGGAACGACTGCACGCCACGATCTGGTTGCCGCTCGATGCCGCCACCGCTCCCGTTGCCTGCCTGCTCGAGGCGCTCCCCTATCGCAAGGACGACGTCACGGCGTCCTACGCCGACACCTACGAGGATCTGGTGATCGACGGCGGCTTCGGGGTCTGCCGGGTCGATCTCCGGGGCACCGGGTCGTCCTCGGGGATCGCCACCGACGAGTACCCCGACGAGGAGATCGCCGATCTGGCCGCGGTCATCGCCTGGCTCGCGGCGCAGGCGTGGTGCACGGGCCGGATCGGCATGTTCGGGACGTCGTACTCGGGCTTCAACTCGCTGCACCTCGCCGCCTCGGGGGTCCCGGCCCTCGGCGCGGTCTGCGCCATGTACTCGACCGACGACCGCTACGCCGACGACGTCCACTACACCGGTGGAACGCTGCGGGCGATCGATCTCATCGACTACGTCACCTACATGATCGCCATGAACGCGCTCCCACCGGTGCCCGCGATCTGGGGCGACGGGTGGCTCGACGAGTGGCGACACCGGGTCGATCACACCCCGCCGTGGATCCTCGAGTGGCTCTCGAACCAGACCGACGGCCCGACCTGGCGACGGGGTTCGATCCGGCTCGGACCCGACGGTGCCGGCTACGAGCGCATCGGTTGCCCGACCATGCTGGTCGCCGGCTGGGCCGACGGCTACCGCAACAACACCTTCCGAACCGTCGAGCGGCTCGACGTCCCGTGGCGGTTGCTGCTCGGTCCGTGGAGCCATCAACAGCCCGACTCGGCGAGGCCCGGTCCGAACCTCGCGTTCCTTCCCGAGATGATCGCCTGGTTCGACGAGCACCTCCGCGGAGGCCCGACCCGGCACACCGATCCGATCCAGGTCTTCGTTCGCCACTGGACCCCGCCGGCCCCCGACACCCCGACCGTCAACGGCGAGTGGCGCAGCGAATCGGCAGACCTGTTGGAGCGCAACGTCACCCTCAGCCGCCCGCTCGCCGTCGACGGTCGCCCGCCGGTCGAACGGCTGCGGGTCCGGCCCGACACCGGCACCGCCGCCTGGATCTCCTGTGCCGGGGCCCTTCCCTGGGGTCAACCCCTCGACCAGCGAGGCGACGACGCCTGGTCGGTCGTGACCGACTGGCCGGTTCCCGAGTCGATCGAGATCCTGGGACACCCTCGCCTGCGTGTGCGGATTCGGGCCGACGAACCGGTGGCGTTCGTGTCGGCCAAGCTGTCGGCGGTCGCTCCCGACGCAACGTCGGCCCTGGTCACCCGGGGATTCCTCAACCTGTGTCATCGCGAGGTGTGGCCGTCGTCGCCGACCGGGATGCCGGGCCGTGATCCCGAGCCGCTCGAGCCCGGCCGCTGGTACGACGTCGAGATCGAACTCGAAGCGACGTCCTGGCGTTTCGACCCCGATCAGCGGCTGCGCCTGGCCATCGCCGGAACCGACTGGCCGAACCTCTGGCCGCCGCCTCGACCGCTGACCATCGAGATCGACCGGACCGGCTCGACCCTGTTGCTGCCCACCGTTCCCCGCCAAGATCGGTCCGTTCCGACCTTCGAGGAGGCACCCGGACCCGATCCGGTCGATTCCGATGCCGTCTGGCGAATCGAGCACGACGTGCTCGGGCGCGAGACCCGGGTCGTCACTCGTTACGGCGACACCTATCCCGGGACCCACGGGGTCCTCACCACCGACCGCTACGACGGGGTGATGACGGTGTCGACCGACGATCCGGGACGGGCATCGGCCCACGGCATCGCCGACTTCACCCTGGCCTGGCCCGAGGCGAACTGCCGGGCGATCAGCGAGCTCACGGTGGCCTCCAACGAGTCCGACTACACCCTCACCGTCGACCTCCGGACCAGCCTCGACGGTGCGCCGTTCGCCGAACGACGCTGGCATCACACCATCCCCCGCCGGCTGCAGTGATGCGCCGAGGCCACGCTCCAACCCTGACCACACCCACCCGACCACACCCACCCCGACCACACCCACCCCGACCACACCCACCCCGACCACACCCACCCCGACCACACCCACCCCGACGAGCCACCACCCATGACCACCACGACACCGACCGCCCTCTCGATCGAGCCGACCGATCCGGCGCTGATCGTGTTCGTTCCCGGGTCCCCCGACCGTCTGGTCCTGCCCTGGTACTGGATCCGGGACCACAGCGACGATCCGGGGTCGCTCGATCCCGACACCCGGCAACGCCGGGTCGACTCGTTCGCCATCGACCGCTCGATCCGGCCCCACTCGGCCGAGGCCACCGATGACGGGATCGTCGTCCGGTGGGCCGATGGCACGGCTCCGTCGACCATCTCGTCGACGGCGCTCGCCGCGCTCGCCGGACTCGGTGCCGCCCCGATCCGACATCTCTGGGACGCCGACACGCCGCTCGGGCCCGTCGACGCCGTCCCCCATACCGACCTCATGGCCGACGACGACGCGGTCCGGAGCTGGCTCGAGTCGGTGGAGCGGGTGGGGTTCGGTGTGGTCGACGGGATGCCGACCGATCGGGCGTCGGCCGAGGAGGTGGCGCGGCGAGTGGCCCACCCGCGCAGCTCGATCTTCGGCACGATGTGGAGCCTGTCGGCCGAGCTGACCGAGCACGACGACACGGCCTACTCCGAGTCCTACCTCGAACCCCACACCGACGGGACCTACGTCCACGAATCGCCGGGCTTGCAGATGTTCGCCTGCCTGCGACGGGGCCCGGCCACCGACGGCACCCCGGCATCGGGAGGCGAGAGCATCCTCGTCGATGGTTTCGCCCTCGCCGAACGGCTGCGGGCCGAGCAGCCGGATCGGTTCGAACTGCTGCGCACCGTGCCGGTACCCGCCCACTACCTCGAGCCGGGTGTCCACCTCCACACCGAACGGCCGACCCTCGTGACGAACCCCGACGGATCGATGCGAATGGTCTCGTTCAACAACTACGACCGCGCCCCGTTCCTCCTCGATCCCGACACCATGGTCGCCTGGTACGACGCCTACTCGGCCTTCCACGACCTGATCGTCGATCGCTCGCACTGGACGACCATCGGACTCGAACCGGGCCAGGTACTGCTCTTCGACAACTGGCGTCTGCTGCACGGGCGCATGGCCTATTCCGGCGAGCGGGTCTTCGAGGGGTGCTATCACCACCACGACGACTTCGAGAGCCGGCTGCGAGTCCTGCGCTCCGGCGGTCGACGGGCGTGAGTCCTCGACGACCGCGCCCCGACCGCCGGGGCCGGGGCCGGAACCAGGTGCAACAGCTGCCGTGGGGCCCGGTCGTCGCCACCCGACCCCCCACCGAGGTCCTCGACGCCGACCAGATCGAACGTCTCCACCAGGCGTCGCTCCGCCTGCTCCAGACCACCGGTATGCGGATCCTCGATGCCGGCGCCCGGCAGCGATTCGCGGCCGCCGGAGCCCGGGTCGACGACGATCGAGTCCGTTTCGATCCCGATCTGATCGTGGAGACCATCGCCACGGCTCCCTCCACCTTCACGCTGCGGGCCCGCAATCCCCGGCACTCGTTGACGATCGGCGGGTCCCACCGGGTGTTCTGTGCGATCTCCGGTCCGGCCTTCTGCTCCGACCTCGATCACGGCCGCCGACCGGGAACGCTGCGCGAACAGGCCGACTTCTGCAAGCTCATCCAGTCGCTCAACATCATCCATCAGGAGGGCGGCGGCTCCTTCGAACCCATGGACCTGCCGGCGAACACCCGGCACCTCGACCAGACCGCGTCGGTGATCCGCCACATCGACAAGAACTTCCAGGGATCCGCGCTCGGGCGACACCGAGCTGCCGACACGATCGATCTCGCCGCCCTGGCGCTCGGCACCGATCGAGACGGCCTGGCCGCCGACCCGGCGATCCTGGCGATCGTCAACACCAACTCGCCGCTCACCCTCGACGTCCCGATGGCCCACGGTCTGATCGAGTACGCCGAGAACAACCAGGCGATCGCCATCACCCCCTTCACCCTGGCCGGGGCCATGGCCCCGGCCACGCTGGCCGGCGCGCTCGTGCTCCAGAACGCCGAATGCCTGGCCGGAATCGCCCTCACCCAGTTGGTCCGACGAGGCGCCCCGGTGATGTACGGATCGTTCACCTCGAACGTCGACATGCGCAGCGGTTCACCGGCGTTCGGGACCCCGGAGTACACGATCGCGGCCCAGGCCGGCGGTCAGCTCGCCCGACGCTACGGAGTCCCGTATCGCTCGTCGAACACCACGGCGTCCAACGTCGTCGACGCCCAGGCGACCTACGAGAGCGCCATGTCGCTGTTCGGATCCGTGATGGGCGGCGCCAATCTGGTCAACCACGCCGCCGGGTGGCTCGAGGGCGGCCTCACGGCCTCGTTCGAGAAGCTGATCATCGACGCCGAACAGCTGCAGCTGATGACCGAGTACCTGCGACCGATCGTGGTCGACGACGACACGCTCGGCCTCGACGCCATCGACGAGGTCGGACCCGGCGGTCATTTCTTCGGTTCGCCACACACGATGGAGCGTTTCGAGACGGCCTTCTACTCGCCGCTGGTCTCGGACTGGCGCAACTTCGAGACCTGGGCCGAGGCCGGCTCGGTCGATGCCACGACCCGGGCGAACCGGATCTGGAAGCAGCTCGTCGCCGACTACGAGCCGCCCCCGATGGCGCCGGGGATCGACGAGGCGATCGAGGAGTTCGTGGCCCGACGCACGATCGAACTCGCGGACATCGACCACTGATCCTCGGTCACCGCCGGCATCGAGCGGGGCCTACTCGCGTTCGTCGGCCGTCGACCGCTGCTTGAGCCAGAGGCCACCACCACCGACGAGGATGGCGATCGCCATGCCGATCCCGGCCAGCAGGGGCACGTTGGCGCCTCCGTCATCGGAACCGGTGCCGGCGCCGTCGGCGGTCGAGCCGACACCGGTCCCGAAGCCGATCTGGCGCAGGTTGACGTAGCTCGGCGAGCTGTTGGAGAAGATGACCGGGCCGGTGCCCTCGGGTTGGCGGACCCACCCCTCGAACCGATCCGTGCGGTAGGCCTGGAGATCGGCGTCGTCGTAGTACACGACGTAGGGGGCCTCTTCGTAGAGCAGCAGCAGCATCTCGCCGACGAGTTCGCGCCGCTTGTCGGGGTCGAGTTCGACGTTCTGCTCGAGGTAGAGCGCGTCGTACTCCTCGTTGCACCAATTGGCATCGTTGTAGCCGTAGTCGTCGGCGTTGTAGCTGACCTGCGAACAGGTGAAGTACGACAGCATCGGATCGGGGTCGACGAACGGTGTCCAGCCCCAGGAGAACAGGTCGAACTCACCCGCCGACACCGCATCGGTGAGCTGGGAGTCGTCGAACACCACGATGGTGGTGGCGATGCCGATGTCCTCGAGCCAGCCCGTGACGAACTCCGACAGCGCCGGTTCGGCGGTCGACTCCGACCGTTGGGCGTACCGGAACTCGAGCGGTCGGCTGCCATCGGGCATCTCGCGAACGCCGTCGCCGTCGGTGTCGGCGTAGCCGGCGTCGTCGAGCATCTGGTTGGCCTTGGCCGGGTCGAACCCGAGCAGTTGGTCGGCCGGGATCTCGGGCTTCCAGCTCGGATCGGCCGACGGCGAGATCACCCCGCCGGGGGATCCGAGGCCCAGGGCCACCCGCTCGAGCAGGAGGTCGCGATCGATGGCGTGGTTGATGGCCTGCCGGACGGTCTTGTCGAGCAGGGCCGGATGGCCGTCGCCGATACCACCGGCACCGGCATTCAGGCCGAGCTCGGAGAAGCCGCCCTGCTGGCCGACGACGGCCACGATGTTCGGGTCCTCGTCGAGGCGCTGGAAGGACTCGGCGGGCACGCTGTGGGCGGCATCGAGTTCACCCTGCTGGAGCGCGGCAGCCATGGCGTCGCCGTTGCTGAACAAGCGGAACACGATGCGATCGATGAGCCCCTCGGCGCCGTCCTCCCACCCGTGGTAGCTCTCGTTCCGGACCATCACCCAGCTCTCGCCGGGGCTCCACGACTCGAGCGTGTACGGACCCGAACCGACCCCGTCGAGGCCGTCGTAGGAGACGAGATCATCGGCACTGATCGACTCGTAGACGTGCTGGGGCAGGATGTAGACGTCCATCACGGGGAGCTTGGGATCGGGCACCGACGACACGAGCTCGACCGTGCGATCGTCGATCACGGTCGCCGTGATGTTGGCCACGGTCGACGAATGGTTGATCCACTCCTCGTCCCGGGAACGATTGATCGTGTAGGCGACGTCATCGGCGGTCAGCGCCTCCCCGTCGGACCACGTCAACCCCTCGCGGAGCGTGTAGGTGACGGTCTGGCCGTCTTCGGAGACCTCCCAGGACTCGGCCAGGGCCGGCTGGACCGAGAAGTCCGACGCCGCCTTGGTGGTGAGCGTGTCGTACATGAGGTTCCACACCTCGAACGACGACACCAGGTAGCCGGCCGTCACGTTCGGGCTGTCGATGTCCTGGGTCAGGCCGATGGTCAGGGTGACCGGTCCGTCGTCCTGGGCGCCGACCCCACCGGGCACCAGCATGAGGGCGGCGACACCGAGGGCCGCGAGCGAGAAGAGAAGACGACGCATGCGCATGACCAACCATCATTCGGGCAGGCCGAAGCCTGCGGGATGGCGAGAATACTGCTCCCGATGGTGGCCCAAGGCAAGCGTCGCCGGCCGCTACATCAGGTACCAGTCGAGGAAGCGCTCCAGGCGGGCGTAGAAATCGAGGAACGGGTCACGACGCAGGAAGCCGTGGCCCTCGGTCGGGTAGGTCACGTACTCGTAGGTGGCGCCGATCCGCCGGAGGGCCTCGACCAGTTCGATCGATTGGTTCGGATGGACCCGGTCGTCGCGCTCGCCGTGGGCGATCAGGATGGGAGCCGAGATCGACTCGATGCGATGGATCGGTGAGCCGGTGCGGTAGCCGGTGGGGTCCCCGGCGGGATGGCCCATCATGCGTTCGAGGTCGAGCCGACCCAGGCGATCCCCCTGGGCCCAGCTCGTCAGGATGTCGCAGTCGCCGTACTTGGCGACGCCGCAGGCGAATCGATCTCCGTCGACCAGCGACAGCAGGGCCATGTAGGAGCCGTAGCTGGCGCCGAAGATGCCGATCCGCCGAGCATCGACCCAGTCCTGACCGGCGAGCCACTCGTGGGCGGCCAGGCAGTCCTGGGTGTCGACGACCCCCCACTCGCCGTGATCGGCGCGCTCGTGGTCGCGTCCGTAGCTGGTGCTGCCCTTGAAGTTCGGGGCGAGCCAGGCGTAGCCCTTGTCGACGAAGTACTGGGCCACCCCGTCCCACTCCGCCCCGTAGTGCGAGGTCGGCCCGCCGTGTGGATGCACGATCGCCGCAACGGGGGTCTCGGCCGAGGCGGCCCGGGGCCGGTACAGGAACGCCGGCACGTCGCCCCCGGGTGCGGGGTACCAGACATGCTCGGGGATCACGTGGGGGGCCAGCCGAACCGCCCGGGGGGTCGGTGCCCAGACCTCGGTGATCGTTCCGGGTTCGGTGGCGCCCGACGACGGCGACACCCGGACCAGGCGCGGCGCGATGTCGGGAGCCTCGTGCACCGCGATCAGGTCACCCCCCGACCAGCACGGCGACGACCACACCCCTCCCTCGGCGACCACGACCACCTGGCCGGCCGAGCCGGGGGCGGCATCGGGATCGACGGTGACGAGGTCGCCGACGCCGTGGCGGGTCCGGATCGCCGCCAGCCCGGCGGCCGACCACGCGGGCTCGGAGAAGTCGGCGCCGGATTCGGTGAGCGGGGTTCGGGACCCGGTCGCCGGGTCCCAGAGATGGAGCTCGTACCAACCCGGGGCCTCGGACGCGAAGACGATGCGACGACCGTCGGGCGACCAGACCGGCCCCCGGTCGTGCATCGCCGGCGGCCCGTCGAGCTCGACGACCGAGCCCGAGACCGGCTCGAACACGACGAGGCGACTGGCGTTGAGGTCGTCCCGCGGGGAGCGCACCGCAACCAGTCGGGTGCCGTCGGGCGAGACGGCGACCTCACCGAGATCACCGGGCAGGTCGAGGAGGGGCGCCACCCAGGCGGTCGTCGTGCGGCCGACGGCCTCGGCCGCCGGCTCCCCCAGGTCGATCAGACCCAAGACGCCGTGATCGTCCTTGTCGACCTCGACGATCAGCCGGCCGGCGTCGAGCCAGACCGGTGACCCGGCCTCGGCCAACCGGCGGGGCACCCCACCGGCGGTGATCCAGACCCATCCGCGGTTCGTGTAGGCGACGGTCGACCCATCGGGAGCCAGGCGGGGGCCGGTGTCCTCCCAGAACGGGGCGATCGCCCGATCGACGGTCCAGCGTTGCGGGGGCTGCTCGGTTCCCCCGAGGACCCAGACGTCGGAGGTGTCACGATCGACGATGAGGGCGATCGTGCCGTCGACGACGTGGGGCTGGCGGGGTCGCTCGACGCTGCTGATGGCCTCGAGCCGCCAGTGCGGTGGCGGAACGGCCTCGGGCCGGGGCGGCACGGGGATCCCGCCGTGCTCGATCACGCCGGTGACCGGACCGGCGAGGGTGGGTTGGTGGGGGGCCATGGCTTCACTCCGGGGATGGACGGGAGGACTCGAAGCCCTCGAGGACGCAGGAGACGAGCGGTCCGAGGGCGGCGAGGTCGTACCCGCCCTCCTGGACGAACACCGTCGGCAGACCGAGGCCGCCGAGCCGTTCACCGGCAGCCGCGAAGCCGGCAGCATCGACCTCGAGCGGACTCTCGGGATCGCCGGTTGCGGCGTCGACGCCGAGTGCCACGACCAGCGCGTCGGCCCCGAAGGGTCGGGTTCGCTCGATCAGCTCCGACAGCGCCGCGACCCAGGTCTCGGTGTCGGACCCGGGGAGCAGCGGGCGGTTGTGGTTCGTGCCGAACCCGGCACCGTCGCCTCGTTCGTCGGCGTAGCCGCAGAAATGCGGGTACCAGCCGGCGCCGGGATCGACGTGGACGCTGGCGTAGGACACGTCCCCGCGTTCGTAGAAGAGATCCTGGATCCCGTTGCCATGGTGGGCGTCGATGTCGATGATCGACACCCGTTCGACGCCCCGCTGCCGCAGGTACTGCGCGGTCACCGCGGCGTTGTTCAGGTAGCACGATCCGCCGTAGTAGTCCCGACCGGCATGGTGTCCGGGTGGCCGGACCGCGGCGTAGGCCGCCGGCTCCCCGGCGAGTACCAGATCGGCGGCGGTCAGGCAGCAGTCGATCGCGGCCCGGGCGGCGTCGTAGGTGCCGGCGCTGACGACGGTGAGCGTGTCGGCGGCGAACCGGCCCACGTCGGCTCGAACGGTCGTCGGCGGGCGCTGGATCCGGCCCCGAGGCACGAGGTAGGGCACCACGTTGGGCTGTCCGGGATCATCGGGATGGCCGGCCTCGACCCATCGTTGGTGGGCCGTGGCCAGGAAGTCGACCATGGCCCGATCGTGGACGGCCAGGATCGGCTCGAGCCCGTGCTCGGTGGGGCCGAGGCAGCGCACCTCGCCGAGCCCGGCCAGGAGCGCCGCTCCCCGCTCCGGCTCCTCGTCGCCGGGGATCCAGACGCCGAGCCACGAGCCACCGCCGGGAGCGTGGCCGATGTGTCGCTCGGAGAACACCACGGGCATCCGGATCACGGCCGACCTCAGGGATTGACGAGATGGCAGGCGGCGTCGCGGGAACCGAGCGCGATCCGGACCGGGTCTTCGCCACGACAACGATCGGCGATACCGAGACGGTCCGCCTCGCCCGACGCCACCACCGGACAGCGGGGATGGAAGCGGCAACCGGTCGGGATCTGGGAGGCGTCCGGGGTCTCGCCCTCGAGGATCTGCTGCTCCATCCGCTCGGCCTCGGGAACCACCGACAGCAGGGCCCGGGTGTAGGGGTGTTTCGGATCGGCCAGGAGCTCCTCGGTCGGCCCCTGCTCGACGATCCGCCCGAGGTACATCACGGCGATCCGGTCGGCGATGTTCCAGGCCAGGCCCAGGTCGTGGGTGACCACGATCATCGACAGGCCGTGCTCGTCGACGAGCGACCGCATCAGGGCCAGGATCTCGCCGCGGATGGAGGCGTCGAGACTGGCGACGGGTTCATCGGCCAGCAGCAGCGTGGGATCGAGGGCGATGGCCCCGGCGATCAGCACCCGCTGGCGTTGCCCGCCCGAGATCTCGTGGGCGTACCGGTCGAGGAACCGCTCGGGCGGTCGGAGGCCGGCCCGGGCCAACGCCTCGGCGGCCAGCGTTCGATGGTCGCCGGGGACCTCGTGGATCTGCAGACCCTCCATGACCGCCTGGGCCACGGTGTGGCGGGGATTGAGCGCACCGGTCGGGTCCTGGAAGATCATCTGGACCCGACGCCGCAGATCGCGCATCTGCCGGGGCGACACGGGCGATCCCTCGAAGCGGATCTGGCCGTCGGTCGAACGCTCGAGGCCGATGATCGACCGAATCAGGGTGGTCTTGCCGCAGCCGGACTCCCCGACGAGGGCGACGATCTCCTGCCGGCCGATCGTCAGATCGACCCCGTCGACGGCGCGCACGACCTTCTTCCCCGAGCGGAACGAGACCCGAAGACCCTCGAGTTCGAGCAGCGAGGTCGACGTCGCCTGGCCGGTCGCGGTCACGACGGCTCCACGAGCAGGCAGGCCGCATGGCGGGCCGGGCTCGCCCGGCGCAGCTCGACGGTCTGGGTGCGGCAGGCGTCGACCGAGACGGGGCAGCGGGGATGGAAGGAGCATCCCGCGGGGAGGTTGGTCGGATCGGGCGGATCGCCACCCAGCCCGCTCGGGGCCATCCGCGACGCCGGGTCCCCGATGGTGGGGAACGCAGCGGCCAGCGCCCTCGTGTAGGGGTGATCCGGCGCGTCGAACACCGCCTCGGACGGGCCGTGCTCGACGATGCGCCCCGCATACATCACCGCGAGACGTTCGCACGACGAGCGCAGCACCGACAGATCGTGGGTGATGAAGATCACCGCCATTCCCTGGTCGCGTTGGAGGTCGGCCAGCAGGTCGAGGATCTGGGCCTGCACCATCACGTCGAGGGCGGTGGTCGGCTCGTCGGCGATCAGGACCTTGGGGTCACAGGCCAGGGCGAGCGCGATCAGCACCCGCTGCCGTTGCCCGCCGGAGAGCTGATGGGGGTAGTCGCGGACCCGGCTCCGAGGCAGCCCCACCTTCTCGAACAGCTCCTCGACCCGGCGATCGGCCCCGGCGCTCGACACGTCGTCGTGCAGCAGGATGGCCTCGGCGATCTGTGCCCCGACCCGCTGGACCGGATTGAGCGAGTGGAGCGCCCCCTGGAACACCACGGCCGCCTCGGCCCAGCGCACGGCCCGCAGGCGACCGGGGCGCATGGTGAGGACGTCTTCGCCGGCGAGCAGGATCTCGCCGGTGATCGCCGTCGACGCCGGGAGCAGGCGCAGGATGGCGCCGGCCACCGTCGACTTGCCACAACCCGATTCTCCGGCCAGACCGAGGGTGTCACCGGCCTCGAGCACCAGGTCGACGTTGCGGACCGCGGGCACCTCGAGCCGTTGGGCGCCTCGTCCGACCCGGTAGGTGATCGACAGATCGCGCAGTTCGAGCAGGCTCATCGTCGGTCGCCCAGACGAGGATCGAGGATCTCCTCGAGTGCCCGGCCGCACATCGTGAACGCCAGCACGACCGCCACGATGCCGAGACCGGCGGGCAGGTAGTACCACCAGGCGTCGCGGCCGATGGCCCCGGCCGCGAACGACTGCTCGAGCGATCGTCCCCACGACGCCGCGTTCGGATCCCCCAGACCCAGGAAGGACAGGGTGGTCTCGGTCAGGATGGCGATCGGCACGGCGAGCGTGGTGTTGGCCAGGATGAGGGGAGCCACGTTGGGCAGGATGTGTCGTCGGATCAGGTGGGCCTGCCCGGCGCCGAGCGCCCGGGCCCGATCGACGAAGAGCCGCTCGCGAATGGTCAACACCTGGGCTCGGAGCAACCGGGCCGTCCCCGGCCACGACGTCAGCCCGATCACGAAGATGATGTTCCACACCGACCGGCCGAGCACCGCAGCCAGGACGATCGCCAGCGGCAGGAAGGGGATGACGAGGAACCAGTCGGTCAGGCGCATCAGGACGCTGTCGACCCAGCGGCCGTAGAAGCCCGACACGATGCCGATGAACGCGCCGATCGCCGTGGTGAGGACGGTCGCCATCAACCCGACGAACAGGCTGGTCCGCGAGCCCCAGAGGAACTGGACGGCGACGCTGCGACCGAGGTTGTCGGTGCCCATCAGGAACTCACCGCCCGGCGAGGCCCAGGTCGGGTTGTCGACCGAGTTCACCGCGTCGAGCGCGTCCCGGTCCGAGACGAGCGGTGCGAGCAGCGCCAGGAGCCCGAATGCGACCAGGATGACGAGGCCCGTGACGGCCATGCGGTCGGAACGGAACCGGGCCCAGAATCCCGGCCCACCGGCGGTGAGGGTCGCCGCCATCAGACCCGTACCCGGGGATCGAGGTAGCCGTAGAGCAGGTCGGCGAACAGGTTGGCGACGATGACCCCGGTGGAGAACAGCAGGAACAGTCCCTGGAGCATCGGGAAGTCCGGGCCTCGCACGGCGTTGAAGGTCTCCTGCCCGAGACCGGGCCAGGAGAAGACGGACTCGACGGCGATGGCGCCCGAGAGCACGAACCCGAAGTTCAGCGCCGCCAGCGACACCACCGGCAGGAGGGCGTTGGGGACGGCGTGGCGTCGTCGTACCAGCAGGTCTCGCAGGCCCTTGGCCCGGGCGACGGTGAGGTAGTCCTCGCGCACGGTGTCGAGCACCGATGCCCGCATGACGATGGCGTACTCGCCGACGTACGCCAGCATGAGCGTGAGGGCCGGGAGGAACATGTGGTGGGCCTTGTCGAGGAAGGCCGAGACCCCGGTGGCGAGCGAACCGGGGTCCTGGAAGCCGCCGGTCGGGAACAGGTCGAGCTTCACCGACAGCAGCGACAGCAGGATCATCCCGAGCCAGAAGTCGGGTACCGAGTACGTGAACATCGAGAAGGCCGTCGACGTGGAATCGAGAGCCGAGTTGCGGCGCCAGCCCGAGATGATCCCCAGCCACGTGCCGACCAGGGCCGAGGCGACGGCGGCGGTGCCGACCAGCCACACGGTCGGCCAGAAGGCCTCGCCGATCTCCTGGCTGACGGGTCGGCTGCTCTTGATCGACACGCCGAGATCGAGCTGGGCCGTCTGTCGCAGGTACTTGCCGAACTGGACCACGACCGGATCGTTGACCCCGAATCGCTCCTCGAGGGATTGGATCTGCGACGGTGACAGGTTCCGGCCCCGGTAGAGCGAGTCGACCGGGTTGTCCTCGACCACACGGAAGAGGAAGAAGTTGAACGTCAGCACGAAGGCGAGGGTCAGGAGCGCCCCGAAGACCTTGCGCAGCACGAACGAGGCCCTCACGGCAGCATCCGGATCAGCTGCTCACTCGCCCTGGCCACGAGGTTCCCTTCGATCACTGCACGCGGGCGGACCCACGGGAGAGGGCGATGATGCACCCTCGTACGTCTCGACGCAAGCGGATCGTCAGAGCCACGCCAGAACGGACTCGACCGGGAGCCCCGGAGCAGTGTTGCCGTCGCGACCGACGACGGAATCGGCGACGAACAGCGCGTTCAGAACGGCTTCCTCGGTGGCGTCGACGGTGGCCTGGAACAGCTGGTTCAGCGCCTGATCACCCAGACGACGTCGAGGCCGAGACCCCGGTGTCGTTGCGCGGTCGCCGGGTGCCCGTGGTGAAGCCGCAGAAGATGTCGCCGCTGCCGTGGTGCGCCACCCCACCGACGCGGGCCAGACCGAGCCCCACTCGTCGGACCAGCCGCCCCATCTGGTGGGCGTCGAGCGGGGCGTCGGTGGCAACGACCCCGATGCAGCTCCCGGCGTCGTTGCGGGGGCGCGCCGATCGCCGGCCCCCCGAAGCCCGGTGTCGCGAAACCCTCGCGGACGAGTCGTTCACCGACCGGCCGGCCGGCCACCCGGAGCTGGGCCAGGGAGCCGAAGTTCGTCATGACCAGGACGCCCAAGGTGAAGCCGGACAGCGGCAGGAGCCGCGACGACGTGCCGATCCCGGCCTTGCAGCCCATGGTGATCATGCCCGTGCCACCGCCAACGGCTCCTTCGGCGACGGCATGCCCGGCCGACTCGTTGCCGAGCGGCATCGAGGGCCGCCCGGGCGTCGGCAACGGTGACGAACCGCCGCCGAGCCTGGTCCAACCAGGAGTCGTCGCACTCGCCGACGACGGGGATCACGAAGTCGTCGATCCCGGCGCTCGGCACGGCGTCGAACACGGCGTCGACGACGGCGTCGTAGGCCCGTCCGACCGAGGACGTCCCGGTCAACAGGATCGGGGTCTCGAGCAGTCCCCATTCGGCGAGCTCGATCGAACCCGTCAGCTCGCCGGCCCCGTTGAGCACCGACACGCCCCCGACCATGGGCTCGGCGAACAGCTCGTCGAGCGGGGCCGGCACGATGGCGGTGACACCGGTGCGGCCGATCACCGGGTTGCCCTCTGGGTCGACGTCGTCGATCCAGAGGGTGCGGTGCCCCACCCGGACGCCATCCACGTCGGTGATGGCGTTGGCCGGGCCCACCGGCAGGGCGCCGATGGTCAGCCCGTGATCCCGCAGACGGGGCCGGGGGGCGGGCCGGTTCACGACATGGTGGTGGCGACGTCGGCGACCGTGGCCGCCACGATGGCCATGGCCTCGTCGATCTCGGCGTCGGAGATCGTCAGCGGCGGGAGGAAGCGGACACAGTTCGAGAACAGACCGGCCCGGATCGTGATGACGCCCCGCCGGACGGTTTCGGCGCAGATCTCGGCGGTGGCCTCCATCCACGGCGTCTTGGCCGATGCGTCCTTGACGATCTCCATCACGAGCATGGGCCCGACGCCGCGCACGTCGCCGACGAAGCCGGGATTGGCTGCGGCGATGGCCTCGAGGTGGCTGCGCAACCGTTCGCCCACCTGGTTGGCCCGCGCCAGGAACTCGGGGGTGTTGATCTGCCTGATGGCCTCGAGGGCGGCGACGCAGGCGATCGGGTTGCCCGAATAGGTGCCGCCGAGACCGCCGGGGTGCGGGGCGCTCATCACGTCGGCGCGGCCGACGACGGCCGACAACGGCATCCCGGCGGCCAACGACTTCGCGGTGGTGAGGAGATCGGGGACGACACCGGAGTGCTCGATCGACCAGAGGGTGCCGGTGCGCCCCATGCCGGCCTGGATCTCGTCGGCGATCAACAGGATGCCGTGCTCGTCGGCGATCTCCCGGAGCCGTCGGACGAACGCCGCCGGGGCCGGGACGAAGCCGGCTTCGCCCTGGACCGGCTCGATCACGATGGCGGCCACGTGCGACGGCTCGACGACGGCAGTGAAGCAGTGCTCGAGGTTCTTGACGTGCCACTCGACGAAGGACTCGACCGACATCTCGTCGGGACGGCGGTAGGTGTTGGGGAACGGGAACCGGTAGACCTCGGGGGCGAACGGCCCGAAGCCCCGCTTGAACAGTCCGAACTTCGACGTCATCGACATCGTCAGGTTGGTGCGACCGTGATAGGCCCCGTCGAACACCACCACGCCCTGGCGACCGGTGAAGGCCCGGGCGATGTTGATGGCGGTCTCGACGGCCTCGGCCCCGGAGTTCATGAGCACGCTCTTGTTGGGGCCGGGCCCGGGGAAGATGTCGTTGAGGGTCTCGCACAGCTCGACCATGGGTTCCATGGTCGAGACGATGGCGCACATGTTGACCAGCTGATCGGCCTGGCGCTTGATGGCCTCGACCAGGGCCGGGGGCGTGTGGCCGACCGCCAGCATGCCGATGCCACCGGCCAGGTCGATGTAGTGGTTGCCGTCGACGTCGACGGCGATCGCCCCGTGGGCCCGTTCGATCGCGATCGGGGTCAATTTCGAGGCCCCGGCCGGGGTGGCGGCCTCGCGCCGGGCGACGATCGCCTGGCTCTTGGGTCCTGGCACCTCGGTGACCAGGCGGATCGACGATTCGACGTCGGTGAGGCTCATCGGATGACTCCCGTGGTGAGGGGCGAATCACTCGCCGTGATGCCCACTGTGTAGCACCGGTTTCCCGGTGTCCTCACCACGACCGGGCCCGGGCTTCCTCCCACCACCAACATGAGGTACGCTCACAAATGTTCATCACTCACATTTCCCGGTCGAATCCGCGATCGGTTCCTGCCGGGCCCTCGTGCCCCATTCCGTGAAGGATTCCCGTGACCGCTACGGCCAACGCCACCCCATCCACCACCGACCCCGTCGCTGCCGTCCGGGCCTGGCTCGAGGAGAACTGGGATCCCGAACTCACCGTCGCCCAATGGTGGGAGAAACTCGGGCTCGCCGGGTGGTCGGCACCGATGCTGCCGACCGAGGCGTTCGGTCACGGCCTGTCACGCTCGGACGCCCTCGCCGTCCTGCGCGAGATCGGTGAGTTCGGGGCCCTCGGTCCGCCCAGCGGCCTGGGTCTGATGCTCGCCGCTCCCACCATCGCCCAGCACGGCGAGCCCGAGCAGTACGACACCCTGCTCCGTGACATCGTCACCGGCCAGAAGGCGTGGTGTCAGCTGTTCAGCGAGCCCGGCGCCGGTTCCGACCTCGCCGGCCTGTCCACCCGCGCCGTGAAAGACGGCGACGAGTGGATCATCAACGGCCAGAAGGTCTGGACCTCGCTCGGCCAGACGGCCGACATGGGCATGCTCATCGCCCGCACCAACCCCGATGCACCCAAGCACCAGGGGATCACCTGGTTCGCCATCGACATGCACCAGCCCGGGGTCGAGGTGCGGCCGCTCTACGAGATGACCGGCCACGCCATGTTCAACGAGGTCTTCCTCAGCGACGCGATCGTGCGAGACGCCGACATCATCGGCGGGCTGAACAGCGGCTGGGCCGTCACCAACACCACGCTCCAGGCCGAACGGGCCGGACTCAGCGCCGGCGGCGGCGGGGGCGCCACCGTGGCCACGCCGGGCACGATCGCCGGGCAGCTCGAGCGCCGGGTCGGTGACCTGGTCGCTCCCCGGACGAAGACCTCCCGGATCGCCCCGACCGATGCGAAGGAGAAGGCCGACAAGCCCCGCGAAGCGATGCTGGTCCAGTTCGCACGGAGCTTCGGCAAGATCGACGACCCGATCATTCGTCAGGACCTCATGCGGTTGCACACCCTGAACGCCATCGCCGGCTACAACGCCCAGCGGGTGAAGGGGGCGCGGGCCCAGGGTCAGGACATCCCCGGCATGGCCAACATCGGCAAGCTCCAGCAGAGCGACGTCGTCCGCCTCAGCCGCGATCTCGGCCTGGCGATCCTCGGTGCGTCGGGCATGTTGCACGCCTACACCGACGAACAGCGCGAGTCGCTGAACGCGGCGACCGGTAACCCGTTCCTCGGGATGGTCACCGGCACCGCGCTCTACGCCCAGGCACCGCCGATCTACGGCGGCACCGACCAGATCCAGAAGAACATCCTGGGTGAGCGGGTGCTCGGATTGCCCAAGGAACCCAACGACGACAAGACCAAGCCGTTCTCGGAACTGCCGAAGAACGTCTGATGCCGTCGCTCACCTTCGACCGCGACACGTTGCTGTCCGACCACGAGTACGCCTCGCCGCACGTGCTCGACCACGGCGACCTCGGCCGGCGGCGGCTGCACGGCGGGTTCCTGTCCGACGGCCGCTATCAACCGCCGCGGGCGTTGGGTCGTGAACGGGCCCTGGCGGCGTGGGAGCAGTCGTTGATCGAGCATGGCGGTGCGCCGTTCGCCGCGACGGCGGCGCTCCTGCATGGTGTGCGGATCCCCAATGCGGCCCAGCACGTCGTGCTCCTGCGGCACGGCATCGGCGAGGTGTTCTGGAACACGCTCACGGTCGTCGGCAAGATCGAGGCCATGGGCGCGGCGATCGGCGGGATCCCGGTGCCCGATCTGGCGGCCCACGTGGTCACCGGCGACGACCGGACGATCGACCAGATGGCGATCGGCCACCTCGACCGGGGCCTGTTCGAAGCGCACGGCCTCGACGAAGGAGGGGCCCCGGGTGCGAGCCTCGACGAAGGAGGGGCCCCGGGTGCGAGCCTCGACGAAGGAGGGGCCCCGGGTGCGAGCCTCGACGAAGGAGGGGCCCCGGGTGCGAGCCTCGACGAAGGAGGGGCCCCGGGTGCGAGCCTCGACGAAGGAGGGGCCCCGGATGCCCGTGCGTGGATCGGGGCTCATGATGCGATGTGGTTCGCCGCCCGTGATCTGGCGTTCGGGCCGGGTGCCCATCCCGACGTCGACCCTCGGCCGGGGCTGACCCGAGACGACGCCGGTCGTCGGCACCTCCCCGAGATCGCCCCCGAGATCGAGGGGCTGTTCGCCTTCCTGGCCAATCTGCTGATCATCGAGTTCCGGGCCGAGATCGGGTTCGCCGAGTCGCAGGCCGTGCTCCGGGATCCGAGCGTCTTCACCGACCGTCGGGCCGAGGCCGAGCTCGCCGCCGAGGTCATCGGCCGGATTCGCACCGACGAGGAGATCCACGTCCGTTCGCTCAAGCTCTACCTCGGTGAGCTGTGCTCGGTGTCGCTCCGCACCAACGACGGAGGCACGGTCCCCGGTGCCGTCCTCGTCGACCGATTCTGGGACGGCATGGTGCGCTGGGCCACGATCGAGCGGCCGGCCCTCGACGCCGACCGGATCCTCACCGATCTCCATCGCCGGATGCGCGAGCATCCCGATGCCGACGCCCTGATCGCCGCGTTCGAGCGCGCGGCTTGAGCAGCGTGCCCTCGGATCCGCCGGCGGCGAACGGCGACCCGCCCCCCGAGTCGCTCCGAGAACGGAAGAAGGCCCGGACCCGTCGCGAACTGGTCCGCGTCTCCCAGCGGTTGTTCGCCGCCAAGGGCTACGCGAACACGACCCTCGACGAGATCTCGGCCGAGGTCGAGATCCGGACCCAGACGCTGCTGCGGTACTTCGACTCCAAGGCGGCACTGGCCGTCGCACCGATGGCGGCCGTCGTCGAGGACCTCCGAGCGAAGGTCACCGATCCCGAGCGGACGGTCGACACGATCTCGTTGTGGCGGGAGCACGTCGGCGTCCGCACGATGTACCACCAGATGAGTTCGGCGGCCGGCGTTCGCCGCTACTACCGCTGGACCAAGCAGGACGCCGCCCTGGTGGCGATGACGGCGCAGTTGAACCAGCAGACCCAGACGATCCTGGCCGAGGGCATCGCCACCGATCAGGGGGCCGACCCCGACGACCTGCATTCCACGATGCTGGCGGCACTGCTCGTCTCGGGCTGGAACGCCGTGTTCATCCGCTGGCTGGGGTCGACCGAAGACGTCGACGTGCTCGGGCGCCGGCAGGACGCCGTCATCGATTTCGCCGTCGCCAACCTCCCGAGCGCCAGCGCAGCCACCCTCCGCCAAGCGATTTCGAGCGTCTGAGCGCCAGTTTCGTCGCTCCGGCTCTCGAAATCGGGGGGTTCGGGGGCGGGCGATCGGCGCGGAGGCGCCGGAAGGGTCATGCTGTGGAGCATGGTCGAGGGTGCTCCGGGGTCGCAGACGATGCCGATCGTCGTCCTGGCCTACGACGGGGTCGCCGCCGACGAGGCCGGGATCGTGATCGAGATCCTGTCCGAGGCCGGTTGCCGGGTCGTGGTCGCCGCCGTCGACCCGGGAGCCTCACGCGTGACGAGCTTCCACGGAGCGGTCCGGCCATCACGCACCGCAGAACGGATCGGGCCGTGCGCCGCGCTGATCATCCCCGGCGGGATGGGCGTCCGGACGGCGGCGACCAACGACCGCCTGACCTCGGCGATCCATCGACTCGGCAGCCAGAGCACCTGGCTCGGCGCCACGTCGACCGGCTCGGTCCTGCTCGCTGCCTCGGGCCTGGCCGACGGGGCTCGAGCCACGACCCACTGGCTGGCCCAGGACCTGCTCCAGGAGCGAGGAATCGTCGCCGTCGACGCCCCGTTCGTCGAACACGGGCGGTTGCTCACCGCCTCGGGACTCGGTTCGTCACCGACGCTCGCCTTTCGTCTGGTCGCCGCGCTCTGCGGACTCGAGGCCGAGGCCCGCGCCCGGGCCCGGTACGCGCCGAGTCCGAAGGCACCGCCGACGGTCGGACGGCGACGAGCGAGGCGCTTTCCCCGGCGCCGCTCCCGTCATCGCATCGTCGAGGACCCGGCCTATCTGGCGGCCGCCGACGACGTGATCCTGCTCGACCTGTGGGCCGAACATCCACTCACCAGTGGGCCGTCCCCGGAGCACCCTTGAACGGACCGACCAGGTTCGACGTCACCCAGCCACCGTAGAACGATCCCTCGTTGGGGACGACGACCTCGCCGTCGACCGTGCACCGGTCGACCTTCTGGGCGTAGAACGCGTAGCACCCGACGATCGGGGCGAACGCCGGCGTCGGGTCGTCGTAGCGCCACCCGGCGTCGGCGACCGGGCCCCGTCCCGTGGCCAGGTCGACGTAGCTCGCCATGCCCTTCCACTCGCAGAAGGTCCGCGAGGTGGACGGGACGAGGAGGTCGAGGCGCACGAAGTCGGGGGCCACGTAGTAGGCCGGCGGTTGGCTGGTCTCGAGTACCCGGTGGGCCCAGGGCGCGTCGACCACGAGCAGGCCGTCGTGTTCGACCCTGATGTTCGACTCGACGAGTTCGACCCGCGGCGGTCGTGGATAGTCCCAGACCGACTCGACGACCTTGCCGTTGGCGGCCAACTCGCCCGGTCGGGGCCCGGGGTGCGACCGCTCGTCGGACGCCGTCATGCCTTCGCCCGCTTCTGCACGTTCGCCCATTCGTCGCGCAGGCCGACCGTCTGATGGAACACGTCGCGACGCTCGGGATCGCGGGCGAAGTAGCCGAGCCGCTCGAACTGGACGACCTGACCGCCCGGCACCTCGGCGAGCGCCGGCTCCAAGCGGGCCCGGCGCTCGGTGCGGGATTCGGGGTTGAGCGATTCGAGCACGTCGCCGCCCTCGGCACCGGGGACCGGATCGGTGAAGAGGCGACCGTACTCGAACACCGTGGCATCGACCGCCGTCGGCGCCGAGACCCAGTGCATGGTCGACTTGACCTTGCGGCCATCGGGCGACGAACCGCCGACGGTGGCGGGATCGTAGGTGGCCAGCACCTCGGTCACCGTGCCGTCGGCGTCGGTGATCGCATCGGTGGCGGTGACGAAGAAGGCCGACCGCAGCCGGACCTCACGCCCCGGTGTCAGCCGGTAGTACTTCGGCGGTGGGACGAGCCGGAAGTCGTCGTGCTCGATCCACAACGAACCGGTGAACGGCACCTCCCGCGATCCGGCGTCGGGGTCCTCGGGATTGTTGGGGACCTCCACCATCACCGTCTCGCCCTCGGGCCAGTTGGTGATGGTGAGCTTGAGGGGCTGGAGCACGGCCATCCGCCGCAGCGAGGTCTTGTTGAGCTCGGTGCGGATGAAGGACTCGAGCAGCTCGATGTCGTGGGTCGAGTTGGTCTTGGCCACGCTGATCTTGTCCATGAAGGCCCGGATCGCGGCCGGCGGGTAGCCGCGCCGGCGGATACCCCGCAGGGTCGGCATCCGGGGATCGTCCCAACCGTCGACGTGCCCGTCCTCGACCAACTGCCGCAGCTTGCGTTTCGACGTGACGGTGTGCGTGAGGTTCAGCCGGGCGAACTCGGTCTGCTCGGGAACGTCGCCCGGGAGGTCGAGGTGACTCAGGCACCAGTCGTAGAGGGGACGGTGATCGGCGAACTCGAGCGTGCAGATCGAGTGGGTGACACCCTCGATCGCGTCGGATTGCCCGTGGGCCCAGTCGTAGGTGGGATAGAGGATCCACTCGTCGCCGGTTCGGACGTGCGGAACCCGACGGATCCGATAGAGCACGGGATCGCGCAACTGCATGTTGTCGTGCTGCATGTCGATCTTGGCCCGCAACACCTTCTCGCCGTCGGCGAACGCACCGTCGCGCATCTGGCGGAACAGCCCGAGGTTCTCCTCGCTCGACCGGTTTCGGTGGGGGCTCTCGATCCCGGGCTGACCGAACCCGCCCCGCTGGGCCGAGATGGTCTCGGCGTCCTGGTCGTCGACGTAGGCCAGCCCCTTGCCGATCAGCTCCTCGGCCCAGGCGTAGATCTGGTCGAAGTAGTCCGAGGCGTAGCGAACCTCGGCCGGTTGGAAACCGAGCCAGTCGACGTCTTCGAGGATGGCGTCGACGTACTCGTGGTCCTCGGTCTCGGGATTGGTGTCGTCGAATCGGAGCAGGCATCGACCACCGAATTCGTCGGCCAGTCCGAAGTTCAGGCAGATGGACTTGGCGTGACCGATGTGCAGATAGCCGTTGGGCTCGGGAGGGAATCGCGTCTGGACGCGACCGCCGAAACGCTGCGTCGCCTGATCGGTGCGGATCTTCTCGCGGATGAAGTCGGTGCCCGTCGGCTCGGGGCCGTCAGCGGTGCCGGACGCAGTCGAGGTCATGCTTTGTAGTTAGCAGCATCGGGCCTCGATGCGGCGAACCGGTTTCGAATCGGCGCCGCGACGTGTGAGGATGTGGCGTCCGCGTCGAACGAGGAGCCATACCCCACCATGAGTCCCATCGAGTTCGTCAAACGTCGTCTTCCCAAATTCGGCGGGGACCGACGCCCGCTGGCGTCGACCTCGGCCGGACTGGTTCGCGGCACCTACAAGAAGAAGGGCACCCTGGTCCGCTACCTCGGCATCCCGTATGCCGCGCCACCGGTCGGCGAGCGGCGGTGGGCACCTCCGGAACCGGTGGAGCCCTGGTCGGGCACCCGCAGTGCGACGAAGTCGGGACCGATGCCCTTCCAGCGGGCCGCCAACATGGAGGCCTTCTTCGACGCCCTGGTCGACGGCATGGGTGTCTCGACGGCCAAGAAGAAGGCGCTGGCCCTCGGACTCAAGCTCCCCCGACCCCAGAGCGAGGATTCACTGACCCTCAACGTGCGGGCCCCGGCGCGAGCCAAGAACCTCCCGGTCATGGTGTGGATCCACGGCGGCGACCAGACCGACGGGTCCGGCAGCGACCCCTTCTACAACTCCTCGGCGCTCCCCGCGCGGGGCTGCGTCCTCGTCACGATCAACTATCGGCTCGGCCTCTTCGGTTGGTTCAGCCATCCCGACCTCTCGGCCGGCGCCCCCGCTGGCGTCTCGGGCAACTACGGCCTGCTCGACCAGATCGCCGCCCTGGAGTGGGTGCGCGACAACATCGCCTCGTTCGGCGGTGATCCGACGCGCGTCACGATCTTCGGTGAATCGGCGGGTGGCCAGGGGGTCCTGAACCTCATGACCGCACCCGCCGCCCGCGGTCTGTTCCACGCCGCGATCGCGCAGAGTCCCAGCGACAGCGGCCGCTGGTTGCACCTGCGCAAACCGGTGCTCGACTTCCTGCCGGCCGAGGTGGCCGGCAAACGATTCGCCGATCTCGTGGTGGGTCCCGAGCCGGGTCAGCTCGAACGGTTGCGGGCGATGGACGCCGAGGAGCTCCACGAGCGTTATCGCGCGCAGCCCGACCTCGGTCGCCACTTCTATCCCGTCGTCGACGGCGTCGTCCTGCCCGAGACGCCGATGACCGCGTTCTCGAACGGGCATCAGGCTCCGGTCCCGCTCGTGGTCGGCTACAACGCCGACGAGGCCTCGCTGTTCGAGACCGTGATCCATCCCGCCGGTGGCGAGTTCGCGGCCCCCGACGGCGGTCCCGGGTCGCTCCGGCCCGAGGACCTGCGGTCGACCTTCGAGCGATCCTTCGGTTCACCCGAGGCCGTCGATCGCCTCCTCACCCTCTATCCCGGTCTGGGCTCGGGCGACCCCGAGGCCCGGGTCCGCTATGGCGGAGACCACATGTTCGGGGTGCACGTGGACCACGCCGCCCGACGCCACACCGAGTGCGGCCATCGGGCGTACCGGTACCACTTCGAGGCCGTCCCACCCTCTCCCGACCAGACCATCGGCGCCTTCCACGCCGCCGAACTCACCTACGTGTTCGGAACGTCGCTTCCGTTCATGCCCCGGGCCGACGACGAGCACCTGCTCTCGAAGGACATGGGCGATCGCTGGTTCGCCTTCGCCGCCACCGGCCGGCCCGATTTCCCGGGACGTCCGACCTGGCCGGCCTACGACGAATCGAATCCGGCACAGATGGTCTTCGACCGCCCCACCGGCCGGGTCGAGCCGATCCCCGCCCAGCCGGGTCTCGATCTGCTCCGCGAGCGGATCGAGTACCTGAACGAGCGCGTCGCCGCCACTCCCGAGGTCGACACGTCCGACCTCACCATCGATCTCACCGGGAGCCCCGGAGCGGAAGCCGAGCCCGCTCGGTGACCGTCACGCTGACCGATGACGATCGTGCGGTGCTGCAGCGCCGCACGATGTTGTCGCTGATGAGTGGGGTGCTGCCCGCGGGCGGTGCCCTCACGGCCGCCGTTGCGGCCAATGCGCTCCTCGGCGAGGAGATCACCGGCCGGGAGTCCCTGGGCACCCTGGCCGCAGCCTTCCTGACGATCGGCGGGGCGTTCGCCACCATGCCGATGGCGGGATACATGGCCCGACACGGGCGACGAGCCGGCCTCCGGCTGGGTTGGTCGTTCGGTCTCCTCGGCGCCCTCTCGTCGTTCACGGCCGCCGTCGCCAACGTCTACCCGCTGCTGCTCGTCGGGGCCCTGGCCATGGGCATGGGCCAGGCTGCCAACCTCGCGGCCCGCTATGCCGCGGCCGATCTGTCGACCGACGAGACCCGGGCCCGGTCGATCGGGATGCTGGTCTGGACCAGCAGCTTCAGTTCGGCGCTGGCACCGACGCTGGCGCTCGGCGTCGTTGCGACGCTGGCGGTCGAACTGGGTCTGCCCGAGCTCTCGGGGCCCTACCTGATGTCGGTCGCGCTGTTCGCGATCGCCGCGGTGGCGATCGACCGCCTGCTGCGTCCCGACCCCCTCGAGGTGGCCGGCGGCATCGTGCCCGATGGGGTCGACGGTCCACCGAAGGGGTTCGATGCCATCCGAGACCAGTTCGCCCGGGCCGGTGCCGGCATCGGGAAGATCGTCGTCTCGCCCTCGGCCCGTCTGGCGGTGTTCGCCATGCTCGTCGGCCAGGCCGTCATGGTGGGGGTGATGACCGCCACCCCACTGCACATGAAGGAGGGGGAGCACGAGATCCGCATCATCGGCTTCGTCATCTCGCTGCACATCGTCGGCATGTACTTCTTCGCACCGGTCGTCGGTTTCCTCATCGATCGGGTCGGTCCCCGGATCATGATCGGCGCCGGGGGTGTGGTGTTGTTCATCGGCTCCGAGATGGCGTCGCACACCCGTCCCCAGGACCGCCTCGGGGTGTTCGTCGGGTTGTTCCTCGTCGGACTCGGTTGGAGTTTCGGGCTGATCGCCGGGAGCACGCTGTTGACCGGTTCGTTCCCGGTGTCCGAACGGGTCTCGGCCCAGGGCGCCGCCGACCTCGTCATGAGCGGCGCGGGGGCGTTGGCCGCCCTGACCTCCGGCGTGATCTTCGAGTTCGGCAGCTACCACGCACTCAGCCACTACGCCGGGCTGGCGGCCCTGTCGCTCACCGCCTACGCCATCTGGCGGATCCTGCGGGCCCGAGACCCCCAGCTGCCTGCACCCGCCTGACCGAGGTCTGGTACCGTCAGGTCCCCTTCCTCCAGGAGCTCACCCAGTGCGCGTGATCACGGTCTCGGCAAGTTACGGCGCCGGCGGCAGCGTCATCTCCCCGATGATCGCCGACCGCCTCGGCGTCCCGTTCCTCAACCGTCCCGTCGCCGCCAAGACCACGGCGGCCATCGACGAGGCGGCGCAGGCCGACGAAGACGTCAGTCAGAGCCTCTGGAGCCGGATCCTCGAAGCACTCGCCTCGGTCCCCGACGAGTACGGCACCCACCTCAACGTGCCGGCCGGGGGCAGCGCGGGCGAGCTGCGTCGCGAGTCCGAACGTCGACTCAACGAGTTCGTGGCGACCAACGCCGGCGGCGTCGTCCTCGGCTACGCGGGCGCCCTCGTGCTCGAGGATGCCTTCCGGGTCCGCCTCGACGGACCCAAGGACCGGCGCCTCCAGCGGGGCATGTCGATCGAGGGGCTCGATCAGGAAACGGCCTCGGCCCGCATGGAGCGGACCGACAGCGTCCGATCGGGCTATTGGAAGCGGCTCTACAACAAGGACATCCGCTGCCCCGACCACTATCACCTCTGGATCGATTCCACCGTCATGTCGGCCGAAGCCGTCGTCGACGTGGTGATCACCGCCGCCAACGCCTATCGAGCCGCCGGTCACTGAGCCGGCCCGCCGCCGACGGATCCATGCCCTACCAGGAACCCGATTTCCTTCCCTGGGACGGACGGCGCGTCCCGGTCACCCTGCTCGGTGGCTATCTGGGATCGGGCAAGACCACGGCGATCAACGAGATCCTCCGGGTCGCCGACCGCCCGGTCGCCATTCTCGTCAACGACGTCGGATCGGTGAACGTCGACGCCAAGCTGATCCGACGTCGCGGACGCACCACGATCGAGTTCACCGACGGATGCGTGTGCTGCAGCCTCAGCGACGGGCTCGGCATGGCGTTCGACCGACTTCGTCTCCTCGAGTCCCCGCCCGATCACGTCATCCTCGAGCTCAGCGGAGTCGCCGAACCGGCCCGGGTGGTGCCGTGGACCTCGAGCGCGGGGTTCCGGCTCGACGGGGTCGTCGTGCTGGTCGACGCCGAACAGTTCCCGATGCAGCACGATCACGACGTCGTCGGCCCGACCGTGCAACGGCAGGTGGCATCGGCCGACCTGGTCGTGCTCAGCAAGCTCGATCTGGCCACGCCCGCCGAAGCCGACCGAACCCGCTCGTTGGTCGCCGCGCTGGCGCCGACGGTGCCGATCATGACCTCGGATCACCTCGGCGCCGCCGGGGTGCTCCGGCTCGGCGCCCGCCGTCCCGCCACCGCCGATCCACCGCCGACGCTGTTCGACGTCCACGTCACCGAACTGGTCCCCCTCCCCTGCCCCATCGCCGAGTCCGACCTCCACGAGCTCGTCGACTCGCTCCCGGCCGACGTCCTGCGGGCCAAGGCCGTCGCCACCCTCGCCGATGGGCGGTGCGTCGCCGTCCAGGTCGTCGGTCGTCGTCGATCGATCGATCCGCTCCCGGCCGCCGAGGACACCGCCCCGACCGACCTCGTCGTGATCCGCCCCCGGCCGCCGACCTGACGACCGATCCGGGAGGAATCCCACCCCTTTCCCAGGCCGACGGCGACTGCTACCGTTCGTTCTTACGATGTCAGGGCAGACCGACCCTGCGGGACCGGGAGAACTTCGAATGACCGTGATCGACCCGAAGACGACGCAGGACTCCGAGGCCGAGATCGATCGGATCCTCGCCATGACCAATCTCGGCGACGAATCGCCGATCACCATCGTGTCCAACAACGCCGACTCGATCTTCACCTGGAACTACGAGAAGGGCGAACGGCCGCGCCTCAACAAACTGTACGAGAAGGCCAAGCACGCGATGTGGGACGGCGAGACCGACCTCGACTGGTCGATCGATGTCGACCTCGACGAGATGTTCGCCACCCTCAACCCCGTGGCCGACGTCCAGAACATGCCCATGAAGCGGCTGGCCGAGGTCCCCGGGAGCCCGCTCGCCGCCTTCGGCGACGACGAATGGGACCAGCTCGGTCGCGAGTCGCTCACCTGGCAGCTCAGTCAGTTCCTCCACGGTGAACAGGGGGCCCTGGTCGCCACGGCCAAGATCGTCGAGACCGTTCCCTGGATCGACGCCAAGTACTACGCCTCGACCCAGGTCATGGACGAGGCCCGGCACGTCGAGGTCTTCGCCAAGTACCTCGACACCAAGATCGGCGACGACTATCCGATCAACGTCCACCTCAAGCAGTTGCTCGACGACGTCATCGGCGACTCCCGCTGGGACATGACCTACCTCGGCATGCAGATCATGATCGAGGGACTGGCCCTGGCCGCCTTCGGCTTCCTGCACATGATGACCGAGGAGCCGCTGCTCAAGAAGCTGCTCCGCTACGTGATGTCCGACGAGGCCCGGCACGTGGCCTTCGGCGTCCTCACGCTCGAGGAGTACTACCAGAACCTGTCACTGGCCGAGATCCAGGAACGCCAGGAGTTCGCGTTCGAGGCGGCGCTGCGCATGCGCGACCGGTTCCTGCGCCAGGAGGTCTGGCACCGGATGGGCGTGACCGACATGAAGCCGATCATCGATGCCCAGCTCAACGCCCGCCCCGAAGAGAAGGAATTCCAGCGCCTGCTCTTCTCGAAGATCGTGCCCAACTGCCGCAAGCTCGGCCTCCTCGACGCCGGTGAGGGCTGGCTGCGCACCAAGTTCGCAGAGATCGGTGTGATCGAGTTCGAGCACCTCGAGAGCACCGACGACGAGTACGCCGACTTCGGACTCGGATCCGACGACGCCGTCGGCGTCTGATCGTTCGCCGGTTCAGCGCACCGGTTCGGGGTCGAACGAGTCCAGCCGGAGCGGTGGGAACCGGGTCGACAGATCGTTGCCGAAGGATCGCTCGCGCAGCGTGTCGGGGTCGAGGCCGACCGCCAGCCGAACCGTCCGGGCCCCCGTCAGGTCGAGGAACGACCCGACCACCGGGCCGAGCGCCACGAACGACTCCTGTTCGAGATGCAGCGACCGGACGAACACCTCGGGCGACGACGGAATCGGTCGGGCCCGCCGGCCGATCAACGACTCGAGCAGATTCCGGTGCGCGGCCAGCAACTGCGGGAGGCTCCCGTGCGGCACGACGTTCACCACGAGCCGTTCGTTGGGCACGGTCGTCACGGCGACGGTGACCACCACTCGCCCGTCGTCGAGTTCCGACAGGACCGAGACCGAGCCGGTGTTGCGGGCGACGGCGACGGTCACGACTCGGTTGGTGGACTGGTAGAGGTCGAAGACCATCGACACGTCCCCCTCGAGGTCACCGATCGCCGCCGATCGGTGCAGCCCGAAGTCGGGCAGGGATGCACCGATCTCGTGCTCGGTTTGGTCCAACGCCAACGGCCGGAACCGCAGGGGCCGTTCACCGTAGGCCCGCAGGTAGCGACGATGGAGGGGACCGGTCTCGACGGCGAGCAGCAGACGTCCACCGGCGACCAGTTGGGCCAGCAGCAGCGAGCCGACGACGTCGCCGAGGCCGAGGGGCTCCGAACCGAGGGTGCCCCGGGCCGAGAAGCCGACGAGGCCGTCGTCGAGTGACCCCGTGGTGTCGATCCGCAGTCCACCGCGGATCAAGGCGATCACGCATCCTCCGACGAAGACCGCGACGAAGAGCCGCATCGTCCGACGGACGACGATCTGGACGAGGTGGTGACGGAGCCACAGGACGTGTCGGTCCACGCCTGCGCTATCGGCCGAATCGACCCGACCGTGAGCGTGCACCGGCACTCACACCGATCGAGTCGCTGCCGATGGATGCCTCATGCTCGCTGTGGTCCTGGCCGCCCTCTCGGGGCTCTCGTACGGCGCCGCCGACTTCTCCGGGGCCGTGGCGACCAAGAAGACCAACGCCACCGTCGTCACCGTGGGTGTGCAGGTGGTCAGCCTGCTCGCCCTGTTCGCGATCCTCGCCGTCTTCCCCGAGGACACCCGACTCGTCGGCGACCTGGCCTGGGCCGGGCTCGGCGGCATCGGGATCGCCATCGGGCTCACCACCTTCTACCAGGCGCTCGCCATCGGTCCGATGTCGACCGCCGCGGCACTCACCGCGCTCGTTGGGGCCCTGGTGCCCCTGACCGCCGGTCTGGCGTTGGGTGAACGGCCGGGACCGATCACCCTCGGCGGCATCCTGCTCTCGATCCCTGCCGTCATGCTCGTGTCGGCCGGAGCGGCCGACGTCGGCGCCGGTGGCCGGCGGGCGGTCCCTCGGGAACGAGCACTGCTGGTCGCCGATGCGGCCCGGACCCGGCGGCTGTCGGTGGTGGCCGGTCTGGGTTTCGGGGCCTTCTTCGTCGCCCTGTCGCGAACGTCGGACGACGGCGGCCTCTTCCCCCTGCTCGGTGCCCGTGGCGCCTCGATCGCCGTGCTGTGCCTGGTGCTCACCACGACCCGCAGCTGGGAGCCCCTCGATCGCACGGCCTGGACCCCGGTGGTCATCGCCGGTGGGCTCGACTGCGCGGCCAATGCGCTCTACCTCACGGCGGTCAAGTACGGCCAGTTGTCGTGGGTGGCGGCACTCAGCTCGCTGTATCCGGTGAGCACCGTGCTGCTGGCGTGGCTCATCCTGAAGGAGCGGATCACCCGGGTGCAGATCCTCGGCTTGATGCTGGCCGCCGGAGCCCTTTCGCTCGTTGCCTACGGGCAATAGCGCCGGTTGACACTGGGTCGTTCGATTCAAATGACGACGGCGGGACACGTTCGGTCTCAGGTCGTTGACCAGGACACCGATAGTCCTGCCGTGAGACAACTGTGGAAAATCTGGCTCGGCGTTGCCGTGGCGCTGACCGTCACGTACTTCGTCGCTCCCCATTCCTCGGAGTCGAAGCTCATTCTCTACAACGGAACCGGCCTGATGGCGGTTCTCGTGATCCTCGTCGCCGTCCGGGTCAACAAGCCCGAACCCCGTGCCCCGTGGCTCTGGTTCGCCGCCGGCCTCGGTTCGTTCCTCACCGCCGACATCATCTACTACCTGCTCGAGCTGCACTACGGCGATCTCCTGCCGTTCCCGAACGCCGCCGACTTCTTCTATCTCTCGATGTATCCGCTGGTGATCATCGGGCTGACCAAGCTCGTGCGAGCGACCTCACCGGGGCGCGACGGGGCGAGCCTGATCGACGCACTGGTGGTCGGCATCTCGATGTTCGGCGCACTGTGGGTCCTGTTCGTCGACCAGGTCTTCGAGGTCGACAACCACTCCACCGCCGCGCTGGTCACCCAGCTCGCCTACCCGGTGATGGACGTGGCGCTCCTCGCCGTCGCCGCCCGACTGGTCGTGACCGGCCACCTCAAGCACCCGCCGTTCGCCTTCCTGGCCTCGGCACTGGTGTCGCTGGCCGTCGCCGACACCGCCTACGGCATCGCCAACGCCAACGACAACTTCGGCACCGGCTCCTACATCGACGCCTTCTGGCTCGGCTTCTACATCCTCTTCGCGACCGCGGCGATCCATCCCGACGCCGGGCTCCCGGCCAAGGCCTTCGACGTCACCACGAGCACGCAGGGGCGACTCACGATCGTCCAGCTCGTGCTGATGCTCGTCGCCACGATGGGCGTACGCGTCATCGACCTCTTCTGGGGCAACGAGCAGGACCGGATCGTCACGATCCTGTGCTCGGCGTTCCTGTTCCTCCTCATCCTCGGTCGGGTCTGGAACCTGATGAAGGCTCTCGAGAAGGGCCGCGACGACCTGCGCCACGAGGCGACGCACGACACGCTCACGGGCCTCGCCAACCGTGCGGTGTTCGCCGAGCGGACGGCCGCCGCCCTGGCCAACACCGAACGCAAGAACCAGGTCTCGGTCCTCTTCATCGACCTCGACGACTTCAAGACCATCAACGACAGCCTCGGCCACGAGGCCGGCGACCAGCTGTTGCTCGAGGTCGGGCAGCGGCTGCAACGCTGCGTCCGCGACGGCGACACCGTCGCCCGGCTCGGTGGCGACGAATTCGCCGTCCTGCTCGAGTCGGCCGTCGACCGCAACGACATCGTGGCCGTCGCCCACCGAGCGCTCGAGAGCCTGTCCGAGCCGGTGCACCTCGAGATGCGAACGGTCCGGGCCTCGGCCAGCATCGGCATCGCCCTGGACCTGGCCGACGACATGGACGTGCAGGACCTCCTGCGCAACGCCGACGTCGCCATGTACCTGTCGAAGTCGCGGGGCAAGGGACGGTTCGAGTTCTTCGAGAGCCGGATGCAGGACGAGGCCATCGAACGCCTCGACCTCAAGGCCGACCTGCAGCGGGCGATCGACGAGAACCAGTTCGTGCTGTTCTTCCAGCCGATCTTCGATCTCGAGACCGGCCGGGTGACCATGGCCGAGGCGCTCATCCGATGGAAGCACCCGGAGCGGGGCATGATCATGCCCGACCGGTTCATCCCCCTGGCGGAGGAGAGCGGCCTGATCGTCCCCATCGGGGCCTGGGTCCTGCGGGAATCGACCAAGCAGGCCGCCCGGTGGCGCACGATCAGTGGCTGCGAGGACATGAGCATCACGGTCAACCTGTCGATGCGCCAGCTCTACGAGTCGGAGCTGTTCAACACGCTCACGAGTGCCCTGCGGGAGTCGGGCCTCCCGGCCGAGTACCTGCTGCTCGAGATCACCGAGTCCATGTTGGCCATCGATGCCGATCGCACCACCGGCATCCTCGAACAGCTCAAGACCATCGGGGTGAAGCTCGCCATCGACGACTTCGGCACCGGCTACTCCTCGCTCAGCTACCTGCGCTCGTTCCCCGTCGACTCCATCAAGATCGACCGCAGCTTCGTCAACGAGCTGTACCGCAGCCCGACCTCGACGGCGTTCATCGAAGCCATGGTGAACCTGGCCAAGGCCCTCGGCGCCTACACCGTCGCCGAGGGGATCGAGCACCCCGAGCAGGCCAACGTGCTGCGGCGCCTGGGCTGCGCACGGGGTCAGGGCTACTACTACTGCCGCCCCATGGCGGCCCCGGCGATCACCTCCCTGCTCCGCGAGCACGCCGACGACGAGGTCGAACCGCTCGACGCCTGGCGCCGCTCCTCGGAGAAGGTCCAGGCCCGGATGTTCGACATCGAGGTCCACCGCGGCCTGGCCGAGGTGTCGGCCCAAGCGCCACAGCTCGAGCTCCTGCACGACGAACTCGATGTCCCCGTCATGGGACGCTGGCCGTGGCTGCTGAACTGGGCCGAGTCGTTCGAGGCCTGGAAGCCCTTGATGGTGGCCGTTCGATCGGCCGAGAGCGGCCAGTTGATGGCCTGCGCCCTCCTGGCCATCCGGGAACGGGTCGAGGGAACGGCGATCGTGGCCATGGGCCACGGCAGCTCGATCTGCACGGTCCTGCCGGCCCTGACCACCGAGGCCGCCGACGCCCTGGCCAACGGGATCGCCGAGGTCCTCGGCGACCTGACCGGCACCTGGTCGCTCGACCTCGAACAGGTCGACGACCTGGATCCGGTGATGCTGACGCTGGCCGATCTGCTGGAACACTCCCAGGTGCTGCCCGAGCTCCGGATTCCCCGCGTGGCGTTCGCCGCCGAGCACCGCACCGACACCATCCTGTCGAAGAACATGCGCAAACAGCTCCGGCGTTCGACCAACAAGATCCACGCCGCCGGGCTCGAGATGACGATCGCCTTCGATCGGGGCAAGGCCATCACCGCCGAACTCATCGACGAGGTCGAGGCGGTGCACGTCTCGCGCGACCGGGATGCCCGCCGGCAGAGCGACCTCGATCGACCGAGCGAGCGCGACTTCTGGCGCCGCGTGGTGGAGGGCGGGCTGGAACAGGAGTGGGAGGTCGAGGTGGCGACGCTGCGCCTCGACGGCGAGCTGGCCGCCTACGTCGTCGCCCTGCTCGACGGCGACGTGTATCGGGTCTACGACGGTCGGATGAACACCGAGTGGCAGGACTACTCACCGGGTCGGCTGGTCGAGTCGGCGGCCCTCAACCGGGCGTTGACCGATGAACGGTTCCGTTCGCTCGACTGGATGAACGGCGTGGCGGCCGAGAAGCTCCTCGTGACCAACGTCGCCGAGAACCGGGCCCGCATCGTTGCCACGTCGGGGAGCCGCTACACCACGGTCCCCCGTCGCCGGGCATCCGAACTCGACGACGTCACCGTCTGAGCATGCGATCCCGGCCGATCGTGGGCGCGCATCGCCCGGGCGACGTCCGGTGAGGCTGCTTGGGCATCCAAAGAGTGGATGTCCAATGAGTGGACATGCAATTACCGCATATGGGCTCCGCCGGCGATTTGCCTGATCACCGGCCGATACGGCGATGACCTGCTGAAACGGATTCCCGATCGAGTTGTTACTTGGCGGTAGCTTGACTGTCGTTTTGACCGGGAGTCGAACATCTGGCACCGTGTTGCTCCCGACCGCAGCAACGCTGGAGCGTGCCCATGTCCTCGACCTCTCCGCCGAACCCGACCACCCGCCGGGCCCCCGGCCGCGAAGCCCTCGGCCTCCGCAACCTCGATCACGTGGTCGTGCTGGGCGCCAACGGCACGATGGGCTTCGGCAGTGCCGCCCTGTTCACCCAGGCCGTCCCCCGGGTCACCTTCCTCGCCCGCACCAAGGAGAAGGCCCAGGAGGGCCTCGACGCCGCGATCGGCCAGGTCCGGTCCAACACGGTGGCCCTGCGGGCCGACACCGGCTCCTACGACGACGATCTCGACGCGGCGCTCGCCACCGCCGACCTGATCTTCGAGGCCGTCGCCGAGGAGATGACCCTCAAGCAGTCGATCTTCGACCGCATCGAGGCCGCCCGCCGTCCCGATTCGATGATCGCCACCGTGAGTTCGGGCCTGTCGATCAACACGTTGGCCGAGGGCCGCTCCGACAGCTTCCGAGCCAACTTCTGTGGCCTGCACTTCTTCAACCCGCCCAACGTCATCGTCGGCACCGAACTCATCGCCAACACCGACACCGATCCCGAGGTGCTCGACTTCCTCGAGGCCTACTGCCGGATCAAGCTCGGCCGCGAGATGGTCCGCACCAGCGACACCCCGGCCTTCGCCGGCAACCGGGTCGGCTTCAAGGTCCTCAACGAGTGCGCCCAACTGGCCGAGGGCATGAGCCCCCTGATCGTCGACGCGATCGTCGGTCCGTACACCGGTCGGGCCCTGACCCCGCTGGCCACGATCGACCTCGTCGGCTGGGACGTCCACCGGGCCATCGTCGACAACGTCCACGCCAACACCGACGACGAGGCCCACGACGCCAACCGCCTCCCCGACTACATGGCAACGCTGATCGACCAGGGTGTCCTCGGCAACAAGACCGGCGGCGGCTTCTTCAAACGCAAGGAAGGCCTCGTCCTCGACCCGGCCTCGGGTGGCTACGTCGCCCAGGACTCGATCACGATGCCCGACATGCCCTACGTGGCCGAGATCGCCGACCTGTACTCCCAGGCCCGCTATCGCGAGGGTCTCCAGGTCCTCGTCGATGCCAAGGGTGACGAGGCCAAACTGGCCCGCAAGATCATGGCCGGCTACATCAGCTACTCGTTCGAGCGGGTCGGTGAGGTGTGCGAATCGATCACCGACATCGACCGGATCATGGGCATGGGCTTCAACTGGGCACCGCCGTCGGTCCTCGTCGATTTCCTCGGCATCGACAACACGGTCACCATGTTGTCCGAAGCCGGCGTCGTCGTCCCGCGAGCCATCGTGGATGCCGCCGCCGACACCACCTTCTTCCGTCACCCCCAGATCAACCGCGGCCGCTTCTTCGTTGCCGCCTGAGTCGTCCGAACCCGACACCGAACACCTCCCCCACTCGCAAGGATCGCACCATGACCACACCCGACGTCTACATCCTCGGCGGCTACCAGACCGACTTCAGCCGCAACTGGACCAAGGAGAAGAAGCACTTCTCGGCCCTCATGAACGAGAGCGTGCGAGGCGCGCTCGACGCCACCGGCATCGACCCCGAAGACATCGAGAGCGCCCACGTCGGCAACTTCGCCGCCGAGCTCTACTGCATGCAGGGTCACCTCGGGGCCTTCTTCGTCGAGGCCGATCCGAGCTTCAGTGGGCTGCCGACCGGGCGCCACGAGGCCGCTTGCGCCTCGGGTTCCATCGCCCTGCTCGCAGCCTCCGCCGAGATCGAGGCCGGACGCTACGACCTCCAGGCCGTGGTGGGCATCGAACAGATGAAGAGCGTCGATTCCGCGCTCGGCGGCTCCTACCTCGGAACGGCGGCCTGGTACGAGAAGGAGGCCCAGGGCATCGAGTTCCCGTTCCCGAAGCTCTTCGGACGGCTGGGCGACGAGTACGACGCCCGCTACGGACTCGCCGACGAGCATCTCGCCGAGATCAGCCGCATCAACTACGACAACGCCAAGCTCAATCCCAACGCCCAGACCCGCACCTGGTACATGAACAAGGAGCACGCGCTGGCCCGAGACGACATGAACGCCGAGGTCGGCGGACGGATCCGGCTCGCCGACTGCTCGCAGGTCACCGACGGGGCCGTGACGGTCTTCCTCGCGTCCAAGCGCTACGCCGAGCAGTACGCACAGGAACGCGGTCTGTCCCTGTCCGACATCCCACGGATCAAGGGCTGGGGTCACAACACCGCCCGGCTCCGATTCGAGGACAAGATCCGCGAGAGCCGGGAAGCCGAGTACGTGCTCCCCCACGTCCGCTCCACCATCACCAAGGCGATGGAACGAGCCGGCATCGCCGACGTGTCGGGCATCGACGCCATCGAGACCCACGACTGCTTCACCACCTCGGAGTACATGGCGATCGACCACTTCGGGATCACGGCCCCCGGCGAGAGCTGGAAGGCCATCGAAGAGGGGCGCATCGACCTCGACGGCGACATCCCGATCAACCCGTCCGGCGGTCTGATCGGTGCCGGTCACCCCGTCGGGGCCACCGGCGTCCGTCAGGTCCTCGATGCCGTCAAGCAGGTCACCAACACCGCCGGCGACTACCAGGTGGCCGGGGCGAAGAACGTCCAGACCCTCAACATCGGCGGCTCGGGAACCACCAGCGTCAGCTTCGTGATCGGCACCGACTAGCTCTGTTGCCGTGACCGGCTCCGCCGGTCGGGCTCCGCCCATCCGACTCGAGACGAACCCGCATGCTCACTCCGGTTGGACCAGGGCGACCAGCGCCCCCTGGGCGTGGAGGTCGACGACGAAGTCCCGCTCGTAGACGCGCTCGGGTTCGGCTCGCACCATGGCGTCGACGATGTGGGCGTCGTCACCGACGAGGATCCGCCACTGGCGGTTCCGAACACCGTCGAGGATGATCGTCCCGGCCTGGTCGGCGGTGGTCGGCGCGAACGCTCGGAACATGTTGGAGCCCTCGATCACCTCGGGCTCGGTGTCGATCCCGTGCGCCGACGCCGAGTTGGCCACGATCCCGGTGCCGATGTGACCGGGCATGACCACCGAAGCGAGCACATGGGGGGCATTCACGCGGAGATCGGTCACGAGGGCCTCGGTGAAGCCCCGGACGGCGAACTTGGCGGCCGAGTATGCGGTGTGGGGCCGGTCGGGTCCGATCGAGGCCCAGAGACCGTTGATGCTCGCCGTGTTCACGAGGTGGCCCTCCTCGGCAGCGATGAGGAGCGGCAGGAAGGCCCGGCTGCCGTTGTAGACCCCGCCCCAGCAGACGTCGAAGGTCCGCTCCCACGACGCCCGTTCGTCGGTGACGAAACTCCCGGCCCCGCCGATTCCGGCGTTGTTGAACACCAGATGGACGTGATCGGTGGCGTGCTCGGACATCACGGCGTCACGGAACGCCAGCATCTGCGACTCGTCGGACACGTCGCAACGATGGGTCGTCACCCGGGTGCCCTCGGGGGCCACGGCCAGCGCCGCCGCCCGGCTGGCCTCGAGGTTCGCCTCGTTCACGTCGCACATGGCCACATGGCATCCCTCGGAGGCCAACGCAACGGCCAGGGAGCGCCCCATGCCATCGCCTCCCCCGGTGATGACGGCGATCCGGTCGGTGAAGGAGTCCATGGCGGCGCAGTCCAGCAGGTCGGGGCCTGCCGGTCCAACCGGTCGGCCCCGCCCTCGGGGGTTCAGCGCTGCGGCGTGCCGAGCAGCGTGGCCCCCGACACCGTGCCGTCGGCGTTGCGTCGCACCCCGTCGAAGACCACGCCGATCCGGTCGTCGTCGACGAACGCCCAGGCCGGGTAGCCGTTGCCCACCTCACCGACATCGGCGGCGGCCACCGCCGTCCACTGCCCGCCGTCGGCGCTGGTCAGGATCGTCCAGGTCGAGGTACCGACACCATCGCTGCCGGCATCGCCGACGACGGCGACGACGCCGAGATCGCCGGCCGCCACCGTCGCCAACCAGGGTTGACCGTCGGCAGAGGGGACGAGATCGGCGATCCGCATCGACTGCCACGACGTCCCACCGTCGTCCGAGGTGACGATCGCATCGGTGCCGATCCCGTCACCGTAGGTCCGGCCGATCAGCCGGTTGCCGACGACACCGACGAGCTCGAGGTAACCGACCCCGGGATCGAACGACGTCCAGGTCGTTCCGTCGTCGGAGCGGGCGTACCGGCTCGCGCCGGAGGCGTCGGTTCCCGTTGCGACATAGGTGCCACCGGCGAACCAGACGATCTGTCCGGGAACCTCGACCGGCGCCCAGGTCTCACCATCGGTCGAGATCGCCGAGGCGGTCTGGATCAGGTCGCCCGAGATCCCGAGTTCGCTCAGGGACTGGTCGACCAGAACGGGCACGTCCCGACACTCGGCCGGTTCGTCGAGCGCCACGCCCTCCGGTTGGTCGCCCGGACCGGCCGCCGCCTCGAGATCACTCCACGCCTGGTTGCAGGCCGTGTAGTCGGTGACGACCAGGCGATCACCGCGGATCTCGGGGTAGAACTCGGTCACCGAGAGATCGAAGTAGGCGGCGACCGCGTCGGAGCGGACCCAGCTGTAGCGCGTGGCCGTGGCGATGAGGGCGTCGTCGCCGACGGCCAGCGACACCGAGGGGATTCCGCTCGACATCAGCAACCCGTTCGGATCCACCGGTGTGCCGAGCGAGAAGGGGATCTCGACACCGGCCCACGACGTGCCACCGTCGCCCGATCGGACGACCTCGGTCACGATGGAGTCGCCCGCTCCGGGCGCGGTCGACACGGCGTAGAGCACACCGTCCCGCTCGCCGAGATCGGACAGACTCCGTTCCGGTTGGCTGATCGCATCCCAGGCCGTGCCATCCCCGGTCCGGTAGATCGCCTGCTGCAGCGGGGTGAACTCGTCGGTGTCCCCGTACCGCACACCGGGTGCGGTGGACAGGGCGTATCGGTAGCCGTCGGCGCCGATGAACGTGGCCTGGGGCCAGCCGACGTCGGCTCCGGCAACCGACCACGCCAGGTCCAGCCCCGGCTCGGTTCCGGCGGTGGCGACGACCGTGGTCTGGGTCTCGGACTGGAGCGCAACGGCGGCGTAGCCCAGACCGACGAAGCCGATGAGTCCGGAGATCACGCCGACCTCGGTTCGGCGCCGTTGGCGCTGGGCGGCCCGGCGCTTCGCCCGCTCGGGTTGCGGCAGGACGGGGATCTCGTGCGCCCCGTCGCGGAGTTCGCGGGTCAGTCGGGCCTCGAGCGCATCGGGTCGAACGTCGTCGTGTCCGGTCATGATCGTTCCTGCGTTTCGTCGCGTGCGGTGTCGTGCAATCGGGTTTCGAGAATGGCGAGCGCCCGGTGGAGGCGGCTCTTGACCGTGCCGGCCTTGATGTCGAGGGCCGCCGCGGTCTGTTCGACCGACCAGTCGGCCAGCAGCCGCAACACCACCACCGACCGCAGGTCGATCGGAAGGTCCTGGAGTGCTCGGGCGACGGCCGGATCCTTCACCGACGGTTCGTGCCCCTCGGCACGGCCGATGAAGGGGAGCTGGCGAGCGAGGCGGCGATGGACCGAGCGAGCCCAGTTCAGTCCGACCCGGTACGTCCAACCCGCCGGGTTGTCGTAGTCGCGGACCTCCGCCCATCGGGCGTAGGTCCGGGCCATGGCCTCGTCGGCGGCCTCGGTCCCGAGTTCGACGTCGCCCAGGGTGTAGCTGAGCGTCCGGACCACATCGGGATAGCAACGACGGTAGAAGACGTCGAAACTCTCCGGTTCGGCGAAATCGACGGTCACGATCGGATGTTCCCCGGTCGGTCGTCCCCGTGCCAACTGCGTCGTCGTAGCCACGACACACAGACGCCCGACCCCCGCATTCGGTTCACGATTGTTCGAGGTTTTCTTGGATCGCCAACAGGGCCGCGTCGTCGGGATCGAGCTCCAGGGCCCGACGAATCCGGTCTCGAGCCTCGTCGCGGCGACCGAGGAGGGCGAGCGCCTGCGCATGCCGGGCGAGCAGCAGCGGCGACTCGGGTGCCACGGAAGTCCGCTGCTCGAACCCGACCACCGCAGCCTGGGCGTCGGCCTCGAGACCCGACCGCTGGGCCCGTTGGAGCAACCGACGGAGGTGTTCGTCGATGAGGGTGGGCTCGTCGGGGTGAACGTCGAGTCCTCGTTCGAGGATCGTGAGCGCTTCGTCGAGGTCGAGCAGGGTCGGTCCGGAACCGTGGATCAACGAGGCTGCGAACACGAGACGAACCGACTCGGGCCGCCGGGCCAACGCCCGATCGGCCGCAGCTTCGGACGCGTCCTGACGGAACCCGGACGCATCGGCCATCTCGTGCTCACCGATGGCGCTGGTCGCCACGAACCAGAACGACGACCCGAGCGCTCCGACAACGAGCAGGGTCAGGGCCACACCAACGGAGCGGACTCCCCCGTTCGTGATCCGATCGCCGACCTCCGGGGCCGGTCGACCCCGAGGGCCGACCACGACCATGCCGGCACCGAGCCAGAGCAGGGCGTCGACCTCCGCCAGCGGGAACAGCACGAACTGCTGGACCAGCGCGGCGAGCACGCCGACGGCCAGACCGATCGCCACCGGACCGGACCGCTCGTCGGTCATCCGCCTCCACGCCGCCCGGGCCACGATCAGCCACAGGCCGAGCAGGAGCGCGGCGGCCCCGAGGCCCGACGAGAGCGCCGTGTCGAGAAGGGCGTTGTGCGCCCGGTCGGTGACCACCTCGGCCCCGTACCGGCGCACGTAGTCGGCATCGACCAGCGTCGGAAACGTCGCCCGGTATCCCTCGGGCCCGGCGCCGAGCACCGGTCGGTCGGCGATGCCGCGGATCGCGACGGCCCACTCGTCGACCCGTCCGGTCACGACCGACCAGCCCCGCCGCTGCGAGATGCTGCTCACGCCGACGGCCGTTACGAGAACGGCGGCCGCCATCGTCCAGGCACCGGACGATCTCGGGACGCGCTCCGCAGGGCCCGATCGTCGGCGGGCGGCGACGAACGTCACGGTTGCCACCCCCAGCCCGACGAGCGGGCCTCTCGACTGGGTCGCGGCAAGGGCGACGAGACCGAGTGCGACCGCGCTCGTCGACGCCACGATCCGGGGCACCGAACGGCGAGGTGACCGAACCGACTCGACCGCCACCCCCACGGCCATCGGTCCCAGCAGCACCAGGGCCACGGCGAGGAACGTCGACTGACCGAACGGTGCCCCGACCCGAAGCCCCGGCCAGCCGGTCCCCCACAGATCGGCCCCGGCCAGCTCGGCCAGGGACAGCACCCCGAGTCCGGCCACCGCAGCCGTTGCCGCTCGGCCCAGGGTCGGGACGGCGTCGAAGCCCACGGCGATGCCGACCGCGAAGGCCACGGCGAACCCGATCCAGGTCACGAGGCCCAGCTGCCGTTCCGGCGAGCCGTAGACGGCATGCCAACGGTCGACCGCCGAGATCGCCGACAGGGCGGTCAGCCCCAGCAGACCGGCCCAGAGGAGCGATGCCCGACGGACGAGGTCGATCGTCCACACCGCTCGATCCTCGAGCAGCTCTCGGATGGCGAGCGTTCCACCGACGCCGAGCAGCGCCGCCACGGCGGCGAAGCGGGCCGGGCCCGATGGTGACAGCCCGCCGGGGTCGACGACGAAGAGCGAGACGACCAACCCGTTCGCGATCCAGCGCAGCGCACGCACCGGGCAAGCATGCCCGGTCAGGATGCGTACTAACGTCCGGGCATGATCGAGTTCCTGGACCCCCGCGGCGAACCCGGCCTTCCGGTCGAGCCCTACACCCTGTCGATCGCCCTCGACGATCCCCTGTCGATCGGGCTGCTGGCCAATGGCTTCCCCGACTCGGTGCGTTTCCTCGACCAGATCGAGCGGGCGCTCGGCGTGGCCCACCCCGGCGCCACGTTCCACCGCTTCGACAAGGGCGATGCGTCGTCGATCGTGTCCGATGCGATGCTCGACGATCTCGTCGATCGATGCCAGGCCGTGGTCGCGGCCTACGGTCATTGAGGCAGTTGCACCACCGGCACCGTGCGTGACGCCGTGAAACTCGCCCACCGCGGCATCCCCGCCGTCGCCCTCGTCACCGAGGCGTTCTGGGCCCAGGGCGACTTCGTCGCCCGCTCCGTCGGCATGCCCGACATCCCCCGGGTGCGACTCCCCCATCCCGTCGCCGGCACCGGGGTCGATCACATGGCCGAGGTGGCCGACGAGACCGTTCCCCTCATCGCCGCCGCCTGGTTGGCCCGATGAACCTCACGGCCACGTCCGAGTTCGAAGCCCTCGAGCAACTCCACCGCCTCGGGTGTACCGACGGCCTCCCCGTGGTGATCCCGACTCCCGACCGGGTCGAACGGATGGTGATCGCGTCCGGACACCCCGCCGATCTGGAGCTGGGCGTGATGGGCCCGAACCTCGGGTCCTGCACGGTCGAGAAGCTGGCCGTCGCTGCGGTGATGGCCGGATGCCTGCCCGACCACCTTCCCGTCGTGATCGCCGCAGCCCGGGCGGTCATGGACGAGACGTTCGACCTCACCGAGGTCCAGGCCACCACGCACTCGATCGCCCCACTGATCATCGTGAACGGACCGGCAGCGCATTCGTGTGGTCCGATCAGCGGCAGCTTCGGGGCCCTCGGACCGGGCCACCGGGCCAACGCCTCGATCGGACGGGCGCTGCGCCTGGCCATGATCAACGTCGGCGGGGGCCGGGCCGGCGTGTCCGACATGGCCCTGCTCGGACACGCCGGCAAGTTCACGATGTGCCTGGCCGAAGACGAGGCCGCGAGCCCGTTCGAGCCCCTGCACACCGCACGTGGCTTCGATGCCACGGCTTCGACGGTCACCGTGCTCGGCACCGATGCGCCCCATTCGGTGATGGCGGTCGTCGATGCCGACGATCCCGGCTCGGCCGATCGGCTCCTCACGACCCTCGCCCTCGCCTTCGCCAACGTCGCCACCAACAACGCCGTCCTGCGGGGCGGGCAGGCGGCCCTGGCGATCAACCCGGACCACGCCGCGCTCCTGGCGTCGAGCGGTCACGACCGGGCATCGGTCACCGCGGCCATCGTCGAGCGGGCCGTCGTTCCCGGCGCCGACCTGCTCCGGGGCGCCGGATCGATGGGGCGCACGGCGACCGACCGTGACTACGCCTGCTTCCCGTCGCCCGACGACCTCCTGGTGTTCGTCGCCGGGGGCGGCGGCCTCTACTCGGCGGCCTTCCCGTCGTGGTGCGCCGGCCCCCACCGCAACCGGGCGGTCACCGTCGAGATCGAACTCGACCAGGCCTGCGCCGTCCCCTGGGCCTGACCCGCTCCGCCCGAGCCTCCCCTTCCCCGAACCGAGGGGTCACCGTCCGTTTCCCAAACTTCCGCGGGGCCTCCGTACGGCGGCCCGTACGGAGCCTCCTCGGAAGTTTGGGAGAACGACGCAGGCTCCACGGTTCGGGGGCGTGGCGGTGGATCGGCCCGGATCACGGCGCGAGGGCGGCGGCCACGTGGGCGGCCGCGGCGGCAACACCGGACTCGCCGATCGGGTGACCCATCGAGACCAGCACCGACTCGATCGTGCCCAACGTGCCCAGGATCATGGGCGGGTTGAGGTGGCCCATGTGGCCGATCCGGAAGGCACGGGGCGCCACGTCACCCATCCCGATGCCGAGGCTCAGGTTGGCGCCGGACTCACAGCGTTCCCGGAAGGCCACCGCGTCGATGCCGTTGGTGAGGACGCCGGTGACGGCATTGGACCGACTTGCCGGGTCCTCGACCTGGAACTCGATCCCGTCGAGCGTCGACCAGGCCGAGACCGCGGCTCGGACCGCCCCACCGAGGACATCGTGACGCCACCAGACGTGATCCATCCCCTCGTCGAGCAACAGGTCCAGCGCCACGCGCATGGCGTACAGGTGACTCATCGGCGGCGTGCCACAGAACAGCTTGTAGTGCGGACCCTCGGCCCGACGCGCCCCCCAGCCCCAGTACGGGGTCACGAGATCGGCCCGCTGACCGGCCTCGATGGCCTTGGGGCTCGCCCACACGAAGCCGAGGCCGGGCGGCACCATCAGACCCTTCTGCGAGGCCGAGATGGTGACATCGGCGCGGACGTCGTCCATGTCGTAGCGCTCGCAACCGACCGACGCGATCCCATCGACGAAGAACAGCGCCGGATGGTCGGCCGAGTCGATGGCGGCGCGGATCTGCGCCAGATCGGTGCGAAGCCCGGATCCGGTGTCGACATGGCAGACCAGGACCGCCTTGATCCGGTGGTCGGTGTCGGCCTCGAGCCGGTCGGCCAGCACGGCGGGATCGACCGGGGTCCGTGGTGAGTTCGACGGCACCATTTCGACATCGATGCCGAGGTCGCGGCTGAACCCGGCCCAGGCCAGACCGAAGCGTCCCGTGTCGATCACCAGGACCCGGTCACCTCGCGAGAGCGTGTTCACCAGGGCCATCTCCCAGGCGCCGTGGCCGTTCGACATGCCGACGAACGCCTCGCCCTCGGTGCGGACGACCTTCGGCAGATCGTCGATCATCGAGAAGCACAGCTCGGCGACCTCGTCGGCGTAGATGTTCACGATCGGGCGGGCCATGGCCGCCAGCACCGGCTCGGGCATCACCGATGGTCCGGGAATGGCCAGCTGATTGCGGCCCTGTCGCAACGTGGGGAGGACGGTCACACCCCGAATCCTACGAGCCGTCCGGTCGTCGCAAACCGTCTGAGCCACCTCGACACCGACGTCCCGACGCCCGAGCCGGCGAACGCTACGCTCGGCCAGGACGTCAACGACCAACGAGGTAGCACGTGACCGACATCGTCATCAGCGGCACCGGCCTGTTCACTCCGCCCGAGTCGATCAGCAACGCCGAACTCGTCGCATCGTTGACCGTGGCCACCGAGCACTGGAACGAGCGACATGCCGACCGGATATCGGCCGGCGAGATCGAGGCCCGTCCCCTGCCCGACGAGGACTTCATCTACAAGGCATCGGGCATCCGGTCGCGCTACGTGATGGAGAAATCCGGCGTGCTCGACCCCGAGCGGCTCCGTCCCCGGCTCGAGCTCCGTTCCGAGGACCAGCTCGGGCTCCAGGCCGAGATGTCCCTGCCGGCCGTCAACGAGGCGCTCGCCGCCGCCGGCCGCACCGGCGCCGACGTCGACGCCATCATCGTCGGTTGCTCCAACCTGCAGCGGGCCTACCCCGCCGTTTCGGTCGAGATCCAGGAGGCGATCGGGGCCAGCGGCTGGGCCTACGACATGAACGTCGCCTGCTCCTCGGCCACCTTCTCCATCCAAGCCGCCGTCGATGCCCTCCGCGGCGGGTCGGCGTCGTGTGCGTTGGTGATCAACCCCGAGATCACGTCGGGTCACAACAACTTCGAGCTGCGCGACTTCCACTTCATCTTCGGCGACGCCTGCACCGCGGTCGTGCTGGAGCGGGCCGACGACGCCGTCGGCACCGACCAGTGGCGAATCCGCGGCACCAAATTGGCGACCCAGTTCTCCAACAACATCCGCAACGACTTCGGCTTCCTCAACTCCAGTGAGGTCGGCGAACGCGATCCGCACGAGCTGATCTTCCGGCAACAGGGCCAGCGGGTGTTCAAGGAAGTCTGCCCGATGGTCTCGAAACACATCACCGAGCATCTGGGCGAGCTCGACCTGCAGCCCGCTGCCGTTCGACGGTTCTGGCTCCATCAGGCCAACCTCAAGATGAACCAGCTCATCGCCAAGGGTGTCCTGGGGCGGATTCCCGACACCGACGAGGCGCCGGTGATCCTCGATCACTACGCGAACACGAGCTCGGCCGGCTCGGTCATCGCCTTCCATCTGCATCGCGAGGGGATCGACCCGGGCGAGGTCGGCGTGCTCTGCTCGTTCGGGGCCGGCTACTCGGTGGGCAGCGTGGTGCTCGAGCGCCTGGGATGAGCGATCCCCCACCGGGCGACGCGGGATACGGGGATGACCCCGATCACCAGTCGAGCCGGCGATCGTAGGGTGTCGACAACGCAGCGAGCCACCGTGACCGGCACCGGGACCGAGGGAATCCTGGCCGGTTCGGGGCCGCTGCCAAGGCGGAGCCGACGGCCCGACATCGAGCGAGGGAATCGATGTCGGTCACCGCGGTGGTGGCCATTCGAGGTTCGGGTTCGAGGGAGCCCGAACCTCGAACGCGTCCGGCCTGGCGGCCGCCGTTGCCCGAGCATCGTCGGGGCGTCCTGGACTACGGTTCGCCTGCGGATGCGGAGGGCGTCTGCGCGCGTGGCACGTCCTGCGGGGTGAGGGCCCGACTCCGGTCGGGGCATGGAGGGATCATGGTCGGACTCGGTCGTTTCGGTGGGAATCAGGCTTCGTCCGGTGGCCGCGGTGACGACGGACCGTCGAAGGACCCGACGCGGATCAGCGCCCGGCCGCGCACGGGCGGCGGCGTCGCCGACGGCCCCGACGACTCGGGCGGATTCGTCGTCCCCGGCTACACCGACCCGGTCGAGGTGGGTCGGGGCGGGTTCGGGATCGTCTATCGGGCGCGCGACGTCGACCACGACCGTGACGTGGCCATCAAGGTGCTCTACACCGCCTCGCTCGATGCGGCAGGCCGAACCCGGTTCGACCTCGAGCGGGCGGCGCTCGGTCGCCTCGGCACCCATCCGCACATCGTGACGGTGTACGCCACGGGCTACACCGAGCAGGGCCACCCCTACATCGTGATGGAATACGCACCGGGCGGGAGCGTGCGGGCCATGCTCGACCGGTCGGGACCGAGGCCCTGGACCGAAGCCGTTGCCCGCTGCGTCGACCTCTGCGGCGCGGTCGAGACCGCCCACCGAGCCGGGATCCTGCATCGCGACATCAAGCCCGACAACGTGCTCCTCAGCGCCTACGACGATGCCAAGCTCTGCGACTTCGGGATCGCCGCGGCCTTCGGCAACGGTGCCTCGGCGACGGCCACCCAGATCGGGATGAGCATCGCCCACTCGGGACCCGAGGTCATCGACGGCAAGAAGCAGACGGTCCGCAGCGACGTGTACGCCCTCGGTTCGACCGTGTTCACCGAGATCATGGGGCATCCGCCCTTCCGTCGGGACGACGACACCAGCGTCGTGGCGATGCTCAGCCGGATCGTCAACGAACCGACCCCCGATCTTCGGCCCCTGGGCGTACCCGACGAGGTCTGTGCGGTCCTCGAACGGGCCCTGGCCAAGGATCCCGCCGACCGATTCGAAACGGTCGAGGCGCTGGGTGAGGCGTTGCGAACCGCAGCGGCGGCAGCCGGTGCCGAGGTGCCGAGGTTGCGGATCGGGGCGGTCCCGATCGACCAGGCCGACGAGGCCCTGCTGAGCGGCCACACCGTGATCTCGTCCTCTCGGCGAGACGGGGTGTCGACCGGTTCGTCGGTGGCCGTTGCCGAGTCGTCCGGCTCGTCCGAACCACCGGTGATCGACGAGCCGCCGGGTCCCGGGTTCGGGGCCGTCGATGACGCCAAGACCGGTCGCTCGCGTCGGACCCTGGTCCTGCTCGGAGCCGCCGCCTGTGCACTCGTCGCCGCCATCGCCGTCGGGGCGACCCAACTCGGTGGCGACGGCGTCGATGTGGCCGGCGTCAGCGTCGAGGCCGACGATGGCGAAACCGACGACGGGTCGTCGACGCTCGACGAGCCCGGTGCCGACGACCCGACGGGCGATTCCGGCACCTCGGTGACGACCACGACGGCATCATCGGCAACGACGACCACCGGCCCGACGGCGACGACTGCGTCGACAACGGCGGTGACCGCGGCGGCCGCCGCCGCACCGACCACTCGGCCGCCAACGACTCGACCGGCCACCACGCGTGCTCCCACCACCCGTGCCCCGACGACGGCCGCCCCGACGACTCCCGCCCCCACCCCGGCGCCGACCCCTGCCCCGACCCCCGCCCCGACGCCGGCTCCGACCACGGCCGCACCGCTGCCGTCGGCCTCGATCGGTGGGGGAAGCCAGCTGGTGATCGGCGAGCAGTTCTTCTGGCCGGTGTCGTCGCAGAACGCCGTGTCGGGCACCTGGTCGTCGAGCTGCGGGGTCGCCAACCCCAGCTGGGTCCCGGGCAACGGCTGGGGCGGTTCCTACAGCGGCAGTCCGCGTAGTTGCACACTGACCCTCACGGTCTACAACAGCGCCGGCCAGAGCGCCTCGACCACGAAGTCGTTCTCCATCGTCGAAGGCTGACGGCGCCCTTGCGTGCGGCGGCGACTCAGGCGTCGCCGAGCGGGTTCGGGGCCTCGATCTGGCGCATCGTCGTCAGCGCATGGACGGCGAGCTCGCCGTCCTGGAAGAACCGGGTGGCCACGAAGACCGTCCGGCCGCGATGCTTCTCGACCGTGCTCGTGATCACGAACGTCGGCCCGAGAATCGGCTCGAAGTAGTCGATGCGCATGTTGGTCGTCGCCAGCCATCCCCGTGGAACCTCCGGGTCGAGCCGCCCTGGCCCGGCCCGGACGGTGAACAGCGCGACCAGGTCGACGTAGGTCGGTGTGAACCCTCCGAACAGCTGGCCCCGAGGATTGAGTGCGTGTTTCGGGAGGTGGGCCCGGACCTCGAGGAACCCCTTGGCCTCGTCGAGCACGACCCACTCATGAGCTTCGAGGAAGTCGCCGGCGGGGTGACCCCGCCCCACGAGTCGGTCGGGTTCGGTCACGACGAACGGAGGTCGGTTGTCGGCGACGACGCCGCTGGCGGGAGGCTGATGGTTCGATTCGGACATCGGTCGCATCATGGCAAGGCAACCGGCGCCCGAGCGAATTCCCCCGCGTCCGAACGGGGCCCACCACTACCATCGCGCCATGACGATCATCCCCGACGACAAGGATTGGACGTGGGTGCTCCAGCAGCCCTGTCCCGACTGTGGGTTCGACTCGGGATCCCACGAGGTCACCTCCACCGGCGCAGCGATCCGCGCCAACACCCGTGGCTGGCTCGACGTCCTGGCCGATCCGCTGGCCGGTGCCCGACCCTCGCCGGCGGTGTGGTCACCCCTCGAGTACGCCTGCCATGTGCGCGACGTCCACCGGCTGTTCGCCGAACGACTCGAGCTGATGCGATCGGAACGAGATCCGCTGTTCGCCAACTGGGACCAGGACGCCACGGCCGTCGCCGACGACTACGCGTCGCAGGATCCGTCCGTCGTTGCCGACGAGCTCGCCGAGGCCGGCGAGGCGGTCGCCCGGGCGTTCGACTCGGTGGCCGGTGACGAGTGGTCACGGACCGGCCGACGCTCCGACGGGGCGTCCTTCACCGTGACGTCGTTCGCCCGCTACTTCCTGCACGATCCGGTCCACCACCTGTGGGACGTGGGCGCCGCTCCCCCGCCGGGCTGACCGGTCGCCGCGATCAGCCGGCCATCGGGCGATAGCGGACCTCGACCACTCGGCCCCCGGCGACGGTGATGATCGCTTCGTCGAGTGCGTCGAGGCGACCGATGTCGACGTGTTCGTCGACCGACATCGGTCCGACCTCGCCGACGTCGTCGTCGAAGGTCCAGATGGCGGCGTTCGGGGACCACCGCAGGGCCCGGATCCGGGCGCTGTCGTTGGTGATGAGTTCTTCGTCGAGTTCGTTCTCGTCGAGCCCGACGCCGTAGTGGCAGGCGAGATCGAAGTCGATGCCGGCACCCGAGACGCCTCGTACGTAGCCGAACCAGACTCCGTCGGGAAGCGAGTCGGGCGTGCCCGGTGTACAACCCGAGAAGTAGGCGACGTCGGACGGCTCCCAGCCGGAGTCGTCGGGCCACCGCACCGGGAAGGTGGCCGGAACCGGTGTGGTGGTCGGCGACAGGGTGGTCGGCGGCAGGGTGGTCGGCGACAGGGTCGTCGGTGGTTGGGTGGTCGCGAGAGGGAGGGTGGTCGGGGCCTCGGTCTCGGACGGGGCGGTGGTGGCGATCGTGGTCGGTGTGGTGTCGCCGACGACCGTGGTCGTCGAAGCGTCCGACGCATCGACGGCCGAATCGTCGTTGCCGCGGGTGAAGGCGAACACGCCGATCAAGGCGATCAGGCCGAGGACGACCCCGCCGGCGAAGTAGGCCACGTTGGATCTCGGGGGTCGATCATCGCCGTCGTGGCCGAACGGGAGATCGGTCGACGGGATCGTCGGCTGCAGGGCGGTGGCGTCGGTCTCGAAGCGGTCTTGCATCATGACTCCCATCGGCTCGGGTCACGCACATGTGAACGGCCGGCGATCGGGCGAACGACCTCATCGGAGGGCGACCGCCACCGCCAGGACGGCCTCGATCGCCCGGAGTTCGTCGAGAACGGACGGGTCGGCTTCGCCATCGACGTGGATCGTGGCCACGGCGGCCACGGCCCCCTCGAAGGGCTGGTTCTGCATCTGCTGGACGTTGAGGCCCCGGGAGCGCAACACGGCGAAGATCTCGGCCAGCACGCCGACCCGGTCGAGGTGGCGGACCTCGAGGCACTGATCGCCCAGGATCTCGCCGAGGAGGTTGACGCAGTTCACCATGCGCCCGGCCAGGTAGGCCTCGATGACCTCGACCGTCCCCTCGGCCACCGATCGCTGCGACTGATCGGTGGAAGCCCCGATGTGATGGGTTCCCACCACCCGGGGGTGGCGGGCCAGCAGCGAGTCGAACGATCCCGCGGAGCCGCTCGGCTCGTCGCCCCAGACGTCGAGCCCGGCTCGGAGGCCCCGCTGGTCGAGCGCCTCGAGCAGTGCCGGCTCGTCGATGACCTCGCCCCGCGACGTGTTCACCAGAATGGCCCCCTCGGGCAATCGGGACAGCACCTCGGCATCGATCAGGCGCACGGTGTCGGGGGCCTTCGGGACGTGGATCGAGAGCACGTCGGCCTCGACCAGCAGCTCATCGAGCGAGTCGACCAGGCGAATGCCGGTGGCGCGAATCCGCGCCAGCGTGGCCGGCGAACGGCCGTCCTTGCGTTGCGCGCTCACGGTCATGCCGAAGGCCTTGGCCCGCTCGGCCACCGCGAGACCGATCTCGCCCAGACCGAGGATCGACAGCCGCTTGCCGTGGATACCGTCGGCCTGGCTGTACTGCCCCTTGTTCCAGACACCCGCCCGGAGATCGACGGTGTTGTCGGGAATCCGCCGGTCGACGGCGAGCAGCAGACCCATCGTCAGCTCGGCAACGGCGACGGCGTTGCGCCCGGGAACGTTGCAGACGTAGATCCCCGCCTGGGAGGCCGCCGTCCGGTCGATGTTGTCGGTGCCGGCACCGGCCCGCACCACCAGTCCCAGTCGGGTACCGGCGGCGATGGCGTCGGCGGTGACCCGGGTGCTGCGAACGACCAGGATCTCGGAATCGGTGATGGCGGCGGGCAGCGAGTCGGCAGTGAGGGCGGGATCGATCACGACCTCGTGCCCGGCGTCGCGCAGCGGCGACAGCTGCGACTCGTCGATCGAGTCGGCGAAGAGGATCCTCATGCTCGGCCTCCGTCCGGCGCCCGGGATCGGCCCGATGCGGGTCCCGGGGTCCGGAACGCGACCGTAGCCCGGATCCCCGGCCCGCCGCACGGAACCGTGGCCACCGACGAGCGGCTCGACCCGACGACGATTCCGCGACCGGTCACCTACGCTCGGACCATGTCCATGCTGGTGCGAGCGTCACTGACCGCCGCCGTCCTGCTCGGCGGCCTGTCGGCCTGTGGTGGCACCTCACGGCCGACGACCGACGCCTGGCGGCAGCAGTGGGAGGCCGAACGAGACCGAGTTCCGTCGGCCCTCGACTTCGTCGATGCCGGGTCGGAGGGTTGCGACGAGCTGCAAGGCCACTTCCGGACCGCGCTCCCCGAGTTGTTGCCGACGCCCGACGACGTTCTCGACGACACCGTCACCGAATGGGTCGATCGGGCCGAACGCCTGGCCTTCGACTGCCCGGACGACGTCGCGGTGATCACCGAGGAACTGGCCGAACTCGACACGCTCGGTGCCGAGATCGAAGCGGCCCTCGATCAAGGCTGACCGGAGGCCCGTCCTCCGCTCGGCCAGGACCGAAGCGAGGGGCCACCGTCGGATTCCCGACGACCGAGGAGGCTCCGTACGGCACGGCGAACGGTGGCGCCTCGGTTGTGGGTCAGTGGGCTGGGCTCACCAGTATTCCTCGTAGTGCATGTTGCCGGGGCTGCGTCGGCGGTCGAGGGTGAAGCCTCGTTCGGTGAGCAGCTGGACGACACCGACGGTCTCGGGGAAGTGCTCCTCGCCGTCGACCTCTTCGGGGAGGCCGATCATCGAGGGGTTGCCGCACATGAACACGTGGGTGGTCTCGGGATCGAGTTCGATGCCCAGCTCGGTCGGGAAGACGTCGTCGCTGATCAGGCTCTGGATGTAGCGCTTGGGGACGTCGGCCTCGCGGGTCGGCATCGGGAGGTAGTGATAGTTGGGATAGCGCTGTTCGAGGACCCGGTGCTTGTCCATGTAGCCCAGGTCGGCCCACTTCCGGACCGACACCGCCGAGACGATCGGGCCGGTGTGACCCTTGCGGAGCAGCTCGACGACCATGCCGTTGTGCGGGGCCTCGCCGGTCCCGGTGGCACAGAAGATCACCGTGGCACTCGGGTCGGTCACGGCGTCGAGCGTGTAGCGACCGGCGACCTTCGGCCCGAGGTAGATCCGATCGCCGGGTCGTTTGAGGGCGAGTCGGGGCGTGAGGGCCGGGACGTTCTCGGGGGTCGGGGCAACGAGCACGATGTAGAACTCGAGCTCGTTCAACCCGGCCTCGGAGGTCAGGTAGCCGTGCTCGTCGAACATCCGGCTCGAGATCGAGTACGACCGGCGGATGAGCTTGTCCCACCGTTCGTCGAGGTTGCGATCCTCGGCGTCGTCGATGCGGGGCTCCCAGAACCCGAGACCGAGAGAGGCGTACTGACCCGGCAGGTGCGAGGTCCCGCCCTGGTCAGGGCGGACCCGTAGCACCCACAGATCGGAGTGGGTCGGTTCGAAGTGGGTGATCGTCGCGTTGTAGTGCTCGGTCCGCAGTTCCTCGATGACCGCCGTGTGACGCTGACGTCGTTCGAGTTCGGGCGCCGGACGGGGCAGATCGAGCTCGGGGAAGCACGCCGTTGCGATGTCGGTGCCGACCCGCCAGCCCGGCGACGTCGGAACCGTGGTCTCCTCGTCGGGCTCGCCGACGAAGAACACGTGACCGGTGGCGAGCGCCGCTTCGGTGACCCCGGCCTCGACGGGCGACAGCACCCGGCGCCCGGACGCGAACACCACGTGATCGAACTGCAGGTCGGGCGTGTGGCGATCGGCGAAATAGGCCATCGGGTAGCCGGCGACGTTGGCGATCTGCTCGGGCACCGATCGGTACAACAGCGTGGCCCGCCGCTCGCGCTCGAGTCGGCGCAGCATGTGTTCGCCACCCGGTGAGAGCCGGGTCGGGTCCATGCCACCGGCTGCGAGCACGACGCGGGCACCGGCGGCGGCCATCGTGGCGGTGAGTTCGACGGCATGATCGGTGTAGCCGACGACCAGCACGTCTTCGTCGGCACCGGCGGCACATTCGTCGACGTGCACCCGGGTACCCAGGGTCGACGGGATGGCGATCGGCGGGACCCAGGCATCGTCGCGCGAACGGTTGGCGACGAGCACCGCCCGGGTCCGATAGGCCAGCCGATTCGTGGTGACGATCAGCCCGTGTTCGTCGGCATCGACCGACTTGACGTCCTCACCGAACCCGATGTCGAGCTGGTTGTCGCCGACGAGTTCGGGAAAGGCGACGACCGAACGGGACTCGACCACACGGACGAGACCGAGTCCCGGAGCGCAGCGACGAGATGGCGACCGACAGACCACTGGCCGTTCCGCCGATGATCACGAGGTCGTAGGACATGGAGCCGACGGACATCGTCCCAGCGTGGAGCGGATTCGGCGCCGGCGCAAGCCGACCCCGTCGTTCGGTCAGGGGTTGACCAGGGCCTTCGCCTCGCCCGAGAAAACGGTCACACCGCCTCCGTTGGTCGTCACCACCGACAACGTGACGGTGGGCTCGTCGCCGTCGGTGTCGACGGCGGTGACCTCGGCGGTGGCGCTGAGGTCGTCGCCGGGCCACACCTGCGACGTGAAGCGCCCGCCGAAATTCTTGAGCACCCCGTCGCCGACCAGGTCGGTGATCATCGCCCCGGTCATGCCCATCGTGAGCATGCCGTGGGCGAACACGCTCGGGTATCCGGCGACCTGCGTCGTGAAGACCTCGTCGCTGTGGAGCGGGTTGTAGTCACCGGACGACCCGGCGTACTGCACGATCTGGGTGCGCGTGAGGTTCTCGACCAGGGAAGCGGTGAAGGTCTGCCCGACCTCGAGGTCCGAGGCATTGAGTTTGGACGGCACGGCTGGCTCCTCAGTTCTCGACGGGCTTCTCGGTTTGCACGCCGACACCGCGGGCGGTGACGACCAGCTCCCCGTCCTGATTGCGGTACTCGGTGACCGACTCGGAGAACAGCAGCTTGCCGGCACGCTTGCTCTCCTTCTCCCACGTCTTGCCCGGCTTCGTGGTGGCGGTGAGCACGTCGCCCGCTCGCAGCGGCCGGTGGTACTCGTAGTGCTGCTCGGCGTGGAGACCGCCACCGGAACGCTTCGGCGCACCGTCGTCGGCGGCTCGCGGCCGGCTCGGCCTTCGGCACCGCACCCGTTGGATTCTTCCCCGACCCGAACCAGGGTTGGCCGATCTTGGGCCGCAGGAAGTAATCCGGATCGAACTGGGCACTGGCCTGCACGAAGGTGGGTGGGGCGATGATGCCGCCGACAGCCTTTGCTTCGTCACTCTCGGGATCGGCGTAGACCGGGTTGGGGTCACCGATGGAGCGAGCGAACATCAGGATGTGGCTGGCTTCGATGGGAAAGCGTTCGACTGCCATGGCCGCACACTATCGACGAGCGGCCGGACGGTCGAGCCGAGGGTCCAGGGCAGCCGACCCGAACCCGGGATCAGGCCTCGGCGGCGGCGATCTCGGCCCGCACGGACTCCATGTCGAGGGCCTCGACCTGCGAGATCAGATCCTCGAGGGCATCGCCGGGAAGCGCCCCGGGCTGCGAGAACAGCAGCACGCCGTCACGGAAGATCATCAGTGTCGGGATCGATCGGATGTTGAGCGCCCCGGCGAGTTGCTGTTCGGCCTCGGTGTCGACCTTGGCGAAGGTGTGATCGGGGTGCTTGACCGCCGAGTTCTCGAAGATCGGCGCGAACGTACGGCACGGACCGCACCAGCTCGCCCAGAAGTCGACGAGGACGACGCCGTCACCCCCGACCGTCGTTTCGAACTGGTCGATGGTGAGATCGATGGTCGATGCGCTCATACGGATTCGCCTCCTCTGGCGATGCCGGACAGCCGACCCCGGTTGGGCCGACGACGATCCGGCGTTGATGTCGTACCTGCTCCAACACCACATCGGCGGCCGTTAGTCCCGGGGCCGGGGTGACGTCGTGCACTCGCGTCACGTTCGGGCGTCGAGCTCGGCCAGGGTGGGAAGGGCGGGCTGGGCGCCGGGCCGGGTCGTGGCCAAGGCCCCGGCCAGGCAGCCCCATTCGAGGGCTCGGGGGCCGTCCATCCCCGCCGCCAACCCGACCACGAACGCCGCCGAGAACGCGTCTCCGGCGCCGACGGAGTCGATGGCGTCGACGGCGGGCGGTCGGGCCTCGGCGAGGCGACGACCCCGACGCCGCAGATGGGCGCCCCGCGATCCTTCGGTGACGACGACGAGGGCCGACGCATCGGCCAGCTGGGCGAACAGGGCACGATGCTCGAGTTCGTTGACGATGACGACATCGGCCCGCTCGAGCACGGGGTCGGGGATCGATTCGAGCCGGCGCCGCATTCACGCAGAAGAGCCCGGAGGCCTCCCGGGCAGCGACGACGAGGACGTCGTCGTCGACTTCGAACTGACACAGCACGGCATCGAACGACGCCGACGAACAGCCGGCGATCACGTCATCGGGCGTCAGCCGATGGTTGGCCCCCGACGCCACGGTGATCTGGTTCTCGCCGTCGGTGTCGACCACGATCAAGGCGACACCGGTCGCCGCACCGGCGATCCGCCGAACCGCCGACAGGTCGACACCGCCGGCCACCAGCAAGCGCCAGCGCCTCGTCGGCCATGGCATCGTCGCCGACGGCGCCGACCAGCACGACGTCGGCGCCCAGACGCCGGGCGGCGAGCGCCTGGTTCGCGCCCTTGCCGCCCGGGGAACGCCGAAGGGTCGCACCGACGACGGTCTCGCCCGGCCGGGGCAGGCGCGGCGCATCGGCGATCAGGTCGAGATTGATGCTGCCGACCACGCCCAGCCGGGGCATCAACGCCACCCGGACACGCGGTCGGTCAGGCTCATCGGGCGCTGAGGCGCATGCCCGGCGAACCGCTCGTCGACCAGTCGGCGAGGAAGCTGAAGCGGTCGCCTCGGATCAGGGTGATCCGGTACTCGATCGGCCGATCGTCGTGGCAGCTGCGTCGTTCGAGCGAGAAGGCCGCGTCGTGCGTGGCTCATCCCCAGCCGATCGACGCTCGTCGGGTTCGGGAACCACGGGCGTGATGCGCTCCCAGCCCCGATTCGGTCGCAGGGTCCCGATCCGATCGAGTTCGTCGTAGAGCGCCGTGTGCGAGAAGTCCACGTCGAGCAGGGGCGCACCGACGTCGAGCGGCAACCAGACCCGGTCGATGGCGAGCGGTTCACCGTCGGCGAGCCGGACGCGGCTGAGATGGATCAACTCGGCGTCGCGGGGAAGTCCGAGTTCGGTCGCGGCGACCGCATCGGTCACGACCTGTAGCTCGAGGACCTCGCTTCGCTGATCGACCCCCTGTTCCTCGACGGACCGGAACAGGCTGTAGAGCGCACCGAGGGACTGCTCGAAGATCGAGCGGTCGATGGTGGTCCCCACACCGCGGGCCCGCTTGACCAGGCCGTCTCGGTTGAGCTGGTTGACGGCGTGACGGGCGGTGTGACGGCTCACCCCGTAGATCTCGACCAGTTCCCGGTCGGTCGGGAATCGTCGGGTGAAGTGGTCGAGTTCGAGTCGACGACGAAGCTCGGCCTCGAGCTGGGCCCACAGCGGCAGCGGAAGGTCGCGCTCGAGGGGGTTGGCGTCCGCGGCGAAATCGTCCATCCGGCGATGGTAGGCCCATCGCCGGATTCCCGCAGACGGGCGACCGGGGGCCGATCAGCGATTTCGAAGGATCTCGAGCGCCTCGTCGGCGTGGGTGTTCATGTTCACTTCGCTGGTGATCACGCCGAGGACCCGGGAGTCGGTGTCGACGACGAACGTTGCCCGCTTGCTCGGCAGCGGTCCCGGCCGCTTGACACCGAAGATCTTGGCGACCGTCTTGTCGGGATCCGAAAGCAGCGGGAAGCCCGAGTTCGTTGGTGGCATCGAATTGCTTCTGCCGATCGACCTGATCGGCGCTCACTCCCACGATCGTTGCCCCGAGTTCGGCGAACTCGGCGCTCAGGTCACGGAAGTGCTTCGATTCGAGCGTTCAACCAGGGGTCATCGCCTTGACGTAGAAGTACAGGACCGCAGGCCCGGTCTCGAGCAGGTCGGCGAGCGTCACCGCAGCACCGTGCTGGTCGAGGAGCTCGAACGGTTCGACGTGGTCTCCAACCTTCATGGCGACAACCGTAACGGTTCGTCGCCGACGGTGCGTGCTCGGGTCCCCACGAACCACCGCCGCCGGTCGCCCACCCAAGTCGGAGCAACCCCTGGTGGTATGAGAGAAGTGGTCAGGAATTCACCCGATCGGCCGACGGGGAGTGGGTGATTCCAGGTTCCCGAAGGCAGGCCCGCCGGGCCAGGGTGTTTCGCAACGCCTTGGCCCTTGGCGCGTACCTGACGACAACGGTCCTGGTGGCGCCGGCGATCGCCGACGTCCTGGTCGGATCGAAGATGCTGGCCGACGTCGACTCGCTCGGCGTCGGCATCGAGATGCTCGATTTCGGCTCCGGGAATTCGGTGCCCGTCGGTGGTCCGGCGGCCTGGAGTGCCGGGACGCCGACCGACATCGAGGTGACCGGCAGCGGATCACTCGCCCTCGACCATCGCGGTGACGCTCCGCCCGGATCGGTTCCGAGCTGGTGGGACACCGACTGGTCGTGGCGCCGATGTTTCGTCGCCGAGAATCCGGGCGCGGTGGCCCCCCAGTTGCCGGTGCGGGTGCGGATCGACTCCACCGAACCGTTCGCCGCCGGCGAGCTACCGGCCGACGGCGCGGGGCTCCGGGCCGTTTCGACGGCGAGCGGGGCCGAACTGCCGCTCTGGGTCGAGGGCGCCATTCCGAGCAGTTCGACCTCGGTGTGGGTGCAGCTGGCCGACGCCCCGACCGGACCGAACGAGTTCTGCCTCTATTGGGGCAACGCCCCAGCACCCACGGTGTCGGACCAGACCGCGGTGTTCACGGTCGCGTCGCCCCGGTTGCGCTACTACACCTTGACCGACAGCCACACCGGGAGTGGTGTCGGCGGGCAACTCTCGATCGTGAGCTACGCCGACGGGAACGAGATCACCGTCGATGGCATCACCCAGATCGGCAACCGCGGTCAGGTCCTCACGTTCACCAACGTCGGCCGCAACAGCGTCGTCACGGCAACGGCTCCGGTGTCGGGCAGCGGGATCGGCAACGCCACCGATTCGATCGTGCCGGAGTCCTTTGCCGACACCGAGTTCATCTTCCCGACCCTGCGCAACGTCCAGACGATCTGGGTTCGCGCCCCGTTCGGCGACGTGGTCCTCGAGTTCCGGGCCGGCAACGCCATCACCACGCAGACCGTCACGGCGGCGCAGGGAGCGGTCGGCATCGTGGCCGATGCCATCGGCGGCAACGGGATCGGTGGGAATGGTGAAGGCACCTCGGTGCGCTCGGCGAACGGTGTTCCCTTCCTGGCGGCGAGTACCTCGCAGGGGAACGACGCGATCCTCGGGGTTCCCTTCACCGGCGAACCGCTCTTCGGCATGCGAAGCCGAGACCTCCGAGTGGGTGCCGGGTCGACCGGGGCCGCCTTCGACCTGCAGGGATCCGACGGGACGGACCTGTTCTCGGAGTCGGTGGCGGCCGGGTTCACGAACAGCTACTACGCCGCAGCCGAAACCTACGGGAACGGAACGGGCTTCCGCATCACGCCGCTCGCCGGTCGCACGGCCGCCGTCCAGCAGGCCGACGGCAACGGTTCGGAGTCGACCGCGTTCGTCCCGTCCTCGCTGCTCGACGACGAGTACTTCACCCCCGAGGACACGAGGTACCTCTCGATCGTTTGTCCCGTTCCGGGCGAGTTCGTCGCCATGACGCTGCCCAATGGGACGCTCACGACCTACCCCTGCGACAACCCCGGTGGGGTCGCCGGCGCTCCCGGTCGCAACGTGATCACCAACGGCGGGTCGATCATCCCGGCGGGGACGCTCCTGCGCTCGAGGCAGCCGTTCTTCGCCTATGGCGAGACCGCCGTCAACGACGACGAGACCAACCTCGTCGGCCCGCTGGTCGGGTACTCGGCACCCACGAGGTCCCTGGCGACCAGCGCCGGACCGGTCGAGGGCACCTACCTCTCGTCGGGAACGTGGCTCAGCGCCACCATCGACACCGGCAACGTCGGCGCGTTCGGGGCCCTCTCGATCACGGGCACGCTTCCGGCCGGGACGACCGCAGCGGTGCAGGTGGCGAGCGGCGCAACGGCGACCGAAGCCGACTCGGCGCCCTTCGTCGGACCCGACGGGACGGCCGGAACATCGTTCACGATCGGCACCGAACTCCTGGGCCTCGTCCACGACGATCGACCATTCCTCCGGTTCTCCGTGTCGCTGACGACCTCGGATCCCTTTGCGTCTCCCTCGATCGCCGGTATCTCGGTCCAGACCGACCTCGAGGAGTATCCGACCGTCGGGACCGGCCTCGTCGAGGTGCCGGTGGCCGGCGGACCGGGCCTCGAGTCGCACCTGCTGGCGAGGTTCGCAACGGCGACCGTCGAGGACTACGACGTGACCGTGTCGTACAACGGCGGCACCGGCCTGGTCGACGTCAACAGCCTGACGGTGCGCACCAGTCACCCCGACGTCGCCGTTGCCGCATCGGGCGGAGCGATCACCACGTCGGCCGGGGCGAGCCACCCACACCTTCCGGGCGACTCGTTCGACCTGTGGCTCGACGAGGACGTCGTCGCCGGGTCCACCGTCACCCTCGACCTCCTCGTGTCGTTCCGCTCACCGAAGGGTCTCGTGCTCGAAAAGGACGTCCGCCTCATCATCTCGGGCTGACCCGCCCGGGTCGGCCGACCCGCGCGCTCCGGCAACCCTGCCCGAACCGAGGGGCCACCGTCAGATTCCGGACTACCGAGGAGGCACCGTACGGGGCGGCGTACGGCGCCCCCTCGGTTGACCGGGAAGCGACGCAGGCTCCACGGTTCGAAGGGAGGGGTGGGCGGGCGGCGTACGGCGACCCCTCGGTTTGTCGGCTCAGGGCGTGGGGTTGGCGGTCAGTTGGAGCAGCGCCTGGGTGAACACCTCGGCCGGCTGGGCACCGGAGATCGCCGCCTGCCGGTCGAACACGAACGTCGGGACGGCGCTGATCCCGGCCTGCATGGCGAACTCGAAGTGGCTCAGCACCTCGGTGTTGCCCGCATCGCCGGCCAACCAGGCCCGAGCCGTTTCGGCGTCGATCCCGACCTCGGCAGCCAACTCGACCAGGGTGTCGAGATCGCCGACGGCCCGGCCCTCGCTGAAATAGGCCGCCATCAGCCGCTCCTTCAAGGCCGGTTGCACGCCCTGCCGCTCGCCCAGCACGAGCAGCCGATGGGCCAGCAACGTGTTGGCCCGTTGTGCGTCGTCCATCCGGAACTCGAGTCCCTCGCCGGCGGCCTCGGCAGTCACGTGATCGAGGATCGCCGCCGCCTTCTCGGCCCCACCGAACTTCTTCTCGTAGCCCGACCGCACCGGCTCGCCGAACCCGACCGGGGCGCCCGGATCGAGCTGGTAGGCGCGGTAGGCCACCTCGACCTCGACGTCGGGATTCGAGCGACGGAACTCGGCCAGGCCCGCTTCGAATCGACGCTTGCCGATGAAACACCACGGACACACGACATCGGACCAGATCTCGACGAGCATGTCCGACAACAACCCGCCCGTAGCCGAGACATTCCACGATCCCCGCTACGTTTGTCCCGTGGCATGGATGACGACGGTCCGAAAAGCCGTTCCCTCGGCGGCGACGCTCACGAGGTCGCTCGACTCCCTGGTCGGCCGACGTCGGTCGAGTGAGCCCACCGACTCGCTGGTCGACGACCTCCGCGCCGCCCTCGCCCCCGAACGGGTCCGCGACGACGGGGCCGAGCGGTCGCTGCTCGGGCACGACGCATCGGTCTTCGACGGCGGCGTTGCCGGGCCGGTGTGCTTCCCCGTCTCGACCGCCGAGGTCAGCGCCATCATGCGCATCGCGGCCGACCACGATCGGGCCGTCGTGCCTCGTGGTGCCGGCACCGGGTTGGCCGGCGGTGCGATCCCGCTGGGCGGGCCGATCGTCGTGGCCCTCACCAAGATGAATCACATCCTCGAGGTCGACACCGACAACCGCATCGCCTGGGTCGAGCCGGGTGTCATCAACCTCGATCTCACCAAGCACCTCCACCCGCTCGGCTTCCATTTCGCGCCCGACCCGTCGAGCCAACAGGTCTGCACGATCGGCGGGAACGTCGCCAACAACTCGGGCGGGCCTCACTGTCTCGCCGACGGGGTCACCAATGCCCACATCGCGGCGATCGAGGTCGTGCTGCCATCGGGTGAGGTGGCGATGCTCGGTGGCCTCGACGCCGAGCCTGCGGGTCTGGATCTCCGCGGCGCGTTCGTCGGCGGCGAGGGAACGCTCGGCATCGCCACCCGGATCGCCGTCACGATCACCAAGAACGCACCCGAGGTCCGCACCCTGCTGCTGTCGTTCGCCGCCGTCGGCGACGCCGCCAACACCGTGTCGGCGGTCATCGCCGCCGGCATCGTCCCCGCTGCGATGGAGGTGATGGACCAGCGCATCACCCAGGCCATCGAGCACTACGTGCACGCCGGCTACCCGACCGACGCCGCCGCCGTCCTGCTGGCCGAGGTCGACGGGCTCTCGGCAGGCGTCGAGCTCGACGCCGAGGCCATCGCCACGATCGGTCGGGCCAACGGCGCCACCGAGGTCCGGATGGCCCAGTCCGACGAGGAGCGGGCCCTGCTCTGGAAGGGCCGCAAGACCGCCTTCGGGGCCATCGCCCAGATCGCGCCCGACTACTACCTGCACGACACCGTCGTCCCCCGGTCGCAGCTGGCCGAGGTGCTCGACCAGATCTACGCCATCGCCGACCGGCACGGCCTGCTGGTCATGAACGTCTTCCACGCCGGCGACGGCAACCTCCACCCGCTCATCATCTTCGACGCCCGTGAACCCGGCATGCTCGACAAGGTCCACGCCGCGGGCGCCGAGATCATCACCGCCTCCCTCGACGCCGGAGGTGTGCTCTCGGGCGAACACGGCATCGGGGTCGAGAAGCAGGCCTACATGGAACGCCTCTTCACCGCCGACGACCTCGACCACCAGAACCGGCTCCGCCGAGCCTTCGACCCCGAGTGTCGGGCCAACCCCGGGAAGGTCCTGCCCATGGGCCACAGCTGTGCCGACATCCAGGCCCTGCGGTCGGTGCCGACGGGGGTCTGGGGGTGAGTCGGCCGGCATTGCAGATCGACGATCGGGTCCTCCTCGTCCTTTGCCGACGACGTCGGCGCCGACGGACCGATCGCCGTCGAGGGCGGCCGAACCCGTTGGCAACGCGGCGGTCCACCGACCCCCGGCACCCGCCTGGTCCGGGCGCCCGAGGGAATCGTCGACTACGTCCCCGAGGAGATGATCGTCAAGGTCCGGGCCGGGACCCCGGTGGCCGAGCTGTCGGCCGCGCTGCACGAACGGGGGCAGCGAACCGGCCTGCCCGACCGCGGCGCCGGCGCCACCGTGGGTGGGGCGGTTGCCGTCGGCGAGAACCACCCGTCGATGCTCGGCCGTGGCTCGCTGCGGGCCTCGGTCCTCCAGGTGCGCTACGTCTCGGCCGAGGGCCGGCTCGTCACCGGCGGCGGACCGACCGTCAAGAACGTCACCGGCTTCGACCTCCCCCGTCTGCTCGTGGGATCACTCGGCACCCTGGGCCTGCTCGCCGAAGTGATCATCCGAACCAACCCCATCCCGGCCGTGACCCGCTGGTTCGTCGCCGACGACGCCGACCCCTTCCTCGCTCGAGACGCGGTGCTGGCACCGTCCTCGGTGCTCTGGGACGGCCGGCGCACCTGGGTCGAGCTCGAGGGCCACGGCGCCGACGTCGACGTCCAGGCCTCGGCCCTCGTGCTGGTCGGCTCGTTCGTCGAGACCGACGGGCCACCTTCGTTCCCCGAGCATCGTTGGTCGCTCTCGCCCGCTCAGTTGCGGGCACTCCCCACCGATCTCGGACCGTTCGTCGCCGCCGTCGGCGTCGGGTTGGTGTTCGCCTCCCGGCCCCAGCCACCGCGACGGATCGATCCCGTCGTTGCCCGCCTCGACCAGGCCATGAAGGACAACTTCGATCCGACTCACCGTCTCAATCCCGGTCGCCGCCCGGCCCAGATCTGACCTCCAAAGGACCATGGACCTCCATCTCGACCCCGACGACCTCAACACCTGCGTCCAGTGCGGCCTGTGTCTCCCGGCCTGTCCCACGTTCCGGGTCACCGGCGACGAGACGATGTCGCCCAGGGGTCGCATTGCGCTGATGCGCCAGGTCCAGGACCACGACGCCCCGCTCACCGACGAGGTGCTGCACTCGTTCGAGTCCTGTGTGCAGTGCCGGGGCTGCGAGCCGGCCTGCCCGTCGGGCGTTCCCTACGGTCATCTGATGGAACGGACCCGGGAGACCCTGGCCCGCGCCGGCGAGATGACCCCGAAGTGGCAACGGCTGCTGCTCAAGCCCCTCGAGTACCCGACCGTGCTCGGCATCGGTTCCAAGATGCTCGGGGCTGCGCAACGGGTCGGGATCGTGCCCGATCGCCTCGTCCCGACCCGGCTGCCGCTGCGGTCGGCGCCGCTCGAGAGCTCGGGATGCGATGTCCTGCTGTTCACCGGATGCGTCATGGATGCCTGGCAGCGCGAAGTCCACCGAGCCGGTCAACGGGTGCTCGAGGCGGCAGGCTTCGGCGTGACCCCGACCCTCGACTGGGCACCGTGTTGCGGAGCCCTCCAGGCCCACGCCGGGCTGACCGACGTGACCCGATCGCTGGCCGAGCGGATGATGACCAACCTCGAGGGCAGCCAACCGATCATCGTCGACTCCGCCGGCTGTGGGGCGGCCATGAAGGACTACGGGCACCTGCTCGGGACCGAGGCGGCGAAGCGTTTCTCGGAGCGGGTGTTCGACATCTGCGAGTTCGTCGCCCTCCATCTCGACGAACTCCCGGCCGTGGAACCACTCGAGCTGCGGGTGGCCATCCAGGACCCCTGCCACCTGCGACACGTCCAGAAGGTCCACGGCGCCACCCGCACGGTGCTGCGACCGTTCGTTCGGGAACTCGTCGAACTCGACGACGACGGCCTGTGCTGCGGGGCCGGTGGCGCCTACTCACTGCTCGAGCCCGAACTGGCGGGCCAGATCCGCGATCGCAAGGTGGCCTCGATCGACCGAGCCGACCCCGAGGCCGTCGCCAGTGCCAATCCGGGCTGTGCCATGCACCTGGGCGCCGTCGGTGTCCCGACCATCCACCCGATGCAGCTGATCGATCGGGCGCTCCAGGCAGCCGAGACGTCATCGTCGGATTCGTGAGCCCCGTGCCCGCCCCGCTCGGAACCGTCGGGCTGCTCCATCCCGGGGCGATGGGGGCCACGATCGGCGCCGCGCTGATCGAGTCCGGACACCGGGTGATCTGGGCCGGTGAGGGTCGCTCGGAGGCCAGCCGGGACCGCGCCCGAGCAGGGGCACTGCTCGACGTCGGCTCTCTGGAGGCGCTGGTCGGCGAGGCCGAGACGATCCTGTCGATCTGCCCACCCGATGCCGCCGTCGACGTCGCTCGCTCGGTGGCCGCAGCCGGATTCACCGGCCGCTACCTCGACGCCAACGCCATCGCCCCCACCACGGTGGCGTCCATCGATCGGGTCCTGACCGAATCCGGGGTGACCCTGGTCGACGGCGGGTTGATCGGCCCACCGGCGCACCGGGCGGGGACCACCCGCCTCGTGCTGTCGGGTCCCGACGCAGCACGGGTGGCCGAGGGCTTCACCGGCTCCAAGGTCGACGCGATCGTGGTAGGCGACGAGCCCGGAGCCGCCTCGGCACTCAAGCTCTGTTACGCGGCCTGGACCAAGGGCTCGGCCGCTCTGCTGCTCACCGTTCGCGCCGCCGCGGCTGCGGCGGGAGTCGAGGACGCCCTGCTCGACGAGTGGGCCCGATCCCAGCCCGGCCTGGCCGACCGGAGCGGGGCCACGGCCGCCGGATCGGCACCGAAGGCCTGGCGCTGGGTCGGCGAGATGCACGAGATCGCCACCTTCCTCGAGGCCTCGGACCTTCCCGGCGGCTCGTTCCGAGCGGCCGCCGAGATCTATCGCCGTCTCGAATCGAGCAAGGATCGGATCGATCCGCCGGTTTCGATCGACGACGTGGTGGAGCAGCTCAACCGAGCGCGATCCGGGTCGCCCGACGCTTCCGGTACCAGCGCACCACCTCGACCAGCGCCGTGACGCTGAGCGCCATCCCGAAGGCATACAGGAAGGCCCGGGTGTGGTCGTCCTTGAACCGATCGCCGAAGTAGAAACCGAGCCCCCCGGCATAGGCCGCCCACAGCGCACCGGCGATGATGTCGAAGATCAAGAACTTCTGGTAGGGCTGGCGGGTGATGCCCGACGAGACCGTGATGGCCGTGCGCCCGCCGGGCACGAACCGGGCGGTCACGAGCAGCATCCCGCCCCGTTCCTCGAGCTGGCCCTTTGCCCATTCGAGCCGGACCTTCCGTGACTCCTTGGCGAAGAATCCCTGCTGGAGCCGACCGCCGGCGCTTCGCCCGATCCAGTAGGCCAGCGAGTCGCCGGCGATCGCTCCGGTGGCTCCGCAGAGGATCACCAACGCCAGGGTCAGCTCGCCCTGGCCGGCGGCGATCCCCCCGAGGATGACCGTGGTCTCGCTCGGCACGATCGGGACCACCGAATCGAGCAGGGCGATGACGAAGATGACGAGGTAGAACCAGGGATTCGACGACGCCGTCTCGAGCCAGTCCAACAGGGTCGTGATCATCGGGACAGGGTAACGACCAACTCGATCATCGGATCGGCAGGCGGCGAAACCGGCTGACCGTCTCGATGTGGGAGGTGTTGCCGAACAGATCGAAGACCCGCACCTCGTCGAGGGCGTAGCCCGCGTCGACCAGCAGACGGGCATCGCGGGCCAGTGCGGCGGGATCACAGCTGACGAGCACGAGACGACCGGCGCCGGTCGCCGCCAGGACCTCGACCCCGGCCCTTCCGAGCCCGGTTCGTGCCGGATCGGCGATCACGACGCTCATGGGTTCGGCAACCCAGTCCTCGACCCGTCCCTCGATCACCCGGCCGTCGATGCCGTGACGAGCGAGGTTGTGGCGGGCATCGGCGACCGACGACGGGTTCGACTCGATGGAAACGACCGAACGTGCTCCGGCGACGAGCGTGGCGAAGAGCCCGCCGCCGCCGTACGCGTCGAGCAGCGGACCGTCCGGGGCGTCGGCGAGGAACTCGGCCACCGCACCCACCAGGGCCTCGGCGCCGTCGGGGCGGGCCTGGAAGAACGAGGCGGCGGAGATCCGCAGACGGCGGCCGGCGACGATCTCCTCGATCGACGCCGTGGCGCCCGCAGCGAGGTCGTCTCGTCCGATCAACGCGACCCCGTCGGGCACCTCGGCCCCGTTCACGCTCGGATCGACGATCACCAGGCGATCACCGGTTCGAGCACCCACCTTGACCACGACCTCGCCTGCGGCCGGGAACCGCCCCGCAACGAGGATCTCGTCGACGAGAGGATGGGCCGTTCGGCAGTGGTCGGGCACCACGACCCGATGCGAGGACGCCGCCCGGAACCCGGCACGCCCGTCGATGACCGCGGCCCGGACCGTGGTGCGGTAGCCCTCGGGGTCGAGCGGGGCACCCGCCGTGACCGTGATCTCGTCGAGGTGGCCCAGGCGACGCAACGAGTCGACCACGATCGAGCGGCGCAACGCCGTCTGGGTCGTCGGGGTGGCGTGTTGCCAATCGCATCCGCCGCAGCCCTGCTCGACGTGCGGGCAGGGGGGTCGTCGGCGACCGTCGGCGGGCCGGTCGACAGCCACCGGCACGGCCCGGAGGAACCGCTTCTTGACCTCGGTGACCCGCACCGTCAGTTCGTCGCCGGGAAGCGAACCGGGCACGAACACGACCCGGCCGTCGGGGGCGTTCCCGATCCCGTCACCGCCACCGGCGATCCGGTCGATCGTCACGGCGACGTGGTCACCCCGAGCGACGGTCATGGCGAACCGGGCCCGGGACCGGTCGTGGGTGGCATCAGGGCGAGAAACCGGCCACGATGGGGCGCCCGCGTCCCGAAGGAAGCCATGATCCCTCCGCTGTTCATCACCCCATCGGTCCTCCCGGCCGACTTCTCGCGTCTCGGCGAGGAGTGCGCCGCCCTCGAGGCGGCCGGTGTCGACCGGATCCAGTGGGACGTCATGGACGGCCGCTTCGTTCCCAACCTGACCTTCGGTGCCGACGTGATCAAGTCCTGCCGGGCGGCCGCCTCGGTGCCCTTCGAGGCCCATCTCATGATCGAGGATCCCGACACCCTCATTCCCGACTTCGTCGCTGCCGGCTGCGACATCATCATCGTGCACGTCGAGGCGTGCCGGCACCTCCACCGGACGCTGGCCCACATCGCCTCGCTCGGTGCCAAGCCGGCCGTCGCCCTCAACCCGCACACGCCGATCGACGTGGTGACCCATGTGCTCGATCTGCTCGACATGGTGCTCGTCATGACGGTCAACCCCGGTTTCGGTGGACAGGCCTACCTTGCCACGATGGAGCCGAAGGTGGCGACGATGCGCACCCTGCTCGACACCGCCGATCGCTGGATCGACCTCGAAGTCGACGGCGGCATCAGCGCCGCCACCGTGAGCGGCGCGGCCGGCGCCGGCGCCAACGCCCTGATCTCGGGTTCGGCCATGTTCAACCATCCCGGAGGTCTGGCCGCCGCCGTCACCGAGCTGCGGGAGCTGGCGACGGCGGCCTGGGAGTCCCGGGACTGAAAGGACTCGCCTACTCGGCGAGCTCGCCGGTGCGGGTGATCACCCGATCCAGCAGGCCGTAGTCGCGGGCCTCTTCGGCCGTGAACCACTTGTCGCGGTCGGAGTCGGCGTCGATCTGTTCGACGGTCTGACCCGAATGCTGGGCGATGAGCTCGGCCATCTGGCGCTTGATCTTGATCAGGTTCTCGGCCTGGATCGCGATGTCGGACGCCTGCCCCTGGACCCCGGCGCTGGGCTGGTGCATCAGGATGCGGGCGTGCGGGAGCGCGAAGCGCTTGCCTGCAGCACCGGCGGTGAGCAGGAACTGACCCATCGAGGCGCCCAGACCCAGGCACACGGTGGCGATCTCGGGCTTCACGAACTGCATCGTGTCGTAGATGGCCATGCCGGCGGTGACCGAACCACCCGGAGAGTTGATGTAGAGCCAGATGTCCTTGTCGGGGTCCTGGCCGGCCAGGTAGAGCATCTGCGCGGCGATCGAGTTGGCGATGGTGTCGTCGACCTGCTGACCGAGGAACACGATGCGCTCCTTCAGCAGTTCTTGGTAGATGTCGAACCCGAATCCGCCGCCGGGGGAGGCGGCAACCGGCGTGCCAGGAATGGTGAGCGGAGCAGACTGTGTCATGGGGGCCAAGGTTACCCGCCTCGCCCCCTGGTCGGGCCGACCAGGCGTCCACGGTCACCAGCGCGAACGCTAGGGTGTCGCGGCGGTCGGGAGCCCGGCGAACGACGGCAGCGATGCGGACGTGGCGGAATTGGCAGACGCACCAGGTTTAGGTCCTGGCGCCGAAAGGCGTGGGGGTTCGAGTCCCCCCGTCCGCACCACGCCGCCGCTCAGGCGCCCTTGTAGTTGAGGACCGTGGTCAGTCGGGTGACGGGGCGCACCAGGTCGGCCTGGGCGGCCATCACGTCGTCGAGGTGCTTGTAGGCCTCGGGATGCTCGTCGAGGAGTGCGTCGGGCTGACGATTCCAGGCGATCCCGGCCATCGCCGTCTCGAGCGACCGGGCGGTCAGCTGTTTGCGGGCCCGCGAGCGCGACATCGCCCGCCCCGCACCGTGCGACGCCGAGTGATAGGACGTCTCGTCCCCGAGCCCCTCGACGATGTAGGACCCGGTGGCCATCGACCCGGGAATGACCCCGAGCGCACCGGAACGGGCGTCGATCGCCCCCTTGCGGGTCACCCACAGGTTCGCCCCGTGATGGTGTTCGCGGACGGTGTAGTTGTGATGGCAGTTGATCTCGTCGCCGTCGCGGACCTCCCGTCCGACCTGTTCGACCACCACGGCAACCGCAGCCCGCATCATCGACGAGCGCGACGCCGCGGCGTAGGCCTGGGCCCAGTGCATGGCGTCGATGTAGCGGGCGAACTCGGTCGTCCCCTCTGCCAGGTAGGCCAGGTCGGGGTCGTCGAGCGTGATGAAGTACTGCTGCATCAGCCCCTTCGCCTTGGCGATGTGGGTGTCGGCGATCGACTTGCCAACACCGCGGGATCCCGAATGCAGCACGATCCAGGCGCCACCGAGCTCGTCGCGGGACACCTCGACGAAGTGGTTACCGCCCCCGAGCGTGCCGAACTGATCGTGGCAACGCTCCGCCGAATAGGCGGGGGCATGCTCGTCGACGTCGACCAGCAGGGCGATCTCGGATCGGGTGAGCGGGGCGACGGTCCGATCGGTGTCGCGGAAGGATCCGGACCCGGCGTGGGCCTTGGTGGGCTGACCGGCCGGGATCACGGCGCCGATGCGATCGTGCAGCCGGTCGAGATCGAGCTCGTCGACGTCGACCGACAGACGCTGCGCCACCATCCCGCAACCGATGTCGACGCCCACCGCCGAGGGAACGATGGCCCCCCGGGTGGCGAGCACCGTGCCCACCGGGACCCCGTAGCCGAGATGGGCATCGGCCATCAGCGCCACCGGGTTCTCGACGAACGGCAGCGCCACCGCGTTCGCGACCTGGGCCAGCGTGGCCCCGTCGAGGTCCCCGGCCCACGACCGCACGCCGGGGACGGGCTCGTACGGCAGGTTCGAGTCGGTCGTCATGCCGCTCGACCGTAGTGCGCGTCGGCGCACCGGCTCGACGATTTGGCCCGACTCAGTCGAGATGGTCGAGCGCCAGGCGGAGGCTGACGATCGCCCGGCCGCGATGACTCAGCTCGTGCTTCTCGTCGCTCGTCATCTCGGCGAACGTCCGCCCCTCCCCCTCGTCGGGGGCGAAGACCGGGTCGTAGCCGAACCCGTTCTCGCCCCGGGGGGCCTGCGTGATGACACCGGGGACCGAGCCCTCACCGGTCACCCCGGTGCCGTCGGGGCGAATCAGGGCGACGACCGATCGGAACTCGGCGCGCCGGCTCTCGGCTCCGTCGAGCTCGGCCAGCAGTTTGGCGACGTTCTCGGCGTAGGTCGCCCGTTCGCCGGCGTACCGGGCGCTGAAGACGCCCGGCCGACCATCGAGGGCGTCGACGAACAGACCCGTGTCGTCGGCGAGGGCGGACTCGCCGGTGAAGGTGGCGATCTCGAGCGCCTTCTTGATGGCGTTCCCGTCGAGGGTGTCGGCGTCTTCGATGGTCTCGGGAGCGTCGGTGGGTCGGGGCACGACGTCGAACCGGTCGCCCAGCAGCTCGACGAGGTCGCGCACCTTGTCGGGGTTGGCCGAGGCGATGACCAACCGGGGCCTTCCCGTCGGCCTCACGAGCGGGCAGGCCGGGCGGCGGGAGGTGTCGCCACCACCGATCGCTGCAGCTCGATCAGCTCGGCGATCCCGGCGGTCGCCAGATCGAGCAGCGTGTTCAACTGGTCACGACCGAAGGCGGCGCCCTCGGCGGTCCCCTGCACCTCGATGAATCCTCCGCCACCATCCATGACGACGTTCATGTCGACCTCGGCGCCGGCATCCTCGACGTAGGGCAGGTCGAGGCGACATTCGCCGTCGATGATGCCCACGCTCACCGCTGCGCAGTGGTCCGTCAGCGGGTGCACCGGCAGGCCGAGGCGGGTGATGGCGTCGTGCAGGGCGATGAACCCGCCGGTGATCGCTGCGGTGCGAGTGCCGCCGTCGGCTTGCAGGACGTCGCAGTCGACGGTGATCGACCGCTCCCCCAGGAGCTTCATGTCGCACACGGCCCGCAGGCTGCGTCCGATCAGACGCTGGATCTCCTGGTCTCGGCCCGACACCCGACGCCGGATCCGCTCGGGGCTCGAACCCGGGAGCATGTTGTACTCGGCGGTGACCCACCCCTTGCCCGAGCCGCGCATCCAGCGTGGCACCTCGTCGTCGATCGACGCCGTGCACAGCACGTGGGTCCGGCCGAACTTCACCAACACCGACCCCTCGGCCATGTCGGTGAAGTCGCGTTCGAAGGACACCGGCCGGAGCTGGTCGGCCACGCGACCGTCGGGGCGATGGCCCTCGCCCACCGCGGCCGCGGCGGTGTCGGTGGCGTTGGTGGCTGAGTCGGTCACGTGGGGTCCCATCGTTCGGCGTCTACGAGTTCTGGCCCGAGCAGTCTGCTGCCGATCGCGGTGAACGCGGTCACGTCGCCCGAGGAGATGAAGGTGTGGGTCCCGATCCGGGTCTGGTCGGGGTGGGCCAGGACCGAGGAATGCATGAGGTCGGCCAGGGCGAAGGCGGTCTCGTCGGCCGAGGACACCAGCACGACGTCGGGCCCCATCACCTCGCCGATCACCCGGGCCAGGAAGGGATAGTGGGTGCAGCCGAGGAGCAGGGCATCGACGTCGGCGTCGACCACGGGGGCGAGCAGCCGTTCGGCCAGGATCTTGACCTGCGGGCCGCTGGTGATGCCGCGTTCGACGAACTCGACGAAACCCGGGCAGGCGCAGGTGACGAGCTCGACCAGAGGATCGACCTTGCCGACGACGTCGTCGTAGGCCCCCGAATCGATCGTCCCCACCGTCCCGATCACGGCCACCCGGTTGCGCTCGGTGGCCTGGAGCAGGGCCCGGACGCCGGGTTCGACGACCCCGACGACGGGAACCGGGAGCGTGTCGCGCAAGGCGGTGAGTGCGGCGGCGGTCGCCGTGTTGCAGGCGACGACCAGCAGCTTGATGTCGTGGGCGTCGACGAGGTACCGGCCGATCTCGAGGGCGTAGCGCCGCACGTCCTCGTGCGGCTTGGAACCGTAGGGGTAGCGACCGGTGTCGCCCAGGTAGACCAGGTCTTCGGCCGGGAGGAGGTCGATGGTCGCCCGGGCCACGGTCAGGCCGCCGAACCCCGAGTCGAACATTCCGATGGGTCGCTCGTCCACGGTCCGCCACGGTACCGGCGTGTACGGGCGCGAGCGGCCATCCCCTCGAGGCTCGGCCGCGCCGGGCCGGTCGACGGGACCGAGATCTCGGTGAACGGGCCTTGATGGGCAATACGCCCCGCACCCTGGCCCGTGACCGATGCCTCACCTACAGTGAGCCTTGCGAAGTTCGGTCGCCGGGACAGGCGGCAACGTTGCACATTGACCGGCGACCGAACGCAGGACTCGGACCCCACCACTCGTCGCCTCAACGGTGGTGGGGGCCGCGCTGATCGGGGTGATGACCGATACCACGGGAAACGGCCGGACCTCGAGGTCCGGCCGTTCTCGTTTCGGTCCTCCGGGCGGCGCCGTTGGGCCGCCGGGCCCGATTCAGAAATAGATGACGCTGTCGAGGGTGTCGACCACGTCGTCGAGGGGCGCCGAGTAGGCCCCGGTCGAGAGGTACTTCCACGCCCCGTCGCACACGATGAACACGATGGTGGCGTCCTCGTCGAGTCGTTCGGCCAACTTGACCGCCCCGGCGAGCGCCGCTCCCGATGACAGTCCGGCGAAGATCCCGCACTCGTCGACGAGGCGACGGGTGTACTCGACGGAGTCGGCGGGGCGGACGATCCGTTTGCCGTCGAGGAGATCGACGCCGCCCCACTTCTCGAACACCGGCGGAACGTAGCCGTCGTCGAGACTGCGGAGCCCCTCGACCCGTTCGCCGCTCGGCGGTTCGACCGCGTAGAGCTTCACGTCGGGCTTGTGTTCCTTGAGGTAGGTGCCGACCCCCATCAGCGTGCCCGACGTGCCGAGGCCGGCGACGAAATGGGTGATCTCGGGGACGTCGGCGAGGATCTCGGGACCCGTGGTGTCGTAGTGGGCGGTCGGGTTGGCCTCGTTGCCGTACTGGTAGAGGAAGACCCACTCGGGGTGTTCCTCCGACAGCGACTGGGCCAGGCGAACCGCCCCGTTCGATCCTTCCTCGCCGGGCGAGGGAATGATCTCGACTCCGTAGGCCTCGAGGACCTGACGCCGTTCCGGGGTGACGTTCTCGGGGAGGACGATCTTGAGGTCGTAGCCCTTGATCCGGCAGATCATGGCGAGCGCGATGCCCGTGTTGCCCGATGACGGCTCGATGATCACCTTGCCGGGCACGAGGTCGCCGGCCGCCTCGGCGGCGCTCACCATGGCCAGGGCGATCCGATCCTTGACCGAGCCGGCCGGGTTCTGGCTCTCGAGCTTGGCCAGGATGCGAACGCGCGGATTCGGGCTCAGCTGCGAGACGTCGACGATCGGGGTGTTGCCGATCAGGTCGAGCACCGAGGAGTGGACGGTCATCGTGGGATCAGCCTCCTGCGACGGCGGGCAGGATGGCGACCTCGTCGCCCTCCTTCACGGCCGTGTCGAGCTTGTCGAGGAACCGGATGTCTTCGTCGTTGACGTAGACGTTGACGAACTTGCGCATCTTGCCGCTCTCGTCGAGCAGGTTCGACTGGAGGCCCGGGTAGTCGGCGACGAGCGCCGAGACGACCGCACCGACGGTGTCACCGGTGACCGTGACCTCGGACTGGCCGTTGGCCTGGGGGCGCAGAACGGTGGGAAGGCGAACGGAGATGGTCGACACGTTGGGGTACCTCGGGGTGGAAGACACGATGGAGGTCGGCGGGCCTTTCGGACCTACCCGACCGGATTGCCGATAAACCCGACTGGAGTTATCAGCATTCTAGTTTGCCAACACCACCGGCTCTTCGGCTATTCCGATCGCAGACTTTTCCCAGACCCGGAAACTGCGCAGTTCGGGGAGGCCCCACCCGAGGCTCAGGATCGCCCAGTGCCAGTCCGACGGGATCATCGGGCTGGCCATCTCGGCCCGATCCGTCGGTGACGGGTACGCCACGGTGTGGGTGTGGGAATGGACCACGCCGACCACCTGGAGGCCCGCCTTCTCGGCCGACCGGTCGGCCTTGTCGAACGCCAGCGGGTCCAGGGTGAACACCCGACTGGAGTCGGCGGAGTTGGGGATCGACACGAACGAGTCGACGGGATCACGGGTCGAACGGCCGAGCAGCACCCCGCACGCCTCGAGGGGGTAGACCCGCCAGGCCTCGGCCAGGATCTCGAGCCAGATGCGGTGCGTGATCACGATCGGACGGTCGATCAGCGGGGTCGGCCCGTCGGGGAAGGGGCCGGAGGCATCGGTCATGGGCACTTCCTCGCGTTCATGACCGCACCGTACCGTCGCACCGGAACCTCGGCCCCACCCCGTCGTCCCCGGCGCCCCCTAGCCTGGATCCATGGCCGTGAAGATGGTGGCGACGGCCAAGTCCGCTCGCCGGAGCTACGAGATCCTCGAGACGTTCGAGTGCGGGATCGCCCTGCGCGGGTCCGAGGTCAAGTCCCTGCGCGAGTCCAAGGTGCAGATGAACGACGCCTACGCCCGCGTCGAGGGCAACGAGCTCTGGCTGGTGGGGCTCAACATCGCCCAGTACTCCCGGGCCAGCACCCACGTGAGCGCCGACGCCACCCGAAAACGCAAGCTCCTCCTCCACCGTCACGAACTCGATCGCATCATCACCAAGGTCAACGTCGATCGGCTGCAACTCATCCCGATGGCGCTGTACTTCAAGGACTCCCACGTGAAGCTCGAACTCGGCATCGGGCGAGGCCTCAAGACCATCGACAAGCGGCAGGCGATCGCCAAGCGCGACTCCGATCGGGAAGCCCGACGGGAGCTGGCGGCCCGGACCCGCCGTCAATGAGGTCAGGCCAGCGCAGCCACCAGCGGAGGAGCGCCGCTGGCGGCGTGGATCAGGGTCGAATACTCGACGGCGGCCACCTCGCCGATCACCAGCACCGACGGCGAGGCCACCGGCCGCTCCCCCAGCTCGACCAACGTCAGGCGCTCCTGGTGCTGATCGGGTCGTGACGCGTTGGTCACCACGGCGACCGGGGTCGAGGGATCGAGACCGCCGGTGATCAACCGATCCCGGATGTCGCCCGCTCGGCGTGCACCCATGAGCACGACGAGCGTCAGGCCGCAGGTGGCCAGTGACGACCAGTCGACCGGCACCGAGTCGGGGTCCTGGTGCGCGGTGACCACGCAGAAGCCGCTCGACACCCCGCGCCGCGTGACCGAGACCCCGGCCGCCATCGGCCCGGCGACCGACGAGCTGATGCCCGGCACGGTGGTGGTGTCGATGCCGGCGGCGTGGCAGGCATCGGCCTCCTCGGCCCCTCGCCCGAAGATCGACGGATCGCCGCCCTTGACCCGCACGACGCAGTCGAGTCGACTGCCCAGCTCGATCAGGAGCGCGTTGATCTCGTCCTGAGACGGACCGGGTCGGCCAGGGGTCTTGCCGACGTCGTAGCGTTCGGCCGTCGGTGACACGAAGCCGAGCACGTCGTCGCCGATCAGCCGGTCGTACACGACGGCATCGGCCTCACCGAGCAGGCGGGCGGCCTTCAGGGTCATCAGCTCGGCGTCGCCGGGACCGACCCCGACCAGGTGCACGGTCATCGCCCCACCCCCGACACGGTCTCGATCCGTCGATCCGGTCCGACCGCCCTGGCGAGCCGCGACTCGAGCTCGGCGTGGCGACCGTTGGCCACCAGCGCCAGCGCATCTTGGTCGAGGACCTCGGCCCACCCCGGGACCTCGGTCGGATGTCCGTCGGCTCGTAGCCGGGCTCGGACCCGGGCGGCGACCTCGAACACGGCGAGGGTGTCCTCGTCGAGCAGTCGTTCGATCCGACGCCGGATCCACGACGCGGCAGCCGGGCTTCGCCCGGCCGAGGAGATGGTGACCGTCAGGTCGCCGGAACGCACCACGGCGGGGAGCACGACCGAACAATGATCGGGATCGTCGGCGGCATTGCACCAGAGCCGTCGGGACTCCGCAGCGCGGAACACCGCACCGTCGACCGTCGGCAGACCGGTGGCGGTCACGACCAACCACGTTCCGTCGAGGTCGGATGGTTCGAACTCGCGGTGGAGCCGCCGTTCGACGTCGATCGCGTCCATGTCGGGGCTGTGATCGGGAGCGACGACGGTCAGTCGCGCGCCCTGCGAGGCGTAGGCCTGCGCCTTCCGGGCGGCGATCCGGCCGGCGCCGACGATCAGGATCGGTCGGCCTTCGACTCGCAGGCCGACCGGGACGAGCGGGATCGCCGGACGGACATCGTCGGGCCCCGCCGTGATCGCCCCGCTCACCGGTGGAGTCCGCATTCGGTCTTGGTCGAACCGGCCCAGCGGCCGGATCGGGCGTCGTCGCCCGGTTCGACGGGACTGGTGCAGGGCTTGCAGCCGATCGACGGATAGCCCTTGTCGCGAAGCGGATTCACGATGATGTCGTTGGCGATCTCGTAGGCCGCGACCTCGTCGTCGGTCCACGCCACGAGCGGATTGACCTTGACCAGGCCCCGGCGATCGACCTCGGCGATGCCGGCGTCGGCGCGGCTCGGGCCGTCGGCCCGCCGGAGTCCACTCAGCCAGGCCCGCTTGCCGGCGAGGGCGACGTCGAGCTGTTCGACCTTGTGATCCGAGCAGCAGAAGTCGGGCTTGCCGACCCCGCTCAGGTGCCGCCAGGGCACCACGACGCGGAGCCGGGGACGGTAGCGCTCGGCGATGGCCAGCATGGTGTTGATGGTCTCGTCGAAGTGGAAGCCGGTATCGATGAAGACGAGTTCGATGGTGGGATCGACCCGCAGCGCGACGTCGACGAGGACGGCGTCCTGGCCCGAGCACAGCAGGCTCAGCCCGTCACCGAATCGGGCGACGGCCCAGCGCACGGCGTCGGCGGCCGACGTGGCCGGATCGAGCGAGGCCGCGACCACGGCCGGATAGACGATGGGTCGTGGGGGAACGTCGAGCAGGGTCATCGACCGGCCTCCGACTCGACCGCGGCACCATCGGTGCGACCGGGACGGGCGAAACTGGGCAGGCCTTCGGCCAGCGCCGCCGGTCCGAGACGGTTGGCCCAGTCACCGAAGCCCTCGCCGACCAGGTGGCCGTCGCGGTAGCGGTCGAGCAGGGGGCCCAGCACGTCGCCGAGCTTGCGGAACGGGACGCCCTCGATGACCGGCTTGGCCAGGCGGGTCCCGGCCGGGTCGCCGCCCAACCACAGGTCGTAGGCGGTCTTGGTGCGCGCCACCACGCCCAGTTCGGCGACGTAGGGCCGGGCGCAACCGTTGGCGCAACCGGTCATCCGGGTCTCGATGCGCAGGTCGTTGAGCGACCGGTCACCCAGGAGGGTGTCGAGCAGATCGGTCAGTTCGGGGAGGACGCGTTCGGCCTCGCCGAGGGCCTGGCCGCAGGTGGGGAGGGCCGGGCAGGCCATCGACGACAGGACACTGAGGCTGAGCTGGTGGGCCTGGGGCACCCCGTGGGCGGCCAGCAGGGCCTCGACGGCCGGCCGATCGGCATCGCGGATCCCGCAGAGCAGCAGGTCTTCGTGAGGGGTGAGCCGGATCTCGTCGGCGAAGTGTTCGAGGATGGCCCGCACCGCCGTGCGCCGGGTCCGGCCGGGGCGGTCGTCGAGTCGGCCCGAGGGCACCGGGAGACCGAGGAACCAGGTGTCGTCGCTCTGGCGATGCCAGCCCAGGTGATCCCGGGCCCCGCCCCACGACGGCAGCGCCACGGGATCGGCCAGCCGCCGGCCGATCCGGGCCTCGACCTCGCCCCGGAGCCAGGCGATGCCTCGGGCCTCGACGACGTACTTCAGCCGGGCATGACTGCGGTCTTCGCGGTTTCCGAAGTCACGGAAGATCGTGACGATCGCCTCGGCAACGTCGGCGATGTCGGCCTCGGCGACCCACGCCATCGGGTCGCCCAGCCGGGGGAAGGTCGTCGGATCGGAGTGGGAGCGGCCCAGGCCACCGCCGACGATGAAGACGGCACCCGGTTCGGCCGGCCCGCCGCCGTCGGGCACCCGGTCGATCGGGACGATGCCGCAGTCCTGGCTGTAGACGTCGATCGAGTTGTCGCCGGGCACGGCCACCCCGATCTTGAACTTGCGAGGCAGGTACTGGGCGCCGTAGATCGACTCGACCGAGTCGTCCACCGACCCTGCGGAGCCCTCGGTCAGGTCGATCGACCGGGGGCCCGCCGACAGAGCCCGTTCGCCGTCGAGCCAGAGTTCCCAGTACGACTCGGACTGGGGCCGGAACCGCCCCGACAGGGCACGGGCCAGCGAGTCGAGCCGGTCGAGGTCGCGCCCCTGGTAGGGCGCCGAGGTGACCATGACGTTGCGGACCACGTCGCCGCAGGCGGCATAGGTGGTCACGAGTCCGCGATTGAGCTGGTTGATGAGCGTGTGCAGATCGACCTTGTTGACGAAGTGGTACTGCACGCCCTGTCGACTGGTGAGCCGCAGGGCGCCGTCGGCGACCTCGTCGGCCAGGCGATCGATCTCGAACCACTGCTCGGGTCGCAGCCGGCCGCCGGGCACCGAGCAGCGGACCATGCACGAGTACTGGAGGGGCTCCTTGGCCCGGGTCCGCTCCCGGCGAAGATCGCGGTCGTCTTGTTGGTAGACACCGTGGAACTTGAGCAGGGTGCCCGCCTCGCTTCCGAAGGCGGGGAGGTCACGATCGGCCAGTTCGGCCTTGATCGTGCCTCGGAGATGGTCGCTCTGGGCCTTGAGGGCTTCGGCGGCGCTGGGTGCCATGTGGTGGATCCAATTCCCGAGTCGATGAGTCGAGAATGGACCCTAGACCCATTCCCGACAAAATCAATCAGGTTTTACGAGAATCCCGTGTTCGGCCGTCGTGATCGTGTTCCGACCTGCCCGTTTGGACTGATAGAGCGCCGCGTCGGCCAAGGGCAGGAGGTCCGACGGCGGCACATCGAAGCCTCCGGCGACCCCGATGGAACAGCCGATGTCGAGCTGCTCCCCATGCCAGTTGAACGGCTGGGAGACGACGTGGTGGATCCGAGCGGCCAACGTCGCGGCCCCCGCCGACGTCGTCACCACGACGAACTCGTCGCCGCCGAGGCGAGTGACCACGTCTCGGCGACGGCAGACCGCGCCGAGTCGACCGGCCACGATCTCGAGCACGTGATCGCCGACGGCGTGGCCGTGACGGTCGTTCACGCCCTTGAATCCGTCGAGATCGACGAAGAGCAGGGCCACGTCGACCCGATCGACGGAGGGGTCGTGGTCGAGTCCGTCGAGCAGCGCCAGGAGGGCCCGCCGATTGGCCAGGCCGGTGAGCTCGTCCCGGTTGGCCCGATCGGCGAGCTGATCGCTGAGCCGTTCGTTGTTGGCGATGAGGACCACGACCCGGAGCGCCAGCAGCACCAGCATCACGACCCCGAACAACGGCGGCGTGTCGGTCCAGGCCTCCTCGTCGAGATAGGAGACACCGAACCCGACCACCGGAGCGATGGTGACCATCTGCTGTGACCGCGCCGACGGGCGTGTCGCACGGAGGTTGGCGCCGATGGCCGGCTCCAGCGTCGCCAGACCGAGCAGCGGGAGACCGACCATCCAGAGGAAGTCGTACCAGGTGCCGAACTGCAGCGTGCCCTCGTACGCCAGGCGTAGATGGATGGCGCCGGCGATGGCGGTCACGCCGGCACCCAACCCGAACGCCGCGAAGGGCAGGCGGGCCGAGCCCCGGACGCGGGGAAGGATCAGGAGCGTCGCCGTCGCCGACATCGCGACGATGATCGGGAACACCGAGACGATGACCACGGCACCCGACTCGGCGGCGAGCCGGAACAGCGGCGCGTAGAACCAGTGCCACACCGAGGCGACGATGCCCGCGGTGAGCCAGGCCCCGTCGAAGAAGAGCCGCACGAGATCCATCGAGGTCAGCCCGTGACGTCCGAAGACGAACACCACGAAGACGAGCGACAGTCCGAGGAAGGGCGTGATGACGAGCGCCAGCGTCGGCCGACCGTTCGAACTGGCCGGATCGAGGGCGAACAGCAGCAGCAGTCCCGACAGCGAGAGCGCGAGGACCAGCCAACCGAGACGGTCGAGCCCTCGCACCCGGCGAACCGCCCGGGCCAGGCCGATCAGGATGAGCAGGCCCGCCAGCCCGAACGTGATGTTCGAGACCGAGTCGGTCGCCGGCTGCGAGAGCGGGAGCAGGTAGCCGACGGCGGTCGCCGCAACGAGCAGCGCCCACGACATCGACAGCACCACGGGCATCGACGGGCGCGAACGAACCACCTCGATCGATTGACTCCCGTGTCGTGCCGAAGACCGCACGCCACAGTGTCGACGCCCTCGCCAGGGGTATTCGGCGCTAGGCTGGAGAGTCCTCCGAACACCGGTTCACCGGTCGGGGGTGTTACTTGACAGAGGAACCGAGGACCGACACCCGGTGGTGTCGTTCGTCGGTGACTCGACCTCGGGGCTGACCGGTTTCGACGTCGAGACGAGAAGTCGTTCGTGCGACCCGAGTTGCTCAGACTCGTAAAACGGGGCAACAACAGAAGCGCCAACAAGGCTGACTTCGCTCTTGCCGCCTGATTTCAGGTAGTACAGAGGAACATCGCGAGCCGTGAGGTCACGCGGGGCCTGATCACTACAGCCCGGCAACAGAAGTAGTGGTGGACGGTGGGAGAGACCACTGACAGCAGGCAAAGACCGCTGACGCTCGAGAAAGTGCGAGAGGTGGGGCTTCGGCCCAACTGACCCGGCAGTCCGGTTGCCTTCATGGCCGGAAACTCGGGAACGGTCGTAGCGCGGTCGGTGACTCCTCGGCGGACGGGGGTTCGATTCCCCCCAGCTCCACAACTCCATACGCGAACGTTTCCCGGGATCCGCCAGGAACCCAACTGGGTGAGGGACCTCGTTCGGCCATCGCACGAAGCGCCAAAGACTCGAAGCCGGACCGGGTTCGATGACCGAGGCTGCTTCGAGCCGTCACGAGCTTGCCCGGTACGACGATCTATGGTGGATGGGTCCTCGAGTGGCAATCGGAGTTCCAGCGATGTCGACCACGCACCCGACAGGCGACGAGCCGACCGATGCTCGCTATGAATACCGCGTGTGGGGCAGGCATCGCAGTGCCCGCAAGCTGCTCCGTGGGATGGCCACGGCCGAGACTCGTGAACGTGTCGACGACTGTTATCTGCTGACGGCCGATCCTGCATGGAATGCCAAGATCCGAGACAGCACGCTGAAGATCAAGTACCTCATCGCCGAAGACCAGGGATTCGAACGATGGGCTCGGGGGAAGTACCGGTCCGCCGACGGGACACCGTCGCCGTTCGACACGTTGTTCGAGGACCTGAACCTCGACCGACCGCAACGAGGGAAGTCCTACGATCTCGAGCGGGCCATCGCCGGACTCGATCCGAACTCGGGCGTTCGTGCCGTGTTCGTCGTCAAGCATCGCCGTCGCTATCGCATCGGCCCGCTTCGAGCGGAGGTCACCGATGTGATGATCCGGGGTTCGAAGGAAGTGCTTCGGACCCTGTCGATCGAGGGCGACGACCTCGACGAGCTGGTGGTCCTGCGCAACACGCTCGGTTTGGCGGACGAGCCGAACAGTCCCGTCCACGAGACGCTCCACTCGTAGGCCGACGCCGTACCACGCTCGACACCATCGTCGGCCATGGGACCGCAACCCCGACACCGATCGATCGTCGACCCGCGCCGATCCGACGGCGTCGTCCGCCACCTCAGCAAGCGTCACGACCGTCGGCGACGCGTGGCGGTAAGTTGCGGATCTCCCACTCGCCGCAACCCGCACCACCGATGCCCGTAGACCTCCCAACCACACTCGCCGTGCCGTTCTGGCTCGAGGCCCTCGCCATCGCTGCCGGCGCGCTCGCCGGGGCGCTGCGAGGAATCCGAGAAGAGCTTGCGATCTCCGGTGTCGTCGCCCTGGCGATCGCGCTCGGGCTCGGCGGGGGGCTCGTCCGCGACACCCTGCTCCAGACCGGTACTCCCGTGGCCATCGCCGATTCCCGGTTCCTCCCCATCGTCTTGGCCGTGAGTGGGATCACCCTCGTCCTCCTCCCGCTCTTGAGTCGGATCGAATGGGCCGTCTTCGCAACCGATTCGCTCGCGATCGGCATCTACAGCGTGCTCGGAGCCGACAAGGCGCTCCTGAACGGTGTCCCCCCGGTCGGAGCCCTCCTCGTCGGCGTGCTGGCCGGAACCGGTGGGTCCCTGCTGGCCGACCTGATCGTCGGCGTCCCTCCGGTGTTGTTTCGACCGGGTCTCCTGCTCGGCGTGGCGTCCACCGCCGGGACCGTGGTCTTCATCGCCGGCACCGAGCTGGCCGACCTGAGGATCCCGTCGTTCATCGCTGCGGTCGTCCTCATCACCGCAGCGCGGATCGTGTCCGCCGCGACCGGCTGGGGAGTCGGACCCGCCGTCGGCCTCACGACACGACGGACCCCGAAGCAGGACTCGGAAGGGCCGTTCCATCAGCGACTGCCCATGCGGCGTCGCCGATCGGGATGACACCACCGTCGCTCGGAACGAAGCGGTGGCGGTACCGGTCAGTCCTTCCAGAAGTTGTTGGCTTGCGCAATGGTCTGGAACTCGATCGCCACGATCTGACCCGCTTGCATCAACTTGGCCGTGTCGCTGTCGTAATCGGCCCGCAAGGAGCTTCGGATGTCGGCGTCGGGCTGGATGGTTGCGATCGTCTTTCGGGCCAGCATGATCGCCAGTTCGCGGCCCTGCGCCGGCGTCTCGGTGATGAGCGTGGGGATCAGATCGTCGAACAGCGACATGAAGGTCTCGTTTCTCGAGGGACCTCGAACCGTATCGCCCACGGGAGCGAGGGAATGCGCCACGGAGAGAGCCACGGAAACCCCAGACACAGGTCGGTGGTTTGGGTTCTCGGAGGTTGCGGGACGAACCACGAACACATCGACGCGATCAGCGCCGCCTGCGCCCGGCCCGCCCGTGGTGGCCGCACCATCGCGTGACGGGACGCCGCTGACGACGATTCAGCTGGCAGTGCACTGTTCAGCCGATGCTGTATTGTTCAGGGCGTGCTGATACTCACTGATCGTCACGAAGCGCTGCACCGGGTCGGCCGAGCGCTCGCAGACCCCGGACGCTGCAACATCCTCGTGGCGCTCCTCGACGGACCGGCCTACCCGGGCGACTTGGCTGCGGCCCTCGGACTGACCCGCTCGAACATGAGCAACCATCTGTCGTGTCTACGGGGGTGCGGACTCGTGACGGCGACCGCCGAGGGACGTCAGATCCGTTACGACATCGCCGACCCGAACCTCGCGCAGGCGATACGCGACCTCCTCGAAGTCGTCGTCGAGACCGACTGCGAGCGCTGAGGTGGCGGCCGTCCTCACCCTGCACCGGACCACGGTGCTCCAGCGCCGGGTGCGACTGCTCGTCGGTGCGGTGATCGTCTACAACGTCGTCGAGGCCGTGACGGCGATCACCGCCGGAGCGCTCTCGTCCTCGACGGCGCTCGTGGGTTTCGGTCTCGATTCCATCGTCGAGGTGACCTCGGCGCTGGCGATCACGTGGCAGTACTCCCATCACACTCCGACCGAACGGGAATCACGGGCCCTGCACATCGTGGCCTACTCGTTCTTCGCGCTCGCCACCTATGTCAGCATCGATGCGGTGCTGTCCCTGATGGGCGATCGCCACGCCCAGCCGAGTTCGCTCGGCATCGGGCTCGCTGCGCTCAGTCTGGTCGTCATGCCGATCGCCTCGACGCTGGAGCGACGCACCGGTGAGGAGTTGGGGTCGGCCAGCGTGGTGGCCGACTCCAAACAGCTCCTGCTGTGCAGCTATCTCTCCGCAGTCCTTCTCGTCGGCCTGCTGGCCAATTCGACCCTCGGTTGGAGCTGGGCCGATCCGGTCGCCGGACTGTTCATCGCCGGGCTCGCCGTTCGCGAGGGTCGCAACGCGCTGCGCGGTGACACGTGCTGCGCTCCGCCTTCGGCGCTGTTGTCCGCTTCGTCCGACCAGTGCAGTTCCTGACGGGTCGGACGGCATCGACCAGAGCTGTTCATGCCGAACGGCAACACGTCGACGTCACGTTGGGAAGCTCCACGCCTACGTTGGGGCGGACACGGGTAGAGTCGCCACCCAGGAGTCGTTCGACTCCGATCGCGCCGCTCGAGACCATGACCGTGCGTTGAAGCCCGGTAGGAGCTCGACGTGCACAGCAATCGGTCCCGGCTGCGAGAAGCGACTCGCCGAGGTCGACGAGTTCCCCTTACGCAGGCGAGTCGCTCGTCGATCGATCTCGCTCTCACGACCGCTTCCGTCACCGATCTCGACATCCGGTCGACCCCACGCCGCAGCATCCGCGCAATGCGGCGCCGCACCCACACCCAGGAGACGGCGCAACGATGAGCGATCCCGACGACCGATCCAACTCCGAGGAGACACCGTGGACCTTCAACGCCGCCAGTGTCTCCAGGCCGGCCGATGGTCCATCGATCACCCTCGTCGACGGCTCGACTTTCGCGGTCAGCGACCGCTCGGGTGACATCAACGGCACCGATGGAGACGGGCTCTACCTCTCCGACACCCGCATCCTCAATCGGCTCGTCGTGACCATCGACGGTGGTCGAATCGAACCCTTGAGCGTCATCTCGAACGGTCCGTTCTCGGCCACCTTCGTGGGTCGGACATCGCCCTCCGCCGGTCACGCCGACTCGCCGCTGTCGGTCATCCGTCGACGTCACGTCGGTCGCGGCATCCGGGAAGACCTCGAGATCCGCAACCACTCGGCGAACCCGGTCCGCGTGCGAGTCGGCTTCGAAGTCGGATCGGACTTCGCCAGCCTGTTCGACGTGAAGAGCGGACGGACGCACCACGACGACACCGTCGTCGGGGTCCGACGTCGAGACGCGCTCGAACTGTCCAGCCCCGACGGGGGCATGCGCACCGAAATCCGACACCATCCGTTCCCCGACGACGAAGGCTGGGATGTCGTGATCGCCGGTCGCGAGTCGTGGCACCTGTGCACCGAGATCGAAGCCGTGATCGGCGAGGTCCGCATCGACCTCAGCTACCGATGCGGCGACCCCGTCTCCGAGGCGATGCCGGTGACGAGACTCCATCGTTGGCGCAACGACACCCCCCGGATGAGGGCGAACGACCCACGCCTCCAGCGCGCCACCGACCAGGCCATCGAGGACCTCGGCGCCCTCAGGATCTTCGATCCCGACCATCCCGACCGGGTCGTCGTCGCCGCAGGGGCACCCTGGTTCATGACCCTGTTCGGGCGCGACTCGATCCTCGCGGCATGGATGGCACTCCTCGTCGATCATGATCTGGCTCGGGGCGTGCTGCAGTCGCTGGCCCAACTCCAGGGACGAAACGAGAACCCGACCACCGAGGAGGAGCCGGGGAGGATCCTGCACGAAGTCCGTTTCGACCCGGCAACTGCTCGATCGCTCGGCGGGCACAACATCTATTACGGCACCGCCGACGCAACGCCGTTGTTCGTCATGTTGCTCGCCGAGTACTGGCGTTGGACTGCCGACTCGACGCTGGTCGCCCAACTCCTCCCGCACGCCGATCGAGCGATCGACTGGATCGAGACCTTCGGCGACGAAGACGGCGACGGCTACGTCGAATACCGACGGGCCACACCGGCAGGACTCGAGAATCAGGGCTGGAAGGACTCCTGGGATGGCATCCGCCATCACGACGGAGCGATCGCCGAAACGCCCATCGCACTCTGCGAGGTCCAGGCCTACGTCTACGGCGCGCTCGTCGGTCGGGCCGAACTGGCCCAAGCCGTTGGCGACGACGAGACCGCGGCACGCCGTCGAACGCAAGCCGAGGACCTCAAGCGCCGGTTCAATCGCGACTTCTGGCTCGACGACGCCGGTACCTATGCGGTCGGCCTCGACGCCGAGAAGCGCCAAATAGGCAGCAAGACCTCCAACGCCGGCCACTGCTTGTGGACCGGGATCGCCGACGAACACCACGCAGCCCGTGTCGCGGCATCGCTCACCTCGCCCGCGCTCGCCTCCGGCTGGGGGCTTCGCACCCTGTCGAGCGACAATCCGGCCTACAACCCGCTTTCGTATCATTGCGGTTCGGTCTGGCCCCACGACACCGCCATCGCGATCGCCGGGCTGAGTCGCTACGGCCACCACGGACCGGCTTCGAACCTGGCCGAGGCCCTCCTCGAGGCTTCGACGTTCACCGGCGGACGTCTGCCGGAACTGTTCGCCGGTTTCGGTCGTGATGATCTGGCAGCGCCGATCCCCTACCCCTCGTCGTGTTCGCCACAGGCCTGGGCCGCCGCCGCTCCGCTCCTTCTCATTCGTTCGCTCCTCGCCCTGAATCCGGATGCCCCCAACCAGCAGATCAGCCTTCGCCGCGATCCGGGCCCGGCCCTCGCCGGCTTCGTGGCGAAGGGCATCCCCTTCGCCGGACGGCGCATCACCATCACGGTGACCCCTGACGGCCCGACGGAACTCCAGACCGCCAACCACGACATCACCGTCGTTCACCCACCAGAACCGGAACTGCCATGATCGAAGTCACCTCGCCTACGAACCGAACTGCCCACACCGTCACGGGCGACCAGGGACTCGTCGCTCGCTGCCCCGATTGCGACGGACGCGATTTCCTCGTCCAGGGTGACGACGCAGTGCTCTTGGCCTGCCTCTCGTGCGACAGCCATTGGCGCGACGCACGGGGCGAGGTCTGGCGAGTCGATCACCGTCCGCACCCGAGGCCAACGACGGTGGTCTCATGAGGATCGGACTGATCGCACCACCGTGGGCGGCGATACCACCGATCGGATACGGCGGGACCGAAGCGGTCATCGACCAACTCGCCCGAGGCATTCAACACGCCGGACACGAGGTGGTGTTGTTCACGGTCGGCGAGAGCACCTGCCCCGTGCCCATGCGGCACCTCCTCGCCGCCGCCGAGGGCATGCGAATCGGCGCCTGCGTACCCGAACTGCGTCACTCCCTTGCCGCCTACGACGCCATGACCGACGTCGACCTCATCCACGACCACACGATGGCCGGACCCATGCTGGCGGCAACGGCGACGTTCACCCATCTTCCCGTCGTGACGACGAATCACGGTCCGTTCAACGAAGAACTCAACGACCTGTACCGCAGACTCAACGACCGGGTGGCGCTCGTCGCCATCTCGAACGACCAGGCGACGCTCGCCTCCGGCGTCCACATCGCACGAGTCATCCACCACGGCGTCGACCCCGACGCGTTCCCGGTCGGGCTCGGCGACGGTGGGTACGTGCTCTTCCTCGGCCGGATGACGGCCGAGAAGGGCGCCCATCGGGCCATTCGCATCGCCCGGGCAGCGGGCAAGAAGCTCGTGATCGCCGCCAAGATGCGCGAGGAATCCGAGCGGCGATACTTCGAGGCCGAGATCGAACCACGGCTCGCCGACGACGTCGAGTTCATCGGAGAGGTCCACGGGCAGACCAAGCTCGATCTCCTCGCCGGCGCCGAGGCGTTGGTCAATCCGATCCGGTGGCACGAGCCGTTCGGGATGGTGATGATCGAAGCCCTTGCGACCGGGACGCCCGTCGTGTCCTTCCCCGAAGGCGCCGCTCCCGAGATCGTCACCTCCGGTCACGATGGCTATCTCGCCAACACCGAGCAGGGGCTGATCGACGCTCTCGGCCGTCTCCAACGAATCGACCGCCGAGACTGTCGCGAGACCGTGATGCAGCGATTCACCACGGCCCGGATGACGCAGGATCACCTTGCGCTCTACGAGCAGGTGCTCGCCGCTCGACGACCCAAGCGTCGCTTCGTCCGCTCGCCGGCCGACGCACTCGCTGCCATCCCGGCAATCGACCTCGTTCATCCACCCGAGTCCGGCACCGCAGCCAGACCCGTTCCGTCGACTCCAGAACCGGTCGCCGCAATCGGGATCGGGGCCTCGCCTCGGTCCGACCGGACCAGGTTTCGTGACCGTGGCCGTGAGGTTCCGGTGATCAAGGCTTCACCGTGAACGATCATCATCCGACGCAGAGGTACACCTCCTGATCAGGCGTCTCGATAGAGATCGGTCGAGAGGTAGCGCAGCCCGGAATCGCACAGAATGGTGACGACCGTGGCCTCGGGGCCGAGACGTTCGGCGACCCGAAGAGCGGCGACGACATTGGCCCCCGACGACGTTCCGGCGAACAGACCCTCCTCGCGAGCGAGGCGACGGGCCATTGCCATGGCGTCCCCGGTGTCGACCGTTTGGATCTCGTCGACCTGGTCGGGTTCCCACAGGGGTGGAACGAACCCGATCCCGATCCCCTCGATCCGGTGCGAGCCCGAGACCCCGCCGGAGAGGACCGCCGACTCCGAGGGCTCGACCGCAGTCACGTGGACCGAGCGACCATGAGCCCGCAGGGCCTTCGCAGCGCCGTGGATCGAATGAGCGGTGCTGACGGCATGAACGAAGGCGTCGACCTCGCCGCCGGTCTGGGCCCAGATCTCGTGTCCCAGCGGCTCGTAGCCGACGACGGCGTCGTGATTGTTCAACTGATCGCACCACCAATGACCCGGTTCCGCCGCGACCTCTCCGGCCCGGGCGATCATGGCCTTGATGAGCGCCTCGTTGATCTGGCCGGCGTCGCTGGGGACCTCCTCGACGACCGCTCCGAACGCTCGCATCGTCAATCGCTTCTCCACGCTGAAGGCATCGGAGAACACGATGTGGAGCCGGTACCCCAGCGCCGCGCACACGAAGGCCAGTGAGATCCCCGTGGTGCCGGCCGTGTATTCCACCACCGTGTCGCCGGGTCGGAGCCGACCGTCGCTGATCGCCGCCTCGATGGCGGAGCGGGCCATCCGGTCCTTCATGCTCCCCGTCGGGTTGGCGAACTCCAGCTTGACGAACACCCGCGCGGAGCCTGCGGGCACGACGCGCACCAGCTCCACCAGCGGTGTGTGACCGATCCCCGACAGCGCTCCTCGTGAAGGCTTCTCCATCGTGCCGCTCCGTTCTCTCCAGACCGCTGAAGTTACTCCTCTTCTTCGCTCGCGTCTCCGAAGATGGGGGTGACGCACTCCGGCCACGACCGCAACGGAACCGCGTTGTGCGCGGACGGCAGCGCGGTGGATCCCGTGGCTCCCCGAACCGCGAACCGCGGCGCTCGATCTCTCTCCTCGTGAGTGGGTGGTCGTGGGGCTGGTGGCCAAGGGACTGGCGAATCGTGAGATCGCCGACGAGTTGTTCATCCCGGAACGCACGGTCGACTGCCACCTCTCCCAGGTCTTCAGAAGGGCTGTCGATCGGCTCGCGAACACAGCTCGTGGTCTCGATGACGAGCGGCGGGAGCCGGTGACGATTCGTGGACGAACGCCGGAATGCCATCGTGGCAACGTCGATCGACATAGGTCGTATGCTCGGACTTCGGCGAATCGCCGATCGTCACGATCGCCAAGAATGCGAATCCGAGATTCGCAGGGAGGAGTCCCGTGCTTGCTCGGTTCCAGTTACTGAGGGACCGGTTGAACAGCAGCCTGTTCTTCGTCCCGATGTTGTACGTGTTGGGCGGAGTCGTGCTCGGCGAGTTGGCTCTGCGCCTCGATGCGAACGTCGACGGTGTTCCGGATCGCCTGACTGCGACGGTCGACAGCGCCCGGAACGTGCTCTCGGTCGTGGCCGGCGCCAGTCTGGCGTTCGCCGGCATCGCGTTCTCCGTCAGCCTGCTCCTGATCTCGTTGGCCTCGAGCCAGTACTCGCCCCGCGTCGTTCACGGCCTCTTCAGAGACCCGTTCAACAAGCGGATCATGGGGGTCGTCATCGGGGTCTTCACGTACTGCCTGGTCGTGATGCGTGCCGTCCGGGGCCCGCTCGAGGACAGCGGCACCCCGGTCGCGCCGAGCCTCTCGATCCTCCTTGCGGTCGTCCTGGGCATCGTGTCGATCATGTCGATCGTCGCCTTCATCAGCCACAGTGCCCACACCATGGACGTTTCCCGGATCCTCCATGGCGTCACGACGGAAGCGATCGATCAGATCGAACAGCGGTGGCCCGAGCGCGTCGACGGTCGCGATCATCCCGTCGAAGGCAACGTCTCGGCCGACGGCTTCGCCATCACGTTCGACGGACACGGGTGGGTTCAGCAGATCGATGCCGACGCGTTGCTGAGTGCGCTGGAGCCGAACTCCCGCATGTGGCTCGACACCGCACCAGGGCGTTACGCGATCCCGAACATCCCCATCTGTACGATCTCGCCCCGTCCCAGCGATGAGGAAGGGGTCGCGCGGCGAGTCCGCAATGCGGTGATCATCGGTGAGACACGGACGATGCAGCAAGACGTGACGTACGGCGTCCGGCAACTCGCCGACGTGGCGCTCAAGGCGCTCTCGCCGGGGATCAACGACCCGACGACCGCTCAGGATGCCCTGTTCCATCTCGGCACCGTCGTACGCGAGCTGCTCGCCCGGCAACCCCCTCCCCGCTTGACGACCGACGACGACGATCGCTCCGTCCTCCGACTGCAAGATCCGACCCATGAAGAACTCGTCGCTCTCGCCTTCGACGAGGTCCGGCTGGCTGCGTCAGGTCAACCCACCGTGCTGATCTATCTGCTCGAGATCCTCCATCTGCTCAGCCTTTCCCTGTCGGCCAACCCGACGGCCAAGGCGGCGCTGATCCGACAAGCCGACCTCGTCCTCGCCGTCGTCGACCTCGCCGAACTGCCCGGTGCGGATCACGATCGCGTCCGGCAGGCGCACCGCCGACGGTTCGAGTGACGAGCGTCCCGGTTTGTCCGCGCAGCTCGCCGTGAGTTCGGCTCGAGCCACCCACGCTCCGGCTAGACGCTCTCGAGCCAGGCGACGAGGCGGGCGTCCTGCGAGGCGAGGCCGGCCTGCCGGGGCGTGAGGTCGTCGTGGCCGACCCAGTCGAGATCGGCACCCTGCGCCACCAACAGCTCGACAGCCGAGAGGCGACCGGCCCGACACGCATGCCAACAGGCGTTGGTGATGTCGTCCCGGGTGGCCGACCCGAGGAGCTCGGCCATCCGATCGACCTCTCCCAGGGCCGCCGCCTGCCAGATCGTCATGGTGGCGCCCCGCTCGACCAGGACCCGGGCCGCCTTCCATTGCGCGAAGATCACCGCGTCCGACAGGGGGGTACCACCGGTGAGGACGGCTCCGGTCGCTTCGAGATCGGCCCCGGCGTCGAGCAGGGCCTCGATGGCCTCGACGTCGTCGGCGCTCGCCGCCCAGTGCAGCGCCGTCTCGGTGTGCGCGCCGACGAAGCGGCCGTCGACCGACGCCCCGGCCGCCACCAGTGCGGCGATGGATTCGGCCACCCTCGGCCGGTTCCCCGGCCAGTCGGTCGCGAGGTGGAGCGTCGTGCGCGACTCCTGGGCGTCGCCGACGCGTTCGGCGGCCAGCCCCGGATGCTGAACGAGCAGGGCGACGAGGCCCTCGACGTCGCCGGTGCGAATGGCGTCGACCAGCGCCGACACCAGCGGATCCCGACTCGAGAGCATCCCGCCACGGTAGACGACCGGATCGATGGTCCCGTCGCCACCCGCGCGGTCACCGTCTCGAGCTCGTTTCGGCCGCTGCGTGGGATCTGCGGCAGGATGCGGCCATGCCAGAGACCCCAGGGACGCTGATCGCCTCCGGTCGGGCCGCCGACGTCTACGATCTCGGAAACGGAACGGTCCTTCGTCGATACCGAACCGACCACGACACGGGTACCGAAGGTCGGCTGATGGTCTGGCTCCGGGAGCAGGGCGTGCCGGTCCCCCGGGTCCACGAAGCCGGCGGACGTGATCTGGTGATGGACCGGATCGTCGGTCCCACGATGATGGAGGACATCGAGGCGCGTCCCTGGCACCTCGTCGGCCACGCCAGGCTGCTGGCCTCGCTGCAGGGGTCGATCAATGCGCTCCCGGCACCGGACTGGCTCGAGCGGCGCACGAGCGTTCCCGAGGGTTCGGCCGTGCTCCACCTCGACCTGCATCCCCTGAACGTCATCATGGGCTCCGACAGGCCGTTCGTCATCGACTGGACCAACGCCTCGCGCGGTCCCGCCGGCTTCGATGCGGCCGTCAGCCACGTCATCATGTCGACGTTCGAGGCCGACTCCATGCGGAATCGCATTGCGAAGCAGGTGATGGTCCGGACCTTCGCTCGCAGCAGCGGAAGCGAGGCCATCCGCCGCTGGACGCCGGCCGCCTGCGACCACCGACTCGCCGATCCGAACATGACCCCGGGGGAACGGACGGCCCTGCAGGACCTCCGCGACCGGACCGGGTGACGCCTCGACCCGGCGACCCGGCGACTGCGTCCGATCATCGATCGCCCGGTCAGGTCAGGCCACAGACCTCGGCGTAGCCGGCCAGGACCGTCTCGAACGTCGAAGCCGGCACGAGACCGCCGATCACGAGTTCGTCGACTCCCAGTGATCGCGCCGTTGCGACCTTGGCGGCGAACTCGTCGACCGACTCGTCGGCCAGCGGCAGTCCGAGTTTGAGACTGAAGTCCTCGTCGTCGACCGAGCGGCCGGCCTCGCTCGAGGATCGACCGCAGCCGGTCGAGGTGGATGGCGAGATCGCCACGGGCCCACCACCCGTACCAGCCGTCACCCAGCCGGGCGGCCCGACGCATGGCCGCCTCGGAGTCGCCGCCGATGATGATCGGCGGCCCTCCGGGCGTCAGGGGCTTCGGGTTGAGCACGACGTCGTCGAACGCCACGAACTCGCCCCGGTAGCTCGCCCGGTCCTGGGTCCAGGCCACCCGAATCGCCTCGATGTACTCGTCGAAGCGCCGGCCTCGGCGGGCGAAGGGCACACCGAGGGCGGCGTACTCCTCCCACGACCACCCGGCCCCGACGCCGAGCTCGAACCGACCACCGGTCAGGTGGTCGAGCGAGAGCACCTCCTTGGCGGTCAACAACGCCGGGCGCTGGGGCAGGATCAGCACGCCGGTGCAGAAGCGCAGCGACGTCGTCGCCGCCGATGCCGCCTGCACCACGAAGAGCGGATCGAACAGGCCGGTGTCGGGGCTCCAGTTGGCCGAGCCGTCCTCGCTGTACGGATACTTCGACTCGTACGACGCGAAGAACACCACGTGCTCGGGCACGTGGAGCGCATGGAATCCGAGATCCTCCAACGTCTGGGCATAGGCCCGGATGAAGCCGAGGTCACGGCGTGGACTGTTGCCGAACATGCCGGCGGCACTGATGCGCATGGGAGTTCCTCCGGTCGGTCCGGACCGACCGACCCGACCGGAGGAACGTAGCGAGGATCAGTGGGCGAAGGCCACCTTGGGCAGCACCCGGCCGATCGCCCGGGGCAACCACCAGGCCTTCTCACCGATGATCGACAGCACGGCCGGCACCAGCACCAGCCGGATCAGGAAGGCATCGAGCAGCACCGCGGTGCCGAGGATGAGCCCCATCTCCTTCATGGGAAGCGTCCCGGCGATGGCGAAGGTGTAGAACACCCCGATCATGACGCCGGCGGCGGCGACGATCGGCCGACCGGTGTGGGCGATCGAACCCCGGATGGCCTCCGAGGCGTCTCGGGACCGCTCGAAGTGCTCACGGGTGGAAGCCAGCAGGAAGACCGTGTAGTCCATCGAGATGGCGAACACGAGCGTGAAGAAGAAGAGCGGCGCCCACGAGGTCAGGTAGCCCTGGCTCTCGAAGCCCATCGGGCCGGCGGCCCAGCCGTGTTGGAACGCGAGCGCCCCGACTCCGAAGGCCGCACCGACCGACAGCAGGTTGAACACGACACCGACGGCCGCCACGATCACCGCCTGCAGGGCGAGGACCAGCAGCAGGAAGCCGAGCACCAGGACGACGCCGATCACCAGCGGCGCCTTGGCGCCCAGGGTGTCGTCGAGATCGACGTTCTCGGCGACCGGGCCGCCGACCAACACGTCGGACGCCAGGTCGGCTCGCAGGGTCTCGATGACCCCGATGATCTCGGGCGACGACGGGTCGTACGCAGAGACCGCCTGGATGAGCGACGCTCCCTCGGCCCCCGGCTGGGGCGGGAAGGCCATGGCGATGCCCGGCGTCGACCCGACCTGCTCGGCAACGGCTGCGGCATCGGCCCCGGCGGGGACGACGATCTGGATGGGGCCGGGGCCGCCCGGCCCGAACGCCTGCGACAGCAGGTCGTAACCCTGTCGGGCCTGCTCGTCCTCGGGGAGCACGGTGATACCGGGCATCCCGGTCTTCAGGCCGAGCAGCGGAGTGGCCAGGGCCAGCAGGATGCCGACGGCGGCGACGGCAACGACCACCCGACGGGCCTCGATGCGGGCCGCGAACCGCTCGAAGGCCGGGCTCCGGTGGTCACCGACACGATGCCAGGGAAGGGCGAATCGGTCGATGCCCGGACCGAGCAGCGCCGGCAGCAGGGTGAGGGCGGCGAAGAGCACGAACCCGACGGACAGCATCATGCCGGCCGCCATCGACTGGAACGCCGGGATCGGCACCAGGAGCACGGCGGAGAGGCTGATCAGCACCGTCAGGCCCGAGAACAGCACGGCCTTGCCGGCGGTGTCCATCGTGATGCCGATGGCATGCTGCGGATCGTCGGGATGGGCGTGCAGCGCGGCGCGATAGCGAGTGACGATGAAGAGGGCGTAGTCGATGCCGAGGGCGAGCGCGAACATCATCGCGAAGTTCAGCGTCCAGATCGACAGGTCCGTGAACCGGGTGATGCCGTAGAGCACGCCCATGGAGGCCAGGAGGCCGGCGGCGGTGAGCAGCAGCGGGATACCGGCGGCGGCGAGGGTGCCGAACGCGAGCACCAGGATGACGGCGGTGACCGGCCAGGTGAGGATCTCGGCCTTGACCATGCCCTCACGGTTGACGGCATTGAAGTCGCCCCAGAACGCCGGCGAGCCGGTCAGGGCGACGGTGAGGTCTCCCCCATCGTCGACGGTCGACAGGGCGCCCACGTCGTCGTGGATCCGTTCGGCCGCCCTGACCGCCTCGGTCGGGTCGACGATGGCACCGGCCTGGATCATGACGGTCTGGCCGTCCATCCCGGGCTGCGCCGGCATCGGGGGTCCGAACGCCGATTCGGCGTCGAGGATGGCGTTGGCCTCGGCGATCGCCGCCTGGAACTCGGGGGCGTCGATGGCGAGGGAGTCGCTGTGGATCACGATCACCGCCGACTGCGACGACAGGCCACCGAACTGCTCGTCGATGACCTCTCGTGCGGCCAGCGAATCGCTCCCGTTGACCTCCCACATCGCCCCCGACAGCGCATGTTCGAGGGCCGGGGCGAAGACGCCGAGGCCGATGGCGAACACGGCCCACGTGACGATGACGAGCCGTCGGGATCGGTGCGACCATCGGCCCAGCCGGGCCAGTGCAGTGTGATCGATGTCCATGGTTTGAATACTCCTTGACTATGTAGCGATGAAGAGGGAACAGGAGGGCCCCGGACGACCGGGTTGGATCAGAGGGCGAACGTGCGGGCGTCGTCGGCCACCTGCTCGCGCAACCGGCGGCAGACCGTGGAACACAACGACATCAGGCTGGGGTCGGTCACCGAGTAGTAGGCCGCCGTGCCCTCCGGGCGACGAGTGACGATGCCGGCGTCGTGCAGCACGCGGAGGTGCTTCGACACGTTCGCCTGGCCGGCGCCGAGCAGTTCGACCAACTGGCCGACGTTCTGTTCACCGTTGTCGATCAGCGCCGAGATGATCGACAGGCGGGTGGCGTCACCCAGCACCCGGAATCGTTCGGCAACGTGTTCGAGGAGTTCGTCGGGCAGCGCTTCGGGCATGTCCATCACTCTATAACTTCCGAGCGATGAAACCCACCCGCCCCTCGCCGCCCGCCGAACCGAGGGGCCACCGCGCAATCCCGGACAACCGAGGAGGCTCCGTCCGTGGCGCCGTACGGTGGCCCCTCGGAACTTGAGGAAACGACGCAGCCCCCTCGGTTGGTGCGGGGTCGGTTGGTGCGGGGTTGGGGGTGCGGGGTTGGTGGAGCCGCCGCGATGGAGGACCGTTTTGCGACGCGGGGCGGTGGCTCAGCTCGTGAGTTGGCGCTTCAGTCGTCGGATGAGCGCTTCCATGCCATCGAGACGCTGCCCGGTGACGACGGCGTCGATGCCCAGATGACGGTGGAGGTCGTCGGGAATCGCCATCACCTCGTCGAGGGTGGCCCCGTTGACCCCCTCGTACACGATCGCCGCGAACCCTCGGGTGGTCGGCGCCTCGGGCGGACAGGAGATCACCACCGAGACGGTGCCGTCGCCGAGCGCTTCGGCAGCGACGAACACCGGCGCCTGACACTCGATGACCTGCTCCATGTCGTCGGTCGTGACGCCTTCGGGAAGTGGAGGGAGTCGATGGCCGTGGTCGTGCAGACCGGCGACCCGGAGCGCTTCGGGCGCATCCCGGAACAGACGGACGAGACGGCCCAGTTCGGCTGGCGGACGAGTGGTCATGGCCCACCGAGTCTGCCACGGCGGCCCGGAGCTCCGGCATCCGGAACAGGGCTCAGTACCGCTGCGGCGCACGACAGTTCCTCCCGCCGACCTCCGTCCACTACGTTGCCGCGATGACCACCTCCGAAGACCTGCCGACCATCGAGACCGCGGCCAAGCTCCATGATCAGACCACGCTGCTCCACGCCTTCGTCTACTTCTCGCCGGAGGCGGCCGAGCAGTACGCCCGACTGGGCATCGAGGGCCGTAGCGGCTACTTCGGATCCCGCACGGCGGCGATGGGGCCGCTGCCGACCGAAATGGTGATCGCCACGTTCTACAATTTCAGTCCCGACCTCGTCGTTCCGGCGATGGACGGCGTGTGGGAAAAGGTCACGGCCGACGATCTGCAGGCCGCCCGCTGGCGGGGCGTCCAGCAGGTCCTCGACACCGTCGTGCGTCCGGTCATGAGCGAGGACGAGATCGACGCCGCCATCGACATCGCCGAACGAGTCGTCGGCTCGCTCAGCTGGTCGGGTCGACCGATGGCCGCCGGCAACGCCTCCGTGCTCGCCGACCTCGAGTCCGGCCCCTTCGCCTCGGACCGACTCCTACGCCTCTGGCAGCTGGTCACCGTGATGCGCGAGTGGCGAGGCGATGGCCACATCGCCTTGTTGCTGACCGCTCCGCTCGACGGCGCCGAATGCACGGTGGTTTCCGAAGCCATGACCGGTCGCCGCGGCGTGGTCCAGAAGTCCCGGGCCTGGTCCGATGACGACTGGACGGCGGCGGTCGCCCGTCTGACCGACCGCGGTTGGCTCGACGATCAGGGGGAACTCACCGACACCGGGCGGGGCGCCCGAGCCGAACTCGAGGCCGCGACCAATCGCGACTCGATCCCGATGTGGGCGACCGTGGGGAACGACGAGGCACTGCGGTTCGGATCACTCATCGCACCGGCCACCAAAGCCCTACTCGCCGCGAACTACTTCGCGGCCATCGGTCGTCCGGCGCAGTAGTTCTCACGCCGGACGTGTGCGTCGCGACGCCGACAGCAGGACCGTCCCCGACGAGACCAGGCCGAGTCCGAGCACCAACGACAAGGCCGAGGACGAACCCGTCAGCGGCAACTCGTCGGGCGCCGCGCCGGCGCTCAGTCCGGCGACGACCGTCGAGGCCGGGGCGACCTCGATCGCGATGGGATCGGCAGCCGCCTCGACGTCTCCGCTGCCTGGGGCGACCTGGGCAGGATCGGGGGCGTCGATCGGGGTGAGGTCCGATGCCGGCAGGAACAGCCCCACGACCGTCGGTGTCGTGGCGCTCTGGGCCAGCGGCACCAGCGGCAGCGCACTCGAGGTGGTCGAAGGCACCGGTGTCGAGGAAGCGGTCGCCGGAGGCACCGTGGTCGGTGCCACCGTGGTCGGGGCACCGTGGTCGGGGGCACCGGTGTCGGAGGCAGGACGGTCGAGGCGCGCGGTCGTCGGAGCCACCGTGGTCGGAGCCACCGTGGTCGGGGGCACCGTGGTCGGGCACCGTGGTCGGGGCCGTCGAGGACCCGACCGGCGAGATCGGGATCGTCGAACCCTGGACCGTCGAGATCGGCGTCGTCGAGGGGGGCGCCGAGGTGGCCCCCGGCTCGACGGTGGTCGATGGGACGGTGGTCTGCGGGACGGTGGTCTGCGGGACGGTGGTCGGCGGGACGGTGGTCGGCGGGACGGTCGTCACCGGGGTCGCCGGCGGCAGGTCGAACACGGCGACCTGGGGGGCGACGAAGGAGAGGTGCTCGGAAGCCCCGTCGCAGTCGGCACCGTCGGCACAGGCGTCATCGTCACCGACGATCACCATCATCCGGGCCACGACGGGCTCGGCGGTCACGAATCCGATGAACCGCGTGGCCTGGTTGCCACAGGCGAGTGCGTCCGAATCGTCGTCGCCACCACACGAGGTGCGCCCACTCGGATCGTCGCCGAGGGGGACCGGTCGATCCGGGGCGAGGGTCTCGATCGCAACGACGACGCCATCTTCGTCGAAGAGCTTCACGACCGCAGGCCGCCCCTCGCCGTCGGTGCGGCTTTCGACATCGCCGAACCAGGCGCCGAACGCCGAAACCGGTGCGGCGAAGTCGAACACGACGGCATCGAGCAGCTCGCCCTCGCCGTCGGTGACCTGCCACTGGACCGGGCGCTCGTCGACCTCGGCGGCGTCGGCACGCGACGGGAGCGGGGCGCAGTCCTGCAAGGTGTCGGAGCGGGCCAGGTCCGGATCGCCGGTCGCTGCCGGATCGATCCGACCCCAGGACTCGGGATCGGTCGAGTCGGCCTCGTCGGGCGAGACGTCGTGGCCGGAGACCACGACCGGGAGATCGAGATCAGCGAAGGTGATGGGAGTCGGATCCGGGTCGGGTTCGGATGACGGATCGAGCGCCGGGTCGGACTCGGTGTCCAGACCGATCTCACCGACCACGTACCGGTCGGCACCGACCAGCGCCCGCCACGATTGATCGAGCCGGTCGGCGGCCTCGCGAAGTTCGACGGTGTTCGAGCAGTCGGTCGACGTCGAGTAGACCTCGTCGGAGACCACGATCGAGCCGAGGTCGGCATCGGCCCCGCCGGGCCGTGCCAACGGGCCGGCCGTCCAGAGGACCCCGACACCCCCGGCGACCAGCAGTCGCCCGATTCTGGTCATCGACAAGGCTGATCGCACCTGACCACAGATCCTTTGCCACACGGGTCGCCGGGAACGCCCCGGCAGGCCGACCCGGTCGGGACGCCCCCGGGAAACTTCGGCAACCGGCCCCTCGGCATGAGGCCGAGGGGCGCGATCGGTGCACGGTGCGTCCATCGCCGAGGGCGACCCCCAGCTAGCGTGTGGCGATGACCAGCCGGTTCGACCTCGTCACGCTGGACTCGCCGGATCCCGACCGCATCGCCGACTTCTGGCGTTCGGCGCTCGGTCTGGTCGAAAGCGAACGCGAGGACGTCGATCGCTGGATCGTGCTGTCGGCCCCGTCGGGCCTACGCCGGCTCGGCATCCAGCGCGGAGCCACTCGCCCCGGCTCCCTGCACCTGGACCTGTCGTGCGACCCCGATCGGTTCGCCGACGAGGTCGCACGGCTGCTCGAGCTCGGGGCCGAGCTCATCGGCGGCCCCCGCCACGAGCCCTACGGGTCGATCGTCAACCTCGTCGACCCCGACGGGAATCCCTTCGACCTCTGCGCATACCGCTGACGCGAGTGGTGCCGGCTCGCAGAGCCGGCACCACTTTCATTCCTGAGGCGTCACTCCGTCGATCAGCGGCCCGGTGCTCCGGCGCAGAACGAGTTGTCGACGACCACGCTCGGGTCATCGGCCAGCGAGATACCGCCCTCTTCGTAGACCGGCGTGAGGATGTCGATCATCGTCGCCACCCGGTCGTCGTCCATCGAGCAGTACGTCCCGTCGGGGCTGTTGTCTGCCATGCCCTCGGACTCGACGATCGTGAGGCCCTCGGTGTTGAGGCCCTCACTCAGCTTCCAGTAGGTGTCGTAGGTGTCGTTGATCCCGATGAGGGCGTCGGTGATCGGCGCCGGGTCGGCCAGGAAGTCGACCCAGGCCTGGGCCAGCATCGGCACGAACAGCTCGAGACACGGGGTCAGCTCTTCGAGCTTGTCGGCCCGCACGGTCATCATGGCCGGATAGTCACGGAAGCCCAGCGAGTCGACGAGCACGTAGTCGACCGGGGCCGGTGCCCCGTCCTTCCACTCGATCTCGTTCTCGTACTTGTAGATCTCGTTGCTGGCGAAACCCTGCTGGATGAAGTTGCCACCGTTGGCGATCCACTGGTCGGGGGCGCCGCCGTAGCTCGGATCGGACTGGTCGGCGGTGAGGATGCCTTCGGCGATCAGATAGTCGATGTAGGCGACGCTGTCGAAGTGGAGGACGTTCGCCCCCGACGCCCCCATGTCGGCCGGCTCCTGGATGTCGAGCTGGGCCGGATCCCACATGAGCATCTGGGGGTTGATCTCGAGGGTCTTGGCGACCCCGATGACCAGCGCGCTTCCCGAATCCTTGACCGCGTCGGACAGGTTGACGTAGCCGAACGTGATGTCATCGTCGAGGTACATCTCGCCGGTGACCGGCGTGAACGAGATCGCATCGCCACCGGCGCGGATTTCGACGGTCTCGATCCCCCCGACCGCGTACTGCGGCTGGATCGGACCGGAGTAGTTGAAGTCGTTGGCATTGGCCTCGCCGTCGGGGCCGACCAGCTGATAGGTGCCGCCGTGCTCGAGCTCGGGCCACCAGTCGGTCTGGACGACGATGTTGGTCGGGCACACGGCCTCGTCGGCCATGGCCGACTCGTCGTCGGCCGTCGTGTCGTCGGTCGCGGTGTCGTCGGTTGCGGTGTCGTCTGCGGCCGTCGTCGTGGTCTCGTCGTCGGTCGCGGCGCCGTCATCCGCCGAGTCGCTCCCGCACGATGCGGCGATGAACGCGAGGCTCAGCAGGACCGCGAGGGCATGGGACTTCTTCAACACTGTCATCGCTTGGGTTCTCTCCCTGTTTGGTTTGGTTATTGCCGCCGGTCGCTCGCCGAGGTCACGGCGAGAGATCGTTGCTGGCCGAGTCGTGCCAGTTCCGCAGGTAGCGGTTGCCGACGAAGCCGAAGATGACGAAGATCGAGATCCCGAACAGCGACGAGACGATCGCCGTTGCGAAGAGCTCGGCGGTGCGGAGCCCGTCCTTCTGGTAGTTGTCGATCAGGCGACCGACGCCGATCGAGCCCTTGCGGAAGAAGAAGTCCCCGACGATGGCACCGATCACCGATCCGCCGGCGGCGATCCGCAACCCGGTGAAGATGGCCGGCATGGCCCCGGGCAGTTCGAGCTTGACCAGGCGGGTCCACCGATTGGCCTTGTGCAGCGTGAAGAGGTCGTGGTGGGTCCGGTCGGCCGACTGCAATCCGAAGAGGGTGTTCGTGATGATCGGGAAGATGGCCACCAGGACACAGGCGATGATCCGGCCCTTGACGCCGGTGTCGGCCCACAGCTTGATGAGCGGAACGAGGGCGAGGATCGGCAGGGTCTGGATGAACACCGCGTACGGGAAGATCGACCGTTCGATCCACTTGGCCCGGTTCATGGCGATGGCCATGCCCATCCCGATGACCGTGGCGATGAGCAGCCCCACCAGGGCGACGAAGCCCGTCACCTGCATGGCCTCGAGGATCGGCTTGAGGCCGGCCCTGTCCTCCCAGGTCAGGAATCCCTCGGTGAGCACCTCGTGCGGCGGGGGGAGCGCCACCTTGCGACGGTTCTCGTTCATGACCCCGTAGGAGATGAAGTACCAGACCCCGATGACGATGGCGAACACGATGGCCGGCGGAACGACGTTGCCGACCAGGCTCGACAGCCGCCCCCTCCTCGCACCGGCTTCGGCCGGGGGCAGCTCGGCGTTGACGACGATCTCGGCGTCGCCGAGCTCGGCCTGGGGATGGTCGGTGTCGACGGTGGTCATGCGTGAGCCTCCTTCAGACCGGCCGAGACCCGGGCCGAGATCTCGGCGAAGACCGGGTCGTAGCGAAGGTCGGGGTGCCGGGGGAAGTCGAACGGGATGGCGATGTCGTCGATGATCCGGCCGGGCCGTCCCGACATCACCAGGACCCGGGTCGACAGGAAGACCGCCTCGGCGATGGAGTGGGTGATGAACAGTCCGGCGAAGCCCTCGAGTCGGAACAGTTTGAGCAGTTCGTCGTTGAGCCGTTCCCGACTGATCTCGTCGAGGGCCCCGAAGGGTTCGTCGAACAGGAACACCCGAGGCGACATCACGAGCGAACGGGCCAGGGACGCCCGCATCCGCATCCCGCCCGACAACTGTTTGGGGAACTTGCGCTCGTGGCCGGTGAGCCCGACCAGATCGATCGAGGCCGCCACCTTCCGGTCGAGCTCGTCGCCGTCCATGTGGTGCAGCTCACCGAGGAGCTGCACGTTCTTCTTGACCGTTCGCCACGGCAGCAGCGTGGCGTCCTGGAAGACGTACCCGATGGAATCACGATCGACCCGACACGCACCCGAGGTGTTCACCGTGAGGCCCGATGCGATCTTGAGCAGGGTCGACTTCCCGCAACCCGAGGGACCGACCACGGTGACGAACTCACCCGGGGCGACGTCGAACGAGATGTCGGCGAGGGCGTGGGTGCCATCGGGGAACACCATCGAGCAATGGTCGAACGTCAGCGCGGCCTGCGCCGACGACGGGATCACCTCGGGATCAGATTCGATCGACGTCATGCTGCTCCGTAACCGTGGACCAATGCGAACTGTACGAGCGCCCGACGAACGCGAGCGAGGGCCGTTGTGAACATCGTGTTTCGAACCGCGCCAGAGGGCCGGGGTTCGTGGACGGGGATCGTAGGCCAAAAGCCGCTCCGTCACTCGTGGAGCGGTCGCTCGCCACCCTCGGTGGTCTGTCGACCGCTCTCCCGTGTCCGCCGCCGGTTTCCCGCGAAACACCGAATCCCGGCCGACGAGCCGCCGATAGCCCGGTATGGAGATCGACGAGCCTGCGAGACGACGAGCGGGAGACGAGCCTGCGAGACGACGAGAAGGAGACGAGCCTGCGAGACGACGAGCGGGAGACGAGCCTGCGAGACGACGAGCGGGAGACGAGCTCACGCTCCGTACGCGGCTGCGGTCGAGGGTCCCGCAGGAGTTCCGGGCCGAGATCGATCGCGACCTGCGACGTCGGGCCGATGACACGGTCATGACGCCCGATCCCGATCGGGATGCGACCGTCGCCGACTCGGGGGCTCCCGTTCGGCCGTGACGCACCGCTGGTAGGTTTCGAGGGTCCCCGCCGGTACCCGCGAGAACGAGGTGGCAGTGCGACGAAGACTTCGGACGTTCGTCATCGTCGGACTCCTCACCACCACCATCGACGTCGCGCTGTTCCTCCTGCTCGTCGATCGCTGGTCGCTGGTCGGGGCCGACCTGGTGGCGCTCGGTTCGGCCGCCATCTTCTCGTACCTGGTCAACCGGTTCGCCACCTTCGGCAACGACCCGAATGCCCGCTGGGTCCGCCATCCCACGACCTTCCTGATGATGGCCGTCGTCGCCGGCGTGATCGACCTCTTCGTCCTGCTGTTCCTCGATTGGGCCGGTGCCACGCAGTGGGCCGCCAAGTTCGTGGCGGTGGCGTTCGCGGCCGGGGCCCGCTGGGTCAGCTACCGGTGGGTGCTGTTCACCGAGGTCCGTACGGCCCTGTCCGACTGTGTTGCCCAACCACCGGCACCGGGTGACGTTCGACTGACGGTCGTCGTGCCCGCCTACAACGAGGGTCGACGGATCGCCGACTCGGTCACCGAGCTCCGCTCCACCCTCGCCGACACCGTCGGCGACGACCTCGAGATCATCGTGGTCGACGACGGCTCGGCCGACGACACCGCCGACCGAGCCGAGGCCGCCGGTGCTCGCATCATCCGGCTCGATCCGAACCGGGGCAAGGGCGCGGCCGTCCGCGCCGGCGTGCTGGCCGCATCGGGCCGCAGCGTGGTCTTCACCGATGCCGACCTCGCCTACCCGCCCGAGGCCGTCGCCGAGATCATGGGTGAGCTCGAAGCCGGCTGGGACATCGTCGTCGGGAGCCGCCAGCACGAGGAGACGACGACGCTGGTCCGAGCGCGCCGGATCCGGCAGCTCGGGGGCCGGGTCATCAACGCCCTCACCCACCTCGTCCTGCTGGGCCACTTCCGCGACACGCAGTGCGGCATCAAGGGTTTCCGCTCCGATGTCGGCCACTCGATGTTCCGCCGCTGCCGGATCGACCGGTTCGGGTTCGACGTCGAGATCTTCTGCATCGCCGAGCTCGATCGCCGGTCGCTCAAGGAGGTGCCCGTCTCGGTCCGCAACAGCGGACAGTCGACGGTCCGCATCGCCCGTGACACCCTGCTGCTCGTCAACGACCTGGTCCGGATCCGGCGTTGGGCCGGCGAAGGTGTCTACCGACGACCGACATGAATCGGCGCACCGTCACGATCGGCCTCGTGGTGCTCGTGCAGTTCGCCGTTCCGGCCGCCCTGCTGGTCGGCCGAGCCGACGGTTCCCGACCCGAGCCGTTCGGATGGCAGATGTACTCGGGCCGAGGCGATCGGTGGTGGGCCGAGGTCGAACGCCACGATGGCACGACCGAGGCGGTGGACGTCGACGCGCTGCTCGTTCGGCCCCGGGTCGAGCTCGACCTCGCCGATGCCCTCGTCGACCATCTCTGCTCGACCATCGACGGCGCCGACGTCGTCCATCTGGCCCACGGCCCGCAACGCTCCGAACGGCGCTGCCCATGATCCCTCACCTCGAACGGCGCGGCCCATGACGCCTCGGTTCTCCGACGAACGACGGTTCGTCGGGATCCTCGGGCTCGCCGCCCTGGTCGATCGCCTCGACCGGATCGATCTCGTGTGGGCCTGGACCGACCACGATCGGTTCCGGGTTCCCGTCCATCCACCGGGAATCGCCTTCCCGACACCGGTGATCCCGCCGATCCTCGCCGTTGCCATCATCGGGCTCGGCCTGGCGGCGGCCACGGCGATGATCCTCGGCGTGCGCGTCCGGTCGGCGGCGGCCGCGCTCGTCGCCGTCTCGCTCGTCGATCTCGTCGTCGACCAGCAGGGCTACAGCAACCACACGTTCCTGATCGCCGCCCTGGCCGCGCTCTCGGTCGGCTTCCCGCGGACCGATCCGGCGGCCCTCGCCATCACCGTGCGGGCGCAGACCTCGAGTGTCTACCTGTTCGCGGCACTGTCGAAACTGCGCCCCGGCTGGTGGTCGGGGGACGTCCTGATGATGTCGGCGCAGAGTCCGCTGGGCGTGCGCATGGTCCGGGACCTCCCGATACGCACGCTGGCCGTCATCGCCGTCTTCACCGTGATCACCGAACTGGTCCTGGCAGCTGCCCTGTGGGCCCGGAGCTTGCGCCTCCTGTCGATCACGGTCGGGCTCGTCTTCCACGCCTCGATCGTCGCCGTCCTGGGTTGGGACCTCGGATTCGTGGCGTTCGGCCTGGCGATGCTGGCCCACCTGGCGCTCCCACTCGCCGACGGGAGGTGGTCGGCCCAACGAACCGCAGGCATCCCCCATCCGGTCGCCGGCGATCGGTAGCGTCCTCTCCCGTGCAGCGGTTGACCTTCGACACCATGAACGACTCGGCGCTCGCCGTCGCCCTCACCCGGAACGACATCGCTCACCGCTCGGTGCAGGCGTTGCTCGACGACGCCGATCACGTCGTCACCGTCATCCAGCCCGAAGACCGGGCCGAAGCGGCGTGCGCGGTGCTGTCCCACCACGAACCACCCGTCGACGAATCCCTCCTGTCCAACGAGGGTCGGGCGCTCCAAGCGGCCGCACGCCGACTGCTCGCCGCGATCGCCGACGACGAGATCCGGCCCGACGACCTCGAACGTCTCACGGCTCCCGCACCGTCGACGCCTGCCCCACCCCTGCGACCCACCCGCTCGCTGCCATCCGGACCCATCGCTCCCGTGGTCGAGACCGAGATCGGCGCCTCCGACGTCCCGGCACGGCAGCCCCGAGCCCCACGGCGAGTCGTTGGCGTCCTGACCGGCGCGACCGTCACCGTCACGGTCGCAACGGCAAGCTTCGCAATCGGAAGCCTGCTGGCCCGAATCCTCTGAGTCTGGGGGGCGCCTCGGGCCCTCAGGCCGGACGCAACCGGCCGAGGTGCTCGGCAACCAACTCGTAGGCCAGCCTCGTCGGGCTCCCCGGCGTCGGGTCGTACTCGGCGGTGAGCACCGAGTGGGCCCGCGGTCCGTGTCCGTCGGGGGCCTCCTTGCCGCTGCGGATCTCGACGGCGACGAAGCGATCACCGAACTCCTCCCGGAGCCGTTCGAAACGGGCTGCAGGAACGAGGCCGTCGCCGGTGAAGCGCAGACCGATCACGCAGAGGTCCTCGTCGGCGACGCGTCGTCTGGCGATCGCCAGATCGGACGGGTCGAGCCCGAGATCTCGGCGGCTGGCGGCTCCGGGGCCGATGGGCAGGGACGGCTGGCTCATGACCGGAACTCGAACCAGTGGGTCGACGGTCAGGGCGAGCGCGAAACCGCCCGTGAAACACATCCCGATCACGCCGACTCCGTTCGAGGCGGCCTCACCACCGGCCCGCTCGTGGGCATCGGCAACGAGCGCCCGGAGCCAGGACGTGATGGGCGAGGTGGTGTTGCGGGCGAAGGCCACGAACTCCTTCGACACACAGCCCTTGATCATCGACCCGATGACGTACCGGTTCGAGAACGGACGTCCGGCCTCGCCGAAGAGGTCCGGGAGCGTCACCGAGAAACCGTCGGCGACGAGCCGGCGGGCGAACGCCGCGACCTCGGGAGTGATCCCGGGCATCTCGGTCAGCACCACCACGACCGGTCCCGACCCCGCTCGGTAGACGTCCTTGGTGTCGCCACCCGACGAGAACGGTTCGACGGTGAAGTCGTCCATCGGATCGTGCTCGGTCGCGAGCGTGCTCATGTGGGCAGGCCGGCGATGGCGTCGGCGAACGCTCGCACGTCGGCGACGAAGGCCTCGGGCTGTTCGAAGGCCGCGAAGTGACCACCTTTGGGCTGCTCGGCCCAGTACACGATGTTGGTGAAACCCGCTTCGGCCCAACTCCGCACGGGGGGCACGATCTCCTTGGGGTAGACGGTGAAGCCCGAGGGAATGGCAATGGGTTCCGACGAGCGCGACCGCCGGAAGCTCTCCCAGTAGATCCGGGCCGACGACGTCGCGGTCTCGGTGGCCCAGTACAGCATCACGTTGTCGAGGAGTTCGTCTCGACTGATCGCGTTCTCGGGATGACCGTCGCAGTCGGTCCACGCCCAGAACTTCTCGAGGATCCATGCCGCCTGACCGGCCGGTGAGTCGGTGAGTCCGTACCCCACGGTCTGGGGACGCGTGGCCTGCTGGGTGGAGTACCCCGAGTCCCATTGCTGGTAGTACTGCGCCCGCTCGACGGCGTGGAGCTCGGCCGGGCCGAACTCGGCGCCCTCGGGTGGACGAGCGCCCATGTTGAGGGTCATGTGCACGCCGAGGCAGTGGTCGGTGTCGGAGCGGCCGATGTTGGCCGTGACCGCCGATCCCCAGTCGCCGCCCTGGGCCAGGTACCGGTCGTGACCCAGCCGAGCCATCAGTGTTCCCCACACCTCGGCGATCTTCTCGACTCCCCACCCGGTCTGGGTCGGCTTCCCCGAGAAACCGAAACCGGGGAGCGACGGTGCAACGACGTCGAACCCGGCCTCGTTCAACGGCTCGATCACCTTGTGGAACTCGACGACCGATCCCGGCCAGCCGTGGGTGAGGATCAGCGGCGTGGCGTCGGGCCGAGCCGAACGCTGGTGGATGAAGTGGATGTCGACGCCGTCGATCTCGGTGGTGAACTGGTCGAATCGGTTGAGGGCGGCCTCACGGGACCGCCAGTCGTAGGTGTTCGCCCAGTACTCGCACACCTCCCGCACGTAGGCGAGGGGAATGCCCTGGGACCAGTCGTCGACCAGCTCCGCTTCGGGCCATCGGGTCCGCTGCAGCCGGTCGCGCAGGTCGTCGAGGACGGCGTCGGGGACGTCGATGGTGAACGGTCGGATCTCGGTCATGACGCTCACTGTTGCCCAACTGTTCCTCCACCGACAAGCGCACTAGGTTGCCCGCCATGGACATGACGTACCCCACGGAGACCGAGGAGTTCCGGGCCAAGATCCGTACCTTCCTCGACGAGAACCTGCCCGACGACTGGAAGGGCATCGGCGCCCTCGACGGTGAACAGCGATCCGCGTTCACGAACTCGTGGCGCCAGACGCTCTACGAGAACAACCTCCTGGCCGCCAACTGGCCGGCCGAGTACGGCGGCGGAGGGCTCTCGCACCTCGAGCACGTCGTGCTCAACGAGGAGTTCGCCAAACGCGGTGTGCCCACCATGGGCGGCAACGACGGCTTCAGCATCGGGATGGTCGGCAACACGATCCTGGCCGTCGGCACCGACGAACAAAAGGAGTACTTCATCCCGCGGATCATGTCGGGTGAGGACGTGTGGTGCCAGGGCTATTCCGAGCCCGATGCCGGTTCGGACCTGGCCAACCTCGGGTGCCGGGCCGACCTCGACGGCGACCAGTGGGTCATCAACGGGCAGAAGATCTGGACCAGCTCCGGACACACGGCGAACTGGATCTTCGTGCTCGCCCGCACCGCGCCCGACGAGGCCAAGCACAAGGGCATCTCGTTCCTGCTGGTGCCGATGGACCAGCCGGGCGTCGAGGTCCGGCCGATCACCAACATCGCCGGCCACGATCACTTCAACGAAGTCTTCTTCACCGACGCCACCTGCCCGAAGGAGAACGTCCTCGGCGGCGTCAACAACGGTTGGTCGGTCGCCAACACCCTCCTCGGCTACGAGCGCGGGGTCGCCGCCACCACCCAGTACCTCCCGTTCCGGGCCGAGCTCGACTCCTACATCGAGGCCGCCAAGAAGCTGGGCAAGGCCGACGATGCCCTGGTGCGCCAGGACATCGCCCGGTTCCACACCAAGGTCGAGATCATGCGCTTCCGGGGGATGCAGGCCCTCAGCCGCTACATCAAGGGCCAGCAACCCGGGCCCGAGTCCTCGATCGGCAAGCTCTTCTGGAGCTCCTACCACCAGGAGATCACCGAAGCGGCGATGAACCTGTTCGGCGCCGACGCCATGGTCGGGTTCCGCGAAGACACCCGGGGCGGGCTGGGGGCACCGGCGATCGGCACCGCCAACACCGCCGCCAACTGGATGTCGAGCTTCATGATCGCCCGGCCGGGAACGATCTACGCCGGCACGTCCGAGGTGCAGCGCAACATCATCGGCGAACGAGTACTCGGTCTTCCTCGCGAGCCTCGTGCCGACGGTGGAACCTGGAAAGAGAGCCAGGCCGCCTATCGCTGACCGACGGCCGGTCGGTCGGGGGCGACGCCGGCGACGGCGGAGCGGTCATCAGCGGCCGGGCGACCCGGATCCCCAACTCGACGGCCAAGCCGATGAACGCTGCGGCGAGCACGGTCCCCACGCCGGCCGGCCCACCGAGGGCCAGGCCGGCACCGGCCCACGAGACCTCGATCGACACCCGCATCAGCGGTGACGGTCGGCGAAGGCGGATGGCAACGGCGTCGGTGAGCAACTCACCGGTGCCGGCGCCGAACCCGGCGACGACGATCGCGCCGGCTCCGAGCCCGATCAGGACGATACCCACCAGATGGACGGGGATGGCGGTGGCCGGCGACAGGTCGGGAAGGACGCGGCGGTGCAGATCGACCAGCGGCTGCAGCGCTGCGCCGACCACCAACGGAGTCACGAACGTTCCGAGCCGGGGGCGACCACCGAGGACCGTGGCGACACCGATCATCGTGCCGGCGACGATCCAGACCGCCAGCGACAAGGGGATGCCGAAGGTGTCGGCCAGGCCGAGATTGAGCACGTCGAGCGCGCCGACCCCGATGTCGGTGACGAGGGTGACCGAGACGCCCAGGGCGACCAGCACCGAACCGACCACCTGACCCACCCAGCGGCGGGCCAACGGTCGGACCGCGCTCGGGTGGACGGCGGACTCCCGAGCCTGCGCAGCAGCGATCGCTCCGGCCCGCGTGAGCGCGGGCAGGCGCGGGGCGGTGGCGGGGACGGAACGGGGTGGCACCGATGAAGTATCGGCCGCCACTGGTCCGTCGCACGTCGATCGGCGGGTGACTCTCGGCACGGTGGTCGAGTCCGGCGACGGGCGCGTCGCCGAACCGCAGCTCGACGAGCTCAGGAGAACTGGCGCTCGACCCAGTCGGGGAACACCTCCGGGGTGTCCTCGCTCGGTTTGAGGGTCCAGGCGGGATCCCGTTTCTCGAGGAAACTCGTGACCCCCTCCTTCGCATCGGCCATGGCCCCGGTGGCCTGGATGGCCCGGGAATCGACCCGGTGGGCCTCCATCGGATGATCGAAGGTGAGCCCCCGCCACATCATCTGGCGGGTCAACGACACCGAGACCGGCGCCGAGTGGGTGGCGATCTCCCGGGCGATCTCGTAGGCCCGGGGCAGGAGCTCGTCGTCGGGCAGCACCTGGACGAGGCCGCCCCGGCCGAACTCCTCGGCCATCATGACCTTGCCGCTGTAGCACCACTCCAACGCCTGGCTGATCCCGACCAGTCGGGGAAGGAACCAGGACGAACAGGCCTCCGGAACGATGCCCCGGCGGGCGAACACGAACCCGATCTTGGCGGACTCGGCGGCCAGGCGGATGTCCATGGGCAGGGTCATCGTGATGCCAACGCCGACCGCAGGGCCGTTGATCGCCGCGATGACGGGCTTGGTCGACTCGAAGATTCGAAGGGTCGTGCGCCCGCCTCCGTCGCGGTCGACCCTCGAGGTGTCGCGGCCTCGCGCACCGGCGTCGAAGGTGTCACCCCCGGCGTCGCCGAGTTCGGCACCGGCACAGAACCCCCTCCCGGCACCGGTCACCACGACCACCCGGATGTCGTCGTTGCTGTCGATGTGGTCGAAGGCCGCGATGATCTCGGCCATCATCTCGCGGGTGAACGCGTTGAGACGTTCCGGTCGGTTGAGGGTCAGGGTCGCGATGTGGTCGTCCACATCGAGCTTGATCTGTTCGAATTCGAGAGTCACGCCCCTGGTCTAGTCGGTCTCCGGCTCGCAGACCATTACCGTCACGGGGTGCACATCGTCGGACTCGCGCTGGTCGCCGCTCTTCTCGCCGTGTTCGTCGGCGCCATCCTCCAGGGCTGCATCGGGTTCGGCATGGTCGTGCTCGCGTTCCCGGTCCTGGTCTCGCTCGAACCGGCCCTGCTACCGGGCACCGTCCTGCTGGCCTCGATCCCGCTGGTCACCATCAACCTGATCCGCAACTGGGCGGGCACCGACTTCGCCGAGGTCGGCTGGCTCATGGGAGGGCGAATACCGGGCATGCTCGCCGCCGTGCTCCTGGTCCGCAGCGTCGATCGGTCGGCGCTGGCGATCGGCGGTGGCCTCGTCGTGCTGGTCGCCGTCGCGCTCAGCATCTGGGCGCCCCGCATCGAACGATCCCGGGGGACCCTCGTTGGTGCCGGCGCCGTGTCGGGGCTGTTCGGAACGGCGGTCGGCATCGGCGGCCCTCCGCTGGGACTCATGTACCAGCACGAGAAGGGCCCCAAGCTCCGCTCGACGGTCAGCGTGTTCATGTTCCTCGGCGCACCCCTGAGCGCAGCCATCCTGGCGCTCAGCGGCGAGCTGTCGACCACCGATCTCCGGACGGGCCTGGCCTTCATGCCGGCAACGACCCTGGGGATCCTCGTCGCCCCGAAGTTCATCCCGTGGGTCGATCAACGGCTGCGGGTGACGGTGCTGGTCGTGTGTGCGTTGGCGGCCATCGTCGCGATGGGCCGGGTGGTCATGGTGCACTGACCGGTGCGGGCCCGCACCGCCCGGTCAGAAACGGATCGGCAGGATCCTCGGCCCCCGGACCTGACCGCCGGCCCAGGTGACCGCCGACGGATCGGCCAACTCGAACTCGGGGATCCGTTTCAGGAACTCCTCGAGCGAGACCAGCATCTCCATGCGGGCCAGGTTCGATCCGGCGCACCGATGGATCCCGACACCGAACGCGATGTGCCGGTTTCGTTCCCGATCGATCTTGACCTCGTTCGGGTTCTCGAACACCTCGGGGTCGCGGTTGGCCCCGGGGAAGTTCATGAGGATCTTGTCACCGTAGGGGAAGGGACAACCGTCGTACTCGACACCGTCCTGGCTGACGACCCGGGCCATCGTCACCGGCGAGTAGGCCCGCAGGAACTCCTCGACCGCGGTGGGGAGCAGTTCGGGCTCGGCCACCAGACGGCGCCGGTCCTCGGGATGGGCAGCGAGATGCCACAGGGCCGATCCGATCGAGCTCCACGTGGTGTCGATCCCGGCCACCAACATCAGGTTGCAGGTGCCCTGCACGTGTTCGGCGCTGACCTTCTGGCCATCGACCTCGGCGTCGAGCAACTGCGAGATCAGGTCGTCGCGAGGGTTCTCCTGCCGGTCACGGATCTCGGCCATGAAGAACTCGGCGATCTTGCCCCGGTACTGCTCACGTATCGCCGGATTCGACAGTCCGAGCTCGAGCGTTCCCCGGACCCAGTCGACGAACTGGTCGGCGTCGTCGGGGTTGATGCCGAGGAGGTTGGCGATGACCCGAGGAGGGATCTGCTGGGCGTACTCGACCGCACCGTCGACGCGGCCCCGATCGATGAAACCGTCGATCAGTTCGTTGCAGAGGCGACGGGTTTCCGGTTCGTGGCCCTCGGTGGCCTTCGGCGAGAACGCCGGCAGGATCAGGCGACGCGACCAGGTGTGCACGGGCGGATCGGCGCTGATCGGTGGCACGTTGACCGTGTGATAGGCCCCACCGGGCAGGATCTGGGTGGACGCCTCGGGTGGGCGGACCACGATCGGGTCGGCCGACGACAGTTCGGGAACCATACGGGCCAGGGCGACCACGTCTTCGTACCTCGTCGGCAGCCACGAGCCGCCCCAGCGATCGGTGTGGGCGATCGGGCACTCGTTTCGGAGATCGGCCCAGATGGGGTAGGGATCGCCGATGTACTCGCTGTCGAAGATGTCGTAGTCGCTGGTCCAGTCCTCGACCGGAGGCCGAGGAGGCGGTCCGGCGGGGAGGTCGTCGGTCGTGGCCATCGGCGCCTCAGTCCTCGGTGATCGTGATGGCGAACTCGGGGCAGTTGTCGACGGCGAGCCGGGCCTTCTCTTCCAGTTCGGGCGGGACGGTGCCGTCGCCCTTCTCGGTGGCGTAGCCGTAGTCGTCGACGTCGAAGAGTTCCGGAGCGATGGAATAGCAGCGGTTGTGCCCTTCGCACTTCTCGGAATCCACCTTGATACGCATGATCGCTTCTCCTGTGTTGAGGCCGCCGCCGAACCTAGCGCAGTGACCACCGACGACGCCACCACGCGAGCGGCCCGACGACGGCCATCGGAGCGTCAAGGTCGGGCCGGAGCCGTAGCCTCCACCAGGTGATCGACCGGCCCTATCGCCGTGATGCCGTCGTCCTCGGTTTGGCCGTCGGGGTCTTCGGACTGGCGTTCGGCGTGCTCGCCGTCACCAGCGGACTGACCGTGCTGCAGGCGGTCGCCATGTCGATGCTCGTCTTCACCGGCGCGTCGCAGTTCACCGCCGCCAGCGTCATCGGTGCCGGGGGAAGCCCCGCGGCGGCACTGGCCTCGGCCCTGCTCCTCGCCGCCCGCAACGGGTTCTACGGCATCAGCGTGTCGAAGCTCATGCCGACCGGATCGAGCCGCGGCGTGCGAGCCCTCGCCGCCCATCTGACGATCGACGAGTCGACGGCGCTCGGCCTGGCCCAGCCCGACCGGGACGACCGCCTCGGCGCGTTCTGGGCCGGCGGCATCTCGGTGTTCGTCTTCTGGAACCTCGGGACGCTGATCGGCGCCCTCGGCGGCGACGCCATCGGCGACCCGGCCGCGCTCGGCCTCGATGCGGCCTTCCCGGCCGGCTTCATCGCCTTGATGATGCCGGCGCTGCGCCACCGATCTGGACTGTTGGCGGCCATCGCCGGCGCCGGGATCGCGGCGACGCTCATCCCGTTCACGCGGCCCGGGATCCCGGTCCTGGCGGCCGCGGTCGGGGCGGTCGTCGCCTACGGCACCTTCGGCGCACTGCCCGAGGAGACCTCGTGACCGGAGTCGGGGCGCGATGAGCTGGACTGCGTTGTTCCTCCTGGCCGCCGGGGCCTACGCCTTCAAGGCCGCCGGCATGTTCGGGTTCGCCCGGGTGGCCCGCTCCCCCGCCGCCGTCGGGTTGGGTCGGCTCCTGCCTCCGGCGTTGTTGGCAGCCCTGATCGTCGACGGCACCTTCAACCGCGGCGGCACGCTCGTGTTGGATGCGCGAGCCGTCGGGGTCGCCATCGGCGGGCTGGCCGCCGTGCTGCGGGCGCCGTTCTGGCTGGTGGTGCTGTTGGCGGCCGCAGCAACGGCGATCACCCGTCAGCTCTGAGCCGCGGCTCGCCGGTCGCCCGATCAGGCGTCGAGGTAGCGCGAGACGGCGATGCCCGAGCCCACCGCACCGATCACGGCTCCGACCGCGAGCAGGATCAGGGTGACCGGGGCGAGCTGGCCCGAATCGAGGGCAAAACTGTCGAACAGCTGGAAATCGGTCCGATCGAGGGCGTTCCGGATCAGCCGGTTGAGGCCGAAGACCGCCAGGGTCGAGATACCCGCCCCGATCAACCCCTGGGCGAGACCCTCGAACATGAACGGAAGCCGGATGAACGAGTTGTTGGCCCCGACGAGGCGCATGACCTCGATCTCCCGCCGCCGGGCGAAGAGCGCGGTGCGGATCGAGTTGTACATCAACAGTCCGGACGCGACCGCAGCCGCGATGGCTGCCAGGAACATGATGCTGGACGCGGCACTGGTGAAGTCGTCGAGCCGCTGGATCGCTTCGCCCGCGTAGTCGATCTTGCGGACCCCCGGGAGACCCTCGAAGGCATCGCCGAGCGAGCGGACCACGGCGAGGTCGGCGATCTGGGGGACCACCCGATACGACGTCGGCAGCTGCTCGGGGGTCACGGCCTCGAGCACCTCGGGTGACTCGGCCCAGAAGTCCTGGAACTCGGCCCAGGTCTCCTCGGTGTTGATGTAGCGGTAGTCCTTGACACCGGGCGAATCGGCGAGGGCGCGGTCGAGCGACTCGAGTTGTTCGACCGAGGCCTCGGGATCCACCCAGACGATGAACTCGACGTCGTCCTTGAACCGGGTGTTCAGGCCTTCCACGCCCTGACGGATCACGAGCGCAGCGCCGAGCAGGGAGAGCGAGACGGCCACCGTGAGCACGGTGGCGATGGTCAGGGAGGGGTTGCGGACCAGATTGTGGCCGGTCTCCCGCAGGAGGTAATCGACTCGGAGTGCCATCGTGTGCTCCTACTCGTAGACGCCGCGAGCCTGGTCTCGGACGATGTCGCCGTGCGAGAGCTCGATGACCCGGCGACGCATGGTGTCGACGATGCCGCGATCGTGGGTGGCCATCAGCACCGTGGTGCCGGTCTTGTTGATCCGATCGAGCAGGCGCATGATGCCGATCGCGGTCTGGGGGTCGAGGTTGCCCGTCGGCTCGTCGGCGAGCAGGATCAGCGGCCGGTTGACGAACGCCCGGGCGATCGACACCCGCTGCTGCTCGCCTCCCGAGAGCTGGTGGGGGTAGCTGTCGGCCTTGTCACCCAGGCCGACGAGTTCACAGATGGCCGGTACCTGGTTCTTGATCACGTGGCGGGGCCTGCCGATCACCTCGAGTGCGAAGCTCACGTTCTCGGCGACGGTCTTGTTGGGAAGGAGCTTGAAATCCTGGAAGACCGACCCGATGTTGCGGCGCAGCATCGGGACCTTCCAGTTGCTGAGCTGGCCGATGTCCTTCCCCGCCACGAAGATGCGGCCGTGATCGGGGTCCTCCTGCTTGTTGATCAGGCGGAGGAACGTCGATTTTCCCGAGCCCGACGGCCCGACCAGGAAGACGAACTCGCCCTTGCCGATGTCGGCCGATGCGGCTCGCAGCGCCACGGTCTTGCCCGGGTATTCCTTCGTGACCTCTTCGAACTTGATCAACGGTCGCCTCCGGTGGATCGGGCCCGGCGCCATCGCAGCCACGCCTCCATGAACGACGTCACGTCGCCGTTCAACACGCCCTCCGGATTGCCCGACACGAGGCCGGACCGCTCGTCTTTCACCTGTTGGTACGGCTGGAGCACGTAGGAGCGGATCTGGCTGCCCCACTCCACGCTCTTGGATTCACCGGCCTCTTCCGACAGCTTGTCTTCGCGCTTCTGGCGCTCGAGATCGACCAGCTTCATGGCCAGCGTCTGCATGCAGTGGTCGCGGTTCTGGTGCTGGCTGCGTTCGTTCTGGCACGACACCACGATGCCGGTGGGCAGATGCGTGATCCGCACGGCGGAATCGGTGGTGTTGACGTGCTGCCCGCCGGCCCCCGAGGACCGGAACACGTCGACCCGCAGGTCCTTGTCGTCGATCTCGACCTGGTTGACGGCGTCTTCGATGTAGGGCACGACCCCGAACGATGCGAAGGCCGTGTGGCGGCGGGCCTGGGAGTCGAACGGCGAGATCCGGACCAGGCGGTGGACCCCGCGCTCGGCCTGCAACAGCCCGTAGGCGTAGCGGCCCTTGATGGTGAACCCGACGGCCGACAGGCCGGCCTCCTGGCCGTCCTGCCATTCGGTGACCTCGATCGAGAAGCCCCGCTTGTCGGCCCACCGCTTGTACATCTGGAACAGCATCGACGCCCAGTCCTGGGCATCGGTTCCACCGGCGCCGGAGTGGATCTCGCACACGGCGTCGCCCTCGTCGTACTCACCGGTGAACAGGGCCCGGAGTTCGAGTTGGGCGAAGGACTCGGTGAGTTCGTCGATCATCTGCTCGGCCTCGGCCGAGGAGTCGGCGTCGCCTTCCTCTTCGGCGAGCATCCAGAGGGTCTCGACGTCGTCGATCCCTCCCGCCAGGCGGTCATAGAGCTCGAGATCGTCCTTGACCTGGGTGAACTCGGTCTGGACGTCGCGGGCCCGGCCCGCGTCGTCCCACAGGTCGGGCCGGCCCATCTCGGTTTCGAGCTGGGGCAACCGGGCCCGGAGTTCGCCGACGCGCAGGTAGCCGTCGGCCTCGGACAACGCGGTCCGCAGGCGGGTGATGGCATCGGAGAGATCAGGCATCAGACAGGGTCGGCATTCGTTCGTACAGGAGCGGGCAGGAACGGGATCGGCGACGACGAATGGTCGTCAACGCCCGTGGCAGGCCTTGAACTTCTTGCCGCTCCCACAAGGGCATGGCTCGTTGCGACCGGTCTTGTCCCACTCGGACTTGACGATCGGTCGGGCGACCTCGGGCTCGTCGGCGGATTCGTCGACCGGCTGGCGGGTGAGTTGACGGGCCTCGGCCTTGGCGGCTCGGACATCGGTGGTGACCCGCGGGGCGACCTTGCCGATCGAACCAGAAGGCGCGGTGGCCCTTGCTCCGGCGCCGACCTTGTTGGCGGCTTCGTCCTCGGGCGCCATCGGCCCCGAGGTGGTGACGTCGGTGACGGCAGGATCGGGACCGCCGTTGGTCGAATCGCCGTCGGCGGAACCGCCGGTGGGGTTCACGACCGGCCGGGCCTGAGGCCGAAGCTGGGGCTGTGGCGGCTCCTGGACCTGAACCCGCACGTGCATGAGATAGCGGATGAAGTCGGTGTTGAGACCGAGCATCATGCCCTTGAAGAGCTCGAAGCCTTCCCGCTGCCATTCGACCAGCGGATCCCGCTGGCCCATCGCCCGCAGGTTGATGCCCTCGCGGAGGTTGTCCATCTCGGCGAGGTGCTCTCGCCAACGCTGGTCGACGAGCTGGAGCATGATCTGGCGCTCGATCTGACGCATCAGATCGGGGGTCAGTTCGGTCTCGCGCTTTTCGTAGTGGGCCAGGCCCTCGGCCTGGATCATCTCGATCATCGCCTTGGTGTTCGGCGCATCGGCGAGTTGGTCGGCGGTGAGCTCGGTCGGCCAGAACGTGGCGAGGTCGGTGTGCAGGCTCTCGATGTCCCAGCCGTCGTCGAGTTCGTCGATGCAGTAGGTGCGCACGATGGTCTCGGCGACCTCGTCGATCGCCTCGAGGGTGTCGGCCCGCAGATCGGCCTGATCGAGGACCTGACGACGGCGGCGGTAGATGACCTTGCGCTGCTCGTTGAAGACCTCGTCGTACTTGAGGACGTTCTTGCGGATCTCGGCGTTGCGTTGTTCGACCGTGGTCTGGGCCCGTTCGACGGACTTGGAGACCATCTTCGACTCGATCGGGACGTCGTCGGGCAGGGCCCGGTCCATCACCCAGTTCATGGCCCCGGTGGCGAAGATCCTCATCAGGTCGTCTTCGAGTGAGAGGTAGAACCGGCTCTCGCCGGGGTCACCCTGACGACCGGAACGGCCTCGCAGCTGATCGTCGATCCGGCGCGATTCGTGGCGTTCGGTGGCGAGCACGTAGAGCCCGCCGGCGTCGCGGACGACCCCGGCATTGGCGGCGCAGATCGGTTGCCAGTAGGCGAGGCGTTCCTGGAAGTAGGCGTCGCCCTCCTCGCTGTCGAGTTCGAGCCCGCTCGCCTTGGTGTCGGACTCGGCGAGCTTGTCGGGGTTGCCACCGAGCACGATGTCGACGCCGCGGCCCGCCATGTTGGTGGCCACGGTGACGGCGCCGGAGCGGCCGGCCTGGGCAACGATGTCGGCTTCGCGGAAGTGCTGCTTGGCGTTGAGCGTCTCGTGCTTGATGCCCCGTTGCCCCATCAGGGCCGACAGCACCTCGGACTTCTCGACCGACGCCGTGCCGACCAGCACCGGCTGACCGGCCTCGACCCGTTCGGCGATGTCGTCGATCGCCGCGGCGAACTTGGCTTCCTCGGTCTTGTAGATCAGGTCGGAGCGGTCGGCGCGCTGGATCGGGCGGTTGGTCGGGATCTGCACGACGGTGAGGCCGTACGTGGTCTCGAGTTCGACCGAATCACCGAGAGCGGTACCGGTCATGCCGGCCAGCTTGTCGTAGAGCCGGAAGTAGTTCTGCAGCGTGACGGTGGCGAGCGTCTGCTGCTCCTCCTTGATCTTCACGCCCTCCTTGGCCTCGACCGCCTGGTGCAGACCGTCGGACCAGCGCCGGCCGTCGAGCACCCGTCCGGTGAACTCGTCGACGATCTTCACCTCGCCGTTGGCGACCAGGTAGTCCTTGTCTCGGTGGAAGAGTTCCTTCGCCCGGAGCGCGGCCTGGAGCTGGTGGACGAGGTCCTGCTGCACGCCGTCGTAGATGTTCTCGACGCCGAGGATCTCCTCGACCTTGGTGATGCCGTCGTCGGTGATCGCCACCTGACGCTTCTCTTCGTCGACGTCGTAGTGGAGGTCTCGGGTGAGCGAGCGGACCACGGTGGCGAACTGGTAGTAGAGGTCGGCGGCGCCTTGGACCTTGCCACTGATGATGAGGGGGGTGCGGGCCTCGTCGATCAGGATGGAGTCGACCTCGTCGACGATGGCGAAGGCCTGGCCCCGTTGGACCATGTCGCCGAGCGAACGGGCCATGTTGTCGCGCAGGTAGTCGAACCCGAACTCGTTGTTGGTGCCGTAGGTGATGTCGGCGGCGTACTGGGCCCGCTTGTGGGTCGGATCGTTGTTGCCGGGAACGATCAGGCCGACGGTGAGCCCGAGCCAGCGATGGATCTCGCCCATCCAGTCGGCATCGCGCGAGGCCAGATAGTCGTTGACCGTGATGGCGTGGACGCCCTTGCCGCCGAGCCCGTTGAGGTAGACGGGAAGGGTCGAGACGAGCGTCTTGCCCTCACCGGTCTTCATCTCGGCGACCCAGCCGTTGTGCAGTGCGGCGCCGCCCATGAGCTGGACGTCGTAGTGACGCTGGCCGATCACCCGTTGGGACGTTTCGCGGACGGTGGCGAACGCCTCGAACAGCAGGTCGTCGAGGCTCGCGCCGCGGTCGAGGCGTGCTCGGAAGTCGTCGGTCTTGGCCCGGAGGTCGGCGTCGGACAACGCCTGGTATTCGGCTTCGAGCCCGTTGATCGGCTCGACCACTGCCTGGATGGCCTTGATTCGTTTGCCGTCGCCCGCTTTGAGGATCTTGTCGAGAAGCTTCATCTGGCTTGGGAGTCTACCGGCTGTAGCGCATCCCAACAGGGCACGTCAACAGCTTCTCGGCTCGGGGATCAGTCGGCGCCGATCAGTCCGATGTCGCCGTCGTCGCGCCGATAGACCACGGCCGCCTGCTGGGTTTCGGCGTTCACGAACAGGTAGAAGTCGTGGTTGAGCAGGTCCATCTGGAGCGCCGCCTCGGGTGGATGCATCGTCGACAGCGAGAACGACTTGCTCTTGACGATCTTGTAGATCGGCTCGGGGTGGTCGTCGTCGTGCAGGAGCGACTCGGGAACGAGATCGTCGGCCACCTCGATCTTGGTGTGGGCCTGTTCGCGCTTCTTCACCTTCGTCTTGAGCTTGCGGAGCTGTCGCTCGAGCTTCTCGACGGCGAGATCGACCGCGGTGAACGAGTCGGGTGCGGCCACCTTGCAGCGAACGTGGTGGCCGTGACCTTCCATGGTCACCTCGCACAGTTCCTTGTCGCCGATTCGGGGGTTCTTCTCTTCCCAGAAGTGGACCTCGGCTCGATCCATCCCGGCGAGATAGCGGTCGAGACGGCCGATCTTCTCGACCGTCACCTGGCGGAGCGACTCCGAAACCGTTGTGTGGCGACCGCTGACCGTGACCTCCATGAGAGGACCCCTTTCATGGGTACTTTCGACTGCTGGGGGACCGAGGATGGAATCGATGATCGATTCGTTCGGGCCCAGCTCGGGTGGCGGACGCCACCGCTGCGGCATGGATGGTATCGGCACCGGCGTCGAGGAGGGCGCGAGCCCCGTGCTCGAGCGAGGCACCGGTGGCGATCACGTCGTCGATCAGCAACACCCGCCCCCGGACCGGCCGACGAGCCACGAGCGCGACACCACCGAGGCGTTGGACGCGACCGAGACCGCGTTGTGAGGAGTCGTCGAGCCGCCGCAACAGGTCGCGGGCCGGCACGCCGAGGGAGGCGGCCACCGGTCTGGCCAGCAGTCGTCCCTGGTCGTAGCCACGGATACGGCCATGGATGCGAGACGCCGGGACCCACGTGACGACATCGAGGCACTCCGACGAGCCGCCGGCGACGAGCTCCCGGGCGAGGGCCTCACCGAACCGCCGCAGCAACGGCCTCCCGCCGCCGTTCTTGGCCCGGAGCACGAGCGCCGCCGACCGGGGCTCGTAGGCGAAGAGCGCCGTCAGCGACGCGACTCCCTCGAGCCGGCGCGGTGACGCCGGCTCGAGGGAGTCCCAACACGATGCGCACACCGGTGCCGGGCTCGACAGGCCGCATCCCGGACAGGTTCGGTCGAAGAACACGACCAGAACCTAGGACCACGGTGTGACACGCCGCCGGGCACGGTGTGACACGCCGCCGGGAACGGCGTGTCGACCGGGTCCGGTCAGTAGCGGTAGTGGTCGGGCTTGTAGGGACCCTCGACCGGCACACCGATGTAGTCGGCCTGTTCCTTGGTGAGTTCGGTCAGTCGAACACCCAGCGCGTCGAGATGGAGGCGGGCCACCTTCTCGTCGAGGATCTTGGGGAGCGTGACGACGTCGATGCCGTAGGCCTCGGCGTTCTTGTGGAGCTCGATCTGCGCCAACACCTGATTGGTGAAGCTGGCCGACATCACGAAGCTCGGATGCCCGGTGGCGTTGCCCAGGTTCAGCAGTCGGCCCTCGGACAGCACGATGATCGACTTGCCGTCGGGGAAGCGGAATTCGTCGACCTGGGGCTTGATGTTGATGCGCTGGATGTCGCTCTGGCGGAACAGGCCCGCCATGTCGATCTCGTTGTCGAAGTGGCCGATGTTGCCGACGATGGCGCCCTGCTTCATGCGGCTCATGGCCTCGGCCGAGATGATGCCCTTGTTGCCGGTGGTGGTGATGAAGATGTCGGCGACGTCGAGCATCCGCTCGAGGGTGTTGACCTCGTAGCCGTCCATGGCGGCCTGGAGGGCACAGATCGGGTCGATCTCGGTGATGACGACCCGGGCGCCCTGCCCGCGCAGTGCCTCGGCCGACCCCTTGCCGACGTCGCCGTAGCCCATGACCAGGGCGACCTTGCCGCCGATCATGACGTCGGTCCCGCGGTTGATGCCGTCGAGGAGGCTGTGGCGGGTGCCGTACTTGTTGTCGAACTTCGACTTGGTGACGGCGTCGTTGACGTTGATGCCCGGGAACTTGAGGATGCCGTCTCGCATCATCTCGTAGAGACGGTGCACGCCGGTGGTGGTCTCTTCCGACACGCCTCGGATGTTGGCCGCCATCCGCGAGAAGACGCTCGGATCATCGGCCTGCATCGTCCGGATGAGGTCGAGGATGACGCCGTACTCCTCGGGGTCGTTGTCCTCGTCGAACGCCGGGACGACACCCTCGGCTTCGAACTGGGCGCCCTTGTGGACGAGCAGGGTGGCGTCGCCACCGTCGTCGAGGATCAGGTTGCAGAACTGCTCGGCATCGGGCCAGAGCAGGGCCTGCTGGGTGCACCACCAGTACTCGTCGAGCGTCTCACCCTTCCAGGCGAACACCGGGACGCCCTGGGGGTCGTCGACGGTGCCGGTCGGGCCGACGACGGCGGCCGCTGCGGCCTCGTCCTGGGTCGAGAAGATGTTGCACGACACCCACCGGACCTTGGCCCCGAGCGCCGTGAGCGTCTCGATGAGCACGGCGGTCTGGATGGTCATGTGCAGGCTGCCCATGATGCGGGCACCGGCGAGCGGTTGCTCGTCGATGTATTCGGCTCGTAGGGACATCAGCCCCGGCATCTCGTGCTCGGCCAGTTCGATCTGCTTGCGGCCGATACCGGCGAGGTTGATGTCGGCGACCTTGAAGTCACCGTCGCGCAGCGTGCGCGGACGATCGTTGATGGTGGTCATGTCAGCTCCGGAATCACAGATGGCGCGTCGGTCGACAGCGCCGCTTCGGAAAGGCTGAGGCCCACTGGCCGGTTCAGGCAGCCACTCGTCTCCGCCAGGGTAGCGGGCAGCGCCCTCATCGGTCGGGAGGCGATGCACTCAGCGGGACCGGTCCACGCGGCGAGCGCTCCGGATCAGCGGGCCTTCATCGCTCCGTCGATCGGGATCGCCGTGCCGCTCAGGAACCGCGCCGCATCCGAGAGCAGGAAGGCGATGAGGTCGGCAACCTCGGCCGGCTCGCCGTAGCGACCGAGTGGAATCGACGAGGCCACCGCGGCCTGGATCGTCTCGGCATCGACGCCGTCGACCTTCATGGCGTCTTCGAGCGAGCGCATCATGCGGGTCTGGATCGGCGAGGGGCAGATCGCGTTCACGCGGATCTGCGCGGGTGCGAGTTCGAGCGCTGCGGACTTGGTCAGCCCGATGACGGCGTGTTTCGAAGCCGAGTAGATGCTGAGGTTCGCCGCACCCGACAGACCGGCCACCGACGACAGGTTGACGATCGATCCGCCGCCCGAGGCCGCGATCACCGGGGCGATGGTCTTGATCCCGCGCCACACGCCCTTGACGTTGATGTCGAGGACCCGGTCGACCATCGCCTCGGGGTACTCGACCAGGGGCACAACGGCGCCCTCGATGCCGGCGTTGTTGACCAGGCCGTCGATGCGACCGAAGCGGTCGAGCGCGGTGTCGCGGGTGGTCTCCCAGTCGGCCATCGAGGTCACGTCGGCCTCGACGGCCACCACGTGCTCACCCATGCCGGACGCCGCATGGAGCCCGGTGCCCGGGAGATCGGTGGCGATCACGGCGTGCCCGGCCTTGGCCAGCTTGGCCACGGTGGCCAATCCGATGCCGCCGCCGGCACCGGTCACGACGACGACACCGACGACTTCGGGAGAAGGGGATCCGCTCATGACGGCATCCTGACCCAACCGCCTAGCCCTGGTCGAGCCAGGTCTTCAGATCGTCGACGATGGGCAGGGGTCCGGGGTCGAGCCCCTCGGCCGCCGCCAACTCGAGCGTGGTGATGTCACCGACGAGGATGAGGTCGAGCAGCTGGGCGACCGAGCCCTCGCCCCGCGCCTCGACCGACAGGATGTCGGCCATGACCTCGAGGGTCTTGGACTCGACGTACGCGAAGCGTCGAGCGGTCTGGGGGTGCTCGCCGTCGTGACGAAGTTGGATCTGGGTGAAGATCTGGCGGGTGACGTCGCCGTTCTGGCCCCACCCGACCAGTTCGTTGTGGCACAGGTCGGGCATCGGGGCCCAGAACGCCGGTGACTTCACGTTGTGGTTGAAGGCGATCTTCCACCGTTTCGCCGCCGTGGTACCGATGACTCCGCCGCCATAGATGATCGGGATCGTGCGCCCCACCTTCCGGGCGATCTCCTTGGCCGGGCTGCGGTCCGAGAGGAGTTCCTCCCGGCGGGCCTTGAGCTGCTCGGTGGCGTGACCGAGCCAGGCTCGGGCTCCGGGGAACACCCCGATCTCCTCGAGGGCCATCATCGCCGGCACCGCGAGGGCGCCGAGCATCGCTCGGGGCATCGAGGCCTCCGACACCACGGGCAGCACCGGAGCGCCCGCTCGCCGGGCCAGCGCTTCGAGTTCACCGCCGTTGGTGACCGCCACCAGCGGGGCACCGGCCTCGACGGCGGCCTCGAGGGACTCGAGCGTCTCCTCGGTCGCACCCGACGCCGACAGGGCGATCACCAGGGAGTTCGGACCGACCCACGACGGCGGCAGGTAGCCGCCGTAGACGACGATCGGATGCGGCGAGAACGGGCGGGCGCAGGCGGCCGCGACGTCGCCGCCGAAGCCGCTGTCGCCCATCCCCAGGATCAACACGTTCTCGATCCTGGAGGGGTCGGGCAGGCCCTTGATCGCGCCGATTTCGGCCAGCGACGATTCGATCTGTTCGGGAAGCCCGAGCATGGCGTCCCACATGCCGAGGGTGTCGAGCCGGGCGGTGTCGGAGGTGGTGTTCATGAGGGGTCCTGTTCAGGCGGCGAAGGTCGGCGAGATTCCCTCGCTGGCGGCCTTGGCCATGAGCCGGTCGTGTTCGGCGTCGTCGACCGCGGTAGCCTCGTCGATCAGCATCACCGGGATGTCGTTGTCGATCCGGTAGCTGCGGTGCAGGCGTGCGTTGTAGAGGATCGACTCGTCGGCGAAATAGAGCAGCGGACCCTTGTCTTCGGGGCAGGCCAGGATTTCGAGCAGCGTCGGGTCGAGGGCCACGAGGGGGCTCCTAGGGTTCGGGGCCGGCGTGGCCAGGGGTCAGGACCCGGCCAGACTAGCGCCCGGTCCTGCCACCCATGCCAGCCCCACGTTGGTCACGGTGACCGGTCCGATCTCGGCGGGCAGGAAGGCCGGGGCGCCCACGATCGAGCCGCTGGTATCGGTCGGCGGTCCGCAGGACGAGGTGGCCCGACGTCGCGAGCACGATGGCCGGCCCGGTCACCTCGACCGTCTCGGCCCCCGACTCGAGATCGACGAGTCGGGTGAGGGCGAACTCGGGAACGGGCGAGTCGTAGGTGTGGACGGGGCCCTCCGGGCGCTGGACCGGCGCCGGAGCCGGCTCGGTGACGACCACGGCCAACAATTCGTCGACGTCGACGTGTTTGGGCGTGAGCCCGCCCCGCACGACGTTGTCGCTGTTCGCCATCAGTTCCACCCCGAGGCCCGACAGGTAGGCATGGAGGTTCCCGGCGTCGAGGAAGAGCGCCTCCCCCGGTTGGAGCACGACATGGTTGAGCAACAGGGCGACCACGCCGCCGATGTCGCCGGGAAAGGCGTCGGCGACGGCCTCGCAGGCGACCAGATCCGGTCGGAACTCGTCGGCTTCGGGTCCGCCCGAGGCGAGGAGCGACGCTGCGGCCTCCTCGACGGCCGAGGCCAACGCCCGGGCGGCCGGCACCGGCCGGCGGAGGAGCCAGGCGAGCGTCTCGGCCAGGACGGCGGCGTCGTCGGCCGGTCCGTCGGCGAGCAGTCCCCGGACCGGGTCGAGGGCCGGGTGGTCGAGCGCGGCGAAGAGCCGCCGGGTGGCATCGAGGGGTCGGAACCCGCACTTGCCCTCGAAGACCGTCAGCGCCGCGATCAGCTCGGGCTTGTGGTTCGGGTCTCGGTAGACCCGTTCGGGTGCCCCACGATCGATGCCCGCCGCATCCTCCCGGGCGAACCCGGCCCGGGCCCGTTCGAGGGTCGGATGGGCCTGGATCGACAGGGGCACACTCGCCGCGAGGACCTTGAAGAGGTACGGGAGGCCGTCGAATGCCGAGGCAACGGCTTCGCCGAGGACGGCCGTGGGACGATCGGCGATCGCCTCGGCCAGGCTGCGGCCGTCGGGCAGGGTGCTCGGCGCCGACGGATGCGCGCCCATCCAGAGCTCGGCTTCGGGTCGATCGTCGGCCTCGGCCCCGACGAGTTCGGACAGGACCCCGGGCCGACCCCAGGCGTAGTGCTGGATCGAGCAGCGCAGCGGTGTCGCGAGCAACTCGGGGTCGAGGTGCACGACCTCAGACGCTCGCCATCACGGCCTGGACCTCGGCGACCCGGGCGGCGACGTCGTCGGACGTCGCGGCCTCGAGGTTGAGTCGGAGCAGCGGCTCGGTGTTGGAGGGCCGCAGGTTGAACCACCAGTCGCCGAGGTCGACGGTGAGCCCGTCGAGGCGGTCGATGGCGGTGCCCGTCCCCTCGGTCGAGACCTGGCCGTAGTGCTGCGCCACGTGGTCGATCACCGCGAACGCGTCGTCGACCCGGGTGTTGATCTCGCCCGACGCCGCATAACGATCGAGGGGCGCCAACAGGGCCGACAGCGGGCCGTCGAAGGCGCTGAGCTGGGCCAACACGAACATCGAGGCGATGAGACCCGAGTCCGCCCGCCAGTTGTCGGCGAAGTAGTAGTGAGCCGAGTGCTCACCGCCGAAGATCGCATCCTCCTCGGCCATGTGGGCCTTGATGAACGAGTGGCCGACCCGGGACCGGAAGGCGACGCCGCCCGACTCGGCGATGACCTCGGGGACGACCTTGGAGCAGATGAGGTTGTGCACCACGGTGCGTCCGGGATGCTCGGCGAGGATCGCCCGGGCGAGCAGCGCGGTGGTGAGCGAACCCGAGACGGGCCGCCCGAGCTCGTCGACCAGGAAGACCCGGTCGGCGTCACCGTCGAAGGCCAACCCGACGTCGGCTCCGACCTCGAGCACCCGGGCCTGGAGATCGACGAGGTTGTCCATGTCGAGCGGATCGGCCGGGTGGTTGGGGAACGTGCCGTCGAGTTCGGGATAGAGCAGATCGAGTTCGATGGGCAGACCCTCGAACGCCGCCGGGACCACGAGGCCACCCATGCCGTTGGCCGTGTCGACGACGACCTTGAGCGGTCGGAGTTGCGAGGTGTCGACGAACCCCCGAACGTGCTCGGCGAACGCGCCGAGCAGCTCCTCGCTGGTCGTGTCACCCTCGATGGCCGCCGGCGCCGGGCCCCGTTCGGCCAGTTCCTCGGCCGCCGTGGCCTTGATGTCGGCCAGTCCCGATTCCTGTCCGATCGGCGCGGCACCCGATCGGCAGAGCTTGATCCCGTTGTAGCCGGCAGGGTTGTGTGATGCGGTGAACATCACCCCGGGGCAGCCGAGCGAGCCGGATGCGAAGTACACCATGTCGGTCGAGGCCAGCCCGATGTCGACCACGTCGAGACCCTGGCGTCGGACGCCTCTTGGAGAAGGCCGCCACCAGCTCGGTGCCCGAGGGCCGCATGTCTCGACCGATCACGATTCGACCGGCCTCGGGTTCGGCGGAGCGGACGAAGGTCGCGAACCCCACGCCGAGGGCCTCGGCGATCGTCGCGTTGATCTGATCGGGGTAGGTCCCTCGGACGTCGTAGGCCTTGACGATGGCGTCGAGCGAGGCGATGTTGGCGGATTCCACCCCGGCAAGATACGCCGACGGTGGCACGACCGGTTCGGCCTCGTCACGAAACAGCCCCGGTCCCGACCCACCACCCCGTCGTTCTGGCGGCGCTCCGTCCCCGGCGAGGGACGCCGACCCGCCAGAACGGTTGGTTGGGGTGGAGGGTGACCGGTGATCGCGCCGAACCAGCCACACCAACCCGCCCAGACCGACCAGCGTCAACAGGTAACCCAGATAGTCGGGACCGGTGTAGCCGTAGGTCAGCTCGACGTCGGTGTCGGTCGGGACGACGACCATGAGATTGGGGCCGGCCCGGTACGGCCCGTCGGCTCCCGACACCTTCCAGTTCGGGAAGTACGACGCCTTCACCAACACCGGCGACCCGACCTGGTCGACCGTGAACGAGATGTGGTCGTCGCCGACGTCGAGGTCGGACACGACGGCCGGGTCGGCGACCGGGGTGCCGTCGCCGGGCAACTGCACGGCCACCCTCGGCCACTCGGACGGGCCGTCCTCGGCCGGGCATGGCGTCGTAGCCCGCCGGGTCGTTGTAGAACTTGACGGCCTGGCTCGCCCACCCGACGTCGAACCGACTCCCCACGCCGGCGGCCTGTTCACCCGTGGGGCCCGTGGCCACCACCGGGGTCGTGTCGAGCCCCTCCACCAGGTCGTGACGGTCGAGCTCGAAGACCACGAAGGGTTCGGATTCCCCCACCTCGGTCAGGTCGTCCCGGCCCCGGGCCGCGGCGATCGAGGTGTCGGTCTGGGCCATGTAGTACCGAACACCCATCACCTGGAGCTGTTCGATCCCGGTTTCGATGTCGAAGCCCTGGTAGGGCAGGTCCCGCTGGGCTCGCGAGGGGCTCGACGACAGCACGGACTGGTTCAGGAAGTGGAACGGGGTCGTTGCCGAGGACTCGAAGTAGAGGCCCTCCATCGAGCCGATGCAGCCGTCGGTCCAATGCGGGCAGCAGCATCAGCGCCATCGGGGTGCCGTAGCGTTCGAGGTGGGCGTCGTACTCCCACATCGCCCGGCCGCAGCCGTTGGACTCACCCAGGCCAGCCATGAGCTCGACCACGTTGCGGTACTCGAGATAGGCCGGCTTCTCCTCGTAGCCCGAGTAGTTCCAGGACACCCACGAGGGGATGAAGCTGCGGGCGTAGCTGCGGAATCCGAACCACTCGTGCACGCCGACCGCGTTGACCGTACCCCCGGGCAGCGCTCGCAACGGGATGGCCAGTCCGACGAGCGTGAGTGCAAGTCCGAGGGCCAGTCCGCCCCCGAGCACGCGTCGATCCGGTGCGTGGATCCGTTCCGAGGCTGCGGCGGCGCTGAACCGGACGACGAGGGCGAGGGCGATCGCCGCCGTCAGGTAGACCGACAGATAGAAGAACGGCAGGAGCCGGGCGTTCCAGAGCTTGCCGGCCCCGAGGTTGGCGACGGCCATTGCGAAGACGCCGGCCATGATGGCGAACGTGATGCCCATGCGGTCACGGGTGGCGAGGGCCAGGACCGCACCGATGGCGGCCACCGGCAGGGCGATCTTCATCGGGTCGGTCAGCAGCAGGGGCCCGATCAGGTCCTTGCGCTCCCAGCCCATGTCGTTGAAGAACTCCGACTGCAGATAGAAGGGAACGAGCCAGAAACTGGCCAGGAGCGCAGCGATCGGGCCGGTGACGGCGAGCCAGAGGAATCGACTGCGCACCCCCTCGTCGGCGGCGACCACGGCGCCGGCGACGGCAATGGCCGCCCCGACCGTCGCGAGGAAGGCGGGCACCGTGACGTCGTCGGCGAGCGCCATGGGGACGAGACAGAAGGTGGCGGCGACGGCCAGGATCCAGAGGCGGGGGATCTTGCGGTCGGCGAGCATCACGATCGCCAGCCCGAGCAACATGAAGAACAGCGGGATGAGATGGCTCAGGGCAACCAGGGCGATCACCACGGCGGCCATGGCCCGCGAGCTCGGCAGCCCGGCACTGTGGCGATCCATGCCGCGGATGGCGAGGCCCATGGCCAGGAGACTGAGGCACAGTCCGATCGAGAAGGCGAACTCCCCGGCCAGCGTCGAGGCGATGTTGCCGCCGTAGATCTGGAAGTTGGTGTCGAAGAGGAAGACCGTTGATCCGAGCGCCATGAAGGCCGGGATCGGTTCGGCGGAGTCCGGCCATCCGACCCAGCGCCCAGGCGGCGATCGGGAACGCAACCAGCCCACTGATGCTGATCACCTTGAAGGCCACGCCGTACGGGAGCCCGATCAGCAGGACCGAGACCACGGCGGCGGCGACGAACAGGAGGACGGCCCACGACCGGAAGCGCCGGGCGGCGGCGGCGGCGGCCGCCAGGACCACGAGCGACACGATGCCGCCGACGAGTGGATCGAGACCCGCGTTGAGTGCCACGATCGCCAGCGAGGGGACCACCATGTAGAACTGGTAGGCCGGGAACCCGGCGTACCAGTCCGGCGTCCACCCCGTGAGTCGACCCTGTGACAGCAGGTTGTCGCGCAGGTAGGCCGGCCCCCACACATGGGCGCCCATGTCGCCACCCGACGGTGTGGTGTCGAGGAAGATGAGGTCGGGCCGCATCTGCACGAAGACGAACACCGCACAGGCCAGGGCCACGGCGAGCCCGAGCCATCCGATGATCGCCCCGTCGCGCTCGGTCTCCGATTCGAGCCCCGAGGTCGCTGCGGTGCCGGCCGGGTCGGTCGACGGACCCGGCGACGCCATCACCTCGTCGAGCGGCCCGGCCGGTTCGTCGTCGAGCCGGTCGTCGGGGTCGTCGGTGGCCGGTCCATCGGGGCGGGGTTCGCCGACCAGTGCCTCGCGGAGCGCGATCGAGGACTCCTCGGTCAACCCACTGGCGCCGTCGGGCATCGGGACCTCGGGAATGGGATCTCCCGGCATCGACCCACCGGACGAGCGACGAAGGCTCGAAGGTTTGCCGCCGGGAGTCGAACGTTGCGACTCTGGCACCTCATGCATGACCCGCACATGGTGACACCCAAATCGCCCGATGCAGCGTCATAACCCGGATTTGGTTCCGACGCCGAGTGCCGCGGCTCAGCGGCGACGTCCGGAACGCAACCCGACCTCGGCCAAGACGGCGTCGAGTTCGACCGCTTCGCCCTGCACGCTCCAGCGCCGGGTGTCGCAGTGGTCGCAGGACTCCATGTCGACGGTGTTGCCGTCGAACTGCATCCCGATCACGACGGCATCGGAACCGCACAGGCGGCAGGGGCGGATGGTGCTTTCCATACCCGCCCATTCGGTGGTCAGGACCTGGCCATGAGCACCGACGACGCCCAATGAACCATCGGGCACCACTCGATGGGCCGCACGGCCCACGAGGCCCGGGCCGTGCGGCCCGTCCAAGACTCGCGGATCAGCTGCCGGCGACGTCGTTCAACAACACGGCCAGGGTCACGGCATTGAACCCGAAGTGGGCGGCCCAGCACGGTCCGAGCCTCCCGTAGCGGATCCGGAGCGCACCGAAGGCCAGGCCGACGACGACGAGCCCGGGCAGTTGGACACCCTGGAAGTGGGCGGCCCCGAAGAGCAGCCCCTGGATCCCGATGGCGGCGGCGTCGGGAACGTGGCGGCGCAGGGCGCCGAGCACCAGACCCCGATAGAACAGCTCCTCGACCAGGGGCGCCATGATCGCGACGATCACCGTCATCATGATGATGTCGGCCGTCCCGTCGACGGTGTCGACGAGGTCTTCGGCGGCCTGGCCCGGGTCGATGTCGACCAGCTGCCCGATGGGCCAATAGAGCAGGGGCAGCACGAGCAACTGGAGCACGATCCCCGTCGCCAGCCCGACCCCCAGATCGCCGATCCGGACCGAGGCCCCGAGGTCGGCCACCGGGCCGTTGCCCCGCCGCCGGGTCGTGATGATCGGTCCGACGCCGTAGGCGAACCACAGTCCGAGCTGCACGACGAAGAGCAGGATGACCGGTTGGGGCGACGGGGTCTCGCCGTCGTAGAACCACGTGATGGCCGCCGAAGCCAGCACCACCTGGGCGAACAGGCCGGCGACGAACCAGCCGAGTGCGTCGGACAGCCCCCACGCCGGCGACGGTTCGGGTGCAGGCGGGGCGCGGAACACCGCCCGACCCTATCGGCGCCGGTTCACGGGCTGGACGACCGGGGATCGCCCGACCACGCCATGGCACCCGCATCGCCCTAGGCTTGGACTCCATGTCTGACCGAGGCTCCACCCCGCCACCACCCCCGCCAGGTCGAAACCCCCGCCTTCCCAGCCGCGCCGACGGCGGCTGGCCCCGCTGGGCCGCCTGGATCGTCATCGGCGTCCTCATCGTCCTGCTCGGCTTCATGACAACCAACAACAACGACTCCGGGAACCAGATCAGCTACAGCGAGTTCAAGTCCGAGGTCAGCGCCGGCAACGTCACGTCGATCACCTACGACAACACCTCGGCCAAGATCGAGGGCGTCTACCTCAACGGCGAGAAGTTCTCCACCACCGGACTGAGCCCCTTCCCCGACAACGACCTCGAACTCCTCGTCCGCAACGACGTGGAGCTCGAACCCGAAGACCCCGACCGGGAACATCCTGGTCAGCCTGCTCCAGATCTTCCTGCCGTTCATGTTGATCCTGGGCTTCTTCTGGTGGCTCTCGCGCCGCCAGCAGTCGCAGATGGGCGGGATCATGTCGATCGGGCGCTCCAAGGCCAAGACCTACAACACCGAGCGACCGGGAACCACCTTCGCCGACGTCGCGGGCTACGCCGCCGTCAAGAAGGAGGTCACCGAGGTGGTCGACTTCCTGAAGGACCCGTCGAAGTTCGCCGAGGTCGGAGCCCGCATCCCCAAGGGCGTGCTCCTCGTCGGTCCTCCCGGGACCGGCAAGACCCTGATCGCCCGGGCAACCGCCGGCGAGGCCGGCGTCCCGTTCATGTCGGTCACCGGTTCGGACTTCATGGAGATGTTCGTCGGTGTCGGCGCCAGCCGGGTGCGTGACCTGTTCGCCGAGGCCCGCAAGATGGGCAAGGCGATCATCTTCGTCGACGAGATCGACTCCATCGGACGCAAACGCGGGGCAGGCCTCGGCGGCGGTCACGACGAACGGGAACAGACGCTCAACCAGATGCTCGCCGAGATGGATGGCTTCGAGGCCACCGAGGGCATCGTCATGATGGCCGCCACCAACCGGCCCGACATCCTCGACCCGGCCCTCCTGCGCCCGGGCCGCTTCGACCGTCAGGTGGTCGTGCCGCTTCCCGAGCTCGAAGACCGGCGCCAGATCCTCGCCGTGCACATCAAGCACAAGAAGATCGCCGAAGACGTCGACATCGATCTGATCGCCCGTGGTGCCCCCGGGATGAGCGGCGCCGATCTCGCCAACCTGGTCAACGAGGCTGCGCTGTTCGCGGTCCGATCGGGCGAGAAGCGCATCTACGCCCGCCACTTCGATGCGGCCCGGGACCGGGTCCTCATGGGTGTCAAGCGTGACTCGATGGTGCTGTCCGACGCCGAGCGTGAGGCCGTTGCGTACCACGAGGGGGGCCACGCCCTGTGCGCCGCCATCCTGCCCAATGCCGACCCGCTCCACAAGGTCACGATCATTCCGAGCGGCATGGCCCTCGGCGTCACGATGCAGTTGCCGTCGGAGGATCGCCACCTCTACCGGCGGGACTACATCGAGGACCGCCTGGTCGTGATCATGGGAGGTCGGATGGCCGAGCAGGTCGTCTACAACATGACCAGCACCGGCGCATCCGACGACCTCATGAAGGCCACCGAGACGGCCCAGAAGATGGTCAAGGAATGGGGCATGTCCGACAAGGTCGGCCCCATGGCCTGGGGCGGCAACGGTCAGGTGTTCCTCGGCGACGACATCATGAACTCGAGGGAGTACTCCGACGAGACCGCACGGGTCATCGACGAGGAAACGCACCGGATCCTGCTCGATGCCGAAGATCGTTGTCGGGAGCTGCTGATCGCCCATCGTCCGATCCTCGATCGGATCGCCCAGGCGCTCCTCGAGAAGGAGACCGTCAGCGGCGACGAGATCGCCCAGTTCGTCAGCGAGGCCGCCGCCGTGGCCAACGGCTCCCACGCCGGCTGAGCGGTCCGGTCTTCAGCCCCGTTCGTCGAGTGCCGCTTCGAGATCGGCGGCGGGGAACGGACCGAAGAACGTGTGCGTGACGACACCTTCGGGGTCGACGACGAGGGTGGTCGGCACGCCGTCGATCCGATACCGCCGATGGAGATCGGGTGTCGTCTGGATCTCGACCCGCTGGGCACCGGTCCGGGCCCGTTCGATCGAGGTGACCGTGTCCCAGACACCGCTGCACGATTGGCAGGTCGCCGAGGTGAACACGACGATCATGCGGAGCTCGGCCGGAACGTCGAAATCGTTCCGGTCGATCTGTCGGGGGGCCCGGTAGGACGGGGCCGAGGGGGCCTCGGGGCGCCGGCGCTGCAGGAGCAGGGCCACGCCGATGGCCGCCAGACTGAGCACGATCAGGACGACGATCCGGATCATCGATCACCGGCGATCATCGGCACGGCCGGCACGACACCGAGCCGACCCGGGCCGACGAACTGGACCTCGGCGGCGATCGGCTGTTCGGCCGTGATCACGAGCGCGCCGGAGGTGACCGGGCCGGTCACCGGGATCTGGATCCGACCCTCGGCAGGCAGGACGGCCCGAACCGGGGGCAGGCGTTCACCGGCGATCACCAGGGACACGGTCACGAGGCTGCCCTCGGCTCCCGACACCACGACCACGGTCTCGTCGGCCGCACCGATGGTCACCCACGGCACCACCCACTCGGTCGACCGCACCGACACCCCGGTCGAGGAGGCGACCCCGGTCGTTGCCGTGGGCTGCACGAGCGCCGCCGCGTCCGTCGGTACCTCGGGGGTGGTGGCGGGGTCGGGGACGGCGTTCTCGGGCGATTCCACGTCGTCGCCGTCCTGCCCCGGACGGTCGACCAGACCGGGGAACAACGGCGATCGAGCCCCGGCGATCGAGGCGTTGGTCCCCCCGGCCCCGATCAACGAGGTGTCGACCTTCGGGGTCACCTGCCAGCGTTCGACCACGACGGGGACGCCGTTGGTCGAGACCACCGTCACGCCGACCTCGGCCGGCAGCGGCAGACCGGTTCGGCCCAACTCCTCGACCAGGTCGACCACCGCGATCCGGCCGGGAGCAACGGTCACCTCGATCGGGACCAGCCCGAACGACGCCCGATCGGCCGGCTCGAGCAGGTCGAACGACACGTCGAGTTCGGCCGTCGCCGTACCGGGGTTGAACAGGGTCAGGCGTTGGTCTCCCCCGTCGTGGATCCGTCCGGCGGGGAGGAACCACTGGAGCTGAGGCTCGTCGACGGCGGCGACGAGCGACACGCCGAGGGGGCCGAGTTGCCCGTCGAAGAACTGGAGGCGCTCGACCGCCAATCGCCCCTGGACCGTCGTGATCACCGTGGCCACGTTGGGCTCCCGACTGATGTACTGACCGACGTCGATCACTCGAACGGATCGCCCGGGGACGACGGCGGCCTCGAGATCCTTGGGGCGCCGGGTGCGGCTGCCGGTCTGGAACTCGACGTCGAAGACGACGTCCTGCGACGCCGGATTCAACAGCACCAGGTACTCCGTGGCATCGCGGGTGGTGACGCCGTCGGCGAAGTACCAGGAGTCGGAGGTCTCGGTGCCGCACGGCGCCTCGACCAGACCCCGGGGCGTGTCGACGGAGTGGGCAACGGCGCCCTTCCCGCCGACGATCTCGACCACCGCGCCGACGAACGCCGACATGTCGAGGTCCGAGACGTCGAGGGTCTCGGTCGACCGGGGCGGGATCTCGAGGCGCAGCGACGGGCCGGCCCCGGCGTCGTTCATGAGGTCGATGTTGGCGACCGCGGTGGTGTCGCCCAGGTTGGTCAGCGCGAGCACATGGGCACCGATGCCGTCGATCGCCCCGGAACCGGTCGGGCAGTACCAGACGGTGGACAGCGTCGGATCCGACGACAACGACGGTGTGATCCGGGACGGTTCGGCCGGAGGCGCCTCGGGTTCGGGCGCGTGATCGAGACGGTCGAACACCACCCCCCCGACGAGCAGGCCGACGAGCAGGATGACTGCGCTCCAGCGGCTCATGAGATCGGGTCCTCGGACCGGGCGATCGCGATGCCGAGGCCCACCAGGCCGGCTTGGGCGACGAGGACGAGCCAACGCAACCACGGTGTCGGTCGACGGATCGTCCAGTCGGTGACCTCATCGGGGTCGACCACGAGCAGACCGCCGAGGGTCGGCGACGCCGTCACACCGTCGGTGGCCGAGACCCAGCCGTCCCCGGTGACCGAGACGAGCACGCTCACCGGCTGCGGCGGCCGGGAACCGTCGGGTCGGGGGGCGGTCTCCGACACCGACCATTCACCGGGCCCGAACTCGGCCCGCATCCGCTGGCCGTTGGCGAGGTCGGTGTCGAGGAAGGCGTCGGGTCGATTCGGCAACCCGGTCATCTCGGTTTCGAGACCGACGACCGGCCCCTGTGCGGCCTCGTTCCGGAAGACGGTGAAATCGGAGACTCCGGCCACGCGTTGGAGATCGAGTTGCCCGAGCAGCGCCGTGAGCAGGCCGGCCGGCGGATCGATCGTCCGCCCCTCGTGCGGTGCCGGAGCCAGGCGGGGAACCACCACGACGTAGTCGACGCCGTACGGAGCGAGGAGTCGCCCGAGCCGGACGGTCTGGTCGTCGACGGCCAGGTCGAGTTGTTCACCGACCTGACGATCGAGACCGTAGGGGCCCGGCATCCAGCGGCCGAACACCGACGCCTCGGTGCCTTCGAGCAGGGCGTAGGAGATCCCGCGATCGGACTCGATGGTGTCGACGGGCAGCACCGACGGGGCGCCGATCCACAGGATGCGGCTGGCACCGTCGAGTTGTTCGGCCAGGAGCGCGGTCGTGTTCGCGTAGCTCTGCTCGGGCATCTTCCAGCGACCCCCGTAGGCCTGGGTCAGCAGGAGGAGGCCGGCCCCGGCCATCGCGAAGACACCGAGGAACGCCACCACCTGACGCCACCCGAAGCGGAATCCGACCAGGTCGATCTCGACGGCTCGGGTGGCCGCTCCGACCGCCAGCGCCATGCCGGTCGCCGCCGGAACGAGCATGAGTTCCGCGGCGGGGAGATCGATCTCGATCCAGCCCCGGCGTCCGACCCAGATCACGACCCAGGACACCACGGCCAACGACCAGGCTCGGATGCCACCGTCGAGCCGCACGCCGTTGCCGATCAGCAACACCAGCGAGGCGGCGGCGATGACACCGATCGTCAGCAGCCGCGGCTCGACCCCGCCGGGGGCGAACCGGATCAGGTCGGCCAGCGAGTCGAAGGCGACCTCGGGCGAATCGGCGCCGACGAACCAGCGCCAGCTGCCCCGCCGGATGACGTCGAAGGTGAACGGAGCGTGCAGGGCGGCCGGAGTGGCCACGGCGACCAGCGCCGCCAGCACGAGACGGCCGGACGCTCCCGGCCGGGCCATCACGACGCCGCTGACGAGCAGCCCGGCGCAGAACACGACGGCCACCAGGATCACGGCGGGCACGAACGTGGCAACGGCGGCGACGAGGACACCGAACCGCAGGAGGCGGATCGCCAGGGATCGCTCGATCACGCCCGGGCCGGCCATGCCACCGATCGTGCCGAACGGCGCCGATCCTTGGATCCGCAACGCACTCCCGGCCAGGAACGGACCGGCGGCATGGACCACGAGGGCGTCCCAGCGAGCGGCGGCCATCGCCGAAACGGCGACCGGGTTGGCGGCGTAGGCGAGGGCGGCGAGCGCCGCCCCCCGCAGACTGCCGTAGGTGCGGGCGAGGCGCCAGGCCCCGAACGGCCCGATGAACAGCGGCCCGATCACGAGCAGGGTGTCGAAGACGCCCGGGCCCCAGAAGAAGGCCAGCTTGGCCGCCCCGAGCACGCCGAAGGCCGTCGCCGGGTTGCCCGAGCCACCGGTCCCGACCGAGCGCCATCCACCGAGCCACTCGCGCAGCATCGCACCGCCACCGGGCAGGTCGAGGAACTGGCCGGTCGGCGTGACACCCCCGGTGATCAGCCCGCGACTCCCGAGCAGGATGACCAGCCCGACCAGCGAGCTGATGACGAAGCCGTCACGGAAGGAGCCGGCGTCCTGCCCGGTGAAGGAGTCCCGGAAGGTCCCGGCGAAACTGACGACCCGGTCACCGACGTCGAACTGACCACGGAAGAACCCGCTCAGTCGTGCCGACCCGGGGACCGCCAGCGCGACGACCTCGCGATCCGACACACCCCGCAGCGAGGCCATCTCTTTGCGACGCCGACGGATGTCGGCGAGGTTCGTCAGGTTCCAGCCGATCGCCCCGAGGGCATCGCGGGCCTGGCGCCTCCGTCCCGCGACGACCGAGTAGACCGCTTCGGCGACGAGCAGCAGCAGGGCGAACGGCAGGACCCGAACGAGGTGGAGCTTGGTGGAGGCGACGAGCAGGGTACGGAGCCGATGCCGGCCCAGTTGGCGACGGCGCTCGTCGGAGTCGGACTCCTTGAACGCCGACCGGACCACGGCTCGCGGCACGGCGACCACTCGGGCACCCGCAACGTGGGCCCGCCAGCAGAGATCGAGGTCCGCCCCGTACCGGACCATCACGGGGTCGAATCCGCCGAGGGCCCGGAACAGGTCGGCCCGGATCAGCTGGACCCCGGCCGGCGCGACGAAGACGTCGCGAACCGTGTCGTACTGCTCCTGGTCGAACTCGCCCGGTTCGACCAGGTCGACCTGGACGCCGAATCGGTCCGAACCCATGCCCACCTTGCGGAGGCGTCGCGGATCGTGCGCATCGACGATCTTCGGCGTGACGATGCCGGCGTTGGAGCGGTACAGCTCCTCGATCAGGGTCGACGTCGCCGAGGGTTCGAGCATGTGTCCGACGGTGACGAACAGGAAGAACGAGGCTCCCGAGACCAGTTCGAGCGCCTGATTGGCGGCGACGGCCCGCCCCGGACGGTTCGGCATCCGATGCAGGAACGCATCGGGGAGGATCTCGGCGACTCGGTCGGCGATCGGCTCCTCGCCGGCGGCATCGACCACGAGCACCGAGAAATTCGTGTACTCCTGGGCGGCGATCGATTCGAGCGTCAGGTTCAGATCGGGACGGAGTTCGTCGACGACGACGACCGCCACGATCGGCGGACCTCCGTCATCGCCAAGCGCGACCTCTGGGGCCTCGAGTGGGGCGAGAGGTCGTTCCAGAGCCTCGGATCCCACGACGAGGGTCGTCGGTGCGGTGGAGGCTGCGGCCGTCGGGGAGTCGGTCACGAGGCTCGCAGACTATCGCTCCCCGATCGTTCCACCGGGCACCCCTGCCTTCCCGACCCGGATCGAGTTCGGGCCGCGTGGGGCGTCGGCTCGGAACGGCCGGACCCCTCGCTAACCTGGCGCCGTGGCCAGAGCTCTTGTGACCGGTGCGTCCGGATTCGTCGGTCCGCACCTCATGCGGCATCTGGCCGACGCCGGCGACACGGCGGTCGGGAGCGATCTCAACGATCCGACGCAGCCCGGACCGGATCTGCTCGACTTCGAGGGCTGGGCCGAGTTCGTCGCCGCCGCCGCACCCGACGTGATCTACCACCTCGCCGGGTGGAGCGACGTCGGTGCCTCGTGGCGGGCCGCCCGGCAGACCTGGCGGGTCAACACCGAGGGCACGCTCGCCGTGCTCGAAGCGGCCGAAGCCGCAGGCGTCGATCGTCTCGTCCTCATCTCGAGTGCCGACGTCTACGGACCCCTCGACCCGTCGGCCATGCCGATCCTCGACGAGCAGCCACCGAACCCGGCCTCGCCCTACGGGGTCGTCGAAGCTGGCGGCCGAGATCCTGGCCCAGCAGTTCCAGTGCAACGCCGACCTCGACATCGTGATCGCCCGACCGTTCAACCACATCGGTCCCGGACAGTCCCCGCGGTTCGTGGTGCCGGCCTTCGCCCACCGCATCGCCGAGGCCGAGCGGGCCGGCGGGGGCGAACTGGTCCACGGTGACCTCACCGCCCGACGAGACTTCACCGACGTGCGCGACACGGTCCGGGCCTACCGGCTGCTGGCCGAACGGGGCGTGCCCGGCCGGACCTACAACATCTGCACGGGCCACGACGTTGCCATGAGCGAGATCCTCGACACCATGCGCGCCATGGCCACCGTCGAGGTCACCACGGCGGTCGACCCCGCGCTGCTTCGCCCCATCGAGGTCCCGGTCAACCGTGGATCGGCGCAGCGCCTCCACACCGACACCGGGTGGACCCCGACCATCCCGCTCGAGCAGACCCTGACCGACGTCTTGACCGAAGCCCGGGCGCTCGCCGAGACGGCGCCCGAACAACTCTCGCCAGAACCACAGGAGCCATCATGACCAAACGTGCACTGATCACGGGACTGACCGGGCAGGACGGTTCCTACCTCGCCGAGTTCCTCCTCGAGAAGGGCTACGAGGTCGCCGGGATCGTGCGACGGTCCTCGACACTCAACTTCGAGCGCATCGCCCACATCCAGGACGACATCCGTATCGAGCAGGGCGACCTGCTCGACGAGGCGTCGATGCACGACGTGGTCCGGCGGGTGAAGCCGACCGAGATCTACAACCTGGGGGCCCAGTCGTTCGTCCAGACCTCGTGGCAACAGGCCGTCCTGACCGGTGAGACGACCGCCCTCGGCGTGACCCGCCTCCTGAACGCCGTCCGCGATGTCGACCGCGACATCCGCTTCTACCAGGCCTCGTCGTCGGAGATGTTCGGCAAGGTCCAGGCAGTGCCCCAGACCGAGTCGACGCCGTTCTACCCGCGCTCGCCCTACGGGGTGGCCAAGCTCTACGGCCATTGGATCACCGTCAACTACCGGGAGTCCTACGACCTCCATGCGACCAGCGGCATCCTGTTCAACCACGAGTCCCCGCGCCGGGGCCTCGAGTTCGTCACTCGGAAGATCACCCATCACGTCGCCCGGATCAAGCACGGGCTCATCGATCAGCTGCCGCTCGGTGACCTGGATCCCCAACGCGACTGGGGCTTCGCCGGCGATTACGTCGAGGCGATGTGGGCGATGCTCCAGCAGGACAAGGCCGAGGACTACGTGATCGCCACCGGCGAGACCCACAGCGTGCAGGAATTCTGCGAGATCGCCTTCGCCCATGTCGGCCTGAACTGGCAGGACCACGTCGTGCAGGACGAGCGGTTCATGCGCCCCGCCGAGGTCGACCTGCTCATCGGCGATCCGGCCAAGGCTCGGGCCGACCTGGACTGGCAGCCCCAGACCTCGTTCCGCTCCCTCGTCGAGATGATGGTCGAAGGCGACATGGAACTCATCGCCCGCCAGCAGCGGGTCTAGATGACCGCCGCCTCGGCCGGGACCGCGGCGGTGATCTGCGGCGGTGTCGGCGCTGCCCGGTTGCTGCGCGGCCTCGTGCGCCTCGTCCCCGGACCGGATCTCGTGGCCATCGTCAACGTCGGCGACGATCTCGAGCTGCACGGGCTGCACGTCTCGCCCGACCTCGACACGATCACCTACACGCTGGCCGACGCCGTGAGCGCCGAGCGGGGCTGGGGTCTCGAAGGCGAGACGTGGCAGGCCATGGACATGATCGGCCGCTACGGAGGCGTCGACTGGTTCAACCTCGGGGATCGCGATCTCGGGACGCACCTGTTCCGCACCCATCGACTGCGGGAGGGTGCCACGTTGGCCGAGGCCACCGCCGATGTCGTTGCGGCCTGGGACCTCGACTTGACCGTGCTCCCGGTGTCGAACGATCGGCTCCGGACCATGGTGACCACCCTGGTCGAGGGGGAGGTCGGCTTCCAGGAATACTTCGTGCGCCTCCATCACGACGTCGCCGTCAGTGCGGTGCGGTTCGACGGCGCCGAATCGGCGACGCCGGCGCCTGGGGTGATCGAGGCGATCCGGACGAGCGACCACGTGATCATCGCACCGTCGAATCCCGTCGTCTCGATCGACCCGGTGCTGGCCGTGCCCGGCGTCCGGGCTGCTCTGGCCGCACGACGTCGTGACGTGGTCGCCGTCTCGCCGATCGTCGGCGGGCGGGCCTTGAAGGGTCCGGCCGACCGGCTCCTGAACGAGTTGGGCCGGGAGGCCTCGGCGCTGGCCGTCGCCGAGTGGTACGCCGACACCGTCGGGACGCTGGTCGTCGACACCGTCGACGCCGACCTGGCACCGGCGATCGAGGCGATCGGGGTCCGCTGCATCGTGGCGCCCACCGTCATGCGCGACCTCGACACGACCTTGGCGCTGGCCCGGACGGTTCTCGAGCCCCCGGACTCGGCGCGCTGATCTGCCCTCCGACGCTCACGATCCGGTTCCCTGCAGCCGATGGACGTGGTAAAGATGTCGAACAGAACGGGCTTGACGGCTCGTCTCGGAGGGAATCCCATGTCACGGTCGCCCGCTCTTGCCCCCCTCTTCGCGGTGGCAGCCGTGTTGATCACCACCGGCTGTGGAGCCATCGCCGACAAGGCCGCCGAGAAGGCCACCGACGAGGCCGTCGAGCAGATCGCCGAGGCGAACGGAGGCGGCGACGTCGACATCGACACCGACGACGGCACCTTCTCGATCCAGACCGACGACGGTTCGATGACCGTCGACGACGAGGGCAACATGGTCATCGAGAGCGACGAAGGCACCATGACCTTCGAGAGCGGCCAGGAGCTGCCCGAGGACTTCCCCGATGTGCCCCTGCCGAGCGGCCTGACCATCGAGTCGACCTCCCGGATGGACAGCGGCGACGGCACGGTGGCCTACTCGGTGACCGGCAAGGTCGACGGCGATCCGGCCGAGGTGTTCGACACCGTGATCGGCGACCTCGAAGCGGTCGGCTACGAGTCGACGTTCCGCAGCGACGCAACGACCGACGGAGCCTTCAGCGGCACCGCGTTGATGAGCAAGGGCGACACCGACCAGATCAACGTGAACGTCTTCGAGGATGCGGGCATCGCGTACGTCCAGCTCCTCGTGACCAACGCCTGAGCACCGACGGGATCGCCGCAGGCGTGAGGCGCCCGCCCACGCGGCCGAGGGACGAGGCCGCAGCGTCTCGACGACCCAGATCGCCGAAGGCGTGAGGCGCCCGCCCACGCGGCCGAGGGACGAGGCCGCAGCGTCCCGACGACCCAGATCGCCGAAGGCGTGAGGCGCCAGCCGAACCAATGTGAGCGCCAGCCCACGCGGCCGAGGGACGAGGCCGCAGCGTCTCGACGACCCAGATCGCCGCAGGCGTGAGGCGCCCGCCCACGCGGCCGAGGGACGAGGCCGCAGCGTCTCGACGACCCAGATCGCCGAAGGCGTGAGGCGCCCGCCCACGCGGCCGAGGGACGAGGCCGCTCCGGCACCGACGACCCGGATCGCCGCAGGCGTGAAGCGCCAGCCCACGCGGCCGAGGGACGAGGCCGCTCCGGCGCCGACGACCCGGATCGCCGAAGGCGTGAGGCGCCAGCCGAACCAATGTGAGAGTCTGCTGCGATGCTTCGACGGCTCGAGATCATCCCCATCGGCGGCCTACCCGAGATCGGACCGGGTGACGACCTCGCCGGGATGATCCTGGCTGCGTGCGCCTCGTCACTGGGCGACGACGAGCCGTTGACCGACAACGACGTGCTGATCGTGAGTCAGAAGGTCGTTTCGAAGGCCGAGGATCGGCTGGTCCGGGTCGATCCCGACGATCCGCTCTCGCACAAGCCGCTGGTCCTGGCCGAGGCCAAGCGGGTGATTCGTCGCCGCGGCGATCTGATCATCACCGAGACCAGGCACGGCTTCATCTGCGCGAACTCGGGAATCGACCGCTCCAACGTGGCGCCCGACATCGCGTGCCTGCTGCCCGAGGACTCCGACCGTTCGGCCCGGCGTCTCCGGGATGCGATCAAGGGCCGCGCCGGAGTCGACGTGGCGATCGTCGTCGCCGACACCTTCGGACGGCCGTGGCGTCGCGGACTGACCGACATCGCCCTCGGGTGCGCCGGCATCAAACCGATCCTCGATCTCCGGGGCACCGAGGATGCGACGGGACGGGAGCTGCACGTGACCGAGGTCTGCCTGGTCGACGAACTCGCCGGCGCTGCCGAGCTGGTTCGCGGCAAGTCGACCGGCATCGCCGTGGCCCTGATCCGGGGTATCGATCCGGCGTGGATGGGTGAGGGCAGCGTCGTTGGCGAGGTCGTTCGCCACAACTCCGAGGACCTGTTCCGCTGAGGGCCGTCGCGTCGGCGACCCCGGCCGCTAGCTCCGGCCGAACGCCTCGGGTTCGAGATGCGACGGGCCGACGTTGGCGTCGAGCCAGTCGTTGACCGGTCGGGCGTCGTCCCAGACCTGGCGGATCCGGGCGACGACGGCCTTGGTGTGCAGCCATTTCGGCGCCCCGAAGTCCTTCGAGATCATCAGCCCCTTGCGGCGGAGCAACTCGATCCGGGGATGGTCCTTGGGAAAGCCACGGGGAGCGGTCTTCAGCGATTCCATGGCACCGACGGCGTAGGTCTTCGGAACGGCGGCCACCAACTCGGCCAGATCCGGTCCGAGGGTTTCATCGTCGATGGCCGCCCGGAAACGCTCGAGTTGGTCCCGGGCCATGCTGTAGTAGCCGGACCCGGCCATGAGACCGTCGGCCGAGAACTGGAAGTAGTAACCGGCCCCTCCCTCACCCTCGGTGTACGCGCCCTGAGCGGTCTTGTAGGGCGGGCGACCCTTCGCGAAGCGGACGTCGTTGTAGGGCCGGAAGACCTTGAAGATGCCGTACTCCGACAGCTCGTCGCACAGCTCCGACACCGGCTGCTTCACGTCTTCGTCGAAGCGAGCCTTGTTGGCGGTCCAGAACACCTTGGAGTTGTCGGCGTCGAGCTCGCGGTAGAACGCCATCCCGGCCTCGGGCAGCCCCTTGAACGTCATGGGCGCCGACCGTACCATCGCCGGTCCGGCCCGGCAGTAGGTTGAAACGATGCCGAGCGACGATCGACCCCCGCTGATCCGCCACCTGCCGTCGCCCGTGCCGGGATCGCCCGAACCCGGACCCGATGCCATCGTCGACGGGTTCATCGACTTCGTCGCCGAGCAGGGCCTCGCCCTCTACGACGCGCAGGAAGAAGCCATTCTCGAACTGCTCGCCGGCAACAACGTCATCCTGAACACCCCGACCGGCTCCGGAAAGTCGCTCGTGGCCGCCGCCGCACACTTCGCGGCCCTGGCGGCCGGCCGGCGCAGTGTCTACACCGCACCGATCAAGGCCCTGGTGTCGGAGAAGTTCTTCGCGCTCCGCCGGGACTTCGGTGCCGACCGGGTCGGGATGATCACCGGGGACGCCCGCATCAATCCGGACGCCCCGATCATCTGTTGCACCGCGGAGATCCTGGCGAACTGGGCGCTGCGAGACGGCGCCGAGGCCGACGTCGACGTCGTCATCGCCGACGAGTTCCACTACTACGCCGATCCCCAACGGGGTTGGGCCTGGCAGGTGCCGCTCCTCGAACTGCCCCACGTCCAGTTCCTGCTGATTTCGGCGACGCTGGGCCGCACCGACTTCTTCGAGCGCGACCTCACCCGGCGAACGGGTCGACCGACGATCACGGTCTCGTCCCACCAACGACCGGTGCCGCTCGATTTCGAGTACCGCCACACCACGCTGCACGCCTCGATCGAAGAACTCCTGGCGTCGGGCCGGGCACCCATCTATCTCGTGCACTTCACCCAGCGGGAGGCCACCGAAGCGGCCCAGGGCTATCTCTCGCTCGATCCGCTGACCAAGGCCGAGAAGGAGCAGATCAAGGTCGCCATCGGCGGGTTCCGGTTCGACACGCCGATCGGCAAGGACCTGCGGCGGTATCTGACCGGCGGGATCGGCGTCCATCACGCCGGGCTGCTGCCCAAGTACCGCCTGCTGGTCGAGAAGTTGGCCCAGGACGGCCTCCTCAAGATCATCTGTGGCACCGACACGCTCGGGGTCGGGGTCAACGTGCCGATTCGCACGGTGCTGTTCACCCAGCTCTGCAAGTACGACGGGACCAGCGTCCGCACCCTGTCGAACCGGGAGTTCGCCCAGATCGCGGGACGGGCCGGCCGCAAGGGCTTCGACGACGAGGGCACGGTCTGGGTCCAGGCCCCTCCCCACGTCGTCGAGAACCTGCGGGCCGAGGAGAAGGCGGCAGCGAAGGAGGGCAAGAAGAAGGTCGTGAAGAAGAAGCCACCGGAGCGGGGGTATGCCCACTGGACCGAGGACAGCTTCACCAAGATGGTGAACGGCGAACCCGAACCCCTGGTGTCGAGTTTCGGGGTCAATCACCAGATGGTGATGAGCCTGCTCGATCGACCCGGTGACGGTTGCGGGTCGGTCCGCTCCCTCATGACCGACAATCACGAGACCAAGCGCCGGCGCCGCAACCACATCCGGCGAGCGATCGCCATCTACCGGTCGTTGGTCGATGCCGAGCTCCTGGAGTTCCCGGCCGAACCCGACGAATGGGGTCGCCGGGTTCGGGTCAACTTCGACCTCCAGGACGAGTTCGCGCTGCACCAGCCACTGTCGCTCTGGGCCATCGAGGCGATCGGGCAGGTCGACGAGCCGATCGAGGGGCTCGAACTCCTGCACGCGCTCGACATCGTGACGATCATCGAGTCGATCATGGAGAACCCGGGCGTCATCATCGCCGCCCAACTCAACAAGGCCAAGGACGCCGCCATGGCCGAGATGAAGTCGAGCGGCGTCGAGTACGACGAGCGCATGGCCCGATTGGCCGAGGTCGAACCACCACGACCCAACAAGCAGTGGCTCTACGACCGGTTCGACGAGTTCCGCCTCCGTCACCCCTGGGTGGGGTCGAACAACGTCCAACCGAAGTCGGTGGTCCGCGAGATGTTCGAGGAAGGGATGACGTTCACCGAGTACATCGGCCACTACGGACTCAAGCGCAGCGAAGGCGTGCTGCTGCGCTATCTCTCCGACGTCTACAAAGGGCTTCGCCAGAACGTTCCGGAGGACGCGAAGACCGACGAGCTCGATGACGTCATCGAATGGCTGGGTGCCGTCATCCGCCAGGTCGACTCCAGCCTCATCGACGAGTGGGACTCGCTCATCGCCGGGGACGGAATCGTCGAGCCCGAGGTTCGCTCCGTCGACGAACACGACGTCACGGCCAACGTCCGCGGGTTCCGGGTCCTGGTTCGCAACGAGGTCTTCCGCTGGGTGCAGTCGTTGGCGATGCGCCGCCACGCCGTGATCCTCGGATCGGTCACCAACCCGGAGGATTGGTCGCTCGATGCGTTGGTCGATGCGATGGCCCCCTACTGGGAGGAACACGACGTGCTGCTGGTCGATGCCGAGGCCCGATCGTCGGGTCGCTTCCTCGTCGACGGCGACACGGTCACCCAGATCCTGCGCGATCCCGAGGGTTACGACGAGTGGCGGATCACCGCCACCATCGACCGAGCGCTGTCGCGGGAGGAAGGCCGGGCCCGGCTCCGGCTCGACGCCATCGGCTCGCTCTGATCGGGTCGACCTCGATGGCCGGGTCGACGTCTCGACCCCGGGGCCCGGACACCGCCGAGGTGACGACCCAGTACACCGAGTGGCCTGCCTCAGAGGAGATGGTCGTAGCGGCCGGTTTCCCGAAGCGCGGTGACGATGGCCTTGACGTCCTGCGCCCGATCCTTCGGGCAGACCAGGGTGACCCCCTCGGCTTGGACGACGATCAGGTCCTCGACCCCGATGAGGGCCGTCAGACGACCTTCCGACATCACCACGTTGTTGACGGCGTCGAGCACGATCGCCTCGCCACGCACGGCGTTGCCGGCCTCGTCGGTCGGGACATGACCGGCGACCTCGGGCCAGCTCCCGACGTCGTCCCACCCGAATGTTCCGACCGCCATCACGATGTTGTCGGCGTTCTCCATGAGCGCATAGTCGATGGAGATCTTCTCGAGTGGTTCGAAGGCGGCGAGGAGGGAGGCGGGGAAGTCGTCCCGGTCGACCGTCGGAACCAGTTGGTCGATCATCGCCGCCAGCGCCGGCGTGTGTTTGGCGAAGGCCCGGTGCAGGGCTTCGACCGACCAGATGAACATGCCCGAATTCCAGCTGAAGCTCCCGGACTCGAGGTAGGCCTGGGCCGTCGATCGGTCGGGTTTCTCGACGAATCGGTCGACCCGACGGAACTCGATCTCGCCGGGGGTGTCGACGGGCCGGGTCGCCTCGATGTAGCCGAAGGCCGTGCTGGGTCGGGTCGGCCGGATCCCGATCGTGATCAGCACGTCCTCGATGGCCGCCAGGGCGATGGCTTCGCCGATGGTGGCCCGGAAGACGTCGAGGTCGGCCATGACGTGATCGGCGGTGACGACGCAGAAGACGCCCTCGGGGTCGCGTCCTTTCACCACGGCACAGGCGAGCGCGACGGCGGCCGCCGTGTCGCGGCGCACCGGCTCACCGATCACGTTTCCGGGCGGGAGGTCGGGCGAGCATCGGATCGTTGCGTCGACCAGGTCGGCCGAGGTCAACACGATCACCCGCTCGGGGGGGATCAGCCCGGTCAATCGGTCGATGGCCATCTCCAGCATCGTTCGATCGCCGAGGAGCGACAACAGTTGCTTGGGTCGAGCCATGGTGCTGGCCGGCCAGAATCGTTCGCCGTACCCTCCGGCGAGGACGACGGCGTAGGCATGGTCAAGCATTTCGGGGTTTCCTCCGGGAGTTCGTGGAGCGGCTCGATGCGCGACGGGCGGCGACGACTTCGTCGAAGAGGTGCTCGTATGCCTCGGCCTGCAGGGCGGGGGTCATCAGCGACTCGACGAACGATCGGGACCGCTCCCCCATCGCGACGAGATCATCGGGAGCACCGAGCAGGGACTCGAGCTGGTCCAGGAACGAGGCGGCGTCGTCGGGGGGCACGGTTCGACCCCCTCCGGAGCGCTCGAGAATGACGTCGACCTCGGAACCGGGATCGATGGAGGCCAGGACGGGTCGACCGGCCGCCATGATGCCGTAGAGCTTCGACGGCGTCGACGAGCGCGACAGGCCGGTCTTCAGCAGGATCAGGTGGAGGTCGGCGGCTCCGAGGAGGTCGCTCACCTCGGCGCGATCGACGAAGTCGTGGACGCTCACGTTGTCGTGATCGGCAGCCCAGGCATCGACCTGGACCCGGGCCGCCCCTTCGCCGTTGATCACGAAGTGCACGTCGGGACGCCCACGGAACCGCTCGGCTGCCCGTTGGACGAGGTCGAAGGACTGGGAGAGCCCGACATTCCCGGCGTACATGACGATCTGCTTCCCGACGAGGCCCCGATCACGACGCCAGGCGTTGTCACGATCGGTGGGATGGACGCGATCGAGATCGACGAAGTTCTGGATGATCCGCACCTTGTCGGCGTCGGCGGTCGACAGCTTGGCACGAACGTTGATGGCCTGATCCTCCGACAGCACCGTGACGGCGTCGGCCCGTTGATACAGCGATCGCTCGAGTCGCGCCGCTGCGGCGATGACCCGCTCGTTCGACAGGGCCCCGAGCTCCACGGCGACATCGGGGAAGATGTCCTGCACGTTGAACACGAACGGGACCCCCCATCGGCGGGCCACGACGGCTGCGGCGTTGCCCAGGAAGATCGGGGGCGACATGGCCAGCACGGCGTCGGGCCGGCCGAGTGTGAGCGCCGCTCCGGTGGCCATCGCCGTGAAGCCGGCGAACGCCGCAGCCCGCGCCGGGACGTTCGACTTGTCGGTGGGGAACGGCCAGATGCGCACGATGTCCCCGGCTCCGGTGGTGCCCCTCCGCCACGGTCGGCCGCGCCACGACGGCTCGACGTCGTGGAGCCGGTACCACGGCAGGCTCGTGACCACGTCGACCCGGTGACCACGGTCGGCCAGGGCGTCGACCAGTTTGGTCATGACCTCGCCGGTCGCCGCGTGCAGGTCGGGGTCGAAGTGGGGGCAGAGGAAGAGCAGTCGCATGGAGTCGATCGATCGAACGGATTCGGCGGACGACGGCGCAGGGAGCACGGAGTCGTCGCCGGGTCGGATCACCCGCGCCGAGGGGGCACACGATAGAGGGCCCGTGGAGAACTAGGGTGGTGACGTGCGACCTCGCGTGGCCGTGACCCTCACCCAGTGTTGGCACGAGGTGCCGGGAGGAACCGCAACGGCGGCCCTCCACCTGGTCGACGCCCTGGACGTCCTCGACGAGGTCGAGCTGATCGGCGTCGGGGCCGGGGGGCGGCCGAAGCCTGCGTTCGTCCCCTCGATTCGGTATCGGCGTCTCCCCCTGCCCTATCCCGTGCTCTACCAGGCTTGGCATCGCGGTCTCGCGGCTCCCGAGCGGGTCACCGGTCCGGTCGACCTGGTTCATGCCACCGCACCCATGTGTCCCCCGGTCCGTCGAGCACCCCTGGTGGTGACCCTCCACGACCTCTTTCCCCTCCTCGAGCCCGAGACCCTGACCCCGCGGGGCGTCCGCATGATGACCCGCGCGTTCGAGCTCATGCGTCGAGACGCGAGCCTCGTGATCTGCTCGAGCCGGCAGACCCTCGACGATTGCGCCCGTCTGGGCTTCGACTCGCATCGACTACGGCTGGTGCCGCTCGGGGCGACCGGTGTCATCGTCGACGACGACGATCGCCGACGCGTGCGGCGGACCCATGGGATCGACGGCCGCTATCTGGTGTGGGTGGGCACGGCGGAACCTCGCAAGAACCTGCCCACGCTGATCGAGGCCTACCGCCGAGCCGCCGTCGACGACCTCGACCTCCTGCTCATCGGCCCCGATGGCTGGAATCTCGAACTCGGCTCCCTGTTCGGCCCGGCCGACCGCGGGATCCGACATCTCGGATTCGTTCCCGCGCCGGACCTGCCGGTGCTGCTCGACGGTGCCGAGGCCCTCGTCTTCCCGAGTCGGCGGGAAGGATTCGGGCTCCCCGCCGTCGAGGCCATGGCGCAGGGGACACCGGTGGTCGGCGCGGCTGCCACGGCGGTCGCCGAGGTCGTCGGCGAGACCGGGCGCCTGCTCGAGCATGACCGGACCGACGATTGGGTCGACACGATCCGCGAGATCGCCGCCTCGCCGAGTTGGAAGGCCGAGCGATCGGCGGGCGCCCGCTCACGGGCCGCCGAATTCACCTGGGACCGCACGGCCCGCCTCACGATCGAGGCGTACCGCGAGGCCATCGCCATGGAACGACCGGCCCCATGCCCGGCCTGAACGACCGGCGGCATCCGACCGACCCGACCATCGTCGCCGTCGTCTCGATGCCACCCCCGATCACCGGTCAGTCGACGGCAGCCCGTCTGTTGCTGGATGCCCTGGACGACGCCGGGGTGGCCTACCGGGTGATCGACACCGCCAGTCCCATCGGGACCACCCGATTCGCAGGCCAGCTCCGCGTCGTCGGCCGAACCCTGCGTTCGGCCGTCCGCCTGGCGTGGTCCTCCCCCGAACCGGGCCGTCCCGTCGTCGCCTACTTCCAGCTCGGCCAGGGTCCCCGATCGATGCTGCGCGACCTGCCGCTCCTCGCGACTGCGCTCGTGCGGGGTTGGCGAGTCGTCGGCCATGTCCATGGGGGTGGGTGGCGGCACGGCCTCGACCTGCTGCCGGCTCCGTTGCGGCGGATCTACCTGGCGGCCATCGCCCGAGTCGACACGATCGTGGTCCTCACCCCCCGATTGGCTGCGATGTTCGACGGATTGGTCGATCCGGCCCGCATCCGCGTCGTTGGCAACGGCGTCGAACGCCACGTCGCCGAGCGAGCCCTCCACCGGGGCGCCGCTTGGAGCGCCGAGCCGAACGTGCTGTTCCTGTCCAACCTGATGCGTGACAAGGGGTTCGACACCGTCCTCGACGCAGCCCGACTGGCGATCGAGCGCAACCGGGCGATCCGTTTCGTGATCGCCGGCGACGCCGTCGACCCGATCGACGACGGATCCTGGCCGCGAAACTGCACGTATGTCGGAGTCGTCGACGGACGCGCCAAGGAGGACCTGCTCGCGCGATCCCAGGTCCTGGTGTTGCCGACGCACTACTGGGTCGAAGGGGAGCCGATCGCCATCCTCGAGGCCTTCCATTTCGGACTTCCCGTCATCTCGTGCGACCAGGGCGGCATCGCCGACCTGGTCACCCCCGACCGAGGCTGCCTGATCCCGCCGGACGACCCCGCTGCGCTGCTCGACGCCATCGTGTTCAGCACCGCCGACCGGCTGCGGTGGCAGGCCCTGTCGGCCGATGCCCGAGCGACGGCCGACGATCATTCCCTCGAGGCCCACCTGCGCGCCATGTTCGACCTGCTGTCCATCTCCGGCCGCGACCTCTCGCCGGCAGTGTCGGCCTGAGAGCAGTGTCGGCCTGAGAGCAGTGTCGGCCTGAGAGCAGTGTCGGCCCGACCGGACGGTCGCGCTAGCGGCCGAGGACCTCGGCGAAGTGGGCGGCCGTCTTCTCGACACCCTCCCGAAGCTGGATCGCGGCCTCCCAGTCGAGCTCACGGCGGGCGACGGTGAGATCGGGCTTGCGCTGCTTGGGGTCGTCGACGGGCATCGGACCGAACGAGAGTTCGCTCGAGGAGTTCGTGACGTCGATCACGACTGCGGCCAGTTCGGCGATGGTGAACTCGATGCCGTTGCCGATGTTGACCGGGAGCTGGTAGCCGCTGTCGAGCAGACGGAGTTGGCCCTCGATCTGGTCGTCGACGTAGCAGAAGCTCCGGGTCTGCGAGCCGTCACCGTTGATCGAGATCGGTTCGTTCTTCAGTGCCTGGATGATGAACGAGGACACCACCCGACCGTCTTCGGGCCGCATCCGTGGTCCGTACGTGTTGAACGTCCGCACGATCCGCACGTCGATCCCGTGGTAGCGGTGGTAGGCCATGGTCATCGACTCGGCGAACCGTTTGGCCTCGTCGTACATCGAGCGGGGCCCGATCGGGTTCACGTTGCCCCAGTAGGTCTCGGGCTGCGGGTGGACCAGGGGATCGCCGTAGACCTCGCTGGTCGAGTTCAGGTGGAACGTGGCGCCCTTGGCCCGCGCCAGCCCGAGGCAGTTGTGGGTCCCGAGACTGCCGACCTTGAGGATCTGAATGGGGATGTGGCCGAAATCGACCGGCGACGCAGGGCTGGCCAGATGCATGATCGCATCGACCTCGCCCGGGACCCAGATGTGATTCGACACGTCGTGGTGGACGAACCGGAACCGCTCGTGACCGAACAGATGCTCGATGTTGACCATGCGTCCGGTGACCAGGTTGTCGAGGCACACGACCTCGTCGCCACGGTCGAGCAGACGCTCGCACAGGTGTGATCCGAGAAAGCCGGCGCCGCCGGTGACGACGATTCGTGGCATGTCAGTCGACCCTCATGTCAGCGTCCGATGCCGCGGTAGGTGAATCCCCGGCGGGTGAGCTGGTGGCGGTCCAGCAGGTTCCGGCCGTCGATCACACAGGACCCGGTCATCCGTTCCTTGACCTGATCGAAATCCAACCAGCGGAACATGTCCCACTCGGTCATCACCACCAACACATCCACCCCATCCACCGCGTCGTAGGGATCCGACACGACCTGCACCTCGGGCAACTCCACCAGCGGCACATGCACCGCCGGGTCATAGGCCTTCACCTTCACCCCCGCCGCACACACCCGCGACAACACCTCGATCGCCGGCGACATCCGCAGGTCATCGGTCCCCGCCTTGAACGTGAGACCCCACGCCCCCACCGTCATCCCCGACACCTCACCGGTCTCGGTCAACCCCGCCAACGCGTCCAGCACCTTCGCCGCCGTCCGATCGAACTGCTCGTCGTTGACCCGGAGCACTTCACGCAGGAACGTGAAGTCGTACCCGGCATCCTCCGCGATCCGCACCATCGCGATCGTGTCCTTCGGGAAACACGAACCACCCCAACCCGGACCCGGTTTCAAGAACTCCTTCCCGATCCGATGGTCATAGCCCATCCCCAACACCACATCGTTCACATCCGCCCCGACCGCCTCACACACGTTCGCGATCGCGTTCACGAACGACAACTTCGACGCCAGGAACGCATTCGACGCGTACTTGATCGTCTCCGCCGACACCGGATCGGTCACCATCACCGGCGCCCGCACCTTGCTGTAGAGGGCCGCAACGCGAATCGCCGCCTCCTGATCCGCCGACCCGATCACCACCCGATCCGGATTCAAGAAGTCATCGACGGCAGTTCCTTCCCGCAAGAACTCGGGGTTGGACACCACCGCCACATCGTTGCGGCCCAGAACGCGGGCCACGACCTCGGTCGACCCGACTGGCACCGTGGACTTGTTCACCACGACAGAACGTGCCGGAAGGACGTCGGCAATCTGGGCTGCCGCAGCCTGGAGATAACTCAGATCCGCCGAACCATCATCACCCTGCGGGGTCGGCACACACAGATAATGGAACTCCGCGTTCTTCGACGCCTCCGCCGCACCAACCACGAACGACAGATTCCCCGCCCGCAACCCCTCGTGCACCAACCGATCCAACCCGGCCTCCACGATCGGGATCTCCCCCCGACACAACCCCTCCACCTTCGCCACATCGATATCCGCACACACCACGTCATGACCCAGATGCGCAAAACACGCACCCGTGGTCAACCCCACATACCCCGTCCCAATCACCGCAATCGAAGCCATGCAAGCTCCCTCGTTCTCGCCGGGTGGATCCCGCCCGAGGGTATCGGTCGGTCGGGGACCAAGGTGGAGCAATCCATCTCAGCCGTTCGACCAGGCGGTGCCATCGCCGCTCGACAGGCGGTGCCATCGCCGCTCGACAGGCGGTGCCATCGCCGCTCAACAGGCGGTGCCATCGCCGCTCAACAAGCGGTGTCGACACTCAGTTCCGGTGTGACGTCCGGTGCCAGTTCGGGGGCCCCGGCAACCGTGGTCGAGACCGGTGGTGGTTCGACATCGGGATCACCGATGGTGACCCACACCTCGCGTCCCGAGAGGTCCTCGATCTCCACCACCTGGATCCGATCGGCGACCAGGTCGAGCGCCGAATCCCCGAGCAGGGCGGCGACGACGAGATCGGCCGCCCGTCGCCCGTCGGGGCCGTGCTGCACCACGAATCCCGCTGCGGCCGTTCCCGAACGGGTGGTGTCGGGCTCGAAACCGGCCGACTCGAGTGCGGCGAGGGCGAGTTCGAGCTGATCAACGGAGGTCTCGTCGCTCGTGACCCGCACGAGGACGGTGTCGGGATCGTCGGACGCAGCACCGGCGAACAGTGCCTCGAGGGGGGCCGCCTGGTCGTCGACGCCACGCAGGATGCTGATCGAACCGACCGAGTCGAAGACCGCCGGGTAGGTGTACGTCTGCAACTCCTCGGGCTCGAAACTCGAGTACTGGCGTCCGATGTCGAGCAGGGTCTGCGGTGTGAGCGCGTCATCGATGACGATGCTGTCGAGAGCCGAATCGATCAGATCGTTGAGCACGAAGGGGTTCCGGGCTCCCTCCTCGATGGCCTTGCCGATCAGCCGCTTGAGGAAGTCCTGTTGCCGTCGGATCCGACCGAAGTCACCGGTGGGATCGGTCTTCCATTCCAGGTCGGAGGTGAGCACCTGGTAGTGGCGGGATCGGACGTAGGCGAGCGCCTCGGCCGGGCCGAGGTCGACACATCCGGCGCTCTCGTTGACGAAACCGGTCTGCGAGCGCTCGTACTGCGGGTTCCAGTCACGAGTCGGGCCGGCGAAGTAGATGGGAACGCTGCCGACGGCCTCGACGACCCCCTGGAAGCCGGCGAAGTCGACATTGACGTAGTAGTTGATCGGAATGTCGAAGTTGAGCCCGATCGTGTCGATCAACTCGGCTGGTCCACCCAACGCGAACGCGCTGTTGAGCTTGGCGTCGCGCCCGGTCGCGGCGATCTCGACCCAGAGGTCCCTCGGCAGCGACAGGAGCGCCGCCGTTTCGTCTCGCTCGTCGAAGTGGGCGACGATCATCACGTCGCTGTTCTGTTCGCCGACCCGGCCGATGGCCACCGGGTTGTCGGGATCGAGCCCGGCCGAGCTGTCGGATCCGACGAGCAGGATGTTGAACACCCGGTCGCCGTCCTGGTCGACCCGGACCTCGGTGAGCGAGCCCGACAGTTCGACCCGCTCGATGCGTTCGGTTCGATCCTTGCCGAACTGGAGCAGCGCCGCCGACAGCAGGGCGGCGATGATGGTGACGACGTTGAGCGACAGCACCGCGCGCTGGGCCCAGCTGCGCCCCGGGCGACGGGCACTCATGGCTGCGGCTCGTCGTCGCCGGGCATGATCACGAGGAGCACGCCCGAGGAGACCTCGACGGTGAGACGGTCGGACGTGGCCCGATTCGAGACGCCCCTCGGCGACCCCGCCGGCAGGGTCTCACCCCGCAGGGCGAAGCGGAGCCCCGCCGTCGTGACGCCGTGCACGTCGCCGAGCAACGGGAGCAGCGTCACCAACCGTCCTGTTTCGGCGACGAGGCGCCGAGCCCCCCAGACCACGAACATCCGATCGTCGCCCGAGACGATGTCGACCGTCACCGTTCGATAGTCGGCCGAGCAGGCGAGGGCCACGTTCGCGACGAGGTGATCGAGCCGGCCGCCCGAGATCCCGGTGATCACGATGCGATCGGGCGCCATCACCAGGGCGGCGTTCAGCGCCAGTTCGAGGTCGGTCTGGTCCTTGTCGACCGCATGACGTTCGATCCGAGCGCCGCCCTCGGTGGCCCAGGCCAGGGCGTCGGGCCCGGCCGAATCGAGGTCTCCGACGACGAGGTCGATGGTCATCCCCCGGCGCCGGGCGTGATCGACGCCACGGTCGGCGGCGATCACCGATGCGTCGGCCGGCCAACGCGACACGTCGAGATCGGTGGGCTCGTCGCCGCCGCCGATCACGAGGACCGTCGCCGACGGAGGCGATCCGATGGGCGCCGCCGACCCCGTCGGGTCGAGCGACGAAACCCCGTCGCACGGCGACAGTGCTCGGCGCGGAGACGGGCCTGTTTCGTGGTCGGGCATTCGTTCCGAGGTTATCCGGTCGGTCTGGCCCCGTGCGTCTCCTGGGTCATCGGACCCGCCGTGACGGATCACCCGAAACGCGCCAGACTGGACAGCCTGTCCTGCCGCTCGACCACGAGGCCGCCGGTGCCGTTCCGGCCATCATCCCGATCTCGCATCCCAGCACCGACCCGTCCCTCCAGGCCGGCCGAACCCCGTCGCGATCACCCTCGACGTCGCCGACCCGCCGGGCGGGTCGCGTCGATCTGGGTCGTCTCGGGGTTCGTGCTCGCCGCCTGCGGCGGATCGGACTCGTCCGTCACCAACGCCGACGAGCCGACGACCACCGTGAGCACGGTGGCCGAGCCGACCTCGACCACCACGCCGGTCACGGTCGCCGACGCCGACGTGGACTGCGGTCCGGAGCTCCCCCTGTTCCCCACCGTGTCGCTGGCACCGGGCACCGCCGTGGTCGACGTCGAGGGCCGAACGGGTCCGGCGCCCGGGGCCGAGGCCGGCGAGTCCCGCCAACTGGTCCGCCATTGGGTCGGCGACGACGTCGTCCTCGAGATGCGGTGGCCGGCCGGGCCGGGTCCCGACGTCGATTCCACGATCGCCGTGACCCAGCTGATCGAGACCGGCGACCTCCCCCCGTGCGACGTGGTGCGGGTCTCGGCCTACGGCCCGCAGGCTCCGGCTGCCGACTGGTTCGCCGCGTTCGTCGACAGCCTCGAGGGTTCTGATGCGAAGGAGTCCTTCCTCCAGGCCCAGTCCGAGGAGCAGACCGTCGCCACCGCCGCCGGCCCGGGCCGTTGTTCCGAGCCCGTCTACACCGAACTCGACGAGTTCGGTGATGCCGAGCCGACCCAGGTCGGGCTCTTGCTGACCAACTACGTCGAAGACCGATCCGCCGGCTCCGGGTACGAGGCCTGCTTCACCGTTGCCGCGCTCCGGCAACTGGACGACATCGTTGCCGAGCACGGCCAACCGGATCTCCTCCGGCCGGCCGGACCGCCCGACTCGTCCGAGGTGGCCGTACTCGCCACCTACCTCGACCGGGACCCCCTCCTGGTCCTGCGTGACCGACTACGCGTTTCCACCGTCGACGACGGCGGCCGTCATCGGCTGGTCTTCGGGGCCGTCTCGACCGGGCCCGATTCCCTCGTCGGGGAGTCCGAGGCCGTCGCCTTCATCGACGAGTTCCTCCTCTACCTGGCCGACCGCAACTACGAGGAGGCCGTCGGCTACCTCATCAACGAGGGAGCCGGCGAGGAGGTCCTCGAAGCCATGCCGACCCTGCTCGACGAGGGTCGATCGGTCGAGGCGCTCCGGAGCTACTGCCGACGGGCCATGTGCGCCGCCACGTACAAGATCGGCGGAACGATCGAGTTCGACGCCAACTCACGACAGCTCGAGGTCACGTTCTCCGGACCGCGTGGGACGATCGAGACACCCATGCGCGTGAGCGTGTTCGAGAACCAGCTCTCGATCCTCACCCCGCCGCCCCTACCCCAGGACTGAGGCGAATCCGAGCGACCTCGACCCCGATCGGTCGGATCGGTCAATCGGTCGCGGTCGAGGGGGCGACGCTCGAATCGGAGGCGTCGATGCCCAACTCGGCTTCGAGGGCGGCCAGGCGCCGCTCGAGGCGATCGATCCGGGCCATCAGGGCGTCGGCTCACCGTCGGGCTCACCGCCGGTCGAGACGGTCCGCGTTCGTTGACGCCGACACTCGGCGCGTCGACCACCGGTTCACCGCAGAGGAGGTGTGTCCACCGGTTCTGGCTCTGGCCCGGACCTCGACCGAGGTCGACCACGAGCGGATCGGGACGGTCGGCCATCGACTCGAGCACGACCTGCAGGTCGTCGAGGTCGTCGAAGGTCACGTAGCGTTCGGTACGGGTCCGCAGCTCGCCCGGTGTCTGCGCACCACGCAGAGCCAGGACGGCGAGGAGCGCGCACTGGTGGGGTGTGAGCCCGAGGGTCTCGTCGACGATGTGGCGATGCTTGACCGAGCGACCGCCGCCGGTCAGCGAACGGGCGAGCTGGTAGTCGTTCCGCAGCGCATAGACCGCGTCGGTGACCGTCCGCTCGTCGTACTCGACCACGGGATCACGGCTGGAGCGCTGATTGCACGCCGCGACGAGTCCCTTGGTGGTCAGCGGATACTGATCGGGCGTCGTCGCCGCCTTCTCCATGAGCGCACCGAGGACCCGGACGTGTTCGGGCGTGAGATCCATGATCCGACGCTACTGCGGCAGGCGCCGACTCGTCTTGCGCCCTGACGGCATGCTTGGCAGGCTCCCGCTCGTGCCCGTCGTCTCGATTCCCGTCGCCCCGTCGCTGAAGCTCGCCGCCGACCACTGGGACGGCTCGCGATCACCGATCGTGCTGGCCCACGGCGGCGGACAGACCCGGTTCTCCTGGGGCGCGACGGCCGAGACCCTGGCTGCGCTCGGGCACGAGGTCATCTCCATCGACCTCCGAGGTCACGGTGACAGCGACTGGGACCCGGGCGGTGACTACGGATTCGACCGCTACGCCGACGACGCAACGGCGGTGATCGAGTGGGTCGGGCGCCCGGTCACCTGGGTCGGGGCTTCGCTCGGTGGCATGACCGGCCTCCTGGCCTCGCATCGGGTCGACGCCGACCTGCGGGCCCTCGTCCTGGTCGACATCACGGCCCGGCCGGCACCGGCCGGGGTCGAGCGGATCATGGAATTCATGCACGCCAACGCCGCCGAGGGCTTCGCATCGCTCGAGGAGGCCGCCGACTCGATCGCCCGCTACCAACCCCATCGGCCACGGCGAGCCGACCTCTCGGGCCTCGAGAAGAACCTTCGTTTGGGCGACGACGGGCGGTGGCGCTGGCACTGGGATCCCGCCTTCCTGTCGTCGCGGACGGGCGGCACCGATCCCGGTGCGCGGTATCGTCGGTCTGGAGCAGGCGGCCCAGGCCCTGGCGATCCCGACCCTGCTCGTCCGGGGCCGACAGTCCGATCTGGTCACCGAGGCCGAGGCCGCGGCCTTCCTCGAACTCGTGCCCCATGCCCACTACGTCGACGTGGCCGACGCCGCGCACATGGTGGCGGGCGACAAGAACGACATCTTCACCGCCGCCGTGGTGGAGTTCATCGAGCGATCGCTGGCCGACTGATCCGCAGGAGGGTCGTTCGGGACGCGGGCGTTCCGATTCAGGAACGCGAGAGCCGGCGATCCGATCGATCGCATCGAGGGCCTCCTGGATCACCGATTCCACGACCGAGCCCGCCGACACCACCTCGTCGATGGCTCCGACTCCCTGACCGGCAGGCATGAACTCGATCGCCGGATCGATGGCGACACCGTCGCCCGAGCTCCCGAGGTGATTCGCCCCCTCGCCGGCGGAATAGACGGCCTGCTGCGGGAAGGGTCGGAGTTCCTCGGGATGTTGGTCGAAGTGCTGGGTCCAGTCGTTGGCGACCACCCGACAGGTCTTGCCGGTGTAGGCACGCGAGATCACCGTGCCGTCTTCGCGCAGACCCAGGAGCGTCTGGCGATAGGCGTCGTCGACGTGCGCCTCGTGGGTGGCGATGAACTTGGTTCCCATCCAGACACCGTCGGCGCCCAGCGCGAGACAGGCGGCGAGCCCACGGCCGTCGAAGAGACCGCCGGCGGCAACGACCGGAACCCGGTCACCGACCGCATCGACCACCTGGGGAACGAGCGACATGGTGGCGACGAGACCGGTGTGGCCACCGGCCTCGGTTCCCTGCGCCACCACGAAGTCACATCCCGAGGCGACGGCGGCAACGGCATGCCGGACCTTTCCGGCCATCGACCCGACGAGGATGTTGTTGTGGTGCAGTTCGTCGATGGCCTCCTGGGGTACGCCGAGGCCGGCGACGAAGACGGTGGCCCCACCGTCGATGATCGCGGCCAGGCCGGCCTCGAGTTGGCCCGGAATGGCGGTGAGGAGGTCCACGCCGAAGGGTTTGTCGGTCAACGCGTTGGTGGCGGCGATCTCGTCGATCATTCGCTCGGTCGACATGGTCGACGCCCCCATGCAGCCGAATCCGCCGGCGTTGGAGACGGCGGCCACGAGTGCGGAGTAGCTGATTCCGCCCATGCCGGCGAGCATCACGGGATGCTCCACGTCGAGCAGGTCGGTGAGACGGGTGGTGAAGGTCCGGGTCGAAAGGGTCACGACGGGACTCTGTCACCGTGACCGGCGTCGCGCAATGCGCCCCGGAGGTCATCGGCCATCGCATCGAGTGCGTCGGCGAGCGGCCGGGTGTCGGCGGTGCGGAAATCGAGGTTGGCCATCGAGTCGAGCGGCACCACGTGGACGTGCGTGTGCGGCACCTCGAAGCCGGCGATCATCAGGCCGATTCGTTGGCACTCGACGACGGAGCGCTGGGCTCGGCCGATGGTGTGCGCCACCCCCATCAGATGGGTGGCGACGCTCGGGTCGAGGTCGGTCCACTGGTCGATCTCGGCCCGGGGAATCACGAGCGTGTGCCCGGGGTGGAGGGGTCGGATGTCGAGCATGGCGAAACACTCGTCGTCGGTCCAGAGGATCCGACCGGGAATGTCACCGTGGAGGATGCGGGTGAAGATCGACGGCATGGGGCCCGATGGTAAAGGATGTCGCCATGCCCGACCCATCTTCCGCCCCCGACTCCCCCGCCGTGCTGGTCGCTCGATCCAACGGCGTGGCCACCATCACCCTGAACCAACCGGAGCGGAAGAACTCCCTCGGCTCCGAACTGGTGAACGCCCTGGCCGACGCGCTCGACGAGGCCATCGCCGATCCGACCGTCCGGGTCATCGTGCTGACCAACGTCGGCAACACCTTCTGCGCCGGCGCCGATCTCAAGGACGACCGTCCCGGCGTCGCCGGGAACACCGGCCGCACGTTCGTGAACGTCTTCGAGCTCATCCTGGCCTCACCCAAGCCGGTCATCGGTCGGGCCGACGGTCACGCCACCGGGGGCGGCGTCGGCCTGATCGCAGCCTGCGACATCTCGGTCATGCGCGACGACGCCAAGATCGGCTTCACCGAGGTTCGCCTGGGTGTCGCCCCGGCGGTGATCTCGGTGGTGTGCCTGCCCAAGATGCGGCGCGCCGATGCGAGCGAGCTCTTCCTGACCGGTGAGCGGTTCACCCCGGCACGCGCCGCCGAGGTGGGGTTGATCAACGCGGCCGTGCCGGCCGATCAACTCGATGCCAGCGTCGAGCGGTACGTGTCGATGATCGTTCGCGGCGGTCCGTTCGCACTGGCTGCGGCCAAGGACCTCATCACCCGTGTTCCCGAGATGGAGCAGTCGGATGCCTTCGTGTGGACCGCGGTTCGGTCGCGCGAACTCTTCGAGAGTGACGAGGCCGCAGCCGGCATCGCCGCCTTCCGGGAACGGTCGGACCCTCCCTGGCTCCCCGGCTGAGGCGGCCCGGTCTCGCCCTGGTCAGTCGACGTCGGGGTAGACCGAGGGGGGTGGTCCGGGATGGCCCGGGAGTTCGCACACCCAACACGGCGAGTCGGCCGGTCCGGTCCAGGCGACCTCGCACCGACCGCAGCTCATGCGGACGCCGGCGCGGCGGTAGCGGGGCGGGCTGGCCGTCTTGGTTTGGGTCGACACCGTTCCCCCATCGGCTCCGTTGGCCGACGGTTGAGGGCCTGGGGGTCGACGTCGCGGCCGGTCGGGGCTGCTCCCCAAAACGGCGACTCGGCACCGGAGGACCGGTGCCGAGTCGGGTTCGTTGCGTTTCGCCTGGATCAGGTGAGATCAGACGACCCGTACGCTGCGGGCCTCATCGCCCTTGCGGCCGGGACCGATCTCGAATTCGACCGTCTGCCCCTCTTCGAGGTTGCGGTAGCCCGAGCCCTCGATGTTGGAGAAGTGGACGAACACGTCGTCACCGTCTGGACGGGAGATGAACCCGAACCCTTTCTCGGCGTTGAAGAACTTGACCGTTCCGGTCGGCATTGAGGGCACTTCCTTTTTTTCCTGCGGAGACCACGTTCGGACTCTTGACTGGCGACAGTGTAGATCGACGACGGTGCGCCATATCAACCGAACCGGTTGGACGATCAGCCGAGCAGGTTCGCTTCGCATCGGGTCGACCGGAGGTCGATCGGACGGGTGTCGACCTCGAGGCAGGTGTACTCGGCACCCACCCCGTCGATCGTCCAGGATCGCACGAGCCCCGTGCCCAGGTCGATGTCGTAGGTGATGTCGGATCCCGACCGCTGGGCATCGACGAGCAGGGCCGGGACCAGGAAGGGATCGACCATCCAGACCTCGTCACCGAGTTCGGCCGGTGACCCGTTTCGCCACACCTGGGCAACGGTGTGGATCACCGGGTCGTCGGGGGACGGCTTGAGGTAGAGCTCGACCTCGCCGTCACACCCGGTGCAGAGCGGGGTCAGGATGACGTACTGATACGGGGAAGGGAACGACCGGGCCTGATCGAGTGCGACGGCGAGGTCGAGGCTGCCGCCGGTCTCGGCCAGGGTCGGGGTGGCCGAACCACACACGACCGTCTGGGACTCACGGCCCTGCTCGGTCGAGTCGTCGGCGGTGACCGAGTACTCCGACCCGACCTCGACCGGTGCCCCCTGGTCGATGTAGGGGGGCGTGGCGCCGGACGCGATCTCCTGGCCGTCTCGCAGGACGGTGAACGACAGGCCGATCGCCGAGGCGTCCCAGCTGATCTCGGGCAGTCCCTCGTCGCTGATCCGGACCCCGCAGGTGAGGTCGCCGGCCGGGGTCAGGAGCCGACCGGCACCACAGGGCACGGGCTCGGTCTCGGTGCCGTCGGGGGCCACGGCCCGGACCTCGTAGTTGTAGGTCACGCCAACCTTGACGCCGACGTCGCTGAAGGCCCCTTCGGCGTTCGGATCCGCGGGTGCGGGGTCGGTGGTGAAGATCACGGCGTCGTCGCGGCGGATGACCACCGCCATGCCCGGGTTCTGGCCCCGCCAGACGGGCGTGAGACTCACATCGCTGGCCTGTACGACGCAGCCGGTGAGCGGTCCGATCACGGCTTCGACGGCGGCCGCCTCGTCATCGACACCGGTCGTCACGGCGGTGGTCGCGGGGTCCGGCTCGTCATCGGTTCGTTCGTCGGAACCACCGCTGCACGAGGCGGCCAGGATCACCAGAGCGAGCCCGAGCAGGACCGGACGCAGGACGCCGCGGTCGCGAGCTCCTCGCCGGGAGTCCCGCATGCCGGTCGAACGAGGATCGGGCGTGATCGACCCGGCCAGGGGCAGTCGGTTCCACGTCATGGTCCTCACGGTACCGACCGGCCCGGTTCGCTCGGCGTCATGGACGGTCCGGCCCGGCTCCCACGTCGAGAGCCAGGAGGAGCGTCTCCAATTCGTCGAGATCGGCGACGACGTGACAGGCATCCTTGGCGAAGTCGGGTTGCCGACCGTCTCGGTCCATCAGGATCGGGATGCACCCGGAGCGGTTTGCCCCCTCGATGTCATCCCAATCATCGCCGACATGGGCAATCAGCCCGACGGGTCGCCTCGTCGAGATGATCGATCCCTCCCTGAACTGCCTTCGTCGTTGTTCGTCGCCCGTCAGTGTCACACCCGGTGGGTACAGTTGTTCGTATGACGACGTTGACCGAGTTCGAACAAGCGATGCAGGGCTTCGATCCCGGCACCGCCACGCTCGACCAGGTCACCTCGCTGGTCGCCGGGCTGCACCGGTGCCGACGGTTACTGGCGGCCCACGAAGACCGCCTCACCGCCGCCGCCACCCGCCACGCCGCCACCGGCACCGCCCCACCAGCGGTCGAGATCCTCACCAACGCCGGCGACACCTCCACCCGTGCCGCCCGCAACGCCCTACGCCGCCACGACACCACCCGCGAGTTGACGACGCTGGGTTCCTCGATCCAAGCCGGTGACGCCCGAACCGAGAACGTCGACGCCATCGCCGCCGCCCTCCACCGACTCACCGACCCCACCCAACGAACCCGGTTCGCAGCCCACGACACCCGCCTCGCCGACCTCGCCGCCCGCCTGCCCCCCGACCGGTTCGGTCGCGAACTCGACCACCTCGTGCGCCAAGCCATGACCGAGTCGGGAATGTCGCTCGAAGAACGCCAACGACGCGACGCCGAGATCTCCATCTGGCAGGACCGGCACGGCATGACCCGCATCCGCGGCACCCTCGACCCCGAATGGGGATCCATCCTCACCACCGCCCTCGACACCGAAATGCGGTCACTGGTCCAAGCCCGCAAACACGCCGCCCCCGCCACCCCCACCGCCGACCCCGGAATCCTCCGCTACGACAACCACCTCCGAGCCGAAGCCCTCATCCAACGCCTCCGCCGCTCCGACCGAACCACCCACGGCCTCGCCCTCCCCCTCATCACCGTCATCGTCGACCACCACACCCTCCACGACGACACCACGCAACGACGGCGCAGGGCGTGGCCGAATACCTCGACGGACGAACCCTCGCCCCCGCCACCCTCACCCGACTCTGCTGCGACGCCCTCATCCAAGAAATCCTCCACGACCAAAACGGGCTCCCCCTCGCCGTCGGACGCCGCCACCGCACCGCCACCGACACCCAACGCACCGCCCTGCGCACCATCCACCGCAGCTGCGCCTGGCCCCACTGCCACACCCCCTTCAACCACTGCCAAATCCACCACATCACCCCCTGGGAACACGGCGGACAAACCGACCTCGACAACCTCATCCCCCTCTGCAACCAACACCACCACCTCATCCACGACCAACACTGGCAACTCCACCTCCACCCCCACCACACCATCACCACCACCCGACCCGACGGCACCACCCACAGCTCCACACCCGCCACCCACGCCACCCAACCGGGCCGCGCCCGCGAGCCGTCCAACGGCCTCCACTCGCTCAGCACCACGGTGCCGGCCCACCACCCGACACGACCCCCCACACCACACCACGCACGACCCCGGCGAACGGCACGACCCCACCACGGCACGACCCCGGCGAACGACACGGACACGATCGCGGTCAGCCACCAGGGCACCACCAACTCACCCTCGACCAACCCGGCATCCGCCGACCAACCACCCACAACTGAAACCACCCGACCGCCCCACCCGGGGCCGGCACCGGCGCGCTTGCGGCGCCCGTGGCACCGATGGCAGTCGATCCGGTGAGGCGTGACGAGCGCGCCGACACGGGTTTTGGTCCGGGAACGCCAGGCTCGGGTCGAACCCGGTCCATGAGAACCGGTCGACCTCGGACCCGATACGAGGCGACGTCCGGTCTTCGGCTGCCGAGGCCGCCGGAGTGGATCCGTTCAGGCCCCGGCGTGGATCAGACCAGGTTCTCTCGCTTGGCGACGTCGGCGATGATCCGGCGCATGGCCGGGCCGAGGTCCTCTCGCTCGAGCGCCATCTCGACCACGCAGCGCAGGTAGTCGTCCTTCTTGCCCGTGTCGTAACGACCCTCGGTGAACGTGAACCCGTAGATGCCCTCGTGTTCGAGCAACGACACCATGGCGTCGGTGATCTGGATCTCGCCGCCGACGCCGGGCTCGGTGCGGGCGATCTCGTCGAAGATGGCCGGCGTGAACAGGTAGCGACCCATGATCGCCAGGTTCGACGGCGCCTCGTCGGCCGGCGGTTTCTCGACCAGTGCCGTCACCCGCACGAGGTTCGAGGCGCCGTCACCGGTCGGCTCCACAGCGGCACAGCCGTAGTTCGAGATGTCATCCGGAGCGACCTCCATCAGGCCGACCGCCGACGCCCCGTGCCGCTCGTACGCATCGATCATGCCGGGAAGGACTCCGGCCTCGAGCCGCATGATGTCGTCGCCGAGCAGGACCACGAAGGGCTCGTCACCGACGTGATGGCGAGCCATGCCGATGGCGTGACCCAGGCCGAGGGCCTCGCCCTGTCGGATGAAGTGGATGTCGGCCAGCTCCGACAGGGCCCGGACCTCGTCGGCCTCGGCGTTCTTGCCCTTGGCCGCCAGCGCCAGTTCGAGCTCGGGGTGCCGGTCGAAGTGGTCCTCGAGGACCTTCTTGTGCCGCGAGGTGATGACCAGGATGTCGTCGCAACCGGCGGCAACCGCCTCTTCGATCACGTACTGGATCACCGGCCGATCGACGACGGGCAGCATCTCCTTGGGAACGGCCTTCGAGAACGGGAGGAACCGCGTTCCCAGTCCGGCCGCCGGGATGACGGCCTTGCGGACGGGTTTGCGGGTTTCGGGGGAACGGGACGACAACGTGGACTCCTTCGCAGGTCACGGCAACCGTAGTGAACGAGGCGGCGATCGTTGCCGATACCCTCGGAGCGTTCGTTGAACCACGACACCCGACGGACAGGACAGTCACCCATGCCAATCTACGAATACAAATGCACCCTCTGCAGCGAGCGATTCGACGTCGAGCAGTCGATCAAGGACGACACGCTCACGACGCTGCCCGGCGACGATCACGAGCACATCGTGAAGAAGGTGTTCCACCCCGTCGGCATCGCCTTCAAGGGCGAGGGGTTCTACAAGAACGACAGCCGCGGGAAGTCGAAGTCGGCGGTTCCCGCGCCGACGTCGGACACCTCCGGCTCGACGTCGACCGAGAGCTCGACGACCTCGACCAGTTCGACCAGCTCGACCAGCTCGACGGGCGATTCCGCCGGCACGAACGGGTCGACCTCCCCGGCGAAGACCGCGAGCACCTCGACGGCGGACTGACCCCGTCGAACGGACCGACCGGCCGGACCGGTCGTCGAACCGGGCGACCATCACGTCCCGATCCCGAGAATCGCTTCCCCCGATGCACGCTCATCGAGAGGAACCGTCATGCCCCGCTCGTTGTCCCGGCCCGATCCGACGCTCGGTCCCCTGGCCACGCTCGACATCGCCCTGAACCGTCTCGACCGTCGCCGCGCTGCGGCGCTGGTCCTCGCCTCGTTGCTCGCCGTCGTCACGGTCGCCTCGGTTCACCGGAGCCGATCGGTCGTGCGGGCCCTCGGATCGACGATGCCGGTCGCCGTGGCCGCTCGCCCGCTCGAGCCCGGCCGAGTGCTCACCGCCGACGACGTCGAGTGGCAGGCATGGCCGACCGGGCTGGCCCCGCCGGGTCAACGCGGCGGGGAACTCATCGGCGCAAGCGTGCGATGGCCGGTGGCCGGTGGCGATCCGATCCTCGCCTCGGCCCTGATCGCCGACGGCGGACGGCTGGCGGCCGACGAACGGGCCGTCACGGTTCCCCTCCCGCTCGCTCCCCCACCGGTGTCACCCGGCGATCTGGTCGAGCTCGTTGGCGTCCGGCCCGGGTTCGCACTCGGCGACCTGCCGACGATCGACACGATCGTCCTCGGCCCGGCCCGGGTCGTCGCCGTCGACACGACGGGGATCACCGTGGCGGTGGCCCCCGAGAACGTGATCGAGGTGGTCGAGACCACGATCCTCGGCAGTGTCGAGTTCGTCCTCACCCCGTCGGCCACCGCCGACCCGTGAACGTGCCGTGGCGACCCGGCCGAATCAGCTCGACGTGTAGCCCTTGCGGACCTGCTGGCCCCACTCGGTCCGTCCGAGGAGGAACAGCCGGATGCCCCACAACCGCCACACGATGGTGAGCTGGCGGTAGACCAACTGCTCGGCGGCCGCCAGGACTGCCAGCTTCAGCCGGGCCCTCGTCCTGGGGTACGAACGGAAGGCGAGGTCGTCGAACCAGAGGGTGAGCACCGTGACCGCCGTTCCGAACCCGTAGGCCGCGCCCAGCACCCACAGCGAGCTCGGGTCGACGAGACCGGCGAACAGGCCGACCAGGAGCAACACCAACGAGATGGCCTCCACGATCGGCGACAGGAACTCCACGACGAAGAAGAAGGGCATCGACAGCAATCCGGCGCTGCCGTACCGGTAGTTCAGGATCATGCGGCGGTGACGGAACAGGACGTCCATCAGGCCCCGCTCCCACCGATTGCGTTGACGGGCGAGCACCCGCACCGACTCCGGGGCCTCGGTCCAGGCGACGGGATCGGGCAGGAACTCGACTCGGGCGACCCGGCCCTGTCTCGTAGCCGATGCGCCGCAGCCGCACGATCAGTTCCATGTCCTCGCCGATGGAGGACTTCTCGTAGCCGCCGACCTCGAGGACCGCCGAACGCAGGAACACTCCGAACGCGCCCGAGATGATCAGGTTGCCACCGAGCGGATTCCACCCCAGACGCCCGATGATGAACGCCCGCATGTATTCCACGGCCTGGAGCGCGGGCAGCGCCTTCTTCGGGACGACCAGCTCGGCGATCCGGGCGCCGTGGACCGGCGAGTCGTTGGTCAATCGGACGCTCCCACCGACGGCCACCGTGTCGTCTCGCATGACGAACGGCGCAACGAGTTGCTGCAAGGCATCGGGGGCGACGAGGGTGTCGGCGTCGATGGCACAGACCAGGTCGCCGCCGGCGACGTTGACCCCGGCATTGAGCGAGTCCGCCTTGCCACCATTGAACTTGTCGACCAGCACCAGACGGGGTTCGCGGCTCGACCGGTAGATGTTCTTGATCTCGGCGTGCTCGATGACGCGGTGGTACACCGGATGGATGCCGCGCAGATCGAACGCCTCGATGAGCACGTCGAGCGTGCGGTCGGGAGACCCGTCGTTGATGACCACGATCTCGAGATTGGGGTACGACAGGGCCAGCAGCCCCCGGACCGTGTCGGTGACCGTGATCTCCTCGTTGTAGGCCGGAACGAGGACCGAGATCTTCGGCGCAAGCGGGGACGCCATCACCCGCCGCCACACCTGATGACGGTCGCGCTGGCGAAGCCTTCGCAATTCGACCATGGCCGCCACCACCATCACCAGCTGCAGCGCGGTCACCCCGACCACCCAGCCGGCGGCGACGTCGGCCAGCCCGTCGAAGAAGTTGACCAGCGAGATCCAATCGACCATCGCGCTCAGGACGCGTTCGATCGACCCCAGGACCTGGTTTGCCACGAGGTTCACGACATCCCCCGGGCACCGTGTTCGGCGAGTTCGGCCGGCCCGAGGAGGGCATCGATGACGTCGGCCGCCGTGATCGCGAAGAAGAACGCCGAGGCGATCTCCTGTCGGGTGAGCGGTCCGCTGCCCGGGACGGAGTCGATGCGGGCCAGAGCCCGATTGGCCTCGGCGTGCACGGTTCTCGTGATGTCATCGACGGAATAGCCGGACAGATCGACGTCGCGGTCTCGCGCCGGGGAGTACGGATCGGGTTCGGCGAGCGGGATCAGGACATCGGTCGAGACCGGAACGAGCGGAACACCGATCCGGGCGCTCGCACTGTCGAGCACCTGCCGTGCCATGTCCCGGGCGAAGCGGTCGTCGGCGTCGAGCGAACAGCGCAGGGCGAGGCGGCCGGTGGCCCCCAGGCGGTCGAGTGCGGCGCCGGCGGCGCGGCGCACGACGAAGGACGGATCACTCAGCCGCTGACCGATGCGATTGGCCGACGCCAGGGCATCGAGCCGCGCCAGTGCATCGATGGCCGTGGCCCGGACCGTCTCGTCGACGTCGTCCAGCAGTTCGTGGAGGACCTCGACCCCGCCCACCCCGGCGTCGTTGCCCAGAGCCTGTGCGATCAGCCTCCGGACCCGAGCATCGGGCGAGCCGAGATGGGGTCCCAGTGCCTCCAGCAGGCGGGGATCGGAGAGATTGGCCACGACCTCGAGCACCGGCAGCGGGTCGTCCAGCGTGGATCGCAGCCGGGCGACCAACCGCGGCACGGCGGCCGGTCCGGCGGTCAGGACGGCCTGCTGGGCGGCGAGCCGCACGACGGTGTCACCGGCCGACAACATCGGAACCAGCACGTCGAGCTGGGCTGCGGCCTGGCTCGGGGTGAGGGCCTCGGCAGCCCGCGCCCGAACCATCGGATGGCGGTCCTCGAGGAGTCGTCGACGGTCGAAGTCGGGATGGTCCACCAGGTGGTGGAGCTGAGCGGCCTGGATCCGGATCCGCCAACGGCGGGCGTCGCAGCGACGGCGGATGAACTGTTCGAGCCCGGTGGTCCTCACGAGCCGGCGGACCCGCTGCTGCGCCTGACCGTCGAGATCGACGGCCAGGTTCTGGAGGACGTCGAGCAGCGCCCTCCGGGACAGATCCGACACCTGGTCGTAGACCGCCTCGGCCTGATCCTCGCTCTCGAAGAGCACCACCCCGATGACGGCGAGCACCCGCCGGCGTCGCCGCTCGAGATACCGATGTCGGACATCGCCGATCAACCCCGTCGCGAGATAGATCACGACGAGCGTGCCGACCATCGCCCACGACACCCAGAACAGCTCGAACCGACTCATGGACCGAGCACCCGACCCAGTCGATGGACGAGCAGTGGCGTGCTGATCGGCTTCGGGACGAAGTCGTCGGCGCCGAGTTCGAGGGCCATGCGCAGATCGGCATCGGTCGTTCGGGTCGACAGGACGATCACCTTGAAACGGTTGAGCGAACCGGCTTCTCGGAGTTGGCGCAGGAACTGCAACCCATCGATCCCTCGCTGGTCGAGCTCCATCAGCAGCACGCGTGGCAAGGGGTGGTCGGTGCGCCCGGTGAGGTGATCGAGCGCCACGAGGGCGTCGGGTTCGTGCAGCACCCGCAGACCTCGACGGCCGAGCGCGTCGGTCATGACCGATCCGAGCGCGTGATCGGGATCGACCAGCATGACGTCGGCCGCCTCGGCCGCCCACGGTCGCCAGTCGGCACCGGCCAGCCACGGTCCGAGTTCCCGATCGACCCGACCCACCGCCGACCGGCCGGCCTCGAGCAGCTCGCTCAACGACCGGCCGTCGATCGGGAACTCCAACCCGATGGCCCGGCACCCGCGATCCGACAGCGAGAACTTCTGTTGCAGGTCGCCCAGTCGACTCAGGAGCGTCCGTCGGGAGACCCCGGGCAAGGCGATGACGAGGAACTCGCCATCCAGGCGGGCGATGACGTCCTCGCTCCGGAACTCCCGGGCGATCATCTCGTCGAGCGCCGCCGCCGATGGGTCCCGATCGGCGAGCGCTCGACCCGGCTCGCGGCGGTGCACCTCGATGTCGCGGCTCGAGACGGAGGAGCCCGACACCGACGGGCGTGCTCCGTCGGAAGCCGACCAGCAGGTGTCGTTCGATCATGACCGTCGCCGTCGTCCACGGCACGGTGCCGCGATGCTCGCTCGGATCGGCGACCGGCTCGAGTTCGGCCCGGCGGTGCAGGCGGGCCTTGACGGCGACGGCCAGGTCGTCGGGGTCGACGGGAGAGACGAAGACGTCGTCGGCTCCCTCACGCAGCGCCGACTGGAGACGCACCGAGTCGAGCACTTCGGTGATGACGATCACGACCGTCGATCGGGTCCGTCGGTCGGTTCGAATCAGCCGCAGGAGCTGCTCGGCCGTCAGCGGATCGGTGTTCGGCATGACGATGACCGCTCGGGAGTCCCCGCAGGCCAGCCGCTGCATGAGATCCTCGACCGATCGCTCGACCGTTGCCGCCAGCCCGCGACGCCAGAGTGGCTCGGCGAGACGCTCGGCGTTCGAGCCGAAGACGCTGAGCGTGCGCGGTTGACGATGGCGGGTGACCTCCTGCCGCAGTTCGGTGACGATCTCGACCGGATGCAGGGACCGGGGCAGGATCGTGGTCACGAGGTCGACGACCTGGGCCCGGTCGGAGATCTGGTCGTCGGGGATCAGGAGGAGCACCGGCTGGGTCGGGTGGACTTCGCGGATGCCCCGGAGGAGGGGTTTCGCCCGGTTCACGTCGGGGTCGTCGAGGACGACCAGCAGGGCGGCCACGTCGCGGACCTCGCCGGTCATGCCCTCGACGTGGTGGGAGACCCGGAGACCCTGGGCCGCCGCCACCCACAGGAGTTCGTCGACGGTCTCGGACACGGCCCCGACGACGGCGACCCGGTCGCCGGCGTGGGTGAGATCCCGGAGTTCGGCGACGGTGTTGACCATCGACAGGCGGACGTCATCGAGCAGGTTCGACAGCGAGACGGCGTGACCGACCCCGAGTTCGCCCTGCTGGAGCAGGGCCGCCACCTTTCGGGACAATTCGGCCGACGAGCCCAACCCGAGCAGGCCGAACTTGGCTGCGACGAGTTCGGCGACGCCGACCGCCTCGATGATCTCGGATGGCTCGAGCGATCGGTCGAACAGGCTCGAGACCACCCGCTCGATGCGGCCCAGCCCCCGTTCGAGCCGGGCCTGCAGGCGGCCCCAGACGAGGTCGGTCAGGTCCGAGTCGCCCGTTCCGGCATCCCGGGCCTGTGGCCGAGCAGCCCCGACGGCCTCCGAGACCACATCGGACGCGACGCGCTCGACCAGGGCCTCCGAGGAGTCGGTGGGCTCTGGCACGGCGGTGTCCCGACCGGGAGTCGCCCCGGTCTGTGCGTCGGTACTCGGCACAGGTGCCCATCGGCCGCGATCGACCGGTTATGAGGGCGTCTTTTCCCTGGTCACCAGGAGGTGGAGGGCCGATCGGGTCTCCGCACGATCCACGTTCAGCGGTCGTCGGGGACCGACGGGATGATCCGTGGCGTCCACGGTCGGGCGGGATCGCTGTGATGTCCGACGATCCGGCCCGAGGCGAGCGCCTGCAGGAACGTGGCGGCGTCGGTGAAGTCCGCCATCTCGACGTAGGCGGCACCGAACGCGTCGGGGACGTGGGCGTCGCTGCCGGCGCCGAACAGGATTTCGTGGGAAGCGGCGTACTCGGCGGCTCGCCGGTTGAGCGACTCCAGGCTCGTCTTGGCGTTCCGGACCTCGAAGGCGTCGATCAGGCCCGCGTCGGCCAGTTCGTCGATCTGTCGGGGGGCCAGGCAGTTGCGCATCGGATCGAAGGGATGAGGCACGTACACCACGCCCCCCTGGTCGCGGATGGCCTTCGCCGAGTCGAGCAGACCCAATCCCTGGGGGACGATCTCGGTGAGGAAGAGCCCGATCAGCTCACCCTGACCGATCCGGAGTTCCTCGCCGACGATCACCCGACAGGGCAGCTCGTCGGCCATGCGAATGGCCCCGGCCACACTGTTGTGGTCGGTGATGCACAAGACGTCGATGCCGCAGCCGACGACGGCGGCCCGGAGTTCGTCGGGTGTGGTCGTGCAGTCGCCGGACCACATGGTGTGGCTGTGCAGGTCGACGCGCACGGTGCCCGGCGGGCGCGGCTCGGCCAGATGAGGATGGCGTTCGACGAACGAGGCCTGCATCGCGTCGTCAGCTGGCGCCCGACAGCATGACGTCGCCGATCACCATGCTGGGGCACACGGCACCGCCGGGCAGATGCTCGCGATCGGATCCCACGGCGGTGATCCCGAGCAGCATCCGTTGCAGGGTGGAGCCCACGGTCGCCTCGCTGATCGGTTCGGCCAGGGCGCCGTTGCGGATCATCCGTCCGTCGACGCCGAGCGACAGGTCGCCCGACACCGGGTTGATGCCCGAGTGGAAGCCGGCCAGGCCGAAGACCAGGACCCCGAGGTCGATGCCGGCGATCAGGTCGTCGAGGCTTCCGCCGGCGCCGGCGGGGACCGACAGGACGTGCGGACCGGGGCTCGGCAGGCTCCGGGTGCTGCGCTGGGCCGACGCCGTCGAGGCGGTTCCGAATCGACGGGCGGTGTAGGCATCGAAGAGGTAGCCGTCGAGAACGCCGCCGGTGATGAGGGGCAGGGGTCGGCAGGCGAGACCCTCCCCGTCGAAGCTGGTCGCACCCAGCGATTGGCGGTCGAGGGGCTCGTCGGACAGGGTCAGCAGCGGTGAGGCGACGACCTCGCCGACCCGGTCGATGAAGGGTGATCGGCCCTTCACGATCCGACCGCCGGTGAGCGTGCCGGAGATCACCCCCAGGACCGAGGCGGTGATCCGCGGGTCGAGGACGAGGGAGACGGCGCTGCTCTTGGGTTTGGTGGCACCGATCAGGTCGACGGCCTGACGAACCGCCCGTTCGACCAATCCGTCGAGATCGAGGCCCGAGGGATCGGCGGCCGCATCGCCTCCTCCACCGCTCATCGTTCGGTCACCGTCGGCGGCGAGGGCGTGCACGCTGAGACTGGCGCTGGTGGCCCGCTCGGAGAACCCGATGCCGGTGCTGCTCGCCAGCGCGAACGCCACCGTCGAGTCCCCGTAGGCCGCCGTGCGGACCCCCGTGATGCGGTCATCGGCGGCCACGACCCGGCGCTCGACCTCGAGGGCGAGCGCGATCTTGTCGTCGGGTGCGATTCCCGCGAGCGTCTCGCTGTAGCGCTCGAACCGTGTGGGCTCGACGCCGTCGGGTTCGGCCAGTCCGGCGTGCTCGTCGGGTTCGGCGAACCGGGCGTTCACCCGAGCCTGCTCGAGCAACTCGTCGACCACGAACGGATCGAGCGATCCGCCCGAGGCATAGCCGGCCCGACCGTCGCGGATGACCCGGACGCCGATGGCGTCGGACGTGGCGGTGGTGAACGATTCGACGTCGCCGCGATAGGCGCGGATCGACGTGCTCGTGCTGTGGCCGACGGCGACCTCGATCGCCTCGCCGGCGGTGCCCCGATCGACGAGTTCCCGGGCCAGAGCGAGCAGCCGATCGGGGGTCGTCATGCCGACGTGCCTCCGATGGTCATCTCCTTGACCCGCAGGGTGGGGACGCCGTCGCCGACGGGGACTCCCTGGCCGTCCTTGCCACAGGTCCCGGGTCCTCCCATGTCGAAGTCGTTCCCGACGGCGTCGATCAGTTGCAGCACCTTCGGTCCGTTGCCGATGAGCTGGCCCTCCCGAAGCGGCGACGTGATCTTGCCATCCTCGATCAGGTAGGCCTCGGTCATGCCGAACACGAAATCTCCCGAACCGGTGTCGACCTGGCCGCCGCCCAGACGGGCGACGTACACCCCGTAGTCGACGCCGGCGATGATGTCGGCAGGATCCATGTCGCCGCCGGCGAGGTAGGTGTTGGTCATTCGCACCATCGGCAGGTGCCGGTAGCTCTGCCGCCGTCCGTTCCCCGAGCTCGCCCGCCCCTCGTTCTTGGCCCGCTGGCCGTCGTAGAGGTAATCGACGAGGACGCCCTTCTCGATCAGCACGTTGCGGGCCGCCGGTTGGCCCTCGTCGTCGATGGCCACGTTGCCCCACTCGCCGGGCATCGTGCCGTCGTCGATCAGCGTGACCAGGGGGGACGCCACCTGCTGACCGATCCGACCGGCGAAGACGGAGGCGCCCTTGGCGACGAGATCCGCTTCGAGGCCGTGTCCGCAGGCCTCGTGGAAGAGCACCCCACCCGATCCCGGTCCGATCACCACCGGCAGTGTGCCCGAGGGTGCCGGCACGGCGGCCAGCTTCGTGATGGCCCGGTGGGCGGCGTCGGTGGCCGCCCGGTCGACGTCGACGGTGTCGAACAGCTCGAAACCGACCGTGTTCCCGATCGACTCCGAACCGGTCTGCAGCCCGGTGTCGCCGGTGGCCACGCAGTTCACGGCGAACCGGGTCCGGGTCTGGTCGTCGGTGGCGAGGAGCCCGTCGGAGTTGGCGACCACGATGCGTCGCCTGCTGTCGGCGTAGGTGGCCGACACCTGCGTGATCGCGGCATCGATCGCTCGGGCGGTGTCGTTGGCCCGGCGGAGGAGTGCCACCTTTGCGTCGGTCGGGACGTCCTCGGGTCGACGAGCGATGGGGGCCGGCGTGACAGGCCGGAGGGTCACCGCGATGGTCCGGCCGTCGTCGACCGGCTCGATCCGAGCCGATGCCGCTGCCGCCCGTGCGGCGGCGATCAGCCCGGCCTCGCTGAGATCGGAGGTGTGGGCGAACCCGGTCTTGGCCCCGGCCAACACCCGGATTCCGGCTCCCCGGTCGCGGCTCGTTGCCAGGTTCTCGACCCGGCCATCGTCGAGCGTGATGCCCTCCGCCCGCACGTCCTCGACGAAGATCTCGACGAAGTCGGCGCCCTCACCCAGGCCGAGACCGAGCACCCGCTCGATCAGGGAGGTCTCGATCAGGGGCGTCTCGATCAACGGTTGCTGCTCGTCGTTGGTGGTCACCCCGTGGAATGTAGCGGGATCCCTCCCCGGGCTCCGGATCGCGACCCTCCCGAACCGGTCCGGACCGAGAGCCTTTACAAAGCGCCCCCGGCGCGCAACGGTAGGGGGATGCCTTTGGAGCCCGGCCTCACGGCCATGGTCATCGTCGAAGTCGGTGAAGCCGACACCGCGTTGGCCCTCGGATCGGGAACGGTGCCGGTGCTCGGGACCCCTCGCGTCCTGGCCCTCTGCGAGCAGGCCGCCTGCGACGCCGTCTCGGCCGACCTCGAGGACGGCTGCACCTCGGTCGGGGTCCAGGTCATGCTCGACCACGTCGCGCCGAGCCCGGTCGGCCAGACCATCACCGCCGAGGCCACGCTCGAGAAAATCGTCGGCCGCAAGTTGTTCTTCACCACCTCGGTTCGCGATGGACGGGGCCTGATCGCCGCCGGCAAGGTCGTCCGGGTGGTCGTCGAGACCGAGCGCTTCCTCGAGAAGTGCGATTGACGACCCGGCGGTGCCCGACGCCGGGGTGACTCCCGGCCGGTGCCGGACCGGCGGGCGGACCCCGCCGTTCCCCGACCCGTCCGCTAGCGTGGTGCGCCATGGAGTTGCTCTCGACCCTGCGAGGTCCGGCCGACCTGCGCCGACTCACTGCAGCACAGCTCGACACCCTCTGTCGGGAGATCCGCACCTTCATCGTCGACAAGGTCACCCGGGCCGGTAGCGGTCACCTCGGTTCGAACCTCGGCGATGTCGAGCTGACGATCGCCCTGCACCGCGTCCTCGATTCCCCACGAGACGTGATCCTGTGGGACACCGGCCACCAGACCTACGTCCACAAGATCGTCACCGGCCGCTGGGACCAGTTCGACACCCTGCGCCAGGCGGGCGGCATGTCGGGCTATCCGAGTCGTGCGGAGTCGCCTCACGATTGGATCGAGAACTCCCACGCGTCGACCGTGCTCAGCTACGCCCACGGCCTGGCAACGGCGTTCGAACTGCGCGGTGAGCAGCGGCGGGTGGTCGCCGTCCTCGGCGACGGCTCCATGACCGGCGGGATGGCGTTCGAGGGCCTCAACAACCTGGGGCACTCCGGACGCAACGTCACGATCATCCTCAACGACAACGGGCGCAGCTACGCACCGACGATCTCGCTGCTCTCGGAGAGCCTGGTGAAGATCCGCTCGAATCCGGTCTACATGCGGCGCCAGCACCGGCTCGAACGGGTGGCGGCCAAGGCCCCCTACATCGGCAAGTTGTCCGAACTGGGGATCAACGCGTCGAAGGCGGCCATCCGCGAGGCCTTCGAACCCAAGACCTTCTTCGAACACCTCGGTGCCCGCTACATGGGTCCGTTCGACGGTCACGACATCGCCGAACTGGAAACGGCGATCGTGAACGCCGCCGAGTTCGAGGGTCCGGTCGTGCTCCACGTGATGACCCAGAAGGGACGGGGATACGCCCCGGCCGAGAACGACCCGATCAAGAACATGCACGACCTCGGCGGCCTCAAGCCCGAGAGCTACACCGCCGCCTTCACCGAAGCCATCGTGAAGCTGGGCGAAGAGAAGCCCGATCTGGTCGCCATCACCGCCGCGATGCCCGACTCCACCGGTTTGTTGCCCTTCATCGAGCGCTTCCCCGACCGCTGCTTCGACGTCGGGATCGCCGAACAACACGCCGTGACGGCCGCCGCCGGGATGGCCATGGGAGGACTGCGACCGGTCTTCGCGGTGTATGCGACCTTCCTCACCCGAGCCATCGACCAGGTGAACCTCGACGTCGGCCTGCACGGTCAACCGGTCATCTTCTGCCTCGACCGTGCCGGCATCACCGGCGACGACGGCCCCTCGCATCACGGGATCATCGACCTCGTCCTGCTCTCGAAGATCCCGAACATGACGATCTTCTGCCCCTCGTCCTACCAGGAACTCCAGCAGATGCTGGCCGACGCCTACGAACTCGATGCCGGACCCGTCGCGCTGCGCTGGCCCAAGACACCGGCCCCCTCGGTACCCGACGAACTCGTCGGACGGGGCCTGTCGGCGCGGCGCGATCGATCGGGCACCGAGGTCTGCCTGATCGGCGTCGGCAAGATGCTCGCCGCCGCCCAGCACGCCGCCGACCTGTTGGCCGACGAGGGCATCTCGTGCACGGTCTGGGACCCCCGGGTCGTGAAGCCCCTCGATCCCGACATGCTCGACGACGCCCGACGCCACCCGCTGGTCGTCACCATCGAGGACGGCCTGCGCGACGGCGGGATCGGCAGCCGCATCGCCGACGAACTGCGGGCCGACACCCGGGTCGAGGTCCTCGGTGTCCCCGACACCTACCTGTCACACGGCAAGGCCGACGAGATCCTGGCCGCCATCGGCCTGGACGGCCCGGGCGTCGCCGCCTCCACCCGCGAAGCGTTGGCGCTGCAGACCCGCTGATCGACGATCCGGCCGCCCGGCCGGGCCGTCGATCACGAATTGGCGACGTTGACGGCCTTGCGGACCTGCTTGGCGATCGGTCCGAGTTCGCGCGAGGTCTCCTCCTCGGAGGCCGGACGACCGAACACGAATCCCTGGGCGAGATCGCAACCGGCCTCGCGCAACAGACGGGCCTGCTCCTCGGTCTCGACCCCCTCGGCGATGACGTAGCAGCCCAGATCGTGGGCCAGCCGGATGAGGCCGGTCACGATGATGCGGTCCTCCTCGGCCAGTCCGAGACCGCCGACCAGCACGCGCGGGAGTCGGATCACGTCGAAGCGACAGCGTCGGAGCAGATCGGGCGACCCGTGGCCGATCCCGAAGTCCTCGAGGGCGATGCCGACTCCGGCCGCCTTGAGCTGCTGCAACCGGGGCCACAACACGCCGATCTGCGGGCCCGCGGTCGCCCCGTTGAGGTCGAGCAGGACCTGTGTGGGGCGGACCCCGAGATCCTCGATCGTCTTGAGGACCACCTCGGCGAAGCGCTCGTGCCGGACGAAGCTGGGATCGAGATTGGTGGCGCCGAACAGGCTCGGGGAGCCCATCACCTGGCTCCAGTGCTTGACGTTTCGGAGACACTCCTGCAGGACCCATCCGTGCAGTGGGGCGACGATCGGCGACGCCCGGAGGGCGTCGAGGAATGATCCCGGCGACAGCAGTTCGGCTCCGGTGGGGCCGGCGTCGGGCGACAGCCAGCGCAACATCGCCTCGAACCCGACGACGGTGCCGGCGGCCAGCGAGACGATGGGCTGGTAATAGAGCTGGAACTCGTCGTTCTCGAACGCTCGCTGCAGTCGGACGGCGAGCACCTCGGGCTTGCGACGCACCCCGTAGGCGTCGTCTCGGAGCACGATGTTGAGACCGGTTGCCGATCGGGCCTCGGCCAGTGCGGCCTCGGACTCGACGAGCAGGAGCCGTTCGTTGAGGTCGGAGTCGCTCATCACGCCCGAGACCGCCGAGCGGACCGGCACGACGAACCGTTCGAAGGTGACCTGCTGGGGCAGCGACGAGATCAGTTCGACGGCCACCCGGTTGGCCTCGTCCATCCCGAACAGACCGGGCCAGACCACGGCGAACTCCGAGCCGAGGTAGCGGGCCAGTTGTCCACGCGAACCGACCGATGCCGCCAGGGCCTCGGCAACGGCCTGGAGCACCTCGTCGCCGACGGCGCTCCCGTAGCCACTGTTGATCTCGGCCAGGTTCGAAACCGAGACCAGGAACAGCCCGAAGCGGTCACCGGTGCGGCGGGAACGTTGGAGGTTGGCCGAGATCCAGTTCTCGAGCTGCCAGCGGTCGGGGAGACCGGTGAGCCCGTCGATGTTGTCGTCCGCGGAGCCGTGGTCGAACTCCACGTCGCTGGATTTTCGCAATCCCATGAGCCGAATGCCTTCCCAACTGATCCCGCTCCTGTCGGACCGAATCGGGTCGACATGAGGGATTGCCGGGCGCTCCGGGTGTCCCTCAGAGGCCTTGCCTCCGAACCCGGCGTCGGCGCTCGACTCCTGGCGCCGCTCGCGGAGCAGGACTTCCTGGACCACGGTCGCGACCTGGACGCCGGCGCGATCGAACAGGTTGCCGACGGACAGGCCCCGAGCACCCGTCAGTCCGTGACAGCGCACATCGGCGAGGAGCCACTCGGTCGGGTCGACCGGCCGATGGAAGTGGACGGCGTGGTCCAGGCTGGCACCGACGAAGACCTCGCGATTGCGTTCCCTCGGGACCTGCCGTGGATGGGTGGCCCGAACGGCGCCCGTCGGGACCGAGTCCGACAGGAACGCCAGGGCACACGCCGCCAGTTGCGGATCGTCGGGGAGGGTCTGGGCGAGGCGGATCCACAGGCTGGTGTGACCGAACTCCTTGATCGCCACGCGCCGTTCGAGCATGCCACCCCAGCCCTGTTCGTCGAGGCCGTCGGGGCCATCGAGTTCGACGGGCGGCGACTGGGTCTGGACGTCGACCGCGTCCTCGTGTCGCTGGAACGACGCCGACAGGTTGAGGATGGCGCCGCTGGACTGTCGGGCGACGACCTGGCGCACCCAGAACGACGAGCCGTTGCGCAGACGATCGACCTCGAACCGGACCGGTTCGCGATGGGTTCCGCCCTGGATGTAGTACGCGTGCAACGAATGCACGACGTACTCGTCACCGACGGTCAGCTGGGCCGCCCGCAGCGCCTGCGCCACCACGTGACCGCCGAACAGGCGACCCCACGGATAGCGGGGGGCCAATCCCACGTAGGTGTCGGGTCCGTGGGGTTCGAGCGCCATGAGATCGACGAAGTCGACATCGGAGATGGCCAGGCGATCGGGATTCGGGGAGTCGGGCGTCACCCGACCTTTCTAGCGGTCGAATCGATGCTCGAGCAGGGTGTCGAGGGTGGCCCACTCGAGCACCGCGGCGTGCGTGGCCTCCAGCACGACCTTCGGGGCCACACCGGCCTCGTGGGCCTCGACCCAGCGGTCGGCGCAGAGACACCACTGGTCGCCGTCGGTCAACCCGGGGAACCGGTACTGGGGCATCGGCGTGCTGAGGTCGTTGCCTCGCTCCTTCGAGAACGCGAGGAACTCGTCGGTCATGCGGGCACACACGATGTGCACCCCGGCGTCATCGGCACCGGTCCCGCAGCAGCCGTCTCGGTAGAAACCGGTCAACGGATCGAACGAACACGGCTGCAGCTCTCCACCCAACACGTTCTTGGCCATCGATGCATCAGAGCAGACGTCGCGCCCTACTGTCAGACCGTGCCCGCTCGGCTCGCCACCGCCCCGCTCGCCGTCGCCGGCCCTGCCACCGTCGGACGAGCCGTCGTCGTGTTCGCCGTGGCCCTGCTGGTCAGCTCGTGTGGCGGGCCCGACGAGGCTGCCCCGACCGGTGTGACCGGGTCCGCGACGACCGTCGCGGCCACCACCTCGCCCGATCCGGACGAACCCGGGAGCGCCGAACCGGCAGTCTCGGATCCCTCGCTCCCCGAAACGTCGCCGTCGACCGATCCCCCATCGGATCTGCCGGTCCGGCCCGACTGGCTCGGCACGCGTGACCTGACGCCGACGGATCCGGCGCTCGGCCCGGTTGCCACCGGCCTCTCGACGCCTCCCGAACTGCGCGATCGGCGCTTCGCGACGATCGATCGTCTTCCTCCTCCCCCACCGGGTGCGGACTTCGCGGCAACGATCGAGCCCGTTCCGACCGCGATCCTCGCCGAGTCCACGTGGCACGAGGGCTGTCCGGTCGGGTCCGACGAGCTGGCCTACCTCACCGTGGCCTTCTGGGGTTTCGACGACCGCCAACACACCGGCGATCTGATCGTGAACGCCTCCGTTGCCGACGACATCGTGTCGGTCTTCGAACGGCTGTGGGCGGCCCGGTACCCGATCGAGGAGATCCGGGTGACCACGGCGGCCGACCTCGCGGCCGCGCCCACGGGCGACGGCAACGTGACGGCCGGGTTCGTGTGCCGGGCCACCCGGGGCAGCTCGACCTGGTCGGAACACGCCAAGGGGCTGGCCGTCGACGTCAACCCATTCCTCAACCCCTATCGGCGCGGCGATGTGGTACTTCCCGAACTGGCGGCGCACTACCTCGATCGCTCGCTCGGGGCACCGGGCCAGATCCGGCCCGGCGACGTCGTCACCGAGGCGTTTGCGGCGATCGGCTGGGAGTGGGGCGGCGACTGGTCGACGCTGGTCGACTACCAGCACTTCGCCCTCGAGAACCGTTGAGCCTTCGATTCGGCGACGGACTAGCGTGCCGCAGTGACCGATGACACGTGACCCGGGACGGACCGGATCGCCGAGAGGAGCCGACGAGCATGCCCGACATCGAGAACCTGGCCGGAATCAGTCGACACTGGGCCGCACGGGCCGGTGACCGACTGGCGCTGACCGCGGGCGACCGCACCTGGACCTACGGGGAGCTCGAGTCGGAGTCCCAGCAGGTCGCCCAGGGCCTGCTCGAGCTGGGCGTCGGCAAGGCCGGCCGGATCGCGTTCCTCGACAAGAACACGCCCGAGTACTTCACCCACCTGTTCGGCGGCGCCAAGGTGAACGCGGTGTCGGTGGCGGTGAACTGGCGGCTGGCGCCACCCGAGATGGAGTTCATCATCGACGACGCCGACGCCGAGGTCCTGTTCGTCGGTGCCGAGTTCCTCGGTCATCTCGACAAGATGACCCTGCCGAAGATCAAGAAGGTCCTGGTGATCGGCGATCCCGGCGGCTCGGGTCACGAACGCTACGACGACTGGGTGGCCCGCTACCCCGCCGTCGATCCCGACATCGAGATCGCCGGTGACGACACCTGCTATCAGCTCTACACATCGGGAACGACCGGCCTGCCCAAGGGTGTCGAACTGACCAACGACAACTTCATGGCCACGATGGACACCGGGCGGATCGCCTGGAAGTTCGACGACACCGCCGTCAACCTCGTCGCCATGCCGCTGTTCCACATCGCCGGCAGCGGCTGGGCCCTGGCCGGCATGGTGAACGGTGCGCACACCGTGATGACCAAGGAGGTCAACCCGATGGAGATCATCGAGCTGATCCCGAAGTTCGGCATCACCCACGCCCTGCTGGTGCCTGCCGTCCTCCAGTTCGTGTTGAGTGTGCCCGGTGCCAGCGACGCCGACTTCTCCTCGATGCGGGCGCTCGTCTACGGCGCGTCGCCGATCACCGAGTCGGTGCTCACCGGCTCGATGGCGCTGTTCGGTTGTGAGTTCATGCAGGCCTACGGCCTGACCGAGACCACCGGCGGCGTCGTGCAGCTCGACCCCGAAGACCACGACCCCGGCGGCGACCGGGCCCACCTGCTGCGAGCGGCGGGCAAACCGTGGGGCGACGTCGAGCTGCGGATCGTCGACGCCGAGACCCAGGACGACGTCACTGACGGCGAAGTCGGTGAGATCTGGGTCAAGTCGGCCCAGGTCATGAAGGGCTACTGGAAGAACGAAGCCGCCACCCGTGCGGCGATCGTCGACGGCTGGTTCCGGACCGGTGATGCCGGCTACGTCCGGGACGGCTACGTGTTCATCCACGACCGGGTGAAGGACATGATCGTGTCGGGTGGCGAGAACATCTATCCGGCCGAGATCGAGAACGCCCTGATGAAGCATCCGGGCATCGCCGACGTTGCGGTCATCGGGGTCCCGAGCGAGAAGTGGGGGGAGACGGTGAAGGCCCTCGTCACCCGGGCCGATCCCGAGCTCGACGAGGCCGCCGTGATCGCCTTCGCCCGGGAGAACCTGGCGACCTACAAGTGCCCGACGTCGGTCGACTGGATCGACGCCCTCCCTCGCAACCCGTCGGGCAAGATCCTCAAGACCGAACTGCGCAAGCCGTTCTGGGAGGGCCACGAGCGCATGGTCAACTGATGGATCCGGCCACCGGCGAAACCGACCTCGGCCGCATGCTGGCCTCGCTCACCATCACCCGACGGCCGGGTCGATTCACGGTCACGACGATCGAACCGGCCACGGCGGTGACGCTGGGCGAGGGCATCGAGGCCCTCGTCAGCGAGGCCGAGGGCGTCACGGTGGTGGCGACGATCGAAGCGGCCGGCCGACGGGGCTGGCCGATCGGATTCGAGGCCGTGTGGTTGACGCTCGACGTCCACAGCTCCCTCGAAGCGGTCGGGCTGACGGCGGCGTTCTCGAACGCTCTGGCCGACGAGGGCATCGCCTGCAACGTCATCGCCGGCCACTTCCACGACCACCTCCTCGTCCCCGCCCACCGTGCCGACGACGCCGAACGATGCCTGCGGGCCCTGTCGGGATCAGCCGACTGAACCGCCCGTTCGCGACCCGGCCGCCGCCCGGGGCGACGAACCGGTGATGCGCTTGAAGGCCCGGCTGAAGGCCGCCTCGGAGTCGTAGCCGACTTCGTGGGCGACCGACGCCACCGTCTGGCCCCCACCTTCGAGCAGGTCGAGCGCATGGAGCATGCGCCAGCGGGCCACGTAGCGCATGGCCGGCTCGCCGACGAGGTCGGTGAAACGGGCTGCGAAGGCGGATCGGGACATCCCGACCGAGGCCGCCAGCGACGCCACCGACCAGTCCCGACCGGGTTCGGTGTGGATCGAGGCGATGGCCGCCCCGATCTGGTCGTCACGCAGGGCCCCCAACCATCCCGATTGGGCTGCCGGATCCTGCTCGATCCAGGAACGAATGGCCTGGATCACGATGATGTCGCAGAGGCGGCTCACGACGGCCTCGTTGCCCGGCCGGATGCGACTGGTCTCGTCGGCCATGAGATCCAGGGTGGCGCGGAGCCAGTCGGCCCGGGGCGTTCGCGAACTCTCGACCCGAAGGAACGTCGGAAGGGCCTCCATCAGGTGTCGGGCCGCGGGGTGATCGAATCGGACCCCACCACAGACCAGCTGGGTCGCCGCCCCGCCGCCACCGTGCCGCAACACGGCGAACTGGTCACCGACCTCGTCGTGGGGCAGATCGAACACCGACGGCGTCGGGGCCGGTTCGACGCCCCGGATCCGGTGCCCGGTGCCTCGCGGCACGAGGACGAGGTCGCCGGCACGGATCACCTGCGGTTCCTCTCCCTCCACCGCCACGGTGCAGGTCCCGTCGAGCACGACGTGGAACCACAGGCAGTCCGCCATCGGCGGCAGCTCGAGACCCCAGGGCTCGGTGAGTTCGGACGGGCAATAGAAGATCCCCGACATCCGCACGAACCGCAGGGCCTGCGCGATCGGCGGGACGGCCGTGGTCGATCCGAGGTTGGCGTCCATCCCCCGCATCCTCGCCCAGGGACGGTCCACCGTCCACCGGTGTTGGACGATCGAGCACGAAACAGCGATGTCTGGTCATGGATCATCCGGCCGATGCCCTTCATGGTGGACATCATGCACAACACGACCACAGCCACCCCGACCACAGCCACCCCGACCACAGCCACCCCGAGCGACCCGAACCAGGTCGAGCGAACCCGGCGCATCATCGAGAAGCAGTCCTTCGCCGTGCTCTCGACGGTGTCCGAACGCGGGGTGCCGCACGCCGCCGGCGTGATCTACGCCGCCGTCGACGACCGACCCGGTCCCCCGACCCTGTTCGTCCACACCATGCGATCGAGCCGCAAGGCCCGCAACATCGAGATCAGCCGGCGGGTCGGCGTGGTGATCCCGATCCGTCGGCTCCCGATCGGCCCACCATTCAGCATCCAGTTCGCGGGCCGGGCCTCGCTGCTGGCGATGGACGATCCCGAGATCGGCTCCCTGCTCGCCGCCGGTGCCCTCGGGACCGTGTCCGGTCACGGGGCGCTCGACGAACCCGACGGCTGCTTCGTGAGGATCGAGCCCGGACCGACGGCCCACACCTACGGAATCGGGGTGTCGGTCATCGCCCTCGCCCGCGACCCACTCCACGCCGGCGGCCGCGTCGTCTCGTGGGGAACATCGCAAACGCCGGTGCACCCCGACCGCTAGGCCACGCTGATCGTCCCCTTGCCCACCTCGACCCGTCGGGTGACGGTGAGCGCCTCGACGAAGGCCCGGTCGTGCGAGACGACGAGCACGGTGCCCCCGAACCGGGTCAGTGCCTGTTCGAGCTGCTCGATCGCCGGAAGGTCGAGGTGGTTGGTGGGCTCGTCCAGGACCAGCGTGTTCACGCCCCTCGCCTGGAACACCGCCAGGAGCGCTCGAGTCCGCTCGCCGGGAGACAGCTCGACGGTGGGGCGACTCACGTGGTCGGCGCCGAGCCCGAACTTGGCCAGCAACGAGCGGGCCTCGGTGGGTGCGACCGCGGTGGCTTCCACGAACCCGTCGAGCAGTCGATCGGCGTCGTCGAATCGGGAGCGTTGCTGGTCGAGCCGACCGATCACCACCGACCGGCCGAGCCGCTGGGTGCCGTGGGTCAAGGCTCGATCGCCGAGCAGTGCGGCGAGCAGCGTGGACTTGCCGGCCCCGTTCGGACCGGTGATCAAGACCCGGTCGCCGGCGTTGATCTCGAGGTCGACCGGACCCAACCGAAAGGCCTCGCGCTCGATCACGGCCCCCGACAGCTGGGCCACCAGATCGCCCGACCGTTCGACCTCGCCGATCTCGAACTGCAGCTGCCAGGGTTCCCAGGGCTTGTCGACCACGTCGAGTCGCTCCATCGCCCGCTCGGTTCGGCGGGCCCGGGAGGCCAGTTGTTCGGTCCGTTCGATACTCGCCTTGCGTTGGACCTTGTCGTTGTCCTTGGGGTTCCTCTTGGTCGACGCCACCCCCTTGGTCGCCCACTCCCGTTCGGTGCGGGCCCGATCGGTCAGCTTCGCCCGCTTCGTCGTGAAGTCTGCGTAGCGCTCCTCGGCATGGCGTCGGGCCACCTCACGGGCCTCGAGGTACCCCTGCCAGCCGCCGCCATGGGTCGCCGCGGTCAGCGTGTGGGGGTCCAGTTCGACGACCGAGGTGACCACCCGCTCGAGGAACCGGCGATCGTGCGACACGAGTACGACCGGTCGGTCGATCCCGACGAGGAACCCCTCGAGCTGGGCCAGGCCCACGTGGTCGAGATCGTTCGTCGGTTCGTCGAGCAGGAGGATGTCGAACTGGGCGACCAGGACGATGGCCAGCCCGACCCGCGCCTGCTCCCCGCCCGAGAGGGTGACGGCCTGCTGGTCGAGCACCGACGACCGAAGTCCGATTCGTTCCAGGTTCTCCGACAACCGATGCTCGAGGTCCGCAGCCCCGAGCCGCAGCCACCGATCCAGGGCGAGGTCGTACCGATCGGCCGCTTCGGGGGTCTCGGAGGTCAGGTCGGCGGTGGCTTCGTCGAGTTCACGCTGGGCCTGCGCCACGCCGGTACGCTCCGCGACCAGATCGATCACGGTCTGTCCGCCCACGGGGGCGAGTTCCTGGGCGAGGAGACCGATCGTTGCCCGCTCGGGGACCAACGCCACCCGCCCCCGTGACGGCGACAGCTCGCCGACGGCCAGGCGGAGCAGCGTCGACTTGCCGGCACCGTTCGGACCGACGAGACCGACCCGGTCGCGGCCGCCGACCGTCAACGAGATGTCGTCGAGGATCGTCGTGCCACCGCGATCGAAGCCCAGGCCATGCAGATGGAGTTGCGCCGACACGGTGGGAGTCTGTCACAGCCGGGGCAGCGATCGGCCCGCATTTCGCTACGCTCACGAAGCGTCATGGCCCGTCCGCTGAGCGAAGAAGCGAGAGACAAGGCTCGGGCCGCGGCACAATCCGTGATCGCCGAGCACGGGATCGATGGCTTCACCGTCGATGCCGTCGCCAAACGATCCGGTGTCGCCAAGACGACGATCTACCGGCACTGGGAATCGGGCAACGCCCTGATGCTGGATGCGATCGGTGCACTGGTCACCACCCTGCCCACCCCCGACACCGGGACACTCGCCGGCGATCTCGAGCGGTTCATCTCGAGCATGCTGGTGATGGTCGACGACCCGATGATGACGCGCACGATCCTCGGGGTGATGGCCGCCGCAGCGTCGGATCCCGATCTCGATCGGGTGCATCGAGAACTGATGGCCGAGCGCAAGGCCCCCCTGCGAGCCATCCTGGCCCGGGCCCGGGCGCGTGGTGAGGTCCGCGGCGACGTCGATCTCGACATGCTCCTCGACATGGTCGAGGGTCCGTTCATCGTTCGCCTCCTGCTGCGGCGGGCGCCGCTCGCCCCGGCCGAGACCACCTCGATGATCGCCCTCGTCGTGCGGGCCGTCGGCCCGGACTGAGCCGAACTCGCGACGATCGCCTCCGATTCGTGGCGATCGACTGGCACCCTCGACGTCGTTCAGCGAGGATCAACCCTCACGGCGGTGCGCCCGTCGGCACCACCGAACAGTGAGGAGAACGCCCATGCGTGCTTGGCAGGTACACGAGTTGGGGGAACCGACCGAGGTCCTCCGACTCGACGAGATCGACGACCCGACACCCGGCGAGGGACGGGTCGTGCTCGACGTGAAGGCCTGCGGGCTCAAGTTCCCCGACCTGTTGCAGATCCGGGGTGGCTACCAGGTCAAGCCCCGCCTGCCCTTCACGCCGGGTGGCGAGATCGCCGGCGCGGTCGCAGCGATCGGTCCGGGGGTCACGAACGTCGCGGTCGGCGACCGGGTGCTCTTCATGGGCAACGGCGGTCTCGCCGAGAAGGCCGTCGCGTCGGCCGCGGGGTGTTTCCCCATTCCCGACGGGATGTCGTTCGAGCACGCCGCCTGCCTGCTCACCAACTACGGCACCACCGTGTTCGCCCTCGACGAGCGGGCCCACCTCCAGCCGGGCGAGACCCTGCTGGTCACGGCGGCTGCCGGCGGCGTCGGTTCGTCGGCGATCCAGGTCGGCAAGGCGATGGGGGCCAACGTGATCGGGCTGGCCGGCGGGCCGGACAAGGTCGAAACGGTCTTCGCCCTCGGGGCCGACGCAGCCTTCGACTACAAGGAAGTCGATGTCGTCGAAGCCGTCCGGGCGGCCACCGACGGCCGCGGGGTCGACGTCTGCTACGAAGCGGTCGGTGGCGACATCTTCGATCAGGTTCGGCGCACGATGGCCTGGGATGGGCGTCTGCTGGTCATCGGCTTCACCAGTGGCCGGATCCCCGAGGCGCCGGCCAACCACATCCTGCTGAAGAACTACTCGATCGTCGGCGTCCACTGGGGCGCGAGCCTCGAACGTGACCCTTCGGCTCTGCGGCGTGGTTGGGATCGGATCTGCGAGCTGTACGGCACCGGCCACATCGACCCGCTGATCGATGCGGTCCGACCGCTCGACGAGGCGGTGGCCGCACTGGACGATCTCGACAACCGACGGACGACCGGCAAGGTGGTGATCGCACCATGAGCGAACCTGGCGCATCCCCGTCGCCGGCGGCGGACGATCCCGACGCCGTTGCCGATGCGATCAGCGATCGGCCGCTCGACCTGTTCGATCTGACCGGCAAGGTCGCCGTGGTGACCGGCGGGAGCCGGGGTCTGGGCCGTCAGATGATCCGGGCGTTCGCCCGGGCCGGGGCCGACGTCGTGATCGCCAGCCGCAAGCTCCCGGCCTGCGAGTTCCTCGCTGCCGAGATCACGGCGACGACCGGTCGGCGAGCCATCCCGGTGGCGTGCCACGTCGGCCATTGGGAGCAGTGCAACGAGCTGATCGATCGGGTCTACGACGAGTTCGGGCGTTGCGACGTGCTCGTCAACAACGCCGGTCTGTCGCCGCTGTACTCGTCGCTCGGCGACGTGAGCGAGGCGCTCTACGACAAGGTCCTCGACGTGAACCTCAAGGGACCCTTCCGGTTGATGGCCGGATTCGGCGAGCGCATGGCCGCCGGCGAAGGCGGGTCGATCATCAACATCTCGTCGATCGCCGCCGTCCAACCGACGCCCAACGAGGCCGCCTATGGGGCGGCCAAGTCGGGGCTGAACGCGCTCAGCACGGCGTTCGCACGGGCCTATGGGCCCAAGGTCCGGGTCAACGTGATCATGCCGGGACCGTTCCTGACCGACATCGCGGCGGCCTGGGACCTCGACGACTTCGCCGAGCGGGCGAAGTCGACGATCCCGTTGCAGCGTGGAGGGCTGCCCCACGAGGTGATCGGCGCGGCGCTGTATCTGGCGTCGGATGCGTCGAGCTACACGACGGGATCGGTGATCAAGATCGATGGGGGCATGGCGTTCGCGCCCGGGGTGACCGCCCGGTTCGCGCCGGGGTGACCGGGATCAGACCATCGTCTCGTCGGGGAAGTCGGCGGGATCGAAGTCGTCGAGCGACTCGGTGGGCGGGTCGTCGGAGCGACGCCCGCGCGAGATCTCGACGTCGACCCGTTCATCGACGGGAGCCGACCGGGTGATCTCGGCATCGACGGTCGGCTCCGGTGCCACCGCAGACCGCGGACCGCTCGATCGGGGCCAGGAGGGCACCGACGCCGGACGTCGGAGAGACGAGGGCCCCGCCGGGATCGTCGGCCCGACGGCCGGCTCGGGCGCTCCGACCGGCGTGTCCGGCGAGAGACCGGACGGCTCCCGTGAAGCGAAGAGCTCGACCGGCTTCGGATCGCCGACCGCCTCGACCGAGGACGCCTTCTTCCGTCGGAGGCGGGCGAAGCGCGCCGGACGGGCCGTTGCCGGGCGATCGGGCGTCCGGACCCGGACCCGCCCGAGAACGGCGTCGGCTGCGATGTCGAGTCGAGGAAGTGGGTTCACCGTGAGATCGACACCCGAGCCGTCGGGGTGCACGTCTCCCTCCCCGCTCACGTCCGACGAGGCGCCGGCGAGGAAGGTCGAGCCTTCGAGGGTGACCCGGGTTCCGACCGGTACCAGCAGTTCGACGCTGCCGAGCAGACACGAGATCGTGATCTCGCAATCGTCGTCGCCCATCGGCCGGACCTGGCGCAGATCGAAGAACGACTTCCCGAGCACGGTCCGGATGACGACCTCGTGGGCCAGGTCCCAACGGTGTTCGCGACGCGACGAGCCCAGCACCGTGCGGATGGTCGTGCTGTGGATCTCGTCTTCGGCCACGACTCACCCCTTCCGTGCTCCCGGTCGTGCTGCACCCGGATCGGCCGGGTCGAACCCCAGCGTCGGTCGGGACCCGACGACCTATGAGCCGGTCGGGCTCCGCCCCTTCGCCCTCACCCCCCGGTCGGGCTCCGCCCCTTCGCCCTCACCCCCCGGTCGGGCTCCGCCCCTTCGCCCTCACCCCCCGGTCGGGCTCCGCCCCTTCGCCCTCTAGGGTGATCGCTTCGGTCTCGACCAGGAGGACCCCATGAACCAAGCCCGAACCGCCACCGACGGCGACTCCGTCGCCGTTCACTACACCGGCACCCTCGACGACGGGAGCCAGTTCGACTCCTCGTCGGGCCGCGAACCGCTCGAATTCGTCGTCGGCTCGGGCCAGGTGATCAGCGGTTTCGACCAGGCCGTGCGTGGCCTGGCGATCGGCGAGTCCCGGACCGTGCGGATGGAGCCGGCCGATGCCTATGGCGAACGACGCGACGACATGATCGTCACCGTCCCGATCGATCAGGCCCCGCCGGGACTCACCGTCGGCGATCAGGTCCAGGCCGGAGGCATGCCGGCGACGATCGTGGCCATCGACGACGCCTCGGTGACCATCGACGCCAACCATCGCCTGGCCGGCGAAGCGCTCACCTTCGACGTCGAACTCGTCCACTTCACCTAGCCGAACGCTCCCACCGTGTCGCGCCACATCCTGACCCTCCGATGCCCCGACCGACCGGGCATCGTCCACCGCGTCTGCACCGGGCTGCTCGAGCTCGACGGCAACATCGTCGAGAACGCCCAGTTCGGCGATCCGGTCTCGGGGATCTTCTGTATGCGCACCGTCTTCGATTCGCCCGAGACCGACGAGGCACGGATCGGCCGGGTCCTCGAAGCCCAACTCGAGGACTACGACCCCCAGCTCTCGGTGCGCTCGGTCGAGCACCGCCCCAAGGTGGCGATCCTGGTCTCGCGTTACGACCACTGCCTGGTCGACCTCCTCTACCGGTGGCGCACCGGTGAGCTGCCGATCGACGTGGCGCTGATCGTCTCCAACCATCCCGATCTCGCCCCACTGGCCGAGCACGAGGGGGTGCCGTTCGTGCACCTGCCCATCACGCCCGAGACCAAGGCGGCGCAGGAGCGGGTCCTGCTCGATCTGGTTCGCCGACACGACGTCGAACTGGTCGTCCTGGCTCGCTACATGCAGATCCTGGGCGACGAGCTGTGCACTGCGCTCGACGGTCGGGCCATCAACATCCATCACTCGTTCCTTCCCGGTTTCAAGGGGGCCCGGCCCTACCACCAGGCCCACGAACGAGGCGTCAAGATCGTCGGGGCGACGGCCCACTTCGTGACGGCCGAGCTCGACGAAGGCCCGATCATCGACCAGGACGTCGTGCGGGTCAGCCACGCCGACACCCCGGCACAGCTCACCCGGTTGGGCCAAGATGTCGAACGCCGGGTGCTGTCCCGGGCCGTGCGCTACTGGGCCGAGGACCGGATCCTGATGGTGGGCCATCGAACGGTCGTGTTCCCCTGACCGGCTCCGGGCCGTCCCCATCGGCCGATCCGACGCCGCTGCCGCTCATCCGTTCCCGACTCCCCATCGATGCCCCGAGGTGACCCCATGTCGACGCCCCCCACCGACCGACCGATCGAGCGAACCGAGGGTGGCGCCGTGCTGCTCGACGGCAACCGCCTGCGAGACGAGACGGTGGCCGACATCGCGTCGGTGATCGCCGCAGCCGATGCCGCCCCGATCTGCCTGGCCACGGTGCTGGTCGGCGACGACAAGCCGAGCCAGATCTATGTGCGGATGAAGAACCGCAAGGCGGCCGAGGCCGGCATGACGTCGCGTCACGTCGGTCTGCCGGCCGACGCCACGCAGGACCAGGTCGAGACCGCGGTCGCCGAACTCGTTGCCGACGACGGCGTGCACGGGATCCTCTGCCAGCTGCCCCTGCCGGCCCATCTCGACCCCGAGCCGGTGCTGGCACTGCTTCCGCCGGCCAAGGACGTCGACGGGCTGACCACGCTGTCGCTCGGGAGGCTGGTCCGGGGGCTGCCGGGGCACGTTCCGGCCACGCCACTCGGGGTGATCCGGCTGCTCGAGCGCTACGGCATCGAGACCTCGGGGCGGCGAGCCGTGGTCATCGGTCGTTCGACCCTGGTCGGGCTCCCGATGGTGCTGCTGCTCGGACGCAAGGGGATCGACACCACCGTCACGCTGGCCCACTCGCGGACCGATGACGACGAACTGCTCGCCATCACCCGATCGTGCGACATCATCGTCGCCGCCGCCGGTGTCGCTCGCATGATCACGAGCGATCACGTGAAGCCCGGGGCCACCGTGATCGACGTGGGCGTGTCGCGGTCCGAGAACGGCATCGTCGGCGACGTCGACTTCGATGCGGTCCAGTCCGTTGCCGGAGCCATCACCCCGATGCCGGGCGGCACCGGCCCGATGACCATCGCCTGCCTGATCGAGAACACACTCGCCGCCGCCAGGATGGCCGGGGCGTTCCCGTCGTAGCGAGACCGATCGGGCGGTCGCTCAGGTGTAGAACGGGTTGTCGCCGGCCGAATGGTCGGTGGCGTCGATGACCTCGGTGATCTCGGGCAGGGCATCCATGAGCATGGTCTTGATGCCCTCCTGCAGGGTCATCGCACTGGCCGCACAGCCCTGGCAACCGCCTCCCATGGTCACGTAGACCTTCGTGTCGTCGATCCCGGCCAACGACGCATAGCCGCCGTGCGAGGCCAGGGCCGGGTTGATGGCCTGGTCGAGGACGGCCTGGACCCGTTGCGGGAGCTCGCCGTCGAGGTCGAGATCGAGGCCCTCGAGCGGGTTGGGCTGATTCGGGTTGCGGATGACCAGACCGCCGGCGGTGGCCTGAGCCGGCACATCCAGCACCGAACCGGCCATCTTGGCGATCGAGTTCGCGGGGATGATCACCGTGAGCTCGCCGTGTTCGCCCTGGGTGTAGATGGCGTCGTCGGGAGCGGCCTCGCCGATGGCCATCAGCTCGAGGGAGTACTGGAACTCGGTCATGTTCGACCCGGTCACCTCGACGCGCAGCGCCGTTCCGGCCGGGTCGTCCTCGGAGGCCCGCACCTCGAGCACGGTGGCCAGGGCCGCCTCGCTCACCGCCAACACCGGGGTGTCGACATCGGTGGGGTTCACATCGGTCGTGCTCACGCGATCAGCTCCAGGAGGGGTTGTCGAGGCTGGACATCAGTACAACCACGATATCGACGGTTCATTCCCACCGGGAGATCGACCCGGCGCCCCGATCGGGAGGGGCGAACCGGAGCGGGCCGCTCAGCCTCCGGCCAGCCCGACCGGGTTCTCGAGTGTGATGTCGACACCGAATCGGGTGGCGTCCCGGGTGAAATCGCAGTCCTGTCCGAGCACGTCGTAGACGTCGACCGGCAGGTTCAGCACCACCTCGCCGCCGATGGGGACGGTCTGATCGAAACCGAGATCGTCGGGCCCCCACCCGTTCGCCAGACCGGGTGCCACCTGGAGGTAGCAGACGACGAAATCGGTGTCGTTCACGAACGTGACGGGCACCGGGCCGGCCGCACCGACGTGGATCGTGTTGGAGCTGTCGAACTCGCCGTCGATGTAGAGCTGGACCTCGTACATGCCGTCGGGCAGTCCGCCGACGTCGCCCTCGGCGCAAACCCACCAATCGACGCCGGACGGGCCGCCGATCCACTCGGACTCGAGAATCGAGATCTCCTCGACGAACTCGCCGTCGAGCGACCAGATCGCATCCCAGCTCTGACCGTCGACCATGTCTTCGTAGTCGAACGTGGCGCACACCTGCGGCGCGCCCGAAGGAAGTTGGCTCACGTCGTCGACGGGGAGATCGTCGACGATGGCCGAGGTCATGCGCACGTCGAGGAAGAAGCCGACCCCGGTGGGCGGAGGCTCGGGTGCGGTCGTGTCCATGACGACCGGGATCCGGGCCGCCGCCTCGGTGATGAGACCGGCGGCCAGATTGGACGGGCGAATGCCGTTGATGAAGCCACCGATCGGGATGCACGAGTCGAACTCGTCGATCGCCCCGTCGCTGTTGGTGTCGGTGACGACCCGGCAGTCGGCGATGTCGAGGTCGGCCCCGCCCGAGGCCTGGGTCGGGACGCCGATCATCTCGAAGGCGTCGTTGATGGCCAGGCCACCGCTGTTGCCGCCCGAGATCGTGGCGTCGGTCTTGATCCAGGCCCGGTCGGCGATGCCGGCCTCGGAGGTGAAGCCCGACACCGAACCGCTGGTGAACGTGATCGTGTCGCCACCGAGGGCCGGGTAACCCAGGATCCGGATCTGGTCGCCCAACCCGACCTGGTCGGAGTCACCCACGACGATGGGCGTCAGGTCGCTCACCGTGATGGGTGTGCCGTCGAGGTCGGCGGCGACGCCGACGACCGCCAGATCGAGCGCCCGGTCGAGCGCGTACACCTCGCCGATGTAGGAGATCGTCGGCGCTTCGTCGGCCGCCCCGGTGATGGCGATCAGCAGTTGGTCGTAGGCGCAATCACCGAAGTTCTCGACCACGTGTGCGTTGGTGACGATGAGCCCGTCGGCGGTGACGATGGTCCCCGAACCCTGGCAGACGGGGACGCCGCCGACGGCCGGGAAGATCTGGACGACCGAGGTCGCAACGAGATCGGTGGTGACCGGCTCGGGCGGGACGGTGGTGGTCTCGGCGAGCGTGGTCGAGGTCGGGGCGGCCGTGCTCGTCGTGGTGGTGGAGACGGCGGCCTCGTCGTCGTCGCCGCCGAGCGAGAGCGCGAGGACCACGCCGATCGCCACGAGACCGACCAGGGCGCCCAGACCGAACCAGAGCCCGGTCCGACGCCCCCGTGGTTCGGGACCCGGGTCGACGAAGCCGCCACCGGTCGGCCCGGTCGGCGGCTGCCCGCCGACGAAGGGCGGCGGCGTGCTCGGCGGGACGAACGGCGGCTGACCACCCGGGGGCGCGAACCCGGAATCGGGTGGTTGGGGCGGGAAGCCCGATGGTGGTGGGGTGGCCGAGGTCGGGGCCGGATCGACCGGGGCGGTCGGCCAGGATTCGGCCGGTGGCGCGCCCCAAGCCGGAGGTGCGGAGGGGGGCGTCGGCGGTTGGGGTGACGGTGCCTGGGGTGACGGTGGTTGGGGTGACGGTGCCTGGGGTGACGGTGCGCCGGGCCGCCTCGGAGGCTCCGGAGCACTCGGCGACGAAGGCTCCTGGCCGGGATCGAACGGGTCGGTCATCTCTGCTCCTGTGCCGACGGACTGGACCCGACGATAGCGCCGACCGAGGATCCGCGCCGCGGCCCAGGCTCGGGTTCCCGTCCTGGTCAGACCGGCCCACGCCGGAGGGGATGTCCGAGCGGGCGGGCCGGTGCCCGGAGTCCGGGCCACCCCCAACTACCGTGGCCCGGATGCGCCGACTCGTGATCGTGCTGATCGCCCTCCGGGTCGGCGCCGCACTGGTTCTCGGCCTCGGCCCCGCCACCGACTCCCCGGCCGAACTCGACGGCTGGGACGGGGCTCGATTCCACGCGATTGCCACCGAGCCCGGCCGACCCTGGCTCGACCATCCCGTCGAGTACCCACCGGGCACCGTGCTGATCGCCGAGGTGCTGGCGCGGGGCACCGGAGCCGGAGGCGTGGTCGACACGAACCGGCGCCTGGTGTTCGCCTCGCTCGGGGTCGATCTCGCCCTGGCCGGGCTGCTCGCCGCCCGGGTCGGGAACCGACCCGCCGTCGCCTACCTCGTTCTTGGTACCGCGATGATCCCCATGGGGCTGCTCCGACTCGATCTCTGGGCGACCCTGGCGGCCACCGTCGGCGTCATCGAACTGGCCGGGCTCCGGCGGGACGGACCGGCGGGCTCGGCAACCGCCGACCGCGAGCCCTCGGTCGGGGCGAGGCATGCCGTCGGGTTCGCGCTGGCCGTCACCGTCGGCTGGCTGATCAAGATCTTCCCGGCCCTCCTGATCCCGGCGGCCATCGCCATCCGGTCGTGGCGTGCGGCGATCGCGGCGACCGTGACCTCGCTCGTCGCCGGGATCGCCTGGGTGGCCTACGGCGGGATCGACGCGATCGAGCAGGTCGTGTCGCTCCGGGGGGCGACCGGATGGCACCTCGAGTCGGTCCCCGGTTCGATCGTTTCGCTGGCGTCGGGCGGTCCGCCGCGGCTCGAAGCCGATGCCTACCGGATCGGCACCCTCGACCCCACGATCGTCCTGGCCGGACGGATCGGGTTCCTCGTCGTCGCTGGCCACGCTGGCCTGGTTGGCGAGCCGATGCGATCCGGCTCGCCGGGCCGAGGCGGCGGTGCTCATGATGCTCGGCGGCCTCGCGGCGCTGGTCGTCACGGCCCCGCTGCTGTCCCCGCAGTTCCTCCTCTGGCTCGCACCGTTCGCCGCACTGCTCGTCCGGGAGCCGGTCGACCGGTTCCGGGCCGAGGTGGTCCTGACCGCCGTTGCGATGGTCCTCACCTCGACGGTCCTGGCGCTGTTCGGCCCACCCGATCTCGATCACCGGCTGGCCGCCTCGCTCCTCCTCGGACGCGACCTCGTGCTGGCGGGGGTGACGCTCAGCTGCGCTCGGACGCTTCGGAGGCTGGGAGCCCGGCCAGCAGGACCGGCGCCGGTGCCGGCTGACCGACCGAGAAGCGCAGCGCCACCACCGCGAGCAGGCTGAGCGCTGCCCCCACCAGCAGGATCGAGGACATCGATCGATCGTCGAGCACGACGTCGCCGAGCCTCGGGCCCATCGGGAGCACCACGAAGGCCGAGGCGATGCACAGGCCGATGTAGACCCGGTTGTCGTTGCCGGCCGAGGCGGCCGCCCACAGGATCAGGCCCCAGGTCAGATACCAGGGCTGGGTCGTTGGATGGAGCACGGCGAAGACCAGCAGGGCACCGGCGAGCGCCCGGGGCGAGCGGTGGCTCTCTCGGAGGAGCAGCCAGCCCGCTGCGATCCCGGCGAGCCCGAGCCCGCCCAACCGCACCAGCGTGAGGACTTCGTCGCTCTCGACCCCCGTGAGCACCTGGACAGCGCCACCGACGAGCCGGGTGAGGCTGAGATAGGCGTCGACCGGCTTGGCCCCGGTGATCGAGTCGACCCAGCCCCAACCCCAGCCGGTGAAATGCCCGGCGAGGGCGATCACGACGAAGGCCAGTGCCCCGGCGACGACCGTTCGGAGCAGTCGCTGGGCGAACGACGCCGAGTGGATGATCCACGGCCAGGCGACGAAGGCCACGCCGAGGAACGCCGGCATCTTGATCGCTGCGGCGAACGCGCAGAGGACGACCCCGAGGAGTCGGAGATGGGGACGGCGGCCGATGGCCACCCCGCCGACGAGGAACGCGAGCATCAGCGACTCGTTGTGCGCCCCCGAGACCAGGTGGAGCAGCACGAGCGGATTGGCCATGGTCAGCACGAGCGCATCGGCCGGGTCGCGCCCGAGACCCCGTGCGATGTCATGGACGGCGAACGCCGTCGCCACCAGCGCCGCAACGGCGAGCGCCCGGAAGACCAGCACGATCAGGACCAGATCGGTGCTGGCTGCGCTGACCTGGGACGAGACGGCGATGAAGATCGGGCCGTAGACCGCCGGGGCGTCGAGGTAGAGCGGATCGACCGAGGCCAGGATGGGGTCGTCACCCAACGCCGATGGTCCCTCGACGTAGGGGTCGAAGCCCTCGTCGGCCAACCGACCCTGCGCGGCATAGGCGTAGACGTCGCGACTCCCGAGCGGCGGTCCGAGGAGCAGGGGGATCGCCCAGACCACGATGACGGCCACGATGGCGGCGATCGACGAGGCGTGGGCCTGCACGTCGCGTCGCAGCTTGACCCAGGCGCAGGCCAACACGACCAGACCGGCATAGAAGACGAACAGCGCCGACAGCACGTCGACCGACGGCGACACCGGGACCGTCGGGACCGACCACCAGCGCCCGCCACCGGTGTGGGTGGCGGCGCCCGAGAGCGCGCCACCGACCACCAGCGTGGCGGTGCCGGCGAGCCCGAGGAGCATCGCCGGCAGGAGGGGGTGGGAACGACGGAGGCGGATGCGCCGAGTGTATTGAGCCGTCCCTCGGGGTGGGGGAACCGACGGCGACATCGCGACGAACCGTGGGCGAATCGGGAGAAACCCGTTGCCAAACCGCCTTGTATGCGGTTAACTACGTTCAACTACATCACATTCAGCACACCGAATCGGCCCCGGACCGGGGTCGATCGATCCGAAGGGAAGCAGCCATGACCATGCTCGGTGCCCAACTCGACGACCTCTTCCGTCTCAGCCAACGGTTGACCGCCACGGCGGCCGACGTCGGCGGCTCGCGCGACGGGGCGATCCGCACGACGACCCAGGTCGTCTCCGGCGTCCAGGACGCCGCCCAGGCTGCGCTCGACCAGATCATGACCCACATGGATCAGCTCGGGCAGAGCGTCGCCGGCTCGGTGACCGAGGCCGGATCGGTCATGTGGACCGGCAGCAACGCCGACCGGTTCCGCGAGGCCTCCCAGCAGTTCCAGACGTCGATGTTGCTCGCCCAGCGGACGACCACCGACACCTTCGCCCAGTTCCGCCAGACCATCGGCCTGCTGTCGGAGACGCTCGACGCCTATGCCACCCAGCTGGGTGCCGCCCTCACCGACGCGGAAGCCTCGACCCGCCAGATGTCCCAGGCGGTCCACCAGCAGGCCGCCAACCTCGACCAGGTGATGAACACCGGTGTGAGCCTCTGACATGCCGACCGCCATCGACTTCGACACCGCAGCCGTGCAGTTCGCGAGGGCAGCCGACGCGATCGGATCGTGGCCCGGCGGCGTCCGCGTCGAACTCGGCGACGAGACGGTCCGAGGCGGTGCCCTGTCGACGGCCTGCGTCGAGGTCACCCGCCTCGTCGAGACCACGGCGGTGACGCTGATCGGTGTCCTCACCGACCGGGCCGAGCTCTGTCGCCGACTCGCCGACCGGTGCCGGGCCTACGAGTCGGCGCTCGCCGACCATGCGATCGCCGAGCGGACCTGGAGGCAGCGGGTCGCCGAGCTCACCGGGGCGGCGACGGCCGGTGACGGCGTGCCGGTCACGCTGCCGCCCCGCCCGCTCCCTCCGAACCGTCCTCGGTTCATGACCTGAACCCCACCCGAGAACCCGGCCTCCTCCACACCATCCGGAGCACCCATGTCCGACTTCCTCTTCCTCGACACCGAACGAGCCCGTACCGCGGCCGCCACGCTGCGAACGATGGCCGACACCGGCGATGACGTGGCAACGAGCATCGCCGCCGCCACGACCCTCGCCGCACTCCCCGAGTCGGGGCACGGAGCCCTCGGCGACGTCGCCGGCACCCTGCGGACGCTGGCCCGGATCCTCGTCGATCGGAGCGACCACGCCGACGGGTTCGGCTTCGTCGGCGCCTGGCACACGGCTCCGTCCCTCGACGACCTCACCATCGGCGGCGTGCCCATCGGCCAGATCCCACTCGACGACTGGGTCGAGGGGCTCGACGACCTCGCCCGACCGCTGGCCACCGTCGGCACCCTGATGGGCCTGGCCGACCTCTATGCCGAGAGCCACGACCGCTACGACGACGGCTCCCACGGCGGCCTCGTCACCGCCGCACTCGCGCTGGGCCGCACGGCAACGGGGGGCGGAGCGGGCGCGCTCGCCGAGGCCGTCGTCTGCAACCAGGGTGGCGCTGCGGCCCTGGAGCTCGGCGGCCCTCTGGCCGCCGCTGCGGTGTGCGTCGTCGCCGCACCCGTGATCGGCGGCGTCGCCCAGGACGCCACCCTCACCGTCTGGGACACCGTCGACGATCACGTCGACGACATCGGCGAGGCCATCGACGACGCCGGCGACGAGGTCTGGGACTGGGGGTCGCAGGTCTGGGAGCAGGGGTCCGAGACCGGGCGGCCCATCGCCGACGACCCCCGCCGGCCGTGGTGGCCACTGGAACCCCTCTACCCGATCATCGAGCCGTCGCCCATCATCGAGGACCTCGCCGACCTCTTCGGCGACGCCGGGATCGGACGGCTCTTCGACTGAGGCCGACGGCGTCGGTCAGTGGGCCACCTGCACCACGATGGTCCCACCCCGGTCGACCACCACCGCCCGCCCCGGACCACGCCGGGAGAGATCGGGCACCCGGGCCCGAACGAGTTCCCCGTCGGACCGGCCCGGATTGAGCAGGATGACCGTGGCGTCCGACAGGAGCGGAGCGAGCCAGCCGCCGAAGCGACGTGCGTCACCGATGGTCACCGCAACGACCAAGGGGAGATCTCGGCAACGCGCCCGATCGAGCCGTTCGCGTGCCTCGGCATCGTCGAGCCGCTCGGCGTCGTCGATCAGCACGGAGGCATCGGCGCCGATCCCCAGCCGATCGAGACCGGCCGCCACGGTGGCCAGGGCGGTCGAGCGCCCCGAACCCGGATGGCCGAGGATCACGACCGGGCGCCGGCCGGACACCTCGACCGCCACGCTCGCACCGTCTTCGTCGAGGCCGATCGGCACGCTCCAACCTCCGGGCGTCCGGACGGGATCGTCCAGTTCCCGTCGATCGACCCGGTCACCGACGACCCGGATCGGCGGTGGTGCCGACGTGGACGACGAATCGGCCGCCACTCGGGCCAGGAGGTCGTCATCGACGATCGCCACCACCCCGTGCAGGCCCGACTCGACCTCCACGACGCCATGGGCCCCGGTGGTGGCCCCGATCCGCGGAGGCAGACCGAAGGCGACGCTCCCGGCGGGGTCGGCGAGTCGGTGGACGAGGCGCCGGCGGATCGGTGCGAGCACCCGACCCGGCAGCTCACGATCCGACGAGACCGAGATCAGGGGAACCACCGAGCCGCCCACCAGGGACCGGGCGAGGTCGTCGGCGGACTCCGGTCCGCTGGACTCCACGAGCGCATCGGTCACGGCTCCCCACCCGTGGATGACGAGGACGAGCGGCAGCCCGGCCGACCGCCGACGCCGCTGCACGAACCGGAACGCGCCGGCGAGACGGTCCCGATCCCGGGTGGTGACGACGTCGACCACCGAGGCGAGCAGCCCGAGCCGTTCGAGGGCGGCGGAACGGCCACCGTCGAGGACGAGCACGTGCCGATCGGGCTGGTCGATGGCCAGTGCGGTGATCGCGGTGCGCACGGTCGAGGCAACCGATTCGTGGTCGGCGCCGGCGACGAGGAGTCCGCCCGACGAGGGATCCCACTCCAGCGGGATCCGCCTCCGGCCGTCGGGGTCGTCGAGCGCGCCCAAGGGGCTCGGTCCGGGCGCCGCCGATCCCGTCCGCTCGGCGCCCCCGACTCCGCTGGACCACAGGCGTCCCGCCGGCAGCCGCGCCGGGAGCGGGGGCAGCCACGGAGCCTGGGCCCGGGTCGGGCGGCTCGACCACATCGACGAGATCATCGTGGTCGGCCAGGCCTCGTCGCACGGAGCCGTCGTCTGCCGCGGTCGCAACACGAACGGTTGCACCGCGAGGTGACGGGTGCCGGCCGGGTAGGCGACCTGCACCCGCCGGGGCATGCCACCACCGGTCGAGACGACCGCCCGACCGGGCACCGCCGGCAGGGTCGCCGCATCGGCGGTCCCGAGCACGTCGACGCTGTCGGCCACGTCGCGAACCCGCAGACAGACCCGCAGGTTCGTGTTCGATCGGATCTCCGGGGTCACGACGCCGGACGGTCGCTGGGTGGCGAGGATGAGATGGACGCCCAGCGATCGTCCGCGGCGGGCCACGTCGACCAGTCCGGTCAGGAACTCGGGGAGTTCCTCGGCCAGGGCGGCGAACTCGTCGATCACGATCACGAGGCGGGACAGCGACCTCGGTCTGCTGGTCCCCGCGGGCCCGGGAGCCCGGTCGGACCGCAGCTCGGCGACATCCGACACGCCGGCGTCGCGAAGCACGAGCTCGCGGTGACGCAGTTCCGCCCGGAGGCTCCGCAGCGCCCGGCCGGCCTCGGCGGGGTCGAGGTCGGTCACCACGGCGGCCACGTGCGGCAAACCCGCCACCGCGTCGAACGCCCCGCCGCCCTTGAAGTCGATCAGGACGAACGAGACCATCTCGGGGGGTTGCTCGATCGCTGCGCCCAGCACGAGGGTCCGGAGCAGCTCGCTCTTGCCGGCACCGGTGGTGCCGGCGACGAGCCCATGCGGACCGTCGGCCACCAGGTCGATCCCGATCGGACCGTCGACCCCCACCCCGAGCGGCATCCGGAGCCGGGCCGAGGTCGCCCGGGCCCAACGCTGCTCGATGGCGTCGCAGCCCGGATCGAGGGATCGCGCTCCCTCGAGCGCGGTCCCCGGTCGGTCGCGTTCGACCGGGGTGCACAGACCGTCGAGCGGTACCACCGCCGGCAACTCGACGGCTCCCACGTCGATCTCGGGATCGTCGAACGGCGCCAGGAAGGACGCGAACTCCTCGGCTTCGTCGGCACCCAACCGCCACGCCCATCCGGCCTGCAACGGGCCGTCGACCGCGCCGGCGGTTCGCGGGCCGGCGACCAGTCGGACCCGACCATCGGCGGTGACGCGGACCTCGTGGTCGCACACGGCCGGTCGCTCACCCGGTTCGCCGAGCCACAGCACGCGTCCGTTCCGGACCTGGCCCGCCAGCAACCGGGCGAGCGGCCCGGGACCCGAGGGAACGGCGCCATCCACGACGACGAGCTGGGTCACCGCTGCCGAAGGGGAGCCGCAGAAGTCCAGCAGGCCGATCAGCTCGTCGGGCTCGACGGCGACCCCCCGCAGCGACGGGAGCCAACGCATCCATTCCCAGTCGACGACGCGATCGTCCGTGGTCACGAGCGTGACGAGGAGGTCCGCCGGGCCGTGCCGGAACGCCGTTTCGATCAGGATCCAGCGGGCCAGGTCGAGGGCATCGGCTCGATCGCCGTCGATGGCCAGACCCCGGTCGAGATCGAGGATCAGCGGCACGTCCTCGAGCTCGCGATCGGCGTCGCTCGACGTCGAGTCCGACCGGTCGACATCGAGCCGGTACCGAGACCGACCGCGGCCGATGGCCACGGCCAAGGCCTCGGCGTTCGCCAGACGGCGGTTCCAGGGACGGATCGTGCCCGAGACGACCCCTTCATCGAGCCGACCCGGGCTCGACGTCCGGTCCTCGAGCCACGCGGCCAGCGCCTCCGCCCATTGGTCCTCGGCCACCGAGATGGCGGCCGCGTGCTCGGCCAACGCCCGGTCGTGGCGCCGGTTCGTCCGCTTCTGCAGGACCCTCGGTCCGAGCGAATGCAGGAGCGGGGTGAGCGACGAGACGGCGCCGATGACCGCGAACAACGGCGACCATCGGAGGCCGACCACGGCGGCGACGACCAGACCGGGAACCGTCAGCGACCACGGGATCGGTGGGAGTGGCTCCGGCCCTCCGGGCGGTTCGGGCCGACGTGGTGCGTTCGGACGGTCGCCGGGACCCTGATCGGGCGACCGGCTGACGGTGAACCGACCTCGCTCGTCCGGGCGCCATCCGGCCGCGAGGTGGCGGCTGACGCCATTCGGTTCTGCCGGGTCGTCACCGAACTCCATGGCCCGGTGCAGCTCGGTCTGGTGCAGGGGCGGCGACTCGGCATCGATTCCGACGGGCACGTCGAGTGCCCGTCGAAGGTCGGCCAGCGTGGCCGGTCGATGCCGGCCGAGGTCGACTCGCACCGAACGGCGCCGATCGCCTTCGTTCACGATGAACTCCACCGCGGCGACCGTACCGATGGCCGTCGTCCGCGTCGGTGGGGACCGGTCCCCCTGTCCCCTTCCCCCGGCCCACGCGAGGTCGGCCGAGGGAACGCGTCGATGCTCGGACCGGTCGGGTCAGGACACCACGTCGGCGATGCGGTCGACGAGGGTGTCGACGATCTCGATCGACGTGGCGAAGTTGAACCGGGCGAAGCCGGCGCCGTGGGGTCCGAAGTTGGGACCGGGCGAGAGGATCACGCCGGCCCGCTGCTCGAGCACGGCGGCCGGATCGGCGCCGAGGTCGGTGCCCCGGAAGTCGAGCCAGGCCAGATAGGTGGCCTCCGGCAGGTGCCATTCGACGCCGGGCAGGTCGTCGGCCACCCGTTGGGCGAGATGGTCCCGAACCACGCTCAGATGGGAGCGTACGGCGCGCAGGTAGGGCCGTCCCTGGTTCCAGACGGCGATCGTCGCCGCAGCACCGAAGACGTTGATGCCCCCGAGGATGTGGGTCGGCAGGCGCGCGAACCCGTCGGCGACACCCCGGTGGCCGAGGTGGGCGACCGCGCAGCGGAGGCCGGCCAGGTTGAACGACTTCGACCCGCTCCCGATGGTCACGGTCCGTGCCGCGGCCGCGTCGCCGATCGTCGGGAACGGCAGGTGGCTCGGTCCGGGGTAGGTCAGACCCGACCACACCTCGTCGGAGATCACGAGCAGGTCGTGGGCCTCGGCGATCTCGGCGATGGCCTCGAGTTCGGAACGGTCGAAGACCCGGCCGGTCGGGTTGTGCGGGTTGCACAGGAGGATGACCTTGGTTCCGGGATCGATCGCCGCAGCCAGTCGATCGACGTCGAGCCGGTAGCCATCGGGGTCGAGCCGGCAGTCCACGACGCGCCGTCCGCCGCTCTCGACCGCAGCGATGAAGGGCGGATAGATCGGGGTGAACAACACGACCCCGTCGCCGGGGTCGGTGTGGAGGAACAGGGTCATCTCGATGGCCTGGAGGACGTTGCTGAACGGTTGCAGCCGCTCGACGTCGGGTCGCCAGCCGTGCTCGGCCTCGACGAAGTCGGCGAACGCCAGACCCAGGGGTTCCGCCGGCGGGCGGCCGTAGCCGAAGTCCGACCGCTTGGCGATGGCCATCACGGCATCGGTCGCCACCTGCGGCGGCGTGATGTCGGTGTCGGCCACCCAGGCCGGCCAAGCGTCGGGACCGTACCGCGACCACTTGCTGCCCTGGAGGGAGCGGAGGCGCTCGAGGGAGATCTCGAGCTCGACGTCGCCGTCGCCGTCGGTCGGATCCGCCGGCTTGCTCCCCGGGGCGTCTAGCGCCATGCCTGCCCACCGCCGTGGACGTTCAGCTTCTCGCCGGTGACGTACGAGGCCCGGTCCGACAGGAAGTAGCGAACGGCATCGGCGATGTCCTCGGGCTGGCAGACCCGGCCGAAGGGCATCGCGGCGTCGAGTTCGCGGATGTCGTCGATACCGGCCGCACCCTTGACCAGACGGCGACCCATCTCGGTCTCGACCAGGCCGGGCGCCACGATGTTGACGTGGATCCCGTTGGCCCGCTCCTCCTTGGCCAGGGTCAGCGCCAACGACTCGAGCGCCGCCTTGCCCATCGAATAGGGGGCGCCGTTCGCGCCGTGGCTCAAGGTCGCCACCGACGAGATGACCACGACGTCGGCCCGACCCCGCTCGGCAGCGGCCGTGCGCAGGTGCGGAACGGCCACCGAGCAGAGATGGTGGGGACCGAGCGCATGGGTGGCCATGACCCGCTGCAACTCGTCGTGGGAGGTGTCGGCCACCGACCGTCCCCGACTGGCGATGCCGCCGTTCGAGACCACGGCGTCGAGACGACCGAAGTGGGCGATCGTGTCGGCCACGGTCTTGGTGTTGTCGTCGGGGACCGACACGTCGGCGGCGATGGCGATCGCCTGACGGCCGAGGGCCTCGATCGCTGCGACGGCCTCGGCGGCCGCATCGGCATCACTCCGATAGGTGATGGCCACGTCGAAGCCGTCCTCGGCGAGACCCAGCGAGATCCCCCGCCCGATTCCCCGACCCCCTCCGGTCACGATGGCCACTCGTTGCTCGGGCATGTGCGATTCCCTGCTCTCGTCGGTCGTCTTCGCACCCGAACCAACCGGTGGAGACCGCAGGGACGGGTGGGGAACCGAGTCGGATCAACCGTTCTCGCGTTCCTCGGAGAGTTCTAGCCACCGCTCCTCGGTCTCCGCCAGTTCGGCCTCGACCGCGGCGAGGGTCACGCCGATCTCGGCGAGTCTCACGTGGTCGGCTCCCGCCGCGGCGAGGTCGTCCTGGAGCGTCGAACGCTGACGATCGAGCTTGGCGATCGCCTTCTCGGTCTCGCGGATCAGATGGCCGAGCGTGCTGGCCGATCGGCCCTTCGACGACCTGGCCCGGGTGTCGCTCCTGGCCGGCGTCGTTCCGGACGGCACGGTCTTGGCCGCCGCGGATCGACCACCGCTCGGGGCCGAGCCACCGGAACGGGCCGCCGCCCGCCGTTGCTCGTCCCAGGCGTTGTAGCCCCCCGGGTGGCGGGCGGCGCGGCCCTCACCGTCGACGATGAGTGCGTCGGCGACGACCCGCTCGAGGAAGGCTCGATCGTGGGACACCACGACGACGGCGCCCGGCCAGTCCTCCAGGAAGTCCTCGAGGGCACGGAGGGTCTCGAGATCGAGGTCGTTGGTGGGTTCGTCGAGCAGCAGCACGTTGGGCTTGGCGGCCAGGATCGTGAGCAACTGCAACCGGCGGCGCTCGCCCCCCGAGAGGGTGTGGACCTCGGCCCACTGGGCATCGGAGTCGAACCAGAAGGACTCCAGCAGGCGGGCGTCGGTCCAGTCCGGCTGGCGGTTCGGCCCGGCGATCACCTCGCGGACCCGGGCATTGGGGTCGAGTCGCTCGGTCTGCTGGGTGTAGTACCCCAGCTGCACCGTGGTTCCCCACGAGACCGAGCCCGTCGACGGTTCGCGGCGGCGGGCCATGAAGTCGAGCAGCGTGGTCTTGCCGGCCCCGTTCGGACCCACGATGCCCAGCCGCTCCCGGGGATCGAGCTTCAACTCGACGTGTTCGAACAGGACCCGGCCATCGGGAGCCACGGCCCCGATGTCGTCGAGCTCGATCACCACGTCGCCGAGTCGCGGCATCCCGAACTCCAGGTGGAGCTGGGCCGGCCGAGCCGGTCCCTCGAGCTTCTGTCCGATCAGCGCCTTGGCCGCCTCGACCCGGTACTTCGGTTTCGAGGTTCGGGCCTTGGCGCCGCGCCGCAGCCATTCGAGCTCGCTGCGGGCGAGATTGCGGCGAATGGTGTCGGCGGTGACGGCCTGCTCGTCGCGGACGCTCTTGGCGTCGAGGTAGTCGGCGTAGTTCCCTTCGTGCACGTGCGCCGTTCCCCGATCGAGCTCGAGCATTCGCGTGGTGACGCGGTCGAGCACGTGGCGATCGTGGGTCACGAGCAGCAGCGCCCCCCGATAGGCCGCGAGCCAGTCCTCGAGCCATTCGATGCCGTCGAGGTCGAGATGGTTGGTGGGTTCGTCGAGGATCAACAGGTCACTGGGCGCGACCAACGCGGACGCCAGACCGACCCGCTTCATCTCACCACCGGAGAGGGCGTCGGTCGGACGGTCGAGATGGCCGCCGAGTCCCAGCCGGGTGAGGACGGACTCGGCTTCCCACGGTTCGATCGTCCCGCCGTCGAGCTGTCCGGCACCGAGCACGGCCTCGAGCACGGTGCCGCCCGGGAGCGGGGCATCCTGGTCGAGCATCGAGACCCGGACCCCGCGTCCGAACACCACGGTCCCCGACTCGGGCGGCTGACGACCGGCCAGCACCCGCAACAACGTGGACTTGCCCGTCCCGTTGATACCGACCACCCCGAGCCGATCCCCGGTGCGAACCGTGACCGACACCTCGCGGAACAGGTCACGGTCGGGGCGGGACATGGTGACGGCATCGGCATCGATCAGGATCACCGGAGCAGGTTACGGAGCGGCACCGGGCTTACCCTCTCGACGGTTACTCTCACGGGCATGTCCGGCATCCTCGGCGATCCTCTCGACATGCACGAGTCCGGCCGCCGCCGCCCCACCTGGCCGGCGTTGCCGGCCCGTCGCGGCCTCGTGCTCCGACACCGGACCACCGGCCATGTCGGGCATCTCATGCGGTTCACGCCCGACTGGATCACCCTGCGCGATCGCCAGGGTCGCGAGCACCTCCTCCACAACGACCGGGGGGCCTTCTCCCACGAGGGCAAGACGGTCGTCCTGGTGGCCCCTCCCCGGGAGGCCAAGCCGTCGACCGTGACCGCTTCGGGCTCGATCGCCGTCGACGGCATCGCCGCCCGGGTGGCCCAGCCGAGCCGGATCCTGGTCGAGGGCCTGCACGACGCCGAACTGGTCGAGAAGGTGTGGGGGGCCGATCTCCGGATCGAGGGTGTGGTCGTCCAACCCCTCCATGGTGCCGACGACCTCGCCGGAGTCGTCCGTTCCTTCGGGCCCCGTCCCGGGCGGCGTCTCGGTGTCCTGCTCGATCATCTGGTCGACGGCAGCAAGGAGACCCGGATCGCCGCCGGTGTCGATCATCCCGACGTCCTGATCACCGGCCACCCCTACGTCGACATCTGGCAGGCGGTCCGGCCCTCCGTCCTCGGGATCGAGCGATGGCCCGACATCCCTCGCGGAACCGATTGGAAGCGCGGGGTGTGCGCCGAGTTCGGCTTCGATGGCGAACCGGGTGCGCTCTGGAAACGCATCCTGGCCCGGGTGACGACGTACCGGGATCTCGAGCCGGGCCTGGTCGGCGCGGTCGAGCAGCTCATCGACTTCGTCGCCCCACCCACCGTCGACTGATCGAGCGCCGTCGCCGCCGACTCAGCCTCGGCGGGGAGGACGGGTGACCACCGCGACGTCGAGGTCGGGGGCGTCGAGGCCGGTCGCGCCGAGGCCGGTCGCGCCGGCGTCGCCGTCACCGAAATCGGCGCTGGTGACCCGCCGGTCGGCCAGCGCCCGACTGACCTCGAGCGGGGTCATGCCCGGTTGGTTGACCTCGCCGCCGGCCCGGGGCTTGAACCACACGGCCGGGTCGATGACCGACCCGTTCACCGGCTTGTTGAACAGGTAGCCCTGCATCACCCCGACTCCGAGCTCGAGCAGCTGCTTCACCTGCTGCTCGGTCTCGACACCCTCGGCCACGATCGACATGCCGAGGGCCTTGGCCATGGCGACGATCGCTTCGATGATCGCCCGATTCGACGTACCGTGGTCCATCGAGTCGACGAAGGACTTGTCGATCTTCAGCGTCGTGACCATGTCGAACTGCTTGGCGTAGCTGAGCGACGACTGGCCGGTCCCGAAGTCGTCGATGGCGAGGTTGACACCCATGCTCCGGATGTCGCGCAGCATCGTGAGCCCGTCGAGATGATCGACGATGACGTCCTCGATGATCTCCAGGACGAGCTGCTCGGGTGGCAGACCGCTCCAATCCAGGATCTCGGCCACCTTCTGGGGCATGTGCGCGTCGAGCAGCTGCTGCTCGGCGATGTTGACCGCCATGCGGATGTTCCGGGCGTTCGGTGCCAGGTGGTTCCAGACCGCGGCCTGGGCGCAGGCCTCTCGGAGCACGGTCTCACCGATCCGGGCCATCATCCCGGTCTCCTCGGCCACCCCCAGGAACTCCGACGGTCCGATCAGGCCACGGGTCGGGTGGTTCCAGCGGACGAGCGCCTCGAATCCGTAGAGCTGGCGACGCGGGACGTCGATCAGGGGCTGGTAGTAGACGACGAACTGGCCTTCGTCGATGGCCCGAACCAGGTCCCGCTCGATGTCGAGCCGATTCATGACCATCAGTCGATGGGCTTCGTCGAAGACGGCGAACCCACTCCGGCTCTTCTTCGCCTTGTACATCGCGGCGTCGGCGTCGCGAACGAGGTCCTCGGGCTTGCGGGGATCGCTCGGCAGGGCGATGGCGACCCCGATCGAGGTCGAGACCACCTGCGCCGCGCCGTTCAACGACACGGGCTGTTTGAACGACTTCAGGATCTGTTCGGCCACGTTGAGGACCGATTTCTCCGACAGCAGATCGCGGCACACCACCACGAACTCGTCGCCGCCGAAACGGGCGACGAGATCGCTGCCCCGGACGGCGCCCTTCAACCGGCTCGCGACGATTCGCAGCAACTCGTCGCCCGCCTCGTGACCCATCGAGTCGTTGATGACCTTGAACCGGTCGAGATCGAGGAACAGCACACCGAGCACGCTGTCGTTCTTCCTGGCCCGGTCGGCGGCGATCTCGAGTTCGGCGAAGAGGGCCGTGCGATTGTAGAGACCGGTCAGGGAGTCGTGCTGGGCCTGGTGCTCGGCGCGGACCAACGACTCGCTGTTGTGGCGTTGGGTCCAGTTCTGCCACATGGCCCCGATCCCACCGCCGATGGCCCCGAACGCACCGGACGCGCCGGCGATCACCAGCGAGGACTGCGACAGATCGGAGACGACGAAGAGGGCGGTGAGCCACACGACCGCGGCCGAAAGACCGCAGCCGATGACGATGCCCGGTGACAGGGCCACTCTTCGGTCGTACACCCAGGGAAGATCGGCCGAATCGGCAAAAAGTTGAGCACTCAGGTCGGTGCACGGACTGCCGATACTCGAATCAGGCGCCGACCGATGGCACCGCTGCGACCTGCGATTCCACTCGTCGAACCCCACCTCGCCCCACCGACGCGAACGTCCCGGAAGGATCCTGCCCCCCGACATGCCGGCCGAACGCCCTCGAACGCCGAATCTGGCGGTCAGTCGCCACGCCCAGATGGCGGAGGCCTTCGAGATCTTCGCCGCGGGGATGGGTCCGTTCATCGACCGGCGCATGTCCGACCACTTCGCCGACGACTCCTCGTGGGAGGACGCGGCGGCGAACCGGATGGGTCGAGCCAGCGAACACGGCGCCGCCGATCCCCTCTTCCAGCTCCTGGTCATGCGACGCTTCTGGGCCCCGGTGTTCGCCGAGTTCTTCGGTCAGGACCTGCGAGGCCTCATCGGGCAGCTGGTCGAGGCCCGCAATCTGTGGGCGCACTTCAACCTCCCGGACGACACGGCGTATCTCGACCGCATCCTCCTGGCCATCGAACGGATCCTGTCGCCGGTCGATCCCGACCCCGTCGGTCGGCTGCGTGCCCTCCGCGGCCGGCTCAAGAACCCGTCGACGGGTGACGACGGCCCGGAGGCATCCTCGACGATCGACGTCGTCGCCCTTCGCACTCAGCTCGGCGAGACCGAGGGGGCGTTCCTCGACCTGCAGTCCCAGCTCGACACGATCAAACAGCAACTCGACGTGAGCCGGAAGGCCTCGGCCGGCAAACAGCTCCGCCTGACCCAACTCGAACAGGAACTGCTCGAACAGCGGGGTGCGGCCTCGGCCCTGCTCTCGGCGATCGAGGACGAACGAGTGACCCGGGCCCGGGTCGAGTGGTTGTTCGTCGGCTTCATCGCCGTCATGCTCGTCGTCATGGTCCTGCTGGCGCAGCTCTGATCGCTCGCCCGATGGCCGCCGCCACCGCGTCGGCCCCCTGGGGGAGCGTCACGATCGTGTCGTGACCCACACCGGGCACGGTCACCGCCCGGAGCCGCCCGAACCGTTGCCGCAGATCGACTTCGTCGGACGCGGCGAGCAACGGGGGGTCGGGTTCGACTCGCCCCCATTGGGCTCGCAGGAGTTCGGCCGGAACGTCGAGTCGTGCCGCCTCGTGAACGGCGGCGGCCCGGACGACGAGATCGGCGGCGTCGGCGCTCACCGCCTCCTCGGAGAGACGATGCTCGGGCCGGACCGTCGGTCCGGGAGTCCACGCGGCCGGGACCGCCGGACCCGACCCGACCCCGCCGTCGACGAGCACGAGGGCGCCGACCCGCGCGGGGTACCGCTCGGCGAACACGCCGGCGAGAACGGCTCCGGCCCCGTGTCCGACGATCACCGCACGGTCCACCGCCAGGGAATCCAGCGTCGCGGCGAGATCGTCGGCATGCACCTCGAGACCGTAGGGACCGGGCAGATCGGCGCTTCCTCCCCGACCGCGCAGGTCGACGGCGATCGCCGACACCGACGCGGGCAGCCGTGACATCACGAGCGACCAGACCGCTGCGGTCGCCGACAGACCGGGAACGAGGAGGACCACGGCATCCGACCACGACGGATCGGGTCCGCCGAGATCGACGGCCAGATCTCCCCCTCGGACGGGCACGGCCAGCGGTCGGAGGGAGGGCATGGTCGCGAACTACCGGGCCCCGCCACCGGTCCGAGACGCTTGCGGTACGACGTCGAGGGCCGTACTACTGTCGGCCGCCATGGACTTCCGACTCGACGACAAAGTGGCATTGGTGACCGGCGGCTCCCGGGGCATCGGCAAGGCGATCGCGACGGCGTACGCCCAGGCCGGCGCCCGGGTGATGATCGTGTCCCGCAAGGCCGAGACCCTCGAGGCGACCGCCGCCGAGATCGGCGAGGGCTGTGGCTGGATCGCCGCCCACACCGGTGACGCCGAGGCCGCCGAACGGGCCATCGACGAGACCATCGAACGATTCGGCGGGCTCGACATCCTCGTCAACAACGCCGCCACCAACCCGTACGCCGGACCGATGATCGACGTCGACCTCGGCCGCTGGGACAAGACCATCCAGGTCAACCTCACCGCTCCGCTGGTCTGGACCCAGCTCGCCTGGAACAAGGCCATGAAGGAACACGGCGGCGTCGTGATCAACATCTCCTCGGTCGGAGGCCTGTCGACCAGTCCCTCGATCGGGGTGTACGACCTCACCAAGGCCGCGCTCCTCCACATGACCGAGCAGCTGGGCGCCGAGCTCGGACCCAAGGTCCGCGTGAACGCCATCTGCCCGGGGCTGATCAAGACCGACTTCGCCCGCATGCTGTGGGAGGGCGAACGGGGCGACGAGGTGGCGCAGATGTATCCGCTCAAGCGACTCGGCGAACCCGAGGACATCGCTGCGGCCGCGCTCTACCTGGCGAGCGACGCCGGGAGCTGGATGACCGGTCAGCGGATCGTGCTCGACGGTGGCGGGCTCGTCTCGTTCCGTCAGGACGACTGAGGCACACGAGCGGCGATCGGGGCCGGGGACGGATTTCGTCGAGCCCCGATCGTGCCGATCGGGCGAACTTCCGCCACAATGGCGGTCGTGAACGACACGATTCGCCTGGGTCGAGTGGCGGGGATCCCGGTCGGGGTCCATTGGAGCGCGCTGCTCGTCGGCGTGGTCGTGACCGTCCTGCTCGGTCTGCGGATCCTGCCCCAGGTCGACCCCGGGGCCGGGACGGCCGGACTCTGGATCGCCGCGACCGCCGGCACCCTGGCGTTCTTCGGATCGCTGCTGGCCCATGAGTTCGGACACGCCGTGGTCGCCCGCCGGCACGGCGTCGGCGTGATCGGTCTCACCCTCTGGGTCCTCGGCGGCGTCGCCAAGCTGACCCGTCAGGCGCCGACGCCCCGGGCCGAGTTCCAGATCGCCGCCGCCGGCCCGCTCGCCAACTTCGTCTGCGCCGGGGTCTTCGGTCTGGCGGCCTGGGGGCTCCACGACACCGACGGTTGGCGGCTGATCGGCGGTGTCGCCATCTGGCTGACCGCGGTGAACCTGCTGCTCGGGGTCACCAACCTCGCCCCCGGCTCGCCACTCGACGGTGGTCGGGTCCTCGCCGCGTTCCTGTGGCGGCGGGGCCGGTCCGCCGAGCGGGCCCGCCTGATCGCCGCCCGGGCGGGCGTGGTGCTCGGTCTGCTCGTCGTCACCGCCGGCCTCTTCGAGGCCCTCTGGTTCGGTCAGAACACCGGCTGGTGGACCATCCTGATCGGCCTGTTCGTCGCCGGCGCGGCCCGCGGCGACATCGCCGGGGCCGCGATCCGGGGTCGGCTCGACGCCACTCGGCTCGACACGATCATGACCCGCTCACCCCCACTCGGTTCCCGACGGCGCCACCGTGTCGCAGTACCTCGACTGGTCGGCCCTGCAGCCCGCCCCGCCGGCCACCCCCGTGACCCGATGGGACGACGAACCGCTCGGCTACCTCACCCGTTCGATCGCCAACCGGGTCGACCCGGTGTCTCGGAGCTGGACCCCGGTCGGGTCGGTGATGTTGCCCGCTCACCTCGCGCCCCGGGCCTGGAACTCCGAGTCGGTCTCGGCGATCCTCGATCGTCTCGACGTCCAGCTGCCGGTGGTGGTGGTCGTCCACGACGAACGAACCGGCCGCGCCGTCGGGACCGTGAGCGACGAGCAGATCCTGCGCCTGCTGGTCCCGCCCGACTGGTGGGGACGTGACCGCGCCGCGGTCCCGGTCCCCGCGCCACCCCCATCGGGTCTGGTCGCCTCACCGAACTGAGCGACGCGGGGCACTACGATCCCAGCGTGACCACTCCCCTCGAGGGCCTCGGGAACCGGCCACCGCCCTGGGTTCGTCGAGCCATCTTCATCTGGTGGGGGGCCGGTGTCGGGATCTGGCTCACCTATTCCCTGGCCCAGCAGCTCCGCAGCTTCCTCATGCAGATCGCCTTGGCCCTGTTCCTGTCGTTCGCGATCGAACCGCTGGTCGACGCCTTCGAACGGCGCGGTCACCGACGCGGCGTCGGGGCGATCGTCTCGATCGTGCTGATCCTGGCCGCGTTCATCGGTTTCATCGCCGCGATGGGAACCCTCATCGCCGACCAGCTGAACCAGCTGGTGGATGACCTTCCGGGCTACATCGAGAGCGCCCAGAGTTGGTTGAACGGCACCTTCGGACTCGACCTCAGCGCCGACGACCTCACCCAGGAACTGCAGCCGGGCGGCGAGGCGAGCCGCTACGCCTCGGACCTGGCCGGCAACCTCGTGGGCTTCGGCACCACGATCGTCAACGTGTTGTTCCAGCTCCTGACCGTGATGATCTTCACGTTCTACCTCGCCGCCGACGGTCCCAAGCTCCGCCGCCAGGTCTGCTCGCTCTTCCCGCCCCGCCGGCAGCCCGAGATCCTCCGGGTGTGGGAACTCGCCGTCAACAAGACCGGGGCCTACATCTCCTCGCGGATCATCCTCGCCATCGTCTCGGGCGTGTTCCACTGGATCTTCTTCAGCATCCTCGGTCTGCCGTCGGCGGTCGCCATGGCCATCTGGGTCGGGCTGATCTCGCAGTTCATCCCCACCATCGGCACCTACATCGCCGGAATCCTCCCGATGCTCGTCGCACTCGGCATCGACCCGGCGAAGTCGCTCTGGGTCCTGGCCCTGGTCGTGATCTACCAGCAGATCGAGAACTACGTCCTCCAGCCGAGGGTGACGGCCCAGACCCTCGACATGCACCCGGCGGTCGCCATCGGTGCGGTCCTCGTCGGGACGAGTCTGTTCGGGGCCGGGGGCGCGCTCCTGGCTCTCCCCGTCGTCGCGACACTCACCGGTTTCTCCACCGCCTACATCGCCCGGCACGAGGTCATCGAGGGCGCGGTCCACGACGTTCGATCCGGCAGTCTGCGGCGACGGGCGAGCGATCGGGCCGGCGAATCGGCGGCCGGCGAATCGGCGGCCGGCACCTCGGTGCTCAACGAGCCCGCACCCGACCTCGGGGTGGCGCCCGCCGACGAGGCGGGAACAGACCACGACGGCGGCGGGTTGACCGGGCCATGAACGCCGCATCCTCGCCCTCATCCACCACGCCGGCCGTCGAGTTCTACTGGCGCCCCGGTTGCCCGTTCTGTTCGATGCTCGAGCGTTCGCTGACGCGGTCGGGACTCGCCCTCGACAAGCGGAACATCTGGGACGACCCGGCAGCCGCGGCCCGGGTTCGCGAGGTCGCGCGGGGCAACGAGACCGTGCCGACCGTGGTCGTCGGCGAAAAATCCTTCGTCAACCCGTCGGCCGGAGAGGTCCTCCAGGCGGTTCGCGAGCTGGCTCCGGACTGGGCCGGCTGAGCGTTTGCGCGACTCGCCCACGCAGGCACAACACGCAAATGCAACTATACCGACCAGGGCGTTCGCCCGGTCACGGTGTCGGCCGCGACCCCGACCGAACCGCAGGTCGATGATCCATTACGCTGGACCAAGGGTGTTCCCGCAGCCCGATCGTGTAATAAGATCGTAAGACTCACCCGGCCACGGACGTGGCCGATGGGTACACCGCCGCACACAAGCACATCGGAGACCAGCCGTGTCGCAAGACAACGGAAGAAAAGCACTACACGCGTACGTGAGTGACGATGCCCACGATCAGTGGCACGGCTTCGCCGCCGAGCAGGGCGTGAGCGTCAGCGCCATCCTCGAAGCACTGGCACCGCAGTTGCTGGCCGAGGACGAGCCGACCGCCGACGAGAAACTCGGCGACCGCCTCGACACCGTCATCAAGGCCGCCCGGCGAATCGACGCCGAGCGCCGACGACGTCGCCGCTGACCAACGGGCGCACCGAGCGTCGCTCCGGCCTGGGCCCCGGACCATCGACTCGGACCCGCTTCGGCTCGAAGAGCCGTCCGTCGATCGCTCACCACCCATCCGTCGGGCCCCCGCAGCTCCGGCGGCAGCGGCGCGTCCGCCCCCAACGACCGGAAACGAACGCGTGTTCGGTACGCTGTTCGAGTCGGGGCCGCCGACCCGTGGCCTCGGGATCCCGAGCCATCACACGCTGCGGTCCATCGACCGCCCTATGCTCGATCGCTCCCCCCGTTCGTTCCCGCCATCCGAAAGGACCCTGATCGGTGCAAGGTGAACTCCTTCCCTTCGCTCGTGAGGTCATCGACGTCCCCGTCTCCGACGAACTCGGAGAGTCCTTCCTGGCCTATTCGCTCTCGGTCATCACCTCTCGGGCCATCCCCGACGTCCGAGACGGCCTGAAGCCGGTGCAGCGCCGGATCCTGTTCTCGATGTATCGCATGCGGCTGCTCCCGGCGGGGTCGCACCGCAAGTGCGCCCACGTGGTCGGCGACGTCATGGGCAAGTTCCATCCACACGGCGACTCGGCCATCTACGACGCGCTGGTCCGTCTCGGTCAGGACTTCGCCAAGCCCGTCATGCTCGTCGATCCCCAGGGCAACTTCGGCAGCCTCGACGACCCCCCCGCCGCCCAGCGCTACACCGAGTGCAAGCTGACCGACGCTGCGGTCGACCTCATCGGCGAGATCGACGAGGAGACCGTCGAGTTCCGTTCCACCTACGACGGCGAGACCCAGGAGCCGGCCTACCTGCCCGGACTCCTGCCCAACCTGCTGGTCAACGGAACCTCGGGGATCGCCGTCGGCATGGCGACCAACATGCCGACCCACAACCTCGTCGAGGTGTACGAGGCCATCAGGCTCGTCATGACCCAACGTCGCCCGAAGCCCACCACGGCCGAGTTGCTCGCCGTTCTGCCCGGTCCCGACTTCCCAACCGGTGGCATCGTCATCGACGACGATCTCCTCACCGCCTACGAGACCGGGCGGGGGTCCATCCGCATGCGAGCCACCGCCGAGGTGGTCGACATCACCCGGGCCCGTCAGGGCCTCACCTTCACCGAACTCCCCTACCTCGTCGGGATCGAGCGGGTCATCACCAAGATCAAGGAACTGGTCAACAGCGGGAGGCTCGCCGGGATCGCCGACGTGAAGAACCTGTCCGACCGCAAGTCGGGCCTGCGGCTCATCGTCGAGTGCAAGGCGGGCGTCCGACCCGACCTGCTGCTCGAACAGCTCTACCGCCTCACCCCGCTCGAGGAGACCTTCGGGGTCAACAACGTCGTCCTGGTCGACGGGGTCCCCACCACGGTCGGGCTCTTCGACCTGTGCCAGTACTACATCGACCATCGACTCGACGTGGTGGTGAAACGGTCGGAGTTCCGCCTCCGTCAGGCGACCGAGCGACTCCACATCATCGAAGGCCTGATCATCGCGATCGACAACATCGACCTCGTCGTGTCGATCATCCGGTCGTCGTCGAGCACCCAGGAAGCCCGGGAGGGCCTGATGGCCCAACTCGCCCTCAGCACCGAGCAGGCCGATTGGATCCTCGAGCTCCGCCTGCGTCGCCTCACCGCCCTGGCCTACGACGAGATCGTCGCCGAGAAGGTCGAGCTCGCGACCACCATCGCCGACCTCGAGAAGATCCTCGGATCCGAGCAGCGGCGCCGCACCATCGTGTTGAAGGAACTGGCCGAGGTCGCCGAGAAGTACGGTCGGCCACGCCGGACCCGCATCATCGGCGCCGAAGCCGTTCCCGACCTCGACGAATTGGTCGAAGCGGTCGTCGCCGACATCACCGACGATCCCTGCGTGGTCACCCTCTCGGCGTCCGGCCTGATCGGCCGCGACTCGATCGGGACGTCGAAGTCGTTCTCGCCGAGCCGTCACGACGTCGTCACCGCCTCGCTCACCACCACCCTTCGCTCGCCGGTCCTCGCGATCACGTCGAACGGTCGGGTGCTCTCGACGATCGCCAACGATCTCCCCGAGGTCGGAGGACGCAGCCGCGGCCGCGACGCCGGCGAGGTCTTCGGCGCCGACCGCAACGAGTCGATCGTCGGACTGGTTTCGGCGACGCCGTCGGGTCCACCGATCGATCCACCCCTCCTCATCGTCACGGCCCAGGGCCGGGCCAAGCGCATCGACCAGAGCGCAGTCGTCGAGGTCACACCGGGGCGGCTCGTCATGAAGCTCGAGGACCGGGATCGCGTCGTCGTTGCCGTCCCGGCGGCCGACGACGACGAGCTCGTGATCGTGACCTCCGATGCCCAGGCGTTGCGAACTCCGGTGGACTCCATCGCCAACCAGGGTCCGGCGGCCAAGGGCGTCGCGGCCATGGGCCTGCGGGGCAACGCCCGGGTCCTCGCCGCCGGTCTGGCCGGATCCGACTCGGTCATCATCTCGATCACCGACACCGGCTCGGCGAAGTCGACCTCGGTCGAGGAGATCCCGACGAAGGGGCGCGGCACCGGCGGGGTTCGCCTCACCAGGTTCAAGGACGAGAAACGTCTCGACTACGCGTGGATCGGCGTCCCCGACCGCATCGTCGCCATCGTCGGCCAGCCCGACGCCCCGACCAAACCCGACAACACCCCCGAATCGATCGGCATGCGACCGACCCGGCGCGATGGATTCAGCAGTGCCACGCCCCGTCGCATCCTCGAAATCGGCACCCTTCGTTGGTGAGAGGCAGACCCATGGCCAAGAACAAACCCGACTACAACGCCGAGCACATCCAGGTCCTCGAAGGACTCGAAGCCGTCCGCAAACGACCCGGGATGTACATCGGGGGGACCGGTACCGAGGGCCTCCATCACCTCGTCTGGGAGATCATCGACAACGGGGTCGACGAAGCGGCGGCCGGTCACGCCTCGCACATCGACGTCGTGCTGCACCGCGACGGATCGATCGAGGTCGCCGACGACGGACGAGGCATCCCGATCGACAAGAAGGCCGACGGCCGCACGGCCCTCGAGGTCGTGTTCACCGAACTGCACGCCGGCGGCAAGTTCGGTTCCGGTGCCTACAGCTCCTCGGGCGGGCTCCACGGCGTCGGGGCCTCGGTGGTCAACGCGCTGGCCTCGAAGCTCGTCGCCGAGGTCGACCGAGACGGCACCACCTGGCGGCTGTGCTTCCAGGAACGCATCCCCGGCAACTACCTCAAGTCCGGCGCGTTCAAACCCAGTTCGACCCTCGCCAAGGTCAAGCAGATCCCCAAGAACCGAACCGGCACGCGGGTCCGCTACTGGCCCGACCTCGACATCTTCGACCCCGAGGCCGAGCTCGAGTACGAGCGGATCCGCGATCACGTGGCCCGGGTCTGCTTCCTCGTTCCCGGGCTGCACGTCACCCTGCACGATCGCCGGGGTCAGGGTCGGGAACCCGAGGAATTCATCGCCGCCGGCGGCCTGGCCGACTACGTCGACTATCTGTCGATCGGCGAGTCGGTCACCGACATCGTCACGATCCACGACGAGTCGACCTTCGACGAGAAGGTCCCCGTCGATGGCAAGATCACGTCGGTGTCTCGCCACTGCACCGTCGACGTGGCGATGCGCTGGGTGAAGGGTTACGACACCACGATCGTCAGCTTCGTCAACACCATCCCGACCTCCGACGGCGGCACCCACGTCAAGGGATTCGAACGGGCGCTGTCGAAGATCGCCAACGATCTGTTGCTCAACGACGCGAAGAAGCTCAAGAAGTTCGCCAAGGACAACAACGACAAGGCAACCCCGGGAGACGTGCAGGAAGGACTCGTTGCCGCGGTGAAGATCACCTTCCCCGAGCCCCAGTTCAAGGGTCAGACCAAGCAGGAACTCGGCACCCCGGCGGCGCAGTCGATCGTGTACGAATCGGTCAAGAACGGCTTCGGCGACTGGGCCGAGGGCGGGGGCAAGAAGATCCAGATCAACGCCCTGAAAGACAAGATGACCCAGGCGGTACTCAACCGGGTCCTCGCCAAGCAACAGCTCGAGACCCGCCGCAAGGCCGCGAACCTCGGCAACAACGGCATGCCCGACAAGCTCGCCGACTGCCGCAACCATGGACCGGACTCCGAGCTCCTCATCGTCGAGGGCAACTCGGCGGCCGGACCGGCCAAGGCCGGACGCGACGCCGAGACCATGGCCGTGCTCCCCCTGCGGGGCAAGGTGGTCAACGCCGGCAAGGCATCGCTCAAACAGGTGCTCGACAACGCCGAGGCCCAGGCCCTCATCACCGCAATCGGGGCCGGCAGCGGTCGCGACTTCGATCTCGCCTCGGCCCGGTACGGCCGAATCATCATCCTGTGCGACGCCGACGTCGACGGCAGCCACATTCGCTGCCTCCTGCTGACGTTGATCTACCACCACATGCGACCGCTCCTCGAGCACGGCATGGTCTACGCCGCCCAACCCCCGCTGTTCGGCGTCAAGTGGCGGGGCGAGCAGATCTACGCCTTCGACGAGCGCGAACGCGACCGCATCGGTGCCGAGAAGAACATCGACCCCGGACGCTGGCAGCGCTTCAAGGGCCTGGGCGAGATGAACGTCGACGAACTGGCCGAGACCACCCTCAACCCGGCCACTCGGGTGCTCAAACGCATGAACATGCACCACGGCGAGGAAGCCGTGCACGCCGCTGAGCTCTTCGGGGTGCTGATGGGGTCCGACGTCGCCACCCGCAAGGACTACATCATCGGGAACTCCGACCTCATCGATCGCAGCCTTCTCGACGTCTGAGGCGCCGATCAGTGGTCGTGGGCCTCGTGGAGCTGCTCGGGCGGCACGCCCAGTTCACGGGCCTTGCGCAGGCTGAACACGATGGCCGCCGTCAGCAGCAGGGCGATCACGACCAGCGACACGTAGGTGTTGAGGTGGTACCAGTGCGAGATGGTCATCTTCACCCCGACGAAGATCAGGATGGCACCCAGGCCGTGCGACAGATAGTGGAACTTCTCGCGTGCGTTGGCGAGCAGGAAGTACATGGCCCGGAGCCCGAGGATGGCGAAGGCGTTCGAGGCGAAGACCAGATAGGGCTCGTTCGAAACGGCGAGGATCGCCGGGACCGAGTCGACGGCGAAGATCACGTCGGTGACCTCGATCACGACGAGTGCGGCGAGCAGTGGGGTGGCGGCCCGCTTGCCGTTGAGCCGGGTGAAGAACTTCTGGCCGTCGAGTTCGTGGCTCACCGGCATGATTCGTTCGAGCGTCGCCATGCCCCGCACCGTGGCGCCTTCTCCTTCGTCTTCGGTGTGACGGATGATCTTGAAGCCGGTGTAGACGAGGAACACACCGAAGATGAGCAGCACCCACCAGAACTGCGCGATCAGCGCGCTGCCCGCCAGGATGAAGATGCCCCGGAGCGTGAGTGCGCCGAAGATGCCCCAGAACAGCACTCGATGCTGGTAGCGGATCGGGATCGACATGGTGGTGAACATCAGCGACCACACGAACACGTTGTCGACGCTGAGCGACTTCTCGATCAGGTAACCGCTGATGTACTCACCGAAGGCCTCGCCGCCATAGACGACGAGCACCCCGGCGCCGAACACCAGCGCCGTCAGGACCCAGACGATCGACTCGCTGAGCGCTTCTCGTTGGGTCGGGGCGTGGGCCTCCCGATGCCGGTAGAGATCGATGGCCAGCATCGAGACGACGACGACGGCCAGGACCACCCAGGCCGTCGTCGTGACGTCGATGTCGACGAAATTGTCGGCTCTCGACGAATCAGCAGCAAGGACCATCGGACCAGTCTCTCATCGTCCCGCTCGTACCACCGCCATGGCTTCTGCAAACCTCCCGGACCCGGCGGTGGCGACCGGCCGGCCGGCGGTGACCGCGCCGCTCAGCGCAGGAGCGGTTCGGGGAGCGGTCGGGTGTGCACGATGCCGAGGTGCTGCACGGGACGGGTCATGGCGACGTAGAGACGGAGCAGGCCCGAGTCGAGTTCGGCGATCGCCGCCGGTTCGACCACGATCACGGCATCGAACTCGAGACCCTTCACCTGGTCGGGGTCGATGACGGCCACGGCGGTTGCGCCGGGCAACCCGCCCCGTTCGACCCGATGATGCGGGATGCCGGCGTCGGCCAACGCCGACTCGATGGCATCGAGCTGGGCATGGACGGCCACCACGGCCAGGCTCTCGGTCTGGGAGCGGAGCGCTTCGATCTCGGCGACCACGGTGGCCGCCAGGGATTCGGCGTCGGTCGAGACGATGAGCGGGTTCGTGCCGCCGGGCCGAATCGACCGGGTCGGGGTGATCTCGGGAGCGGCGACCGGCAGGAGCCGGTTGGCCAGATCGAGGATGGCAGCCGGCACCCGGTAACCGACCGTGAGCTCGACGACCCGACCCCGGACGCCTGGCGTCCCGTCGGTCCGAGCGGCCGCCCGTTGCTCGGTCAGTGCCTCGATCGTGCGGTCCCAGCGTCGCAGGGCGACGGGGCTCGTGGCCTGGGCCAGATCCCCGAGCACCGTCATCGATCCACGCTCGGCGCGGCGGGCCAGCAGACGCAGGTTCATCGCCGAGTGGTCCTGAGCCTCGTCGACCACGACGTGGCCGTAGGTCGTCGGGACTCCCTGCACCCGGTCGACGACCTCGTCGACGAGGCCGAGATCGGCGGCGGTCCACCGCTCGTCGCCGACCTTCTTGGTCGGCGAGCGCGCCAACCGGGCTCGTTCGTCGGGTTCGAGCAGGCCGGCCGCGGCCGCAGCCAGCTTGCGGGGCGACCCATAGAGTTCCCGCACGACGGCCGGAGCCGAGAAGGCAGGCCAGCATCGATCGAAGTCCTTGCGGAACGCCGGGTCCCGATTGATGGCGGCGGCGAACTCGGGCTGACCTCCCGGGTCGACGCCGGGACGGTCGGCGTGCCGACGCCACGCGTCCTGCACGATCAGCTGGCGGAACACGTCGCGTGCCTGGTTGAGCGGAAGGCTGCGTTCGAGCGCCGTCGCCTGCAGCGCCTCGAGTTCGGCCGTATCGAAGCGGACGATGGCGACACCGGCTCGGACATCGAGCCCGCCCGGGGGCACCGAGATCTTGCTTCGCAGGAAGCGGGCGACCAGATCGGCCATCCGCCCATCGCCCTTCACCACCGCGGTGGGATCGTCGTCGACGGCCCGGACCGGGTAGCGCGCCGCCATCAGACCGGGCACCGTCGCCTGCACGACGGCCGACTCGCCGAGCGACGGCAGGACCTCGGCGATGTAGCGCAGGAAGACCGGGTTGGGGCCGACGACCAGGATCTTGCGGTCCTCGAGGTGATGCCGGTGCTGGAACAACAGGAAGGCGGCTCGATGCAGCCCGACGGCGGTCTTCCCCGTTCCCGGGCCACCCTGGACGACGAGCAGCTCGTCGAGATCGGCCCGGATGATCTCGTCCTGCTCGGCGGCGATCGTGGCGACGATGTCGCGCATCTGACCGCTGCGGGCCCGCTCCAGCTCGGCCAGCAGCGGGTCGGGGAGCCCGCCGTGGCTCTCGCCGTCGGGGTCGGTGAGGTCCTCGTCGAAGATCGCCACCAACGTGCGTTCGTCGAGACTGAACCGTCGGCGGGCGACCAGGCCACAGGGGTCGACGCTCGTTGCCCGGTAGAACGGGGCCGACACCGGTGCCCGCCAGTCGACGACGACCGGATTCCCGTCGGGATCCTCGACGTGGCGGCGGCCGACGTACCACCGGTCCCCGGCGGCGCCGGGCCGCAGCGGCTCCTCGTCGATCCGACCGAAGGTCAGCGGGCCCGACCCCGCCCCCAGCTCGGCCTCCCGCTTCCGCAGATGCCACTGCGCGATGCGGGCGTCGACGGTCTTCTCGTCTCGTACGGCCCGGTCGGTCGCCTCGCGGGCCGACGGCCGCCCGCGCCTGCATGCCGACCAGGCAGTCGTGCGCATGATCGATGACCGCCTGCTCGGCGGAGAGGTCGGGCTCGGGCCCGGCGAGGTTCACGACGATCCCAGGTCGGGCCACGCCGGCTCGACCCCGTTGGGGTCGACATCGGTGATCGAAGGATCGAGCGGCCCGCCCAGGTCGGCGAAGAGCAGTCCGAACGCGCCACCGGCCAAGGCGGCGAACGCACCGAGCACGAGCGACGAGATGGCCTGGCCGACGGCGAACCCGGCCGGGTCGGTGCCGAACAAGTCGGACAGCACCAGGGGCCGCTCGTCGATCTGGATCGGGTCGCCACCGAGGAACGGGGCGCTGAAGAATCCGGCGATCAGCACCATGGTGAGACCGATCATGGCGAGCATGGCGAGCCGAACGACGAGCGGCCGGGTGAGCCCCTTGGTCAGACCGACGCTCCTGCGGAGTCCTCCGAAGCCCGGCGGCGCCACGCCGGCGGCGATCGGACCCAGGCCGATCCGGCCGAGAAGGGCGAGGAGTGCGAAGGCGCCGGCGACGAAGCCGAGGACTCCGGGAAGGGGGACCACGGCACCGAGTCCGGCCAGGGCCAGGGCGACCGCCAGGTAGAAACCGGCGAAGGCGAGCGCGAAGAGCAGCACGGCGCCGGAGATCCGGAGGGCCCGAACGGCGATGAACCGCAGGGTGTCGGACCACAGCTCGGGCACACCGGTTCGGGCGGCGAGCACATGACGGGCCGCAGCGATCCCCACGACCGCCTTGGCGAAGAGGCCGACCGACAGGGCCAAGGCGGCGACCCCGAGCCAGGGCGTCGCCCCCTCGGCCGAGACGGTGTTGTCGTCGGCGATCGTGATCACGAGGTCGCGGAGACCGAGCCAGGCGGCCGCAGTCGCCAACAGATCGATGGGGAACGAGATCACGACGATGATCGTGAAGAGGTGGCCGGCCCGGTCGACGCACAGTCGGAACGACTCCGACAGCCAGACCGGCACCGGGCGCAGCGCCGCGCGGTCCGACGGGTCGGGTGGTGGGGGCACCCCCGGCGGGCCCGAGGGCGGGCTCGAGGGTGGGTCCCAGGACGACGAATCGAACGACGGCGGGCCCGAGGGTGGCGGAGGTGGTTCGGGCACGGTTGGGCTCACGGGGTCGGGAACGGGGGACGATCGTCGAAATCGGCGACGACCGCGGCGTGATCCGATGGTAGGACGCCGGAATGGGCTTCGACCCCGGCGAGTGAACTTCGCTGGGGATTCCCGGTCGGCTTGGGCCGAGGCCAGGCCACCAGCAGGTAGTCGAGCCGACGTCGCGGCCATTGGGCGTCTTCGGAGTGGGGGTTGTCGCGTGTCCAGGTGTGACCCGGTCCGTCGCCACAGGCGGCCCAGGCATCGGTGAAGACCCGGGGGACGCCGGTCCGGTCCGGATCGCCGTAGGGCGCAGCCAGCCCGGTCAACCGACGCAGCTCGTCGGACTCGGGAACGGCGTTGAGATCGCCACCGAGCACGATGGGCCGATCCGCGTCGAGATCGAGGGCGAGATCGTTCCAGCAGTCGCCCACCCAGCGCACGAGCGCGTCCAGTTGCTGCTGCCGCAGCGGTGAGGCGTCGTATCGCCACTCGAGATGGGTGGTGACGACGGCCTGCGGGCCGGCGGGGTGGTCCAGCACGGCCCAGAGCGCCGATCGGGGCGACGGTTTCCCGTCGGCACCCGGAAGGGCCAACTGCGAGCTGGACCGGATGGGCCAGCGGCTGAGGATGGCGTTCCCGAACCGGGCCCGACCGGGATGCGATCGCTCCTCGGTCGGACGGGCCCGGGTTCCGACCCAGTGGAGGCCCCGGGCCTCGGCCAGGTCGCGAGCCTGATCCGACCCGTCGTCATCATCGGCGAAAACCTCCTGGAGCAGCACGACGTCGGGATCGATGGCCGCCAGTTCTGCAGCGATGGCCGGCTGGCGCTCCCGCCAGGGACCGAATCGCCACCACAGGTTCCAGGTCATGACCCGCATGGGACTCCCCTCATCGCACTCGTTCGTTCGTGGACTCCGTGCACGTTCCTGACTTCGTGTCGGCGTGAACAGGGATTCTCCGGTACCCGACGGGGCGGGAAGAAATCCGGCACGACGCGCATCCAGACGGCACGGGTGGGCGAAACCGTTTGTATCAGGCGACGACGGGAACAGCGTTCCCGCCAGACCACCGAGAGGTTCCCATGGACACCGAGTTCTCACTCCACCCCGACACCGATGTCGCCTGGCAGGACCTCGCGGCCTGCAAGGGCATGACCCACGTGTTCTTCGGACCGGCGGCGGAGCGTCCCGAACGTCGGGTCGAACGTGAAGCCCTGGCCATGTCGTACTGCCTGTCCTGTCCGGTGATCCTGCCGTGTCGGCGGAACGCCCGCCTCAACCACGAGCACGGATTCTGGGGTGGCGAGACCGACGAGCAGCGGGCTGCCGCCGGGTACGCCCCGCGGTCCCCGAGCCGCCGGTCGGTCATCGAGGCCCGTGACCGGTCACGCCGGGCCGACCGCAACGCTGATCCGCTCGGCGGTGACCATGCCGAGTCGGATCGACGCGACGAGGTGGTTCGCGACGGCGTGACCCCCGGGGCCCGCCTCGAACACCTGACCGGCGACCTCGATTCCCTCCCGGTCGGCTGACGCAGCTCTCGCAGGTTAGGTTGCCCGGCGTGTACGACGCCCTCCTCCTCCTCTCCTTCGGCGGACCCGAAGGACCCGACGATGTCCTGCCGTTCCTCCGCAACGTCACCCGGGGCCGCAACGTCCCCGACGAACGCCTGGCCGAGGTGGCCGAGCAGTACCGCCGGTTCGGTGGGGTCTCACCGATCAACGAGCAGTGCCGGGCGCTCCGGGCCGCCATCGAGGTCGAGTTCGCGGCGAACGGCATCGACCTCCCGGTGTACTGGGGCAACCGGAACTGGGATCCCTTCCTCGCCGACACGGTCGGGCAGATGGCTGCCGATGGGATCCGGCATGCGCTGGTCTTCGTGACCTCGGCCTTCAGCTCGTACTCGGGTTGCCGTCAATACCGCGAAGACCTCGAGGCCGCCTCGACGAGCGTGGGTGAACGAGCCCCGACGCTCGACAAGTTGCGGCTCTACCACAACCATCCCGGCTTCATCGAGCCCGCAGCCGCCAACGTCGCCGAGGCGCTGGCCCACTTCGACGAGACGCCGCGGCTGGTCTTCACGGCGCACTCGATCCCGACCTCGATGGCCCAGACCTGCGACTACCTCCCTCAACTCGAAGGGGCGGCGGCCCTCGTTGCGAACGTCGCCGGCCACGACGGACCCTGGGATCTGGTGTTCCAGTCCCGCAGTGGTCCGCCCCAGATCCCCTGGCTCGAACCCGACATCGGCGACCATCTTCGGGCCCTCGCCGCCGACGGCGTTCGCAACGTCGTGATCTGCCCGCTCGGATTCACCAGCGACCACATGGAGGTCCTCTACGACCTCGACACCCTGGCGGCCGGTGTGGCCGACGAGCTCGGCATCACCCTCGTGCGGGCCAAGACCGTCGGAACGGCCCCTCGATTCGTGACCATGATCCGAGAACTCGTCGAGGAACGGCTCGACGACCGGCCACGGTTGTCGCTCGGAAGCGACGGGCCCTGGCCCGACGAGTGCCCCGACGGACACTGCCTCCCGCCGGCCGGTCGACCCGTCAGCGCCGGAGGACGTCCTCGTCCAGCGGTGTGAACCGGACGTCGGACACGAGCATGGACGCCTCGGACCAACCCTGATCGGGGAATCCGGCCGGCACCCGGGCATCGCCCCACCAGCCGCCGTCCCGCCCGACGAGCCGATCGCCCGCGAAGGACCCGCCGACCGCGAGGTTCAGGACGAGCCGCATCTCGCCGGCCCGATGCGGACCGTCGGTCGCCTCCGCCGGACCGGCGAGGCGATGGATCTCGACCCCATCGACCGACCACACGAGCAGACCCGGTCGGCGGTCGAGGGCCACCGTGTGTGCAGAGCCATCGGCGAGTCCCGAAACCGTTCGCTGCCCGCCCGAGGACCGGAAACGGCCGGTGACGCCGTCGGACTCGAACCAGTGCACCGTGGACACCGCCGTGTCGTCACCGGTCGTCTCGATCAGATCGATCTCGTGGTAGTCGGTCGACTCGTAGCCCGGGCATCGCCCGGGCCCTGCGCAGGCGGTGGCGTCGAGCAACCAGACCGCCGGCCACAGTCCGGTTCCGGTCGGGAGTGCGACGTCGACCTCGAACCGGCCCCACCCGTAGGTCGCGTCCGAGACGACCATGCCCGACTCGAACGGCAACTCGTCGATGTCGGGCGTCGAGCGGGCCGTTGCCGTGAGCCCGATTCCGGTCGACCCGATCGCGACACCGGCCGGACCGTAGGCCTGCGCTTCACGGTTGTTCCACGAGACTCCCCCCGACTCGGCCGGGAGGCGATCGGCACCCGGGCGGAACGAATCGGTGGTGGCGATGCGCCACGGCGAATCGAGGACCGACCGATCGACCGCGGCGAGGGTCGATGGCGCTCCGGTGCCGGACCCGACCCCCGAGCAGCCCCGGCCACCGACGAGCGGCACCCGATCGAGGCAACCGAAACGCCACCCGGCCACGATGAGCCGGTCGGCGAGGCGATCGAGCGTCAGGACGGCCTCGTCGCCACCGGCTTCGACCGACGGCGAGAGCCCGAGCGAGCGAGCGAGCGACCGGACCACCGATCCGCGATCCGCGGGTACCCGGGCCAGGCGGCCGCCGAGGTCGCCGGTCAGCTCCACGACCAGCGCCAGCGCTTCCTGCCGTTGGTCGTCCGAGGTGAGACCGGCGACGGACGGGGGTGATCCGGCCACGTTCAGGGACTCGCCGATTCGCTCGTAGGTCGACCCCGCCCGCGAGGCCGCCAGCGCGACCCGCTCGATCGAGACCGACTCCGATCCTGATGCCGATGCCGGATGGTCGAAGCGCCAGCCTCCGTCCACGATGGTTCCCCCGGCGAGCCACGCCCCGACGAGCACCGCCTCGGCATCGCCGACGAGCGTCGTCAACACGTGACCGGACCGACCGAGCGCGGCGTCGGCGGTCTCGATCGGCGACGCGTCGAGGGTCACCACCGGCGTCTCGAGATCCGGCCGGTCCGAGCCCAGCCGGGTCGCGCCGGCGACCAGGACCAGCCCGACGGCGAGCGCGCCGAGGCCCATCCGTCGGCGTGTGCTCCCTGCGGTCGGTTCCACTCCAGCATCATCGGCTCCCCGGTCGATGGCATGAACCCGGTCCGAGGCGCCGGGTCGGCACCACTACCGTCGGGGCATGCGCACTCCCATCACCTCGCCGACGGCCTCGGCCGTCGGTCCGTACAGCCACGGCATCGACAGCGACCCGTTCGTCTTCTGCTCCGGTCAGACTCCCATCGATCCGGCGACCGGCCGGTTGGCCGACGGCGGACTCGGCGACCGGACCGACCAGTGCTTCGACAACCTCTTCGCCGTGCTGGCGTCGGCCGGACTGGGTCCGGCCGACGTCGTGAAGGTCAACGTCTATCTCACCGACATGAACGATTTCGCCGCCATGAACGAGGCCTATGCCCGCCGGTTCGAGGAGCCGTACCCGGCCCGGACGACCATCGGTGTCGCCTCGCTCCCCCTCGGGTCCGACATCGAGATCGAGTTGACCGCCCGGCGGGCCTGAGCGTGGTTCGCTCGTGCGGCTAGATGTACAGCTAGAGGCCGTAGCCCGATTCATGACGCGACCGGCGCCACTCCTCGATCGTTCGTCCCATGTCGGTCGAGGGCGTTCCCTCGACGAAGGGCCACAGTTCCTCGGCGATGGCCCGGAAGTTCGCCGTTGCCTCGAGCTGGGCGAGGATCCCGATGAGGCCGAGGGTGATGCGTTGCAGGACCACGAACGACGGCGGGATGTTGAGGTTCTTCATCAGATCGCCGTGCTCGCCCGAAGCGTCGAAGAGCTGGGCCACACCGCTGGCTGCATAGTCGCTGTCGATGGTGATCACCCGGGGTTCGGACACGTAGCGGTAGTAGAAGCGGAAGTAGTCCTCGACCTCCTCGTCGGAGAAGGGCAGGCCGGGTCTGAGCAGCCCGGCGGTCTCGATCAGGCGACGGAATCCGACCGGATCACGCTCGAGCACCATCTTGGTGATCAGGGACTGGAACAGCGCGGTCTCCTCGGGCGTGAACCGTTTCACCAGTCCGAAGTCGAGGAAGGTGACCCGGCCACCCCGGTCGAACAGGTAGTTGCCCGGGTGGGGGTCGCCGTTGAAGGCCTGCAACCGGTAGATCGAGCCGAACGAGAAGCGGAAGATGGTCTCGGCGGCGAGGTTCTTCTCGTGCTGGTTCCAGGTGAGCAGCTCGTCGAACCGGTGCCCGGTGGCGAGCTCGCTGGTGAGGATGCGGGGACCCGACAGATCGTCGATCACCTTGGGAACGGCGATGAACGGGTGCCCGTCGAAGAATGCCGCGAAGTACCGCTGGTTGCGGGCCTCGGCCTCGTAGTCGAGTTCCTCGCCGAGCCGTTGTTTGATCTCGTCGATCACCGGTCCCGGTTCGAGGCCGGGGAACATGGCCCCGAGCGCACCGAAGATCCAGTTGGCATTCCCGAGATCGGAGCGGACGGCGTCGGCAACGCCCGGATACTGCACCTTGACCGCGACCGCGACGCCGTCGCGGGTGATGGCCCGATGGACCTGCCCGATCGATGCCGCGGCGATCGGGACCGGATCCCACTCGGCGAAGAGCTCGTCGGGCCGGGCGCCGAGTTCGGCCTCGATCGTGGCGGCCGACAGCTCGGGACTCATCGGTGGGGCATCGTGCTGCAGCGATGCCAGCGTTTGGCGAACGTGATCGGGGAGACCGGTGTCGATGTAGCTGGCCATCTGGCCGAGCTTCATCATCGCCCCCTTCATGTTGCCGAGTTCGGCCGTCACGTCGGCTGCGGTCTCCATCTGGAACGCCAGGTCGAGATGGCTCTGCCGTTCGGCGGAGGCGAAGGTCCTGCGGGCCCGGTGCACGGCATAGCGACGGCCGCCCCGGAACCCGAGGCGGGCCAGGCGCAGGTTGCGCGCCGACATCCCATTGCCGTGCACGACGCGCTCCACGGGCACCGCGAACCGGCTCCGGAATCCGAGTACGACCACGGCCAGCCCGGCGGCGACGAATCCCAGCCGTTTGAACATCCCCCGAGGCTACGAGATCGTCGCCGTCAACGGCCCACCGTGCCCCGGGCGTTCGGTGCGAATCCGCCCACGGCTCGCCTCGCAGGCTCTACCGTGGGGCCATGATCTGCCTGGCCACGCCCCGACTGCTGTTGCGGACGTGGCTCGACTCCGATCTCGAGGGCTTCACGGCCATGTGCGCCGATCCCGCCGTGATGCGGTACCTCGGTGACGGACTGCCGAAGAGCGCCGAGGAGGCCGGGCGATCGTTCGAGGAGTTCCGCGACGACTGGGCCAGGCACGGGCACGGCCTGTTCGCCCTCGAGCGACTCGACGACGCCACGTTCATCGGATTCGCCGGCGTCCGGGCCCCGACGTTCCTCCCCGAGATCCTCCCGGCCCTCGAGGTCGGCTGGCGGCTCCGATCCGATCAGTGGCGTCAGGGATTCGCCACCGAGGCCGCAGCCGCCGTGGTCGACTGGACCTTCGGCACGCTCGACGTCGACGATCTGGTGTCGATCGTTGCCACCGACAACCTGGCGTCGGTCCGGGTGGCGACCAAGCTCGGGATGACCCGCGGTCGGCGCACGATCGTCCCGGCCACCGGTCGCTGGGTCGACGTGTTCGGGATCGACGCCGAGACGTGGCGGGCCGGCGAGGCGACGACACCGCCACGAACGGCATCGACCGACGGGTGATGCGTCGGCTGCGAGCCATCGAGATCGACTCGTACGACCACCTCGATCCGGCGCTGGCCCGACGGGTTCGCGTCGGTCGGATCGCCGCACTGCCCGGTCGCTATCTCGGCATCACGCTCGGGACGTTCGTCCTCCTCGCCACCGACGAACCCGACGACGGAACGAGCGCCCTGCTCGCCCACGAACTGGTCCACGTGCGCCAGTGGACCGAGCAGGGGCGGATCCGCTTCACCCTTCGCTACGTCGCCGCCTTCGCCGGCAATCTCGCCCGGTACCGACGCTGGCACCGGGCCTACCGGGACATCCCGGCCGAGGTCGAGGCCCGGGCCATCGCCGGGGACTGGTCACGACGACGCTCGGACATCGATCGGCGCCTCCTCTGAGCGAGATCGGCTCCCGACCAGGACGACGAGTGGGCCTCAGGCACCGCCGAGGTGGGCGAATCGCTCCCGGAGGTCGCGCTTGAGGATCTTGTTCGAGCCCGTCTTCGGGATCTCGTCGACCAGTTCGATCAGGCGGGGCACCTTGTAGCTCGCCAGCTGCTGTCGGGCGAACCGGTTGATCTCGTCGACGTCGAGTTCGTCGTCGGACCGCACCACGATGGCCAGGACGGTCTCGCCCCACTGTTCGCTCTCGACCCCGATGACGGCCACTTCGAAGATGCCCGGATGCTGCTCGAGCGCCGCTTCGATCTCGGCCGGATAGATGTTCATGCCGCCCGAGATGATCATGTCCTTCTTGCGGTCGCAGATGAAGTAGTAGCCCTCGTCGTCTCGATAGGCGATGTCGCCGACGGTGTGCCACCCGTCGCGGTCGTCGGCTTCGTACTTGTCCTCGGCCTTGTAGTAGGTGTCGAACACCGACGACGCCCGGACGAACAGCTCACCGGGCACGTTCGCTTCCTCGATGATCGTGCCGTCGTCGTCGAACAGGGCGATGTCGACCAGCGGTGCCGGCTTTCCGCACGATCCCGGCTTGCGCATCTGATCCTCGGGGGCGAGCACCGTGTTGACGCCCATCTCGGTCGAGCCGTAGACCTCCCAGAGGGACTCCGGCGGGAAGTCCTCGACGTAGGCCTGCTTGAGGGCGTGGGGCCAGGGCGCGGCATTGGCGATCATGATCTTCATGCTCGACGTGTCGTACTTCGCCTTCACCTCGGCGGGCAGGTTGACGACCATCCGGATCGGCGTGGGGGCCGAGAAGGTGGAGGAGCAGTGGTACGTGTCGATCAGGCGCAGCCAGTCCTCGGGATCGAATCTGTGCTGGAGCACGACGGTGTTGCCCAGCACGTGGGCGATCCCGGCGAAGCCTCCGGGGCCGCTGTGGTAGAGGGGTCCGCAGGTGACGTAGACGTCGCCCGGGCCGTAGCCGATCAGTTGGAGGAGTCCGAGCGATTGTTCGGGTGAGGCCGTGGTCCGGCGAACGGCCCCCTTGGGATTCCCGGTGGTGCCCGAGGTGTAGATCATCGTGCCCGACGTGGACTGGTCGAGTTCGATCTCGTCGTCGGAGCCGCAGAAGTCCCGTTCGGACACCTGCCCGTCGAGGGGCTCACCGGCGAAGACCACGACGTGGGTGATGGCCGGAATCTGGTCGCGGATGCGAGCGAGCATCGGGGCGAACTCGGCGTCGGTGTAGACGATCACCGAGTCGGAGTTGTTGATCACGTAGACCGACTCCGGGTCACTGAGTCGATAGTTCAACGGAACCGAGATCGTGCCGGCCTTGCGAGCGGCGTGGGTGAAGGCCATCACCTCGAGCGAGTTCTGCCCGAGCCACATGACCTTGGAGCCAGGGGTGACACCGGCACCGATCAGACCGTTGGCCAATCGGTTGGCGCAGCGATTGAACTCGGCGAACGTCATCGATCGCGGCGGTTCGCCGGGCCGGTCGTCGATCACGGCGACCTTGTCGGGTGTTGCCGCAGCATGAGCAGTGAGCAGATCCATGGTTCCCCCAAGAACGGTGCAGCCGACGGTCCGTCGGTCGTGACGGCGGTCACGTCGGGCAGAGTCTTCCCCAGTCGGTCGCCACCACGCCATTCCGTCGAGCGGGGCTCCCCCGTCGCCGGCCCGGGTCGGCCCGACGACCGGGGCGACACGTCGCAATCATGTTGCAATCTGGCGACCGACACCGCTGCGAACTGGGAGAATCCCCACTCGACCTCGGCGTTTGTGACATTCGACTCGGCGAGTCGTGCCGAGATCGCCTCGCCCGGCTAGGGTGCACGTCGCTTGCGCTGCAAGCGTTTACACACGAGCGGTTGCGTGGCGACACGAAGCCGTTCCTGGGGAGAGCCGTCCGACCCTCGGACGCCAAAGGAAAGGTAGACCGCATGCAATCTTCTCGATTGAAGACGCTGCTTGCCCTCATGTTCGCGTTCGCGCTGACAGCGGGTGCCTGCAGTGGTGACTCGGAGGCCGACACCTCCGCCGACGGCGACACCGCCACCACGGCGGCCGACGACACCACCGACACCACCGAAGCCACCGATGACGGCGGCGACGATGGCGGCGACGCCATGGCCGACATGGACGCCGACATCGGCACCGTGACCATCACCGGTCCCGAGCGCGCCGAAGAAGAAGCCGGTGCCATCCAGGATCGCCCTCGAGGCCTGGGGCGCCGAGAACGGCATCGAGATCACCTACGTCGGTTCCGCCGACTGGGAAGCCGAGATCAACGTGGCGGTCGACGCCGGGAACACCCCCGACATCTCGATCTTCCCGCAGCCGGGCAAGCTCGCCGACTTCTACCGCGCCGGCTCGCTGCAGGCGCTGCCCGCCGACACCGCCAGCGCCGTTGGCGCCAACTGGGACGAGTCCTACATGCTCGACGGCAACGTCGACGGCACCCAGGTCGGTGTTCCGGTCAAGTCCGACCTCAAGTCGCTGGTCTGGTACAACCCGTCCCGCTTCGAAGAGCTCGGCTACTCGGTCCCCGAGACCTGGGACGACTTCAAGGCCCTCGTCGACACCGCCATCGCCGACGGCAACACGCCGCTGTGTGTCGGTATCGAGTCCGGGCCAGGCCACCGGTTGGCCCTTCACCGACTGGGTGGAAGACCTGACCCTGCGTCTCCAGGGTCCCGACTACTACGACCAGTGGGTCGCCCACGAGATCCCGTTCAACGACCCCGGCATCGTCGAGGTCTTCAACGAGATCCGCGACCTGTGGACCAAGGACGGCGCCGTGTTCGCCTCCGGCGGAACCATCTCGGCAACGGCCTTCCAGGCCAACGGCCAGCCGCTGGTCGACGGCGACTGCCTGATGCACCGCCAGGCCTCGTTCTTCTCGGCCTTCATTCCCGAGGGCACCACCTTCGGACCCGAGGGCATCGACGTCTTCTACTTCCCGTCGGTCGGTGACACCCGTCCGCTGCTGACCGCCGGCACGCTCGCCGCGGCGTTCAGCAACCGGGCCGAGGTCTACAAGGTGCTGGAGTACATGGGCTCGCCCGAGTACGCCAACGCCCGCCAGACCGCCCAGAAGGAACTCAAGGGTGGCGGCGACGCCCTCTCGGGCTTCCTGTCGGCGGTCAAGGGTGCTGACACCAGCCTCTACGCCCCGCTCGAGCAGTCGTTCCTCGAGATCATGGCCAGCGCCGAGGTCTCCCGCTTCGACGGGTCCGACCTCATGCCGGCCGACGTCGGCGCCGGGACCTTCTGGTCCGAGGGCACCTCGTTCATCAACGGCGACATCGACGCCGAAACCGCCACGGCCGACATCGAAGCCAGTTGGCCCAGCTGATCCTTCGGGGCCTGCGTTCCGCTCACTGAGCCTTCGGTGAGCATCACGTGACGTGACGAGGGCGCCAGTTCCACTGGCGCCCTCGTCGTGTCTCTGCTCTCATGGGCGGGCCTTCTGCCCATCCGACGTGGCCCGAGGAAGCCTCGTCGTTCTTCTCACTCCGTCGGCTCGGAACCGAACCGGCACCGGCCCGACCGGCCCTGCCACACCACAACCGAATTCCATAGGGGGATCCATGGGGAAACTGTTCTGGTCGATCGTCGGCGTGCTCGTCGCGGTCGGCGCCGTCGCGACGTTCTGGGTCGGGGCCAACCTGCTCTTCAGCCAGGTGACCACCAACTTCAAACGCTTCAGTGCGCTTGGCCGGTGCCGTCGTCGGATTCGCCTTCTTCGCCCTGATCGACGGCAACAACCTCATCACCACGGCGTTCGCCGCTCGTCCGCCGACGTTCGAGCTCTCGTCGCTGCACGTCTACGCGTTCTGGCCGATCGTGGGCGCTGCTGATCGTCGGCGGCATCGGCTACGCGCTCTCGCTCTTCGATGACCGGCCTCGACGCCTCGCCGTGGCCATCGGGGGCGCCATCGTCGTCGCCCTCGTCCTCGCCTTCACCCTGAAGACGAAGAACCAGCTCTCGATGCGGACCAACCCGATGATCGTCTGGACCGTGGCCGTCACCGCCGTCGGGGCCGGACTCGCCGTGCTCCGACGTCGCGATCCGGTCAAGGGAGCGCTCACCGGGGCGTTCTTCGGCTGGCTCCTGGGTTCGTTCGGCGGCGCCATCCAGGGGGTCGCCGACAATCGGGTCGAGACGATCCTCGCCTTCGTCGTCGCCGCCGTCCTCCTCGGCGCCCGGGTCGGCCTGACCGAGAACCCCGATGTCGTCGGCAAGGCCAACATCGACAACCGCAGCCGGTCCTGGCTCTTCGTCGGGCCCGCCTTCTTGTTCATCAGCGTCATGCTGATCCTCCCGACGATCCAGACCGTGATCCTGTCGACCCAGTCGAACAAGCCGATCGATCCCCAGACCCGCCAGTACGAGAACGTCGGGTTCGACAACTACCAGTCGGTCTTCGGCAACGACGACAACTTCGACACCGCCGGCATGTCGACCCTGTTCACCTCCGACGATTCCACCTCGATCTTCCCCTGGGGCGGCTCGGCGATCCTGCCCTGGGCGCTGTTCTTCCTGGCCGCCGGCATCCTGCTGGCCGTCGCTGCTCGGCCGGGAGACCGGGCAGCGGACCAACTTCGGCGGCGCTCCGCTGCTGCCGCTGATCCTGGCCGTCACCCTCTTCTCGTTCGCGCTCTTCACCCATCTCCGGGGCACGATCATCAACAACCTGTGGTGGGTGGTCGCCGTGACCGTGATCGCCACCAGTCTCGGGCTCGCGGTCGCCAAGTTGGCCGACGGCGCCAAGTTCGAGCCCGTCGCCAAGTCGTTCGTGTTCATGCCGATGGCCATCTCGATGGTCGGCGCGTCGATCATCTGGCGACTGATGATGTATCAGGCCCGCGACGCCTCGAAGAACCAGACCGGCCTCCTCAACGCCGTCTGGGTGTGGCTGGGCGACACCTCGACCAGTCAACCGGGCAAGACCATCCTCGGTCTGGTCTTCCTCGCCGCCGCGCTGGCGCCTGGTCTTCTCCGGCGTCCGGGCGCTGAAGGACTCGCCGACGGTCGCCGGCCTCTACGGCATCCTGGCGATCATTCCGCTCTGGGTGTCCTACCGGATCTTCGCGACCGGCATCGGCGGCTACGTCGGTGGCGAGGGCGACTTCCGGGCCAACCCGGTGAACTTCGTCCAGGGCCAGCCGTTCAACAGCTTCTGGTTGATGGTCATCCTGATCTGGATCCAGACCGGCTTCGCCATGGTCATCCTCTCGGCGGCGATCAAGGGCGTCCCCGAGGACTACATCGAGGCCGCCAAGATCGACGGCGCCACCGACGGTCAGATCTTCTGGCGCATCACGGTGCCCTCGATCCTGCCCACGATCGGCGTGGTCGCCACCACGATCATGGTCAACGTGATGAAGGTGTTCGACATCGTCAAGGTGACCACCAACGGTCAGTTCGGTTCCCAGGTGTTGGCCAACGCCATGTTCCAGGAGGCCTTCCTGTTCTCCAACCCCGGAACCGGCGCCGCCCTGGCCGTGATCCTCTTCGTCGGCGTCCTGCCGGTGATGGTCTACAACATCTACAACCTGACGAAGGAGGCCTGACATGGCACTCGACCACCGTCAGCGGATCGGACAAGAGCCTGGGATCCCGCATCTATTCGTCGCTGAGCCGGGTCCCGATCTGGACGATCGCGATCCTGTGGCTGCTCCCGTCGTTCGGCTTGCTCGTCAACTCGTTCCGACCCCGCGACGCCCAGCGCAACACGCGGCTGGTGGACGCTGGCACCCAACGATCTCGGCACCCGCTTCACCCTCGACAACTACGACACCGTCCTCGGTGCCAGCACCGTCAACACGATCACCGAGTCGTTGGTGAACTCCGCAGCCATCGCCATTCCGGCGACGATCCTGCCGATCGCCGTTGCCGCCTTCGCCGCCTACGGCTTCGCCTGGATCGACTTCAAGGGACGCAAGTGGTTGTTCATCGCCACCGTGTCGCTGTCTGGCGATTCCGTTGCAGGTGGCACTGATCCCGCTGCTGCGGATGTACATCGGTGGCGCGCACTACACGCTGCCGTTCCTCGACAAGACGATCACCCTCATTCCCGCCTGGGGACTGAACGGCGAGCCGATCGCCGTGTGGTTGTCGCACACCGGGTTCGCCATGCCGTTCGCGATCTTCCTGCTGCACAACTACATCGTGAGCCTGCCGAAGGACATCTTCGAGTCGGCCCGCATCGACGGCGCCGATCACTTCACGATCTTCTGGCGGCTGGTCCTGCCGTTGTCGATCCCGGTGCTCGCGGCGTTCGCCATCTTCCAGTTCCTCTGGACCTGGAACGACTACCTCATCGCCAACACCATGATCGGTGCCGCCGGCAGCGACAACCTTCCGACCACGGTGTTCATCGCCAACCTGGCCGGGGACTTCGGGTCCAACGAGCACCTGCTCACGGCGGGGGCATTCGTGCAGGCCTTCTTCCCGCTCCTGGTGTTCTTCGCCCTCCAGCGTTACTTCGTCAAGGGCCTCCTGGCCGGAGCCGTCAAGGGCTGAGCGTCGAGGCCCGAGCCGACCAGCCAGGCCCGAGCCGCCAGGGGCCCGAGCCGTCAGGGGCCGAGCCGTTCCGGCGGTCCTGCGTACCACCTTGCCGATCTGGCGGGTTCGTGTCCCTCTCGAGGGACACGAACCCGCCAGATCGCAGTTTGGGACGGTATCCCGCCAGATCGTGGGCTGATCGGGGCGGGGTCGATCGGGGTGGGTCGATCGGGGTGGGACGGAGTCGCGGGCCGGCTCAGGTGTCGGGACCTGCTGGGTCGGATCCGCGGCGGCGGAAGACCTCGGCGGCGACGACCGCAGACCCGACGACCACGGCACCCGCAGCGGCGACGGCACCCGCAGCGGCGACGGCACCGAGCCCCGGGCCCTCGGTCGACGTGTCGGGCGGCAGCCCCTCGGCGCTCTCGGCGAGGGCTGCGGTCGTGTCCACCGGTGCATCGCTCGGCGAGGCAACGGTGGTGTCGGTCGTCGTGGAGGTCGTCGAGGAGGTCGTCGTGGAGGTCGTCGTCACCGCCGCCGTCGTGGTGGTGACGGCCGAGGCGAGTCGGGACGAGACTTCGGCCGGGAACGGGCCTCGTACGAGCTCCACACAGGCGTCGCCCGGGCACGTGGTCTCGGAGACGTCACGGTGGGCGGCGATCGGATCCACCCGCACCGTCTGCCCGGCCGGCCAGCGATTCGACCCCAGCGAGGTGAACTCGATCGTCGACCCCGGGGCGACGGGCACTCGGTACCGGTCGGCCAACCAGGTCAACAGGTCGATCATCGAGGCCTGCGCGGCTCGGGTCGGGGGTTCGGCGGCGAAGTCGCCGAGGAAGCAGCAGAGCTGGGCGTACCCCTGGTTGCCCCCCGTCGCCGATCCCCGCACCGGGCCGTCGATGCTCCCGGTCCGGGCCTCGTAGATCCGCCCGAACCGGTCGATCATGAAGTTGTAGGCGATGTCGGGCCAACCCTTGTCGGGTCCGGTGTGGAACCCGAGGATGCCCTGGAGCAACCCGATCACGTCGTCCTCGCCGTAGTCGTTGCCCGGTTCGGCGGTGTGGTGGACCAGCAGGAACCGGACGTCCTCGGCCTCGAGCGGCCCGGTCGGTCCGACTCCGGCGTCCCAGGACGATCGAGGCAGGATCGACGGCATCGCCACCGGCTGTCGGTGGATGGTCGACGTCGAGCGGGCACCGACCGTCGAGGGCCGGGCAACGAGCGCCAGGGCCGCGGCGCCGGCGAGCACCGTGCGGCGGCTGACGGCCTGTCGCAGGATCGGATCGGAGGGCAGGTCTCGGGACATGTCGGACCGGAGTCAGCCGGCCTGCAACGACCGCTCGGCCTGGGACGACGGCTCGGTCGATCGGAGGCGAAAGGCCTCGAACGCCTCCATGACCTCGTCGGACCCTCGCCGAGCGCCGGTCTGGAGGTACTCCATCGCCCGGAGCGCCCCCTCGTGGGCTTCGTGGCTCGACCCGGCGACCACGTCTTCGACCACGCGGCAGAAGTAGTCGTGCTGATGGCCGTCGACGAACGTGTAGTGCACACAGACGTCGGTGTGCCCGCCGATCAGGATCAGGGTGTCGGCCCTCAGGCCTCGCAGCAGCAGATCGAACTCGGTGCCGAAGAAACACGAGTAGCGACGCTTGCGGATGACGTAGTCGTCGGGCCTCACCCCCAATTCGGCGGCGATCTCGGTGCCGGGGTCACCTTCGAGGAGATGGATCCCCTCGGCTCCGTCGAGTTCGCGTCCGAAGTCGATCAGGTCCCGGCGGTGTGCCTCCTGGAAGAAGACGATCGGTACCCCGCATGCGCGAGCGCTGCGCACCAGGGCCGGGGCGCGGTCCATGCGGTCCTGATAGCCGGGCATGAACGGCAGTGCGGCCTCGTCGGAGCCGGTCGGCGCTCCACCCTGGATGTCGATCACCACCAGGACCGGGCGTCCCTCGATCAGGCTGCGTTCCTTGCCGGTCATGGGGACTCCCGTCATCGAGGCTGCCGGGGACGACTCGTCGGCGTTCGCCCGGCCTCACCAGTCTGCCACGGACCGGCGACGCTGCCGCCGCCGCACGGAGGCACCGGCGCTCCGTTTCGGCGAACATGTCGGGAGTGAGCGAGCCGATCGAGATCCGAGGCACCCATGTCCGGCTGCGGACCACGACCGCGTCCGACCGGTCGGCGCTGGTCGCCATCCGCTCGACACCCGAGGTCCGACACCGATGGCGAGGCGACGACCTCGAAGCCGAGTTCGACGAAGACCTCACCGAGGACGACGTGCACCGGTTGACGATCGAGGACGATGCCGGGACCGTGATCGGCCTGATCCAGTTCTGGGAGGAGGACGACCCCGACTATCGCCATGCATCGATCGACATCTACCTCGACCCCGCCGTCCATCGGCGGGGCCACGCCAGCGACGCCATCGGGTCCCTGGTCGACCACTTGTTCACCCGTCGCCACCATCATCGGTTGACGATCGACCCGGCCCTCGACAACGAGGCCGCGATCGCCTGCTACACCAAGGTCGGGTTCCGACCCGTCGGCGTCCTTCGCTCCTACGAACGGGGCGACGACGGCTCCTGGGCCGACGGTCTGCTCATGGAACTCCTCGACCGAGATCCGCGCTGAGCGGCCCGGCGTCGTCGACGCTCACGATCAGGTTCCAACGGCCCGCCGGAGGACCCGACGGCCACCAGCAGGGGTCGGGTCGAGCCGAACGGATGGGGATCGTCTGCAGGCCCGCACGCGAGGCCACGACGTCCGCCCCACAGCCCCCGAACGGACCGATTCGGTCCCGCGACTAGAGTGCGCCCGTGCGACGATCGAACCGGTTCCCGAGACGACGGTCGGGGGCGATCCCCGCCTTCGTGCGTCCCGTGCTGCTGACGGCGGTCGTCATGACCACGCCCGTGCCCATCGCGGTCTCGTCGGCCGGTGCGGCACCGACGGCGGTGGTGCCGTCGAGCGCGGTGTTCGAGCCGGCCGATGCCACCGACGTCGGGCGCCCGCAGCAGGCGACCACCCTCGAGGTCGATCAGATCGTGCAGTCCATCGACGACTCCGGCCGCTTCATCGATCCGGCCCTTCCGGCCGGCGAGCGGGGCGTCGACGTCGAGTCCGCGATCGATCGGGCCAATGCCGCGGGCATCGCAGTGATCATCGCAACCGGCGACGCCGACGTGGCCGGTCTCCTCGGCGAGGTCGTCGACCGCCTCGTCGCCGAGGACGCAGCCCTCACGTCGGTGCTGGCCTTCGACGATGTCGCGATCGAAGCCGACATCGAGGGCGTGACGGTCGCCGACATCGATCGAGGCATCGATGGCTTCAATGCCGGTTTCGAGGCCGGGGGCAACGCTGCCGCCATCGACGGGTTCGTTGCCGAGACCGTCGGCCCGATCACCGGCTCGACCGCGACGACGTTGCCGGCCGGAGACGACGGCGAGACGGGCACCGACGAGACGGCCGGCTCGAGCACCGTCGTGCCCTGGCTGATCCTGGGCCTGGTCGCCATCGTCGCCTTCTTCGGTCTTCGCTTCCTCGTCGGTCGACGAAGGCGGCGCGCCGCCGAACAGGCCGAGCTCGAACTCGACCGGGCCGAGATCGGCGAACAGCTCCGATCCAACGCCGACCGGGTGATCGACCTCGGTGATCCGGTCATCGCCTCGCGTGATACCGAGCTGATCGGCCTCTACGAGGAGGCCACCACCACCTACCAGGCGGTGTCGCTCGGTCTGGCCGATGCCACGACCGTCGCCGAGATCGACTCGCTCGACGACCGCATCGACCACGCCGAATGGCAACTGGCCGTGATCGAGGCACGGCTGGCCGGCCGGCCCGAACCCCGTTCTCCCGAGCAGGTCGAACGAGACCTGGCCCCCGCTCCCCCGGCCGCCCGACCCGACACCGGCCCGGCCCTCGGCCCCGACGAGTCCGTGTTCGATCGACGACCCGGCCCGTCGAGTCCCACAGGTCGATCCGTGCCGTCTCCCCGTCGTCAGGGTGGCGGTCTCGGTTCCCTGGGTGGCGGACTCGGCGACCTCCTCATCGGCATCCTGCTCGGCCAGGCCGGTCGCCCCCGCAGCATGAGCCGTCGAGGCCGGCAGCGCTGGTCGCAGTCGCGTCCGGCGTCGGCGGGCCCGGGGTCGACGGGCCTGTCGTTGCCGGGTCCGTTCTCGAGGCCGCGAGCTCGCGGTGGACGCGGCGGGTCGTCGACAACGGCGGGTCGCCGGCCTTCCGGACGCAGTCGGTCGGGCGGCAGTCGGTCGGGTCGCTCACGCTCCGGCGGAAGCCGGTCGAGCAGCGGTCGGAGCCGGTCGGGTCGCCGGCGCTGATCGAACCCGTTCCCGCCGGGGCGAGACGGATTTCCGGATCGGGTCGCCACCAATGTCACAGCCGCTTGCCATGATGAGTCCATGGCCGAGCTTCCCCCGCACCTGTCGCCCTCGTCGGCTTCGTCGTTCGATGGCTGTCCGCGCCGCTGGAAGTTCAAGTACGTCGACGGCCTGCGGGAACCCTCGGGCCAATCGGCCGTGGTCGGCACCTTCGCCCATCTGGTGCTCGAACGGCTCTGTGGCCTCGATCCGGCCCGCCGCACCCTCGACGAGGCCAAGGTCCTCGCTCGCCAATGTTGGCCCGAGGTCGAGTCACAGACCGACTTCGTCGAACTCGAGCTCGACGACGATGCCGCCCGGGCGTTCCGCTGGCAGGCCTGGACGGCGATCGCCGGGCTCTGGAAGCTCGAAGACCCGGCGAACGTCGACGTCGTGGCCACCGAACGCAAGGTCGAGGCCACGCTCGCCGAGGTGCCGTTCCTCGGCATCGTCGATCGGATCGAACGCATCGATGGCAAGCTGATCATCAGCGACTACAAGTCGGGGCAGGCACCCCACCTCCGCTACCGAGACGAGAAGATCCAGCAGGTCCTCCTCTATGCCGCCGCCGTTGCCGCCGCCGACGGCGAGCGACCCGACCGGTCCCGGCTCCTGTATCTCGGTCAGGAAGTCATCGACATCGAGGTCACCGACGACCGCCTCGACGAGGTGTCGGGCCGCCTGGCCGACACGTGGGCGGGAATCGGCGCGGCCTGCTCGACCGACACGTTCGAGGCCAAGCCCGGCGTGCTCTGCGGCTGGTGCCCGTTCGCCGCCCAGTGTGACGAGGGCCGGGCCGAACTCCGGCGGCGCCATGACGAGGGCATCCTCCACCTCCACGCTCCCGGCCGAGCCCTGATCGGGGCGGTCTCGTAGGTCTTTTCACCCACTCTGGGCAGGATTGCCGTCGAGGAATCCTCAAGGGTCTCTATGCTCGCGCCGACAGTTCGAACGAGCTCCTCGGTACGCAGGGGGCCGGGGGTCACCTCGGTACATCACCACATCAACGGAGATGACAGGTGACCATGACAACGATCGAGCCGACGACCAGCGCGTCGCCGACCAGCAACCAGACCGTCGACGCCGGGTGGCACGCCGACCCGTTCGAGCTCCATCGCATGCGATACCACTCCGGCATCGACTGGACCGAGCACGTCACCCACTTCGGCCCCACGCCCTGCTCCGGCTGCAGCCACTCCCGCAGGAACTGACCCCGCCCCCGTCGTTGGGGACCCCGACCACCCGGGCGTCACGGATCGTCGCAGGCACCCCGCTGATCTCGGTCGACCGAGGCCACCCCGTCGGGACCGAGTGACCAGCCCGACGAATGTCGGGCGATCTGATCGAGGATGGCCACCCGCTCGTCGTCGCCCGCAATCCGCACGACGCCGCCGTCGGTACGGACCGGCACGACCCGAAGTTCCAACTGCGGTCCACCATCGGCCCCTTCGCGGACCTCGAACAGGAACACGGCCGAGTTCGCGGTGATGCCCCGCGCCGAGGGGAATGCGAAATTGCCGCTCGATCGCACCACGATGGTGTCGCCGACCGAGGCCAGACCCTGCACGACATGTGGATGACCGTTGACGACCGCATCGACGCCGAGACCGGCCAGGTGCTCGGTGACGTCGACCATGAAGTCGGCGGGACACAGGACGCCCTCGGTCCCCCCGTGGACCATGGCGATGGTCACATCGGCGTCGGCAACGGTGGCGGTGACCATCGCATCGGCCCGATCGAGGAAGGGATCACAGGCCCAGGCCACCTGGGGTCGCACGTTCTCGCCGGCCCAGGACCAGTCGCAGGGCACCCTCGACAGGGCGACGAGCCCGATGCGCCAGTCGCCGACCTCGACGACCAGGGGTCGGTAGGCCTCGGCCTCGTCGTTGCCGGCACCGACCCGTCGCAGGCCGGCGGCATCGACTTCGGCAAGCGTCTGTGCCACGGCGTCGGGTCCGAAGTCGAGCGTGTGGTTGTTGGCCAGTCCCACCACGTCGACACCGGCTTCGGCGAGGAGGCCGAGCGAGGACGGGGCCGACTTGAAGAGAAACGGTTTGTCGACCGCCACGGACCCGACCTCGGGGTCGGCGACGGCGGTCTCGAGGTTGACGGTCATCAGGTCGGGGTCCGACAACAGGTCGCCGATGGCACCGAACGGGTCACGTCGGTCGAGACCGTTCGTGAACGACGTGTCGCCGGCGAAGCCCAGGACGATCGGGGCGCGTGGCGGCGGTGCGGTCGACCGGGTCGTCGAGGGTCCGTCCGGCGTTGTCGGCGTTGTCGGCGTGGTCGGCGTGCTCGAGGCCGGAGCCGATGACGTCGACGTCGTGGGGTTCGAGGAGCTCGCCGACGCCACGGTCGTCCCCGCTCCGAGCGTGGGCATCGAGGTCTCGCTCGAGCAGGCCGCCACCACCGCAGCCAGGCCGACGACCACGATGGGAGGCAGCGACCGGCGCCGAGACGATCGGGCCGGTCGAGTTCGTCGGAACCCGTTCACGAAGCACTCCAGGTCGAGGGACGGCGTCGACGCTAGCAAGCAACCCGACTCGCCGAGTGAATCCCACCCACCGTGGTGCGCTGTTCACCCCCGACCGGGTTTCGTGAGAAGAGGGACCCAAGACCGGTGATTGCGGCGACGATCTGAGCTACCGTCGTCGACACCCGCCTGATGAGCACGTTTCCGCCCATCCCCCATCGTTGGACCGCCCCGTTGATGACCTCACTCCCCCTCCCGACAGCGACCCCGGCCGACCCGGTGATCGGTCTCGATCTTGCGAGGCATCGAGCACTCTGCGTGGCCGACGTCGACGGTGACCGGCGACGTATCCCGCTGACCGACGGACGACCGGGCCTCATGTTGCGCTGGGTCGACCCGAGCGGCCGCCGTCACCGGATCGGCGACTGGGTCCTCGACAACGCCGGGGTGCATCAGCGCCACGCCGTCGAGGCCACGGCCGCGGTCGCCGCGTGCGTCTTCCCCGAAGCGACCCCCACGGCACCCTTCGTCTCGATCCCCACGGCCTTCGGGCCGTCCTGCCGGGCGGCGATGCTCGACGGCTTCGCTGCCGGTGGCACGCCGATTCCGGCCACCCATCTGATCGAACGACCGATCGCCGCGTTCGCCGCCCTGCTCGACCACCGGCACCGGCTCGGTCGACCCGATCCCACCGGGCCGTTCGTCCTGGTCGACAACGACGGCGGGCAGCTGTCGATGTTGGCCGTCGACACCGACGCCCAGCGCCTGCTCTTCACGATGCCCCTCTCGCTCGGTCCCGACGAGCCGACCGACCTGGTCGTGGAACGACTGCGAACCGCCGTGCGCGAGCTCGACCGCCTCCGGTCCCACCACGAACTGGTGCGGTCCGACGACTGGTCGAGTATCTCCTCGACCGTCAACGAGATCTCGGTTTCGGGCAGCATGAGCGACCACCCGTCGTTCCTCGAGGTCATCACCCGTCTCCTGCCCGCGTCGGCGGTGGTTCGCGATCCGGTGCTCACCGATCCGAGCGAGGTCGTGGCCTTTGGTCTCATCAGCCTCGGTGTGCTCGACGACTGGTCGGCGGGGTGGCCGACCCTGTCGATCGCCATCGACGGCGAGATCGTTCGACCGGCCGGATCGGTGGCTCTCGTCGGCGACGTCGACCTCACGGTCGAGCGGGGCGCCGTCCTGTCGCTGGTCGATCCCGACGGCCGGGCCGTCCCGGTCGGCATCGGATCGATGGTCGCCGATGGTCTCGCCCTGCCGACCGATCTCGCGGGGAGCGTCACGCTCCGGACCCTGTCCGACGGCCGGGTGCTCGTCCTCGGGGCGGCCGGTGTCCGGCCCCTCACCTTCTCGGTCGCCTGGCCGGTCACCGGGAGCCGTGCCGTGGTCTCGGTCGGGGCCCTCGGTCGCCGACCGCTCGAGCTGGTCAACCCCAGAGGCGATCGATCACGTCAAACCACAGCCGCGTAGTCAGGCGCAGCGATTCCACGTCGATGCGTTCGTTGTGGCCGTGGAAGCGCTTGAAGAACTCGCCGCTGTCGAGTGAGGGGCTGAGGAGCCCGGCGCCGTAGGCGATCGTTCCCTTCTCGCGGAAGAAGCGACTGTCGGTCCCGCCGGTCACGAGGCTCGGCACCACCGCCGCGTCCGGGTACCCCACCCGCACGGAGTCCGCGAGGGCCGTCCACAGGGGGTTGTCGATGGGCGAGGCGGTCGAGGGGCTCTCCTGCATGATCTCGATCTCGGTGTGGTCGATGGCGTCACCCAGGGCCACGTGCAGGTGTTCGATCACATCGGCCGTCGTCTCGCCGGGGAGGGACCGGATGTCGATCTCGATCTCGACCAGATCGGGGATCACGTTGGTCTTGACTCCACCGTGCACCACGTTGGGACTGAAGGTGGTGTGCGAACACGAGTGCATGGTGCGGGCGACCTCCGGGGGCAGCTGGGCGAGCGCCTCGTCGAGGGCCCCGGGATCGAGCAGCTTCCGCGTCAGTTCGTCGTCGAGGCCGAGGGCCCGGACCCGGGCGGTCCACAGCTCGTCGAGGCGGGGCACCGGTCGGTAGGCCGTGATCCGTCGGATGACCTCGGCCGCCTTCACCAGCGCGTTGTCGGTGGCATAGGGGGCCGAGCCGTGGCCGGGCGATCCCTTGACCCGGAGCTTGGTCCACCCGATGCCCTTCTCGCCGGTGGTGATCAGCAACGAGGTGCCCTTCGGGCTGTGGAGCGGGAAACCGCCGAACTCGGTGAGCAGGTAGTCGCAGTGGAGCATGTCCCAGGCCTGGTCGACGAGGACCTGAGCCCCGTGCACCCCGCCGGCCTCCTCGTCGGCGACGGCGAAGTAGACGAGGTCCCCGGGTAGGCGACGTCCGCTGCGAACGATCTCGTCGAAGGCCACGGTCATCGACGCGGTGAGGTTGAGCATGTCGACCGCGCCGCGGCCCCACACCTCCCCGTCGATCAGCTCACCGCCGAACGGATCGTGCAACCATCCGTCGGGCGACACGGGTACGACGTCGGTATGGCCCATCAGGCACAGCGACGGGGCCGAGGGGTCGGTGCCCGGGTAGCGGGCGACGAGCGAGGTGCGACCCGGTGTCGGCTCGTACAACACCACGTCGACGCCGCTGCCTTCGAGCCGGTCGCGCAGGAGTCGCGCCGACACGTCCTCCTGGCCCGACTCGGGCCGGCCGTCGTTGACACACTGGTTGCGGATGAGTGCCTGGAGCAGCTCGACCGTCTCATGGCTGAGACGGTCGAGCGTGGGATCATCGAGAGCCATCGGTCCAGACTAATCGGAGGGGATCCGTGGACCGGTGCCGGGGGACAGCGGCGAGCCGCCGGTGCTCAGCGGCTGGCGAGGGCCTCGAGCAGCGCCGGCATCACCTTGTGGACGTCGCCGACGATTCCGAGATCGGCGATCCCGAAGATCGGCGCCTCGGCGTCTTTGTTGATGGCGATGATGTGCTTGGAACCCTTCATGCCGACGAGGTGCTGGGTGGCACCCGAGATGCCGCAAGCGATGTAGACGTCGGGCTTGACGACCTTGCCGGTCTGGCCGACCTGCTGGGAATAGGGAACCCAGCCGGCGTCGACGATGGCCCGGCTCGCGCCGGCGGCGCCCTTGAGACGCTTGGCCAGGTCGGCCACCATGGCGAACTTCTCGGCCTCGCCCAGGCCTCGACCACCGGCCACGACCACGGCGGCTTCGTCGAGCTTGGGCCCTTCGGACTCCTCGACGAAGCGGTCGGTCACGGTGGCACCGGCGGCCCCGCCGAGATCGGGTACCTCGAGCTCCTCGACGGCGGCCGAACCACCGTCGGCCGATGCGGCGACGTACGACTTGGGTCGGGAGACCACGAGGTAGGGGCCCTCGCCCGAGAACTTGGTCTTGATGTCGGTCTGACCACCGAAGATCGTGGCGGTGCACACCAGCGTGTCGTCGTCGACCTCGAGGCCGATGGTGTTGGTGAGCACGGTCTTGTCGAGCTTCACCGAGAGGCGAGCAGCGATGTCGCGACCGTCGTAGGTGGTGGGGAACATGAACGCGTCCGGACCGTCACCGGCCTCGACGGCTGCCGCCAGGGCTGCGGCGACGGGCACGCCGACCAGGGAGTCGTCGACGTCGACCGAGTACACGGTCTCCGCGCCGTACTCGCCGAGGACGTCGGCCAGGTCGTCGGCATCACCGGCGACGAAGCACGAGACCGAGTCGGCGAGATCGCGGGCCTTGGTGAGGTTCTCGAGGGTGGCCGTGTCGACGACCCCGTCGACGGCTTCGGCATAGACCCAGATGGAATCGAGTGTCATGTCAGCTCCTACAGGACTTTGAGGGACTCGAGGAAGGCCACGATCTTCAGGTGGCCCTCTCCGTCGTCTTCGATGATTTCGCCGGCCTCGCGCTGAGGGGCCTGGGTGACGTCGACGATCTCCTGACCGGATCCGGCCCAGCCGACGGCATCGGCATCGAAGCCGAGGTCGGACGCCGACTTCTCGTCGACCGGCTTGGACTTGGCGGCCATGATCCCCTTGAACGAGGGGTAGCGGGGCTCGACCACACCGGCCGTCACGCTGATCACCGCCGGCATGGGGCACTCGACGTCGTCGTAGCCGGCGTTGGTCTGGCGCTGGACCTTGATCGAGGAGCCATCGACCTCGACCGACTTGGCCGCCGTGACCGAGGGCAGATCGAGCAGCGCCGCGATCTGTTCGGGGACGGTGCCGGTGTAGCCATCGGAGCTCTCGGAGCCGGCGATCACGAGATCGGGAGACTGGTCACGGATCGCCGCCGCCAGGATCTTGGCGGTGGTGAGGGCATCGGAGCCCACCAGTGCCGGATCGCTCACGAGCGTGGCCGACGCAGCCCCCATGGCCAGGGCCGTTGCCAGTCCGGAACGCTCACCGTTGGGGGCCATGGACACCAGGGTGACCTCGCCCTCCCCGGCGGCATCGACCAGCTGCAGCGCCATTTCGACGCCGTAGCTGTCGGACTCGTCGAGGATGAGTTTCACATCCCGCTTGAGTGTTCGGGTTTCGGGATCCAACGCGCCCGGGTCTGCCGGGTCGGGGATCTGCTTGACACAGACGACAACCTTCATGGCCGACATCGTAGGCGAAGTCTTGACCAAGCGGTCAAGTCCGTGGGGGTGTGACGTCGGTCGACCGTCGACCCCGGCCGATCATGCGCGGATTCACCCCCCGGCTGCCCCACACTGAGGCGGTGCGATTGGCACTCATCATCAATCCCGCGGCCTCGTCGGTGTCGGCGCGTAGCCGGGTCATCATCACCAAGGGTCTGTCGCTCCAGCACGAGGTGACCGTCCGCGAGACCACCCGATCGGGTCACGCGACCCGCCTGGCCCACCGGTCGATGAAGGAGGGGGCCGAGGTCGTGGTCGTCCTCGGAGGCGACGGAACGGTCAACGAAGCCGTGAACGGCCTGATCGGGACCGACACGGCCGTGGCCCCGCTGCCCGGCGGCTCCACCAACGTGTTCGCCCGGTCCATCGGCTACCCCAACGACGCCGTGCTGGCCACTCAGGTCCTGCTCGATGCGCTCGAAGCCGGATCGATCCGGCCCGGCAGCATCGGGATGGCCAACGAGCGGGCCTTCGTGTTCCACGTCGGCGCCGGCTTCGATGCCGCCGTCGTGACCCGGGTCGAACGGCGGGCCCCGCTCAAGAAGTACGCCGGCCACCCATGGTTCATCGCCTGTGCACTGGCCACCCTCGGATCGGCCGAACAACGTTCGCTCTCGATGGCGATCCGAGACGATGACGGACGCCTCGTGAGCGGGGCCAAGATGGCGGTTGCCCTGAACGTCAACCCGTACACCTTCCTCGGGAATCGTTCGATCGATCTCGCGCCCGAGGCCGGTCTCGACCGGATGCTGTCGCTCGTCGCCACGACCTCGCTCTCGTTGCCCCGGGTGACCCCGGCGCTGACCAAGACGCTCCGACCCGGCGGCCGGGGTCTGCCCGATGCCGGTGTCTTCGCCCACTGGACCGACGTACGTGGCGCCTACCTGACGTCGGCCCGCCCGTTCGTGTACCAACTCGACGGCGAGCCGATGCCCCCGGTCACGAGCCTCCGCCTCGAGAACCGGGCCGCCGCCATCCGGTTCGTGACACCAATCCAGGCCTGACCAACACAGGGCTCCCGCCCTCTCCTCCCCGGGTCGCTCCCGCCTCTGCTCCCCGGGTCGCTCCCGCTCTCTGCTCCCCGGGTCGCTCCCGCTCTCTGCCCCCGAGTCGCTCCCGCTCTCTGCTCCCGAGTCGCTACCGCTCTCTGCTCCCGAGTCGCTACCGCTCTCTGCTCCCGAGTCGCTACCGCTCTCTGCTCCCGAGTCGCTACCGCTCCAGGGCCACGAGCGCGCCGGCGGGGTCGTTCGTGATGATCGCATCGACCCCCATCGCCGCCAGGTCCCGGATCCGTTCGGGCTGATCGATGGTCCAGGTGTTCACGTCGAGCCCGACGGCATGGGACCGCTCCACGAAGGTCGCGTCGACGAGGTGGTCGTGCGGGTGGATCGCCTGGAGCCCGTGCGCCTCGGCCCGGCCGATGATCTGTCGGGGATCGGCCTGGCCGAACGTGAGCCAGCCGATCGGGAGCTCGGGATCGGCCTGCCGGATCCGGAGGATGGTGTCCATGTCGAACGACGAGATGATGATCCGATCCTGCACCCCGAAGGCCGCGACGAGCCCCGCGACCGCGACCGAGATCCCGAACTCGGCGTCGTAGTCGGGATCCGACGGATGGTTCTTGATCTCGATGTTCACGAACTGGCCCTCGGTCGCCTCGAGCGCGTCGGCCAGGAGCGGGATCCAGTCGGGGAGCTCCGCGGCCGGCACCGAACGGACGATGCGACCGTCGGGCAGGACGGCGTCGTGCACGACCACCAACACGTCGTCGGCCGAACGACGCACGTCGAGTTCGACACCGTCGGCGCCCAGTCGGGCACAGGCGGTGAAGGCCTCGATCGTGTTCTCACGGTGGGCGCTCGACGCGCCACGATGGCCGAGCACCAGCGGCCGACGGCCCCGGGACGTCGTCGGGTCGTCGTGATCGGGGCTCGGTTCCTCGGCAGCCATGATGGGCAGTCTTGCCCAACGAGGAACGGACTGCGACGACGAGCAGGATTTTCCCGCCGACGCCGACGCCGGCACGTGCGAAAACGTCACAGGGAGGAAATCATCGTTAACAAACTCTTTACGAGCCTCTAAGTATTCGCTAGGTTGCCTGCAACGCCGACGACGAGGTCGGCTCGCGCCAGAGGAGGAGCAGTGGCGATCGTCGAGACGTGGGAGGGCCAGACATCGGAGCCCTCGATGTTCGAACGGGTGGCACGCAAGGTCGCCGAGCGTCCGGGTGCACCCACCGACATCAGTTGGCGGGCCGTGGCCTCGTGCAAGGACACCGATCCCGACCTGTTCTTCCCCGTCGGCACCACCGGACTGGCGATCACCCAGATCGAAGAGGCCAAGCAGGTCTGCCTCGGTTGCCCGGCCCAACTCCAGTGTCTCGAGTTCGCACTGCGCAGCAATCAGGACTCCGGCGTGTGGGGCGGGACCTCCGAAGAGGAACGCCGCCACCTGCGCCGGACCTACCTCGGACGCCGCCGAGCACGCGTCTGAACACCGGCGCCATCGTCGGTTTGGGGTCAGTCGACCTCGGCGAACGAGACCTCGAGCTGGGCTACTGCCCCTTTCCCTCCACCGAACGCCGGTCGAATCGTCACGTCGCCGTTGAGTTCGCCCGAGGCCAGGGTCCGCACGATGGTCAGACCGAGCCCGGTCTGGACCTCGAGGTCGAAGTCCTCGGCCAGCCCGACGCCGTCGTCGTGGACCCGTACCACCAGCCGGTTCGGCCCGGTCTCGAGTTCGACCACCACCCGACCACCACGGGTCCCGGGCGGATAGCCGTGCTCGACGGCGTTCTGGAGCAGCTCGGTGAGGATCACGGCCAGTGAGCTGACCGTGCTGGCGGGCAGCGTCGGACCGTCGCCGACGACGGTGAACGAGATCGGACGATCCGGGGCGACCAGCGCCTGCTCGACCATCGAGACGATCGGGCGGACCACTTCGCCGAACGACACGTCGTCGCCTCCCTTGCGGGCGAGGATCTCGTGGACCAACGCGATCGACCGGATTCGCCGCACCGATTCCTCGATCGCCGCCTTGGCCTCGGGAGACTCCATGCGGCGACCCTGCAGCCGGAGCAGCGACGACACCGTCTGCAGGTTGTTCTTGACCCGATGGTGGATCTCGCGGATCGTGGCGTCCATCGACACGAGCAGCCGTTCCTGGCGTCGCAGCTCCGACACGTCCCGGATCAAGACGATCGCCCCGTCGACCTCGCCGGCGAGGGTCAGCGGGAGGACCCGGGCCAGCATCGACACCGACGGACCGCGCTCGATGTCTTCGGTCACCGGCACCCGGAGCCGGAAGGCGGTGCGCAACGCATCGGCGTGGAACCCGACGTCTTCGAGGTCTCGCCCGACGGCGTTCGCGTGGAACCCGATGCGATGCAACGCCGACACGGCATTCGGCGACGTGAAGCTGATCCGCCCTCGGGCGTCGACCACGATCACGCCGTCACCGACGCGTGGCGACTCCTCGGTCTCGGCGTCTTCGTAGGCGAACGGGAACTCACCGGTGCGGATCATCCCGACGAACTTGTGGAAGACGCTGAGATAGGTGTGTTCGAGCTCACCGGGCATGCGCGCGCCGAGCCGGGGGGTCTCGCTCGTCAGGACCGCGATCACCCGACCCTGGAGCACGACGGGAACGGCCTTGACCGAGGCACGACGACCGGCGAGGGGCAGATCGATCTCGGACTCGACGATGGTGCCCGTCGCCACGGCCTCGGCAACGAGCGGCCGGTGCTCGGCCGAGACGAATCGACCGACGAGGTCGTCGCGGTAGAGGGTCTGGGCGGTCGTCGGCCGGATCTGTCCCAGGACGACGAAGCGTTCCTCGACACCCTCGGCCACGCCGAAGAGGAGCAGGTCGGCGAAGCTCAGGTCGGCCAGGAGCCCCCACGACGCGATGAGGCGACGGAGGTGCGTCCGCTCGTCGGGGCCGAGGGAGGTGTACTGCCGAGCGAGATCACTGAGGCTGGCCACCCCCAGAGAGTACCGTCGGCCCCGTGACCGACCCGCAGCGCCCACCCTCGTCCTCGACCGGCCGGATCGAACGACTCCCGGTGATCCTGGTGCACGGCGGCCTCTACGACGATCGGACCGCCGAGGAGTACTGGGTGGCGAGCGGGGTCGCCGCGGCCCTCGATCGGCGGATCATCGACTACCGCCTGCACCGCCGGCCGGAGCGGCCCGCCGACTGGGGCGAGGAATCGGCTTGCCTGGCGGCGGCGATCGATGCCGAGGGTTGGGACCGGGTCGCCGTCATCGGGGCCTCCGACGGGTGCTCGGCGGCGATCCGGCTGGCGATCGATCATCCGGAGATCGTGGCCCGCCTCGTCCTGGCGTGGCCGGCGACGGCCGGCGATCCGGTCGTGGATGCCCTGACCCGCGCCGTCATCGAGGAACTCGGCCCGCCCGGGGCGGCCGATGCCCTCCTGCGCGGCGCCGACCCGGCGCCGAGGACGACGCTGCGAGGCGTGACCGCCGACGAGTTGGCGGCGTTGTCGATGCCGGTCGTCCTCTGGCCGACGATCCCCGAGAACCAGGCCCACCAGGGGCGAACCACGACTGCCCTCGCGGGCCAACTCGCGCAGCCGATCCTCCTCGCCGGCGGCCCCGAACCCTCCCATTCGGCCTTCGCCTCGTTCCTCGACGGGTTCGTCGCGATGGTGGTCGAGGTCTCCATCGTCGACGAGGAAGACGGACGCGGAGTCCCGGAGTAGTCTCACCGCCGTGATGAGCCGGTTCGGAACCTTGGCCGTGCTTCGAACCGTGCTCGCCGACAAGGTGATGCGCCGGGTCCTGCTCGGCTATGCCGGATTCAGCATCGGCGAGCAGGCGAGCTGGCTGGCCCTGATGCTCTACGCCTACGAGCAGGGCGGGATCGCCGAAACCGGCGCGGTCGCCTCGGGTCTGCTGGTCCCCGCGGCGCTCGGCGCCCCGTTCATCGCCGTCCTGCCCGACCGGATCCCCCGCCTCGGGGTGTTGACCGTCGGGTTCGCGCTCACGGCGGCGCTGGAACTCGCCGTTGCCGCCACCATGTTGGGGGGCTCCAACCGATTCATCGTCTACGCATTGAGTGGGCTGTTGAACGTGTCCCTCGTGTTCGGCGTTCCGGCCGTCGTCTCCCAGATCCCCCGGCTGGCGAACCGTTCCGACCAGCTCGTCGCGGCCAACGCCGGTCTGGGACTGGTCACCACCCTCGGGCATCTGGCGGGACCGGCGCTGGCCGGCGTGATCCTGATCTTCGGCGACGTCGGGCACGTCATGGTCTTCGCCGCGGCGTCGACGATCGGCGCATCGGCACTGACGCTCGGCCAACGGTCACGGGTGTCCACCCACCCCGACGACGCCACCGAATCGGTGATGGACTCCTTCACCGGCGGCATCCGCCAGTTGACACGGCGCCGACACCTGCGGACCCTGGTCGGCCTGATGTCGCTCACCTCGGTGATGGAGGGTGCGCTCGACGTCGGCTTGGTCGCCATCGTCGTCGAGCTGCTTCGCCGCAGCGAGGCCTCGGTCAGCATGCTCGCCACCGCCCTCGGCGTGGGCGGACTGCTCGGGTCGCTGTTCAGCCTGTACTTCGTCGATGGCCGCAAGCGGCTCAGTCGGGGCGTGATCACGAGCAGTCTGCTCACCGCCGCGATGATCGCCGCCACCGGTCACTCGAACTCCCTCGTCCTCACGATGGCGGCGCTGGTCCTGACCGGCATGGGGATGATGATGACCAGCGTGGGGTGTCAGACCATGCTGCAGGGTCTGTCCCCCGACGACACGCTGGCGCGGATCTTCGGGGTGCTCGAGGGCCTGAAGATGGCCGGGCTCGCGGTTGGCGGTCTGCTCATCGCCCGACTGGCCGTGTCGTTCGGCCTCACTGCGGCACTCACGTGGTCGGCCGTCGCGACGGCGATCATCGTGGCGATCCGGGCCCGAGAGCTCTCGCGGATCGATGCCGCCCGCCTCCCGGTCGATCCCCTCCTCTTGGCCAGCCTGCGATCGGTACCCGCATTCGCAGCCCTCCCGCCCTACGTGATCGAGCAGCTCGCATCCAACATGGAGACTCGCCACTTCGAAGCCGACGAGGTCGTCGTGCGGCGCGGGGACCCCGGCGACTGCCTGTACGTGATCTCGGGCGGGCAGGCCGTCGTCCGCCTGTCGAACGGTCGGGTCATCGAGCGCGGGATCGGTACCTACATCGGCGAGATCGCGTTGCTCCAGGGATCGGGCCGGACCGCCGACGTCCAGGCCGGTACCGACGGGTTGTCGACGTACGTCCTGGCTGGAGACGTGTTCCTCGAGGCGATCACGCAGGTTCCTCGAAGCCTGGCTCGGGCCGAGGCCGAGATGACCCGACGGTTGTCGGACGACTAGTCGAAGAGCGCGGCCAGATCGGCGGCGTTCGACAGGATGCCCCCGGTCCACAACACGGCCTGGGTCGGACCGGCGACGACCGGGCCCTGGGGGGCGGCGGCCTCGTCGGCCCGTGCCGAATCCCGGAGCTGGGAGATCGCGGCTCGCAGCGACGGGTCGCTCACGGCATCGAGGTCGTCGGCATCGATGGTGGCGATCGTGTGGTCGAGCGCCCGGTTCACGATCGTGAGCGCCGGTGGGTGACCGCGGCGAACGAGTTCGGCGGTCAGTTCCTCCCCACGCTGTCGGGGAATCGGCTCGGGTGTCTGGACGACGACGTAGCGGGTCGTGGGGTCCGACAAGCGCCGCTTGACCGCCCGCGCTCGCTTGGCGAAGCCCGGCTGCAGGCTCGAGAACAGCCAGAAGAACTCGGCGATCTGGGCGAGGAACGGTCCGCCGAGCAAACGCTCGGCAACGGCGAGGAAGGGCTTGGCCGCCAGCCGAACCACCGTCGTCCGGTAGGGCGCGGTCAACCAGGTCAGGAGACGGCTGGCGAAGAAGTCGAGCATGCGATCCGGAGCATCGAGCACGTCGAGGGCGTGGATCGAGGGTGGGGTGTCGATGACCACGAGGTCGTACCGGTCCTCCTCGGCGAGGTCGACGAGCCGGTCGAGGGCGATGTAGTCGTGGCTCTGGACGAAGCGGGTCGTCAGCGTCTGGTAGAGCTCGTTGGCGAGGAGTCCGTCGCGGGTGGCGTCGTCGGGGGAATGTCGGCGAACGAGGCGATCCCAGCTCTGCTCCATGTCGACCATCAGGGCCCACATGCGTCCCTCGGCACCGCGACCGAGCGGCACCAGGACCGGTTCCTCGGGCAGCGAACCGATCCCGAGCGCATCGGCCAACCGCCGGGCCGGGTCGACGGTGACGACCAGCGTTCGTCGCTGGTGCTCGATCGCAGCCCGGGCAGCCATGGCGGCAGCCAGCGTCGTCTTGCCGACACCGCCCGGCCCGACCACCACGAGCACGCGCGCCGAGGCGAGCAGGGTGTCGATCGGCGCCGACGCTTCGGTTCCCGGGTCGTCGCGCTTCGTCATCGCGCCCCGTCGTCGTCGAGCATCGGTCCGGCATCGTGGGGAAGCGACCCCCGAGCGGCACGCAGATAGGCATAGGGCGTGGCGGCCAGCAGGTTCGAGACCCTCGAGAGGTAGACGTCGGCATACCGCTCGACCTGCCGGGCGAACAGGCTCTTGTCGTTCCCGGCCCGCATCAGCGGACCCCAGGTCCGATTGCCGAGTTGCGAGGCCGCCCGAGCCAGCGGCGCGACGTCGGCGTCGAGTTGTGCCGCCTCGATCGCCACCGCCGCCAGGTCTCGTTCGATGTCGACGATCGGGCGACCCTCGGCCTTGGCCCGCTGACGGGCGAGGCGGAGCTCGGCCTGGCGGTGCTCGACCCGGACCTTGTCGGCCATCAGTTCGATCAACCGCGCCTCGCTCGGGGCGAAGGTCAACGCATCGGCCACCTCGGCTTCGAGTTCGCGGGCGACGAGTGCGGTCCGCCAGCGGGTGATGTCCTTGGTCACGTGAACGTCACCGAAGAGGTGGTCACCGACGTAGAGCACCTGCGCCGGCGACAGTCCGAGGCTGTCTTCGACCATGCGGGCGTTGCCCCCGAAGTAGACGTGACCCTCGAGCAGAGGGCCGAAGTGCGGCTGGAGCAGGGACCGCTCCTCGTCGACCACGCGATAGATCGGGTCGGTGTCGGCGAAGAAACGGGGCTTGTTGGCCGACACGATGACCAGGTGGAACAGGTCTCGCCAGCTCGTTCCCTCGGCGCAGTACGGGTCGATCACCCGGGCCATCAATTCCCGGGTGTAGGCCCAGTCGGAGTTCGTGATGAGGACCAACTGCTTGCCCGCCAGGCGCTGATCGACCAGCGTCGGCACGAGGTCGGGGTTGGTGTCGATGAAGCGTTCGGGGTCGGCGATGATCTCGGCCTTCAGCGCTCCCTCGGCATGGGCTCGACCGAGAGCGTCGTCGATCTGCCAGTACAGGTCGTGATAGCTCCGCACCTCGGGCAGGTTGGCCCGATCGTATTCGTCGACCAGTTGGGTGAAGAGAGCGGCCCGGCTCAGTTCGAACAGGGTGTTCATGAACTGGAAGCGCTCGTCGGAGAGCTCGACGACGGTCTCGCCGTACACGTGGCGCTGTTCGTCGAAACCGAGTGGTTGGTTGCCGTGGAAGGCCTTGACCACGTAACCGAAGCGAGTGGCCTTGACGAGGTTCCCCCGGTCGAGGTCGAACACCAGCCCGAGGGTGAACCGGTCGGGTTCGAACCGGATCCCGGCCACGGGCCAGCCCCGAGCCTCGAGCCGCCGCCGGGCGTGCTCGAAGGCCGAACGCTCCCACTCGTCGACCCGATAGTGGACCAGGGTGTAGTCCATGTCGTAGCCGATGGCCTTCACCGAGCGGAGGTTGAGCGTGCGGTTGCAGAAGATGCCGGTGACGGGGGGATGCATCACCGGACCCCGGGATCGGGGGACGACGAACCGACGGCCTCGGTGACGACCTCGACGATGGCGTCGACCGGGGTCGGGCTCTCGGCCACGGTGAGGACGGGGAGACCGAGGACGTCGAGGCGGGTCCGCTCCGAGGTCGCCTCGGTCGATCGTTCGGTCACCACGGCGGCGGCCAGGCCGAGGGTGCCGCCGAGGCGGCCCGCCTCGGCGACGGCGGGCCCGAGGAGGGTGGGCGGCATGCGGTTGACCACGACGGCGACGGGGTCGATGTCGGTCTCGGAGACCAACCGGGCATGCAGCGACAGCAACTCGTTGACCGGCAGCTCCTCGGGGGTGGTGGTGAGCACCACGCCGGTGATGGCCGGGTCGGCGAGGAGATCGGCGACCCAGCGGGTCTGCTGGGCCAGCGGGCCGATTCCGATCAGCTCGTTGAGGTTGGCCGGGGCATCGAGCAGCTCGACGAGGTGTCCGGTGGCGGGGGCATCGACGATCACGGCATCCCAGCCTCCTTCGCGGACCTCCCAGGCGATCTTCCCGATGGTCAGGATCTCCCGGACGCCGGGAGCGGCCGTCGCCACGTAGTCGAAGATCCTGGCGAGCGGCCCGAGGCGACTCGGGGGGATCGGAAATCGCAGGTAGAGCTTGAGGTACTCGTCGAGCGCTTCCTCGGTGCTGAGTTCGAGCAGTTCGACACCGCGAGGCAATCCTCGGCCCGACGATGCGAAGGCTGCGGCGAGACCGCCGTCGTTGACCGCATCGACGGCGAGCACCCGGCCGCCCCGACCGGCCCGGAGGCGTGCGAGCGCGGCTGCGACACTGGACCGGCCGACGCCGCCCTTGCCGGCGACGATCAGCAGCGGGCGGTCGAGATCAGGCGCCGAAACCGATGCGACGCTCAGGGTCGTCCTTGCCGATCTCGACGAACGCCACGCGGGCGACCGGAATGGCGACATCCTTGCCACGTCGGTCGGTGAGCCAGAGCACACCCTGCTCCTGTCCGAGCGAGGTGTCGATCTGGGTCTTCAACGCTTCGCGATCGGCGCCGTCACCCATCTCGAGTTCGATGACCGACGCGCTCTGGGCGATGCCGATGCGGATGTCCATGAACAAGCCTCCAAAGCCTACGTGACCGCGGTTGAACCTATCTGCTCCACTCAGATGACGCGCAGCTCGGAGCGGTACCGACGCTTGGGAGCCAGCTCGGTGTCGAGCCGTTCGGCCAGGGCGACGAACATGGCCCCGGCCTCGGTCTCGGGTTTGGCGGCGATCGGATGACCGTCGTCGCCGCCCTGCCGCAGTTCGGGAACGAGGGGGATGTTTCCGAGCAGGGGCACGCCGAGTTGGTCGGCGAGTTCGGCGCCGCCCCCGGAGCCGAACAGCTCGTAGCGCTTGCCGTCGTCGCCGGTGAACCAGCTCATGTTCTCGATCACGCCGGCCACGGTGATGTTGACCTTGTGGGCCATGTAGGCGGCGCGCTGGGCCACCTTCTGTGCCGCCGGTTGCGGCGTCGTGACGACGATCAGCTCGGCCCGGGGCAGGAACTGCGAGATCGACAGCGAGATGTCGCCGGTGCCCGGCGGGAGATCGACGAGCAGGTAGTCGGGCTCGTCCCAGAACACGTCGGTGAGGAACTGCTCGAGCGCCTTGTGCAGCATCGGGCCCCGCCAGATGACCGGCTGGGCTTCCTCGACGAAGAATCCCATCGAGATGCAGCGAACCCCGTGGGCCTCGGGGGGCACGATCATCTCGTCGATGATCGTGGGGTCCCGATCGACGCCGAGCATGCGGGGGATCGAGAATCCCCAGACATCGGCGTCGACGACGGCCACCTTCTTGCCCAGCCCGGCGAGGGCGACCGCCAGGTTGGTGGTGACCGAGCTCTTGCCGACGCCACCCTTGCCCGAGGCGATCAGGAGCACGCGGGTTCGGTTGTCGGGATCGGCGAAGGGGATGGCCCGTCCCTCGGCATGACCGTGGGCCTGCTGGGACCCCGCCGTCGCACCGGGGTCGCCGTGGAGTTCCTTGCGCAGCTCGGCCCGCTGTTCGTCGGTCATCACCCCGAACTCGATGACGACGTCCTCGGCCCCGTCGAGGGCCGTGACCGCCTCGGTCACCCGGCGGTCGATCTCGGCTCGCAGGGGGCAGCCGGCGATCGTCAGGTCGACGGCGACCGTGACGGTCGGGAGGGCGATGTCGACCCGCCGGACCATGCCGAGGTCGACGATCGACCGGTGCAGTTCGGGGTCGTGGACCGGACGCAGTGCGTCGATCACCATGGCTTCGGTCACGGGGGGACTGGCGCTCACCGGGGCTCCTCGGGGGGTCGGTATTTCTCCTACCCACATAGGGGGAATTCCTTTTGTAGACTAGCGAGGTGTCCGGCCGTGCCCTCAACCCAACCCGCTCGCTGAAGCCGACCGAATTCGCCAACCTCGTCAACGCCATCACCTCGGCCTTCGGCGATCCCACCCGGCGAGACATCTACCTCATGCTCCACGAGCACGCCGAGGGTCTGACCGCCGGTGAGGTGGCCGAAACCACCGGCCTCCACGCCAATGTGGCCCGCCATCACCTCGACAAACTGGTGAACGGCGGCTATCTCGAGGTGACGCAGCGCACCCTCGCCCGGGCCGGCCGGCCCGCCAAGGTCTACCGGGCCACCGAACCCGAGCTCCACCTCGAGTTCGACGTCGGCCACGACGACATCCTCGTCACACTCCTGGGCAAGGCCCTCTCACGACTGCCCGAAGGCGAAGCGGCGGCGCTGGCCGAGGAGGTCGGGATCGAGTTCGGCAAGCAGATGGCCACCAACCTGGGCGGCAGCGGCAACGACATCGGCCAGCGGTCGTTTCGATCCGCACTCCACGTGGTCGCCGACGCGCTCTCGGCCCACGGGTTCGCCGCCCATGCCGAACGCCACGGCGACGAGCTCCGCATCGTGTCCGGGCACTGCCCGTTCGGCGACGTGGCCATCGAGCACCCGGTGATCTGCGCGGTCGACCGCGGCATGGTGAAGGGGCTGCTGGGTTCGCTCTACGGCGAGACCGAGGTGGCCCTCCACGGCTCGGTGGCGCGTGGCGACGACGCCTGCATCACCGACGTCCACGATGCGGGCTGAGGTCGAACCGGGTCGTCGATCGCCGTGACCCGCCACTACCTCGATCATGCCTCGAGCGTTCCCCTCCGTCGCAGCGCCCGCGCCGCACTGCTCGAGGCCGTCGGGCTCCCGGCCGCCGATCCGGGACGGCTGCACCACGAGGGCCTCGTTGCCCGGGAGGCCCTGGAACTGGCCCGCGCCTCGGTGGCCTCGCTGGTCGGATCCCGGGCCGGCGAGGTGGTGTTCACGGCCTCGGCCTCCGAGGCGCTCGTCACGGCCGTGTGGGGCTGCGTCACCGCCAAGCCCGGCACCGTCGTCGCGTCGGCCGTCGAGCATTCGGCGGTCCGGTCGGCCGCCGAGCGCACGGGTCGACTGCGCCTCGTCCCCGTCGACCGCACCGGACGGGTCGATCCCGAGGCCTTCGCCGAGGCCATCGACGACGAGTTGCGCCAGGGCCACGACGTGTCGCTCGTTGCGTGTCAACTCGGCAACCACGAGGTCGGTACCATCCAGCCGGCCGCCGAGGTCGTCGCGCTGGCCCGGGCCCGCGGCGCGCGGACCTTGATCGATGCGGCGCAGGCGCTGGGCCGGATCCCCATCGATGTTCGCGACCTGGACGTCGACTTCCTGGCCGTGTCGGGCCACAAGGTGGGAGGCCCGGCAGGGTCCGGGGCCCTGATCGTCCGGCGAGGGGTTCGGGTGCCGCCGCTGATCGTCGGTGGGGAGCAGGAACGGGCCCGCCGGGCCGGGCTCGAGAACATGCCGGCGGCCGTTGCCTTCGGAGCGGCCTGCGCCGAGGTCGAGCAGACGATGCCGGCCGAGTCGGCGGCGGCCCGGCGACTCACCGATCGGCTCCGGGCCGGACTGAGGACCATCGAGGGCATCACCGAGTTCGGCCATCCCACCGAACGGCTCCCCCACCTCGTGTGCGTGGGGATCGCCGACATCGAGCCGCAGGCCGTGATCCTCGGTCTCGATCGGGCGGGCATCGCCGCCCATTCGGGATCGGCCTGTGCCTCCGAGGGCCTCGAGCCCTCGCCGGTCCTCGAGGCCATGGGCGTCGACGCCCATCGATCGCTGCGGCTGTCGGTGGGCTGGTCGAGCGCCGACGACGACGTCGACGCGGCCCTCGCCGCACTTCCCCGCATCATCGACGAACTTCGGGCGCTGCGGGCATGAGCGGGCGCCGGGGTCGATGAGATTCGAACCGCTGCGCACGTCGCGACTGCTGCTGCGCCCGGTCCGACCGAACGATGCCGCAGCGCTGCATCGTCGACGCAACGACCCCGGCGTCGCCGAATGGCAGTCGTGGTCGTTGCCCTTCCCGTTGGAGCGGGCCGAGGCGATCATCGCCGACTCGATGGCGCTCCCCGGGCCGACCGACGATCACTGGTGGACGGCGACCCTGGCCGACGCCGACGACCGCATGGTCCTGGGCGACCTCGTCGTCCATCTCACGTGGTCCGGACGGGCCGCCGAGGTCGGCTACTCGCTCGACCGGGCGGCCTGGGGTCACGGGTACGCCACCGAGGCCCTCGATCGGCTGCTGGACTGGTTGTGGTCCGACCCCTCGCTGACGCGGGTCCACGCCTCGCTCCATCCCGCCAACACCCCGTCGGCCATGGTGCTGGAACGAACGGGCTTCCGGTTCGAGGGCCACACCCGCAACTCGTACTGGGTCGGCGAGGTCAACTCCGACGACTGGATCTACGGGATGACCCGCTCGGACCGAACCGACTGGACCACCCGACCGCGGTCGGCGCCGGAGACGGTCGTCCTGGCCGAGATCACCCGGGCCAACCTGGCCGAGGTGCGCCGCCTGACCACCCACCACTCGCAGGAACGATTCGTGGCACCGATCGACGACTCGCTCGCGTTGGCGCTCGTACCGCCGATCTACGTCACGGCACCGGCTCGGCCGTTTCCCCGCGCCGTGGTCGCCGACGGCGAGGTCGTCGGATTCGTCATGCTCGCGGCGGTGAGCGATCGACATCCCGAGCCGGCACTGTGGCGACTGCTCGTCGATCGCCGCCATCAGGGGCGGGGGATCGGGCGCCGGGCCGTCGAGCGGGCGATCGAGGCATGCCGGGCCATGGGCGCCGGGTCGGTGCGGGTGTACTGGGGGGAGGGACGGGGTTCGCCGGGGCCCTTCTATCGGCGGTGCGGGTTCGTCCCGACGGGGCGCACCCTCGGCGGCGACACCGAGGCCCGGCTGACGCTGCCCTGACCCCACGACCTCGGCCATCGATCCAACTAGGGTGCCGGACATGGGCCTTCGTCGACGTCGTCTCCTCGCTGCGACCACGTCGCTCGGCCTGACCCTGACCGGTCTCGCTCCGAGCGTTGCGGTTCCCGCCGGCGCCTCCGACGACGTGGCATCGCCTGCCGCCGAGGATCTGGTCACCCAGCAATACCTCGACTTCCTGGCCCGGCCGCCCGACCGGGGCGGCCTCGAATACTGGACGCGTCAACTCGACGGGGGTGTCCCGGCGCCGGCCCTCATCCAATCCATGGCCGAGCAGCCCGAGTTCGAGCAGGTCACGGCCCCGCTGGTCCGCCTCTACCTCGCGTACTTCCGGCGGGCCCCGGACTTCGACGGGCTCGCGTTCTGGTCGGGACGGCTGCGGGCCGGACAGGGAATCGCCTCGGTGTCGCAGAACTTCGCCCAGTCGAGCGAGTTCGTGACCACCTACGGGGCGCTCGACGACGCGGCCTTCGTCGACCTCGTGTATCGGAACGTGCTCGGTCGGACCGCCGACGGCGCCGGCCGTGACTACTGGCTGGGTCAGATGCGACGGGGAACCGATCGGGGCGACGTGATGACCGCCTTCTCGGAGTCCGCCGAGAACCAGCGCACCACGTTCGGCACGGTCCGGGCCACGATGCTCTATCTCGGTATGTTGCGCCGACCGCCCGAACTCGAAGGGCTCGCCTACTGGGCCTCGCTCATCGACGCCCGGGTCCCGTACCGAGACATCGTCACCGGGTTCTTCGACTCCGCCGAGTACCGCTTGCGGCTGACCGGCCTGCTCCCCGAGCGGCAGCCGCTGACGGGCGAGGCCACGCGAACGGCCGCGACCCGCACCGTGCTGGCGGTCAAGATCGACAACGTGCCCCGGGCCCGACCGCAGGTGGGCCTCAATCAGGCCGACCTCGTGATCGAGGAGAAGGTCGAGGGCGATCTGACGCGGCTCATCGCGCTGTTCCATTCCGACGTCCCCGCGGTGATCGGGCCCGTGCGCTCGATCCGCACCACCGACTTCGACATCCTCGCGGCCTTCGACCGTCCCCTCCTGGCGGCGTCGGGGGCCAACCGCACCATTCTGGCGCTCCTCGACGCCGCACCCGTCCAGAACGTGAACGCGCTGGTGGCCGGGGGCGCCTACTACCGCGAGCCGGCCCGGCCGAGCCCGCACAACCTGTTCGCCCGGACCGCCGACCTGTTCGCCGCTGCCTCCGACGCCAACTCCACGCCGGCGGCCCCGTTCCGCTACCGGTCACCCGACGCGCCGATCACCGGTCCGACCATCGCCACCACCGGGGTCGACATCGAGTTCGGCCGCACCTCGGTGCGGTACCGCTGGAACGCCGCCCGCCAGGGATGGGTGCGCACCCAGGACGGCGTGACCCACACCGATGCAGCCGGCGCTCCCGTCGCCCCCGAGAACGTGGTGGTGATGTTCGTCGACTACCGCGTCAGCGTCGCCGATGCCGAGTCCCCCGAGGCCGTCACGGTCGGGACGGGGCCGATCGAGGTCTTCAGCAAGGGCGTGCGGATCTCCGGCACGTGGTCCCGGTCGGCGCCCTCGGAGCGAATCGTCCTGCGCGATCTCGATGGACGCGAGCTGCTGCTCACGCCCGGGGAGACCTGGATGGCACTGGCTCCCGCCGGCTCGGTGGTCGTCCGGTGACGAGCACATGCTGTCGGTCTGAATGGTCACGGAGAACAGCCCTGGTTCGCTGAGGCTGGACCCGTCACGCACAGTCGGAGGGTCCCGGTGACCGGGTGTCAGAGGGAGCGCAGGGGTTCGGAGGTCCAGTTGGGCCAGCGGGGCGGGTAGTCGCTGACGCCGTACCGGTAGGAGGCGACCTCGTCGGGGCCGGTATCGGTGGCGTTGTCGTAGAACACCGTCCGGTGGCAGTGGGGCACGGTGCTGGCGATGAGGGGCCAAAGGCGTTCGTAGCGATCTGGGCGGCCTCGTATGCCTGCTCGACTTCGTGGCCCGGGAACCGGTCGGCGGCGATCCGGTCCGCGTTGACGAACGGCAAACCGGGGCGATCCGGGGCGATGACCCGCTCATACCGCGTGGTTTTGCCGGCCCCGTTGGGGCCGGCGATCAGATCGAGACGACTCACCGTCTATGGGAGTGGTCGCCGGGTGCCGTCGGGGGCGATCTCGATGAGGGTGCCGTCGTCATCGATCGACACCGTTACCTGACCCGCTTTGCGAGCGGCGGGCCCGAACTCCTGCTCGGCGGACCGGGCGGCCATGGCGGCGTCGATCGACGCGTGGGCCACGGTCCGCTCCTGCGGTGTCAGGGTCGAGAACTGGGCGTCACCGGTGATGACGGCCCGGACCCGGCGCCCGTCGACCGAGGTGGCCCGGTCGACCTGCATCCCGAGGCGTGCCCAGTAGTTGATCTGCTCGGCCACGGTCCGGTTCTCGGCCTGGGCCACCGACGCTGCGGTCGCGGCGATGTCGGCCGTGACCCGTGTCGGTGCACTCTTCGCCATGACCCAGCTCCTTCATCGGTGTTGCGAACTGCTACGCACTGGAGCACATTGCTACAACACCTGGAAAGACGTGGCGCCGTACGGTTCTGTCCGAACGACGAGACTCGTCCTCCATGGCAGGTGGCTTGGCGGTGATGGCCACGCTGCTACCGCACGTGCTGCAGAACCGGGCCCGATCGGCCAAGGGTTCACCGCACTCAGAACAGAATTGTGCCGCTGAAGTGCCCGGAGTGTGCCCGCCTCGTCGAAGCGCCACACGGACCGCAGCGAAAACCATCACTCCGAGAACGGCCGCCGGGGCGATCCAGAGGAGCACCAACATCAGCAGCTCGACACTCTGTCCCAGGGGTCAGGCGGGGGCTCGCCAGAAGAACTCGAGTTGGATGTTGTCGGGGTCGCGGAAGGTGAGCATCGAGTTGGCCGTGTAGTCGAACTCCTTGACGCCCGAGTGCTCGACTCCCATCTCGTCCAGATGGGCAGCCCACTCGTCGAGGTCCTTGCGTTCGTCCACGATGAACTCGAGGTGGTCGAGTCCGGTGCGATGGTCATCGAACTCGTCGCCGGCATTCGCTGCGTGTCCGACGAGGCACAGAACGAACGCGCTCTCCGGCTCACGGAGACAGATGTAGCGCATGAGGCCGTCGTCTGAGGTGTGGTCGTAGGTCTGATGCATGCCCAGAAGCGCGGAGTACCAGGCGGCGCTCTGTTGCGTGTCACGCACCGAGAGGGTGACTTCGAGACGACCGGTGATCGAGGGCACCACGACATTCTTCCAGTCTCGTGGCCACCGACGTTGAGCATTCTGGGTCGGGACTGCCCGCCCTCATGTGCCGATCGCGAGCGGGGGTTCTGGTGGATCGTGGATGTGGGTATGAGCGGGCGGATTCAGTCCGGGGTGAGCTGCGTGGAGACCCGCGTATCGTGGTTTGCCCCGCTCGATTTGGAGACTTGGATGATCAGACAGCCAGAGGCCCTCAATCAGAAGTTCGTCGAATCGCTGCCTGACGATGGCCCGGTGGTCATGGTCAACTTGGTGCGATTTCGCGATCGGTCGCTTGATGGCAACGGGACAGGTTGGGATGCCTACTCGCGGTACAGCAAGGCCGACATGCCGTTGCTGAAGCGAGTGGGAGGAACGATCTTGTGGGCGGGCCATGTCGCGGGCGCCGCGCTCGGGGATCTTGGCCCGGGTCGCTGGGATTGGGTGGTTGTCGTGCACTATCCGTCAGCGTCAGCGTTTCTCTCGATGATGACGTCACCGGAGTATCAGATCGCGAACGTCGATCGCGAGAACGCTGTAGAGGATCATGTGATCCTGGCAGCGAGCGAGACCTACTCGAAGCTCGCTCCCTGACGCGTCGTCGTCACCAGCACGAATCTGCTAGGGAATGGACGTCTGAACGAACCGGCAACCTGTCGAGCGAAGTCAGATGCGACACAACGGGGCCAGCGGTATTCTTCGCACGTCACACGTACAGGCGCATGATCAGATCGCGCTGCTTCACACTGCCGAACAGGAACGTGTGCTCACCGGTCTGGACGAAACCCACGTGCTCGTACACCGCTCTGGCGTTTCTGTTGTGCTCCCATACCCCCAGCCACACGAACAGGCTTTCCTGCTGTCTTGCCGTCTCCGTGGCGTGGTCGAGGAGCAGACGTCCGAAGCCTTGGCCATGGCAGGCGGTACGAACGTAGATCTGCTCGATCTCCAGGCCATCGTCATGGCCGGTGACCGTCTGGGCGCTGCCTCGATTGAGCTTGAGGTATCCAACAGGAGCCTCGTCGTCGAGCAGCCACCACGTCGTTGACTCCGGGTCTTTGAGACTGCGTGTGATCGCTTCGGTACTGAACTCGCGAGCGAGATGATCGTCGACGTGTTCTGGTTCGTTATCCGATCCGTAGGTGTCGATGAACGTCTCGATCTTCAGTGTGGCGAGTAGCGGTGCGTCCGACGGGCGAACCACTTCCAACTTGGTCGGCATCGGTCGCAGATTATCGATTCCGTGCCGCACAATCTGGACTACGGGACCGTCAGGCGCTCGGTGTGACTGGTCTGGTGCGTCGTGGTCGCACACGTGTGCATGGAGCACTTGGCGTCGGTATCAGCGACGCGGCGGTCGTGTTGATCGGCCGTGTGCCAACGTCATGAGCGGTTCGAAAGCCGCCCGTCCGTGACCGACTTCGGCCATCCGACGCGCTCGACGACGCGGCCGAGTCGGACAAGCTCGAACCGAGATCTCGGCAGAGGCGTTCGAAGTTGCGGTCGGTCGACGTCGACCGTTCCGGTTCAGCCGCGGTGGAGCCAGTCGAGCAGGTCAGGCGGCGCTGCTCGAGCTGCCCGTGCGTTGTAGTCGGCGAGGTCTTCGCTGCGAAGTGCCTCGGTGCCGGCGCCGGAGCGTCCGGCTCGAAAGAAGCGGGCCTTGTCGATCAGCACACCGACCGGATCGGGCGCAAGGTCTGAACTGCGGGATCGCATCGACTCGAACGTGGCATGGCCTGCCAGCTCGTCGATCTGTTCGCTCGCCACGTCGATCCCGAGTTGTGCCGCGATTCGACGCATCTCGCCGGGGAGATCGTGAAGAAGGTCGGCGTAGTGGACCAGCATCACGTTGGGCCGGTCCTTGCGGCGCCAGGCGTCGTTGAGGTGATGGAAGACTCCGTTGAACGAGTCGAGTGCGAGCCGAGCGCTGACATCCGATCGGATCCACTGCTCCCAGCCATTCCTCGAGCGGCGGTCGCGCTCTTCGTCGAGACGGATCCTGTTGACCGGTGAGTTCGGCGATTCGTCGCCGGTCGAGGTTGTTGCTTTGGTGATAGAGCGACACGGCTGCGTCGAGTGGATGTCGGGCGACCACGATGAACGTAACCCGATCATCGTCGGGGAGGCCGTCGAGCGGTGTGTGGGTCTTGATGAATCGGCGGTTGGTGCGGCCATCGAGATCAGCGAAGAGCTCCTCTTTCGGCAGCACGAGCCAATCGAGCCATGGCGACAGTTCGCCAAGTGGCCGGGGGAGATCGGGCGACCCGAAGATCAGCAGCGCACAGATCATCTGAACCCACGTCGTGCCGGACTTCGATCGGGCGCTGATGACGATGTCGTCAGCTCGGAACTCGAAGTCGAGCCAGCGTGCGCTGTCTTCGTCCCCGGAGCGGTATCGGACCGGCTGGTTGGCCACATCAGTAACCGTAGAGGCCGGTCCCCTACCGATCATGCGGCACACCACCATCGATGCAACGCCCCTCCTCGTGAGTCGGCTCATGCGAATACCAAGGCGCCCGACCGCACACAAGCATCCCGATAGCCGCGCAACCTCGGGCCCTGGAACTGGGCCTGGTCCACCTCACTCGGCTGAACCGAACGCAACGCTGTGCATCCGATGAAGTAGGCGTCCCCTTGTAGGGTGCACGAGTGGCCCGATACGTGATCGATGCCCCGACACTGCTGCACATCGTCGCCGGCAAGGTCGACATCAACCATGCGCATCAGCTCGTGGCCCCCAAACTGATCCAGTCCCAAGCCCTGGCGTTGCTTCTTGCCGCGGTCCGCGATGGTGAGTTGACGGAAGCGGCCGCACTCGAGCGTCACGAAGACGTCACGGCGATGAAAATCCGGCTGCTCGGCGACCGGGTGTCCCGCCGTACCGCATGGACGATCGCACGAACCAACGGGTGGGACACCACGTTCGACGCCGAATACCTCGCCGTCTGCAAGCTCCAAGCCGATGCCTTCGTCACCATCGATCGGGCCATGGCTGAGAAGGCAACAGGCATCGTGCCGCTCGCGCCACTCACGGCGCTGACAACCGTGTGAATTCTGGCTGACGAATCAGAAGCCGGATCCGGCTCATTGCGGACTCGGCGCTTGGTCCTGGATGGTGTGTCAGGCTTGTGGTGTGTCGCAGCCGTTGGGGACGGTGACGTTCATGTTCACCGACGTCGAGGACTCGACGCGGCTGTGGGAATCCCACCCCACCGACATGGGGGCGGCGTTGGCCCGTCATGACGCAATCCTTCGGGCCACGGTCGCTGAGCATCGAGGGCATGTGTTCACAACCGCCGGGGACTCGTTCGCAGTGGCGTTCGCCCGAGCTCATGACGCCATCGACGCCGCAGCCACCGCCCAACGCCGCCTCAGCGAACAGCCGTGGCCTGCCGAGACCCCGATCCGGGTGCGGATGGGTTTGCACACCGGTGAGGCCCAAGAACGAGACGGCGACTACTTCGGATCAGCCGTCAACCGGGCCGCCCGGGTCATGTCCCTCGCCGCCGGTGATCAGATCCTCGTCACCGCAGCAACCCACGACATCGTCGCCGACGCCGACCTCGGCGACCTCGGGTTCATCGACCTGGGTCTCCACCGACTGAAGGGCCTCACCAAACCTGACCTGCTGTACCAGTTGACCGGCCCCGATCTGCACGAGGACTTCCCGCCGATCAGTACCGGCGTCGCTTCCGAGGGCAACCTGCCGGCCCCCATCGACACCCTCATCGGGCGAGATCCCGACCTCGACCGAGTGAGGGAACTGGTTTCGTCCCACCACCTCGTGACCGTCGTCGGAGTCGGCGGCATCGGCAAGACCACTCTCGTGTTGGAAGCAGCCCGCCAGATCGCCAACGAGTTCACCGACGGGGTGTGGCTGTGTGAACTGGCCGAAATCGGCTCCCCTGATGCGGTCCCGGCCGCGATCGGGCAAGCGATCGGGTGCCGGCAACACCCCGGACTGACGATGACGCAGAGCATCGCCAAGTTCTGCCGGCAACGGCAGATCCTGCTCGTCCTCGACAACTGCGAACACGTACTCCCCGCAGTCGGCGACCTGGTCGAGGCGGTGCTGGCCAACGGGACTAGGTGTGTCGGTGTTGACAACCAGCCGGGAAGCGCTCGGCTCACGACGAGAACAGACCTACCCGCTCGGTTCGCTCGAATTCGATCGCCCAAATTCTCCCGCACTCGAGCTATTCGTTCGACGGGCCGGTCAGGTGAACCCGTCGACGGTGTGGGACGGAGCCCAGATGGCGGCAGTGGCCGCCATCTGTCAACGCCTCGATGGGATGCCGTTGGCCATCGAACTGGCGGCCAGCCGCACCAGCGTCATGAGCCCGATCGACATCGAATCCCATCTCGACGACGCCTTCCGACTCCTCCGCGGGGGCCGCCAATAGCATCGAACGACACCGCACCCTGCAAGCCGCAATCGACTGGTCCTACGCATCACTGTCTGACGCCGAGAAGGCGACGTTTCAGGTGTTGTCGGTCTTTGCCGGCAGCTGGGATCTCGAGGCCGCCGTGTCCTTGGGTCGGACCCTGGACTTCGACGAGTTCGACGTGATCGACCAGATCAGCGCCCTGGTCACCAAGTCGATGGTGATCGCCGAACCCGGATCCGACGGTTCGACCTGGTATCGGCTGCTCGAACCGCTCCGCCAATACGCCGAAGACGAACTCGCCGCGGCCCAGCGCACCGACGTCATCCGAACCGCGCATCTCGAGTTCTACTCCGGTTGGGCGCAACGTTGGAGCGAACAGCTCCCCGTCAGCGGACTCGCCTGGAAGTCATCACTGCTCGACCGATTCCCCAACCTGCGGGCTGCGGTGTCGTGGGGATTGACGACCGGCAACACCGAGCGAACCGCCGAACTCATTTCCCATCTGGGCATGGCCCAACAAGCCTTCCTCCTGTTCGAGATCGGCGACTGGGCCGAACAGCTGCTGGCGCTCCCCGATATCGGGCTCCTACCCCAGGGCGCCGTAGCTGCCGGGACCGCTGCGATGACTCACTGGTGGCGGGCCGACATCCCGGAATTCGTGCGCTTGGTCGAGCAATCGATGGCAATGCCCGCACGTGACCCTCGCGACGTGGTCACGTCGGGTGTCGAAGCACTCCTCGCCGTCGTTTCCGGTGACAGCCACCGGGCTTCGCTCATCATGGACGCCGTCGATCGCTCGAACCCAGTGGCTGACATGATGGTTTCGTACCTGAAGGTCGCCTACGAACCCGAAGACGGACGTGACGAACTCGACCGGCTGCAGCTGATGCTCGATACGACGCAGAGCCGCCTGGTCGATGCAGCCCTTTGCCTCGGCATGGCCCGAGCAAACTGGATCGAGCGCCGGTACGAGGAAGCCGCCAGCATCGCCAGACGGGGATGCGTGGCCGCAGCAGACGTTGGCGCCACGTTCTTTGGGCACCATTGCGTCTTCTGCCTCAGTGATTCACTCGGGGCAATCGGACAGATCCCGGCGAGCGACGCAGTGACGATTGCTGCGACCCTGCGGGAGCAACGTGACGCAGGTCAGGAACTCGACCAATGGCTGGTGCTCACCGGCCTCGACCTACTGCTCTACCGGCTCGGCCACCGAGACCTCGCCGCAGCCATCAGGCGTAGCTTCCGATCAACGGTCTGGGCCTCGATGCGCAGCCAGTTCGACCCCTCAGCATTGCCCGGCAACGAACAGCTCGAACAAGAGGCCAACGCCACAGCGAGCGGGGCTGATGCCGGCATCAGCGAATTGGTGGATGCAGTCCTCGACATCCTCGACGCCGTGACCGACGACGACCAGCCGCTTCCTGCCTGACCCCACCGATCGAGGCCGGACCCCGGTCAGGTCGGCAGAACGGGGCCCTCGACAGCGGCTGACCGCTATCGGTGCGTGTCACTCTTCGCCCGACTCGGTGTGACTGGTCGTCGCCGGGAAAGCGATCTACCGGAGGTGGCCGCGATAGTAGAAGAGGCCGGTGGCGACATCGTCGCTATCAGGAACTCATCGAGTTCGCCGACGATTTGAAGTCCTGTCCAGACAGCGGCGGCAAGGCCACGCTCGCCGGCACACCCAGCTCCTGAGCGGGCAGTCCGACAAATCCGGACGGGACGTGAACCCACCCTGCATGGCTTGAGCGACCAGCGTCCCACGGCCGGCGATCGGAGGATGGTTTCCGGGCTGTGGGCCGTCGCTGGTAGGGACGTTCCTGCGGCGGACGGCCTCCGATCGATCCAGGCCAGTTCAGTTCGCTCGTTTCGCCAGCACCGAGCCGCGCCGGCATCGACTGTTGACCGACACGGCGGAACCTTTGGTCGATCTCCCCGTCCGGAGAAGGGGATATCCCCGATTCAGGCTCCGGCCTCTTCGACTCATGCTTGTCCCATGGACCTGACGTTGCTCGACCGCACAAGCGTGGCCGTGGGGGCAGCGGCCCTGGCGATCACTCAGACCATCTTGGGAGGGGTCTATTGGCTCGGGACACAGAGCGGCGGCTCCGCAGCAGAGACGGAGTCGATGGTGGCGACGACCAGGATCGACCAGGACGTGATCGTTGACGACGCCGCAGTCGAGGGCGCCTGCGATCCAACGTTCGATGAGCCGGCGGTTTGCGTGATTGGTGCGGTGCTCGATGGCAGTGGTGGTCTGATCATCGATCTGGAGTATCGCAACATCCACCCTGACCGGGTTGGGTTCAGCGGCCCCGACGCAGTGCACGCCCACCTCTATGCGAGTGACTTGGCGGTCGAGACGATTGGGATGCAAGGCGGCGCGAGCGTTGGAGGCGGCGAGTGGATCGTGGCCGAGGCAAGGCGGATCGTGGTGGAGGATTCGGAGTTCCTTGTTCGGACCGGCGAGGTTTGCGCTGCGACAGCCAACATGGATCACACGCTGCGTCATCTCCACTCTTCTTGTGCCTTGATTGTTGAGTAGCGGGCGTATGCCGGGATGGGCAGATTGGGTGAAGCGCTGAGCGATTCGTTCACTCGGCGAGGCGATGAGCGACCTCTCGAGGTTCTAGTTGTTGTGTCGCGACGTTCGAGCGTTTGGGGGTATATGAGAGCTGGGTCGTGCAAGTTGCGTCGGCTGATGGCGCTTTCAACCGGCGGTCGGGGGCACCCTGTCGAGGGTTGAGAGTGGCGTGGTAGGTGACACTCTGTCGATCAGCGCCCGGCGGCCGAGACCGGTCCGGGTTCCTGCCCTTTGCGGGCTGTCTCATATGGGAGGATTTGGTGTGAAGTTCGGGATCGAATGCTGTCTGCAACCGTTCGAGTTCGACGGCGCCTGGGCGATCAACGTACTCGAGCGTTTCGCACCCGACGTCGAATACGAATGGATGCGGTGGAGCGTCGACGGCCGGTCCAAGTCCTGGAAGTGGTCACTTCGATCAGTGAACCGTGTCCGTGCGATGGGGCCGATCGAAAGCGCACGATTCACTGGTTCGGGGACATCGGTGAGTGTTCGTTCCGAATCGGAGATGGTGCGGGTTTCGTTGTTCACCCCTGTCATGGATACCAGTGTCGATATGGGGCCGTGGTTGGCGCTTCCCGGCGTGAACGCCTGCCTGGTCGGCGACATCGAGGACCGTCGTTGGCAGAACACGAAATCGATCAAGAACTACGAGGACGCTGGTCGTGACCACTCTGGCTTGGTGAAACGCCCGTGGGGAGGTGACGGTCTCATGATCGACACCTCGCACAACGTGGGGCGTTGGGAGGAGTTCCCGGGTTTCGTGTTGTGGGCGGCCGCGCACATGTGGTTCGGCAACGACGCGCTCGGCTATCTGGGTGGTCGTGAGCATCTGTTGGCGTTCCCCGACGCCCCGACCCGGATGAGCGGCGAGTTCGTGGAAATCGAACTGTTCGATGTCAACGACCCGATCGAACACATCCGTGCCCAGCAGGCCGCGTTTCGTGACTGGGTGGGGATGGACGAGTTGGAAGCCAACCGGTGGAACTACGGCAAAGGCTGGGACCCGACCGCGCATCTGATGCGTAGCACGTTCGAGGGGCAGCCGGTCACGATCATGACCCAGTGGTACGCAGCCGACGGTCAGGTGACGCAACGATCGAAATCGGTGACGGCGAAACAAGCGGTCATCGCCGATGACGGCGAGTACCTGCAGGTCACGGAGTTCGACCCACAAGCCCCGGTCGCCGAAGAGTAGGAACGGCTCGCGGGCCCGCCGCTCATCACGAGCATCAACCGTGGCGCCGACCCGGCGGTCTGGGGCAGGGTTGGCGACGCAGCTGTTGAGCAATATGGGGCAGTCCGCCGCTCGCGTCGGTGCCGATCTCGCGCAGGGTCGGGCGGCCGGATGCGTGACGATTCTCGATCATGTCGGAACGCGGATCGGCGGTTGCGGCGGCACTCTCGTGCGGGCACTATCGCTGCCGTGAGCATTGTGATCGACGGGTCCTCGGGTCGGAGAGTGACGCTGGCAGACCTCAGCGGGAGCGCAGAGAACTTGCGGTACAGCGCAACACTCACCACCGAGACGGGCGAGTGCACGGTCGGCGTGTGGGAGTACAACAGCAGTCTCGCTGCCTTCGTGCGTTCTTTGGCCGACGACTGGGCGGGGTTCGAGGGCGAGCGGACCTACGACAGTATCGAGGGTCACATCTCCCTCGTGTGTCGTCACGACGGCCAGGGGACGGTGAGTTGCCGAGTGACCATCGGCCAGGTGTGGCCACCCGAGTGGTCAATGACGGCGGATATGGAGTTCGGCGCAGGCGTTCACCTGGAACGGATCGCTGGCGACGTTGAGCGGTTCTTCCTCGTCATCGCATAGCTGCCGATCCGGTCGGGCGACGTCTCTTGCGCCGTCGCGCTCGGGCGAACAGAACGACGGAGGGACGGGCCCTGTGAGCCCACGCGCTTTCCGGCATTCTGCTCCCATCCACCCGTCCGAGAATGTGCGTCATCCTCCCGGCGTTTGGAGATGCGTTGCCGGGCATCGGCCGGAGCGCAACATGTCACTCAGACCAAGCTTCGCTGCCGCCGGCTCGGGCCATTCGGTTGCGGAAACCACGACCCTCCTCAGCCCAGAGAGAGCGTCCGTTTGACAACGGCGTCGCGGCAACGACAACACGAGATGAAGTCAGCCGTCTACGGTTGTGGGATCACTCCGGTGTTGCCTTGCCCGCCAGCCGAACGGAGTCAACGTGATCAAGAACATCTTCTCCTGGCTCGTGCGCATCTTCGACGTGCCGTGGGTCTCGCGTCGAAGCCGATTGATGGATGGCTTGCCTGAGGAGACCCAGCGCGAGATCGACAACCTCACCTCCCGGGGAGACATGTAGCGAGCAGCAACCCTGTGCGTAGATGCGCACCTCCCCGTCGTTGAGACCGAAGTCAGCTTCGTTGATACGAAGCCGACGTCGAGCGAGTTGCGGTCCATCGTTGACCTGGCGCGTCATCGACCCGGCGATGTGGGGCACGCTTCGGCGCTCGGAGCGTGAGCGGTATGGGATACCTCGCCGCTCTCGCAGGTGACAGTCTCGATTCGCTCGGCGTCACTGGGGCGCACTTGCCGCATCACGGCACCGTCTCCAACAGCGACGCAGCGCTGGGCTTCGTGAGCCGGGCATGTTGCCGGGGAGCGTTTCAGTCCCCAGCGTTCAGGCCGGTCGCCCCTTCTGGGTCGAGCGTTTCCCACAGCATGGCACTCATGGTCGCTTCGTCGACGGTGATCTCAGGTGAGAATCGTTTCACTTGATACTCGATGCCGGAGTGTGCGGTGACGCGACACTCGATCTCGCCGTACTGGTCCTCCCTGCATCCCAGATCCGCAAGTTCGGTGTCATTTCCCGAGCAGGCATCGTAAGGAACGCAGAGCGAGAACGAACCAATCTGTTCACCCCCGCGTGATCGAACCTCGAAGACGGCGGACCGGGTGGAACCCGTACTTCGCTGCCGCCAGATCGACACCCCGGTCGCCTCGACACGCGAACCCTCGGCGCCAAGGAACTCGCCGTTGCGACCGTCGTTGCTCACCCCTATCACAGGAGGACCGGCTGAGTCGACCGGCTGTTGGGCATCGATCGTTTGGGAGCACGCAGCCCCGGAGACCGCCACTGCCAACGAAATCGCCAGTGCTCTCGTCGATCTCAGCATTGCAGTGCCACCGCCTATGGGACTCTGGGAATCCTGCGGCACGATAGTGCAGAGTTGGATACCGGCCTGCGTCTCACGGCCGGCGTTCGGGGATGGTGTCGGAGCATTCGGTTCCAGCGTTCGGGGGCGTTTGCAGGTTAGGGTCCCACCGGTCCAAGCCGCTTCGATCGAGGTGTGCGGGTGGTGGGCGACGTTCCGAGGCAGCGGTTCTGGTCGAATCGGTCGGGTCGACTTGCTGGAACAGGCCGCGTGCTGGGACTCGTCTAGTAGCCTTTGGGCACGTCTGCTGTGCCACCAAATCCGGATCCTGGCTCGATACCGGTCGCCCGCGGGTCTCGACGCGAGGACCGAGACGAAATCGGTGTGCTCTTCTTCCCGGATTCAGGGGATTCTGAGGACGTCGAATCGGCCTTCGGATCGACCGAGGCGTGGCTTGCCCGGGCCCATTCTCGTCTTGACTCCCGTGGATTCGGCGCGTCGGCGCCCAGTTGGCTGTGGGATCTTTGTGCCAACGTTTCGAGTGCCAACAGCGGCGCTGTCGACGAGCGACTGCGGCCGCCCTCCGGGAACGCCTTCGTGGCGTTGCGTGCGGCCTGCGTCCTTCGCACGGTGGCGGCTTTCCATGACACCGTTGACCGTCTCGTAGCGCTCGCAACCTTCGAGGTGTTGAACGCTGCTGACCGTCGAGGGATGGTCGATTGGTACGAGCGACACAACGAGCACAAGTCCTTCGACACCGAGTACTGGGAGGCCAGGCGACGCCCGGCAGAGGCAGAACTTGTCGAGGCCGAAGCGCTGCTGCGTGCACTCACCAAAACGCCAGACTCCGAGGTCCACGACCGCTCGGGGTATCCGATATCGGCAGGCAAGATGTGGGGAATCGACGACGTCGGGCGCTACACCCCCGATCTGCTCGAGTCGTTCCTGGCGATGCGTGCCGCCGACAATGCCGGGACACCTCTCGATCGGGCGGCCGATAGCGAACTCGCAGGACGACTCGCATGGGGTGCGCTTCGCGTGGCGAACGCCGCCCTCGACGAGTTCGCTTCCCACCCCACTCCGGGTCTTCACCTCAACAGCATCCTCGATATCGACGCTGAGGAGAACAGGGACCGGCTGGTCGATGCGGGGGTCCCCGAAGAATGGTTTGCGTTGCGGCAATCGCTCGACGACGCCGCAGAAGCGGCTCGAGCGGAGAACAAGGAGCGCTCGAAGAGGTCGATCGAAGCGTCGAGGCGGCGCTGGCAGCAGACGAGATTGTCCGAGCTTGCCACGACCACACCGCTGCCTCTCGGTGCGCCAGCCCGGCTCGGGGTGTCGGGCGTGGTTCGGACCGTGTCGCTCGACTACGACGGTCGCCTGATCGTCGCAGCGGAACCGAGCGACGCTGATGACGGGGATCGAGAGTTCTCTCGAGACGCCGGGCCTTCGAGTCGACGAGTCGAGGTCGTCTCGATCGGGGCCGGCGAACGGACATCGAGTTTCGTCGATGTGCCGTTCGCTCGCCCCATGTTCCAACCTTTGCCCGGCGGGCAGCTGTTGGCTGTCGCCGCTCGCACGCGATGTGTCGACGGAGTGGGAGAGCACAACGGCCTGGTCTTGCGGGACGGGAGGGTGACGGCCTCGTTCACACTCGGTGATGGCATCCAGAGCGTGAACACCACCCGTGACGGTCAAATCTGGGTCGGCTACTTCGACGAGGGCGTGTTCGGTAGCAACGGATGGGGCGGGCGAGGCCAACCAGTCCCGATCGGGAACCATGGTCTGATCTGTTGGTCGAGCGAAGGCGAACAACTCTGGCACTACCAGGCGCCCAGCGGGCTTCAACCGATTTCCGACTGCTACGCACTCAACGTGACCGATGACGCCGCATGGATCTGCTACTACGCGGATTTCTCGATCTGTCGGATCAACCGCAACCGCACCGTGACCTCGTGGCCGCCCTTGGTCGGCGGCGCAAAGGCAATCGCCGCCAGTGAGAACCGCGTCGCGCTGATCGGCGGCTACTACCTGTATGACCGTCTCCTGTTATGCGAGCTCGGCAATGACGCCATCACTGCATCACATGCCTTCCAATTGACCCTGCCGGACGGTGGCGAACTACCGAGAACCGCCCAACTGCTCGCCCGAGGCCAGCATGTCCATGCCATCAGCGGTGACGACTGGTACCAGCTCCGCATCGATGACCTCGACATCCCAACCTGACCCCAGACAGCGGCCCGCCTTCAGCTGGGAGGCCTGTTCGACACCTTGACCATGACACTCCGGTCGACGGGTTCCGGCGTCGCTGGCCTGCGTGCTTGTCCCGGTGTCACCGGCCCGCTGCGATCAGGGGCAGTATCGCGAGCGTCCGGAGCGAGTGGTAGGGGATCCTCACCGGGCCGCAAACCTGACGGTCGCTGGCCTACGGCCGGACGACGAGCCGGGGCACGGCCGTCGAACAGAGCGCCGGCCGCCACCAACCATGATTGGGGAACCCGGTTTGTGTTCGAATCGTCCAATGCCGGTGAGACTTCGAACAGAGGCAGTGGGTGGACCTGATCGCCGGTCGATGAGACAGACGTCGACGGTGGCCGTGCTCTCCCTGATTCTGTTGGTTGCCGGCTGCGGCTCGGTAGGCATCGATCGCTCAGCCGAAGAGCCTCTGGTTCTGTTGGAGCCGGCGACGTCTGATGACGGCGTAGTTCCTTCGGCGTGCCCAGATCGGCGTAGTGTCGTGCCGTCGCCCGATCCGTCCAAAGAAGCCCGGGCCGCGATCGCTCGCGGTGGCGACGCTCTCGATCGGCTGACAGCAGAATACGAGGCACCACATGGCATCTGGGTCGATCAGACGGGCACCGTGTGGCTCAACCTGACAGAGCAGGACACCCCGCCAGCCGAAGAACTCGTCGAATCCGTCGGCAGTCCCGTCCGTTTCGCGATGCGCACCGATACTCAGGCCGAACTTGTCGAGAGGGCCACCGAGACGATGGAGGTGGTCGCAGCGATTGTCGAGCCATACGACCCAGTGGTGAGCGTCCGATGGCTTTCCCAGCAGTACTGCGCCGAAGTCGTGGTCAATCCTCGCCGCTCGAACGAGGATCTGGGGCCAATCTGGGAGTCGCTCGCCGATCTTGATCTTGTCGAAGGTGTCGGCCTCGAAGTGTCTGTTGATGAAGAATCCGAAGGCTGACCACCTTGCTGTGAAGCGCTCTGCTGATCACCGGTTCAATCCCGAGAGCTGCACCCACTGCCGGCGTTGTGGGGCGTTCTGTGTTCGATGGTCGATGAGCGGTAGGGGACATTTCGTGCGGTGTTCGGGGTCGAGCAGTCGTGAGCGCCTGATCCCGCTTCGGCCCGTGTCCTTGACTCGGAGGTGCCGTCTGGCGAGCAGCTGCTCGGCAGGATTTTGTTTGCTGGGTGTCACCCTGGCGGGTGAGCGGCGGCGACTTAGGATCGATGATGGTGTCGTGCTCGTCGGATGAACTCGTGTACGCCTGGCACGCTGATGAATTGGTGCGTTTCGCTTCGGGTCTCGTCGGCCCGGATCAGGCGCCGGATGTGGTGGCTGAAGCGTTCCTTCGCCTGATCCGCTCACCGGCGTGGGCACAGGCTGAGAACCCTCGTGCATTGTGGTTCCGCGCGGTTGTGTTCGAGGCCCAGTCGTGGAAGCGGTCGACCGCCCGCCGTCGCTCACGAGAGGAACGGGCAGCGGCTTCTGCACTCGTAGTCGGTCCGGGTGACGAAGGTGGGACGGGTCGTGTAGCTGCTGCGGTGGATGGGTTGAGCGCACAGCAGAAGGCAGTGATCGTGTTGACCTATTGGCAGGACCTCGAGCCGCAAGCGATCGCCGATCTGTTGGGTGTGTCGGAGGGAACGGTTCGCAAACAGTTGGCCCGTGCCCGAGAGAAGCTACGTGGAGCATTGCGATGAACGACAACGAACTCGACGATCTCGTTCGTGGCGAAGTGCTGCGGCGCATCGACGCCGCACCCCAACCCCATCCCTTCGTCGAACTCGGTCGAGGGCCAGCTCCGGTGGTCCGACCAGAGCAGCGGTCGAATGGTCGGCGTTGGCTCGCCGTGGCGGCGGCTGTGGTCGTGGTCGCGTCTGTTGGTAGCTGGTGGGCACGGAACCTGGGGGGCGATGTCGAGGTGGCGGCAACCGGTATCTCGGTGCTGCACGAGGTCACGACGTATGAGCAGTCGGTTGATGTCGACTGTGTCGACGTCGTCACGTCGGGCGAGTTCGACGAGATGAGAATCGAGGTGTGGGGCTCGCCGGAGTTGGAACGCTGGCGGCAGGTCATCACCTACCCCGACGGATCGACGGCCACGCTGCTGGTGTCGGGCAGCCCGTACTATCCGACCGGCACCGTCACCGAAGGCATCGACCGTGGCCGGACCGTCGATTGCCGGAACGGGATCGGCCAGGCGGCTCCCAGCATCGACGCATTCACATCGCTCAACCCAATCGGGCCGATACCGGTCGCTCCCGGCGGTGGACCAGCCGTGCCTTCGTACTCGGATCTGGGCGAGCGAGTGCCGGGCGAACATCAGACCAGTGACGGCACCCCGGCCGAGCTGTGGCGGCAAGTGATCGACGGATCCTCGGTGTCAGACGGCACGCAGCGCCGCCTCGTTCAGACCGACGAGTGGTTTGTCGAGCCCGGGACCGGAACAGTGCTCGAACGCTCCTACAGTCAGCAAGCCGACGGGATCGGGACCGTCGGCTACCGGCTCCGGCTTGTCGAGTTCTCATCGGTCACCGTGGCATCCGACTTCTTCGACTCCGACGAGCTGGGTGTCTCTGGACGGACGGCGGTTGAGCCGACTGACGATCTCGTGTCGATGATCGACGTCGATCCGCTCGCTGAGCCGGGGACGGCGTCGATCTGGCCGGCCGTGCCCCGCGATGAATCGCCCACGGAGTTGGCGGGCCGGTTTGCAGGTTTCCTCGGCTGGGAGGATGCGGCAGTGATCACCGAGCAGGACGGTTCGGGTCCGGCGTGGGTCACGATCGAGCACGACGGCGGGTCATCGATTCAGGTGTTGACCAGTCCGTCTCCGCTCGGTCGGGTCATCATCCAGATCGCGCCGCTTGGGTTGTCGGCGCCGGTCGGACCGGGCGGGCGGACATGGCTCGACGTGTCGCTGCCGGCATCGGCGGTCACCGCTGACTTCTACGTGAATGACGGGACCTCGACACAGGCATGGACGGCCGAAGGCCCGTTCAACGAATCGGTCATCGTTCCCAGCGCCATCGATCGAATCGATGTTGTGATCGTCCTCGGCCGCGACGCTGACGGCCAGGTCACCGCCGTCGCTGGAGCAGACTTCCGGGACTGACCGCGCGCACCCACTGCCGGCGGTCTGGGGCACTCTTCGGCGCTCGGGGAGCGAGTGGTATGGGGCATCGCAGTTGTGTTCCGGCTGACACGATCGAGACCTGTTCAATGAGGCTGGTGGCATCCGATCCCAATGCCCATTCTCGGTGAGCACTCATCGGCCGGGTCACTGTCAGCGACTGCTGATCTTCAGTACTGCCGAAATCATTTCGGTGGGCCGATAGTGCACACTACGGTCGCATCGATGAGCTTCTACGACTATGTGTCAGGCGGCTACGACGCCTGGTCAGCGAAGGTGACCGAGGACATCGACTTCTATGTTGGGCTCGCCCGCCAGTCCGACGGGCCGATGCTCGAACTCGCCGTCGGCACCGGCCGAGTAGCCGTGCCCGTTGCCCAGGCCACCGGCCGCCCAGTGATCGGCATCGACGCTTCGCCGGGAATGCTCGAACAAGCACGACGGAACGCAGCCGCCGCACAAGTCGACCTCGAGCTACGGCTCGGCGACATGCAAGACCTCGAGGTCGATGAGCCCTGTGATCTGATCTACTGCCCTGGCAGATCGCTCCTCCACGTGCCCACATGGAACGAGCGTCGACAAGTCTTCGAGCGGGTGGTCAGATCACTGGCGCCTGGGGGCAGGTTCGCGTGGAATGTGTTTGCGTTTGATCACCGGGTCGCTGCCCAACTCGACGGCCATCACCAAATCAACCCGTTTCCTCACGTCAATCGCTACAACGTTGCAGAGAACCGCATCGACATGCTCCTCGACGATGGCGTGACCAGCTCGTTGTGGTGGGCAACCAAGAACGAGTGGCTCGGGCTGATTGACGTCGCCGGTCTCGAACTCGAGGCTTTGCACGGCGGCTTCGACGGGTCTGAACTCAGCGCTGAGAGTCGCGAGTATGTCTTTGTCGCCCGCCGTCCCTGATCCGGATGGCCGGGCGCCGATCGTCGGCGTGAGTGCTCGGTGATTGCGCACCAGAATCACGCGTCGACCACAAGGTAGGTGACCGATGGCTGTATGAATGCGGTGAGTCGAAAGTGGGGGCAAAACCGGCGATCAGGGGCAGGAGGACCCCAGGGCCCCTGGACGTTTGGGGATAGTCGAGGCGCTCAGAATCTGACGAGAGAATGCTGGCTTCGGACCTTCTGGAGGTCGAGTTCGGGGCTCGTCGTGCCGGAATCGTCTCATCCACTGCCGATGTGTTGATGAGTTGGTGGTGGCTGTATGAATCCGGCCGGTTCGTTCGTGGAGTAGGTATGGACCATGACAGCACCAACCGTGCCGGACCGTGAAACGGGCAGAGCCGTTGACTGAACCCGTCGTGCCTGTCGGACATGGCGAGTCGTTCGAGGAGTTCTACCGTCGCGAACTTGCCGGGCAGGTGCGTCGCGCTGCGCTCATACTCGGCAACGACACCGCAGCGAATGACGTGGTTCATGACGCGTTCACCACCTTGTTCGCTCGTTGGGGATCGGTGACCGAGCCCGGCCCGTACCTGCAGCGGATGGTGCTCAACGGTTGCCGTGACCAATCGCGCAGAACCCAGCGATTCCATCGCCTGCTGCCACGGCTCGCCACCAACACCAGTACGCAACCGTCGGAGATTCTGTGGGACGTGCTCGCTGGGCTGCCGTTCAATCAGCGTGCCGCCGTGGTGCTCCGCTACTACGAGTCACTCCCTGAAGCCGAGATCGCAGCGGTGTTGGACTGCCCGTCCGGGTCGGTTGGTCCATGGATCACACGAGGGCTCGCGAAGATGAGGAAGGCGCTGCGATGACCGAACTCGAAGACCAGCTCACCGGCATGCTCCACCAGAAAGCGGCCGACGTCAGCGTCGAGGACCGGCTCGACGTGATCACCAACAGCACCAGCACCGTGAGCCCCACCTCGACTCGCCAACAGCAACGACACCGCATGGTCTTCGCGGCTGCGGCTGTGCTGCTTGTCGTTGCCGGCGCTGTAGCGGTCCGGCAGGTTGGCGACATACCACGATCGGTACCCTCTGCCACCGACTCCCCATCCACCACACCAGCATCGACGACCTCCCCCGCTGAACCGGTGACTACGCAGACCAGCACCTCCCTCGCCACCGCTGCGACCGATGTGCCGGTGTCCGAGACGGACTGTCGGCCCACGTTCCGTTACGAGGACGTGCAGCTCGACCCGCCAGCTGGGGTGAGTGGGCGGGATCTGGTGTTCTCTGCTGAGATCGTTTACTCCGAAGGGGTGCCTTTCCTCCAAACGAGGGTGCTCGAAGCACCGGAAGGCACAGCGATAATCGAGATTCTCGTGAACGGACACTCGGAAGGAGGTGGTAGCTACCTGCCAGGTACCCTCCAAGGCTCAGCTCTTGGAGACGAATCGACTGCCATCGTCGAGCTCTGTGCCTACGGGAGCGACAACGAACTGCTCGCCTCCAATCGATCCGACGAGGAGCTCCTCATCGAGTGACCAGCAACCGGCGTTCAGGGTCGGAGGACCTGGGCTTGACCGTTGAGTGGTTGGGGGCACGCCCGGGCGAGCACGGTCGGCTCAGCTGGCCTGTATTGGGGCGAGGCTGATCCAGGCTGCGTGTCGGCAGCGAGGATGACCTACCGCCGCGGAGCTTCTTCGCTGGTGTACCGATCGGCAGTCTCGCATCCGCACCGCTACGGTCTCGACGTGGCCGTCCACAAAACTTGCCTTGGCAACCTTCTGTACTGCGACATTCACGATGCGCACTTCTGCCCCTTCTGCGACGACTGGACCGAGTCGTCCTGCGGCGATCCCGAATGCAGTTTCTGCCCGCTGCGGGCAGCCCGACCGTCTCAGTGCTCGCACGGCGACGGTCACCACTTGGACCTCGGTGACTGACCGAGCCATCTGGCAATTCTGCGTCGGTCAATCGTCGAATAGGCCAGCGAGTATGCGCCCCTCTGCAGCTCCCAATTGTGCTTGGTGCTCGACGGTGGGGATGTCGACCTTGCTCCATCTCGGAGTCCTCGTCAACCCGCTTTGATCGTGATTGGCAGGTTCGATGGTGTCTAGATCGGAAACCACGCAGCATCGATCTAGGGCACCCCTCGCCGCTGACCGACCAACTCAACTGAGCCGCGCTCTGTGGTTCTGAGCTTCGGACCAACCGTCGACGCGTCGTGCTGGGTGTCACATAACGCGCGGCCCATATCCGGCTGGGGCATGCCATCGAAGTGCCGGTAGGGGCGTAGTCAAGAACGCGCGGACCGCGGCCGCTCCGGCGCTGCTGCAAGTCGGTCAGCAACGAGGGCGAGGCTCTGGGTTGGCGGCTGTCTGGCGGTGCCTGCATCTCCTCGACGAACCGCGAGTCGGCCGCGGCAGCCTGTTCACGAAGCCGCAGGCGCACCGCGGCGATGGCCGACGGGGTAACGCAGAGGATGAAGGCAAACACCAGCTGGCCGGTGAACCACCCGGGCAGACCGACGGCGACGCCGATGGCCCACGGCTACGCCAGGTACGAGATGCGCATTCAGGTCGTCACGCTGCCTCGATCCACTTTCCAACCGTATCCCGAGCCCACGACGCCACTCCCCTACCGCACACTTGGAAGCCGACGAGTCAGAGCGAGCGCAGCGGTTCGGGTGTCCAGTTGGGCCAGCGGGGCGGGTAGTCGCTGATGCCGTACCGGTAGGAGGCGACCTCGTTGGGGCCGGAGTCGGTGGCGTTGTCGTAGAACACGGTCCGGTGGCAGTGGGGCACGGTGCTGGCGATGAGGGGCCAGAGGCGTTCGTAGCGTGAGGTGAGTTTGTCGGTTGGGACGTCGTGGCCGCCGGCCGCGGCCCGGGCGGCGACACGGGGCCCGGACAGGATCAGCGGGATCATGACGAACGTGGAGGACGACGTCGTAGCCGGCGGCGACGGCGTCGGCGACCAGGTCGGCTTTGGATGGGTGGGAGAACACGGTTTCGGTGCAGAAGTCGATGCGGGCCTCGATCAACGCGGTGCGGGCGTTCGCCGCGATCTGGGCGGCCTCGTATGCCTGCTCGAGCTCGTCGCCCCGGGAATCGGTCGGCGGCGATCCGGTCAGCGTTGACGAACGGCAAGCCAGGGCGGTCGGGGGCGATGACCCGCTCATACAGGGTGGTTTTGCCGGCCCCGTTGGGGCCGGCGATCAGATCGAGACGACTCACCGTCTATGGGAGTGGTCGCCGGGTGCCGTCGGGGGCGATCTCGATGAGGGTGCCGTCGTCGTCGATCGACACCGTTACCTGACCCGCTTTGCGAGCGGCGGGCCCGAACTTCTGCTCGGCGGACCGGGCGGCCATGGCGGCGTCGATCGACGCGTGGGCCACGGTCCGCTCCTGCGGTGTCAGGGTCGAGAACTGGGCGTCACCGGTGATGACGGCCCGGACCCGGCGCCCGTCGACCGAGGTGGCCCGGTCGACCTGCATCCCGAGGCGTGCCCAGTAGTTGATCTGCTCGGCCACGGTCCGGTTCTCGGCCTGGGCCACCGACGCTGCGGTCGCGGCGATGTCGGCCGTTACCCGTGTCGGTGCACTCTTCGCCATGACCCAGCTCCTTCATCGGTGTTGCGAACTGCTGCGACTGTAGCACATTGCTACAACACCTGGAAAGACGTGGCGCCGTACGGTTCTGTCCGAACGACGAGACTCGTCCTACTTGGCAGCGATGGCCACGCTGCTACCGCAGGTGCTGCAGAACCGTGCCCGATCGGCCAAGTGGTCACCGCATTGGGAACAGAATCGCACTGCTGAAGTGGTCGGAACGTGTCCACCTCGTCGGAGCGCCACACGGACAGCGGCGAACACGATCAATCCGAGAACGGCCGCCGGGGCGATCCAGAGGAGCACCAACATCAGCAGCTCGACAGGCCCCAACCCAGCCATCCGTCCAACCCCCAAGTTCTGCGATCTCATCGAAACAGTAGCGGTCGCCTGCGAGCGGCACCGGTGCCGGAGATCCTCGAGATCGCACCGATTGGCTATGTGGGGCCAGGCTCGAATCCTTCATCAGGAGTGCAGTCGGTCCAGGCCTCGCAATCCCGCACCGGTACCGGAAGCCTTTGCCCGGCCCGGCTCGAAGGCAGCGCCGAAAACTAGCTCTCTCCGCGTGAAGCGATGTAGCTCCGGAGAGCGATCAACGACTCGGTCAGTCCCCATGCGGCGAAACCGAAAATGACGACCGCAGCGGTTCCTCCCAGGAGGCTCCCCTGCCGGGAGTCGGCGACGATCCACAGCACGTAGATCGCCGCGAAGGCGGAGTAGGTCTCCCAACGCCCCAACCTGGCTGGGCGCCTCACTGGAGTAGTCCCCTCAACGTTGTTGATCGTTCTCATGTCTGCCATTGAACCTGCGTCGGCGATGCCGGCGCAAGGAAGTCCACCGAGTCGGGTCACCACGTGCAAGCGCCAGCGGTCACCCAGGGTCGTTTGCCGCACCGGGCCTGCGTGGGCCTCATCATCGAGCGAGGGCGGTGTGGAGGGTGATGAGGTCGTCGGTGGCGGTGTCGGGGTCAGCGAGGATGAGGAGGGCTTCGTCGGTGGAGAGGAGGTCGATGAGGTGGCCGAGGATGCGGGCGGCGACGGTGCGGTCCAGTTCGATGCTGGTGGTGGTCGAGTTCGGGTGGCTGGTCATGGTTGGCCCGGTTTCGGTGCGGCGGGGCGTGTTCCCCGTGGCAGCCGACGAAGCGGATCTCCGCAGCGGGGCCGGCTCCAGCACGACCCCGTAGGTCGGGCCCGAGTCCCGAAGGGCTCGGATGGGCTGCGAGGACACGGAGTGCGGTGCTTGACCGGCCAGTGGATCCGCTACGGCTCAGCGAACACGGGGTGCACGCCCGCACCGGACGCGGGCCTTGGCGCATTCCCGACAGCTCCGCCGTCGGCGGTCCATCAGCCCGCAGCAGCGCTGTCACCCGCGGGCGCGCTGCGACGTTGCGAAGCAACTCGACGGAACCCACGGGTTCCCACTGCCACCCGGGCCGGCAGAGCCACGAAGGGCTCCCGACTCACCCCTGCTCCGAGCCAAGGCGTCGACGATGCTCCAGCGGAACCGAGGGTTGCCCGACTGCCACCCGAACCGGCAACAGCGCTCGGACGGGCTGCCGGTCGCAGGTGCTTCTTGCGACCGACGACACATCGAACGAACCCGACTCCGACGTAACCGTCACCGCACGTCATCGTCATCATGACCGTGCACATGCAACGGGTATGTGGACCATGACCAACGAAGGATTCTCGATCATGAAGGTCAACAAGAAGCGCAGGTTGGCAGCTATTCTCGTCGGTGCAGCATCGGTCGTCGTGCCACTTACGGCGCAACCAGCCAGTGCTCACAACCCGACCCCGATCGAGGTGTACTCCGGGCAGAGCATGGACACGGGTGCGATGCAGCTCACCCTCAACAGGTGTCAGCAGCTCAAGGTGTTGATGGCCACCGAAGTCGTCGTCCGCAAACCTGCGTGGTACGACGTTGTCAACCGTACGTCGAACTGGGTCACGCGAGCCTGGAGCGGGGCGACAGCCGAATATGAGCGCCTCAACTGTGACAAGTTGTTCCGCGGAAACGAGTAGTTGGTAAGGCTGAGAAGGCGCCGCTCTTCGACCAGGCGAATTGCTGAATTTGTTGATCACCGAGAAGGGGTCGCTGCGAGTATTCAGTCGGCGGTCTTTCACTCCAAGCGATGATGTGCATGGCCCGAGGTGCCGGCCGCGGCAGCGAGTGGGCAGCGAGGTGAAGATGACCGGGAGCGAGCCCATGCCTTGGTCATCTCAACGGGACGATTGCGACGCCACGATGGTGGTGATGGCTTCGGGGGTGAGGTTGGTGGCGGCTGCGATGGCGTCGAGTGGGACACCGTCGGTGTGGGCGTGGCGGATGGCCCGGTTCCGCATGGTGGTCCAGGTGGCGGCGTTGGTGTTGCCGAGGCCGTGGCCGGTGGGGTCCCCGGCGGCCTCGAGGGCTTGCCGGGCGGCGAGCTGTTCGGCCATCCAGGCAAGGCGTTGGACGTGACGTTCCCGGGTGATGACGGGGTTCATGGCGGTTCCTTGGTGTTCGACAGCGGCGAATCTCGGCGCAAGACGACGAGCGGTTCGATCGCGGTGTTGAGGGTGGCGGTGCTGTCGAGCACGAGGCGAGCGTCGTCGGCGCTGATGACGTCGACGGGGTTGCTGCTGGTCACATGGTAGGTCAAGGTCGCGTCGCCTGAACCGTGAGGGGCAGGTGGGGACTGCGGCGACCCCGATCCCCCCGGCTTTCGGCCGGGACGGGTTCTGTGTCGGCACGGAAGCACACAGATCCACACGGCGGCGGTCACCGCCACTCCCCTCCCCCACCGTCGGCCGACCTTGCCCCCCTTTGCGGGGGATAGCACTTGTGCTACCGTGGCGGGATGGGTCGAGTTGGATTGCGAGAACTGCGTCAGGATGCTTCCGAGCTGGTGCGACGGGTCGAGGCCGGTGAGGAAGTCGAGATCACCGTCGCTGGCCGGTTGGCGGCCCGAATGGTTCCCGCGACACCGCGACGTTGGCAACGCTGGGACGCGGTGGCCGGCCTGTTCGATGGGCGCCCCGACCCGGACTGGGAACACGACCGGGACCTCGTTGACCAAACCGTCACCAACCCGTGGGAACGCGACACCCCTCGAGCCGACCCGTGAAGGCGGTACTCGACACCAGCGTCTTGATCGCCACCGACGTGGCGCCGTTGGACGGTGAGCTGGCGATCAGCGCCGCGTCCCTGGCCGAACTCCATTTCGGTGTCCTGGTCACCGCTGACCCGACGGTGCGGGCCGAACGGCTGCGGCGACTGACCCATCTCCGGCGCACCTTCGACGCGCTCCCCGTCGACGACGACGTCGCCAGCAGCTACGGCCAACTTGCCGCCGCCATCGCCAACACGGGACGACAGCCACGGTCCCGAGTCATGGACCTGCTCATCGCCGCAACCGCACACGCCAACGGGGCCCGGCTCTACACCCGAAACGCCGCCGACCTCGCCGGCATCGAAGACCTCCTCGACATCACCACCGTCTGACCCCCGCCGGCACCCGCCACGGGCCCTGGGCTCTCCGGCAGCGAAGTCAGTAGTGTCGGGGCGTGCCGACGCCTGACGAGATCGTCCGCCACCACGACCGCAGACCCGCAGGCGAGGAGCGTTGGGTCGACGGCGGCCCCACCACGGGGCCGATCGTCATCGTCGCAGCCGATCCCGCCTGGCCCGACCTCTACGCCCGAATCGCCGACCGCATCCGGCACGCCCTCGGCCGCCGAGTCCTCGGACTCGACCACATCGGGTCGACGGCGGTGCCGAACCTGCCGGCCAAGCCGGTGATCGACATCGACCTCACCGTCGCTGACTCTTCCCTCGAGGCCCGCTACGTACCCGATCTGGAAGCGGCCGGGTTCCGGCTCGTGCTGCGCGAACCCGGCTGGCACGAGCACCGGCTCCTCACCCACCACAGCCCGAGCGTCCACCTGCATGTTTTCTCCCCCGGCTGCCCGGAGGTGACCCGGCACCAGATGTTTCGCGACTGGCTACGCACACATCCCGACGATCTCGCCCGGTACCGCGACAGCAAACTCGACGCAGCGGCGGCCGCGACCAGCGCCGGCGAGGACGGGATGGAGTACAACGCCCGCAAACAACCGGTCATCCGTGACATCTACGACCGGATGTTCCGGGCCCACGGTCTCATCTGACCACGTCACACCGTTACGTCGTCACACCGTCGGGTCGTCGGTGGCCAGGTGCGAGTAGAGCACCATGTCGTGCCAGCCGTCGTCGTGGAGATTGGCGCCACGCCTCACACCTTCCTCGACGAAACCGGCGGCCACAGCGACTCGTCGAGATCCGTCGTTGCTGGTGGAATGCTCGAGCTGGATGCGGTGCAGCCCCAGATCATGGGCCCACCGGGTCGCCGCCGTGCAGGCCCGTGTCGCCACACCCCGGCCACGGAAAGCGGGAAGAACCCAGTACGACACCTCCCCGTGCCCGTCTTCGAGGGAGGTGTAGACGGTGACCCGACCAACCACGGTGTCCGATGACTGGTCGACGATTGCCCAGGTGGCGGACGTCTCGGAACGCCACCCCTCGGCGGCGTCCTCGATCCACTGCTCGGCCTCGGCCCGGGTGTCGAACCGTCGGAAGTGGTAGCGCTGAATGTCGGGCACCGAGAACGCCTCGATGACCACCGGCGTGTCGCCCAGCTCCCACGGTCTCAAGGTGAGGTCGTCGCCCACGAGGATCACGGGTTGGGGCGTCCCGGCCATGGCTCCGGCCGGGACGACCGGAGGAATCAGCTTCGGCACCCACACATCGTCACACAGGCCCACGGTCACACAGCCATCGGATACCGGCCATCGATCCGACACGCCCGTCTCTGACTGCAGGTGGGCAGTCGTTTCGTCGGTTTCGCGCCCGCAGTCCCTTCGGTGACCGTTGGCATGTGAAGGGCACAGACGGGAGGTCGGTGGTGGTGACGTGGTTGGAGGGTGACGGCGAGGTGGAGGCGTGGATCGTCGAGACCGTCGCGTGGCTCACCCGTCGCGAGCGCCCCGATCCCAAGAATCCAGCTTCCTGAGAGAACACAGGAGCACACAGAGGCCCACGGATTGGCACGGATGCTGAGCCGCATCACCCTCGCCAGACCCGCTTCTGGCGTGGGTCGGCCTCAGGTCTGCGGCCGGGTCCCGCCGGAACGGGTCGTCGTGGGGCGCCGGTTGGTGGCCCGGCGGGCGCCGGCGACCAGCGACTTGCCGCTGGAGGAGACCGGCTTGCGGAGCATGGTGAACGGCTTCACCGGCGCCTTGGCTGCGGTGGCCAGTCCCGACGTGATCCGACCGGGGCGGGCCTTGGGCACCCGGATCAGCCCGATCCGCACGAAGACCACCATGCTGACCAGGAAGATGGCGAACATCACCAGCGTCACCGTCCACCAGGCGTGCGCGCGGTCGGCCGCCGGCAGATCGGCCACGTTCATGCCGTACCACCCGGTGATGAGGGTCAGCGGCAGCAGGACCGCCGAGTAGACCGCCAGCAGCGTCGTGGCCCGGGCCTGTTTGTCGGCCGCCGCGCCCCGATAGGTGTCGAGGGTGTCCGACAGCAGGCCCCGAGTGGACGACAACGATTCGACGACTTGACGATGGACGTCGTAGGCATCACCCAGCAGGCGGGCGGCGTCCTCGCCGATCATGGCCATGTTGCGCTTCCGGAGATCCCGGATCACGAGGAGCTGGGGCCGGAGCATCTTGCGAACCGTCGCCTCTTCGCGGCGCAACACCTGGACTTCCTGGAGCACCAGGGGATCGGCCTCGAGCGCCGCCTCGGCGAGTTCGTCGATGCGGACCTCGATGGCGTTGGCGATCTCGATGTAGCGGCGCCCGACGACCTCGGCCAGCTGGCCGAAGAGTTCGTCGGAGGAGTCCCCCACCAGGTGTTCGTGGCGCTGCACGGCCTCCCACAACCAGTCGATCCCCACGACCGGCTCGGCATGGACGGTGACGAAGAGCTTGTCGCCGATGAAGCAGTCGACCTCCCGGGTGTCGACCCGGTCGCCTTCGGAGCTGAGGCCGTGGATGACCACGAACACGTGGTCGCCATAGTCGTCGAACTTGGGGAGTTGTTCGACGTCGAGGATGTCCTCGATGGCGCTCGGGTCGAACCCGAACCGTTCACCCAGCTGATCGAGCTCGTCGGCGTCGTCGGTGATGACGTCGAGCCAGAGCAGGTGCTTGAAGTCGAGCATCTCGTCCATCTCGTCGACGGGATGGACCGCCAGGACACCGGATCGGGGTTGACGGCACAGCAAGCGGGAGGTCACCCGTCCATCTTGCCAGCACCACGTGCCGATCCCGGACCGTCCTACCGGCAGGGGCGGCGGTGGATCACAGGTTGATCAGACCGACCCCGGCCAGCGCGACCCCGGCCACGATCACCCACGAGATGAGTCCGAGCACCAACGGCCGGCCACCCAGGCGGCGGAGCCGGTCGAACTGGACGCCCATCCCGAGCCCGACCAGGGCCAGCGTCAGGAGCAGTTTCTCGGCGTCCTTGATCGACGCCAGGGTGTCGGCCGACAACACGTCGGTGCTGCGGACGACGATCGCCGCCAGGAACCCGGCGACGAAGAGCGGCACCAGGGGCGGCCGCGTGCCGTCCTCGTGCGAATCGAGGCCCTGCCGCCGGCGGCGCAGCGCCACCAGCGCCACCATGGGCGCCAACAGGACCACCCGGGTGAGCTTGACCACGGTCGCCGCGGCCAGCGCCTCGGCTCCGTCGGTCGAGGCCGTGGCGACGACCTGGGCCACGTCGTGGACGGCCGCGCCGACCCAGGTCCCGAACGTGGCCCCCTCGAGTCCGAGCAGGTGACCCAACAGGGGCAGGACCCCGATCGACAGGCTTCCGCAGAGGGTCACGAGGGCGACGGCATAGGCCGTCTCCTCCTCATCGGCCTCGATGACGCCGTCCATGGCGGCGACGGCCGACGCGCCGCAGATCGAATACCCGGTGGCGACGAGCAGCGACAGGTCGTCCGAGAGGCCCAGGCGCCGCCCCAGCCACTGGGTGCCGAAGAACGTGGCCGCCACCACCATGGCGACGACGACGAGGCCGCGGGGTCCGAGATCGCCCAGGTCCGAGAGCGACAGCCGGAAGCCGAGGAGGACGATGCCGATCCGCAGGAGCTTCTTGGCCGAGAAGGTGATGCCCGGCTGCACCGGGGCCGGCAGGGTCACCAGGTTGACGAGCACGGCGCCGAGCACCACGCCACCGACGAGCGCCGAGACGGCCTCGATCCGGTCGGCGATGAGGGTCGCGGCGAACGCCAGGAGCGCGACCAGCGCGAGGCCGGGCGCGATCGCCCGTCCCTGGTCGACCATCGAGCGAGGGTCGGCGGTCAGGCGACGGCCACCGGATGAGGCTCGAAGTCGAGCTGCGCGTGCCGGATGTTGGGCAGGACGTGGCGGGCGAACAGATCGCATTCGGCGGCGTGCGGGTAGCCCGAGAGGATGAAGGCCTCGATGCCGGCGTCGGTCAGTTCGTGGATCTTGGCCAGCACCTGGTCGGGGTCACCGACGATGGCCGCCCCGGCCCCGGAGCGGGCTCGGCCGACCCCGGTCCACAGGTGGCGTTCGGCGTAGCCCTCGTCGTCGGCGGCGTCCCGCAACGCCGCTTGCGCCGCGACCCCGGCCGAGGCCGAGTCGAGGGACTTCTTCCGGATGGTCTCGCCGGTCTCGTCATCGAGCCTCGACAGGAGACGTCGGGCGGCGGCGCGCGCCTCGCCCTCGGTCTCGCGCACGATCACGTGCGAGCGCCAGCCGTATCGCAGGCTCCGGCCCTTGGCTGCGGCCCGGGCATCCATGTCGGCCTTCACCTCGAGCATCTTGGCCGTGACGTCGGGCCACATCAGGAACACGTCGGCACCGGCGGCGGCGCATTCCCGAGCCGCAGGCGACAGGCCGCCGAAGTAGAACAGCGGGCTGCGACCACTGACCGTGCGCACCCGTGGGGGCTCGATGGTGAGGTCGACGAACTCGCCGTGGAAGTCGACGCCCCGCCCGTCGAGCAGTTCCCGCAGGCAGTACATGATCTCGGTCGATCGGCGATAGCGGGGCTCGGACTCGAGGACCTCACCCGGCACGTCGCTCGAGATGATGTTGACGGCCAGACGCCCGTCGAGGATCTGGTCGATGGTGGCCAACTGACGGGCCAGTTGGGGAATGACGAGTTCGCCACAACGGACCGCCAACAGCATGCGCAGACTGGTCATCGGCCCCATGGCGGCGGCGAAGGCGGCGTTGTCGATGCCGAGCCCGTAGCCCGAGGGCAGCAGGATGTTGTCGAAGCCGTAGCGATCGGCGGTCAGGGTGATGTTGCGACAGTGTTCGAAGGAACTGGCCAGCAGCGGGTCGGGCACACCGAGGAACTCGTAGTCGTCGTCGCACAGCGCGCTGAACCACGCCATCTCGACAGCCGGTCGTTGTTGGTCGGGAGCAGGACTCATGACAGCACCTCGGAGAGAGAGACGGGTTGGCCGGTTTCGATGCTGCGGTGGGCGGCCACGCCGACGGCGACCGACCACAGTCCGTCGTCGAGCGTCACCTCGACCGGGCCGGCACCGCGGATGGCATCGAAGAACTTCAGGTGCTCCACGTAACTCGATCCGTGGTGCAGGCCCTGGTACGCGATGTGGGACTCGTCGGCGTGGCGCTCGTCGACCGAGCCGATCCAGTGCTGGCCCCGGATCCCGGTGCGGATCACGTTGTCGGGGAGGATGGCCTCGATCTTGCCCTTGGCGCCGACGACCGACACCTCTTCCTGGTGGCGGGTGGCCTCGGCGAACATACAGAGGTCGAGGAGCGCCCGGGCCCCGCTCGGGTAGTCGACGATGACGAAGGCGTTGTCGAGGACATCGGGTCGGCGTCCGTCGTAGATCTCGTCGAGATGGTTGACGTCCTGGGCGCCCGAGGCCATCACGCGTGAGGGCCGCTCGTCGAGGAGCAGGTTCATGAGGTCGAAGAAGTGACAGCACTTCTCGACCAGGGTGCCGCCGGTGTTCTCGCTGAACCGATTCCAGTTGTCGACCTTGACGAGGAACGGGAACCGATGCTCGCGGATGGCCACCATCCTCGGGGCGCCGACGATCCCCTTGCGCACCTCGGTGACGAGTTCGGCGACGGCCGGCATGTAGCGGTACTCCAGACCGACCCACACCTTGCGGTCGCCTTCGGTGCCACCGGTCTGATCGGCCTTGGCGATGAGGGTCTGCACGTCGCCGACGGTGGTGCACAACGGCTTCTCGCACATCACGTGGACACCGGCATCGAGGACATCGCTCATCACCTCGATGTGGGTGTTGTTGGGGCTGACGACGACGACGGCGTCGACGATGCCCCGGTCGAGGAGGTCGCGGTGATCGGTGAAGACCTCGATGTCGGGGCCCGATGTGCCGTTCTCGCCGCCGCGGGCAGCGGCGAGTCCCTGGGCCAGGGAGCGCTCGTCGGGATCGGCGATCGCGGTGACCTGGGCCCCGTCGATCGCCAGGATGTTCTCGATGTGTTCGACACCCATCATGCCGGTGCCGATGACGCCGTAGCGGATCATTGCAGACTCCATTCGTGTGCCCCCATCGAAGCACATCGGCGCTCGGGTGAGAACCGCCGACCTTTCTACCAGGTCATTGACAATCCCGATAGCTCTGGCATGATCTGCCGATGACCGCCGAGTCCTGTCCGTGAGCGCGCAGTCGATCGACGATCTCGACCTCGGGGCCATCCGACTGTTCCTGGGGGCCATCGAGCTCGGCAGCGTGTCGAAGGCCGCCGCCCGAGCCGGGCTGACCCAACCGTCGGCGACGGCGCGGCTCCAGAAGATCGAACGGCGACTGGGGCTCGCGTTGCTCGAACGGGGCCCGACCGGATCGAGCGCCACCGAGGCCGGTGCGGTCCTCGCCCCCCTCTGTCGGGAGCTCCTCGCCGTTGCCACCCGCCTGACCGGCGAGGCCCACGATCTCGTCGGGACCGACGAACAACTCCGCCTCGCCGCCACCCGGACGGCGATCGACCACGCGCTCCCCCGCTGGCTGGCCGACGCCGACCTCACCGACCTCACCATCAACTGCCGGGAGTTCGACACGTTCGGGGTCTGCCGCGCCGTCCGCGAGGGGCAGGTCGCGCTCGGGCTGTGCGACGGACCGGCACCGCCGCTCGGGCTGCGTTCGCTCGTCGTCGACTCCATCGACCTCGCCGTCGTGGTGGCCCCGCACCACCGACTGGCCGGCGCGGCGCGAGCGAAGGTGACGGCCCGTCAGTTGGTCGCCGCCGACCTCGTGCTCCGGGCCCGGGGCTCGGGAACCCGCGACGTGGTCGAGATGGCCATCGCCTCACACGAAGTCGGCGTCATCGGGCGCCGGATCGAGGTGGCGAGCAACGGAGCCGCCAGACTGGCGGCTGTGAACGGAACCGGCGTGGCCATCCTCCCCGACGAACTCGTCGCCCCCGACCTCGCCGCCGGTCGGCTGCGGCGGCTGCGGCCCGTCGAACTCGAGTTCCGGCAGCCGATCCGGCTGGTCTGGAAGGGCACCCGGCCGGCGACCGATCGAGCTCGTCGGCTGCATCGCCGGCTGTCGTCGATCGCTGCCGAGCCTGCGTCACCGTGACCGATCGTGACCGCGACGACCCCGTCAACCGATTCGACGGCACGCCGATCGTGATCGGCGGGAGCCACCTGCAGGCCCTGATCCTGGCGGCGTCGGCCATCGTCGTCCTCGTCGTCCAGCGAGACCAGGCCCTCGGCTGGCCGCTCCCGGTCGCCGGGGTGCTGATCGGGGCGGCGGCGGCCATCGCCTACCGCCGTTGCGTCCTCGAGGCGACGGCGATCACCTACCGCCGACTCGGTCGCACCGTCGCCGCGCCGGTCGGGTCCTTCCGAGCCGACCTCGGCCATCGCTATCTCGCCGTCGAGACCGCCGCCGGACCGAGTTTCCGCATCGAGGTGCCGGTCGAGATCCGGCCGAATGTCCGCGACTGGGTCGACGCGACGAACCCCGCACCACCGGCCTGAGCGCAGCCCGGGCCCACGCCGATGGCACCGAACTGCATCGACTGGATGCGGGCGCCGACCGATTCGCCGTCGATCAGGTCGCCGGTTCGGCGATCACCACGAGGTTGTCCTCGTAGCTCCGCAACTGCGGGTTGAAGTCCCCCCCGCAGGTGATCAGGGTCAGACGGGGCGGGCCGGTTCGCTCGAACACGGTGTCGAGCGGGAGCTCGGACTTCGCATGACGGTGGACGTCGACCACGACGAACGATGCCTCGGAGCCGTCGTCGTACGACACGGTCACGCGGTCGCCGATCGTCGTTTCCTGCAGTTCGAAGAACGCTCCCGGACGACCGTTCCAGTCGACGTGGGCGGCGAGCACGGCCGACCCGTCGGCGCCGGGTGCCGGTCCGAACCGGTACCAACCGATCTCGGATCCGGGCGGCAACTCGAACTCCCCGGCGGGATCGATCCCGACCGAGCGAACCGGTGCATCGATCCCGACCGATTCGATCCGCAGCGCCGTCGGCGTCGCGGCCGGCTCGACGACCGCCAGGCGATCGAGCGTGACGGCCGATCGGATGGTGACCGGCGGTGCGCTCGGCGCGTCGGGTGCCTCGGGCGTGGCGGCCGGCCGGAACGGACCGGCCGTCCCGTCGGCTCCGATCCCCGAACCGAGACCGAACCCGGAAACCGCACCGGCCGGCGGTGCCTCGGAGGCACCGCCGGCCGACTGGAGCACGGGTCGATCCGCCGAGGGGAGCGACGACGACCCGCACGAGCCGGCCAGCACGGCGACTGCGAACACGACGACGCCGAGGGAGCGGGACCGGGCCGGTCGGGCCGTTCGGCCCCCGTGGTCCCCGTGCCCTCGCCGGGCGTTCTTCGCATCGCAGGCGTGCATGGCCGGCTCCGCTACCGATGACTCGGGATCAGACCCGACGACGGGCGGCGACGAGGGTGCCACCCGAGACCAGACCGAGGCCCAGGAGGCCGACGAGCAGGAGAGCCGAGGAGTCGGTTCCCTGATCGGCGAGCAGACCACTGTTGCCGGCATTGACCGCAGCCGGAGCCGAGTGGAGTCCGTCGAAGGACTGGGTGAGGAGCTCGAAGGTCCCGCCGGCGAGGTCGCCGATGGCGTACACGACGAGGTTCGTTCCCTCGGTCACGGTGACGGGGGCCTCGACGAGCACCTCGGTCGTACCGGCGGCGGCGATCCCGGTGGGATAGTCGTCGGCCGGCAGGTCGGCCTTCGCCTCGTCGCCGTTGGCGAGGTTGGTGAAGGGGGCGACCGCAGCACCGGCGGCGACGATGTCGACGGCCGGAGCGGCTGCGGTGTGACGGATCGTCACCCGGCCTTCGCCGGCACCCGTGGCGGTGAGGTCGTTCGCGAAGGCCGAAAGAGTCGGCATGCCATCGGCGTCGAGGTGAGCGATCACGCTCAGGTTCGCACCACCGGGAACGGCCGGGGCGACATCGATCACGGCGTCATCGGTCCGCTCGGCGGCGGTGGCCGCCGGGTCGGCGGTGGCGGCGAAGATCTTGATGTCGTAGGTGGCGGCCGGCAGGGTGAGCGGGCCGGCGATGTCCTTCGGGGCAAAGCCCTCGAGGGTCAGCGCGTCGTCGACATAGACGTCGACATCGACGCCGGGAATGCCGTGGACCACATAGACCTCGCTGGTGTCCTGGGCTCCCGCCGGACCGGCGACTCCCATCGTTGCACCCATGACCAGGGCCATGGCCGCTGCTGCTCGCCGAACGCTTCTCATCGATTTCTCCTTCATTGGGGATGGTGTCTCCCCCACCCCTTCGAGCCAAAGGCCGATCTGGATGCAGGAAATCCCGATGTGGTATCGGCAGGGGTACGCGCGAGCGGTCTCGCACGACCCCCGGCTGCGGCTAGCTGATGGCGACGATGGCCACCTCCATGCGCCATTCCGGGCGGGCGAGCGCCGGAACCGTCACCAACGTCGACGCGGCGCGATGGTCACCGAGCACGGCGTCGCGAGCGGCCATCACGGTGCCGAGATCCTCGCCGACGACCACGTAGGTGGTCACCGAGACGACGTCGGTCGGCGACATCCCGGCCTCGGCGAGCAGGGCCGACAGACTGGCCCAGACGGCACCTGCCTGGTCGGCCAGCGAATCGGGAACCGAACCATCGGGTCGGGTGGGCACCACACCCGAGGTGTGGAGCATCCGGCTCGCCTCACGGATCTCCGACACGACGGCATGGGCATAGTTCGCGGCGGGAGCGGCCATTCCGGCCGGGCTGAGTTCACGATTCATGCCGACATGGTTTCACGCGTCCCGGTCGGAGTGGTCGACGACGGTCGACGAGGGGCGTCGTCGTCCCGACCCATGGCACGATGGGGCCGATGAGCAGCTCCCCGCCCCCTCCCGTTCCGACCCCGAGCCGGGAAACCGTCGGCGATCTCTTCCGGCTCGACGGCAAGGTGGCGATCCTGACCGGGGCCAGCTCGGGACTCGGTGAACGGTTCGCCCACGTCCTGTCGGCCGCCGGGGCCGGCGTGGTGCTCGCGGCCCGTCGGGCCGACCGACTCGACGAACTGGCCTCCCGCATCCCCAACACCACGGCCTTCGCCTGCGACATCACCGCACCCGGGGCGCCCGCCGACCTCGTGGCGACCGCACTCGACGAGTTCGGTCGACTCGACATCGTCGTCAACAACGCCGGGATCTCGAGGGTCGTCCCCGCAGTCGACGACGACCTCGACGAGTTCCGCAACGAGATCGAGATCGATCTGGTCGCCCCGTACGAGCTGGCCCGGACCGCGGCCCGTTGGATGCTCGCCGAGGGCCGGCCGGGATCGATCGTCAACGTGGGTTCGGTCCTCGGCAACGGGGGTGGCGGGCGACTCAAGGTCCCCGGGTACGCAGCGGCCAAGGGTGGTCTGCACAACCTGACTCGCGAACTCGCATCGCAATGGGCGCGCAAGGGTGTTCGGTGCAACGCCATCGGACCCGGCTGGTTCGAAACCGAGATGAACGAGGAGATGTTCGCCACCGACGGCGGGCTTCGCTACATCACCGACAACGCGCCGATGGGCCGTCCCGGACGCATGGGCGAACTCGATGGCGCACTCCTCTACCTGGCCTCGGACGCCTCGTCCTACGTCACGGGGCAGATCCTCTTCGTCGACGGCGGCTGGACCGCCATCTGAACGCCCGCCGGATCCGAGCGGGCCGCGCGACGGCGACCGGGTCGACCACGGCCGACAGCGAGATCGCCGGGCGAATGCTAGAAACCTCGGCATGGGCATCTGGAAGCCAATCGGTGACGGCGAGTGGGTCGGTAGCGACGTCAGCGATCGGTTCCCGGTCTACACCCGGGGCAATGCCGGCGAGGTCTACCCCAACGTCTTCACCCCGCTGAGCTTCTCGATCGCGTCCGAGGTCGGCGAACGGGCGATGCGCAACGCGATCCTCGACACCGGCCTGATCCGTCCCTCCGAGGTGGCCGGGGTCCCGCTGAGCACCGGGATCGCCAACGGCGTCTTCGGCGGGTACGCCTATCTGAACCTGTCGTCGCAGCGGCTCCTGGCGGCCCGCGTTCCGGGCGGCAAGCCCGGCGATGCCGACGTGACCATCTTCGGGGTCGGACAGGAGATCCCCCCGCACGTTCCCATCGACGGCGAGAAGAACCTTCGCGCCACGATCAGTGGACTGCGCTACGTCTTCCGGGTCGTCCGGGCCAAGAGCATCCCGATGCTGGCCGAGGATCAGGCCGCCGTGGCGACGTACCTCGGGGCGCTCGGGGATCCGGCCGCGGCCGGCGACGCCGAACTGGCCGATGCCGCGACCGAGGAACTGATGGCCATGTTCGGCGAACTGTTCCAGCACCACCTCGAGGTCACGGCGGCCGCCAGCACCACCGTCAGCCTGCTCACCCAGATCTGCGACAAGCAGCTCGGTGACCCCAATCTGGCCGTGCGCCTGCTGGCCGGTCTGGGCGACGTCGACTCGGCCGCTCCGTCACTGATCCTGTGGGACCTCGGACGCATGGTGGCCGGCAGCCCGCGTCTGACTGCGAGGTTCGACGCCGGCATCGACGAATCGCTGTGGCCGTCGCTGCAGGACGATCCCGAGGCGGGCGAGTTCGTCGCCGCGTTCCGCGCCTTCCTCGACCGCTTCGGCTCGCGAGGCCCGAACGAGTGGGACACCGCCTTCGACACCTGGGAGACCAAGCCGACGCTGGCGCTCGTGCTGGTCGACCGCATGCGCGGCGCCGACGAGAGCCATGATCCGCACAGCCAGCTCGATCGCCTGGCCGCCGAGGCCGGGGAACTCGAACGCACCACTCGGGTCCGGCTCAAGCGGCCGGTTCGGCCGATCTTCGACCGCGTCCTCCGGGCGGCCCGGATGTGGAGCCGCGGTCGAGAGCGATCCAAGACCACGGTCGTCCTGGCCATCCACGGCTCCCGGCTCCGGGCGAAGGAACTCGACCGCCGGATCGTCGCCCGGTCGGGAGGGCTGCCGGGCGACCTCTGGTTCGTCGTCAACGACGAACTCGATGCGTACGTCAGCGATCCGGCGAGCTTCGCCGACACCATCGCCGAGCGTCGCCGAATGCACGCCGAACTCGACGCCCGGATCCCGCCGTTCGCCTTCTCGGGTTCACCGCCACCGCTCGAGACCTGGCAACGCAAGTCCGATCTCCGGGGAACGATCGAGGTCGGTGAGTCGATCGTCGGCCTGCCCGGCTGCCCCGGCATCGCCCGGGGCCGGGCGCGGGTGGTGACCGACCCCGGCGACCCACGCGGGCTCGAACCGGGCGATGTCCTCATCGCGCCGATCACCGATCCGTCCTGGACGCCGTTGTTCGTGCCGGCCGAGGCCGTCGTCGTGGACGTGGGTGCGGTGATGAGCCATGCGGTCATCGTCAGCCGGGAGCTCGGCATCCCGTGTGCGGTCTCGGTCACCAACGCCACGCTCCGCATCCCCGACGGTGCGTTGATCGAGGTCGACGGGTCCACCGGACGGGTGACGGTCATCTCGTTCGAAGCCGGGACCTGAGACCCTGTCGACAACCGCCGGTCCCGGCTACCCTTCGACTCCGCCATGGACGTCTACCTGATCCGCCACGCACACGCCGGAAGCCGCACCGCCGGTCCGCACGACAAGTACCGCCAGCTGAGCGACAAGGGTCGAGAGCGCGCCCTGGGGATCGTCGAGCTCCTCGACGGGATTCCGATCGCCCGGATCGTGTCGAGTTCGGCCACCCGGTGCGTGCAGACCGTCGAACCGCTCGCGCTGGCCCGCGGCCTCGCGATCGAGGAGGACGACACCCTGTGGGAAGGGTCGCTGCTCGGTGACGTGCTCGACCTCCTGGCACGGCACCGGGACCGGTCCGATGGTCTCGCCCACCTGGTCGCCTGTTCCCATGGTGACATCATCCCGGAACTGGTCGATCACCTCGGGGCCACCGGCGTCCCGATCAAGGGTCACGGCTGTGAGAAGGGGTCGATCTGGATCCTCAGCCACGACGGCAAACGCTGGACCGGGGCCCGCAAGATCGGCAAGAAGGCCACCACCCTCGCCTGAACACCCGCTCCGACGGCGGGCTCCGTCCTCCCAAACCCGTTCTGGCGGGGCTCCGTCCTCCCAAACCCGTTCTGGCGGGGCTCCGTCCCTCGCCAGGAACGCACGCCCGCCAGAACGATGGGGGTGGTGCACGGGCTCGCCGCGGTGCGGGGCGGGTTCGGGGCCGGCGGGATCAGGAGCAGCCGAGGCGTTCGTCGATGTCGGCGGTGAGCTGCGCCATCATGGGCGGGGCGTCGAGGGCGGCGAGGGCGGCGAGTTCGGCGCAGGCCCGTTCGGGGTCGCCCTGTCGGTCGGCGATGACGGCCCGGAAGGCGCGGGCATCGGGGTAGGTCGGATCGACGTCGATGGCGCGCTCGACGAACGTCTGGGCCACGTCGTAGAGCTGGTCGGCCTGGTCGAGGAGGCCCTGATCGCGAGCCGATGCCGCCACCAACGACACGTACCAGCCCCGGTAGGTGAGCGCCTCGACGTTGTTCGGATCCTGGTCGAGGACCTCGTCGAAGCACTGGAGCGAGGCCTCCAGTCCGTCGGCACCGCCCTGCCCGAGCTGCTGACACTCGAGCACGCGGTCGCGCAACGACTCGTCGATCGAACCGGTGAGTGAGTCGCCGACGCCCCGTTCGCCGGCGGCCTGCGCGAGGAGCACTCCGGCGAGGATCGCCGTCGCGGCCACCCCCACGATCCAGGCGAGCCGCCGGGTGGTCGTACCCGACCGACCGGCCCGGACCTCGGCCAGCGCATCGCGATGATCCTCGATGGCACGGATGACCGTGGCGGCCCGCACCGTGTAGTCGTCGCGCAAGGCCTGGTAGTCGGCGTCGTCGAGGTCGCCGGCCCGGTGCTCGGCATCGAGGTCGTCGAGCGAGCGGAGCAGGAAGTCGCGCTCCTCCTCCATCGCCGCCAGCCGATCGGGATCGAGACGATTCCGCCCGCTCGACGAGGGCCTGGTGGTACCCGCCATGTCAGGCCCCGGATCCCTCGTCGGTCGAGCGCGCCCGTGCCTGTGACACGAGCGCACGATCGTCGTCGGTGGCCTGACGGCTCGTCGGCGGCGAACGGCGCAGTGAGGCGACCACGACGGCCGATCCGCCGACTGCGACCATGGCCGGCAGGATCCAGATCAGCGCCGACACGCCGTCGGCGCGTGGGGTCAGCAGGACCTGCCCGCCATAGGCCTGCACCAGTTCGTCGCGGATCTCGGCATCGGTGGCCCCCTCGTCGACCCGGGTCCGGATGTAGTCGCGCACCGTGACCGCGGCCGCCGCATTCGAATCGGCGACCGTCTGCCCCTGGCAGGTCGGGCAGGCGTAGGAATCGGAGAGGCGCTGGATGCGCTCGCCGGACGTCTCGGCGTCGGTGTCGAGGGTCGCGATGCTGAGCGAACCGACCCCGAGGACGACCAGGACCAGCCACACGATCCGGCGGGTGAGCGTCATGCGCCGCCGATCGCCCGCTTGATGTCGTCGGCCTGCACGCCCCCGACGGCATGGGCGACGACGACCCCGTTGGGATCGACCAGGAAGCTCTCGGGAATCTGGGCGACCTGGAAGGTGACGGCCAGCGACGAATCACCGAGGACGGGCCAGCTGCCGCCGAGCTGATCGAACAGGGCGGCGACATCCTCGGGCCGGTCCTGGAACACGACCGAGACGATCTCGATGTCGCCGGTCTCCTGACCCCACCGCTCGAGTTCGACGAGCTCGGGATGCTCGTCGATGCAACCCGCGCACCAGGTCGCGAAGAAGTTCACCAGGACCCAGCGCCCGCGGGCGGCGTCGATGTCGTAGGTGCCTCCGTCGATGGTCGCTCCCGAGACGTCGGGGACACGCCGATCGATGAGCCGGCTGGAGGCGGCGTCGGTTCCCGGGCCTCCGAGCGCGAGCAGCGCGATCAGCGCAACGAGCAGCACACCCACGACGGAGGCGGCGTTGCGCGCGGCGTGGGACCGTTGCGCCGGGAGCGACGTGTGTTCGACACCGGACTCGCCCGGGTCGGGTGTTGCGTCGTGATCGGTCATGCGTTCACCGCCGGGCGATCGGGATCGTCGACCGGATCGTCACCATCGGTCGGCGTCGACAGCGGCTCGAGCTCCGGACCGTGTTCGTCGATCGATGGTCCGAGTCGGGCCGACACGGCCTCGGTGCCCCGACGACGGTTACCCGGGAAGACGGCGAGCAGGGTTCCCAGGGCCATGAGGGCACCGCCGGCCCAGAGCCAGCTGATCATCGGTCGGACGATCACCCGCAACCGGATCGGCCCGTCGGCCTGCTCGGGGGACTGGTCGAGGACGAGGAAGAGGTCTTCGGTGAACCCGGCCCGGACCGACGGGGTCGGGACCTGCATGCCCTGCAGGCGGTACCGGGTCTGGGCGGGCGCGTAGATGTCGCCACCGTCGATCTGGATGTCGGCCCAGACCCGATCGCGGCGAGCGTTGGTGTCGGCCCCGACACCCAGGTAGGTGAACTCGTGGCCGGCTGCGGTGATCGACTCCCCGGGCAGCAGGGTGGCCGTTCGGTCGGTCTTGTAGGCCTCGCTCGAGGCGATCCCGACGGCGATCAGGACGACACCGAGGTGCACGATCATCCCGCCGTTGGTTCGTCCGACGAACCCCCGCCAACCCTGGCGCCGGGTGGCGAGCGCCACCTGGCGCACGGCGGCCCCGCCGGCGAAGCCGCCGAGTCCGAACGTGATCATCGGGATAGAGGCCCCGGGCGCCGAGCCCGACGGCGAGGACCATCGCCCCGACGGCGGCCACCGAGGGCCAGAACAGGCGCTCGGCCAGCAACTCGGTCGAGGCCTTGCGCCAAGGCAGGACGGGGGCCGACGCCATGAGGAACAGCATCACGAAGGCGATCGGGCGACCGAGCGAGTCGAAATAGGGACGACCGATCGACAGTCGGCTGTCGTCGTACGCCTCGGCCAGCAGCGGGAACACGGTCCCCAGCAACACGACGAACGCCAGCGCTCCGAAGGCCACGTTGTTGGCCAGGAAGGAGGCCTCCCGCGACAGGGCGGAGTCGATGGCGCCGGGTGAGCGGAGACGATCGCCCCGCCACCCGATCAGACCGACCGAGGCGAGGGCCACGACGGTGAAGAAGGCCAGCAGCCATGGCCCGACCGCCCCCTCGGAGAAGGCATGGACCGAGTTGACGACCCCCGAACGGGTGAGGAAGGTCCCCAGGATGGTGAGGCAGAAGGTGGCGCACAACAGCGACAGGTTCCAGACCCGCAGCATGCCCCGACGTTCCTGCACCATCACCGAATGCAGGTAGGCGGTTCCGGTGAGCCAGGGCAGCAGCGAGGCGTTCTCGACGGGGTCCCACGCCCAGTACCCACCCCAACCGAGGACCTCGTAGCTCCACCAGGCACCGAGGATGATGCCGACGGTGAGGAACCCCCAGGCGATCACGGTCCAGCGCCGGGTCTCGACCAGCCAGCCCTCGCCGACCCGCCCGGTGACCAGCGCCGCGATCGCGAAGGCGAACGGCACCGAGAACCCGACGTAGCCGAGATAGAGCATCGGCGGGTGGAAGGCGACCAGGATGTGGTTCTGGAGCAGCGGGTTGGGGCCGGGTCCGGTGAATCCGAGTGGGACCTCGGCCGGCGTGAACGGGTTGGCCGGTCCGGCCATGAGTGAGAAGAAGAAGGCGCTGATGGCGAGCATGACGACGAGTGCCCAGCCGAACAGCGGGTCGGCGGCCCGGGATCGGAACTTGACCAGGATCGCCGCGATGTAGAGCGTCAGGATCAGCACCCACAGGATGATCGAGCCCTCGAGCGCCGACCACAGCGCCGCGAAGTTGTACAACGCCGGGGTGGTCTCGCTGCCCACCTTCTGCACATAGCTGACCGAGTAGTCACGCTGGAACAGGGCGACCTGCATCACGACGAACGCACCGATGCCGGAGATCGGCAGGAACCACGTCCACGGTCGGACCGCGGCCAGCAGCTTCGGCTGACGGGTGACCAGGGCGTAGACGCCGACGAGCGCGCCGGCCACCGAAGCGGTCAGGCCGAGCATGGTGAACGCGAAGCCGAGGATGGAGTTCACGGGCTGTCGAGCCGCTCTTCGACCTCGGGGTCGACGCGATCGGGATTGTCGGCGACGTAGGACTCGGAGTGCTTCACCTGGAGCAGACGGGACACGAAGATCGAGCCGTCCCAGTGGCCCTCGGCAACGACCGGGATCGCCAGCTCGAAGAGGTCGGTGGGCTCCTCGCCGATGTGGCGGACGGTGGCGGTGGTGTCGTTGAACGCCACGTCGAACGTGATGGCGCCGTCGGCTCCGGTCATGGGCTCGGACACCACGGTGCCCTGCATCCGGAAGGTCCGGTCGGCCAGCTCGGCCCGCTGCGCCACCGCTTCGTCGACGTTGTAGTAGTACACGCTGGCGCTGGTCAGCGCCTGGAACAGGACGAACCCGAGCACGGCGGTGAGCGTGCCCATGATCGCCCAGTTGCGGACCCGGCGACGGGGGCGACCGGCGGCGTCGTCGCCGGGGCGGGGGGTGAGATCCAGGTCAGTCAAGGAAACGCCTCTTCTCGGCGGGAACCCGTGCGGCGAGCTGCCGACCCCGTCGGACGAGGTACCCGGCGTAGAGCGCCAGGGTCACGAACACGATCAGGTAGCCGGGGATGACGTACTGCCAATGCATCAGGCGCCCTCTCCGCCGACGTGGGTGGGGGCCGGCTCGGTGACGGCGCGGTCGGCAGTGTCGAGATGGTCGGTGGCCCGGTCGGCTCGGCGACGGGCGATGGCCTCGGTCAGGCCCGCCGTCTCGATCTGGTGCTCGAGCCAGGCCACCCGGAAACGATGGACGAGCAACCACACGAAGAGCAGCGTCATGGCGAGCAGCCCGAGGAAGAACGAGCCCAGCATCGTGCCCTCCATCTTGGTGTCGATCGGCGTCAGCGTCGTGCCCTGGTGGAGGCCTCGCCAGATCTCGACCGAGTACCGGACGAGGAAACTGTTGGCAAAGCCGATCAACCCCAGGACGGCGGCCCGCTGGGACCGGATGGCGGGATCCATGTCGAGGCGCCGGACCGCCAGATAGCCGCAGAACAGGACGAACGAGATGGTCGTCATCGTGAGGCGGGGGTCCCAGGTCCAGTACACGCCCCAGGTCGGACGACCCCACAACATGCCCGTGACCAGGGTGAAGGCGCAGAAGATCACGCCGATCTCGGCGGCTGCCCCGGCCACGAGGTCCCAGAACGTCGACTTCTTCCACAGGTACATGACGCTGCCGAGGGCGACCACCCCGAAGGAGTAGTAGAAGGCCACGATCGCCGACGGCACGTGCAGATAGAACAGCCGCACGGCGTCGCGCTGGGACACCTCGGGCGGCGAGATGAACAACGCCATCGCCAGGAAGACGACCAGGCTGATCCCGGTGACGACGCCGAGCACCCGCGTCAGTCGTGACCCGGTGTTGGCGGGGATGTCGGTTGGGGTCACGCTTCCTCCAGGACACGTCCGAACGAGAGGATTCCCGCCCCCAGGTAAAGGAGGGCGAAAGCTCCGAGCAAGCCGGCCCAAGGCCAGCCATCCGACGTCGGCCCGAACAGTGCGGCCTCGGTTGCGATGGAGGCGCCGAGCAGGACCGGCGACAGTGCCGGCAGGACGAGGAGCGGAACGAGGGTGTCTCGGACTCGCATACCCGATGCCAGCGCTGCGTAGAGCGTACCCGCGGCGGCCAGAGCGAGCGTGGTCGTGGCAACCGTGACGGCCAGGAGCAACGGGTCGACCAGACCGGGTCCGTACAGCAGGAACGCACCGGCTCCGAGGACCGCCTCGAGCACCACGAGCTCGACCGCCACGGCGAGGCCCTTCCCCAGGAAGATGCCGGCCGGGTCGAGACCGGTCAGGCGGAGCGCGTCGAGATTGCCGTCGACGGCCTCGACGGCGAACGCCCGGGCGAAGGCGAGGAGCGCCGAGAAGAGCACCGCCAACCAGAACAGGCCCGGCGCCACCTGGGCCAGCACCGTGCGGCTCACCCCCTGCTCGGCTGCGACCCGGCGATCGGGCGAGAGGCCGAACGCGAACAGCACGAGCACGATGACGCCGAACGGCAGGAGCTGGGTGGTCAGGACACGCGAACGGGCCTCGATCAACAGGTCCTTGCGCGCCACCAGCCAGGCGTCGCTCAGCACGACCGACCCTCGGCGCGCTCGACCGACTCCGGAGCGGGAGGGACGCCGGTTCGTCGATCGGTGACCGGTGTCGCCTCGGTGTGTCCGCCGACGACCGAGATCAGCACGGTCGCCAGCTCCTCGGCCCGGTCGGCCTCGTGCGAGGCCAACATGACGGTGGCCCCGGACCCGACGGCCCGACGGATCAGGTCGTCGACGAGGTCGCGTCCCGCCCGATCCAGCCCGGCATGCGGCTCGTCGAGCAGCCAGAGCCTCGGTCGCCGGCACACCAGGACCGCCATCGCCGCCCGGCGGCGCTGACCGGCCGAGAGTCCCGCCACCGGGACGGTCCGGAGTCGACCATCGAGTCCGAGTGCGGCCAGGGCCGGCTGGATCTCGGCATCGGTCGCGCCGTTGGCCCGAGCCCAGAAGCCCACGTTCTGTTCGACGGTCAGTTCGTCGTAGAGCGCCGTGGCGTGGCCGAGGAGCCCCACCTCGCGGCGCAACGACCGTCGTTCGACGCGGCGCGCCAGATCGCGACCCAGCACACGGCCCGATCCCTGGTGCAGCGGTGCGAGCCCGGCACACAGACGCAGCAGGGTCGACTTGCCGGCCCCGTTCGGGCCCTCGAGCACGGCCACCTCACCGCCGGCCACGTCGAGATCGACACCGGCCAGGGCCGGGAATCGACCGAGCAGCGACACCGCCCCGCGCAGCGAGATCACCGGAACGGGTGACGGGTCGATCGAGGGTGGCGACGCGGTCACACCGGCAACGATTCAGTCACAGCCCGCAACGATACGGCGCGGGCTCGCAGGGCGCGCCCGTGGGCGCCCACCGCGACCGCACCGATGACACCCGGCGGGCCATGAGCGGCTCTACCCTGGCGGGTCCATGTCGCTCCCGACCCAGCCCCCAGCATGACCCCGCGCACGGCGTCGATCATCGGCGGCATCGGACGCACCCTCATCACCCTCGGCATGCTGGTGCTGGCGTTCGCGGGGTTCCAGCTCTGGGGCACGGCGTGGCAGGAGGCCCGGAACCAGTCCGCACTCGAGGATCAGTTCGCCGAGCAGCAGGCGATGCTGGCGGCGATCGCCCCCGAACTCGCGACGACCGCCACCACGGCGTCGACCATCCCCGGCGAGACGACGACCACGGCGACACCGACCACGCTGTCACCCGAGGTGCTGCAGGTCATCGCCGACGAACTCGTGCCCGAGAACGGCGAGGTCCTGGGGTCCATCGCCATCCCCTCGATCGGCGTCGACAAGCAGATCATCGAGGGCACGAGCCGTGAAGACCTGCGCAAGGGCCCCGGCCATTACCCCTCGACCCCCTTCCCGGGCCAGGCCGGCAACGCCGCCATCGCCGGACACCGCACCACCTATGGTGCCCCGTTCGGCGACCTCGATCTCATCGAACCGGGCGAGCAGATCATCGTCGAGACCGTCTTCGGCACCTACTTCTACGAGGTCCTGCCCCAGATCGATCCCGACGGCAACGAGGTCGGGCACTTCATCGTCGATGCGTCGGCCGTCGAGGTCGTCGAGGACCAGGGCGACAACCGCCTGACCCTCACCGCCTGCCATCCGAAGTACTCCGCAGCCCAACGGATCGTGGTCTCGGCCATCCTGGTGTCACCGCCGGCGCCCGATCTCCCGACCACGACCACGACCCCCTCCGTGTCCGACGACGATCCGGGTGACGGTGCGACCGACGCCGACGTCGACGAATCCACCACCGACGAGAACGTGCTCGACGAGTCGCTCGGCTGGAACACCGAAGAGACCGCACCGAGCGTGCTGTGGGGCGTCGCCACCAGCCTGTTCGCGCTGGCCGGATGGCTGTTCGGCCGGGCCTGGAAGCGGTGGCCGGCCTATGCGCTGTCGTCGCCGCTGGTCCTGTGGGGCCTGTGGGGCACGTTCACCCACCTCGACAAGCTCCTCCCGGCGTTGTGATCGGCAGGGCGATCGCGATCGCCCTGGCGATCGTCGCCGGGGTCTCGACGAGTTGTTCGTCCTCGGGCGACGAGACCATCGAACGCACCACGACCAGCACCGAGGTCCCCGCCGACACCACCACGGTGCCTCCGCTCATCCTGTCGTTGGCGCCCAACCTCGACCTGATCGAGGGCCAGTGCTACGCCAGCCTCGCCCCACCGACGCCCGTCGAGTCGACGACCACGCTCGCCGAGTCCTCCGACGCAACGACGGCCGAGACGGTTCCGCCCACACTGGCGGCGACGACGACGCTCGTCCCCCGTCCCGACACCGTCGCCATCGTCGACTGCGCCGGGTCCTGGGACGGGACCGTCTATGCCACCTACTGCCTCGGGCCCCACGAGACCGACCTCGCCGATCTGACGGCGACGGCCTGCCCCGGTGCACTCGATCTGGAGTACCCCGGCGACCGCACGATCCGGCGCGCCGCCGCCCGGGTCTGCCTCCAGCGATTCGAGCAGGTCTTCGGCGAGGCCTACGCCACCTCGACCCGACGAGCCGAGGAGTTCGTGCCGACCGAGCCGCTCTGGAACCGCGACGAACGTCGGGTGGTGTGTCTCGCCGGCGCTCCGACTCCCGTTCCCGACCCGACCGCGACCACGGTGGCGGCCTCCGACGCGTCGGGATCCTGACCGGGTCGATCTCCCCGACCGACGAAGAAGATCCAGCCGAACGTCACGCTGCGTGACTATGCTCGGCCCTCGACTGGAGAGAGCAACATGGTGCTGACACCCCTCGTCATCGGAATCGGACTGGTGGTCGGGCTGATCCGTGGCGGACGAATCGATGCGGTGCTCCGGAGCCGGGTCGTCATGTGGCCGCTGCTGGCGGCCGGCATCGTGCTGCAGACCCTCGGCGAGAGCGTCGACCTCCCCGGGCGCTCGATCGTCGTGATGCTCGGCCTCCTCTGCCTCGTGGCCGTGGCGACCCAGAACATCCACATCCCGGGCGCCGCCATCAGCGGCATCGGCGTGTCGCTCAACGCCGCCGTGTTGCTCGTGAACGGTCACATCCCCGTGCGGTTCGAGTCGCTCACGGCCTTCGGCAACGACGTCGCCATCAATCCGGCGGCGAGCCCGACGGGACTGTGGCAACTCGAGGACGACTCCACCTCGCTCGCATTCCTCGGCGACATCGTTCCGGTCCCGGTACTCGACACCACCATCTCGTTCGGCGACCTGATCATGCTGGCCGGCCTGATGGTGCTGGCGATGAACATCGTCCTCCAGGGTCGTCGACCGGGCATCGATGTCGAGGACCTGTTCGGGGTCGACCCCGAGGAACCGGGTCTCGCCGGGATTCCCCGCGACGCCATCATCGACGTCGACCTCGATGGAACCGACATCGACCTCCGGGAGGCCGTGGTGGTGCTCAAGGACTCCCCGGGCGCCACCATGGGCGACCACGACGTCCGCCAGGCGCTCTTCGACGAGATCCCGGCCGACGGCTCACCCGAGACCTGATCCCTCTCGGCCCGTCACCAGGGCCAGACCGGTCCAGGTCTGCGGTCGGGCCCCACCCCCGACGCCGGTGTCGGGATGCCAGTACTCCGACCAGTCCGACGCCACGGCCCCTCGCACCGAGGCCTCGGCCACCCTCCGAGCCCGGTCGGGGGCGCCGATCCGGTCGAGCGCCAGCCAGAGCAGATAGTTCAGCTGGGGCCACGAGGGACCCCGCCAGTACGTCACCGCGTCGTAGGCCGGTTCGTCGGGATGGACGCCTCGGAGCCCGTGGCGACCCAGGTAGGCGGCGGGATCGACGAGGTCGTCGATGGCGTCGGCTCGGGGATCGACGAGCAGGGAGAGCATCGCATCCAGCGTCCGGACCCGACCCGAGCCGGCAGGATCGTCGACCCAGGTGCGAAGACCCCCATCCCAGCGCTGCCGTAGCGCCTCGGTGATCGTCGCAGCGGCCTCGACCAGTCTCGGATCGGCCTCGCCGACCCGGTCCAGTTCGTCGATGTTCCAGGCCACCAGCGCATTGAACCCGCACGAGGCGACGCGGAACCGTCTCGAATCGACCGCCATCCCCCGCTCGTCGAGGACCAGCCCGGCGACGAGATCACCCTTCGCCTCCTTCCACCCGGCCGGCGTCCAGACGCCTCGACCGGCCCCGATCCAGTCGTCCCAACGGGGGGAATCGTCGCAGCCGCTCTCCCAGGGATGCAGGATCGGGACGAGGTCCTCGTCGGGCCGTCGCCGGTCGAGCAGGGCCCCGAGCCCCCGTCGGGCCCGGCGCCCCAGGTCGGGATCGATCCGATCGGCCGGCCCGCGGTCGTGCAGAACCGCAAGGGCGTGCCCGTACATCGGGGGTTGCGAGATCGACGAGGTCATCGACCGACCCCAGAAGTCGCGGTGGTGACCGGGGTCGCCCCAATACGTGAGGTGGGCCACCGCCCCGGACTCGGGGTCCTGGTGGGCCAGGGCCGACGCCAGCTCCGAGCGCGCCCGGTCATCTCCGAGTTCGGCCAGGACGACCGCATGGAAGCACGAGTCCCAGAGCCACTGGAACGGGTAGACCGAGGCGTTCGGGACGCAGAAGCCGGGCGCCCGCCACGCCTCGTCGAGCAGTTGCCGGACTCGCTTCCGCAGGTCGTCGCGTGGGGAAGCCATGCCGTCAGGCTACGAGCCCGACTATCGTCGTGGTGATGGGCCGGGTGGCGATCGTGTCGTTCCGGCTCGGACTGACCGACGGGGTCTCGGTGGTCGCCGAGACCTGGAGACGGGCCCTCTCGACGCTCGGCTGGACCACCGTCACGGTCGCCGGGGACGGTCCCGGTCGAGCGGATGGTGCCCGGTCTCGAGATCGGTGCGGCCGAACCGCCCCGACGGCGGGCCGTCGAGGAGGCCATCGCCGATGCCGACCTGGTCGTGGTCGAGAACCTGCTCACCATTCCGATGAACCTGCCGGCGAGCCGCGTCCTGGCCGCAGCCCTGCGGGGCCGACCGGCGATCCTGCACCACCACGACCCGCCCTGGCAGCGGTCCCGCTTCGCCGCCGTCACCGAACTGCCGCCGCACGATCCGGCCTGGCAGCACGTCACCATCAACGAGCGCACCCGGCTCGAGCTCGCCGAACGGGGCATCGAGGCGACGACGATCCTCAACGCGTTCGACGTCGACCCCCCACCGGGAGATCGACGTCGGATGCGTTCGGCCCTGGGGGTCGCCGACGACGAACCACTGGTCGTGCATCCGGTGCGGGCGATCGCCAGGAAGCACCCCGAGGTCGCGCTGGCGGTTGCCGAGGCGGTCGGTGCCACGTACTGGATCACCGGCCCGGTCGAGGAGGACTTCGGCCCCGACTTCGCTCGCCTGATCGAGGGCGCCCGCACCCGGGTGCTGCATCGTCCGGCTCCGACGACGTCGGATCTCTACGCGGCAGCCGATCTGGTGGTGTTCCCGTCGCACTGGGAGGGCTTCGGGAATCCGCCGGTCGAAGCAGCAATCCATCGCAGACCGGTCCTGGTCGGCGACTATCCCGTCGCCGACGAACTCCGGGCCCTCGGCTTCGATTGGCCGGCGCTCCCCTGGCCCGAACCCGTGCCCGATCGCCTCGGTCGGTTCCCGATCGAGCTCGATCCCGCCCTGGTGGCCGAGGCCCGCCGGGCGCTGCACCGCCCCGACGAGGAGCGGCTCGATCACAATCGGCGAGTGGCGCGACGAGAACTCGGGCAGGACCGCCTCGTTGCACGGTTGCAATACGTGCTGGATCAGGCAGGCTGGCGGCCATGAATCCGCCGATCGACCCGATCCGCGCCCAACGGGCCAAGGTCGCCGACCTCGTCTCGAAGGGCATCCGTCTCGGGAGCGCCTTCTACGTCTTCGCCAGCGTGGTGTTCTTCGCCGCCTTCATGACCGGTTTCACCCGGCCGGCCGTGATCGTCATCGTCGTCACGATGGTCATCGGGTCGGCGCTGCTCGCGCCGGCCCTGGTCTTCAAGTACGGCGTGAAGGCCGCCGACCGTGCCGACCGGGACAACTCGTGGTGAGCGCCGGTGAGCGGCTGCCCGGCCCTCAACGCCGCGAACAACTGCTCGACGTCGCTCGGAGGGTCTTCGCCCAGGCCGGGTATCACGAGACGTCGATGAACAAGGTCGCCGCCGAGGCCGGGGTGACCAAGCCCGTCCTCTATCAACACTTCGCCTCCAAACGCGACCTCTACCGGGCCGTGCTCGACGACGTCGGTCACCGGCTCGAGACCGGCATCATCAAGGCCGCCGCCGAGGGCGGGACGCCCCGCGAACAGGTCCAGCGGGGGTTCGCGGCCTATCTCGCGTTCGTCGACGCCGACGCCGACGGGTTCCGCCTGCTGTTCGGGGGAACCAGCCGCGAGGACGACGAGTGGGTGATGATCACGCAACGGGTCGAACGATCGATCTCGCAGTCGATCGCCGAGCTGATCGACGTGCCCGGGATCTCGACCGCCCGACGGATCTCGATGGCCCACGGCGTGGTCGGACTGGCCGAGGGCATGGTGCGCCACTGGATGGCCGATGCGCCCTCCGACAGCGACCTGACCCAGTTGGCCGGCGACCTGTCGACCCTGGCCTGGGGCGGTCTACGCGGTCTCGGGAGCACCTGACCCCGGCGAGGCGGCCTGGCACTCCGTCGCCACCCGTGCCAGGATCTCGCCCGTGCCCACTGCAACCGCGAACGGAATCGACCTCTACTACGAGACCCACGGCGACCCGGCCGGCGAGCCCCTCCTGCTGGTCATGGGGTTCACCGCTCAGCTCATCGCCTGGCCCGACGAGCTGATCGACGCACTCACCGGCCTCGGGTACTTCGTGATCCGACACGACAACCGCGACTGCGGGCTGTCGACCAAGTCGGCCGGTCCGCCTCCCGATTCGATGGCGTTGATGGCCCGGGCGCTCGGGGGCGAGGACATCGCTGCCGAGGTGCCCTACACCCTGTCCGACATGGCGGCCGACGCCGTCGGGTTGCTCGACCATCTCGGGATCGAGTCGGCCCACGTGGCCGGTGCGTCGATGGGCGGGATGATCGTCCAGCACCTGGCGGTCGAGCATCCGACCCGCCTGCGCTCGGTCACCTCGATCATGTCGACCACCGGCGACCGTCAGGTCGGTCAGGCCAAACCCGAGGCGATGGGGGCCCTGCTCGCTCCTCCGCCCCAGGGTCGGGAGGCGATGATCGCCCAGGGGATCGAGGGCTCTCGGGTCATCTCGGGACCGCTGTGGAATCGCGAGACCGCGGCGATCCGGACCGCAGCCGCCTTCGACCGCTCGTTCCACCCCATCGGGGCAGCCTTCCAGATGGCCGCGATCTTCGCGTCGGGCGATCGCACCCCGCTGTTGGCCGGGGTCGACCTCCCCTTCCTGGTCATCCACGGACGGGCCGATGACCTCATCGACGTGTCGGGGGGCCTGGCAACGGCCGAGGCCGTCCCGAATGCCGACCTGTTGGTCCTGGCCCAGATGGGCCACGACCTGCCGCCGGCCCTGGTTCCCCAGATCGCCGACGCGCATCCACGGCATCGCCCGACGGGCGGGCTGAGGTTCACCAGGAATTCTGGATGTAACCCTCGAGCGCTCGGGTCTCCTCGACCAACTCGTCGAGCCGGCTCTTCACCACGTCGCCGATGCTGACGATGCCCGACAGGGCACCGTCGGTCGCCACCGGCAGATGGCGGATCCGGCGGGATGTCATGAGCCCGAGCAACTGATCGGCTCGGTCGGCGGCGGCGCAGGTGACGACGTCGCGGGTCATGATCTGGTCGACCGAGAGCTCGAGCAGGGCCGCACCGTCGCTCGCCAGGCGGCGCACGATGTCGCGCTCGGACACGATCCCGTCGATCGAGGTCCCGTCGCCCGAGACGACGAGGGCACCGACGCCGTGCTCGGCCAGGGCGGCGACGACGTCTCGAACCGAGAGCGACGGGGCAACCGTGGCCACGTCGGATCCCTTCCTGCCCAGGATGTCGGCTACCTGCACGGCCCGACCTCCGATCGGTCTCGCACCGACGGTGCCGGTGACGACGGCGACGGTGCCGAGGACAGAGCGTGGACGGACATGACAACCCCCTCGTGGTGATCGACCGGCCTGATCCCCGGGCTTCGGTCGTGGTGTGTCGTCCAGTGTCGCACGTCGGGCCGCCCGACGCGGACCGATCCGGGATCGGCGACGATCGGCGACGATCGGCGATCGGGGCTCAGCTCCCGAGGACGGCGAGGGCGGCGGCGTGCAGCCCGGGGGTGGCCCCGGCCACCACGAACCCGCCTTCGATCGGGCTGGAGCCGTCGAGCGCCGTGATCACACCCCCGGCGCGCTCGACGATGGGGATCAGCGCCGCGATGTCGTAGGACTGGAGGTGGTTCTCGACGACCAGGTCGGCGAAGCCCGACGCGAGCAGGGCGAAGTTCATGCAATCGCCGCTGTAGCGAACCATCCGGGTGGCTCGATCGAGGCGACCGAAGGCCTCGGCCTCGTTGCCGGGCGCGAACATGTCGGGGTGGGTGCACAGCACGATCGCGTGGGCGAGGTCGATCCCCTGGCGGGTGCGGATGGGCGACGACTCGCCCCGGTCGATCACCGTGGCCCCGAGGGCCGAACCGATGTAGGTCTGGTCGAGCACCGGGTTGTGGAGCCATCCGGCCACCATCGTGTCGAGGTGACGGAGGCCGAGGAGGGTGCCCCACATCGGCTGACCGGTGATGAACGCCCGGGTCCCGTCGATCGGATCGATGATCCAGCGCCAGTCACCGTCTCCGCTGAGGCCCCGTTCCTCGCCGAGGATCTCGTGCCCGGGGAATCGTTCGGTCAACGACGCCCGCAGGGCGTCCTCGACGGCCCGGTCGGCGGCCGTGACGGGGTCGAAGGGAGCAGCGTGCCCGTCCTCGCTCGGCCCCGCGCGGTCGGCCAGCTTGTTGATCACGTCCATCGGTCGGCGGAACCAGTCGAGCGAGCAACGGCTCGCCTCACGGACGAGCGCGGTGACCTCGTCGAGATCGCGGGTCGGGTCGAACGGGACGGCCATGGAGGGGGAGGCTAACGGGCGGGAACGATTGCTTCGCTCGCAGCGTTTCGAGCCCGACGGGGCCGCCCGGCCGACATACTGCCCTGGCGCCCACCGCCCGAACCGTCCGGTCCTCCATGCCTCCACCCCTTCTCGAAACCCGACGAGCCATCGCCCGCGATCCCGCCAGCGGCGCCTGGCGTTCCTTCGAGCGGGCCTCGTCGACGCTCGTGGCGTGGGATCCCGCCGAGGTGGCGCCGGTCGTTGCCGCCGCCGAGGCGGCGGCGATCGCAGGCCGATGGGTCGTGGGATTCGTCTCCTACGACGCCGGACCGGCCTTCGATCCGGCCATCGAGTCCCGCCGCGACCCCTCCGTGCCCCTGGCCGTGTTCGCCGTGTTCGAGGGTTCGGAGCCCGATCCGGTCGATGGAGGATTCTTCACCACCGGGCCCTGGTCGGACTCGGTGTCACCCGAAGCGTTCCGGCAGGGGGTCGACGCCGTCCGTGACCTGATCGCCGCCGGCGACACCTACCAGGTGAACCTCACGTACCGGCGGTCGGCGACCTTCGACGGCTCGTCCCTGGGCCTGTTCCGCTCGCTGATGGCCGCCCAGGGCGCCACCTACGGTGTCTACCTCGACCTGGGCCCGTTCGCCGTCTGCTCGGCCTCCCCCGAGCTGTTCCTCCGGCGGGACCCGCAGCCCGACGGCGGCCACCGGCTGCGGTCGATCCCGATGAAGGGAACCCGGCCTCGGGGTTCGACGCCCGCGGCCGACGAACGGCTCGTCGACGAGCTGGCCGGCAGCGCCAAGGACCGGGCCGAGAACACGATGATCGTCGACATGATGCGCAACGACCTGGGTCGGATCGCCGAGGTCGGTTCGATCACCGTCCCGGCGCTGCACCGCGTCGAGCGATATCCGACCGTCCTCCAGATGACGTCCACCGTCGAGGCCCGGTCCCGGGCGAGCCTGGCGGAGGTGTTCGGTGCGACCTTCCCTCCGGCGTCCATCACGGGGGCACCGAAGTACCGCACCACCCGTCGCATCGCCGAACTGGAAGCGACTCCCCGGGGGCTCTACACCGGGGCTGCGGGGGTGATCGGCCCTGGCGGGGTCGCCGAGTTCAACGTGGCGATCCGCACGGTGTGGATCGATCGGGTTCGCGCCACGGCCACCTTCGGCGTCGGCGGCGGGATCGTGTGGGACTCCGATCCCGCCGACGAGTGGAGCGAGACGAAGGTGAAGACCCGGGTCTTGGATCGGGCCCTCGAGCCGGTTCGTCTGCTCGAGACCATGCTCTGGTCCCCCGATACCGGGATCGGCCGTGTCGACCGGCATCTCGCCCGCCTCGATCGGTCGGCCATGGCACTCGGCCACCGCGTCGATCTCGACCAGGTCCGGGAGCGGCTCACGGCCTGGACGACCGCCCGGCCCCGCTCCGAACCACGACGTCTGCGGCTCCTCGTCGACCGCAACGGCAACGTCGAGCTCGAGTCCGGGAACGCCCCCGAGCCGACGATCGAGCCCTGGCCGGCACGGCTCGCGGCCACGCCGGTGCGATCCACCGATCCAACGCTCGGTCACAAGACGACGGCCCGCCACGCCTACGACCATCATCGCCGGTCGATGGGAGCGGCGCGAGAGGTCATCCTGTGGAACGAGCGGGGTGAGCTGACCGAGACCACGATCGGCAACCTGGTGCTCGATCTCGACGGGCAGCTCGTCACCCCGCCGACCTCGAGCGGTTTGCTGCCCGGCACGTTCCGGGCCGAACTCCTCGACCACGACAAGATCCGAGAGCGGGTGGTCACCCGGGCCGACCTGGCCCGATGCGATGCGATCTTCTCGATCAACTCGGTCCGTGGTTGGGTCGAGCTCGTGCTGATCGAGCCCGACTGAGCCGACGTCGGTCGCCGTCCGCATGGCCGGGTCGACGCTCGGGTCAGGCGCCGGGCATCGGATGGTCGTCGAACCAGTCGAAGGCGAGCGCCGTGGCATCGATGTCGAAGGTCGTCGGTCCGAGCGACGGGACCAGGGACATCGTGACCGATCCCGGCCAGGTGTGGCCGCCGCCATCGACCACGAAGAACTCGACGGCGCCACCGGGAGCACAGTTGGGATAGACCCGTTCCTCGACCACCGGTGACCGGGCCGTGGTCGTCGGATCGGGGTCGCAGCCGTTGGCGACGGCCCACTCGGCGACCTCACCGGCGATCGGCACGAACAGTTCGGCAGCCAGCCCGGCGATCACCGAGGAGTCGACGCCCGGCACGGCGCGACCGGCGCCGGCCAGCAGCGACGAGTCACCGCCGTCGAACGGGACGACGGTGTCGGCGGTTCCGTGGACGTGGAGCACCGGAACGGGGCGGACGGGTTCGCAGTCGTCGGGGTGGGTGATGCCGGCGACCGTGGCGATGGCCGCGATCCGATCCGACAGCTCGCAGGCCAGCACGGCCGAGAAGAAGCCGCCGTTCGACAACCCCATCGAGTAGACCCGCCCGGTGTCGACACAGAGCACCGACTCCACGAGATCGAGCAGCTCGACGGTGAACGCCACGTCGTCGGCCAGGCCCGGGCCGGCCTCGTCGAGGGCTGCGACCCCGGTTTCGGTGCCGCCCAGGTTCCAGAGCCGGGCGCCGAGCAGTTCGTTGCGGGCACCGTCGGGCACCACCGAGATGAAGCCCCGGCGGGCGGCAGCAGCGGGCGACGACGAGACCAGGGCCTGCTGGAGCCCGTCGCTCCCCAATCCGTGGAAGTCGAGGACCAGCGGCGAGGGCACGCCGGGTTCGTGGTCATCGGGCAGCTGGACCCGGAAGGTCCGGCGCAGACCGTCGGCGGTGACGAGTTCGGCGGGCAGGGTCCCGGGCGCCCCGGCATCACAACCCGACGACGGTCCGACCCGCGAGTCGCGTGGCGGTCGGATCGGAGGCCGGGTCGGCGGTCGAGGACGCGACGCTCGTCGTGGTCGGGGCCGCAGTCGGTGCGGAGCCGGCCGGGTCGGGGGTCGCCGCCGAGGGGGCGTCGGAAGCCGATGTGCCACAGCCCAGCAGCGCCATCACCGCCACCAGCAGCACCCCGGTTCGCCGGGCCGAGCGTCCCGGTCGGTTCCGGAGGTGGTCGGATCGTCGCCTCGTCATCGGGCTCACCGTAGGCGCCCGACCCCACGGCGCGACCATCCCGAGCACCTCCCGAGCGGCGATCCCGCCGCACCGCTCCGGCGGTCCTGCGTCCCCCACTCCCGATCTGGCGGCCTGGCGTCCCCCGGCGGGGACGCCGGCCCGCCAGAACCGGGGAGTGGGACGGGACCTCGCCAGAACGGGTCAGGGTGTGGCCTCGCCTGCGGGGTTTGGGCGAGCGTCGAATTCGTCGAGGTGGCCGTCGACCCGGTCGTGGATCCAGGCATCGAGGTCCAGCCAGCGTTCGTCCAACCACCGGATCCGCTCGTCGCGGTCGGTCGGGATGGCGGCTCGGGCGAATCGGCGACTCATCACCTCGACGGTGACGTCCAGCGGGACTCGCCGCACCACCTCGGCGACCGAACCGGCGGCCTCGAAACCGGCATGGCCGATGACCACGACGTCGGCCTCCGGCAGGGCATCGAGCAGGGCCAGCACCCCACCCGGCCGCGGGGGGAGCACGTGCCGCAGCCCGGCGAGCCGTTCGGCCCTCGCGGGATCACGTTCGGTCAGCCGTTCCAGGCTGCGGTCGAGGATCTGCGGCCGGAACAACCGGCCCTCCGGATAGATCGTCACCACGTCGTCGGCCCCGGTCGCCCCCGACAGCACCGCCAGGGCGTTCCGAGCAGCCGGGCCGTCATCGCGGTCGATGAACACCGACCCGAGTCGCCGGTACAGCAGATCGAACCCCGGATCGACCAGTGCCTCCCGCATCACGACGCCTCGGACCTGCCAGTCCGAATCGAGCCCGAACAGCAGTGACGGGAGCCCGGCGTCGAGCAGGCTGGCATGACGGGTCAACACGATCAGCGGACCGGAGCCGGGCTCCGCCGGCGTGCCGGCGTCGGGGTCGACCCGGATCCCGAGCCGCCGATCCGCGGCGTCGGCCAGCGTCCGGATCGACCAGGCCTGGACCCGCCGGTACCGCTCGGTGCCGGCGCCGGGATGGAGCCGCGAGCCGACCCAGAGCATCGGCGCCAGCAGGACCTCGGCGCTGTCGTTGACGAGATAGCGCAGCGCGAACCGGGCCGAGCGCACCAAGGGCTGCCGACGACGACCACGAGCGAGATCGACGACGGCCAGCGCAGGCAACACCACGGGGGCGGCCCCGAGCGCAACGACCGTGGCGACCAACATCGAGGGCACGGTCCGCGCCCGGCGACGCCAACGACCCGGATCGGGATCGGCGATGTCGGACTCGGGTCGGCTCATGGTCGGTCCTTCGGCGGGGTGGTCTGCGGGCCGGGCGCGACGTGGCCGACGACCCGCCCGATCCTGGAACCCGGTCGGGCCGGGTTCTCTTCCCGCCGCCCCGGCGGGCCGGGCCGCTAGGTTCCCCCGGTGGCCTCACCCGACGGACCGATCGCCGATCGGTCGACCCCCGACGAACCGCATCGCGAACGGCCCGACCGGCTCCCCACCGCGCCGACCCCGGCGGATCTGCGCCGGGCCGCCCGATCGGCGTCGGCCAACGCCGTCCCCCTCCTCATCCCCGCCATTCCCTTCGGCTTCGTGTTCGGCCTGGCCGTCCGGGACTCGCCGATCCCCGACGGGGTCGGCCTGGCCTCGTCGATCGTCATCTTCGCCGGCGCCGCCCAGTTGGCGATGGTCACCCTGCTCGGCACGGCCTCGGCCTGGGCCGCCGGGCTGGCCGCGGTGGTCATCAACGCCCGTCACATCATGTACTCGGCCGCCATGGCCCCGGCCTTCACGTCGCAGCCCCGCTGGTTCCGACTGATCGCTCCGACCATGCTGATCGATCAGGTCTTCGCCCTCACCGAACCCCGGTCGCGCGACCATCCCGATCTCTTCCGGCGGTACTACCTCGTGACCGCCGGCATCTTCCTGAGCGGGTGGATGGCGTCCACCATCGCCGGCTACTTCTTCGGTTCGTTCGTCCCCGCCGGCTGGCGACTCGGGTATGCGCCGGCGGTCATGTTCACCGGGCTGGTGGTGATGGGCATACGGGGTCTGATCCTGCGGAGCCCGGCCGTCGCCGCCGCCGTGGTCGGTGGATCGGTCTGCCTCGCCACGATCGGGCTCCCGAACCGCATCGGACTGCTGATCGGCGGATCGTGCGGCGTGATCGCCGGCCTCGTCGTCGACCTGCGGATCGACTCCGGGGGTGAACCCCGGTGAGCATCCTCGACTCACTGGTCCTGATCGGGATCGTCGGCGCCATCACCTACGGTCTGCGGGCCGGGCCGATCCTGGCCCTCGCCGACCGGACGATCCCCGTCATCGTCAGCCGGGCCCTGCGCAATGTGGCCCCGGCGGTGCTCTCGGCCCTGGTCGTGTCCCTCATCGCCGATCCCGAGGCCTCCAACCTGGGTCTGACCCTCCCCGAACTGGCCGGAATCGCCGTTGCGGGCCCACTGGCGTGGTGGAGCCGGAACCTCATTCTGACGGTCGTCGGCGCCATGGGCGTCTTCTGGGTCCTGTTGGCCCTGACCTGAGCCGAAGCGCCACAATGGGGCGGGTGTCCGTGACCCCTCCTCCACCGGCCCCGACGTCCCCGGGATGGCTCCCCGATCCCTGGGGTGTCGCCTCCTGGCGCTGGTGGGACGGCTCCGCGTGGACGATCCACGTCGCCGGCACCGAACGGCGACCCCGGCTCCCCGAGTGGTTGAGCGTGCCCGTCCTCATCGCCGCCGTCCTGGTCGTTCCGTTCCTGGCCGTCATCGCGGTGACCGCCCCGCTGGCCGTCGGGTTGAGCGTGGTGCCGATCGTGATCGTGCTTCCCGTGATGCTCTGGCTCGACCGGGTCGAGCCCGAACCCCACGCCGCCCTGGCGCACGCCTTCCTCTGGGGGGCGACGGTCTCGGTCCTCGTCGCGGGCACGGTCAACTCCATCGTGACGGTCTCGACCAACGAGACGATCGGCGCCGTGGTGTCGGCGCCCCTGATCGAGGAGGCCATGAAGGGTGCGGGCATCCTGTGGGCGCTGCGCCGGCACGAGATCGACGGGATCATGGACGGCATCGTCTATGCCGGGTGGGTCGGCCTCGGCTTCGCCGTCATCGAGGACGTCACCTACTTCGTGGCCCAGGACGACACGGCGTCGCTGGCTGCGGTGTTCGTCGTCCGGGCCCTCTTCTCACCGTTCGCCCATCCACTGTTCACGGCATGGACCGGTCTCGCCGTCGGTCGTGCCGTGTCCCGGGGCCAGCGGCCCTTCCCGGCCGCGCTGTGGGGCTTCGGCCTGTCGGTGCTCTCGCACGCCGCCTGGAACGGATCCCTCAGCGCCGCCGACCGGTGGGGCGACTCGGGTGCCATCGTGGCGCTGGTCGGCCTCGTTGGCTTCATGATCCTGTTCTTCACGTTCGCCGTCGTGCTCTACCGGGTGCGCCGACGCGAAGAGCGTCGCTTCGTCCAGCTCGTCCCCTGGTTGGCCCAGCGCTACGGTCTGCCCGCCGCCGAGATCGCGGCCTTCGGCAACTTCCGCACGATGCTGTCGATGCGCAAGCAGCTCTCGAAGGCGCAACGCCGCCAGTTCGACGCCGTCCATGCCGCTCTGGCCCGTCTGGCCGTGCTCCAGGACCGACCGGGCGAAACCGACCGGGCCACCGAGCAGGTGCTCGTCGCCCAACTGAACCGCGCCCGCCTGGGTCAGCGACGCTGACCCAGGACCGGGGCCACCGGGCGCCTCTCAGCGTTCGGCGGCGACCCGGGCGGCAACCACGGCCACGACCTCGTCGAGCGCCACGTTCGTGGTCTCCCCCGTTCGCCGGCTCGTGAGTTCGATCTCGCCTGCGGCGAGTCCCTTCGGCCCCACGGTGAGGCGGTAGGGGATGCCGACCAACTCGGCATCGGCGAACTTCACACCGGCCCGGGCGTCGCGATCGTCGATGAGTGCGTCGACGCCGGCCGCCCGCAGCTCGGCATAGAGCTGCTCGCCCGCACCCAGGGTCTCGTCGTCGAGGCGCATGACCGTGACCACCACCTCGAAGGGCGCCACCGAGACGGGCCAGATCATGCCTCGCTCGTCGTGGTGGGCTTCGATCACCGCCGCCATGTTGCGACCGATCCCGATCCCGTAGCTGCCCATCACCACCGGAGCCGGAGCGCCGTCGGCATCGGACACGGTGACCCCGAACTTCTCGGCGTACACGGTGCCGAGTTTGAAGATGTGACCGATCTCGATGCAGCGGACGATCTCGATCGGTTCACCACACTGCACACAGGGCTCGCCGGCCGACACCTCGCGAAGATCGGCCCACTGGGACACGTTCAGGTCTCGGGCCACGTCGACCCCGCGCAGGTGGAAGTCGTCCTCGTTGGCACCGGTGGTCATGTTGGTCCGACCGCGCAGGGCCTCGTCGACGATCACCCGGAGATCGCTCACCCCCACCGCGCCGAGGCTCCCCGGATGGGCGCCGAGGGCCGCGAAGGCCTCCTCGGGCTCGGCGGGGCGGATGGCGATGGCCCCCGTGACATCGAGGAGCTTCTGGACGTTGAGCTGATGGTCGCCCCGTACGACGGCCAGGATCGTGGCCCCGTCGGCCACCATCACGAGGGTCTTGAGCTGACGTTCGGCCGGCGCGCCACCGTCGAACTCCTCGAGGGCGGCGATGGTGCGCACGCCCGGGGTGGCGAACGTCTCGGGGGCCGGAGGCGGTGCATCGTCGACCACGGGTGCCACCTGCGACGTCGCCTTCTCGATGTTGGCGGCATAGCCGCACGAGCAGCGGGCGACGTCGTCCTCACCGGCATCGGAGGGGGTCATGAACTCGACCGAGCTGTTGCCGCCCATGGCCCCCGAACTGGCCTCGACCCCGAAGGACGGGATGCCGAGCCGGTCGAAGATCCGGCGGTACGCGCCATCGTGGGCCTGGAAGGCGACGTCGAGGCCGGCGTCGTCGATGTCGAAGCTGTACGAGTCCTTCATGGCGAACTCGCGCACCCGGAGCAGCCCGGACTTCGGACGGGCCTCGTCTCGGAACTTGGTCTGGATGTGGTACCAGAGCTGCGGCAGTTGCTTGTAGGAGCTCAGCTCCCCGGCAACGGTGGCGAAGATCTCTTCGTGGGTGATCCCGAGGGCCAGCGTGTTGTCGCGCCGGTCGGTCAACCGGAACATGATCTCGCCCATGGTGTCCCAGCGGCCGGACTGCTGCCAGATCGACGCCGGGTGCATGATCGGCAGACTGAACTCCTGCCCGCCGATCGCGTTGATCTCCTCCCGCACGATCCCGGCCACCTTCTGGTGCACCCGCCATCCCAGCGGGAGCATCGAGTAGTGACCGGCGTGGAGCTGGCGGATGAAGCCGCCCCGCACGAGCAACGCATGGCTCGGGGCCACGGCGTCGTTCGGGGCGTCGCGAAGGGTGGGGACGAACAGCTGGGACCAACGCATGAGCGAAGAGGCTACTGGCAAGGCGGAGGAGCCGAGGCCGGTCGATCCCGGCCCGGCTCCCCGGTTCGGCCCGGCGTCGATCAGCCGGTGGTGACGGGTTGTCGGGTCCGATCGTCGGGCCGGGGGTCGTCGTCTCCGGCGTGGGGTTCGTGCTCGTCGGTCGGACCCTCGACGTCGAGTGACGGCAGGATCCGGTCGAGCCAGCCCGGGAGCCACCAGTTCTTGGCGCCGAGCAGGCGCATGGTGGCGGGAACGAGCAGCATCCGGACCAGCGAGGCGTCGAGCAGCACGGCGACGGCCAGACCGGTACCGAAGAGCTTGATGATGCGGGTGTCCTCGAACAGGAAACTGCCGAAGACCACGACCATGATGGCGGCTGCGGCCGTGATGACCCGGGCCGTCGCGGCGAGGCCGTCGGCGACGGAGTTCACCGGGTCACCGGAGTGGTCGTACTCCTCCTTGACGCGGGACAGGAGGAAGACCTCGTAGTCCATCGAGAGCCCGAACACGATGGCGAACAGCATCATCGGGACGAACGGTTCGATCGGTGCCGGTTCCACACCGAACAGCGACGAGCCCCAGCCCCACTGGAAGATGGCAACGGCCACGCCGTAGGCCGACGCGATCGACAACATGTTCATCACCACGGCCTTGAGCGGGACCAGGAGCGAACGGAACACCATCATCAAGAGCAGGAACGACAGCGCCAGCACCACGCCGAAGAAGAGCAGGATGCGTTGGGAGAGATACGACGTGAAGTCGATCGAGGCCGGTACCGAACCGGTGACGTGGACGTCGAGGGTGGTGCCGGCGATCGCCTCGGGGATGATGTCGTCCCGGAGGTGCTCCACCAGATCCGATGTCGCGACGTCCTGGGGCGACGTGGTCGGGATGACCTGCATCAGCGCCGCCTCCGACGATGCCGGGTCGGCGAGGTCGTTGGGGAACGGGGGCGACACGAACGCCACCCCGGGATCGGCGGCGATGGTGTCGGCGAGCCCCTGGAGTGCCGGGAGGTCCTGGGGTGAGCCGACTTCGGCAACGACCACGAACGGACCGTTGAACCCGGGTCCGAAGCCCTCGGCCAACAGGTCGTAGGCCCGGCGGGTGGTGGTTTCCTCGGAGAAGTTGCCCTCGTCGGAGAAGCCGAGCTGCAGGCTGAACACCGGGATGGCGAGGAGCACGAGCAGGCCGCCGCCGACGAGCAACGAGACGATCGGGTGATCCTGGACGAGGTGGGCCCAGCGGTACGAGAACGTTTCGCGGACCGGCTTCTGAGCGCGCCTGGGAACCTCCCGACCGAGGAACGGGACGGCGGGGATCGCACCGAGGAGCAGCACGACCAGCGCGATGGGTGCCGCAACGAGCAACGACCGGATCCCCAGTCCGACGCCGAGCAGGGCGACGGCGACCAACCCGGCGGCGATCAGCCCCCGGTAGCGGGTCACCTCGACCCGGTGTCCGGCGATGCCGAGCATGGCCGGGAGCAGGGTCAGCGAGGCGACGAGGGTGACGGCGACCACGATGGCCGCGCCGATCCCGAGGCCGGAGACGAACGACAGCCCGATGAGGAGCATTCCGAGGAGCGAGACCACCACGGTGATGCCGGCGAAGGTGACGGCGCGGCCGGCGGTGTCCATGGCCCGGACGGTGGCGTCTTCGGGCGAGAGGCCGGCCCGGGTGCCCTCGCGGTAGCGGGTCACGATGAACAGGGCGTAGTCGATGCCGACCCCGAGGCCGATCATCGCCCCGAGCGTTGGCGCGAAGTCGGGCATCGTGGTCAGGTTCGAGACGAGGGCGATCACGCCGGCCCCGGTGCCGACGCCGAACAGGGCCACGCCGATCGGCAGGCCCATGGCGAGCACCGATCCGAACGAGAGGATCAGCACCACGATGGCGAAGGCGAGGCCGATCAGTTCCGATTCCGGTGGCTCGAATTCCCCGAGCGCGGCCCCGCCGACCTCGATGGTCACCCCGTCGATCGACGGGAGGATGTCGGCGATCTCGGCCCCGATCTCGGCGGACTCGGTCTGGTCGACGTCGGCGTCGAGGTTGAGCTGGGCGTACGCGACGGTCTGGTCGGCGTTGATCTGACCGGCGCCCTGCGGACCGTAGGGGCTGGTGAGCGACACGCCTTCGAGCGCCGCGACCTCGTCGAACAGCGCCGTCATGGGTTCGACGACGCTCGGGTCGTCGACACCCTGTTCGGCCCGATAGACGATGCTGCCGACCTGGCCGCCCGAACCCTGACCCGGGAAGTACTCGGCGAGGACGTCGAACCCGTCGGAGCTCTCCGACGCCGGGATCGAGAACTCACCGTTGTAGGACGCACCGACGATGCCCTGACCGACGACGGACATGCCGACGATCAGGACGACCCAGAGGCCGACGGTCTCCCAGTGATGACGGAAACACCAGCGGCCGAGTCGGACGAACATGCGGGGCACTCCTGGGCGTGCGGAACAGGGCAGATAACGCTACGGAACGGTATCGGTTCCCATCGACGGAACGGAGATTCTGCGGAGCAGTGAGTCGTCTGTCACACCGGACTGCGGCAAACTCCCCTGGTCGACGTGGTCATCCGCCATTCGCCCTCGAAACGCTCTACGTTGGTCCTCTTGCCGTTGGTCCCCCACCTCCCCGAGTCCGTCCTGTCGCTCCCGGCGTGGTCGACCTCCATCGTCGCCAGCGCCTCCGGCACGACCTCGTCCATTGCGATCATCCTGGGCTTGGGCGTCGCAGCCCTGTGGCTGGCTTCTCGGCTGAACGTGCCCTCGATCCTGCTGTTGTTGCCCGCCGGCATCCTCGCCGGGCCGGTCTTCGGACTGATCGACCCCGACGAGCAGTTCGGCGAGCTGCTCTTCCCGCTCATCTCCCTCGGGGTCGGGCTGCTGCTGTTCGAGGGCGGACTCAACCTCCGATGGGAACGGACGACCGAGGTCCGCAGCGTCGTGTTCCGACTCGTCACGCTCGGGGCCTTCATCACCTGGGTGATCGGGGGCGTTGCGGCCTATCTGATCTTCGACGTCGGCCGAGGGATCGCCGCGCTCATCGGCGCGGTGTGCGTCGTGTCGGGTCCGACCGTGGTGATCCCCTTGCTGCGCCTGGCCCGACCCCGCCGGTCGGTCGCCGAGGTGCTCCGCTGGGAAGGCATCGTGATCGACCCGGTCGGCGCCACCCTGGCCGTGGTCGTGCTCGATGCCGTCATCGAGGACGACGGTCCGCTGGCGAGCACCATCCACATCGCCTCCACGCTCGGTATCGGCCTGGCCATCGGTGCGGTGGCCGGCGCGCTGCTCGCCCTCGCCTTCCATCTCCACCTGGTCCCCGATCACCTCCACAACCCGATGGCGCTGGCGACGGCGGTCGGCGCCTTCGCGATCGCCGATCTGCTCCGCCCCGAGGCCGGGTTGATGGCAACGACGGTGATCGGCATCGTCCTGGCCAACCAACGGCGAGCCCCGGTGCGGCACATCCTGGAATTCCAGGAGGAGGTCGGCTATCTCGTGCTGGGCGCCCTGTTCCTCGTCCTCGGGGCGAGGATCGAGCCCTCGGATCTCACCGATGTCCTCGTGCCCTCGCTCGTCTTCACCGCCGTCCTGGTGCTGGTGGCCCGACCCCTCGACGTCTGGGCCTCGACCGTCGGATCGGGTCTGTCGTCACGGGAGCGTTGGTTCCTGGTCGCAGTGGCGCCCCGGGGCATCGTCGCCGCGGCCGTTTCGACCGTCTTCGCGCTCGAGCTCGAAGCCGCAGGGATCGATCCGGGGCCGCTGGCTCCCGCCGTGTTCGTGGTCATCGTCGCCACCGTCGTCATCTACGGATTCGGCGCCACACCGGCGGCCCACTTCCTGCGACTGGCTCGACCCCCCGATCGGGCCGTCGCCATCGTCGGCGGGTCGAACTGGCACCTGCAGCTGGCCGAGCGACTCCAGGAGGCCGGCATTCCGGCCATCGTGTTCACCGATCGGGAGATCGAGCGTCGGCGAGCCCGACAGCGCACCATCCTGGCCTTCGACGGCGACCTGCAGAGTGAGGAACCCGAAGAGGCCGCCGATGCCATCGGGGTCGGCACCGTCCTGGTCCTGTCGGACCGAACCGAGTTGGCCACGGCGGTCACGACCCGACTGGCCCATCACGTCGGTCGGGCCAACATCTACTCGTTGGCCGATGCCCCGAACCCGGGTGGCGTCGGCGCCAGCATCACCACTCGTCCGGTCTTCGGCGACCTCGATGCCGAATCGTTCGACACGATGGTCGCCGACGGGGCGAGCATCGAGCTCATGAACGGGCAGGAGGCCAACGGCGAGACCCTCGATCCCGATCGCTACGTCGTGCTGGCCGTGATCGGCGACGGTCCGTCGATCCGCTTCGGAGAGACCAAGGGCGAGCAACGACTCGTGCTCTGCAAGCCCTGAAACCGACGTCGCCGGCGAACACCCGCACCGACGACCGGCGCGGCCGCCGACCCCGAGCCGACCCGGTGACGGTACGCCCCATCCGCGCCGCGACCGTCTACCGTTCCCGCCCGTGACACGACGCGTCGGCCGGATCCTGCTCCTTGCGACGGTCGCGACCACCCTCCTGCTCCTCGCGCACCCCGTCGGTGCGGCACGAGCTGCGGGCGACGGTGCCGCCGTCACGTTGTCGGCCCTGGACGCCGTCATCCTCGGTCTGGTCGAGGGAATCACCGAATACCTGCCCATCAGCTCGACCGGTCATCTGCTCGTGACCAACAAGATCCTCGGCCTGGGCGGCGACGACGGCCCGGCCGATCTCGCCCTCGAGACCTACGCGATCTGCATCCAGGCCGGCGCGATCCTCGCGGTCCTCTTCCTGTACTGGGGCCGGATCCGGCAGATGCTCGACGGACTGTTCGGTCGCAGCGAAGAAGGACGACACATCCTGATCGCGGTGATCACCGCCTTCGTCCCCACCGCCTTCATCGGCTACTTCATCCAGGACGTGGTGCGCGAGCAGCTCTTCGGCGTCTGGCCCATCGCCGCATCGTGGATCGTGGGGGGCGTCGTCATCCTGGTCCTCGACCGGATCGGCTACCTCGACCGGGCCGGCCGGGAACTCGGCACCATCACGATGAACCAGGCATTGGTCATCGGCGGGCTGCAGACGATCGCCATGTGGCCGGGCACCAGTCGCAGTTTCACGACCATCCTGGCGGGCGTCTTCATCGGCCTGTCGCTGCGAGCGGCCGTCGAGTTCAGCTTCCTGCTCGGCTTGCTCACGCTCACCGCGGCGACGGCGCTCGAAGGACTCCAGAACGGACCGGCACTGATCGACCAGTTCGGTGTCGTCAACCCCCTCATCGGCCTGGTCGTCGCATTCGTCTCGGCGCTGCTCGCGGTGAAGTGGATGGTGACATGGCTCAACGAGCGGGGTTTCGAGATCTTCGGGTGGTACCGGATCGCGATCGGGATCGCGGCATTTGCCGCCCTGGCCACCGGTGCGCTCTGATCGAGCATCCATGCGTGATTCCGAGTTCGACACCGACACCCCGCTCACCCCGACCACCCCGGGACGTTTCGACACCGTCGTCTCGCCCCGCTGGTCGGTCGGCGTGGGGGCCAACGGCGGGTACGTCGCCGGCCTGCTCGCCAAGGGCCTCATCGAGGGAGCGTCGATCGACCCGGCGGGCGCGCCCGACACCGGACACCGCCACCTGCGTTCGATGACCGTGCACCTGCTGGCGCCCAACACACCCGGCCCCGCCGAGCTCGAGACCAGGATCCTGCGCTCGGGTCGATCGGCAACGGTGATCGACGCAGCGATCCACCGCGACGGGTCCACCTTGGCCGTGGCCCGCGGCGTCATCGCCGCCGACCGGGAGGGTCCCCGCTGGCACGTCCGGCCCGCTCCCGACTTCCCCGATCCCGATTCGATCGTCGGCGAGTCCTGGCCCGATCCGAACATGATCCGGTCCCGCTACGACACCCGATACGTGGTCGGCGGATTCCCCCCGCCGCCCGGCCAGGAGACCGCGGAGGTCTCGGGCTGGATTCGACCCGTCGATCATGCGCCCATCGGTCTGGCCCAGCTGGTGGCGCTGTGCGACGCGTGGCCACCGCCGATCATGATGGTCGGCGATCCGCCGACGATGGCCCGCACCATCGACATCACGTTCCACCTCTTCGACACCCTCGTCGACCCCTACGACGACTGGGTGGCCATGACGAATCGATCGACGGTGTCGGCCGATGGCTACGTCGACACCGAGACCGAGGCGTGGTCGACCGACGGGCGACTGCTCGCCCAGGCCCGGCAGCTCTCGGCCACCATGCCCTGGGTGCCGACCGACATGGCCGGCTGACCGGGGCCGAACCCGGGGTTCGGTCCGGCGAGCCTCAGGTCGACGCCGCCGACCGTTGGATGGCCGGCTCGTCGATCGGACCGACGACGAATCCCACCGCCACCACGGCAAAGATCGCCGCACCGACGACCATCGCGGTCGAGGTCGACGTGGCCGCGAAGATCGCCGATGCGCCGATGGGACCGACCGCCTGACCCAACCTCGTCGCCGACACGAAGCCCGCCATGATCGACGCCCGCTGACCGTCGGGGGCGGCGCTCGCGGTGACGTCCTGCAGGGTCGGGATGGCCAGTCCGTCCCCCAGTCCGTAGACGATCGACGCGACGACGATCAGTCCGAGGGCCGGGGCGACCCCGATGGCCAGGGCGGCGACGGCGATGAGGGCACTCGAGGCGACCAAGACCGTGCGGACGACGAACCGGGCCCGGATCCGGCCCAGGTTGAACGCCACGAGCGTCGACCCGATCGCCGGGGCCGACAGCATCAGCCCGCGAGCCCCCGGACCGAGCCCGAACTCCTTTTCGAGATGGACCGGCAAGGTCGTGAGGAAGACCCCGAAGACGACCACGAACAGCAGGAAGGAGGCGACCACGACGGCCAGGATGACCGGCTGGCGGACCAGGACCGCCGTGCCCCGGAGCTGATCGCCGATGGTGCGCGTGGGGATGGTGTCGACTCGGGGCATGAGCACGAAGCCCGCGGCGGCGACCGGGAGAGCGAGCGAGGCGAAGGCGAGTGACCAGCGCCAGCTGGTCACCGAGGCGACGAGACCCGAGAAGGACGGCATGAGGGCCAGGCAGACCGTGAGCACCGCCGAGTTCTTGCCGATCAGGTTCGTCCGCTCGGGCCCGGTCCAGAAGTCACCGATCATGACCACGGCGAGGTTGATCAGGCCGGCCCCGCCGATCCCCTGCACCACGCGCGCCACGAGCAGCAGTCCGAACGTTGGCGCGGCCGCGGCCGCCAGCCCGGCCAGTCCGAACAGGACCAGGCAGGGCAGCAGGACCTTGCGTCGACCGATTCGGTCGGCCACCACGCCGATGATCGGGGCGACGACCACGCCCGGAAGCGGGCCGCTGGCGACCAGCACCCCGGCGCGAGATTCGGGCTGGTCGAAGGCGGCCAGGATGTCGGGGATGTTGGGACTGAGGAGGGTGTTGGCCAGGATCCCGGCCACGGTCACCGAGAAGATGAACCACAGGGGCGGGCGTCGGGTCATCGGCGGTCACCCTAATGGGACCGCGGACGAAGGGGCGGAGCCCGCCAATCGACACCGCGGACGAAGGGGCGGAGCCCGCCAATCGACACCGCGGACGAAGGGGCGGAGCCCGCCAATCGACACCGCGGACGAAGGGGCGGAGCCCGCCAATCGACACCGCGGGCGAAGGGGCGGAGCCCGTTCAGTCGAGGATGCGGATCGGGAGTTCGCGAGGTCCTCGGACCTGGCCCGCCGACCAGCGCACGACCGAGGGGTCGGCGAGTTCGAACCGGGGAACCCGGGCCAACCACTCCTGGATCGCCACCTTGAGTTCCATGCGGGCCAGATTCGAGCCGATGCAACGATGGATGCCCAGACCGAAGGCGGCATGGCGGTTGCGGGCCCGGTCGATCACGAACGATCCGGCGTCGTCGAACTGCTCGGGATCGCGATTCGCCGAGGGAAACGAGAGCAGCACCCAGTCGTCCTGCTTCATCGGGCAGCCTCCGACTTCGACGTCCTGAGCGACGAGTCGGGCCATGGTGACGGGAGCGTAGAAGCGGAGGAACTCCTCGACGGCGGTGTCGATGAGTTCGGGATCGTCGATCAGTCGTTGGCGGTCGTCGGGATGGGTGGCGAGGTGATGGAGGCTGGCGCCGATCGCCGACCAGGTGGTGTCGATCCCGGCGATGATGAGCAGGGCGATCGTCCCGGTGACGTGCTCACGCTGCAGGGGTTGGCCGTCGATCTCGAGCCCCAGCAGGTAGTCGACGAGGTCCTCGCGGGGGTTGTCGAGATGATCGTCGACGACACCCTGCAGGTAGTGGTCGAAGGTGTCCTCGGGAGCGAGGTCGGCGCCGGCGCCGGGGTCTTCGATGATGCGGTGGATGAAGGCCCGGAAGCGGGGACCGTCCTCCTCGGGCACGCCGAGCATTCCGGCGATCACCCGGACGGGGATGTGCTGGGCGTAGTCGACGGCGGCGTCGACCTCGGTTTGGCCCGTTGCGAGGATCTCGTCGACGAGTTCCCGGCACGACTCCCGGGTCAGCTGCTCCCACACGTCGACCGCCTTGGGATTGAAGGCCGGCAGGAGCAGGCGGCGGGCGAATCCGTGGAACGGCGGGTCCGACGTGATCGGCGGGGCGTAGCCGATCGGAGCGGGTTCGTCGGGGCGTCCGTCGAAGACGATGACCCCGCGGGACGTGAAGTGTTCGGTGTCCCGGGCGATGGCTTCGACGTCCTCGTGGCGGGTCGGGAGCCAGGCGCCGCCGAACCGTTCGGTATGGGCGACGGGGCAGGTGTCGCGCAGTTCGTCCCAGATCTCGGGCGCTCGGGCGGCGTACTCGGGCGAGATGTGATCGAAGTCGGTCGTCCAGTCACCGACCGGACCGCGGTCCTGGCTGGTGGTGGGGGTCTTGGCCGTGTCGGTCATGGGATTCCTCTGGTTCCGAGATCGGCCGCCTGGACGATCGGGATGTGCGGGGTGAGCGGGGCGAACGGGTGCGTTCGATACCTCTTCATCGGCCCGACGAGCACCCGAACAAGGTGCTTACATCGTAAGGTCATCCGGTGCGATCCGGCGGATCGGGCCAATCCGACCTATCGTCGGGTTGTGCGCGCCGCGGCGGTGCGCCGAGGTTGACCGATTTCGCCCGTCGGTCATGCGCTCCGTGGGAGGACCAGCTCCTCCCACGGAGCCACCTCACCGCTCGAGGCGCTCCGAGCAAACGCTCACGAGCCTCCCGGCGAGCTCAGAAGAACGGCGTCGCCTCCCGCACCCGAGCCCGCGCGGCGTCGGCGAACCGCTCGCGGTCGCTGCGGAGCAGCTGCTCGTGTCCCGTCGGGCTGACCACGATCACCGGCTTGGCCGATGCCCGCCACGGGCGGAGCTCCTCGACCAGCAGGGCACGGTGGGACCGGGCCACGAAGCTCCCACCCTCACGGGGGGCCATGGGAGCGATCACGACCAGGGCGTCGTGGGTCGCGACGTCGATGAGGTCGGCGTTGGTGGTCGAGTACACCGCGCCATCGATGAGCTCCTCGCCCCCGATCTCGATCGGTCGGGCGAAGCCGGGGACGGCCGCCGACGCGTACAACTCGGCCGCCGGCGACGAGGCGTCGACCAGGCGGACCACACGCCGGGTCCCGCCCGGGCGGCCGAATCCTCGAACCACCGAGACGACCCGGACACCGGGATGGTACGGCCCGTCGGCGACCTCGTAGTCGGCGGCGTGGCGACCGGCAGGTGCGATCCGGGCCAACAGCGCTCCGCCGAGACGGCGGCCCCGGACGACCAGCGCCGCGAACCGTGAGGGACGGGGCGGGACGAGGATGCGGCCGAGCCGGGTCAGCGCGTCGAGCTGCGCCCGATCGACGGGCCGGGCGGCGCCGGGGGGCGCAAGCCGTGCCGCGTTGAGGGCACCCACCGAGGTGCCCACGATCGTGGCGGCGCCGGCCGGCGCCCAACCCGTCAGGGTCTCGATCTCGGCCATGGCGGCCCGGAGGTAGGCGCCACCGGGCACCCCTCCGGCGCCCAGCACGAGCCCGATCCGGATCTCTTGGTCGTGGGGGTCCGATGGCACGCCGACAGCCTGCCAGGACCGAGGGCGGATCGAGCGATCAGAGAGCCAAGAGCATCCCGGAGCCCACCGCCAGGGCGAACCCCACGAACTCGAGCCGGCCGAGCCGTTCGCCGAGGAACCCGGCGGCGAGGGCGGCATTCATCGCCGGATACAGCGCCACCAGCGCCCCCACCGTCGACAGGTCGCCACGGGTCGACGCCGCGAGGAACAGCCCATTCGCGCCCATGTCGAAGAAACCCGATGCGGTGACGAGGCGGAGGAGCCCCCGATCGGGCCGGCCGAGCCCCCCGGGGCCACGGTTGGCGATCAGCAACGCCACCGAAGCCGACGCCTTGGCGACCACGACCGGCACCATCCCGGCGTCGTCGGGGGTGGCATCGAGACAGACGAAGAACAGACCGAAGCCGACCCCGGCGGCGATGGCGGCCACCAGCGGGGTCCGACCGATCCCGGTCGGCATCGAGAGCGTCCCCCCGGCCAGGATCCACACGGCGACGGGCAGGATCAGCAGCCCGAACACGCCCGCGGCGCCCGGGCGTTCGCCGCCGACCATGCCGAACAGCACCGGCACCGCGCCGCCGATCACGGCCGAGACCGGACTGACCACCTGGAACGGGCCGATCGCCAGTCCCGAGAAGAGCGAAACGAGCCCGAGCGCACCGAGCAGGCCGGCGACAGCGCCGAACGCCACGGCGTCGCTCGACCATTGCCCGCCGACGATCGCCAGCAAGGGGATCGCGAGCACCAGTCCGGTGAGGCTGGTGAAGGTCGCCACGACTCGGGCCGGGGTGCGACGAGACGCCAGACCACCGAAGAAGTCACCGATACCGAAGCTGCCGGCCGCAGCCAATGCGAAGACCGCAGCCACCCGATCCCCTGGAACCGCTCGACGGACGCCGACCACATTACTGTCCGATGTCCACCGCCACGACCCCTCCGCCCTGTTGACTGATGCCATGCCCGACCAATCCGATCATCGAGCCACCATCCACGATCTCTCCGATCGGTTGATCGCCGCCCAGGCCGAGATCCGGGTGCTGGATGCGGTGAAGTGGACCGACGACATCAAGACGGACTTCTTCGCCTCGAAGTTCCGCGAGCAGCCGAAGGTCGACCGCGAGTACTACGAACGGAATCCGCTGAAGTTCGACGCCGCCGAGGTGCGGGGCCGGTTCATCGACCTCGAGACCGAGGTGGCCACCCAGCTCGGGTCGGCCACTGCGGCTTCCCAGCTGCTGCGCCGAACCTGCGAGCAGTACCGGCTCACCATCGACCTGCTCGAGGCCCGCGGCACCCCGGCATTCGGGAGCTACGCGACGTTGCTCTACGGGACCCCCGACGAGGTCTTCCACTCCGGGGGTCCGACGGTGCGGGACCTGGCGCACTCGCTCGAGAACTCGCTGTCGGCCCTCGAGCCCTCACTGCTCACCGACCGGTCCGAGCACGACCTCGACGGTCCCTCGGCGGTGGCCCATCTGCAGGCCCGGCTCGACGAGTCGATGGGCCCGGGAGCCGTCGACGTCCGACTCGACGACGGCCTGGTCGCCGACGCCGCAGCAGGCTCCACCTACATCAAGCTGCGATCCGACGCCACGTTCAGCCCCCAGGACCTCGCGACCCTCGAGGCCCACGAGGGCTGGGTGCACGTCGGAACCACCCGGAACGGGCTGGCCCAGCCGGTCTGCAACTTCCTGGGCAAGGCCGCCCCGCCGGCGACGGTCACCCAGGAGGGCCTGGCCACGCTCACCGAGATGTTCGCCCTGCGGAGTCACCCCGGTCGACTGCGTCGCATCGCCAACCGGGTCAAGGGCGTGGGCCTCGTCCTCGAAGGAGCCACGTTCGTGGAGCTCTTCGAGATCTTCCGGGTGGCCGGCCTCGACGAGGACGAATCGTGGACCATCGCCGCGCGCATCTTCCGCGGCAGCACGCCCACCGGCCCGCCGTTCACCAAGGACCTGGCCTACGGCAAGGGTCTGGTCCTGTCGTACGTGTACGTCCGCCTCGCCCTGCGTCAGGGTCGTCCCGACCGCATCCCGATGCTGTTCTGCGGCAAGGTCGACCTGCAGGCGATGGGCCTGGTCAATCATCTCTTCGACGAGGGACTCCTCGATCCGCCGGGGTTCGTGCCCGAGCCCTTCCGCGACCTCGAGGCCCTGACCGCCCAGATCGCCTTCAGCCGGTTCCTCCGGGAACTCGACTTCGACCAACTCGAATCCGAGTACGGGCAGCTGCTCTGAACGATGGGCCCGGGTGTTCGGGCTGGCATCATGGCCCCATGGAACCCGTGCTGCACCCCGACGTCGAACCGCTCGCCTTCCTGCTCGGAACCTGGCGGGGTCGCGGCGAAGGCCACTACCCGACCATCGATTCCTTCGGCTACGTCGAGGAGGTGACCTTCGGGCACGTCGGCAAGCCCTTCCTGGCCTACAGCCAGCGGACCCGTGACGCCGTCACCGATCTCCCGCTCCATGCCGAGTCGGGGTACGTCCGCCCGGCAGGCCCGGGGCGGGTCGAGTGGGTCATCGCCCAGCCGTCGGGCATCGTCGAGATCGACACCGGCACGCTCGTCGACCAGACCCTCGATCTGTCGTCGGCCACGGTGGCGACCTCGCCGACCGCGAAATCGGTCACGGCCGTGCGCCGGATCGTGACCGTGCAGGCCGACACGCTCACCTACGACCTCGAGATGGCCGCAGTCGGACTCGAGCTCCAGCACCACCTCCGGGCCGAGCTCCACCGCGTCTGAGCACTCGGGGCGGACCCGCTCGCCCCCGCCTCAGCGGAAGACGCAGGCGTCGCCGCCCCACAGCGCCTCGACGACTCCCTGAGGGCCGGTCGAGCTGAGCAGACCGAACAACGACCCGATCCGGAACTCGGGGCCGAGCGAGTCCTCGGTCACCTCGACCTCGTTCGACAGCCGCATCTCGGCCAGGGTCGAGCCGATCCCGATCCCGGTCGTCGTTGCCAACTCCGCCGACGGCGTCGAGGAGCGGATCGACCAGCCGACCACGACCCCGTCGGCGCTGTTGAGCACGAACCCGTTGGCGTAGGTCAGCTGTTGGAGCGGCCCCGAGGGACACTCGGTGCGAACCGTCGACGTCGGATTGCCGAACAGCGAATTCACCGCACCGATGACGAGGTCACCCTCGGAACCCAGGTCGAGCGGCGTCGTGGACCCGGAGGGATCGACGAGCACCAGTCCGTCGAACCCGAGCGCCAGCGTCGGCTGGGGTGGTTCGGTCGTGGTCGTGCTGGTGGACGTCGTGGTCGTGGTCGTGCTGGTGGTGCTGGTCGTGGACGTCGTCGTGGTCGTCGAGGTCGTGGTGGTTCGATCGAGCGTCGTCGACGATGCCGACGTGGTCGTCGCGCCGTCGACGATCAGCGTGCCGTCGGCGTCGGACGAACCACCGCAACCGGCGAGGACGACCGCGCCGAGGAGCAAGGCCGATGCCCGACGCCTCGCCCGCAACGGGGTCTCGCCACGAGCTGCAGATCGGTCCATCCTCGGTGCCCTTCCTGCCGACCCGGGCGTCGGCATCGAAGGAACATAGTCGGGGAACGGGCGCCCGATGGTGCCGCCCCGCCGACGGATCGGCCGCTCAGCCGGCGAGTTCGCCGTCCCGATAGGTCACCCGACGACCGACCTCGATCTGGCGGGCGTACTGCTGCATCGTCGGCGGGCCGATTCGCCAGCCGAGACGGGTGAACTCGGTCAGGAGCGCCCGCTGGACCGCAGGCTCCGGCCTGCCGGCGTTGGCCCGGTGGAGACGGTCCAACGCCGGCTGGGCGTGACGCCGCTGGGGGGAGAGACGTGTTGGTGTGTTCGACATGACGTGCTCCTCGGCCGACCGAGTCCGCCGCCACCATGCCGACCTGACCTCGACGCCGGGGACAGCATCGCAACCGACTGTTTCGCCACGATTTCGGCGTCGTCAACCGCCGGTGAACGGACGCGGCGATGGCCGGGGGCTGCCCGGCCATCGTCGGATCGGGTTCGGTTCGTCAGCCGGCGTCGGTGAACTCGTACGACTGAGCCACCGGCGACGTGATCGGGTCCGACAGCGCCGCGAGGGCGAAGGGCTTCTCGACGTCGACGGCGAACACGGTGCTCGTCCTCGGCGGGTTGCGGTCCTCGGGCGGGCCGTAGAGATACGGGTCGCTGAGATCGCCGAACTCCAACTGGTCCAGGCCGTTCATGGCGTCGATGATCCCCTGCCGACCGAGGTCGCCGTTGGCGACGGCTGCCTCGAGCAACTGGTGGGCCGCCCAGGCCTGGACGTAGCCGAAGGTGAAGTAGTAGCTGGGAGCCTGATCCGGCTTGTACTTGGCCACCCGCTCGACCATCTCGGTCATGGTGGTCGACGCCGGATCGCCCCATTCCCGACCGAGGGCCACGACCCAGACGTTGGCCTCCAGGTAGTCGGCCAGGGCACCGAGGGCCAGGATGTCGATCCATGCCGGTGACTGAGCGATCCAGCGGGGTGTGAAGCCCGACTGGGCGGCGGTGCCGAGCAGGCCGCCGAACTCGGTCGGCAGGGCCGTCGCCCAGACCATGTCGCAGTCGGCGTTCACGAGCTCGGTGATCTGGGCGGTGAAGTCCTGGTCACCGGAGCCGTAGCGAGTGACGGTGGCGATCTCGAAGCCCATGTTCTCGGCGGCGTACTCGAGTCCTTCGAGGCCGGCCTCACCGTAGAGGTCGTTCTGGATGACGGCGCAGATCGTGTCGTCGACCGAGCCACCGCCGTCGCCGAGGTAGTACTCCATGCCGTTGATCACGTCGATCTGATAGGGCTCGATCACGTTGAAGAGGTTCGGTTCGCGGACCCAGAAGGCATCCTGCGACGCCGGGGCGGCGACCATGTTGTCCTCGGCCAGCAGCGGCAGGGTGGCGAACACCTGGGCCGTTCCCATGATCTGCGAGAACATCACCACGTCGTTCTTGATCTTGCCGTACTTCTGCACGGTGCCGGCGGTGTCGTACTGGTGGTCCTCGAGCAGGATCTCGACCGGGTACTTGCCGGCCACCCCGCCGAGTTCGGCGTTGAGGTAGTCGAAGTAGACCTGTTGACCGGCCGCCAGTTGGGTGCCGATCACGGCGGCCGGACCGCTCAGGGCCGAGATCACCCCGACCTGGATCGTCGTGCCGTCGAAGCCCGGTCCGGCAACGGGTTCGGCGCCGCCGGTGTCGTCGGTCGATTCGTCGGTCGATTCCTCGGTGGCGTCATCGGTTCCCTCGTCGGTCGCCGCGGTGGTGGTCACCTCGTCGCCGTCCGATGTCGCCTCCGTGTCGTCGCTCCCCCCGCATGATGCGGCGAGCAGCAGGAAGCCCATCAACAGGGCAATCCAGCGATTGCGTGTCGTTGTTCGCATGGCGTACAGCCTCTCCTTCGTGGTCTGGTTGACTTGGTCCGGTTGGGTTCGATGCGTCAGTAGGAGAAGGGCCAGGCCAGGAAATAGACCTTGATCCGCATCCACAGCGCCGCCAGTCCTCGTGGTTCGATCACGAGGAAGGCGATGATCAGGACGCCGAACAGCGCCTGGTTGAGCGCGAAGACGGTGATGCCCGACTCCCCGGCCTCGGTGGCGACACCGGGAATCCGATCGCTCCACTCCTCGATCAGGAATGGCACGGTGGTGATGAACAGCGCCCCGAGCACCGGTCCGTAGATGGTGGCCACCCCGCCGATCACGATCATCGCCACGTACTCGATCGACAGGAAGAGCCCGAACTCCTCGGGATTCACGAACCGTTGGAACGATCCGTACAGCGCCCCGGCCACGGCTGCCAGGGAGCTCGAGACGACGAAGGCCATCACCTTGGTGGGGGCGAGGCGGACGCCGATCACCTCGGCGGCGGCGTCGCGGTCGCGAACGGCCTGGAACGCCCGCCCGAGCCGGGTCCGCATGAGGTTCTTCACGAGCAGGGCGACCAGCGCCACCACGCCCCAGATCAGATAGAAGTAGCCGCCCTCGCGAGAGAAGGTCGTGCCGAAGACCTCGAGTGCTGCGAAGTCGAGCGGGCCGAGCTCGACCGGTGCGGTGACTGCGGTACCCGACAGACCTCCCGTCACCGAGCTCCAGTTCTCGAAGACGTGCTGACCGATGAACACCAGGCCGAGGGTGATGATGGCCAGGTAGCTGCCCTTGAGGCGGAGCGCGAACGGGCCGATGACCAGGCCGACCAGCGCACCGATGGCGGCGGCGGCGGCGAGCCACACGGGCAGGGGGAGGTCCTGCTGTCCGCCGACGTAGGCGGCGGTGTAGGCCCCGGCACCCAGGAAGAATCCGTGGCCGAGCGAGATCTGGCCCGTGTAGCCGGTGAGCACGTTGAGCCCGATCGCCCCGATGGCGGCCACGCCGGCGTAGTCGACGATCGAGAGTTGGAAGTCCGACAGCTGGGTCGGCGCCAGGAGATAGACGACCAGGCCGAGCACCAGGCCGAAGCGCTTCCACCCCGAGCGCCAGAGGGCGACGGCGTCGAGCGGATCCTGCAGCATCGCCGTGTTGGCCGAATCGCGACGTCGAAGCACGGTCGTGGTCACAGTCGCTCCACCTCCTTGGTACCGAACAGTCCGTGGGGACGGATCATGAGGATCAGGATCATCACCACGTAGGGCGTCACCGACTGGAAGTCCTGGCCGAGCCAGGACGCATGAGCGGGTTGGTAGCCGGCCGTCAGGGTCTGGGTGATCCCGATGACGAACCCACCGAGCACGGCCCCGAGCGGAGAGTCGAGACCGCCGAGGATCATGGCCGGAAAGGCGGCCAGGGCGATCAGGCCGATCGACGGTCGGAGGGCGGCGGGGCCGGCGGCCAGGGTGATCCCGGCGATGGCCGCCACGGCGCCGGCGATCGCCCAGGCGGTGGCGACGACCCGGCGGACCGAGATGCCCCGGGCCATCGCCGCCTCCTCGTCGATGGCCACGGCCCGCATCGCCAGGCCGGTGCCGCTGTAGCGGAAGAACACGAAGAAGGTACCGACCACGACGAAGGCGAGTCCGATCGCCCACAGGTCGACGTCGGCGAGGACGATGTCACCGATCGACCTGGTGTCGATGCCCCAGGGGTCGCCCAGGTTCTGCGCATCTTGACCCCAGATCATGGTGATGACCTGGTCGATCACGAACAGCAGCCCGATGGTGATCATGATCACCGAGAACACGGCCTGGCCGGCCATGCGCCGGAGCAGGAAGCGCTCGACGAGCACGCCGACGGCGGCGCACCCGGCGATGGCGATGACCGCCGCGATCCAGAACGGGAGACCCCAGGTCTGGTGGGCATTGAACACGAAGTAGGCGCCGAGGGCGACGATCGATCCCTGGGCGAAGTTGATGACGCCGGTGGCGCGGTGGATCACCACGAACCCCAGCGCCACCAGCGCGTACCGGGCCCCGAGCGCCAGACCGGCGAAGCAGAGCTGCAGGAAGTCGTTCATCGGTACATCTCCCGGACGAGATCGTCGAACTCCTCGGCAACGGCCCGCCGCTTGACCTTCTGGGTCGCGGTGAGCTCACCCCCTTCGTGGTCGAGCTCACGGTCCATCAGCCGGAACGCCTTGATCTGCTCGACCCGGGCGAGATCCCGGTTGACGTGGTCGACCCATTCGCCGATCAGCGCCGTGACCTCGGGTTTCGACGAGAGGTCGGCGTAGGTCGTGTAGGCCAGCTCCCGCCGGGAGGCCCAGTCGCCGACGGTGTCGAACTCGATGCCGACCAGGGCCACCAGATACTTCTGCTGATCACCGATCACGAGGGCCTCGCGAACGAACGGCGACACCTTCAACTGGTTCTCGATCTCGCTCGGCGAGACGTTCTTGCCGCCGGCGGTGATGATCAGGTCCTTCATCCGGTCGGTGATCGTGAGGAACCCGGCGACATCGATCTCGCCGACGTCGCCGGTGTGCAGCCAGCCGTCGGCGTCGATGGTCGAGGCGGTCGCCTCGGGGTTCTTCAGGTAGCCCATGAAGTTGGCGTCGGAGCGGGTCAGGATCTCGCCGGTCTCGGCGATCAGCAGTTCGACGCCCGGGAGTGCCTTGCCGACCTTGCCGAGTCGGACGTCGTTCGCCGGGGTGTAGGTGGCGACGGCGGTGTTCTCGGTCTGGCCGTACCCTTCGCGAACCGGGACACCCATGGCCCAGAAGAACTCGAGCAACTGCGGGGCGATGGGGGCGGCACCCGACAAGGCGAGTCGGATCCGGCGGAGTCCGAGCTTGTCGCGCAGCGCCCGGAAGACCAGGAGCCAGGTGAGGAACATGAGCAACCGGCTGCCGATGCCGAGGTCGCCGTCCATGCGATCCCGCGCCAGGCGCCGACCCCGGTGGATCGACCAGCCGTAGAGCGTCCGCTTGAGGTGTGACGCATCGGTCATGCGGATCTCGACGGTTGCGGCCATCTTCTCCCAGACCCGGGGAACCCCGAGGAAGATCGTCGGCTGGACGTCGCGAAGGTCCTTGGCGAACGCCTCACCCCCTCGACCGAAGTTCACGACGTAGCCGACGTACAGCGCGTTGATGGCCGAACTCAGCCGCTCGGCGATGTGACACAGCGGGAGGTACGACAGGACCTCGTCGCGGTCGGTGGCCTCGAAGGCGCTGCTGAATGTCCTGGCCGCCGCAACGAGATTGCGGTGGCTCAGCATGGCCCCCTTGGGCGGGCCGGTCGTCCCCGAGGTGTAGACGATGAGGGCCATCGACTCCGGGTCGAGCGTGTCGACCGAGTCGAGCCACCTCCGCTCCGATCCCCGCCCGAGCTCCTCGAGTTCGGCAAAGGTCATGATCTGCGGATCGTCGAGATACTGGAGCACCGTCTCGGCATCGATCACGACGATCTGTCGGAGGCTCGGCAGCCGGTCTCGAACGGCGAGGACCTTGTCGAGTTGTTCTTCGTCCTCGGCGATCAGGACCACGGCTTCGCTGTGGCCGACGAGGTACTCGACCTCGGAGGCCGGCGAGGTCGGATAGATGCCGACGGGAACGGCGCCGATGCCCTGACCGCCGATGTCCGCGAACAGCCACTCGGGTCGGTTCACGCTGTGGATCGCGATCCGGTCGCCGGGCCGGACCCCGAGTTCGAGCAGGGCCGCCCCGACCCGGGCCGACCTCGTCAGGTAGTCGTTCCACGTATGGGGTTGCCAGACTCCCAATCGGTGTTGGCGGAGTGCCGTCCGTTCGCCCATCTCGCCGGCCCGGGCGATGAGCATGGCCGGCAGCGTGGCCGGCGACGCTCCGGCCAGACCGGTCGACTCGAGCAGCTCGGTCGTGGTCATGTGGTCGCTCCTCCGAGGTAGACCTGGTGGACCCGCTCGTTCTGCTGGATCTCGGTGGGTGTCCCGGTGGCGACGACCGAGCCGAAGTCGAGCACCAGGATCCGATCGGCCAGATCCATGACGAGATCCATCTGGTGCTCGACGAGGATCGTGGCGATCCGCAGCTCCCGCCGGATCTGGACGATGTAGTGCGCGGTCTGCTCGGTCTCTTCCTGGTTCATGCCCGCCACGGGCTCGTCGAGCAGGAGCAGCCGGGGCTCCATGGCGAGCGCCCGGCCGAGTTCGATCCGCTTCTGGACGCCGTAGGGAAGCGCTCCCACCGGCATGCTCCCGAAGTCGGCGAGGTCGAGGAAGTCGGCGATCTCGGCACACCGGCGGCGCTGGGTCGCCTCCTCCCGTCGGGCCTTGCCGAACCAGAGTGGCCCCGAGATGGGCCCCGCCCGCAGCAGGTGGTGTCGTCCGAGCATCAGGTTGTCGATCACCGAGAGGTTCGTGAAGAGCGCCAGGTTCTGGAACGTCCTGGCGATTCCCATCTCTGCGGTGTCGGCCGGCCGGCGTCCGATCACCTCGACACCATCGAGGCGGATGCTGCCGGTCTGGGGTCGGTAGACCGCATTCAGGCAGTTGAAGATCGATGTCTTCCCGGCCCCGTTCGGCCCGATGACGGCGAAGAGCTCGCCCTCCGCGACGTCGCACCCCACCTGCTTCAACGCGTCCACGCCGCCGAACGAGAGCGACACGTCTCGCATCTCGAGGAGCGCACCGGGCATCGGATCCATCACGAACTCCAGCTCTTCTGACGGCGGTAGCTCTTCACCTGATCGAGTCGGGTGCGGCCGCTCTCGCCCATCCCCAGGTAGAACTCCTGGATGTCCTTGTCGTTGCGCAGCTGCTCGCCCGACCCGGCCTTGGCGACCTTGCCGTTCTCGAGGATGTAGGCGTGGTCGGCGATCGAGAGCGCCATCTGGGCGTTCTGCTCGATCAGGAGCACTCCGGTGCCGCGCCGGTTGATGTCGACGATCACGTCGCGGATCTGCTCGATGATGCGGGGGGCCAGGCCGAGTGACGGCTCGTCCAGGAGGAGCAGGCGGGGCTTGGCCATCAGCGCCTGCCCGATCGCCAGCATCTGCTGTTCACCCCCCGACAGATAGCCGGCGGCTCCGTCCCAGCGTTCCTTCAGGATCGGGAACAGCTGGACGACTTCGTCGTAGGCGGACTGCAGCTCGTCACGACTCGGCCGTCGGACCAGGGCACCGGCCCGCAGGTTCTCCTGGACGGTCAGGTCGGCGAACACGCGGCGCCCTTCCATGACCTGCGCCATTCCGTGGCCGACGATGCTCGCTGCGCTGCGATCGCCGATGTCCTCGTCGCCGAGCCGGATCGAACCCTTGGTGATCCGGCCCCGATGGTTCGCCAGCAAACCGCTGATCGCCCGCAGCACGGTGGTCTTGCCGGCCCCGTTGGCGCCGAGGAGGGCGACGATGGCACCACTCGGCACCTCGAGACTGACGCCCCGCAGAGCCAGGATGACATCGCTGTACACGACCTCGAGGTTCTGGAGCGACAGGACTCGGGTTTCGGAATCGTCCACGATGCTCCCCCTTCGACCTGCCATCCGACCTGGATGACACGACACGGTTCGGGACCGTTCTCGACGGTACGACGGCCCGTCGTCGTGCAGTAGGGGCGTTGGTCCTCGGGGCGACCGACGATGGATCCGATGGCGGGCCGACTGGCATCGTCACCGGCCCGCCAAGGGGATTTGCCCAACCGGCGACGGGTCGTTCGGCTCCGGCATTTCGCGGTCGGGTGCGGTTAGCTGGTGAGGTGCCCTCCAACGAACGATCAACACGGCCTGCGTCGAGTGATGCCGCTCCCACCTCGATGGCAGCCATCGGCGGACGCGACGAACGTCGCACTCGCCTGATGGCGACGATGACGGCCGGCATCGTCCTGGCCGGTGCCATCGGCCTCGCCGCCGTGCTGGCCGGTGGATCGGGAGGCGGAAGCGAGACCACGGCCGAGGGTGGCCTGCGGTCCGAGATCGACGGTGCCTCCGTGGCCCCGACGACCACGGAGCGCCCGCTCCTGACGACCACGACCGAGGCGCCCACCACCCTGCCGCCGGTGACCGAGCCCCCGGTCACCGAACCCCCGGTCACCGAGCCTCCGGTCACCGAACCCCCTCCCGCCGAACCGACTCCTCCGGCCGTGGCCGGCAACCGGGTGGCGCGGCTGAGCGGTGGCGTACTGACCCTCGAGGGCGTCGTGCCCAGTGAGGAGATCGGTCGCGAAACCGAAGCCCGCGCCGCAGCGATCCTCGGCGCGGAGAACGTGATCAACAACTACACGATCGATCCGACCATCCCGTACCTCAACAGCGGCCCGTTGATCGTCGAAGACCGCGTGCTGTTCTCGACCGGTTCCACGACGATCAACCCCGAGTTCGTTCCTCTGCTCGATCTCGGCACGGCGCTGCTCAACACGTTCCCGAACGTCACGATCACGGTGGTCGCCCACACCGACGCCGTCGGTTCGGTCGAGACGAACCTCGACCTCTCGCAGCGGCGGGGCCAGACCGTCGCCAACTACTGGACGAGCCGAGGGATCGACCCGGCCCGCATCCTGATCGACGCTCGCGGCGAGAGCGAGCTGCTCGTGCCGACCGACGGTGCCGAGGTGGCCAACCGACGAGTCGAGTTCGTCATCACCGGCCTGCTCGACTGACCGATCGCGACCCTGCGAGACCGCGGAGGAGCGGGCGAGGCCGGCCGTGACGACCGACGCCGTCGTGTGCGAGTCTGTCCCGATGGCGCAGACCCACGCAGTGGACGGTACCCCGATCGAGTACACCGATTCGGGAGGATCGGGCTCCGCGGTCGTCCTCGTCCATGGCATCACCGAACGAGCCGAGAGCTGGCGCCCGGTGGCCGATCGGCTCGCTCGTGACCACCGGGTGATCGCACTCGACCTCCGGGGTCACGGCGCCTCGGGAGCCGCCGAACGGTACGACCTCGAGGCCATGGCGCACGACGTCGTTGCGGTGATCGCCGCCTGCGGCGTGGAGCAGCCGCACCTGGTCGGCCATTCACTGGGCGGGGCCGTGGTCTCGGCGGTCGGGGCGGTGTATCCGGTGGCGTCGGTGGTGAACGTCGACCAGTCCCTCCAACTCGGCAGCTTCAAGGCCGGCCTCGTGCCGGTCGAGGCGATGCTGCGTGACCCGGAGGCCTTCCAGACCGTGATCGATTCGCTGTTCGACCAGATGTCGGGTCCCCTGCTCTCCGACGCCGAGCGGGCCCGGGTCGGCGCCTTGCGACGGGCCGACCAATCCGTGGTCCTCGGCGTCTGGGAGATGATGTTCACGATGACCGACACCGAGATCGCTGCGGTCGTCGATGCCGCGCTCGCGGCCTACGCCGGCCGGACCGTTCCCTACCTGTCGCTGTTCGGGATCGATCCCGGCGCCGACTACGCCGAGTGGCTCGGCGCCAAGATCCCTGGCGCCGAGGTCGAGGTGTGGACCGATCACGGCCACTACCCGCACCTGGTCGACCCCGACCGGTTCGTCGACCGACTCGAGGCCTTCTGGGGCTGATCGCCGCTCCCCTCTCGTTCAGACCGAGTCGCGCAGCTCCCGCTTGAGGATCTTGCCGGAGGCATTCCGGGGAAGCGGTTGGTCGACGATCGTGATGCGCGTCGGCACCTTGAACCTGGCCAGTCGCCGGCTCAGGAAGTCCTGGATCGCCTCGACCGTGACCGGTTCCTTGACCATGATGTGGGCCGCGACCTCTTCGCCCAGTCGCTCGTGGGGCAGGCCGTAGACCGCCGCCTCGTAGACCGCCGGGTGCTCGTAGATCGCCGCCTCGACCTCGGCGGAGTAGATGTTCTCACCCGCTCGCAGCACCATGTCCTTGGCCCGGTCGCTGACGTACACGAAACCCTCCGTGTCGATCCGACCGATGTCACCCGAGCGGAGCCAGCCATCGACGATGGTGTCGGCCGTTGCCTCCGGACGGTTCCAGTACCCGCGGATCAGCATCGGCCCCCGGAACCAGATCTCGCCCGTTTCGCCGGTCGGCAACGGGTTGCCCTCTGGGTCGGTGACCCGGACGTCCATGATGGGAACGGGCCGACCGGTCGAGGTGGGATGGGCGACGAACGCGTCGCCGGAGTTCTGCGGCCCGTACGCGTTGGTCTCGGTCATGCCGTAGCCGAGGCCGGGCCGCCCGTTCGGGAAGTTGTCCTCGATGCGCTTCACCAGTTCGGGTGGCATGGGGGCTCCGCCGCCACCGACCGAGCGCAGGGTCGAGGTGTCTCGCTCGGGGAACGAGGGGTGTTCGAGGAGGTCCCAGCTCATGGTCGGGACACCGACGAAGTTGGTGACCCGTTCGGCCTCGATCAGCTCGAGCGCCCGACCCGGGTCCCAGCGGTGCATGATCACCAGCTTGGATCCGCCGACGAACGAGCCGAGCATCACCGGAACCAGGCCGGTGACGTGGAAGAGCGGTACGGCCAGGATGAAGCACGAGGACGGCCCCGGTTCGACGGGCTCCATCAGCGCCCCGACGGCCCCTCGGGCCGCAAAGGCGAGGAGCGAATTGAGCACGGCCCGGTGCGTGCTGACGGCGCCCTTCGGGTTGCCGGTGGTTCCCGAGGTGTAGAGGATGCTGATGTCGTCGTCGGGGCCGATCTCGACCTCGGGCATCGTGGCCCCCTCGACCAACGCGTCCTCGAGGCGCGGATGGCGGCCTTCGGGGGTCCGGACCGTCACGATCGTGGCCTCGAAGGGCGGGGCCGACTCGAGCCGTTCGAGGCGCTCGGCATCGACCAGGACGACCCGGGCACCGGAATCGACCAGGGCGAAGTGCAGTTCCTCGCTCTGCCACCAGGCGTTGAGGGGAACGACGATCGCTCCGATCGACGTGATCGCCACGTAGCTCGTGATCCATTCCGGATAGTTCCGCATCGCGATGGCCACCCGGTCGCCCTTGACGACGCCGAACTCGGTCGTGAGCGCATGGCCGATCTGACCCGCCTGCGCCAGGACCCTCGGCATGGGCCACCGCTCCTCGGACTCGCCGTCGTAGACGATGAAGTCGTCGTCTCGGGCGGCGGCCGCGGCGAAGAGGTGACGGATGTTCGGCGGAGCGGACGAGAACACCTTGGTGCGGACGCCGGCCACATCGGTCTCGACGATCTCGAACGGGGTGCCGGGCGCGCAGACGGCGGCACAGGCCTCGGGGAAGCTCAGGGTCATCCCGAGAGTGTGGCCCGGTGAGGCGACGGCTCCAAACGGGCGAACCCCGGGTTCTACCGGAGCTCACCGTACGGGTCGTAGGGATCGACACCGATCGCCTCGAGGCCGACCAACTGGCCCAGACCCAGCTCTTCGGCGATGTCGAGTGCGAGCCGCAGGGCGACCTCGTCCTCGACGGCCCAACCGGTGGAATCGAAGACGGTGAGCCGGCTTCGACTCGACTCGAACCGCGGCGAGTTCGCAACGAGATAGGCCAGAGACGGACCGATGTCGTCGTCATCGAGTTGTTGGCACTCGCCCTCGGCACAGCACTGGTCTTTCGAGTCCGGCACCACGAGCGCCAGGTCGAGGAGGCCCTTTGGCAGCTCGGTCTTGCCGGGGAAATCGGCGCCGACGGCGTTCACGTGGAGCCAGGGGCGATGGGGGGATTCCGGAACCACGGGACCCGCTCCGATGTCGACCGAGGTGCAGGTGCAGAGCACATCGGCGTCGGCCAGGAGGGTCGGGAGCTGCTCGACGGGGACCGTCTCGACGGTCGTGATCTCGGGGTCGAGGAAGCCGAGCCGGGTGGCGAACGAGGCGGCGACGAGTTCATCGGCGTCGAAGCCGATCACCCGCTCGACCGTGCGGATCCGGCTGATGGCATGGACCTGGGTGACGGCCTGGGCACCCAGACCGATGACCCCGAGGGTGATGGATTCGTCGATCGCGAGCAGGTCGGTGGCGATTGCCGAGGCTGCCCCGGTACGCAATGCCGTCAGCAGGGTCGCATCGGAGACCGCTACGAGATGGCCGGTCTCGGTGTCCCACATCGAACTCGTGGCGAGCACGCTCGGAATCGCCCGCTGCACCGGGTTGGTCGGGTGATAGCCGACCATCTTGATGACGACGGGCCCGCCTCGCTGGTGGACGGGCATCCACTCGATCAGCCCGAGCGCCGGCTTGTCGTAGTTGAAACCCTCCCGGACGGGGACGTCGACGGTGCCGGGATCGTGGTCGACGAAGGCCTCGCGGAGGCGGGTGATCATCCGGTCCATGAGCGCGTCATGTCCCAACCTTCTCGCCATCTCGGCGATGTCACACGCACTGAGGATCGTCGTCTGCATGTACTCCACTCCCACCGTGGTCGATCGGCAGCCTAGGACAGCGGTGTCGATCCGTCACTGTGTGAAACCGCCCGCCGAGGTGGTCGAACCCCCATCGTCGCCCGTTCCGAGCCGCTTCGACGGATCAGGGTCGAGAAAGCCCGCGCCATCGTCGGGCCGCTTCAGTCGGCGGCTCATTCGACCGATGAACGGGGAAGTGAGGCGGTCATCGACCAAACCCGTAACGGGACCGGTGACGCAGTGACCCGTGTGCGCGTCCTCGATGGGCCCGTCCGACACGATGCGGCGATCGCCTCGTGCCGCAACGGCGGGACGGCGATGTCGCCGAGTGATGCCGACTTCGATCGGTTCTTCCTCCGCCACTACGACGGCCTGGTCCGAGGTCTGACGGTGATGACCGGCAGTCGCGAGGTCGCCGACGATTGTGTACAGGAGGCCTTCATCCGGGCCTTCGCCCGATGGCGCCGGGTCCGCCGTTACGACAACCCCGCGACCTGGGTCCGACGGGTCGCCATCAACCTCAGTCGGGACCAACATCGTTCCGACGATCGTCGTCGCCGCCGCGAAGACCGTGTGCCTCGCGATCCCGCCGGCATCTCGCCGGGCGACACCGTGATCGAGCACCTGCACCTGGCCGAGGTGCTCCGACTCCTCAGCCCCCAGCAGCGGGCGGTCGCCGCCCTCTTCTACGTCGAGGACCTGTCGATCGCCGACATCGCCGAGAGCCTCGGCGTGACGAGCGGCGCCGTGAAGTACCACCTGAACCAGGCCCGGGCGAATCTCTCCGCCCTGCTCGAGACGCAGGAGGTGCTCCATGGTTGACTCGTTCGACGACCGGTTGCGGGATCGGATCGACGCCGCCGATCCCCGACACCGCCGATCCTCATGCGGCGCTGCTCGGCCTCGGTCCGTCGCTCCGGCGGGCCCGACGCACCCGCCGTCTGAGGACCGGCCTGGCAGGAGCAGCCGCCGTCGTCATGACCACCGGCGCTGCGGCGGCCTTCGTCGACGACACGTCCGAGAGCCGAAACGACCATCGTGGCCGTGTCGCCCGAACCCGACGATCGGACCAACGACGTCCCCGGCACCGAGCACTCCGCTCCCGACCGAGCCGCCCGGTGGTTCCGACGCAACTCCGCCGTCGAGTGGCGAACACATCGACCGAACGACCCCGACTCCGACCACCACGATCGCAACGACCACGCCGGTCGACCACGGCCTCGTCGGTTCTGGTTCCGTCGACCACCGCGGCCCCGGGCACCATCGGGGCCGTCGTCGAGCACGGCACCCGACCACGACGACGAGCCCGCGCTCCAACCACGACCACGTCGTCGGGTCGGTCCATCGTCGGACAGTCCATGCGGCTCGGTCGTGGTCACCACCGAAGGAGATCGCATCACCCTGGTCGAGTCCCGACCGACCGACGGCTACGGAACCGACGAGAAGGACGATGGACCCGAATCGATCGAGGTGTCGTTCGAAGGGCCGTCCGGACACTGCGAGATCCGGGCCGAGGTGCGCGACGGGCATCCTCTGGACCGACGTGGACTCCGAAGGAGCCTGATGCCGCGATGTTCGTCGCAGACCCCAAACCTCGGCGCCCCTCTGCGGCGTGTAGACAGCGAAAGGAGGCCACCGTGGCCGTCACGCCCCCGATCTCGTTGAAGGCCGGTTCGTTGCTGCTCGGCGTCATCGCCACCGCAGCCGGGCTCAACCTCAGCGTCATGAGCCTCGGCGCTCAGCCCCCCGAGGCTGACGACGCCGATCGCCGCCGCGTCTGGTCCCGTCGGCCGAACCCGACGTTCGTCAGGTCGTCGTCGACGTTCCCGTGCCCGGGGTCACCGTGTGAGCTGCCGCCGGCCGAATCGGAGTTGCCGGCCGCGTCCCGACGATCCGGGTTCCTCGCCGGTCCCGAGCGCCACGCCCCCCATCGCAGTGCCCGGCCGCGTTGCCCGTCCCGTCCTCGACGACGGCACCCGGTCGGACGACCTCACCGAATCAGGTCGCTCCCGTCGCGACCATCGCACCGATCACCGGCCCCACCTCCGGCGCCGATACCACCGCCGACGTCCGCCGCTCCCGCCTCGACGGCGTCGCCGACCACGCCGGTCACGACGACGACGAGCACGAACACCGAATACCTCTCGTACACCTTCGAGGGGGTCGCCGAGATCGTGGTGGCAGATCACGACGGACAGCGGTTGGAGTTCTGGTCGGCGACGCCGGCCCCCGGCTGGGCCTACCTGGTCGAGAAAGACCGAGCCGACGTCGTCGAACTCAAGTTCCGGAGGGTCTCGGGCGGCGAGGGCGAAGCCAAGTTCGAACTGATCCGTCGGAACGGGCGCCTCGACGTGAAGACGGAGCGTTGACATGACCGAACCGTCCACCGAGGATCGCCTGGCCGCACTCGCCGCCCGACGGACCCAATCGGCTCCGAAGACCGAGCTCGGACACCCGGCCATCGCCCACGGCCCGGTCGATCAGGCCGACGAAACCGTCAGCTGACCCGAGTGGCGACGACCGGGACCTCGCTGGTGTCGTTCGTCGCCATGGTCGTCGCCATGGGGCCGCTTGACGGCCGAGGCCTCCGAGAGCGACGACGCCGCCCGAGCGCCGCCGAGAACGGGATTGACCTCCAGCGTGATGTCCCACGCCGACCGAGGTCGTGATCGAGGTCGTTCCGCACTACGTCCATCCCGACGGCACCCCGTTGACACCCGACGAGTTGGCGTTCGTCATCGACCCCGCAACGGCCGATCCGGGCCTCGCCGACCCGACCGCCGTCGGTGCCCTCGATGCCGCCGGGGCCCCACCATCGTCGGTCGCCGCCGTCGTGCCGGGATCGACGGCGTCGACCTCGGTGACCGCCTCGTCGGCGGGACGCACCGCAGCCACACCGGCCCCGACCGCCGCGCGCCATCTCGCCGACAACCGCCGCTCCGCTCACGCCCGGCACCCGCGCCCAGCCCCGGCACCGATATCCGTCTGCGCCGTCGCCAACCGCGGCACCGACCACGACCCCGCTCACCACGGCTCCACCCCCAACGCCCGGCCGACCACCGCTCCGGCGACGACACCCCCGCCCCGCACCCAGGCCAGCGGCTGACGTGCGAACCCTCGAGTTCCGAGCCATGGGCAGTCCGTGCCGACTGGTCGTCGACGGCGGCCCCGATGAGCTCGTGACCAACGCCCACGAACTCATCGCCGATCTGGAACGGCGCTGGAGTCGCTTCCGGCCCGACAGCGAGATCTCGAGACTCAATCGCGATGCCGGCGACCTGAGCATCGTGTCACCGCGAGACCTTCGAGCTGGTCTCCCGAGCGGTCGAGGCCCGGGAACGCACCGCTGGGACGGTTCAACCCGCTGATGCTCGGCCAGCTTCGAGCAACTCGGCTACGACGGGCCGTGGCATGAGCGGTCGACGTCCGGCGATCGGTCGCGATGGTCGGCTCCCGGCTCGACTCGATCGACATCCGGACCCGGATCCACCGAGGCGATCGACCTCCTTCCTCCGGTGAACGGCGTCCGTATTCCTGCCGGCACCGCGTTCGACCCTGGTGGCATCGGCAAGGGCCTGGCGGCCGACCTCGCCACCGAGTTCCTGGTCGCCAACGGGGCCACCTGCACCTCGGTAGAGCTCGGTGGGGATCTGCGATTCAGCGGCCGACCCTGGTTCGGACCCGAATGGCGCATCCAGGTCGCCGACCCGTTCGACGACCGCGCCGAGATCGCAACGTTCTCGACAGTGGCCGGTGCGGTCGCGACAAGCAGCACGCTCCGTCGGCGGTGGATCGCCGGGGAGGACGAACGTCACCATCTCCTCGACCCGAAGACCGGTCGATCAGCCGTCACCGACCTGGTCTCGGTCACGACCTGCGCCGCCTCATGCGTGGTGGGCCGAAGTCGCGGCCAAGGTCGCCCTCATGGCCGGATCCGACGAGCGCCCTCGACGTGCTCCGATCCCTCGGGACTCCAGGTATCGCCGTGACGGCCGATGGAGCGGTGTACTCGACCGAGGCCGCCACTGGCTCCGGTCCTGGTCGGCACCGCCATCCGAGGGGCTCGCTCGTGAACGAACAGATCTGGTGGTTCGTGGCCCGCTCCGGCGGCATCGTCGCCTGGGCCCTGGTGACCCTCTCGGTGTGCTTGGGGACTGAGGGCTCAGACGATGTCGAGGAGCGTGAAGGTCAGCTCGTGTTTGTTGTGGTGGAGATGGCGGACGTCGCTTCGAGCGATGGCGGCGAACCGGTCGATGGCATCGAAGTCGGTTGGTCCCTGGAACTTGATCGTGCACACGACATTGCGAACCGACCCCGACTCGATCCATCGCTCGATCAGTCCGAGCAGTCGTTCCGGGTAACAGATGATGTCGCTGAACAACCAGTCGACCGTCGGTCGATCCCTCGGATCGAGCGCGAACGCCGAACCCTGCTGCCACCCGACGTTGGCCAGACGGGCCACGTCGTCGGTCAGGGCCGCCTTGTCGACCGCGGTCACCTCGGCCCCGGTCTGGGCGACCAGCCAGGTCCAGCCACCGGGACTCGCGCCGAGGTCGAGGCAGTGCTCGCCGGGCTTCGGCCAGCGACGGGCCCGAGCCAGCGCCTCCCACAGCTTCAGATAGGCGCGGCTCGGCGGGCCCACCCGTCGTTCGGCGATCCGGGGGACGCCGTTGGGAAATGGGTCCGAGCAGTTGGCTGCAGCCAGCATCAGCGATGGTTCGAGCAGCATCCACGACCCGAGCGGAGCCTCCGGTGCGTGGCTCCCCAGCTCGAGCGGCTTGGCCGAGACATGCGGCAGCTTCGCGGCGATCAGGCGGCCCCGGCCGGCGTGATCGGGCAGATAGCTCGCCCAGTTGCGTTGCCGATCGCGCAGTTCCCGGGCGGCGCCGGCGATCGAGTCGATCGGGATCCGCTCGACATCGTGCCAGACGTTGGCCGCCCAGCGAGCCTCGATGGCCGGGTCGGGCGACAGGAACAGGCGATCGTGACGGGACTCGACGCCGACGCCGGCCACGGCGAGCTCGTCGGCCAGTTCGTGGTCGAGGTCGACCGGGGCCAGATAGCCGGTGAGCACCATGTCCCCATCCTGCCCGTTGTCGACCGACACCCGACGGGTCCCGGCAACACCGGTCGGGCACGGCATCCTGGACGACGATGAAGACGACGATGAAGACGACGCCGCCGATGACGAGCGCGAGCCGGAGATCCACGGGCGGACCGCGATGAGACCGTCCACCGCCGAACGATGGGCGAAGCAGGACCAACACCGAGGAGATCGATGGCGCCTCTTCGCCGCCGTCGATCGGGCCATCGATGCCACCACCGTCCTGTATCCCGGTAGCTACGTCGATCTCGCCCCATCGTTCGTCTTCGACTCGGTCACCTACCTCGATGTCGACAAACGGGCGTCGGCGTTCTTCGCCGACACCGACGGCGTCCTCGAGATCATCGCCGAACACCAGGGCCCACCCGACCCCGACATCACGTTCATCCACGCCGACTACACCCAGTCCCTCGACCTCCCCGAGGGGCCCTTCGACCTGCTCGTTTCGCTCTACGCCGGCTTCGTCAGCGAGCACTGCACGCAACATCTGGAGGTCGGTGGCACCCTCCTCGTGAACCCCAGTCACGGCGACGCCGCGATGGCGTCGATCGACCCCCGCTACTCGCTCACCGGCGTGGTGGTCTCCGGCTCCGGTGACTACCGGGTGGACATCACCGAACTCGACACGTACCTGATTCCCAAGAAGCAGCAGACCGTCACGGCCGAGTCCCTCCATCGGACCAACCGGGCCGTCGGCTACACGAGGTCGGCGTTCGCCTACCTCTTCACCCGGGTCGAATGATGCAGGTGGTGTTCGACGACGATCTCCGACGAACCCGGCCCCGTTCTTCCCACCGAGACGAAGGACCGGGACCCCGGGCGCTCGCCGCCCGGCGATCGGTGCCCTAGGTTGATTCCAAGGAAAGCGGCGGCCACGACCGTGGCCGTCTCAACGAGAGGGAACTCATCATGCACATCGCACCACTTTCGCTTCGACGCGACCTCGTCCGAGGCCTGGCCGCCGGAGCGGCGCTCGCCCTGGTCGCAGCCTCGCCCGCCGGGGCCCAGGACACCGAGGAATTCACGGGAACGTTCGGCCAACTCAACGATTCCGGGCTCAGCGGCGAGGTGAGTGTGACGCTCACCGGCACCAGTGCCGAGGTCACCCTCGACGTCGCCGGAGTCGTCGACCTGGTCCACGCGCAGCACTTCCACGGCGAGTACGGGGCCGAGAACACCTGCCCGGCCGCCGACCTCGACTCCGACGGTGACGGGCTCCTCAGCACGGTCGAGGGGGTGCCGTCCTACGGCACCGTCAAGGCCTCCTTGGTCCTCGAAGGTCCGACCGACGAATCGTATGCGCTCGCGATCGCGAGCTTCCCCGTCGCCAGCGGCGGGGGCTACGAGTACAGCCGCACGATCGAGGTGCCCCAGGAGCTCGCCGACAACATGGAGAACATGATCGTCGTCGTGCACGGCATCGATCTCGACGGAAGCGGCGAGTACGACGGCGACGCTCCGAGCTCGCTCGACCCGTCGCTCCCGCTCGAGGCCACCATTCCGGCGGGCTGCGCCACGCTGGTCGCGGCCGGCATGACGCCCGCCGGGGCCGTGGCCGCCGGGGCCGGGGGCACGGCCGCGGGCAACCCCGATGCAGCCGGTTCCTCGTCGGCCCTGTGGGTCGTCGCCGCCGGGGTCGGTGTGCTCGCAGTCACCACGGGTGTGCGTCGTCGCCGGGCGTGATCCCTCCTGCTCGCCGTTGGGCGGCCGTCACGGTTGTCGTGGCGGCCGCCTTGTGTGCGGTCGCTTGTTCGCGGCCGGATCGATCCGACTCGGCCGCCGCGCCGCCGGCCACCGTGCCGTCGCCGGAGACAGCGTTCGGCGGCGCCGACGTCCGCGATCTGCGGGCCGGTGTCGGAGGGGCCGCCTTCACGCCGACCACGGAGCCGGCCGTTCCCACGACGAAACCGGTCATCGCACCCCCGCGCCGGGTCGTCATCCCCTCGATCGGGGTCGAGGCATCGATCGTCGATCTCGGGCTCACCGATGACGGGGCGCTCGAAACGCCGACCGACTTCGACGTCGCCGGATGGTGGGCCGGTGGGACCGTTGCCGACGAAGCAGGACCGACCGTCATCGTCGGACACGTCGACGACCACAACGGACCGGCGGTCTTCTTCCGCCTGCAGGAATTGGAGCAGGGCGACGAGGTCGTCGTGATCGACGACCTCGGCCGCGAGCAACCGTTCAGGGTCGTCGACAAGGGTCTCTACGACAAGGATTCGTTCCCGACCGAGCGGGTCTACGGGGCCAGTGCCGCGCCGACGCTTCGGCTGGTGACCTGCGGCGGCGAGTTCGACCGCTCCGAACGGAGCTACGAGTCCAACTGGGTCGTCTACGCCGTCGCCGCCTGAGCCGACGCGAGCGATGCGCCGCATCCCTTCGCCCCCTCGACGAAGCCTCGAAACACCTAGCGTCGCTTCTCGAACACGAAGTCCTCGAAGCCCCCCTCGGCAACCTCGGCCAGGCGGTCGAAGTACTGCGAGCCCATGAGGTGGCCGAGGAACTGGCGAGGCTTGCCGGGGACGTTCGCGCCCATGTACCAGGAATCGGTTCGGGGATAGAGCGTCCGGTTCGCGATCGCGTTGATCTCGGCGTCCCAGCTCGCCTCGGCAGCCTCGGTCGCCTCCATGGCACCGAGACCGGCTTCGTCGAGGTGGCGGATGCAGGACTCGATCCATGCCGTCTGCAGCTCGGCACCGAGGGGCATGGTGAAGAACACCCCGGGAGCGCCCGGACCGTGGATCATGAACAGGTTCGGGTAGCCGGCGATGGTCATCCCGAGGTGGTTGTCGAAGCGCTCCGCCCACTTCTCCTTCAATGGGACCCCGCCTCGACCCTTCGGATTGAGCTGGAGCATCGAGCCACTGACCGCGTCGAATCCGGTGGCGAGCACCAGCATGTCGATCGGATGCTCGCCGATCGGCCGTGCGGACACCGGTCTCGCTGAACGTTTCGATCGGCTCGTCGCGCAGGTCGACCAAGGTGACGTTGTCCCGGTTGTAGGTCTCGAAGTAGTCGTTGTCGAGGATGAGTCGCTTCGTTCCGAAGGCATAGCTCGGCATCAGCTTCTCGGGCGGTTTCGGGATCCTCGACGATGTCGCGGATCTTGTTCCGGACGAACTCGGCGATCTCCTCGTTCAGCTCCTCGTCGGAGTAGACGCCGGCGAAGCTGTTGATCGCGAGGTGGATGCCGCCCCGTTCCCACATCTCCTCGTAGCGCTGCCGGCGTTCTTCGAACGTGTGGTCGGCGGCTCGCAACTTGCTCGTCGGGAACGGCCAGCCACCCCGGCGTCGCATCGAAGCCCGGAGGTCGTCCCAGTCCTTCCGGTACTGTTCGAGGTCCTCCTCGGGCAGCGGTCGGTTGCGGGCGGGAAGCGCGTATTGGGGCGTGCGTTGGAAGACGGTGACGTGGTCGGCGGTCTTCGCGATCTGCGGAATCGACTGGACACCCGACGAGCCGGTGCCGATCACCCCGACCCGCTTGCCTTCGAACGACACCGGTTCGTGCGGCCAACGACCGGTGTGGTGGACGTCTCCGGTGAAGTCGTCGATGCCGGGATAATCGGGCTTGTTGGCGACGAAGAGCGCCCCGACGGCGCAGATCAGGAACCGGGCGGTTGCCTGCTCACCGCCGTCGGTCTCGATGGTCCAGCGCTGGAGGTCCTCGTCGTACCGGGCGTCGGTCACGAAGGTGTCGAACTGGATGTCCTTGCGGAGGTCGAACCGGTCGGCGACGTGTTCGACGTAGGCGAGGACATCGGCCTGTGTGCTCTGCGTCTCGGGCCAGACCCACTCGTCGACCAGCTCTTGACTGAACGTGTAGGCGTAGAACGGACTGCTCGGCGCGTCGACCCGGGCGCCCGGGTACCGGTTGTACCACCACGTGCCCCCGACGTCGCTCGCTCCGTCGAAGGCCCGAACCGACAAGCCCATCTCGTCACGCAGGTGGTAGAGGGCGTAGAGCCCGCCGAATCCTGCGCCGATGACGATGGCGTCGTAGGCCGGGATCGAGCCGACCGACTGCACACGTTCCGAGGCGTTCATCACGAAACGACGCTAGCAACGACGTGGGGCAACCGGAAAGACGGGGTTGTGGCGTGGATGGACGGCGCGTCGACACTCGCTGCGGCATCATCTCGTCGATGCTCGATCCAGTCGTCGAGTACGCGTTCGGCGACGCGAACGAGCTCCATCGCCAACCGGCGCGTGTCGAGCAACCCTCCCGACTAGCCGACGTCGCGACGCATCGTCCGGACGACGCCGGCGGCGAGCGGGACCGCCACCCAGAAGACGATCGAGACCGCGATCTGCGGCACGTGACCTCCCCAGTCGTTCTGGAGCACCCAGTTCCAGGGTGTGGACATGTCGATCCACTCCGACACCAGCGTCGATGCGGTACCGAGCAGTGCAAAGCCGGCGGGGAGCGCGAACGATGCGGCGATGGCCGCGGCGGAGTTCTGGAGCAGCGCCCCGAGCGCGACGGCGGCCAGGACATTGAGGAGCACGTAGAGCAGAGAGGCGGTGATGGCGCCGGCGCTCAGGTCTGCCTCCAGGCCGCGGCCCGAGGCCGCAGCCAGCCCGAGGCCGGCGGCGGCGACCACTCCGCCGAAGACTGCGCCGCCACCACCCAGCACGAGTGACACCACCAGCTTGGCGTTGACGACTCGGATCCGTCGCGGTTCCTGGGTGAAGGTGGTCATGATGCTGCGCTGGGTCCATTCGCCCGTGAACAGCAGGATCGCCACCACAGGCAGGAGGATCGTCAGGCCGAGAGCGCCGACGCGGAGGTAGCTCGCGTGGGTCTGATCGAAGGTGGTTGGGGCGAGGACCGGCACCAGCATCATCGCCGCAGTCGACAGGGCAACGAGCGCCAGGAGCCAGCGGGCGGCTCGGGTGTCGGTGGCCTTGGACCACTCGACCCGGACGAGCCGGGCGAACGGGATCGGCCCCGGGGTCGACGGGGCTGCGTCGATGCCGAGGGTCCGACGGGAGAGTGACGTGGTCATGCTGCAGCCTCCTGGGGCGGAACCGCCTTGGCGGCGGTGAGAGAGAAGAACAGCTGTTCCAGGCCGTTGGTCTCGGACTGGCGCAGCTCGGTGAGCAGCACCTGGTGGTCGCGGGCGACGCCCGCCAGCACCTCGGCGGTGACCCGACCTCCGGAGACGTCCACGGTGAGCGCATCTCCCGGCCCGGCGACGTACTCGATCCGCGCCGCTTGGAGCGCCGCAGCCAGTCCACCGGGGTCGGGGCTGCGGACGAGGATCGTCGAGCTGGCGAGCAGATCGTCCAGCCGACCGGCGGCCACCACGGCACCGTCGGAGATGACGACGAGATGATCGGCGGTGGCCTGCACCTCGTGGAGCAGGTGACTCGACAACAGCACCGTGCCGCCGTGGTCGGCGAAGTCGCGCAGGAGCCTTCGCATCCAGGCGATGCCCTCGGGATCGAGCCCGTTCGCCGGTTCATCGAGGATCAGCGCCGCCGGTTCACCGATGAGGGCCTGGGCGATGCCGAGGCGTTGACGCATCCCGAGGGAGTAGGTCCCGACTCGCTTGTCCGCCGCATCGGCGACCCCGACGAGGTCAAGGAGGTGCTCCACCCGCCTCGGGTGAACGCCGGCCATGCGCGCCGCGATGGTGAGCGTCGACCGGCCGCTGCGCCCGGGATGCAGCGCCGACGCGTCGAGCAGCGTTCCGACCACCCGGGTCGGGTTGGGCAGCTCGACGAACGGTCGGCCGTCGATGGTCGCGGTACCTCGATCGGGTCGCACCAGCCCGACCATCATCTTCAGCGTGGTGGATTTGCCGGCGCCATTGGCCCCGAGGAAACCGGTGATGGTCCCGGGTTCGCAGCGCAACGAGACGTCGCGCACGACCGGCGTTCGTTGGTAGCTCTTGGTCAGAGCGGTCGTCGTGATCATGTGTCCAGCCTGAACCGGCCGGTGCGCCGCCGCATCGGGCGGACGGCCACGATTCGGCGTCCGAACGGACGCCGGCCGCCGCTGATTCCTCGACGTTCGTCGGATGCGATGTCGACGTTCGACGGATGCGATGTCGACGTTCGTCGGATGCGATGTCGACGTTCGACGGATGCGATGTCGACGTTCGTCGATGTTGCACGGGGTCCCTGAGCCGTACGCTCTGGTGATGTCCTGGCTTCGCAGATGGTGGGCCCAGACCGCCCCCACGGCGATGCTGGCACCGAGCGACTCGACTCCGCCCGACACCGTGGGGCCCCGGACCGGGCGCGACTGGTCCTTCGACGCCGCCGCCTTCGTCATCGCCACCGCGCTCGGCGCCCTCGTCCTGAGCGCCACCGGGGACGTCACCGCCACTCCGATGACGTCGGGGCAGGTGGCCACCGACGCCGCGTTCGGAGCGCTTTGCTGCCTCTCACTGTGGTGGCGGCGGCGCTGGCCGTTCGGGGTGGCGTTGGTCTGCATCCTGCTGGGGGCGTTTTCGACGTTCGGCACCGTGGCCGGCCTGTTCGCACTGTCCTCGCTGGCTGTCCACCGCCCTGTCCGCCCCGCCCTGCTCGTCGGCGCGCTGTCCGTTCCGGCGGCGGTGGTGTGCTCGATCTGGCTCGGGCGTACCGATACCTGGTCGGTGCTGCTGCCGACGCTGGCACTGGCTGCCGCCGCAACCGCATGGGGCATGTTCGTCCGGGCCCGACGTCAGCTCCTCTCGACCCTTCGCGACCGTGCCGAACGGGCCGAGGCCGATCAGCTCGTCCGGGCCGAACGGGCGCGCCTGGCCGAGCGGACCCGAATCGCACGGGAGATGCACGACGTGCTGGCCCACCGCATCTCCCTGGTGGCGTTGCACGCCGGGGCGCTCGAGGTCGCACTCGACCTGCCTCCCGCCCAGGTGCGCGAGAGCGCTGCGCTGTTGCGGTCGACGGCTCACCAGGCGCTGGAAGAACTGCGGGACGTGATCGGCGTGCTGCGGGAGGAGCCCGGGCAGGAGCGGTCGTCGACGGTGCCTCAACCGACGTTGGCCGACATTCCCCGCTTGGTGGAGGAGACTCGCCGTTCCGGCGCAACGATCGAATTCGAGATGCAGGTGGACGGAGCAGAGGCCGCACCCGGCCCGTTGGGCCGTGACGCCTACCGCATCGTGCAGGAAGCGCTGACCAACATCGGCAAGCACGCTCGCGGCGCCCTCGCCCAGGTTCGGGTGGCGGGGGCTCCCGACCGCGGCCTGCACGTCAGCGTTCGGAACCGACCCGTCGTGGGCGCCGCCGACCGTCCGGCTGTGCCGGGTTCGGGCACCGGCCTCCTCGGTTTGCAGGAGCGGGTGACCCTGGCCAATGGCGTCCTGATGCACGGACTGGACGCTTCGGGTGACTTCGTCGTCGAGGCCGAGCTTCCGTGGTGAACGTTCGGGTGCTTCTGGTCGACGACGACGCGTTGGTGCGTGCCGGTCTCCGGATGATCCTGTCGTCGTCGGAGGAGCTGGAGGTGGTGGGCGAGGCTGCCGACGGAGCCGACGCCATTGCGGCCGTGCGCGCGCATCGACCCGATGTCGTCCTGATGGACATCCGGATGCCCGGGATGGACGGCATCGCCGCCACGTCAGCCCTGCGCCGACTCGCAACGCCGCCACACGTGATCGTCCTGACCACGTTCCAGGCCGACGAGCAGGTCATGAGCGCGCTGCGGGCCGGCGCCGACGGGTTCCTGTTGAAGGACACTGCGCCCACGGAGATCGTCAACGCCGTTCGCCTCGTTGCTGCGGGAGAGGCGATGCTCTCACCGTCGGTCACCCGCACCCTTCTCTCCCACCTCGGCAACGACGAGATGACCGATCGCCGTCGCATCGCTGCCCAGCGCCTGACGTCGCTCACCGACCGCGAGCGCGAGGTCGCCACTGCGGTGGGGTCCGGCGCTTCCAACGCCGAGATTGCTGCGTCGCTGTTCATGAGCGAGGCCACCGTCAAGGCGCACGTCTCGCGGCTTCTCACCAAACTCGAAGTGACGAACCGGGTGCACATCGCAATCCTCGTGCACGACGCGCAGTCGTGACCTCACCGAGCGACGGGCGCGGCGCACCCGAAAAACGGAGCCGAGCCATCGGATCTGGAGGTGGTGTGCAACTCGGTCGATCCGTCGGCAACCTCCGGGCAGTGGTACTGGCTCAACGACTGGCGGCGACGCCAGCAAGAGACGAGCACCGGTTTCACCGATCGGGACTTGGCGGACCGTCTGCTGCACCTGACGGATACCCCCGGTCGACTCCCCCAGATCCCGTCTGCCCGGATGAACAACTTCCTCACCGACTTCCGCGGCCCAGGGAGAACTACTCGATGCGCAGGCCCGAGATGGCACGGCTGATCACCAGCTGCTGGATCTGCTCGGTGCCTTCGAAGATGTCGAAGATCTTGGCGTCACGGTGCCAGCGCTCGACGGGGTACTCACGGGTGTAGCCGTAGCCCCCGAGGATCTGGATGGCCCGCTCGGTGGTGTGCACGGCAACCCGACCGGCCTTCAGCTTGGCCATCGAACCCTCGGCGTACTTGAACTGCTTCTGCTTGCCGAGCCAGGCGGCCCGGCGAACCAGCAGACGGGCAGCGTCGATCTCGGTGGCCATGTCGGCCAGCATGAAGGCGATCGACTGGTTCATGATGATCGGCCGACCGAACGCCTGCCGTTCCTTGGCGTACTGCAGGGAGTACTCGAAGGCGGCCCGGGCGATGCCGAGGGCCTGGGCACCGACGGCGGGCCGGGTGGCCTCGAACGTCTGCATCGCGGCCTGCGAGTTGCCGGGCTGACCCTCGCGAACCCGGGCGAGGCGCTCGTCGAGCTTGTCCTTGCCGCCGAGCAGACAGCGCCCGGGGATCCGGCAGTCGTCGAGCACGACCTCGGCGGTGTGCGACGCCCGGATCCCGTGCTTCTTGTACTTCTGCCCCATCGACAGACCGGGGGTGTCCGGCGGGATGATGAAGCTGGCGTGGCCCTTCGATCCGAGCGCGGGATCGACCACGGCGACCACCACGTGGATGTTGGCGATGCCGCCATTGGTGATCCAGGCCTTGGTGCCGTTGAGGACCCACTCGTCGGTGCCCTCCTCGTACTTGGCCCGCAGCCGGTACGCGTTGACATCGGAACCGGCGTCGGGCTCGGAGGCACAGAACGCACCGACCTTCACGTCGTCGGCCGTGCCGTAGCACTGCGGCACCCATTCCATCACCTGTTCGCTGGTGCCGCTTGCCGCGATGCCGGCCGCTGCGAGTCCCGATCCCATGATGGCCATCCCGAGCCCCGCGTCGCCCCAGAAGAGCTCCTCGAGCGCCACCATCATCGACTGACCGCTGGGGTCGTTCATCATCATCTCGGCCATGAACTCCCAGCCGTAGAGCCCGATCGATGCGGCCTCCTCGACGAACGACCAGGGAAACTCCTCGCGCTCGTCCCACTCCTCGGCCTGGGGCCGCATGACGTCCTCGGCGAAGCCGTGGATCCACTTCTGGAGCTGAACCTGGTCTTCGTTGAGTGCGAGTGAGAACTCGGCCATGGGGGCCTCCTGAGGACGGACGAACGAGGTTAAGTTACCGATGAGTAACATAGGATAGAGCGAGACGTCAGGAGATGACAAGTCGCGTTACCCATTGGTAACCATGATCGGCCGCGGCTCTGCGGCCGTGAGCCCCCGGACGGTGTGGTTCGGAGCTGTCGCCGTGGTTCAGGGTTGCGGCAGGAGCGACGAGATCGCCGCCATCACCCGCGCCGCGTTGGCCGGATGATCGTCACCGTCCAACTCGAACGGCGACCCGACCCGGAGCCGAACCACGGGCCGTGGAATTCGCGGTCGCGGCATCCCACCCCTCGGCCACAGGACCTCGGTGCCCGAGAAGGCCACCGGAACGATGACGGCACCCGTCTCCTGGGCGATCCGACTGACCCCCGGCCTCGGCGGACCGACCCCATCGACCCACTGAGCGGGCGGAATGAGGCGTCCCTCGGGCATCATCGCCACGAGCTCACCCCGGAGCAGGGCCTCGATCGCCGTGGCCTCGGCCTCCTCGCGATGGTGCTTCGAGGTCGGGATACAGCCGATTCGATGGAGGAACGCCGCACCCGGCCCCTTCTCCATCAGGTCACCACGCAACATGATCCGGCACGACAGCCCGAACTTGTCGAAGATCGCCAGGGTGGCGACCATGTCGAACAGGCTCCGATGATTGCCGGCGAACAGCATCGGCCGATTCGAGACCAGGCCGAGCGTGTCGGGCAGCTCGAGCCGGGCCACCGACCGGGCGACCAGCCCGAAAGCCCGGGCCCCCTGGAGGAACTCGGCGTGCTGCGGCGTCGGCTGCGGGTACGACGCCGGTCGGACGCTGTCCGACATCGACCCCGCCGAGGTCGATCCGACGGGCAGGCTGGGATCGGGCGGCGTCACCGTCGCACCCTACTGCGCCGTGAGGACCGGTCCGCGGCGCGACGCCGGGTCTGCGTGAACCCGTCCGTCCCGTCCGGTCAGCGACGGAGGAGATCGCGGGCGGCGAGGACGACGAACCGACAGTTCGTCACGAGGTAGCGACGCCAGAGCCGGCGCGGTTCTTGCAGGAGACGGAAGAACCACTCGAGGCCGACCGACTGCATCCAGCGCGGGGCCCGACGTCGCGCCCCGCTCAGCACGTCGAAGCTCCCGCCGACGCCGATGGCGACGACGCCGTCGAGCGATCCGGAATGCTCGAGGACGAAGTGCTCCTGACGAGGCACACCCATCCCGACCAGGAGGAGATCGGCCCCGGATTCCACGATGTCGGTGGCTCGCTGCTCGGCCTCGATCTCGTCGAAGTAGCCGTTGGCATGGCCGGCGATCACCAGGTCGGGGTATCGACGAGCGCACCACGCCACGAAGGTGTCCATCATCGCGTCGGTCCCTCCGAGGAAGTACACGGATCGCTGCTCGACCTCGCAGCAACCGAGGAGGGACTCGACGAGGTCGATCCCCGCCACCCGCTCGGGGAGTGGACGGCGATGCAGTCTCGACAGCCACACCAACGGTGCACCGTCGGCCACCACGATCGCCGCGTCGTCGACATATCGGCGCAGGGCGGCCGTCTGGTGCAGCGACATCAGGATGGCGACGTTGATCGTGCAGACCCACCCTCCCTGCCGGCGGCGGACGCGCTGCATGATCCGATCGGTCGCCTGATCGAAGTCGACGCGGTCGATCGCCACGCCCAGCAAGGTCTCTCTCGGGCGTGCGTCGTCGTGCGAGGATCGGTGCCGGCAGGCACGGAGGGCGTCGTCGCTCGAATGAAGCGTCACATCATCCATTGTCGGCGCGAACTGACGTTTCGTGAAGGTCCATCCGGTCGGCGAGCGCATCGACGAAGAACTTCGTCGCCCAGTTCGGGTAGGTGAACGGCGAGTACGCACCCCAGATGGGCTGCGAACCCCGGATCGCCCCTCGCCGACTCGCCGCCTGACCGTGGGTGTCACCGAACGTCTGCGTCTGCGCGACATACGCCATCGCCCGGTCGGCCACGACCGCGAACGCATCCGCGGGATCCGCCGCGAGCCGATACCAGATGATCGCCATCTGGGCATTGCCCGTCAGGCAGCAGAACGAGTCGGTCGGCACCCCGGCGGCATCGAACCGCCCCGCCAGAAAACCGTCGGGGGCCACCTCGGCGGCCACGACGTCCGCCGCTCGCCGAGCGACGTCGATCATGGCGGCATCCTCGAGCAGACGACCGCTCTCGAGCAGACCACGAATCGTGTAGGCGATCGTGTGGGTGAACGCCGACGCACCCGCCTCGAACGCCGCCTCCTCGAACCAGCCGTCGTGCTCGAGCGACAGGGCCCAGCGCAGGTTGACCAGGGCGATCTCGAGGGCCTCGGGGTCGGGATCGGCCCGACACGACTCGACGACGGCCCAGGCCGTACGGGCGTTGTAGGCATGCGGGATCCCGTTGAACGTGTTGCGCGTCCAACGTCCGTCATCACCGGCGATCGCCACCAACCAGCGTCGTGCCCGACGGGCGGCCTCGACGAACCGTTCGTCGCCGGTCTCGGCCGACGCCCGGGTGAAGCCGAAGAGCACCTGTCCGGTGTCGAACACGACCCCGTCGTCGAGCCCCAGCGTCGGATTCGGGATGGCGCCGTTGTCGTGCTGGACGGTGAGCAGCCACTCGACCGCGGCGACCGCTCGATCGGCGAGCTCGGGTCGGTCCAGCCGGACCGCGGCGTCCCACAAGGTCGGGGCGATGTAGCCCGTCGTCTCGGGGTAGGCCCGACGCCAACCGCCCCGGACGGAGTAGCCGTACGACACACCGCCGACGACCCCGCCGGAAGCGGCTTCGTCCTGGGCCCGGACCAGCCAGTCGATACCCGCGCGGTACCGGCTCGCGACGTCGTCGAGGGATCCGACCTCGAACCGCCGACGGCGACCCGAGCCCAGCGTCAGGCGTGCGAAGTCGGCGGCGACCGATGGACGAACGGGGAACGAGGAGGAGTCCACGCCCGCAAGATAGCGACCACATCAGCGAAAGATCACGGGCGGAAGGGGCGAAACCGCGTCGATCGCACTCGGTTGCCGGTCAGGGCGCCGTCACCGGCGTGGCCTCGAATCCCGATCCGCCGCTGCTCCCCCGGAGTGCGTCGAGGGGATCCCGAAGATCGTCGACATACCCGAGTGCGTACGCCCCTCGTGCGTATCCCATGATCCGGAGCAGGTCGTCGTCGAGCCCGATCGCGACCTCTCGGGGGACCGACAGGTACTGGTTCTCCTCCTGTCGGAGCCAGGAGACGTTGTAGGTGATGTTGAGACCGTGACGGGTGACCTCGGTCCGGTTGGCGCCACCACCGTGATAGAGCCGGCCGGTGTACAGCAGGACCGACCCGGCCTCCATCTCGGCCGGCTCGGTGTCGGCGGCTTCGAAGCGAAGCCGGTCCTCGTGGTGGTTGCTGCCGACGATCACCCGGGTCGCGCCGTTCTCCTCGGTGAAATCGTCGATCGCCCACATCGTGTTGCACTGGACCTCGAACTCGGCGGGAAACGGGAAGAAGTCGAAGGCCCACTGGTCGCGATGGACCGTCTGGGCCGGCTCGCCGGCCCCGATGGCGATCACCTGGGTGAGATGGAGCTGGATGCTGGAGGCGTACGACAGCACGGTGCGCGCCGATTCGAGCACGAGGGGGTTCATCACGAAGTCGCGGGCCGTGACCGATCGGGCGATCAGACCACCGGTGCGGCGGGTGTTGCGACCGCTGAACTCGTCGCTGCCGGCCCTCGTCCCCGACAGGAACGGCTCGAGTTCGGCCATCATCTGCGTCATCGCCGCCGGGTCGGCCAACCGGTCGATGACCACACAGCCGTCGCGGGCGAGGACCGAGGCCACGTCGTCGGCTTCCGCGGTGTTCGTCAGGTGCACGATCGTCATGGATGCGAGTCTTGCAGTCGACACCGAACCCCGTCGACCGCCCCCCTCGAGACGGCCCCGGGTATGGACCCGACGCGCTCGCTCCTACGCTGCGGTCATGCCCGATGTTCCCCAGATCGACGCCTCCGACGATCTGTTGCGCGCCGCCGCCATCGTGGCCGTCGTCGTCGGTTCCTACCTCCTCACCGTGGTCATCCGGGTCACGCTGCGATTCGTGACCCGTCGGGCCGTTCGCCGAGCGCTGGCCGGGAAGGGCGTCTGGCGGGTCCGACTCCCCCGACCCGACGACGGGACCGGCCTGGAACAACGACGGCTCCAGCGGGCCGACGCCGCGGCGCACATGCTGTCGAGGATCGCTGCGCTCGTCGTGGCGGTCATCGCCGTGATCATCGTCTCCCACCTCCTGCGGATCGACCCGGTCGTGCTGGTGTCGTCGGCCGGGTTCATCGGAGCCGGCATCGCGATCGGCGGCCAGGCCCTCATCAAGGACTGGCTCACCGGCCTGATGGTCCTGCTCGAAGACCGCTACGCGATCGGCGATCAGGTCTCGATGATGGTCGGGGGCAACGAGGTGTCCGGCACGGTCGAGACACTCAGCGGGGTCGGTCTCCGACTCCGACTGCCCGACGGGACAACCTGGCACGCCGGCCACGGAGCGTTGGAGTCGGTGACCAACCGCTCGCAGCAGCTGGTGCAGAACCGCGTCACGATCGCACCCGACGTCTGGGCCGAACTCGACGAGACGATGATCGGTCGCGATCTCAATGCCGCGTCCCACGACCTGGGGTTGACCGACGTCCTGCTCCTGCCGGAGATCGCCGCCCTGCCCCTGGCCGATGGCACCATCGAGGTCACGTACCGGTCGACCCGACCACTCAACGACCGACAGCGACGACTGATCGAAGACCGCATCAGCCACCGTCGGAATCCCGTGACGCAGCCCACCCCGGCCCGTCCCGGAGCGCCGGACGCGACTCAGCCCACCGGTGGGTCCAGCGGACCCGGGGCCTGACCGACCGGCTCGAACCGTCGGAGCCGACCAACGGTGGCGTCGAGTTCCACCCGGTCACCGGTGGCGAGCCCGGGGAGTGGACCGAGATTGGTGACGGCGGGAACGCCGAGCTCGCGCAGGATGATCGAGCCGTGTGACAGGTCGCCGCCGATCTCGACCGCAACGGCCGCCACCGACCCGAAGATCGGGACCCAACCGGCGTCGACGCTCCGGGCCACCAGGACCGTCGTTGCGGCGTCGAACCCCTCGGGCAGGGCCGACGGAGGTTCACTGCAACGCAGCGCAACGCCTGCGACCCGGCCACGGGTGAGCGGGACACCCGTGGCGACGAGGCCTGGCGGGCCCTGGAGGTCCGGACGTTCGGCCGAACCCAGTTCCTCGACGTCGTCGAAGCGACGCACCAGGTCGGGCAGCCGCAGCGCGCCGAGTCGCTCCCGCTCGGCGCGTCGCTCGGTCAGGTCGCCGGGCGGGAACGGCTCGCCCCGGTCCAACGCCGTCAGCTCCTCGATCGTCAGGTCGAACACGGCCTCGACGTCGGGAAGCAGCCCGTCGGCCACCGCGTGCTCGGCCCGTTCGAGCAGGCGGGCCCGGTAGGCGGCGAAGGCCTGCATCGTGTGCCAACGGATCCGCTCCCGGGCCGCCATCGGACGGCGGGCGACGAACCACAGCGGCGAAGTGAGCCGACGACGGACCTCGAGCCCCACACCCGACCGGTCCGGCGGAGTGACCACCGCTCGACGACCCTGGGCGATCGCGGCGAGGATCGGGGCCGGTTGCTCGGCGAACCGGGGCCGGGCGATGTCGCTCTCGAAGACCCCTCGGTGCCCGTGCCGGTCGAGCCAGACCTGCCACCGATCGATGAACCCGGGGTCGTCGGGCAACCGTCCGGCTCGCAGCTCCGACCGCAAGGCCGGATCGCGTTCGGCCAGGGCCATCAACGACTCGAGATCGTCGAGCATGGCCGTTCCCGGCGTCCGTTGGCGGGCGAGGTGTGCGTCGAGCGCTCCCAGGGAGCGGACCACCGACACCGGTCCGGCCATGGCCGTCGCGAGCGCCGACATCTCGGTGACGAGCAGGATGTACGTCGAACGGAGACCCGCCAGGATGGAGGCGAAATCGTCGGTGGGTCGGCGCACGAGTTCGTCGATCCGTTCCTCGGTCCGGCGGGCGTGGCCGACGACGGTGAGCTGGGCCAGGCCGAGTCGGACGAAGACCGGCAGCGAGGTCACGATCCGCAGCGGTCGGAGGCCCACCACGATCTCGGGCTCCCCGCCCAGCGAGGACGACAGCAGCGTGGTCGGCAGCCCGAGCCGCCGCAGGAGATCGGTCAGTTGGGAGAGGTTGATGTAGGGCCGGCCGGCGAAGGTCTCGATGAACGGGCGATCGACCGGGAGGTGGGGTCCGGCGGCCCGGTAGTGGTCCATGAGGTCGAACGCGCTCGATTGCACCACCGAGGCCATGAGGACCGACGGGAGTTCGGGGAGGATCTCCTTGTGGTTGGCGATCGTGAACGTCTCGTTGCGGCGGGGTGGTGCGGTGATCGGCCGGATCTGGATCAACCAGCAGGTGTCGCCGTCGTCGGCCCACTCGATGTCCCAGTCGCGTTCGCCGAACGTCGACCGGACCGAGCGCAGCAGGGTTGCCAGACGTTGCTGCCAGCCCGGGACCGAGCGATCGCTCCGGTCGAAGCGCCGACGCTTGGCGAGGGTGAGCGTCTGCCCGGCGTCGAGCCCCGACACCAGCCGATCGGCCAGTCCGGTCGTCGCGTTCACGAGGTCGTCTTCGAACTGAGCCTCGGTGAAGGCCACGCCGGCGTGCCTCGGCGTGATCTGTCGCATCACGAGCACATCCAGCCGGATGGCATCGCCGAAGAGGTCGGTGTCGGCCGAGGCCCGAACGGATTCGACGGCCGAACGAATCGAACCGACGGTGGCCTCCACGTGGAGTTCGGTGCGGAAGTAACCGGCCAGCGACGAGTCGGGCCGGTCCTCCACCGAGAAGGCCGAGCGCACGGCGCACGGTCCCGATCCCAACGGTTCGAGATCGGCGACGGTGAGCCGGTCCGGCCGACCGTGAGGAATCACGAAACCCGGGGGAACGGCGATGCCGGCTGCTGCGGCCCGGTCGAGATTGGCCGCCTTGCCACCCACGCCCTCGGCCTCGAGCCGTCCTTCGCCCAGCCGCCATGGGCTCCCGACGCCGCCACCCGGCTCGGTTCGACCCCGCCCGAACCTCATCGGTCGACGAGCGCCCGGGCCACCTCGGCGACGACGTCCGCGTAGTCCTCGGGCTGCTCGATCATCGGATAGTGGCCCCACCCGGTCACGATTCGACGATCCACCGTCGACAGACGAGCGGCCAGATCATCGGCCTGCCCGACTCGCAGCACCCGGTCTCGGTCGCCCCAGAGCAGCGTGGTCGGGACGGTGGTGGCCGGCAGCGCGTCGAACCACTCGGCGGTCAACAGGTCGAACATCACCCCGAAGGCCTCGGCCCGTCGGTACTCGGTCAGGAACCGGCGCCCGTAGTCCGGTGGTGGGCCGTCGAAGAGGCGAGGACCGGCGAGGGACGCCGTGATGCGAGAACCGACCACGGCCTGGGCGAGCCAGCGGATCGGGCGGGCCGACATGATCCGGGGAAACAGGCGCTCGTCGAGGTTCGCGCCGACCGGGGCGTGGAGGATCAGACCGTCGACGAGGTCGGGACGACGGGAGACCGCATCGAGGGCCAGGGCGCCGCCGATCCCGTGGCCGAGGAGCACCCGGGGGTGGTCGTGGACCTCGACGTGCTCGGCGATGGCGTCGGTGAACGTCGCCATCGACACCACGCCGTCGGGCAGTGGCCGCCCGGCGAACCCGGGCAGGGTGATGCCCTCGAGCCTCACGCCGTCGGCGAGCGGGTCGGGGAGGCGCTCCCATCGGAAGCTCCCTCCGCCATTGCCATGGACGGCGATCACGGTCAGGGCGGCCATGGCCTCAGTGTCACAGGGTTCGGAGGAACGCGACGAGTTCGGTGTTGACGGCGTCGGCCGCTTCCTGCTGGACCCAGTGTCCGGCTCCCGGCACGATCACCGACTTCGTCAGGTTGGGCATCGTCTCGCCGAACCGGGCGATCGACGCCGCACCCCAGATCGTCGGGCCGTCCTTCTCGCCACCGATGAAGACCGAAGGCTGGTTGATGGGGGCACCGTCGAACGCCGCGAGGTCGAACCAGTCGCGTTGGACGTTTCGGTATCGGTTCAGGCCGCCGGTGATCCCGGACCGCTCGAACTCGTTGCAGTAGTGGGCGAAATCGGTTTCGGTCAGCCATGTCGGCATGCCGTCCTCGGGCCATCGGAACCGTTCCCGGAGGGTGCCGCCGGGGCCGACGGTCGCCATCGAGCCGTTGCCCGGGACCATGGGCGGCGCCTCGCCCGATGCCGAGTAGTAGAAGCCGAGGAGCCAGTCGGCGAGGTCGGCCTCGATCTCGGCTTCGGCCCGGCCCGGTTCCTGGAAGTACTCGATGTAGAACTCCTCGTCGCCTCCGAGCAGTCGAAAGGCGTCGTTGGGTGAGAGCGGGCCCCGTGGGTTGTAGGGAACGCTCAACAGCCCGAGGGCGGTGAAGACATCGGGGCGGAGCAGGGCCGAGTTGGCGGCAATGGGGGCTCCCCAATCGTGACCGATGATGGTGGCCTGCTCCACGCCGAGGGCCCGCACGACGCCGAGGTTGTCGGCGACGTGACGGATCATGCGGTACTCCTCGATCTCGCGGGGTTTCGAGGATCGCCCGTAGCCGCGAACGTCGATCGCCGCAGCCCGGAACCCGGCTTCGGCAACGGCGGGCAGCTGGTGGCGCCACGAGTACCAGGACTCGGGGAACCCATGGACGAACAGCACGAGGGGTCCCTCGCCCATCTCGGCGACGTGGATGCGGGTGCCGAGCGCATCGACGAGCCGGTGCTGCACCTCGGCGGGATCGAAGGCGGGGAACGACGAGGAGGCAGCAGGACCGGTGGCGGGCATGACGGCAGTCTCATCGAATGACGAACGTCGATCCAGCCGTGGCATAGTCGACCTCGTCGCGGGGTTGTCGCCACGTGATGACGACCGGCCCCATCCGGCCCCGACGAAAGCGTGAACCCTCGTGACCCCAGCCACCGCGACGCAACCGCTCCCGCTGTCGGTTCTCGACCTCGCCATCGTGGCCAAGGGCTCGACGTCGGGTGAAGCGCTGCGGGAGGCGACCGAGATGGTCCGTGCCGCCGACCGGCTCGGCTATCGCCGGTTCTGGGTGGCCGAGCACCACAACATGGCGACCGTCGCCTCGACCAACCCGCCGGTGCTCATCGCCCACCTGGCCGCGAACAGCGAGCGCATCCGGGTCGGATCCGGGGGCGTGATGCTGCCCAACCACGCGCCACTCGTCGTCGCCGAGCAGTTCGCACTCCTCGAGGCGCTCCACCCCGGCCGGATCGATCTCGGTCTCGGGCGGGCCCCCGGTACCGATCGAGCGACGGCTGCGGCGCTGCGTCGCTCGGTTCAGGGACTCGACGAGGACTTCCCCCGGCACCTGCTCGACCTGATGGGCCTCCTCGGCGACGAGCGCACCGAGGAAGGTCTGTTCAAGCATTTCTCGGCCACCCCGGTTGCGACCTCGTCGCCCGATGTCTGGCTCCTCGGATCGAGCGGCTTCAGCGCCCAGCTGGCCGGGATCCTGGGCCTGCCGTTCGCGTTCGCCAACCACTTCGACATGGGTGGAACCGAACAGGCCGCCCAGATCTACCTCGACCACTTCGAGCCGTCACCGATCCTCGACGCCCCGCACCTCATGGTCTCGGCCACGGTGGTCGTCGGCGAGACCGAGGCCGAGGCCGACCACCTTGCTGCGCCGAGCCGGCTCCGCCGCTTCGCCCTGCGCACCGGGCAGACCGTCGAACTGGTCGGGCCCGACGAGGCCCTGGCCCATCCGAACTACCCGACTGCGGCATCGATGCCGAGCAACTCGTTGGTGGGCACCGCCGAGACCGTCGTCGGCGGCCTCGAGCGGCTCCAGGCCCGAACCGGGGCCGACGAACTCATGCTGTATCCGGTCGCCCACTCGCTCGAGCACCGGCTCGAGGCGCTCGAGAGCATCTCGACCCAATGGCTCGATCGGCGACCACTGTCTACGATGGAGGCCCGCAAGGCCTGAACGGGCCCGGTCCGGCGGGCGGACCATGCGGGTGGGCCCACGGCGGGCAGACAGCGGGTGGAGATGCGGAAACGACGGCTCGTTCGACCGATCGTGCTCGTCGGCGCGATCGTGGTCCTCGCAGGGATCCTCGGCGCCGTCGGCACCAGCGGCGCCGTTCCCCCTTCGTCACCCTCGTCGTGTTCGGTCACCGCCGCCGGACCCGGCACCCTCCAGATCACCTGGCCCACCACCCCCGGCGCCGCCGACTACATCGTCTCCCGCCGCGTCGACAACGGACCCACCTACTGGCGAGGCCGCACCACCACCCTCACCTTCACCGACACCGACCTCGCCGCCACCCTCGACTACACCGTCGTCGCCAAATCCCCCACCGGCGAACGATCCACCCCCACACCCTGCACCGACCAACGAACCACCACCCCGCTCCAACCCCCCGCCAGCTGCACCGTCACCGCCGCCGGACCCGGCACCCTCCAGATCACCTGGCCCACCACCCCCGGCGCCGCCGACTACATCGTCTCCCGCCGCGTCGACAACGGACCCACCTACTGGCGAGGCCGCACCACCACCCTCACCTTCACCGACACCGACCTCGCCGCCACCCTCGACTACACCGTCGTCGCCAAATCCCCCACCGGCGAACGATCCACCCCCACACCCTGCACCGACCAACGAACCACCACCCCGCTCCAACCCCCCGCCAGCTGCACCGTCACCGCCGCCGGACCCGGCACCCTCCAGATCACCTGGCCCACCACCCCCGGCGCCGCCGACTACATCGTCTCCCGCCGCGTCGACAACGGACCCACCTACTGGCGAGGCCGCACCACCACCCTCACCTTCACCGACACCGACCTCGCCGCCACCCTCGACTACACCGTCGTCGCCAAATCCCCCACCGGCGAACGATCCACCCCCACACCCTGCACCACGGTCGTTCCCGACCCGGGCACGATCGACCTCGTGGCCGTCGGCGATCTGGTCGAGTGCGGTGGCGTCGGGGGCACCCGGGTCGCAGCACTGCTCGACCAGGTACCGGGCCGGATCCTCGGACTGGGCGACTACGTCTACCAGTCCGGCAGCACGCTCGAGTTCGACACCTGTTTCGATCCGGTCTTCGGCCGACACAAGACCCGGTTCGATCCCATCCCCGGGAACCACGACTACCTGACGCCCGGCGCGGCGCCGTATTTCGAGTACTTCGGTGCGGCGGCCGGTGATCCGACCCGGGGCTACCACGAACTCGTGGTCGGGAACTGGCAGATCCTGGCCCTGAACACCAACTGCTCCGAGGTCGGCGGGTGCACGGCCGGGAGCGCACAGGGCCAGTGGTTGAGCCAGCGACTCGCCGCCGCGCCGGCCGGGGTCTGTCGCATCGCCACCATGCACCATCCCCGGCGCTCGTCGTATCCCGCCTATGCCGATCAGCCCTATCTCGACCCGATCCATCGGCTGCTCTTCGACGCCGGCACCGATCTCGTCCTCACCGGGCATGCCCACCACTACGAGCGCCTGGCACCGATCACACCGGACGGTGTGCCCGACGAGGAGCGGGGCGTCACCAACATCATCGTCGGGACCGGCGGGGTGCCCCTGCGGGGCGGGCTGTCACCGATTCCGTCGTCGCAGGTCCGGATCACCGACGCCTGGGGCGTGCTCGATCTCGACCTGCGCGAACACGACTACTCGTGGCGGTTCGTCGATGTCGACGGCCGGATCCTCGACTTCGGCACCGAGACCTGCATCGCCAGTCGCTGAGGCCGGGCGTCTGCGTTCGGGACCCGGGGCTCAGGATCGCTGGAGACGACCCGGCCGTTCGCCCGTCAGCCGGTCGTCCTCGACGGTGACCACGCCCCGCTTGATCGTGTAGCGGTAGCCCTCGACCTGCTGCATCAGGCGGGTGCCGCCGGCGGGGAGGTCGGCGACGATGTGGGGGGCCATGACCCGCAGCCGGTCGTGGTCGATGACGTTGAGGTCGGCCAGCATGCCCGGGGCGACGACCCCCCGATCGAGCCAGCCGACATGGGCGGCCGTGGCCTGGGTCTGGCGGTGGACGATCTGCTCGATCGGGATCTGCGGCCCCCGCGAGCGGTCGCGGGTCCAGTGGGTGAGCGCCGTGGTGGGGAACGAGCCGTCGGAGATGGCATTGCAGTGGGCGCCGGCATCGGAGAGACCGAAGATCGCGTTCGGCGAGGTCATCATCTCTCGCAGGTCGTCGAGGTCGCCGCCCGCATAGTTCATCAGGGGCACGTACAGCAGCCGGGCCCCGTCGTTCTCGAGCAGGAGGTCGTAGAGGACGGCGTTGGCGTCGCGGCCCGAGCGGGCGGCGAGACCGGCAACGGAGGCCTCCGAGGTCGGCTCGTAGTCGGGGACGTCGGCCATCGGATACATGCGGTCGTATGCCGAGTGGATCACCTTCGCGAAGCTCTTGGGCCGGGCCTGGGCGTGTTCGGCCAGGATCGTGTCGCGCACCTCGGGTCGGCGCATCTCGGCCACCCGCTCGGCGAGCGGCCGCGGGGCGAGACCGAGATAGGTGGGGCTGAAGTTCAACGGATTGGCCGATGCGTTCAGACCGATCAGGACCCCGATCGGTCGAACGGCGACCTGGGCGCGGGCCGTCGCTCCCGCCGCATTCCAGCCGTCGATGGCCTCGAGCAGTTCGCGGAATCGGTTGGGGGTCTCGTCGTTCTGTTGGACGGTGAAGCTGATCGGACGGCCGATCTGGGTGGCGAGCCGGCCCAGCAGCTCGATCTCGCCGGCCACGAGTTCGTCGTCGTCGGACTGGTAGGCATCGGAGATGAGCTGGATGACGCCCCGGTCGAGCTTGCCGAGGGCCGAGGCGATCCCGACCACCTCGTCGGTCGAGGCCTTCAGCGTGCCGATGCGGCGACCGGTGCTGGTGCGGTGGGCGATCGTTCTCGAGGTGGTGAAGCCGAGCGCTCCGGCGGCGACCGCCTCTTCGCACAGCAGGGCCATGGTGGCGATCTGATCGGCATCGGCGGCCACCTCGAGATCGGCACCGTCCTCGCCCATCACGTAGTAGCGCAGCGCCGCATGGGGCACCTGGGTGCCGACGTCCATCGGCCACCGGCGGCGATCGAGGGCGTCGAGGAACTCGGGAAAGCTCTCCCACTCCCACTGCATGCCCTCGACCAGGGCCGCACCCGGGATGTCCTCGACCCCTTCGAGCAACTCGATCAGGTACTGCCGGCGGTCGGGGCGGGCGGGGGCGAATCCGACCCCGCAGTTGCCGACGACGAGCGAGGTCACGCCGTTGATCGACGATGGAGCGAGATCGGGATCCCACGTGAGTTGCCCGTCGTAGTGGGTGTGGATGTCGACCCACCCCGGCGTGACGAGCAACCCGGCCGCGTCGATCGTGCGACGGGCCGGACCGACATCGGTGCCGACGGCGACGATCCGGTCGCCATCGATCGCGACATCGGCGATGAACGGGGCAGTCCCGGTCCCATCGACGACGGTCCCCTGGGTGATCACGAGGTCGTGCATGACGCGGAGTCTCCCACAGGATGCGGCCCCGGTCACACCCCGAAAGTCGGGTCGGGAGGACTCGGCGATCCCCGAATCCGTCGTAGGCTCGCCGTCATGCCCCACGTCCAAGCCAACGGAATCAGCCTCTACTACGAGGAGGAGGGGGCGGGCGATCCGCTGCTGCTCATCATGGGCCTGGGCGGCCAGTTGATCGACTGGCAGCAGGACTTCGTCGACGAACTCACCGGGCGTGGGTTCCGGGTCATCCGACTCGACAATCGCGACGCCGGCCTCAGCGCCGAGTTCGACTGGGCGCCTCCGTCCCGCGCCCGGACCGTCGCCGCCATGGTCGCCAAGCGACACCTCGAGGTCGGCTACCGGCTGTCCGACATGGCCGCCGACGCCGCCGCGCTGCTCGACGCGCTCGACATCGACCGGGCGCACGTCGTCGGAGCCTCGATGGGCGGCATGATCGGCCAGTCGCTGGCCATCGGCCATCCCGACCGGGTGCGATCACTGACATCGATCATGTCGAACACCGGCGACCGCAAGAACGGAGGGGCCAGCCGGCGGGTGCTGGCCAGGGTCGTGCGGGCCAAACCGCCGACCAAGGAGACCGCGGCCGAGGCCGGCACCGAACTGTACGCGCTGTGGGCCGGTTCGGCCTGGGACCGTGACGAGCATCTGGCAACCGCCCGACTCGGCGTCGAACGCAGTTACCGGCCGCACGGACTCGAACGACAGGCCGCGGCGATCGCCGCAGGCCCCGATCGCACCGAGGCGCTCCGATCGGTCACGGCCCCGACCCTGGTCGTCCACGGACTCCAGGATCGACTGGTCAAACCGAGCGGCGGGACGGCGACCGCCAAGGCGGTCCCCGATTCCCGGCTCTTGATGTTCCCCGACATGGGTCACGATCTCCCGAAGACCCGACGGGCCGAGATCGCCGGGGCCATCGCCGTCAACGCCGCCCGGGCCGTCTGACCACCGAGCCGACGGCCCGAGAAGGAGAACCCCATGAGTGCGCACCACGGACACGACAACGAACCGCTCGATCCGCCACATCTGGTGGAGGTCGCCGACCGGGTCTTCGCCTATGTCCAACCCGACGGCACGTGGTGGATCAACAACACCGGCTTCATCGTGGCCGACGACGGGGTCACCGCCATCGACACCTGTTCCACCGAGCGTCGGACCCGGGCGTTCCTCGACACCGTCGCCGGCGTCACCTCGGCGCCGATCCGGGTCGTGGTCAACACCCATCACCACGGCGACCACACGCACGGCAACTACCTCACCCACCCGGCCACCATCATCGGTCACGTCCGTTGCCGCGAGCTCGTCATCGCCTCGGGGACTCCCCATTTCGAGGGCGTGTTCGACGGGCCCGACTGGGGCGAGATCGAGATCGCCCCGCCATTCGTCACGTTCGACGATCACCTCACGGTCTGGACCGGCGACATCCGCGCCGAGCTCCACTACATCGGCACGCCGGCGCACACCACCAACGACATCGTCGCCTACCTCCCCGACCAGAAGGTGCTGTTCGCCGGCGACCTCGTCTTCAACGGTGGGACCCCGTTCGTGTTGATGGGCTCGGTGTCGGGCTCACTCGCTGCGGCCGAGCGGGTTCGCTCCTTCGATGCCGACGTCGTGGTCCCCGGTCACGGACCGGTGTGCGACCTCTCCGTCCTCGATCGGCTGGTCCGCTACTACGAATTCCTGCAGGCCACCGCCATCGACATGCAGGCCTCGGCCGTCACCCCGCTCGAGGCGGCCCGCGACCTCGACCTCGGCGAGTTCGCCGAACTCAGCGACCCCGAGCGGATCGTCGGCAACCTGCATCGGGCGCGCTACGAACTCGAGGGCAACGAACCGGGCGGCCCGATGAGCATCCCCGCCGCCATCGGCGACATGATCGCCTACAACGGCGGCAAGCCTCTGCGCTGTCTGGCCTGAACCGACCTCTGGACCCGACGGCGGCCAACCCATAGGGTCCGGCGATGACCAACAGCTCCTTTCTCGACGAGTCGGTTCGTTCGATCGCTGCCCGGGTTCGGGCCGGGGAACAGACCGCGCGCCAGGTCACCCAGATCGCCCTCGACCGAATCGAGGCGCTCAACCCGAGCCTCAACGCGTTCGTCGCCTACGACGGTGACCGGGCCCTGGCCCAGGCCGACGCCCTCGACCAACGCCTCGCCGCCGGTGAAGACGTCGGCCCCCTGGCCGGCGTCCCCATGGGCGTCAAGGACCTCGAAGCCGTCGAGGGTTTCGTCACCTCGTTCGGATCGGATCTGCACGCCGGCGACCCGCCGGCCGCGGCCGACTCGGTTCACGTCGCCCGCTACCGGGCGGCCGGGGCGGTGATCATCGGGAAGACCAACACGCCCGAGTACGGCCACAAGGGCGCCACCGACAACGTTCCGTTCGGAGCCACGTCGAATCCGTGGTCGGCCGCGCACTCCCCCGGCGGTTCCTCGGGAGGAACCGCGGCGGCGATCGCGTCGGGCATGATCCCGCTCGGGACCGGGTCCGACGGAGGCGGTTCGATCCGGATCCCGGCGGCGATGTGTGGGCTGTCGGGACTCAAGCCGACGACCGGGCGGATCCCGATCCCGGGGCGGACCATGCCCGGGTCGGGGCTGCTCAGCGCCAATGGCCCGATGGGTCGCACGGCACTCGACACGGCACTGGCCCTCGACGCCGTCGCCGGCCCCGATCGCCGCGATCCGCTGTCGCTCCCGGCTCCGTCGTCGTCCTTCGCCGATGCCGTCGACCGGGCCGTCGAGCGGGGCACCGTCCCGGAACGGGTGGTGTGGACCCCGACCTTCGGGTTCGCCACGGTCGACGCCGAGGTCGCAGCCTCGTGCCGCGCCGCGGTCGACCGCCTGGCCGACGCCGGAACCGAGGTCGTCGAGATCGACGAGGTGTTCGCCACCGATCCGGTCCAGGCCTGGATCGTGCTCTGGACCGTGAGCCGATTCAAGGCGCAGGGCCACCTGATCGGGACGCCCGACTTCGATCGCCTGAGTGATTCGATCAAGCCCCAGATCATGCTCGGCTCGACGATGACCGCGCTCGACCACGCCCGCGCCCAGGACGCCTGTTTCGAGTTGAACTGGCGGCTCGAAGACGCGTTCGACCGGGCGCCGTTCATCCTGAGTCCGACCACGGCCGGTCGGGTGCCCGTGCTCGGGCACGACGGCACCATCGACGGCGTCGAGAACCAGGGGTGGGTGCAGTTCACCTACGGCATCAACATGACCCGCAATCCGGCCGGCTCGGTGTGTACCGGCCTCGACTCGGGAGGTCTGCCGATCGGCCTCCAGGTCATCGGCCGACACCACGACGAAGCGGGGGTGCTCGGCGTGATGGCCGCCCTGGAGCGACTGACCGGCTTCGACGAGCGGCCCCGGCTCGATCTCGGGGTTTGAGCGTCCATCCCGCGGGGAGGCCCGATCCGACCACCGGGGAGCGCAATTTCTCCGGTGGGTCGCGGGGTGCTTGACTGGCCCGCATGAGCCAGCTGACTGAATCCGTCCAACTCGAACGCGAAGGCGACGTCGCCCTCGTCGTCATCGACAACCCGCCCGTGAACGCCCTGAGCCACCACGTCCGCCAGGGCATCCTCGATGGGGTGACCCAGGCCGAGGCCGGCGATGCCACGGCGATCGTGGTGATCTGCGCCGGGCGGACCTTCATCGCCGGTGCCGACATCACCGAGTTCGGCGGCGCCCCCAAGGGCCCGTCCCTCCAGGCCGTCCAGGAGGCCATGGAGAACTGTTCCAAGCCGGTCGTCGCCGCCGTCCACGGCACGGCACTGGGCGGCGGGCTCGAGGTGGCACTGTGCGCCCACTTCCGGGTGGCCGACCCGGGGGCCCGGTTCGGTCTGCCCGAGGTCAAGCTCGGTCTGCTCCCCGGGGCCGGCGGCACCCAGCGACTGCCCCGGGTGACCGGCGTTGCCAAGGCGCTCGCCATGATGACGAGCGGCGACCAGATCGGGACCGACGAGGCGCTCGAGTGTGGCTTGATCGACGAGATCGTGACCGACCTGCGGGCCGGTGCCGTTGCGTTCGCCGCCCGGGCCGCCGCCGAGGGCACCACCCTCACCCGGATCCGCGACCGCGACGACAAGCTCGCCGAGGCCAAGGCCGACCCCTCGGTCTTCGCCGACGTCCGCAAACGGATCGCCCGCAAGACCCGGGGCTTCCTCGCCCCCGAGTACAACATCCAGTGCATCGAGGCCGCCGTGAACCTCCCCTTCGAGGAAGGGTTGGCCGTCGAGGGGCGCCTGTTCGGCGAGCTGATGCGAGACACCCAATCCGCCGCCCAGCGCTACTACTTCTTCGCCGAGCGGGCCGCCAACAAGGTCCCGGGCATCGACAAGGACACCCCACTGGTCGACGTCCGCCGCTGCGGCGTCCTGGGGGCCGGCACGATGGGTGGGGGAATCGCCATGAACTTCGCCAACGTGGGGATCCCCGTCACCATCGTCGAACGCGACCAGGAGAGCCTCGACCGGGGTCTGGCGGTCGTCCGCAAGAACTACGAACGGTCGTCGTCGATCACGCCGGCCCAGGTCGAGGAGCGGATGGCGCTCATCACCGGCTCGACCGACAAAGCCGACTTCGCCGAGTGCGACATGGTCATCGAGGCCGTCTTCGAGGACATGGCCCTGAAGAAGTCGATCTTCGCCGAACTCGATCAGATCTGTCGCCCCGGGGCGATCATGGCGTCGAACACCTCGGCGCTCGACGTCAACGAGATCGCGTCCGCAACGAGTCGGCCCGAGAGCGTGATCGGCCTGCACTTCTTCTCGCCGGCGAACGTCATGAAACTGCTCGAGGTGGTCCGCGGCGACCAGAGCTCCGACACCACGATCGCCACCTCGATGGCCATCGCCAAGAAGATCAACAAGATCGCCGTCCTCGTCGGCGTCTGTCACGGGTTCGTCGGCAACCGCATGCTGTTCATGCGGAGCATCGAGGCCAACAAGATCATCCTCGAAGGGGCGACCCCGGCCCAGGTCGACCGGGTGCTCTACGAGTTCGGCTTCCCGATGGGACCCTTCGCGATGAGCGATCTCGCCGGGCTCGACATCGGCTGGAAGGCCGAGACCTCGACCGGTTCGACCGTGCGCGAGCTGATGTGCGAGAGCGGACGCAAGGGTCAGAAGAACGGGCGGGGCTACTACACCTACGATCCCGACACCCGGGCGTCGACACCCGATCCCGAGGTCGAGCAGATGATCCGCGAGTTCGCGTCGGGTCAGGGGATCGAGCAGCGAGCCGTGACCGATGACGAGGTCCTCGAACGGTGCCTCTACCCGATGGTCAACGAGGGAGCGAAGATCCTCGAGGAGCAGATCGCCATCCGCGGCAGCGACATCGACGTGGTCTGGGTGAACGGGTACGGCTGGCCGGTCTATCGCGGCGGCCCGATGTTCTGGGCCGACACGGTCGGGCTGTCCGAGATCGCCTCCAAGATCTCGGCCTACTCCGAGCAACTCGGCGGCGCCCACTGGGAGCTCTCGCCGTTGCTCGCCGAACTGGCCGCCGACGGCGGAGCCCTGCAACGGGTGGCCAACGGCTGAACCGCTTCGACGACTCGCTCGGGAGATGGACGCGGCGGCCGGGGGACCGCCGCTTTCATCGAGGGCCCCGCAGCCGATACTGAAGCATGAGTTCAAGGACGCGCCGCGTCTTCGAGTGGATGCTCCCCTCCCGGGTGTACGACCTCCACGACTCACTCGCGCTCGACGTTCGGCGGCGGTTGCTGGCCCAGGCCTGCCATCTGCTCCAGGTGGTGGCCCTGCTCACCACGCCCACCGTGGCGGGCTACTACCTCCTGCTGCGACACCATGCCGACCGGGGCTCCCTGCAGATCTGGGCTGCGCTCGTGACCGCCACCGCCCTGGCCTGCGGCCTGAGCGCCATCCTCGTCCAGCGTGACGCCACGGCCGATCGGGCCCCCGTCTACCTGATCGGCGCCATGCTGACCTCGGGGCTGACCTGGGGCTCGCTGCCCCTCGTCGCGGCGCCGCCGGAACCGACCTGGCAATCGTTCGTCGCCATGCTGGTCCTCGGCCCCATCGCCGCCAACATCATGTTCTCGTCGGCGGTCCCCCGGCTGTTCTGGGCCTTCCAGCTGATGATCGTGGCGACCGCCTCCCTCGGGTTCTGGAACATGGGGAACGAGACCTCGAATGCCACGATCGTGATCCTCGTCTACACGGTGCCCTTCAGCGCCGTGCTCTCGGTGGTCAAGCTGCGCAGTGACCAGGCCGCGAGCTACTTCGCGTTGCGTCGGGAGCGGGTTGCCGATCAGTTGTCGTTGACCAACGAGCGGCTGGCTCGCGAAGCCAGCCACGACTCCCTCACCGGGCTGGCCAACCGCGGCGAGTTCGCCCGCCGCCTCGACCTGGCCATGATCGAAGCCGAACGGTTGGGCATGACGGTGGGTGTGCTGTTCCTCGATCTCGATCGCTTCAAGATCGTCAACGACTCGCTCGGCCACGAGGCCGGCGACGAGCTCCTGCGGGACGTGGCCGATCGCATCGCCGGCGTGTTGCGCCCCGGCGACCTGCTGGCCCGGTTGGGTGGTGACGAGTTCACGATCCTGGTCTCCCCCGTCCACGGCATCGAAGACGTCGAGGGTGTGGCTCGCCGGGTGATGCAGGCGTTCCGGGAGTCGTTCGCGATCGCCGGTCGGATGATGCCGGTCACGGCCAGTATCGGGGTCGCCTGCGCCGGCGACGACGCCACGACGGCGGTCGATGTGCTTCGTCTCGCCGATGCTGCGCTCTATCAGGCCAAGGAGGATGGTCGAGACCGTGCCGCGACGTTCGACACGTCGATGCGCGAACGCATGGACCGGCGCCTCGACGACGAAGCCGAGCTGCGAGCGGCGCTGAACGCCGGTCGGATCCGAGGCTGGTTCCAGCCGATCGTCGATCTTCGGTCCGGGCAGATCACCAGCGTCGAAGGGCTCGCTCGGTGGCATCACGAGTCCGGCGTCCGGGATGCCGGAACGTTCATCGAGCTGGCGATCGAGACCGGGCTCGACGCCGCGCTCACCAGGGCGGTGCTCGGGGATGCCCGCCGACTCCGGCAGCTCCTGCGCTCGATGGGTCGACCGATCGACGTCGGGCTCAATCTCCCTCCGGCTCACCTGATGGACATGCTCGACCTGTTGGCCGACGAGCCGGACCTCACCGGGATCACCCTGGAGATCACCGAGACGGGGGTGATCGCCGATCTGGCGCACGCCGCCGAACGCCTCCAGGACATGCGCCGCCGGGGCGCGTCGATCTGGCTCGACGACTTCGGACGGGGACAGTCCTCCCTGTCGTTGCTGACCCAGATCCCGCTCGATGCCGTCAAGATCGATCGCCACTTCACCCGGAACCTGCTGCACGACCACACGTCCCAGACGATCGTGTCGGCGATCGCCGGCATCGGCCGAGACCTCGGCTACGAGGTCATCGCCGAGGGTGTCGAGACGCGGGAGCAGGCCGAGGCGCTCCGTTCCTACGGCGTCTGGCACGGCCAGGGCTACCTGTTCTCACCGGCCATGCCGGCCGAGGAGCTCCTGGAGCTGGCCGACGTCCGGGACGCCTATCGGCGAGCGTTGCGACGCCAACGGCCGTCTCTGGTCCAACCCGAGCCGGGCCGGCGCTGAGGGCCCGTTCAGACCAGCGCCGCGACCGCGCTCCCCATCAGGTCGATGAAGTTGTCGGCGTAGAACCGCTGCTTGACGGACTCGTCGACGTCGCCCAGGCTCCGCTCGAACCGCTCGTACGGGCGCCGACCGCCTTCGACGTGCGGGTAGTCGGTGTTGAAGAGCAGGATGTTCGGCCCCACCTGTTCGGTCACCCAGCCGATGTCCTCGGTCGGGTACGGGGTCACGCGAACCTGGCGCTCGACGTACTCGCTCGGACGGAGCTCGAGCGCCTGGAGGCGTTCCTCGTGTCGGTGGAAGGCCTCGAAGGCGGATTCCATCTGCTTCATCCAGCTCGGCAACCAGATCGCTCCCTGTTCGATCACGCCCCAACGCAACTGGGGGAAGCGGTCGAGCACGCCGTCGAAGATCAGCGTGGCCATGGTCTGCATCGGCGGTCCGGGAATGCCCATGTAGTCGACCGAACGAAAGTTCTCGTCGCCACCGTGGAAGTCGGTCGGGATCGGCAGTCCGTTGACGAAGTAGTTCGGGTCGATCAGCGCGCCGGTCCCGCCGACGTGGAACACCACCGGAATGCCGGCCTCGGATGCGGCCCGCCACACCGGGTCGAGGCCGAGATGGCTGGGCGAGTGCCCGGACGGGCAACCGGAAGCGACGAGCAGGGCGGCGGCGCCGGCCTCGACGGCTTCGAGGGCCATGGACTCGGCCCGATCGAAATCGGCCAGCGGCACGTAGCAGGTGGGCAGGAGTCGGTCGTCGACCGAGCAGAAGTCGATCATGCCGCGGTTGTGGGCGCGGGCCGCGCCGTAGGCCAGATCGAGATCGGGTTGATGCTCCCACTGGTACAGGCGGGCGTTGTGGAACGTGTTGAACAGGAGCTGCGAGCGGACGCCGATGAGGTCGAGCACCCGTGGGCGGTCGTCGGCGATGAAGGACCCCGTCGCAGCGAAGTTCTTGCGGTTCATGACCTCGATCGCCTCGTCGGCGAGGAAGTCGCTCGACCGGTGCTTGGCCTCGATGGCATCGAACGCCCCGTCGAGATCGTCGACCCCGACGAGGTTGCCGAACTGTTTGAGCTCGTTCGAGTACTCGGGTCGGGCCAGGCGATCGCGGATCTCGGGATCGGCGTAATCGCGCAACCAGTCGGGGGTTTCCATGATGTGGGCGTCGGCGTCGTGGACGACCCGATCCGAGATGTAGGCCATGACACAGTCTGGCTCAGCCGTTCGTCCGGAGCGACTCGGCACCTCTCGCCGGGCCGGCCGCCGGCGCGAGGTCGAGCGGTTCCTTCCCGGTCAGCGAACCCGGTCGTCGGCGGCGGTTCCGTGAACGGGGCAGTTGTCGGGGTCGGTCGAGTCGGGCGGGAGGTCGACGTCGCAGCATTCGCAGTTCGGCCAGAGGTCGAGCACGGTTGATCCTCGGTCGGTCGGGTGGCGTTCGTGACCGAGGTTGCCCTGTTCGTTCCCGGCTGCAACCTCGACCGAGTGACGATCACTTCTGCATCGACCTCAGGGGATGAGACGTCGCCATTCGTCGTCGGTCCAGGCGGGACGGAGTTCGGCGGTCATGAAGTCCACGGTCCACTGCACCATCGGGAACCACGGCAACTCGACGCTCATGATCTCGGTGAACGCCAGACCCTGCAGGATGATGGCCGCGTCCTCGAGCTCGAAATCGATCGGCTGATCGGCTCCCTGCATCGACGCCCATTCGTCGGGCGTCCAGGACTCCCAGACCCGCTGCTCGAGCATCAGCGCCCGCAGTTGGTCGTCGGACTGCTCGTGATCGCCGAGGATCCCCAGCGTCTCGCGGATGGCGGCGCCGGCCTCGATGGGCAGGGTGATGGAGCGGGGGAACACCGGACCATTGCTACCGTCCGGGTCGAGGCGACGCCCAACCGGGCCGACTCAGGACGGTCGCCGCCACTCCTCGGGTGAGCGACCCATCGCCTCCATCCGCTTCACCGCCCACACCGGGATCTCCATCTCGGCACCGGCGAGCATCCCGGCGACCTGGGCCCCGTTCTCGTCCCAGATGTGGCACGTGTTGAGGTTGAAGGCCATGGCCTGCCGACGTTCCTCGGGTCCGAAGTCGTTCGTGCCCGCTTCGGGGTGTTCCCGGGAGGCCAGGGTCCTCATCGACCAACCGGACTGGATGGCCACCGGGGCCATGGCCTGGAGCAGGGCCCCGATGTGGGTGCACCCGTTCGGTCCACCGAAGCGATCCTTGACCTGGCGGGAGAACCCACGGGCGATCGAGAGCCCGACGAGTTGTTGATAGTCGGGCTCGATCGTGTTGCAGCCGAGGTGGGGCGTGACGTTCATCGCCACCGCCGCTTCGAGGATGGTGAGCGAGGGGAAGTCGAGCAGCAGATCGACCTCCATGTGATGGACCGACAGGGGGTCCGGGTCGTCCTCGATGTACATCCCCGGCGGCTTGACGTCGTGAACGCTGCCTCGGAGTCGCAGTCGATCGGCGGCGACGTGATAGGCCTTGACGTCGTAGGCCCGCTGGTGGACGAGGGTGCCGGTGGGTGGTGGCAAGGTGCCGGGATCAGGCGGCAGAACGGTCTCGGACGGCAGAACGGCCTCAGGCGGCAGAGCGACCTTCGGCGGCAAAGAGGTGTTCGGCAGAGCGGTGTGCGGCGACATGGCCCGCCAACCTAGAGGCACGAGCCCGGCCCGCAAAACCTCGCCGCAACCGAGGAGCCACCGTCCGAACCCGAAGTTCTGCGGAGCCTCCGTACGGCGCCGGCGACGGCGGCCCCTCGGTTGTCCGGAATACGACGGTGGACCCACGGTTCGGTGGGTGGGCTGGGGTTCGGGCAGGTCGGCGGGCTGGGTGGCCGGTCAGGCGGGTTGGCAGGGTGGTTGGGTGGCCGGTCAGGCGGGCAGGTCAGGCCGGTCAGGCGGGCAGGTCAGGCCGGTCAGGCGGGTTGGCAGGGTGGACACCACCAGATCGATCGACCGTCGATGTCGGCGCTGACGATGGAGGTACCGCACCGACGACAGGGCTGGCCGTGGCGTTTGTAGGCGTAGAGCCGCTCGCCGCGTGGCAGGTCGCGGCGCCGATCGAATCCGATCTCGGCCGGGTCGACCGTCACGATTCGACCGAGCTTCTCGCCGGCCGTCAGCTCGTCGACCGCCAGCGACCACAGGGCATCGCTCTGGTTCCGGTTCACCTCGTTGGCGGGCGTGAACGGATGGATGCCCAGCACGTGGAGGAACTCGGCGCGGTAGACGTTGCCGACCCCGGCGATCACCTTCTGGTCGAGCAGCGCCGCGCCGATCGGGATGCGGCGACGGGCGAGCCGGGCGGCGAACCGATCGGCACCGTCGGCGGGCGCAACGATCGGGTCGGGGCCGAGCCGATCGATCACGGCCTGGACCCCGTCGGGGTCGACCACCTCGCAGACCGTCGGACCGGCGAGATGCAACTGGTCGGTCTCGGACTCCATCAGCAGCCGGCAGTTGGGCGACGGGTCCCGGTCGACCGGCAGGGTCGACACCCGGAACTTGCCGAAGAGGCCGAGGTGGACGTGGATCGAGTCACCGGTCTCGAAGTCGTAGAAGAGGTGCTTGCCGTAGGCGTGGATCCGCTCGATCCGGTGGCCGTCGACGGCCTGGGCGCCGTCGCTGAATCGTCCCTGCGGCGAGGACACGCTGACCGTCTTGCCACGGAACCGTTTGCCCTGCAGGCGGGCGGCGCGGTGGAGGACGTGTCCTTCAGGCATCGGCCAGGGTCACGGGATCGACCACGTCGTGCTCGCTGGCCGAGAACACCACCAGCGCATCGAGGAACGGCGCGGAGTCGCCCGACCAGTCGAGCGAGGCGATCTGTCGGCGGCTCCGGCGACCCAGGGCCAGGCGAGCGAACTCGAAGCGGGTCGTGGTCAGCCCGACCAGCGAGTCGGTGGCCTCCGCTTCGTCGTGCTGTCGCAGGGCCGAGCCCAGCCGGACGACGGTCCCGTCGATCGTCAGGTCGAGGGGACCGAGGGCGCCGGTGTCCAGCCGTCCGGATACCGACTCGAGCAAGGCGTCGAACGGTCCGTCGAGCAGGCTCAGATCGGGTCGGGCCGGGGCACCGATGGCCTGTCGGAGGTCCCACTCGTGGGTCCAGGCATCGAGGAAGAACTGGGGTGGGAACGCGCCGGCGCCGTCGGCCAGGACGCCGTCGAGCACGGCTCCCTTGCTCTCGAGTTCGTCGAGGATGGTGGCGAGGGAGTCACCGGCCCGGGCGTCGACCTGGGCCTGGGTCCAGGGATCGGTGGTGACACCATCGAGGCGGCCGTCGAGGATGTCGGCCGGGACCCCGGCGAGGTGCGCGACGAGCTGGCGGACGCTCCAGGCCGGACAGCACGGAACCCGCTGCTCGCCCCCGTCGTCATCGAGCCGGCGTCCGAGTTCGAGGACACGACCGCGCATCTGCCGGTAGGCATCGGCGAGGGGGTGGGGCATGACCGCCGACGCTACCGTGCTGCCGCTCGCGCCGCGGAACCGTGCGATCGTTCGCGCGACGACCGATCCGGGGATGGATCGAGAGGAGCGGGTGCGGCCGGCCGACTCTGCTCGAAGAATGGAGCGATGCTTGGCTGATGGAGCGCTGCTTGACTGATGGAGCGATGCTCGCTGCACTGCCACGTTCGGTCGTCACCTGGATCGAGGATCTGACCGGTGCCCGACCCATCGCCGCCACACCGATGGTCGGCGGCCTGTCCTCGGAGGTCACCCGGCTCGAGCTCGATGCCCGAGCCGAGTTCTCGATGGTCGTGTTGCGGCGTCACCTCGATCCTGTGTGGCTCGAGCGAGAGCCCGATCTCGTCGCCCGGGAGGCGAACGCGCTGGGGCTGCTCGCGGCGATGCGGGCGGCCGGCAGCGCGACGCCGACCCCCGCGGGGGCTTCCGGACCGGCCGCCAGACCGGCCGTGCCCGAGACGCCGGCCCTGATCGGGTGCGATCCCGACGGAACCATCACCGGCACGCCGGCGCTGCTGATGTCACACCTCGACGGGACACCGATCGTGAGCGCCGGCGAACTCACGGCGGTCGTCGATCTCCTCGCCGGGGCCCTCGCCGACCTCCACCGGTTGCCGCTCGAACCCGGGCACGGGCTCCCCGCCTACCGACGGTGGGGAGCCCGTGCGCCCTCGATTCCGACCTGGACGAGACGGCCCGAGACCTGGCGGCGCGCCGCCGAGGTGCTCGACGCCCCGATGCCCTCGATGCCTCGAACCGGGCCGGCGCTGTTGCATCGCGACTACCACCCGTTGAATGTCCTGTTCGCAACCCACCCGTCGGAGCCGACCCCGGTCGTGAGCGGAGTCGTCGACTGGGTCAATGCGTGCGTCGGGCATCCGCACGCCGACCTCGGCCACGTGCGCTGGAACCTTGCGGTCATGGTCGACCAGGCCGCTGCCGACCGCTTCCTCGAGCGGTACCTGACCCGCACCGGCTCGGGACCCTACGACCCATGGTGGGACCTCGCATCGGCGTTCGGCCTCGGTTCGCCGGGAATCGCAGGCTGGCACGCCGTCGGCCGCACCGATCTGTCCGCCGAGCGATTCGTCGAGGCCACCGACGCATTCATCGCCGCCGCCCTCGGTCGTCGGGGCGGACCTCCGGACGCCGGGACCGGGTGACCCGGGCGGCCGTACCGCACGGACGTCGCTCGTCGAGTCGGTGAATCGATCGATCGCTCGAGCCTCGTCCGGGGGCCGCTCACCGGCACCGGCCGGCTCGGCGTCCTCCTAGAGGAGCAGCTCCGAGATGGAATAGATGAGCAGACCGGCGATCCCACCGACCACGGTGCCGTTGATCCGGATGAACTGCAGGTCCCGGCCGACCTGGAGTTCGAGCCGCTCGGCCGTTTCCTGGGTGTCCCAACGCTGGACCGTGGTGGCGATCAGACCGGACACCTCGTCGCGGAACTGCTCGGCCACGTAGCCGACGGCGCCACTGACCCACTCGTCGATCTTGGCCTGCAGGGCCGGATCGGCGACGATCGATCGACCGGCGTCGACGAGCCCCTCCTCGATCCTCACCCGGAGCTCGCTGTCGGGGTCCTCGGCCGCCTCGATCGTTCCGGACTTGATGCGCTCCCACAGTGAGGACGACCATTCCCGAACCGCCGGATGGGCCAGCAACTCCTCCTTCAGCTCCTCGCCTCGAGCGATCAGCTCGGGACTGGTCTTCAGGCGATCGGCGAGGACCCGGGTCCGGGCGTCGATCTCGCGACGGAGTTCGTGGTCGGGCTGCGAGCCCAGATCACTCAGGAAGCGACCGACGGCGTCGTAGATCTTCTCGAAGATCCGGTCGTCGATCTGCTCGGGGACCCACCACGGGGATTCGCTGGCGAGGCGCTCCCGGAACGGGACCTTGGTGTCGAGCAGGAACTTGTGGAGCCCGGCCAGCGTGCTCTCGAGGACGACCTCGTGGTGTCCACCCTCGACGGCGACGTCGATGGCCTTGCCGACGATCGGCGTCACCGGAATGGCCCGGACCCGATGCTCGACCAACTCCTCCAGTCCGGCCTGCACCGAGTCGTCCGACAGCACCTCGGTCACCCCTCGAACCACCGCTGCGCTCTGATCCCCGACGGCTCGGGCGTGCGCCGGGTCGGCGAGCCACTCCCCCACCCGACGACCCAGTTCGGCGTGTTCGAGCCGCTCGGAGAGCACCTCCCGGGTCAGGAAGTTGTCACGGACGAAACCGCCGAGGCTCTCCCCGATCTGGTCCTTGCGCTTCTGGATGATGGCCGTGTGCGGGATGGGCAGGCCGAGCGGATGACGGAACAGGGCGGTCACGGCGAACCAGTCGGCGAGCGCTCCGACCATGGCCGCCTCGGCGGTGGCGCGGAGATAGCCGACCCGGTGGTGGTCGACCTCGAGCCAGCGGGCGATCACGAACACGACGGCGACGAAGACGAGGAGACCGGTGGCCAGCGCCTTCATGCGGCGCAGGTCGGCGGCCCGCTGCCGGTCGTCTTCGGTCGAGAGCATGCCCGGGCTACAGCTTGGCGAACAGGCGCTGGGCCTGCTCGGCGGCCTTGGCCCGGATCTCGGCGGCATCGACGGTCGTGACCACGCCGTCGTCGAGCACCTTCTGGCCGTCGATGATGACGTCGATCGGACGCACCCCGGGCGTGTAGGCCAGGTGCCAGGGATCCATGGTGGGGTAGCTCCAGGTGACCACGTGATCGCGGGCAGCCGGCATGAGGTCCCAGCCCGTTTCGAGCCAGCGCCACGCGGCGTCGGGGGTCGAGGTCACGTCGGCTTCGCGCTGTTTGACGAACGCCAGCTGGAACTCGGCGATCATGTCGGCGCCGATTCCGTCGGTGCCCAGTGCGACGGGCCCGGTGAAGCGGGCGGGATGGGAGTACCCCACGGCGTTGTTCATGTTGGATCGCGGGTTGTGGACGATCGTCCCACCGAAGGCGACCCCGTCGGGCAGGTTGACGCCGTGAACGAGCAGCCAGTCGACGTCGGCGCGCCGGGCCAGTTCGATGCCGGGGCCGGTGTCGACGACCCCCTCGGCGACGTGGACGTGGATGCCGACCCCGTGTTCGTCGGCGAGGGCGATCGCCGCGTCGACGGTCTTGGGGTGGCAGGTGAACGCCGCGTGGAGACCGACCATGCCGAGCCCGCCCTCGGACAGGAACCGGTCGTTCTCGGCGAGCCCGGCCTTTGCGCCGTCGTCGCCGTGACGGTCGGTCACGCCGTAGGAGCAGTTGACGAGCACGCCGACCTCGGCGCAGGCGTCGGCGATGACACTCAGGCTGCCTTCGATCGCATGGGGCGACTCGTGATGGTCGATGATCGCCGTGCAGCCCGACTGCAGGGCCTCGAGGGCACCCAGTTTGGCCGACCATTCGAGCATCTCGAGGTCGAGCGCCGTATCCACCCGCCACCAGACCTGCTCGAGGATCTCGATGAACGTGGTCGGCGTCCTGGGTGGGGCGGGCATGCCTCGAACCAGTGCCGAGTAGAGGTGATGGTGCGAGCACACGAGCCCGGGGGTGACGCCGTGATCAGCCATGCCCTGACGCTAGTCGGCTCCCCCACCGATCCGATCCCGATCCCCCTGGTCGTGCTCAAGGCCAGGCCGCAGAAGGCCGATCCCCTGTTCATGGCCGGTCCGCGCTTCGAACAGATGCCCACCGGGCCACCCAGTCACGACCAGGCCCGGGGGCGGCGCGTCGAGGTCGCGGCCGTTGCCGGTCCGGTCCGTCGTCGGCCACTCGAGCAGGTGGTGATGATCTGGGTGGGCGCCGGATCGACGGTGGTGCTGGCAGGGGTCACCGGCCTGCTGGTGACGTCGCGCTGGTCGTACGTGACCCTCGGGGGAGCCTTCGTCTCGCTGGCGGCCGTCGTCATCGCCGTCAGCTCCTCCACCGAACCCGGATCGGGCTCGACCCCCGTGCCCTGAGCGGGTGCTCGTGGCCGGCCCGGCGGGATCCGATCCGAACCACCTCAGCCTCGCAGTCGCGCCGCCTCGAGTTGGGCCCGGACCTTGGGCGGGGTGAGTGGGAAGTCGTCGAACCACACGCCGGTGGCGTCGTGGAGCGCCGCGGCCACCGCCGGTGCGTAGGGGATCAACGGCATCTCGGCGATGCCTCGCACCCCGAACGGACCACGCGGATCCGGGTGCTCGACGAGCACCGACTCGATCCGCTGCGGGATGTCACCGATCCCGGGGATCAGGTAGCCGCTGAACCGCGGGTTCAGGACCCGGCCGTCGACCACCCGGAGATCCTCCGACAGCGCATACCCATGGGCCTGGACGATCGCCCCTTCGACCTGACCGACCGCGAGCTGCGGATTGATCACCCGACCGGCGTCGACGGCGCAGACGACGTCGTGCACCACGATGTGCCCGGTCTCGACGTCGACCGACAGATCGACGGCCTCGGCCACGTAGCCGTACGCGAAGTTGGGGGTGCTCGGTCGACCCTCGGGGTCGAGCGGTTCGGTCGGCGGTGGCACGTATCGGAACACGCCCAGCGCCGGGCGTTCCCCGTTCTGCCAGGCCTTGGCCGCCTCCTCGGCGGCCCCCAGGATCGCGTTGCCCGTCATGAACGACAGGCGCGACGCCGACGCCGACCCGGAGTCGCCCGTGGTCGCGGTGTCGGAGAAGACCGGACGGATCGAGTCGACGGGCAGCCCGGTCGCCTCGGCCACCATCTGCACGAACGCCGTATGCGAACCCTGCCCGACCTCGGCCCCGGCGAGGAAGACCTCGGCAGAGTCCGCCCGCTCACCGTCACCGTGCAACACGATCGTGGCCTCGGACCGCTCGGGGAAGCCGAAGGAGAACCCGACGTTCTTGTAGGCGCAGGCGAATCCCCGGCCCCGCTCGACGGCGCCGGCGCTGGGCAGCAGCGAGGCGAACGACTGCATCGGGACGACGGGTGCCGGGTCGTCGTCCCAGTTCGCGGCGGTGGCGCACGCCTCGATCACCTCGGGCAGCGATACCCCGGGGGGCATCTCGGTGCCGGTGATCCCGATCGACCCCTCACCCAGCACGTTGCGGCGACGGATCTCGACGGGGTCGATCCCGGTCGCCTCCGCCAGCTTGTTCATCTGGCTCTCGGCGACGAAGCAACCCTGCGGCCCACCGAATCCTCGGAACGCGCCACCGGGAACGGCGTTGGTGTAGACGGCGTAGGAGTCGACGCGGGCGTTCGGCACGTCGTAGGGCCCGCAGATGCTGAGGTGCATGTTCCCCAGGACCTTGTTGGAGGTGTAGTTGTAGGAGCCGGCGTCGAGATGGCCCTCGGCCTCGATGCCCAGGATCAGCCCGTCCTTGGTGGCCGCCCAGCGCGTGTGGGCCCGGCCCCGATGGCGCTTGTGGTGACCGACGATCGACTCCTCCCGGCTCCACTGCGACCGGACCGGGCGCTCGATACCGGCCGCCCACAACCGCTGGGCCGCCAGGGCCATGACGATCTGCATGCTCATGTCTTCACGGCCACCGAATGCCCCGCCGATGGCCGGATAGATCACTCGGACGGCGTCGTCGTCGAGATCGAGCGCATGGGCGATCTGCTCGCGATCCTCGTGCGTCCACTGACCGGCGATCTCGACCGTGGGTCGACCCTCGGCGTCGACATAGGCGAGGCAGGCCTCGGGTTGGAGGTAGGCGTGTTCCTGGTAGGGCATCTCGTAGGTGCCCTCGACGATGACATCGGCCCGGGCGAAGGCGTCGTCGACGTCGCCCTTGCGGATCACCAGGTGGTAGTAGGCGTTGGAGCCCGACGGGCTCTCGGGGTGCAGGATCGGGGCATCGGGGGCCAATGCGGCGTCGAGGTCGGCCAGGATCGGCAGGGGTTCCCACTCGGTCTCGATCAACAAGGCGGCGGCTCGGGCCTGGCGATCGGTCTCGGCGACGACGACGGCCAACTGATCGGCCTCCCAGCGTGACACGTCGCCCGGCACCGGCGAACGACCGGAGTCGACCGGACCGATCAGGACCGGCTGATCGGCCATGGTGAGGCCGTACTCGTTGACCGGGACATCGGCGGCGGTCAGCACCAGGACGACTCCGTCGGCCGCCTCGGCGGCCGTGGTGTCGAGACGGGTGATGCGGGCGTGAGGCTGATCGGTGAACACGATCACGGCGTGGAGCATCTCGGCCGCCCGGCGATCACCCGGGTATTCGGCGGCTCCGGTGGTCTTCGCCGCGGCATCCAGACGGCGTACGCTCCGGCCGACGGACGTGCCGGATCCGAGACCGGTGCCGGTCATCGCCCGGCCCCCGACGTCGAGGCCTCGTCGTTCACCGAGCCGGCCAGCGAGACCTGGGCCTCGATGATCTTGTAGTACCCGGTGCATCGGCAAAGGTTGCCCGAGAGGCCCATCGTGATGTCGTGGTCGGAGGGGTCGGGGCACTCCGCAGCCAACCGGTCACCCGCCATCAGGAAGCCGGGGATGCAGTACCCGCACTGCACGGCCGCGTGGTCGACGAACGCCTGCTGGAGCGGGTGCAGTGAGTCGGGTGACGGGGCCAGACCCTCGATCGTGGTCACCGACACACCGTCGGCCCGACCGGCGGGGACGAGGCAGCTCAGGACGGCGGTGCCGTCGAGGTGCACGGTGCACGATCCGCACTCCCCCTCGGCACAGCCCTCCTTGGTGCCGGTCGATCCGACCGAATCCCGCAACCAGTCCAGCATGCTGGTCGGGACCCAGGGCGCCGAGATCTCCCGGCCGTTGACGGTCGCCGTGACATGGTCGCCCTCGCTCAGCTCGACGGGACCGGTCGGTGTGTGCGGCGCCACGGACGGACCGCCGAGCACGGGCACTCGGGTCGGCCAGGCCGCCCCGTGCTCGCCTCGGGCGATGGCGCCCAACATGCGGGTGAGCATGACGGGAACGAGGTCGGACCGGTAGACCGCCGGAGCTCGCCCGTCGTCGATCGGCGACACCGCAGCCGCAGCGGCGCGGGCAGCCTGCTCGATCGTCGAGGCGCGCAGGGGTGAACCGATCGAGCAGCGATTCCGCCTCGGTCGCCCGCACGATCGTCGGCGCCACGGAGCCGAGGGCGATGCGGGCGGACACCACGTCGGGCCCGTCGAACCCGATGACGACGGCGATGTGCACCACCGAGATCGCCTGGGCCCGGCGCAGGCCGAGCTTGAGGAACAGGCCCCGTTCGTTGTCGGCCGTCGGGGTGACGGTGAGGCCGGTGACCAACTCGTCGGGAGCCATGACCGTGCGACGGACCCCGGTGTGGAAGTCGTCGAGCGAGACCTGACGGATCCCTCGCTTCGAGGCCAGCGACACCTCGCAGCCGAGTGCCGCGAAGCGCACTGATCGTGTCGTTCGCCGGGCTCGCGGTGACGACGTTGCCGACGACGGTGGCCCGGTTCCGCAGCGCCGGCGACCCCACCTCGACACAGGCCTGGGCGAGGGGGAGGGCCCGTTCGATCAGCAGCGGTGAGGTGGCAACGGCGTTGTGAGTGACCAACGGGCCGAGATGCAGCCCCTTGGGCGACTGGTAGATCGCATCGAGCCCATCGACCCGGGTGAGGTCGACCAGGACATCGACCGGTCCACCCACCCGCCGGTCGAGTTCGACCATCAGATCGGTGCCGCCGGCGATCACACGGGCCGCGCGCGCCGTGGATTTCGAGGAGGTCGAGTACGGCCTCGAGCGTGGTGGGCGCCACGTACCGCCCGGGGTCGATGCCCGGCAGTTGGACCTCATGCATCGGCGGCACCCCCGATGGTTCCGTTGTAGATCGATCCGCCACCGGCGGCGTAGTCCCGCAGCACCGCGGCGGCCTCGCGACGGAGCACGTCACGCCGAACCTCGATGCCGACCGTCGCGAGGTGTTCGACCCAGTCGGGTGGCTTGTGTCCCTCGTCGAACCCGACGGCCCGAGCGTCTTCGTCTCGGGCCCCGCACACCATCCGCCGGACCCCCGACCAGGGGACGGCGCCGAGACACATCGCACAGGGCTCGGTGGACGTGACCAGCTCGAAGGCACCGGCCGAGGCGAGATCCCAGGTGCCGAGCACCTGCCCGGCCATGGCGATCGCCACGATCTCGGCGTGGGCGATCGGCGCCGAGGACGGAACGACCCGGTTGACCCCGGGGGCGATGAGTGTGCCCGACTCGTCGAACACGGCGGCGGCGAACGGGCCCCCGCCGTCGGCGACGTTGCCCTCGGCCAGATCGATGACGAGCGCCATCCGATCGTCTTCGCTGGCGAGGTTCGGCCGGTCACCCACCCGCTGCCAGACCCATTCGGGCAGGTCGATGGTGATCGAGGTCGGTGGGCGCATACCGAGGAGCGTGCCGAGGGATTGATCGAATGTCAACGTCGAGGCATGACGGCTCGGTGAACGTCGACGCCGCCGCCGGGCCGGGTGCTCGAACGACGCCGGTCGGCGGGTACCGTCGCTGGCCATGACCGCTCCTCGATTCCGCAGGCTCGGGCGACGCCGGCAGCGATCCGGACGACGGCAGCGGCGCTGGTCATCGCTGCGGTGGCCGTCGGCTGTGCCCGAACCGGCTATCTCGCCGACGCCGACCCCCGATTCGACCACACCTGGATCGTGGCCGAGATCACCGTCGAGGGTGACCCGGTCGAGCTCGGGTCGGCCAACATCCTGGTCGACATCGACACCCGGCTCACCTCGGTCACCGTCGAGACGGGATGCCGGACCCTCCTCGGGTCGTACACCCTGGCCGATGACGGGCAGGCCGGGTTCACCCTGCCGGGCTCGACGGGCGACTGCGACGGCGTCGAGCCGTGGCTGAGCGAGCTCGACGGCACGTTCCTCATTGCCGTCTCGGCCGTCGACGCCTGGACCATCACCGACGATCGACTCGAACTCGACGGGCCGGGCGGCTCCCTCGTCCTCGAACGGGCGGTCTGAGCTCAGGTTTCCGACGCCGAGGCTCCGGTGGGGCCGACGGAGCCGGCGGGGCCATCGGCCACGATCGCATCGGTGGCGGGAGTGGGGGGCTCGGTGTCGTCGACCGGGATCGGGGGCCGGGCCAGGAACTCGACCCGGATCCCACCGTGCCCGAGCGCCGTCAGGGGCTGCAGCGCTCGATCCGCTCGACGGGCGAGGCGGGGATCCGACGCCACCAGCGCCAACCCCCATCCGGGGCGACGCTCACGGACCACGGCCCCGAACCGTTTGTAGAGACCGCCCAGGTCGCCGTCGCCGACGCGTTTCCCGTAGGGCGGATTCGAGGCGACCAGACCGGCGCCGGCGTCTCCGGTGAGGTGCGAGACGACCTTCTGCTCGACCGACACCACCTCGGCGACCCCGGCCCGCTCGGCGTTCGCCTGCGTTGCGGCGACGGCCGTTGCGTCGCGGTCGGAGGCCTCGATCACGAAGTCGACCGGGCGGGCCAGCGACGCCGCACCACCGTTCACACTGGCCCAGGTGCCGGTCTCGAAATCGGACCAGGTCTGGAAGGCGTAGCGGCGTGGACCGCTGGGCGGCAGGTTCCGGGCGATCAGGGCCGCCTCGATGGCGATCGTTCCCGACCCGCAGAACGGATCGGCCAACGGCGTGGTCCCGTCCCAGCCGGCCAGCATGAGCAGGGCCGACGCCATGGTCGGCCGGAGGGGCGCCACACCGATGTCGACCCGCCAACCGCGACGGTGCAGCGGCGTTCCACCGCTGTCGACGCTCACGGTGACGATGTCGTGATCGAGCCGGACGACGAACGGTTGCTCGGGCTCACCGATGGAGGGCGGTCCGACGACCTGGTGCAGCCGCTGGGCGATCGCATCGGTGTGATAGAGCGCGGACTTGTGGGCCGAGACCCGGAACTGGGGGGCGTAGTCGTTGGCGATCCACGGGCTCCAGTCGACCTCGGCCGCCCGAGCCTGCAAGTGGGCGAAGTCGGTGGCCCGGAACTTGGCGATCCGAACCAGGACCCGGGATGCGGTGCGCAGCCACAGGTTCGCGGCGTAGAGCTGTCGGGTCGTCGCCCAGAACTCGACCACCCCGTGGGCGCCCGCTTTCGGCTTGATGCCGAGTGCCCGGAGCTCGTTCTCGCAGACCGTCTCGAGCCCTGGCGTGCAGATGGCGGCGGCTTCGAATCGGGACATGTGGTTCCTTTGATCGAGACTTTCGTCGAACGAGTCGTTCATCGATCGACGTCGGTTCGATCGGCTGCCGAGTGCTTCGGCCCGGCATCCGGACGCTCCGCTCGCCTCCACAGCCTGGGCGGCCCGAGTGCGATCTCCAACCCCGATGTGGCACAGTGACCCCATGGGTCTCCTCGGCTGGATCGTCACGGGCTTCCTGATCGGCGTCGTCGCCCGATTCCTCGTTGCCGGCCCCCACCCGCTCGGCTGCATCGGCACGGTGGCCCTGGGCATGATCGGCTCGGTCGTCGGGGGCACGATGCTCAACGTGTTCAACGGTGACGGGTTCGAGGTCGCCAGCAGCGGCTTCTTCGGCTCGGTCTTCGGGGCGGTGATCGTGCTGGTGCTGGCTCGGCTCTTCGGTGGCCCTCGGGCACGCCGCGACCCGCCGCCCCGCTGAATCGGCGACACCACTCGGAGGCCCCAACGGCTGGGCATACTCGGTGGTGTGAACGACGCTCCCCTGGTCCGATTCGACGACGTGTCGGTGGTCTACGGCGACCGGCGGGCGCTCGATCACGTCACGATGTCGATTCCGGTCGGGCGTTCGCTGGCCCTCATCGGTCCGAACGGATCGGGAAAGTCGACCCTGCTCAACGTCATCGCCGGCTTGGTGGCCCCGACCTCGGGCACGCTCGGACCCCGGCCGATTCCCCCGGTCGCCTACGTCCTGCAGCACCACCACCGCGCCCACTGGCTCCCCTTGACCGCCCGGGAGGTGCTGCGGATGGGCCGCTTCCGCTCCAACGGGTTGTTCGGTCGGTTGAGCGCCGCCGATCGAGAACTCATGGCCGCTGCCGCCGACCGCATGAGCGTCTCCGACCTCCTCGATCAGACCTTCGACACCCTGTCGGGCGGTCAGCGGCAGCGGGTGCTGGTCGCCCAGGCGCTCGCCCAGCAGCCCCGGATCCTGCTGATGGACGAGCCGATCACCGGCCTCGACCTCACCAGCCAGCGTTCGATCCTCGATGTGATCGAGGACGAGACCGAGGGCGGCACGACCGTCGTGATCACGACCCACCACCTCGACGAGGCCCGCCATTGCGACAACGTGGCCCTGCTGGCCGGGCGGCTCGTTGCCTTCGGGCCCCCCGACGAGGTGCTGGCCGAGGACACCCTCCGCACGGTCTTCGGTGAGCGGGTCCTCGGCGATCACGCCGCCCATCGACACGACACCCAGCTCCTCGTGCTCGACGACCACGGCCATGGTCACGACAACGAACACGAACTCGACTGACCCCCCGATTTCGAGAGCCTGAGCGCCGGTTCTGTCGCTGAGGCTCTCGAAATCGGGGTGGCGGGGTGGTCACGGGGGGTCGCGAGGGGCGTGCGCGGGGTGGGTGCCGTCGCTACTGGTGGGCGTCCCAGGTGGCGAACATCGCGGCGTAATGACCACCGGCGGCGACGAGTTCGTCGTGGGTGCCGAGCTCGACCAGGCGACCCTCATCGATGACCGCGATGCGATCGGCCCGCATGGCCGTCGCGAGCCGGTGGGCGATCACGATCGCCGTGCGGCCCTCGAGCACCACGTCGAGCGCGCGCTCGATGATGGTCTCGGACGCGAGGTCGAGGTTCGACGTGGCCTCGTCGAGCACCAGCACCCGGGGTTTCGCCATGAAGGCCCGGGCCAGGGCCAGGAGCTGTCGTTCCCCGCTCGACAGCGACGAGCCCCGTTCGTGCACCACGGTGTCGAGACCGTCGGGGAGCCGGTCGACCAGGGCGGTCAATCCGACCCGGTCGCAGACGTCCTGGATCTCCTCGGGTGTGGCGTCGGGGCGGGCGAAGGCGACGTTGTCGCCGATCGTCCCGTTGAACAGGAACGGCTCCTGGGGAACGACCCCGAGCTGGGATCGCAGCGAGTGCAGGGTGACCGATCGAAGATCGTGACCGTCCAGCAGCACCGATCCGGCGACCGGGTCGTAGAACCTCGTCACGAGCTTGGCCACCGTGGACTTCCCGGCCCCGGTCGGACCGACCACGGCCATGGTCTCGCCCGGTTCGATGACGAGGTCGAGGTCGTGGAGCACGGGCTCGGTCGGCTCGTACCCGAACGTCACCCCCCGGAGTTCGATCCGACCCTCGATCTCGGGGAGCACCAGGGCCCCGGGCTGCTCGACGACCGACGGCACGGTCGCCAGCAGGCCACGAATCTTCGTGACCGCCGACTGCCCCTGCTGGTACGAGTTGTACAACTGGACGAGCTGCTGGATCGGGGCGAAGAACGCCGTGAGGTACAGCAGGAAGGCGAAGAGCTCGCCGACCGTCAGCGTCCCGTCGAGCACCATGCGCCCGCCGATCAGCAACAGCAAGGCCTGACCGATGACGCCGATCGCCTCGTTGGCCGGTCCGTAGATCGCGCCGACCGTCGACGCCGCGATGTTCGCGTCGCGGTGTTCGTTGACCACGTTGGCGTGGTGGATGTTGTTGTGCCGGCGACGGTTGTGGGCGGTGATGATCCGGACGCCGGCGAGGCTCTCGGAGAGGTCCGACAGGACGAGGGCGATCTTGTCGCGGACGAGGGCGTAGTTGCGTTCCGAGGCCCGCTTGAACCAGAGCGACAGCAGGAGCATCGCCGGTACCACGACGATCAACATGATGGCCGCCAGCTGGGCGTTGAGCGCGATCATCACGCCGGTGATGAGGACGAGCGTGAGGCCCTGGACGGCGAGGTTGACCAACCCGTCCTGGAACAGCACGCTCAGCGCGTCGATGTCGCTGGTCATGCGGGTCATCAGCACGCCGGTCTTGGATCTGGTGAAGAAGTCGAGTGACTGGCGTTGGAGGTGGGAGAACACCCGGATGCGCAACTCGTACATGAGCCGCTCGCCAAGCCGAGCCGTGAAGCTGATCCGGATCGTGGCGGCGACGAGGTTGACCACGATCGACGCGGCGTAGGCCAGGCCGATCCACCACAGCATCGGGGCGTCGCGGGGCACGATCGCCCGGTCGATGCCGAGCTGGGTGAGCAGGGGTCCGGCCTGGAGGGCCACGGTCTCCACGACCACCAGGACGGCGGCGATGGCCAGCCGCCATCGGTGGGTTCCCAGGAATCGACGGAGCGTGAACGGCTCGGTCTCGGCGCCGATCTGCGAGAAGCGGATTCCGGGAGCCGGGTGTTCGGGCTCGGTGTCGAGGATGGCCTGGGCCCGCTCGGCGAGCTCGGAGGGCACACCGGCGAACGGCAACCCGTTGCGAGCAGCGGTCTGCGACGCCGAGGGCCCACTGAAGGGCGAGCCGGCGGGGGGACCGAAGCTCATGCGTCCTCCCGGTCGGCCGGGTCGTCGTCGGCCAGGTGGGCCAGCACGGCTGCGTACCGTGCATCGCCATCCATCAGCTCTCGGTGGGTTCCCGAGGCCACCACCCGACCCTCGTCGAGCAGGAACACCCGGTCGGCGAGGGCGATCGTCGACAGGCGGTGGGCGATCACGATGGTGGTCCGGACCCGCAGTCGCTCGGCGAGGGCTCGGTGGATCCGTTCCTCGACGTGGACGTCGATGGCGCTCGTGGCATCGTCGAGCACGAGGATCGGCGGGTTGACGAGCAGGGTTCGGGCGATGGCGATTCGCTGGCGCTGGCCGCCCGACAGCGTGTAGCCACGCTCGCCGACGACGGTGTCGTAGCCGTCGGGCAGGGCCATGATGAAGTCGTCGGCCATGGCTGCGGAGGCGGCTGCGACCACGTCGGCCCGATCGGCGTCGGGCCGCCCGTAGGCGATGTTGTCGGCCAGGCTGATCGAGAACAGGAACGGGTCGTCGGCCACGGTGCCGACGTGCGCTCGCAGGCTGACCTGCGTGACGTCGCGGACGTCGTTGCCGTCGATCCGGACTGCGCCGTCGTCGACGTCGTAGTAGCGCCCCAGCAACCGGGCGACGGTCGACTTCCCCGAGCCGGTCCGTCCGACGAGCGCGACCGTCTCGCCGGGCTCGATCCGGAACGAGCAGTCGTCGAGCACGGCTGCCCCGTCGCCGTAGGAGAACCGCACCGAATCGAATTCGATGACGCCCTGCACCTGGTCGAGGTGTCCGGCGCCGGGCCGGTCGACGATGTCGGGCTCCTCGTCGAGGATCTCGAAGATGCGCTCGGCCGAGGCCTTGGCCCGCTGACCGAGCATCAGGAACATGCCGAGCATGCGAAACGGCGCCTGGAGCATGGTGACATAGGCCGTGAACGCGAACAGCGTCCCTTCGGTGACCTGACCGTCGATCACCAGCCAGCCGCCGTAGACCAGGACGAGCAGGGTGCCGACTCGGGGCAGGTTCTCGATGAAGGGGTTGTGGCGGGCCTGCGCATCGGCGGTGCGGACGTTCGCCCAGCGGACCCGTTGGGCGGCGACGGCCAGTTCCTCGACCTGTCCCTCCTCGGCGGCGAAGGAGCGGATGACTCGGACCCCGTTGACGTTCTCGTCGACCGTGGTTGCCACCTCGGCCAGCCGGGCCTGGACGATCCAGGAGAGCGGGAAGACCTGGTTCCGGAGTCGGACCCCCATCCAGTAGACCCCCGGGAGCGGGGCGATGGCCACGAGGGTCAGCGGGACGTGGACCGAGAACATGAAGACGATCGCGACGCCGAACATCAGCGTGGTCATCGAGATGAGCGGGGCGAAGGTCAGGAACATCTGCACCGACCGGATGTCGGAGTTGGCCCGGGAGATCACCTGACCGGACTGCGTCCGGTCGTAGAAGCCGAACGACAGCCGGGTGAGGTGGTCGTAGAGCAGGACCCGCAGGTCGGTGTCGATCTGGAAGGCGCCTCGGTAGAGCAGGTACCGATAGGTGAGGGTGAGTGCCGCCCGGGCCAGACCCAGGACGAGGACGAGGATCACGAACCGATTCAGACCGGCGCTGCGAGCGGTGAGCGCCTGGTCGATCGCCGAGCGGATCACGGCGGGGAGCGCCACCTGGAGCACCATGGCCACGGCGGCGAGGCCGAGCGTTCCGAAGTAGGCGAGACGGTGCTCGAGCACGATCGGGAGGGTCCGGCGGATCCAGCCCAGGCTCTGATCGGGATCGATGCGGGCCTTGGATGCGGGATGGGTCCGGGTGATCGCCACCGGCTCGAAGTCGCGGGACTCCAGGGTTCGGTCGAGGTCGAGGGCGTCGGAGACCAGATCCATCGGGAGCGACCCTAGAGGGCGAAGGGGCGGAGCCCGAAGTCGACACCACGGGCGAAGGGGCGGAGCCCGAAGTCGGAACCCGCGGGCTCCGCTTCTTCGAAACCGAACCAGGGCTGCCAGACTGCAGCCCATGAGTGAGACGACCGACATCGAATTCTGGATCGACCCCATATGACCGTGGTGCTGGGTGACGGCCCGTTGGGTCGTCGACGAGGTGAAGCCTGCCCGTGGGTTGAACATCACGTGGCAACCGATCAGCCTGTTCTTCAAGAACGAGCCGGCCGAGGATTCCGACTACCACGCCCCGGTGTTTCAGACCCACAAGATGCTGCGGGTCTTCGAAGCGGTCCGGGCGTCGCAGGGCGAAGAGCCGCTCGGGGACCTCTACTGGGAGTACGGGCGTCGAATCCACCACGACAAGGACCGTGATTTCGATGTCGCCGATGCGCTCGAGGCGGTCGGGCTCGATCGGTCCTTCGCCGCAGCGGCCGACGACGAGACCTGGGATGCCGAGATCCGAACACGGATGGACGCCGGCCTCGAGCTGACGGGTCAGGACGTCGGAACCCCGATCATCGCCTTCGACGACCGCGACGGCGTGAAGCAGGCCTACTTCGGACCCGTGATCACGGCGGTGCCCCCCACCGAGGACGCACTGGCGATGTGGGATGCGCTGGTCGCCATGATGAACGTCAAGGGCTTCTGGGAGCTCAAGCGCACCCGGACCGAGCGCCCCGAGTTCGGCGATCGACCCTGAAAACGCGGGACGGGCCCGAGACCGCTGGTCTCGGGCCCGTCTCGTGATCGATCACCCGGGACCGGCCACCAGGCCGCCGATGCTCTCGGCGCGGCGGTCCATCGCCTGATCCTTGGGCGAGGGATACCGGGCCACTTCGGCGCGACCCACGACCATCCAATGCACCTCGTCGGGTCCGTCGGCGAGGCGAAGGGTGCGCTGCGAGTGGTAGATCTGCGGCAGCGGGGTCCACTGCGACACGCCGGTGGCGCCGTGCATCTGGATCGCCTGATCGACGATCTGGCACACCCGGATGGGCACCATCGCCTTCACCGCCGAGACCCAGACCCGGGCTTCGGCGTTGCCGAGCAGGTCCATGGCCTTGGCGGCCCGCAGCACCATGAGCCGCATGGCCTCGATCTCGATCCGGGCCTTGGCGATCATCTCGAGGTTGCCGCCGAGCTGGACGAGCGGCTTGCCGAAGGCCTTGCGGGTCAGGCCGCGGGTGACCATGAGTTCGAGGGCTCGCTCGGCGGCACCGATCGATCGCATGCAGTGGTGGATCCGGCCCGGGCCGAGACGCAGCTGCGAGATCTCGAAGCCACGGCCCTCACCGAGGAGCATGTTCTCCTTCGGCACACGCACGTCGTCGAGCTTGAGGTGCATGTGGCCGTGCGGGGCGTCGTCGTTGCCGAACACCCGCATGGGACCGACGATGGTGAGCCCGGGCGAGTCCATCGGGACCAGGATCTGTGACTGCTGCAGGTGCGGTGCGGCGTCGGGATTGGTCTTCACCATGCAGATCATGATCTTGCAGCGAGGATCGCCGGCGCCGGAGATGTAGTACTTCTCGCCGTTGATCACCCACTCGTCGCCGTCGAGGACGGCCATGGTCGACACGTTCTTGGCGTCGGACGACGCGACCTCGGGCTCGGTCATGCCGAAGCAGGAACGGATCTCGCCCGCCAGCAGGGGCTCGAGCCACTGCTTCTTCTGTTCGGGGGTGCCGACGCGCTCGATCACTTCCATGTTGCCGGTGTCGGGGGCGGCGCAGTTGAGGCACTCCGAGGCCAAGGAGTTCTTGCCGAGTTCCTGGGCGATGTAGGCGTAATCGAGGTTGGACAGGCCTTCCCCGGTCTCGGCGTTGGGCAGGAAGAAGTTCCACAGCCCCTGCGACTTGGCCTTGGCCTTGGCGGCCTCGAGCAGTTCGAGGGCCTTCGGGTGATAGGTCCAGGGGTCGTCCACCGACGCCTGGAGCTCGTGGAACTCCTGGGTCCACGGATCGACTTCTTCGGCGATGAACTTCTTCACCGCGGCGAGGAGCGGCTGCGCCTCGGCGGACATGGCGAGCTGGTACATCTCGCCACCGAAGTCATCCATGTTCAAGGGGTTTGCCGGCATGCGGTCCTCTTCTTGGTTCGACGGTCTCGGAGTGCCGCTGCTGGAGCGTGCCCGTCGATCATGCCACCCGGCACGCCAGGAATCGAACCGAGGTGGCGCCGTGCCGGCCGCCGAGGCCCGACACGACGGACCGATCGTGGGGGTTCAGCCGACGGGAACCGCCGTCACGACCCGATTCCCCAGATAGTGATGGCTCGCCGGGTCGTAGCGTCCTCCGCACGTGATCAGTCGCAGCAGGGGCGGGCCCCCTCGTCGGAACAGGGTGTCGGACGGAAGCGCGGCCTTGTCGTAGAGCACGTTCTCGACGACCTCGAAGCGGCGACGAGAGCCGTCGTCGAAGTCGACGTCGAGGTGGTCGCCGGGATCGACGCGGTCGAGCCGGAAGAAGACGGCCTCCCGTCCTCCGAGATCGACGTGTGCGGCCAGGACGGCCGATCCGTCTGCGCCGGGAACGGGTCCGTGTTCGTACCAGCCGACGTCGTCGGGGCCCGGCACGTCGAGATCTCCCGAGCCGTCGACGCCGGTGGCCACGATCGGGGCGTCGATCCCGACCTCGTCGACCCGCAGCCGGGTCGGAACCGGTTGGATCGTCGGGGTGGCGGCCGGGTCCTCGGTCGAGGCGAGGCGCAACCGTGGGGCTCCCGGCGGGCGGGGTCCGACGAGCGCCACCGGGCCGACGAATGCGACCGGAACCGCGATCCGGCCCGGGTCGACGACGACCGGATCCCGGTCCGGGCCGGTGGCCGTCGGTGCTCGGACCATGGCCTCGTCGGCGACCCCCAGCCCGAGCGAGGTCAGACCCAGCAGCGACAGCAACGAGGCCGCGAGGACGATGAGGGTGGAACGCATCGGTTCAGCGTCGGTCGGGACGAACGGCGCGGCGACGCTGGATGGTGATGCCGGCCGCCCCGAGGAGCGCCATCATGACCAGTGCCGGACCGAGCCCGTCGGGACCTCGACGGGCCAGCAGGCCGGCATCACCGCTCGGGATCCCGATCGGTGCCGACACCAGGCCCGTGACTCGTCGAATGGCCAGGGCCACCGGCTCGTCGCCCGATCCCGGGGCGCCGGTCCCCCCCGTCGGCCGGATGAAGGCCGTGGTCAGCACCCCCTCCGGGACGTCGACCGTGACGGCGAGCAGCGGTGCGCCGGTCGGGCCCGAGACCACGATCTCGTGGGGGCCGGCCGGCACCACGATGGGTACGGGGGGCGAGGCCAGCGGCGCACCGTCGACCGAGATCGATCCGATGCCATCGGCCAGGGGCACGACCGTGAGCCGGCCCTGGCCCGCCGGCACCGTCGACAGGTCGTCGAGGAACGATTCGGCCACCGCTCGATCCCCATCGGGAGCGATGACCAGCGTTCCGGGCTGGACCGGGCCGAGCGGCACCTCGAGGATCGGCGTCTCGACCCGCGCCGCAGCCAGGCCGGGCGGATCGTCGACGGCCGGGAACAGCGACAGCACCGCCACGTCGTCGGTGAGCGCCAGGGGCCCGGCCAGCATGCCCGGGGCGAATCCCGCCGCCGAGAGCTCGCCGTCGAGATACACGTCGGCGACCGGACCGGGGAGCGCATGGAGGATCTCGTAGCCCGCCGCCGCCTCGGTCGCCGTCTGGGCCTGGGCCGCCGGGACCGGCACCGTGGTCGGGGCCACCGTGGTCGACGCCACCGTGGTCGGGGCCACCGTGGTCGAGGCCACCGTGGTCGAAGGCACCGTGGTCGACGCACCGTGGTCGAGGCACCGTGGTCGAGGCACCGTGGTCGACGCCACCGTGGTCGCAGGCACCGTGGTCGAGGGCACCGTGGTCGAGGCCACCGTGGTCGAGGCCACCGTGCTCGACGCCACCGTGGTCGAGGGCACCGTGGTCGGGGCCACCGTGCTCGAGGGCACCGTGGTCGGGGCCACGGTGGTGAGGACGCCTGTCGACGAGGTCTCCGTGGACTCGGTGATCTCGGTGGTCGAGGTCGCCGCGATCCCCGCGTCATCGCCCGAGCCGTCGCGGCCGGCCGCCCACAAGCCGAGACCGGCCACGGCCACCAGCGCCGCAGCGGCCAGCAGTGCGCCCCGCCGCCCCGGTGCTGCAGCGCCGGCCGCAGCGGCGTCGCCCGTGCCCGTCGAGGCCCCGGCCGACGTGGTCGGGGACCCGGCGCCGGACGGGTCCCCCGCAGCCGTGGCGGCCGAGGCCGCAGCGGCGTCGGCGACAGCGGTGGCCGCCAGGGCGGCGCCCCCGGCGAGCGCAGCGGCGAACGCCTTGCCCCGGTCCGACGTTCCGAGGGCCGCCAACTCGTAGGTCGGCAGCGACGGACCACCGGCGGCTCGGATCGCGTCGGCCAGGGCGAGGGTCGTCGGATGGCGCCGAGCCGGATCGAGCGAGGTCGCCGTGGCGATCTCGGCCGCCAGCGCCGCCGGAACGGCCGCCCGATCGCCTTCGACGCCGCGCTCGAGGACCTTGCCCAGGCTGTAGACGTCGGACCGAGGCGTCGGCGCCGCTCCGGCCCGCACCTCGGGGGCCACGATGGCCGCATCGTCGGGGAGGCGGGCTCCTCGGGTCAGGCCCATCCCGGCGACGGCCAGGCGACGCCCGGCGATGTGGATCTCCGCCTCGCTCAGGGCCCCGTGGCGGAGCCCGAGCAGATGGCCCTCGTGCACGGCCCGGGCCGACGCCTCGACCACGGCGGCCTGCTCCCGCCAGCGGGTGAACCGAGTCTGGTCGGACAGATCGGACAGCCGGTCGCCCCGTGCCGGGAGCTGGTAGGCCTGGAGGACCCCGTCGACCCGTTCGACCGCCATCGTCGGCACGAGTCCCTCGGCACCGGCGGTCCGGAGCAACCGGACCCGATGATCGGCACCCCAGCTCGTGGCCGGTCCCTCGATCACCTCGGCCTCGATGGGCTCGCCCCCCGGGGCGCGACCCAGGCTCTCGCGGCGACGCCTCAAGCCCATCCATTCGTCGTCGGACGCCCCCACCGGACGTCCGTCACCGTCTGCCATGTTCGACCCTTCCGCCGTCTTCGCGCCTCGATCGTGACCGGTCGACCCTGACCGCGACCGACCCGAGGCAGACTGCTCCCGTGTCCGTCCGTCGCGCAACCTCGCTCGAAGAACTCTTCGACATTCCTGGCGTGATCGTGGTCGAGGTTCGCCCCGAGCCGTCGTCGACACCCCCGCATCCCGCCGAGGAGTCGCTGATGTCGGCGATGCAGGGCCATCGGCGGGCGACGTTCGCCGCCGGCCGGATCGGGGCCGCCCATGCCATGACCCTGCTCGATCGCGAGCCCGAGCCCGTCCTGGTGGGGCCGACCCGGGAGCCCCGGTGGCCCCCGGGACTGATCGGCTCGATCACGCACACCCAGCGTCGGGGCCGCTTCGAATCGATCGTCGCCTACACCGCTCTGGCCCCCGATCCTGGCGGCACCGGTCTCGGGATCGACACCGAACTCCTGGGGCGGGTGAGCCCCGATCTCACCCGACGCATCCTCACCGACCGGGAGCGACGCCTCGCCGACGACCTGCGGCCTGCCGAGCGCGAGCACTTCGTCGCGCTGGCCTTCAGCGCCAAGGAGGCGCTCTACAAGGCCCAGTTCGCGCTCACGGGCGCCTGGTTGGGGTTCCACGACGCCGAACTCGTCCCCGACGGCACCCGGCTGCGGCTGGTCGCCGGGAGCCCACTCACGGGTGTGGTCGACGGACCCGTTTCCGTGCGATCGGCGGTGGTCGACGATCGGATCGTGGCGGCCGTGGTCGTGCGCCGGTCCCCCGGTGCGGGCTGAGCGCGATCAGCGATCCCAGCCGAGCCACTCGAAGACGACGGCACAGAATCGATCGGGCACCTCGAGCTGCGGGCAGTGACCGACACCCTCGATCAGTTCGAGAGGCCAGTCGGGACGGCGCTCGGCCAACCAACGGGCCGAAGCAGGCCGAACCACGACGTCGGCGGTGCCCTGCAGGATCAGCACCGGGGCGGTGACCCGCCCCACGGCCCGTTCGAACCGACGGGTCGACACCAGGATCCGGGCGATGGAGCGCGCGGCATCGGCGAAGGCCCGAGCCGCCCAGGGCATCTTGGATCGGCGCCGGGCGAACTCGACCAATACCTCACGGTGGGCGGCGGCCAGGCGCGACGGGTCGGCGAGCACGAGACCCATCGTGGCGGCGACCGACCGCTCGGGCGACCGGCGTTGACCCAGGATCTCGAGCACTTTCGGCCCGAGCCCGGGCAGCAGCGGGAGACCCAACCAGGCCGCGGCCGACGGACGGATCCGGATGTCGGCGTTCGGGAGCGCCGCCGAGACGAGGACGACGCGGTCGACCACCTCGGGATGACGGGAGGCCAGCAGGAGGGCGATCAGTCCCCCCATCGAGTTCCCGACGACGATGGCGGGTCCGACGTCGAGATGGGTGATGAGCCCGGCGACCAGCTCGACCTGGTGATCGACCTCGCTGGACCGACCGAGCGGCGGGGTGTCACCGAATCCCACGAGGTCGGGCACGACGACCCGACCGTGGCGAGCGAAGGCGTCGGTGACCCCGACCCAGTTCGAACGGGAGCCGCCGAGTCCGTGGATCAGGACGATCAGCGGTCCGTCGCCGCCGAAGTCCCAGAGATGGACGTCTCCGTCGAGATCGACGACTCGGTGGGCGTCCTCCAGTGAGCGAACCGACATCGGAGCCCGATCAGCTCCCGGCGAGGATCTCGTCGCGCAGCTCGCGCTTCAAGAACTTGCCGTTCGCGTTCTGCGGGAGCGGATCGGTCCGGAACCAGACCTGACCCGGGATCTTGTGCTTCGCCAACATCGGGGCGAGATACTCCCGCAGCTCGGCCTCGTCGAGTCGATGACCCGGCCGGACGACGATGGCGCAGGCGACGTCCTCGCCGAGTCGATCGTCGGGGACCCCGAACACCGCCGCTTCGGCGACGGCGGGATGCTGGTAGATCGCCGTTTCGACCTCGGAGCAGTAGACGTTCTCGCCTCCGCGCAACACCATGTCCTTGGCCCGGTCGACGATGTAGACGAATCCGTCGGCGTCGATGCGGGCGATGTCGCCGGTGTTGAACCAGCCGTCGCGGATCGACTCGGCCGTGGCCTCGGGGCGGTTGAGGTAGCCCTTGATGACGACCGAACCCCGAACGCAGAGTTGACCGACGGTGTCGGGCCCCGCGGGCAGGTCGTTGCCGAGGTCGTCGACGAGCTTGGCGTCGAGGGTGGGAACCAGCGGACCGCACGACTCGGGCTTCTCGAGATAGGTGCGGGCCGAGTTGGCGGTCACGATGCCATGCGTCTCGGTGAGGCCGTAGCCGGTCGACGGGCTGGCCTTCTCGCGCTTGAGGGACTGGTCGATCTTGTGGACCAGATCGGGGTGCAGGGGCGCACCGCCCCCACCCATGCCGAGCAGGGTCGAGGTGTCGCGCGTGGCCCAGTCGGGATGCAGGAGCATCTCTCTGCTCATCGTCGGCACCCCCGAGAAGTTGGTGACGCCTTCTCGTTCGATGAGCTCGATCGCCCGTGCGGCGTCCCACTTGTACATCAGGACGAGCTTGGCCCCGACGAGGGTGGCCGGGTGCATGATGCAGTTGCACGCCGTCACGTGGAAGAGCGGGGTGGGACCCATGAAGACCAGCGGGGGCTGTTCGGCGGTCTGTTCGGCCTGCCACTCGGCCGCCTTGCCCTCCTCCATGGCCACGGCGAGCCCCAGCCAGCGGGGCATGTAGGCGATGTGCATCAGGTTGTGCACCGAACCCCGATGGGTGAGCTGCGCGCCCTTCGGGAAGCCCGTGGTGCCCGACGTGTAGAAGATGGTGGCGTCGTCATCGGGGTCGATGTCGGCGTCGGGCAGCGTCGACGGCGCGGTCGAACCGTCGACCACATCGGCCCAGCGGCTCACGCCGTCGGGCAGATCCCGGTCGGAGCGGACCGAGATCACGTGCATCGGGAACTCGGACCGCAGCGAGTCCAGGATCGGGAGGACCCGTTCGAGCCGCTCGTCGTCGACGATCAACACCTTGGGCGTGCTGTCCTTCAGACCGAACTCCATCTCGGGCGTGGTCCACCAGGCGTTGAGGCCGACCAGGGCGGCTCCGACCGAGACGGTGGCCCAGTAGCTGACCACCCATTCGGGATAGTTGCGCATCGAGACGGCCACCCGGTCACCCGAGCCGACCCCGTACTCGTTGCGGAGGCGATCGGCCAGCGAACGGACCTGGGCGCCGATCTCGGCGAAGGTGTACCGCTCGTCTTCGAAGACCACGTAGTCCTTGTCGCCGTGGAAGGAGGCCAGCTCCCACACGGTGCGCATGTTCGGCGGGGCCTGCGAGAAGACCCGCATCGGGATGCCCCGGACCTCGATCTCGGTGGTGGCGAAGGGTGACCCTTCGGCCATCAAGGCGTCACGGGCGGCATTCAGGTGGTCGATCATCACGGGGAATGGTGGACCAGGACGGGCTGCGAGTAAAGCCACGATGCCCGAAGGTCGACGCCTACAGCGGCGAGACCCGGGCGCCCGCCAGATTGGCGATCGTCGTCGCGACCACTCGGTTGCGCCCCTCCTCCTTGGCCCGGAACAGGGCTTCGTCGGCGGCGACGGTGAGGGTCGGTAGGGGCTCCCGGATCCCCGTGGCGACGCCGACCGACACGGTCAGCGACAGGTTCAGTCCGGCGACCGAGATCCGGATCCTCTCGCAGACCTCGAGGGCGTCCGCTTGGGGCGCGTTGGTCATGAGGACGAGGAACTCCTCGCCTCCGTAGCGGTAGACGACGTCGCCGGGGCGAACGGCGGCGGCGATCGTGGATCCCACGGCCCGGAGCGCACGATCGCCCTCCTGGTGTCCGAAGGCGTCGTTGAACCGCTTGAAGAAGTCGACGTCGACCATCGCCACGCTCACCGCCTCCCGAGCCGCTCGTCGCACGGCCTCGAGGTGGGCGAGATCCTGATCCAGCCGGCGGCGATTGGCCAGACCGGTCAGCGGATCGACGAGCACGAGCTTCTCGAGCCGGGACGTGTACCGGCGGTACCAACCGACCGCTGCCGCCAAGACCGCGATGCTCGCCATCGACAGCAGGCCCACCCACGGTGGTACTCCGACTCCGACTCCGACCGCCGAACCGCGACCTCCAACCGTCCGGCGGCGCGTCGGATGGGGCAACGGGCTCGAGACGCTCGAGCAGTTCCGCTGCCGACTCGTAGAGGGCCGCCCGCTCCTCCCGGTCGAGCGAGGCGAATCGACCCTCCAGCACGAAGCGGGTCAGTGGCGGGACCTGGAGTCCGGACAACCCGTCGAGGATCACCTCTCCCTCGTCACCGAGCGTTGCCGGGTCCCGACCGTCGTCGATGGCGGCACCGGTGTCGCGGAGGTACGTGATGGCATCGGCCACCGGATCGGACCCGGGCTCGGCAGCCCACACCGACGGCGCCGCGACGAGGACGATCGACAGGCACAGGAGGAGACGAACGACGAGGCGGGATCCACGCACCTCGGCAGCTTCGGTCGCGATCGATCATCCATCAGGGATCGACCCGATGCTCGACCCGATGCCGGACTCGATGGGATTCGAGCGGTCCCCTAGGTTGACGACCGTGACCGCCGCCCTCCACGTGCTGCCCGACGAGATCGACCGGGCCGCCTCGATCCTGGCCGACGCCTTCGTCGACGACCCCGTGATGCGCTGGCTGCTGTCGGCCTGCGACGACCGACGTCGGGTACTCGGGGCCTTCTTCACCGTCGCCGTCCGCAACGGCCTGCGCCGGGGCCACACCTACCGCGCACCGGGGTGGCAGGCCGTGTCGTACTGGACACCTCCGGGCACGACCGACATGTTCGACGACGAGCACGGCGCCGAGATCGCCGAACTGCTCGGACGCGAGGTCGGGGATCGGCTCCCCGCCGGGCGGCGGGAGTTGGGCGAACTCATGCGGGCCCATCACCCCACCGAGCCGCATTTCTACCTGCCCTTCATCGGCGTGCATCCCGACCATCAGGGTCGCGGCTTCGGCGACGAGGTCCTCCGACCGGTGCTCGACATCTGTGACCGCAACGGCCTGCCGGCCTATCTCGAGGCGTCGAGTCCTCGCAGCGTGCCCTTCTATCGGCGGGCCGGTTTCGAGATCACCGCCGAGTTCGCCCCGGAAGGCGGGCCGTTGCTCACCGGGATGCGCCGAGTGCCCGCCCCGTCGACTCCCCCTCGTCCCATCCAACGGCCATCGAACCGGGAGTGACCATGGAACTCGGTATCTGTGTCGCATCGAGGATCGACGACATCGACTACGTCGTCGAGGCCGAACGGCTCGGGTTCACCCACGCCTGGATGGCCGACAGCCAGATGATCTGGAGCGACGTGTACGCCTCGTTGGCCGTCGCCGCCGAACGGACCTCGACGATCCGGCTCGGGACCGGCGTCGCCGTCGCCGCCACCCGTCCCGTCGGGGTCACCGCCGCCGCCATCGCGACGATCAACCAACTGGCCCCGGGCCGCACCTTCCTCGGCATCGGGACGGGCAACACCGCCATGCGCATCATGGGTCACCCACCGATGCGCATCACCGAGTTCGACGACTACCTCCGGGCGTTGGGGCCGTTGATGCGGGGTGAGGAGGCACCCGTGACGTGGCGGGGCGTGACCTCGCCGGTTCGCCACATCATGCCCGACGCCGGTTTCGTGGCCTTCGAGCCCCGGATTCCCCTCTACGTCTCGGGGTTCGGACCTCGCTCGCTGGCCCTGGCCGGGGCCCACGGCGACGGTGCCGTGCTCTCGATTCCTCCGCAGGCCGAGGCCATGGAACGGGTGTGGCGAGCCATCGAGGCGGGGGCCCGCGAGGCCGGGCGAACCATCGACCGCGACCGATTCCACACCTGCACGCTGACCACGATCGTCGTCCTCGACGACGACGAGACCATCGACTCACCCCGGGTGTTCGACGAGTGCGGCGCCTTCGCCGTCGCCGGCCTCCATTACGCCTACGAACAGTGGCGGAACTTCGGCCGTCGCCCCGGGAGTCCGGCGATGTCGGAGGTGTGGGACGACTACGTGGCGCTGGTCGAGCAGGTCCCCGAGAGCCACCGACACCAACGCATCCACGAAGGCCACAACTGCTGGGTCGTCCCCGAGGAGGTCCCGTTCGTCACGACCGAACTCATGGCCTCGTCGTGCCTGATCGGGACCGCCGAACAACTCCGGGATCGGCTGGCGGACCTCGACGCAGCGGGACTGGATCAGGTCATGATCCTGCCCCCGCTCGAACCCCGCTACGACGTGATCCGTCGAGTCGGCGCCGACCTCATTCCGGCGCTGTAGCCCCGTCGTCGACGTCGGGTTCGGAACCCCCGGCCAGATGCAGGACCCGCTGCGGGAACGGGATGGTGATGCCCGCCGAGGCGAGCGCCTCGTCGACGGCCAGGACCACCGCATGGCGAACCCGCCACATCGAGGCGATCGACGGCTCGTGCCAGTACCGAACGGCGAAGTTGATCGACGAGTCGCCGAACTCGGTGGCCATGACGTCGGGGGCCGGTGAGTCGAGGACACCCTCGGTGGCCCCCAGCGCGTCGGTCAGCACCTGGGTGGCCTGGGCCAGGCTGGTCCCGTAGGCGACCCCGACGACGATCGTGGTCCGGCGGGCCCGGCGCGCCGTGAGGTTCACGATCGGTTGCTTGATGACGGTGGCCGAGGGGATCCGAACGGTCTCACCGGCCGGCGTGTGGATCACCACCGCCCGGGAGTCGACCTGGACCACGGTTCCCTGGTAGTCGGACGTTTCCACTTCGTCGCCGGCGGTGAAGGGGCGACGGAGCTGGAGCAGGACACCGGAGACGAAGTTCTCGAGGACGTCCTGGACGGCGAAGGCGAGCGCGATCCCGAAGATGCCCAGCGCGCCGAGTGCCGGTCCGATGGCGACACCCAGCTCCTCGAGCCCGTAGACCAGGCCGATCGTGCCGATGAGGTAGCTCACGACTCGACCGATCAGTTCGGCGATGAATCGATCGGCCTGGCGGCGCTCGAGTGTGCGCGTGATGAGCATGCGGACGATCCGCCCGATGACGAGCGAGGCGAGCACGATCCCGAGGGCGGTGAGGTAGTCCCTCAGCTGCAGGCCGCCCAGGTCCACCTGGTCGGCCAGCGTCTCGATGTCGACCCCACTCTGCGCGAACCACCAATCCATCCCTTGTGTCTACCGGACCGGGCCCGCCGGGGGGCGCGAACCCGCCCGGGTGTGTCGGCTGCCGCCGCCGGCCGCCGAGCCGCGTCCCTAGCCTGTCTCGATGACCTTTGCCGCCCCGGTTCGTGTTGCCGACCGTCTCCGGCCCGCGGCATCGCCGGGTCTGCTCTTCGGTTCGGCCGCCATCTCGACCGTCTTCGTCGCGACGTCCTTTGCCGTGCCGGAGGTGATCGACCAGTTCGACGTCGGCGCGGGCTCGGCCGTCGTGATCTCCACTGCGCAGGTCGGCGGATTCACCCTGACCAACCTCGTTGCCGGACGACGGCTCCATCCCACCGCGGCGCTCGCCCGCTGGTCGCTGGCGGCGATGGTGCTGGTCAACCTGGCCTCGGTCTTCGCACCCTCGCTCGGTGCCCTGATCGGCCTCCGGTTCCTCTCGGGGCTCGCCATGGGCCTCCTGATCTGGATCGCCTGGGCCGACAGCGCCGCCGACGAGACCCGCCGGGGCCAGATCGCCGCGATCGGCCCGCTGTCGTCGGCGGTCGCGGCCCCGTTGATCGCCGGGGCGGTCAAGGTCGGCGGACTCGACGCCATCTACGCCACGCTGGCCCTGATCAGCCTCGTCTGCCTGGCGATGCCCGTCAGCGTCGAGGCGGCGATCAGTCGCGGCCGTCGCCCGATCGAGGCTCGGGGCATCGTTCCCGTCCTCCTGGGGATGAGTGCCCTGACGCTCGGCGGCTCGGCCGTGTTCGTCTTCGTCGGGGTCATCGCCCGCGACAACATCGGGATGTCCAACCTGACCCTGTCGGTGGCCCTCAGCCTGAACGCGTTGGCGGGGATCCCGACCGCCCGCTACGCCGGGCGGCGCCGCTTCCCGGGCGTCTTCATCATCATCACCGGCCTGTGCGCCTTCTTCCTGACGATCGCCGACAACACCCTCGTCTTCTTCGCCGCCGTTGCCGTCTGGGGCCTCGCCTTCTGGGCGGCGGTGCCCGAGACCTACAACCTGCTGTCGGAGCGGTCCACCCATCCGGCCGACCGCATCGGTGATGCACAGGCCATCATGGCCATGGGACGGGTGATCGGCCCGACGATCGGCGGCGTGCTCGTCGCCACCGGTTCGTTCACCCTCCTCGGCCTGGTTGCCGGTGGGGTGATGATCACCGGCGGTCTCGTGATCGAGTACGTGGCGATGTCGCACCGGTGGGACGGCCCCGCGGCGTCGTGACCCCGCCGGCACCCTCGCTCAGGCGCCCGCCCCGAGGATGACGACCGGATCGACGTACTCGAGCTCGAGGAGCTCGGTGTCGGGAACGACGGCGGCCAGCGCGGCCCGGATCGGGGCGACGTCGGTCGGGACCGAGAAGCCGGGCAACCAGTCGTCGTGGTGCCCGAGGATCACCGATCGGGGTCGGAGCAGGTCGACCTGCCCGGCGACGAACTGGGCCAGCGACCCCTGAATCGGTTCGCCGTCGAGGTTGCCACGTCCGGCGGCGGCGACGATGGCCACATCGGGCCGGAGCCCGTCGACGATCGCCGACCAGCGGCCGCTGGTGTCCTGATAGAAGAGCGACCCGATCGGGGTGTCGATCATCCAGACCAGCGCTCCCCCGTCGCCCCGGGTGCTGTGGCCGACGCGACCGGCTGCGAGGTGGGCTCCGGCGGCCGGGCCGAGGCCGGTCGCCAGGTGATTCGACACGGTCGCCATGCGAGCGGCCTGCTCCTGCCAGGTCAGCCCCAGATCGCCAAGGCATTCCTGATCGGGCTGCTGCATCGCGCCGTCGTGGGACCAGACGCAGGAATGCAGGCTGGGGAAGACCGAGGCGGTGACCCCCTGCCCGAGATCGACCCGTTCACCCCCGCTCACACCGATCATGCGGTCGAGCGGAACCCCGGCGGCCTCCATCACCCGGATCGTCTCGTAGCTCCCCACGAGCCGGGCATCGGTGTTGGCCATGATCCGTTCGGCGCCGTAGAGGTGGTCGAAGTGCGAGTGCCCGACGAGGATCCAGTCGCATTCGTCGACGACGTCGGCCGTGAGACCGGACCCGGCCGCCCCCTCGACCCGGTCGATGTAGGCGTCGAGGAAGATCGTGAGCCCGGCGACGCGGAGACGAAACGTGGCGCATCCGAACCACTCGATGGTTGCCTGTCCGGTCATGGCGGCAACCTACGCCCGATCCGGACGATCGGCCAGGCGATGTCGACCGACACGCCGACATGGCGGTCGTCCATCGATCGGGGGCAGGTCGTCCCCCGACCGTTCGCCGCGTGTTCGGGGGAACTCCCCGATTCGTGGAACCGGGGCCCGTCGTACGTTCGTCTCATTCCAACCAGCCCACGACGGGCACCGACCAAGGAAGCGTGCCATGACCATCATCGACTCCGACCTCGACCTCGACACCCAGAGCCTCGAACACTTCACCACCGACGCCTTCTGGGCCGTCGCTCTCGAAGGCGCTCCCGGCGCCTCGCTGTCGCTCGATCGCTGCATCGACTGGCTGCTCGATCTCCACCAGGCCACCGATCACGCCCAGCTCAAGGCCCTGGTCGCCGATGTCCTCGACGACCTTCGCTCGCTGGGCTGCGGTCCCCGCGGGTTCGCCGGGCTCGATCTCGACGACGTGGTGCTCGGTGCACTCGCCTCGGTCGAAGCAGCCTTCGCCATCGTCGACGGCACCCACTGAGCCCTACGCTCTCGGGCATGGCTCGAATCGGAATCGTCGGAACCGGCCACGTCGGCATGGCGGCCGCGGCTGCGCTCTTCCAGAGCCAGCACGTGTCCGAGATCGTCCTCGTCGACCTCGACGAACGCAGCGCCCAGGGCGAGGCCATGGACCTCATGCACGGACAGGCCCTGGTCGGCCCCTGTGTGGTTCGAGCCGCCGGCTACGACCAGTTGGCCGGGGCCGACGTGGTCATCGTCACCGCCGGGGTGAGCCAGAAGGACGGCGAATCCCGGCTGGCGCTCCTCGAACGCAACGTCGCCGTCTTCGACGGGATCGTCGCCGAACTCGACCGCCACGCCCCCGAGGCGATCGTCGTGGTCGCCACGAACCCGGTCGACATCATGACCGCGGTGTTCCACCGGGCCTCGCAACGGCCGGCGACCCACGTGATCGGGACCGGAACCGTGCTCGACTCGGCCCGACTCCGGGCCCTCCTGGGCGACCACTACGGCGTCGATCCCCAATCGGTCCATGCGTACGTCCTGGGTGAGCACGGTGACTCGGAGTTCGTCGCCTGGAGCCTGGCCGCGATCGGCGGCACACCCCTGGTCGGCAACGAGATCCTGGGGGTGCCCTGGGACCAGCCCGCGATGGAGGCGTTGGCCCATCGGGTGGCCCGGGCCGCCTACGAGATCATCGAGCGCAAGGGTTACACGAACTGGGCGATCGGAGCCGTGATCGACAGCCTCGTCACCACGATCGTCCGCGACGAACGCGCCGTCGTGCCCGTGTCGGTGCCGATCGCCGGGCTGGTCCGCTCCGAAGCCGCCGACCTCGGCGACCTGCCGTCGGTCTGCCTGAGCCTGCCGACACGCGTCGGCCGAGACGGCGCGATGGGCATCCTGGCCCCTCCGCTCTCCGACACCGAGATCCAGGCGCTCCGGAACTCCGCCGACACCTTGGCCCAGTCCCTCGCCGCCGTCATGGGCTGAGTCCAATACGATCGACGGCATGTCTCACTCTCGTGCCGGCCAACTCGCGTCCCCCGAAGACCTCGTCGACGTCGCGGCGCTGGTCACGGCGTACTTCACGATCCGACCCGACGCCGACGACCCCGATCGAGCGCGTCGCGTTCGGCACGTCGGGCCACCGCGGCACCAGCCTGAACGGTTCGTTCAACGAGGCCCACATCGCCGCAACCACCCAGGCCATCTGCGAGTACCGGGCGTCGCAGGGGATCGCCGGACCACTCTTCCTGGGGAAGGACACCCACGCCCTGTCGGAGCCGGCCCAGATCACGGCGCTCGAGGTCCTGGCCGGCAACCGGGTGACGACCATGATCGACGTCGACGGCCGGTACACCCCGACCCCGGCGATCTCGCATGCGATCCTCGGCCACAATCGGGGACCGGGAGCGACCGACGCGGCGCGAGCCGACGGCATCGTCGTCACCCCGTCGCACAACCCGCCGACCGACGGAGGCTTCAAGTACAACCCGCCGCATGGCGGGCCGGCCGACACCGATGCCACGGGATGGATCGCCGACCGGGCCAACGCCCTCATGGCCGAGGCGAATCGGGGGGTGGCCCGGATCCCGCTGGCGGCTGCGCTCGCCGCCGACACCACCCACCCCTTCGACTACCGAGCGGCGTACGTCGGCGATCTGGGCAACGCACTCGACCTCGACGCCATTCGCTCCGCCGGGATCCGCATCGGCGCCGATCCGCTGGGCGGGGCCAGCGTCGACTACTGGGGCGCCATCGCCGACCGGCACGGGCTCGACCTCACGGTGATCAATCCCCTGGTCGATCCCACCTGGCGATTCATGACCCTCGACTGGGACGGCAAGATCCGGATGGACTGCTCGTCACCCGATGCCATGGCATCGCTGATCGCCAACCGTGACGCCTTCGATCTGTCGACCGGCAACGACGCCGACGCCGATCGCCATGGCGTCGTGACACCCGACGGTGGACTGATGAACCCCAACCACTTCCTGGCCGTGGCCATCGACTACCTCTTCTCGCACCGGCCGGGCTGGGCGGCCGATGCCGGGATCGGCAAGACCCTCGTTTCGTCGTCGATGATCGACCGCGTCGCCGCCGACCTCGGTCGCCGACTGGTCGAGGTCCCGGTCGGGTTCAAGTGGTTCGTTCCCGGATTGCTCGACGGTTCGGTCGGCTTCGGGGGCGAGGAGTCGGCGGGCGCATCGTTCCTCCGGACCGACGGCACGACGTGGACCACCGACAAGGACGGCCTGTTGCTCTGCCTGCTGGCGGCCGAGATCCAGGCCGTCACCGGGGTGAGCCCCAGCCGCCGGTACGCCTCGCTCACCGAACGGTTCGGCGATCCGGCCTATGCCCGGGTCGACGCGCCGGCGACCCGAGACCAGAAGGCCGTGCTCAAGGGCCTGTCGCCCGAACAGGTCACCGCCACCGAGTTGGCGGGTGAGCCGATCACCGCCAAGCTCACGGCGGCTCCGGGCAACGGCGAGGCGATCGGTGGTCTGAAGGTCACGACCGAGAACGCGTGGTTCGCCGCCCGGCCGTCGGGCACCGAGGACGTCTACAAGATCTACGCCGAGAGCTTCCGAGGCCCCGACCACCTCGCCGAGGTCCAGGCCGCGGCCCGAGCCCTGGTCAGCGACGTCCTCGGCTGACCAGCGGGGCGCGGTGTAGCGTCGGACCCCATGGGAATCGCCTTCACCAAGTCCGCCATCGACCTCGGCATCGTCATCACCGACAGCGAACGGTCACTGGCGTTCTACCGCGACACGCTCGGCTTCGACCACGCCGCCGACACCCCGATGCCCGGCGGTGGCACGATGCACCGGTTGATGTGCGGCGACTCCATGATCAAGCTGGTCAAGCACTCGCTCGACCCCCAGTCCATCCCCGCCCCGGGCGGTCCGGCCGGCGGCCGCGGGTACCGCTACTTCACGATCAACTGCTCGAACGTGGCCGAGATGGCGGCCGCCTGCGAGGCGGCCGGGGCGCCGATCCCCGTGCCCCCGACCGAGATCCGTCCGGGGGTCACGATCGCCATGGTCGAAGACCCCGACGGCAACTGGGTCGAGTTCGTCCACTACGCCGAAGCGAACTAGAAACGCACCATGACCGATCCCACGCCGCCCGAGGTCCTCTACGAGGTCTCCGACCACATCGCCACGATCACCCTGAACCGGCCGCACCGGCTCAATGCGATCTCCACCACGATGCTGATGACGCTGGGTGAACGGCTCGAACAGGCCGACGAAGACCGCGACGTTCGCTGCATCGTCATCACCGGGGCCGGCAAGGGATTCTGCTCGGGTCTCGACCTGGTCGATGCGGCCGAGGGTTCGGGGATCGGCGGCGACCAGTCGATGAAGGGCATGCGGCACCAGAGCACCCGCACCCTGCCGACCAACATCTTGTTCAACATCGACAAGCCGACCATCTGCGCCCTCAACGGGGCAGCCGCCGGCTACGGGCTCGACCTCGCGCTCGGCTGCGACATCCGACTGGCCGCCCGCTCGGCCAAGATCGTTCCCGGCTTCGCCAAACGCGGGGTCGTTCCCGAGAGCGGCGGCACCTGGTACCTGCCCCGTCTGATCGGCCACGCCAAGGCGGCCGAGATCGGCTTCCTGGGTCGGAACCTCACCGCCGAGGAGTCCGCCGACTACGGATTGGTCAACCTGGTGGTCGACGACGACCAACTCGCCGACATCGCCCGGGATTGGGCGGCCGAGATCGCCGCCAACGCCCCGCTCGCGATCCAGGCCATGAAGCGTCTCTATCGCCACGCCTGGACCCAGGACTTCGAGAGCCACAGCCACCACGTCCTGCTGCAGGTGATGCACCTGTTCAAGTCGAACGACTTCAAGGAAGGCATCGACTCCTACTTCGAGAAGCGACCGGCGAAGTTCACGGGATCCTGACCGTGACCGCGAGCACCGGACCGGCGCGGGTCGAGGACCGCCACCTGCTCACCGGCGACACCACCTTCGTCGCCAATCTCGATCTGCCGGGGTGCCTGCACGTCCACTTCGTCACCTCGATCGAGGCCCACGCCCTGATCACCGGTCTCGACACCGATGCCGCCAGGCAGGCGCCCGGCGTGGTCGACGTGGTCACCGCCGCCGATCACGATCTGGGTCTGATGCCGGGCGCCTCGCCCGAATACCCCGAGGGCACCGCTCGGCCGCTGCTGGCGATCGACCGGGTCCGGTTCGTCGGCGAGCCGATCGTCGCCATCGTCGCCGAGACCGCGGCGCAGGCCGCCGATGCCGCCGAACGGGTCGTCGTCCACTACGAGCCGCTCCCGGCCGTGATCGGGTTCGATGCCGCGTTGGCCGACGACATCCTGCTGTTCGACGCGGTCGGCACCAACGTCATGCACCAGGCCGAGGGCGGGCTCGCCGAGTCCCCCGATTTCACCGACTGCGAGCACGTCGTCGAGGCCTGCTTCCTCAATCAGCGGCTGGCGCCGTGCCCGCTCGAGACCCGGGTCGCCGCGTCGGTGTGGGGTGACGACGGTCGACTGACCCACTACGCCAGTTGTCAGGGCGTACACCCGATCCAGAAGGGTCTGGCCGCGGTCTACGGCCTCGCCCTGAGCGACGTTCGCGTGATCACCGCCGACGTCGGCGGCAGCTTCGGCGCCAAGGCCCGCTTCTATGGCGAGGACCTCCTGCTGCCGTTCCTGGCCCGACGGGCCGGTCGGGCCGTTCGGTGGGTCCCGAGTCGCTCCCAGGACATGATCGGACTGGGCCATTCCCGGGCCCAACGCCAGTACATCCGCATCGGCGGCGACCGCTACGGCCGGATCAAGGCCATGGAGGCCTACATCGAGGTCGACTGCGGGGCGTACCCGATCGCCGGACCGGTGTTGGCCAAGAACGCCGGCATGGTGATGCCCGGGCCGCTCGACGTCTCCCAGGTCCGCTGGACGACGCGGGCCGTGGTCACCAACACCACCCCGACCGTGGCCTACCGGGGCGCGGGTCGGCCCGAGGGTGGGGCGATGGTCGACCGGGCGGTCGACCTGTTCGCCGCCGACGTCGGCCTCGACCCGCTCGACGTGCGGCGGATCAACCTGCTGACCGCCGAGCAGCTGCCCTGGACCAATCCCACCGGCGTCCTCTACGACTCGGGCGACTATCCCGAAGCACTCGAGATCCTGGCGCGGGCCGTCGACTACGAGGCCGTCCGGCACGAGCAGGTCAAGCGCCAGGCGGCCGGCGACACCCGAGTGGTCGGGATCGGGCTGTCGTCGTTCATCGACCGCACCGCCGGTGTGCCCGGCACCGAGTACGGATCGCTCGAACTGCTCGCCGACGGCCGCTTCCGGGTCCTCACCGGTTCCTCGCCCTACGGCCAGGGCCACCACACCACCTGGGCCATGCTGGTCGCGGAGCGCACGGGTTGTTCCCTCGACCAGGTCGAGGTGGTCCACGGCGACACCGACATCGTGCCGCGCGGCGGCATCACCGGTGGATCCCGCTCCGCCCAGAAGGCCGGATCGGCCGTGGCGGTGGCCACCGACCTGCTCGTCGATCGGGCTCGCCGGGCCGCCGCCGATCTCCTCGAAGCCGCCGAGGTCGACATCGTCCTCGACACCGCCACCGCACGCTTCGGCGTTGCCGGCTCGCCGGGCGCAGCCAGCGTGGGCTGGGCCGAGATCGCCGCGGCCGAGGTCGACCCGACCGCCGATCCCGACGACTTCGGGTTCCGGTGCGAGACCGATTACGACCAGGCCACCCCGACGGTTCCCTACGGCATGTACGCCGCCGTGGTCGAGGTCGACACCGAGACCGGCGAGGTCGAGCTCCGGCGCATGGTGACCGTCGACGACGCCGGAACGATGATCCATCCGGCGATCGTGGTGGGCCAGATCCACGGCGGCCTGGCGCAGGCCATCGGGCAGGCGCTCTTCGAGGAGTTCGTCTACGACGAGTCCGGCAACCCGCTCACGTCCAACTTCATGGACTACGCCGTTCCCTCTGCCGCGGAGTTCCCGAGCTTCGAGTCCCACATCACCGAGCATGCGGCGCCGGGCAACGTCCTCGGAGCCAAGGGCATCGCCGAATCCGGCACGATCGGCGGTGTCCCGGCCGTCCAGAACGCCGTGATCGATGCCCTGACCCACCTCGGGATCACCCATCTCGATCTGCCGCTCACGCCGCAGCGGGTCTGGCGAGCGATCCAGGGCACGTGAACATCCGGTGGGGATGGACGGTACCCCTTGCGGCGACCCTCGTCGTCATGCTCCCCGTGACGATCTCGGCCGACACCCCACCGGTGGTGCCGATCGTCGATGACGGCCTCACCGTCGAACTCGCCCCCTTCGTTGCGATCCCGAACACCCGCGGCGGCGAGCCGCCTCGCCTCAATGCGATGGCCTCGACCGGAAACCGGCTGTTCGTCGTCGAAGAACGCGATGGCATCGTCTACGAGATCGTCGACCGTGCCACCGATCCGAGGCCCGTGGTGTTCTTCGATGTCGGCGCCGCCATCGCGACCGCCACCGGTCGCCGCCTCGACGACTCCAACCCGGTGCACAGCGGGCTTCGATCCGTGGCGTTCCACCCCGACTTCGCCGAGAACGGCCTGCTCTACGTGTCGGCGATGGAGAGCCGACCGGCCACCCCTGCGGGGCATCGGTATCTCAGCGACGTCGCCAACCCCGTGGCCGCCGACAGCGTCCTCCTCGAGTTCACCTTCGACGCACCGCGCCGCTTGGTCGACCCACTCAGCTATCGGGAGGTCTTCCGGGTCGGGATGCCGGTCTACGACCACACGATCCGGCAGATCACCTTCGACCCAGCGGCCGGACCGGCCGATCCCGATCGGGGAATGCTCTACATCGCCCACGGCGACGGCAGTGAGATCTCGGCAACGGTCGGTGGCGGCCAGCGCAACGATGCGCTGGGAAAGATCCTCCGCATCGATCCGAGGCAGGATGGCCCGGCGCCGTATCGGATACCGACGTCCAACCCCTTCGTCGGCGATCCCACGATGCTCGACGAGGTGTTCTCGCTCGGGCACCGGAATCCCCACACGCTGGCCTTCGCCTCCGCTCCCGACGGATCGAGACTGCTGATCAGCGGGGAGCCGGGCCGGGACAACATCGAAGAGCTCAACCTCATCGAGCCGGGTGCCGACTACGGATGGCCGATGCGAGAGGGGACCTTCGTGCACCGAACGACGGGCGGCGGCCTCATCGACGGCGTCGCCCCGCTACCGCCCGACGAGAGCCGGTTCGGATTCGTCTTTCCCGCAGCCCAGTACGGACACCAGGGTCTCCCCGGCGACACCGTCACCGGGGAGTCGATCGCCGGCGGGTACGCCATCAGCAACGGGTCGGCGTTGTCGGGATCGTTCTTCGCCGCCGACTTCCCGATCTCCGGGGATCTGTTCCAGGTTTCGATCGAGGAGTTGGCGACCACGACACGCCGGGTCGCGAACGGTGCGTCGCCGAGCTCGCTCACCCAGGCCACCCTGCATCGGAGCCCGATCTCCTTCGATCACGATGCCGACCCGACGACACCTTCGTTGACGCGTTCCTCGCTGCTCGACGTCTTCGACGACGCCGCGACCTACCGAGGCCCACGCGCCGATGTCCGCTTCGGTCAGGGACCCGACGGGGAGCTCTACATCACGTCGAAACGCAACAACCTCGTGTATCTCGTCACCAACTCGCTGCCCCCGTCCGTCCCACCACCGCGCTCGGAACCGGGCACGCTCGCCGAGGCCGTGACGCTCGACGACATCCTGGCCGCCACCGACTACCGAGCCGACGACGCCGATTTCCTCCGTCTCTACCGGGCCTTCTTCGATCGTGATCCCGACGTCGCCGGAGCCAGGTACTGGATCGGCGAGGCGAGGCGAGGCGTTTCCTACGACGACATCGCCTGGGCCTTCTCGACCTCGCCCGAGTTCGTGCTGCGCTACGGCCCGGTCTCCGACGAAGCGTTCCTCGAGACCGTGTATCGGAACGTGTTGGCCCGGCCACCGGATCCCGACGGCTTCGCCTACTGGCTCGGCCTGATGAACGGTGGGCAGATCACCCGCCATGGCGTTGTCCGCTGGGTGGCTGCCGGCAACGAGTTCCGGGCTCGACACCCCTACGCCCCGACGTGACGGATCCTGCTCGATGTGGATCGTGATCACCCTGGGCGCGACGACGTTCCAGATCCTGCGCACCTCCGAACAGCATCGGCTGCGATCGCTGCTGTCGGTGACCGAGGCCGGCTCCGTCCGCTATCTCTACGCGCTTCCGTTCGCGCTCGTCTCCCTGACGGTCGTGTCACTCACCTGGGACACCGCTCCGTCGATTCCGCTGCGCTTCCTGCCGATCGTCACCGCAGCCGGCGTCGCCCAGATCCTCGGCACCGTCTGCCTGCTCCAATCGTTCCGGGTCCGCGACTTCGCAGTCGGCACCATCTACGCCAAGGCCGAGGTGATCCTGGTGGCCATCGCCTCTGCGGTGCTGATCGACGAGGTCCCGAGCCCGCTCGGTTGGGCCGGGGTCGCCGTGGTCTTCGCCGGGATCGTGTGGCTGGCCGGTCAGCGGTTGCCGGTCGGCGACGAGCCGTTGGTCCGACTCGATCCGGCGGCCCTGCTCGGCCTCGCCGCCGGCGGATTGTTCGCCCTGACCTCCATCGGGATTCGTTCGGCATCGGGAGCGATCGACGGCGGCGGGGATTTCGATCGCGGCGCTGATCACGCTCACCGCCATGCTCGCCACGCAGGTCGCCATCAACGGGATCGGACTCGTCGCCGCCCCCGGCGAATCGTTCGTCCGGGTGGCCGGCGCCTGGCGGAGCGCGATCCCCGTCGGCGTGCTCTCGCTCGGGGGGTCGGCCTGCTGGGCGTGGGCGATCGCCATCGAAGGCCCGACCAAGGTCCGCACGCTCGGTCAGATCGAGCTGGTCCTCGCCTTCGTGGTCGGCGTTGCCGTGCACCACGAGCGCCACCGGATCCGGGAGTACCTCGCCGCCGGCCTCATCCTGGCCGGGATCCTGGCGATCGTGATCAGCTGACGGGAACCCTTCGGGTTCCTTGCCCATTGCTCCGCAATGGGTTCCGGGAACCCTTCGGGTCAGGTGACGTCCGGGCCGATCGGTTCCCCGTCGACGATCTGGTCGAGGTACTCGCTCATCCCGATGCCCTTGCGGCCCTGGCACTCGTAGCGGGTCATGGCCTCGGTGATCCGGGTCACGAGCTGATTGCCCTCGGCGTCGGGCCGACGGTTCCGCAACGGGATCAGCGAGATCACCTCGCCCGTCACCTCGTAGGTGTCGGTGTCGGTCTCGACGTGGCAGGTCATCGCCGTCTGATAGCGGTCGTCGTCCCAGGTCGACTCGATGGTCGCGTTCCGGATCAGGTGGTATTCGCCGTCCTTCAGCACCATGCCCCCGGTTCGCCCACCGACGTTCGACACCATCATGGCGAAATCGGCGCCGAAGACGAACGGCAGCCAGCGATACCACGAGATGGCCTGCCAGTACCGCGGCCCCCACGACTTGTCGCGCAGACCGAAGCCGTCGAGATCGATGATCTCGTCACCGACCCGGATCGTCCCCTTCATCGACCCGTGCTGTTCGTAGTGCGCCTTGGCGAAGCTCTTCTCGGCCTCGACCTCGATCTCGGTTCCGTCGTCGTACATGGGCTTGCCGCCGTACATCGGTGACACACCCCGGAAGTCGAGGTCGATCTCGCACTCGACCCAGGGGTTCTCCTTGAAGGCGACCCGGGGTTCGGCCATCTGCGACGGATCGTCGAGCAGGCAGACCTTGCCCCGGTAGGTCACGGTGAGATGCTCGAACGGTTCGACCACGTCGATGGCGAGCCCGCCGGCGTGCATCTCGGTGTTCTCGGTGATCTCGGGTCGGGCGTAGACGAAACCCACCCGGCCACCCGGCAGGTACACGCACACGGTCATCTCGGCGTACCCCTCGTTGACCCGGTTCCCCAGGCGGAACCAGCCACCGACCTCCTGTTCGAGGTCGAAGGCGTTGAGATACATCGACTCGTTGTAGTTGGTCGCCTCGTCGGGCACGTGGCAGTACTCGTCGCTCGGTTCCAGGACGGTGACGATCTTCTTCTCGGTCATGGAGGCGACACTACGTCAGCCCGAGGTTTCCTTCCGAACCACCGGGTGCCATGCTGCCCGGATGGCTGGATCGATCCTCGGCAATCGGGTGCAACGCACCGAAGACCCCACGCTGCTCACCGGAGCCGCTCGCTACGTCTACGACTTCAACGACGAATCGACCACCCACGCGGTGTTCGTGCGCTCGATCATCGCCCACGGCGAGATCCGGTCCATCGACACCGCCGAGGCCCTGACGGCACCGGGCGTCGTCGCGGTCTACACCGCCGCCGATCTGGGAATCGAGCCACACCACGGTTTCGTCAAGGTCGACGACGCCTTCGCCCGGTCGCCGCTCGCCGTCGACCGCGTCCGATTCGTCGGCGACCCGGTGGCCGTCGTGATCGCCGAGACCTTCGAGGCCGGGGTCGACGCCGCCGAACTCGTGGTGGTCGACATCGCACCCCTTCCGGCGGTGGTCGATCCCGAACGCGCCTTCGACGACGATGCCCCCGTCGTCTGGCCGGCCAAGGGCGACAATCTGGCCACCATGTCGACCGACCCCGACGACGACGTGCTTGGCGATGCCGACCGGGTCATCCGGGGCCGATTCGTCAACCAGCGGGTCGCCGGTGCGCCGATGGAGCCGAACTCGGTCACCGCGATGCCGGCCGACGACGGTCGCCTCACCTTCTATGCGGCCACCCAGATGCCCCACCTCATGCAGCGCCAACTGGCCGCGGCGCTCGGCATCTCCCGACACGACATCCACGTGATCGCGCCGCACGTCGGCGGAGGCTTCGGAGCCAAGGCCGGGCTCTACGCCGAGCACGGGGTCGTCGCCCGGGCGTCACAGCTCACCGGTCGCGCCGTCACCTGGACCGAGACCCGAAGCGAGAGCATGGTGTCGCTGGCCCACTCCCGGGCCCAGATCCAGTACGTCGAACTCGGCGTGAAGCACGACGGCACGATCACCGGGCTCCGAGTCCGCCTGGTCGGTGACGGTGGCGCCTACCCCAACATCGGCGCCCTCCTGCCGGCCGGCACCCGCCGGATGTCCAACGGCACCTACGCCCTCCCCAAGCTCCGGTTCGACATCGCCGTCGCCGTCACCAACACCACCCCGACCGGGGCCTATCGGGGCGCCGGCCGGCCCGAGGCCGCCTCGCTCATCGAACGAATCGTCGACCAGGCCGCGCTCGAACTCGGCATCGACCCGCTCGAGATGCGGCGACGGAACTTCCTGGCCAACGACGTGTTCCCCTTCACGACCCTCACCGGGGTCACCTACGACTCCGGCGACTACACCAAGGCGCTCGACGAGGCCGCCCGGATCGTGGGCTACGACGACCTGCGCGCCGAGCAGGCCGCCCGTCGCCAGGCCGGCGACCGCCTCCAGCTCGGGATCGGGGTGGCGTCCTACATCGAGGTCACCTCCGGAGGGGGCGGCAGCGAGTACGCCTCGGTCGAGGTCCACCCCGACGGCTCGGCCACCATGAAGGCCGGAACCTCGGCGCACGGTCAGGGTCACGAGACCACCTACGCCATGATCGTTGCCGATCGGACGGGCATCCCGGTCGAGCGCATCCACCTCATCCAGTCCGACACCGACCTCGTCCGCACCGGCGGCGGAACCGGTGGCGCCCGGTCCCTCCAGCTCGGCGGTTCCGCCGTTCACGAAGCAACCGAGGCGCTGGTCGACAAGGCCCGCAGCCTGGCCGCCCATCTGCTCGAAGCCTCACCCGACGACATCGTGATCGACACGGCGACGGCCACGGTCGGCGTGGCCGGTGTCCCGGCGAAGGCCATGGGTTGGGGTGAGCTGGCGGCCGCTGCGTCGGCGGCGCCCGAGGGCGTGGTCGACCACAGCGACGAAACGCTCGGCCTGGCCGCCCAGCTCGACTTCAAGCAGGCCGACGGCACGTTCCCGTTCGGGACCCACATCTCCGTCGTCGAGGTCGACACCGAGACCGGTTTGGTCACGATGCTCCGACACGTTGCCGTCGACGACGCCGGATTCGTCGTCAATCCCGTGGTCTTCGAGGGCCAGCAGCAGGGAGGCGTGGCCCAGGGCGCCTCCCAGGCGCTCTACGAACAGGTGGCCTACGATCCCGACGGCAACCCGATCACCTCGAACTTCATGACCTACGCCTTTCCCTCGGCGGCGGAGTTCCCGAGCTTCGAGGTCTCCCACACCGAGACGCCGACCCATCTGAACCCGTTGGGCTCGAAGGGGATCGGCGAGGCGAGCACGGTCGGATCCACCCCGGCCGTCCAGAACGCCGTGATCGATGCGGTGGCGCACCTGGGGATCCGCCACATCGACATGCCGTGCACGCCCGAGACCGTGTGGCGACACATCACCGCCGCTCGAGCCGGCTCGCCGATCGATCCGTGGCGTGAGCCGCCGTCCATCTTCGACCGTCTTGCCGTGGGCGCCGAAGCCGACGAAGAATTGGCCGCAGCCGCCGAGCAGATCTGAGGATCGAATGACCGTGCCAACCACCATGCAGCAGATCCAGTCCCTGGTGACCGATGCAGGGAAGCTCGAGGTCTCGCTGGTCGAGGTCCCGGTTCCCGAACCGGGACCCGACCAGGTACTCGTCCGGGTCGAGGCCTCGCCGATCAACCCCTCCGATCTCGGCCTGTTGCTGGCCGGGGCCGACCTGTCGACGCTGGCCGCCGCCGGTCCGAACCGCATCACGGCGGATCTGGCACCGGCCGTTGCCGCCGCCATGGCCGGACGGGTCGGTCAATCGATGCCCGTCGGCAACGAGGGGGCCGGAGTCGTGGTGGCCACCGGGTCGTCCGAGGCGGCGACCGCCCTCATGGGTGCCACCGTCGCCATCCTCGGCGGCGCCATGTACGCCGAGTACCGCGTGGTGCCCGTGGCGGCGGCCCTTCGACTGCCCGATGGCACCGACCCTCGGGCCGGCGCCTCCATGTTCGTCAACCCGCTCACGGCCCTCGGCATGACCGAGACCATGCGCCGCGAAGGTCACACGGCGCTGGTGCACACGGCCGCCGCCTCCAACCTCGGTCAGATGCTCACCAAGATCTGCCTCGCCGACGGCATCGAGCTGGTCAACGTGGTCCGCAAGGAGAGCCAGGTCGACCTGCTGCGCTCGATCGGCGCCACCCACGTCGTCGATTCGAGTCTCGACTCGTTCCGAGACGACCTCGTCGCCGCCCTGACCGACACCGGCGCCACGATCGGTTTCGACGCCATCGGCGGCGGGCGCCTGGCGGGCCAGATCCTCGCCGCCATGGAGGTTGCCGCAATCGCCCGCCAACCCGGGGGCTTCAGTCGCTACGGGTCCACGACCCACAAGCAGGTCTACATCTACGGCGGCCTCGATCGTGGCCCGACCGAGCTCAACCGGAACTACGGCACGTCGTGGAGCCTCGGCGGCTGGCTGCTCACCAACTTCATCAACGACGTCGGGCCCGAGGTGGCCAACGCACTCCGGCAACGAGTGGTCGACGAGATGCACACGACCTTCGCCAGCCACTACACCGACGAGCTGTCGCTGGCCGCCGTCCTCGATCCGGACGTGGTCGCCACCTATGCCCAGCAGGCGACGGGTCAGAAGTTCCTCATCACCCCGCAGGCCTGATCACGCACCGGCCCGAATCACCGCCGACGACCCGGAAACGGATCGTCGGTCGTGATCCGAGTGGGCCAATCGATACCGCACCGCCTCGACCACGCTCGCCCAGTCGTCGACGCACCGTCGCCAGGTGAAGCGATCGACGGACCATCCGCACCGGGCGAGTGCGAGATCCCGCGCCCGGTCGGACTCGAACGACTCGAGATCGAAGTGGTGCCGAACGCTGTCGAGCTCCATGGCCACCCGGATCGACGGGTAGGCGGCGTCGACCTGGGCGACGAACGCACCGTGGCGGTCATGGACCCGCCACTCGAGCCTCGGCCGAGGCAAGCCCGACCCGGCGAGCCGGTCGGCGAATGTTCGACTCCACGCCGACAGCGGCACCGCCCCATCGACGGCCCGGTCGGCGACGACGGATCGCAAGGTGGCGCGTCCGGCCCGCGTGGTCTCGATCGTCGACCGGAACGCCGAGAGGACTCGATCCGTCGTCGTGAGCCTGGCCCGCAGCGCGTCGTCGACGAGGTGGTGGAGCTGGGTGACCGAGCAGCACGTCGCCATCGAAGCCAGCGAATACTCCAACCCGAGTGCGCTGATTCCTCGCCGACGAGTCAGCGGCCACGACGACAGATTGGCGTGGACCTCGAGGTCGACGTTCGGCAGGTTCCGCCGTTCGGCGGCGGCGACGATCGGCCGGGCCGGATGCTCGGCGAGGCCCCAGAGGGCGAGCGCCGACTGCCGTGTCGCCACCAGACCTTCGACGGACGCAACAGCGGCCAGCGTTGAGATCGGCTCGGTGGCGAAGGGCGCCAGGAGGTAGACACCCGAGACCGGTCCGAGGACCCAGTGCCCGCGTCGGATCCGACGATCGATCTGCGCCGTCGTCAGACCCGCGGCGGTCGCCTCGGCCCGAAAGCTCACCGACGCAGTCGGATCACCGCTGACGACCCGGTCATGGGTCGTCGGATGCGATCCGAACCCGGTGTGGCCGGTCTGGGCCGGGATCAACGGTCGCCGTTGCGCTTCTTCCAGTCGAGCCAGGCGATCCCGGACTCGGCGACGTAGGCGGCCACGGCCTCGCCGATCGTGGGGTAGCAACGGTGCTCCCCGATCAGCGCCAGCGTCCCCGAGGGCGCGATCTGATCCTTCACGACTCCCTTCAGTTCGGCGAAGGCCAACGTGATCCCCCGGTCTGCCAGGTCGTCGTGGAGCCGAACGAGCGTCGCTTCGGCGGTGGCATCGATGTCGGTGATCGGCTCGGCCGTGATCACCACCCAGCGCACCGGGTCGGACGCCCCGCGCACGAGTGCGAGCACCTCGGATCGGAACACATCGGCGTTGGCGAAGAACAACGGCGCATCGAAGCGGAACAACACGAGCCCGGCGATCTCGCTGCCCTCGGGGTGGCGGTCGATGTCGTGGTAGCCGCTCACCCCATCGATGCGAACCAGGGCCGTCACATGGGGCCGCCAGGCCTGATTCACGAACACCAGCAGTGAGACGGCGACGGCCAGCCCGATGCCCCACACGACGCCGGCGGCGACCACTCCGGCGAAGGCGACCATGGACAGCAGGAACTCCCGCCGGCGCCAACGGGCCAACCGCATCACCGCACCGACGTCGACCAGATCGATCACCGCCACGATCACGATGGCGGCCAGCGTGGCGATCGGCAGCGAGGCGAGCAGGCCCGGGGCGGCGACGAGCAGCACCACGATGAGGAGCGCGGCCACGACACCGGTGAGCTGGGACTTGGCGCCCGCCGCCTCGGCAACGGGTGTCCGGGACGAGCTGGCGCTGATCGGGAACCCCTGGAAGAACCCGGCGGCGAGGTTCGCCGCACCGAGCCCGATGAACTCGGCATCGGAGTCCACCGGTTGTCCGCGGCGCTCGCCGTAGGCCTTCGAGAGCACGCTGGTATCGGCGAACGAGACCAGGGCGATGGTGAGCGAGCCGACCACGACCGCATCGAGATCACCCCACTGCAGACGGGGCACCGAGGGAACCGGGAATCCCGTCGGCAGCGCTCCGACCAGTTCCAGACCGTCGAACGGTCCGAACACCTCGACGACGGCGATGCTCGCAACGACGACGACCAGCGACCGGGGGATCATTCGGGCGGCCACCCGGAGCCCGACGAGGACCACCAGCGAGCCGGCCCCCAGGGTCGCCGTCACGCGATCCACCTCGCCCAGGGCCCGGGCGAGGTCGACCAACTTGCCCATGGGCATCTCGCTGGGTGCCGAGACGCCGAGCAGCTTGGGCAGCTGACCGAGGATCACCACGACGGCGATGCCGTTCAGGTAGCCGATGCGGACGGGCATCGACAGCAGCTCGGTGACGAAGCCGAAGCGGGCGAAACCGGCTGCGAGGGCGATGATCCCGCAACCGATCGCCAACGCCCCGGCCAGGGCAACGGCCCGACCCGGATCACCACCGGCGAGGGGGAGGATCGAGGCGGCGATCAGTGGGGCCAGCGACGAGTCGGGGCCGAGCACGAGGATCCGGGACGGCCCGAACAGGGCGTAGGCCAGCAGCGGCAGCACGGTGGCGTACAGGCCGTGGACCGGGGGCAGTCCCGCAGCCTGGCTGTAGCCCATCCCGACCGGCACGAGGAACGCCGTGATCACGGCACCGGCGACGAGATCGCCGACGATGTCCGATCGGCTCATCCCTCGAAGGTTGGTCAAGCCGGGAGGTCGCGGAATCGGCACCTCGCCATCATGCCAAGATCGTCTCCCCGCTCCTAGGCCGTCCGACTCAACTGACTCAGTGCCTGGACCGCAACCGACACCCGAGCCAGGTCACGAGCGGGGTCGCGGCGGATGCTTTCGAAGGTCCGCTGGCAACGTTCGACGGCGACCGAGTTCCGCTTCATCCAGGCCTCGACCAGATCGGGCGGCGAACCGTCGTCGGACCGCTGCGCCCTCGACACCACCGTGGCGGTGAGCTCGGCGTGTTCGCGGAAGAAGTCGTCACGCAGGGCGCTTCGAGCCATCGACTCCCAGTGATCGGTTCGGGGCAGGGCGGTGATCCGCGACCGCAGCCAGGACAGGTCGAGCTTGGCGTCGAGCGTCGCATAGACGGCTGCAACGTGCTCGAGCGCTCCCCCGGTCCGGGCTGCGACCATCGAGAGGTCGAGGAATCCGTAGGCCGCTCCGAGCGCCGCCACCCGGCGAGCGAGTGCCTCGTCGACCCCGGCCTCGATGAGTTCGGTCCCTGCCGTCCGGTCCGGAGACGATCTGGCTCAGGACCCGAACCGGGGCCCGGTACTTCTCGATCACCGTCGGCGCTGTCGAGGGGCTGGGCTTCGTTGCGGAGCAGCCAGCGGGTGGCCCGCTCGGCCAATCGCTTGATCTCCTGTTCCATGGCGATCCGGGTCTGGGCCGACACCGCCGGTCCGAGTGCTTCGAGTTCGCTCTGGAGGTCGCCGAGGTCGTAGATGTCCCAGGCGACGAGGTGGGCCCGAGCGACGTCGGCGGTGGATGCCGAGGTCTCGCTGATGAGCCGGTGGATCATCGAGATCCCGCCGTGGTTGACCACGTCGTTGGCGACCAGCATGGCGATCAGTTGGCGGCGCAGCGGATGACCGGCGATCAGGCCGGGGTAGGACGAGCGAACCGGCTCGGGGAAGTAGGCCAGCAACCGCCGCTCGAGCCATGGCTCATCGGGCAGTTCGGAGACGAGGAGATCGGCGGTCACCTGGTTCTTCGAGTAGGCCAGGAGCACGGCCAGCTCGGGCCGGGTGAGGCCCTGCCCATCGGCGAGCCGGCGGGCCATCTCGGCGTCGGTCGGCAAGGCCTCCAGCTCCCGGTCGAGTCCGGCCCGTTCGCTGAGCCAGTCGAGCAGGCGCAGATGGACGTCGACCATGCCCGGGGCCTGGACCTCGGCGACGTCGAGCGCCTCGTTCTGCACGACGTTGTTGTGGAGGACCAGGTCGCACACCTCGTCGGCCATCGACTCGAGGAGCAGATCGCGCTGCTTTCTGCGTCAGGTCGCCGTTCGCGACGACCGACGACAGCAGCACCTTCAGGTTGACCTCGTGGTCGGAGCAGTCGACCCCGGCCGAGTTGTCGATGGCATCGGTGTTGATCCGACCGCCGCTGCCGGGCGAACTCGATGCGAGCCCGCTGGGTGAGTCCGAGGTTCCCGCCCTCACCGACCACCCGGCACCGCAGCTCGGCGGCGTCGACTCGGACGGCGTCGTTGGCCCGGTCGCCGACGTCGGCGTCGGTCTGGGTCGACGCCTTCACGTAGGTTCCGATCCCCCCGTTCCACAAGAGGTCGACCGGCGCCCGCAGCACGGCACGGATCAGCTCGTTCGGGCTCACGGCCGTCTCGTGCTGGGTGAGACCCAGGGCGGCGGCCATGGCCGGGGTCACCGGAATCGACTTGAGTGTCCGGGGGAAGACGCCTCCGCCCTCGGAGATCAGGGAGCGGTCGTAGTCGTCCCACGACGACTGGGGCAGGTGGAACAGCCGTTCCCGCTCGGCGTGGGAGCTGGCCGGGTCGGGGTTGGGGTCGATGAAGATGTGCCGGTGGTCGAACGCCGCGACGAGCGCGATGTTCTCGCTGCGAAGCATGCCGTTGCCGAACACGTCACCCGACATGTCGCCGACCCCGACGACCGTGAACGTCGTCGTCGCCAGGATCGAGGTCGAGTTGACGGAAGTGGGCCTCGACCGATTTCCACGCACCGCGGGCGGTGATGGCGAGCGCCTTGTGGTCGTACCCGGCCGATCCGCCCGAGGCGAAGGCGTCCTGCAGCCAGAAGCCTCGGGCGATCGCGATCTCGTTGGCGATGTCGGAGAAGGTGGCCGTTCCCTTGTCGGCGGCGACGACCAGGTACGTGTCGTCGCCATCGTGACGAACCGTGTCGATCGGGGGAACGACCTGCCCACCGTCGAGATTGTCGGTCACGTCGAGCAGGGCCGAGACGAACATCTGGTAGCACGCGACGACCTCGGCCATGACGGTCGACCGATCGCCCTCGGGCAGGTGTCGGGCGACGAAGCCACCCTTGGCCCCGACGGGCACGATGACCGAGTTCTTGACCGACTGCGCCTTCATCAGTCCGAGGACCTCGGTTCGGTAGTCCTCCATCCGATCCGACCAGCGCAAGCCGCCTCGGGCGACGTCGCCCGCCCGGAGGTGCACGCCCTCGGTGCGCGGGCAGTACACGAAGATCTCGTGCGCCGGCACGGGCCGCGGGATGTCCGTCGATCCGCGACGGATCGAACTTGAGGGCCAGGGCCCGGGTCGGGGCGTGAGGCTGCCAGGCGTTGGTTCGTTCGGTTGCGTCGATCAACGAGACGAGCGCCCGCAGGATCCGGTCGGCGTCGAGACTCGGAACCTGGTCGATGGCCTCGTAGAGCTCCGACCGGATGATCACGGCCCGATCCTCGTCGTGGGCCTCGGGATCGAACCGGGCGGCGAAGAGTTCCCACAGGTTGCGGGCGATCGCCGCGTACTGGACCACGATCTCGTGGACGTAGCTCGGGCTGAACCGGCCACCGAGCTGGGTCAGGTAGCGGGTGTAGGCCCGAAGGATCGCCACGCTGCGCCAGTCGATCGACGCCGTCGTGATCAGCCGGTTGAGCACGTCGCTCTCGGCGGCGCCTCGGTGGACGGCGAGCAGGGCCTCGCGGAAGCGTCGGCGAGCGTCGGTGTCGAGGCTGAGCGGGAACCGAACGCCGATGTCGTAGATGAAGTGCGGCCCGGCGTCGGGGATCGACAGTTCGTAGGGGCGTTCGTCGGTGACGATGGCGCCGAGGTCGTGGAGCAGGGGGATGAACTCCGACAGCGTGATGGCCACCGAGCTGCGATAGAGCTTGCAGCGCATGTCGCCGTTGCGGGCCTCGAGCGGACGGGCCAACCAGACGTCGAGGTCGTCCTCGCCGAGGGCCTCGAGTCGTTCGACGTCGAACACGGCGGCCTCGGCGAGGACGTCGCTGCGGTAGGTGTCGTCGAACACGTGGCGGTACCGGGCGTTGAGCGAGAGCCCGAGGTCCTCGCCGTGCGTCTCGATCAACGCCGAGCGAAGGTCGTCGTCCCAGTTGCGGATGACCCGGTTCAGGCGGCTCTGGAGGACCTCGGTGTCGGGCAGGGGTCCGCTGTCGGCCGGGTCGGTGTAGATCACCAGCTGGAGCCGGGCCAGGGGGGCATCGCTGATCTCGGTGGAGTACCGACAGCTGGTCCCTCGGTAGGCCTCCATCAGGATCTTCTGGATCTCGAGACGGACGTCGGTGTTGTGGCGGTCTCGGGGCACGAAGACCAGGCACACCAGGAAGCGCCCGTAGTCGTCTCGGCGCAGGAGCAGGCTGACCTGTCGACGATCGCGCAGGTCGAGCATCTCGAGCGCCATTCGTTCGATGTTGTCGACATCGCTCTGGAAGAGCTCGTCGCGCGGGTAGGTCTGCAGGATGTTGAGGAGGCGGCTGCGGTCGTGGCTCCCGGCCGGGAACTTCACCCGTTCGAGCACACCGGTCACCCGGCGTCGCACCACCGGGATGTCGAGCACCCGGCCGGTGTAGACCGTCGAGGTGAACAAGCCGATGAACCGACGCTCGCCCGTCACCGCGACCGCTCGGATCGAGTTCCTTGACCCCGATGTAGTCGAGTGGCACCGAACGATGGACGGTCGAGTACGAGTTGGCCTTCGTGAGGTTGAGGATCGTCGGGCGCCGGGCGATCTCGGCGATCTGCGGAGGAAGGACACTCAGATCGAGGACCGACGGCTCGGTCTGGCGCAGGAGACCCAGGCCGGTCGACGGCCGCGACACCATCCGAGCGCCGACCTCGTCGTCGATGAAGTCGTACTCGCGATAGCCGATGAAGGTGAAGAACCCCTCGGCCATCCAGCGGAGGAACGCAGCCGACTCGAGCGGCACCGTCCCGATGTTGACCTCGAAGCGGGCCCGACCGGCCTTGGCCTCGAGGTCCCACTGCTCGAGTTCTTGCGCGAGCCGTTCCGCCTGCGCTCGCATCGGCGCCCAGTCCTCGACCGCGGCCCGGACATCGGCCATCACCGCGGCGACGGCGTCGTGGAGTTCGGCGACGCCGGTCGACTCCGACACGCGGTCGACCTCGATGTGGACCAGCGATTCGCTCGCCTCACCGTCGACGGTCCGTTCGATTCGCCGGATGTCGCCACGCTCGTCTCGTTCGATGCGGGCCATCGGGTGGGCCAGCAGATGCACGCGCAGGTCGAGTCGTTCGAGGAGGGCCAGCACCGAGTCGACGATGAACGGCATGTCTTCGGTGACCAGGTCGATCACCGTGTGGCTGCTCGACCAACCGTCGACCTCGGCCCGGGGGTTGTAGACGCTGATGAGGGTCTCGGCGGGAGCACGACGGTGGGCCAATTCGAGATGCCGAACCGCCGCGGCATACAGCTCGAGCGGCGCCTTGCCGGCGACGTCCTGGGACGGAATGCGGTGGTAGTAGAGCCGCATGACCCGTTCGCTCTCGCTGGGGTCGTCACCGCGATAGCGACGTTGAGCCAGCTCGACGACGGCGTCGATCAGATCGATCTTCACCTGTTCGGATGACTCCGACATCGTTCCTCCACCTTCGGGGCGAGCCTGCCGAGCGTAGACCCTCCGTCCGCGGACGGCCCTCATGGGCACCATCGGCCGGTGGGGCGTCGCCGTGAGGGGCGTCGTTCGTTCACCTCGACGACACCCACCGTTCAGGTGCGCTACGTTGCCGGTCGTCATGGCCATCTCTCCGCCGTCCGTCGCCCGTGTCCGAACGGTGAACCTGCCGACGCCGGCTCGGTCGGCGCTCGTCATCGGCCTGATCTATCTGTTCCTCGTCGGTGTCTCGAGCCTGGAGGCCGGGATCAAGATCATGGGGGCCGACACCCAGGAACGGCTGTTCTCCGCGGTGACCAACCCGATCGCCGGCCTGTGCGTGGGCATCCTCGGCACGGTGCTCGTCCAGTCGTCCTCGGCCAGCACCTCGGTGATCGTCGGACTGGTGGCGTCGGGGGCGATCGGGGTCGACCAGGCCGTCCCGATGGTGATGGGCGCCAACATCGGCACCACGGTCACCAACACGCTGGTGTCGTTGGGTCACGTCCGCCAATCGGCCGAGTTCCGCAGGGCTTTCGCGGCGGCCACGGTGCACGACTTCTTCAACGTGCTGGCGGTGGCGCTGCTCCTGCCCATCGAGCTGGCAACGGGCGTGGTGTCGGGGATCGCCCAGTGGGTGTCGGAGTCGCTCGTCGGTGCCGAGGGATCGACCTGGCAGAGCCCGGTCAAGGCGTGGGTGAAGCATCCGGTGGGTTGGCTCGAGGACGTCTGGGGCACGGTGGCGTCCGGCAACGGTCTGGGCACGTTGATGGTCATCACCGGGCTGGTCATCGTGCTCGCCTCCCTCACGCTCATCACGAAGAACATGCGGGCGCTCGTCGCCGACCGCCTCGAGCGGTCGCTCAATGCCGTGCTGTCGAAGGGGGGCGGCGCGATCGCGCTCGCGCTCGGCCTGGTCATCACCGTCGCGGTCCAGTCGTCGAGCATCACCACCTCGATCCTGATCCCGCTGTCGGCCGCCGGGGTCATCTCGCTCCGCAACGCCTACCCGGTCACGCTCGGCGCCAACGTCGGGACGACGATCACCGCGCTGCTGGCGGCGATGGCGGCATCGAGTCCCGAGTCGCTCACCGTGGCGTTGGCCCACACCACCTTCAACGCTTTGGGTATCGTGTTGCTGTACGTCATCCCGATCGCCCGGAACTGGCCGATCGTGTTGGCCGAAGGCCTCGCCGACGTCGCCGTTCGCCGACGACCACTCGCTCTCGGCTACGTCCTGACCGTCTTCATCATCGTGCCGTTGATCGGCGTTGCCGTCCTCCGCTGATCGTTTCCCTGCTCGTCTCCAACCATCAACCACCCGAACCACAGGCGGCCGTCATGCTCGCATTCTTCAAGAAGGGCTCCGGACCCACGGGTCTCGACCACATCGTCGGCCGATCCGTGACCATGCTCGGCGATGCCCGTCATTCGTTCGATCTCGCGACCCTGGCGCTCCTGAGCGCCACCGACGTCGATGCGGTGGCCGCCGACATCCGTCGGACCGACGACCGGATCAACCACGCCGAGCAGGAGCTGCGCTCGGAGCTGGTCGTGCACGTGACCGTCCACGGAACGGCCGACATCGGTTCGGTTCTCGGGCTGATCCTGCTCCTGAAGAAGATCGAACGCATCGGTGACCAGGCCAAGAACATCCTCGATCTCGCCGAGTCCGGCGTGTTGCTGTCCGACCAACCCGACACCGCGGCGATGCTCGCCGAGCGCGAAGCGGTGTCGGAACTGTTCGGCGAGGCGGCCGCACTCCTGGCCGATCCCGATGAGACCCCGATCGAGGACTTCGTTGCCAAGGCGAGCGAGATGGTCCGGCTGACGCAGACCCAGGTCGAGAGCTACATCCACTCCGACCGCCCCGGTCGCGAGGTCGTCCCCCGGGCGATCTACTACCGATACCTGAAGCGCATCGTCGCCAACCTGATCGGCATCGTGCGGACGTCGGCCGAACCCCTCCCCCACGTCGACTACCTCGACGACGGGGCCACCGACACCGACGACTGAACGCCGGGTCGAATTCGGCTAGTTGCCGTGGCTGTGCGGTGGCACTCCGGACTCGGCCGGCTGCACGATCACGATGCCCTGGCCCGAGAATGCGAGCTGGAACGCCTCGCCCGATCCTCGGCCGATCAGGGCCTTCGCCTTGACGGTGCGGTTGAGCGACGTGGTGAGCGAGGAACTCCAGGCGACGGCGGCATCGGGATCGGCGAACGTCGGCTGATCGGTCTTGAGCACGACCGGCTCGCCCTTCGTGGTGATGGCCACCCAGCCATGGCCCGAGATCTGCGTGTTGAACATGCCCCCCGACACCATGCCGGCCCCCTGCACCCGGACGACGTCCCACTGGAGCGACGGTTCGAAGGCCAGGATGTTCTTGCCGTTGATGGTGAGGCCCGCGCCCTCGAGATGCAGGATGTGGACCTGATCGGACTCGTTCGCCAGGAACAACTCCCCGGTACCGGTGCAGCGCATCAGCGGGACGCCCTCACCGGTCATCGCCTTCTTGAGGAACTTGCCGACGCTGCCGGACCCCTCGTGATCGAAATCGACCGAGCCCTGGAAGGCGACCATCGAGCCCTGTCGGGCCAGCACGTCGTCGCCCAGGGTGATCTTGAGCATCTTGGTGTTCTGGCGGACCACCCGCTGCCCCGAACCGACCTCGGCGAAGCGATCGTCGAGCAACTCGGATCGGATCCCGCCGAGACCTCCCGCTCCGGCGGGAGCCGACGATTGCGGAGCGGGTGCCGGCGCCATCGCGGGGGCGGGCGGAACCGGGTCGGCGGCCGGCGGCGGTGGGGCGGCGGCCGCCACGGGCTGGAGCTGCTCGGTCCACTGGTTGCCGTCCCAATAGCGGGTCATCGCAGGATCGCCTGCAGGATCGGGGTACCAACCGGCCGGAGTCGTCGACATGGGGGTCATTCTAGTGAGTCGAGGTATCCCCAACGGTGCATGGCCTCGATCGTGGCGTCGGCGGCGGCTGCCGGTTCGAGGTGCAGGGTCTGTGGCGGTGTCCGCTCCTCGGTGGCCTTGGTGATGTCGAGGATCCGTACGTGTGGTGGTGCGTCGGACGGAGCCGGCCGGGTCTTGGTTCGGGGACGATGGGGCCGGGCGGCGCTCGTCGGCAGTTCGCTGCCGGCCCGCACGACCGGTCCGTCCTCGATGACGGCGTCGCGCGTCGCGAGGACCGCCGAGAGGGGGGCCCGGCGGAGGTCGGCGAGATTCCCGCCGACCGAGACGACGGCCGGGAACCCGGCTCGCAGACGGGCTCGTCGTCCGCGGTCGAGTCGGCGCTCGGCGGTGACACCCGATGCGTCGATGCCGAGCGACACCGCACCCAACACCTGGGCGGCCTCCAGCTCTGCGGCCAGGAATGCCGGCACGGATCCCGAGCCTCGATCGGCGCTGTAGTCGCCGCACAGGACCAGATCGGCGTCTCGGCAGACGGCGGCGAGGGCCTCGGCAACCGCCGCCGAGCCTGTGCTGGCATCGGCGGCGCAGCGCACGGCGCGAGCGGCGCCCGCCGCGAGGGCGTCGCGCAGCATCGCATCGGCGGCCGGTGGACCGGCGCACACCACGGTCACGGCGCCCCCGGCGGCCAGCGCCAGTTCGAGCGCGGCCTCGTCGGCCGGCGACGGTCCGTAGCTCCGGGGATCGATCTCGAACGATGCCGTCAGCGGATCGACGACGATCCGGCGGGGCACCCACTTCAGGCAGACGGTGATCCTCACCGGAGGGCCTTCACGACCGGGCGAAGATGACGCCATGGCCACCTTCGGGATAGTTCCACGTGATGGCCCCTTCGTTGTTGCACAGCAGATAGCAGGTGCCGCATTCGAAGCAGTTCTCGTAGTTGAACAGGATGCCGCCGTCGGCCGTCGGGGCGAACAGGTTGGCGGGGCACGCCGACACGCAGGCGCGGGTCGTGCAGCTGCGGCAGACCTCGGTCTCGACGACGATGTGGGCCTGGGTGGCGACGTCGAACTCGACCGTGGCCATCCGGTCGGAGAATTCCATCTCGGGCCACTCGTGACGCGACCCGGTCATCCGAACGACCTCATGGCCGTCCAGCCGTCCTTGGCGAGATCACGCATCTTCAGTCCTTGCCTGGCCACCTCGGCCTTGGCCAGTGCCCCGAAGCGGGGCTTGGGTCGGGGATTGCGAACGGTGAAGGCCTCTTCGGCCAGTGAACAGATCAGCTGGGGATACCGGACCTGGAATCCCTCGGACATGATCAGCTCGGGAACCCGCCGCAGCCGCTCGTGGTCGGCGAGCACCCACGAGCTCTCGAGGCGGGTTCGGTAGGGGGCGAGCCCTCGAGCGGTGACGTCGCCGCGATCGATGGCCTCACCGGCGACCTGGCCGGCGATCATGCCCGATCCGATGGCGTAGTTGACGCCCTCGAGCCAGATTCCCGCCGCCAGGCACATGCCCCCGGCGTCCCCGGCGACGAGCATGCCGTCGGTGACGTGGTCCGGCATGGCGTCGTACCCGCCCTCGGGGATCAGGTGGGCCGAGTACTCGACCAGTTCGCCGCCGCCGACGAGCGGAGCGATCGCCGGATGCTCCTTCATGGTGCGGATGATGTCCTCGGGGCGCCGGCCCGATGCGCCGAGGGCCGGCAGTTGCAGGACGGCCCCGACGGCCACGGTGTCGGTGTTCGTGTAGACGAACCCGCCACCAGGAATGCCCTCGGTCAGGCCGACGATCTCGTAGTCGACCCCTTGGCCGGTCTCGACGTTGAACCGCTTGTTGATCTCCTCGACGCCCAGCCGATGGACTTCCTTGACCCCGAGCGTGTAGTGCTCGGCGCCGGTGTGGTGATGGATCCCGGCTTCCTTGGCCAGGAACGAATTCACCCCGTCGCAGGCGATCACCACGCCGGCCGACAGATCGCCGTCGGGGCGGTCGGTGCGCACCCCGACGATCTGGCGACCCGACCACAGCAACGAGGTGACGGTGGTCGAGGTGATCAGCACGGCGCCGGCCGCCACGGCCTGCTCGGCGAGCCAGTGATCGAACTCCGGACGCAGGGCGGTCGCGCCGTTGTAGGGCGCCTCGCCCCACGCCGTGCTGCGGACGTCGATGGTGACGCTCTGGGTGGGGGTCGCGAGCATGGTGCCCCGTCGCACGATCCACCGCTGGGTCGGCGCCTGTTCCCACCAGTTCGGGATCAGCTGATCGAGGATGCGGCCATAGATCACGCCGCCGTACATGTTCTTCGATCCCGGGAACGGGCCCCGTTCGATCAGGGCGACCCGTCGCCCGGCCCGGGCGGCGACCAGCGCGGCGGCCGAACCGGCAGGGCCGGCTCCGACCACGATGATGTCGAAGTCGGTCATGGTCGGGCCCCGACCCGAAGCCGCTCGGCCAAGGCCTCGACATAGGCCGGACCATCGGTGACGATCGCGAGATCGGCGCGATTCATCATCGGACAACTCGCATCGGTGTTGACCGCGATCACGTGCTCGGGCTTGCCGATCCCCATCAGGTGCTGCACCGCCCCCGAGATGCCGACCGCCAGGTAGAAGACCGGATCGATCTCGACGCCGGTGGTACCGATCTGCCGGGTGTGCGCGATCCAGCCGGCATCGGTGAGCACCCGAGTGGCCCCGAGACTCGCCCCCAGGGCCAGCCCGACCTCACCGAGCCGTTCGAGCGCGGCGGCCGATCCCAGCCCGGCGCCTCCGGCGACGACTCGACGGGCCTCGGCCAGGTCGACGGTGGCGGGATCGGCCGGCAGGATCTCGAGGACCTCGGCGTCGTTGACGTCGGCGCTCACCGAGAACCGGGCCTGGATCGAGACCAGCTCTCGGTCGTCGGGCTCGACGGTGCGGACGCCGGTGAGCATGACCACCACCGCCGGCCGACGGAGCACCACGTCTCGCTCGACGGCACCGTCGTTGGCGACGACGACGGCATGCCGATCGTCGATCCGGACCGCTCCCGAGACGAGCGGTCGGTCGAGCAGATGGGCCAACCGGGGCGCGAGATCTCGCCCGTCGGGCGAGCCGGGCAGCACCAGGGTGGCGTCCTCGGTATCGAGCACACCGGCCAGCGCGTCGGCCCAGGCCGCCGGGCGGAACTCGCCGATCTCGATCGGCACGACCTCACCGGCCAGCCCGGCGACCGCGTCGATCGCCTCGGACACGCCCGATCCGATCAGCACGCACCGTCCGCCGGCCTCGGCGATCACCTCGCCGCCGCCGACGGCCAACTCCCCACCGTCGACCGGGACCACGGCGACGAGCCCGGTCATCGCATCACCGAGGCCGAGACGGCCACCGCGCTCGAGCGGCTCCCCAGCGACGAGCCGACCCGTTGACCGTCGATCACCGCGGCGTGAGCCCGACGGGGGACCACCGCATCGCCGACCCGGTGCACCGGGATCCCGGCGGCCACGCAGTCGTGGTAGAGGGCGTCATTCGGGTTCTGGTGGACGGCGAGCACGAGCCAATCGACCGTGCGAGCGTCGGCGACGCCGGTGGGGTGGTGAACGAGCTGGAGACTCGCGCCCTCGATGCCGTTGACGAGCGTGTCGGTCGTCGACCGGATGCCCTTGTCGGCGGACCGCAACCGCCAGCCCTCCATGTCGAGGGTGATCCCGAGGTCCTGCCCGACGACCATGCCCGGGGTGATGATCTCGACGTCGCAGCCTCGATCGGCCAGGAGCTCGGCGACCGACGTTGCCTGATGGAATCCGAGTTCGTCGAACACCACCACCGTGCCGGTCGGCGTGTGGGTGCCGTCGAGCACCTCCCGGACGTCGGCGATTCCGCAGTCGTGTTCGCCGGCGGCGAACCACGGTCGCATCGGGGTCGCACCCGTGGCGATGACGACCTCGTCGACGCGATGATCACGAAGGAACCCGAGGTCGACCCTCGTGTCGTACTGGATGGCGACGCCCAGTCGGTCGCACTCGGCCAACTGATTGCGGATCATGTCGCCGAACTCGGCTCGGTTGGGAACGCTCGCCGCCAGTCGGACCTGGCCTCCCGCCTCGGCCGCAGCCTCGTAGACGGTGACCTGGTGTCCGGCCCGAGCAGCGGCGATCGCCGTCTGGAGCCCGCCGGGGCCGGCCCCGACCACGAGCACCCGCTGTCGACGTACCGGGCGGGGCCCGTCGACGAATGCCTCACGACCGGCGTGCGGGTTCTCGATGCAACCGAGCCAGCGATTGAGACCCATTCGACCGACGCACTCCTGATTGCACGACAGGCACAGACGGATGTCGTCGACGTGTCCGGAACGGGCCTTGGCCGCGAAGTCCGGGTCGGCGATCTGGCCCCGGACCACGCCGATCAGGTCGCAGACGCCGTCTTCGAGGGCCCGCTCGCCCTGCAACGGATCCTTGAACCGGCCGACGCCGACGACCGGTAGGTCGACGGCCTCGCGGATCGCCGAGGGGATGAAGAGTGCGTAGCCCGGCGGGATGTGCATCGAGGCCTCGATCATGAACAGGGTGGCCGTCGCCACGCCGATCGAGGTGTTGATGTAGTCGACCTTCCCGGTGGCCTCGACGATCCGGGCCGTCTCGACGGCCTGGTCGATCGTGATCCCGTCGCGGAGCAGTTCGTCGCCACAGAGTCGGACACCCAGGGCGAGGTCGGGTCCGATGGCCGCCCGGACGGCGTCGACGATCTCGACCAGGATCCGGGCCCGGTTGCCGATCGGGCCGCCGTAGTCGTCGGTGCGGTGGTTGGTCGCCCCCGACAGGAACCCGCGAACGATCGAACTGTGCGAACACTGCAGTTCGACGCCGTCGAAACCCCCGGCGCGACAGTGACGGGCCACGATGGCGTAGCCCTCGACGACCTCGGCGATCTCGTCGACGGTCAGGGCCTTGGGTACTTCCCGGAAGAGCGGATCGGGCACCGGGCTCGGACCCCACACCGGGAGACGGGTGTACATCGAGGAGGCCTGACCGCCGTTGTGGTTGATCTGGGCGAAGATCGGGGTGCCGTGACGGTGGACGGCCTCGGTGATGGCCCGGTAGCCGTCGATGACCTCGGGATGGAACCCGTGGATCATCTTCTCGTAGGGCCAGTCGGTGGCGTGCACCGAGTGCTCCTCGGTGATGATCAGTCCGGTCCCGCCCGCCGCCCGGGCCTCGTAGTAGGCGACGTGCTGGGCCGTCGGCCGTCCGTTCTCGGCGTAGTTGGTGAGGTGGGCCGAGAAGATGATCCGGTTCGGAACCGTGACCGGTCCGATCGTCATCGGCTGGAACAGGCGCGGATAGCGGCCGACCCTCATGTGCTCGCTCCGGCTCGCAGGGTTCCCGCCGCAGCTCCGATCGCCACACGACGACCCTCGAGGATCGCCTCGTAGATCGTTCGGGGGGCCACGGCGTCACCGGCATCACCGGGACCAGCCGAGTGGTCGGGGACCCGATGCCCGGCATCGATCACGACGGCGGCGGCGAGTGTGTCGGTGAGACCCGTCAGGGGGTCGACGAGCTCGACCGAGCCCGGAGCGACCGCTCGCAGCTCGCGGTGCTTGACGATCGTCACCCCCTTCTGCAACAGGCGGGACGAGGCCGAGGCGAGGTCGCCCGTCAAGGACAGCAACGTGCCGGCGATCTGGTCGGGAGTGACCAGGGTGATCGATCGCTCGGCGGAGTGCGGGTCTTCGGCGAGGGTCTCGGCCACCGAGATCCCGATCGGACCGCCGATCGGATCCCAGACGACGACCGGTCCGGAGGGCAGCTCGGCACCGGCGAGCGCGTCGAGCGCCTCGACGACACGGGCCGACGGATCGATGTCGTACTCCGGGGTCCGTGGCCGTCCGCCGGTGCACACCAGCACCGTGGCCCCGCCCGAGCGCCAGTCGGTGACCTGGTCGGGCCCGATCGTCTGGTCGAAGTGGAACGCGACGCCGGCCACCACGCATTCGAGCTCGAGCCAGTCGACGATCCGCCCGAGGGGTTCACGACCGAGGGCTTCGGTCCAGGATCGGACGACGCGGCACGTCGTCGACGATGCCTCCCACACGTGCACCTCGGCGCCGGCCGATGCCGTCACGCGAGCCGCCTCGAGCCCGGCCGGTCCGGCTCCGACGACGTGGACGGTCTGGCCGGACAGGGCCGAGAGCGGTGCCGTCTCGGGCTCGGACGCCTCGTACCCCGTCGTCGGGTGGACCACGCAGGACACGATCGGGTTCCGGCCGTCGCGCACCCGGCATCGCTGGTTGCACAGCAGGCAGGGCCGGATCCGGGTCGGATCGACGGCGGCCTTCACCGCCACGTCGGGATCGGCGATCATGGCCCGGGTCATCTCGACCAGGTCGGCCCGGCCGTCGTCGAGTGCCCACTGGGCCTGTCCGACGTCGACGATCGAACCCTGGGCGACCACCGGGGTCGCACCGGCGACGGCGGTTCGGATCCGTCCGGCGAGGTCGAGGTTGAATCCGGCAGGAACATGGCTGTCGGGTCGGGTGGCGTCCGCGGAATAGATGGAGCCACGGACGACCACCAGGTAGTCGACCAGGGTCGCCAACTCCCCTGCCACCTCGGCGGCCGAATCGGGCGTGAGGCCCGCCCAGGGCGCGAGCTCGTCGCACGACAGACGCAGGCCGACGATCCCGCCGGCCCGGCGGACCCGCTCGATGACGGCCCGGGGGAACGCCAGCCGGTTGGAACCGTCCTCGCCCAGGCCCCATTCGTCACCTCGCTGATTGGTGAGGCCCGACAGGAACTGGCGAACGAGGCTGAACTGACCGGCGTTGATCTCGACCCCGTCGACGCCGGCCCGCCGGGCGATGGATGCCGCCCGTTCGAAACCGTCGAGCACCTCGGCGATGTCGGCGGCCTCCATCTCCTTGGCCAATTCCCGGGTCACGGCGTCGGCCACTCGGGAGGGGGCCCAGAGCTCGCGCTGGGAGTGGGCACTCGATCCCTGGAGCCCGGCGTGCCCGATCGAGGCGATGACCACGGCCCCGAGGCCGTGGCACTGTTCGGCGACGGTCGACCAGCCCGGACCGCAGTCCTCGGCGAGCGGAGCCCGCTCGTAGGGCCAGTCGAGGTGATGGACCGAGGCCGTTTCGGTGACGATGATCCCGGCACCGCCCAGGGCGCGGCGTCGGTAGTACGCGGCGTGCCGGTCACCCATCGACCGGCCCTGCCCCAGGTTGGTCTCGTGGGGTCCGAAGACGAGTCGGTTCCGCACCGTCGTTCCGGCGAGGTCGATGGGAGAGAGGAGCGACACAGCCGGTCCAACCTAATCGACCGGTGGGGCTCCGGGCTATCCGACGACGACGGGGACCCGCCCGCCGAATGATCACGATCGTCTCCTTCCATTCGACGGCGCCGCCCGGTCGGAGGTCGGCGATCCGATGCGGGGTTTCTCGTCGGGTGCCGAGGGCGGCCACGCTGGTTCGCATGCTCTTCCAACACTGGGGTGCCACCCAGGACGAGATCGACGGACCGGTGGTCGGTGACCACCTGGTGCCCGATGCCGGGTTGACCGCCACCCGGTCGATCGACCTCGGGTCGCCACCCGAATCGGTCTTCCCGTGGTTGAAGCAGATCGGCTTCGGTCGAGCCGGGTGGTACAGCTACGACTGGATCGACAACCTTGGGCGCCGAAGCGCTCGACGGATCCACCCCGAATGGCAGGAGGTCGAGAGCGGGGACCGGATCCCCGGTGGACCGATCGACTTCGAGGCTGCGATCGTCGACGAGCCAACGGCGTTCGTCCTGCGCCTGCCCCCAACCGGATGGCTCCTCCGCCGGATCGACTTCACCCTGGCCTTCGAACTCCGTCCGACCGAGACCGGCACCCGTCTGGTCACCCGAGTGCGATCGTCGATCCACCTCCCCCTCGGACGACTCGTCGAGCGGTGGCTGCTCGGCCCCGGCGACGGGATCATGGTCCGGCGCCAGCTCCTGAACCTCGCCGAGCGGACCCGTCGGTCGTGATCGGCGACCGCCGACGACGCCGGCCGACCGACGTCATACTGGGACGGTGGTCATCCCCTTCCGGTTCGGAGTCGAGCTGCTCGGTGCGTCATCGCTCGCCGACCTGACGCTCCGGGCCCGTCGTCGGGAGGCCCAGGGGTTCTCGACCGTGCTGGTGCCCGATCACGTCGGCGAGCTCCCTCCTCCCATGGTCACCTTGGCCGCACTGGCCGGCGCCACCTCCGCCATCCGGCTCGGAACGATGGTGCTCAACAACGACTTCCACCATCCGGCACACCTCGCCCGAGAGGCGGGATTCGTCGACCTGATCAGCAACGGTCGACTCGAACTCGGGATCGGCGCAGGACACTCTCACCACGAATACCGCCAGGTCGGGCGCGCGTTCGACGACGCTGCGGTCCGGGTCGATCGGCTGGCCGAGGCCATCCCGCTGCTGCGGAGGCTCCTCGACGGAGAACCGGTCAGCCATGCCGGGCCCTACTACACGCTCGACGAGATGACCTCGCATCCGAGACCGGCCCACCGGGTGCCGATCCTCGTCGGTGGCAACGGTCCCCGCCTGCTGCAGCTCGCCGCACGACACGCCGACATCGTCAACGTCAGCGGCCTCGGCCGGACACGCTCGGATGGCTCCCACCACGACGTCCTGTGGGACCCGGTCAGCGTCGAATCGAGATTCGACCTGATCCACCGGACTGCGGCCACGTGCGAGCGAACACGATCTCTCGAGATCGGCGTCCACGTGCAGGGCGTCGTCATCACCGGTGACCGTCGCCGCGTCGCCGAGTCGATCGTCGCCCGCAACGAATCACTCGACCTCGACGCCGCACTGAGTGCACCGTTCCTCTTGTTGGGCACGGTGGCCCAGATCGTCGCCCAACTCCACGAAATGCGTGAGCGGTGGGGCGTCACGTATCTGACGATGTTCGAGCACGATGCCGACGCCATGGCCCAGATCATCGCCGCCCATTGAGGATCAAAGAGGCCGGCGCCCGATCGGGAAATGATCGCTATTCGACGGTCAGTTCGATCGTCAACGAACCGGCGAAATCACCGTCATCGAAGTTGCCGGCGGAAAGGGGCACGTCGAAAACGGCTGGGAGTAGTACTGGCGACCGGTCCAGTCACCGACGTCTCGCCATCGAGGGCGATCGACGACGAGGTCACGTTCCAGTCGTCAGAACACGCCTGGCGTGTCGTCGCCACAGGAAACCAGGAGGAGCGCAGCAGCCGCGAACAGGACGACTGCTTGCCGCACGACCCGTGCCGATTCACGGGGACCTCCACTCGGGGTCACCAAACGACCACCATGCACCGCAGCCCCCATTTCGCCCCTGACACACGTCTCTCTTTCAGAACTCCACGCAGGTCCTTCTGCATGTCAAGGCATCTTCGGTCCGCACCATTTCGCCCAAGCGGGACGACCCACTAGGGTCACGAGATGCCGCTTCCTTCGATCGAACCCGATTCGTCGCGGGCCTGGATCGCGGCAATCGCCGCAGCGATCGCGAACGGCACGGCCTTCGGGACGGCATACACCTTCGGCACCTTCTTCGATTCGATGGCCGAGGAGTTCGGCACCGAACGTGGCTCGACCGCGCTGCTCTTCGGACTCACCCTGCTGTTCTTCTTCGGCTTCGGGATCGTGTCGGGCCCACTGTCGGACCGGTTCGGTCACCACCGCATGCTGGCCGTCGGCGGAACCCTGTTCGTCGCCGGGCTCGGACTGACCTCGCAGGTCGACGACCTCACGCTCGGGTACCTCACGTACGGCTTGGGGGTCGGCCTCGGTTCGGGCTGTTTCGTCGCCCCGCTCACCGCGTTGGTCGGCCAGCTCTTCGTGGCCCGCCGGGCACTCGCGCTCGGCGTCGTTGCGACCGGCAATGGGCTCGGAACCCTGATCCTCACCCCCCTCTCGGCTCGGCTGATCGACGACAACGGCTGGCGTTCGGCCTATCTCACCCTGGCGATCGTCGGTGGTGTGATCTTCGCCGCCGCCTACCCGGCGATCCGCGTGCGGGGTGCCTCCGCTCCGGCAACGGCCGTCACGCGACCCGATCTCGGCTTCGCCCGCCAACCCGCCTTTCGGGCACTGTTCCTCTCGGGTCTCCTCATGTCGATCGGGCTCTTCGTGGCGTTCGCCTTCGTCGGCCCGTTCGCCAAGGACGAGGGCGTGACCTCGGTGGCCGCGGCCCGGCTGGTCGCGCTGATCGGCCTGTCGAGCATCGTCGGGTCGCCTGGTGCTCACCAATGCCACGACCCGGTTCGGCGCGGCCAGGGTCTACCAGTTCGCTCTGGGGATCCAGCCGATCGCCTACGGGATCTGGCTGGTGGCGGGCGGGAACTACCCGCTGCTGGTGCTGTTCGCCCTGGCGCTCGGCGTGTCCTACGGCGGGTTCGTGGCCGTGTCGCCCGAGGTCCTGATCGACACCGTCGGGATGGAGGCCCTCGGCACCAAGATGGGGATGCTGTTCCTCAGCTTCGGCCTCGGTGGACTCGTCGGCCCGCCGGCAGCCGGACTCGTTGCCGATGCCACCAGCGGGCGCACGACGCCGATCGCGATCATCATCGTCATCCTCCTCGGCGCTCTCGCGGTCAGTCGCCCACTCACGACGAACCGTCCGGTCGCGGCTCCCGGTCGGGCCGCCTAGCCTCTTCCGCCATGCTGATCGTTGGGTTGACCGGAGGAATCGGAGCGGGGAAGTCGACCGTGGCCGGAGCGCTCGCCGATCACGGTGCCGAGGTGATCGACATGGACCGGCTGGGTCACGACGTGCTGACCCCCGGCGGTCGGGCTCACGCTCCGCTGATCGCCGAGTTCGGTCCCGAGATCGTCGCCGACGACGGGACCATCAGCCGCCCGGCGCTCGGAGCACGGGTCTTCGGCGATCCCGGCGCGCTGGCCCGACTCAACGCCATCAGCCATCCGGCGATGAACGCCGAGCTCGAGGTCCGCTTGCGGGCGTGCGGAGCCGAGGTCGTGGTGCTCGACATGGCCATCCTCGTCGAGAGCAGCCTCGGGCGACTCGACCCGCCCTACGGCTACACGCGCGTCGTCACCGTCGAGGCCCCGGTCGAGCTCCGCGTCCGACGGGCCGTCGAACGGGGCATGGACGAGGACGACGCCCGCCGCCGAGTCGAGCGGCAGGCATCCGAGGACGAGCGTCGGGCGGTCGCCGACCGGGTGATCGTCAACGACGGCGACGAGACAGCCCTGCGGGCACAGGTCGCCGAGTGCTGGGCGTGGCTGTGCTCGCTGCCCGCCTGAGCATGCGGTTCGGGCCGCGAAGGGGACCCGTCCGACCGATGGCGACGACGATCACCACACTGATCGCCGCGACCCCGACGGCCACCAGATAGGCCCGCCCGAACGCCAGATCCGTCGCCACGCCCCCGTACACCGAGACGAGGAGCGAGATGCCGAGCGCGTTCCCGATCTGCTGGACCATGCTCCGCGTCGCCGTCGCCATGCCGATCGCATCGTCATCGACGGAGTTGAGGTAGATCGCCCCGATCGGCGGCCCGTAGCTGCCGACGCCGATTCCCTGGAGGACCAGGGCGATGGCCACGACCACCACGATCTCGCCAAGCGCAGCGATGCTGAACAGCACCATGGACACCGTGAGGATCATGAGTCCGATCAGGGCGGTCCGCTGTTCTCCGATCTTGGCGGCCACGTGGCCGGCCACCGGGGACGACAGACTCAGAGCCGCCGGACGGAGCAGCATGAGGTAGGCCACCGACGCCACCGACCAGCCGAGCACGCCACGAAGGAACAGCGGCGTCAGCACGAACGCCCCCATGTAGGCGGCACCCGAGAAGAACTCGGCACCCAGCGGGAGGACGAACCGTTTCCGGTTCAACAGGGCGAGCGGGAGCAGCGGTGAGGGGGAACGCCGCTCGACGAACACGAACAACGTCGCTGCCAGGGGAGCGGCCAGCGTCGCGGCCACGACGGCCGGATGACCCCATCCCCAGGTCCGGCCCTGGGTGAGCGCGAACATGATGCTGCCGGCCGACACCGCGAGCGTGGTCGCACCGGCCACGTCGAAGTGGCGGACCTCACCGTCGGCCTTCGATTCCTCCAGGACGAACCACGCAGCGATCACCGGGAAGAGCGAGAAGACCGCCTGCGCGATGAACACGGGCCGCCACCCGATCGCATCGACCAGGGGTCCGCCCACCGCCAAACCGATGGCCGGGGCGCCGGCCCCGACCAGCGACCACCATCCCATGGCCTTGACCCGGTCCTCCCGGGGGATCTCGCGCATGATCAACGCCATCGAGGTCGGCCCGGTGGCGGCCCCGATCACCTGCGACAACGTCCGGAAGCCGATGAGCGACAGCGGGTCCCAGGCGAGTGCCGTGAGCGCTGCGGTCAGACCCGACAGGGCGAAGCCGATCAGGAACACCCGGCGTTGACCGAACACGTCGCCGAACCGTCCGAGCATCGGCAGGGCGACGGCGCCCGCGAGCATGGGCGCCGAGACCACCCAGGCGATGATGGTCTCGGTGGTGCCGAAGTCGGCAGCGATGTCGCCGAGCGAGACCGTGAGGATGGTGACGGGGAACGACGTCGCGAACACGCCGAACAGGCACGTCACGAGGACCCAGCGCCGGTACGTGCCCTGCTCCCGCAAGCGGTCGATGACCTCGGCTCGACGACCCTGGAGCGCAGCGACCACCACGTGAGACTACGACCGCTCCGGTCGACCCGACACTTCGCATCGGTCACACGGCGGTGGTAGACCGTGGCGATGAGCGCCGATCCCGCAACGACCAGCACCGAGCGATCCTGGACGCAGGTCCGATACGACGAGCCGGCTCCTGGGGTCGGCCGGGTCACGCTGGCCCGGGCCGAAGCAGCCAACGCCCAGGGCTATCTGATGCTGAGCGAACTCAACGAGGCATTCGATGTCGCGGCGCGGGCCGAGCACGTGCGGGTCATCGTGCTCGCCGCCGACGGCAAGCACTTCTCGTCGGGTCACGACCTGCGCGACACCACCGACATCAACGACCTCCCGACCATCGGAACCCAGTGCCACTTCGACGCCCCGGGGGCCGAGGGCTACATGGCGCGCGAGGCCGAGATGTACATCGGCCTGTGCTGGCGCTGGCGCAACATCCCCAAGCCGACCATCGCCCAGGTCCAGGGCAAGGTGATCGCCGGGGGTCTCATGCTCGTGTGGCCGATGGACCTGATCGTGTGCTCCGAGGACGCCACGTTCTCCGACCCGGTCGTCGCCTTCGGCGTCAACGGGCACGAATACTTCACGCACCCCTACGAAGTCGGTGCCCGGCTCGCCAAGGAGATGCTGTTCACCGGTCGGGCGCTCACGGCCGACGAGGCCTACCGGCACGGCATGGTCACCAAGGTCGTGCCCCGCGACGAACTCGAAACGGCCACCCTCGAGATGGCGGCCCACATCGCCCGGCGACCGATGATCGGGTTGACGCTCGCCAAGCAGAGCGTCAACAACACGCTCGACGCCATGGGGATGTACACCGCGATCCAGTCGGCGTTCGGGTTGCATCACGTGGGCCACAACCACAACATGCGCCTGTTCGATTCGCTCGTCGACCCGAGCGGAATCGACGTGATCCGGGCCGAGGCCTGACCCGTCGGTTCAGAGCCGCTGGTTGAACTCGACCAGGTTGCCCGACGGGTCGTTGCAGAAGGTCTGGACGCAGATGCCGTCCATGGTCGAGGGCCGTCCGGGCTCGACCCCTTTCGCCCGGAGTTCGGCGATCGTGGCCGTCACGTCGCCGACTTCGAAGGCGAAATGCTGACCCTTGCCGTCGGGCACCTCGTTGAGCAGCAGGTGGATCTGCCGCCCGTCGGGGCAGCCGAGCCAGGCGCCGGGGACCGAGATCGCGTCGTCGGGACGGTCGAGCACCTCGAGCCCGAGCACGTCGGTGTAGAACGCGAGCGTTCGGTCGAGGTCGGCGACGTTCAGGGAGACATGGTGCACACCACGGAGGTCCATCCCCGGACCGTAGCCCGCCCCGAACCGAGACATCCGGGCGTCGGATACTTTGAGTTGACAGATCGGAAAGTGAAGAGTAACTTTCCACTATGGAATCTGAAACCTCGCCCAACGCCGCCGACCATCTGACCTCACTCCGTCGAGCCGAGATCCTGACCCACACCCGCTACCCGAAGCTGGGGTGGTGGTACCCGCCGGCCTTCGGCCTGGCCGCCGCAGCGTCCGTGGCCGCCTACGCCCTGCCGATCTGGGCGTCGCTCCCGATCTGGGTGGCGCTGCTCGCCGTCTTCGGCGCGGCCGTTCGGCGTTACCTCGATCGTCGGGGCACCACACCGGACCCCCGCCGAGCACCATCGACCATCAAGACCGAGATGGTGTTCTTCGCCATCGGCTACGCCCTGACCATCGGTGCCATCGTCACCCTCTGGACGGTGGCGCCGTGGTGGGTCGCCAGCGCCGCCACGTTCGTCGCCTTCACCATCGGCCTGACCGTCTACGAGCGACGGTACGCCGCAGCCGCACACCGGGCCGAAGTCATCGCCGGGATCGACCGATGAACACCGGGACCAACCCGTCACCACCCCCTCCGCCGTCGGCGGAGGCCATCCAGCTGGCCGAACTCCGCCGAGCCGAGATCCTCACCTACACCCACACGATCGATCGACCGGGGTCGACGCTGCTGGCCGGCGTGGTCGTCGCAGTGCTCGTGGGCCTCTACGCGCTGCCCGAGCGTCAGAAGGCGGCGGCGCTCCCGGTGTTCGCGTTCGTGTCCGCAGGCGGTGCGCTCTGGCAGCGGCGTCGCGCCGGCGCAACGCCGGATGGGACACAGCTGCTGAGAGCGATGGGATGGCGGGGCTTCACGTTCGTTCCGATGATGGCGGTCGGCTTCGCGCTGCTCTGGCTGCTCTGGCAGGTGTTCCCGTGGTGGGCCGTGGCCATCGCCGGGTTCGCAGTCGGGGTCGTCGGCGACCTGGCCAATCGGCGCCTCATGCAGGATGCCGCCCGCCGTATCGAGGCCGAGGCCTTCGGGCCCCCGGGCACTCGAGGCAGCCGATGAGCCTCGACGATCTCGATCCACTCCTCACCCAGCCCAAGCGCCTGGCGGCGCTCGGCGTCCTCGCCAACTCCAAACACACCGAGTTCGCCTTCCTCCGGGACGTGCTGGCCATCAGCGACTCGGACCTGTCGAAGCAGATGAGCGCGCTGGCCGAAGCCGACTACGTCACGGTGAAGAAGACCGGGCGGGGGCGCGACCGGCAGACCTGGTTCCGGATCACCAAGTCGGGTCGCTCGGCCATCGAACGACACATCGCGGCGCTCAACGCCCTGGTCGAGTCGGCCCCGGTGGCCCCCGACCTCGTCGACGACTGACCTCGGCGAACCACCCGACACCCAGCGCTCCTCGGCCTTCCAGCAGCGGGTCCACACCCACACCCACACCCACACCCACCCGCAACCACCGACCACCGACCAACCGCCCCCTTCCGAACCGAGGGGCCACCGTCGTTTTCCGAAGTTCCGAGGGGGCACCGTTCGCCGGGGCGAACGGTGCCGCCGAGCTTGCCGGGGATCGGACGGTGGCTCCTCGGTTGGGGGGCGCAGAGGTTCCGAACCCGGGGGCTGATCAGGGGTCCCGACCTGCGGCGTCGTCACCCTTCGAGGTGGATTCGCTCAGCGCCAGCCGTGCGGGATCGGGGGATTGCGGGGGTGACGGTCCCAGGGGATGACGTCGCTGGTGTCGGCCAGCCATCCGAGGAGACGCTCACGCATCTCGGCCGCGGCGGCGTCGACGGCGGCGGGTCGATCATCGAGCGACAGCAGGTTGGTCGTCTCGTCGGGGTCGGATCGGCGGTCGTAGAGCTCGTCGCCCTCCTCGCGCCGGTGCACGAAGCTCCACTCGTCGGTCCGCACACCGAGGGCGAGGCCGACCAGGTCGGGCCGGTCACGTTGGAGCTGGGTCTTGGGGCCGTACCGCCCGCGGTTGAGCGACTCGAACAGGTCGTGGTCGCTCGGCCGGAAGCCACCTTCGCAGAAGGCCGCGTCCCGATGGGGCAACGAGGCATCGTCGAGCAGCGGGAGCAGGCTCCGGCCGAAATGGGTGTGACGGGCCTCGGTTTCGGCGACATCCAACAGGGTCGGCAACAGATCGATCATCTCGACGAGCGACCCGCACACCGCTCCCTCGGCCCGACCGGGCAGGGAGATGACCAGCGGGTTGGCGGTGAGCTGGGGATCGAGCCCCGACGGCCATTTCTCGACCAGCCCGTAGTCGCCGAGGTACTCGCCGTGATCGGTGAAGAACACGAACCCGGTGTCGTCGGTCGCCCCGATCCGATCGACGGCGGCGACGAGGCGACCGAGCTGGTCGTCGACCCGACTGACCATGCCGTAGTAGGTGGCGGTGATCTCGTCGAAGTCGTCGGGCGTGAGGCCGGCCCAGCGATGGGCGTCTCGGAGACCATCGATGAACCCGGCCTTGCCCACCGCCGCCGACGCCGGGATCGGCGCCGGCACGGCCGCACGGTCGTGCATCGAGAACCACGGCTCCGGGGCCACGAACGGCGGGTGCGGATAGATCAACGGGACCCACAGGGCCCAGGGTCGGCCGTCGCCGGTGCCCTCGGCCAGCCATTGCTCGGCGGTCCGGATCGTGGCCTCGTCGAGGTCGACGTAGGGGTCGGTCGGCGAGCCACCCGCCCGGGCATCACCGTCGTAGAACGCCCGCCACATCAGCTCGTCGGAGCGGTCGACCGACAGCGAGTTCCGCATCTGGGTCATCTCGTCCCTGCCCGGGGGCACCAGGTAGCCGCAGAAGTCGGTGCTGGCCTCGGTGACGCCCGGTGCGAAGACGTCGCCCCGAGCACCGGCCATCGCCACGTTGTACCCGGCATCCTTCAGCAGGCGCAGCAGGTTGGGCTCGTGCTCGTCGAGCAGATGGTCGAGCGTGCGGTGCCCCCGGGTGTGGGGATACCAACCCGTCATCATCGACACCCGGCTCGGACCGCACACCGAGTGTTGGCTCCAGGCCGAGGTGAACCGGGTGCCCCGAGCCGCCAGCGCGTCGATGTTGGGGGTCTGCGCCACCGGGTTGCCGAAACAGCCGACTGCGTCGGCTCGCAACTGGTCGGGCATGAACAACACCAGGTTGGGTCTCACCATCGCGGGCACCGTAATGATGGGCCGAACACTGCGGCAAGCGGCCCCGGCGGCCGAGGCCGATTACGGTCAGGCGCATGAAGCCGACCAACGTCTGTGTCGTCCTGCTCGACTCCCTGAACCGTCACCTGCTCGGTTCCTATGCCGACGCCGGCGGGAGCGCCCAGCGATCGTCTCACGAATTCGAGACACCGAACCTCGACCGCTTCGCCCGAGAACGCGCCGTGCGTTTCACCAACCACGTCACCGGCTCGCTCCCCTGCATGCCGGCCCGCCACGACATCCTCGTCGGGCGCGCTCGACTTCCTGTGGAAGCCATGGGGCTCGATCGAGGTGTGGGAGCAACCGATCACCCGAGCGCTCCGCCATCACGGAGTCACCAGCTATCTGGCCACGGATCATCCCCACCTGTTCGAAACCGGCGGCGAGAACTACCACACCGACTTCTCGGCCTGGGACTACGTCCGAGGCCACGAGGGCGACCCGTGGCGCACCCATCCCGATCCGTCCTGGATCGGCAACCCCGAACGACCGGCGATGCCGGCGAACCGCGGAGGCTGGTTCTTCGCGAAGCTGCTCGGCACCGACCCCGGCGGCCGGGCCTATGACGACAGCCGGACCTGGTTCCGCGACGAGGCCGACTATCCCGGGCCGAAGACGATGATGGAGGCGGCGCGGTTCCTGAACGACGCCACACCGCACCACGATCGCTGGTTCTGCTTCGTCGACGAATTCGATCCGCACGAACCCTTCGACACCCCCGAGCCGTGGGCCTCCAAGTACCAGGAGGGCGGCTCCTGGGACGAGGAGTACCTGATCTGGCCACCGTACGTGCAAGGTGGGATCACGAAAGGCCATCTCAGCGAGCGTCAGGCCCGACATCTGCGAGCGAACTACGGGTCCAAGCTGTCGATGATCGACCACTGGTTCGGCCGCATCCTGGAGGCCTTCGACGCTCGCAACCTCTGGGAGGACACGGCGCTGATCGTGTGCACCGATCACGGGCACTACCTGGGCGAGGTGCGTGACGGCCACGACATCTGGGGCAAGCCCGGCGTCCCGCAGTTCGAGCCGCTCGGTCACACGCCCCTCCTGATCCACTGGCCGGGCGTCGAGGCCGACTCCACGATCGATGCCCTCACCACCAACGTCGACCTCTTCGCCACGCTCGTCGACGTCTTCGACGTCGAGGTCGAGCACCGGACGCACGGCCGTTCGCTCGTGCCCCTGCTCGAGGGAACGGCGACGTCGATCCGGGACTGGGCGATCGGTGGGGTCTGGGGCAACTGGGTCCAGATCACCGACGGGCGGTACAAGTACGCCCGGGCTCCGGTCGGGACGAACGCACCGATCTCGATGTTCTCGAACCGCTGGTCGAGCATGCCGGTCCACATCCCGGGCTTCGAATCGTTGCCGCCCCCCGATCAGCGGGCGTGGCTCGCGACCATGCCGGGCACCGACATCCCCGTCATCCGCCAGCCCTTCGCGGCCGGTGACCGACTCCCGATGTGGGCCGGTGGCCCCGGCATCATCGGCAAGCACCACCTCTACGACCTCGACCTCGACCCCGACGAACAGGAGAACCGCCTCGGGGACCGCGTCGAGGCCGAGCTGGCCGAACTCCTGCGAGGTGCGCTCGTCGCGCTCGAGGCCCCGAGCGAGCAACGGGAGCGGCTCGGCCTCGGCTAGGGTCGTCGGGTCACCTCGGGAGGGAAGTCACCATGAAGCACCTGTTCGTCGTCCTGGTCGCGTTCGCGCTGGCGTTGTCGGCCTGTGGCAGCAGCGACAGCGATTCCGGAACCACCGAAACGAGCGACACCGAAACGAGCGACACCGAAACGAGCGACACCGAGCCGGGCGACGACGATTCCGACGACTCCGGAACGACCGAGACCTCGGCCGACGACGATGCCACCGACGACTCGGGCGGCGACGATTCGGCTTCGACCGGCGGATCGGGATCCGCCGACCTCGACGCCGACGGACAGGCGCTGGCCGATGCGCTGACGGCGGCCAGTGCCGATTCGATCGGCGACGTGTTCACCGAGGCCGAGGTGCAGTGCGCAAACGAGCGACTCGTCGAGGTCCTGGGCGTCGACCGTCTGGCCGGCTACGGCATCACCGCCGACAATCCCGACGACACCCTGCTCCCCGACGAGTACGAGGTCCAGGAAAAGGCCGTCACGGCCCTGTCGGAGTGCCTCGACCTGGCCAGCGTGTTCGCAGCCCAGGCTCCCGACTGCGACCTGAGCGCCTTCGACGGCGACGCATTCGCGCTGGCGCTGCGCGACGACTTCCTGTCGTCCTATCCCGAGTTCGACGAACCCGAGGCGGCCGCCGCGTCCGACGCGCTCGACGCCGCCCTCGAGGCCTGCGCCACGGCGGGCTGACCGCAGCGGTTTCCTCCGGCGCCGATCTGGGCTGAACTGGGGTGATGGCGCTCCCTGCTCCGGCCCCGGCCGACTACCTCGAGGCAACCCGTTCGCTCTACGACCGTCTCGGCTACACGCCCTATCGCTGGGCCGAGCGCAACGACCCGGCGCCCCTGGTGAAGCCGCCGGCCTCCCTCGCCGACTCCCGTGTCCTCCTCGTCGGCTCGGGCGGCATCTACCGTCACGGGCAGGTCGCCTTCACGACCAAGGACGACACCTCGATCCGCCTGATCGACGCCGACACTCCTTCCACCGAGCTCCGAACGGCTCACTTCGCCTACGACCAGACCGATGCCCGCGACGACCCGAACTGCGTCTTCCCGCTCGATCGCCTGCGGGAACTCGCGGCCGACCGTGCGATCGGCGGGCTGACCCCGCAGGCCGCCTCGTTCATGGGTGGCATCTACTCGGTCCGCCGCTTCGAGGCCGAGACCGTCCCGTTGCTGGTCGAGGCCTGCCGAGCCCAGGAACCCGACCTCGTCCTCCTGGTGCCGGTCTGACCGGTGTGTCACCAGTCGGTCGGTCTGGCCGCACGAGCAATCGAAGCCGCCGGCTTCGCCACCGTCACCCTCACGTCGGCGCTCTCGATCACCGAGCGGGTCATGCCGCCTCGGTCGCTGCTCGTCGACGCCCCCCTCGGTCACACGGCCGGACCCGCACGGGAACCGGCGGCGGGCCGAGGCATCGTCGAGATGGCGCTCGGCCTGCCCTGGCTCGGGCTGCCCTCGGGAACGATCACCGACTCGGGATACCGCTGGCCCAACGACACCTGGCGCGCCGACCCCCTCGGCTGGTCCCGCAAACTCGAAGACCGAGGTTTCGTCGTCGCCGAGACCTCGGGTCGACGGGCCGACACCCGGACCGAGCGCTCCGAACACCCGCAGTATCAGACCGACGCCGACCGGCGGGCGGCCGAGAGATCGATCGATGGCTGACGGTCGAGCCGTCGATCCGGGGTCGCCGTTCGGGAATGGAGAGCGCGAGGCTAGCGTTGCACCAGCTACTCGAACCGACCGGAGGTCATCATGTCGGACTCACTCACCATCGACATCGGAATCAGCGAGGGCGACCGCCAAGAGATCGCCGAAGGGCTGTCCCGTCTCCTCGCCGACAGCTACACGCTCTATCTGAAGACCCACAACTACCACTGGAACGTGGTCGGGCCGATGTTCAACACCCTCCATCTCATGTTCGAGACCCACTACAACGAGCTGGCCCTCGCCGTCGATCTCATCGCCGAACGCATCCGCTCGCTCGGTGAACCGGCACCTGCGACCTACCGCGAGTTCTCGGCCCTGTCCTCCATCGGCGAGGACGACGACCATCCCGATGCGGTCGAGATGATCCGGCGCCTGGTCAAGGGCCACGAGGCCGTCGCCAAGACGGCGCGCAGCGTCTACCCGGTCGTGGAGCGGGCCAGTGACGAGCCCACCGCCGACCTCCTCACCCAGCGGCTCCAGGTGCACGAGAAGACGGCCTGGATGCTGCGCAGCATGCTCGAGGCCTGACCTACGCTGCGGCCATGGCCCACAGCCCGTATCCGCCGTTTCCCGGGGTCGAGCCGATCGACGCCGTGCGCACGCCCTCGCAGGAACGAGCGCATCGCAAGCGCATGTGCGCCATCGGGTATCGCATCTTCGGCGCCCTGCACTGGGGTCAGCTCGGCGACGGACACATCAGCGCGAGGGACCCCGAGCGCCCCGATCATTTCTGGGTCCTCGACTGGGGGATCCCGTTCCGGGCGGCGACCGTCGGCGACCTCGTTCTGGTCGGGCCCGATGGCGCCGTGAGCGACGCGTCGGGACGACCCACGGGAGCGGTCAACACCGCCGGCTACAACATCCACGCGCCCCTGCTCGCCGCCCGGCCCGACGTCGTCAGTGCCGCCCACACGCACACCGGCTACGGCACCCCGTGGTCGGCCAACGTCGAACCGTTCCGGGCCATCAGCCAGGAATCGTGTGCGTTCGTCTTCGATCAGGCGCTCTTCGACGACGAGGAGGTCGAGGTGCTGTCGACCGATGGAGGCAAGCGCATCGGTGCCGCCCTCGGCGAGCGGAAGCTGTGCATCCTCCGCAACCACGGTCTGCTCACGGTGGCCCCGACCGTCGAGGCGGCCGTCGGCTTCTTCGTGATGGCCGAACGGGTGGCCGAGGTCCACGTCAAGGCCCCCCGGGCCAAGGCGATCTCCGACGAAGCGGCCGCCGTCGCCGCGACGACCCTGTCACCGCCCGAGGTCGGCTGGCGACTGTTCCAATGGCTGGCGAAGGATCTGGTGCCCGATCCGACGATCGTCGACTAGGGCTCGACCACGATCCAGCCCCGCCGTTGGAGTTCGGCGGCCAGTTGGTGGTCGGGAATCCGGCGAAGGCGTTGCTCGGCGGCGGTGAGCGTGGCCGGCTGCTTCGGGCGGGCCACGGGGACCGGCGGGGCCACCTCGTCGACGGAGGTCGCCTCGTTCGGCTCGGCGCGCTCGGCCTCGTCGTGGAGCTGGGCGATGAAGGCGTCGGCTTCGTCCCGCGTGAACTTGCCGTTGGCCTGACGCTGGGTGAACCCCATCGGACCGCGGGCGTCTCGGAAGTCGACGTGCCCGGCTGCTTCGAGCAGCGAGATCAGCTCGGCGAGTTGCTGACGCGAGGCCGGTGGTCCTGTTGGTTGTCCGAAGGCCATGGGCCCAGTGTCGCGGCACGGTGTGACAACCACAACGACCCGGTCACCAGGTCGGAAAGCGCACGGTCGGGTCTCGTTCGAGTTGCTCCACCAGCGCCACCTCCCAGGTGAGGTAGTCGCGCATGTGTCGTTCCGGGTCACCGTCGTCGTGGTCGTACGGTTTGTACCAGACGTCGTCGGTGGTCGTGGTCGGTGCCGGGAGCCCCGTCTCGATCTCGCCGCCCGCGTCGATCCAGGCTCGGGTCCCGCCGGTCAGCACGGTCACCGTGGCGTCGGGCCAGGTGGCCTCGACGTCGGACGCGGCCACGGTGGCGAGCACCCCGTCCTCGGAGGTGACGATCAGCTCGGCGACGTCGCCGATGACCCGTTTGGCTTCGCGCAGGCGGCTTCGGACCGCCCAGTGGGCTCCGGGGAGGTGGCCCCGTCGCCGGTGGAACAGGCTGGTGGCCAGATCGAGCACGACGGCGTCGGGTCGGGGGGTGGCCGACAACTCGGCGGCGGTGATCGATCCCGGCGGGATCGGCAACCCCCGGCTCGGCGCCGGCGGACCGACCTCGCCCGACCGGCGGGCCGGCGTCAGGACGACCGCATCGTCCCAGCCCATCTGTCGGAGCCACGACGCGGTCATCGAGGCCCGGACGCCGTCGTCGTCGACCAACACCACTCGAGCATTGCGGGTGCCGACGTAGTGATCGGTCGCCTGAACCAGCTGCCCGCCGGGGGCGTTCCGGGTGCCCGGCCGATGATCGACCTCGAACTCCTCGGGTGAACGCACGTCGAGCACGTAGGTGGTCCGATCGTGGTCGTCGATCCACGCCGCGAGCTGGGCGTCGTCGATCACCGTGACCCCGAACCGGCGACGAACCTCTGCCGCTCGCTCGATGGCCCAGGCCCGGGTCGAATCGGTGGGCGTCGGGGCAACGGCGTCGGCACCGGTGGCGATCTCGAGTCCCGCGAGCTGCCAGCCCATGGTGCCGTTCTCGAGGGCGACGACCCGGTTCTCGAGCCCGGCGTTGATCAACGACTGGGCACCGATGATGCTGCGGGTTCGGCCGGCACAGTTGACGACGACCAGCGTGTCGGGGCCGGGAACCAGCTCCTTCACCCGGTGCACCAGCTCCGCCCCGGGACAGTCGACCCCGGACGGGATCGACATCCGGCGATACTCGGGCCATGGTCGGGAGTCGAGGACGACCACATCGGCATCCCGCTCCAGCAGCGCCGCCACCTCGTCTGCGGTGAGCCGCGGCGTCCCGTAGGTGTGCTCGACGAACTCACCGAACGCCTTCGACGGCACGTTGATGCCGCCGTAGAGTTCGCCGCCGCCGACGGTCCAGGCGCTGGTTCCCCCGACCAGCAGGAACTGGTTCGTCCACCCGAGATCGGCCGCCCGGCTCGCAGCCCTCGCCGAGAGTCCATCGGAGCCGCCGTCGCACCACACCAGCCGGGTGTCACGACGCGGCACCAGATCGTCGAGCAGGAGCTCGAGCCTCGACAGGGGGACGTTGACCGCGTGGAACAGGTGCGAACCGAAGAACACCCCCTCCTCACGGGGATCGAGCAGAGCCAGTTCGCCACCGTCGGTCAGCCAGGTTCGCAGCGTCGGCGCATCGATGACCTGGACGGCCGAGCTCATGCGGGGCGGGCCTCGACGATGTCGGAGTGCGCCGGAAACACCCGCCACTCGCCGGTGCGGGCGGAGAAGAAGGTGCGACGATCGAGTCGCTCGAGGGCGAGACCGTAGCAGTGGAAGTTGAGGGCCGGCCCGTCGATGTGGATCGAGTGCACGTCGTCGGGCAGCATCGCCACCCCCGTTCCGGCCTCGACCATGACCTCGGCCACGGGTTCGACACCCGCCGCCGAGCGATCGTAGAACCGGTTGAGCTCCTGCCCGTCGAATCCGACGACGACGGCCCAGGTGGTGTGGTCATGGGGCGGGCTCGAGACCGACCCACGGCTGGCGTTGGCATAGAGCACGAAGCGGTCGTCGTCGTCCTGCGCGATCCGGTAGAGCCGGCTCCGCGCTTCGTCGTCGGCCCCGGGCGCCGGGAAGTCGTCGGGCGAGAACAGGGTCCGATCCGACGTCAGCTCGAGAAGACGATCGCGGATCGCCTCGACACCGGTTCGAGTCACGCCGAGCTCGCTCTCGATGCGCCGGATGTCGTCGATGGCGGCGGCGATGGCCGACTGCTGGGTGGGGTTCAGGGTGGCGGTCATGGTGATTCCTTCCGCGGTTCGGGTCGTCAGACTCGGAGGTTTCGGTCGAACAGGGCGTTGATCCGCTCCCAGTGCCGCTCGGAGGAGGGCTTGTCGTAGGACGGCCGTTCCCGGAAGGCGAAGCCGTGCTCGGTGCCCGGAAACCACTCGACCCGGCCCTGGGTTCGGTGCTCGACCATGGCCGCCTCGAACTCGGCGATCAACTCGGGCGGCGCCCACTTGTCGACCTCGGCCGCAGCGACGTAGACCTCGGCGGTCGTCTCGGCGATCCGCCGGTGAGGGGAGTCGTCCCGATCGGTGGCCAGACGGACCCCGTGGATCGACGCCGCCGCCCGCACGCGGTCGGCGTGGGCCGCAGCGGCGGTGATGGCGAACGGGCCACTCATGCAGTAGCCCACCGTACCCACCCGAGTGGGATCGGCTGCCGGGTCCGCGGCTGCGTGGTCGAGACAGGCCCCGACATCGGCGTCGACCATCGAATTCGACAGCGAGTCCATGAGTGCCATCATCGTCTCGCGATCCTCGGTCTCGAACAGGTTGAACTCGCGCACGGTGCGGTAGTACAGCTGCGGGGCGATCACGTAGTAGCCGTTGCTGGCGATCCGACGCGACATGTCCCGCAGCTCCTCGCGCATGCCGGGGGCGTCCATCAGGAACACCACGACCGGGAAGGGACCGGTCGGGTCGACGCCGTCGGGATGGACCGAGAAGGTGTTCATGGATCCGTCGGCGGTCTCGATGTCGAAGAAGTGCTCGATCATGGGGTCAGCATCCCACATCGACCACCGAGCCCGAAAAGCGGCCCAACCGAGGGGCGGGCGTCCGATCCCCGACAACCGTGGAGGCACCGTACGCCGAAGGCGACGGTGCCTCCACGGTTGGCGCAGGGGGGTTCGTCTTGACCGGGGGACGGGACCCCACCAGTGTGATCGGGTGCTCCCCGCAACGCCGTTCACCGCCCGCCTCGCCGCGGCCGGGCTCACCACGGCGGCCCTGGTCGTTCCGCTCACGACCGTGGTGTCCCACTCGTTCGGACGCTCGACCTATCCCCTGCTGCTCCCGGCCATCAAGGACGAGCTGACCCTGACCAACACGGCGGCGGGCGTCGGCGGGACCGCCATCTACGTCGCCTACCTCGCTCGGTGTGCTGGCGGTGACGCTGGTGGCGGGAGCGTTGGAGCCGCTCACGATCCTGCGCGCCGGGCTCGTCGTCTCCGGGTGTGGACTGGCCCTGACCTGGCTGGCCCCGACCTTCGCCGTCATGCTCGTCGGGCTGGTCCTGTCGAGCACCGGCGGGGCGGGCATCTGGATCACCGCCCCCCTGCTCGCCACCGAGGGGGTGCCACCGCATCGCCGGGGCATCGTGATCGGCTTCCTCACCGGCTCGATCGGGTTCGCGACATCGATGGTCGCGCTCGGTACCCGGATCGCCCGTTCGTCCACCGACGACCCCGAACTGTGGCGCCCGATCTATCTGGTCGAGGCGCTGGTCACGTTCGCCATCCTCGGGCTCGTGATCGCCGTGGTCCGCGCCCGTTCGACGGTTCGGACCCGCGGCGGCCGCATCAGTCTCGACGGCCTGTCGCAGGTTCCGGGTTGGCTGCCGGTCACCGCCGCCTACGTCATGTTCGGGACCATCGCCGCCGGCTACAGCTCGTTCCTGGCCGAGGCCCTCGAGGAGGACGGCGGCGTCAGCCGGAACGGCGTCGCCAACATCTACATCGGCCTGGGGTTCAGCTCGCTCGTCGGTGCACCGCTGATGGGCTGGGTGTCGGATCGGGTCGGCCGTCGCAACGCACTCATGACCGTGATGGGCCTGATCGGGATCGTGTCGATCACCGTCGCCCTGGCGACCGGACCCCTGCTGATCGTGGTGGCCACCGCCCTCGGCGGCATGTGGGCCAGCTATCCGACGCTCACCGCCACCTACGTCCGTGATCATCTCGACGACCGGGTCTTCGGCACCGCCTACGGGACCATGACCATCTTCTACGGTCTGGCTGCGGTGCCGGCCCCGATCGCCGCCGGAGCACTCGCCGACCGGGTCGGCAGCTTCACGATCAGCTACCTCGTCTTCGCCGCGATGTCGCTCGTCGGCCTCGCCGCGCTCGGCCGATTGCCCAAGACGTAGCTCGCCTCGATCTCGACCGATAGACAAGAGCCATGACGCTCGACGAGAACCTGCAGGCGGCACTCGCCCGTCTCGCCACCACGCCCCGGCTCCTCGTCGCCTCGGACTTCGACGGCGTGATCGCCCCGATCGTCGACGACCCGGCGGCCGTCGTCGGCCACCCGGCGACGATCGACGCCCTGCACCGCCTGGCCGGCCTGGCCGACACCGAGGTGGCGCTGGTGTCGGGTCGCTCCCTCGACTTCCTGACCTCGCTCACGTGGCTGCCCGACGAGGTCTGGCTGGCCGGTAGCCACGGTTCCGAGTTCGGGCATCGTGAGGCCGGGCGCCTGACGGCCTCCCAGCGAGAGCTCCTGGATCGGGTCACGACCGACCTCCGCCGTCTCGCCGAACAGACCGAGGGCGCCACGGTCGAGTCGAAGGTCGGCAGTGTCGCCTTCCACTACCGACGGGCCGATCCGTCGCTGGTCGGTGACCTCCGCTCGATCATCCTCGACGGTCCCGGCTCCCTGCCCGGGGTCGAGGTGAAGCCCGGCAAGATGGTCCTCGAGTTGGCGGTGTTCGACGCCACCAAGGGCACCGCCCTCACCGAACTGCGAGCCGACACCGGGGCGACCGTCGCCATCTATCTCGGCGACGACGTCACCGACGAAGACGCGTTCGCCGTGCTGGGGCCCGACGATGTGGGGGTCAAGGTCGGCGACGGCGCCACCCGGGCCGAGTTCCGCATTGCCGACCCCGACGCCGTGTCGAGCGTCCTGGCCCTGCTCGCCGAGCAGCGGGCCGCCCAGGTTCCGGCTCGTCGCACCGACCCGCGGTGAAAAACCGATCACCCCGCTCCGGGATCCGGGGCGGGGTGATCGGGTGCGTCGATCCGTTCGACCTCGTTCAGGCTGCTTCTTGGAGCAGTCTCTGGCGCTCGAGGTTGCGACGGCGGCGCTCGACGTTGCGGCGTTTCCACGCCTTCAGTTTCCAGTGTTTCTTCCGCTTGGAACTCTTCTTGGCGACTCGTGGTGGGTGATCGAATTTCGGCCTGGTGAACACCACGGCTTCGGGGTCATCGACGGCGTGCATCTCTTGACTGGCCCGATGACGGATCCTGCGATGCTCCTTTGCTCGGAGAACCTTGTCGGGGCGGAGGAGAATCTCGTCGGCCCGCTCCGACAGCAGGGCGTCTGTCCGATGGCGTGTACTCACAGGATGGTTCCTTCCTGCCCAGCGATGCACCGGGCATGTCCGGCCCTGGGGTTTCGCTGGCGACCACGTCGACAGGAACTGCCCGGGGATCTCACCTTCTGTTCCCCGGACTCACCGGGGATGGACCCATGAAACCATGAAACGGCCATCCCGTAAATGGTCCGATGGCCCTGATCGGCAACAGCTATGGATGGAGCGAACGCCATCTGTCGTGACGCGACCACGCACCGAAGCGACCGGTCGCGCTCGGCGAGGTCAGCCGAAGCGACCCTCGACGTAGTCCTGTGTCGCCTGTTCGGTCGGGTTCGAGAAGATCACGACCGTCTCGTCCATCTCGATCAGCTTGCCCGGCTTGCCGGTGCCCTCGATGCTGAAGAAACCCGTGCGATCGCTGACCCGTGCGGCCTGCTGCATGTTGTGGGTGACGATCACGATCGTGTACTGCTCCTTGAGTTCGATCATCAAGGACTCGATCGCCAACGTCGAGATGGGATCGAGCGCCGAGCAGGGCTCGTCCATGAGGAGCACGTCGGGCTCGACGGCGATGGCCCGGGCGATGCACAGGCGCTGCTGCTGACCACCGGAGAGACCGGATCCCGGGCTGCCCAGCCGATCCTTGACCTCGTCCCACAGGTTCGCGCCTCGGAGCGAGGACTCGACCAGGTCCTCGGCCTCGGACTTGCTCATCCGCTTCGAGTTGAGTCGTTTGCCGGCCAGCACGTTCTCGGCGATCGACATCGTCGGGAACGGGTTGGGGCGCTGGAAGACCATGCCCACCTTGCGGCGAACGGCCACGGGATCGACACCGGGACCATAGAGGTCGATGCCGTTCAACAGGATGTGGCCCTCGACCCTCGCCCCGGGGATCACCTCGTGCATGCGGTTGATCGAACGCAGGAACGTCGACTTCCCACAACCCGACGGACCGATGAGGGCCGTGATGGAGCGACCCTCGATCGCCATGTCGACGCCCTCCACGGCCTGGAAGTCGCCGTAGTAGATGTTGAGCGACGAGACGTCGATCCGGTGGTCGTCGACCGGGTCGGGCAGGACCCGGATCGAGCTGTCGGCTGAGGTCTCCGACATCGTGCGCTCCTGCGTGAGTTGGTGATCGAGGTTCATCGGAGTCCCTTGGGTTTGAGCACGGTAGCCATGATCCGGGCGATCGAGAACAGCACGGCGACGACGATGATCAAGACCATCGCCGCTCCCCAGGCCCGGTCGATCGACAGCTCCGGCGGCAGCGTCGGCTGGGTGTAGCTGTAGTAGGCCTGGACCGGCAGCGTGGTCATCCGCCCGTCGAACAGACTCCAGTTGGTGTCCTGGGCCAGGCCGGCGGCGACGAGGAGCGGGGCGGTCTCGCCGATGACCCGGGCGATGGCGAGGGTGATGCCCGTCAGGATGCCGCCGATGGCGGTCGGCAGCACGACCTTGTAGATGGTCTTCCACTTGGGGACACCGAGTGCCAGCGACGCTTCTCGCAACTCGTTCTGGACGAGCCGGAGCATCTCCTCCGACGAACGGACGACGACCGGGGTCATCAGCACGGCCAGCGCCACGGCGCCGGCGAACCCGGAGCGGGCCCCGGCGCCCTGGAAGATCACGAAGAGCGCAGCGGCGAAGAGGCCGGCGACGATCGACGGGATCCCGGTCATCACGTCGACCATGTTGGTGATCGAGCGCGAGAGGCGGGAATCGTCGGCGTACTCGACCAGGTAGATGGCGGTGAACAGCCCGAAGGGCACCGAGATCAGGGTCGCCATGCCGGTCACGAGCAGCGTGCCGATCAAGGCGTGCTGGATCCCTCCGCCCTCACCGACCACGTTGCGCATCGTCTCGGTGAAGAACGTGGCGTCCATCCGGGTCGAGCCCCGCGAGATCACGGTCCACACGAGCGAGACCAGGGGGATCATCACGAGTCCGAACGCCCCCGTCATCACGGCCGTGGCCACCCGGTCCTTGGCCTTGCGGGACCCCTCGACGGCGTTGGCGGCCACGTAGGTCAGGACCAGGTAGGACGGCAGCGCGATGGCCCCGGCCTTCACGGGATGGAAGCCCCCCAGCACCACGGCGAGCAGCGAGCCCAAGGCGATCGCGGCGGCGCCGATGCCCAGGGCGGCACCCCGGGGCAGGCGGCCGGCGTCGAGCGCCGACGGGGCGAGTCCGGTCCCGAGTCGATCGGGGTCGATGGTGATGCTCATCCTGCGGCTCCCGAGAATCCGGCATTGGCGACCCGTCGGGCCAGGAGGTTGACGGCGAACGTGATGGCGAACAACACCAGCCCGGTGGCGATCAGGCGGTTGACCTCGAGGCCCGACGACTCGGGGAACTTGAGCGCGATGTTCGACGCGATCGTGTTGGAGTTCGAGACCGAGATGAGATTGGTGGTGATCAGGCCGGGTGTCGGCGACAGGATGATCGCAACGGCCATCGTCTCGCCGAGGGCTCGACCGAGGCCGAGCATGGCGCCGCTGATCACGCCGGAGCGGCCGTAGGGAATGACCGCCATGCGGATCATCTCCCACCGAGTTGCGCCGAGGGCCAGCGATGCCTCTTCGTGCAACCGGGGCGTCTGCATGAACACCTCCCGGGAGATGGCCGTGATGATCGGCAGGATCATGACGGCGAGCACGATGGCGATCGTCATGGCCGATCGACCGCTCGACGCCGCCGGGCCCTTGAAGAACGGAATGAAGCCGGCGTTGTCCTCGAGCCACGGGAAGACGTGTTTGCCGAGGAGCGGGGCGAGCACGCCGATCCCCCACAGGCCGTACACCACACTCGGGATCGCCGCGAGCAGGTCGACGAAGTAGCCGAGCGTGGCGGCCAATCGCTTCGGCGCGTAGTGACTCAGGAACAGGGCGACGGCGACGGCCATCGGGGTGGCGATCAGCAGCGCCAGTCCGGCGGCCCAGATCGTTCCGAACACCAGCGGATAGGTGTACTCGAAGAGGGTCTTGTCGCCGTCGAGCTGCGTCGTGTCGCTGGTGAGGGCCGGCCACGCCTCCTTGAAGAGGAAGGTGGCGACGGCGGCCAGCGTGACGAGGATCAACACGCCGGCGCCGAGCGACACCCCGCCGAAGATGCGGTCGCCCCGCCGGGAGACCTGGTCGAGTCCCGGTTCCTCGTGCGAACTGGGTGGCAGGGTCGTGGTCAAGGGTTGGGCCTTCTCGCCGGGGTTCTCGGTCGGGGTTGTCGGTGTCGAACGGTGCGGGGCCTGGTGAGCCGCTGGCTCACCAGGCCTCGGGATCGGGTGGGGTCAGGCGGCCTTGATCTGGGCCACGGCCTTGGCGAGCTCGTTGCGCAGCGTGTCGGTGATGGGGGCGGACCCGGCGGCCGAGGCCGCAGCGTCCTGACCTTCGGCCGAGCCGATGTAGTCCATGAAAGCCTTCACCAGTTGGGCCTCGGCCGCATCGGCGTACTCGAGGCACACGATGTGGTACGAGACAAGGACGATCGGGTAGGTCCCCGACTCGGTGGTGTCGCGAACGAGCGAATAGGCATAGTCGTATTCGCCCCCTGCGACCCGCTCCGAGACGTCCATGATCTTGGCCGCAGCCTCGGGGCTGTAGGGCACAAAGTCATCGCCGACCTGGATGGCGGCAGTGCCCAGGCTGCCGACCTGCGAGGCGTCGGCGTAACCGATGGAACCCTCACCGGCGCCGATCGCGGCGACCACACCGGAGGTGCCCTGCGCGCCCTCACCGCCGACCTCGGGCCACACCTCGATGTCGCCGTAGGTCCAGATGTCGGGCTCGACCGCCGAGAGGTAGTCGGTGAAGTTGGCGCTGGTGCCCGACTCGTCGGAACGGTGAACCGGGTTGATGGTGAGGTCGGGTAGCTCGACGCCGTCGTTGCCCTCGGCGATCGCCGGGTCGTTCCAGTTGGTGATCGTGCCGGCGAAGATCCCGGCCAGCGCCGCCGTGGTGAGATTCAGGTCGTCGACCCCGGGGAGGTTGTAGGCGACGGCGATGGGCGAGAGGTAGTGGGGCAGGTTCACCGCGCCCTGGTCGCCGGCGCACCGGTCGACCGACTGGGCCAGTTCCTCCTCGTTGAGCGCACGGTCGGAGCCGGCGAACGACGCGCCGCCCGACAGGAAGGCCTCGCGCCCACCGCCGGAACCGACCGGGTCGTACTCGACGGTGACGTCGGGGTTGGCCGTCTGGAACCCGGCCTGCCAACCCTGCATGGCGGCAGCCTGGGCCGAGGAGCCGGCGCCGATCAGGGTGCCCGACAGCTCGCTCATGGCGCCACCGTCGTCGCCGGCCGCCCCGGTGGTCGTCTCGCCGGTGTCGGTGCCGGAGTCGTCGGCCGTGGTGTCATCGCTACCGCCGCATGCGGCGGCCGTCAGGGTCAGGGCAGCCAGCAACGACGTGAGTTTCACAAAGCGCCCACGACGGGCACTCGAGTTCAACATGGGGGAACCTCTCCTGGGTTCGCGGTGGGACCGCGGAATGTCGACGGGGAATGTGGTGTCGCCGTGCAACGTACGAGCCGGAGGTGAACCCGTCGTCGTGCCGAGGTGAACATCAGGTGCCGAACAGGCGACGTCTGCGTTCCGATGCGGCGCCCGTCACCGGATCCGCCGTTTGGAGCCCGCACCGGCCCGGCGCGTAGGGTGCGGCGATGAGCGAGTCACCGCCGCAACCACCGGGGAGCACGACGGTCCGGGGAGCCGTCCGGCCCGACTTCGAATCGGTCGGCGAGGCCTTCGCCGCCAACTTCGCCGAGCGGGGCGAACTCGGCGCCTCCTTGACCGTCGTCGTCGGCGGCGAGACGGTGGTCGATCTCTGGGCCGGGACCACGGCCGCGAACGGCGGAACACCCTGGGACGCCGACACGCTGGTCACGGTCTTCTCCTGCACCAAGGCGGCCACCGCCGCCTGCCTCCATCTCCTCGCCGACCGGGGAGACGTCGATCTCGACGCGCCACTCGCCGAGATCTGGCCCGAACTCCGCGCCGCCGCCCCCTCGTCCGGTCGCCAGCCGGCAACGATCCGCATGATGCTCGACCACTCGATCGGACTGCCCGCCGTTCGCGATCGCCTCCAGCCCGGCGACTGCACCGACTGGGACACCATGATCGGCGCCCTCGAGCACACCGACCCCTGGTGGGAACCGGGCACCATGAACGGCTATCACATGCTCACGTTCGGCTGGACGGTGGGCGAGATCGTTCGCCGGGTGTCGGGCGTGGGGCTCGGCGAATACTTCCGCACCCGGATCGCCGAACCCCTCGGCGCCGACTTCCACATCGGCCTGCCCGAAGACCAGCACCACCGCATGGCCCGCGTCGCTCCCTGGCGGCCGAGCCCCGACTGGGTGTCGGCGTTCACCGATCGCATCGTCGCCGACCGGGACGGACTGTCGGCGAAGGCCCTGCTCAACTCCGGGGGCTTCAACGCCAACGACCCGGCCGTGTGGTCCGCCGAGATCGGGGCCGCCAACGGCACGGCCTCGGCCCGCGGACTGGCGGCGTTCTATCGCCCCCTGGCCGCCGACCAGGGCGAACTGCTCTCCCCCGACGCCGTGGTTCGCATGGCCGAGGTGGCCGGAGCGAGCGCGATCGACGCCACCCTCCGGATCCCCACCCGGTTCGGTCTCGGGGTGATGCGCTCGATGGACAACCGGCGGGCCCCACTCGGTCAGCGCGAGTCGGCCATCCTCGGTCGGAACGCCTTCGGCCACGTCGGCGCCGGCGGCTCGATCGGGTTCGCCGATCCCGAGGCCGGCCTGGCCTTCGGCTACGTGATGAACCAGCAGGGCGCCGGCATCCTGCTCAACGACCGAGGCCAGTCCCTCGTCGACGCGACCTACCGGTGCCTGGGGTACCGAACCGACGCGCCGGGGGCCTGGATCCGGTGAGCGGCGGGTCCGGTCGCCCGGCCCGTCCGGTGGCGCTGCTGTCGTTCGCCACGCTCCCGTTCTACCTCGGCGGCTTCCTCGGGCCGTTCGGGACCCTCGTCGTGACCCCGATCTACCCCGAGCTGCGAACGACGTTCGATGCCTCCTCCGACGCCATCACCTGGGGATTCAGCGGCTACTTCTTCCCGATGGCGGCGATGATGCTCGTGTCGGGAACGATCGGCGAACGATTCGGGCGGGCCCGGGTGATGCGCCTCACCTACCTCGGCTACGCCGCGGCGTCGGTGCTCGCCATCGTTGCGCCTTCGCTCGGTTGGTTCATCGCCGCCCGGGTGCTCCAGGGAGTCGGCAATGCCTTCTTCACCCCGCTCATGCTGGCCGGGCTGGCCGACATCACCGCCCCCCGACAACTCGGTCAGGCGATGGGCATCTACGCCAGCTTCCAGGCGGCGGGCGGAGCCCTGTCGCCGATCGCCGGCGGCTTCGCCGCCAACTACGACTGGCGACTGGCCTTCGGCGTCATCGCCGTCACGGCGTTCGTCCTGAGCTTCCGACCTCCGCCGGGTGAACCCCGGCCGCACGCTTCGGCACCGCCGATCCGACCGTTGCTGACCCGCCGGATGGCGGTGCTGTGGCTCATCGGTTTCACGGCGGCGACCGGCCCCATCGGCATCGGCGTCGTGGTCGGGGTGGCCAGCCGCGACGGACTGGGGGCCACGTCGACCGAGAGCGGACTGCTGCTCCTGTGCGCCGGGGCCGGCGCCGCCCTGATGGGCCCCCGCTGGGGTCGCCTGCTCGACCGGGTCGGGATCCGCCGGTTCTCGATCACCGGCACGGCGGTCGCCAGCATCGTCGTCGCCACGCTCGGTTTCGCCGAGTCGATCCCGGCCCTGGCGATCGCCTGGTTCCTCGGCGCATCCCTCGTGCCGGCCGTGGTGGTGGCGCTCACCCATGTCGCCGCCATCGCCGTTCCCACCAACCGAGGCGGTGCGCTGTCGTCGATCCTCGCCTTCCGATTCCTCGGTCACGGCATCGGTCCCCTGTTGTGGGTGCCGATCTACAGCGACGGTCATCACCGCGTGGCGTTCATCGGAGCGGCCTCGTTGGGTCTGCTCAGCCTGGCCGGCTTCGCCTGGGTCACCCGGGAGGGGACGATCAGCGCGGAACCTGCTCCAGTCGCTGCCTGAGCACCGGCAGGAAGGCACGGACCCAGGTGTCGTAGCCGGTGTCGTTGGGGTGGAACCCGTCGGGAGCCGACTTGCCGCGCCAGCCGTCCAGCTCGGCGGCGACATCGGCGAGGAGGAGGCCCTGCCGATCGACGTGCGCCCGGACCACGGTGTTGAGCCGGCGGGCCATCAGCGAACCCTGATCGGGCAGGGTGCCCATCACCGAGCTCGTCGGCAGCTCGGCGATCAACCGACGCATGGCCTTGTGCGGTGCCGACGGACTGACGCCGCGCAGCAGGTCGTTGCTGCCGACGGTGCAGGTGACCGCCACCGGCTCGACGCCCAGCCGGCGCAGCGCAGGGAGCTGACGATGGAGGACGTCACCGATCTTGGCCCCGGATTTCGACAGGTTGATCACCCCGACCCGATCGCCGAACTCACCCGCCAGACGGCCGACGTAGCCGTGGTCGATCGACGTGGCCCCGATCCCCTGCGCCAACGAGTCCCCGAGGGCGACCACGATCGGCAGGCCCGAGTCGAGCGCGGCCAGATTGTGGTCGTGCCACGCCCGGGCGAAGGACTCGATCTGTTCCCCGGTCCGTCGGACGCCGGGGATCACGGTCCCCAGGGTCCGGACCAGCACACCGGGTCGGGCCAGATCGAGTTCGAGGCGATCGTCGGTGAGGCTCACCCGGTCAGTATCGGCGCCGGCATCCGCCGATGAAGGATCGGATCGGACCCGGTCAGTTGACCTGTCCTCGACCCGAGCTGGAACCCGACGGGAAGGTGAGGGCGATCACCACGGCGCTCAGCAGGTAGAGGCTGCTCACCCACGCCCACGCGAAACGGAAGCCCGTGAGCCCCGTTCGCGAGGCCAGCAGGGTGATGACCACGGAGATGCCGAGGGCGTAGAACACCTGCTGGGTGGTGCGGATCGTCGCATTGGCGGTTCCGAACTGGGCGGGGTCGACGTCGCTCAGTCCGGCACTCGACCAGGTCGAGATCGAGGTCCCGACCCCGATCCCGAGCAGCAGGCTGATCGGCACGTAGCGATCGAAGACGTGCGGTTCGGCATCGAGCAGGAGCTGGAAGAGCAGGAACGCCGATCCGCACATCAGGGATCCGGCGGTGAGGATCCAGCGATGACCGATGCGGTCGGCCAGACGTCCGGCGATGGGCGACAGCACGGCCGAGATCCCGGCCGAGAAGACCAGGGCCTTTCCGGTGGTGGTGATCGACTGGTCCCAGAGATCCTGCAGCAGCAGGGAGTTGACGAGGAAGCCCGACGTGAACGCCATCGAGTAGAACGCCAGCCCGGCGTTGGTGCTCGAGAACGATCGTTTCCGGAAGAGACCCAGCTCGATCAGGGGTTCGGGGTGCCGCGCCGATCGCCGGATGATGACCGGGACGAGCGTCAGCCCGATCAGGAACATGGCCAGCACCCGGGCGTCGAGGATGCCGCGCGTTTCGCTGCCGACGATCGCGAACATGATCAGCGAGACGGCGACGGTCCCGAGCACCACACCGACGAGATCGATGCGACCGGTCGCGGCCGGGTTCTTGGACTCCCGCAGCAGGCGCGGACTGAGCGCCAGCACCAGGAGGCACACGGGCACATTGATCCAGAAGATGCCGCGCCACGACCAGATGTCGATGATGAACGATCCGAGGGCCGGCCCGAACACCCCGCCGAGTCCGGCGGTGGCTCCGGTGATCCCGATGGCCATGCTGCGTTTCGCGACCGGGAACTCCGGGAGCACCACGGCGATGGCGGTCGGCGACACGATCGCACCGCCGATCGCCTGGATCACCCGGGCGGCGATGAGGAAATCGGCCGATGGCGCCAGACCCGACAGCAGCGAGCCGAGCATGAACACGGCGACGCCCGGGATGAACATCTTCTTGCGGCCCAGGCTGTCGGCGAGCCGGCCGCTCAGCATCAGCAGCGCGGCGACGGTCACGTTGTAGCCCGAGATGATCCAGCTGAGCTCGGTCTCGGGCACCGAGAAGTCCTCGCCGATCGACGGGAAGGCCACGTTCACCGCCGACACGTCGACGACGACGAGGAAGAACACCAGCGTCGCGATGATCAACGCGAGCCAGGCCTCCCGGCTGATCACCGGCGGGGCGGCCGGAGCGGGAGCTCGGACTTCGGACATCCCCGCTTTCTACTCCCGGTCTTGCCGACGAGGCGATTCCGCTCGGTGTCGGACCGAGCGGCACCCTCGCGTCAGCGGTGGCCGGGCGCCATGTAGAACCATGCGGGATGTGGTCCGCCCTGCTCCTTGATCGCCGTGCGGGCCGCCATCACCAGTCGGCCCGCCTCGGTCTCCTCGAAATACCAGGCCTCGACGGCCCGACCGCCCGGAGCGGGCCCATCGATGAGCTCGAGTGCGGCCTCCTCGTAGTAGGTCCGGATGTCGTGACACAGCGCCGTGGTGTTGCGGCCCGGGATCTCGACCGACTTCCAGTCGGCACCCCCGACGATGTCGTGCAGCACCCCGAGCGCCGCGGGGACCTCGTCGGCACCGATCACCCGGCCGACCCCGCTGACCCCCCGTCGCTCGAGGGCCCGGGCGTAGGCCTTGGCCAAACCCTTCGCCTCGTCGACCGCGGGTGGGAGATCGGGGTCGAATCGAGGCGGGAGGGTGCACGCCATCGGTACTTCCTCGGCAGCGATCACCTCGGGGTGGTCCTCCAGCACCGGACCCTCGGGGGCCTCGAGCATCGCGAACGCCCGCTGCAGGACGTCGTGCTGGAACTCGGCGTCACCGGGTCGGCCCAGGGGACGGCCGAGTGGGAAGTCACCGTAGAGCGCCCGAGGCGGCGCCATGCGCTCGGCGACCGACCGGGTCGAGATCAGGGTGACGGTGGCGATCCCGGCGGCTTCGAAGACGTGGGCGAGCGTACTCACGGTACGCGAACACAACGGTCAAACGGGTGTGAGCAGCACCACGTCGACGCCGTCGCTGCGGAGTTCCGCTGCGGCCCGGGGCCCGGAGTCGAGCCGGATGGTGGCGACGTCGTCGGGCTGGTTGCCGGCGAAGGAGGCGTGACGGGGAGCGACGGCGCCGATCACCCCAGAAGCCGCCAGTTCCTCGAGCCGATCGATCGGGTAGACGACGTTGAGGTCGATGGCCAGGCCGGTGCGATCGAAGTTGGGGCTCCAGTGACCGAGGACGAGATCACGGGCGTCGGCGGGGAGCAGCCGGTACTCGGTGTCGCCGGTCTGGAAACCGTCGTCGCCGGCCCGGTGCAGTGCCGCCGAGGTCACGATGGCCACCGTCGATTCCGCGAGCGGTTTGGGCGTGACCCAGGCCGGGTCGTCGAAGGTCGGTACCGGCAGGCCGTCGCCGAACCGCCGCATCAGATCGTCACCGGACATGCGCACACTCCTCGGGGGAACCGCAGCTCGATTCCTCGACGAGCCTCGCCCGGCGTCGTGCCGGTGTCCAATTGGGTCCCGACGGATTTGGAGGACGGGATCGGCCACGAAAGACTCCCCGAATGGAATTCGACCTCGCCCAGACCGACGCCCTCCTCTCGACCACCCGGGCGGTGCGCAAACGGCTCGACTTCGACCGTGAGGTTCCCGACGACGTCCTGCTCGAATGCCTGCAACTCGCCGTGCAGGCCCCCACCGGATCGAACCGTCAGGGCTGGCGTTGGATGGTCGTGCGCGACGCCGAGAAGAAGGAGGCGCTGGCCGACATCTACCGACGTGTCGGTGGTGCCTATCTGGCCGATGCCGCGAAGACCGCCGACGCCGGCACCCAGACGGGCCGAGTCATGGACTCGGCCAACTTCCTGGCCGAGAACCTGGGCCGGGTCCCCGTCATGGTGATCCCGCTCATCATCGGCCGGCTCGACGATGCGTCCACCAACTCCGCAGCCGGTCTGTTCGGCTCGATCATCCCGGCCATGTGGAGCTTCCAGCTCGCCCTTCGCAGCCGCGGCCTCGGCAGCTGTTACACCACCCTGCATCTCGGGGCCGAGGCCGAAGCCGCCGAACTGCTCGGCATTCCCGACCACCTGAGCCAGGCCGGCCTCCTCCCGGTGGCCTACACCAAGGGCACCGATTTCCAGCCGGCCAACCGGCCGCCGGTCGAGGAGATCACCTACCTCGACACCTACAAGAACCCGATCCGCTGACGCGGCGAGCCGGGCTCAGCCCGGCTTGCGGCCGAAGGTCCGGGTGAGGGTCCCCGGAACGAACTCGGTGTTCTCGACGTCGGTGAACCCCGCCGCCTCGAAGTAGCCGATGCATTCACGAACCGAGTGGGCCCGTCCGCCGCTGCCGTAGTTGAGTTCGGCGAGCCCCCACAGTGCGGCGTCGAGCGGCCCCACCCCCTCGGCGCTCAGGGTCTCGCCGATGAGGTGCATCTCACCGCCGGGTTCGAGTGCCGCGAAGGTCTTGGCGACGACCTTCGCGATGTTGGGGGCGTCGTAGATGGGCAGGTTCGAGGCCATGACGGCCACGTCGAACCCGGAGGGCAGATCGTCGTTGATGAAGTCGCCGCCGTGGGTCGACACCCGATCGGTGACGCCGTTGCGTTCGAGGTATTCCTGGGTGACGACGGTGACCGGCGGCAGGTCGAAGACGACGGCCTCGAGTCCGTCGAAGGTCTGGACGGCGTTGATCGAGTAGGCCCCCGATCCCCCGCCGAGGTCCAACAGGCGACGCCGGCCGGACAGGTCGACCTGGCGACAGAATCGGCGACCGGCTCCCATGCCGATGCTGGCGGTGGCGGCGTGATAGGACCGTGCCCGCTCGACCGTGAGGTCGTCGTAGATCCCGAGCTCACGGGGTGGGGTCGGATCGGTCAGCTTCTCGGTCATGGCGAACCAGGCCGGCACCTCCGGGCGGGTGAAGTTCATCCAGGCCCCGGCGTACCGTTCGGTGTCTCGAACGAGGAACTTCTCGCAGTCGGCCGCGTTCAGGAGTCGTCCACCGGGCGAGTACTCCAGGAGTTCCATGGCCAGCAGCACCGCCACCAGGCGTTCGGTGTTGAGCGGGCTCATGCCCGTGGCGACCGCCAGGGTCTCGTGGGAATCGGCACCCCGGGAGACGTGGGTGAAGACCTCGAGGTCGATGGCGGCGTAGAACACCGCCGACTGGGTGTAGGCCCGGGCGAGGTGTTGGAGCCGGGTGGAGTCGACGCGCGCTTCGTTCATGGGTTGTCCTCGGGACTCAGTCGTTGGCGGTTCGGAAGTGGTCGGGCTTGCCCAGCGGCCAGTACTCGCCCCAGACGTGCTCGCCTCCGGTGATCTCGAGGTGGGTACCGGTGACGAAGGCTCCGCTCGGTCCGGCCAGGTAGACCGCACCCTGGGCGATGTCCCACACGTCACCGAGGTGGCGCATCGGATTGTGTCCGAAGCTCGCCCGGGCCTCGTCGGGGTAGTTCCGCAGACCCTCACTGGCCACGACGCCGACGGCGATCGAGTTGACCCGGATGGCGTTGGGGGCCCATTCGACGGCGAGGGTCCGGGTGAGCGCCACGCCGCCGGCCCGCGCTGCGGCGGTGTGGGCGATTCCCACACCGGCCCGCCCCTGGATGGTCGAGATGTTGACGATGTCGCCCGGTGCCGATTCGTCGACCCATCGGCGGGCCGCCGCCTGCATCATGTACCAGGTGCCGTAGAGATTGGTCTCGACGACGGCGTGCCATCCCTTGGGGGTGATGTCGAGCGACGGAGCGGCGAACTGGCCGCCGGCGTTGTTGACGAGATGATCGAGCCGGCCGTGCCGTTCCCAGACGTCGTCGATCAGCTCGTTCACCTGTTCGGGATCACGGATCGTCATGGCGACGGTGTGGCAGGGGATGTCGACGGTGGCGAGGTCGGCCGCCAGGCGATCGAGCGACACCTGGGTGCGCCCGGTGGCGACGATGGTGGCTCCGAGACGACCGAACAGCACCGCCATCGCCGTCCCGATCCCGCCGGCGCCGCCGGTGATCAGCACGACCTGGCCGTCGAAGAGACCGTCGCGGTAGACCGTGTCGAGGGCAACGAGTTCGGCGAACGAGTGACTGTGGTAGGGATCGGTCGACCGTCGTCCGTCGTTCTCGGTCACCACACCGGATCCTTCGGTCCGAGCACGCCACTCGCTTCCTGCACGACCTGGGCGGCGTCCAGACAGAGGTCTTCGCGCCAGGGAGCCGCGTAGACCTGGACCCCGTAGGGCAGCCCGTCGGTGACCTCGTTGGCGACGGCGACGACCGGCAGCCCGAGCAGGTTGGCCGGCACCACGAACCCGAGGTGATCGGTCAGGACGGAGACCCCCCGGCCCGGGATCACATCGGCTCCATGCTCGAACGGGGCCTTGGTCCAGCCCGGGCCGACGAGCACCGGCAGGCGTTCGAACAGCTCGTTCCACACCCGCATCAGACGTCGTCGCTCGACGAACAGGACCTGGGGGGGCAGGGTGCCGGGATCGCAGGAGTCGACGAGCTCCTGCAGGAGACCGATCTCGGCGGCCCCCATCAGGGGTTCCAGCAGGGGAATCGACAGTCCGAAATCGAAGGCGAGCAGGTGTTTCCAGAGGTCGGCCACCCGTTCGAGTTCGGGGGGATCGACCGGTTCGACCTCCCAGCCGGCGTCGAGCAGGGCCGATTCGGCGGCATCGATCGCGGCCCGGGCGCCGGGGTCGAGCTCGACCCCGGGTATGTGGCGCACGATGCCCGCCCGCGGCTCGGCCGGTGGCCCCGACAGCGGCGCCGGGACCGACCGAACATCACGGGAGTGGGCTCCGGCCATGATCCCGATCGCCACGCGCAGGTCGGCGACGGTGCGGGCCAGCGGACCCTCGACCGACATCAGCTGACCGGAGATGCCCGGGTCGAGGGGCGGGATCACGCTCATGGCCGGGACCCGGCCGGGAGTCGGCTTGAGGCCCACGGCACCGCAGCACAGGGCCGGGTTCCGGATCGAGCCCCCGATGTCGTTGCCCAGGCCGAGCGGGCTCATCCCCGAGGCGATGGCCGAGCCCTCGCCACCGCTCGACCCGCCGGCGGTCCGGTCGTGATGCCAGGGGTTCCGGGTCAGACCACGGAAGGCGTTGTCGGTCGAGACCCGGAGGCCGAACTCGGGCATGTTGGTGCGCCCGAGGGGGATCGCACCGGCCGCCTTCATGCGTTCGACGGTCACCGAGTCGATCGCCGGAACGGCATCGGCGAGGGCGGCGACCGCGTTGGTGGTGGCCGAACCGGCGAGGTCGATGTTCTCCTTGACGGTGAACGGCACGCCGTGCAGCGGACCAAGGGCCGAGCCGGCGGCCACGGCGGCGTCGGCGGTGTCGGCCGCGGCGCGGGCGCCGTCGGCCAGGACCACCGTGATGGCGTTCAGCTTCGGATTGACCTCGGCGATGCGTTCGAGGTGCGCGTCGACCACCTCGCGGCTCGTGACCTCGCGGGCTGCGATCATCGCCGCCAGCTCGGTTGCCGAACGTTGCCACAACGCCGTGTCGCCGGTCGTGCCGTCACCAGTCATGGGGGCGACGCTAGTACGGCCCCCGCCGCACACGAAAAGGCACGGAACGGAACGGTTCGACGTCTCGTACTAGCGTCCCGAGCATGACATACGCGCCTGCCGACCGGGTCTTCCACGACGCCGACAGCCACATCATGGAGCTCCCGAACTTCCTGATCGACTACGCCGATTCCTCGATCAGGGATCGTCTCCGGCCGGTGGGTTACTCGGCCTCGCTGGTCACCGACGAGGAGGTGGCCGTGATCGTGGCCAACGGCGGACGGCACGCACCGGAACACGTCGCAGCCCAGATCGCGCTCGGTGATCGCCTGATCGCCGAGTCCAAGGAGATCCAGGCCCTCGGCGCGTTCGACCGTGCCGACCGCAGCACCGCACTCGACATGCTCGGATTCGCCCGCCAGCTCGTCTTCGCCACCCACAGCGTCGCCACCCCGTTCTCGGCCAGCACCTCCATGCCCGACGATCTCCGCTACGGGTCGGCCCGGGCCCACAACCGGGCCATGGCCGACTTCTGTGCCGACGACGACCGGCTGATGGGCGTGGGCGTCGCACCGCTCGACGATCCCGAGCTGGCCCTGGCCGAAGCGACGTTCGCGATCGACTCGGGTCTCGAGGCCATCTGGGTTCCCCACCACCCCGCCGGCGATCACTCCCCCGGACACGTCGACCTCCACCCGTTCTGGCGTCTGCTGGCCGAGTCGCAGACACCCTTCGTCCTGCACGTCGGCGGCGCCCCGCTGCAGCTCGACCCCCGCTGGGCGAGCACCGGACGCCCGGCCGCTCGCGACTGGATGGGCGGAGGCGAGAACGTGCGGAGCAAGGACATGGCCGTCATGCACCACGGCCCCGAGACCTTCCTGTCGATGCTCGTCATGGACGGGGTCTTCGAGATGTTCCCGGGTCTGCGAGGCGCCAGCGTCGAACTCGGGGCCGGGTGGGTTCCGGCGATGCTCGAGCGGCTCGACTGGGTGGTCCGGTCGTGGAGTCGCGTCGATCAGTACCTGGCAGCGCTCGAGCGGACACCGACCGAGACCATCCGGGCCCAGATGGCGTTCACGCCGTTCGTGTTCGAAGACGTCGGGACGCTCATCGACCAGTCCTTCGACGACCTCTACCTGTTCTCGAGTGACTACCCGCACGTCGAGGGCGGCCGGGATCCGATCGGACGATTCGAACGTTCGCTGGGATCACGGTCCGACTCGGTCCGCGACCGCTTCTACGCCGACAACTTCGTGAAGGTGTTTCCCAAGGTCGGGGCCACGGCCCGATCGACCGACTGAAGAAAATCTCGGGTCGGCTGCATCCAGGTCCGGGGGCCGGGCGAAGTCCACGGTATTCCCCTCATGAAACCTGGAGAGATCATCATGCGTTCAATCAAGGGCCTGCTTGCCCTCATCTTCGCCATTTCGTTGTTCGCCGCGGCGTGCAGCTCCGACGATGCCGAGCCGGCAGCCGAGGAGACGACCACCACCGCTGCCGCCGACGACGGTGCGATGGAAGAGGACGACGGTGCCATGGAAGAGGAGGCGTCGGAGACGATCGTCGACATCGCCGTCGGCAACCCCGACTTCAGCATCCTCGTGACGGCACTGACCGAAGCCGGACTGGTCGAGACCCTGAGCGGTGACGGACCCTTCACCGTGTTCGCCCCGAACAATGCGGCGTTCGAGCAGGCACTGGCCGACCTCGGCATCACCGCCGAAGAGCTCCTGGCCCGTGACGACCTCGGCGACATCCTCACCTACCACGTGGTCCCGGGCAGCGTCCTGGCCGCCGACGTGGTCGGCCTCGACGGCGAGTCCGTCGCCACGGTCAACGGAGCCGAGGTCACCATCACCGTCGACGGCGAGACCGTCATGGTGAACGACGCCACGGTGATCGCCACCGACATCGTCGGCAGCAACGGCGTGATCCACGTCATCGACTCGGTGCTCCTGCCCCCCGCCTGATCCCCCTGGCAGCAACCGCCAACGGCCACGCCCTCGGGCGTGGCCGTTGGTGGTTTTGCCGATCACCAGCCGTCGTCGGGTGTCTCGGTGGCGACGGCGGGCACTCGGGCCGGACCGAGGAGTGCGAGCGTTCCGGCCCGGATCGGACCGAGCTGGTCGGCTTCGTCGTACAACGCCGAGAACACGACGTCGGGATGGAAGGGCAGGTTGCGGCGCAGGCCGTCGACCAGGCACTGCCCGTACGGTTCGAGCAGTCTCGCCGTCGGTCCTTCGAGAACGATCCGATCGGGGTCGAGGAGCGCGCTGACGGCGACCAGGGTCGAGATCACGTGATCGATGGTGTCGTCGACGACGTCGCGGGCCACGTGGTCGCCGGCCTCGGCGGCCTCGAACACCGCCCGGGCCGTCGCCCTGGTCGGCGACGCTCGGCCGGTCCGTCGGTCGACATGGTTGTCATGACTCTCGACGATCCCGGCCTCACTCATCCGTCGCTCCAGGGCGCCGCGGCGGTCCGATCGCATCGGATGCAGGAGATCGATGTCGGTGATCAGGTGGCCGACCGACCCCGCTCCGCCCTTGCGGCCGCGCAGCAGGGTCCCCCCCGAAACCACGGCGGCCCGGACCGTGTCACCCAGGCTCAGCAGCACGAAGTCATCGAGTCCGCGTGCCTGGCCGACCCATTGGTGGGCGAACGCCTCGAGCGCCGCCTCGTTGTCGACGGTCACGAGCAGGTGCTCCCAGCACTCCGGTTCGTCGGCGTCGAAGTCGGTCACCGATGCCTCGGTCTGGGACAGCGACTTGGCGACCAGGGCCCGCAGTTCCAGATCGAACCACCCCAGCGAGGGTGAGTCGACGACGACTCCTCGCTCGACGTCGACGAGCCCCGGCACCGAGACGGTGACGACCCGAATGTCGAGGCCGAGGACGCCCGCATCGGTGACCGCGTGCATGAGCGCCCGATCGACGAGGTCGAGCGCAACGTCGCCGTGCACCTGGGCCGCCGGATGGTCCGGGGTCAGATCGCGCCGCGACCGGATGACCCCGCAGGCGTCGGCGACGACCAGCGTCACCCGGGTCAGACAGACATGGATTCCCACCAGGGCCCCGAAGCTCGGGTTGTACGCGACCATCTCGCGGGGCCGGCCGGTGACTCCCTGGGCCGTTCCGGTCGTGACCAGCTGACCGGTGCCGAGCAGGTGCGCCACGATCCGGGTCACGGTCGGCGACGAGAGTCCGGTTGCCCGGGTGAGCTCGGCTCGACTCATGGGCGCGTCGAAGAGCCGATGCAGCACCAGCGACCGGTTGTGTGCCGACAGATCGCGCTGTGACCGGCCCCGTTGGTGGTGCATGGTCACCCCGTCCATCGATCGTGGCCGAGTTCAGACATCGAACACGATGACCGAACGCGCCTGCTCGCCACTGCGCATTCGCTCATAGCCCTCGTTGACCTCGTCGAGTCGGATCCGTTCGGCCACCAGCTCGTCGAGGAGGAGCCGACCCTGCCGATAGAGCTCGACCAGCCGCGGGAAATCGGCGGCGATGTTCGACGACCCCATGCGCACGCCCTGCAGCTTCTTGCCCGACAGGGCGAATCCCGTCGCCGCCACGTCGACCGTGGTGCCCGCCGGCAGGATGCCGATGAGATAGGCCCCGCCCCCACTCGAGATCATGTCGAGGGCCTGCTGCGCGGTGGCCTTCAGCCCGATCGCTTCGAAGGCATGATCGACGCCGCGACCGCCGGTCAGGGCCCGGACGGCCTCCACCGCGTCGCCGTCTCCGGCGTCGACGACGTCGGTGGCCCCGAATCGTTGCGCCAGTTCGAGCTTCGCCGGCTGGAGATCGACGGCGACGATTCGTCCGGCGCCGGCCAGCGCTGCGCCCTGGATGACATTGAGGCCGATCCCCCCGCAGCCGATCACGACACAGGTCTCGCCGGGCCGGACCCGGGCCTCGTTGATGGCGGCACCGACACCGGTGACGACGGCGCAGCCGATCAGGGCGGCACGGTCGAGGGGCATGTCGGGGTCGATGACCACGAGCCCGGAGCGATGGACGAGCATCTGTTCGGCGAACGCACCGACCCCGGCCATCTGGTTGATGACCTCGTCGTCGGAGCGCAGGCGTGGCCGATCGGCGGATCGGGCACCGAAGTTGCGGCTCTCGCAGAGCCAGGTTCGTCCCCGGACGCACCAATGACAGGTTCCACAGTGCTGGGTGAGGCAGGCGATGACGTGGTCGCCGACCGCCAGACCCCGCACCCCGCTTCCCACCGCCTCGACGACTCCCGCCGCTTCGTGGCCGAGGACGGCCGGCAGCGGATACGGCAGGTCACCGGTGATCACGTGGAGATCGCTGTGGCACAGTCCGGAACCGACGACCCGGACGCGGGCCTCGTCGGCGGCCGGATCGTCGATCTCGAGCTGTTCGATCGCCATGGGTTCGTCGGCCGAGCGGAGTACGGCGGCATCGATGGAAACAGGCACCACGGTCCCCTCGTCGTCGGGCGGCGACACCAGCTTGGCGCAACCAGCTTGCGGTTACCAGCATCCCCACGACCGGCCGTCATTCCCTCGCCGCGATTCGGTCAGCCGCGATCGGGTCAGCCGCGATCGAGTCCCAACTCGCCGGCGGCGTCGGTGACGGCGGTGACGAAGGCTTCGATGGCCGGTCGACCCGCACTCGAGGTGCGGTAGGCCAGCTCGACCCGACGATGGGTGGCCGGGGCCAGATCGATCTGTCGGACGCCCCGAGGCATGTTCCACAGCCCGAGGTCGGGCACCAGGCCGATCCCGGCGCCGGCGGCGACGAGGTGCATGATCGTCTGGTAGTCGTCGATCTGGTGGGTGATGTCGAGCTCGAGTTGTTCGGCCGCGAACGCGAGCTGCATGCACCGGCCGCAACTCATGTGCGGCGGCGAGGCGATGAGCGTCTCGCTCACCAGCACCGTCATGGGCAACGGATCCGCGGGTGACACCCAGTCCTCGGGGACGATGGCGCGGTACCAGTCCCGGCAGACCAGGGTCCGGGTGATCGTCGCGGCGACCTCGAGGACCTGCCGGGGATAGTCGATCACGAAGGTGACATCGAGCTCGCCGGTGCGGACGGCCTCGATCGATTCGGTCTGCAACGTGCGAACGTCGAGACGGGGGTACTCGTCTCGGAGCCGTCGAAGCACGCGGGGCAGCAGCGTGGCCGCCACCGATTCGACGATGCCGACCCGGATGGTTCCCGCCACCTCGGTCTGGACCCGCTCCAAAGCCGCCGAGGCCTCCTCGAGCTGGGCCAGCACGACGTCGGCGTGGTGAACGAGCTCTCGGCCGGCGTCGGTCAGCTGGACGTTGCGACCGACTCGTTCGAGCACGGCGACCCCGGTCGACTTCTCGATCGTGCCGAGTTGCTGGGACACCGCCGACGGGGTGTACCCGAGCGTCTTGGCGGCGGCGGCGATCGTGCCCGTCCCGGCGACGGCTCGCAACATCTTGAGCTGCTGGACGGTGAGATCCATCACGGGCTCCCGGCGGGGTCGAGGGCGGTCGGGCACGGCGATCGTTCGGCTCGCCGGGACGATCCTACCGGGGCGACCGCATTCATTAGCTGAGGTGAATGGTCTCCGGTAGGAACCATCGCTTTTGTTTGATGGTCGTGGTGCCGATGATGATGACATGTACGCGCTCCACTGCCCCACCTGCCAGCTGACCCACCTCATGAGCAACCGCAGCATCGTGTCGCTCCACAACACCGCCGAGGGCCCGGTCGGCCTCGTGCGCTGCCCCCAGGGCCATGAACTGCTGACCACGTTCGACGGACGACGTGCCGGTGTTCCGGTGTCGGCCGAACGCACTCGTGAACTGAGCATGGCCGCCGGCCTCTGAGCCGCTCGCACCCGGGGGCCTGCGCGTCCTCTGGTCAGGCCTGCGCGTCCTCTGGTCAGGCCTGCTCTTGACACCCAATCCCCGGATGGGATGATTCCCGAGGTGACCAGCGGGAACGGCGGCGATCTGGAGGTGCTCGAACGGATCGAGCGGCGCGTCCTGTGGATCGCCACCCGGATCATCGACGTCGCCAACCGACGCGACGCCGGGCCCGGTTCGGTCAAGGTCGGGGGCCATCAGGCCTCGTCGGCTTCGATGGTCTCCATCATGACGGCCCTGTGGTTCGCCCACATCAACGGCGACGACAAGGTGGCGATCAAGCCCCACGCCTCGCCCGTCTACCACGCGATCAAGTACCTGACGGGGGAACTGGACCGCTCGTACCTGACCCGGCTGCGCCAACTGGGCGGGCTCCAGGCCTACCCGTCACGCACCAAGGACCCCGACGTCGCCGACTTCTCCACGGGCTCCGTCGGCCTGGGCGCGGTCGCTCCGCTGTTCTCGGCCCTCACCCGGCGCTACCTCGACACCCACGGCACCTCGAACGGTCCGGCCCGATTCATCGCCACGGTCGGCGATGCCGAACTCGACGAGGGCAACATCTGGGAGGCGATCGCCGATCCGGTCACCCACGGACTCGGCAACTTCACGATGGTCGTCGATCTCAACCGACAGAGCCTCGACCGGGTGATCCCCGACATCGCAGCCGTCCGACTCCAACGCTTCTTCGCCGAGGCCGGCTGGCACGTCGCCGAGGCGAAGTACGGCCGACGCCTGACGGCGCTGTTCTCCGAGCGCTACGGCGACGCCGTCCGGGCCCACATCGACGCCCTCTCGAACGAGTCCTACCAGTCGTTGTTCGCCCTGGATCCGCCGGCGCTGCGGACCAAGTTCCTCGCCGGGGCCGACAGCGCCGTCCGCCGTCTCGCCTCGCAGTACTGCGACGAGGACCTGGCCGCCCTCGTGACCGACCTCGGCGGTCACGACCTGGGGCTCCTCGTCGACACCTTCGGTCGCTGCGACGCCGAAACGAATCGTCCCAGTGTCGTGTTCGCCTACACGATCAAGGGCTGGGGACTGCCGATGGCGGGCGATCCGATGAACCATGCGGCCCTGCTCACCCCCGACCAGATCGACGCCTTCCGGTCCGAGCTGGGCCTCGACGCCGAGACCGAGTTCGACCGGTTCGACCCCGAGAGTCCCGAAGGCCGACGCTGCGCATCGGTCGGCTCGGAGATCAACAATCCCGCCATCCCGGATCCCCGACCCGTCCTGCCGATCCCGATCGCCGCCGGGCCGATGACGGTCCGGGGCCGGGTGTCGACCCAGGAGTCGTTCGGGCGGGTGCTGGCCCGCCTCGCCGACGTCGACGAGGTCGGCCCGCGGATCGTCACCACGGCCCCCGACGTGTCGATCTCGACCAATCTGGGCGGGTGGATCAACAAACGCGGCGTCTACGCCCCGACGGTTCGGGACGACCACGGCGGCGGTGATCGGTTGTTGCGGTGGGCCCCCCAACCGGGTGGTCAGCACATCGAGCTCGGGATCTCCGAGATGAACCTGTTCATGCTCCTCGGACAGCTGGGGTTGGCCCACGACCACCACGGACACCACCTCCTGCCGATCGGCACCGTCTACGACCCCTTCGTCCTGCGCGGGCTCGACGCCTTCGTCTACTCGCTCTACAACGATGCGCGCTTCGTCGTCGCAGGCACCCCGTCGGGGGTGACCCTCGCCCCCGAAGGCGGGGCCCACCAGTCGACGATCACCCCGTCGGTCGGCCTCGAACTCCCCAACCTGGTCGCCTCCGAGCCGGCGTTCGCCACCGAGGTCGACTGGCTGCTGTGCCATGCGCTGGCCCAGCTCGGCGATCCCGAAGGATCGAGCTCGTACCTGCGGCTCAGCACTCGACCCATCGATCAGGGACCCTTCGCCGACGTTCTCGGGCGCCTCGGCGAGTCCGAGCTGCGGCGCCAGGTGCTGGCGGGCGGCTACCGGCTGCGGGCTTCGCCGTCGAGCGACCGGCCGGGGGTCACCATCGTGACCACCGGCGTGATGGTGGTCGAGGCCCTGGAGGCGGCAACGATCCTCGACGACGAGGGAGTCGACACGACCGTGGTCCTGCTGACCAGTCCCGACGTGGTCTACCGATCGTGGCAACGCCGCTCGGTCACGCCCGGTGGCCCCCCTTGCCACCTGCACGAGCTCGTCCCCGTCGACGAGCGGAACCGACCCGTGGTGAGCGTCCACGATGCATCGAGCCATGCCCTGTCGTGGATCGGCTCGGCCCTCGAGACCCGGCAGAGCGCGTTGGGCGTCGACCGGTTCGGTGAGTCCGGCACGATCGCCGACCTCCACCACGTCACCGGGATCTCGGCCGACCACGTCGTGAACGCCGCGCTCATCGCCCTCGATCCCGATCTGCGCTAGTCGCGCAGAGGCGTCCGAACCACGAAGACGTGGTACTGCCAGGAGTCGGGACCGTTGTCCCACAGCTCCGACCACTCGATGACCCCGCAGCCCGACAGCAGATCGCGATTGCGTTCGAACGGACGAACGCTGAACAGGCGCCGTCGGCCGGGAAGGCTCGTGGTCTCGATCTCGTCGCGCCGTGCGCCGCCCCAGAGTCCGACGGCCAGGGGTGAACCGGCGCGCAGCGGTTCGACCATCTGCTCGAGCGTGCGGGCCACCTCGGCTTCGGGCACGTGCATCAGCGCGCTCATCGACCAGCCGGCATCGAACGACGACGACCGGAACGGCGGCGCCGCCATGGATCCGGGAACCACGGTGAACCCCCGCTCGGCGGCGAGGCCGGCGTTTCGCCGAGCGAGATCGAGGCCGACGTAGCGGAGGCCCCGGTCGACGAAGCCGGGCCCATCACTCGCCGGTCCGGCGCCGAGGTCGAGCACCGAGCGCCGACCCTCGCGCTCGAGCCGACCGACGAAATCGTCTCGGAAGGCCACTCGACGCCCCGTTGGCGGCGACCGCCGACCGAGCCGTGCCTCCTCCTCGTAGTACTCCCGCAGATCCCGACTCGCCTCACCCATCACCGGCCAGCGTAGGACCGACCCGGGCATGGCGCCCCCGACCGCCGAACCCCGGGGCACTCCGACGCACGCCAACCCGACCTGCGCCACTCGAACGACGAACCGCTCCGCCCCCAACTGGTAGCCACCGACACCCCGGACCGCATCCTGGGTCACCACTTCCCGGTGGCCGGTCGAATGGAACCGGAACGGTCGCCGGGTCAGCGGTCGTCCTGTTTCAACGCGGTGTCGATCGACAGGGCCGAGGCGACGATGAGGGAGTTGAGCGGCTCGGCTTGACGATGGTGGATCTGCACCACGTAGTTGTCGGCGGTGGTGAACATCGCCTTCGCCACGCCTTCCCAGGTCTTGGAGATCCTCGCCACCTCGTTGCCGGCGGCATCCTCGATGCGGAAGTTCCACGCCCGCCAGTTCTCGGCCTTGATGGCCCCGAGGGCCGTGCCGTTCGACTCGAGCGAGAAGTTGATCTTGCCGAACATGTTCTTCTGCACGATCCGACCGAGTTCCCGGTCGGCTCCATCGGAGACGATCACCGACGACTTCATGAACTTCGCAGGCCGGGTCAGCCGCAGGACCACCGAACCAGCGGGGTCGGTCACCTCCAGTCGATGGGTGAGGAACTGATCGACGTTCGACACCAGCCGGAGCACCTTGCGGGCGGCGCTCTGGCCGACCTGGTTGACCGCGGCGATGGGCCGACCCTGCTGATCGAAGACGCCGTACTGGTTGTTGAGCTCGATGAGTTTCGCCTTCTGGTTCACGACCAGCACCGGTTCGGTGAAGATCGTCCCCCCGCCTCCGGCCACGGGCTGGGTGATCCCGGCGCCCCGATGCCCCGTCGCCGACACCTGTTGTGCGATCTTGTCGGGGTCGGCCTCGTTGCCGACGGTCAACGCCGCATCGAGGCGGTCGAGCCCGTCGGAACCGCCGGTCGGCGAATCGGAGGAGACGACGCCTCGATTGCTCACGTGATCGGTCCAGCCGGTTCCGTCGTGGTACCGGTACTCGTTTCGGCCCGTCGGGTCCGGATACCAATTGGCGGGGTGGTCGCTCATGGCCCGAGCCTAGATCGGTGGGTGGGGACGGGCTCGACACCCGAGCCGACCGAATGAACATCTGAATAGGTATTTCAAAAGACCTGCATTGAGTTGTATCTATTCGAATAACTCTGTAGGATCGTCGGATGATCTGGTTCCTGCTCGCCGCGCACGTGGCCGCCGTTGCGGCCATCGCCGTGGCAGGCCCCCGTGTCGGGCGGACCGCCCTGTACCTCGGCGCCCTCCCCACGGCGGCAACGGCGATCTGGACCCTGTTCCAGCTGGGGGTCGAGAACCCGGTCGACACCGAGGTCGTGTGGGTCGAGGGTCTCGATCTCTCGTTCGCCTTCCGAGTCGGCCCCATCGCTGCCCTCATGGCGTTGCTCGTGTCGGGGATCGGCGCCGCCGTGTTCGTCTACGCCGTCGGCTACTTCTCCGACGGCGCTGCCGCCCTCGGGCGCTTCGGCGCCACGCTCATGGCCTTCACCACTGCCATGCTCGGTCTCGTCCTCGCCGATTCGGTGTGGACGCTCTTCGTGTTCTGGGAGCTCACCTCGGTCACCTCGTTCCTGCTGGTCGGGCACAAGAACGCCGACGCCGCCGTCCGTCGTGCGGCTCGACGGGCCCTCGTCATCACCGTGTTGGGCGGGCTGGTGCTCCTGGCCGGGCTCGTCGTGCTGGTCGACGCCACGGGCACGGCCCGCCTGAGCCGGATGGACGCTGCGGCGGTCGGCGGTGGATCGGCCACCGTGGCCGCCGTCCTGGTCATCGTGGCGGCCGCAACGAAGTCGGCGCAGGTGCCGTTCCACGTGTGGCTCCCCGGAGCCATGGCAGCCCCCACGCCGGTGAGCGCCTACCTGCACTCGGCCACGATGGTCAAAGCCGGGGTCCTCCTCATGGCCATCAGCTCCCCGGTGCTGTCCGATGTCACGATCTGGAAACCGCTCGGACTCGCGTTCGGCGGCGCCTCGATGCTGTGGGGAGCGATCGGCGCACTCCGACACACCGATGCCAAACTCATCCTGGCCTGGGGCACCGTCTCCCAGCTCGGACTCATGGTCTCGCTGTTGTCGCTGGGCACGGCGAAGGCCACCTTCGCGGCCATCGCCCTGTTGTTCGCCCACGCCTGTTTCAAGGCCCCGCTGTTCATGATCGTCGGCGAGATCGACGTCCGCACCGGAACCCGCGACATCGATCGGCTCGCCGGTCTGCGCCGCTCGATGCCGATCACCTTCGCCATCGGCATCGTCGCCGGTCTGTCGATGGCCGGGGTGCCACCCCTCCTCGGCTTCACGGCCAAGGAGGCGGCGATCGAGGCGGTCCTGCAACTGAGCGGGTTCGAGCGGATCGCCGTCGGCGCCATCGTGATCGGCGGTTCGGTGCTCACCGTGGCCTACACGCTCCGGTTCCTCGTCGGTGTCTTCGGTTCACCGATCGGCGCCGAGCCGGTGGCGCCCACCCCGATCGCCAACCGGCGCTGGGCCATGACGGCCCCGGCGGCGCTGCTCGGGGCCATCAGCCTGCTCGGCTTCGTGTTCCTCGGGACGATCAACGACGTCGTCAAGCCGGCCGCCGAGCAACTCGACCCCAAGGCCGAGGTCTACTCGCTCCTGCGCTGGCCCGGCCTCACCACCGGCTTCGTCGTGTCGGCCCTGGTCGTCGCCGGCGGCTCGATCGTCGGGATCGCCGCAGCGCGCCGCCGGATCCCGTTCCTGGACTCCGTCCCCGCACCGGTCGGAGCCGAAACCGTCGACCGGGGTCTCGATCTGGTCATCGTGGTCGCCCGACGGATCGCCGGACGCATGCAGCACGGCTCGCTCCCCACGTACGTCCTCACCATGGTGGCCACGGCGGCCCTCGCGACGGTGCCGTTCCTGTGGTCGATCGACCTCGATGCCCTGCACCGGTGGGACCGACCGGCCCAGGGGGCCCTCGCCCTCGCCGTGGTCGGCGCCGCGGTCGGCACCCTCTTCGTCACGTCCCGGCTGGGCGCCGCCCTGGCGCTCGGCAGTGTCGGGATCGGCGTGACGGGCCTGTTCGTCGTCCAGGGCGCCCCCGATCTGGTCCTCACCCAACTGCTCGTCGAAACCGTCGTCGTCGTCGGCTTCGTGATCGGGCTCGGACACCTCGGCCGAAGCTTTCCGCCGGTCGGCCAGATCTGGAAGTCGGCCCGCATCGTGGTCTCGATCCTCGCCGGCCTCGGTGTGGCCGGCGCCCTGGCGGCCAGCGCCTCGCAGCCGGTCGGGACGCCCCCCACGGCCGAACTCACCCAGGCCGCCGTCGACGACGGCGGCGGCAACAACATCGTGAACGTCATCCTCACCGACGTCCGGGCCCTCGACACCGTTGGCGAGGTCGTGGTGCTCGCCGTGGTGGCCCTGGGCGTCATCGCCCTGGCCCGCCCGAAGGAGACCGCATGATCGCCACCCGCTCCCCCATCGTTCGTCTCGGGGTCCAGGCCGCCAGCCCCCTGGCCGTCATCACCGCAGCCTTCCTGTTCTTCGCCGGCCACAACCGCCCCGGAGGCGGGTTCGCCGCCGGCCTGCTCCTCGGCGCGGTCGTCGCCCTGCGAACGGTCGCCGGCATGCAGCGACCGTCGAACCCGACGATCCTGCTGGGTTCGGGGGTGGTGATCGCCGCGCTGGTGTCGATCGCCCCGATGGTCGCCGGTGAGGTGCTCCTCGACCAGGTCGTCGTGAAGACCTCGCTGCCCCTGCTCGACACGGTCAAGGCCGGGTCGGCCCTGATCTTCGACCTGGGGGTGACGCTGATCGTGGTCGGCCTGGTCGTCGCCGTCCTCGACGGCCTCGGGGCGACCGATCTCACCGATGCCGGCGAGCCCACGCCCGATGGAGGGGTCACCCGATGAGCATGGCCCTGATCTTCGTCGTCGGTGGGCTCACGGCCATCGGCACCTACCTCATCACCGGCCGTTCGTTGAGCCGTGTGGTGCTCGGGTTCTCGCTGTTCGGTCACGCCACGGTGATCGCCCTCCTGGCCTCGGGTGGTTCGGCCGGCAACGCCCCGCTGGCCGACCGGACCACCGTCGAGGAGTCGGCCAACCCCCTCCCCCAGGCGCTGGGCCTCACCGCCATCGTGATCTCGTTCGGACTCACGCTCTTCCTGTTGGCCCTGGCCCGACGCCAGCAGCTGCTCACCGGCGACGACCTCGTCGAGGACGATCTCGAGGACAAGCGGGTCGCCGAACTCGAGGACCAGGACGCCTCATGACCGACCTCATGGCCCTCGTCATCATGGGGCCCCTCCTCGCCGCCGGCCTCGTCACGCTGCCCTGGATCCGGGGAACCGTGCGGGACGCGATCACGCTCGCCACCCTGTTCGGCGCCGCCACGATGGCCGCCGTCCTCGCCTTCGACGTCGCCGATCGGGGCACCCACGTCCTGCGGGTCGGGTCGTGGCGGCCCGATCTCGGCATCGTGCTCGTCGCCGACCGGTTCGCCGTGCTGATCCTGCTCGTCTCGCTCACGACGGTCCTGGTGGTCGAACTGTTCGCCATCGGACAGCGGCGTTCGGCCGCGGCGGCCGATCCGGCCGTGGTCAGCCCACTGATGCTCGTGCTGACCGCGGGCGTCTCGCTCTCGATCCTGACCGGCGACCTCTTCACCCTCTTCGTCGCCTTCGAGATGATCCTGGTCGCCAGCTACGTCCTGCTCACCCACCAGGGCGAACGGAGCCAGATCCACTCGGGCATGACCTACGTGGTGATCAACCTGCTCGCCTCCACCCTGTTCCTCTTCGGTCTGGCCTACGTCTACGCCGCCACCGGCACCGTGAACATCGCCCTGCTGGCCGAACGGATCCCCGAGCTCCCCGACGCCACCCGATTCGGGATCGGTGCCTGGTTCCTCGTCGTCTTCGGCACCAAGGCCGCGATGTTCCCGCTCTTCTCGTGGCTGCCGGATTCCTATCCGACGGCGCCCACCACGATCACGGCCGTCTTCGCCGGCCTGCTCACCAAGATCGGCGTGTACGTCATGATCCGCTTCCAGGTCCTCACGGGCATGGAGGACCTCGGTCCCGTCATCCTCGCGCTGGCCGGCGCAACGATGCTCGTCGGTGTCGCCGGAGCCCTCGCCCAGGACGACGTGAAACGGATCCTGTCGTTCCACGTCATCAGCCAGATCGGCTACATGCTGATGGGCCTCGGGCTGTTCTCGGTGGCCGGGATCGCCGGGGCGATCCTCTTCCTGGTGCACCACATGCCCGTCAAGACCGTGCTGTTCCTCGTCGGCGGTCTCATCGAGGACGACCAGGGAACGAGCTCGCTGTCGAAGGTGAGGGGTCTGGCGGCCCGACGGCCGATCATCGCCCTGCTGTTCGCACTCCCGGCCATGAATCTGGCCGGACTCCCACCGTTCTCGGGCTTCGTTGCCAAGCTGTCGCTGGTCGATGCCGGCATCGACGCCGGCTCGGTGGCCATCGTCGCCGTCTCACTCATCGTCAGCGTCTTCACGCTCATGTCGATGACGAAGATCTGGCTCGGTGCCTTCTGGGGCGAGCCCACCGAGCCGTCGACGGCGCCGGTCTCGATCGGCGGCAGGCGCATCATGAACGGCGCAACGGCGCTGGCCATCACCGGGACCATGGGGATCGCGCTGGCCGCCGGACCGCTGTGGAACATGAGTGAGCGGGCAGCCACCGAACTCCTCGACGGCCGGCCCTACATCGAGGCGGTGTGGCCATGACCTTCGGATCCCTCCTCGGCATCCGCCGCATCGCAACGGTCACGACCCTCGTGATCGCCTGGTGCGCGCTCTGGGGCAACGCCAGCGTCGCCAACGTGGCCTCGGGTCTGGTGCTCGCCATCGGTGTCGTCCTGCTCGACATCGGCCCGCCCGGGCGGGGCGGGGTCCGATTGGTCCCCCTCGCCCGCTTCTTCGGCCTCGTGTTCGTCGACCTCGTCACGTCGACCTTCACGGTCCTGTGGGAGGTGCTCACGCCAACGGATCGAACCGAGGAGTCGATCGTTGCGGTCCCGCTTCCCGGCGAGACCCGGGCCCACCTGCTCCTGCTCGTCGTCGCGATCACCGTCACGCCCGGCACCGCCGTGGTCGACACCGACCCCGACACCGGCACCCTGTACCTCCATCTGCTCCACGACCGACGACGGGCAGCCACGGTCGCCCACGTCGAACGCCTGGCCGAACTGGCCTGTGCGGCGCTGCCGGTCGAGCCGGCAACCACCCCGCCGGCCGGCGGAACCACACCGATCGGAGTGACCCGATGATCCTCGTGATCGCCACGACCGCCTTTCTCCTCGCCGGCGCCTGCGCAGCCGTCCGGATCGTGCGCGGCCCGACCCTCGCCGATCGAGTCGCCGCCATGGACGTGATGCTCATCTCGCTGATGAGCGGGATCGCCACCGATGCCGGACTCTCCGGACGAACGACGAACCTCGATCTCCTGGTCGTGATCGCCGTCGTCGGTTTCACGGCGACCGTTGCCGCCAGCCGCTTCATCGAGCACGAGGCCGGCCGATCGGCCGGGGCACCGCGATGAACGTCGTCCGAGACGTCTTCCTGCTCGGTGGGGCGGCGCTGGCGCTGGTCGCCGGACTGGGGCTGATGCGCTTCGCGACGCCCTACGCCCGGTTCCATGCTGCGGGCAAGGCCAGCCCGGTCGCCTTCGTCCTCGTGGCCATCGGCGCCTCGATCGGCCTCGGATGGGGCGGTGCCGCCCGGCTGGCCGTGGCGACGGCCGCCATGGTGCTCACCCTGCCGATCGGCGTGCACCTGTTGTTCCGTGCGACCCATCGCACCGCCGGCGGTGACCACTTCGCCCTCGACGAGCTGGCCGACGCCGAGGTGGCCGGCAGGCATCGGGGAGCAGGGGAATGAGCGACGTGACCGAGCCCGACGACCCGAATCCGGAACGCACCATGTCCAATGCATATGATCGAGCCATGGCATCGCTCGAGTCCGATCCGCCCCGGCACGGTTGGACCTTCCTGACGAACCATGCCCACGTGCTCATCGCGATCAGCCGAAACCACGAACTGCGCCAGCGCGACATCTCACAGGTCGTCGGCATCACCCAGGGAGCCGTCCAGCGGATCCTCGACGATCTCGAAGAAGGCGGTTTCATCCACCGGGAACGGGTCGGACGCCGGAACCGCTACGAGATCGTCAAGGGCATCCCGCTGCGCCACCCGCTCGAACAGAACCACACCATCGACGAACTGCTCGCCACCCTGGCCGACTGACCCCATCGGGTCGTCCCGGCCGGTCGGGATCAGCGTGCCGGTCGGGCCCGAACGGCTCGGACCGTCACGACGACCAGCGTGATCGCCGTCAGGGGAAGCACGAACCCCAGCATCGCCACGGTGTAGTCGTCACGGAAGGGGCTCCCGGTCTGATCCAGGATCAGGAACGCCACGTAGGCGAGGTAGTACAGGGCGAAGACCGCGCCCTCCCAGCGCTTGACGGCGTAGCCGTTGAAGAAGACCGGCAGACACGCGATGGCCACCGCCACCATGATCGGAAGGTCGGAGCGCAGCGCGGCGTCGCTCACCGGCAGTCCGCCGGGCGCAACGAGCGACGACACGCCGAGGACGGCGAGGATGTTGAAGAGGTTCGACCCGACGACGTTCCCGACGGCGATGTCACGCTCACCACGGATCGCGGCGACCACCGAGGTGGCGAGCTCCGGGGCGCTCGTCCCGGCGGCGACGATGGTGAGGCCGATCACGAGGTCGGAGATGCCGAAGTCGGCGGCGATGTCGCTGGCCGAGCCGACCATCCACTCGGACCCGAGCACGAGCAGGGCGATCCCGCCGACGATGAGCCCGACATCGGCCACCAGGGGCCGACGAGGAGGTGATCCGAAGGCTTCGTCGTACTCCTCGGCGATGGCCGCCGAGTCGGACCGGGCCGTGCGGACCGTCCAGGTCGTGTAGCCGACGATGGCGGCCAGGAGGAGCAGCCCGTCGACCCTCCCCAGCGAACCGTCGGCGGCCAGGGCGAGGAGACCGAGCGAGGCCAGGATCATCAACGGGACGTCGGTCCTGACGATCTTCTGCGCAACGACCAACCCGCCCCCGACGAACGCCGAGACACCGAGAACGGCGAGCACGTTGAAGATGTTGCTCCCGACGACGTTGCCGATCGCGAGTCCGGCCTGGTCGCCACGACCGGCCCCGACGCTGACCGCCAGTTCGGGCGTGCTGGTGCCGAACGCCACCACCGTGAGGCCGATCACGATGGGCGACAAGCCCGTCCGCACCGCAACGGCGGACGCCCCCCGCACGAGCAACTCGGCTCCGACGATCAAGGCCACCAGCCCCAGCACCAGCACGACGTAGGTCACGGCGCAGAAGAATGGCACAGCGGACGCCCGAAGTATCGACACGCGGCACCCGGTCCATGGGCTCCGGGCCGTACGCTCGACGGCCATGCCCGGTCCGAGGTCGATCGTCGCCCGCCACGCCGCGACCCGGTTCGTCTCCGCCCTGTTCGTTGCCGGCCTGTTCGTTGCCGCCCTGTTCGTTGCCGCCCTGTTCATGAGCGCCTGCGACGCGACCGACGGATCGGCCGGTGACCCGATCCCCCGGTCGGGCCCGACGACCACGACGAACTCGCCGACCTCGACGACGAGCGGCGGGGCCGGGTCGAACCTCGCCGAGGTGGTCCGGGTGATCGACGGCGACACGTTCGAGGCGACCATCGACGGCGTGACCACCCCCGTGCGCCTGATCGGCATCAACGCCCCCGAGGCCGGGGAATGCTGGGCCGACGAGGCGACGGCGACCCTTTCGAACGTCCTGGGCTCGGGGACCCTGCGACTCGAGCGCGACCGCACCGACACCGATCGATACGGTCGCCTGCTTCGATACGCCTGGGCCGGAGACGTCCTCGTCAACGAGGTGATGGTGGCCGAGGGTGCCGCCATCGCCCGCCGTTTCGAGCCCGACACCGCCCGGGCCGAACGACTCGAGGCTGCGCAGGCCTCGGCCCGAGACCGGCGCCTCGGGCTCTGGGACCCCGGCGCCTGCGGACGCGCCGACGAGGGACGCCTCGAGTTCAGCGCGATCGACGCCGATCCGCCCGGTGACGACACCCTCGACCTCAACGGCGAATCGGTCACCCTGACGAACGTGGGTCTCGAGCCGGTCGAGCTCGGCGGCTGGACGGTGAAGGACGAGTCGTCGTCCCACCGCTACGTGTTCGGCCCCGGCACGGTCGTCGCCCCGGGCGCGAGCATCGTCGTCCGGTCGGGGTGCGGGGCCGACACGGCCGACGAGGTCTTCTGGTGCCAGACGGGTTCGGCGATCTGGAACAACCGTGGCGACACGGCGTTCCTGCTCGACCCGTCGGGCAACATCGCCGCCTCGCGCTCGTACGGGCGGGCGGCCGACTGACGTGCACGTCGTCCTGGTGCGCCCCGAGATCGCCCCCAACACCGGCAACGTCATCCGGCTGTGCGCCAACACCGGCGCCACCCTGCACCTCGTGGGGCCGCTCGGGTTCTCGCTCGACGATCGCCTGCTCCGTCGGGCCGGCCTCGACTACCGGGATCGGGCGGTCGTCGAGACCCACGAGGACCTGGATGCGGTTGCGGCCGTCCTCGACGGCCGTTGGTTCGCGTTCACCAGCTCGGCGACCCGCCGCTACAGCGACGTCGAGTACCGCGACGACGACGTGCTCGTCTTCGGGGCGGAACGAGCCGGACTCACCGAAGCCGTCCTCGAACGATTCGACCCCGACCATCGGCTCGCCATTCCGATGCGGCCCGACAATCGCAGCCTCAACCTGGCGAATGCCGTCGCCGTCGTCGTCTACGAGGCCTGGCGCCAGTCGTCGTTCTCCGGGGCCGATCACCGCACGGGGTCGACCACTGCCGAAACGCCGGCGGCCGAGCCCTTCGACCGCTGAGCTTCAGCGGTCCTTGGACGCGAGCACACCGGAGGCCTCGAGCGCCTCGATCTCGGCGTCGTCGTAGCCGCCCAGGGTCGAGAGGACCTCGCGGTTGTGCTGGCCGAGATCGGGAGCGACGACGTCGTTCGCCAGTCGTGCCGGCGCCTGCGGTCCGTTGAAGTGGAGCGGGAACCCCGGCGTGTCGATCGACCCCAGCCGGGGGTCGGGCACGGTGCGAACCGCATCACGGAAGCGCAGGTGCTCGTCGGCGGCCAGGTCGGCGGGGCTGTTCACCCGACTGGCCGGGACGCGGTTGGCGGCGAGCACCTCGAGGACGGCGTCGTCGGTGTCGAACCCGGCCATCCACGCTTCGATGGCCGCCGTGAGGGCGTCGCGGTTCGCCAGGCGGGCGTCGTTGTTGACGAACCGTTCGTCGGCGGCGAACTCGGGGCGGCCCATCGCCGTCCACAGTCCGGGCAACTGACCCTGGGTACAGAACACCACGATCCACCCCTGCGGTCCCCGATAGACGCCACCCGGTTGGGCCGGTTGATAGAACCGCCCCTGGCGCATCGGCTCGTAGTCGCCATCGGTCATCGACGGGGCATAGATCCCCGTTTCGTGCATGTGCACCAGCGCATCCACCATCGAGATGTCGAGGTGGGCCCCGACGCCGGTACGGGCCCGTCGGAACAGCGCGTATCCCAGGGCTGCGAAGGCGTGGACGCCGGCGTTGACGTCGGCCAGGCCGATCCCGGTGAACAGGGGTGGCCCATCGGGCTCCCCGGTCATGTGCATCACGCCCGAGTAGGCCTGGGCGATGAAGTCGAACGCGGGACGGTCCGACCCCGGACCGGTCTGACCGAACCCCGAGATCGACACCATGACGAGTCCGGGATGGTCCGCCGAGAGCGACTCGTAGGACAGGCCCCGTCGAGCCATCACACCCGGGCTGAAGTTCTCGACGACGACGTCGGCGTTGGCGATGACGCGACGCACCGCTGCCAGGCCCTCGGGGCTCCGCAGGTCGATGCACAGCGACCGCTTGCCCCGGTTCTGCTGGACGTGGAACCCGGCCCGTTGATTCCTCCGTGGGGCGAACGATCGCCCCGGATCACCGTAGGGCGGCACCTCCACCTTGATCACGTCGGCTCCGAGCTCGACCAGCATCCGGGTGCAGGTCGGGCCGGCCAGGTACTGCGAGAGATCGACCACGACGACACCGTCGAGGATCGCTGCTGCCGGTGAGGCGTCGGTCATCGGGCCAACTCGGTCATGGGGCAAACCTAGTCCGACCCTGCACAATGGACGCATGCTCGATTGCGGTCCGCTGCACCGCCGATGAAGGCCCACCTGGTCCTCTTCGGCATCCCGATCCGATTCGGGCCGACGATCCTGATCCTCGTCGTGCTCGCCGTCGCCAACGTGAGCGTGCCGGCCCTGGCCGCCGGCCTGATCGCGGCCTTCGTCGGATCCGTCCTCATCCACGAACTGGGGCACGCCGTCGCCTTCCGACGCTACGGCTGCTCCCCGAGCATCGTGCTGCACGGCTTCGGGGGCATGACGATGTCGACGAACGCCGGGACGCTGACCGACCGGCAACACATCGTCGTCTCGCTCGCCGGACCGGTCACCCAGTTCGTCTTCCTGGGAATCCCCTCCCTGATCGCGTGGTCGGTGCTGCGCCCGACCGGCGACGCCGGTTGGCTGCTCGACATCATGGTCCTGATCAACGTGGGCTGGTCGCTCGTCAATCTGCTCCCGCTCTACCCGCTCGATGGTGGCCAGGTCCTGTTCCGGACGCTGAGCCTGCGCTCGCCCGAGCATGCGTGGCGCACCACCAAGATCGTCGCGGTCGCCGTCGGCGTGCCGGTGGCCTACCTGGCCTACGTCGCGGGCTACACGTTTGCGATGCTTCTCATCGGCTACGTGGTCTACCAGGGCGTCACCGCCCACGACCGGGCCGTTGCCGCACCGCAGCAAGCGCCGAATCAGACCGAACGACCCGGTCCCGATCCGATCGTCGTCGAGGCCTACCGGCAACTGGTCGCCGGGAGTTCGGCGCGCTTCGTGCCCCTCATGGACGCCATGGGACGTGACCCGAACCTGCTCCACGACGTGGCCCGGATCCGGGCCTGGCAGGCCGTCTTGAATCGGCAGGTGGTCGCCTCGGCCGCCACCCCCATGCTGACCGCGGTGACCAACCTGGACCGGGCCCAGGCCGCCACGTTCGGTCCCCGGTTCGCCACGGCCCTCGATTCGCCCGAGGCGCTCCCGGCCGTCGTGGCGCTCCGCCAACGCGACCTGCTCGACCTCGTGTTGGGCGGGATGGACGAGCCCTCGCTCGAGCATCTCGAGAACCGGCTCGTCGAAGCCGGCCTGTCCACCGAGCAGATCGCGGTGGCACGGGCCCTGCGGGTCCACGGCGAAGCGCACCGACGACCCTGAGCAGGCCGGGTCATCTCCGACGATTCGCGGCCGAAGATGACAGCATGAAACCCGGAGAGTTCAGCGAGACCGAGCGTCGCGACCTCGACCACCTGGCGATGGATGTCGCCGTTCGGGAGGGCGCGGGGCCAAACGCCCGGATGATCGCCGACTCCGTCATGGCTCGCTTCGACGACCCTCGGCCGTTCCGAGACCTCGACCATGCCAGGACCTGGATCCGCGTCGCCACCAAGCAGACGGTGCTCGACCACACCCCGCTCCCCGACCGGGGCCTGGTCCCCTCCTGAGTACGGCGTTCGCTTCGCGGCCTCCGCTGCCGCCATGATGAGGGCTTCGAACGAAGGGACCTCCATGGCCGGCACCACGAAGACGAGTACGACCGACACCGATTCGACAACGAGCGAGTCGACCACCACGGCCATCCGTACCTGCCCGCTGTGCGAGGCCGGTTGCGGGTTGGAGCTCACGTTGACCGATGGGGCCGTCACCCGGATCCGCGGTGACGCCGACGACGTCTTCTCCGGCGGCTTCCTGTGTCCGAAGGGCACGACGCTCGGCCACCTGCACGACGACCCCGACCGGCTCCGTCGACCGGTGGTCAAGCGCGACGGGGTGTTCGTCGAGGTCGACTGGGACGAGGCCTTCGCAACGATCGAGGCCGGCCTCCTGCCCCTGTTGGAGCTGCACGGCCGCGACGCCAGTGCGATCTACCTGGGCAACCCCGGGGCCCACAACCTGGCCCCGATGCTCTACAACCGCACCCTGATCCTGTCGCTCGGAACCCGCAATCGGTTCTCGGCCTCGACGGTCGATCAGCGACCCAAGGAGCTGTCGGCCGCGATGATGTTCGGGTCGGTCTCGGTCCCCGTGCCCGACCTCGACCGCACCGACTTCCTGCTCATGCTGGGCGCCAATCCCTACGCCTCGAACGGTTCGCTCTGCACTGCGCCCGACTTCCCCGGCCGGCTCGAGCGGATCCAGGAACGGGGCGGCCGCGTCGTGGTCGTCGACCCTCGGCGCAGTGAGACCGCCGCCAAGGCCGATCAGCACCTCGCCATCCGGCCCGGGACCGACGCCCATCTGCTGGCCGCCATCGCCAACACGATGTTCCTCGAAGGCCTCGCCGATCCGGGACGACTGGCCGAACACACCAACGGCCTCGACGACCTGCCGGCTGCGCTCGCGCCCTACACCGCGGCCGCGGTGTCCCCTGTCTGCGGACTCGACGAGTCGGCGATCCTCGCGCTGGCGAGAGACCTGGCGGCGGCCCCCACCGCGGCGGTGTACGGACGGATCGGCACCTGTACCCAGGAGTTCGGCACGCTCGCCTCCTGGTTGGTCGACGTCGTCAACCTCCTCTCCGGGAACCTCGATTCGGTCGGCGGGGCGATGTTCACCAAGGGCGCCGTTGGGCAGCCCTCGACCAAGGGGCAGCCCGGAACCGGGCGGGGTCTCAAGACCGGCCGGGCGCAGAGCCGGGTCGGTGGCTGGCTCGAGGCGTTCGGCGAGTTCCCGGTCAGTGCGTTGCCCGAGGAGATCGAGACCCCGGGCGAGGGCCAGGTCCGGGCCCTGATCACCGTGGCCGGCAATCCCGTGTCGTCGAACCCCAACTCGGGTCGGCTCGACGCGGCGCTCGCCTCACTCGAGTTCATGGTCTCCATCGACTGCTACATCAACGAGACGACCCGCCACGCCGACGTGATCCTGCCGGTGCCGTCGGCGCTCGAGAAGTCGCACTACGACCTCGCGCTGCTCAACTTCGCCGTCCACAACGTCGCCAACTACTCCCCCGCCGTGCTCGCCCCGGACGACGGGATGCTGCCCGAATGGGTGACGATGCTGCGTCTGGCCGCACTGTTGGCCGGTGAGGGCCCCAACGCCGACGTCGGGGTCACCGACGAAGCCATCGCCCGGGCCATCGCCTCGTCGGCGGTCCGCGATGCGCACGGCCTGGTCGCCGATCGCGACGTCGACGAACTCCTCGACCTGGTCGGCGATCGGGTCGGTCCGGAACGGCTGCTCGACCTCATGCTCCGCACCGGGCCCTACGGTGACGGGTTCGGGTCGGTGCCCGACGGGTTGACCCTCGCCGTGCTCGAGGACCATCCCCACGGGGTCGACCTCGGTCCCCTCCAGCCGTCGCGGGTCCCGGATCTGCTGCGCACACCCAGTGGCCGGATCGAGGCCTTCCCCGACGCCATGGCCGCCGACCTCGGGCGGCTCACCGAGTCGCTGGCCCGCGACTGGGACGCCCAGATGGTGCTCATCGGCCGCCGTCACGTCCGCTCCAACAACTCCTGGATGCACAACATCAAGACGCTGACCAAGGGCCGCAACCGCTGCACGATGCAGATCCACCCCGACGACGCCGCCCGCCTCGGCGTGGTCGACGGTGCGTCGGCCCGGGTTCGCTCCCGGGTCGGTGAGGTGGTGACGGTCGCCGAGGTCACCGACATCATCCGCCCCGGTGTCATCAGCATCCCCCACGGCTTCGGGCAGGCCATGGACGGCGTCGAACTGCGGGTCGCCAGCGACTACCGGGGGGTGAACACCAACATCCTGACCGACGAGGCGTTCGTCGACCCGGTGAGCGGCAACGTGGCCCTCAACGGTGTCCCGGTGACCGTCTCGGCCGCCTGACCCCGCTGCACCGGGTCGGAGCGGCCTCGGGCTACTCGAACGGGGTGTCGGGAAGGGCGATCTTCGCGGGCCGGGCCCGCTCGATCGTGGCCAGGTGGAGCAGGAAGCTCCCGATCCCGGCCGCCCCCTGCATGTAGCCGGTCTGGGTCTCGACGAACCGGGGCCGGTCCCGATGCTCGGCCTGCTGCCAGGATCGGGCCCCGTGCTCGACCTTGCCTCGCCGGAGCACCTCTGCCTCGATGCGGCGGGCCAGCTCGAGGTAGTCGGCCCGACCGGTCGCCCGGTGGAGCCAGAGCGCGAAATCACCGATCCCGACGTCGCCGCAGCACTGACCGTGGTTCTGCCACAGTCCCTCGCTGCGTGCCTCGGGTGCCCCGGTGCCGAGCAGCCCCTGCATGTTCGCATGCACCCAGTCGAGCCACTCGGCGTCGCCCGTGATCCGGTGGAGCAGGTACATGAGGCGACCGGTGCCTGCTGGACCGTGGCAGACACCGAGGTAGAAGATCGGCGGCTCCTGCTCCTCGGTGTGCCGGACGAGCACGCCACCGTTCGCCTGGACGACGCCCCGGCGCTGGACGTGACGAGCTGCGGCGATCGCGGTGTCGAGGTAGACGCGATCGCCGGTTTCACGATGGAGCTCGGCGAGGAAGTGGCCAACGCCGGCCGCCCCGTGCGCGAAGTTCGGGGCCGTGAACGAGAACGGCATGTCGGCCATCATCAGCCAGGTTGGCCCGTGCTCGGTCTCGATCGACATCTCGAGCAGGCGGTCGGCGGTCTGGCGGGCCCAACCGAGCGCCCGATCGTCGAGGCCGACCCGGTGGGCGTGCAGCAGGACCAGGCCGGCGCCGGCGGCGCCGATGCTCAGATCGAGCACCTCCCGGTCACCGGTCAGACCGGTGATGTCGGAGAACGGCATCGGTTCGATCCAGCCGATCCCCGCCCCCAGCGGTTCGGACTGGGCCATCATCGACTCGAGCGCCTTCCGGGCCCCGGCCCGGAATCGGTCGGCGCCGGTCGCCTCACCGAGCTGTTCCAGCACGAACACGTAGCCCGGCCATCCGCTGCCGAACCCGACGGTGAGTCGTTCGCGGCCCTGGAGGTAGGCCAGCAGCTCGTCGCCGCCGGCCACCGCGCGGTCGAGATGGCGGGTCTCGCCCGTGGCCCGATGCAGTTCGAGATAGAAGAGGACGATGCCGGCGCTGCCGTGATAGAGGCTGTGCGGCGGGGAACCCTCGTCGGTCGGGGTCCGGCGCCACACCACCCGACCGTCGTCGCGGTCGATCCGGTTGGCATCGATGAACCGCTCGACCTCGAGCACGGCGGGTGGAAGCTGGGTCGTGGCCATGGCCGTCAACCTAGGGCACCGGCGAGCCCGTCCTCGACCGCTCCGAGCCCGGATCGACCCGTCGTCGACCCGGGTACTCCGTTGCTCGTGCCACGGTCGCTACAGTTTCGCACGACATGGACCCCCTCATCGGTGTTTTCCACACCCTGCTCTTCGTGCTGTTGCTCAGCGGCATCGACAAGATCGTGCGACCGGGCCCTGCAGCCGAGGCCCTGCGCACCGCCCACCTCGCTCCCGGCAGCCCACCACAGCGGATCGGCCGGAGCCGGCTCCTCGCCCGACTGCTCGGGGTCGTCGAGCTGGCAACGGCCGTGGTGGTCGCCGCGGGCCCGAGACCGGGGTCGGCGACCCTGTTCGGGGCGGTGTGGGTCGGCGTCGTGTTCGCCGGATTCGCCTGGTTCGTGTCGCGCCTCCGAGCGATCGACGTGACCGCCGGCTGTGGGTGTTTCGGAGCCTCCTCGGCCCCCCCGGGTCCGGCCCATCGATGGGCCAACCTGGCGGCGGCGACCGTGGCGCTCACGACCGCCGTCGTCGCCACGCTGACCGAGACCGGCATCGGCGTGGCCTCGGTGCTCGAGCGGGGTCCGGTCGTCTGGTCTCCCTACCTGGCCACGGTCGCGGGAGCCGCCCTGCTCTTCCTCCTGGCACCGTCGCTGCTGGCGGATCTGGGCGCAGCCCGGTTCGGCGACCCCGACCCCGCCCACCGGGCCAAGTCCTTCGCCATCGATCGGGAGTGGCGGCGATGAGTCTCGCGATGACCCTGACCGACCGGGCGGCCCGGGTCGTCGAACGACGCACGAGCCGGCGCGGCTTCGTCGGGCGAACGGCCTTGGTCGGGAGTGCCATCGCCGTCGGCGGGACGGGCTACGTCCTGCGGCCCGGAACGGCCTACGCCGCCATCTGCCGTTGCCCCCGGCAGGCCGGACCCGACACCGCACGCTCGTGCGGCTGCAGTGATCTCTGCTGCGACGGCTACACCGAGTTCTGCTGTCAGCTCTACGGTCGCAACTCCTGCCCCTCGAACACACTCCTCGCCGGCTGGTGGAAGGTCGACAACTCGTCGTTCTGCGATGGGGCCGCCCGCTACTACATGGACTGCAACCAGGCGAACCCCCCGTGCGCCTGTTCGTCCCGGGGCGTCTGCCGAGCCCCCGACACGACCTGCCAGTGCCGCTCGTGCACCAACCGGGCCGACGGATGCACCTTGTTCCGTTACGGCAACTGCAACAACGACGTCACCTGCGTCGGTCCGATCATGTGCCGGGTCGTCACCTGTTCCAAGCCGTGGGAGATCGACCCGGGCTGCTCCACGGTGGCCCGCACCGACCCGGCGACGGCACTGCACCATCGGCCCTGCCTCGAGGTGCCGGTCGAGGCGACCCCGCAGTCGTTGGCCTGGGCCCGCGCCGTCTTCGCCGACTACCTCGGCCGTGAACCCGACTCCGACGAGTCGGCCGAGTATGCCGGCCGCGTCACCGCCGGCGAGGACCGGACCGTGGTGTCGGTGGCGCTGTCTCGGACCACGATCTACATCGGCAGTTTCGTCGATGCGCTCTACCGGTCGGTGTTCGGTCGCCCGGTCGACGCCGAGGGGCGGGCCTACTGGATCGGCGTGATCCAGCGCGGCACCACGCCGGCCGAGGTCGCCGCCCTGCTCTACGCATCGCCGGAGTTCTTCGCGGCATCCGGGAGCCCGGAGGGATTCGTCACCCGCCTCTACCGCGAGATCCTCGATCGGGATCCCGATGCCTCCGGCCTGGGCTACTGGGTCGACCAGGTGAACCGATCAACGACTCGATCGGGGATCACGACGTCGTTCTACGGATCGATCGAGTCCCGCCGGAAGCGGGTCACCGGCCTCTACCAGCGATTCCTGCTCCGGGCACCCGACGAGGGAGGCCTCGAGTTCTGGTCGGATCGCCTCCTCGGTGACGACGACCTCGCGCTGGCGACCTTCCTGTCGGGCAGCGACGAATACCTCGAGTCGGCTCAACGGAGGTTCGCGTCATGACCGTCGTCACCTGGCTCCTCGTGGTCGTGGTGGCCGTGCTCGGGATGCTCGTCGTCGGGCTCCTCCGCAGCCATGCCGTCATCATCCGGGCCCTGCACGACGCCGGCATCGACCTCGATCCCGACCGGACCGGGACCCCCACCCTCGATCTGACCGAGCGCGCCGGCCGTGGTCCCGCCGACCGGGCTCGGCGACCGACCACCGAGGTCGTCACCGACACACCACCCGACATCCGGACCGTGCCCGGCGTCGCCACCCCGGCCGACGTCACCGGGCTGCGGGCCGCCGATCTGCACGGCACCACGCCCACCGGCGGCACCCGAACGGTTGCGGTGCAGGGCCGGGATGCCACGCTGCTGGCCTTCCTCACGACCGGATGCTCGACCTGCGCCGCGTTCTGGAACGCGTTCGCCGACGGCATCCGGCTCCCGGGCGACACTCGGCTCGTGATCGTCACCAGGGGCGGCAACGAGGAGAGCCCGGCCGACGTGGCCGCCCTGGCGCCGGCCGGGGTGGTGACGCTTGCGTCCAGCCAGGCCTGGGACGACTACCGGATCCCCGTGGCGCCCTACTTCGTGCTGGTCGACGGCCGTCGTGGAGTGGTGGTCGGCGAGGGTGCCGCCCACAGTTGGGATCTGGTGCTCCAGCTCCTCGATCGGGCCCTGGCCGATGCCGGGTACGCCGAGGGACAGGTCCGGCGCCGCGACGTCCTGCTCGGGCGGAACCGGACCAAGCGGGTCGATCAGGACCTGCTCGACGCCGGCATCGTGCCCGGTGACCCGCGGCTCTACCATCCGCCGGCCCGGCGCGAACCATGACTCGCCGATGACCGGCGCGATCGTGGCGATCGGCCTCGCCTCGGCGGTGATCGGCGCCATTCGCTCGACCTGGTCGCCTTGAGGCGAGTCGATGCTCTCGAGCATCCACCCGCTCGGTGAGCGTGGGAGAGGACATCGGTTCGCAACGACGGCGACCGCCTTCATCGTCGGTTCGCTGCTCGGTGGGGCGACGACCGGCCTGGTCGTCGGTGCGATCGGACGCGTGCCGACCCTGGTGTTCGACCGCAGCCCCGGTCCGGCGCGGTCGCTGGCCATCGTCGCCGGGGTCGGCGCCGTGGCGCTGGCGTTCGATCTCACCGGGCGACGACTGCCTTCGGTGCATCGCCAGGTCAACGAGGACTGGCTGGTCGAGTTCCGGGGCTGGGTGTACGGGGCGGGGTTCGGGCTCCAGCTCGGCGCCGGGATCACCACCTACATCACCTCGGCGGCGCTTGCCCCCTGGTTGGCGACCATGGTGCTCAGCGGATCGTGGCTCGGCTCGGTCGGGATCGGCGCCACCTTCGGGCTGGTTCGGGGACTGTCGATCCTGTCGGCCCGCCGGATCGACGGGCCCGCCCGGCTGGTCACGTTCCACCGATTCCTGCAACGCTCGGCACCGGCGGTGGCCAGGATCGGTTCGGTGGCACTCGGTGTCCTCGTGGTGGCCGCCGGCGCCCTGGCCGCCGCCGCCTGACCCGACCCCTCCAACCAACGGCAGGCTGGCTACCGTGCGTTCCGGCGAGCGGATCGACGAGGCCGTGAACCGCCGCCGAGAGGAAGGATCGAGCCCGCCATGACGACCATCGACGCCGAGGGGATCCGCCTCGTGCTCCCCGCCGGATGGGAGGCCGAGATCGACGCCGGCTCCGGCGAGGCCGAGGAGGAGTCCGTCTCGTTGGCGACACCGCGGGTGCACCTGGCCAACTTCGCCCTCCCGCCGGTGCGTGGCGATTTCGGCAGCGGCGCCGTCGAACGCATGGTCGCCGGCGACGTCCTCATCTGCCTGCTCGAGGAATCACCGGAGGTGATCGGGTCGCGGTTGTTCGACACCGAGGGGATCCCCCGGATCACCGCCGACGACTTCGCGACCGACGGGATGCAGCGACCGATCGTCGGCCAGTCGGGAGCCCAGAAGTTCTTCCACGTGAACGGTCGGGCGTTCGCGCTCTACGTCGTGGTCGGCAGCCACCTGTCGAGGGCCTCGTTCGTCGACGAGATCAACACCGTCCTCGCCGGCATCGAGACGACCTGACGGCGCCGGGCCGGATCATCGGTCGGCGACCAGCACCGAGACGAGGAAGTCGGACTCCGAGGTGAACGGCCGGACGTCCCAGGTGGCGAGGTTCAGTTCCGGGGTCAGTCCGACGGCGGCTGCGTCGGCGAAGAAGTCGCCGAAGGCGTAGTCCCGTCCGGCGCCGAAACCGATCAGGATCCGGCCGCCGTCGGCCAGGTGATCACGGAGACAGCTCAGGACCGGGCGCCGGGTGTCGGGCGCCAGGAACGTCATGACGTTGCCGGCGCTCACGATGAGATCGAACCGTTCGCTGATCCCGTGATGGGCGAGGTCGAGCTCGGCCAGATCGGCGACGATCCACGCCGGCCCGACGTGTTCCTGCACGGCGGCCTCGATCAGGACCGGGTCGAGGTCGACGCCGACGACGTCGTGGCCGAGCGCGGCGAGGCGGGCACCGACCCGTCCCGGTCCGCAACCCGCATCGAGGATTCGGCTGCCGCGGGCCACCATCGCATCGACCAGACGGGCCTCGCCGTCGAGGTCCTTGCCCTCGGCGGCCATGGTGCGGAACCGCTCGATGTACCAGGCGGAGTGATCCGGGTTCTCGGTGGTCAGCTTGAGCCACGCGTTCTGTTCGGCCATGGATGCAGCCTACGGACCCTCGGGTCGTCGTCGGGGCGTCGGGCTCGATCGGCGAGCTCCCTGCACTGATCGAACCTGTCGTTGGCATCGGGCCCCGCACTACTGTCGCCCCATGACCGAGGCACCCAACGCCGACTACTCGTTGCAGGACCGCATCGCAGCGACCGATCGACCCGTCGCGATGAGTGGCATCCAGGCCGTCATCCGGATTCCCCTCGATCAGGTGCGCGCCGACGCGGTGCGCGGGCAGCGCACCGCGGCGATGATCTCGGGCTATCGGGGCTCCCCGGTCGGCGGCATGGACAGCGCCTACGAGGCCGACCGCGCCGTGCTCGAGGCCAACGACGTCCGGTTCATCAGCGGCGTCAACGAGGATCTCGGCGCCACCATCGTGTGGGGCAGCCAGCAGGCCGCCATGGAGACCTCGAAGCGCTTCGACGGTGTGCTCGGGCTCTGGTACGGCAAGGGCCCCGGAGTGGATCGCTCCGGCGACGCGCTCCGTCATGCCAACACCTCCGGGGTCGATCACCGGGGCGGGGTCCTCGCCGTCGCCGGCGACGATCCCTCGTGCAAGTCGTCGACCATCGCGTCGGCGTCGGAGTGGGCGCTGGCCGACCTGGCCATGCCGACCCTCTCCCCCGGGTCGGTCCAGGACGTGCTCGATTTCGGCCGCTTCGGCTACGAACTGTCGCGGTTCTCGGGGGCCTGGGTGGGCTTCAAGCTCGTCACCAACGTCGCCGATGCGTACGCCACGGTCGACCCCGACCCGGCCCGGCTGGCCATCACCCCGGTGGAGTTCCTCGTCGATGGCGCCCCGTGGCGTCACTCGCAGAGCACCACGTTGATCGCCCCGTTCTCGCTCGAGCTCGAGCGAGAGATGATGGGTCCCCGGCTCGACGCCGCCAAGGCCTTCGTCGCGGCCCAGGGCCTCGATCGAACCGTTGGCGCCACCGGTTCGGCCCGGATCGGGATCGTCGCCGCAGGCGCCATGTATGGCGAGGTCCGCGAGGCGCTCCACCGACTCGGGCTCGAACACGATGCCGACCTCGCCGCCGCCGGTATCCGGCTCTACAAGCCGGCCATGATCTGGCCGCTGGAACCGACCGGTGTGCAGTCCTTCGCCAACGGGCTGCACGAGATCGTCGTGATCGAGGAGAAGCGGGCCTTCCTCGAGACCCAGATCCGCGATCTGCTCTACGGGAGAACCGGCGCGCCACCGGTGGTCGGCAAGTCGGTCGACGGCCGACCCTTCCTGCCGAGCCATGGCGGCTTGCTGGCCGACGACCTGGTCGAACCGTTGCGCTCCCGGCTCCGCCATCACCTCGATGCCGACCGACTGAAGCAGGAGCGGCCTCGGATCTCGGTGGTCGCAGCCGGTGCCGATCTTCCCGGCCGTACCGCCCACTTCTGTTCGGGGTGCCCGCACAACCGCTCGACGGTCGTGCCCGAGGGATCGATCACCCACGGCGGCATCGGTTGCCATTCGATGTCGCTCTACATGGACCGGAACGTGCACGGCGTCACGCACATGGGCGGCGAGGGCACCCAGTGGGTCGGCATGGCGCCCTTCGTGACCGACACCCACCGATTCCAGAATCTGGGTGACGGCACCCTCGCCCACTCCGGCTCCCTCGCCATCCGGCAGTCGATCGCTGCGGGCACCACGATCACCTACAAGATCCTCTACAACGGCACCGTGGCGATGACCGGCGGCCAGGATGCCGCAGGCGACCTCGCCGTGCCGGCACTCACCCGGGCGCTCGAGGCCGAGGGGGTCACCAAGACCGTGGTCGTCAGCGACGACCCCGAGCAGTACGACGACCCCTTCGCCCGAGGGGTTCGTGTCGTGCACCGTGATCGGCTCGACGAGGTCCAGCGCGAACTGCGCGAACTCCCCGGTGTCACCGTGCTGATCTACGACCAGGCCTGCGCCGCCGAGCTGCGCCGGGATCGCAAGCGCGGCCTGGTCGCCACCCCGACCACCCGGGTCGTCATCAACGAAGACATCTGCGAGGGATGCGGTGACTGCGGCGAGGTCTCGAACTGCGCCAGCGTCCACCCCGTCCAGACCCCGTTCGGCCGCAAGACCCAGATCCATCAGGAGTCGTGCAACTACGACCTGACCTGTCTCCAGGGCAACTGCCCGGCCTTCATGACCGTCGAGATCGACCCGGAGTACCGACCGTCCCAGCACCGGGTCCGGGTGCCCGACGGACCCCTTCCGGCCGAGCCGACGATCCCCGACGAGGCCGACCTCGTGCTCATCGGGATCGGGGGAACCGGCGTCGTCACGATCAGCCAGATCCTCGCCACGGCCGCCCTGCTCGACGGCAAGTACTCCAACGGCCTCGATCAGACCGGTCTGGCCCAGAAGGGTGGCCCGGTCGTTTCCAACGTCCGGATCGGCCGAGCCGCCGACGGCACGTCGAACCGGGTTGGCGCCGCCGACGCCCTCCTGGTCTTCGATCTGGTGGCCGCCTCGAAGAACCTCGACCGGGCGAGCGCCGACCGGACCACGGCGGTGGTGTCCACCGGGCTCATCCCAACGGGGGCCATGGTCTCGGGTCGCGCCGCCGAGCGCTTCCCGGCCCTCTCGGCCTTCCGCAACGCCCTCGATGCCTGCACCGTCGACAGCCTCTGGCTCGACACCGCCGGCATCGCTCGGGCGGTCTGGGGTTCGCAGCCTGCGGCCAACGTCCTGGTCGTCGGTCTGGCCCATCAGCTCGGCGTGGTGCCCCTCACCGCCGCATCGATCGAGCGGGCGATCGAACTCAACGGTGTCGCCGTCGCCACCAACCTCGAGGCGTTCCGACTGGGCCGACGCCTGGCCGACGATCCGTCGCTGCTCGACTCCCTCGGACTCGCCGCCGACCCCGACGGGGAGGTCGCCGAGACGCTCGAATCGATCGTCGCCCGGCGGGTTCCCGAACTCACTGCGTGGGGAGACGCCGCCTATGCCCGTCGCTATGTCGCACTCGTCGACCGGGTCCTTGCCGCCGAGCGGCAGGTCGTCGGTGACCGCACCGACCTGAGCGGTGCCGTGGCCCGCTCGCTCTACAAGTTCATGGCCTACAAGGACGAGTACGAGGTGGCCCGCCTGGCCCTGCGAGCCGACGTGTCGGCGTTCGGCCCGAACGCGACGATGCGCTACCAACTCGAACCCCCGACCCTGCGGGCCGTGGGCATCGATCGCAAGATCGGCATACCCGAGGCGGCAGGCCGGGTCTTGTTCGGGGCTCTGGTGCGGGGCAAGCGACTGCGGGGAACCCGGCTCGACCCGTTCGGGCGCACCGAGGAACGCCGCACCGAACGAGCGTTGATCACCGAATACGAGGCCCTGGTCGACCGACTGCTCGAGGCCCTCACCCCCGAACGTCACGCCGAGCTCGTCGCCATCGCCGACCTCGCCGACATGGTCCGGGGATTCGACACCGTCAAGATGGCCAGCGTGGCCCGCTATCGCGACGCCGTCGCCGACCGCCTCGACGCGCTCTCGTGACGCGGGCCTGTGGATGAACCGGTGCACAACCGGTGCACAACCACGCCGAGCCTGAGGACAACCGAGAAGTTCTGCGGATAACCCTGAGGATTGCGAAAAACCGCTTGACCAGCGGGCAAACGGGGGTTCATGATGCAGTCACGGCCAAGGGAAACCGAAGCCGAGGAACGAGGTTCACACCGATTCCACTGGAGGCTCCGCCACCACTGGAATCGGTTCCTCCACCGGCACCGTCGGCATCACCGCTCGGCTCGAACTCGGGGCAACCCGGGGGAACGGACGTAACGGCGCCGACCACGCAGGTGGAAAAGCGAACTCCCCGCCGGACTCTCGAGTCCGACGGGGAGTGATGACAACGAGAAGCACGGTACTACCGGACGGATCGCTGTTGGTGGACCTCCGACCGCCTCGACACCCCCAATCGTGATCGCTCCGGCGGGCACGAGCGGGGGTGTCTTCTTTTTCCGAGGAGGGGGCCGATCGATGACACCGAGACCGAACGGCGAACCCGATCCCATCCCCGACGCCGACCTCGAGTTGTTCCAGGCGATCCAGGCCGCCGTCGACGAACACCCGATGTCACTGCTCGGCCTGGCGTCGACCTTCGTCGACTCGGTCGATTCCCGGGCCGGCTCGTTCCTCCACGAACCAGCCGATCCCGATGACACGCTCGCCGACCTGGTCGAAATGGCGTCGATCGGCGGGCGGGAGACCGACGCCCTGGCCGTCGCGGTCGCGGCCCTCCTCGACGACGAGCGGGCCCTTCCGGCGGTCCGGACGGCGATCGCCGACGCCTCGTGGCTGCCGGACTGGCTCACCGCGATCGATGCAGTTGTCATCGGCGACGTCGTCGAGGTCTCGCATCTCCTCGGCGACGCCGACCAGTTCGCCATCGAAGCCGTCTTCGGCGACGGTCGGCGACTGGTGGCGGTGGTCCTCGTCGACAACAACGAGGGCGGGGTCGTGATCGACGGCTTCGTCGCGCCGATCACCATCGACGACTACCGGCAGATGATGGACGACACCCGCGATTCCCACTCCACGGTCGCGTCGGTCGACCCCGCCGACGCCCGGGCCCGTCTCGTCGAGGCCATCGACCTGGGTTTCCAGGTCATGCCGCCGTTCCAGACCGAGACCTGGCCCGATGCCCGACCCCTCGTCGAGTTCCTCATCCGGAGGCTGCCCCGAGGCGGGTCGGCACCGAGCTTCGAACCGATCACCCAGGTCGAGCAGGCGGCGATCCGATCGGCGTTTCTCGCCTCGGACCACGCCGCCGATCTGGCAGCGACGACCCTCGACCTGCTCGATCCGCTCCTGGCCTACAAGGGCGGCTACGGGCGCTGTGATCCCTACCGCTGGAGTCCCGACACGATCGCCGGGTTCCTGCTCGACTGGGCACCGCGCAAACTCGTGGTACCGGCAGCCGAGCTCGCCGACCTGCCCGATCTCGTTGCGGCGTTCACGGCGTTCGGCCACGAACGGCTCGGGCTTCCGGAGGCACTCACCGACGAGACCCTCGAGGCCCTGCGAGAGATCGAGGCCGAGTTCCAGGAGATGATCAGCTCAACTTGAGGAACAGCTTCTCGAGTTCGTCCATGTCGGCGTCGGGCCCCTGATCGACCAACGCCGAGGCCATGAGCTTGAACCCCACCCGATCGAGGGCGCCGCGCGCCGCCGCCAGCTGGGTCACGATGCTCTTGCACTCCTCGCCCTCCTCGATCATCCGTTGGATGCCGCGGATCTGACCCTCGAGTCGGCGGAGCCGCAGGACGACATCGTTGCTCGTCGCTTCCGGAAACTGCATGGACCCAGCCTAGCCGGTTGACATCGATACCCCCCAGGGTATAATTGTCCGTACATTCTTCGAACGATCACGGAGCGAACCATGAAGTTCACCCAGTACTACCTCGACTGTCTGTCGCAGGCCTCCTATCTGATCGGCGACGAGACCACCGGTCGGGCCGTCGTGGTCGACCCCCGTCGCGACATCGACGAGTACGTTCGCGACGCCACGGCTGCCGGGCTCACGATCGAACTGATCCTCGAGACGCACTTCCATGCCGACTTCCTGTCGGGTCACCTCGAACTGGCCGCGGCCACCGGAGCCCAGATCGGCTTCTCGTCGGTGGCCGCCCCCGAGTTCGAGTTCCGGGCGCTGGCCGATGGTGAACGGATCGATCTGGGCGATGTCCGGCTCGAGATCCTCCACACACCGGGCCACACGCCGGAGTCGATCAGCATCGTGGTCTACGAGCACGCCGACGACGACGCCCCCTATGGCGTGCTCACCGGCGACACGCTCTTCATCGGCGACGTCGGCCGACCCGATCTGCTCGCCTCCATCGGGTTCACTCGCGACGAGTTGGCCGACAAGCTCTACGACAGCATCCACACCAAGCTGCTTCCCCTGCCCGATGCCACCCGGGTGTTCCCCGGCCACGGCGCCGGCTCGGCCTGCGGGAAGAACCTGTCGACCGAGACCTCGTCGACGATCGGCGACCAGCGAGTCAACAACTACGCGCTCATGGCGCCCGACAAGAAGACCTTCATCGACCTCGTCACCGAAGGCCAGCCGCCGGCCCCCGACTACTTCGTCTTCGACGCGATCCTGAACCGCAAGGAGCGCGACCTGCTCGACGAGACCTCGATGCCGGCGGCCCTGACGCTGGCCGACGTCGAGCGCAAGGTCTCGACCGGGGCTCTGCTCCTCGACGGTCGCGATCCCGAGGAGTTCGCCCGCGGCCACCTGGCGGGTTCGATCAACGTCGGGCTCGGCGGTCGGTACGCCGAGTTCGCCGGTTCGGTCATCCCCAGCGATGCCGACATCGTGCTGGTGGTCGAGGACGGCTTCGAGATCGAGGCCAGGAACCGTCTGGCCCGCATCGGGTTCGACAAGGTCGTCGGCTATCTGGCCGAGCCGCTGCGAGTGATGGTCGAGAACCCGGGCACGGTCGAGAAGGCGTCACGCCTCACCCGCCCCGAGTACGAGCAGCGGGTCGCCGACCTGCCCGATCTGCAGGTCGTCGACGTGCGCAACCCCGGGGAGCATGCCCTCGGCACGCTCGCGGGGGCCACCCTGATCCCGGTGGGCCAGCTTCCCAGCCTGGTCGGGCAAGCTCGATCCGAGCCGCCCGACCGTGGTGTTCTGCGCCGGTGGCTATCGCTCGTCGGTGGCGGCCAGCGTGTTGCGCCAGGCGGGCTTCGCCGACGTGTCGGACATCATCGGTGGGTACTCGGCATGGATGGAGCCTGCGGAATCCACGAGGTGACCGATGGAGCCTGCGGAATCCACGGGTGACCGATGGAGCCTGCGGAATCCACGGTGTGACCGGGATCGGATCCAGGCGTCCGGTGCCGCCGCGTCGCCGAGGCACACTGGCGGGCATGACTCGCCGAATCGAATCCGTCGCCGTGCTCGGGTGCGGCACCATGGGGGCCGGGATCGCCGCCGCCAGTGCTGCGGCCGGGTGTCGGGTCCTCATGCTCGATCGCACGACCGAGGCGGTGGCCCGGGGTCTGGGTCAGGTGGCCGACGAACACCTCGGACTGATCGAGACCGGCACGTTCGACGCCGATCTCGGCCGGGTGGCCGACTACGACTGGATCTGCGAGGCGATCGTCGAGGACCTCGAGGTCAAGCGGGCGTTGTTCGCCGAGGTCGAACCGCTGCGCCGTGACGGGTCGGTGATCAGTTCCAACACCTCGGGGATCCCGCTGCGAGCCATCGCCGCCGACATGCCCGAACGGTTCCGCAACGATGTGGCCATCACCCACTTCTTCAACCCGGTGCAGGTGATGAAGCTGTTCGAGCTGGTTCCCGGCGAGCAGACCACCGACGAGGTGATCGAGGCGTTTGCCGAGTTCGGCCGGGCCAAGCTCGGCAAGGGCGTCGTGCATGCCAAGGACACGGTCAACTTCATCGGCAACCGGATCGGCTGCTTCTTCATGCTGAGTGGCCTGCATCTGGCCAAACCGTTCTTCCTGTCGGGCATGACGCAGGAAACGATCGACGGGGTCCTCGGCAAGCCGATCGGCCTGCCCCCGACGGGTCTGTTCGGCCTGATCGACCTGATCGGGCTCGACGTCATGGACCTCGTCGGCAAGAACCTCGCCGACAACCTGCCCGACGACGACATCGGCCGGGCGTACACCGAGCTCCCGGGCATCGAACAGCAGATGCTGGGGCGGGGCCAGCTCGGCCGGAAGGCGCGAGATCTGGGCGGGTTCGGTCGGGTCAGGAAACTCGACGACGGCACCAAGACCCGGGAGACCTTCGACCTGCGGGTCGCCGAGTGGCGCGACTCGATCGACCCCGACCTGTCGAACGTGCCGGGCGACCTCGGCGCGGTGGTGTTCGACGACACCAACGAGGGCGAGCTCGCCTGGCAGGTCTTCGGTGGGACCCTGCGTTACGCCGCCGACCTCGTGCCCGAGATCGCCGACGACATCGTCAATGTCGACCGGGCCATCCGATGGGGATTCAACTGGGTCAAGGGGCCCTTCGAGATGCTCGACCACCTCGGCCCCGCCCGAGTCATCGAACGCATCGAGGCCGAAGGGGGCGACATCCCCGCCATGCTGGGCGTCCTACGCGACGCCGGTGTCGAGTCGTTCTATCGCGATGGCGAGTACCTGGGACTCGACGGGCGCCATCACGCCCTCCCGGCCGAGGACTGAACGGCGTCGAGCACGGTCCGTTTCACGGCGTCGGGGTTCTCGATCATCATCGTGTGGCCGGTGTCGGCCAGTTCGATCACCGTGACCCGCTCGAGGGTGTCGGCGAGCGCCCGACCGGCCTTGGGCGGGGTCATCTTGTCGCCGAGTCCGATGACCACGGTGGCCGGACAGGCGATGGTCTGATCCCACCGGTATGCGGCGCACGCCTCGAAGTCGGTGGCGAGCACCCCCGGCCGGCTCCGCTCCACCAACGCACGGGCCCCACCCGTCATCCACAGCCCCGGGGTCGGGTTGGTTCCCACGTGGGCCGGCTTGGCGTGACCCCAGGCCGCCATCAGCGCGGCGGCTGCGGGGAGGTCGTGGATCGCCTTGTCGATCAGATCGGGGTGCACCGGCATCGCCGTCGCCGTCCCCAGCAGGACGACGGACTCGACCGTTTCGGGTCGGGAGCTCGCCAGTTCGAGGGCGACGAACGTGCCCATCGAGTGGCCGACGAGGTGGACCGAGCCGAAGCCGGCGGCATCGACGAAGCGGCCGAGCCACTCGGCCATGTCGGTGATCGACGCCAGGGCCTCGCCCTCGCTGCGGCCGTGGCCGGGCAGGTCGACGGCCACGGCACGGAGACCTCGGTGGGCCAGGTAGCGGGTCTGGAGCTGCCAGACCGTCGAGTCCATCCCGGCCCCGTGCACGAGCACGACCACCGGATCCTCACCGCTCGGTTCGACTCCACCGGTGGCGGCGTGGGCCCGGAGTCCGTCGACGGTGACGATCATCGCTGGCTCGCCTTCAGGGCGCGGGCGAGATCGTCGACGATGTCGGCCGGGTCCTCGAGGCCGACCGAGAGGCGGATCAGGTCCTCCCCGATCCCGGCGGCCTCCATCTCGTCGCGACTCATCTGACCGTGCGTCGTCGACCCCGGGTGGATCACCAGCGTCTTGGCGTCTCCGACGTTGGCGAGGTGCGAAGCCAGTTGGACGGACTCGATGAAGGCCCGCCCGGCCGCTCGGCCGCCCTTGACGCCGAAACTCAGGATCGCCCCGGCCCCCTTGGGATACAGGGACCTCGCCAGCTCGTGGTCGGGGTGGTCGGGCACCCGGGGGTGACGAACCCAGCTGACGGCATCGTTGGCGAGGAGCATGTCGATCACCGCGTCGGTGTTCGAGACGTGACGTTGCATCCGCAGCGGCAGCGTCTCGACACCCTGCAGCAGCTGGAAGGCGTTGGCCGGACTCATGCAGGCTCCGAAGTCGCGAAGCCCTTCGGCTCGGGCCCGCATGCCGAGGGCCGACGGTCCGTACTCCTCGGCGAAGACGACCCCGTGGTACCCGGCGTACGGCTCGGTCATGGTCGGGAACTTGCCCGACTCGGCCCAGTCGAATCGGCCACCGTCGACCAGCACGCCACCCAGCGCCACGCCGTGCCCGCCCAGGAACTTGGTGACCGAGTGGATGACGATGTCGGCCCCGTGCTCGATGGGGCGGATCAGGTACGGCGTCGAGAACGTCGAGTCGACCATCAGCGGGAGCCCGTTGTCGTGGGCGACTGCGGCGACGGCGGCGATGTCGAGGACCTCGATCCCGGGATTGCCGAGGGTCTCGGCGAACACGACCTTGGTGTTGTCCTGGATCGCCGCAGCGAACGCCGCCGGGTCGCGGGGATCGACGAACGTGGTCGTGATCCCGAAGCGGGGCAGGGTCAGGTTCAACATGTTGAACGACCCGCCGTAGAGGTTGCGCGAGGCGACGATGTGGTCACCGGCACTCAGGAGGGTGGCGACGGCGAGGTGCAGGGCGGCGGTGCCGCTGGCGGTGCAGACCGCACCGACCCCGCCTTCGAGCGCAGCGAGGCGTTCTTCGAGGACGGCCACCGTGGGGTTCGAGATCCGGCTGTAGAGGTGCCCGGGTGACTCGAGGTTGAACAGAGCGGCGGCCTGATCGGTGTCGGTGAACGAATACGACGTCGTGAAGTAGATGGGGACGGCCCGGGCCCCGGTGGTCGGATCCGGTCGCTGCCCGGCGTGCAGACTCAGCGTGTCGAATCGGAGGAAGTCGGGTTCGGGCATCTCCCGACCCTACTGGGGCGAGTCGGGGCAGGATGGAGGAGCGCGACACCGCCTGATCGACGCCTCGACCCACCCCAGCATCGGGCATCGCCCTGGTCGAACTCGTCAGCCGTTCGGATAGTCGGCGTAGGAGTCCTTGAACACACCCTGGTGCAGGAGCACCTGCGCCGTCGGGACGTCGGTCTCGTCGTCGGTCAGGGTGGTGAGGGTCCAGTACGACTCGGTTCGCCGACTCTGGCCCATCGCCACGATCTCGCGATCGATCCGGTAGGGCTGCCCGACGAACACCGGCCCGGCGAGGAGCCGGACCTCGAGGTCGATGAAGAGCCCGACCGAGGGCTGCCGGGCAACGAAGCCCACCTTCTTGGACCCGGTGTTGGTGATGACGCTCAGCATCTCGATGGGGATGATCGGTCGCCCCCACGGCGTGTCGGTGCTCTCGTACCAGTGCATCGGCTCGGTGATCCGCTCGAGCTTCTGACGAAGCGTGAACGGATAGAGGTTGCCGAGGTGATCGTCGAAGTCGACGGTGATGGTCTCGGGCTCGGCGCCCTTCTGCCCGACCCGCATCTGGTCGATGATGAACAGTTCGCCGGGCGGGTTCGCCTGCGCCTTGGCCAGGCGTGGGGCCAGCGCCGTCGCCGAACGGTCCCCATCGACCGAGGCCGTTCCCTCGAGCACGGGCGTCCCATCGGTCTTCTGGGCGTAGATCCTGGCCGTCGTTGCTCCCGGGCCGTCGATGGTGACGTTGGCCGTGACCTCCTCGCCCTCGACCACCATGGTGAGGAAATGCGAGCTGAGGATGCCGTGCGTGAACCAGCGCTCGCCCCACAACGAGGCCAGCAGCGGATCGAACTGGCTGAAGTGCGTCGGTCCCTCGATCGGCGCCCCGGGAAGCCCCAGCTTCTCGGCGGTCTCGTCGTCGTGCACGCTCTTGTGACCGTCGTAGCTCTGGTCGGCGAGCATCTGTTTCGGGGCGCGGGTCGGTCCGGTCAGGGTGATGGTGGTCGACGAGATCTGCATGTCGACGACCGTAGTTCCGCCCGGGACGAGCGACCGAAAACGGGTTCGACTCCGTGCACCCCAGCCCTGCTGAGTAGGGTCTGGCGATGGACATCGCAGACTCCGTACTCGACCTGATCGGCAACACCCCCATGGTTCGCCTGGGTCGGGTCAGCGCCGGGCTTCCCTCCACGATCGTGGCGAAGGTCGAGGCGACCAATCCCGGGGGGAGCGTCAAGGACCGGCCGGCCGTCACGATGATCGACGCTGCGGAACGCGACGGGCTCCTGAAGCCGGGCGGGACGATCGTCGAACCCACGTCGGGCAACACCGGTGTCGGGCTCGCCATCGTGGCCGCCCAGCGGGGCTACCACTGCATCTTCGTCGTCACCGACAAGGTGGCACCCGAGAAGATCGATCTGCTGCGGGCCTACGGCGGTGAGGTCATCGTGTGCCCCGTCGCCGTCGCCCCCGACGACCCGGCGTCGTACTACTCCACGGCCGAGCGGGTGTTCCGCGAGACCCCGGGAGCGTTCCGGCCGAACCAGTACGCCAACCCCCACAATCCCGAGGCCCACGAACTGACCACCGGTCCCGAGATCTGGGCCCAGACCGACGGCCGGATCACCCACTTCGTTGCCGGCGCCGGCACCGGCGGCACGATCTCGGGTGTCGGCCGATACCTGAAGTCGAAGAACCCCGACATCCAGATCGTGGCCGCCGATCCCGAGGGATCGGTGTACTCGGGCGGGCTCCGGCCGCCCGTACCTGGTCGAGGGCGTCGGCGAGGACTTCTGGCCGACCACCTACGATCCGAGCACCGTCGACCGGGTGATCGCCATCTCCGACCGCGACTCGTTCCTCATGGCCCGGCGGGTCACCCAGGAAGAGGGGCTGCTCATCGGCGGGTCGTGCGGAACCGCCGTCGCCGCGGCACTCGAACTGGCCGCCGAGGGCACCCCCGACGACCTGATCGTCGTCCTGCTCCCCGACAGCGGCCGGGGCTACCTGTCCCGGGTCTACAACGACGACTGGATGGCCGGCTTCGGGTTCCTGCGGTCCGAGGGTTCGGTCGTCGCCGACGTCATCGCCGCCCGAGACGGCCAACTGCCGCCCCTCGCCTACGTCCAGCCCCAGGACTCGGTGCGCCAGGCCGTCAACCTGATGCGCTCGCACGGCCTGTCGCAGCTCCCGGTCGCCAAGGGCGAGATGCCGCTGGCCGCGGCCGAGGTCATGGGTTCGGTCGACGAGCTCCAACTCATGGAGAAGGCGTTCCGATCCAGTTCGATCCTCGACGTCACCGTCGAGGAGGTGATGGGCGCCAAGCTCCCGACGGTCGGGATCGGTCAGACCATCGACCACGCCGTCGCCCTGCTCGATCGGGCCCCCGCCCTGCTCGTGCTCGACGGAGGGCGGCCGTGTACGGTCGTCGCCCGGACCGACGTGCTGAGCTTCCTGTCCGACGTCTCCACGGCGAAGAAGGGCTGACCACCATGGACCCGATCGACGACCAGCGCGACGAGTGGGGCTTCGCCACCCGCGCCATCCATGCCGGCCAGGATCCCGAGCCCGTCACCGGCGCCGTCACCGTTCCGGTGTTCCAGACCTCCACCTTCGCCCAGGACGGCGTGGGCAAGCACCGGGGATACGAGTACGCCCGCACGGGCAACCCCACCCGGACGGCGCTCGAGCGGGCACTGGCCTCGCTCGAGGAGGCGGCGGCCGGTGTGGCCTTCGCCTCGGGACTCGCCGCCGAAGACGCCATCCTGCGGCTCCTGGCGCCGGGCCAGCACGTGCTCATGGGGAACGACGCCTACGGTGGCACGTTCCGCCTGATCTCCACCGTGTTCGCCCGGGCCGGCATCGGCTGGTCGGCCCACGATCTGACCGACCTGTCGACCCTCGAGGCCGACTGGCCCGCCGACACGGCGATGGTGTGGGTCGAGACCCCGACGAACCCACTGCTGTCGGTCGTCGACATCGCCGCCGTCGCCGAGATCGCCCACCGGCACGATGCGCTCCTGGTGGTCGACAACACCTTCGCCAGCCCGTACCTGCAGACGCCGTTGCGTCACGGCGCCGACATCGTCGTCCATTCGACCACCAAGTACCTGGGCGGCCACTCCGACGTGGTCGGCGGCTTCGTGGCCACCGATTCCGCCGAGGTCGAGGCCCACCTGCGCTACATCCAGAACGCCGTCGGCGCCGTCCCCGGGCCGTGGGACACCTACCTCACGCTGCGCGGGGCGAAGACCCTGGCCCTGCGCATGGATCGCCACTGCGAGAACGCCGCCGCCGTCGTCGAGCTCCTCATGGGCCACGAGATGGTCGAGTCGGTCCTCTATCCCGGATTGCCCCACCATCCCGGCCACGAGGTCGCGGCGCGACAGATGCGGGGATTCGGGGGCATGGTCAGTTTCCGGTCGAAGGGCGGCCAGCAGGGGGCAACGACGATCGTCGAGGCCACCGAACTCTTCACCCTGGCCGAGTCCCTCGGTGCGGTCGAGTCGCTGATCGAGCACCCCGGCGTGATGACCCACGCCTCGGCTGCCGGTTCTCCCCTCGAGGTCCCGGCCGACCTGGTCCGGCTGTCGGTGGGCATCGAGAACGAGGCCGACATCCTCGCCGATCTGCGCCGGGCGCTCGACACCGGACTCCGCGGGCTCTGACGCCGGGTTCAACAGATCCTGGGTAGCAGTTCACCGAGGGGGAGGTCGACGACGCGGCGCGCGCCGAGGGGCGTCTTGGCGACGACCACCCCGGGATGGTCCTCGACGACCCGACCGATGACCGTCGCCCCGGTGCCGTGGCGGTGGGCGTGCATGGCGGTCATGACCGCGTCGAGTCCGTCCGGCGGGACGAACGCGAGGAGCCGACCCTCGTTGGCGATCGTCATGGGGTCGAGCCCGAGGAAGGCACAGGCGGCGGCAACCGCCGGGGGCACCGGGATCGCCGATTCCTCGTATTCGATGCCGACGCCGGCCGTCGAGGCGATCTCGCACAGCGAGGCCGTGACCCCACCCCGGGTCGGGTCACGCAGCACATGGAGGTCTCGATGGGCGTCGAGCATGGCCGCCACGAGGCCGCCGAGCGGAGCCGAGTCGGTCTGGAGATCCGTGCCGAACTCGAGACCCTCGCGCTGGGACAGCACGGCGATCCCGTGTGCCCCGATCGGACCGCTGACCACGATCACGTCACCGGCGGCCGCCCGGGTCGGGCGAATGTCGACGCCCTCGGGGATGATCCCGATTCCGGCGGTGTTGAGGTACAACCCGTCGGCCTTGCCGGCATCGACGACCTTCGTGTCGCCGGTGACGAGGCGAACACCGGCCTCGCGTGCGGCCCGGCCCATGGCCTCGACCACCCGTCCCAACACGACGAGCTCCAGGCCTTCTTCGAGGATGAACCCGGCACTGAGCGCAACGGGTCGGGCGCCGCTCATGGCGACGTCGTTGACGGTGCCGTTGACGGCCAGATCGCCGATGCATCCGCCGGGGAAGAACAGGGGCCGGACCACGTAGGAGTCGGTCGAGAACGCGAGCCGTCCCGGCGGCAGCTCGAGTTGAGCGGAGTCGTGCAGCCCCGTGTCGAGCACCGGCGTCGGCCCGGATTCGGGCATCGACGCGAACGCCGGGAGGAACAGGTGCTCGATGAGCTCGGCCGAGAGTTGTCCTCCACCCCCGTGTCCCATCACGATCCGCTCGGTGTTGCGCAGCGGGACCGGGCACGACCAACCCTCGACGTCAGGCATCGAGACGCCGGTACTGGAAATAGGCGGCGCAGGCCCCCTCGCTCGACACCATCGTGGCGCCCAGCGGGGTCCGGGGCGTGCACTGGCGCCCGAAGGCCTCGCACTCGTTCGGCTTGATGAGGCCTTGCAGCACCTCGCCGGCCCGGCACGCCGCCGGTTCGGCGGCGTCGAGACCGACCACGTCGAAGCGGCGCTCGGCGTCGAAGTCGGCGTAACGCTCGCTCAGCGTCCAGCCACTGGCCGGGATCTCGCCGATGCCCCGCCACTGCCGATCGCACACCGTGAAGACGTCGGCCAACATGTCCTGGGCCGGTCGATTGCCCTCGGCACTGACCACCCGTGCGTAGGCGTTCTCGACACGGGCCTCGCCGGCCTCGAGCTGGACGATCACCCGCCGGATCCCGTCGAGAACGTCGAGCGGTTCGAAGCCGGTGACCACGACCGGCACCCGGTGGCGGGCGACCAGCGGTTCGTACTGCCAGGTTCCCATGACCGAGCACACGTGCCCGGCGGCGAGGAAGCCGTCGACCCGGCTGTTCGGTGACCCGACGATCGCCTCGATGGCCGGGGGCACCAGGACGTGACTGACCAGGACCGAGAAGTTGGTCAGGCCCCGCCGGTGGGCGAGATGCACGGCCATGGCGTTGGCCGGTGCGGTCGTCTCGAAGCCGATGGCGAAGAAGACGACGGGGCGATCGGGGTTCTGCTCGGCCACGGCCACCGCGTCGAGCGGCGAATAGACGACCCGCACGTCGCCCCCCTCGGCCCGGACCCCGAACAGGTCGCGGCTGCTGCCGGGGACCCGGAGCATGTCGCCGAACGAGCAGAAGATCACCCCGGGACGCGCCGCGATCTCGAGTGCCTTGTCGATCATGCCCAGCGGGGTCACGCACACCGGGCACCCCGGTCCGTGGATCAGCTCGATCGCGTCGGGGAGCAGCTGGTCGATCCCGTTGCGGATGATGGAATGGGTCTGGCCACCGCAGACCTCCATGATCCCCCATGGCCGAGTGGTCACCCGCTCGATCTCGGCGAACAGGCGGGCGGCGAGCTCGGGGTCGGAGAACTCCCGCAGATACTTCACGTCGGACCCCGCTCGAGGCCCAGCTCGTCTTCGAGCACGCCGATCTCCCGGAACATCGCCAGTGTTTCGAGGGCCTGCTGCTCGTCGACCTTCGAGATGGCGAAGCCCACGTGGACGATGGCGTAGTCACCGACCTCGATGTCGGGCAGGTAGGCGAGGCAGATCTCCTTGCGGATCCCGTCGAAATCGATCGTCGCCATGCGGGTACCCCGATCGTCGCGGACCTCCACGATGCGGCCGGGTACGGCGAGACACATGTCAGCACTCCTCGATCGTTCGGTGGCGGTGACGGGCCAGACCCAGCATGGCCTGCCCGAGCGCCAAACCGCCATCGTTGGCGGGAAACGTGCGATGGGTGAGAACGGCGAACCCCTCGTGCTCGAGTCGTCGGCGGGCCAGATCGACGAGCAGGGCGTTCTGGAAGACCCCGCCCGACAGGGCCACGGTGTCGATCCGCCGTTCGGTCCGGATCCGCTCGGCGATCGTCGCCATCACGTCGACGACCGCCTCGTGGAACCCCAGGGCGATCTCGCTCCGATCGATTCCCGCCCGGTGGTCGGCCAGGACGGCTCGAACGACGGGGGCGGGGTCGAAGACCAGAGGCCCGGATCCGACCACCGGATCGGCGAGAATCCCGAAGCGGTATCGACGACCGTGGGCGGCACGGGTCGCACACTGCTCGAGGTCGATGGCCGCCTGGGCCTCGAAGCTGATCGAGTGCCGGAGCCCGATCAGCGAGGCGACGGCGTCGAACAGCCGCCCCATACTGGTCGTCGGGACACAGGCGACCGACCGTTCGAGCTGACGACGCAACAGCGCCTGCTCGGCCGGGTCGAATCGAGCCGAGGGGTCCGGGGCCTCGTCCCAGTCGATGCCGGCATGCCACAGGTGGGCGAGCGCCACCCGGGCCGGATGGCGGATCGCCTGGTCGCCGCCGGGCAGCGGCACGGGAGCGAGATGGGCGACCCGTTCCAACGCCTCCACGGTTCCGGCGAAGATCTCGCCGCCCCAGATCGTTCCGTCGTGTCCGTAGCCGGTGCCGTCGAAGGCGACACCGATGACGGGCCGGTCGAGCCGATGGTGGTTGTCGGCGATGACCGCGGCGACATGGGCCTCGTGGTGTTGCACGGCGACCACCCGGTCGGCGAAACGGCTCCGGGCCCATCGGCTCGACCGGTAGCCCGGATGGGCGTCGACCACGACCAGGTCGGGGTCGATGCCGTACAACTCGCACCACTGATCGACACCGGCTTCGAACGCCTCCTGGGTGGCCAGGTTCTCCAGGTCACCGATGTGCTGCGACACCCACAGGCGGGTCGTCGCCCCCGCTCCCGACGCCTCGACCGGTCGGCCGACGGCGAACGTGCTCTTGAGTTCGCCTCCGACGGCCAGCACCGACGGTCCGGCCAGGTCGAGCGTGATCGGCAGGGGCGCCATGCCCCGGGCCCGACGGATCGGCAGCATCCGCCCCTCGACGACCCGGACGACGGAGTCGTCGCAGGGGACGTGAATGGGCCGATCGTGGCCGAGCACGGCATCCACGAGGCCACCCAGCCGGGGTCCGACCTCGTCGTCGCGGTGCACGATCGGCTCGCCGGCGAGGTTGCCGCTGGTCATGACGAGCACGTCGAGGCGACCGTCGGCGAGGAGCAGGTGGTGGATGGGGGTGGAGGGCGCCATGATGCCGATCAGCGGGTTCCCCGGTGCGACCGAGGCCGACACGACACCGCCGGGCCGGGAACGAACCAGCACGACGGGGCGAACACCCGACTCGAGGATCTCGGCCTCGACCGGCCCGAGGTGGGCGAGCCGTTCGGCCATCGCCCGGTCCGCCACCATGACGGCGAACGGCTTGTCGGGACGGCTCTTGCGGGCCCGAAGGGTCGACACCGCGGCTTCGTTGGTGGCGTCGCACACGAGATGGAAGCCACCGAGCCCCTTCACGGCGACGATGCCTCCGTCGACGAGGGCCGCGATGGTCCGGGCGATCGCCGTTGCGGAATCGGCGATCTCCTCGGGGCCGCCGGGGCCGTCGGCCACGAACCGCAGGCGGGGCCCGCACTCGTTGCAGGCGATGGGCTGGGCGTGGAAGCGCCGGTCGGCCGGATCGTGATACTCGCGCTCGCAGTCCGGGCACATCGCGAACCCGGCCATCGTGGTGGTCGGGCGGTCGTAGGGCAGTCGACGGGTGATCGTGAACCGGGGGCCGCAGTTGGTGCAGTTGACGAAGGGATGTCCGACGCGTCGATCTGCGGGATCGAACATCTCGGTCAGGCAATCCGAACAGGGCGGTCGGTCGGGCGACACCAGGGTCGGCGCTGCTCCGGGCCGGGTCCGACTGGGGGTGATCGAGAACCCCGACGGCCGCTCGATGGGGGCGTCCTCGGTGCGGGCCACGGACTCGATCATCGCCAGCGGCGGCGCGTCGGTGACGACCCGACGGACGAAGTCGTCGACGGCGTCGGCCGGGCCCTGGCCGTCGATCACGACGCCGGCCGAGTCGTTGCCGACGCAGCCGTCGAGCCCGAGTTCGGTGGCGAGACGGTGCACGAACGGACGGAACCCCACGCCCTGCACCACTCCCGTGATGGCCAGCCGGACCCGGGTCGTCACCGGTCGGGGCCCATCGTGCACGCCCACCTATCGGATCGGCGGGCGGCCCAGGGTCATGCCCCCGTCGATGGCGATGACCTGGCCGGTGACCTGGGCGGCTCGCGACGAGCAGAGGAAGGCCACCGAATCGGCGATGTCGGCCGACGACTGATCGGATCCGAGCGGCATCAGCTGGTCGATCAGGGCGTCGTAGGCTTCCCGTTCGGGTGCCATCTGCTCCCAGAGGCGGGTCCGGACGATGCCCGGGGCCACCGCATTCACCCGGATGCCCCGCCCGGCCAGGTAGAGGGCCATCGACTTGGTCCAGTGGATCAGCGCCGCCTTGGCGGCGCCGTAGGCGAACAACCCGCCGGCCAATTGCCCGGCGATCGACGCCGTGTTGCAGATGGCCGAACCCTCGGGCATCGACGGACCGACGACGCGGGTGACGAGGTGGGCCGAGACGAAGTTGAGTTCGACCATCGACCGGAACTCCTCGACCGAACCGAACGGATCGGGCCCGGCGAGCCCGCCGGGTCGTTCACCGGGTGGGGCCGGGTCGCCGCCGGCGTTGTTGACGAGGATGTCGGGGGCGCGGCCCAGTTCGGCGAAGGCCCGCCGGACCGAGTCCTCGTCGGTGACATCGCAGGCCACCTGCTCGACACCGTCGAGGAGCGGCTCGTCGGGATTCGGTCGCAGGTCCCACACCACGACCTCGTCGGCGACGCCCTGGTCGAGGAGGGCCTGAACGATCGCCAGGCCGATCCCCGTCGATCCCCCGGTCACGATGGCCAACGTCATGGGCCGATCATGGCACGGTGGGCAGGCTCGGTGGTAGCCCCGGCCGGGGAGTCAGTCGGTGTAGCGACGGACCTTGGCCCGCTTGCCGCGGATCGAGGTGTTGTTGATCGCCTGGATGACCCGCTCGGCGTCGGCCTCGGGAACCCCGACCACCGAGAAGTGATCGCTGATCCGAATCGGCCCGATCTGGCTGCCCGACAGACCGGCTTCGTTGGCGATGGCGCCGACGAGGTCGCCGGGTCGCATGCCGCCCTTGCGACCGACACCGACGTAGATCGATGCGGTGGGTCCGGCGCTGCCACCCCGGCTCCCGCCGCCACCGCCGCCACGCTCGGGGCGGCCGCGATCACGGCCCGACCGTCCGGCGCCGTCGCGTCCCGCGTCCTTCGACATCCGGTGGGAGGCGTCGGGGATCTCGACCTCGTCGACCGTCGCGCCACCGGCGGCGTGCGCCAGCTTGATCGCCGCGAGCGCGATGTTGCGGTCGTTGTCTTCGCCGGCGAGGGCGTGCAGCACGACGTCGTAGTCCTCGAGGTCGTCCGAGGCCAGGGCCTCGCGGACCGACTCGACCGTGAGTTCGATCTGACGGGCCCGCAGGTCGGCGATGCTCGGCACCTTCGACACCGAGATGGTCTGCTTGGTCAGCCGTTCGATGTTCTTGAGGAGTCGCTGCTCGCGCGGTTCGGCCAGCGTGATCGCCACGCCTTCACGGCCCGCCCGGCCGACGCGACCGATGCGATGGACGTAGCTCTCGGCCGCCGACGGGACGTCGTAGTTCACCACGTGGGTCAGGGTGTCGACGTCGAGCCCCCGAGCGGCGACGTCGGTGGCGACGAGCAACTCGGCGGTTCCGTCGCGCAGACGGCCCATCACCCGGTCGCGCTGGTGCTGGTCCATGCCGCCGTGCAGCGCCTCGGCTCGGTAGCCGCGACCGTTCATGGTCTCGGTGAGTTCGTCGACCTCGTGGCGGGTCCGGCAGAAGACGATGGCCGACGCCGGCGCCTCGATGTCGAGGATGCGTCCCAGGGCCGAGGCCTTGTGCGAACGCTGCACCACGTAGACGGTCTGGCGGACCAGCGCCCGGGCGGCGTCGGCATCGGCCTTGGCGATCTGGATGCGCACCGGATCGTGTTGGTAGCGCTTGGCGATCGAGTTGATGCGGGGCGGCATGGTGGCCGAGAACAGCACGGTCTGGCGATCGGCGGGCGTCTGCTCGAGGATCGTCTCGATGTCCTCGGTGAAGCCCATGTCGAGCATCTCGTCGGCCTCGTCGAGGATCACCGTCCGGATCTGGTCGAGCTGCAGCGAACCTCGCTTGATGTGATCGAGCGCCCGGCCCGGCGTGGCGACCACGACGTGGACGCCACGATCCAGGGCCCCGAGCTGGCGACCGATCGGCTGCCCGCCGTAGATGGGGACGACGCGGATGCCCAGGTTCCGGCCGTACTTGAACATGGCCTCACTGACCTGGACGGCGAGCTCCCGGGTCGGAACGAGGACGAGCGCCGTCGGGATCGGGGCGGCATTCGGTCCGATCTGGTGCAGGACGGGCAGGGCGAACGCGGCCGTCTTCCCGGTCCCGGTCGCGGCCTGACCGAGCAGATCGCTGCCGGCGAGGAGGAGCGGGATCGTCTGGGTCTGGATGGGGGTCGGTTCCTCGTAGCCCAGGCCGGAGAGCGCGTCGAGCAGCTCGGTTCGCAGTCCCAGGGCCGCGAACGACGGTTCGATGTCCGCCGATTGCTCGATCGGTTCGTGCTCACTCATGACGTCGTGCTCCTTGCAGCAACCCGCCACGATAGGCACGAAACGGCTCCGGTCCGCTGGGCAATGCGCCGACGGAGCCCGAACTAGGGTCGATGGCTTGCGCTACGAACGACTGATCGCGATCTGCGTCTCGACGGTGCTCGTCATGGCCGGCCAGGGGGTCATCAGTCCGGTGCTGCCGCTCTACGCCGACAGTTTCGGCGTGAGCACCGCCATGATCGGGGCCACGATCACCGCCTTCGGCCTGGCTCGCCTGCTCGTCAACATCCCGGCCGGGACCTTCGCCGATCGGCGGGGCCGTCGGTTCCTGCTCGTGGGTGGACCCATCGTCACCGGCATCGGCATGCTGGGTTCGGGGCTCTCGCCCTCGATCTGGGTCCTGCTGGCCTTCCGGTTCGTCGCCGGCCTCGGATCGGGCCTGTACATGACGGGGGCGCAGATCTACCTCCTCGACATCGCGGGCCCCGAGGAGCGGGGACGGTTCATCGCCACCAACCAGGGGGCGCTTCTGGTCGGCGTCAGCGCCGGGCCGGCGCTCGGCGGTTTCATGGCCGACGCCTACGGCCTGGAGTCGCCGTTCATCCTGGTGGCGATCGCGGCCTTCGTCACGGCGCTCTACGGCTACCTCCGGCTGCCGGAGACCCTGGCGACCCCCGCGACCACCGAGTCCGACCGGCCGAGCATCGTCACGGTGGGATCTGCTCCGGTCGCTCGACTTCCTCGCGGTCGGCCTCGTCGCCGTCGGGGTGTTCTCGATCCGGGCCGGCGTGCGCCAGACGCTGGTACCCCTGGAGCTGAGCGAGTCCTTCGGACTCGAGGTGGCCGACCTCGGCCTCCTGTTCACCTCGCTCGGCGTGATCGGCATCGTCCTGATCTGGCCGGCGGGATGGGCCGCCGACCGAGTCGGTCGCAAGGTCCTGATCGTCCCGACCGCCCTGATGATCTCGTTCGGGATGGGCATCGTGGCCCTGGCCGACACGCTGACCGTGTTCGTCGTCGGCCTGACCGTCGCCGCGATCGGGTCGAGCATCACCGGACCGGCGCCGGCGGCGTTCGTCGCCGACCTGGTTCCCGCCGAGCAACGCGGCGCGGCGATGGGTCTGTATCGCACCTTCGGCGACGTCGGGGTGGTCGGTTCGCCGATCCTGAGCGGCCTGCTGGCCGATGCCACCTCGATTCCGTTGGCCATCGGCGCCAACGCCGCCCTGATGGGATTCGCCGCCGTGCTCTTCGCCGTGGTGGCATCGGAGCCGGAACGCCCGGTCAGAACGGACGATCCCCTTTCACCGTGACCCGTCGCATGTGCCGGCGCACGCCGCGGTAATCGTGCAGGGCGAAGTGCTGCACGCTGCGGTTGTCCCACATCGTGAGCGTCCCGGGCTCCCAGCGCACCCGAGCCGTGAAGGGCTCCTTGACGGCGGCCCGGTTGAGCAGGTCGAGCAGGGCGCTCGACTCGTCCCGGCGGAGCCCCCGGATGGCGACCGTGAACGCCGGGTTGACGTAGAGCCCCTTGCGACCCGTCTCGGGATGGGTCCGCACGACGGGGTGCTCGACGACCCGGTCGACGAGTTCCTGGTCTCGGGTGGTCATCGCCTTCGATCGGGTCGAGTATCCCCCGGCGCCGTACTGCGGTTCTGCCGAGTGCACCGCCACCAGTCCGTCGATCATCGACCGCAGGGTCGGGCTCAGTCCGTCGTAGGCCGCGTGCTGATTGGCGAACAGGGTGTCGCCTCCCACCTCGGGGACGTCGACGGCGTAGAGGATCGACCCCAGATCGGGTTCGTCGAGGAACGTGAGATCGGTGTGCCAACCACCACCGAAGTTCGCCCGATCGTCGGGCTCGGTGACGATGTCGAGCACCTCGGGGTGGGCCGCACTGCCCTCGACGAACGGATGGGTGTCGAGCTCACCGAACAACCGACCGAACGCCATCTGCTGCTCGGCCGAGAGTTCCTGGCCTCGGAACACCAGGACGTGATGGTCGAGGAAGGCCTGCTTGATGTCGGCGATCGTGACGGGGTCGAGCGGGCCGGCCAGGTCCACACCGACGATCTCGGCCCCGAGGGTGCCGCTGAGCCGGACGAGTTCGAGGGTCATGGCCGGGCTCCGTCTTCCAGCAGGGCGATCGTGGATCCGTAGAGCCGCCGCTTCAGCGCCCCGAGCGTCGGGCCCGCCGTGGCGGTCAGGGCCGCCGCCCGCTCGACGGCGACGGCGAGCACGCTCGCCTCGTCGGCGGTGGCGTCGACGAAGCCGGCGTGCAGCGCCTCGCCGGCCGAGAATCGGTGGGCGGTGGTCACGGCCCGATGCGCGACCGGTGCGGGCAGCTTGGCCTGCACGATCGCCGCCATCCCGGGCGGCAGGTCCATGCCGAGCAGCAGCTCGTTGACGCACCAGAAGCCCCGGTCGGTTCGCATCACCCGCTGATCGAAGGCCAGCGCGAACATGGCCCCACCGGCGAACGCATGGCCGTTGACGGCGGCGACGGTCGGATACGGGGCCGCCAGGATCCTGGCCCACATCGTCATCACGTCGGCGATGAACTCGACCATGTCCTCCTCGCCGGTACCGAGCCAGTCGAGGTCGAGGCCGTTCGAGAAGAACTTGCCCTCGCCGCCGACCACGAGCGCCTTCGGACCGTCGATGGCGTCGATCCGGTCGAGGGCGGCGTTGATGGCGTCGACCGAACGGCGATGGAAGCGGTTCTCGTGATCGGTGAGCCGCATGACCGCGACCTCGCCGTCGATCTCGACTGTGCTGGTGACCATCGGCCGATCCTACCCAGGACGGCCGACCGGGTCAGGACTTGCGCATCCGGTACTCGTCGGAGTTGACCAGGTTGAGGGCGAGCCGGATGTCGTCCTCGCCGGCGAGGATGCCGGCCCAGTAGGCCCGGCCCGCAGCGTCGGGCGAGCGACCGAGCAGCTGCTGGTACAGGGCGTCGACCCGACGCAACCGTGACGGCTCGGATTGATAGAGGTCACGGGCGACGTCACCGTGACGAGCGCCGGCGGCCGACTCGGCCCAGTAGCGGACGCCGGCCGCGTCGCCCTCCACACCCAGGAGCGAGCGATACAGATCGGCGACCCAGGCTTCCTCGGAGACGAACCGCGCCCGGTACTCCGCCGAGCCGTAGAAGGCTGCCGCAACATCACGAACCGGGGCCTGGCGGGACTTGATCAGGCCGACCCAGAACGAGGTTCCGGCGCCGTCACCGTCACGGTCGAGCGTGTCCCGGTACATGGTGTTCACCATGGACCCGATCCACTGATCGGAGTTGACCAGCTGTTCGGTCATGACGCCCGTTCCCTGGGCGGCGACCACCGAGCTCCAGCGCTCGAGCTCGATCGGCTGGGGTTCACGGCCCAGGAGGTCGACGAACAGCGACCGCACGATCGTCTGGCTGTTGGCGGCGGTCGCGTTCGCCGGATTCGGGATGGTCGTGGAACCGACCGTTCCGGGCGTCGCGTCGCCGTCGAAGGTGGTCGTGGTCCAGTGGAAGCTGCTCCCGGCCCTCGAGACGACCCCGGTCACGGTGATGTCGTAGACGGTGTCGACGGTGTCGGCCGGCAGTGCGCTCTCGGACAGTTCGAACACCAGGATCGGATTGGGGTAGCTGTTCACGTTGGCGCCACGGTGGATGACCGGGGCGCCGATCGGCACGCCGTTGCGGAGGACGCTGACCGAGGCGCCCCCGAAGTCCGCGTTGTCGATCGACAGCGACCAGCGGGGCGGAACGACCTCTTCGGGCACCTGACCCGATGGCGGCCACACGACCACGTCCTGCTCGGCGTCGTAGCCGTAGTCGATGCCCGAGAACACGTACATCGCATGTCCGCCGAGGTTCTGCTGGCCCGTGCCGGGAACCTCGCCGATGCCCACCGAACGCTGTTGTGGCATCAGGATCCAGTTGCGGTGACCGACCGAGGCGTTCGACGATCCGTAGTCGACCATGTAGCCGTCGATGGCCCCCAGGCCGGTCCGGGTGTAGATGTTCGAATAGCGGACGCCGTCGGCGCCGGACGGGGTGTAGCAGGCCCAGTCGGGCGAGGCGTTGTGGCTGACCGCGCCGCGGGCGGCGATCATGAGTGCGGCGGCCTGAGCGGTCTGGCTGGCCGTGGTGTCGAGGGTCACCGCATGGTCGAGTCCCGCCATCGAGCGATACCAGTTGACCCGGTCGATCTGGTCCTGCTGATAGGAGACGCTGATGCTCCCGGCGTTGCAGCCGGCGACGTCGCCGTTCCAGTTCGGGCTCGAGGCCCCCTGCGTGAACTCGTTCCGGTACGACTGGTGGACGGTCGCCCGGTCGAGTCCGTTCGACCGGACTTCGAGCGTTCCGCCGGTCGCCTGAACCGGTGCCACCACGGCGACCAGCAACGAGGAGGTCACCAGCGTCGAGGTCAGGAGGGCGCGTCGAAGCAGGGGCACAGTCGGCATTCGTTGGCCTTTCGGGGCGTCGGATTGGGCAGAACCGGCGGGAAAGGCCTGCGATGGGCAGATGTACCTGCCGCCCTCATTGCTACGGACGCGGGCGCCCCGACCTTGAGAGCAAAGACCGAGAAATCTGCGGCGATCGCTCACGTGGGCCGATCCGCGGCCGACATCGACGTCGCCGTTGCTACCTTGCGGTCATGGCGAACACGACCGAGCCCGGAGGATCGTCGGAAGCCGATGACGATGACGGGTCGTGGACGTTCCTCACCAATCATTCGCACGTGCTGATCTGCCTGATGCGCGATCCCGAGCTCCGTCTCCGGGATGTCGCCGAACTGGTGGGCATCACCGACCGGGCGGTCTCGAAGGTCATCGGTGAGCTCGAGGCCGGCGGCTACCTCGAACGCACTCGCGTGGGGCGCCGCAACCGGTACGAGATCCACACCGGCCGCCCGATGCGGCATCGCGTCGAGCGCGGCCACCAGGTCCGCGAGCTCCTGGAGGTCATGACGCCACCCGGTGACGAGCACTGATCCGAAGGACGCTCGCCTTTCTCCTACTGTCAATTGCATGAATTCGATTTCCGCTCTTAGAGTGGGTCTCATGCCCGACGCACCCTCGTCCCCCCCTCGACACACCGGTGAGCACCGGTCGACCCCGCATGGTCGGCGATCACCTCGGCCCTACGCTGGTCAGCGATGACTGCGCCAGACTTCGCACCCAACGCCGATCAGCTCGCCGCCAACAACGCTCGCTACGCCGAGCAGTTCCACGACGCCGAGCTCCAGGTCAGCCCTCGTCGCAACCTGGCCATCGTGACCTGCATGGACTCCCGGATGGACATCTTCCAACTGCTGGGTCTGGGCAACGGCGAGGCCCACATCATCCGCAACGCCGGTGGCGTCATCACCGACGACGTCATCCGGTCGCTGTGCCTGTCGCAGCGCTATCTCGGGACCAAGGAGATCATCCTGGTCCATCACACCGACTGCGGCCTGCAGCGGGTCACCGAGGACGCCTTCCGGGCCGAGCTCGAAGCCGAGATCGGTATCAAGCCGTGGTGGGCCCTCGAATCGTTCGTCGACCCCTACGCCGATGTCGCACAATCGATGCAGCGACTGCTCATGACCCCGTTCGTCAAGTACAAGGACCACATGCGTGGCTACGTGTACGACGTCACGACCGGACTGCTCAACGAGGTCTCGACCTCAGCCGTGGACTGACGCCTCGGCGGGGTGGACCCGATCGGCGGGGAGTTCCTCGGGCGGGCACGGTCGACCGTACAGGTACCCCTGGAATTCGTCGGTGCCGAGGGCGGCGAGCTGACCCGCCTGCTCCTCGGTCTCGATGCCTTCGGCCGTGATGGTCGCACCGAGCAGGTGGCCGGTGTCGATGATGAGCTTGACCAGGGACTGGGAGCTCTCGTCGGCGGTGAAGCTGCGGTCGATCTTCAAGACGTCGATCGGCAGCGTCTTGAGGTGGGCCAGCGACGTGTAGCCGGTGCCGAAGTCGTCGATCGCGACCTTGATGCCGTGCGTGCGGAGTTCCTGGAGCTTGACCGCAGCGCTCGAGAGGTCGTCGAGGAGCGCGCTCTCGGTGACCTCGATGACGATCGATCGGGGATCGACGGCGAACTCGCGGAGTGGGCGCAGGACGTTGTCGACGAAGGAGTCGGCTCCGAGGTGGCGGCCCGAGATGTTGATCGAGACCGGGAACGACGGTCGGTCGTTCTCGCTCCACTGGGCGATCTGGCGGGCCACCCGTCGCACCACCCAGCAGTCGATCTCGACGATCAGGTTGGAGCGCTCGGCGAACGGGATGAACTCGTCCGGGAACACGACCGATCCATCGGGGCGCGGCCAACGGATCAGTGCCTCCATGCCGACCGAACGTCCCGAGAGCGGGTCGACGATCGGCTGGTAGTACAGCGAGAACTCGTCGTCGACGATCGCGGTCCGCAGCGCCACCTCGAAGTCGGCCTGGGCGACCATGTCGTCGCGGAGCGACTCGTCGCACAGTTCGACGCGATTCCGGCCATCGGCCTTCGCCTTGTAGACCGCGAGGTCGGCATCCCGGAGGAGTTCGTCGGCGGTCAGGTCGTTGTGGTCGGCGACGGCGACGCCGATACTCGCACCGATCCGCACCGTCAGGCTGCCGACCTGCACCGGCTCGCAGAGCTTGATCAGGAGCCGCTCGGCCAGTTCGAAGGCCTCGGTCGCGTCGGCGACGGGCTCGGCGATGACGACGAACTCGTCGCCACCCAACCGGCCGACGTGATCGCCTTCTCGGACATTGGTGACGAGCCGTTGGGCGGTCGCCCGGAGCACCTCGTCGCCGGCCGGATGACCGAAGCGATCGTTGACGTCCTTGAAGCCGTCGAGATCGATGAACAGCACGGCGAGCGTGGCCTCGGTCCGCCCGGTGCGGGCCAGACCTCGATGCAGCTGGGCCAGGCAGGCCTTGCGGTTCGGGAGGCGGGTCAGGCCATCGTGGTTGGCCTCGTGGGCCAGGCGACGACGGAACTCCTCGCGCTCGTTGAGGGAGTCGGTGAGGGTGCGGACCGCGGTCTGGAGCGATGCCCCGAGGGCGCCGGGGGCGGTCTCGCTGAGCGCCGGGTTCTCGAGGTCGCCCACGGCCAGGGCGTTGGCCTGGCGGGTGGCGAGCTCGAGGTGGGCTCCGGCCTCGTTGAGGGCGACCGTTGCCGCCTGGACCTCGAACGGTCCACTGGGGTTCGTGGATTCCTTCATGGTCCCGTCCCGCAGCGCCTGGGCGGCGACGGCCAGGCGCATCATCGGACGGGCGATGAACCGGGCCAGCATCACGGCGAAGGCGAGCGACATGATGATCACCCCACCGATCAGGAGGAGCGCCTGGCGGCTTTCGGCCGATGCCTGTGACGTCATGGCCGTGCTGGCATCGAGGACGTCCTGCCCGGCGGCATTGACGAGCACGAGGTGGGCCGACGAGGAGTCCTTGCCGGACTCGAAGGTCCTGGCCACCCCCGACAGGTCGCCGAGGACGAAGTCGAGGGAGCCGCCACCGTCGCCCTGCCCGACGGCATCAGGTTCGAGCAGGGTCAGTCCGACGAGCTCGGCCCGGAACTGTTCGACGCTGTCGAGACCCTCGATGACATCGAGCTGAACTCGCGCGTTGGATTCGGGCGCAGCCAACCGGTTGATCTGTCCGATCGCGCGGTCGTAGATGGCCTGCTGCTGGATCAGGACGACGACTTCCTCGCGGGCGGTGGCCGACCCGGAGAACTGGGCGCTGAAGTAGCTCGAGAGCTGTGAGGCGATGGCTTGGCGGGCGGTCGCCGCCGAGTCGAGGATTCGGGAGAGGAGAATGAGGTCGGCACCGTCGGGAACCTCGCCGGAGAGCGCGAGCAGATGGGTCAGCGTCCGATCGCCCCTCTGGGCCAGTTCCTGCTCGAGCTGCCCGTACTTCAGCGCCAGAGCCTTCAGATCCTTCTCACCGGAGCTGCGGATGGCGTTCACCCGTTCCTGCATCTCGGGATCGCCCAGCTCGGTGACCAGCGAATCGACGCGGTCGGTCGCCGCTTCCACTTCGGCGACGAGGTCGATCCCGGTGAAGGCAGAGACGAACCGCGCATCCAGGCCGATCGATTCGGCTCCGATGACCGCCGAAGCCCAGTTCCGTTCGTCGAGCACCCCCGCCCGCAACTCCGTGATCAGGACCAGATCGCGGGTGTCGACCTCGATGTCCTCGGCGTTCTCGCCGGCCGACCGGACCGCCAGGAGCTCGCGACCGGCAAACCAACCGGCACCCAGGAGGGGGACCAGTGCCAGCGCGACGAGGAGCACGGCGACGCGGGGGCCGTTGTGGTGACGGGCACCGCGGTGGTGATCGAGGTCGGTAGGGATACCCACGGGGCCAGCATCGGCAGAAGTGGACCGGTTCAAAAGCGCTTCGGGCGATTCGCCCAACCTCGGGGCGCGACCTCGACCGCCTCGCCGATCAGCGCACCAGGGCCATGGCGGCGTACAGGGCCACGCCGTTGGCGAGCTTCGACTCGCTGATGCGCATCAGATTGGAGTGGTTGGGAGCCGCCTTCGTCGGATCGAGGTCGTCGGGCGTGACGCCGAGGAACGCCATCGATCCCGGCACCTGCTGGAGGACATAGCTCCAGTCCTCGGCCCCGAGGACGGCCCGAGGCATCTCGTGGAAGTTCCCCTCGCCGAGCACGCTCGAGGCGACGAGCCCGGTGAGGGCCGCCTGATCGGCGTCGTTCACCGTCACGGGATAGCCGGGAGTCACGGTGCAGCTGCACGAACAGCCATGAGCCGCTGCGGTTCCGTTCGCGACCCGGTCGATGCCCTCGTGGATCTGCGCCCGGGTCGACTCGTCGAGGGCGCGGATCGTGCCCTCCATGAAGGCCGACGGCGGGATGACGTTGTTGGTGGTCCCCGCCGACAGATGGCCGACCGTGATCAGGCCCGAGCGGACGGGGTCGATCGTGCGCCCGACCATGGTGTGCAGGCCGAGCACCGTGGCCGCCGCCGCCGGGATGGGATCGACGGCGTGATGCGGCGCCGAGGCGTGGCCGCCGCTGCCGTGGATGGTGATCTCGAAGGTGTCGGCGCTGGCCATCAGCGAGCCACCCTTGGTGAACACCATGCCGTTCGGCATGTTCGAGATGACGTGGAGGGCGAAGGCCCGATCCACACCGTTGGTCACCCCTTCGTCGATCATCAGCTTCGCCCCGCCGAACCCCTCCTCGCCGGGCTGGAACATGAACCGGATCTTCCCGGCGAACTCCGAACGATTCTCGCTGAGCAGGCGAGCGGCGCTGGCCAGCATCGCCACGTGGGCATCGTGACCGCAGGCGTGCATCCGGCCCTCGTTGCGAGATCGGAAGTCGCTGTCGTGATCCTCCTGGAGCGGCAGGGCATCCATGTCACCACGGAGGAGCACCGTCGGCCCGGGCCGCCCCGAGTCGAGCTCGGCGACCACCGACGTCGTCGATTCACCGAGGATGATGTCGAGACCGAGGCCGGTCAACGACTCGACGATCCGACGCTGGGTGTTGGGGAGATCGAGGCCCAGTTCGGGATCGGCGTGGATGGCCCGACGGAGTTCGACCGTCTGGTCGTCGAATCCATGGGCGGCATCGAGGAGATCGGCGCCCGGGACGCTCGAGGCGGTTGCGGCGGTCACGACAGTCATGGCGGGAGTCTTGCACGGGGCCCGCATCGACGCTCAGCCAAGCGCGACCGGGTGCCGACGCCGGATCATCGGGTCCGGTCGCGGTTGCGGACCGACAGACCGGCCAGGACCTCGAGGACGACGCGGTGGGCGTTGTTCACCGTGCTGTCGGCGTGGTCGTAGGCCGGCGAGACCTCGACCACGTCCATCCCGACCAGGTTGGTCTCGAGCGCCACCTGGCGGACGGCCCGGAGCAGGTCGGCCGGGTTCATCCCCCCGGGCTCCGGGGTGCCGGTGCCGGGGGCGAATCCGGGGTCGAGCACGTCGATGTCGACCGACAGGTACAGCGCGTCGCAACCCTCCATGGCCTCGGCGACCGCGTCGGCCATGACGGCGGCGATCCCCCGCTCCCAGATCTCCTGCATCAGATGCCACCGCATCCCCTGCTCCTGCATCCAGGCGAAGGTGTCGGCCGGAGGCCAGTAGCCGCGCAGTCCGATCTGCACGAAGTTCCGGCCCAGCACGGCTCCGGACTCGATGAGTCGGCGCATCGGCGTGCCGTGCGACACGAGGTTGCCCTCGAGGATGTCGGCGGTGTCGGCGTGCGCGTCGAAGTGCACGATTCCGATCCGGCCCCACCCATGGGCCTCGGCGACCGCCGAGGCCGAGGGGTACGTGATCGAGTGATCGCCGCCGAGGACGATCGGGACGATGCCCCGACCGGCGATCTGTCCGACCCGTTCGCGGATGTTGGCGAAGCTCACGGTGGAGTCGGCGTGCGGACAGTACGCGTCGCCGTAGTCGATCACCTCGAGATGCTCGAAGATCTCGATGCCGAGATCGAGGTGGTAGGTCCCGGGGTGATGGGCCGCGGCCCGCAGCGCCCGGGGCCCGAACTTCGCGCCGGCCCGGTTGGTGACGTTCACGTCGAGCGGGGCGCCGACGATCGCCACGTCGGGCTGCCAGGTGTCGAGCTGGGAGGCGTCGGTGAGCATCGGCCGGTCGGCGAACGTGGCCAGACCCAGTCCGAGCTGCTCGGCGTACCCGGCGGGCAACTCCCGTTGTGGATCCTGACGGTCAGCGGTCATGGGGCCGAGCGTACGGGACTCAGGAACGACCGGCGCGACGCTCGCGAACCAGGCCGATCACGGTCCCCGACACCATGAGCAGGATCGACACGATCAGCACGATGGTGGCCAGCACGTTGATCTGCGGCGAGAACGAGTTCTTGAAGCTGGCGTTGATGAACAGCGGGAACGTGCTCACCGAGCCGGCGTTGAACAGCGTGATGATGAAGTCGTCGATCGACAGGGCGAACGAGAGCAGGGAGGCAGCGAGGATTCCCGGCAGGATCAGGGGGAAGGTGACCCGCCAGAACGTCCGCATCGGTGATGCACCGAGGTCCTGGGCCGCCTGTTCGAGCGTCCAGTCGAACCCCCGGACGCGGGCCCGCACGGTGAGGGCCACGAAACTGATCTGGAACATCACGTGGGCGATGATGACGGTGACGAGGCCCCGCTTGACGTCCTGGTCGAGGAAGAGCGTGGCCAGCGACGACCCGATGACGATCTCGGGGGTGGTCAGGGGCAGGACCAGCAGGAAGTCGAGGGGGGCACTGCCCTTGAACCGGTATCGGGCCAGCGCAATGGCGATCAGCGAGCCCAGCACGGTGGCGATGAGCGTCGAGACGGCAGCGATGCGGAGGCTCTCGAACAGGGCGTCGGTCAGCCCCTGGTCCTGCAGCGGGTCGGCCCAGTTGTCGAGCGTGAACTCCTGCCAGGCGATGTTGAACTTGCCCCTGGGCTTGTTGAACGAGAACCACACGATCCAGATGATCGGGATGAACAGGTAGAACAGGGCCAGCGCGGCGTAGACGTTGAGGGCCCACTTGGCGATCGAACCGCGGATCGTGGCCGGCGCGCTCATGCGAGGTCCTCGGTGCCGAAGAAGCGGCTGTAGACGAGCACGCCGACGGTGATGATGAACATGAGCACGAACGACATCGCCGAGGCGACCGGGAGGTTGTTCTGCACGAGGAACTGGTCCTGGATCGAGTTGCCGATCATCGTCGTGTTCGGATTGCCGAGGTAGAGCTGGTTGACGAAGTCGCCGCTGGCCGGGATGAAGGTGAGGAGGGTCCCGGCGAAGACGCCCGGGAGCGACAGCGGGAAGATCACCTTCCAGAAGGCCTTGACCGACGTCGAGTACAGATCCTGCGCCGCGTCGATCAGGCGGATGTCGATCTTCTCGAGACTGACGTAGATGGGCAGGGTCATGAACGGCAGGAAGTTGTAGGTGAGCCCGCCGATCACCGCCGCCGGGGTGTTGAGGATCTTGTCGCCGTCCATGACACCGACGGCGTCGAGGAGCCCCTGGAGCCCGACGGCACCGAAGAAGCTCGGGATGGGCCCGGTGTCGGCGAGCAGGCTCCGCCAGGCGATCGTGCGGATCAGATAGGAGGTGAAGAACGGGATGATGATGAGGCCGAGCAGGATCGACCGGTAGCGGCCGCCACGGAACGCGATCACGTAGGCCAGCGGGTAGCCGATCATGATCGTCAGGACCGTGGCGACCCCGGCGTAGAGGAAGGCCCGCTGGAACTGGGGACCGAACTCGGTGAACGCCGTCGAATAGTTGCCGAAGTTCCAGTCGAACTCGGCCCTCACCGCGAACCGGCTGGGCAGGGTCGACAGCGAGTTCCGCAACAGCGTCACCAGGGGCGCCAGGTAGAACAACGCCAACCAGAGCATGCCCGGCTTCAGCAACCCGTAGGGCGCCAGTTGGCGGCGAACGTCGGGGCCTCCGACGATCGCCGCCATCACGAGGCCGATCACACCGGCCAGCACGAGTGACAGGGCGACGACGGCCAGCGGGCCGGTGAAGAGCCGGGTTCCGACCGCGACCAGCAGGGCCCCGGCGGCGGTCAGCGCGCCGAGTCCGAGCCGTTCGGGATGCCGCACCCACCATCGTCGATTCGTTCCGGTCGTGGTCGCCGGGGCCGGGCTGGTCATGGTCGGGCGTCCGTCTAGGCTCCGACGATCTCGGAGAACCGAGCGTCGTACTGGGCCTCGACGTCTTCGCTGAGGTTCGCGAACGACTTGGTGCGGGCCAGGGTGTCGTCGTCGGGGAAGAGCAGCGGGCTCTCGGCCAGCTCGGGATCGAGCTTGATCAGCTCGTCGCGCACCCCGGCGACCGGCGACACGTACTGGACCCAGGCGGTGATCTGGGCGGCCTGGACCGGGTCGTAGACGAAGTCCATCCACTTGGCGGCCGAGTCGCGATTGGCGGCGCCCTTGGGCAGCACCATCGAGTCGGCCCAACTGGTGCCGCCTTCTTCGGGGATCACGAACCGGACACTGGGGTTGTCCCTCGAGAGCTGGACGATGTCGCCCGACCACCCGACGCAGCAGGCGAAGTTGCCGCTGCTGAGATCGTCGAGGTAGTCGTTGCCGGTGAAGCGACGGATCTGGCCGTCGTTCTTCGCCGCCTCGAGCCGGTCGAAGGCCGCCGCGGCCTGATCGAAGGTCGTCACCGTCGAGATGTCGACGCCGTCGGCCATCATCAGCAGGCCCATCGAATCGCGCATCTCGGTCAGGAAGCCGACCTTGCCCTTGAACGCCGGGTCGAACAGATCGTCGACGCTGTTCAGTTCCCGGCCCGTGGCGTCGATGTTGTAGGCGATGCCGCCGAAGCCCGTCTGCCACGGCAGGGAATACTCACCGGTGGGGTCCCACGCCGGCTTCTGCAGATCGGCGCGGAGGTTCGTGGCGTTCGGGACCTGGTCGAGGGGCAGGGTGTCGAGCCAACCGAGGCTGATCAGTCGACCGACGAGCCAGGACGTGGGGGCGATGAGGTCGGGGTCGATGGTCTTGCCGGTGCCCAGGAGCGGCTGGACCTTGGCGAAGTACTCGACGTTGTCGTTGTAGGTCTCGCTGTAGGTCAGGTCGACGCCCGACGCCTCCTTGAACCGGTCGACGGTTCCGAGGACGCCGTCTTCGGTCGGATCGATGTATTCGGGCCAGTTCTCGAAGAGCAGCGAGTTGCCACCACCGCCACCCCCGTCGGAGGCCGCCGAGTCGCTGCTGCTCCCCCCGCAGGCGGCGAGGAAGCCCGGCAGGGTGAGGCCGGCACCGAGCACGCCGGCTCGCTGGAGGAGTTGTCGTCGGGTGAGGGGCAGCCCGGAGAGCATGGGGGGTGGTGTGGTCTGGCGTCGAGTCATGGAGGGAGATGACCTTCTTGGTTGGAGGGAACTCGGGACGAGTTCGGGGGACATGGATGCGGGAGGTCGAGGCGAGGAATGGATCAGCCGGCCACCTGCGCTTCCAGGGTGTCGATGTCGCTGGCGGTCGCTCCGGCCCGGCTGGGCCAACCGCTGAGCACGAACGCCGCGCCGGCCTGCCACGTGAGGTGCACCGTGGCCCCGGGCAGCAGGAACGGCAGATCGGCGGCACTGGCCACGTTGGCGATGATCTCGCTGTCGTCGCCCAGTTTCAGACCGAGCCGGGCGGTCGCGCCCTGGAAGACGAGATCGGTGACCACCCCGTCGATCGAACGGCCATTCGAACCCGGATCGACGGTGGCGATGAGCCGTTCGGGCCGGAGCATGACCGACACCTTGGACCCGTTGGGCCGTTCCACGCCGGTTCGAGCCCGGATCGTGGCCCCACTGCGCAGCGCGACGACGGTGTCGTCGCCGTCCTGGCCGACGGCTTCGCCCGGCAGCAGGTTGGCCGATCCGATGAACCCGGCGACGAACAGCGACGACGGGCTGTCGTAGATCTCCTTCGGCGTGCCGATCTGCTCGACGTTGCCCTCGCTCATCACGGCGATGCGGTCGCTCATCGTGAGCGCCTCACCCTGGTCGTGGGTGACGAACACGAAGGTGATCCCGACTTCGCGTTGGATCCGCTTCAGCTCGAACTGCATGGCTTCTCGCAGCTTCAGGTCGAGTGCGGCCAGGGGCTCGTCGAGCAGGAGGGCGCTCGGGAAGTTGACCAGGGCCCGGGCCAGGGCCACCCGCTGCTGCTGCCCGCCCGAGAGCTGCGACGGCTTGCGCTTGGCGAAGTCGGTGAGCCGCACGACCTCGAGCATCTCGAGCACGTCGGCTTCGTACTTGGACTTGGGGATCTTCTTGGACTTGGGTCCGAACCGGACGTTGTCGGCCACCGTCATGTGCGGAAAGAGCGCGTACTGCTGGAACACGGTGTTGACGTTGCGCTTGTAGGGCGGGATCCGGCTCACGTCCTCGCCGTTGAGCACGACCCGACCCGACGTGGGTTGTTCGAACCCGGCGATCATCTTCAGGGTCGTCGTCTTGCCACAGCCGGACGGTCCCAGCATGGCGAAGAACTCTCCTTCGCGAATCCCGAAGTCGGCCCGTTCGACGGCGACGAAGTCGCCGAAGGCCTTGCGCACGTTCTCGAGACGGATGACGTCAGTCGCCCCGGCTTCGTCGGTAGTCACCACGTTCGACAACCATCCTCTTGCACCGATCTCCCCTTCCGGCACTCGGCTCGCCCTTGATGGCAGTGGAAGGGTTCCATGCCCGAACCCGCTGCGCAAGGAACTCGGCGGTTTCTTCTCGGTAGGTTCACAACCCGATACCTTCGTGAGCGTGCTCGTCTTCGCCTCCGACGACCACCGTCGGCACCACAGCGTCGAGCTCGACGGCGGCACCCTCATCCCGTCCTGGGAGTCTCCACCCCGGGCCGAACTCGTCCGGACGGCACTGGTGCGAGCAGGTCATCGGTTCGCGACGCCCGACCCGGTCGACCGAGCATTGCTCGAAGCCGTCCACACGTCCGAGTACCTGGATTTCCTCGAGACGATCTGGGAGCGCTGGGAGGCCGAAGGCGCCCCCGGCCCGGCCGCGATGGGCCTGTCGTGGCCCACCAGGCGGATGTCGGACCGTCGACCCATCTCGATCCGGGGACTCGTCGGGCACCACAGCTTCGCTGCCGACTGCGGCGTCACCGCCGGGACCTGGTCGGCCGCCGTCGGGGCTGCGGCCATCGCCGAGGCGGCAGCGACTGCCGTGATCGGCGGGGAACGCGCCGCCTTCGGCCTGTGTCGCCCACCCGGCCACCACGCCACCCGCGACCAGTTCGGCGGCTACTGCTACCTGAACAACGCCGCCGTTGCCGCCGAGCGCCTCCGCCGAGCCGGGCACGGTCCGGTGGCGATCCTCGACGTCGACTACCACCACGGCAACGGGACCCAGGACATCTTCTACGAGCGCGACGACGTCCTGTACCTCTCGATCCACGGTCACCCCGAGTCCGAGTTCCCGTACTTCACGGGTTTCGCCGACGAGGCCGGCTCCGGACCCGGCGCCGGTTGGAACCACAACATCCCGCTCCCCCCGGGAACGGGCTTCGGCGCCTGGTCGACGGCGTTGGAGGACTGCCTGGCGCTGGTGGCCGACCGGCGCTGCGAGGCCCTGGTGGTCTCGCTCGGGGTCGACACCTTCGAGCACGATCCGATTTCGACGTTCGCACTCACGGCACCCGACTTCGACGCCATCGGCCGGCGACTGGCCCGCGCCTCGCTGCCCACGGTGGTGATCCTCGAGGGTGGCTACGCCGTCGATGCCATCGGCGAGAACGTGGCGTCGGTCCTGGGCGGATTCGACGCCGAGTCGGCCGACGTCAGCTCGTGAACTCCCCGACCCGGTCGGCGAGCGTCGCCAGCACGTCGTCGAAGGACTTGGCGAACGACTCGACGCCTTCGCGTTCGAGCTGAACGGCCACGTCCTCGAGGTCGATGCCGAGCCCGGCGAGATCGGCCACCACCCGATGGGCTGCGGCGACGTCGGTGTCGATGGTCCGCTCGACCGTCCCGTGGTCTTCGAAGGCGGCCAGGGTGGCATCGGGGATCGTGTTGACCGTGTCGGGTCCGATGAGGGAGTCGATGTAGAGCGTGTCGGGATAGTCCGGGCTCTTCGTCGACGTCGACGCCCACAACGGACGCTGGTAACGGGCTCCGGTGGCGGCCAGGGCGTCCCAGCGCTCACCGGAGAAGGTCTGCCGGAACAACTCGTAGGCCAGCACGCCCTGCGCGATGGCGGCCTTTCCCCGGAGGCCGAGCGCCTCGTCGGTGCCGATCGCCTCGAGACGCTTGTCGACCTCGACGTCGACCCGGCTGATGAAGAACGAGGCCACCGACGACACCGTGGAACGATCGCCGTCGAAGGCCTCGAGTCCGCCGAGGTAGGCGTTCATGACCTCGGCGTAGCGTGACAGCGAGAAGATGAGGGTCACGTTGATCGATCGGCCCTCGGCGACGAGGGTCTCGATGGCGGCCACCCCTTCGACCGTGGCCGGCACCTTGATGTAGACGTTCGGCGCCGCGATGCGGTCGTCGAGTTCCGCGGGCCGCGGCCACGGTGCCTGCTTCGTCGTTGGCCAGCGCCGGCGAGACCTCGACCGAGACGTAGCCGTCCTCCCCGTCGGAATCGTCGAAGATCGGGCGCAGGATCTCGAGGGCCCGGCCGATGTCGTCGACGACCAGTTCCCAGTAGGCGTCGGTGACCGACGTGCCCGACTCGACCAGACTCTGCAGATCGGCGTCGTATTCGTCACTGTCGGTCATCGCCTTCGCGAAGATCGACGGGTTCGAGGTGATGCCCCGCACCCCGCGGTCGAGCCACGCCTGCAGCTCACCCGACGACATCCAACCCCGTCGGAGGTTGTCGAGCCAGGGACTCTGTCCTTGCTGGGTGTACAGGTCGTGGAGACGGGCCATGGTCTTGTTCTTCCTTGCGTGGGCGGGAAACGAATGGGGCTGACGTCAGTCGCCGGCCTCGAGCACCTCGATGACGGCCCCGACGATGTTGTCGACGTTCATCCCGAGATTGCCGAGAGCGATGTCCCCCGGTGCCGAGGCGCCGAAACGATCGATCCCGATCGCCAGGTCGGACCAGCGTTCCCACCCGAGCGTGACACCGGCTTCGACCGAGATCGTCGGGAGTTCGGGGAGCAGGATCTCGTCTTGTTCGTCGACCGAGAGCGCATCGAAGGCGTCCCAACACGGCATCGACACCACACGGGCACCGATGCCGCGCTCGTCGAGCGCCTCGGCCGCCTCGAGGCACAACGACACCTCGCTGCCGGTGCCGATCAGGGTGATCTCGGGATCGTCGTGGTCGGCGACGAGGTAGGCCCCCTGGGGGACCCCGTCGATCGAGGAGTACTCGAGGATCGGCAGGTCCTGACGGCTGAGGATGATGGCGGTCGGACCGTCGTAGTCGAGGGCGGATCGCCACGCCCCGGCGGTCTCGACCGCGTCGGCCGGCCGGATCACCTGGAGTCCGGGGATCAGGCGCAGGGACATGATGTGTTCGACCGGCTGATGGGTCGGCCCGTCCTCGCCGACCCCGAGCGAATCGTGGGTCCACACGAAGACGCACTTGGCCCCCGACAGCGCGGCGAGGCGGACGGCCGGGCGCATGTAGTCGGAGAAGACCAGGAACGTGCCGCCGAAGGGGATGAAGCCTCCGTGTTTGGCCAACCCGACCAGGGCGGCGCCCATGGCGTGTTCCCGGACCCCGAAGTAGATCTGGCGGCCACCGGGGTCGGCGGCGCTCTGGACCGACTGGCCGGCCAGGACCGTTCCGGTGTTGCCGGTGAGGTCGGCGGCCCCGCCGATGAACCCCGGGACCAGCGGAACGAGGGCGTCGAGCACCTTCTGCGACGCCTTCCGGGTGGCCATCATGGTGCCCCGCTCGAACTCGGGGAGGGCCTCGTCCCAGCCGTCGAGGCCGGTGGCCGACCACGACGCATCCCACTCGGCCCGTTGGTCGGAGGCCGACTCGAGGCGGGCCTCCCAGTCGGCGTGTGCCTCGGCCCCCCGGGCGCCGGCGGCCCGGTAGTACTCGAGGACGTCGGCCGGGACGTGGAACGGTTCGTCGGGCAGGCCCATCACGGCCTTGACCTCGGTGATCTCGGCGTCGCCGAACGCGAGCCCGTGGGCTTCGTGGTGGTCGGTCAGCGACGGTGACGGGTACCCGATGTGGGTTCGCAGGCGGATCAGGGTCGGTCGCTCGGTCTCGGCCTTGGCCTCGAGGAGCACCCGTTCGAGCGCGTCGAGGTCTTCGCCGATCTCGCCGGCCTCGATCACGTGCCAGCCGTAGGCCGCGAAACGCTCGGACGCATCGTCGCCCAGCGCCAGGTCGGTGGGGCCGTCGATCGTGATGTGGTTGTCGTCGTAGACGACGACGAGGCGACCCAGCTTCAGGTGTCCGGCCAGCGACGCCGCCTCGTGGCTGATCCCTTCGGACAGACAGCCGTCACCGGCGATGGCGAAGGTGTGGTGATCGGTGAGCTCGGCGCCGAATCGGGCTCGGAGATTGCGTTCGGCGATCGCCATGCCGACGGCGTCGGCGAGTCCCTGGCCGAGGGGGCCGGTCGTGACCTCGACACCGGCGGTGTGACCGGCCTCGGGGTGGCCGGGTGTCGCCGATTCGAACTGGCGGAAGGCCTTCAGGTCGTCGAGTTCGAGCGCCGGCTGCTCGGACGAGCCCGACCCGGTGAGGTAGAGCATCGAGTAGAGCAGGATCGAGGCGTGACCGGCCGACAGGACGAACCGGTCGCGGTCGGGCCAGGTCGTGTCGGCGGCGTCGTAGCGCAGGATCCTCGTGAACAGGACATGGGCCAGCGGAGCGAGCGCCATGGCGGTGCCCTGGTGCCCCGACTTGGCGGCGTGCGGTGCGTCGAGCGCGAGTCCACGGATCACGTTGATCCCGAGTTGTTCGGCTGGCGTGTTCACGATGTTCTCCACGGTCCGGTGCTCGACACGGGGCAACCCAGACGACGGCCCCGGTTCAGCACGGTACTCCTCTGTCCGATCTCCTTGCGCCCCGCAGTGGTTTTGTCGGCGACGGTCACCGGGAACGGGTGAGCACGTTGCGGGTGACCTGGGCAACGGCGGGGTCGTCGGCGAGCCCGAACACCCAATCGGTGGTGCCGATCGTGACGACGTCGCCCCCGCTCGGACCGAAGGGTCGTGCCACCACCATCACCGCGTTGCCGTGCCGGGCCTTGCGCAACGCGGCCTCGTCGAGCCCTCCGAAGAGACGGGAGGCGATGAACTCGATGTCACCCTGGTCATCCAGGGCCGAGATCGAGGCCGGGTATTCCCCGATCCCGAGATTCGACGACGGGGTGAAGGCCACGATTTCGAGGTCCTCGGGGGTGGCGTCTCCCCCGGCCCGAACCGGGAGCTGCTCGTCGTCGAACTGGATGCGGCAACCGAGGGTCTCGTAGCCGACGACTCCGTGCTTGGCGCCGAGCAGGTCGCCGTAGCGGAGTCCGGTACCGGCGAGGAGCCAGTGGTCGTTGCGGTACACGGTGAAGGCCCCCGACCCTCGGGGCGTGGCCTGCCCGAACCGGTTGTAGAGCCCCCATGCCGAGCCTCCACCGAGGAACGAGGCTTCGGGCCGGGCCACGATCGGATCGGCCCACATCCCCGACATCGAGGTCGGGTCGGTGGCCAGGACCGGGTCGGTGTCGTGGGCGGAGTACTTGTGGCACACCATGGTCGTCGCCGGCCCCTCGCCCTCGACCCGGACCTGCCAGAACATGGTGTTCCCCGAGAAGCTCGCGTAGGTGCCCCCGCGTGCGACGAATCCCTCGACGGCGGCCCGTTGGCCTGCCGACCAGTACTCGTCGTGACCGACCCCGAGAACGAGGTCGTATCCCTCGACCGTGTCGGGCTCGAGTTCGAGATCCGACGAGATCGCGTAGTCCAGGTCGAAGCCCTCGCCCTCGGCCCATTCGACGAAGCGCCGCTCGAGACTGAACCAGCCCGAGGAGCCGATCGCCGCCGGGTAGGCGTTGGCCATCCGATACCGCTGGAAGATGAGACCGTCGACGTCGGCGTCTTCTCCCCAGCGGGTGGGTCGGGCCTTGCGGTCGTCGCGATCGACCGCGGGACGGCACAGCATCCCCCGCCCGAACGGGCGCCGGTAGGAGACCTGTGATCCACCGGTGTAGAGGCTCGCTCCACCCCAGGTGTTGTAGGCGTTCCAGGTGTTGGTGGCGAGGACGAGCAGCATCGACGACGAGGGCTGCCGGGGCCGGACGACGAAGCCGGCGTGGGCGACGTCATGACCGGCCGGGGCACCATCGGCGGTCAGCGTGACGAGGTAGAACCCGCTGGCCCAGGTGTCGGGGATCGGAATCGTCACCGAGACGGGCCAACGACAGCCGTGGGAGTCGGCGTCGGCGGGAGCCGGGGTGTGGGTTCCGACGAGATCGGTGGCCGACCAGACCGACTCGCGCCGGGCCCCCCACCGTTCGATCTCGATGGAATAGGTGGCCGTTCGACACGAGACGTGCAGGGCCACGTCGTCGCCCTGGCGATAGCTGAGCGAACCGCAGTACCCCTCGATGTCGTCCCAGAAGGTGATGTCGTCTTCGAAGATCCGCTCCATCGCCGGATGCTAGGGCAGGCCCCGGGCGAGCACGCCACGAGTCCGGCCTACCCTCGCGCCATGTCCGATCCCGTTCTGGAACAACTCGCCGCACTCGGAGCCGACCACGAGGTGGTCCCGTGCGACCCGTCGCTGGCCGACACTGCGGCGTTCTGCGAGGCCTACGGCTACGCCCCGGAGGACTCGGCCAACGCCATCGTCGTCGTCGGCAAGGCCGACCCACCGATCCACGTCATGTGCCTGGTGCTCGCGAACACCCGCCTCGACGTGAACCGGGTCGTACGCAAGCGCCTCGGCACCCGGAAGGCGTCGTTCGCCGGAGCCGACGAGACCGTCGACCTCACCGGCATGCAGATCGGCGGGGTCACCCCCTTCGGCACGACGACGGCGCTCCCCCTCTGGATCGACGCCCGGGTCATGGATCGTGAGCGGGTGATCATCGGCGGCGGCAGCCGCGACCGCAAGCTGCTGGTGCCGCCGACCACCCTGTTGCTCCACCCCGGAGCCGAGGTCGTCGACGGCCTCGCCCTCGCCCTCGACCCCCCCACCCACAACTGAGGAGCCACCGTACGCCCCGGCGTACGGCCGCTCCGCAGAAGGCTGGGAAACGACGAAGACTCCTCGGTTCGGACGGGCTGTGGTCGGGACGGGCGCCGCCCTGGCGTCTCGCTCGGCCCCGGACGTAGGGTGGGCCATGCCGTTCCATCACGTTGCCTACGCCACCCGAGACGTCGAAGCGACGACGAGGTTCTACGAGGACCTCATGGGCTTCCCCCTGGTCCACACCGAGGTCCAGGCGCACGGCGAGAGCTGGATCCGGCACGTCTTCTACGACACCGGCCAGGGCGAGTGCATCGCCTTCTTCCAGTTCCAGGGGGTCGGGGAACGACCCGAGTACACCACCGATGTCTCCGACGGCGTCGGTCTGCCCGTGTGGATCAACCACGCCGCGTTCCGGGCCACCGCCGAACAGCAGGAGACGGTCCGGGCGCGCATGACGGCGGCAGGCGTCGACCCGCTCATGGAACAGGACCACGGCTGGTGCCACTCGCTCTACTACCGGGACCCGAACGGGATCATGGTCGAGCTCTGCCGGGACACGCCGGGATTCGAGCCCGACCCGGCCGAGGCCACCCGGTTGCTCAGCGTGGACCCCCTCGCCGAATCCGCCGCGTCCGGCCCGACCGCAGGAGCCTGATCGTGCCCCGACTCCGTCAGGTCCCCGCCGCCGACGTCCATCCCTTCGGTCGGGCGGTGTACCGCTCGCTGTTCGGCGACCGCGATCCCGTGGCCGAACCCGGAACGGCCAGCGGGACCCCCGGCAACTGGTGGACCGTGTTCGCGCTGGTCCCGGATGCCTTCGACCACACCACCGCCGGGTTCCAGTTCTACCGGTCGCCCGACCGGGTCCTGTCGGCCCGCCACCGCGAACTGGGCCAGATCCGGGCCGGCTACGCCGTCGGCAGCCAGTTCGTCTTCAGCCAGCACTGCAAGGCGATGCGGGACGCCGGCTACACCGATGAACAGGTGGCGGCCATTCCCAACTGGTCGATCGCCGACTGCTGGGACCCGACCGAGCGGGCCCTCCTCGCCTACACCGACTGTCTGGTGCTCGAGCACGGGCGTGTTCCCCAGGGTTTGTTCGATCAGCTCCAGGACCTGCTCAGCGACGAGGAGATCCTGGAGTTCACCTACATCACCTGCACCTACGCCATGCACGCCACGATGACCCGGGCCCTGCGGCTCGAGTACGACGACGTCGACGAGCGCGTCGTCGAGGTCGCCGACCCCTCGGGTCGGTTCGCGGGGCTCGACGTGATGGCCGCCGCCGACACCGAGGCCTGACGCCGGGTCAGAGGTGTTCGTCGAAGAAGGCGAGGGTCCGTTCGAGCGCGAGCGCAGCCGATGGTGCGTGATACGACGGGCGGGCATCGCAGTTGAATCCGTGGTCGGCCTCGTCGTAGACGTGGACCGGCACCGAGGGATGCGCCGCTGCGACCTCGGCAACACCGCTCAGGGGGATGTGCGAATCGAGTGCTCCGAAATGCAGCATGGTGGGAACGGCCGGTGTCTCGCCGGCGAAGCCGATCACGCCGCCGCCGTAGTAGCCAACGGCGGCGTCCACGGGGGCCCGACTCGCTGCCAACCAGGCGGCGGTGCCTCCCCAGCAGTAGCCGACGATCCCCACGCGGGTCGCTCCCTGCTCGCGCAGGTGGCTGATGGCGGCCGCGACGTCGGCCATCGTGTTGTCCCAGTCGAGCTTGGATGCGTAGCCGATTCCCGCCTGCATCCCCGCGGCGTCGTAGCCCAGTTCGACACCCGTCTCGACCCGGTCGAAGAACGCCGGAGCAATGGCCCGATAGCCGGCGGCCGCGTACCCGTCGGCCACCGACCGGATGTGAGGGTTGACGCCGAAGATCTCCTGGACCACCACGATCCCCCGGGGGCCGTCACCGACCTCGTGGGCGTCGAACTGGTGGCCGTCGGACGAGGTGAGTGTGGTCAAGGTGGTCCTCCCGGAGCGTGGCGTCGGACGAACGCCGCCCGCATCTTGGCATCTCGCCGGGTTCAGGGCCTCACGCCGGCCTCAGGACCTCACGACGACCACCCGACGGGCGGCGAGGCGGCGACCGTCGACGGTGTGCACTCGTAGCTCGTACCACGTCTCGGACCGGGCATCGGCGCCGGTCGCCGGCAGGTCCTGTCCGATCTCGAGCCCGATCGTGTTGGCGCCCGTCGAGAGATCGCGGTGCCAGATCGCCCGGCCCGTCACCTCGTAGGGGCCATCGCGGTGCGCACCGGACACCGGCTGGGCCCGAAAGCGCACCACCGTCGCTCGCCATGGCGCCGAGCCCCGGCCATCGACGCGAACCACGCACCAATCGCCACGGCTGCGGATCACGGCCTCGCCGGTGGCCTTCGCCCGGGGGTCGAGGGCCGCTCCGATCCGGGGATGCCGACGGTCGCCGACGATCTGCCCGACACCGAGGGTCACCGCACCGACCGCACAGCCGAGCCCCACCAGAGGCATTCCGAGCACCGAGGTGGACAACACCAGCAGACCGACCGAGCCGGCGACCTTGGTGAGTTCCCACGGCCGCTCGAGGTCGACGAGCTCGGGCCAACGCCCGCCCGGCGGCCGACCGTCGGCGGTACAGACCTCGATCCGGCCGGCGCGATCGCGATTGGCGACCCGTCCGGTCCGACGTCGTGTCGAGGGGGAAGGCATGGTTTCCACTGGTATCGGTAACGGCCGAGGACGACCGAAACTTGAGCGCGCTCAGGCGCTGCGAGGCTGCTCGACGCCGATCGACGCCGCGAACCGATCGGGCGGGACGGCCTTGCCGAACAGGTATCCCTGACCCCGCCGGCAACCCTGCCGGCGCAGCTCGAGTCGCTGGGCATCGGTTTCGATGCCTTCGGCGAGCGTCATCATCCCGAACTCCTCGGCCAAGCCGATCACGGCACGGACGAGGCGGGCGTCGCCGCCGGTGTCCCCTCGATGACCGCTCACGAACGCCCGGTCGATCTTCAAGATGTCGACCGGGAGTCGCCGCAGCATCGACAGCGACGAGAAACCCGTACCGAAGTCGTCCATCGCCAGCGTCACACCCAGGGAACGCAACCGGAGCAGGAGTTCCACACCCCGATCGAGATTCGCCATCAGCGAGCTCTCGGTCACCTCGAGGCACAGACGCGTCGGGTCGAACGCGTAGCGGTCGAGGAGCGTCGCGACCTGCGCCGCCAGGGTCGGCTCGACGAGCTGCCCCGGAGAGAGATTGACCGAGATGGTGTATCGGGTCGGCCAGGTCGAAGCCGCCTGCAGCGAGTGCTCGAGCATCGAGAGACCCAGCGGCACGATCAACCCGGTCTCCTCGGCGACCGAGATGAACTCGTCGGGGGCCACCGGTCCGATGATCGGATCGTCCCAACGGGCGAGGGCCTCCGCACCGATGATCGAGCCGTTCGTCAGCTCGACGATCGGCTGCAGGTGGGGAACGATCAGACCCGCCTCGACGGCGTCGGGCAGTCGTTGGAGGATGTCGTTTCGTCGGCTGACCTCTCGACGGGCCTCGTGGTCGAAGGTCGCCAGGCGGTTGCGGCCCCGGTCCTTCGCCCGGTACATCGCGATGTCGGCATCTCGCAGCAGCGACGCCGACTCGGCCGAGGAGTCGTCGGCGGCTGCGATCCCCACCGACACCGACAACCGCAGCGTCATGGTGTCGAGCTCGATCGGCTCGCTCAGGGCGAGACGGATCCGATCGGCGATGGCCTCGAGGGCCGGCATCGATTCGACGTCGTTCACGAGCACCACGAACTCGTCGCCGCCGAAGCGGGCGACGAGGTCGCCGCCGCGCACCAGCCCGCTCAGGCGCCGCCCCACCCGGGCCAGGACCAGATCCCCGATCGTGTGGCCGTGGCTGTCGTTGATGAGCTTGAACCGATCGAGGTCGAGGAACAGCAGGGCGACCTGGCGGCCCTGTCCCGCCGCCGTCGACAGGCTCTCGGCGAGCTTGGCCTCGAGATAGGACCGGTTGCCGAGTCCCGTCACCGGGTCGGTGAACGAGGCGATCACGCGCTCTTCCTCGGCGAGTTTGCGATCGGTCACGTCGCGGCCGTGCAGCACGAGGGCGTCGATCTCGGGGTCGTCGCGTTGGTCGTGCACGGCAACTTCGAGCCACAGGGCCTGCCCGCCGTCGGTCGTGACCTCGATGTCGAGCGTTTCGGACCGGACCGTGCCCGGCTCCCGCGTGACGATTCGATCGATCATGAGGACCAGACCGGTCCGGGCGTTCTCGCCGAGACGATCCATCCAGCGGTGCCCCAGCAGCTGACCGGGACTGAGGTCGATCGACGACCAGGATTCGCTGGCATACGAGACGTGGCCGGCTTCGTCCATCAGCAGGGCATGATCCCGGGCGTGCCGGGTGAGGGCACTCAGCCGGGCCTCGGCCCGCCGTCGTTCACGATGGGAACGCTGCCGGATCACCGCCGAGGTGATGGCGCCCGCCAGCGATCGGAGCATGCCGACCTCGATGGGCGAGTAGCTCCGTGGCGACCCGACCGATTGGAAGCCGAGGAACCCATGGGTTCCGTGTTGGGCCCGAAGGGGAACGGCCAACAGTGAACGAATCCCCAGCGTCGCGAGCCGATCCGGGTCGTCGGTTCGATCGTGACGGGGTCCGGCGACGCGATCGATCACGACCTCCTCGTCACGGTCGAAGGCCTCGAACCACGGCTCGAGGTCCTCGATCGCGACGGAGGTCAGGGGGTCAGCCGCCATCTCGAGCCCGTCGGCGCACCATCCGTGGGTGTTCCGGATCCAGCCATCGCCGGTCTCGTACAGCGAGCAGCGGTCGACCTCGAGGAAGCGACCGAGTCGGTCGAGGGCCCCGTCGACGCCGGATCCGATCGATTCGACGTCGAGGTGTTCGAACTCCACCAGGATGTCGTGCACGAGTCGCTGGAGACGCTCGATGGTCGAGAGTTCGGCCTGCAGTTCCCGATCCCGCCGGCGACTCCGAGCGGGGACGGCGGGTTGGCTCGGCGCGCCGGTGGTGGCGTCGGCGGATCGTTCCGCGTTCGACACCCCCTGGTCATCCTCGATGGCCGATCGAGCGCCTTGCATGGTCTGGAGCATCGACTCGGTGGCGAGGGTCATGAGTCGGGGGTCCGGCGGGGCACTCGCCAAGTCCTCCCCCACGTAGTACAACCCTCGGGCCATGCCATCGACCGCCGAACCCGATCCGAAACCTGCCGCGCCGCCGGACGACGCGCTCCCGCCGATGGTGTCCTTCGTCGCTCCATCGGGCACCGGCAAGACGGCGCTCGTCGAGGCGGTGATCGGTGACCTCGTCGCACGAGGGTTGCGGGTCGGAGCCGTGAAGCACGACGCCCACCGGATCGAACTCGACACCGAAGGCAAGGACTCCTGGCGGCATCGGGCCGCCGGCGCCGAGACGCTGCTCGTCGGGGCGAATCAGGTGGCCTGGATGAGCGACGATGGCCGATCGCCGCCGCTGCGCGACCTGGTCCGACTCTTCTTCCCGACCGTCGACATCGTGATCGTCGAGGGCTATCGCTCGGCCGGCCTACCCACCATCCGGGTGCGGCGGGCCGAGGTGGACGACCCGACCTGGACGGTCCCCGACCCGGCGCTCGTCCTGGCCACCGTCCATCCCGACGAGCGGTCGACGACCGTGGATCTCCTGATCGGCCGCTTCGCATTGAACGTTCGTCCGGAATGAAGAAGAATCGGCGCTTCAGGGCGGCACGGCGGCAGATGAGCGTGCCGGCGAGAACCCGCCCGTCGTCGTTCCCCATCCCAGGACCCCGTCATGGACACCCCCAACCGCCGAGCCATCCACGCCTACGTCAGCGCCGACGCCCACGACCAGTGGCATGAGTTCGCGACCGAACACGGCGTGACGGTCAGCGCCCTGCTCGAGGTCATCAGCCGGCGCCTGCTGCCCGATGCGAACGGCTCCGACGCCGAGGTGGACGACTCCATCGACGCGCTGGTACGCGACGCCCGCCGGATCGACGCACTGCGACGCCGCCGGTCCTGACGACGAGGTCTCTCGGGCGGTCGCCCGTGCCCGCGTCTAGAACAGCTCCGCCCCCAGCTCGCCGACCCGCCGCTCGCCCTCGGGCGTCTGGCCGCCCCGCTCCAGGAAGTTCCGCATCCGAACCGGGGCCGACGGCGACCGCAGGGTCTCCTGGAAGAGGAACGCCTCGTCGAGGAGCCCGGGCACCGGGTCGGGTTCGGCACCGAGCGTCGACGCCTTCGCCCGGGCAACGGCGTCGGGCGGGAATCCTGACATCCGGCGGGCGAGGCGGTCCACGAACCCGGTCAGTTCCGGGGCGGGGAGGGCCCGGTTGAGCCAGCCCCAACGCTCGAGCGTGACGGCATCGATGTCGTCGCCGCCGAGGATGATCTCCATCGCCGGGCCTCGTCCGACGAGCCGGGGAAGCCGCTGGGTACCCGAACCGCCGGGCAGGATCCCGAGCGGGACCTCCATCTGACACAGCACCGCGCGATCCCGGTCTCCGAACCGCATGTCACACGACGCCGCCAGCTCACCGCCACCACCCCCGACCCGGCCGTCGATCTGGGCGATGGTCGGCTTGGGCATCGTCCGCAGGAGTTCGGCCAGGTGATGGAACGCATGCAGTTCCGACGATCGTTCGGCCGGACGATCGATCGGGGTCGCGAGGATCAGCCCGACATCGAAGTGGGCCAGGAAGAACTCGGGGTTGGCACTGCGGAGCACCACGACCCGCACCTCGGACTCGCTCGCCGCCCAGGCGACCGCCGCCCGCAGCGACCGATAGAGGTCGGCGTCGATGAGGTTGATCGGCGGATGATCGATCCGTAGCTCTGCGACACCGTCGTCGAGTGTGAGGGTCAGACCGATCAGATCACGGGGCATCGACATGTCGAGCAGTCTGGGGGCTCGGCGTGCCCCCGTCCAGCGCCGCCACCCCTCGGCGCCGTCCGGCCCGGATCAGTCGATCGGATCCCGGGACGCGCCGCCCCGTGACCAGCGGTCGGGACGCTGACCGGGCTTGAGCGACGAGGGGGGCGTTCGGTCGGCCGACTCGATGCTGGGTTCGTCGGGAGGCGAGGTCGATCCGGAGCGCTCATCGACGATGCGCCCGCCGCGGAGATGCAACGAGCGATCGCAGGTCTGGATCAGCTCGTCGTCGTGGGTGCTCGAGATCACCGACATCCCACCGGCGACCAGTTCGCCGAGGGCGCTGATGAAGGCCGCCTTGGACGAGGCGTCGAGGCCCGTCGTCGGCTCGTCGGCCAGCAGGACCGTGCACGGGCGGGCCGTTGCGACGAGCAGGCTCGCCTTCTGCCGCTGGCCCTTGCTCATCGCGTTGGGGAACCGTTCGAGCAGATCGAAGGCATCGAGGATCTCGACCAGACGGGTCGACTGCTCGTCGGGCTCGGAGCGGGCGTGCAGGCGGGCCACGTAGACCATCTGGTCCCACAGGGTCAGGTCGTCGAAGAGCGCCGGCTGATCGGGCACGAAGCTCACCAACGCTCGGGCGCCGCGACCCCCGGCCGGGTTGCCGTCGATCGTGACCGAGCCGGTCGTGGGGCGGATCAGACCGGCGGTGATCATGAGCAGGGTCGACTTCCCGGCGCCGTTGTGACCGACGAGCGCAGTCGTCCCGGCCTCGATCACCTCGTGATCGACCGACAGTGCCGTGGTCTTGCCGTAGTCCTGGCGGAGCCGTTCGATGACGATCATGCGCTGCGTTTCTCCATCGGGTAGGTGGCCACCACGGCGGCGATGACGACGAGCACGAGCACCAGCGATGGCCAGGGACCGCGTGAGGGATCGGGGTGGAGCCAACCGTGCGAGACGACGATGGTGAGCCCGAGGGTGAGCAGTGGGCCGAGCAGGGCACGGGCCCACAGGGCCGGCCCGATTCCGCTCGGACCGAGGATCGATGCCATCTGGGCGACGTCGGGCGAGCCGAGGCGGCCCTGGGCCGAGGCGGCGAGCGTGCCGAAGGCCAGCAATCCGAGGATCGCCAGTCCGACCGTCGGGTCGATGGCGATCTTCCAACCCATCGATGCGGAGGCGAGTACGGCGGCGAGCACGGTGGCCGTCGCCACCTGGCGCCGAAGGATGGGGATCGACGTGCGCGGGTAGTGCACCACGAAGACGGACTGTCCTGCGGTCGAGGCAACGGGCGCCGACAGCTCGATCCCGACCACGAACCCGATGCCGGCGATGGCCAGGGCGACGACCCCGTCGGCGGGGTCGGCGAAGACCAGGAAGGCGGCGATGGCGAGCCCCGAGACCGCGAACTGGCCGAGGCGGGCCACGATGCCGTGCTCGATCGAGGCGAGGTACCGCCACAACTGCAGGGGCATCCACCGGCGGGCCAGGCGGACGCGGACCCGTCGCCCCTCGGAATGGTCGACGGCGCGCCGGAGATTGACCAGCACCTGCTGGAAGTCGAAGCTGAGCATCGCCGACCGCATGTCTTCCAGGGCCGAGGCCCGCTTCCAGAGGTGATCGACGGGAACCCGCTCCAGCAAGACGATGGCCGCCGTTCCCGAAACGGCGAGACCGGCTGCCAGGGCGAGGGCGCCGATCCAGGTCTCGAGTGACTGCCCGAACGCGACGAGTGCGACGATGCCACCGGCGACGACGACGTTGCTGGCGATGATCGCCGGCCTCGGCGGATGGTCTCCCTTCCACACGATCAACCAGCACTCGGCCTGGGCGACGGCGATGAGCATGGCGGCGATGGCGACGACCGAGGTCTTCCCGGCCTCGGCGAAACCGAAGGACTCGGCGTCGCTCATCGCCAGGAGCACGGTGACCGCGATCGCCGCCAGGGCGGCATAGGCCACACCCTGGCGCAGGAGCCGAGGCAACATCGACGATCGACGCGAGCGAGGAGAACCGAGTTCGTGGATCACGCCCGCTCGGTTGACCAGGAACGGCCCGCCTCGATACCCGATCCAGGCCGCCGAGACGATGGCGCCGGCCGCCAGCAGATCGAGAGTTCGGGCGAAGCCACCGAAGTCGCTCGGGAGGACAACGGCGAGACCGTTGCCGTAGACGGGGAGCAGGAGCCAGGCGATTCCGGCGAGGTACAGACTGTAGAGGTCGTCGCTCAGTCGTGAGCCCGGGGCAGACATCGGTCTCAGCATGCCAGGGCGCCGGGTTGATCCGGCGAGCGCGCCGGGACCATGAAATCGGTCACACCTCGCCGTGACGCGCTCGCCGCCCGGCCGGCCCCAGCCCGCCCGCCGACGAAGTGCTTCGTCTTTCGAAACACCTGCACCGGGGCCGATTCCGGCGTTTCCCGAGGTGCGGATCGGCCTCCCCCTCGGCGGTGATTCCCGCAACCACGGCCGAACCTCGCATGACGGATTTCACATTCAACCTGGTCAGCCGCTCGGTAGACACGGCGGTTGCTGCTCGATCCCGAGCCACTTCGACCGTTTCACGAAAGTCTGATCCACCATGACCAAGCTCCTCAGCCTCCTCGCCGCCCTCGCGCTCACCATCGGCGCCGCGTCCTGCGGCTCCTCCGATGACGATCAGGCCACCGATGCCGCCGGCGACGCAACGACCGAAGACGCCGGCACCGACGACAGCGCAGCCGACGACAGCGCAGCCGAGGACACCGAGACCGACATGGCCGAGACCGGTGAGGTCGACATCGCGACGTCGCTGCCCATCATGGGCGAGATCGAAGCCGATGCCGCGGCCTTCGCCGCCGGCAACGTCATCGTGGTCCAGGTCAACGACCTCACCGTCCTCGACGCCGAGCCGGCGGCCGAGAGCACCATCGAGATCACCGATCAGACCTCACCGATGCCGTTCGAGATCGTGGTCGACCGCGAGACGATCGACGCGAGCTACAAGTACTCGCTGCGCGTGATCATCACCGATGCCGACGGCACCATGCTCTACACGACGAACTCGGCCAACTCCTTCGATGGCAGTGCCGAAACCGTCGATCTCGGCACCGTGGCCCTGACCTCCGCCGGCTGATCCGGTCGGTTGGCCGACGGTCTCAGACCGAGCGGCCCAGGAACGCCGCCAACCGGTCGGCGTTCGACGCGCCGTCGGTCGCCGTCTGCTCGGGACCGAACGGCGCCCCCTCGGGGCCCCGGAAGCCGTCCTGGATGGCCGCACGGGCCTGCGCCAGGATGGCCGCGGCGAGCTCGGGGGCGAGATCGGTGCCTTGACCGGTGGCCTTGGCGAGGTCCCAGCCGTGCTGGAACGTGTCGGTGACCACGAGGCCCATGAAGGCCGAACCGGGCATCTCCCCGAAGGGAAGGGTGAACATCTTCTCGAGCACCCCGTCGGCCGAGAAGGCCTCGACGACCTTGCCCGAGGCCTCGTCGAACGACGAGAGGTAGTCGCCCGCCGAATGGTCGACCTCGCCCCCGGCCGGCGGTGTCCCGGTGACGCCGGCGAGGAAGAAGTACTGACCGCCCACGATGTGGTTGATGAGGTCGGAGACCTTCCACGAGGCGCACGGGGTGTCGTTCGCCAGCTGGTCCGCCGTGACGCCGGCCAGAACCGAACGGGTGGTGGCCATGGCTTGTCGGAGCGGCTGGGTGGTCATGGCGGCCAACCTACTCGACGGTGATCAGAGCCGCCCGGCGAGGAACGCCCGAGTGCGGGCCCGATCCTCCTGGTTGGCGGCGAACTCCGATGCTGCGAAGTGGGTGACACCGGATGCCGCGAGTTCGTCGATCCTCGCCCCGCAGGCGGCTTCGTCGCCGATGATGGCGAGATCGGCAGGCCCGGCACAGCCCTCACGGTCGAGCATGGCGCGGTACGACGGGAGCTGACCGTAGATCTGGAAGGTCTTGGCGGCATTGGTCCGCGCCGCCTCGACGTCGTCGGTCACCCAGATCGGCATCCCGGCCACGATCTGGGGGGCCGGTCGCCCGGCGGCAACGGCAGCCGCCGTGATCGTCGGGGCCGTGAGATCGGCGATGGTGGCGGCCCCGGTCATCCAGGTGATGGTCCCGTCGCAGCGGGCGCCGGCCAACTTGAGCATCTGCGGACCGAGCGCCGCGACGAGCACCGGGGGCGCCTCGGCCCGGATCTCGAGCTTGCCGCGGGCGGTGATGGTCTCGCCCGACACCGACGTGGTCTCGCCGGCGAGCAGCGGCATCAGCGCGTCGAGGTACTCGCGGGCATGGCGGACCGGCTTGTCGAACGACAGCCCCCACATGCCCTCGACCACCGGTTGGTGTGAGAGCCCGATCCCGAGGGTGAACCGACCCCCGGTGAGCAGGCTCGTCGTGAGCGCCTGCTCGGCCATGACCATCGGGTGCCGTGGATAGGTCGGTACGACCGAGGTGCCGAACCGGATGCCGGGAACCTGTTGGGCGACCACGCCGATGAGGTTCATGGCTTCGGCCTGGCCGACGATCTGGGGCAACCAGTACGTGTCGAAGCCGCCGTCGGCCGCCGCCTTCACGTCGGTGAGCAACCCCTCGATGCCGATCGCGCCCGCTGCCCCCGAGAAGATTCCGATGTCCATGGCGGCGAGTATGGCAGATCGGCCCGGCCGAGATCAGGGACCGTCGAGTCCGAACAGGCTGCGGGCGTTGCCGCCGATGAACTTGGCCTGATCGTCGGCGGGGAACATCCCCACCAGTTCGTTCAGATCGTGGACGTACTCGGGTGTGTGATCGGCGTGCGGGAAGTCCGACGCCCACAGGAACCGCTCGACACCGAACCGTTCGGCCAGCGCCGGGATCGTGCGTTCGTCGGGGTCGCAGCTGATCCAGATCCGATCACGGAAGTAGTCGCTGGGTTTGTGCTCCAGGGGCACCCGCTCGCCGATGAAGGTGTGCCCGTAGACGGCGTCGATGCGGTCGAGCCAGTACCCGATCCAACCACCGCCCGACTCCAGCACGAGCACCTTGAGACGCGGGAACCTGTCGAAGACGCCGTAGTCGAACAGGGTCGTGAACTGCTGGCGGACCCCGTCGGACGCGGTCACCGAGGCCAGCAGCCGGAGCTGTTTGACGTTCTCCCAGTCTCCCATGCGCCCGCCCTTGGTCCATTGCGGCTCGAACGTCGGGTGAATTGCGAACGGCACGTCGAGGTCCTGGGCGGCGGCGAAGACCACGTCGTGGTCGGGATGACCCAGCGGCTTGGCGTCGTGGGTGAATGGGCAGACGTAGGCCCCCTTGGCCCCGGCCCCGACCGCCCGCTCGAGCTCGGCGGCCGCCGCGGCCGGGTCGGTCAACGACAGGTGGGCCGTGGGCACCAGACGTGGCGTGTCGGCGCAGAACTCGGTGATCCAGCGGTTGTAGGCCTTGGTGTAGGCCTGCGACAGCGCCGGGTCGGTGACCTCGGCCTCCCACAGCAGGCCGACGGTGGTGTAGAGGATCGCGACGTCGATGTTCTCGGCGTCGAGCACGTCGAGGCGTTCCCGGGCGTGCATCGTGCCGTACGGGGCCTCACGCAGGTAGGTCCGTTCGGGGTCCTTCTGCAGCGCCGGGAGGTCGGGGTAACCCATGGCGCCGAGTGTCGACGGGAAGCCACGCCGCGACATCGACGATCGGCGCCCGTCGATCTCGAGTTCCTCGAGACCGTTCTCGTCGAGCACGATCCGCAGTGCCCGATCCCGGAAGGCCGGGTCGATGTAGTCCTCCCACAGGGTCGGCGGCTCGAGGATGTGACCGTCGGCGTCGACGGCGCCGTCGACCGCCACCCGATGGGTCTCGTGCATGGGCTTGGAGGCAGCGACGAAGGTGGTCATGTCGCATCTTTGCCCGGCGACCGGTCGTGATGCCAGCGGGCATGGCACGCTGAGCCCATGCCCGACGAGCCGATCAGCATCGACGACGACGGAACGACCTGGCGCTTCGATCGGTCCTTCCTCGAGTCGAACTGGACCTGCATCTGGGATCGGGGTTGCCAGGGAATCCTCGAGGTGCCGGCCGAGTCACGGAACGAGGGCTGTTGCAGCCTGGGCGCCGAACTCGACGAGGACGAGGCCCGCCAGTTGTCGGCGCTCGCACCCATGGTCGACCCCGACCGCTTCCAGTTCCACGCCGAGGCGGCCGAGTCGATCTTCTCGGCCCACTCCGGCGATGCCCTGGGCTGGCACACCCGGGTCGTCGACGGTGCGTGCGTGTTCCTGAACCGTCCCGGATTCGCCGGTGGCGCCGGTTGCGCGCTGCACCACGAGGCGATCGCCCAGGGCGAATCGCCGATCGAGTGGAAACCGGGCGTCTGCTGGCAGTTGCCGGTCCACGTCGCCTGGGAGCGCACCGGCGACGGCACCGAGACCGCGACCGTTCGGCGCTGGCAGCGGGCCGACTGGGGAGCGACGGGGGCAACGATGGCCTGGTGCTGCACCGAGGAACCCGAGGCCTACGTCGGGGACCGCCGGGTCGTCGACAGCCTCGCCGCGGAGATCGAGGCCATGGTCGGCACCGAGGTGTTCGTCGAGCTGCGCCGGCGGCTGGGCTAGACGGACCGTCGTCAGACCTCGATGGGAACGAGCCGGGATCGCAGCTCGGCCTTCGCGACCTTGTTGAGCATCGATCGGGGCAGCTCGTCGACGACGAACACGTCTCGGACGACCTTGAAGTCGGCGAGGTTGGCCCGGCAGAAGTCCATGATCGTCTCGACGATCGTGTCGGTGTCGGCCTCGGGACGCGGGATCACGAAGACCACCGGGACCTCGTCGAGCATGGAGTGCTTCTGGGCGACGACGGCGCACTCGTCGACGAGTCCGGTCAGCATGATCACGCTCTCGATCTCGGACGCCGCGACGTTCTCGGCACCGACCTTGAGCATGTCCTTGTCGCGGTCGCTGAAGAACAGCCAGCCGTCGTCGTCGATCCGGATGATGTCGCCGGTGTCGAACCAGCCGTTGTCGTCGAACGCGGCGGCGTTCGCCTCGGGGTTGCCGAAGTACTCCTTGAAGAGCGACACCCCTCGAACGCCCCGGATGAACAGCTTGCCCTTGTCGCCCGGTCCGACCGGGTTCCCGTCGGGGTCGCGGATCTCGATCTCGTACTCGGGCGCCACCCGACCGATGGTCCCGTGCGGACCGGGCTGGTCGGGGTCGGTGACGATCCCCTGGGTCAGGGTCTCGGTCATTCCCCACCAACCCATCACGTCGACCCCGAAGTGCTGGCCGATGCCGGGCAGGTGGGCCGCCGTACCCCAGAGGCGGTAGTGGTGCTCGGGGACCGGGAGCGCAGCGATCGCCTTGAAGGCGAACGGGATGGTCGAGCACCACGTCGCCCGGTGGGCCAGCGACACGTCCCAGAACCGCGATCCGGAGAACTTCGGCTGGAGGACCATGGTGCCCCCCGACCAATGGGTGGCGAGCATGGAATAGCCCTGGGCGTTGGTGTGGAACAGGGGCAGGAAACAGAGCGTGACGTCGTCGTTGCGGAGTCGCATGTGGTTGGCCGAGACCTTGCCGGCCCACAGTCCGTTGGCATGGGTCCACAGGACCGCCTTGGGACGGGACGTGGTCCCGGAGGTGAACTGCACGCTCAGGTTGCGCATCGGGTCGGTGGCCAGCTCGGGCGGTTCGGTGTCGACGAGCAGGTCGGCGAAGGGCACGGCGTCGAAGTCCGTGGGCGCAGGAGACGGTTCACCGGCGTCGTTGTCGGTCACGGCGACGAATCGGAGATCGGGACAGCTCTGGTGGACGAGCGTCGCGAACTCGGGCTGGGTGATGGCGCACACGGCCGACACGTGGTCGGCGAAGTAGCTGAGGTCGCGGGCCACCGAATGGGTGTTGGTCGACACGGCGACCGCGCCGAGCTCGGCGCAGCCGTACCAGGCGACGACGAACTCGATCGAGTTGTCGAGATGCACGATCACGAAATCACCCGCTCCGACACCGCGCTCGTGCAGTCCGGCGGCGAACCGTCGAGCTCGGGTCTGCAGGTCCCGATAGGTGAGTGATTGGCGCTCACCGACGAACGGCTCCCAGATCACGGCGGGCTTGTCGGGCGTTCGCCGGACCCACTGGTCGATCATCCAGGGGACGTCCATGCCCGCCATGGAGGTCATGCGTGACGCATCGATCTGGTCGGCCAGCTGTGCCATCGGTTGTCTCCTTCGATCTCGGCCGACGCTACTGCAGGCCCGGTGAGTCCGACCATTGCCGGTCGACCCCGTCGGGGAGGCCGACCTCGAAGGCGTTCAGGGTGAACGAGATCAGCGTGTAGTAGCCGCACAGCGTGACGAGTTCGACCATGCCCCGTTCACCGAGGACGGCGACACCGGCCGCGTAGCGATCCGGGTCGACCCGTCCGTCGCGCACCAGTTGATGGGCGATCGAGTACACGGCTCGTTCGTCGTCGAGGACGAGCGGGGGCACGTGCCCGGCACCGATGGCATCGACGACGTCATCGGCGACACCGAACTCGCGGGCCATCCGGGCGTGGGCGTACCACTCGAACTCGGACTGCCAGCGCGCCCCCACGGTGATGATGGCCAGCTCGACCAGCCGGCGATCGATCGACGTCCCGAATCGCAGGACGCCACCCAGCCTCGACATGGCGGAGCCGACGTCGACGGCATGCACCCAGGCGTTGAACGGTCCGGCCAGTCCCCCTGCCGCATCGAGCACCGCCGCGCCTCGCGTCTCGGTGATGGCGTCCCAGAGGGCGGCTCCGGATTCGTCGAGTTGGTCCTTGCGCAGCGGGGAGAGTCGGCTCATCGCCGAACCGTAGCCCTTGCGGACCGTGGCATTGAGTGGGACGGTGGTGACACGAATTCATGACAGAGAGGGGATCGGTCATGCAGACGATTTCGGCTCCGACCCAGGCACTGTTGGGCTCCGACGCCGTTGCCCATTGCTGGACCTGCAACCCGGACGGTTCGCCGCAGGTCTCGGTGGTCTGGGTCATCGCCCAGGGCGACGAGATCCTGTTCGGGACCGACGCGAAGAGTCGCAAGGCACGCAATCTGGCGTCGAACCCGAGCGTGATCCTGTCGATCGAGGACGTCGAGCGCAACGAGCGAGGCTTCCAGCGACACCTCGTCATCCGCGGGACCGCCACCATCGAACCCGGCGACCCCGAACTGATGGACGCGCTCGCCCTGAAGTACACCGGTCTCAAGCGACACCCGCTGGCGATGCGTGATTCCCCGACCGCCGTGGTGGTCCGGGTCTCCATCGACCGCATCAGCGGGGTCGGTCCGTGGATCGACACCGACGCCCACGCCTGATCCGGCGAGGGATCAGATCCGCTCGAAGTAGCGCTGCAGCTCCCAGTCGGTGACCGCCCGGTCGTAGGCGGCCGCCTCGTTCCTGGCGAAGTGGAGGTAGTGGTCGACGACCTCGTCGCCGAGCAACCGGCGGGCGGAGGCGCTCGACCCGAATCGTTCGGCGGCGGCGGCGAGCGTGCGGGGCAGGGGCGGGAGCGCAGCCGACCGGTACCCGTCACCTCGGTGCTCGGGCGGCGGCTCGATCCGCTGCTCGATGCCGTCCAACCCGCTGGCCAGTGCCGCCGCGAACGCGAGATAGGGGTTGACGTCGGCCCCCGGGAGCCGGCACTCGATGCGCAGAGACGGACCGGAACCGACCACGCGGAACCCGACCGTCCGGTTGTCGGTGGACCAGGCGATGCGGGTCGGGGCCCAGGACTGGTCCTGGTAGCGCTTGTAGGCGTTGACCGTCGGCGCGTAGCACGGCATGAGATCGGGGGTGTGGAGCATCCACCCGCCGAGGAACCACCGGAACACGTCACTGCGCCCGTCGGCCGAGTCGTCGTCGGCGAAGACGTTCCTACCGTCGCGCCAGAGGCTCAGATGGAGGTGGCAGCTGCTCCCGGGCTGGGCGGCATCGGGTTTGGCCATGAACGTCACGCTCAGACCCATCGAGTCGGCGAGCACCTTCAGCCCGTGTTTCATGATCGTGTGACGATCGGCCATGTCACGAACGGGCGCATACCGGACGTTGAGTTCGTGCTGCCCGATGGCGGCCTCGCCCTTGGAACTCTCCACCGGGATCTCGGAGTCGGTGAGGACACGCCGGGCCGGACGCAGGAAGTCCTCGACCCGGGCGCTCTGCAGGAGGTGGTAGTCCTCGACGTACCATCCGGCCGCCTCGAGTCCTCGGTGGCCGAGGCGGTCGGCGTCTCGATAGCCGGTGCGGAACACGAAGAACTCGAGTTCGGACGCCGCCGCCGCCTCGAACCCCGCCGCCGTCAGGCGATCCACCTGGGCGTTCAGGATCGAGCGGGGGGCCACCGCAACCGGCGTGTGGGTGCGATCGTTCGCGACGTCGCAGAGCACGAGCGCCGTGCCTTCCAGCCACGCCGCCCGGCGCAGGGTCGTGAGGTCGGGAACCAGGTGGAAGTCGCCGAAACCCTGCTCCCAGCCCGCCGATGCGTATCCGGCGACCGGATCCATGTCCATGTCGACCGTCAACAGGTAGTCGCAGGCATGGGTGCCGACATCGACCTGATCGAGGAAGAACCGGGCATCGAGGCGTTTGCCCATCAGGCGGCCGTAGTGGTCGGTGAACCCGACGGCAACGGTGTCGATCGAGCCGTCGTCGACCAGGGCCGTGAGTTCGTGGAGGTCCATCTCGTCATGATCCCCGATTTCGAGAGCCTGAGCGACGAAACCGTCGCTCAGGCTCTCGAAACGGCGGGCGGTGTCGCTCGATCGGTCGGGCACGCACTACGTTCACGAGCGTGCGCCGGGTGGGGATCATCGGACTGGGGATGGCGGCCGGGCCGCACGCCCGCAGCCTGCAGGCGCTGGCCGACCGGGTCACGGTGGTGGCGGCGTTCAGCCCCACCGAGTCCCGTCGGGCCCGCTTCGCCGAGGCCTACCGATTCCCGACCGTCGACTCGGTCGAATCGATCCTCGACGATCCCACCATCGACTCGGTCCTGCTGCTGACCCCGCCCAACGCCCGGATCGACCTGGTCTCCGTCCTGGCCGAGCGGGGCAAGCACATCCTGATCGAGAAGCCACTGGAACGGACCACCGAAGCGGCAACGGCGATCGTCGAGTGCTGCGAGTCCGCCGGGGTCACGCTGGGCGTGGTGTTCCAGCACCGCTTCCGAGACGCCGCCGTCGCCCTGCGTGCCCATCTCGACGAACGGGTCCCTGGGCGCGATCGGTGCCGTCGAACTGGCGGTGCCCTGGTGGCGCCCCCAGACGTACTACGACGTGCCCGGACGCGGCACCTACGAACGCGACGGTGGTGGCGTGCTCATGAACCAGGCGATCCACGGGCTCGACCTGATGCTCGACCTGATCGGACCCGTCACCGAGACCACGGCCATGGCCGGGACGACCCGCCTGCACTCGATGGAGAGCGAGGACTTCGTCGCCGCCGGCCTGCGCTTCGCCTCGGGAGCCCTCGGTTCGGTGACGGCGACCACCGCCTCGTTCCCGGGCCGCGACGAGCACCTCGTGGTCGTCGGTGAACTCGGCACCGCCACCCTGACCGGGGGCCGGCTGACCATCGAGTACCGGGACGGCAGCCGCGACGTCGTCGGAGAGGCCTCGACCAGTGGGGGCGGAGCCGACCCCATGGACTTCCCCCACGACGCACACCAGCGCGTCATCGAGGACTTCCTCGACGCGCTCGACACCGGCCGGCCTCCCGGGGTCACGGGGCGAACGGCCCTCGAGGTCCACCAACTCATCGACGCCATCACCCGGTCGGCCGCCGACGGCCGCCGAGTCAGGATCGACCGACCATGATCACCTTCGCCGCCATCGGACTCGACCACGCCCACATCTTCGAGCAGGTGGGTCGACTGCTCGAGCTCGGTTGTCGATGTGCCGGGTACTGGACCGACGGCGAACCCGGTCCGCTCCGCGGATTCGCGAAGCGGTACCCCGACCTGCAGCGGTTCGATCGACCCGACGAGCTCTACGAGCGGTCCGACATCGACCTGATCGTCACCGCCGCCATCCCGTCCGACCGAGCCGACATCGCCGTGCGAGCCATGGAGGCCGGCAAGGACGTCATGACCGACAAGCCCGGCTGTACGACCCTCGCCGACCTCGACCGGATCCGGGCCGCAGCGGCCGCCAACGGCCGCATCTGGTCGGTCAACTTCTCCGAGCGGTTCGAGGTGCCCGCCGTCGAGCGGGCATCGGAACTGGTCGCAGAGGGCCGGATCGGACGGGTCGTCCAGACGCTCGGCGTCGGGCCACATCGGCTCAACAAGGCGTACCGGCCCGAGTGGTTCTTCCGGCCCGAGGCCTACGGCGGGATCCTCACCGACATCGCGAGTCATCAGATCGATCAGTTCCTGCACTTCACCGGTTCGACCGACGCGACCGTGGTCTCGTCGACGGTGGCCAACTACGCCAACCCCGACGATCCGGGACTCGAGGACTTCGGGGAGATCGTGCTTCGCAGCGAGCACGGACACGGCTACGTACGCGTCGACTGGTACACCCCCGACGCCCTGCCGACCTGGGGCGACGGGCGGCTCACGATCCTCGGGACCGAGGGCTACATCGAGCTACGCAAGTACGTCGACGTCGCCGGCCGGCCCGGCACGAACCACCTGTTCGTCGTGAACGGTGCCGAGCTCGAGTACCTCGACTGTTCGGGGCAACCGCTCCCCTACTATCGACGCCTGGTCGACGACATCGTGAACCGGACCGAGACCGCCATGCCACAGGCGCACTGCTTCACGGTGATGGAGCTGGCCCTGATCGCCCAGCGAGACGCCGTACGCCTCGGGGCTTCGGCGTGACCCGGCTGCGGGTGGCGGTCCTCGGTGCCGGGATCGGCAGCGAGCACGTCGAGGGCTACCGGGCCAACCCCGATCGGTTCGAGGTCACCGTCGTCTGCGACCTCGACGCGCGTCGGGCCGCGCCGCTCGTCGAGCGGACGGGTGCCGATCACGTCTCGTCGATCGCCGAGGCCATCGCCCGGCCCGACGTCGACGTCGTCGACGTGTGTCTGCCGCCCCGGCTCCACAAGTCGGCCATCCTCGACGCCCTGGCCGCCGGGAGACACGTGATCGCCGAGAAACCGCTCGTCGCATCGTTGGCCGACGTCGACGAGATCGAGGTGGCCTCGCAGGCCGCCGACCGCCTGGTCATCCCCATCTTCCAGTACCGGTTCGGGGCCGGCATCGGCCGACTCGGTCATCTCGTCGATGCCGGGTTGGCCGGCCGCCCGCTGGTGGCGACCCTCGAAACCCATTGGAACCGGCCGGCGTCGTACTACGACGTGGCCTGGCGGGGCCGCTGGGAGACCGAACTGGGCGGCGCCGTCGTCGGACACGCCATCCACATCCACGATCTCGTGGTCCGGGTCCTCGGACCGATCGCCCGGGTGCAGGCCATGCTCGACACTCGGGTGAACGCGATCGAGGTCGAGGACTGCGCGGCCCTCGGGTTCACGATGGCCAACGGCGCACTCGTGACGTCGTCGGTGACACTCGGGAGCGCCCGAGACCAGTCGCGTCTGCGCTTCTGCTTCGCCGACCTCACCGCCGAGAGCGGCCTCGATCCCTACAACCCCGGCACCGCCCCCTGGACGTTCCGGGCCCGGGATCGGGCGGGTCAGGCCGCCATCGACGAGGCGCTGACCGGGTACGTCGACCACGTCGAGGGGTTCGCCCGCCAGTTCGAACTGGCGGCCGATGCCATCGTCGGCGACGCCGACCCGCCGGTGGCTCTGGCCGACGCCCGGGCCTCGATCGAACTGATCACGGCCATCTATGCCGCAGCACGCACCGGGCACACCATCGACCTGCCGCTCGATGCCGACGCCCCCGGCTACGGCGGGTGGTTGCCCGATTCCGGCCGACCGACTCGTCGCTCGCCGGACCATGACAGAGGTCACACGGGCGGGCTCCTCGACCCGCCGGACTCGTGACGAGCGTGTGAACTTGTGCCGAATGCCGGCGATCGCTGCCAGAATGCGCTCGCTCACATCCACTTCGACCTGGGAGGGTTCATGCGATCCCGACTGACTCAACTCCTCGCCCTGCTCTTCTCGCTGACACTCGTGGCTGCGGCCTGCGGGTCCGACAGCGAGGCGGGCACCGACGACACCACCGAGACCACGGCTTCGGACACCACCGAGGCCACCGACGACACCGCCGCCGATGACACCACCGACGACACCGCCGCCGACGACGGCGAGTCGGCCGACGGTGGCGACTGCGCCGTCGAGAACCTGACCCTCGTCGAGGCGGGCAAGCTCACCATCGCCACCGGCGAACCGGCCTTCGAGCCGTGGATGGTCGACGACGATCCCAGCAACGGCCAGGGCTTCGAAGGCTCGGTGGCCTACGCGCTGGCCGAGCAGATGGGCTTCACCGCCGACGACGTGATCTGGACCCGCAGCGATTTCGACGAGGCGATCGCCCCGGGCGACAAGCCGTACGACTTCAACATGCAGCAGTACTCGATCACCGCCGAGCGCGATGAGGTCGTCGACTTCTCGATGCCGTACTACGTGGCACAGAAGTCGGTCATCGCCCTGGAAGGAACCCCGGCCGCCGGGGCCACCGACTTCGCCGGCCTCGCCGCCGGTACGTGGGGCGCCACCATCGGCACCACCGACCTCGACTACATCGAGAACACGCTCGGCATCGAAGACGTCGCCGTCTACGACACCCAGGCCGACGTGGTCGCGGCCATGCTGGCCGGACAGATCGATGCCACGGTGGTGTCGCTGCCGACCGCGCTGTACCTCACGGCGGTCGAGATCGAGGGCAGCACCATCGTCGGCGTCCTGCCGACCGCCACGGCCGACAGCGAGGGCGACGGCATGGGCCTGCTGTTCACCGACGGCAGCCCCCTGGTCACCTGTGTCGACGAGGCACTCCAGGCCCTGACCGACGACGGCACGCTCGACTCGCTCGCCGTCGAGTGGCTGCAGAGTGACGGCGAGATCCCGGCCATCACCGAGTAGTCGGTCATGACCTCCACGCACCCGGTGTCGCCGCCCCCTCCGGCGCCCAAGACACCGAGTGTGCGCGAACGCTACACGCCGGTGCTGATCAGCATGATCAGCACCGGCGTCGTGCTCGGCCTGGTCGTCTGGATCGTCGGGTCCTCCGAGCAGTGGCCCCTCGTCCAGCGCCAGTTCTTCTCGTGGGAGAAGATGCGGGCGTCGTTCCCCGACGTCCTGGACGGTTTCTGGCTGAACATGAAGATCTGGGTGTATGCCGAGATCCTGATCCTGGGTGTCTCGCTGGTGCTCGCGATGATGCGCTCGTTCACCGGGCCCGTCGCCGCCCCGTTCCGGTTCGCCGCCGTCGTCTACATCGACGCCCTTCGAGGGGTCCCGGCCCTGCTGCTCATCCTCCTGCTCGGATTCGGTGTCCCGGCCCTGCAGCTCCCGGGTCTGCCCCGCGGCGCCGAGTTCTGGGGCACCGTCGCCCTCGTTGCCGGCTACTCGGCCTACACCGCCGAGGTCTACCGGGCCGGGATCGAGGCGGTCCACGACGGGCAGCGGGCGGCCGCCAAGGCGCTCGGGCTCACGCAGTGGCAGACCCTGCGTTACGCCATCGTTCCGCAGGCGGTCCGCAACGTGTCACCGGCGCTCCTCAACGGCGCCGTCTCGCTGCAGAAGGACGTGGCACTGCTCAGCGTCATCGGCGTCCGAGACGCCGTCCGTGAAGCGCAGATCTACACCGCCCGGACCTTCAACTACTCCTCGCTCGTCGTGGCCGCCGGGCTGTTCCTCGTCGCCAGCATCCCACTGGCCCGATTCACCGACTGGTACGCCCGCCGCGACCAGGACCGACGATTGCAGCGCACGGTATGAGTGAGCACGGTATGAGTGAGCACGGCATGAGTGAGCACGGTACGAGTGAGCAACCCAAGGTCCGGGTCGAAGGGCTCACCAAGTACTACGGATCGGCGTTGGTGTTGCACTCGATCGATCTGGCGGTCGCCTCCCACGAGGTCGTGTGCCTGATCGGCGCCTCGGGTTCGGGGAAGTCGACCCTCCTTCGTTGCATCGGCCGGCTCGTGCCCTACGACCACGGCCGGATCCTGCTCGACGGCGTCGACATCGAATCACCCGACATGAGCGAGGCGATGCTGCGCAAACGCGTGGGCATCGTGTTCCAGTCCTACAACCTGTTCCCCACGATGAACGTGCTCGACAACGTGACCCTTGCACCACGCAAGGTCCACGGCGTCGGCCGGGGCGAGGCCGAGGCCCGGGCCACCGAACTGCTCGACCTGTTCGGCATGACGGGCTTCGCCGACGCCTATCCCGACCGGCTCTCCGGTGGTCAGCAGCAGCGAGTGGCGATCGTGCGGGCCATGGCCACCAACCCCGACGTGCTCCTGCTCGACGAGATCACGGCGGCCCTCGATCCCGAGCTCATCGGGGGCGTGCTCGCCGTCATCAAGGACCTCAAGGACCAGGGCATGACGATGGTCATCGTCACCCACGAGATGGGGTTCGCCCGAGACGTCGCCGACCGGGTGTGTTTCCTCGATTCCGGGAGCATCATCGAAGAAGCCCCGCCCGACCAGCTCTTCTCGTCTCCCCGAGAGGAACGCACCGGGCAGTTCCTCCAGCGCATCATCGAGGCAGGTCGCCTGTGACCACCGATCCGACCCCGGCACCGAGCGGCGTTGCCGAGCGTTCCCGCATCGCCGATCCCACGCTCGCCCCATCGGGCCACCAGGCCATCGAGTGGGCTCGGCGCCGCTCCCCCGTCCTCGACGGGTTCGTCCGGGAGCGGCTGACCGACGGATCGCTGAAGGGACGGCGGGTCGCCGTCGTGGTGCACCTCGAGGCCAAGACCGCGTTCCTCGCCACCGTCCTGGCCGACGCCGGAGCCACGGTCGTCGCCGCCGGTTCCAACCCGTGGTCGACCCGGGACGACGTGGCTGCGGCCCTCGTCGAGCGGGGCATCGAGGTCCATTCGAGCCGTGGTTCGACCACCGAGGTGTGGGAGGCCGACCTGCTGCGGGTGGCCGACGCCGATCCGGAGTACATCATCGACGACGGTGGCGAGCTGACCATCCGCATGGCCCGCGACCGACCCGCCGGCTACGCCCGGTTGCGCGGCGTCTCCGAGGAGACCACCACGGGCGTCGCTCGGCTCCGGGAGCTGGAACGGCTCGGACGGCTCCCGATGCCGGTGATCGCCGCCAACGACGCCGCCCTGAAGCACCTGTTCGACAACCGGTACGGAACCGGGCAGTCCACCGTCCAGGCCATCCTGGCGTTGACCAACCTGCGCCTCCCCGGCAAGCGGGTGGTCATCGTGGGCTACGGCTGGGTCGGCCGGGGCATCGCCACCTACGTCCACGCCCTCGGGGGTCGGGTCACGGCGGTCGAGGTCGACCCGATCCGGGCCCTCGAGGCACACACCGACGGCCACGACGTCGCCGACCTGAACACCGCCCTGTCGACCGCCGACATCGTCATCACCGCCACCGGTGGGATCCGCGCCGTCACGACCCGGCATTTCGCCTCGCTCAAGCCCAACGCGATCCTGGCCAACGCCGGTCACCACGACCACGAGGTCGACGTTCCGGCCCTGGTGGCCGAGGCCGATTCGGTCACCGAGGTCCGGCCGGGCATCAGCCGCTATCGACTCGGCTCGAAACCCGTCTTCGTGCTGTCCGAGGGAGCGCTGGTCAACATCGCCGGTGGCCTGGGCCATCCGGTCGAGATCATGGACCTGTCCTTCTCGGTGCAGGCCCTGGGCTGCCATCACCTGGCGTCGAATGACCTCGAGCCCGGCATCCATCGATTCCCCGACCACCTCGACCGGGCCATCGCCACGGCCAAACTCGCCAGCCGGGGGATCACCATCGACCACCTCGACGACGACCAGACCGACACGCTCACCGAGATCCTCGAAGCCGACACCTTCCACTCCTGGGGCAACCGATGACCAAGCACGGCGACGGCGCCCTCGGGCGCGACCAGATCGATTTCGCCGCCGGGTTCATGCCGGCGCTGGCCGCCGCGACCGAACACGTGCGCGCCGGCGGCCGGCTCGACGGCCGCCGGGTCGGCGTCGCCCTCACGCTCGAACCCAAGACGGCCTGCCTGGCCGAGGCCATCGCCTCGCTCGGCGCCGAGGTCGCCGTCCTCGGGTCGTCGAACTCGACCAAGCCCGCCGTCGCAACGGCGCTGGCCGAGCGGGGGATCGGCGTGTTCGCCGAGGCCGGTTCCACACCGGAACGGTCGCTCGAACTCCGTCATGCCTTCATCGACACGCTCCCCCAACTGCTGGCCGACGACGGCGCCGGAAACGTGCGCTTCATCCACAGCGATCGGCGAGACGCCCTCGGTTCGCTCGAGGGCGTGGCCGAGGAGACCACCAGCGGTGTCCGGCCCCTGCGCAACATGGAGGCCGAGGGGCGCCTCGAGGTGCCGTGCGTCGCCGTCAACGACGCCCGCACCAAGCTGCTCTTCGACAACGTCTACGGCACCGGCCAGTCGGTGGTGATGGCCCTGCTCGACGCCACCAACATGCAGATGCAGGGCAAGATCACCGTCGTCGTCGGCTACGGCAAGGTCGGGCGGGGCATCGCCTCGGTGGCCCGGGGCCTGGGATCCCGGGTCGTGGTCACCGAGATCGATCCGGTCGAGGCCCTGGCCGCCCACCACGACGGCTTCGCCGTCGCTCCCCTGTTCGACGCACTCCCCGGGGCCGATTTCGTGATCACCGCCACCGGCATCGGCCACTCCCTCATCGCCGACCACGTCGCGGTGATGCGCGACGGAGCGGTCATCGCCGTCGGTGGCGCCGGACCACCCGAGTTCGACCCCACCCTGGGCATCGAACTCACCTGGGGCAACACGGTGCGACCCAACATCCGGGAACTGCGGGTGCCCGACGGCCCGACGGTGTTCGTGATCGCCGGGGGCTACTGCGCCAACACCTCCGCCGGCGAGGGCAACCCGATCGAGATCATGGACCTCTCGCTGGCGCTCCAGCTGCGAGCCCTCGACCATCTGGCGGCCACCGACCTGCCCCCCGGGGTCCACCTGCTCCCGCAGTCGATCGACGACGAGGTCGCTGCGAGTCAGCTGCGCGCCGCCGGGATCACCATCGACCGCCCCACCGACGCCCAGATCGAAGCCGCCCGTCGATGGTGACGACGCCACCCGGAACGACGCCACCCGGAACGACGCCACCCGGAACGACGCCACCCGGAACGACGCTGCACCGGGCCACCGTCGTCGTCCCGATCGTCGGGCCGCCCATCGTCGACGGTGCCGTCGCCGTCGCGAACGGGACCATCGTCGACGTCGGCCCGGCCGACACCGTCGTGGCCGCCCATCCCGGTGCTGCGATCTCGGCCCGAGACGCCGTGCTCCTACCCGGCCTCGTCAACGCCCACACCCATCTCCAGTACACCTCGTTCGAGTCCGTCGGGGCCCGGCCCCACGCCGACTACACGGCCTGGTCGATCGCCTTCGTCGACGAATACGACGCCCGACCCGACGAGGACTGGCGGGCGGCCGCCCGCCACGGCGTCGACCTGATGCTCGCCGCCGGGATCACCGCCATCGCCGACGTGGTCACCGACTTCGAGGTGCGCGACGTGCTCCACGAACTCGGGATGCCCGGCGTGGCCTATCTGGAGCTGATCGGCGTCGACGACGACGACTGGCGGTCCGGGGTCGGCGAACGCCTGATGGCGGCGGTCGAGTCGGCCCCCACCAGCGAGACCACCAGCGTGGGCATCTCGCCGCACGCCCCCTACAGCGTCGACGAACCCGTCCTCACGGCCATGGCCGACCTGGCTCGGCACCTGGGCGTCCGGCTCCACGTCCACGTCGGCGAGTCCGACGCCGAGGACGAGTACTACCGGAGCGGGACCGGCGCACTCGCCGAGCGGGTGCGGGTCGTCGCCACCCGCAAGGTCGGGATCCTCGATCGAGGTGGCACCGGGATGGGCACCGCCGCACTCACCGAGGCACTCGGTCTGCTCGGCCCCACCTGTCACATCGCCCACGGCGTCTACCTCGGGATCGAGGGTCGGGCGATCATGGCGGCCAACGGCACCGTGGTCGCCCTCTGTCCCCGCTCGAATCTCACGGTCGGCATCGACCCGCCTCCGGTCGCCGACTACCTGCGTGAGGGCGTGCCCTTCGCGGTGGGTACCGACTCCCTCGGTTCGACGCCCTCGCTCGATCTGATGGCCGACCTGGCGCTCCTGCGGCGGCTGGCCGTCGAGGGCGGCTACGACGAGCCCGACCTCGATCGCCGGCTGCTCACGGCCGCGACCCTCGGCGGCGCGACCGCCCTCGGGCTCGAGGATCGGATCGGCTCGCTCGAACGGGGGAAGCGGGCCGACCTCGCCTGGTTCGACCTCGGCCCGGGGCTCGACGCAACGAACGTCGAGCGTCGGTTGGTCGAGTCGGCCGAGGGCCGCTGCCTCGCCACTGCCATCGGTGGCGACCTTCGTTGGCCCCCACCACCCTCGATTTCGAGAGCCTGAGCGCCGGATTCGTCGCTCAGGCTCTCGAAATCGGCGGGGGAGTCAGATTCGGCGGCCTTCGAGGACGCGCTCGAGGCCGGCGGCTGCTTTGCCGCCGATGCGGTTGAACGCCAGACCGAGCACCGGGTCGAGGAGGCCCAGCGGGCCGTTGAGCTTGAGCTCGGCGTCGTAGGTGACGTGGGCCCCGGTGCCCTTCGCAACGACGGTGATGCGATCGAACGACGAGAAGAACGTGGTCTTGGCCACCACGAACGTCTCCTCGGGCGGGCGGAACTCCTTGGTCTCGTAGGTCAGATCGGCGCCGCTGGCCCGGACCGCGTACGCGGCACCGAGGCCGGGTCCGTCCCCCTTGACGAGCTTGGCCGAACTCACCCCGGGATCCCATTCTTCGAAGTTGCGCAGATCGGCCATGTAGTCGAAGGCGTCCTCTGCGGTCATCGGGGTCTCGACGGTCACCTTGTAACGGGCCATGGGTGGTTCTCCAGTGTTTTCGGGGACGAGCGGGTGCCGACGGTCATACCGCGACGCGCCGCCTCGGAAACGAGTCAACCACGAGACCGGCCGCGAGTGACCAACCGGGCCAAGGGTCACCCGGCGGGGAGGAGCCCGTCGTCGTCGAGGATGACCCCGTCGACGCCCAGCCGTTCGAGCCGTTCGATCGTGGCCCGGTCGTGCACGCTCCAGGTGAACACCGAGCCCCGCCGGCGCAGACGACGGACCACCCGGTCGGTCAACAGACGTCGATGGACGACCGCGCCATCGGTGTGCACCCTGGACGGCAGCCACGACAACAGGGCCAACTCGAAGCGATTCCCGGCCGACCGGAAGGTCCGCACGCCCTCGCCCCGTCGGATCCGCCCCAACAACCACCACGACTTCGTCGACACCACGACGGGTCGACCGGAACCGATGACGGAGTTGGCCAGGTCGGCCAGTTTCGGGCTGACCCCCTTCAGGTCGAGCCACAGGCCGGTGTCGGGCCGGGCACCGTCGGTCACATCCGACAACGACGGCCACTGGATCTCGGGCTCGACGAGAAACCAGCGCTCCCAGTACCGCCGGGTGCCCCACAGCGACTTCGCGTGCCGGATCTCACCATCACGCCGGGCGCCGAGGTGGACGTCGACCTCGATGAGATCGGCTCGGCGCTCGACGGCGCGGAGCCGGTCGAGATCGTTGCCGGCTCGATGGGCCACGTACTCCATGGTCGAGCGGTCAGACCGCCGGAACGGGACGCAACGTCGGGGCGAACTCGAGCCGCAGACCGTGGCGACGGATCCGCAACCGGAACCAGCCGACGGCGATGCCGATCGTGACGACGGTGAAGGCCGGCCCCATGAACGACTTGATGATCACGAACGTGGTGACCGACTGGGTGAGCAGGAGCCAGAGGGTGACCGCAGCATTGGCGAGGCTCGTGAAGGCCCACAGCAACGACAACCGGGTGAAGAACAACCGGAGCATCGGATGCTCGGCCGTCTCGGGGTCGAACGGGCAGAAATCACTGGCGAGCCGTTCGGCCAGCGGGCGACCCATCGGGACCGAGGCCAGGAAGGCCAGACCGACCAGGGCGGTGCTGATCGTCGGCTGCAGGAAGTAGACGACGAGACTCCCGGTGGCGAGCGCCAGGATCGTCTTGGCGACGAGGCCGATCGTGCTGACGATCACGAGACCGGGAACGGAGCGACCGGTGGCCCGGCGGTAGGCCACCACGCCCAGCGACCAGCCGAGTGCGGCCAGCAGGGCACCGACCGTGCCGGCCACCCGGAGGAATCCGAGGAACACGACGAGGGGGATCACCTTGCCCAGGATCACGTTGGGCATCGAGTGCCGGAGGACGGCCCTGGGGCCCGGTATCACGAGGGAGGTCTGCACGTACGATCTCGATCCTTCCATCACACGTCGGCGGCCAGGGTATCCACGAGCACCACCGCTTGGTCGGGTTCGACCACGAGGGGAGAATCGGCGGCGAGCACCGGTCCGTGAGAGCGGAACGCCACCGACCCCTCCTGCGAGGCCTGAATCGGCTGATCACCGACGTTCAGGAGCACGACCACCGGACCACGGCGCAGACCGATCGACTGGGCCGTTGGCTCGAACCACTCGGTCGGCCACGACGCCGGCGACGAGCGCTCCCGGTCGATCAGGCTCCGTCGCAGCGCCAGCAACGACCGATGGCGGGCCAGGGTGCTCGTTTCGAGGCCGTCCTGCACCCGGACGGTGTCGGAGTCGCCGTAGCTGTCGTTGGGGAGCCACACGTCGGTCGACGACGAGAAGCCGAGCGAAGGTCCCGGGGACCAGGGCATCGGGGCCCGGCAACCGTCGCGGCTCGATCCCACATCGAGTCCGACGGGGTCGGCGCGTCGATCCGGTGGGATGACGGCCTCGCCGAGTCCGAGTTCGTCGCCCTGGTAGAGGAACAGCAGCCCGGGGAGCATCGCCAACAGCGTGGTCAGGGCCAGGGCCCGGTTCCGGCCTCGTTCACCGCCGCCGAATCGGGTGACCGCTCGGACCTCGTCGAGGCTCGAGACCGACCACCCGATCGACGCCGACTCGCCGACCGAGCCGAGCGGGGCGGCGATCACCGATCGCAACGCGTCGGCGTCCCAGCCGACGTGCATGGTCTCGAGCCAGAGGCCCACGTCGAGCCCGTCGCCCCGGAGCAGGTCGGCGAGGGCTTCGGGGCGGGCGACCGACGCCTCGCCGATCAACACCGCGCCGTGGCGCCGACAGGTCGCCCGCCAACCGGCGAACACCTCGAGCGACTCGGGCTGGAGGATGTCGTACCGATGCTCGAAGGCCGCCCACTGCTCGAGCCTGGGGCCATCGGGATCCCATCGCCCGACCACGGGATTCGAGCGCAGGGTCGGGTCCTTCACGAGTCCCTGCGCGACGTCGACCCGGAATCCGTCGACCCCGCGTTCCAGCCAGAACGCCAGGATCCGGTCGAACTCGGCGCCGACCTCGGGATGACGCCAGTTCAGGTCGGGCTGATCGGCGAGGAAGAGGTGCAGGTAGTACTGGCCGCTGCCCGCATCGAACGTCCAGGCGGGACCGCCGAAGTAGCTCACCCAGTTGTTCGGGGGGCCACCGTCGGGCGCCGGATCCGACCAGAGGTAGCGGTCGCGGTGGGGAGACGAACGACCCTGGAGCGCGGACCGGAACCAGGGATGCTCGGTGCTCGTGTGGTTCGCCACGAGATCCACGACCACGCCGATCCCCCGATCGTGGGCCTCGCCGAGCAACCGATCGAATCCCGCCAGATCCCCGTACGTCGGGATCGACGGCGCGATGATCGGTCACGTCGTAGCCGAAGTCGGCCAGCGGCGACGGGTAGAACGGCGTGATCCACACCAGATCGATCCCGAGATCGGCCAGGTGGTCGAGGTGGCTCGTGACGCCGTCGAGGTCCCCGACCCCGTCACCGTCGGAGTCGGCGAACGACCGCAGGTACAACGAGTAGCCGGCCGCTCTCGACCACCAGGGCGTCGGCCGGCCATGGCTCGTCTCGTACGATGCGGTCATGAGCGCCGGTCGAGCGCGGCGATGACCTGACGGACGACCTCGCCGGCTTCGTGGCCGGTGTCGACGGTCAGCGCCGTCGGCCACGCCTCGTGACGGGCCCGGAGTTCGTCGATCAGCTCGGGACGGGCATCGGAGGGATCGTTGCCGTCGGCGAGCCGACGACGAACACGTTCCTTGGCCGTGTCGGCGTCGAGCACGCAGTGGATCTCGTGGAGGTCGGCGCCCTTCGACTCGGCCAGCGCCCGGGCTGCGCTGACGGTGCTCGGCGCGGTTCCACGACGCATCGAGCACGACCGATTCGGCTCGGTCGAGGACGGCGCCGGCGTGATCGAGCAGGACCTCGTAGGTGCGATCGCTGAGCTCGGGCCGGTAGATGCCTTCGTCGGCCGCGGCGACCTCGTGATCGAGGTGGGCGCGGCCGGCCAGGTCCTTGCGGAGTTCGTCGGTGCCGAGCACCATTGCGCCGAAGGCATCCGACAGCCCTCGCGACAGCGTCGACTTGCCCGTGCCCGGGGTGCCTCCGACCAGGAACACGCTCAGGCTGGCCCGTTCGAGGTGCTGCAGACACAACGCGTGGTAGGCCCGCACCTCGGCCGCGGCGCTCGCGGTCGCCCTGCCGGTAGCGGATCCCGGCGACCTTGGCCCGCACGTGGGCCCGGTAGGCCACGAAGTGGTGGGCCAGGGCCGCGGGGTGGTGCTCGTTGGAGAACTCCCGATACCAGCGGAGGAAGGCCGCCGAGGTCGCCGAGCCGGCCAGCCGATCGAGGTCCATGGCCAGGAACGCCACGTCGAGCAGGACGTCGGAGATCCGCAACGCCGGATCGAAGGCGAGGCAGTCGAGGATCTGCGGCCCGTCGGGCAGACAGAAGATGTCCTGGGCCGTGAGGTCGCCGTGACCGTCGCGAACGAAGCCTTCGGCGATCCGCCGTTCGAACAGGACCGATCGGTGATCGAGGAACCGGTCAACGAGGAGTACGCACCCGGTCCACGTCGATCGGCGGCGAGGACGTCACCCACCAGCGGTGCCATGTCGTCGTGGTTGTCGTGCCAATGGCGACGGAGCGCCTCGACGCCGGCGATGTCGTGCGCATCGAGGAGCGGTTCTGCGGCGGCGTGGAAGGCGGCGATCGTGCGGGCGACGGACCGCACACAATCCTGGATGCCATCGGCGCCGGTTCGGGCGATCAGGTCGGTGAGCCGACGCTCGGCGGGGAGCCGGCGCATCACCAACATCCGGTCGACGACGGATCCGTTCTCGACCACGTCGGCCGATCCCAGGTACACCGACGGCGCCATGCGGCGGTTGAGCTCGAGTTCGTCGTCGACGGCGGCGAGTCGACGCTCGGTCGTCGAGAAGTCGAGGAACGACGTGCGGATCGGTTTGAGGAGCTTGAAGGCTCGATCCCCGGCGAAGAACACCGTCGAGATGTGGGTCTCGGCCACCGCGGGCGGATGCGACGGGACCCCACCCGCTCCCGTCATGCCAGGACCGACCGGATCGCCAGGAAGTGCAGCGCAGCTGCGGCGATCGTCAAGGAGTGCCAGACCTCGTGGTAGCCGAACGTCTTCGGCCAGGGGTCGGGCCGCTGGATCAACAGGATCGGGAATCCGACGGTGTAGAGCACACCGCCGACCGCCATCGAGCGCGAGCTGGCCTGGGGTGACGCTTGCGACGAACACCGGCCCGGCCGCCAGGATCGCCCATCCCATCACCGGGTAGAGCGAGTAGGACACCCACCGGGCCCGCTCGAACGCCGTGAGTTTGAGGACCATGCCCAGCAATCCGCAACCGGCGACGACGGAGAGGATCGGGATCCCCCATCGCAGCGGCAGGGCCACCAGGCACATGGGCACGTACGTGCCGGCGATCAGGACGTAGATCATCGAGTGATCGATCCGCTGCATCACCCCCCTCACCCGGGGCGAGCGAGCCAGGCGGTGGTAGGCGGCGGACGTTCCGAACAGGGCGAGGAGCGACCCGACGTAGATGGCGGCTGCGGCGCGAGCCATCGCCCCCTGGGCCTGGAGGATGAGGAACGCACCCGAGGGGATGGCCAGGGCGAATGCCGCCGCGTGCAGCCACCCCCGCCACGTCGGACGGTCGGTCGGCGAGGGCGTCGTCACGGCGGACAGGGTACCAACCGCGTTCGACGGGGGCCGTTCACCCCGTGTGGGGCGAGGTGGCGATGCGACCTCATCCCGGTCCCGACGCCGTTGCCGGCGTCCGGTTCGTGAGATCGATCCAACGGTCCTCCTGTTCGGCGTGGCGGGCCGCCAGGACGGCGATCTCGGTTCGGCTCGACATCGCCAGCTTCGCCAGGATCCGGGACACGTAGTTCTTGACCGTCTTCTCGGCGAGGATCAACTCTCGCCCGATCTCGCGATTCGACCACCCCCGGCCGATGAGTTCGACGATGCGCCGCTCCTGCGGCGACAACCGATCGACGTCGCCCTCCGGGCGTTGGCGAACCGAGTTCGCGGCCGACTCGAGCCGGTGTCCGTTCGAGGAGATCGGCCCCCGCCGCGACTGCCCGGATGTGGTCGACGAGTTCGCTGGAACGGATCGACTTCATCGACAACGCCCGGGCCCCGGCCTCGGCCGCCTCGAGCAGAGCCCGCTCGTCGGCCACCGCCGTGAAGATGAGCGAGGCCACCGAAGGCAGGTCGCGGGTGATGGTGCGACAGACATCGAGTCCACAGCCGTGGCGCAGGCGGATGTCGAGCACGGCGACATCGGGCTCGGTGGCCCGGATGCCACGCACCGCCTCGTCGGCGGTCGCAGCCTCCCCGACCACCACGAGGTCGTCGTGGGCCCCGATCATCTCGGCCATGCCCCGCCGAACCAGCTCGTGGTCGTCGAGGACGAAGACCCTGATCGGCGCCGCCTCCGACATGGATGGCTCGGTCCCGGTCATGATCTCAGCGTGATGAACCGACTTCGACGTCGGATCGCTCGATGATCAACGCAGGTTCAACTCGTGGGTTCCGAGCCGCCGGATGTGCGAACGGGGACGACGACGACCGGGACGTCGGACCCGCTGACGACCTTGGCGGCCACGCTGCCGAGCAGCCAGCGGCTCATGCCCGATCGTCCGTGACTGGCGATGACGATCAGGTTCGCCGACTCGTCGGCGGCCACCGCCAGGATCCCCTCGGCAGGATCGTCGTGGAGGTCGACCACCGACGTCACGTCGAGATCGGGGACGAGCCGTTCGGCCTGGACCTCGAGCTGCAACCGGATGGCATCCTCGATGGCCACCTGCTCGCTGGCCGCGTATCGGTCGAAGGCGTGCCGCTCGGGGCCGGTCGCCGTCGACATCAGGACGAGCGTGGCGTCGAGGGGTCGGGCCAGCAGTCCGGCATAGCGGATGCCCTCGAGCGAGCGCTCCGAGAAGTCGGTCGGAACGAGGATCCGCTGTGGCACCCGCATGGCCTTCCTCCCGGTTGCGTCGGTCGTCGGACGATCGACCCGCTGGACCGATGATGGCCCCGATGCGGCCCGGACCGGAATGGACCTTCGACCCTTCGGCCGGCAGCGCGCTACTTGCCCCGCCACGTCCGCTCGAACGGCAGCCGCCACGCCCGGGGGGCGATGAGCTGATGGATCTGGTTGGGGCCCCAGGTCCCCTTGGCGTAGGGCCGAACGGGCGGCGGATGGTTGAGGAGGCCCTCGGACAGCTCCCACAGACGTTCGACGCCCTCGGCGGTGGTGAACAGGGTGTCGGTCGCCTCGCACGGCATCGAGGATCAGCCGCTCGTAGGCCTCGAGCACGTCGGCCGAGGCGTCGGTCTCGTCCATCGAGAACTGCATCGACAGCTTGTCGAGACGGAAGCCCGGGCCCGGACGCTTGCCGTAGAACGACAGCGACATCTTCGACTCGTCGGCGAGGTCGAAGGTCAGGTGGTCGGGACCGAGCTGCCCGACGCCGGAGCCGTGCGGGAACATCGACTTCGGCGGCTCCTTGAACGCGATCGAGATGATGCGTTGACCCTCGGCCATGTTCTTGCCGGTCCGCAGGTAGAAGGGCACCCCGGCCCAGCGCCAGTTGTCGACGAAGCAGCGCAGGGCGATGAAGGTCTCGGTCTCGGATTCGGGGTCGACGCCCCGCTCGTCGCGGTACCCGAGATACTGACCACGGACGACGTCGTCGGGCCCGATGGGCAGCATCGAGCGGAAGACCTTGTTCTTCTCCTCGGTGATGGCGGCCGGGTCGAGCGACGTCGGCGCCTCCATGGCCGTGAAGGCCATGACCTGGAACAGGTGGGTGACCACCATGTCGCGGTAGGCCCCGGTCGACTCGTAGAAGTCGGCGCGCTGTTCGAGTCCCAGCTTCTCGGGGACGTCGATCTGGACGTGGTCGATCATGTTCCGGTGCCAGATGGGCTCGAACAACCCGTTGGCGAACCGGAAGGCGAGGATGTTGAGCGCGGCCTCCTTCCCGAGGAAGTGATCGATCCGGTAGACCTGCGATTCGTCGAAGGATTCGTGCACCGAGTCGTTGAGCGCCTTGGCGCTCGCCAGATCGATCCCGAACGGCTTCTCCATGATCACCCGGGAGTTCTCGACCAGCCCTGCGTCGCGCAGCGTGTGGACGACGGCGAGCGCCCCCTTCGGCGGAACCGACAGGTAGTGCAACCGCTGCTGGGGTCCCTCGAGCCCGTCCTCGGCCTCGGCGATGGCGACGCGCAGCGACTCGGCGGTACCCCCCGGCGCCCAGTAGAGGCGCTTGGCGAAGTTCTCCCAGTCCTCGGCGCTCACGTCGCCTTCGAAGGTGTCGAGGGATTCGCGGGCGAAGGCGATGAACGACTCCCGGGTGTGGTCCTCGAGCGACGTCCCGACGATGCGGACATGGGGCAGCAATCCACAGCACAGCAGGTGGAACAAGCCGGGGAGCAGTTTGCGCTTCGACAGGTCGCCGGTGGCCCCGAAGAGCACCACGGTGGTGGGCGGGCCCGGGTCGAGCGAGGAGTGATAGCTCTTGGTCCGCTTGTTCACGCTCGCTCTTTCGGTTGCCGAGGTACCGCCATGAGCCGGACAGCTGCTCAGGTCGCCAGACTACGCAGGCCCGGTCCGCCGTGTCCGGACTCGGCCGAGGAATGGCCGCAGCGACGATCGGAGCCTTGGTCTGCGGTCCGTGGCGTTCTAGCATCCCGCCATGGATGTGCATCACGACCCCTCGGCCGAGCAGATCGCGACCTTCGACCGCGACGGCGTGGTGAAGATCCCCGCTGCGGTCGACGCCGACTGGATCGACCGCCTGCTCGTCGTCGCCGACCGCGAACTCCGCTCGCCCGGCCGCTGGGTGACCGACACCAACCCCGGCGCCACGACCGATCGGCTGTTCACCACGCGCTACCGCTGGCGCCACGAACCCGTGATCCGCGATTTCGTCTTCGAATCCGGGATCGCCGGCCTGGTCGGCCGCCTCATGCAGACGCCCCGACTGCGGTTCTACTTCGACCACACCCTGGTCAAGGAACCGGCGACCGCCGCCCCGACCCCCTGGCATCAGGACCTGCCCTACTGGCCCTTCCTGGGCCGCCGAATCGGTTCGGCGTGGGTCGCCCTGACGGCGGCGACCGTCGAGGAGAGCGCACTCGAGTTCGTTCGTGGCTCCCATCGCTGGGGCGCCTACTACGCGCCCGAGAGCTTCGAGGCGACCGCCAATTGGACCGCCGACTTCGACGGCGAGCGAGTGCCCGACATCGAGGCGAGCCGTGAGGACTACGACATCGTCGGTTTCGACGTCGAACCCGGCGACGCCATCGTGTTCAATGCCTCGACCGTTCACGGGGCGCCCGGCAACGCCGGATCGTCCCGGCGGGCGGCGTTCTCGACGCGCTGGCTCGGCGACGATGCGGTGTGGTCACCGCATCCGGGCGCCGACCCGACCGTCACCCAGGAACACGTCGACCTCGCCCCCGGCGACCATCCCGCCGACGACGACCGGTTCCCGCTCGTCTGGTCGAGGACCTGAACCCGCCGCCCGAGGTTGCCGGGACGCGCCGATCCCCTCCACGAGGGAGGGGATCGGTCGGAGTGATTCCCGTCGCCCGGGTGTGACCCTGATCAGCCGACGTCGACGGGGGTCTTGGTGTCGGCGGTGAAGGATTCGGGGACCGTGTCGGGGAAGGCCAGCGGATCCTTGGCCCGCATCGCCCAGACCATGCCCGATCCGACCAGGATGAAGGTCAGGCCCAGGCCGGCGAAGAGGCCGCTCAGGGCGAGGCCCATCTGCAGGGTCGAGTGGGTGACGGTTCCGACACCGAGCTCACCGACCAGACCGTGCACCGTGCCGGTCCAGGCCAGCTCCCGGGCCGGGCCCTCGAGCGGGTGCATCCGGTCGAAGTCGGTCCAGTACCGCCCGTCGATGGCGAACTCGTGGTCACCGGCGGGGAAGACCTCACCGTTGTACTCGGTGTCCTCGGCCAGCGTGATGGTCTGCGTGCCGTGCAGCACGTGGTGGGTCACGGTCGCCATCTGGAACATGTATTCCGACCCGGTGTTGACCAGGGGATCGGCAGGGTCGAAGTCCGATTCGACGATCGGGTACTGCCAGTCGTCGACGAGGAGCGACATGATCTCCTCGGCCCCTTCGGTCTCGCCACGATCCACCAACTGGCCGTCCTCGTTGTAGCTGAGTTCGACGTTCTGGGCTTCGCTGAAGGCCTGGAGGGAGCCGTAGCCGTCCTGGACCTTGGTGTAGGCGACGCCGCCGGCGACCACGAAGATCATTCCGACGACCAGGAGGGCAGAGCCGAGCATCGACAGTCGTTTTCTCATGGCAGTTTCCTTTTTCGGTGTCCCTCGCTTCTGAGTTCTGTTTCTCAGATCGGGACTTTGGAGCGAATCTCTACTGGTGATGATTTCGCCGATCGGCGATCACCGATAGGGAAGAAGGTCCTGAACGAGATCGCTCCTCGGGCGCCCCGGCTCGGTGCGGCGTCCGGGGTTCTCAGCGCCGGTCGGCCAACTCGGTGAGCCGCTCCGCCAGGGAGCGCATGACCGATCGCCGCAGGCAATACCAGACCCGCGGACCGTCGTGCAGGGCGACCAGGATCCCGGCCTCGCGCAGGATGCGGAGATGCTCCGAGACGGTCGACTGGGCGAGCCCGGACGCCGCCACGATGTCGCCGGTCATCCGGGGAACGCCGTCGTCGAACATGGCCACGATGGCCACCCGCGCCGGGTTCGCCAGGCCGCGGGCCACCCGGGCGATGCTGTCGGGGTCGTGTTCGTCGAGACCGAGCGCCGACGCCGGTTCCGGATCGTCACAGAAGCACGCAGGCGGTATCGACCTCGGGTCCGAAGTCGGGGACGTCGATGGTGACATCGGTCAGTACCTCTCACTCGTCGGCCCCATGGTGCCTCGCAAGCGGTCGGGCGGGCCAGGGACGATGGACCCGATCCGGCCCCGAGTTCCGATCAGCCGAGCTCGCCCAACATCCAGACCGAGTCCTCGGCCACGAATCCGTGCCGGGCGTAGAACCGGCGGGCGTCGTGGTTGTGGGCCTCGGTCTCGAGCGCCATGACCGCGGCACCGGCCCGACGGGCCTCGGACTTCGCATGATCGAGCAGCACGGCGCCCAGGCCCCGCCCCCGGTCGCGTACGTAGATCTCGTCGAGGAGCGCGTCCCGACCTCCCGACTCGAGCGACCAACTCCAGGTGACCACGGCGTAGCCGGCCGGTGCACCCCGATCGTCCTCGGCGATCCAGACCTGCCCGTGCCGATCGTCGTCGAGCAGCGGGCCCAGACCGCTCCCGACCCGGACCGGATCGAAGTCGTGGCGATCGACGGCGCAGAACTCGGCAACGAGTTCGAACAACACCGCTCGATCGGCGGAACCGGCTCGGCGGATGCTCGTCACGGGGCGATCATGGCGCCGCCGGCCCCGGTGGGCAAGCATCGGACGTCGGGTGGTGGGTTCGATCCGGTCGGGGGGCTATCTTCCGATCGGCAGCGTCCCACCCCAGAGACCGCGTCTCGACCACGGAGCCACCCCCTGACCACACGCCGGCCTCTCCCCCGCCGAGTCGCTCGCCGGGCCATGCGGCGAGCCTCGCTCCCGCTCGCCGTGGCCGTCACCGTCGCGTTCGCCGCGAGCTGCGGCACCTCGTCCTCCGGCCCCGATGACGCGACCGCCGGCACTCGACCGATCACCGGGACGATCCTCGTCTTCGCCGCCGCCTCCCTGACCGACGCCTTCGCCGACATCGAACAGGCCTTCGAGACCGAGTACCCGGGAACCGACGTCCAGCTGAACCTGGCCGGGAGCTCGGGACTGCGTGAACAGATCCTCGAGGGGGCGCCGGTCGACGTGTTCGCCTCGGCGAACGAGGCCAACATGACCCGGGTGGCCGAGGCCGAGGGAACCGCCGGTCCGGCGCAGGTCTTCGCCAGGAATCGGCTGCAGATCGCCGTCCCCGCCGGCAATCCCGCCGGTGTCCGGGACCTCGCCGACTTCGAGCGCGACGAACTCCTCATCGGGCTCTGTGCCGAAGAGGTCCCGTGCGGACAGTTCGCCCGAGAGGCCCTGGACGCCGCGGGCATCGATGCATCGCTCGACACCAACGAACCCGACGTCCGGGCCCTGCTCACCAAGCTCGGGGCCGGCGAACTCGATGCCGGGATCGTCTACGTCACCGACGTCTCGTCCGGTGATGGGCTCGTCGAGGGGATCGACATCCCGGCGGCGGTGAACATCGAGGCCGACTACCCCATCGCACCCCTGGCATCGGCACCGAATCCGGGCGGCGCGACGGCCTTCGTGGCCTTCGTCCTGTCCCCGGACGGGCAGGGAATCCTGCGCCGCTACGGATTCGATGTCGGCTGACGGGCTTCGACCCGCACCACCGCGGCCGTCGGTGTTAGCTTGCGGCATGGATCTGCAGGGCCCGAGGGCTTCGGGTCGGTCCCCGGCGACCCTTCCATGATCGCCGTGACCGCGCCGGGCGAGCACGAGGTCCTGATCTTCCTGTGCCAGGTCGTCGCCCTGCTCGTCGTCGCCCGGGGCCTCGGATCCCTCATGAATCGGGTCGGTCAGCCCGCGGTCATCGGTGAGCTGCTCGCCGGGGTCGTGCTCGGGCCGTCGCTGCTCGGACGAGCCTGGCCCGACGGCTTCGACTGGCTGTTTCCCGACGACCCGGTCCAGGGCGGAATGCTCTATGGCCTGGCCTGGCTGGGGCTGCTCCTGCTCCTCGCCGCCACCGGGTTCGAGTCCGACCTCGGGGTGATCCGCCAGCTCGGACGCCCGGCGGTGCTGGTCACGGCGGGCAGCCTGCTGATCCCGTTGGCCGGCGGCCTGGCGCTGGGTTGGGTGGCGCCCGACGAGCTGCTCGGACCCGACGCCACGACGGTGGGGTTCGCGGCATTCCTGGCCGTTGCGCTCAGCATCTCGTCGCTCCCCGTCGTGGCCCGGGTGCTGGCCGAGCTCGGGCTCGTGCGCCGCAACGTCGGACAGCTGATCCTGGCCGTGGCCGTCGCCAACGACGTCGTGGGGTGGATCCTCCTCGGCGTGGTCGCCGGCCTGGCCGAACCCGAGGGCGTCGACGCCGTCGACCTGATCGTCACCGTCGCCGGGGTCGCCCTGTTCCTCGGGCTCGTCCTGTCGGTCGGTCAGAAACTGACCGACCGTCTGCTGCGCTCGGTGGCCACCAGCGCCGCAAACGCCACCACGCCCGTGGTGACGGTCATCCTGCTCGTCCTCGGCGCCGGAGCACTGACCCAGGCGATGGGCGTCGAGGCCGTGCTCGGCGCGTTCGTCGCCGGCCTGATCGTCGGCCGGTCGGCCTGGCGCGACGAGCGGGCCCTGCGCCTGATCGAGACGAACGCCCACGGCATCCTCGCTCCGCTCTTCTTCGCCACCGCCGGCCTCCGGATCGATCTGGCCGTGTTCGGTGAACCGACCGTCGCCATCTGGAGCCTCATCATCATCGCCGTTGCCAGTGTCACGAAGTTCTCGGGCGCCATCATCGGGGCCCGGGCCGGTCGGCTGCCCCGCCGCGAGGGCTACGCCCTGGGCGTCGCCCTGAACGCCCGTGGGGCCCTCGAGATCGTGATCGCCTCGATCGGTCTGAGCATCGGCGTCCTCAACGACGCGTCGTACGGCGCCATCGTCGTCATGGCCATCGCCACCTCACTGTCCGCTCCGCCCCTGCTGCGGCTGATCCTGGCCGAGTGGGGCGGCACCGAGGCCGAGCAGCAACGACTCCGGTCCGAGGAGGCGGCCCGGAACCGGATCGTCCTCTCGGAACGACCGCCGCTCCTGCTCACCCGGGGCCAACCGCCCTCGATCACCGCCGCCCAGCTGATCGAGCTGTGTTGGCCGCCGGCCTCGACGGTGACGGTCATGACCGACGCCGGCGTCGACCTGGCGACCATCCGCAACGTGCTCCACGACCGGTCCCTCCGGGTCGTCGAGCGAGGCGACGTCGAGCCGGCGAGTGCCGTGCTGGCCGAAGCCGGCAAGGGCCACGGCACCATCGTGCTCGGCCTGACCGATCGACCGGGCGGTCCCCCGCTGTCGCCCCTCGTCGAGGCCATCCTCGCCGGGACGACCCGACCCGTGGTGATGGTCCGGTCCGAACGCATCAGCGGACGGGCCCTGCCCCAGGCCTTCGCCCGGGCCCTGGTGCCGGTCACCGGTTCGGTGAACAGCCGGGCGGCCCAGGAACTGGCGGTGGCGATGTCGGCTTCGCTCGGCACCGAACTGGTGCTGGCGCACGTCGACGCCCTCCCGATGCTCTACACCACCGATGTCATGACGAGATCGACCGATGTCGCAGGCCCCCTGCTGGCCCACGCCGCCGAGACCGCGCAGATCGGCGGCGCCCGGCGCGTCACCACGGCGTCGCGCACGGCCGATTCGGCAGCCGCCGAGCTCCTGCGGCTCAGCCTGGAGTACGAGACCGACGTGGTGATCGTCGGCACCACGCCCACCGTGAGCGGCGAACGGACCCATCTCGGCCCGGTGGCGACGCACCTCCTCGAATCGTGCCCGGTCAGCGTGTTGGTCGTCGCCACCCCGCCGGGCTGGATCGGCCACCACCCCACCAGCTGAGCGCACCGACGGTCCCGTTCGCCGGGCCGACCTAGGATCGACCGATGGGAGCGACGGACTACGACGTCATCATCGTGGGTGGCGGGTCGGCCGGTTGTGCCCTGGCCAACCGGCTCAGCGCCGATCCCTCGAACCGGGTCCTCGTGCTCGAGGCCGGTCGGACCGACTGGCGCTGGGACGTCTTCATCCACATGCCGGCTGCGCTGGCCCATCCCATCGGCAACCGGTTCTACGACTGGAAGTACGAGAGCGAACCCGAACCGCACCTGGGTGGACGCCGCGTCTACCACGCCCGGGGCAAGGTCCTCGGCGGGAGTTCGAGCATCAACGGCATGATCTTCCAGCGCGGCAACCCGGCCGACTACGAGAAGTGGGCCGCCCGGCCCGGTCTGGCCGACTGGGACTACGCCCACTGCCTGCCCTACTTCAAGCGGATGGAGCGCTGCCTCGCGGGCGGCGACGAGTGGCGGGGCGACGCCGGCCCCCTGGTCCTCGAACGGGGGCCGGCGTCGAGTCCACTGTTCGAGGCGTGGCTCGAAGCGGGACCGCAGGCGGGCTTCGCCCGGACCGACGACGTCAACGGGTTTCGCCAGGAGGGCTTCGCGGCGTTCGACAAGAACGTCGTCGACGGTCGTCGGCTCAGCGCCGCCCGCGCGTACCTCCACCCCGTCCTCGACCGTGCGAACCTGACCCTCGTCACCCGGGCCACCGCCAACCGCCTGCTCTTCGAGGGTCGGCGCTGCGTGGGTGTCGAGTACCGCAGGGGTCGGCGGGTGGTCAGGGTGCGCTCGGGCGAGGTGATCTCGTGCGGGGGCGCCTTCAACACCCCGCAGCTCCTCCAGCTCTCGGGGGTGGGGGACCCCGACCACCTCCGACGCCTCGGGATCGACGTCGTCAGCGCGCTGCCCGGGGTCGGCGAGGATCTCCAGGACCACCTCGAGGTCTACATCCAGTACGCCTGCCGCGAGCCGGTCTCGATGCAACCCCACCTGGCCCGGTGGCGGGCCCCGTGGATCGGGCTGCAGTGGCTGTTCCACCGCGGACCGGCCTCCACGAACCACTTCGAGGCCGGCGCGTTCGTGCGGTCGAACCCCGACGAGCCGTACCCGAACCTCATGTTCCACTTCCTGCCGATCGCCATTCGCTACGACGGCTCGGCGCCCGCACTGCCCCTCGGGAGGAACGGGCACGGCTATCAGGTCCACGTCGGTCCGATGTTCTCCGATTCGCGGGGCAGCGTTCGCATCACGTCCACCGATCCCCGGCGCAAGCCGGCGATCCGGTTCAACTACCTGTCGACCGAGCGCGATCGCCGGGAATGGATCGAAGCCGTCCGGACCGCTCGTCGCATCCTCGAGCAGCCGGCGTTCGACCGGTTCAACGGTGGCGAGATCTCGCCGGGGCCGGCGGTCCAGACCGACGAGGAGATCATGGACTGGGTGGCCCGAGACGCCGAGACGGCCCTGCATCCGTCCTGCACGGCCCGAATGGGGACCGACGATCGGGCCGTGGTCGACCCGGCGACGATGCGGGTCCACGGGACCGAGGGTCTCCGGGTCGTGGATGCCTCGGTCCTGCCGGTGGTGACCAACGGCAACATCTATGCGCCGACGATGATGGTCGCCGAGAAGGCCGCCGACCTCATCCTCGGCCGCACCCCCCTCCCACCCCTCCGGATTTCGAGAGCCTGAGCGTCGGATCCGGCGCTGAGGCTCTCGAAATCGGCGGGGGTGGGGCGGGGATGGGGGCGGCCGGCGTTTGTCGGGACCCACGGCGGGGTACCTCGCATCCGTCCACCGGCGAGGAGACCGCATGATGACCGAGCAACCGACCGACCGCATGGAGACCCAGTCCGAGGCCCTCACCCGCCTCCAGGCTGCGGGCTACGACGTCGACGTGCGCATCGACGACGACGGCGGTCTCCTGGCCGGCGAGCGCCTCGTCGAGGTCTCCGCCCTCACGATCGACGAAACCGTGCGCTTCGAAGGCATGAGCAACCCCGACGACGAGGCCATCCTTCTCGCCGTCCGGGGCGAGGAGGGCTGGGGCGGGACGCTCCTGCTGCCCTACGGCCCCGACGTCACCGCCGACCAGGCCGCGGTCATGCGAGGTCTCCTGCGCAGCTCGTGAGCCCGCCGGGAGGTCCGGCCGAACGGGGCGATGTCGGAGGGTGGGCCCCGGGGCGTCGGCATCGCCCGGTTCGGCCTTCCGATCTGGGACGATCAGGGGCGGGACCGGTCTCGGTCGAGGAGGAACCCGATGTTCGATGGTTACTGGCGAGGCCCCGTCGAACGGGTCGTCGACCCCCTGGGCCGGTCGCTGCATCGGATCGGGGTCACGGCCAACGTCCTGACCGTGGTCGGCGTGGTCACCGCCGGTCTGGCGGCCGTGGTGATCGGCTCGGGTCGCCTCCAGTGGGGATTCGTCCTGCTGGTCGTCGCCGCCCTCCCCGATCTGTTCGACGGACCGGTGGCGAAGGCGGCCGGACCGCCCTCGCTCCGGGGCGCCTTCTTCGATTCGACCGCCGACCGGGTCACCGACTCGTTGCTCATCGGTGGGGTCACCTGGCATCTGATGGACACCGACGGACACCTCGCCATGCTCGGGGTGGCGATCATGGCCGCCTCGTGGCTCGTCTCCTACCAGCGAGCCAAGGCCGAGTCGCTGGGGTTCGACGCCAAGGGCGGGGTCATGGAACGCGCCGAACGGATCATCGTGCTCGGCGTCGGTCTGGCCATCCCGTCCACGCTCGAGGCGATGCTGTGGATCATGCTCGTGCTCACGCTCGCGACCTCGATCCAGCGATTCGTGAAGGTCTGGCGCCAGGCGACGACCGCGCTCCAACCGGCCCCCGAACCGCATCGCGGTCAATGGACCTAGGTCTCGGGTCGAACCGGGCAAAGCTGGCTAGCGTGTGTTCGAGGTGATCGATGGACACCCTGTCGCCAGGTGGCAGCAGCCCGGAACGCGGCGATGAAACCCGGCGATCCGACGCGGTCCAACCGGTCGAGCTCTCGGCGAGTCACGAGCTGGTCCGCCAGTTCGTGCTGGTGTTCGGTGCGGTGCTGCTGTACTTCGCGGTCCGCGGGCTCACCCAGGGGAACGTCGAGGTGGCGATCCGTCACGGCCACGACGTGCTCGCCTTCGAGGCCCGGTTGGGGATCGACCTCGAACAGCGGGCCCAGGACCTCATCATCGAGCACCGGTGGCTCGTCGACGCGGTCAACTGGATCTACATCTGGGGGCACTGGCCCGTCATCGTGGTGACCCTGCTCTGGCTCCACCACGGACACCGGATCGAGTACCTCGTGCTCCGGAACGCCATGTTCGTCTCGGGCGCGATCGGCCTCGTCATCTTCGCGACCTACGCCGTCGCGCCGCCGCGGCTCCTCGATGTCGGTCTCGCCGACACGGTCACCCAGCACTCCAACGCCTACCGGATCCTGCAGCCGCCATCGCTGGTCAACAAGTACGCCGCGATCCCCAGCCTTCACGTCGGCTGGAATCTCCTCGTCGGCATCTCGCTGTACCGGAGTGCGGCACGCCCCCCGCTCAAGGTCTTCGCCGTCGTCCATCCCCTCCTCATGGCGGTCGCCGTGGTGCTGACGGCCAACCACTACGTGATCGACGGGTTCCTCGGTGCAGCCCTGGCGCTGTTCGGGCTCGCCGTGTCGAGGTCCCTCACCCCGGCGATCATCCGTTTCGATCGTCGCCTCCTCCACCGTCGCCGACGCGAGGTCACGGGTTGACCGACGGTCTGAGTTCTGCCGAGGTCGCCGAACGCGTGGCCGATGGTCGGGTGAATCGTTCGGAGGATCCGACCGGTCGCACGATCGGTCAGATCGTGCGAGCCAACGCCCTGACCCGGGTCAACGCGATCATGGTCGTGCTCTTCGTCCTGATCATGGTCTCGGGCCATTGGCGCGATGGCCTGTTCGTCGGGGTCGTGTTGTCGAACACCGTGGTCGGCGTGACGCAGGAGTATCGGGCGAGACGGGCCCTGGCGCAGCTCCAGGTCATCACCGAGCCGACGGCCACCGTGGTCCGTGATGGAGCGGCGATCGAGATCGACCGCGACGACGTGGTCCTCGACGATCTGGTCGTGCTGGCCCCGGGGGGCCAGGTTCCCGTCGACGGTCGGGTCGTCGCCTCGATCGGACTCCGCCTCGACGAATCGATGCTGACCGGAGAGTCCGAAGCGGTCGCCAAGTCCCCCGGCGACGACGTGTTGTCGGGGAGTTTCGTCGTGACCGGAACGGGTCGCATCGTGGCGACGGCGGTCGGGGCCGACAGCTACGCCAACGACCTGGCGAACGAAGCCAAGGTCTTCGACGCCGCCCAGAGCGAACTGCGTCGAGCCATCGATCGGATCCTCGGATGGCTCACGATCGTGATCCCGATCTCGTCGCTCTTCCTCTTCCTGTCGTTGCTCGATGCCGAGCCCCGCTGGCAGGACGCGGTCCAGGGCACCGTCGCCGCCGCCGTGGCGATGGTCCCCGACGGCCTGGTCCTGCTGACGAGCCTGGCGTTCGTCGCCGGCGTCCTCGAACTGTCGCGGCGGAACGCCCTGGCCCGACAGCTCTCGACGGTCGAGGTCCTCGCCCGGGTCGACGTGCTGTGTCTCGACAAGACCGGCACGATCACCACCGGTGCCATCGTCTTCGCCGAGCTCCACCCGATCGGCGGCCGTCCGATCGAGGAGGGACGGGCGGCCCTCGCCGCCCTGGCGGCCAGCGACGAGAGCCCCAACCCGACCATGGCCGCCATCGCGAACGGCGCTCGGGAACGACTCGGCGTGGCCGGCCACCGCCATCGAGCCGTTCTCGAGCGTACGGAAGTGGTCGGCGGCGCAGTTCGGCGAGCGGGGCTGGTTCTATCTCGGCGCCCCCGACGTCCTGCTGGCCGATGAGCCGTCGAGTCTCGAACTCGTACGCCGGCTCAGCGCCTCCGGTCAGCGGTTGCTGGCCGTCGGGTCGAGCCCGACGGGGCCCGACGGCGACCACCGGCCGGGCGACATCGCCACCCATCGCCATCGTCGAACTCCGCGACGAGATCCGGTCCGATGCCGCCGAGATCCTGGCGTACTTCGCCGATCAGGGGGTGACGATCAAGATCATCTCGGGCGACAGCCCCGACACCGTGAGCGCGATCGCCCGAACGGGCCGGACTCGTCGCCCGTGGTCTCCCGGTGGATGCCCGAACGCTCGACCGACGACGACGCCGTCGCCCTGGCCATGGCCGACAACGACGTGTTCGGCCGGGTCGCCCCCCGCCAGAAGCAGTCCATGGTCCACGCCCTGCAACGCCAGGGTCACGTGGTCGCCATGACCGGCGACGGCGTCAACGACGTCCTGGCCCTCAAGGACGCCGATCTCGGGCATCGCCATGGGCTCGGGCAGCGCCGCCACCCGATCGGTGGCCGATCTCGTGCTCACCGACGATTCGTTCGCCTCCCTCCCGATCGTGGTGACCGAAGGGCGCAAGGTCATCAACAACGTCGAACGGGTGGCCAACCTCTTCGTGACCAAGGCGGTCTATGCGGTCCTGCTGACCCTGGGCGTCGGGCTCCTCGGTAGTCCGTTCCCGCTCCTTCCCCGGCAGCTCACCCTGGTGGGCACCTTCAGCATCGGGGTCCCGGGGTTCTTCCTCGCCCTGGCCCCCGAGGTCGGACGGGTACGCGACGGGTTCCTGCGGCCGGGTCCTGCGGTTCTCGGTGCCGGCCGGCGTCATCGCCGGCGCCGTCACCCTCGTCGCCTACGAACTGGCCCGGCACCAGACCGATCTGAGCGAACCCGAGACCCGGTCCCTCGCCACCATCACGCTGCTCGGCATCGGCCTCGTCGTCCTGATCGTCGCCAGCCGACCCCTCCACGTGTGGAAGATCGGTCTGGCCGGGGGCATGGCGGGCGGCTATGCCGTCCTGATGGCGGTCCCGTTCACCCGCCACTTCTTCGAGCTCGATCTGTTCGCCGGGCCGGGGCTCGCCCTGGTCGTCGGCGCCATCGCGGTCGCCGGGTCGGGCATCGTCCTGATCGCCCCGACCGATCACTGAGTTCGTTCAGCGACTCCCGATCCGTACCGGAGTGTCGCTGTAGGTCCAATCGGGGCGCTTGCGTCGATGGCCCAGATCGACGACGGCAACACCGTCGTCGAGGTCGACCAGCTTGGGCAGGACGACGGAGTCGTCACCCGGCGCTCCACCCAGCCGGACATCGAGGTCGTCGGGGAACCGCTGCAGGAGACTCGAGAGAAGCCCCCGGGCCTGAGCGGGCAGGAAGCAGCGGCTGCCGTCGGTGACGGTGGTCAGTCGCCGGCCGATCGTCGCCACGATCTCGTCGGTCGATCCGGTCCCGGCGACGAGTTGCTCGAGGGCGATGGTGAGATCACCGGTTCCGGTCTTGCAGGGAGTGCATTGGCCGCACGACTCGACGTGGAGGAAACGCAGGACCTGGTAGGCGACGTCGATCATGTTTCGGCGATCGTCGTAGACGATGAACCCGGCCGAGCCGAGTCCGCTGCCGGCCGCACCGAGGTGTTCGTGGGACATCGGGGTCATCAACTCGGCGCTGGTCAGCACCGGATTCGAGACACCCGACAACACGGCCTTGATCGTCCGACCGGGGGCCGGACCTCCGGCCAACTCGTCGATCACCTCGCCGAGCGGATGACCGAGTTCGATCTCGGCAACGATCGGACGTCGGACGTCTCCGCAGATCGTGACGATCGTCGGGCCCGCTGAATCGGCCGTGCCCAGCGAGGCATACCACTCGGCGCCGTGACGCATCACGAGCGCGACATGGGCGTAGGTCTCGACGTTGTTGACGAGTGAGGCGTTGGATCGCTCGTTTCCGACCGCGGCCGACGAGGAATCGGCCCCGGCCGACCATCCCATCTGTGGCGAGGTGGTGAACAATCCGTACTGGTACGGCGGGAGGTGCCGAGGCAGCGGGTCCTCGCCCTCGATGACCTCCAACATCGCCGTCTCCTCGCCGAACAGGTAGTGATCGGGACCCTCGACGATGGAGATCTCGATGCCGTCGGACCAGCCGGCGGCGGCGACCTCGGAGACCGCCGAACGCAGCCGCTCCAGTTCTTGGACGAAACGCGCCTTCGTGGCGACCACGACCGTCGCGACACCGAGTGTCCTGGCTGCGATCAACGCTCCCTCGACGACCAGATAGGGGTTGCGTCGGAGGAGCGCCCGGTCCTTGAACGTGCCCGGTTCGCCCTCGGCGGCATTGACGACCACGATCCCCCGATCGTGGGGCCCGAGGGCGGCCCGGACACCGGCCCACTTGACGGCCGTCGGAAATCCGGCCCCACCGCGACCGTGGACGCCCGCAGCGCCGATCTGCTCGATCGTGGCGTCGGGACCGGCAGCGATCGCCGCCGTGAGGCCCTGCATGCCACCGGCGATGCGGAAGTCCTCGAGGGTCGTCACCGGCGTCGCCGGGAGTGCGTGGTTCGTGATGATCATGGCTCCGGTCCGTACCCCGTCTCGTCGTCGCTCGATCACCGTCTTACACCGGATTCCTCCCGGATGACCCGTCGGAGGACTGCTTCGTCGAGGGGGCGCCGGGACCGGCACCCCGTGCTGGTCAGCCGGCTCGAAGGGCGAGGACGCTCTGGACGGCGGGGATCGACGCCTCGTTCAGGAAATCGAAGGTCAACGATGCCCATTCGTCCTCGCCGACGGCCCAGTACTGGACACCGGCGGCGTCGAACGCCGCCGAGAGGGCGGCGAGGTCGGCGGCGCGCTGGGCCACCTGTTCCTCACTGAGCCCACCCTCGATCGGGTCGATGGCGATCGTCGATTCGGCGGCGTCGGCTGCCGGTGCGGGCAACGGGGTGGGGCTCGCTTCACCAACGGGGAGGTCACCGACCGGTGCGTCCTCCCGCACGGCGGCATCATCGACGAGGGCACAGGGGTCGATGGTGGGGTCGATCGGGTACAGCTCGGCGTAGACCGCATCGACTGCGGCAACGGTGTCGGCGTCTTCGAAGTCCCACTCCAGCCACTCCCAGCCGGTCTCGTCGGTCATCCGGGTGTAGGCGACGCCGGCGGCATCGAATGCCGCGGCGATCCGGTCGTTCTCGGCTCGCATCGTTGCCAACTCCTCGGCCGACAACGGAACCGGCGGATAGAGCTCGGCGTAGTAGGCGTCGACCACTTCCTGGGCCTTGGGGTCCTCGTAGTCGTACTCGATCCACTCGTTGCCCCAGCGATCGGTCTGACGGGTGTAGCCGACGCCGGCTCCGTCGAGTGCGGCGGCGAGCCGATCGTTCTCGGCGGTCATCCGGGCGAGTTCGTCGGCCGGGATCGGCTCGGGCCGGTACCGCTCGGCCCAGAAGCTGTCGGCGACCGCCTGCGCCACGGCATCGTTCCAGTCCATGTCGATCAGGACGAACCCGTACTCGTCGACCGAGCGGGTGTAGGTGACCCCGTAGGTGTCGAGGGCTGCGGCCAGTGCATCCTGGTCGGCGTTGGCCGCAGCCAGTTCCTCGGCGCGTCGGAACGTAGACGCCCCCACCGTCGACGCCGCAGTCGATCATCGCCGAGTCGGCTGCGAGCCTCTCGCCGTCGCCGTTGCCGCCGAGTGCCGCTTGGATCTCGGCTCGGTCGGCCGCACCCTCGGAGGCCGAGACGATGCCTGCGTCGGCCTGGTCCGACGACGAACCGCAAGCGCCGAGCACGAGCATCGAGGCGACCAACGCCGTCGCTGCCGAGCGACGGCGTGAAGGGGAGGAACAGCTGGACATGGGGGTTCTCCAAGGATGACGACCCGGTGGGCCGAACCGATGATGGGTACAGACGACCGGCGATCCGATCTGGTTCCCGAATGCGAACCGAAATCCCGTTCAGGCTCCCCGGTCGACCCGGAAATGGGCCGAGATGACCACCGACTCGCCCATGGCCTGGATGTCGACCCGATCGGCGAGCTGCTGGGCCAGGGCCAGGCCCCGTCCCTCGACGGCGAAGGGGTCGGGCATGGAGCGCAACTCGACGGAACGGCCGAACGGGTTCTCGTTCTCGAAACGCAAGGAGAGCTCGCGGCCGCGTCGGTCGAAGGCGTATCGAACCGTGTCGGTCGGGTACGAGGCTTCGACGGCATTGGTCAGCAGTTCGACGAAGACCAGGGTGATCTCCTCGCACCGACTCGGCGACAGGCCCGGGAACTGCCCGAGCCAGGACCGGAGTTCGCGACGACCCTCTCGGAGGCACCCCAAGGTCGCCTGCACCTCTCGCACCGTGTCCCGACCGTTGCTCACGACGTCCTGCCCGTTGCTCGTCTGCATCACCGGAGTTCCCAGTGCCTTCCGTCATCCACCGTCACAGGAGTCCGATCGACCGGGAGGCCACTTTGTCGCGGATTCCCGACAAAGAATCCGCAGGCGAAGCAGGAACGGCGGAGGGCACATCGAAACGATCGCACACGGCGTGCGTCAGGGTGAGCCGAGGGACGGTCGGCCGAGCCCGACCCGGTCCGGGTGATCGCCGGTCCAGGTCGTTCAGGCGTGGCGTGACGACCAGCCGAATGGTTGCGAGGACCACGACCGCGATCACCAGCCGGTCGAACCAGTGGCTGTAGTCGGCCGATCGATGTCCACGACGAGCCGAGTCCCCAACCGATCGACCACGAACAGCGTGTTCCACATCAGGCTGCCGGCTGCGGTGTAGAGCAGGAACGGCCGTCCGCGACATGGCGCCGGTGCCCGGCCGGGATCGACACCAGGCTGCGGACGCCCGGAACGAAGCGACCGAAGAACACCGAAGCCCGACCATTGCGGTCGAACCACTCCTGGGACCCGATCGACGTCCTCGGAACCGATCAGCGGGAGCCGATCGGCCAGAGCGTCCGATGCGCACGATGCCGAGTCGGGCACCGGCCTCGTAGAGCGCCAGTGCACCGGCCACCGAGCCGAGGGTCGCCGCCATGATCGCACCCACGAGCGACATCTCGCCCTGCGAGGCCAGATAGCCCGAGAGGGGGAGGATCACCTCGCTCGGAATCGGCGGGAACAACGTCTCGAGCGTCGTCAGCACGAAGACCCCGACGAGTCCGAGCGCCGAGAGGACATCGGCCACCCAGCCCCCGAGACCGGTGAGGTCCGAGGTCGGCTCGGCGGCTGCGGCCAGCCGGTCGAGCGTCAGGGTCGCATCCACCACGGCGGTCCGGACTCGGATTCGGGGGGGAGCCGGTGGCACGGTCGCAGCGTATCCAGGGTCTGCGCGAGGATCTGACCTTGGTCCCGGGGCAGCCGAGGCCTTCCTCCGCCATCCTGGGACCATGGAGTCCGGACCGGCGGGACGAGCATCGATCGAGACCTCCGACGGGTCGCGGCGTGCCTGGTACGAATCGTTCCTGCGACCGCTCGACGCCCGGCGCGCCCACCACACGTGCAGCGACGGTCGGGCCTGCGTCCGGATCGTCCAACACGGCGACGACCTGGGGGCGCCGATGTTGGCGACCCAGAACTTCGGTGGTTCGCTCGGGGCCGCAGCTTCGTTGCAGCTCCACGACTACCTGCACGGTCGCTCGACCCCCTACACCGCGGCGATCGAGCAGACCGTCGAGGCGCTCCAATCGGCGGGGTTCGACGTGGGAGACCACCGCGACCTCAACCCGCATCCCGACGGCGAGAGCGGGTGCGGATTCGCCGACAACCGGGCCCGCATCATCGAGCGAGCGGCGACCACCCCGGCCCTCGACCACCTCATCGACGGCGTCCTGGGACCCGGGACCATCGGCGACGACGATCGCCGATCCTTCGAAGCCGTGCTGGATGCGTACCGTCGCCTCCATCACGACATCACCGGCGACCCGACGCTCCTCCCCCAGGGCTCGCGTCTGGTCGAGCTCCTCGAGGAGCACGACGGCACCACCGAACTCCTGACCGGCACCCACCACGAGTCGGCGCTCATCGTCAATCGCCGGCCCGACACGACCCTCGACACCGACGCACTCGTCCGCGCCGGCGACAGTGCCTTCAACGTCGACGAGCACCACGTGCTGCGCATGCAGACCGAGGCCCTGGGTCTCGATCCCGAGGTCGCCCGGGTGATCAACGCGGTCGAGTGGACGGCGACGGTGCTCGTTCTGGTCGCCGACGCCGGCCGACCGCTCCCGCCGGTGTTCGTGTTCGACTGAGCGACCCGATCCGCAGCCCACCCTCAGCGGGCTCGGTCCTGACTGTTGCCCGAGGGGAAGGTCGCGGTCACGATCAGCGCGGCAACGAGGTAGCAGGCGGCGATCCAGGCCCACGCCCACCGATAGGCCGACAGGTCGAATTCGTCGGCCCCGGTCGCGAGCAGCGCGATGGTGACCGAGATGCCGAGGGCGTACGACGCCTGTCGGATCGTGTTGACCGTCGCTCCGGCCACGCCGAACTTGGCCGGAGGGATGTCGGACAGTCCGGCGCTCGACCACGTCGCAACGGTGAGCCCGATCCCGACACCGGTGACGAGGCTCAGCGGGACGAATCGCGTCCACACCGTGGGTTCGGGCCCGATCAGCGAAGACGAGCGACAGGTAGCCGATCGCACACAGCACACACCCGGCCCCGAGTACCCAGCGGTGACCGATCCGGTCGGCCACCGACCCGGTGAGGGGACTGATCACCGACGCCAGAAGGGGGCCGGGCACGAACGCTGCGCCCACCACGGCGAGATCCTGTTGCCACAGGTCCTGCAACACGATCGAGTTGACGAGCGCACCCGAGGTGAAGGCGAACCCGTAGAAGGCGACCCCGGCGCTCGTGCTGGCGAACGATCGGAAGGCGAAGAGCTCGAGATCCAGCAGCGGCTCGGGGTGGACGCGCGAGCGCCGGATCAAGACGGGCAACAGGGCCGCTCCCAGCACGACCAGCACCCAGATCCGCAGGTCGGCGAGGCCCCATTGCTCGCTCTGCACGATCCCGAACATGACCATCGCCACCGACAGGGTGCCGATGGCGACCCCCAGCCCGTCGATTCGACCGGTGGCGTTCGGATCCTTCGACTCCCGCAGGAATCGAGGGGCCAGGACGAGCACGAGGGTCGACAGGGGGACGTTGATCAGGAAGATCGCCCGCCAGTCGAACGCCTCGATGAGCACCGACCCGAGTGCCGGACCGACGACGGCTCCGAGCGCGCCGGTGGCGCCGGCGATGCCGATGGCGGTGCTCCGGCGGGCCGGTGGGAACTCCGGCAGCATGACCGCGAACGACGAGGCGGCCACGACGGCGCCACCCACCCCCTGGACCAAGCCGCGCCGCGATCAGCAGCCCGACGGATCCGGCCAACCCGCACAGGAGCGAGCCGACCATGAAGAGTGCGACGCCGGGCACGAAGACCTTGCGCCGGCCCACGCTGTCGGCCAGCCGCCCGGCAGCCAGGAGCAGCGCGCCCACCATGATGTTGTAACCCGAGATGATCCAGCTCAGCGTTCCCCGAGTGGTGTCGAAGTCGTCCTCGATCGAGGGGAAGGCGACGTTGACCGCCGAGATGTCGATGACGACGAGGAACGTGACCAGTGTGGTGACCGCGAGGGCCGACCAGGCCTGCCGGGTGATGGTCGTGTCGACCACGCCGGCTGCGGTTCGTGACTCCATGGGCGCCGACGCTACTCGGTGCGGTGTTCGGAGCCCGAGGCGATCTCCATCCCCCTTGAGGCGACCTCCATCCCGACGAGTCCCGATGGGACCGGTCGAGGTGTCCCCGCTCCGAGGAGAAGAGAACGGGAACACCTCGGGCCGGCGCGTCCTCGGCATGGGTGCCCGAGGCCGACGTCAGTCACTGCTGACGAACCCGTCGTTCCCCGTTCGCCGCCACCGAAACCGATTCTGGACCACACCCGTGCCCGCGTTCGCATCCTCCGCCGGTTTGGTCGCCGAACTCGGCGGGTAGGCCGCGAGCCCGCGACCGAAGGAGCACCGACATGGCCCTGGCCGACATCCTCGCCGACCACCCCGACCGAACCACGTTCGATCTCGCCGAACTCCACCGAGCCGCCATGGCGGCCATGGAATGTGCGCTGGCGTGCTCGGCGTGCGCCGATTCCGACCTCGCTCGGGACGCCAACGCGATGCGGACCTGCATCCGGACCTGCATGGACTGCGCCGACCTGTGTTCGGTGACCGCGAAGCTGCTGTCCCGACCGGCACCCCGGGGTTCGGCCTGGGAGAAGGTGGTGCTCGCCTGCGCCGCGCTCTGCGCCGAATGCGCCCGGGAGTGTGGCCAACACGACCACGTGTGCTGCCAGGAGTGCGCCGCCGCCTGCCGGGCCTGCGAACAGGCCTGCCAACAGCTGATCGCCGTTGCCCAGTCCTGACCTGCTACTCCGGCGGCATCCAGAAGGTGAAGATCTTGTCGGCGCGGATCCGGGCGTAGACCGCTCCGGCGTCGAGGAGTGAAGCCCACTCCTCGCCGAATCGAGGGACGTAGAGGTCGAGGAGCACCTGGCGGAACTCGGCATGCTCGGGATCGGCGACGTCGATCGGTTCGGCGACTCCGTGCACCGTCACCGCCAGGTGCTCGCCGGGCAGGTGGCTGGCGCTGACCGCCGGACGTCGGGCGATGTGTCGGAACCGGACGGAATCGGGCGAGGACCCGAAATGGAAACTGCCCCGGTAGAAGATCCCGTCGACCGGACCGGCGATCGGTCGACCATCGGCGGTGGAGGTGGCCAACACCAGCAGGCACATCCCGTCGAGCATCGATGCCAGGGTGCGGGCATCGAGTCGCCGGTCGGGCGTGATCACCTCGCGCAGGTGGGCCCCACCCCGGTCGTGGCTCTCGTCGAGCCGTTGCTGGAGAGCAACCAGATCGGATTCGGTTTCACGCACGTCGCGAGCCTAGACAGGCCCGACTCGGGCCGCCGCTCGGGCCGCTAGGTTGCCCCGATGCGGTCCGAGCTCGACATCCAGGGTGTGTTCAACTTCCGAGATCTGGCGTCGGCGTCACCGACCCTGCGTCGCCGTCTGGTGTACCGGTCCGACGGGCTCCACCGCACCGACCGAGCCGGAGCCGATGCCGTCGCAGCGCTGGGCATCCGCCGCGTCATGGACCTGCGCAGCCTGTCGGAACAGTCGCCGCGAGGGACGGTTCGACCACCCCGACGTCGAAACGGTCAGTGCGCCCCTGGTCGCCGACAACACCGAGATCGGGCGGCAGATCAACGCCGGGGGCGACGATCCGCTGTTCGCGCACTACGTCGCCATGATCGCCGAGAACCCGGTCGAGATCGCCCGGGCCATCGGCATCGTCGCCGACTCGATCAGCACCGACGTGCCCGTGGTCTTCCACTGCACCGCCGGGAAGGACCGCACCGGGCTGCTCGCGGCCCTGCTGCTCGGGCTGGTGGGGGTCGGCGACGCCGAGATCATCGCCGACTTCCATGCGTCGGCTGCCGGCGTCGAGCGGATGAGCCGCTGGTACGAGCAGGAGCGGGGCGAGACCCACCTCGAGAAGGCCGCCCAGATGGGCATCGACGACGCCGTCGCTCACCACATGATGCGGGCCGACCGCTCGACCATGGAGGCGACGCTGGCCGTCCTGCGATCACGCCACCAGGGTTTCACGGCCTTCGCCTCGACGATCGGTGTCTCCGGCCGGCAGCTCCTGGCCATCGCCCGATTGCGATCGGAGGATCCGGGTCACTCGACGAAGTAGACCCGGACCACCACGGCCTCCCAGACCGATCCGTCCTCGGCGCTGCGGGACAGGAACACCGCCGCTCCGTTCTTCGCCGTTCCGGGATCGATCGGGAACGTCTCGTCGAACGGCCCGAAGGTCCCGTCACCTCGACCGGTGACGGCGGTGACCAGGATCGGGTCGGTCCGGCCGTCGGCCCGCAGGATCACCTCGACGTTGCCCTCGAACGTCCGGGCCTGCCCCTCGACCACCATCTCCTCGCCGAGCACGCCGAACGCCTCGGGGCTGACGATCCCGATGTTCTCGGTCACCGCCCCGAGGACCCACCAGGTGTCGTCCGGGCCCAGCTGACGAACGAACACGGTCGTTGCCGGTCCGTCGGCCCGGTTGCGGATCTCGACTTCTCCCGAACGATTGTCGCCGGCCTGGTACTCGCCGACCACCGGGTCGGTGAAGCCGACGAACTCGGTGGCGAAGGCGGTCGCCGCCTCGATCGGGTCCTGGTAGCGCTCGGCCCCGGGACCCGATGCCGCCTCGAACCAGGGCCAGACCGCCGTCCGATAGGCGTCGGGGTCGACGTCGACCGTCGTGGTGGTCGAGGGTTCGGTCGTCGTGGATTCGGTCGTTGTCGACTCGGACGTGGTGGGTTCGGTGGTCGTGGTGTCCACGACGGTGGTCGTGGTCTCGAGTGTGGTCGTCGTGTCGGTGGTCTCGACGTCGTCGCCGTCGTCGGAGACGACCATCACCAGCGCGACCAGCGCGATGACCAGGGCCACGGCGGCGGCACCGAGGGCGAGAACGGGGATGCGGCGTGCTCCCGGGTCCGGCGCCGAAGGTCGCTCGGCGCTCACCGGGTCCAATGGATCGGTCATGGTTCCACCATCGACCGGCATACCCCGACGGTGAAGGGGCATTGGTCCCTCGACCGGCCACCGCCCACGCGAGAGACTGGCTGGTGCACCCACCGATCGCCATCGAACGGCGGAGCGTGCCCGCGACCCGAGGAGAGCCCGATGAACGACCGACCCCCTTCCGACGCCGCCGGACGCATGGCGATCGAGACCACCTCGGCCCGCGGATTCGACGAGACCGTCGCCGCCTGCCGCGATGCGCTGGCCGAGGCCGGATTCGGCGTGCTGACCGAGATCGACCTGGCGGCGACCCTCCAGGCGAAGCTGGGCGTGGAAGGCAGCCCGTACCTCATCCTGGGGGCCTGTCATCCGTCGAGCGCGCAGCAACTGATCGAGGCGCTGCCGGCGATGGGGGTGCTGCTCCCCTGCAACGTGGTCGTCTCGGTCGAAGGCGACCGCACGATGGTCCGGGCGATGGACCCGGCTGCGGTCGTGGCCTCGATCCTGCGTGACCCCGCCGTCCACGACACCGACACCGTTGCCGTGATCGAGACCATCGCCGACGACATCGCCGGCCGGTTGCGCAGCGCCCTTGCGACGCTCTGAGACCATGCGGCGACGTCCCGGTGGCAGCAGCGCACTCACCGACCGGTGGGCCCGATGTTGCCGACATACCAACTGGTATGTACGGTGGTGGCCGTGACCGAAACCGCCACCGACAAGCCACGACGCGGTTCGGCCCGCGAGGCGCTGCTCGACGCGGCGATCGACGTGGTGCGATCCCAGGGGCTGCATGCCACCACGGTCGACGATCTCTGCACCGCCGCCGGGGTGACCAAAGGGGCCTTCTTCCATCACTTCAGCACCAAGGACGATCTGGCCGTCGCCGCCGCGGAACATTGGTCGACCACCACCGGTCGCCGGTTCGCCGAGGCCGCCTATCACGAGTACGCCGATCCGGTCGATCGAGTCCTCGGCTACCTCGACTTCCGGGCCACGCTGATCCAGGGCGATCCCGCACGCTTCAGCTGCCTGGTCGGGACCATGGTGCAGGAGGCGTTCGGCACCAGCAGCGAGATCCGCGATGCCTGCGCACGCTCGATCTTCGATCACGCGGCGACGCTCGAGGCCGACCTCGCCGAGGCGCTCGCGGCGGCGGGTCGTGATCCACGCGAGGCCTCCGGGCTGGCCCGACACAGCCAGGCCGTGCTGCAGGGCGGCTTCGTCCTCGCCAAGGCCGCCGGGGAACCAGGACCGGCCCTCGAGGCGATCCGGAACCTCCGCCGCTACTTCGAGTTCCTCCTGCACCCCACCGCTGCGAACTGACCCGGCAGCCCCCGCCACGGACGGGGCAATCCCCCTTTCCCTCCGAACGGCCCCGTCGTAGCGTCGACCCAGGCCGAACTCGGAGGGAACGAGGCCATGACACGAGTCGTGATGTTGGGGCCGTTCGCGGTGCCCGTGCCCATCCCCGCTGTGCGCCACCGCATCGCACCCGCCGGATCCATGGCGTCGAGCCTGCGACACGCACCGTTCCGTCGCTGCCTCGAGTTCTACGCCCTCGCCGGCACGGCACGGTCCCTGGCCGCCGTGCCCGTGGCGACGGCGCTGTTCGCCGCCACCGGGTCGACCGCCTGGGTGGCCGCGGCGGCGGCCGCCCGACTCCTCCCCTATCTGTTGGTGTCGTGGTTCGGTGGCGTGCTCGCCGACCGGTTCGATGCCACGCTGCTGCTTCGGCTGATGACGGCGGCGCAGGCGATCCTCGGCTTCGTCCTCGCACTGGCCATCCTCGTTCCCCTCCCTCCGATCATCGTGGTGGCGCTGGTGGGGCTCTCGACGACGTTGATGACGCCGCTCTTCCCGACCGTGGCCGCGTCGATCACGGGGCTGGTCCCCGACGACGATCTCGTACCGGCGGGGATCGCGCTCAACGGGCTCGAGACGCTCTGCTGGGTCGTCGGTCCGGCGCTCGGTGGCCTGATGCTCGTGGTCGTCCCGGCCTGGGTCGCCTGTGCGGTCGTCGGGATCGTCACGACGGTCGCCCTCGCGCTGATTCCCCGACCGGGCTCGCAGCCGCCGGCGTTGCCATCGGTCGAGACCACCGCCGACACGGTCGTCGCCTCGTTTCGCACCGGGATCCGGACCATCGTGGCCGACCCGCAGATCGCCGTCCCGCTCGCGCTGCTCTTCGTCGTGAACACGCTCCTGGGCGCCGGCGCCGTTGGCCTCGTCCTGGTGGCGGAGGACCTCCTGCGGACCGGGACGTCGGGATACGGGCTCCTCAACATCGCCCTCGGGACCGGTGGCATCCTCGGGATCGCCGCGAGCAACCGCCTGGCGGGGAGCAGGAATCCGCTCCGGGCGCTGTCGTACTCGACACTCGCCGCGGGCTTTCCCATCGCCCTCCTCTGCCTGGTCGGCGATCAGCGGGTCGCCATGGTGCTGCTCGTCGTCGCGGGCTCGGCGAACGTGATGACCGAGGTCGCAGCACTCTCGATCGTCCTGCGCGTGCTCACGCCGTCCATGGTCGGTCGAGTGTTCGGCCTCGCCGACTCCCTGCTGGTCGGCGCCATGTTCCTGGGTTCGGTCACCATGCCGGCCGCCATCTCGTTGCTGGGCCTGCGGCCGGCGTTGACCGTGATCGGGGGCCTCTTCCCGCTCCTCACCGTCGCCGCAGCGTGCCGGTGGGCCGCCGATCGGCGACCGGAGCGCTCAGGAACCCACGAGATGGGGAACGTCGGCGCCCAGCCGATCGACGAGCGCATCGCGGACGAACCGCTGCACGGTCGGCTCGAACGGGAACGACAGATGGCTCCCGTCATACCAGCAGATGGCGGGTTGGTCCCAGTGCTCCCACAGGGCTCGAACGTTGCCGGGCCGAACCCAACGGTCGACCAGACCACCGAAGATGTACCGAGCCTCTTTCGGGACGAGGGGCTCCATCGCCAACGGTGACACCACGCGATTGAGGCGCTCGAGCGAGCGCCAGCTCAGGCCCCACTGCTCGTAGAACGGGGGAAGGAGCGCCTCGACGTTTCGGCGCATACCCCGGACGAGGTCGGGCTCGGGCACCCCGGCGATCACACAGGCGAGATCGCTCTCGAACGCGGCCAACAGCGACGAGAAGTACCCGCCGAGCGAGATCCCCCACGCCCCGATCGCCGGCGCATCCTGGGTGTCGGCGATCCACGCCTTCAACCGGCGGAGGTCCCAGATCGCCTGGGCGGCGGTGTGCACGGTGTTCATGGCCCCGCCGGTGAGGACACGATCGCCCGAGGCCCCTTCGGACCGGGGCCCGTGCAGCGGCGAGACCGGGAAGGCGAGGTTGAGCCCGTACTCGACGTGCAGTCGGCGGGCATTGAAGGCCAGGAAATCGACCGAGGGCGATCCCGTTCGGTAGCCGTTGACGCACAGCAGCCAGGGCCGGGGACGGTCGTCGTGGCGCAACACCCAGGCATGGGCCGTCCGGTTGTCCTCGTAACCCAGCCATCGGTCACGCCCCGGTTCGTCGGGATGGGGCTCGTAGAGGCTCTCGACCGACAGGTGTTCGTAGCGAAGTCCCCGGGCCGAACGCTCGACCATCATCACGTGCTCGAGCGGCGGCGGGTCGACGTGGTACGAGCGGGGATCGTCGACCCAGCCCATGGCGTTGAACATGTCGACCCCGTCGCCGAGTTCGTCGCGCAGGCGTCGCCGGAAACCTCCGGTGGGGTATCGCATCCGACTGTTGGCCGTCTCGGTCTGCAGCGTGAGCTCGTCGATCACCCACTTGGCGGCCAGACCCGGGGTGAGTCGGGGTGAGGGGAGATCGGTCTCGCGATGGCCGACGACCCAATCCTTCGCCTGTCCGAACACCTCATCGACGACGGCCATGGGAATGCTCCATTCGCTCGGGTCACGTCCCGACCTCACACGGATCGGTGCGGCGCCTCCGCACCCTAGTGGACCGGCGCTCCGATGAGCAGAGCCGTTCGTCCTCGGTCTCGGCGGCCCGTTCCGGCCACGTGCCGCCATCGACCGAGCGCCTTCTTCCTGCATCGTGCATGATGGGCTGACGGGCAGCACCGTGCCCGACAACGACGGGAACCCTCCACATGAAACAACTCAGCGGAGTCGACGTCAGCTTCCTGCTGATGGAAACGGCCAACACCTACGGGCACGTCAACGGGCTCAGCATCTACGAGCGCCCCTCGCCCGACTTCGATCCCTTCACCGCGGTCCGGGAACGCCTCGAGATCATGGTCGGCCATCTCGAGCCGCTGCGCCGCAAGGTGGTCGAGGTCCCGCTCGGGCTCGATCGGCCGTACTGGGTCGAGGATTCCGATTTCGACATCGATTTCCACGTTCGCCACCTCGGTCTGGCCCCGCCCGGAGCCGCCGATCAGCTGGCCGAGCAGGTGGCGCGCATCGTCGGCCGGAAGATGGACCGCTCTCGTCCCCTCTGGGAGGCCTATGTCATCGAGGGGCTCGCCGACGGTCGGTGGGCCCTGCTCCAGAAGACCCACCACGCCACCATCGACGGGGCCTCGGGCGTGATCATGTTGAAGATGTTCACCGACGACAGCCCCGACGCCGTCTGGGGCTATCAGCCCGTGCCCTGGGAAGGCGAGGAGCCGCCGACCCAGGCCGAGATGCTGCAGCGGGCCGCGGTCAATCTGGCGCTCAACCCGTTGCGGGCGGCCCGGCTCGGTCTGGGGATCACCCGAAACCTGGCCGACGCCGCCGGCATCGACAGCGTGAGTGGCGTCGTGTCGCAGACCCGGAACGCCATCGGCGCAGTGGCCCGACGCAACCGTCCCGAGTCCGACCGGGCCTCCACCGTGAGCCTGCCGCTCACCCCGGCGCCGCCGACACCCTGGAACGCGACCGTCACGGCCCACCGCCGGTTCGCGATGCGGTCGATGCAGCTGTCGAATCTCAAACGGCTCAAGGAGGCCACCGGCGGCACGCTCAACGACGTGGTGATGGCCATCTGCACCGGCGCCCTGCGCGAGTACCTGATCGAGCACGACGCCCTTCCCGAGGAGCCACTGCGGGCCATGGTCCCGGTGTCGATCCGAACCGGCGACGAGGAAGACCCGTGGACCAACCGGGTGTCGGGCATCGTCGCCGAACTCCCCACCAACTGCGACGACCCCCTCGAGCGGGTCGCGAGATGCCGCGAAGCCATGCTCGAGGCCAAGCGCCAGTTCGACCTGGTACCGGCCGACGCCCTGTCGGAGGCAACGCAGTACACCTCGCCGGTGATCGCGGCCTCGGCCCTGCGGCTGGTGTCGCGACTCAAGCTCGCCGATCGGGTGAACATGCCGATCAACGTGGTCATCTCGAACGTTCCCGGTCCCCGTGAGCCGCTCTACTTCGCCGGCGCCAAGCTCGATGCCTACATCCCGGTGTCGACCATCACCGACGGCGTCGGCCTCAACATCACCGTCCACAGCTACGGCGACCGCATGGACTTCGGGTTGATCTCCGACCGCGAACTGATCCCCGATCTGTGGCATCTCGTCGATCTGCACATCGACGAGATCCACCGGCTGTTCGAGGCCACCGGTGCCGAGTGGGCGGTCGAACCGCTGCCCCCCTCGATGCGCTTGGGTGGCGACGGTGTCGAGCCGGTCGCTCCCCGCTCCGACGCCGCACGCGAGACCCTGGCCAAGAAGGCCACAGCCCGCAAGACCACAGCCCGCAAGACCACAGCCCGCAAGACCACAGCCCGCAAGACCACAGCCCGCAAGACCACAGCCCGCAAGACCACAGCCGGCAAGAAGAAGGCAACGGCGTCGACGCCCGCACCGAAGCGCGCCGCCAAGACGGCGGCCGCCGGGAAGCGCCCGGCCAAGAAGGGAACCGCTCGAGCGACGGCCCGGAAACGGGCCGCCGGGACGAACGACGCGTAGCGACACCGGGGCGCAGTTGGTCCGCGGCCCGACCGCCGGGCTATCGTCGGCCGCCGGCCCGGGCATTTGCCCTGGCCACACCATCGGGGGGAAGTTCATGACCAGCACCTTGGGTTGCTGCGTGCTCAGGGCCGGTGCAGTCATCGCGCTCACCGTCGGGCTGTCCGCCTGCGGTGGCAGCGACGACGCCCAAACCGCGCCGGACTCGACCACGACCACCGCCGCGGCGGCCGATACGGATGCCGGCGCCGATGCCGAGTCGGCAACGACCGTCACCGAGCCTGCCTCCGACGAGGGCGATGCGGCGCCCCCGGCCGGCAGCGCCGTCGGGATGATGCAGATCGGCGAGGAACGGTTCGATCTCACCGTCGTCCGCTGCATCACGATGGGCGGGGCCGTTGGCGGTGACGCCGTCGGCGTCGACGACCCCGACAACCTGCAGGCGTCGTTCTTCTTCTCGCCCGAGGATTGGCGACAGCGCCCGTCCTCCGAGGGCTGGACCGAGGACGGGACGCTCCGCATCGACAGCGACGAGCCCTACTGGCAATGGGAGTCGGGTCAGAGCACCTTCGAGGGATTCAATCTGCCGAGTGGTCTCGACCCGACCATGATCGACATCGTGTCCTACGACATCGCCGACGACGGTGGCAGCGTGCGGGGTGAGGCGATGTTCCTCGAGCTCAACGAGATGCTGTCGGGGACCATGGTCGAACCGGTCGCCGGGTCGTTCGAGTTCTCGTGCCCGCCCTCGGGCTGAACCTCAGGCGGTGACCCGGATCGCCCCGACCCGGTTGGGTATCGTTTCGTCGTGTTCCGCATTGCGAGGATCGTGTCCTGCGGGCTGGTGCTCCTGGCCGTGACGTGCGGCGCTGTCGGCTGTTCGTCCTCGAGCGACGAGGCGGGCCGGTCGAGCGACGAGGCCGAGATCGAGGCCCTGTGCCTCCGGGTCGGGGCGATCCAGAACCAGGTGGTCGAGGCGGGGAATGCGATGTCGTCGGCCGAGGTCGGGGCCGACCCGGTCGAACGGGCCGAGATCCTGGCCGCCGGGCTCGAGTCGATGATCGACGCCGTCCGGCAGGCGGAGCTCCCCACCGAACCTCGGGAACTGGCCTCCGGGATCCCCGATCGGCGCGATCGGGTGGTGGCCGACGCGGAGACCGAGGCCGCCGAATTCCGAACCCGGTGGCCGAGGGTCGAGAGCGACGAGCGCGGAGAGACCGTCCAGGGGATCTTCGTCGTCGGCGAGAAGCTGATGAGCGAGGTCGAGCCTCGAATCGCACACGACACCGCTCCCCAGCTGATCGAGATCGTCCGAGCCACACCCTCGTGCCGGCACGTGATCCAGCTCCCCCGCGTCGATGGGTGAGTCGGCGACCCGGTCAGCGTGAGTCGGCGACCCGGTCAGAGGGAGTTGGCGAAGCCGGCGATGTCGCGAATGGTGCCGAGATAGACCTCGGGCATGGCGTCACGGAAGAGGCAGTCACCGGCATGGCAGGTGCCGTTGACCGTCCGACTCGAGGCGCTCACGCCGGCCTGGAGCAGCTTGGCGAAGTAGGCCAGGCCCTCGTCTCGGAGGGGATCGAGCTGGTTCACCGAGATCACGTGGGGCGGCAAACCTTCGAGATCGGCCACCGGAGCGTGATACGGCCAGGCCAACGGGTCGTGGTCGGCCGAGGCGTCGGGGCTGTACATCCGGACCATCGAGCCCATCATCGAGCAGTTGAGGAAGTAGTCGTCGTTCTCGTAGAGCGACGGCAGGGCCGGGTCCTTCTGGTCGTAGAGCCCCGAGATGTAGGGGCATTGGGCGTAGACGCCGTCGATGGCGTCGAGGATCCCGTCTCGCTTGGCCGCCAGGGTGGTGGCGATGGCGAGGTTGCCCCCTCCGGACTCGCCCGACATCACGATCTTCGAGATCCCGAGGGTGGTGCGGTGCTCGTGCACCCAACGGAGGGCGCTGAGGCAGTCGTCGAGCCCGGCCGGGAACGGATGCGGACCGAGCTTCCCGGCGCCGTTGCGGAACTCGACGCCCACGACCACGAGCCCCGTCGCCGCGAGCTCGTCGCGCCAGCGGACGTAGCCGGCATCGGAGGCCTGCAGGATCACCATCCCACCGCCGTGGGTGTGCACGATGCACGGTGCCGGCCCGTCGAGGTCGACCGGTCGGTGGAGGTACAGGCTGATGTCATTGCCGTCGACCCCTCGGATGATCTCGGTGCGTCGTTCGATGCCCTCGACCGGTGGGGACCCGGCGCTGAGCACGTCGCCCAGGGCGCTGAAGCCCTCCTCGGCCGCAGCCCCGAACTCGAGCAGCGCGTCGATCGGCGACGAGATGTCGACCGGGGCCGGTTCGGGCGGTCCGTCGAGCCCGAGCGGGGCCAGGGCGGCGATCATACGCGGGTCGGCTCGGGGGTCGTCGCGCAACGCCATCGTGGGGGAACCGAGCTTGCCGGGGAGGACGGGGGTGGTGGCCATGGCAAATCTTCGCGCCGAACCGGTCTCGGCGCCCGGGCAACCGACGATCTTCGATCGTCGTACCGGTACGGCCCCGATCGGACGGCACACTGCCGGTCGATGAACGCGTTCCTGACGAGCTTCGGCATCATCTTCGTCGCCGAACTGGGCGACAAGAGCCAGCTGATGGCCATGACCTTCGCCACTCGGTACCGGACCTCGACGATCCTGCTCGCGATCACGGTGGCGACGGCGCTGGTCCACCTGTTCAGCGTGGCGATCGGCGCCGTCGTCGGCGCGGCGTTGCCGACCACGCTGATCTCGATCCTCGCCGGTGTGGCCTTCCTCGGGTTCGCCGCCTGGACGTTTCGCGGCGACTCCCTCGACGACGACGCCGATCGCGTCCAGCGGCGGGGTGTCTCGGCCTTCGTGCTGATCGGATCGGCGTTCTTCCTGGCCGAGTTGGGTGACAAGACGATGTTGGCCACCGTCACCCTCGCCACTCGTCACGGCGCAATCGGTACGTGGGTCGGATCGACGGTCGGCATGGTGGCCGCCGACGCGTTGGCCATCGTCGTCGGGCGACAACTCGGCTCCCGACTCCCCGAGCGGACGGTCCGATTCGGTGCCGCCGCCCTGTTCCTGGCGTTCGGCCTGTGGCTGATCGTCGAGGGCGTGGCCTGAGGAGTCGCCGCACCTGGTTCGGGTCGATGGACCCTGGGCCCGAATCGGGCCGAGGCAGAGACTGGAACCATGGCGTCACGACCGGTCCCCACCATCACGTGCGTGGGGATCGCGGTGCAGGACCTGGTGTTCTCCATCCCGAGGACGCTGGCCGGCGGAGCGAAGAACCTGGCCACCTCACTCCGAACGGTCGGCGGCGGCCCGGCGGCGAACGCCGCCGTCACCATCGCCCGGTTGGGCGGCCGGGCCCGACTGATCGTCAAGCTCGGAGACGACGCCGTCGGCGACTCGATCGTCGACGATCTGCGCCGGAACGGCGTGGAGGTCTCCGGCGTCCGTCGCCTTCGGGGAGTCCCGTCTCCGCTCTCGAGCGTCGCCGTCGATCCCGGCGGTGAGCGCACGATCGTCAACCACACCGATCGGCGCCTGAACGACGGGGCGGGGGCGGTCACGATCGACGAGTTGGACGGCACGGCCGCCGTCCTGGTCGATCTCCGGTGGCCCGACGGCGCCCGCTCGGCGCTCGCCGCAGCCGCCGCCCTGGGCATCCCCAGCGTGGTCGACTTCGATCTGACGGGCGACGACCCTCCGTTCGACGTCGTCCAGGTGGCGTCACACGTCGTGTTCTCGCAACCGGCGTTGATGAAGCTCGCGGCGACGAACGACGTCGACCGGGCCCTCCGCTCGGTCGCCGGCTCGACACCGGCCTTCGTCGCGGTGACGCTCGGAGCCGACGGGGTCCGCTGGGTCGAACGGGATTCGATCCGTTCGCAACCCGCCTTCGCCGTCGACGTGGTCGACACCCTCGGGGCCGGCGACGTCTTCCACGGTGCCTTCGCCCTCGCCATCGCCTCCGACCGATCGATCGACGACGCCATGCGCTTCGCCGCCGGCGCATCGGCGTTGACCTGCACCACCCCCGGCGGTCGCGCCGGCATCCCCGACCGAGCCCAGCTCGAATCCTTCCTCGAAAGCCGAACCCGATGAACACGACCACGACCACCCTCACGCCGGGCAAGTGGTGGGGCCTGCGGCGCCTCGCCGACGACGACGGCCGCTTCACGATGGTCGCCGCCGACCAGCGACCTCCGATCAAGGACCTGGCCCGGGCGGCGAGAGGAACGGCCGAGGCGGCCGACGACGACGTCGCCGCCATCAAACGACTCCTCGTCGAAGAACTCGGGCCCTCGGCGACCGCGGTCCTGCTCGATCCGCACCACGCCTATCCCCGGGCCATCGATGCGGTGTCGCCCCGTCAGGGGCTCCTGCTGACGCTCGAGGACTCGGTCTTCGTCGAGACCGAACGGGGTCGTCGCTCGAGCGAGATCGACCACTGGAGCGTCGACAAGATCCGCCGGATCGGCGGCGATGCCGTCAAGGTGCTCGCCTGGTACCGACCCGACGCCGACCCTGCGGTCAACGAACACCAGCAGGCGTTCGTCGCCTCGATCGGCGACGCGTGCCGGCGGTTCGACATCCCGTTCCTGTTCGAACTGCTGGTCTACTCCTTCCCCGGCGAGGCGCAGCACGCCACCGGCTACGTCGAGCAGGCCGCCAAGCGGGCCGAGCACGTGATCGAGAGTGTCGAGACCTTCTCGGACCCGGTGTACGGCATCGACGTGTTCAAGCTCGAGAGCCCGATCCCGGCCGACGAGGTGCCGGATCCCGACGGCGACGACGTTGCATCGATCGAGCAGACCCGACGGCTCTTCGCCGACCTCGACCGGGCTTCCACCGTTCCCTGGGTCATGTTGTCGGCCGGGGCCCGCAAGGAGGCGTTCGTCCGGATCCTGCGCTTCGCCTACGAAGCCGGCGCCAGCGGCTTCCTGGCCGGACGGGCGATCTGGTGGGACGAGGTCCAGGCCTTCCCCGACCTCGACGCGATGCGCCGCAACCTCCGGACGACGAGTGTCCCCTACCTCGAGTCCCTCGCTCGCCTCACGAGTGAGGCGGCCCTGCCCTTCCCCCGCCACCGCAGCTTCGCTCCCGCGCCCCTGGCGGCAGGCGCGGCGTTCCGGACCGACTACGAAAGCATCCTCCGATGAGACTCGGCGTCATCGCCATCGCCCGACCCACCTTCGACGTCGAGTTCGCCCAGGCGAGCGCGTCCACCGCCGTCGCCACGCTCCGCCGCGCCGGCCACGATCTGGTCGGTTCGGCCGACTTGGCCATGGACCTCGACGCCGTCGGCGCCGCAGCCGACGATCTCGCCCGGTCCCGGATCGAGGCGTTGGTGGTCCTGCAGGCCAGCTTCGCCGATTCGTCCCTCGCCGTCCGGGCCTCCGCTGGAGAGACGCCGCTCGTCCTGTGGGCCTTCCCCGAGGAGCGTGCCGGCGGCCGTCTGCGGCTGAACTCGTTCTGCGGCATCAATCTCGCCGGTCATGCCCTGACCAACCTCGACCGGTCCTTCCGCTGGCTCTACCGACCGGCCGACGACACCGAGGCTGCCGACGAGATCGTCCGACTCGTGCGATCCGAGACGACCCCTCCCGGCGTTTCCGCCGTCACGGACGTCGAGACCTTCCCGGAGTCCGCCCGGCAGGCCGCAATGGCCGTGCGGGATCGATTGCGTTCCACCACCGTGGGTCGGGTCGGCGAACGTCCCGACGGCTTCGAGCCGTGCCGCTACGACCGCGACGCGGCCCGGCGAATCCTCGGGGTCCGAGTCGACGAGGTGCCGTTGCCCGAACTCTTCGCACGCGCCGACGCCGCCGACCCCGAGGCCCTGGCCGCAGCACGCCGGACCGAGGCCGGGTTCCTGGCGGGACTCGACGACGTCGACCAGGACGCCCTGAATCGCAGCCTGGCCCTCGAGGTCGGGCTGCGGTCGCTCGTCGACGAGCGGGCCTGGGCGGGGGTCGCGACCCGCTGCTGGCCCGAGACCTTCACCGAGTTCGGCGGTGCGGCCTGCGCCCCCATGGCCATGCTCACCGAGGCCGGGACCCCCGGTGCCTGCGAGGCCGACGTCTACGGCAACCTCACCGGGCTCGTCCTGTCGTGGCTCGCCCGAGGACCGTCCTTCGTTGCCGACCTGGTCCACCTCGACCCCGCCGACGGAACGGGGGTGCTGTGGCACTGCGGTCTGGCCCCGGTCTCGATGGCCGATCCCGAGTCGACCCCGATGGCGACGATCCACACCAATCGGCGCAAACCCCTGCTGCACGAGTTCCCGTTGAAGCCCGGCCGGGTGACCCTGGCCCGCATCAGTCAGTCCCGTAACCGGCACCGGCTGGTGGTCGGTGGTGGGGAGATGGTGCGTCGCCCGCTCGCCTTCAGTGGGACGGCGGGGGTGGTGCACTTCGATCGCCTCGTCGAGGACGTGATGACGACGGTCCTCGACGAGGGCCTCGAGCACCACTACGCCGTGGTCTACGGCGACGTCCGCACCGAGTTGCGGGCCCTGGCCGCCCTCCTGGACCTTCCGGTGGTCGAACTCTGACCGTCAGTTCACGCCCCGCCCGGTGTCGGTCCAGTACCGGGCGCGGAGCGCCTTCTTGTCGGCCTTGCCGACGGCGGTCACCGGGATCGACTCGACGACCTCGATGGTCTTCGGGGCGTAGACCGGACCCTTGCGGGCCTTCACCAGGTCGATCAGCCGAGTGACATCGACGGTCGAACCGGGCTTGGCCACCACCAGGGCCGTGACCGCTTCACCCCATTTGTCGTCGGGTACCCCGATGACCGCCGCCATGGAGACCGCCGGGTCGGTGGTCAACACGTCTTCGATCTCGCGGGGAACACGTTGAACCCGCCCGAGACGATCATGTCCTTCTTGCGATCGACGATCGTGACGAACCCGTTCTCGTCGACCGTGGCCATGTCACCGGTGTGGAGCCAGCCGTCGATGACGGTCTCGGCGGTCAGTTCGGGCTGCTTCCAGTAGCCCAGCATGACCGTTGGGCCCTGCACACAGATCTCACCGGCCTGCCCCGGGGCCACCGGGCGGTGATCGTCGTCGAGCACCTCCACGCGATTGCCCGGCATCGGTTGACCGCACGAGGTGAGGCGCCCGACGTCGTCGACGTCGTGCTGAGCGCGCCACAGGGCGGTGGCGATCCCGGTGCATTCGGTTTGGCCGTAGAGCTGGGCGAAGACGGGACCGATCCGTTCGATGGCCTCGATCAGGCGGCTGGGCGACATGGGCGAGGCGCCGTACATGACGGTCTGCAGGGAACCGAGATCGGCGTCGGCGAGGTCGGGGTGGTCCAGGACCGCGTAGATCATCGTCGGGACGAGCAGGCTCAGGGTGATGCGGTGCTCGGCGATGGCTGCCAGCCAGTCGGCCGGATTGAACCCGGCCTGCAGGAACGACGTCCCACCGGCCAGCATGGTCGGCACCACCAGCATGCCGGCGGCATGACTGATCGGGGCGACGGCGAGATGCCGGCGCTCGGCCGGCAGGTCCCAGCCCACCGACACGCTGAAGGTCATCTGGGCGAGACCCCGTTCGGTGAGCATCGCCGCCTTCGGCACGCCGGTGGTCCCGCCGGTGTAGAGCAGCCAGGCGATGTCGTCGGGTCCGTGCGGGCCGGGATCGAGGGGCCCCGGCGAGATGTCGGCGAGGGCCGCCGTCAACTCCTCCCCCGCCGCCTGGTCGGTCGGGCCCAGCCAGAACACCTGCTCGACCGACGCACATCGATCGAGCAGCGCGGCTCCCCGTTCGGCGTAGGCGGGGTCGACGAAGAGGAAGCGGAGCTCGGCCTCGTCGCAGGCGTAGACGTGGTCGTCGAGCGAGCCGAGCGGGTGCATGGCGGTGTACCGGCCGCCGGCGAAGGCCGGAGCGGTCTGGGCGAACCAGACCTCGGTTCGATTGGGCGACAACACCCCGACACCCTCGTTGTGACCGAGGCCCCGCCGTTGCAGCAGCGTGATCCAGCGCGACAGTTCGGCCGCGGTCTCGGCGTAGGTCCACGTGCGGTGGCGGTCGACGAAGGCGTCGCGCTCGGGGAAGCGTCGGAGCGCATCGATCACCACCTGGGTGTAGAGGGCGCCGGGCACGTGGGCGGAGGTCACGGTCATGACGAGTTCCTAGACCAGATTTCCGCACGGCTGCCAGCGCAACCGACGTCGAACGGGGATTCGGATCACGAATAGGGGGACAGATCGATGCCGGGCCAGCGGGCGGCGACGTCGCGAAGGGTCTGCTCGTTCCAGTACTCGTTGCCGATCGGCGGGAACCCGAACAGATCCCGCTCTCGGGGGCTCGCCCTCACCATCAGCTCGGCGAACCCGGGCTGCAGCGCCCGGCCCGGCCAGCTCACCTTGCCCATCCACGGGTTGCCCCGCGCCGCGTAGTCGGCGAGGAGCACGAAACGACTGCGGCGTTCACCGGTCATGGCCGAGCCCCGATGCAGGACGTCGCTGGTGTAGAGGAAGAGCGATCCGGCGGGCCCGACCACCGAACGCTCGTGTTCGGCCAGGTCGCCGACCCCGAGGTGCAGTGGGGTCAGGCCGTGCCGGTCACCCACCGAACGGGGCACGACCTTGGTGGGGCCGTCCGCGTCGGTCACGTCGGAGAGCAGGGTGAAGGTGGTCAGCTGGGGCCAGCGGCCGTCGGCGCGGGGCACCACGAGGCTGTGATTCCCGAAGTCACGATGGTGCGTCTGGTCGTAATCCACTGCGCCGGAGTACTTGCCCCACAGCTCGATCTTGTAGAGGTCGAGGTCGGCGGTCCCACAGAACCGCTCGGCCGCATCGACGAGATCGGGGTGGAAGGCGAGGCGGGTCAGATCCCAGGACGGGAAGGGCCCGACCCGAAGGCCGGAGAACTGATGCCGCACCAGGTGTTCGTGGGATCCCGGGTCGGCGAAATAGGTCTCGGGGGGCGGGAACTGCTCGAACACCGCAGCTCGGGCCGAAGCGAGTTCATCGGGCGAGAGGAAACCCTCGACGACGGCATAGCCCTCGTCGCGGATCGTTCGGAGGACCGAGTCGGGGATGCGCACGGCCCGATCCTACGATCCGGCCGGGTCCACCTCGATCATCGGTGCGCCGACGGACCGAACCGGATCGACGCTCGCCAACCCCGATCGACGCGTCAGCGCGCTCACCGGTCGACCACCTCACAGTCCCGGCCTCTTCCCCCCGGTTCCGGGGTGGGTAGTGTCGACCTCGTGACCCGAGATCCCGGCCAGGTCCACTGCACCTACGTGAACGACCCGGCCCGGCTGCCGGTGCTGGCCGACGCGATCCGGACCGCCGATCGGGTGGCCATCGACACCGAGGTACCGGTCGACGGACCCCGGGCCGGCGAGATGCGGGTGATGTCGATCGCCGTGCGTGGTCCCGCCGGTCGCGAATCGGTCTTCGTCGTCGATGTCCGAGACCTCGACCCGAGGCTCCTCGGTCCGGTCCTGACCGGCGTCACCGCCGATGCGTGGAACGCCGACTTCGACGCCCGGGTGGTCGATGCGGCCGTGTGGGGCTCCGCCGACACCACCCCCGACCTGACGTGGTGGGACGCCCAGCTCGCCGATGCCCTGATCCACCAGGGCCGCAGCGGCGTCACCTGGTACCACGGCCTGGCCTGGGCGACCGAGCACTACCTCGGCATCCGGGCCGAGGGAAAGGGCACCGTCCAGCTCTCGTACACCGCCTTCGACGATCTCAGCGATCAGCAGATCTCCTACGCTGCCGCCGACGCCGTCGAGACGCTCTGGGTCGCCGACGCCATCCGGAGCGAGCTGCGCGTCACCGGTCTCGAACAGATCGCCGACATCGAGATGGCCGCCCGGCCGTTCCTCGACCAGATGGAACGGTCCGGGCTGCCCTTCGACTGGGTCGGCTGGCAGGCCGAGCTCATTGCCGTCGAGGACCAGCACCGCGAGATCATCGGTCGGCTCGCCACGCTCACCGGCGGCGGCCAGGGAAACCTGTTCGACGACGTCGTCGAACCCACCTGGAACCCGGCTTCGGACCGCCAGGTCCGGATCGCCCTCAACGAATGGGCCGCCGAACGGGTCCACGCCTGGACCCAGCACCGGTTCGGGTCCCCTCGGCCGCTGACCGACACGGACTCGGTGACGGCATCGGTGCTCCGCGAGATCGGCGGTGATCTGTGTGACGCCCTGCTCGCCTTCCGGAACCTGTCCAAGATCCTCGGCACCTACGGCGAGTCGATCCACGAGCACCTCCACGACGACGGACGCCTCCGACCGCAGTACCTCCAGGTGGTCGGGACCAACACCGGCCGCCTGGCCAGTCGGAACCCGAACGCCCAGAACTTCACGCCGAGGATGAAGCCCTACTTCCGACCGGCGACCGACGACCGGGTCTTCGTCCACGCCGATCTCAGTCAGGCCGAACTCCGATTCCTCGCCCAGGTCGCCGTCGACGAACCGCTCCGACGGGCGTTCGCCCGGGGCGACGACGTCCACGTCAGCACCGCTGCGAGCATGTTCGGCTTCGACCCCGCCGAGCTGGCGGAGTCCGACCCGGCTCGGTTCAAGCACCTCCGCCAGATCGCCAAGGCCCTGAACTTCGGGATCGCCTACGGCACCGGGGCCTCGGCACTCGCCCGGTCGTTGACCGCCGAGGGTTCACCGACGACCCGCGACGAGGCGGCGAACCTCCTGGCCACCTACCGTCGGACATACCCCGGCACCGCGAGCTGGGCCGAGGAACGAATCGCCGAGATCCAGGCCATCAGCGAGCAGACGGCTCGGATCGACTGGGACCTCAGCCTGCGGCTCGCCCGGGAGTTCGGGGCGGTTGCCTCGATCCGGCGCTCGTTTCGCAAGACCCAGGGGCGCTGGCCGTCGGTCGACGAGATCGTCGATCTCCATCCCGATCGCAACGCCGGCGCTCCGGCCGGCGACACCACGACCGGTGACGGGGTGGCGTGGATCCTCCGGTACTCGGCACCCGTTGCCCTGCTCGGTGACGGCGAGCCGTTCGTGTTCGCGAGCCGAACCCTCTCGGGACGCCGCCAGCAGTTCAACCTGCACCTCGACCGGCTCTTCCTCGAGGCGGCGATCGACGCCATCCGAACCGAGTCCGCCGAACTGATCGCCGTGCGGCGCTGGTTCGAACTCGAGCATTCCCTCGTGCTCCACGATCTCGTGAGCCCCCCGGGTGACGCCGAGCTGACCAAGGCGTTCGAGGAGCGTGATCTGCGGCGGCGCTACGTCGAGGCCGTCGCCGCACAGCTCGGCACCCCCGTTGCCAACGGGTTCCTCCGAAAGGCGGCCAGGAGCCGGGTCTCGGCCATGGTCAACGCCTGGCGCAACGCCCCGATCCAGGGTGGCGTCGCCGACATCATGCTGGCCGCCTATGCCGACCTCCACGGCCGGCTCCGCCGCTATCCGGGCGCCGTCCCCGTTCAGACCGTGCACGACTCGGTGGTGATCGAGTGCGCACGGGCCGACGCCCCCATGCTGGTCGAGGAGGTCCGCGACGCGCTCGAACTGGCCTCACTGCGGTTCTGCCCCGACGTCGTCCCCCGGGCCGACGTCGACATCCGCCGTTCGTTGGCCGATGCCGACGTCATCTGACGCTGCCCCGGCTCGTCGGGCCGGCACGTCGTTCAGTCTCCGTCGAACCTGCGCAGGATGTACTCGACGACCAGCGGTCCATGAGAGTTCTGCAGGAAGTGGTTGGCGTCGGGGATCACGTCGATGTCGGCCCCCATGCGTTCGGCCCAGGTTCGCCCCCAGGCCTCGGTGAACACGTTGTCGGCCCCACCCCACACGAAGTGGACGGGCTTGTCCCAACCGAGCAGTATCCGGTAGTGCAGGGTCTGGGCGGCGCCGTTCCCGCTGTGGTAATCGTCGAGCGGGATCGACAGCGGGAACCAGCGGGCTCCGTTGTAGGCCTCGTCGGGCAGATCCCGGAACGGTGCGGCGAATCCCTGGTAGACCCGGGCCGCTTCACCCTCGAGCTCGGGCTCGGTGCCCGACGTGAGGGCGCCGAACACGACGGGCGGCTCGACCAGTCGACCACTGAGGAGGAGCAGCAGGGCGAGGTTCGGTGAGGAGCGGTGGAACAGTCCCCCCTCGTGCCAGTTCGCGATCCAGTTGCGGATGCCGTCGCTGTACTCGTAGTCGGGGTGATGGAGCCAGGTGTTCATGATCACGAGCCGACCGAACCGTTCGGGCATGGTGGCCGCCTGGGCGAGGCCCGTCGGTCCGCCCCAGTCCTGACAGACGAGGGTGACGTCGTTCAGGTCGAGAGCAGTGACCAGCGAGGTGAGCACCTCGGTGTGCCGAGCGATGGAGTACCAGTTCGGATCGGTCGGCTTGTCGCTGCGCCCGAAGCCCAGGTGGTCGGGGGCGATGCACCGGTAGCCGGCCTCGACCAGGGCGGGGATCATCGTGCGGTAGAGGTAGCCCCAGGTCGGCATGCCGTGGAGGAGGAGCATGACGGGGCCATCGGTCGGGCCCTCGTCGACGTAGTGGACCCGCAGGTCCTTCCACGGGTGATATCTCGGTGCGTACGGCCAGTCGTCGAGGGCCTCGAAGTGGGCATCGTCGGTTCGGACGAACTCGGTCATGGCGGTTCCTGGTTCAGGCAGTGTCGGGCTGGGGTGGCACGACGAGGACGGATTGGCTGGCCGTGGCCAGCATGTCGCCCGCTTCGCTCCACATGAAGCACGAGCCGTGGGCGAACCCGTTGCCAACGAACTCGATGCGGTTGTCACAGAGCACCCACCCGTCGGCGTCGAGGTCGTCGAGACGGTTGGCGAAGCGGATCGTGTTGTCGAGTGACGTGCAGTTGATGCGGCGACCGAGCGCGTTGCCGAGCGCCGATGGCATGTAGTCGGCGACCATCGCCAGCGCCGCGGCATCGAGGCGGACGTCGCGCATCCGGACCCAGAGCAGGGTCCGCTGGTCACCGCTCGGCTCGCCGCCGTCGTCGGCGAACCCGAACATGCCCCTCGCCATGCGGACCTCGATGTGGTGGTGCACGTTCTCGCCATCGGACTCCCGGACGACGGCCCGGGCGTCGTCGGGACGTCCGGCGTCGGGCATGACATCCCACACGCCTCGGAAGACCTCGGTCCGTTGGCCGACCGCACCGAGCACCGTGACGATCTCACGATCGCCGACGTGGCCGATGACCCGTCCCTGGGTGACGGTACGCCCCACGGCCGGCAGCTGGACCTCGAGGTCGATGACGTCGCCGGTGCCGGTCAGCGACACGTACTGACCGGTGGCCCAGACCACGGGTCGTTCGGCCGATCGTTCGAGGGCGACCACGCCGGCGGCGAGCCCGGCGCCACCGAACAGCGAACCCCGACCGCCTCCGCACACCCGGTCGATCACCGGCAGTTTCCAGCGGTGATCGTCCACTCGTTCGAGCCCGAGGAACGCCTCGGTGGTCATCGGATCCATCGACACTCTCTACTCCCCTCGACCCCGCTCGACCAACTCTGGATCCCACGCACCGGATTCCGGCGACCCCGATCCACGAATGGCGTCTGCGCGGGCATCGTCGGTGTGGAGGGCCAGGGCGGCGCGGGCGCCCTCGGCCACGACCCGACGCAGCTCCGCCGGTTCGAGGACCTCGACGTGGGGCGAGAGCGACAGGATGTCCATGACGGCGCCATCGCGGGAGTCGAGCCGGAACGTGGCGATCACCCAACCGTCGGCGTCGGGGTTCGCCGAGCGACGAAGACGAAGGGGCTGGAGTCGATCGAAGACTGCGGCCAGTTGTCGACCCTCGGGCGAGATCCGGACCACGGCGCGCCGGGGCGGCCCGGGACGCCGAACCCGAGGGGCCCACGACACCGGATCGGGTAGAGAGTGCCGCGAAACCATCGAGGAGTTCGAAACCGCCGCCCGGCCCCCGGGTCGCAAAGACCGGAACGCCGGCCCCCGACAGCTCGTCGAGGTCTCGCAGGACCGTGCGCTGGCTGACCTCGAGTTCTTCGGCCAACTGGGCCGTGGTCACCCTCCCCCGCCGTTGCAGGATCAACAGGATCGAGACGAGTCGTCCGGCGCGCATGGCGCCAGTCTGACGCCCTCCCGATATTCATGACAAGAGATGTCAGTCATCGGTCTCTAGGGTGAGGGCCATCCCCGAGCAGAACGAAGGACGCGCCATGCCGCAGGTCGAAGGAAGTGGAACCCCCGAGGACCCCTGGATCCTCTGCACGCCCCCCGGGAAGTCGGAGTTCGAGGCGTATCGCGATCCCGACGCCGACCCGCCGGCGCTCGTGGTCCAGGTCAAGTCGACGCAACTGCGGTATCACCTCCGCTGCATCGACGACCTCCACGCCATGCTGCGACAACGTGGCGATTGGATGGCGCTGGGAAACGCCGACGAGCAGAAACCGGTCGCCGACGACACCGTCGAGGCCTGGGGCCGGGACGAATCCAATCCCGTCGGCGGCTGGTACGGCATGAAGAAGGGGTTGCGCGGCCGGTTCGGGAACTACGTGCCACCGGTGCTCGAGGCCCTCGGTCTGGCCGAGGTCGAACACAACGCACGCAACAACCGCATGCGGGCCCGGTGATCGCTGGGGTCGGGGTTCAGCCCCGGGTCGACCGGGCGAGGTCGTTGATCCGGGGCCGGACGATCATGGCGTAGGTGTCGGCGATGGCGACCTCGCGGTGCTCCTGCTGGGCGACCAACCGATCGGGGTCCGTGGCAACGGCCATGAATGCCGCCTTGCTCGGGAACAGGTTGAACCGGACCTGGTGCCACGATCGTCCGTCGCCGATGATCGTGCCCTCGACGGCGAACCAGCCCGAGATCACCACGCCGTGCTTCGATGCCACCCGGCCCGCGGCCGTCTGATACGCCTCCATGTGGGCGGGGGTCCGGTCGGGGGCCTCGACGTCTTCGAAGCGCAGCACGTGCAGGACGACCACCGGGCCGTCGTCGTCGGTCGGCGGGTGAGGGACCTCGGCCCAATCGGCCGACACGACGCCCTCGGGCGGCTCCATCCGATCCATGGGCTGACAGCCCATGACGATGGTCGACGCCATCCCGGCGTCCTTGTGGTGGTGCTGCTCCTGGAAGTCGGCGCGTGACTGCATGTCGATGAATGCCTTCCGGGTCGGATACTTCACCACCCCGATCCGGTCCCACACCGTGTCGTCGCCGAGGAGCTGTTGCTCGACGTCGCCGACGAACACGATCTCGGCCCCGATCGCAGCCAACGGCCCGAGCGGCGCATACAGGTCGTCGGCCTCTCGCCCGCTGATGCCCGACGCTCGCCCGTCGGCGTACTCGGCGACCTCGCGGTACTTCATCAGGTTGACCATCCACACCGGTCCGTCCTCGTCGGGCGGCGTGGTGGCGAGGCGCAGCCCGTAGTCGCGATCGACCTGGCCGTACCGGGGACGATTGGTGCTCATCGGTTCCTGCCTTCGTTGGTCAACAGCTGCATCATCTCGCGGGCCACCATCGGCCCGGCGTTCTGGTTCTGCCCGGTGACGAGGTTGCCGTCGACCACCCAGTGGTTGGCGAACGGATCCCGGAAGCGCGTCTCGCTCTCGAACTCGGCACCGGCGGCCCGCAGTTCGCGCTCGGGATGATGGGGCGTCGAATCGATGCCGAGTTCGGCGACCTGCTTGTCGGTCACGGCCGAGATCCGGCGACCCTCGACCAGAGGCCGGCCATCGACGCTCTTCGCGTTGAGCAGACCGAGCGGTCCGTGACAGACACCTCCGATGATGCGGCCCTCGGCGTTGGCCTCGGTGATCTTGGCCCCCAGCGCCTCGGAGAACCCGAAGTCGAAGGCCGCGCCCCAGCCGCCGGCCAGGAAGACCAGGTCGTAGTCGCCCATGTCGAGATCGGCGATCGGCAACGAGTCGGTCACCTTGGCCCGGAACACCGGATCGGCCAGGAACCGGTCGTCTTCGGGGGTTCGCAGCACCGGCTTGATCGACCGGGGATCGACGGGGATCACCCCGCCCCGGGGGCTGGCGACGTCGACGTCCATGCCGGCGTCGAGGAACGCGTAGTAGGGAACGGTCATCTCGCTCGCGAACACGCCGGTCGGCTTCGCGATGTCCATGACCGCGGTGTTGGTGGCCACGATCAGGGCCCGCCGACCGACGAGATCGAAGGTGGCATCGACCCGGTCGTCGGGGTGCATCCCCATGCGCTGCACCAGCTTGCGCAGCAGTCGGGCCGGTGGGGGCGGTGTCTGCGCCTTGGCGGAGCCGGCCGTCGGTCGGCGGGACGCGTAGGGCCAGGGAACGTTGCGTTCCGGCACCGATTCGGCCCGGACGGATTTCAGCACCGCACGCAGATGAGCGAACACCGCCGCCGAGGCGTCGTCGTGCCAGCGGTTGACCGCCTCGATCGGATCGGCGTCGAGGTCGTAGAGCTCCCATTGGTCGGGCAGGGTCGTCGTGCGGTACTGCTCGCCTCCGGGTCCGTTGGCGGCGAGGTGGCGAACCCCGGGCTCGGTCCAGGTCGCCGGATCGTCGAAGGTCCGGACCAGCTTCCAGAGATGTCCTCGCCCGCCGACCGCGTCGGCGTCATCGACCCGGGCGACGAGCCCTTCGAAGTTGGCGGCGACGTGGGCCGGAACCTGGATGCGCAACGGTGCCGGAGGCGGGCTGGTGCGGCCGAGCCGTCGGGCCAGACCCGATGCTCCCGAATCGCCCTCGAGCATGTTGTCGCGCGTCATCAGGTAGACGGCCCGGTTGCGGTCGGCGGTCGACGGCTCGTCGACGATCGGCATGAGGTTCCGACCCGGGAGCGGATGGACCTCGGAGAACGACGCTCGCAGCGACTCGGCCGTCTCGGTCTGATCGATCCCGGCGGCTGCGAGCAGCGTGGGCACGAGGTCGACGTGCGAGGTGGGGGCGCCGTCGATCACGGTGCCGGTCGTTGCCCGATCCCCGGTGCGGGCGATCCAGAACGGAATGCGGGTCGCTTCGTCGTAGAGGGTGAACCACTTCTGATGCAGGCCGCCGTGGGCTCCGAGGAGCTCACCATGGTCTGAGGTGCGGACGATCACCGCTTCGGCCGAACCCGGCGTGCCGTCGTGGCCGTCGGTCACGGCTCGGCGGACCCGATCGAGCGGACCGTCGACCTCGGCGTGGAGCCGGTGGTAGAGATCTCGGTACTCCTGGGCCTTGCGTCGATAGGTCCCCGCCACCATCGGCACCGGTCCGTAGCCACTGGGGTAGGCCTCGCGATAGGCGATCTGCGCCGCCGGCTTCGAAGCCAGGTCCTCGTCGGCGGTCGGGGGCGCCGCGATCGAGGGCGGGTCGAGCGGCGAGGGTTCGATGGGGCTGCCGCGCCGGGCCCAGGCCGGGAACAACACGATGTCGTGCGGATTGACGAAGCTGGCGACGAGCAGGAACGGGCGGAGGGCGTCGGCGTCGCCGGCCCGTCGTCGGGCATAGCGATCCTCGAGCCAGGCAACGACCCGATCGGCGATGAGCGGATCGCGCCGAACGCCGGCATCGGCCAACGCACCGCCGTGGGGCTCGGGTCCCACCCATCCGGAGAAGCCATGGGGACCGAGGGGGTCGGCGTCGAGGTAGCGACGCACGGCATCGGCATCGATGATGCCGTCGTCGTCGTTGGTGGTGATCCGCTTGCCGTCGGCGTCGTGCAGATCGGCGTGCGAGAGGTGCCACTTGCCGTCGTAGTGGGTGTCGTAGCCCGCAGCCCGGAACCAGTGACCGAGCGTCGGGACCTCTCCCGGCGGCAGCCATCGGAGCCGGGAGTCGTCGGCCATCTTCCCGAGACCGTCGGTCTGGGTGACGCCGTGCACGTCGGGGTACTGACCGGTGAAGATGGTCGGTCGGCTGGGCACGCAGGCCAGTGAGCCCGTGTAGTGCCGTCGGAACGAAACGGCGTGGTCGTCGAACCAGCTCTGCCCCGTCAGGGTCGCTCGGCGCCACGCAGACACCTCGTCGGATTCGTAGGGCGGAGCGGCGCGCTCCTCGTCGGTCATGATCACGATCACGTCGGGCCGGGTCATGGGCGGGGTCCTTCCTGGTCGAGGTGGATGGCGAGCCCGGCCAGCATCTGGTCGGAGGTCTGGGCCAGCTTGCGGCCGACGGCCCGGGCAACGAACTGCTGGGGCGGGCGGGATCCGGCGTCGACGTCGGTCGTGAGCGTCACGGTCGTCGCCCGCCCGTCGGGCCGGAGTCGCCAGGTGTTGGTGACCGATCGGATGACCGGGGGCAGTCCGGCGATCGTGTAGCCGAGTGCCTCGGTCGGTTCCCAGGTGGTCACGGTCTCGACGACCGTGATCCGCCCGGTCTGGATGCGCCGGGTCGTCCCCACCCCGGACGTCGTTTCGGACAGCAGACACGAATGGTCGACGTTGGGGGCCCAGGAACTGATCGCGTCGAAGTCGGCCAGGACGGCCCAGACCCGCTCGGGCGACGCGTCGATCCGAAGCTTGCGGACGGTGGAGACGGACACCTCAGCGACCGATGACGTCGATCAGGAGTCGAGCGAGCTGGGGTGCGGCATCCTCCTGGAAGAAGTGGCCGGCGTTCTCGACGGTGACGTGCGGCTGGCCGGCCGTGCCCGGCACGAGAGCGAGGAAGGGCTTGTCGCCACCGGCGGTGACCGGGTCACCGTCGCTGAAGCAGAGCACGAACGGTTTGTCCCACCGGCGGAAGACGTCCCACGCCGCCTTGTTGGCCTCGGCGGCCGGATCGTCGGCCTTCGTGGGTACCAGCGACGGGAAGATCCGGGCCCCTTCCTTGTAGGAATCGTCGGGGAACGGTGCGTCGTAGGCGGCGATCTCGGCGTCGCTCAGTTCGCTCGAGGTGGCTCGGTTGATCAACGACCCGATGTCGAACACCGGTGTGGTCTGGCTGAACTTCTGCCACGCCATGAAGGCGTCGGACGGTGGGTGTTCGCCGGTGGGTAGGCCGGTGTTGCCGATGACGACCCGATCGAAGCGATCGGGGTTCTCGGCGACGAGTCGCAGTCCGATCAGACCGCCCCAGTCCTGCCCGAAGAAGGTGGCGTTGCGGAGGTCGAGATGGTCGATGATCGCCTCCTGCATCCAGGCGACATGACGGGCGTAGGTGTAGTCGCTCTTCTGCGTCGGTTTGTCGCTCTTGCCGAACCCGACCAGGTCGGGGGCGATCACGCGATGACCGGCGGCGACGAGAGGCGGGATCATCTTGCGGTAGAGGTAGCTCCAGGACGGTTCGCCGTGCAGGCACAGGATCGGCGGCGCCTCGCGCGGCCCTTCGTCGAGATAGTGCACCCGCAGGATGCCGCCGTCGTGATCCGAGACGTCGACGTGGTGCGGGGTGAAGTCGTAGTCGGGGAGGCCGACGAAACGATCGTCGGGAGTGCGCAGGGTCTGCATGGTCAGGATCCTTGGATGTCGATGCGGTGGAGGTCGTCGCCCAGTTCGATGGCGCCGTCGAAGTGTTGGGCGGCCAGCGCTCGCCAGTCGTCACCGGCGCCGCCGGTCGGGATCGGCGGGACGTAGTGGGTGAGCACGAGCGTGTCGATGCCGGCCCGGGCTGCGGTCTGGGCCGCCTCGGCCGGCGAGGAGTGGTAGTCGAGCGTGTCCTGCATCCGTTGGATGGGGAGGTTCTCGATGATGTCCTTGCGGATCACCGTGTGGACCAGGGCCTGGGCCCCGACACAGAGGGCATCGAGACCGGCGCACGGCACCGTGTCGCCGGCGACCACGACGGCGGCACCCCCGGCGTCGAACCGGAACCCGACGCTGGGTTCGACCGGCTTGTGGTCGGTGAGGGCACAGCGGATCGACATCGCACCGGGCAGGTCGATCGGACCGTCGGCGACCTCGATCACCTCGACCTGCGGTGGCGCCTCGAGGTCCTCGTGGTGGGCGATGCGGTAGGCCATGTCGGGTTCGAGCGAGGCCAGGATGTGATCGACGACGGCCCGGGTTCCGACGGGGCCGACGATCGTGAGCGGCGTCGGCGTGAAGGTCATGATCCAGCGCGTGGTGATGACGTCGTTCAGGTCGGTGATGTGGTCGCTGTGCAGATGGGTGATCAGCACGGCCGACAGGTTGGGCGCACCGAGGCCGAGCGCAGCCAGCCGCATGAGGACCCCACGTCCGGCATCCACCAGGTAGTGCTGGGCCTCGTCGCCGCTGCCGCTGCTGACGAGCGTGGACGGGCCGGCCCGGTCGGGACTGGGCATGGGACTGCCGGTGCCCAGCAGCGTGATCGTGATCACTGCCGGCTCATCTCGGCTGCGGCCTCGGCCGCCTGGGCGTCGAGGTCCTGTTTCGAGAGCAGTTGGATGATCACCTCGTGGAGTTTGCCGGTGAACGGGAACGGCGCCCGGTAGCGGTTGGAGACCGCCGAGCCGTGGTCGTAGGCCACGCTCGGGCCGACCGACGACATCATGCGCATGAACAGCGGGAGCTCGACCGAGCCGCACGGCCGACCGTCGATCTCGAGCTCGACGGTCCCCGATCGGCCGTCACCCCGTCGGACCTTGACGACCAGGGTCGACGTCCCGGCCGGGATGTCGGTGTCGGACTCCACGATCGTGTGATCGTCGAAGGCGTTGTAGTCCACGACCAGCCGATCGCCCTGCACGAAGACCGAGACCCCCGAGTTCTCGGTGCCCGTGGCATAGAGCACGCCCTCGTCGCCCGCCTGGCGGGTGACCGTGGCCGTGAGATCGAAGCTGCGGCCACCGATCGAGGCCGCAGCCTGACCGGGCATCGGCGACATCGGCGGTCGGTAGACGTAGCGGCGGTCCTCGGGATGGGGCGACCGCGGACGGAACCGGGACCCGAACAGCTCGAACATGCGGTCGTCGATCGGAAACACCCCGTGACGTTCGGCTTCTCGCCACCACAGGTCGATCAGTTCGGCCAACTTCTCGGGTTCGGCCTCGGCCCGGTCGTTGCACTCCGACCAGTCCTCGGTGAGGTGGTAGAGCTCCCACGGTTCGGTGTCGTAGTCGGCGCCCTGGGTGTGTTTGCAGACCGCCTTCCACGCACCCGAGACGAGGGCCCGGCTGCCGGCCATCTCGAAGTACTGGATCGTGTTGGTGGCCGGGGCGTCGGGTGAGGCCATCGCCGACGCGAACGAGTGGCCGGTGACCGGCAACTGCTCGAGACCTCGGTAGACCGTCGGCGGCGTCACCCCGATCAGTTCGTAGATGGTCGGCACGATGTCGGAGACGTTCACGAACTGCTGCCGCTTCGTGCCGGCCTGGGCGGGATCGATGTGGCCGGGCGCGTGCACGATCATCGGAACGTGGACGCCCCCCTCGTGGGTGTTCTGCTTGTACCACTTGAAGGGTGAGTTGCCGCACTGGGCCCAGCCCCACGGATAGTTGGTGTGGCTGTGCGGGCCGCCGATGTCGTCGATGCGTTCGATCGCCTCGTCGGGGGTCTCGAAGATCCCGTTGAAGAACTTCATCTCGTGCATGACGCCGTACGGACCACCCTCCTGCGAGGCCCCGTTGTCGGCCAGCACGACCAGCACGGTGTTGTCGAGCTGGCCGAGTTCCCGGAGTCCATCGACCAGTCGACCGATCTGATCGTCGGTGTGATCGAGGAAGGCGGCGAAGGCCTCCTGGAGTCGGCAGGCGAGACGACGTTGGTTCTCGGGGAGGTCGTCCCAGGCATCGACCCCGGGATTGCGAGGCGCGAGTCGGGTCCCCTCGGGGATCACACCGGTTTCGAGCTGGCGCCGGAACCAACGCTCTCGGACCACGTCCCAGCCCTCGTCGAACCGGCCCCGGTACTTGTCGAGGTACGCCTGGGGTGCCTGGTGCGGTGCATGGGTGGCGCCGAAGGGCACGTAGGCGAAGAACGGTCGATCGGGCCGGACGCCCACGCTGTCGGACACCATCTTCAACAGCTGATCGATGAGGTCTTCCGAGACGTGGTAGCCGTCCTCGGGCTTGCCCGGTGGCTCGATCGGATGGTTGTCGCAGACCAGCTCGGGGTGGAACTGGTCGGTCTCGCCCTCGAGGAAGCCGTAGAAGCGGTCGAAGCCGCGGGCCAGCGGCCACTGATCGAACGGACCGGCCGCCGAACACTGCTCCATCGGGGCCAGATGCCACTTCCCGACACAGAAGGTGGCGTAGCCCTCGGCCCGCAGCACCTCGGCGACGGTGGCCGCGTGGTTGCTGATGTGGCCGAGCTGGTTGGGGAAGCCCGTCTGGAAGTTCGAAACGGCCCGCATCCCGACCGCGTGCTGCGAGCGCCCCGTGAGCAGCGAGGCTCGGGTCGGCGAGCACAGCGGGGTCACGTGGAAGTTCGTGAACTGGAGGCCACCGGCGGCGAGGGCATCGACGTTGGGCGTCTCGATGTCGGATCCGAAGCACCCGAACTGGGCGAACCCGGTGTCGTCGAGGAGGACGAACACCACGTTGGGAGCGTCGTCGCCGGGATGCGGTGGTTCGGCGAACCAGGGTCGGGACTCGGCGACCGTCTTGCCGATCACGCCCTCGAACCGGCTGCCCGTTGACCCCTGCTGCGTCATGAACGACCCCCTTCCCGGGCGACTCTAGCGAGGGCCATCGACGAGGGCAAGACAAAGTGCGAGTTCGACTGGCAGAAGTTCTCGGCCGTCGTCGATCGCCTCAGCCGAAGACGCCGAGCAGGCTGGCGGCCAGCACCAACGCCGCCGCCACCATCGCGATCCTGATGAAGCGCTCGCCGCCGCGTACGGCCACATGGGCTCCCGACCAGCCTCCGGCGGTGAACCCGGCGGCGAGCACCAGGGCCGGGATCCAGTCGACCTGGCCGTTCCAGATGAACACCGGGAGGGCGACGAGGGTGACGGCGAACGTCACCAGCACCTTGATGCTGTTGGCCGTCACGAGGTCGAAACCGGCCCGGGTGAGCGCGGCCAGCAGGACCAGCCCCACCCCGGCCTGGATCGCCCCGCCGTAGATGCCGATCAGGAAGAACACGCCGGTGGTGAGCCCCCGGCCCCAGGGTTCGGCGTCGGTCCGGACCGTCGGTTTGCGGATCGACAGGAGGATCAGGGGGATCATCAACAGACCGAAGACGGTCTCGAAGGCATCGTCGGTCAGGTTGGCGATGGCCAGCGAGCCGAGCAGCGATCCGAACACGACCGGGGTGAGGATGCCGGCCGACCGCGACAGGCCGTCGACGCCGAGTCTGCGGAACGAGGAGGCGGCGGCCAGGTTCGAGGTGAGGATCCCGATGCGGTTCGAGCCGTTGGCGCTCGTGCCGGGCACCCCGGCCAGTACGAGGAGGGGAACCGTCAGGGTCGATCCGCCTCCGGCGACGGCGTTGATGATGCCCGCTGCGAGTCCACCGACGAGGAGCAGGACCACCTCCCACCAGGTCATCGGTGGGACGCCTCCCACGACCGAGGGGCACCGATCGTCGAGGGTTGGATCATCGGAGTGGACTCGTTTCGGGTTCGGGGCGGTGGCACAACCTACCGACCATCGCGGTGACCCCGAACGCGGCAGGAGCGGAGCGCCGTTGGCGCTCCGCTCCGGTGATCGTTCCGAATCCCCTCGGAGGTGATCACTCGTCCCGACCCGGAGAAGGAAGGTCGTGACGAACCGATCTGGTTCCCGGCTGGGGTCAGCCGGGCAGCAGGACGCTGTCGATGATGTGCACGGTGGCGTTGGCCGTCGGCACGTCGGCGCAGACGGTCGAGGCGGCCCCGTTGACCGAGACGGCCTCACCATCAGCGGCGAAGGTCAACGATGCGCCGTTGACGGTCGTTGCCGTTCCGGCCTCGATGAGGTCGGCCGAGCTCATCTTCTCGCCGGCGATCACGTGGAACGTGAGGATGCTGGTGAGCAACTCGGTGTCGGCCAGCACGGCGTCGAGCTGGTCGGCGGGGATGGCGGCGAACGCATCGTTGGTCGGGGCGAAGATCGTGAACGGACCGTCGCTGTTGAGGGTGTCGACCAGGTCGGCGGCCACGACGGCGCTCACGAGCGTCGACAGGACCGGGTTGTTCGATGCGGCGGTGGCAGCGGTGTCGTCGGCCATACCGGCGAACGAGCCCTCACCATCGGTGGGAACCGCGGAGCAGGCCGCTCCGCTGGGCTCGAGTTCACCGCCGGCCATGGCGTCGCCGTCCTCTTCCATGCCGTCCTCTTCCATGCCGTCTTCTTCCATGGCCTCTTCCTCCATCGCCTCTTCCGTGGTGGTGGTCTCGGCGACGGTGGTGGTGACCTCGTCGGCGGCAGCATCGGTGCTGTCGCTGCCGCCACAGGCGGCCAACAGCAGTGCGCCGGCGGCGAGGGCGGCGATCACGACCCGACCGGTGCGGGACCGGGGTCCGGCGGTTGCGGTCGAGATCGAGTCGTCGGCAACGAGTTCGTCATTCAGGATCTGGTTCATTTCGGGGGTTCCTCTCTCAGGGGTTCAACACGGTCGACGGGGTGACGACTGCGTTCTCTCAGGGTTTGTCTCAGGCTTCGTTCACCAGGACCACGACTGTGTGGTGTCCGGTGGCGCCGTCGGGGAGTGGTTCGGAGCGGTCCGAGGTCTGGATTGCCCCATTTCGATCGATGGCGCGAACTTCGATGCGGTGCTGGCCGGGCGTGGCCTCCCAGGGCATCGACCACTGCCGCCAGGTGATGTCGTTGACCTCGTCGGCGAGGTCTGCGGCCAGCCACTCGCCCTCGTCGATTCGCAGCTCGACGGCATCGATCCCGACCGTCTGGGCCCACGCCACCCCGCCGATGACGAACGGACCGGCGTCGATGCGATCGAGACCGCGAGGAGCATCGATGCGGGACTGGAGCTTGATCGGCGCCTCGGCGGCGTACCCCCGGGGCACCCAGTAGTGATCGAACGCGTCGAACGTGGTGAGCTCGATCTCGGTGAGCCACTTCGTCGCCGAGACATAGCCGTAGAGACCGGGGACGATCAGTCGAGCCGGGAACCCGTGCTCGAGCGGCAACGGCTCGCCGTTCATCCCGATCGCGACGAGTGCGTCCCGACCATCGAGCGCGGCGACCGGGAACCCGCAGGTGTAGCCGTCGACCGAGCGGCCGACGATCTGGTCCGCCGCCGGGTCGATCCCGGCTTCGGCGAGGAGGTCGTCGAGCCGGATTCCCAGCCAGCGGGCCGTACCGACCAGTCCACCGCCGACGGTGTTGGAGACACAGGTGAGCGTGATGTCGCGCTCGACGAGCGTCCGGGCCAGCAGGTCGTCGTAGGTGAGGGCGATCTCGCGATCGACCATGCCGTGGACCCGCAGCCCCCAGGTCTCCGCCGGCACCTGCGGAACGGTCAGGGCGGTGTCGATGCGATAGAAGTCGGCATTCGAGGTGATGAACGAGGCCGCGCCCGGGGCCTGAGCGCCGGCCGATACCGGCGCCGCCGACTCGGCCGGTGTCGGGAGGAGCAGACCGGCTCGGGATCCGGCGGCGCTGAAGCGGGCGTTGAGCGACCGCCCTGTCACGGCGAGGACACTCGCCCCGGCGGTGAGGACGCCGGCCGTGGCCAGGAATCGCCGCCGCCCCGACGGGGTCAGCGCACTGATCGATCGATCGTCACCGGACGATGGCGCCCCGAGGCCGGCGACCGCCGGGGTCGAGCGGCGCAGCACCAGGAGAGCGCCCGCCGCCATCAGCGAACCCACCAGCGACGGGGCCACGGCGAACGCCGAGGTCCCGACCCGATCCAACAGGGCCGCCGCCGATCCGGCGGCGGCGAAGAGCCCGATCCCGAACAGTCCCGCAGCCATCGAACGCCGCAACGCCACGATGCCGATGACCGCGGCATACACGGTCAGCACGAGTCCGATGCCGACCAGCAGCGCGATCTTGTCGTTCGTCCCGAACCATTCGATGGCCAGGTCCTTGGCCCATCCGGGAACGAGGTCGACGACGCGGTCGCCGACGTCGAGTACCGGGGATCGAAGCGTCGCCGAGAGGCCGGCGATCACTTCGGCGCCGCCGAGTCCGAAGCCGGCTGCGGCGATGCCGGCGAGCCCGGCGAGGAGCATCGAGGGCCGGCGCGCGGGCCGGGCTCCTCGACCGGGGTCGGCGAACGGTGAGGACGATCGTGTCGAAGTCATACCCACGGTTCGGAGCAGCGCCCGCCCGGTATTGGAGGGCGTTGGCAATCCAGGTCTCGATCCGCTCCGAACAGCCGTCGACATCATTTCGGTGTTGGCACCGGTTGGCAGGAGAAAGGGCCGAGAATGGGCGACGTGCAACCTTTCGGACGACGATCCAAACGCCGCGCCGCCTCATCATCGGACCAGGTCGACGCTCGTGCGGTGGGCCCGTCGGACGACCCGACTCCCGAGGCCGAGCGCAAGGCGCAGATCGCACGGCTCCTGCAGCAGGCGGCCCGCGGCGACGAAAGCGCCTTCGCCGAGCTCTACGACCACCTCTCTCCCATCGTGTACGGCGTCGTCCTGCGGGTGGTGCGAAACCCGTCGCTGGCCGACGAGGTGACCCAGGAGGTCTTCCTCGAGATCTGGCGACTCGCCCCGCGTTTCGATGCCACCCGCGGCTCGGCGACCTCGTGGGCGGCAACGATCGCCCATCGTCGGGCGGTCGACCGGGTGCGATCCGAACAGTCCGCTCGGAACCGCGAGGAGCGCGACCACCTCATGACTCCCGACCCGGTCGATCCGATCGCCGAGGCCGCCGATGACCGGTTCCAGTACCGCCGAGTCCAGGCGGCGCTGGCCGAGCTCACCGACGTGCAGCGCAGCGCCATCGAACTCGCCTACTTCGGTGGGCATACCTACCGTGAGGTCGCCGTACTGCTCGACATCGCCGAAGGAACGGCGAAGACCCGAATACGAGACGGCCTGATCCGTCTCCGAGATCACCTGGGGGTGACCGCATGAACGAGGAACTCCACCACCTGGTCGGCGCGTATGCGCTCGATGCGCTCGACACCGACGAGCGCGCCGCTTTCGAGGCCCATCTCGGTACCTGCGAACTCTGTCGCGCCGATCTCGTCGAGTTCCGGGCCACGGCCGCCGAGATCGCCGTTGCCACCCGGTCCACCCCACCGGCGGACCTCAAGGCGCGGGTGATGGCGGGCGTGGCGACGACTCGACAGGTCTCGCCGGTGGTCCCCGACCGCGTGGTCGACCTGGCCGAACGGCGCCGCCGCAACGTTGCCCGTCCTCGCCTCCTGGCGGCCATCGCCGCCGCGGTGGTCTTCGTGGCGGGCATCGCCGGCGCTGCGTCGCTCGTCGGCCGCTCGGCGGACCCGGCCGGCGAGCTCGCCGAAGCCGGTGATGCGATCGTGGTCGATCTCGAATCGGCCGAGGGAGCGCCGGGCACGATTCGTGTGGTCTGGTCCCCCGAGGAGGACCGGGCCAACGTCATCGGCGACGGACTCGCCGACGCCGGCACCGACCGGGCCTACGCCCTGTGGTTCCTCAACGCCGACGGGACCGTCGCCCCGGCGGGCCTGTTCACCCCCGACGACGGCGAGGTCGACGTGACCCTCGACCTCGACGACATCGACGGAATCGGCTGGGGGATCACGATCGAGCCGTCCACCGGCTCCGAGCAGCCGACCACACCGGTCATCTACTCCGGCACGGTCTGACCCCACTGCCCCCACTCCCCCCTCCACCTCGATTTCGAGAGCCTGAGCGCCAGTTTCGTCGCTCAGGCTCTCCGAAACGCTGGGGTTTCCGCGGTCACGGGGTTTCGGCGAGGGCGGGGAGACCGTCGATCGACCGGGCGTTCTTCTGGGCGCGGTAGTCGTCGAGCTCGGCGTCGGACTTGCCCTCGGCCCAGTCGGCGAGCGTGGTTCGCTCGGACACGAAGTCCATGAACGGCACGGCGTAGCCGCACGACATCGAGGTGCGGTCGATGTCGGCGGCGACGATCGCCCGAGCCCCCGGCCGTGGCCCGAAGCGGCCGAGGAGATCCGCGAACTCCGCACCTCCCGGCAACAGGACCCGGGCCCGGCCGTACAGCCGCACGATGTTCGGTTTGCCGTCGAAGGCACAGAACATGAACGTGATCCGACCGTTGTCGTTCACATGGGCGATGGTCTCGGCTCCGCTCCCGGTGAGGTCGAGGTAGGCCACCCGACGGTCGTCGATGACGGTGAACGAGTCGTAGCCCTTCGGCGACAGATTGACCCGCCCACCATCGGACGGTGCCGTGGCCACGAAGAAGACGTGCTGGGCACGGATGAACTCGGCCATGGCGTCGGTGATGGTGTCGAAGGCTCTTCCCATGCCCCTGGTCTACCAGATGACCGCCGGGCGACTCGTGCGGTTCCCGGGTCAGTCGTCGAAGGTCTCGTAGGCCTCGCGCATGCGGGCGACGCCGTCGCTCACGATCTGCTCCAGGACCGCGAGATCGATGTCGGCGAGCTTGTTGATGTACAGACAGCTCTTCCCGATCCGGTGCTTGCCGAGCCGGGCGAGATCGTCGGCGATGTCGTCGTAGCCAGGCAGCACGTAGACCACCAGATTCGCCTTGCGGGGCGAGAATCCGGTGAGCAGGAACTCGCCCTCGCGTCCGGATTCGTAGCGGTATCGGTACCGCCCGAACCCGATGATCGTCGGACCCCACATCATGGGCTCGCACCCGGTGACCCGACCCATCAGGCCGAGGAGGACCTCGGCATCGGCCCGCCGGGTCGGGTGCTCGACGGCGGCGACGAAATCGACCGGGTCGACCTGGGTCACGTCGGCCATCAGCCGGCTCCGTCGAGGGCGACCGGGGGCGTGGTCTCGCTGAAGGAGTTCCACACCACCTCGTCGGGGAGCGCCATGGTCCTGGCCTGGCGTTCCGGGTTCCGCTGGGCCCGGACGTTGTCGGGGTGCGGCTCGGTCGGCTGGGTCACCGGGTCGGCCGGCCGGGCGAACGGCTCGGGATCCTTCAACCGCTCGAGTTCGTCGGCGGTGATGCCGCAGAGACCGGTGACCTCGGGGTCGATCCAGGCCCGCTCGTCGATGTCGGCGCCGCAACACACCTCCAGGTTCAGGCCTTCCGGTCCCTCGAAGTAGATCGACTGGATGAACCCGTGGTCGATCGGACCCAGCACCTGCACCCCCCTCGAGCGGAGACGGTCGCGCATCTCGAGCACCTCGTCGAGCGTGTCGACGTGGAAGGCGACGTGCTGCATCGTGCCCCCTCGGATGTCACCGCCGGGACCGTCGGCGTGGCTGACGCCGAACTCGACCTCCTTGCCGTTGTCGGGATGCTGGACGAAGGCCACGTAGCTGTCGGGGGCGAGTTCGACGAAGCCGTGATAGGCGCCCTGGACCCCGTGCATCCAGTACAGCGCCTTGAGCGGGAGGCCGAGCGCATCGCACCAGAACTCGAGCTGGCGCTTCATGTCGGTGGTCGACAGGGCGAGATGGTTCACGCCCCGAGGATGCAGGTGGGTCATCGGGTCCTCCAGCGATCGGCGGTGTGGACCATTCGAGCACAGACCCGGTCAGGAGTTGCGGCGCAGGTGATCGAGCAGGAGCGGCGGGAAGCGGTCGGGTCGTTCGTCGGTGACGAAGTGGCCGAGGCCCTCCAGCTCGACGAACCGGTAGGGGCCGGTGACGAAGTCGGCCACCCCCTCGGCGGCCGCCCGCCCGACCGTTGCGTCGGCGGTGCCCCACACGTACATCGTCGGCGCAGCCACCGCCGGAACGTCGCCCGCCCGCAGCGCCGAACCGCCGGCAGCCCGATACCAGTTGATGGCGGCGTCGAGGGCGGCGTGATCGTTCAACCGCGCCAGGTAGACCCCGGCGGCCTCGGCCGGCACGCCACCGCCTCGGTAGATGGCCCGCAGTCGGGCGGCGTCGTCGGCCAACAGCTCGGCGGTGGCGTCGGGCCGGAGGAAGCTGCGGTGATGCCCCGATCGGCTCTCCTGCTCGGCGTCGTTCGACATCGCCCGGGCGAACGCACCGGGGTGCGGACGCGAGATCACCGAAAGCGACCGCACCCGGTCGGGGTGGAGCGCGGCGATGAGCCACGCCAGGTGTCCGCCCCAGTCGTGGCCGACGAGATGGAACCGACGAGCGTCGAGGGCGTCGGCGATCGCCAGCGCATCGGCCACGAGCAGCTCGACCCGGTACGACTCGATCCCGGTCGGTCTGGCCCCCGGCGAGTATCCCCGTTGATCGGGGGCACAGGCGCGAGAGCCCGCCGCCGCGACGGCTGCGAGCTCGGCCCGCCAGGTGTGGCGCGTCTGCGGGAAGCCGTGGAGGAACAGCACCGGCTCACCGTCATCGGGACCACCGACGTCGGCGGTGAAGACGAAACCGTTGGCCTCGATCGACCGGGTCTCGATCGGCGGGTCTTCGTGCGGCACGGTCGCGAACGCTACCGCCTCGTCACGATCCGATCAGGTCGACGGGTTCGCGGCTGCGGCGGCGAGCGCGGCCGGGAACAGCAGGTTGTTCTCCTCGTGGACGTGGCGATGGGTGTCGGCCTCGAATTCGGCGAGCCCGGCGAACAACGCCCGATAGCTGGCACAGCCGTCGTCGGGGACCCGGTAGTCGCCGGCTCGGCGACGAAGCCGACCGAGCAGGGCTCCGACGGTGTCGTGGTCGGCGCCCATGGCCAGGATCGGGCGGTGCAGACCGACCGACCGCATCGCCGGTGCCGCCGTTTCCGATGTCAACGATCGGATCATCGGGAACAGCACCTCCTCCTCCTTGATCAGGTGCGGCATCAGGTCGGCGTGGAGCTCCCAGACGAGCGACGCGACGTCGATCAGTTCGGGATGGTTCGCGCCGTGCACGGTCGCCACCTTGTCGGCCAGGGCGACCAGCCTCGGCAGCGCCTCACGAACGTAGGCATGGTGGGTGGCGACGAGATGATCGACCAGCCCGTCGATGCCGAACCAGCCGGGTTCGATCGGAACGCCGGGACGCGAACGCAGCTCGGCGAGCACGGCGTCGAGGTCGAGGGCGGCTTCGGCGGCCGCCCTCGCCAGGCTCCGGTTCCCGCCGCAGCAGTAGTCGAGGCCCAGTGCGTCGAGGCAGGCCGAGAGATCGGGTCGCTCGGTCACCAGATCGGCCAGGGTGGTGTCACCGGTGATGGGTGTTCGGTCGGTGTACGACATCGGTTCGGGCCCTTCTCGGTCGGGGTTCAGGTGAGGTGGATGGCCAGGGCGGTCGCAGCGATGACGCCGAGACCGGCGACCGTCTGCTGGATCCCGATCACCACGGCCGGGCGAGGCGGCATCCGGACGGCGACGAGATCGACCAGCGCGAGGACCCCGATCGCCACCCAGGCCGCCGAGGGCACCAGATCGATGGTCCAGGCCGCACCGGCAAAGGCGACGGCCGCGACCTGCGCCAGGTCGCTGTGCCACGACGGACCGGGATGCGATCGGTTGCGACGGATCTGGGTTCGGACGTACGGGATGGCGGCGAGCGAGCGGGCACCGATGACGACCCACAGGCCCCAGGCCATTCGGGTCGGGGCGCCATCGGCCAGCGCGATGGCCGTGGCGATCGCGCCGATGCCGATCGAACCCGCCAGCTCGGGAACGAGTCGCCGGCTCCGGCTGCGCATGTCGTACCAGAGTTCCAGCGCGACCAGCGGTGCGGCCAGGGCCAGCGGGACCCAGAATCCCGAGGCGGCCCCCGTCGCCGCCGCGACGACGAGGGCCGCCAAGACGGCGAGTTCGGCGGCAGCGATCGTGGCCGCGAGCCGGGTGCGATCGAGCCGGCGATGCCGCCACCGGTCGACCAGCACCAGCTTGACCGGGGTCCGGGCCACGAACGCCACCAGGGCCGCCAGGCCGAGCGCCAACCCGGGCCACGACCAGGCGACGACCAGGCCGAGCAGCGCCGGTTCGGCGGTGAGGCTCCATCCGCCGTGCTCCGAGGGCAGCGCCACGGAACGCCAGGCCGACCGGGGCGCGGGCGCCGCACGGCTCGAACGGGTCGAGTCGGCTCGGGCCGCTGCGGCGTCGACGCTCACGACGCCGACTCGTGATCGATTGCCGCGTCGGCGACCGACGTGGCGTCGAGCTGGGCCAGCAGCTGTACGCGGGCCCGGAGCCAGGGAAGGTGGAGGGCGCAGGTGCCACCGACGTCGCAGGCGCGGTCGGCGAGCACGCAGCGGCCCGAGTCGGTCGGGCCCTCGATCGCCTCGATGACCGCCAGGACCGAGACGTCGTCGAGGTCGACGGTGAGCGAGTAGCCGCCGGTCGGACCGGGGTCGGAGCGAACCCATCCCGCTCGGACGAGGGGCGTCACGACCTGCGACACGAACCCCGACGTGCTGCCGACCGCGTCGGCGAGATCGGGGCCCTTCATCCGGTCGCCCGACACGGCGAGCGCCTGCAGCGAACGGACCGCCAGATCGCTCTTCCGCGTGACTTCGAGTCTCACACTCGAAGACTACTGGATGTGGCCGCAAGCCGCAAGGCCTCCAGCGGCCCAACCGTGGAGCCCACGCTCGGGTTTGCGGGACCCCGACTCCGAGGTCGGCGGGCGGGGGGTGCGACTGGACAGAGCGTCGAGACTTCAGCAAGCTCTCGCGGCGACCACGACAAGGACACCACTCATGAAACTCAGCACCACCATCGGCTTCGACGGAGACCCCCAGCGACTCGCCCGCCAGGCCCGCGACCTCGAAGCGGCGGGTATCGACATGGTCTGGGGTGGCGAGATCTACGGCTACGACCTGGTGTCGACGCTGGGCTACCTCGCCGGGCAGACCACCACGCTCGAGCTGATGACGGGGATCCTCCCGATCTACTCCCGCAGTCCCGCACTCATCGCCCAGACCGCGGCCACGCTCGACGCCCTGTCGGGGGGCCGGTTCATCCTCGGTCTCGGCTCCTCGGGAGCCCAGGTGATCGAGGGCTGGCACGGCTATCCGTTCGACAAGCCCCTGGGCCGCACCCGCGACACCATCGACATCTGCCGGAAGGTGTGGAGCGGCGACAAGGTCACCCACGACGGACGAGCCTTCAGCCTGCCCCTGCCTGCCGGTCAGGGAACGGGTCTCGGCAAGCCGCTGAAGTTCATGAACCGGCCACCGGTGAACGACATCCCGATCGTGATCGCCTCGATCGGACCCAAGAACGTCGAGATGACCGCCGAGCTGGCCAACGGCTGGCAGCCGATCCACTTCGTACCCGACCGGTTCGAGAAGGTGTGGGGCGAGGCGCTCGAGGCCGGCAAGGCGAAGCGTTCCGCCGACCTCCCGCCGCTCGACATGATCGCCGGTGGAGTCGTCGCGCTCGGCGAGGGGCCGCACGTCGAGGAGGCCCGGGAGGCAGCCCGAGGCCACATCGCCTTCTACGTCGGCGGGATGGGCGCAAAGAACAAGAACTACTACAACGACCTCTTCCGTCGCTACGGCTGGGAAGAGGAGGCCGAAAAGGTGCAGGACCTCTTCCTGTCGGGCAAGCGGGCCGAGGCCACGGCGGCCATTCCCGACGAGTACCTCGATCTGTCGATGCTCTGCGGCGACGAGGCTCACGTCCGGGAGCGACTGGCGGTCTACAAGGAGGTCGGGGTCACCTATCTCAACATCAATCCCGCCGGCCCCGATCCACTCGACACGATCGAGAAGATCAAGGCCTGGTCGGAGTAGGCCACCGGGCGGGCGGCCCACCACGCGCCGGAGGCCGACCCTCGATCGAGGGTCGGCCTCCGGTCGTTCGGGGCGGTCAACGACTCAGGACCGACTCCCGACACTCGGGTGCCTCCACGATGCCGACAGTCGGGAGTCGACTGGCGACCGGGGATCGGCGGCGTGCTCGTCGATCCCGAACCGGTCGTGGAGCCGCCGAGCCCAGGCCGGAGCCCACCAGTTGGCCGAGCCGGCCATCTGCATGAGGGCCGGGACCAGTGTGGCCCGAACCAGGAAGGCGTCGACCAGCACAGCGATCCCCAGGCCCAGCCCGAAGAGCTTCATGAACGTGATCCCGCCGCTGGCGAAGGCGAAGAAGGTCACCGACAGGACCAGCGCTGCGGCCGTCACGATCCGACCGGTCTTGGCCAGGCCGGCCACGATGGCAGCACGGTTGTCGCCGGTCCGGTCGTACTCCTCCTTCATCCGGGCCAGCAGGAAGACCTCGTAGTCCATCGACAGCCCGAAGGCGATGGCGAACATCAGGATCGGCATCGAGACGTCGGTGAGCCCGGTGGCGGTGAAGTCGAGCAGACCCGACAGGTTGCCGTCCTGGAAGATCCACACCATCGCCCCGAAGGTGGCCGTCAAGCTGAGCGTGTTGAGGACGATCGCCTTCAGCGGGACCAGGAAGCTCCCGAACATGAGGAACAGGAGGACGAACGTAGCGGCGGCGATCCACGCCCCGGCCCACGGTGCCACCGAGAAGATGGCCGCCTTGGTGTCGATCAGTTGGGCCGTCTCGCCGGCGACGGCGGCGTCGAGGGGCGTCGCGATCGAGCGGATCTCGGCAACGGCGTTCTGGGCCTCGGTGGACATTGGGTGGTCCTCGGGGATCACGCTCATCCACGTTCCGATCTCGGCGGCGAACTGCGCCGACGTGGGATCGGCGAGGGCGACCCGGTCCCCGTCCACCCAAGTGCCCTCGACCATCGACACCCGGGCGATCCCGTCGACTCGCGAGACCTGGGCGGCATAGTCGTCCAACACGCCCATCGGCGCATTGCCCGTGATCACGATCGGGAAGGCCGCCGACTCGTCCGAGGCGAATTCACGCTGGATCGTCTCGGTGGCCACCCGAGCGGGATGGTCGGCCGGGAGCACCCGCTCGTCGCTGTTTCCGAACGTGACCCGCAGGAACGGTGCGCCGACGACGAGCAGGATGCCGACGACGGTCACCGCGACGAGCGCCGGCCGACGAAGCACGGTCTCGGCGGCGCGGGCCCAGCCGGGCGACGACGATCCTCGGCCCCGGATGCCCTTCAGCGACCAGGCGTTCACCCGACGCCCGAGGATGCGGAGTAGGGCGGGAAGGGCGACAACCGAGGCCACCATGGCGACCAGCAGGACGCCGACCCCGGCGTAGGCGAACGAGCGCAGAAAGTAGAGCGGGAAGGCAACGAGGGCGACGAGCGACACCGCAACCGTCAAACCCGAGAAGGCGACCGTTCGCCCAGCAGTCTCGACCGTGCGGATGGTCGCCTCGTCGACGCTGCGTCCCGCATCGAGTTCCTCCCGGAACCGGGACACGATCAACAGGCTGTAGTCGATGGCCAGACCCAGTCCGAGCGCCGTGACCAGGTTGATCGAGAAGATCGAGACGTCGGTGAACTGGGCGATCGCCCACAGCACGAAGAAGGCACCGAAGATGGCCGAGACGCCGACGGCGAGCGGCAGGAGTGCGGCGACCACGCCCCGGAAAACGATGACGAGGAGCAGCAGGGTCAGCGGGATGGCGATCATCTCGGCCAGGGCGAGGTCCTTCTCCACCGTCTGCCCGATGCCGGCGTACACCGTCCCCACGCCGCCCACCTCGACGACGAGGCCGTCGCGCTCGCCCGTGAAGTCCTCGACGACGGATTCCGTCGTCGCATCCTGATCGTCCTCGTCACCGACCGCCCGGGCGAACACCAGGGCCGCAGTACCGTCTTCGGAACGCAGGGACGGCGGGGCGCCGTATCCCCAGTACGAGCTCACGTCCTCCACGCCCTCGACGGCCGCCAGTCTCTCGCTCAGGTCCAACCCAGCCTCGACCGTGGCGTCGTCGTCGACGTCGCCCGAGGTCGCTCTCACCAACAACACGAGGTTGGACGTGCCGGCGCCGAACTCCTCGTCGAGGACTCGTTGTGCCGTGCTCGACTCCGAGGACGGGTCGTCGAACCCGCCTCCGGCGAGAACACCGAAGACACCGACTCCGAGGACGGCGGCCACGATCAAGGCCACCACCGAACCGAACAGCACCACCCTCGTCCGCCGGACGATCGTCTCTCCGAGACTCGTGAACATCTCTGCCTTTCTGGCCTCGGGACGGTCCCGACTGCTCGGTGTCGACGGTAGGAATCGAGCGCCAGGAGGTCGTCGGAGCACGGGCCCTTCCCGTTCTCGGTCTCCGGGGTCGTTCGGGCGGCCGTTCTCCTCCTCGGGGAGGAGAACGGCGATGGTCCGGTCGACGGATGTCCGTCGACCGCACCCGATTTACAGTGTCGGAATGCTCCCGGTACTCAGAGATCGAGACGAGTTCCTGTTCGGATCCGCGATCCTCGCCACTGCGTTCGGAGTCCTGAACCTCGCCACGGTGAGCGGATGGGGATGGATCCCGGCGCTCGTGATGCTGCCGGCGATGCCACTCCGGACGATCTGGCGTTCGATGCCAGCGCTCGTCCTCCTGAGCTGGGTCGGCATCCCGACCGTGATCGGCGAAGCCAACGACGTCAGCACCAACGCTTACTTCGTCGTGATCGTCGCTCTGTCGATCGTGGCGGCCGACGGGCCGACGACCCGGGATCACCTGGCGATGATCGCGTTCCTTGCCAGCCCGTTGGGGCTGTGGGCGGCGCGGGTCCCCGACTACGTCGAACTCGGGCCGTGGACCTGGATGGCCGGCCTCGCCCTCGGGTGGCTCTTCGGGGCCATCGTCGGCCAGCAGTGGGGCCTCATCGACCAGCTCGCCGACAGCCGGACCCTCCTGGCCCGTGCCGCGGTGATGGAGGAACGCCAACGAATCGCCCGGGAACTCCACGATCTCGTCGGACACAGCTTCAGCGTGGTCCTGCTCCACCTCGGCGGAGCGCGAGCCATGCTCGACCCGTCCGCGGTCGAGGCGGCGACGGCGCTCCGGCAAGCCGAGGAGGTCGGGCGCCGGGGGATGGACGACCTCCGCCAGGCGCTGCTCCTCATGCGAACCGACGCAGTGACCCTGACACCGGTCGAAGCGGGCGGCCTGCCCCGGCTCATCGGCACCTACACCGATGCCGGGATGCAGGTGGATCTGACCATCGAAGGAGACGGCGAGTCCCTGCACTCGGGCCCCGGGATCGTCGTTCACGACATCGTCCGCGAGGCCCTGACCAACGTCGCCAAGCACGCCCGTCGGCCGTGGGCCTCGATCGCGCTGACGATCGACGAGGGGGTGACCCTCCGAGTCGAGAACGAACTCCGCGCTGCGCGCCGGCGTCGCCGCGCGCGGGCAGGGTCAGGGGATCGCCGGCCTCCGACAGCGGGTCGAGGCGGTCGGCGGGACGTTCCGGAGCGAGCGGGTGGGCGACCGCTGGATCCTCGAAGCTCGCCTCCCCTCCATCCTGACGGCCACGAGCCAGGCGGCGACGAGCCGGGGGACGACGCCGTGACCGGTTCGATCCGAGTGGTCTTGGTCGACGACCAACCGCTCATCCGCGCCGGACTGAAGATGATTCTCGGGTCGCAGCACGACATCCAGGTCGTCGCCGAGTGCGACGACGGTGCCGAGGTCGGCGAGGTCGTCGCCGAGCACCGACCCGATCTGGTGTGCATGGACGTCCGGATGCCGATCGTCGACGGCATCCGGGCCACCGCCGCTCTCCGGGCCTCGAACGGTCCACCGGTGCTCGTGCTCACCACGTTCGGCGAGAACGAGATCCTCTGGGCCGCGGTTGAGGCCGGCGCCAACGGCTTCGAACTCAAGTCGGCGACGCCGGAGAACCTGGTGGAGGCCGTCCGCACGGTCGCCCGCGGTGGCGCCTGGATCGACGGCTCACTACTCGGCTCGATCCTCGAGTCGTATCGATCGATCACCGTGCCCCAGCAGCGGGCCGCGGCCAAACTCGAAGCACTCACGGACCGGGAACTCGAAGTCCTGCGCCTCATGGCCCGCGGCGCCACGAACACCGAGATCGCCGGGTCGCTGTTCGTCGCCGAGACGACGGTCAAGACCCACGTCGGCTCGATCTTCTCGAAGCTGGGGGTCCGCGATCGTGCGGCGGCGATCGTCTATGCCTTCGACACCGGCGTGGTCCGACCCCGGGCCTGAAGCGGAGCGACGACCGCTATCGGCCCGTTTCGGAGACGACCGCCGTGGCCTTCACCTCGACGGTGGCCTTCGGGTCGACCAGTCCGGTGCAACCGATGGCCGTCCAGGCCGGATAGGGCTCGCCGATCGCGACGTTCTTGGCCTTCATGAACGGACCGATCTGCGTGAGGTCGACATGGAACGACGTCAACTCGACGATGTCGCCCATCGAGGCGCCGGCGGCCTCCAGCGTCGCCCGCATCTGTGCGAAGACGGCGGCGAACTCCTCGGCCGGGTCGGCCGGCACACGGCCGTCGGGGCCGGTCCCGATGATGCCCGACACGTGGATCGTGTCGCCGACCCGGAAGGCCGGGGCGAAGTGGTATCGGTCGTAATGGGCCTCTTGGCCGGGGGGAATGATCGGGGTTCGTTCGCTCATCGTCGTCAAGCTCCAGTCGGGTTCGGGCCCACCCACACCTCGGTCGGCGGCCGATCACCCAGAAGGTAGCGCGGGCCGGGACCGCGCTCGGCCGCTCGATCGGCGTCGTTGTAGAGCGCACAGTGACTGAGCGAGAGACAGCCACAGCCGATGCAGCCATCGAGTTTGTCGCGCAGTTCGACGAGGGCCTCGATCCGAGCGGTCAATTCGGCCTCGAAGCCGGTCGCCAATCGCTCCCAGTCCCGATCGGTCGGCGCCGTCGACGGCGGCAGGGTGTCGAGCTGGGCGGCGATCTCGTCGAGTTTGTACCCGAGTCGCTGTGCGATCATGACGAACGACAGACGGCGGATCACCGATCGACCGAATCGACGATGCCCCGAAGCCGAACGCTCCGAACGCACCAGACCCCGGTCCTCGTAGAACCGGATCGCCGAGACCGCGAGACCGGTCCGTTCGGCGACCTGGCCGATCGCCAACAGGGGCTCGGTCGGCTCCGGACCGGTACGGTTGCGGTTCATCCCCTTGACCTCAACATAACTTGAGATCGTAGACCTGAGGGTATGACCATGCACCTGCGCCCCGCCGATCACCCGACGACCGTGACCGAATCGGTCGGTCCCGCCGACGCCCACCCGGTGGGATCGATGCGCCTGGCCCGCATCGGGGGCCACGCCGTCGCCCTCGTCCATACCGAGTCGGGATTCCATGCGATCGACAACGCCTGCCCGCACCAGGGCTACGGCCTGGTGCGCGGATCGCTCGACGGCGAGGTGCTGACCTGCCAGTGGCACAACTGGAAGTACCGGGTCCGAGACGGCCGCTGCCTGGTGGGCGAGGAGGACGTCGCCTGCCACCGGGTCGAGGTGATCGACGGGGAGGTCCACGTCACCATCACCGAGCCGTCCGACGAGGAACGTCGGCGGCGCCTGTGGCCGAGCCTCCGGCGGGGGATCGACCGCGACTACCCGGGTCAGATCGCTCGCGACACCGCCCGACTGCTCGAAGCGGGAGCGCATCCGAGTCAGATCGTCGCCGACGCCGTGCTCCACGCCATCGCTCGCATCGAGTACGGACCCGGCCACGAGCTCGCCATGGCGGCCGACTGCCTCGCGCTCGGCCACCTCTGGGAAGGGCTCGAGTCGACGCTGCCGGTGACGCAGGCGCTCGCCGGCATCGCCGAGGCGTCGCGCGATCGGGCCGTCCAGGTGCTGCCCCGGCCCGACTCGTCGGTCGATCTCGCCCAGGCGATCGAGGCCCAGGACGTCGACGGGGCCATGGCCGGTGTGCTCGGCCGGTTCGAGGCCGGTCACGACCTGGCCTCGTTGCGAGCCGACCTGATCGAAGCCGTCGGCGCCCACCACCTCAGCTACGGGCACGGCGCCATCTACACCCAGAAGGTCTTCGAACTCCTGGACGCGATCGGGACCCATCATGCCCCCGCCGTGCTCCCCTGGCTGGCGATGACGCTCACCCATGCCACCCGGGAGGACACCCTGCCCTACATGACCACGACCGTGCGGGCCGTCGACGCCGTCGACCTCGATGCCCTGGCCGGGGCCCCGGACCGGCGTCGGACGGGCTGGCGCTGACGACGGCGATCTGCGGCGGGCGCTGCTCGACGGAGCCGACGCGGCGATCGCCCCGGCGGCGGCGGCCGTCGTCGCCGGAGCCGGCATCGAGGGGCTGCTCGACACGGTCTCGCTGGCCGTCAGCGAGCGGATGTTGCGGTACGACCCGGCCACGGATTTCGATCAGACGAACGACTTCGGTTGGCTCGACATCACTCACGGCCTGACCTACGCCAATGCCGCCCGCTGGGCCTGGCAGCAGCACCCTTCGGTGGCAACGGCACGGCTCGCGCTCTTCACCGTGTTCCTGGCCCACGACACCGGTCGGGCCGAGCGGGCGCAGCGATACGTGCCCATGCCGTCCATCCCCCAAGCCCGTGCGGGCGACGTCGAGGCGGCCGTGCTCGAACGGCGGCCCGCCGACGCCGTCGCCCACAGCCTCGCCGGCGACCCCCTTGCCGTCGCCGATGCCATCGGCCGAGCGTCGATGCGTGACCGGTCCGGATCGTTCATCGTGACCGCCCACGTCGTCAAGATGGCCGAGGCCGCCCGTCGCGAGGCCCTCACGACCGGGTCGAACCTCCCGCTCGCGGCGGCCGCTCGGTTCGCCGCCGCTCCCCGGTTGGAGCGATTCGTCGCCCGCAACGTCGACGAGGCCATCGCGTTCGTTCGAACCGGAGCGCCCCCGAAACGCTGAGCGACCCGATGGCCGCCTCGACCGGATGTCACAATGGCGGGGTGCCCCATCTCGAACCGACCTCCGAGAGCGCCCAGAGCCTCATCGCCCGCAGCATCGACGGACCGATCACGATGCTGAACCTGCTGCGCTTCCGAGCGGTGGCCGACTACTCGGCCGACCCCGAGCTCGAACCAGCCGAACCGATCTCGGGCGCCGAGGCCTACCGCCGCTATTCCGAGCACACGATGCCCTTCCTCCTCGAGTCCGGGGGCGAGGTGGTCCTCGACGGTGTCGGGGGCGCCTGGTTCATCGGCCCCGACGACGAGCGATGGGATCACGTCCTGCTGGTTCGCCAGCGATCCCTCGAGGACTTCTTCGCCTTCGCCTCGAATCCGGGGTATCTCGCCGGGCTCGGTCACCGCACCGCCGCGCTCGAGGACTCTCGCCTCCTCCCCATCGCCTCATGAAGAGGATCCCGAAGTCCGACCGTCGGGCGCAGTACCGATCGAGCGACGTCGAGGTCGACCGGGACGGGTTGATCGACTTCGTCACCGGCCGCAATCGCTGGGTGCTCTCGACCACCCGACGCGACGGCCGTCCGCAGATGAGCCTCGTGACCGGAACCATCACCCCGGCCGGCGACCTGTTGATCTCGACCTATCCCTCCCGGGTCAAGGCCCGCAACGCCAAGCGCAATCCCCTGGTCTCGGTGGCCGTCATGGGCGACGACTTCGATGCGGCCTGGGTGCAGATCGACGGTGAGGCCGAGGTGCTCGACATGCCCGCCGCCGCCGATGGGCTCGTCGAGTACTTCCGGTGCATCAAGGGCGAGCACGCCGACTGGGACGAGTACCGGCAGGCGATGGCCGACCAGGGCAAGTCGATCATCCGCATCACCCCGACCCGGTGGGGGCCCGTGAGCAAGGGCGGCTTCCCGCCGTCGCTCTTCGAGGACTGACGACGAACGTCGACGCGTCAGACGACGTCTCGGCGCTGAACCAGGACGAGTCCGATGGCGGCCGGCACCAGCGCCCACAGGGTGAGCGCACCGATGGCCGCCGGACCGCCGACCTCGGTCCCGACGCCGGCGAGGACGTTGGCCAGCACGTTCGGCATCCACGACGCCGTGCCGTTGGCCAGCTGAACCACGAGGGGAGGCGCAACGATGAGCGCGAGGACGGTGGCGGTCACGGCGCCGCCCACGTTCCGCACGATGGCGCCGATCCCGGCTCCGAGAACGGCGCCGGTGGCGCCGGCGAACCCCGAGGCGCCGACGATCTGGGCGACGTGCGGGACCGAGACGAGGAACCCGTACTCGGTGCTCGGCAGCGACAGCGCCACGGCGGCCACCGTCAGGCCGGATCCGACGACGCTGAGGACCACACCACCGACCGCGATCGCCGCGAGTTGGGCGAGGACGGCCCGATGCCGGCGAGGTGATGCCAGGAACGTCGGCACGACCGTGTGGTGCCCGTACTCGCGGGCAACGGCGATGGCACCGAAGAGACCGGCACCCATGAACGCATTGGCGGCGAACGCCATGAGCGACTGCTGGTCGGCCTCGGTGGCGATGAACGCCTTGCTGCCGTCCATGTCGGTGCCGGCGATCACGGCGAACGCGTTGATGGCGGCGATCGCGACGAGCACACCGAGGAAGGCCCACGGCATCTTGGTGCTGGCGATCTTCCGGAGTTCGGCCCGGATGAGTCGGGACATGGTCATGACTCGATGACCTCCTCGGTCGACGGATCGGTGGTCCAGTTCAGGAACAGCTCTTCGAGCGATCCTGCGTGCGGTGACAGTTCGTGAAGGGCGACCCCGGTGGTGAAGGCCCGCTGTCCGATCTCGGCGATCGGCATGCCCCGAACGACGAGCCCGTCCGCACCTTCGGCTCGGGTGTTCGCCCCGGCCTGCTCGAGCACGACGGCCAGCCGGGCCGCGTCGGGCGCCCGCACGAACGACGCCGTCTGCTGGAGGTCGGCCAGGGCGCCCTGGGTGATGAGGCGACCCTGGTTGATCACGATCACGTCGTCGGCGAGGTGCTCGACCTCGGCGAGCAGATGACTCGAGACGAAGACCGTCCCGCCGTTCGCAGCGTGGCCTCGGAGCAGGTCACGCAGGGCCCGGATGCCCTGCGGGTCGAGACCGTTGCCGGGTTCGTCGAGCACCAGCACCGGCGGTTCGCCGAGCAGCGCGGCGGCGAGGCCGAGGCGCTGGCGCATCCCGAGCGAATAGGCACCCGCTCGACGATCGGCGGCGTCGGCCAGCCCGACCTGCTCGAGGATCTCGTCGACCCGCCGTCGCGGTGTTCCGGTGGCATCGGCCAGGATCCGGAGATGGTTGCGGCCACTGCGTCCGGGATGGAAGGCATCGGATTCGATGATGGCGCCGACCGTGCGTGCCGGGTCGGGCAGCTCTCGGTAGCGGCGACCGCCGATCGTCGCCCGCCCCCGGTCGGCCGATGCCAGGTCGAGCATGATCTTCATCGTCGTCGACTTCCCGGATCCGTTCGGTCCCAGGAATCCGGTGACCCGGCCGGGTGGTACGCAGAAGGTGAGGTCGTCGACGACCGTGCGCCCCCCATAGCGCTTGGTGACGTGATCGACCTCCAGGGCGTGTCCTCCGACGGACGAAGTCGATGCCTTTCGAGACGAGTGCACGGATTCATCGATCAGGGACGGGGGGTTCATGATTCCTGCCTTGCTGCGATCGGAGACGCATCGATGTCGGCGGTCTCGGCGCTCGTTGGGTCGGGGGAAGTTCGGGATCGGAGCCCCGAGAGAGCCTCGGGGCCGGAGGTCGAGCCTGGTCCGGCCCGAAGGTCGATGTCGTCGACTGCTTGCCCGACGAACCGAACGAGTCGGAAGGCTCGAATGAGGCCCGTGAGGACGGCCAGTCCACACACGGCCGCGACGGCGAGCGTGAGATCGGGAACGAACGAGAACGCCACTCCCCAACCGAACCCGCCGGTCAGCGCCGGATAGACGAGCAGGCCGAGCGGTGCCAGGACCACTTCCCACAGCAGCGGAGCGACCCGTCCGATGGTGGGACGCCCCATCGGGGATGCGGCGCCGGCGATCCGGATGAGCGTCCACGCCTGGGCGACCACGGCCATCGCGATCAGGGTGTCGAAGACGATGAAGAACCGGGCCGATCCCATCCCCGTCGGTGCATCGGATTCGCGGAGCAGATCGACGACCCCCTGGGGGATCCGGCTCCAGGCTGCGTTCGCACCGGCGATCTCGAACTGGTTGCCGGCATTCATCAGGATGACCACGGCCTGCTCGGTGTCGGGAAGCACCACGATCCAGGAGCTGAAGTGAGGCAGCGAACCCTGGTGCCAACGTGCGTCGTCGGCGACACCGAAGGGGCCGACGAACCAGCCGGCACCGTAGGCGGCCGTGAAGGTCTGACCCTGCAGCACGAAGGTGCGCTCGTTCGTTGCCGCCGTGAGCATGGCGTCGATCCCCGTCCGACCGAGCACACGCCGCCCATCGAGGACTCCGCCGTTGGTGTACATCGCCAGATACCGGGCCATGTCGTTCGCTCCGGCATACACGTACCCGGTCGGGGCGAGGCTCGCGTGGTGCGGTGCCTCGGTTTCGATCGGGAACCCGAACCAGGACCGGTGGGTTGCGGTGAGGCCGGCGGCCTCGGCCTCGGCCCGATCGGTGAAGGTGTTCGTCATGCCCAGCGGATCGAAGACGTTGGCCTGGACGTACTCCTGCCACGTCATGCCGGTGACCTCCTCGACCACGGCACCGAGGACGACGGAGTTCAGATTGGCGTACGCGAAGCTCTCGCCGACCCGACGTTCGAGGTCGAGGTCGGCCATGCCGTCCACGACGTCCTGGATCGATTCGTCGGGGTCGGCTTCGACGACCGCCAGCAGCCCGTCACGTCGGGAGATCCCGCTCGTCTGGTTCAGGAGATTTCGCACGGTGATCGCGTCCGAGGCTGCGGGGTCGGCGAGTCGGAACCCCGGCAGGTACGCCCGGACCGGGGAGTCGAGATCGACCAGACCGTTCTCGGCCAGTTGCTGGATGGCCAGCGCGGTGATCGACTTGGTGTTGGATCCGATCCAGAACGGGGTGTCCGGGGTGATCTCGTTGCCGTTCCCATCGTCGCCGAAGCCCGCCGAGTGGACGATCACGCCGTCCTCGACGATGGCCAGCGAGGCGCCGGGGATCCGCGAGTCGGCCAGCTGATCGGCCACGTAGGCATCGATCGTCGCGAAGCGATCGACACCCAGGGCCGGGCCGTGGTCGGTCGCGATGTCCCAGGCCAGCCACGCCGCCCCGACGGCGCCGACGGCCACCAGGCTGCGAGCCAACCACGATCGCCTCCCAACCCGGTGGTCACGCATCGCCGACCTCGATTCGATTCGTGGCCACCTCGGCCAACCGGCGGCCGGCGAGCCAGCCGGGGGCCCGACCACCTCGGGGCGGTTCGATCCCGGCGAGGTCGAGTCCGCTGCTGAACAGGACCCACGAGATCACCGAGTTCGAGTTCCACATGTCGCCGACACGGGCCTCGTCCCGGCCCCAGACCGGCGTCGGAACCCCGGGCAGCACCTCGAGGATGTTGGTACCGACCGCCGGGTCGGTGGACAGCCGAACCGGACTGTCGACGGCGGCGCCGATGTCGGGGATACGGCCATTGCGCCAGCAGCGGACCTCGTAACGGAAGAGGCGAAGGCGGCCGGCCGAGCGGAGACCGACCGGGCCACCGGCGACCACCCCTCGGCTCGCCCCGTCGTCATCGGGCACCGGGGCCTGCTCGATGGCGAAGCGACCCTGCGGAACCCGGACCTCGAGCGCGGCGTGGTACAGCTCGCAGGGTCGACGCTTCCCGCGCCGTGCCGCGACCGCCTCGAAGGCCCGGCCCGACGCCTGCACGACCGGCGACCCGGCACCCAGGGGGATCCAGAAGAGATCCACGGCCGAGTCCGACGGCCCGGAGTCGACTCCGGCCGACGATTGGTGTTCCGGGACCATCGCCGTTCCTCCTCTCGAACCCACGCGCTGTCGAGCCGGCGCTTCATCCGATGCCGACGTCGGGCAACGGTGCGGAGTCCATTCATCTCGAGTGTGCGACCACGGTTGGTGAGGCCGTAGGGCCCGAGGTCCCTCTCGCCGCGAGGCAGAGTGCGGGACGTTGGTCCCTGGGGTCGAGCTGCCTCCGGGACGAAAATCGAAGGGAGCGAGACCGTCGATGTCGAGCGGGCGATCCGTCGTCCGCTCCACGCAGTCTCGACGGTTCTCGTCGTCGCCCGACGAAAGGAGACTGCGATGAGACCAGGCCGGATCGCCGTGCTCGTCATCGGCTGTCTGATGATCATCCCGTCGTTCGCACTCGTGCTCGGGGGAGGAGCACTCGGCCTGGGCCATGCGTTCGGCCGGGACGACGACGGCTACTTCGAGGCCACCCTCGATCGGCTCGTCACGCCCACCGTGGCCGTCACCGCCGAGGACCTCACGTTCGCCGCCGAGCCCGGCTCGCCCGATTGGATCGTCGACGCCCTCGACGCCGACGTCCGCCTCCGCGTGACCGGCAGCCGACAACGAACGCCCGGTGTTCGTCGGCATCGGTCGCGAAGCCGACGTCTCGGCCTATCTGGCCGGCACGGCGCACGATGAGCTGATCGAACTGGCCGATGGGCTCGAGCCCGTGTATCGCTCGCAGGCCGGCGACGACGAGATCGCTCCGCCGACCGAGCAGGGCTTCTGGGTGGTGTCGGCCACCGGACCGGGCACGCAGGAGATCCTGTGGGAGGCCACCAGCGGTCGCTGGTCGGCCGTCGTGATGAACGCCACCGGTGCACCGGGCGTGGGCGCCGAGGTGAACGTCGGGGTCAAGGCTCCGTTCGTGCTGCCGCTGGCGCTCATCATGCTCGGTCTCGGGGCGGTGATGACCACGGTGGCCGTCCTGCTGATCGTGGTCGGCGCGGTCGGCGCGGCGCGAAGGCACCCGGGAGATGCCGCTGCCCCGGAGTGAGGGTTCGGTTCCGGCGATGGCGCCCGACCCCGGAACATCCGGTCGTGCTGTCGGCGACGCTCGACCCCGACCTCTCACGATGGCGCTGGCTGGTCAAATGGTTCCTGGCCATTCCGCACCTCATCGTGCTCGCCTTCCTGGGCCTGGCCTTCGTGCTGCTCACCGCTGGTGGCGGCGGTGGCGATCGTGTTCACCGGCCGGTACCCCAGGGGCATCTTCGACTTCAACGTCGGCGTGCTGCGCTGGAGTTGGCGGGTCACCCACTACGCCTCGACCGGCGGCATCGGCACCGATCGCTATCCCCCGTTCAGCCTGCAGCCCGAGCCGGGCGACCCGGCGCACCTCGACATCGCCTACCCCGAGCAGCTCTCCCGGGGTCTGGTGTTCGTCAAGTGGTTCCTGGCCATCCCCCACCTGATCATCGTGGCGCTCCTCACCGGGTGCGTCGGTCCGCTGGCTCACCGTCAACGGTGACCGGGTCCGCTTCGACCCGAGCGGCGGCGGCGGACTGCTGGGTCTGCTCGTCCTGGTCGCCGGCGTCGTGCTGCTGGTCACGGGCCGCTACCCCCGCTCGCTGTTCGACCTGATCATCGGACTCAACCGGTGGGTCTACCGGGTGATCGCCTACGTGGCCTTGATGACCGACGACTACCCGCCGTTCCGGCTCGACCAGGGCGGCGACGAACCGGCCGTCCCTCCCCCACCCGATGACGGCCCGCCGGCCCCACCCCTCGACCTGCGTCCGACGTCCGAATCCGACCTGGAGTCCGTGCGATGACCACCACCGATGTCACTCCGACCCCGCTGAGCGAGGGCGAATCCGGCCCGCCGGAGGCCGACGCGATCCGCGTCGTCCCCGACGAGCCGACCGCTCCGTCGTGGCGCGGCAGGCTGCGAACCATCACCGACCGACTCGCCGGATGGCTCGCACCGGTGTGGGACCACCGGCGCATCGGCTCCGTCGCCGCCATCGGCGTCGCCGCATCGTGGGGACTCATCGCCGGTCTGTGGACGCCCCGGAGCCCGCTGACCACGGGCCAGGCGATCTGGTCGATCGCGATCAGCCTGCTGGTCGGCGCCGCCGCCGGGCTCGTCCTGCGGTCCCGGTGGGCCATGCTCATCGCCCCGGCCGTGTTCGCCGTCGTGTTCGAAGTGGTTCGCCGCGGCACCGACGGCCCGACGGTCGACGGCATCGAGTTCACGACCTACGGCATCTTCGCCTTCGTGGTCGGCCGGGGCTTCCACGCCCTGCTCTCCCTCCTCCCGTTGTCGTTCGGTGCCGCCGATCGGCGCCGGGGCCGCCCGGATCGTCACCCGGGCGCCTGACGGTCGAACCTGGGCTCGCCGGACCCGCCGGGGTGTGGCCATCCTCGCCGCCTTCGGGCTCATCGCCTTCACGACCGCACTGGCCCGACCGGCCTCCACCGACCCGATCGTGGACGCCGCCGGCCGACCGGTTCCCGGCAGTGTCGCCGAGCTCACCACGGTCGAGGCCGACGGCCACGAGCTCGCCCTGATGATCCGCGGTCACGACGTCGACAACCCGGTGCTGCTGTTCCTCGCCGGTGGACCGGGCGGCTCCGAGATGGGCGCGATGCGCAACCACCTACCCGAGCTCGAGGAGTCCTTCACGGTCGTCACCCTCGACCAGCGCGGCACCGGGAAGTCCTACGTCGAACTGGATCCGACCGACACGCTCACGCTCGACGCCGCGATCGACGACGTCGTCATCATCGCCGACCACCTCCGTGACCGCTTCGGTCAGGATCGGATCTACCTCGCCGGCCAGTCGTGGGGATCGACGCTCGGTGTGCTGGCCGTGCAGGAGCAGCCGGATCGCTTCGCCGCGTTCATCGGTGTCGGACAGATGGTCAGCCAACTCGCCACCGACCGGATCTTCTACGACGACACGCTCGCCTGGGCCGAGGCCAACGGCGACACCGGGCTCCTCGACGAGTTGACCGCGATCGGCCCGCCGCCCTACGAACGGATGCTCGACTACGAGACGGCGCTGTCCTACGAACACGAGGTCTACCCGTACGACCACTCGGCCAACGCCGAGGGCGAAGGGGGCTTCTCCGAGAACTTCCTCGTTCCCGAGTACGCCCTGATCGATCAGGTCCATCTGTTGGGCGCCTTCGTCGACACCTTCGGAGCGATGTACCCGCAACTCCAAGACATCGACTTCCGTCGAACGGCGACCGAGTTCGCCGTCCCGATGTATTTCGTGCAGGGTGCCAACGAGGCACCGGGACGAGCGGACCCGTTCGAGGCCTGGTACCCGATGATCGACGCCCCGATCAAGGACGTCGTCGTCTTCGACACCTCCGGCCACCGACCGCTCTTCGAACAGCCCGACGAGTTCGTCCGGTACATGACCGAGACCGTCCTCGCCGACACCGCGATCGCCAACTGAGGAGAGGAGCTCACGATGAGCCTCGCCGACGATCGGACCACATCGAGAGCCCTCCTCACCCTGCTCGTCCTCCTGGCTCTGGGTCTGGCTGCGAACGCACTCCTCGGACCACTGGCGTTCGAGGTCATCGACTATCGGTACTCCGATTCGCTGATCAACCAGGGCATCGGCCTCGACGCCGTCGCCCTCGGCGGGGCGGCCCCCCTGGCCCTGGCGGCAGGGGCCCTGGTCCGACGTCGACACCCGGCGGGGCCGGTGCTCGCGTTCATCCCGTCGACGTTCGCTGCCTACATGACGCCCCAGTACGTCGTCGGGCCCGACTATCTCGGCCTGCCCGGCAACAACGAACGGTTCTTCGCCTTCCACCTCGCCCTCTTCGTGCTCGCCCTCGCGACGGCGATCCTGGCGTGGCGCGCCGTCGATCCGCAGCAGCTGCGACCCGCCACCGACGCCGGTGATCGCCGCCGAAGCCTCGTGCTGTTCGGGGTCGTTGCCTTCGTGTTCGCCGGACGCTGGCTCACCGGCATCGTCGACCTCACCGCCGGCGACCCCACGAGCGTCGACTACCGCGAGAACCCGACCGCGTACCTGCTCATCGGTCTGCTCGATCTCGGCCTCGTGGTGCCGGCCGCAGTGGCCACCGGGATCGCCCTGCGCCGTCAGCGGAGCTGGGCCAGGACGGCGGCGTACGCCGTCATCGGCTGGTTCGCCCTCGTGCCGGCGGCGGTCGCGGCGATGGCCGTGGTGATGGAGGTCCGAGACGACCCGAACGCGACGACCGGTGCCACCGTCCTCTTCGTGGTGGCCGCCACCGTGTTCACCCTCGGTGCGGCCTGGCTCTACCGACCGATGTTCTCGTCGGCGAGCACCGGGGGCCCGCGACCGGCAAGGATCGACACCACCGACGACGTCTACCCGCCACCCATTCGCCAAGGAGCGTCACGATGACCAGTCCCATGAGCGCGAACACGACCGACCAGGCCGAGATCGCCATTTTCGACGACATCCGAGGAACCCGCGATGCCCTTTCGGTGCGGCGGGTCTTCGGCGACCCGATCACCGCCGATGGCGTGACGATCATTCCCGTCGCCCGAGTGGCCGGCGGCGCCGGAGGCGGCGGTGGTGAGGGAACCGGCCCGGACGACGAAGGTGGCCGTGGCTTCGGAACGGGATTCGGTCTCGGGGCCCGTCCCGTCGGGGTCTACGAGATCCGCGACGGCACCCTGACCTGGAAGCCGACCATCGACGTCGACCGGCTCGCCCATGGCGCCCAGGTGCTCGCCGGGATCATCTCGGTGTGCGTGAGCCTGGTGGTGCTGCGCCGCCGAACCTGATCGGGGACCGGGCGCGGACGCGGTCAGTTCCGGTCGAGCGCCCCGAGTGAGGTGACGGGCTCATCGCTCACCAGGCGACGCACCCGGGTGTCGTCGACGTGCCAGGTCTGACCGACCGGGATCACACCGGCCCGGAGGCCGACCGATCCGCTGCTCGCGCCCCCACCGTGCAGGATCGGTCCGAGCACCTGGGTGCCGTCGACCCAGACGCGGCTGAACCCGAGCTCATCGGTTCGCAGGACCACCCGGACCCACTGGGCGGGCGGCAGCGTGGCCGGGGTCGCGGTCTCCTGGGTCCGGATCCTGCCGACGATGGTGGCGAGGTCGAATCCGGCGCCGGTCGAGGCGGTCTCGTGCTGGTCGGTCGGCGCCGATCCGGTGCGGGAGCCCGACGCCACCTCGACGAGGGTGGGATCACTGACCTGCCACCAGGATTCGAACTCGATGCCCGGCTCGTCGAGTCCGACGGCCGTGGCCCACGCGTCGGCTCCGGCCACCGTTTCGGGGGCCATCAGCGAGTTGCCGCCCGTGCGGCCGATCGTGGTCGAGATGGTCCACGCCGCAGGGGCGGACGTCTGGACACCACCCATCGAGACGAAGGCGGCGGGGGCGACGACGTTGGCGTGGGCCGTCGCGATCCACTCGGCGGAGCGGGCCGTGTGGTCGACCTGGGCCTGGTCGACGCGACCGTCGAGTCCCCGGTCGGCGGCGGCGAGGTTGCCGATGACCAGCGGAACCGACACATCGGTCCCGAGGGCCCCGGTGGCGGCAACGGTGTCGACCTCGGCCCCGTCGACGTAGAGGCGGGCCGTGGTTCCATCCCAGGTCGCAGCCACCTGGTGCCAGGAGCCGACCGGGACCGAACCGCCTCGGACCTCGACGGTGCTGCCGCCCAGGTCCAGCCGGGCGACCGCCTCGGCCGTCGCATCGTCGACGAGGAGCTCGTAGATCGCCGTGCCATCGGTCGCGGCCTTGGCGACGATCCGTGGGTCGACGCCCGCCGTGTCGAGCCGCACCCAGGCCGACAACGTCAGCTGGCCCGAGAGCAGATCGGTGCCGGCGCCGACGAGGCGCTCGGCTCCGCCGCCGAGATCGATGCCGTTGCCGACGATCCCCGGCACGGCGACGGCCAGGTCGAGCCCGCCCTTGGCCTCGAGGTCACTCCGGCGCATGCTCGAGTCACGGGCCGTCCCTCCGGGTGGGATGACGACCGCTGCCGGGGAGAACTCCGAACTCGGCCCGTACGCGGGACCGGCCGAGACCGCAGTGAGCGTCGCCGTCACGACGTCGCCGGCCGACCCCGGGAACGCGGCGCCGAAGGGTTGCGCGCCGGAGCCCGAATGCGACAGCGTTGCCGTTCCGACGATCACCTCGCCCTCGCCGTACCCGGACCCGTCCGATCCGGACGGATTGAGGAAGAACTCCAACCGGTAGTTGCCCGCCGGGACGTCGAACTCGCCCGCCAGCATCACGATGCCCAACGATTCGGTCGCCGACAGGATCACCGGGTGGTTCACGAGGCCGTTGGGGCCGACATCACCATCGAGCGGATCGTTGGCGGTGACCCCGGCTGCGTTCTCGGTGCCACCGACCAGATCGATCCCCAGTCCACCGTTCCCCACCAGCGAGTTGCCGAGCAGGGCGTTCCCGACCGAACCGGCTCCGGCGACCTCGATCCCATCGAAGGTGTTGCCCGAGATCAGGTTGCCCGAGCCGAGGACGGTGCCGCCGATGACGTTCGACGAGGCGCCGCCGGAGATGCCGATGCCCTTCCCGTTGGGCACCGCCGCCGTGCCGAGCGCGTTGGTCCCGATCCGGTTGCCTTCGACCCGGTTCCCCTGGGTCTGGGTTCCGACCAGCAGGAGACCGACGTCGCCCTGGCCGGAGATCACGTTCCCGGCCCCGGCGACGACGCCGCCGACCGTGTTGTTCGGCGCATCGCTCAGGTCGACGCCGTCGTCGCTGTTGGGAATGGCGACGGTGCCGGTCGCGTCGAGGCCGACGTAGTTGCCCGCGATGACGTTGCCGGTGGAGGCGACGCCGTCGACGAGGATCCCGTTGTTGGCGTTGCCGGAGACGACGTTTCGTTCCGTCGCCGCCGATCCGCCGATGCTGTTCGATGGTGCGCTCAGGACGCGCAGGCCGTCGTTCCCGTTCCCCGCGTCGGCCGTCCCGGTCGGGTCGACTCCCAGATGGTTCCCGGTGAGGACGTTCGATCCGCTGACGGAGATCCGGATGCCATCACGCCCGAAACCGCCGATCGCGAGACCGTGCACCGTCGCCGTGCCGCCGGTGATCCGGATGCCGTCGATCCCCACGGCGGTTCCGGTGCCGTCGAGTTCGAGCTCGGGACCTCGGCTGTTCGGGTTGCGCACGCTCGTCCCGTCGGCGAGATCGCGTGCGGTGCCGTCGATGCTGGTCCCGGCCGTGTTCAGGGTCGGGAGCTGATTCGACACGGCGATTCGCCACCAGGCGTCCGCGCCCGAGGTGCGATTGGGCGCCTCGACGGGAACGAACCGCATCGCGTTCGGCCCGGCGATGGCGTTGGCGTTCTGGACGAACTGGCGGAGCGATCCCTGCACCGTGCGGTTGGCCCCCGGGTCGTCGTCTTCGCCGTCACCGGCCCGGGTGTTGGTGACCACGTTGAACGAGAACCCGAAGTCGAGCCCGGCCACATGATCGCCGACGACGGAGACCGGCACTCGGTGCTTGCGGAAGCCGAGGACCTCGCCGTCCGACATCGCCGGGGTCTCGCCGCCGTAGCAGGACCCGTCGACGGCGTTCGGCGACGCAGCGCCCGCACCGTCGGCACAGGGCTGACCGAGCGGTCCGTAGGTCTGCTCGGCCCAGAGGTCGCCGATCGGCGCGGTCGGGTCCTGGGCCGAGGGAATCGTGGTCGAGTCGATCCGCACCGTGTAGCTGCCATCGGGCACGGCGTCGAACGCGTAGGCACCGATCGAGTCGGTGGTGTCGGTGGCGACGAGCGAGGCGCCGTCGTACAGCTCGACGGTGACGCCGGGCGAGCCCGGGTTGACGGCATCGCCGATCACCCCATCGGCGAGCAGGTCTGCCGCGATGTCCTCGAACACGGTGCCCGAGATCGTGGCGCCGGGACCGACCACCAGGGCCGCCGAGAACTCCGAGGTCGAGCCGTGGATCGGGCCGGCCGACTGTTCGGTTGCGGTGAGGGTGACGAGGTCGGCGACCGATCCGGCGTAGACCAGCTGGAAGCTCTCGGTTCCCGACCCGGTGTGTGTCACCGTCGTCGCCGCCTTCGAAACGCTCGCCCTCGCCGTGGCCCGAATCGTCTGCTCCCGACGGGTTGGTGAAGGCCTCGATCCGGTAGTCGCCGGCCGGTGCCTCGAAGTCGAAGTCGACCGTCACCATGCCCGAGACGACCGACGCCGCCGTCACCACCGGATGATCGAGCAGATCGTTGGGACCGAGGTCACCGGGATCGTTGGCGGTCACACCGAACCCGTTCTCGGTGCCCCCGGCCAGGTCGATGCCGAGCCCGACGTTCCCCACCAGCGAGTTGCCGAGCAACGCATTCCCCGAACCGGCATCGGCGGCGACGTGGATGCCGTCGCCCAGGTTGAACGCGATGGTGTTGGCGTCCTCGGCCGCGACGCCGCCCACGGTGTTCCCGTCCGCGGTTTCGCTGATCCGGATGCCGTGCTGGGTGTTCGGCATCGCCGTCACCCCGTCGGGGCCGACGCCGATGAGGTTGCCGCTCACGGTGTTGCCCGTCGTCCCCGTGACCCGCACACCGATCCCCGAGGTCCCGCTGTTCCCGACCACGTTGCCCTGGATCCGGTTCCCGACCGCGGCGTGGGTGACCAGGATGCCCATGTCGGCGTTGGGCCCGGCCGCCCAATCGGCATCGAAGCCCACCCAGTTCCCCGAGATCACGTTGTCGTCGCCGAAGCCGGTGGACCCGTCGATCTCGAGACCCTCGTCGACGAAACTGTGGACGATGAAGCCGGTGATTCGGCTGTCGTTCGTCCGCAGGATCAGCGCGCCGGACGCCCCGGCCGCCACACGGCCGTCGAGCTGGATGACCGGGCGGTCGACATGGCCGGGCTGCGTGGTGGCGTCGATGACGACCGGCTGGACGACGAACGGCAGCTGGGAGGCCGGTGTGAGGGTGTAGACCAGCGGCGACGCCGAGTGGCCGGGATCCGACGTCGGGATCGAGAAGTCGATCAGGTCCAGGGTCGTGGAGGCGTTGGCCTCCCCGATCGCCGCCCGGAGGGTGCATTCCGGCGCGTCGCCGACCATGTTCCCCGTGCGGCAGAGCCCGTCGCCGATCGTGGAGTCGATGGCGTCACCGGTGGCGTTCACGACGAACCGTTCGTCGTAGACCGTGATCGAGACGGTGGCCGGCGACGAGGTGCTCGTCCCGTCGGCGGCGGTGTAGGTGAACGAGTCGGTTCCGGTGAAGCCGGGGTTCGGCGTGTAGTCGAACGATCCATCGGGGTCGAGCGAGAACGACGCCGCGTTCGTCGGGCCCGCGACGAGTGTGGCGACCAGGGCGTCGAACTCGGTGTCGGTGTCGTTGACCAGGACCCCGGGTTCGACCGGGCCGCCGTAGGTGAGCAGGGTGTCGGTCATCGATGCGTGTTGGGCCTCGACCCAGTCGGCCGATCGGGCCACGTTCGAGATGCGGACCTCGTCCATCCGACCGAGCCAGGCCTCGTCGACCGTTGCCGTGGCACCGTTCTCGGCACCACCGATGACGACGTCGTTGGCGTCGGTGGCGATGGTCGACACCAGGCCGGTCAGCTGGGCGACCTCGGCCCCGTCGACGTAGTCGTACATCGAGGAGCCGTCCCGGACGCCGACGAGATAGCGCCACTGGTTCGCCGGGATGGCGCCGTTCCCACTGATGAGCGAGTCGTTGGCCCCGAACAGCATCTGGGTCGGTGCGTCGAACTTCGCACCCAGGGAGAAGGCATCGCCCGAACCGGTGCCGAGCTGTCTGCCGACCGCGATCTGCCATTGTCCGGTGGCGCCGCTGCGGTTCACCCAGGCCTCGAGGGTGAGCGCCGTCCCGGTGATGGACAACGCATCGACGCCGTTGCTCGGGATGCGGACGTGATCGGCGTCGGGCGCGGCCAGTCCGGCGAACGAGAGCCCCGAGCCGACGACACCGGGTTGCCGGTTGGAGGCATCCAGATTGACGGGGTCGCCGTCGTTGGCGAACGCGGTCGAATCGCGGATCGACCCCGGCCCGGAGCCGGGGTCCTCGTCGAGGTGCCAGACGCCGACGTAGCCGTTGGACCAGACACCGGCCGGGTTCTGGGCATCGGGCGCGGCGTCGTTGCCGTAGTACACGTAGAAGTGGTCGGTATCGCTCGAATCGACGACGGGCACCCGTACCCAGACCGACGAGGTGCCCGCCTCGTTCCACCGTTCGATCTCGTGATCGAGTGCCGATCCGTTCGCGTCGACGAAACGCAGGTCCTGTCCGCCGCGCTGGGTGCGGCCGTAGTCGATCCGCGAGGCGTCGAGCGTCACCAGGATCGGCACGTCGACCAGCGGGCCACGGGAGGCGTTGGCGATGGTGAGCGTGCTGCGCCGATCCCAACCCGGGCGATGCCAGGTGGCATCGGCCTGGAGCGATCCGTCCATCACGACCTCGTGAGCGTCGTCGTTGGCGATCGGTGGAGCGCCGGACGCGCCGACCAGGGGCACGGCGGCCAGCGAGCCGGCGACGACGATGGCCCCGATCAGAGGCGAGAGCCGACCACGGAGCTGGTTCACCGATGGCCTACGGGTTGTTGGCGGTCTGCTCGGCCACGAAGTCGATGGTCGCAACGGTCGTCACACCCTCACCGGCGGTCGCCGAGAGCGGGAGGGTGACGTTGAGGCACAGGACCTCGTTGGCCCCGGCGCTCAGGGCACGGTCGCCGGCATCGAGCCCGGCGACGGCCGAACCGATGATCGGGTCGGTCGCCGTGCTCCCCAGCGGCCCGGCGTACAGCGTCGTGCCGTCGGTGGCCCAGTTGGCGTCGTCACAGGTCGTCACGCCCGACTTCACGGTCAGGACCAGTTCGGGGGCGAGGACGTCCTCGGTGGTGGTGGACTCCACCGCGTAGCGCAGGTCGAGCGATCCGTCGTTCCTGACCGTCAGGGGATTGGTGACCTGATCACCGGGCGCCATCGACGGCATGGTGACGACGGCCGAAGCCGGGGTGGCGTTGATGTCGACCGTCCCGGTCGTGAAGGAGTTGGCTCCGACGGCGGCGTTGTCGGTGAAGAGGGCCAGCGACGTGATGGCGACCGCCGAGGCCCCGGCCAGCAGCACGGCCACCGAGAGCAGGAGCTTGATGCCCCGTCCTTCGGTTTCGGTTGGTTCGATCGTCGCCACGGAAGTGGGCATGGTTCACCTCTTGATCGTCGTCTGCCCCCAGCCTCGGCAGGCGAAGCCGGCAATCGAGGGCTTTGGGCCGAGCGACCCACGGATTTCCCGTCGACGCGACCGGCGCTCAGCCGCCCGTCACGACGAGATCGGCATCGGGGCCCCAGACCCCGACCGGATCGCGCTGATCCCGAGCCGAGGGATTCCCGAGATAGACGAAGAGTCGAGTGTCGACGGCATCGTCGAGGACGGGCAGCCGGACCCAGGCCGACAGGGTTCCGGACCCGGCGTTCCACGACTCGAGTTCGTGATCGAGGCGGGTCACCCCGTCGGCGGCCACGAAGACCAGGTCGTCACCGTCGACCTGCGCGTTGGACCCCAGATCGAGGTCGGACAGCTGCACCAGGAGCGGGAAGTCGTTCAGCGGACCGGCGACCTGGGCGGCATCGACCGTCAGGGGCCGGCGCATCGCCCAATCGCCCTGATCGAACCAGATGCCCGACGTCGGCGGCGAGGCCGAGACGGTGGCGTTCGGGGAGCGCAGGTTGGCGTCGGCGAAGGCGAGTTCCTCGGCGCTCCACGCCGTTGACCCGATCCGCACCTCGCCGAGCAGGCCGTCGATCGTGCTCGTGCCGGCGGCGTCGCCTCCGAGCACGATCGGGACCGGCACACCCACCGTGGACCCCGCGGCCGGCGTCGAACCCACCGAGACACCGTCGAGGAAGAGCGACGCCACGCTGCCGTCCCAGACACCGGCCAGATGATGCCACGTCCCGATGGCGATCGATCCCCCCATCACCTGACGGGAGACGCCATCGGTCCGGACTCGGAACCGTCCGGTCGGCGTGACCGAGGTGTCGATCGCGAGATCGAAGAGTCCGCCGGCGGTCGGATCTCCCTGCGAGACGAGCACGGGGTCGCCACCGAGCGAGTCGACGCGGAACCAGGCCGAGACCGTGAACGAGGTGCCGGCGAGGTCGGTCGGTGCGGCCTCGAACCGGTCGGTGGTTCCGTCGAGATCGGCGGCCGGCCCCGACGCCGTCGCCACCAGGGCGGGATCGCCGAGCGCCAACCCGTCGAGATGGCGCGGCCCCCGGTCGTCGAGGGTCGGCGCCGCCCCGGCCGGATCCCGTTCGAGATGCCAGATCGCGAGTTCCCCGGCCCAGGTCTCGCGCGGTCGGCTCTGGTCGGGAGCGTCGGGCGCCCCGTAGTACAGGTGCACGATCGTGTCCGTCGTCGACGAGATCACCGGGACCCGCACCCAGGCCGTGAGCGAACCCGACCCCGGATCCCAGGCCTCGATCTCGTGGGGCAGCACGGTCGAGCCGTCGGCGGCGGTGAACCGGAAGTCGGAGCCATCGGCCTGACCATGTGGCCGCGAGGTCGGCGTTGGTGACCCGCACCAGCACGGGTCGATCGGTCAGATCGGCTCCCACCACCGCCGAGTCGATGGTCAGGACGATTCGCCGGGTCCAGGGCAGGGCCCGGTACCACCCGGTTCCACCCGTGCGATCCTCGAACTGCCCGAGCGTTCCGCCTTCGAAGCCCTCCACCAGGAGCCAGACGTTGGTCGGGTCGGCCAGAACCGGTGGCGGGGTCGGGTTGCCGTAGTACAGCCAGTAGCTGACGGTCGTGTTCGCGGCGATCGACTCCTGGGTCCGGAACCACACGGTCGTGTCGACGACGTTCCAGGCGCCGGCATCGTCGATCACGCGATCGAGCTCGGTCCAGACCGCCCCGTCGTATCGCCAGATCCGGGCATCGTCGCCGGACGCCAGCGACAGCCCTGCCCCGACGAGTCGACGATGGTCGAAGGTGAGGGACGTCGTGTAGCCATCCGGTGCGTCGACGCCGCCGGCGGTGACGTCGATGCGCTGCCGGAACGGTGACGGCGGATCGGCCCACGAGGGTCCGCCCCAGGTCACGACCTGCCAGGGGAACGAAGCCGACGACGCGGCGCTGCTGCGCTGGACGGACACGGTCGTGGCGTCGACCAGGGCGACGGCCGCCGAGGCCTCGCCGGCCACGTCGTCGGCGGCGTGGTCGGTGGCTCCACCGCTCATCGAACCCGGGATCATGACGGTCGACATCGCCGTCGACCGGGCGGGGTCGACCGGCGCGATCGAGGCGGCCGCGGTGAACTGGGCAGGCGTGAGATCCAACACCCCTCGTTGGACCGTCGAGCCATCGCGGAGTTCGACGACCTGGACCACGACGTCGATGGTCTCGGTCGTGACGAGTCGCACGATCTCGATCGTGGTCGGATCGATCAGGCGGACCCGCACCATTCGTTCCCCGATGTCGGGACCGGTCGACGGCGACACCGCCGAAGCCAGCACCATCGTCGTTGCGGGATCGACCGGCGACGACAGCGCCACGGTCGTCGACCCGGCTGCCGGGCCCCAGTGTCGTCGCCACGTTCTGCACGTCGGCGTCCCCCGGAGCGGTGAACGTCACGACCTGCCAGGCGTACTGCTGGAACAGCGAGTACGACCCACCGGGATCGGAGCGGATGCGGAGTGTGTCGCCACCCACCAGTTCGTAGACCTGGAGGTCGTCCAGCTCGAAGCCGGTGGCCGCGGCGACCGGCACGGTGGATCCGGTGACGAACGTCGTTGCGGGATCGATCGGGTTGATCGGCACGTCGATCTGATGCGTACCGTCGCCGTCGAGCACGCCTCGCTGGACCGAGACCCCGCAGGCGTACTCCACGACGGACCACTCGATCGTGATGGACGGTGGGGCCCCGGCGTCGGTCTGGCGGGTGAACTCGACCGAGTTCGGACCGGCGAGATCGCCCATCACCATGGCGTCACTGGGCTCGTTCGAGCTGCTGCGAACCGAGAAGACCAGGAAGGCCTTCGCCGGGTCGACGGCGGTGATCGCCACGGCTTGGATGCCGTCGGCGGTGTTCACCACCTGGCCCGATTGGACCGAGGCGAGGCGGGCATCGAAGCAGGCACCGGTCGAGAACAGGTTGCCCCCGGTGCTGGCAACGCCGAGGTAGAGCGACCAGGCGATGCCGCTTCCGCCGAGCACCACGCCGACGACCGTGGCCAGCGCGGCGCTGCGCAGCCCGAACGAACCGGGGAGTCTCGATCACCGGATCGGCCGGCGACGGTCCGGCGTGCCAGATCCGTCGGAGTGCGGTCAGCGAGAGGGCGACGACGGCCAGCACGATCACGACGAGTGCGAGCGCAGGCGATCCGAAGCGCGAGGAGCACACGCCCGGCGCCCGGAACGATCCAGCGACCCACGAGTTCGGACTCGCCGAGTGGATAGGGCGCGGCATCGCTGGTGGCGTTCGCATCGCCCCGAGTGATGGCATAGCGCCCGCCACGATCGTCGTTCTCGACCTCGATGACCCGGTGCGTCACGGTCGCCCGGCCGTCCCGAGGCATCACCAGGACGTCTCCGGCGACCACGTGCGTCAACGGCCGGGCGATGACCACCGACCCGGGGGGTGCCGTGGGCTCCATGCTCCCGGTGGTGATGATCACCGGCCGGTATCCCTGGACCAGGCCCACCGACGCCACCACGACCAGCGCGATGATCAGGGCCGAGGACGCCGCGATCGCGAGTCGGATCCGTGAGCCGAGGCGGTTTCGTGGGCCGAGGTCGGAGATCGGTCGGTTCATGAGTCCGCTTCGCCCGTGTGTTGTTCGGCGACGACGGTGAACTGCTGCTCGAGCCGACGACCTTGGAGCGCGTCGGGGGCGTCGAGCGAGAGCACCACGGCCACACAGAGGGTTTCGTCGGATCCGGGTTGGATCGTGCGGTCACCCTCGTCGAATCCGGTGGCGACATCGCCCAGGACGGGGCGAGGTGCCAGAACCCGTCCTCGGCCCGAGCACCAACCCGTCGACGAGCCCGTTGACGCTGGTCGGGCTCGTCCCGCAGCGCGACGGAGTCGGAGCGTCCCACAGCTCCCAGGTCAACCAGGGCAGCAAGGGGCCGGTCGCCGACTCGTCGACGAGCGCGTAGCGAAGGGGCAACGTTCCCTCGTTGCGAACCTCGATCGATCCCACCACACGGTCACCCGGGGCGAGATCGACACTCGACAACGAGACGCTCCGGGAGCCGATCTCGACGTCGACGGTGGCACTCGAGAGGCGGTTGACACCCACGGTCTGACTGTCGCCGAAGGCGGCCTGGCCCCGTTCACCGCGAAAGACCAGGAGCGCCGGACCGAGCAACCCGCCGAAACCGATGATGGCCAGCGCGAACACCACGATCGGCTGGCGGAGACCGACGGTCCTCATGACGGGACGGCCTCCCACACGAAGTCGATCGCGCTGGCCTGGCCGACCGCCTCGGCGTCATCGAGCACCTCGAACCGGAACCGGAAGGCGATGTCCTCGTACTGGTTGCGCACCGTCGCCACCCGGATCGGCTCGGTACGGCCGAACTGGCCGGCAGTCCCGGAATAGACCTGCTCGGCAGGGACGAAGTCGTCGCAGGACGAGAAGCGACCCCCGGTTCCCCGTTCGACGGCGACCAGGAGGTGGTCGGCCAACGACCCGGTGACGGTCGCGAGGAGGCTCACGTCGACCGGCAACACCGAACCCTCGTACGACACGACGATGCATTCCTCGACCGGGCGACCGGGCGCCATGTCGTTCAGGTTCACCAGCGACCGGCCCTGGTCGTCGTCGACGAGGGTCACCGTGCCGGCGGCGACGCTGTTCGCCGCAACCGTGCCCTCCGGATCGAGGGCTTGCGCCGAATGACTCACCACGAGGGTCGCGATGATCAACGACGAGATCGCCGCCGCGAACGCCCGGGCCGCCGCCCGGTCGAGCCGGCCCGACGGCGGACGTTCCTCGGGTGTGAGGCTCGCCCCCGGCGGCGACGTGAGCCCGGTGGGCAGTGGTCGGGCCATGACTCAGGCACCATCCCGATCGGCCATCGCCGGAGCAGACGAACGATCGCCCATTCGGAGACCATCGAGGAGCATGGCGGTGATGGCCTGCGAACGGAGTGGGCGGGCCAGGTGGTAGCCCTGGGCCAGGCCACAACCGACCGCTCGAACCACCTCGAGGTGGTCCTCGGTCTCGATGCCCTCGGCGATCACCTCGAGGCCCAGCCGATCGCAGAGCTCCACGATCGACTCGAGAACGATCCGATCGGTGACCGAACGCAACGAATTCACGACGAGCTTGCGGTCGAGCTTGATCCCGGCGACGGGCAGCTCGTGCATGTAGGACAACGAGGTCCGGCCCTCGCCGAAGTCATCGAGCAGCATGCGCACGCCGGCGACCTGGAGCGCCTGCATGTTGGCGATCACCTGGGGCACGTCGGGCGACACCAGCCGCTCACTGATCTCGACGAACAGGCGGTCCGGCGCCAACTCGCTCTCGGTGAGCGCCATGGCGACGTTGTTCACCAGGTTCCGAGAACCGAGCTCTTCGGGTGATGCGTTCACCGTGACGAACGGCGGAGCTCCGACCCCCAGGCGGGCCCAGCCCGCAGCGTCCCGGCACGCCTGTGCGGTGATCCAGCGGTGCAGGCGGTCGCGGACGTCGGCCGTCCTGGCGATCTCGAGGATGTCCCCGGGAGGTACGGCTCCCAGCTCGTCGTGGTCCCAGCGCAGCAGCGCCTCGACGCCCCGCATCTCGAGCCCGTCGCCGAGCGCGAAGATCGGTTGGTACTCGAGGTGGAGGGCGTTGCGGAACAGGGCACGACGGAAGTCGGTGATCAAGTCGGGATCGTCGGGCCCCGGCCTCGTCGAACTCCGGCCGGTGGATCACCGGTCCGTGTTCCACGGTGTCGTGCTTCGCCCGGTACATGGCGACGTCGGCCCGCCGGATCAGCTCGCTCTCGCCGACTCCTGGGGCGCCGAAGGCGATGCCGACACTGGCCGCGATGTGAACGATGTTGCCACCGAGCTCGAACGGTTCGCGGATCGCCTGCCGGACCTGCTCGGCGATCTCGACGGCTTCCTCGTCGCCGACGGTTCCCGGCAGCAGGATGGTGAACTCGTCGCCGCCGACCCGGGCGACGAGCGCCCCGGTGGGGACGGCGGACCGGAGACGCTGCGCAACCAGCCGAAGGAGCGCATCGCCGACATCGTGACCGAGTCGGTCGTTCACGGGTTTGAAGCCATCGAGATCGAGGAAGAGCAGGGCGGGTCGCGCCGCCGGCTCGGCCAGCGCCTCGCCCAGGGCGGTCAGGAGCAACACCCGATTCGGCAGGCCGGTCAACGAATCGTGTTGGGCACGCTGCTCGAGTTCCTCGTGGATCGCCGTGATCTCGTTCAACAGGTGGTCGTTGCGCAGCGCCACCGAGGCCTGACCCGCCAGCAGGCGGAAGGCGTCGATGCTGGCCGAAGTGGCTTCGGTTCCGGACCGGAGCCCGGCTCGGAGGACGATTCGTCGTTCCTCCCGCTGACTGACGGTCTGCACGATGACCGCCTCGAGGTCGTGATCGAGGAGGGCCTGGACCTCGGCGGCCTCGTCGTCGTCCCGGTCCACCAGGACCACGTCGTGGACGAGATCCACGGTCCGCAGCCCACTGCCGTCCTCCCCGGGCCGCGGGAGGCCGGCGAGGTCGCCGGCGACGTGCCGCCACTCGGCCTCGGGTCCGGCGACGAACACGTCGACCACGTCGAAGCCGAGATGTCGGGTGCCGTCCACGATGGCATCGACGTGTCCCCCGCCGAGCCGGGAGACTTCGCGTCCCGCTTCGGCGACGCGTTCGAGGAGACGACCGCGGTCGAGGGCGCGACCGGTCTCCTCCTGCTGCGACGCCACATCGCCGACGAGTTGCTCGGCCAGGTAGGCGCCGGGAACGACGACCAGGAACAGCACGCTCAGCTGATCGAGCACGGCCTCGAGGTCCTCCAACAGGTTGGCCGTCGGGGTCAGGGCGTCGGTCCAGATCCTCGCCGCCATGGTGATGATGGTCAGCACGATCCAGTGGCTCAGCGCTCCGACGAGACGGAACCGCACGGCCGCCTCGATGATCGGGAGGGCGAACAGCACCCAGCCGACGCCGGAGGTTCCGGTGAGCGTCGTGAGGAGCACGACGAGCAGGGTGTCCAGCGCCAGTTCGATGGCCGGGAGCGTGCGGCGCTTGACGATCGAGGGAGGAACGGCGACCGACGCCAGGTTGGTGCCGAGCAACAGCCCGACCGACACGAGCATCATGGGAAGCCGGCCGCCGCTTCGGTCGAGGACGTCGAAGCGCGACGGATCGAGCGCGTACTGGCACATGATCAGGACGGCCACCATGAAGCGAACCCGGCGGACGCCTCGCTGGGCGATCGCCATGTCGGTCGGCTCCACCCTCGGCGGACTGCCGTTGCGGACCTGTCGACTCGCGAGGACGACCAGGTGGACCACGCCCCCGAGCATCAACACCGACCAGGCGCCCAGAGCCAGGTGGTTGCCGTCGTCGGCCCACACCCGCGGCAGCCCGACGAGGGGAACGACGAGCCGTCCGGCCCCGACGATGTCGGCATCGGTGACGCGCTGGGTGTCCGGGGTCGGATTGGCGTCGCCCTTGGTGACGTAGCCGTCGGGCTCGACCGAGAAGACCCGGTGCACGATCAGCTCACCATCTCGTTCGAACACGATCACGCTTCGTTGCGCGATCCGATCGTCCGGACCGTCGTCGACGAGGAGCACGTCGCCGATCCCCAGTTCCGGTGCCATCGATCCCGACGACACGACCACGGGCTTCCAGCCACCGATCGTCGTGCCGAGGAGGATCCAGCCACCGAGGAGCACCGTCAGGTACAGGAACAGCCACAGCACCAACTGCGCGCCGGGGACGACCACCGTGCGCAGGACCCGTTCGAGGCCTCGCTCGTCGCGTTCGCTCATGGCCGGGCCTCGAAGACGAACGAGAACCGCGTCGTGAGCCCCTGGGCCCGATCGTCGGACTCGACCTCGGCCCGGAACCGCACGACCAACGAGTCGCCGTCGGCGGCAGCCGGCATGAGGACGAGGCCGTCGGCGAAGGTGCCGTGGCGCTGCCACAGCTCGTCCAGCGTGCCCGTGAAGACCGTGGTCGCAGCCCGGAAGTCTGCACAGTCGGCCGAGCGGCCCGACCCCAGCTCGACCTGGGTACGCAGGTACGGCTCGAGCCCCGACCCGTCCTCCCGAACGCCGTGGAGTCGGACGTCGCCGGCCGACAGGGTGCCCCGATACGAGACGAGCAGGCAGCGCTCGACGACGAGTCCGGGATAGAGCCCGTCGGCATCCAGGCGCAGGCTGGTCGACGAGCCGGCGCCGGCGCCGACCTCGAGATCGACCGTGGCCGCCCGGAACAGGGAGTTCTCGGTCGACGTCGAACCGACGAAACCCGCCGATGCGGTCGTCATGGTCGACCACGCCAGGATGGCCATCGCCAGGAGCACCACCGAACCGGCGACGGCCACGGTCCGGACGCCGGGCGCGCCGATCCCGAGCCGCGGTCGGCTCGGGGACTCGTCTCGCGTTGGGATTGCTGGTCCCAATCGGCACTCTTTCCGGTATCGGGGCACGTGACCCCAACTTCGGTGCCGCCGACGGCCGAATTAGGCGGGACGACCCCCGGGTCCGGCGCCCGCAACCGCCGGGATCAGGGGAAGAGCAGCTCGAACGTCGTCGCCAGCGTCACACCGAGTCTCGGTCCGGTGGCTTCGGCCGACCCACGGAGGAACGAATCGGGGTCGGTCGGCTCGTCGAGATGGTCCAGGTAGAGCCGGTGACACGAGAGCGAGGCGACACCGGCATCGATCGAGTCGGTGATGTCGACGCCGTGCGCACTCTGGGGAGAGCCACCGAACGCCACGAACCGGAACTCCTCGCCAGACCTCACCGGACCGCCTTCAGCCGATCAGACGGTCGACGATGGTGGCGGCGAGGGTGTTCGGTGGCTGGGTGGTCTCGAGGCGGAGGTCGGCGATCGAGGCGAACATCGGGCCCCGGCGGGCTTGCAGGGCCAGGTACTCGTCGCGGTCCATCGGGCGCCGGTGCAGTCCCCTGACGATGCGGTCGGCCACCACGTCGACGGGTGCCTCGAGCACCACGACGTGGGCCCGGCGCCTGAGCGCCTCCCGACACCGCACGTCCTCGACGATCGACGCCGCACACGAGATCACCGTCGGCTCGACCGACGCCAGGGCCCCGAGGAGGACCGCAGCCTCCAACCGGTGCAGTTCGTCGACGCCGTGGCGGTCGGCCAACACCGATCCGGTGACTCCGAACAGTCGCTCGAGATCGGTGTCGGAGTCCCGCCAGGTCAGGCCGGTCCGAGCCACCACGGCCTGGGCGGTGGTGGACTTGCCGACCCCCATCGCGCCCGTGATCACGAGGTGCCGGGGAATCGGCGCGAGGGGCTCGGTCGACGTGGAGGAATCGTCGGTGGTCGATGGCTGCGGGCTCGTCGAGGACATGCCCGTTCCTACTCCGAAACGTGGGCGACGTGCCGATTCGTGGCAACGACCGGTCCGTCGTGGGTGTTCCGGCCGTCGCCCCTCCGCCACGACGACGAAGCAAGGACTTGATCGGCAGCGCCCTGGACGCTTGTATCGGGGCGAGCGGTACACCGACCTCCTCCCAACCGCTCACCCGAAGGGACTCCGATGCCTGACGACTCCACCCACCAGACGCTTCGTGCTGCGGCCCGGGAGGCGAGAAGTCGGGCCTACGCGCCGTACACGAAGTTCGACGCCGGCGCTGCGGTGCTCGCCACCGACGGCACCATCCACACCGGGGCCATCGTCGAGAACATCTCGCTCGGGCTCGCCATGTGCGCCGAGCGGGTGGCGCTCTTCAACTGTGCCGCCTCGGGCTCTCGTCCCGCGCACCTCGTCGTCGACGCTCCCAGCACCGACGACGGGCTGACCTGGCCCTGCGGTGCCTGCCTCCAGGTCGCCCTCGAACTGGGGGGCGAGGCGGTGACGGTCACGGCCGTCGGCGACGACGACGTTCGAGACGCCGCCATCCTCGACCTGCTGCCGCGTGGGCCCCACCGCCGTCGGACCGGGGTCTGACGCACCCGTCCCGGCTCGCCACCACCGACCGAGGAGGCTCCGTACGCCGCCACGTACGGAGCCTCCTCGGTTGAGAAGATCCTCGGGGCCGGGCTGGATGACCTTCGCCCCTTGGCCCCGTCGTATCCGACGCCGACGATGGGGGTGTGTCCGACCAGCGGAAAGATGGCGCTGCGGTCTCGACCGACGTTGCATCGTTCGTCGTCCGACGCACCACCTACATCGACCCCGACGGCTCGACGCGCGACGAGCTCCCCGACTTCGCTCGAGATCCCGACACGCTGATCGAGCTGTACCGGGCCATGTGGCTGACCCGTACCTTCGACGCCAAGGCGGTGTCGCTCCAGCGCACCGGACGGCTCGGGACGTTCGCCTCGTCGCTCGGTCAGGAGGCCGTGTCGGTCGGGGTCGGTGCGGCCATGCGGCCCGAGGACGTGCTCGTCCCGTCGTTTCGCGAGCAGGGTGCGCAGTTCGTCCGGGGCGTGACACCGACCGAGCTGCTCCTCTACTGGGGCGGGGACGAGCGGGGAAGCGACTTCGCCGGTCCACGCGAGGACTTCCCGATCTGCGTGCCGATCGGTACGCATGTGCCGCACGCCGCCGGCGTCGCCCTGGCCTTCCAGCTCCGGGGCGAGCCCCGGGTCGCGGTGTGCGTCATGGGCGACGGAGCCACCTCCCGGGGCGATGTCTCCGAGGCCCTGAACTACGCCGGCGTCCGCCGACTGCCACTGGTCTTCGTGGTCGACGACAACCAGTGGGCGATCTCGGTGCCGCGGTCGAACCAGTCGGCCGCCGAGACGCTGGCCCAGAAAGGCATCGCCGCCGGGATCGCCGCCGAGCAGGTCGACGGCAACGACGTGGTCGCCGTCCGGGCCGTCGTCGAGCAGGCGATCGAGCGGGCACGAAGCGGTGGGGGCCCGACACTGATCGAGGCGCTGACCTACCGCCTCGCCGATCACACGACCGCCGACGACGCCAGTCGCTACCGCGACGACGGGGAGGTCAGCGAGCACTGGGCGCTCGACCCGATCGCCCGGCTTCGCGCCCACCTGGTGGCGACCGGTCGCTGGGGCCGGGACGACGAGGAACACCTGCAGGCCGACTGCCAGGCGCGCATCGAGGCCTCCGCCGACGCGTACCTCGCGACGCCACCGCAGGAGCCGGTCAGCATGTTCGATCACCTGTACGCCTCGCTCCCGCCGGCCCTGGCCGACCAGCGGGCCGTGCTGGTGCGGCGGGAGATCCACGACCATGGCTGAGGTCACCCTCGTGGAGGCGGTGCGACTGGCCCTGGCCCGCGCCATGGCGGACGACGACCGGGTCCTGGTCCTCGGCGAGGACGTGGGCATCGACGGTGGGGTGTTCCGGGCCACCGACGGCCTGCTGGCCCGGTTCGGCCCCGATCGAGTGCTCGACCTCCCGATCTCGGAGTCGATGTTCACGGGGCTCGCCGTCGGACTGTCGGCCCAGGGCCTGCACCCCGTCGTCGAGTACCAGTTCATGGGGTTCCTCTACCCCGGCATCGATCAGTTGGCCAACCATGCCAGCCGACTCCGGAATCGGACCCGGGGCCGGCTCGGCTGCCCCCTCGTGGTGCGCGCCCCCTACGGCGGCGGCGTGCACGCACCCGAACACCACTCCGAGAGCTTCGAGGCGATGTTGGCGCACATTCCCGGGCTCCGGGTGGTTGTCCCCTCCACCCCGGCCCGGGCCTACGGCCTGCTGTTGGCGGCCATCGCCGATCCCGATCCGGTGGTGTTCCTCGAGCCGAAGCGCTGCTATCGCTCCCTGGTCGACGACGTGATCGACGACGGCGTTGCACTGCCACTCGACGTCTGCGTGGTCGAGCGACCCGGTACCGACCTGACCATCGTGGGCTGGGGTGCATCGATGGTGGAGGTCCGAGCGGCCGCCGAGCTCCTGGCCGGGGAAGGCGTCGACGCCGAGGTGGTCGACGTGTCCACCCTGAAGCCCCTCGACCTCGGCACCATCGTGGCGTCGGTCGGGCGGACCGGACGATGCGTGATCGTGCACGAGGCACCTCGGAGCGGTGGGCTCGGGGCCGAGATCGCTGCCGGCCTGGCCGATGAAGCCCTGGCCGACCTGATCGCCCCCGTCACCCGGGTGGCCGGCTTCGACACCGTCATGCCGCTCTACCGGCTCGAACACGAGTACCTGCCCGGGGTGCCGCAGGTCCTCGAGGCCGCCCGACACGTCATGGCCTACCGATGACGGCCCACCGATGACCGCCTTCCGATTGCCCGATGTCGGTGAGGGCCTGCGCGAAGCCGAGATCGTGGCCTGGCACGTCGGGCCCGGCGATCACGTCGTTGCCGACCAACCCCTGGTCTCGGTCGAGACCGACAAGGCGGTGGTCGAGATCCCCGCGCCGCAGTCGGGCCGGATCGAGCGCCGGCACGGTGAGCCGGGCGACGTGATCCCGGTCGGTGCCGTCCTGGTCGACTTCGCCGACGGTGATGCGGTCGACGTCGGGGCGATCGTCGGCGATCTCGGATCGCCGCCCGGCCGGTCGACCGAGCATGCGGCCCGGCCGTCGGTCCCGAACCGGCCGGGTGTTCGGGCGATGCCGGCGGTGCGGGCCCGGGCTGCGGCGCTCGGCGTCGACCTGTCGTCGGTCACCCCCACCGGCCCCGACGGCACGGTCTCGCTCGACGACGTCGAGGCGGCAGCGGGCTCGGGTCCCACGACTCGACCGGAACCGCTCCGAGGTGTGCGCCGGGCGATGGCGGCCAACATGGCCCGGGCTCACGCCGCCGTGGTGCCGGCCACCGTGACCGACGATGCCGACATCGGCGACTGGTCGACCGACGAGGACCCGACCCTGCGGCTGGTGCGGGCGATCGGACTCGCCTGTCGGGCCGAGCCGGCGCTCAACGTGTCGTTCCCCGGCCCGGACCGTGGCCGCAGCCCGAACGAGCGGGTCGATCTGGGCATGGCCGTCGACACGCCCGACGGGCTCTTCGTTCCGGTGCTCACCGACGTCGTCGGTCGATCGGCCGCCGACCTTCGAGCGGCGATCGACACCCTGAAGCGCGACGTCGTCGCCCGATCGATCCCGCCCGCCGACCTCCGGGGCCAGACCATCACCCTGTCGAACTTCGGGGTCTTCGGCGGGCGGCACGCCGCGCTCGTCGTCGTCCCCCCACAGGTCGCCATCGTCGGCGCCGGCCGGATCCGCCCGGCAGTCGTGGCCCGGGACGGACGACCCGCCGTCCGAAGGTTCCTGCCCATCTCGATCACCTTCGACCATCGGGTGGTGATGGGCAGCGAGGCCGCCCGATTCCTCACCCATCTCCTCGACGACCTGGAGCAACCGACATGACCACGCACGATCCCTTCCTGTTCACCGACGATCTCGGCCCGGCCAAGGTGGTGGCGATCACCGAGCGCCGCACCGGGCTGCGGGCCATGGTCGTGATCGACAACGTGGCCGCCGGCCCTGCCATCGGCGGGCTGCGTATGGCGCCCGACATGTCGATGGAGGTCTGTTTCCGCCTGGCCCGGGCCATGACGCTCAAGAACGCCATGGCCGGTCTTCGCCACGGGGGAGCCAAGTCGGGCATCGTCGCCGACCCACGGATGCCCGTCGCCCAGAAGGAGGAGCTGATCCGGGCCTATGCCGACGGCATCCGCGACCTCGTCGAATACGTCCCCGGCCCCGACATGGGGACCGACGAGACGGCCATGACCTGGGTGCTGGATCAGATCGGTCGGGCCATCGGACTGCCACCCGAGCTCGGTGGGCTCCCCCTCGACCAGTTGGGCGCCACCGGATTCGGGGTGGCCGCCGCCGCCGAGGTGACCGCGGCCCATACCGGACTGGACCTCGACGGCGCCCGCGTGGTCATCCAGGGCTACGGCAACGTGGGTCGGCCCGCCGCCCGGTTCCTGGCCGAGCGGGGTGCGATCGTGGTCGCCGCTGCCGATTCCCGAGGTGGGGTGGCCGATCCCGGGGGACTCGATCTCGACCGGTTGGACGACCTGAAGGCCGATGGCGGCTCGGTCGCCGAGCATCCCGGCACGAAGCTGACCGGTGACGACATCGTGGGTGTCGCCTGCGACATCTGGATCCCGGCCGCCGGCCCCGACGTCCTGCGGGCCGACAACGTCGAGCGCCTGCAGGCCACCATGGTCCTGCAGGGGGCCAACATCCCGGCCACGCTCGAGGCCGAGCGACGCCTCCACGAGCGGGGCATCATCTCGGTCCCGGACTTCATCGCCAACGCCGGAGGGGTGATCTGCGGCGCCGTCGAGTACGCGCACGGCACCCGCTCCCAGGCCTTCGAGACGATCGACGACCGGATCCGGGCGAACACCGCCGAGGTCCTCGAACGAAGCGCTCGCGACGGGGTGACCCCCAGGGCGGCGGCCATGGTCCTGGCCCGGCAGCGGGTCGACTACGCGATGTCGATGCGTCGGCGGACCTGACCACCGACGACCCCGTCGGGCCGATCAGTCGGCTGCGTCCTCGCCGGCCGCTCGGTCCGAGGCCAGATGACCGGCACGATGCCCGCCCTTCCAGTCCTCCTGGGCCGGTTTCGAGTCGGGTGAGGCGCCGAGGATGTTGAGCTGGGGAACTTCCCGCAGGCTGCGCTTCATCTCGGCGAACCCGGGGAACGCCGCGAGCGTGGTGACGGCGTCCCACAGGGGAACGGCGTCGGCGTCGCTCGGCACCCTCGAGATCACCGGCCCGAAGAACGACAACCCGTCGGGCGGCCGGAACGTGATGATGGGCGTCCCGACGTCCCGGCCGGTTCGGCTCAGAGCCAGTTCGGTCTCGGCGTCGAGCAGCGCATCCCATGACCGGTCGTCGAGCGCCTCGGCGTAGCCGGTGTCGATCCCGGCCGCAGCGAGGACCTCGACGACGTGTTCGGTCGAGCTCAGCTTGTCTCGCATCCCCGATCCCCGGGGCTGGTCCCAGTAGCTGCGTCCGTAGGCGCCGACGAGGTCGCCCAGGGGGGCCCGGCCGAGGTCGTTGCGAACGGCAGCGGCCACCCGGAGCATGCGCAGCCCGGCGGTGTGACCCCGCTCGTACTCGGGCGGGAACTCGGTGGCGTAGTCCTTGTCCTTGTTGAGCAGGCGGAGCGAGATGAATCGCCAGTCGACGGCGTAGTCGGTCTGGGCTGCGACCTTCTCGACCCAGCGGGAGGTGATCCAGGCAAAGGGGCAGACCGGATCCCAGAAGAACTCGATGTCGTAGGCGGGATCGGAGTCGGGTGGTGCGGTGGGTGCGGCCATGCTCGGCTTTCTGATGGGGCGCTCGTGGGGAAACCCGGCGAACCCGGGCAAGATCGGTTCGATCATCCCTCGTCGAGGAACGGGACACACAAATGACCGAAACGGCAGTCGACACCCCCGTGCTCGAACGCTTGTCGATGCTCGACCGGTTCCTACCGGTGTGGATCATCGCGGCGATGGCCCTCGGCGTCGGCCTGGGGCGACTCGTCCCGGACCTGAACGACTGGCTCGACACCGTCAAGATCGGGACGGTCTCGTTGCCGATCGCGATCGGCCTGCTCGCCATGATGTATCCGGTGCTGGCCAAGGTCCGGTACTCGAGGATCGACGAGGTCACCGCCGACCGGAGGCTCATGGCGGCCTCGTTGGTGATGAACTGGCTAGTGGGCCCGGCGCTCATGTTCGCGCTGGCCTGGATGCTGCTCCCCGACCTCCCCGAGTACCGCACCGGCCTGATCATCGTCGGCCTGGCCCGCTGCATCGCCATGGTGTTGATCTGGAACGACCTGGCCTGCGGCGACCGCGAAGCAGCCGCCGTCCTGGTGGCTCTCAACTCGGTCTTCCAGATCCTGGCCTACGCCGTCCTCGGCTGGTTCTATCTCGAGGTCCTGCCCGGCTGGCTCGGTTTCGACACCGCGGAGCTGGACGTCTCGATGTGGGAGATCGCCAAGATCGTGCTGGTCTTCCTCGGCATCCCGCTCGCCGCCGGCTACCTCACCCGGCGTTGGGGCGAGGCGACCCGAGGGGTCGAATGGTACGAGAACACGTTCCTGCCGCGCATCGGCCCGGTCGCGCTCTACGGGCTGCTGTTCACGATCGTCATCCTCTTCGCCCTGCAGGGCGAGACCATCACCGAGAAGCCGGCCGACGTGGCGCGGATCGCGCTGCCGCTGCTCGTCTACTTCGCCATCATGTGGGGCTCGTCGTTCGCCGTCGGTCTCCGGCTCGGGCTCGGCTACGAGCGGAACGCAACGCTGGCGTTCACCGCCGCCGGCAACAACTTCGAGTTGGCCATCGCCGTCGCCATCGGGGTCTTCGGGGTCACGTCGGGTCAGGCGCTGGCCGGGGTCGTCGGTCCACTCATCGAGGTCCCGGTGCTGGTGGGCCTGGTGTACGTGGCGCTGTGGGCCCGACAGCGCTACTACCCGCAGCCCCCGCCATCGACGTGACGACCGGGCAGCCCGTCGTGACGGGTTCGATCGGCGGGAGACGAAGGGTGAGCAACCAGGTGAGGACGACGAAGACGGTCGATCCCCACAGGGCCGTCTCGAGCCCACCCCAGAGGTAGAGCGAGCCCGACAGCAGGGTCCCGACGAGCCGCCCGGTGGCGTTGGCCGAGTAGTAGAAGCCGACGTCGATCGAGACGTCGTCGCCTTCGGAGTAGGCCAGGATCAGGTACGAGTGCAGGGAGGAGTTCAGGGCGAACACGACGCCGAACACGATCAGGCCACCGACGATGGCGATCGTGGTCTCGACGTCCAACGCCACCGCACCGGCGATGGCTGCCGAGACGCCGGCGAGCACGAGCGCCCAGATGCGAGCGGCGCCGATCTCGCCCGAGCGCCCGCCGCTGGACCGGCGCAGCAGACGCGGCGCGGCCGACTGCACGATCCCGTAACCGATGACCCAGGCGGCCAGGAAGGCACCGATGCCCTCGTAGGACCAACCGAGGACGTCATCGAGGAACACCGGGAGGGCGACGACGAACCAGATGTCACGCGAACCGAACAGGAAGAACCGGGCCGCGGCGAGGCGGTTGATGGCGCTCGACTTCGACAGGATCGTACGCAGCGGCGGCTTCTTCCTCGACTTGCCGATGTCCTCGTCGAGGAGGGCCGCCACGGCCACCAGAGTCGCCGCGACGAGCGCCGCCATGATCCACAACGCTGCGTCGTAGCCGACCCAGGCGAGCAGGGCGGCACCCACGAAGAACCCGATGCCCTTCAGGGCGTTCTTCGAGCCGGTGAGCAGGGCCACCATGCGGAACAGGGCACCGTCGCCGTCGCCGGCCACGAACTTGACGGCGCTCTTCGAACTCATCTTGGTGAGGTCCTTCGCCACCCCCGAAAGGGCCTGGGCCCCCATCACGAAGCCGACCGACACCCATTCGCGCCAGCTCGGCCGGTGGAACGTCAGCGCAACCAGCGCCACGATCTGCAGGGACAGGCCGGCGAGCAGGGTCCGGTTCAGGCCCGAACGGGCACCGACCCAGCCACCGAGGAGGTTGGTGACGATCCCCATGAACTCGTAGAGCAGGAAGAGGAACGCAATGGCGACCGGCGAGTAGCCGAGCTCGTGGAAGTAGAGCAGGACCAGCATCCGGAGGGCCCCGTCGGTGAGCGTGAAGGCCCAATAGCCGGCGGTGACCAGCGCGTAGTTCCGGACCTTCATCGCGGCGACAGGTCGGTGGCGACCTTGGCCGCGAGATCGGCCATCCGGAACGCATAGCCGTACTCGTTGTCGTACCAGATGAGGACCTTGACCATCCGGTCGTCGACCACCATCGTCGAGGGTCCGTCGACGATTCCGGAGCGGGTGTCGTTGGTGTAGTCCGCCGACACCAGCGGCCGGTCCTCGAAGCCGAGGATCCCGGCGAGTTCGCCCTCGGCGGCGGCTCGCAGGAAGCCGTTGACCTCGTCGACGGTCACGTCACGCGCCATCGTGAACACGGCGTCGGTCAGCGAGGCGTTCAACAGCGGGACACGAACCGCCAGACCGTTCAACTTCCCCGTCAGTTCGGGATAGATCATCGTGATCGCGGTGGCCGAACCGGTGCTGGTCGGGATCAGGGAGTTCAGCGCCGACCGGGCCCGGCGCAGGTCTCGATGCGGCGCATCCACGATGACCTGGGTGTTGGTCACGTCGTGGATCGTCGTGATGACCCCCCGTTCGATACCGATCCGCTCGTGGAGCACCTTCACGACGGGGGCCAGACAGTTCGTGGTGCAGGAGGCGGCGGTCACCACGTGGTCGGTGGCCGGGTCGTAGAGCTCGTCATTGCAGCCCATCACGACGTTGAGGACACCGTCACTCTTCACCGGCGCCGCGACGATCACCTTGCGAACGCCGCGATCGAAGTAGGGCGCCAGGGTCTCGGTCGTCTTGAAGGCTCCGCTGCATTCGAGCACCAGATCGACCTCGTGCTCGTCCCAGGGCACCTCGGCCGGCGAGCCGTGGGCCGAGTACGTGACGGCGTCGCCGTCGACGACGAGCGCCGTTCCGTCGGTGCCGACCGTCCCGGCGTAGCGACCGTGAACCGTGTCGAACTCGAGCAGATGGGCTGCGGTGGACACGTCACCCGACCGTTCGTTCACGTGGACGAGCTGCAGATCGGGTCGATCGCGCAGGGCCCGCACCACCAGGCGGCCGATGCGCCCGAAACCGTTGATCCCGATGCGTACGGTCACCGGGCCGCCTTCCGATTGCGACCGGTTGGGGTGGTCGTTTCGTCGTTCTCCATCGTTGCCGTCGCTCCTTCGCGGTTGGCGACCGCGTCGATGCGGGCGTCGAGATCGGCGAGCGCATCGTCGAAGGCGGCGGCGGTACCGACCGCCACCGGGTCGGGGATCGACCAGTGCCACCACGAGTCGGTGGGATCGAGTTCCTCGTGGGCCCGATCGCAGACCGTGACGACGAGTTCGGCGGTCTCGCCGGGCGAGAGCATCCGAGGTGACCGACCGTCCAGATCGAGTCCGGCCCGGCGCCCGGCGGCGATCGCACCGGGATGGACCTGGGCCGCCGGGTGGGTCCCGGCCGATGACGCCTCGTCGCCGGTGCGCCGCTGCCACAGGGCCGCCGCCAGTTGGGATCGGGCCGAGTTGTGCGAGCAGACGAAGAGCACTCGTCCCCGGGGTCGGGTCGTGCTGACGCCAAGTCGTGCGAAGGGGGCCCGAACCAGTCGGACATAGCGGCGACGACGATCGCCCTCGGACACGAAGCGTTCGATCAAACCGGCCGTCTCGAGGACGTCGAGGTGGTGGGCGAGGAGATTCGACGCCAGCCCGTACCGGTGGCTCAGCTCGATCGGGGAACGATCGCTGTGGGCGAGGTCCTCGACGATGGCCAATCGGATCGGTTCGCCCAACGCCGCGTGTCGGGCGGCCCGCTGCTCGAGTGTCTCGTCCATGCCGACCACTCTATTCGCTCAGAGCTGATTGACTCAGTTCGGAGTGAGAGAAAGTTCCGGAACCCGGCTGCTTGTATCACTTGACTGTGACAAGAGTTTGTCTCATAGTCATGGGACAAGCCTCGAGTGGCGAGGCGCACAGGAGCCGCTCCGACGATGTCCGTCACCCTCACCGAATTCCCCGACGAACTCGGCGATCAGCTGGACCAGCTGATCCCGCCCCCGATGCCGGCCGGACGCAAGCTGGCCGTCGGCACGGGACTGGTCCTGCTCGCCGCCGGTTTGACCTACCTCAACGCCGGCGGGTACCTGTGGCCCCGGCCGACCGCCGGCACCAGCTACAGCTCCGGCCAGATCCTCGAGATCGATGCAGAACGGGGTATGACCGTGGCCCGAGTGATGCTGCCGAACAACAGCCAACGGGCGATCCGGATCACCGACGTCACCCTCGATGCCCCCGGCGCCGCACTCGTCGAGGTTCGGGTCCTCGTCGAGCCGGCCCCGGAGACGAGGGGCGACGGTGACGACACCGGTACGGCGATCGCCACCCCGGTCGACGGCTCGGAGCTCGACTCGGCATCGGCCCTGCCGGTGACGATCCCCGCAGGGGCGACGGCGTTCCTGGCGCTCTGGTTCGACCCACTCGACTGTTCGACCCCACCCGAGGAAGACCGTTGGTCCGGAGCGGACGCGACCTGGGGGGTGGCCGACGCACGGCTCGACTTCGGCGCCGGATCGTTCCCGCCGCTGTCGCGTTGGCTCCGACTCGACCAGGACCCGATCGGCGAGCAGGGTCAACCGAGCTCGATCCTGGTCGGTGACGAGCTCGTCACCGGAGGACACCCGCTCGACGTGGCCTGCGAGGTGACACGATGAGGCGCCTCCTCGACGTCCTCGTCAGCCGGCGTTGGCCGCTCTTCCTCTTCGGATTCGTGGCGATCATGATCCCGCTCGTTGCCGTCTCCGCCGACGGGGGCGGCGGACCACTCTGGCTGATCGTGGTCGTCGCCCTCGGTCTGGCGGCGTTCCTGGTGATCCTGGGTCTGAACCTGGCCGGCCACGATCCCGAGGCCGAGTCACGTGCCGCCGTCCTGGTGTCTGATCGTCCGTCGAGGGAACTCCTGGCCCGGTGGTTGCGGCGCTCGAAGTACTTCCGGTTCGTCGGCGGAACCGTCGGCTTCGTCCTCGGGGTCGGATTCCTGGACGGGAACCTGCTCACCCTGCTCGTCTGGTTGCTCGGCGGCGTCGCCGTCGGGGGCGGGCTCGCCGAGGTCCATTCGGTTCGATCCCACTCCCGATCGCACCGAAGCGCGGAGCTGGTGGCGAGACGGACCTCCGACTACGTGTCGCGAATCGACTCGGTGGCGTTGATCCTGGTCGCAGTCCTCGCCGGGATCCTCACCGTGGTGTCGATCCGCTCCTCGGCCGATGGGCGGCCCCTGGCACTGGCCTGCAGCCTCACGGCGCTGGTGGCGATGGGCGCCACAGCCGGACTCCAACGACGGGTGGTGTTGCGCCATCGGCCGGCCCTCCCCCCCGAGCTGCGAGCAGCCGACGACCTCCTGCGACGGCTGGCGGCGACGCAGGGCTTCACCCGGCCCGCCATCGCCCTGGGCGTGGCACTCCTTGCCCGGGCCTTGGGCGAGCTCGGCTCGGGCACCGGCGTGGCGGTCGGCGCCTTCGTCCTCTGGGCGTCGGCATGGGCGTGGTACGTGTCGAGCCGCCAGAATCGCACCAACCTGACGTCGGCCGTCCGAGCATGATGTTGCGGATCGACGCCGGTCTGGCCCTGCCGGTCTACGAGCAGATCCGCGAGCAGGTCGTCCGCATGGTCATGGCCGGCACGCTCGAGCCGGGGACCCGGATGCCGACGATCCGCCAGCTCGCCAACGATCTGCACCTGGCCAAGGGCACGGTCGCCAAGGCCTATTCCCTGCTCGAGGAACACCGGGTGCTCGAGACCCGGGGCCACCGGGGCAGCTTCGTGCTCGACCCCGCGGGAATCACGTTCGACACCGGTTCGCCCGACGTCGCGCTGGCCGAGTCCGCCGATGCCTACGTCATCGCCGCTCGCCAGCTCGGAGTCGATGTCGAGGCTGCGGTCGACGCGGTCCGTCGACGTTGGTCCAAGCTCTGAACGCGGCAGGTGTCCGTGGCCGACGCCGACGCTCGGCCTCACTCCGCTCGAGCGTTCACGTCTTCCGCTTCCGCGACGATCGTCGGCACTGCGGTCGGGGGCGGGTCGTCGTCGCGTCGGGCAGGCGCCACCGCTCGGCGCTGGTGGTAGGGATCGGGGACACCCTGGTGGTGGAGGATCGGCATGTCCTGGACCTCGCCGTACAGCGAGCGGGCCAGGACGGCCTGCTGTCGGTACTGACCGGGCACGAACTCCACGGTCGACTCGCCGTCGTGATCGGGCGTGACCCAACACCGGAAGTCGACCGGCCCCTCCTTGGTGAACAACGACAGCTGATGTCGGCCCGTCCTGATACGCCCGGCGATGTGGGCACCCGTGGTCGAGGGATGCAACAACCGACCCTCGGTCGATCCAACGACGAACCGCAGGTCGCGTCGGAATCGACGGGCCCGGCGCCGTTCGTCGCCGAAGTCCTGGCGCCGGATGCGGCGGGCAGCGGCACCGATCACGATCAGATGCCCGACGAGGACCAGGGCGGCGACATCGACCTGGCGCCCACGGGGAGCGGCCGTCAGCCCGAGCAGACCCGACAGGTACACGACGACACCGGCCGCGGCGATGGACGCGAGGCCGATCAGGACACCGGGCACCGGGGGCGTCCGTCGCTCGTCACCGGCCCGCCCCTTGGGCGTGACCTGGAAGCGGGCGCGGCCGCCGACCAACAGGCGACCGAGTGCATGGACGCTCACCGGGATCCGGAGGAACTCGAACAGCAGGGCCGGTAGGAGCTGGTGCCGTCCCTGCCCGGCCCGGACCTGTGCCGTTGCGGTCAGCACCAGCACCCCCAGGTTCGCCACCAGGAACCACCCCAGCGGGACGCCGACCGGCGTCGCTCCGGTCAGGACGACCGCAGAGGCCAGCAGCAGGTAGCCGATGGAGCGAAGTCCTTCGAACCATCCGGTGAGGGAAGCCGTGAACGACAGCCGCTGGGCCAGGGTGAGACGACGGGCGAGCCAGGGGTTGTGTCGGCTCCGGAGGATCTGCATGGCCCCCGTTGCCCAGCGCATCCGCTGTACCAGGAACTCCTTGTACGACGCCGGAGCGAGCCCCCGGGCCAGGACCTCGTCGTGGAAGACCGTGCGCCACCCACGCTCGTGGAGCTTGATCGTCGTCAGGAGATCCTCGGTGACCGATTCGGTCGCCACGCCACCGACCGAACGAAGGGCCTCGGCCCGCACCACCGCGGACGTGCCGCACCAGAACGCCGACTGCCAGCGGTTCTTGCCCGGCTGGATCACCCGGTAGAACAGGGCCTCCTCGGCGTAGTCGCCGACGTGCTCGAAGGACTCGGTGTTGTAGAAGTCCTGCGGCGTCTGGACCAGCGCCACCGCCGGGTCGTCGAAGTAGCCGAGCGTGTGCGTCAGGAAGTGCCGGGTCGGGATGTGATCGGCGTCGAGCATCGCGAGGAGATCGGCGTCGATCAGCCCGAACGCATGGTTGAGGTTCCCGGCCTTGGCATGGGAACGGTCCGGCCGGGTCAGGTAGTGCGCTCCCACCTGTTCGGCCATCGCCCGGACCCAGGGACGGTCGCCGTCGTCGAGCACCCAGGTCTCGTGTCGTGGCTCGAGGGCGACGGCGGCGGCCACCGTCGGGAGCAGGACGTGTTCGTCCTCGTTGTAGGTCGTGATGCAGACGGCGACCCGATGGGGGCTCGACCGGCGCAGGCCGGGCCAGGTCGAGGCCTCGGTGTCCCACACCGAGAAGGCGAACAGGAAGAAGCTCAAGCCGGCATGCAACTCGAGGCCGACGAAGAAGACCGGCACGGGCGCGTCGAACGACAGCGTCAGCAGACGCCAGACCAGATATCCGAAGGTGGCCAGGCTCGCTGCGGCGATCAACGTCCGACGCGGCGCTCCGAGCAGGGTGGAACTGCTCACCTGGTCCTCAACGGCAGATCGGGGAGCTTTCTTAGCCTCTGGCCGACGCAGCGAGCCGTCGAGCCGCCCCGGCCGACCTCGCCGGACCGGGGCGGCTCATCGACCGAGCGGTGCCGCCGATGGGAGCACGTCCCGCGGAGAGCTGCGGGCGAAGGATCGATTCGTGGCCATCCACAAGGACCATCTCAGAGCCGGCGGCGTCGTCGTGTTCGGGCTCCTGGCCGTGTTCGGTGGGGCGCGTCTCGTCTACGGACCCGCCGAGGGCACACCCCCGATCGCCGAGCCGCCGATCCTCACCATTCCGGCGGTGACCCAGCCCGTCGACACCGCACCCACGGATCCGACCCCCGATGCCGGCGACCTCGGCACCGATCAAGCGGCGGCCGACGGATCCGACCCTGCTGATGCCGATCCCGAGGCGTCGGTGACGGATCGGGTGATCGAGCGGATCGGGAGCGGCGACGTCGACTTCGTGGGCGTCATGACCGGTCGGGGATCCGAGGAGGAGCTGGACGCCTTCGAGCGGTCCATCGGCCGAGGTCCCGACGTCATCCAGGTCTCCATCGGCTGGGAACTCGACGGCTATGACCCGGGGCTGGTGCCGCGGATCGTCGATCGGGGGGCCCTTCCCTCCATTGCCTGGGAACCCTGGGACTATCGACCCGACATCTGGAACCAGCCCGACTATGCCCTCGCCCGAATCCTGGCCGGCGAGTACGACGAGTACATCGACCAGTGGGCGGTCGGCCTCGCCGAGACCCGGCAACCGGTGATGCTGCGTTTCGCACACGAGGCCAACGGCGACTGGTACCCGTGGGCCGAGTCCCGCAACGGCAACACAACCGGCGAGTACGTTGCCACCTGGCGTCACCTCCACGATCGCTTCGAAGCGGCCGGCGCCGACAACGTCATCTGGGTCTGGAGTCCGAACATCAACCCCTTCGGGAGCTGGCCCATGGCCGGGGTGTATCCCGGCGACGACTACGTCGATCTGGTCGGTCTCGTCGGCTACTGGGGCCATTTCGGCCGGACGCCCACCGAGGTCGGCACGTTCGAATCGGTGTTCGGTGCGAGCATCGACGAGATCCGTACGATCACCGACAAGCCGATCTTCATCTCCGAGACCGGGGCCTCCGACGAAGGCGGATTCAAGGCGGCGTGGATCGAGGGGTTCCTGCGGGCCGTTGCCGAGCGACGCGACGTGGTCGGCTTCGTGTGGTTCGAGGCCGACAAGGAGAGCGATTGGCGAATCGAATCGTCTCCGGAATCCCTGGCCAGCTTCCTCGAGGGGCTGACGCTCCCCGCCTACGTTCGCTGAGCACCGGCCCCGGGCCGGAACGCCGCGACGGGACGGGTCATCCCTCGATCGAGGCCATCACCTCGTCGGGATCCACCCCGGACGCCGCGAGGTACGCGCATCCGAGCGGTGAACCCCACGTACTGCCAGAGCAGGTGATCGCCGTCGCGCCACCGACGAACCTCGATCGGCATCCCCTGGGGCCGGAGCACGTGGACACCATCCTCGTAGGTCGCCACGACGTGGATCGCAGTGACCTTGTCGAACTCGGCGACGTCGTGGACCCCATTGTCGAGTGTGCCGTCGCAGCGCATGTCGTGGACGACGCCGCCTCCGGTGACGATCAGGCGGTTGCCCGCCTGCTCGATCCGTGACACGTGCCCGAGCGCGCGGTGATCGGGGTCGGTGGCGCCATCGACGGTCACCTCGATGGTCTGCCACCAACCGTCGAGGTCCGGGGCGGCGTCGGGGATCGGTTCCGAACATCCGACCAGGGTCGGCGCCGGCCATTCGGTCCAGCCGCCGGTCGGGTGTGTAGGCGACGGGAATCTCGTCGATGCCAGGTGTCGTCATGCGAATCCGTTCGTGAGGATCGGCGAGGTCGAGTCGGGGGTCTGCCGAGTCGAGCCGATCATGAGGTCATCCCGCCCGAGCCCGACGAGCCCGCGGGCCATCTCGATCTCGCCCATGTGGCGCAGGCCGTGCTGATAGTGCCAGCACTCGAAGGCGTCGAGCACGGTGATCCCCTGCGGGCCGGCGCACATCGCGCTGTACGTGCTCGCCACCTGAGGTGGGTAGGGCGGCGCGATGATCACGCGGGCGAAGTCGGCCGGGTCCATCGAGGCCAGGTGTTGCTCGGTTCGGGAGAACACCGTGCGCTGGTAGTCCTTGAACGCCTCGTAGTCGCCGATGCGCTGGTGCACCATCTCGTCGACGGTTCGCTCCTTGCCATGGTCGTCGACGGCCATGCGGACCCGGGCCTGCCACTCGGCGTTCCAGATCGGCAGCTCGCCCGTGATGGCCATGAAGGTGCCGTCCTGCATGTTCGTGTAGTGGAAGAGCGAGAACGCGATGGGGACGACACCTTCGCGTTCGAAGTGGTTGACGTGATCGAGTTCCATCGTGCCGACGGCCTGGTAGTACAGCGAGTGCATCGTTCGCATCCGTCGATACAGCGAATCCTGCAGCAGGTTCGCGATCGGTGCGTCATCCATGGCGGGTCCCCTCTCGGCCGGCATCTTGTGCCAGCTCGACCCGCACAACCTAGGGGTTCGCCGATCGGCGGGCAAGCTCGCCCGGTGGTCCGAAGATGCGCCGTCCGACCGGACGGCGCATCACCGATCAGCGGACGGCGACACCCGTGGTGCGACGGCTGGTGGCCGACTTCGTCGGGGTGGGGGTGGTCGGGGTGGGGGTGGTCGGGGAGGCCGTCAGCTTCGAGTGGTCGAGGATGACGGTTCCGAAATGCCAGTCGCCATCGGAACCGCAGTAGAAGAGTCCGACTCGGGTTCCTTCCGGCACCTGCGTGACGGCGCCCGTGACGGAATCGACGACGTCACAGCTCGCCGGGGTCGAGCCCTGGCGGGGCTTTGCCGCAGCAGCGGGGCCGGCGGCCAGGCCCAGGAGGACGATTGCCGGTGTGACGGTGATCGCCACTCGGGTCAGGGTCTTGCGGGAGATGGACATGGGACTGCTCCTTGGATCGGGACCCGGTCTCGGGTCGTGCTGATGTCGATGACGATCCGCTTCCGACGGCAGCCGTGAATCGGGATCATCCCCCTTCCCGAATCGGCGTCATGGGTGACGGCGGCTGCCTCGCCGCAGTCGATCCTCGCCGGGCCTCCGAACGGTCAGCGTCGGGCGGCGCGAGCTCGGACCCCGAGCCGGCCTCGACCACGGACCTGGCGGGTCCGACCGGTGCGCTGCAGGACCTGGTATCGCAACGAGCGCGGCGGCGATGCGGGCTCTCCGCGGGCGATCTCGGCGAGGACCGAGCGGAACTCGGTGACCTCGTTGCGGCACGCTCGGCATCGTTGCAGATGACGGGAGAACGCGTCGGCCTCGTGGGGTTCGAGGGCATCGAGGACGAAGGCGCCGGTCAGGTGTTCCGATGAATCCTCCATGTCCCGCTCACTCCGGTCGTCGATGCCCGGGGTTCGGCACCGATCGGGCGACGGATTGCCCGCCGCGTCGACCTCGTGCGATCGGGGATCAGATCTCGTCGAGGGCCTTGGTGATGTCGGTGACGGCCTTCTTGGCATCGGCGAACAGCATCAGGGCGTTGTCGTTGGCGAACAGCGGGTTGGGGATGCCGGCGAACCCCGGGGAGAGCGATCGCTTGATCACCACGACCGTTCGGGCCTGGTCGACGTCGAGGATCGGCATCCCGGCGATCGCGCTGTCGGGCTCGCGGGCCACCGGATTCACCACGTCGTTCGCGCCCAGCACGATGGCGACGTCGGTCTGGGCGAACGCCGGGTTGGCCTCGGCCATCTCGATCAGGTCGGCGTAGTCGATCTCGGCCTCGGCCAACAGCACGTTCATGTGCCCGGGCATGCGTCCGGCGACCGGATGGATGGCGAAGGTGACCGAGGTCCCGCGTTTCTCGAGCGCTCGCGCCAGGTCGCGCACGGCATGTTGGGCCTGGGCGACGGCCAGGCCGTAGCCGGGAACGATGATGACGCTGCTCGCCACATCGAGGATGAGCGCCACGTCGTCGGCCGACGTCGACCGGACCCTGCCCTCGTAGACGTCGTCGGGATCGACCGTCCGCTCGGCCGAGATCGATCCGAACAGCACGTTGGCGAGCGTCCGGTTCATGGCGACGCACATCACCTGGGTGAGCACGAGCCCGCTGGCACCGACCAGGGAGCCGGCGATGATCAACAGGCTGTTGTCGAGGGCGAATCCGGTCGACGCCGCCGCCAGCCCCGACAGCGAGTTCAGGAAGGCGATGACGACGGGCATGTCGGCGCCGCCGATCGGGAGGACCAGGGTGACACCGGCGATGGTGCTCAAGGCGACGATGACGATCAGCCAACCGGACGAGACCGGCTGCAGGTACAGCGCGACCACGGCGGCGAGGGTCACGATCAGCAGCACGGCGTTGACGACGGGGAGCGCACTCGAGCGCACGGTGCCGATCGATTCCCGGAGCTTCCCGAACGCCAGCACGCTGCCGCTGAAGGTCGTCGGTCCGATCATCGCGCTGATCCCGACGGCGCCGATGAAGGCGTCGTCGTGAAGACCGAGGTCGGTCGACTCGAGGTAGGAGGCGGCAACGACGAGCGCCGAGGCCAGACCACCCACGCCGTTGAACAGCGCGACGAGTTCGGGCATCCCGGTCATCTTCACCCTCAGGGCGAGCACCGCTCCGATCGCGCTGCCGACGACCACCCCGGCCAGCAACACCCAGTAGCTGACGATCGACTCGCTGGTGAGCGTGACGAGGACGGCGACGAGCATGCCGAGGGCGCTCAGTTGGTTGCCTCGGACGGCGGTCCGAGGTCGGGCCAGACCCTTGAGCCCGAGGATGAAGAGCACGGCCGAGACCAGGTACCCGCCCTGGACGAGGTTCGACATCAGCGGTCGCCGCCCGTTCGATCGGGTCGCCTGGTGCGAAACATCATGAGCATGCGATTGGTGACGAGGAACCCGCCGACGACGTTGATCGTCGCCAGCGACACCGCCAGGAAGCCGAGCACCGAGGTGGTCGTCGAGTGCTCACTCCCCGCCGACACCAGGGCCCCGATCAGCGTGATGCCACTCACGGCATTCGACCCCGACAACAGCGGGGTGTGGAGTGTCGGCGGCACCTTCGAGATCAGCTCCACGCCGAGGAACACGGCGAGGGCGAACAGGGTGAGGGCGATCAGGAAGGTCATGCGAGTCGCTCCACGATGCGGGGATGGATGACGGCTCCGGCTCGGGCGACGAGGACCGCAGCGGTGATCTCGTCGTCGAGATCGAACCGGAGATCGCCGTCTTCGCTGAGGTGACCGAGCAGGGCGATCACGTTGTTGGTGAACATCTGGCTGGCCGTCGCCGACGAACCCGAGGCGAGGTCGGAGGGCCCGAGCACCGACACGCCCCGGTGGACGACCGGTTCGTCGAGCCGGGTGAGTTCACAGTTGCCGCCCCGCTCGGCTGCGAGGTCGACGACCACCGATCCCGGCGCCATGGACTCGACCATCGCGGTCGTGACCAGCAACGGGCTGGCCGCTCCGGGAATGGCGGCCGTGCTGATCACCACGTCGGCCTGGGCGACGTGCTTCGCCAGCAGCTCCCGCTGGCGAGCGGCGGTGTCGGCGTCCTGCTCCCGGGCGTAGCCGCCCGTGTCGCCGGTGTCGACGGTGTCGACCTCGAGTTCCACGGCCTTGGCCCCGAGGGACCGGATCTGCTCGGCGGCCGCCGGTCGAACGTCGTAGCCCTCGACGACGGCGCCGAGTCGCTTCGCCGTTGCGATCGCCTGCAAGCCGGCCACACCCGCTCCGAGGACGAGGACCCGGGCCGGGGGGACGGTGCCGGCGGCGGTGATCATGAGCGGGAACATCTTGGGCAGGCGACGGGCGGCCAGGAGTACCGCCTCGGTGCCGGTCACGGTCGCCATCGACGAGAGGACGTCCATGGTCTGCGCCCGGGTGGTTCGAGGGATCAGTTCGAGCGAGATGATCGTCGCGCCGCTCTCGGCGAGCCGCTCGACGGCCTGGGGCCTCCACAGCGGGTCGACCAGCCCGATCACCGTGTGACCGTCGGTGAGACCGACGACGTGACCGTCGATCGCCAGCACCACACCGTGATCGCCGAGTGTGCTCGCCCGATCGGCGACCTCGACCCCGACCGACCGGTAGGCCTCGTCGACGAATCCGGCTCGCTCACCGGCCCCCGACTCGGCCGACACCGAATGGCCCGCTCGCCGGAGTTCGGCGGCACCTTGTGGGGTGAGCGCCACACGCCGCTCGCCATCGGGAGCTTCACGGAGGACGACGATACGCACGGTGCCCAACCCTAGACCCCCTCGGCCGGCAGTTGGCGTTGGCCGGGGTCCCGTGCCACCTGCGTGGACCCCAGCCCCCGATCGGGGTCCTGCTAGATTCCGGCGACCACCCAGGAGGACGATCGATGTCGACCACGCCCGAAGCAGCCGAGGAGTTCGTACCCGATGCCGGCGCCCTGGCATCGATGACCACCTCCCGGCCCCCCGGTCACGGGCCGGTACGGGTCTACGACTGGATCGCCCACCACGCCGACCACCGACCCGGCCGGGAGGCCATCCGCGATCTGGGCACCAACCGGAGCTTCACCTACGCCGATCTCGACCGCCGCGTCGATGCGATGGCGGCGTACCTGTCGTCACTCGGGATCGGCCGGGGGGACCGGATCGCCGTGCTCGCCCACAACGGCGTCGAGTTCTTCGACATCCAGTTCGCCTGTGCTCGGATCGGCTCCATCTGTGTCCTGCTGAACTGGCGACTCACGGTGACCGAACTCGAGTACATCCTGAACGACAGCGCGCCGGCGCTGCTCGTGCACGACGTCGAGTTCGCCGAATCGGCCCTCGAACTGCAGAAGCGGTGCTCGATCGGCGAACGGTTGGCCATCGACGTCGGCAACGCGGCGAACCCCTACGAGGCCATGATCGAGCGATTCGACGGTCAGGACGGCGGCCGGGCCCTCCTCACCCACGACGACGTGATCACGATCATGTACACATCGGGAACCACGGGGCTGCCCAAGGGCGCCATGATCACGCACGGCATGAACTTCTGGAATGCCATCAACCTCGGGATCCCGGCCGGTGTCGGGCTCGACACCGTCCACCTGAGCGTGTTGCCGCTGTTCCACACCGGAGGGTTGAACTGCTACAGCAACCCCGTGCTCCACGCCGGTGGGACCGTCGTCATCGCCGCGGGCGTTCGATCCCGGTGAGACCCTGCGGGTGCTCGGCGATCCGGCTCAGGGGATCACGCACTTCTTCGCCGTCCCGGCTCCCTACCAGTTCATGATGCAACACCCCGACTTCCACGACACCGATCTGTCGCGCCTGCGGATCGCCGGTGTCGGGGGTGCGCCGTGTGCGCTCACGATCATGGAGGGCTGGACCGAGCGAGGTGTGCTGTTGGCGCAGGGGTTCGGCATGACCGAGACGAGCCCGGCGTGCATCTTCCTCGACCCCGGCGATGCGCTGCGCAAGATCGGTTCGACCGGCAAACCGCTGCTGCACACCGAGTTCCGCATCGTCGCCGAGGACGGGACCGACTGTGGGCCCGACGAGGTCGGCGAACTCTGGGTCGCCGGACCGAACATCACCCCGGGCTACTGGAACCGGCCCGACGCCACCGCCGCCGCCTTCGAGGGTCGCTGGCTGAAGACGGGCGACGCCGCCCGGATGGACGACGAGGGTTTCGTCTTCATCGTCGATCGCTGGAAGGACATGTACATCTCGGGAGGGGAGAACGTCTATCCGGCCGAGGTCGAGAACGTCCTCTACCAGCTGCCCGAGATCGCCGAGGCCGCCATCATCGGTGTCCCCAACGACCGCTGGGGCGAGGTCGGGCTCGCCGTGCTCGCGCTCAAGCCGGGAGCGACGATCGACCGGGCCACCGTGGTCGAGCACTGCGTCGGTCGGCTCGCGAAGTTCAAGGTCCCGAACGACATCGCCATCGTCGACGAGCTCCCGCGCAACGCCACCGGCAAGGTGCTCAAGCGAGAACTCCGCGACCGGTTCATCGGCGCCGACGCCCCCCGGATCTCCTGAGGTCGGGATCTACGACAGCAGGAGGGCGAGCTGGCGGGCCCGGGCGACGAGGCGGCCCGAGGAGTCCCACAGATCGCCGTTCTCGACGAGCAGTCCCGTTCGAGAGGTCCTCGGTGGTGAAGCGGGCCCGGATCCAGCCGGGATCGGGCCGTCGTCGGACGTGCACGGTGAGTTCGAGGGTCGGGACCCAACCGATCGAACCGAGCAGGCTGAACACCGATGGGGGGAACGCATCGGCGAACAACGGCAGGGCCGCGACGTCGACCGGTCGTCCGTCCGAGAACCGGATCCACCCCGCCACCTCGGCCTGCACGCTTCTCCCGGCCACCGCGCACCGGGGATCGATGCGGACGTCGAGACGGTCGAGGATCGGGAGATCGATCCCCTGCTCGAGCTCGCGACGGTCGACGCACTCGTCGGGCTCGGCCAGGTCGACCGGCTCCAGCGTGAGTTCGGGTGGCGACCCGGCTCCCCCATCGACCGCATCGGCCGGTTCGGCGTCGAGATCGCCGAACGCCGCGATCATCTGGAGCCGCTGGCGACCCTCCTGATGGAGTTCGGCACCGACCGTCGTCACCCGCCGTCCGGGGCGAACGAGCCTCGCCCGGATCTGCCCGGGCGCACCCGGAGCGCCCGGTCGGAGGAAGTGCATGGTGAGCGACAGGGGATCGGGTCGGCCCGCCACCTCGGCCATGGCCCGGAGCGCTCCGGCGGCGAGGTAGCCCCCGTTCGGGTTGTCGCCGATGTTCCAGCTCGCCGAGACGTCGGTGTCGAAGATCACGGTGCCGTCGGTCGAACCGGCCTCAACCGCGTCGGCCGCCGGTCGGATCGCGGTCTCGCGATCGAAGTGGTGGAAGTCGGACGTCACCGTCGAGACTCTAGGTCCGGACCGGGTTGGAGCGAGGCCCAACGGCGACTTAGGGTTCCCCGATGGATTTCGAGACCCTCGTCGCTCATCGTCGCAGCACCCGTGGCTACAAACCCGATCCCGTTCCGCGGCGAACTCCTGGCCGAGATCGTCGAGATCGCCAAGCGGGCGCCCTCGTCGATGAACACCCAGCCCTGGAACTTCCACGTGATCACCGGAGCACCCCTCGAGGCCATCCGTGAGGGAAACACCGAGCGCATGCTCGCCGGAGCGCGGGTCGACCGAGAGATCAAGATGGCCGACCACGGGTACCAGGGGGTCCACCGGGAGCGTCAGGTCGAGATCGCCATCCAACTCTTCGAGGCCATGGGCATCGAACGCGACGACAAGGAACGTCGACAGGACTGGGTCATGCGTGGCTTCCGTCAGTTCGATGCGCCGGTGTCGGTGGTCGTGACGATCGACCGGGAACTCGCCGACGACACCGTCGCCCACTTCGACTGTGGTGCCGCCACCTACGGGCTGGTGTTGGCCGCAACCTCGAAGGGCCTGGGCTGCGTCATCAACGGTCAGGGCATCATGCAGTCGTCGGTGGTTCGCGAGCACGCCAACATTCCCGAGGACGAGGTCATCATGACCTGCGTGGCGATGGGCTTCCCCGACGACGACTTCGTCGCCAATCAGGTGGTGTCGCGACGAGCGAAGAACGACGACTTCGTCAGCTTCGTCGGGTTCGACGAGAACTGATCCCCTACCCGGTCGTTCCCAGACCGCTGGCGATCGCGTTGACGGTGACGAGCAGCCGGGGCAGTTCGATGTCGGCGGCCACGGGATCGTCGGCCTGCAGCGCCCGCCACCGCGTGACGACGTCGATCTGACGGCGATGCAGCGAGCGCAGCGCCGGGTCCCGTTGCCGCAGGGCCCGGGCGACGTTGGGCCGGAGGTCCTGGAGCGGGCCCCCGTAGATCGCCTCGAGCACCGAGACGGTCCGGGCATGCTCGGTCCGTATCCGGTCGAGGAACCGGACCCGCAGGTCGTCGTCGACGACCATCGCGGCATACCAACCCATGATCTCGGGATCGGCGGTGGCCACGGCGGTCGCCGCGTTCGACACGATGTAGTGGAGCGGTGGCCAATCGAACGCCGCTCCGACCAGGTCGCCGAAGCGGTCCTCGTCGTCGTCTCGGAGTCCGGCCAACGCCGTGCCCAGACCGAACCAGCCCGAGAGGAGATAGCGGGACTGCCCCCAGGCGAACACCCACGGGATCGCCCGTAGGTCGGCGATGCTCGGCCGGCCGGTGCGCCTCGCCGGTCGGGAGCCGATGCGGCTGTGCTCGATCACGTCGATCGGCGTCGCCTGCCGGAAGAACTCGATGAAGCCTTCCGACGCCAGGAGATCGGCGTAGGCCACCCGGCTCGAGACGGCGAGGTCGTCCATCAGTGGCTCGAGTCGATGAGGCGTCGTTCGGGTCGTCGGCGTACCGAGGTAGGCACCGGCGGTACCGGCCAGCAGGAGTTCGAGGTTGTGCTCGGCCGTGACGCCGTTGGCGTACTTCTGCGAGATGGTCTCGCCCTGCTCGGTGAGACGAAGCGTCCCGGCGAGCGATCCGGGAGGCAGCGCCCGCAGGAAGCGATGGGTGGGTCCGGCACCGCGGCTGATCGTGCCTCCTCGCCCGTGGAAGAAGCCGACGTCCACACCGACGTCGGCCGCGACCGAAGCCAGCGTCTCCTCGGCGCGATACAGGCCCCACAGACTGGCCAGGATGCCGCCGTCCTTGTTGGAGTCGCTGTAGCCCACCATCACCTGTTGGATCGGCCGTCGGCCCGGGGCACGCGAATCCAGCGTGGCCCGGGTGATCGGGTGACCGAGGAAGTCGGCCAGGATGCCGGGGCTCCGTTCGAGGTCGTCGATCGTCTCGAACAGGGGCACGACCGGGAGGAGGCAGCGGACCTCGCTCCCGTCGGCCTTCAGGAGTCCGGCTTCCTTGGCGAGGAGGTAGACCACGAGCAGGTCCGACACGCTGCGGGTCATCGAGACGATGAGGCCACCGATGCCCGCCGTCCCGTTCCGGCCGATCTCGTCACGGAGCACGCGATACACGCTCAGCACGGCGTCGGCCTCGGGTCCGAGAACGGCGTCGGCGGCGGCGAGCGGGCGGGGCGAGGACAGCTCCCGGTCGAGGAGTTCGAGGCGATCGGCCTCGTCCCACTCGGGGAACCGCTCGCCGTCGGGAATCCCGGCCGCCGTGAGGAGTTGGGCGACCGCCAGGTCGTGGAACCGACTGTTCTGTCGGATGTCGAGGACCGCCAGATGGAACCCGAAGGTCTCGACGACCCGGATCACCGGCTCGACGTCGTGATCGGCCAGTCGCCCGGCGCCGATCTCGTGGAGCAACCGACCCAGCATCCGCAGGTCGGAGACCACGGCGGCGGCATCGGTGTCGCCGGTCGCCGAATCGAGGTCACTCGGAGTGCCGAACGGAAGCCTGGCCCGGATGAGGTTGACGGCTTGTCGCCACGGCTCGTCGGGATTCCGGGCGACGGCCTCGGTTCCGACCGAGCCGAGTGCTCGGGCCGTGGAGCCGATCCAGGTGACGAGCTCGTCGGGTGCCGGCTGGATGAGATCGGACAGGCTGAGATGGACGGCCAGGGCGGTGAGCTGGTCGTCCAGCAGGCCCAGGGCCTGCTCCCGCAACGAGCGCAACGAGCGCTCGGTCACCTCGGAGGTGACGAAGGGATGACCGTCTCGGTCGCCGCCGACCCAGGTCCCGAATCGCAGGCTCGGCAGTGTCACACCCTCGAGCAGCGCCGGATCGAATCCGGCTGCGACCCAGGCCGACCGGAGCCTGCGGTCGAGACGGGGCACGACGAGCGGGAAGACCCCGGCGAGGTAGTGCGCCACGTTCCGGAACTCGTCGGCGATGTCGGGCCGTTCGAGGAAGATCTCGCCGGTCCTCCACAGTCGCTCGAGCATCGCCCGCAGATCGGCGTCGAGACCGGCCTGTTCCCGCGGGGTCCACATCTGGTTCTCGCGGGAGACGAGGAGCAGGTAGAGCTCGCGGTGTTGCTCGAGAACGGTCGCCCGCTTGGCCTCGGTGGGATGGGCGGTGAGCACCGGTTCGACGGCGATGTCACCGAGCCGTGCGGCGAGGTCACTGGGCTCGCGGCCACCATCGCGGAGATCCGACAGGATCCGCCCCCAGGTGCCCGAGATCGCCGCCGGTCCGGCGGCGGATTCCTCGCTCCGGCGATGCTGTGCCGCCGCGTTCTCCTCCGAGAGGGTCGCGAGTCGGAAGGCGATCGAGAGCGCCTGGGTGAGTCGGTCCGGGTCGTCGGGGACCACCGAAGGATCGTGGCGGTCGCCCCAGGGCAGTGCCGCGGCGATCGCCACCTCCCCGAGGTCGATCAGGACGTCGCGGAACGCATCGAGCAGGTAGGCGAAGTCGGCGGCCGCCTTCTGGTCGTCCAGGTTGAGTGGGGCAGGGATCCCGGGCATCGCACCACGTTAGCGATCGGGCTCGGGCGAGATCACCGGTCTCGGCGCTGGCTACTGTCGGGGGATGACGACCGATGTGACGGCTTCCCCGGAGTTCTGGACCTCCGGAGTCGGGATGCCTCGCGTCTGCTGTGCAGCAGGCACAGCGCGCCGAGGCCGAGGGTTGGGACGGCATCGGGTTCGTCGACTCCCAGAACCTCGCCGGCGATCCCTACGTCGCGTTGGCCCTGGCGGCGCACGCGACGAGCACGATCCGGGTGGCGACGGCGGTCACCAATCCCGTCACCCGGCATCCCGCGGCAACGGCAACCGCGATCGCCACCGTCCAGGCCGAGAGTGATGGCCGGGCCGTACTCGGGATCGGGCGGGGCGATTCGGCGCTGGCCCATCTCGGACTCGCCCCGGCCCCGGTGGCGAGATTCGAACGGTATCTCGAGCGGCTCCAGGGATACCTGCGGGGCGACGAGGTGCCCTTCGACGTCGAGCTCGACGGGTCGGGCGAGGTGAAGGCCGTCGATTCGCTGCACCTCGCCGGTGGCCCCGAGGGCAGCCGTCTTCGCTGGCTTCGCGACGGGTTCGTGAAGGTCCCGGTCGACGTGGCCGCCACGGGCCCGAAGGTGATCGCTGCCGCCGCCCGCCACGCCGACCAGATCACCTTCGCGGTCGGGGCCGACATCGAACGATTGGGCTGGGCGATCGGTGTCGCCCGTCAGGCGGCGCACGAGTCCGGCCGAGACCCCGACGAGCTCCGGTTCGGGGCCTACGTTCCGGTGTACCCCCATCCCGATCGGGCGAAGGCCCGCGAACTCATCTCGGGTGGCGTCGCCTCGTTCGCCCGCTTCTCGGTGATGCACGGCTCGGTTGCCGGACCGGTCAGCGACGAACAGCGCGAGAGCCTCGAGGCGGTGCACGCCAACTACGACATGAGCCGGCACTTCTCCCATGGTTCACCACAGTCGGCCTTCCTCACCGACGAGGTGATCGACCGATTCGGCATCGCCGGGCCCTCATCGCTGTGCGTCGACCGGCTGGGCCGGTTGATCGAACTCGGGCTGCAACGGATCTTCGTGATGGGCGGCTCGTTCGCCGGTGACCGGGCCGAGGCCGAGGCCGCCCGATCCCGTCTGTCGACCGAGGTCCTGCCCGCCTTGCGCTGACGAGTGACGGCCACCGCCGGTGGCGGCCCTAGCCTGCCCCGCATGAGCGATCACGTGCGACAGACCGCGACCCGGCTGGTTCGGTCCTCGCTGCGATTCGCGGCGACCAGGGTCGCCGCCAACGAGCGTCTGATGAGCGTCGTGTACGACCTCGCGAACGAGGCCAACTTCGCCGGACTCTCCGAGCACGAGGAGATGCTGAGCGACAGCGTCCGCGTCGACGCCTACCACCGGGGCATCCGACGGAGCGTGAAACCCGGCGATGTCGTCCTCGACGTCGGGACGGGAACCGGGCTGCTGGCCTTCATGGCCAGCCGGGCGGGCGCGAGGAAGGTGTACGCGGTCGAGCACTCCGACTTCATCGAGGTCGCTCGGGAGATCGGCGAGCTGAACGGGTTCACCAACATCGAGTTCGTCCAGGCCAACAGTCGCGAGTTCACCCCTCCCGAACCCGTCGACGTCGTGCTCCACGAGCAGATGGGCGACGAACTCTTCAACGAGAACATGCTCATGAACCTGCTCGATCTCCGGGACCGGGTCCTGCGGCCGGGCGGACGCATCCTCCCGGCCCGCTTCCGCCTGTTCGTCGAACCGGTCTCGATGCACGAGACCATGCGGGTTCGCCGGTTCTGGAACATCGAACTGCCCGACGGCATCGACCTCGGCGCCATGGAACGATCAGCGGTGGCAGCCCGCTTCGACACCGGTCGCATGGACCAGATCTGGGCCCGTCCCGGCTCGGTGGCCTCGAGCGTCGGAACGCCCCGACCGGTCCTCGAGCTCGATCTCGCAACGCTCGCCGACCCCGGCACGCTCCAACTCGATCACGTCATCGAACGCACCGCCACCGCCGACACGATCGTCGACGGCGCCTGCGTCTGGTTCGAGGCGATCTTCGACGACGAGACGACCCTCACGACCTCGCCCCTCGCCCCCAACACCAGCTGGGGCAACCGCCTGTACCGGCTCGACCGCGAACTCGGTCGGGGCCAGACACTTCGCCTGCACCTGAACCTGGGTCAGCTCGTCGAGCCCTCGACCTGGAGCGTCGAGCTGCTCTGAGATCAGTCCAGGCTGGCCGCCAACAGATCCTTGATGCCGGGAGGAAGGAAGGTCTCGACCGGGGTCTCGTCGGCCTCGGCCAGGTCGGCCATGGCCTGGACCACCTCGTCGGGATCGAGCTGATCGGTGAGCACGATGGCCCGCACGAACTCCTCGGCGGCCGCCGCCGGGGCGTCGCCGTCCTCGATGTAGCCGGCGATGCCGTTGACCATGGCATCGTTGAAGCCCGTGTCGTAGGGACCCGGGTTGAGCTTGGTGACGTCGACGCCGTAGGGCGCCAGCTCGGCTCGCAGTGCCACGGTGAAGGCCTCGACCGCATGCTTGGTCATGGCATAGGGCGCGGTCATCGGGCCCGACAGCACCCCGGCGACCGACGACATGTTGATGATGCGCCCGGCGCCCTTGGCCTTCATGCCCGGGATCGCGGCCTGGCTCATGGCGACCATCCCGAACACGTTGACCTCGAAGCCGGCCTTGAGCCGATCGAGCGGCACGCTCGACAGCGGCGCCATCACACCGAATCCGGCGTTGTTGACGAGGACGTCGGGATCGATCCCGGCGACCTTCGCGACGTCGGCAGGATCGGTGACATCGAGCTTCATCGCCGTGAGCTCGGGATGCTCGGCGGCCAGGGCCTCGGCCTGTGCCTCGGTCTCGGTCGTCGCGAACACCCGATGGCCCCGCGAGGCCAGTTCGACGGCGGCGCCCTTGCCGAATCCTGAGCCGGCACCGGTGATGAGAATCGTCTTGGTCATGGGTGCACCGTAGCGGTCGTGCAGTGACGGCGGCGCAGCCGTGCCACCGTCACCGCCGCCCCGGGCTGATGTCAGCTCGTCTCGGTGAGGCTCTTGAACTCCGGCGAGTCCGAGAAGGCGAGCGTGACCGCCGCTCGGCTGGTGCCCGACGTCAGGAGCCCGTTCCAGTAGGCGACACCGGCGTCGTCGCCGGTGCGGATCATCACGTTGCGGTAGAGCAGGTTCACGAACGCCGAGTTGTCCAGACTGGCATACGTGGCGACGAACTCGTCGCTGGTCACGAACAGACCGGCGATGTCGATGAGCTTGACGCCCGCACCGGCCTTCGCGACCCAGTAGGTGTGACCGGCCGTGTCGGGCTGGCGCTGGAACACCGCGACGTAGAGTCGGGCGACGGCGCCGTTGCTTCCCGTTGCCGAGGCGAACGGCCCGGTCAGTTCCTGCTGGCGGAGGTCGGCACAGGCGATCCGGGCCCCGCCCGGTTCATGGATGACCACCGAGCGTGCGGTGGTCGACGTTCCGGTCAGGCGGGGCTGCCAGGTGGCCGAACCCGCAGCATTCGCAACTCCGGTTGGCGGCGGTGTCAACGTGGTGCCGGACGTGACGATCCACAACTCGTTGGGCGGCGTCGTGTCGCCGCCTTCGATGTCTTGGTAGTGGCCGCCACCGCCGGTCGAACAGGCGCCGTTGTGCAGATGCGAGCCGTAGGCCTTGGTCGGATCGAGGCCCCTGATGGCGACGGTCACCGAGGTGCCGTTCGAACGGATCACCATTGCCGCCGAGCCGTCGAGGGTGTAACCAAGCGTGGTGCCGCCATCGGTCGTGCGGAACACGCCCCGCAGGGTCGTGGGATGCTCGATCAGGTCGGCGCAGGCGATCCGGGCTCCGCCGGGCTCATGGACGACCACCGACCGGGCGTTGGTCGCCGGCGTGGCGATGCGGGCCTGCCAGGTTGCCGACCCGGAGCCGGTGGCCACGCCGCCGGCCGACGCAGTGAGTGTCGTACCCGACGAGGCCAGCCAGAGTTCGTTGGGCGGCGTGACGGCGCCGCCTTCGACGTCCTGGTAGTGCCCTCCGCCCCCGTCGGCGCAGCTGCCGTTGTGGAGATGCGCCCCGTAGGCCTTCGTCGGGTCGAGTCCGGCCACCACGATCTCGGCGGAGGTGCCGGTCGCGGTGACCGACATCCGGGCCTTCCCACTGATGTCGTACCCGGCCGTCGCTCCCCCGGTGGTCTCGGTGAACACGCCGCGGTACGAGCCGGCGCCCTCGGTGACCGTGACTGCTCCGGCGACCGATGGGATGGCACCGGTGATTCCGGCGACGAGGACCGATCCTGCGACCAGTCCCGACCGAACGCCGAACCGGGGCCGTCTCCCCCGATGGGCTGCCCTCCTGGACCGTGCTCCGATACAACCGATTACGGTCGCCATGGGCAGCCTCGCTTCTTCATGTTGTCGTCCAACACTTGGTGGACGAGTGTGAACCTACCCCAGCATTCCGGCCGCCGCCCGACGACCGGATCCGTCCGTCCACGGGCCCGGCGCTGCCAGCGCCTGCCGCCGACGACATCCGAAGGGAAGTCATCACCATGGAAGACATCCGATCGGCCGAGGCCACTGGATCGTCATCGTTGCCTCTGGCCGACCTCGTCGTGCTGGATCTCACCGTTGCCCGGGCCGGTCCGACCGCCGTTCGTCAGTTGGCCGACTGGGGCGCCGACGTCATCCGGGTCGAATCACCCGACACGGCCCTCGATGCCCAGACCACCTCGGACTACCTCAACCTGCATCGCAACAAACGGAGCCTGGCCATCGACCTCAAGACCGACCAGGGTCGAACCGTGCTCCATCGCCTCGTGGGCCGTAGCGACGTCCTCATCGAGAACATGCGACCGGCCGTGAAGTACCGGCTCGGCTTCGACTGGGAGACCGTTTCGGCACTCAACCCCCGGCTGGTGATGGGATCGATCTCGGGCTTCGGCCAGACCGGCCCGTGGGCCGAGCGGGGCGGTGTCGACCAGATCGCCCAGGGGATCGCGGGCATGATGAGCGTGACCGGACTGCCGGGTCAGGGACCGGTCCGAGCCGGAGCAGCCGTCTCCGACATCGCCGCCGGACTGCAGCTCGCGATCGGGGTGCTCGTGGCGATCCACGAGCGGGAACGCACCGGTGTCGGACGCTGGGTCCACACGTCGCTGCTCGAGTCGATGATCGGTGTGCTCGACTTCCAGGCCGCTCGCTGGACCGTCGACGGCGACATCCCGCCGCAGTCGGGCAACGATCACCCCACCCTGCGACCCATGGGCCTGTATCCGACGGGCGACGGCCACCTCAACGTCGCTGCGGCCTGGGGCGAGCTCTGGCGGTCGTTCTGTGACGTCATCGGTCGACCCGATCTGGTCACCGACGAACGGTTCGCCCGACCGTCGGCACGAGTCGAGAACCACGACGCACTCACAGCGATCATCTCCGCAGCCCTGAGCACCCGCACGACCGCCGAGTGGGTCGACGCCCTCAACGATGCCGGTGTCCCGGCGGGACCCGTCAACGACCTGGCCGAGACCTTCGCCGATCCCCAGGTTCGTCACCTGGGAATCGCCTCGCCGACTCGGCACCCGGTCGCCGGAGCCATCGACCTGATCCGCAACGCCACGAACCTCGAGGGCGTTCCGGGCTCCATTCGGCGCCCGAGCCCGCTGGCCGGCGAGCACACTCGGCAGGTGCTGCTCGACTTCGGTTTCGACGCCGGGGAAGTCACGCAGCTGGCCGAAGCCCGGGTGATTGCCGACACCACCGACGCCGGGGACGACCGATGACGACTCACCAGGGCGGCGCCGACCCCCACGAGTCCCAGTAGGTCGTGGCCGAGCTCGGCCGACGTCGGGTCGGACCGAAGTTGCCGCGGGGGTGGCCGAGCGGAACGCAACAGTGGAACGTGGCGTCGTCGGGCACCCCGAACAGTTCGGCGACACGGTCGAGCACGACGGGGTGCAGCGTGGTCAGCACCGATCCGATGCCCAGGGCCCGCGCCGCCAGCATGAGGTTCTGGACGGCGGGAAGGACCGAGACGGCCGGACCCGAGCGCGAGTACACGAGCACGACCACCGGCGCCGAAGCCATCTCGGAAGCGAGGAGGGCGGGCATGGCGTACGGAGAGTCGGGCGGGATCTCCTGATCGACCTCCCATCCGAGTTCGTCGGCCCGCTTCGCCCACCACGCCTCGTGATAGAGCGCACCGAACGCCTCGATCCGGTCGCGAGCCCGTACGACCAGCATCCGCACCGGCTGGATGTTGCCGCCCGTGGGCGCCTTGGACGCGGCATCCATGATCGTCTCGAGGTCGGCGTCGTCGACGGGCCGATCGGGATCGAAGCGGCGGATCGCCCGTTGGGTGAACATCGCCTCGCCGATCGGCATCGACAACGCACTCGGCGGTTCCAGCGACACCATCTCCGTGTTCGACATGGCGTTCTTCTACCACAGGTGGTCACCGCCGGACCCCGAGGTCGGCGGTGGCCTCAGGACGGCGGCCGGGGCCGGGTGATCAGTCGTTGGTCGAGGTCGGCGATGGCGTCGGCGTCGAGCCCGGCCAGTTCGGTGAAGACCCGGGCGTTGTCGGCGCCCAGCGTCGGACTGGCCTCGAGCTCGACGAGGTCGCTGCCGTGCCAGCGGATCGGGCTGTGGGGCGCAGGGATGGTCCCGAGGTCGGGGTGGTCGAGCCACTGCAGGGCACGCCGTCGGTGTTGGTCGGGGTCCCGCACGACCTCGTCGACCATGCGCACGGCCGCGGCCGGAACGTGCGCTCGCTGGAGGGCTGCCACGACCTCGGCTCGCGGCCGGGACGAGGTCCACGATTCCACCAACCCGTCGACCTCCTCCATCGCCGTGGCCCGATCGGCATGGCGACGGTAGCGCTCGTCTCGCCGGAGGTCGGATCGCTCGATCACGTCCAGGACCGACCGCCAGTGGCGGTCGGTCACGGCGATGAGGGCGACGTGGCCGTCGGCGCAGCGGTAGACGTTGTAGGGCGCGAGACCGAGGCCCGCATGTCGGTTCCCGGTTCGCAGGGTCGCCCCCGTCTGGGCCCACTGGCCCAGGGCGCTGGCCAGGGGGAAGTAGGCGGCATCGGCCATCGAGGTCTCCACCGAACGGGCCAGGCCCGTGCGTTCGCGCTCGAACAACGCCGTCGTGATGGCCCCGTACAGGTGGGCGCCACCGAGGAAGTCGACATAGGCCACACCCGACTTCAGCGGAGGTTCGTGCTCGTTGCCGGTGAGGCTCATGGCTCCGGTGTGCGCCTGCACCGTGATGTCCATGGCGGGGACGGCATCGACCACCAGCGAACCGTCGAGGTCACGCACACCGAACCCGGATCCATGGGCGTAGACCAGTGACGGGTTGTGCTCGCACAACTGCTCGAACCCGATTCCCAGTCGTTCGGGCACACCCGGCGCATAGTTGACCAGCACCACGTCGGCGGAGGCGACCAGCCGATGGAACAGCGCCAGCCCGTCGGGCTGCTTGAGGTCGACGACCACCGACTCCTTGCAGGAGTTGAGCATGGCCAGCGGGAGCGAGGGCCCACGACCTCGCAGCGTCTCCCCGACCGGGGGTTCGACCTTGATCACCCGGGCTCCGGCCATGGCCAGGAGGAAGCCGGCGTAGGGGCCCTGGTAGATCTGGCCGAGGTCGAGGACGGTGATCCCGGCCAGGGGGAGCGGGCGGCTCACTTGAAGCTCCCGCCGATCAGTTCGCGGGCCATGATCAGCCGCTGCACCTCGCTCGGCCCCTCCCCCACCCGACGGATTCGCAGCTCGCGGTACCACCGCTCGAGGGGGAGGTCCTTGGTCATCCCCAGGCCGCCGTGGATCTGCATCGCACGGTCCACCACCCGGCCCGAAGCCTCGGTGGCCACCAGCTTGGCCATGGCCGCCTCGGTGCGGAACCGTTCGCCGCGATCGGCGCGTTGGGCCGCCTCGAGCACGCAGTACCGGGCGTGACGGATGTCGATCTCGTTGTCGACGATCATCCACTGGATCGCCTGCTTGTCGGCCAGGGGTCCGCCGAAGGTCTCGCGGTTGCGGGCCCAGTCGATGGCCATCTCCTGGGCCTTGATGGCCACGCCGATGCACCCGGCGGCGTAGGGAATGCGCTGACGGCTCAACCGATCGTTGGCGATGGCGAACCCCCGGTTGACCTCACCCAGGATCTGACCGGACGGAATCCGCACCTCGTCGAAGGAGATCTCGGTGGCGTAGTGCGTGGACCGCAGCGTGTGGACGACACGCGTGACGTTGAACCCCGGCGTCTCGGTGTCGACGATGAACGCCGTGACGCCGTTGCGGCCCGGGTCGTCCGAGGTGCGGGCGAAGACCAGGGCGAAGTCCGCCTTGTCGGCTCCGGAGATGTAGAGCTTGGAGCCGTTGATGATCCACTGGTCGCCGTCGGGTCGGGCCCGAGTGTGGATGGCGCGGGCCGGATCACTGCCGCCCGATGGTTCGGTGAGCGCGAAGCACCCCTTCTTCTCCCCGCGGAGCAGTGGGTACAGGTAGCGCTCCTTCTGGTCGTCGGTGGCTTCGTAGAGCTGGGCCAACCCGGCCCCGCCGAACGTGCCGTAGCACGGGTTGTAGAGCCCGGCCCGGTGTTGGCTCATCTCGATGGCCATCAGGGCCCGGGTGGTCACGTCGAGGCCCGGGCCGCCGAAGTCCTCGGGGATGTCGAAGCCGTAGAACCCCATGGCCTTCGTCTTGGCGACGAGTCGCTCGTGGTCGTCGGGCTGGAGCGCTCCGGCGTCGGGATCGAGTCCGGGCTCCAACGGGACGATCTCGTCGGCGACGAAGCGTCGAACGGTCTCGACGATCAGCTGCTGCTCGTCGGTCGGTCGGTAGTCCACGGGTCAACTCCCCTGGTTGCCGGTGACCGGAGCGACGTGCAGCCGGCCGATCGGGCCGTGATGATCGGCGTTGCCCGGCGGCACGGCCCCGTGCTGGGCCACGTACACCATCAACAGTTCCTCGAACCTCGTCAGGTAGCCGTGGGTGAATTCATGACGGAACCGGGTCCCGATCCCCGCCTCGAGCTCGCCGTCGAGGGCCGACCGCATCCCGAACGGCGACCGACCACCGGCGAACCCGATCCGGACGACCGATCCCGCATCGTCGCCGATCTCGTAGACACCGAGTTGGGCCGGCAGCGCGTCGATCGCCTCCGGGGCCAGGACCACCCAGGGCCGGCCGATTCCGAGACCCGCCACCTCAGGTCGCCTCGGACGCCGAGGGTCGGGGCATGACTGCGAAGGAGCCGGAGGCCGCCACGATCTCCTTGCCGGTTTCGTCGACGACCGTGGCGTCGAGATGCACGATGCGCCGTCCGGGCTTGCGCACCGTGGCCGTCGCCGTGAGCCGACCGCCGAAACACGGAGCGAGGTACCGGGTGTGGATCTCGATGGTGGCGCACATCAGGTCGTCCCCGAGGACGCTCATGGTGGCGGCGCCCATGGCCGTGTCGATCAGGGCGTACGGCACCGCGCCGTGCACGACACCGTTGGGATTGAGGTGCTGCTCGGCCACCGTGATGGTGGCCGTGCCGGCACCGACCCCCTTCTCGATGTCGAATCCCAGCAGCTCCCGAAACGGAAACGAGACCTCACCGGGTGGGGTGACCGGAGCTGTCGGCGGGGTCGACGGGTTCACGCGCCGACCGTAGCAGTCAGGCACGTGGGTCGAGGTCACGTGCCAGGCGGGCCGCCTCGGCGAGGGCCTCCAGGGCATCGGGATCGTGCGGGTCGTGCAGGGCGACCACCACCTGATCGACCCCGGCGTCCGCGAGGTCGCACAGGCGCCTCGCCGCCTCGTCGGGGACCCCGACCAGACCACGCTCGAGGACCGGGTCGAGGTCTTCGCTCCCACCCCGTTCGGCCCGCACTCGGCGGAGCAGCCGAGCGGACCCGTGCGGGCTCGTCGAGACGAACCCGTCGATCTCCAACGAGCACGTGATCGCTCGCCCGGCGAGGATCTCGAGCATGCGGGAACGGCGAGCCCGGTACTCCTCCGGCGTGCAGAACGACGTCTCCCAGACCTCGGCATGGGCGGCGGCGAGACCCATCGCCCGTTCTCCCCGGGCGGCGACGGTGATGGGGATCTTCGGCAGGGCCGGTCGGAGCATCGCGGTCGGTGCATCCGAGCCGTCCGGGCGTTCGCCGGCCCACAGGCCGGGAAGGGTCTCGAGCGCCTCGCGGAGGTCCGCCAGACGTTGCCCGTAGTCCGGGTAGTCGATCCCGAACGGCTCCCACCAAGGTCTCCCGAAGGTCGCCGACGCTCCGACCCCGGTCCGGAAATCGAGGCGCCCCCCGGACACCGTGGCCACCGTTGCCGCCTGCTCGGCGAGCAGGGCCGTACTCCGGTAGGTGGGCAGCACGTTGGTGATGACCGGCCCGATCCGGATGCGCTCGGTCGAGGCGGCGAGGGCGGCCAACGTGGTCCAACAGTCGAGGTTCAGCCCGTGCGGCGATTCCCCGTAGTAGAAGGCATCGAAGCCGAGCGACTCGGCCCGGGTGCACGTGGCTGCGACCTCGGCGTAGCGGCTCGACCAGACTTCGAGGGCTACCCGCACCGCCTCCTCCTCTCGTGGGCCCGGCCATTGTGGTCGAAACCCGAGCCGACGTCGTGGAGGTCGCCACTCGTCCGAACCGGGTTCTGGGCATCGACCTCGCCCTCGCCTCCCCGTCGCTCGCCCGACGAGTCGGGGCCGTGTGGATCGACACCCGGGAACGGAGCGGTCTGCGTCCGTCGGATCACGCGCCCCTCGTGTTCGACCTGTCGCAGGATCGAACCGGCGCGGCCCCTGACCTACGATCTCGGCCATGACCGATTCGTGGGGACTCGATGGCAAGCAACTCCTGGTGACCGGCGCAGCGTCCGGGATCGGCGCCGCAGTGGCGCGCCTGGCCGCCGGTGACGGCGCGTCGGTCATCGTCGTCGATCTCCCCGGTGCGGCCGGGCAGGATCTGGCCACCGACATCGGCGCCCGGTTCGCGCCCTGCGACGTGCGTGACCCCGACCAGTGGACGGCACTGGCCGGTTCGCTCACCGGCCTCGACATCGCCGTCCTCAACGCCGGCGTCGTCTTCCGACCGCCGGAGGATTTCATGACGACACCCGACGATCCCGGCACCTGGGACATCGACGCCTATCAGCGGGCGGTCGGCGTCAACATCAACGGCGTCGCGTTCGGCCTCCGGGCGTTGGTGCCCGTCATCGAAGCCGGCGGTGGTGGGGCCATCACCGCGACGGCCAGCCTCGCCGGGCTCATCCCCTGGTCCCCCGATCCGGTGTACTCGATGACCAAGTGGGCGGTGGTCGGACTGGTGCGGGCGTCGGCGACCTCGCTGCGGGCCAAGAACATCACGATCAATGCGATCTGTCCCGGAGGTGTCGCCACCCCGATGACCGGCATCACCGACGGCTCCGTGCCCCGCGACATGGCCGACCCGCTCCACATCGCCCATGCGCATCTCGACGCCGCGACCTCGGGCCGTACCGGCCGGGCGATCAAGGCCGTCGCCGGACACGACCACGAGGCCCACGAATTCGCCCGCGTCAGCGGCGTCACCGCCGAGCGAGGCGACTAGGTCAGATCCAGACCGGCGTATCCGTCGGCGGCGACCTGTTCGATCTTCGTCGTGTACTGGGGTGCACCGCCGAAGTAGGCCTGGTAGCGGACCGTTGCCCTCTCGGTGGCCGACCACGTTGGAGTTGTAGCCGGTGAACCAGCCCTTGCTGTCGCGCAGCAGCAGCCGCTCGTGGGCCCGGACGACCTCGTCGACCCATTCCCGTTCGGCCTCGGCCGTCGGCCTCGATCCGGGTGCAGCCCCGCTCCTCGACGTGCTCGAGCAGCGCCGTCAGCCAGTCGACCCCGGTCTCGATGGCCCGGGGGAAGTTGGTCGACCCCGACACGCTCTGTGGGCCGGCCACCATGAACAGGTTGGGGAACCCGTCGGTGAAGACCCCGAGGTAGGTGCTCGGGCTGTCTCGCCACTTGTCGGCCAGGCGCCTGCCCATCGACCCCGCGGATGTCGATGCGGTCGTAGCCGCCGGTGATGGCGTCGAAGCCGGTGGCGTACACGATCAGGTCGAGATCGTGATGCGACCGGTGGTCTGGATGCCCGTCGGGGTGAAGCGCTCGATCGGCGTCTCGGAGAGGTCGACCAGGCGCACGTTGTCGCGGTTGTAGGCCTCGAAGTAGTGGGTCTCGAGCGGGCAGGCGCTGCATCCCGAACCCGTGGTCCCGGGGGATGAGCTTCTCGGCCAGATCGGGGTCGTCGACCCGCTGCGCGGATCCGGTCGGCGATGTAGTCGGAGATCTCGCGGTTGGCCGCCTCGTCGAAGAAGATCTCGGCGAAGTTGCCGGCCAGGAGCGCGAAGCCCGGCTGGTCGTAGAGCTCGTCCCAGAACGCTCGCCGTTCCTCGGCCGTCAGGTTCCAGAAGCCGCGCCGGGGCACGTGCTCGAACCCGCCGGGTGAGCGGGCACAGTTGGCGAAGATCTCGTCGTAGCGGGCGCGGATCTCGGTCCATCTCCTCGTCGGAGATGGGGGCGTTGTTCAGCGGGGTGCTCCAGTTGGGGCGACGCTGGAACACCGTCAGCTCCCCGACCTGGTCGGCGATCTCGCTGATGACCTGGATGCCGGTTGCGCCGGTGCCGATGACCCCGACCCGGCGGCCCTCGAGTGCGACGGGCTCCTTCGGCCACCAGTAGGTGTGGAACGCCTCGCCCTCGAAGTCGTCGATGCCCTCGTAGCTCGGCAGGGTCGGGATGGACAGCGGACCGAGGCTGGTGATGACGAAGCGGGCGACGAGAGCCTCGCCGCTCTGCAGACCGAGGTGCCAGACGCGCTCGTCTTCGTCCCAGGTCATCGTCTCGACCCGTGCGTCGAACCGCATGTGGCGGCGGAGGTCGAACTTGTCGGCGACGTAGTTCAGGTAGCGGAGGTTCTCGGGCTGGGCCGAGAACCGTTCCTTCCAGTGCCACTCGTCGAGCAGTTCCTTCGAGAAGGAGTAGCCGTAGGTGTAGCTCTCGGAGTCGAACCGAGCCCCCGGGTAGCGATTGCGGTACCACGTGCCACCGAGGTCGTCGTCGGCCTCGAGCACGATGGCATCGATGCCGAGATCGGTGAGTCGCTTGATCTGGTAGATCCCCGACACACCGGCGCCGACGACGACGACCTCGTGTCGCTGCGGGTCGGCGGTCATCGGTTCGCTCCCGATGGGTCACCCTGGTTCACGGTTCCGAACGTCACGGGGAGACGTTACCCAGGTGTCCGACAACGGTTCCAATACGGCCCGGCCGCTCTCGTCGGACTCCGTGGGTCGGAGCCGACCAGTTTGACACTGGACAGTGTCGAGTTGGCACTCTAGGATGCCTCGGCAACCGACTCGGCCCGAGGACCACGATGACACGCAACGACTACGACCTCTTCGACCCCACCTACGTCGCCGATCCGGCACCGATCTGGAAGCGCTTTCGCACCGAGTGCCCGGTCGCCCGCGCCGACGACCACGGCGGCTCGTGGCTCCCCACTCGGTACGACGACGTCACGGCGATCGCCCGCGACATCGACACGTTCACGTCGTCGCAGGGCGTGAGCGTGATCGAGGTCCCCGAGCGCCGAGCGACCCTCACCCAGGGCAGTCCCCCGATCGATGCCGACCCGCCGCTGCACACCTGGACCCGGCGGCTGATGCTCCCGGCGATGTCGCCGACGGCCGTCCTCTCCTACGAGGCCGGGACCCGGCAGTTGTGTCGAACGCTCATCGAGTCGTTCATCGCGCAGGGTCGGGCCGATGCCGCACGGGACTACGCCCAGCAGCTGCCGGTGCGGGTGATCGGGGCGCTGCTCGGCGTCCCCGAACACGAGAGTGACCGGTTCGTGGAGTGGGTGCGATCGATCATCGAGTTCGCCGCCGACGCAGAACGCCGGGCCAAGGCGACCGCCGAACTGGCGGAGTTCCTCCGAGGCGAGATCGCCGACCGACGGGCCGATCCCGGCACCGACCTGATCAGCCACATGGCTCTGAGCGAGCACGACGGCGCGCCCATCGACGACGCCCTCATCGTCGGCGAGGCAGCACTCCTCCTGGTGGCCGGCGTCGACACGACGTGGAGTGCCATCGGCTCGTCGTTGTACCACCTCGCGGCCCACCCGGAGGACCGCCGTCGCCTCGTCGAGGATCCCGACGTCTGGCCGCTCGCGATCGAGGAGTTCCTCCGCTTCTACGCACCGGTCACCATGGCTCGGATCGCCACGACCGACACCGAGATCGCCGGGTGCCCGATCGGGGCCGGCGAACGCGTGCTGCTCAGTTTTCCGGCTGCCAACCGTGACGAAAAGCACTTCGATGACGCCGATCGATTCATCATCGATCGGGTCCAGAACCGTCACCTCGCCTTCGGCGTCGGCATCCATCGCTGCGCGGGCTCCAACCTGGCACGGATGGAGCTGCGGGTCGCCCTCGAGGAGTGGCTCGCCGCAATTCCCGAGTTCGAGCTCGAGGACCCCGCGGCGGTGACCTGGGCCGGGGGCCAGATCCGCGGACCGCGTTCGGTGCCGGTCGTGTTTCCTTCCCGCTGAACGAATCCCTCACCCGACGACTGCGAACGGAAGCCGACGATGAGCACCGACCGGGACCGGCCGAGAACGAAGACGACCGGACTCGACTTCGCCCTCGGACCCGAACTGGATCGCCTCCGCGAGCGTGCTCGGACCGTCGCGGCCGAGGGCATCGCCGCCCACGGCCGCTTCCACGACTCCTGGATCAACGGCCACTCGAAGGAGTTCTCGACCGTGCTCGCGACCGAGGGCTGGGTCGGGATGACCTGGCCCGTCGAGTACGGCGGTCATGGTCGCCCCGACATCGAGCGCATCATCATGGCCGACGAGATGATCAGCGCCGGCGCTCCGATCGCCGCCGGCTGGGTCTCCGACCGGCAGATGGGACCTTCGATCATTCGCTTCGGGACCGCCGACCAACAGGCCGAGTTCCTGCCCGGGATCCTGACCGGGGAGCAGACGTGGTGCATCGGCATGAGCGAACCCGACGCCGGCTCCGATCTCGCGTCGGTCACCACCTCGGCGATCCGCAAGGGCGACGTGTGGCTGATCAACGGTCAGAAGATCTGGACCTCGATGGCCCGCCTCGCCGACTACTGCTACCTGATCTGCCGCACGTCGAGCGAGGGTCCTCCGCATCGTGGCATCAGCGAGATCATCGTGCCGATGGACAGCCCGGGGATCGAGGTCCGAACCATCGCCGACATGGTCGGCAACCAGCACTTCTGCGAGGTCTTCTTCGACGACGTCGAGGTGCCGATCGAGAACCTGGTCGGAGTCGAGGGGAATGCGTTCGGCCAGACCATGGCCCAGCTCGAGCACGAGCGGGGAGGGATCGATCGCCTGGTCTCGAACCGACCGCTCTTCGACGACGCCGTCGCGCTGGCGGACGTGTCCGACCCCCGGGTCCGTCAACAGATCGCCGCGCTCGAAACGGGCTACCGGCTCGGAAGGCTCATGGTCCACCGCCACGCGCTCGGCCAGGCCCCGGTCGGTTCCAGCACCACGATCAAGTGCTTCTGCACCGAGCACGAGCGCCGGGTCGCCGCCTTCGCCGCACGGACGTTGGGGGCCCAGGCACTGCTGGACTCGCCCCGCACGTGCGCCGTCCTGCAGGGTCCGTCGTACACGATCATGGGTGGCACGTCCGAGGTCATGCGGAACATCCTCGGCGAGCGCGCCCTCGGCCTTCCGAGAGAACCTCGCGGCTGAGCTCAGTCGAGCCGGAAGCCCTTCGACCGCAGGAAGCGGGCCAGCTGTTCGCGCTCGGGGCGGGCGACCATCGCGGCCTTCGCCGCCGACCAGGCACCGGCCTCGGGACGAGCCGCGAGCCGGCGACGGTCGTAGTCGTCGATCGCGCTCGTCAACGCCCCGTCGTCGTAGCGATCGCGGTGGACGGTCACGTCGTGCCCGAGCCGGGGCGAGAGCGGCTCGAGGCGCTCGGGCCATCCCAGACACATCCCGGCGAGCGGGAACACGTGGTCGGGTAGTCCCAGCAGCTCCGACACCTCGTCGATGTGGTTCCGCACGACGCTGATCGGGCACGTTCCCAGACCGACCGACTCGGCGGCCCAGATGAAGGTCGACAGGTGCATCGCGGCGTCGGATGCGGCATTCAGGAACGCGTCGAGGTGGTCGTTGGCGAATCCGGATCCGGCCTCGTCGGCGATCCGGCGGATTCGGCGGCTGTCACCGCAGAAGACGAGGAATCGGGGTGCATCGGCGACCCAGGGCATCGACGGGATCAACTCGGCGATCGCCGAACGAGTGGTCGGATCGTCGACCAGGACGACCGACCACTGCTGAAGATCGCTCTTCGACGGGGTGCCCGACGTCGCTGCCAGCAAGAGGTCGAGCAGCGTCTGATCGACCGGCGTCGCAGCGAAGCGGCGACAGGTCCGGTGCGCGAGCATCAGCTCGATGGTCGAGCGGTCGCTCCCCGACTCCGGCAGAGTGAGCGGTGCTTCGGTCGGCGGGTCGGCGAATCTCGCCGTGAGGAGTTCGGCAAACCGCGACGTGGCCATGGTCAGGTCGTCCTCACGTCAGATGTCGGTGCCGGCCAGGGGGTCGGCGAGCCCGGGCACCGCCGGGATACCGCCACGACCGACGAGTCCGGCGGTGACACCGCGACCGAAATGATCCGGCAGCGGCCGGCCGTCGTCGAGGCTGATCCAGAGCCGCAAGCAGATGCCGCTTGCGCTCGGGCTCGGGCCAGTCGTCGTAGTCGGTGCGGGAATGCAGCGTCGAGTAGTTGCAGAGGAACTGGATGTCACCCGGCCGGAAATCCATGTGCAGGGCGATTCCGGGTTCGACCGTGATCGTGTCGATCAGGTCGAGGAAGGCGGCCTCGTCCTCGGTGCGGCGCCGGCACGCCCTCGTGGCGCAGCGCCGTGTCGAGGAACGAGCGGACATAGCGAATCGAGAGCAACCCGCCGTACCAACAGGCCAGCGGGGTGGTGAAGAAGGGTGCCTCACCGGGACGCTCCTCGTTCCGCCGGTCGTAGTACCAGTCCTGGAACCAGAGGTGGGCGAGGTCGGGTCGCCGGCGGAGGGTCTCGTTGAAGACGGTGGTCGACGAGACGATCGAGCTGAGTCCGCCCGACCGGGACGGCTGGAGACACAGCAACCCGACCGTGTCGGAGCTGTCGGTGTGGTACGGGAGCCGCACCCGCGTCTGGTAGCCCCGGGAACCCGGCTCCCGGATGTCGACGCCCTCGTCGGTCACGTGGCCGAGGAGGTGGCCTCGGGAGTTCTGCGACACGGGGACCCCCAGGTGCAGACCGATCCCCCAGTAGGCGACTGCGGCGTCGTGGCGGGAGAGATCCTCGATCGGCAGTCCTCGCAGCAACCAGAAGCCGCGCCCCCGATCGAGTTCGATGGCCAACCGTCGCAGTCGTTCGGACAGGGTCGGGAACGCGAAGTCCTCGCGGCGCAGGTCGAGGATGCGGAGCCCTCGTCGCCCGATGTCGGCCACCGCAGCGAGGAGTTCGTCGACCTCGGTCCCGGTCAGCGATTCGGTCCACGAGGCATCGTGCTGGAGATCACGGCCGAACCAGGCGGCCGGGGAGTCGATCGGGGCCAGTCTCGAGTCGGCCGTCGCGGCGTCGGTCATGTTCGTCCCTTCGAGGTTCCGATCCGAGCGCCTGCCCGTCGGTGTTGTGGCATCCTAGAGTGCCATCTCGGCACCGTCAAGTGCCTCATCGGGTTCGGGCTGCTAGCGTGGATGGGATGTCGGCGACCGATCAGCTCACGACGCGGAGCGATTTCGTCCGCACGCAGGCCCTGCGAGCGGCACAGGCCCTGCTCGCCACGCACGGCCTGGCGGTGACGATGGATCAGATCGCCGAGGGGTCCGGGGTCAGCCGGCGATCGCTGTTTCGGCACTTCGATTCGCGCGACGTCCTCGTCCGCGACGCGCTCGATGCCGCCGTCGAGCACTACGAGGATCAGCTGCTCGAGGCCGGCCAGGTCGAGGGCGACCTCACCGAGTGGCTCACCCGGGTGGTCGAACTCACCCACCGCAGCCACCTCGCCGCCGGCCTGGCCATCTGGCAGCTCTCCAGCACCGCCGACGACGCACTGGCCCCTGAGTTCCGTGCCGTCACCGGTCGCCGACGGGCGATGCGTCGACGGGTGACCGCCCGATTGACGACCCAGGCGTGGGAGGCGGCGGGAGGCACGGGCGAACCTCCCGAGGCCGTGTCCGAGGTCGTGGCCATGGCCGTTTCGAGCTACTCGACCCATTCCTTGGTCCTCGATCTCGGGCAATCCGTCGAGGACGCAGCCCGCCTCACGACCGAGATCATCACGACCGTGATCGAGGCGAACCTCGCCCGATCCGCCTGAACACGACCGGCCGACCGACCGGGGGGTCACACGGCTGCGGTCTGCGAGTCGGGAACCTGGGCCCGCTTCACCGCCGCCGGAACGACCGGGATGTCGCCGTCGGCGATCGGCTCCATCCAGTTCTTCCGGGCCAGCGCCGCCTCGATGAAGGGAGCCAGCTCGGCCTCCTTGCGGGCCAGGCGCTCGGCTTCGTCGGCGTGGAACTCGGGCATCACCTCGGAGGCGAACAGCTCGAGCGAGGCGCAGATGTCCTCGTGACGATTGCGGCCCGCCTGCTGGATGAAGATCAGCTGATCGACACCGATCGCGTCGAGCTCGCGGATGTGGCGGCGCGCGTCGGCCGGTGTGCCGATCGCCGAGGAGTAGGCATCGCCATGGCGGCGGGCCTTCTCGATGTAGGCATCGGTCGCACCGGGGCCGCGCATCGCCTGGAAGTCCTGCCACAGATTGGTGCGACCGGGCACGCTGTCCTGGGTCACCATGGCGCTGATGGCATAGCTGAAGAACTCGAAGCCCTCCCGGCCCCGACGGATCGCCTCGTTGCGGTCCTCGTGGAGCGAGAAGCCGGTGACGAGGGCGATGTTGGCGTTGACCGTGTGACCGATGGGCACACAACGCTCGCTCTTGATCGTGTCGTAGTAGGTCGTCACCCAGTGAGCGGCCTCCTCGGGGTCGACGAACGAGAACGCGAGCGCACCGATGCCGAGTTCGGCGGCGAGCTCGATGGTGGCCCGATTGGTACAGGCGATCCACATCGGAGGGTGCGGCTTCTGGCTGGGCTTCGGGACGACGTTGCGGCAGGGGAACGAGAACGATTCGCCCTCGTAGCCCGGGTAGGGCGTCAGGGCCATCATGTTGGCGATCTGCTCGCCGGCCTCGATGCTCATCGCCCGCTTCTGTTTCGCCGGGATGCCGAAGCCGCCGAGTTCCATCCGTGTTGCGCCCTCGCCGATCCCGAACTCGACCCGACCACGGGAGATCAGATCGAGCGTGGCGATCTCCTCGGCGACCCGGGCCGGGTGGTTGTAGTTGGCCGGTGTGTGCTTGATGCCGTGGCCGATGCGGATGCGCTCGGTGCGGGCGGCGCACGCGGCGAGGAAGACCTCGGGGGCCGAGCAGTGGGAGTACTCCTCGAGGAAGTGGTGCTCGACGGCCCAGACGTGATCGATGCCGAGCCGATCGGCGAGGACCACCTGCTCGACGGCGTCGGCCAGGAGCTGCTCCTCGTCGCCGTCGGCCCAGGGCTTCGGGAGTTGGTGTTCGTAGAAGATGCCGAATCGCATCCGGCCGAACCTAGTGGGCCCGGCGTTCGCGATCGAGCCCGCTGCCGGTCACCGGCCCGGGACCGGGCTCACTCGTCGAGCCCGGAACTCTCCGCACCGGCGTCGACCGCCGGGGCACCCGAGGGGGCTCGATGGAACTCGACGGCGAACGTCGCCGGCTGGTCCAGTTCGACGTGATGGAGTCGACCGGGTGGGATGACGACGCTGTCTCCCGGACCGACGAACACGGCCCCACCGGGATCATCCTCGAACACGAAGCCGACCTGTCCGCTGTGGACGATCAGCCTCCCCCAAACGCCATCGGCGACACGATGGGCCCGCAGCAGCCCGGCCGGGACCGAGGCGTTGTCGAACACGGCCGTGGTCCGGGCCAGCACGAAATCACTCGGGATCCCTTCGGTCATCGTCTCGATCCGCCCGGAGCGGGGCTCCGGCGGGCGGACGGCGAGAAAAGGGTCGAGAGGACGAGTCGCATGCCCATGATGATGGCATCGTGCCGGCGCCCGGACGAACGCGGATCCGATGGCTCGCCGTCCACCGCTACACTCCGCTGCCGTCCGCTTGCCATGGCTCGAAGCGCCAGGTCTCGAACCCCGGCCGGCGGCTCGCCGAACGAAGGAGCGAAGCAGTGAAGGGCGATGTCGTCGTGTTGGAAGAGCACCATCGGGCGGCCGCCGCGTCGATCGTCCCGAGGATCCTGGATCGAATCCGATCGAAGCCGACCCGCTACACGATCACGGTCGCCGGAGAGTCGGGAAGCGGCAAGTCCGAGACCGGCCGCGCCATCGCCGAGTCCCTGGAGACTCACGGCATCACGTCGGTCGTGCTCGGCCAGGACGACTATTTCGTCCTCCCCCCGAAGTCCAACGACGCCAAACGACGAGAAGACCCCGATTGGCTCGGACCTCACGTCGAGGTCCGCCTGGATCTCCTGGAGGGAAACCTCGTCGACGCCATCGGAGGCGCCGATCGGATCGTGAAACCGCTGATCGACTACGACGAGAACACCGTCGAGGACGAGTCGGTCTCGCTCGTGGGCGTACAGGTCGTGATCGTCGAGGGCACGTATTGCTCACTGCTCAAGAACGTCGACACCCGGGTGTTCATCGCCCGCAACCGCCTCGACACGCTCGAGCATCGGCAGAAGCGCAATCGCGGCAGCGAGGTCGGCGACTCGTTCATCGAGGACATCCTGGCCACCGAGCACAAGATCATCGCCGGCCACCGGCAACTGGCCGACTTCGTCATCACCAAGGACTACGAGGTCGTCCCGGTCGGTCCGTAGGTCAGGATCCGGTCGGGACCCTCGCCTCGGTGCTCGATCGAGAAGGCCTTGGTCCCCAGGTCGGCGTCGAGCGTCGCAGAAACGTCTCCCTGGGTCCAGGTCATGAGCAGGCGGTGGGGCACCGAGGCGTCGACCGAGAGCTGTCCGCCGAAGGCCGCCGAGGTGTTGCGCAGCCGCATCATCTCGAGCTGGTCGGTGACGACGGTCCGCTCCAGCGCCTTCGCCACGTCGTCGAGCGACAGGTTGGTCCGGTTGATCTCCTTGTGCCCGCCGGCGCCTCCGGCGTCGGCGGCTTCGTAGTCGTTGGTGCCGGCGAACAGATCGAGGTACCAGACCTGCGGGGTGCCGGGCATGAAGAGCTGGAGGGCCCGGGCGAGACGCAGACTCGCCTCGTCCTCTCCGAGGGCGCTGAAGAACGTGGCGTTCACCTGGTAGTACGAGACCTTCTCGCCGTCGGGTCCGTAGAGGTTCTTGATCCGGCCGCCGCGCTCGAGCAGGCGCTCGATCAGTTCCTCGATCCGTTCGTCGGTGAGCAGGCCCGGCACCGTGTCGGCCCCCCGGGTTCCGCCCCGTAGGTCGATGACCGGAATCCCGTCGTGGCAGCCCAACATGTTGACGACCCTCAGGTCACGGTCGAGGATCTCACCGATCCAACGGGCCAGACCGGCATTGGTGCCGCGGTCGAGTGCGTCGAGCACGAGACCCGGGAGGAAGAAGTCGTAGATCGGGTACCCGTGGTCCGAGAGTTCCTCGTGGATGCCCGTTCCGTATTCGGCGTGGATCTCGGGCAGGAGGATGAGGTCGTCCTCCTCCGCCATCACCCGGAGACGCTCGAGGTATTCCCAGGTGCCGGGACGGTTGAAGAAGTTGGTCATTCCCACCTGTTTGTGTAGGTAGGCGAAGGCATCGAGCCGCAGGATCCTGGCCCCGTATCCGCTGACCCTGCGCAGGGTCTCTCGATAGAAGTCCCAGACCTCCTCCGATTCGGCGTTGAGGTCCATCTGCCCGAGGTAGCGGCGTTCGCCATCGACGATGTCGACCTGCTGGTAGAAGGTGTTCCAGTAGAACCGGTCCGACCCGTCGGGGAACGGGATGCGGAGGATCGGCAGGCCCGGCTTGCGCATGAACAGCTTCGACAGGTGCTCGGCCGACGGGACGATGGCGCCGTCCGGGCCCATCTCACCGTTGCCCGCCCAGAACTCGTTCCAGTCGATGAAGAAGTCCCGGTAGGCCGATCGGTCTCCGAGCTCGACCATGTCGCGGAACTGCGGGGATGCCACCGAGAGATGGTTGAGGACCAGGTCGAGCTTCAACACGATCCCGAGTTCGTCGAGGTCGACGAGGTCGGTCGGCGAGACGAGGTGCTCGTCGAGATCGTAGTCGATCACCGAGAACCCCCGATCGAGATCGCTGTGGAAGAACGTCGGCAGGACGTAGAACAGCGAGAAGACGTCGCGGAGTTCGGGACGCTTCAACAATGCGATGGCGTCGGCCAGACGATCACCGACGCTGTCGGGGTAGGCGTTCAACATGACGCCGTTCGGGAGATGGTTCTTCATGAGACGGCGACCTTCGCGTCCGGAGGGAGTCGGGCTGGGTGATCGTCCGGATGGCACGCCGGGCCGGACGACCGGATCGAGCCATCGTAGACCCGGTGGGCCCGGCCCTCGGACCTGCCGGCCACGTGAAGCGTGGGGTGGAGGGCCACGCCCTGCCCGCACCGAGTGGCCATCACCCGAGTGACCGTGACAGGATCGCCCCGACCGCGAACCCGGTCGCGCCGGGAACGCCCCGGGCGTCGGGGCCAGACGTCCTGGCATGTCGATCGCCGAGGAGACAACCCATGACCGAGACCACGACGGCTTCGATGCCGTGGCCGCCCGGTGAGTTCCGCAGCCCCGAGCAGGAGCAGGCGGCGACGGGGGCGAGCGTCCCCGATGCCGACGAGCTCGCGATCGACGACATCAACCCGCTCAATGCCCATCTGTTCGCCGAGAACCGTTGGCAGGGCCATTTCGAGCGGTTGCGCAAGGAAGACCCGGTCCATTTCAACGAGATCCCGGCCGCCGGACGGTACTGGTCGGTCACGAAGTACGACGACGTCCGTCACGTCGACGGCGACTGGAAGACGTTCTCGTCGGCCGGCGGAATCACCCTGGGCCCACCCGTCGCCGAGCGTCCCGAGGGCGCCGTGTCGATGACCTCGTTCATCTCCATGGACCCGCCGCGCCACGGTGAGCAACGCAACACGGTTCGGTCCGTTGCCGCCCCCAAGAACCTGCGAAACCTCGAGCCGCTCATCCGCGAACGGACGATCGCGATCCTGGAGTCCCTCCCCGACGGCGAGACCTTCGACTGGGTCGACACCGTGTCGATCGAGTTGACCACGATGATGCTGGCGACGCTCTTCGACTTCCCCTTCGAGGATCGACGCAAACTCACCCGCTGGTCCGACATCGTGTTCGCGATCCCCGAGCCGGGGGGCATCGTCGAGTCACAGGAACAAAAGCGCGACGAACTCCTGGAGTGCGTCCGGTACTTCGAGAAGCTCTGGGACCTTCGCCGGGAGCACCCCGGTGACGACCTGGTGTCGATGCTCGTCCACGGCGACGCCACCAAGGACATGCCGACGATCGCGCATCTGGGCAACCTGCTGTTGCTCATCGTCGGTGGCAACGACACGACCCGCAACACGATGTCGGGCAGCGTGTACGGGCTCAACACGTTTCCTGAGCAATACGACAAACTGATCGCCAAACCCGATCTCGTTCCGTCGATGGTGCCCGAGATCATCCGCTGGCAGACCCCGCTTTCCTACATGAGGAGAACGGCGAATCACGACACCGAACTCGGCGGGAAGCAGATCCGGAAGAACGACCAGGTGCTCATGTGGTACGTGTCGGCGAACCGAGACGAGGACGTCTTCGACGACGCCGACCAGATCGACATCGAGCGTCCCAACGCCGATCGTCATCTGTCCTTCGGCTACGGCATCCACTTCTGCATGGGCAGCCGCCTCGCCGAACTCCAGCTCCGGGTTCTGTGGGAGGAGATCCTCCGCCGCTTCGAGCGGATCACCCTGCAGGAGGAACCGAGCCGCACCCTGTCGTCGTTCGTGAAGGGCTACACCCGCCTGCCGGTCGAGGTCATTCGCAGGTGACCTGACGAATCGTGCCGGTCCGGCCGATGGTCCCACCCGCGGACTTCACCCCGGCCTCGAGTCCTCGTCGAGGGTGCGGCGGGGTTCGAACAGCGCCAGCAGACCGTCGCGCAGAACGGCCTCGGTCTCCTCGATCGAGAGGTCTCGGTGGCGGCGCAAGAGATCGATCGAGTCCATCTGCGTCAAGACGTCTCCGGCCTCGAGCGCCGTGACCCGGAGACGTTCGGGCATCGCGTCGAGCTCGGGCGCGAACTGCAACTCGAACTGTTCTCGGAACCGGTGCCGGTTGTCGGTCAGTTCCTCGCGCACCCTCGGATGGGTGGCCGCGTTGTGGATCGTCGCCTGGTACATCGGGCCGATCACGTCGTGGAGCCGGACACGCATCGACACGAAGTCGTCCAGGCGCTCGGCGAAGGCACCCCGGCCGATGTGGGGGAGCCGAGCGAGTTCGCCGGCCTGCTGCCGGCTGCGTTTGATCGCCGCCTCCACCAACTCGCCGGGGTCGGCGAAGTAGCGGTACAGCGATCGCAACGACAGCCCCGATCGTTGGGAGGCCTGCTCGATGGTCGGGAACATCAGATCCTCGGCGAACATCCCGAGGACGACATCGAGCACGGCATCGCGATTGCGTCGGCGACGTTCGACGCGACCATCGACCGGTGCATCGTCGGATGATGCATCCAGATCCATCAGCGGGGGGCCCGGGTGTCGCCGAACGCCGAGGTCCGGTGAGCGTCGTCCGATCGTCCGTGGCGCATCCCGCCAACCTACGCTACTGCTTATCGAACTGGCAATTGTTTCCGACGCTCCGGTAGGGTCCGGCGATGGACGAAGGACACCGGCGATGAGCCACCCACTCGTACTGGCCGGGCAGTACGGCTCCCCGTACACACTCAAGATGCGAGCCGTGCTGCGCTACCGCCGGATCCCGTTCCGCTGGGTGTTGCGCGACTCGAAATGGGACGACCTGCCCGAGGTCCCGGTGCGCATCATCCCGGCCATTGCATTCCCCGACGAAGCCGGCGGTCACGGTGAGGTCATGGTCGACTCGTCGCCCCAGATCATCCGGCTCGAGGCCGAGTTCGAGGGCCGCAGCCTCGTGCCGCCCGACCCGGCGCTGGCGTTCGTCGACATGCTGATCGAGGACTTCGCCGACGAGTGGCTGACCAAGGCGATGTACCACTATCGCTGGGCCTACCAACCCGACATCGAGAAGGCCGGCAAACTCCTGCCGCTCTCCCAGGACCTCCAGCTCGATTCCGACCGCGCCCGGCAGCTGTCCGACTTCATCACCCAACGCCAGATCGGGCGACGGGCCCTCGTCGGCTCGACCGAGTGGAACACTCCGATCATCGAGGGCTCGTACGAGCGGATCCTCGACATTCTCCAGGCGCAGCTCTCGACCCGCGACTTCCTGCTCGGGGATCGCCCGGGTCGAGGCGACTTCGGCCTGTTCGGGCAGCTGAGCCAACTGGTCCGGTGGGATCCGACGCCGATGGCGGTCGCCACCGATCGAGCCCCGAAGGTGCTCAACTGGGTCGAGCGGATGGACGACCTCGGCTGGCTCGAGGTCGACGACGACGAATGGGGATCCCTCGATGCGCTCGATCCCGCGACCGCCGACCTGTTGGGCGAGATCGGGCGAACCTACGCGCCGTTCATGGTCGCCAACGCCCGGGCCCTGCAGTCGGGAGCCGACGAGGTCGTGTGCGAGATCGAGGATCCCCGGTCGGAGAGTCGCCGCGAGTACCGCCAGGCGCCCTTTGCGTACCAGGGCAAGTGTCTACGTTGGCTCCGCGAGGCCTACGCAGAGCTCGACGAACCCGATCGGGGCCGTGTCGATGCGGTGCTCGCCGGGACCGGTTGCGAGGCCCTGTTCGCATGACCCGGGATCGGCCGGTCGGTCCGTGGGCACCTGATGCCTGATCACACCGAGATCGCGCTCTACGGCCATTGGATCTGCCCGTTCGCGACCCGGGTCCGGTTCGCGCTCGCCCAGCGAGGAATCGAGCACGAGCTCGTCGACGTGCCACCGTCAGGCGTCCGGGCCGCCGACTTCGTGCTGCCACCCGAGTTCGTCGAGCACAGCCCGAAGCTCGAGATCCCGATGGTTCGCGTCGGCAACGACCATCTCGCCGACTCGATCCCGATCCTCGAGTGGCTCGAAGTCCGGATCGACGCGCCGCCCCTGCTCCCCCGGTCACCGGCCCGACGCGAACTCGTCCGCGAGCGCATGACGTGGATCGATCGGAGCCTGTTCCGGCCGATGATCGGCGTGTACTACGGGGTCGATCCGGCCGAGATCGACCGTGCCGCCGAGGCGCTGGCCGCGATCCCTCGCCGGGTTGGGCCGATGGATCGACGAAGACGGCTGGCTCGCCGGCAACGAACCGACCCTGGCCGAGGCCGTCATGATCCCCTTCCACGTCCGCCTCGACGGTCTTCGCCGGCTCGGGTTCGACCACCCGCTCCCCGGGCCGGTCGAGGTCCACCGCACCCGCTGCACCCGCCTGCAGGGGTGGGACGCGGTGGCGTGGACCGACGACCAGACCGACGAGTTCGTCGGCCGCTTCGAGGCCTTCCGACGCAAGGCAGCGCCGACGCTGATGCGGATCGTCGTCGTCATGGACGGACCCGAGACCGTCGACCCCGCCACCGACACCTCGTTCGCGCTGATGCTCGCCGCACAGGAGCGAGGACACCGGATCTGGCACTGCTTCGCCCACCACGTCGAGTTCGTCGACGGTCGGGTTCGGGCCCGGGCCCGGGCGGCGACGGCCGACGAGTCGGCCGCGCCCCCGCTGCGGCTGGGTGAGCCCGAAGACCTCGACCTCACCGACGTCGATGCCGTGCTCGTCCGCACCGACCCGCCGTTCGACCTCGGCTATCTGCACCTCACGCTGGTGCTCGACCACCTCGCGGGAACCACGCTCGTCGCCAACTCCCCGCGAGGCCTCCGCGACGCCAACGAGAAGCTCTACGCCTGCCGGTTCCCCGACGTCACACCGCCGACGATCGTGACCGGCGATGCCGCCCGGATCACGGCCTTCGCCGGCGAGCACGGGGCTGCGGTGGTGAAACCCATCGAAGGGCACGGGGGGCGCGGCGTCATGGTGATCCGCCCCGGCGACGCCAACGCACCCTCGATCATCGACACCATGACGTCGCGTGGTCGGGTCCCGGTCATCGCTCAGCGATTCCTGACCGGCGTCACCGAAGGCGACAAGCGCATCCTCCTGCTCGACGGTGACCCCCTGGGAGCCATCCTGCGCCTCCCGACCGCCGACGACTTCCGGGCCAACATCTGCGTCGGTGGGTCCGTCACCGCCGCCGAGCTCGACGACGCCGACCGCCGCATCATCGACCGGATCCGCCCTGCGTTGCGCGCCGACGGGCTCCACTTCGTCGGGATCGACGTGATCGAGGGTCGTCTGTCGGAGGTCAACGTCACGAGCCCGACCGGCCTGCGCCAGTTGGCGAACCTCACCGGCACTCGTCCCGACCTCGACGTGATCACCTGGCTCGAACGAACCACCGGTTGAGCCGGCCGTGACCGGGCAACAGGTGACCGTGGCCGATGTGGCCCGACGAGCCGCCGCCTCGTTCGTCGCGACCGACCGGGTGCGCATGGGAGCGGAGGTCGAGTGGCTCGTCTATCACCGTACCGATCCCACCCGTCCGGTGACCGCTCCCGAAACGGCGGCGATCGCGTCCGGAGCGCTTCCCGCGGGGAGCACGGTGACGATCGAACCCGGAGGTCAGCTCGAGCTCGTCACCGCTCCGGCTTCCGACCCGACCAGCCTGATCGACTCCATCGAGGCCGGCACCGCCGTCCTGGCCCGGCGGTTCGCCGAGCACGATCTCCTCCTGGTCCCGCTCGGACTCGACCCGATCCGATCTCCCCGACGGACCCTCGATCGGCCCCGCTACGAAGCCATGGACCGGTACTTCGCCGAGGTCTCGCCCGCCGGTCTCCACATGATGAGCCTCACTGCGTCGCTCCAGCTCAACATCGACTTCGGACCCGACCCGGCCACGACGTGGGAACACGCCCACGCCCTGGCACCGGTGCTCGCCGCAGCCTTCGCCAACTCGCCGACGACCGACGGAACGCAGTTCCGTCCGGTGTCCCACCGGCTGCAGGTCTGGGATCGGACGGACCGGTCGCGGACCCGACCGGTCGGTGCCCGCACCGAGGACTGGCTGCCCTACCTGCTGAATGCCCGGGTGATGCTGCGCGAGGGGGCAGGTGGCATCGAGCGCTTCCCCGGGTCACGGTCCTTCGGCGAATGGCTGACCGGCGAGGAGCCCCCGTCGGCCGACGATCTCGCCCTGCACGTCACGACCCTCTTCCCTCCGCTGCGTCCTCGCGGCTATCTCGAGCTCCGCATGATCGATGCGGTCCCGGCAGCCGGGCGGGCTGCCGCCATCGCCGCCGTGTGGACCCTGCTCACCGACGCCCGAGCCGGCGACGAGGCGACGGCCGCCTGCCGCCGGCTCGCCGATCCGTGGTCCCTGGCCACCGCGCAGGGACTGGAGAACGACGACATGAGAACCACTGCGATCGCGCTGCTCGACATCGCGGCGACGAGGAGCTCAAGGGAACGGGGCGGGCATCTCGCCCAGGCCTGCGAGTCGTGGCGCGATCGACTTCGCTCCGGAGTCGGCGCCGGCACCGTGGCGGAACTGTTCGCCTCCGCCGAACCGACCGCAGCGACTCACCGCTGATCCGGCCGCACCCCGGTCGGCTCGACCGGCAGCATCCGCATGACGTTCGACTCTTCCGCGCATCCGACGAGGGGTGGACGATCTCGATGTGGTCTCCGCTTCTGCGTTCGCCGTGGCACGGTCTTCGGCTTCGGTCCTCGTTCGCCGTGCCCACCCGCGATGCGCCCCGACGATTCCGCGGGTGCGACCATGACCGTCCACGACGTGTTCTCCGACGGCACCTCCTCGACCGATCGGGGCCTGAGTTCGGCCGAGGCCGAGCGTCGGTTGGCCGCCGACGGGCCGAACGAGATCGCCGCTGCGGCCGGTGTGAACCGGTGGCGCCGGCTCCTCGGCCCGTTCGCCGATCCGATGGTGGCGCTCCTGTTGATCGCTGCGCCGACCTATGCATTGATCGGCGAGACCGTGGATGCCATCCTCGCGCTGGCTGCCCTGGTGCCCGTGGCCGGGGTGGGGTGGCTCCTCGAGGAGCGGGCGCAGCGCACACTCGACCGGCTTCGAGCACTCACGGCCCCGACGGCGGTCGTGGTCCGCGACGGCAGCCAGATCACGGTGCCCTCACCGGAGTTGGTAATCGGCGATGTGGTGGTCCTGCACGAGGGCGACGTGGTACCCGCCGATGCCGAGGTCGTCGACCTCACCGAGTTGACCGTGAACGAAGCGGCACTGACCGGGGAGTCACTGCCGGTCACGAAGGCACTCGACGGCGTCGGTGACGGTCGCTCGGTGTGGGCGGGGACCACGGTGCTGTCCGGCCGAGCGGTGGTGCGACTGACCGAGACGGGGGCGCGGACCCGGTACGGGAAGATCGGCGCGCTGGTCGCCGCCACTCGCCCCTCGTCCACGCCGCTGCAGCAAGCGTTGACGAAGCTGGTGAAGCTGCTCGCCGTCGTTGCCGCAGTCTTCTGTGCGGCCGTGATGACCACGGAGGTGTGGCGCGGCAACGGCTGGGGGAGCGCCGTCATCGCCGGTGTGAGCCTCGGGATCGCGGCGATCCCCGAGGAGTTCTCGATGGTCTACGCGCTGTATCTGGCCTTGGGGGCGTGGCAGCTGTCGAAGGACAAGGCCCTGGTGCGCCGACTGCCCGGCGTGGAGACGCTCGGCTCGACCACGGTCATCTGCACGGACAAGACCGGAACGCTCACCGAGGGAACCCTCGCCGTGACCGCGTTGGTCCCTGCCGCCGCGGTGCAGTCGGAGGTGGCCCTGTTGGAGGCTGCGGTGCTCGCGAGCGAACCCGATCCGTTCGACCCTCTCGATGTGGCGATCGTGCATCATGCGCGCGCCGTCGGGGTCGACGTCGACGAGCTCCACGGCTGGAACCTGATCGGCGACTGGCCGTTCGACCCCGGCGAGAAGTACCTCACCCACCTGTGGGCGCTTCCGGAGGGGGACCATCGGGTTGCCGCCAAAGGGGCCCTGGAAGGGGTGTTGCGCTGCTGCCGTACGGCCCCCGACGTGGCCGCTGCGGCCCGCGACTCGAACGAGGCGTTGGCTGCCGACGGGATGCGGGTGATCGCCGTGGCCGCGGGCCGGTCCCCGGGTCCCTCCGGTGAACGCACCACCGATGAGCTCCCCCTGGAGTTCGCCGGACTGGTGGCATTCAGCGATCCTGTCCGGACCGGTGTTGCCCAAGCCCTCGACGAATGCCGCACGGCGGGTGTGCGGGTGGTCATGATCACCGGGGATCATCCCGCAACGGCCCATGCGATCGCCGAGAGTCTCGGCCTCCCCCACGACGGCCCGACCGGCGATCGGATCGCCACCGGCGACGACATCGATGCGGCCTCCGACGACGCACTCGACGCAATGGTCGGCGAGACGAACATCTTCGCCAGGACCCGACCCGACCAGAAACATCGCCTGGTCGGAGCCCTCCGACGTCGCGGCGAGGTCGTGGCCATGACGGGCGACGGGGTGAACGACGCAGCGGCCTTGCAGGCGGCCCATATCGGCATCGGAATGGGCGAACGCGGGACCGAGGTGGCCAGGGCAGCATCGACGATCGTTTTGCTCGACGACAACTTCGCAACGATCGTCACCGCGATCCGCAACGGACGACGGATCTACGACAACCTGACCCGGGCGTTCGCCTATCTGATCGCCTTCCACCCTCCGCTGATGCTGGCTGCGCTGATCATTCCGCTGCTCGACAAGCCACTCCTGCTCCTGCCCGCCCACCTGGTCCTGCTCGAGCTCGTGCTGCATCCCGTCGTGTCCGTCGTCTTCCAGGCCGACCCGGCCGACCCCGACGTCATGCGCCGCCCACCTCGGTCCGCCGCCAGTGGCCTCGGCGTGGCCGCCATGAAGCAGCCGTATCTGATCGGTCTCACGCTGGCCGCCGGGATCATCGGTGTCTACCTGACCGCACTCGATCGAGGTTGGCCCATCGAGGAGGCACGGGCCCTCGGATTCGTCACCCTGTTGAGCAGCCAACCATTCCTCATCGCCGTCGAGCGAACGCCGGACGTGCCGCTGTGGCGTGCGGGACTCCGCATCACACCGCAATTCGTTCTGGCTACGACGTCGGTCGCCCTGGTCACCGTGTGCATCATCTACGTCGAGGCCCTGGCCGATCTCCTGCACCTCGCGGCCTTCCCACCCGAGGCCTGGTCGATCGCGATCGCTGTCGCCGCCGTCACGACGCTGTGGTCCGAGCCCTTCAAACGGGGGCCTCGTCCTCGGGTCGTCAACGGGCACCAACAGAACTGAGGAGCATCATGGGTTACATCCTGGTCGGACTGGATGGATCGCCAACGGCGCGCTCGGCCTTCACCGAAGCCCTCCGTGAGGCGATCTGGCGAAGTGCCGACCTCGTCGCGCTGCATGTCGTCGCATCCCCGCTCGCACCGGGTGCCGACTTCCGATCACGCGTGGATCTCGACCTGTTGCGCCGGGCCGGCGAGCGTTTTCTGGATGCCGAACTCGCGGACCTCGAAACCGCCTTCGAGGGTGGTTTTCCCGTCTCGGTGCGCCACGCGGTTGCTGTCGGGCACTACGGAGAGGAGATCCTCCGAGCCGCCCACCAAACCGACGGCGGGCAGGCCGAACTGGTCGTCCTCGGCTCACGCGGGCTGGGTGGTTTCCGGAGCCTCCTCCTCGGATCGGTCACCACCTACGCCGCACACCATCTCGAGACTCCCCTGTTGATCATCCCACCCGAGTCTCGCTGACCCGAACCATTCGCCGGCCGGCCGCTGTCGTCATTCCATGACGCGGAGTGTGTCCGGAAGGTTCATGCGGCGCAGTCGACCGAGCAGGAACAGGGGCGATGCGCCGACCGCAATGATTCCGACAGCCGCGGCAACGGCGATCGTCGCCGGCGACACGTATGCACCGATGCCGACATCGGGGAGGGTGGTCTGCGCCAGCGATGACAGCATCCATTGGAGGAACACCGTGCCGGCCACCAGACCCAGCACGGTGGCGATGACGCCGATCAGCACGCTCTCCTTGATCACCACGCCGATCACCGTGCGCACGGGAAGACCGAAGGCCTGCATGGTGGCATGTTCGCGTTGACGTTCCTCGACGGAGATCCGGGTCGCGTTGAACGCGATGAGCACGGCGAGCGCCAGCACGGCGGCGGCGGTGACGTAGAGGAACCCGACGAACTGGTCGAGGGCTTCGTCGATGGCCCTGCTGATGCGGGCAACGGCCTGACTCGACGTGACGGCGGGCAGATCGAAGATCGCCCGTTGGAGTTCGGCCGGGGACCCGCCCTCGCTCGGATAGGCCTGCACCAGGTTGGTCGTTCCGGACAGCCCGAACACCTCGGCGTCGGACACGTCGACGAAGGCGAACGAGCGCATGGGGTTCTCGTGGATCGCAATCACGGTCAGCTCCGACTCGGTGCCGGCGAAGGTGCCGTCGGGGTGGCGTAGCGGGTGCCGCAGCATCAGCTTCTCGCCCGGCTCCACTCCGAGATCGGTTGCCGCCTTCTCGGCGAGCACGATGCCGGGCCCGGTCGCCGTGATCAGTCGGTCGCGTGTCGGTGTCCAGACGGCACGGTCGAAGTCGACGGCCTCGACGAGCAGTTCGACGTCGGCCCCGTCGGCGCCCAGGGCCGTCACCGGGAGGCGGAGCCCGGTGTCGATTCGCCCGACTTCGGGAGTCTCGACGATCGCCCGGACGGCCGGCGAGTCGGTCGGATAGAAAGTGTCGAGTTGGACGATGACCCGATCCGGGTTCCCTCGGGTGAGTTCGGTGTCGGCCTGGCCGAGGGCCCGGCCGAAGCTGTCGAGCATCCCCAACACGGCAACGAGCGCCGTGATCGCAGCGGCGACACCGAGCGCAGTGAGGAGCGTGCGCCGCGGCGTTCGCAACACGTTGCGCATCGGTATCTGGGCCAGCGACGAGCCCGGCAGCCGCAGGTGTCGCGTCCAGTCGGTGAGCCGGCTCGACTTCGCCGTCAGGTGCCCGGTGCGAATGGCGTCGATCGGCTCGACTCGCACGGCCCGCCAGACGGGGAGTGCGCTGCCCACGATCGGAACAGCGAGCCCCAGGGCTGCAGCTCGGGCGTAAACGCCGAACTGGAACGGCGTGCGATGGATCGGCAAGGGCAGCAGTGACTCGAGAAGGTTCCCGAATGCGGCTCCGACGGCCATGCCCACCACGATTCCTGCGATGGTGCCGAGGATCGCGACCTGGATACCGACCAGCAGCGGACGAATCGCCAGCTGCCAGCGGGGCACACCCAAGGCCATCCCGATCCCGATCTCTCGTCGTTGCGCTTCGACGATTCGGCTGATCAGGTTGAATGCTGCCAGCGCAGCCGCCCCCATGACCAGCCCGGACAGCGCGTTCCAAAATCGTTGGTCGTTGTCGATGTCCTCGTACAACACCCGGACCGCGACCGCTTCTTCGCGCGTGGAGACCCGGGCACTGAGCCCCAACTCACCGAGCGTCTGCTCGAGTTCTCGCTCGACCGCGTCACGCCGCGCCTGGTCGCCCACCGTGAGAACCAGGTCGTTCACGAGGCCGCGTCGCCCGACCAGATCCTGCACTTCCGACAACGGAAGGTAGATCACCGCCAGTTCCCCTTGGGCCAAGATCGTGCCCTCGGGACCCTCGGAGTAGAAGTCCTCCGGAGCGACACCCAGTCCGGTGTATTCGACGATGCCACCACCGGCGACCGAGAATCGGCCACGAGGCGGAAGATTGCGGTCATCGGCGAACTTTGCCTCCAAGACGCCCGCGCCGGCGTCGGCCGGCCCGGGCGCCGATCCGTCACGGATCCAGACCGAATCCACCGGCGAATCCGAGTCGAAACTCATGCCGACCAGCCGGGCCGGTACCAGCACCGATTCCACGCCGCTCATCACGGTGGAGTCCACCTGACTCGGCACCACCAGTCGTTCGCGAAGCCCGTCGACGACGTCGGACGCGGCGATCGACCGGGCGGCCCCGGCGAGCGCGCCCTCGTCGACGAAGGTCCCCGGGCTCAGCTCGACTCGCAGGTCGTGCATCGACAGGGCGTCGAAGCTCGCGTCGTTCGACTCGCGCCTCCAGGTGGCCGTGCTGCCCAGGCCCGCATACACCCCCGAGCCGATGGCGAGCACGACGGCGATCGCAACCACCGAGACCCAGCGTTGCCGCAGGTCGCGCCTCGACCATCGGAACCACACCCACCCCAAGCCGCTCGATCCGCGTCGCGTCACCATTGGAGCTCCGCGATGTCGGCCTTGCCGCCCGGCGGCGCTCCATCCGCAACGATGCGACCGCTCGAGAGCTCGATGACCCGATCGGCGACACGGGCGATCTCGCGGTTGTGGGTCACGACCAGGACCGTCATCCCGGCCCGGGCCTGCTCCTCGAGAACGCCGAGGATCTGCACTCCGGTTCGGAAATCGAGCTCCCCGGTCGGCTCGTCGGCCAACATGACCGGGTTCCCCGAAGCCAGCGCACGGGCGATCGCCACTCGCTGTTGTTCACCGCCCGACAGCTGGTGCGGGAAATGGTGCTGGCGTTCGGCCAGACCGACCTGCGCCAACGCCCCGGCGGCGCGGATTGCGGCGTCCTCACGTTGGGCGGCGTCTGCGCCGAATCGCACGTTCTCCGACGCAGTGAGGCCGGGAAAGAGATTGAAGGTCTGGAACACGAAGCTGACCGTGTGGCGCCGCAGGGCGGCCCGCGCCGAGGGCCCGGCACCGGTCAGATCGACCCCACCCACTCGCACCGATCCCGATGTTGGCGTGTCGAGCGCGCCGATCATGTTCAGCAGCGTGGTCTTCCCACATCCCGACGGCCCCAGGATCACGACGAAGGCGGCCTCGTCGACGTGCAGGTTGATGCGGTCCAGCGCAACGACATCGACGTCGCCGATCCGGTATCGCTTGGTCACGTCGTCGAGATCGATCCGCGTTCCCTCGTGGCCGGCACGGGCATCCACGCTCACCGCCTGGTCCACATCAATTTCCATCCGTCCATCGTGCAACTCGGCCCACGATCACTCCAGGGCCGAAGGGCAGTCGCAGGAAGATCATTTGGGAACCGGGGACGCCGAGGCGGCGACCGGGCCACCGACACCGATGACGTTCGGCTCTGTCCGAGTCGGACGACCGGCACGAGGATGAGTGGGTGAGCACGGCGACCGATACGACCGAAGCGGTTGGTCCCGCTCTCGATCGAACGATCTCGCTTGCCGGGCTGGTGTTCTACGGCCTCGGGGTGACGGTGGGGGCCGGGATCTTCGCCCTGTTGGGCGAGATCGTCGGGGTCGCGGGCGACAGCGCTCCGCTGTCGTTCCTCCTCGCCGGGCTGCTCGCGTCGTTCACCGGTGCCTCGTACATGCTGCTCGTCGGGGCGTTCCCCCAAGCCGGAGCCGAGGCCGCCTACGTGGGGCAGGGACTCGGAGCGGCGGCGGCTCGGGTGACCGGACTGGCAGTGGTCGTCACCGGGATCGTCACGGGCGCCGTCGTTGCGTTGGCCTTCGCCGGCTATCTCGCCTCGCTGATCTCGGTCCCCGAGCCGTTGGCGGCGATCGCCGTCGTGCTGGGGCTGGCTCTCGTTGCCTGGTGGGGCGTGCGCGAAAGCGTGATCCTGGCTGCGGTGGTGACCGTGATCGAGGTGGGCACGCTCCTCGTGGTCATCGCTTTCGGGCTCGATCTGCTCTCCACCCCGGACCTGGTGCGCGACTCGTTCGTACCCGCGGTCGACGCGGCGGTGGTGTCACCGATCCTCGCCGGTTCGGTCCTCGCCTTCTTCGCGTTCGTCGGGTTCGAGAACATCGCGAACATGGCCGAAGAGACGATCGAACCCAGGCGAACCGGTCCCTTGGCCATTTCCATCGTCCTCGGCGTGAGCGTCGCGATCTATGTGCTCCTGTCGTTGGTGGCCGTCGCCGTTCCCGATCGGGCGGTCATCACCGAGTCGTCGGCCCCCATGGCGGCGCTGTTCGAAGAGGTGAGCGGACGTCGGTCCGAGCCCGTTGCCGTTGCCGCCTCGTTGGCGATGATCAACGGGATCCTCATCCAGATCGTGATGGCGGCCCGCGTGCTCTACGGCATGGCGAATCAGGGACTGGTACCGGCCGTGCTCGGTCGCGTCGACGGAGTCCGCCACACGCCGGCTCGGGCGACGGCTCTGGTCACCGGAGCCATGATCGTCCTGATCGTGTTCTTCCCCCTCGTCGAACTGGCCCGGCTCACCAGCCTGGTCACGCTCGGCGTGTTCACGATGGTCAACACGTCGCTCTTCCTCATCGGGCGTCGACGACCGACCACGGCGGTCGGCCGCTTCCGGGTGATCGGGCTCGTCGGCGCCCTTTCGTCGGTCGCACTGGCCACCTGGCAGATCCTCGACACCATCGCCTGAACGACGGCGGGGGCGAACGACCTCCTAGGGCCCGACCTCGACGACGGCCGAATCGGGTGGGACCGAGTAGAGGCGGGCCACGTCGGCGCGACGATGGTCCTGCACGGCACGCTGGTTCACGTAGCCCTTGTCGGTGATCTCGTGGGCGCCGGGGTCGGGCGGGTCCTCGAGCAGGAGGAAGCGGGCGATCCGGGTCGATGACGCCGGATTGGCCTCGTTGTGCCGGGCCAGACCGCTCGCGATGGCGGCTCGGACCGCATCGGAGGCCGCCGGGTGGTCCTCGCCGGCCAGAGCCCGACACTGTTCCGGGTTCGGCCAGATCAGGAGGGCGACGTCGGCCTCGTTGAGTCCGCACACGACGACATCACGAACGTAGGGCGACGCGGCGGCCACCACCTGCGATCGCAGCGCTCCTGCCTGGACCCAGGTGCCCGAGATCAGCTTGAAGTCCTCGGCCACCCGCCCGGCGAAGCAGAGACCACGCATCGGGTCGTCGGGATCGGCGAACCGCACGGCGTCGCCCATGCGGAAGTAGCCCTCGTCGTCGAAGGCCGCCCGGGTGGCCTCGGGGTCGCCGACATAGCCGCGGGTGACGCCGAGTCCGCGGGCCCGGATCTCGTATCGGTTGTCGCCGACCGGGATCAGCTTGATGTCGGCACCGGGCCCGGGCAGGCCGATGACGTCGTGGTCCTCGGTGGGCCACCAACGCATCAGCCCGGCGGAGACCTCGGTCGACAGCAGGCTGGTGGTCAACAACACCGGCGCGCCGGTGTGTCGGACGGCCAGACGCTGGATTCGGGCTGCCAGGGCATCGGGCATGGCCGCCGATCCGAAGGCGAACGAGGTGACGTCGGCGAAGAACCGGGCGGCCAGCTCGTCGTCGGCCTCGAGCGCGTCGATCAGGACGGACCAGCCGAGCGGTGAGCCGCTGTAGGTCGTCGGACGGACCTCGGTCATGTTCTGCACCGTTGCGTCGAACTGCCCCGGCAACGGCCGCCCGGTGTCGAGATAGACGGATCCGCCGTCGGCGATGATCGAATTGATCCGCATCACCCCGGCCCCGGTGTGACTCCACGGCATCCAGTCGAGCACCCGTACCTCGCCGGAGCGGGTGTGCTCCTCGTCGAAGGCTCGCATCGTTGCGAGGAACGCTGCGTGCATGCCCTGGGTCTGGATGACGCCCTTGGGCATGCCCGTCGATCCGGAGGTGAACATGTAGCGGGTGACGGTCTCGGGCTCGATGGCGGCAATGGACGCGTCCACCTCCTCGGTCGCTTCGGTCGCCAGCAGTTCGGCGATACCGATCGTTGCGTCGGCGCCCTGGCCGGTGATGAACGCGGCCCGGCCCAGCAGCCGTCCGAGATCGGAGTCGGGCGTGATGGTGTCGAGGGCCCGGCGGTGCACGGCGAGATCCTCGGCGAAGACGAACCCGGGCCCCACTCGCTCGAGCACCCATCGCAGCTTCGGGAAGGCACCGGTCACCGTCGAGTACGGCACGCTGACCGGGCAGTAGGGCACCCGAGCCATCTGCGCACCCCAGGCCATGAGGAAGTGCAGCCGTGATGCCGGCGAAAGGATGACGAGGGGTCGTTCGACGGACGCGCCACGGTCGAGCAGCCACTGGGCGACCCGCCGGCAACCGTCGACCGCTTCGGCATAGGTCAGGTGCTGCCACCGGCCGTCGTCGTCGCGTTCGGCAACCACGGTCCGCTCGCCATGGGCGGCCGCCTGACCCAGGAACACGTCGATCATGTTCGAAGGCGTGGGCGCCGGCGGAACCGGGCAACGCAGCACGAGTTCACCGCCGGGTCGAGTCGTGACGTCCACCGTCGGGACTCGCCGCGAAGAGGCATGGGTCATGGTCGTCTCGTCTCCATCCGTCCGGCCAAGGTGTCCTAGCACCTCACCCCGGCGTTTGGCCACTGCACCCCGGATCACTGCGACCACGGCGAGCTCGCGACCGCCCGGGGGTCGGACCCTCGGAATCACCGACCACGCAGACCCTTGAACAACGTGATCGGCGTGACTAGAGTTCGCAGTGATCACTACAACTTTGCCCGGCGCCGGCGACAGCCGGCGGCGATCGGCGCTCCGGACGGCCGTCCGGACCGGCCTCGAAAGGATTCACCCATGACCCTGAGCCAGACCGAGGCGACCGAACTCTTCCGTCGTGATCCCGACCGCTTCCTCGACGTCGGTGCCGGCGAAGCGGCCTACCGCCGGGTCGGGACCGGTCCCGACGTGCTGTTCGTCCACGGCTGGCCGGTCGACTCGGCGACCTTCCGGAAGCTGCTGCCCCACCTGGTCGACCACGTCACCTGCCACCTCATCGACTTCCCCTCGGCCGGGTCGAGCCGATTCGATGCGACCACGCCGATGTCGATCGACCAGCACATCCAGACCGTTCGCCGGGTCGTCGATCTCCTCGAGCTGGAGCGGGTGGCCGTCGTCGGCCACGACAGCGGCGGTCTCATCGCCCGGCACGCCATGGCCGGCGACCCCCGCCTCAGCGCCATGGGCCTGATCAACACCGAGCCCCCTCGACCCAGTTGGCGATTCACGTCGTTCCTCGCCGCCCGTCGATTGCCGGGGCTTGCCGCCGGGCTCGGCTGGGTTGCCGGCAACCGACGGGTGCGCCGCAGTCGCCTCGTGTTCGGTGATGCGTTCACCGATCGCTCACTGCTCGACGGCGAGTTCACCGAGTTCTTCTTCGACCCGCTCCACGAGATCCCGGCCCGCCGCAAGGCGGCGGCCACGCTCCTGAAGAGCTTCGACATGCACGACGTCACCGACCTCCCGGCCATCCACCGTCGAATCGGGGTTCCGGTCCAACTCGTGTGGGGTGATCGCGACCCCTTCTTCCCCGTCGGCGAGGCCAGGAAGATGGTCGACGAATTCCCCGACGCCCAGCTGACGGTCATCGAGGGCGCCGGCCTCTTCTCGCACGAGGAGCGTCCGGCCGAGGTCGCCCGGGCCCTGATCCCAACCCTGACCGGCACGCGCTGACCGGCAGGGCGCTGACGCCCTCCGCTCGACACGACGAGTCGACCCGATCAGCCGACGAGGCCGAGGGCTGTTCAGTCTCGACGAAGCGAATAGGTGAGGACGGCGTTGCCCGACGAGGTGACGGTGTGGTCGACCAGTTCGAGCCGGGTGACCGGGACCGACTCGTCGAACAGGCGGCGCCCGTCGCCGGTGACGGCGGGGTGGACGGTGAGGGTCAGCGCATCGATCACCCCGGCCAGGAACAGCGAGCGAACGGTCTCGACACCCCCGGCGACGACGATGCCTCCCGGTTCGTCGGACTCGGCGAGCGCCCGGACGTGATCGGCGGGATCGCCGTCGACGACCCGACTGTTCCAGTCGAGGTCACCCGACAACGTGGACGACAGCACGTGCTTGCGGACCGGATTGATGAAGTCGCCGAATCCGTCCTCCTGGTTCGCCGGCCAGTACTGCGACCACTCCTCCCACAGCTTGCGACCCATGACCACGTCGGTGACCCCGGCGAGCGAACGCCCCATGAGCACACCCTCTTCCTCACCGAAGGCATCGAACTGGAAGAGATGGGGTGCCTCCGAGACACCGTTGAGCGAGGAGAAGAGATGGGCGGTGACGGTTCGGGGCATGATCGGACTCCAGGGTTTCAGGGGCGCTGATCTCGGTCACGCCCGTTCGATCGAAACCATACCGACCGGTTGGTATGTTCACCAACCCGTCGATAGCGGGGCCCGTGGCGGTCCCGAGTGATCGGTCACGGTCTCAGCGGTCCACGACGACTCGGCCGCCCTGGATCACCTGGGTCAGGGCGACCGTCGGATCGGAGAAACCCACCAGGTCCTCGAGCGGATCGACCCGCGACACCAGCACGTCACCGATCGCTCCCGGCCGGATCGTCCCGATTCGACCTTCGAGCGCGCAGAGCCTCGCGTTGGTGACCCACATCGAGCGCAGGATGTCGGCCGCCGGTTCCACCTCGTGCCGGATGGCCAGCTCCCGGTTCTGCCGGCTCTGGCTCTCGCCGATCAGGTCGGTTCCGAATCCCATCGTGACGCCATGCCGGCGGGCGACCTCGAGCGATGCCAGGCCGGCACCGTAGACCTTGGCGTTCTTCTCACGATTCGAAGCCGGGAGCCCCAGCTTCTCGCCGAGTTGATCCATGGCCTCGTACGTGGCGAGCGTCGGCACCAACACGGCGCCCGCGGCGGCCATGACGGCAGCCGACCGGTCGTCGAGCAGGTTGCCGTGCTCGATGCAGTGCACCCCGGCGCCGACCGCGAGCTCGATCGAGGTCGGCGAGTAGGCATGGGCCGACACATAGGTCTGCCGGTGCTCGGCCTCGACGACGGCGGCCGAGATCTCCTCGTGGGTGTACTGCACCGATTCGAGCGGATCCGACGGTGTGGCGACGCCACCCGAGACGTGGATCTTCAGGAAGTCGCTCCCCTCTCGGAGGTTGTGGCGAGCGGCCTTGCGCACGGCGTCGGGGCCGTCGGCGACGATCCCGAATGGCGTGGTCCTCAGGGAACAGGCGCACGCGGGGACCTCACGATCGCCGCCTTCGGCATCGCCGTGTCCGCCCGTCTGACTGAGCATGCGACCGGCGCGGACGATTCGAGGACCCGAGGCGACACGCCGACCGATCGCCCGGACCAGCCCGGTGACGTCGCCCCCGAGATCGCGCACCGTGGTGAAGCCCCGCTCGACGGTCTCCCGCGCCAACGCCGCCATGCGGATGCCGAACTCGACTTCGGTCATGGTGGCGAGCATCCGGAAATCCATCGTCGTCAGGCGGAAGTGGACGTGACCGTCGATCAGACCGGGAACGACGTAGCGCCCCGCCGCATCGACGACCCGATCGGCCGATCCGGTGTAGCGGGGCGCGACCTCCACGATCACGCCGTCATCGATGACGACGGCGTGATCGCCGATGAACTCCATCGCTGAGGTGTCGAGTACGTTGCCGTTCTGCACCACGGTTCGCATGGTGCCCGACGCTAGTACGGGGACTCAGTCGTCGAGGTGGTAGTGCTGGGCGAGCAACGCTCGATCCTCGCCCGACAGGACGTGCTCGCCCTTCGCCTTCGGCGCGGTCTTCACCTGATGGTCGCTGTAGGGGAGGACGATCACGTCGTCCTCGGAGCGGTAGGCGCCCTTCACCGGCGCATAGTGCGAGGCACGCAACATGCCGGGATCGATGACCAACCAGACCGGCGAGACACCGGCCCCGTCGAAGACCACATCGCTCACCTGGCCGATTCGGTGGCCCTGCTCGTCGATGACCTTGGAACCTCGGAACTGCATCGTCGTTGACATGTCAGCCTCCTTTGGGGATTTGGGGTGTAGCTGACGAAGGACGGCGTACCGCACTGGACGACGACCAAACCTGGAGTCGATCCATCGAGGCCCGAGCAGGCGACCGGTCGGTGGAGGCGTTTGCCCCGGCGACGAATCGGGTAGCGCCTCCGGCGCCGGCGAGAGGCGCCGGTATGACGGAGACGAGGTGCGTCATGGCCGACAACGGCAGGAAACCCGGTCCCTCGATCAAGGATCCCGAACGCTACGAGGCCCTGCGTGACGAGGGAATGAGCAAGGAGAAGGCCGCCCGGATCGCCAACAGCGATCCTCACGAGGTCGGCCGCAAGGGCGGCAAGGCCAAGCCCTACGACGAGTGGACCAGGGGCGAGCTGTACGACAAGGCCAGGGACGTCGGGATCGAGGGCCGTTCCAAGCTCGACAAGGCGGGCCTGATCGACGCCCTGCGCAACCACTGAACCGACCCCGGCGTCGACGCGACCGAGCTCGGCGAGGTCGGTCACCCCGGGGCGAACCGCCCCGATGCCGGCCAATCCGCGCTGATGGTCGGGTGCCTCGACGCGAGCCGAACCTCGGCAGCACACAGCATTGCCAGGGATCGACTCGACCCCGACGACCACCGAATCGAGGCCCGGTTCAGGAATAGTCGGGTTCGGATCGGGTAAGGCGGCGGGATGGCTCACCTCCTCCCCACCGCTGTCGGCGTCAACTCCGCCCTCGTCCTCGATGTCCTGGCCGGGCGCGACTCCGGCACGCTCTCACCCACTCCCGATCCGTTCGACCGCGACACGCAACTGGCCTGGTTCATCCTGAACGAGTTGTCGTTCGGTGGCTGGTTCGGCGTCGACGACGACGCCGAATGGGCGGCGCCCGTCGTGTCCCTTCGCCGATCGTGCGAAGACTGGTTCGCCGGTTCGATCGAGGCCCGTCTCTGCGAGGCCGACGAGCCCTCGGTCCTCGTCGATCGGATCCTGTCGACCCCGGGGCCGAGCATCGCCCGGTTCCTGGCCGATCACGGAACGGCCACCGATGTTGCCGAGTCGTTGATGCTCCGGCTGCCCTACCAGGACAAGGAGGCCGACCCGCACACATTCGCCATTCCCAGGCTGGACGGGCCCGTCAAGGGGGCACTGTGCGAGATCCAGAGTGGCGAGTACGGCGTGGGTCATCGGTTCTCCCACGCCGAACTCTTCCGCCGGGCGTTGGCCTCGCTCGGCGGACCCGGATTCACCTCGACGATCGACCGGCTCCCCGGTGTCGCGTTCGCCACGTCCAACCTGGTCTCGATGGGCGGCCTCAACCGTTCCCGACGGGGCGTGGTCATCGGCCAGCTCGCCCTGTTCGAGATGGACTCCGTGGAACCGAACTCGGCCATGGTCGTTGCGTGCGACCGACTCGGGCTTCCCGCCGACGCCCGACGCTTCTTCCAGGTCCACGTCCTCGCCGACGCCGAGCACGAACGGATCGCTCGGAAGGCGTTCCTGCACGACTATCCCGGACACGACCCGCAGCAACGACCGAACGTCGTCTTCGGCATCCGCGCCCAGCACGCGATCGATCTCGCCATGGCCGACCACGCCATCGCGGCGTGGAGCACCCGGCGCAGCGCCCTGCTCGGATCGGCGCGGCACTCGGTCGCGGCATGATCACCGATCCGCCGATCGAGGACCGGGTCCTCGGCACCGTCGAGGACCCGGGGCCGTCAGCCGATGCCGCATCGCCGGCGCTCGGCTGTGCATGGTCCAACGGGGTCGCCACCTTCGGCGTCTGGGCCCCGAAGGCCGACGCCGTCGAGGTGACCCTCTTCGATCCTCGACGGACCATCACCATGGCCGCGGACACCGAGGGGACGTGGTGGGCGGCCACCGAGTGCGAGCTCGGGACGCGCTACCGGTACACCGTCGTCACCGGGGACTCGACTTGCGACGGATTCCATCCCGACGGACACGACGCCGTGGTCACCGCCGTCGACCCTGCCGACTAACGTCGGGCTCCATGGCACGAGTCGGCGGCAAGGTGGTGGTCGTGACCGGTGCGGCATCGGGGCTCGGCGCAGCCGACGCCCGTGCCCTCGTGTCCGAAGGCGCACTGGTCGTGCTCACCGACATCGACACCGATGCCGGATCGGCGCTCGCCGACGACCTGGGCGCCGTGTTCCTTCCTCACGACGTCAGCGACGAAGCCGGATGGGAGCGGGTCATGGCCGACGTCGACCGCCGCTTCGGACGACTCGACGCGCTGGTCAACAACGCCGGCATCGCTCCGATCGCCGACATCGAACACACCACGACCGAGGTATGGCGCCGCACGCTCGCCGTCCATCTCGACGGCACCTTCTTCGGGTGTCGGTCCGCCATCCCACTCATGCGGGCGGCCGGGGGCGGATCGATCGTGAACATGTCGTCGACGGCGGCGCTCACCGGGATCGGCCCCTATCTCGCCTACTCCGCAGCCAAGGGCGGGATCCGGTCGCTCACGAAGGCGGTCGCCGCTCACGCCCGCCAGCACCAGCTCGGCATCCGCTGCAATTCCATCCACCCGGGCAGCATCGACACGCCCATGGTGCACCAGGCGCTCGACACGCTGATGGGCGTCGACCTGCCCGGGGCCGACGACCGCGAGGCCCTCCGTCGCAAGCTCGGGGTCGGCGAACCGGCCGACGTCGCACACCTCGTCGTGTACCTCGTCTCCGACGAGTCCAAGCACGTGAACGGGGCGGAACTGGTCATCGACAACGGCGACACCGTCATCGCCTGACCCAGGGAGTCCACTGGCATGCACATCTCGGGGATGGTCCACGTCAACATCAACTGTCGCGATTACGAGCGCTCCAGGCGATTCTACGAACGCCTCGGCTTCCGCGAGGTCTGGAAGGTTCCCGAAACGAACAGCGACGAGGTCGCGGCGGCGGTCGGGATGCCTCCCTACCGGGTGCGCGGCGCCATCCTGGCGATCCCCGACGCCGACCCGCCGATGGTGATCGACCTCCTGGAATGGGTATCGCCGCGTGACGAGTCCGACCCCTACCCCAACCTGTATCGCCCGGGGCTGGCCCGCCTGGCCATGCGAACCACGAACCTCGCCGCCGACTACGCGACCCTCGAATCCGAGGGCGTCGAGATCCTGTCGCCACCGGCCACGGTCATGACCAGCGAGACCCGCGGGACTCGCTTCTTCTGCTTCCGGGACCCCGACGGCACCTATCTCGAACTGGTGGAGTCCGTCACCGTCGACCCTCGTCGCACCTGAGGGATCGCGGCCGTCGAGGGTCCCGGGCAGCGACGAGCCTGCGATGGTGAACGACTCGATGGAGATCGGTCAGAAACCATCCCAGCCGGGGAGCGCTGACGCCTGTTGCAGCCAACGTTCGAACTCGGCCTCGTCGATCTCCTCGCCCTCGTGGACGTGGGCGTAGCGGGTGTCGGGGTCTTTGGCGTCGATCGGCGGCAACGGGTCGAGTTGCTTCCCATTGAGGAACGCGACCTTCACGTAGCGGTCGAAGCAGTGATAGCTGACGAACCAGCCCCGCCCCTCGATTCCATAGAACGGGGAGTTCCAGCGGACGGCCTTGCGCACGTCGGGCACGCTCCGCTCGATCAGTGCATCGAGGCGGCGACCGACGTCCTGTTTCCAGCCGGGCATGGCCGCCAGGTAGGCGGCGACGGGTTCGGGACCGTCGCCTTTCGGGATCTGCGGATTGCCGCCCGAGAGCAGCACCGGTCCGTCACCCGGAGCGGCCGGTCGCTTCGTCGAACGCCGACTGGTCGAGGGGGCCTTGCGACTGCGCCCGGACGAAGCGCTCATGGGGTCATCGCCAGCTCGTTGGCCAGTGCTGCAACCATCTCGGCATCACCCGAGAGCAGTGCGAGATCGGATTCACCTCGACCGCAGAAGGCCCGGGTGAGTTGGCCGAGGTCGCCCCGCAGGGTGACCTCGGGGCCACCCGTGCCCAGGACGACGATTGCGGTCGACGGCTCGGGACCGCTGACCTCGATGGTGAGCACTCCGTCGACGCCGAGTTCGGCCCGGGGCAATCCCATCGTCCACCCGGTCAGCGTCTGGTTCAGCGCGATGGCCGACGACAGTCCGTCGAGGCGCGGTGGCATCCCGACGGCGCGTCGGATGTCCTGCTCGTGGGCCCACAGGTCGAACACCCGGATCGGGAGCGCCCTCGACAGCGGGCGGAGGCCGAACGGTCCGGGGACCTCGACGTCGCCGTCGGCCGCCTGCGACCGGAGTTGGCCGAGTCGGTCGGGGATCATCGCCTCGAGTTCGTCGGCCACCTCCGACAGCGAGCGCCCCCGTCGAGCGTGGACGTGGCGTTCCATGTAGACGCCGACCTCGTTCCTGACGTGACCGAGCTCGGGAACCTCGATCTCGGGTTCGGGCGCTCCACCCAGTGCCTGCTCCAGTCCCACCATGTGGGCCAGGTTGTCCTGCACGGACCAGCCCGGGCATTCGGTGGCGAGCACGCCGTCGGCGGGATCGAGGGAGCGGGCGACCGCGAGGGACTCGGTCAGGACCTCCTCGACGGCATCGATGAGTTGGGTGATCGTGAACTCGGCCATCGGAACAGTCAAGTCGCCACCCGGCACACGCGCCACGGGCACGAGCATCGGACCGTGTCGGATCGATCGAGGTCGGTGTCGGCGAGGATCCGCCCACACCGACCCGCGACGCGCCTGCTCAGTACCAGCGGCCCTTGCTGAACCCGCCGAAGGCGACGAGACCGACGATGGCGACGATGATCCCCAGGACCATCGAACCGAAGATGGCGATGAGGATGCCGGCGATGACCAGCAGGCCTCCGAGGCCGATACCGGCGACGTTGAAACCTGAATCGGTATTGGTGGTTGCCATGATGAATGCTCCCTGGATCGAGTTGGTGTACGGCGAAGGCGACCTACCCTCGCCCGACCGGGCCAAACCCGGCGAGATCCTCGGCGATCGGGCGCTCGCACCGCTCGAGGTGTAGCTCCCCTCGGAACGGGTATGACCCGACGATGCGCAACCTCCGACGTTCGATCATGTCCAGCCTCCTGCTCAGTGCCGCGTCCTATGCGTGGCGAAACCGTGAGGCCATCAAGGCCAGATTCAGCTGACGAATCGATCCCGATGATCGTCGGCACCGGCAGCGAGTGGTTCATCGAGGCCTGGCGGGACCTCTGGCAGGTTCCGATCTCCGCGGTGGCCATGCTGGTGGTGGTGATCGTGGTGGTCCGTGTCGTCGGGCTGCGATCGTTCTCGAAGATGTCCGGCTTCGATTTCGCCGTGACCGTCTCGATCGGTTCGATCCTGGGAAGTGTCGCCACCTCGGCCGCCCCGTTGGTGAACGGGGCCCTCGCGACCGCCAGCCTGCTCGGGATCCAGGCGATCGTCTCATGGGCCCGGTCGCGTCGCGGCCGAGTCGAGGACGTGCTCGACAACACCCCGCTGCTGCTGATGAACGGTGATGGCATCCTCGAAGACAACCTGCGGGCCGCTCGGGTCACGCAGGGCGATCTGCTCGCCAAACTCCGCGAAGCGAACGTCCACCACCTCGACGACGTCCACGCCGTCGTGCTCGAGACCACCGGCGACATCAGCGTGCTCCATGGTCCCGTTCCGATCGCCCCCATCCTGCTGGCCGATGTGCGCCGGCGCCCAGCCTCGGGTTCGATCGATACCGGTCACCGCCCGGACCGACCCTGATCGAGACCGACAGGGTTCGAGTCCTCGGACACGTTTGGAACCCGACGGTGCGGGTAGCGCACCGGCTGTGACTCACCACAGCGGTCCGGTCCCCCGTCTCCTGCTCGATCCGCACCGTGGGCTGCGACCCGTGAGGCACCCATGACGGCCGCCACCCGGGCGTGGAACCGTGAGCGGGCTGCGGCATCGGACTGGACGCCGCCCTCGGTCCACACGCTGATCGTCGCACCCCACCCCGACGACGAGATCCTCCTGTTCGGCGGACTCATCGCCCATCAACTCGACGCTGGTTCGACCGTGGTCGTCCTCGCGGTCACCGACGGGGAGGCGGCCTACCCGGGGAGGGAACCGCAGCTCCTGGCCGAGATCCGTCGCCGCGAACAGCACGAAGCCCTTCGGGTCCTGGGCGGCACGGATCTGCGTGTGGTTCGTCTCGGCGTTCCCGACGGTGCGGTCGCCTCGTTCTCGACCACGATCAGCGACGCCATCGGCGAACTCAGCGAACCGGACGGGCTCGTCGCGGCACCCTGGCACCTCGATCACCACACCGATCACGAGGCCGTCGGACGAGCCGCCCTCGTCGCGTGCCGACGAGCCGAGGTCCAACTCGTCCAGGGTCTGTTCTGGAGTTGGTGGCATCGCCACCCCGACGAGCTCGGCCGACCGCTCCGACGGCTCCCACTGCCACCGACCACGGTCGAACGTCGGCGTCGGGCGCTCGCCTGCCACCGGTCCCAGCTCGACGCCGACGACGCAACGCCCGTGCTCGACATCACCGCTCTCGAACCGCTCGACTGGGCGTACGAGTACCACCTGGCGGATCGCTCCGATGTCGATTGACCGGGTCATCGTTGTCATTCCCGCTCACAACGAACAGCGCCGCATCGCCACCGCCATCGCCGCGGTCGACCGCGCCCGCGCCTGCCTCTCACCGTCGGTGACGGCGAGCATCGTCATCGGCGCCGACCGCTGCACCGACCGCACCGTCGCCCGTGCCCGGGCATTGCTCGGCCGGAACGACCAGGTGATCGAGGTCGACCACCGTTGCGTCGGTTTGACCCGCCATACCGCCACCGCCGCCGGGCTCGCTGCGACGCAGACGCCACTCGAACGCGTGTGGATCGCGAACACCGACGCCGATTCGATCGTGCCGACCGACTGGCTCGTGCAGCAGCTCGACCTCGCCGCCGTCGGCGCCACGGCCGTGGCGGGCATCGTCGCCCTGACGGCCGATCCCTGCGAGCCGGCGCTGCTGCGCCGGTTCCTCGACTCCTATGTGGTCTCCTCCGACGGTTCACACCCGCACGTCCACGGCGCCAACCTCGGCGTGCGCGCCGACGCCTACCTCGCCGTCGGCGGGTGGGCGGCCCTGACCACGGGCGAGGACCATGACCTCTGGAACCGGCTTCGAGGCGGCGGTCACCGGGTCGTCTCGACGTCATCGCTCGTCGTCGGAACCAGCGCCCGTCTTCGCGGGCGAGCGCCGGCGGGGTTCGCGAACGAACTCGCGCTCCACGCCGGAGCGTCGCGATGACCCCGCAGGACCGCCATCGCCTCAGGGCGCTCACCGGCGTCGACCTGCCGCCTCCCGCCGGCGGTCGCACCGCGGCTCGTTGGCTCACGATGTCGTCGTGGGCGCGTTCGGGATCGGTCAGCGTCGCCCGACTGGCCGAGGCGCATCATGACGCGCTGGGCATCCTCCACGAAGCCGGGCTCGAACCCGGTCCGGGAATCTACGGGGTGTGGGCCGCCCAATCGGCCTCGGACGTGCTCGTCGACCTCGAGGACCTGACGCTGTCGGGCCGCAAGCACTTCTGCTCCGGTCTCGGCATCGTCGACCGCGCGTTGGTGGTGGCCGCCGACGCCGAGGGCAACCCGTTCCTGGTCGACACGACGGTCGTGCCGACGGCGCACGTCCACCATGACCCGACCGGCTGGCAATCGCCGGCGCTCGCCGACACCGCCACCGGTTCGATCTGCTTCGAACGCCACCCCGGCGACCGGATCGTCGGCGAGACCGGCTGGTACCTGTCCCGGCCGGGCTTCTGGCACGGCGCCATCGGGCCCGCCGCATGCTGGGCCGGCGCGGCGCTCGGTCTCGTCGACATCGCCCGCTCGGCAACCGACCCGACGACCTTCGAGCACATCGCGCTCGGCGAGTTGGCGGCCGAGGAGATCCTGCTGGCCGGGATGCTGACCACCGCCGGCCATTCCGCCGACAACCAGCCCGACGACCGCCTCATCGCCCAGCGCTGCGCCTACGGGGTCCGCCACCTGGTGGAACGCTCGGCCTCACGGATCGCCGACTCGTTCAGCCGGGCCTTCGGACCGAGGCCCTTCGTCGCCGACTCCTCGACAGCCCAACGTCTGGCCGATCTGCACCTCTATCTCCGCCAACACCATGGTCTCCGAGACCTGGCCGCTCTGGGAGCGCTCGACCTGCCATGAACCGACCCTTGCATCATCCCGTCGAGTACTTCGTCGACCAGTACCGCGACCACGACGATCCGTGGGGCTTCGACGACCGCTGGTACGAACGTCGCAAGTACGCGCTCACGATGGCGGCGCTCCCCCACCGGCGCTACCGGCGGGCCCTCGAGCCGGGGTGCGCCAACGGCGCACTCACCGAACTCCTGTCGGATCGTTGCGACGAGCTCATCGCCCACGATCTCGTCCCGTCCGCCGTGGATCGGGCACGGGCTCGTCTCGCCTCGCAGGCGCACGTGACCGTCCGGGTCGCCGAGTTCCCTCGCTGGCTGCCGCCGGGTCGCGGCGACCTCCTGATCTGGTCCGAGGTCGGCTACTACCTCACCGACGACGGGCTCGCCGAGGGGCTCGCCGCCATCGATCGTTGGCTCGAGCCGGGCGGCACGATGATCGCGGTCCACTACACCGGCACCACCAACTACCCACGGACCGCCGACGAGACCCATGATGCCATCGGCGGCCTTCGGTTCCTGAGCTCCCACACCGCCGTGCGAGACGAGGAGTTCCGCCTCGACGTGTGGCAGCGGCGGCCGACGAAGGAGTCGGAACGATCGACGAGCGACCCCGGCCGATAGCGGGCTCCGATCCCTGTGGACGGCCGGTCGGCGGTCAGTCGATGACGGCGAGCACACCCTCGCGGACGAGTCTTCGGGCGAGGACGATCCGGCTCGTGGTGTTCAGTCCATCGAGGTCGCCAACCAGAACCGGAACGCCGGTCTGGATCCGGCACAGCGCCGCACGGGTGTGTCGCGGAAGGTCGAGGGTGCGGTCACCGAGTACGAGTCGCACTCGGTCGTCGCCGTCGTCGACGAGGACCATCTCGGGGTCGTCCAGGGCCACGGTGGTTCGTTCGTCGACGCGGTCCGACACCAGCACCGAGTACACCGTCCCCTCTCGGAAGCGACGCGATCGCCGCCGAGCCAGCAACTCTGACGATCGTTCGACATCGACCGCGGCGAGGTGGTCGACGGCACGCGCCAACGCATCCCGCAGTCCGTCCTCGAGCGGCCCTCGATCGTCGGTGGAGCCGAGTGGCAGAGGACGATCGAGACCGTCGCAGTCCTTCAGGAGTCGTTCGATCACCGTGCGGTAGGTCCGCCGGAGGATCCCGATCGTGAGATGGAGCGAGGGCTCGTCCCCGGTCTCGGCGACGTGCTCGGTGCCGGCCGGGATGTAGAGCGTGTCGCCCGGGCCGAGATCGAACGTTCCGAGTCCGTCCACGGTCCAACGCTTCGAACCCCAGATCTGGAGCACGATCACGTCGTGTCCGTCGCAGTGGGGTCGGAGCCCGGTGGACGTTGCCGGCGTGAGGTAGGCGTTCGCCTGCACGGTGTGGCCGATGTCGCGTTCGAGCGCTGCCGCGAACCGGGCAATCGGCGGCCAGGTCCGTTGCAGGGATTGCAGGACGACGGTCGCTCCGTCGGCGATCTGATCGCGCACCTTGACGGGGTCGACGACGTCGTCGGTTCGATGGCCGCCCATGCGCTGCGACGTGCAGTACGAGGCTGGAGGTAGCGCGTCGCCGCCGCGGACCAGGCGCACCGTCGGACGTCGGGCCCCCGACGCGAGCGTCAGGTCGACGTCGCGCAAGGAGAGGAGATCGGTGAAGTCGCCGATCCGTTGCCAGTGGGCAGGACTCTGCCCCCACCGCTCCCGAGCGAACGTCGCGGTGTCACCGACGAGCCGGCCGAGCGGGCTGTCGTCACATCGTCGTGACGACGCCCGCCCGGCCGTTTCGTGACCGGTGGCCGGCGTCACCACTCAGGCTTCGTCGCCCGTGTCGGCCGAGTGCTCGCCCGGGCGGTCGAGGTTCTCGTCGTCCTCGGTGGGCTCGTCGCCCACGTCCTTCGAATGCTCGCCGGGGGAATCGAGGTTGTCGTCGTCCTCGGTCGGCCGGTCGGTCGTGATGTCGTCATCGGAGAGGTCAGAATGTTCGGTCATGGCGCCATCCGTACCCACGTCATCGCCGTCCAATCCTGCGAATCCAAAAAGGCAGGCGCGCTCCTGCGCTACATCACCCACCCCGACGTGATCGTCGACCCCGACGTCCCGGTGACCCGGTGGGGCCTGAGCGACCTCGGCCGTCGACGAGCTCGGGCCATGCTCGACCAACCGTGGGTCGCCTCGATCGGGCGGGTCGTGTCGAGCACCGAGACGAAGGCCCTCGAGACGGCGGACATCCTCGCCGAATTCCTCGGTCTCGAGGTCGAGACCCGTCCCGGCATCGGTGAGAACGATCGCACCGCGACCGGATTCGTTCCGCCGGCGGCGTTCGAGGCCCTCGCCGACGCCTTCTTCGCCGAGCCTCACCAATCGGTTCGCAAGTGGGAGCGGGCCGTCGATGCCCAGGCCCGGATCGTCGCCGGACTGGCCGATCTGCTGACCCCGGTCGGCGAGCACGACGTCGCGGTCATCGGCCATGGCGCCGTCGGAACGCTCTGGTACTGCCACCTGGCCGGGCGGCCGATCGACCGCCGCCACGACCAACGCGGGCAGGGCCACTACTTCACGGTCGACCTCCTCGGGAGCCGGGTCCTCCACAGCTGGCGTCCGATCGACGACCCCCGGTCGGGGTCCGCGGGCCCGTGATGCGAGTTTGGCCGCCGCGAGGTCCGGGTACGCACCCCGGACCTGTTCAGCCGCCCAAGGAGCCGAGAACCATGACGACCCACGGTCAACGAGTCGACGAGACGCCGAACACCGCTTCCTCCGGAGCACGAGGCCAGGACGATCGCGAGAAGACCGACGAAGGCAAGGCCTGGGAGATCAACGACCCGGCGCCCGACGAGACCGACGAAGACGAAGACCATCACCAGAGCCGGACCGGCGGCGACTACGAAGGTGAGGCGTGGCGAATCAACGAGAACACCGCCGACTGAGCAAAGCGAATCGACGCGCCTGACTCGCCGAACACGTCGGGCGTAACACGCGCCTCGAGATCACGAGCGGTCTCATTCGCTCCCTTGTCACCCGCGGGTGGTGCGTCGTCCGTCTACTCCTTGCCGGACCTCGAGGGAGGAAGTCCAACGAAGTCGGCGCCCACCATCGGCATCGTCGTCGTCCCGGCAGCAGAGGCGTGAGCGCTGAACGAGACTCGCGTGATGCAAGGAGTGCGCAACGGTTGACGGGTTCGATCCGGATGCGGTCATTGCCGCCATGTACCGAGAACATGCGCGATCACTCGTCGGACTGGCGCGGCTCTTCGTCGACCACCGCGACGCAGCAGAGGACGTCGTGCAAGAGGCCTTCATCCGCCTGTCCCGTTCGTTGCACCGCATCGAGGACCCGACCAAGGCCGTTGCGTACCTGCGCTCGATCGTGCTGAACCTCGCTCGCGACCACAACCGGCGCGGGTTGCTCTCGCTGAAGCACGCGAGCCCCCGGGTCGATCTCGACCCGGTCGGCGTCGACGAGACCACCAGCAGCCGCGAGGACCACCGCCGCGTGGTCACGGCGCTGCGCGGGCTGCCACGACGCCAGCGCGATTGTCTGGCGTTGCATTACCTCCTCGAGCTGTCGGTCGCCGACATCGCCGAGACCCTCGACCTGTCGCCCAACTCGGTCAAGACGCACCTGAAACGCGGGTTGGCATCGCTGCGACAGGTTCCCGACCTCGCCTCCCTGCTCCAGGGGGATCCATGACCAGCCGCCTCGAACGACTGCTCGCCGACGCCCTTCGCGACGCAGGGACACACGTCGATCCGTCCGCGGACCTCTTCACCCGGATCCGTGAAGGCATCGACGCAGACCGCCGGCGGAAGGTCACCCGGCGCCGACTTCTGACCGCCGCCGGATCGTCTGCGGCGGCGATCGCCGCCGCGCTCACTGCTCTCGTCTACCGACAAGGAGAACCGAACATGAATTGGTGGATCCTCGAACTGGCCACGTTCGCCGTCCTGGCCGCGATCGCCCTGATCCTGGGGCCGTTCATCAAACGCTTCGGCCGGAGCTACGCAGCCGACGTCTTCCGCTCGAACCCGTCGACCGGCAAGAGCTTCATCGTGCTCACGGACTTCGCCTACTACTTGATCTTCAGCGCCTACATCCTGTTCACGACCACCATCGACCGGCCCCGCGAGTGGGCCACCGACGTCGGGGCGAATCAGCTGGAGCACACGATCGTTCGGATCGGCGGAATCCTGCTGATCGTGGGGCTCCTGCACGGCATCAACCTCATGGTGCTGCCGATCATCGGTCGACTGCTCACGCTCAATCGCCGACTCGACCAGCAGATGCGAGAGACGGCCGCACGCGACCTGGGCGACCGCGACTTCGACCAACCGCAGGCCGGCGACCAGGATTGAGCCGGCCGGTGCTGCGGTCAGGCCAGCGCCCGGATGTCACCCACGAGGGCGACGAGGCCGAGGACCACGATCGCCAGCCACCCGGCCCGAATCGCGAGCGCAGCAGCGGTCGGCACGTCGTCGGAGTCGAAGCCGCTTCGGACGGTGACCCAAACCGCCAGGACGATCGCCGCGAACGCCACGATCAGGATCACGAACGGGAACGCCGCGACGAGCAGAGCCGGGAGGACCCAGCGCCGGCGCCCCGCCGGCAGGCCACGGTCGGCGACCCGGTCGACGGCGACGGCGATCGCCCAGCCGAAGACTGCCGGCAAGGCCACGAAGAGGGCGATCGCCAACCACATCGGTTTCAGCACGCGAAAGTCGATCCCGTCGGCGTGGACGAGCGTCGATCCCACCACGACCCCCGACGCCACGGCGACGGTGCACCGTCGGAACCAGACGGGGCCGAGCAACCAGGGCGCAACGGCCCGATAGGCGGCCGCTCCGATCACCCCGACCGCGGCGCCGAGCAGCAGCAAGCTGTAGGTCCCACCGAGCGTGAACCGGCCGATCTCGAAGCCGTCGTCGCTCGTCAAACCCACGACGTGGTCGGGCGACGTCAGCCGCAGGACAAGCATGGCGAGACGGCTGCCGATCCCCGCCACCACCACACCGATCGGGATGCCCGCCACCACGAGGATCCACAACCGCTCACCGACCCCGCCGGCCACCATGGTCGGCCGGACTCGAGGCGTGCTGACGGCCCTACTCTGTTGCGTCGGCGTGGCGACCATTGCTCCCCATCCCCTCGTCCCCTCCCCGGATCGAACGCGACGATCGGGGCCTGCCTGAGTAGACGCCCGGGCCGGGGGGAACGGGTGACATCGACTCCCGATCGCCGCTTGCCGCGATCGCCCCACCCGGCCACGGACGTGGTCAGGGGGCCAGCGGGTTCCGCGCATCCTGCGAGACACGCGGCCGGCCCCGGAACCCATCGCTCAGGTCAGGCTGGTCGCGCTCGTCACCTCGTACTGCATCACGTCGGCCGAGGCGATCAGGTCGGCCTGGGGGCCGGCCGGACCCGCACCACGGAACGCGTCGACCTCGGCGACGCCCGACCAGGCCTCGTAGACGTTGATCCGGTCAGGCTCGAGCGGGTCGGCCGAGAGATGGAAGTCGTGGCATCCCTTGGCGACCCGAGCAGCCTCGATGATCTCACGACAGTCGTCGAGGTAGCCCTGACGGGCCTCGGGGACGACTCGGAGATGCCCGGCAACGATGATCATGATCTCAGCTTGCCAGATGCTCCAGCCGTCGTCGCTGCCGAGCCCGCGGATCCGGTGGTGGAGCATTCGCTGCCGAGGTCGTCGCCACCGGGTACACGAGTCGGCGTCGCCCACGTCTGACATGCTGGACGGCGTGGACTCGGTCGGTGCAGTCACCTCGGCGCTCGCCGCCCTCGATCGAGCCCGACCGCTCGGCGCCGTGGTCGACCGCGATGACGAGGCGGTTCTCGAGATCGCCGCGGCCAGGGACCGTTCGCCGGTCGGGGGCGTCTTCTCGGGTCGGACGGTCACCGTCAAGGACTGGATCGACACCACCGGTTTCGTCTGCGAGGGCGAGCAATCGGAACGCACCGGACGCAGGCCGGCTCGCGACGCCACCGCGGTCGCCCGCCTCCGTGCCGCCGGCGCCATCGTGGTCGCCAAGACCCAGCCCGGCGCCGATCACGCCATCCACGGTCGGTGCCATCACCCGGCCGACGTCACTCGGACGCCGGGCGGTTCGTCCAGCGGCGAAGCGGCGCTCATCGGCTGCGGTGCGTCGACCCTTGGACTGGGGAGCGATTCGGGCGGCAGCATCCGCCTCCCTGCGGCTTGGTGCGGCGTCGTCGGCTTCAAACCGTCGTTCGGGCTCGTTCCCACGACCGGCCACTTCCCCTGGGTGGGCGGCCGCGTCGACGGCCGGACCGTGATCGGACCGATGGCCACCGGCGTCGCCGATGTCTCGACCGCCCTGCGGGTGATGGCCGGACCCGATGGCGTGGACCCCGCCTGTTTCCCGGTCCCGTGGCACGACCCCGCCGATGTCCGGATCGACGGACTCCGCCTCGCCGTCGTCGATCCCGACGGGCGGTGGCCGGTCGGCCCCTCCACCGTCGAAGCCGTCGACCGGGCCGTGGCGATCCTCGTGCAGTTCGGGGCCATCGAGGTGGGCGCCGTCGAAGGCCTCGACCTCTCCGAATCGCTCGACATCACCGTGCGCTACTGGCGACGAGCCGAGCTGACCGGCGCCCAGAGCGAGCGGCAACTCGGCGACTGGGACCGATTCGCCGGGCGGATGCACCGAGCGGCACGCCACGCCGACGTGATCATCGGGCCGGTCGTCGCCGACGTCGCTCCGGTCCATCGTCGACTCGTCGGGGAGGACTACGTCTTCACCCTGCCGTGGAGTCTCACGGGCTGGCCGGCGATCAGCCTCCCCTTCGGCGTCGACGAGTGGACCGGCCTCCCGCTGGCCGTCCAGATCGCCGCCCCCCGATGGCACGACCATGTCGTGCTCGCAACGGCGGCCGTGCTCGAGCAGTCCGTCACGCGTCGCACCGGAGCCAGGGGGCTCCGATGAACGCAGCAGCTCGTGGTCGACGTCGACGACTCAGGGCTGGCCGTCGAGGTCGATGCAGGCCAGCCTGGCACCGGCACCCCCGGTGGTGGGCTCGGTCGGCATGGCGTGGATGATGACCGAGCGAGGCGTGCTCTCGTCGAGCGACCACGAACGACTCGCGGCGGCATGGCCGTTTCCTGCTCGGTTGACCGTGAAGTCCAGCCAGACCTCGCGCTCCTCGAGCGAACCGCTGGCCCCGGCGTGCTGGTAGTGACCGCCGGCGTCGAGACCCGAGGGTCCGCACGGGTTCACGTGAACGTGGGCCCCGAATGCCGTGCCGGCAGCGGCGTCGACGTCACGGACGCGCAAGGTCACGCGAGTTCCGCCCTTGCCGGTCCGCACGACGTGCACCGACGCCGTTGCATCGGCGAAGGGGTTGGACTCGCCGTAGGTGTAGTCCGGGCCCGCCGACCGGGACGACGCGCACGGCTGCGCCCCGGCACCGGTCGCCGCAAACGCCATCAGCGCCACCGTCGGTATCGCGATTGCCTTGCTCGTGATCGGATACATGATCTGCCCTCTTTCGGTCGTGAATCGACACGGCCCCGAATCCACCAGAGCCGTCATGAGAGGAGACGATCGAGGGCCCCTCGCGGGTGACAAGACCGAGCGCGCGATCCCGCGAACTCGTCGTGCTACCGCCGCATGCTCCCGTCCCAGTAGATCTCGATCTCGGTTCCATCGGGGTCCCAGCACCGAAACGATACGTAGGGCTCGTCGGGTCGGTCGTCCTCGATCACTCCGACGGTTCTGTGCTCGGCGAGCCCCGAGTGGAAGGCGACGACCTCGGCCGGTGACGCCAGCGTGAAACCGATGTGCATGGCCTCTCGATCGTGACCGACATCGTGGCCGAGGCGGTCTCGGTCGAAATCGCGAGGGGCCGTTGTCACCCGTGGCGGCCACCCCGTACGTCTCCTTCATCATCGACCGAAGGAGCGCTCGGATGCATCGAAACACGGAACGGGGATTGGCAGCAGGGGCCATGTTGTGCTGGCTCGGCGTTGGAGTCTATGGAGTCTGGGAGATCTGGGGTGAGCGTGAAGGGGACGCCTGGGAATGGCCCTACGCGCTCTCTTCGATCTCATTGCTGCTGGCGGCGACGCTCACCCTTGCGGTCGGGTGGGCGGCCACTCGCGACTCCGAGCAGAGGATCGTGCGTCGCATCGGGTTGGGTGTCGGCATCCTCGCGGTCGCCAGCACCCTGGTGGCCTGGGCGGCCCCGTTGTGGATGACGCTGATCGCCGCCGGTTTCGTGGTCCTGGCCCTTTCGGTGCCTCGGTCCGCCCGGTTCCCGCTGCTGGCGATCGCCACAGCACAGCTCCTCGGCATGGCGGCGATGTTCGTGGGGATCGTCGCCGAGGTCGGCCGGCAGAACAGCTACGGTGACCACCCGGCCGCCTTCGGGATCGGCCTCGTCGTCACCGCCGTGCTCTCCGCGCTCGGCCTGGTGTTCGCGGCGCCATCCGCACTCGCCGCCCCCGATCGGAGCACGCCGCTCGTCGGTCGAGGCGCAGCAGCAACGCCGTGAGCCGATGGAGGCACCCACCGGCAACGGTTCCCCGCCGGCCCGCGGCCGCGACTCTCGTCAGGTGACGGTCCTGGTCGAGCGGTCGAAATCGAGCGCCCAGCCGCCTGTTTCGTCGGCCAGTTCGTAGATCATCGACTCACGCTCGATCGTGCCCCAGGGTGACTCGTGGCGAGGATGATCGGCGATCGGCTGCTCGTTCCCCGCCACCAGGAATGCACCGGTGGAACCGAACGCCACCGTGCCCGCCGATGGCGAGGTCCAGGCGACCTCGAAGCCGTCGGCGGTGCGGTCGACGACGGGCTCGTTCGCCGTGACCGACGCGGCGAACGCATCGAGGTCGCCGTCGTCCTCGTCGTTGCCGACCTCGACGATCCACACGTTGTCGGCGCCCCCCTCGGCGATCAGGTCGTAGGGCCGATCGAAGTCCCGGGAGGCGACCCCGGGATCGTTGGCCCGGAACACCGGGGTACGCCAGGACCACAACGCGATGTGACCGCCGGCCTTCGACGCGATGGTCCAGTTCCCGACCTGGCGCACCTCGTCGAAGCGGTCCTGGGGGACGAACGCATGGGTGAAGGGGCGGTACGGGAACACCGACCACAACGTCGCGTCGGTGGTCTCGTCCCACGCCGGCTGATAGATGTGCACGGCCGTGCGCCGGAACTGGGCACTCCGAGGCATCGACGCCTCACCGGTCCAGTACCCGGGCTGGCCGTCGTCGCTCCAGTCGTCGGTCACGACCGGCGGGGTCAGCGGATGGGTGGTGAACACCATCGCGTGCTCGTCGATCGCCGCCTGCCAGGAGTGGACCTGATCGCGCATCTCCCCGAAGCGGTGGTCGAGCACGCTGGCCAGACTGACCTTCGGATGCCGGTAGGCATAGGTGTTGGCCTCACCGAGGAACCCGAAGTTGACGATCGCATCGAACTCGTGGAGCCAGGTCCGCACTCGTTCGGGGTCGTTGTCGTTGATCGCCGCCATCAGCTTCACCTGACCGAAGAGTTCGGTGTCCCACAGGCGGTGCTCGGTGGCCTGCTGGAGTCCGGTGCGGGCGACCTGCCAGAGCCCCAGCCCTCCGAGACCCCACCAGAAGGACAGGTTGGCGGGGTCGGCGAAGTCCTTCCCGTAGGGCGCGACCGGGGCATCCTCGAGCGGCGCCGCGGTGTCGAGGAACACGCCGTGGCGCTCACGAACGACGCTCTCCCGATCGTCGGTGGCGATGTCGATCAGCAATGTTGGGGGTCGGTAGCGGGTGCCGGCGGCCAGGAACGTGGCTCCCCCGTCGGTGGCCGACTGGTACGCCGCTGCGGTGTCGTCGAACAGGAACTTGGCCGAGCCGAAGGTGTCCTCGTCGAGCGACGACATCTTGTCCTTCTTGTAGGTGCGGCCACGAGGTGCGGTGTAGCAACCGGCCTGGAGATGGGCCGCGAGGTCGAGGACGCACAGATCGAGCGCCATCGCGGCGGCAACGACCAGTTCGGCGTCGTCGGCCTGCTCGGCGAGCAGATGCAGCGGGGTGATGTTCTTCAACATGTAGACGTTGCTGTGGAACTCGAAGAACCCCAACTGGGCGCGTTCGCGTACCCAGGCGAGGATGTCGGGCTTCGCCCGGGCCATGTGCTCGGCGCCGGTGAGACCGGTGACGGTGAAGACGTCGTCGGGGTAGCGCTGCCCGCCCAGGTACTCGATCACCAGATTGATGACCTGGTGGTTCTCCGACCAGTACCACAGGTTGTCGAGACGGCCGTCGGGGAGCGGGTCGTCGTAGCGGTAGCGATTGTCGACGATGCGCTCGTGGATCGCTTCGATCACCTCGGGCGCGAGGCGCGTGGTGTCGGACTCGCCCTGCCCGAGGGCCAGCATCCAGTGGAGGTACATCATGGTGAAATCGCGGGTGTCCTCCCAATCGTCGATCTGCGAGAAGACGGCCGCGAACGAGTCCACCGTGACCTCGCCGACGGGCCAGGTGTAGTCCGGTTCACGCCCGGCTCGTGCGAGATGCGCCGAGACGGCGACGGGACCGACGGCGCCGCCGGCCTCGGTGGCGAATCGGAGGTAGGCGTCGGCCCGTTGCTGGTACACGGTCTCGTCGATCAGCCCCGGACTGCCCGGCGCGGCGAGGGCTCCGGCGGCGTCGTCGACAGCCGGCGTCGAGGTCGTGGTCGAGGAGGCGGTCGACGAGGTGGTCTCGCCGGCCGGGGTCGACGTCGAGGCCGCGCCGTCGCCTCCGCTCTCGGTGCACGCCACCGCCCCCAGGACGAGTGCGCCCGTCGACACCTTCAGGAACCGACGCCGATCGAACGAATACGCCACGCTTGCTCTCTTCCGGACCGTGCTCTGTGGACGGCGAGGTGCGCCCCGCCCCGACGCCAGGCGTGGAGGAGGAAGTTCTGCCGACCAGCACCATAGCCAGGGGCTCACCACGGCTCGATGACGGTCGATCCCACCCGGGTTTGTCGCTGCGCGGGGCGGGTAGGTCGGCGGCTTCTCGACGATCGATCAGGAGCAGACCATGGCAGAGCAGCCCGCACGGACCAAGGCCGATCGCAGCAAGAGCCGGGACGGGTCCCCCGAGGCAGGGGACAGGGGCGAACTCCGCGAGGGCGGCGACCGTCACCAGGTCGCCGGCGGGGACACGGCGACACTGACCACGGCACAGGGTGTGCCGATCGCCGACGACCAGAACACGCTGACTGCGGGCACGCGGGGACCGCAGTTGCTCGAGGACTTCGTGATGCGGGAGAAGATCTTCCACTTCGATCACGAGCGGATCCCCGAACGGGTGGTCCACGCCCGTGGCTACGGCGCGAAGGGCTTCTTCGAGACCTACGAGCCGATCCCCGAACTCACCCGCGCCGACCTCTTCCAGCGAGCGGGTGAGCGAACCGAGGTGTTCGTCCGGTTCTCGACGGTGGCGGGCAACAAGGGCAGCCCCGACCTCGCCCGCGACGTGCGGGGCTTCGCGGTGAAGTTCTACACCAAGGAAGGAAACTGGGATCTCGTCGGCAACAACATCCCCGTCTTCTTCATCCAGGACGCGATGAAGTTCCCCGACCTGGTCCACGCGGCCAAGCCCGAGCCGGACCGGGGATTCCCGCAGGCCCAGACCGCGCACGACAACTTCTGGGATTTCGCGTCGCTGATGCCCGAGTCGGTGCACATGCTGATGTGGATCATGTCGGATCGGGCCATCCCCCGTTCGTTCCGATTCATGGAGGGGTTCGGCGTCCACACCTTCCGCCTGGTCGATGCCGAGGGCGATGCCCGCTACGTGAAGTTCCACTGGAAACCCAAACAGGGTCTCCAGTCGGTGACCTGGGACGAGGCGGTCAAGATCAACGGTGCCGACCCGGACTTCCATCGTCGCGACCTGTGGACCGCCATCGAATCCGGCGACCACCCCGAATGGGAGCTCGGCGTCCAGGTCTTCGACGACGAGTTCGCCGACTCCTTCCCGTTCGACATCCTCGACGCAACCAAGCTCATCCCCGAAGAGGACGTCCCGATCCGAATCGTGGGTCGTCTGGTACTCGACACCAACGTCGACAACTTCTTCGCCGAGACCGAACAGGTCGCCTTCTGCACCTCCAACGTCGTCCCGGGCATCGACTTCACCAACGACCCACTGCTGCAGGGTCGCAACTTCTCGTACCTCGACACCCAGCTGAAGCGCCTGGGCTCACCGAACTTCACCCACATCCCGGTGAATGCGCCCCGCTGCCCCGTCGCGCACTTCCAACAGGACGGACACATGGCGATGTCGAACCCCACCGGTCGCGCCAACTACGAGCCCAACTCGTGGGGGGCCGACGGTGGGCCCCGGGAGGATCCGTCCACGGGCTACTCCACCCGGCCCGACACCGAGGTCGGCGGCGACACCGGACCCAAGCGGCGTGCCCGGGCCGAGCTGTTCGCCGACCACTTCAGCCAGGCGCGTCAGTTCTACCGGTCCCAGACCCCCGTCGAGCAGAGCCACATCGCCGCTGCCTTCGCGTTCGAGCTGTCCAAGGTCGACCACCGCCACATCGTCGAGCGCATCGTCGGCGCGCTGCGACACGTCGACGACGAACTCGCAGCAACGGTGGCCGACGAGCTCGGACTGGCCGAGTTGCCGGCGGCGATCGAGGCGGCCCGGCAGCCGATCGACGATCTTGCCCCGTCGCCGGCGCTGAGCATCCTCGAGAAGGGACCGTCGAGTTTCGCGGGCCGCAAACTGGGCGTGCTGGTGAGCGACGGTGCCGACGCAAAGACGATTCGGTCGCTCCAGTCCGCGGCGAAGAAGGCGGGGGTGACCGTCGAGTTCGTCGCGTCCACCCGCCACGGCGGAATCGATGATTCAGACGGGTCGGCGCTGTCGATCGACGAGAAGATCGCCGGCGGACCGTCGGTGCTCTTCGACGCCGTCGCGATCGTCGTGACCCCGGACGGCGCCACCGAGCTCGCCGCCATGCCGGCGGTGCAGCAGTTCGTGTCGGATGCTCATCATCACGCCAAGTTCATCGCTCACACCGACGCCGCGACGGCGCTGTTCGAAGCCGCCGGGTTGGGCGAGGAACAACGACAGGCCGGCTACCACCGGCTCGACGGCACGGGCAAGGCGGCGACCGCCTTCGTCGAGGACTGTGCCCGACTTCGCTGCTGGGATCGGCTCTCGCGCTGAGGTGCCGGAGCCCGGTGATGCCAGAAGTCCAGCATCACCGGGTGGGGAGCGTCGGCATCACCTCGCGCCTGCGGGCTGGAACAGCTCGACCAGGTTGCCGGCCGGATCGATGGCCAAGGCCTGTGATCCGCCGGGTCCGGCCACGATGTCGTTCCGGAACCGAACGCCCTCGGCGGTGAGCCGGGCGACGTCGGCACCCAGATCGTCGACGAGCAGATGGATACGGTTCCACCCACCCGGTCCTGGCAACTCGCCGTCGGACATCGCACGACCGGCCGAACTCTGCGGACCCGACAGGAGGAGCCGGAGGTTGCCGCGAGAAACATCGGCGAAGGCCGGCACGGAGATGCCGACGGTGAAGCCGAAGTGGCGCGTGTAGAAGTCGACGCAGGCCGCGACGTCATCGACGAGGTAACGGACGTTGACCATCTCGGAATCGGGCATGGCTGGGACCTCTCAGGGGTGGGTTTCGACGTCGGCGAGGAGGAGCGCCACGCGGCGCTCGATCTCGTCGGCGATCTCTTGGAAGGCGGGGTAGGTGGCGTCGTCGTCGGCTCCTCCGGCGGCGGGGTCGGGGACACTCCAGTGGGCCGTGACCGGTTCCCCCGGGAACGCCGGGCAGATCTCGCGAACGCGATCGCACAGGGTGACGACGCCATCGAACCGATGGCCCCGGAACCGGTCGAGTGATTTGGCGGAGCAACCGGCGATGTCGAGCCCTCGCTCGGCCATCACCCGCACGGCGTTCGGGTGCAGCGGCTTGGGATGGCTGCCGGCGCTGCGCGCCTCGACCGAGCCCGCCGATCGCTGCTCGACGAGGGCTTCGGCGATCTGGGAGCGGGCGCTGTTTCCGGTGCACAGGAAGAGCAGCCGTTGCCTCGGCCGTCGCCGCCGGGCGCCGCCGGGCCCGTTCGGGTGCCAGGGATGCCGTGGTTGCAGCGCCAGGCCGGCCTCGTCGAGCAGGTCCCGGCAGCGGGTCGGGTCGACCCGGTAGTAGACGTCACGACCGTCGGCCGAGCTGCGCCGGGCGGTGACGATGCCGGCGTTTCGCAACTCGGCCAGATGGTACGAGACCAGATTCTGAGGCTTGCCGACGAGTTGCACGAGTTCGCCGACCCGACGGTCGCTGCATCCGAGTTCGGCGATCAACCTCCACCGCACCGGATCGGCGAGCAAGCCCAGGATCGTCGGTGGACGAGACGTGCTCATCGCCCAAACATATCAGGAGAGCTTGATGTGTTTCAAGGAGCCGGACCATCTCGGTCTGCGCCGGCGTACGGGTTGCGGCGAATGGTCACGGTCCGGGAAGGCTGAGGGTGAAGGTTGCGCCGCCGCCCGGTGTCGCAACGACCTCGAGCGTTCCGCGGTGCCGGTCGGCGATCTGTTTGGCCAGCGCCAGACCGAGTCCGGCGCCGTGTTGGCCTCTTCGGGTCCGGGCCGTCTCGGATCGGTAGAAGGGACGGAAGATCCGCTCTCGATCCTCGGGGTCGATGCCGACACCGTGATCGACGACGCTCACGGCGACCGCTCCGTCGATCGACCCCACGGCGAACACGATCGGCCTCGGCGCCGGATTGTGGTGGCAGGCGTTCGAACCCAGATTGAGGATGGCCTGGTGGATCTTGGCTCGTTCGCCGACGACCTCGAGCGCTCCGGCCCCATCGGTCTGGAACTCGATGCGTTGATCCGGATAGGCCGCACGGAGGTCCGAGACCACTTCGTCGACGAGCTCGGCGACATCGAACGGTTCGGTGATCAGGTGCTCGGTTCCGTCGCCGGCGAGTTGGAGCATGGCGTTGGCGAGATCCGAGAGGCGTTCGCTCTCGCTCCCGATCCGCGACATCGCTCGATCGACGTCGGCCGGCGCTTCGAGCATGCCGTTGCGATACAGGTCGCTGTAGCCCTTGAGGGCGGTCAGCGGGGTCCGGATCTCGTGGGCCATGTCGGCGAGAAAGCGCTCCATGGCGTCGCGGGACTCGTTCGCGTCATCGAGCGCGCCGCGCAGCCGGGTGAGCATCAGATGGAGGTCGAGGGACAGGTCGGCGGTCTCCCGGGAGCCGCTGGGCGGATCGACGGCGGTGTCGAGGTGCCCCTCGGCGATGCGGTTGGCCGTGGCGGCCATACGGGTCACCGGTCGGGCGAGGTAGCCGGTCAGGACCCAGAGCACGACGGCGACGAGGGCGAGGATCACGCCGCCACCGCCGGCGAGGGCGACGCGAAACTGTCCGACCGCAGCGTCGAAATCGTCGAGCGGGAGCGCGGTGAGGACGACGGCACCCGACGGGGCGGGCGTGGTCCGGACCCGATAGTGCGGGTCGTCCACGGTGCGTGTGCCATGAGCGCCGACCAGCCCTGCGAGCGTCGCCTGGTCGAAGGGGTTCTCGCCCCCGGAGGCGGCGAGGACGGTCCCGTCGGCCGCAACGAGCAGCTGCACGGGCGGATCGACCGTCGCCGGGAGATCGTCGAGCTCGGTTTGCGGCTGTGCCGGGGACCGTTCGTCGCCCGTTGGCGCCTCGGGAGCGCCCCGTTCGGCGCGAACGAGTTCGACGTCGATGTCGCCGAGCCGGTTGTCTCGTTCGACCCGGTCGATGTAGATCGCGAGCGCGACGAAGCCAACGGTCATGGTCCCGAGGACGGCGAGGAGCAGCAGCGTCCGAAGGGACAGTCGTCTCACGCCGATTCCTCGCGAATGACGTATCCCGCTCCCCGCCGGGTGTGGATGATCTTCGGGCGCCCGTCGTCGATCTTGCGACGGAGGTAGCCGATGTAGAGCTCGACCACGTTCTCGGTCCCGTCGTAGTCGTAGTCCCACACGTTGGCCAGGATCTGCGCCTTGGAGACGACGATCCCGGCGTTGGTCATCAAATAGTGCAGCAGCCGGAACTCGGTCGGCGAGAGATCGATCAGCACATCGCCCCGACGTACCTCCTGGCCCGCCGGGGCGAGCGTCAGGTCCGCCACCCGAAGCAGGTCGGACGGCTCGCTTCGACCGGTCCGACGCAGGATCGCCTGCACGCGCAGCACGAGCTCGTCGACGCTGAACGGCTTCGAGAGGTAGTCGTCGCCGCCGGTGACGAAGCCCCGGATCCGATCCTCGGCCTTGGCCTTGGCCGTGAGGAACAGCACGGGCGAGAAACGGCCACGTTCCCGGAGCCGGCGGCAGACCTCGAATCCGTCCAGTCCCGGCAACATGACGTCGAGCACGATCAAGTCGAACGCACCCTCGAGGGCGAGCCGGAGTCCGTTCGTGCCGTCGGCCGCTTCGGTGATCGTGTGCCCGCTGTAGCGCAAGGCCGTGGCGACGACGTCCCGAATCGACTGTTCGTCTTCCACCACCAGGATTCGACTCGGCGACGGTGACGGGCCAACGAAGCTCATGGGAGCCAGTCAACACGCAGAACCTGTGAAAAGCCTGTGCATGTTCTCACAGCGTCTCCACAGGAACATCCGCCAGAGTGCTCCCCGGCACCCCTACCTGCCGGAAGGATTCTCCGCATGTCACCCACCATTCGCCTGCTCACGCTCCCCGCCGCCGCCATGCTCTTCATCGCCGCGTGCGGCTCGTCGAGCGACACCGAGGCATCGACGTCGGCAACCACCGCCGACCCGTCGGCCACCGACACGACCGCATCGGACACCGACACCACCGCATCGGACACCGCCACCACCTCGACGCAAGCCACGAGCGGCGAGACGACCGAGGGACTCGACGTCGGCCTCTTCTTCGACGGTGCGCTCACCGAGGACGTCACCACCGAGGACTGCACCCTCAGCGGGGGCACCGAGACGACCTGCTACCGGATCACCGTGGCGGGCTACCCGGCCAGCCACGACGTCGGCCCGTTCTGTCCGGACACCATCACCGACGGTGCCGAGGCCGGTGGCATCTGGTTCGACGGCGACGCGGTCTACGACCTCTCCGGTGAGTTCTTCGTCGAGCTGCCGACGACCTACGGCGACGACAACTGGCAGATGTACGACGAGGACGGCAACATCCTGGTCACCGAGACCGCCGAGGAGTTCGAGGCCGCAGCCCGCCCCGACGTCGATCCCTCCCTCGAGAACCACTGTGTCGAGGGCGCCCTCGAATGGCTGGACAATGGAGAACCGATCCCGACGACGGTCCTCATCCCGACCGTGCCCGTGCTGGCCGACAGCTCGGCTGCGTCGCAGGGCAACCAGGGCGTGACGCTCGACGGAGTCGTGATCGCCGCTTCCGCCCCGGTGGATGCGATCCTCGGCGCCTACACGATCGCTGCCTTCGACGATTGCGGCGCCCACTTCAACCCGTTCGATGGCTACCACATGCACGGGGCGGTCGGGTGTTCCGAGGTCGGCGACACCGTCGACGGTGAGACCCCGATGTTCGGGTACGCCATGGACGGTTTCCCGGTTCACAGCCCACTCGACGAGTCCGCCCTGGCCGCAGCCGACCTGGACGAGTGCAACGGCCACACCACCGAGGCCGCCGGTTACCACTATCACGCCAACAACGCCGCCGAGAACCAGGTCATCGAGTGCCTGATCGGCCAGATCGTCGCCGCCGCCGGCGACGCTGCCGGCGGCCAGGCCGGTGGCCCCCCGGATGGCGCCCCGCCCGCCGATCGGCCCCAGGGATGAGCGCCCGGCCGACCCGCCGACATTCGACGACCCCTCCCCATCGAGGAGGCACCATGCCCACCATCAGCCGTCCGCTCCTGGGCCTCGCCGCCGCACTCCTGCTCGTCCTGTCCGCTTGCGGATCATCGAGCACCACCGAGAGCACCACCGAGAGCACCGACACCACCGACACCACCGGCGCCGAGGCGACCACCACCTCCGCCGAATCGGAAGCGACGGCAGGCGACGAAGACGAGTCGCCGACCGAGACCGCCGACATCGGCACGTTGTTCACCGACGGGGCCCTCACGTCCGATGCCGTCATCGTCGACTGCACGCTCGAGAACGGCAGCGAGACCACGTGCTACCAGCTCGAAGTGTCCAGCCTGGCCTCGACGGTCGACACCGACGGTCCGTACTGCCCGGCAACCACCGGTGACATCGGTGGCATCTGGGTCTGGGACGGAGACGATCCGGGTCTCTACGCACTCGACGGCGACTTCTGGGCGATGATGACCGCCCAGGGCTACGAGTTCGTCGACGCCGACGGGAACATCTCGATCACCGATCCCGGAGCCGGTTCGGCCGATTCCGCCAGCACGCCGAACTCCTGTCTCGAAGCCACGGCCGACGGGTCGTTCCATCTCCAACTCCTGATTCCGACCGCACCGGAACTGCTCGACGAACCGGTCCAGCTCGCCACCATCTCCCAGGTCGGCCTGGCCCTCGACGGGGTGACGATCTTCGGCGACGCCCCCTCGGTCGCCGACCGGGGCGGCCTCCCTGCGCTCGACGCGTGTGGTGGTCACATCGACCCGTCCGGCTACTACCACTGGCACTTCGGTGCCGAGTCGATCCAGACCAACCTCGACGCAGCCGGCGCCGAGGTGGACTGTGGGATCGAGCAGGACGTCGAGGCGTTGATCGGCTTCTCCTACGACGGCTACGCGATCTTCGGCCCCGAGGAGGATCGGGAGATCCCGTCGGATCTCGACGCCTGCTCCGGACACGTCTCGGAGACCGTCGAGTTCGGCGAGATCTACCACTACCACCTCACCTACGACTCACCGAACCTCCCCACCTGTCGGGTCGGCGCCGCCGCGGTCGCCTCGCTTTCGAGCCCCGACAACCAGAACGCCTCGCTACCCGGCGGCAGCGGCGGCCCCGGCAGTCGGTGGCGGTCCGGGTGTCGGTGGCCCACCGCCGGGCGAGGGTTGACATGAGCCGTCGAACCGGAGCCGGCCGCCGAGGCGCAGCCGCGCTGATGCTGGTCGCCACGATTGCCGCACTGCTGATCGGGGCCACACCGGCGGCGGCGCACGACACCGCCGACGGCGCCATCGCCCTGGTCGTCAACGAGCGCCGAGTCGCCGCCACGGCGCCGGTGCCGTTCGCCGAGCTCGGGCTCGTCGACACATCCGGTGACGGATTGCTCGACGCCGACGAACTGGCCGCCCAGGAGGCCGATCTCGCCTCGACGCTCGTGACCACGGTTCGCGACCACGTTCGGCTCACGATCGACGGCGAGGAAGCCGAGATCATCGGTGCCGGGGTGCCATCGATCGCCACCGCGGAGACCAGCGGCGAGGCCTCTGCGTTCGTGACGCTGGTGTTCGCATCGGGTCCCCACGACGGCGCCGTCGGCAACGTCGAACTCGAGTGGACCTTCGACTCACCGCAGGCCGAGGTGGTGCTTTCGCATCCCGACGGCGTGGTCACCGGCCAACTCGGGGTCGACCGGACCGTCGACTTCTCGCTCGACGCCTGGTCGAGCGTCTCGTCGTTCTTCGGCCTCGGCATCGACCACATCCGATTCGGTCCCGACCATCTCCTGTTCCTCCTGGTGCTGACCCTGACCGTCGCCGGTTCGTCGATCACCGCAGGCAGCGCGTGGCGAACGGTCAAGCTCGTCACGGCGTTCACGATCGGTCACGCCATCAGCCTGGGCCTTGCCTACTTCGACCTGATCTCCGTGCCGGCGGCGCTGGTCGAACCGGCGATCTCGCTGTCGATCGTCGCTGCGGCCGTGCTCGCCATCTGGGGCCGGGCCAGCCATGCCCGACCGTGGATCGCCGCCGTCATCGGGGTCGTTCACGGACTGGGCTTCGCGTCGAGCCTGGCCAGCGTCGGCGTCGCCACCAGCCAGCGGGCACCGGCGCTGGCGGCCTTCAACCTGGGGATCGACATCGCCCAGACCGCCGTGGTGCTGATCGTCCTCGCCGGCCTCTGGGTGGCGAGCAAGGCCCTCACCAACCGCATGGCCTGGGTCACGGTCCCGACCGCCGCCTTCGCCGGCGTGGTGGGGCTGGCGTGGACCGCAACCCGGCTCACGTCCATCCCGCTCTGAAACCCACACCGCTCGAAAGCAGGATCATGACCCGTTCCCCCATGCGAGTTCTCACCGTCGCGTTGCTGCTCGCCGCGACGGCATGCGGCAGCGGCGAGTCCGATCCCGAATCGGCCCCCGTCACCGACCAGACCGTGGCGTCGGAGCAATCGGACACGGTGGCCTCCGCTGACGACGGGATCGACCTGACGGCGTTCGTCGACGGCGCGCTCACCGAGGAACCGGCGACGACGACGTGCACGCTGGCCGACGGCACCGAGACCACGTGCTACCAGCTCACCGTCGCCGGGTTCCCGGCCAACCGCGACTCCATCGGGCCCTGGTGCCCGGCCACCACGTCCGACGGTGCCGCCGGGATCTGGTTCGACGGCGAGGCCGTGTACGACATCGACGGCCAGTTCATCTCGGATCTCGCCGAGATCTACGACGATCCGATCTGGAAGCTCTCTGACGAGGACGGCAAGGTGCTGTCGACCGACACGTCGGAGGCGTTCAACGACCTCGTCACGGGCGGCGCCCAGGCCGACCCCGACGCCGGCCCGGTGAACCTCTGTGTCTACGGTGAGATCGAGTGGGCCGATGGCGGGGGGCCGATCGCCGCCACGGTCGAGATCCCCGTCACGCCGATCAAGGCTGCCGTCTCGAGCGCGGCCGGAGGCACCCTCGGGGTCACCCTCGACGGCGTCCTCATCGAGAACAGCGCCCCGATCGCCCTCATCCTCGGCAACTACACGATCGGCGCCTTCGATCCCTGCGGTGGCCATGTCAACCCGCAGGAGGGCTATCACCTGCACGCGATCACCGACTGCTCGAACGCCGCCGGCGAGGTGCCCGACGGCGAGACTGCGCTCATCGGCTACGCCCTCGACGGCTACGCCATCCGCGCCGCCTACGAGCCGGACGTGGAGGCCGACGCCGGGCTCGACGAGTGCCACGGCCACGAGACCGCCGAACTCGGCTACCACTACCACGCCAATCAGGTCGAGAAGAACGCCGTGCTGACCTGTTTCACCGGCACGACCACGCAGACCGATGCCGGTGGACCGGGTGCCGGCGACGGTGCCCGACCGGACGGACCTCCGCCCGGTGACGGGTCGGCACCCCCGGCGGGCGACTGATCCTCACAAGTTGCTCACAGGCTTCTCGCCTGCACTCATGCGGGACGCGCCAGGCTCGAAGCTCGTGCCAACAACGACTGGAGCCATCATGAACTCGATCTCACCGACATCGGCAAGCGGGGCCGCCGCCCTCTCACCAGGCCGGCCCGCCGGATCTCCCCCGCCACAGCGGGCGGCCATGGATGCTGCGGCGAAGATCATCGGGCTCGAGCCGTCCGAGATGCGCCGGCAACTCGAAAGCGGGGCCTCGCTGTCGGATCTGGCGGCGGGGGCGGGGATCAGCAGCGATGAACTGAAGGCGGTGATGACCGAGGCGATTGCGGCGAGCGCACCCGCCGGGGCAGTCGATCGCCTCACGGCCGGGCTCGATTCGATCATCACCGGTGACCGTCCCCCACCCCCGCCGCCCGGGGGTGGCCCAGGCCGCTCGGGCGGCGGCGGGCAGGGAGCAACCGACGCCCTCACCGCACTCGCCACGGCGTTGGATCTCGACATCGAGTCGCTGATGGCTTCGATCGAGGAGGGCTCGTTCGCCGATCTGCTCACCTCGAGCGACATCCCGACCGAGGTCGGCATGATCGTGGACCAATCCCTCTGAAGCGACCGGGTCTTGCCCCACCTCCGCCGATCTGGGAGTCTGACGCCTCATGATCACGAACACGCTCGACATCGCTGCCGAGGACTTCGCTTCGGGCACCGGCTGGGACATCAAACCCGAAGGTGCGTGCAAGGGCGAGGTATGCGTCCCGCTCCCCGACGGCTACTCGGCGCTTCACGCCGCCGACCGGCTGGGCATGGCCGTCGTCGGAGACGACGCCTCCGGCCTGTGGGCCTTCGGCCCCGAGTCGCTCAGCGGACGGGCGCTCGTGACGGCCCAAGCGCCCGACGTGGCCCTCCCCGACCTCGACGGCAACGAGTTCCAGCTCTCGTCGCTGCGAGGCCAGAAGGTCGTCGTCGTGGCCTGGGCTCCCTATTGAGGCTGCCGCTACGACCTGCCAGGTTGGCAGGCACTGCGCGAAGAACTCGCACCCCTCGGCGTCGAGATCGTCACGGTCTCCCTCGAGCTGAGCGACCCCGAGGTCTCCCGTCCGTTCATCGAGGCGGCGAAACCCACCCATCCCTCACTCCTCGACCCCAGACACCAGCTCGATGCCTTGTTCGGTGTCGTCAACATCCCGAACGTCATCTGGATCGACGAGGCCGGCGTGATCGTGCGTCCCCCGGAGCCGGGATGGCCGCCGGGCGACGGCTACCCGGAATGGCTCCGCGGCTTCCTCGACGATCGCAATGCCGCCGTCGAGCGCAAGGCCGCCGCGATCGAGCACGACGACCCCGAACTGGCGGCGCGCATGCGAGGTGGCCAGGACCGCGAGTCCTATCCCGATGCCATTCGGGACTGGGCGCGAAACGGTGCCGCCAGTGCGTTCGCCATGACCCCGGATCAGGTGCTCGCCGCCTCCGCCGAACGCGGGGTCGACAAGAGCGAAGGCGCCGCACACTTCGAACTCGCCAACCATCTGTGGATCGCCGGTGACCGTGACGGCGCCATCGGGCACTTCAACCAGGCTCACCGTCTCCAGCCCGACAACTGGACCTACAAGCGCCAGGCCTGGTCCCTCGTCGGGAACGAGAACGCCGGGGGCGGCGAGCTGGGACGATTCAACCAGGGTCCGCTGCCCGGTGCGGAAGCGGATTGGCCGTTCGACGGCAACTTCACCGCCGAATCGTCGGCGACGCCGGCCGGCGACTACTACCCCAGGACCATGTAGCGCCGCTCATCGGGCTCAGCCCCAGCCGAGTTCGTGAAGGCGTTCGTCGTCGATGCCCAGATGATGGGCGAGTTCGTGGACCACGGTCACCAACACCTCGTCGGCCAACTCGTCGAGGTCCTGGCAGGCGTCGCACAACGTGAGCCGGAACAGGGTGATCCGATCGGGCAGTTCCAAGCCCCCGTAGTCCTCCCGATCGGTTCGGGGGATCCCCTCGTAGAGACCGAAGAGCTCCTCGTCGGGGTGTTCGTCGTCGATCATCAGCACGACGTTGTCCAACATGTCGTGCAGCTCGTCGGGCAGCTGATCGAGTGCGTCGACCACCAGTGCCTCGAACTCGTCCTCGCTGATCGGCTTCACCGCCTGAACCTACTCCCGACGAATCGTCGGTCGGTCTACCGGCGACCGGTCGAGACCCGGGCGATCCGAATCGGCCCCTTCGCCGTCGACGGGTCGACGATCCTTCCTCGCTGCGTGATCACCACCTGCCCGTCGGCGACGAGACGACGGGCTGCGTTTCGAGCCCGGGGCATCAGGTCGCGCCATTCGTCGGGAGCAACGACTCGAGCCGCTTCCGACGGACAGATCGTCGCATCTGCGGCCCGGCGACCGAGCAGCTCGATGATCGCCCCCTCCAAGCGGCGATCGACCTCGGTTGTTCGGTTTCGCCGACACTTCTCGCCGCAGTAGCGCACATCGTCCCAGTGGCGCTCCCACTTCTTTCGCCATTCGATCGTCCGACCGCACACGGCGCAGGTCTTGGAGTCGCGTGGAGAGGTCGGCACCGGCCAAGTGTGGCGCTTGCGGTCTCCGACCGACGAGTCGACGGTCGTGACCAGAACCTCGAATCCCCTGGAATCCAACGGGGCCGGGGCGATTCTGCCGCCCACCCGACGAGGTCGTCGCGTCGGGCCGATCCCGCCACGGACATCCTCGATTCGTGCCGCACGGGTGTCCCAGGCACCCGGAAGTCGGAACTCGGAGCCACGCAGGGTCAGCTTCTGGGTTTGCGGGCGAGCACCGTTGCCTGGTCGAACGGTCGACCACCGGCGGGCGAGGGATGGACGCCGATCTCGGCATCGATGAATCCTGCGTCGTGCAGTTGCCGGGCGATCGTCGGCGGGAACAGTTCGTAGGCCGTCACCACCCGATGATCGAATGGTGTGCCGTGCGTTTCCGCCGACTTTGAGCCGAAGAACGACACGAGGACCGGTGCGTCCGGCTCGAGCACCCGCATCCACTCCACGAAGACCTCGCCGAGGCGGGTGGGAGGCACATGGATGAGCGAGTAGCGGGCGACGATGCCTCCGAGCGACGAGTTGCCGTCGTCGAGCGACGCCAGGTCACCCACGTCGAACGACAGGTCCGGGAAGGCCTGGCGAGCCTCGGCGATCTGGCCCGGCGAGAGGTCGTAGCCGACGACGGTCAAGCCGAGTCGGGTCAGGTGATCGACGACGTGGCCGGGGCCGCACCCGAGGTCGGCGACGGGGCCGGTTCGGCGTGCTGCGAGCTCGGCGAACGCGGCCAGCCAGCCCCGGGCATTGGTGTCCCGGTCGAGGTCGTCGAGGAACAGCTCCGCGTAGCGTCGGGCCATGCCGTCGTAGGAGGCGCGGACCTCGTCGGTCACCGGGTCGCACCCGCGACCCGCTTGGTGCCGACGACTCGGGCGAACCCGAGCACGCTTCCCTGGTCGGCAACGAGCATGTCGTGCGTGGTGGCCACCTCGTCGATCCACCAACCCTCGACATCGGGGGCGATGAAGTCGTTGAACTGCAGCCAGTCCTTCCATCCAGCGTCGATCAGCTCGGCGTGATCGACGTCGACCTTGCCGGTCTTCGTCCAGTGGGTGCGCCACCAATCCGGGGAGTGCCAGCAGCAGAACTCCCATTCCCAGAACGGTTCGAGCGATGCGGGAATCTCGGCGTCGAGTTCCCGGGTGGTGGCGGGAACGACGATGCCGACCTGTCGTCCCGGTTTCAAGAAGTCGAGCAGGTAGCCGAGGTAGAGATCGGCGGTTCCGAAGTACTGGTAGGCATCGAAGCTGACGATCGCATCGAAGAAACCCGCGGCGAATGGCAATGTGTGGGCTTCGGCGTGGATCGGGGTGACGAGATCGTCGACGCCGGCTGCGACGATTCGCTCCTGGTTGTCCGACGCCGGGATCCACAGATCGGTGGCCCAGACGTTGGCTCCGAACTCCCGGGCGAGGAAGATCGAGCTCATGGCCCGTCCACAGCCCAGGTCGAGGACCTTCATGCCCGGTTGGATGGTCATGACCTCGGTGAGGGACTCGGTCAGCCAGAGCGCGTTCGGGCCCATCTGGTTCGCCGTGACCCATCCGGGGTCGTAGCCGTTGGAGCGGGTGTAGCGCGCGTGGTGGAGTGTTCGACGAACGGTCATGGCTCGGATCTTTCGAGATTGTCCTCCGAGTCTGGCGCAACCCGAGGGGATCAGGACCGGGAATTCGGCTGCGGCACCGGACCCGGCCGGTGCCGCCTGCCACAATCGGGGGCAGCTCGCCGCCGACGCCACCGACCCGAATCGATGCGACCCTGTGCAGCCATTCCAACCCGATACGCCGGCCGGCCGGTCCCGATCGACCCGCCGGCCACCTCACCTGCGGCCCGCCGTGAACCGAATCCACCAGCTCCATCTCGGCCACGTTCGGCTACCCGACTCCCATCCGAGAGCCGCCGACCGAACCTGCGAGATCTACAGCTACGCGATCGACCATCCCGACGGCGTGATCGTTGTCGACACCGGACCACGGGCCGGTCATCCGGTGATCGACCGGCTCTACGCTCCGCAGGTCGTCTCGATCGTCGACGCACTCAACTCCGCCGGGATCGACGAGCGCGACGTCACCGCCGTCGTCAACACCCACCTCCACTTCGACCACTGCGGCCAGAACCAGGTCCTGGCTCACGCCCCCGTCTGGATCACGCGAGCGGAGCTCGACGTGTCGACCACCGAGCTCTACACGGTGCCGGAGTGGGCCTCGATCGAACCCGAGCGCCTGCGCCTCGCCGCCGACGGCGAGACGATCGCCGGCGGGATCAGGGTCCTGCACACCCCGGGCCACACCCCGGGGCACCTCTCGATCGCAGTCGACACCACCTCGGGCCTCGAGATCGTCGTCGGGCAAGCCTGCTACACCTGCGCCGAGTACCGGGAAGGCACCACCACCGCCGACGACGTGCACGGTCCCGACTGGCACCACATCGGCCTCGCATCCCTCGCCCGGCTCCGCTCGCTCCAGCCGGTCCGTGCCCACTTCAGCCACGACGCCACCACGTTCCGGAGCCAGGACGACCGCTGAACATCCGACCCTCGAGGTGACGGGTCGGGCCACCGGTGCCCCGAATCGGGCGCTGGGTTCGTGGCCGCTATTTCACGTACTGGATACAGGCACCCTGATTCCGGAAGATGCCGTACCGCGCCCACCGTTCTTCTTGCAATCGTCCTTGGTCAGCGGCACCGTTCCGCCGGTGGTCCCGGGGGCGAGCGGGGTGGCCCGACCCCCGACGGTCTGGATGATCGCTGCGCTCCCGACACTGTCGACCCGGTAGAAACTCGGGATCACCTCGTCGATGTGGGCGGCGGCGCCTGGGGGAACCGACACCGAGTCACCATTGGACAGCCCGACGTTCACCAGACCCGACTCGGTCTGTACGGTGATGCTGCCGCACGTCACCGTCGCAGAGGTCGCCGTGGCGATCGAGATCGTGTAGCCGCAGACCGTGACGATGGCCGGCCCGCCGCTGCCCGCAGCAGTGATGCGGACACCACCGGGATCGGCGTCGGTGACGAGGAGGTCGAGACCGGCGCGATCGACCACGACGCCCGCCGTTCCCGCGCCGTCATCGAAGACCCCACCACCGGTGCCGATGGCATCGTCGACCCCATCGTTGTCGGCATCTGGCCCCGAGGGTGGGTCGAAGCGATACTGCGCAACGAGGCCGCCGGTGCCGTCGGGCCCGATGGTGAGATCGACGGTGCCCGAGACCGAATCGTCGAAGCTGCCGAACCAGAAGCTGGAGTAGGTCCCCGATGCGGAGAGCCTCAGCTCGTCACAGGTCGATCCCGGCTGGAACTCATCGACGGTGAGGCTCCATGAGCCCCTCCCAGACAGTCCTGATGCCCCGTTCGAGAGTGAGAAAGTCGAGCGCAGGGCGCCTCCGGAGACGGTCCCGCCAGCAGGAAAGCCGGTCGGAGCGTACGGAGAAGCGTAGAGGCGGTTGCCGTTCGGCCCTGCGACCGCGTCCTGCTCGGTCGCGAAGATCACACAACTCCCTGGCTCGTACTCGAAGCCCGGATTGAACGACACCGTCAGCGTGGCGCCAGCGAGCGATGCATCGGGATCGGCGGCGGAGGCGCTCCCCGTCACACCGACCAGCATCCAAGCCGCAAGGGCCGACATCGCGAAGACCCTCGAGCGGCGTCGCGGGCCTCCAGAGTCCTCCGGACCGACGGACTCGGCGACTGGTGGGAGACAACGACGCAACGACACCTTCATGGGTGTTCCTCCTCGACGGCGCGAGCATACACACGTTCGCTCATCGGCCACGAAAGAGCCACGGACCGACGCATCGTGCTGTCTCGGTACCACGCACCCTTGACGTCATGTAGCTACTCTGTTAAATAACTGACTTGTGAAGTTTCTTCGGGATCGACGACGATGACCGCAACGGCCCCTGATCGGTTCGACGTCGTCTTCGCCGCCCTGTCGGACCCGACCCGACGCTCGATCGTGCGCCGGTTGGCCGATGGCGAGGCGACCGTGCTCGAGTTGGCCGAACCGTTCCCGATCAGTCTCCCGGCCATCTCCCGACACCTGAAGGTGCTCGAACAGGCCGGTCTGATCAGTCGCAGCCGAGACGGCCAGCGGCGACCGTGCCGGCTCCGCCCGGAGCCCCTGGTCGAGATCGCCGCCTGGGCCGAGCACACCCGGGCGGCGTGGGAGCAGCGTCTCGATCGCCTCGATGCCCACCTCCAGATTGCGTCCGACCGAACCGACGTCCCACCGAAACCGGAGAAGCCATGAGCGACACACCGACCGTCACCGACCCGTCGACCTGGTCACTCGACCGTGAGGTCGTCCTGGTCCGAGTCCTCGACGCGACACCCGAAGCCGTGTTCGCCGCGTGGACCGATGCCGATGCCTTCTGTCAATGGTTCGGCCCCGATGGATTCACGTGCTCGGTCCGAGAGATGGACGTTCGCCCGGGTGGTCGGGCGCGCTTCGACATGGTGTCCGGAGACGGCACGACCTACACGAATCGATTCGACTACCTCGAGATCGTTCCGGCCGAGAAGCTCGTGATGGACCACGGCTCCGATGTCGACGTCGACCCGATGCGCTTCCGAGTGACGATCACCCTCGATCGACAGGTCGATGGAAAGACGGTGTTGACCCTGCGTCAGCTCCACCCATCGGCCGAGCGGCGACAGACCGTCATCGGTTTCGGCGCGGTCGAACTCGGCTTGCAGACGATGCAGAAACTGGCGGACCATCTCGGAGTCGCCTGACTCACATCGCCGAGGGGTCCGGTCGGAGCACGATGGGATCAGGTCGGGCCGCTCCGGGCCGGGTCGTCGGTTCCGGAATCGAGTTCCACCGGTTCCACGAAGATGCATTCACCGGGACAGTCGAGAGCGGCCTCGATCGCCGAACCCTCCAATCGTTGTGGGATCTCGACCGGGCAAGCGGCGCCGCCGGGATCGTTGCCGATGAGGTCCCCCGAGTGGACGTAGGAGATCCCGTCCTCCAGCAGGATGAACAGTTCCGGGCAATGGTCGACGCAGAGCCCATCGCCCGTGCACAGGTCTTGGTCGATCCAGACCCGTAGATCAGCCACCGTCGACCTTGCTGCACGTCGTGATCGGCTTCGGCGGCCCGGTTGCGCCATACAGGCAGGCCAACAATTGGCCAGGGTTCGACACCGCAGCGGTCTGTTCGACGAGATCGACGACGGTCATCCAGCCCGTTGTCCCTTCGTTCACCGTCGTGGACTCTGCGAGATGTGCTTCGAGTGCCTCGGCCGCTCCGGGAACCTGGATCCACCCCGGGGGCGGCGTTGCATGGTCGAGCACGACGTCCCACGTTTCCCCAAGCAACGGGAGCTCGCTCCAGTACTCGGCATTCCGAGCGTTCGACGACGTCCCAGTGCCGGCGGGGAACAGGTCGGTCAACTGGTGGAATGCGCTCTGCTGCTCACTGTCGAGGAGCCAGGCCATGACGGCATTCGCCGCCTCGACCTCCGCAGCGTCAGCGTGTGAGCTGAGCACCCACACCTCTCGGCCGATCGGCACGAAGGGGCCGACCGAACCGGGTACGGGGGCCACGCCGAGATCGGCCCGAGGAGACTGACCTGCGGCCAGCGCGAAGGCGTAGCTCCACAGCTCGGATTGATTGACGATCTGGACTGCGGCGGCACCATCCCCGAGTGGCGGGAACGGCGAGGTCTCGTCGGTCGCGAGCAGGAGCCCCTCGAGCTGCATCTCCAGCCAAGTCACCGCTCCATCGGGAAGGTCGCCACCGAGTTCGTCATGATCCCAGACGCTGATGACCGCACTCAGGCCTGCGATCGGGCGTTCGATCCCCAACTCGTCGCGGATGGTTCGCCCTGCGTCGTACAACTCGGTCATCGTGGCCGGTGGCTCGGACGGGTCGAGCCCTGCCCGCCTGAACACCTCACGATCGAACAGCATGACCTTGACGTCGAGGTTGCCGACGATTGCGTAGCGATCACCGCCGAGCAGGCCGACTTCCTGCGCCGGTAGGGCCTGGGTCTCGACGACACCAGCGACGCATGGGTCGAATGGTCGGATCAGTTCCGCGGCTGCGAGCGCTCCGACGGCGTCGATGGGGACCCGGGCGAGCACCGGTGGCACCTGACCGCTCAGGGCCGACACCGACTCGGCCGACACGACGGCGGGGAGGACCTTCACCGCAACGGAGGGGTCATGGGTGCTGTAGGTCTCGAGCAGCGCCGGACCGCCGAGGTCATCCCATGGGCCAGTCCATTGGATACTCAGCTCGACCGTTTCAACGCTCTCATCCTCTGCGTTCATGATCGCGGCGCAGGGGATGGGACTGCCGGCCGCATCGGCGGTCGGTTGGGACGAGCTTCCACCACAGGCCGTCAGCCCAACGATGCAAGCGACGCCCATCGAGCGCGCACTCCGGGTTTCCCACCTGGTCGATCGCATCAGTCGCTCCCCTTCGTCAACATGATTCCGCTCCGTGGTCTCCGAGGTCGCGAACGACCGCATCGATCGCAGGATCGACCAGCGTCCACGTCTCGGCGGCTCGGTCCAGATCACCAGCGACGGCAGCCCGTTCGACGTCATCGAGCAGCTCGTTCGGACGGCGGAGGTCGGCGGCCACGGCGAACGGGAGGTCGGGCGATTCCGCCGGTGGCGTCAGGGCGAGCAAGGACTCGAGCAACACCGCCAGCGCGAGGCGGCGCTCCTCGACGACGACCCGATAGGCGTCAGTGGTCCGAAAGAGTGGCTCCACACCATTTCGCGACCGGTCGAGTTCGACGCACAGCATCGATACCGCTGCGTCGAAACCCCGCACCGGAGCCACGGACGGAGAATCGGCGGCGATGTCGATCGCCGCCGGCCCCGAAGAAAGGATCGCGACGAGTCCGAACATCGTCACTGCTGCGGCGGCAGCGACGGTCACTCGCCAGGCCGGCGGAATCCGTGGCGACGGCCGGACCCGCAGGTCGGGTTCGAACGACATCGGCTCGGGACTGATCGAGGCGAAGAGGTCCTCCAGTCGACGCTCGACGTCGTCTGATCGCTTCGTCATTGGAGATCCTCCAATTCCCGACGCAACCGAATCAAGCCACGGCGGAGGTGCGTCTTCGCCGAGTTGATCGAGATGCCGAGCGCGGACGCCGTTTCGGCGACGCTGCCACCGCCGTAGTAGTGCAACACGATGCACGCCCGCTGCTTGTCCGGAAGGGCCAGCAGCGCCGCGAAGACTTCCTTCTGATCCTCTCGCAGCTCAGACCATCGACTCGTGGGATCGTGATCCGCAGTGGCTGCGGAACCGGACTGGCTCCACGAGCCCATCGAGGTGAGGCGTGCCGCGAGGCCGCCTCGCCGGCGAAGATTCGAGCGGGCGACGTTGAAGGCCGTCGAACGCAGATACGAAGCCAGTTTGGTCCGGTCTTCGACCCGGCCCCAGGATCGTTGAACCCGGAGGAACGCCTCCTGCAGAACGTCTTCGGCCTCGGACCGATCCCCAAGGAACACGCAGAGCATCGCCAGGGTCTTCTTGGCTTCGAGACGGTACAGCTCGGTGATGTCCAGCATCGCCAACTGCTCGGACTCGCTGCGTGACCCGGCGAAACGACGGCGACGGTCGCCGCTTGCGAGGAAGTGGTCCATGCGTTCGGACCCAAGCAACGCCTTCGCTGCTGAATCACCGATTGTCGACACACCAAGGAGACTCCCGGGAGTGCTCCAGGGGTGACACCAGCGCCACATTTTGCCACGACCTCGCCGAAGGCACGGTCACGACAGCCATCGGACAGCAGTTCACCCTCGATGTCGTCCCGGCAGCGATCGGAGCGACGGAAGCCGGCCCGGAACTGGCCCGTCGTCGGTGGTCTACACTCCGGCCGTGCCAACCGATCGTCCGGATCGAAGTCCGGGTTTGCTCTACCTCCTCGCCGAGGCACGCGCCCCGCTGGAGGCCGCCTCGCTCCTGCCGGCGCTCCCGTCACTCCTGACGGCACCGAAGGGCGACGGGCACCACGTCGTCACGATCCCCCCGTTCGGGGCCGGCGATGCGTTCACCACCGTGCTGCGGACCTACCTCGGTCGTATGGGATACACCGTCCACAAGTGGGGACGGAGCGAGATCCTCGCCTTCCACCGCCTGCAGACCATCGCCGTGCGCCGGCTCCGCGAGGTCGTCGACGAGGCGGGCGGGCCGGTCAGCCTGATCGGCCACAGCCTCGGCGGCATCTACGCCCGCGAGGTCGCCCGAGCCGATCCCGACAACGTCCGTCGAGTCATCACCGTCGGCAGCCCCTTCGCCGGCGACCTCAAGTCGAACATCGTCTGGCCCATGTACGAGTCGTTCACCGGCACCCGCATCAAGAGCATCCCCGCCGAGGTCATGGCCCGGCTCAACGAGCCGCTGCCGATGCCGACCACTGCGATCTACAGCCGGACCGACGGCGTGGTGTCGTGGTTCTCCTGTATCGACGCCGAAGCACCGCTGGCCGAGAACATCGAGGTCCCGGGAAGTCACGTCGGGCTGCTTCACAATCCGGCTGCGCTGTACGTGATCGCCGACCGGTTGGCGCAACCCGTTGGCGTGCACGAACCCTTCGCTCCCGAGAACTGGACCCGGCTGGTGGCCAAGTCCGGTCCGTGGCGCCGCACCGGGAAGACGCCATGATCCTCGTCCCGATGTGCCGGCGTGAGGGCCCGAGATGACGTCGATGCGCGGGATCGATGCCGCGTTCCTGGCGATGGAACGTCCCAACGAGCCCCGCCACCTCGGTTCGTTGATGATCTTCGACCCCTCCGACGACGGCCCGCTCGACCGGGGTGCCGTGCGGGCGGCACTCGAGGCCCGGCTCCCGGCGATGCGTACCGCCCGCCGCGTGGTTGCCGCTTCGACCAGCGGATTCACTCGTCCCAGCTGGCGAATGGTCGAGCGCGTCGATCTCGGCGTCCACCTCCGCCACGCCACGCTGCCCGCCGACGAGGACCCGCGTCGGGCCCTCGACGAGCTCGTCGCCCGCCTCCACGCCACCCGGCTCGACCGGGCGCGACCGCTCTGGCAGATGTACGTCATCGACGGGCTTCCCGACGATCGGGTGGCGGTCTACGCCAAGGTCCACATGGCGGCGATCGACGACCAGACCGGCGTCGAACTGATGACCGCACTCCTCGACGACGCACCCGGGGGCGCCCCGACGATGGAGCACGTCGAGGTGTTCACCGAGACCGCCAACTGGTTCGTCGACCGCATGATCCGGCCGGCGCCCGAGCAGCTCCGACGCGGCCTCGGGTTCCCCGGCCGCGTCGCAGCCCGAACGGCGCGTGCGGTCGGAGAACAGCTACCGGGGCTCGGCGCCACCGCCCACGAGGTGGCACACCGCTGGCCCGGGCTGGAACGGGTCGCCCAACTCCTGCCGGGCAGTCTCGACGAGGACGACCACGAACATCCCACCGGCCGAGCACCGCGACTGTCGTTCAACGAAGCGATCGGGCCCCGCCGGGTGTACGCGACCGGTTCGGTACCGATCGAGCAGCTCGTCGCCGTGCGGGCCGCCGCCCATCGCCCGTCGTCCCCGGTGTCGTTCCACGCCGTGGTGCTGGCGATCTGCGCCGGCGCCTTGCGGCGATGGCTGCTGGCCAACGACGAGCTCCCGACGTCACCGATCATCGCCGTCGTACCGGTGCTCGCGCGCGGCGAACGCGATGCCGACGCCCACGTCGCCGGGATCACCGTCGCGCTGGCGACGCACGTGGCCGACCCCGTACGGCGACTCGAGGTGACGGCCCGCAACCTCGGGCGAGCCAAGGAGCGCTACGGCGAGATCCCGCTGTCACTCACCCAGGACATCGCCATGTTCGCACCGCCGGCGATGGCGTCGCTGGCCAACCGCATCAACGACGCCCTGCCGCACCGCCAGTTCGTCAGCCCGGCCGTCAACCTCGGCATCACCAACGTGCCAGGGCCCCAGCGCCAGGTCTACCTGGCGGGGCGGCCGTTGCGCACCAGCCATCCGGTCCTCTCGGTCAGCGACATCACGCCCCTCCACCTCGGTGTGCAGGCCGGAACATCGCAACTCGGGCTCGGCGCCATCGCCGACGGTGACACCGTCGCCGATCTGACCGGACTCGTCGACGCCGTCGGCCTGGAACTGTCCGAACTCGCCGCCGCGTACAAGATCCGGCCCTGACGGCGCGGTCGCAGCCGGAGCCGAACGAGTCGACAGACCCCACGTCGGTGCGTCCCGGCCGCACCCTCGGCGGACGAGGCCCGACCGAATGGAACTCGACAGCTCCTGGGGCGGTCTGCCCGGTGACGACACCTCGCCCGGACACCGAGCGACACGACCCAGGAGAACTGCGTGCGCAGAACCACGACCCTCGTCCGCCTGCTCATCGGCACGGTGGCTGTTCTCGCACTCTTGGCCGGAGGGTGTGGCGACGACGATGCGACCGGCGGGTCCCAGACCGATGCGGTCGTCGACGACGCGGTCGGCGACGAGGCCAACGCCGACGGCTCGACCGAGGTCGAGGTCGAGGTCGAGGTCGCTCTCACCCGCGACGGCGGCGACGCAGAGCACGGCGACCATGACCATGGTGAGGAGATGTCCGACGCGCACGTCGACGACGTGCTCGATGTACGTGCGCTCCACGAGGTCGACGAGCAGCTGGCCGACGGCCGGCTCGATGCGGCTGCCCAGCGGACCGTCGTGGCCGACTACGTCGCCGTCGTCGAGGCCATGGAGCCCACCGCCGGCTCGACCGAGGCCGATCTGCTGATGGCGCTGCAGGATCTCGACGCGGCACTCGAGGCCGGTGACCTCGCGACGGCAGCAGGGTTGGCCGCCGCCGCCCACGATCTGGCCCATGATCTGGGCCACGGCCACGGGTGAGGAGCGACCACGCCCATCGTCGGGGCGATGCGCGGTGACGTGACGCCGTGAGCATCGCCACCGGCGCTCCGGCCCGCGCCTGGGTTGCGCTGGCCGTGCTCGTCGCGATCGTCGCCGCCGCTGCGTCCGGAGCTGCGGCCCACGCCATCGTGGTCGGTGTCGATCCTGCCGACGGTGCGGTCGTGTCGCAGGCACCCGAGATCGTCACGGTCCGCTTCACCGAAGGGGTGTCGGTCGCCTCCGAGGGCAACGCCGTACTCGACGCCGATGCCGTCGACGTGGCCGTCGGCGTGGAGGTGGTCGACGACGAGCTCCGGTTCACGATGGCGGCCGAGGTTGCCGATGGCTCGTATGTGGTCACGTGGCACGTGATCTCGGCCGACTCCCACCCGGTGACGGGGAGTTCCCTCTTCCACGTGGGCGCGCCTTCGGTGGCGGGACCGGCTGCGGTGCCCGTCGCCGACGGCGCGACCGGCATCACGGCGATTCGGGGACTCGCCACGGCCGTCTTGTGGTTCGCCTCACTCACCGCCGTCGGCGCCGGGTGGTTCGCCAGGCGGTGGTCGGCCCACAATCCTGCAGCGGAAGGGGCCGACGTGGATCGTCTCGTCGGCGCGTCCGTTGCCACCGGTCTCGTCGCGCTGGTCGTCGTCGGGCTGATCCGTGTGGTGGAGCTCGACGGGAGTTGGGTTGCCGTCGGCGACCGAGACTCGATCACGAGGGCGCTCGACGGGTCGGTCGGCTGGTCTCTGTCGTGGCTGGCAACCGGACTGATCGTCGTCGGGCTGGCCGGCCGCTCGGGGCGAGGCCGAAGCGCCGTCTGGGCCATGGGCGCGATCGCCGTCGTGGCCGGTGCCGCCGTCGAAGGCCACACCCGCACGGCGTCGCCCACCTGGTTGGTGGTCGCCGGCGACGTTGCGCACGTCGGTGCCGCAGCCACCTGGTTGGGTGGTGTCGCTGCGCTGGCGACGACCCGGGCATCCAGCACGGTCTCCCAGCGCCGGACCAGGGCGGCCGACGTCTCGATGCACGCCGTCGTCGCCGTGATGGCCGTGACCGTCACCGGTCTGGCCATGGCGGCGGGCATCGCCCCCGACGTCGGAGCGTTCGCCACCACCCGCTGGGGCCGGGCGATCCTGGTGAAGGTGGGACTCGTCGCCCTGCTTGCAGGCATCGGCTGGTACAACCGGATTCGGCTGGTGCCGCGGTTGGCGCTCGAAGACCCCGACGGCGAGCCGGTGGACGGCAGACTGCGGGCCGTCCTGCGAGCGGAGCTCGTCGTGTTCGCCGCCGTCTTGGTGGCGACGGGCGTGGTGGTGGGGAGCTCACCGGTGGACAGCCTGACGAGACCGGCACCGGCATCCTCGTCGCAGAGCGAGCTGGTCGATCTCACCTCGGGTGTCGGGACCGTGCGGTTCGCCTTCGCTCCTGCTGCTGTGGGCTACAACGACCTGTACCTGCAGCTCAACGACTCCGACGGGCGTCCGCTCGCGACGCTGTTCGCCCCAACGGCGTCGCTCGCCGAGCCGAGTCAGGCAGTCGCTCCCCTCGAGTTGCGGCTCCACGAAGTGGCGGATGGCACCTACCACGTCCCGGTCCAGGTGCCCTTCCGCGGGCGGTGGGAGATCACCGTCGAGGCTCGCACCGGCACGTTCGAGTCGGGGAGCGCCACCATCACCGTGGCCATCGACCGGTGAGGATCGACGGTGCCCTTCGTCAGGACGATGCGAAGTGATCCGTTTCGACGGCGGTGGCGAACCATGGCCACATCGAGCTGCAAAGGAGCAGTCATGCAAACCAACACCGAAACCATCATCGGCATCTACGAAGCCTTCGGTCGAGGCGATCTCGAGCACATCCTCGGCCGGCTGAGCGACGACATCTCCTGGGACGAGGGAATTCGCCCGACGGATCTGCCCTATCTGCAGCCAGGGCGGGGCAAGCCGGCCGTCGCGAGCTTCTTTCAGGCCCTCTCCCAGAACATCGAGTTCACCACCTTCGAGCCCGGGACCCCGTGCGCCTCGGCCGACACCGTGATGGTCGCAGTTCGAGAGGCCGGTCGGAACCTCGTCACCGGTGCCCCGATCCCGGATGATCTCTCCGTGCACATCTGGCAGTTCGGTGGCGACGGCAGGGTCACCTCCTTCCGTCACGTCTTGGATCTGGCCTCGCACGAGATGGCCGCGACCGCAACCTCGTCCACGGCGTCAGCACGCTGAGGTGCCCCCATGAAGACCGCAACCATGCTGACCGCGGACGAGCTCCTCACGACGACCCGTGCCGTCCGCAAGCGGCTCGACCTGACCCGACCGGTCGAGCGCCGACTGCTCGAGGAGTGCTTGCAGATCGCCCAGCAGGCACCGACCCAGTCCAACATGCAGAACTGGCGATTCGTCGTCGTCACGGACCCCGAAACCCGTCGCGGGCTCGCCACCTTGTTCCGCCGGGGCCTCGAGGAATACCTGAAGCTGCCGTTCGCCGTCTCGGCGCCGACCGGCGATGCCGCAACCGACGCCACGAATCAACGGATCCTGGGATCGCTCGGTCATCTCGTGGAGCACCTGCACGAGGTGCCCGTGCACGTCATCCCGTGCATCGGGCGGCAGCCGCTCGCCGGGAACCCGTTCGATTCGGCCTGGTGGGGTTCGATCGCGCCGGCGGCATGGAGTTTCATGCTCGCGGCCCGCAGCCGGGGCCTCGGCACGGTCTGGACCAGCTTGCACCTGTTCTTCGAGGAGGAAGCCGCCGAGCTACTCGGTATCGACCACGACGAGGTCACCCAGGCGGCGCTCATCCCGGTCGCGCACACGATCGGCACCGACTTCAAACCCGGTGCCCGCAAACCCCTCGACAGCTTCGTTGCGTGGGAACGCTGGTGACGTCCTGCCCCTGAACCAGGGGCAGCTCGCCGCTCCCCCCGAACGCCGCCGGCGCTCCCCCGCCGATGACGGTTCACCGATCGGACCCAGGGCAACGAAGACTCGGTCCGCTGGCGTGAACCGGGCACGGTCGGTAGCGTCGCGAACCATGGGGGTGCCGCCCTCGACGTGGGAGCGCACGATCATGGCCCGCCTCGTTGCGGGCGATGATTCTGCGCTGGGTCCGATCTTCGATCAGTACGGCGCGCTGGTTCACGGGATCGCGATCCGCGTCGTCGGCGCAGACGCTGCGGCGGACATCACCCAGGAGGTGTTCGTCGCACTGTGGGAGCATCCGGCGGCCTTCGACCCCGACGTCGGCAGTCTTCGCACGTACCTGGCGATCATGGCCCGCCGTCGGGCGATCGATGCGCTACGCCGAACCGGTCGACGCACTCGACGGGAGGAGCGAGCCTCCGCCCTGCCGGTCCCACCACCGAATGTCGAGGAGGCGGCGATGGCGCTCCTCACGGCCAGCCGCCTGAGGAATGCGGTGGGTCACCTTCCGCCCGACCAGGCCCGGGCCATCGAGTTGGCATACTACGGCGGCCTCACGTTCAAGGATGTCGCCGCAGTGACCGGTGCATCCGAAGGAACGGCCAAGTCCCGGCTGCGGCTGGGGCTGGGCCGGCTGGCTCGTGAACTCGCACGAGCCGAAGGAACCGGGATCAACGAATGGACATGACCCCATCGGAGTTGGACGAGCTGCTCGGCGCCTGGGCCCTGGGCGCACTCGATCGCGACACGTCCGCCCACGTCGATCGGTTGATCTCGCTCGATCCCGAGATCGCTCCTCGAGCACGAGCGTTCGAGGCGGTCGTTGCTGCCCTTCACGAGCGTGATGCAAGGGCACCGGCCGCCGAACTCCGCCAGAGCATTCTCGACGCCGCCGCCCGGGCGCCCCGTGAGGTCGGGCCCGGAGCGGACGTCATCGACCTGTTCGTGAACCAGGTCGAGGCCCTCCAGGAGTTGTTGGCGTCCTTGACGACGCAGCAGTGGTTGCGCCGGGCAGAGCCCTATGCGTGGACGGTCCACGAGCTGGTCGCCCATCTCCTCGTCATCGAGGGATACACCGCGGGGCAACTGGGGTTGGCCTCCGGCACCGTCGGCGGCACGGTGACCGGGAGGATCGGCCACCTCGCCATGGGTGCCGACGCCATCGCGTCGGAGGCCAGCCGACCGCCCATCGACACGATGGCGGCATGGTACGAACGCGCGACCTCGACGGCCCACGAACTCCGGGCGGGACGGGGGTCGGCCCTGGACGCGCCGGTCGAACTGCACGGTTGGCCGTTCACGACGGCGACGGCACTGGTTGCTCGGTCGTTCGAGGTCTGGACCCACGCCGATGACATTCGCCGGGCCATTGGTGTTGCGCCGAGCGCTCCTGAGGCTGCGGAGCTGCGCACGATGTCGAGCTTCTCGGTCGGTACCTTGCCGTTGGTCCTGCCGATCGTCGCACCCGAGACCCAGTTCACCGGCGCTCGGGTGGTGTTGACCGGTGCCGGTGGCGGCACGTTCGACCTCGGGAATCCGCTCGAGCGCGCCAGCCTGATCGTGGTCGATGTCGTCGACTACTGTCGCTTGGCCGCCAAGCGAATCTCGATGACCCAACTCGATGCCACGATCGAAGGCGACCAACGGGTGGCGAGCGCTCTCCTGGCTGCTGCCCAGGTGTTCAGCGTGTAGACACCGATCATCGAGAGCGTGACGGTTCGTGCTCGTGCGGGGACGAGCGCCAACGGGCGCTCGGAGGTGACGGGACGCTCCTTCGAGAGCGGCATCGAGCGGGATCTTCTACCTTGCTGGAATGCGCCACGCCGTCTACCTCCCGCCCTTCGGGTCGTTCGGTGACGTCGACGTGCTGATCGAACTGGCCCAGCAGGCCGAGGAAGCGGGCTGGGACGGGTTCTTCCTGTGGGACCACATCCTCTACGCCAACGACGTCGACCTCGCCGACACCTGGATCGCCCTGGCCGCCGTGGCCTGCCACACATCGACCATTCGGCTCGGCCCTCTCGTCACGCCGATACCTCGGCGGCGGCCGTGGCTGCTCGCTCGAGAGGCGGTCACGCTGGACCACTTGTCGAAGGGTCGGCTCACGCTCGGAGTCGGTCTCGGCATCGACTTCTGGCGTGAGTTCTCGGCGTTCGACGAACCGGCGACCAACGACACGATCAGAGCCGAGCTCGCCGACGACGGGATCGCCATTCTCCGGGGCCTCTGGTCGGGTGAGCCGTTCAGCTTCCAGAGTCGCCGGTCCTCCATCACGAACGCCCGCTTTCTCCCCGCACCACTGCAGTCACCCTCGATTCCCATCTGGGCCGCGGCGCTCTGGCCGCTGCGCAGCGGCCCACGTCGCCGAGCGATCCGGTGCCAGGGCGTGATGCCCTTCAGCCCGGTCGGGCCGATCCCTCCGAGTGACATCGCCTCGCTCCGGGCCGATCTCGGCGTCGGGTCCGACTTCGACATCTGCCTTCACGGTCCGCCGGAGTTCGCGGCCGACTATCGCGCGGCCGGCGTGAGCTGGTTCTGTCTGTCGTTCGGCCCCGAGACCTCACGGCACGACGCTCGAGCCCAGATCCAAGCCGGTCCTCCTCGATAGGTCGGCCGCAGCATCCATGCCCTATCGAGTGCCCATCAACATCCGCATCAGAGCCGGTACCGGACGGGGCGCCATCACGGGGGCGTGGGGAACCGGTCGTGCGATGGCTGGGGCGAGGAGGTACTCGGTCGGTTCGCCCATCTCGGCGGACACCTTGGCGAAGGCGCCGAGCACATCGTGTGTGGCGCTGATCCGCACGATCTGGCCATCGGCCCGGCTCGCACAGTGCACCGGGTCCGACGTCACGACGTACTCCCGGCAGGCCAGCGGACGCGCCGGGTGGATGCTGCACGACTCGTCAACGAGGAACGGGCACGGGATTCCCAGCGCGAAGTACGCCCGCTCGTTCTCGATGCCGACGGCTTCGGCATCGCAAGCGTCGAGTCGGGCCTTGGTCGCCGCGATGCGCTCGTCATGCGCCGACCGATCCTCGACGGGCAGCGCATCGAGCCAGGCCCGGATGGCACGTAGTTCCGCAGCGGTCACGGGCACGGCCTGGCGGCAACACGCGCCGCACCCTGGCCCGCACGAGATGTCGAACTCGGGCCGTGCGGCGATGCCCCGAACATCGCCGTCGACGAGCGTTCGAGCCGCGTCGAGCAACTCGTCGGCAGCAGTGACGTCGAGCGGCGCAGAAAGTGCGGTGGTGGGCACGGTCAGTACTTCTTCTTGCCCTTCGAATCCATCTCGGTGTAGCTCGCGGCCTTTTGGTTCTCCATCGTGATGATCAGGTAGTCCGAGCTCGTGCGCGGCTTGAGGTTCAAGAAGTCCATGGCGTATCCACTGACTTCGTCGTCGGAGACCTCGGCCTGCACCTGCTGGAGCAGCGAGGTCAGCGTGTCACTCATGGCGTAGTCGGGGCCGACCTCGATCGAGATGCGGATCTGGTCGGATGCGATGGTCGTCTTGTCGTCAGTCATGTCACCAAGACGGGCCGAGCCGGCCGCAGTTACACGCGAGCGACATCGCAGCCCGACCGAGAGCGTTCTGCGTGCCGAATCGGTGCCCTCATCTCGCCAGGACCGTGTCGACCTGTTGCTGCTCCCGGGTCGACGAGGATGGAGCGGTCGGTTCAGACCGACGACGAGTCCGTGGGTGGCGATTCCGAGGCTCCAGCCGGTTTGGCCGATCTGCCCCGCCTCGTTGCTCAGTGGGAGATGGCGTCGAGGACGTCGAGTCGTGCGGCCCGCCGGGCCGGCAGCACTGCGGCGAGCACGCCGGCGGTCGCGGCGACGATCATCAGCACGACGATCGACTGGACGGGGACGACGAGGGTCGAAGCGAAGCCGGCGGGGAGTGCCTGGACGACCCCCCATCCGAACAGGAGCCCGATCGACACGCCGAGGACGGCGCCGAACGTGGCGACGAGGGCTGCCTCGAAGCGGACCATGCGCCGGAGTTGGCGGCGGGTCATGCCGACGGCTCGGACGAGGCCGAGCTCTCGGGTGCGTTCGAAGACCGACAGGGCAAGGGTGTTGGCGATGCCGATGAGGGCGATGATCACGGCGAGGGCGACCATGATGTTGACCATGGCGAGAATGTCGTCGATCGTTCCGGCGGCTCGGTCTCGGAACTCCTGGGTCGTCTCCACATCGGCGGCGGGGAACTCGCTCGACACGGCGGCGATGGCCGCGTCCACGGCGGCTTGCTCGGCGCCGTCGGCGACCGAGATGGCGATCCATTCGTAGCCGGTCCGGTCGCCTGCGGCGTCGAAGACCGACTCGTCGAAGAGGTAGTCAGCGGTGATGAGTGCCTCGTCGTCGAACACGCCGGTGATCGTGGCCTCGACCGAGGCGCCGTTGGCGAATTCGGTCGTGACGCGGTCTCCGACGACGAGTCCTGTCGACTCGGCGTGCTTCGATGCGATCAGGACCGGATTGGTGACCGTGAGGTCGTAGCCACCGTCGCTCGGATGTCGGCGTTCAACAACGGTGGGAGCTGAGCGAAGTCGGCCGCGACGTTGGTGCCGATCTCACCGTCGACCCGGGTCTCGACGTAGCGGAACCCGCTGACCGAGTCGAACAGGTCGTTGGCTGCCAGGTCGGCGGGGAGCCCGAGCGGGAAGGTGACCTCGTCGAGCTGGTCGGTGAGGTAGTAGTCGGCGGTTGCCGAATCCTCGAGGGTGGTACCGATGCTCTCCTTGATCGACTGCCCGACGACCAGCGCCGTGGAAACCAGTGCCAGGCCGATCATCAACGCCGCCGCCGTCGTGGCGGTGCGACGTGGGTTGCGGGCTGCGTTCTGCTGAGCCAAGTGGCCCGCCACACCGCTGATCTTGGTCAGCGGCCAGCCGATGACACGGGTGATCACGCCGACCGCCATCGGGCTGAGGAGCGTGACGCCGAGGAAGATCCCGATGGCGCCGCCCGCCATGAGCGCAACCGTGGCCGCGGTGCTTCCGGCTCCGCTCAGACCGAGCGCACCAGCCACCAGGCCCGCTGCGAACAGGCCGGTGCCGGACGCGATCCGGGTTCGGCTGCCGGGTGCCGCAGCATCGGCACCGCCGCGCAAGGCCGCGATCGCCGGCACCGTCCCTGCCCGTCGAGCCGGGCCGATGGCGGCCAGCATCGTGACACCGACACCGATGACCAACGCGGCCACGATGGTGCGGGTGGCGATGATGGTTGGCGAGTCCGGCAGGCTGCCTCCGGTGGCGTTGAACAGGGCCCGGAGTCCCTTCGAGACGCCGACACCGCCGGCGATTCCTCCCACCGAAGCCAACAGGCCGATGACCAGGGCCTCGCCGAGGACCGATCGCCGGATCTGGCCGGCGTCTGCACCGATCGTCCGCAGGAGTGCCAGTTCCTGGGTGCGTTGGCCCAACACGATGGCGAAGGTGTTGTAGATGATGAAGATCGACACGAACAGGGCGACGCCGCCGAAGCCGAGCAGGATGTTGCCGACGATGTCGATCTCGCCGGTCATGTCGTCGTTGGCGTCGGCGGCGACGACGGCGTTGTCGACGACGTCGGCCTGGGGCACCGCCGCCTGCACGGCTGCTTGCACGACCGCGATGTCGGCGTCGTCGTCGACCTGGATGCTGATCGTGTTGACACCGTCGATGCCGAAGAGGTCACCGGCTTGGTCGGCGTTCATCTGCATGAGCACGGCACCGACGGTTTCGTTGTCGGCCCCGAACGACGACGTGCCCGACAGGGTCAGGTGCGCCCGGCCCGTCGGTGTCGTGAGCTCGTAGCTGTCACCGATCCTCAGGTCGTGCTTGGCGGCCGAGTCGAGATCGATCGACGAACTCGTCGAGACCCGGCGGTGTCCCGTCCACCAGCGTGAACGCGCTGAGTTGACGTGTTGTCCGACCATGCGAAGGCGATGTGTGGGGGCCCGTCGCTCGAGACGGGCTTGCCGTCGTCGCCGAGGAGCTGGACGACGTCCCACCCGGCCTCGATCGCCGGGTACCGCGTCGGTGACGCCGTCGACGTCGGCGACGACGTCGACCAGGTCGGCGGAGAGCGGTGGCGGGTCGCCGAAGTCGGCAACGGGTCGGACCTCCAGGTCGATGCCGTTGGTGGTCTCGTCGGCGACGCCGCCGAAGGTACTGCGCAGGCCGTCTCCCAGGACGAAGGCCGAGACGACGAAGCTGACGGCGAGCATGACGCCGAAGGTGGTGAGAGCAAAGCGGACCTTGTTGGCCCGCAGGTTCTTGAGGGTGAGTCGCAACATGACGGTTTCCTTTGCGGTGCGGTGTTGCCGGGATCAGTTGCCGAGCCGACGCATGCGGTCGAGCACGGTGTCGGGGGTGGGCTGGTGGAGTTCGTCGGTGATCCGGCCGTCGGCGAGGAACACCACTCGGTCCGAGTAGGACGCCGCGACCGGGTCGTGGGTGACCATGACGATCGTCTGGCCGAGCTCGCGGACGGCGTGGCGCATGAAGGCGAGGATCTCCCCGCCGGTCGTCGAGTCGAGGTTGCCGGTCGGTTCGTCGGCGAAGATGATCGCCGGGCGGCTCGCCAAGGCCCGGGCCACCGCAACACGCTGCTGCTGACCGCCGGAGAGCTCGCCGGGTCGATGGTTCAACCGATCGGCAAGGCCGACGGTCTGCACCACGTTCTCGAGCCAGGCCTTGTCCGGCTTGGTCCCGGCGAGATCCATGGGCAGGGTGATGTTCTCGATCGCGGTCAGCGTCGGGACCAGGTTGAACGCCTGGAAGACGAAGCCCAGACGGTTGCGGCGCAACAGCGTGAGCTGCGTCTCGTTGGCCGCCGAGATGTCGACGTCGCCGACGAACGCCGAGCCGCTGCTGAGGCGGTCGAGACCGGCCATGCAATGCATGAGCGTCGACTTGCCCGAACCCGATGGGCCCATGATGGCGGTGAAGCAGCCGGCGGCGAAGTCGACGTCGACGTTGTCGAGGGCGGTGACTTCGGTGTCGCCGGTTCCGTAGACCTTCGTCGCCCCACGGGCGGAAGCCGCAACGGTCGTGATGGATGGGAGGTCGAGGGTGAGTGTCATGAGCTTGTTCCGTCTGGGTGGTTGGGTTTCTCGATGGATTCGGTGTGTGGTTCGAACCTAAGAAATCGAGTCCCTGCCGTCGTCGGGCGAAGTCATGATTCGCACTCCCGACAACGGCTGATCAGCCGGGCTCGACCGTCACCACATCGACGGAGGCCGACACGGTTCTGCGACCGGCTCGCGCCCGCCGATGTGCGGGGAGGCGGCCGCTTCGAATCATCCCTTTGGCGGAACGATCAACCAACCGATGGCGGACGCCACCCGGCAGGCGAAGCACTACCGTCGAGACATGAGCTCGGCTGCCCAGACCATGATCACGCTGGCACGTCGATCCCAGGAGTGGCTGCGCTCGCGCCCCCGACTGGTCGATGTGCTCGTCTCCGGCCTGATGGCGCTGCTGGCATTGGCCGACCTCTCCGGTGACGTGGTCGCCGACAGCACCCGGGATCCCGACGCCGTGGGCGTCCTCCTCGTACTGATCGCAGCGACGGCACTCGTCTGGCGACGGGACCGCTCCCATCGCCGTCATGGTGTTCGTCATCGCCGTCTCGTGTGTGTTCTACGCCCGCGACTACGGCTCGTTCATGGCCCCGGTCGGGCTCGCCGCCCTCTACGCGGTCACGGCCCACGAGCGCAATCGTCGAACGGCATGGATCGCGCTGGGCTCCGGCTTCGCAGTCCTGTTCGGCGTCGCCAGCTTCACCTTGTTGGATGGCGTCGACGGCTATCGCTGGTCCAACGCTCTCAGCATGATCCTCTCGATCGGGGCCACGGTCCTCGCCGGAGCGGTCATCCGGAACAAGGAAGAGATCTTCGCCGACACCAAGAAGCGAGCCGAGCAAGCCGAAGCCGACCGTCAGGCCGAAGCCGAGCGGGCCGTCATCCAGGAGCGGCTGCGGATCGCGCGCGAGATGCACGATGTCGTCGCCCACGGGATGAGCCTCATCACCCTCCAGGCCGCCGCCGCCCAGGAGATCGCCCACACCCGCCCCGACGACGCCGCCCGTCTCATGCACAGCGTCGAGACCACCGGACGCGACGCCCTCGCCGAGATGCGCCGCATGCTCGGCGTGCTCCGCAACAACAATCCATCCGAAGCCACCGCCACCCGCGGCGCGCTGGCGCCCCAACCCTCACTCGCCGACCTCGACACCACCATCGCCCACTGCACCCACGCGGGCACACCAACCGAGCTGATCATCAGCGGAGACGAACGGCCCCTTCCTCCCGGAATCGAGCTCGCCGCGTTCCGGATCGTGCAAGAAGCCCTCACCAACGTCGTCAAACACGGCGGCGACGCCGCCACCGCCACCGTCGAGTTGCGCTACGACCCCGACGCCCTCCACATCACCATCGACGACACCGGCCGCCGAGCCGTGTCACAGCTCACCCACACCGGCAGCGGCCACGGCCTCATCGGCATGCGCGAACGCGTCGAGATCTACAACGGGCAACTCGCCGCCGGGCCACGACCAGGCGGCGGCTACCGGGTCGACGCCTCCCTGCCGACCAACGACCGCCACGGACCGGCCGGCGGTGGTCTCCGCAGAACCCGAAAGCACGGCACCGGCATGAGCATCCGAGTTGCAGTCATCGACGATCAAGCCCTGATGCGCGACGCGTTCACCATGATTCTCGACGCCCAACCAGACCTCGAGGTCGTCGGCGACGCCGACAACGGCCGCACCGGACTCGAGCTCTGCCGTCGCACCAACCCCGACGTCGCGCTCATGGACATCCGGATGCCCGAGATGGACGGCATCGAGGCCACCCGACTCATCACCGACGAGCCCGCCATCGACACCAAGGTCCTCGTTCTCACCACGTTCGACCTCGACGAGTACGTCTATGCCGCCATGCGGGCCGGTGCCAGCGGCTTCCTCCTCAAGGACACCCCGGCCAAGGAGCTCGCGGCCGCGGTGCGGGTCATCGCCGAGGGCAACGCGTTGCTGGCCCCGACCGTGACCAAGCGCCTCATCGAGGAGTTCGCCACGACAGCCCGAGGCGACCGTGTCCAACGCTGCGCTTCCCGACGATCTCACCGAACGCGAGCACGAGGCGCTCCGGCTGCTCGCCCGAGGCATGAGCAACCGGGAAATCGCCGCCGAGATGTTCGTGGGCGAAGCAACCGCGAAGACCCACGTCAGCCGGCTCCTCACCAAACTCGGCGTGCGAGACCGTGTCCAGGCCGTCGTCCTCGCCTACGAGATCGGCATCGTCAAACCCGGCTCCGCCGAGCTCCGCTGATGCGTTGCTCGCGCACCGTCATCGACCGGACGATCACCACTGCCGGGTGCGAGAGCGGGAGCCAGGCAGCATCGAAGCGTTCGCGTCCGAGAGCTGCCGCGAGGCGGCGGGCGTTCGCCAACGCAACGCCGACGGGTGCGCTTTGTCGTAGGTGGGGACGAGGACATCGAGGGTCATGGCGGTCCTTCCAGGCTGGTACGTGTCAGCAGTTCACACACGCGCCGATGGCAAACGGTGACAGCTCGGCACTTCGATCCGAGCCAGGGCGGGATGACGGCGCCGAAACCACCGGCCGGTCCGCCGGCGGCGACCACCAGGAGATCCGACTGGCTCGGTCAGTGCCGCGGTACTCGCGATCACCCTTGTCGGCAACGACCTTTGCCTTTGCCGACATGGCCCACTCTCGGCGCCGAACGCTGGCGTGATCGAACACGTACCGCCCGCACGTCGGCCTTCGTCCATCCGGCGCATCGAAGTGGTCCCGGAGCTGAGGAGGAACGACGATGGCGTAGTTGCCGGCCCAGATCGAGTAATTCGCGCATGTTCGCCCGCATCTCGGCGACGTAGGTGTCGAGGATCTCGCTCGGGTCCGTCGTCCACTCGTTCATGATCTGACGGGGACCCATGGCGGCCATGCACGGTCACCGCCGAGGCGTCGTCGATCGCCGATGCCGCTCGGCCGCGAGCGACGGCCAAGGCGTGCGCTCTTCGTCTTCGGCGATGCAGAAGCTGATCTTGCCCGGGATGTCCGAGCGTGGAGCGGTCGAGCTCGCCGGGTCGCACTTCGAGCAGGTTTCCCAAGACCAGGCGAACGGCTCGACCGATGCAGGTGCCTGCCCGGTCGCTCGGCCCGACCGCATTGAACGTCGCGACCATGCCGATCTCGCGGCGGATCGGGCCGTTGACGATCACCAGGATCCCGCAGCCACCGGTACTCGCCGTGGCGCCGTGCAGTTCGAACGGCTGGGTGAACATCGCGGTCACCGCCGTCACCACGACCGGGAAGTGCATCGGCAGGCACCCGGCCATCACTGCATTGATCGCGACCTTCTCTGCGGTGACCGTCCGTTGCCGGACCGGTTCGACGCCGATCAGATGGTCCGGAGCGAGGAGCGCCCATTCGAGACATGCCGCCACCGCCTCGGCGGTCGGCGGGACGACGGCGAGCCCATCGGTCCAGCCTTGGGCATGGAAATGCTCCTGCAGCGCCCACTGATCGTCGAAGCTGATGCGCTTGGCGTTGAGCGCCGAGGTTTCGATCACGGTGCCCGTTCTAGCCCGACGAAACCGTTCGTGCTCCTCGTCCCCGGCCGACCGTCCGTCGTGCCCTGTTTGGAGAAGGTGCTCGGCACCAACGCCCGTTCGCGTGCGGTACCGTTGCCGGGCATGTCGCCGGATGCGATCGCCGAACTCGAGCTTCTTCGCCGGACGCGCGATTTCATGGATCGGCACTACGCCCAGACCCTGAGTGTGCCGGAGCTGGCGCAGCGAGCATCGATGTCGGCCGCGCACTTCTCACGTCGGTTCCACGCCACCTACGGCGAAACGCCCTATTCGTATCTGATGACCCGCCGGATCGAGCGCTCCATGGCACTCCTCCGCCAAGGCGTGTCCGTCACCGATGCCTGCGTGGCGGTCGGCTGCGCGTCGCTCGGCTCGTTCAGTTCGCGGTTCACCGAAGTCGTCGGGGTGACACCCTCGGAGTATCGCCGACGGGACCACCGTTCGTTCGATGTGATCCCGCCCTGCGTCAGCAAGGTCCGGACCCGACCACGACGAACGTCGGTCGACTCGTAGCACCCACGCCGGGGCCCGTACCGGGCAACGCGATCGAGCAGGATCGAAGAAGCCCGCGGGCGTTCGTCGCCTCTACGGTTTCGCCATGGCAATCACCGTCTCGAAGATGTTCATCACCGTTCGCGATCCCGACGAGGCGCTCGGCTTCTACCGGGACGCGCTCGGTCTCGAAGTGCGCCAGGACGTCGAGAACAACGGCTTCCGTTGGGTCACCGTGGGCGCCCCCGGCCAGGACGTCGACATCGTGCTGTCCCAGCCCCATGGCGGGCGATCACCCGCCGAGGGTGACGCGCTCCTGGCGCTCGTGACCCAGGGTTCGATGCAGGCCGCCATCTTCTGCACCGACGACCTCGAGGCCACCTTCGACCGACTGGTCGAATCCGGCGCCGAAGTGCTCGAGGAGCCGACCGACCAGTTCTGGGGCGTTCGCGACTGCGCCTTCCGCGACCCCTCCGGCAACCTCGTTCGGATCGCCCAGGCCTGACGCCGAACCGTCGTCGAGGAACGGCACGGCTCAGCCAACGACCGTCGCCCGGCGGTCGCGCTTCGGGTCAGCTGTCGGGCAGCGCCGCGAAGTCCTTCTTGGCGCTGCGATACCACTTCATGCCCGAGATCGGGCGCTTCCAGCGGCCCTTCATCTCGTCGCTCGCCTGCTGATGCGCCGTGTCGCCAGCGGCCACCATCTCCTTCAGGTGCTGGTCTTGGGCGTTGATCACCTCATCGGCGGTCTCGCCTCGATGAGCGTGGTCGCACGGTCCGCCGAGTTGCTTGCACGTCATGGTTTTCATCGTGATGGTTCTCCTTCGATCGCCGTGTGTGCCCGGCCTCCAGAGGCAGGCTCGGTGATGCGTGATGGTTCGTTCGATTGTTGCGTCGGCCTTCAGGCGCCGACACCGGACGGGCCGTGGCAACGACGGTACGGCAGTGGCGGCTGACCCGCTTCTTCGATCCTGCTCGATCTTGATCGGCGTTTGCCCGATCAGGACGGACGCAGAGGCCGACAGGCGAGCCGGGCCGAGGCAGATTCTGCGAGCGCACGACGCACGGACGCGGACAGAATGGCGGGCATGGAACCAACCTACGACGTCGTGTGGCCTCGCTCCCCTCGAGGCGTCCAGCAGCGGCGCAAGGCCGACCGTCTCGAGACGCTCGAAGGTGCACGGGTGGCCTTCCTCTGGGACTACCTGTTCCGGGGCGACGAACTGTTCCCCGTCCTCGCACAGCGAGCTGACGACCCGGTTCCCGGGCGTCGAGATCGTCGACCACACCGAGTTCGGCAACCTGCACGGCGCCGACGAGAAGGAACGGGTCGGTCGACTCGGTGACGATCTCCGATCCCGCCACGTCGATGCCGTCGTGTCCGGGATGGGTTGTTGAGGTAGCTGTACGCCCGCCGTGTTGCGGGCATCGATCGCGGCCGAGACCGCCGGCATCCCCTCGGTGTCGATCATCTGTGAGGGCTTCCAGGGTCAGGCCGCGGCGACCGGCCGAGGCCATGGCTTCGACCGTCTTCCACTGGCGCTCACGGTCGGTCACGTCGACAGCCAATCCACCGAGCGTGATGGTCGAGAACTTCGTCGCGACCGACCGTCGACGCAGGTCATCGACGGCCTGACCCGGCCCGACGACCGAGGTGACGACGAAGCGAGCGACGAACCCGGTGCGCTCGACGTCGTGGTGTCGGGAACCATCGACGAGATCAACGACCACTTCATCACCATGGGATGGACCGACGGTCACCCGATCATCCCGCCGACACAGGAGCGGGTCGAGGCGTACCTCGTCGACTCCGGTCACGACCCGTGGAAGACGCTGGGTGTCGCCACCTCCTCGGGGCGCGACCTCACGATCTGGTCGATCGCCGTCAATGCCGTGCTCGCCGGCTGCAAACCCGAACACCTGCCCGTCCTCATCGCGCTCACGCAGATCCTCGCCGACCCGGCGTACGGCGCCGAACACTCCGGCAACACCACCGGGGCCGACGCTCTCATCATCGTCGACGGCCCGAACACCGCCGACCTCGGTTTCAACTGCGGCGTCGGCGCCCTGCGCGAAGGGACCCACGCCAACACCAGCGTCGGGCGATGGCTCCGCCTCTATCTTCGCAACGTCTTCGGATTCACCACCGACGAGCACGACAAGGCGACGTTCGGCAACTCGGCCCGGGTCGTCCTCGCCGAGGACATGGACTGCCTGGCCGAGATCGGATGGCGACCCCTCAGCGCCTCGTTCGGATTCACAGCCGAACAGGACACCGTCACGATGGCCCGGATGAACAGCGGCACGATCATCGGGAGCGTGTTCGGGTCGACACCGGACGAGATCATCCCCTACCTGGCCAACGGACTCACCCGCGTCGCCGCATGGGACCTCACCCACGTCCACGGCCTGGGCCACGACCAGTTCCAGCCGCTCCTGGTCGTCTCACCGATCCTGGCCCGCACCTTCGCCCGAGCCGGCTGGTCGAAACGCGACGTCCAACGAGCCCTGTTCGACCACGCCCGCATCCCCGCCATCACGTTCGAGAGGATGATCGGCGAGTGGAGCAACCTCACCGCCGGACGCCGTCGGCTCGTCGAACTCGTCGCCGCCGGGGACCTCCCGAATGTCTTCGCCGAGTCCGACGACCCCGAACGTCTCGTCCCGATCGTCAGCCGCCCCGAACGACTCGTGATCGCGGTCGCCGGTGACCCGAACCGCACGAACGCCTACGCCTTCAGCAACGACGGACCCCACGGCTGGTGGACGACCAAAGCCATCGACCACACCCCGGCCAGCGATCTCGTCTGCAACATCGGCGGCAACTGCGGCTGAGCGCTTCGCCACCCGACGGATCACCGCTCGATGGGCCTCGACTGCATCAGGCTCGGCACCTCCACCGGGCGCGAACGCCTCACGGAGCCGATTCCGCTCGGGTTCGGGGCTGGAGTCACGAGCGCTGCGCCCGCCAGCGCCGGGACCAGTACCAGTGAGCCGACGAGACCGATGCGGTCCATGCCGGCAACCCCGTCGAGGTGACCGACGTGATACGCAAGGTGTCCGACGCCTTGCACGATCCACGCAAGGGCGACCGGCACCACGAACTCGTCGTGCCAGGCCGCCCAGAACGTGACGATGATCAAGGCCAGGAACAACAGGCCGACATCACGCACGAGGTGTTCGTCGTAGGACCCACCCTCGGCGGCGATCCAGCCCCGTCCGACCGGGAAGTCGTCGAAGAACGACCGGGGCGCGAACGCCGCCTGCAGACCGGCCGGCAGCATGATCAGCCCGATCGCTCCCAGGTAGAACCGCGCGGTCCCGATGCCGAGTGCACGCCTCATGAACGGCTCCTGTCCGATGACGGGCGTCCGACCGTCGGGTACCCGAACCATCTCCGTACCTGACTGACGTTCCGTCCGACCACACCGGGTGACACCACCCGCGAGAAAGTGAGCGATGTTGTCGCTCGAGCCGGTACGTCGAATGTCGGGACCGGGTACGTGGGTGGCGGGCCGGTTGGTGTGCGGGCTTGGCGATGACGAGCGTCGTGCCCTGCCTTGACTCGCGGTGCCTCGACGGCCGCGGGTCGGGCCGACGCAGACGGCGATGCCGTCGAGAATCGCCGTGGCCGGATGACGGTCATCACGGCGCCGGGGACGACTCGGTCATTCGGTGAGATAGGCGACGACGGCTCGGACGCGCCGATGGTCGTCTCCTGAATCCGGGATCCTGAGCTTCTGGAAGATCGAGCGCATGTGGGCTTCCACGGTTCGCTCGGACAGGAACAGTCGGCGGGCGACCGCGCTGTTGGTCAGACCCTGCGCGACGAGGGCGAGGACGTCGCGCTCGCGCTCGGTGAGCGCGTCGACCTGAGCCCCGCTCTGGCGCCGCGGTGGTGAGACGAGGGCGGCGACGACCGATGGATCCAGCGCCGAGCCGCCGGCTGCGACGCGCTGCAGCGCATCCAGGAAGTCGTCCACCTGCAACACTCGATCCTTCAACAGGTAGCCGAACCCGCCCTCTCCGGCCAGCTCGGCGGCACGGCGGATCTCGATGTGCTGAGAGAGCAGCAGCATCGGGAGCCCGGGGTGGCGACCACGCAGTTCTCGTGCAGCCCGCACGCCATCGTCGGTCAGGTCCGGCGGCATGCGGACATCGATGATGGCAAGGTCCGGGCGGTCGGCATCGACGGCCTCGACCAGGGACAACGCATCACCGACAGCCGCAATGACGTCGTGACCCGCTTCTTCCAGGAGCCGCACCAGACCCTCACGGAAGAGCACCGCATCCTCGGCCACCACGATGCGCAGCCTCACAGGACCGCCTCGATCGTCGTGCCGCAACCCACGAAGCTGTGCACCAGCAAGCGTCCGCCGAGTGCGGCGACTCGGTCCTCGAGCGCAGCCAGACCCTGCCCGGGTCGAACACCTCCGATGCCGTCGTCACTCACCTCGACCCGCAGACCGTCGCCCTCGGCACGGACGCGCACGTCGATCCGGGTGGCGTGTGCGTGCTTGAGGACGTTCGCAACGGCTTCGGCGACCACGAAGTACGTCGTCGTTGCGGTCAGTTCGGGAACCGTGAGGTCGTCGACGGAGAGCCGGACGGGCAGCGGGATGTCGTGTGCCAGCTTGCCGAGCGCTGCAGCGAGCCCGTCGTCGAGCAGTGCCGGTCGCATGCCGTGGGCCAGGCGACGGAGCTCGGCAACCGTCGCTTCGAGCGACGCGACGGCCTCGTCGAGATCGAGCGCCGTCGGGTCGTCGGGGAGCAGTCGCCGTTGCGCCGACCGCAGTCGCATGCCGACGGCGACGATCTGCTGCTGGGCGCCGTCGTGGAGGTCCCGCTCGAGCTTCCGGCGTTCGATCGCCGTCGCCTCGACCAGCCGCAGTCGGCTGGCATGGGCGTCGTCGAGTGCGTGGCGCAGTTCCATCCTCAGCCGGCTGACATCGATCGCGAGACGCGCCTCGACCGCTGCGGCGCGGGCGATCCGGGCTCGTCGTTTCGTCACCCGCCCGAGCACCAGCGCACCGACGCGGCGATCGTGCCAGTCGAGCGTGACCAGTGCGTCGGCGTCGGGCGTGCTGTCGTGGCGAGTGCCGTCGAGACGGGTCAGCCCGTCCCGGCCGGGCACCTCGAGCAGAACCAGCAGCTTCGGGTCATCGAGGCAGCGACGCAGTTCGTCCTCCACCTGCTCGGCTTCGACCTCGCCGTCACGGACATCGTCGACGAACGAACGAACCGCTCCGAGCACCACGACCCGGTCGTGGTCGATCACCCGCCCGACGAGCCGGTGCAGGTGCCCGTGGACCGGATACAGCAGCAACGCCGTCACGAACGCCGCAGCGGCGAGCCCGCCGGCCTCGCCGACTTCCAGTCGGGCTGCGCCCGTCTGAGCGGCGATGGTCACCACCAGCGCGAACACCGCAGCGGCCACCACGGTCGTGAGGAGTCCGGCGATCGTGTCGTTCAGGATCCGGTCGATGTCGAACAGATCGTGTCGCAGCACACCGATGGTCACGGCGATCGGCAACAGCACGGTGATCGCAACCATGAACGGTGTGTACGCCACCGCGATGGATGCCCCGCCGATCTCGGCGATCCAACCCGAGACGAGGAGGACGGGCACCGAGCCCGCGCCGAGCACGAACCAGCGAAGCTGGCTGCGGATCACGTCGTCGCCCGCCCGGTAGCGCATCACCACCGATCGCACTGCCGCCACCAGGACGCCGACCAGGAGCACGGCGGTCGCCAGCATCGCGACCCCGGTGACCACAGCCGGCACGTCGAACGGCGCAGCGCCCGGAAGCGCTCCCCCATCGGCCTCGAACTGCTCGGGCTGCACCCCGACCACCAACACGACGAGCGCCCCCGTCAACAGGAACAACCGCGGGACCGTTGCCCATCGGCGGCTCGGCAACGGGCCCGACGGGAAGCTCGAGGCCAAGACCACGAAACCCGTCAGGTTGAACACCCACACACCTGGCGAGACGTGCGCCACCAGACGCGCTCCCACAAGCGAGCCAGGACCACCGAAGGATTCGCCCCACGCCTCGATCGCCGCCGCGGCCGTCGGAGCGGCGCCCAGCAAGACGAGGCCACCCGCAGCCGGGCTGTTCGGGCTCCGCCATGCGACGAAGACACCGAGAGCGACGCTGAAGCCGGCAACCGTCGCCAACAGCCAATCCGGCGACTCACCGCCCCGCCGGGACTCGATCGCCGCCATGATCATCAGTGCCGCGACGTAGAGGCACACGGCGAGGAACACGGCACGTCGCGGGGTCGATGCCAACGTCACGTCTCCATCTTCGTCGACATCGGAGCACGCTGCGTCCGTGCCAGCGCGTAGGCGCAGACACGACGCCGAATCCGGCGCCAGCACCGATGCGCCGTGGATGTCGCGTTCCTTACGTTGACCACATGGAACTTGCACTCATGATCATCGCCCCATTCCCCCTCGGCTTCTTCGTTCGGAACCGGACCGCAGCGTTCATCGCCTACATCGCGGCGGCGCAGTTCGTCTTCACGTTCCAAACAGCCCTGGCTCCTGCTGGACTGGGGAGGAGGCGACACCGCAGCCTTCGGAGGCCCGTTCCCCGACCACGACCTCGGCCAGGTCTTCGGATACGGAGTGGTCAACACGATCTTCTTCGTGGTCGGGCTCGGCCTCGTCACCCTCGGTGCCCGGCTCGGGCGGAGCCGTCGAGACAAGGCCAACCGAGTCGAACTGACGCAGTGACGGGGCTCGACCCCATCCTCTCCGGCGACCGGGCCCGGCTCTGACTCAGGCGGCGTGGTGGGACAGGGCGACCCAGAGGCCGACGCCGATGATGCACAGTCCACCGGAGGCGATCAGACCTTCGATGCGGCGGGGTGAGTCGGCGGTCCACGAGCGCAGCGAGTCGCCGGCGAGCCCCCAGGAAGTGTCGCCGAACATCGAAATCACGCTGTACACGAGGAGCAAGGCCAACATCTGGAGCACCACGTACCCGCGGGCTGGGTCGACGAACTGGGGGAGAGCGGCGGCGAAGAACACGACCGTCTTGGGGTTGGTGAGCCCGACGGTGAACCCTCGGCGAAGTTCTTGGCGCCTCCCGTCGACCGGAGCGGCATCGCCACCGACGGTGGAGAACTGGCGGTACTTGAGTGTCGTTGCGCCCATGAACACCAGATAGATCGCCCCACCGAACTTGATCCCGTTGTACAGCACTGCGGACTCGGCGATCAGCGCGCCAACTCCGAGCGCCGCCATCACCCCCTGCAAGGTCTGGCCCATGGTGTCGCCGGCGGCTGCAGCCACCGCTGCGGGGCGCCCGCCCATGAGCGCCCGGCTCACGACGAACAGCACGCTCGGCCCGGGCACCAGCACGATCACCGTGGCGGTGAGACAGAAACTCAGCAGCAGATTGGTGTCCAGAAGCGTGTTCACCCGACCCACCTTGCGCTCACGGCGCGGATATCACCACTGACGTCACCCTCACATCACCCTCACATCGGAGCCGCTGGGCGACGTCGGCTGCGAATCGGCCCGACGAACGTCAGCGAATGGTCGTCAGGATCGATTCCATGCCGAGCTCGCCGGCCAGTCGTCCGGCCAGGCGTCGCCACGAGTCGGCCGGTTCACCTGCCGCCGATCCGCCCCGGTCGTCGGCCAAACGGGCCAACTCGACCATGGTGCGAACCCGGAACGGGCGCCCATGCATCTCGTCCTCGACCGCGAGCGCCTTCTGCAGATGCTGTTCAGCAAGGTCGAGGTCGCCGAGGACACGACTCAACGCTCCCAGATGATGATCGATCGGGCCCAGCCATGCCCCCACCGGAGCGATGCGCACCACCCGCACCCCGACGGCGGTGAAGCGCAGCAACCGATCGCGAAGGATTCGGGCCCGTTCCACGTCGCCGGATGCGGCGGCCGCCCATGCGAGCAAGCCAACGACCGGCAAGCGCTCTGCGCTCAGATACGACCACTTGGCATCGAGGATCTCGCCGTTCGGGCCGATCTGCTCGTCGAACAGTTGATCCGTGAGTGCCCTCTCGCCGACGTTGGCGGCTATCGCCGCGAGGGCCGCCTCGAACGTGGCGAGTCTCCCGAACTCGGACCGCACGGCCTGCATCAGTTCGAACGTGGTGGTCAGATGCCCCTGGTCGACGGCCCGCAAGCCCGAGTTGGCGAAGTACACCCAACTGAAGTTGCCATCCTCGATCATCGACGCGTGACCGAGGGCTTCCTGACCGGCGGCTTCGGCATCGTCGTAGCGGCCCTCGATCTGCGCCACCGCCGCCAGCATGTTCGACGACAGTGCCAACTCGTACGGCCGCCGCAATCGCAACGCAATGGCTCGGTACTCGTCGACGGCCTGTCGGAAGACCACGGCATCGCCCAACTCGATTGCGGCCCACGCCTGCCGATACCACCCGGTCGACATGACCGGCAGGTTCTGACGAACTGATGCCACTCGAATGATGTTGCGGGCCAGTCGGCCGAGCGGAACCGGCTCGTCGAGAATCAGCGAGTCTCGCAGGCTGCCCAGAGAGATGAGCAGCTCGTCCGACACGTCGGGAGCAGACACGGCTTCGCTGACGACCCGCGCGGCCTCGGTGCGGCGGCGGTCGGCGTCGGGTGTGTCGACGAACCCGAGCTGGCGACGCAACGTCGCCATGAGCGCCGGTCGAAGAACCATGTCAGAAGGCCCGAGCCGTTCGATGGCGGTTTCCAACTCGGCGATGCGCTCGGGGTCGCTCATCGAATAGCGCACGCTCGCCGAGAGACCGAGCGCGGCGCGCGCGTAGATCGCCGCGTCACCGGCCCGATCGGCGACCTGCAACGCCTCCTGCAAGGCGCGTTTGCCCTCGGGAAGCTCGCCACTGGCCATGAGGGCCGCGCCGAGTCGAACCAGCGTGTCTGCGTACTCGCTGGTCGGTTCGGTCCACAACGTCACGGCGCGCCGGTAGCAGGCGATGGCTTCATCGACTGACGCCGACGCCGACGCTGCGTCGCCGGCGCGTACCGACCATCGGGCGGCCGTGCCGGAGGCCGACGGGTCGTCGATGGCCACGATCGACCAGTGTCGGGCGACGTCGGCGATCTGGCCGGCCTCCACCGGACCCAGCTCGCCGAGCGAGGCGGCGGCCCTCCGGTGGAGCGTCAGCCGACGGGACCGGCTGATCCCCTCGTAGATCGCCGTGGCGACGAGCCCATGCGAGAACGCAGCCACCCTGGCCGTTCGCTCGACCAGCAGCCCCGAGAGCAGCGTGTCTTCGATGGCCGCCAACCGTGCTTCGCCGTGGAGGGCCACGAGATCGCCGGCTCGATCGAGGTCGAACGTCTCGCCGAGCACCGCCGCTCCACGCAGGAGTGCCTGCCCGTCGGCCGAAACGCCGGCCACCCGTAGCTCGATCGTGTCGCGAATGCCTTCGGGCACTGCGGTCGTCGGGTCGGACCCGTGCTCCAGCAGATGCTCGGTGAGTTCGCGAACGAACAGCGGGTTGCCGTTGGTGGCCATGCGAACGGCATCGATCAACGCATCGGACACGTCGGAGCCCGCCACTTGCCCGACGAGCGCTGCGAGTTCGGCACCCTCCAGCCCGCTCAGATGGAGGCGCTGCAGGCTGCAGTGGCGGCGCAGATCGGACAACGCGGCCGTGGTCGCCGGGGTCACGTCGGTGGAGCGGATCGTGCCCACGATCCGGAAATCGGTCAGGGACGGGTCGATGGCGAGGTAGGCAAGCAGACCGAGAGTGCCGGGGTCGGCCCAGTGAAGATCATCGAGCATCAGCAGCGTCGGGCCGAGCGAGCCGAACAACGTCCTCACGGCCTCGAACAGCAGGCGGCGCTCGACGGCCGGGTCCGCTCGGCTGGGGTCGAGTTGGTCCTCCCGGGGTTCGAGCACTCCTGGTATCAGCCGGCCGAGGTCGCGCAAATGGTCGGGCACAGCGGCACCGAAGCGGTCGAGCGCGGACCGAATCGGTTCGATGAACGCCTCGAATGCACCAAGTTGGTGCGTGGTCGACCGGCCGGCCAGAACGGTGATGCTCCGCTCGGCCAGGTCGGACGCGAACTCGTCGGCCAGTGCGCTCTTGCCAACCCCCGCTTCGCCGAACAACAACATGATCTTGGTGTGATCGGCCCAGGCGTCGTGCAGCATCTGCCGTTCGGCATGACGCCCCACGAACGACTGGTGCCGTGATCGGGGGGCGGCCGCTCCGATGCCGGGAGCGGCCGACAGCGGCACCGAGGCGGGCGAGGGGTCGATCCCGGTGGCGGCTGCAATCAAGGCGGCGCGCCTGGGCGCATCCAGCTCGAGGGCATCGGCGAGGAGGCCGACCGTGTTGAATCGCGGCGTCTTCCGGCGTCCAGCCTCGAGCGCGGCAACTCCGGTCGTGCTGATTCCCGATCGCTCGGCGAGAAGCTCTTGGGTCAGACCTGCCGCCAACCGAAGCCGGCGCAACATGGCGCCAAAAGTCTCCCCGGTGGGCACCGTCAGAGAATACTCGGAGCGTACGGAAGGGTCGATCTGGCGCCGATCAGGCGGGCAGCCTTACGTCAGAAGGGTCACGTTGCGGAGCGAGGGCCCTCGCAACGACACACCCGACCGTCGACCGCCGGTACCGTCGGACTCGTGGGGGCACACCAACGGGGACCATGGGCGCCGATGCCGGTCAGGGACACCGTCGACCTGTTTCGGCCCGCCGACTTCCGCTGGTGGCTGTCGGGCGGACACGCACTCGAGGCCCACCTCGGCACGAGCTGGCGAGACCATGACGACACCGACATCGCCATCTCCCGGTCTGACGCTCCCCGGCTGCTCGACGTCCTCCACGGGTGGGACATCCACATCGGCTCCGCCGGAGTTCTGTCGACGTGGGCCGGCGACCCCCTCGATGCCGGCCGATCGCAGAACAACCTCTGGTGCCGGCCGACCCCGGCGGCGCCGTGGATGATCGACGTCACCGTCGGCGACGGCAACGAGCACGAATGGATCTACCGGCGCGATCCCACGATCCGACGGCCCTGGGACGACGCCGTGCTCACCACACCCGACGGCACCCCGTATCTCGCACCTGAGCTCCAACTCCTGTTCAAGAGCACCGACATCCGCCCCAAAGACGACCTCGACGCCGCCACCGTCGTCCCCCTCCTCGAACCCGAACGACGATCGTGGCTCGCCAACCACCTACCAGCCACGCACCCGTGGCAAACCACCATCGCGGGCGCCCGAGCTCGGCTGGCACTCGGCACCGACCCCAACGGCGAAGCCGAGGTCGAGTTCTACGCCACGGGGCGCTCCTCCCAAGCCTGGAGAGGGACTCGCTCCGACACCGACTCGGTGATTCGTGTTCCGATCCCGAACTCCGGGCGGCTGATGAGCTACCGATCCGAGGCGCTGATCACCCGCCTCCTGACCGACGCCGGGCATCGCGTCAGTCCGTGGGATCTCGTCCCGGTCGACGACATCGAATGCTCGATCGGACCGTTCCTCCCCGGCACGCCGGTCGAGGACGACCGAACATGGCCGAAACCGTTCGTCGCCGGCGTCGCCGCGATACTGCGCGAGCTCCACCAACTGCCGGCAACCGGATGGGGGCCACTCCAGAACCGGGCCGACCGGCTCCACGGCACGTCCCTCTCGGCGACCGCGGGAATCGTCGAACGCTGGTTCCACGCACCCATCTGGCCCTTCGACCACTCGACCCTCGATACCCATCCGCTCGCCACCCTCGACCCCGAGCTCCTGCCTACCCTCGCCGAACTCGGCAACGCGATCATCGATGCCGCGTCCGAACCGTACGGAGTCCTCCACTCCGATCTCCATCGCCAACACCTCCTCCGAGACGGCGACCAGCTTGCAGGCGTGCTCGACTTCGGCGACGCCTTCGTCGGCTCCACCGCATGGGACTTCGCGCTGCTCCACTGGTACCACGGCCCACGCAACACCCGGCACGTCGCCGACGCCTACCGCGCCGACAACGACCTCACCACACGAGGCGCGCTGCTCGCTGTCGCCGTCGGGTGTTACAAGATCGCCAAGACCCCCGGCGATGCCACCCACCGAACGCGGCTCCGGTCACTTCTCGACTCCGCTACGTTCGCCGCACCATTCCCTCGACGATGACAAGGAGGCGCATCACCTCCGCCGACTCATCGTCGGGCAGACCATGCATTCCGCGAAGCGCCGGAGCGCGTCCATCACCGCCGCCCACCCATCGGTGAGCCCGTCGTTCGATGTGTACGCGGGCAACAGAACAGCCAGAGGCCGAAGCGCTCGACGCTGGCACCAACCGTCGATCAGCCGAGCCATCGACGCGTTGACGCTGTCCGAAGCGAGTTCGACCACACGTAGATTCTGCCACCGACGCCCTTGAACCCGGAGCCACCTCGGTTCTCATCGCGGCCGGTGACCCGGAGATGGCTGTTCCACCGAACGATCTCGATGCCCTCACCCGGGTCTCGTTCGGCAACCATCGTCCCCTACCTGAGTGCCACGAGGCCGTGCTCATCGCCGGCACGTCGAGCAAATCTGGCGCAGGTGTCCGATTTCCGAGTCGCCGTTCGTCGTGTCTGTGACAATCGAGACTGGCCACCGACCCGAAGGACGTCACGCCATGAAGTACATGCTCCTCCTCGCAAGCAACCCTGCCGACGAACCAACCCCGGACGACGAAGCGTTCGGCCCCTACATGGACGAGTGGGCTGCCTACAGCCAGGCACTCGCCGAGGCCGGCGCCATGGTTGCCGGCGAAGCGTTGCAAGACGCCCACACCGCCAGCACCGTGCAGGTACGCGATGGCAAGCGCATCGTGACCGACGGTCCATTCATCGAGTCGAAGGAAGTGATCGGTGGCTACTACGTGATCGATGTCGCCAATCTCGACGAGGCCCTCGACTGGGCCGCCAGGATCCCGAACGCCCACTTCGGGACGGTCGAGGTGCGCCCGGTCATGGAATTCGAAGGCTGACGAGCCAAGGCTCGCCCGGTTGCCGACGAATTCGATGGGGGTCGCCGACGTCTTCCGCACGGAGTGGCCACGACTGGTGGCCACGCTCATGCGCGACGTCGGCGACCTCGGCATCGCGGAAGACGCCGCACAGGATGCGTTCCTCGAGGCATCGACGAGGTGGCCCACCGATGGGGTCCCCGAACGGCCCGGGGCCTGGTTGGTCACGACCGGCCGACGCAAGGCCATCGACCAGATCCGCAGAATGCAGCGATTCGAAGACCGCCTCCCGTCGTTGGCCGGCGACCGCTCCGACGCCACAGGGTCACCAGACCTCGACCTCGACAGGGGGCAGGCGCTCGATGACCAGCTCGCCCTCCTCGTCGGATGTTGCCACCCGGCCCTGGCCCCGGAAGCACAGGTGGCGTTGACCCTGCGGATCGTCGCGGGGCTCTCGACGCCACAGATCGCCCGCGCCTTCCTGGTGTCCGAGGACACGATGACGCGTCGACTCACACGCGCCAAGTCGAAGATCCGAGCCGCACGAATACCCTTCGATCCGCCGACGCTGGACACGCTCAACGAACGCGTCGGTGCGGTCTGCGAAGTGATCTCGTCGATCTTCACCGAGGGCCACGCCAGCGCAACGGACACGGCACTCATTCGCGGAGATCTCTGCGAAGAGGCAATCTGGCTCGCACAGCTCCTCAGCAGGCTCGCCCCGGACGATCCCGAAGTCGCAGGACTCCACGCGCTCCTGCTGTTGACCGACGCCCGACGGTCCAGCCGTCTCGATCGCCACGGCAGCCCGATCCTCCTCGCCGACCAGGACCGGTCCCTCTGGGACCAACCGATGATCGGGCGCGGTCTCGCCGAACTGGCGAGAGCACACTCGTTCCAGCGAGGCGGAGCGTTTCAGTTCCAAGCGGCCATTGCCGCCCTACACGTCACCGCGCCCACGTTCGAGGCCACCGATTGGCCGGCAGTCCTGCGGCTCTACGACGTGCTCCTCCAGCGCCAGCCCAACGCGCTCATCGCGCTGAACCGGGCCATTGCCGTCGACCGCGTCCACGGGCCGGGTGCGGCGCTCACCGCGCTCGATGCGATTCCCCACGCGGACGACCTCACCGGTGACGTCGACGACTACGTGTACTTCCACACCGCTCGATCCAGTGTGCTCGCTCGTCTTGATCGTCTCGACGACGCCGAGGCAGCACTCGACCTCGCGATCGAGTGCAGCACCAACGAATCGGAGCGATCGTTCCTTCGGCGACGCCGGCAGGATCTGGCCGACGGCAGGTACTGAAGGCGACGGTCGATCGCTGTCGCCCCCCGAACGAGGGGCGATTCGCCGAGTCACCCGAGACCCAGCCCTTCGGTGAGCGGTGGCGACGGCTGCCTCGAAGGGCTCAGGATGCGAGCCGACCGGACGCTCGAAACGACCCGAGCGCGCCTTTCGCCGCCCGTGGTTGGGTTCGTGGCGGGTACCGCAGCGGAACGACGTGGCGATCAGGCGAGCATCGCTTCGAGACGGGCGTAGCTGGTTTCCATCCCGTCGACCATGCCCGTTCCGAGCACCATGTCGCGAACGTCTGCGCTCGGGTAGGTGATGACGAGACTCAACAGCGTGCCGCCATGGAGGGGCGTGAGGGTCATCTCGTTCGTCGTGCCCGAACCCTCGACCCCGATCATGCGTTCCGTCGTGACCGAGCGACGCGGTGGATCGGACTCGACGAGTTCGCCCTCGAAGCCGAACCGTCCCGGTGAGCCGTCCGTGGAGGCATCGTCGGGCTCCCACTCGTAGCGGTAGCTGGCACCCACCTCGGTCGCCACCTCGCACACCGGCATGGTCCAACCGTCAGGACCGAGCAGCCACTGGGTCAACAGCGCTCGATCGTGGTGGGCCTGCCACACCTGATCGACGGTGCCGCGGATGATGCGCGAGGCACGCACCTGCGTGTCGGACAGGATCTGGAGTTCGGTGCCCCGGCCGGCGGCGAAGGACTCGAGGTCGGCGAGCACCTGGTCGATCTGGCCCATGGCCGACGTCATGCCCTCTTCCATTCCCATGCCGAGCAGCTGTTGGAGCTGATCGAGGGAGCCGAAGTGGGTGGTGGTGACCAGGCGTGAGCCGCGGTCGGTGTCCTCGAAGGAGAAGGTCATGCGCATCGATGGCATGGCGGTGTTCTCCTCGCCGTCGTCGCCGGCGAACCCGTCGCGGACCTCGAAGGACTTGCCTTCGTCCACGGCGAGGAACTCCCAGAAGCCGGCGGAGCGCTGTCCATCCGGTCCGGTCATGACATAGTCGGACCGTCCACCGACGAACACGTCGTGTCGGGTGAAGGTGGCCGGCCACTCGACGGGCCCCCAGAACCTCTCGATCTGGCGGGGGTCGGTGTACGCCTCCCACAGTCGTTCGCGGCTGGCGACGAAGTCGGCGACGACGGTCATGGTCAGGGCATCGACGTTCTTGTCGACCGTGGTGATGGGCATGGTGGTGTCTTTCTGTCGGGTTCGGTAGGGGTGTTACTCGTCGGTCTCGGCGAGGAGGTCGTCGAGGCGGTCGATGCGTGAGCGCCAGATCTGCTCGTACCGGTCGAGCAGCGCCTGGGCACGCCGGATGGCGTCGGGGTTGCCGCGAACGATCCGTTCGCGGCCGTTCGGGTGTTTGGTCACCAGACCCGCCCCTTCCAACACGGCAACGTGCTTTTGCACCGCAGCGAACGACATGTCGTAGGCGCCCGCCAGCTCCGAGACCGAAGCCCCGGCACCGAGCGTGCGCCGGACGATGTCGCGCCGTGTCGAGTCGGCCAGTGCCCGGAAGATCCGGTCGACCTCGTCGTCGCTCAGCTCGATCGTGTCACGTACAACCATATGGTTGCATAATAGGAATCCCTCGGCGGACTGTCAACGCCCAAGGGGCGGACTGGTTCCCCGTGACACCGCTCGAGGATCGCAGCTGCGTTCCTGAGTCCGGCCGCAACACGTCCTCCAGCCGATCAGGTTCGGCAAGCGTCCGGAACCTGGGCCTCGTCATCGTCGGGTCGATCGACCGATGCGCTCACCGGGCCAGCACCTCGTCGATCTGTCGCTGCTCCCAGGTCGACATGGAGGGCGCCGGTCGATTCAGCCTGACGACGAGCCCATGGACGACGATTCCGAGGCTCCAGCCGATGAGCGCCCAGGCTGACCACCACGCCGACCGCTCGCCGGCAATCCCGGCAGCCAGGTTGATGGTCAGATTCACCAGGAAGATGATGACCATCCCGCCGGCGAACACGGTGGCGTGGACGTAGAACGCCTGCAACTGCTGCACGTCGCGTCGCGCCGCTTCACGGCGTTGTTCCTCGCTGCGCTCATCCGCTTCGGATCGGGGGGCTTGGGTTCGGTGAGTCATCGTTGGATTCCCTTCATGGTGTGGTGGAGACGGCGCACGACCGCTCATGCGCTCGAGCTGCGGCGGCGGGCCCGGATGAGGAGCCAGAGTCCGAACCAGCCTTCGGCGACGACCGACGGCAGGGCGACCATGGCGAGGAAGGCATCGGCGTGGTCGGCGTAGTCGGCGAGGACGGTGTGGGCGGTGGTGTCGATGATGTAGGCAACGCCGGCCACCATCATCAGGTGGCCGAGCCAGCGTGGGGTCTCGACCGATCGGGCGACGAGGAAACCGAGGACGATCAGGTGGAGTCCGAACGCCGCGAGACCGATGAGCCACGCCGAGTTGAACAGCTCGAGCCCGACGAGCGCCTGGGCGTTGCGTTCGGCCGAGCCCATCACCTCCGCCACGGGGGCGGATTCGTAGAAGGCAAGAGCCTGGAAGAAGAAGATCGCAGCGACACCGAGGAACACCGTGTAGACGAGTCGCGACCACGCCGCCACGAGAGACAAGTCGTGGTGCTGGGTCCGGAACACGATGTGGAGCGCCCAGGCGACGATGATGTCGATGAGGAAGATGGCCAGGAACGCCACGAGTCCCCACCGGAACAGCGTGTTCGATTCGGCGATGTTGGTCGCAGTGGCCTGGGCGTCGTCGGCGACGACCAAGCCTTCCCGGACGAAGAAGTTGGCGAAGATCGCGAGGCCGAAGAGCAGCACGTAGCCGATGCCGGCGATCATCGCGGCGCTTCGTCGAGAGATGTCTGAGCTCTTCGGGATCTCGGGCCTGATTTCGGGTGCCAGGATCGTGGTGGTCATCGGTTACTCCTTTGGGGGTCGGTGTTCGGGTCGAGGCGGGTCTTCAGTGCGGTGAGCGGGCCGACGGTGGTTGCGATCCAGAGCGCCAGCGGCCACGCCAGCTGGTCGGTGGCGAAGATGACGACGGCCCAGACGGCCGACAGGCCGAGCCACAACCACGGCAGGGCGTTCAGGACGAGGGCACGGCCCGCGCCCCGCCGACACTCTGGTCCTCCGTCGCCGGCGATTCATTCGACACGGCCGGCTCCGGTGTCACGAACGACGATGACGGTCTTGCCGGTCGCCTTGCCCGTAGCGACCTGCTCGATCGCCTTGGCCGCCTCGGCCAGGGGGTACCGGGCTTGCACGGCCGGGGTGACTGCCCCGACTTCGATGTGCTCGGCGAGCCGCTCCATGAAGGAGTGGTGCTCGGTGCTCACGAACGTCGTGAGACGCTGCTGGAGGAACGGTGAGAGCATCAAGGCTCGGAGCTGGCGGCCGACGCCGCCGGTGAAGCGGTTGCCGTCTTCGCCTCCGACGATCACGAGCGTGCCGGTCGCCGTCAGAACGCTGCGGAGCCGGCGGATCGTGTTGCGGCCTCCGATGTCGACGACGAGGTCGTAGCGCTCGCCGGTGGCGGTGAAGTCCTGTGCGGTGTAGTCGACGACGTGATCGGCGCCGAGCGTGCGCACGAAGTCGAGGTTCCGGGCGCTGGCGACCGCGGTCACGTGGGTGCCGAGGGCCTTGGCCAGCTGGACGGCGAAGCTGCCGACACCGCCGGAGGCGCCGACGATCAGGACACGTTGGCCGGGCTGAGCACCACCGACGTCGGTCAACGCCTGGAGAGCGGTGATGCCGGACACGGCGGCCACCGCAGCCTGCTCGAAGGACGAACTGGCGGGCTTGACGGCGAGCTTGTTCTCCTTCGCGACGGCGAACTCGGCGAGCGAGCCGTTGCCGATGCCGAAGACCTCGTCGCCCGGGACGAAACGGGTGACACCGGATCCGACGGCGACGACCCGGCCGGCGACGTCGAGGCCGGGGACTCGATTCTTCGGTTTGGTGAACCCGAAGCCGGCAAGTCGGATCAGATACGGGGTGCCGGTCATGAGGTGGCAGGTGCCGCGGTCGATCCCTGCGGCCACGACCTCGATGAGGACCTCGTCGTGTTCGGGCGTCGGTACCGCGACGGTGTCGAGTGCGAGGACCTCGGCCCTGCCGTATCGATCCTGTGTGATTGCAGTCATCGTCGCCTCGGCGCTCGCGTCGGCCGAGCGGGAGACGGTTGTCTGGTCGTGTGTGGTGGTCATGTCATTCCTTTGGTCGTGGAGTCGATGTGCGGTTGCGGCGCCGGCGCGATCGAGATGAGTCTCGACGTTCACCGACGTGAGGTGGGCCACGATTCCGTGCAGGTGGGCCGGGTCGGCGACATCACCGACCAGGCGGGTCACACAATCGGCCGAGGTGTCGATCGTGAAGTCGTCGAGGAGCGGACGCAGCAGACGAACGCTCGGTCGGCCTCGCAACACGATCTGGTAGGTGGTCGGCTCTGCCATGACGTCACTCTGACCGCGGTTGGTACGAGGCGACCTCGTACCAACCGCCATCTCACCCGGGTGAGATCGGTCACCAGCAGGCGCCCTGTTTCGCCGACGACATAGGGTCGAACCATGACCGGCCACTGGGACAGCGGATTGGCAGCGACGAAGCTCGTGCCGCCGACGCTGCCTGCTCGGCTCGTGCCGCGGTCGCGCCTCACCGATCGCCTCGATGCCGCACTGACGAGCCCTGTCCGACTGGTGCTTGCCAGTGCACCGGCCGGCTCCGGCAAGTCGACGTTGCTGGCGTCGTGGCTGGCCGGGCGCCCTGAAGCGTCCGCCTGGTTGCAGGTCGAAGAGAGCGACTCGGACCCGGCCCGGTTCTGGGCCTACCTCATCGCCTCCATCGGCGAAGCGATTCCATCGGCAACGACCTCACTGAAGCAGCTCATCAGCGGCTCGGACATCAACGATCAGGTCCTCGTATCGGCCATGGTGAACGAGTTCGCCGAATTCGCCGAGCCGCTGATCGTGGTGATCGACGACTACCACCTCATCGACAACGCGTCGGTGCACCGGGGCATGGAGCGACTGATCGACCTCTGTCCACCCACGGTCACGACCGTCGTTTCGACCCGGGTCGATCCGCCGTTTCGGCTCGGACGACTCCGGGTCAGAAACCAGGTGAGCGAGCTACGGGGCTACGACTTCCGATTCGAAACGACAGAAGCCTCCGGGCTCCTCTGCCACGACGGCGCGAACCTCGACGAGAAGATCGTCGAACGGCTCTGCGGTCGGACCGAAGGATGGGCCGCGGGCCTGGTGCTCGCCGGGCTGTCGCTGCAACGATCCCCGACCCCGAGCATTTCATCGAGTCGTTTCACGGCGACGACCAACTCGTCGTCGACTACATGACCGACGAATTCCTCGCCGGGGAGACCGAAGCGCAACGACGACGCTTCCTGGAGACCTCGGTACTCGAACAGTTCAATGGCGCCGCTCGTCGACGCCGTCACCGACACCAGCGGTGGCGCATCGTGGCTGCTCGAAACGGCCAAGACCAACCAGTTGCTGATCGGGCTCGACAACACCGGCTCCTGGTACCGCTACCACCACCTCCTGCGTGACTTGCTGAGACTCGAGGCACAAGAGGTCTTGGCCCCCGACCACCTGACCGAACTCCACCACCGAGCCGCAGCCTGGTTCGAATCCGAGGACGACCCCCTGCGGGCGATCGGCCACCGTCTCGCGGCCGGTGAACACGAAGCGGCGGTCCGACTGATGTACGTGCTGGGCCCGCAACTGATCTCCAACGGCCAGATCGACACGCTCCGTGGCCTGCTCGAACGGATCGGCGACCCGGCGACACGCGACCCGGCGTGCGCCCTCACGTGGGGCTGGTGCGACTACATCGCCGGCCGATATGCGCAGGCCCAGGAGTGGGTCGACATCACCCATCGTGTCGCATCCGAGGGCTTCGATCCCATCATCACGGCACCGCTTCGGATGAACCTCGCCCTCGCCCACGGCGATGTCGGCGCCGCGCTGGAGCTTGCCCGCGGAATCACGTCGGCCGGCCAGTTCGAGACACACGGCCCAGAACTCGCCACCTCGGCGGGCGGCGTCTTCATGTGGGCCGGGCAGGCCGCCGAGGCCCGAGAGGTACTCGAGATCGCCGTACAGAAGGCCGCAGCCGACGACGCCCGAGCACCCCACGTCCTGAGCCGCATCTATCAAGCCATCAACGACTTCGACGACCGGGGAGATCCCTCGGGAGCCGAACGAGCGCTCGTCACCGCCGAAGAGTTGGCGATGAGCTCCTACTACCGGATCGCCCCGGCCTATGCCCTGAGAGGGCGGGGCGCCGCCGACCCCGAGTCGGCCCGAGCCGACGCCGTGAGGGCGGTCGACCTGGCCCGCGCGGTTCCCGGGGACCTCGCGCTCGCCTACACCCTCACCATCTGCGGCGACACGTTGATCGATGCCGGTGACGCCACTGCAGAAGCGCTGCTGACCGAGGCCCGGGCGATCATCGATCGCTGCCCCGACCCCGGGATCGCCGGCCGCTACCTGGCTCGGATCGAGTCTCGACACCACCTCGGCAGCCGAGCCCGTCCGGAGCGCACGGTCCGCGGAGGAACGGCCGACCCACCGGTCGAGCCTCTCACCGAACGAGAGATGGCGGTGCTTCGATATCTGCCGACCCGGCTCTCCCAGCGCGAGATCGCCTCCGAACTGTTCGTGTCGCCGAACACGATCAAGACCCACTGCGCGGCCATCTACCGCAAGCTCGGAATCGGCGACCGCAAGGCCGCGGTCCAGGCTGCTCGAGACCTCGGCATCCTGTAGCGCCAGACCCGCCAGCAATCGAGACTGAGTTCGTCCACGTTGGCACGTACTCCGACAGTCGTTCGGACTTCCCGCGCCCCCGTCAGCGCCTACGTCGTCAGGAGACGCGCGAGGTTGTCGAGAGAAGAAGCGAGGCCCGAGGCGTGATCCTCCGCGGCGATGCCTTCCGGGACTCCCTCAGCGACGATCTCGACTCTGGTGCCGCCCGCTTCCTCGTGGACGGCCCATGTCATCGTCATGGTTCCCGCGAACTCGGGTGCGTCGGCGACGAAGTCAACGGCCTGCACCACACGGTCGTCCGGGACGATGTCGACGAAGCGGACATCGACGATGTCGGAGTCAGCCGTACTCTTCCCGCTGGACGCAGACCGGTCGGCGTAGGTCAAAACGAGTCGGTACGAGCCGCCGGGCCGAGGATCGAAGTGCTCGAACCGGCCGGTCATGTCGCTCGGCGGGAGCCACCGCTCCAAAGACGCCCGGTTCACGAGAGCGTCGAAGACGGTCGACACCGGCGCTTCGATCCACCGGGACGCGCGATCGGTTCGAGACATCGACGCGACGGTAGTGCCTGGCGGAATCGGCCGAGGAGGAAATGACCGCTCGCGGACGCCGCCGACGTGCCAACGTGAACGCATGCACGAAGTACGCCGATCAGACGACGACGAACTCTGCGGGTTCGTCGACCACGACAACGGAACCTGGCGCGCTCGCAACGTGTTCTGCGCCGTGCTGAGCGAGCACGGCACCGAGGCCGACGCCCGACAGCGCGTACTCGTCGAGGGCCTCTCCTCGCTGCTTGATCGTTGGACCCTTGTCGAGCGGGCCACAGGCGACGAAGAGGTCGCCTGCATCATCGAGGCAAGCCCGGTGGAGGTCACCGTGGCTCGCGACTTCTATCCGCTCCCCGGCGCACCCAGGCTGAGGATCTCGGCTGCGCAGCTCGAATCGGGCGAGTGGGAGTTGCGCCGCTGATCCTCAGGACGGGCGAGCAAGCGAGCGGGCTCCAGCCCCCTTCCGTCCAACAGAGGCCTCGTTGCAGCTCGATCGCCTGGCCCCGGTCGGGTCGGAGGCGGCCCATCATGCCGAGCACCTCGTTCGTATCAGGGTCTTCCTCCGAACGGGATACGTTCCCCAACCCGAACCGGGGTCGGCGACGTCTGCCGCTGACACCCCTCCCTCGATGTTGTGAACGTCCATGAAGAGTGGCATCGCCGGTCCTGTCTGTTGTGACCCGAAGCGTGAGCGCCGTGGTCGTCGAATACAGCCATCGAACAACGCCGTCGTTTGACACAGTGTTTGACGATCATCTCGAGACGACACGCCGGTTGTCGACCTTTGGAGTTGTCCCGTCTCGGTGGTCACGGGTTGGGGGTCAGGGATCGGTGCGGTCGGTGACGAGGGCCCCAACCGCGAGCGCACCAAGGGCGTAGCCGGCGAAGATGAGCGCCGTGGCCGGTCGGTCGAAGGCGATGCGTTCGCCTTCGTCGACGATCTGGAGCATTCCGTTGCCGGCGACGAAGGGCATGAAACGCACGACTCGTTCGGCGGCGAAGACAGCCACCAGGTTCTCGACGACAAGCCACCAGACGAGGACTCCGGAGATGGCAGCGGCGCTCTGCCGGGCGATGAGCCCGATGCCCAAGCCGAGGATCCCGGAGAGCACGGCGAATCCGGTTGCCCACACGATGGTGGCGGGAATGGTGGACGTATCACCGGCTTCGACGCCACCGAACATGGCGCCGACCGCACCGGCGGCGAGACCGGACAGCGCGAGCATGGCCGCGAACCCGGTAGTGGTCGCAGCCTTGGCAGCGACGATGTTGCTGCGTCGCGGCTGGGCGGCAAAGGTCTGAGTGATCGTGTGGTGCTCCGCATCGGCGGTGTGGATCAGGATCCCACTGACCGCAGCGAACACCGCGGTGAACACGGCGGAGAATCCGAACACGTTGGCAACGGTGACCACCTGGTCGGTGACGAAGCGGGCAACCAGGAACGAAGCGAAGCCGCCGACCACGACCGTGAGAGCGGCGATCACGCGGGGCGAGCGGACCGTTGACAGCTTCACCCATTCGCTTCGCCAGGCGGTTCTGAATCCAGGCGAACGTCGGGACGTGGCCCGGGTCGAGGTCGGCCGCCGTTCGGTTTGGGTCGATGGTGGGGTGTCGATGGTGATCGTCATGATTGGTCCTTGGTCAGGCCGAGGTGAACTCGGCGACGTTGCGGGTGAGGTCGACGAGAAGCTCTTCGAGCGAGGCTTGGTGATCGACGAGCTCATCGAGTCGGATGTGGTGGTCGAGAGCGAGTTGGGCCACGTCGGCCCGGGTCGTACCGGTGACGTTGAGGCGATGGCCGGCGTCGGTGACGCTGACTCCTCGTGCTCGGAGCAGCGAGGCGAGTTCGTTGCGCTGAGCGGTTTCGACAAGCACGGACTGTTCGGCGCCGTCGACGATCTCGTGCACCGGAGCGGCGGCGAGGAGTCGCCCGGCTCCGATCACCACGAGATCATCAGCGAACAACGCGAGCTCGGCGATCAGATGACTCGAGACGAATACGGCACCGCCGCGTTCGGCGTAGCCACGCAGATAGCTCCGGAGCCAGCGGATGCCGTCGGGGTCGAGTCCGTTGGCGGGCTCGTCGAGTAGGAGCGTTTCGGGTTCGCCGAGCAGGGCGCCGGCCAGGGCGAGTCGCTGGCGCATGCCGAGCGAGAACCCGCCAACTCGTTGGTCGGCAACGGTGGTGATGCCGACTTCGGCGAGGACCTCGTCGACCCGTGACGACGAGAGTCCGCTGGCGGCGCACAGGGTGCGGAGGTGGTTGCGGGCTGTTCGGCCGGGGTGGGCCGACGCGTCGAGCGCAGCGCCGATCGTGGCGACCGGTTGTGCGAGGCCCCGGTAGGGGACGCCGTCGTAGAGGACGGCGCCGTCGTCGGGCCGGGTCAGTCCGATCATCATGCGCATGGTCGTTGACTTGCCCGATCCGTTGGGGCCGACGAAACCGGTGACACGTCCGGGCTCGACGGTGAAGGAGAGGTTGTCGACCGCCGTGCGGTCGCCGTAGGTCTTGGTGAGTGATTCGACGGTGATCATCGGTCCACCTCCACCGTGTTCATGGATGACCTGTTGTCGGGGGTGCGCAGCAGGACGATGCCGGTCCAGGCGAACCAGACGATGGAGCCGAGCCCGAAGACGATGCCGACATCGGACAAGCCGGGGATGAGGGTGACGAGGCCGGCGGATCCGCTGGCGACACCGACGACGTTCAGTCCGGTGGGGAGACGGCGGCTACCCCAGGCGGCGATGCTGACCAGGAGGATCCACATGCCGCCGACGAGTTCGTTGCCGCCGCCGAGGCCGTCGGTGACCGTGTCGATGCTCGACCACAGCGACTCTGCTGCGGCAGGGTCGGTTTCGTCGAGGTCGGCGACGGCGGTGATGCCGATGTTGGAGATCATGCCGGTGGCGAACATGAGTCCGGCCCAGATGTAGGCGAACACGGCGCTGATGTCGGCCAGCAGCGGGCTGACGTCACGAAGGCGTTCGTGGAGGGCTCGGGCCAGGGGGATGATGGCCATGCCGAACACGAGGAAGATCACCAGGTACCAGGCGAACAAGGTGCCCTGGTGGCCGATGAGGAAGTCGACCGTCTCGGCCGGTGTCGGGTCGCCTTCGATGTAGTCGCTCAGGCTGGTGACGAAGAGTGCGATGCCGAAGACGAACGTCGCTGCGGCGATGAGTGCTCCGACTCCGCCGACTCGCTGCGTCATCCGGTCGCTCCGGCTTGTGGCCGGACGGGTGTAGGTGGTGGTCATTGGTGTGCCTTTCCGTTGCTGGATGGTTGTGGTTGGTGAGGACAGATTGGTGAGGACGGATTGGTCAGGAGAGATCGGTCGGGCTGACGCTGACGATGTCGATGGCGACAGACGTGAGATGGGTGATGACGCCGTGAAGGTGGGCGGGATCTCGGATCACGCCGGTCAGCTGCGTCGTCCCGGGCCGTGGGTGATCGATGGCGAAGTCGTCGCTGAGGTGGCCCAAGATCCGCTCGGTGGCGTGGCCACGGATGACGATCTCGTAGGTGGTCGGCTCGTTCATGGCCTCATCGTCGCCACGACCGGTGTGAGCCGGCGTCGCTCCTTGGCCGATCTCACCCGGGTGAGATCCACGTCGGGCGAATCAGAACTCGGCGCCAGGCCGTCGTAGGATCGGGTGATGGAGGCTGGTGAGGGGATCACGTTGGTGGCGACGAAGCTGACCGCCCCGACACCGCCCTCACGTCTCGCCGCTCGGGACCGCCTCGGGGCAACGCTCGACGATGCGGTCTCCGACGCCGGTATGCGTGTCGTGTTGGTGAGCGCACCTGCCGGCTCGGGCAAGTCGACCCTCATGGCCGCATGGCAGCAGCACCGCACCGACTGCGCATGGCTCCAGGCCGATGCCGCCGATCGGTGATCCGGCCCGTTTCTGGGGCCATGTCGTGGCCGCGCTCGAAACGGTCGTCCCCGGTGTCGGAAGCCGCCACCGCTGCCGCCGTACCCGGCTCTGGCGCTGACGCGACCGTCGTCGTCGAGCGGCTCGCCAACACACTCACGAGCGGTCCCCCGGCGGTGCTGGTCATCGACGACTATCACCTCATCGACAACCCGACGATCGACGAGGCCGTCGAACGGCTCATCGAGTTGGCTCCGTCGACGTTCACGCTCGTTCTGTGCACCCGGCTCGACCCTTCAGTGCGACTGGCGAGGCTCCGAGTCCGAGGTCAACTGGCCGAAGTGCGAGCCGACGATCTGCGGTTCGCTCCCGACGAAGCAGCAGTGCTCGTCGCCCAGCGTGGTTCGGCGCCTTCGCCCCGACAGGTTGAAGCGCTGTGCGAACGCACCGAAGGCTGGGCCGCCGGACTCGTGCTCGCCGGCCTGTCCCTCGCTGCCAGCGACGACGGTGACGCCTTCGTTGCATCGTTCCAAGGCGATGACCGTCTCGTCGTCGAATACCTCACCGATGAATTCCTGGCGGGGGTCGACGACCGCGATCGCACTCGCCTGCTGCAGACATCGGTGTCTGGATCGGATGTGCGGCCCGCTCGTCGACGCCGTGTGCGACACCACCGACGGCACCGACTGGCTGGACGGGATCGCAGCCACCAACCAGCTCGTCATCGGTCTGGACCGCACCGGCACCTGGTATCGCTACCACCACCTGCTTGGCCGATCTACTCCGGCTCGAAGCCGAACGAACAACCGACCTCACCAGCATTCACAGCCGAGCCGCGGCCTGGCACCGGCACGAAGGCGACTCCCACGCGGCAGTCGAGCACTCCATCGCCGCCGGCGAATTCGCCGCAGCCGCCGACCTGATCTACGACGACGCCACCGAGCTGATGAACCGTGGGCAGCTCCGCACCGTCCGTCACCAGATCGACCGCCTGGGCTCCGTCGCCGACGAACACGCCGGGACCATGGTCGTTCGCGGCTGGATTTCCCTCCTCACCGGGAAGTTCGCCGACGCCCAGGCAAGCATGGAACGAGCGCGCAGAGCTCGACCCCAACGACGACGAAGCCGGCATGATCGTCGCCCTGGCGATCATGACCCACATCGCCTCGGGCAACGTCGCCGCCGCGCTCGACGAGGCCCGAGCCGCCGGTGATCCGTTCGAGTCGACACAGGCGATGACACTGGGAGGAGCCCACACCTGGGGCGGCGACTTCGACCAGGCCAGAGGGCTGCTCCGACGAGCGACCGAGATGGCGCCCGGCGAGGGAAACACCTTCGTCGAGGCGGTCACCCCGATCTTCTCCGCAATCGGTCACCTCGAGTCCGGTGACACCGAGGCCGCCCGGCGCGACGCCACCACGTCGTTGACCGTTGCATCGGTCAACGGATTCGACGATCTCGCCCAGCTCGCGCTGGCTCACAGCATCCTGGCCCGCACCACCGACGAGCCCGAAGAGGCCATCGTCTCGGCCGAACGTGGGGTCGATCTGGCACGGCGATCCCCCGAGTACGTCATGTTCGCCTACGCCCTCGCCAGCGCCGGCGACGTGCTCTGCCACCACAACGAAGCCCGCGGCACCCTGCTCCTCGGCGAAGCACGAACGATCATCGACCGCTGCCCAGACCCGGGAATCGCCGGCCGCTACCTCGCCCGCGTCGAAGCCCGGCACCGATACGCCGCGCCACCGGCACCGACGACCGATCTGCTCGACGAACTGACCGATCGCGAGACTGGCCGTGCTCCGCTACCTGCCGGCACCGATGTCGCAACGCGAGATCGCCTCCGAACTGTACGTGTCGCTCAACACCGTCAAGACCCACTGCAAGGCGATCTACCGCAAACTCGGCGTCGGCGACCGCAAAGCAGCGGTCCAAGCCGCCCGGGACATCAACCTGCTCTGACCCGCTCGGTCCAAGACGCTGGTGGGCCGGAACGATCGCTGAAGGTCCGCGTCGGCAAGTCGGGTCATTGGCCCCGTGGAGCCGTACCCCGGTGGTTCACCTCACGATAGGCAGCGACCTCTACTGCGGCGGGCGGCGCTGGTATGTCGTTGTCCTGCTTGACGTCGATGTGGAGTTGCGGGAATCGAGTGGCAAGTTGGCGGATCGATCCGGCGAGGCCCAGCTCGTCGAGCGATGGCGGTCGCAGATCTTCCACGAGCCGGCGGATCTCGTCGATGGCGTCGCTCACTTTGGTCCTCGCGTTGCCCAGAAGTGTCTTCGCTGTGTCGGGGTCTCGGTCGATGCTGTTGCGGGCGGCGTCAGTCGTCAAGGCAATGCCATTCCGGTCATGTGCAACCCCCAGACCGTCCTACTCGAGCACGACGCTCGGGCTGCCTGAGCTCAGACGCTGATCGAGGTGAGATCATCGCCGATGATGATCTCACCGTCGTAGTGGTCCGCAGCGCGGGCGATCCATTCCGGATACTGCTCCGGCGTGGGCGCTGGGACCATGTGGGTGAGCGCAAGCCGTTTCGCCCCGGCGCGGCTGGCCGTCTGAGCGGCATCGATCACGGTCGAGTGGTAGTCGAGGATGTCCTGGATCATGTCGTTCGGGATCATCTCGACGAGGTCTCGACGAATGACGGTCTGCACATAGACGTCGGCGTCGCGAGCGAGTTCGTCGACGCCGGCGCAGGGGATCGTGTCGCCGACCAGTGCCGCGCTCGCTCCGTCGTGTTCCAGCCGGAAGCCGATGGTCGGCTTGACCGGTGAGTGCTCGGTGGCGGCGGTGGTGATCGACACGGCACCCACCGTGAACGAATCGCCGGGTTCGAGCTCGGTGACCTGAACCTTGGGAGGTGCAGTCAACACGTCGTGATGGGCAATCCGGTACCCGATGTCGGGCTCGAGCGCGTGGAGCTGGCGTTCGACGAACTGAGCGGTACCGACGGGGCCATATACCTGAAGGCGTACCTTTCCTTGAGTCATCACCCAATGGGTCGTGATGACATCGTTGAGGGCGCACACGTGATCGCTGTGGAGATGGGTGATGAGCACGGCGGCGAGCAACCCCGGCAACGAGCCGGCTCCCGCCATTCGCATGACGACTCCTCGTCCGGCGTCAACGAGGATGTGGGTATCGCCGGCTTTGACAAGCGTCGAAGGACCGGCCCGGTTGGCGTCGGGCAGGGGCGAGCCTGTTCCGGTGAGAACGATGTCCATGGTGAGTTGTTTTCCTCTCGTGGTCTTCTATCGGTCGGGCGGTACGCCGACAGCCTCAGCTGGGCCGTGCGAGTCGGCCGAGATCCTGGCGGTCCGTTCCCGGAATTCCGAGGGCGGGCAGCCACGAGCGCGCCGAAAGGCTGCAGAGAACGAGTAGGGCGTCGAGTATCCGACCTGTGAGGCGATCGCTTTGACCGGCAGCTCGCCGTGGACGAGCAGGCGGGCGGCGTGGTCCATTCGGATGTGCTCGAGGATGGCGCCCGGACCGTTCCCGTGATGGCGCGCGACCATGCGGTGCAGCGTTGCGCGAGAGACGCTGAGGTGAGCCGCCAGCGACTCGACCGACCAGTTGCGGCCGGGTTCTCGCCGGACGGCTTCCCACAGCCGCGCAAGGTGGCGCTCATCGTCGCTCAGTGAGGGAGGGCCTGCGAGCAATGCTTCAAGCTGGATCCGCAAGATGATCGCGTACAGCGTAAACGGCTCCGTCGGTACCGACGGGCCCAACGAGTTCGGGTCGCGGTTCAGTTGCGCCCCGAACCGGTTGAGGAACTCATCCAACGGATCGCGACCGTGCGAGGGCCCCGAGACGACGCTCATCGCTGTGGGTAACTCGCCGAGAATTCCCCGCACCGGCGCAGCGAACCGTTGCAGGTCCTGGTCATCCAGCACGAACGGGCCCATCTCCCGGAATCGTCGCCACGGCTCGATCTCGGCGAGTCGGAAGGTGACGAGCCGCCAAGGCTCGTCTGCCCACTGGTGCCGGGGCGTATGCGCCGGGCACACGGCAACCGTCCCGGGTACCAGGTCGTGCTCCCGGCCGCCGAGGAGCAACCGACCCCTCCCCTCGACGGTCGCAAGGACGAGGTGCGTGCGAGGATCCGGGCCAGGCCAGTCGAACCCGGCGACCAGTGAACTCAGGGCTACCTGAGTAACTCCCACGCTGACGAGTGCCTCGGCTCGCGGGTCGAACAACGGCACGACATCGTCGCGGCAGCCCGCGGGGATGGTGACGGTCGGCCCTGACGGGCGCTGGGATGTCATCGGGCCATGTTAGGAGTGTCGGTATTGCGGGCATCCGGACGTTGAGACGAATTCGCATGCACTTGAGGTGGCAACGCATGGAGTTGTCGGTTGGGGCCAGTCATCGTGTCCCCATGGACGAGGATGGCGATCTTGGTGAGACGAACAGAGCTCTGCGTGACGGGCGAGCTGCGTGGCGCACTGCGCGCTCACCGCACGTGATGATGGCGTTGTTTGCAGCAGTTGCCGTGACCCTCGGCGCCTGCGGCGCAAGCAGCGACGACACGGCCGAGGAGAGCGCGCCGGTCACCGTGGTCCGCACCACTCCCGCAACCACGCCGACGACCGCCCCGACCAATGAACCCGAGTCCACGACTGCCTCGACGGACGGACCCGAATCGACGATCACGGTTCCGGCGACTCCCAGCGAGATCGTGATCACCGCACCCGGCCTCTACCCCGAGGGCCTCACCTACGATCCTGTCAACGACCGCTTCATCATTGGCTCGCTGCTCGGTGGCCAACTCCTGGCCGTCAGTGACGACCGTTCGATCACTGCGGTCGCCGAGAGTCCGGGCTCCAACCTCACGGGCATCGAGGCGGACATTGCACGGAATCGGCTGCTCGTCGCCGTGACCGGCTTGCCCTTCGGGACGGCGCAGCTCTCGATCCACGATCTCAGATCCGGCGAGCAGTTGGAACTGGTCGACTTCGCTTCCGTGCAACTCGACGACCGACGCTTTGCGAACGGCATCGCCGTCGATGATGTCGGGAACATTTACGTGACCGACACCGGTGCCGGCGTGATCTATGTGGTCGATTCATCCTTCGCGCCCTCCGTCTTCGCGGAGAACGCAGCGTTCGAGCCTGACCGGACGGGTCCGACCGCGTCCGGGCTCAACGGCATCGTTGCCGTCGGCGACGCCCTGATCGTCGGCCACGCTCCCACCGGCCAGCTCTTCCGGGTCCTCCTGTCGGACCCGAGCCAGGTCGCCGCCATCCCGACCGGGGTGGATGGCATGCGGATCGACGGTCTGCACCTGAGCGACGACGGCTCGACGTTGGCCGTGGTGTCGAACCTCGGCTCGGTCCACCTGTTCGAGTCGACCGATGACTGGTCGACGACGTCGGAGGTTGCCCGGTTCGACGTCGGCGACTCGTTCCCGACGAGTGTGACCGATCGGAACGGCACGTTCTACGTCCTGCTCTCGCACTTGAACGAGATCGGCGATCCGCCGGTCGAGGCGTTCGAGATCGTGCCACTCGTCGACGAGACCGGAGGATGAGATGAATTCGTATCAGGGTGACACTGTTGCGAATGGGCCCGCTACGACGCGTACGTCAGGCTGATTCCCATGGTTCGACTTCGAGATCTGAGCGACGCCGAGCGCGAGCACATCATGGCCAAGAAACTTCCGAGGTACGACTCGTCGCCCTTCGTCGTGGGCCCGCCTCTCGCCGAACGCCGTGTTGCGCTGGTGACCACGGCGGGGCTTCATCACGTCGACGACGATGCGTTCTCCCTCCTCGACCTGAGCTATCGGGTCATTGCCGGAGACGCCGATCTGGCGTCGCTGACGATGACCCACTCGTCGGTCCATTTCGATCGGACGGGCTTCCGCGAGGACGTCAACACGGTCTTCCCACTGGACCGGCTGCGAGAACTGGCTGCGGAGGGCACGATCGCTTCGGTGGCCGACCACCAGTACTCGCTGATGGGGGCGGGCTGGCCCCCGGAGATGATCGAGCCCACGTGCGCCGAACTGGCCCGTCTGCTTCACGCCGATGGCGTCACCGCGGTCTGCCTCGTCCCGGTTTGACCGAATTGCACCCGCGGGTCGGCGCGGTCTCGCACCATCTCGAATCGGCGGGCATCGCCACCACCGGCATCTCGCTCGTTCGCGAGCAGACGGAGGCGATGCGCTTGCCGAGATTTCTCTGGGTCCCCTTCGAGTTGGGTCGGCCCTTCGGGGTCCCGCACGAGCCCGACTTCCAACGGCGAGTGCTCCACGACGCGCTCGCGTTGCTCGAACGCGCGGACGGCCCCGTCGTCCTCGAGGACTTTCCCGATGATCCACCCGCCACCGATGACGAGGTGGTCTGGGCGTGTCCGATCTCGTTCGCCGGTCGGGTCGCGGAGGAGCCCGACCTCGTGGCCGCAACACGACGAGAGGTGGGCCAACTCGCGCCCTGGGCCGAGCTGGTGGCGGCGCCAGTGCCGAACAGCGCGATGTCACCGAACGCGATCGTCGATCTGCTCGCCGCCACCGCCGTCGGCGAGCCCACACCGATCCAGGACCTGCGGCTCGCCGCCGACGACATCCGCACGTGGTACCTCCATGCAGCAGCCCAACAACCGGGCCGCGCCACCGGCCAGGAACGCAACACCTGGTTCTGGCGCAACACTGCGCTCGCGCGGTTGCTGGGGCAGGTGTCGGCCCGCTTGCTCGACGACCCCGACCCGATGGTGAGGGCGTTCGCCGACCGCGGCCTCGTGCCTCGCGACCACTTCGACCTCCTCGTCCACCCCGTCCAGAACGACCCGATCACGAACGGAACACCCGATGCCTGAACCACGTACCGTCATTCGCGAGCCGCTCGCCGGACCGGCCGTCTGGTACGGACCCGATCTCGAACCCGCGGACTACGTGTACCAACTCGACCGCTCCGAGATCGACGAGATCTGTCGGGTTCGCGACGACCTGATCAGCAGCGACGTCAACCTCGGATCCGTCGACCGCGAGTCGGTTCCGATGCCGGCCCTCGTCGAGACGATTGCCGACTGGGGCGAGCGGTTGGAACGCGGCCTCGGCTTCGTCGTGGTGCGCGGCCTCGTCATCGACGGATGGAGCGAACGCGAGGCGGGCCTCGCCTACTACGCGCTCGGACGCCAGCTCGGCTATCCGGTCAAACAGAACGCACAAGGTCACCTCCTCGGCCACGTGCGTGACACCGGCAAGGACATCTTCAGCGACCCGAGCGCACGCGGATATCAGGTCCGCATCGCGCTGCCGTTCCACACCGACACCTCGACCGACCTCTTGGCGCTGATGTGTCTGCGCACTGCGAAGGAGGGCGGCGACAGCGCGCTCGCTCCACTCCAGACGATCTACAACGAGGTCCTGGCGAGGCGCCCCGACCTGGTCGACACGTTCTACGAGCCCTTCGACTTCGACTGCCGAGACGAGGAGCACCCCGACGGTGGCCCGTTCTACACCCGTGTGCTGGCATCGGTCGGCCCCGACGGACGCCTCTCACTGCGCCACAATTCCGGCTACGCACGTTCCGCAGCTCGGCGATTCGACGAGTGCTCCGCGCTGACCACCCGACAGGACGAGCTCCTCTCCCTGATCGATCAGCTCACCCAGGATCCGACGATCCACGTGCGATTCGGGCTCGAGCAGGGCGACATCATCCTTGTCAACAACTATGCGGTTGCCCACTCACGGTCGGCGTTCGAGGACCACGACGAGGCCGAGCGGAAACGCCACCTGCTGCGACTGTGGTTGGTGATGTACGACGGCCGTCCGTTGGAGGCCGACTTCGACAACCGCGCCGGTCTCGTCACGACGGCACACCTCGCCGACGATGGGTTGGCCCGAGCGTGAGCGAGCACCCGATCACTCCCGACACTGCGACGAAGCGGGTGCTCGGTGCACTCGTCGCATGGAACGTGTTCGACATCGGCGTCCACGTCGCCGTCGACGAGGTGGAAATTCTGCGCGTGACGGCGAACGTCGTCCTGATCGCCGTCGCGATCGCAGTGCTCGTGGGACGGGCCGGGCCGCACCCCGCACATCCCCTCGTGCCGGCGCTGTTCGCCTGCGTCGCGCTCAACCTCGTCGTGCTGATCGACAAGGGCCCTGCGGTTCCGATGATCACCTTCGTCGTGGTCAGCATCGTTCTGACCGTCGCAGCGATCGAGCGGCTGCGCCCCGCACCGGAGCAACGTCGGATCCGGATCGGTCGACGATGAACAGCGCGCTCACGATCGACCACGTGTTCCGCATCCGAGAACGATGATGGACACGCACGACCGTCCCGCCTTCGAGAACTCGACCGAGGCCGAGTTCTCGACCGCGCACGACCGCGCCGGTCTGGTCGGCATCGGGGGCGATGCCGAGGCACGGGCGCACCTCTTCTCCCACTGGGACCGTGTGCTCCCCCACCGCAAGCTCAACGGGGCCTCGCAGCCATACGTGTTCGACGACCGGTCGGCACCGCTCGACATCAGCTACGTGCATGCTGGCGAGGAGCGAACGCTGGACGATTACGTCGAGCGCAACCACGTCGCCTCGCTCCTCGTGCTCGCCGACGGCGTCATCGTCCACGACCGCTACCGGCTCGGCGCGCACCGGGGCAGCCGGTGGCATGTCTGGTCGGCCTCGAAGAGCTTCACCAGCACCGTCGTCGGCCGAGCCCTGCACACCGGCGTGCTCGACAGCATCGACGACCCCGTCAACAAGTACATCTCGATCGGCGGCGGCTACGCCGAGGCGACCGTCCGCGATGTGTTGATGATGTCGTCGGGGGTGAACTTCTTCCACCACCAGGGGTCGCCGGATCGCAGGGACATGTACCGACAGATCTGGGGCGAGGGCCGCGATCTGGACGACTTCGCCGGTGAACTCGGACCCCGAGTCCGGCCCGGCACCGACTTCAACTACCTCGCTACCGACACCCACGTCCTGTCCATGGTTCTGCGGGCAGCATACGCCCAGCCGTTCGATCAGATCGTGCAGGAGCAGCTGTGGGATGCCATCGGAATGACCGGCGATGCCTTCTGGTCACAACATGCCGACGGGGATCGCGGACACGCCTTCGGGCATGCGTGCCTCTGCCTGCGGGCGATCGAGTTCGCTCACCTCGGCGCGCTCTACGTCCAGGACGGGGTGTGGAACGGCGAACGACTGCTGCCCGACGGCTTCGCAGCGGAAAGCGGTTCGCCCCGAGCGCCGTTCCAGGAGCCCTCGCAAGGTGCGCGGGGCTACGGGTACCAGTGGTGGGTGCCGTGGGACTCGACCGGCGAATCGATGGCGCTCGGCGCCTTCGGTCAGATGCTCTGGGTCGACACCACTCGCGGCGTCAGCATCGCCCAATTCGGTGCACAGGGCGGAGACGACTCACCCGACACCGACCCCGAAGACGTCGAAGACACCCATGCGGCGATGCGGGCCATCGCTGCGGCGGTCACCATCCAGACGAGGAGACCTTCATCATGAACCCCGAGCACGGTCCGTTCGCTCGACGGCACGAATCCGGCCTCTGGGAAGACGAGCTGGGTGGACTCGGGCCCGCCAAGCCCCGCGCGGGGCCGCGCCAGGCATGCGACGACGTGTGCCATCTCCCGCGCGCCGAGCAATTCACGGTGGACATTCCGGCCGCACCACACGACCGGCTCCAGAAGGAGCTGACCAACCCGAACGGCATGAACATCCCCGCCCATCTGGCCACGATGGTCGGCCGTTGCACCGACAAGCCACTCGCCGATGTCCTCCGCGACATGACCGGCGACGACGAACCCGGTGATATCGGCGGGTTGGAAGGACCGACGACATGACCGACTGGACAGCCCTCACCGCCCGCGCCGGCCACACCGGCCACGATCTGGTCGGCTGGCTGATGTGGGATCCCGACGCGATCGCCCGCTACAAGGCGCTCGGCGTACCGAATGGCGCCGGCTGGTTGCTGGCGTGGCGCATCGCGCCACTCGGTGACATCAGTCCTGCGGCCGCTGCAGCCGCGACCTATTCGGTCCATCCCGCAGCGGTGGAGTTCGTGATGGACCTGTACCGCGGTGTCGCCGACCCCGACGCCATCTGCGCAGTACGCAACGAATCGGTGATCGCAGGTCTCGAGACAGTCGCCCCCGGACTCCCGGACCAGCTGGGCCCGCTGACCGACGACCTGTGGCGCGGCGTCGATTCCGTCCACCACGGCGCCCGTCCCATGTTCGCCGCGCTCCGGGCCCAACCCCGGCCTTCGCCCGCAGAGCCCGCGCTGTCCGCCTGGCTGGCCGTCAACTGCCTGCGCGAGCTCCGGGGCGACAACCACTGGGCGCTGTGCGCCGTCGCCGATCTCGACGCCGTCGAGGTCGGCCTGCTGCACTCGGTGATGGTCGACGTCGAAGAGTACGGCGACGAGGAGTGGATCGCTCGCAGCCGCGGCAACGACGACGACGCCGTTCGACGGGGCTGGGCCCGCCTCGAAGCCAAAGGTCTGGCCACCGATCGCGGGTTGAACGACGCAGGGCGACAGTTCCGCGTCGACCTCGAACGCCGGACCAACGAGCTCACCGCTCCTGCCTGGCAGGCCGTGGGGGAGGCGACCACCCTCGCGTTGTGCGACGCCGTCGACGCGCATCACGACGCCCTGCTCGACCGCATCGACGCGACCGCGGGCCCGCGCTGGATGCCCGCCGCCCGCCAGCGCGCGACCAGGTGGCTCGACTGAATGCCGACAGAAGCCGAGGAGTGACACTCCCATGACAGAAAGCGACACCACGATGACCGACCACCTCCTGCTCGACTCCCTCAGACGACGCATGTCCGCAATGCACACCCTCTGGTACGACGCAGTCGACACCATGGGCCCCGAGCACGTGAACCACTTCGAACGCGAGGGCGTACTGCCGATCGCGTTCTCACTGTTCCACTATCCCAACATGCAGGACGTCACGTTCGCCGTGCTCACCGGCGAGCCCTCTGTCTGGAACGAGGACTGGCAGACGAGAGTGCAGATGGCCATCGACGACCACGGCAAGGAACGCACGGTCGGCGAGATGATCCAACAGCACGTCGGCGACTACGACGCGTTCAAGGACTACATGCGCACCGTGTATCGGCGCACCGAGGCGTGGCTGGGGGCGCTCGAGCGCGACGATCTCGACCGGGTCGTCGTGCCACGGCCGTTCCCACCGGTGGTTGCGAACACCTTCAGTGCGCGTGTCGCGGGAGAGGACGGCGTCACCGTCCTCGACGCCATCGAGTGCTGGTGGTACCAACACGGCATGCGACACATGGGTGAGATCGAGCTCGCCCGCGGCCTGGTCGGGCTCGGCGGCATGACCTCCTGACCGGCCCGCTCGCACCCTCGCCCAACCTCCTCCTCACCAAGGGGTGCCCACCGTGAACAACGTCTGGACGGCGACTCGAATCCGACCCTCACGCCGAACTTCGAGTCGACAACTCGAGGACTGGACAGTTCGCATACTCCCGCGCGCGGCGGCGAGACGGACGCCGGAAACGACAACCTCGGTCGCGAACTGCAGGCGCTCAGAACATCTGCCCGGGCCATCGCCCACAACCAGCGAAAGAACGGCACGACTGTGAGCGGTCAGGTGCGCGATATCAACTGGTGGAGATGACGTTGCCGTAGCGCTGCCGGGCGGGTTGGGCTGACGTCTTGGTCGATGGTGACAAGACCAGAGGGCGCCCTACCGGAGCGCTGGTCAGCGCTGTGTGCTCTCGAGGTATTTCTTCTGCGAGGACAGGAACGCCTTGCCCATGTTCCGCGAGCCGAATCTGCGGTAGAGGAACCCCAGTACGCCGTCCGCCTGGACGTCGCTGACGACGCCGTGGAATTGCACGCCACCCGAGCTCGATGCCGTGTAGGTGTCTTCGAAGTGCGATCTGCCCGTGACCTTCCTGGCCTCGTAGACCTCGTCGTATCGCAGCACGACCTCGTCATCGCCGACGGAGCGCTCGATGTTGTGCCGCTTCATCACGCCCTCGTTGGTCCGGATCGTGACGAAGTCCTCGCCCTGTTCGAGGAGTTCCGCCTCGCTGATGCCCGGCATCGAACGAACAACACCGACGAAGTGCTGGCCCACGTCAGCGATCGACGCCTTGACGGACTCCAGTTCGCAGTCGATATTGGTCGTTCCATCGAACCATGACATGCCCCGACATTAGTCGTCATCGCGGCCCGGGTCGGTCGACGTCGTCCTCGTGATGCAAGCAGCGGAACCCGTACTGCTCGCCGGGACAAACCTCTAGACCCGCCGATGATCGGCACCTTTCGAGCTGTCAATCGCTCGGGAACGCGCGTGTCGGTCGCGATCTGAGCGATCGTTCTCAGCATCTGCTCACCGCGGTGGCCCGTACTCCCACCGTGGGCGTTTGCAGCCTGAGTGGCTCGTCCTCAGGTATCCGATGTTTGACGTCGATGATGAGGCTGCACCCGAGGCGTGCCGGGAGCAGGAGCGGAGGTGCTCGTCGCTGCGGTGTTGCACGAGGACTCGCCCTCGACGCCGTTCATGGTGGACGCCGGCGTGGACGTCTGGGACGGCCTGATGACCGACTCGGACTCCTCGTCGGCGCTGTTCTCACAGGTGACCGGCCCCGACGTCATGGACGAGGGAGATGTGGTGGCGTTCGAGCGCACGACGATCTTGACGTCGTGGTGACCGACGACTCCTCCATCGACTTCGGCCGCGAGGCCAGTTTCGATACCGCCCGATGATCGCGACCACCGGTCCTTCGGTCCTGCGACCCGAAGGCAGCGCGTGGTGGCCGTCGAGGTCGCGAGGCGGATCGCGAACTCCCTGCTCCACGGTTGCGATAGTGCCGCCGGACGCGTGCCACGGCCACCTCAAGGCCGACGGCGTGTTCTCACTTTGTTCGCGCCGTGTTCGCGGACCAACGCAAGAGGCCCCTCCCGATGGCTCGGAAAGGGCCTCTGCCCTGGTGTTCCTTGGTGGCGGGGGCAGGACTTGAACCTGCGACCTTCGGGTTATGGGCCCTCTTGAACCCGAAGAGGTATCCGCATGTCACACCCCGTATGCCCAGCTCAGCGTCCATTTCCGGCGTCCCCTTGCTCCCCGCTGTTCCCCCTTGTCTACCGGTGTCCCGGTAGATGGTTGGTAGATCGCAACTGCGTCCGCCGCTGGATCGAGCGACCACCGACGGTGAGATCCAGTTCGACCTATCACACCATTGTTTCCTTGCCGAGGAGGTAGTCAGGCAGGGTCGACACGCGGACCCTCGGCGTGTTGGAGCTTGGCCACGGCGCTCTGGGCGATCTCCCCGCAACCGCCTCAGAATTCTCTTGACTATCGAACATCGATATATCAGAGTTCGAGTATGAGTCGGAAGAGGCAAGTCACAGAAGTCGCTTCCGGCGGCGTCGCTGCACATCGTTCTGGCCCTGCTCGATGGTGAGCTCCATGGGTACGCAGTGATGCAGCGGGTCGGCGAGTTGAGCGACGGCGCGGTCAAGATGGGGCCGGGAACGTTGTACGGGACGCTGAACCGGCTCGTCGACGACGGCCTCGTCGTCGAGACCACCGATCGGGTGGACCGGGGCGAGGACGAGCGGCGGCGCTACTACGAACTGACTGCGAACGGCCGGTCGGTGGCCCTCGTCGAGCTGGCTCGTCTGCGGACCTTGGTCGATCGGGTGACTCGCACCCTCGGTGGCGGAGCGATCGCATGAAGGCCGACAGGCCGATCGTGCGGGTCTATGGCGCTCTGGTCGCGTTGTACCCGCGCACGTTCCGTGATGAGTACGGCGAAGACATGGTGCAACTCGTCCGGGACACCTGCGACGACGAGCCCACGTGGCGGGTCGCGTCACGGGTGGTCGTCGATCTTGCTCTGTCGATTCCCACCCAGCACTTGGAGAGACACATGAAACGAAACCCGTCACCTCTCATCCCGCTCATCTACGCCGCGGTCGCCGGCGCGGGAGTCATGCTCGCCATCGCCGGTGGAACAGGCGTCGCGCTGCTGGTCGTCGGTCTCACCGTCGCCGTCCTCGCCGCGGCCATGGCGGTGATCGCCTGGCGAAGGGCCGCGCCGGTGGGCGAATCGATCCAGACCCAGCACTGGTGGAAGCTCGTCCTTGCGGGCCCGGTCCTCGTCGGCGTCGTCATCGTCGCCGCCCAAGCCGGCGTCGAAGCCTGGTTCGCCGGGCTGCTCACCGTGTTCCTGGGACTGATCCTGACCGGTGTCGGGCTCCTCCTCGGCCTGATGCGCCTCACGACTCGCCGACCGCCGGCGATCCCGACATGACACGGTGCCTCTTCATGGTCGGCGCCGTCGTCGCCACGAGATGGGACTCACCCCTCCGGTGCCTCGACCGCCTCGGTCGAGACCCATGAGGACCGGCGTGATGTCTGACCACGACAGCATGGCGAGAGGTCCTGACCGGCTCGTCCAGCTCGCTGTCGTGGAGCGCCGGCGAGGGGCTGGGACTAGGGGCATGCCGGGATCGGCTCGATCAACGCGCACCTCCGATACGCGGCCCGATCGGCGGTGTACACCGACAGCGCCTCGTCCGCAGCGTCGACCACCGCGGGCATCATTTCGGCCACGGTCGGGTCGCCGCCCGGCGCGAGCGCTTCTTCGAGCTGTCCCAGGGCGGTATTGAACGTGATCGTCGGTCCGATGAGCGGGCGAGCGTGGGAGTTCCCGGCATCGCTCGTCGCGATGATCACGTTCCAGGCTTGCGCCAGGAGGGGCACCGTTTCCCAGAGATCGGTCACCGTCGGGTCTTCGCTGGATGACCGGCGGGCAGGGAACGGGTCGGCGCCGGAGTGCCAGGCCGCTTGCCCCGCCGCGTCGGTGAGGAAGCTGAGGTAGACCCAGGCTGCGTTGTTGCGCCGCGGGTCGAGCGTTCGGCCGAGGTAGAGGTGCTCGCCGTGCGCCAACAGTCCCGGCTCGTCGATGCCGGGCACCGCAGCCACGGCGAGGTCGACATCGGGAGCCTGGCCTTGGCGGAGGGCTTGGCCGATCTGCCACAACTCTCGGGCCTCCACCAAGGTGAACGTGGCCCGGCCTTCGGCGATTGCGAAGACGCCTGCCAGCGGGTCGTTGGGATCGAGAAGATCGAACAGGCCGGATTCGACCAGTTCATCGGCCCATTCGAACACGGCAACTCCGTCCGGTTCGCCCACCAACGTCCGGGTTGGTGGGCCAGCGTGGCCGTCGGCACGATCCACTGTGGACACTCCGGCCGCCCCGAGCAGATCGAACAGGACCAGCCTGCCGACGATCGGCGTCGGCGGTCCTCCGGTATCTCGGATCGCCTCGGCGAGGGACGTGAGGCCGGCGAGCGTGGTCGGAGCGTCGGTGGGGAGGCCGGCAGCAGCGAGGTCGTTGCGGTCATAGACGAGGAGTAGGCCGTTCCAGCCGAGCGGCAGTCCCCACTGGACTCCACTGAGCTGGCTCGCCTCGAGCGCCTCCGGAAGAAAATCCCCCGAGCTCGTACCGAGCTCGTCGAGGCAGGTCTGTACCGGGTCGAGGGCCGACGCGTCGAGGACGGCTCCGAGCGCAAAGTCTGGGACGTGAACGACGTCTGGGAGGTCTGCTGCGACTTCGACCTGGAGGAGTCGCCGCACCAGCTCGCCGGCCTCGAAGTGCTTGACAACGATCTCGACGTCCAGCTGCTCCTCCGCTCGAGCGCTGAGCCGGTCGAGCGTGTCGGCGTGGTTCCCGGAGTAGGCGGACCAGACGGTCAAGAGCTGGTTCGGCCCGATGCCGTCGCGACCGCAACCGCGGGCCTCAGGCGAGGCCGTCGAGGACGAACACGCAGCCGCGCCCAGCAGAGCTGCCACCGCGACCGCAGCGGTCAGGTTGCTGCGGAGACGCATCGTGGGTCGGTGTTTCAGCGATCTGTTGCACATGCGTCGACCCCCCAGTCGGCCAGCGTCTCGGCGGTCGTGGCAAGCGAAGAGCGCGCCGATTCCAGCTCCACGGCTGCGTCGTCGAGATGGTCGGCGGCAACGGCGGAGGCCGCCCGCACCAGACGGTCTTCGGCAGTTGCGAGTTCGCGGCGAAGCGGGCCGACGTCGGCGTCGACGAGTTGGTCGAGGCCCTGTCGAGCTGCGGCGGTTGCGTCGTTGAGCACGGCGACAACGGCCGTGTAGCCGGCAGGCGTCGCGAACACGACTTCGGCAGACTGGACCTCGGGCACCCATTGTCGGCACGAATCGCCGAGAAGTACTCGTTGCTCCTCGGTCAAGACCGGGCGCGTCGGCTCGGGAGTTGACGCTGCGATGACGGTCACGTCCGTTGGCTCGTCGCGGAGGGCCTGCATCCCAACCGCGCCGCCGATGACCACCAGGACGGCCATGGCCGAACCGGCTGCCATGCGTCGTTGGCGGCGACGCCGGGCGCGCGTTCGGGCCCGGTCCAAGAAGCCGCCATCGACTCTGGTCGAGCCGAGAACGTCTCGTGCAGTCTCCCGCAACATCCGATCGAGGTCGTTCATGATGACGTCCCAGGCGCGAGTTCGGACCGAAGCGTCCCCATGGCCCGTCGCAGATGCGTCTTGGCCGAGTTCACCGAGATCCCCAAGTGTTGCCGCCACCTCGGAAACCGGCATGTTGGAGAAGTATCGAAGCGCCACACAGGCCCGCTGACGATCCGGCAGCGCCGAGACGGCGGCGATCACCGCCAAGGATGTCTCTGATCGCAGGATGGCACTCTCGACCAGCGGAACCTCGTCGACGAACCCGAGCCGCGGGAGCAGCGCGTCGAGCCGTCGTAGCCGTCGCCACCGAGATCGCGCCACGTTGAACGCGGTCGAATACAGGTAGCTGACCACCCGATCAGGGTCGGTGATCCGAGCGCTCGCAGCGATCACTCGAGCGAACGCCTCCTGCGCGACCTCCTCCGCCTCGCCCCCATCACCCATGAAAACCGTGAGCGCGCCGATCAGCCGACGACCCTCCGCCCGGTACAAGTCCTCCACCGAGACGTTCACCGCAGTCAGGCCAACATCAGGCAGCGCCACCGGGAGGATCATCGAGCTCACACAACGCTGACCCCCAACGCGCCGGTCCGGGTGACAACCTTCCCGAACACTTCCGTTTGGCCACGACAAATCCTCGCGCCCTGTCACCCGACCTGCCGGCCCGAACGTCACCAATCCACACGGGACCAACGGAGTCTGACATGCGTGTCTGGATCGATCAGGACCTCTGCACCGGCGACGGCCTCTGCACCGACCATTGCCCCGAGCTCTTCGTGCTGCTCGAAGACGGCATCTCCTACGTCCACGACGGCGACCACATCGCAAACGACCCCGGCGGCGCCGACAGCACCGTCGCCATCGCGGCCAGCCTCGAAACGGCGGCGATCAACGCCGCGCTGGACTGCCCCGGCGAATGCATCTTCATCGAACCAGGAGACCAACCATGCGAACCATCATCGACGAGTCGGCCACCATCACCATCTCAGCTCCCGCAGACATGGTCCGCCGACAATTCGCCGACCTCGATCACCACGCCCGCAACAAGCCCCACCCCGCAGTGACCTTCGAGATTCTGCTGGCGACCAGCGACCACACGCACTACCGCCAGACCAGCCGAGTCGGACCCCTCCGCATCACCCAAGAAGTCGACCTCCCACGCGCCCAAACCGGACCACTGGTCAACACCATCACCAAGGGGCAGTTCCGGGGCGGGACCATCACGTTCGACATCACCGAGGACGGGACCGACGCGACCACCGTCACCGCGCGACTCAGCGCGACACTCACGGGACCCGACGCCATCCTCGGCCGCCTCGCACGACGCCGCCTGACCAGAACCCTCACCGCAGCACTCGAAGAAGACCGCATCGACATCGAATCCGGAAACTACGACCCCAGCCCGTGAAGACCTCGAGCCCACTGTCCTGGCCCACGCCCCGCGCCCAACGCTTCACTCGATGGTGTCGGGCCAACTGACCCATGAACTGAGTCTGTCAGGTCCCGGCCATGCGAGCTGAAGCGCCGACTTGTGTTGAATGTTCCGGCCTCGGCTGACCCAGGTCGGTGGCATCTGGCGACTTGCCTGATCTGCGGGTTGACGCCGAAGTGGTCAACGCGGCCGGCCGATGGGGGGCGATGACCTACATCGTGCAACGCAAGGCCCGCTTCGGCGTCGTCGCCTACGACGGCATCGACACCATCACCGGCCGAGAAGACGCCAGGAAAGACCCGCTCGAGCCGACGCAGCATCGACCTCGACCGGCCACCGTGACCACCCTGCAACGCTGGCGCCGCCGCTTCGCCGCCCTCATCGCCACCCACCGTGGCGACGCTGCGGACAGGCCAGAGAACGGCACCGTCATGGAGAGCCGGTAGACGTCCACCGGCTCGCTGTTGTGATCACCCAGGTCACAGCCCTGGGACAGCGGCACTCGGTAGACGGCGCCGGTAGACGCCACCCCAGACGCAAGAAATCCCCAGGCCGCTGACCTGGGGATTCACTGGGTGGCGGGGGCAGGATTTGAACCTGTGACAGGCCATTTGTCGATGGGTCCGTGGTCCCCTCTGCTCCCCGCTCGACCCCGTTGTTTACGGTTGTGCCGTTACCTGTGTTACCTCGATCGGCAGTAACAAACGGGTTTCTGAAGTCGTGGAAACAGCCACGCTCCGTGAGATCACGCTCGTCACGGCACGAGCTCGAACCCGGCCACATGAGCCGGTCGCACGACACTGAAGTGCCGCCGATCGAGCGTCGGATCGTGTCCTGCTCCAAACGCTCTGCCAACGCGATCAGGCTGGCATCGGTCCCGCCGAGCAGCAGATCAGAGTAGGTGTCAACAAGATCAGCGATCCGACCAGATCATCGCCGATCAGCGCGTCGATGATGAGGTCTCCGTTGGCGATCGATCGGAAGAACCTGGCTTCGGCCTCTGCGCTGATCCGCCGGCCGATCAGGTACGCAGCCTCCGCCACAACCAGTGCCGTCGTGCGTAGCGGTGGTCGGTGTCTGGGCCCTGCAACTCGGGTGATCGACCTGGTGGCTCGAACGGTTCCGCTACGGCCCGTTCGAATGGGCCTGGCGCAGTGCCACCTATCGTTCGTGGCAGTCGCTACGCAGGCTGCTCACGACCGCCTGACACGTCACCCGTCACACCTTCACAGCCGGCGGGCCCGCCGAACTCGTCCCGCCGGGACCACCGTCATGACGGTTGCCGAACGCTGGACGAGGTCGTCTACTCGATCATTTCGGCGTCCAAATCGGGGTGCCCGGCGTCGAGATCGATCTCTTCGTCGAGAAGCTCGAATTTCTCGACGGGGGCTGTGTCGGTCACGTCGACCTGGTCTTCCATCGCAGCATCGAATGAGAGGGCTTCGTCGGCCTTCTCGTCACCGATGACATCGTCGCCGGAGGTCGACTCGTCGTCTTCGTCGCCAGCCGTGTTGCCGGTGCCGAGCGCAGTATCGGAGGTCGATCCGTTGCCGAACCCGAACCTATCGATCTCTTCGTCCGTCATCTTGCGGAAGCTGTCCTCGTCGCCGTCGGCGATGCCGTCGCCATCGGAGTCCGGATTGAGCGGATCGAAACGCCCCCCGCTGGTTTGCTCGTCGTAATCCGATAGGCCGTCGCCGTCAGTGTCGGCCACGGCAGGATTTCCCATCCCGAACCTCACCTCGTCCCCGTCGGTCAGGCCGTCGCCGTCGGTGTCGTGGTTTCTCGGATCAGTCCCCAGGTACTGCTCTGCCCAATCGTTCAGGCCGTCGCCGTCGGTATCGGCGTTGTTGGGGTCGCTTCCGAAGCGGAGTTCCTCGAGCGCCGTCAGCCCGTCGCCGTCCCTGTCATCGTCGAGCCTGTCGTCTTCGCCGAGCTTGTCGTTTTCGAGCGACGCGTCGCCCTTGGTCTCCTGCACGAACTTGTCCGACATCGCAGCCCCCTCGGCCGAGGGCTTCGACGGTAATCCAATCGTCGCGACAGGTCCAGTGCTGGTTGCGTCAGGCGAGCCGAATCGGCAAGGACTCGAACCCGCGGAAGAAGGGCAGCGCCCGGCGGCGGGCACCGTCGCCGATCACCTCATAGCGGGGGTGGGCAGCGAGAAACCGGGACAGGGCGATGCGGACTTCGAGCCGGGCCAGTGGCGCCCCCAGACACACGTGCACTCCCGACCCGAAACCCAGGTGGCCTGTTGCGGTCCCGCTCGATGTCGAAGGCCCGGGGATCCGGGAAACGACTCGGATCGTGGTTCGCAGCCGACAACGAGACGGTCACGGTGTCACCGGGATGCACCGGGCACCCGCCCACCTCGGCCTCCTCGTGGGCGATGCGTGCCGTCTCGGTGATCGGACAGTCGTCGCGCAACATTTCTCCGACTGCCTGCTCCTAGTCGGTCCTGGCGGGCTGCGTCCCGGTGGGGGTCGTAGCCCCAGAGGATGTCCTCGGACCACTGCCGCACGTGCGCAATGTCGTCGACGGGGAGACCCAGGATCTCGGCGATGACCTGTGCCGGCAGCGGACCGGCGAAGTCGGTGACCACATCGAACTCCCGCCGCCCCTCGATCCGGACCAGCAGCTCATCGGTGATGCGCTCGATCCTCGGTCCCTCTCGCTCTGGGCCCTGAACGTCTAACAACCAGACATCAGCGAGACAACTCAAGCTGACGGCCAGCAGCGGGAGAGTCGTTTCAGTTCCGTAATTGCGACGATATGTCGCGGGCTTGGATTTGTCGCTCTGCCGACAGAGAAGAAACCTCGGGCGGCCTCAGAGCCACGACCAATGGGCATTCGCCGAGGTGGATTCGACACTCGTCCAAGAAGTGTCGCCCACGTACCGGAGCTGCACCGTCCAGCACGAACCGAACTCGCACACGTTGTCGCCCGAGTGCCCAGGTACATATCTGGTACATCATCCACTCTGCGGCACTCCAGCCTGAGAGCGACAAAGACCCGGAAACCGCTAGTTTCCGGGCCTTCGTGTTGGTGGCGGGGGCAGGATTTGAACCTGCGACCTTCGGGTTATGAGACAGACGATCTAGTTTCTGGCTCACCCAGTCCGACCAGCGGATACCTGCATTCTCGCAGTTCAGAGGCCGTTTGTCGATGGGTCGATGGTCCCCTCTACTCCCCGGTGGACCCCGCTGTTTACGGTTGTGCTGTTACCTGTGTGTTACCTCGATCGCATTGCCCGCCACCGAACGGCGTCGGGCAAAGCCATCACGCTGAGTGAGAACCAGCGTCTCGTTGGCCTGGCGTACTCGATTCTCCGCTGGGCCCCAGAGGCGGGTATGCAGCTCGACGTTCCTCGTCACCGCCGCTGCATCACTACCACCACGTATGGACGACGGTCCCCGACCCAGGCACTCTGTCCCGACAGCTCAGTGTGCTCGACAAGACCGAAGTCCGAGCCGAACACAGAAGCAAGACCCTCGGCGTCGTAGCGTTCGACAGGGAGACCTGCGCACTGCTCCGGGCCGCCGGGAGCGAAGGTTGCGATGACGAGGTGCCCTCCCGGGGCGATGGCTCGCCGCGCGGTCTCGACGTATCGCCGTCGGTCATCTTCGGTGGTGAGGAAGTGGAAGACGGCCCGGTCGTGCCACAGCGTCCAGGTCGAGGCCGGTTCCCAATCGGTGGCATCGGCACAGATCCATGTCACGTTGCCGGCCGCCGTGCCCAGCCGGCCTCGAGAGCGTTCAAGCGCAGCATGTGACAGGTCGAGGATCGTCACGTCCTCGTAGCCGGCTTCAACGAGTTCATCGACCATGCGACTGTCGCCCCCGCCGATGTCGATGACGGGATCGGTCGGCGTCGAGTAGCGCCGCACGAGATCGAGGGTCGAAGGTGACGGTTCACACCAGCCGAGGTCCTCGGTTGCCCGCGTCTGGTAGATCGCGTCCCAGTGCTCCCGCGTCGCCATCATCGACCACCCGCGCCGGCAGCAGCGGGCAGGCCGGCGTCGCGCCATTGCGGGAAGCCGTCCTCGAGGCGACGCGCCAGGCGACCGGCAGCGCCAAGGCGGCGGACGGCTTCGTCGGCGTACACGCAGAACGGGCCACGGCAGTAGGCCACGACCTCGAGGTCGTCGGGAAGTTCCGCGAGTCGCCGGTCAAGGTCGTCGACCGGGATGCAGATGGCGCCGGCGATGTGCCCGGCCGCATACTCGGGGTGGGGTCGGACATCGAGGACGAGGACGTCGCCTTCGTCGAGGCGGCGGGCCAATTCGGCTCGTCCGATCGGTTCGAATCCGGACCGATCGCCGAGATAGTCAGCAGCGAGCGAGTCGAGCTCGTCATGATGTGCGATGGCGACGTCCCGCAGCGCAGCCCACAGCGCACCGACCCACGGGGAGGCCAGCCGGTAATGAATCCGGTTACCGTCTCGGCGGGTGCGGACCAGGCCTGCGGCAGCGAGGGCACGAAGGTGGAACGAAGTGTTGGCGACGCTCTGGTCGATCTCTGCGGCGAGCTCCTCGACGTGGCGTTCGCCTTGTTCGAGCACGTCGATCAGCTCGATGCGGCGCCCCGTCGACAGCGCCTTGGCCACCTGCGCGAACCCATCGAAGAGTGCCGCCTTCGCCTCGTGATCCCCAACGTCCATCTCGATCTCCAGCTACACGGTGTTCAAGTATTTACTTGAACACCATACCGAGCGCACCAATCATCTTCAAGCAATCACTTGAGAAGACCACGTGTGGTCGATTTCGAGCAGAACGGTCGAGCGGCGTGCCCATCGCGCCGAGGACGATGCGATGGCATCTTCGACCACGTCGAAGGACTTGTGCGCCTTCAGCCCTGTGCAGCGGTTAGTCGCGGGGCTCTTCTCGGATGGAGTGTTGAGGGCCCCCGGACCACCAGGCGTCGACGCGCGATCGGTGGTGGTCGGCCCGGAATTCGACCTTGATGCCGGGCGATTCGAGTTCGATCACGACCCTGAAGCCGGGGTTGGGTGTGGCCCAGAGTACTTCGACTCCCGAGGCCGAGAAGGAGATCGCCGCGGTCCCGCCCGTGAGGGTGAAGGTCTGGGTCGTTGCGGCAGGTGGAGGTGGAGTGGTTGGTGCTGGAGTTGGGGGCGGCGTGGTCGGCACCTGCTGCGTCGTAGGGGCGGGTTGGCTCGTTGGTGCCGGTTGTGTGGTCGGGTCGGTGGTTGACCTCGGCGCTGGCTGGGTCGTTCGGGTGGGGTTCGGTGTCGGGGCCGATGGCGTCGCTTGAGTTGACGGGCTTGCGTCGTTGCCTTCCGAAGCCGCGCTGTTCGGGTTGGGTCCGCCGCTGGGGTCTGGTGAGGCGAGTTCTGCTGCCGAGGGTGGATCAACGACCTGGTTGTCCACGACGGATACGCCGGCCCAGGCGACACCGACGGCGGCGGCGCTGGCGACGAGCCACATCGAGAACAGCATCAGCTTCTTCATGCAATCAGTGTGTCCGTTGGGATGGCGACGGCGGGTCAACGCCACCCTAAATGAACCCTAATGATCGGCCGAGAGCACGCCAGGAATGGCGGGGTCGTTTAGGTTCAGTGCGTGGCATCGGTGGTGATCGTTGAAGACGACTTCCAGATTCGGGACTTGGCCGTTCGAGCCCTGTCTGGTGCCGGGCACGTCGTGTGGTCCGAGGCCACGGGTATGGCGGGATTGCAGAGCACGATCGACAACGACCCTGAGGTTGTTGTGCTCGATCTCGGGCTTCCCGATGTCGACGGCAGCGATGTTCTCCGCATGATTCGTGGCGTGTCCCAGGTGCCGGTGATCATCGCGACGGCCCGTGACGACGACGACGAGATCGTGCGGTTGCTCGATGCCGGGGCCGACGAGTACGTCGTGAAGCCGTACTCGGGTGCCGAGCTCGAGGCACGGGTGCGGGCGTTGCTGCGCCGAGCGGCGGTAGCGGGTCCGTCGAACACGCTCGTTGTGGGCGGATTGACCGTTGAGCTGCGGTCGCGCACCGTCGAGCTGGACGGCGAGACGGTGGCATTGAATCGCAAGGAGTTCGATCTGCTCGCCTTTCTCGCCGCAAAGGTCGGTGAGGTCGTGAGCCGGCAGGAGTTGTACGCCGAGGTGTGGCGACAACCGTACGGGGGCGCGGACAAGACGATCGATGTGCATGTCTCGTGGCTTCGCAGAAAACTCGGGGAAACTGCGGCCGATCCTCGTTTCCTGCACACGGTCCGCGGCGTGGGGATCAAGCTCATCGATCCGACATGAGACGCCAGCTGATCACGGTGTTCGTGGCGATCTCGGTGATGGTGGCGGTCGCGTTCGTTGTGCCCTTGGGATTCTTGGTGCGTACGACGGCGGAGGATCGGGCCATCGACGCAGGCCGCGCCGATGCCGCCGCAATTGTCCCCGCCCTGGTCGCTGGGAGCACTCGCGACCAGATCGAATCGGCGGCCGGTGCCACCGCCAGCGGCCGGACGGGCCGCTTGACCGTGATGACGTCGACGGGTTGGACCATCGGGCCCGATGTGGAGATGTCCGAGCGGCTCGATGCGGCGTTGTCGCATGGGGTGTCAGCGATCGGGCCGGTCGAGGGCGGTGTCGAGGTCGTGACCGCGGTGGCGAGTGGCCCGGAGGAGTTGTCGGCGATCCGAGTCTTCGTGCCTGACGACGATCTGCGTCGAGGGCAGTGGACGGCGTGGGCGGCGCTGGCCGCAGTGGCGGTCGCGCTGGTGGGATTGTCGGTCCTGGTCGCTGATCGGTTGGCCCGCTCGATCGTGCGGCCGGCCCAGGAGTTGGCGTCGGCGGCGCACCGGTTGGGCGGCGGTGATCTTTCGACTCGTGTCGAGCCCGATGGGCCTCCCGAGCTGGTGGAGTTGTCGGGTGCGTTCAACAGCTTGGGTTCGCAGGTGTCGTCGATGTTGGACCGCGAGCGGGAGCTGGTGGCCGAGTTGTCGCATCGTTTGCGTACACCGCTCACGAAGTTGCGGATGCGGGTCGATCAGGTCGGCGATGAGGCGCTGGCTGAGGCGCTGCGGGGTGATGTTGGCGATGTGACCCGGGTTGTGAACGATTTGATCGTTGAGGCCCGGGGTTCGCTGAGTGCTGTGTCGGAGTCGTGCGATGCCGCGGCGGTGGTGACTGACCGGGTGGAGTTCTGGTCGGTGCTCGCCGAGGACACTGAACGACCCTGGTCGTTTGATCGGGGCCGGAGTCCTCTCATGGTCCCGGTGTCGTCGGCTTCGTTGGAGGCGGCGGTCGACGTGTTGATCGAGAACGTGTTCGCTCATACCGATGACGCTGTTCGTTTCGCTGTCGGGTTCGACGAGAACGACGGCGAGGTGAGGATCTGGGTCGGTGACGCCGGGGAGGGCTTCGACGAGGCGGCGCTGACCCGTGGGGTGAGCCGAAGCGGGTCGACGGGTCTGGGGCTGGACATCGCCCGTTCGGCGGCTGAGTCGGCCGGTGGCTCGTTGCAGGTGGGGGTGAGCGGTCTCGGCGGCAGCGAAGTGGCGATCGTCGTTCCGCTGCTGGCCGTCGACCGGACGTAGCGACGTCAGCCGATGACCCGGATTGTCGCAGCCGACCCGGTTCGGTCTTTCGCAGGAGCTCGGGGACGAGGTGATGGCTGTTGGCTCGATACTGGTAGAGGCTGGCCAGACGGAACCACGTGTGCCGTTCCACCGCAGTGAGCCGTTCCTGGTTGAGTGGCCGCAGCCGCTGGTAGCTCTGGTACAGCTCACGGGAACGCGCATCGGAGCCGAGACCGGTGCGGGCTTGAAGGTTGCGGAGTTCGAGGTGGACGGCGAGGTTGGCGAGGTCCTCTTCCGGTGTGCCTCTGCTGAGACCGTCGAGATCGATGAAACCCCTCTTTGGTGCGCCGTCCGAAGCGATCGTTTGCAGAAGGTGTTCGTGTCGTGGAGGTCGCCGTGGACGATGACGTCGGCCTTCGGTGCGAGCGGGGGGGTTCGCGGGCTGCTTGGTCGATGCCGTCTCGGCCGCAGCGGCGATGGCGAACGAGGTGGCGGCGAGATCCTGGACCACGCCGCGACCGGCAGATACACCTCGAGTGCCTGTCCCGCAGTCTCGAACCGGTTTTCCGGGCCATCGAGTGAGCTGACCTCAGACACCACCTCACCGCTGTCCAACGACGTGATCTTGTCGTCATCGAGTTCGTAGCGCTCGCCGATGAGCCGATGCTCATCGGCGTACACCACGAGGCCCGTCGCGTCCCACAGCTTCACCCGCAACGTCGAACCATCGAGGACTCGCTGCTCGACGATCACATCCAGCCGCTCGATCGCCGTCGCGTCACCATCGAGCAGAGCCGCCGACAGATTCGGCTCCAACACCGTCCGAGCCAACAGCTCCGTGCGGGACCGGACATCGTTCATGGCTTCGGCCTCGCCGGCCCGTTGCCACGCAATCAGGCTGCCCACACCGATCACCACCATGCCCACCACACCGGCGACTGCGACCTGGACGAACGGGCTACGCAGCCGAGCGACCCAACGAGTTGAGCCGGGGCGGCAATCGAGGAGACCATGTTCCACACTGAACGAACACGCCACGCAACTGCCGTAGCGGAACCTGAAAACAGTCCGAAACCGTCGATCCAGCCGGCGTCATTGATGTCTCGGGCACCGGTAGCCTCACGATCGGCGAAGGGGAGTAGCTCGACGCTGGGAGATCGACACGCTGGGTGATGAGCCCCGGTCCCCAGGCCCATCCGTGGGTGAGCAAGACCTTCGACCAGGCATCAACGATGCCCGGTCGAGGGCGTCCGCCCTTCCTCCGGGCCACACTCTCGGAGGACACCATGGACGCATTTCTGATCAGCACCGCCATCATCTTCGTCGCCGAACTCGGCGACAAGAGCCAACTGATGGCCATGACGTTCGCCACCCGCTATCGAGCCCGCACGATCCTGGCTGCCATCACCGCCGCGACCGCCATTGTGCACCTCTTCAGCGTTCTCGTCGGCGCCGCCATCGGAGCCGCGCTACCGACCAACGCCATCTCCATCGCCGCAGGCCTAGCGTTCCTCGGCTTCGCAGCCTGGACGCTCCGAGGCGACGAACTCACCGAAGACGACAACGCACGAGCCGCCCACAACGCCCGATCCGTCTTCCTCACCGTGGCCATCGCGTTCTTCCTCGCCGAACTCGGCGACAAAACCATGCTGGCCACCGTGACCCTCGCCGCGGACAACGGCCTCATGGGAACCTGGCTCGGCTCAACGATCGGCATGGTCGCCGCCGACGCTTTGGCCATCGTCGTCGGCCAACAACTCGGTACTCACCTACCCGACAAGACCATCAAGATCGGCGCAGCCATCACCTTCGCCGCCTTCGGCCTCCTGCTCATCGGAGAAGGCCTCCGCTGACACCCACTCGTCGACTCGGGCCGGACGCGCCGGTGGAGCAGGCGTATGCCTGCCCCACCGACCGGCCAGCAGTCGCTCAACACTTGCGGTTTCGGATCAGTCGTCGTTGGAATTCCCACCCCGTCCACGACCACGTCGGTCGTCATCGTCATCGTCGTCATCGTCGTCAGAACCGCTGCGACCCGAACGATCATCATCGTCGTCCGAGCTGTCGTCGCTGGTGTCGTTCCGGAAGTCATCGTCGTCCGAGCCGCTCGATGACGAACTGTCGAAGTCGGTTCCGCCGGTGCAGCGGGAATCATTGACGTGCTCCGCCTCGTCACACGGCCCCGAAACATCAACCCCCGAAGTCGGCGTCGCAGCAGGGACTGCGGCCGTGGACGATGTGGCGTCCGGGCTCCCTGCACAGCGCGCATCATTGACGTGCTCCGCCTCGTCACATGGCCCCGAAACGTCAATCCCCGAAGTCGGCGTCGCAGCAGGGACTGCGGTCGTCGGCGACGTGGCATCCGGGCTCCCTGCGCAGCGCGAATCGTTGAGATGCTCGGCCTCGTCACACGGCCCCGAAACATCAACCGCCGAGGTGGGCGTCGTCGATGGCGACAAGGCTGCGGTGGGGGTTGTCTGACTGGTCGTGGTGGTGTCGTCGCTCGAGCCGGGTCCGTCGAACACGGTGGCTCCGGCCGCCGCGGTCACGCCGACAGCGGCGAGGGCGGCTGCGACCAGGGTCATCCGGATCTGTCGTTTGATACTCATGATGGTCTCCAACTCGTAGAAGGTTTGTGAGGCTCAGTGTCGAAGAGCGAGCCCTATGCCATCCCCCACGGACCCCTAAAACGCCGATAAGTCGAATCGGGTCAGAGTTTCTTGTATCCCTCGGGGGTCTTCGTCCGTCTACTCGGTGTCGGCCCTCAGCATTGGGGGCCCCAACAGGAAGCGAGATGTCATGATGAACGAAGCAGCCTGGGACCGAACCGTGAGGGTCGTCATCGGGATCGCTTTGATGATCGTCGGATTCGGCGTGATGGAGGGGACCGGCGGGACCATTCTCGGCGTCGTCGCCCTGGTGCCACTGCTGACTGGCTTGTCGGGCTGGTGCCCGCTCTATTCACTGCTCGGTTTCCGGACCAACAAGACCAGTCCCGAAGCCAGCGCGCACTGAGCCGCTCCAGCGCATGTCCGAAAGTCCCGCACCGACGGCGATCCGTGGACTCAACCACGGCGCCGTTGTCATCAAAGCATGGGCGCCGTGGTGCGGTTCCTGTCGGAACCTGTCCCCGATCGTCGATCGCGTGGCGGCCGACGCTCCCAGCGTCGCTGTCGTCGACGTCAACGCCGGCCTGCAACCTGACCTCGTCGAACTCTTCGAGATCCGTGCAGTCCCCACCCTTGTCGCTTTGCATGAAGGCATCGAGGTCGGACGCCTTTCGGGTCTCCAATCAGCGATCAGTGTCCGGGGCCTGTTCGACGCGGCCGCGGGAGCCGCCATCGACGTCAGGCCCAGCTCGCCCGTCGGCCTGTTGGGAGCGAGAGGAGCTGCGGGAGTCGTTTTGCTCGGCTTCGGCGTCGCCCTTGGCTCGCTCGTCCTGGTCGTGATCGGGACGATGCTCATCGCATGGGCCGGTACCGGCCTCGTCGCTCGTTCAATGGGGCCATGAGTTTCGAACCTGACGACCTCACCGGCCAGCTCGACATGCTGTATCGGTACGCACTGGGCGTGACCCGAGATCCCGAACTTGCCGCAGACACCGTTCAAGACACCGTCGTTAGAGCGCTCGAACGCCGCCACCAGTACCGAAACGACGCGCCGCTGGGGCACTGGCTCATCCGCATCGCCCACAATCTGATTCTCGACCGCGCCCGCAGGAGTCACCACGAGATCGCCGTCGAAGACGTCGAACAGAGCTGGCGAGACGATTCCTACAGCGTGAACGCCGAAGCCACAGTCGAGCGGGCGTCCACACGAGACGAACTGCTCGACGCGCTCGTGCGCCTGCCACACATCTACCGATCCGCCGTCATCCTCCACGACATCGAGGGCCTACGCGTTGTCGATATCGCCGACATCCACCAGATCTCCCTCCCGGCCGCCAAACAACGACTCCGTCGCGGGCGAATGGCAATGGTCACCGCGCTCGCAACCGGCCACGAACGCCGCATCGCCACCAAAGGAGTCCCCATGCCCTGCTGGGACGCGCGCCAACACGTCAGCGACTACCTCAACGGCGACCTCGACATCACGACAGTGACCCTGATCGAAGCCCACCTCGAGACTTGCCCCACCTGTCCACCTCTCTACGCGGCACTTGTTGGCGTTCATGCCGAACTCGGCCGCCTCCGCGACCCCGACTCGGTCATCGACCCAGACCTGAAACGACGGATCGGACAAGCCATCAAGCAATAGCCCCTGCCTGCGCTACCTGAATCCAGCCCAGCTCGAGCTCGTGCTGAGCCACATCCAAGCTTCAGTCACCGTCGTCGCGCTCCTCAGCGTCGTCGTCTTCATGATCCTCTTGGTCTTCGTCGCGCTCGTCGTCTTCGTCGTCTTCGCTGAGGCCAGGGGTCTGGCGTAGCCAAGCGACGAGTCGGTTGATCTCGGCCTCCGACAGGTCGGCCTCAGGGTGGAGGCCGAACCTCGTGTAGTAGGCGGGTGGCATCGAGCCCTCGAGAATGACCTCGACCGTTTCGCCTGCTTCTTCCTGGGGTCGGTCGAACTCCGAGTAGTTCACTGCTTCGCGACCCTCCTCGACGTGGTCGCTGATCGCCCAGGACATCGGCGCGATGTTGGAGTACCACGGCCATTCGACCTCGTTGCTATGACAGCCGTAGCACGCGTTCACCATCAGCTCCCTCGCTTGAGGATCCGCCCACTGCGGTTCGCCGGTCACAGGCGGATTCGAATGGGCACGGCCGGCTGGAAGAAGCTGGATCGCGAGCAGCACGACCACAGCTGCCGCCATGGAGTGAAACAAGAACGTGGCGGGCGACATCGATCCGGCCCGATCCCCCCGGCTGCGCACGTACTGCACCACCGCGGCGATCAACAGCGACGCAACAACCAATGCCGCAGCGATGCCAGCATTCAGCCCCACCACCCACGCACCGCCGAGCCCGACACCAACCACAACGACCACCACCGCAACGGCGCCGGCACCGAACCCCAGGCGACTCACAACACCGACCCCGAGCCGAACCCGAACGATCCCCCTGGCGGCGCAGTAGGAACCGCTCCCGTGGCTGATCTGACCGGCGCCCCGGTCCGAGCTGTTGTGAACATGGACTCCCCTCCGGGCCGTGCGGTCCTCACATCCTGACCCCGCGCATACGAGCCAACGAGGGTCATTGGTCCTTCCACGCGGCCGAACTCGGGGCAGACCACAACCAATAGTCAACCCGAGCGATAGTTCGCCAGGCTGACGTCACGGTGGTGTGTGGCGACAAACCTGCACCCCCCAGCGCTTCAAGACCGTTCGACACCAATTGCTCCGGAAGCGAACAGTGTCGCGTTCTACCGATTGTTCCTCCGAGGTCCCAACCACCGGGACCGACGCCTGAAGGAGGCACACCATGAAGGGATACATCGCTCAACGCCGAGGCCGGTTCTACGCCGTCATCTACGAGGGTCGCGACCCTGTCACCGGCAAGGAACGCCGCGCCTGGCACCCTGCCGGCACCGACCGAGCCAAAGCAGAACAACTCGCCAGGAAGCTGGCCGCAGCGGAGACCAAACGCATCGACGCCGTACGATCGCTCACCTTCGGCGCCTACCTCACCAGCCAATGGCTGCCGACCAAGGAACTGCACCTAGCTACCAGCACCTACCGCGGCTATGAACGCAACGTCCGCCGCCACATTCTCCCCGCCCTCGGCAGGACCGGCATCCGCCGGCTGCGGTATCAACAGATCGAATCGCTCTACGATTCGCTCCTACACCCCGACAGCGGCCGAGGGCTTGCCCCGAAGACTGTTTACGAACTTCACCTCATCATCCGCGGTTCGCTCACTGATGCCCACCGACGAGGACTCGTGTCCCGCAACGTCGCCCTCGTCGCCCGCGCCCCCAAACAGCGATCCCAGCAACGCACCGAAGGCGTGTCACTCACCGAAGAAGAGCTCCGGCAACTTCTGCGCACCGCTGCTGGACATCGGTTCTTCCCCATCTACTGGCTCACCGCCATGACCGGGATGCGCCGCAACGAGGTCCTCGGACTGAAATGGTCCGACCTCGACGTCGACATGAAGCGGCTGCATCTCAACCGTGGCCTCGTCGCTGTCGGTTACGAGATCCATCAGACTCGAGGCAAGACCAAGACCGCTCGCCGCACCATCGAACTCGACGACACCACCCTGACCGTGCTCGAAGGCTGGCGGGCCTACCAGGCCGCCGAGTTCGCGGCGGTCGACATCGACCACGATGCCGACTGGGTGTTCACCAACGGAGACGGTGAACCGCTTCACCCCCACGCCGTGTACGAGGCGTTCCGACGCATCGTCCGCAACGCCGGCATCCCTGCGATGCTGTTCCACGACCTACGTCACACCCACGGCAGCCTCCTGATCAAAGAGGGCGTCCCGGTCAAGGTCGTGTCCGAACGGCTCGGTCACGCCCACATCGCTCACACGCTGCAGACCTACCAACACGTCCTGCCCGGCATGCAAGCTGAGGCCGCCGCAACGGCCGAACGGCTCGCCAGCCCGCGACCACCGGCCAAGAACAAGGCTCCGAAAGGACCCCGGAAGACGCCGGTGGAACGTCGAGGGAACAACCGGAAGAACGCCGCCTGAACCGGTAGAACAAGCCGACAACGACGAAGGCCCAGGTCGTTGACCTGGGCCTTCGCACGTTCGTTGGTGGCGGGGGCAGGATTTGAACCTGCGACCTTCGGGTTATGAGCCCTCTGGAACCCGAAGAGGTATCCGCAGGTCACACCCTGTTTTCCCAGCTCAAGGTCGGTTTCCGGCTCCCTGTTACTCCCCGCTGTTTCCCCTTGTCTACCGGTGTCCCGGTAGATCCTTGGTAGATGCGGCGCCTGGGGCGACTTGTCGGAGTTGGTCACTCAGGGTGGCATCGGCGGGGACTGGCGGCCGGAGCGCGTCAGCCATCGCCGAACCCTTCGGCGAGCATCTCGTCGGCGTCGGCAGCGTTTCGGTCCGAGCTCGAAGACCCGAGTGAGAAGAAGCGGCGCTTCCGCTGAGGCATCTCGGCGGTCGCGTCCGGGGGCCCGTCGTTCGGTTCATCTCGGGGCGATCCTGGTGAGCGGCCGACAGGCCTGTTCACGTCGCTGGTTCCGGGCGGAGGTGCACCGGTAGGCGACGGTCTTCGTCGTCGAACACCGCTACGAGTTCGAGCCGAGCACCGAGTGCTTCGAGATAGTCCCGCAACGTCGACACTCGGAGGTCCTCGAGCCGTTCGAGGTCGGCGATCGCATCGGGCGTGATCTCGATCCGCCCGGTCTGTTCGATCTGCCTCATGGCCTCGGCGTGGCGTAGCTCGTAGAGCCGGATCTCTTTCATGGTCTCAGCCCGCGCCTTCGCCATCGCTTCGGCGCCACCCGGGCGGCTCAGCACCTGATCCCGCAGTTTCGAGAAGCTGTGATGCCCGCTCATGTCGTCACCTCCTCCCGTTCGGGGTCGTCGAGGGCTACTCGGTGCTGACTGTGGCGTCGGTGAGGTCACCGATGCCGACTTCGACCTCGTCGTCGTCGTACACCGCGGTGATACGGAGCCGGCCGCCGGTCGCCTCGATGAACCTGGCAAGGGTCGCGAGGTGCAGGTTCTCTCGGCGTTCCAGGCGCGAGATCTCTCCTTGGGTCATCCCGAGGTCATCGGTCAACTGTGCCTGGGTGAGGCCCCGCGCCTTTCGCAACGCTGCCAGTGTGGTGACTCGCCGGTCGATCGCCGAGCGCTTCGCCTCGACCGCGGCCGCGAACTTCGGGTCACCCATGGCGGTGTCCCGTACTCGTCGGACCCGGTCGGTAGCGCTGGCGTAGTCGTCGTCGGTGTGGGTGTCGTCGCCGTCGGGGATGACGGCTCGCTTGGTGTTGGTCATCGTGTTCTCCTGACTCGGGCCTTGTGCGTCGGATGGGTCCGTTCCCACGCCGGGACCATGGTGTTGTCGATCTGGTTGACGACGCCGGGGTACCAGTCGTTTCCCAGCGCCGTCTTGTCGCCGGCGAGCATCACCACCGCCACCTCGTCACTGGACTCGGAATCGGTGAACCACACGTAGGGGATCCGAAGCACCGGTGGACGATCGGCGTATGGCGTCACCTTGGTCGGCGGGGTGCGGCGCAGGGCGAAGGTCTGGAACCGCGACGTCACGATCGGATGGCTGATCGCATCCGGGTGATGGTTCTCCTCCTCGATCCCGTGGCCGTGTTCCTCGAGCGCGTTCACCAACGCAGTGACCTCCGCGAACAACTCCCACTGTGCATCGGAGGTCTGCGCGAGCTCCGCGAGGGCCTCGTACTGGCCAGCGAACCTCGGGTGGAACTCGACGCGGACCGCCATCAGTCGAATATACCTCCGAATGCATATGCTGTCAATAGCATATTCAGTAGGGGTGAGCTATGGTCCGGAGCATGGGTCGATCTCACCGGGACCAACTCGCCGAGCTGTTGGCGGACCTGCGCGCCGACGGGTCGTTCGCGACCCGTCGGACCGCACCAACGAACGACCTGGGCATCGACGTTCATGGGGTGGGATCGATCGGGCTCCCGGTGAGTGCCGCACAGGCCAAAGAGCTCCGACTCGTCGCTCGCCCGGCGAAGTACGGCCACGGCACCGACACGGTGCTCGACCGACAGGTCCGCGACACGTGGGAGGTCCCGAAGTCGCGGGTCAGGATCGACAAACGCCGCTGGAACCAGACCCTCCACCCGATGCTCGACACCATCCGCGCCGACCTCGGGCTGCCCGACACGACCCGTCTGCGAGCGGAACTGCATTCGATGCTCGTCTACGAGCCCGGCCAGTTCTTCGCCGGCCACCAGGACTCGGAGAAGTCCGACGACATGGTGGCCTCGCTGATCGTGATGCTCCCGTCGAACTCGACCGGTGGTGACCTCGTTGTCGAACACCGCGGCCAGTCCGAGCGCTACCCGGGCTCCGCATCGTCGCTGGTGTTCGTGGCGTTCTACAGCGACACCCGCCACGAGGTCCTCCCCATCGAGCGCGGCTACCGGGTCGTGCTGACATACAACTTGATGCTCGCCGGCGACACCACCGGTCTCGGGTCCGATCCCGGGCTCGCGGCCGCCGTCGCGGCCCTCCTCGAGCAGCACTTTCGGCAGGCTCCCGAGCCCCGGTGGCGAGGCGATCGCCTCGCAGCCGAACCACCGGATCGGCTCGTGTTCCTGCTCGATCACCGCTACACCGAACGGGGACTCACCTGGGACCACCTCAAAGGCGTGGACGCCGCCCGCGCTGCAGTCATCGCCGAGGCCGCCGCGCTCGCGGGCTGTGATCTCGGCCTCGCGCACGCGCGAAATCCAAGAGACCTGGGAGTGCTACGACGACCCACCCCGCTGGGGTCGGCGTGGCCGGTACTGGGACGACGAACCCGCCCCCGGCGGCGAGGGCCTCGAGCTGGGCGACCTCCTCGATTCCTCCGTCACCATCGCCGCCGCTGCGGGCGCCCCGGTCGCGTTCGATGCCGATGTCAACAGCGCCGAGCTCGCTGCGGCGACCCCGTCGATCGAGCTGACACCAGCCGACACCGAATACACCGGCTACATGGGCAACTGGGGCAACACCATGGACCGCTGGTATCAACGCGCCGCGATCGTGATCTGGCCCCGCGCCCGCACCTTCGCCCTCCAAGCCAAAGCCGACCCAGTCGCCGCCGCCCACCAGATCCTCGGCACCGTCGACACCCATCCCGACGACACCACGGCGATGGTCACCACGCTCCTGCGGTTCTGGCCCGACAGCGCCCGCCGACTCGACCACAGCCTCCTGCTTCACACGACACTGCGCCTCGCCTGGGAACTCGCCGACAGCGACCACGCCGCCGGGCTACTCGAACCCTTCACGATCGAAACGCTCACCCCACGCGACGCCACCGTTCTTCTCGCCCTCGCCGAACAACACGGTGCAGGTTGGCTCGACCAACAGATCGCCACCTGGTTTCGAGACCAACGCCGACATGCCACCGGTGCGACTCCGGATCGCTCCGCCTGGGTGGCGGCACTACCCGCACTCACCGCTGCGCTCTGCGACGACCCCCACGCCAGCCACACCACCCGTGAGCGCAGCGCACGAGGCGTCCTCACCCACGCCTGGGCCTGGCTCGACACCAGCCTCAGCCGGGCAGCCGCCGTTCCGACACCATCGCGGCGCGAAGCCCTACTCGCCGACCTGGCCCCACCGGTTCTCGGGCTCCTCCGTTCCACCGTCTTCGCCGACACCGCAGACGTACGCGATGCCATCGTCGCCACCCTCACCCGACCTGATGACGCCATCGCCCCGTTGCTCGCCGGCGTCGTCGACGCCGGGGCCGCTCTCTCGCCGACGGACCTCCGAGACGCTGGCATCACCACGATCGCTCAGAGCCTGACCACCGCCACCGAACGCGGCCTCGCCCAACCTGAGCGATCACCCGACGACTGGTCCATCAACAGCTTCGACGACTCCGATTGCTGCAACGATTGCACCCAGCTCGCCGCCTTCCTACACAACGCTGACCAGCAGCAGCTCACCTGGCCCCTCGCCAAGCCCCGCCGCCAACACATCCACCACCGCATCGACGAGGCCGAACTCCCCGTCACCCACCAGACCCTGCGCCAAGGCAGCCCCCACAAACTCGTTCTGACCAAGACCGACGCTCTGTTCCGAGACGAAGCCCAGCAACGACGCACCGCCCGTGACCGCCTCGACAGGGCACTCCGGCTCCTCAAGACAACGAGCTGACCGGCCCTCCCCGGTCGCAAAGTCAACCTTCGGGTTGATTCCGAAGTCGTCAACGCCGTGGGCCGATGGGCGGCGATGACCTACATCGTGCAACGCAAGTCCCGCTTCTACGTCGTCGCGTACGACGGCATCGACACCCTCACCGGCCGAGAACGCCGACGCTGGCACCCCGCCGGGCGTTCGCGAGTCGACGCCGAGGCCATCGCCGCCAACCTCGATCTCGAGCTTGCAGCGGTGGAGGCCCCGGTCGCCGCCGACCCGCTCACCGTCGCCCGCTACCTAACCGAACAATGGCTCCCGGTCCGGCGCCACGACCTCGACCCGAGCACCGCCCACCGCTACGCCTGGATGATCGACCACTACATCACCCCCGCCGTCGGACACCTCCGACTTCGGTCACTCCGAACCGAACACCTCGACCGGCTCTACACCGAACTCCTGGCCACCGGCGGCGCCCGCAGGCAAGGGCTTGCCCCCAAGACCGTGTACGACGTCCACGTCATCTGCCGCGCCGCATTGAACCACGCCGTCGACGCACGCCTCATCGCCACCAACCCGGCCCACGGTGCCCGGGCCCCCAGAGCCGCGTGGCCGCCGCCGGCACAGCCCCGATTGCTGGACCGCCCACCAACTCAGCGCATTCCTCGAAGCCACCCAGCACCTGCGCCTCCACCCCGCCTTCGTGATCGCCGCCACCACCGGCATGCGACGCGGCGAACTCGCAGGGCTGCGCTGGAGCGACTGGAACCGCGACACCCACACCCTCTCGATTGCCCGAGCCCGTAAGTCCATCGGCGGCCGCTCGGTCGAAACCCCTGTGAAGACCCGCTCCAGTCGACGCAGGATCGACCTCGACCCCGCCACAGAAACCACCCTCGCCCGCTGGCGCCGCCAACAGAAAGCTGACGGTCACCCGGTCGAGCTCGACGACCCGATCTTCACCAACCCGGCTGGCCGGCCACTGCACCCCGAAACGATCAGCCAACTCTTCGCCCGCCAAGTCAAGCGCCTCGCCATGCCGGCGATCCGGTTCCACGATCTGCGCCACACCCACGCCACCCTGCTCATCGCCGCCGGCGTGCCAGTCAAGGTCGTCTCCGAACGCCTCGGCCACGCCAACCCCGGCTTCACCATGGCCACCTACCAACACGTCCTGCCCGGCATGGGAGCCGACGCCGCCAACCGCTTCGCCGCCCTCCTCGCCACCCACCGTGACCACCCCGACAACCACCCGGACAAGAACACGGCGCAAGTGCGCCGGTAGACGTCCACCGGGTCGACCGCAGGAACCCCCAGCTCACAGCCCTGCAGCACGGTCAGCCGGTAGACAGAGCCGGTAGAGCCACCCCGAACGCGACGAATCCCCAGGCCGCTGACCTGGGGATTCACGTGGTGGCGGGGGCAGGATTTGAACCTGCGACCTTCGGGTTATGAGCCCGACGAGCTACCTGACTGCTCCACCCCGCGCTGAGTGGAAAGGCAACACTACCGGCGCGGACCCAGCACGGCAACGCCCACCCCGATGACGCACGTCACCTCCGAGATGTCAGGCATCGACGATGATCACCGGCGCCTCGTCGATCCCGTGCTGCTCCCGGCACAGCCCCCGGTACGAGGCCAGGACCGACGCGGCATCGGTCACGCTGATCACCGCATCATCGTCGTCGAGGTTGAGATTGGCCCCCCAGATCACGAACGACACCAGGGTCGGACCGGGGTTCGATTCCGGCACGTGCAGGGTGTGGACCGAACCGGCCGGCTCGAAGAGGTACGACCCCGCCGTGTTGCGCTCCTGCGGCGACTCCAGGTACCACCAGCTGCCGGTCTCGGTGAAGGCATACACCTGCCCGGTGTGCCGATGACGCTGCAGGGTCGTGCCCGGTGCGAAGCTGGTTCGCACCACCCAGATCCCCGTGGCGAGGTCGACCTGGGTCACCTGCAGTTGGGTGCCGTCGGGCAGCGAAACGAACGGCAGGTCGCTCGCTCCCCGATGGATGGTGGCGGGCGCATGCCCGGCGGGCGTGGGGGTCATGGTCATGAGGGCTCCTCAGTCGATCTGGTACAGCTCGTAGGCGACTCCGGTCTCGGTGCGCTGCCCGAGACCGACCGCCATCACGTTGTTCAACCAGGCGTAGCGCTCGTCGCCGGTTTCGAAGCGTGGCGCCGTGCGGATCGTCGAGACGCCGTCGACCGTGGTGCCGACCCCGTAGTACGTGACGTACAGGTCGGCCCCGTCGTCGGTCCGCAAACTGAGTCGCACGTCGAGCGACATGCTCCCGTCGCTGCGGACGGTCAGCCAGTCGCCCGCAGCCGTGCCCGCAGGCATCGATGCCGTGATCCTCGGGCCGACGAACTCGGCGCTCGTCACCGTGGCTACGACCCGGGTGCCCAGCGGGCCCCCGGGCATCGACACCGGGGGAACGGTGCGGGTGTCGGCGGTCAGCCGACCGAGATAGGTGACCGGAAGGGCGTCGAGCGGAGCGTTCTGCGGCATGTGCGCACACTAGAACACCCACCTGCGCCGACGAAAAGGAACTCCGTTCGCCGCGAGGACCTGCGCGAGACTGCCGCCATGGCCAACGACGTCTGGAACGCCGACACCTACGAGCGATTCGCCGCCGAACGCCGGCTTCCCTTCGACGAGCTCGTTTCGCTCTGCGAGCCACTCTCGGGCGACCGCGTCGTCTACGACCTCGGCTGCGGACCCGGCACCCTGACCGCCGAACTCCCCGAACGACTCGGCTCCTCGCTGGTCGTCGGGGTCGATGCGAGCGACGCCATGCTGGCGCGGGCCCGCGCCCTGGCCGAAGGCCGCAACGATCTCGACTTCGAAGCCGGCGACCTGGCCGGCTTCGAACCCACCACTCCCCCCTCGCTCATCATCTCCAACGCTGCGCTGCACTGGGTCGAACGCCACCACGAGGTCCTCGACCACTGGCGCCGAAGCCTGGCCACCGACGGCCAGATCGCGGTCCAGGTCCCCACCAACCACGATCACCCGGCCTATCCGCTCGCCTCCGCCGTCGCCGCCGAACACGCCGACTGGTTCCCCGATGGCGTGCCCGACCTCCCGTCGACCACCGTCCTCGCGCCCGAGCACTACGCCACGATCCTCCACGGGCTCGGAGCGAAACGCCAACACGTCGCGCTTCGGGTCTTCACCCACGAACTCGACCGCACCGGCGACGTCGTCGAGTGGCTCTCGGGGACCACGCTCAACTCATTCCGCAGCGCGCTGGCCGAGCGCGCCGAGGGCGACGGGGCAGAGCGTTTCGCCGAGTTCTGCGAGGCCTACCGCCAGCGCCTGCTCGTAGCCGAGGGCGTCCGGCAGCCCTACCTGTTCACGTTCAAACGCATCCTGATGTGGGCCCGGTTCTGAACCAACCCTCCCGGCCCCGCCGACACCGCGACGACGGCTGATCGGTCAGGCGTTGGCGCCGGCGTAGGCCAGCTGGCAGAACCCGTGGTTGCAGTAGCCACCCGGGTACTTGGCCAGGTACTGCTGGTGGTACTCCTCGGCGTAGTAGAAGGGCCCGATGGGTGCGATCTCGGTGGTGATCTCGCCGTAGCCGGCTTCGCTCAGCTGCCGTTGATACACCTCGCGGCTGGCCCGGGCCGCCGCAAGCTGTTCGTCGGAATTCGTGAGGATGGCCGATCGGTACTGGGTCCCGATGTCGTTGCCCTGGCCCATGAGCTGGGTCGGATCGTGGTTCTCCCAGAAGACCTTGAAGAGGTCGTCGAGGCTCACGAGCGTGGGATCGAACACGACGATCACCGCCTCGGTGTGCCCGGTCATCCCCGTGCAGGTCTCTTCGTAGGTCGGGTTGGGTGTGGTACCACCGGCGTATCCCGCGGCGGTGGTGTAGACCCCGGGCATCTGCCAGAAGAAGCGCTCGGCTCCCCAGAAGCAACCCATCCCGAACACGACCGTGTCGAGGTGCTCGGGATAGGGGCCGGCCACCGGTGCATCGAGCACGAAATGCCGGGCGGGAACGGGCATGACCCGGTCGCGGCCGGGCAGGCATTGGTCGGGAGTGGGAACGGTGGTCGGGCGGTTCATTCGGAAGATCACGATGCCACTTTCGGTCGGCGGGACGGTGGGGACAGGACTCGGTCGAAGACGTCAGGCCTCACCGGGCTGGATGACCGGTGAGGGCTCGATCCCGAGGATCAGGGCCAGCTGGTCCAACGCCTGCTGTGCCTGGGCCCGCAGCGTCGAAGCCTGCTCCGGGTCCGTGTCCTGTAAACGATTCGCCGTGTCGAGAAATTCCTCGACCATCCCGAGCAGTTCGGCAGCGCTCTTGCCTTCGAGGTCCCCCGTCGTCTGAGGCGGAGGTGTGGCCGGAGTCGTCGGTGTGGTCGGCGTCGTCGGGGTCGCGGCCTCCTGATCGGTCGGCGGGGTCTCGGCCGGCGAGCCGTCGGCGTTGTCGGGATCGGTGACCACCTTGGCCAGGGCGGCATCGAGCGTCGGCGCCATCCCGATCCGCTCCCCGCTGACGGCGATCACCTGGGTGAGCACCGGGACTCGGGACCCACCGTCACCGGCGACATAGAGCGGGCGCACGTAGACGATGGTGTCGGCCACCATCACCAACTGCATCTCGCCCCAGTTGGCGACCGCACCACCCGGTGTGGAGTCGAGTGGTTTGGTGAAGTCGAAGACCGCTTCGTCCTGGCGGATGTTGGTGTCGACCAGACCGGGATCGGAAACGACGTTGGTCGGCAGGTCGTACACCAGCAGTTTGCCGGCGTTCGCACCCTGGGATCGCCCGACGAACACGGCGGTGAGTTCCGGTCGGGACGATTCGGAATCCGAACCCGAACTCGGCACGAACGGCCGCTGGATCACGTATTCGGGTTCGCTCTCGCCCGGCAGGCGTGTCAGCCGGTACTGCGGGGGCATCAGCTGGTCGACTCGGGTCGTCGAGGACTCGGCGAAACGCAACGGTTCGAGGGCCACCGCCCAGGACTTGTCGTCCTGGAGGAACTGGCGCGGGTCGTCGACGTGATAGGTGGTGTACATCTCGGACTGGACCTTGAACAGGTCGGTCGGATACCGGAAGTGCTGGGAGACCTCGGCCGGTGCCTCGGAGCCCGCCGTGAAGATGTCGGGGAAGGCCTTTGCGTAGGCGGCCACGACCGGATCCTGGTCGTCGACGATGTAGAAGGTCACGTCACCGTCGTAGGCGTCGACCACGACCTTCACCGAGTTCCGGACATAGTTGAAGTTGCTGGCCAGGTCGGCCCCCGGTTCCAGGGACCGAACCCGGTTCCCCTGGGAGTACGGGAACTCGTTGCTGGTCGTGTACGCATCGATGATCCACTGAACGCGCCCCTCGGCGACCACCGGATACGGATCGGCGTCGTACTCGAGGAACGGGGCGAGCGTACGGGCCCGTTCGGTGACGTCGCGGTTGAAGATGATCTTGGAATCCGAGGTCAACTCGCCCGAGATCAGCGTGGCCAGATCCTGGAACCGCAACGAGAACGCCAGGCGCCTCAGCAGCGAACCCATCGGGACCCCGCCCTCACCCTCGTAGCGGGTGGTGGCATTCGCCGCCCCGTTGCCGCCGGGGAAGTCGATCTCGTCACGGCGGGCCCCGACCACGGCGAAGCCGCCCAGCCCGTCGGAGAAGTACACCTGAGGACGGTCGAGCGCGACCCCGAGATCGTCATCGATGCGGACCGGGTTGGTTCCCTGCATCAGGTAGATCGGATCGCTGCCCCGGGTCTGGCTGGCGGACGCGATGACCGCCGCGTAGCCATGGGTGTAGGCGAGGTGCTGGTTCTCCCAGCCGCTGTCGGCCTGACCGAGGTCGAGGTTGCGGGCCGACAACACCACCGGTTGGACTTCACCGTCGATCTCGTAACGACCGACGTCGAGCGGGATCGAGAAGTTGTATTCCTTGCGCTGGGCCTCGTCCTTGGTGATGGTTTCGTCGACCAGGGTCGGATCGAGGATCTGCACCCGATCGAACACATCGGCGTTCGCCTCGACCTCCTCGGCGGTGATCCCGCTCTCGTAGGCGTAGTCTTCGCGGACGAGCGAGTCCTCGCCGAGCCCGTAGGCGAAGCGGGTCGCCTCGATGTTGCGGGCGATGAAGGGCGCCTCCTGCGACGAGAGCTGGGGCTCGACGCGGAGCCGCTGGTAGAGCGACGGGAAGATGCTGCCCACCACGACGTGCACGAGCAGCCAGATCCCGACGGCGGCCAGGGGGAGCCCGAATCCCTTGCGTCGGATGTTGTAGATGATCAGCCCGGCGCCGAAGAGCGACACCAGGATCAGCAGGTTGAGCGCCGGGAGTTGGATCTCGACGTCGGTGGCGAAGGCCCCGGTGTAGAGGCTCCGGGTGCCGGTGAGGAGTTCGAACCGATCGAACCAGTACGCGGCCGCCCGCAGCAGGGCGAGGACGGCCAACAGCACCGACAGGTGCAGCTTGACCCCACCGGTCATCCGTTGACCGGCCGTGGCCGCCCGGATCCCGCCGTTGAGATAGTGGGCGATCGTCACCAGGATCAGGCAGAAGACCAGGGCGGCGAAGAACCAGTCGATCAGGAACGTCCAGAACGGCAGGCGGAACATGTAGAACCCGGCGTCTCGACCGAAGACCGGGTCGTCGAATCCGACGTCGCCGCCGTTGCGGAACAGGACCCAGGTCTCCCACTGCTGGCCGGTCTGGAGGCCCGCGAATCCGGCGAAGAAGAGTGCGATCCCGACCCGGAGTTTGCCGGCGTGCGGTCCGACCAGTTGGTGGTAGCGCTCGATCAGGTCGTCTTCGGGGCCTTCGAGGCGCAACGGCGGCGCCATCCGGTCGGCGACGTAGAGGTTGGTCCACAACAACGCGAAGAAGATGGTCGTGAAGAACAGTGCCAGAGCGATCTGCGTGCTGAACAGCGTCTGCCAGACCGCCGACCGTCCGAGCGTGTCGAACCACAGGTACTCGGTGACCAGGCGGGCGATCCCACTGGCCGACAGGAACAGGGTGAACAACAGAGCGAGTCCGATGGCGATCGGAACCCTGAATCGAGGCGATCTTCCACCTCTCGACGACGAAGCACGGACGGGGCGCATTGGCGCCGAGGGTACCGGAGAACCTCTCGGCGGGGCGATCGGGGCGAACCGATCGCCGCAGCGGCAGCGCTAGGAAACGACGACGACGAGACAGTGGCAACCCGCATCGGGTCGTCGCTGTCCACCCGGGAACGCAGCGGGCTTGGTCCGTGACCCGGCTGCGGCGTTGGCCTCGCAGTCGGGACCGGGATCGTGCCGAGGGTCGACCAACCAGCTGACCGCCGTCCCGTCGGGCAGTGCCTCGTAGGCGCCGATGGCGAACGCCTCGATCAGGGCGGCGTCGGCCAACTGCGGGATCTCGGCGGTCCGGGCGTCTCGGTAGTTGGCCCGGATCGGGTCGAGAACGTCGTCTTTGTCGCCTCCGGCTTCACGAATCGCGCGCTCGATGCGGGCCCGCAACGGCGTTGCGATCGCCCGGGCCAACCGATCGACGACCGGGGCCACCCGTTCGTCGTCGGATGATCCGCCGGCCGCCTCCGCACCCGCCGCTGCCGCGCCGATGACGCTGTCGGCAATGGCATCGAGGAAGGTGAGGACCTGTCGTTCGACCGGGGGCAGGTCGTCGAGGGTCACCGTCTTCCGAGCCCGCCGGACCCGGTCGAGGATGTCGCTCTGGTCGTCGGCCAGCGCCCGCTTGAGCTGCCGGCGGAGGTTGGGGCCGAACCGGGCGAGCGCCCGATCGCGCTCGGCGATCATGGGTGGGAGGTCGACGGCCTCGTCGAGTTCACCGGCGATGTGTTCGATCTCGTCGCCCTGCTCGTCCTCGGTTGGCCCGTGGGCGAACAGCACACCCATCTTCTCCTGGCCGGTCGACATCCCGGCTCCGTCGCCGGTCAGTGCCCGTTCGACGACCGAACCCTTCCGGGTCGGGACCGGAGCGACCGGCGACCGGTCGGGCGCGATCGGCGACCCGAACCGGCGGTGCCGACGTCGGTCGGCCGTCGGCGCCCGACGGCGGCCCGGAACCGCCATCGGACCGCGGCGATGCGGTACTCGAGCCGCCGATGGCCGCCGCATCGTCGTAGGCGTTGCGACCCGGCCGATCGCGGTCGAGTTCGGCGGCCAACTGTTCGACCGACAGGTCGTCGCCCCGCTCGTCGGCGGTTCGGCCAACCCGTTCCATGGCGGCCTTCGCTTCGGGGATGGAGTTGGCCAGTTCGTCGATGGCCTCTTCGAGATCGCGTTGCACGAGGGCGAGCGAGCGAGCCATCCGGTCTCGTGCGGCCTTGATCTGGTCGAGCTGGGTCCGGCCCGCCCGGCGCCGTTTGACGAGATCGGCGAGCACTTTGGCCCGTGCCGCATTGGCCTCGGAGAGCATCTGCTGCGTTTCTTCTCGTGCCCGTTCGCGGGCAGCGAGGAGGTCGGCTTCGGCCTCGGAGCGCATCGCGCTCGCCACCTCGGTGGCCTCGGCGGTGACCCGCTTGGCCTCGGCGTCGGCGGCCTGGCGAACCGCAGCTGCGGACTCGGCGGCCTCGGTCGTGACCCGCAAGCGCCTCGGCCTCGCTCGATGACTTGCGTTCGGCCGCCGCCCGCTCGCTCTGCGCCCGGAGATCCGAAGCGGCTTTCGTGGTGGACCGTTTGAGTTCGGCGGCGATCCGCTCGGCCTTGGCGACCCGGTCGTCGGCGTCGGCCCGGGTCGTGGCGTCGAGCGCGGCCGCGGCTTCCTCGCTCGAGGCCTTGAGTTCGGCTGCTGCCGTCTCGGCCGCCGCCCGCAGGGCGGACAGCTCGTCGAGGGTGGTCTGCCGGCGCTCGGCGATCTCGGCCTCGGTCGTGCGTTGCCGCTCCTCGGCGGCGGCCAGGCGGGCCGCTGCGTCGGCTTCGGCCCGTGACCGGATCGTGGCGGCGGCCGTTCGGGCCGCCTCGAGCACGTGCGCGGTCTCTGCTCCGACCAGGGCGTCGATCTGGGTGTCGTCCCAGGCGCTCGGATCGGACAACGCCTCGGCTCGCTCGGCGCGACGGGTGAGCGACTCGATCAGGGTGGCCCGGCGGGCGAGTTCGGATTCGAGTTCGACGATCCGGCCTTCCAGGCCATCGTGGGCCGACTGGAGTTCGCCGAGACGGGCGGTGCTCCGATCGAGGGCGGGCCGGAGGGCCGAGGCCGTCCGGAGTTCCTCGGACAGTTCACGCAGGAATCGTCGGACCTCGTCGGGGTCGTAGCCACGAAACGACGACGAGAACTCGCGACCGGCGATCGTGGTCGAGTCCAGCTCCTGGTCGCGGTCATTGGCCATGGGCTGATGCTAGATCCCCGCGGCCGCCCTCCGAAGCCACGGATCCGATTTTGCGTTGCTCGGCGCCAACGACGATGCACCGGATGGAGCGGCGCGAAACCCGCTAGCCCTGCGCCATCGCGAACTCCTCGATGGCATCGACGTCGCCACCGATGGAACGCAGGGCGTCGAGCGCGCCGTCGAGATCGGCGACGGCGAGCACCTCGACGTCGTCGCCGACCCGTTCCCGAACGACCGCGAGTTGCTCCTCGGTCTGGGCGCTCGGCACCAAGAAGATGGAAGCCCCCGACTTGCGGACGGCGACGGCCTTCTGCTCGATTCCTCCGATCGCGCCGACGCGACCGTCGATGCCCATCGTCCCGGTGACGGCGATCTTGGCTCCGCCCGACAATTCGCCGGGCGTGAGGGCGTCGAGGATGGCGAGCGTGAACGCCAGACCGGCCGACGGGCCACCAACCGAGCCACTGTCGATGTCGACGTCGAACGGGGGATCGAGGAGGTCGGCCAGGGTGACCGGGCCGATCCCGATGAAACCGACGCCGGGCCGTTCGGGGTTCTCGGCCAGGGTGATCCGGACGATCTCACGGGAGCCGTCGACCCCACGGGTGACGTCGAACTCGACGGCATCGCCCGGGGCGTAGTCGCCCAACAGATCGAGCAGTTGCACGTCGCTCGTGACCGGCTCACCATCGATGGCGTCGAACACGTCGCCACGCTGGAGCCGACCGTCGGCCGGGCTGCCTTCGACGACGTTTGCCACCACGACCCCGGCATCGGTGATGGTTTCGTAGCCGAGGTGGTCCAGCGCGACCGCCACGGCGACGTCCTTGGAGTCGGTCATGCGTTCGAGGTTGGCCTGGCGGCTCTCGTCGGGCGTCTGGGTTCCGAAGTAGGTCTCGCTGGGGATGATCTCGCTGTCGCCCCGCCACTTGGTCCAGAGGTAGCTCCACAGGTCCATGTCCTGGCGGAGCCGAATCGTGGTGTAGAGGAGTTCACCGTCGCTCGGGTAGAAGGGCGTGCCCTCGACCATCACGAGCGGTTCGGTGTCGCGGGCCGACCCGGGGACGATCGCCACGTAGTCGGGACGCACGACGAAGCCGATGGCCGAGATGATCCCGAGTAGGAAGACGAAGCTGACGGCGACGGCCTGGAGCGACCGACGGCGCAACGAGCGGAGCGAGTCATCGGCACCGGAGCGGAGCGAGTCATCGGCACCGGAGCGGAGCGAGTCATCGGCACCGGAGCGGAGCGAGTCATCGGCACCGGAGCGGAGCGAGTCATCGGCACCGGAGCGGAGCGAGTCATGCACCGGAGCGGAGCGAGTCACGGGCACCGCTCGGGGGAAGGTCGTCGTTCACGACTGCTCCATCGGCGCCATGGCAGGATTCAGCAGTGTCGTCGGGTAGAACGGTGCGGTCGGATGGAACGGTGGCCCCGGGTCGAGACACGGCAGCGACGACTCCACCCGACGGGTCACAGCCCGGATGGTCTGCATCATGGACGGGAACACCATGAACGAAATTGCACCGGCAACCAACTCGACCTCACCATCGTCGACGCCAACGGCGCCGACCTCTGCCACCAATCGTGTCCGCACGCCCCTGTGGCGACGGTTCACGGCACTGGTCAGCTTAGGTTCGCTCGTGGTGATCATCGGCATCACGCTGGCGTTTGCCATCGGCATCGGGTTCCTGCTGACCCTGCTGCTGCTCGAACGCGCTGCGGGGTGAAGACCGGCCCGCCCGGTCGTCACCCCACAGGTCACGTGCTGTGATGTTGGTGCGGCGTCGGATGTCGACGCCGCACGATCAGCGTCCGAACAGACCCCGGCGGGCTCCGACACCGTCGGCTTCGCCGGCGTCGACCGACTCCGAGGAGGGGGCTGCGGGCGGCGTGGTGTCGATCACCTCGGGGGTCGACACCACCGGTTCGGCCGCGGGAGGAGCGGCCACGACCGCAGGAGCGGGGGCGACGGGGGGCGCAGCGACCGCAGCCGGCGTCGAACCCGAGTTCAGCTCGTTGGCGCCACGCAGTTCGACGCGGAAGTAGGGGCGGTACTCGAACGTGACCTGCTCCATGCGATGGATGGTCGCGTGCTCCACACCCTGCTCGTTGCGCAACTGCTCGACGAACGCAACGGCGTCGTGGATCTCTTCGACTTCGTGGTAGGCGGGTTTGCCGTCGGTCCCTCGATAGATGACCATGTGAGACATACTTCAGTACTCCTTCGTCCTGCCCAGAATCATGCGGGCTAGTGCAGGCTTCGCCACCTCGGTTGAGTTGACCGCACTAGCATTCCAGATCGCGTGGCCGATCACCACCCTCCCCTCGGAATGATTGATCCCGAACGCGTCGTCATCGCAGGTCATCGGGGCGAAACCGAGATCGTCGACGCAGCCATCGACGACGCCGATCCCGAGGTGCGCGTCGCCGCCCTCGGCGCCCTCGATCGTCTGGCCAGGCTCGACCTCGACGGCCTCCGACGGGCCTTGGCCGATTCCGACGGGTCGGTGCGCCGGCGGGCGCTGGAGCTCACGGCCCGCCGAACCGACGGTGCCGGCCTGGCACCAGAGGTGGTTCGGCTCCTCCAGGGCGACGACCGCCAGGCCGAGCTGGCGGCGTTCGTGTTGGGCGAGATCGGTGACATCGACGACTCCACCGTGGCCGCGCTCGAGCATCAGGCCCGCAACCACGACGACGCCCTGTGCCGGGAGTCCGCCATCGCGGCCCTCGGGGCGCTGCACCAGGGCCGCGAGACCATCCTGGCCGCACTCGAAGACAAGGCGACCGTGCGCCGCCGCGCCGTGATCGCCCTGGCCCCGTTCGAAGGAGCCGACATCGATGCGGCTCTCGAACGGGCGCTCGGCGACCGCGATTGGCAGGTCCGTCAGGCCGCCGAGGACCTCCTGGAGCCTCCTCGAGACGACACCGACGATGCAGATTCGGACGATCCCGACCCGATCTGAGTCGGTCGCTCAGCGATGGTCCCAGACCGCCGGTCGCTTCTCGACGAAGCTGGCCATGCCCTCCTGGGCGTCGTGGGTCTGGCTGGTGGCGGCCATCACCTCGACGGCGTGGCGGTAGGCCTCGGGCAGGTTGAGGTCGAGGTGCCGGTACAGCGTCTGCTTGCCGATGGCCTTCGATGCCCGGCTCCCGCGGGTGGCCCGGTGCATCAGGGTGGCGACGGCGTCATCGAGCTGGTCGGCCGCGACGACCTGGTTCAGCAGTCCCCACTCGAGCGCCGTCTCGGCGTCGATGGCGTCGCCGGTGAGCGAGAGCTCCATGGCCCGTTTGCGCCCGATGGTGCGGCTGATCCCGACCATTGGCGTGTGGCAGAACCAGCCGCCCTTGCCGCCCGGCGCCGCGAAGGTCGCGGTGTCGGCGGCGATCGCCAGGTCGGCCGAGGCCACCAGCTGGCATCCCGCCGCAGTGGCGATGCCGTGCACCCGGGCCAGCACCACCTGCGGGACGTCCTGGATCATCAACATCAGGTCGGCGCAGGTCGACAGCAGCGCCCGGGTGGCGCCGTAGTCGGCACCGACCATGTCGGCGAAGTCGTGCCCGGCGCTGAATGCCGGGCCACTGCCGGCGACGACGACCCCGACTGCGTCGGTGTCGGCCACCATCCCGAAGGCGGTCATCAGGTCGTGCATGTGGTCGAGAGACAGCGCATTGCGCCGCTCGGGTCGGTTCATCGTGATCGTGGCGACGTCACCGGTCTTGGTCTCGGACATCGAAACGACGACGTTGGTGAGAGTGGTTTCGCGTTCCATGGCGCCGACGCTAGTGCCCGAGCCGACCGGGCACCCGTCTGCTCGGCGCCGATCGGGTGTCAGCGTCGGGTGCGGCTCGTCATGAACATGTCGCCGACCTCGTTGAAGGCCTCGATGCACCGGCCGGCTCCGAGCACGACCGACTCGAGCGGCTGCTTCACGAGGTTGACCTCGACCTTGGCCGCATTGCCGATCCGCGTGTCCATTCCCCGGAGCATCCCGCCGCCGCCGACGAGGTGGATCCCCCGGACGATCAGATCCTGCGCCAGTTCGGGCGGAGCCGAGCCCAGGCACGACACGACCGAGTCGACCATGGCCGAGACCGGCTCCTCGATGGCGGCCCGGACCTCTTCGGCCGTGAGCGTGACCGTGCGAGGCAGACCGCTCATGAGTTCGCGGCCCCGCACCTCCGCTCCCCACTCGTCGGCCTCGGTCGGCCAGGCCGACCCGACGGCCAACTTGATCTGCTCGGCGGTCTGCTCTCCGACGGCGATGCCGTGCTCTCGACGCACGAAACTCTGGATCGCGTTGTCGATGTCGAAACTGCCCACGCGCACCGCTTCGAGGGCGACCACGCCACCCAGCGAGATGAGCGCCGTTTCGGTGGTTCCTCCGCCGATGTCGACCACCATCGACCCGACCGGCTGCTCGATCGGCAATCCGGCACCGATCGCGGCGGCCATGGGTTGTTCGAGCAGGTGCGCCTCGGCGGCACCGGCCCGCCGCGCCGCCTCACGGACGGCTCGTTGCTCGACGGCCGTGATGGCCGACGGGACGCAGATGATGACCCGGGGACGGTTGAACCGGCTCACCCCGGCCCGGTGCAACACCAGCCGGATCATCCGTTCGGTGATCTCGAAATCGGTGATCGCACCCTTGCGCAGAGGCCGGACCGCCACGATGTGGCTGGGCGTTCGGCCGATCATCCGCCAGGCGTCGCGGCCGATGGCCAGGACGTCGCCGCTCTTGGTGTTGAGCGCGATGACCGAGGGCTCGTTGAGCACGATGCCCTCGCCTCGGGCGTAGACGAGGGTGTTGGCCGTTCCGAGGTCGATGGCGAGGTCGCGACTCACCGACGGTCTCCCGCCGTGGCGGCCGAGCCCTCGGACCCGCCGAGGTCATCGACCTCGACCAGGTGCTGGGCCTCGAGCCCCCAGCTCTCGCCATCGGCCCACCGCTCCTTCTTCCAGATCGGCACGGTGGCCTTGATCGTGTCGATCCCGAATCGCGCCGCCTCGAACGCCGCGTCACGATGGGGCGCCGACACGGCCACCACGACCGCCGACTCGGTGATCGGGACCAGACCGATCCGATGGATCAGGACGATCCGACCCAGGTCGGGCCAGGTCTTCCGAGCGCGTTCGGCGATCGCGTCGAGACGGATGACCACCTGCTCCTCGTAGGCCTCGTACTCGAGCCGATCGACCTCGCTGCGCCCATCGGAATGATCTCGGGCCGTCCCGCTGAACACGACCACGGCCCCACAATCGGGACGCACGACCCAGGCCGACGCCTGTTCGACGGGCAGGGTCGAATCGGACAGACCGACCCATGTGTCGCCGGACACAGGTGGAGCGAGGGGGGTGGGTACAGTCACAGCACCCCCATCGTAAGGCACCTGAGGCAGCAATCTCACGGGGCGCGGAAGTTCCGTTCGTTCCCACTTGTACTGTCTGGAGCCGTGGCAGTCGAAGACGGAGACGATGATGACGCCCCGCTGGGGCCGCCGCCCGACCCCTCCGTCCGGCAATGGCGCCATCCGTCCGAGATCGCCTCGGCCAACGCCGCGGCCCAACGGGACCGGCCCACCGAAACACCGACATCCATCGCCAAGCGGTTCGGTCCCCCGGGGCGCCTGCTCCTCGCCGGGTCGGCGCTCGGTGTGATCGGCCTCCTCGCGGCGCTGTCGGCGGTGCGAGCCTCGAACTCGGTGCCGGGCGGACTGGCCCAGCAGGCCACCATCCCCACCACCGTGTCGATCTCGGCCATCGACCCATCCGACACCGCAGGCGACACCGGCGCGCAAACGACCACGACCACCGAGACCCCACCCACCGAGGCCACCCAGCCCTCGGTGCCCGACGTCGTCCCACGGCCGGCATGGCTCGACGCCGACCCCAGCGTCGTCGTGTCGGTCTTCGAAGCGGGCACCACCCGGCAGGCCGCAACGGGGATCCTCGTCGACGGTGTCGTGCTGACGAGCGCCCAGGCACTGCGGGGGCTGGGGGCGATCGAGATCGCGCTCGGTCCCGATCGACGAGTCGGCGCCGAGATCCAGGGGCTCGACCCGTTCTACGACCTCGCCGTCCTCGTCGCATCCGAGGGCACCCCGCTCGAGTCGTTCGACGGCACCGAGACGGCTGCCGGCGGCATCACCCAAGCTGCCTTGGTCGAGGCAGCCGTACCGTCCGACTCACCGACCCCCGCTCCCGGAACGACCCCCGCTCCCGGAACGACCCCCGCTCCCGGAACGACCCCCGCTCCCGGAACGACCGTGTGGCTCGTCGTGGCCGCCGGCGACCAACCACCGGCCGCCTACCCCGGCACGATCGCCGCACTCGCCCAGGACGTGGCCACCACCGACGGGCACCCCGTCTTCGACGCCATGGCAACGAGCATCGTCATGCCTGCGAGCGGAGCCGGGGGCGCGCTGCTCGACGACCAGGGCACCATCCTCGGCATGGTCGTCGGATGCGACGAGTACTTCGCCAATGCCGTGCCCATCGCCACCCTCCGCGCCTCGGCCGCCTCGATCCTCGAGACCGGATGGGCACACTCGGGCTGGCTCGGGCTCTCCGGCGAAGGCTCCGCCTCGGGCATCGCGATCACCGACGTCGAGGCCGGTGGGCCGGCCGACCGCTCGGGGATCCTGGCCGGCGACCTCGTCGTGGAACTCGATGGAGCCGCCGTCGATCAGATGTCGGAACTGGTTCGCGCCGTGCGCGAGGCCGGACCGGGAGCGACTCTGGCGGTGACGATCGACCGCAACGGTGAACGCCTCGACCTCCACGTGGTCATCGGGACGAGGACCTGACCGGACGCCGACGGGTCAGCGCAGGAGCCGCCGAGCCACCCCGGCCGCCACGGCGATGGCCCCGGCGATGCCCACGCCGGCCACGGCCAGGGCGATCTCCTGTCGTTCCTGCGCGGTGACCGCCCACGGCGGCGGCGGCGTGCCGAGCACGAACGCCTCGCTGTTCGAGAACGTCGGCGTCCACCCCGCCTGACGCAACCGATCGTTGGCAACGACCCACGGATGACGAACGTAGGCCTCGATCCCGGGAGGGGTCGAACGCAGCCCGAGCCGCCGCCCGGCTTCGAGCAGCCGATCGTTGACGCGCTCGGGCACCCGGAACTGCACGCCGCCGACCAGTTCCCGGAAGACCTCCGGGCCCAGCCAACCATCGGGGGCCACGTTGTAGACCCCATCGAGCCCGTTGATCGCCACGAACGACAGAGCCGAGGCGAGATCGTCGTAGGCCAGGAACTGCAGCGGCGGGTCGACCCGATCCGGTCGCACGACCATCGCCGAGCGCAGCGCCTTGGCCACCCATGCCGACCCCTGCTCCGACAACGTGGTGGTCGGTCGCAGGATCGTGAGGTGCCGCGAGGGATCGGCCGCAACCCATCCCGACGCCGCCTCCTCGAGTTCCTGCTTGGCAACGGCATAGGCCAGATCGGGGGCGGGGGCGGGCGGCTGGGACTCCGACATCGGGATCGGGTTGTCGGCCGACGCGCCGTACACCATCGCCGACGAGAGCACGATCAGCCTTCCGACACCGGCTCGAGATGCCCCGTCGAGCACCCGATCCAGCATCGACAACGTCGCCTGCGAGTCGTCGGGTCGACCCGGTTCCTCGGCCAGGTGCAGGATCGTGTCGCAGCCCTCGAACGCCTCGCCCAGTGACGCCCGGCGAAGATCGAGCCGCACCGCCTCGACCTTGGCCGTCGGGGCCGTCTGACCCACTCGATCGATGGCCACCACCCGATCGACCGTCGGGTCCGAGGCCAACTGTCGGATGGTCCGTCGCCCGACTGCTCCGGCTGCCCCGGTCACCGCGATTGCGTTCACCGCTCTACGATGCCCTTGTGACCGGTTCCGATCCACTCGCCGGCGGCGACTTTCCCTTCGGTGATCTGAGCAAGCTCTTCGGGGCGTTCGGCAACGCCGACCCCTGGCAGCAGGCCGCCCAGATCGCCCAGGCCGTGGCGGCCGATGGCGAGAGCGAGCCCAACGTCGAGCCCAAGGTGCGGCTGGCGATCGACGACCTGGCTCGCGTGGCCCTGCTGTATCTCACCGAGGTCCCGGGGATCGCCGGCTCGCCGTCGGTCCGCAGCGAGGCTCGGATCAAGACGGTCACCCGCTCGCAGTGGACCACCGAATCGCTGCAGGCCTACCGGCCCTTCTTCGAGCGGTTCGGTGAAGCCATCGGCCGCGAGGCCGCCGTCGAACCCAGTGCCGACGATCCCTTCGCCGCCCTGTTCGGTGCCATGTTCTCCAACCTCGCCCCGATGATGGTCGCCGCATCGGCCGGGGCGATGATCGGCCATCTCGGCCAGCACTCGCTCGGCCAATACGACCTTCCCGTTCCTCGCTCGGGCAGCGAGGTCCTGATCGTCTCGTCGGCGCTCGATGCCGCGGCCCGCGACTGGGACGTGCCGATCGACGAGCTCCGCATGTGGGTCCTGGTGCACGAGCTCGCCACGCACGCGCTCCTGTCGATCCCCCACGTCCGCCAACGCCTCGACGCCCTGCTCATCGACTTCGCAACGGCGTTCCGCCTCGATCCCGAGAAGCTGCAGGATCGGTTCGGCGACATCGGTTCGATCGACGACCTGAGTCGTCTCCAGGAACTCGCCGGTGAACTCAACGACCCCGACGCCGTGCTCGGAATGATGCGGACTCGGGCCCACGATCTCCTGATGCCCCAGCTCGACACGCTCGTCGCGGCCATTCTGGGGACCGTCGACCTCGCCGTCGAACGGGTCTGCCTCACGCTCATCCCGGCCCATGCGACCATCCGGCAACACATGCGCGACCGTCTGCTCGACGTCACCCCCGCCGACCGGTTCATGGAACAGCTCCTCGGGATCACCATCACCGAGGCCACGCTCGACCGGGGCCGTTCGTTCGTCGACGGTGTCATCGAGCGGGTCGGCGACGACGGCGTCACCCGACTCTGGGCCGACGAGCTCGATCTCCCGACCGCCGCCGAGATCGATGCCCCCGGATTGTGGCTGGCCCGGATCGGCCTCGATCCCGACATCGACATGTCCGATCTCGACATCCCCGACGATCTCTCGGGCCTCGACGACCTCTGAGACACCCCACCGGCCAACGACCGCCCGCCGAGCTCAGTCGAGTCGGGGTGGCCCCGTCGGCGGCGGAGCCGGGGGCAGATGGTATTCCCGAGTCGGTTCGTGGGATTCCTCGGCCAACAGCGCATCGAGGTCGATCGACGACATCGGCTCGGCCCGCGCCGACCGAGTGCGTGCCTCGTCGTCGGTCGCCTCGGCGGCCGGGTTCCGGCGGCGGGAACCCGGGCGTCGTGGTCGACGAGGGCCAGGCCGGGGTTTCGGTGCGTCGCCGGCATTCCACTCACGAACCCGCCGGAACTTGCCTCCACTGGCCACCACGCGGCGCGGCGCGATGGCCGGATCGCGCCCGAGGTGGTAGCTCAGGGCGGCGAACCCGGCCGTGACCCCCAACAGGACGAACCCCACCCGAGCCGGAATCGGGATCGCCACCGGGATCACGGCCCCGAAGACCCACAGCAGTTGGAACCGGCTCTCGAACCGAGCGAACGACCGTCCGAGGTTGGCCTCGGGGGCGTCGCGCTGCACGATGGCATCGAAGGACTGCTTGCCCATCGCCCCGGCCGCCGCCACGGTCAGCGCCATCACCACGGCCCCGATGAGACCACCGGCAAGGGCGGCGAGGAGCCCCGCGAGCCCGACCGCCGCCAGGGAACCGGCGAGGATCTTCTCTTCACGAACCACCGCACGCAGCCGCGGTGAACTCATGGCGCCGCCCAGACCCCCGATGCCGGTGGCGACCAGCACCAGCCCGAAATGCCAAGTCGGCGCGCCGCCCGACGTCAGATCGATGCGGACCAAACCCAGCGACTCGCGCACCCGATGGCCGATCTCGACACCGGTCGAGGTCGGCCCCGGATCGACCCCGCCTCGCAGCTCGAAGGCCAGGAGCATGGTCAGGAAACCGACGACGGCCCGCACGTAGCCCATCGCGCTGGCGGCCAGCACGATCCCGCTGCCCCGCAGCTCATGGCGCTCGATCTCGTCGGCCGGCGAGGTGGCGACCTTCGTCGCCGGAATCCGCGACGCCATGAACGCTGCGCCGAGGAACACCACCGCATCGAACCACAGCGTCCACGACGCATCGCCGAGCGTGAGCAACAACACCCCGGGGATACCGACGACACCCGCCGAGATCGACGAGATGATCGACAGCCTGGAGTTGGTCAGCACCAGCTGGGTCTCGTCCTTGACGAGGGTCGGGACCAGCGCCGATTTCGCGACGTGATAGGTCTTGCCCATCACGAGCATCCCGAAGGCCAGGGGGAAGACCAGCAGGTTGTCGATGTTCATGGCCATGAACACCGCCAGCACGGCCCGGGCGAGCGCCGACAGGATCACCATGTTGCGATGCCCACCCTGGAGCCGGTCCATCGCCGGTCCCAGCAGCGGCGCGACCACCCCGAAGGGGGCCACGGTCAGCAGCAGATAGAGACCGACCTGCCAGCGGGCGTCGTTGGGATCGATGGCGAAGAAGAACGAATCGGCGAGGGCGATCGCCACCAGCGCATCACCGGCCACCGACAGGCCGTGCGCCCGGGCGAACCGGGCGAAGGGCGAGACGGCGAACTTGGTCGCACCCCGATCGGGGTCGACCGGTGCTCCCTCGGTCCAGGTCTTGGTACGCGCGGCTCGCCGTCCCCCGAACCAGCCGGCCAGTCCACCACCACGACGCTCGTCACCGCCACCGGTGGGGGGCGGCCGGTCGGCCGTACCGCCATCAGGTGGCTCGTTGGACTCCTGTCGTGTCATCGCCTTCGATGTTATGCGGTCAGGGGTGCACTCGGTCGATCACTCGCCGGCTGCTCCGGACGGGGTCGCTCGAACTTGTAGCCGACACCCCGAACCGTGACGATCCGGCTGGGATGACCCGGGTCGTCCTCGATCTTCGAGCGCAGTCGTTTGATGTGGACGTCGAGGGTCTTGGTGTCGCCGACGTAGTCGTGTCCCCAGGCCCGGTCGATGAGGGTGTCTCGGGGCAGGACCCGACCGACGTTCTCGAGGAGCAGCGACAGCAGTTCGAACTCCTTCAGCGGGAGCGCGACGACCTCCCCGCGCACGAACACCTCGTGGCTGGCCAGATCCATGCGGACGTCGCCGACCACGAGTTCCTCGACGTCGGGCTCCACGTCGCTCCCCGCCTTGTCATCGGTGCGGCGCATGACCGCGCGCATCCGGGCGATCAGCTCCCGCATCCGATACGGCTTCGTGATGTAGTCGTCGGCACCGACTTCGAGCCCGACCACGATGTCGATCTCGGAGGACTTCGCGGTGACCATGATGATCGGGACCCGTGACTTGGTCCGGATCTCACGGCACACGTCGACCCCCGAGACCCGGGGCAGCATCAGGTCGAGCAGGATCAGGTCGGGCTCCCGTGCGGCGAATTCGGCCAGTGCCTCGGCTCCATCGCGGGCCACCCGGACCTCGAACCCCTCCTTGGCCAACCCGACGGTCAGGGCGTCGAGAATGGCCTCTTCGTCTTCCACGACCAAGACCGATGGCATCGACATGCTCATGATTCCTTTCCTCGCGCGATCGCGGGATTCGGGGCGACCTCGTCGTCGGGGTCGTCCTCGGGGAGTGAGACGGCGGTGCTTCCGGGCTCGGAACCATCGCCATCGGCGGTCGGGAGTTCGATCCGGAACGTCGATCCCTGGCCCTCGGCCGACTCGAGCTCGAGGGTCCCGCCGTGGTTCGCCACGATGTGGCGGACGATCGACAGTCCCAGACCGGTGCCGCCGGTGTTGCGGCTTCGGGCCGGGTCGACGCGATAGAAGCGCTCGAAGATGCGCTCCCGGTCCGATGCCGGGATCCCGATCCCGGCATCGACGACCTCGATCACGACCCGCCGCTCGTCGCCCGACCCACGGGCCTCGACCACCAACCGAACCTTGCTGCCCGGGTCGGAGTACTTGACGGCGTTGTCGAGCAGATTGCCGACCGCCGCAACGAGCTGGCGACGGTCGCCGAGGATCGCCACCGGGGACCGGTCGTCGATCTCGACGTCGATGCCCCGGAGTTCCGCGGCCGCCGCGCACCGTTCGAGCGCCCCGGCGACCACGATCGACGCAGCGACCGGTTGGGGTGTCGACAGCATCCCCGATTCGAGTTCGGACAGGGCCAGCAGGTCGTCGATCGTGGTGCCGAGGCGGATCGCCTCGGCATGGAGACGACCGGAGAGCCGATCGGTGACCGCCGGGTCGTCGCTGTCGATCAGGGCCTCGGCCAGGAGCCCGAGTGCTGCGACCGGGGTCTTCAGCTCGTGCGACACGTTGGCGACGAAGTCCCGTCGAACGTCGATCGCCCGCCGCTTCTCGGTGATGTCCTCGACGATCACGACCACCCCGACGGGTTGTCCGTCGACACGGACGGACTCGCCCTTGAACTCGAGGACCTGGCGGGGCGGCCCGAAGAGATCGAGTACTCGGGTCGCCGTGCCCTCGACCGCGGCCAGGGCGGAGACATCGGCGAGTGCGGCATCGACGAGGGGGCGCTGGTGGCGGTTGCCCCGCAGCCGCGTCGCCGAGGAGTTCTCGAAGATCTGTCCACCCCGGCTCCCGTAGAGCACGAATCCGAGCGCCAGCGTCTCGACCGCCCGCAGGACCCGCACATCGGAGCGCGTACCGAGCTCGCGTTCATCGTCGGTTCCCGGCTCCTCGACTCGCTGCCTGCGACCGACCCGGTAGCCGACGGCTGCGGCCACCAACGCCGTGAGCACGAACCCGACGAACAGCAAGGGCTTCAGCCGACTTCGGGATCGTGGGGGTTCGGCACGGGATCGCTGCCCAAGCCCTTTCGGGCCCGGGAGCGGAGCATCCCGTTGTGCTCGGGAAGCCAGCCGGTGACCATGTAGGTCACCCGTTCACCGATGTTGACGGCGTGGTCACCGATGCGTTCGTAGTACCGCGCCACCAGCGCCAGCTGCACGGCCGCCGCCAGATCGATGGCCCCCTCGGCATGGGCGGCGAACACGGCTTCGACCATCTCGCGGTTGAGCATGTCGAGCTTGTCGTCGATGTCGCCGAGCGCCGAGGCGAGGGCGTCATCGGAATCGGCGAAGGACTCGATCGAGAGCTGGACCAGTTTCCGGGCTTCCTGGCTCATGGCTTCGATCACCCCGCGGATCTTGGGGGTCATCGGTGATCCGTACATCCGACGCGACGCCTTGCAGACGTTCACCATCAGATCGGCCGACCGCTCGAGCTCGCCGACGGCCTTGAGCACCGTGGTGAGGTGGCGGAGATCGCTGGCAACGGGGGCCTGCAGGGCCATCGTGCTGAACACCCGCTCCTCGATCTCGAGGCTGAGGAGATCGATCTCGTCGTCGGCATCGATGAGCGACTGGGCATCGGTGAGTTCCCCGCTGAGCAGGATCTCGGTGCCCTTCGGAATGACCTCCGACACCATGGCCCCCAAGCGGATCAAGCTGGCATCGAGCTCGGCCATCCGGAGGTGATAGGCGCTGCGATGGTCGATGCGTTTGGGTCCGGTCTCGGGCATGACGGTCTCCTTCCGGGACGTTCAGATGACCTCGTCGGCCAAATGAACCGAGTCGCCCGTCACCAGGTATTGCAGACGGGCGGCCAGGATCTGGGTGTGGTCACCGATGCGATCGAGCGAACGACCCACGACGAAGGCCGCAACTGCCACTCGGGCCGCGTCGGCACCCTCGAGTTCCAGGATACGCCCCAGAAGGGGATCACCGAAGTCGTCGAGCGGATCGGTGCGCTGCAGCCGTTCGAGAGGGGCGACCGAGTTGGCCGACCAGGCCTCGGTGACGATCCCGAACCGCTCCCGGACGTTGGCCGCCAGTTCCCGCAACACCGCGAAGACCTCGGGGTGGGAAGCGAGCAAGGGCTGGTCGTCGACGGTCTTGGCGATCCGCAGACAGAGGTCACCGATGCGCTCGAGTTCGGTGAGGACCCGGATGACCGACACGATGAGGCGAAGGTCGGTGGCCCGAGGAGCCTCTCGGACGAGCACCTCGTAACAGCGTTCGGTGAGCGAGACGTGCATGGCGTCGATCTCGTCGTCGCCGGCGAGCAGTTCGGCGGCCACCGCGGCATCGCCGGTGTCGATCACGGTGTTCGCCTTGTCGAAGGCTTCGGCGACCAGCAGCGACATGACCTCGACCTGGAGCCGCAGTTGCTCGAGCTCGTCGTCGAATGGGCGTCGCATCAGCCGTCGTTCCTGTCTCGGTATCGGCTCTCGCATGTCGGGCAACCGTGAACTCCTGAGAGGCATTCGAGTCGTTCCCGGCGAGATCCACCACGACACCGCCGGGTCGGCGACGGTGGAAGACTACGCACGGCAGGTGTCCTTGCGCCGGATTCCACATGGCGCGAACGTGAACAGCGGCCGACCGACGACCGCCGCCGCCGCCGAACCATCACCGGTTCACCGACTGGGCGAGTCGCTCGGCCGGTGAGGGATGCGGAGCGAACCACCGGGCCAGTCGGGAGGGAGCCAGATCGCTGCGCTCGTTCTGGACGAGCTGCCGCATCGAGGACTCGCCCGGCGATCCGAATCCGGCCAGGGCATCGACGTCGGCCTGTCGCTCGTGAGCCCGCGACACCCAGGCCTCGAGTGATCCGCTGACCAACCCGACGGCGCCGACGAGACCGACGACGAGCGGGAGCGACCGGGCATCGCCGAGATCGAACCACTGGTCGGTCGGTGACGCGATCGAGGCCAACCACAGGGCACCGAGCTCGATCGACGATCCGATCACCGAGACCACGAGTGCCGATCGGTGATGCCGCCGCCGCACATGAGCGAGCTCGTGGGCGACGACGAACTCGCGCAGTTCGGCGTCGGCTTCGAGCAGCTCGGGAGTGCACAACACCAGCGACGGGGAGCGGAGGCCCAGCGTCAGGGCGTTGAGACCGCGCTCGCCGCTGCGTGAGTCGAGGCGCCCGAACCGAACGCCGGGCACGCCGGCTGCCGCAGCGATCGAGGACAGCTCGAGGTCGAGCTCGACGGGCAGGGGGTCGAAGCGATTGGTCGCCGCCACGAACCATGGCCCGATCGAGGTCGTTGCGGCGACGGAACCGACGAGAACCACGACCGGCCACCAGGAGGTCGTCATCTCCAGCCACCGGAACAGCAGGATCAACGAAACGGACCCGGCGACGACCAGCCCACCGACCGCGACCAGCGACATCACGAACCTCCGGGCCTCGACCCGGATCCCATCGAAGCGGGGCTCGTGTCGGAACGCCGACCAGGCCTCGGCCACCGCCGACGGGATCCAGAGCACGATCGCGATGACGACGCCCATCCCGATGAAGCCCCTCGGGTCGGTGATCGCGCCGTTCTCCCGTGCCACCAAGAACACGAGTACCAGACCGACGGCCCGAGCTGTCGTGCGCCAGATCGCAGCCGCCGCAAGCGGACCGTGATAGCGCCGTGACCGGTCGAGCTGATCGGCGGTGAACCATCGCTCGGGGTCGACCCGACGGCCCCACCACGTCGCCGACCTCACCCGGAAGAGGGCGGTGCCAGCTCCCCGACGGCGACCTCGAGCAGGTGACGATCGTGTTCATAGGTGAGCAGGTCTGCGGCCTCGGCGGTGGACAACCAGCGGAGTTCGTCGACCTCGTCGTTGACGACGAACGCACCGCCCGTTCGTTCGAGCAGCCAGTAGCGAACCGTCTTCGGACGGTCGCGGTGATCGACGTAGCCGAGGGTGAGCAGCTCGGCCCCGATGTCGCCGACGAGGCCCGTTTCCTCTTCGACCTCCCGGATCGCACACTCGAGCTCGGTCTCCCCTTCGTCGACCTTGCCCTTGGGAAACGACCAGTCGTCGTAGCGGGGCCGATGGACCACGGCGAAGCGCAGGGCCTCGGGCGTTCCGGTCCAGACCACACACCCCGCCGCGCGCACGGTGGCCGACGACGGGTCGGTCATCGAGGCTCCTCGGCCTCGTCTCGCCGTTCGGCGCTGGGCCGGGACCGCACGATGGGTCTCGGCAGCGAATCGTCGTCGGACGGTCGTTCGAGGTGGGCTCGTTCCCGGTTGAGTTTCTCGAAGGCGTCGTGGATCTGGAAGGTCCGTTCGTTGCGGACCCGGTAGTCACCGTTGGCGTCGAGTTCCCACGCCAGCTCGTCGTCGCGGAGCACGTAGGAGATGACTTCCTGCAGACGCCCCTGCGCAACCGGATCGTCGACCCGCACGAGCGCCTCGACCCGCCGGTCGAGGTTCCGAGGCATGAGGTCGGCCGAACCGATGTAGTAGCGAGGCCGATCCAGGCCACCACCGTTGGCGAAATGGAAGATCCGTGAATGCTCCAGGTAGCGGCCGACGATCGATCGCACCCGGATGTTGTCGGACAGGCCGGGGATGCCCGGGCGAAGGCAGCAGATCCCCCGGACGATCAGATCGATCTCGACCCCGGCCTGGCCGGCGCGATACAGCTCGTCGATCAGATCGGCGTCGACGAGGCTGTTGAGCTTCATCACGATGCGACCGCGGCCTTCGGGCGCCGCCGCCTCGTTGGCGATCAGTTCGCTCACCCCACTGCGCAACGTGTACGGCGCAACGAGCAGGTTGTGGAAGCTCACCGTGTTGCCGTAGCCGGTGAGGAAGTTGAAGAGCTGGGTGAGGTCGTCACCGATCGTGGGATCGGCCGTGAGCAGACCGAGATCTTCGTAGATCGTGGCCGTCTTGGGGTTGTAGTTCCCGCTGCCGATGTGGCAGTACCGGCGCAGGTGCCGACCTTCCTCACGCACGACCAACGCCGTCTTGCAGTGGATCTTCAGTCCGACGAGACCGTAGGCGACGTGGACGCCCGCCTCCTCGAGCCGTCGGGCCCACTCGATGTTGGCCTGTTCGTCGAAGCGGGCCTTGACCTCGACCAGAACCGCGACCTGCTTGCCCCGTTCGGCGGCGTGGATGAGCGACTGCACGATCGGCGAATCACCCGAGGTCCGATAGATCGTGAGCTTGATGGCACGCACCATCGGGTCGGCGGCCGCACAGCGGACGAACTGACTGACCGACGAGCTGAACGACTCGTAGGGATGATGCAGCAGGACGTCGCGTTCGCGGATGCGGGCGAAGAACTCGGCGGGGTCGTCGACCTCCTGCAGCGGCGGCGGGACGACTCCGGCGTAGCTGTCGATGGTGAGATCGGGCCGGTCGAGACCGACCAGCTGCCAGTAGCCGGTGCAATCGATCAGGCCCTCGTAGTGATAGACGTCGTCGACCTCGAGGTCGAGTTCCCGGATCAGGAGGCGGAGCACGTCGGGCGGCATCTCGTGGTCGGCCTGGAGCCGGATGGCCCGCCCGAACCGACGGCGCCGGAGCTCGATCTCGACCGCCTCGAGCAGATCCTCGGCACCTTCGTCTTCGAGGCTGATGTCGGCGTTGCGGGTGACCCGGAAGGGCCAGGCGCCCGTGACGTTGAAGCCCGGGAACAGGCCGTCGAGATGGGCGGCCATCACCTGCTCGAGAGCCACGAACCGGCCCGACGGAAGCTGCAGGAACCGGTCGATCGAGGGCGGCACCTTGATGCGGGCGAAGCGCTGCCGTCCGGTTGCGGGGTCGAAGACCTGGACCGCGAGGTTCAACGACAGATTCGAGATGTAGGGGAACGGGTGCCCCGGATCGACGGCCAGCGGGGTCAGAATGGGGAAGATCCGCTGATCGAACTCGGCCCCGGCAAAGACACGATCGTCGTCGTCGAGCTCGGCCCACGAGACGATCTCGACCCCGGCCTCGGCCAGGGTCTTGCGCAGATCGTCGACGTGGACCTGCTCGAGCCGCTGGAGCTGTTGGTCGGCCAGACGCTTGATCGACCGAAGCTGCGCCAGGGGCGTGTATCCATCGGGCGGCGTTCGCGTCACCCCGGCGGCCACCTGATCCTTGAGGCCGGCGACCCGCACCATGAAGAACTCGTCGAGGTTCGACGCGTAGATCGCACAGAACTTCAACCGCTCGAGGCTCGGGACGGTGGGATCCTCGGCCCGGGCCAGGACCCGGCCGTTGAACGCGAGCCAGGACAGTTCCCGATTGAAGAACCGGTTCGACGGGTCGACGAGATCGTCGTCGGGCCGCAGGGCGTGGAGGGGGTCGCTCGATTGCCTCACGTGACCACCGGGCCTGGGTCGAGACGGCTCATCATGCCGAGAGCGGATCGGGTCGGGGTCCGAATCGATCGCCGGCGAGCAGGGCCGCACCGACGACGCCGGCGTCGTCGAGCCGCTCGGCCAGGCGCAGCTCACAGACCGAGGTACCGAAGCCACCGAAGTGATCACTCGCCCGGATCAGATCCAGGAAGTGATCGCCGAACTTGTCGACCACGCCTCCGCCCAGCACGATCCGATGCAGATCGAGCATCGTGGCGACGTTGCCGATGCCCTGGGCCAACGCATCGGCGGCCTCGTTGATCAGGCGGATGGCGACAGGATCGCCCGCTTCGTAGGTGCGCTCGAGATGACGCGACTTGATCGGACCGTCGTCGGATTGGGTGACGAGGGTCGAGACCACCCCCTCGGCCGACAAGCGGCGGAGTTCGGCTTCGATGCCCGCCCGCCCCGCGTAGGCCTCGAGATGCCCGAGCTGACCGCAGCCGCAGAGCCGACCGCCGTCGACCACGGTGAGGTGGCCGATCTCACCGGTCATGCCCCGGGATCCCGACCGGACGTGGCCGTCGAGGATCAGGCCGCCACCGACGCCGGTGCCGACGAAGACGGCCAACATGTCGGCCGCTCCCTGCCCGGCGCCGACCCGGTGCTCGGCCAGCGCCCCGCAATTCACGTCGTTGCCAACGGCCACCGGCCGACCCAGGGCCTCGGCCAGCGTGGCCGAAACGGCGACCGGGTTGTCCCAGCCCACGATGTTGGGGCACGGTCCGACGACCCCGTCGAGTCCGACCAGACCGGGCATGCCGATGCCCACGCACTCGGCACTCTCCCAGTCGTCGAGCGACCGAACGACCTCGACGACCATGTCGATCACGCTGGCCGGACCGGTCTTGGGGGTTGGCGCCTTCGAACGTCCCTCGGACCACCCGGTCTCGGTGTCGACGAGCCGGGCCAGGATCTTGGTACCACCGAGGTCGACTCCCACCGCGCGCATCGTGTCGACCGCCGCGCTCAGGCCTGGGGGGCCCGAGGAGGCAATTCGTCGCCGAGATCCCAGTCGACCCGGATCAGCTCCCGCTCGGCGTCGCGGTTGACCCGCTCACGATTGCGGCGGAACTGGGGATCGTGGCGGGGCAGCAGCAGGAGCCGTGCCGTCACCCGGGTCCAGAAGTCGTCGAGCATCTTGGCGTCACCGAAGTGGCGGTGCAGTTCCCAGTGCGGGGCCACGGGGCCGTTGTAGACGATCGTCACGTGGGCGATCGGTGGTGGCGCTTCTTCGAGCGTCTCGACATCAGACATGCGGAGAGGTTACCGCCCAGTGGGCTCGGCCTGCGGTTCGCTCACCCGACCCTGAGCAAACGGAGACCACCCCCAGGGGTGGGAGTGGGGAGATTTCTCGGTCGAAAGGGAACCATTCGGCCCATCCGAGCGTCTGAACCTACATGGACTCCAATTGGATGGCCGAAGGAAACTGCAACAACCACCCTCCCTCGGTGTTCTTCCCGAGCGACGGTGTCGGTGTCGAGATCGCCAAGAAGATCTGTGCAACCTGTCCGGTCCAGCCCCGTTGCCTCGAGTACGCGCTCGACGCCCGCATCGACCACGGCGTGTGGGGCGGCGCCTCCGAGCGTCAGCGCCGGCGCATGCTCAAGGAGCGCCGGGCCCTGGCCGCCGAACGGCTGGTCGAGGTCGACGCCGGTCGGTTGGCCGGGTAGTCCGGCCCGGAGGGCTGCATTCGCTCAGTCGGGGAAACCATTCGCTCAGTCGGGGAAACCCAGCTGGGCCGTCAGTTCGCCGGCGAATGCCTGCCAACGATTCACCGGTTCGGGCCGCACGTCTCCGAGCACCTGCGCCATCTCGCCGGGATCGAGCCCGACGATCGTGACCACGTGATCGCCGGCTTCGACGATCAGCATCCGATCGTCCTCGTCGACCCAACCCTCGACGTCGCCGAAGCGCCGCACACCCTCGGAGCCGAGTGCCGCGAAGTCGGCTTGGCCTTCGAAGACGAAGACCGACACCGTCTCGTCACCGTGGGCATAGACCGATTGTCGGAGGTCATCGACGACCAGGTCGCCGCGGTGCTCGAAGTCGGTCGGGAGATCGAGCGGTTCGGGTCCGGGCGGCATGACCTCGACCTCGGTCGAGGCATCGAAGTCGGCATCGTTGCGGAACGCCTCGACCAACATCGGATCCGACGTCTCGTCGAGCGGGGTCCCGATCGCCGCGGTGGCCGTCGCCACCAACCGATGATGGCTCGAGAGCTGGGACAGCGACGGTGCCACGAGACGAGGACCCACGATCCCGATGGCCCCGAGCAGACCAACGGCCAACACACACACCGTGGTCGCGCCAACGGCAGTTCGGCCGCCGTGGAGCGGACGGTGGTCGATCGCCGCCTCGATGAAACCGGCCGGGGGCTCGACATCGGGCAGATCGGCCAGCAGCGCGGCGATTTCGTGCTCCCAGGGTTCCTCGTCGAAGAACTCGGGCGGCGTACGGGTGTCGCTCATGCCGCCATCGCCTCCCGTAGCCGGCTGCGACCGCGGTGGATCCGGGATCGCACCGTCCCGATCGGGATGTCGAGGCGCTCGGCGATCTCCTCGTACGGATACCCGAACACGTCCTTCATCACGACCGGAATCCGGTACTCGGGGCTGAGGTCGGCCAACAGGTCCTGCAGGTGTTGCGGGAGATCACTGGCGGCCAACTCGGCATCGACCCCGGCCGAGCCCTCGACCCGTTCGGCATCGTCGGGCAGCGCCACCGTCGGTCGACGCTTGTCGCGCCGGACCCGATCGAGGAACGCATTGGTGGTGATCCGTCCGAGCCAGCCCTCGAGATTGCCCGGCTGGTAGGTGGCCAAACCTCGTCGAACTCGCAAGAGCACCTCCTGCACCAGATCCTGGGCGTCGTGGTGATTGCCGGTCAGGCGATACGCGACGCTGTAGATGAACCGTCCGTGTGTGACCGCCACCTCCTCCCAAGTGGGAACGGTGACCTGATCGGAACTAGTCGAACGGGAACGTGCCACGCCGCCCCGCCTTCCGATCAGGAGTCACAACGACGCAGGGCCGGCCAGAGTTCCCGTGACCCGCCGATCGGGCGGAAACAGGCCGCGTCGAAGGCCGGCACGGGCGCCCCTCGGCGCCCCGACGTCAGGCGTCGTCGGACTTGTCGCTCGCCGACGCTTGCCCGTCGCTGATCCCATCCTTGAATTCCTTCTGTGCCCGTCCGAGGTTCCTTGCCAACTGAGGCAGTTTGGCACCACCGAACAACACCAGCAGGATCACGAGGATGATCAGAAGTTCTTGAGGTTTGAGGCCAGCCATGAGCGCAACGGTACCGCCCTTTGGTCATGCAAAACCGGCAGTCGTTTCGGCCACGCTCAGCCGCCCCGGCGCTGGACCCTCAGCCGCCTCCGGCGCTGGACTCTCAGCCGCCTCCGGCGCTGGACCCTCAGCCGCCTCCGGCGCCGTAGGCATTGGCGGGTACCGCAACGGGCAACCCGGCCTCTCGCTCGAGCGAGCGCTGCCGTCGGATGCGGCGCCGCTCGCGCTCGCTCATGCCACCCCAGATCCCGAACTTCTCGCCGTTCGCCAATGCATACTCGAGGCAATCGATGCGAACGACACAACCCCGACACACTTCCTTCGCCTCACGGGTGGATGCACCACGCTCGGGGAAGAAGAGGTCGGGGTCGACGCCGAGGCAGTTGGACGAGCCCTGCCAGGTCGTGTCGAGCATCAATTGTTTTCGCCCACTACGCATAGCTGCCTCCTCCGCCTACCCGGGCCTCGAGCGGAAGTGTCGAGAGGAAATGCAAGGTCCGGGTTGTGCGCGGCCGAGCGGAGAGGGTTCCGCCCATCGTCGGGTGAGGTATTCCCCACCCGTTGCCGCTCCAGGGGTACGATGTAATTACATCGTTGCGATTCTGCCGCGCTCACCCTTGTTTGACAAGGTAAATGTGCGGCTTTTGGCCCGCAATGGCCCATTTTCGCCCCCGACACCCGACTCCGGTGCTCGCAGACGCGCCCTACGTGGTCGCCCGGGCACTCACCGTCGGCAAGGCCGATCGTACGGGATCAGGCGGTCCGTCGACCCCGCAACAGCTTGCGCTTGTGTTCGATGAAGTCGACCAGCACGTAGTCCCCGAGATTCTGGGGTGTGGTGTAGAACGCCCGGCCCCGGTTGATCTCGGTCAGCCGCTCGACGAATCCCCGCAGACCCGAATCGGGGTCGAGCATGAACGTGTTGATCGTGATCCCGGCCTTGGTGCAACGCATCACCTCGGCGAACGTGGCCTCGACGGTCTCGCGCAGCGGCGGATAGTTGAAGATGGGGGTCCCGTCGGCGAGCAGGTGGGCCGTCGGCTCGCCGTCGGTGATCATGATGATCTGCTTGGTGCCGGATTCCTTGGCCAGCATGCGCTGCGACAGCTTGAAGGCGTGGTGCATGTTCGTGCCGTACACGTAGTCCCAGCTCACCTCGGGCAGATCGGCCGGCTTGAGCTCGTGCGCCATCTCCGAGAACGTCACGATGCCCAGGTAGTCGGTGGGGTACTGGCTCGAGATCAGCGAGTACAACGCCATCGCCACCTTCTTGGCGGGCAGGAAGTTGTCGCGCATCGGCATCGACAGCGAGAGGTCGAGCATGAGAACCGTCGCCGACCGCACCTGACGTTCGGTCCGCTCGATCTCGAAGTCCTCGGGCGTCAATTTCACGGGTGTCCCGCCACCGGTGCGGCGGATGGCGTTGCTGACCGTGCGTTCGATGTTCAGGTTGAACGGATCGCCGAACTCGTAGGGCTTGGTGTCGAAGTTGCGCTCGTGCCCGATCCCGGACCGATTGGTGTCGTGCTTGCCGATCCGATCGGGTGACATCTTCGAGAAGAGATCACCGAGCGCCTGTTGTCCGAGCCGGCGCAGTCCTCGCGGCGTCAGTTCGAGCCGGCCCTCCTTGTTCTGCACCAGGCCCGAATCCTCGAGCATCTTCGACAACTCGCTCATCCGTTCGAGGCTGGCCGCCGATTCCTCGCCCATGAGTCGCCGCACCTGCTCCAGGTCGACCTCGGCCAGCGCCGCCGGCGACGACGGATTCCGCAGGAACTGCTCGAGCTGATCGAGTTGGCCGAGCTCGGCCATCATCTGTGACGCATCGGCGAGACCGAGTGGGTCGAAGCCGCTGAAGTCGTAGCTCTGCTGCCACCCCATCTGGGGAAACATCTGCTGGAGGTTCTGCCCGAGCCGACTCATCTCGAAGTTGAGATCCATGTCTTCGAGCAACTGGTTCGACAGGTCCATCAGCTGCTGGCGCTGCTCGGGCGTCATCGAGTTCAGCAGCGCCTGCATCGCCGCCATCTGCTGGGCCATCTGCTCGAGCAGTTCGTCGAGGGTCTCGGGGTTGTTCGGGAAGAAGTCGCCGTAGTCCTCCATGAACTTCTCGAAATCGGGCTCCTCGCCGTTCGCCCGTTGTTCGAGCATCCGATTCAGCTCCGCCATCATGTCCTTCATGCGGGCCATGTCTTCGGGCGTCAGGTTCTCCATGCCCTGCGCCATCGAATTGAACTGCTGCTTGACGAGTTCGTTGCGCAACTGATCGACGAGGTCGTCGAACCGTTGCTGGGCCTCGGCGGACTCGAAGTCGTACTCCTGCAGCGATCGCACCTTGCCGGCGAGGTCGTCGGGAAGCAGGTCGAGGTGCATCTGCTTGTTGGCCGTGGTCTCCTTTGCCAGCTCCGCGTTGCGTCGATCGGGATCGGCGCTGTCGGGATCGGCCAATTGCATGTCGGCGAGCGCCTCGCGGTCGGCGAGGCCCTGGCGTTCGAGATCCATCACCTCGTTCAGCGCTTCGTTGATCTCGTCGTAGACGCCGCCGAGGTCGTTGTTCTCGAGTCGCTGCTGACGTTCCTGACGCAACCGCTCCATGATCTCGCGCAGCCCCTGGATGCGTTCCCCGTTGCGGTCCTCGAAGCCTTCCTGCAGCAGCTTGCGCAACGCCGCCGTGGGATCACCGTGGTAGAGCAGGTCGTCGGTGAGTTGTTCCATCACATCGAAGGCGTCGAGCTCGAACCCCTTCTGCGTGCCGTCCCATCGCGAATAGCGGAACCTGTGACCGACCATCGTGGAACCCTAGTGCACCGCACTCTGCAGGGGCCCCTCGGCCGGCCGGTGGCGGGGCCCGGCTGCGTCCCCGGCCGCGTCCCCGACAGCGTCCCCAACCACGGGTCGACGACCTGGTCCTCGACCACGACCCCGACCCGGCGACGACCCCCGGAGGGGGAAATCCCCGATGCCCCGAATCGGCACCCATGAGACGCTGGACCGAGGAGACACCACGTGCCGCCCCCACTACGGTGGAGACGCCTCGGGTGTCATGCACGTGGGGCGCCGGGTTCGCCCGGATCCCATCGGAGGAGGGCCGATGTCCGAACAACGAACGATCGCTGGGTTCCTGCGAAGGCCGCAGCAGCTGACCGGCACCGTGATCGGTGCGGTGTGTGCCGCTGCCGTGCTGCTCGCATCGTGGATGGTCACCACGAGCACGCCACCATCCGAGGTCCGGGTTCGGTTGTCCGATGGAGCCGTCTGGCTGGCCTCGGTCCCACTCGGCGGGGTGAGCCTGCTCGACGGCGGCTCGGGCTCGATCGCGACCTCGCTCCAGGTCGCCGACAACAACGACGACCTCGAGATCGTCCAGTGGGCCTCCGACGCCATCATCGTCAACCGTTCCGACGGCACGGTGTCGCGACTCGACGGAGCCGCCTGGGAGATCCAGACCGGCCGCGTGGCGTTCGGGAACCCGGGCGAGGCCCTGTCGGTGGTCACCGGACACGATGTCGGATGGCTCGTACAGGCCGGAACCGTGTCGGTGCTCGACCTCGAGACCCTCACCCAGGCCAACCCCTCGCCGGTCGGCGCGTCCTTCAGCGACGGGATCGTCACCGAGAAGGGCGACCTCCTCTACGCCAGTGCCGACGCCGACACGCCGGTTCGCCGCTTCCCCTTCGACGGCTCCGACCCGGTCGACGTCGACGAGTTGACCGGACCCACCGCGCTCGCCGACCTCGGGTCGGTCGAAGCGGCCGTCGACCTCGACGACCACTCGGTCTGGATCGCCGGTCGTGGCACCGTGTGTGAGGGTCTCGAAGTGGCCGCCGAGGTCGAGCTGCGGGCCGGAGGCGCCGACGAACACCTGATGGTCGTCTCGTCCGACGGTGGCGTCTTCCTCTGGAACCCGACCCAGTCCGGATGCCCGTCGAGGGACGACTTCGTCGCCCTGGGCGCCGGTGACTACGGCCGGCCCGTCCTGACCGACGGCTGGGCGGTCGTGCAGGACGTCGGCAGTGGCGAGGTGGTCGTCATCGACTTCGACGCCCTCGACGACGTCCGCCGCAGCTCCCTCGAGGGCGTCCAGCCCGGCACCGCCGTGCAGCTCATCGCCGAGAACGGTGCGGTCTGGTACAACGACCCCGGGTCCTCCAGGGCCGGGCTGATCGAGCGCGACGGCGACACCATTCCCGTCACCAAGTACGACGAGAGCGGCAACGACGGATTCGTGGTCGCACCGCTCGGTGAAGGCGACGACAACGCCCTCGCCGTTGCCGGCACCGAGCAGGGAACCGACACTCCCGAGCCGGCGGTCGACCAGGCGCCGATCGCCAACCAGACCGAGCCGACCACGCCACCGGCCGGCCCCGAGGTCACCCAGCCCCCGAACGACACCTCCCCCGACCCGGCCACCTCCCCCGACCGGCCCACCGCCACCACCCAGCCCACCGGACCGGGCGGAACCCAGCCCGAGGTCGGCCCCGGTGACACCGGGCCGGCAACCACGTTGCCCGGGGTCACCACGACCACGACCGACCAGCCCCTGAAGATCCAGATCGGGGCGAGCGCCACCCAGGTCGCCGCCGGTGGGACGCTCCAGTTCACCTCGCTGACCGTGCGGGGCACCCCGAACTTCTGGGAACTCCAGGTCAGCCCGAACACCGGGCGGCAGGCATCGTTCCGCACCTTCGGCACGTTCGAGTACACCTTCTACGACGTCGGTCGCTACGTGGTGGCCATCGAGGCGTGCGACGCCCAGGGGAATTGCGACACCCCCCGAATCGCCGTCGACGTCGTCGCCAACCCCGACCTGATCGAGTTGCAGGCGGCGTTCACGGCGCCGGCAACGGTGCGGGTCGGCGACCCCGTCCAACTCACCGACGCCAGCCAGGGCGACCCCGGTGGTTGGCGTTGGCAGCTCGATGGTGCGACGCCGGCGACATCGAGCCAGCAGAACCCGACTGCCACCTGGTCGACGCCGGGAACCAAGACGGTCACGCTCACCGCCAGCCGAGGCAGCGAGACCGATGTCGCCACCCGAACGATCCAGGTCGAACCGGCCAGCACCACGCCGTCGCCGTTCGACCTGACCTGCAGCCCGTCCACGCTGGCCGCCGGGTCGACGTCGAGCTGTTCACTCGTCGGCGATCCCGCCGACTTCAGCGGTCTCTCCTGGAGCGCCAACGTGCCCTCGCCGGGAACGGCCACCTACGGTCCGACCGGGACGACCGGCTACGCCGTGCAGGCCACCGTCGCCGGCACCGCCTCGGTGACTCTCAGCGGGACCGACCGGGGGACGGGCGACCCCGTCACCAAGACGGTCACGATCACGTTCACCGATGCTCCGCCGGTCACGGTGGGGGTGCTCCCGAGCGGCACCATCGGTGGACCGGGCTCGCTCCAGGTCGACATCAACGGCTCGTTCCAGCTGACCGGACAGAACTACGACTCGATCGCCTGGTCGGCTCAGGGCAATCCCACCATCTCGAGCCCGGCAAGTGCCACCACCTCGATCCGCTGGACCACACCCGGCGTCTACGAGGTGTCGGCGACGTTGACCGGCGCCGGTTCCTACACCGCTCGGCGCACGGTCACCGTCTCGACCGCGACCCCGGCGATCACCTTCAATCCCACCTGCGGGCCGACCAACCGGCCGGCCAACGGAACCAGCGCCGTGACCTGTCGACTCACCGACGGGAACGCTTCGGAGTTCTCGTCGCTCAGCTTCAGCGTCTCGAATCCGTCCGGCCTGTCGCTCAACCAGTGGGGTTCGCCCGGCGAGTCCTATGTCGCCTCGTTCGATCCCGGATCGGTGACCATCAACGCCAGTGCGACCCACATCGCCTCGGGCACCGCGGTCACGGGCGGTCCGTGGACCATCTCCTTCACCGCGGTGGCCACGCCGTCGCCATTCGGACTGTCGTGCAACGCGTCGACGCTGACCGGCGACGGGAGCGAGATCGCCTGGTGCACGCTCCAGGGTGACCCGGCCAACTTCACCGGGCTCAACTACGCCATCTCGGCTCCGAACCCCAGCGCCTTGAACACCTGGGGGAGCCCGGTCGGCTGGAACATCGGCTACTCGGCGGTCGGCACCGTGACGGTGACCCTGACCGGTACCGACAACGCAACCGGTCAAGCCGTCTCGGCGACCCGATCGTTGAACTTCGTCGCCCCGGCGACGACGACCACCACGACCACCACGACCGCCCCGTCACCGTCGCCCTTCGGGATCAGCTGCAGCGGTCCGCACTCGGCCGGTTCCGTGGCGTCGTGCACCCTGAACGGTGATCCCGGCAACTTCTCGGGCATCAACTGGGCCAGCGGGCCCGATGATCCATCGGCCCTGCAGTGGTGGCCGGCGGGGGCCACGATGAGCTTCCAGTACGACGCCGTCGGCGGGGTCAACGTCACCCTCAGTGCCACCGACCTGGCCACCGGGAATCCGGTCTCGGCCAACACCCGGGTCAACTTCGGCTGACCCCTCGGCCCCTCACCCGGCTCCTCGGATCGCCGGGTCCCGCACAACCGAGGAGGCACCGTACGCCAGCGAGCGACGCCGGCTCCTCGGATCGCCGGGTCCCGCACAACCGAGGAGGCACCGTACGGCGCGAGCGACGCCGGCTCCTCGGATCGCCGGGTCCCGCACAACCGAGGAGGCACCGTACGGAGCGAGCGACGCCGGCTCCTCGGTTGTGGGCGGAGCGACGGTCGCCCCTCGCGTCGAGGCCGGGGTGGTGCGGGCGGGTGGGTCGATTCAGCGGCGGAAGAAGGTGGTGGGATCGAGCGCCCCGGTCATCCGTTGACGGGTGCCCCGTCCTTCGCGGGCCCCGGCGACCGTGGCCTTGGCCAACGCCCAGGCCCGATCGGCGTCGTCGGCCGACGACGGAACGGGTGCGTAGAGGGCATGGTCGACCACCGGCGCCAGCTGGGCCAGGGAATCGGCCGCTTCACGCAGGTCGATCACCTCGAGGTGCTCGGCCAGATCGAGCGCCGACGACGAGGACGGCGCCGGGAGGTCGAGATCTCGGAGCCGGTCACGGGTCTCGAGCCAGGCACCGACGATCCGACGATCGGGATCGACCACTCGTCGGCGTCGGGTCCGCCGGAACGACTTGGCGGCGATCACCAGTCCGGCGTAGAGCCAACGGAGCCAAGGCGACGACCAGGAGCCACCACCAGCCCGACCTTCCCGGCTCGAGGTCCTCGTTGGGGAGCAGGATCGGATCCTGGAGGTCGGGCAGGTCCTGCCCGGCGGCCTGGTCGCCCGACGAACTCACTGCGGGCGTTCGTGGGGCGGGCTCGTCGGCTCGGTTGTCGGGGTTGGTCGGTTCGTAGCCGACCCAGCCGAGACCTTCGATCCACACCTCGGGCCAGGCGTGGATCTGGGACTCGTCGACGGTCGCCGTTGCGGCCTCGGCGGTGAGCGCCGTGTCGAGTCGGTACCCGACAACCACTCGGGACGGCATCCCGAGTTCGCGGGCGATGACGGCGAAGACCGAGGCCGACTGCTCGGCGAATCCGATGCGTCCCGCCGGTTGGTCGTCGGTCTCGGACCCCGCCGGCGCCAAGTAGCTCGTGAGCGCGGCCAGGCTGTGACCGGCCGGCGCCTCCTCGTTGTACCCGAAGTCGGTCGATCGGAGATTGGCCTCGACCAGGGCCAGCTGTTCCTGGGGCGTCGAGCCCGCAGCCGCCACCCGGTTCACGTATTCGGCGAGGATCTCGAACTGCGCATCGGTGGAGTCCGGGCGCATCGGCGGCGTAGGCGAGCGAGCCGTCGGCGGTCCCCGGATCGGGCACCGGGTCGGGACGCCCCGGCACGAGATCGATCACCGCGTCGTAGCCCGCCGCATCGGGATCGACCGACGCCACGGTTCCCGAACGGACATCCCAGGCCAGGCTGGAGTCGTCGAGAGCCCGGACCGTTCCGGCCCGGGGGTAGAAGCGGAACGGATAGGAGTCGGCCAGTTCGATCGACTGGCGGATCTCGCGTCCGGTGAGCACCGGTACCTGTTCGGGCTGGGGCAGGCTCGCTCCCGCCGGTTCGAACAGTGCCGAGGTGGTCCAGATCGCTCCGTCGTAGAGGTCGAGCGTGGCCACCGGGAGGAGCGAAACCGACTCGTCTCCCGACAGCCCCTCGAGCGTCACCGTGAACACCGTCTGTGGTGCTTCGTTGATCAGCCCGGCCTTGACGCTGGCCAGCGGAGTGGCCGCTTCGTAGATGTCGAGCGGCTTGACGAGGCGGGCCCGCAGGTCGAAGGCGTCGTCGTCGACGGTCCCGAACGTCGCCGAGAACGCAGCCGATCCGGCGCCCAGTGCGACGATCAGCGCCAGCGCGGTGACGAGCTGCCCGGGTGCCCTCCGGCGATGTCGGCCGTCCGGGTCGTCGACGGTCTCGAACTCGACACCGGCCGGCCGTACGCAACTCGGCACCGACCAACACCGACGCCACGATCACCACGATCACCGGCACGTACCAGACCGGCAGCTCACCGAGCGAGACCGCGTAGCCGAGCGCCACTCCGGTCGCCGCTGCGACGGGCAGGATCGCCGCCACGTTCGGTGTCGATCGCAGGATCAGCGAGACCGCGAGCCACCCCAGCGCCGCCGTGACCACCACCGGGGGAATCAGGAATTCGGGCGACGTCGAGATCAGCAGACCGCTCGAGGCCAGCGCCTTCCAGCTCGTCACCAGGTCGCTCGGCAGGTCGGTGATCGACGTGTTGTACCAGGCCGCCAACCCGACGAGAAGGCTCACCGACCACGCAGCGAACGCGCCGGGCCAACGCAGCCCGAGCATGGCCGTCACGACGGCCACGGCCGGGCCGAGCACGCCCGCGGCAACGATCGGGACCACGTACCCCCGATCGGCGAAGAGCCGTCCCCAGACCACGATCGGCACCACGACGGCCACCGAGATCGCCACCACGGCGACGAGTTCGAAAAGGCCCGGACGCCGCCGTCCGCCGACCCCGACGTCGACCGGACCCACCTGCGCCCGGGACCCCCGTCGAGGCGTTCGGGGATCGGCCTCGGTCAGATCGATCACGGGTTCGTCGACGACGGTCATCCGAACCTCGCCTTCCAACGAGCCGCCACGTCGGCGCTGGTGGCACCGTTCATGGTGAGTGCCCCGGGAATGCGCATGGGCGGCCGATCGAAGGTCTCACCGACCTGTACCACCGTCACCATGTCGAAGCGGGGCCGCACCCGGGAGATCCCGACCGTTCGCTCGGCCGGCGGCTGCCCGGTGACCGCACCCAACGAGACGCCCTCGGCGCCCTCGGCGAACCGGATCACCCCGTTCAGTCCGGGGTCGGCGTCGGACGGCTGGACACCGGCGAGGATGCGCATGATCTCGACCCGGCCTGCGCCCGACGCCAGGGCATCGGCCGACAGCCCACTCGTGGTTCGGAACATGACCGGATACCGCGACGAACAACCGGCCTGCACGAGTGACGCAGCGACGCGAACGGCGTCTTCGAAGCTGTCGCCGGTGTAGGACCCCGACCAGGTGTCGAGCACGATCATCAGGCGGGGCTCGCTCGTGATGATGTTCTTGCGCACCATGAGCACACCGGTCTTCGCAACCGACCGCCAGTGCACCAGGCGGAGATCGTCGCCCAGTTCGTAGTCGCGCAGGCTGTGGAACGAGATGCCCCCTTCATGGGGCTGCTCCGCGGCGGCCCCCTCGAACTCGCGACGATGCCCCGTGGGGAGCGGTGACATCGGATGGACGGCGGGATGGACGACCAGCAGGGCCTTCGAACCCCGGTGGGTGGCGGCCCGGAAGAACCCGAACGGATCGGATCGTTCGATCTCGAGCGGGCCGACCTCGAAGTGACCACGCCGATCGGTGGGCAGCGGGAGCGAGGCGACATGGGTCTCCGATGCGCCGAGGGCCGGCAGGGCCACGGAGTACTTGGTCCCCGCCACCCAGTCGGCGGCGATGACCGGGGCGCTGCGCCTGCGGCCGGTGTTGACCACCGTGACCTTCGACCAGCTCGCCTCGCCGGCGCCGACCACCGGCGGGGACACCGCCTGTCGGGCTTCCAGGGTCGGCCGCCAGGCGACGTAGACGGCACCGAAGACCAACGCCGCGACCAGCACCAGCGCCAGGGCGAGGAGCATCGTGTAGCCGGTGAGCACGCCCAGCGCGAGCACGAGGACGGCCACCACGAGGGCGCCGCGGCCGTTGCCGGTCATCAGAGGCGGATCTCGGGGAGCGGAACGGCGTCGAGCGTGCGCTGGACCAGGGCAGCGCTCGTGATGCCCTGCAACTCCGCCTCGGGTGACAGGAGCATGCGATGGCCGAGGATGAACGGCGCCAGTTCGCGGAGGTCGTCGGCATTGACGAAGGTTCGACCCTTGGCGGCCGCCCACGCCTGCCCGGCCCGGACCAGCGCGAGGCTGCCGCGAGGCGAGACCCCGAGCCGCAGCTCGTCCATGCGCCGGGTCGCGGCGGCGATCGTCACGGCGTACTGCTGCAACGACTCGGCGACGTGGACCGAGCTCGCCACCTGGATCATCCACTGGAAGCCCTCGGCGGTGACCGCCGGCGACAGTTCCTCGGGCCGCTCGCCGTGCAACCGTCCGGCGATCGCCTCGACTTCGGCGGCGTGGCTCGGGTAGCCCATCGCCATTCGCATCATGAACCGGTCGATCTGGGCTTCGGGCAGGTGGTACGTGCCGTCGAACTCGACCGGATTCTGGGTGGCGATGACCACGAACGGGCGGGGCACCTTGTGCAGGACGCTGTCGACGGTGACCTGGCGTTCCTCCATCACCTCGAGCAGCGCCGACTGTGTCTTGGGCGAGGCGCGGTTGATCTCGTCGGCGAGCACCACGTTGGCGAACACCCCACCGGGGTGGAAGCGAAAGCTGCCGGTACTGGCGTCGTAGATCTGCGAGCCGGTGACGTCGGTCGGGAGCAGGTCCGGCGTGAACTGGATGCGATGCATGCTCGATCCCAACGATGCGGCGATCGCCTTGGCGAGGGTCGTCTTGCCCGTACCGGGTACGTCGTCGATCAGCAGATGCCCCTCGGCGAGCATGCAGGTGAGCGCCAGACGGATCTCCCCCGGCTTGCCGCGGATCGCCCGGGACACGTTCTGGTGGATCGACTCGAACCGTTCCCGGAACGCCTCGACCTGGCTGGCCTCGACCTGAAGACTCATGATTCCCTCCTGTACGGACTTGTGTCGTGGTGGCGCCCGGCCGGATTGCCGACCGGGTGCCCTGCGGTCACCTGGTCAGCATGACGACCAGGACGACCACGGCGAACGCCAGCGCCAGCGCGACGGCGACGAGCAACCTGGGTGAGCGACCCACCGGCTGGGCCTGGGCCGAGACGGTCTCGAACGTGGCGACGGCCGGTTCGTCGAGCGGCACGGGCTTGCGCACGCGGTGGCCCGACTCGGTGGAAACCCCGGCGAGCACGCCGTCGTCGGCTCGAGGGAGCGGGTCGAACCGCTCCGGGGCCGCAGTCGAGACCGGCGGTGGGGTCGGGCCGGCGACCGGCGGAGCGAACGGGGCCGGGGCCGGGTCGGCGGCCGGGGCCGGGTCGGCGACCGGCGGAGCGAACGGGGCCGGGGCCGCCTGGGGCGGGGCGAACGACGCCGGCGGGCGCGGCGGCGCAGGGGACGTCGACCCGGGGAACGTCGGCGCCGAGGGAGTTGGTGGCTGCGGGGTGGAGTCCGGCGGGTTCGGTGGCGCAACGTGGGGGATCGCCGAGGGTCGCATCGCCGGGATCGGCGGCGAGCCGGGCTCGACGATGATCTCGGGTACCGGCGACCCGTCCGGTCCCGGTGCCCGGGTCGGCGGGCGAGGGAGGGTCGACGGGGTGATGGTCGGGGGAGGCGCAACGGTCACCGTGCGTCGGGCCTCCGGACTCGACGAAACGGCTCGAGCGTTGGCCCGGAAGGATCTGGCTGCGCCCAACGAGGCGGCGACGCTCGGCTCGCCCAACGTCGATCCCCCGAACCATGCCGCTCCGAGGGCAACGGCGTTCTTGGGATCGGAGTCGACGGCGATGGGGATGCCGTAGTGCTGGGCCAGCATCTCGCTGACCAGCGGAATCCGGCTGGACCCGCCGACCAACAGGATCCGGCCCAGATCGCCGGCCTCGAGGTCGGCGTCGGCGAGGACCGCATCGAACGCATTCAGGGAATCGGCGAGGCGAGGCCGGATCCGGCGTTCGAACTCGGCGCGGTTGAGACGAACCGACGACGTCGACGACCGCATGGGGACGCGGATGTCGGCGACGTTGTCGACCGACAGGAGGCGCTTGGCGGCGACACAGTTGTTGCGCAGGTCGTAGGCGGCCGCCAAGGTCTCCTCGTCGTCGGCGAGCTCGACCTCGGCCTCGCTCAGCACGTAGGAGAAGATGGCGTCGTCGAAATCGACACCGCCGAGTCGCTCGACGCCCCCCGCCCGACCGGCGGTCTCGAAGCCGGTCTCGGTTCGGCGCATCACCACGGCGTCGAAGGTGCCGCCGCCGAGGTCGTAGACCCCGATCAACTCGCCCACCTCGACCCGTTCGCCCTGCACGTAGTGCATCGCGGCCGCAGCCGGCTCGGTGATGAGCCGGGTCGGGGCCTCGGGAACGTCGACGGACTGCTCGAGGAGTTCGACCCGGAAGTCGCCCCAGTTCGCCGGATGGGTCAGCACCACGACGGCCGGCGGTGCGCCGCGGCGAGCCGTCGCCAGCTCGAGGACCCAATCGAGCAGCTTCCGGGTGAGTGTGAGGGCGTCGAACGGCGTTCCGTCGAGGCGGATCGGGACGTCGTCCCCGAGGCGTCGCTTGAAGTGCCGGGCCACGCGGGTCGGATCGCCGGGTGCCCGCAGTTCTGCGGCCTCGCCGGCGAGGAAGGTGCCGTCTTCTCGCAGGTAGAGCACCGACGGCACGCTGTAGGCCGACGATCCGAGCGACATCATCTGGGGCGCGGCCCCCTGTTCGCACACCGCGGCCGCGGTGAAGGTCGTCCCCAGATCGATGCCGATTGCGTAACTCACGAGGGCCCTCCACCCACAACACCGCGCCACCGGCGAGTCCCTCCGACGGCACCGTGCGACGCCCGACAGTTCTAGCAGACCACCCCCCGTGGTGTCTCGGGCACCGGGGACCACAGGGTTGCCATACGCTGAGTCGATGGATCCCGATGCGTCGCCCGATCTCGACACCGACGGCTACGACGCCCTCATCGTCGACTGGGCGGGCACCCTCACCGTGTCGATGCTCGACATGATCCTCGGGATCACCACCGAACTCGGATTCGGCCCCGAGGACCTCACCCGTGCGCTCCAGGGCCTCGGTGGCTACCTCAACGATCCCGATTCGGTGTTCCATCGGGCCGAGCGGGGCGAGATCGACGACGACGAACTGCGCGCCCACCTCGACGAGTTCGCCGAGGGAGCCGGTCGGATCTTCGACGCCGAACCGCCTTCGATCTTCCACGCCCCCGACCGACCCGAGATGATCGACCTGCTCAGCGAGCTGGCCGACACCGACATCCTCGTGGTGCTCGCCACCAACAACTTCGCCACCGGTCAGGACGTGCTGGCAGCCCGCTACCTCGAGAGCGGTCTGGTCGCCGCCATCGTCAACTCGGCGTTGGTCGGCCTGCGCAAACCCGACCCGGCCTACTTCCGGCTCATCGTCGACACCTTCGATCTCGATCCGGCCTCGACGCTGGTGATCGACGACCAGGACGTGAACCTCGAGGTCGCTCGTGATCTCGGGATGGGCACCGTGCTGGTCGGAACCGACACCGCGGCGGCGGTCGCCGAGATCCGTCGCCGGGTCCTCGACCGCTGATGGCCGGTGACGGCCAACGGCGCGGCGTCGTGATGACGTCCGCCGAACTCGACGGCGTCAGCCACCGATCCGACTGGGCCTACTGGATCGCGCACGGTCGCGCGCCGGCCTCGATCGACCGGGGGATCGACGTCGATCGCTGGGTCGACGACTTCGCCGTGGTCCGGAGCCTCGGGGCCGGCGAGGTCGTGATCACCCCGGAGTGGGCCCGCCTCGAACCCGAGCCCGGGCACCACGACCCGATCGCGGTCGCCCTCGTCACCGACGTGATCGAGTCGGCCCGAGCCGAGGACCTCCGAGTCTGGCTGTGCCTGCTCGACGGAACGGCCCCCGGCTGGTTCACCTACGACGAGCACGGCTTCGCCGACCGTCGGGCCCGCGAGCGCCTGTGGCCCCGTCACGTCGAGTGGGTGGGCGAGACCTTCGGGGCCCTCGTCGACGGCTGGATCCCGATCCGCGAACCCGCCCACCTCGCCGCGCGATCCCGCTGGCGAGACCTCGCCCCGCCCGGCGGAACGAATCCGGTGAAGGGGGCCGAGGCCGTCCGCGACGTCGCCCTCGCCGAGGCGGCGGCGTGGCAGATCCTGCCGCGGTTCGGCACCCGTCGCGACCCACCAGACGGCCCGAGTGTTCGTCGGCGAGCGCGACAACGTGAAGGCGGCTCGACGGGTCCGGGAGTGGGACGACCTGCTCCTGCGGCCCTGGGTGCGGGCGCTGGTCGACGGTCGTCTCGAGGTCGGCGACTTGCCGGGGCGTGACGTTCCCGCACTACGTGATGCGTTCGACCAGGTCTTCGTGCAGCTCCGCCCACCCGTCGTGCTCGACGCCGACGGCGAGTGGTCTCCGCACCCCACCGCGCACCTCGTCGAGCGGATGGTCGAGGGACTGTCACGATTGCGCGACCACGTCGGTGAACGGCCGCTGGTCGCGGTCGCCGACCTCGCCGGTCACGGCGGCAGTCGGGAATCGGGCTCGGACTTCCTGGCCGAGCTGATCGACGGAGCGGTGGATCTCGGGGTCGACGGCTGGTTCCAGTCGAGCCCGATCGACGCCTGGCACTGGGAGGCCGGCGAGCGAATCGAACCCGGCATCGTCGACGCCGACCGTCGACCGAAGCCGGCGGCCGCCGCCTACGACCGCGAGCGGTAACTCGAACGGGAGCCCAGGGCGTCCTTGTTGAGGCGCTTCGAGAGGTGCATGCCCTCGAGGATCAACTCGATGGCCGACGCCTGGGCGGCCTCCCGGCCGGCGTCGTCGAGCCCGTCCACGTCGTCGCCGAGCAGTTCGGCCACCGGCACCGCCAACGCCGGCACCTTGGCCAGCAGCGCGGTGTAGTCGACGATCGGCACGTCGTCGCCGGTCGAGGCCACGACGTCGCCCTCGAAGGCGTCGGCGACCTGGCGGACGCCCTCGCTCGACACCTTCTGCTTGAACGTGTTGATGATCACACTGCGCAGGAGGTGGTCGATCACCTCGGCGTCACGACCCTCCTCGAGGGCCTCGATCTCGATCTTGCCCGCCGTCGACGAGATCAGGGCGTCGAGGTCCAGGACCCGGGGAACGGCGACCCCGCTGTCGAGCGAGACCTCACCCAACCGCAGCGAGCGCCGCAGCGCAGCCGCTGCGAGGGTCTCGAGGTTCGAAACGGTCAGGCGTACCGAGACGCCCGAGGCCTGGTTGATGTGTGAGCTGGCCCGTGCCGCATGCGAGAACATGGCGACGAGCTCGGTCATGAACGTGGGGATGAAGACCTTCGGTGACCCGGTCGGGAGCTTGGCCTCCTGCAGGGCGATCTCGACCTCGGTCTCGATGTCGAGCGGGTAGTGGGTGCGGATCTGGGCGCCGAACCGATCCTTGAGCGGCGTGATCATCCGGCCGCGATTGGTGTAGTCCTCGGGGTTGGCCGACGCGACGAGCATGACGTCGAGCGGTAGCCGGACCTTGTAGCCGCGGACCTGGACGTCGCGTTCTTCGAGGACGTTCAGCAGGCCGACCTGGATCCGTTCGGCGAGATCGGGGAGCTCGTTGATCGCGAAGACCCCGCGGTTGGTGCGGGGCACGAGTCCGTAGTGCAGGGTCAGTTCGTCGGAGAGGTAACGACCCTCGGCCACCTTGATGGGGTCGACCTCACCGATCAGATCGGCGATGGAGGTGTCGGGGGTCGCGAGCTTCTCGCCGAACCGGTCGGACCGGTGAACCCACGAGATCGGCGCCGAGTCGCCCTCGACCTCGAGCAGCTCCTTGGCCATCCGCGAGGTCGGGTTGTAGGGATCGTCGTTGATCTCGGATCCGGCGACGATGGGCATCCACTCGTCGAGCAGGTTCGTCAGCGAGCGGATCAGCCGGGTCTTGGCCTGGCCCCGCTCGCCGAGGAAGACGATGTCGTGACCGGCCAGGATGGCGTGTTCGAGTTGCGGGATGACCGTGTCCTGGTAGCCGTGGACGAAGGGGAAGAGGTCCTCGCCCGTCGACATCCGGGCCAAGGCGTTCTGGCGGATCTCGGCCTTGATCGAGCGCGAGACCCACCCCGATTCGCGAAGCTGTCCGAGGGTTGCCACGTCAGGTTGGTTTGCCACGGCGCCGACCCTAGACGCCGGTGGCGTCGAGCGTCATGCCGGGCGCTCCGGCATTCCGGCGGCCGGACGGGGACAGCACCCGGGCGAACGGGGGCGGCTCTCCCGGTCGCCTCCTCGGCTACTGTCGCTCCCGTGGATCTCTCTGGGTCGTGGCGGGCGGCGCCGCTCGACGCCGAACTGAACCGGTCGGGCGCCGACCCCGACCTCGACGATTCGGGTTGGCACCCGGTCGAGGTCCCCGGGCACTGGGGCCAGACCCCCCGGTTCGCCCACGCCACCGGGCCCCTCCTCTACCGGCGTCGATTCGAGCACCAGCCGATCCCCGCCGGCAAACGGGCGTGGCTGACGCTCGAGGGGGTCCTCGCCCAATCCGAGATCTGGCTGGACGGCCACTTCGTCGGCGACACGTTGGGCTACTTCGTGCCCCACCAGTTCGAGATCACCGACACGCTCGCCGAGCGGACCGAGCACCTCCTCGCCATCGAGGTCTCCTGCCCCGACCAGGGCGACAGCAACGCCAAGCGGACGCTGACCGGATCGCTCCAGTCGGGTCCGCTCGCCCCGACCGGTTCGCCGGGCGGCATCTGGAAGCCCGTCCGGGTCGAACGAACCGGACCGGTGGCGATCCGCTTCGCCCGGGTGATCTGCACCGAGGCGACGGCCAAGCGGGCCGTCCTGCGGGTCCGCGTGGTCCTCGATGCCCTCACCGCCGACGACATCCGCATCGACTCCTCGGTCACCGGGCCCGACGGCGAGGCCGCCGGCGGGGGCTCTGCGGTCCACACGCTGGCCGGCGGCGAGAACCGGCTCGAATGGACCATCGAGATCGACCAACCGGCGCTGTGGTGGCCCTCCACCCTCGGCAACCAACCGCTCTACGAGCTGGGTGTCGCCGTGCGGACCGTCGACGGCGAGGTGAGCGATCGCCGCCATTGGCGAACGGGCCTGCGTCGGGTGTCGGTGAACAACATGATCTGGCGGGTCAACGGCGAGCGACTGTTCGTCAAGGGGATCAGCCTCGGGCCCCAGGGCCGTTTCCTCGGCTCCCTCGACACGTCGGTGATCGCCGACGACCTGCGTTCGGTCCACGACGCCGGGCTCGACCTCGTCCGGGTCCACGGCCACGTCGCCCGGCCCGAGCTCTACGAAGCCGCCGATCGACAGGGCCTGTTGCTGTGGCAGGACCTGCCGCTGGTCGGCGGCTACGCCACCTCGACCCGCAAGCTGGCCCGCCGCATCGCTCGTGACGTCGTCGACCATCTCGGTCACCATCCGAGCGTCGCCGTGTGGTGCGCCCACGACGAACCGAACGGGCCGCCCCTGCCCGAACCCGACGCCCACGTCGAACCCCCGACCGCTCGACGGTTGGGCCGCCATCTCTTCCCGAGCTGGAATCGGTCGGTCCTCGACCCGCTGCTGCGCCGCGAGATCAAGTCGGCCGACCCCTCGCGATCGGTCATCACCCGATCGGGCAGTCTCCCGCTGCTCACCGACCTGTCGGCCTCCGATCCCCATCTCTGGCTCGGATGGCACTCGGGGACGTTCGAGGACCTCCCCCACCTCGTCCGCCAATGGCCTCGCCTCGCAGCCTTCCTCGGCGGATTCGGAGCCCAATCGGTCGCCGTCCGCGACTGGTACGAGTCGGCACCCGAGTTCCCGACCGCACAGGTCGGGGCCTTCGACCGCTACGTCCCGAGGCGGGCCTACGCCGACGGCGAGAGCTGGGCGCAGGCCACCCGGGCCTACCAGGCCGAATTGCTGCGCTTCCAGATCGAGACCATCCGACGGCTGAAGTACACCCCGTCCGGGGGATTCTGCATGATGGCGCTGATCGACCCCGACCCCGATGGGGGCTTCGGGATCCTCGACTTCGAACGGCACCGCAAGCCGGCTTTCGACGCCGTCCTCGACGCCTGTCGACCGGTGGCCATCATCGCCGACACCCCACCGGCGGTGACCTCGGCCGGTGTGCACCTGTCGCTCGCGATCCACGCGGTCAGCGACCTACGCACCACGCTCGACGACGTCACCGTGACCGCCACCGCCACACTCGACTCCTGGATGCACTCCCAGACCTGGCGCGGCACCATCGAAGCCGATTCGTGCCAGCACGTCGGAACCGTCGAGTTCGACGTCCCCGACCGCAACGGTCAGCTGGTGATCGACCTCAGCCTGCTCGGGCCCGACCGGGCGGCGACCAACCGCTACTACACCGTGGTCATCCCACCGTCGGAGGCCAGTACCCGATCCACCGTCCGTCACTGACAGCGAACCACCGCCCGGCGCCGACCCGGTCCGGAATGCCCCCGGTCGGGTTTCGGGCAGGTTGGGTTTCGGAGGCGGGGCGCGGCTACGGTTTCCCGGGCCCGGTGAGCACTCGATGACCGGGCTCGCCGGTGCCGTGCGTCGGCGCCCGGTCCACACGCCCACTAGCGGAGGTACACGGTGGCCACACCGACCCTCGACCCGAAGTCCTCGAATCCGACATCGGCGTCACCCCGAGGTTCCCAGCCGATCCGGAAGAAGCCGAGAGAGCTGCCCTTCCCGCTCAACCTCTACCAGACCGCCGTCGGCAAGAAGTGGGTCATGGCGATCACCGGGCTGATGCTGTTCGGTTTCGTGCTGGTCCACATGATCGGCAACCTGAAGCTCTACATCGGCCAGATCGAGCACAACGGGGCGATGGAGTACGACATCGACATCTACTCGGAGTTCCTCCGCGAGCTGTTGGTCCCGATCCTGCCCCGCACCTACACCCTGTGGCTGCTGCGGATCGGCCTCATCGGCGCCGGCCTCCTCCACGTCCTGTCGGCCGTGCAGTTGACCAGGATGAACCTGGAGTCGAACAACCCCTACCAGTCCAAGCGCGACTTCATCGCCGCGAACTTCGCCTCCCGCACGATGCGCGTCAGCGGCATCATCGTCCTCGTCTACATCTTCTTCCATCTGGCCGATCTCACCTGGGGCGTGATTCCCGGGTACGAATGGGAGCGTGGTCACGTCTACGAGAACGTCGTCGGCTCGTTGTCGAACCCGGTCGTCGCCGTGTTCTACATCGTCGCCAACGTGCTGCTCGCCGCGCACCTCTACCACGGCCTCTGGAGCATGTTCCAGAGCCTCGGGATCAACAATCCCCGGTGGAACAACCTCCGCCGGTACTTCGCCAGTGGCATGGCGCTGCTGATCCTCGTCGGGAACGTGAGCTTCCCGATCGCTGTCCTGTCCGGCCTCGTCGACGTGAAGTAGGAGACTCCACCGATGATTCTCGATTCCAAGATTCCCGAGGGCCCGATCGAGGATCGGTGGGACAACCACCGGTTCGACATCAAGCTCGTCAACCCGGCCAACAAACGCAAGTTCAAGATCATCGTCGTCGGCACCGGGCTCGCCGGCGCCTCGGCCGCCGCCTCGTTCGGCGAACTCGGCTACAACGTCGACGCCTTCACCTTCCACGACTCGCCGCGCCGGGCCCACTCGATCGCCGCCCAGGGCGGCATCAACGCCTCGAAGAACTACCGCAACGACGGCGACAGCACCTTCCGGCTGTTCTACGACACCGTCAAGGGCGGCGACTTCCGCAGCCGCGAAGCCAACGTCTACCGCCTGGCCCAGGTGTCGACCGACATCATCGACCAGATGACGGCCCAGGGTGTGCCGTTCGCCCGTGAATACGGCGGGCTCCTCGCCAACCGCTCCTTCGGCGGCGCCCAGGTCTCGCGGACCTTCTACGCCCGCGGTCAGACCGGGCAGCAGCTCCTGCTCGGCGCCTACCAGCAGATGATGTCGCAGGTGAAGGCCGGCAAGGTCACCCTCCACACCCGCAAGGAGATGCTCGACGTCGTCCTCAAGGACGGCGAAGCCTGTGGCATCGTCGTCCGCGACCTCGTCACCGGCGAGGTCGAGAGCCACTCGGCCCACGCCGTGGTGCTGGCCACCGGCGGCTACGGCAACGTCTTCTACCTGTCGACCAACGCCATGGCCTGCAACGTCACCGCGGCCTGGCGAGCCCACCGCAAGGGTGCGCTGTTCGCCAACCCGTGCTTCACGCAGATCCACCCCACCTGCATTCCCTCGGCCGACGAATTCCAGTCGAAGCTGACCCTGATGTCGGAGTCGCTGCGCAACGACGGCCGGATCTGGGTTCCCCGGAATCCCGACGAGACCCGCCGGGCTCGGGACATCCCCGAGGCCGAGCGCTACTACTACCTCGAAGAGAAGTACCCCGCGTTCGGCAACCTGGTGCCCCGCGACGTCGCCTCCCGCAACGCCAAGACCGTCGTCGACCAGGGCCTCGGCGTGGGTCCGCAGAAGAACGGCGTCTATCTCGACTTCGCCGACGCGATCAACCGCGACGGTCGAGACGCCGTCGAGGAGCGCTACGGCAACCTGTTCGAGATGTACGAGCGCATCACCGGCGAAGACCCCTACGAGATGCCGATGCGCATCTACCCCGCCACGCACTACACGATGGGCGGGCTGTGGGTCGACTACAACCTGATGACCAACATCCCCGGGCTCTACGCCGCCGGCGAGGCCAACTTCTCCGACCACGGCGCCAACCGCCTCGGGGCGTCGGCGCTCATGCAGGGTCTGGCCGACGGCTACTTCGTGCTGCCGTACACGATCGGCGACCACCTGGCGCCCCGACTGGGCACCCAGCCCGTCCCCACCACCGATCCGGTGTTCGTGCAGGCCGAGGCCGAGGTCAAGGAACGTCTCCAGCAGTTCCTGGCGATCGGCGGCACCAAGTCCCCCGAGTACTTCCACCGCGAGCTCGGCAAGCTCGTGTGGGACTACATCGGCATGGCCCGGAACCGCAACGGCCTCGAGAAGGCCATCAGCGAGATCCGTGCCCTGCGCGACGAGTTCTGGAAGGACCTGCGGGTGCTCGGCAACGGCGACACGATCAACTCCTCGCTCGAGAAGGCCGGTCGAGTGGCCGACTTCTTCGAGCTCGGCGAGCTGATGGCCCGCGACGCCCTCGACCGCGAGGAGAGCTGCGGCGGCCACTTCCGAGAGGAGTCGCAGACTCCCGAAGGTGAGGCCCAGCGCCGCGACGACGAGTACTCCCACGTCTCGGCCTGGGAGTGGCACGACGCCGACACTCCGCAGACCAAGCATCGCGAAGAGCTCACATTCGAATACGTCAAGCCGTCACAGCGGTCGTACAAGTAGGGCCGGAGAGACCGACACCATGACCAAGCACCTGAACCTGCACCTCCAGATCTGGCGCCAGGACGGCCCCGGAGCCAAGGGGGCCTTCGCCACCTACGAGGCCAACGGCATCCCCGACGACGCCTCGTTCCTCGAGATGCTCGACATCGTCAACGAGCGCCTCATCGAGAAGGGCGACGTCCCGATCGAGTTCCCGCACGACTGCCGTGAAGGCATCTGCGGCACCTGCGGGGTGATGATCAACGGTCGGGCCCACGGCCACGAGCGGGCGACCGCCACCTGCCAGCTGCACATGCGCAAGTTCAACGACGGCGACACGATCGTGATCGAACCGTGGCGGGCGGCGGCGTTCCCCGTGTTGCGCGATCTCATCGTCGACCGTTCGGCGATGGACCGGATCATCGAGGCGGGCGGCTACATCAGCGCCCCGACCGGTACGGCTCCCGACGCCAACGAGACCCCGATCCCGAAGGAGGTGGCCGACTCCTCGATGGACGCCGCCGCCTGCATCGGCTGCGGGGCCTGCATCGCCGCCTGCCCCAACTCGGCCGGGCAGCTGTTCACCTCGGCCAAGATCTGGCACCTCAACTCGTTGCCCCAGGGACAGCCCGAGCGATTCCGTCGCACCGAGGCCATGGTCGAGACCATGGAACAGTTCTTCGGATCGTGCACCAACCATGGTGAATGCGCCGATGCCTGCCCCAAGGAGATCAGCCTCGACTTCATCGCCTACATGAACCGGGACTACATCAAGTCCAAGCGGGTGAACCGCAAACTGGCCAGCCAGCGCTGACCCGTCCCCTCGGCGCTCGACCCCGCTCGAGACCGCAGGAACCAACGACGATCGACCGATCCCCCGCCCGGCGGGGGATCGGTTCGTTTTCGGCGCAGCGGTGGACGGTGCCGGTGTTTGGCGATCCGGACGGCGGGTAGTGCGCCCCTACCGGACCCTGCTCCCCGAGCGCCCTCACCCAACCGTCCGGCAGGAGTGACCATGAGCCAATCAACCGACCGCAAGGTGACCACCGATCTGATCCAGACGCTCGAGGACGGCAAGAAGGGTTTTGCCGAAGTCGCCGACAAGCTGACGGACTCCGATCGCTCCGAGTGGGCCCCCAGGTTCGCCGACCTCTCGGCCCAGCGTGCCGCTTTCTCCCAGGAACTCGAGCGCATGGCCGCCGCCTACGGCGACGACATCGACGAGCAGGGCTCGTTCGCCGGCACGGTGCATCGGGGCTGGATCAACCTCAAGGATGCCGTCACCGGGTCCTCGCCCAAGAGCGTGCTCGACGCGGCCGTCACCGGCGAGAACCACGCCGTCGGCGAGTACGAGAAGGCGCTCGAGGCCGACCTCTCGATCGACCTGCGCAACACCGTCGAGCGTCAGTACCTCGTGATCAAGTCCGCAGCCGCCGATGTCGCGTCCCTGCGCGACGCGGTCAGCTGATCGCACACCCGAATCGACACCACGAATCGGAAGGGAGGCAGTCATGTACTATGGCGGAGGAATCCTCGTCACCATTCTCGTGATCCTTGCGATCATCTATCTCGCCAAGCGCGTCTGATCTCCCGAGACTCCCGAACGGACCCATGACTCCTCGGAGTCGTGGGTCCGTCCGCGTCCGGTGACCTCAGCCGCTTCGGTGGCCGGCCGGCTCGAGTCGGATCGGGATCGACTTCGATCCGGGGGTTCCCACGGCGGGGTCGTGATGATCGAGGGGAACCAGCGCGTTGGTCTCGGGGTAGTAGGCGGCCGCCGAACCCGGAGGTGTCGGGTACTCGACGACTCGATAGTCACGGACCCGCCGTTCGGGTCCGGGCAGGTCGGTGACGATGTCGACCCGATCCCCGTCGGCAAACCCGAGGCGTGCGAGGTCGACCGCACCGATGAGCAGCACGTGGCGGTCGCCCGAGAGGCCCCGGTAACGGTCGTCGTGTCCGTAGATCGTGGTGTTGTACTGATCGTGGGAGCGCATCGTCTGCAGGACCAGAGACGCGTTCGTCGGTTCGAACCGGGTGACGGTGAAGTGTGCCTTCCCGTCGTCGGTACCGAATCGTCGACCATCGCGTGGCGGATGAGGCAGCTCGAACCCGCCGGGAGCGCTCACCCGTCGCTCGAAATCGGCGAACCCGTCGACGGTCGCCGCCATGGCCTCACGGATCAACCGGTAGTCATCGCGGAACGACGCCCACGGCACGGGATGGTCGGAACCGAGCAACGCGAGTGCCAGATCACAGATGATGGCGACCTCGCTTCGCACCAGTGGACCGGGAGGGTCGAGCACACCGGTCGACGCATGGACCATCGACATCGAATCCTCGACGGTGACGAACTGCGTTCGTCCCCCCTGCCGATCGCGGTCGGTACGGCCCAGCGCCGGCAGGATGATCGACGTTCCGTCGGTTGCGAGGTGCGACCGATTGAGCTTGGTCGAGACGTTCACGACCAGATCCGACGAGGCGAAGGCCCGCTCGACGACCTCGGTGTCGGGTGTGGCTCGGACGAAGTTGCCTCCCAGCCCGACGAAGACGCTCGCCCGGCCGTCCCGCAGGGCCCGGATGGACTCGACCGTGTCGTGTCCCGGCTCTCTCGGGAGCGTCAACCCGTAGCGCCGCTCGAGCGCGTCGATCATCTCGGGTTGGATCTGCTCCCAGATCCCGACCGTTCGGTTTCCCTGGACGTTGCTGTGGCCTCGCACGGGGCACAGTCCGGCACCGGGACGTCCGATGTGCCCACCGAGCAGGGCGAAGTTGACGATCTCGTCGATGGTGTCGACGCCATTGACGTGCTGGGTGACCCCCATCGCCCAGCAGACGATGAGCCGATCGGCTTTCGCCAGCACCTCGAAGGCCCGGGCGACGAGATCGGGTTCGAGACCGGTCGCGGCGAGCAGGGCGTCGCGATCGACCGACGCCAGGTGGTCGGCCAGCTCCTCGTACCCCGAGGTGTGACGGTCGATGAACGCCCGATCCAGCGTGGCTCCGCCCGAGGCCAGGTCCCGGTCCCGGTCGTGGAGCCACGCCGACCAGAGCTGGAACAGCGCCTGATCGGTACCCAGGCGGATCGGCAGGTGCAGATCGGCCAGGCCGGTTCCGCTGCCGACCCAACCCCGCACCGTCTGCGGATTCTCGAAACGGAGGAGTCCGGCTTCGGGGAGCGGGTTCACCGCGATGATCGCAGCCCCGTTCTGCTTGGCCTTCTCCAGGGCCGACAGCATGCGGGGATGGTTCGTGCCGGGATTCTGACCGACGATGACGATGGCGTCGGTCTCGAAGAAGTCGGTCAACCGGACACTCCCCTTGCCGATCCCGATCGACCGGTCGAGCGCCCGACTGGTCGGTTCGTGGCACATGTTCGAACAGTCGGGCAGGTTGTTCGTCCCGAAGCTGCGGACCAGGAGCTGGTAGAGCCAGGCGGCCTCGTTGCTCGTCCGGCCCGAGGTGTAGAAGATCGCCCGATCGGGATGCTCCAGCTCCGACAGCGACCGGGCGAGGTGGCCGAGGGCGTCGGACCAGGTCGTCGGTTCGAATCGCGAACCGCCTGCCCGTTTGATCATCGGTTCGACCAGTCGTCCGGCCCGCCCCAACCAGTGGTCCGATCGCGACCGCAGGTCCTCGAGGTCGTGCGCCGCGAAGAACCCTCGATCGGCCCGGTCCCGAGTGGCCTCCTCGGCGATCGCCTTGGCCCCGTTCTCGCAGAACTCCGCCCGCTTGCGTTCGGCCGGTGCCGCCTCGGGCCACGCGCAACCCGGGCAGTCGAAGCCCGCCGGCTGGTTGACGGCGAGCAACGTCCGCGCCGTCCTCACCGGACCCATCGCCTCGAGGGCACGCGCCATCGTCACGGCGACCGCCGGGGGACCCGCCGCCACGTCGAGCGGCGGCTGCGCGTCGACGTCGTGCCGTCCCGGCTCGTCGGTGTTCGTTCCCATGTCGGTCCTCACGTTCCTCGGATCCGGGCCACGCCGGGACCGTCATACCCCGGTCCCCTCGATGCAACCCTGCCACCGTCACCGGGTGTTGGGTGATTCGTCGCCGTCGCAGAGCGTTCCCGGGCGGTTACCTTCGTGCGTCGTGAGCAAGATCGCACTGCAGTACCTCCGAGGCTTCTTCATGGGGTCCGCCGACATCGTGCCCGGCGTCTCCGGTGGAACCGTCGCCCTCATCCTGGGCATCTACAAGGAACTGATCGCCAACGTGCGGGGTGGAGCACACGCCCTCAAACGCCTCGTCACGGGTGACCCCAAGGGATTCGTCGACGACCTGGTCGCCGTGAACTGGCTGTTCCTCCTCCCGCTCGGCGCTGGTGTCCTGACGGCCTTCCTGCTGCTCCGTCACCCGATGGAGACGCTGCTGATCGACCATGCCGAGGGCACCGCCGCGGTGTTCACCGGCCTCGTGCTCGCCAGTTGCCTCCTGGTCTGGCGCGAGATCCGTGTCCGCGATCCGCTTCGGCTCGGGATCCTGGGCGTCGTCACCGTCGCGACGTTCGTCCTGCTCGGCTTCCAATCCGGTGCCATCGCCGACCCGGCGATCTGGATGTTCCTCGTCACGGGGAGCATCGCCATCTGCGCCATGATCCTGCCCGGGATCTCGGGCTCGTTCATCATGTTGATGATGGGGATGTACGCCGCCGTGATCGGTGGTGCTCCGCTCGAGCTGCTCGTGTTCGCCATCGGTGCCGTGGTGGGCTTGGCCCTGTTCTCGTCCCTGCTCAACTGGGTGCTCGCCTACCACGAGCAGACCGTGCTGGCGGCGCTCCTCGGCCTGATGCTCGGATCGTTCCGCGTCCTGTGGCCGTGGCCGGCCGGCGTCGGGGTCGTTTCGGACCAGTCCGACGAGGTGGTCAAGGGAACCGACATGGCGCTCCCGACGCTCGGGCAGGGAGCCGGTGCGTTCGCCCTGGCCCTGGGCGCACTGCTGATCACCCTGGTGATCGTGCGCTACGCCGAAGACGACACCAGCACCGAACTCGCTCCCGCCCCCCACAAGGTCTGACGCCAGGTCCCGGCCCGCGTCGGCACGAAGACCTCGCTGCGAACCGGTCCCGAGGCCTCGCCGACCACGATCCGATCCGGCGGATTCGAACCCCACCAGTGCGTGCGGACCGATCGCCCCTCGATCTCGTACCGACCCTCGGCGTCGAGGAGCAGGCCATGGACCAGTCCGAGCTGGCGGTACTCCTGATCGGTGACCCACCCCGCCGGCGACTGCGCCTCGAATTCGAGTTCCCAACCGAGCGGGACCCGTTCGCCGCGTCCCCTTCCGAGGAGTTCGTCTGGATCGTCGAGACGCAAGGCGAAGGCCTCGAGCCCGTAGCTCCAGTGATCGAGTGGAGTCTCGCAGACGTGGTCGACCCAGAGCCCTGAGGCTCGGAGTTCCCACCCCCGGCTCGGCAGGGTCACCTGATCCTCGGTCATCACCCGGCGTTCTGCTCGCTCGCCCAACACGACGGCGGTCACGGTGCATGCCCCCACACCCGGCTCGGCCGTGACGGCGGCGCTCAGGGCCAACGGCCCGAACCGATGGTCGGACGACACCCAGACGTCGAGCCGATGACCCTCGAAGCGAACACCATCGTCGGGTGGACGACGTTGCTCGTCGGACGGCTCGACCTTCATCGACGCACCGGCATCATCGAAACCTACCCGTCTCCATCCCTGGTCCGGCTCCGCCGCTTCGCCGTCTCCACCCCTGGTCCGGCTCCGCCGCTTCGCCGTCTCCACCCCTCGTCCGGCTCCGCCGCTTCGCCGTCTCCACCCCTGGTCCGGCTCCGCCGCTTCGCCGTCTCCACCCCTGGTCCGGCTCCGCCGCTTCGCCGTCTACGCTTCGCCCGATGTCCGACGGGCGAGCGAACGACCAACCCACCGACGAACTGATCGCCGCGCTCGGAGCCCTCGATGCCGCCCTCGACCATCTGCCCCTCCAGCTGCAGCTCCCGGGGATCGTCGACGCCCGGACCACCGGCGTCGAGTTGTCCGACCAGATCACCGACTACCTGCTTCCGCGCATCACCCGACTCGACGCGCCCCTGCTGGCGGTGCTGGGCGGCTCGACGGGATCGGGGAAGTCCACGATCACGAACTCCCTGGCCCGGGCCGACGTGTCACCCGCCGGCGTCCTGCGACCGACGACCCGGGCGCCGGTCCTGATCTGCCACCCCGACGACCTCGACTGGTTCGCGACCGCCGACATCCTCGGCGACCTGCCGCGGATCCGCGTCGACGGCGACACTCCGGCCGTGGGCCATGTGCTGGCGGTCGAACCGACCGACACGATCGGTCCCGGCGTGGCCATCATCGATGCCCCCGACATCGACTCGGTCGAGCTGGCCAACCGGGATCTCGCCGCCCAACTCCTGGCCGCCGCCGACCTCTGGTTGTTCGTCACGACCGCCGTCCGGTATGCCGACGCCGTGCCCTGGGAGTTCCTCGGTCGCGCTCGCGAGCGGGGCATGGCCCTGGCCATCGTCATCAACCGGGTGCCGGCGGGCGCCGCAGCCGAGATCACCACCCACCTCGACGAGATGCTCCGAGCCGGTGGCCTGCCCGACGTCTCCCTCTTCTCCATCGACGAGGGGGCCCTGGTCGACGGCCGGCTGGCCGAGCCGGCCGTCGCCGAACTCCGCGCCTCGATCACCACCCTCACCGACGACGCCGAACAGCGGGCCACGATCGTTCGCAACACGCTCGACGGCGCTCTCGCATCGGTGACCGGTCGGGCCGGACTGGTCCTCACCGCCGCCCGAACCCAGGATGGCGTGGCCGCCGAACTGCGTCAGGCCGCCGATCGGGCCTACGCCGCCGCGGCGGCCGACCTGAGCGCCGACCTCAGCAGTGGCCGCATGCTGCGTGGCGAGGTCCTCGATCGCTGGCAGGAACTGATCGGCACCGGCGACCTCATGCGCGCCCTCCAATCCCGGATCTCCCTGCTCCGTGACCGGATCGGTTCGGCGTTGCGGGGACGGGCCGCCTCGACCGGCGAAGTCCAGGGCGAGATCACCTCGACGCTGGAGCAACTGATCCTCGACCGGGCCGACGCCGCAGCCCTCGACGTGGTCACCGCCTGGCGGCGCCTCCCCGGAGGCGAGCAGGTACTGGGCGACAGCCGGCCACTCGAGCACGTGTCGGATCCGTTTCGAGCCTCGTTGGCCCCCGAGATCCGGGCCTGGCAGGATGACGTCCTCGAGCTGGTTCGAGCCGTCGGCGCCGGCAAGCGCAACACCGCCCGGGTCCTGGCCTTCGGCGTGAACGGCGTCGGGGTCGCCCTGATGATCGTCCTGTTCGCCTCGACCGGGGGCGTCACCGGCGGCGAGGTGGCGGTCGCCTCCGGTACGGCCGGCGTCTCCCAGGCGCTCCTCAACGCCCTCTTCGGCGAGCAGGCCGTCCGCGATCTCGCCGCGCAGGCCCGTGCCCTGCTCATCGAGCGGATCGGCGCGCTCCTCGAGGTCGATGCCAACCGGTTCCGACGTCGACTCTGGGAAACCCTCCCCCCACCCGAGGCCAGTGCCGGTCTCGAGGCCGCGATCGACCGATTCGACCGGGCCCTCGCAAGCGATCGAGCGAGACGCCGATGATCAGCCTCCGCCCGTTCCGACGGGAGCCGTCGGCCTACGACCTCCCCGAACGACTCGATGCGCTGGAGGCAGCGGTTCGCCTGGCCGACGGCCGCCTCGACCCGACCGATGTCGAGTTCGCCAAGACCGTGACCGAGAAGGCCCGGGCCCGGCTACGACACGGCACAGCGCACACGCTGGTGGCCTTGCTGGGGGCGACCGGCAGCGGCAAGTCCTCGCTGGCGAACGCGATCAGCCGAACCGAATCGGCGACGACCGGGGTGCGCCGTCCGACGACATCGTCCACGCTCGCCATCGTGTGGGGGGCCGACGATGCGACCGCCCTGCTCGACTGGCTCGGGGTCGACAACCGCCACCTGGTCGATTCCACCAACCGCAGCGGGCTCGACGGACTCGTCCTGCTCGACGTCCCCGACCACGACTCGGTCGCCGTGACCCATCGTCTCGAGATGGAGCGCATCGCGAACCACGCCGACCTCCTGCTCTGGGTGACCGATGCCGAGAAGTACGCCGACGACGCCATGCACCGATACCTCCGGCTCCTCGACCATCACGGTGCCGTGACGCTCATGGTGCTCAACAAGGCCGATCGCCTCGAGCGGTCGCAGGTCGAAGCCTGCGTCGCCGACCTCGAACGGTTGATGGTCCTGGACGGACTGGAGTCGCCGACGGTGTTCCCGGTCTCCGCGACCACCGGGCTGGGCGTCGACGCGCTCGACGCTGCGCTCGACGATGCGGTTGGTCGACAACGCGCCGCGACCGAGCGGTTGGCCGCCGATGTGGCCGTGGCTGCCGAGGCGCTCGCCGCCGGCGCCGGGGGCGGTGAGTCGAGGCCGGTCGACGAGTCGCTGGCGCGGTACTTGGCTCAGGACCTCGCCGAGGCCTCCGGGGTCGCCGTCGTCGCCGACGCGGCTGCGGCCGCGTACCGCCACGAGGCCGCCCGGCGAACCGGATGGCCCGTCACCCGATGGGTGCGCCGGCTCCGACCCAACCCGCTGCGCCGCCTGCACCTCGACCCGGCAAGCGCCGGTCGGAGCTCGCTGCCCGCTCCATCGGGCGCCCAGACGGCGCGAGCCCAGGCCGCCATCCGCGCCGTTGCCGAGGCGGCCGCAACCGGGTTGACCGAGCCGTGGCCGACCATCTATCGTGCCGCCGCCACCCCCGATCGGCGAGTGCTGCACGACCGACTCGACCTCGGTGTCGCCGACGCGGTTCGGGACGACCGCCGGCCGAGCCCTCGCTGGTGGTCGTTCCTCGGGTTGGTCCAGAGTCTCCTGGCGCTGGTGGCGCTGGCCGGGGCGGGCTGGCTCACGGCCCTGGCGGCCAACAACTGGCTCCGGCTCCCCGAGTTCGACACCCCGAACGTGTGGCGGGTCCCGCTGCCGACCCTGCTCGTGATCGTGGGGCTCTTCGGAGGTTGGTCGCTGGCCCTGGTGGCTCGTTTCCTGGCGAGGATCGGCGCCAGACGCCGCGCCCGGTCGGTGCGATCCCGGGCCGCCGAGTCGGTGGAGCGGGTCGCCGAGGAGCTGGTATTGGCCCCGCTGCGGGCCGAAGCCGATGCCCGTACCGCCCTCGTCGACCACCTGCGACGGGCCGGTGCCGATCTCGACCGCGGCGGGCGTTAGCCTGCCGACGTGCAGTATCTCAGCAACGAGTGGCTCGCCGCGGCCAACGAGGCGCTCGCGGAAACGCCCGCACCCGGGGATGGGCGGGTCGATTCCCCGGCACCCTCGGAGCGGGTGAGGATCGGCTACACGGTTCTCGGCGGCCCCCTCGGTGATCGCTCCTACGTGGTCGAGCTCGGGCCGAACCCTCGATTCGAGCCCGACCGCACCGACGCCCCGGTCACGTTGTCCCTCCGCTACGACGACGCCGTCTCGATCGCCACCGGCGCAGCGAGCGCGCAGCGAGCGTTCCTCGACGGTGCGATCCGGCTCGGCGGCGACGTCACGGTCCTGCTGGGATCGGCCGGCGACCTCGCGGCGATCGAGGACCGACTGGCGTCGGTGAGGGCGGCCACGACCTACTGACGCGCCACGACCGACGCACCGGCTGCGTCTCCTGACGTCACACGGGCCCGACCGGTAGGGTTTCGGCATGCCCGAGATGCCGGAGGTGCAGGCCCACGCCGAACGGATGACGGCGACGCTGACGGGCGCCCGTCTGGCCCGCTATCGCCTCCTGAAGTTCCCGTCGCTGAAGACGTTCGCCCCGGCTCCCGATGCCGCCGTCGGGGCCGCAGTGACCGCCGTGACCCGTCGGGGCAAGTACCTGCTGATCGGGTTCGACAACGGCCACACCCACGTCGTGCACCTCATGCAGGGTGGGCGTCTCCGCCCCGATCCGAAGGAGTCGGCCAAACCCCGCAACGGGCTCATGCGCTGGACCTTCGACGAGGCCGAGGCGGCCGTGAGCGACGACTGGGTGGCCTCGTGGCTCCTCACCGAGGCGGGGACCGAACGCAAGGCCGGACTGTGGGTCGTCGACGGCGATCCACTCACCCAACCCCCGATCGAGGGTCTCGGGCCCGAGGCGATGTCACTCGATCGCGATCGAGCTCGCAGCTCTCCTGACCCCGCATTCGCGCCGACTCCACGGCCTCCTCCGCAGCCAGAGCGTGATCGCCGGGCTCGGTCGCATGCTCACCAACGAGATCCTCTACGAGGCCGCGCTGTCGCCGTTCGTGAACGCCTCGAAACTCGGCGACGACGACCTCGACCGACTGCATGCCGCGCTCGTCCAGGTCTGCGGGGCGGCACTGGAGCACGAACGCACCCTCGACGACATCGGATCCAGTGCCGATCGGCCCTCGAAGGTCCACAACCGGGCCGGCGAGTCGTGTCTCGACTGCGACGACACGATCCGTACCGTCGACTACCGCGCCTACACCGTCTACTACTGCCCCACCCGGCAGACCGGCGGCAAGGTCCTCGCCGACAATTCGACCAGCAAGTTCCTCAAGTGAGGAGCCACCGTCCGATCCCCGACAACCGAGGAGGCTCCGTACGGCGCACCGTACGGAGCCTCCTCGGAATGCCGGAATGCGACCGTGACTCCTCGGTTGGACGGCCGGAGTGGGGTCAGCGGGGTCAGCGGGGTCAGCGGGGTGAGCGGGGCGGGGTCAGATCAGTCCGAGCTCGGCGACGGCGTCGCGCTCGCTGACGAGTTCCTGAGCCGACGCATCGATCCGGGCCCGACTGAAGTCGTCGATCTCGAGGCCCTGGACGATCGAGTAGTCTCCGCCCGAGCACACCGCCGGGAAGCTCGAGATGATGCCCTCGGGAACGCCGTAGGAGCCGTCGGACACCACCGACATCGACACCCAGTCGCCGTCGGGGGTGCCGAGCGCCCAGTCGTGCACGTGATCGATCGCCGCATTGGCGGCCGACGCCGCCGACGACGCACCGCGGGCCTCGATGATCGCCGCGCCGCGCTTGGCCACCGTCGGGATGAACTCGTTCTCGATCCAGGCCTGGTCGTTCACCAGGTCGGCGGCACTCTGCCCCTTCACCTGGCAATGGAACAGATCGGGATACTGGGTGGTGGAGTGGTTGCCCCAGATCGTCATCTTGTGGATCTCGGTGATCGGCACGCCGACCTTGGCTCCGAGCTGGCTGAGGGCCCGATTGTGATCGAGCCGGGTCATGGCGTGGAACTGGCGGGGATCGACGTCGGGAGCCGCCGACATCGCGATCAGGGCGTTCGTGTTGGCCGGGTTCCCCACCGTCAACACCTTGATGCTCTTCTTGGCGCTGTCGTTGATGGCCTTGCCCTGCGGACCGAAGATGCCACCGTTGGCCTGCAGCAGATCGGCCCGTTCCATGCCCTGCTTGCGGGGCATGGCCCCGACGAGCAGCGCGTAGTCGGCATCGCCGAAGGCCACGTTCGCGTCGTCGGTCCGGACCGTTCCGGCCAGCAACGGGAACGCACAGTCGTCGAGTTCCATCGCCACGCCCTCGAGCGCGCCGAGCGCCGGGGTGATCTCGAGCATCTGCAGGATCACCGGCTGGTCGGCACCGAGCATCTCACCCGAGGCGATCCGGAACAGCAGGCTGTACCCGATCTGACCGGCGGCTCCGGTGACGACGACACGTACGGGGGCTTTGCTCACGACGGGCTCCTTGTGATGGCGGCCCCACCACGGGACCTTGCGCTCGGCTCGGCTGCCGACTCGACAGACCTCCGGCATCGTACCCGCCGGTCCCGGCCTCGACCCGGGTACGAGGGCCCATGTGCGACCGCTCGACCGGTCGCCTTCGCCGGCAGGCGACGCGTTGTCCGAGGTCAGCGAGCATTCTTGCGTCTGCGGGTCACGGAGTCCATCGATGGGTCACCATGGTGTGGGAGAACGTTCGGGGCGAATCAACAGACGGAGTGTCGCATGCCTTCCACCCACCTGGCGTCCACCACGACCGAGCCCGACGCCATCGTGGTCGACGAGCCATCTCCGGGCGGCGCCGACGATCGACGCGTCGTCGCGGAACCGACACGATCCCAGATCACCCAGACCGCGCTGAGCATCCTCGACGAGGCCGGCGTCGAGCACCTGACCCGGGCCGCGGTCGCAGCCCGCCTGCGGTGCCGTTCGAGCGATCTCGAAGCGCACGCCGGCGACGACGAGGCGCTGATCGACCTCGCCTGCGACGCCGTCTACGCCCAGGTGACGCTCGACCCCCCGGACCGGAGCTGGCCGGCCCGCCTCCGTGAGTACTGCCGCAGCTACCGCCGGGCCCTCCTCCGCCACCCCAACGCCACGCCGTTCATCGCTGTTCGCCCGATCGTCCACGACGCTGCGCTGGTGATCGCCGAACGAACGCTCTCCGAACTCACCGGCGTGGGATTCTCGGCGGCCGAGTCCAACCGGGTGCTGCTCGTCATCGTCAGTTTCGTGAACGGTCACGCCCTCACCGAGCTGGGCGAGCTGAGCGGCACCCACGGACGCAACGACGACCTCGTCCGCTCGCGGGAGGCGCTCGAACCCCATCGCCTCCCCGTCCTCACCGAGGCGCTGGCGGCCGGCAACGACCGCGACGCCGAATTCGAACTCGGCCTCGAGCTCATCATCGGTGGCCTCGAACGGCGCCTGCTGCACGCCGCCCCGCGTTGACCGTCCGAGGTTCTCGGTCGACCTAGGTGTCGCCCACGCGGGTGTTGCCGATCCAGGCCCGATGCAATCGGGCGTAGATGCCGTCGAATTCGACCAGCTCGGAATGCGAACCCTGTTCGACGAGCCGCCCCTGATCGAACACGAGCACGAGGTCGGCGGCCTCGGCCGTTGCCAACCGGTGAGCGATGCTCACCAGGGTCCGCCCGACGGCCAGACGGGTGATGGCGGTGGTGAGGGCCTGATCGGTCTCGGGATCGACGGCCGAGGTGGCCTCGTCGAGGATCAGCAGGCCCGGATCGGCCAGTGCCGCCCTCGCCAGGGCGACGAGCTGGCGCTCCCCCACGGACAGGTTGTCGCCCCGCTCCCCCACCACGGTGTCGAGACCGCTCGGCAACCGGTCGACCCACCAACCCAGCCCCAGGCGATCGAAGGCATGATCGATGTCGTGGTCGTCGGCCGACGGACGACCGAAGCGGATGTTCTCGCGGATCGTGGTGTCGAACAGGAAGCCGTCCTGGGGCACCATTCGCACGGTCGCCAGACGGGAGTCGTGGGACAACTCGGTCAGATCGACCCCGTTGAGCCGGATCGAGCCCACGGTGGGGTCGGCCAGGCGGCACAGGAGCTTGGCGAACGTGGTCTTCCCCGACCCGGTCTCGCCGACGATCGCCACGTTCGTGCCGGCCGGGATGGTGACGGTCACGTCGTGGAGCACCGCCGCGCTGCCCCGATAGGCGAACCCGACCCCGGCTGCCGTCACCTCGACCGCCGCCGGAGGCAGATCGACCCCCGGCACGGCCTCGGCGACATCGACCGGATGGTCGAGCAGATCGAGGATCTTGCGCCAGCCGGCGACGGCGGTCTGGGTCTGGTCCATGGTCTCGCCCAGCTCGGCGATCGGCCCGTTGAGCAGCGTCGTGAGGAAGAGGCAGGCAACGAGGTCACCGGCACCGATTCCCCAGGCGTCGCGCTGGGTCAGACCGGCCGTGAGGACGCCGACGAGGGCCACGGCGCCGAAGATGTCGCCGACGATGAACACGCCGACCATGTACTTGTTGGCATCGATCCGGGCTCGGTAGCGGCGGGAGATCCGCTCGTCGAGCTGCTCGCGGGATCGCTCCTCGGCACCGTAGGCCCGGACGACGGCTGCGCCCATCACCGCCTCGGAGAACGCCGCCAGCATGTCGCCGATGCGGGTGCGGAGCAGGTCGTAGGCCGCCAGCTGGCGAACCTGGAGCCAGCGCATGATGGGGATGACCGGGGCGTACGACACGAAGACGATGAGCGCCAGCCACGGCGAGTACCACGCCAGGACGGCGAAGGTCCCGAGGATGACCGTCGGGTGGATCGTCCAGGAATAGAGACCCCACTGGGCGAACCGCGACAGTGCCTCGGCGTCGGCGGTCACGCGAGCGACGAGGACACCCCGCTTGGTCTGGTTGTGATCGGCGACCGAGAGCCGGTGCACCTTGTCGAAGGCGGCGATCCGCAGATTGGCGATCGCCGCCTCGGCCCGGGTGACGAGTCGTCGTTGCGTGAGCCACGACACGACCGCAGCGGCGGCGACGATGATGCCCATCAGCAGCGCGGCCCGGACCACCGCGCCGGGGTCGATCCCCCTCGGAGCGAGGACACCATCGTTGATGGTGCGCTCGATCAGCACCGGCGTCGCCAGTCGCCCGGCCGCGACCGACAGCCCCATCAGGATCGTCGCCGGAAGACCCTGTCGGAGCTCGTGACTCTGGCGCAGCCCACGACGAAGGACCGAGATCGCTCCCTCGGACGTTCCCCGCTCCTCGGGTTCGTCGGCACGGCGCCGGTCGTCGGACGCCGATGCGGTCACGGAGCCGCCTCTTCGTACGCCTTCACCAGCGCCGCGTAGCCCGGATGGGACAGCAACTCGAGATGTCGGCCCGACGCCTGGATACGGCCGTCGCGCAGGTAGAGGATCCGGTCGGCCAGCATGATCGTCGAAACCCGCTGGGCCACGATCAAGGTGGTGGTGTCGAGTTCGGCGCCGAGCCCGGCGAGGATCTGCTGCTCGATCCGGGCGTCGACGGCGCTGGTGGCATCGTCGAGCACGAGGAAGCGGGGCGACTGGGTGAGGGCCCGAGCGAGCGCCACCCGCTGGCGCTGACCGCCCGAGAGCGTCACCCCTCGCTCGCCGACGACCGTCTGGAGTCCGTCGGGGAGTTCGTCGACGAAACCGGTCACCTGGGCGATCGCTGCCGCCCGCTCGACGGTCTCATCGGAGGCCCGTCCGCTGAGGTCGATGTTGGCCCGCAAGGTATCGGCGAACAGGAAGGACTCCTGGAAGACCAAGGCCACGTGTTCGGTGCGCTGGATCGGGTCGAGGTCGGCCATGTCGACACCCCCGAGTCGAACCAGGCCGTCCTGGGGCGGGAGCAACCCGCAGATCACGTTGCACAGTGTCGTCTTGCCGGCTCCGGTGGGCCCGACGAGGGCGACGACCTCGCCCGGCTTGATCTCGAGGCCGATGTCGTCGAGCACCGTCGTCCCGTCGGGATAGTGGAACGAGACCCCCGCTGCCGAGACCGAGAGCGGCCCGGTCGGGAATCGCCGATAGGTCGACGGCCGATCGGGAATGGGTTCGTCGAAGATCGCATCGAGTCGACCGTGGGCGACGACCGAGGGCGGCATGCTCTCGAGGAAGAACCCGAAGACCCGCATCGGGAAGGCCAGGACGGTGAAGAGCGACGCGACCTGCACGAGATCACCGGGGTCGACGGCACCGTCGCGGACCCGATAGATCCCGACGATCAGGACGACGATGATCCCGATGTTGGGCAGGGCGTCCATGACCGCCTCGAAGGCGGCCCGGAGATACCCCACCCGGACCCGGTCGGCCCGCAACTGCTGCGCCGCTCTGGCGAACCGGGCCGACTCCTCGTCGGCACGGCCCAGGGTCTTGACCACGAGCGCACCGTCGAAGCTCTCGTGCGCGATCGACGACACATCGCCGACATCGGCCTGGACCTGTGCGGCCGGACCTTCGACCCGGTGCGAGTAGACCCGGTTCAGCACGGTCAGTGCCGGGAAGATCAAGAACGCGATCAGCGCCAGCAACGGATCGACCAGGACGATGCTCACGGCCGAGAACACGGCCAGGAACGCGACGCCGAGCGAGAAGGGCAGTGGATGCAGGGACTCGACGGCGACCTCGGCATCGTTGTCGGCGTGGGCCAGGAGCTGCCCCGCCGGGACCTGCTGATGCCAGGCCAGCGGCAGGGCGAGGTACTGATCGCTGAGCCGACGGCGCAGCGTCGCCTGCACCCGCTCGGCGGTCATGCCCGCGTAGTAGCGCCGGGTCACCACCCCGGACAGGCGCAGGACCGTCACGGCGACGATGCCGATCACCCCGAGCCGGAGCGACCCGGCGGGGAGTTCCCCGGTGTCGAAGGTCGACAGCACCAGCTCGTCGGTGATCCAACCGAGCAGCACCGTCGACAGGACCGTGCCGCCCGCATAGACCGCGGCACCGGCGACCGACACCACGAACGGCACCGGATGCATGCGAACCATGCCGATCACGTGGCCGAGGCCGCGGCGGAGTGCAGTTCGATCCGACAACGCCCGTACCTTTCCCCGACGACGACAGCCTCGACACGCTATCGGACCCGACCTCGGCCCCGAAGTCCGCCTCGGGCCTTCCACGCCGGTCCGATCGGCCGGCGGGCAGCGGCGCTAGCCTCCGCACGAGGAGGATCAACGTGTCGTACTCGCTGGGGCTCGACCTCGGTACCACGAATTCAGCCGCCGCCGTCGCCGATGCGCAGGGAGTCCGCATGCTCTCCCTCGGCGAGGACGGCCCGATCATGGAATCGGTCGTGCACCTCAGCACCGACGGCACGGCCACGGTGGGCCGGCCGGCGATCCGGCGGGCCGAGGCCGATCCGGCGGGTGTCGCCCGTGAGTTCAAGCGTCGCTTCGGTGACACCACCCCCTTGCTCCTGCACGGCACCCCGGTGGCCGCCAACGATCTGACACTCTTCCTCGCCAAGCATCTCGTTGCCGCCGCCACCCGACTCGAGGGCGGACCCCCCGACCGGATGGTCGTCTGCCATCCGGCCAACTGGGGGGCTTTCAAGGTCAGCCTCCTGTCCGACACCCTGCGCAGCGCCGCCCTTCCGCCCCACGAACTCATCAGCGAGCCCGAGGCCGCAGCGATCCACTACGCCGCCCAGGAGCGGGTGGCCGACGGGACGACCATCGCCGTCTACGACCTGGGGGGTGGCACGCTCGACATCGCCATCCTGAAGAAGACCGGTGACCGGTGGACGCTGATCGGGCGACCGGGCGGCGTCGAGCGCCTCGGCGGGATCGACTTCGACACCGCCCTGTTCCAGTACGTGGTCGCCGAACTCGATGTCGACCTCGACGCCTTCGACGACGACGATCCGATCGCCCAGGCCGGCGTCGCCCGACTGCGCGCCGACTGCAACGAGGCCAAACACACCCTGTCGTCCGACACCTCGGCCACCGTCTCGGCGCTCCTCCCCGGGGTCAGCCAGCAGGTCCGGATCACTCGGGGCGAGTTCGAATCACTGATCGGGCCCGCCATCGCCCGATCGCTCGAGACCTTCGATGCCACACTCGCCGGTGCCGAGATGGGTTACGACGTCATCGACACCGTGCTCCTGGTCGGGGGGTCGAGCCGGATCCCCCTCGTCGGCGAGCGAGTGGCCAGCCACACCGGCCGCCCGATCGCCGTCGACGCGCACCCCAAGCACTCGTGCGCCCTGGGGGCGGCCCGTCACGCCTGGGTCCAGAGCCGCCCGACCCCCGACGTCGCACCGCCGAGCCGTCAGACGCCACCGCTCCCGATCCCCCGATCGCCCCCGATGCCGCCCCCGGCGGGCGACACGGTCGGCTCGACACCCGACGCCCGAGCCGACGGCAACGACACCCCGTCGAGCGGTGCCACGGGCATGGGCCAGCCGTTGGGCGGCATGTTCCAGGAGCTCCCGCACATCTCCGAAGGCCTGCCCGAGTTCATGGAGCACGGTCGGCCCCGCATCCCTGCCCCGAGACCGGCCGACCCCACGCCACCTCCGGCTTCTCGACCCCCGCAGCCGACCCACGCCGGCTCGCCGGCCGACGCACTCGCTCCCGACGACGGGTGGGGCACTCGGCCCAACCCGGTCGTGGTGCCGTCCCCGATCCAGACACCGCCGAGCGGGCCGGTCGGGCGGGCGGCCCCGGTGGTCCACCCCCGCCCCCGCCCCCGCCGCGGGCTCGGCCCGATGGCCATGGCGTTGCTGGGCCTCATGTCGGTTGCCCTCCTCGGTGGCGCCGCCTGGTCGCTCGGCGCCTTCGATGCGCTCACCGACTCCGGCTCGAACGACGTGGCGACCACCACGACGGCAGCGACCACCGGGTCGACCGACCTGCCCGGTTCGTCGACCGAGCCCGGGTTCGTCAACGTGACCGGCTGTCCCGACGATCGCATTCCCGATCCGACCCTCAGCTATCAGATCAAGGAGATCGCCGCCGACGACCGCGACGGCGGCGCCAACGCCCGGTCGGGCCCCAGCTTGGCGGACCCTCCGGTCACGGTGCTCCCCTCGTTCACACCGCTCGTCCTCACCAACGAGCACTGCGAGATCGATCCCGACGGACGAGCCTGGTGGGGGGTCCAAACCGAACAGGGCGTGCTGTGGGTGTCGTCCAACCTCATCGTGCCGGTCGGCTGACGCCTCCGTCGGCTCCCGTTCCGAATCCCGACGGGTTCAGGAAACCCTGGTCATCCCCAGCTCGGCGAGCACCTCGAGCGTCGCCCCGGCCCGGTTGAGCGTGTAGAAGTGCAGTCCGGGCGCACCGGCATCGAGCAGGTCCTGGGCCAGGGCAACGGCGACGGCCACCCCGATCTTGCGGACTTCGGACGGCTGGTCGGCAACGGCCTCGATGCGCTCGGCGAGGCCGCTCGGGATCGAGGCCCCGGCCATCGACGCGAACCGCTGGACCTGGGGGGCGTTGGTGATGGGGATGATCCCGGGGATCACGGGTTTCGTGCAGCCCAGGGAGGCCAGCTCGTCGACCATCGATCGGTAGTGGTCGACGTCGAAGAAGAACTGGGTGACGGCGAAGTCGGCGAGCGCCAATTTGTCGGCGAGACGACGTCGGTCGTCGGCGAGGTCGGACGACCGGGGATGACCCTCGGGATGGGCGGCGACGCCGATCGAGCCCGAGAACCGTTCGCGCAGGTACTCGACCAGGTCGCTGGCGTGACGGAAGTCGCCGGCCGGAGCCGGGGATCCGTCGGCCGGCGGATCGCCACCGAGCGCCAGGATGTTGCCGACCCCGCCGGCCTCGTAGGCCACCAGGAGCTCGTCGACCTCGGATCGGGTGTGCCCCAGGCAGGTCAGATGGGCCATGGCCGGGTAGGTCTTGGCGTCTTGGATGTCGAGCACGACGTCGCGGGTCCGGTGCCGGTCGGACCCCCCGGCCCCATAGGTGACGCTCACGAAATCGGGAGCGACGCTGTCGAGTTCGAGCAGGGTCTCGTCGAGCTGGGTACGGGCCTCGGGGGTCTTGGCCGGAAAGAATTCGAAGCTGACCGTTCGCTGAGTGGCCAGCAGGTCACTGATCAAAGCCATGGAGGCTCCTCCTCGTGTTCACCTGCACGGTGCCGTCAGCGGGCGAGCTGCTCATCAGCGTCGCCGACGCCCTCGATCGCCATACCAGCGACCGTGACCGTGATGTTGTCGTTCGATGCTACACCGAGGCCATCGGCCTGGGAAGTCGGTCGATGAGCCCACAACTCCCCTCCAACCGGGATTTCGAGAGGCTGAGCGACGAAACCGGCGCTCAGGCGCTCGAAATCGGGGCGGATCGGGCCGGATCGGGGCGGGCTCAGTGCCGGAACTGCCGTTCGCCGGTGAACAGCATGGTGATCCCCCGCTCGTCGGCCGCAGCGATCGTCTCGGGATCCTTGACCGATCCACCGGGTTGGATCACGACGGTGACGCCGGCGTCGGCGGCGGCGTCGATGCCGTCGCGGAAGGGGTAGAAGGCGTCGGACGCACACGCTCCCCCGGCGGCCCGACCGGCGGCCTTGGTGGCCGCCAGCTGCCCCGACTCGACCCGATTCTGCTGTCCGGCCCCGATACCCCAGGCCGTGCCGTCCTTGACGAGCACGATGGCGTTCGAGGTCACGTAGCTGCACAGTTTCCAGGCCAACTCGGCATCGGCCAACTCGTCCGGACTCGGCCGGCGTCGAGTGACGACCTGCCAGCTGTCGGGCGTGGCCGCGACGCGGTGGTTCTGCTGGACGAGGAACCCGTCGGACAGGCTCCGGATCGACAGGGTCGCGACCTCGGGCGGCGAGGCCGTGAGCAATCGCGTGTTCTTGCGCTTGACCACGAGTCGCTCGACCACCCCCGGGTCGAACCCGGGAGCGATGATCAGATCGGCCTGGGCCGCGTCTTCGATTGCCTTGACCGTGGCCTCGTCGACGACCTGATTGAGGGCAACGATCCCGCCGAACGCCGACCGGGGATCGCAGGCGAAGGCCCGTTCGTAGGCCGTCGCCAGATCGTCGGCCACCGACACCCCGCAGGGGTTCGCATGCTTGATGATCGCCACGGCCGGGCCCGGTCCGAGATCGTGGACCAGTCGCCACGCAGCGTCGGCATCGAAGAGATTCAGGTAGCTCAGGTCGAGTCCGCTGTGTTGGACGACCGAATCCCACCAGGTCGGCCGGCCCTTCACCCGGTAGCGAGCACCCTCTTGATGGGGGTTCTCGCCGTAGCGGAGATCCTGGGCCCGCTCGAGCGCCAGATGGATCGTGGGCGGGAGCACCTCGGGGTTGGTCGACGCCTCGTCGAACCAGGTCACGATGGCCGAGTCGTAGGCCGCCGTGTGCGCGAACGCCTTCCGCGCCAGTTGTCGACGCAACACCGACGAGGTCGTGCCACCGCTGCGCAGCTGCTCGAGAACGGGTTCGTAGTCGGCCGGGTCGACCAGGACCGTGACGTACTCGTGGTTCTTGGCTGCCGCCCGCATCAGCGTCGGACCGCCGATGTCGATGAGGTCCTCGGCCCGGCTCGACGAGCCGTGTTCGAACGACTTCGGGTCGGCACCGAAGGGGTACAGATTCGACACGACGATGTCGACCAGGTCGATCTCGTGGGTCTCGAGGTCTCGCAGGTGATCGGGATCTCGCCGGTCGGCCAGGATGCCGCCGTGGATCTTGGGGTGGAGGGTGACGACCCGGTGTCCGAGCATCGCCGGGAAACCCGTGAAGTCGGCGAGATCGATCACGGGAAGGTCGGCCTCGGCGATGACCTTCGCCGTCCCACCCGACGAGATCAGCTCGACACCGAGCTCGTGGAGTGAGGTCGCGAGCTCGACGATGCCGGACTTGTCATACACAGAAAGGAGGGCACGCACCCGTCGGAGGCTACCCCCGCCGCCCCGGTCGCACCGCAAAGGGGTGGCGTTCAGTCCTGGATCGAGCCGGCCGATTCGGCGGGGGCCGGTGTCGGAGTCTCGAGCGCCGGGTCGACGCAGCCACTGGATCCCCCGGTGAGGCCGTTGGGGGTGAAGACCCGAGCCTCGGCGACGAACCCCTCCCCACGGTCGTCGGTCGTGAGCCAGGCCTCGATACCGTCGGCCAGCGCCACCGAGGCGGCCTCGAGATAGGCGTCGGTGGCGAACAGCTCGGCCTCGGCCGGGTTGGCGAGGTAGCCCAGCTCCACCAGGACCGCCGGCATCTCGGGACGGCGGATCATGCCGTAGCTGTCCTCGCCCGAATCGTTGATCACGGCGAGGACCCCGGCATCGGGGGCGGTCTGCCAGTCGATGTCGAATCGATCGAGCGCCTCGAAGACGCTGCGGTAGATCGTTCCCCCGAGCCGGCGGGATTCGGCATCATCCTGCTTGACGAAGATCTCGGTTCCGGGTTCGGTGGATGGATTGCCCGCCGGGGCGTTGTGATGGATCGAGACCATCGCCCGGGCCTCGAGTCGGTTCGCGATTCCCGCTCGGGTGGCCAGGGGCATCCGGTAGTCGCCGGTCCTCGTCAGGACGGCGGTCACGCCCCGCTCGGCCAACACGAGGGACGTGCGGCGGGCGACCGCCAGGTTGAGGTCACGCTCGACGAGCCCGTTGCTGCCGACCGCGCCGGTCTCGACCGCACCGCCGTGACCCGGATCGAGCACGACGTCGGCCTCGGCGATGGGTGTCCCCCAGGAGACCGTGCCCGATTCGCCGCAGGGCGTCACGATGTCGAACCCGTCGCCGGTGAAGCGGTCGACGCTCACGACCACTCCGGTTGCGGTGATCAGGGCCCGGGCGTCGTTGGGATCGACTGCGGTCGGCCGGTTCGCCACCGGGTCGGAGGCACTTCCGATCCCGAGATCGGCCGAGGTGGAGCTCGCGAGGGCCGTCGGGTCCTGGGTGGTTCCGACGCCGCCCGAGTTCGAATCGGCCGACACCTGGTTGCAGGCCACCAGCCCGATGGAGCAGACCATGGCTGCCCCCGACCGCCGGGCGCGTCCTGACCCGGTCGAACGAATCGTGGATCGTGGATCGATCCGGACGAGCGGGCGGAGCGCGGGCACCACCTCATTCAACCGTCCGCCGGCCCAACCCGACGATCGGGCCCGACACAAATCTGCTCCGCCCGGAACGTCGACCGCCCCGTGATGCCGCAATCGGGTGCGGCGCACGGGGCGGTCGTCGGCTCGGATCCGGTGGTCTCCTACAGACCGGCCACGATCTCGACCATCAGTTCGCCGGCCTCGGTCGGATTGCGACCGACCTTCACGCCGGCGGCGGTCAGGGCTTCCATCTTCGCCGCCGCCGTGCCCTTGCCACCCGACACGATCGCTCCGGCATGGCCCATCTTCTTGCCGGCGGGTGCCGTCACGCCGGCCACGTACGCCGACACCGGCTTGGTCATGTGGTTGGCGATGAACTCGGCCGCTTCTTCCTCGGCCGAGCCGCCGATCTCGCCGATCATCATGACGGCCTTGGTGTCGGGATCGGCCTCGAAGGCTGCGAGACAGTCGATGAAGCTGGTGCCCGGGACGGGGTCGCCGCCGATCCCCACACAGGTGGTCACCCCGATGTCCTGCTGCTGCAGCTCGTAGAGCGCCTGGTAGGTCAGCGTGCCCGAACGGCTCACGATGCCGACCGGGCCGCCGGCCTTCGCGATGTGACCGGCCGTGATGCCGACGTTGGCCTTCCCGGGCGAGATGAGACCGGGGCAGTTCGGGCCGAGCAGCCGGGTGTTGGGGAAGTCACGCTTCAAGATGTTGAAGAACAGGGCCTCGTCGTGGGCGGGAACGCCCTCGGTGATGCAGACGACCAGTTCCATGCCCGCTTCGGCCGCTTCGAGGACGGCCGACTTGACGCCGGGCGCCGGAACGAAGATGCAGGTCGCCGTGGCTCCGGTCGCGGCGGCGGCGTCGGCGACCGAGGCGAAGACGGGAATGCCGTCGACGTCGGTTCCGGCCTTCTTGGGATGGGTTCCGGCGACCACCTTGGTCCCATAGTCCCGGTTGAGGTTGCCGTAGTAGCGACCGGTCGAACCGGTCAGGCCCTGGTAGATGACCTTGGTGTTCTCGTCGAGAAAGATGCTCATGTCGTGTGCCCTCAGCCTTTCGCCAGCTCGACGGCCTTGCGGGCGGCATCGAGCATGGTGGGTTCCATCATCAACTTGTCGGTGAGCGCCGGTTCGAGGATCGCCCGACCCTCGTCGGCGTTCGTGCCGTCGAGGCGGACCACGATCGGCGCATCGATCGACACTCGTCCGAGTGCCTCGATGATGCCGTTGGCCACCTCTTCGCCCCGGGTGATCCCGCCGAAGATGTTGATGAAGATGGACTTGACGTCGGGGTCGTTGTTGATGACCTCGAGCGCCCCGGCCATGACGTCGGCGTTGGCACCACCGCCGATGTCGAGGAAGTTGGCCGGGTGACCACCGACCTGGTTGATGACGTCGACCGTGCTCATCGCCAGACCGGCTCCGTTGGCGATCACCCCGACCTGGCCCTCGAGCCCGACGTACTGAAGACCTTTCGCATGGGCGGCCTCTTCCCGCTCGTCTCGGGGCTGGGTGGCGTCGTACTGCTCGTACTCGGGATGCTCGTAGATCGCGTTGGCGTCGAGGCTCACCTTGGCGTCGAGTGCGTGGACCTCCCCGGTGGGGGTGAGGATCAACGGATTGATCTCGACGAGGTCGGCGTCGCCCTCGACATACGCGGTGTAGAGCTTCATGAGGATGTCGACGGCGCCCTCGGTGGCCGACGGGTCGAGCTTGGCGGCTGCGACCCAGTCCCGGCAGGCCTGCTCGCTCAGCCCCTCGGCCGGGTCGACGTGGATCTTGGCGATCGCGTCGGGATTGGTCTCGGCCACGGTCTCGATCTCGACACCGCCTTCGGCCGACAGCATGCCCAGGTACTTCTTGGCCGAACGGTCGAGCGTGAACGAGGCGTAGTACTCCTCGGCGATGTCGGACGCGTGCTCGATCCAGATGATCTTGACGATGTGCCCCTTGATGTCGAGCCCGAGGATGTTCGATGCGTGCTCACGACATTCGTCGGCGTTGTCGGCGAGCTTCACACCCCCGGCCTTGCCCCGCCCGCCGACATGGACCTGGGCCTTCACGACGACCGGATAGCCGACCCGGTCGGCGATGGCAACGGCCTCGTCGACGTCGTCGGTCGCGGCGCCGTCGGACACCGGGATGCCGTAGGTCGCGAAGAACTGCTTGCCTTGGTACTCGAGAAGATCCACGTGTGGGGCCTCCGCCTCGTGGTTGGGGGTGAATTGAGGCGATACTAGGGCGGTGAACCTGTCCGTACCCAAGTTCCCCTCCGCCGGCGCCGGATCGCGGCGCCGCTCGCCGTCGTCGACATGCCGGTAGCACAGCGGGGTGAGCGGGGCGGAAAGCAGTTGCTCATGCTGGGGGCGGCCACGATCCTCGGGGTCGTTGCCATGGTGTGGCTCTTCACCCAGGTGGGCGGCAGCGGGAGCAGCGCCAACGTGCAGGTGAGCATCGGCGACGAGGTCTTCGCCGCCGGGTTCGTCGACCGGTTGGCCGACGACATCGAAAACCTCGGGATCCCGCTGCTGCTGAGCGACGTGTCGGGCGGGGACCGAGACGTCTACCTGCAGCACATCGGCGACGACGACCTCACCGGCTGGTACGCGTTCGGGGTTCGACCGCTCGATGCCACCCGCGACTGTTACGTCGAGTGGCAGTCCGATTCGGAGACCTTCGTCGACAACTGCGACGGCACCGTCTATCCGGCCGACGGCGAGGGCCTGCCGCCCTATCCGGTCGCCATCGACGCCGACGGCTTCCTCACCGTCGACATCCGGAGCGTGGTCGAGGGGACGGTCGAGTCGTCACCGGCCGCCGTTGGCGAGGGAGACGGATGACCACGGAACCGATCTCCCAGCCGTTGCACCTGGTCCAGCTGACCGACACCCATGTCGTCGCCGCCGACCAGGCCGAGCGGGCGGGCTTCGACCGGGACCACCGGTGCGATCCCAATCGTCGCCTTCGCCTCGCCGTGGCCGCGATCAACGCCGAGTCACCCGAGGTCGAGGCGGTCCTGGTCACGGGTGACCTGGCGGCCGACGGATTCCCCGGCGAGTACGAGATGCTGGCCGAACTGCTCGAACCGTTGGCCGCCCCCATCCTGGCGATTCCGGGGAATCACGACGATCGCGGCCGCCTGCGATCGGTCTTCCCCGATCTGCCCTGGGCCGACGCCGAGCATGCCAGTTGGACGATCCAACACGACGACGTGACCGTCATCGGGCTCGACACCACGATCCCCGGCGAACCGGGCGCCGAGATCGACGACGAACGGGCCGAGTGGCTCGACCGGGCGCTGGCCGACGCCGCCGGCACGCCCGGCCCCACCCTGCTCGCCATGCATCACCCGCCGTTCCGGTCGGGGATCGGCTGGATGGACCGTTCGGGATTCGTCGGACTCGAACGCTTCGTGGAGATCATCGACGGGCGAGGCATCGACCGGATCCTGTGTGGCCACCTCCACCGACCGATGAACGCCGTCGTCGGTGGCACCATCGCCCAGGTCGGTCTCTCCACCGTGCAGCACGTCGCCATCAACTTCGATCCGAGCGACACGTCCGATCTCCTGTTGGTCAACGATCCGGTCGGCTACCTGATCTATCGCCGCACCGAGAACAGCTGGATCGCGCACACCCGCTACATCGACACCACGGAACGACCGTTCCACCCCGACTGGGCCTGACCGACCCACCCTCGCCGGCGAGCCCCCGCCCCGATTTCGAGAGCTTGAGCGTCGGAACCGGCGCTCAGACTCTCGAAATCCCGGGGAGGGCGTCGGCGCAGTGGGGAGGAGCACCGTCCACCGCTAGCGTCGGCCGCAGTCGCGACCCGGGTCGCCGTTGGAACCCCCTCGGAAAGGGGCCACGGTGGCCTACGACATCGACCGAACCATCACCGCTCACTTCGCACGGTCCGGATGGGTGGCCCGGCGATCCGACCTCGTCGAACTCGGGGTGTCGTCGCGATCCCTCGACCGCCGGATCGCCGCCGGCCTCCTGCGCTCGTTCGGTCACGGCGTCGTCGGACCCGGCAACGCCCCGGATCCGCTCCGCCAACTCGAAAGCGCCTGTCTCCTCGCCCACGACGGCGCCGTGCTCTCGCATCGATCGGCGGCCAACCGGCACGGCCTCCCGGTCGGTCGGCCACCCATGCGCCCCGAGGTGTTGGTCCGGCACGGACGCCACCGCGTCGAGATGGGCGCAACGGTGCGCCAGACGGTCCACCTCCCCGCCGTCGATCAGACGCTCGTCGATGGACTGCGTCTGACGTCGGTCGCTCGCACCCTCTGCGATCTGGCCCAGGTGATGGGGGTCCATCGCCTCCGCTACCAGATGCAGTGGTCCATCAAGGAGGGGCTCTGCGAGCGGGCCCAGATCCAAGCCTGTGCCCGTTCGCTGCAGCGACAGGGGCGGCCCGGGTCGGCGGTCCGCCGGACGGCCATCGACATGCTCGGCGACGACGTGACGATCAAGGCGAGTGAGCTCGAGCGACGATTCCTCGATCTGCTCGTCGACCACGCGATCGAGGGAGCCGTGTGGCAGTTCCAGCCACCGTGGTACGACGGCCGCCGCGGCATCGTCGACGTCGCCTTTCCCCACGCCGAACTCGTCGTCGAACTCGACAGTCGGCGCTGGCATTCCCTGATGCAGGACCAGGCCCGAGACCGCCAACGGGACCGCACGGCGCGGTCGCATGGATGGATCGTGCTGCGGTACGGATGGGACGAACTCACGACGCGCCCCGACGAGGTCATCAGCGACCTGGTCCGAGCCCTCGATTCCCGGTCGACACCGGCGATTTCGAGAGCCTGAGCGACGAATCTGGCGCTCACACTCTCGAAATCGAGGGGAGCGGGGGATCGGGGAGGGGCGGGGGGGAGCACGCGGGACGGGGTTGGTCAGAGTTTCTGGAGGGGGGCCCAGGCGAGCAGGAGCGTCTTCTCGCCGACGCTCGGGAACCGGACCACCGCCTCGGCCTTGTCGCCGCCACCACGGATCGACAGGATCACGCCCTCACCCCACTTGCGGTGCATGACGTCGTCGCCGGTGCGCAGGTCGAGCGACTCGGCTCCCGAACCCGATGGCCCGGTGCTCGCCCCGACCAGGGCATTGGACGGACCCGAGGAACGAGGCCGCAGCGCCGTGTCGACGATCTCGTCCCGTCCGCCGAACATCGACCCCTGACGACCCGATCGACCCGTCGTGCCGCTCCCGCCGAACACGCTGCCCGACTGCTTGCGCCGCCCCCGCGAGCCCTCGGCCTCGGCGATCAGCTGCTCGGGGATCTCGTCGATGAAGCGGCTCGGAGGGTTGTACTGGCTCTGGCCGAACAGCATCCGGCTCCAGGCGTGGGTGAGGTAGAGCCGTTGCTCGGCTCTGGTGATCCCGACGTAGCAGAGCCGCCGCTCCTCCTCGAGTTCATCGGGGTCGGTCAGCGCCCGCAGGTGGGGGAAGATGCCGTCCTCCATGCCGAGCATGACCACCACCGGGAACTCGAGTCCCTTGGCCCCGTGGAGCGTCATCAGGATGACGGCGGCATCCTCCTCGTCGAGTTCGTCGGTGTCGGCAACGAGGCTGACCTGTTCGAGGAACTCGTCGACGGTCTCGAACTGACGGGCGACCCCGATGAGCTCCTGGAGGTTCTCGACCCGTCCGTCGCTCTCGACCGACCGCTCGTCGTCGAGCTCGGCCAGGTAGCCGGTGTCTCGCAGGATGGACTCGAGGACGACGGCCGGGCCCTTCTCGATTTCGAGCTCGAAGCCGGACATCAGCTGCAGATACTGGGCGATCCCCCGCACGGCGGTCCCCGACACGCCGGCGTCGTCGGCCCGCTCGAGGCCCTGCGTGAAGGTGTAGCCGTGCATCTGGGCGAAGGCGTCGACCTTGGCCACCGAGGTGTCGCCGACGCCCCGCTTCGGCGTGTTGAGCACCCGTTTCACCGACACCTCGTCGGCGGGGTTCGCCACGGCCTTCAAATAGGCGAGCGCGTCCTTGATCTCCTTGCGGTCGTAGAAGCGCGTGCCCCCGACGACCTTGTAGGGAATGCCGACTCGGAGGAAGTACTCCTCGAGCACCCGCGACTGGGCGTTGGTGCGGTAGAAGACCGCCATGTCGCCCCAGCGGTAGTCGCCCCGATCGTGGAGCCGGGCCAGTTCGTTCGCGACGAACTGGGCCTCGTCGACCTCGTCGTCGGCCTGGAATCGCAGGATCGGCTCGCCGGCGCCCGCTTCGGTCCACAGGTTCTTCGGTTTGCGGCTGAAGTTGTTGGTGATGACCGAGTTGGCGGCGTCGAGGATCGTCTGGGTCGACCGATAGTTCTGCTCGAGCAGCACGACGGTGGTGTCGGGGAACGCGTCCTCGAACTGCAGGATGTTGCGGACGTCGGCGCCCCGGAATCCGTAGACCCCCTGATCGTTGTCGCCGACCACCGTGACGGCCCGGTGCTCGGCGGCCAGCCCGAGCACGAGCTCGTTCTGCACACTGTTCGTGTCCTGGTACTCGTCGACCAGCAGCATCGTGAACCGGCGCCGGTAGTGATCGAGCACCTCGGGGTGCTTGCGGAACAGCAGCGCGGCGTTCAGCAACAGGTCGTCGAAGTCCATCGCGCCGGCCGCCGCCAGGCGCCGCTGGTACTCGAGGTAGATGTCGGCGACCTTGCGCTCGAAGCCGGCGGCGGCCTGATCGGCGTACCGCTCGGGGCCGAGACCTTCGTTCTTGGCCGAGCTGACGGCGCCGTGCATCGCCCGTGGCTGGAACCGCTTCTGGTCGAGACCGAGATCGCGGATCACGTAGCCGGTGAGTCGCCGGGCGTCGGCCTGGTCGTAGATCGTGAAGCTCGAGGGATAGCCGAGCACCGAGGCTTCGCGACGCAGGATGCGCACACAGGCCGAGTGGAAGGTCGACACCCACATCTTGTTCGCCACGGGACCGATCAGCGCCTGGACGCGCTGCCTCATCTCGTTGGCCGCCTTGTTGGTGAAGGTGATGGCCAGGATCTCGAACGGCGACTGACCCTGATCGATCGAATGGGCGATCCGACGGGTGAGGACGCGGGTCTTGCCCGAACCCGCGCCCGCCATGACCAGGAGCGGCCCACCGGTGTGGGTGACGGCGTCGAGCTGGGCCGGGTTGAGTCCGTCGAGGATGTTCTCTTTGGGCACCCGTCCACTGTAGGGGTCCCCACCGACACCGCCGTGCCGACCGGTCGGCGCACGGCGCTGCACCGTGCATGCCTCACCGGCGGCCCGGGTGCGGGCTGGGTCGAACGGCCCAACTGCTCATGGGCCCGCCGAACGGGCCGATGGAAGACCTGTGAAGGTGCTGACCCCGAAAAGTGTCGCGACGACCCGTCGGATCGCCACGGATCCCGACGCCGGGCTGACCCTGATCGCCGAGGCCGTGCAGCTGATCGAACAGCGTCGCTGGAAGCCGGCGCTCGGCGTTCTGGACTCGGCTGCCCGACTCCGACCCGACGATCCCCTACTCGACGAACTCACCCTGATCGCCGCCGCTCACGGGCACCGCCGTTCGGTCATGAAGGCCGCCGCAGCCCGGATCGAGGGACGCCCCGAACCGCGCGCATCGTCCTACCACGCACTGGCGGTGGCCGCCCTGGCCGAGCATCGCTACCCGATCGCCGACGGCTTCGCCCGTCAATCGATCGACGCCGAGCCCGAGGCTGCGGCCGGCTGGGTCGATCTGGCGACGGCCTTCGCCGGGCTGGGCTGGTTCGACGAGGCGACCGAGTGTCTCCTCGCCGCCGAGGACAAGGGCGGGGTCACCGCCACCCAACAGTGGCGGCTCGGACGCGCCGTGAACTACTGGGCGCTCACCCGCACACCGGCGCTGATCATCACGGCCGTTGCGACCCTGCTGGTCGGCCTCCTGGCGCTCGCCGTCGGGCTGTCGACACCGATCCTCCTGCGTGAGGTTCGCGTCGGAAGACTCGACGAGCCGTTCAAGTCGGCCGCTCAGGATCAGTGGCGCACCGAGCACCGGATCAAGATCGGCTTCGGCCTGTGCGTGCTCGCGTCGGTCGTCGGCTTCGTCGCCTCCCTGATGCTCTACAACGCCGGCTGACCGCGGCCCTGGATCAGTTCACGGCGCGGTCTCGACCCTCCCAGTAGGGCTTGCGCAGTTCGACCTTCAGGATCTTCCCCGACGGATTGCGCGGGATGGCATCGATGCGTTCGACCCGGGCCGGCAGCTTGAAGCGGGCGAGCCGCTCGGCGCAGTGGGCGATGATGTCGGCCTCGGTGGGGTCCTCGCCCGGTTTCGGGATGATCAGCGCCAGCGGCGACTCTCCCCAACGATCGCTGGGAATGCCGATCACGGCGACGTCGGCGATCGCCGGGTGGGCCATGATCGCGTTCTCGATCTCGGCGGGATAGACGTTCTCGCCTCCCGACACGATCATGTCCTTCACCCGGTCGTGGATGAACAGGTAGCCGTCCTCGACGAAACCGGCGTCGCCGGTTCGGAACCAGCCGAGGCCCTCGTCGTCGCGTCCATCCGGGAAGACTTCCTCGGTGGCCCGGTCGTTGCGCCAGTACCCCTTCATGTTCTGCTCGGTCCGGACCCACACCTCGCCGACCTCGCCATCGGCCACGTCGGTCCCGTCGTCGCCGACGATGCGCAACTCGACACCGGGGACGGGTTTGCCGGCGGAGCGGAGCAGCTTGGCCCGCGGGCCCGACGGATCGTGATCCTCGGGCGGGAGCCAGGTGACGACGCCGGTGGTCTCGGTCAGCCCGTAGGCCTGGGCGTGGGGGCACTTGAGCAAGGCCATGGAGGCGACGAGGACCTCCTCGGTGATCGGGGAGGCCCCGTAGAAGATGGCCTGGAGCGACGAGAAGTCGACGTCGGAGGCCCCGGGGATCATCGGCAGCACCTGCAGGAGTGCCGGCACCATGAAGCCCGTGGTGACCCCGTGACCCGGGATGTCGGCGAAGATGCGGCCGGGATCGACGTCGCGATGCACGACGTTGGTGGAACCGTTGTAGAGACCGACCGTGGCCACCCCGCTGCCGCCGATGTGGAACAACGGCAGCACGTGCAGGACCACGCTGTCGGCGCTCATGCCGATCATCTCGCTGATCGGGCCGACGATGGCACCGAAGTTGCGGTTGCTGAGTTCGGCGCCCTTGGGGAGGCCCGTGGTTCCCGAGGTGTAGAGCTGCACACCGGTGTCGTCGAGCGCGGTCGGATAGTCGGGGTCGTCGGTCGACTGCCCGTCGATCCAGTCGGCGTAGGACCGATGGGCCGAGTCGCCACCGACGACGATGATCAGAGGGTTGCGGGGCAACTCCATCTTGGCGAGATGGTCGAGGAACTCGGCCTCGACCACGATGACCTTCGCCTCGGCGTTGTCGAGGATGTACGCCATCTCCGGCGGAGCGAGGCGCCAGTTCACCGCAACGGTGACGGCATTGACCTTGGCCGCCCCGAAGAACAGGGTGAAGTACTCGGGAATGTTCTTGCCGACGAATCCGACGCGGTCCTGGGAGCCCACGCCCGCTTCGATCAGCGCGTTCGCGACCCGGCAGCTCTCGGCGTCGAGCTCGGCGTAGGTGAGGGTGCGGTCATCACAGATCAACGCCGGCTTGTCGGGTCGCTCGGCGGCTTGGCGTCGGCTGATGTCGGCGAGACAGAACATGGTCAGCTCCTTGGTCGGTTCGACCGGAAGCTAGCACTCGACCCCGGACGGGCGCCGGGGAACGGCTCATCGGCGCGTCGTCGTGCTGCGGGCAACGGGTCGGCCGATGGTGGAGCCGCCGATCCAGGCGTCGCGCGGGACCGAGGTCGACGTCGTCGTCGGAGTCGCGAACGACGGAACCGATTCGCCGTCACGTACGGGTCGGATCGGACCTCGCCGTGGCATGCTCGGGGACGTGACCGGGGATGGGACGACCGAGCAGGTACCGTCGAGACGGTCGGCCGCGTCTGTTCGTGGAGGTCGGTGACATCACCGGACTCGACGTCGACGTCGTCGTCAACGCCGCGAACACGTCCCTGCTCGGGGGTGGAGGCGTCGACGGCGCCATCCACCGGGCCGCCGGCCCCGAACTGCTCGACCACTGCCGAGGACTCGGGGGCTGCCCGACCGGTCAGGCCAGGATCTCGCCCGGCTTCGGACTGACCGCCCGGTGGATCGTTCACACCGTCGGACCGGTCTGGCGCGGTGGCGGGGCCGGGGAACCGGCGCTGCTGGCCGCGTGCTACCGGTCGTCGCTCGCGTCGGCCGACGAGGTCGGCGCCCGGAGCGTGGCCTTCCCCGCGATCTCCACCGGCGTCTACGGCTACCCACGGGGGCCGGCCGCCACCATCGCGGTCGACACCGTTCGCTCGACACCGACCTCGGTCGCCGAGGTTCGGTTCGTGTGCTTCGATCGACCGACCGCAGAGATCTACCGCCGGTTGCTCGGCCCGAGTGGCTCGATCAGCCCACCGGCGTGAGCGCCGCGGCCAGCGTGTCGGGAAGCACCTGATACCCATGGTGGGACCGGCGGAAGACGCCGGCTCCCGATGTCATCGAACGGAGTTGGATGGCATAGTCGCCGATCTCGGCCGTGGGGACCTGGGCCCGGACCTCGGCGAAGCCGGGTGCCGCGGCCGGGCCGGTCCCGAGGACCCGGCCCCGGCGGGCACTGAGGTCGCCGAGCACATCGCCCATGAGCGCGTCGGGTACCTCGACCACGAGCTCGCTCACCGGTTCGAGGACCTCGGTGCCGACCTCGCGAACGGCCGACCGGAGCGCCAGGGCCCCGGCGGTCTTGAACGCCAGTTCCGAGGAGTCGACCGAGTGATGCTGCCCGTCGAGGCACACCGCCCGGAGATCGACGACCGGGAACCCGTGGGCTCCACCATCGCCCAGGGCTTCCTCGATGCCGGCGCCGACGGCCGGGATCAGGTTCTTGGGGATCGCCCCGCCCGTCACCCGGCTCTCGAACTCGAAACCGGCGTCTCGCTCGAGCGGCTCGAAGGCCACCGTGGCGACCGCGAACTGGCCGTGCCCCCCGCTCTGCTTCTTGTGACGGGACGTGACCTCGATCGGACCGGCCAGGGTCTCCAGGTAGGCCACCTTGACGTCTTCGGTCTCGACCTCGACGCCCATCCTGGCCAGTCGAGCGAGCGCCACCCGCAGGTGGGTCTCACCGCCGCCGGACAGGACACTCTGGTGGGTGAGCGGTTCGAAACCGACCCGGAGGCTCGGATCCTCGATGACCAGACGGGCCAGCCCGGTGGCCAGGCGATCCTCGTCGGCGGGGGTCGCCGCCCGCACGGCGATTCCGTAGACCGCTTCGGGCAGGGGTGGGGCCGGCACGACGACCGGCGATCCCGGCACCGAAAGGGTATCGCCGGTGCGGGTGTCGCCGAGCTTGGCGACGGCGACGATCGAGCCCGCCGAGAACTCCGACACCGGTCGGAGGTCGGCGCCCTCGAACGACAGGAGCTGACGGCAACGCTCACGCCCCTTGGTCCGGGTGTTGACCAGGACGTCGTCGGTGCGGATCGTGCCCGACAGGATCTGCAGGTACGACACCGTCCCCAGGAATTGATCGACGCGGGTCTTGAACACGTAGGCCAGGGCGTCGCCATCGGGATCGACCGCCACCTCGATCGGCACCTCACCGGCGTAGACGACGGTCGGGCCGAGATCGCCCGGCGCCGGTCCGACGTGACAGACGATGTCGAGCAGGTGATCGACCCCGATGGGTCCGGTGGCCGACCCGCACAACACCGGGAAGACCGTGCCCGCATCGACGGCATCATGGAGCAGGTGTTCGAGTTCCTCCGCCGTCGGAGCCACACCGTCGAGATACTGCTCGAGCGCGGCGTCGTCACCCTCGACGATGTCCTCGACGAGATGGTCATGACCGGATCGCTCGGCATCGATCAGGTCGTCGGGGATGGCGACGGTCTCGGCGTGACCCGAGTCGTAGATGAACGCGTCGTCGGTGAGCAGGTCGGCGATGCCATGGAAGCTCGAGCCCTCGCCGATGGGCAGCTCGATGGGTTCGGTGTCGCCGCCGAAGACCGCCCGCACCCCGGCGAGGGTGGATTCGAAGGAGGCGTGGGCGCGATCGAGACCGTTGACGAAGATCATCCTCGGTCGGCCCGCCTCGGCGGCGTGGCGCCACAGGACGACGTCCTGTGCGTGTACCCCCGACACGGCGTCGATCACGAAGATCGTGAGGTCGGCCACCTGCATCGCCTGGAGTGCGTCACCGACGAAGTCGGGGTAGCCCGGCGTGTCGATGACCGTCACCCGGTGACCGTCCCAGGTGAAGGAGACCGTCGAGAGCGAGAGCGTCTGATGACGGTCCCGCTCCTCGGCATCGGAATCGCCGACCGTGGTTCCGTCGTCGACCCGGCCGAGCCGGTTGGTCAACCCGGCGCGGTACAACATGGCCTCGACCAGGCTGGTCTTGCCGTTGCCGTGGTGTCCGACCAATGCAACGTTTCTGACCGACTTCACGATGGATTCGCCTCCTCGAATGCGGAACCGGGTGGTCCCGACAGGGCGACGCTACGCCCCCGGGCGCCGTCGATCCAGGGAACGAGGTCCCATCGGTGCCGCCCGACCGGATGGAACCGAGCCGGTAGGCTCGATCCGTGACCGTGCGGGTGGTGGTGGCCGAGGATTCGCTGCTCGTTCGAGAGGGAATCGCCCGGTTGCTCGCCGGTCGGGACGATGTCGAGATCGTTGCGCTCTGCGAAGGACTCGCAGATCTCCTCGATGCCGTGGCGGCAACGGCTCCCGACGTCGTGCTCACCGACATCCGCATGCCGCCGACCGGGACCGACGAGGGGATCCGGGCAGCCGCCCATCTCCGCGAAAACAACCCCGACATCGGCGTCGTGGTTCTCTCGCAGTACGCCGACCCGGGCTACGCACTCGAACTGCTGGCCGACGGCTCGAAGGGCCGCGCCTACCTCCTGAAGGACCGCCTCGGCGACGCCGAGAAGCTCGTGGACGCGATCGTGCAGGTGTCACAGGGCGGCTCGATCGTCGACCCGGCGATCGTCGACGTACTCGTCCAGGCTCGAGGACGAGGGCGATCGAGCGCACTCGACCACCTCACGCCGCGCGAGTCGGAAGTCCTCGCGCAGATCGCCGAGGGCAGGAACAACGCTGCGGTCGCACGGGCACTGATCCTCTCGGAGCGGGCCGTCGAGAAACACATCAACTCGCTGTTCTCGAAGCTCGGACTCACCGAAGAACCCGAGGTCCACCGTCGGGTCATGGCCGTGCTCCTGTATTTGGCCGATCGGGATGCTGGCACCCCCTGAGAAGCGGACACGACCACTCTTGTCGACCGATCGTTCCCATGGCACCCTGCAGCCATGCCCCTGAAGGAGGCCGAGATCGACACCGTCGAATCCGTCGCCGTCATGATCGTCGACGACCAGGAACCCTTTCGCGCCGTCGCCCGGATCGTGGTCGGTCTCTCACCCGGCTTCCGGCTGATCGCCGAGGCCGGATCGGGGGAAGCCGCCGTGTCGACCGCAGCAGAGGAACGTCCGGCGCTCGTGCTGATGGACATCAACCTGCCGGGAATCAACGGCATCGAGGCCACCCGGCAGATCCTCCGGAACGCTCCCCACACGGTGATCGTGCTGTTGTCGACCTACGAGGCCGCAGAACTCCCGGCCGACGCCACCGAATGTGGCGCCGCCCGCTACGTCAACAAGGAAGACTTCAGTCCTGCCGTTCTGCGCGAGGTGTGGGCGGCGAGTCGGCTCGCCTGACCGTCCCATTGGCGACGGGTTGCACCGGCATGAAGCCTCGGATGCTCGTCCCGGTGCCGGGTGCGCTCCGGACCGTCAGATCACCACCGACGGCACCGACACGGTCGCGCATGTTCACGAAACCCTGTCCGACGCCGAGGGTGGCGACGTCGAAGCCGGCGCCGTTGTCGCAGACCTCGAAGCGGAGTCCCTGGTCATCGGCAGCCTCCACGAGAACCCGAACCGAGGCTCCGTCGCCCGCGTACTTCCCGGCATTCTGCATCGCCTCGAGGCAACAGAAGTATACGGCGGCCTCGACGTCGGAATCGTAGCGACCAAGAGCTGGGGCAGTGATCTGGGTGGGCAACGTGGCCCGGTTCGCGGCGGTCTGCAATGCCTCGGCCAGCCCGCGATCTCGAAGGAGTGGCGGGTAGATCCCGTGAGCCAGCTCCCGCAGCTCGTTCAACGTGGCCTGGACGTCGTCTCGAAGTTCCTCGACGATCCCCGCTGCCATGGTCGGGTCGGCTTCGAGCAAGGTGCGGATCAATCCCACCTTGACCGCCAGAGCCACCAGATGCTGCTGGGCCCCGTCGTGCAGATTGCGCTCGATCCGACGTCGGGACTCGTCCGACGCGGCAACGATACGAGCCCGTGAAGCGACCAGCTCGGCGTTTCGTTCCTGGAGTTCTTCGAGGCTGGCCTGCAGGGCCGAGTCCAATCGAACATTGTGCAGGGCGAGTCCGACCTGTCGGGCCAGATCGACGAGCGCCCGATCCTCGGTATCGGCAAAGGGCGGGTCGTCTCCCCTTCGTTCGACCACGATGAGCCCGAGGAGATCACCGAGGTGAGCGATCGACACCGCTCGCAGCGTGCGATCCTCGCGCCCTTCCAGGAGCGTCGGGGCCCACACCTGGAGCCAGGCGTTGCCCTGGGCCTGGGCGCGCGCCATGACCGGGTGTGCTTCGTCGTCGAGAAGGAACGCTCTTGCGGGCTTCTCGGGAACCGAAACGGCGAGCCCGAGCTGACCATTCGTACCGGTCCAGATCTCGGCGGCGGTGAGCCTCATGGTCTTGCGCAGCGTCTCGACGAGCTGCAGGAGCAGCTCGTCCATCGGGACCGAACGCGACATGCGGCTGCCGAAGGTCCGGAGCGCCTCCCCGGGCGAATGGCGGTCCCCATAGATCCGCCGATTGGCCCAGTCCTCCAGGCGTCGTCGAGTCGGGAACACGAGAAGGCAGGCGAACGCCGCAGCCGCAGCCGACAACGCCAGGATCGTGCGCTCGCCCTCCTGGGGGACACGACCGAGACCGATGACGACGAGCACGTAGACGAGCCCGACGAGCGCCACCGAACCCGTTGCGACGACCGCTCGCACGAGTGCCGGTTCGGCGAAACGAGCGAGACGATTCGACTGCGAGGCGAGGACGGCGGCAGGCACGAACAGCCACCCGAGCGCCAGACCGGCCGGTGCATCGGGAGGCCACGCGACGAGCACGCTCGAGACCATCCCCAGAATCGTGATCGTCGCCGTGACGAGCAGACCGTTCAGGATCCACAGCGACGCGGCCCGTGATGCGACGGTCTGCCGGCGCAGCCCGACCGCCGCCGTGATGAACCCGACTCCGACCAAGCCGATGCCGCCCAGTTCGAGCACGCCGAGTGTTCCCATCACTCCGGCCTCAGCTCACGACCGAATTCGACCCGGCCGGCGGCGAGTCCCGGCCCGGCGGCGAGGAGTGCGACACCCACGAGGACCGCAGGCACGGTCATCAGGATGAGTATCCACGGAGTGCTGGGATCCGACACCACGCCGAGACCGTCGACGAGTCTGTGCCAGACGAATCGGCCGGCGATCAGCCCGACGGGAATCCCGACGACCGAGCCGGCGAGTCCGAGTGCCGTGGACTGGATGAGGATGGCGACTCGTAGCTGTCGACGAGAGAGTCCGAGCGCCCGGAGGATGGCCAGCTGGAGGCGGCGACGACGGGTCGACACGAGGAGGGCGTGCAACAATCCGGAACCCCCGAGCATCGCGAAGAAGGCGGCGAGTGCGACCGCGATTCGACGGGTCTCCGCGAGGTTGCGGATCGAACCGGGAGTCTGAGGCTCGGCGAAGACGGTGAACGACAGCCCGTAGTCGCTGGTCAGCTGGGCCTCGAGGCTCGACGGCTCGACGCCCGGCGGATAGCGCAGCGCAATGGTCGTCGTCGGATCGTCCTGTCGGAGCGCGTCGAGCGTGTCGGGGGTGAACACCGCGCCGACGTCGAGGGTGTAGTCCTCACTGGGAGGCAACACCACGGTGCCGACGACGACCATGCGCCGGGTCGATGACACACCTCGTTCGAGCACGTCGAGGCTGTCGCCGAGCCGGATCCCGAGTTCCGCCATCGTCTCGGTCCCGAGGGCGACCTCGCCCGAACTCGATGGCAACCGCCCGGACCGTCGCGTGATGGTCATGTCTCCCGACAGGGCGGTCATCGAATAGCCGGTCAGCGGAAGGTCACCGACGACCACGCTTGCCGTCGCGAGGCTGCCCACACCGGCGACTCGATCATCGTCGACGATCCGCTGTTCGAGCACCGTCGGGTCGCCGTCGCCGAAGTAGTCGGGAAGGCTCGACCAGTTCCAACCCCAGCGGGGCGGTTCGTCGGCGAGATGCCCGAAGCTCACCGTGAGCACACCGGCAGCCATCACCGCGGCGACACCGATGGCGATGCCGAGGAATGCCGACCGAACCGGCACGGCGTCCGGACCCCGCCCCCGTTCTGATGCCAGATGAAGACCGACCGTCACGCTCGGCGAGGCACCGGCGACCGCAGCGGCCCGTGATCCCGCCGACGAGCGCCGTCCCGTGTCAGCCCGTCGCGCCCCGGTCTCGCCCCCGGCCCGCGTCGTGATCGCGGCTACGAACCCGAGGAAGACCACGACCGTGATGGCGACCAGTCCCAGGATCGTCGGCTGCACCCAGATGCCCCCGTCGACCTCGGCCCGGCGAGCCAGACCGATCGGCAACAACGGCGACGCCACGATCGCCGCGGCAGCACCCGCCGCGACGCCGAGCACACCGGCCACGACGATCGGCAGCGAGAGCACCCACGCCGTTCGTGATGCGGTCAGCCCCAGGACCGACAGGGTCTCGGCGGTCGTCGAGGCAGCCGCCGACTGACGAGCCACGGCTTGTCCGAGGGTCAGGGCGGCCGCCGCGGCCGAGCCGGCGGCGAAGAGGACGAGGCCCGTCGCCAGTCCGTTGGCCGCCTTCTGCGACGTGTCGCCGTACACCGAAGACGCCGTGGTGGCCGAGATGTAGTGGGGATCGTTCAGCGATGCCGGGTCGGCAACACGGCGATCGGAGGCGACGGCAGCGGCGACAGCCGGCAGGTCGGCCGCACCGTGGCGGAGACGAACGAACGTGGCGGTCGGCCAGACTCCGATATCGGGATGTGCGCCGAGAAAGCCCGACGACGCCAGAGCCGCCGGCGACGTCCGCTTGATGTCCCCGGGAAGGTCCTCGAGCGTCCGGCCGACACCGACCACGGTGAGATCGAGCTCGGGGCCGTTGAAGCCGGGAAACGTCGAGCCATCGAACAGCGCGGTCAGATCATCCCGACTCCATGTCTTCACCGTGAGATGGTCACCGACTCCCAGGCCGGTCAGTCGCGCCGAGAGTTCGTTCAGCAGGATCTCGTCCGGTGCCGAAGGATCCGGCAGCCTGCCCGCGAGAACGCGAGGCCGATCGATGTCGATCCCGAATCGTCCGGCGGGATCCGAGATGATGGCAATGTCGGAGATTGCACCATCGACGATGAACGCATTGATCAGATGACGCTGAGCGGCGGCCACGACCTCAGGTCGGCCCTGCAACGTGGCGAACAACGTGTCTTCGTCGTCGAACGACGTCGCCTGGAAGGAGGCGTCGCTGGCGCCGGCCCATTCCCGGAAACGTTCGACGCTGGTCGCCGAACGACGTGCTCCGACCAAGGCCGTCGAAACGACACCGCTCACCACCGCGGCCAGCAGCGCGATGATGACCAGCGAGAGCCAGCGGCGCCGGAGTTCGACCCGGGCGACCAGAGCGACGACACCCATCACGCCGCCCGGGCCGATCGGGAACCGATGCGCCCGTCGATCATGGTGATGGTGCGGTCGGCGCCGGCTGCGACCTCATCGCTGTGGGTCACCATGAGAATCGCCTGACCCTCGTCGTGGAGCCGTCGGAACAGTTCGAGGACCTCGTGCCCACCGTCGCTGTCGAGCGCGCCGGTCGGCTCGTCGGCGAGCACCAGGAGCGGTTCGTTGGCCAGGGCGCGGGCGATGGCCAACCGTTGCCGCTGACCGCCCGACAACACGTCGGGGAACTGATTGGCCCGATCGCCGATCCCGAGCAGGTCGAGCAGATCGCGAGCGTGGCTCTCGGCCTGCCGGCGTTTCGAGCCCGAGATCATCGAGGCGATCACGACGTTCTCGAGCGTGGTCATGCCCTCGATCAGGTTGAAGAACTGGAACACCACACCGATCTGCCGACGTCGCATGAGGGCGAGCCAGTTCTCGTCGCGACCGGTGATCAGCTCACCGCCCACCGCGATCGACCCGTCATCGGGTCGATCCAGTCCGGCAATCAGGTTGAGAAGGGTCGACTTGCCACAACCCGACGGCCCCATGATCGCCACGAACTCGGACGGAGCGATGTCCAGATCGATCCCCCGCAACGCTCGGATCGGGGCGCGTTCGGCTTCGAAGGTCCGGGTGACACCGCGGATCGTCACGATCGGATCGATCATCAGGAGACCTCCTCGAGTGGGGGAACGTGAACGATGCGAAACGCCGTGACCGGAGTCGTGCGCCCTTTGACCAGCTGTTCGGGGAGCTGTGCGAGATCCGGGGTCGAACCGAGCGACGAAACGGTGGCCTCCGACAACACCGTGACTCCGTCGGGTCTGGCGAGGTCCTGGAGCCGCTGGGCGAGGTTCACGACGTCGCCGACGACGGTGTACTCCAGGCGTTCGTCACTCCCCAACAAGGCGGCGGCCACCTCGCCCGTCGACAGGCCGATGCCGAGACCGAAGGGGGCGAGGTCGGTGGCCTGCCACCGCTGGTTGAGGCATGCCTGGTTCTGATGCATGACGCCGGCCGCCCGCAAGGCGCGATCGGCGTGGTCGTTCTGGGGGAACGGTGCGCCGAACACCGCCATCACGGCGTCGCCGACGTACTGCATGACCGTCCCTTCCTCGCCCAGGATCGCGGCGTTCATCTCCCGTCGGTGTTCGTTCAGCTGTGCAGCCAGCGCGGATGGGTCCGTCAGCTCGGCGATCCCGGAGTAGCCGCGAACGTCCGACATCAGCACGGTGACGACGGGACGCTCGGTCTGCTCGATCGCCACGCGATCGGTTCGCAGTCGCTGGGCGAGACCGCCGGGAAGGAGACGACTGAGCGACTCCCCCTGCTCCTCCCGGTCGGCGATCGCCTTCTGGAGGAGCCGGAGTCGACGAAGTCCCGTCTCCCGGCCTGCGCTGGCGTCGTGGGCGAGCTTCAGGAACAACGACTCGATGGCATCGTTCACCGCCTCGCTCGTCGTCTGTCGAGCCGCCGCGATGGCCTTCAACGGTCGACCCTCACCGATCTGTCGCAGGAGGTCTTCCTCGGCGTCGGAGAGGTCGGCCGTCGAACGAACCGGAGCCACGAGGGCCCTGACGATCTCGGGATCGAGCATCGAGCCACCGGTGGCGACCTCGCGGATCGCCCGGCTCAGACGTCCACCGTCGGCCACCCGATCCTTCAACAGGTAGGCGGAGCCGGCGGCGCCGTCTCCGAGCAGAGCGATCGCATACTCGGGATCCTCGAACTGCGAGAGGATGACGACGCCGGTCCCGGGGTGGCGTTTGCGGACCTCCTTGGCCGCATCGATGCCCTCGCTTTGGAAGCTCGGAGGCATCCGGATGTCGGTGACGACCACCTGCGGGTGCGTTTCGAACGCCCCGGTCACGAGCTCGTCGTAGCTCGCAGCGACGCCGACCACCTCGACACCGGGGTCCAACGCCAAGAGGGCGCGGACCCCCTCCCGCACGAGCAGGTTGTCGTCGGCGAGGAAGACGGTGATGCGGGCGTCCGTGGTCACCTCGTCATCACACACCCCTTCGCGACGCACCACAAGGGGGTCCCCACCGCCGACACCGGGGTGCCAGCACCACCTCGGGACACGGGGTGGCGCCCTGGGACCGACCGGCGCCCGGTCCTAGGTTCGGATCACGAGGTGTCTTTGACGAAAGGAACGGATTGATGCGACAGACGTCGTCGGTCACCAGCCTCAGCTGGATTCCCTCGGAGGCGATCGGCGGTGTCAATCGCGCCGCCTTCGCGTCGGGGTTCGTCCACTACGACGAGCCGCCGCCCGATCGGATCGAGGATCTCGAGGAGCTGCGAGCAGCCGATCGGTTCCGATTCGCGAACCGTCTCGAGGCGTGGGTCGAGATCGACGATGGGCAGATCGTCGATGCGGGCTATTCGGGTGGGATCGTGATGGGATCGACGACGGTGGCGTTGGGGGTCCGATCGGTGGTCTTTGCGGCGGTATCTCTCCCCGAGATCCGTCGTCCGGTCGAACTCGATGCCGCAGCGGCACGCTTCGTGCAGACCGTGGGCGGCCATACCGGACTTCCTGCACCCCGCCACGTGAGTCGGGCCCCGTTCCTCAAGTTCGAGGCCCCGACGGTCTGGACGACCCTCGCACTCACGATTCGATCCGACGGCACATCGGACTACGAGTTGATCGGGGCCAGCCCGTTCCCGCGGCACTGGATCTACGACGCCGAGGGGGTGCTCTGTGCCAAGGCCGGACTGACCGACTTCAAGCAATGGTGGCGACGCTCGTTCGGCACGGCAACGCCGTGGGGAGACGAGGAATCGCCGGCGCTGGTGACCGCCGTCGAGACGGCGCTCGAACGAGACCTTGCCGGCCTGGTCATGCACGGGGATCGCCGACCGGCCATCCGGACCGTGGAACCGGGCGCCACGCTCACCGAACAGGGTGCACCCGGCGACGAGGTCTTCCTGCTCCTGAATGGCGTCTTACGGGTTGAGGTCGACGGTGAGTCCGTTGCCGAAGTCGGGCCAGGAGCGATCCTGGGCGAACGGGCAGGCCTGGAGGGAGCGGTGAGAACCTCGACCCTCCGGGCGATCACGCCGGCCAAGGTTGCCGCCGTCGCCGCCGACCGGCTCTCGACGGCGGCACTCACCGAGCTCAGCGCCGGCCACCGTCGGGAGGACGAGCGGCACCCGGCGGGCAACTCGACGACCGGTTGAGAATCCGATTCTGCGGTGTGCGGGGATCGACCCCGACGCCCGGACCTCAGTTCGTTCGGGTGGGCGGCAACACCTCCTGTGTCGCCGTGTGGCCCGAGGGTGAACGCCGGCCACGACTGCTCCTCGACGCCGGTACCGGGATCCGGGACGTGACTGCCCTCTGCGGGGACGAACCGTTCCGAGGCACGATCGTTCTCAGTCATCTGCACTGGGATCACGTTCAGGGGCTTCCGTTCTTCGCCGCCGGCGATCGTCCCGACGCCCGGGTCGAGCTCTTCCTTCCCGGACACGGCCGGTCCGCAACCGGACTCCTGGCCAGAGCGATGTCTCCACCCCACTTCCCGATCGGACCCGAGGGTCTCCAGGGACATTGGTCGTTTTCGATGCTCGACGAGGGAACGCGAGTCGTCGAGGGGTTGTCGATGTGCACCACCCGAGTTCGCCACAAGGGCGGCCGCACCTACGGCTATCGGCTTTCCGATGCCCTCGGATCGATGGCCTACGTACCCGACCACCTGTTGACCGGGCGGACCGGCAACCCGTCCGGAGCGGTCACCGCCTTGATCGAGCGGGTGGACGTCCTCGTTCACGACGCCCAGTTCGACGAGTCCGAGTCGGACCTGGCCACCGAGTACGGCCACTCGACCGTCGACCAGGTGGCCATGCTCGCCAACCGGGCAGGCGTCGGCGAACTCGTGCTCTTCCACCATTCACCGAGCCGAACCGACGCCGACATCGGAGCCGTGCTCGATCGAGCTCGCTCGATCGCCGATTGCCCCGTGCGCTTGGCGATCGAAGGACTCGAACTGTCGGTGTGCAGGTCCGGCCCGACCACCGCCCGATGACCAGGCTCGGCGACGCGACCGGTCGCGACCGGCGACGTCGGGGAGCCGTCAGGCCAGGAGGATCGTGATGACCACGGTGGCCTGCGAACAGCGGGCCGAGGTGTCGCAGATCTCGTAGGTCAGTGAGGTCACACCGATCAGGAGGTTCGGACCCGTGTACCGGATCTGACCGTTGCTCACGACGGCGCTGCCCCGGCTCGGACCGCTGACGATCCGCAACGTGGCGACGTCGAGGGGCGACGATCCGGGCAGGTCGTTGGCCAGGACGTTGATGTTCGTCGACGACCCGAGGGCGGCGATGGCCACATCGGCGAGCGCCGTCGGGCCGACACCCGGCGTCGTCGTGGTCGTCGTGGTCGTCGGAGCCGTCGTGGTCGGAGCCGTCGTGGTCGGGATCGTCGTGGTCGGGATCGGGAGCGACGGCAGCGTCGTTGCGAAACTGGGCAGCGTCAGGGTCGGGAGGGGAACCGTGGGTGCCGAACCCCCTGGAATGGTCGGAGCGCTGGTGGTCGGGGAAGCGGTGGTCGGGGTCGGGCCCGAGGGCGATCGGCCCTCCGAGCTCGAGTCCGCCACCGCCGTCGACGCGAGGTCGGTGCCGGACCCGTCGTCGACCTCGAGTGCGTTCGCGAGATCGACCGCACCGGGCGAGGTCGAGGCTCCGACGACCGGCGAGGGGTCGAGCGCCATCTCCGAGACGAAGGCCAACTCCGACGGTGGGGCCGGATCCAGGACCGGGGCGGTCGACAGCACGCTGCCGAGGCCGACGACCGAAGCCAGGGCGGCCGTTGGCAGGGCCGAGACCCCGCCGACGACGTTCGACGCACCCGGCAGCTGCATCAACCAGGCCAGCATCGAGGTGCTCCGGCGCTTGCCCATCGAAACGGCGAGCAGGGCGCGAACCACGGCCGGGTCGAACTGGGACCCGGCGCAGGCGACCAGCTCGCGACGGGCGGCCTCCGACGACATCGGCGCCTTGTAGGACCGCTTCGAGGTGATGACGTCGTAGGCGTCGGCAGCGGCAACGATCCGGCCGGCCAGCGAGATCTCCTCGCCGGCGAGACCCCGGGGATACCCCTTGCCGTCCCACCGCTCGTGATGCTGGGAGGTGGCGAATCGCCAGTCGCCCAGCCAGTCGGCGAGCGGCTCGAGGTAGGCCTCGCCGGCGGCGGGGTGGTTGCGCAGGATGGCCCATTCCTCGTCGGTCGGACGACCGTCCTTGTTCAGGATCTCGGCCGGCACGGTGAGCTTGCCGATGTCGTGCAGCAGCGCGGCCCACGAGAGCTTCGATCGGTCGTGTTCGTTCAACCCCATCTCCACGCCGATGAGATCGGTGTACGCCCGGACCCGTTCGGTGTGGCCCCGCGTGAGTCGTTCGTGGCGACCGAGCAGCATGACGAGTTCGATGGCCTGCCGGGCAGCGACGGCCTCGTCGCCGTCGAGACCCGAATCGTTCATCTCGGCGATCCGGGCCTGGAGCTGTTTGACGGTTCCTGCCCGGAGTGCGACGCCGAACCGGGAGGGGGCCTGGTCGGGGAACGTGAGCGACAGGCCGAGGATCGTCGCGAGCGGGAGGAAGCGCGACACCCAACGTTCGGTGAGCAGCGCCGTCGAGATGGTGATCGCCGCCGCCTGGATCAGCCAGAGCGCCAGGCCGCCGCGCCCGCTCGGCTGGTACAGCACCGATCCGACCAGATGGATCATGAGCCAGGCCGAGATGAGCGGGGCGAGGAAGATCCCGATCCGTACGAGTCGGGCGAGCCGGGGCGAGGCGGCCCAGCTGCCCTTCGCATTCTCGGTTGCTCCCTGGGTCGGCCCGCTCATCCTTCTTCCCTCGGTCGCTTCGAGGCTCGGGTTGATGGGCAATTCGCCCGGCGCCGCCCGATCCCGTGCCACCATGGGTCGATCGAGCCCGAATCCGATCGACCGGTCCGCCGTTTGCACCCCGGTTTCGGGGTCCGGCTGGAAGCGAGTCATCGACGATGGCCGGACCTCGCCGCCGACATCATCGAGGCCCTCCGATGCCATCGAGTGGTCTTGATCCGGGACCTTCCACTCTCGTGCCGGGCACAACTCCGGCTCGCGGCGGCCATGGGGACCATCGAGGCCGTCGCCGGCTCACCGCCGGGATCGAGGCGACCCGGCGTGCGAGTCGAACGGGAGCCCGGGTCCTTCACCGAACGGTGGCACGCCGACCGGTCGTGGAGCACCGAACCCGACGTCATCAGCCTCCTGGCATGCGTCCGAGCCGGCCGGACCCCGGATCCGACCCGGTTCGCCGATACCACGATCGGTTATCGAGCCCTGGAGCCGGCCCTGGTCCGCGAACTCGACGGTCTCGACGCCCATCACCACATCGAGGTCTCGCGTCGGATCCGTCACGACCATCGAGAACCCGACCGGCGACGTCGGCTGACCGAACGGGTCGCCGATCGTTCGCTGGCCCTGGTCCGGGCCGGACTGGCGCCACGCAATGCGGTCTTCTCGAGCGTCGATCCGGTGGCTCCGCCCGGCCCCCGGCACCGCATCGTGCAGGTCGACTCGCACACCGGAGACCGGTTCGTTCGCCTGGGCGATCATGCATGGAGGACCTCGGGCGAGGACGAGGAGCGCGCCATCGAGCTGGTGGACCTCCTCAACGATCGCATCGTCGACGCCGACAACGTCTGGACCCATCACTGGCGACGCGGCGATCTGGTCGTCTACGACAATCGGATGGTCCTGCACCGCCGGGTCGTGACCGGCGGCATCGATGCCCGGCGAGTGCTCCGCCGGGTCCTCGTCCGTCCGACCGACTGACCGTCGAGCTCCGTCCGCGCACAGGCTCTCGGCCCGAACGAGTTGACGTAGTCAGACAACGTGATATAGTATGAATACTACTTCTGATCGAAAGGGTATGCGTGATGATCGAGACGATGGATCTGGCCGATGGACCCTCGGAGGCGCCGAGCCTCCTGCTCCGACGAGGCCTGGTCGTGGCCGTGCTCCTGGGCGTGCTCGGCTACGCCGTTGGCAGCCTGCAACGGTGGCCCGTCCTCACGGCCCCCGCCGTCCTGACCATGGTGGTGGCCTGGGTGCTGCTGCGACGGGCGGTGCAGACGGTGGCCGATCTTCCCGACGACCAGCTCGACGAACGCCAGATCGGTGTCCGCGATCGTGCATACCTGGCGTCCTACCGGTTGGTGGGCGGGGTCGTCGGCGGGCTCGTCCTCTCCTCGATCCTCTGGGACGTCTTCGACGTCGAGGAGATCTCGACGGTGACCGCCCAAACCGTCGCCGGGTCGCTGCTCTTCTTCATGATCGCCCTGCCATCCTGCGTCGTCGGCTGGTCCGAACGGGGATCGTGATGGCCGGCCGCCCGAAGCAGGACGAGGTCGTTCACAATCGCATCCAGATGCTTCGGACCGACCGCGGCTGGTCGCGCCAGGAACTGGCCGAGGAACTCGGGGTGCACTACCAGACCGTCGGCTACCTCGAACGCGGCGAGTACTCGCCGAGCCTGCACCTGGCACTCCGGGTCTCGGATCTCTTCGGATTGCCGGTGGAAGCGATCTTCTCGCTCGAGCCGTTCGCCCCGCTCTCGGCTCGGTCGCTCCTCCCCTGACCTCGACTCGGTGCCGGTGCCGCTCCGATCGCCCTAGGGTTCCCTGGTGATCACGATCCTCGATGGCGGGATGGGCAAGGAATTGGCGCGCATGGGCGCCCCGTTCCGGCAACCGGAATGGTCGGCCCTCGCGCTGATGGAGGACCCCGAATCGGTGGTCCGGGCCCACCGCAACTTCATCGAGTCCGGGGCCCAACTGGTCATCGCCAATGCCTACGCCGTCGTTCCATTCCACATCGGCGCCCAGACGTTCGAGGCCCGCGGCGCCGAACTGGCGGGGCTCGCCGGTCGTCTCGCCCGACGGGCAGCCGACGAGTCGGCGAGTCCGGTGCGCGTCGCCGCATCCATTCCCCCGCTGTTCGGCTCGTACGAGCCCGAACGGTTCGACGAACTCGCGGCGCCAGGCCTCTACGACCTGCTGGTGCGAGCGCAGGCACCCTGGGTCGACCTCTGGATCGGCGAGACCATCGGTTGCCGGGCCGAGGCCGAGGCGGTCATGGCGTCACTCGACCGGGTCGGCGTCACGGGAGAGCGATGGCTGTCGTTCTCGCTGGCCGATGACCTGCTCGAGGGCCGAGCCACCCTGTGGTCGGGTGAGTCGGTCACCGAGGCGGCACAGACGGCGATCGACGCCGGCGCCGACGCAGTGCTGTTCAACTGTGCGGCCCCCGAGTCGATCTCGGTGGCGTTGCCCGAGCTCTTTGCCCGCCTGCACGCCGCCGGTCGCCACCTGCCCGTTGGGGTCTACGCCAACGCCTTTCCGCCTCGGCCCGACGAGTACGTCGCCAACGAGGTGGTCCTGGGGCGCCGCGCCGACCTCACACCCGAGGTCCACGCCGACCAGGTCGAAGCCTGGATCCAACAGGGGGTCACGATCGTCGGAGGCTGCTGCGGGATGCACCCCGAGCACATCGCCGAGCTGTCTCGACGCTTCTCGCCCTGAGCGTCCGGGCCGATTCCCTGCGGTCGGATCAGCCCTCGAGCAGAGCCGCCGGAACGTCGCTCGAGAGAACCGAGCCGTGCCAACGTGCCTCCTGCCAGCGGTCACCATCGCGCTTCCACACGATGGTCGTCATGCAGTCGAAGGTGGCGACGAGATCACCGACGGACAGGAACTGCCGGAACTCCAACACCGAGTAGCCCAGGTCGACCGTTTCGACGGCGTCGTACGCGAGGATCTCACTATCGGTCGACGCGTGCATCACGTCGAGTTGGGCGAACAGACCGTGGAACCATTCCTCCCACTCTGCTCGGGTGCGAATCGCCACGTTGGTGCCGTCCGGAGCAATGTCGACGATTCCGAAGTCGTCGTCGCACAGGTCGGCGAGCGAATCGAAGTCATGATCTCTGACGCCCCGGAGCAGCCGCACGGTCTCGGAGAAGAAGGGCTTGGCCTCGTGCTCGGGCTGGGCGAGATCGAGCGGTGACCCGACATCGGAGACGGTCATGACCGGCTCCGTTCGATCCGGTCGATCATCCTCTGGAGCCCGAGGAGCTCCTCGTTCCACCAGTCCGCTTCGACGACCGTGACGCCGGGGACATTCGTCAGCAGGTCGTCGATCGCGCCCAGCGCCACCCGATCGTGATCGAGGAGGTTGCGGAGATCGAGGAGCTGGTCGATGACGACACGTCTCGACATGAGACCGGATGCGAGCTGGGACATCCAGCCGTCGATCAGGGTCTGCGCCGCTTCGAGATCGTCGGATTGGGGGAGGGTGGAGATGGTCATGGTGAGAGTGTTGACCGGTGCCGACCACCGAAACGTGCCATGCACCACAGGCCGACGGTCACCGGCAGGACGCGGGGAGGCCGGCCCCTGCAGGGGCCGGCCTCGACGGGACGAATCGAACTCAGGCAGCTGCCAGCACGCGAGGGGCCTCGCCCTCGTTGTCGGCGTCATAGCCCTCCTCGATCGACTTCTGACGGGCGATGGCATAGAGCACGATGCCGAAGGCCGGCTTGGCAACCAGGTCGGCCAGGCCATAGCCGACCTGACGCATGACCTCGGTCGTGCCGTCGGACAGGCTCAGGTACGGGGCCAGGAAGGCCAGCGGGTAGACCATCCAGGTCACCACGATGGTGGTACGCAGCACCGAGAACAGCTGGCGAACCCGCTCGGACTGACGGCCCAGCGCCTCACCCATCTCGGCGTAGAGGACATAGAGCAGGTAGAGGAACGGGATCGTTCCGAGGACGAAGAAGATCCACTTGGCCGACGAGTCCGTGCCGGCCACCTCACCGGGATAGCCGAACCCGACCATCAGCACGGCAGCTCCGACCAGCTTGGCCAGCAGCCGGTTCTGCAGCTTCTTGGCCAGCGACAGCACGATCACCAGTTCGGCGAGCAGGAGTGGGACGGTGAGCAGCCAGTCGGCATAGCGGTAGCCCTCGTTGAAGGGCGTATTCGTCGGGACGTAGCGTTCACCGTCGAAGGCGAACGCATCCTTCCAGCTGCCGGTGATCCGCACGTAGTGGTAAGCCGCGATGCCGACCACCAGCGTCGACAGGGTCAAGGCCAAACGGTGGCTGGGAGCAACTCGGTTGCGAACCAGGAGGAAGCCGATTGCGGCGGCGCCCATGGCTGCAGTGACGAGTGAGAAGACGTTGAAGACGAGGTTGTACTGACCCTCGCTCAGGGTGAAGTCGATGGCTGCCAACATGGCAAGCGCCTCCTTGGTTCGGTGGCCATCCGAACGGCCACGCTTGGAGTGTTGACCGACGGCGCCGCGCCAAACCCGTCGGTGTGTGATCCTCGACACATCGAGACCGCGAATTGCGCCTGCGGACGACGTGCCCTGATCATGGATGGCGGTGAATCACGATCGGTCCGGTGTCGCCGGCGACATCACGCACGAAGACCTCCCGAACCTCCTGCTGACTGCGCTCGAGCACACGCGCTCACCGGCTTGTATCACCACCGCCGATCTCGACCGGCCCGGCCCGATGATCGTGTACGTGAATCCGGCCTACTGCCGGATGACCGGCCGGGATCGCGACCTCGTCATCGGCTCGACGCCCCGGATCATGCAAGGACCCCTCACCGACCGGCACGAACTCGATCGATTGCGGTCCGAACTCGAGGCCGGACGGCCGTTCGAGGGAGAGACCGTCAACTACCGCGCCGACGGAACCCCGTTCATCATCAACTGGCGCATCGACCACGTCCGCAATGCCGCCGGTGAGACCACGCACTACGTCGCCACCCAGGAGGACGTCACCCATCGCCGTCGCACCGATCGATTGCTGTCGGCCGAACAGGGACTGGACGATGCGCTCACCGGCGCCCTGACATCGAGCAGCGACAGTGCCGGATCGCTTCGACTCCTGGCCGAGGTCATCGCCGCCGGAGCACGGTCGATCGCCGGCGTGGGCTCGGCGTCGGTGTCCCTGACCGTCGATGATCGCACCCACCGCGCCTCGACGGCGCCGGTCGGTCCGCTCGGCCGGACTGCAGCGTTCCCGTTTGCCCGACCGCAGACGCGCTTGGTCGGCACGCTGCAGATCGAGTGCCTCACGCCGGACGAGGAATCGTTCCTCGATCGGCATGGATTGAGTCGCTTCACCGAGCGGGCCGCTGCGGTGCTGGCCGCCTTCGTCGAATACGAACGCCAGCGCTCGACCGCCATTCGACTCCAGCGCGACCTCCTCCCGACCAGAGCACTGTCGGCTCCCGGTTTCGAACTCGTCGCCGACTACCTGCCGGGAGCGTTCGATCTCCCGGTTGGCGGTGATTGGTACGACGTCACCGTGACCGAGCACGTCGTGGTCTTCTCGGTTGGCGACGTCAGCGGGAACGGAGTCGATGCTGCGGCGTTGATGGGTCGCCTCCGGCTGCTGGCATCGGTCGAGTTCGCCCGCGGCACGGCGGTCGAAGCCGTGCTGGAGGTCCTGGACGGGGTCTGCTCGGCCGAGGACCGCATGGCGACGATGCTCGTCGTGCAGGCCGACCGATCGACGGGCCGAGTCTCCGTCTGGTCGGCGGGCCACCTCCCACCCTTCCTGATCAAGGATTCGGGCGCCGCCGTCGTCGATCTGCGACCGGCACCACCGCTCGGCTTCATGGGGGGATCCGAGCCGACCGCGACCGGACTGACACTCGAACCCGGACACCGGCTCCTCCTGTACACCGACGGCCTCGTCGAGCGTCGAGACGAGTCGCTCGACGAGGGCCTGGCTCGACTCGGACGGGTGCTCGGCACCGACAGGAGCCTCGTGGACCTCGTCGCCCGGTTGACCCACGGTCTGTCGGGCCGAGCCGAGGACGACATCGCCATCCTGGCCCTTCGCTGGACGGGCGACGACCCGGGACCCACGAGTTGATTCGCCATGGGCATCGCAGGAACCACTACCGTTCGCCCATGGCCGCCGAGCTGCACCTGACCCAGCGTGACGACGATCCCTCGATTCTCGTCGTGGCCGGCGAACTCGATACGCACACGGCGCCACAGCTCGACGAGCACCTCGAACGAGTCGAGGCGGGCACCCACCTCGTCCTCGACCTGGCTGCGACCAGTTTCGTCTCCTCGGCCGGGTTGAGTGCGATGCTCAAGGCACAACGGCGGCTGAGGGCCGACGGTGGTTCGCTGGTGATCCGGTCGCCGTCACCGTCGGTGACCCGACTGATCGAGCTGTCCGGTCTCGGTGAGCTTCTCGGACTCAACTGAGTGCGATCGACGCGCGGATCCACGCGGTCGGCCCGCTCTGGCTGATGTCGATGTCACGACAGATGGCGCGTACGATCCGCAGGCCTCGGCCGCGATCGCCCTCTTCGAGAACGCCCCACTGCGACACGTCCGGGATCACACCGGTGTCGCCCTGGTTGCCGACCTCGACGACGACGACCGTCTGATGGACCTCGATGCGCAGCGCGATCGATTCCGAGTCGGTGTGATCGATGACGTTCGAAGCGAGCTCGGTCAGCACGACCGATGCATCGGCGACGATCTCGTCACAGCGGGCTCGCGAGCCGAGATTCGACTCGAGCCAGGACATCGATTCGATTCGACCATCCGACAGATGACGATGATCGGCCGGGATGTCCATCGTGTACGTCGCGTCGCACCCCATCGGGATCATTCTTGCCCGTCGAAACCGAAGTCAAACGAACGCGGGTCGCAACGACCCCATACGCAAGCGAGAGCACCATGGCCTCACCCAGGAAACGCGACCACGTCACCGTCTCCGTACCGGCTCGAACCGAGTTCCTCCAGCTCCTCCGCCTGAACATCGCCGGCATCGCCGGCGACGACTTCACCATCGACGAGATCGAGGACCTCAAGATCGCCATCGAAGAGTTCGGGGCGCTGATGATCGCCCTTGCCGAGGCCGGCGACCAGCTCGACGTCCGGTTCGATCGGACCGACGACGGTCTCCTCGTCACCGGCGAACGTCGGTGGACCGTCGTCGGCGCCATCGACCCGGGAGAGTTCCTCCCGACGATCCTCGACGCCGTGGTCGACCGTCATTCCGTCGAAGCCGCGGCAGACGCGGCCCGTTTCGTCTTCGAGAAGACACGCCGTGAGCGATGACGCAATCGACCCTCGGTTCGTCGAGCTCGCTCGCACCGGCGACAAACGGCTCCGCAACGAGCTGGTCGAGGCGAACCAGGGTCTTGCCCGCGCCTTCGCCGGTCGCTATCGCGACCGGGGGGTCCCGGCCGAGGATCTGAACCAGGTTGCGCTCGTTGGCCTGGTTCGCGCCGTCGACCGTTTCGATCCCGAGCGGGGAATTCGTTTCTCGACGTTCGCGGCACGAACCATCGAAGGGGATCTGAAGCAGCACTTCCGTGACAAGACGTGGGATCTGCACGTTCCCCGGCGACTTCGACAGCTCGCGACCGCCGTCCAGAACGCCAGTGGGACCTTGACCCAACGCCTCGGCCGCTCGCCGACCCCGGCGGAGGTCGCCACCGAGCTCGGGTTGGACGTTGCCGACGTGACCATGGCCATCGAGGCCTCGACCGCGTACCGGAGCGAGTCCCTCGACCTGCCGGATCGTGCCGAAGTGGCCGCCGTGACCGAGATGGATCGCATCGAGGCGCGCCTCGCAGCGCCGGCCCTGCTGGGAAATCTGTCCGAGCTCGAGCGGACCATCGTGGAGCTTCGCTTCTACGGGGGACTCTCCCAGAGCGACATCGCCGAGCGGATGGGCGTCAGCCAGATGCAGATCTCACGCCTCCTGCGAAAGGCCCTGGAGCAGCTCAGGGGTGAGCTCGAGTCCTGAGGGCCGACCGACTGGGAGGATCGGTGGGCGACCGGCGGTCGGTCCGGCACGATCGGCCGGCAGGGGTGGCCATCCGAAGCAGCCACCAGGAGTCGCACGCCGAGAGCAGCTCGCGGTGGAACGCCGCATGGTCGCTGGGGCTGGCGATGCGCCGGGTACCGGCTTCCCGGCCATCGGCCCTGCAGTGCCGTCGGTGGTGCGAGCCGTCCCTGCCTCGGTGTGGGACGACGACTTCGGGCTCGATGCCGAGACCTGCCTCCTCGTTCGACCCGATCAGCACATCGCCTTCCGAGGTCGACCCGACGACGCCGTCGCCGCCCTGTCGCGGCTCTTCGGTTCCGCCCCGGGGTGAGGACGCTCGGGCCGATCCGGCGCGCTCAGACCGACCAGTCGACCGGCGCCTGCGGGTCGGGCTGATAGACGCAATAGGTGCCGGTCGACACCGTCCGCCGGAGGTGGTCCGCCAGCGCCGGGTGGTGCTCGGCGATGCGCGAGATGGCGTAGCGCAGGGAACGGGTGACGCTGGTTCGGGCCCGCTCCGAGGTCGCCCCGGCGAAGCGCGATCGGCCGCCGAGACCGACGGCCCGGGCCAACTCCTGGACCAGGTAGTCCCGGTCGGCCTGGGCCAGCGCCAACCGACCGACGTCGTTCATCGCCGTGGCGTCCTCGATGTCTTCGTCGATGTCGACCAGGCGCCGTTGGTAGGCCCGGCGGGCCTGATCGTCGAGCAGCGGGCCGGCATGACCGCCTTCGTGCCGAGGGTCCGCATCGTCGGCCGAGCGGGAATCGCTCGATCGGGTGATGGTCGGCAACGATCCCCGCTCGACGGCGATCAGGTCGAGGGCATGGAACTCGCGGTTGGGTTCGGCCAGGAGGCGTTCGAGGTAGCGGAAGCCCTTCAGGTCGTGGATCAGCACCGTGACCCCGTCGAAGGTGACCGTGCGCGTGTCGCCGTCGCACCGAAAGGTGCTGTGGCGGCGAGGCGGGGTCGACCGCCCACCCGGGGCCGAACCTGCGGCCGCCGCAGCGGCCCGTTCGGCCCACAGGGCTGCGCCGAACGACTCGAAGCCCCGCCTCGCCGCCTGCCACTCCATGCGTGCACCCTCGTCGTTGCCGCAGCGCGCACGGGCCTGACCGAGGGTCATCCGAACGACGGCCGCCTCGAACGGTGCCCCGACCTCGATCCACGCCGCCAGCGCACGATCACCTTCGTGGATCGCCGCTGCCGGATCGTCCTCGGCCAGGGCCGCACGGGCCTGGGCCAAGGCGGCGCTGGCCGACAGCGCCCGGCTCTCGAACATGTCGGCAATCGTCTGCAACTCGTCGGCGGCCCGACGGGCCGTCTCGACGTCGCCGGCAGCCACGGCGATCTCGACCTGTGCGTCGAGCAGGGGCGCCCGGCGCAGTCCACCGTGCGGCGGCCGCTCCTTCGAGGGCACGTCGAACGGGTTGACGAGCGCGTCCTCGATCGAGGCGGCGGCGGCATCGAGATCGCCCTGGGCCAGTCGCAGCAGGGCCAACCCGGGTTGGGGTGTCCAGCAATTCTCGTGGGCGGCGAGAAAGGCCTCTTCCGCTCCGGCCAGATCACCCTTTCGGAGGCGGATGGTGCCGAGCTCGGTGAGCGGCCAACCGAACTCCCGACGCATCCAGGGCCGGAGCTCCTCACAGGCCTCGAGGGCCGCCGCCTCGGCCAGATCACAGGGCCCGGAGAGGCGAAGCAGTTCGGCGCGATGCACCCGGCACCGTCCGCCGAAACCGCCGAACGCCGAGATGTGCCCCCAATGCTCCATGGCCCGGGTCCATTCCCCGGCCCGTTCGTACATGTGCAGACCCTGGACGGCGCAGATCAGTTCGCAGTAGGCCATGCCCGAGGTCATGTCGTCGACCTCGCCCGTCGCCAGGGTCAGCGCGACGTCGTCGAGCATCTCGAGCCCCTCGCCGATCTCGCCCCGAAAGATGCGCAGGCGTGCGAATGCCACGGTTCCGACGAGGACCGACGCAGCGACCCCGTGCCGATGGCCGAGCTCGATCGAACGGACGGCGTCGACGCCGGCCCCCTCCATGTCGCCACACCACAGCCGTTCGTAGGTTCGGACCATGGCGACCACGGCGTGCACCGGCGTCTCGCCTTCGTCGGCGACGAGCCGCTCGGCCCGTCGGAGCCAGCCCCGGATCGGTGACATCAGACCGGTGTCGATCATCAGGTACATGGCGACCATGGCGGCGGCGCGGGCGGCCCCGACCCGGTCGTCGTTCGCGAGATGGAGCGCGTAGAGCGCCTCCCACGCCGAGACCGATCCCTCGGGATCGCCGGCGCCGTAGGCCGCCCGGGCCCGGAGTTCCAGCCCGGCTGCGGTCGTCGCTGCCGGATGGGCGTCGAGCAGGCGCAGGGCCGTGTCCCACTCGGCAACGCCGACGGCGTCGATCACCGACTGCAGGGGTTCGAGCGCGGCGACCGGGTCAGGCATCGGGACCACCGCCCGCGGCCGAGCCGGGAACGGCGCGAAATCGGGGCCCAGCGTTCATTGTCCCAGTGTGACACCGATTGTCGCGCCCCTCGGTCAGAACCCGACGAAAGGCAGTCCCATGGAACCCACCGACCAACTCGCCGTCATCATCCCGGCTCTCACCGCCCTGGTCGATCGGCTCGAACCAGCCGACCTCGACCGCCCGACACCATGTTCGGCCTTCGACGTGCGAGGCGTCCTCGAGCACATGATGGGTGGAGCAACGAGCTTCGTGCCGGCCTTCCGTGGCGAGCCGGCAGCCGCCGGAGGCCCTCCACCCTCCGACGACCCGGACGGGGTGCCCGCAGCGGCCTTTCGACACGCGATGACCAGCCTCCTCGACGCGGTGAACAGCCCCGGGGCACTGGAGCGAACGATCACGGCGCCGTTCGGCTACGTCCCGGGTTCGGTCTTCGCCCGGTACGTCGCCTTCGACGGGCTCGTTCACGGCTACGACATCGCATCGTCCACCGGTCAGGCGTACGACCCGCCGGCCGAGGTCGTGGCCGCCGTGGACGCCTTTGCCCGGGAGACGATCGGTCCGGACATGCGGATCGGCGACACGTTTGCGCCGGCAACGGTCGTCCCGGACGGGGCGACTCCGCTCCAGGCGCTCGTGGCCTTCAGTGGCCGGACACTCTGACCGCGCGCCGACCCCGGCCCCGTTCGATCGTCCTGCTCGACCGGACAGCCACCCACCGTCCCACCTTCACCAACCAACCAACCAACCATCAACCCAGAAAGCGATGACATCATGCGACTGACCAAAGAAGACATCCCCGTCAAGTTCGACGTTCCCGGCGCGATCGCCCGGCAACGCACCGACTTCGGCGACGCCACCGGTTTCGGAGCGATCAGCGGCGAGTACTTCTCGCTCGGCGCCGGCACCGACATCGCCCCGCTCCTCCAGGGCCTCGATCACGACGCCTGCCAGGCGCCGCATTGGGGCTACCTCATCTCCGGCGGTGTCGTCGTCGACTACACCGATGGCTCCGCCGAGACCTGCGTCGGTGGCGACGTGTTCTACTGGCCTCCCGGCCACAGCGTTCGCGTCACCGACGACACCGAGGTGATCCTGTTCAGTCCCCAGGAGGAACACACGCTCGTCCTGGATCACATGCTCGCCAAGATGGGACAGAGCTGATCCCGGGGTACCCGGGCCGGCTGGGGCGTTCCCCGACCCGACGGCGACGCCGACTGCGCTCGGCCGGGTCAGGGCTCTCGCACGTCCCACCGGACGGCCGCCTCGTCGTCGGACGGGGCGTAGGAGCACCGCAACCCGGTCCGGATGGAACGATCGAGGTGGGCCGCGAGCCCAGGGGCGACGTCGTCGATTCGACGGATGGCGTCTCGCAGGCGGGCGGTCACCGCTTTTCGTGCCCGTTCGGCGGGGTCGTTGGCGTTCGTCCGCAGACGGCCGCCGAGACCGGTCACCCGACGGATCTCCGCCAGGACGTCCTCTCGCTCCAGCTCGAGACGTTCGAGCCGGCCGACGTCGGCGTCTTCGGTCGCTCGGTCGATCTCGCTGGCCAGATCATCGAGGTGGGAGCGGTAGGCAGCGAGCGCCCGATGGTCGGAGAGCTCGTCGCTGCGTCCGACGGCAGCGGACGCGCCGCCGGCGAGTTGGAGCGCGGCGACCTCGACCCCCGGACGCCGGACCAGGGTGGCGAGATCGGCCAGGCCCTTGACATGGCCGAGGCTCCCCCGCTCGGATCGCCAGGCCACGGTCCAGACGTTGCCGTCTCTGACCAGCGAGGCGAGATCGTCGACTCCCGCTTCCGGGACGACTCGGTGCAGCGCGCCGATGGATCGCTCGGCCGCCTCACCCTGCGCGACCCAGACGGCCGCACCCAGGTGGTGGGAGATGGCGATGGAACGCCGGATCATCGCGAGCGCGGTCTCGGAGTCGCCAAGGGCGGCGGCCAGGATGCCGGCGGTGTACGCAAACGGACCGGCAAAGGCGACGACGGCACCATTGACGCCGCAGCTCCCGACGAGGGCTTCGACCTCGCTCAGGAGTCCGCGACACAGATCGAGGTCCTCGAGGGCCGTGGCGGCGTCGGCCAGGTGGGCGACGAGGACCGACCGGAGATAGGAGTTCTCGCCCTGCCAGCCACCCGAGTCCGAGACCATCGCCACCTCTCGAGCCGCCTTGTCGAGATCACCGGCCGACGCATACGCCCCGGCGGCGACCGCATGGGCCAGCACCGGCGCTCCGGTCCACCACTCGACCGCGTCGACGGCCAGCGATCGGAACTCGTCGGGCTCGTTGCGGGTCCGGGCGAGGGCGACCCGCTGCGACATCGCCACGTTGCCGGTGTCGGGCTCGTGGATCCGTTCGCCGATCCCCACGGCCTCGTTCATGAGCTTCTCGGCTCGATCGGCATCGCCCTCGAGCAGCGCCAGGGCGGCGCGTCGGGTCCGGACGAGGTAGCGGTCCCGCGGCTCGTCGCGCGACTCGAGCAGACCGAACCAGCGATCGAGCACTGGCCGAAACGCTGCTGACCCGGACTCGAGGAGCCCGTTGGCCTCGAGGATCAGCCCCTCGGCGAGTCGATCGGTCTGGCCGACCCGGCCCCCGACAGCGGCGATCTCGCGACCCAGCACCGCCCGCTCGGCACCGGTACCCGGCGTCCACAGGGCGTCGTGGCGGGCCAGCAGGCAGTCGATCAGGGTCTCGTCGTCGTTCGATTCACGGCCGAGCGCCAGGGCCCGTTCGCTGAGCGTTCCCGCGCGGGACCGATCCTCGGCCACCGAGTGCTGGAGCTCCCGGGCCAGGGCCGCGGTCAACCGGGCCTCTCGGCCCAGGTCGACGCCGGCGATGGCCCGGCGTGCGGCGTCGAGCTGCTCGATGGTCTCGTTGCGTCGAGTTGCGAACTTGGCCCCGAGGCGTTGGACCGCGAGCGCCACGTCGGCCAGCTGCACGGCGTCGGTGGCCACATTGGCCGCATCGCGCAGCAGCCGCCGCGCCGAGTCCGGGTCTCCCGACCGCGCCTCGGCGTCGGCTTCGAGCATCAGGACCGAGATGAGGAGCTCGGGTTCGATGGTTCGCCCGGCATCGAGCGCGGCGTCGCGGGCTCGGCGGAGATGACCGGCCGCTTCGGTGAAGGCGAGGCGCCGGCGCTCGTCGAGCGCGGCCTCACGAGCCCAATGGAAAGCCTGATCCGCCTCCCGGGTCGGGACGGCTCGAGCGAAGTGGTAGGCCAGATCGCCGGGATCGACATGCCCACCACGCCGACGACGATCCTCGAGGGCATCGCCGATTCGTCCGTGCAGATCGGCCCGGAGCGTTGCGTCGAGGGCCCGATAGAGCGTCTCGCGGAAGAGGTCGTGGGTGAACCAGAACCCGTCGCGGGACGAGGACGTGACGAGCCCGGCGGCGACGGCCGGTGCGAGGCCCGAGACGATGTCGGCCGGTGACGACCCGTCCATCGCCGCGGCGGCCAAGACGTCGGGCAGCAGCCGATTGCCCAGCACGCTTGCTGCGTCGAGCACGGTGCGGCTCTCGACGGGAAGCAGTTCGAGTCGGCGGGCGACGGCGCCGGTCACGACGGTGGGAAGCGGGCCGCCGGCTCCGAATTCGGGCAATCGGGCGAGCTCGCTCACGAAGAGGGGATGACCACCCGTGCGCCGGTGCAGTTCGCCGGCATGCGCACCGGCCGTCGGGGCGTCGCAGACCCGCGTCACGAGTGCTTCGACGGCGTCGACGGAGAGCCCTTCCAGATGGACGTGGTCGGCGTGTGACGCGATTCGGGCCAACCGCGCCCGCCGGTCGTCATCGAGTTCGTCGTGACGGTATGCGCCCACCACGAGCAACCGCGCCGACACCGGCGCAGCGATCACGTGGTCGAGGAGGTCGAGCGTCGAGGCATCGGCCCACTGGAGATCGTCGAGCACGATCACGACGAGCCGTTCTGCGGCCAGGGCCTCCATCCAGCGAACTGCGGCATCGAGCAACAGGAGGCGGTCGCGTTCGGGATGACCGTTCGAGCCGGTCGACGATTCGAGGTCGCGCACCAGGACCGAGAGCAGCTCGCGGTCGGTGCCGGCCGCAGACAGGGCCTCGGGCCCGACGAGCCGAGTGAGGTCGCCGAACGCCTGGATCCAGGGCCAGAACCCCGGAGCTCCCTCACCGTGCCAGCACGTGCCCCACCCGACGACCGGGTGATCCCCACGAACGTCGTCGATCGCCGCCTCGATCAGCGAGGTCTTCCCCATCCCGGCCTCGCCACTCACGAGGACCGACGATCGACGTCCCTGCGCCGATGCGGCGAGGGCCTCCCGCACGCGACCCAGCGGCTCTGCTCGACCGACGATCGCGATCTCGAGCGGGGGGCTCACGGGTTCCCTTCTGACGACATCGCCCGAATCGCCAGATCGAATCTGGCGGGAAACGGCGACATCTGGCGCCTCAAGGATGACACACAATCCCGAAAGGACGAGCTGATGAGCTTCGATGCCGCGCACTACAAGACGACGACCCGAGGGCAGTGGGAGGAGTACGCCGCCGGTTGGAACCACTGGGCACCGCTCCTCGAGACCTGGCTCGGCCCGGCGACGGAACGAATGCTCGACCTCGCCGGCGTGGGACCGTCGGGCCGGGTCCTGGACGTGGCAGCCGGCGCCGGGGGCCAGACCATCGCCGCCGGCCGCCGTGTCGGTCGGGCGGGCTCGGTGCTCGCCACGGATCTCTCCCCGACCATCCTCGAACATGCGGTGCGGGCGGCCAAGATCGCCGGACTCGACAACGTCACGACCCGAGAGCTCGATGGGGAGCGTCTCCACGAACTCCCCGCAGGGGCCTTCGACGCCGCCATCTCGCGGGTCGGTCTCATCTATTTCCCGGACCGCCATGCGGCCCTGACCGGGATCCACCGTGCGCTGTGCGACGGTGGCCGGTTCGGCACCGTGACCTACTCCACGGCCGCGACGAACGGCTTCTTCTCGCTTCCCGTTTCGATCATCCGGGACCGGGCTCAGCTGCCCGCTCCCCAGCCCGGCCAGCCCGGTCCGTTCAGCCTTGCCGACCCGGCCGTACTCGAGCGTGACCTCACCGCCGCCGGGTTCCATGACGTCGTCGTCGAGGTCGTCGACGCCCCGGTCCGCCTCCCGTCGGCCGCCGAGTGCGTCCGCTTCGAGCGGGAATCGTTCGGAGCGCTCCACCAGATGCTGGGGGCGATGCACCCGCATGACCAGGACTCGGTGTGGGACGAGATCGAGCGTGAGCTCGGTCGGTACGACACCGACGAGGGCTTCGTCGGTCCGTGCGAGCTCGTGATCGCCGGGGCCTCGAAATGAGCCGCTCCGGAGCGTTCCGGGTCGTCGCCGTGCAGGCCACGCCCGCATACCTCGATCGAGCGAAGACGCTCGACATCGTCGTCGACGAGATCGTCAGGGCCGGCGCCGACGGGGCCGACCTCGTCGTGTTCCCCGAGTCCTTCGTGCCCGGCTACCCCGACTGGCTGTGGCGCCACAATCCGTGGAGCGACGGCGACTGGTACGCCCGCTTCCAGGACCAGGCCATCGACGTCGACGGTCCGGCACTCGACGACGTTCGGGCCGCATCGAAGGCCGCCGGCGTCTGGACGGCGATCGGGATCACCGAGCGGAGCTCGTCCGGCACCCTCTACAACGCCGTGGTGTATCTCGACGCCGCCGGGCAGATCGCAGGCTTGCATCGCAAGCTCGTCCCGACCGGAGCCGAACGCCTCGTCTGGGGCAACGGGCAGGGCCCGCTGCTCACCGTCGTCGACATCGGCGGCGTGCGCGTTGGATCGCTCATCTGCTGGGAGAACTACATGCCGCTGGCCCGGGCGGCGCTCTACCAGCAGGGCATCGACGTCCTGCTCGCCCCGACCTGGGACAACAGCGACGAGTGGGTACCGACCTTGCGCCACATCGCCAAGGAAGGCCAGGTCTTCGTCGTCGGGGTCACGGCGTTCCTGCGGGGCAGCGACGTGCCCCGGGATCTCCCCGGCGCCGACGACATCTACGGAGGGGACGACGACTTCATGTCCCGGGGCAACACGACGATCGTCGCCCCCGGCGGCGAGATCGTCGCCGGTCCGCTCGTCGGCAAGGCCGGTGTGGTTGCCGCCACGCTCGACCTCGATCGCATCGCGAGCGGCCGGCGAGCCTTCGATCCGATCGGCCACTACGCCCGGCCCGACGTCCTCACGCTCACGATCGAGACGAACACCCGCCAAACGAATGGAGCATCCCATGAGTGAATTCCCCGCGATCGGTCACGTCGCCGTGACCGTCTCCGACCTGGCCGTCAGTCGGCCGTGGTACCAACGCCTCATCGGCACCGGACTCCGCTTCCGTGATCCCGATGGCGTCGCCCTCGAGTTCTTCGCTCCCCCGAGTTGAGAACGGTCCACCCTTGACAGCGGACGGCTGAACCCCCACAATCCGAACTATGTCAGGTAAACCGAAGATCGACAGGAGAACCGCACGACGTCAGGAAACCCTGGCCGAGATCGTGACGGCAGCCTGGGAGGTCGTGCGGGAGCACGGCCTTGCCGGGCTGTCGATGCGCGATCTGGGTGAGCGGGTCGGAATGCGGGCCCAGTCGATCTACTCGTACTTCGCCTCCAAGCACGAGATCTACGACGCCATGTTCCTCGAGGGCTACCGGGCCTTCACCGCCTGGATGGACGACGCGGTCGGCGATCGGCAGCTGTCCGAAGACCCGGTCGGGGCCGCCAGGCTCACCGCCCACGCCTTCGTCGACTTCTGCACGATGGACCCCGTGCGCTACCAACTCCTGTTCCAACGGACCATCCCGGGCTTCGAGCCCTCCGCCGAGAGCTACGCGGTGGCGGTGGAGGCCTACGAACGAGCGCGGCAACAACTGGCGATCATCGGGGTGCACGATCAGGCGACGCTCGATCTCTGGACGGCGATGCTCACCGGGCTCGCCGATCAGCAGATCTCCAACGATCCCGGCGGGGACCGCTGGGAGCGACTCGTCGACCGGGCCGTGGACATGCTGCTCGCCGACGCCCGGATCCGACCCACCGAAAGCGAGAAGGCATGACCACCATGAACACCATCGACGTCACGACCATCCCCGTCCTCGGACATCGCGAAGCGATGCGACGCCAGGAGCACGAACTGGCCCGGTCGATCGATCTCCTTCGCACCCTCGACGCCGAGCAATGGTCGATGCAGACCAACTGCCCCGACTGGGACGTCCGGCGGATGTGGCTCCACGTGCTCGGTGCCTGCGAGGCCGGCGCGTCGATTCGAGAGAACCTGCACCAGATGCGAGCCGGCCGGAAGCGTCAGCGGGACCAGGAGGTCTCACTCGAGGCCGCCCTGTCGGCGGTCCAGGTCGCCGAACGCCTCGACCTGGCCCCGGACGAACTGATCGCCCGCCTCGAGCGGATCGCGCCCCGGACCGTCAAGGGTCGACAACGAACCCCCCGTCCCCTGCGAGCGATGAAGATCGCCGTCGATGCGCCGGTCGTCGAGAAATGGCGACTCGGCTACCTCATCGACGTCATCTACCTGCGTGATCTGTGGATGCACCGCATCGACACCGCTCGTGCCATCGACGCCGACCTCGTTCTGACCCCCGACCACGACGGGGTGATCGTGGCCGATGTCGTCGCGGAGTGGGCCCGCCGCCACGGCCAACCATTCACCCTCGAGCTGACCGGAACCGCAGGCGGGGTCTTCGCGTCGGGCGACGGCGGCGAAGCGATCGTGATCGACGCCATCGAGTTCTGTTCGCTGCTCGCCGGACGAGGCCAAGCCACGGGCCTGCTCACGACCGTCGTCCCGTTCTGACCATCCGACCCCCGAACGACCCGACCCACCGAACACCGCACCAGGGAGAAGCCCCGCCATGAACACCACAACGACCGAGATCGCCGAGGAGATCTACCGCATTTCCACCTTCGTGCCCGACGCAGGCATGTCGTTCAACCAGATCCTGGTGCGGGCCGAGGAACCACTGCTGTTCCACACCGGGATGCGAGCGCTGTTCCCGCTCGTCGCCGATGCGGTCGGCGAATTGATCCCGCTGGCATCACTGCGTTGGATCGGCTTCGGACACGTCGAGGCCGACGAGTGCGGCGCCCTCGATCGATGGCTGGAGGCTGCGCCCGACGCGCAGGTCGCCTTCGGCGCCCTCGGCTGCATGGTGTCGATGAACGACCTGATCGACCGGCCCCCGCATCCGCTCGACGACGGCGAGGTGATCGACCTCGGCGGCAAGCGGGTCCGTCACCTCGCCACCCCGCACGTGCCCCATGGCTGGGAGGCGGGGGTGCTGTTCGAGGAAACCACCTCCACGCTCCTGTGCGGCGACCTCTTCACCCAGTTGGGCGACGGGCCACCGCTGTGCACCGATTCGCCGATGGAACCGACCATCACCACCGAGGACCTGTTCGGGTACTCGAGTCTCGCTCCTTCGAGCGCCGCCACCGTCGAGCGACTCGCCGAGCTGGCTCCGACCACCCTGGCGTTGATGCACGGCCCGGCCTACACCGGCGATGGTCGGCAGTGGCTCGACGATCTCGCCGCCGACTATCGCCGGCGCTCGGACACAGCCTTCACACCGGCTTGAGCGACCGAACCGGGAGCCCGTGCCGAACACCGGGCCCGACCGTCACGACGACGGGGCGTCGGCGTAGCGGAGATAGGGCTTGACCTCTTCCACGTTCTGGAATCGGCCCTTGGCGTCTTCGGTCGACACGGTGGTCGACACGATCACTCGGTCGCCCGGACGCCAGTCGGCCGGGGTCGCGATGGGATCGCGATCGGTGGCCTGGAGCGCATCGAGCACCCGAACGATCTCGTCGAAATTGCGCCCGACCGACTTGGGGTAGGTCAGCATCAGCCGCAGCTTGTCGTCGGGGTCGATGATGAACACCGACCGAACCGTCGAGGTGTCACCCTCGCCCGGATGGATCATGTCGTAGAGCTCGGCGACGGTGTGGTCGGGGTCGGCGACGATCGGGAAGTTGAGCGGCGTGCCGGTCACGTCGCCGATGTCGGGCGCCCACCCACGATGATCCTCGATCGGAGTCGATCGACAGCGCCATCGCCTTGGTGTTGCGCTTGGCGAACTCGCTCTGCAGGGCGGCGGTGCGGCCGAGTTCGGTCGTGCACACCGGGGTGAAGTCGGCGGGGTGGCTGAAGAAGACGGCCCACGACCCCTTCTTCCAATCGTGGAACGACATCTCGCCATCGGTGGTGTCGGCGGTGAAGTCGGGGGCGGTGTCGCCCAGGTGCAGGCTCATGGCTGATCCTCTCGCTGATCGCGCCGGACGTTCCGGCGTTCTCCAATTGTACGGACAATAGGGAGAACGCCTGCCGGCAGTCCGCTATTCCCGGTCTCGATCAGACCAGCGAACGAACGCGCCGAGCCGAGGTCACGGCCATCGCCTTGGCGCGATCGATCGCCGGATGCCGACCGACGGCACCGGGACGCAGACCGATCCGTCGCAACTGGGCGTTGGCCCAGTAGACCGCCGACTCCCGCTCCAGCTCCTCGGTTCCCCACACCACCGAGAGCGCTGCGCACGGTTCGTCGTCGTTGACCACGTAGTGGGCCGACCGGGGCGGGATGAAGATGCCTTCACCCGGCCCGACCTCGAACTCCTGACCGCGCTCGGGGACCCGGTCGCAGGTGCCGTAGCCCCCATCGTGCATCACCTCGAGCGCGCGCTCGGCCTCGTCGGTCGGCACTTCGGACAGGAACACCCGCTTGCGACCCCGCAGCACGAGGAGGAGGTTGTACTCGTGGTCGACGTGGGTGCTGGTGATCGTCGGGCCCCCGGTCAAGAAGAGGTACCCCTCCTCCTTGGAGACCTGGGTCGGGTCGATGCCGACCTGGCCGAAGGCGTCGGCCAGGACTTGCGAGAGCAATCCCGCCATCGCCGGGTCGCGTTCGACGTTGTAGAAGAACAACGAGCGGGCCTGCCCCTCGAGCTCGTCGAGAGCGGGACCGGGATCCACGCGGGGCGTCGCCTCGAATCCCAGCCCACCCTCGGCGATCAGGTCACCACCGCCGATCTCGGCGCTGCCCGGTGGGAGGCGATCGGCCAGGGCTCGAATGCCGGCAGGGGACAGCAGCGGGTGGTCGGCCAGGTCGTGGGTGAACGTGAAGCCCTGCGTCGACGTCCCATCGAAGTCGATCGTGGTCGGAATGTGGATCACCGTCTGCTCCCGCTCGAGGCTCGCAAGGACTCCCATCGCTGCGGTCGACATTCTAAAGGCTGTGACTTCGCTCGGCCCTGGGTCGATTTCGGCACCGGCGCGCGCCGGGGCGCGGTTCGATCAGTCGGCGGCGCCGGGCCGATCGGGATCGGGCGGCCCCGGATTCAGGAGCGGGACGAGACGTCCGCCGGTCGGGGCGGTCGCAACAGCAGCGAGGGCGTCCGTCGCTTGTAGTCCCGATACGCCGGCTCGTCGCCCCACTTCTTGTCGCTCCGGGCCTCGAGCAGCGGCACACCGCTGATCCGGGTCAGCAACACGAACACGAACACCGGCGAGATCAGCATGACCCAACGCCAACCGGACAGGATGGGGATCGCGATGATCGCGACACCGGTCCAGAGCACGATCTCCCCGAAGTAGTTGGGGTGGCGTGACCAGGCCCAGAGGCCGACGTCGATGAACCGACCCCGGTTGGCCGGGTCGGCCCGGAAGGCGCTCTTCTGGTTGTCGGCCGTGACCTCGATGGCGAATCCCGTGAGCCAGACCACCAGACCGATGGCGGCGAAGACGTCGAACGACCGCCGCTCGGCGCCGGTGATGATCGACAACGCACAGGCGACGGTGAGGAAGACCCAGAGACCCTGGATCGACCACATCATGAAGAAGCGCAGGGGGTCGTGCTTGATCCGGTCGAATCTGCCGTCGCCCCCGTCGCGCTTGACCCGCCGGAACAAGAAGGTGCCGAGACGGCCGGCCCAGACCACGACGAGCACCGCCACGATGACGGCACGGGCATCCAGGTCCGACGACGCCACCAACGCGACGGTGGTGACGGTGAGGTAGGTGAGGCTGCCGGTGAGGTCGTAGTAGTGCTCGGTGCGGGCCAGGTAGGACGGCACGAAGACGACGAATTGGATGGCGAAGGCGATGATCGCGCAGAGCGCGAACACCGGGAAGCCGCCGACCTCGGCACTTCCCTGGCTTCCGGCCAAGGCGATCAGCGCGCCGATCACGACGCTGGCGACGATGCCGATGATCGAGGTCCGGTTGAATCGGCTCACGTTGCCTCTTCCGTTGCGCTGCGGGCGAGCGGCTCACGGTAGTGCATGGCCCCGACCACGGGCGATGGGACCGCGCCCTCCCCGACGTCAGCCGTTCATCGTGAGGCCGCCGGACACGCTGAGCACCTGACCGGTGACGAACGCCGCTGCGTCGCTGGCGAAGAACAGGACGGCGCCGACGAGATCATCGGGCTGCCCGAGGCGACCCATCGGGATGGCCCGACGGAACGCCTCGCGCAGTTTCTCGGGATCGGGGGCCGAGTCGGTCACGGTGGCCAGGAGCGCCGTGTCGGTGGGACCGGGGCAGACGACGTTGAACGTGATCCCGTGTCGGGAGTGCTCGCGGGCGAGCGTCTTCGAGAACGCGATGAGTCCGGCCTTGCAGGCCGCATAGACGGCCTCGCCCGACGAGCCGACACGAGCTGCGTCCGACGACACGTTGACCACTCGACCCTCGCCCCGCTCGACCATCCCGGGGAGGACGGCGTGATGCATGTGCAGCGCTCCGACGAGATTGATGTCGATCAGCTTCGACCAGTCGTCGGGGTCGGTCTGGAGGAACGGCACGAACAGATCCCACCCGGCGTTGTTGACCAAGACGTCGATCGGTCCGAGTTCGGTACCGACCATCGCGATCGCACGGTCGACCGACGACCGCTCGGTGATGTCACCGTCGACCGCCAACGCCCGCCCACCGAGGCGAGCGATCGCCGCAGCCGTCTCCGACGCGGCATCGAAGGCCCGGTCGAGGACCGCGACCGCTGCGCCCTCCTCGGCGAAGCCGGTACAGATGGCGCGGCCGATACCGCCGCCTCCGCCCGTGACCACCACCGTTCGTCCCTCGAATCGCGACATCACCGACCTCCTGCGTTGGCCGCACGCTAACCCAAGGAGGAAGGCCCGCCGTCGGCTCCCGCACGGTGGATCCGGCGCCAGGTGCCGATGATCGTGACGACCCCGGCCGGCTCGGCGGTCGGGACACTCGACCGCGATGTGTGGGACAGTGGACTCCGGCCGGCGTTCGAGTCCGACCGGAGAGAGGCCATCATGGCCGGTAAAGACAAGGGCGGTCGTAGCGCCAAGACCCCCGCCGCCAAGTCCAAGAAGGAAAAGCGCCAGTCCAAGAAGGACAACAAGGCGGCGAAGACGAACGATCGGCACCTGCCCTCGTGATGGAGCGTCCGCTCGGCGCCTCGCGTCGATGAGCAGTTCCTGAGACTCCGACGATGTCCGAACGGTCGGGTCGGGGTCTCAGGCGACGCCGTCGGCGGCAGCACGGAGGGCGCTTCCGTCGAGCTTGTTCATGGCCAGCATGGCCTGCATCGCCCGGCTCGCCCGTTCCGGATCGGGGTCGCTCAACAGCTCGCCCAGGACTGCCGGAATGACCTGCCAGGAGACGCCGTAGCGGTCCTTGAGCCAGCCACATCGACCCTCCTCCCCGCCTTCGACCAGCGAATCCCAATAGTGGTCGACCTCGGCTTCGTCGGCGCACGGGATCGCGAAGGAGACCGCTTCGTTGAACCGGAACTGCGGCCCTCCGTTGATACCCGTGAATCGCTGACCATCGAGCACGAAATCGACGGCCAGCACCGATCCCGGTTCGCCCATGCCCTCGTCGCCGTACCGAGAGACGTTGGTGATCGCCGAGTTCGGGAAGATCGAGGCGTAGAACTCCGCCGCCTCCAGACCTTCGGTGTCGAACCACAGGTTCGGAACGATTCCAGTCATGACAACCTCCGGCGTCGGGATGGCCTTACCGTACCAACCGGTCGGTAGGTCGTCGACTCCGATCGAGCCGAACCGTCCTGCATCGCCGATGCCCGCACCACCCTGCTCGCGCCCACCGCGGGCCGCCACCTACGCTCGCGGTCCATGGCCCGGAACCCTCCCTCGTCATCGGTTCATCCCGCCACGTGGAAGTTCGAGTACCCGATCTACCACGCCGAGTCCCGCACCCAGTGGCGGGCCTGGCTCGAGGCGAACCACGACGCCGCCCGAGGTGTCTGGTTGTGCTCGTGGAAACCGGTCACCGGCAAACCGTCGTGCCCCTACCCCGAGGTCGTCGAGGAGGCCATCTGTTTCGGGTGGATCGACTCGACCGTGAACCGTTTCGACGACGACCGAGGGCTGCAGCTCCTGACCCCACGGAAACCGAAGAGCACGTGGACTCGCCTGAACCGGGATCGGGTGCGGGCCATGGAGGCGGCCGGACTCATGACCGACGCCGGACGCCGTGCCGTCGCGGTGGCGCGGGCCAACGGCTGGTGGACGATCCTCGAGCCGGTCGAGGACCTCGTGGAGCCCGACGCCCTCGCCTCGGCCCTCGACGCGAACGCCCCGGCGCGGGCCGCGTGGGACGGGTTCCCGCCGACGGCCCGGAAGGCGATGCTGTGGTGGGTCATCAGCGCCGTGAAGGACGAGACGCGGACACAGCGCATCGAGTCGATCGTGACCCGTGCCGCCAGGGGCGAACGGGCCCGAGGATGAGGAGGACCGGCCGCCCGACGAGACAGCGGACAACGACCCAGCATCGGAGCGACCCCCTTGCTCGCCACCCCCGGCCGGCTAGCGAAGACGGGCGAGAAGGGTCACGTCGTCGGGTTGCGGTGCGAGATCGGCTGTTGCCGACACCGACGTGTAGTTGAGTTCGACGACACCACGAAGAGTCGTGCTGAAGGCGATCTCGGAGGCGTCCGCTCCGGTGGCGATCCGGACCATGGAATGCCGGGGCGCCAGGCCCGTCGGATCGACCACGTACCATGCGCCGTCGACACAGGCCTCGGTCACGACGTGGAAGTCCATCGGATCGAGCCCGGGTGCGTAGACCGAGACCACTCGCGCCGCCACGTTGTTCGCACGGAGCAGGGCGGCGGTGAGGTGGGCGAAGTCGCGACACACCCCTTCCCGCCCGAGGAGCGTGGCGACCGCTCCGTCGATCGGCCGTGAGGAGCCCGCCACGTAGGCGATGTTGGCGCCGACCCAGCCGGAGACGCCGGCGAGCAGATCCGGGCCCGAGAGCCCAGCGAAGTCGGCGCGAGCGAGCGGACCGAGGCGGTCGGACTCACAGTACCGACTGGGACGGATGTAGCGGAAGACGTCCTGATCGGTTGCGGTCGCCGGTGGCGCCTCGCCCAGGACCGTTGCCCGGTAGTCGACGAGCAGGAGACCCCGACCCACGTTCTTCATGAAGGAGAGCTGCTCGTGGATCGTCACCTCGATGGGGAACCCGTTGAGGCTCACCATCAGTTGCTCATCGACTCGCTCGTGGCCATCGTCGACCGCAATGGCCAGGACGATGTCGGCATCCTCGACGACGGTCATCTCGAGGTGAGCCGAAAGGTACCGAGGAGCGCGATCGACCGATGCTCGATCCTGGGTCATGGAGTCTCCGGCACACCACGCAACCTACGGCCGCGCCCTGCGAGTTCGGACCCCGGTGGGAGAGACGGTGCACCGGAGACGGCCGGTTCGTCAGTCGCCGCTCATCGAGGGGGCGAACCCGCCGTCACCGGGTCGTACTCGTGTTCGATGTATGGAGGCTGTTGATCGACGAGCCGAACTGATGACGATGCTCGACACCGTGCACTCCGCGCTGGACCGGCTTCGCTCGCTCGAGTGCTCGCCGACCGACCCTGCGGCCGGGGTCACCTCGGTCCGTGAGGTGGAAGCGCTGGGATCCTGCATCGATGCGCTGCAAACCTTGGTCGCCGGTGCGATCGAGGCGTCCGGGGTCCACGCGTTCGATGGTTTCAGCCCGACGGCGAGGTCGATCGCCTGCGCACCGATTGGGTGCGCCGCACCGACGAAGACGGCACCGGTGACCGGAACCAACAGTCCCATGAAGGCCGCACCGTGTCACTGCTTTGCGACTTCGACCAAGCATGGATCCTGCACGGGGGCTTCGCCGCGTTGCAGGGGGCCGAGATCGAAACGATCTTCGCCCACGACATCGACACCGAGTTCGGTCTCGACTGGGACCAAGCGATAGCCCAACACGGCGACGAGACCAACCGGTCCCATCTCGTTCGCACCGACCGGCAACGTCGCGCCGATGCCTTCCACACGATGTGCCTCGCCGCGAACGTGAATCGCTCGGGCCGGCCGGCCACGGTCACCAACATCGTCATCGACGAGGTCACGTTCGCCCGCTGGGTTCGCAAACTCGAAGGAACCGATCCCGGGCACGACGATCCGTGGCGACCCGGCTGCCGATGCTCCACCATCGATGGTGAACCACTCGAACCCGGCGAAGCCGTCGCAGCGGCACTGCTCGGCGAGATCCGCCGGATCGTCACCGACGCCAGAGGTGTCGTGATCGACCTGGGCCGCCGATCCCGGTTGTTCACCGGGCACGCCAGGCTGGCGGCCCAGATCCCCCACCAACACTGCATCTGGCCGGGCTGCACCGTGCGAACCAGCCGCTGCGAAATCGACCACTCGATCCCGTGGAATGCGAGCTCGGGGCCCGACCCGGGTGGTGGCTGTACGTGCCCCGAGAACGGGGCGCCGCTCTGCGGACGCCACAACGGCCACAAGCGGCGGGGCTACCGGACCAGACGCGGCCCCACCGGGACATGGATCGTCACCAGACCCGACGGCCCCCAGCTCGAATGAAGACCAGCCGACCCGTGACCTACGCTGGCGCAGTGGGACTGACCGATGCGACTCCGATGGGCTTCGTCCATGTCCGCGATCTCGATCGATCCCGGCATTTCTACTGCGGGGTGCTCGGGCCCGACGGGAACCTCCTGTCGGTCACGCAATTCTGACCGCCAGGGACCGGGTCGTCGGGGGAGTACGTTGAACCCGAGCGAAGGGAAGCCGCATGCCGATTCGAACCGGACCGAAGGCGGCCGACCCGCGATCGGCGGGGAACCGGTGATCCGATGACGCTCCGACTCGGCGTCTGGGCACGACCCATCGACCGGCCGGGGCTGGACTACGTGATCGAAGCCGAACGTCTGGGCGTCGATTCGGTGTGGGTCGCCGAGGCGTGGGGCCATGATGCTCTCACGCCGCTCGCTGCGGCTGCCGCGGTCACCGATCGGATCCGGCTCGGGAGCGCGATCGCCCAACTCGGCACCCGCACGCCGGCAATGCTGGCGATGACCGCCATGACGATCCAACACCTCGCCGAAGGTCGATTCGTTCTGGGTATCGGGACCAGCGGGCCGCAGGTCATGGAGGGCTGGCACGGGATTGCCTTCGACAAGCCGATCACCCGCACCCGCGAGACCATCGAGATCATCCGGCTCGTCAGCAGCGGAGCGCGCCTGGCCTACGACGGCGACGTCTACCAGCTGCCGTTGCCGGGTGGTCAGGGCAAGGCCATCCGGTCGATGGCGCCTCCCACCGACATCCCCGTCTACATCGCCGCACTCGGTCCCAACAACCTGCGGCTCACCGGCGCGGCGGCCGACGGCTGGATCGGCAACTCGTTCTTCTGCGAGACCGCCGACGTGTTCTTCGACGAGATCCGCGCCGGGGCCGAGTCGGCCGGCCGCAGCCTCGACGACATCGAGCTGACCGTTTCGGTGAGCGTCGAGATCACCGACGACGTCGAAGCCGCGGGCCGACGCCACGCATCGGGATTCGCCTTCACGTTCGGTGCCATGGGATCGGCGAGTACGAACTTCTACAACCGGGCGTTCGCCCGGCAGGGTTGGGGTGACGACGTCGCAGAGGTGCAGCGCCTCTGGCTCGCCGGCGACCGCGAGGCCGCCGCCGCTCGGGTGCCGATCGAGATCGGCCTGCGTACCAACCTGATCGGACCTCCCGACGAGATCCGTCGTCGGCTCCGCGAGTACCGGGATTGCGGCGTGAACACCCTACGGATCGGACCGATGGGTGACACGCTCGACGAGTCGCTCGACGGCCTCGGACACCTGATGGGCCTGATCGACGAGATCAACGAGGAATGAGTCCATTGCCCAGCCAATCACTCTCGGGACGTGTCGCACTGGTCACCGGCGCGAACCACGGCATCGGCGCAGCGGCCGCCATCGCGCTCGCCGAGCGAGGGGCCGACGTGGCGATCACCTATCTGCGAACGACCGACCCCACCGAGGGAACCGGCGCCTACGAGGCCGCCCGAGCCGCCGACGGATCGACCACGAGCGCAGCGGTCGAGGCGATCGGCCGACGATCGCACCGCATCGAGGTCGATCTCACCGACCCGGATTCGCCCCGCCGCCTCTTCGACGACGTGGAGTCGGCCCTCGGGCCGGTTTCGGTTCTCGTCCACAACGCCAGCGGCTGGCGCAAGGACAGCTATGCCCCGGCCGCACCGGATGCGGTCGGACGCCTCAGTGACATGGTCGACGCCGCGTCGATCGATGCCCAACTCCACGTCGACGCACGGGCCGGCGCGCTGCTGATGGCCGAGTTCATCCAACGACATCGCGCCCGGGGCGGCGACTGGGGTCGCATCGTCACCCTGACCTCGGGCGAGGGTCGGGCCTTCCCCGGCGAGGTCTCCTATGGCGCCGCCAAGGCTGCGCTGATCAGCTACACGTTGTCGGCGGCCGCCGAGATGGCAGCCGACGGGGTCACGGCCAATGTGGTCTATCCACCCGTCACCGACACGGGCTGGATCACCGACGAGGTCCGAACCTTCGTGGCCAACGACACCGACCACCACCACATCGCCGAGCCGACCGAGGTGGCCGAGGTCATCGCCTGGCTCTGCGCCGACGCCGGCCGAATCGTCACCGGCAACATCATCCGCTGCCGGTGACCGGTCCCGATGGACGCGACGGTCCCCCGGCGGGCCCGCCGGTCTCGGCGGCAGCCTTGATGCCTTCGGCCACCTTCGTCATGTTGGCCCGGTGCTCGTCGATCCGGCGCGACAGGATGCGGGGTTCCTTGTCGGGCATGGCCTCGATGGCCTGGCTGATCCCCGAGGGCCCTGGCCCGATGACCACCGAGTATCGCAGTCGGGTCGCCCCGGCGATCGACTCGAGCCGGAAGCACCATTGCGCCCCGGGGGTGTCGGGGTTCGACGTGACCCACCCGAACTCGCGCCCTTCCACGTAGCGATGCACGAAGCAGGGAACCTCCCACTCACCGATGGCCGGGTGGCGGTTCGAACCGATGAACCGAGCACCGAGTGCCGGGCCATCGACACCGTCGTCCCATCGGGCTCCCACGAACTCCTCGCTGAACGCCGCTCCGAAACCGATGTCGACGACGAAGGGCCAGACGGCCGAGGTCGGTGCATCGATGTCGACCTCGACCACACCACCGGGGCCGTCGGCGTGGCACGGCGGATCGCTCGGCCCCGACTCCCAGGTGTGCCCGAACCGATCGATCGCGGTGACCTCTCGGGCCGGGTGCCGGGGCGCCTTCCGGAAGTCGGTGCCCGTGGTCCACGCCACCGGGATCATCGCGATCTGGGTCACGCCGTCGGGGATGCCCAACAGCTCGGCGAGGTCGTCCTGGCGCGAGAGGATCGCCGTGGTCCAGGCCGTCCCGAGACCGCGGGCCCGCAAGGCGACACAGAAGCTCCACACGGACTGGATGACCGAGTCGAACAGACCCGGCCGGCCGCTCCCGTCGTGCACCCCGAGGATGGTGGGGATGACGATGGCCGGGACCTCGGCCAGGTGCTCGGCCAGGTGCGCCGCCGAGTTCATGACCCGTTCCTGGGGGTGACCGGTGCCGGCCAGCTGATCACGGGTGTCGATCATCCACTGACCGGCCGAGGCCAGGTAGAGCTCGGCGATGCGATCCTTGGTTCGCTGGTCCCGCACGACGATCCAGCGTCGGCTGCCCTGGTTGCCACCCGACGGCGCCTGCTCGGCCACGTCGATGCAGTCGAGGAGGATCTGATGATCGACGGGCCGCTCCAGATCGAGCCGCAGCCGAACGGCCCTCGTCGTCGAGAGGGCGTGGTCGACCGAACGCACATCGATGTCCATCCGGCGAAGCTACTACGGGGGCCGAGCACGTAGCCGGGGAACGATCGAGCGCCCCGGCCGGTAGACAGGGCCCGATGACCGACTCGCTCCGAGGCTCACCGTCCACCGTCGGCACCGACTCGACCCCGGCGGGCCTGCGTTCATGAGCTGGGTCCGGGTCCGCAATGTCACCAAACGGTTCGACTCGAACGTTGCCCTTCGCGAGGTCGACTTCACGTTGACCGATGGCGACCGGGTGGGGCTGATCGGCCGCAATGGCAGCGGCAAGTCCACCCTGCTCGAGCTCATCCTCGGCCGGGACGACCCGACCGAGGGCACCATCGAGGTGACCGACGGGATCGACATCGGCTACTTCTCGCAGTTCTCCGAACTGAGCGGCGACCGCAGCATCTGGGCCATCCTCACCGACGCGTTCGCCGACGTGCACGAGACCCAGGAACGCCTCGACGCCATCGGGGCCGCCATGGGCGACGGCCCCGACGCCGACACCATGACCGCGTTGATCGACGAGCAGGGCGAGCTCTTCGAACGGATGGAGGCTCTCGACGGCTGGACCTACGAGAACCGGATCGACACGGTCCTGTCGAAGCTGGGCTTCAACGAGGAACGACGCCACCTGCCCCTCGACGCGCTCTCGGGTGGTTGGCGCAACCGGGCCGCCCTCGCCCGGCTGTTGCTCCAGGCCCCGCAGATCCTGCTCCTCGACGAGCCGACCAACTACCTCGACCTCGACGGGGTCCGCTGGATCGAGAACTGGCTGTCGTCGTTCCGGGGTGCCGTACTGCTCGTCTCCCATGACCGGGCGTTCCTCGACTCCGTCGTCACCCGGATCGTCGAGGTCGAACACCACCGCCTCCACGAGTACGACGGCGACTACTCGTACTACGTCAACAAGCGGCAGTCCCGGCTCAAGACCCTCGAACGCCTCTTCGAACACGAAGAGGCGCTGCTGGCCTACGAGCAGGAAGCCATCACCGACCGACGCGAGGCGGCGAGGAACCCCAGCCGGGCGCTCGAGAAGCGGCTCGCCGGCATCAAGAAACGCAAGACGTCCCGCCCGGTCGACCAGGTCATCACCACCATCTACGACGACCTCCACGTGAGCGACGACCTGTGCCGGGTCGAGGACCTGTCGAAGTCCTACGGCGACCACACCCTGTTCGAGGGGCTGTCGTTCACCCTGCACCGACGGGACCGACTGGCCATCGTCGGCGCCAACGGGTCCGGCAAGTCCACCCTGCTCGACGTCCTCAGCGGCGACACCGAACCCGACTCGGGTCGGGTCACCTGGATCAAGGGGGCCGGGTTCATCTCCCACAACCAGGTCGTGGAGCGACTCGACGCCGCCGACACGGTCGCCCACGCCGTCGGTGCCGCCCCCAACTCACTCGCCTTCAGCGCCACCAAGAAGAGCGTCAACCGCTTCCTGACGCTCCTGCAGTTCTCCGAGATGGACCTGAAGGCCAGGATCGGCACCCTGTCGGGAGGGCAGCGGGCCCGGGTCGCGCTGGCCCAGTGCCTGCTGTCGGGATCCTCGGTGATCATCCTCGACGAACCGACGAATCATCTCGACATCACCAGCGCCCAGGTCATGGAACGGGCACTCACCCACTTCCCCGGCGCAGTCGTGGTCGTCAGCCACGACCGGTTCTTCATCGACAAACTGGCGGATCGACTGCTCGTCTTCGACGGCGCAGGCGGAGTGTCGATCGGTACCGGAACCGGTGCACTGGTCGGCTAGGAGCCGACTCGTCGGCTTGCTCGGAGCACCACGTCCCGACATGATCATCGGACGCCACGAGGGGGATCCATGACCATCGACATCACCACCGACCTCGCTGCACCCGAGTCCGTCGGGATGAGCAGCACTCGCCTGGAGCGGATCGCCCCGGTCATGCAGTCCTACGTCGACCGAGGTGTCGTCGCCGGGATCAGCACGCTCGTGAGCCGGCGGGGCGAAACCGTCCACTCGGCCCGGTTCGGGCACCGGGACCGCGAGGCCGGTCTCGCGATGACCGACGACACCATCTTCCGGATCTACTCGATGACCAAACCCGTGGTGTCGACCGCGCTGATGATGCTGCACGAGGAGGGCGCCTTCCAGCTCGAACAACCCGTCGCCACCTATCTTCCGGCCTTCCTGTCGACCCAGGTCCTCGGTGCCGACGGATCGCTCGTCGCCCAGGAGCGACCGATGGAGATCCGCGACCTCCTCACCCACACCAGCGGACTCACCTACGACTTCATGATCGACACCCCGGTCGCCGGCATGTATCGCGACGCCCGGATCATGAACGACTCGAGTCGAACGCTCGGCGACCTGATCGACGCCCTGGCCGCGCTCCCGCTCGCATCACAGCCCGGCCGGCGCTGGCACTACAGCGTCGGCATCGACGTCGCCGCCCGGCTCATCGAGGTGCTCGCCGATCGACCACTCGGCGACTTCCTCGCCGACCGGATGTTCGGCCCGCTCGGCATGACCGACACCGGTTTCGGGGTCGCCGAGCGCGACGTCGACCGGTTGGCCGCGATGTACGGTCTCCCCGACCTGATCGGTCCCGGCTTCGACGGGTTCAAACTGGTCGAAGCGGCCCTGAGCGGCTTCAACGAGCGTATCGACGTGTCGGAGACCTACCCGACGGGCACGCCGGACGTCTTCCAGCGAGGCGGGCTCGGGCTGTTCTCGACCGCCGCCGATTACCTCCGCTTCGCCCGCCTGCTCCTGGGCAATGGTGAGGTCGACGGGGTTCGCCTCCTCGGCCGCAAGACGCTCGAGCTGATGCACCGCAACCACCTGGCCGCCGACCTGATGCCCTACGAGATCATGGGTCGGGGCGCACCGGGCTACGGGTTCGGCCTGGGTTCGCGGGTCATGGTCGACACCCCGTCGAGCGGGGGCACCGGGTCCGACGGCGAGTACGGATGGGCCGGGGCGGCCAAGACGTACTACTGGGTCGACCCGGCCGAGGATCTGATCGGCATCTTCATGACCCAGTACATGACCGGGGTCGAGTCTCCCGACCGCGACTTCCGGAGCCTGGTCTACCAGGCCATCGTCGACTGACGCTGCGCCCGGCCGGATCGCCGAGCCGGTTCAGTGGGCGGCCGCCTCGGAATCGGGGGACCCCGCCCGGACTCTCGACACGATCGCCACGACGATCGCACCCACGATCAGGCCGATCACCAACGAAATCGAGGTGTTGACGAGCCACGACAGCACGCCGCCGATGCCGCCGACGTCGTGCACCGATTCCTCGAGGTCGTGGACCACGTCGTAGGGCCCGTGCCAGCCGAGTTCGTCGGTCCCGACGAGGATGATGTGACCCCCGACCCAGAGCATGGCCGCCGTTCCGATGATCGACAGCCACTCGAGCAGGATCGGCATGCCCAGGACCATCAGTCGGCCGACCCGTTGTGATGACTCGGCGTCGCGTCGAGCCAGCGAGAGCCCGATGTCGTCCATCTTCACGATGAGGGCGACCACGCCGTAGACGATCAGCGTGATCAACAGGGCGACGACGACGAGGATGAGCGCCCGGGAGACGAAACCCTCGTCGATCACCTCCTTCAGGGCGATGACCATGATCTCGGCCGACAGGATGAGGTCGGTCCGGATCGCGCCGGCGATGGTCGCTGCCTCGGCCTCGGGACCCAGCATGGCGACCGGCACGTCGTGGTCGTGATCGTCGCCCGTGAGTCGGTGGTGGATCTTCTCGACGCCCTCGAACGCCAGGTAGGTACCGCCCGCCATCAGGATGACCTCGACCAGCAACGGCACCACGGCGCTGAGGAGCAGGGCCACCGGCAGGATGATCAGCAGCTTGTTGCGCAGGGAGCCGACGGCGATCTTCTTGATGATCGGCAGTTCCCGTTCGGCGGCCAGGCCCTGGACATAGGCGGGCGTGACGGCGGTGTCGTCGACGACCACGCCGGCAGCCTTGGCGCTGGCCCGGCCGGCGGCGGCGCCGACGTCGTCGATCGAGGCGGCAGCCAGCTTGGCCAGCGCCGCGATGTCGTCAAGTAATCCGACGAGGCCACCGGCCATGTCTCACCCCTCGCGTTGCGGCTCCACTCGCCGTCATTCCCACTCGATCGTGCCCGGTGGCTTCGACGTGATGTCGTAGGCCACGCGGTTGACGCCGTCGACCTCGTTGATGATGCGGTTCGACATCTTCTCGAGGAGGTCGTAGGGCAGGCGGGCCCAGTCGGCGGTCATGGCGTCGTCGGAGGTGACGGCCCGGATGATGATCGGGTGGGCGTAGGTGCGCTCGTCTCCCATCACGCCCACCGTGCGGATGTCGGCCAGGACGGCGAATGCCTGCCAGATCTCGCGCTCGAGTCCGGCACCGGCGATCTCTTCGCGAACGATGAAGTCGGCGTTCTGCAGGATCTCGACCTTCTCGCGCGTGACCTCACCGATGATGCGGACCCCGAGCCCGGGGCCGGGGAACGGCTGGCGCCACACGATCTCGTCGGGCAGGCCGAGTTCGGTTCCGACCGCCCGCACCTCGTCCTTGAACAGGTTGCGCAACGGTTCGACCAGGTCGAAATCGAGGTCGTCGGGCAAACCGCCCACGTTGTGGTGGCTCTTGATCTTGGCCGCGCTGCCCGTCCCCGACTCGATGACGTCGGGGTACAGGGTTCCCTGGACGAGGAACGTTGCGTCTTCGATCCCGCCCGAGGCCTCCTCGAAGACCCGGATGAAGGTCTCACCGATCGCCTTGCGCTTGGCCTCGGGATCGTCGATCCCGGCGAGCTTGTCGAAGAATCGGTCGGCGGCCCGGACGTGGATGAGCTCGATTCCCTGATGACGCTGGAAGGTCTCGACGACCTGGTCGGACTCGCCCTTGCGCATCAGTCCGGTGTCGACGTAGACGCACGTGAGCTTGTGGCCGATGGCCTTGTGCACGATCGCCGCAGCAACGGCCGAGTCGACCCCGCCCGAGAGCCCGCAGATGGCCCGACCGTCGCCGATCTGGGCCCGGATCGCGTCGACCGAGGCATCGATGACCGAGCCCATGGTCCAGTTGGGCTCACAGCCGGCCAGATGGTGCAGGAACCGTTCGATCACGGCGAAGCCGTGCTCGGTGTGACCGACCTCGGGGTGGTACTGCACGGCGAAGATCCGGCGATCGAGATGTTCGAACGCCGCCACCGGCGCGTTCGGGGTGACCCCGGTGGGGGTGAAGCCGTCGGGCACGTCGGTGACCGCGTCGAAGTGGCTCATCCACACGGTCTGCTCGAGCGGAAGACCTCCCAACAACGCCGAATCGGGGGTCAGCCGGAGGCTCGTCCGGCCGTACTCGCCGCGGTCGTCACGCCCGACGGTTCCGCCCAGCTGCTTGGCGATCAGCTGGGCGCCGTAGCAGATCCCGAGGATCGGGATCCCGAGGTCGTAGATCGCCGGGTCGAGCTCGGGGGCACCGTCGACGTTCACGCTCTTCGGCCCGCCCGACAGCACGATCGCCGCCGGCGCCCGATCGGCCACCTGCGCCGCGCTGATCGTGTGCGGCACGATCTCGGAATACACGCGGTGCTCCCGCACCCGCCGGGCGATCAGCTGGGCGTACTGGGCGCCGAAGTCGACGACCAGGACGACCTGGTCGGGTACGGCGGTGGCGGCATTGGCGGCGGCCGTCGCGGTGTCGGTGGTCATGGCTCCATCACGACGAGTTCGGCCTTCTGCAGGCCCTTCACCGATTCGTAGCCGAGCGTCGCCATCGATTGACGGAGGGCGCCGGCGATGTTGACCCGGCCGTCGGCCGACTGGGCCGGGCCGAACAGGATCTGTTCCAGTGTGCCGACGGGATCGACGGCGAGGAGACGGGCCTGCGGCAGTTCGGGGTGGATCGTCGACCGGCCCCAGTGCCAGCCCCGGCCCGGGGCATCGGTGGCCGCGGCCAGTGTGGTGCCCAACACCACGGCGTCGGCGCCGCAGGCAACGGCCTTGGCGATGTCGCCACCCGATCGGAGTCCGCCGTCGGCGATCACGTGGACGTAGACGCCCGTCTCGTCGAGGTGGCGCATCCGGGCCGCCCGCACATCGGCGATGGCGGTGGCCAGACCGGATCCGAGTCCGGTGACCGAGCTGCTGGTGGCCGACCGGCCGCCGTCGATGCCGACGAGCACGCCCGCCGCCCCGGTTCGCATCAGGTGCAGGGCGGCCGGGTAGCTGGCACAGCCACCGACGACCACCGGCGTCTCGAGCTCACGGACGAATTCCTTGAGGTTGAGCGGGGCATCCTTGGTGGACACGTGCTCGGCCGAGATGACGGTTCCCTCGATCACGAGCAGATCGAGCTCGGCCTTCAGCAGGGTGGACGCCAACCCCGCCACCCGGCGGGGCGAGACGGCCCCGGCGGCGTACGCCCCGGCGGCGCGCAGGTCGCGGATGCGTTGGGTGACCAGGTCGGGGTCGACGGGCGAGGCATAGAGCTCGCGCAGCCGGGCCAGTGCGGCGTCGTGCGGGAGGCCGCGGAGCTCGGCCATCAGCGGATCGGGATCGTCGTGCCGGGTCCAGAGCCCCTCGAGATCGAGCACGCCCAGACCACCCATGCGATCGAGAGCGATGGCCATGGCCGGGCTGGTCACCGAATCCATGGCGGCGCTCATGATCGGCAGGTCGAGCGAGTACGCATCGATCTGCCATCCGAGGTCGACCATGTCGGCTTCCCGGGTGCGCTTCGATGGCAGCAGCGCCAGCTGGTCCAAGCCGTAGGACCGTCGTCCGGACTTGCCCATCCCGATCTCGATGTCGGCCACGCCATCCTCCCCAGGGAACGCCCTCCGGCCGACGAGAACGGTCGATCCGAACCCCGTCATCACGCCAAAGTGAAGGCGCCAGACTAGCGGGAACCCCGGAGGTTCCGGCCGACGCTCAGTCCTTGACGAGGCTCTTCAGGATCGCCTTGGCCACCTGTGCGTTCATCTGGAAGAGGGCCTGGCTGCCCTGCTCGGTGACCTTGCGAACGACCGACCCACCGGTTGCGGTCTCCATGGCGTCGAGGCTCGACAGGGTGGCGTCACGGGTGGCGTCGGTGGCCCGGTACCCCATCGTCGTGAGCGCCTTGATCAGATCGCTCTGGCCGACCGGGCCGGGAGCCGATTTGGCGATGATCGACAGCGCGTCCTTGGTCAACTCGGCCGACTGGTTGACCACGTCGACGACGGTGGAGGCCGCCGCGTCCTGACCGTCGAGCGAGGCCAGCCAGCGCCGCACCTTCTGCACGATCTCGTCGTGGGTCTCACCTTGGAACGACAGCTCAGCCATGGCGCGGAGCCTAGTCCGTCGTCGATGGCCGGGCCGGTTGGCGGCTCCGGCGAACCAACCAGGCCGAGAACCCCAGATGCCCCAGACCGGCCGCCGCGCCGAACGCGACGCCCGAAGCGGCGGAGACCGACGACGTCCACACGGCGAGCGCCACGGCGATCATCACCACACCCACGGCAACGAGCGCCGCCGCGGCCGGCAGGCGGTGGCCGAGCGCCACGAGGACGAGACCGGCCCCGCCCACCACGGGCACGAGGAACCACACGACCCGGTACGAGGTCAGGACGTCGAGGTCGAGACGCTGGGCGGTACGGAACATCTCGAAACTGTTGCGCGTGGCGGCCCCCGATCGGACCCAGGGCGCCAGCAACGATGCAGTCGACGCCGCACCGAGGACGACCAGCGCCAGCCACTCACCGATCCGGTCCCGCCGCGTCATCGGCCCCCGTCTCGGCGAACGGCGGCTTCGAGTGCCGGGGCGAGGTCTCCCCTCGGGTGCACCTCGACCGACGAGAGGTCGAGCCACGCCGCCAACTCGACCAGGTGCGTCGCCATCGCGTCGGCGACCTCGTCGGGTTCGGCCCCGTGCTCGACGTAGGCCCCCTTGACCCGGAGCACCCCACCGGCGCGGTCGGCCTTCAGGTCGACCCGGCCCACCAACCGATCGCCGAGGAGGAACGGCAGGACGTAGTAACCGAACTCGCGCTTGGGCTCGGGAACGTAGATCTCGATGCGGTACCGGAAGTCGAACAGGCGCTCGGCGCGGGGTCGGAACCACACCACGGGGTCGAAGGGGCTCAGGACCGTGGCGACATCGATCGAACGGGGCCGCCGGGCCTCGGGGTGCAGGTACGCAGTCTCGGACCATCCTTCGACCTCGACCGGCAGGAGCCGCCCGTCCTCGACCAGGTGCTCGATCCGAGGCCGGGCGACCGGCATCGTGATCCGGAAGTAGTCGGCCAGGTCGGCGGCGGTCGCCACGCCGTGGGACCGGGCGGCGAGCACGAGCATGTCGGCGATCGCCTCGTCGGTCGTCGGTGTCGGCCGGTCGTGGACGTGGGCCGGCACCACCCGCTCGGGCAGGTCGTAGTGGGTGGTGAACTGGTGGTCGCGGTGGTGGATCGACAGCCGGCCCGTGACGTACAGCCACTCCAGCGCCAGCTTGCCCCGCGGCATCCCCCACCACGGGCCGGTTCGCTGCCCGGGATCGTCGAGCGTCTTGATGGACCGAGGCCCGTGCCGGCGGATCTCGTCGAGGATGGCTGCCAGGTAGTCGGGCTGGTTGGCCTCGAGTTCCCGTCCGGCCTTCCACCGGCCCCGCTGCATCTTCCACCGCAACAGCGGATGGAGCTCCATCGACGTGATGGACGCCTCGTGGGCCAGATACTCGTGGTTCTCGCCCGAATGCCAGATCCAGCGGTCGAGTCGGACCCGATCGTATGGTCCGAGCCGGGAGAACAGGGGCAGGAAATGGGATCGGGCCAGGACGTTCACCGAATCGAGTTGAAGCACCGCCATCCGATCGAGGACTCGACGGAAATGGCGCACGTCGGGCGTCCCGGTCGGGCGTGGATCGTGGAAGCCCTGGGCCCCGAGTGCGATCCGGCGGGCCGCCCCGATCGACAGCGACCCCGACGCAGCCGGCGGGGTCATCGTTCGGGATCGGTGAGCAGCGTCAGCAGGTTGTGGACCATGCGCGCGGTCGCGCCCCACAGGGTGTCGCCGACCAGCTCGAAGAAGAAGATGTTCATCGGGACACCGTTGCGGACCCAGATCTCCTCCCGGAAGATGTCGGGGTCGGCCAGTTCCGCGAGGGGCAGGGTGAGGATGCCGTCGACCTCGCCGGGATCGGGGCGGAGCTCGGGCCAGCGTTCGATGACACCCACCACGGGGACGATGTAGGACGGACTCGACACGGTCGTGAGCCGATCGAGCTCGCCGATCACGTTCACCGACGCCGGCGGGAGTGCGATCTCCTCGTTGGTCTCCCGCAGGGCGGTGGCCACGAGGTCGACGTCGTGCGGTTCGAGCCGACCCCCCGGGAAACACACCTCGCCGCGATGCGAACGCAGATGCCAGGCCCGGCGGGTGAAGAGCAGTTCGGGACCGTCACCGCTGTCGCCGAAGGGCACCAGCACCGCCGAGGGGGGGCGTCCGCCGACCGTGGTCGCCGGCGGGCGGTGGGGCGAGGAAGCGGCGATGATCGACGAGATCCGGCCGAGATCGGTCGGCAGGGGCCGTCCGGCCCACGGCGCATGGTCACCACGAGTCACGCCGGGCGGGCGCGGAATGTTCTGCGGGCCACCTCGACCGGGAGGAGGCCGGAGAGTCAGGACGACTCCACGGCGGCGGCCAGGGTCTCGAGCAGCTCCTTCATCCCGCCGTTCTTGAGGTTCTTCAGCACCGTCCCGGGGGTGTCGGTGCCTCGCTCCCATTCCATCCAGAATCCGAGGAGCTTGGTGGGATCGGGCAGAGGGCGTTCGATGTCAGACACAGGCGTGAGGCTACCGGCCGTTCCGGGCGAGTACCCGACTCGAGGCGCGCTCGGACGGGTCGACCGTGTGGGTCTGCGAGACTGCGCCAATGCCGCTCCCCCGCTTCCTTCGCCGGCTGCTTCCCCGGCTCGAACCCGGTACCGGTCGGGTCTCGGGCCGACCCCCGTCGTCGAACGGCGCGAGTTCGATGCATCTTCGCTGGGATCTGCCGGGCGAGCCGCCCCTGATCGAAGTCGGTGTCGATCTCACGGTCGTCGAGCCGCCGACGGTCGCCTCGCTGTACTTCTGGGCACTCCAGGTCGGCTTCGTCGATCGGGGCCGTCGACTCGGCGCGGCCCACATGGGACTGCAGCACCACCCTCGACACCCCGGCAACGGCGCGGTCAACTGGGGCGGCTACCGCGACGGCGGCGGCGAACTCGACGGCTCGGGCTCGATCCTGCCTTCGGCCCTGGGGAACGTCAACAGCCGCGACTATCGCTGGGAACCGGGTGTGCGCTACCGCTACACGATCACCCGATCACCCGACCGCGGCTGGCGGGCCTCGATCACCGACACCCGGTCGCAGGCCACGACGGTGATCCGGGATCTGTGGGTCGACGCCGAACACCTGTCGACGGTGCTGATGTGGAGTGAGGTGTTCGCCGACTGTGATGCGCCGACCGTGCGAGTCGAGTGGTCCGGCGCGTACGCCGTCACGACCGACGGCACGAGGCTCGTTCCCCGCTCGTTCGTGACCAGCTACCAACGCCACGAGGACGGTGGGTGCGCCAACACCGATGCCGTGCCAGTCGCCGGTGACGGAGCCATCGCGCAGGTCACCAACACGCAACGCCGCACCCCGCCCAACACGGCGATCCCCAACTGACCGGGCCAAAACGGCGAACGGGCCGACACCCGGAGGTGCCGACCCGTTCGACGATTCGTTCGGCGTGTGCCGAACGGCAGGACTACATCATGCCGCCCATGCCGCCCATGCCGCCCATGTCGGGCATGCCGCCGCCGCCCGATTCCTCGGGCTTGTCGGCGACGAGCGCCTCGGTGGTGAGGACCAGGGCTGCGATCGACGCTGCGTTCTGCAGCGCCGCACGGGTGACCTTGGCCGGATCGGTGATCCCGGCGGCCATGAGGTCTTCGATGACACCGGTGGCGGCGTTGAGGCCGATGTTGCCGGTGGCCTCTTCGACCTTGGCCACCATGATGGCGCCTTCGAGGCCGGCGTTGATCGCGATCAGGCGAGCCGGGGCCTCGAGGCACTCCCACACCGAGCGAGCACCGGTGGCCTCGTCGCCCTCGAGACCCTCGAGGACCTTGAGGACGGCGGGACGGGCCCGCAGCAGTGCGGTACCGCCGCCGGCGACGACACCCTCTTCGAGGGCGGCGCGGGTGGCCGACAGCGCATCTTCGATGCGGTGCTTCTTTTCCTTGAGCTCGACCTCGGTGGCCGCACCGACCTGGATGACGGCAACGCCGCCGGCCAGCTTGGCGAGACGCTCCTGGAGCTTCTCACGGTCCCAGTCCGAATCGGTGTTCTCGATCTCGGCCTTGATCTGCGAGACCCGACCGGCAACGTCGCTGCTGTCGCCGGCACCCTCGATGATCGTGGTGTTGTCCTTGGTGATGACGACCTTGCGGGCCTGGCCCAACATGTCGACGGTGACGCCGTCGAGCTTGAGCCCGACCTCTTCGGCGATGACCTGACCACCGGTGAGGATGGCCATGTCCTGCAGCATCGCCTTGCGACGCTCACCGAAGCCGGGAGCCTTGACGGCGGCCGACGAGAAGGTGCCGCGGATCTTGTTGACCACGAGCGTGGCGAGGGCTTCACCCTCGATGTCCTCGGCGATGAGCACGAGCGGCTTGGAGGCCTGCATGACCTTCTCGAGGACGGGCAGGAGGTCCTGCACCGAGGTGATCTTGCCCTGCACGAACAGGATGTACGGATCTTCGAGAACCGCTTCCTGGCGCTCGGGGTCGGTGACCATGTAGGGGCTGATGTAGCCCTTGTCGAACTGCATGCCCTCGGTGAACTCGAGTTCGATGCCGAAGGTGTTCGACTCCTCGATGGTGACCACACCGTCCTTGCCGACCTTGTCGATGGCCTCGGCGAGGACGTCCCCGACGGACTGATCGGCAGCCGAGATGGCGGCGACCTGGGCGATCTCTGCCTTGTCGTCGATCTCCTTGGACTGATCGGCGATGGCCTCGACGGCCGCGGCAACGGCCTTCTCGATGCCCCGCTTGAGACCCATCGGGTTCGCACCGGCGGCGACGTTGCGCAGACCGTTGCGGATCAGCGCCTGGGCCAACACCGTGGCGGTGGTGGTGCCGTCACCGGCGACGTCGTTGGTCTTGGTGGCGACCTCTTTCACGAGCTGCGCACCCATGTTCTCGAACGGGTCTTCGAGCTCGATCTCCCGAGCGATCGACACACCGTCGTTCGTGATGGTGGGCGCACCGAACTTCTTGTCGAGGACGACGTTGCGTCCCTTCGGGCCGAGGGTGACCTTGACCGCATCGGCGAGCTGGTTCACACCGGCTTCGAGGGCCCGGCGGGCCTCTTCGTCAAACTTGATGATTTTCGACATGATTCAAACTCTCACTTCACGATTGCGAGGACGTCACGGGCACTGAGGATGAGGTAGTCGACACCCTCGAGAGCGATCTCGGTGCCTCCGTACTTCGAGTAGACGATGACATCGCCCACCGACACGTCCATGGGGATGAGTTCGCCGGTGTCGGAACGACGACCGGCACCCACAGCGATGACGTCACCCTGCTGGGGCTTCTCTTTGGCGGTATCAGGAATGACGAGTCCGCTCTTCGTCGTCGCTTCGGCCTCTTTGGGCTTGATGACGATGCGGTCCTCGAGGGGTTGCAGGTTCATGCAGATTCGCCTCCGTACGGCGTGATCTCGATGGATGGGATCAGGGTGGGAAACGAGCGCCGGCCGCACGCCCGGTCGTCGGAGGCGCCCCGGAGGGGATCACCTCGACCAGGTCGATTAGCACTCGACGCTCGCGACTGCCAACACTAGCCAGCCCGATGGGTCGCTCCAACCCTGCGGTGCGGGAACACCGAGCAAAATTCTCGTGTCCGCGGAGGAAACCTGCGCGGGCCACGCTCAGGTCGGACCTCGCGGACACGCTCGGGCAGCTTCGCCCACCCATGGTGCTTGGGCGTCGCCGAGCGAGGTGCCAGACTGTCGCCGGTGCACGATCCCGACCTCCTCCTCGACCTTCGCACCGAGCGACCGGCCCGTGTCGAACTGGCCGTCGACGACTCGGAGCGCCAACTGCTGACACCGCTGCTCCGCCATTTCGTCGGTCTCGGGTATCGCCGCGACCGCGCCGTGTCGGGTGACCGGGTTCGCCTCACGTCCGACGAGGGTTTCGTGACGGTCCAGTCCGACCTCGACGAGCGGGGCGTCGTGCTCTCGATCACCGCTTCCGCCTTCGATCAGCCGACCCTGCGCACGGCGGTCGCCGCCGCCATCACCAACGATGGGCTCCTGCGGGCCGACCAGGACGATCCCCACGCCGACCACCGACGTTTCAACGACCGCACCGGCGTGGCTCGCGCCGTCCTGCGCAGCGCGCCGGCCTGATCCGCCTCGGATCGATCAGTCGGTGACGAGGCGCAACGTGGGGTTGGCCCCGTCGTCGAGGGGTGTCGGTCCGTCGTTGCCGAGTCGCCAGTGGGCGGCCGCGGCGATCATGGCCGCGTTGTCGGTGCAGTAGGCGCGGTCGGGAACCAGCGCGGCCAGACCGGCTTCGTCGGCCGCTTCGGCGAACCGCCGTCGCAACAACGAGTTCGCCGCCACCCCGCCCCCCAGGCACACCGACCGAGCCCCGACCGTTGCCGCGGCCCGCATCGCCTTGACGACGAGCACATCGACGACGGCGGCCTGGAACGAGGCGGCAACGTCGGCGTTGGCGACGTCGGGGTGCTTGCGCACGTGGTTGACCACCGAGGTCTTCATGCCGCTGAACGAGAAGTCGAGGCCGTCGTTGAGCATTCCCCGGGGGAAGTCGATCGACGTCGGATCGCCCTCGGCCGACAACCGGTCGATCAGGGGACCGCCGGGATAACCCAGTCCGAGGTAGCGGGCCACCTTGTCGAACGCCTCGCCGGCCGCATCGTCGATCGTCGAACCGAGGATCACGTAGCGACCGGGTTCGATGACGTGGACGAGCAACGTGTGACCACCGGACACCAGCAACACCACCAGCGGGAACTCGAGGTCCGGCCGTTCGAGTGTGGTCGCGAAGAGGTGGCCCTCCATGTGGTTCACCCCCACGTAGGGAACGTCCCAGGCCAACGCCAGGGCCTTGGCGGCGCTGACCCCGATCAGGAGCGCGCCGATCAGGCCCGGTCCATGGGTGGCGGCAACGGCGTCGATGCCCGAGGCGTCGAGGTCGGCGTCGTGCAGGGCCCGCCGCAACACCGGCTCGAGCAGATCGAGGTGGGCGCGGCTCGCCACCTCGGGCACGACGCCGCCGAACTCGGCATGCAGGTCGACCTGGCTCGACACGACGTTGGCGAGCACCTCGACCCCGTCACGCACGATGGCGACGGCCGTCTCGTCGCAGCTGCTCTCGATGGCGAGCATCACGGTCATGGGCGATCTCCGATCAGATGTCGAGGATGGTCGGGACGATCGAGATCGTGCGTCCAGAGGATCAGGGCGTCCTCGCCGGGGCCGTAGTAGTCCGAACGGGTCCCGGCCACCGACAGGCCGAAAGCACGATAGAGCGCAAGCGCCGCTGTGTTGTCGGGGCGGACTTCGAGGGTCAGGTGACGGGCCCCGAGCTCGACGACGTCGTCGAGCAGGCGGGTCAGCAGGAACCGGGCCACGCCGAGCCGGCGTCGGTCGGGGGCAACGGCGATGTTCATCAGATGGGCGTCGTCCCCGACGAGCATCATGCCGGCGAACGCGACGAGGGAACCGTCGTCGTGAACGACGAGCCAGTGACGCCGTGAGGGCGACACGTCGAGTTCCCCGGCGAAGAGCTCGCGGGACCAGGGCTGCGGACTGACCTCGGACTCGAGCCGGGCGACGTCGTCGAGGTGGCCGACCGTGAGCGGCGCGATGATCACGACGGTTGCCGATCCGTGGCGATCGCCCGGGTCTTGATGTTGATCTGCACGTCGGGATCGCGGAGATAGCGGGGTCGGACGAGGGAACCCTCGACGCCCGGCCGGGCCGATGCCAAGCGGGCGATCGTGACCGGTGACGGCTCTCGGCCCGAGACCAGACGGCGGCCGTAGAGCTCGGCGTAGCGATCGCCCCCGTCGCCGACGACGACGTCGTGGTCGGCGACCTCGACCACGAATCGCGCCGGTTCGCCGACCAACGGTTCGCACAGGGCCGTGGGGACTCCGGCCACATCGACCGAGAACCGCTGCTGGAACACCTCGGCGCGGCGGGCGTCGACGATGGCGGTGACCGTGGCACCGGGGAACTCGGCGGCGAGGGCCTCGAGACTCGACACCCCGGTGGCCGGCGTCGACGTGGCGAGCGCCAGGGTGCGAACGGTGGCGAGGCCAACCCGTAGCCCGGTGAATCGCCCGGGACCGATGTCGACGGCGAACCGGTCGATGTCGGCGAGGCGCACGATCGCCCCACGGGCCGCGCCGGCCCGGGCCAGTGCGTCGGCGATCATCGGGGTCAGTTCCTCGGCATGTCGGCGGTCGGTTGCCGTCTGGCGCTCGGCCAGCACCGTGAACGCCACCGGGGGCGCCCCGGCGGACCCGGCGTCGGCAACCACGTCGACGACGGCCACACCGACGCTGGCCGTGGCCGAGGTGACGGCCAGGATCAACACGGCGGCAACCGCTCGGCCAACGAGGCGAGTGGCCCGATCCGCTCGAGCCAACGTGGCGAACCGGGCTCGAATCGGAGCTCGCGATCGTCGTCGCCGTCGCCCAGCAGCAGCCGGATCGTGAGTCGGTCCACCGGCAGCACGGGTTCGATCTGCTCGCCCCACTCGATCACGGTGACCCCCGTCTCCAGCAGTTCGGGAAGGTCCAGATCGAGCGTCTCGGCCAGGTCGTCGAGCCGATAGACGTCGAGGTGGTCGAGACCCAATCGGCCGTCGTAGCGGTTGGCGAGGGTGAAGGTGGGACTCGTGATCCGGTCCTCGATCCCGAGGCCGACGCCGAGTCCCTGGGTGAAGCACGTCTTGCCGGCCCCGAGGTCCCCGGCGAGGACGATCAGATCACCGTCGACGAGCAGCGGGGCCAGCGACTCGGCGACGAACCGGGTCTGCGCCGCACAGGCCGTGGTGACCGACCACGCGCCATCGGGCGACGGAGGCGGCGTCGAGGCGTGGGACAGGTCGGACACGATCGTCAGGCTAACGGGCCGCTTCGACACCTCGGAGCCCGACTGCGGCGGCCGGGCCGGCCGCCCGGCTACGGTCCGATCGTGACCCCGCCGGCCGATCGACCGACCCGATCCGACATCGAGCGCGCGGCGGCCCGTCTCGCCGGTGCGATCCGTTCCACCCCGATCCTGACCCTCGACTGGGGCGAACTCGCCAACTCGTCGAGCACCGCCCAACCCGTCCGGGCCCACCTCAAGCTCGAGTTCCTCCAACATGCCGGCAGCTTCAAGGCTCGGGGAGCGCTCCACGCCGCGCAGTGCGAACTCGACGCGGACCCGACCCTGGCCGAGCGGGGACTGGTTGCGGCATCGGGCGGCAATCATGGCATTGCTGTGGCCTGGGCCGCCCGGCACCTCGGCCTCCCGGCGACGGTCTTCGTGCCGACGATCTCGGCCGAGGCCAAGGTCGCACGGCTTCGGGAACTCGGCGCCGACGTGCACCGGGTCGGCGCCGTCTACGCCGAGGCCCTCGCGGCAGCCCGAGCCCACCAGGTCCGGACCGGGGCCGTCGCGATCCACGCCTACGACCAACCCGAGGTCGTGGCCGGTGCCGGCACCGTCGGCCGCGAGCTCGACTCGGCGCGGCCCGGACTCGACGCCGTGCTCGTTGCCTGTGGTGGCGGCGGGCTGGCCGGCGGGCTGGCCACCTGGTTCGGCGACAGCGTCGACCTGGTGGTCTGTGAGACCCCGGGTACGGCCAGTTTCGCAACGGCACTCGAGCACGGAGGTCCCGTCGACGTTCCGGTGTCGGGCGTGGCCGCCGATGCGCTCGGCGCGACCCGCCTGGGGTCCATCGGCTGGCGGGCGCTGCGGCGAGCGACGACCCACGCAGTGCTCGTTCCCGACGACGACGTGATCGAGGCCCAGCAATGGCTGTGGCGTGAACTGCGGATCCTCGTCGAGCCGGCGGCCGCCACGCCCGTCGCGGCGATCCGCTCCGGTCGCTGGCAGCCCGCCGCCGATCAGACCGACGTCGCCGTCGTGGTCTGCGGTGCCAACGTCGACCGTTGACCGGCGCACCGCCCCGGTCCGGGAGCGACTCAGGGGGCGATTCGCACCGAACGGATCGCCCGGACGACCGCCGTGGTCGCCATCGTTCGCAACCGGGTGAGGTCGGCCTCGACCTGACCGGTGGCCGCGGCGACGAGGGCATCGCCGTCGGCGGCGGTGTGCGCCGGAACGAGCGCTCGGGCCAGTCCGTCGTGGCCGGCCTGGGCGAGGAGGTGGCAGCCCATCTTGTCGATGGCGGCATTGGTGACGATGATCCCGATCGTGGTGTTGGTCCCGAAGTCGGCTTCGGTGGCCGACACCGGCGGCGGCACCAGATCGGGGGTCGACCCATCGCCGGGGTCGATGTCGCCGAGCGCGTTGACCACGATCAGGGCGCTGACCACGACCGCACCTTCCCGGACGGTCGCGCTTCCCAACCCGCCCGGGCGGCGGCCGTCCCGCCCCCACCATTTGCGATAGGTCGCTCCCGCTCCCCCGCCGACCCGCCCGGTGGGCACGGGTCCCCCCGACGCCGCCGCGGCGGCCGCCCGTCCGGCCTCGGCTCCGGGTCGTGCGTCGGGATCGAGCCCGGCGGCCTCGGTCAGGTCGTAGATGCACAGCCCGACGACGATCGGCACGACACCACCGACGGTCGAGAAGCCGCGGCCCTGCTCGGCCAGATACCGCATGACCCCGTCGGCGGTGGCCAACCCGAAGGCCGATCCCCCCGACAACACCACGGCATCCACCTGTTGCATCATCCGGCTGGGATCGAGCAGGGCGAATTCTCGTGTCGCCGGTGCACCGCCACGGACCTCGCCGGAGGCCACGGTCGTCTCGGGGAGGATGATCACGGTGCACCCGGTGTCGCCGGCGTCGCTGGTCCAGTGGCCGACCTCGACGCCCGAGACGTCGGTCAGCACGGGTTCTCGGTCAGCACGGGGTCTCGGAGGGTTCGGGGTCGGACATGCGCCAACAGCGTGACAGGCCGGCCGATCCCGGGCAAGGCCTCGGTCAGCGCTCGGCCAGCATCGCCATTCGGCGGTCGTAGACCGGGGCCAGCTCCGACCAGTCGAAGCGTTGCATCGTTGCGGCCAGCGGGACGGCGCGCCGCTGCCAGCGATCGACCTCGCCGACCACCTCGGCCAACCGTGATCCGAAGGTGCCGGGCCGGTAGAGGAAGTCCGCTCCGCCCGGACCCAGCAGATCCGGGTAGTTCACCGCATCGGGCACCACGGGTACGCATCCGGCCGCCACCGCCTCGGCGACGGCGACACCGAAGAAGTCGTGTGCCGCGCAGCTCACCACGATGTCGGATCGGCCGAGCCAGTACCGGTACTCCGGCGGCGAGAACGGACCGACGGCCAGGACGCGGTCGGCGTGCGCGTCGACGAGGCGCTGCCGGATCGGATCACCGAAGGGTCCGGCTTCACCGGCGAGGACCAGCCCCACGTCGAGACGCCGATCGACCAGACGGTCGACCGCCCGAGCGAACACCGCCGGCTCCTTGTCGGGCTCCCAGCGGTGCGGCCACAACACGATCGGACCCGAACGCGGCGACGACGGCGGCGACGACGGTTCGGTCCACGACAGATCGAGCCCCAGCGGCAACGTCTCGAACTTGTCGAGAACCGCCTCGAGCAGGTGGTGGTGGTCGCGGTCGGGGAGACGGTCCAGAAAGGGCGGGAGGGCGCGGATCACCTGTCGACGATGCCAGTCGCTGTTGAAGAACACGGCGTCGACGGCCAGCCACGAGAACCAGTCGAGCAGTGCATCGGCGTCGTTCGCCCCGGCTCCCTTCGCGTTCGGGTAGAGCAGCTGCGACTCGTGCTGATAGACGGCGACCGGAACCCCGGCCAGATCGTTGCGCAGCAGCCCGAGGAGCCGGGCGGCGTCGACCGGACTCGAGATCACCACGACGTCCGGCCGTCCGTGATCGGCCACGTGACCACGGACGAGGTCGGCCAGCGGCGCCGCCCCGCCGCGCTGGCGCCAACGCCAACGGTCGGCAGGCAAGCCCACGCTCGAGACCACGTGACGGCTCGCCGCACGGTACCCGTCGGCCCAACGTGCGTGGGAGCCACCGTTCCACGGCTCCACGATCAGGACTCGGACGGGCAAGCGGGGTCGTCCGGCTCAGCGATCGACGTCGACCGAGGATCGACGGACCTCGACGACGGGATCGAGGAGCCGACCGAGGACCTCGTTCAGGCCTTCGGGATCCTCGAGCATCATCTGGTGACCCACGTGGGGAACGACGATCACCTCGGCCGCAGGGAACGCGGTGGCGAGATCGTTGGCGCAGCGCACCGGTGTGAGCCGGTCGAGCGCCCCGACGACGATCGCCACGCGGAGCCGGTCGAGATCGTCGCGTGCGGCCAGCTCCGCCCGCACGTCGTGTGCGAAGATCGACGGCCAGGCGCTCCAGTACACCGCTCGGGGCAGCCGGTCGTAGCTGTCGGCCACCAGCTGCAGATCGCCGAGGCTCGGCCGGCGGCCGAAGGTCGCCATCACGGCCAGGCGCCCGAAGTCGTTGTCGGGCACCGTTCCGGTGAAGCCGGCGATCGGACCCGCCTGCAGCACCCGATCGATCGAGCCCTGGAACCGGGCGGGTGGAACGGGGGCCCGAACCGCGGAGTCGACGAAGGCCACACCGGAGACCCTGGCCACCACCGACGGATCGGCGGTGGCCAGGAATCGACCGACGACCATTCCCCCCATCGAATGGCCGGCCAACACCACGTCGTGCAGGTCCTCGTCGACCAGGAGCTGGGCCAGATCGGCGGCGTTGTCACCGATCGTGGCACCGTTGGACCCGGCCCGTGACCGGCCGTGACCGCGGAGATCGACGGCCATGACCCGGCAGCGGTCGGCCAGGGCGAACTGGTGGTGCCAGGCCTCGGCCTCGAGCGTGATGCCGTGCAGCAGCACCAGCGGTCGACCGGTTCCGGCCTCGATCCAGCGGACCTCACCGCCATCGGGGGTCGTCATCACCCGATCGACGGCTGTTGCCGGGATGGCGACGGCCACCGACGTCGAGCCGGCGCGGCCGATGCGCCGCATCAGCCAGCGCTCGCCGAGCCAACCCGAGGCCAATCCGGCCATCAGCGACCATGGATTCATGAACGTCTCCGAATTCTCCGCTCGAGCCGAGGCCCGAAGCCACACACCACTTCGTAGGTGATGGTGCCGAGAACTCCGGCCCATTCCTCGGCCGTGATCTCGTCACCGCCCTGGGCGCCGAGCAGCACGACCTCGTCGCCGGGACGCACGTTGCGGTCGCCGCAGTCGACGATCACCTGATCCATGGTGATCATGCCGGCGAATCGGTGACGCTCACCGCCGATCAGGACCTCGCCCGATTCCCACCAGGCCCGGGGAACCCCGTCGGCGTAGCCGATCGGGATCGTGGCGAGGGTGGTGTCGGCGGCGAGGCGCCTCCGGTGCCCGTAGCTGACCGCCGTGCCGGCGCGCACCTGCTTCACGAAGGCGACCTCCGACACGAGGCGCATCGCCGGTCGGAAGTCACCGACGTCTTCGAGTTCGGGTCCGGGCAGGCAGCCGTAGACGCCGATCCCACACCGGACGAGGTCGTAGTGGCTCTCGGGCAGCACCAGGGTCGCCGCCGTGTTGGCCGCATGGACGAGGGGCGGATCGATCCCGATCGACGACAACTCCTCGAGCAGCGCGTCGAAGCGCTCGAGTTGTTGCCCGTTCAGGGGATGCCCGATCTCGTCGGCCCGGGCCAGGTGGGTCCAGACCGAACCGAGCTCGAACGCGTCGCCGGCCACGATGGTGCGCGCCAGGTCGAGCGCCGACGCCGAGGTCGCGCCCACCCGCCCCATTCCGGTGTCGACCTTCAGATGGACCGTGACCGCGGCAGCACCGACGCCCGACCGGGTGACGGCGTCGTCGAGGACGGCGAGGGATTCGGCGGTGTAGACCGCCGGCTCGAGCCGGTACTCGACCACCTCGGCGTACTCGCGAGGCGCGGGTTCGGACAGCACCCAGATGGGCGCCTCGATGCCGGCTCGACGGAGCGTGACACCCTCGGCCACCTGGGCCACGGCCAATCGGGATGCGCCCGCTCCCAGTGCCGTCCGGGCGACTTCGACTGCGCCATGGCCGTAACCATCGGCCTTCACCACCGCACACAGTTCACTCCCCGACGCCACGGCTCCGAGCATCGAGACGTTGTGGGCGATCGCATCGAGATCGATGTCGAGCCACGCCCGACTCATCGGGCCACGTTCCGACTGAGCAGGTGGGCGACGAGCCTGGGGAGATCACCGGCGACCAATCCCACCGGCGATCCGAGGAGCGACGACCGGCCGTGTACCTCGGCCCCGAACGCGGCGGCCTCGAACGGCTCGAGCCCGAGTGCCAGGCCGGCACCGATGATGCCGGCCAGCACGTCGCCCGTACCGGCGGTCGCCAGTCGTTGGTCGCCGGCAACCGAGATGGCGGCCCTTCCCGCCGGGTCGGCGACGACCGTGGCCGGGCCCTTCAGCAGCACCACGGCCCCGAGTCGGACCGCGGCCTCGCGTGCCGCGGCCACCCGATCGGGCCCCGGGGCGTGCCCGACCAACCGGGCGAACTCCCCATCGTGTGGCGTCAGCACGGCGGGGATCGAGCGCCGTCGGAGACCGGACGGATCGGCGGCGACGGCATCGAGCGCCCCGGCATCGATCACGATCGGAATCGGTGCCTCGGCGATCACCCGACGGGCCTCGGCGCCGGTGGTCGCATCGGTGGCGAGACCGGGACCGACGACCAGCGCCGCCACCCGGTCGAGCCCCCGGAGCACCGCCGCACCCCAGGTTCCGCCGGGACCGCCCGACGAGGAGCCGTCGCCGACCAGCTCCCGACCGACGACCTCGGCGGGGAGCCGGAGTTCGTCGGCGGCGAGACCGGGGATGGACGCCAGGACGTAGCCGGCTCCGGCCCGGGCGGCTCCCCGGGTCGACAACCGGGGTGCCCCCGGCAGCGATGGGCTGCCCCCGACCACCCAGACCGCCGATTGCCACTTGTGGGCATCGGCGTCCCGACGCGGCCACCGACCGACGTCCGCCGGTTCGATCAGCGCACACTTCACGGTCGAACAGTCGAGGCCGATCGGCGCAACGGCGACCCGTCCGCACAGCCTCGGTCCGGCGGCGAACAACAGCCCGGGCTTCCACGCCCCGAACGTCACCGTCGCATCGGCGGCGAGCACCGATCCCCGGGCCTCGCCGGTGAGACCGTCGAGGCCGCTCGGGATGTCGACGGCCAACACGAGCGGCCGTGTCCCGTCGGGACGGAGCAGGTCGGGACCCTCGAACCCATCACGGAGACCCGTGCCGAACGCGGCGTCGATCACCAGATCGGCGCGCACGAACGATCGCCGATCGGTGGAGCCCGGATCGAGGATCACGAGCGATGCACCCCACCGCTGCAGGTGCCGCGCCGCGGCCCGACCATCGGCCCCGTTGTTTCCGGGACCGGCGATCACCACGATCCGTGTTCCGGACACGCCACCCAGCAGGCGCCGCGCCTCGGTGGCGGCGGCCCAGCCGGCCCGCTCGACGAGCACCTCGACCGGTTCGTCGGCGGCCGCATCGATCGAGCGCATCTCGGCCGGGGTCACCACGGGCTGCATGGTCAGAGCATCCGATCCAGGGCGTCACCGAGCTGCCCGGGTTCGAGGTGGACACCACCGACGACGGTCAGGCCCATCACGACCGGCTCGGATCGGGTCCAGGCGAGAACCTGGCGCCGACGATCCGGGGTTTCCTGCCAACGGGACCACGAGAGCTGGTCGTCGACCATCGAGGCGAGGTGCCGGGCGCCGGGACCGTCGAGGTCACGCAGCCACGGGTCGAGCCACCGGACGAGTTCGATGTCGAGCCGGGCCAGGGCCCCGAGCACTTCGTGGAGTGCGGGCTCCCCCGGCTCGAGCGCCAGCTCGGTGAGCCACCACTGGTCGAGAACCCGTTCGATCGAGCGACGCTCGTCGGCGGCCCAATCGGACCACCCGGCGGCCTCCAGCCGATCGAAGACCGCAACCGCACCCTCGGGGTCGGCGAGCGGACTGGTTGCCAGCTCCAGCATCCGGGGCAGTGCGGCCCGCAGTTCCCCCTGGTCGGCGCGAACCAGCACCGCGTCGAGCGCCAGGTTCGGGAAGAGCGAATCGCGGGATCCGAACCGGGACCAGACGTCGTCGAGTGCCCCGGCGACCCGCTCGTTGTGCAGGACCTGGCCCGGCACGGGTTTCGGGATCCGTGGCGAGGTCATGGACCCAATCCTGCCACCACCGGCGCACCGATGACATCACCGTGTGGTTCATGGCACGGCGTCGACCCCGGTCCCGGGGGCCCGACCTTGGTTGCTCAGGCGGCGATCCAGCGGTTCGCCACCGTACTGATCGGCGCCGTGAGCAGTTCGACGGTCGGGACCGTCGCCAGGAGATCGTCCCGGAACGTGGGCTCGTGCTCGGTGACGACGTCGACAAGCTGGCGATAGCGCTTGTGATAGCCCTGCAGGACGTTTCGAGCGGTTGCGGCGTCGAGCCCGTCGTTGACCCGGAGATGACACAGCGTGAGCCCGGTGGTCTCGCCGTCTTTGATCTCGGGCACGATCAGCACGACCCGGCCGTCGGTCCCGACGGTGACGATGAGCTCGCGATCGGCGGCCACCCGGTGTTTGGTACCCCGCAGGGTCGGATCGCTCTGGACCCGCGACGTCAGGTTCGCCGACAGTCCGCTCTTGTCGACGACGAACACCTCGGCGTCGTCGTCGGGTCGCCCCTCGATGCGGTAGCGGGTGTAGCCGGTGACCTCGCCGATCGCCGGATCGAGGGCCGACAGGGAACGTAGGGTGCGGTAGCTGAGTCGGTCCCGGGGACAACCCGTGGCGAGCACGGCCTGGATGAGGTCGGACTGCAGGAGCGACTCGTCGGCCCGGGAGATGCCGACCGTCACGGTCTTCGCCTGGTGCTTGATGGCGTCGACCGGTCGGGTCAGTTCTTCGATCCCGGCGGTGAGCGCCGCCGCGAGGTCCTCGACGACGACGCCGGGCGTGCCCACCTTGCCGAACTCGGTCTGGTAGGCCTCCAGCGGAATGGTCTGCCCGGCGAATCGGAGCAGGGAGGCGAGCCGAACGGCCGTGGATGCCTCGAGCTGGCCGTTGAAACGGCCGTCACGCAGGGCGCTGAAGAACCGCGTCGCACGGGGATCGAGCTCGGCCGAGAATCGATCGAACCACCCGTCACCCGATGCGCCGACGAAGCGCTCGATGATGCCGCGGGCTTCACGAAGGGGACGGGCCGATGCATCGATGGCCAGCGCCGCTTCGTAGCCGAAGAGATGCCCGACGATCGTGGACAGCACGAAGGCCAGGAGGGGGTGGGTCTCGGGAACGCTGATCACGTCGAGCGCACCGTTGAACCGATTCTCGCCCTCGGTGGCGATCACGATCGGGGCCGCCTTGTGGGCCCGGAAGATCGCCACCTCCTTGGCGACGTCGTCGGCGTTCGAACCCACCAGTCCGGCTGCGCACACCAGGATCAGTGGCTCGGACGACAGATCGATGTGCTTCTTGTCCTCGGTGATGTCGCAGGCGATCGCCTTGTAGCAAAGCTCCGACAACTTGATCCGGAGCTCACGGGCGGCGATGGCGTTCGCTCCGTTGCCGACCATCGCCCAGTACCGACGGCTCGGTGCGTGGCGATCGGCTGCCGCAGCGATGGCGGGGCGCTTGGCCAGCGTCGCTCGCATGGCGACGGGCAGTTCACGCAGGGCGGCGAGCAGCGCCTGTCGTTCGTCGTCGGAGCGTCCCGAGGCTCCCATGAGCTGCGAGACGCCCTCGGCGAGCACGAAGCCCGCGGCGATCTGGGCATAGAAGGCCTTGGTCGAGGCCACGCTCATCTCGACGTCGCGTCCGTCGGAGGTGTAGAGCACCCCGTCGGACTTGTCGACCAGGTCGCTGCCCCGGCGGTTGACGATCGCCAGGACGATGGCCCCCCGACCGTGGAGCAGGTCGACGGTTCGGTTGGTGTCGGTCGTCGTGCCGGACTGGCTGATCGCGACGACCAGCACGTCGGACATGTCGTCGTCGAGGTGGAAACCCGACATCTCGGTGGCGGTGATCGCCCGCACCGGCACGTCGAGTCCGGCCAGCATCCACTCGAACGCCGAGGCGACGGCCTGCCCGGCGACGGCTGCGGTTCCCTGCCCGATGACCTCGACCCGACGGATCCGGCCCGACCGGAGCCGACCGTCGACTTCGGTCGAGATGGTCTCGTCGGGCAGCCGCACGGCGAGATGCCCGGCCGTGTCGACGAGGCGTCCCCGAAGGGTCTTGGCGAACGAATTCGGTGACTCGGAGATCTCCTTCAGCAGGAAGTGCGCGGCGTCGCCGCGGTCGATGTCGCGCGTGGTGACCTCGGGGGTCTTCCACTCGGCGTCGGCGATGGGGAGCTCGGTGCCGTCGTAGGCCATCCGGGAGACTCCGGCCGGGTCGCCGGCCAGCGCGCCGCGTACGCGGACGATCTGGCCCTGGCTGCCCGTGGGGTTGTCTCGATCGGCCGGGGTCTCGCCGTCCATCCGGAGGTAGCGCGCCGCATCCTCGACGACGCCATAGGGTTCGGAGGCGATGACGAAGGCGTCTTCGGCCATCCCGACGAACACGCCCTGGCCCGAACCCCGGAGGGCCAGGTGCAGGTCGCCCGGTTCGCTGGTGGTCGACAGCCCGATGGCCACCGAACCCTCGAACTGGGCCACGGTCGACCGGACGGCCTCGTCGAGATCGAGTCCTTCGGCCAGGCTTCGGGACACCAGGGTCGGGATCACCTTGGCATCGGTGGTGATCTCGCCGGCGATCGCCAGCTTCTCGACGGCGATCAGGTCGGCGAAGTTGTCGACGTCGCCGTTGAGGGTCGCCGTGACGTAGGGGGCCTCCGCTCGGCCGACCTCGTCGGAGTTGACCGGGTGGGCGTTGGGCTCGGAGATGATGCCGACCGAGGCCCAGCGCGTGTGCCCGAGCACGGTGACCTCGGCCGCTTCGTCGACGAGGGCCGCACGGAGGAGCTCGTCGGCGACGATCGCCGCCCGCATCGCCTTGGTGTTGTCTCCCAGTTCGCCGATCTCGGCCGCCGCCTTGTAGACGAGGCTGAGGTGTCCCTCGGGGGTCCGCGCTGCGCCGCTCGTGAACAGCGGGTCCTCGAGTCGTCGCTCCAGGAGGTTCTTGGCCGGTGAGGCGTCGAGATCGAGCCCGTGGTGGCGGACCAGGAGGTGGATCCCGGCCGAGTCGCGGCCCCGCACCTCGAGACGATCGAGCGAGCTCAGCGCCTGCTGGATGCTCAAGAACGCGGCGACCGCCGCTCCGCTGGGATTGGGACCGGCCAGGATCGCCACTTCCCGGGCAGTCCGCAGCCGATCGCGCTCGATGGCCCAGGCCGCGTCCTTGGCGGCGATCATCCCCGAGTTGATGGCTTCGAGGTCGTCGAACTCGTGGCCGTTGTCGAACAGATACTGCTCGACCTCGACGAGATGGGCCGCCAGTCGCTCGATCTCGACCCGGACCGTCAGCTCGAGATCCTGGTCGCCGAGGAGGGCCAACAGCCCGGCTTCGCCTCGGAGCAGGCGGTCGACGTCGCCCAGGGCGTCGGCGGTGGTCGCCAGGCGCTCGGCCAGCTTCGCCGTCGATGTCTCGGGCATGGCGTCGGATGCGGCGGCCAGCGCCGCGAGCACCTGGTCAGCCGATGGCGTGGGTCGCGCCGTGCGTCGACGAGCAATGGCGATGATCCCGCACATGAGCGGCCTCCTCAGTCAGGGTCTCAACAGTATGGATCGGCCGTTTGCCCGTCCCGCTGAGCAGCGGTGGGCAATCGGCCCCAGGCGCGGTTCGGTTCATCGGGCCGAGGTGCGCTCGACCAGCGCAACCAGCCGATCGCAGACCTGCGCCGCCGTGGTGGCGTCGAGATGCTCGACCATCACCCGGATCAGGGGTTCGGTGCCCGAGGCCCGGACCAGGACCCGGCCGTCGGCTCCGAGCTCTCGCTCGGCAGCCTCGACGTCGGGGCGGATCCGGTCGACGAGCTCCGGATCAGGAGCCGAGAGCCGGACGTTGCGCAGGATCTGGGGCACCGTGGTCATGGCCCCACTGGCCAGTTCGGCCAGGGATCGTCCCGAACGGACGACGGCGTCGGCGAGTTGCACGCCGGCCAGGATGCCGTCGCCGGTGGTCGCCAGGTCTCGACAGATCACATGGCCCGACTGCTCTCCACCGAGCGAGTACCCGCCCGCATGGAGCTCGGCCAGGACCGTACCGGTCGCCGACGCCGGTCTGGCGGACCGTGATCCCGGCCGACGCCATGGCCAGGTGGAGCCCGAGGTTGCTCATGACCGTGACCACGAGCGTGTCGTGGGTCAGTCGTCCGGTGGCCTTCCAGTCGGCCGCCAACAGGCAGAGGATGTGATCACCGTCGACGATCGCACCGGTGTGGTCGACGGCGATCAGCCGATCGGCGTCGCCGTCGAAGGCGAGACCGAAGGCGGCGCCCCGTTCGACGACGGCCGAGGCGAGGGCCTGGGGGCTGGTGGACCCGCAGTCGGCGTTGATGTTGAGACCGTCGGGCCCATCGCACAGCACGGTGACCTCGGCGCCGAGCCGCCGGAACACCTCCGGACCGACGGCGCTCGCCGACCCGTTGGCGGTGTCGAGCACGATCGACACCCCGTCGAGACGACGTCCGTCGATCGTTGCGATCACCGACTCGATCCATTCGTCGGCGACGTCGGTCGGATCGACACGCCCCACGGCCGACCCCGACACGATCGTCGGTCCCGGTGCCGCCGAGGCCGGTGATCGTTCGAGGGCGTCGTGGAACCGTTGCTGGATCTCGGCTTCGGCTTCGTCGGAGAGCTTGAGTCCTCCCGCGGCGAACAGCTTGATGCCGTTGTCGGCGAACGGGTTGTGCGACGCCGAGATCATGGCCCCGGCCACGTGGTCACGAGCGCAGATCCAGGCCACGGTCGGGGTCGGCACCACGCCGAGGAGGACGACGTCGATGCCACACGACGCCAGCCCGGCCGCCAGGGCGGCCTCGAGCATCGGCCCTGATCGCCGAGGATCACGCCCGATCACGAATCTCGGTCGCTCGTGGGTCGCCGCCGGACTCGGCACCAGAACGCCGGCGGCGGCACGGCCGAGGGCCAGTGCCGCCTCGGGGGTCAGATCGAGATTGGCGACACCGCGGACACCATCGGTCCCGAACGCGGGAAGTGCCATGGACGTCGTGGCCGGCCCGATCAGCGCTTGGAGTACTGCGGAGCCTTGCGGGCCTTCTTGAGGCCGTACTTCTTCGATTCCTTCTTGCGAGGATCGCGGGTGAGCAGGCCCTCGGCCTTCACGGCCGGTCGCTGGTCGGGATCGAGCTCGATCAGCGCCCGGGCGATACCGAGCCGGAAGGCCCCGGCCTGGCCCGACAGGCCACCACCATCGAGGGTGACGTCGATGTCGAAGGTCTCCTCGGAGTCGGTGACCCGCAGCGGCTCGGTGATGAGGCGACGGTGGACCGCCGACGGGAAGTAGTCGTCGAACGCCCGTCCGTTGGCGGTGATCTGGCCGCTGCCGGCCCGGAAACGAACCCGGGCGACGGCCTGCTTGCGGCGACCGGTGGTCTGGGTAAGGAACGACATCACTGCACCTCGCGGCGTGCGCCGGGAATCTCGAGAACGGTCGGCGCCTGGGCGCTGTGGGGATGGTCGGGTCCGGCGTAGACCTTGAGCTTGGTGGCCATCTGGCGACCGAGCCGGTTCTTCGGGAGCATGCCGGTGATGGACTTGCGAACGGTGTCGGCCGGGCGGCGGGCCATGGCATCGGCGTACGAACGGGAGGTGAGGCCTCCGGGGTAGCCCGAGTGATGGTGGACCTGCTTCTTCGAGGCCTTGTCGGAGGTGAGCACGATCTTCGACGCATTGACCACGATCACGTGGTCACCCGAGTCCATGTGCGGGGCGAACGTGGGCTTGTGCTTGCCGCGCAGGATGCGAGCGACCTCGGTGGCCATGCGGCCCAGCGTGAGTCCTTCGGCATCGACGACGAACCATTGCCGTTCGATCTCGGATTTCTTGGGGGAGTACGTCTTCACGGTGAAACCTGTTCGAAGAGAGCCGGGGTCGGTGTGCCGAGCTTGGGCAGCAGACATCGGGGCGCAGAGGCCGAAGAGCAAGCATAGGGTCGCGCGATCCCGGCTCCAACCGGTCGTGCCGCCTTCTCAATCGCCGAACGGGTCGACCGGGTAGTCCACGGTCTGGAGCGTGAGGCCGTGGGGCGGGGCCGGCGACCCGGCGGCGTTGCGATCACGGGCCGCCAGGACCCCCATGAGCTCACCCGCCGAACGCCGGCCTCGACCGACGGCGACGTGGAATCCGACGATCGAACGGACCATCTGGTGACAGAACGCCGATCCCTCGATCTCGAACCGCAGCAGGCCATCGCCGAGATCGGTCCAGCGGGCCCCGCTCACCCGACGCACGAGCGAGACCTCGTCGTCGTCGTCGCGTTTCGGCCGGCGACAGAACGACGAGAAGTCGTGTTCGCCGAGCAGTGGATCGCAGGCCAGACGCATCGACGCGAGGCAGAAGGGGCTCGGCCACCCACCAGGCGGTGTCGGCCAGGAACGGGCTGGGGTGGGGCGTGTTGAGGACGTGGTAGTGGTAGCGCCGAGCGGTGGCGGAATGTCGGGCGCTGAAGTCGGCGTCGACGATGCGGGCCGACCGGCACACCACCTCGGGCTGGAGCCCGACGTTGATGATGCGGGCGATCCGTTCGGGATCGGCCTTGGCCTCGGTGACGTCGAGCGACAGGACCTGACCCCAGGCATGGACCCCGGCGTCGGTCCGGCCCGACATCACGATCTCGGGCTCGTAGCCCAGATACGGGCGCAGAACCGTTCCCAGTTCGCCGACCACCGTGCGCACCCCGTGGTTGGGAGCCAGGCCCCGGAACCCGGCACCGTGGTAGGCGATGAGCAGGGCAACGCGAACGAGCGGGCCCGTCGGCCCGCTCGTTGCGTCGAAGAGACTCAATTGCCCGACTCGGCTCAGACGAGTTCGATCTTCGCCATCGGCGCGTTGTCGCCGTGACGAGGACCCATCTTGAGGATCCGGGTGTAGCCACCGGGTCGGTCGGCATAGCGAGGACCGACGTCGTCGAAGAGCTTGGTGGTCATCTCGACGTCACCCAGGTAGGAGAGCACCTGACGATAGTTGTGCAGGCCACCCTTCTTGGACTTGGTGATGATGCGCTCGGCGATCGGCCGCATGGCCTTGGCCTTGGCCTCGGTGGTGACGATGCCCTCGGCGGCGACCAGCGACGCGACGAGGTTGGCCATCATCAGCTTCTGATGTTGGGCGGAACCGCCGAACCGGCGGGCCTTGCGTGGACGTCCCTGCATTGCTTCAGCTCCTGGATCCGCGGAGTGACAGGCCACGCTCGTCGAGCTTGGCGATCACTTCGTCGAGGGACTTCTGGCCGAAATTGGTGATGGCCAGCAAGTCGTCTTCGGTCTTGGTGAGTAGTTCACCGACACTGTTGACCTGGGCCCGCTTGAGACAGTTGCGGGGCCGTTCGGACAGGTCGAGATCCTCGATCGGGAGGTCGAGATCCGGGCGAACCCGAGGCGGCGGCCGGGGCCTCGCCCAGGGTCAGGCCTTCGGGTTCGTCGCTCATCTCCTCGACGAGCTGCACCAACGAACGCAGGGTGGCACCCGGCCGAGGCGAGGGCTTCGCGCGGGGTGATGGCGCCGTCGGTCTCGATCTCGAGGATGAGGCGATCGAAGTCGGTCGACATCTCGACCCGAGTCGGTTCGACGGTGATCGAGACCCGGCGAATCGGGCTGAAGATCGCGTCGATCGGGATCACGCCGATGATCGAGTTGTTGACCGGACGGTCCGAGCCGATCCAGCCACGGCCCCGCTCGACCGTGAGGTCGATCGCCAGACGGCCCTTGCCGTCGAGCTTGGCCAGATGGATCCCACCGTTGAGGATCTCCACCTCGGGCGGGCAGGCGATGTCGCCGGCGGTGACGTCGCCGGGGCCACGTGCGTCGAGACGCAGGGTGACCGGTTCGTCGCCCTCACAGGTGAGGACGATGTCCTTCAGGTTCAAGATGACGTCGGTGACGTCTTCGACCACGCCCGGGAGGGTGTCGAACTCGTGCAGCGCGTCGTCGAAACGAACGGTGGTGATGGCGGCGCCGGGGACCGAGGACAACAGCGTACGGCGGAGCGAGTTGCCGAGCGTGTGGCCGAAGCCGGGCTCGAGCGGTCCGATCGCAAAGCGACCGAGATTCGTCTCTCCATCGTCGAGTTGTTCCACGGTGGGGCGCTGAATGATCAGCATGGTGGGATTCCTTCCGGCCGGCTCGGGCGAGGGATTACTTGGAGTACAGCTCGACGATGAGCTGCTCACGCAGCGGAACGTCGATCTGCTCACGCAGGGGTTCGCTGTAGACGGTGACCGACAGGCCGTCGGCGCCGCGGTCGAGCCAAGCGGGCGGGGTGCGGTCGAGCACGTCCTTGTTCCACTGGACGATGGCGTTGTCGCGGGACTTCTCCTTGAACTCCACCACGTCGCCCTTGCGGACCCGGTAGGAGGGGATGTTGACCCGCTTGCCGTTGACCTTGACGTGGCCATGGCTGACGAACTGGCGGGCCTGGGCCCGGGTGGCGCCCATACCGGCGCGATACACGACGTTGTCGAGACGCAGCTCGAGGAACCGGAGCATGTTCTCGCCGGTCACGCCGGGGCGCCGTGACGCCTCTTCGTAGACCTTGCGGAACTGGCGCTCGTTCAGGCCGTAGGCGAAGCGGGCCTTCTGCTTCTCCTGCAGCTGGAACAGGTACTCGGTGTTGTTGTTGCCACGACGGCGGGTGCGGCCGTGGACGCCAGGGGGATACGGGCGCTTCTCGAGCGCATTCGCCTCACCCTTGGTGTCGAAGATGTTGGTGCCGAGACGGCGGGAGATGCGGGCGCGGGGCCCGGTGTAACGCGACATGGATCAAACCCTCCGACGCTTGGGCGGCCGGCAACCGTTGTGGGGAACCGGGGTGACGTCCTTGATGCCCGTGACCTCGATACCGGAGTTCTGGATCGAGCGGATGGCGGTCTCGCGACCCGAACCGGGACCCTTCACCTGCACGTCGACCTTGCGGACTCCGTGCTCCATCGCCCGACGGGCGGCCGCTTCGGCCGCCTGCTGTGCGGCGTACGGGGTGCTCTTGCGGGAACCCTTGAACCCGACGTTGCCGGCCGACGCCCACGACAACACGTTGCCGTCCTGGTCGGTGATGGCGACGATCGTGTTGTTGAAGCTCGACTTGATGTGCGCGATCCCGTACGTGACGTTCTTGCGCTCTTTCTTGCGAGGCCGCCGGCCTCCGGTGCTTGGCTTGGCCATGGGTTGCTACTTTGCCTTCTTCTTGCCGGCGACGGTGCGCTTCGGTCCCTTGCGGGTGCGGGCATTGGTCTGGGTGCGTTGGCCGCGGACCGGGAGGCCCTTGCGGTGTCGGATGCCCTGGTGGGATCCGATCTCCATCTTGCGCTTGATGTCCTGCGAGACCTCACGGCGCAGGTCGCCTTCGGTCTTGACGTTGGCGTCGATGTCGGCCCGGATGGACATGATCTCGGCTTCGGTCAGATCCTTGACCCGGGTCGACGCGTCGACACCGGTCCGATCGAGGATCTCGGTGGCGCGGGTCCGCCCCACTCCGAAGATGTAGGTGAGGGAGATTCCCACCTGCTTGTCGCGTGGAATGTCCACACCGGCGATGCGTGCCATATCAGCCTTGCCTCTGCTTGTGACGGGGGTTCTCGCAGATCACCATCACGCGCCCACGGCGGCGGATGACCTTGCAGTTCTCACACATCTTCTTGACGCTGGGTCGGACTTTCATCGTGCATCCCGAGTCATGTTGGGTACCTGGTTTCGGTTCGGAGTGGCGCCGGTTCGATGAACGAACGCAGCGGCAGGCACCGGACGGACGAGCAGAGTCGTCGGCCGGTGTGGGGGAATCGGTGGCCTACTTGTAGCGGTAGGTGATACGTCCGCGGGTGAGGTCGTAGGGCGTGAGCTCGACCTGGACCCGGTCGCCCGGAAGAATTCGGATGTAATGCCGACGCATCTTGCCCGAGATGTGACCGAGGACGGACAGGCCGTTCTCGAGTTCCACCCGGAACATGGCGTTCGGAAGCGACTCGACGATGGTGCCCTCGAGGACAATCGCATCTTCCTTGGACTTTGGCAGGACGTTCCTCCTCGACGAGCGGGACACTTGCCGACCGTCGTCATCCACGATGGGTGGGCGACGACCGTCGGAGAGTGGGGCTACCGCAGCGACTGCAAGGCGCGTCGATGGCCGACCGACCATGCTAGTCCCGCGATGTCCCGGCTCCAACCACCGGAGGGCACAACAACACGCGACGTCGGCGCCACCAGCGCCCCGACGTCGTCGACCACCCCCGTTGTAGTCGAGATCGGGCGCGAGGTGGGGACACACGATCGCAGGCTCCGGTTGCGGCGACCCCCGAACGTCCGAGGGCGGCCCAGGTCGTCAGGCCGTGGCCATCGCCCGTTCGATGGCGGCGATCAGCCGATCGGTGACCTCGCCCTCGGAGGCGAGGCCGTCCACCGTGACGAGCAGGCCACGGGCGGCGAACCAGTCGAGGACGGGGCGGGTCTCCTGCTCGTACAGCTCGAGACGCCGGGCGATCCCCTCGTCGGTGTCGTCGTCGCGGCCACGGGCCTTCATCCGAGCCGTGACCTCCGCCAGCGGGACGTCGAGGTCGACGACGGCATGGAGCCCGTGGGTGCCGAGGATCTGGACCAGCGCCTCGGCCTGGGCCACCGTGCGCGGGATAGCCGTCGAGCACGAAGCCCCCGGCTTCGACGTCGGCGTCGGCGAGTCGCTCGCGCACGATGCCGTTGATGATGTCGTCACCCACCAGTTCGCCGGCGTCCATGACCGCCTTGGCCTTGCGACCCATCTCGGTGCCGGCCGCCACCGCACCACGCAGCATGTCGCCGGTGGAGATGTGGACGACGCCGAAGTGCTCGACCAGACGCAGGCACTGGGTGCCCTTACCGGCACCCTGGCGACCGAAGATCACCAGCCGTGTGGGGCTCGACATCGTTTCCTCACCTCTCCCAAGCCCGGAGTTCCGGGCGGTTCGACATCAGTTCCGGTCGATGGCTCGATCGTGGCCGACATGGCCTGCCAAGGTCTCAGACATTGCGTCGCTTGTAAAGCCCGAACCGGCGATCGTGCCCGGTTCGGCGTCGATCACTTGAGGAATCCCTCGTAGTTCTGGTTGAGCAGATGGGAATCGATCTGCTTCATGGTCTCGAGCGCGACCCCGACGGCAATCAGGATCGACACACCCGAGAACCCGACCTGGGTCCCGGAGTCCCCGAGCGCCCGGGACAGCGCGGCCGACGGAATCAGGGCAACGACGGCGAGGAAGATCGCCCCCGGGAGGGTGATCCGGTTGAGGATCTTGGCCAGATAGCGCTCGGTCTGGGGTCCGGGCCGGATCCCCGGCACGAATCCGCCCGACTTGCGCAGCTCGTCGGCTCGACGCACCGGATCGAAGGCGATCGAGTTGTAGAAGTAGGCGAACCCGACGATCAGGGCCCCGAAGACCAGCACGTAGCCGACGTTGTCGGGACGATAGAGGTTGTCGGAGACGAAGCCCCGGACGTCTTGACCCCATCCGGTCGCCGGCAGCACCCCGACCAGCAGGCTGGGGAGCTGCAGGAGCGAGGAGGCGAAGATCACCGGGATCACGCCGGCCTGGTTGACCTTGAGCGGGATGTAGGTGTTGTTGCCGCCGTACTGGCGACGTCCGACCACCCGCTTGGCGAAGTTGACCGGGATCCGACGCTGGCCCTGCTCGACGAACGTGATGCCGGCGGTGAGCCCGATGAGCAGCACGAGTGCGATGGCCAGACCGAACCAGCCTTGCAGGGCCTCGATCTGGATCCCGATGCCCGGCAGCCCGGCAACGACGGAGGCGAAGATCATCAGCGACATCCCGTTGCCGATGCCCTTCTGCGTGATGAGCTCCCCCATCCACATGACGATCGCGGTCCCGACGGTCATGCAGGTCACGGCGAGCAGGACCTTGAGACCCCACTGCGGCTGATCACGGGGGAAGAGGTCGATGTTGACCCCGAAGAACCCCTCGGGATTGCCGCTGATCAGGAACACGAAGCTGGTGCTCTGCACCAGGGCGAGCACCATCGAGACGTAGCGGGTCCACTGGGTGATCTTGCGCTGCCCGACCGCCCCCTGGCTCTGCCATTCCTCGAGCTTGGGGATGGCCACGGTCAGGATCTGGATGATGATCGACGCCGTGATGTAGGGCAGGATCCCGAGGGCGAAGAACGACAGCGAGCCGAGGCCCCCGCCCGAGAAGAGCTGCAGGTAGCCGAAGATGCCGCCGCTGGCCTCTCCCGATGCGTCCGACAGGGCGGTGATGGCGTCGAGGTTCACGCCCGGCGACGGGATCTGGGCCCCGAGTCGGTAGAGCATGATCATGGCCAGCGTGAACAGGATCTTGTTGCGCAGCTCTGCCGAGGCAAAGATGTTCTTGAAGGTCTTCACGACGTTCTCCTGGGATCAGCCTGACAAAACGCACCGAACCCCCGCCGCGAAGGGGCAGGGGTTCGCCGCATCGGATCAGCGATTGGCGTGCTGGTTGCCCTGCGCAGCGGGGCGGACGGCGAACGGCAGCGGCAGCTTCTCGACCGAGCCACCGGCGGCGGTGATCGCCGCTTCGGCCGACTTCGAGAAGGCGTGCGCCTTGACGGTGACCGCGCTCGACAGTTCACCTCGACCGAGGACCTTGACGAGGGCACCCTTGCCGATGAGGCCCTTGCCGAAGAGGGCCTCGGGGGTCACCTCGGCCAGGCCGGCCTCGGCGATGGTGTCGAGGTTGATGGCCTGGTACTCGACCCGGAACGGGTTGTTGAAGCCGCGGAGCTTCGGCAGGCGCTGCTGCAGCGGGAGCTGGCCGCCTTCGAATCCTTCACGGACCGTGTTGCGGGCGCGCTGGCCCTTGGATCCGCGGCCGGCGGTCTTGCCGCCCTTGCCGCCGATACCACGCCCGACCCGCTTGGCCCGCTTGCGCGAACCCTCGGCCGGCTTGAGATCGTGGATCTTCATCGTCATACCTCTTCCACGTTCACCAGATGGGGAACGCGAGCAATCATGCCACGGACCTCGGGTCGGTCGGTGAGCGTATTGGACTTGCCGATGCCTCGCAGCCCGAGCGCACGGAGCGTGCCCCGCTGCTTGGGCTTGGTCCCGATGGCCGACCGGACCTGGGTGATCTTGAGCTCTGCCATCAGTTGACCTCGGCTTCGGCCCGGCGACCTCGCTGGGCTTCGTTGTAGGCCTCGAGGAGACCCTTGGGGGTGAACTCCGAGGCATCGAGACCACGGAGGCGCGCCACCTCGTCGGGGCGCTTCAGGCCCTGGAGCGCATTGATGGTGGCCCGGGCGACGTTGATCTGGTTGGCCGACCCGAGCGACTTGCACAGCACGTCACGGATGCCCGCCTCTTCCAGGATGGCCCGAGCCGCACCGCCGGCGATCACGCCGGTACCGGGAGCGGCCGGCTTGAGCAGCACGCGACCCGCGCCCTGCTCGCCGATGATCGGATGCGTGATGGTTCCGCCGGCCATGGGCACGTCGAACATCAGCTTGCGAGCCTCTTCGGTGCCCTTCTGGATCGCCAGGGGGACCTCCTTGGCCTTGCCGTAGCCCAGACCGACCCGGCCGGTGCCGTCGCCGAGCACCACGAGCGCGGTGAAGGCGAAGCGGCGGCCGCCCTTGACGACCTTGGAGACCCGGTTGATGGTGATGACCCGCGATTCGCGGCCATCACCGCGGTCGTTGCGGTCGTTTCGATTGTCGTTGGCCATATCGATACTCCTAGAACTCGAGCCCGGCTTCGCGGGCGGCGTCGGCCACCGCTGCGACCCGGCCGTGATAGCGGTTCCCGCCACGATCGAACACGACCGTGGTGACACCGGCGGCCTTGGCCCGCTCGCCGATCTTGGTGCCGACCGCGCTGGCGGTCGCCACATTGCCCGAATGGGGAGCACGGAGTTCGGCCTCGTAACTCGAGGCGGCGGCGATCGTGTGACCCTTGGTGTCGTCGATCAACTGCACGCTGATGTGCCGATTCGATCGGAACACGGCCAGACGAGGACGTTCGCCGGTTCCGATCACCTTCTTGCGAACCCGGCGTTGACGTCGGCTGCGGGCCGCGGCTTTGAGATTGGTCTTCGCCATTACTTGCCTGCCTTTCCGGCCTTGCGCGTGACGCGCTCGCCGGCATAGCGAACGCCCTTGCCCTTGTACGGCTCGGGCTTGCGATACGAGCGGATGACGGCGGCCACCTGGCCGACCGCCTGCTTGTCGATGCCGATCACGCCGATCTTGGTCGGTTCCGGAACGTCGAACGTGATGCCGTCGGGGGCCTGCACCTCGACCGAGTGGCTGAACCCGAGTGAGAGCTCGAGCTTGTCGGTGCCCTTGGCCGCGGCGCGGTAACCCACGCCGACGATCTCGAGGTCCTTGCGGAAGCCCTGACTGACGCCGATGACCATGTTGTTGATCAGGGACCGGCTCAGACCGTGGAGCGCACGGGCGCTGCGTTCATCGCTCGACCGGCCGACGTTGACGACACCGTCGTCGACCGACACCGAGATCACGTCGGGAACGGTGTGGGAGAGCGAACCCTTGGACCCCTTCACCGACACGTCCTGACCCGACACGGTCACCTCGACGCCGGAGGGCAGGGGAATGGGAGCTTTGCCAATACGTGACATGGTGGCCTACCAGACGTAGCAGAGGACTTCGCCGCCGACCTTGGCCTTGCGGGCCTCGCGGTCGGTGATGAGTCCGTTGCTGGTGGAGAGAACGGCGACCCCGAGTCCACCCAGGACTCGTGGGATCGAATCGGACTTCGAGTACACCCGCAAGCCGGGCTTGGACACCCGCTTGATCCCGCTGATGACGCGTTCGCGCTCGGGGGAGTACTTCATGTTGATGTTGAGCGTACGACCGGGTCCCGACTCGTTGTCGTTGGCGGTGTACTCCCCGATGTAGCCCTCTTTGTAGAGGACGGCAGCGAGGGCTTCTTTCAGCTTCGATGACGGCATGGCCACCTCGTCATGCATCGCGATGTTCGCGTTGCGAATGCGGGTGAGCATGTCGGCGATCGGATCGGTCATTGCCATGGTTCGCTACCTCCTCACCAACTCGACTTCGTCACACCGGGAATCTCACCGGCGTGTGCCATCTCGCGAAGGCAGATGCGGCAGAGCCCGAAGCGCTTGTAGACCGCATGGGGCCGACCACACTTCTGGCATCGGGTGTAGGCCCGTACCTTGAACTTGGGCTTCTTCTGCTGCTTGAGCTTCAGTGCCTTTTTCGCCATTACTGGGCCTGCCCCTCGCGTCGGAACGGGAATCCGAAGGCGGTCAGGAGTGCCCGGCCCTCGGCATCGGATGTGGCGGTGGTGACGATGGTGATGTCCATGCCACGGGTTGCGTCGACGGTGTCGTAGTCGATCTCGGGGAACATGAGCTGCTCGTTGAGACCGAAGGTGTAATTGCCTCGACCGTCGAAGGAACGGGGGTTGAGTCCCCGGAAGTCACGGATGCGGGGAATCGACAACGTCACGAGACGATCGAAGAACTCCCACATCTTGTCGCCCCGGAGTGTGACCTTGGTACCGATGGCGTTGCCCTGCCGGAGCTTGAAGCTGGCGTGGGACTTCTTCGCCTTCGTGATGACCGGCTTCTGGCCGGCGATCAGGGCGAGGTCGTTGGCGGCGCTCTCGAGGGTCTTGGAGTTCTGCAGGGCTTCCCCGACACCCATGTTCACGACGATCTTGGTCATGCGGGGGACCATCATGACGTTGGGCAGTTCCAGTTCGGTCTGGAGCTGGGCCCGGATCTCCTCGTTGAACTTGACCTTCATCCGTGGGGTCACGGTCGTGGCCTGGCTCATTCGTTCACCTCCGGGATCTCCTGGCCGCTGCGACGACAGACACGGATCTTGGTGCCGTCGGCGTTGATCTTGTAACCGACTCGCGTCGGCTTGCCGTCGGCCGGACTGATCACGGCGACGTTCGAGACGTCGAGGGGCATCTCCTTGTCGAGGATGCCACCCGCCTCGTCGGCCGAGCGGGCCTTGGTGTGTCGCTTGGCGACGTTGACGCCCTCGACGACGACCTTCTTGCGGTCGGGAAGCGCCTGCTTCACGACTCCTTCACGACCGCGGTCCTTGCCGGCGAGGACCAGGACACGGTCTCCCTTGCGGATCTTCATCTAGAGGACCTCCGGGGCGAGCGACACGATGCGCATGAACTTCTTGTCTCGCAGCTCGCGGCCCACCGGGCCGAAGATGCGGGTGCCGCGCGGATTGCGGGCGTCGTTGATCAGCACGGCGGCGTTCTCGTCGAAGCGGATGTAGCTCCCGTCGGGACGACGGCGCTCCTTCTTGGTGCGCACGACGACGCACTTGACGACGTCGCCCTTCTTGACGGCGGCACCGGGGATGGCGTCTTTGACCGAGGCGACGAACACGTCGCCGATCCCGGCGTAGCGACGCTTGGATCCACCGAGAACCTTGATGCACAGGACTTCACGGGCGCCGGAGTTGTCGGCGACGCGCAGTCGGGTTTCCTGCTGGATCATCGTGCTCGCTCCATGATCTCGAGGAGGCGCCAGCGCTTCTTCTTCGACAGCGGGCGGGTTTCGACGATACGGACCCGGTCGCCCGGGTTGAGGGTGTTCTCTTCGTCGTGCACGAACAGACGCGAGGTCTTCTGCACGGTCTTGGAGTACTGGGGGTGGCGCGAACGGCTGGTGACTTCGACCACGACGGTCTTGTCCATGGCCGCCGACCGCACGAGGCCCTCACGGACCTTGCGACGTGTACCTCGGGGTTTGACGATTTCGTCAGCCATCACGACTCCTGACCGGCGAGCTCGCGAGCTCGCATCTCTGTGCGGATCCGAGCGGCCTGCCGCTTGACCAGCTTCATGCGTGCGGTGTTCTCGAGCTGACCGGTGGCCAACTGGAAACGAAGGTTGAACAGTTCGCGCTTGGCATCGGCCAGGCCGTCGGTCAGTTCTTCCATCGACTGGGTGCGCAACAGCGCGGCGGGGGATGTCTCAGGCATCGAACCCCTCCTCTCGGGCAATGACTCGGGCCTTCACCGGCAGCTTCTGGATCGCTCGTTCCATGGCGCTGCGGGCGATCGCCTCGTCGGGATAGGACAGCTCGAAGATGACCCGGCCCGGGCGCACGACGGCGACCCAGCGCTCGGGGTTGCCCTTGCCCGAACCCATGCGGGTCTCGGCGGGCTTCTCGGTGACGGGCTTGTCGGGGAACACGTTGATCCAGACCTTGCCGCCGCGGCGGATGTGTCGGGTCATCGCGATACGGGCCGCTTCGATCTGACGGGCGGTGATCCAGCCCGGTTCGAGGACCTGGATTCCGTACTCGCCGAAGGAGACCTTCGTTGCTCCCTTGGCTTTTCCGGTCATGCGCCCGCGGTGCTGCTTGCGGTGCTTGACCTTTCGTGGCATCAGCATCAGTCGCCATCCTCGGGCCGGAAGTGGGGGGTGTCGGCCGACGGTGAGTCGGCGAGCTTGGCTTCGATGGCCTCTTCCTCGGCGAGCAGACGCTCGAACTCGGGATCGGCGGGCTTCACCAGGGGCTCGTTCTCGGCGGCGCCCTCGTCGGCCGGCTTGGTCGCCCGGCGGCGTGAGGAGACGACCTTCTTCGGGGCGTCGGGCGCGCTCGCGGTGTCGCCGACGGCCATGGCCGCCTCGGCGAGAGCCTTGTCCTGGCTGGGCTTGTAGGGCAGGATGTCGCCCTTGTAGAGCCAGACCTTGACCCCGATCCGGCCGGCGGTGGTGTGCGCCTCCCGGAGTCCGTAGTCGATGTCGGCACGGAGGGTGTGCAGGGGGACCTGCCCCTCGCGGTACCACTCGGTGCGGCTCATCTCGGCGCCGCCGAGACGACCCGACGACTGGATCCGGATGCCCTTGGCTCCGGCCTTCATGGCGTTCTGGACCGCACGCTTCATCGCCCGACGGAAGGCCATCCGGCCGACGAGCTGGTCGGCGACACCCTGGGCGATCAGGGCCGCATCGAGCTCGGGATGCTTGATCTCGATGATGTTCAACTTCGCACGGGCGTTTCCGGTGATCTTGGTCAGACCCTGACGGAGACGATCGGCCTCGGAGCCCTTGCGCCCGATCACGATGCCCGGGCGGGCGGTGTGGACGTCGATCTGGAGCTTGTCGGTGGTGCGCTCGACCTCGATGCGGGAGATGGCCGCATTGGGCAGCTGCTTCATGAGGTAGTCACGAATCGCCGAGTCCTCGTGGAGGTACCTGCGGTACTCGTCACGGTCGGCGAACCAACGGGACTTCCAGTCGGTGGTGATCCCGAGGCGGAAACCGTACGGGTGGATCTTCTGGCCCATCAGGCGTCTCCCTCGGCAGTGTCGTCGGCGTCGGCCTTCTTGACCGGTTCGGTGTCGGGGTCATCGCCGACCAGCGCGTCCTCGGTGACCGCCTCGTCGGTGACGACGGCCTCGGCTTCGGTGGTCTCGGCCTCGGGGGTGTCGGTCGAGGAGACCAGGGCATCCTCGGTGACGGCTTCGTCGGTGACGACGGCGTCGTCGGCCGATTCGGCCTCGGCGGCGGCCTTGGCCTCGGCGTCGGCCTTGGACTTGGCGACCCGGCGACGACGGGCGGCGGCGGCATCGGTCGACCCGCCACGGGACTCCGCCTTGGTGCGGAGCTGATCGAGCTGCTCGTCGCTGAGGCGACTGACGATCACGGTGATGTGACAGGTCCGCTTGGCGATCCGGCCGGCGCGGCCACGGGCCCGCGGTCGGAAGCGCTTCAGGGTGGGACCCTCGTCGGCGTAGCACGCCGAGACGTAGAGCTCCTCGGCAGGGATGTCGTCGTTGTGCTCGGCATTGGCGACGGCGGAGTTGAGCAGCTTGAGGATGTGCTCGGCGGCCAGACGCTCGGAGAACGACAGGATCTGGATGGCCTCGCCGACGTGCTTGTCGCGGATCAGGTCGAGGACGACCCGAGCCTTGGAGGCCGACATCCGCAGATAGCGAACCTGCGCCCGGGTGCCCGGGCGCTCGTTGGTCTTGGTTCCGGTCATCGGCGACCCGACTTCTCTTGTCCGGCGTGATAGCGGAACGTCCGCGTCGGCGAGAACTCGCCGAGCTTGTGTCCGACCATCGACTCGGTGATGTAGACCGGGACGTGCTTGCGCCCGTCGTGCACGGCGATCGTGTGGCCGACCATGTCGGGAATGATCGTCGAGCGACGCGACCAGGTCTTGATCACACGCTTTTCGTTCTTGTCGTTGAGCTCGTCGACCTTCTTCAGCAGATGGTCGTCGACGAACGGGCCTTTCTTCAGGCTGCGCGGCATTGCTTACCTCCGTCCGCCACGAGTCCGCCGGCGGCGGATGATCTGGTCATCAGATTTCTTGCCCTTCTTCCGGGTCCGGCCTTCCGGCTGGCCCCACGGGGACACCGGGTGGCGACCACCCGAGGTCTTGCCTTCGCCGCCACCGTGCGGGTGGTCGACCGGGTTCATGGCGACACCGCGGGTCTGCGGGCGCTTGCCCTTCCAACGGGACCGACCGGCCTTGCCGACCTTGATCAGCTCGAACTCGGCGTTGCCGACTTCGCCGACCGTGGCGATGCAGTCGATCGAGACCCGACGCATCTCGGTGCTCGGCAGGCGCAGGGTGGCGGTGTCGCCTTCCTTCGCCACGAGCTGGACGCTCGTTCCGGCCGAGCGAGCCATCTTGGCACCGGCGCCGGGCTTGAGCTCGACGTTGTGCACGGTCGTGCCGACGGGGATGTAGCGCATCGGCAGGGCGTTGCCCGGTCGGATGTCGGACCCGGCGCCCGACTGCAGGACGGCGCCGACCTCGAGGCCCCGAGGAGCCAGGATGTAGCGCTTCTCGCCGTCGTGGTAGTGCAGGAGGGCGATCCGGCAGTTGCGGTTCGGGTCGTACTCGATGGACGCGACCGTCGCCGGGACACCGTTCTTGTTGCGACGGAAGTCGATGACGCGGTAGCGGCGCTTGTGGCCGCCACCGCGGTGGCGGGCGGTCTTGCGCCCGTAGACGTTGCGACCACCGGACTTCGACTGCTTGACCAACAGCGACTTCTCGGGTGACGTACGGGTGACATCGGAGAAATCGGACGTGGTCTGGAACCGGCGGCCGGGGCTCGTGGGCTTGCGTTTGCGAATCGCCATCAGTGCTTCCTCAGCTCGCGAAGAGCTCGATGTCGCCCTCGGAAAGGGTGACGACGGCTCTCTTGACGTCGGCCCGCTTCGACCAGCGACCGTTCCGGCGATTCCGGACGCGCTTGCCCTTGCGGTTCATCGTGTTCACGTTCTTCACGCGGACCCCGTCGAAGATGGCTTCGATGGCGTCGGCGATCTCGGGCTTCGAGGCCGACTTGGCGACTTCGAAGGTGTAGGAGTTGAGGGCCTCGACCTGCATGTAGGTCTTCTCCGAGACCACCGGTCGGAGGATGATGTCGTGCGGATCCTTCACCTCAGGCCTCCTGGCTCTCGGTTGCGTCGCCCGATGCGGCCTTGGCCGTCGGGGTGCTCGTCGGGAGCGAGGCGGTGGTGAACACCACGTAGTCGCTCACGAGCACGTCGTAGGTGTTGAGCTGATCGGCGGCGAGCAGGTGCACCTCGGGGAGGTTGCGCATGCTCTTCCAGGCGACTTCGTCGTTGCGGTCGAGCACCACCAGCACCCGACCACTGCAGCCGAGATCGGCCAGGGCGAGTTTGGCCGCCTTGGTGTTGGGTGCGTCGAAACCCCAGTTGGCGACGACCACGACCTTGCTCTCGGCCGCCCGATCCGACAGTGCGGACCGGAGGGCGAGACGCTTCATCTTCTTGTTGGTCCGCTCGGAGTAGTCCCGGGGGCGGGGTCCGTGAACGGTGCCACCACCGATCCAGATCGGCGAACGTGACGAACCGGCGCGGGCCCGACCGGTGCCCTTCTGCTTCCAGGGCTTGGCACCGCCCCCGCGGACCTCGGAACGGGTCTTGGTCTTGTGGGTGCCGGCACGGCGGGCGGCGAGCTGTGCGTTCACGACCTGGTGCATGACGGCCACGTTGGGCTCGAGGCCGAACACGGCGGGATCGAGCTCGACGATCGTCTTCTCTACGGCCATCACGAGCTCACTTTCACGGCGTTGCGGATGATGACGGTGCCGCCCTTGGGGCCGGGCACGGCGCCCTTGACGAGGAGCAGGTTCTGCTCGGCGTCGGCCTGGACGATCTTGAGGTTCTGCGTGGTGACCCGCTCGTTGCCCGAGTGGCCGGCCATCTTCATGCCCTTGAACACCCGCGACGGCGTGGCGCACTGGCCGATCGATCCCGGCATCCGGTGCACGAGGTGCGTACCGTGCGTGGCCTTCTGCCCGCTGAAGTTGTGACGCTTCATGACGCCGGTGAAGCCCTTGCCCTTGCTGGTTCCGATGGCGTCGACGACGTCGCCGGCCTCGAACAGCTCGGCGGTGAGTTCCTGGCCGATCTCGTACCCCGAGATGTCGGACAGTCGCAGCTCGACGAGTTGCGTGCCGGCCGACACCCCGTGCTTGGCGAAGTGCCCGGCCTCGGGCCGGTTCAGCTTGGACGCGTCCTTGTCGCCAACCGTGATCTGAACGGCGTCATAGCCGTCGGTCGCCACGGTCTTGATCTGCACCACCCGACAGGGGGACACCTTGATCACCGTGACGGGGACGATCTGGTTGTCGTCGTCCCACACCTGTGTCATGCCGACTTTCTCGCCGACGATCGCTCTCTTGATCATGCCTTCCACTTCCGTCAGCGGGCCCCAGCTCGGAGTTGAGACCGAGGCCGTTCACGTGAACGCTCCGCTGGGCAGGGGCCGAGCGGAGCGAGATTTCGGTTTTGCCAACGGGTTTCCCGTGCTCGTGGTGGAGCGGGGCCTGCAAGAGGACCTTCGAGACCTGGTCGGACTTCGGTTGCCGAGCGGGGAACCACTCAGGCCGGACAAGACTACCGAGGGCATCGACGGGTTCCACCTTCGTCAGCGGTGACGAACGACCCGATCCGGTCCGACACCACACGACGGTGGTGGATTCGGGTCGTGCCCGGGTGCGGTTCGAACCGGGCCGTTCCCTCCCGCCGATCGAACCCGGCGGATCCGGGAGAAACGACGAGGGACCCGGGGCGGATGCCCCGGGTCCCTCGGAAGTCGTCGGACCGAGGGTCCTACAACTGCTGGATCTTGATCTCGATGTCGACCCCGGCCGGAAGTTCGAGACGCTGGAGCGAATCGACCGTCTTCGGGTTCGGTTCGAGGATGTCGATCAGCCGCTTGTGAATTCGCATCTCGAAATGCTCACGGCTGTCCTTGTCCTTGTGCGGCGAACGGATGACACAGAACCTGTGCTTCTCGGTCGGCAGCGGGATGGGTCCGCGGAACTCGGCGTTGGTCCGGGCGACCGTCTCGACGATCTTCTTCGTCGACTGGTCGATCACCTCGTGATCGTACGCCTTGAGGCGGATGCGGATCTTCTGTTTGGCAGCCATGGTTCTCGGTCCTACTTCAGGATCTTGGTGACACGCCCGGCACCAACCGTACGACCACCCTCACGAATCGCGAACCGCAAACCCTCATCCATCGCAATCGGATTGATCAACTCCACCGTCATCTCCGTGTTATCACCCGGCATACACATCTCCGTACCCTCCGGCAACGTCACCGTCCCCGTGATATCCGTCGTCCGGAAATAGAACTGCGGCCGATAATTCCCGAAGAACGGCTTATGACGACCACCCTCCTCCTTCGTCAACACATACACCTGCGCCTCGAAATCGGTATGCGGCGTAATCGAACCCGGCTTCGCCAACACCTGACCCCGCTGCACCTGATCCTTCTCGATCCCCCGCAACAACGCACCAACGTTGTCACCCGCCTGCCCCGAATCCAACAACTTCCGGAACATCTCCACACCCGTACACGTCGTCTTCTGCGTCGGACGAATCCCGACGATCTCCAACGCATCACCCACATTCACCACACCCTGCTCGATCTTGCCCGTCACCACCGTCCCACGACCCGTAATCGAGAACACATCCTCGATCGGCATCAAGAACGGCTTGTCCAAATCACGCGCCGGCTCCGGAATATACTCATCCACCGCCGCCATCAACTCCATGATCTTGTCCCCAGCAGCCTCATCACCCTCCAACGCCTTCAACGCCGAAACATGCACCACCGGAACATCATCACCCGGGAACTCATACGCCGACAGAAGCTCACGCGCCTCCAACTCGACCAACTCCAACAACTCCTCATCATCGACCATGTCAGCCTTGTTCAACGCCACCACGATCGCCGGCACACCAACCTGACGAGCCAACAACACATGCTCACGCGTCTGCGGCATCGGACCATCAGCAGCCGACACCACCAAAATCGCGCCATCCACCTGCGCCGCACCCGTAATCATGTTCTTGATGTAATCCGCGTGACCCGGCATATCCACATGCGCATAATGACGAGCCTCCGTCTCATACTCCACATGCGACACATTGATCGTGATCCCACGCTCCCGCTCCTCAGGAGCCTTATCAATATTGTCGAACGCCGTCGCCACATTCCCAGCAACCCGATCCGACAACACCTTCGTAATCGCCGCCGTCAACGTCGTCTTACCATGATCGATATGACCCATCGTCCCCACATTCACGTGAGGCTTATTCCGCTCGAACTTTGCTTTCGCCATGGGGCGTGTTCCTTTCAGGTGGTTGGGGTCACTCGCCCCGGACTCGCTTGACGATCTCTTCCTGGACGTTGCCAGGCGTCTGCTGATAGCTGTCGAATTGCATGGTGTAGCTCGCACGGCCCTGGGTCTTCGACCGGAGGTCGTTGACGTAACCGAACATCTCCGACAGCGGAACCTGGGCCGTGACGACCTTGTTCGTGCCACGGGCTTCCATCTGACCGACCCGACCACGCCGGGAGTTGAGGTCGCCGATGACATCGCCCATGTAATCCTCGGGCGTGACGACCTCGACCGACATGATCGGTTCGAGGAGAATGGGTTGCGCCTTGCGAGCGGCTTCGCGGAACGCCATGGTTCCGGCGATCTTGAAGGCCATCTCGGAGGAGTCGACGTCGTGATACTTGCCGTCGAGGAGGGTCACCCGGATGTCGACGGTCTGGAAGCCGGCGAGGACACCGTTGGTCATCGCCTCCTTGGCTCCGGCATCGACCGACGGGATGTATTCCCGGGGGATGCGTCCACCGGTGATCTTGTCGACGAACTCGTACCCGCCACCCGGGCCGGTGGGCTCGAGGGAGATCTGGACCTCGGCGTACTGGCCGGTACCGCCGGTCTGCTTCTTGTGGGTGTAGGTGTAGGTGTCGACGGTGCCGTTGATGGTTTCGCGGTAGGCGACCTGCGGCTTGCCGACGCTGGCGTCGACCTTGAACTCGCGGAGCATGCGGTCGACCAGGATGTCGAGGTGGAGCTCGCCCATGCCGGCGATGATGGTCTGACCGGTCTCTTCGTCGGTGCGAACCGTGAAGGTGGGGTCTTCCTCGGCGAGGGCCATGAGCGCCTTGCCCATCTTCTCCTGGTCGGCCTTGGTCTTGGGTTCGACGGCCACGTGGATGACGGGGTCGGGGAACACGAGCGACTCGAGCACGATGGCGTGCGTGGCGTCGGTGAGCGTGTCGCCGGTGCGCACGTTCTTGATGCCGATGGCGGCCATGATGTCGCCGGTCATGGCGACGTCACGGTCTTCCTGCTTGTTCGCGTGCATCTCGAGGAGTCGGCCCATGCGCTCCTTGTTGCCGGTGCGCGTGTTGAGCACCTGGCTGCCCTTTTCGAGGGTGCCGGAGTAGACCCGGAAATAGGTGAGCTTGCCGACGTTCGGGGCGGTCATGATCTTGAACGCCAGGGCCGAGAACGGTTCGTCGTCGGCCGGAGCCCGCTCGATGTCGTCGCCACCCTTGAGGGCGGTGCCGTGCACCGGCGGGAGGTCGAGCGGCGAGGGCAGGTAGTTGACCACGGCGTCGAGCAGGGGCTGGACACCCTTGTTCTTGAAGGCGGAGCCACACAGGATCGGGACGAGTTCGTTGGCGATGCAGGCCTTGCGGATCCCGGCCCGGAGCTGTTCGCCGGTGAGGTCCTCGTGCTCGAGGTAGTGCTCCATGAGTTCCTCGCTGGTCGAAGCGATGGCTTCGACCAGCTCGAGGCGGTACTGGGCGGCCTTCTCGGCGTATTGATCGGGGATCTCGACCACGTCCCACGTGGCTCCGAGGTCCTCGTTGTGGTACATCAGCGCGTTCATCTCGACCAGGTCGATGATGCCGGCGAAGTCGGACTCGATCCCGATCGGGAGCTGCAGGATGGCGATGTCGGGGGTGAGCCGTTCCTTGATGGTGTCGACCACGAAGTAGAAGTCGCCGCCGGTGCGGTCGAGCTTGTTGACGAAGCACATGCGGGGGACGCCGTACTTGTCGGCCTGACGCCAGACGGTCTCGGACTGCGGTTCGACACCGGCGACGCCGTCGAACACGGCAACGGCACCATCGAGGACCCGAAGCGACCGCTCGACCTCGACGGTGAAGTCGACGTGACCGGGGGTGTCGATGATGTTGATCCGGTGTTCGTTCCAGAAACAGGTGGTGGCAGCCGAGGTGATCGTGATGCCACGCTCCTGCTCCTGCTCCATCCAGTCCATGGTGGCGCCGCCGTCGTGCACCTCACCGATCTTGTAGTTCTTGCCGGTGTAGTAGAGGATGCGCTCGGTCGTGGTGGTCTTGCCGGCATCGATGTGGGCCATGATGCCGATGTTGCGGTAACGGTTCAGGGGTGTCGGTCGCGAAGACATGAGTTGAGCCTCTTCGGCAGTCCGTTCCGGCGGAACAGTGCGGGTCGTTTGTCAAGGGGATGGAAGTCCGTACGGGTGCGACGGACCGGGGAACACGCCTCGGGACCGAGGCTTGGAAACACGGCCTCGGGACCGAGGCTCGAGAACAGGGCCTCGGGACCGAGGCTCGAGAACAGGGCCTCGGGACCGAGGCCGGGAGCGGCCGGGACGGATCCGGGCCGACGGTGGCTACCAGCGATAGTGGGCGAAGGCCTTGTTCGACTCGGCCATCTTGTGGAGGTCTTCCCGACGCTTCACCGAGGCACCGATGCCGTTGGAGGCGTCGAGGATCTCGTTGGCGAGGCGTTCGGCGATGGTGCGTTCGCGGCGGGCCCGCGAGAAGTTCACGAGCCAGCGAACGGCGAGGGTGGTGGCCCGACGGGGACGCACCTCGACGGGCACCTGGTAGGTGGCGCCACCGACTCGGCGGGAGCGCACCTCGAGCTGGGGACGGGTGTTGTCGATCGCCCGCTTGAGTGCGGCAACGGGGTCGCCACCGGTCTTCTCGGCGACGATGTCGAGCGCGCCGTAGACGATGCGTTCGGCCGTGGTCTTCTTGCCGTGGAGCAGGACCTTGTTGATGATCTGGGTGACGAGCACCGAGCCGTGCACGGGATCCGGCACGAGTTCACGACGGGGAGCGGGGCCCTTACGAGGCATCGTCAGCCTTCCTTCTTCACGCCGTAGCGCGAACGTGCTTGCTTGCGGTCACGGACACCGGCGGTGTCGAGCGTGCCGCGAATGATCTTGTAGCGAACGCCGGGCAGGTCCTTCACACGGCCGCCACGCACGAGCACGATCGAGTGCTCCTGCAGGTTGTGCCCTTCGCCGGGGATGTAGGCCGTGACCTCGATGCCGCTGGTGAGACGAACGCGGGCCACCTTGCGCAGCGCCGAGTTCGGCTTCTTCGGGGTTGCGGTGTAGACGCGGGTGCACACACCACGACGCTGGGGGGATCCGACGAGCGCCGGGGTCTTCCCCTTCTTGGACTTGGACTGGCGGCCCTTGCGGACCAACTGCTGAATCGTGGGCACAGAGAACCTCTGGGTGCGGAAGCGAGGTGGCGACAGGTCGAGGAGCGACCGGACGGGCACGCAAACAAACGGCCCGAATGCCGACGCACCATGCTACGGGCGAGGTCAGGCGATCACAACGGCCGGCGGGCTCGACTTCTCGGGGGATCCCCCACCTCGGTCCGACCAACCGCTAGCACACGGATACTGCCGGGTCACAGGGCCCAGCCCCGGCTCATCATCAGCGGCAGGACCGCGAGGACGATCAGCGTGAGCGGGAGACCGAGGCGGAGGTAGTCGCCGAAGCGGTACCGCCCCGGTCCGTAGACCATGGTGTTGGTCTGATAACCGATCGGGGTCAGGAACGACGCCGATGCCGCCAACGTGGCGCCGAGCGCGTAGAGCCTCGGGTCGGCGCCCGACTCCTCGGCGACGGTCACCGCGATCGGGACCACGATCGCCACGGCGGCGGCGTTGGTGACCAGTTCGGTGAGCACCAACGAGGCGAGGACGATCGAGAAGGCCACCCCCCAGGAACCCTCGTCGCCGAAGACCGACAGATCGCCGAAGACCGACAGAAGGGCGTCGGCCACCGAACCGGCGAGTCCGGTCGACTCGGCGGCGGCGCCGACGCCGATCGCCGCCGCGATCAACACCACGACGCTGAGATCGACACTCTCGCGGGCCTGCCGGGGCGTCAGCAGCCCGAGGCCCACCGTGGCGGCGACGCCGAGCACCGCCGATCGGAAGACGTCGACCACGCCGAGGATGGGCAGGACGGCCACCATCACCAGCACCGCGAGGGCGAGGGGTGCCTTGGCGGAGGCCGTCGGCGGGGGCTCCCGCCGCGCCGCGATGAGCAGGAAGTCGCCCCGATTCCGCCACCGGGCCGCGAATCCCTCGTCGGCGACGAGCAGCAGGGAATCGCCGACCTGGATCCGGACGTCGCCGAGGCGTCCGTCGACCAGCGCCCCCGAACGGTGCAGGGCCACGACGGCCGCCTGGTACCGACCGCGGAACCCGATGTCCTTGATCGTGCTGCCGACGAGCGGGGAGGACCCCCCGACCACGGCTTCGAACCAGGCGTGCTCGCCGTCGTCGAGCTTCGTCAGGTGCCGGTGGTCGTCGAGGACCAGACCGGGAGTCCGCTCGAGTTCGACGATGCGGTCGACCTGACCGGCGAACGACACCCGGTCGCCGCCGCGCAGTTGATGCTCGGGGTGAACGGGGGCGGTGAGCTCACCATCGCGGTCGACGCCCACCAGGAACACACCGGGCAGGTTGCGCAGCCCGCCGCCCTGGATGGTCCTGCCGTCGAGGGCCCCGCCGGGGGCGACGGTCAGCGACACGGTGAAGGCCCGCTCGACGTCGTCCTCGATCCGGTTGCCGCGATCGGGGAGCAGCCGAGGGCCGGCCAGGATCACGAAGGCGATGCCGATCACGGCGATCGGCAGTCCCATCCGCCCGGGCTCGAGCAGACCGAACGGCTCTCCGCCCAGCGACACGACGACCCCCGAACCGACCAGGTTCGTCGACGTGCCGATCAGGGTGACCATGCCCCCGAAGACGGTGACGAAGCTGAGCGGCATGAGCGCCTTCGACGGCGACCGGCGATGCCGCTCGGACCAGGCGACGACCGGATTGATCAACATGGCGACGACCGGGGTGTTGGCAACGACGCTCGACAGGACTCCCGACGCGCCGAGCAGACGGGCCAGTCCCCACGACGGCGACCCGTTCCCGGCCAGCGATCGGATGATCGGATTCAGCGCACCGGTGCGGTCGATGGCCCCGGCGATGACGTACAGACAGGCGATGGTCGCCGGCGCCTGGCTCGAGAAGCCCTGCAACGCCTCGGCTGCATCGATCACGTCGACCAGGAACAGGGCCATGAGTGCTCCGACCACACCCACGGTCGGCGACACCCGGCGCGAGACGAGTGCAGCCAGCATCACCGCGATGACGACTCCGAAGATCAGGCGCTCGTCGAGGGTCATCGATACGTCCATCGGTCGGCGGCTCAGCCGCGAGCTGGATCGGCTCCGGCGATGATGGCCGCCAGGTCGACGAGCCGACGGTAGTTGTTGCCGGCGATGAAGGTGTCGACGTGGGGCAGGGCTGCGGCCATCCCGGCGGCCAGGGGGGCATACCCCGGGGATGCCTTCAGGGGATTGACCCAGATCAGTTCGTGGGTCACCCGATGGAGTCGTTCCATCTGCTCACCGAGTACGGGGGCATCACCGCGGTCCCAACCATCGGAGAGGATCACGACCACGCTGCCACGCGCCATACCCCGGATCGCCCACCGGTCGTTGAACTCGCGAACGACGTCGCCGAGCCGCGTACCCCCGGACCAATCGACCACTTCGGGGGTGACGGCGCGCAGGGCGGCGTCGGGGTCCCGGTTGCCCAGTTGCCGGGTCACCCGGGTCAATCGCGTACCGAGCGTGAAGACCTCGACCCGGTTCCGGGCGACCACGGCGGCATGGGCGAATCGCAGCAGCGCCCGGGCGTAGCTCTCCATCGACCCCGACACGTCCAGGATCATGACCAGCCGGCGGGGCCGAACCGAGTTCCTGGTGTTGGCCCAGCGGATGGGTTCGCCGTGATGGCGCAACGCCAACCGCACCGTGCGCTGCAGGTCGTGACGATCGGTGCGCGCCTTGGTGGGGATCTGACGCCGGCTCTGCCGTTGGTGAGTGGTGAAGCGGAGCCGGGTCATCAGCTCGCTCAGTTCCGCCAACTCCTCGTCGGTGCAGTCGCCGAAGTCCTTGTCGGAGAGCACCTCGACCCGGGAGAAGCGGACCGCTTCGATGTCGCCCGGCTCGTCGTCGGTCTCGCCTGGCTCGTCGACGTCGGGACCCGGGTCGTCGGCGTCGAGCACCACGGTGACGCTCTCCTGGGCGCCGTCGACCGCCATCACGCCCCCGGCGCGTTGGCGCCAGAACGAGGCGAAGGCCTGGTCGTACAGGGCGACGTCCTCGGGCCGACGAACGAGCGTGGCCCGTCCCGCCCAGTAGACGTCGTCGGCTCGATCGAGCCCGACCACGCCCAACGCCTCGGCGTAGTTGATGGTGGCACTGGCCGGGACCTTCATCCCGGCATCGCGCAGCACTCGAGCGAACCCGACACCGAGCCGTTCGCCACCGCCGTCGGTCGCCACCGCCACGATCAGCCCCGGCTGCGCTTCATCGCGACCTGGACGAGATCGAGAACGCCCCGTTCGCCGACCCGATCGAGGTCTTCCCGGTACTTGAGCACCGTGCCGAGGGTCGACCGGACCGATGCCTCGTCGAGTTCGGTCCGGCCGAGCGCCGCGAGCGACAGGGCCCAGTCGATGGTCTCGGCCACCCCCGGGGGCTTGTAGAGCCCGTAGCTGCGGACCGCCTCGGTCGCCGCCGCCACCTGGCGGGCGAGGGCCTCGCCGACGTGCGGGGCCCGCAGGCGGACGATCTCGACCTCGCGTTCGAAATCGGGGTGCTCGACCCAGTGATAGAGGCAGCGGCGCTTCAAGGCATCGTGGACGTCTCGGGTGCGGTTCGACGTCAGGATCACGATCGGCGGGTCCTCGGCGACGATCGTGCCCAACTGTGGCACCGTCACCGAATAGTCCGACAGCGCCTCGAGCAGGAACGCCTCGAATTCGTCGTCGGCCCGGTCGACCTCGTCGATCAGCAGGACCGGCCGTGACCCATCGGCCGTCGGGCTCAGCGCCTCGAGCAGCGGTCGACGGATCAGGAAGCGCTCGTCGTACAGTTCGGCCTCGAGCGCCGAAGCTCCCTGGGTGGCGATCTCACCCGTTGCCTCGGCCGTTCGCAGGTGCAGCAGCTGGCGGGCGTGATCCCATTCGAAGACGGCCTGGTTGGCGTCGATGCCCTCGTAACACTGCAGGCGGATGAACGGTCCGCCCACCCACCGGCTGAGCACCTTCGCCACCTCGGTCTTGCCGACGCCGGCTTCGCCCTCGAGGAAGAGGGGTCGGCGCAGGGTCAGGGCCAGGAAGATCGACGTGGCCAGACCCCGGTCGGCGAGATAGTCGTGATCGGCGAGTGCCTTCGACACGTCGTCGACCGAGTCGGGCGTGTCGAAGGTGGGCGGGTTGGCGGCGTCAGCACTCACACGGGGCAGGCTATGCCAAGCTGCGCCCATCTCGCTGACTGCGGCATTCGCTCCCGCCGGTCGGGTTTCGCTAGGTTGCGACGAGCATCGGGACCGGACCGGCAGGATCGGTCGGGGCCGTCGAACGGGGGGTTTCGTCATGCATGATCTGGTGATCCGCAACGGCACGGTCGTCGACGGCACGGGAGGCCTTCCCCGGCAAGGCATCGACGTCGCAATCGACGGGTCGGTCATCACCGCCGTCGGACCGAATCTCGGACCGGGCCGACGCGAGATCGACGCACGCGGGTTGCTCGTCACCCCGGGATTCGTCGACATCCACACCCACTACGACGGTCAGGCCACCTGGGACCCCTACCTGGAACCATCGACCCCCCACGGCGTCACCACGGTCGTGATGGGCAACTGTGGTGTCGGCTTCGCCCCGGCCCGACCGGATCAGCACCAGGAACTGATCCAGCTCATGGAAGGGGTCGAGGACATCCCGGGAGCCGCGCTCGCCGAGGGGCTCAGCTGGGATTGGGAGACGTTCCCCGAGTACCTCGATGCACTCGACCGCCGTCGATTCGCCGCCGACGTCGCCGCACTGATCGCCCACGGTCCGGTCCGGGTGTACGTGATGGGACAACGCGGCGCCGACAACCAGCCGGCCAGTTCCGACGACATCGCCGCCATGGCGACCATCGTCGAGGAGGCGATGGCGGCCGGGGCGATGGGCTTCTCGACCAGCCGCACCATCGGTCACCGCGCCATGAGCGGTGAACCGGTTCCCGGGACCTTCGCCGCCGAGGACGAGCTGTTCTCGATCGGCCGAGCCCTGCAGCGATCGGGCAAGGGACTCTTCGAGGTCGCGCCGGCCGGGCTCGCCGGCGAGGATCTCGTCGCCCCCAAACGGGAGATGGACTGGATGATCCGCCTCGCCGAGGAGATCGGCCGGCCGGTCACGTGGCTGATGCTGCAGAACCTGGTCGAACCCGACGGCTGGCGTGACTTCCTCGAGCTCTCGCGAGACGTCCAGGCCCAGGGTCATCAGGTGATCCCCCAGGTCGCCGGTCGACCCTTCGGCGTGTTGCTCGGTCTGGCGATCCGTCACCGATTCGCCGAACTCCCGAGCTTCGCTCCCCTGCTCGAGCTCCCCCTCGCCGAGCGGGCCGAAGCCATGGCCGACCCGGAGCTGAAAGCCAGACTCCTCGCCGAGGCCCGAGCCGCCGAGTCGGCCGCCGAGGCCGACAATCCGATGCGGGCGATGCTCAATCGGGCCTTCGACCGGACCTACGTGCTCGGTTCACCGGTGAACTACGAACCCACCCCGGAGGACTCGATCGCCGGACGGGCCCAGGCCAATGGCGTCGATCCCCTCGAGGAGTTCTACGACTGTCTCATCGCCGACGGCGGGAGCGGATTCCTGCTCATGACGTTCCTCGGCTACAGCCACGGCAACGGAGACGCCCTGCACGAGATGCTCTCGCATCCGGCCGCCGTCCTGGGTCTGGCCGACGGCGGGGCCCATGCCAACTTCATCTGCGACGCCTCGACGCCGACGTGGATGCTCACCCACTGGGCCCGTGACCGCTCGCTCGGCCCGACCCTCGATCTGGCCTACGTGGTCAAGAAGATGACCTCCGACACCGCCTCGCTGTTCGGGTTCGACGACCGAGGGGTGATCGAGGTCGGCAGGCGGGCCGACCTGAACGTCATCGATTTCGAGCACCTCGAGCTGGGTCAGCCCCGCCTGGTGGCCGACCTCCCGGCCGGCGGCACCCGCCTGCTCCAGGACGCGACCGGCTATGTCGCCACCATCGTCGGGGGCATCGTCACCCGGGAGCACGACACCTTCACCGGCGAACTCCCCGGTCGCCTCGTCCGGAGCTGATCCCTCCCGCGCTCACCCAGACCGCGACCACACCTGCGTGTCCGGGTGGAACTGGCTCCAGGCGAACCAGAACGCCTGGTGGCCCGAGGCGTCGCCGCCATCGGCTCGCAGCGCCCGGAGCCCATCGGCGTCGCCGATCACCTCGATGCCGCCCATCGACACCGACTCGCCACCGGCCAGCGCCGCCCGGGCGTCGTCGACCGGGAAGGCGACGGCCCCGCCGTCGTCGCCGATCACGCCGAGGACCGGTGTCTGTACGTCGAGCCGTGGGTCGACCGTGCCGATCGGGAAGATCGGACCGTCGTCGTCGCGGCCCCGCAGCGGGTCGAGGGGGTAGGTCCGGTCCCGACCGGCATCGGCGACCACGATCGTGGTGTCGGGGTGCGCAGCCTTCCAGGCTCCCCAGGTCGCCGTCACGACCGAGACCTGCTCGAGCACGAGCCCCTGCTCACGCCACTCCCCCGTCGTCGCCGCCCCGGTGAAGGTGTCGAAGTACGATCCGGACCCCAGTTCGTACATCATCTTGTTCGAACGGATCAGCAGGCCCGAGGTTCGGAGCACGAACGGTTCGTCGAAGGGTTGCCCCCCGACTCGATCCGTGAAGTACGCCTGGGCCGAGCCGCACAGCGTGCAGTACGGCAAACCGATCCGTCGGCCGCCGAGGGTGTCGTTCACCAGTTCGTGAACCTCCATGATGTTCTTCGGGTAGGCGCGGCTCTCACCGTCGATGGCGAGCCCGAACACGAGCGCCTCGTCGGGATACCAGTCACCGCCCGCGGCGTTGGTGACCGGCGGATCGTCGAGGGCCGGGATGCAGCCCAAGGGGCAGTTGTTCGGGTCGCCGAGCGGACGGTCGTCGATGAAGACCCCGCCCCATCCCACCAGACGCCAGTCCAGGTCGGCTTCGGGATCGAACACGGGATCCCAGCGGGGGTCCACCAACGTGAAGAGGCGACGCTTGTGCTCGAAGTAGTCCGGTGGAGCCGGGATGTCCCAGATCATGAGCTGGTCGACCGCCGAGCTCCAGGGCCGCTCGGGGTCGACGTCGACTCCGGTGAGTCGGGCGTAGGACGCCATCAGGGCATCGGCGAGATCCGGATCGGGGGCGAAGCGCAGGACATCGGCGACGAGCCAGGCCAGGCGGGCATCACCGGTGGCCCCGATGATCTCGACCGACTCGTTCGGTCCCTCGTATCGCACCCGATCGACCAGGAGGTCGATCGCACGGTCGACCTCGGCGTCGAGTGCGCCGACGGCGAACCGGGGTATCGGCCGATCCTCGACCGTTGCCCGCGGACCGGCGACACTCGGGGCCGATCCCGACGATCCGCCGCAGGCCGAAGCCAGCAACGAGACCGCGGCGGCCGCCGCCAGGAAGGGACGGGACGACGTGCGACGCATGCCACGTCAACCGAGAGCCCGGGCGATTCCTTCCCGCACGTCGAGTCGGGCGCGCCACGGGCGCACGCTCGGCGTGCGCCCGTGACGGTCGGTGGAGGGAACCGACGGCTCAGCGGCCGGCAGCGACCAGTGCCCGCTCGACGAGGACCTGGACGAGATGGGTCCGATACTCGGCGTCACCGTTGAGGTCCTCGGGCGGTTCGGTCCCGTCGGCGGCCACCGATGCAGCGTCGTGATTCGACGCTCCGGACCCGATCGCCGCCTCGACCGCTGCCGAACGCATCGGCGTCGTCGCCATGTTGACCAGGGCAACACCCGGGTGGTCACCGAGCACCGCTGCGACCCCGACGATCGCCCAGTCCTGGGCGCGCCGGTTGAACTTCTGGTAACTCCAGCCGGCGTCGCCGACCTTCGGGACCCGGACCTCGGTCAGCAGCTCGTCGGGACCCAATGCCGTCTCGAGGAAGCCGGTGAAGAAGTCCGATGCCGCCACCTCGCGGGTGCCACGCGGCCCGCGGATCACCATCGTGCCACCCAGCGCGAGGAGCGCTGCAGGCAGGTCCGACGCCGGATCGCCGTGGGCCAGGGAACCACCCAGCGTGCCTCGATGGCGAACGGCGGGATCACCGACCTGACCGGCGACGTGCGCCAACATCGGGGCCTGCGCCGCCAACAGCTCGCTCGTCTCGAGCGCTCGATGGCGGGTCAGTGCGCCGATGGCGATGTGGTCACCGGCGTCGTCGATGTACGACAGCTCCGACAGTCGTCCGATGTCGACCAGGATCGACGGTGTCGCCAGCCGGAACTTCATCAGCGGGATCAGGCTGTGACCTCCGGCCAGCAGTTTGGCCTCGTCGCCGTGTTCGGCCAGGGCGGCGAGCGCCGCGTCGGCCGAGTCGGCCTCGAGGTAGTCGACCATTGCCGGGATCATCGGGCACCTCCGGCCTGCTTGGCCTGTTGAATCGTCTTCCACACCCGTTGGGGGGAAGCCGGCATTGCCATGTCGGTGATGCCGTACGGACTGAGCGCATCGCAGACGGCGTTGATCGCCGCTGCAGCCGAGCCGATCGTGCCGGCCTCGCCGACGCCCTTGACACCCAACGGGTTGCTGGTGCTCGGCGTGACCGTGAAGCCGGTCGTCATGCTGGGGACCTCGGCCGCCGAGGGCACCAGGTAGTCGAGGAACGACGGGTTCCGGCAGTTGCCGTCGGCGTCGTAGCTCGCCTCTTCCCAGAGGGCCTGGGCCACACCCTGCACGATCCCGCCGTGGACCTGACCCTCGACGATCATCGGGTTGACCTGGTTGCCGCAGTCGTCGATGGCGGTGTAGGCCACCAACTCGACGTTGCCCGTGGCCTCGTCGACCTCGACGACGCACACGTGCGTCCCGAACGGGAAGGCGAAGTTGGGCGGGTCGAACGTGACCTGTTCCTGCAGGTTGGGCTCCATGCCATCGGGCAGGTCGTGAGCCGTGAACGCCCCGAAGGCGATCGCCTGGATGGGCAGGGCCTTGTCGGGTGAGCCCTTGACCGAGAACGTCCCCGAGGCGAACTCCAGGTCGTCCGGGTTGGCCTCGAGCTGATGGGCGGCGATCAGACGGGCCTTGTCGACCACCTTGTCGCAGGCCATGGCGATGGCGACACCACCCACCGACAGCGACCGCGACCCGTAGGTGTCGAGCCCGAGCGGGCTGATCGCGGTGTCGGAGTGCAGCACCTCGACGTCGTCGGGATCGACCCCGAGCTTGTCGGCCACGATCATCGACCACGACGTCTCGTGACCCTGGCCGTGGGGCGTCGAGCCGGAGACGACCTCGACCTTGCCGGTCGGGAGGAACCGGATCAGCGCATGTTCCCAGCCACCGGCCCCGTAGTTCAGACCGGCCAGCGCCCGACTCGGCGCCAGCCCACAGATCTCGACGTAGGTGCACAGACCGATGCCCAGCTGTTTGGTCTCACCGGCCGCTCGCCGCCGCGCCTGCTCTTCGCGCAGCGCGGTGTAGCCGGCGACCTCGAGCGCCAGGTCGAGATTCGGGGCGTAGTGGCCCGAGTCGAAGACCAGGGTCGAGGCCGTGGTCAGATCGGTGAAGGCCTCACCACCGGCCAGGTAGTTGCGGCGTCGGATCTCGTCGGGGCCGATCCCGACCTCGACGGCGAGCATGTCCATGGCCCGCTCGATGGCGTAGCTCGCCTCGGGCCGACCGGCGCCGCGATAGGCATCGGTCGGCGTGAGGTTGGTGAAGTGGCCGTCGCAGGTGAATCCGAACGCCGGGACGTCGTAGACGCCGGTGTAGAGGAAGCTCCCGAGCAGGGGGACACCGGGCGTGATCAGCATCATGTAGGCGCCCATGTCGGCATCGAGGTGCACCCGGACGCCGAGGAGCTTGCCGTCGGCGTCGGCCGCCAGCTCGATCCGCTGCTGCTGGGCTCGACCCTGGTGGGTCGAGAAGGCGGCCTCGGAGCGGGTCTCGGTCCAGCGGACGGGTCGGCCCAGACGGTGGGCCAGGGTGACGGCGAGCAGTTCGTCGGGGTTGACGTTGAGCTTGGCCCCGAACCCACCGCCGACCGAGGGAGCGATGATGCGCAGCTTCTGCTCGGGGATCCCGGTGGTGGCGGCGATCATGACCTTGAGGATGTGCGGGATCTGGCTGGAGGAGTACAGCGTCACGTCGCCGCCGTGTGGCGAGGGCACCGCCAGGACCCCGCGGGGTTCCATGGCGGCCGGGATCAGTCGCTGCTGGACGAAGTTCGCCGTGATGTGATGGGCGGCGCCGGCGAAGGCCGCGTCGACGGCGGCGGGGTCGGGCTCGAGCGCCCAGTGATAGGCCTTGTTGGTCGGGAGGTCGGAGTGGGCCTGGTGCTCGTCGGCGACGGCGGCATCGATGGACGCCACGGCGGGCAGGGGTTCGTAGTCGACCACGACGACCTCGGCGGCGTCGGCGGCGCGATAACGGCTGTCGGCCAGGACGACCGCGATGATCTCACCCACGTGATGGACCTCGGTCGTCGCCGCCGGGTAGTGGGGTGGGTTGACCATGTCGGGCGTCACCGGCCAGGCACAGGGCAGCGGCGCCGCCCACAGGCCCATCTCGGCGAGTTGGGTGCCGGTGTACACGGCGTGGACGCCGGGCATGTCGGTCGCCGCCGACGTGTCGACCGAGCGGATCGTGGCGTGGGCCATCGTCGAACGGACCATGCCCATCCACAGTTGGCCCGCCACCTGGATGTCGTCGACGTATTTGCCCTCACCGGTGAGGAGTTGAGGATCCTCCTTGCGGAGTCTCGGCGTGCCGACCACCTTGTCGGACGGCGGGGTCTCGAGCGTGGTCATGCCGTACCTCCGTTGCTGGTGCCTGCCGCGCTGAGCACGGCCTTGACGATGTTGTGGTAGCCCGTGCAGCGGCAGAGGTTGCCCTCGAGGCCCTCCCGGACCTCGCGCTCGCTCGGATCGGGATTCTCGGCCAGGAGCGACGTGGCCGCCATCACCATCCCCGGCGTGCAGTAGCCGCACTGGAGACCGTGACACTGGCGGAACGCCTCCTGCATCGGGTGCAGGGTGCCGTCGGCGGCCGCCATCCCCTCGATCGTGGTGATCGTGGCCCCCCGGGCCTGGGCGGCCAGCATCGTGCAGGCCTTGGCCGATTCGCCGTCGATGTGGACGGTGCAGGCGCCGCAGGACGAGGTGTCGCAGCCGACGTTGGTCCCGGTGAGCCCGATCACGTCACGGATGTAGTGCACGAGAAGCGTCCGCGGTTCGACCTCTGCCGAACACGCTTGACCGTTGATCGTCATGTCGATCTGCACATGACCCCCTTTTCGAAGTCGCTGGCACGGAGCAACGGGTGTGTTCTCCGTCACGTCGCATGTTGGCACACCTGCTCGCCACACGCTGGCCGACCCCGATCGAGGTCGGCGGGACGCGACGAAGCCCGCTCCCGGAGGGGGAACGGGCTTCGTCGGGTTCGTGGCTGCGGGACCGACTAACCGATGACGGCGTCGCCCTCGCTGCCCGCTTCGGCGTTCTGACCGAGGGAGGCCAGCCATTCGGCCGGATCCTGCTCGGCGCCTTCGGAGCTGTAGAACGACAACGGCTGGTAGTCGGGGGCGTAGGTCACCGCCGCCCGATGCCGGGGGAGACCGGTCCCGGCCGGGATCAGCTTGCCGATGATGATGTTCTCCTTCAGACCGATCATCGAGTCGGACTTGCCCTCGATGGCGGCCTCGGTGAGGACCCGGGTCGTCTCCTGGAACGAGGCGGCGGACAACCACGAATCGGTGGCCAGCGAGGCCTTCGTGATGCCCATGATCTCGGGTCGGCCCTCGGCCGGCTTGAGACCCTCCTGAACCAGGTTCTTGTTGACGGCGGCGAACTGCCACTGGTCGACCCGCTCGCCGGGCAGGAAGTCGGATTCACCCGGTTCGTGGATCCCGACCCGGCGGGTCATCTGCCGGACGATCAACTCGATGTGCTTGTCGTGGATCGACACGCCCTGATCGCGGTAGACCTTCTGGACCTCACCGACCAGGTACTGCTGGGTTTCGCGAATGCCGCGGATCTCCATCAGTTCCTTCGGGTCCCGAGGACCTTCGACGATCGCATCACCGGCGGTGATCTCGTCGCCGTCGCGGACCTCGAGCCGGGCGATGCTCGGCACGATGTAGGAGTCTTCCTCACCATCGTCGGTGACGACGGTGATGACCTTGCCCTTGCCCTCGTCCTCGGCCACCCGAACCACACCCGACACCCGGGCGAGGGTCGACTTGCCCTTCGGGGTGCGGGCCTCGAAGAGCTCGACCACTCGGGGAAGACCACCGGCGATGTCGGTCCCACCGGCGATACCGCCGGTGTGGAACGTCCGCATGGTGAGCTGCGTTCCGGGCTCACCGATCGACTGGGCGGCGATGACACCGACCGCCTCGCCGACCTCGATGAGCTTGCCGGTGGCCAGCGAGATGCCATAGCTCGCCGCCGAGATGCCGACCGGGGAATCATCGGTGAGGGGCGACAACACGCGCACCTCGGTGATGTTCGGGTCGTCGCGCAACAGCGCCATCTCTTCCTCGCCGACCAGCGTGCCCTTGGCGAGGGTCACCCCGTCGGCGAGTTCCTGATCGTCGGCCAGGGTGCGGCTGAAGAGTCGGGTCTCGAGGTAGAACGCCTGACGGGTGGCGTCGGGGTCGGACGGATCCGACGGTTCGCCGGTGACCTTGTTGTAGTAGCCGTCGGGCTTGACGTTCTCGAGAACGAGGCCTCGCACCGGACGCCCTTCGGCGAACGGATCGCGTTCGTTGATGATCACTTCCTGTGCGACGTCGACGAGGCGACGGGTGAGGTAGCCCGAGTCGGCGGTTCGCAGGGCGGTGTCGACCAGACCCTTGCGGGCCCCCGGCGTGGCGATGAAGTACTCCAACATCGTCAGGCCTTCACGGAAGTTCGACTTGATCGGACGAGGGATCATGTCGCCTCGAGGGTTGGCGACGAGGCCGCGCATACCCGCGATCTGGCGGACCTGCATCATGTTGCCTCGGGCCCCGGAGCCCACCATCATCTCGATCGGGTTGAACTGCTTCGACCGGAGATTGATCTCCATGGCCGCTCGCACCTCGTCGGTGGCGGTGGTCCAGATCTCGACTTCCTTCTGGCGACGCTCACCGTCGGTGATGACGCCCCGCCGGAACTGGGCTTCGACCTTGTCGGCCTCGAGTTCGTGGAGATCGAGGATCTCCTTCTTCTCGGCCGGGGTCTGGACGTCGTCGATCGACACCGTGAGGCCCGACATCATGGCGTAGTGGAACGCCAGGGCCTTGATTCGGTCGAGGGTGGCCCCGACTTCGGCCTTGGGGTAGTTGCTGGCCAGTTCGTCGACGATCGCCGAGATGTCGCGCTTGGCGATCAGATGGTTGACGAACGGGAAGCCCTCGGGCAGCGTCTCGTTGAACAGCACCCGTCCCGGGGTCGTCACGGCGTACGTCGCCGCCGATCCGTTGGCCGGCTCGAGGACGAGGTCGGGATGCCGGAAGTAGATCGGCTGGTGCAGCTTGATCGACTTCTCCTCGTAGGACCGCTGCACCTGGTAGGCGTGACGGAACGACGGGATCGCCGTGTCGGCGACGAGGTTCTCGACCAGTTCGGTGAGATAGAAGCAGCCGATGACCATGTCCTGGGTCGGGGTGACCAGCGGACGGCCGTGGGCCGGCGACAGCACGTTGTTGGCGCTGAGCATGAGGACCCGGGCCTCGGCCTGCGCCTCGGCCGACAGCGGGAGGTGGACCGCCATCTGGTCGCCGTCGAAGTCGGCGTTGAACGCCGTGCACACCAGCGGATGGATCTGGATCGCCTTGCCCTCGACGAGGACCGGCTCGAAGGCCTGGATGCCGAGGCGGTGGAGCGTCGGCGCCCGGTTGAGCATCACCGGGTGTTCCTGGATGACGTCTTCGAGCACTTCCCAGACCTGCGGGCGGCGACGTTCGACCATGCGCTTGGCGGACTTGATGTTCTGCGCCAGTTCCTGATCGACGAGCCGCTTCATGACGAACGGCTTGAACAGCTCGAGCGCCATGATCTTGGGAAGCCCGCACTGGTGGAACTTCAGGGTCGGGCCGACCACGATGACCGAACGGCCCGAGTAGTCGACGCGCTTGCCGAGCAGGTTCTGACGGAACCGTCCCTGCTTGCCCTTGAGCATGTCGGAGAGGCTCTTGAGCGGGCGGTTGCCGGGACCGGTGACCGGCCGGCCACGTCGACCGTTGTCGAACAGGGCGTCGACCGCCTCCTGGAGCATGCGCTTTTCGTTGTTGACGATGATCTCGGGGGCGCCGAGATCGAGCAACCGCTTGAGACGGTTGTTGCGGTTGATCACGCGACGGTAGAGGTCGTTCAGATCGGAGGTGGCGAAGCGGCCACCGTCGAGCTGGACCATCGGGCGCAGCTCCGGCGGGATCACCGGGACCACGTCGAGGATCATGGCCCGCGGGTCGTTGATCCGACGGCCATTCTCGTCGCGCCGGTTGAAGGCCGCGACGATCTTGAGTCGCTTGATGGCCTTCTGCTTGCGCTGGGCCGACAGCGGCTTCTGCCCGTCGGGCGGATCGATGGCGGCGCGGAGGAGGATCTCCTCGTTGTCGAAGTCGATGCGCTCGATGAGCTGGGCGAGGGCGTCGGCACCCATGCCGCCTTCGAAGTAGTCGCCCCAGCGGTCGGCCATTTCGCGCCACAGGAGTTCGTCTTCGAGGATCTGACGGCTGAAGAGTCCCTTGAACTCGTCCCAGGCCCGGTCGAGGACGTCGAGTTCCATCTCGTACTGTTCGCGCGTGGAGGCGAAGTCCTTGTCGGCGGAGCGTTGACGGGCGCGGATCTCGGTGTCCTTGGCGCCGTCGGACTCCATCTGGCCGAGCTCCTTCTCGAGCTCCTCGTGCTCCTCGGCGAGGCGCAGTTCCATCTCCTTGATGATGGTTTCGCGCTCGGCGATGACCTCGGCTTCGAGGTTGGGGAGATCTTCGTCGCGTCGCTCCTCGTCGACCCAGGTCACGAGGCTCGCGGCGAAGTAGATGACCTTCTCGAGCTGCTTGGCCTTGAGTTCTTCACGGGGCTCGGTGCCCATGAGGAGGTAGGCCAACCACGAGCGGGTGCCGCGCAGGTACCAGATGTGCACGCACGGAGCGGCCAGCTCGATGTGGCCCATCCGTTCGCGGCGGACCTTCGAGCGGGTGACCTCGACGCCGCAGCGCTCGCAGATGATGCCCTTGAACCGGACGCGCTTGTACTTGCCGCACGCGCACTCCCAGTCCTTGGTCGGACCGAAGATCTTCTCGCAGAAGAGACCGTCCTTCTCGGGCTTGAGGGTGCGGTAGTTGATGGTCTCGGGCTTCTTCACCTCGCCGTTGGACCACATGCGGATGGAATCCGCGGTGGCCAGACCGATCTTCAGCTGATCGAAATCGTTGACATCAAGCATCAGTAGTCAAATCCCCTTGAGATGATCAGCGACGACCGGCGGCGCGAGCGGCGTCGTCTTCATCGGTGCCCCGTTCGGGGCGAGACAGGTCGATACCGAGTTCTTCGGCAGTACGGAACAGTTCGTCGTCGAGTTCGCGCATCTCGATTTCGGAGCCGTCGGCCGAGAGCACCTCGACGTTCAGGCACAGCGACTGCATTTCCTTGATGAGCACCTTGAAGGACTCGGGAATGCCGGGCTCGGGGATGTTCTCGCCCTTGACGATGGCCTCGTAGACCTTCACCCGGCCGAGGACGTCGTCGGACTTGATGGTGAGCAGCTCCTGCAGGCAGTAGGCCGCGCCGTAGGCCTCGAGGGCCCACACTTCCATCTCGCCGAACCGCTGACCGCCGAACTGGGCCTTACCACCGAGCGGCTGCTGGGTGATCATGGAGTACGGGCCGGTCGAACGGGCGTGGATCTTGTCGTCGACCAGGTGTGACAGCTTCAGGATGTACATGATCCCGACCATGATCGGGTTGTCGAAGGGCTCGCCGGTTCGACCGTCGTAGAGCGTGGTCTTGCCGTCGGGCTGGATCATCCGAGTCCCGTTCGCCGCCTCGGGGTTCAGGTTCTCGAAGATCGACTTGATGGTCGGCTTGTTGCCGGCCAGTTCGACCTCGTCCCACTTCGCACCGTCGAACACCGGAGTGGCGACCAACGTGGCGGGGGTGGTGAACGGGCGGGTCTTGTTCTCGGTGCCGCGCACCGGCTCGGCGCCGATGCGTTCGCCATCGATGGTCCAACCCCAGCGGGCGGCGTAGCCCAGATGGGATTCGAGGACCTGGCCGACGTTCATGCGGGACGGGACGCCGAGCGGGTTGAGGATGATGTCGACCGGCGTGCCGTCGGCCAGGTGGGGCATGTCCTCGGAGGGAAGGATCCGCGAGATCACGCCCTTGTTGCCGTGGCGTCCGGCGAGCTTGTCGCCCACCGAGATCTTGCGCTTCTGGGCGACGTAGACCCGCACCAACTGGTTGACGCCGGGCGGGAGCTCGTGGGAGTCGTCTCGGTTGAACACCTTGACGTCGATCACCTTGCCGACCTCGCCGTGCGGCACCTTCAACGAGGTGTCGCGGACTTCCCGGGCCTTCTCGCCGAAGATGGCCCGCAGGAGCCGTTCTTCGGGGGTGAGCTCGGTCTCGCCCTTGGGCGTGACCTTGCCGACCAGGACGTCGCCGGGGTTGACCTCGGCGCCGACGCGGATGATGCCGCGCTCGTCGAGATCGGCGAGCACGTCCTCGCTCAGGTTCGGGATGTCGCGCGTGATCTCCTCGGGCCCGAGCTTGGTGTCGCGGGCGTCGATCTCGTGCTCCTTGACGTGGATCGACGTGAGGACGTCGTCACGGACGAGGCGTTGGTTGAGGATGATCGCGTCCTCGAAGTTGTAGCCCTCCCAGGTCATGAAGGCCACGACCAGGTTCTTGCCGAGCGCCAGCTCACCGTTGTCGGTGGACGGACCGTCGGCCAGCAGCTGACCCTTGACGAACGTGTCGCCGGGCATGACCCGCGGCTTCTGGTTGATGGAGGTGTCCTGGTTGGAGCGCTCGAACTTGAGCAGGCGATAGATCTTCTTGCCCATCGTCTTGTATTCGACCGTGATGTGCTTGCCGTCGACCTCGAGGACCACGCCGTCGTCTTCGGACACGAGCGTGTCGGCGGCATCGTGCGCCGCCCGCTTCTCGATGCCGGTGCCGATGTAGGGCGCCTCGGGGGTGAGGAGCGGAACGGCCTGACGCTGCATGTTGGCGCCCATCAGGGCGCGGTTGGCGTCGTCGTGCTCCAGGAAGGGAATGAGCCCGGTGCCGATCGAGACGATCTGCTTGGGCGAGATGTCCATCATGTCGACTTCGATGCCGGGCACCTGGGAGATCTCGGTGGTGGCACCGAAGAAGATGTCTCGTTCGAGCTGGAGCTTGAGGTCGCGCAGCGACGCAGCCTGCGGCGAACGACGGGCCAGGACCTTCTCGGCGACGAACGTGCCGTCGGGGTTGAGCTTGGCGTTGGCCTGGGCGACGACGTATTCCTCTTCCTCGTCGGCGGTGAGGAAGACCAGTTCGTCGGTGGCGACACCGTTGACGACCCGGCGGTACGGCGTCTCGAGGAAGCCGAATTCGTTGACCCGGGCGTAGCTGGCCAGGTAGCCGATCAGCCCGATGTTGGGTCCCTCGGGCGTCTCGATGGGGCACATGCGTCCGTAGTGCGAGAAGTGGACGTCTCGGACCTCGAACCCGGCACGTTCGCGCGACAGACCACCGGGGCCGAGCGCCGAGAGCCGGCGACGGTGGGTGAGGCCCGACAGCGGGTTGACCTGGTCCATGAACTGCGACAGCTGGGAGGTTCCGAAGAACTCCTTGATGGCGGCGACCACGGGACGGATGTTGATGAGCGTCTGGGGCGTGATCGCCTCGACGTCCTGGGTGGTCATGCGCTCGCGGACGACTCGCTCCATCCGGGACAGGCCGATGCGGACCTGGTTCTGGATGAGCTCACCGACCGAACGCACGCGACGGTTGGCGAAGTGGTCCTGATCGTCGAGGCGGTAACCCGGCTCGGCGATCATCAGGTTGAGGAGGTAGGTGGCCGCAGCCATGACCTCGCAGCGAGACAGCACGCCCTGGTCGATCTCGGGGACGTCGAGCAGGCCCTTGAGCATCGGGAACAGCTCTTCGAGGCGGGCGATCTCGGGGCCGAGCTTGCGGTTCAGCTTGTAGCGCCCGACCCGGGAGAGGTCGTAGCGGCGGCTCTCGAAGAAGGCGTTGCGCAAGTACGAACGAGCGGCTTCGAGGGTGGGCGGCTCGCCCGGACGGGCCCGCTTGTAGATCTCGACGAGCGCCTCGTCCTGGGTGGGGGCGATCTCGCGATCCTTCTCCCACTGACCTTCGAGGAAGTCGAAGTGCTTGACGAAGGCGTCGAGGAACCCCGGCGCGTTCTCCTCGTCGAATCCGAGGGCGCGGAGCATGGTGAACAGCGACAGGCGGCGCTTGCGGGCGACCCGGACGCCGGCGGTCGGGTCCTTGCCGGGTTTCTGCTCGACGTCGAACTCGATCCATTCCCCGCGGTAGGGGTGGATGGTGCCGGTGACCATCTGGTGCTTCGACATGTTGCGCAGCCGGAATCGCTCACCAGGCTGGAAGATGACGCCCGGCGAACGGACGAGCTGGGACACCACGACACGCTCGGTGCCGTTGATGATGAAGGTCCCCTTGTCGGTCATCATGGGGAAGTCGCCCATGAAGACCGTCTGTTCCTTGATCTCGCCGGTGTTGGCGTTGATGAACCGAGCGCGCACGAAGATCGGCGCGGCATAGGTCATGTCCTTTTCCTTGCACTCCTCGACGGAGAACTTCGGATAAGGCTCGAGATCCTCGTCGTGGGGATCGAACTCCAGCTCGAGCTGGAGCGTCTCGGTGAAGTCCTTGATGGGACTGATGTCCCGGAAGGCATTGGACAAGCCTTCCTCGAGGAACCAACGGAACGAATCCCGCTGGATGGCAATCAGATCCGGAAGCTCGAGGGCCTCGGAGAGATTGCCGAAGGAGTAACGGTCGCGAGCGACAGTACGTGCAGGCAAAGGACACCACCTGGGGTAGCACGGGAGGCCAAAGGACACAGCGCGCGCATCACAGATTCATGAACGACCCCGTTGGGTTCGGTCGATGTCCGACTCGGCGAGACCGACCCGAGGGTCTGCAACGTCGAGGTCGGCAAAAAGAGCGGGCACGCACGGCAACGGACAAGCATATGGCGTCGCAACCTTGTCCACAACCATCACGCAGCGAGACTTCGGCGCACCCGCGGCGTCGGTTTCGTGATGACCGGGGCCCTCGGGGTGGTGCCGTTCCTCGGGGTGGTGCTGTTCCTCGGGGTGGTGCCGTCACGGGCTCCGCAGACCCGACCGATGGGGACGGACTCTACGGGTGACCGGCGCCGAGGTCAAGCATCGATCGGGGGAAACGACGAACTCCCCGTCACCGATTCGGCCGAGGCCGAACGGTGACGAGGAGTTGACGCCGTGGGGTCGGACCGGGCACCGCGGCGCCCGGAACGGGTCCTACTTCAGTTCGACGGCGCCGCCGGCCTCTTCGATCTTGGCCTTGGCGGCCTCGGCGTCGTCCTTCTTGGCCGCTTCCAGCACGGGGGCCGGAGCCGCCTCGACGAGGTCCTTGGCTTCCTTCAGACCCAGGCCGGTGAGCTCGCGCACGGCCTTGATGACCTGGATCTTCTTGTCGCCGGCCGAGGTGAGGACGACATCGAACTCGTCCTTCTCTTCGACCTCTTCGGCGGCGGCGGGGCCACCGGCGACGGCGACGGCCATGGGGGCCGCGGCGGTCACGCCGAACTTCTCTTCGAATTCCTTGAGGAGTTCGGAGAGTTCCAGCACGGTCATGCCGGCGATGCCTTCGAGGATTTCTTCTTTGGTTGCCATGTTCTAGCTCTCGTTCTCTTCGCCGGCTTCAGCCGGAGTGGTCTCTTCTGCGGTTTCGGCCTCGGCAGACACGGCGGGCGCCGCTTCTGCCGTTGGCTCGGTGTCGTCGGCTGCCGGGCTGGCGGCCTCTGCGGGGGCATCACCGGCGGTCGTGCCCGAGGCACCACCCTGATCGATGAGTGCCTGGAGTCCGTACGCGAGGTTGCGGGGCAGGGCCTGCAAGAGGCTCGCGAACTGCTGCATCGGTGCGGCCATGGCGCCGGCCAGTTTGGCCAACAGGACCTCACGGGGTTCGACATCGGCCAGGGCCTTCATGCCGTCGGCGTCGATGACGTTGTTGTCGAGGACGCCGCCCTTGACGATCAGGTTCGGGTTCGCCTTGGCGAAGTCGCGCAGCGTCTTGGCCACGGTGACGACGTCGCCCGGCTCTCCGTCGGGCGTGCGCTCGACGAATGCGAGCGCCGTGGGACCGACGAGGAGTTCGTCGATGTCCATCCCGACCTCGTTGGCCGCCCGGCGTACGAGCGTGTTCTTGTACACCTTGTACGAACCGCCTGCGGGCCGTAGCTCACGGCGCAGGGTCGACAGGGCGCTGACGTTCAGCCCGCGATATTCGGTGACGTACACGGCTCCGGCTGTGGTGAGCCGTTCGCGTACTTCATCGACGATCGCGACCTTTTCCGGTCGTGGGTTCTCCATCACACCTCCTTTCGTTTCTTGTTGCTGGTTGGTTGTTGGCTCGACGTACTCAGAGGCCGAACAACCACCGCTCACAAGAACGCACCGAAGGGTGTGCCCAGGTCAGAAGAGATCACCTCGTCGGGCTGCTTCGGTGGACGAACCTCGGTTCGGCCACACCCGATGTCTTTGGCGTGAGTATTCGATTGTGCGGCGCCGACTCTAGCGGCGCCGGGCGAATTCGGGCACGGGTCTCCGGAACGAGGGTCACTCCGGGGCGAGGGTCACTCCGCGACGACGCTCAACCGGGTCGGATCCAATTTGATCCCGGGACCCATCGTGCTCGAGAGCGAGGCCTTGAGCATGTACCGACCCTTCGACGAGGCGGGCTTGGCCCGATTGAGCTCGTCGACGATGGCGACGAGGTTCGTCTGCAGCGCCTTGGGCTCGAAGCTGACCTTGCCGATCGAGACGTGGATGTTGCCGTATCGGTCGGTGCGGTACTCGACGGTGCCGCCCTTGAAGGCCTCGACGGCCTTCGCGACATCGGGGGTGACGGTGCCCGTCTTCGGGTTGGGCATGAGCCCGCGCGGGCCGAGGACCCGCCCCAGCTTGCCGACCTGGGGCATCATCTCGGGGCTGGCGATGGCGACGTCGAAGTCGAGCATGCCCCCTTCGACCTCGGCCACCAGGTCGTCGGCCCCGACGTACTCGGCGCCGGCGGCCGTGGCGGCCGCCGCTGCGTCGCCGGAAGCGAACACGGCCACGCGGACGTCTTTGCCGGTGCCCGCAGGCAGGGCCACGGTGCCACGCACGATCTGGTCGGCCTTGCGGGGATCGACCCCGAGACGCACCACGAAATCGACCGACTCGTCGAACTTCGCCGTGGCCAGCGTCTTCACGAGGTCGATCGCCTCGGTCGGAGCGTGGAGATGATCCCGGTCGTAACGACGCGTGGCGTCGACGTACTTCTTTCCTTGCGCCATGTCTGGCTCCCTCGTTGGTTGAGGCCGACGACCGAGGTGGTGTCGCCGTGCCGATGTGAGTGGATCGGTGGCCTGGGCGTTGCCAGGCCCGGGTGCGTCAGCGGATTCGCACGCCCATGTTGCGGGCGGTGCCGGCGACCTGCTTCTTCGCCGCTTCGATGTCGTAGGCGTTGAGGTCGGGCATCTTGATCTGGGCGATCTCGGTGAGCTGGGCGTCGGTGATGGTGCCGGCCCGGTCACGCTTGGGATCGGCGGCGCCCTTGTCGATCTTGGCCGCCTTCTTGATCAGCTCGGCCGCCGGCGGGGTCTTGAGCACGAACGAGAACGAGCGGTCCTCGAAGATCGTGATCTCGGCCGGGACGACCTGGCCCCGCTGGGCTTCGGTGCGGGCGTTGTAGTCCTTGCAGAAGTCCATGATGGCGACGCCGTACGGACCGAGGGCCGTGCCGACGGGCGGGGCCGGAGAGGCCTGCCCACCAGGGATCTGGATCTTGACGACTGCCATGACTTTCTTCTTGGCCATTGACCTCTGCCTCGGGGTGACGTGGGCCGAAAATGGCGCACGGAAAAGCGACCTACGAGCGTAGCGGGCCCGGCGAACTTTGCCGCCGGTCGCACGCGTGACCTACAACTTGCCGACCTGAGCGAATTCGAGTTCGACCGGGGTCTCGCGCCCGAAGATGTTGACGAGCACCTTGACCTTGAGCTGGTCCTCGTTGATCTCGACGATCTGACCCTGGAAATCGGCGAAGGGGCCTTCCTTGACCCGAACCGTTTCGCCCTCTTCGTATTCGAGGCGGGGCTTGCCCTTGCGGGTCTGGTCCTCACCCTCGGCCGGTACCTGCAGGAAGTTCTCGACCTCGCGGCGCGGCAACGGCGACGGTTTGTTGCCGGCCCCCACGAACCCGGTGACACCGGGCGTGTTGCGAACGACGAACCAGGAGTCGTCGTTGAGTTTCATGCGGCACAGGAGGTACCCGGGGAAGACCTTCTTCTGGACGACGACCTTCTTGCCGTTCTTGAACTCGACGACGTCCTCCATCGGGATGACGACTTCGAAGATCCGCTCCTCCATGTTCATGGACGAGATGCGGGCCTCGATGTTCTTGCGAACCTTGTTCTCGTAACCCGACTGGGTGTGCAGCACGTACCAGCGACCGGGTCGGTCGTAGGGCGAGACCGGCTGCTCGGTGACGACGATGTCGTCGCCCTCGGATTCGGCCGGGGCGGCGTCGTCGCCGGACTCGGCCGCCGGTGCGTCTGCCTCTGCTGTCGAGTCGGCGACCGTCTCGTCGGCGGGCAGGCTCTCGTCGGACACGGCCTCGTCGGACACGGCCTCGTCGGACACGGCCTCGTCGGACACGGTCGTCGACGCCTCGTCGGACACGGTCTCCGCATCGAGCGCGGCTTCGTCGGAGACGGCCTCGTCGGACACGGTCTCCGCATCGAGCACGGTCTCGTCGGCAGGCAACGAATCGTTGGTGAGATCGGTTTCGGTCATTGGCCAAGCTCCAGGAGTTTCAGCACGCCTTCACCGAACGCGAGGTCGAAGCCGGCGATGAGGGCGGTCATGATGATCAGGGTCACGATGACCACGATCGTGTAGTTGATGACCTCGGTTCGCGTCGGCCACTGAACCCGATGCAGTTCGGTCTTCACTTCTCGGACGTATTGGACCGGGCCGACGCGAGGCTCGGGCTTGCCGGCGGGACGCGCTTCGCGCGGCGTCGCAATCGGATTGCCGTCAGCGTCGAGCTGTCCTTGCTTTTGCAGGTAGCGTCGCTGCTCCCGGTTCATTGCCATGACTGATGCCTCGTGAGAAGTGTTCGCCTCACCCGGGTGGTGACCGAGTCGTCCGGTCGGGGGCGGTGCGATGAAGAGTTGGGCGGCGCCGACGACGAATGCGTCCAGCACAACCTGACGTGCAGGGCACGAGGGACTCGAACCCCCAACCCCCGGTTTTGGAGACCGGTGCTCTACCAATTGAGCTAGTGCCCTAGGGCCGGTCCGAGGTTACCAGCACAACGGGGGACTTGGGACACGGGTGGCCGCCGGCGGGGCCGGGCCCGAGCGTGCCCCGGCCGGGTTCAACCGGCCAACGACACCCGACCGGCCAGGCGGGTCGCAACGACCACGGCCCCGGCCCCGGCCGCGGTGACGGCCGCCGCGACGCCGCCGAACAACGCTCGACGGCGACCCGGGGAACGAAGCCGATGGACCGGCGCCGGAGCCCGGAAGCCGGCCAGCAGCTCGTCGACCCAGCGGCCATCGATGCCGATCGGCGCCGGACCGAGCGAGACCATCGCCCGGCGGAGCTTGCGGTAGGCGGCCACCTCGGCCTGACACCGCAGGCACCGACTCACGTGCGCTCCGGCCGGACCGGTCAGGATCGAGTGAACGCCCTCGTGCTCGAGATCCCCGAAACGGGCGAGCTGGAGGCTCAGCGAGCGACAGTCGACCTCAATCGCCATCGTCGCCTCCGGTCCGTCCGCCGGCCCGGCCTCGGAACACCCGCACCCGGGAGATCGCCGAGGACGCGACGCTGGTCTCGTCGATCTCGGGATCGGCTGCGCCGGTGCCGGCGGGCTCGGGCTGGAGGTCGGTCGCGACGGGATCCTCGGCCCCTTCGTCGGGCGTATCGCCCTGGAGCGGATAGAGCTTCTCGCGCAACCGTTTCCGGGCCCGGTGGAGTCGCACCTTCGCAGCCGATTCGGTGATGCCCAATTCGGCGGCGATCGCTTCGTGCGAGAGGTCGTAGATGTCTCGCAGGACGACGACCGTCCGCAGCTTGGGCGGCAGCGACCGCAGCGCATCGGTGAGCTGGGACCGGAGCTGACCGACGTCGGCGCGGTGGGCCGGGTCGGCCTCGGGGTTCGATTCGGCGATGGCGGTGTCGTCGGGGAGCGGGTCGTGGCGGTGCTTGCCCCGCCGACCGAGGAACGTGCTCGCGCAGTTGGCCGTGACCCGATGGAGCCAGGTGGTGAAGGCCGCATCGCCGCGAAAGCGGGCGAGACCCTTGTGGACCCGGAGGTAGGTCTCCTGCACGACGTCGCGTGCATCTTCCTCGTCGCCGGTCAGTCGATAGGCCAGGGTGTAGGTGTCGGCGTACGTTCGCCGGACCAGCTCCTCGAAGGCGCGCTGGTCGCCGTCGCGGGCCTGGTCGACCAGGCCGTCGAGACCCCGACGGGACGTCGCGCTCGACTCGAGGACCGGACCGTCCGAGCGGTGTTCGACGGATCGGTCGGCGGCCGTCGGCTCGACCGGCAGGCCTTCGGGCATCGACATCAGGCGGACCTCCTCGTCGCGAGAGGCTAGCGCCGATCGGCGGGCCGACCCCTCCGCCTGCGGATTGCAGCCCAAAACGGCGAGGACCCCGGCACGAAGCCGGGGTCCTCGTTCGGTTTCGAATCGGAGGACTCGAAGGCGGGTCCTACTTCAGGATCTTGGTGACACGCCCGGCACCAACCGTACGACCACCCTCACGAATCGCGAACCGCAAACCCTCATCCATCGCAATCGGATTGATCAACTCCACCGTCATCTCGGTGTTATCACCCGGCATACACATCTCCGTACCCTCCGGCAACGTCACCGTCCCCGTGATATCCGTCGTCCGGAAATAGAACTGCGGCCGATAATTCCCGAAGAACGGCTTATGACGACCACCCTCCTCCTTCGTCAACACATACACCTGCGCCTCGAAATCGGTGTGCGGCGTAATCGAACCCGGCTTCGCCAACACCTGACCCCGCTGCACCTGATCCTTCTCGATCCCCCGCAACAACGCACCAACGTTGTCACCCGCCTGCCCCGAATCCAACAACTTCCGGAACATCTCCACACCCGTACACGTCGTCTTCTGCGTCGGACGAATCCCCACGATCTCCAACGCATCACCCACATTCACCACACCCTGCTCGATCTTGCCCGTCACCACCGTCCCACGACCCGTAATCGAGAACACATCCTCGATCGGCATCAAGAACGGCTTGTCCAAATCACGAGCCGGCTCCGGAATGTACTCATCCACCGCCGCCATCAACTCCATGATCTTGTCCCCAGCAGCCTCATCACCCTCCAACGCCTTCAACGCCGAAACATGCACCACCGGAACATCATCACCCGGGAACTCATACGCCGACAGAAGCTCACGCGCCTCCAACTCGACCAACTCCAACAACTCCTCATCATCGACCATGTCAGCCTTGTTCAACGCCACCACGATCGCCGGCACACCAACCTGACGAGCCAACAACACATGCTCACGCGTCTGCGGCATCGGACCATCAGCAGCCGACACCACCAAAATCGCGCCATCCACCTGCGCCGCACCCGTAATCATGTTCTTGATGTAATCCGCGTGACCCGGCATATCCACATGCGCATAATGACGATTCTCCGTCTCATACTCCACATGCGACACATTGATCGTGATCCCACGCTCCCGTTCCTCAGGAGCCTTATCAATATTGTCGAACGCCGTCGCCACATTCCCAGCAACCCGATCCGACAACACCTTCGTAATCGCCGCCGTCAACGTCGTCTTACCATGATCGATATGACCCATCGTCCCCACATTCACGTGAGGCTTATTCCGCTCGAACTTTGCTTTCGCCATGGCGACGCACTCCTAGATGATGTGGGGAGCAGGTATAGGGCAGATGATTCTGCGTAGCGACGGTCGGGCTCGAACCGACGACCTCTCGATTATGAGTCGAGCACTCTTACCAACTGAGCTACGTCGCCGTGGTCACGGGTTGCGCGTCGCGAGGAACTGCGTTGACCGGAACGGGGAGCCTCCTAACAGAATCGAACTGTTGACCTCTTCCTTACCATGGAAGCGCTCTACCGACTGAGCTAAGGAGGCGTCAGGCCGCGAAGGACCGTCGGAAAGTCTGCCACGGCGGGCGGGCGACCCCAACCACCCCGGTCCAGAAACTCCGGGTCGCCCCGGGGGCGGGGCGGGCGCCGATCACGCCGAACGACCGGGGATGCGGCGGTAGTCTCGCCACGTGCTGATTCGCGATGCCACGATCGCCGATGCCGAAGCGATCGCGGCGATCTACAACCGTGAGGTGCTCGAGAGCACCCACACCTTCGATCTCGTCGAGCGGACGCTGGAGCAACAGCGTGCGTACCTCCGCGAACGCTCCGGCGTTCTGGCGGTCCTGGTCGCCGAGGTCGACGGCACGGCGGCCGACCGGATCGTGGGATTCGGGGCGCTCAGCTTCTACCGGGATCGCCCCGGCTACCGGACCTCGGTGGAGAACTCGGTCTACGTGCATCCCCATCACCATCGTCAGGGCATCGGCGACGCCCTGCTCGGTGCGCTCGTCACCCGGGCCGCCGACAACGGCTTCCATGCCGTGTTCGCCCGGATCGTCGACGCCCAGGAGGCGAGCCTGCGGCTGCATGTCCGCCACGGCTTCGAACTGGTCGGGGTCGAACGCGAGGTCGGACGCAAGTTCGGCCGCTGGCTCGACGTCGCCCTGCTCCAACGCCTCCTCTGACCTGCCGCACCCGTCAGGCCGGAACTCGGACTCGCGAGTTGCGGCCACGGCGTTGCCGCTGCCAGACGACTGCCGTTGCGAGCGAAGCGAGCAACGGTGGGAACCCACGGCCCACAGGGCCGATGGGTTCACGTGGGCCGGGTAGGATTTGAACCTACGTAGGCGATGCCGACGGGTTTACAGCCCGTTCCCTTTGGCCACTCGGGCACCGACCCAGGTAAGGAACCGAGGTTAGCGTCGGTGTAACGTCAAACCATGCCAAGTTTCGACGTTGTCTCCGAAATCGACATGCAGGAAGTCCGCAACGCCGTCGATCAAGCGTCACGGGAGATCGCCAACCGCTACGACTTCAAGGACTCGGGATCCTCGATCGATCTCGACGACAAGGGCATGTCGCTCACGATCGAGACCTCCAGCGAAGACAAGCTTCGAGCCGTGCGCGAGCTCCTCGAAGAGAAGTTCGTCAAGCGGAACGTGTCGCTGAAGACGCTCGACTGGGGCAAGACCGAGGAGGCGTCGGGCGCACGGGCACGGGTGAAGGTGTCGCTGAAGGCGGGCATCTCATCCGACATGGCCAAGAAGATCAACACCATGATCAAGGATCTCAAGCTGAAGGGCGTCCAGTCCCAGACCCAGGGGGATCAGGTTCGGGTCACCGGGAAGAAGCGCGACGACCTCCAGGGCGTCATCGCCGCGCTGAAGGAAGCCGACGTCGAGCTCCCCCTCCAGTACCAGAACTTCCGCGACTGACCGGCGGAGCGGTGAGGCGTGCGCAACGGAGTGAGCACGCACACGAGGCCGACCCGGATGGGCGAAGCCCGACCGGCGGAGCGGTGAGGCGTGCGCAACGGAGTGAGCACGCACGACGAGGCCGACCCGGATGGGCGAAGCCCGACCGGCGGAGCGGTGAGGCGTGCGCAACGGAGTGAGCACGCACGACGAGGCCGACCCGGATGGGCGAAGCCCGACCGGCGGAGCCGGTCGAGAGAGCCCGACCGGCGGAGCGGTGAGGCGTGCGCAACGCAGTGAGCACGCACGACGCGGCCGACTCGGATGGGCGAAGCCCGACCGGCGGAGCCGGTCAAAGCAAGAGAGCCCGACCGGCGGAGCGGTCGAGCGTGCGCAACGGAGTGAGCACGCACATCGAGGCCGACCCGGATGGGCGAAGCCCGACCGGCGGAGCCGGTCAAAGCAAGAGAGCCCGACCGGCGGAGCGGTGAGGCGTGCGCAACGCAGTGAGCACGCACGACGCGACCCGGATGGGCGAAGCCCGACCGGCGGAGCGGTCGAGCGTGCGCAACGGAGTGAGCACGCACATCGAGGCCGACCCGGATGGGCGAAGCCCGACCGGCGGAGCCGGTCAAAGCAAGAGAGCCCCTAGAAGCCCGACTCGCGCCACTCGCCGGAACGGAGCTTCGCGACGCGCTGTTCGGCCGGGGGGTGGGTGGTGAACAGTTTGGTGAAGCCCTGCTTCCGGCCGGCCAGCGGATTGACGATGTAGCTGCTGGCTTGGGCCGGGTCGACGTGCGAGGGCACCCGCTGCGAGTAGCCGTTCAGCTTTTCGAGCGCCCGGGCGAGGGGCTCGCCGTCGTTGATCAGGCGGGCAGCACTGCGGTCGGCTTCGAACTCACGGCTGCGACTGATCGCCATCTGGATCAGACCGGCGGCCATCGGTGCGAAGATGGCGACGGCCAGGGCCCCGAAGGCATTGCCGCCCTCCCGATCTCGGCCGCCACCGAACATCGCACCCCACATCGCCATCCGGGCCACGAACCCGATGGCCATGGCGATCGCCGCCGCCACGGATCCGGTGAGGATGTCGCGGTTGCGGATGTGGGCCAGCTCGTGCGCGAGCACCCCGCGGATCTCGTCCCAGCTGAGTGTCTGGAGCAGACCCTCGGTGACACACACCGCAGCATGGTCGGGGTTGCGGCCCGTGGCGAACGCGTTGGGCTGCTGTTCCTGCGACACGTAGAGCTTGGGCATGGGCATGTCGGCAAGCTGGGTCAGCTCGCGCATGATCGCGTAGTACTGGGGCAGCTGTTGCTCGGTGACCGGGACGGCCCGAGCCGATTTGATCGCGATCGTGTCGCTCTTCCAGTACGAGAACCCGGTGATGCCGATGGCGATGACGAACCCGATGGTCAGGCCCGACGATCCTCCCAACGCCCCACCGATCAGCATGACGAGCGAACCCATCGCCGCCAGCAGCACTGCGGTCTTCATTCCGTTCTTCATGACTCTTCCAACGCCCTTCGCGCTCGCCGCGTTCCCCGCCGGACCCGACATCGACGTGGCAAACGTCACGGACGGACCGCATGACCGGGGCCGGTCAGTCCAGAGGGTGGTACCCCGAATGAATGTAGACGCAGGGCACGCCCTGTCGTTGGTAGGCCGCGACGTTTCGCTGGTCGTCGTCGAAGGCCAGGACCGGATCGAAGCCCTCGGTTCGGAGCTGTTGGACGGCGTTCGCCTTGACCTGAGGGGCCCGCCGGTAATCGGCATTCGACCGCATGATGAGCAGGTCCCAGCGCACGTCGTGTTTGGTCAACCAGGTCGTGGTCAGGTCGCCGACCCATTGGGGTCGGGAGGTGACGAGCGAGATCACGTGATCGGATCCGAGCGACCCGAGCAACGCGGCTTGGGGTTCCAGCAGGTCGTCGTCCCCGACGGCCAGGAAGAAGCTGTCCCAGTCGTAGTAGTCGAGCAGATACTGCCGGTGCGTGGCGTCGGCCAGCACGCCGTCGATGTCGACACAGACGGTCGGACCGGGCGTCACCGCCCGACCGGTTCGCCAGGTCCACACCGGGTCGTCTCGTGACATCCTCATCCGTGGGCCCGCCTCGCCGGGGCGGGCGTCGGCCGCGGGCCGGCCGGGGCTTCGTCCATCAGTCCTCGGACGATTCCGCCGCTCGCGAGGCGATCTCGGAGACGACACCGGGGTCGGCGAGCGTCGTGGTGTCGCCGAGGTCGCGTCCGTCGGCGACATCGCGGAGCAGGCGCCGCATGATCTTTCCCGAGCGGGTCTTGGGAAGGTCGGGCACGATCACCACGGTCTTGGGCCGGGCGATCTTGCCGAGCTTGATTCCGACGTGTTCCCGGATCTCCTCACCGAGTTCGGTGGACGCCTCATGGGTACCTCGCAGGATCACGTATCCGACGATCGCCTGCCCGGTCAGCGCATCGTTGGCACCGACGACGGCGGCCTCGGCAACGGCGGGATGATCGACCAGCGCCGACTCGACCTCGGTGGTCGAGATCCGATGGCCGGAGACGTTCATCACGTCGTCCACCCGGCCCAGCAGCCACAGGTAGCCGTCCTCGTCGATCTTGGCGCCGTCGCCGGCGAAGTAGCGGCCCTCGTAGGTACTCCAGTAGGTGTCGCGGTAGCGCTCGGGGTTGCCCCAGATGCCCCGCAGCATCGACGGCCACGGCCTCGTGATCGTCAGGTAGCCACCGCCGACGGTGACGGGCTCGCCGGCGTCGTCGACCAGTTCGGCGAAGATGCCGGGAATGGGATGACAGGCCGAGCCGGGTTTGGTGACGGTGACACCCGGAAGGGGCGAGATCATGTGCCCGCCGGTCTCGGTCTGCCACCAGGTGTCGACGATCGGTGTCTTCCCGCCACCGATGTGCTCGTGGTACCACATCCAGGCTTCGGGATTGATCGGCTCGCCGACGGTCCCCATCACCCGGAGGCTCGACAGGTCGTGCTTGGCCGGTTCCTGGGCCCCCCACTTCATGAACATCCGGATGGCGGTGGGGGCGGTGTAGAGCTGGGTGACCCCGTAGCGCTCGACGATGTCCCACAGCCGGTCCTTGTCGGGGGTGTCGGGGGTGCCTTCGTACATCACCGACGTCGCGCCGTTGGCGAGCGGGCCGTAGACGATGTAGCTGTGGCCGGTCACCCAACCGATGTCGGCGGCGCACCAATACACGTCGGTGTCGGGCCGGAGGTCGAAGGTGTACTTGTGGGTGAAGGCCACCTGGGTGAGGTAGCCGCCCGTGGTGTGCATGATGCCCTTGGGCTTGGCCGTGGTGCCCGAGGTGTAGAGGAGGTAGAGCAGCTGCTCGGCGTCCATCGGCTCGGCCGGGCACTCGTCGGAGGCGTCGGCCATGAGGTCGTGCCACCAGTGGTCCCGACCCGAGGTCATCGCCGGTGCGGTGCCACAGCGATCGACCACCACGACGTTCTCGACGCTCGAGTTGCCGTCGGCGAGCGCCTGGTCGACGGTGGGCTTGAGGAGCGCCGGGGCCCCGCGTCGGTAGCCGGCATCCGCGGTGACGATGAGCTTGGCCTGGGCGTCGTCGCAGCGATCCTTGATCGCGTCGGCCGAGAAGCCCCCGAAGATCACCGAGTGGGGGGCTCCCAGTCGGGCGCAGGCGAGCATGGCGATCGGGAGCTCGAGGATCATCGGCATGTAGATGGCCACCCGATCCCCCCGCTCGATCCCCAGGCTCCGGAGCACGTTGGCGAAGCGCTTGACCTCGGTGAGCAGCTCGGCGTAGGTGATGGTCCGGGTGTCGCCGGGCTCGCCCTCCCAGTGGAAGGCGACCTTGTCGCCCCGACCGGCATCGACGTGACGATCGAGGCAGTTGGCCGCGACGTTGAGTTTGCCGTCGGCGAACCATCGGGCGAACGGGAGCTGCCAGTCGAGGATCTCGGTGAACGGCGTGTCCCAGGTCAGCAGCTCGCGCGCCTGCCGGGCCCAGAAAGCCTCGTAGTCGGCTTCGGCCTCGTCGTAGAGCGACCGGTCGTTGGTCAACGCATGGGCGGCGAAGTCGGCCGAGGGGGGGAACTCCCGTCCTTCGACCTCGTAGACCCCGATGGTCGGCTCAGACATCTCCCTGCTCCTTGTCGTCGTCGCTCGGCAACCCGACGGGTTGCCACCTCCGTGACCGAGTGGTTCCTCGACGCTCATCACGTCGCCGGTCGCGTGGGCGAGCCTAGTCGGGCGTCGCGAAACCGTCGAAGGTCAGGGCAGGTCGAAGCGCACCCGCAGCCCGGCCAACAGCGTGTCGAGACCGTGCTCGAACGAGGTGTCGGTGTCGATGTCTCGGCCGGTCCGGACGAACGTGGCGAGGTCGGGATCGGTGTCGTCGGTGATCTCGATCAGCTCGAGCGTGTTGACCGATGACGTCGGGTTGCTGAACGCCACGTGGCCGTAGGCATAGGCGACGAGCATGCCCAGCATGTGGTGGGCGTCGGCCGGTTCGAGTCCGGCGTCGACCAGGCGGTCGTAGGCCCCTCGGAACTGCATGAAGGCCCCCGGACTGATCGCCGGCTGGGAGGCGATCAACGACAGGGCGTTCGGATGACGAGCAAGGGCCTGCTGGAACGAACGGACACCGGCTCGGATCACACCCTCCCATTCCCGTGGGTCGTGGAAGTCGGGGAGATCGATCTCGAGATAGATCTGTTCGACGGCGGCGTCGAGGAGCTCGTCCTTGTTGGCCACGTAGTGGTAGAGCGACATCGCCTCGACACCGAGACTGGCGCCCAACTTGCGCATGGAGAGAGCGGGCAACCCCTCGGCGTCGATCAGCGCCAGTGCCGCCTCGGCGATCCGCTCCCGGCTCAGACCTGTACGAACCACCTGCTCCATTGCGTCAAGGCTACTCCCGAGATGGTGGGCGACCTCCCGGCGGTACGGGCCCGCGTGGGCACCCGGGCACGCCGGTTCGGTGTCTCACCCCCATCGGGCGACGAGCCAACCACCGAGGCCGGCGGGATCGAGCAGGGCTTCGGCCTCCCGGACCCGACTGCGCATCATCATGGCGGTCACGTCGGGCCGGGCCGCATGGGCCGCCCAATGGTCGCGACCCTCGGCGACGAGGTCGGCGATCCCGTTCTCGACGAGGAACTCGGCCTGGGTCCGGAGCCAGGTCGGTCGCGGCAGCTGATCGAATGCGACGTCGCTGGTGATGTCGCACGCACCGGGATCGAGGTAGGGATCGGTTCCGAGTCGATGACCTCGGTAGGTGCGCAGCCAACCGTCGCGACCGGCGAGCTCGGCGGTTGTGGCGGTTCCGTAGTCGAAGGCGAGCACCCGGGCCGCGCCCCGCTCGACCACCTCGCGCACCCACCGGGCGGCGGCCTCCTGCCAGGGAACGCGGGATCCGACCGGCAGCGAGCGGATCGTCTCCGGCAACCCGGCTGGGTCCACCGGCGCCAACTGCTCGCTGCCGTCGACGACGGTGACCTCACGCCACTCGTCGAGGTCGTGGCGCACGACGATGCGAAAGACCAGGTTGTCGAGCAGTTCGTTGGCGAGCACGACGCCTCCGTCGAGCCGGTCGGGCAACTCGGTTCCGTGGGCCGGGTCGACCGTCACGAGCTGCCAGGCTGCGGCGCAGGCCGGAGCCGCCCTGGCCAGCCCGGCCGGAAGGGTGCCCGGTCCGGTTCCGGCATCGATCACGACGAAGGGGTCGGGACGGCCCAGTTCGATCCACGTCGCATCCAGCCACCGGGCGAGCACCGCAGCGAAGAGCGGGCCGACCTCGGGACTGGTGATGAAGTCCCCTCGACGTCCTGCGACCCCGCGGCCCGACGCGTAGAAGCCGCCCGGACCGTACAGGCACCGATCCATGTAGTGATCGAACCGCTCGGGCCCGCTCACCGGGACGCGCGCCTCGCCGAACACGGGGCCGCTCAGGGAGCAGCGACCAGGTTGGTGAAGTCGGTCATGTCGCTCAGGGCGTCGATGAGCACGGTGCCGGTCGCCAACGCCACGATGAGGGTGAGGCCGACGGCCACCTGCAGCGCCGGCGGGATGACGATGCGGCTGTGGTCGCCGTCGGGAGCCGGCATGAACCACATCTGCTTGGCGATGCTCAGGTAGTAGTACGCGGCGATCACCGAGTTGACCGCCAGGACGACGGCCAGACTGACACCTGACACGCTGCTGCCGTTCGTGAGCACCCGGAACAGCTCGAACTTGCCCCACCAGCCACCCATCGGGGGGATGCCGGCCAACGAGAACAGGAAGGCGGTCATGGCGACGGTGAGCCCCGGCGCATAGTTGAACAGGCCCCCGAAACTCGAGATCTCACCCGAGCGGGTCTTGCGGGCGGCGATGATCACCACGGCGAATGCCCCGAGGTTCATGGCCGCGTAGATCACGAGATAGGTCACCATCGCCGAAACGGCCTGGTCGGTGCGTCCACCGATGACGGCCAGTGGGGCCATGATGTACCCCGCCTGGGCGATGCCGGAGTAGGCGAGCATGCGCACGATGTTGGTCTGGCGGAGCGCGATGAGATTGCCGACGGTCATGGTCAGGGCGGCGAAGACCCACAGCAACGGCTCGACGACGTCGGACTGCCCGGGGAAGGCGAAGATCACCACGTTGATCATGGCGACGAAGCCGGCCGCCTTCGAGGCCACGGCCAGGAACGCCGTGAGCGGGGTCGGTGCACCCTCGTAGGTGTCGGGGGCCCAGGTGTGGAACGGGACAGCCGACACCTTGAACCCGAAGCCGATGATGGTGAACACCACGGCGAGCGTGATGATCGGTCGGGATTCCCCGGTGGAGATCGCCGCCCCGATGTCGGTGAGCTTGGTGCTGCCCGTGACGCCGTAGAGCAGCGACATGCCGTAGAGCAGGATCCCCGACGCGAAGACGCCCATGAGCATGTACTTGAGTCCGGCCTCGTTGGACTTGAGGTCTCGCTTGCGCCACGCCGCCATCAGGTAGGCCGGGATCGAGACGAGCTCGAGAGCGACGAAGACCGTGATGAGGTCTCGGGCCGACGACATGACGAGCATGCCCAGGATCGACGCCGAGATCAGCTGGTAGTACTCGCTGTCGTAGTAGTCGCCCTCGCTCATGTAGTTCGTCGAGATCAACACGATGACGTAACCGGTGAGCAGGAACAGGCCCTTCAGGACCAGGGCGTAGTTGTCGGTGACGTAGGCACCGTCGAACATCGAACGGGGCAGTTCGCCTCCCTTGTCCCAGAGCGTCGCCACCGGGATCAGGGCCGCCAGGAAGCTGAAGGCGGTGAGGGTCGGGATGATCTTGCGAGCCCGTTCGAGCCAGATCAGATCGACGAGCGTGATGAGCGCGCCGGCCGCGAGCAGGGTGAGCTCGGGAGCGGCGGCGTGCCAGTCGATCGCTGGGCGCACGAACGGCGCCTGGGGGATCTGGGCCAGGAAGTGGATCACGGAGTGACTCCGAGGGCAGACAGGCTCTGGGTGACGGCGGAGTCCGTGATGTCGAAGATCAGGCCGGGAACGAAGCCGAACAACACGATGAGCACCAGCAACGGAGCCCAGGCGATCCATTCGAACGTGCCGGCATCGTGGATGTGCGGGTCGTTTGCGAACTCCTCGCTCGGCTCACCGAACGCCGTGCGCTGGAGCAGCCACAGCAGGTACGCCGCAGCCAGGACGGTGCCGATGGCGGCGATGACCATGTAGACCCGGAACAGATCGGTCGAGATACCGGGTGCCGGTTGGTAGGCCGCGAGAATGGCGGGGAACTCGCCCCAGAACCCGGCGAGACCGGGAAGCCCGAGCGAGGCCATCGTGCAGAAGCCCAGGGCCCAACCCATCCGGGGGGCCTGCTTGAGGAGGCCGCCGAGGCGGGCGATCTCGAGCGTGTGGTAGCGCTCCTTCACCGATCCGGCGATGAAGAACAACATGCCGGTGATCAGGCCGTGGGCGACCATGCCGAAGATGGCGGCATTGATGCCGAACGGCGTGAGGGTCGCGATACCGAGCATGACGTAGCCCATGTGGGCCACCGACGAGAACGCGATCAGGCGCTTCATGTCGGTCTGGGCAAGGCAGCCGAGGGCGCCGTAGATGATGCCGATGACGGCGAGCAGACCGATGATCGGGGCCCAGTCGACGGCCGCGGTTGGGCAGGATCGGGATGGCGATCCGGACGAACCCGTACGTGCCGAGTTTCAACAGCACGGCGGCCAGGATCACCGAACCCTGGGTCGGGGCCTGGGTGTGGGCGTCGGGAAGCCAGGTGTGGAAGGGGAACATCGGGACCTTGATCCCGAAGCCCATGAACATGCCGCCGAAGATGAGCCACTGGGCCCGGCTCGAGATGTCACCGCGGGCGACCTCGGCGGCCAGTTCGGTCATGTTGAAGGTCTGCGAGCCGGTGAGCCAGTAGAGCGCCAGGAAGCTCACCAGCATCAGGGCCGAGCCGAACAGCGTGAAGAGGAAGAACTTGATGGCCGCGTACAGCCGCTTCTCGCCGCCCCAGACACCGATCATGAAGTACATCGGGAGCAGCACCACTTCGAAGAACACGAAGAACAGCACCAGGTCCTGGGCCACGAAACTGCCGATCATGCCGGTGTGGAGCACCAGGATCAGGGTGAGGAAGGCCTTGGGGTTCCCGGGCTCCGGGATGTGATCCCAGGAGTAGATGATGACCAGCGGAACCACCAGCAGGGTCAACGCGATCAACGGCAGGGAGATGCCGTCGATACCGACCGAGTAGCGGGCGTTCACGATGTCGATCCAGGACCGGTCGACGACGAACTGGAGCGTGCCCGAGTTGTCGTAGTCGAACTCGGTCAGGATCATCACCCCGATCACCGCCGTGGCGATCGTCGCGGCCAAGGCGATGAACTTGTGGGTCTCTTCCTGATCGGCGGGAACGATCATCATGATCAACGCCCCCACGAGGGGCAGGAAGACCATGAGGGTGATTCCCCAGTCGTTCAAGAACTCTGTCATTTCCGATTCCTCACTGGTTCCACGGTCATGGCGAACACGGGGCGCGCCCGCATCACACGGCCACGATGAACACGGCGGCCAACACGGTGGCCGCACCGAACATCAGGGTTGCGTACTGACGGATCTTTCCGGACTGGATACGACGCAGGATCTGACCCGACTCCGACGCGGCGTTGCCCGACGCGTTGACCGAGCCGTCGATGGCCCCCTGGTCGATGAAGCGGTAGACGAAGCGCCCGAGGCCGACCGTTCCCTTGCCCGTGTTGTCGATGATGCCATCGAGCACGTTCTGGTTGAACCAGTAGGTGGCGCGAGCGATCGGTCCCTTGATCCCGCCGGCGATGATGCCGCTGTAGAGATGATCGAGGTAGTACTTCTCGACCAGGAAGGTGTGGCCGGCGCGCACGAGACGGTTGTTGGCGACGAACGAGTCGGTGTACTCCGTGGCCTTGGAATCCTTGGCGTACAGCCGCTTGTAGTACTGCCAGACCACGAACCCGGCGAAGAGTGCGAGACCGGTGGCGATGATGGCCAGGGCGAAGCTCGGTTTGCCGTGTCCGATCACCGGGAAGGTGCTGCCACCTCCGGGCTCGAACCACTCCTCGAACTTGAGACCGAACGAGTCACCGATGAGCGGGAGCTCCTTCGGCACGTTCAAGAAACCGACCACGACGGCGAGACCGGCGAGGATCTGCAGCGGGATCGTGATGCGAGGACCGGACTCGTGCGGGTGGGCATGGCCGCGGTAGGTCCCGAAGAAGGTCAGCCAGATGGCTCGGGTCATGTAGGCCGCCGTCATGGCCGCCGTGAGCAGACCCATGGCGAAGATCACGTAGTAGGTGCCGTTGGCATCGGTGCCGGGGAAGCCACCGGTTCCGACCAGGATCTCGTCCTTCGACCAGAACCCGGCCAGCGGCGGGATCCCGGCCAGCGCACCGGAGGCGATGACGAAGGTGGCGAAGGTCTTCGGCATGTACTTGCGCAGGCCGCCCATGTCGGCCTTCATGTCGAAGCTGTGGTGGCAGGCATGGCTGACCGAGCCGGCCCCGAGGAACAGACAGGCCTTGAAGATGGCGTGGGTGAAGAGGTGGAACATGCCGGCCGTCCAGGCGCCGACACCGAGGGCCATCACCATGTAGCCGAGCTGCGAAACCGTCGAGTAGGCCAGCACCTTCTTGATGTCACGCTGGACGAAGGCCAGGGCCCCACCCCCGACGCAGGTGAGCCCGCCGACGAAGGCCAGGGCGTTGATCGACGATCCCGGGATGGCAAGGCCTTCCCAGAAGACCGGGTAGAGCCGGGCCACCATGTAGATGCCGGCGACGACCATGGTGGCGGCGTGGATCAGCGCCGAGACCGGCGTCGGGCCGGCCATGGCGTCGGGCAACCAGGTGTGCAGCACGAACTGACCCGACTTCGACATCACGGCGGCCAGGAGACACAGGCTGGCGATCAGCAGGGTGTTGTGGCCGATGGCGCCGGTGACCGCGGCGTGGTTGATGCTGAGCGTGTCGAACGTGTTCCCGGCGGCGAAGAACAGGATGATCATGCCGACGAGCAGACCGATGTCGCCGACGCGATTGGTGAGGAAGGCCTTGAGCGCGGCGTCGGAGTTCGGTTTCTCCTCCCACCAGTGCCCGATCAGGGCGAAGGAACAGACGCCGACCAGTTCCCAGCCGACGATCATCTGCAGCGTCGACGCCGAGATCACGAAGAACAACATCGAGGCCGTGAACAACGACAGGAAGGCGAAGTAGTGGGTGTAGCGGCGGTCGCCGGCCACGTAGTCGGTCGAGAAGACGTGCACCAGGAACGAGATGAAGGTCACGACGACCAGCATCATCACCGACTGGCCGTCGACCAGGGTTCCCCAGGTGATCGTGGCCCCGCCTTCCGAGGCCGGGCCACCGGACTCGAACCAGGTGTAGGAACACACGACCGGCAGGGGCTTTGCGTGTTCTTCCTCGACGGCACCGTCTTCGCTCTCGGCCGAGGCGAACGCCAGCGACGCGGGGCGAGGGCTTCTTCGTCGGAGTGCTCGGCATCGGTGGCCGGCTCGTCGCTGTGACCAGTGTCGTCGCTGTGACCAGTGTCGTCGCTGTGGTCGGCCTTCTCGCCCTGGTAGCCGGCGTAGCAGTTGTCGTTCGAGTACTCGACGGCGTGCGCCGCCTCCTCACCGTGGCTGTCGTGTCCTTCGATCTGCGAGATCCACGATCCGGCCGTGGCGAGCGCCAGCACCAGAGCAGCCCCGACGGCGGCGATGCCGATGAAGTGCACGTGCTTGCCGAACCGCTTCCCGAAGAACAGCGTGATGACGAACGACGCCGCCGGGAGCGCGGGAATGAGCCAGACGTTCTCGAAGAACCAGGACGAGACTTCGAACGTGGGAGCAGCTTCGGCTGCGAGCAATGCGACAGACACCAGTTTCGGACCTTCGGTCAGCCTTGGAGGAGATCGGCCTTGGAAACGTCGATACTTCGACGATTCCGATAGATGAGGAGGACGACGGCGAGGCCGACACCCACCTCAGCAGCGGCGACAGCGATGATGAACAGAGCGAAGACCTGGCCCGAGATGTCCTGGTTGAAGGACCCGAAGGCGACCAGGTTGATGTTGACCGAGTTCAGGATCAGCTCGATCGACATCAGCACCAGGACGGCGTTCTTGCGGGTGAGGACGCCGTAGACGCCGATACAGAACAGCACCGCGGCGAAGAACAGGAATTGGTTGAGCCACATGGCGATCAGTCCTTCCTGGCCACGACGACGGCGCCGATCAACGCGGCGAGCAGGAGGACCGAAATGGCCTCGAAGGGGACGATGTAGGTGCTGAAGATGGAGTCGGCGACCTCGGAGGTGCGCTGCACCACTCGGTCGTCGGGAAGCTGATCGTCACCGAAGGCCTCCCACAGCGAGTAGCTCATCACGGCGAACAGGGCCACGGCGACGAGCCCACCGATCCAGCGCTGCTCGTTGTCGAGGTCGTCGTCGGAACCGATGTTGGCCCTCGTGAGCATCACGCCGAACAACAGCAGCACGAGGATGGCGCCGATGTAGACCATCACCTGCGTCGCCGCCGCGAACTCGGCGCCGAGGATCACGTAGACCGCAGCGACCGCCGAGAGCACGATCAGCAGATAGAGGGCTGCATGTACGACGTTGTCGGTGGTCACCATCTTCAGCGCCGCCGCGGTCGCGACGACGGCGATGATCCAGAAGAAGATGTTGGGGGCCCACGAGGTGGTGGCCATCAACGGCGCCAACGCCGCGATCATCGAGGCACCTTCTTGGCCTTCACCTGGGCGCCCGCCTCGTAGGACTCGAACTCGGGCACCGTCTGCATCCACTGACCCAGGCGGGTCTTGTCGTGCAGGAGATCGGCGATCCGCGGCTCGGAGTACTCGTATTCCGGGCTCCAGAAGATCGCTTCGAACGGGCAGACCTCGACGCAGATCCCGCAGTACATGCAGAGCCCGTAGTCGATGTCGAACCGATCGAGCTTGTTGACCTGGCGGGGCTTGCCCCCCGCCCGGCGGGGCGGCGCCAGCTCCTTGTGACCCTCGATGTAGATGCACCAGTCGGGGCACTCTCGCACGCAGAGCATGCACGCCGTGCAGTTCTCTTCGTGGAGGGCGATCACGCCGCGGGCCCGGGTGGGTGGCGCTTCCTTCTCGTGGGGGTACTGCACCGTCTCGGCGCCGTTGACGACCGTCTTGGTGAGCTCTTTGAAGGTGACCCCGAGGCCCTTGATCAAACCGGGAACCAAACCCATCAGCACACACCTCCACGATCACACTCGTTCGAACCACGACCGACCGGGTCCAGGGGGACCGGCCGCACAGTCTGGCCCAGTGGGCCCGCGAACGCACTCATCTAGAACACCACCTTGAAGAAGCCGGTGGCCGCGATGTTGATCAGCGACAGCGGGATGAGGAACTTCCAGGCGAAGGTCTGGAGCTGATCCTCTCGGAACCGGGGGTAGGTGAAGCGGACCCAGTAGATGACGAAGGTGAGCAACAACATCTTGGTCACCATGACGATCGGACCGATGAGGTTGAACCAGTTCGAGTCGTACTCGAGGTTCAACAGGTCGGAGACGAACGGTGGGATCTGCCAGCCGCCCAGGAACAGCACCGAACCGATGAAGGAGAAGATGGCGGCCGTGGCGAATTCACCGATGAAGAACATCAGGAAGCGGAAGCCGGAGTACTCGGTCATGTAGCCCGACACCAGTTCGGACTCGGCGATCGGCATGTCGAACGGCACCTGGGTGAGTTCGGCCTGCACGGCGATGAGGAAGATCAGGAAGCCGACGAACTGGGTGATGAAGTACGGGTTCCCGATGGCCCCGAACCCGAAGATCTCACCTTCGGTCTGGGCGAAGATGATGCCCTGCAGGTTGAGCGTGCCGGCCTGGATGACCACACCGACGACGGCCAGCACGAGCGGCAGTTCGTACGCGACGAGCTGACCGGCCGCCCGGAGCCCGCCGAGCAGCGAGTACTTCGACGCCGATCCCCAGCCGGCCATCAGGATGCCCACCACCGACACCGAGCTCACCGCCAGCGCGAAGAAGATGCCGGTGTCGAGATCGACGAAGTAGGCGTCGGGGCCGAACGGAACCACCACGGCCAACAGGAACGTCGACATCAGCACCACGTAGGGAGCCATGGCGAACACCGTGCGATCGGCCTTGGCCGGGAAGATGTCTTCCTTCTGCAGCGACTTGCCGACCTCGGCCAGGAGCTGCATCGAACCGTAGGGCCCGGCTTCCATGGGTCCGAGACGGCTCTGCATGAACGAGACCATCTTGAACAGATAGAGGTAGACCGTGGTGCCGGCCGGCAGCAGAACGACCGCCAAGCCGGCGAGCAGCTTGATCGGCCACACGAGGTCGAGCCCGTAGACGGTCATCGATCGATGTCTCCGAGGATGAAGTAGAGCGAGGCGAGGATGGTGATCACGTCGGGGACGTACGTGCCCTTCAGCAGCCAGGGGGTGATCGACATGTTCGAGAAGCTCGCCGACCGGATCTTGACGCGGAACGGCTCGAGCCCGCCCTTGGACACCACGTAGTAGCCCATGACGCCGAGGGGGTTCTCGGTTTCGGCGTAGGCCTCGCCCTCGGGAACCTTGATGATGCGGGGCACCTTGGCCATGATCGGGCCGCTGGGTATCGAGTCGAGCAGCTGCTCGACGATCTTGCACGACTCCCGGACCTCCTGGAGCCGCACCCAGTAGCGGGCGAACGAGTCACCATCGGGATGGGTGATGACCTTCCAGTCGGCCTGGTCGTAGGCCAGGCCGCACGGGTTGTCGCGACGGAGATCCCAGTCGACGCCCGAGGCGCGAACGTTGGCACCGGTCAGACCGTACGAGAGGGCCACGTCGGCGGGGATCACGCCGATGCCTCGTGTCCGGGCCTCGAAGATCTCGTTGCCGACGATGAGGTCTTCCATCTCGTCGCAGAACGAACGGATCTTCTCGAGCGAGGTCTTGGTCTCGGCGATCCACCCGGCCGGGAGGTCGTCCTTCACGCCGCCGATGCGGTCGAAGTTCGGATGGAACCGACCGCCGGTGGCCGCCTCGATCTGGTTGAGGATGTGTTCCCGATCGCGGAAGGCGTAGAAGATCGGGGTGACCGCGCCCAGCTGGACGCCCATGTCGCCGAGGAACAGGGTGACGTTGGCGATGCGAGCCAGCTCGAACAGGATCGTGCGGATGTGCTGGGCCCGCGGCGGGGCCTCGATGTCCATCAAGCGCTCGGCGGCGAGGATGAAGGGGACCTCGTTGGCGAAGCTCCCGAGCCAGTCGATGCGGTTGACCAGCGTCGTGACCTGGGGGTACGTGCGGACCTCGGCCAGCTTCTCGTAGCCCCGATGCATGTAGCCCATGATCGGCTCGGCATCGATCACGAGCTCGCCGTCGAGGCGGGCGACGATGCGGAGCGTCCCGTGCGTCGCCGGGTGCTGGGGTCCGATGTTGAGGGTCATGCCCTCGGCCTCGAGCTCGATGTTGACCCGGGCATCGGCGGCTTGTGCCGCGATGTAGGCGAGCTGGCGACGATCGCTGATCGCGGTCACGGCGAATCCTCCGGGTTCTCGGTGCTGGGCTCGTCGTCGGAGCCCGGCATCGGCTCCACGTCGACGATGCCCGGCCACGGCTTGATGAGCCGGGCCAGCAGGGGGAAGTCCTTGCGCATCGGATGCCCCTCGAACTCACCCGGCAGGTAGAGGTGGCGAAGACCGGGATGCCCCGCGAAGGCGATCCCGAACATCTCCCAGGCCTCACGCTCGTGCCAGGCGGCTCCGGGGAAGTCACGGGTCCAGGTGCCGACGGTCAGGTCGTCGTCGGGGACGTCGGCCTTCACGGTGAGTCCGAGGTTGGTCGACAGGTTGTGGACCCGGGCGATCACCTGGAAGCGGGTGTCGCCACCGGCGACACCGGTGACCGTCTCGGCCGACGCGGCGTCGGCGACGTTCTCGATCAGGTTGTCGACCGACGAGTCGAGGCTTCGGCCGAACGGAGACGGCAACCAGTCGATCGCCGAGAGCCACGAGAAGAAACGGAACCGCTGGCGATCCCGGAGGTAGGAGGCGAGCTCGCCCCAGCCCTCGCTCGTCACCCGCAAACAGAGGTCACGGCCGGGGTCGAGGTGGCTGCCGACGACCAGGTCGCCGAGATCGGCGGACACGGCATCCAGCAGTGCGGTCCGGGCCTCGTCGACCGGTGCGTCGGTGGTCTCGTCGGTGGAGGTCTCAGACGGCAAGGGGATCACCCTTCCACTTCTCGGCCATGTCTTCGTGCTGGATCTTCTCCTGGAGCAACACGATGCCCTCGAGCAGGGCCTCGGGCCGCGGCGGGCAGCCGGGCACGTAGACGTCGACCGGAATGATCTGGTCGACACCCTTGGTGACCGAGTAGCTGTCCCAGTAGGGGCCGCCGCAGTTGGCGCACGAGCCCATCGAGATGACGTACTTGGGTTCGGGCATCTGCTCGTAGAGGCGGCGGATCGCCGGCGCCATCTTGTCGGTGACGGTTCCCGAGATCACGACGAGGTCGGCCTGGCGGGGGCTGGCCGGCAGCGGGATCACGCCCAGCCGCATGACGTCGTACCGGGGAGAGCCGAAGGCGGCGCCCATCTCGATGGCGCAGCACGCGAGGCCCCACTGGTACACCCAGAGCGAGTACTTGCGGCTCGTGTTGAGCAGGGTGGTCAGCGGCTTGGGCAGCTTTCCGGATTCTACGAGACCCATGGGGAAGCGTGCCTTTCTCGGAATCCGCCCTGGCGGACGGGATGAACGTCGGTCACCGAACGACCCTCAGACCCAACGCAGCACACCCTTGCGCCAGGCGTACCCGAGGCCCAACGCAAGAATGGCGATGAAGATGAACATTTCGATCAGGCCGAACCAGCCGTAGGCCTCGAGTCGGGTGGCCCAGGGAAAGATGAACACGGCCTCGACGTCGAACATGACGAAGAGCAGGGCGAAGATGTAGTAGCGGATCTGGCTCTGCGACCAGCCACTACCGACCGGATCGACACCACTCTCGTAGTTCTCGATCTTGCCGGCCGAGGGTCGGTCGGGACGCAGCAGGCTCGACAGCCCGATGAAGGCTCCGACGACCGCGAAAGCGGTGACGGCGAACAGGCCGACGAGCAGGTAATCGCGGAGAAAGTCCGAATAGTCCGACACGGGTGGCGATGCTACCTCTGAACGGCCCTCGACCCCAAGCCCTCTCCCACGGCTTCGGATGAAACTTCTCGCGTCACGCCTCGGCGACCGGAGCCAACACCAGCATGGCGAGGGGCGGAACGTCCAGTTCGATCGAGTGGGTCCGCCCGTGTGACGGCGTGGCCTGGGTCGACAAGCGGCTGTCGACGGAGCTGCCGCTGCCGCCGTATCGGCGATCGTCGCTGTTGGCCAGCACCTCCCAGTCCCCGCCGACGGGGACGCCCATCCGGTAGTCCGGTCGGGGAACGGGCGTGAGGTTCGCGACGACCAGCACCGGTCGGTCCTCGACGTCACCCGACCGGAGCCAGGCGAGCACGCTGTTGGCCGAATCGTCACGGACGACCCAGGAGAAGCTCGCCGGCTTCTGTTCGTGTCGATGGAGCGACGGCTCGAGTCGGTAGAGCTCGTTGAGCCGGTGCACCCAGGCGGCGATGCCCGCATGGGCGGGAATGCCGAGTTGGGACCAGGCCAGCGGCTCGTCGTGGCGCCACTCGGGACCCTGCCCGAACTCCGAACCCATGAACAGGAGTTTCTTTCCCGGGATCAGCCACTGGTTGCCGTAGAGCGCCCGAAGGTTGGCGAATCGCTGCCAGTCGTCGCCCGGCATCTTGGCCAGGATCGAGCCTTTCCCGTGGGTGACCTCGTCGTGCGAGAGCGGCAGCACGTAGTGCTCCGAGAACGCATAGAGGGCCCGGAAGGTGATCTCGTCGTGGTGGAACCCGCGATGGATCGGGTCTCGCTCCATGAACTGGAGGGTGTCGTGCATCCAGCCCATGTCCCACTTGTAGTGGAACCCGAGTCCCCCGTCGCTGACCGGTCGGGTCACCCCCGGGAAAGCCGTGGACTCCTCGGCGATGGTGATGACGTCGGGGTGGTTCTCGCCGATCGCCGAGTTGAACTCCCGCAGGAACTCGATGGCCTCGAGGTTCTCGCGGCCGCCATAGACGTTCGGGATCCACGCACCGTCTTCTCGTGAGTAGTCCCGGTAGAGCATCGAGGCGACGGCGTCGACGCGGATCCCGTCGACGTGGAACCGTTCGATCCACGACAGGGCACTCGACACCAGGAACGACCGCACCTCGTGGCGGCCGTAGTTGAAGATGTAGCTCTTCCAGTCGGGGTGCCAGCCCTCCATCGGATCGGCATGCTCGTAGAGATGCGTGCCGTCGAAGTTGCCGAGCGCGAAATCGTCGGACGGGAAGTGGGACGGCACCCAGTCGAGGATCACGCCGAGGCCGCGGGCGTGGAGCCCGTCGACGAACGCCATGAACTCGGTCGGGAGCCCGTATCGAGCCGTCGGAGCGAAGAACCCCGTCGTCTGATAGCCCCATGAGCCGTAGAACGGGTGCTCCATGACGGGAAGCAGCTCGACGTGGGTGAAGCCGTAGGCGTCGAGGTGATCGGCGAGCGGTTCGATCAGCTCCAACCAGGTGAGGCTGCGATGAGCGGCGGCGTGGCGCCACGAACCGACGTGCATCTCGTAGATCGAGATCGGCGAGTCGGCGTTCTGCCGGTCGGCACGCTCGGCCAGCCAGTCGGCGTCGGACCACTGGTAGGTGAGATCGGTGACCACCGAGGCCGTGGCCGGCGGGAGTTCGGAGGCGAAGGCCAGGGGGTCGGCCCGCTCGACGATGCCGGCGTCGCGGGTCTGGATCCGGTACTTGTAGCGGTCGCCGACTGCCGCCTCGGGGAGGACGACGGCCCAGATCCCGCTCGAGCCCTGCGGCTCGAGTCGGTGGGCGTCGGTGGGCTGCCAATCGTCGAAGTCACCGACGACCCAGACCGCCGACGCGCTCGGGGCCCAGACGGCGAAGCGGCGGCCGGGTTCGCTCCAGGTCGTGAGCGGCTGAGCACCGAGGAGGTCGAACAGTCTGCGGTGGGAACCGGCGTTGAAGAGCCAGCGGTCCTGGTCGGGGATCAGCTCGCTCATGGCCTGATGTCGAGACCGAAGAGTTCCTGGAACCGGGCGGCGTAGGCCTCGTCGTCGGCGATCGAGCCGAGGGCGACCCAGTCGTCGTCGCTGATCGCCGCCCGGTTGCCGGTGAGTTCGGGTCCACCCCATCCGCACGTCCATCGCAGGCGCGGGCTGTCGGTCGTGACCGCCTCGTGGATCACGCTCGCGACCTCGGAGGGGTGTCCGGGGTCGTTCAGGCCGGCGGCGTAGAAGTTGAAGAGCCGCCGGTTCGCGAGGTCGTAGGCGCCCGTGGCGTTGGGGGCGTCCAGGTTCTTCGCCAGGATCGCGGTCTTGACGACCCCGGGCTCGACGATCACCACCCGGATGCCGAAGGGGGCGAGTTCCTGGGCGAGTCCTTCACTGAGACCCTCGACCGCCCACTTCGAGACGACGTACGCCGATTGCGCCAGGGCGGCGATCCGGCCGGCCACCGACGAGATGTTGACGATGGTGCCGCTCCCCTGCGACCGCATGTGCGGCAGGACGGCCTGGCAGCACCGGACGATGCCGTAGACGTTCACGTCCATGGTGTCGCGGTAGACGTCGAGCGTGGTCTCCTCGAGCACCCCGTTGGCTCCGACACCGGCGTTGTTGACGAGGACGTCGATGCGACCGGCCTGGTCGATCACGGCCTGCATCGCGGCGGTGACCTGATCGTCGTCGGTGACGTCGCACACGATCGGGGTGACCTCGACACCGGCGTCGGCCGCCATGGCGGCGAGCTTGGCGCCCTTGTCGAGGCTGCGCATCGTGGCGAAGACCCGCCATCCCTTGGCGGCGAGATCGACCGCGGCCGATCGCCCGATTCCGGAATTGGCACCCGTGACGACGGCAACGACTGGCTCGGAGGACATGCGGGTCAGACTAGTCGTCGCAGCCCGATGCCGGTGCTGGCATCCTGGACGGGTGAAGATCGGTCCGATCGAGGTCGAGACACCGGTGGTCCTGGCCCCGATGGCCGGCGTCACCAACGCGCCCTTCCGGCGACTCTGCCGCGAGTTCGGCGGTGGTCTCTACGTGAGCGAGATGATCTCGGCCCGCGCGCTCTGCGAGCGCAACGACAAGACCGACAAGCTCGCGAGCTTCGACGAGGACGAGACCCCGAGGAGCCTGCAGATCGCCGGCGTCGATCCCCGGTACGTCGGCCAGGCGGTCCGCATGCTCGTCGACGAGGACCGGATCGACCATCTCGACATGAACTTCGGCTGCCCCGTCCGCAAGGTCACCCGTCACGGCGGGGGCGGTGCCCTTCCGTACAAGCGTCGGCTCTTCGCCGCCGTGGTCCAGGCGGCAGTCGAGAACGCCGGGGCCGTGCCGGTGACCGTGAAGTTCCGGGTCGGGATCGACGACGAACACCACACCTACCTCGATGCCGGCCGCATCGCCGCCGACCTCGGCGTTGCCGCCCTTGCGCTGCACGGACGGACCGTCTCGCAGCTCTACTCCGGAACGGCCGACTGGTCGACCATCGGGCGCCTGAAGGAGGCCGTTCCCGAGATCCCGGTCCTGGGCAACGGCGACATCTGGGAGGCCGCCGACGCCCTGGCCATGATGGAACAGACCGGCTGCGACGGCGTCGTCATCGGCCGGGGGTGTCTCGGCAGGCCCTGGTTGTTCGGCCAGCTCGAAGCCGCGCTCGCCGGGGAACCCGTTCCCGAGCCCCCGACGCTCGCCACGGTGGTGCCGGTGATGGCCCGCCACGCGCGCCTGCTCGTCGACTGGCACGGCGATCACAAAGGTGTCCGGGAGTTCCGCAAGCACACGGCCTGGTACCTGAAGGGCTACCCGGTCGGCGGGGAGACCCGTGGTCGTCTCGGGCGGTTCTCCAGCCTCGACGAACTCGACGCCCTGCTCGGGGCCCTGCCCGATGCGCCGCTCCCCGACGAGAACCGCCGGGTGGCCCGGGGCCACACCCGGGGGCCCCAGGTGGTCGCCCTCCCCGACCGGTGGCTCGACGACCCCGACGACGACGCCGTGGCCGATCCCGATGCCGACACCGCGGCGTCGGGGGGCTGAACCCCGCCCAGGGCTGGATCGACGGCCCGATCGGGGCCAGAATCCGACGATGAGCAGCGCCTCCTCGGAGTCCACCGATGCGCGGGCGACCGCCGATGTCGCCGTCATCGGGGGCGGTTCGAGTGGGGCTGCCGTTGCCGCACGACTGGTCGAGGCCGGGCAACGAGTCCTGCTGATCGAGGCCGGCCCCGACTACGGCCCTTTCGCCCATGGGGGATGGCCGACCGAGATCCTCGACGCCACCATGCTCGCCACGACCCACGATTGGAACTACCGGTCGGGCCCGCTCGAGGGCCGGGCGGCCCTGAACTTCGAACGGGCCCGGATCCTCGGAGGCTGCTCGGCGCACAACGGGGCCATCGCCGCCGTCGGACACGCCGTCGACTACGACGCCTGGGGCCTACCGGGGTGGGAGACCGACGACCTCCGGGCGCTCTTCGCCACCGTGGTCGACACGATGCGCGTTCGCGCCTACGAGCCCCACGAGGCCGGGCCGTTCCATGCCCGCTGCCTCGAGGCGGCCCGATCGGCGGGCTGGGCCATCGCCTCGGACCTGTGCGACCTCGACGCCAACGCCGGATTCGGGCTCGAGACGGTGAACGTCGTCGACGGCGTCCGCTGGAACACCGCCTTCGCCTATCTCGATCCGATTCGTTCGCGCTCGGAGTTGACGATCCTCGACCGATGCCTGGTCGACCGAATCGACCTGGGCCGGACCGGAGCCACGGTGCGGGCCATCCGCGACGGCCGACCGATCGAGCGATCGGTGGGCACGGTCGTCCTGGCGGCGGGTGTCTACGGAACTCCGCTCGTGCTCGAACGCTCGGGAATCGGCGACCCCGACCGGCTGCGGTCGGTCGGGATCGAGCCCACCCACGACCTGCCGCTCGTCGGCACGAATCTGCACGACCATCCCATGGTCAACACCGGACGGGCGCTGGGTCCCGACCTGATCGACGCGCTCGAGCGAGCCGCCGGCACCGGCTTCCTCCCCGAGGAACAGACCCTCGGAAAGGCGGTCTCGTCTCGCTCCCAGGACGACATCTTCGACCTCCATCTGTTTCCCGTGTGCTCCTCGACCCAGACCCAGCTCACGAACGGTCGCGCCCTCGTCGAGGTGGCATGCATGAACCCGCGAAGTCGTGGCTGGATCCACGCGTCGGGCCCCGACCCCGAGGCCCATCCGCTGATCGACCACCGGTACCTCACCGATCCCGACGACCACGACCTCTCGGTGCTGCGAGACGGTCTGGAGATGGCCGAGGACCTGCTGGCGCAGCCGTCCCTGCGAGCGGTCCTGGTCGACGAGCCCGAGCGAGACCGGACCGACGCGACCATCCGGCGCGACGTTGCCCACTACTACCACCCCGTCGGCACCACCCCGATGGGTCTCGACGCCACCACGTCGGTCTGCGATCCTCGGGGCCGGCCCCATGGGCTCGACCACCTCGTGGTCGCCGACGTGTCGCTGATGCCCCAGATCCCCCGGGGCAACACCAACATCCCCGCCGTCGTGATCGGCGAGCGGATCGCCCGCTTCCTGATCGACGGCTGACGCTCAGGCCCCTCCGGCCGGTTGCTCGTCCCGGCGGGACTGCTCCCGTCGCTCGGCGAAGACCTTGGTCCAATCCTGGTGTTCCCGCCGATCGTGCGACCGCCGATCGTGGCGGCCCGTCGCCGGGTGATCGAGGAACAGGGCCAGTTGGTCGAGCGCCTCGTTGATCGCCGACAGATCGTGGGCGGGAACGGCGCGGGCGACGGCCGGCGCACCGGCCAGGACCCGAGGGTCGCCCGGAGTCGTGATGATGACGTAGGTGTCGGGCGACGCAGAGGCGATGTCGGCCAGGACTTCCCGGCCCCGGAGGCCCGGCGAGTCGTCGGCCATCACGACGACCGACGGCTTCTTCGCCTCGACGGCATAGAGCGTCTGGATGGCGTTGTCGGCCGTTGCCACCAGCTGGAACCGTGGATGCAGGACGAGCTGGCGACGCAGATGTGCCGCAGCCATCGGATCGGCGACTCCCAGCACGACGGTGTGGGTGGGTGGAACGGTCGGCTCGCTCTCCATGCGTGCCTATCGGCACGAGGAGGTTCCGGCTTGATGGCGGATCGGAATCGGTGCTGCGTGCCGGATCGGCGAGGTCGGCGCCGACCCTAGGGAAGCGGTGCCAGACCGAGCAGTGAGCGGGCTCCGTCGAGCAGGGGGGTGTCGATGACCGAGGGCCAGACCCCGAGCACGAGGGTGACACCGACCGCCAGCAGGGCGGCCAGCATGATGGTGCCCGGCACGTCGACGGGGCCGCGGTCGGGTTCGGTTCCGGCGTCGGCGGCCTCCTCGATCGCCGCGTCGTCGGCGGCGTGGGCTTCGATCACCCCGTGGGCCTCGCCGACGAGGAACATCGCCACGATGATCCGGAGGTAGAGGAACGCGCTCACCACCGAGGCGAGCATGGCGATTCCCGCCAGCACGTACTGCTCGCCGTCGGCGGCGGCCAGGATCACGCTGAACTTGGCGAAGAAGCCCGACGTGAACGGCACGCCCGCCTGCGAGAACAGCAGGACGGCGAGCAGGGCGGCGATGACGGGCTGTTTGGTCGACAGGCCCCGGTAGCTCGACAGGTCGTGTGCGCCGTCGCCCCGGCCTCCGACTGCGGTGACGACGGCGAACGTGCCGGCAACCATCGCGGCGTAGGCCAGCATGTAGAACAGCACGGCCTTGCTGCCGCTCAGCGCGACGTCGAGGTCACCGCTGCCGGCGGCGTGGACGGCGATCAGCATGAACCCGGCGTGCGAGATCGACGAGTACGCGAGCATCCGCTTGACGTCGGTCTGGACGATGGCCAGGAACGAGCCGATCAGCAGCGAGAAGATGGCCAGCGCGGCGAGGATCGGTCGCCAGTCGTCGGCGCGATCGCCGAAGGCGGTCACGAGTACCCGGGCCATGCCGGCCAGACCGGCGACCTTGACCGCCGAGGCCATGAACCCCACGATCGGCGTCGGCGCGCCCTGATAGACGTCGGGGGTCCACAGGTGGAACGGAGCGGCCGAGATCTTGAACGCGAAGCCGATCAGGATCATGGCCAGACCGGCCAGGAGGAGCGACGACTCGGTGACCGGCGAGAGCCCGGCGGCGTTGGGGCGGCCGAACAGACCGGCGCCGAGGGCGTCGGCGATGGCGTCGTAGTTCGTCGAGCCGATCGCTCCGTAGACCATGGCGATCCCGTAGAGGAAGATCGCCGACGACAGGGCGCCGAGCACGAAGTACTTGAAACCCGCCTCCTGCGAGGTGGCCCGGCGCAGGTGCAGGGCGGCCAGGACGTAGACCGCGATCGAGAGGATCTCGAGGCCGAGGAAGGTCACGATCAGCTCGTTGGCCGACGCCAGGATGATCCCGCCCGACGCCGACAACAGCATCAGGACGTACCACTCGGGTCCGTCGAACCCCTCACGACGCAGGTAGTCGTCGAGGACCAGCGCCGTGAAGAGAACGGCCAGGCAGATCACACCGGTGACGAACACCGTGAAGTGGTCGACCACCATGGCTCCGCCGATGACCCGCAGCGGCCCCGGTGCCTCGCTCACCCGGTCGGAGGTGTAGGGCAGGAAGGCGGCAGCGGCCACGGCGCAGGTGATCGAGAAGAGCGCGGGAAAGCTGTTGGTGCGAAGCACCGGCACCAGCGACGTGATGGTCACGAGCAGCACCGAACCGAGCGCCAGGATCGTCAGCGGCCACAGCAGCGACCACTCGACACCGGGCATGTCGAGCTGTGCGGTTTGAGCCAGGATGTTCGACATCAGCCCTCCTCTCCGGCGTCGGGCGACTCCTCGCCGCCACCGCCTTCGTCGTGGTCACCGTCGTCGGTGTGGTCGTCCGTACCACTGTGCCCGTCCGTACCACCGTGGTCGCCTTCGCCACCGTGGGACCCAGCCTCCTCGGCGGCGACGGCGGCGGCCACCTTGAGTTCCTCGGCTCCGGCCGGAACGGCCGGGGCATCGGGTTCGGGCTCGACGAACCCGTCGACGTTCGCCTCGACGTGGGCGATCAGCACGTCGACGGCGGGCTCGATCCGGTCGAGTACCGGTTTCGGGTAGACGCCCATGAAGACGATGAGGGCCAGCAGCGGGGCGATCGACAGGAGCTCGCTCGGCTTCAGATCGGGCATGTCCGCGTTGTCGCCCTCGGCGACGCCATGGAAGACGCGTTGGTAGGCCCACAGCAGGTAGAGCGCGGCGAGGATGACGCCGGTGACGGCCACGATGGTCCACCACTGCGCCGCCTTGTAGCCACCCAGGAGGATCAGGTATTCCCCGACGAACCCGTTGAGACCCGGCAGACCGATGCTCGACAGCATGACGACGGTGAAGACGGCGGCGAAGATCGGCGCCGGTTTCTGGAGCCCGGACAGCGCAGCGATCTCGCGAGTGTGGCGACGCTCGTAGAGCCACCCGACGAGGATGAACAGGGCCCCGGTCGAGATGCCGTGGTTGACCATCTGGAGGATGCCGCCCTCGAGCCCCTGGCTGTTGAGCGAGAAGATGCCGAGGATGATGAAACCCAGGTGGGCGATCGAGGAGTAGGCGACCAGCCGCTTGAGGTCCTTCTGCATGGTGGCGACCGCGGCGCCATAGACGATGCCGATGACGCCGAGGGTGATGAACAGGGGTGCGAAGTCGTCGGCGACCGCCGGGAACAGGTAGATCCCGAACCGCACGAACCCGTAGGTCCCCAGTTTGAGCATCACGCCGGCCAGGATCACCGAGCCGGCCGTCGGTGCCTCGGTGTGGGCGTCGGGCAGCCAGGTGTGCAGCGGGAAGAGTGGCACCTTGACGGCGAAGGCGAGTGCGAAGGCCAGGAACACCAAGCGCTGTGCGGTGGTGCCGAGCGCCTGGGCCTCGGCGAGCACCGTCACGTCGAACGAGATCGGATTGCCGGTCTCGCGGGCGGTGAGGACGGCCAACGACACGATCCCGACGAGCATCAAGGCGCCGCCGGCCATGGTGTACAGGAAGAACTTGAGTGCGGCGTAGACCCGGTTGCCGTGTCCCCAACCCCCGATGAGGAAGTACATGGGAACCAGCACGACCTCGAAGAACAAGAAGAACAGCAGCAGGTCGAGCGCCATGAAGGCTCCCGTGGAGCCCGCCATCAGCAGCATCAGCCAGATGTAGTACGCCTTGTGATCGTGATGTGGGTCGCAGGCCAGGATCGCCACCGGGAACAGCAGGCCACCGAGGACCACGAGGAAGAGCGAGATGCCGTCGACCCCGAGGAACCAGCTCATGCCCAGGTCGGCGTACCAGGTCTGCTGGCTGACGAACTGCAGCCCACCCTCGGAGACGTCGAACTTGTAGAGCAGGTAGGCCGAGAGCGCGCCGGCAACGACCGAACCGAGGAGTGCCACCAAGCGGAGTTCGGCGATGCGGTGCTTCGGGACCAGTGCCAGCACCGCAGCGGTGGCCAACGGCACGAGGATCAGGGCGGGGAGCAGGGGGAACGAGACCGCGGCCTCGCCGGCTCCCTCGGCGGCGAGCAGGGCGACAGGGGTCATGACCAGAGCCTCACGAGGAACCAGAGCACCACGACGGCGCTTCCGGCCACGATGCCGAACGCATAGCTGCGAACGAAGCCGGATTGAAGGGATTGGGCGGAGCGGCCGGCCGTCCGGGCCAGCGTCGCGACGCCGTTGACGGCTCCGTCGACGAAGGTCCGGTCGAACCAACTGGCCCGATCGAACGACATCCGACCGGGACCGCCCATGAAGGAGGCCAGGGCCCGGTCGTACCGGACCGCGAGACCGAACTCGGGACGCTCGAGGGCCGACGGGTCGGCCTTGCCCTTGAGGTAGACGGCGAACGAGGTGGCAATGGCGATGAGACCGACGGCGACGGCGATGAGCGCGAGCACGATCTTGGTTCCTGCTCCGGCGTCGACGTGCACCTCGTTGCCGAACAACGCCGGCTCGAGCCAATCGGCGAGGAAGTGCAGATTGCTGGCGAAGGGGAGGTTCAGCAGTCCACCCCCGGCCGCCAGACCGGCCAGCAGGACGAGGGGGGCGGTCATGGTCCAGGGCGACTCGTGCGGGTGGTACTCCTGGCGATGCCGATAGGAGTCGGGGAGTTCGTCGGCGAAGTCGTCGACGTCGATGGCGCTGGTCAAGGCGGTGACGTGCCGCTCGGTGCGCGGCGCCTTCGCCATCGCCCGACTGGCATCGTGGATGGCGTCGCTGGCGGCGATCACCGCGCTGCGGGCCTCCTGCTCGGCTCCGGCGAGTTCGGCCACCTTGGCCTGCGACTTCTCGAGCGCCACGACCGCCTTCGGAACGGCCTTGTCGGCCTTGTCGAGGGCCTTGACCAGCTTGGCGTGGTCGTCGGCGTCGGGTGAGGAGGCGTCGACGGCGGCCTGGGCCTCCTCGAGCGCCTGCGTCGCCTTGGCGACGGCCTCCTCCTTCTTCACGATGTCGGCTTCGGCCTTCACGACCGCCTCGGCCGCCTGGACCACGGCCTCCTCGGCCGTCTGGGCCCCGGCCTCGGCCGAGGCCACGGCACCGGCGAAGGCGTATTCGATCTCGTCGTCGTGCACGTCGAAGAACCGGGTGCGGCCGAAGAAGGTCAGGATGACCTGGCGGGTCATGTAGAAGGCGGTGAGCAGCGCGGTGACCAAGCCGATGGCCCACAGGATCGGGCTCTCGTTCCAGGCGTAGAGCAGGATCTCGTCCTTCGACCAGAACCCGCTGAAGGGCGGCACTCCGGCAATGGCCAGCCACCCGACGATGAAGGTGCCGGCGGTGATCGGCATGATCTTCCAGAGCCCGCCCATGCGCCGCATGTCCTGCTCGTCGTGCAGCCCGTGGATGACCGAACCCGAACCGAGGAACAGCAAGGCCTTGAAGAAGGCGTGCGTCACCATGTGGAAGATGGCCGGTACGTACCCGCCGACACCGACGGCGAGGAACAGATAGCCGAGCTGGCTGACCGTCGAGTAGGCCAGCACCTTCTTGATGTCGTTCTGGACGACAGCGGCCAACGCCGCAACGAGCGCCGTGGCCGCACCGACCCAGGCGATGGTGCTGGTCGCCCACGGATCGGCCTGGGCCAGGAGCGGGTTGAGTCGGGTCAGGAGGTAGACGCCCGAGGTGACCATGGTTGCTGCGTGGATCAATGCCGACACCGGGGTCGGGCCCGCCATGGCATCGGGCAGCCAGACGAACAGCGGGATCTGGGCCGACTTGCCGGCCGCGGCGACGAGGAAGAGCACCACGGCGGCAGTGGCGGCACCGGAACCGAACTCGGAGGTCAGGATGTCGGCATAGCGGATGGATCCGATGGCGCCGAAGACCACGAACGACGCCAGCATGAACCCGAAGTCACCGATGCGGTTGGTGACGAAGGCCTTCTTGCCGGCCGAGGCGTTCGCCTCGTTGGTGAACCAGAACGAGATCAGGAGGTACGAGCAGGCCCCGACACCCTCCCATCCGAGGAACGTGAGCAGCAGGTTGTCGCCCAGGACCAGCAACAGCATGGAGGTGACGAACGCATTGAGGTAGACGAAGAACTTCGAGAAGTCGGCGTCGCCGTGCATGTAGCCCACCGAGTAGAGGTGGATGAGCGTTCCGACACCGGTGACGAACAGACACATCGTGATCGAGAGCGGATCCACCAGGAACGCCAGGTCGACCACGAACGAGCCCGCCGGGACCCACGTGAAGATCCGTTGGATGAAGAACCGGTCGTCGGCGCTCTCGGCGACGAGCCCGAGGAACACCACGACGGTGGCGAGGAAGCTGCCGCCGACGGCGGCGGTGGCCAGCCAACCGGCGAGCGGCTCACCGAGACGGCGGCCGAACACCATGAGGGTCAGCATGCCGGCGAGCGGGAGAGCGGGAATGAGCCATGCGGCTTCGAGCATCTCGATCAACCCCTCAGAGCGGCGATGTCATCGGCGGTCGCGGTTGGGCGTCGGCGCAACACGGCCACCACAATGGAGAGTCCCACGACGACCTCGGCGGCTGCGACCACGAGGACGAAGAACACGGCGGTCTGACCGGCAATGTCGTTGAGCGACTTCGAGAACGCAACGAAGCTGAGATTGACCGCGTTGAGCATCAGTTCGACGCACATGAACATCACCAGCGGGTTGCGCCGGGTCAGGAGCCCGACGGTGCCGATCGTGAACAACACCGCGCTCAGCACCAGGTACCAGGTCTGCGTCACCTCCATGGGAACACCTCGGTTGCGGTCGTCGTGCGTTTGTGGCGGGTCTCGGGAACGGTCGGCGGTCTCACCCGGGTCCGGGTCATCGTTCGGCCGTCCCGGGTTCGTCGACGGCGACGTCTTGCGCCCCCTGGTTCCGGACCAGCACCACCGCACCCACGGTGGCGATCGTGAGCAGGAGGGCGGTGGCTTCGAACGCGAAGAGATTGCGGGTGAACAGGTCACGAGCCAACGCGACCACGTTCGAGTCCGGTTCGGCGGTCTCGATTGCGGCCGTGCTGCCCGACAGTTCCGCCGTGAGGTTGGGGGCGTCGAGGGCTCGGGTCATCGAGGACTGGCCGGTGATGGCCACCGCACCGTCGTCGCCTCCGGGACCCGACAGGAAGAGGCCACCGAGGATGGTGAGCAGCAGCAGGGCGCCCGCAGCGAAGGCCGCGGGCCGTTGATGCACCAACGGTTCGGCGGCGATGTCCTCGGTCTGGTCGACGCCGAGCAGCATGATCACGAACAGGAACAGCACGACGATGGCCCCGGCGTAGACCACGATCTGGACCAGTGCCAGGAAGTGAGCCTCTTGGAGCACGAAGAGCACGGCGACCCCGAAGAACGAGGCGACGAGCGACAGCGCGGCATGGACCGGGTTGGGATTGACGATCACGCCGATCGCACCGCTGATCACGATCAACGCGGCGATGGCGAACACGATGACATCCATCATCAGTGGTGTCCCCCGTGGTCGTCGGCGTCGCCGTGTCCATCGTGACCATGGGGATCGGCGTGCGCCGAGGCCGGCTCGGCGTCCTTTGCGGCCTGATCGGCCTCGGGGGCCCGGACGCCGTACCCGAGTTCGCCGGCCCACCCGACGACGCCCTCGTAGGACGCCTTCCCCGATGGTGAGGTCGCGCGCATCCAGCCCGACGTGTCGGCGTCTTCACCGGGACGCCAGTCCTCCCAGGGCAGGTGCCGGGGCAAGCCGTCGTCGCCGACGAGGAGTTCGTCCTTGGTGTAGATCGCGTCGGCCCGGTTGCTGAACGAGAACTCGAAGAGCTTGGTCTCGGTGATCGCCTGGGTGGGGCAGGCCTCGACGCAGAGATCGCAGTGGATGCAGCGCAGGTAGTTGATCTCGTAGATGAACCCGAAACGTTCGCCGGGTGAGCGGGGTTCGTCGACGGGGTTGTCGGCGCCCCGCACGTAGATGCACTTCGCCGGGCAGACACCGGCGCACAACTCGCAACCGATGCACTTCTCCATGCCGTCTTCGTAGCGGTTGAGCACGTGACGACCGTGGGCCCGGGGAGGCTTGGGAGCCTTCTGGTCCTTGGGCCCGCCGCGCCCCTTCCCGGCGCCGCCCCGGTATTCCTTGGTGACGACGCCCTCGCCCCATTTCTTGAACGTGACGCCGAATCCTTCGAGGTAACCCATCAGTGATCTGCTCCCGTGACCGGCCGTTCGGAGACCCCGAGCTGGGTCGGTACCGCCGACATCCCGGCGGCGGCCAGTCGATCGTCTCGTGCGTTCTTCGATGCTTTCAACACCAGCGCTCCGCCGATGCCGAGGACCACCACCGAGGCGATGATCACGATGATCGTGTCGGCGATCGAATCGTCGGTGATGCCCAGATTGCCGTCGCGGGCGACGCGGATGCCGCCCAGGACCAGCAGCCAGCCGAGCGAGAGCGGGATGAGCAGCTTCCAGCCGAGGTCCATCAGCTGGTCGTAGCGCACCCGCGGGAGCGTGGCCCGGAACCAGACGAACATGAACAGGAACAGGTTCAGTTTGAACAGGAACCAGAGCAGGCCGCCGAACCAGCCGAGGGAGAAGTCGACCAGCGGGATGTCGAAGAACGGGCTCGGTCCCCCGAAGAACAGGGTGACGATGATCGCCGACATCGTGAACGTGTTCATGAACTCGGCCAGGAAGAAGAGGGCGAACCGGATCGAGGAGTACTCGGTGTGGAAGCCGCCGACGAGCTCCTGTTCGGCCTCGACGAGGTCGAAGGGCGGTCGGTTGAGTTCGGCGGTCCCGGCGATCACGAAGACGATGAACGGGATCATGCCGGTGGCGACGAGGTTCCAGTTCACGCCCCAGTCACCGACCTGCGAGAGCACGATGTCGTGGGTGCTGAGCGAACCGGCGACCATGATGACGGCGGCCAGCGACAGACCGAGCGCCGCTTCATAGGAGATCGCCTGGGCGGTGGCGCGGATGGATCCGAGCAGCGGGTACTTCGAACCCGAGGCCCAACCGGCGAGCATGACGCCGTAGATGCCGATCGAGCTCATGGCCAGGAAGAACAGGATGCCGACCGGGACGTCTGCCACCTGCCAGAAGAACTCCCGCCCGAACACCGTGCTCGTTCCGGACTTGCCGTCGGAGAAGTCTCCGGCCAGCGGGACGAGCGTGAAGGTGAGGAAGGCCGGGACCAGCGACAGGTAGGGCGCCAGCTGGAAGACGAACCGGTCGGCCTTGGTCGGGATGATGTCTTCCTTCATGAAGAGCTTGGTGCCGTCGGCCAGGGTCTGGAACAGGCCGAAGGGGCCGGCCACGTTGGGACCCAGCCGGTTCTGCAACCGACCGACGACCTTGCGCTCGTACCAGACCATGAACATGGTGGCCACGAGGCAGATGGCGAACGCCGCGACCGCCATGACGATCACGAGCAGGACGTCGCCGAAATCGACCCCGTCTCGGAGGAAGGGATGGCCCATCACTTGGCCGCCACTCGGAGATCGACCACCGGTTGGTCGGTGGAGACGAGCGTTCCGGCATCCAGCCCGCTGAGCCGGAACGCGGCATGGGCCGTACCCCGGGGCGTCGCGGGCGACGGGTAGATCGAAGCCCGTTGGCTCCGGTTGGTGCCGGTGAACTCGATCGTGACCTCGGTGCCCGGCGCGACGCCGATGGCATCGAAGTCGGCGGGGGCCAACGACAAGCGGGCCGGCTCGGCCAGATGTGCCAAGGACGGCGATTGCTGCACCATCGTTCCCAGATCCCAGAGCTTTCGATCGACCACCAACCGCAGACCGTAGCCGTCGAGCGGCGGAGCGACGACGGATGCACCACTCGGAACGTCCCAGGCCCGGTCGAGGTCGAGCAGCGGTCCGTCGGGGGCCGTCGTCAGGCCGGCCCAGTCGACCCGGGCGAACGCCGGCACGGTCGACGACAGTTCCTGGCGCAGCTCGTCCAGGGTGCCGAAGCCGAGATCGGCGCCCATGGAGGCCGCGACGTCGACGGCGATCATCCAGTCGGCCCGGGCCTGACCGGGCGGCGTCACCTTCGCCTGCAGCGGGCTCAGCCGTCCTTCGATGTTCACGAAGCTGCCATCCACCTCACCGAATCCGGCCGCCGGGACCACGACATCGGCCCGCTGCGACGAAGCCGTCAGGAACAGATCGACGGCGATGACGTTGGTGACGGCCTGGAAGGCCCGCTCGACGAGGGCCCGATCGGGGTGATCGACGAGTGGGTCGGCGCCCAGCAGCACCAGGGTGTCGACCTTGCCCTCGGCTGCAGCCCGCAGGATCCCGGTGGCGTCGGGTCCGGGCTTGGCGAGCAGTGAGCCGTCGGTCCCGATCCCGGGCGTGAGCCCGAGTTCGAGGGCTCCCATCACGTTGCCGCGACGCAGCGCCGGAAGGACCTTGAGATCGGGGGCGAGCCGGCGCAGGGCCTGGACGGCGTCGATCGCGAAGTGCGGATCCTCGGCCAGATTGGCCCGACCCAGGACGACGGTGACCGGGCGTCCACTCGAGATCAGGGCGACGGCCTTCCCCAACGAAGCCGAGTCGATCCCGGTGAAGGCCCGGTTGACCTCGCCGGCGGCGATGGCCTCGGCGACCTGGGCGACCTGGCCGGGGAGCGGGTGGAGCGACGCCGCGGCGTGCGGGAGCAGCGAGGTGGCCCGAGGGGTGAGCTCGATGATCGCCGCGCCGTCTTCGATGGCGGCGTGACGAAGCCGGAGGAACAACGTCGGGAGTTCCTCCTTGGGGTCGGCACCGAGGAGGACCACGACCCCGCCGGGGGCCGCCGCGTCGGCGATCGTGGCCCGGGGCATCGCCAGGATCGCGGCGTCGGGCAGGCCGTCGCCGAGCTGGGCGTCGATCGACCGGATGCCGACGACCTCGCGCAGCAACTTCGACCAGGCGTACTGGCCCTCGACCGGCAGGCGGGCGCCGCCGAGCACGGCAACCCGAGACGGATCGGCCTCGATCACGCCGGCGATGCGGCGAGCCGCCTCGGCCCAACGAATCGGTTCGTGCGTGGGATCGGAGTCGGCCGATGTGACCAGCGACAGGGGGGTCCGGAGTCGGTCCTCGGAGTTGATGGCCTCGTAACCGAAGCGCTCCTTGTCGGAGAGCCAGCTCCAGTTCACGGCGTCGGAGTCGACGCCGAGGACTCGCAGGAGGCGATCCCGGGACGACTGCACGACGACCCGGGCGCCGGTGGCGTCGACGGTCGAGGTCGATTCGTTCTCGGCCAGGTCCCAGGGGCGGGCCTTGAATCGATAGGGCTCGGCCGTGAGGGCCCCCACCGGGCAGATCTGCACGGTGTTGCCGCTGAAGTACGACGAGAACGGGTGATCGGGGAAGGTGTTGACCTGGGTGTCGGCGCCACGCCCGATGAAATGGATCAGCGGGTCGCCGGCCACTTCCTTGGAGAACCGGGTGCATCGGTCACAGAGGATGCAGCGCTCCCGATCGAGGTAGACCAGGTCGCTGATCGGGATCGGCTTCTCGTAGTGCCGCTTCTCCTCGACGAATCGGCTCTCGCCGGGTCCGAAGGCGTAGGCGTTGTCCTGCAGGGGGCACTCACCGCCCTTGTCGCACACCGGACAGTCGAGCGGATGGTTGATGAGGAGCAGCTCGAGCACGCCGTCCTGGGCCGCCTTGGCCGGCTCGGTCTCGGTGTTGACGGCCATCTCGGGCGTGACCGGGAGCATGCAACTGGGTTGCAGCGCCGGGCCTCGACCGGTGTCGACCTCGACCAGGCACATCCGGCACATCCCGACCGGGGTCATCCGGGGGTGATAGCAGAACCGGGGGATGTGGACGCCGTTGCGTTCGGCGGCGTCGATCAGCAGCTCGCCTTCCTTGGCGGTGCACGCCGTGCCGTTGAGCGTGAAGGGCACGCCGGTGGTCGCCGCCGTCACGGCGGGGTCGGTGGCAGTCATGCATGCGCTCCTGCGGCAACGGGATCGACGGCGGCCGCATCGGGGTTGGCGGCGATCTTGGCTTCGAACTCGTGACGGAATCGGCGGATCGCCGACGTGATGGGGGCGACCGACGAGGGACCGAGCGGGCAGATCGTGGTCTGCTTCGGGGGGAAGGGAACGGCGGTGAGGCCGGCTTCGGGATGGGCGGCGACCGGATAGGGCCCCGGACTGATGTTCTCGCCGATCGAGAGCAACAGCTCGATGTCGTCGGGCCGACCGTGTCCGTCGAGGATGCGCTGGAGGACCTTCTCCTCCCAGTTGGTGCCTTCTCGACACGGGGTGCACTTGCCGCAGGACTCCCGAGCGTAGAAGCGCACCAGTCGAAGGCAGGCCTTGACCGCGTCGGTCGTGTGGTCCATCACGATGATGGCCCCCGATCCCAGCATCGATCCCTCGGCGCCGGCCACCCGTCCCTCGAGGGGAACGTCGAGCTGCTCGGGGAAGAACCAGGGCGCCGAGCCACCACCGGGAACGAACGCCTTGAGATCGTTGCCGTCTCGGATGCCCTGGCCGAAGTTCTCGCCGTAGAACAGGTCGCGGAACGTGGTGATTCCCTGCTCGACCTCGTAGACCCCGGGGCGGTTCACGTGCCCGCTGATGGCCAACATGCGGGTGCCCGGCGACGCCTCCGAACCCATCTTCTTGTACTCGATCGGCCCGTGGTTGACGATCCACGGCACGTTGGCCAGCGTCTCGACGTTGTTCACGATGGTCGGCTTGAGGTAGAGCCCCTTCGCGGCCGGGAAGAACGGGGGCTTGAGTCGGGGCATGCCCCGGTTCCCCTCGAGGGACTCGATGAGCGCGGTCTCCTCGCCGACGATGTAGGCCCCGGCACCCCAGTGGAGGATCACGTCGATCGAGACGTCGGTGCCCATGACGTTCTTGCCGACGTAGCCACCGGCGTAGGCCTCGTTGAGCGCAGTGGCGATGCGTTCCTGGGCCACCGCCATCTCGCCGCGGACGTAGAGGAAACACTGGTTCAGGCCGAGGGCGTAGCAGGTGATCATGCAGCCCTCGATGAGCTGGTGCGGATCGCGCTCCATGAGCAGCCGGTCCTTGTAGGTCCCGGGCTCGGACTCGTCACCGTTGACCACGAGGTAACGAGGCCAGATCGGGGGCATGAAGCCCCACTTGATTCCGGCGGGGAATCCGGCACCGCCGCGTCCGAGCAGCACGGCCTCCTTGACATCGGCGGCGACCTCGGCCGGCGACATCGAGAGGGCCTTCTTCAGTGCGGTGTAGCCGTCGGTGGCGGTGAACCGCTCGAGGGTGTAGCTGTCCTCGTGGGGGAACCGACTGGTGACGACCTTCGGTCCGTCGTTGTCGACGTAGCCGCGAGCGTGGGGGACGTAGGAGTTCGTGGCCATTTACGCTCTTTCCGGGGCGGCGTCGGAGACCTCACGGCTGGCGAACCAGTCGGGCTTGCCCGCCTGCTCGGGGGTCTGCACCCCGCCGAGCCGGTCGGTGGGGATGTGTTGGCGGGTCAGTCCGAGGGTGCCGTGGGGAGGGATGTCGGTGCGCTTGCCCGCTCGCAGATCGCCGACCAGGGCATCGAAGTCGTCGGTGGTGACCCGGTTCTCGTAGCGGTAGTTCACGCTGAGGCAGGGCGCCTCGGTGCAGGCCGCGATGCACTCGACGTCTTCGATGGTGATCAGACCGTCGTCGGTGGTCCCACCCGACCGGATCCCGAGCGTGGTCTCGGCGTGGTGGAGCAGTTCCTCGGCGCCGAGGAGCTGGCAGCTGAGATTGGTGCAGATGTTGATCTTGTACCTGCCGACCGGGTGCCGGACGAACATCTCGTAGAAGGAACAGGTGCCGAGCACCTCGGCGGGCGTGATGCCGACGAGATCGGCCAGGTGCTCCATCGCGTCGTCGGCCACGTAGCCGTCTTGTTCCTGGGCCAGATGGAGCAGCGGGATCAGCGCCGACTTCGGCCGCGGGTAGCGGGCGATGATCTCCTTGGCCAGCGTCACGTTGGCGGCGTTCAGACGACTCATCGGTCGACTTCTCCCATGATCGGGTCCACCGACGAGATGACGGCGACGGCATCGGCCAGGAGCCCCTCGGCCATCATGTGGGGCAGGACCTGCAGGTTGATGAAACTCGGCGGCCGGATCGACAGGCGGTACGGCTTGGACGACCCATCGCTGACGAGGTAGCAGCCGAGTTCCCCGCGGGGTGACTCGACCGCCGCATAGGCCTCGCCCTCGGGAACCTTGAACCCCTCGGTGAAGATCTTGAAGTGGTGGATCAGGGCTTCCATGGACTCGTCGATCCGGGCCCGCGGGGGCGGGGTGACCTTGGCGTCCTGCACCCGGTAGTCGCCGGTCGGCATCTGATCGAGCACCTGATGGATGATGCGAATCGATTCACGGATCTCGTTGAGTCGGATGGCGAAGCGGTCGAACGAGTCGCCGTAGGTGCCGACGACGACGTCGAAGTCGACCTGGTCGTAGGCCAGATAGGGCTGGTCGCGGCGGAGGTCGGCGGCGACACCGGTCGAGCGCAGCACCGGCCCGGTGGCCGACAGGGCGATGGCTTCCTCGGCCGAGATCACGCCGACACCCTGCAGACGATCCCGCCAGATCGGCTGGCCGGTCATGAGGATGTCGTATTCGGCGAGCCGGGGCGGAAGCATCTCGAGCAGGCGCAGCACGTCGGTGCGCCAGCCGTCGTGCAGGTCGGCAGCCACACCGCCCGGACGGATGTAGTTGTGGTTCATCCGCAGGCCGGTGACCTGTTCGAAGAAGCGGAGCACCTGTTCGCGCTCGCGCCAGCCGTAGATCATCATCGACACCGCGCCGAGGTCCATGCCGTTGGTGGCCATGAACAGCAGGTGCGACGAGATGCGATTCATCTCGGTCATGAGCATCCGGATCCAGGTCGCCCGTTCGGGCACCTCGACCCCGAGCAGCTTCTCGGTGGCGAGCGAGAACGCCAGCTCGGTGAAGAGCGGCGATGCATAGTCCATGCGGGTGACGTTGGTGCAGCCCTGGAGATAGGTGAGGTGCTCGGCCTGCTTCTCCATGCCGGTGTGCAGGTAGCCGACGACCGGCTTGGACCGCATGACGGTCTCGCCGTCCATCTCGAGCATGAGCCGGAGCACGCCGTGGGTCGAGGGATGCGAGGGGCCCATGTTGATCAACATGGTCTGATCGTTCTCGTCGTCGAGGGGCTGATCGGCGGCCTCGGCCATCTGGACCTCGGACATGCGCAGGACGGCGTGACGCCGGGGCAGCAGGTGCATCTGCCCGATGGGCGCCTCGCTCTCGACCGAGGTGTCGTGTTCGGTGACCGTCATCGTTGCTCCTAGCGCGGTCCGGGCGCGCCCTTGAATTGGACGGGGATGGCGCCCACGGCGTAGTCCTTGCGCAGCGGATGCCCCTGCCAGGACTCGGGCATGAGGATCCGGGACAGATCGGGATGACCGGTGAACTCGATGCCGAACATGTCGAAGATCTCGCGCTCGAGGAAGTCGGCGCCGGGATACAGCTGCACGAGCGAATCGACCCTCGGGTCGGTTGCCGGGACCTGGACCTTGGCCCAGAGTCGGCGGTTGCCGGCGATGTCGGCGAACGCCGCAACGACCTCGAACCGTTCGCCGACGATGCCGGCGGGGAGGGGGCGGATGCCCCGGTAGGTGAGGTAGTCGACCGCGGTCAGGTCGAGGCACATCCGGTACCCGTCGGTGAGGAGCGCCGTTGCGAGCTCGAGCCATTGGTCGAGGCGGGGGTGCAGGACCACCCGCTCACCGCTCGCGTCGGCATCGACCCCGTACTGCAGGGGGCGCTCGGCCGATTCGGGCTCCGTCGCCTCGTTGGTGTCGACCTCGGTCATCCGTGCCGGCCCACCGTGAGCAGCGTCGTCTGTCCGGCGATGTCGCGCTCTTCGATCACGACCCCGGCTCCGGCACCCGTGGCCGCCCGGCGTCGCATGATCTCGCCGCTCTCGATCTGCAGGTGCAGGGTGTTGATGGCGTGGATGAGCGTCTCGGGCCCCGGCGGGCATCCGGGTGCGTAGACATCGACCGGGACGATCTGGTCGACACCCTGCACGATGGCGTAGTTGTTGAACATGCCCCCCGACGAGGCGCACACGCCCATCGAGATGACCCACTTGGGTTCCATCATCTGGTCGTAGACCTGCCGGAGTACCGGTGCCATCTTCTGGCTCACCCGGCCGGCGACGATCATGATGTCGGCCTGCCGGGGCGAGGCCCGGAACACCTCCATGCCCAGCCGGGCCATGTCGTAGTGGGCCCCACCGGCGGCCATCATCTCGATCGCGCAGCAGGCGAGGCCGAACGTGGCGGGCCACGAGGAACGGGCCCGGGTCCATTTGACGAACGACTCGAGCTGGCCGGTGAGCACGTTGTGCTCGATGCCCTCGAGGCCGTGCTCCTGGATGTCGCTGAAGGTGCCCATCAGGCTGCTGCCCCCTCGGAGCCCGACGGCACCGGCGCCCGGACCTCGTCGAGACGACCATCGAGGCCGACGCGTCGGATCGTGGTGGTGGTGGTGCGCTCGGCCGAACGCATCTCGAGCTGGCGTTGGTTGACCTGCAGCGGCCCCCAGTCGAGCGCCCCCTTCGAGATCAGGTAGACGAACGACTCGAACACGAGTGCCGAGAAGACGAGGATGGCGATCAGCCCCGGGAGGGCCAGCTCACGATGCACCATCGCCCACGGATAGAGGAAGATGATCTCGATGTCGAACACGATGAACAGCATGGCCACGAGATAGAAGCGCACGGGGAAGCGCTGCGGTGGCTCGCGGCCCGGCACGATCCCGCACTCGTAGGGCGCGTACTTCTCGACGGTGGGACGACGAGGGGCGAAGAGCTTCGACACCACGAAGCTGCCGGCTGCGAAGAGCACCGCCAGGACCGTCAGCACCAGGATCGGCAGGTATTGGGCCATGCGGTCCTCCGTTCTCGGATCAGTTCTACGTAGGAGCCGAGCGGTCTCGCCAGAGACCAAGGTCATGACGGGAAACTCGGTTGCCGTGACGGGCAGGAGACGTCCCGCCCGTCCGACGGTCCGGGCGACCAGGTGTCACCCAGACGACGACGTTACTCAGGCTGCGGCGCGAATCGCCGCTTCTCGCTTGTCTCGATTGTGCAGCGACCAGGCGAAGATGGCGAACAGGATGCCGTTGAAGATGGTGAACATCGCCGGTGTGAAGCGCAGTCCGCCGAAGAGCCATGGCACCGGGCCGCCTCGGTCGCGGCGCATGATGACGCTGTAGACCTCGTCGCTCTCGTCGATCGTGGCCACCGGCGGGGGCTCGCCGGGCAGCGATGCCTGCTCGACCACGCCCTGGACCTGGACCACCATCAGTTCCTCGGGATGGATCAGGTGCAGGGTGAGGGTGTCGAGTTTGTGGAGGGCACGAGCCGGCGCATCCGTGAAGAGCTCGACCCAGGCGTTCTTGTCGGGGTCGTCGCGGGCGACGTCGGGGTCGAGGAGCGGCTTGCCACCGGTGTTGAAGGTGCCGTAGGTGAGCGGGAGGTAGTCGCCCGGGGTCTCGTAGATCTCGAGTTCGGCGAGGTACTCGGCCGCCGAGGACTGAGCCTCACCCCGCATCGGGTCCGACGTCGACAGGTAGCGCCAGCCGTCGAAGTCGTCCTGGTTGTCGAGGACGTAGTCGACGGCCTCCTGCTGGGCGATGTCGCGATCGTCGGAGGTGACCCCGTCGGTCGGGTCGGCGACGTCGAGGACGAAGCCGAGATCCTGGGCCTTCTCGTTCTCGGCCTGGTCGAGGTGACCGGCGTTGATCTCGACCAGTTCCCAGGTCGGGGGCTGACCACGCCAGCCGATGCCGTAGGCGGTCCAGAAGATGCCCATCAGGAACATCCATCCGAAGAGTGCCGCACCGGCGATGAGACCACCGGTGCGGCTGCCCGAGTTGGTGGCGACGAGCAGGTACGTGCCGCCGATGAGCACCACGACGCCGACCATGACCGAGAGCAGGCCCCGGATGAACGGGTCGAAGCCGAGGCCCTCGATGAAGGCCAATCCGTTGGCGGCGGCCAGATTGACGGTGGCGAACATGGTGGGCATCACAGACCCCGCTCGTAGTCGACGACTGCCTGGATCAGGTCACGGGGCAGGAGGCCGCCGAACGCCGGCATCATGCCGGCGTGGCTCTGACCGCCGCGGCCGTAGCCGGCCCCCGCGTTGGCACCGCTGTAGATGAAGTCGTAGTGGGAGTCGCTCGTCCGAGGCGGCATCTCGATCACGGCGCAGTCGCCGCCGAGTCGCCCGTCCTCGAGCTGGATCACCTCACCGTCGAGATCACGTTCGGTGAGTTCGGGCGGATCGAAGAACCCGTCGGTGCTGGGTTCGGTCGATTCGGGGTCCTCCGAGACCGGCACCAGGGAAGTGCGCTGGTCCCACGGGTAGGCGTTGGCGGCAACGCCGCCCGGCTCCCACAGGGCCGAGACGAATTGGCAGTTGGCCAGGTCGCCATCGGGGAGCACGAGGTAGGGATCGGGCTCGCCGTCGCTGCTGTGATCGGTGATCGGAACACCCTTGGCATCGAGCTGGATGCGGGTCGTGCCATCGGCGCCGAGCAGGTAGTTCCGGCCGTCCTCACCGGTCAGCCCGCCCTCGGGCAACCAGCCACCGTCGAGGGTGACCTCGCGGCCATTGCTCTCGATGCGATGGATGTCGCCGGTGTCGGGCAGCTTCCAGGTGTCGTCGGGGAAACGCTCGTAGATCCCGCCGCCGCACAGGTTGAAGCCGATGCCCGACGGATTGCCGCCACCGCAGGCCGCGACGCCCTCGTCGAGGACACGGGGCTCGATGTCGGGTCCGAGTGACCATCCGGCCGTGTGGCATCGCCCACAGCTGAGTGATCCGGCCTGATAGCCCGAGAACAGTCCGAGGTTGAACACCGCCTCGCCGGTGCTGTCGAATTGGCCGGCGTCGAGCGAGGCCTGGACCTCTTCGCGGATGGCGTCGGCCATCTCTGCGGCAACGGCTCCGGCCGCCTCGGGATCCTCGGACTCGCTGATCGCGATCGGGTCGAGGGAGGGGACCTGGAAGGTCCGCATGTAGGTGATGATCTCCTCGACCTGCTGCTCGGTGAGCGGGCCACCACCGGGGGTCCCCCAGGCCGCCATCGGCGAACCCGGTCGGCCGTAGTTGAGGACGTAGGTGATCTCGGAGTCGCTGTAGCGCTGGTTGAGGTTGTTGAGCGCCGGAGCGGTCCAGACGGCGTTGCCGACGAACTGACCATCGGCGTCTTGGAGCACGTACGCCGCACCGCCACCGACGCCGGCGGCGCCGTGACAGTTCACGCACTGGGCGCCGTTGAGGTAGAGGCCCTCACCCCGGCTCTCGAACTGGATCCGGTAGGCCTCGACGGCGCCGTCCTGGCGACCGGGCTCGGCCAGCCAGTAGAACGGCAGTGCGATGGCGACCAGCCCGAGGCAGACCAGGGCAAAGCTCAGCGACCGATCGAGCTTGGGGCCCTCGAGTTCTTCGTCGGAGAGGTACTCCTTGCGGTTGGCCGCGAGCTCGATCTCGGACCCGAGTTCGGCCTTGGCCTGGAACATGTTGCGGACGAAGAGCGCGATGTAGACCAGGAAGACCAGGACCGCGACCGTGAGCCCGATGGCGCGGAAGTTCGCCGCGAGCAGATACGAGGTGTTCATCAATGTCCCTCCGAGGCCCCGATGCAGTTGGGCCCCTCAGCTTCCTGGCCGGTGGTGTTGGTCCCGATGGGAGGACCCTGGATCACGGCGCCGGTGTCGACCAGCAACTCGTTGGAGGCGTTGACCTCCATGGGGAAGCGGTCCATGCCCCGAGGAGCCGGTCCGCCCTTCTTCTCACCGACACGGTTGTACTGCGATCCGTGGCACGGGCACTCGAACCACTGGGACGTGCCGCACTCGGGCACTCGGCAGCCGAGGTGCGGGCAGGTCTGATAGAGCGCGACCACACCGGCGTCGAGGCCTTGCTGGACCTGGGGGAAGAACGAGTACTGCGTGGACGCCTTCTCGAGGGCGGCCGCCGGGTACTCGGTGATCCACATCCGGCCTTCGGGAACGTAGAAGAACCCGCCCCCGGCGAGGATCGCCGCCTGGACGTCGGGAATGCGGCCGACGTTGATCTTGGCGCCGAAGCCCGAGGCACCCTGGGGCCAGAGGAAGGCGATCGAAGCGGCGCCGAAACCGGACAGACCGAGGCCGAACATGGCCACGATGCCCCGGTTGAGGAACTGACGCCGGGCGACGCCGAGCGTCTCGGGGTCGGGCGGGACGTAGGCCACCGGCGCCGAGGGCGTGGTGACGACCAGTGAGCCGGAACGTTCGGCCCGGGCCATGGCCTCGAGGGCCTTGCCCGAGGCAACCGGCGCGGCTTCCTGCCCGGCCTCGACGTGCACCGGGCGATCGCGTTTGACGGTCTCCCCCGACAACTGACCGAGCGCGGTGTTGGTGTCCTTGCGACGCAGCGACGTCGCCACCCCGACGACGGCCAGGATCGCCAGGACGACGACGATGGCGATGATGATGCCGATCATGATCGATACCTCTTTCTCAGAGCTCGAAGAAGAGTCCGTCGACCCAGGGGAAGACGAAGTTGAAGCCAGGGCCACGGAAGAACGAGCCGATGATGACCAGGACGGCCCAGAACATCATGAACACCGTGAACATCGAGACCGCGAACTTGCGGTCTTCGGGCTTGTTGGACGGTCCCTTGTCGATGTAGGGGACCATGGTCAAGATGATGAGGCCGATGCCGGGGATGGTCACGCCGGCCACCATCGGGTGGAACATCGTGAGGAGTTCCTGCAGGCCGAGGAAGTACCAGGGGGCCTTCGAGGGGTTGGGCGTCTGGTTGACGTTGGCCAGCTCGAGCAGTGGGGCGTTCGACCAGATCGAGAAGAAGGTGAGGAAGCCCAGGCAGAACAACGCCGCACCGAACTCGACGACGATCAGGTGCGGCCAGGTGTGCACCTTGTCGAGTGGCGTCATCTTGATGTCCTGGATGGAGCCGGACTTGACCACGGTGAGCAGGCGCTGGGTGTGTCCGCCCGGTCCGCTCATGATCGGCGCGTCGGCGACGGCCGTTGCGGCGGCGACGGCCACGCCGGGTCCCGACGACGCGACCGCGGTCTCGGGACCCTTCGACTTGGCCGACTTCGACCGCTGGAGCAGATGGGCGGGGATCTTCGAGGCCGACGGGTCGGTCGGCGCCGCGTCGTCGCCCGAACCCGCCGCCGGCTCCGACGGCGCCGCGCTCTCGGCCTTCTTGCGGGCCTCCTCGGCCCGCTTGCGAAGATGCTCTGGGATTTCGGTCATGGGTGCTTCACTTCCAAGTCGGGGTGACAGGCCTGGCGGGTGGTGGACGCTCAGAGCGGCCCGGAGATCCCACCGTCTTTTCGGACTCGCCAGAAATGGATCGCCATGAAGATGACGGTGACGAACGGCAACATCAGCACGTGGAGGACGTACCAACGCAACAGGGTGTCGGTGCCGATGACCTTGCCGCCGAGCAGGACGAACCGCACCTGGTCACCGAAGACCGGGGTGTAGCCCATCATGTTGGTGCCGACGGTGACGGCCCAGAGCGCGAGCTGATCCCAGGGCAGCAGATAGCCGGTGAACGACAGGAGCAGGGTCATCTGCAACAGGATCGTGCCGATCACCCAGTTGAACTCCCGGGGGGCCTTGTAGGCACCGTGATAGAAGACCCGGGCCATGTGCAGGAACACCGAGAGCACCATCAGGTGGGCGCCCCATCGGTGCATGTTGCGAACGAGCAGACCGAAGGTCACCGACGTCTGGAGGGTCTGGATGTCGGTCCAGGCCGCCGCAGCCGTCGGGCGGTAGAAGAACATCAAGAAGATGCCCGTCACGGTGAGCACGATGAAGAGGAAGAAGCTCAGCCCACCGAGACAGAGCGTGTAGGACACCTTGACGGCGTGACGCTTCACCTTCACCGGGTGGAGGTGGTAGAGCACGCTGTTCATGATCACGTAGGACCGGTTGCGGGGGCTGTCGGTGTACCCCTTCCGGAACACCGAACCCGGCCGGAAGATGGAACTCCAGGCCTGGGAGCCCTGGACCGACTCGCCGAGTCCGGAGAGGCCTGCCTGGGCCCGCTCGGCGAACGAGGGCTTGTCTTGGATCGACTTTGCCATGAGGGGTGAATCCTGTGGTTTCGTGCGGAGTGGAGGACGAGAGTTCGACGGGACCGATCAGCGTAGGCAACGCCGGCCCCGGGTGTTCGATCAGGCCAGGCGCATGCCGTAGCCGTAGCCGTAGGACGGCATTCGCTGGTGCAGGTCGCCGGTGGCGTTGGGTTCGACGATCTTGCCGAGGATGATCACGCCCGTCGGGCAGCGGTCGACGCAGAGCGCGCACCGGGTGCAGACGTCGTCGTCGATCGTGAAGATGAAGGCGTCGTTGGGGTCGTCACCCGGCTTGGCGATGCCGAAGCTCTCGGAGATGACCTCGGTGGGTTGCATGTGGATGCACTTCCACGGACAGATGTCGACGCAGCCCTCGCAGGCGATGCACTCGGACTGGTCGATGTGGATGAACTGCTTCGGCTTGACGGCCCTGGCCAGGTAGTCGGCGTCGACTTCGACCAGGACGTAGTCGTCGCGGAATTCCGGAAGCGGTGGGTTGGCATCGGTGGTGGCCACGCTGATCAGCTCCGCTTCACCAGGGGACGACCGTACGTGCTCTTCTCGATCTCGGTGCTCGGGGCCGACTTGTCGCCCCGGACCTGCCAATCGACCCACATCTTCGACATGGCACCGAGGAAGACGATGTAGATCAACGCAGCGATCGAGTCGGACAGGACCCGGTAGGTGATCTCGAAGGGGAACCAGCCTCCGCGGCTCTGCGCGGTGATGAGACCCCAGCCGTTCCAGATGCGGTCGGCCCGCCAGCTCCACTCGTTCTCGGCGAGGGTGAGCCACTGGTGGGGGACCACGCCGAAGACCAGGTAGAGGATGCAGAAGACGTAGATGGATCCGACCGCGGCCTCGCCCCAGGTGGTGCGGGTGCCCTGTGGACGCCGCTTGGCGTACCACGAGATGCCGTAGGTCATCACGGCTGAGATCAATGTCGACACCACGAGGGCGACCAATGTGACTCTCCTGGTTGGACTACGAAGGATGGCCCGGCCGGCGGCGGCGACCGACGACGCTTGTGAAGGCCTGCACAATCTAACGCGTGATGGATGCCCACCGGCAAACCGGAGGGCGAACACGAGCACCGTTGGTGTAGCACGCGAATCGCCCGATGGCGACCTTCGAATCCTGATCGACATGCGCCTCACGCCGACACTGCCCCGATGCGTCCACCTCGCGTGCGATGCGCCGGAGAGAAGAATGCGGCAAGAATGGTCAGTCGAGGTCGATCGGCCCTACGATTGGCCGCCATTCCCGTCCTGATGGACGCGCCCCGATCCCTGGAGCCCCCGGACAGACCTGTGACCGAGATCCCAGAACACCTCCTCAAGCGCTCCAAGAGCGCCAAGACCGGAAAGACCGGCGGCGACGACGCCCCCGCAGCCAGCGAGGCCGCCGTCACCCCGGCCGCGTCGGCGGCACCGGCGGCGTCGGGGCAACCGGCGGCTCTGGCCAAGGCGGCGGCCGCCATCGGACCCGACAAGGCGCCGCCCCCGGCCAAGCCCGTCCCGGCCTACATCGCTGCGGCCAACGCCCGCAAGAAGATGCCGATCTGGGCCATGGGTCTGGTGGCCGCGCTGCCACTGTGGGCGTGGATCTACGCCGGCACCATGCAGGAGCAGGTCGTCGAGGACGTCTTCTTCATCGACGCCGCCGAGGTCTACAACGTCGAGGGTGGCTGTGCCGGGTGTCACGGTGCCGCCGGTGGTGGCGGGACCGGGTACCAGTTCTCCAACGGTGAGGTCGTCAAGACCTTCCCCGATCCCATCGACCAGATGGTGCACGTCGCCCGAGGCTCGGCCGCCATCGCCGGCGAGCAGTACGGCGACCCCGACCGCGAAGGTGGCGCCCACGTGGCCGGCCAGCTCGGTGTGATGCCGGCACTCCAGAACGGCCTGTCGCTCGAGCACCTCGAGCTCGTGATCTACCACGAGCGGGTGGTGCTGGCGGGTGAAGACGCGCTGAGCGAGGCGTACGTCCTGTGGGAAGAGGAACTGCGCGAAAAGATCGAGTCGGGGGCGAGCACGCAGATCACCGACGAGGTCCTCGCGATGCTGCTGTCGTGCGCCAACCCCGAGTACACACCGGGTGCGACCGGCGATGCCGAGAACCCCGAGGAGTGCCCCGGGCCGAAGGCTGCCGGTGACGAAGCCGCCATGGGCGGCTGACCGGTCGAGCACCGGCGCCACGATGGGCGCAGGCCCCCAACCGTCCCGTCATGCGCCGACCCCGGTCGGCGCATCGTGGCGTTCGGGCCCAGGAGTGAGGTTTGTGTCACCGTTGTGGCCACCCGGGGTCGAATCGGGCCCAAACCCTGCTATCCACGAGTCGGAGACCGACGCGGCGCACCAACGCCATGATCGCGGCACTGCGGTGGTGCCAGATCCCGGGCGCCGGTAGGAGTACATGTGAGTCCCCAGACCGGCGTCGCCGTCCTCGTTGTGTTGCTCGCCCTCGTCGGCGTGGCGCCCATCGGCGCCGAGACCCTGCCGCCACCCCCGGATGCGACCCCGACGGCCGAACCCGACGAGATGGTCGCAGTCACCCCGGGACCGATCGTCATCGAGTCGATCGACACCCTCGATCCCGCCACCGTCGAGCGCATCGAAGCGATCGACGCCGAGCTCACCGATCGGCCGACCGATCCTCGGGTCGAGCTCCCAGCCGGTACGGCGGCGGCAACGGCCGGGTTCGTCACGGCCTTCGACGCCAACGTCCCCGCCGGCGTTCGAGACGCCGTTGCCTCGTCGGTGGCGCAGTGGGGCGCGGCGCTGCAATCCCCGCTCCCCGTGGTGGTCCAGGTGTCGTGGGTGTGTCTCGGCGACGCCGGTGTGCTCGGCTACGCCGGTGCCGGCGAGATCTACCAGCGTCCCGACCTCCCCTCCACGCACGGCTACCCGACCCCACTGGCCAACGCCCTGACCGGGATCGACCTCAACGGTGGTGCCCCCGAGCTGCCGCGTCGTGCTGAACGCCGAACTCGCCGAGTCCAACACCTGCTCCATCGCCACCGGCGCCTGGCACACCGCCGACACCCCGCCGCCCGCGGACCGCCTCGACATGCGCTCGGTCGTGGTCCACGAGGTCGCCCACGGGCTGGGCTTCCTCGGATCGGCCTGGCGCGAACCCGGGGCCTGGTCGCCCGAGCTGGCCGAACCGCCCTACCGATACGACGCCCTGGTCCAGACCCCCGACGGACCGCTCCTGACCCGGGCCAACCCCGACGCGTTCCTGTCGGGGCCCTTGTCGATCGACGTGGGAGGCGGGCGCTTCTTCGATCTGCACTCGCCCGGGTTCTTCAAGAACGGCAGCAGCTTCTCGCATTTCGCCGAGTCGGTCGCCCGCAACGGGGCCGGCGGTGAGCTCATGGTGGCGCAACTCGAACGCGGCACCGTGCGGCGGTCGATCGACGCCGCCGTCCTCGGTGTGCTCGACCAACAGGGCTGGGTCATCGCCCCGCCGCCCCTCACTCCGTCGCTCGATGCGCAGGCGGGGCCCGGACAGATCACCGCGGTGATCGATCCGGCGTTGAATCGCTTCGGAGCGGCCCCGGTCTCGTTCGCCGTCGAGGCCCGGCGCGGGGGCCGGGTCGATGCGTCGGTGGTGATTCCCGCCGGCCAGACCTCGATCACGCTGAGCGGGCTCTACAACAGCATCACCTACGAGCTCTCGGTGACGCCCGTCGGCCGTACGGCCTCCGGCACGCCGGCCACGGCGTCGATTGCGATGCCCTCCATCCCCAACCAACCACTCCACGTCTCGGCCGGTGGAACCGGTTCGTCGCGAACGATCAGCTGGACCGCCCCGCTGGGTGCGGCGATCGGTGACGTGTATCGGGTCGAACAGCGCACGGTCAGTGGCGGCGGTTGGAGCCTCGTCGGCGAGACCCCGACCACCTCCATCACGACCGCGTCCCTCCCCACCGGGGTCTACCAGTTCCGGGTCACGCCGATCCGCATCGGCGCCGCCGGGCCCCCCGGTTCGAGCCTGCTGACCGGGATCGCCCCCGGGCTCGTGCGACCGCTGCCCCTCGACGGCCAGGTGGGACGCCTGTTCGCCGCCTACTTCCAGCGGGCCCCCGACGCCGATGGCTACGCCTACTGGCTTCGGGAGCTGGCGAACGGGACCCGGCTCGTCGCGATGTCGGCCGAACTGGCGGCGAGCCCGGAGTTCCGGTCCCGATACGGCACGCTCGACGACCCTGCGTTCGTCGATCTCGTCTACCAGAACGTCCTCGGCCGCGCCGCCGACGGCCCGGGCCGGAGCTACTGGGTCGCCCAGTTGCGTTCGGGCCGCAGCCGGGGCGACGTCATGCTCGGGTTCTCCGAGTCGCCCGAGCACGTCGCCACCACGGGAACGGCGCCACCCACGTCGTCGCTGGAGGCCCGGATCTCCCGGCTGTACTTCGCCTTCTTCCTCCGCGAACCCGACGCCGGTGGACTCGCCTTCTGGAGCGACGTCGCCCGCCGAGGTACCCCGCTCGCCACGATCGCTCAGGACATGTCGTCCTCGGCCGAGTTCGTCGCCACCTACGGCTCGCTGACCGACCTCCGCTTCGTCGAACTGGTCTACAACAACGTCCTGACCCGCAGCCCCGATCAGGCGGGGTTGGACTACTGGGTCGGTCAGCTCGCCCGATCCTCACGGGGGTCGGTCATGACCGGCTTCTCCGAATCGCTCGAGTTCATCCTGCGCACGGGAACCATCCGATAGCCCGTGCGCGGCCTCCTGCTCGCCGCCCTGGTCGCCGCCCTGGTCGCCTCGACCGGTTTGGTCGGGGCGCCCCCCGCCTCCGCCGACGACGGAATCGAGCGTGAGACGCTGACGTTCGAGCAGGTGGCGGCCATCGACGAGCTGACCGCTCCGCACGCCGATGTCCTGCGTCTCTACTGGGCCTTCTTCGACCGGCCACCCGACGCCGGGGGCGCGCTCTATTGGCTCGAGCAGTTCGAGCAGTGCGTCCGCATCGACGACATCGTGGAATCGTTCTCGCTCAGCGCGGAGTTCGGGGCGACGTACGGACCGGTCGACGACCTCGCGTTCATGGATCTGATCTACCGGAACGTGCTCGACCGGGCGCCCGACACCGACGGTCTCGGCTACTGGCTCGGCCTGCTCACCACCGGCCGGATCGATCGCGCCGACGCCATGCTCCACTTCTCGCTGTCGCCGGAGTTCGCCCGGGCTCACCCGCTGCCCTCCGACGGGGTCCCCGGTCGCGGTTGTCGGCTCGGCGGCCGAGGCCCGAGCAGCGCCCGGGCCGTGACCGTCCGCCCGCCGATTCCGTTCGCGAGCGTCGGCGACGTCGTGCTCACGGCCCCGTCGATGGCGATCGAGCGAATCGGGTTCCACCAGTCGACCAACGATGGCGCCCTCCCCCAGTCACCGCTCGACGCCGGATGGCCGGTCTCGACCCTCGCCAGCCGCAACCGTGACACCGATCGTCGGGGCGCGGCCGATGTCGTCGTCCATCCGATGCTCGACATCACGTCCCCCGTCACCGGCACGGTGCTGCGTTCGGGCGGTTACACGCTCTACTGCCGCCACCGGGACGATTTCGTCGTCGTCGAACCCGACGCCCGACCCGGCTGGGAAGTGAAGGTGCTGCACCTCGACGGGGTGACCGTCGGGCGTGGCGATCGGGTCGAGGCCGGTCGCACGGTCATCGCACCACGGGCCCACCTCCTCCCCTTCGGTTCCCAGATCGACGACCTCACCGCCAACCCGTCGTGGCCCCACGTCCACATCGAGGTCATCGATCCGTCGATCCCCGATCGGATCACGCCCGGAAGCGGTTGCTGATCGACCTCCACCCCATCGCCCGCCCCGACGGCGGTGGCCACCGGTGCGATGATGCAACCGATGGTCCTGGCCCGACGGGTCGGCAACGGGCACCGTCGAGCGGGATCGCACCGGCCTCGGCGTCACGGTTCCTTTGACCGCAGGTTCGTCTCGCGTCAACCTGGTCGGGTGACCACACCCACCGCCGACACCACACTCGACCTCGAGGCCATCCGGGCCAAGTACGCCGAGGAGCGCGACAAGCGCCTCCGCCCCGACGGCAACGACCAGTACCTCGAGCCCGTCGGCAGACTTCGCGCACTACCTCGACGACCCCTACGTCGAGCCGGCCGAGCGAGAGCCCCTCTTCGACGAGGTGACCGTGGCGTTCATCGGTGGCGGTTTCGCCGGCCTGGTCACCGGGGCCAAGCTGAAGGCCGCCGGCATCGACGACGTCCGGATCATCGAGAAGGGCGGCGACTTCGGGGGGACGTGGTACTGGAATCGCTACCCCGGGGCGCAGTGCGACACGGCGGCGTTCATCTACCTCCCCCTGCTCGAAGAGACCGGTCACATGCCGACCGAGAAGTACACGCACGCGCCCGAGATCCTCGAGCACTGCCGCCGCATCGGCAGACACTTCGGCCTCTACGACAACGCCTGCCTGTCGACCGAGGTGACGGGACTCGAGTGGGACGAGGTCTCGTCGCGCTGGATCATCCGGACCAACCGGGGCGACGAGATGCGGGCCAAGTTCGTGGCGATGGGAACCGGACCCCTGCATCGACCCAAGCTCCCGGGGATTCCGGGGATCGAGACGTTCACCGGCCACAGCTTCCACACGAGCCGCTGGGACTACGCCTACACCGGCGGCAGCCCCGACGGTGAGCCCATGACCGGTCTGGCCGACAAGCGGGTGGGCATCATCGGAACCGGGGCCACTGCGGTGCAGTGCATCCCCCATCTCGCTCGAGCCTGTGGCGAGTTGTTCGTGTTCCAGCGAACCCCGTCGTCGATCGACATCCGCAACAACAGGCCGACCGATCCCGACTGGTTCGCCACCCTCGAACCGGGCTGGCAGGAGAAGTGGCTCATGAACTTCACCATCCTGCAGACCGGGGGGTTCGCCGACGAGGACCTCGTCATGGACGGGTGGACCGACATCTCGAAACGCATCCGAGACAAGGTGCTCGCCCATCCCGAGAACGGCTTCGGACCGGACGCGATGCTCGCGGCCTATCACGAGTCCGACGACGAGAAGATGGCCGAGATCCGGGCCCGGGTCGATGCCATCGTCGCCGACCCGAACACCGCCGAGGCGCTGAAGCCCTGGTTCCGGCAGCTCTGCAAACGACCGTGCTTCCACGACCAGTACCTCGACGCCTTCAACGAGCCGTCCACCCACCTGATCGACACCGACGGCCGGGGTGTCGAACGGATCACCGAGACCGGTGTCGTGGTGGGCGGCGTCGACTACCCACTCGACTGCCTCATCTACGCGTCGGGCTTCGAAGTCGGAACCGAGTTCACCCGTCGTGCCGGGTTCGACATGGTCGGACGGGACGGTCAGAAGCTGTCGGAGCACTGGGCCGACGGGATGACGAGTCTGCACGGGATCCACGTCAACGGCTTCCCCAACGCCTTCGTGGTCGGTCCGACGCAGGGGGCCAACCTGATCTCCAACATCCCGCACAACCTGACCGAGGCCGGGATCACGATCGGCTCGATCATCGCCCATGCGCTCGAGATCGGCGCCGACGAGGTCGAGGTCACCGCCGAGGCCGAAGCGGCCTGGGTGGCCCGACTCGAGGCGGGCGGCCGCACCTTCGGCGCCGATCCGACCTGCACGCCCGGCTATTACAACAACGAGGGTCAGGACTCGGGACGGGCCGGGCTCCTGAACCGGCTCGGCTACCCCGATGGCCCGGTGGCCTATTTCGAGTACATCGACCGCTGGCGGAATGCCGGCGATTTCGAGGGGCTGGAGTTCCGCACCCGCTGACCCGGGCTCGGGCGCCGGCGGGAAGTCGACCCGTCGTCGACCCAGCTGCCATGCTGGCGCCATGCCGATCGAGACCGTCACCGGATACTGCTGGCCCCAATCCGTGTCGCCCGGTGATCGGGTCGCGCTCCATCTCTCGTCGGCCGGGGCTCGCCCCGTTGCCGTCGAGATCGCCCGGGTCGGGGGCACCCGGGACGTCGTGTGGTCCGACACGGTTCCGGCCGATCACCACCCGACGCCCCGTGATGCCTCGACCGCGGGATGCGACTGGCCGGCGGCCACCGCCGTCACCACCGGCGCCGATTGGCGGTCGGGGTACTACGAGGTGGTGCTCACCATCGACGTCGACGGCAAGATCCGGCAGAGCCATGCGTTCTTCGTCGTCCGTCCGACGGCGAGCTCGACCAACACGATCCTGCTCCCGCTCGCCACCAACACCTGGTACGCCTACAACGACTTCGGCGGGCGCAATCTCTACACCGGCGCCACCCGCTCGGCCCTCCAGCGGCCGATGGAGCGGGGCTACCTGTGGAAGCCGCCGGGCGCGGGCCGGCGCGTCACCACGACCCGGCCACCGGATCCCGACATGAACGCCCACGTCGGCTACCTCCGCTATCACCACCTGTCGCCGTGGGCCGGATCGGCCGGGTGGCCGGACTGGGAGCAGCCGTTCATCGAATGGGCCGAGCAGCACGGCCACGGCATCGATGTCTGCGTCAACGCCGACCTCGAGGAACACCCGGGAATCGTCGACGGCCATCGTCTGATCCTCTCGGTCGGACACGACGAGTACTGGTCGGGGCCGATGCGCGACACCGTCGAGTCGTTCATCGCCGGGGGCGGCAACGTGGCGTTCTTCTCGGGCAACACGGCGTTCTGGCAGGTGCGGATGGAGGACCCCAGCTCCGAAGGCCCGGCGTCGGTGATGGTCGGCTACAAGGGCCAGTTCAAGAAGGACCCGGTCTACGACACCGATCGCATCGGCGAACTGACGAGCATCTGGTCGGATCACCTGATCGGCCGACCCGAGAACCACATGACCGGCGTGAGCTTCAGTCGTGGCGGCTACCACCGCATCGGCAAACGGGTCACCAACGGCGCCGGCGGCTACACCGTCCACCGCCCCGACCACTGGATCTTCGACGGCACCGGCATCGGGTACGGCGACGTCCTCGGGGCCGCTGCGACGCTGGTCGGCTACGAGTGCGACGGTTGCGACTTCACCTACCGCGACGGGCTCCCCTACCCCACCGGGTCCGACGGAACGCCGGACTCGTTCGAGATCCTCGGCACGGCACCGGCCGCCCACTTCACCCGCACCACGGCCGCCCGTCCGCCCAAACCCGACGAACCCTCCGAGATCGAGTTCATCGCGCTCGCGCCTCTTCGACGCCCGGGACGAGGTGTCGGTGGCCAGGATCGCCGCCGGCCATGCCGTGCTCGGGACCTACACCTCGCCCGGCGGAGGCACGGTGATCACCTCGGGCAGCACCGACTGGGCCCACGGATCTGGCCGAACGAGATCGCCAGGTCGAACAGATCACGACCAACATCCTCGACCGGCTTTCGTGAGACCCGCATTTCTCGGCGGGCAGGGCGCCGAGTAGCGTCGGCTGCACATCGCCGGTCGTCGCAAGCCGCGTCGACCCGACACATACGAGGGGGAATCGTGGCCCAACACGAACTCGTCATCCGCAACGGCACCGTCGTCGACGGGACCGGCCGACCGGGATCGGTGGCCGACGTCGCCGTCAGCAACGGCATCATCACCCACGTCGGCCGGGCCGAGGACGGAGGCCGGGTCGACGGCACCGCGCGCCCGAGAGCTCGACGCCGAGGGCCATCTCGTCGCGCCCGGCTTCGTCGACATCCACACCCACTACGACGGCCAGGCGACCTGGGACCAGCACCTCGCTCCGTCGAGTTGGCACGGCGTCACGACGGTCGTGATGGGCAACTGCGGCGTCGGCTTCGCCCCGGTCCGAGCCGACAACCACGAGCGGCTCATCCAGTTGATGGAGGGGGTCGAGGACATCCCGGGCACCGCCCTGCACGAGGGCCTGCCGTGGGCGTGGGAGTCGTTCGGCGAGTATCTCGACTACCTCGACAGCCGGCCGCGCGACATCGACCTCGGCGCCCAACTGCCCCACGGAGCCCTGCGCCTGCACGTGATGGGCGAACGGGGCGGACGGCAGGAGCCGGCCAACCCCGACGACATCGCCGAGATGGCCGAGCTGGCCCGCCAGGCCGTCGAGCAGGGTGCGCTGGGCTTCACGACCAGCCGCACGCTCAATCACCGCACCAGCCTGGGCGAGCCGACTCCGACCCTGAAAGCCGAGATCGACGAACTCGTCGGGATCGCCCAGGGCCTCGGGGCCGCCGGCAAGGGCGTGCTCCAGGTGGTCAGCGACTTCATCGACGTCGAGGCCGAGACGGCGATCTTCCGGGCGATGGCCGAACGATCGGGTCGTCCGATCTCGATCTCGATCGCCCAGGCGCCGAAACGTCCCGACGACTGGAAGCGGCATCTCGACGGGTTCGCCCAGGCGACCGCCGAGGGCGTCACGATGCGGGGCCAGGTCGGGGCTCGAGCGGTCGGGCTGCTGCTCGGGCTGCAGACCACGCTCAATCCGTTCATGTTCTCGGCCGCCTACAAGGACCTGGCCGGCCTCCCGCTGGCCGAACGGGTCGGGCGCATGCGCCGACCCGAGATCCGGTCCACCATCATCGACCAGGTCCACACCGAGAACAGCGTGCTCGGCGGTCGGGCGGTCAACGCCTTCCCCCACATGTTCCGGCTGGGCGATCCTCCGAACTACGAACCCGATCCGGCCGACTCGGTCGGCGCCACCGCCGAGCGCGAGGGTCGTCCCCCCGCCGAGGTCGCCTACGACTGGGTACTCGAGAACGACGGCAAGGCGATGCTCTACATCCCGAGCCTCAACTGGGCCGCCGGCAATCTCGACGTCGTCCGCGAGATGCTGCTTCACCCCGCGGCCGTTCCCGGCCTCTCGGATGGCGGGGCCCACGTCGGCACGATCTGCGATGTCAGCTTCCCCACCACGCTGCTCCAGTGGTGGGGCCGTGACCGGCCCTACGGACGCATCCCGGTCGAGACCCTCATCGCCAAGCAGTGCCGGATGACGGCCGAGACCGTCGGGCTCCTCGACCGGGGGGTGATCGCCCCGGGTTACCGGGCCGATCTCAACGTGATCGACTTCGACAACCTGGCGTTGCACGCCCCCGAGGTCGCCTTCGACCTGCCGGCCGGAGGGCGTCGACTGCTGCAACGGGCCGACGGGTACCGCAACACCTTCGTCGCCGGTGTCGAGATCATGACCGACGGTGCGGCCACCGGGGCGACGCCGGGCAAGCTCGTCCGTGGGGCCCAGCGGGCGGTGTCGGCATGACCGCACTCGAAACACCGCCGGTGCGCACGACCTTCCCGATCATCAGCGCCGATTCCCACATCACCGAGCCGCCCGACTGCTACACCGCCCACATCGACCCGGCCTACCGCGACCGGGCGCCCCGCATGGTCACCCACCCCGATCTCGGCGACCAGTTCCTCGTCGAGGGGATGCGCCCGATCTCGATGGGGCTCGTTGCCGCCGCCGGCAAGCTGCCCGAGGAGATCACGGTCAGCGGGGTGCTGTTCGACGAGCTGCACCGGTCGGGTTGGGATCCGACCCATCGTCTGGCCGACCAGGATCGAGACGGCGTGGCCGCCGAGATCATCTACCCGACCGTCGGGATGGTGATCTGCAACCACGACGACGCCGACTTCAAGAAGGCCTGTTTCGACGCCTACAACCGATGGATCGCCGACTACTGCAGCGAGGCGCCGGGCCGGCTCCTCGGTTGTGGCCAGACGGCGTTGCGCAGTGTCGACGAGGGCATCGCCGACATCGCCGCCATCAAGGCGGCCGGGCTGCGCGGCGTGATGATGCCCGGCGAACCGGCAACGGCCGAGGACTACGACGATCCGGTCTGGGACCCGTTCTGGCAAGCCGCCATCGAACTCGAGCTGCCGCTCAGCTTCCACATCCTGACGTCGCGCAACAGTGCACTCAACGGCAAGCCCCGCGGGTCTCGCCTCAATGGCTTCCTCGGGATCATCCGGGGGATCCAGGACATCATGGGCACGTTGGTGTTCGGCGGGGTCTTCGAGCGCTTCCCCGATCTGAAGGTCGTGTGCGTCGAGGCCGACGCCGGTTGGGTGCCCCACTACCTCTATCGGATGGATCACGCCTACAACCGGCATCGCAACTGGATGGCGCCGGGCATCTCGTTGTCGAAGGCTCCGTCGGAGTACTTCTCGGAGAACATCTACGTCACCTTCCAGGACGACTGGACGGCGTTCAAACAGGCCAACGACATGAACTGGCATCGGCTCATGTGGGCCAACGACTTCCCGCACTCCGACTCGACCTGGCCGTGGTCGCAGGCGATGCTCGCCGAGCATGCCGCCGGTCTGACCGACGAACAGCGCCGAGCGATCCTCGGGGGCAACGTGGCCGGGCTGTACGGCATCGACCTCGCCGCCCTCGACTGATCGGCTCTTCCCCAGGCAACCCTGGGGGCTCGATGCCCGATTCCGGGGTCCACGCTCCACGGTTGCCACGGGGTTGCCTGGGAGCATCACGCATGGTGGGAGACCGTCACCGTTCGTGCTCATGACCGGTCGGGTCGCACCGAACCTGACGGGGTGAGCACGGACGCACACGACCCCCACCACGCGCCCTGGAAGCCGTTCGACCTGCTTCCCGATGTCGTCATGGTGTGTCGGGGTGGTCGGGTGTCCTGGGTGAACGTGGCCGCAGCAGAGCTCCTCGGCTGGACGGCGGATCCGGAGGGACTGGCGGTCGACCTCCCCGAGGGCGGCACCACCTTCGAACTCACCCTCATCGCGGCCGACGGCCACACCGTCGACGTCGAGGCACGATCGACGCCCGTGGTCGGCGAGGACGGTCTGGTCGTGGTGGTCGCGAGACCCATCACCGACCGTCGCAAGCAGGCCGCAGCGCAGCGGGCGATCGCCCGGTTCATCGTCTCGGCGACGACCCTGTCGTCGTCAGCGGGTAGCCGATCGCACGACATCGAGCTGGAGCTCGGTCGGTTGCTCGGCGACTACGCCGAACACTTCGGCTTCGACCGGGTCGAACTCATCGACCAGTTGGGTCGCCTGGCCCTGTCCGCCGAGGATGGCCTGATCGAACTGGAGGGTGGCGATCCGGTCCCGACGGCGTGGCCGATCCTGTCGGGCGATGACGAGGATCGACACGACCACCTGGCCCGACTCGATCGATTGGCCGAGGAGGAACCGAATGGGCCGTGGGCCTCGGCCTGTGCGATGGGGTATCGCAGTGCGTCGCGACTCACCGTCGGCGTCGGGGCCGGTGAGGTCCGGTTCTTCCACCGTGAACACCGACCCCTGATCGACCAGGTCGAGTTCCATGCGCTCTTCGCCGAGGTGATCCTGTCGGCGCTGCATGGTGGTCGAGAGGTCGGACGGCTGCGGTTCGCAGCCGCCCACGATGCGCTGACCGGGTTGCCGAACCGGGTGGGCTTCCGGTCGGGCATCGATCAGATGTTGGGCGCCGAGGCGGCATCGGTCTTGTTCGTGGATCTCGACGGTTTCAAGGCCATCAACGACGAGCTGGGTCACCAGGTCGGCGATGCGGTGCTGGTCGAGGTGGCCCGACGACTGCGTCAGCAGTTGCGTCCCGGCGACCTCGCGGCCCGGCTCGGGGGCGATGAGTTCGCGGTCGCAGTCGGAACGACGGTGCCCGAGCACCTCGAAGCGCTTCGCCTTCGTCTGGGCGCCGCCCTCGAGGTGCCGATGTTGATCGGCCCGCACCCGGTCGAGGTCGGGGCGAGCATCGGCTACGCCATCCCGGAGCCCGAGCACTCGGTCGACGAACTCCTGGCCGCCGCCGATGGGGCGATGTACGTCGAGAAGAAGTCCCGCAAGGTCCGAGCCGGCTGAGTTCGCCCCGTCCCCGCGCCCCCAATCCGTTCTGGCGGGGCTCTGTTCCGTTGCCGGGACGCCGGCCCGCCGGTTCGGCAAGTCGGTACCCGGTCCCGCCAGAACCGGTTCCGTCGAAGCGCCACGTCGCACCCGTCGCCGGGACGATCAGCGGAGCGACCGGGTGGGACGCAACGTCGAGGCCTTGACGCCACGCCCGATCTCGACGGTCAGACCCCGAAGCGCCCGGATGCCGCGCCGGGGATGGAGCAGGAGGCCGACGGGCCGATCCACGCCCCGGAACGGGTGGAGGAGCTGTGCCCACATCCCGGTCGGGACGTACTCGCTCACGCCGTAGACCGAAGGACGCCGATCCCGGGGCATGAAGTACGTCCCGAACAGGAGATCCCAGGCCGGCAGGAAGACCGAGTAGTTGGTGTTGATGGCGTCGGCCTCGTTCGTGTGGTGCCAGTGGTGGAACTCGGGTGTGATGACGATTCGGTGCAGCGGACGGAGCCGCCAGCGAACGTTGGCATGGAGGAAGATCCCGAGCACGATCTGGGCCACGGCCAGGGCACCGCTGAATTCGGCGCCGAAGCCGGCGGCGAGCAGGAAGAAGAAGGGTGGGGCCACGAGCGCTCCGTCGAAGGGATGGTTCCGGAAGCCGCTGACCCAGTCGAGGTGCTCGGTCGAGTGGTGGATCGCATGGAACCGCCACAACAGCGGGACCTCGTGCGACCAACGATGGACCCAGTAGATGGCGAGATCGAAGAGGACGATCCCGGCCACCGGCATCAGGCCCGGCGGGATCAAACCGACGAGCGGTCGGATCAGCAGCCCGGGGATCCAGGCCAGCGTGACGACACCGACCACGATCGCCACGGCGACGCCGACGCCGTTCAGGACCGGTCCGGCGAGGGCGAAGCCGATGTCGGTACCCAGCTGTGGGCGCCGAATCCGCTGCCCCCGGTGGCGGGGGAAGAGCTTCTCGAAGGGGACCACGATCACGAACAGGACGACGACGACCCCGATGACGCCGAGATCCAGCGCCAGCGCCAGGGCGATGATGGCTGCGGCGATCACGGTGGGGAGCCAGCCGAACCGCCCCGGTTTCACCGGGCCTGGCAGCGCTGGTGGCCGCTCGTCGGCCGACCGGTTCGCGCCGGGGCGCACCGGAGGTGCGATCGGGGCGGTCTCGTTCGGAAGGAAGGTCGTCATGCCCATCCTGTCGTTGGACGGTCCACCACCGGTTCACGACCAGGCGAGATCACCCAGATCGATCCGACTCGCCGCTCCCGACCCCGTTCCGGCGGCTTGGCGCACCGCGTTCCCGAACTGGCGGGGCGGCGTCCCTGCCGAGGGACGCAACCCCGCCGGTTCGGCAGGATGGTACGCCAGCTCGCCAGTTCACCAGGTTGGCGGGGTGGGATGGAGGCCGGGGGAGACGAGAAATCTCGGCAAAGGTGAACCGATCGGTGGTCTCGGACCGACAGGAACGGTGATGGACGTCACGAAGGTCGACGGTCGCGGCGAGGACGCCGCCCTGATCGCCCGGATCGCCCGGGGGGATCGCAGCGCGCTCGAGCAGCTCTACCGGCGGCACGCGATCTGGCTGATCCAACGTCTGCACTCGCGGTGCTCCGACCCCGACCTGGTCGACCTGGCGTTGCAGGACACCTTCGTCTCGGTGTGGAAGTCGGCGGGCAGGTACCGAGGTGAGGGCGACGTGGGAGCCTGGATCTGGGGCATCGCCACCCGTCGCCTGGTCGACCAACTCCGCAAGCGCCGGCCGGTCCCGGTCCCGCCCGAAGCGATCGTCGGCGACGTCGTCTCGTTCGAGGACGCCTTTCTCGGCGGCGTGTCGGAGTCGGGTGGCCTGCACGGCGCGCTGGGTCCCGCAGTCGATCGTCTCGACCCCGACCTGCGAGCCGTGCTGATCCTCACGGCCATCGACGGCTTGACGACCAGGGAGGCGGCGACCGTGCTGGGTATTCCCCAGGGCACGGTGAAGACCCGGCTGCAACGGGCACGTTCGACCATGAAGGAGCTGCTGGCATGATTCCCGTCGACCAGGCGCGCATCGACCGGAACTGGCGGGCCGTCACCGTCGAACTCGACGCCCCGATCCCTGGCATCTTCGAGCGCTCGCTCCGTCGCTGTGGGCTGCCCTCGACCGTGACCCGGGTGATCGCTGCGACCCCAGCATTGCGGCGGTCCTGGCTGATCGCCGTCTCGGCCGTTGCCGTGATCGGCCTGGGGATCCAGGACCCAACCCGCCCCGACGGCGGGCTCTACGCGTTCCTCCTCGTCTCCCCCCTGGCCGCCCTGCTCGGGGTGGCCATGACCTACGGCCCCGAAGCCGACCCGGCCCACGAGATCGGCCTCGCCACACCGATGAAGGGCGCCCGACTGCTGGTGATCCGAGCCTTCACGGTCCAGGCCGTCGCCACGCTGATACTGGGCGCCGCCTCGCTCGCCTCGCCCGCCGGATGGCGAGCCATCGGCTGGATCGTGCCATCGATCGGCTTGACGTCGATCGCGCTGGCCCTCATGACCTACCTCTCACCGCGGCGGGCCACGTCGCTCGCGGCGGTGGCCTGGCTCGGCGTGGTCTCCACGATCGGAGCGATCGCCGACGATCGCCTGGCCCTCTTCGGTCCGGCGGGTCAGCTCGCCGCCGCCGCCGCTGCGGGACTCGCCCTGGTCGTCCTCCACGGTCGCCGGTCTCGACTCGATGTGATCGGTGGTCGCTGGTGAGCGCTCAGGTCCTCGCCTTCGGCCTCACCAGGGAGTTCGGGCGCCGACAGGCGTTGACCGGTGTCGATCTCTCGTTGCAGGGAGGGCTGACCGCCGTGCTCGGTCCGAACGGAGCCGGGAAGTCCACCCTCCTGCGCTGCCTCGCCACGGTGCTCCCGAGCAGTGGTGGAACGCTCCTCATCGATGGGCTCGACGCACGATTCGAGACCGACCGGATCGAGATCCGTCGCCGCGTCGGCTACCTCCCGCAGGATCACGGGTTGCGGGGTCACCATCGCGTGTTCGACACGTTGGACTACCTGGCGGTGTTGAAGGAGTGCGGCGACGAACGCCGTCGCCGGCACATGATCTTCGACGCGTTGGATCGAGTCGGGCTCGACGATCGGGCCGACTCGCCGATCGACGACCTGTCCGGCGGCATGCGTCAGCGCCTCGGACTCGCCCAGGCGTTGCTGGCCGCACCCTCGCTGCTGATCCTCGACGAACCGGCGACGAACCTCGATCCTGACGAGCGGCTCCGACTCCGGGCGATCGTCTCCGAGCGCCGACGGCGGTCGACCGTCGTCATCTCGACCCATCTGACCGACGAAGCCGCCCACTGCGACACGGTCATCGTCCTCACCGGCGGAGGGGTTCGCTTCGTCGGACCACCGGCGAGGCTGGCGGCCGTGGCCGAAGGCCGCACCTGGCGTCAGCACGACGCACCGGTCGGCGTGCGGGCGTCGTGGATGCAGCCCGATGGCTCGCACCGTTGCCTCGGTGATCCACCCGCGGGAGCAGCGATCGTGCCACCCACCCTCGAAGACGGCTACCTCCTGCTCGTCTGAGGCCGTCGCCCGCAGAGCGACCACTACGCTCGCGCCATGGACCTCCCGGTGATGCCGCCCATCAAGCCGATGCTGGCCAAGGCCGTCGCCGGGATCCCCGATCGCGACGACCTCCTCTTCGAACCCAAATGGGACGGATTCCGCTGCATCGTGTTCCGCGACGGCGACGAGGTCGTCCTCGGGTCGCGCAACGAAAAGCCCCTGACCCGCTACTTCCCCGAGATCCTGCCGGCGCTGCGGGACGCGCTCCCCGATCGGTGCGTCCTCGACGGTGAGCTCATCCTGATCACGGGCGACCACCTCGACTTCGATGGGCTCCAGCAGCGGATCCATCCCGCCGAGAGTCGGGTCACCATGCTCGCCGAGACGACGCCGGTCTCGTTCGTGGCGTTCGACCTCCTGGCGCTCGACGATGCCGACCTGCGTCCCCTCCCCTTCGCCGAACGACGGGCGAAGCTCGAGGTCGCGCTCGCCGACGCCACGCCGCCGGTCCACCTGACGGCAGCCACCACCGATGCCACCGTCGCCGCCCGCTGGTTCGAGGTCTTCGAGGGAGCGGGCCTCGACGGTCTGATCGCGAAGCCGTTGGCCGAACCCTACGCCGAGAACAAACGCAGCCAGCTCAAGGTCAAGCACGTGCGCAGCGCCGACGCCGTGGTGGCCGGGTTCCGTTGGCACAAGGACGGCGAAGGGGTCGGCTCGCTCCTCCTGGGTCTGCACGACGACCAGGGCCAACTCCATCACGTCGGGGTGTGCGCCAGCTTCACGGCCAAGCGGCGACGGGAACTGGTCGACGACCTCGAGCCGCTCGTCGACGGGGCGCTCGACGCCCACCCCTGGCGGGGATGGGCCGAGGCCGAGGCCCACGACGAGGGACGCATGCCGGGGGCGCCGCACCGCTGGAGCGCCCAGAAGGATCACTCGTGGGTGCCGCTGCGCATCGAACGGGTGGTCGAGGTCAAGTACGGATCGACCCTGAACGGGCGATTCCGCGAGGTGACCAACCTGCTTCGCTGGCGGCCCGACAAGACGCCAACGGAGTGCACGTTCGATCAACTCGACGAGCCCGAGCCCACCTCGGTCGATCGGGTCCTCGACCCCGATCGATAGGTCCGCCTGCTGCGGCCCGTCCGCCGGAATCGGGACGCCCGAGCGGCGACCGGTCGGGCACGTCCCGTTCGGGTTGGCCACGCGCCGAGTCCGCTGTGGCGGTACGAAATCGTGCCGCGACCGGGCATGACCCGCCCCGGTGTGGTCAACTTGTCCGGTGGGTAGCGATCCGAATCAGCCGAAGACCCGCCGAGGACCGGTCCACGTCGAGCCCCAGACCTGGTGGCAGCGACTGCTCGGCATCCCCCCGCGCCAGCTCATTCCCGTCCGGGTGCCGCCCTCGTCGACTCGACGCCGCCGCTCCTAGACCGGTCCGAACGACCGTCACCCGGCGAGACCGTCACCCCGAAGACGTCACCAGAGACGTCACCCCGAGAGACAGTGCCGATCGAGGAACGCCCGGAAGGCGCGGTCGGCTTCGGGCAGATCGTCGTCGCCCTTCCAGTGCTCGACGAGCGTGGCGTTCGGCGCCAGGGCGGCGATCTGCCGTGAGGTCGACTGCGGGTGGTAGAGGTCGTTGCCCATCGCCACCAGCAACGGCGTGGTGCAAGCCGACACCTCGTCGGCGGTGGTGTTGAACAGGAAGTCGCCGTCGTACATCGTCGAGCGGAACGCCGCCCACGTGGCGTCGTCGGCCTCGGGGTGGGCGGACCGGATGTCGGCGGCCCAGGCATCGAACATGTCGTGGAAGGCCGATCGGTTGTCGTCGAGCCCGATGGGCTGGAGCAGGATCGCGGCCCGCACCCGGTCGCCGGCCGCCTTGATCACGCCCATCACGTACGGCCCACCGATGCACATGCCGACGATCGCGAACCGATCGACCCCGAGGTGGTCCAGCAGGCCGACCTGATCGGCGGTGTAGGTGTCCCAACCGTCGCCGGACGACACCGGAGCGGTCGAGGCGCCGGCGTTTCGCTGGTCCATCCCGATGACGCGATAGCCCTCGCCGAGACGGTCATGGGGATTCCACGGCATCGAGGCCCAGAGCGCGTCGGCCGACTTCATGCCGCCGGGAGCGATGGCGAGCACCGGGAAGCCGTCGGGATCCCCGGTGACCGTGTAGTGCAGGCGGGCATCGTCGCGCTCGTAGATGGGCATGTCCCTTCTCTAGCACCACCCCCGGTTCGCCACCATCGGGAGTGCCCTCCCGTGGCCCGGAAACGAGCGCTACGGTTCGCGGGTGGCATCCCCTGAGCACGTCGTCGTGGAGCTGGCCGGTCGGGAGGTGTCGATCTCGAGCCCCGACAAGGTGTTCTTCACCAAGCGGGGCGAGACCAAGCTCGATCTGATCCGCTACTACGAGGCCGTCTCCGGCCCGTTGCTGGCCACCATGGGCGGGCGTCCGACCCTCATGCAACGCTTTCCCGACGGCGCCTCGGGCAAGTCGTTCTTCCAGAAGCGAGTGCCGAAGGGAGCGCCCGATTGGCTCCAGACGGTCGAGGTGTCGACACCCAACGGCACCACCTCCAACGCGCTCGTTGCGGCCGACCTCGCCCACATCGCCTGGGCCGTCAATCTGGGCTGCCTGGGCTTCCACCCCTGGCCCTACCTGGCGGCAGATCCCGAGCACGCCGACGAGCTCCGCGTCGATCTGGATCCGTCACCCGGGACGACCTTCGACCAGGTGCGCGAGGCTGCGCTCGAGGTCCGGGCGCTGCTCGACGAACTCGGCATCGCCTCGTTCGTCAAGACCAGCGGTTCGAAGGGGCTGCACGTCTACTGCCGGCTGCTCCCACGCTGGGACAGCTACGAGGTCCGGGCCGCGGCCGTCGCACTGGCTCGCGAACTCGAACGGCGGCGGACCGATCTGCTGACCGCGGCCTGGTGGAAGGAGGAGCGGGGAGCCCGCATCTTCGTCGACTTCAACCAGAACGCGCCGCACAAGACGGTCTTCGGGACCTGGTCGGTCCGGCCCCGGGTCGGTGCCCAGGTCTCGACCCCGATCCCCTGGGACGACGTGACCACCGTCGCTCCCGACGACCTGACGATCGCCACGGTCCCCGGCCGCCTCGCCGAGCAGGGCGATGCCTGGGACGGGATCAACGACGACCCGCAGTCGATCGAGCCGTTGCTCGCCATGTCGGCGGCCGACATGGAAGCCGGACTCATGGACGCGCCCTGGCCGCCGGTCTATCCCAAACAACCCAACGAGCCCCCGAGGGTCGCTCCCAGCCGGGCCCGCCAGGAGGACTGACGGGCCGAGGGGAATCACCCGCTCTCCTCGCCGGTTGACTGGTCACTCGCCGACTCACGAGGTCACCGTGTCCCATCGCCCCCGAACGAAGCCGATCGTCATCCTCGTCGCCACCGCCGGTCTGGCGCTCGTGGCCTTCCTGGCCTTCGGCGTCTTCGGCATCCACACGCTGTTCATCGACGACGTCGTTGCCGAGGAGGCGCCGACGTTCGCCCCGACGAGCCCGGCTCCGGCGACAACGGACGAGCCCGTCACCGAGCCCGATCGCGACACCGAGGCTGCGGCGATCGACGAGCCCGAGCCCGATGTGGACGAGCCGAGCACCACCGCCGTCGAGCCCGTCGAACCGATCCGGGAGGCGACCGGTGCGTTCGTCGACGGCGACCATCCCACCGAGGGGACGGCCAACGTCCTGAGCGACGGGGACCGCCGGCGGGTCCTGCGCCTCGAGGAGGACTTCGCGACCGACAACGGCCCCGACCTCAACGTGTACCTGGCAACGAGTGCCGACGTCGACGGCGAGTTCGTCGACCTCGGTGACCTGAAGGGCAACATCGGCTCGCAGAACTACGAGATCCCAGCCGACGTGGATCTGAGCGAGTTCGACACCGTGGTGATCTGGTGCGTCCGCTTCGGGGTCGACTTCGGGTCGGCACCCCTCGTCGGCGCCTGAGCCCCTTCGGTCGACGCGACGACGGCCGACGACCTAGCGTCACCGGCCATGGGCACCGAGCGGGAGGCGATCGACGCGACCGACGAACCGGCCGACTCGTCGTCGCTGACGGCCGACCTCGTTGCCCTGGGCCTCGAGGCCGACGACGTCGTCATCGTGCACAGTTCGATGGCGGCGCTCGGATGGATCAACGGCGGACCCCAGGCCGTGGTCGAGGCGCTCCTCGCCGCCGTCGGCTCCGGCGGCACGATCGTGATGCCGACCCAGTCGGGCCACCTGAGCGATCCGGCCGACTGGTCCGAGCCTCCGGTGCCCGCCGCCTGGCACGAACGGATTCGGGCCGAGATGCCCGTGTTCGATCCGCACCTCACACCCACCCGATCGATGGGGGCCGTGGTCGAGTGCTTTCGCCATCTTCCCGGAACCCGGCGGAGTCCTCACCCGACGGTGTCGTTCGCCGCCAACGGGCCGCAGGCCGACCGGATCGTCGGCGACCACCCGCTCACACCGGGGCTCGGCGACCGCTCACCGCTGGGACGGCTCTACGACCTCGACGCCAAGGTGCTGCTGCTCGGGGTCGGTCACGGCAACGACACCTCGCTCCACCTGGCCGAGTACCGCGCCGTGTGGCCGGGCAAGGCCGACACCCGGGTCGGGGTGCCGATGCGGATCGACGGGGTCCGGCAGTGGCACGTCTACGACGACCTCGATCTCGACGAGTCCGACTTCGCGACCATCGGCGACGACTTCGCATCGAGCGGTGGCGAACGCCGCTCGTCGGTCGGCGCCGGCGAGGGCCGGCTCTGCCGGCAGCGGGCGATCGTCGACTTCGCCGTCGCGTGGATCGAGGCCCATCGGACCTGACGGCGCGCCGGAGGGTGGCTCGACGCCCGTTGCCGTCAGCCGTTGGCGGGGACGTCCCGGAAGGCCCGGTCCCGTTCGGGTTCGGGTTCGCGAGGGAGCCCGAGGATCCGCTCGCCGATGATGTTGCGCTGGATCTGGTCGGTTCCGCCACCGATCGAGGTGAAGTAGGCGTTGAGCTGGGAGTAGTTGGCGTCACGGGCTCGCGGGTTCTGGTCGCCGTCGAGGGTCCCCTCCGGTCCGAGCAGCCACCCCTGGGCCCGGCCGGCCTCGTGCAGGAGCCCCGACATCGCCAGCTTGCCCAGCGAGAACAGGGGTGACGAACCACCCGTCTTGAGTTCGGCCTTGGCCCGGTCGCCGTTCCATTCGGCCACCTTCCGCATGGCGTGGAGTCGGGCGAGTCGTTGGCGCACGACGGGGTCGGTGTTGCGACCGAGATCGTTGGCCAGACCGACCAGGGACAGATCGGGGGTGGGGATCGGACCCATGGCCTCGGCCGTCTTGTCGACCCGCCGCTGCCGGCCACCGGCTCCCGGGCCACCACCGGGTCGACCCATCGCGGCCCGTTCGTAGGCGAGCGCCCCCTGCAGCACACCCCAGCCCTGGTTGCGCCCGCCGACGATGTGGTCGTCGGGGACGCGGGCATCACTGATGAACACCTCGTTGAACCGGGCGTCGCCGGTCATCTGGCGCAGGGGGCGCACCTCGACGCCCTCCTGGCGCATCGGGAACCAGAAGAAGCTGATGCCCCGGTGTTTGGGGACGTCCCAGTCGGTACGGGCGATGAGCATGCCGTAGTCGGCCCCACGGGCACCCGAGGTCCAGACCTTCTGCCCGTTGACCACCCACTCGTCGCCGTCGCGCACCGCCGATGTCCGCAGACCGGCCAGGTCGGATCCGGCGCCCGGTTCGCTGTAGAGCAGGCACATGGCCACGTCGCCGAGGAGCAGTGGCCGCAGGAACCGACGCTTGAGCTCGTCGGATCCGTGGCCGACGAGCGTGCCGGCCCACAGGTTGGTGCGGTCGTGACCGGGTCCCGGCGCCTCGGCGTCGGCGAAGACCGCCTCGACCTCCTTGGCCTCGTCGTTGCCCAGTCCCCGGCCGTACCACTCGACGGGCCAGCGGGGAGCCGCCCACCCGGCGTCGACCACGGCGGCCAACCAGTCGTCGGGGTCGCCCTTCGGATCCCAGCGTTCCTCGAGGAACGCCCGGGCCTCGGCCACGTGGGTCTTCGTCGACGGTCCCCGAGCATCGGCCATCGACTCAACGTACCGGTGCCGTCGGCGCCGGGTCGAACCCGTCCGGCGTTCAGCGGATCGGGAACGCCCGACCGCCGAGGACGGTTCCGTGGATCTCGATGTCGCGGATCGCCATCGGATCGATGGTCAGCGGGTCGTCGCCCAACGCCGTGAAGTCGGCCCGCTTGCCCGGCTCGATCGAGCCGATCTCGTGGTCGAGGTGCAACTGGTGGGCCGCCCCGATGGTCACGGCGGCGAGGGCCGACGCGGCCGAGATCCGCTCGTCCTCACCGAGGACCCGCCCCGACGGCGTGACCCGGTTGACGGCGCACCACATCGTGTGGAGCTGGCCGATCGGCGTGATCGAGGCATCGGAGTGGATCGAGAAGCTGATCCCGTTCCGCTCGGCCGTTCCGCAGGCATCCATGCGCCGGGCCCGGTCGGGTCCGACGGTGAGATCGTGGTGCTGATCACCCCAGTACCAGAGGTGGTTGGCGAAGATGTTGGCGCACAGGCCGAGCGCCGCCATCCGCCGGTACTGGGCCGGGGTGGTGAGCTGACAGTGCTGAACGGTGTGGCGATGGTCCCGCCACGGGTGAGCCCGGTCGGCAGCGGCGACGGCATCGAGGAAGAGGTCGACGGCCTGGTCGCCGTTGCAGTGGGTGTGGATCGTGATGCCGGCCTCGTGGAACGCCATCACGAACTCACGGAAGCGAACCGGGTCGTACAGCCAGATCCCGGTCGCGCCGTTCAGGTAGCCCGGCCAGTTCAGTCGGGCGGTGAAACCCTGGATCGAACCGTCGAGGACGATCTTCACGTGACCGAACCGCAGTTTGTCGGTCGACCGGGCCGCGAGCGCCTTCACCTCGGCGGCGATGTCGGCGGCCGTGCCCGTCACCGAGCCCGGGTTGTAGAAGAGCGAAACCCGCACCGGGAAGGCGGGGTCTTCGACCACCGACGACCAGTTGTCGTAGGTCGCCGGCCAGTCGAGCCGGGTCGTGCCGAGGTCGGTCACCGTCGTGCAGCCGGCCAACCGGGCACTCTGCCCGAACCGTTCGATCGCCGCCGGCTCGGCGATGGCCGCGCCGAGCCGCTTCACCGCTTCGCGGGCCAACGAGTATGCGGCCGGTTCCTGGAGCTCGCCGAGCGGCATCCCGTCGGCGTCGACCGGCACCCCCTCGACATCGATACCCCGGGTGATGCCCTCTCGTTCCATCAGTGCGGTGTTGACCGTGGCGAGGTGGCCACTGGCGTGGAAGACGAAGATCGGGCGGGTCTCGCTCACCGCGTCGAGGTGCCTCGCCAGCAGCCGGTCTTCGCCGGCGAAGTAGAGGGGATCGAGTCCCCAGGCGATGAGCGGGTGGGTCGCACCCGGTTCGGTGGCGTCGATCTCGCGTAACCGGTCGAGCACGTCGGCGATCGTGCGCGACCCCCGGCGCAGGACGCCGTCGGCGCCCATCCGATCGAAGTACCCGACGTACTCGAAGGCCCACAACCCGCCCTCGAGCACGTGACTGTGGGCCTCGATGAAGCCGGGAACCAGCACCGATTCGACGAAGGTGTCGTCGACGACCGGGCGTCCCCAGACCGAGAGCTCCTCGACGGTCCCGATCCCGAGGATCCGACCGTCGCGTACGGCGATGGCGTCGGCGGTCGGCCGGGCCGGGTCGACGGTGCGCACCAGCCGGGCCCGATAGATCGTCGTGGGGTCGGTCATGACACGGTCTCCTCGGAGTCCGGGCGGTCGGCATCGGGGCGGTCGGCATCGGTTCGTGCGGTCGAGAGCTCTTTGACCACCATGGCCTCCTCGGTGTCGGGGCCGTAGGGCCGGAACCGTCCGACCTCGACGAACCCGAACCGCTCGTGGAAGCGCAGCGACCGGGGGTTGGGTGGTTCGGTGTTGATCTCGGCGCACAACACCGATCGCCCGTTCGATCGGGCCCAGCGTTCGAAGTCGTCGTAGAACGCCGGGCCCCAGCCCTGCCCGCGCGCCGGCTCGGCCAGTGCCACCCGGTCGACGTAGGCGAACGATTCGTAGCGTTCGGCGAACCAGCCGTAGTTCGGTGAGGCGTACCATCGGTCGACCTCGGTCAGCCCGACGAGCATGCCGACCACGTCTCCGTCGAGCTCGAGCACCTTGCGGTACGGTGCCCGCTGGAGGAACTCGGTGAGCTTGGCGTCGTCCAATGGGCCGACCTCGGGGACGTTCGCGGCATTGAGCGCCAGCAGCGCCGCTCGGTCGTCGGATGTGGCGTCTCGGATCATGTCACCCTTCCGGGTCGCCGGACGCGGTGCGGCGCTTCTCGGCCAGGGTCGCGGCCCGGGTGATCAGATCGGGCGCATCGAGCCGGTCGGCAACGGCCGCCAGGGTGTCGGTGGGACCGGCCCAGCGCAGTTCGTCGACCGAGTCGATCGTCGGCGCGTCGAGATCGAGCGTGGCGATCCGGCGGAACAACAGCGCCTGGTCGAGCTGTTCGGCCAGGGTGGCGGCGAGTTTGGCGCCGCCCCGCACCGTGATGTCCCACTGCCCGGCCGCGGGCGGGATGTTCTCGATGTGGCCGTACCGCGTCAGGACGGCGGCCGCGGACTTGGCACCCCAACCCTTGAGGCCGGGGAAGCCGTCGGCGGAGTCGCCGACGAGCCCGAGCCAGTCGGGGATCGATTCGGGAGGGACGCCGTACTTGTCGATCACGGCCTGCACGTCGTAGATCGTGTCGCGACGCCGATCGAGCTGGACGATGCGCCCGTCGACCACCTGGGCCAGGTCCTTGTCGGGGGTGCAGATGATGACCCGCTCGACGCGGGGATCGGCGGCGGCGATCGTGGCGGCCGCCCCCATGGCATCGTCGGCCTCGTACTCGACCATGGCGAAGAGGGCGACGCCCAGCGCCCGGATGCCGTCCTCGAGAGGCTGGAACTGCGCCAGGATCAACGGATCGAGGCCCTCGCCGTCCTTGTAGCCCTCGTAGAGATCGTTGCGGAACGAGGGGATCACGTGGTCGGTGGCCACCCCGATGTGCGTGACCCCGTCCTCGAGCAGGTACAGCAGGTCCCGCAGCACCGACCGGGTCGCACCCACCTCTTCGCCGGCCGTGTTGAGATGCCCCGGCCGTCCGAAGAACTGGCGGAAGAGCTCGTAGGTTCCGTCGATCAGGTGAACGATCACGGCAGCCATCATGCCTGTTCGGAGCGATCGATGCCCGTTGGCCGCATCGGCAGCCGGCGTTGTACGCCGGGGGTGGGCCGGTCCTACGCTGCGTCGGTTCGACCGGCTCCGGGCCGACGTCCCGGAACCCCGGGCCCACCGATTGCGATCCTCCGATGGACTTCCCCCTCGACCACTTCTGCCGCTACGACGAGCTGACGACCTTCCTGCACGGGCTCGCCGAAGCCCATCCCGACCTCGTCACCATCGAGTCGATCGGCCGTTCCCACGAAGGGCGCGAGTTGTGGCTGGCCACCGTGACCGACTCCTCGACCGGTCCCCACACCGACAAGCCGGCCATGTGGGTCGACGCCAACATCCACGCCACCGAGCTCACGGCGAGCGTGGCGGCCATCGGCCTGTTGCGTCGCCTGGTGACCGGGCATCGCGACGACGACGTCGTTCGCTCCGCCCTGGCCACCCGAACCTTCTACGTGATGCCCCGGGTGAATCCCGATGGCGCCGAGCTGGCCCTGGCCGACCAGCCGACGTTCATCCGCTCGGGCGTGCGGCCCTGGCCCTGGACCGACCGCTGGGCCCAGCCCGGTCTGCATCGGGGTGACGTCAACGGTGACGGCCTGATCCTCAGCATGCGCATCGAGGACCCGACCGGCGCCTGGACCCCGCACCCCGACGATCAGCGGTTGATGATCCCGGTACCGCCCGACGCCCGAACCACGGGTCCCCGCTATCGCCTGCTCGACGAGGGCCGGGTCGACGACTTCGACGGCTACACGGTCCCCCGGCCGGGACCGGTCCAGGGACTGGACTTCAACCGAAACTTCGCCTCGGGCTGGGGGACCTCGGTCCCCGGCTCGGGCGACTTCCCCGGCAGCGAGCCCGAGATCCACGCACTCATGAAGGCGATGACCGACCGGCCGAACATCTGCGGCGCGAACGCCTATCACACCAGTGGTGGCGTCCTCCTGCGCCCGTCGTCGACGCTGGCCGACACCACGCTCCCGCCCGACGACGTGTGGATGTTCGAGACCCTGGGTGCTCGCGGCACCGAGTTGTCGACCTACCCCGTGCACTCGACGTTCGAGGACTTCACCTGGGACCGCTCCCAGACCATGTCGGGCGCCGCCGACGACTGGGCCTACGAACACCTCGGCGTGTTCGCCTGGACCACCGAGTTCTGGGACGCCATCCACGCCGCAACCGGCGCGCGGTCCCCCACGTCGATCTGGTACGTGACCGTCGAACCCGAGGTCGAACTGGCGGTGCTCCGCTGGTTCGATCGACATCACCCCGGCCACTACCACGACTGGAAGCCCTTCGAGCACCCCCAGCTCGGGCCGGTCGAGATCGGTGGCTGGGACACGCTGAGGACGTGGATCAATCCGCCGCCCGCCGCGCTCGAGGCCGAGGTCGCCCCCCATGCCGACTTCGCGGTCTTCCAGGCGCTCGCCTCACCTCGGCTCGAGATCGAACACGTCGAGGTCGCCGCGCTCGGGAACGACACGTGGCGGCTCTCGGCCGGCGTCGCCAACACGGGCTATCTGCCGACGAACGTCACCCGGTGGGCCGCCAAGCACGATCTGGTCCGCCCGGTCGTCGCCGAACTCCATCCGAGCCCGGGGGTGTCGATCCTCGGCGGCGACGCGAACCGACGAACCCTGGGCCAGCTGGCCGGCTACAGCCAGGCCCGCTTCGCCGGTCACAACGACGGCACGCCGAATCGGGCGCTGGCGACCTGGCTGGTTGCCGGGTCCGCCGGAGCCACCGTGGAGGTGGTCGTTCGGCACCAGCGGGCCGGCATCGCCCGAGCGGTGGCGGTGCTCGGCGGTTGAGGTCGAACGATCGGCCCTCAGTCCTCCAGGTCGAAGACCACGAGACCGTCGACGCCGCCGTCGAGGAGCGCGACCAGCCGGGCCCCCACCTCGACATGCCCGGCGTCGGTCAGATAGGCGTCGCGAGCCGAGGCGTCGGCGAACTCGATCACGAAGCCGTCGTCGTACCCCTGCGACAAGCCTTCCGGGCTCGAGTTGACGCCGGCCGCCATCGATCCGAACCCGGGGATCCGGTCCCGTAGCGAGGCGAGATCCCGATAGATCGTGTGCTTCTCGTCATCGCCGATCTCGGATCGGAATCGCAGGAAGACGCAGTGTCGGATCATTCGCCCGAACGTATCGCCCGGGTGATGCCGTCCGGCCGGACCGTCGACGTCGGGTTGTCGTAGGCTCCGGCCATGGAACTCGCCCGAGCGCTCGCCTGGTCCTCCCAACGCAAGAACGCCGTGCTGATCACGATCCGGCGTGACGGCCGACCCCAGTCCTCCGACATCAGCTACGTGGTCGACGACGGATCGTTCCTCATCTCGGTGACGGCGAGCCGGGCCAAGACCGCCAACATGCGGCGCGACCCGAGGGTCGTCCTCCACCTGACCGAGCCGTCGTCGTGGGCGTACCTCTCCTTCGACGGGACCGTCGAACTCTCACCGGTCGCCGCCGACCCCGCCGACGCCACCGTCGACCGGCTCGTCGACTACTACGAGCGGGTCGCGGGCGCTCCCCACCCGGATTGGGACGAGTACCGGGCAGCCATGGTCGACGAGGGTCGACTCCTGCTCCGCTTCACCCCGACCTCGGTCGTCGGCCAGATCCCGTCCTGAGCCGGCGGGCGTCGGCGATGGACCCGCTCATCCCGCTGACCGTCATCGCCGGCTATCTCGGGGCGGGAAAGACCACCCTGCTCAACCATCTCCTGACCGCTGAACACGGCCGACGGATCGCCGTGATCGTCAACGACTTCGGGGCCCTCGCCATCGACGCCGACCTGATCGCATCGCACGACGGCGACACCTATGCGCTCACCAACGGTTGTGTGTGCTGCTCGATCGGCGACGACCTCGGCTCGACCCTGCTCGAGATCGCCGAGCTGGCCGATCCACCCGAGGCCATCTTCTTCGAGGCGTCGGGGGTCGCCGAGCCGGCGCGGTTCGGCGCCTACTCGAACCGTCATCACGGAACCGAACTCCGGGGCGTGGTCGTGGTGGTCGACGTCGAGACCGTTCGGGCCCGGGTCGAGGATCCCTACGTCGGCGATCTCCTCGTCCGCCAGCTCGTCGCCGCCGACGTGATCGTGCTCAACAAGGTCGACCTGGTCGACGCCGAACGACTCGACGAGATCCGTCGCTGGCTCCCGACGCTCGGTGCCCCGGCCGTCACGGTCGCGGCCGATCACGGGGTCGTTCCCGACGAACTCTGGAGTGACGACCCGACGACCGGCCTCCTCGGTGCCGGCGACGCCGGTCCCCCGGAGCCTCCCCCGGCGATCGGCGTCGACCTGCCGACGGCGGCCGATCGGTTCGTCTCGACCGCAGTCGTCGACGTCGAGCCCTGGGACCGACGGCGATTGACCGAGGCGGTCGACCGGCTCCCGACCTCGATCGTCCGGGCCAAGGGCACCGTGGTGCTCGCCGACGAAGCCGAACCCCACCTCTTCCAGCTGGTGGGTCGACGGTGGTCGCTGACGCCGGCGCCCCCCGACCGGCGCCCCGCCGGGCGTCGCTCGACGACCGAACTCGTACTCATCGCCGTCGACCCGACGACGGCCGTGGTCGACATCGGCCGGCGGTTGGCGGCCGAAGCCCGGTCCGAGGTCGTTCAGCGCGGCGGTCGGACGTGATGTTGGGGTCGCGCCGCCTCGAGCACCCGGGCGGCGGCCAGCAGTGAGGCGTCACCGAGGGGCGGGCCGATCACCTGCACCCCGACGGGCAGGCCGGCGTCGGTGAAGCCGGCCGGCAGCGACAGCGTCGGCAGTCCCAACACGGTGATCCGGGAACACGAGCGCATCCATTCGATGTAGCGACCCATGGGTCGCCCGGCGACCTCGGTGGGCCATTCCTGCTCGATCGGGAACGGGGACACCTGACTGACCGGGGCGACGAGCAGGTCGTACCGCTCGAAGAACTCGACGCTGCGGCCCCACAGGACGCTCAGATGGGCCAACACCGCCCACACGTCGTCGCCACCGAGCGCCCGTCCCCGACGGACCTCATCACCGAGTACGGATTTCGCCTCGTCGAGACGCGGACCCAGGTCGCCGACCCGTCCGTTGGCGAAGGACCACGAGCGCAGGGTCTCGAAGCACTCGTCGGCCCCGGTGAAGTCGGGCTCGTCCCGATCGACGGCCCAGCCCAGGCCCTCGACCCACCCCGGCACGGAATCGAGGACCGCCGCCACGTCGGCCTCGACGGGGAGCCCTCCCAGGGTCGGGCTGAACGCCACCTTCAGGGGCCGGTCGATGCCGCGTTCGAGACCGGCCGAATCGAACGGCCGCTGGAGCGGGTCGCGTCGGTCGGGGCTCGACAGCACGCCCAGCAGCAGGATCAGATCGTCGACGGTCCGAGCCATCGGGCCCTCGATGCCGTAGGGCAGGAAGGCGTTGCCGGGACCGACCGAAGGAACCAGTCGCGACGAGGACCGGAATCCGACCACGTTGTTCCAGCCGGCCGGGTTGCGCAGGGAACCACCGGCGTCGCTGCCGTCGGCGACGGCCAACATCCCGGTGGCCAGCCCGACGGCGGCCCCGCCCGAGGACCCGCCGGCGGACCGCTCGGGATCCCAGGGGTTCCGCGTGACCCCGTAGACCGGGTTGTGGGTGTGGGAACCGGCCCCGAACTCCGGCGTGTTGGTCTTGCCGATCGCCAAGACGCCGGCCGCCCGCAGGCGCGACACGAGCAGGCTGTCGGCCGGGGGACGATGACCGGCGAAGACCGGCGACCCGTACGTGGTCGGGAAGTCGACGGTGTCGGTCAGGTCCTTGTGGGCGGTCACCAGTCCGGCCAGCGGACCCACCGGTCGACCGGCGGCGAGATCGTCGTCGATCGCCGCCGCCCGGACACCGGCCGGTTCCGGATCGAGGGCCACGATGGCGTTCAACCGGGGGTTGACCTGGCTCACCCGATCGAGATGGGCCCCGAGGAGCTCCCGGGCCGAGACCCTCCCGGCCCGCAGGAGTCGGCCCTGTTCGACGGCCGTGAGGTCGGTGAGGTCGCTGAGGTGGTCGGTCACCGGCCAATCATGGCCGAGGGGAGGGTCCGCCGCCCATGAGCGACTCGTGCCGGGCCAGGCTCGAATCGGCCCGGGCCTCCGACGAGGACAGGGCCCCCATCTCGGTCAGCCGGAGCAGCCACACCAGGGCGGGAACGACCAGCAACCCGGCGAACCCGAACGCCACGATCAGCGCCCAGAGCGTGGCGTCGCCGGCGGCTGCGTCGCCGATCTCGATCTCGTCGACCAGCATCCAGGGGTACTGCCCGACGCCCCAGCCGATCACGATCGTCACCACCGCACCGACGGCGGGGATCCGGGCCAGTTGGTGACGACCCTGGCGGAGCAGCCCCATCGTTGCCAGTCCGAACAGTCCCGATCCCACCACGAGCGGGGCGCCCAGACGTTCGAGCCCGTCGGCCAGCGTCGGCGCGTCGGTTTCGAGGACGTAGACCCCGACCAACGCCACGGCCCCGAGCACGACAGCGGTGATCTGCGAGCGACGGGCGAAGTAGTCGGCGAGCCTCGGGTCGCCGTCTCGTTGTGAGTCGGCGGCCAGGAACACCGCGGCCTGCCACATGCACGTCCCGACGGCCAGGATCCCACCGAGCAGCGAGGTCGGGGTCAACCACACCGACCACGGGTCGACCGCACCGTCGAGGGGCACCCGACCCGAGGCCACCGCCCCGACGGCTGCGCCCATGAAGAACGGGGTCACGAGGCTCGACACGGCGAAGAGGGCACCGAAGAAGCGGGCCTGCTCGAACGAGGTGGAGGACTTGCGGAACACGAACGCCCCGCCCCGGAACACGATGCCGACGGCCACCCCGATGAGCGGCACGAACGTCGCCGTCACCAACGCGGCGAAGACCCGGGGGAAACCGGTCCACAGGAACACCAGGACGAAGACCAGCCACACGTGGTTGGCCTCCCAGACCGGTCCGATGCTGCGGTCGATGCGTTTGCGAACGGCGGCGCCACGGCGCGATCCGCCGGCGAGCAGATCCCAGGCCCCGGATCCGAAGTCGGCACCGCCGAAGACGGCGTAGGCCAGGACCCCGGCCCAGACGATCGACACCACGATCTCGGGCAGCATCAGCTCCGGGCTCCCGCTGTGGAAACGGGCCGCTCGGGGTCGACGTCGTCGCCCGATTCGGGGGGACCGTACGGGGCCGGAGGGTCACCACCCGCCCGCCAGCGGGCCGACATGCTCCGCAGGACGCCGATCGCCGAAGCCGCAAGGCCCAGATAGACCACGACCAGACCGACGAGCACGAGACCGATGCCCGAGCGAGGAGTCACGGCATCTTCGACCAGCATCACCTGCTGGGCGATCCAGGGCTGACGGCCGACCTCGGTCGTCGTCCATCCCGCCTCGAGGGCCAGCACCGCCGCCGGGCCGCTGAGGGCGACCGCCCGGTACCACCAGGGGCTGTCGGGGAGATCACCCGTTCGCCAACGCCGCCAACCCGAGAACGCCGCCAAACCGAGCAACGCCATACCGATCCCGACCATCAGCTGGAAGCTGAGATGCACGACGTTGGCCGGCGGGCGCTCGTCGACGGGGATGTCGTCGAGTCCGGTGATCGTGCTGTTCGGATCGAAGTCCTGGAGCAGCGAGGTGAGGTTGGGGATCTCGATCGCACCGACCTTCTCGCCGTCGACGATGAGGCCGCCGAGGGTGAGCGGAGCCCCGCTGGTGGTCTCCTCGAGGAGCTCCATCGCGGCGAACTTGGCCGGCTGGTCGGTGGCGACGTTGCGGGCGGCGAGATCGCCGGTGAACACCTGGATCGGGGCGGCGACGGCACCGACGGTGAACCCGATGACGACTCCCAGTCGGTGCAGGCGGTCGCGTCGACCCCGTAGCCAGCCGACGGCGTAGACCGACGCCACCCCGAACCCGGTCACGAGGTAGGTGGCGGGGAGCATGTGGAGGAACTGGGGCAGCAGGGCTCCGTTGAACATCGCCCCCCAGGGATCGACGTCGACGACCTCGCCGGTCGCCCGATATGCCGCGAGGTCGAAGCCGGTCGGTTCGTTCATCCAACCGTTGACGGCCAGGATGCAGAGCGTTCCCAGCACCCCGGACACGGCGATCGGGATGAGCGTCGCCAGGTGGATCCGGGCCGGGAGGCCTCGCCAGCCGTAGAGGTAGATCCCGAGGAAGATGGCCTCGAGGAAGAAGAAGATCCCCTCGAGCGCGAAGGGCAGGCCGATGACGTCACCGAAGGTGCCCATCAACCCGGGCCACAACATGCCCATCTCGAAGCTGAGCACCGTGCCCGAGACGGCGCCGACGGCGAAGAGCACGGCCGCGGCCTTGCCCCAGCGGCGGGCGAGCGTGAGGGCGTCGACGTCGTCGTCGCGCAGACCCTTCCGGTGAGCGAGGAAGATCAAGGTCGGGAGGGCGACACCCAGGCACGACAGCACGATGTGGAAGCCGAGCGACAGCGCCATCAACCATCGGGCCGCCAGGAGATTGGTCTCGGTGTTGCCGCCGTCGACGGCCAGGAACTGCAGGGTCGAGACGAGCATCAGCGCCGTCCTTGTGTCGGGATCGGGCGACCCGGTCGGGTCTCGGACTACCGATTGGCGACGGAACCGACCATAGGCCACGGGCCGTTTCCGACCCCCATCATCGGCCGGGCGTCACCGGCGACGAGTCAGCGAACGAACAGCTGGTACAGGTCGTTGTAGAGGCCACCCTCGGCGATCAGTTCGTCGTGGGTCCCGGTCTGGGCCACGCGACCCTCGTCGAGCACCACGATCTGGTCGGCTTCGGTGATGGTCGAGAGCCGGTGGGCGATGACCAGGGCCGTGCGACCGGCCAGGGCCTTCGCCAGGGCTTCCTGCACCAGTGCTTCGTTCTCCGAATCGAGATGACTCGTCGCCTCGTCGAGGATGACAACGGCGGGATCCTTCAACAGCATGCGGGCGATCGAGAGACGCTGCTTCTCGCCCCCCGAGAACCGGTACCCGCGCTCCCCCACCACGGTGTCGTAGCCGCTCGGCAGCCGGGCGATGACCTCGTGGATCTGCGCGGCCTCGCAGGCGGCCCGCATCTCGGCATCGGTGGCGTCGGGCTTGGCATAGCGCAGGTTGTCGGCGATCGACTCGTGGAAGAGGTGCGGATCCTGGACCACCACGCCGATCGCCTGACGGAGCGAGGCCTGGGTGTAGTCGCGGACGTCGTGACCGTCGACCACGATCGCCCCCTCGGTGACGTCGTAGAGCCGGGGAACGAGGTTGGTGATCGTCGTCTTCCCGGCGCCCGACGGACCGACGAGGGCCACCAGCTTCCCCGGTTCGATGACGAGATCGAGGTGCTCGATCACCGGGCGGGCGTCGGCATCCGACAGCACCGACGAGGGCGTCTCGAGTGACGGGATGATGGTCTCGTTCGACAGCGGGTACCGGAACGTGACGTCGCGGAACTCGATGCGACCCTCGGGATCGCGCAGTTCGATGGCATCGGGTGCATCGTCGAGCGGGATCGGGGCGTCGAGCACCTCGAAGACCCGATCGAAGCTCACCAGGGCGGTCAGCACGTCGATGCGGGCGTTGGTGAGTCCGGTGAGCGGGGAGTAGATCCGGCCGACCAGCAGTCCCATGGCGGCCAGGTCGCCGACGCTGAAGCTGCCGTTGATCGCCATCAGCCCGCCGAGCCCGTAGACCAGTGCCGTTCCGATCGATCCGAGCAACCCGAGCATGATCATGAAGGCTCGGGTGAAGATCGCCGACCGGATGCCGATGTCGCGGACCCGTTCGGCCCGGCTCGAGAAGAGTCGAACCTCGTCGTCGTGACGCCCGAAGAGCTTGGTCAGCAGCGCACCCGAGACGTTGAAGCGCTCGGTCATGGTCGAGTTCATGGCCGCATTCAGGTCCATCGATTCGCGGGTGATGCTCTGCTGGACGGCGCCGATCCGGCGGTACGGAAGCACGAAGAACGGCGTCAGGACGAGGGCCAGGATCGTCAGTCGCCACTCGAAGATGAACATCGCGACGAGGGTCGTGATCAGGGTGATCACGTTGGACACGACGGTGCCGAGGGTGGCCGTCAGCGCCCGCTGGGCTCCGATCACGTCGTTGTTGAGCCGGTTGGTGAGCGTGCCGGTCTGGGTGCGGGTGAAGAAGGCGATCGGCAACCGCTGCACGTGATCGAACAGGGCCGACCGGAGATCGTAGATCACGCCCTCGCCGATCCGAGCCGACTGGTACCGCTCGAAGAGCGCGAGTACGCCCTCGGCCAGCGAGGCGCCGACGATGAACGCCGCGAACACCACGAGCAGCCCCCGATCGGCGTTGGGGATGGCGTCGTCGATGATCCGCCCGAACAGGATCGGGGGCACCAGCCCCAGAGCTGCCTGCGCGGTGACGGTGACGAGAAAGCCGATGACCATCGAGCGGTAGGGATGGGCGAAGCGCCACACCCGCGCCGCGGACTCCTTGGTGATCCTGGCTCCCTTCACCGAGTCACGGTCGCGGGGCCACATGGAGTGCATCGCCATCATCAGGGGTCAGGCTAACGGGGCGCCGCGCGTCGACCTTGACCGGGTTCGACAGGCTGTGACGAACGGCCCTGCCCCGAATCGAGCCCGGGGGCCATGGTGGAAGTGGGGAAGGCCACAGGCCCGCCGCTCCCCCGATCCCCGGGGGTTCGAGGCCACGGAACCACCGACAGCCCCCGGAAGAAGGTCGCGCCATGTTCGGAACAATCGTCACCGCCCTGGATGGCTCGGTCGAGTCCGAGCGGGCCCTCGACGTCGCCGTCCCCATGGCCAAGCACCTGGCGGTGCCGTTGCACGTGGTCAGCTATGCCGATCGGCACTACCTCAATCAGGTCGAAGTCGACATCCGCGTCGCGCTCGGCGCTCGCAGCGTCGGCGATCTCGACGTGACACTCACGATCGAGGAACCGTCCGGTCGGGTCGCCGACCAACTCCTCGAACTCGTCGGATCCGACGCGCTCCTGGTGCTGTCGACGCACGGTCGTGGTCGATCCGAACTGTTCGCCGGGAGCGTGGCCAACGAGGTGGTTCGCAAGAGTGGCGTACCGATCGTCCTGGTCGGCCCCAGCTGCCGGGTCACCGACTTCGATCCCACGCGGTCCGTGGTGCTGGCCTCCGACGACAGCGGGACATCCGAGGGCATCGTCCCTGCGGCCGTGGCCTGGGCCGAGGCGTTCGGAGCTCCGATGATGTTGCTCAGCGTGCTCGACCCGGCAGCTGCCACACTGGCCGACCAGTCCCACGGCGACCTCAGCGAGACGGCGGGACTCCATCGACTGGCCGACCGACTCCGGGCGCGGACCGACCGCTCCGTCGACTACGACGTCCTCCACTTCTCCCATGCGGCTCCGGCCATCGTCGAGCGGGCCACACCGGCCACCTCGTCGGTGATCGCCATGGCCACGCACGGCGCCACGGGTCTGGCGCGTCTCACCGCCGGCAGTACCACGAGCGCCGTCGCCCGCACCGCTCTGGTCCCGATCCTGACGATCCGGCCCACGAACCTCTCGGGGTCGTGAGGCCGGCCGGATCACGGCCTTTGTGACCAAGTGCCCTCGCTGGAGATGGTCTCGACCGTCACGATCCTCCCATGGCCGTTGAACGCTGGGACCTCGACGAGCGGAGCGAACACATCGTCCAGCACCTGTACGCAGCCGGGCTCAGCCTGCAACTCTGTCTCGACGAGGACACACGGGCCGACGATCGGGAGCGCCTGGAGAAGGCGATCGACGTCTTGGACCGACTGATCCGGGAGCTCTCCCAGTCTCCAGCTCGTGACTTTGGTCCCTAGGATCGTCTACGTTGGGTGCTCATTCTGAGTGGCTCGACGCTCACTCCGAGGTGATGCTCCCCGTGACCAGTGAAGACCAGACGACGATCCGTGTGTTCCTGCTCGACGACCACGAGATCGTGCGGCTCGGCCTCTGCGAACTGATCGAATCCGAAGCCGACATGACCGTCGTCGGTCAGGCCGGCGAGGCGTCCGAGGCCCTCCGCCTCGTCGGGTCGCTCCAGCCCGACGTGGCCGTGCTCGACGTCCGCCTCGGAGGCGAGAGCAACGGCATCGAGGTGTGCCGGACGATCCGGGCCCAGCATCCCGAGACGATCTGCCTGATCCTGACGTCGTTCGCCGATGACCGGGCGCTGGTCGATGCCGCCGAGGCCGGAGCCGCCGGGTACGTCCTGAAACAGATCCGAGGCAACGATCTGGTCGAGTCGATCCGCAAGGTCGCCGGCGGCGCCCAGCTGCTCGACAACGCCACCACCCGGATGGGTCTGAAGCGACTCCGGGAATCCGAGGAGGGCCCGCTCGACGCCCTGACACCCCAGGAGCGGCGGATCTTCGATCTCATCGGCTCCGGTTGCTCGAACCGCCAGATCGCCGACGAGCTGTTCCTGGCCGAGAAGACGGTCAAGAACTACGTCTCGAATCTGCTGGCCAAGCTGGGGATGCATCGGCGGACCGAGGCGGCCGCCTTCGCCGCCCGACTCGACGAGCGACGACGAACCCGGTACGAATGACCGCCCCTGGCCCGGGACGTGGCCATCGGTCACAATTCTCTCCCGGGACCGTCATGGCACTAACGTTGTCTCGACATCGTCGCGAGTTCCCCGGATCGGCCCCGCTGCATGCGCGAAATCGAATCGACCACCGAGACCGGTTCTGTGTCGTTCTCTGAGGAGTTCCTCGACGCCGCACCCGACGCCATCGTCGTCGTCGACCCCCATGGCGCCATTCGGGTCGTCAACCAGCAGGCCGTCGAGCTGTTCGGCCACGATCGGGACGAACTCCTGCGACGCTCCATCGACGATCTGGTCCCCGCCGCCTTCCGTCCCGGGCACGCCGCCCAGCGACGTTCGTATCACGACGCTCCCCGGATCCGGCAGATGGCCGACCCTCACTCGCAGGTGTCGGCGCTGCGAGCCGATGGATCGCTGGTTCCGGTCGAGATCGCGCTGAGCCCGGTTGCCGTCGACGGCAACCGTTACGTGATGGCGATCGTGCGGAACGTGACCGACAAGGTTCGCGCCGGCCGCGAGAAGACCGTCATGCGGCAGCGGCTCGCCGTGGTCGAAGACCGCGATCGGATCGCCCGCGACCTCCACGACCTGGTCATCCAGCGCCTCTTCGCCGTCGGCATGCGTCTGCAATCGGCGCTCAACGATCCCGAACGCCTCCGGGAGCGGGCCGGGGGCACGATCAACGAACTCGACGAGACGATCTCGGTGATCCGAGACGCCATCTTCCACCTCACCCATTCGAACGCGGCGCTCACCACCCAGATCCGGTCGTTGGTCGACCGGCACGACGCCAGCGTCCAGTGTTCGATCGCCCTCGACGTCGACGAGCGCATCGACACCCTGCCACCCGAGCTGGGGGAACAGCTGCTCCCGACGATCAACGAGGCGCTGGCCAATGTCGTGCGCCACGCACGGGCCGAATCGGTCTCGGTCTCGATCACCGTGTCGTCGGGCCAGACACTCGAACTCCGCGTCATCGACGACGGAGTCGGCTTCGACGCCTCGTCACCCCCGGGATTCGGGCTCAACAACCTCCGCGACCGGGCCGCGCAGCTCGGTGGGGCGATGCGGATCAGCCGGATCGCCGACGGCGGCACCGACCTCGTGTGGCGGGTCCCGGTCCGGTCCCTCGGCTGAGTCAGGGTCCGACGACCCTGGCGCAACCGTCCCCGATGCGCTTGCATCGAGTCAGCGATCCTCGATACGCCAGGAGGCCGTCATGGTCGGATTCTCGTTCTCGATGCCCGAAGGCCTCACCGATCCCGTGCGATCGCTGACGGCCTTCGCCGTGCACGAAGGTGCACCGGCCGACTCGCTGCAATCGATCGCCGCTCGGATGTCCGAGGCCGGGTGCAGTGCGCTCCCCGTTCGCCTGCCCGACGGGCAGCTCGGCATCGTCACCGAACGAGACGTCGTCCGGGCCGTGGCCGCCGGCACCGCCGACCTCGGCGCCGCCGCCCTGGCGTCGACGCCGGTGATCACCGTGGCTGCCGATCAGTCGATCGACGACGCCGCCGAACTGATGATGGTCTCGGGCGTGCGACACCTGATCGTCACCGACGACGACCGCATCGGGATCGTGTCGATGCGCGACATCGTCGATGCGCTCCTGAGTTCCAGTCGCCGCTGACGTCGAGGGCCCCGATTTCGCCGATTCGGCGAAATCGGCGGGCGAAGATCGCCGCGCTCGTCATGGAACGGCGCCCGTTCGACCGTCATGCTCGCTCCATGGTCCTGAGCCTGCGCCCCCTCCCCACCACACCGGTGACGCGCGGCCCGGCCGAGACCCCACGGCGGCCGACCGTGGCCGTGGTCCTCGACACCGACGGGCGCCTCGACGACATGGCGTGGCTCGACACCCTCCCGGCCGACACCCGGATCGTGCTGATCCACCCGCGGCTCATGGAGCCGGCCCTGCCCCCGACGGACTGTGGCATGGGTGCCGTGGTACTCCTCACCTACGCCGAACTGCGGGAGCACCAGGCCTGCGTCGAGAGCGCCGTGCGGGCGAATCTGTCCAGCGTCTCGGATCGACTCGGTGCGTCGAAGCATGTCCACCGCACCGTCACGGCTCCGTTCACGGCCTCGCTGTTCGCTCGCCGACAGCTCCGGCGTTCGGCTCGGGCCGTGGTCGACGCAGCTCGATCCGCCGGGGCGAGCACGATCCTGGTTCCCGATCACGCCGACCGTCACCGCTCGCAGGCCCTGGCCGACGAGATCCGCAGCCGCCTCGAACGAGACCCCTTGCCGTCGCCTCCGATCTCCGACCCTTCTCCCTGAGGCGCGGGCGGTCGGGCCTCCCGCCCATGGTCCGACCGCCCGCCGATCACCCACGGTCATCGCCTACGGTGATCCCGTGTCCGCCGCGTCGGCCGATCGATCACCCAGCGTTCCCGGGCTCGCCCAGCTGTTCGAGACCGTGCTCGACGCGGCCGCCGAGCAGCGTGAGCTCACCGACGGCGAGACCGACCTGTTCGTCGAGGTCGGCGGGGCCGGTTTCGACACCGGGCTGTCGCTGAGCGGTCTCGTCGAGGCCTATTTCGGGGGTACCGGGCAGCTCTGGGAGGGGGTGCTCGGCACGGCGCCGGCCGACCAGGCCATCCCGTTGGGGCGGGCACTGCGGCGGGTTTCGGAGCAGGCGGTCACCGGACTCGCCGCCGGATTCGAAGCCGCCCAGCGGCGGTCCATCCGGGCCGAGGAGTCGATCCGGCGGGAGTTCGTCGACGACCTGCTGGCCGGAACCGACGGGGCGCCAGGTCTCACCGACCGAGCCGCACTCGTCGGCTTCGTCGTTGCCGCCACCTTCGTGGTCGTGGTCGTCGAGGGCGAACGCCACGTCTCCGACGGTGGACCCGTGCACACCAGGATGGGCCGCGAGCTCACGGCGAGGGCGCCGGAGCGGTCGTTCGAGGTCTTCACCCGCGCCGGGCAACTCGTGGTGGTCGCCGCCGATGCCGACCCGAGCGGGCTCGACGTGATCCGGCTGGCGATCCAGGCCGCCGAACACGGTGCGTGGAGTATCGGGATCGGGGGTCGCCGGATCGGTCTCGAGGGGATCAGCGAGTCCTACGCCGAGGCCGTGCAGGCGATCCGGCTCGGTCGGCTCTTCGGGACCGGGCCGGTGGCCATCTTCGACGACCTGTTGCTCGATCGGCTGCTCAGCGCCGATCGGCGCGTTGCGACCGTCCTGATCGAGCGGGTCATCGAACCGCTCGAGCAGGCGCCCCGCGGCTCGTTGATCCCGACCCTGCGATCGTTCATCGATCACGGAGGCAACATGGCCGAAGTCGCCCGCGAACTCGATCTCGGCGCCCGGTCGGTGGCGTACCGGATGGACCGCATCACCGAATTGACCGGCTACTCGCCCCGGATACCCGACCAGCGGCTGGTGCTCGAGCTCGCCATCCGCGCCCTCCCCCTCCGGGATCGACCGGCCGCCGGTGCCGGCTGAACGCAGCGGCGAAACGAGGCCCTCCGGGTCGAAGCCATGGATCTTCGTTTCGTGATGATCACCGTCATGGGCGGTGCGCGTCCTCGTAGGCGGCCACGACCTCGGGACGGAGCCGTCCACGATCGGCAACCTGATGGCCATTGTCGATGGCCCACGCCCGGATCGTCTTCGGCGATGCCGTGACGGTCGGCTGCGTGGTGACCGCAGCAACACGATCGGCACCCACCCGGTCGGCGTGGTGGTGGGCGAGTGCAGCACCGAGGAACCGGTAGGCCCATTCCTGGGCCAACGCCCGATTTTCGGTGAACACGACCGGAACGGTCGGGTAGCGGACTGCGGCCTCGGCCAACGCTTCGGAGATCATCGACGGGCGCTGGTAAGTGAGTTTGAAGATCTGGGAGTACCGGTCCTCCACCACCACCGCCCCATGGGGTTGGTCGGCCAAGGCAGCCAGCAGCATCCACAGTTTGCCTCCGCCGATCGTGGACACCAGATCGTTCAGGCTCTTGCGCTCGACAACCGCCAAGAGCCGGCCGGCCGGAGAGTGAACCGCATAGTCCCCGACCGGCAAGGCTGCCTTGGTCGTGCTGGCCTGTTGGTCCACGAACCTCCAGGCGTACCGCTCGCGAGTGTCGATCGTGATCTCCAGCACCTGGCCGGAGGCGCGGGCCGTCGGGGTCCGCACCGAGGGCCGGGCCTGGCGGGAGGTGCGCGCCGACTGCCAGAACACCATGTCGCGGCCACGGCCCTTGGTGAACACGAACTGCGACCGGTTCTCCCTGGCACGGTCCAACACCACATCGACCGCCACGCCGCGACGCTCGATCGAACGAACCGGCACCGACTCCACCACCTCGAGGTCGTCGGGCCAGACGTCGGTGGGGTGACAGTAGATCTTGGCGGTGCGGGGCCAGGTGTCGCGCACCTTCAGCACGATCGCCCCTGACCGCAACGGCAGCCGAACCAGGAATGGCAACGACGACTCCGTCTCCGGATTTCGGGCGATCACGAACTCGGCCACAGCCCCCGAAAGTAGCGTCTCGGCGAGAACGCGAGCGTGGATGTGGATGGGGTGTCCGACGCTGTCATCATCCGCCACATCAGACCTGGACGTGCCGGCCGAAGCGACCACAAGCGTTGTCGGACCAGGTGAACGTCTTCCCCACCCGCACCAGCGCCGGTGGGGGACCGTCCTCGCCCATCGCCAGTCCGGCCACCGTGTCGTGGCCGCCCGGATGGCCGAAAACGTCGAAGGCCCCGGTCGGTTCGGCTTCGTGAGAAACCAGACCTGACCAGGGCCTCG
>CAVQVO010000016.1:0-5977 GCA_963717115.1 uncultured Acidimicrobiales bacterium | reverse complement strand
ACCGCCTGAACCTACTCGGCGAACCTCCGCCGTCCCACGGCCAGGCCGTGTCCTCCGGTGAGATTGCGGCACGCGGAATCACAGGCGATCACCGTCAGCAAGCCGCCCGTTGCCATCATCAGCGCGGGGTCGTCGATGACGCGTGCCGGCTCGATGGTGTCCACGAACGGGAGACTGATCAGCGCCAGGACCGAAGCGCCGATGGCGGCGACCGTCAAGGGGCGCGCCGTCGACCGGTTCCGGGTCCGCTCGGCGAGCCACAGGGCCAGTCCCCCCTGGCTCACGAGATAGAACGCCGACGGATTGACCGCTCCGGCTGCGAGGAAGTTCAGGTTGAGGAACACGCCGGTCGCCAGCCCGACCGCATGCACCCGGCCACTGATCAGGCTCCCCGCAGCAACCAGCTGGGCGCCGACGACGACCACGGCGATCACGACGAGGTGCGGGCGAACCACCCCGTCGAGGAATGGTTGGTACCAGCCCAACGCGGCACCGTCGTGGTCGATCAGGAAACGAGCGAGGGCCTCACCGCTCCACCACGCCGGGTCGATGATCTTCTCCGCTGCGGCTCGGAGCCACCCGAGGCCGATGAAGAGCTGGGTCAGGAGCACCCATGACGGGAGACCGACCCGCCGGCGCCGGACGGCGGCGCTGATGCGACGGGTCGATCGGCCGAGCGGCGAGTGCGGTTCGGTTCGGCCGGCGGTCGAGGGTCGGAAGGCCGTGTCGGTCGTCATCTCGCCAATGCTGTGACTCGACTGCGCGGGCTTCGTTCGGCGATCGACAAGATCGCGGCAAGGATCGCCTGCTCGGGCGAGACACCGCAGCGCCGGCTCAAGGACCGGCTGGCTCCGCAGGGGGCAGGGAGAAGCCGATCCGCGCCCCACCCAGCGCCGAGTCGGTGACGCCGACCGTGCCCCGGTGCTGTTCGACGATGCCGGCCACGATCGAGAGCCCGAGGCCCGAGCCGGGCTTCGAGCGATCCGGTTCCCTCCGATAGAAACGTCCGAACACCAACTCCCGGTCCGGCTCGGGGATACCCGGCCCGGCGTCTTCGACGAAGACGCCGGCGGGACCGACCCCGACCGCGATGGGTGCATCCGTGGGGCTGTACTTGTCGGCATTGCTCAACAGATTCGTCACGGCTCGTCGCATCGAGTCGGGATCGGCCATGACGGTCGCCTCTGACGCGTCGACGCTCACCTCCCGGCCGGACCGTCGGACGAAGTCGCCGACCACCTCCTGGACCAGCGTCGTGAGGTCGGTCGGCACGAGTTCCGGCGGTTCGCGGGAGTCGGTCGCCAGCTCGATGATCTCGTCCATGAGCCCGTTGAGTTCGCCGAGCTCGCGCCGGACGCCCGCCAGGGTCTCGGTTCTGACCGCCGGATCGAGGTCGGTTGCCCGCAGGAGCCATTCGATGTTGGCGGTGACGCTCGTCAGCGGTGTCCGGAGTTCATGGGCTGCGTCATGGACCAGCCGGTGCTGTTGTTCCTGAGATCGTTGCAACGCGTCCAGCATCCGGTTGAACCCGTACGCCAGTCGGCCGACCTCATCGCGCCCCGAGGCGGGCACGAGGACGGAGAAGTCCCGGGTTTCGGCGACGTCGTCGACGGCGAGGCTCAGCGCCCGCAAGGGACGGGTCGTCCGTTGGGCAACGGCCCAACCAACTGCGCCGGCGAGGATCGCAACGACACCGGCCACCGTCAGGATTCGAGTCCGAACGACATCCAGCAGGCTCGCGGACTCCTCGAGGGACCGGGCCACCTGCACCGCACCACCGGCGCTCAGGTGCTTGGTGATCATCCGGTACTCGGTCCCATCGATCGAGATCGTGCGCAGCGCCGTCCCGCGGCTGCGCGCCGCCACGTCGAGATCGGTGTCGTCGACGGGCAGGAGCTGACCGGTGTTGGAATCGACACTCCCGTCACGGTCGAGGATCTGCACCTCGGCGTCGGGGCTCACGGCAACGACGACCTGTCCGTTCGATTGGCCGTCACGCCGATCGCGGGGCTGGTCCCGCTGCCCGTCGGCGATCTCGGTGGCCCGCTGCCGGAGGAACTGATCGATCTCGTTGCCGACCTGGCGTTCGGTCGTGACGTAGGTGGCCCCGCCGACCAGCAGTGCCGTGCCTGCGGCGACTGCGGCGAACAGCGCCGCCAACCGTGCTCCGAGTCCCATTCAGGCCTCGGCCCGGAGCACGAATCCGATTCCCCGGACGGTGTCGATGATCCGCGGGGTCCCATCGGCTTCCAGCTTGCGGCGCAGGTAACCGACGTGCACGTCGAGTGATCGCGACGACTCGCCGAAGTCGTGACCCCAGATCCGCTCGTACATGACCGAGCGCTCCAGGACGATGCCCTGGTTGCGCATCAGGAGCTCGAGGATGGCGAACTCGGTCCGCGTGAGATCGATCACACCGCTCGGGCCGGTCACCTGGCGACTCGGTCCATCGAGGGTGAACGGCCCGGCAGCAAGCCGGTCACCGGTGGCGTCGTCATCGGCTCGGCGCAGCAGCGCTCGCACCCTGGCGAGGAGCTCGTCCAGCTCGAAGGGCTTGGTGACGTAGTCGTCGGCCCCGGCGTCGAGACCGGCCACCCGGTCGCTCACCTCGTGGCGTGCGGTCAGCATGAGAACCGGCGTCCGGTCACCCCGCTCCCGGAGTTTGCGACACAGGCTCAATCCGTCGACGAAGGGCATCATCACATCGAGGACGATGGCGTCGGGCTGGTGCTCGAGGATGGCTTCGAGGGCGGCGGCGCCGTCGTTGGCGGTGGTGACCTCATAGCCCTCGTACGTGAGGATTCGATCGAGGGCCTGCCGGATCTCGGCGTCGTCCTCGGCAACGAGCAATCGGTGGGTGCGTTGGTTCAGGTTCACATCGGCTCCGGGCGGGCTGGTCGTCGGCCCAAGGTTGCTGGAGGGAGAGTGTCGCGCGAATCACCGCTGCTCCGAACCACACGAGGTGATTCGGAGCAGCAGATTCGCTCCCCGACGGGAGGGAGGAAGCCCTGGGGAGCGGGATCCCAGGGTCAGGCCTCGGCTCCTTCCTCGTCCGGGACACCGTTGACCCGGTCGGTGATGCGGGCTTCGGCCTCGGCCAGCTTCTCGTCGGCTTCGGCCTGGGTGATGCGGCCTTCGGTCACCTTCTCGGCGAGACGTGCGGCCTTGGCATCGACCATGGCGTCGACGACGACGTCGACGTCGACGCCGTTCGCTTCGGCGACATCGGCGATCGTGTCACCCTCGTCGAGGGCGGCACGAAGGTCGGCTTCGTCGATTCCGATGGCCTCTGCGGCTTCGGCGAGGTCGCATCCGCCGCGCTTGCCGTGGCGGCCGTTGCGTTCGCCGCCGGGTGTCTCGACGGCGTCGGCGTCGGTCTCGCCGGCGTCCTGGACCAAGACGATGCCGCCCTGGCCGGTGGTACCGGTTTCGGATACCGACGTGTCCGACGGGGAATCGTCGCCGTAGCTCTGCGCCGACGCTGCGGTCGCCGTCAGGCCGGCGAGGGCGATCACGGCGAAGGCTGCGGCGGCGAGGGTCTTCTGGTGCTTCATGGTGGGTCTCCTTGGGGGTGTTGGTTGGTGACGACTTCCAGATTGCTGGTCGACCCGCAACCACGTGGCAGGCAATCGGCAAGACATCGACAACTTCCGAACGAGCCCCCATCGATTCGGATTCGACGCACCGGCCGCCGCCCCCTCGACCACCCGGTCTTGCCGATCTCTTGCCACCTCGCTGCCTCCCCGTTGCCGGACCGGTGTTTGGGTGGCTCCACCGCCGACGCGAGGAGCACCCACCCGATGCAGCCCAACGAACCACGACCCGACGATCACGTACCCACAGAGGACACGACCGGTGTCGACGCAGATCCCGGTTCGGCGCCGGCCCCGAGGTCCGGTAGGCGACACTGGCCGGCCCTGCTGGCGATCCCGATCCTCGCGGCCGGGATCGGCTCGACACAGATCGTTCCACTCCGAACATCGCAGAACGACGCCGGATCCAGCACCTCGCCCGACGACCCATCCCAGGACGACCTCGCCGAATCGATCCTGGACGACCGACGCTCGCTCGACGGATCGGGCAACAATCTCGACGACCCCACCCTCGGGCAGGCCGGCGAGAACTACACCCGAGTCGCCGAAGCCGACTACGCCGACGGACTCGACGAGATGAACGAGGGCCCGGCCGCGCGCTACCTCAGCAATCGCATCTTCAACGACACGAACCAGAACATCTTCTCCGAGAACGGGGTCACCCACTGGGGATTCGTCTGGGGCCAGTTCCTCGATCACACCATCGGGCTCCGCGAGGTCGGCGACGAGGAACTCCTCATCGCCTTCGATCCCGACGACCCCCTCGAGGAGTTCACCACCGACCTCGGCGGGATCACCACGACCCGTTCGGCGGCCGCCGACGGCACCGGGTCCGACGGCACGCCACGGGAACAGGTCAACACGGTCAGTTCCTACATCGACGCCTGGGCCGTCTACGGCGGTTCGGCGGAACGACTCGATTGGCTGCGCGACGGGACGGTTGACGGCGACCCGACCAACAATCAGGCCACCCTGATCGACGATGACGGCTATCTGCCGACCGCAGCGGCGCGAACGGGCGTCGACGCCCCGACAACCGATCTCATGGGGCGCCTCTTCGCCGATCCCGAGGCCGCAGTCATCAGCGGGGACGTGCGGGTCAACGAGAACATCGGACTGACGGCGACCCACACGCTGTTCCTGCGAGAACACAATCGAATCGTCGCGCTCCTCCCCGACGACCTCGACGAGGAGACGGCATTCGAGATCGCCCGTCGAGTGGTTGCCGCCGAGCAGCAGTACATCACCTACACCGAGTTCCTTCCGGCCATGGGCGTCGACCTCGACGAGTACGCAGGCTACGACTCGACCGTCGACCCGAGCATCTCCAACGAGTTCGCCACCGTCGGCTATCGGGCACACTCCCAGATCCACGGTGAGTTCGAGGCGGAGATTCCGCTCGATCAACTCGACGAGGGCACACTCGCCTCCCTTCGAGACCAGGGCATCGAGGTCGAAGTCGACCAAGTGGCCGGCGTCGCCGACGTCGCCATCCCGCTCAACGTCGCCTTCGGGAACCCGGCGCTGCTCCAGGACATCGGACTCGGCAACTTCCTCACCGGACTGACCTCCGAGGCGGCGTACGCCAACGACGGTCAGATCGACAACCAGCTCCGCAGCGTGCTCTTCCAGATCCCCGGCCCCGACACCGAGAACCCGCTCGACTGCCTCGACGGCGACGACATCGCCTCGTGTTTCACCGGCGTCAACGACCTCGGCGCCCTCGACGTCGTCCGGTCCTTCGACCACGGGATGCCGACCTACAACGAGCTGCGTATCGCCTACGGCCTTGCGCCGATCGGCTCGTTCGTCGAACTCACCGGCGAATCGACCGACGACCTCGACGGGCTCGACATCGATGACCCGGCGATCCTCGAAGTCGTGTACCTCGAAGACCGTGACGGCAACGTGCTCGAGATCGGGTCGGAGGCTGCCGACACCGAGACCGTCGTCGCCGTTCGCCGAACGACCGCCGCCGCCCGCCTGGCGGCGATCTTCGGTGACGTCGACGACGTCGATGCGTTCACCGGCATGATCTCCGAGCCTCACGTCGAGGGAACGGAGTTCGGCGAGCTCCAGCTCGCGATGTGGAAGACCCAGTTCCAGGCGCTTCGAGACGGAGACCGCTTCTTCTACGGCAACGACCCGCTGCTGGACGAGATCGCCGAGCAGTACGGCGTCGACTACCGGCGAACCCTGTCCGAGGTGATCGCCGCCAACACCGAGATCGACGTCACCGATCTCCCCGTCAACGCGTTCCTGCTGGCCGAGAGCCCCTGACCATCTCGCTTCCGATGACGGCCGGTCCGAGCTCGTCGTCTCGCCAGCGGTCAAGGGTGGCTCGGCGGTGCGGGGCCGGCGAGAAAGCGCGATCAGCAGCCGGG
>CAVQVO010000015.1:0-104415 GCA_963717115.1 uncultured Acidimicrobiales bacterium | reverse complement strand
AGCAACTCGTGCCCGACGTCGACGGTCGCCTGGCCCTCGTCAGCGAGGTCCTGACCGCAACGAGCGGAATCCGCTCGATGATCCGGGATCAGAAGGTCCACCAGTTGCACGCCGCCATCGAGACCCGGGGGCGCCGAGGGCATGCACACCTTCGACCAATCCCTGGCTGCCGCGGTCCGCACCGGCCGAATCACCCTCGACGTCGCCCGTACGGTCTCCCACCGGCCCGCCAGCCTCGACCACCTCATCCGCTGATGGCACGATCGACGCTCCAGACGACTCGTTCCCCCTCCTTCGCCCGCTCCGACGACGAGTCGTCGGGCATCGACGCGCCGACACCACCCTCGGTCTCCGGCCGACGAGGCGGCGGGGCCCGATCCCTGGTCACGTACCACTATCTCGCCGTCGACACCCGCCGGGCAGCGCATCGAGGGCAAACTCGTCGCTGCGTCGAAGGACGAAGCCGTCAACGCGTCCGTCGCCGCAACAGTTGCGATTGCTCCACCTCGACCGGACCCGCAACTCGGTCCTGTCGGCCGAACTCTCGATTCCGGGGATCGGCGAGCGGGTCAAAGGCAGCGAGCTCGCCTCGTTCACCCGCCAGTTCGCGACGATGGTCGGGTCGGGGATCCCGCTGATCCGGACCCTGACGGTGCTCGCGACCAGAGCACCAATCCGGTGCTGGCCAAGACCCTCACCCAAGTCCGCTTCGACGTCGAGAGCGGGGAGTCACTCAGCCGCGCGATCGGGCGTCATCCTGCCGTGTTCGACCATCTCTACTGCTCGATGGTCGCGGCCGGCGAGGAGTCCGGAGCGCTCGACGCCGTCCTCGTCCAGTTGGCGTCGACCCAGGAACGGTCCGTCGCCGTGCGCCGCAAGCTGCGATCGGCGATGTCGTATCCGATGGCCGTGCTCGTCATGGTCATCGGAGTCGTTGCCGTGATGCTCCGCTTCGTCGTCCCCCGCTTCTCGGCGATCTACGTCGACCTGGGGGGCACCCTGCCGCTCCCGACCAGGATCCTGGTCGCAGCCTCTGATCTCGTGGTCGGGAACTCCCTGTGGCTCCTGGCCGGGTCGGTCGGCGTCATCGTCGCCGTTCGGCAATGGCATGCCACCGATCGTGGCCGATACCTCTGGGACCGGACCAAGCTCGGACTCCCGCTGATCGGTTCGCTCGTCCACCGAACCGTCCTGGCTCGGTTCGGTCGGACCATGGCGGTGCTGACCGCAGCGGGGGTCCCGGTGCTGGACACGTTCACGATCGCGTCCGAGACCGTCGGCAACCGCGCCGTCGAGCAGGCCCTGGATCGCATCCGAGAGGCCGTGCAACGAGGCGAGGCCATCGGGGCCACCATGCTCACCGAACCGATCTTCCCTGCGACGATGGTGCAGTTGATCAGCGTCGGCGAAGAGTCCGGGACACTCGACCAGATGCTCGCCATCGTGGCCGACACGTTCGAAGACGAGGTGTCGGCGTCGGTCGACGGATTCTCGTCGTTGATCGAGCCGCTGCTGATGGCACTCATCGGTCTGGTCGTCGGAGCCATGGTCATCTCGCTCTACCTGCCGATGTTCCGCATCATCGACTACGTCCAGTGACTCGGGATCGGAGATGGCGTCGACGGGATCTTTCCGACTCCCCCCTCACACCTGCCGACCGAGTTCCGAGACTGCGATCGACATGTGTGGTGGGGAACGCCCGCCAGATCCCGATGCCCGCAATGGGAAGGACGTCCAATGCAATCCGAACTCCAGAAGACCGACACGGTTCCGACGGTGGACCGCAACCGCAAGAACCGAGAGGGTGGTTTCACCCTCATCGAGGTGATGGTGGTGGTGCTCATCATCGGCATCCTCCTCGCCATCGGCGTCCCCACCTTCCTCGGCGCCCGCACCCGGGCCCAGGACCGTGCCGCCCAGACCTCGCTGCGCATCGCGCAGAGTTCGGCCATGGTGCTCTTCACCGACAACGGCTCGTTCGCCACGGCGACCAACACGAACCTGGCTGCGGCCGAACCGGGCATCGCCTGGACCACCGCGTCGGTCGCCTCGACCAAGCCGACCGAAGTGAGCGTGCTCCCCGACTCCGCGACCCGTTGGTACGGCGCGGCGATGTCGGCTTCGGGCACCTGCTTCACGATCCACCTGGATGCGAACGGGGCCATCGGCTACGGCAAGGCCGCCACGTGCACCGCGACCGCCGCCAAGGCCGCCGGAGCCACCAGCTGGTGAACGCCTCGGCCGTGCTCACCGGTTCGTCCGGTGAGCACGATCAGCCGGTCCGTCGTGTGATGACAGCGGCGGCGTTCCTTCCCGACGCCCCCCACACCCCGGCTCCGGGGAACGTGGCGGCACCGGTCAGATAGAGCCCATCGATCGGGGTCACGTAGCGGGTCAGTTCACGGTCTCGGCCGAGGATGGCCGCCAACGGACCGCCCGAGAACGACGTGGCATGGCCCTTGGGCAGATGCAGGTCACGCTCGTAGACCGCCGGGGTCATGGCCCGCCAGTCGAGGATCGAATCGAGGAACCCGGGTGCGAACAGGGTCGACGCCACGTCGAGCCAGCGCTCGGGTTCCTTCGCGTCGTCCCATCCACCCCGGAACGAATACGGGGTGTAGAGCACCTCGAGGCTGAAGACGTGCTCGCCGGCCGGCGCCAGCGACGGGTCGTTGATGGTCGGGACGTTCACGAACATCATCGGCCGTTCGAGGATCTCGCCCCGCTGCATCAACTCGAACCCCCGATGGATCTCCGCCAGTGATGGGGCCACCAGGGTCGACGGCGACGAGGGATCGCTCAGGCCGGCCACCACGTATCGCTCGTCGTGGTAGCGCCAGACCGGAACCTGCGAGATCCGGGCGTCGATCTTGGATTCGTACCCCTCCTGCGGCTCCCGGTCACGCCACTTGGTGACGAACGTCGATGCCGAACTCGGTGGATCCCGTGAGGTAGCGGACGATGGCCTCGCGGGGATCGCAGGCCACCACCCCGTCGGAGCCCGGAAGTCCCGGCCATCGGTGGTCTCGACCCCCACGACGCGGTCACCGTCGCAGTGGATCGAACCGACCGACGTCCCGGTGAGGATCGTGCCGCCCGCAGCCTGCAGCGCCGCAGCGATCGCATCGGTGAGTGCGCCGCTCCCCCCGACCGGACGACCGGGGTGAACCCGTGCTTGAACCCACGACAGCGCCCCCAGCCCGGTGCCGGGCGTCTCGGGGGACAGCCCCCACACCGCAGGTCCTGCGGCCATGGCCGGACCGAGCAGCCCGTCGGGGCGGAAGAAGCTGCGAAGTACCTCGCCGACCGACCGACGGGACCACCGGGCCGCGTGACGGCGGCCCGGCTCTCCCGGCCTATGGCCCGATTGCGGCCGGCTCTGGGAGGTGCCGGGCCATCTCGGTCAGAACGCGACGGCCGGGACGGCAACCTCCGCGTACCGGCGATAGCCGTTCACCTCATCCGGAAAGTCACGGCGAGGGCGTCGAGGGTCTGCTCCACGTCGTCGAACAGCGCGACCGGACCGGGGCCATCCCACCCGAGACGACATCGACGGCCGCAGGTCGAGGTAGGTGAGTCCGTGGGCGGCGAGCTGGAACTCGTCGACCAGCGGCACCGTGCGCACCAGCGCGTGGTCGCAGTTGCAGAGGTTGACCCGGGCACCCACGGAATCGCTCCCGGCACAGCCCCCGACCTCCGAGCGGGCCTCGATAACCAGCACCGACGCCCGGCCCGAGCGAGGTAAGCCGCACAGATCAGACCGTTGTGCCCTCCGCCGATCACGATCACGTCCAAGTCGTCGGGAAGGTCGGGGCTCGCCGGATCGTTCGGGCTCATCGTTCCGTTCCCGTTAGCGTGTGGCCATGACCGTCGTCAACCGTCGACTGTCGGAGCTGCGAGCGTCCGATCTGGCCGACCACCTCAGCGCCGACTCGATCCTGATCCTCCCCGTCGGCGCCGTCGAACAGCACGGTCCCCATCTGCCGTTCAACACCGACCTCGTGATCGCCCAGGCCTGCGCCGAGGCCGTCGTCGACGAGCCGGCGACGAACTCGATCTGTGGCTGCTCGAGCCGCTGGCCTACACCAAGTCCAACGAGCACGCCGGTACGCCCGGAACCGTCTGGCTCGGACCGCAGACGATGCTGGCGGTGCTCGACGACATCGGCCGATCGCTGGCGACGACACCGGCCCGCAAGCTGGCGTTCCTCAACGGGCACGGCGGCAACTCGTCGCTGCTCAACGTGGCCTGCCGTGAGCTGCGGCTGCACCACGGGCTGCGAGACGTTCCTGCTCCATCCCAGCGTGCCGCCCGATCAGGGCGGTCCGTCGGCGGCCGAGGAACTCGGGATGGGCATCCACGGCGGGATCGACGAGACGTCGCTGATGCTGCACCTGCGACCCGACCTGGTGCGCATGGACCTCGCGAGTCGGCGCGTGCCCGAGCACCTGGCCGACAACGAACAGGTCCGCTTCGGCGGCTCGGTGTCGTTCGGTTGGCTGGCATCGGACTTCGGACCCGACGGCCACATCGGCGACCCCACGCTGGCCGATGCCGAACGGGGTGCCACTGCCTACGAGGCGACGATCGACCGACTGATCCGGGCCTTCGGCGAGGTGAAGATATTCCGCTTCCCCGGTTGAGCGGGTCACGAGCGCACCGTCGCCGTCGACGACACCACCACTCCCCTGCGCACGACGACCCGGTCGGGCGGGGCCGATGCGATCGCCTCGCGAAGCGAATCGGCCCGGATGGCGAGCAGATCGTCGGATGGGCCGAGAACCCATCACCGATCGCGCCGCGCCCGACACCGCGTCGTAGGCCTGTTCGGGTGTCAGATGGGCGGCCATCACCAGCAGAGCGGCCGTCTCGAGCGGATCGGCCCGCCCCACGAGGCAGAACGGGTCCTGGAGGTTGTCGGCTCCGGCCGCCACGGTCACCCCGGCCTCGGCGAGCGTCGCCAACGCCGTGAGGCCGCGGGCCGGGGCCGTCCGGTCGCGCCCGCGACTGCAGGAACAGGTTGGTCTGCGGCAGGGCCACCACCCCGATCCCGGCGGCGGCCACCTTGTCGGCGACGCGGTGCTGGACGTCGAGTGGTTGCATCCCGAGACTCACGCAGTGGCTGGCGACCACCGGGTGCGGGAACCCCGAAGCGACCACGATCTCGGCCAGGTACTCGAGATCGAGGGAATCGAGCCGCAGGTTCTCGTCGGTGTGCAGGTCGATCGGCAGTCCCCGGTCGGCGGCGATCTCGAACAGCCAGTCGGTTGCGGCCCGCGGGTCGTCATCGAGGTGCGGTGCCCCGCCGACAACATCGAGGCCCCGGTCGAGCGCATCGAGCAGTGCGGCTCGGTTCCCGGCGCCGGCCCGGCCACTGGTCGGGAGGCCGATCAGACCGACGAGTTGGAGTTCGACCCGCCCGGCCAACGCCGAGCGGGCCTCGATCAAGGCATCGACCGCGGTGGGGCCGGCGTCGGCACCGATGTCGACGTGGGTTCGGATCGAGGTGGTCCCGTTGGCGAGGCCCATGAGCGCCGCCCGGGTGGCCCGTTCGAAGAAGTCGGCGTGCGTGATCGACCGACGATGGGCGATCCAGGCCCGGATCGCCCCACCGAGATCACCGTCGGGGTTGGCGACCCGATCGGCGGTCAGCGCCTTGTCGAGATGGGCGTGGGGCTCGGCCGGGGCCGGCAGCACCAGATAACCCTCGGCGATCAACGCGGCGCGGTCGATGGGCGCTCCGAGTCTCGGAGCCGGACTCATAGATGGGGCATCACCTGTTCGGCGAAACGGGTCATCTGCTCGGCGGTCTTCGCATACGGATCACCCAACATGTTGGGGAAGATGACGAGGTCTCCGAGCCCGCCGAGTGCCTCGTCGTAGGACTTGATCCCCTCGATGACGTCGTCGGCGGTGCCGATGATCCACACCTTGTTGTCGAGCGATTCCTCGAGGGTCGGGATCAGGCCCGGTTGAGCCGGCTTGCCGTCGGGACCCATGTAGCCGCGGCTCCAACCGTAGGGCCCGAGGAACTTCCAGAACTCGTCGTGACCGTTGCGGACCGAAGCCTTGGCGGCCTCGTAGGAGTCCTCGATGCAGACGTTGAGCACCAGCAGCCGCTTCTCGCCGGGCTCGAGGTCACGCCCATGGGCCTCGGCGTAGGTCGTTGCGTACTTCTCCCACCATTGGCGGGTGAACTCGTGGTGCTTCAGCCAGAACACGCCCCCCCACCCGTTGCGGGGCACGGCGTCGAGCGACGGTCGGCGAGGTGATGGCCTGCCAGGTCTCGAACGGGTGGAGCGGGCGAGGCACGAGGGTGAGGGTCTCGACGAAACCACCCCGGTCGGGGATCCCCGGCGGCGGGTACTCGAAGATCTCGCCCTTGAACGAGAACTCCTCCTTGGTCATCGCCAGCATCATGACCTGCATCGCCTCGTCGAACTGCTTGCGATTCAGGGCGTCGGCGGCCGCAGAGTCGGGATTGTCGAAACTGCCGATGTCGGTGCCGAGCGTTCGGGCCTCGCGAGGAACCGTCCCGCGACCGACCCCGAAGATCCCCCGGCCACCCGAGATGTTGTGCAGGATCGAGAAGTCCTCGGCCAGCTTGAGCGGATGCCACTGCCCAACGACGTTGAACATCGCGCCGATGCGCAGCTTCTCGGTCCGTTCGGCCAGGATCGAGCTGAACAGCATGCCGTTGGGAACGACCTCGTAGCCCTCGTACTGGAAGTGGTGCTCGGTGAGCCAGTAACTGTCGAAGCCGAGCCGGTCGGACAACACGCCCATCTCGAGCAGTTGTTCGGTGGCCCGCCACATCTCCTCGTTGGTGTAGCGACGATCGGTGGGGGCCGGCGGGCCGGCACCAGCGTCGTCCATCTCGACTCCACCGAACATGAACACTCCGACTCGCATGGTGTGAAACTAGCGCCCCGATTCCGGACGCGACGAAGCGACCGAAGGCGTTCACACAGACGTGACGTGGCTGCGGACGCCCCCTAGGTTGGCGCCATGTCTCCCGATGCCGTCTCCGCCGCTCCCACGGTCGCCCGTCTCGACATCGAAACGCGCGACGGCGCAAGCCCGCCGACGCTGGTCTTCACCCACGGCTGGGCCGACGATCGGTCGAGTTGGGACGGCGTGATCGACGCCATCGACGGCCGCCATCGGTGTGTCAGCTGGTCACTCCGGGCCCACGGCCGATCCGAGGTGACGCCTCCGGGCACCTACACACGCGATCACGCCCTCGCCGATCTCGCGTCGGTGCTCGAATCCGTCGACGGGCCGGTCGTGCTGGTCGGACACAGCCTCGGTGGCTACCTGTCGTTGGCGCAGACCCTGCTCCACCCCGAACGTGTTGCGGCACTCGTGCTCGTCGGTGCGGGACCCGGTTTCCGCAAGGACGCCGCCCGGCAGCAATGGAATCAGAACGTCGCCAAACAGGCTGCCAAACTCGGTGTTCCTCCCGGCAGCGAGGTCCTCTCGATGCACGAGGACTCCTGGGTGATCGACGAACTCGGGACCATCGAGGCGCCGACCTTGGTGATCCTGGGCGAGCGCGACTCGGCGTTCGCGGCGTCGGCGGCCGTGTTCGACAAACAACTCGACGTCCGACGCACCCTCGTCGTTCCCGACGCCGGCCACTCGGTCCACGCCAAACGACCGGCGCCCGTTGCCGCGGCGATCGTCGAGTTCGTTTCCGATCTGGGCGGCTGAACCGGGGGTGGACTCACGCCCGGAATGCTCTAGAGTCGGGGGCTGCAAGCGCTCGTAGCTCAATTGGATAGAGCATCTGACTACGGATCAGAAGGTTGGGGTTTCGAGTACCTCCGAGCGCGCCACATCCCGAAGCCCAGCTCCCGACGGCTCCGTGCCCTGGTCGAGACCGAAGCCGGGCCGGTCCCGAGGATCTTCTGGTTCTCCCGGCTGCACCTGGTCTTCCCCGCTGCGATGTGCTGAGGTGACGAGATGGGTCAACTCGACGGATCGATCGCGCTCGTCACCGGAGCCAGTCGCGGGATCGGCGCAGCCATCGCCGAACTGTTCGCGGCCGAGGGAGCGGCGGTGGCCATCACCGCTCGAACGGTCGACGACGGCGACAGTCGGTTCGAAGGATCACTGAACGGTACGGCGTCCCGAATCCGGGACGCCGGCGGCATCGCCCATCCGGTGGCGGCCGACCTGTCCCGACCGGCCGACCGAGCGCGATTGGTCGGAGCGGTGGCTGCCGAGCTCGGACCCGTCGACATCCTGGTCAACAACGGAGCGGTCACCTTCTTCGAGCCGGTCGCCGACATGTCCGAGAAGCGCTGGCGGCTCATGTTCGAGGTCCAGGTCCGCGCCCCGTTCGAGCTGTCCCAGCTGGTCATCCCCGGGATGCGGGAACGAGGGTCGGGATCGATTCTCAACATCTCCTCGAAGGCTGCGCTCCACCCCGAGCCCGACGCCATCGCGTCCGGGGGAGCCGGTTCCGGTGGCACGGTCTATGGCATGGTCAAGGCGGCTCTGGAACGGTTCTCCACGGGCCTGGCTGCCGAACTCGCATCCGACGGGGTCACCGTCAACGCCCTGTCACCCACGTCGGTGGTCGCCACCCCGGGCGTGGTCCATCACCAGCTGATCACCCCCGACCGCGAGCAGTTCGTTGAAGACGAATCCATGATGGCCCGAGCGGCCCTGGCCCTCGTCTCGGGCGACCACACCGGTCGGGTGGCCTACAGCCATCAACTCCTGGCCGAACTCGGGTTGGCGGATCCTCCGCCCGAGTGGCTGTCGGTGAACGACCATCCTCGAGCCCGACGAGCGCCGTAGCGCTGCGTCGAGCACCGCCTTCGACCGACTTCCTGTAACCGCGACGTTGGTCAGCCGTCTCCTCGTACACCGAACACCGATGGAGGAGAAGACGATGGACATCACCCCCGAAAACGCCCGTTCCCTGGTGGGGAAGCTCGCTGCACTGGATCTGGCCGATGGGGAGCGAGCCTTGCTCGACACCGTCTTCGTGGCCGCCGGAGGTGACGAGGTCTCCGGCTTCCTCGACAAGTCCTCCCCCAAGAACACCGGCGTCACGCAGGGCTACACCGAGGTCGAATGGACCTACATGAAGTCGATCGACGGCCTCATGGGTGGCTCGTCGGGGCGGCCCGGGACCAAGGGCTGGATCGACGTGTTGAGCGTCGACTGGTGACGTTGTTGCGCGGTCGACTCTGGCGAGGTCGACCGGGTACCGGCCTGCAACTCAGCGCCGTCGACCGAATCGGCGCTTTCTGACGGCCTCCTCCGCCTCGTCCCCGCTACCCCCGTGGTCCGCCATCTCGTGGAGGCTGCGCTCGGGAGAACCGGCGGAATCGGGAGATTCGACCTCGCCGGCGGCGATGGCTCGGAGCCGGTCGGCGACGTCGGCCATGGACGACGGTCGCAGCGACGGTTCCCGTGCCAGGCAACGGTCGACCAGGTCGGCCAGGGCCTTCGGGACTGCAGCTTCGGCGGTGATCGGCGGCGCATCCGTGGTCAGCCGATCTCGCAGGTATCGGCCGATCGGTACGTCCTGGGCGTACGGCGGCTGCCCCGTCAGGAGACGGTGGAGGAGCTCGCCCAGCGCATAGACGTCGCCGAGTTGCGTCGGCGGCTTACCGGAGAGGATCTCGGGCGCCACGTGACCGAGATGGGTCGGATCGAGCGCCGCAGTCGAAGTCGGAGACGGGGCGACGAGGGCGTCGGCGAGGCCCAGGTCGTGGACGAGAACTCCGTCATCGCCGACCGACACCGAACCGGCGGTCAGGTCGCCATGGGCGATGCCCGCGTTATGGGCGGGCCCCAATGCGGCGGCGATCCCGATGCCGATCTCGATGACCCGCTCGGGTGGCGAAGCCCGGGGCAGCTCGACCGACGATCGTCGTGGCTCGCTCACGATGCCGAGCCATGGCCGATCGACGACGTCGATCACCTTCGCCAAACCCGGATACTCGACGGAACCGGCTCGACCCATCGCCGTCCGCAGCTCGGTGGCGGCCGACGCCGGGTCACGATCCCCGGGCTCCAGTTGGTGGATCTGGACCTCGGCTCCGTCGTCGACCCGAATGGCCTTCCACCTCGTCCCCCACCGAGTCTGACGACCGAGATCGACGAGCCGGTAGCCGTCCGGGGCCGGCACCGAGCCGGCGTCGGTCGGTGTGTTCGCCCGGTTTCCGGCGAACAGAACCGTCGTCCGGCGGCCGGCCGGCTCGATCGCCGAGGACTCCCGAACGTTGGCCGAGGTGGCCCACAACGCGGCCTTGATCTGAAAGGGGCGGAGGTCGGGATGTTTCGACTTGACCAGCGCGGCGAACGCCGCGATGTGCGGTGCCGCGAACGAATTTCCCGTGATCGTGGTCATGCCTCCGTCGATCCAGGGAACCTCGATCTCGATCCCCCGGGCCAGGAACTCCGTCGGGTGGTTGGGGATTGGCGTGGAACCGGAGCGGGTCGTCGGAGGTGTTGCAGGCAACGCTGGCCACCGACGCGAACAGCGACGGGTAACTCGCCCGCTGGACGTTGTTGGCGGCGGTGACCACGAACGTGTTGCCGAAGTAGGCGCGATCACACACCTCGTGGAAGGCGAGCGCCCACTCGCTGCGCGTCGTTCCGAGTGAGAGGTTGACGACGTCGAACCCCTCGTCGACCGCCCACGAAAGACCGGCATGGAACGACGCCGCCTTGCCGCTCAGGTTCGGACCGAGCACCCGAACGCTGGTGATCCGCGCCTCTGGCGCCAGCGTGTGGATGATCCCCGCAACGGCGGTGCCATGGCCGAACTGGTCACCGTGCGGGCCGACGGTCGAGACCACCGCCCCGTCACCGTCGACCGCGAAATCGATGGCGGCATCCTGATCGACGCAATCGCCGAGCATCGGGTGGTCGGCATCGATTCCGCTGTCGATCACCGCGACCCGTACGCCCGCACCGGTCGCTCCCCCGAAGGCCCACTCGGGCGTCACGTCCTGCGACTCGGACGGGCCCGACAATCGGAGCGCGATCGAGTCATGAGCCCACGCCGGGCGCTGCCGATCGCTCATGGAGCCGTGCCCAGGAGACCTCGCAGCAGCGCCGCGACCTCCCGGTAACGGCGCAGGTCCCTTCCTGCGAGGTCGCTCAGTTCCGCTGCGAGCAGCGCCGGCGTTGGCACATCGATCATCTCGTCGCGCTGTTCGCTGATCGCCACCGCTGCGACCTGGGCCAGCGAGGCCACCGCATCGATGTCGTCGAACGTGAAGCCCCCGCCATCTCGTTTCGCGGCCACCTCGAGCAGGACCGAACCGTCGCCGGCTTCGGCGACGACGAAGCTCGGCGGTACGCCCGGGTATCCGCCGACGCCCTCGTCGCTGTGATCGTCGGGACGCGGCATCAGCGCGGCCGGCTGACCGGAAGCGAGCGTGTAACCCCGGGCCCCCTTGACCGGTACCCGCGCCCCGAGTTCCAGCAGCGGGGTCACGCCGCTGCTGCCGATCGCCACGACCACGAATCCCTCGGTGGTGTTGTTGAGCAACCAGCCACAACGGGCGCCGCTCGACGCGAGCGCCTCGTCGACGATGGTCTGCAGGAGCGGACGGGCAACGTGGGTCATTGGTTGATCTCCTCGGAACCCAGTGGTTCGTCGATGATGTCACGAAGGCGTTTGCGGGCTCGATGCAGCACCACCTTGGCGTTGCCGGTCGTGATTCCCAGGGCCTCGCTGATCTCGGTGGGGCCGAAACCGAAATGGACGGCGAGCGAGATCGCCGTGGCGTCGCGCTTGGACAATCCCTGCAGGCCTTCGCGGACCGATTGCGCCAATTCCCGAAGCTCCACGAGGTCATCGGTGCTCGCCGACTCCGATGGATGCAGGGCCAGAGCCAGATCGTCATCGTTGGTGAGCGGCGGACGACGAGCGTTGTGCCGGTAGTGATCGACGATGGCGCGTCGAGCGATCTGGAGGAGCCAGGGCCGGAACAGGCCCGGGTCTCGAAGGGTCGAGACCTTCAGCCAGGCCCGGGCGAAGACCTCCTGGGTGATGTCGTCGACGTCGGCCTGACCACGGGCCTGGGCCCGTACGATCCCGGTGACCAAGCCCTCGTATCGACGGTGGAGCTGATCGAAGGCCCGCTGGTCACCACCTCCTGCGGCGCAGACGAGCTGATGGTCACTGGTCGGTTCGAGCCTCATCACGAACCACCGGTGATCGCGCGGCGGGCCGCCGAGCCCGGTGAACCGAAGGCCACGAAGCCTCCGATGCAGCTGAAGAGCAGGAGCGTGCTGGCCGTCGCCGGACCCGACGATCGGCCCGACACGGGTTCGACCACCATGAGGTCGACCTCCAACACCGTGTCGTCCGCACAGGTCACGACGACGAGGTGATCGCCGACACCGAGTGCGAGCGTGTCGACGACACCGTCCACGATCTCGAGGTCGACCGGGCCGGCCCGCGCGGCCAGCGGTTCGGCACATTCGACGCGGACCTCGATCGGTGCACCGCGAGCGATCGTCGCAGCGTCGAGCCGCAGAGTCGTCGTCGGGACCGAGGTGGTCGGAACGGTCGTCGTCGGGGATGGCGTCGCCGGTGCGGCGGCCGTGGTCGGAGTCGTCGTGGTCGGAGTCGTCGTGGTCGTGGTCGGGGTGGTCGTGGTCGGGGTGGTCGGAGTCGGGGTGGTCGTCGCCGGCAGGACCACGGCGCGCCGTGGCGTCGTGGTCGCCGGCGCTGCGGTGGTCGTGGTCGGCACCGCCGTGGTCGTCGTGTGGTCGGCACAGCCGTGGTCGTCGTGGTCGGCGCCGTCGTGGTGGTGGTCGGCACAGCCGTGGTCGTGGTGGTCGGCGCCGTCGTGGTCGTGGTGGTCGGCACAGCAGTGGTCGTGGTGGTCGGCGCCGTCGTGGTGGTGGTCGGCACAGCCGTGGTCGTGGTGGTCGGCACAGCAGTGGTCGTGGTGGTCGGTGCCGTCGTGGTCGTGGTCGGCACCGTCGTGGTCGTCGGCACTGCCGTGGTCGTGGTCGTGGTCGGCACAGCAGTGGTCGTCGTGGTCGGTGCCGTCGTGGTGGTGGTCGGCACCGCCGTGGTCGTGGTGGTCGGCGCCGTCGTGGTCGTGGTCGGCACCGTCGTGGTCGTCGGCACCGCCGTGGTCGTCGTGGTCGGCACCGTCGTCGTCGTGGTCGGCACCGTCGTGGTCGTGGTCGGCACCGCCGTGGTCGTGGTGGTCGGCACCGTCGTGGTCGTGGTCGGCACCGTCGTGGTCGTGGTCGGCACCGTCGTGGTCGTGGTCGGCACCGTCGTGGTCGTGGTCGGCACCGTCGTGGTCGTGGTCGGCACCGTCGTGGTCGTGGTCGGCACCGTCGTGGTCGTGGTCGGCACCGTCGTGGTCGTGGTCGGCACCGTCGTGTCGTCGTGGTCGGCACCGTCGTGGTCGTGGTCGGCACCGTCGTCGTGTCGTGGTCGGCACCGTCGTGGTCGTGGTCGGCACCGTCGTGGTCGTGGTCGGCACCGTCGTGGTCGTGGTCGGCACCGTCGTGCGTCGTGGTCGGCACCGTCGTCGTGGTCGTGGTCGGCACCGTCGTCGTCGTGGTCGGCACCGTCGTGGTCGTGGTCGGCACCGTCGTCGTCGTGGTCGGCACCGTCGTGGTCGTGGTCGTCGGCGGGCCGTCCAGGTTGGTGATCCGGCAGAAGAACCACTGCGCCGCAAGATCGTTCTCGAACGAGATCCCGAACGTTCCCGCGACCGGAGGTGCCGAAGCGAGCTCGATCGGGTCACTCGTCTCACCGTCGAAGCTCTTCCAGCATTGTGCCGAGACGTTCCGATCGGTGATCTCCCGGATCACGATGTTCCCGGGCGACTTGCCGACCGCGTACTCGACCTGGTCGAGATGCGAGAGCGAGAACGTCTCGGACAGCCCCCCACCGTCGATCGTGAAGTCGAACGGCCCACCGCCCGGAGGATCGGTACGCTTCTCGATACGGATGTAGGCTGCTGACTCGTAGACGTAGCAGTAGGCGTCGGAGTCCAGCATGGTGAACGACCCGCCGCCGAAGGACGCGCCGTCGTCACACTGGATGCTCAACCGGTACGCGGCCCCGAGCGTCCCGAGTCGTTCGATGACGACGTCGTCGCCCTCGATCAGCGAAAGACTCGTGAAGTCGCCGGACGCCATCGTGAGATCGGTGACCTCGACCGCTCCGGTGTCGAATCGGGTTCGGGTGACGCGAACGGTTGCGGAACCATTGTCGGGGTAGGCGTATCGATCCAGGTACAGGGTCCTCGGGGTCACCCCCGGTTCCGCAGCCGCCCGGTCGAGCTGGAACGGCAACAACGCCGCAACGAGGATCAGCAAAGTCAGCGTCACACGTGTCCGCCGATCGATTCCCTCCTGCATGCGAACTCCCTCAAGTCACGGCAAGCAGGATCACCGTAGGGAGCTGGCGCTAACGGAGCGTTAACCGGGTCCGGTTCCGATCGATTGCCGGCGAGGTGTAACCGAACACGTTCCCAGACGTCTGGGCTCGGAGCCATCGGTCTGGCCCGAGAGGATCGCCCGTGAATTCCGCTACTCCATCGATCATCGCCGACCTGCTTCCCGACTACGAGGTCGGGCCGGAGATCGGTCGTGGCGCGATGGGGATCGTCCACCTCGGCCGCCATCGACACCTCGATCGGGAGGTCGCGATCAAGGAGCTCCCTCGTGGGCTCGTCGACGACGCCGAGGTGCGCTCGCGCTTCTTGACCGAGGCGCGAACGCTCGCTCGCCTCGACCATCCGAACATCGTCCCGGTCTACGACTTCGTCGACCGAGACGGTCATTGTCTCCTGGTGATGGAGGCCCTGCGAGGCGGGACGTTGTGGGACCGCTTCACCCGCGACGGCCTGACCATCCAGGATTCGGTGGCGATCGCCATCGCCACCTCACTCGGGGTCGAACACGCCCACCGAAACGGCGTCCTCCACCGCGACATCAAGCCCGAGAACCTCCTCTTCTCGGCGCCCGACCATCTCAAGGTGACCGACTTCGGGATCGCCAAGGTGCTCAACGGCAACCACACGATGGCGACCATCGACGGGAGCGTGCTCGGGACCCCCGCCTACATGGCCCCCGAGCAGGCCGAGGGTGCCGAGGTCGGGCCGGCCGCCGACGTCTATGCCATCGGAGCCGTGCTCTTCGAGCTGGTCTCGGGACGACTTCCCTTCGAAGGCGACTCCCCGATGGCGTTGCTCGTCGAGCGAATCATGAACGAGGCTCCCGATGTTCGATCGGTGGCCCCCACCGTGCCGGAACCGGTCGCCTCGGTCATCGCGGCATCCCTCGTCCGAGATCCGTCGGCTCGAATCCAGTCGGCCGAGGTGCTCGCCTCCCGACTCGAGCAGGCAGCGAACACGGCCTGGGGCTCCGCATGGCGCGATGCCGGAACCATCCACCCCGAGCCGACCCATTGCCCGGACGGAGCCGAGAACTCCGGCCGACGACGCTGGCCGCCCACGACGACGAACCCGACAAGACCATCGGACCCGACAAGACCATCGCCCCGGTCGGACGGGTCGCCGATCGCACGGTTCCCCCACGCGGTCAACGCCCCACCGTCAAACCGATGGCCGTCCACGTCCCGGTCGAACCGATCGTCTCCATCGACCGGCGTCAGCTCGTCGATGTCTCGACGCTCGTCAAGAAGCCGGGCACGACCTGGCCCTTCTGGCTGGCCGCCGGCATCGCCGTCGCGTTGGCGCTGCTGCTCGTCCTTCGCGCACCCCAACCCTCGCCGTCGAGCGTGAGCTCGGGACCCACACCGACGATCGATGGTCTCGAGATCTCCACCATCGAAGTCAACGACGTCGCCCTCGACGGGATCGTGCGAGTGGGGCCGGTGGTCGGTGAGCCCGTGACCACCAGGCTCGAGTACGCCGGAGTCGTCATCTGGTCCCGCGAACACGAACCCACCGACGGCTTCATCGATCTCGATCTCGGGCCGCTCGCCTACGTCGTGTCAGGACCGATGCTCCTTCGGATCGAGAGCGCCGATGGATCGTCCGAGACGGTCATCGCCGTACGTTCGACGCGACGATGGTTCGAAACCGTGCAACTCCCGGCGCTGATCGGGGTCGTGTTGCTCGCCGGCTCGATGCTCGAATTCCGGCTCCGGTCGTTCAGAAAGGGATCGGTTCGGCTCACCATGCTCGTGGGAGCCGCCATCTCGGCCGCCGCGCTCGCCGTGGCGGCGACCCTGATCCTCGCTCAACGCTCGGTCGAGTTCGTGACCACCGACGGGCTCATCGCGGCGGCGATCTCGGCGGCAGCGGCCGCCGTGCTCGGCGCCCTCGCTCGGGCGCGCTTCGCCCGAGCCCGGCGACGACGACGAATTCGGATGAACCCATCCCACACCGGTCGGTAGGAGAACCATCGATGAAACACCCCCAGCATGATGCTGATCGTGTTGCTGGTCGCCGTTGCGTCTGCGTGCGGTGGCACCAGCGAACGCAAGACACTCGACATCGATTCCACGATCGACTCGGTCGCCGGTGTCCGAGGCGACCGCCTCGAATCCGCTTCGTTTCGACCCACGGGAAGAAGGCCTCCTCCGTCTTGCCATCACCAATCCCGACGGACGCGCCGGTCGAGGTCCGTCGGGTCCGGATCGAGGGCGAGCTCCTCGGACTCAACTTCTTGACCTACGACGCACGGGTGCAGCTCACCGTCGATCCGGCCTCGACCCGCGACGTCGAGATCCCCCTCGACTTCTTCGAGCTGGAGCGTCAGGCGAGTGGCTATCTTCGAGCCTTCGTCCGCGTCTACGACCAGGACGGCACGCGCGTCGCCAGTCAGCCCTTCGCCATCGACATCCGGGGGAACGCGACCTCGATGATGGCGCTGTTCTCGATCGGTCTCTTCCTGGTCACGGTGATCACCGCCCTCCTCAACGTTCGAGACTTCCGAAGCAACCAGCTGCCCGAACAACGATTCGCACGCGGCGTCCGCTTCCTCATCCCCGGCCTGGGACTGGGGCTCCTGCTGTCGGTCGCCTTCTCCGTGCTCCGCATCTTCCCGCTCCCGGCGGCGGGCTGGGTGCCGTTGACCGTGATTCCGACGATTGCCGGCTTCGCGATCGGCTACTTCGTGATACCCGAGCCCAGTGGAGACGACGATCACGAAGACGACGAAGACGACGAAGACCCTGACCACCTCGTCATCGAGCCCGAAGACCTCGCCGACACCGCCACCGACTGATGCGACGACCCGACCCGAGCGTCGACCGATCGATCGCCGGCGGTTGTCGCGCTAGGGTCCTCACCAGGTGAGATGCTCAGTCCGGGCCTCTCGCTCGTCGTCGGCGGAGGGGTTCGCGCATCATCACGCTCGTCATCAGTCACGGTCATCGAGCCGATCGAGACACGGGGATGCCCTCGTGATTCCTCGTCGCGTCTCGACCATCCGGCATCAGGCACCAACCGCGGCGGCGGACCTCGTCACCCGACCACGGTTGATCCGGCTGCTTCGTCGCCGCTTCGAGGAACGTCTCACCGTCGTCACCGCAGGCGCAGGGTTCGGAAAGACGACCCTGCTCGCCCAGGCGGTGCAGGAGAACCGGCTCGAGCAGTTCGGCCAGGACTACTGGCTCGGTGTCCGCGAGCTCGATCGCGATCCCGATCAGCTCCTGATCGGGCTCTTCCAATCGATCACCGGACTGCCCGGTCGGCCCTCGGTCACCACCGACGAGATCGCCGAGCTGGTCTGGATGAGGTCACCCGATTCGGTCGCCCTGATCGTCGACGACCTGCATCGACTCGAGGATGCCGAGTGAGGCCTGGCGGACCATCGAGCGGTTGATCGACGAGCTCCCCGACAACGCTCACCTGGTCCTGTCGGGGCGTTCCACGCCCAACATCGGCCTCGAACGTCGTCAGCTCCACGAGAACATCGTGCTCGATCGACGAATCATCGCTCGAGTTCGACGACACCGAGATCGGTCAGCTCGGCTTCGCCCCCTCGACGGTGGTTGCCGGCGACGATCACGTCCTGCGTTGGCCGGCCCTGGCCGTGTTGTCGCACACACTTGGCCGCGATGCGGCCGCCCAGTACCTGCGCGACGAGGTGGTCGCCACGCTGCACCCCGAGCGTGCCCGCCTCCTCGGGCTCCTGACGCCGTTCGGTGCCATCGACGACGTCCTGGTCGGAGCCATCGGAGGCACCAGTGCGTGGTCGGCGAAGATGGCGCTCGGCGGGCTGCCACTCGTCGAGCAACTCGATGACGACCGCTACGAGATGCATCCCCTCTGGACCGATGCCCTCTCCGGTCTGATCGAGAGCCGCGAGTGCGAAGAAGCGTTGCGCTTCGGGGCGCGGCGTTTGCTCGAGCACGGCGAATACCTGCGCGCCGCGAAGGCGGCGACGGCGGTGCAGGACCTGGAGTGCCTTGGCCTCGCGGTCCAGCACTACTGCCGTCAACCCTTGCTCTCGATCGACACGGCCGAGGTCGTCGAACTCCAGGCCATGCTCCCACCCTCGCAGGAGATCGGGCCGACCGGTCTGGTCCTCGACGGTGTCCGGCAGTTGGCATCGAGCGAGCACCTCGCCGCCGTCCTCTTCGAACGAGCGGCAGACAGCCGCCCGCGACGTCGGCGATCGGGACGTCGAGGCACTCGCTCGATGGCGACTCGCGCACCTGCACTATCTGCACGATCACACTCGGTTGGTGCTCGACGAACGCCTCGCCGACCTGGTCCGGGCCGAGGTGCCGCTGGCCGCCGCCACCGAGGCGTTCATCCGCTCGGTGATCGCGCAGAACGCCGGCGATGTCGACGCGGCGATGGCCGCCACCAAGACCCTGGCAATCCTCGATCCCGAACAACGGCGAGTCTCCATCGCCGAGAGGCTGGTCGACCTCGGACATCCCGAACAGGTGGTCGCCTCGCTCGAATCGGTGGTCGGTTCCGACCACGTCGACGTCTTCGGGGCCCAGGCCTTCTGGCTGAGAGGCGAGATCGATCCGGCGACGGCGTGGGCACTCGCCAGGGATCTCCCCGTCGTGGTCGGCTCCCGGGGCATGGCTCACGAGATCGTCTCCGTGCAAGGGGTGGTGGCGACCGTGGCCGTTGCGGCCGGCGCGTTCGCCGAGGGGCAGCGGTTGGTGCGCGACGCCGGCACTGCGAGAACCTCGGTCGGTGATCAGGTCAACCTGTTGGTCGACGTGGCCGAGGTTCTGGTCTGCTTGTGTACCGAGGGGGAGGACCAGGCACGGGAACTCCTGCATGCACGCGCTCGAGCGCGTCCCGCTCGGTCGCTGGCCCGCTCGTGGCTATCTCCACGGTCTGGCCACCCTCCGGGCACTCGTTCCCGAAACCGCACCCGTTCTCGATTCGTGCGTCATGGGCCCGGCGCTGACGACCGCCATCGCTGCCGGAGCAGCGATCGAAGCCCTCCGGGCCGACGGCGATACCGCTCGGGCACGCGCCCTTCCCTGGGATCGACCGGCGCTCCTCCAGGCGCACGTTCCACCCCCCCTGCTCGTCGAACTGGCCGTTCCCCTCGCCGGTGACGACCCACAGGTGAGGCAGCTCCTGATCGACACCCCGGGTCTCGGCTCCTGGCTCGAGCGAATCGCCGGGAACGCCGCGAAGCCTTTGGCGAAGCAGGCCTCGCAGCTTCTGGCCGAGCTGTCGATCGCACCGCCGTATCGACTGGAGGTTCGAACGCTCGGCGAACTGTGCGTCACCAGGAGCGACGGTGGCGAGCTCGGTCGACACTGGCATCGACGACAACGGGTGCAGGACCTCTTCGTCTATCTCCTGACCCATGCGAACGTGTCACGCCGAGCCGCCGCCGGTTCCCTCTGGCCCGGTCTTCCCGAGGCCAAGGCGGCGGCGAACCTGCGGGTGAACCTCACCCATCTCCTCTCGGCACTCGAACCCGATCGGACCGCCGGCTCCCGTGCCTACTTCGTCGCAGGCACGTCGACGAACCTGCGTCTCGCCATGGAGGCCGTCGATCTGGACGTCGACCAGTTCGACCGGTTGATCGAGCAGGCGGCGACGGCGGAAGCCGACGGTGTTCCGAGCCTCGCGGTCGAAGCGTACGAAGCGGCCGGTGACCTCTACACCGGCGACTACCTCGAGCACATCGACGACGAATGGGTGATCCCCGAGCGGCTCCGACTCCGTTCCCTGGTGCACGCGGCGACCTGTCGACATGGCGAACTCGTCCTGGCCAGCGGCGAGCCCGAGCTGTCCATGTCGTCGGCCGTGCGCGCCATGCAGATCGATCCCCTGTCCGAGCGGGCCCATCGATTGTTCATTCGGTGCCACCTCGCACTCGGATCCGACTCGGCTGCCCGCGCTGCGTGCCAGTCGCTCTCGGAGCGACTCGAGGGCCACGCGCTCACACCCGACGAAGAGACCCGGCAGTTGCTTCGACGAGTGCAGAACTCGTGACGCAGGGGTGATTGCCCTGGGTCAGCGTCGCGCCGCTCGTGCCGCGGCCACCCCGGCCGCGACATCAGCGGCGGTGATCGCCTGCTGGGTGACGCCGACCGTCGAACGAGGACCCGGTGTGGCTCCGGGACCGATCGTGGCGCGAGCCAGCATCCGTCCGACCGGGCGGGGAGCCATGGTCGACCGCCCGGCGGCCGCATCGTCGATCTCCGCGTGGTCGCGGCGCAGGTCGGCCAGATCGGCCTCGGTCAGGGTCCACAGGATGGCGGGTTCATGCATCCGGAGGAGCGCGTGGGTCGGATCCCCGAGCATGGCGTTCAGGCCGAAGACCTCACCGGCACCGATCGAGCGCGGGATCACGGTGCCCTGCTCGTCGGTCGGTTCGACGTCGCCCCGTCCGCGCTCGATGACGACCAGCTGACCCCCTTCGCTCACGATCGAACCCGATTCGACGACGGTGCGCGTGAACCGGGCCACAAGCTCCGGCAACTCCCCCGCCGGCACGTCGACGAAGAGCGGCAGCCTGGAGAGCACGGCTTCGAGGTCGAAGGGAACGGGTTCGACGACCGTCTCGCCGGTCTGCTCGGCCCACAGCCGGGCATACAGACCGCCCCGTTCGACGAGTTCGGTGTGGCGTCCCTGCTCGACGATGCGTCCGGCGTCCACGACCACGATGCGGTCGTAGTCGACGACCGAGGTCAGCCGGTGGGTGATGGCGATCACCGTCTTGCCGGCTCCGGCCCGTTCGAGGGTCTCGGTGATCTGGCGTTCGGTCCCGGGGTCGAGCGCCGAGGTCGCCTCGTCGAGCAGCATGATCGACGGGTTCCCGAGCAGGGCACGGGCGATCGCCACCCGCTGTCGCTGACCACCCGAGAGATTCCGGCCACCCTCGCCGACCAGGGTGTCATAACCCCGGGCGAGGTTGCCGACGAAGCTCTCGACCTCGGCCATTCGAGCGGCCGAGAGCATCTCGGCCTCGGTGCAACCGACCGACCCCAGGGAGATGTTCTCGCGAACCGTCGCGTCGAAGAGGAAGGAATCCTGGAAGACCACACCCATCTGCGACCGCAGCGACGCCAACGATCGCTCGCGCACGTCGACTCCGTCGATCGTGATGCGACCCTCGTCGGGTTCGTACAGCCGCATGAGGACACGCAGGATCGTCGACTTACCCGACCCCGACGGACCGACGAAGGCCACTCGAGATCCGGCGGGGATGGTCACGTCGACCCGATCCAGGGCGCGCCGCTCCGGGGTGTACGACAGGGAGACCCCTTCGAGGCGGATCTCGCGGGTGAGCGGACCGAGCGCCGGAAGGTCCTCACCGCCCGGCTCGGGCTCGGCGTCGAGGACCTCGTCGATGCGGATGATCGCGCCGACCGACGATTGGATGGACTGGCCCAGCGTGGTGAGACCGACCACCGGGCTGAGGACCTCGCCCATGATCCCCAGGAAGGCGACGAGACCACCGAGGGTGAATCGACCCTCGAAGATCAGCCACGCACCGATGCCGATGACGGTGAGGCGGAGGAGCGTCATGATCGACTCGACGGCGATGCCGAACAGGCCACCGAACAGACTCATGCGCATCTGGGCCCGGACGAGTCGGTCGGACGTTCGCCGGAACCGTGCCTGCTCGTACGACTTCAGCCCGAACACCTTGACCACGGCGTTCGCCTGATAGTTCTCGGCGGCGACGGTCATGACGGCGCTGCCCTCCTCCTGAACGGCCATGCTCCTCGTCATCGCCCCGGCCGACATCCGCCGATAGACGAAGCCCACGATCGGCGCACCGACCAGCACGATCAGACCCAGGAGCGGATTGACCTGCAGCATGATCACCGTCGCAACGACCAGCGAGACGACCTGGAAGACGCCGCCCTCGATGGCGGTCGAGAGCCCCGCCTCGACCCGTCCCACGTCATTCATCAGCCTCGACAACACGTCACCCTGCGAGTGACGCGACACCCACGAATCCGGGACGGTCTGGAGACGGCCGAACAGTTCCTCGCGCAGATCGCGAACGACCGAGGTCGAGATCGACGCGCCCTGATAGGTCTGACGGAGCCCGGCGACCAGGGAGACGGCGAACGCCGCAGCGAGGGCTCCGAGCAGGGTGAACACCTCCGACATCTCGCCGCTCGGTATCGCCCGGTCGAAGAGGCGCTTCGTCACGAACGGGTAGGTGACCGTGAAGGCCAGGCTCAGCAGCATGTACCCGAACACCTCGGCCTGCCGCAACCGGTAGGGCCGCAGATACCGCCACGACATCCGCAGGAAGTCCGTGGTGGAAACACTCGGTGGGGCGTTCTCGTGGTCGTCACGCCAGGACGCCTCGAGGACCTGTGCCGAGCGTCCGTACAGCTCCTTCCAGGTTTCCGACACGTGACCGCTGGGGGTGGTCAGGAGTCGCCGGAACACCTCGTCGCCCTCCCGGGCGATCAGGTAGCGAACGAACGATGCGACGAGGGAGCCCCGCATGGCGGGGTCGAGGTCCTCCAGGGCGGCCGGGAGGGCAACGACGGTTTCGGGTTCGGGTTCGGACGCTCCGGACAGGTGGATTCCGTAGCCCTCGATCAGGTGATCGAGGTCGCCGGCGCAGGGCAGTGCCGCTCCGAAGAGCAGGGCCAGGGCCCGATGGGGGCTCTCGGGCGGTGACTCGGGCGTGACGACCAACCAGATGGTGTTGGCCTCGGCGTCGATCGTGGCGCCCCCGGTGACGAGGTGGGTCGGGTCGTCGGGGTGCGGGAACGGGTCGACGATGTTGATCGTGACGGCGGCACCCCAGGGCTCCGACCCGAACCCCGACAGTGCCGATCTCGCCCGCTTCGCCGTGTCGTGCACGGAGGCGGCGACCGACGCACCGACGGTCCCGGGCACCGAGTTGACCGTGATGAGGTCGCCCTCGATCGCCGTGAACGCCCGCTGCGGTGGGCGGGGCGTGGCGGCGGCCTGCGCCCGGGCCGAGACCGGCGCGACCGTTTCACGCCCCGCGGGGTCCGTCGCTGCTCCGGGGGGTGAGACCTCCCGGATCCGGAACAGCGTGTCGCCGGCGAGGACGACCGCCGTGTCGGTCACCAGCACGATGCCTCGGAGCGGGGAGCCGTCGATCATCGTGCCGTTCGCACTCCCGAGGTCCTCCACCTCCACCCCGGCGTCGACCGGTCGGAGCACCAGGTGCCGGCGGCTGATGGCCGGGTCGTCGATCACCAGGCCGGTGGTCTCCCGGCCGATCTCGATGGGATCGGAGAGCGGCACGATGCCCGTGGTGCCGTCTGGATAGCTGATCTCGATCTCGAATCGCACGGTTCTCCCTCGACCCCAGGCCGGACGAATTCGACGGCCTTCGGTTACAGCCACCGGCCGAGATCCCTGAAGCGGGGCCGATACCGTGGCGACGACGGCGTTGCGTTCGATCTCCGGTGTCGACGGCGTAACCCTTCGCCCGATCTGGCGTCCTGGATGACGAGTCGTCGGCTCGGCTCATGATTCGGAGAGCTCTCGATGAACCGAACGCCCACAACCGATGGCGGCAATGCCGAGTCCCTCATCGACAAGCTACGGGACTTCGCGTCGACGCTCGATACCACCGAACGCGAACTGTTGGCCGCACTGCTCGCCCCGGGGATCAGCGCCGCCTGGCAGGAAGACGACGAGGTCACGGGGTTCACCGTCGACTGGTCCGCCGATCGACTGCCCGGCCATCTCGGCGACGTCATCCGCTCGCGTGAACTCCGGATCGAAGGCTGGTGAGACCGGCGACCTCGCGTTCGGGCCGCAACGGGTAGCCGTCCTACCCTGGCCGGGTGGCCGAGCCCCTGAAGCACCAGATGGATGCGTCCCTCGTCCGGGACCTGCGCGACCGCTTCGCTGCAGTGGAGCCCGCGTTCGACGCCACGGGCTTCGAACGTCGCGTCCTCGACCGCCTCGACGATCGAGAACTGAAGGCCCGCGTCGATCTCATCGCCGACGAACTCCGCGTCGCCCTCCCACTCCCCTACCCCGAAGCCCTGCGAGCCGTCGTCGCCGTCGCATCGCGACTCGACGGATTCGCGGCCTGGCCGCTCTGCTCGTTCGTCGAACGCCATGGTCTCGAGCATCCGCACGAGTCGCTGACCGCCATGGAAACGCTGACCCGACACATGAGCTGCGAGTTCGCCATCCGGCCGTTTCTCGACCGGCACCTCGACCTGACACTCGCCCACCTCCGCCGATGGACCACCCACCCCGACGAACGAGTCCGTCGCCTGCCCTCCGAAGGGACCCGACCCCATCTGCCCTGGGCTCCGAGCGTCGACGTCCTGATCGCAGACCCCTCGATCGGTCTCGACCTGATCGAACGCCTGCGGCACGATCCATCCACGACCGTGCGGCGATCGGTGGCCAACCACCTCAACGACGTTGCCCGACGTCATCCGGATCGGGTCGTCGAGATCGTGACCCGCTGGCAGGCGGAGGATCCCACCGTCGACGGAGCCATGGTCCGACAGGCCCTGCGCTCACTCATCAAGAAGGGGCATCCCGGGGCGATGGCGGCGCTCGGCTTCTCCACCGACCCCCAGATCGAGGTGATCGGGTTCGCCGTCGAGCCCGCGTCGATCCACCTCGGTGAGTCGATCCACCTCCGGACCGAGATTCGATCGACCGGGGCCCGAACGCAACGACTCGTGGTCGACTTCGTCGTGCATCACCGCACCCGATCGTCCGCCACGATTCCGAAGGTCTTCAAGTGGACCTCGATCGATCTGGAACCCGGAGAACAACGCTCCCTGACCAAGCGCCGCCTGATCCAGACCGCGTCCACCCGTCGTTACCGAGCCGGTCGGCACCGCGTCGATCTCCAGGTGGGCGGCGTGGTGGTCGCTTCGTCGGGATTCGAACTCCGCGACGACAGCCCCACCTGACTCAGCCCCACCTGACTCAGCCCTACCGGGCTCCGTGTTGCTCTTCGGGTGGTCGGAGGGAACCGAACGACCGCAGCAGCAGCAGGTCGTAGGTGATCTTGATCGACCCGGCGATCACGAGCGGCCACCCGAACGTCGTCCGGGCCAGGAGCGCGCCGGACAGGGCCGGACCCGCCACCGCGGCGAGACTGCGAGGAACGTTCGTGATCGCCGACGCCGCCGCTCGCCGCTCGGGCGGGACCACCGCCATCACGTAGCTCGTGCGGGCCGGCACGTCCATGGTCGCGAACACCGAACGAACCATGAGACAACCGACCGCCGACCAGGCCGTCGGCATGAATGCCGCAGCGATCAGGAACAGATTGGCCGGGATGTGGGTGAACACCATGGTGCGCACCAGACCGATCCTGCCCGCCAGCCAGGGTGAGACGAGCATCGATCCGGCGGTGAACAGCCCGGTCCAGAAGAACACGAGACCGGTGACACCGACCGAGAGATCGAAACGAAGGAACAGCCACAACGCCAGCATCGACTGGACCGTGAAGCCACCGGCGAACGAGTCGAGGCTGAACAACGCCGCGAGTCGAAGCACGATGGACCGGCTCGAGCCCAGGGCCCCGGGCTCGCCGCCGACGGGCGGTTCGGCTCCGGGACCGAGCCGGCGGTAGGCCAGGAAGGACCCGACGCCGACCAGGGCGTAGGCGAGAAAGGGAATTCGGAGCGCGTCGAGTTCGGACAACCAGCCCCGGTGATGCAGCGCGACGACGGCGCCCACACTGAGCGAGCCGAACGCCGCGAGCAGCGATCCCACCAGCGAGTACCGGGCGAACAGTGCCGTCCGCTTCGTGTCGGGAACCGTCTGGGGAAGCATCGAGTGCTCGATCGGTTGGAACACGCTGACGTCACCCGACGAGGGATTCAGGGTGCCGATCACGGCGATGACGGCGAGCACCCAGAAGGTCGAGGCGAACCCGAAGGCGACGCCGGTGACCGTCATCAGGATCGACGATCCGATGAGGAGTTTCCGTCGCGGCCACGCTCGCCCGAACCAGGCGATACCCAGGGTCGCCGCCGCCGAGCCGAGCATCGTGAACGTCGCGATCCAACCGACCCGACCCACGTCGAGTCCGACCAAGGCCAGGTAGGCCGGGAGGGCGACACTCGCCGCGCCGTCGACGAACCCCCGGGCACCACGAACGGTCAGGACCCGACGGGCGTCACCGTTCACCTCGAGTCGCCGAACGAGCGTCGACCCCACGGACTCAACGGCGTGGGGTGCTCGCCGTGTCGGTCAGGTCCTCGCCGGTCACAGCCGGGCGGCGATCGGGACCAGCACCACGTTGATGGCGATGATCACGAGGAACACCGAGAGGTCGAGACCGCCCATCGGTGGCAGGATCCGCCGGATCGGCACGATGACCGGGTCGGTGACCTGGTGGATCAGCCGCCAGACGGGATAGAAGCTCGACCCCGGCCGAATCGGGAACCAGCTCAGCAGCGCACGGGCGAGGAACACCAGCGACGCCAGCTGCAGCAGGGGAACCAGGACACCGGACATCGTTTCGCTCCTCGATCGTCCGGGTCAGGGTACTGGGCCGGCCCGGCGGCCGAGGGATCGGCCTCACGACGCCCGGCCACCGGGGGTTCGCCTCCGCTCCACCCACCGGCCACCCCGCTGTCACCGTCGGTGATGATCCAGCGGGATCAGGAATGATCGGGAAAAGTCGACGGACCATCATTTCCACAAAGGCCACAGACTTATCCACAGCCCCGGAGGTTGAATATCCAGCCAGCGAGACGGTTTTCCCCGGTGAACTCCACCGATGTCATTCTCGCGCGAGGTGTGTCGGCTCGACCGCCTCTCGTGGGAGAGTGGTGTGAGCATCACCGGTCGTGACCGATTTCGACCACGTTCTGCGCGCGGTCGAGTGTCCTCAGGGAGACGGCGGCTCCGACCCCGCGGCTCCGGCCGTGGCGTCGGGCACCGGAGCGGGTGGGGTCGGCGGGGCGGGCGGTGCGGCCATCGGGATCGCCTCGGCCGGCCGGGCCGCCCTCCGGGCCTGCCGTCGGGGACGCAGCACCGTGCGCCACACCCACCACAGCGCCACCGGCAACCAGATGAGCGGCAGGGAGAATCCGGCGGCCAGCACGACGGCGGACACGACGCCGAGCACCACCGCCCAGCCCGCACCGAACCCGTCGAGGAATCCCGGTAGCGACGTGTCGGGCTCGACCGTCAACCGCGCCTCACCGGCTGCCGTCACCAGACCCTGGCGCAGGTCGTTGCCGGCCTCGTCGACGGCTCGACCCGTGGCCCGACTGGCACTGGACCGGGTCTCGATCGCCTCGACCTCGGCAACGAAGCGGATCTGGTCCCCCGGCGCCACGATCCCGTCGTCCCCGATGCGGGTGATGTCGCCCGCATCGAGACCGAAGGTGGCATCGACCACCTCGACGTCGGCGAGATGGGTGTCGCCCGAGTTGGTGACGACGTAGCAGACCGTCACGGCGTCGCCCTCGTCGACGGACAGATCGTCGCTCCCCTGGCACGCGGCCCCCCCGTCATGACCGACGTAGAAGGTGGTCGCCAGCTCGAGTTCGGGGCCCGGAACCTGCTGGGTCAGCGACACGGTGATCGTCGCCAGGTCGACCTGGGCCTCGACGGTCCGCAGCTGACCCCGCAACAGCTCGAGGTCGGTCTCCCGCTGCAGGAGTTCTCCTTCGAGCTGGGCGATGTCGGCCAACGACGTCGCTCCTTCGAGGAACCCCCGGAGCCGGTCGACGCTCGCCTGCGCCGTGATGATCCGACTCTCGAGGTCGACCACGCGCTCGGTCACGTCGTCGGTCGTGATGTTCTGCGACCGCAGCACCCCGACTTCACCGAGTTCAGCGATGGCGGTCTGGAAGTCCTCGGGACGGACCTTGAACGTGAGAGTCGATCGGGGGATGCCGTCGTCGACCGAGGTCTGCCCGAACACGAACCCTCCGAGCCCCTGGATCACCGCAACGGCTTCCGCCGACGCCGCGGCGACGTCGGCCACCTCCACCTCGATCGATGCCGTGAAGATGATGTCCCGCCCGATGTCGACCGGGGTCAGCGAACCGACGCCCGTTCCCCCCGATCCCAGGGTCGACCCCTCCCCCACCGACGCCGACTCCTCGGCCGGCCCGCTCGCCCGGTCGGTCGCATCTGCAGCGAAGGCATCCTCGGCGGTGACCCCGCCGGCCTCGATTCTCGACTCGGGCGCCGCCTCGACGTCGGCAACCATCTCGGCGCCCCCGGCCGTCGAGGAGTCCTCGTCGTTCGCGCTGCAGGCGCCGCCGACCAGGGAGAGGGCCAGCAGCAGCGTCATCAGGCGCCAGCGCCGCTTCGGGGATCGGGTCTGTCGAATCGTGGTCATCATCGGCCTCCGGGGTCGTTCGTCGGCCCTGAGACGGGCAAATCGGTGTCGCGGTTCCCGACGTCATCGAACCGACGCATTGGCCGCCACGGACCGGGCCCATCGGCGCCGGGGTCCACCGTGGATCGGACCCGGTGTCCCCGCTGCAGTACGGTCGCGGCGATGATCGACGACGAGGAGCTCGAATGGCTCCGTGACCAGGTGCAACGGGGAAACGGCGGGTCCGACGCCGAAGCGCACGATGTCGGTGGCCGACCGGCTGCTCACCCTGGCGCAGCGGACGCCGGCCTGGACCGAACTCCATCTTCGGCTCCTCGACGGCCTCGCCGGTACCGCGCCCGGATCGCACGCAACGGCCACGATCGACTCGGCCCGGCGGGCGGTCGCCGAGCTGTCCGAAGCGTGTCCCCAGGTCGTCGATCTCGATGCCCCGGGCATCATGATCAGGCGGGCCGAATGGCGCGACGGCAGTCTCTTCGTCACCATCGATGCCGCCGAACCCGATCCGACGAAGCTCACCACTTTTCGACTCGTGGGAGCCGAACCGCGACTGTGGTATCTCACCGGCATCAGCGGCGCGACCACCGATGTCGGCCAACACTCGATGGTGGTGCTGCTGCCCGCCGTCAGTGGGGAGCTGGCGTTCGTCCCCGGGAGCTACTGAGTATCGATCCGGCGCCACGCCGACCCTGCGCAGACCCATGGGCAGATGATCTCGGAGACGACGCCCGCTCCGGCCGCTGCCCAGGGTGCCCGGGAGCCATTCTGCCTGTTCTGTGCGGTGATGCCCAGCCATCGGATCGCTGCCCAGGGTCACCCGGGCAGACCCGAAGCCCGCCCAGGCACGGTCCCGCAACGTGCGACCGACCGGCGGCCCCGGATCGACCGCCACCGCCCGCGGACCCCACTCACGGGGTCCCGGCTCGCCACCCCCCGGCACGCGCCTCGGCAAGGCCTGGGCAGCGTCGAGGCGCGGCCCGGCAGTCCGTGCCCTGCCGCGTGGACCACCCATCCTCGTCGACCGGCGGGTCGGAGCACCCGGCGCCCGCTGCGACGACGACTGCCCAGGCGGTGCATACTGTGGGCTCGATCATTTGCGGTTGCACCCCGATGGGTGCCCGGGATCCGATCGCCAACCGACCACCTGCTCACCGCCTGGAGCCCCAGCATGCCCGATGACCGCGTTCTCCTGCGAGAAGCTGCCGATCTGCTGGGCGTTTCGACCGACACCCTCCGCCGACGGATCGCCGCCCAGAAGCTGCCCGAGGTCGAAACCGTCGACACCCCCCATGGCAACGCCTACGCAATCCCCACTGCAGCCCTGCGCGACATCGCCGAGCGAGAGGGATGGTCGCTCGACCTGCGCGATGACTCCCCGGCACCGTCGCCCGACCCGGCAACCCTGACCGAATTGCTGATGGTCACCCGTCGCGAGGCCGACGCCGAAGCCGAGGCCCGGATCGCACGGCTCGAGGCCGAGCAGGCGACCGCAGCAGCGACCCAGACCAAGAGACGGGTCGACCAACTCGTCGGCGATCTCGAAGCCGAACGCGCCGAGCAGACCCGACTGAAGGCCGAGCTGGCCCAGACCCGCCAATCACTCGCCGTTGCCGAGGCCGAACGATCCCGAGCCGATGAGGCCACCCGGCGAGAACGTGAGCTGGTCGCCGAGGCCGAACGGCGGGCCGAGGCCGAGCGCAGCCGGTTGGAGGTCGAGCGGGCCCGGGCCGAAGCGCTCGCCGTCGACCTCGAGGCCGCCAAGGCCTCCTTCGGTTGGCGCGGACGCAAACGGTACGCAAGGCTTCGCAACCCCTCGGCCTGACCCTATGCAGGATCGGCAGACCCGACCCCGAGATCGCCGACTCCGACGCAACGAACCAGTTCAGAACCCTCCGCAGCATGCGTGCGGTTGGCAGCACCCGCATCGTTCTGCCGGTGGGCAGCCTGTCCGTACGCATGGGCAAGGTGGGTGGTGTTAGCGTCTCGGCATGCCGCTCGACCATGATCGATCCGCCCGGGTCCAGCACCGACTCGAGGCCGCTCGGGCCCGGTACGTGGCCGGACGGCCACGATCGGCGGCCCTGGCGGCCGAGGCGGCGGCGGTCCTGCCCGGCGGTCACACCCGAACCGTGCTCCACTTCGACCCGTTCCCCTTCCGGGTGGCCGAGGCCCAGGGCGCGACCCTGATCGACGTCGATGGCCACCGACTGCTCGACCTGCTCGGCAACTACACCGCCGGCCTCGCCGGCCACACACCGGCGGTCGTCGCCGACGCCGTGGCCGCGGCCATGGCCACGGGCTGGACGCTCGGCGCCACCCACCCGAACGAGATCCGGTTCGCCCAGTTGATGGTGCAGCGGTTCCCGGCGCTCGAGCAGGTGCGCTTCACCAACTCCGGGACCGAGGCAAACCTCATGGCCATCGCAACGGCACGGCACGTGACCAGGAGAAACGCTCTGATCGTGTTCGAGGGCGGCTATCACGGCGGGGTGCTCACCTACGGCACCCACGGCAGGGCGGTCAACGTGCCCTTCGACGTCGAGATCGCGACCTTCAACGATCTCGACTCGGTGCGAGCCATCCTCGACCGGCGAGGCGGTGAGATCGCCGCCGTTCTGGTGGAACCGATGCTCGGATCGGCCGGCTGCCTTCCCGGCGATCCCGACTTCGTCACCGGGCTCCGCCACCTCTGCGACACCAACGGGTCGTTGCTGATCTTCGACGAGGTCATGACCTCACGTCTCAGCAGTGGGGGAGCGCAGCTGCTCTATGGGGTGAACCCCGATCTGGCGACGTTCGGCAAGTACCTCGCCGGCGGGATGAGCTTCGGCGCCTTCGGCGGGCGGGCCGACGTCCTGTCGGTCTACGACACCGGGGCCGACCGTTCCGACGGCCTCGAACCGCTCGGTCACGCCGGCACGTTCAACAACAACGTGCTCACGATGGCAGCCGGCATCGCCACCCTCGAACACACCCTCACCTCCGATGCCCTGGGTGCCCTCAACGAGCGTGGCGACCGACTCCGCTCCCGTCTCGACGAGTCGTTCCTCGAGTCGGGGTTGCCGATGTCGGTGACCGGTCTCGGGTCGTTGATGAACGTGCACCCCGTCCCGGGGCCCGTGCGGTCACCGGCCGATCTCGTCGGTGGCTTCGAGCCGCTGCGGGAACTGTTCTTCTTCGATTTGCTGGAAGCAGGGTTCTATCTCGCCCGCCGAGGCTTCATCGCCCTGTCGCTCCCGATCGGTGACGACGATCTCGACGCCTTTGCCGCAGCCGTCGATGCCTGGTGTCGTTCCTGGTGACCGGGTCGTTCCTGGTGACCGGGTCGTTCCTGGTGACCGGGTCGTTCCTGATGAACAGCCGTCAGCCGGCGTTGGCCAGGAACCACTGACGGGCGGCGTCGGCCAACGACATCGTCGCCCGGTCACGCTGCCAGGCCGCGATCGCCTCGTCGGTCGGCGCCTGGTCGTCGAAGAGCGCCGTCAAGGCGACCAGCTCGCTGCGCAGGGACGTGCGCGAAACCAGCTCCGCCCCCTCGGTGAAGTTGACGACGATGTTGCCCTTGGTGACCTTGTTGCGCTTCAGGAGATCGAGCCAGTACGCCTTGCCGGCTTCGTCGGGGGTGCGACCGAGCACGTCGAGATACAGCTGGTCGAGGAACTGCCCGAATTCGAGGTGTCCGTAGCGGGTCTGGAACTCGTCACCGGCGGCGAACGAATCGGCGATCTGGGTGAGCGTGACACCCCGGCCCTTGGTGTCGATCCAGTAGCGGATGCCGTCGAAGTCCGGCCGGCGCAGGAAGTACGCAACGTACAGTCGGTCGATCTGGGCTGCCGGTGAGTTCGCCGAGACGTACGGCTCGATGGCGGCAGCCAGGCCATTCGAGCTCACGAGCCGAGCCAGCGCAGCGGCTTCGTCGCCGGTGGGTTGACGTCCCTGCAAGGTGGCGAACACGTCGGTGGTGAGCGCCGCAGCGCTCCGGTAGGGCCCGAGCTTGTCGAGCGGGATCGGCGGCAGGCTCAGGGCCGCTTTCGCCGCGTCGACGCTGGCGGTGGGGTTGATCGGGGTGCCGGTCGGGTCCTCGATCTCGAAGTGGAGATGCGATCCGGCGTTCTCGGCGTTGCCCGAGTCGCCCAGGTAGGCCACGACCTGGCCGGCCACGACGTTGGCTCCCCGCTCGATGCCCGGCGCGAACGCGAACTCCAGCAGGTTGGCGCCGTCGTCGGTGCCCGGCGTGTCGTTGTTGATGTGGACGTAGTGGTACTGCCAGCCGTCGGCGTCGGTGATCTCGAGGTTGTTGCCGCTCACCGCATCATGGCGGAACCACGTCACCGTGCCGCTGGCGGCGGCCACGAGTGGGGTCATCTTCGGACCCATCATGTCGACGCCGATGTGCGAACGACCTCCACTTCGCGGTGCTCCCCACGTGTCGACCCACGAGACCTGGTCGACGTAGGCGGGGTCGATGGGCAAGGTGATCGGCCGGATGACGTCTCCCTCGGCAGCCGAGGCGACCGGGACGGTGACGAGGGTCGACCCCATGAGGGACGTGAGCACGGCGCCGGCGACGGCCACGCGGAACGCAACCGCCGGGCGGCCCTGACTCGGATACTTCGGCATGAAAACAGGCTCCTTCACGGACATGGTCGGCAACCGAGGCTGCCGACCTTTCGTCCCGAACGGGTTTCGTCACCGTATCGACACATTCGGCCCCGACCTCCGTAGGTCATTTGCCTCATCCTCCGACGGTGGTCGAGCGCCGGCGCGAATCGGCGCGCCGAGGTGGAGTGGCATCCAGGCTCCGCTAGCCTTCACCGGTCGGTTGTGACCAGTCGGTCAGAGCCACTCGTACGTCGGAAGAGGTCACCGCCATGTCGATGGTCTGCCAAGTCACCGGGCGCAAGCCAAGCTTCGGCAACAGCATTTCCCATTCGCATCGGGTCACCAAGCGTCGCTGGGATCCGAACATCCAGACCCAGCGATTCTGGCTGCCCAGCGAGAAGCGTTGGGTCAAGCTGACGGTCAGCGCCAAGGGGATCAAGACGATCAACAAGAAGGGCATCGAGACCGTCGTTGCCGACATGCGCCGCAAGGGAGTGAAAGTCTGATGGCCAAGTCCGGAGACAAGCGCCCCATCATCAAGTTGCGCTCCACCGAGGGCACCGGGTTCACCTACACGACCCGCAAGAACAAGACCAACACCCGCGAGCGCATCGAGCTGCGCAAGTACGATCCGGTGTTGCGCCGTCACGTCATCTTCAAAGAAGAGCGCTGACGAATCCCGTCGGCGCCGTCTCCATCGACGCCTGGCATGCCCCAGCAACGAATCCTTCGGACGACGCACCCCGGTGGTGCGTCGTTCCGCGTTCCTCGAGCGCCGCGGTCGGGCGACGGCCGCCCTCCCGTCGCCCGCCGATGAGCCCATGACGATGGGTCATGTCCGTCGCCGCTTTCTCACCATTCCCGGCGTCTTCGTTGCGGTGCCCCTGTGGTTCGTCCTCGGCCCGATCGTGCTGCCGGCCCTGGTCTTCGTCGACGTCGTCACCGGACGGTTCCGGCTGCCGTCGCTGCGTCTCTGGATCTACGGGCTGATCTTCTGCCTCCACGAATGGGTGGGCATTGCCTATGCACTCTGGCTCTGGCTGGTGGGCGGCTTCGGCCGCCGACTCGACTACGAGGCCAGCGTGCGTATGCAGCGCTGGTGGGCCGCATCCCTGCTCGAGTGGGCCCGGCGGCTCCTCGACGTGGTCATCGACCTCGACGAGGCACCGATTCCCCCCGGTCGGGTGATCGTGCTGAGTCGGCATGCGAGCATGGTCGATGCCGTCATCCCGGCCCACCTCTTCACGGCCCGTCTGCGCCGCCCCGTGCACTACGTGCTCAAGCGGGAACTCCAGTTCCTGCCCAACCTCGACATCTACGGCCATCGTCTGGGCAATCACTTCGTGACCCGCGGCGGCGATACCGAGGCCGAAGTCGCTCGGATCGCCCGACTCGCCGATGAGGCGCGTCCTGACGCCGGGTTGGTGATCTTTCCCGAGGGTACCTACGCCACCCCGGCGTCGAAGGCCCGCATCGGAGCCTCGCTGCGGCGACGCGGCGAAGTCGCCGCCGCCGATCTCAACGACGAGCTGCGTTTCCTCCTGCCCCCGAAACCGGCCGGGACCCTGGCCCTGCTCGATCATCGGCCCGATGCGGCCATCGTCATCCTCGCCCACACCGGACTCGAAGGCGTGGCCGAGCTGCGGGGCCTGCGCCGCGGTCTGCCCCTGCGTGGTCCGGTCGTGGTGCGGTGGTGGGAGGTCGACCGGGAGACGCTGCCCGTCGACCCCGACGATCGGGTCGCCTGGCTCAATGACCGCTGGCGCGAGCTCGACGACTGGGTGGCACGACACCGGCGCTGACCATCCCATCCACCCCGGTCGGCCACCTCGGGTTTCCGGCGCGCCGCCGTCGGCGGCGTGGTCCGACCGTGAGCCCTGCCGAGGTGCGACAATGCGTCCATGCCTGCGCTGTCGTCCTCTGAGTATCTTCGGTTGTTCCGAGAGGAGTCGGCCCGGCTCCGGGCGGTTCGTCCCGAAGACCTCACGCTGGCCATCCCCCACATCGAGGGCTGGACCGTCGGGGCCGTCATCGGCCACACCGGCTGGGTCGCCCGCTACGTCGCCCTGGCGCTCGGGGCCACACCGGACCAACCGCCTCGCCGAGGCGACGTGCCCGAACCACCCATCGGGGAGGAGGTCCTCGAGTGGTTCGCCGAGGGCGTCGATCACCTGGTCGGCATCTTCGAGACCTTCGATCCGTCGGTCGTGGTGCCCACGTTCACCGGTCCCCAGCCGGGTGGCTGGTGGCTGCGCCGGCTCTCGCAGGAAGTCTCCATGCACCGTTGGGACGTCGAGTCGGCGAGCGGATCGCCCCGACCCATCGACCGGGCCCTCGCCGTCGACGGCATCGACGAGGTCTTCCAGACCTTCGCACCAACCCGCCTCGGCTTCGAGACGTTGTCCGGAAACGGCGAAGTCGTGCACCTCCACGCCACCGACGTCGACGAGGGGGAGTGGTTGGTGACCTTCGATCCCACCGAGATTCGCTGGACCCACGGCCACGACAAGGGAACCGTTGCGGCGCGGGGCCCGGTCTCGGACCTGCTCCTGATGCTGTGGAGCCGTCTCCCGCCGAGCCGTCTCGAGCTGTTCGGCGACGCGACCCTGCTCGATCGCTGGCAGGCCGCCGCCACCTTCTAGCCCAGACCCCTCCGTCAGCCCGATCGGCCTCCGGTCGCCTCGCTCAGAGGGCGACGACGGGCAGCAGTGGCTCCTCGGGAACGTCGTACTCGCGGTCCCAGCGGCCGAGACGATTCTTCCAGTTCGATTCTTCGCACACGGCGTCGGCGTAGGCCGCCTGGCGCTTGGCCACCCGACCGGCAGGCTCCTCGCGATCCTCGTCGTCGTACTGGGCCTCGATGCCCATCTTCAGATTACGCAGGGCCTCGGAACGAAGCTGGCTCACCCGGGACTCGGTGACACCGAGGAAGCGAGCCAGTTCCTCCGAGGTCCGTCCCTCGAGGAAGTAGCCGACGATCACGAACCGCTGACGCTCGGGGAGCAGACCCACGGCGTCTCGCAGGTAGGAGTGCAGTTCCCGGGTCTCGAGTTCCTCGAGCGGCTCCACCGAGTTGCGGTCCTGCAACACGTCGACGAGGGTCAGTTCCTCGTCGCCCTCGTCGCTGGTCTCGTGATCCAGTGCCAGGACGACCGACCGGAACAGCCGATCCTGCAGCCTCGTGAGCTCGTCGAGCGACACGCCCAGCTCCGTGGCCATCTCGCTGAGCGACGGCACCCGACCGAGCTCGGAGGCGAGCTGCTGCTCGGTGGCCTCGAGGCGGCGGGCCAGCAGCCGGACCGAACGCGGTGCCCAGTCGGCGGCTCGGACGGAGTCGAGGATGGCTCCTCGGATGCGCTGGGCGGCGAACCGCTCGAAGGGCACGCCCCGGCTCTCGTCGTATCGACGGGAGGCCTCGACCAGACCGAGTGCCCCGGCACGAGCCAGATCCTCCCGATCGACGTGTCGGGGGAAGTGCACCGCCACCTGGAACACGACGTGTTTCACCAGTGGCAGATTGGCTTCGATGCGGTGGTTGATTTCGGCTTTGGTCATTTCGCCCATGATGTTCATCTCCCTGTTGTCCTCCGTGCCGCAATGTTCTCGGCAGGGTCAGGGCAGAACTTGAGCAGAAATCCCGGGTTTTTCCCTCAACGGTGTCATCGACCACGATGCGTGGGAACTTGAGCAAATATCTCGACGGAGTGTGGTGGTTCCCGATCGATGGGCTCGATCAGAGGCCCGACCCTTCGTAGGTCGAGGCACGAATCCCCCGTCGGTGCAGGTCCCGGAGCAGCCGTTTGGGGTCGGCCAACTCGCCCAGACCGAAGGCGCCGGCCGGGATGGGATCGGGGTCGGGCCGACGGGCGAGCAACAGCGCGACCACCGCCGCCACGGTGCCCGCAGCGATCGAGGGACGTTCGGTCACCCCGAACACGACGGTCTCGACGCGCCCGTTGCGACGACCGCGGACCTCCACCCGGATCGCTCCCGGCCCGCCGTCGGCGTGCGGCGGTCGCAACATCGGCAGCCGTGCGGTCAGTCGGTCTCGTCGGGTCGCCGAGACCCGGGACGTGATCCGATCGGCCCCGGGGAACACCCGGGCCAACAGGAGCGGTGTCGGCAGGTCGGCCCGGTAGCAGTCCTTGGCCCCGATGGGGTCGGGGAACCAGGCGAGCTCGCGACCCGAACCACCGGCCCGGATCAGCCACTGGCCGTGGTGGTACTCGTGTCCGGGTTGCGACAGCGCCCGATGGTGCTCCCGGGCGCAGGCCGGTCCGCCGGTGCCGGTCTTGGCCACCGACACCTCCTCGATCTCGTCGAGCAGGTTGGCGCCATGTCGAGCGAGCAGACAACTCAGCCCGGGTGCGAATCCCGCGCCCATGACGACCGACCGACCGTGGGCCCGGGCGACGTCATCGAGGTCGAGCAACCCGTGGACGTCGCCCGGCGCGTCGCTGATCGACACGACGTGGCGACCCTCGGCCAGGATGCGCCGAGCCAGGCGGGCGTGGGTCCCCGCCGGCGTCGCCAGCACCACGATCTCGGCCTGGTCACCGAGTGGCCCGCACAACCGGGTCGGCGCACCGACACCGCCCGAGGGGAGCGAGTCCCGCAGCGAGCGGGCACGATCATGATCGACGTCGTGCAGCCAGAGCCCACCGATCGCCGAGGACGCCAACAGCCGGGCCGTCTGGGTCCCGGTCGACCCCAACCCGACCACGGCGATCCGCGGGTCTGTCGACATCGGCGTCAACGAAGTTCGTCGGCCGACACTTCACGCCACCCACCACTGCGCGGAGGCGTACCGCCCGTCCCGCGCAGGCGGAAGAAGGCAGCCACCATGCCCGCCATCGACAGCGCCGCCGCCACTCTGCGAACCAAGGTGATCATGGGTCGAGAGTAACAAGCACAGGAGCCGCCCATGGGGCGGCTCCTGCGTGATCCATCTGGTCGCTTCGTGGGGCTAGTTGGAGTTGAACCAACGACCTCACCCTTATCAGGGGTGCGCTCTAACCAACTGAGCTATAGCCCCGAGGCGAACGGCAACGATACCGCTCGGCACCCGATCCAACTACTTCCCGGTCGGGGTCAGCTCCGGTCGTCTGCGGGCACCCGCACGGTCTCTTCCTCGATCACCGTGACGCGGATGCCGCCGATGAGGTCGGAGATGAGGTTGAAGACCACCGTGAGCAGAACCACCAGCACCGACGAGGCCAGGGTGAGCATCCCGGCGATGACCACCGCGGCTCGGAACACCTGGTCGCTCTTGATCTGGAAGGTCTCGTAGTCGGCGAGCTCGCGGATGAAGTTCTCGATGCTCTCGATCGTTCCGGCCGCCACCGCTGCGTTCCACACCAGCACACCGGCCAGGAGGAGCGACGCGAAGAACACGAGATGGAAGATGATCGAGAAGGTGAGCACCGACCACGGATCGATGTGGCGGATCACCCTCCGGGACTTGCGGGCCCGCAGCTTCTTGGAACGACGCAACATCGTCGAGCCGACCAGCGCCGTCCCTGCTCCGAGCGCCGGACCGGACGGCGACGGCTCGCCGATCACCACGTCGTTGGTGGTCGTTCGCTCGAATCGCTCGTCGGCATCGAGGTCGATGGTGTCGGCGCCGTAGGACGAGGCGAACACGGGTTCCGCTTCGTTCGACGGGAACGCCCCGTCGGCGTCGAACTCGATCTCCTCGTCCGGAACGACCGCACCATCCGCGACGACCGCCCCGTCTGCAACGACATCCTCGTCCGGAACGACCGCCCCGTCTGGAACGACCGCCCCCTCGGGAACGACCGCCCCCTCTGGAACGACACCGAACTCGGACCGGTCCCGAGGGTCGGGCGGCGGTGGGGGAGAGGCGTCGCCGTTCTCGACCCACGGCGAGGGCGGCGCCGGCAGGGCTTCCTCCTCGGCGGCGATGGTGGCTTCGACCGGGTCGTCGAGTCTCGAGGTCGATGGTCGATTCGCCCGCCCGAATCCGTTCCGCGGCGAAGAGGTCGGCCGTGGACCCCCCACCACCGAGATCGGCGAGCGCCGAACGTCCGTCGTCGCGGTCGTCGATCGAGGACTCCGTCTGGCGAGAGAACAGACTCCGGACGCCGAAGCGACCACGTCCACCGCTGGGTGGGGTGACCTCGTCGTCGATCACCGAGATGTCGTCGTTGGTCACGCTCGACTCGCTGGTCATCGGATCCTCGACCTCGTTCGTCGCGGTGTCGTTCGTCGCGGTGTCGTTCGTCGCGGTGTCGTTCGTCATGGTGTCGTCCTCTCGAGCGTCCGGATCGGCGCCCTGGGTCGGGTCGACGCCGCGATCGATCTCATCGACCTCGAGATCGGGGGTCTCGGCGGTGGGAACGTGCCCGTTGTGCGAGTGGTCGACCTCGTCGTCGTCGAGGACCGGCTCGAACCCGAGCGCCGCCACCAGGTCGGCGCCCAGAACGACCGAGTCCTTCGCCGAGGGATCGTCAACAGACATACGAAGTGGAGTCTACGACCAAGCGAGGGTCATCGGTGATCACTGCCCGGCAACCGACTCGAGACGACGCTCGGCCCGGGCCCGGGCCGAGACACCGCTCTCGGTCCGGACCTCCACGAACACCGTGTTGCCATCGGTCTCGAAGTGGACGAGCATCGAGTCGTTGGCCGAAGCCAGCGCCGCCGCCGCCGCCCGCCCGTCGGCGGCCCCGGCAAGGGCTGCCGCGTCGGCGGCCGCCTGCGCCCGGGCCCGGTCCTGAACGCGACCGAGCACCGCACCGAGCAGCACCATCATCACGAGCATCCCCGCCACACCCAGTGCCAACAGGGGCATGACGCTGCCTCGATCCCGTCTCGGTCCCATGATCGTCTCCGTTCCTCGTCATGCGGCGGGGGAAGACATTCGGTGGGCGGCGCTCACTCGTCGGAATCGGCATCCCCATCGGGGTCGAGATCGAGGTCGGGGTTCTCGTCGACGTGCTCGATGCCCAGATCCTCGGCGTCGACGTCGACGAGCACCGGCCCTTCCTCGACGGCGAGCACCCGGGCCACCGCCGAGACGCGGTCACCCGATCCCAGGTTCATGACCGACACACCGGTGGCGTCACGACCCTGCTGGGACACCGCCGACACGGCGGTTCGGATGATCACACCATTCGAGGAGATCAGCAGGATCTCGTCGTCGTGGGCCACGAACATGGCACCGACGACGCGGCCCTTCTTCTCGTTGACCTTCACACAACGAACACCCGAACCCGGCTCGGCCCTTGGCGGTGAAGAGTTCCGGTTCGGTCCGTTTGCCGAATCCCTCGTCGGTGACGACGAGCAGTTCGGTGTCGGGCTGCATGACGTCCATGCTGACCAGCTCGTCGCCGGCACGGAACTTCATGCCGCGGACGCCGGCGGCGGTGCGCCCCATCGGCCGCACCTGGTCTTCGGGGAATCGCAACGCCTGGCCCTGGCGGGACACCATGAAGATGTCGTGGACGCCGTTGGTGGCCACGACCGACACCAGTTCGTCGCCCTCGTTGAGGTTGATGGCGATCAGACCGGCCCGCAGCGACGAGTCGTAGGCGTTGAAGAGCGTCTTCTTCACACGACCTTGGCGAGTGGCGAAGAAGAGGAACCGGTTGGTCTCGTAGTCGCGCGTGTCGATGATCGCCTGGATCTTCTCTTCGGGCTGCAACTGGAGCAGGTTGACCAAGGCCATTCCCCGAGACGAACGGCTGGTGACCGGGATCTCGTGCGCCTTGATGCGATACACCCGTCCACGGTTCGAGAAGAACAGGAGGTAGGCGTGCGCCGAGGTCTGGAGGAGATGGGCGATGATGTCGTCGTCGTCGCCCTTGAGCTTGGCCGCGCTCGACGCCGCGGCCGCCGCGACCCTGGGTGCGGAACTCGTCGATCGAGACCGACTTGATGTAGCCGGTCGTCGACAACGTGACGACGAGGGCCTCGTCGTCGATCAGGTCTTCGATGTCGAGCTCACCCGGATCGGCGACCAGGACGGTGCGTCGGGGACTCCCGAAGGTCGACCGGATCTCGGCCAGCTCGTCCTTGATGACCTGGTCGAGCTTGTCCTGGTCGGCGAGGATCGCTTCGAGTTCGGCGATGGTCTCGCGGAGCTCGGCCACCTCGTTGTCGATCTCGATACGGGCGAGCCGGGTCAGTCGGCCGAGGTTCATGTCGAGGATGTAGTTGGCCTGCACCTCGGAGAACTCGAACGGTTCGGCCATCAGCCGGCCGCGGGCATCGGGGCGGTCTTCGGAGGCCCGGATGGTGGCGATGATCTCGTCGATGACGTCGAGGGCCTTGATGAGACCCTCGAGGATGTGTTCCCGGGCCTGGGCCTTGTCGAGGCGGTACTGGCTGCGCCGGGTCACGACCTCGCGCTGGTGACCCACGTAGCTGACCAGCGCGTCACGCAGGTTGAGCGTGCGAGGGATGTCCGTCGACGAGCGCCACCATGTTCACGCTGAACGTCGACTGCATCGGCGTGTACTTGAACAGGTTGTTGAGCACGACCAGCGCCGTGGCGTCCCGCTTGAGCTCGAACACCAGCTTGAGCTTGCCCTTGGCCGATTCGTTGCGAATCTCGCGGATCCCGACGAGGTCGCCCTTCTCGACCAGTTCGGCGGTCTTCCGGGCGATCTGGTCGACCGAGGTCTGGTACGGAACCTCGGTGACGACGATCTGGTCGTTGGTGCGGCCCTCGACGATCTCGGCAACGGCCCGCATCCGGACCGATCCCCGACCCGTTCGGTAGGCATCACGAATGCCGACGCGGCCCAGGATCTGGGCGCCGGTCGGGAAGTCGGGTCCCTTGACGAACCCCATCAGGTCCTCGACGGTGGCATCGGGATGCTCGATGAGATGCACCACCGCATCGACGACCTCTTCGAGGTTGTGCGGGGGGATGTTGGTGGCCATGCCGACCGCGATGCCCTGGCTGCCGTTGACCAGCAGGTTGGGGAAGCGCGACGGGAGGACGACCGGTTCGCGGTGCTTGCCGTCGAAGTTGTCTCGGAAATCGACGGTGTCTTCGTCGATGTCGGCGAGCAGTTCCATGGCGAGCGGCATCAAGCGGCACTCGGTGTAGCGATAGGCCGCAGGAGGATCGTCGGGCGAGCCGAAGTTGCCGTGCGGGTCGATCAGGGGGTTCCGCAACGAGAAGGACTGGCCCATCCGCACCAGCGAGTCGTAGATCGCCTGGTCGCCGTGCGGGTGATACTTGCCGATGACGTCGCCGACGACCGTTGCGCACTTGACGTGGCTGCGGTCGGGTCGGTGTCCGGCGTCGAACATCGACCACAGGATCCGCCGGTGGACCGGCTTCAGTCCGTCGCGTGCGTCGGGAAGGGCCCGCGAGATGATGACCGACATCGCGTACTCGAGGAAGGACTGCTCCATCTCGGCCTGGATCTCGATCGGTTCGACGTTGTCTCGCGGCGCGTTGTCGTCGGGTCCGGGGTCGCCGGGGCCCCCGTCGTTCGGGCCGCCGGGTCCTTGGGTGGTGGGTGGGAGATCGGTCATGGGGTCAGCTCTTCGTGATCAGATGTCGAGGAAACGAACGTCGTCGGCGTTGGTCTGGATGAAGTGCTTGCGACTCTCGACGTCGTCGCCCATGAGCACCGAGAAGACCTCGTCGGCGATCGCCGCCTGCTCGACGGTGACCTGCAACAGCGTGCGGGTACCGGGGTCCATGGTGGTTGCCCAGAGTTCCTCGGCATCCATCTCGCCCAGCCCCTTCAGGCGTTGGAACTCGGCGTTGGGATGCTCGGCGACGTACGCGTTCCGGGCGATGTCGTCCTTGAGGTAGACCTTCGACTTGCCGACCTCGGTCGAGTACAGCGGCGGCTGGGCGATGTAGACGTAGCCGGCCTCGACCATCGGCCGCATCTGGCGGAAGAAGAACGTGAGCAGCAGGGTGCGGATGTGACTGCCGTCGACGTCGGCGTCGGCGAGCAGGATCACCTTGTGATAGCGAGCCTTGTCGACGTCGAACTCCTCGCCGAGACCGGCGCCGATCGCCTGGATGAGCGACACGATCTCGGTGTTCTTGAACATCCGATCGGGTCGGGCCCGCTCGACGTTGAGGATCTTCCCCCGGATCGGCAGGATCGCCATCGTGCGCGGAGTCGCGGGCCTCCTTGGCCGAACCACCCGCCGAGTTGCCCTCGACGATGTAGAGCTCGGACTCGGCCGGATCCTTGCTCCGGCAGTCGGCCAGTTTGCCCGGCAGCCCGGCACCGTCGAGCGCCGACTTGCGCCGAATGGTCTGGCGGGCCTGGGTGGCGGCGATGCGGGCCTTGGCCGCCTGCGAGGCCTTGATGACCATGGCGCGACCCTCTTTGGGGTGTTCCTCGAACCACTCGCGCAGCTTCTCGTTGGTGGCCTTCTCGACGAGCGATCGAACCGACACGTTGCCCAGCTTCGACTTGGTCTGACCCTCGAACTGGGGCTCTTGCAGGCGGACCGAGATGATCGCCGTGAGACCCTCACGGATGTCCTCGCCCTGGAGGTTCTCGTCCTTTTCCTTGAGGAAGCCCTTGTCGCGTGCGTAGTTGTTGACGGTCCGGGTCAGCGCCGTGCGGAAGCCCTGCTCGTGCATCCCGCCCTCGATGGTCGAGATGCCGTTGGCGAAGCTGTGGATGCCGTCGGTCTGGTAACCGGTGTTCCAGCTGAACGCGATCTCGACCTCCTCGGCGGTGTCGACCTCTTCGTACCAGCCGACGTCGTCGAACAGCGCCTCCTTGGAGCCGTTGAGGTGACGGACGAAGTCGCGGATACCGCCGTCGTAGCGGTGCGTCGACGATCGGTGACGACGGGTCGCGCAGGTCCCGGACACGGAACTCGAGTCCGGCGTTGAGGAAGGCCATGATCTGGAATCGCTCGAGCAGGGTCTGGGTGCGGAACTCGGTGCCCTCCTTGAAGATCGTCGGATCCGGCCAGAAACGAACCGTGGTGCCGGTGCGCGCCACGCCGTCGTCGTTGAGCGGTGCATCGCCTTGTTCGAACAGCCGCACGTCGGGGACGCCGCCGTCCTTGAACGACATGAAGTGGCGTCTGCCGTCGCGATCGATCTCGACCTCGACTCGCCTCGACAGCGCGTTGACGACCGAGATGCCGACGCCGTGGAGGCCGCCGGACACCTTGTAGCCCTCGCCGCCGAACTTGCCGCCGGCATGCAGGACGGTGAGCACGACCTCGGCCGCGCTCATCTCGTACTTCTCGTGGAGATCGACCGGAATGCCCCGACCGTCGTCGCGGACCTCGACCCCGCCATCGGCGAGCACGTCGACCTCGATCAGCTGGGCGTGACCGGCCATGGCCTCGTCGACGGAGTTGTCGACGACCTCCCACACGAGGTGGTGGAGCCCGGTCGTCCCGGTGGAGCCGATGTACATCCCGGGCCGCTTGCGGACGGCTTCGAGACCTTCCAGGACCTGGATGTCCTTGGCGCCGTAGCTGGCGTCGCCGGTGGCGGCACCCGACGGGATCGGTGGCTCGCTCGGGCTGGTCGGCGTGTTGTCGGTCGTGGAATCAGTCATGCAGGAGATCGCTTTTCGAGCGGGTTGATCGTAGCAGTCGGATGGGGGCAACCGGGGAGCATCACGAGGCCACACCGGCCCGGATGGTGTGCAGATCGGCGTCGCCGAAACGCTCGCGGAATCGCTGCTTGATCTGCGCGTCCATCCAGCGGATCTGCGACGCCCACGCCGGATCGTCGCACTGCACCACGAGCACGCCGTCGAGGAGCCCCGCCGGCCGGCTGTGATCGGACAGCCCCGGGCCGACGATGTCGGCCCACTGCGCGCCCAACTCGGCGACCGTGTGCACCGGGGGCGCACCGAGATGCCCGAAGAACCGCTCCAGTGCCACGCCGAGATGCTGGGGTTCCGCCACGATCACTCCCGCGGGTCGCCATGGTCGGTGTCAGGTCCGGGATCGGACGAAGCCACCATCGTGCCCGGGCGTGGTGACGTACTCGAAGATTGTATCGGGCTCGGTGGCGTCCGGGAGCCCAGCGGCACTGGTGATCACGGTTTGGCCGGGCGGCAGCGTCGAGAGCAGCGCGTGGGCCCGACGGGGATCGAGTTCCGACAGCACGTCGTCGAGCAACAGCAAGGGGGGCTCGCCGATCCGTTCGGCGACGAGCCGGTGCCCGGCGAGTCGGAGCGCCAGCGCCAGGGTGCGTTGTTCGCCCTGCGAGGCCTCGGTACGACTGGCGAACCCGTCGATCCGGAAGGCGATCTCGTCGCGGTGAGGACCGACGGTGGACACCTGGCGCCGAACGTCGTTGGCCCGACTGGCGCCGAACGCGTCGAGGAGCGAAGCCTCCGACCACGACGTCAGGTAGTCGGCGGTCACCTCGGACGCATCGCCGGCCAGGGTCCGATAGCTGTCGGCTGCGAGTGGGACGAGGTCCGCCAGCAGCGCGTACCGTCGCTCGAGCACCACCGAGCCCAGCGCCGCCAGTTGGGTGTCCCAGACGTCGAGGGTCATCGATGCCGACTCGTCGAGACGACCACCGGCGGTCCGCAAGAGGGCGTTCCGCTGGCGCAGGGCCCGATCGAAATCACGGTGGGTGCGGTCGAGCGGCGGATCGAGCGACACGGCGAGATCGTCGACGAACTCGCGGCGGATCGATGGTCCGTCTTTCACCAGCGAGAGATCATCGGGTGCGAACACGGTGACGCGCAGGGCGCCCAGGAGGTCTCGGGTGCGCTGCAACTTCTGGCGGTTGACCTGGACCCGGGACTTCCCCGCCGCGAGCTCGAGCTCGATGAGGACCGATCGACCGTCACGCTCGCCCTCGGCTCGCAGGACCGCGGTCGCCGCCCCGCGGCGGATCAGGCTGTCGGTGGGTGCGCCTCGGAACGACTTCAGCGTGGCCAGGAGCGCCATCGCCTCGAGCAGGTTGGTCTTGCCGATCCCGTTCGGTCCGAGGATGGCCGTCAACCCGTCGTCGAGTTCGAGTTCGAACTGTTCGTAGGAGCGGAAGTCACGGAGCCAGAGCCGGTGGAGTCTCATCCCGGCGCTCCGACCGCCGTCGGATCAGGAAACACGCACCGGCATCAGCAGGTACAGGAAGTCGTCGCTACCCGGCATCCGCACGATGGCGGGCCGCAGCTCGTCCTTGGTCGACAGGACGATCTCGTCGCTGGTGGCGACCTCGACCCCTTCCAGCAGGTACTGGGGGTTGAACGCCACGGTCAGGTCGTTGCCTTCGTAGGTGCCTTCGAGTTGCTCGCGTGCCGTTCCGACGTCCTGGGTCACGGCGGCCAGCTCGAGGCCCTCCGAGCTCATCTCGAGTCGGACCGGAGTGGCTTCACGAGCGAGCAGCTTCACCCGGCGCAGGGCATCGAGCAGTGCCTCACGGGAAACGGTCAGGGAGTTCGCATGGCTCTCGGGGATGAGGCCTCGATAGTTGGGGAAGTCGGCCTCGATCAGGCGGGTGATCAGATCGACCGAGCCGACATGGAACGATGCTTCCCGCTCGCCGAGGCGCAGCTCGACGTTCTCGGCCGAGCCGAGGATCCGGTTGAGTTCCGACAGCGCACGCGACGGGATCAGGACGCTCTGGCCCTCGGCGAGCACCGACACGCCCGGCACATCACGCATCGCGAGGCGATAGGAGTCGGTGGCCACGAGCCGGAGACCGCCGTTCTCGGCGGCGAAGAGCACACCGGTGAGCGGGGGCGCGAGTCGTCGTTGCTCGCCGCGGGGACGACCTGCTTGAGTGCCTCGGCGAGCTGAGCCGACTTGAGCGTCACCGGATCGCCACCGACGGGCTCGATCTGCGGGAACTCGTCACCGGCGATCAAGCGGATCGAGAACTGGCTGCGCCCGGCACTGATCAGCAGTTCGTCACCGTCGGCGGCGACCGAGACGGCCCCGGGGGACAGCGAACGGACGATGTCGGAGGCCAGACGGGCGGGGATGATGGCGACGCCGTCTCGTTCACCCGACACCATCACGCCGATCGTGATGGTCAGATCGAGATCGCTCCCGGTCAGCCGGAGGGCATCGCCCACCAGTTGGGCCCGAACGCCGGACAGGCCGGGCAGCGTGCCGCGTCCGCTCACGGCGCGGCCGGCGGTGGCCAGCGCTTCAACCAAGACATCTCGTTCGCAACGGAACTTCACCGGGGGCTCCCTTTGTCCTCAACTACTAGACGAATGTGTTGTTCATAGAGGGAAGTGGTAGTAGGTGCTGTGGATTGTGGACAACGGACGTCCGTTGCCTGGTCAGACGGCGTGTCGTCGTCCAGAGGTCGTCGACGGTCGTCCCCAAGTTGAGCACGACTGCACGGTAGTCCTGGGGATGACCGATGCGTTGTCCACGGACGGTCCCCCTGCTGTCCACGAGGTCGTCCGCAGGTTCGTCCCCAGGCGGGGGCAGGGTCGTTCGGGGGGCAGGGTCGTTCGGGGGGCACGTCAGTCGTTGGCCCGGGCCGTGGATCGCACGGTGCGTTCCAGGGCGACGACCTTTTCGTAGATCTGGGACCGCTCGGTCATCTGTCGGGTGATCTTCTCGCAGGCGTGCATCACGGTGGTGTGGTCCCGTCCGCCGAACTCGTGGGCGATCAAGGGGAAGCTGAGGTCGGTGAGCTCGCGTGTGACGTACATCGCGATCTGGCGAGCCTCGACCAGGGGACGCCGACGCGATTTGCCGGTCAGCTCGCTCAGCTCGAAGCTGAACTGGGTGGCCGTTGCGTCGAGGATCATGGCTGCGGTGATGGGACGCGGTTGGCGGTCGGCGATGAAGTCACGCAGGGTCTGCTCGGCGAGGTCCCGGGTCATCGGCTGACGGTTCAGGTTGGCGTAGGCCGTGACCTTGGTGAGGGCACCCTCGAGTTCGCGGATGTTGCTGGTGATGTTGGTGGCGATGAACTCGCTGACCTCGTTGGGGATGAAGTAGCCGTCGCGGTCGGCCTTCTTGCGCAGGATCGCCATGCGGGTCTCGACGTCGGGCGGTTGGATGTCGGTCAACAACCCCATCATGAATCGACTCCGGAGTCGGTCCTCGAGCGTCGGGATGGCGTCGGGCGGACGATCCGAGGACAGGACGATCTGTCGACCCGACCCGTAGAGCTCGTTGAACGTGTGGAAGAACTCCTCCTGGAGTCCGTCCTTGCCGGCAATGAACTGGATGTCGTCGACGAGGAGCACGTCGATCTGGCGATAGCGGCGCTTGAACTCGTTGTTCGAGGAGTTCTTGATGGAGTCCACGAACTCGTTCAGGAACTGTTCGGTCGAGATGTAGAGCACCCGGAGGTCGGGGTAGACATCGTTGACGTAGTGCTCGATCGCCCGCAACAGGTGGGTCTTGCCGAGTCCGGCGGCGCCGTAGATGAAGAGCGGGTTGTACGACTCGCCGGGTCGTTCGCCGACCGAGAGCGCAGCGGCGTGGGCGAATCGGTTCGATGGGCCGATGACGAAGCCGTCGAAGGTGTATCGCTTGGCCCCGTCGAGCGACGGAGCGGGTCGGTAGGGACCCTCGTCGCGGGCTGGGCTTCGACTGTCGTTGGGCCTGGTGTCGATCATCGGGACGGAGGAGGCGGGTGGGTCGACCCCGACGGCGGCCGGGTCGAGGTCGCCGCCGAGGGCGTCGAACAACGTGGGTGGGCGCAGGTCGATCTGCACGGTCAGGGCGGTGTCGCAAGCCTGGACGATCGCCTCTTCGACGAGGCCGCGGTAGGTACCTTCGAGCTTGTCGCGTACGATGCTGTTCGGGACAGAAAGCACAATGATGTCATTTCTCAGATCAATGGCCTTGACCTGGGAAAATGTCGACTGCCACACACCGTCGGCCACCATCTCCTTGAGCTGGCTCGCGGCCTTGTCCCACAGTTTGTCCGCCCCTACCACGCTGCTCCCATCACCGTTCTCCCCACAACGCACAACGTTTTCCACAACCGAGCACGGTCGCCCGAGTGGTCCGTCGCTGCGGTCGTCCCCTGATTCGGCTGTCTGTCGGTTCGGCTGTCTGTCGGTTCAGCTGTCTTTCAGTTCGGCGTCTGTCGGATTGGCTGTCTGTCGGTCTTCCGAGGCCGAACCGTGGGCATGGGACGGTAGCAGTGCGTTGCGGCGTGCCGCACCCGAGCCTGTGGAAAAGGTTGGTTGGTGTCGCGCCTGCCGAGCCCTACCCTGACGTTCGCTCGATTGGCGCAGTTTCGTCATGCCCGAGCGGGTCCTGTTCGGTCCTCTGATCGCCGCCCCGGAAACGTCCCCGATCCTGGTATCGGGCTCGCTACGTGGACTCTGGCCGATCCCGACCGACCGGATGCTCAGACGGGAGTCCTCGCTCGAGGTCGTCCCGGTCGGTCTTCCTCGAGGAGTTCGCGTGAAGCGCACATTCCAACCCAACAACACCAAACGGTCCCGCAAGCACGGCTTCCGGGCCCGGATGGCCACCCGTGGCGGTCGAGCCGTCCTGCGGTCTCGCCGCCTCAAGGGTCGTCGCAAGCTGAGTGCGTGATCCGTTCCGTCACGGCTCGGTCGTCGTTCGCGGCGCTGAGGAGTGATGGTCTGCGTGTCCGATCGGGACCGGTGAGCCTGCGGTTCGCCCCGGTCGAGGACGAGCCCGCTCTGGCGTTCGCAATCGGCAAGAAGTTCGGTACCGCCGTCGAGCGGAATCGGGCTCGCCGCCGCATGCGAGCGGCCTTCACCCAGGCCTCCACCGGAACCCGGCTCCCGGCCGGCGCCTACCAGTTCAGCGGGTCCCGGCAGGTGCTGACCGTCGACTTCGAGCGGCTCGTCGCCTCGATCGACGACTGTCGCCGGCGGGTCGTCGCCCAGGTCGACCGGTGCGTGGCGTCGTGAAGCGATTCCTGCTCTGGATCATCGGGCTGTATCAAGGCACGTCCGCCGTCCGGCGCTCCCGTTGCCGGTACATTCCCACGTGTTCGCAATACGCCGCCGAAGCCATCGAGACCCACGGCGCCGGCCGCGGATCGTGGTTGGCCGTGAAACGTCTCGGACGTTGTCACCCCTTTGGCTCCTACGGCTTCGACCCGGTTCCCGATCCGGAGAGGTAAATGGCGATCTTCAACAACCTGATCGACTTCGTGGCGCAGATCCTGGCGGGCTTCTACTCGCTGCCGGTGGTGGGCGGGAGCTATGGCATCGCCATCATCCTGCTCACGGGCGCCGTGATGATCGTGCTCATGCCGCTGACGCTGAAGGCGACCCGCAGCACGATCAAGATGCAGGCGATCCAGCCGGAGCTGCGTCGGCTCCAGAAGGAACACAAGGGCGACCGCGAAAAGATGAACGCCGAGTTGATGGCGCTCTACTCCGAGAACGGGATCAATCCCGTCGGAGGCTGTCTGCCGATGCTGGCCCAGCTCCCGGTCTTCCTCGTGTTGTTCCGGGTGTTGCAGGGCATCACGACCCACACGGCCGATGCCCCGTTCTTCGACCTGATGAACCAGGTCCGGACGGTCAAGGGACTTCCCCTCGACGACGGCAGCACGATCACTCCGCTGCACATCGATCACGATGCGCAGATGTACGCCGATCTCAGTCGCGACACCGAGATGGGGTTCCTCGGGGTCTTCGACCTGGCCGGTCAGGCCGGCGACGTGATCCGCGACAACTTCGTGAAGGGTCTGCCCTACATCGTGCTGATCGCGTTCGTCGTCGCGACGAGCTACTACCAGCAAAAGCAGGTCTCGGCTCGGCGCAAGGACGGCGACGTCTCGCCGATGAACCAGCAGCAGCAGATGCTGCTGAAGTTCCTGCCCCTCATGTCGGGCGTCTGGTCCTTCTTCTTCCCGGCCGGCCTGGTGCTGTACTGGGCAACGTCCAACGTGTTCCGGATCGGACAGCAGGCGTACATCACCCATCAGATCTACGGCAAGGAGATGGCCGAGGGCGGCAAGCTGTCGGCGCCACCCAAGAAGCCTTCGGCCGGGTCGGGGAGCGACGGTGCCGAATCCGGCAAGGGAACCGCCAAGGGTGACCGGAGCACGAGCGACACCACCAAGGACGACCGTGCTGCGAACGGCAGCGCTTCGACGGCCTCGAGCCGATCCGATCGGGCCGCCGACTGGGAACGTCGGCGCCAGGCCAAAGCCAAGACCAAATCGAAGAAGACGACCGTCACCTCGGAACGAGTGACCCCCAAGGGCACCCGTCCTCGAGCGAGCGGCGCAGCGAAGAAGAACCGGAAGAGGTAACGCATCGTGGAATGGGTCGAAACAACGGGGAAGTCGATCGACGACGCCAAGGACCAAGCGCTCGACAAGCTCGGTGTCGACGAGGCCGAGGCCGAGTTCGAGGTCCTGGAAGAGCCCCGACAGGGTTTGTTCGGACGAGTACGTGGTGAGGCTCGGGTCCGTGCCCGGGTGCGCCCGAAGGCGCCGCGGGCCAAAGAAGACGGGAAACGACGTCGGCGCACCAAGTCGTCCGACGACGCTCCCAAGGCCGACAAGCCGGCGCGAGCCAAGACCCCGGCGAAGAAGGCGGCTCCGGCCGCCACGGTCGACGGCGACGACGATGCCGAATCCCCGGGCGCCGAGGCGCCGTCGACGGGCCGGTCCGACCGCAATCAGGGCCGCCGGTCCGGCCGAGACGGAGGCAATCGCCAACGCTCGGGTAACGACAGTGCGCGTCCTGCGCAGGAGGACAGTCCCGTGGAAGAAGTGACCAGCACCGTCGAGTCGTTCTTGACCGGCTTGACCGAGGCGTTCGGCGTCGACTCACCGGTCACCGTCGCGCTCGACGACGGCCAACTCCTGGCCACGATCGAGGGCAAGCACGGGCTGCTGCTCGGGCCGAAAGCCGTCACGCTCGATGCGATCCAGGAGCTCACGAGGGTGACCGCCCAGCGCAGCGCCCCGTCGTCGATCCGGATCAAGGTCGACGTCGGTGGCTACCGCGAGGCCCGGCGTCAGGCACTCGTCGGGTTCGCTCGCACCGCGGCGGAACGCGCCCTCGACGAAGGGGTCGAGGTGGTCCTCGAACCGATGAACGCCGCCGACCGCAAGACGGTCCACGACGCCATCAACGAGATCGATGGCGTCGTCACCCGATCGGCCGGAGCCGAACCCCGGCGTCGGGTCGTGGTCGGTCCGGATCCGTCCTCGAGCGCAACGAGCCCCGACAAGGGCGAAGAAGAGGAGTGAGACCACGCCGGATCGGCCGTCGCCGTCCCTGACGTGAGCACTCGCCTCGAAGCCGTGCTCGATCGGGCCCGGACCGTGGGATTCCTCGGTCCGGGCCCGATTCGCGCCCACATCGATCACGCCGAGCGATATGTCGCGGCGATGCCCGACTCGGTCGAGCGACTGCTCGATCTCGGTTCGGGCGGCGGCGTTCCCGGTCTGCCGATGCTGTTGGCTCGGCCCGGACTGCACGGCGTCCTGCTCGATGCCGCCACCAAGCGCGGTGCCTTCCTCACGTGGGCGGTGGTCGAATTGGATCTGGCCGACCGCGTCGAGGTCGTGACCGGCCGGGCCGAGATCCTCGCCCGCCGTCTCGACCTCCGGGCGGCCTTCGATCTGGTGGTGGCCCGCGGGTTCGGACCGCCGAGCGTCACGCTCGAGAACGCCCGAGGCTTCCTGGCGCCGGGCGGTCGGCTGGTCATCAGCGAGCCGCCGGGCGGTCGTCGCTGGCCGGCGTCGGCCTTGGTGCGCCTCGGCCTGGACGCGGTACCCGGTTCGTCCGAGGTGGCCGTCTTCGTGGCGATGGGCGAGCCGCCGGATGACGTCCCGCGCCCACACAAGGTCCAGCAGCGGTCGCCGCTGTTCTGAGTCGGCGGCCTCCGGCCGGTCGCCGGTGTCGGTGCTTGTCACCGAAGAAACCCCGCTTTGGGCTAGCTTGATGGCCGATGCGGTGAGGCCGGTGGCGTTTCACGTGAAACGACCCCGGCCACGATCCGCCATGGCGAGGAGGCATTGGTGTCGGATTTCATTCCCTGGCGGCGAGCAACGGAACCCTCCGAGGATCGCCCGGCCGCCCCTGCGGCCGACGCGTCGGGCTCGGAACCGGGTACCGCCGAACCCGCCCAGGGGCATGCCCAGGCATCACCCCCCGCAGCAGCCGACCCGCAAACGCCGGTCGATGCTCTGCCTCCTGACGCTCTGCCTTCCGACGCTCTGCCCTCCGACGCTCTGCCTCCCGACGCTCTGCCCGCGGAGCACCGGGCTGCACCCCCTGCTGCACCCTCTGCGGCGAGCCCCATCGTCCTCCCCGCCTGCGGCGCCGACGGTCTCGCCGGCCGAGTCACCCCGACTGCCGTTCGACCGGGCCGCACCGGCGGGTCCCGCATCGGCGGTGGGGACCGAGGACGACATGGCCGCCGAGAAGCGGCGAGTCGACCGAGGCTGGGGCAATCGCCCCGAGCCGACACCGGCTCCGGCTCCGGTTCCCGAGGTCCGCGGTCCCGAGCGGACCGGACCCCGCATCGTCGCCATCGCCAATCAGAAGGGCGGCGTCGGCAAGACGACCACCACCGTCAACCTGGGTGCCGCCGTTGCCGAGCTCGGACATCGGGTCCTGATCATCGATCTCGATCCCCAGGGCAACGCGAGCACGGGCCTCGGCATCAACCCGCGGAGTCTCCAGGCCTCGATGTACGACGTCTTGCTCCACGACGTACCCCTCGACGATGCCATCGAGGCCGCAGCCGTGCGCAACCTGTTCGTCGCTCCTGCGAACCTCGACCTCGCCGGGGCCGAGATCGAGCTGGTTCCGGCCTTCAGTCGTGAGATGCGTCTCAAGAACGCCATCAACACCGTCGCCGACGATTTCGACCTGGTGCTGATCGACTGCCCACCCTCGCTCGGACTCCTCACCGTCAACGCGTTCGCCGCAGCAAACGAGGTCCTGGTGCCCATCCAGTGCGAGTACTACGCGCTCGAGGGACTGGGCCAGCTGCTGCGCAACGTCGATCTGGTGAAACGGAACCTGAACGCTGCACTCGACCTCTCGGCAATCGTGCTCGTGATGTACGACGCCCGCACCAACCTCGCTGCCCAGGTCGCATCCGAGGTCCGGGAGCACTTCGGATCGAAGGTCTGCCGGTCGGTGATCCCCCGAACGGTGCGCCTCTCCGAGGCGCCGAGTTTCGGTCAACCGATCACGGTGTTCGATCCGACGTCCCGAGGTGCGCTGGCCTACCGGGACCTGGCGATGGAGTTCGTCGGTGAACCGACGTAGCGGCCTCGGGCGAGGCCTGGAGTCGCTGATCCCCAACGATCAGGTGGCCCATCCCGACGCCGTCTTCGTCGAGGTGCCGGTGTCGGCGATCGCCGCCAACGAGTACCAGCCCCGGAGCCGCTTCGACGAGGAGGCGCTGGTGGCGCTGACGGAATCGATCCGTGAGCTCGGTGTCCTCCAGCCCCTGCTGGTCCGGCAGGCAGGGCCTGACCGGTACGAACTCATCGCCGGCGAACGGCGATGGCGTGCTGCTCGGCGGGCCGGCCTCTTCCTGGTGCCGGTCGTGATTCGTCACGTCGACGACCAGACCTCGCTCGAGCACGCGCTCGTCGAGAACCTCCATCGTGAGGATCTCAACGCCATCGAGGAGGCAGCGGCCTATCAGCAGTTGATCGACGACTTCTCGCTGACCCAGGAGCAGGTCGCCACCCGGGTCGGCAAGAGCCGGTCGGCGGTTGCGAACACCCTCCGCCTCTTCCAGCTCCCGGCCTCGGTCCAAAAGCAGGTGGCGACGGGTGAGTTGTCGGCCGGCCACGCCCGCGCCATCCTCGCCCTGGCGGATCGGGCGAGCCAGGAGCAGATGGCTCATCGCTGCGTCAGCGAGGGGCTCAACGTGCGCCAGGTCGAAGAACTCGTCCGTCGGGCCATCGCACCCCCGGTCGTCGACGTGACCGATCGGGCCGGTGGCGGTTCACTCGCCGAGCCGACCGGGATGTCGGGGCGGGACGAGGGCCGTGAGCCGGGTCGAACGGCCTCGGCGGCGCTGCTCGAGGTGGAACACCTCCTGGCCGAGCATCTCGATACCCGAGTCGCCATCTCGCTGGGGCGGGCCAAGGGTCGGTTGACCATCGATTTCGCCGACCTCGCCGACCTCGACCGCATCTATCAGGTGATGGTGGCCGGACGTCCCGTGGATCCCGACTGATCATCGTCACCTCCCTGACCTGCGGGAACCGCTTGTGCAGAGGGTCAGCAGACCATGTGCACACGCACTGCCGACGGTCTGCACAGGGTGATTCGGCCCGTTCGTTGCCTCGTCGAACGCGGTGCTCGACCGGGACCGGCGGCCCCGAGTCCAACGGTGAATCCGATCGGTGTCATTCGGATCGAGGGTTCTCCGGCAGGTTGCCCACAACCTGTGGAAAAGGGTGTGCGTAAGCTCCACCACAGCGAGAGGGTCGAGACGGTGACCGGGACTGCCCCCGGCCGCGACGAAGGCCACCGCCCGAGGGGGGCGATGGCCTTCGTTCGGACTGGCTCAGGGCTTCGGCGCGTGGGCCGGAGGTCTAGAGACCCATTTCCTCGAGCAACTGCATCTTGCCCTTGGCGCCGACGATGCGGCGATCGACCTCGCCGTTGCGGAAGACGAGCAGCGTGGGAATGCTCATCACGCCGAAGCGCTGGGCGATCGAGGGGTTCTCGTCGACGTTGAGTTTGGTGACCTTCAGGGAGCCGACCTGTTCGGACGCGATCTCGTCGAGCACCGGGGCGATCATCTTGCAGGGGCCGCACCATTCGGCCCAGAAGTCGACGACGACGGGTTCGGCGCTGCCGTTGACGACCTCATCGAAGGTGGCGTCGGTGAGCGTGGTGACATGTTCGGACATGGATGATGCCTTCCGGGGGATCGTGGTGATCGGTGAGTGCTGCAACCGGAGCGAGCGCCGGTTCTATTCCCGGCGGGTGCCATCAGTCGCCGTGCTGGGACTCGAGCCATCGTTCGGCGTCGATCGCTGCCGTGCAGCCGGATCCGGCGGCGGTGATCGCCTGCCGGTAGGTGTCGTCCTGGACGTCGCCACAGGCGAAGACGCCCTCGACGCTGGTCCGGGCGCTCGGGGCCTCGGTGATCAGGTAGCCGTTGTCCTTCAGGGCGAGTTGACCCTCGAACAGGCCGGTGTTCGGTCGATGCCCGATCGCGACGAACAGGCCCGTGACGGCCAGTTCGCCGGCCTCGCCGGTCTCGGTGTGCTGGGTGAGGAGCTTCTCGACCGTCTGGTCGCCGATCACGTCGGTCACCACGGTGTTCCACAGGAAGCGGATCTTGGGGTTGGCGAGGGCGCGATCCTGCATGATCTTGGAGGCCCGGAGTTCCTCGCGGCGATGCACGATCGTGACCGATCGGGCGAACTTGGTGAGGAAGGTGGCCTCTTCGAGCGCCGAGTCACCCCCGCCGACCACGGCGATGTCATGATCCCGGAAGAAGAAGCCGTCGCAGGTCGCACAGGTCGACACGCCATGGCCGATCAGGCGCTGCTCGTTCGGCAGGTCGAGCATCAGGGCCGTCGCCCCGGTCGACACGATGACGCTCTTGGCGAGGTAGGTGGGTTCGGGTGCGGTGGGGTCACCGATCCAGACCTTGAACGGGCGCTCCGAGAAATCGACCCGGGTGGCCTTCTCGGTGCGGATGTCGGCGCCGAACCGAGCGGCCTGCTCGCGGAAGCCCATCATCAGTTCCGGCCCCATGATCCCGGTGGGGAACCCCGGGAAGTTCTCGACCTCGGTGGTCAGCATGAGCTGCCCACCGGGCTGGTCGCCGGTGGAGGAGGGCTCCCCCTCGATCACGAGCGGCTCGAGGCTGGCTCGGGCCGTGTAGATCGCCGCCGTGAGGCCGGCGGGTCCGCTCCCGAGGATGAGGACGTCGTGGACGGTCGGGTCGGACGATGATGATGAGGACACTGCTACTCCGCTTTTCGCCGGGTGGGGGATCGGGGGCTCGGGCTCCGCCTGGTCGACGGCTCTGCCCACTCTGGCAGCCACAACCCCGGATCAGGCGTCCTTCTTCCCCCAGAGGAAGATGCCGATGAGACTGAAGACGGCCCCGATGACGAGATAGGCGAACCACACCTCGCCCTGGTCGACGAACGGGAGCACGGCGCCCGAGGCCACGACCAGCAACCGAACGAGCAGGATGAGCGACAGGATGGCCACGATCATCGCGATCAGGGCGATCGCCAGGAAGTACACCAGGTAGCGCGACAGCACGAGCGCCTTGCCGGTGGTTGCCGAACGGACCGTGTCGACATAGCCGACCAGCGTCGCCGTCAACCGGGACGGCCATTCCTCGGAATCGGCGGTGACGGCGGTGCGGGGGTCTACGTCGGACATCGGCTGAGAGCCTAGTCAACCGGGGACCGGGTTGCCGTGACCGCTCGTCGTGCCCCGGTCGATCGGTTCGGACGGCGAGGGCGGGGAGAACTCGCCTGAACGTGCAGGTCGGCGAATGTGCTCACGTGCGCACGTGCGCTCTTTTGCACGTGCGCGTCCGGGTTCAGGTGGTCGTCAGCCCGGGCGATCGACCAGGACGGCGCAGGCCCGGTCGAACACGATGACCCGGTCGGGGGCCGAGGTGGTCCGAACCACCAGGCCGGGAACGCCGTCGTAGACGATGAAGGCCGACGCGGTGGGGCGATCGAAACCCAGGCCGTCGAGGCATTGCCGGGTGGCCGCCTCGAGTTCGGCGTCGGGTGCGGCGTCGGAAGGAGCGGCGCCGGTGAGGCCGACGGCCTCGGCGATGTCGAACGGGTCGTCGGCGCCGGTGAAGGATCGATTCGACGGCGTCGTGGTCGGCGCCGCCTCGGCGGCGTCCGCGGCGACGCTCTCGTCGTCGGCCCCCTCGGTCGCCGACTCCTCGGGCAGCTCACCGAAGGCATCGGCTTCTTCGGACCGCACCGCTTCGCTGGCGGCGAGATCGGCGACGGACGACTCGGCGGCGCCGCCGGCGTCGGAGCCCTCCGCCTGGGTGGCCTCGCTGTCGTTGCCACCCCCCAGTCGATCGACGGCGAGTCCCAGCCCGGCGACGACGACGAGTGCGGCGGCCGCCGAGGCCAGCCACGGCGCACGTGCTCGGCGACGAAGCGGGGTCACCGGGGCGCCGGAGGGGGCCGGCTCGGTCGAGGACGAGCCCGGATCGAAGTCGTCGGCGGCCCCCAGCTGATCGAAGAGTTCGAGGGCACGACCGATCTGGGTCTCTCGAAGCCCGGGCGGGGGAGCGTCGAGGTCGGCGTTGCGGATGCTGACCTGTCGGAGTTCCTCGACGCGCTCGAGCATCGCCGGGGTCGACTCGACCTGCGCCACCTCGTCGGGTGTCGCCTCTCGGTCGAGATAGGCCGATGCCAGTTCGTCCAGGGGATCGCTCATGACATCAGCTCTGACGTCCGTCGGTGGGTGTCTGGTTCCCGAGATGTCCGGCGAGATGTCGCCGACCCCGGGCGATACGCGACCGAACCGTGCCGGGCGGGATGGAGAGCACCTCGGCGATCTCGCCGTAGTCCATCCCCAGGACGTCGCGCAGCACGACGGGAGCCCGGAACTCCTCGGGAATGCGCAGCCAGAGCTCGTCGAGCGTCACCCGGTCGGCGACCTGCTGGTCGAGGGAGGGCGCATCGTCGGGGCGTTCGTGGTCGTTGACCAGTGAGAGCGGTCGGCGCGATCGCCGGCGGAGCTCGTCGAGGCAGGCGTTGGTGGCGACCCGATAGCTCCACGTGCGGAAGCTCGAGCGGCCGTCGAAGCGGGGGAGTCCCCGGACGATGGCCATCACGGCCTCCTGGCAGGCGTCGGCGGCGTCGGCGTCGTTACCGGCCAGCCGCCGACACACGGCATAGATCCGGTCGTAGTGGCGCGTCAACAAGGTGTTCATTGCGGGGCGATCGCCCTCTCGGGCGGCGCGGACCAGATCGTCGTCGGACCGTTCGATGGGCCGATCCTATTGGGCCGAACTCGACCAGCCGTCGATGGCCGAGGCGGAGGTCGCGACGTCGTCGGTGAGGGATCGAGCACGTGCAACCGTGCGCCGATCTGCATGTGCGCACACTCGCACTCGAGCACTCCCTCATCGAGCACTCCCTCACCCGAGTACTCCCTCACCCGAGTACGGCGTGTGCACACACCGCCGATCCGCAGGGCGTCAGGAGACGACGACCTCGGCGAGCTCGAAGCGGATGTCGTCCTGATCATCGGGGTCGCCCCGGTCGGGGGCCAGGCCGGGGTCGGTGATCCAGATCATGATCTGCGTGCCCCGAGCACCGGCGAGATCGAACGACTCACGACCGTCTCCGTAGCGTTCGCCTCCTGCGACCGGGTCTCCCCAGGTCTCGATCGGGCCGCTGAAGTCGTCGCCGACGTAGAAGGTGGCCGACCAACCCTCGCTCGCCGTCTCGAGTTCGATCTCGTCGAGGATGGCCCGCCCGGCGAGATCGACGATCACGCCGATGCCGGGTTTGAGACCACCGAAGGGAGGCGAGGCGTACGTGTCGGAGCGCCACATCGTGTCGGAGTCGCCGTCGTAGGCCAGCGCGAGCTGATCGTCGTTCTCGGAACCATCACCCCCGAGCTCGACCCGGTCGACCGATCGCAGGGCGGCCACCGCCGGGTCGACCAGTTCGTCGAAGGGCGCCAACGACACGCCGTCGCCGGTGCCGCCCGTCTCGGCGGCCGGATCGGTCGGTGGTCGTGTGATCAACACGGCGGCCAGCGCCAACGCCCCGGCGAGCGCACCCAGGATCAGCGTCGGCACGATCCAGGCCCGCTCGGATCGCAGGAATCCCTCGTCGTCGACGTCGTCGTCGAGGTCGGTGCCGACCGGGCCCCGAGGAACCTCGGCGACCCGTTCCGCCGTCGCCTTCCCGGCTGCGGGTCCCGCCGGGGTGAGGGACCGAGTGGCGTCGTCGACCGCGAGCGGAGCGGGTCCGCTCGGCAGGGCAACGGCGGCCAGTGCGACCCGGACGTCGAGGGCCCGTCGGGGTCGATCGTCGGGATTGCGAGCGAGGAGTCGGTCGACGATGGCCACCAACGCCGGCGGCAGGTCGGACCGGTACTCGGTGAGCGGACGCGGGTTCTGATGGAGCCTGGCCAACGCCGTTGCCGCGTCGGTCTCGGCCCGGAACGGGGGCCGACCGGCCAGCGCCTCGTAGAGCACGACGCCGAAGGAGTACAGATCCGAGCGCGGATCGACGTCGTCGCCGAGTACCTGTTCGGGCGACAGGTACTTCGCCGTCCCGAGCAGGGTGCCCGTGACCGTGAGATCGGTGTCTTCGCCGGCCTTCGCGATGCCGAAGTCGGTGACCATGACCCGACGGTCGGGGCAGAGCAGGATGTTGGAGGGCTTGATGTCGCGATGGACCACCCCGCCCCGGTGCGCCTCGGCGAGCGCTTCGGAGATCTGGATGCCGATCTCGATCACATCGACGAGCGGTAGTGGTCCGCTCTGGTCGAGCACGGCACGCATCGTCCGACCCTCGCCGAGTTCCATGATGATCGCTTCGACGTTGCCGTCGGACACGGTGTCGAAGATCGCCACGATCGATCGGTGGGACAGGCGGGCCGCCGCGATGGCCTCGCGTCGGAACCGCAGGAGGAATGCCTGATCGGCGGCGAGGTGGGGATGGAGCACCTTGGCGGCGACCAGGCGACCGAGCACGCTGTCCTCGGCCCGCCAGACCTGGGCCATCCCACCGTTGGCGATCGGTGCCAACAGCCGGTAACGACCGGCGAGGAGATCACCGGCCCGGACCTGACCGGTGCCGAACGGTGGTTCGGGGCGCGGCGCGCCCGCCGTCGGGGGTGAGGCGCTTCGGTCAGGATTCATGGGACGTTTCGTGGGCAGTGGAGGGTTGGGCGACGACGTTAATCGGTTCATCGACGCGATCGCCGTCGTGCCCGGCGATCCGCATGGCCACCGGCTCGGCCGGACCGGTCGGGTGGCGACCGGCGCCCTCGGCATCGAAGCCGTCGGATTCCCGGGACGCCGACGCGGTCCGGTCGGCCCGGGATCGGGCGATGGAGAGGACCCACCAACAGATGAGGAACGTGAGCGCAGCGCCCGACAACAGCAGCCCGAGCCCCGGAATCGCCGTCGATCGGACCTGGATCCGGGTCTCGGCGAGCGGCCGGGCCCCATCGGGGGTCGAGGCCGAGACCCCGAGTGGCGACAGACCCAGCGAGCGGGCCTCGATCGTGATGTCGAGGCTCGTCACCCCGGGAGGCACGGTGATCACCTGCCCGTCCTCGTCGACGTCGACCTTGTCGCTGTCGAACGCGAGGCGGATCGCCCGGTCGCCGTCGGCGTTGTTGACGATGGTCAGCGGAATCGAGAGACGCTGAGCCGTGAGAGTGACCGACTGGTCGTTCCGGAACTCGATCACCTCGAAGGCCTCACTCACCTGCTCCTCGATCTGGGCGACCGAACGCAGGCGGTCGCTGGGGTTGCGGTCGCGGCCGAGCGCCGAGAGGAGCCCGGTCCGGAACCACTCGGGGGGCAACGCTCCACCGACGTAGAAGGTGCGGTAATCGTCGATCAGCGTCAGCGTGCGATCGAGCAGGGGCGTGATGGGGCCGAGGTCCTGACTCGGACTCTCGATCGGTCGGAAGGGGACCGCCGACCCGGTCCTCGCGAACTCGACCAGCGGCAGCGCTCGGAGGAGGGCACCACTGTCGAGGGCGCCGAGGAAGACCTCGATACCGGCCGGCGCCGTCCGCTCGAGGGCCGGTCCGCCGATCAGCACCGGTGACGTCGCATCCTCGTTTCGCAGGGCCAGCCGAGCCAACAACTGGTGGGCCGCTCGCGCCGGCGCCTGTTCATCGGTCAACAGGGCGGTCAGGGAGTCGTCGACCGAGACCACGCGCAGGCTCCCGGCCTCGGTGGCGATCAGCCCTCTGGTGCCACCCTCGAGGTCGAAGACGATCTCGATGCCGAGCGACCGCAGGAGTCCGGCGCCCTCACTCGTCAGGGGCGCCGACAGGGCGATCACCGTGGCCGGTGGCGTGATCCCGAGTGCGGCGAGGGACGCATTGGTCGTGGTCATCGCCTCGGCGAAGAGGTCCCCGTGCCCGATCTTGGCGAGCGCCGAGGGGTCGAGGTCGAGCGTGGGGTTCACGATCACCTCACGCGTGCCCAGTGCCGCCCGGAACCGATCGCTGGTTTCGGGATCGTCGAGGAGGAGCGGGACGACGCCGGTCTCGAACAGCACCGTGATCGGGGTCTGGGGGTGGGCCTCGAGGAGTGCCGTCGCATCGGCGATCCCGATCCCGTCGGCGACGCTGACCGGGAGGACGGTGGTGACGTCGAGCAGATCGGCCTCGGCGAGTTCGGTCGGCAGGCGGATGAGATTGGTCGGGAGTGAGGCGATCGGGCCGAATGCGTCGCGGATCTCGATGTCGATCGGGTACACGCCGGCCCGGTCGATCCAGACCCGATTCTCACCGGGCAGACCTGGTGAGTAGCTGCGAATGGGCAGGTTGACCAGCAGCGAGCCATCGGCCTGCACGACCGAGGTCAGGGGAACGGGTTGGCTGCGGTTCAACACGTTGGTCGTTGCCTCGAGCTGCCCCTCTCGGCTGATGCGTCCCCGCACGATGAGCGAGACGGTCAGCCCTTCCTCGACCGGTCCGGACCATCCGAGCCGGGCACTGAACTCGCCGTCGGCGACGACGTAATCGGACTGGGCCAGCAGCTGCAGCGAACCCTCGGCCGGGACGGTGGCGACCGGAGCCACGGGATCGCCCTCCGGCTCGCCGGCGTTCGGGTCGGTCGCGGGCGTCGTGTCGCCCGTGGTCGTTTCGCCCGCGGCCGGGTCGTCGGGCTGGGCGCCCGCACCGTTCGGGTCGGTGACCCAGACGCCGAGGAGGGGTCCGAGGCTCAGACCGAGCGCGAGGAGCACGGCCCCCCGCCGGCGTCGCGGGCGCCACCGGGCGCGTCGGGAACCCGGGCTCATGCGGCGTCCCAGGTGAGCACGATCAGACCCGGGTCCTGGCGCACGAAACCGAGGTGTTCGTAGAGGCTCAGGGCTCGCCGGTTGTGTTCCTGGGTGTTGACCATGACCGTGGTGACCCCTCGCGGTGCGAGCCAGGCGAAGCCGTCCTGGACGAGCGCCGTCCCGATTCCCTGGCCCTTGGCGTGGGGGGCGACGGCGAGGCGTTGAAGATACCCGCGATCACCGGCGCGTCCGGTCACGGCGTATCCGACGAGGTCGCCCTCGTGCAGGGCGACCCGGAAGCGACTCTTGGGTGTGGCCTGCCGGGCCTCACGCAGCGAGACGCGGTCGAACTGCCAGAACGGTTCGAACGCTGCGGCGTCGACCGAGAGGACCTTGCCGAGATGCCAGGGTCGTCCGAATCGCAGGGCGCGGGTCGGGGCCGGTTCGGAACGGGTCAGGCGACGGGCGAGCAGGTGCAGGTGCTCGTGCAGCACGAATCCCGCGTCGAAGAAGGGTTGGGCATCGAACTGGTTGAGGGCGGGCGTGATCGCCCGGACCACACCCCGGCGCCGCAATTCGTCGAGACAGAATGCGAGGTCGGTCGTCGTCGGACGACGTCCGTCGCGCTTGGGCCCGACCAGGCCGATGTGCGGATCGCCGCGCCACACGACCACCCGGAGTCCATTGAAGGACACCGGGTGCGTCCAGGACCGGTGGAGGCCCGGCCCGTTCGACGTTGGATGAAGGTGGTCCACCAGTACCGCAGGCTATTCCCTCGCCGGCTGCGCCGGTTCCCTCGCCGGCTGCGCCGGTTCCCTCGCCGGCTGCGCCGGTTCCCTCGCCGGCTGCGCCGGTTCCCCTCGCCGGCTGCGCCGGTTCCCTCGCCGGCTGCGCCGGCGTCACGAATCGACGCCAACCGAGCCGGTCCGCAGTTGTCCGGACTTCCCGGCGGCGAATGGGCCAAGTACCGTGGGACGCATGTCGCTGTTGCTTGCCACCCATGACCTGTGCCGGCTGCACAACCCGGGCTCAGGTCATCCGGAGCGGCCGGATCGACTTGCCGCCTTCGAAAAGGGCATCCACGAATCGGGATTGCAGGATGCGGTCGAATGGATCGAGGCCACCGAAGCGCCGCGCAGCCTGCTCGAGCGCGTCCATCCCGGGGCACTCATGGACGGCCTCGAATCGCTCTGCGCCGCCGGTGGTGGCGCGATCGATCAAGACACGTGGGTCTCGCCCGACTCCTACGGTGCCGCACTCCGGGCCGCCGGCGCCGGCCTCGATCTCGTTGCCGCCCTCGATGCCGGTCGGGCCGATGTGGGCTGGTCGGTCGTGCGCCCACCCGGACACCATGCACTGGCCGACACCCAGATGGGGTTCTGCCTCATCAACAACGTGGCGGTGACGGCGCGGATGCTGGCCGATCGTGGCGAGCGGGTGGCCATCGTCGACATCGACGCCCATCACGGAAACGGCACCCAGGCGATCTTCTACGAGGACCCCGACGTGCTGTTCATCAGCCTGCACCAATTCCCGTGGTACCCCTACACGGGAAGGCTCGACGAGATCGGCGAGGGTGCCGGAACCGGCACCAACATCAACATCCCCCTTCCGGCCCACGCCACCGGCGACGTCCTGCGGCACGCGTTCGACACCGTGATCGGCCCGGCGGTCGAACGACACAAGACGACCTGGCTCCTCATCTCGGCGGGGTTCGACGGACACCGGACCGACCCCTTGACCGAACTGGCCTTCACCTCGACCGACTACGCGGATCTCGTCGTCGAGATGCTCCCCCTCGTCCCGGCTCGCAAACGGCTGCTGTTCCTCGAGGGCGGCTACGACCTCCAGGCGCTGGCCGATTGCGCCCGAGCCGTCGCCGGCGCCACGGTCGGCGAGACGATCCGGCCCGAGGAAACGACCGTTGGTGGCCCCGGTTCCGACATCGTCGACGTGGTGCGCAGCCTGCACTTCCGATACTGACCCGACGGCCCGATCCGTGCCCGAATCCGAACTCCCCGAACGCCTGCCGGCCGGGTTCGAACCGACGATCGAGGCGCTCCGACCGGTCACGGCGTCGTTCGTCGATGCCGGTCACGATCTGTACCTGGTCGGTGGAATCGTCCGTGACACCCTGCTCGGTCTCGGCGATGCCGTCGACGTCGACTGCACCACGGCGGCCCGGCCCGAGACGATCAAGGGTCTGCTCGAGCCGTTGGCCGATGCGCTCTGGACCCAGGGCGAGCGATTCGGGACCATCGGCGCCCGGTTCGCCGGACTGGATCTCGAGATCACCACGTACCGAGCCGAACGGTACGACCCCGACAGCCGCAAACCGGTCGTGGACTTCGGTGACGAGCTGCGGGCCGACCTCGCCCGTCGGGACTTCACCATCAACGCGATGGCCGTCTCCCTCGTCGATCGTCGCCTTCATGATCCGTTCGGCGGTCGGTCCGACCTGTCGAGCCGGCTGCTGCGCACCCCGCTCGATCCCTCGGTGTCGTTCGGCGACGATCCCTTGCGGATGCTCCGTGCGGCGCGGTTCCTGCCCCGGTTCACCCTGACCGCCGGGGATGACCTGGTCGAGGCGGCGCGCCGCTACGCCGACCGGCTCGGGATCGTCTCGCTCGAACGGGTCCACGACGAGATCGAGCGGTTGCTCGCCGTCGCCGACCCGACCACGGGTTTCGACTTCCTCGTCGACACCGGTCTCCTGCGTCATGTCCTGGGCTTCGAGCCCCCGGCCGATCGACGACGCCTCGCCTTCGCCACCGCAGCGACGACCGAGGGTGTTCGGCGTCGCCGGATCGGCCTGCTCGCGCCGTTCGGGATCGACGACGCCCGCCGGATCCTGGCTCGGCTGAAGTACTCGACCGAGGATCGAGACGACACGATCCGCGGCATCGGGCTGATGGAACGCATCGGCGACGGGGAGGTCACCGACGCCGCGATCCGGCAGCTGGTGGTCGACGCTCGCGGGGATCACTCCCTGCTCGAGGACGCCTTCGCCGTGTGCGAAGCCCGATCGGCGATCGAACCCGACTCGGGCCATCCTCGAGCCCTCCGGGACCGTTGGGCGGACCTGGCGGCCACCGAAGACCTCGATGCCCTCGACTCGCCCCTCGATGGTCAGACCGTGATGCGGGTGCTCGGCCTCCCCGAGGGTCCGGCCGTCGGGCAAGCGATGGCGCACCTCCGCCGACTCCGGATCGAGAACGGCCCGATGTCGGTCGACGACGCGATCACGGCACTGCGGGCCTGGTTCGGCGAACCGGACGGGCAGTCGGTGAATCGGCCGCGCCGGACCGATCCGCGTGGCGCTGGCTAGTCTGTTCGGCCATGCCCAGATGGCGAGCCTCCGACAACGACGGCGTCGTGAGCTACCGGCTCGCCCGCGAGCGCACCGTCACGGCCTACCGCGAAGGGCGTCGCACGACGACCGACATCTGCGATGCGCAACCCGAGCTGCGCCGGGTCGCCCACCACCACGCCGACCCCCTCGGTGAGGCCTGTCCGATCTGTGACGACGGCGAACTCGTTTCGGTCACGTTCGCCTTCGGTGTCGGCTTGCCCAAGGGAGGCCGGGTGATCGCCGATGCCAACGACATGCGTCGTCTCCGCCGACGGGGCCGGTCGTCGACCTGTTACGCACTCGAGATCTGCTGCCAGTGCTGGTGGAACCACCTGCGGGAATCGTTCGCCATCCGCGGCGACGAGGCCGCCTCCGCCCTGCGCTGACGCCCCCTCCTCCATGACCAACTCCCCGAAACGTCCCGCTGATCCGGTTTCCGGCGCCGGCCCGAGCCGCCAGCACGAGCGCGGCCTGCTCGCCGGGCCACAGCCGGGGCCCGACCGCGAACGCCGGCTGCTGTGGCGGATCCGCCGGGTCCTGTTCCTGCTGGGGCTCTTCGCGTTCGGCGGCTTCCTGCTCGGTGTCGCGGCACTCTCTCGGATCGAGCTGCCCGACGACGACTTCGCAGCGCTGGCCCAGACCACGTTCGTCTGCTCCGCCGAGGTCACCCGGACCGAGGGCGCGGTCTGCGGACCCGACCAGGCGATGGCCCAGTTCTCGGCCGGCGAGGATCGGATCGTGGTCGCCTACGACCAGATTCCCCAGGTGATGATCGACGCCGTCGTCGCCACCGAGGACAAGGACTTCTTCGACCACGAAGGGGTCGATCCGGTGGGGATCGCCCGGGCGCTCTACCAGGACATCCGCGAGCGTTCGGCGGCCCAGGGTGGCTCGACCATCACCCAGCAGTACGTGAAGCTCACCTACGAGGGGAGCGACCGCACGCTCGTGCGCAAGGTGCGCGAGGCCACGCTCGCCATCAAGCTCGAGCGGGAACTCGCCGACGAGTACGACGGCATCGGCGCCAAGCAGGAGATCCTGCGCCGCTACCTCAACCGGATCTACTTCGGACGGGGCGCCTACGGCATCGAGGCCGCCGCCCGCAACTACTTCGGCAAGAACATCGAAGGGGTCACGCTGCCCGAAGCCGCCTTCCTGGCGGGGCTGATCCGTTCGCCGAACAGCGCCGATCCCGGCAAGGATCCCGTGGAGGCCCAGCGGCGGATGACCGTCACGCTCGACCGAATGGCCGCCGACGGCTACATCACGGTGGAGCAGGCCCAGGCCGCTGCCGCCACCGACCTGACGGCCATCACCCGTGAACCGACCGATCGATCGGGTCTCGGCGAGGTCCGGGGCTCCGAACACGGAACCGAATACTTCGTCGAGGCGGTGCGGCAGGAACTGGCCGAGCTCTATCCCGACGGCGAGCTCTACACCAAGGGATTGCGGGTCTACACCACGCTCGATCCCGGCCTGCAGGAAGCGGCGTTCACCAGCGTGACCGAGGTCGTCGATCCACGCGTCGACCCCGACGACCCCTCGGCGTCGCTCGTGGCGATCGACGGGACCGGTCGGGTCGTCGCGATGATGGGTGGCTACGACTTCGAGGCCTCCCAGGTGAATCTCGCACTCGGACGAGACGGCGGCGGGTCGGGTCGTCAGCCCGGGTCGTCCTTCAAGCCGTTCGCGCTCGTCGCCGCCATCGAGAACGGGATCTCGGCCGACTCCTACTTCCCGGCCCCCTCGACCATCACGCTGGAGGGTGCCAACAACGGAGCCGACTGGGTGGTGTCGGGAGGAGGCGCACCCGACGGGTACCGCTCGCTCGCCGACGCGCTCCGGGCGTCGTCCAACGTGGTCTTCGCCCAGTTGATGGTCGAGCTCGGACCCGAGAAGGTGGTCGACGTCGCCGAGCGGCTCGGAGTCACCGCCGATCTGGTGCCGGTGAATGCCCTCGTTCTCGGGTCGGGCGAGGTGTCGGTCCTCGACATGGCGGCGGCGTACTCGACCCTCGAGGAACAGGGTGATCGGTACGACCCGGTCCTGATCGAGCGCATCGAGGCTCCCGACGGATCGGTGTGTTGGTACCCCCACGACGGTCGCTGCGGTGAGGGCCCGGTCCGGCCCCCCGACCTCGCGGGCGCCGTCGACGACTCGGTGGCCCGCCAGGTCACCTACGCCATGAGCCAGGTGATCGAGTCGGGAACCGGTCGTGGCGCAGCGTTCGGTCGCGACGCCGCAGGCAAGACCGGGACGACCCAGGACGCCCGCGATGCCTGGTTCGTCGGCTACACCTGCGACCTGACCGCCGCCGTCTGGATGGGCTACGCCGGCGCGCCCGGGGAGCCGGTGCGGACGATGCAGAACGTTCGGGGGATCGAGGTGCACGGAGGCGACTTCCCGGCCGAGATCTGGTCGGCGTTCATGACGCGCGCCACGCAGGGTGCGGCGCCCTGCGAGCTGCCGATGGAGCGCGACTTCACCGGTGAACAGCTGAACCTCGAGCTGTCGACCACCACGACCCTGCCCACCTGCGAGCCGCTCGAGGAGCCCGTCGAGGGGGTCGACCCACCTCCCGACACCGAACCTTGCGTGCCCCCGACGACCACGGAGCCGCCGCCGGAAGACGGTGATCCGGCCACGTCGACGACGACGGCCGGTACCTCCTCGACGACGGTGCCGACGGCGACCGGGCCGCCGCCGACGACGGCCCCGCTGCCGACGACGGTCCCGACGGTGCCGACCACCGTCGTCCCCCCGGCGACGGCCGGGGCGCTCGCCGAGTGATCGCCGCCCTCCCGCCCCGATCCGGTCCGAGTGGGGGATGGGCGGGGCGGCGCTAGCATCACGAGGTCATTCGTCGGTGGATACCGACCAGACCCTGCCCCGAAAGCCGGGGCCCCGGGCCACCCCCGGGTCCAGAGGGAGACGTGCTTGCCATGCGAGCCTATGAATTGATGATCATCTTCACGGCCGACACCGAGGAGTCGGCCGTGCAGACCACGGCCAACAACCTCGCCAAGATGGCCGAGGACGCGGGCGGCACGCTCGAGAAGATCGACAAGTGGGGCGTGCGTCGCTTCGCCTACGAGATGAAGCATCGGACCGAGGGTTTCTACCTGGTCCTCGAGTTCCTCGCCCCCAATGCGCTCACCGAGGTCGATCGCACCCTGGGCCTCGCGGACGAAGTGATCCGCCACAAGTTCATTCGGTTGCCGGTGACCGAGGCCCATCGTCGAGGCCTCGCCGCCGCAACGGCCTAGTCGAGGAGATCCTCATGGCTGTCGACAACGCTGTCACCATCACCGGGAACACCGGTCGCGAACCCGAGCTTCGCTTCACCCCCAGCGGTCAACCCGTCGCCAACTTCGGCGTCGCGGTGTCACGTCGCTGGCAGAATCGCCAGACCCAGGAGTGGGAAGAGGCGACGTCGTGGATCGACGTCACCTGCTGGGGCCAACTCGCCGAGAACGTCGCCGAGTCGGTGGCCCGGGGAACCCGAGTCACCGTCACCGGTCGTCTCGACCAGCGCTCCTGGGAAACTCCTGAGGGCGACAAGCGCTCGAAGGTCGAGATCGTCGCCGACGACGTGGCCATCAGCCTGCGCTGGGCAACGGCTTCGGCCACCAAGAACGAGCGCCGCGACAACGCGGGCGGCGCCCCTGCCGGCGGCGCCGGCGGCGGTCGGTCATTCGGCGGACCGCAGAATCAACAGCAACCAGCTGCCTACCAGCCCGATGAGGAGCCCTTCTGATGGCAAAGACCAAGAGCCCCCGCCGGGCCAAGCCCAAGGACACGGGCCGCCGCGGGAAGAAGAAGATCAGTCCGCTGAGCACCGAGAAGGTCGACTACGTCGACTACAAGGACGTGGATCTGCTCCGCCGGTTCGTTTCCGACCGTGCCAAGATCCGGGGTCGCCGGATCACGGGGAACGACGTGCAACAGCAACGGCTCATCAACAACGGCATCAAGAACGCCCGCGAGATGGGGTTGTTGCCCTACACGAGTCGAGTCACCACGCAGCGCCGTAACCGGCCCGAGCGGGGCGATCGCCCCGAGCGTGGCGATCGCGGTGATCGCGGTGATCGTCGTCCCACCAATGAGTCGGAGCCGACCAACGAGAACGTCGACAACGTCGATGACGTCGACGCAACGACCGAGGAGGACTGATGCGCGTCGTTCTGCACGATTCTGTTGGCGGTCTCGGTAACCGTGGCGACCTCGTCGAGGTGTCCGATGGTTACGCCCGCAACTACCTCATCCCGCAAGGCAAGGCCCGCCAGGCCGGTGCCGGTGTCGAGATCGAGGCCGAGGCCATGAAGAAGGCCTGGACGGTTCGCAACAGCCGGGAGCGCGAAGCGGCCGAAGAGGTCGCCAAGGTCCTGGTGTCACGGCCGATCAGCATCTCCATGCGCGCCGGGGCCGAGGGCAAGCTCTTCGGTTCGGTCACCTCGGCCGACATCGCCGCGGCCATCACCGAGCAGACCGGTGTCGAAGTCGATCGCAAGATGATCGACCTCGCCGACGGCATCCGCAGTCTCGGGGCCCACAGCGTCACCGTGCATCCTCACGCCGAGGTGCAGTTCCCGGTGACCGTCGAGGTCGTCCCGGTCTGATCGCGGCCGGGCCGCGAGCGGCCCCGGCCGGCGTCATCGACGCTCGCCGATCCCATCTCGGGACGTGTCGTCCGGTGGACGGCGTTGTCGGAGGAGGTTGCGCCAGGAGCATCCTCCTCCACAGTCGCGCCCCGATTTCCCCAGACTTGTCCCCATCGCCCGAGGATGTCCACAGCCGGTCCACACGATGCGAGCGATATCCCCAGGATGTGCCCCCTGGTGATCCACAGCGAACCTGAGCGAGGATGTGTGTATGTACGACGACGGTCCCTCGACGCCGCGACCGCCGCGACTTCCACCCAACAACGTGGCGGCCGAGGCAGCGGTGCTCGGCGCGATGCTGCTCAGCCGCGAAGCGATCGCCGACGCCGTCGAGGTGCTCGAACCCGAGCACTTCTACCGGCCGGCCCACGGGCACGTCTATGAGGCGATCCTCAGCCTGTACTCGGCCGGCGAACCGATCGACGCGGTCACCGTTGCCGAGGAACTGAGTCGGGCGAGTCTGCTCGAAGCCATCGGTGGCCCGTCCCTGCTCATCGATCTCCAGGCGGGCACCCCGGCGATCGGCAACGCCGCCCACTACGCGAGGATCGTCGAGGAGCATGCGCTGCTACGCCGCCTGATCGGGGTCAGCAACGAGATCGCCGAGATGGCCTATGGCCTGCCCGACGACGTGGTCAAGGCCGTCGACGACGCCGAGGCCCGCATGTTCGACGTGGCCCAACGGCGGGTGGCGAACACCACGGTGCCGATCAAGGACCTGTTGGCAACGAACCTCGATCGGCTCGAGCAGCTCTACGAGCGTGGCGATGCGATCACCGGAGTCGAGACGGGATACACCGACCTCGACGAGCTGCTGTCGGGCCTGCAACCCAACGCGTTCTACGTCATCGGTGCTCGCCCGGCGATGGGCAAGACGGCGTTCGCCCTCGGGATGGCCACGAATGCGGCGATGAAGACCGGCAAGCCGGTCCTGTTCTTCTCGCTCGAGATGGGACAGATCGAGCTGTCCCAGCGCATCCTGTGTTCCGACGCTCGCGTCGACGCGAACCGGGTGAAGACCGGTCGACTCGACGAGGCCGACTGGAATCGCATCTCGCATTCGGTCGGTCGCCTCGCCGAGGCCCCCATCTACATCGACGACAACGCCCATACCTCGGTGATGGAGATCCGGGCCAAGGCCCGTCGTCTGCAGAGCCGGGTCGGATCGCTGGGGATGGTCGTGGTCGACTACATCCAGCTGATGCAGGGACGATCCAACGCCGAGAGCCGCCAGGTCGAGGTCTCGGAGATCTCCCGAAACCTCAAGATCCTCGCTCGCGAACTCGAAGCACCGGTCGTGGCTCTCGCCCAGCTCAATCGCGGTCTCGAACAGCGCCAGGACAAGCGCCCGATGCTGTCGGACCTGCGGGAGTCCGGTGCACTCGAGCAGGACGCCGACGTCGTGATGTTCCTGTACCGAGACGAGATCTACAACAGCGAGAGCGACCAACGGGGGATCGCCGAGGTGATCGTGGCCAAACACCGCAACGGCCCGACGGCCAGCGTGCGACTGGCCTTCCTGGGTCAGTACACCCGGTTCGAGAACATGGCCCGGAGCACCAACGCGCCACGAGGTGAGTTCTGACCGGCGGGTGCGCGATCCGCAGTGCTCGATTCAGCCCTCGTTGACGAACGAAGCCGGCGGCGGCGCGTCCACGCCCTGACGGTCCCCGACCTCCGGCCGCTGGGCCTGGTGGATCACGGCGATGAGCGACAGGGCCGCAGCGAAGAACAACACCACGTCGAAGACGATGCCCGTTGCCTCGGATCGCCTCGGGCCCTCGAGTCGACCGGGATCGGCATGGCGAGAGGCCAGGCGACTGGCGGCTCCGCCCGATCGTGATCGAGGGTTTCGCCGGGTCGTGCTGGTGCCGGTGCCGGGTTCGGTGTCTTCGGTGATGGTGTGCAAGGTCGCGCGCCCTTCGTCATGACTGCTATCGGCCGCACTCGTGGTGGGGTTGAGCCGATGGGCAGTTCGTCCCCCATCGGGCGTCGGCGATAAGACGGGGACGTTCAGGACAGAAGGGTGGCCAGGGCCCAGGCGCTCGCCACGAATCCGATCACCATCTGGACGATGCTGCGCCCCAGCGGCGCCTTGGCGAGACTGCCCTCATCCACCGACTGCGGAGGCCGGAGCAGGGCCAGTGTGGTCCCGACGAACAGTGCGCCGCCGATCGACAGCGTGAGCCAGGCGAGCAGGTTGTCGCCGAGGAAGAGCGTCGGATCGGCGTCCTGGGCGAAGATCATGAACGTTCTCCGTATTCGGCCTCAAGTCGGGGGGTTGGCCTACCGATGATAGGAGCACACCGGTGGTCATCGCCCACACCGGTATCGGGATCCGAGCGGGAGCCACCACTCCCTCCACACGCATCGCCGCCAGGATCTTCGGGTCCTGGAAGCACCCGGTGGCTCTCGCTCGTCCCATCCGAACGGCGTCGGACCGCTCACGAGCCCGGCAGGACCAGGTCCTCGTCGCGTACGGCGGCGGTGATCGAGTCGGCGACGTAGGTCCGGATCCCACTCGCGGCGCTGGTGATCTGACGGGTGATCGCACCGGTGTTCGGATCGAAGCAGATGGTCGTCGACTGACCCCACAGCGTCGGCGCCGGGCTCGTCGTTGCGACGAGCTGCCAGCAGTTCGGGTCGTCGTCGTAGAGCAGATAGGCGGGTTCGTCGCCGGCGAACAGCGCCGCCAGCGACGCGATCGTCTCGGAGACGGGAGCGGCATCGGTGATGACCCCACACACGGTGTCCGGCGGCCGGAACGACTTCGCAGGTCTGCTGCCGGCCATCGGCGGTGACCAGCTGCGTGCCGCCCGTGATCTCGATCGCCTCGCCATCGCGCCGGACGTGGGTGACGGCGAGGGACTCGGTGTCGTCGACTCCCGGTTCGGCGATCTCGAGGCGACCCTCGACCCGGTAGGTCCCCGTGCGACTGGCCTCGAAGGCGTCGAGGAAGGGCTGGAGGGTCGCCTGCGCTCGCTGCGGGATCGTGGTGGTCACGACGGGCGTGGCCGGTTCGATGGATTCCGACGACCCGGATGGTTGGACGATCCACCACACGATCAGGGCGAGCGCGGCACCGACGGTGAAGGCCAGGGCCACCTGGATGTCGCGTTGCCGCATGGCGTCACGCTAATCCGGTTCGGTCGGTCCACCCGAGACCCTCGGCCGGCCGGCTGGTGCGCCGACCCGGGGTCGTTTCGTTTCTGGCGGGCGCCGTGGCTAGGTTGGCCGGGATGTCTGGACCCGTCGACGATGCCGATGCCGCCGAGTTGATCTCGGCAGCCACGGTGCTGTTGCTGCGGGACACCGATCACGGGCCCGAGGTCCTGATGTTGAAGCGGAACTCCAGGATCGCCTTCGGCGGAGCCTGGGTCTTTCCGGGCGGTCGAGTCGATCCCGCGGACCGCGACGGCTCCCCGGGGGAACACCTCGGCGACGAACTGGCCGTTGCCCGTCGGGCCGCCGCCCGGGAGTGTCGCGAGGAGGCCGGTCTCGACCTCCGGGCCGACGACCTCGTGACCTGGTCGCACTGGCAGCCACCGGCCGCGCCGGCGATGATCACCGCCGGTCCCCGTCGCCGGTTCTCGACGTGGTTCTTCGCCGGCCTGGCCCCCGACGGAGAGGTCCGGGTCGACGGGGGCGAGATCCACGAACACCGCTGGCTGACGCCCACCGCCGCCATGACCCTGCATCGGGCCGGTGAGATCGAGCTGATCCCGCCGACGTGGGTCACCCTGCTCCAGCTCGGCGCCCACACCCGGGCCGTCGAGGCCCTCTCGTGGGCTCGCGATCAGACACCGCTCCGCTTCCACACGCGGCATCTCCCGGCGTCTCCCCCGATCCTGACCTGGCATCCCGACGTCTTCCACGGTGGTGGAGGACCCGACGACGACGGACCGAGGCATCGCCTCACGATGGACCCCGGGGGGTGGGTCTACGAGCGCCGATGACCTGACCGGGGTCGTCGACACTCCCCAGGTCCCACAGACGGGATGGGGATTGCTGCGGCAGGCGGTGCTCGAGCAACGGCTGGGACTGTTGCTCGGCATGCTCGTCGCGCTCGCGTGGACGGCGGGCCGGGTGGCCGTGCCCCGACTCATCCAGCTCGCGATCGATCGGGGCATCGAGGGCGACGATCCGCTGTTGCCCTGGTCGCTGGCCGTCGCCGCGGCCGGCGTGGTGTCGGGTGTTGCGCTCGGCGCCCGCCGATACGTGGCGTTCCGCAACGCCCGGGTGATCGAGGCCCGGTATCGAGACCGCCTGTTCGCCCACATCCAACGACTGCACATCGCCTACCACGACGTGACGGCGACCGGTGAACTGATGAGTCGGGCGAACACCGACCTCCAGCAGTTCCAGAACGTGGTCACCGTGGTCCCGATCACCCTCGGGAACTTCCTGATCGTCGTGGCCTCCGTGGTGATCATGCTGATCCTGCACCCCTCGCTGGCCCTCCTGGCCCTGGTCGGGCTCCCCATCGTGAACGTCCTCGGTCATCGCTTCTCGAAGCGACTGCATCCGGCCGTGCTCGCCGTCCAACAGGAATCGGCCGAATTGGCCGGGGTGGTCGAGCAGACCGTCTCGGGGATCCGGGTGGTGAAGGGATTCGGCTCCGAGGACCTCCAGGCCGCCAAACTGTCCGTCGAGGCCGATGACGTCTACGAAGTCTCGATGCAGACGGCGCGGGTGCGTGGCACGTACCTCCCGGCGATCGAGCTGCTGCCGAACCTCGGCCTGGTCCTGGTCCTGGCCTACGGCGGTCACCTGGTCATCCAGGATCAGCTCACCGTCGGTGAGCTCGTGGGGTTCAACCTCTACGTCCTCATGCTGATCCAGCCCCTGCGCTCCCTCGGTCAGGTGGTCGCCCAGGCCCAGCGGGCGGCCTCGGCGGGCGATCGCATCGCCGAGGTCCTGTCGACGGCGCCGCTCATCGTCGACCCGGCTCACCCCAAGTCCCTCCCGCACCGAGTCGGAGGTGGTGCCGTCGAGTTCCGATCGGTCGAGTTCGGCTATCACGGCGGTGACGTCCCGGTCCTGCACGATTTCGATCTGGTGGTCGGAGCCGGCGAGTCGGTGGCCCTCGTCGGGATGACCGGATGCGGCAAGTCCACCGTGGCCCGTTTGCTGCCCCGCTTCTACGACGTCGACGCCGGATCGATCACGCTCGACGGCATCGACCTCCGCCACCTGCGCCGTCAGGAACTCCGCAAAGCGGTGTCCCTGGTCTTCGAGGAGACCTTCCTCTTCAGCGGCTCGATCCGAGACAACCTGTCGTTCGCCGACCCGACGACCTCCGATGCGGTGATCCGGCGGGCGGCAGCCCTGGCCGGTGCCGCCGACTTCATCGAGGCGCTGCCCGACGGCTACGACACGTTGCTCGGCGAACGCGGATTCTCGTTGTCGGGTGGGCAACGACAGCGGCTGTCGATCGCTCGGGCCATCGTCGCCGATCCCCGGGTCCTGATCCTCGACGACGCCACCTCGGCGGTCGATCCCACCAAGGAGCACGAGATCCGCGACGCAATGGCCGAGGTCATGGGGGGCCGGACCACGATCGTGATCGCCCATCGGCCGGCAACGATCGCGCTGGCCGACCGGGTCGTCCTGCTCGACGAGGGTCGCATCGTGGCCGAGGGAACCCATCACGAATTGTTGGCGGGCAACGCCCGATACCAGGAGGTCCTGGCCAGCAGCACCCACCCCGATGACGATGACGAGACCTCCGAGGTGGTCTCCTGATGGCCGGGTGGATGCAGGGCGGGGTCAGCGCCGACGAACAACTCGATCTCGATCAGACCCAGAAGGTCCTGGGCCGGGCGTTCGCCCTGCTCGGGCCCTACCGCCGCCGCGGGGCGCAGGCCTTCGCCCTGCTGGTCGCCTGGACCGGCACCACCATCGCCGGACCGCTCCTGGTTCGCGACGCCATCGACTCGGGGATCCGTCCGCAGAACGACGACCGGCTCTACACCGCGGTGGCCGCCTACCTCGTCGTCGCCGTGCTCGGCTACGTCCTCTACCGGGCGGCCATCGTCACCCTGGCCTGGGTCGGCGAGAACTTCCTACGCGACCTGCGCCGGCGGGTGTTCCGCAAGCTCCTCGACCAGTCCCTGGCCTACTACGACCGCAACAAGGCCGGGGTCCTCGTCTCGAGGATGACCGCCGACGTCGACTCGCTGTCCGAGCTCGTGCAGTTCGGCCTCCTGATGTTCACCGCCGCTGCCCTGCAGCTCATCGGCACCGTGATCGTGTTGGCCTTCCTGAGTTGGCAGCTGATGCTGGTCTGCTTCGTCACGGTGCCGCTCGTCGCGGTGGCATCGATCAAGTTCCAGCGCGACTCGAACGTGGCGTATCTCGCCGTCCGCGACAACATCGGATCGACCTTGTCGGCCCTGCAGGAGGGCATCAGCGGGGTGCGACTCGTCCAGGCTTTCGGGCGGGAACAGCTCCAGGCCCGGCAGTTCTCGAGGACCAATCAGGACCTGCTGCAGTCGCACATGGATTCGGTCAAGGTTGCGGCGTGGTACCTGCCGATCATCGAGTTCGCGGCCACCGGAACGACGGCGCTGACCATCGGGGTCGGGGGCTACCTCTCGCACCAGGGCACGCTCACCATCGGCACCGTGATCGCCTTCATCCTGCTCCTCCAGGGTCTCTTCGAGCCGGTCCAGCAGTTGAGCCAGCTGTTCAACCTGGTGCAGTCGGCAACGGCCTCGCTCGACAAGTTGTTCGGTCTGCTCGACGAGGACATCGATCTGGTCGAGCCGACCCGTCCCGAGGTGTTCCCGGCATCCGGAGCGATCGAGGTGTCCAACCTGGGCTTCACCTATCACGGCAGCGACGAACCGGTGCTGGCGGGGATCGACCTCACGATCGGGGAAGGTGAGCGCATCGCCCTGGTCGGCCCGACCGGAGCCGGGAAGTCCACTCTGGCGAAGTTGATCGCCCGCCTCTACGACCCGACCGTCGGCTCGATCCGGTTCGGCGGAGTCGACCTCCGCGACGGCTCGGTGCACGAGCTGCGTCGGCGGGTGCTCGTCGTTCCCCAGGAGGGTTATCTCTTCGACGGCACGATCGCCGACAACATCCGGATCGCGTCCCCCGACGTCGACGACGACGAGGTCCGGCGGGCCCTCGAGCGAATCGGGATGTGGGAACGGATCGAAGCGCTCCCCAACGGACTGGCCACCGAGGTGCAGGAACGAGGAAGCCGCCTCTCGGCGGGGGAGCGACAACTGGTGTCGTTGGCCCGCGCCGCCCTGGTCGATCCGGCGGTGCTGGTCCTCGACGAGGCGACGTCGTCGCTCGACCCCGGGACCGAGCAGATCGTCGAGGCGGCGCTCGAGCACCTCATGACCGGGCGCACGGTGATCGCCATCGCCCACCGCCTGACCACGGCATCGCGCTGCGACCGGATCGCCGTGGTCGCCGCCGGGGGCATCGCCGAGATCGGCCCGCACGACGAACTCGTTGCGCTCGGCGGACACTACGCGTCGCTCTACCGAGCCTGGGTCGATGGACTGTCCCGGGGGCCGTCGACCTGAGGTCGAACCGATTGGGTCGGCGGCGTCAGCGCAGTTGGTCGAGCGCAGCGTTGAGGATCTTGGGGTCCTTGCGGGCCAACAGCAGCAGACCGCGGACGATGGCGGTGGCGTTGGTGTCGTTCTGTGCCGCGGTGACGCGCACCCACTTGAACTCGTCGGCCGGGAGTTCGGCCGAGAGCTTCTTCACGTTGGGGCGGTAGCCATCGGCCGGGGCCGTCGTGGTCGTCGACGCCACCGGCTCGAAACCGGCCGGGGGGCGTGCGGCGGTCTGCCGGTCGTCGGGTTCGCGGGGCTCCGGCTGGCGTTTCTGCGACTGGCGCTTGAGCTGATCGGCGAGGTTGCTCATGGCCGCTCGATCACTGGACGCCCTGCAGTGCGCCGATGGCCCCGAAGGTCTCGGCGAAGACCAGCTCGTAGCCGTGGAGCCGTTTCGGTCGAGTCCCGTGGGCGGCGGCGATCTCTTCCCGCAGCGGGATGGCCGTGGAGATGCTGGCGATCTCGGCATCGTCGAGACCGTCGAGCAACACCGTTCGGGACTTGGTCGGGCGCACCCGAACCGGGAGCACGGCTGCCCGGACGCCGACGTCGGCCAGGAGCGAGAACGTGGCGTCGAGCTGGTCCACCTCGATCGGTGATGGCGACATCGGGACCAGCGCCAGGTCGGCGACGCCCGCCGACGCCCGGACCAGCTGATGATCGGCGTTGTCGGCCGGGGGGCAGTCGATGATGACGACGTCGGCGTCGCCGATCGTCTCGGCGAACGCCGTGCCGTAGTCGACGGCGGCATCGAGGTTCACCACCCGGAACGGCAGGCCGTCGTCGGCAGCCGCCGCGGCCTCGGCCCACTTGTGGGCCGAGTGCTGGGGGTCGGCCGACACCACGACGGTGTCGTGCCCCGCACGGGCGGAGGCCTCGGCCAGGTAGACGGCCGAGGTGGTCTTGCCCACCCCGCCCTTGAGCGCCACGACGGCGATGATCTTCACCATGGCCCCGAGGGTAACGGGAGAACGCACACGCCCCTTCTCGCATGTGCGCACATGCGCACCCATGCGCTGGCGCGCCCGGCACGGGTCCTGGGCGGGGGGGCGGCGGGCGAGGAACCAGCCGTGCTGTCAGACTCGGGACATGTGTCGCAACATCACCGAACTCCGCGGGCTCGAGCCTCCGGCCACCGAGGTCGAGATCGAGGCCGCCGCCCGTCAGTACATTCGAAAGGTCAGCGGCATCCGTCACCCCAACCCGGCGACGACCCCCGCCTTCGAGGCCGCCGTCCTGGCCGTCGCCACCGCCACCCGTGAGCTGTTGACCCAGGTTCCGGCCCGCCGCCAACCGCCACCGACGGTTCCGCCCCTCCGGCGTCCCGGGATCAACCGTCCCTGACCGAGTCGGCGTCGGCGGACCGGGGTCACCGGGGGACCCGGTGTTGGACGCGCTACCCTGGGTGACTTCTTGCTCGTGCCCATTACGGGGGCTTGGGCACCGAACGGAAGCAACACCCATGACCACCTCCTTTGCCGATCTCGGCCTCCCGGCCGATCTCGTCGACGTGCTCGCACGTCAGCGCATCACCACCCCCTTCGAGATCCAGATCGCGACCATTCCCGACGCCCTCGCCGGACGCGACGTCCTGGGCCGGGCCCCGACCGGGTCGGGCAAGACGCTCGCCTTCGGGCTCCCGCTCGTGGTTCGGCTCGAGCAGGCCAAGCCTCGGCGGCCCAAGGCGCTCATCCTGTCCCCGACCCGCGAGCTCGCCGAGCAGATCCGGGCCGAGCTCGAACCCCTGCTTCGCGAGCGGGGCCGGACCGGGGTCGCGGTCTACGGCGGCGTCGGCTTCCGTGACCAGACCCGAGCGTTGCGCAACGGGGTCGACCTGCTGGTCGCCTGCCCCGGTCGACTGATCGACCTGATCGAACAGGGTGAGGTCAGCCTGAACGAGGTCAACCAGGTCGTCATCGACGAAGCCGACCGAATGGCCGACATGGGGTTCCTGCCCCCGGTTCGCAAGCTGCTCGACATGACCTCGCCCGACCGCCAGACCACGCTGTTCTCGGCAACGCTCGACCGTGATGTGCAGGTGATCGTCGACGCCTACCAGAACGACCCGGTCCGGCACGAGTTCGGTCCCTCGCGTCAGACCCTCGACGAGCGGGCAACCCATCGGTTCATCAAGACCCAGCAGAACCTGAAGGTCTCGCTGGCCGCCGACGTCATCACCAGTACCGGAACGACGATCGTCTTCTGCCGAACCCGGCATGGTGTCGATCGAGTGGCCCGCCAACTGAAGAACGCCGGCGTCAAGGCCGGCTGGATCCACGGTGGTCGCTCGCAGAATCAGCGTGACGCCGCACTCGATGCCTTCGTCTCCGGACGCGTGGCGGCGCTCGTCGCCACCGATGTCGCCGCTCGGGGCATCCATGTCGACGACGTCGCAGGCGTGATCCACTTCGATCCGCCCGAAGACGCCAAGACCTACATCCACCGCTCGGGTCGTACGGCCCGGGCCGGAGCCGGTGGCGTCGTCGTGTCGTTCGTCAACGCCGATCAGCACAAGACGACCCAGAAGATGCAGAAGGAACTGGGCTTGGCGCACGCCATCGAGGACACGCCGGAATTGACCGCGCCGCAGGATCGTCCCGCTCCCATCCGAGACGAGGCGGCGCCGAGCTCGCGTGGTCAGGGCCGCAAGCCGAGTCGGGGAACCCAGGGTCGGGGTGGACCCGGCTCCGGCCGCGGTGCCCGCGGGCCGGGTGGCCCGAATCGGGGTGGACGATCCGACGGGGGATCGTCCCGTTCGAACGACGGCGCGCGCTCCGACAGCAGCGCCGGCTCGAGTGACGGATCCCGTTCGAACGACGGTGCCCGGTCCGCCGGCGGCCGGTCGGGATCGGCGGGTCGTTCCGCCATCGGCGGTCGCCCCGGCAGTGCGGGAACCCGACCGGCCGGACGCTCGGCCGACGGTGGTCGTCCGGGAACGGCCAAGGGCGCATCGGCGGGGTCCAAGGCAGGCAAGTCGAAACGGTCGGGGAACCCGCGACCGAAGAACAAGCGAGGTGGCCCCGCCGGCAAGACCGGCCGAGGCTGATCCTGACCGGTGCTCACCGCCTGAGCGGTTCTCAGGTGGTGAGCAGGACCTTGCCGGTGGTGAGCCGGCCCTCGAGTCGACGGTGGGCTTCGGCCGCTTCCGCCAGGGCCAGTCGCTCGCCGATGCGCACGTCGAGCCGACCGGCGCTGATCCACGCGAACAGGTCGTCGGTCCGGCCGAGGAGTTCGTCGCGCGTCCGGGTGTAGTTCCCGAGCGACGGCCGGGTGAGGAACAGCGAGCCATGGGTCGACAGGGTCAGGGGTGACACCGGATCGACGGGGCCCGAGGCGTTGCCGAATGTCGCCATGAGCCCGCGGGGCCGGAGGAGACGCAGCCCGCCCTCGAAGGTCGAGCGACCGACGCCGTCGTAGACCACGTCGAGCGGCCGGGGGCCGGCGATGTCCTCGATCGCCTCGACGAAATCGACCTCGGCGTAGTTCACGACATGGTCGGCACCGGCAGCGCGAGCCAACTGGGCCTTGTCGGAGGTGCTGACCGTCGTGAACACCTCGGCGCCGATCATCTTGGCCATCTGGATGGCGAGCAGTCCGACGCCGCCGGCCCCGGCATGGATCAGGCAGCGCTCCCCGGCGGCGAGGGGCCAGGTGTCGGTGACGAGATAGTGCGCCGTGAGACCCTGGAGCATGACGGCGGCCGCCACGTCGAGCTCGACCGTGTCCGGCACCGGAACGACCACCGCAGCGGGAAGGCAGGCGGAGGTCGCATACGACCCCTGGCCCATGGCCCACGCCACCCGACGACCCACTGCGAGTCCCTCGACGCCCTCGCCGACGGCGGAGATCACGCCCGCTCCCTCGAGCCCGAGTCGGGCCGGTAGCGGCATCGGGTAGAGGCCCGACCGCTGATAGGTGTCGATGAAGTTGACCCCGGCAGCCGCGATGTCGACCCGAACCTGCCCGGGCCCGGGGGATTCGTCGTCGAGTTGGTCGTAGGACAGGACCTCGGGCCCACCGGTGGCGGCAAATCGGATCGCGTACATGAGCGTCAGTCTGTCATCGCTCGCCCCGGGTCGACAGCGGGCGTCCCGATGGCTCGATCTGCGGCCTCGGGCAGCCGGTCAGAGGGCGAATCCGCCGAGCTTGGTCTCGAGGTATTCGGCGATGCCTTCGGCTCCACCTTCGCGCCCCAACCCCGAGTCCTTCATGCCACCGAAGGGCGCTCCGGCCGAGGTGGGATTGACGTCGTTGATCCCGATGATGCCGAACCGGAGACCCTCGAAGGCCCGGAACGCGGTCGAGAGGTCGGCGGTGTAGACGTAGGCGGCGAGGCCGAAGTTGGTGTCGTTCGCCAGATCGAGCACGGTGTCGACGTCGTCGTAGACGATCACCGGTGCCACCGGCCCGAAGGTCTCCTCGCGGTAGATCGACATCTGTTCCGTCACGCCCGACAGCAGGGTCGGAGCATAGAAGTGGCCGCCGGCCAGTGGGCCCTCGTCGAGACGATGGCCCCCGACGAGGACGTCGGCGCCCTTGGATCGGGCGTCGTCGACCTGACGGGCGACCTTGGCGACCGCCGCCTCGTTGACCAGCGGGCCGCAGCCGATGCCGTCGTCGAGACCGTTGCCCGTCCGGACCCGGCCCACCCGTTCGACCATGGTGCTGATGAAGGCATCGGCTGCGTCACGGTGCACGTAGAGGCGGTTCGGGCTGATGCAGGCCTGGCCGGTGTTGAGGAACTTCAGGGCCGCCGCACCCTTGGCGGCGCGGACCGGGTCGGCATCGGGGAACACGATGAACGGGGCGTGACCGCCGAGTTCGACCGACACCCGCTTGAGGTTCGACCCGGCGGCACCGGCGAGCAGGCGGCCGACGGCGGTCGACCCGGTGAAGGTGAGCTTGGCCACCAGCGGGTGGGCCGTGAAGACCTCGCCGATGGGTTCGGGGTCGAGCGCGGTGACGAGGTTGATGACCCCCGCCGGGAGACCGGCGTCGTGGAACAACTCGAAGACGGCCTTGGCGCACAGGGGGGTGGCCTCGGCCGGCTTCAGCACGATCGTGCACCCGGCCGCAAGCGCCGGCCCCATCTTCCGAGTGAGCATCGAGATCGGATAGTTCCACGGCGTGATCGCGGCGACCACGCCGACCGGCTGCCGAATGCTCAAGAAGCGCTGGTCGGGCCGGGCCGAGGGCAGCCACGAGCCGGTGACCCGCGTCGCCTCCTCGGCGTAGTAGAGCAGGAAGTCGGCTCCGTAGTTGACCTCGGCCCGCGCCGCCTTCAGGGGCTTGCCCTGTTCCTGGGTCATGAGGCGGGCGAGATCGTCAGCCCGCTCGAGCATCAGCCCGTGCGCTCGCCGCAGCAGTGCGGCCCGCTCGTGGGCGGTCGTGTTCGACCACGATCCGAACGCCGCCGCGGCCGCGACGATCGCCCGCTCGGCGTCGGCGGCGCCCCCGGCCGGCAGCGCGGCGATCACCTCGCCCGTTGCGGGATTCGTGACATCGAAGGTCGTGCCGTCGACAGACCCGGTCCATTCGCCGTCGAGGTACATCGTGGCTCCTTCCCACCGGTGCAGGTGATCGGTCGGTCAGGGCAAGGTAACGGATCGGCACCGCCGTCGACACGAAGAACCACCTCGTGATCCCGACGGGATTCAGACCGCCAACAGCGTCGGAGCCCGCCACGCCGAATCCGACGCCGGTGCCCGCCGGATCGAGACGATGTCGGCCGTGCGGTACGACGCAACCCGGATCGACCAGGAATCGATCGTGCCCCGTCCCGAGCCGGTGGCGAAGAAGGTGGTCATGGGACCCTCGGGTTGGTACGCGTTGGCGCCGACGACCGTGACGGTGTCGCCCGACGACAGGGTGACGAGGTGTTCGGGATCGAACGGATCGGGGTCGACCCGCAGATCGATCGATGCCGTCGATCCATCCTCGGGATCGATGAGCGAACCCCGATCGTCGAAGCGGAACTCGGTGATGATGGGTGCAGTGGTCATGGCTTCCTCCCGTTCGAACACGCACCGCCAGTATGGGAAAGGCCTGTGACAATCGCCTTGGGTCGGCTTCGCCTCCCGGCCTTCGGCCATCCGCGTCGGTGTCCTCGAGCGGCCTCGTCCCTCGGCCGCCTCCCGACAATCGCCTTGGGTCGGCTTCGCCTCCCGGCCTTCGGCCATCCGCGTCGGTGTCCTCGAGCGGCCTCGTCGAGCCGTCAGGTGGGTGGTCGGGGGACGAGGGCGAGCTGGCGCGAGAGCGCGACGAGGCGACCGCTCTCGTCCCACATCTCGGAGTCCTCCTCGAGCACGCCATCGGAAACGAACCGGGTCGAGAATCGGCAACGGATCCATCCGGGCACCGGCACCGCCCGGACGTGAACGGTCAGCTCGAGCGTCGGGACCCAGGCCACGGGAAGGTTCGTGTTGAAGATCGTGGGCGGAAAGGCATCGCTCGCCTGGAGGAGGGCGACGCCGTCGATCGGCTCGTCGTCGTGCAATCGGAAGTAGCCGCGGACCAGCGAGCGCCCGGACCGCAGGCCCTCCGACGTCGGGGCGTCGTCGGGGTGGAGTCGCAGATCGACCCGGTTCATGAACGGCGTCGAGGGACCGCCCGACACGTTCTCACGACGCGGCGCACAGTCCTCGACCGGCGGCAGATCCGGTGGGGCGCCGTCGACCAGCGGCGCCTCGCCCGAGGGAGCGAGGTCGGTGAAGGCACCGAGCAGCTGGAGGACCGGCCGGTCACCCGATCGCATCGTCGCCGTGACCGTGACGTACGACTTGCCGGTCTTGACGATGGCGGTGTCGATCGTGACCGGGCCCGGCTTTCCCGGCGCCAGATAGTGCGCCGTGATCGTCGCCGGTCGGGGACGGCCGGCGGCCGAGGTCATGGCTCGGCCGGCGATCCCGATCAGATATCCCCCGTTGGCATTGCCCGAGATGTCCCAACCGTCGTGGATGACGCCCCCGTACCGACCGGGGGTACCTGCCACCGCCTCGACTGCGGTTGCGTGTGCGAAGTCCATCGGGGCGGATCGTAGGAGGCAGGCCGTCCCGAGGCGAACCGACGTGGCCGGCGCAGCGACGAGCGCGGCCTGCCACTCAGGTACCCGAGTAGGACAACAGGCAGAAGACGTCGAGACCGGCGGCTTCGAGCGCCGCCGAACCACCGAGATCGGGAAGGTCGACCAATGCCATCGCCCCCACCACCGACGCCCCGAGGCGGGCGATCAGCCGGTGCGCCGCCAGCATCGTGCCGCCCGTGGCGATCAGGTCGTCGACCAGGGCAACTCGCACACCGGGCTCGAGGGCGTCGACCTGCAGTTCCACGACGGCCGATCCGTACTCGAGGTCGTAGCGCTCGGCGATCGTCTCGGAGGGCAGCTTGCCCTGTTTGCGAACCGGGACGAAGCCGAGGCCGAGCTCGAGGGCCATGGCGGCGCCGACGATGAAGCCCCGGGCATCGATCCCGACGACGGTCTGGGTGTCGACCCGGTCGGCCTCGACACAGAGGGCCTCGACGAGTGACCGGAAGGCCGCGGCGTCCGCGAACAACGGCGTGACATCGCGAAACTGGACACCGGGAGCCGGCCAGTCGGGAACGGTGCGGACGATCGAGCGGAGCCGCCGTTCGAGAGCGGCATCGAGAGCTGCAGTCACGGCACCAGCCTGCCACCGCAGACCCGCGCATCGACCCGCGACGGGTCGCCTCGGCCGTCGGCGTGGCAACGCCGCGTGACCCCGGGAGGGGGCGGCGGGAAAAGTTCGCGAAAAGATTTCCGGACGCACCAGCGGCCTTCGGTGCACCGCCATGACCGCGTCGGGCACCGCGCGCAGTGTTCGGCACTGCGAAGATCCGAGACGGCCGCCGCCACGGTCTGTCGTCTCGGATCTTCGGAGAAGGTGGGGGTCGCGAGGGCGTTGACCGGTCGCTCATCAGGTGAAACGAGTTGTCAGCGCGTCGAATCGAACCGGCGTGGCACACGAGGTGCGACGCTCCGGAACGACTGCTCCCGGTGCCGAAATGGATCTCGGACCGGTTCGGATCAGCCGCCGATCGAGATCCCGGCGATGATCGAGCTGAAGCCCAGGGTGGCCGAAGCGATGGCGGAAGCGGCGATGATGGTGGCGAACTTGACCTTGTTCATGGTTGTCTTCCTTGGTGAGTTGAGTTCTTGCCCAGAGAGAGGGTCGTTCTCGGTGTTTGATTCGAGAAATCCGAAAAATCTTTCGGGGGGCGTCGCCGTCCTCGATGCGCCGGTCGTTCTCGTGCCGCGTCGGAAGGCGCTCGATCGATGGTCGAACGCCGATCTCGTCGAAGCGGCGGCAGCCGGCGACCGGCGGGCATGGGACGAACTGGTCGACCGGTACGCCGGTCTGGTCGAAGCGGTCGGCGTCCGACACCGGCTCGATCGACACGACATCAACGACGTCTCCCAGGTCACCTGGCTGCGGTTGACCCAGAACCTCCACCGGCTGCGTGACCCCGAGCGAGTCGGCTTGTGGCTCCACACGACCGCTCGGCGGGAGTGCCTGGCCCTCCTCGCCCGTTCCGGTCGGGCGGTGCCGACCGACCTCGAGATCGGCCAGGCCGACGACGATGGGCCCGAGGAACTGCTGGCCCGGGCCGAACAGGCCCACCACCTCCGAAACGCGTTGCGACGGCTCCCGCAGGCCTGTCGCGAACTGCTCGAGCTGATCCTGGTCCAGGACCCCCCGGCGCCCTACGCCGAGGTCAGCGAGAAGTGCCACATCTCGGTGGGCACGATCGGGCCACGGCGTCAGCGCTGCCTGGCCCACCTGCGCCGGCTCTATGCCGAGATCCATCCGGGAATCGATGAAGGGAGCGACCGATGACCGGTCCCGATGACACGACCATCGTCCAACAACTCCGTGAGCTGCTGCGATCTCAGCAGTTCCCGTCCGACGACCTGCTCGACTCGGCACGATCGGTCTTCGATCATCGTTCGGTCGACGACGAGATCGGCTCCCTGGTGGCCGACTCGCTCGAACAGCTCCCGGCCGGGGTCCGCCGGCGGTTCTCGCTGGAACGTGATCTCACCTTCGAGTTCGAGGGATGCGACCTCACGATCCGGCTCGACGGGCCGGATCTCATGGGCCAGCTGATGGGGGCCGAGATGGCGTCGGCGACCCTCGTCGCCACCGCGGCCTCGACGGAGCTCGTGGTCGACGAGACCAGCGGCTTCGTCACCGATCGGCCCGATGGCGGCCCGGTCCGGTTCGTGGTGGTCACCGAGTCCGGACGCCGGTTGTCGACCGAATGGGTCCGACTCTGAACGAGGTCGGTGGGCCGAACGACGCGACGATTCGCGAACCGACCCCCGCCGAGATCCTGCGACGCATCGAGGATGCGAAGGGCTCGGGCGACCACGGCATCACGCTCGCGATGCTCCAGCACCGACTGGCCGCAGGCGACCCCGATGGCGATGCCGACCTCAGCTGCGCCATCGGTCTGCTGTTGCGCGAACAGGGCTCACTCGAATCGGCTGCCGACTGGCTCCAGCGGGCGATCGACCGAGGCACCGGGCGCTCGCGTGCCACCGCCGGTGCGGCGGCGATCTATCGGTCGAGCGTCTGCTGCCAGCTGGGCCGGTTCGCCGAGGCCGAGTCCCATCTCCGCGACGCCCGACCGATCACCGAGCCTCGCCTGCTCCCCACGTTGGAGCTGAACTGGGGGTTCCTCTTCGAACACAGCGAGCGGCTCGAGGAGGCCATCGTGGCCTACGAGCGGTCGGCCGAATCGGCGATGGCGGCCGGCGACGAACACGTCTGGGCGGTGTCGATCAACAACCGAGCCCTGACCCTGATGGCGCTGGGCCGGCTGTCCGAGGCCGAGGTCGACATGCGCGTGCTGCTCGCCCGATCCGAGACCTCGGCGCGGGTGGCCGCGGTCGGACAGCACAATCTCGGTCAACTGCTCGGCCGTCGCGGTGCCGTTCGCGAGGGTCTCGATCGGATCGATCGTGCCTCGGGGGCGCTGGCCGAACTGCACCTCGACCGCCGTCAGGCGGTCGTGGCCGAGGTGGAAATCCTCATCGAGGCGCGACTTCTCGACGAGGCACTCGGAGTGGCGCTCACGGCGCTGGACTCGCTCGGGCACGAAGCGTCGTCGTTGGAGTACCCCGAGGTCTTGTTCCTGGTCGGCCGCATCGCGGTCGCCCAGGGCCGCCTGGACGACGCAGCGACGTTCTTCCGAAAGGCCGAGGCCGTGTTCGGAGCCCAGGGCCGTGACCCGAGCCGCAGCCAGGCCGGCGTCGTCGCCGACCTGATCGAGGGAGCGGTGCTACCCGATTGCGGACCGGACGACCCCGGGGCCGACGCCGTGTTCGAAACCCTCGTGGCGCTCGGCGACCATCGCCCCGACGAGGCAGCCGCCACCTTGGACCTGGCCGCTCGGGCCACCGGGTCGGCCCGGTCCCCGCTGAGGATCCTCGGCCACTACGCCCAGGCCCGTCACCGGCTCCTGGCCGGCGAGGTCGAGCAGGCTGCAGCCAGCGCCCGCCGACTCCTCGACGAGCTGGCGGCGCACAGCGCCGACGTCAACTCGCTCGAACTGCGGGCTTCGCAAGTCTTCCATTCCGTCGATCTCGAACGTCTGGCGATCGAGCTGGCCGGAGCCGGAGATCCCGCCGATCTGCTCCGCCTCATCGACCGAGCGGTCTCGGTGGTGCACGCGTCGGCGCCGCTCGATCGTTCCGACACCGAGTTCGTCGTCCGGCTTCGCGAGCTGCGGAGCTCGCTCGCCGCCCTGGCCCCGAGCCAGGTCCGTCAGGGCGAGCTGCTGGCGCTCGAGAACCGGCTTCGATCCCTGGCCCGTCGGTCTGAACGGGCGGCGATGGCCGTCCCCGACGACGACGCCTGCGAGCGGTTGCGGCGCGCAGCCGGGCGCCGGCTCGTCATCGTGTTCGCGGTCGGCGGAGGGCGACTCTGGAGGTTGGTCTGCGGCCGCGAAGAGGCTCGGCTCGACGACCTCGGGCCGTTCGTCGACATCGCGCGGGCCGTCCGTCAGTTGCGATTCGCCGCGACCTTGCTCGCTCGTCCGGTCCGTACCGATCCGGCGGTCGCGATCGCCAAACTCGATCACACCGCGGTCACCCTCGAGGCGCTCTTGCTCGCTGGGGTCGAGGCCGAACCGTCGTGCGCCGTGACCCTGGTTCCGGGACGTCACCTCACCAGTGTCCCGTGGCGCTTGCTGCCGACGGTTCGACACTGGAGCGTTGGGATCAATGCCGGGACGCCGCTGGGGTTCACCGATGACCCCGACGATCGGCCGCAGCGGGTCCTCGCCGTCGCCGGACCGGGACTCGGACCGGGAGTGGGTCGGGAGCTCGAACGCGTCGCGTCGGCCTATCCGATCGCTCAGATCCTGACCGGTGCCGACGCGACGGTCAGCGCCGTGCTGTCGGCGATGGCCGACGTCGACGTCCTCCATCTCGCCGGTCACGGCGCCCTCCACCCGACCGACCCGTTGCTCAGCACCATCGACCTCGCCGACGGCCCGCTCACGGCGTACGACCTCGAGCTGCTGACGCGGAGTCCCCGCACGGTCGTCCTGGCGTCCTGCGACGTGGGCACCGTGGGGAAGACCGGCAGCGATGTCAACTACAGCCTGGCCAGCGTGCTCGCGTCCCGGGGATCGTCCCAGATCGTGATCTCACCGCTCGAACTCCACGACGCACAGACCGCCGTCGTCATGCCCGAGCTGCACCGACTTCTCGCCCGGGGGCTCTCGGGTCGTGAAGCGCTGCGTCGGCTGTGGTTCGACGACCCGTCGGTCCAGCGGTCCGGCGACAGTCTGCTGGCGATCGAGGCCGCGTCCCCGCATGGTCGGTCGGCGCAACCGTCCTGAGACCTCGGATCGGTCGATGACCGGCGATCGGCTGGGTGAGGTCGCTCATACCAGAGCGCTCAAGGCTCGGCGGCGTGAGGTCGAAACACCTTTCATGAACTCGCACCGTTTCGCCACCATGGCGGCCGCCGTCACCACGTCGCTCGTCGCCGCAACCATCCTCCCCGTCCTTCCCGCGTCGGCGCAGGCCCCGAGCCAGCCGACCATGCTCAGCGGAACCCAGATCAACGTCGTCGAGGGGAGCGAGGTCGAGGTGAGCGTCAACTGGACCGCTCCCGTCGAGATGCAGAACTTCCGCGTGACGGTCACGCCGAGCGGCAAGGGCGTCTCGGTGGCCTACGCACCCGGCCATACGTCGGCCGGCTTGGTGAACGACGCCGTCCTGTCGGCCGGCGAGATCGACTCGACGACCTTCCTCCTGAAGACGAGCGTGGACTCGTCCGACAAGTTCAGCCTGCAGCTCGTCGCCGAGTGGGAGGTCGACGGCCAGACCTTCCGTTCGTCGCCCACGACGATGGACGTGCGGTCCGAGAAGTACAAGGGTGATCGCTTCGCTGTCCTCACCGAATCGGCCACCGTGTCGAGCACCGGCGACGGCACCGGCAACTGGGTCGAGCTCGACTTCCTGGGCCTGTCGCCGCTGACCGAGGGGATTCGGGTCGAGCTCGACACCAAGGACGTCCTCCCCTACTACCCACAGGGAACGTTCACGAGCCTCCACCACGATGACCGGCTCCACGGTGACGAGACCGACGTCGCCCGGGTGTGGTTCGACCCCGACGCCGTCGAACCCGGCACCTACAAGATGAAGATCGAGGTGACCTTCCTCGAGGGCAAGGCCGGGAGCACCAAGACCAAGACCGAGGACTTCTCGTTCACCCTCACCGTCCGGTAACCACCCCACCCGGCCACCCCACCCAGCCACCCCACCCGCCACCCACCCCCACACCCCCGATTTCGAGAGCCTGAGCGACGGTTTCGTCGCTCAGGCTCTCGGAATCGGGCGGTTCTCGGGGCGGGCCGGGGGCGGCGTGGATCAGCGGGACTCGGGGGGTTGGGCCGCACGGGCGATCCGTTCGGCGACGGTGGCGACGTCGGATCGCAGCACGGCCGTCGTGACCCGGATGTACTGGTCGGCGATGGCGACCCGGAACGGCTCGCCCGGCGCCACCCCGATGCCCTGCGCGGCGAGGGACACCGTGGCGAGTGATTCTCGGGCGACCGGGATCCACAGGTTGAGGCCGTGCCGTTCGCCGAGGTCGATGCCCCGAGTGGCCAGTTCGGCGATGAGGTCCTCACGTCGGTGGCGGTAGACGTTGGCCGCCGTTGCCACCTGGGCCGCGGCCTCGGGGCTGCGCAGCATCTCGAGCAGGATGCGCTGGAGCAGCCGACTCGTCCAGCCCGGACCGAGTTGGCGACGGCGTTCGATGTCGGCGATGCCCTCGGCCGGGCCCGACAGGGCGGCGATGCGGAGGTCGGGGCCGTGGCTCTTCGAGTAGCTGTGGATCCGGTAGACCTGCTGGGGCAGCTGCGCCCCGAGGCTCACGGGTGGACGGTCGCCGTCGGAGATGCCGTCGTGGTCGTCCTCGATCACGACGATCGCCCGGGGAGACGCCCGTCCGGTCGCGGCACCGGCCAGGGCGATCAGATCGGTGCGGGCGATGAGCCGGGCGAGTGCGTCGGCCCGCTGCGGGCTCAGCGCGACGCCGGTCGGATTCTGGGGCCCGGTCTGGAGCACGACCGCCGACGGAGCGCGCTCCAGGGCCGCTTCGAACTGATCTGGTCGCGGTCCTTCGCCGTCGAGTTCGACGCCGATGATCTCGGCCCCGGCCGCTTCGAGCAGGTCGAGGAGGAGGGGATAGGTCGGGTCCTCGACGATCACGACGTCGCCGAGCCGAACGACCGAATGGATGACCCGATCGAGGCCGTCGTTGGCACCGTCGACGACCGACAGCGCCGGCGGGTCGTAGGGCCAACGGGCCCGCAGTTCACGCTCGAGTTCGGCGAGTACGGGGGGTTCGAGGTAGGAGCCGACGTCGAGTTCGGTCTGGATCCCGGCCAGGATCGGCCCGAGGCGGGGGAGCAGACGGGGGTCGGGGGTGCCGGCGCTGAGGTCGAGCTGGAGGGTCCCCGGTTCCATCGGGACCCGCCAGTAGCGACTCCGTCCATGCCCCGGGAAGGCCCGGACCGTGGTCCCCCGGCGGCGATCGGTCTCGATCAACCCGTGGCTGCGCAGGGTGTTCCAGGCCTCGGACACGGTGGCGGTGCTGACGCCCAAGGACTTGGCGACCGAGCGGATGGGCGGGAGCTTGTCGCCCGCTTCGATCGTGCCGTCGGTGATCAGCGAGCTGATGCGCCGGGCGATGGTCGACGCGTCCCGATCGGGGAGGTCGGCGGCCACGTGTTCCAGAACTTTTGTGAACAACAAAGACCTCCTTGTCGGGGTTGGAGGCGAACAATAGTGTCGGACCATGACCGAGATCGCCACCCGTGCCTCGACCGCCGATCTGCTCCAGCGGTACCGCCGAGCCCTGCCGTCGTTCCTCAGTCCGTACTACGCCGAACCGATCGCCATCGAGCGGGGTCAGGGCAGCTACGTGTGGGATCTCGAGGACCGGCGGTACCTCGATTTCTTCGGCGGGGTGCTCACCACGATGGTCGGGCACAACAACCCGGCCGTCACGGCGGCGGTCCAGGCGCAGGCCTCGAAGGTGCTGCACACCTCCACGCTCTATCTGTCGGAACCGATGATCGCGCTGGCCGAGAAGATCGCCGAGCTGTCGGGAATCCCCGATGCACGGGTGTTCCTCACGCCCTCGGGCACCGAGGCCAACGACACCGCCATCCTGCTCGCCACGTCGTACCGCAAGTCCAATCAGGTGCTGGCGATGCGCAACAGCTATCACGGGCGCTCGTTCACGACCCAGGCCATCACCTCGCACAGCTCGTGGTCGTCGACCAGCCTGTCCGGGCTGCAGGTCACGTTCGTGCAAGGCCCCTACAAGCTGCGCAGCCCGTTCCGGGAACTCGACGACGAGGCCTTCACCCAGGCCGGCGTCGACGATCTCACCCAGCTGCTCGCCATGACCTCCGCCGGCGACGTGGCGGCGCTGATCGCCGAGCCGATCCAGGGCGTCGGCGGCTTCGCGACACCGCCCGACGGCTTCTTCGGTTCGATGAAGAAGGAGCTCGACAACAAGGGCATCCTGTACATCTCCGACGAGGTGCAGACGGGCTGGGGCCGCACCGGTGACCACTTCTGGGGCTATCAGGCGCACGGGATCGTGCCCGACATGCTGACCTTCGCCAAGGGCGTCGGCAACGGCGTCACCCTGGCCGGCATCGTCGCCCGGGCCGACATCATGGACACCGTCAAGGTCCTGAACTTCTCCACCTTCGGCGGCAACCCGCTGTCGGCCGCCGCCGGTCTGGCCACCATCGACTACGTCCTCGACAACGATCTCCAGCACAACGCGAAGGCGATGGGCGACCGGTTCCGAGCCGGTCTCGAGGCGCTCGCCGTCGACACGCCCTGGATGGCCGAGGTGCGGGGCCGCGGCCTGATGCAGGCCTTCGAGACCGCCGCCCCCGACAGCCTCGAGCCGCTCCCGTCCCAGGCCACCGCCATGCTCGAGGCGACCAAGGACCAGCGACTCCTGGTGGGCAAGGGCGGTTTGTACGGCAACGTGATCCGGATGGCCCCGATGCTCGACGTCTCGGCCGACGAGATCGACGAGGGACTCGAGGCACTCCGGTCCGCAGCGGCGACCATCGAATGATCGCCGTTCGAGGACCGCAGGACACGAGCACGACCTGACCAGCCAGCCACCGGATCTCCGCCACCCGACGAACGACCGGTCCGACGAAACGAGCCACCCATGAAGCACATCCATCACCTCATCGACGGTCGATCGGTCGAAGCGACCTCGGGTCGGACCTCACCGGTCTTCGATCCGGCCACCGGCGCCCAGACGGGCCTGCTCGGTCTGGCCTCCGAGGCCGACGTCGACGCGGCCGTCGCGGCGGCAGCGCGGGCCTTCGAGGAGTGGCGCGGGTACAGCGTGGCTCGGCGCACCAAGCTGATGTACGCGTTCCGCAACCTCGTCGAGGCCAACCAGCAGGAGATCGCTGCTCGGTTGTCGGCCGAGCACGGCAAGGTCGTCGGTGACGCCGAGGGTGAGGTGGCTCGCGGCCTCGAGAACATCGAGTACGCCTGCGGGATCGCCGAGATGCTCAAGGGCGCCTACAACGAGAACGCCTCCTCGGGTGTCGACGTCTACACCGTGCGCCAGCCGCTTGGGGGTCGTGGCCGGGATCACCCCGTTCAACTTCCCGGCCATGGTTCCGCTGTGGACGATTCCGAATGCGATCGCCGCCGGGAACACCTACGTCCTCAAGCCCTCGGAACGTGACCCCTCGGCGCCGATGTTCATCGCCGAGCTCTTCCACGAGGCCGGGTTCCCCGATGGGGTCCTCAACGTGCTGCAGGGCGACAAGGTCGCCGTCGACGGGTTGCTCCACCATCCCGACGTGAAGGCGCTGTCGTTCGTTGGCTCGACCCCGATCGCCCGGTACGTCTACGAGACCGGCACCCGGAACGGCAAGCGGGTTCAGGCGCTCGGCGGGGCGAAGAACCACATGATCGTACTCCCCGACGCCGATCTCGACCTGGCCGCCGATTCGGCCGTCTCGGCGGCGTTCGGGTCGGCCGGTGAGCGGTGTATGGCGATCTCCGTGCTGGTCGCGGTCGGGTCGATCGCCGACCCACTCGTCGAGGCCATCACCGCCCGGATGGCCAAACTGAAGGTCGGGCCGGGCAACGATCCCGATTCCGAGATGGGACCGCTGATCACGGCCGAACACCGCGATCGGGTGGCCGGCTATGTCGGTCAGGGCGCCGAGGCCGGGGCCACGGTGGTGGTCGACGGGCGCAACGTCGAGTTCGACGGCGCCGGTTTCTTCCTGGCTCCGAGCCTGGTCGACCATGTCACCACCGAGATGTCGGTCTACACCGACGAGATCTTCGGTCCGGTGCTCAGCGTCGTCCGGGTCGACACCTACCCCGAGGCGATGCAGCTGATCGCCGACAACCGATGGGGCAATGGCGCCGCCATCTTCACCCGCGACGGGGGAGCGGCCCGGGCCTTCCAGGAACAGGTGGATGCCGGCATGGTGGGGATCAACGTGCCGATCCCGGTGCCGGTCGGCTACCACAGCTTCGGCGGCTGGAACGATTCGTTGTTCGGCGACACGACGATGTACGGCCCCGAAGGCGTCCGGTTCTTCACTCGGCCCAAGGTGATCACCTCCCGGTGGCCCGATCCGTCGACCAGTTCGGTCGACCTGGGCTTCCCGACCAACGGCTGACCTCCTCGAAGCCCGACACGCCGATCGCCGGCGAACGACGAACGCGACGAACGGGCTCCGCCGCGTTTGGGATGGCAACGGGGCGGGTACTCTCCCTCGCCCGCAGGAACGCGCGTCGTCGCGTCCGCACCCAGCAGTGAAAGGCTTTCGTTGGAGAAGATCCTGATCATCGGCGCCGGTGGCGTCGGACGAGTCGTTGCCCACAAGTGCGCCCAACTCGAAGACGTGTTCCCCCACATCACCCTGGCGTCGCGAACCCTGGCCAAGTGCGAGCAGATCGCCGCCGAGGTCGAGGCCAAGACCGGCCGCACGATCGAGACCGCCCAGGTCGACGCCGACTGCGTCCCCGAGTTGGTGGCCCTGTTCGAGCGGGTCCGTCCGTTCCTGGTGATCAACGTGGCGTTGCCCTATCAGGATCTGACCATCATGGACGCCTGTCTCGAGAGCGGAGTCCATTACCTCGACACGGCGAACTACGAACCCCTCGACGAGGCCAAGTTCGAGTATTCCTGGCAGTGGGCCTATCAGGATCGGTTCGCCGAAGCCGGGCTCATGGCCCTGCTCGGCTCGGGGTTCGATCCCGGCGTGACCAACGTCTTCTGCGCCCATACGGCCAAGCACCACTTCGACACGATCGACCACGTCGACATCCTCGACTGCAACGGCGGCGATCACGGCTATCCGTTCGCCACGAACTTCAACCCCGAGATCAACATCCGCGAGGTCACCGCCAACGGGCGCTACTTCGAGGGCGGGGAGTGGATCGAGACCACCCCGATGCAGTTCAAGCGGACGTTCGACTTCGACCAGGTCGGCGAGAAGAACATGTATCTCCTCTATCACGAGGAAATGGAGTCGCTCTCCAAGCACCTGCCCGGCGTACGGCGCATGCGCTTCTGGATGACGTTCGGTGAGGCCTATCTGCGGCATCTCGAGGTCTTCAACAACATCGGGCTCGACTCCATCGAGCCGATCGTGTTCGAAGGCCGAGAGATCGTGCCGCTGCAGTTCCTGAAGGCGCTGCTGCCCGACCCGGCCTCACTCGGGCCCCGGACCGTCGGCAAGACCAACATCGGTTGCATCGTCACCGGCACGAAGGACGGCGGCGATCCGTTCACGCGCTACGTCTACCAGGTGTGCGACCACCAGGAGGCCTACGCCGAGACCAACTCGCAGGCCGTCTCCTACACCACCGGTGTCCCGGCGATGATCGGCGCCAAGCAGATGATGACCGGCGTCTGGATGGAGCCGGGCGTGTGGAACATCGAGCAGCTCGACCCGGATCCGTTCATGGACGACCTGAATCGGTACGGGCTCCCGTGGTCCGACGTCGAGTTCCGTCCCCTCGACGAGGTCGCCCCGCCCGAAGCGGAAGAGGTCCGGGCGTGATGGCGCCCAATGCCACCATCCGTCGTGAACCGAACGAGGCCGCTCACGTGGCCTCGTGGATCGACGACGTCCCGTCACCGTCGTTCGTGCTCGAAGAAGACAAGCTGCGGGCCAACCTCGAACTGATGGCCCGCGTGCAGGCCGAGTCCGGAGCCAAGATCATCCTGGCGTTGAAGGGCTTTGCCCAGTGGTCGGCGTTCGGGTTGATCGGGAAGTACCTGCCGGGAGCCACGGCGAGCTCGCTGTACGAGCTCCGGCTGGCGGCCGAGGAGTTCGGTGGCGAGAACCACATCTACTCGGCCGGTTTCCGAGACGATGAGTTCGACGAGATCGCGACTCTGGCCGACCACCTCGTGTTCAACTCGGTCGGTCAGCTCGATCGATTCGGCGACATCGCGCGATCGGCCGGGGTGTCGGTCGGGCTTCGGGTCAACCCCGGTGTGTCCGAGGTCGAGTTCGAGCTCTACAACCCGTGCCGCGCCGGGTCGCGACTGGGGACGCGTCCCGAGTTCATCGACGACGACGTGTTCGGCCGGATCGACGGCATCCACACCCATGCGCTCTGCGAGAACGACGCCGACTCGACCTTGCGGTTGATGGCTGCGCTCGAGCAGCACTTCGGTCATGTGTTGCCGGCCATGAAGTGGGTCAATCTGGGTGGCGGGCACCTGATGACCCGACCCGGCTACGACCTCGACGCACTCATCCGAGGCCTGCGTGAGTTCCGTGAGCGTTGGGACGTCGAGCTCTACCTCGAGCCGGGCAGCGCCGTTGCCCTCAACACCGGGGTCCTCGTCGCCACGGTGCTCGACATCGTGCCGACCGAGCTCGACCCGGTGTGCATCCTCGACATCTCGGCGACGGCCCACATGCCCGACGTGCTCGAGCAGCCGTACCGTCCCGAGGTCATGGGCGGGCATCTGCCGGGGGTCGCCGAGCACACCTACCGCCTCGGCGGGGGCTCGTGCCTGGCCGGTGACGCGATCGGGGAGTACTCCTTCGATCGGCCGGTCCGGATCGGCGATCGGCTCGTCTTCGAGGACCAGATGCACTACACGATGGTGAAGACCACGATGTTCAACGGTGTTCGCCATCCCTCGATCGCGTCCGTCGACGGCGACGGCCGCATCGACATCGTTCGGACGTTCACCTACGAGGATTTCCGGGACCGACTGTCGTGATCAGCCTGATCCCCGGTCCGACGACCGGGGATCAGGCGACCCACTGCCCCCACTCCGGGTGGTGTTCGGCGCGGCTGGCGAGGATCTCGTGCAGCATCGGGGGTCGAGGCTGCGACTTCAGTTTCCAACCGACTTCGGCGAGGGTGCGATTGGACTTGTGCTGATTCATCCGGGCGCACATGAGGGCGGTGTTGGTCCAGCTGGCGGCCTCGCCGCCGCGCGACACCGGTTGGAGGTGGTCGATCGAGTTGCCGGGCCGGTCGCAGCCGACGACCTGGCACTCGCCCCGATCGCGGATCCGGAGATTCGTCCGGGTCCACGGGACCGGCCGGTTCCGGGCCGATGGCACCATCCGCCGACAGCGCACGACGGCGGGGTGGGCAAGCTCGAGCCCGCCGGCCGAACGGACCATCCGACCGGAGCTGTCGGCTTCGATCAGGTCGACCACGCCCGACACCATGAGCACGATCGCGCGCCGCCAATCGATGACACCGACCGGCTCGTAGGTTGCGTTCAGGACCAGCACGGCCATCAGCCGAAACCTCTCGTGCGAAGCTCCTCGGACAAAACTCGCACGATTCTTGCACTCCCGACGATCCGATGGCGGGCGTTTCCCCGGCTGTTCACACGATCGACGTGCGGTGGGGGAGGGTTTCGCCTCGCCGAGCGAGGGGAACGACAGCCGGCATGACCTCCACCACCCCCGACCCGCATCGGCTTCGAGTGCTCATCGCCATCGACGACAGCGAGAGCAGCTGGGACGCGGTGCACTTCGCCACCCGGCTGCTGGCCGAGTCGGCCGAGACCATCGTGGTCAACGTCTCATCGCCGGCCGATCCACTCTGGTTCGATGCGGGCGGACTCGCCGGGTATCCGACGCTCTTCCCGGGCTACAGCTGGGCCTACCCGGCGCCGGCGACCATGGCGGCCACGCCGATCGACCGATCGGCGCGTCCGCCGGAGGTCGAGTCCGTCGGGGGCGAGTCCGGCGAGGTACCGGTCGATCCCGATGCCCACGCGCGGGCGCTGGTCCACGAGGCCGGTGAGCTCGTGAACGCCGACGTCACCGACGTCGTCCACGGGGATCCGGTCGAACGCATCATCGCGATGGCCGAGGAGAGCCATGTGGACCTCATCATCGTTGGCACCGGCGACCCGGGATTGCTGAAGCGGATCTTCACCGGACCTTCGATCGCCCGCGACATCGTCGACCATGCGCCCTGTTCGGTCCTCGTGGTCCGCTGATCGTCGTTGGGCGCCGACACGGGCGTCGGACTCGGGTCAAACGCCGGGTCCGCCGCTACTCTCGTCCTCGGAGAGATGGCAGAGCGGACGATTGCGTCGGTCTTGAAAACCGTTGAGGCCGCACGGTCTCCGGGGGTTCGAATCCCCCTCTCTCCGCCAAGTAACCCCTGCTAGCGTGGCACAACGAGCCGTCGGGCTCGGTGCAAGGGGTGGCGGGATGACCGCTCGAATCGAAGCAATGCCACTGTCGTGCCACTGGCAAAAGCTCGTCATGGTCGCCCGTGGCATCCAGTGGCACGAGGATGTCGAGCGTGGGGTTGCCGCCTGCCGCTCGGGCGATGGCCGGTTCGATCGGCGCTGGTCGGCACGATGAGGCAGCGGGTCCAGGTGTTCTCGTTGAAGGCGCCGCGCGTGGCACGGTGATAGCAAACCGTCCCCGAACGGCACACACTTCGGAGGCAGTCGCTGTCCCTGAACTGGATTGCTCAGTAGGGATCGACGACTGGCTCATCTGCGTCGCTCGCACCGATACGGGCTGCCGCGGAGTTCTTGAGGTGCCCGATCGGCGCATGGCCGGCCGCAGCTGCGAGTCCGAACGCAGGCATGTTGCCGTACACAGCTTCGTACTCCCCCGCTCGCACGTTGAAAGTCTCGTGCCAGATCCCGACATCGCCCGAGTCACGAACCACTTTGTTGAACTGTCGCCACGGCTCCAAGTGCGGTAAGTCGGAATCGCGCGCGAAGTGGTCGAGGTCCTCGAAACTCCGCCAGTACTGGACCAGGATCGTCGTCCGCCCGATCCACTGCTGGTACCCGAGGCAGCCGAGCTCCGGGTGTTCGTCGATCACCCGCAACATCCTGGGCATCGCCGTTGCCACCGGCCACCACTTCCGGACCTTCCACGGTTTGTTGAAGCGCATCCCGATCAGGAACACGACGAAGTCGCCCTCGACCTCGGCGGTGAATCGTCCTTCGTGTACACCCATGGGTCATCAACTTTCTCTCTGTCCGTCAGAAGCTTTGCGGACAGAATGCCTCGTTCCACACTCGCCCTGCTCGCCTTCAACGCCGGCAACGGTCGCCGAGAGCTGGGCGTCCCAGACCGCCGGCCGTGGGACTCAGCGAGTACGAGCGATCGGCGACGAGCCAATGGCCGTGGGACTCCGCGCCTGCTCGCGGTCGGCGACGAGCCAATGGCCGCATCACTCTGCGACTGGTGCGACTTCGCTCTACTTGGGTGTGCCAATGATGGCGCGTGTTTGCATGAGGACCGACACGATGACGGTGTCGCCACCGGTCGAGAGCTGCTCCAGCTCCTCGACCTCGAGGTTGTTGGTGAGTAGTCGCCACGCCTGTTCTGCGGTCATGGTGAGTCGGGCATCAGGGTCACGGACGGCGTCGCCTGCGGGTCGCCAGCCGCTGGCATCGGAAGCGAAGGTCCACTGGGCGTCGAGTCCATGGCCGGTGATCTCGACCATTGCGGTCGTGCCGGCTGGCCGATCGAGAACAGACAGCCGATAGGGGTAGGCCCACTTGAGCCCGGCGAGGACGGGACCCGCGACATCGACACGTAGATCACTGGCCTCGCCCAATGCCTCACGCAGTTGCTGGCGGTGAATCCACCATTCGGAGAGTTCTCGACACTGATCGAGCCACACCGGTACCGCCTGGTCGCTTGCCCAGGACACCATGGCGGTTCGTTGGGTTGGGACTTGGGTCGAGACCATTGCCGAGACCTGCGGTCCGGTCCATGCGAGCAGTTCGACAACGATTCGGGGGCTCAGTCGCCGGGCAGCGTTGACCCAGTCTGCCTGTCGTTGATCGAGCCAGCTGATGAACCCGGCTTCGTCGACGCGTTGTGGGGGTTCGGTGCCGTGATGGTTGTCGCGGGTGCGTGCCAACAAGCCGAGGTCGCCGCCGAGGAGATGTGTTGCCAGTCCGAGGACACTCCATCCAGGACAGGGTGTCGGCCGGGACCAGTCGGAGGTGCTCAGTGGCTGCAAGAGTTCGAGAAGCCGACGTCGTTCGAGATCGAAGAGGGCTGCATACGCGCAGGGTGGCTCGGTCGGGATGTGCATGCAATGAGCCTGTCACAGCGCCCTCCGCAGGTCCGCCGACTTTCAGGCTGGACGAGTGGAGCGATGTGTCCCATACCGCCCGAGCACCGAGCGCTCGCCCTGCCCCCGACCGCCGGCTTGGGGTGCGGTTCCCGAGTGTCTCAGTGGGTCGAGACCAGCGAATGGCCGTTCTGGGCGGTGCTTTCAGGTCAGGAGCGGGTTGGCCACGTGAAGCCCTTGCCGGGACGCTGCAGCGCAAAGCGCAACGTCGGCGCTCGTGAGAACCGTTGCCCCCACCAACAGAGCTGCGGCGAGATGTACGGCGTCATACCCGCGCAGCGCTTCGCGTTCAGCGAGCTCGACAGCATCGTCGATCAGTTCCTTCGACACCTCGACGAGATGGAGATCTTCGACCAGATCCGCCAGCGACGCCTTCGCTGCGATGAACTGTTTGCTGGAGAGCCGCTTGCTGCGATGGGCTGTAGCGAGCGCAGCTCGAGCTTCGACGACGATGAGGCGTGCCGAGGCGATCGCGTCGACGGTGCCCCACAACACTTCTGCCTGATCTGAGCCGTCTTCGTCGATGATGAGTTTGATCAGCGTGGAGGTGTCGAAGTAGGTGATCACCGACGCTGCTCGGCGACGAGATCGCTGACTGTTCCTTTCGACTTGATGCGTCGGCCGGGCTGATGCCGGCTTCGACTCGACGGGGGATGAACGACCCCGCTCGCAACGAGTTCGCTCAGAAGGTCATCAGAAGCGTCGAGCGGTGACAGCTTTGCGACTGGTCGTCCCCGGTCGGTGACAATGACCTCTTCACCTGTGCGCACACGATCGATGTACTTGCTCAGTCCGTTCTTCAATTCTCGAATCCCGACCTCAGACGTCGATGTAGCTATATTCATGGGTCAATTGTAGCTACATTCGGGAAGCCGTCAACACGGCTTCCCAATGCGCCGCCGAAACCGCCCCATACCGCTCGTCGCGCTCGCTCGTGAACCATCCCCGACCGCCGGGAGGATGACACATGTTCTCGGGTAGGTCCTCGAGTATTGAGTGCCGGACCAGGACGAGCCGTCCGCCGACGGCTTCCGGCTCGCACCCGGCGCGATCTCCGACGGCTCGGAAGGTACCGTCGTCGACTACCATCGACCCGATGGAGACCACGACCCAGGCCGACCAGATCACGGCACTACGGGTCGCGTTGGGCGCCGGCCCGCACGCTGATGCTCCCTCCCCGAACGTGTTGGAGCCCTACGGGCCTGACGACCAACTCCCCGAGGGGGCCGCACGAGCGTTGGAAGCTCGGGCCCCGGAGCTGGCGGAGCGGGCCCGCCGCCTGGGCCTGATCTGACAGGGTGAGTGATCTTCCGTCGGTCGAAGTGACCGACGAAGCCTTAGGCGACATTGCACGCCAGCTCGACCCTGACGCTGCGTGGTCATTCACACGGTTGGACATGTTGCCTGCGTTGTCAGCCATGGCGGCCCGTTGGCCTGATCTCCCCGAGGTGCAAGGTGCTCCGGGGCGCCGATACACCGCTGATGGGCTCACCGTTCCGCTCTTCCATCTGTTGGCGGTCGGCCCGGCCGACGGTCCTATCACGGTGTACGCGGTGGACATCTGGGCTCCTGAGCCCGGCTAGCCAATAGCTAGATGGATACCGGCTACGGAGTCTCCGTCGTGGGGTGCTCTGGACAGCCGTCGGAGTCCACGACGGCTGGTCGAGCGTCGACGTTCTCGCTCACCGTCGGTGGTCCCGATCCGGGCTCGAACTGGCTCGACCTCGGCGACGACGCCGCGTTCGTGATCATCCGCGAGTACACCCACGACCGCGTCGACGGGCTCAAGGCGACGTTCGACATCGAGCAGCTCACCCCGGAACTCGTTCATCGCCCGGAGCTCGACGCCGATCGCCTCACCTCGGTGCTCGGGCTGCTCCCGCCCATCATCACCAAGGTCATCAACATCTGACCGTCGGCCTTGAGTTGGGGCACCGATCTGTGATTGGTTTGGCGACGACCCCGACGTTCGACGAGGACCGCCATGTCTGCTTCATCCGAGATCGCCGCCGCCCGCCGTCAGGGAATTGCCGACCTGCTGCATCGCACGGCTGCCCGGCGGCCCGATCACCGAGCCCTCGTGTGGGGTGATCGAGCCGACACGTTCGCCGAGCTCGATCGAGTGGTCACCCGGGTGGCGCACGGAATGGCCGACCTCGGTGTCGGCAAGGGCGATCGGGTGGTGGTGTTCGCGCACAACTCCCGCGAGTTCATCGTCTTCTACTTTGCCCTGGCCCGACTGGGTGCCATCTCGGTTCCGGCCAACTTCATGCTCAATGCCGACGAACTCGCCTACATCGTCGACCACGCGCAACCGGTGGGATTCCTGGTCGAGGACCAACTGGCCGACACCCTGCACGCCGCCTGGACGATCGCCATGGGAGACCGCGAGCCCCTGCTTCGCGGCTGGATCGACAGCGGTGCGCCGATCGCCCGTCCCGACGATCACGTCGACCTCACCATCCTCGATGCGGCCGGCCGTGATGATCCGGTCGACG
>CAVQVO010000014.1:0-10160 GCA_963717115.1 uncultured Acidimicrobiales bacterium | reverse complement strand
GCGGGTCGGTCGACCAGCCCGGAAGCAGGCTCGAGAACGCCAGGAAGACGTCGACCGTCACACCGCCGTCGATCACGAAGCCCGGTCGCGTCCCGGAACCGGAGTCGGCTTGCCGGGCTCCCGGGCCCGGTTCAGGCGGGCGATTCGGCCCGTCGGCGACGGATCTCGGCGGAGATGGCCGGAATCATCACGTGGAGATCGGCGATCACGGCGTAATCGGCCCGGATGACCATGTTGGCCTCCGGATCGGTGTTGATGGCCAGGATCTGTTTGGAGGCCATCGCTCCGACCCAGTGCTGGATGGCGCCGGAGATCCCACTGGCGATGTAGAGGTCGGGGGCGATCCGGGTGCCGGTCTGGCCGACCTGATCGGCGTGGGGGCGCCAGCCGTTGTTGGTCACCGCCCGCGAGCAGCCGACGACACCGCCGAGCAGCGCGGCGAGTTCCTCGAGCGGGGCGAACGCCGGTGCCGAGCCGACCCCCCGCCCGCCACCGACGACCACCGGTGCGGTCGGCAGCGTCACCCCGTGGGTCAGGACCACCCGGTCGGCGACGATGGTCGACGCCACGCTCGCATCGAGATCCGGCTCGAAGACCTCGATCCGCCCCTCACCCCGCCCGGGCGAATCCTCGGCCGGCAGGGCGTGCAGGGCCATGCTCAGCAGCGGCAGCGAGGAGGTGAGCGTGGCGTCTTCGAGCAACGATCCACCCCACTGGACGCGGGTCAGCGGGATCCGGTCGAGATCGTCGGGCCGACCGATCTCGACGGCATTGGCGGCGAACGGCAGATCGAGACGTGCGGCGAGCTGGGCCATCACCTCGTTGCCGCGGTCGGATCCGACGGTGAGCACCGCTCTCGGTGGCCGTGCGACGACGAGGCGGCGCAAGGCTTCGCCCCAGGCCTCGGGCCCGTAGTCGGTGAGCAGGTCGTCGATCACGAGGTGAACCACGTCGGCTCCGAGCTCGGCCAGCTCGGCACCGAGGTCGGCGGCTGCGATTCCGACGACGGCTGCGTGCAGCGGTTCGTCCCACCCTCGGGCCACGGACCGGCCCCAGGCCATGGTTTCGCGTGCCGCCTCGGGCATCAGTCCCCGGTCGTGTTCGATGATGGCGAGGATCATGCGTGATCGGCCTCGTCGCGGTCGAGGAGACCCAACTCGTCGAGCAGATCGACCACGGCACCGGCCGCCTCGGGGCCGTTCCCGAGGATCGTCGTCGTCGACACCGCTTCGGTGGGGCGGTGCAGGCGGAGTCGGGTGAGCCCGCCGGCGATCGCCGAGGACTCGACCCACGCAAGGGGGACCTTGCGGGCGGCCAGGCGACCCTTCATCGTGGGATAGCGCGGGAGGTTCAACCCCTCCTTCACTCCGAGTACGGCCGGCCGAGGCAGTCGATAGACCTCGAAGCCACCGTCGATCTCCCGCCGCACCTCGAATCCCGAGTCGTCGGTGTCGATCCCCTTCACGCCGTTGACGATCGGACGCCCCAACCGCACCGCCACTCGGACACCGACCTGGAAACCCCCGGCGTCGGCCGATTCGTTGCCGAAGAGGATCAGGTCGAAGGGTCCGTCCGAGCGTTCCAGACCGACGATGGCCTCGGACAATGCGGCGGCGGTCCGTTGCGGATCCCAGGGCGACCCGTCGGTGGGGACGAGAACCAGATCGGTGGCGCCGACACCGGCGGCGTGGCGCAGCTGCTCCTCGGCTTCGGGAGGACCGAGCGTGAGGACCGTCACGGTCCCGCCGTGCACCTCGTTGAGCCGGACCGCGGCTTCGAGGGCGCACTCCTCGTGCGGACTGGTCGTGAAACCCAGATTCGTGGGGTCGACCTCGGTGCCGTCGGCCGTGACGTTGATCTTGGCCCCCGGTGCCGGCACTCGCTTCACGCAGACCAGCGTTCGCACGACCTCAACCCTTGAGGCGGGTGTCGGCGGCGTCGAACAGGGCGAGGTCCCGGCCGGTCGCGGCCACGGTGACCGGATGGGTCTCGTTCATGTACATGACCTGCAGCGGGGTCCCGACCACGGCGTGCTCGGGGGGCAGATAGGCCAGGAGGAGATACGCACCGACCGAGGGTCCACCGGCCGCCGAGGTGACCCGGGAGACCCGACCTCGGGCGTCGACGATTCGCTCGCCGTCGAGCGTCAGGATCGGCTCGTTGCCGCCGGTCATGTAGCGCGCGACGCCGGCTGCGTTCGTGTGATCGTCGACGGTCAGGGTGCACAGCATCGCCGCCGGTTCCTCGTCGCGGGCAGCCAGATACGCAGCCTTGCCGATGAAGTCGGCCGACTTCACCTTGGGGCGGGCCAACCCCGCCTCGACCGGGTTGTACTCGGATTCGAGTTCGGCACCCATCAGGCGGTAGCCCTTCTCGACCCGACCGGTGGCGCCGTAGACGCCGATCCCGACCGGGATGATCTCGTGCTCGGCCCCGGCGGTGGCGAGCGTGTCCCACAGTCGCAGGGCGTGCCCCATCGGGACGTAGAGCTCCCAACCCGAGTCGCCGATGTAGGAGATCCGGAAGGCCTCACACGGGATGCCGTCGATCCACAGGGACCGGACCGAGCCGTACGGAAAGGCTTCCTGCGACAGGTCGGTGTCGGTCAGCCCGGCCAGGACCGCGGCGGCCTTCGGTCCCCAGAGCCCGATCGTCGACAGGGCCGAACTCCGGTTCTCGATCTGGACCGAGCCGTCGGCCGGCAGGTACTTGCGGATCCAGAACTCGTCGCGGCCGCCATCGAACGCGCCGGTGACCACCCGGAAGCGGTCCTCGGCGAGCCGCATCATCGTGAGATCGGAGTGGAACCCGCCCTGGGGCGTGAGGAACGGCGTGTAGACCGATCGACCGACCGCGACGTCACACTGGTTGACGGCGAGATACTGCACGAAGTCGAGGGCGCCGGGACCGGACACCTCGAACACCTGGAAGGCCGTGAGGTCGACCATGCCGACGTGGTCGCGGAGGTGGAGGTGCTCGGCGTCGATGATCGGCGACCACCAGCGGGCGTCCCACTCGTGGTCTCGCCCCTCGACGCCGTACCGCTCGACGAGCGGCGCGTTGGACTCGTACCACTGGGGCCGTTCCCAGCCGCGGGCCTCGAAGAACACGGCGCCCGCTTCCTGCTGGCGCAGGTACATCGGACTCTGGTTCATGCCCCGGTCCGAGCCCCACTGTTCCCGAGGGTGGACGATCCCATAGGTCTTGTTGAAGTGTTCGGCGCACCGGGCATGGATGTGGTGCTCGCTGCGTTCGTGCGGATAGAGCCGGGCGATGTCGGACCCATGGGGATCGCACAGGTGCGGGTAGCCGAAGGTCATCCACTCGGCGACGAGCTGGGCGATCCCCGGTCCCTCCTTGATCCACACCGCAGCGGCCGACCAGAGGTTGCGCACCTCGACGGTCTCTCCGAGCACGGGCATGGCGTCGGGGGTGAGCGAGAGCAGTCCGTTGATGGCGTACTTGATCTCGGCGTCGCCGAGCATGTCCATGAGTTCGATGGCCTGCTCCATCTGCGGGAAGAAGTCGTCCTCGGTGAGCGGGAGTTCGGTCGGCGACAGGGCTGCTTCGTCGTTGGACGGGATGTCGTTCGGGTGATGGAAGATCGGGCGATGGGCGTAGGAGCCGACCTCCATCGAGCCCGCCGACTGGCGTTCGTAGCAGAACGTGTCCATGTCGCGGACGATCGGAAAGCCGAGCTCGCTGTTGGTCTCGGCGAGGATGTCGATCGGGCCGACATCGACCATCTGGTGCACGGCGGGGGTGAGCGGGATGGTTGCCCCGGCCATCTCGGCGAGCCGCGGGCTCCAGACGCCACACGCGATCACCACGTGATCGGCCTGGATCGTGCCCTTGTCGGTCACCACGGCCGAGATGGCGCCGTCGGTGACGAGCAGGTCGAGGACCTCGGTGTTGGCGTGCACCGCCAGATGCCCGGCATCGCGGGCCCGGTTGCGCATCAGCGTGCCGGTCTGGAGCGAATCGACCACCGACACGCTCGGTGTGTAGAACCCACCGAGGATGATGTCGGCGTTGATGAACGGGACGAGCTCGGCGACCTCGGCCGGGGTCAGCAGGCTCGCCTCGATCCCCCACGCCTTGGCCGAGGTCATACGCCGGTTCAGCTCTTCGAGTCGCTCCTCGGTGCGGGCGACCTCGATGCCCCCGCAGGTGGTGTTCATCCCGAGGGCCTCGTACTGACGCTGGCTCTCGAGCGTGAGGAACGCCATCTCCTTGTCGTGGTCGGTGGGAAAGATGAAGTTCGAGGCGTGACCGGTGGAGCCTCCGGGATTCGGCAGCGGCCCCTTGTCGAGCAGGACGAGGTCGGTCCACCCGAGGTCCGACAGGTGCGCAGCCAGGCAATTGCCGACGATCCCGGCGCCGATGATCACGCACCGGGCGCTGCTCGGGAAGTCACTCATCGGATCTCCTTCCGACACGGATTCGTGCCCTAGTCTCATGCCGTGGACCCGGGCCGACGACGCACGTCGCGCCGTACCGCGACGCAATCCCATCGATCCAACGCCGACATCCAATCAACGCCGACATCCAACCGACGCCCACATCGAACCGACGCTGACATCGAACCAAGGCCGCCCACGTCGGCTCCGGCGGTTGGAACGCTTCCAGCGGGCGGAACGGCGACCAACGTACCCGAGCGACCCTCGCCTGTCGAGCGTCACAGGAGAGACACCTCCATGCCCATTCCCAGCGATCTCGCCATCGCCCAGGCGGCCACGCTCCAGCCGTTGACCAAGATCGCCGAGCGGGCGGGCATCCCGGTCGACCTCCTCGAACCCTACGGATCCGGGGCGGCGAAGATCTCGCTCGAGGCCATCGACGAGATGGCCGACCGCCCGAGAGCGGCCTACGTGGTCGTCTCGGCCATCACCCCGACCCCGCTGGGCGAGGGCAAGACCACGACCGCCGTCGGGCTCGGGCAGGCGTTCGGGCACATCGGTCGCTCGGCGACGGTGGCGATCCGCCAGCCGTCGATGGGACCGACCTTCGGCATCAAGGGGGGTGCCGCCGGAGGTGGCTACAGCCAGGTCGTGCCGATGGAACTCTTCAACCTGCACCTCACCGGCGACATGCACGCCGTGACCGCCGCGCACAACCTGTGTGCCGCGATGGTCGATGCCCACGTGTACCACGGCAACGAGGCCGGCTTCGATCCGCAGCAGATCACCTGGCGCCGGGTGCTCGACGTCAACGACCGGTCGCTGCGCAACATCGTCACCGGTCTCGGTGGCCGACTCGACGGCCTTCCCCGCGAAGCCGGGTTCGACATCACCGCCGCCTCCGAGGTGATGGCGGCCCTGGCCCTGTGCACCGATCTCCGGGATCTCCGCACCAGGCTCGGTCGGATCGTCCTCGGCTACACCCCCGATGGATCGTCGGTGACCGCCGACGACATCGGTGCCGCCGGTGCAATGACCGTCATCCTGCGCGAGGCCATCAAACCCAACCTGATGCAGACGCTCGAGCACTCACCCGCCCTCGTCCACACCGGCCCGTTCGGCAACATCGCCACCGGCAACTCCTCGATCGTCGCCGATCGGATCGGGATTCGCACCGGCGACTTCCTCATCACCGAAGCCGGGTTCGGTGCCGACATGGGGGCCGAGCGCTTCTTCAACATCAAGTGCCGCGTCTCGGGCCTCGCCCCCGACGCCGCCGTCCTGGTCGCCACCGTCCGTGGGCTCAAGGCCCACTCGGGCAACCATCGCATCGTCGCCGGCCGACCCCTCCCACCGGCCCTGCTCGCCGAGAACCCCGACGAGGTCCACGAGGGCGGCGCGAATCTGCGCAAGCAGCTCGAGAACATGCAGATCCACGGGGTCACACCGGTGGTGGCGATCAACGCCTTCCCCGATGACCACGAGCGCGACCTGGCCGCGGTCGCCGAGATCGCCGCCGAGTACGGTGCCCGGTCGGCCCGGGCCACCCACTTCGCCGACGGCGGTCGAGGGGCGATCGAGCTGGCCGAAGCCGTCGCCGAGGCGGCAGCCGAACCGAGCACGTTCGCCGTGCTCTATCCCGACGAGGCCGGCCTCCGAGAGAAGATCGAGACGGTGGCCACCCGCGTCTATGGCGCCGACGGGGTCGACTACACGCCCGCAGCCAGTCGCCAGCTCGACCGCTTCGAGGCCTCGGGACTCGGCCACCTGCCGGTTTGCATCGCCAAGACCCACCTGTCGATCTCGTCGGATCCGACCCTCACCGGTGCGCCGACGGGCTGGCGACTGCCCGTCCGCGAAGTCCGTGCCGCAGTTGGGGCCGGGTTCGTCTATCCGATCTGCGGCGACATGCGGACCATGCCCGGCCTCGGCGCCGACCCGGCCGCCCGCCGCATCGACATCGACGACCATGGCGAGATCGTCGGACTCAGCTGACCCACCCCGGCGCTATCGTGGACGGGTGCGCAAACGGTCCTTCGACACCCTGGTCAGGGATCATGCGCGAGCCGTGACCGCCTACGCCCATGCGCTGTCCGACGACCGGGGGCTGGCCGAAGACGCCGTCCAGGAGACCTTCCTGCGGGCCTGGAAGTACCAGGACTCGTTCCGGGGCACGGGGTCCTACGAGGGCTGGCTCCTGCGGATCTGCCGCAACGCCGTCATCGATCTCGCCACCGGCCGCACCAGCGAGCGCATCGACACCGTCCCCCTCGACCCCGACACCGACACCCTGGCCACGCTCCACCGGCAGGGTCACGGGGCGCCGGTCGGAACCGTCGAACTCGACGACGTCGTTGCCGGACTCCCGGTGGCGCAGCGAGAGGTGCTCGTCCTGTGTGCCGTCCTCGGCTACGACTACGAGTCGGCGGCAGCCCTGCTCGGGATCCCGGTGGGAACCGTCCGATCCCGGCTGAGCCGGGCCCGGACCGCCGTGGCGGCCGCCCTCGACCCGACGGTGAGCCGATCGGCATGAGCGAGCGCCCTTCCGGCATCCGACGCCCGACCCCCCGGTCCACCGACGACGAGGAGCTGGCCGACCAGATCCTCGAACGCCTGGCACCGTTCACGATCGGACCGCCGCTCTGGGCCCGTCGGACCCTGGCGGCGGTGTCGGTCGTCCACCTCGCCCTGGCCCTCCCCTGGCTGATCGGCACCGACCCCCTCGGACTGCTCGGCACCGCGTCGGCGTCGCACCTGACCCGCGACGGGGCCCTCGGACTCGTGACCGCCGTCGCCGGTCTGCTCACGGCCTGGCGCCCTCGGTACGCCCTGGCGGCGGTCCTGGTCAGCGGAACGGCGCTGACCGCCCAGATCGCGACGGCGCTGATCGACGAGCACTATCGACGGGTGTCGCTCCTCGCCGAGGGCGTCCATGCGATCACCGTGATCGTCACGATCCTCGTGGCGTGGCTGTCTCGCCCGTTGGCCCCGGTCCCCCGAACGGCGACCCCGCCTGCGCTGCGAGCGCTCCCCCGCCCAGAAGACCGCTGAGCCGGATCGCGGCGATCACGACGACCCCGGATGCCGTGGTGAGCGCCAGGGCGGTCGACGCCCGATCGAGCCAGAACGGCAGGTCGGTGGGCAGGATCGAACGGGGTAGTGACTCGACCCGCAGGACCGCGAAGACGAACAGGGCGACGCCGCCCCCGAACACGAGCGGCAGATGACTCGCCGGACGGTGGCGGACGACGAGGGCCGCCAGCGTCGCAACGAGCGCCACGCCCGGCAGGAGCCACAGCGTCGGCGAGGGCCCGGTCTCGCCGGGCAGCGAGAGGAACTGGACCGAACCGACCATCAGCCCGGCCGACGATCCGACGGCGAGCAGCGCCGCCGGGTCGAAGCGCCGCCGCCACCACACCACGGCTGCGACCCCCCCGATCAGGAACCCGACCGCAGCCGGCACCGGGGAGGGCGCATCCTGCCAGGTCGAGATCACGGTCACCGCGATCGACGTGTCATCGACCGTGATGGGGATCACGCCCTCGAGGATCCGATCCCCGGGACCCAGACCGAGGGGGCGGGTCTGGAGCATCCAGTGGGCCCGATGGTCGTGCCAGGCGTAGCTGCCGTCGTCGCCGACGGTCTCCCACTCGGGCGGTGCGTCGGCGTCGGCCTGCTCGGGGAGGGCCGCCGTGCCGTCGCCGAAGCGATCGTCGTTGAGGTATCGGGCCGGCGAGTTGGCGTTGCGTTCGACCGTGCCATCGGGCGCGAACCGCAGGTAGGGCTCGCCCTGGTAGCCGCGGACCTCGATGGTCGACGGTTCCCGTTGCTCGAGCAGGACGAAGCTGTCGCCGCCCACCACGCCGATGCTGAATGCCGTCGTCGGCGGATCGATCGATTCGATCTCACTGCGGTAGTCGGTCGGTCCGGCCGGATCGGCCGCCGCCGGTGATGGCGTGCCGAGCACGATGGCCACCAGCACGGCGACGATCGGCACCGCCCGTTCGCGGTCTTGTCGGCCTCGTCCCGCTGGGCCGCTCGACCGCCGGGCGCCGTCGTCGGAGCCGGCGCATGATCAGGAGACGACGATCTCGAACTGCCCGGACGGATGGATCGAGCAGGTGTCGAGGAACTCCGCAGGCGAGGGAAAGGTCTGGCGAGCCGTTTCGCCCTCACCGACGAAGAACGGTCCGACCCGGTGGCCACGATCGTCCTCGTTGACGATCTCGATCGTGTCGCCGACGTCCAGATCCAGTCGGGCCGGGACGATGTCGACCGGCTCGCCGGCGTCGATGGCTTCGCCGGTTCCCGCCGGGATGACGTATCGATACGTCGTACCGTCTCCCGGCTCGGCTCCCCCACCGCCACTGGTGCCGCAGGCCGCGACCAGCACGAGCATCGCGAGGCTCACCAGGAGCGCCCTCGTTCGGCCGTGCCACGTGCGTCGCCTCACGCCGCCACCCCCAGGAGCAGACGCAGATCGTTGGCGAGGTCCGATGCCGGTGTGCCGAACGGCCACGACGCCACCAGCGTTCCCTGGTCGTCGACCCCGAAGAGCGAACCGGAGTGCAGGACCTCGATGGAACCGTCTGCTGCGGTCGACACGTCGTAGAACACACCGAACAGATCGGCGGCGGCCTGCAGGCGGACCGGATCGTCGGTGCGGAGCGCGGCGGCCCCGGGGACGAACCCGTCGACCTAGCAGCCCCGATCACCTCGGCGGTGTCGCGGGACGGGTCGATCGTGGCCATGGCCACCTGGACCCGATCGGCATCCTCACCCAACCGGGAACGGGCGGCCACGATGTCGGCCATGGTCGTCGGGCACACGTCGGGACACGCGGTGTAGCCGAAGTACACGAACAGCACCTGGCCGGGTTCGGCCCGGAAGGCGAAATCGGCCCCGTCGTCGTTGACGTCGGGCAACCCGACCGAATCGACCTGCGGGGCCGGCTTGCGACGGCTCCCACTGAAGACGGCGTCGGGCTCGGAACCACCACAACCGGCCAGCAGCAGGCCCGAAAGCAGCAGGGCCAGGAGCAGCGGAGCCGGGAGCAGCCTCGCAGGGCGCAGACGAAGACGAACGGGGCGGGTCAGGACAGCTCCTCGAGGTAGTCGACGATCGACGACACCTGGGCGTCGGTGAGGTTCGACACGGGCATCTTGATCGTATAGCCTGGGCCTGCTCCGCCTGGGGTTCGACGATCGAACGGGTCAGGAAATGGCGGTCGGCGACGACCTCGCGGCCGTCGTCGAGCAGGCGGACGGATCCGCAGCGACCCAGGCCGGACCGACACCGCCCTGCCCGTTGCCCGATGAACTGGTGCAACCCGAGTTGAGCGCGACCGTCAGCCCCACCGTGGCGGCCGGCGACAGCGCCACGGCCGGTGCCGCGGCTCTCGTCCGCCGCAGGCGGTGGCCGCGAGGGCCACCACGGCGACCACGCTCGGCAGGACCCTGATCATCACGAAGTCGGCGCTCAGTCCATGACTTCTCGACGTCGACCCGCGGTCCCTCGGGCGCACTCGAAGTTCAGGGTGACCTCGAAGCTACCGGGCCGACTCTCCCAGGCGCGGCCAGCGACAACAGCACCACGCCCAGCCACTGGGAGCGAGCGGCGCAACGGCTTCACCGGCGGGCAGGGTGAGGCTGGTCATCTTGCGCAATTTGCACGATGCTGCCGATGTCGGACGGATCGTCATCGACATCCTCCTTGTTGATCTTCCCATCTTCCCCCATCGAGTTCTTCGACATCCAGTCC
>CAVQVO010000013.1:0-6249 GCA_963717115.1 uncultured Acidimicrobiales bacterium | reverse complement strand
GTCCTTGACCCGCACCGTGAGACGGCGGTCGCGCCGGCTCACCGACACCGCCACGTCTCCGTCCTTGCGGTCGGGGTAGGCATGTTCGATCGCGTTGGCGCACGCCTCGCCCAGGCCGAGGAGCACGTCGTGTCGGATCGTTCCGGTGACACCCTGCTCGTCGAGCCAAGGCCGCAATCCCGCCCGCAATGGTGCCAGCTCCCCGGCGTCGGCCTCCACGACCGCCGTGAAGCGCGGGGCCGAGGACGCGAACCGCAAGGCGACTACCACGGTGTCGTCCTCCACGAACCCGTCGTCGAGCGAGGCCAGGATCCGCCGGGCCAGTTCGTCGACCTCGCACTCGATGAGGTCGGCGGCGGCGATCCGGAGCCGCTCGAGCCCGACGTTCAACGCCTCACCCCGGCGTTCCACGAGACCGTCGGAATAGCAGAGCACGACGTCGTCGGGCTCGAGATCGACCGAGGCCGACGTCCGCCGAGCGCCCTCGATCGAGCAGATGGCCGGCGAGGGCGCCCGATCGAGCCACCCCGAGGTTCCGTCGGCCCTCAGCAGGAGGGCCGGCGGATGACCGGCCGATGCGTACCGGAGGACCCGATCGGTCGGGTCGACCACGGCGCAGAACGCCGTGGCGAAGGCCACCCCGTCGGGACCACGCGCAACAGCGGTCGAGGACTTCGAGGATCGCCGCCGGATCGGGCGGGCCGGCCATGATCAAGATCCCGCCGGCGGCACGGAGGCGCCCCATCGCCGCTGCGGCCTCGATGCCGTGTCCGACGACGTCGCCGACGACGACGCCGTACTCACCACCGGGCCAGACGAACGTGTCGTACCAGTCGCCGCCGACCTCGAGTTGGTCGCTGGCCGCTTCGTAACGGGCGACGACGTCGATCTCGGGATGGATCCGCAGTCGTTCGGGGAGCAGCGCCTTCTGCAACCGGAGCGAGAACGCATGTTCGCGCTCGCGGGCCCGATTGGCCGCCACGATCAGGCCCACCCGTTCGGCGATCTCGGCAACGAACGCCAGGTCCTCGTCGTCGTAGGGTCGACGCTCGCCCCGGCTCAGACCGCAGAGCAGCGATCCCTCGACCCCGGCCCCGAGGGCGAGAGGGACGGCGACGTGGGAGGAGACTCCCAGGCGTTCGAGCAGTTCGGCGGTGGTCTGGTCCAACTGGTGCTCGCCGGCTGTGGCTTCGGTGCGCGTCTGCGGCCGCCCCTTCGAGACGTTCCACATCGACGACGGGTGTTCGGGCCCGAGCCGATGGCGCAGGCGCAGGGTCCGGAGGGTCTCGACCTTGCCGGGGTCGACGTGACGAACCACGAGCAGGTGGTCGCGTTCGGCGGGCGCCTCGACCGACACGAAGTCGGCGACCTGAGGCACGAGGAGGTCGGCCAGGCGCTGGAGCTGCTGATCGACCGTCCCCGCGGACTCGACCTCGGAGAGCACCCGGGCCAGCAGCTCGGCGCGAGCACGGCCCCGGGCCTCCTTCTCGAGCGCGGCCTCGAGCGCGGCCTCGGCAGACTTGCGCGGAGTGAGATCGAGGCCCGAGACGACCAGGTGCGAGATGGTGCCGTCCTCGGCGAACAGGGGGGCGATCTGGAAGTCGATCGACAGCCGGCTGTCGCCCCGCATCCGGACGACTGCGTCGTACCGCACGGCCTCGCCTCGAGCGGCTCGGGCCGCAGCCATCTCGAGTTCACCGGCGACCTCCGGCGAGTACGACCACCAGTGGCAGTCCCAGAACTTCCGGCCGACCACGTCGTCGAGTTCGAGCCCGGCGCCTTCGAGGGGGGCGCGGTTGGCCGTGATCACGGTCCCGTCGAGGCTCAGCACCCCGGCGAAGGTGAAGAGGTTGTCGAGCACCCGCCTCGTGAAGGCCGCCCCCTCGGCCAGGATGCGTTCGGCCTCCTTGCGATCGGTGATGTCGGCACTGGTCCCGATGTGGCCGAGGAAGCTGCCGTCGGCCCCGAACCGAGGGGCGCCCCACGACTCGAGCCATCGCCACTCGCCATCGGCGGCCCGGGCCCGCACCTCGTTGTGGAACGGCCGTCGTTCGGCGACGGCCGCGAGGAAGTCATCGACGTACCGCGACCCGTCGTCGGGGTGCGCCAGCAGCTGCCACCCGTCGCTCGCCAACTCGTCCCGGGTCGTCCCGAAGTACCGGAGAAACGTGTCGTTGACGAACTCCTGGCGTCCGGTGGCGTCGTGCGCCCAGACGATCAGGGGGAGCTGATTCGTGAGGGCCCGGAACTCCTCGACGTTCCGACGCAGCTCCGATTCGGCCAGGTGGCGGGCCGTGTCGTCCTTGAACACGATGGCGAATCGCCCCTCGGACTCGATCGGCATGCTGAACACGTCGAACCAACGCCCCATGGCGTCGGACCCCTCCTGGAACCGGATGGGTTTCCGACCCAGTCCGACGCTCGCGTAGCGGTCGACCCAATGCGGTTCGAGATCGGGCACCAGCTCCTTGGCGGTTCGACCGACGGCATCGGTCAGACCCGTCATCTCCTCGAAGAGCGGATTGGTGTCGAGGAATCGGTAGTCGACCGGTCGGCCCTCGGCGTCCACGATCATCTCGCAGAGGGCAAATCCCTCGTCGATCGCGTCGAAGAGCGTGCGGAATCGGTCGGTGCCGCCCGAGGCCCCCGACCAGCCGATGTCGGTAGTGTCGTCCATGGTCAGCGCTGAGCCTGGCACGACCGCAACCGACCATCAACCCCCGGCCGCCTCGTTCGATCACCACACCCGGCGATGATCGCCCCCACCTCAGGAGGAACCTGCTCATGACGGTCGACAGCTCGGGGCTTCTCCTCTACCGGACCGGTCCCGAACCGACGGTGCTGATCGCCCACATGGGCGGGCCCTACTGGGTGAAGAAGACCGATGCCGCCTGGACGATCCCCAAGGGTCTCCACGAGCCCGGAGAGACCGATCACCTCGCCGTCGCCGAGCGGGAATTCGCCGAGGAACTCGGCTCGCCGGCCCCGCCGGGACCATCGATGTCGCTCGGCTCCATCCGATCGGGGGCCAAGAAGATCCACGTCTTCGCCCGAGAAGGTGACTTCGACGCGTCCGACATCGCGAGCAACACGTTCGAGATCGAGTGGCCGCCGTGTTCGGGACGACGCCGATCGTTCCCCGAGGTCGACCGGGCGGCGTGGGTCTCGCTCGATGCTGCCCGACGTCTGCTGGTGAAGGGCCAGGTGCCGTTCGTCGATCGCCTGGCCGAGCATCTCGCTCAGGCGTGAGCGGGCTCGGCGACGACGAGCACGTCGCCGAGCTCACACAGGTCGATCAGCCGGGCGACCACCGGTGAGGCGTCGATCGGCGTCGGACGGTGCTCGCAGATCCGCAGCAGGGCCGTGAGACCGGCGGCACCCATGAACCGCACGCCGCGACAGTCGAAGCGGTCGATTCTCGGGTCCCCCCCGGCGGCGGCGGCCCAGTCGGCGAAGACCTCGGTGACCATGGGCGCCGTGTGGAGGTCGAGTTCGCCCTCGACGACCAGGCGGATCGGGCCGCCCATCTCGATTCGACAGCGCAACGGCTCTTCCATCGTCGCCAGTGTCGTCGCCGACGATCCGCGAGTTCACCACCCCCAGGGGTGTTTCTCGTTGCGTCGAGGCTCGATCGTGCCCAAGATGGCCGGGTGCCCACCGGACCGACTCCCCCATCCGCCTCGCCATCGTCAACGACTACGGCGTCGTGATCGCCGGCCTGGCGGCCATGCTGGCCCCGTTCGGGGATCGGGTCGAGGTGATCGAACTCGACGCCAACATGCCCGTCGAGCGTGACGTCGACGTGGTGCTCTACGACACGTTCGCCAGGACCGAACCCCAGCTCGGCGAGCTCCGGACGCTGCGGGCCAATCCCCGAGCAGGAAAGGTCGTGGTGTTCAGCTGGTCGCTCCATCCCGAGCTCGTCGACCTCGCGATGGATCTCGGTGCCTCGGGCTACCTGTCGAAGACCTCGACCGCCGACGAGCTCGTCGATGCCATCGAGCGCATCGACGGCGGCGAGATCGTGATCAGCGCCCGGCCCACTCGCACCCTTCGCAATCCCGAACTCGACTGGCCCGGGCGGGGCTCGGAGCTCACCTCACGCGAGGCCGAGGTGGTGGCCCTGGTCACGCAGGGGGCATCGAACGCCGACATCGCGGCGCTCCTGCATCTCAGCATCAACACCATCAAGGGCACCATCCGTTCGGCCTACCGAAAGATCGGCGCATCGAACCGCGTCGAGGCGGTCCTGTGGGGCGTGGCCAACGGGATGAGCCCCGATCAGCACCGGATCGCCATCTGGGAGAACGCCGTCAGCCGGTGAGCGACGGGTCCTCGCGGGCATCCCAGCGGCGGGCGGCGTCGGCAACGGCGACCTCGAGGACCTGGGCGATCGTCGGGAACGCGAACACCTGACGCCGGACGTCGTCGATGTGGGCCCCGAGGTGCACCCAGGCGGCGCCGACGGCGATGATCTCGTCGGCGGCGGCACCCACGATCGACACGCCGACGACCCGACCCGACGCAGCATCGAGGACCACGGCCGCCTCGCCGTCGGCGAGGTCATCGGTCGAGGATCGGGCGATGTCGCCATGACCGGCCGATCCCCGGATCCATGCTCGCCCGGCATCCGCCATGGACTCGGTGGAGTCGCCGACGTGTGCGGCCGGCGGATCGGTGAACACTGCGTGAGGCATGGCGAAGTCGGTTGCCGGCCAGGGTCGGCCCAGGAGGTCGTCGGCGACGATGGCCGCCTCGCGGTTGGCGCCGTGGGTCCAGGGATTCGTGCCGTTGGCATCGCCGATGACCCGGAGCCAGGGGTGGCCCTCGACTCGGAGTTGGGAGTCGAGCGACGGCACGTCGTCGGTGAGTCCGATGGCCTCGAGTCCGATTCCGGTGGTGCGGGGTCGCTGCCCCGCGGCGATCACGACCCGATCGGCGGTGACCGACGAACCGTCGCTCATCGTCACGATCGTCTCCGACGAGTGGTGATCGAGGCGAACGACCTCGCTCCCCAGCCGCAGGTCGAGGCCGCGCTCGCGCAGGAGTTCGGTGTACCGATCGGCGACCGACCGGTCGAAGCCGGCGAGCAACCGATCGCTCTGCTCGGCCACCACCACCGTCGAACCGAACGAGGCGTAGACATCGCCGAGCTCGCACCCGATCGCTCCGCCGCCGAGGATGAACACCCGGGGCGGGAGCTCGTCGGACGACATCGCGTCGTCGGAGGTCCAGATCCGGTCTCGTTCGAGCCCCTCGATCGGGGGGATCACGGCCCCACTCCCGGTGGCGAGGACCACGTGGTCGGCGGTCCAGCGCCGCCCTCCGGCCCCACCTCGTTCGGGCCGACGAGGGTTGCGGTGCCCCGGACGATGACCACGCCGCGTGCCTCGAGATCGGCGGCGTGCCCGCCGTCGTCGCGGTGCTCGGCCACCTCGTCGCGACGGCGAACGGCCTCCAGCCAGCCGTCGCTCGTCGGGGACGGCCCTCGGCGGGCCGGGTCGTGGGCGTCGTGCAACATCGCCTTGCTGGGCATACAGGCCAGGAACGGACACTCGCCCCCCACCAGCGAGGGTTCGAACCCGACCACGTCGAGGCCTGCGTCGGCCAGCGAACCCGCCAGTGCCTCGCCGGCCGAGCCCAAGCCGATGACGAGCACGTCGGCTCGTTGCGGCTCGCCGGTGGCCAACGATGCCGATTCCGACCGTTCTGGCTCCGACGGTATTGGTTCAGACATGGTGCCTCGTTCCTCGGCCCGAATCGTTCCCGAGCCGATCACCGGTCGGGCACCGGTGCCGGCTCAACATCGGGCATCCAGCGGACCGTCGACCCAGTGACCGCAGCCCGTCAGATCGTCGGCCGAACTCGGGCCCATCGTGCCCTTGTCGTACGGTTCGGGTGGATGCTCGGGGTCGAGCAGGGGCTCGACCACGCGCCAGGCCGCCTCGATGTCGTCGATCCGGGCGAAGTGCTGATGGTCCCCGGCGAGGGCCCCGGCCAACATGTCGTGTAGTCGCCGAGTTCGCCGTGGTCGGACGGACCGCAGGCCCAGAGCACGACGTCGTGCAGCCCGTGACCGTCCGGCTCGTCAGCGGATCCGACCGATTCGGCTCCGCAGCCGGGCTCGTGGTGTTCGGTATCGAGCACCGCCAGCTCCAGGACGATCGTGGGGTCGGGCTTGAGACCGAGCCGCAAGACGACTCGGGTTCGGCTCGTCGGCGAAGGTGGTGGACGGCCTCGGTGTAGGAG
>CAVQVO010000012.1:0-61119 GCA_963717115.1 uncultured Acidimicrobiales bacterium | reverse complement strand
ATGCGATCACGCCGCAACTGATCGGCGAGGTGACGACGGTGGTGGATGCCGTCGATCTCGACCCCCACATCCGGGCCGTGGTGCTGACCGGTGCCGGGCGCGGCTTCTGCGCCGGGCTCGATCTCCTCGGCACCGAAACGCGGCCTCCGGGCGCCGAGGGGACCGGGCCGATCGCCTCCGGGTTCATGGGCCAGGATCAGATCGCCACCCTCAACGAGCGCATCCATCGCTCCCGCAAGCCCTGGATCGCCGCCGTGAACGGTCCGTGCGTCGGTGGCGGGTTCGCCATGGCCCTGGCCTGCGACATCCGCTATGCCGCCGAGTCGGCGACGTTCGGCGCCGTCTTCCTGAGGATCGGTGTCTCGAACTGCGACATGGGCACGAGCTACTTCCTCCCCCGGCTCGTCGGCGCGTCTCGATCGGCCGAGCTCCTCCTCACCGCCCGGATCTTCGATTCCGACGAGGCCGAGTCGATCGGCCTCGTCCTCGACGTCGTGCCCGACGGAACGGTCATCGACCGAGCGCTCGAGACGGCCCGACTGATCCGGGTCAATGCGCCGTTCGGGACGTGGATGACCAAGGAGACGATGTGGCAGACCGTCGACGCCCCCTCCCTGCGCCACGCCATCGACCTCGAGAACCGGACCCAGATCATGTGCAGCGCAACGGGCGAGGTCGCCGAGGCCACCCGGGCGTTCCGAGAGAAGCGGCCGCCGCAGTGGCAGGGTCTCTGAGATGACGGCCGAGCACGACCTGATCATCGGCGGTGGGCTCGTCGTCGACGGTTCCGGCGGCGAACCGTTCCTCGGCGACGTCGTCGTCGACGGTGGGCGCATCACGGCGATCGACCGAGCGGAAGCCACCGGTGCGATCCCCCCGCAACGTTCGGCCGGACGGTTCGTCGATGCCGCCGGGCTCCTCGTCACGCCCGGATTCATCGACACCCACTCCCACCTCGACGCCGCCGCCACCTGGGAACATCGCATGGTCCCCAACTCGGGGCACGGCATCACCACCACCGTGATGGGCAACTGCGGGGTCGGGTTCGCTCCCTGTCGGCCAGAGCATCGCGCGTTCACCATCGATCTGATGGAGGGGGTCGAGGACATCCCTCGCGAGGTCCTCGAGCTCGGCCTGACCTGGTCGTGGGAGAGCTATCCGGACTATCTCGACGTGCTGGCCGGACGGTCCTACGACATGGACCTCGCCGGGCTCGTGCCCCATTCCTGCCTCCGGGTCGAGGCGATGGGACTCGAGCGGGCGCTGAGCGGTGAGCCGTCCGATCCGGAGGAACGGGCCACGATCCGGTCCCTCGCCGTCGAAGCCCTGCGGGCGGGAGCCGTCGGCATCGGGTCGACCCGCCTGATCGGTCAACGGACCCGCGACGGCCGACCGGCCCCGTCCCGCTTCGCCGACCGCGACGAGTACCTGGCCCTCGGATCGGCCATCGCCGAGGCCGGCCATGGTGTGCTCCAGATCGCCCCCGAGTTCAACCGGTATCCCGACGTCCTCGACGAGCTGACCATGCTGATCGAGGTCGCCCGTTCGACCGGGATCACCATCACGTTCTCGTTGAAGCAGACCCGGTCCGAGCCCGACGGCTGGCGGAGGATGCTGGACCTCACGGCGGCGGCGCGGGCCGACGGCGTCGACCTTCGCCCCCAGGTCCTGGCTCGGCCCACGGGTGCCATTCTCGGCTGGGAGACCAACCGGCACCCGTTCAGCGGCTGCCCCACCTATGCCGTCGTTGCCGATCTGCCGCTCGAACGTCGATACCACGCACTCGCCGACGCGGGGATCCGTGAGCAGATCCTCGTCGAGGCCACCGCCATGGGAACCGGTTTCGATGCCGTCATCGACTCGATGTTCCCCCTGGGAGCGGTTCCCGACTACGAGCCCCATCCCGACGAGTCGATCGGGGCCCGGGCCCGGGCCGCGGGGAGCCCACCGCTGGCGTTGCTCTACGACCACTACCAGCGCGACCGTGGCTGCGGGGTCGTGCTGTTGACGAGCGGAAACTACGCCGATGGCAATCTCGACTTCGCCGTCGAGATGCTGCGGGCCGACGGAGCCGTGCCGGGCCTGGGCGATGCCGGCGCCCATTGCAGTGTGATCTGCGATGCCAGCGCCACCACGTCCACCCTGTCGTACTGGACCCGCGACCGGACCCGGGGCGAGCGTCTCGACGTCCCGTTCGTGATCCGACGGCTCACTGCCGACCCGGCGTCGTTGTTCGGTTTCGGTGACCGAGGCCGGCTCGTCGTCGGAGCCCGGGCCGACATCAACGTCATCGATCACGCCCGCCTGTCGCTCGCCACCCCACGGATGACCTACGACCTCCCGGGCGGAGGAAAGCGGCTCGTGCAGGACGCGGTGGGCTATGTCGCGACGATCGTCGACGGGGTCGTGGTCGTCGACCACGACCAGCCCACCGGCGCACTCCCGGGACGGATCATCCGTCTCGGCCGCTGACCGGCGACCCGGCTCCGACGACTCCGCCGACGACCACCAGGTCGCGGGGTGGGTCGATCGCAACCAACAGCGGCACCGATCGCGAGTTGACCCCGTCGAGGTCGCTCACCTCGAGCCGACCACCGGCCAACACGTAGAGCCGGCTGCTGTCGAGGGCGAAGGCGGCGGCCGACACGTTCCCGTACACCTTCTGGTCATAGGCGACGTCGACCCGGTAGAGCCCGACGACGTCATCGCCGACCGCCAGCCAACGACCATCGGCACTGGCCCGTACGTCTTGCAGCGTCCAGGGGCGGGCGGTGATCTGCTGCCAGCCCGAGAACCCTGCGTCGTCGGTCAGAGCGTGCTGTTCGATCCGGCACCGTTCGGCGATGCAGGACTCGGCGAACACGATCGACGGCGTCGTGGCCAGGAGCCGGCGCCCCTCCAGATCGAGACCGCTTCCGGGCGCCACGTCCCCTGGCAATCGATCGTCGCCGCTCCCCAACCGCGGGTCGGACGTCGGATCGTCGGAGCGCTCGATCCGATCGTGGACGGTACCGAGGGCATCGATCTCCACCAGGGCGGCGGGATCGGCATCTCGGCGGATCCAGACCCGGCCCGAAACCGCCGACGGGATGAACCACGTCACCCGCGTCGCCACGGTCGACCGCTCCAACGAAGCGAGATCCGTGGCCACGACCTCGCCGGCTTCATCGAGCGTGAGCAATGCCCGTCGACCACCGGCGACCGCGACCACGCCCGACGGGGCGCCGAGATCGAGCGTCGCTCCCGTCGACGGTGTGATCCGGACCAACCGGGAACCGACCAGTGCCACCAGGAGGTCGGGGTCGTTCGCCCACGGATCGGCGGGCTCGGGGGTCGGAGGCACCGGTACCGACGGCACCGGCCGGGGTTCGACCTCGCCCGGGTCGGTCGACCACAGGACGACGACCAGCAGGCCGGCGATCACCAGTGCAACGACCACACCGACGGCCGACGAGCCTCGCGGCGGATCGGGGCCGCGGATCGACCCGTGCCGGGCAGGGGGCGGGCCGGTGTCGAGGAGTTCCACCCGATCACCGACGCCCCCGTCGCTCACGTTCCCGCTTCGGTCGTGGCCGCGTCGTAGCGGCCTCGGATGGCGAGGCGGTCGGCGGACCCCGGCTCGAGGACCGAGCCCCGGCCGAGACCCCAGGCGCTCGCGACATCGATCGGATCGGTTCCGGTGAACACCGCAGCCGCCTGGACGCAGGCGCCCGTCGCCACCGCCTCGTCGACGGTCGGGACCACGACGGGACGGCCGGCCAGTTCCGCCATGACGGTACGGAAGGCGACCGAGCGGGCGCCTCCACCGATCAACAGCAGTCGTCCCGTGATCGAGACGCCCGCGGCCACCAGGGCATCGACGCCGTCGAGCAGGCCGCAGACCACCCCTTCGTGAACGGCCCGAGCCAGCTGGGCATCGCTCGGTCCCGGTGCGGAGACCGAGCACCCGACCCGTGGCGTCGGGTCGGTTCGGGGTGCGCTCACCGTCGAAGTAGGGAACGACGATCACGCCGCCCGACCCGGGAGGCGTCGTCATCGCCAGCTCGGCCAGCCGCGGGGCGTCGAGCTCGAGCATCCGGGCCATCCAGTCGGTGACCTTGGTGGCGTTGAGCGTGGCGATGAGGGGAAGGAACCGCCCGCTGGCGTCGGCGAAGCCGGCGACGGCACCGCTCGCGTCGGCCGTCGGCGTCTCGCTGAGCGCGTACGCGGTGCCCGAGGTCCCGATCGAGACGGCGACGTCACCGGGGGCCAGACCGATCCCGAGCGCCCCGGCCATGTTGTCGCCGGTGCCGGGAGCGACGATCACCCCGGCGGGCAGTCCGAGAACGGGTTCGGTGAGCACGCCGGCCGACTCGACCGGACCCGAGGACGGTGGGCATCCGGTCGATCAACGACGGCGACAGCCCGGCCACGTCGAGCAGGTCGGGCCGGTAGGTCCCCGTGATCGGTGACCACCACCCGGTGCCGGAGGCGTCACCCCGATCGGTGACGGAACGACCGCACAGCCGGTAGGTCAGATAGTCGTGCGGCAGCAGGACATGCGCCGCACGATCGAGGAGCTCGGGCTCGTGTTCGGCGACCCAGGCCAACTTGGTGACCGTGAAACTGGCGACGGGTACCGAACCACAGGCGTCGGCCCACGGACCCGAACCCAATCGGGTCACCATCGCTGCGGCCTGGGGCGCCGACTCGGTGTCGTTCCAGAGCTTGGCGGGGCGCAGCGGCCGACCCCGATCGTCGAGCAGGACCAGTCCGTGCTGCTGACCCGCCACCGACAGCGCGACCACCTCGTCCAGGTGATGGTCGACCTCGCCGAGCGCCCGACCCAGCGCCGTCCACCAGGCCTCGGGATCCTGCTCGCTGCGGGGCGGCGAGGTCGGGGGATGCCCCGCCCGTCCCGAGGCGACCAACGCCCCATCGTCGACCCGGCGCAGCTCGACCTTCGTCGACTGGGTCGACGAATCGACCCCCAACACGAGTCGACACGTTCAGTGCGCCCGCTGCACGTGACGGGCGACGATGTTCTCGAGCTCCTCCTGACGGCCCGACCTCGGCTGGGGATCCGACGTGGCGGCGGTGCGATCCCGCAGATCGGGCAGGCTCAACGAACCCGACAGCACCTCGGATCCGAAGGCGGTGTCCCATCCGGCGTACCGCTCGGTGCGCAACGATTCGAGGTCGCCCGACTCCAGGAGCGAGTCGGCAACGAGCAGCGCCCGAGCCATGGTGTCCATGCCCCCGATGTGGGCGTGGAAGAGATCGTTGCGGTCGATGCTCTGGCGGCGCAGCTTGGCGTCGAAGTTCAGACCACCGCGAACCGAAGCCCGCCGCCCCGGAGGATCTCGTACATGCCGAGTGCCATCTGCTCGACCGACACCGGGAACCGGTCGAGATCCCAGCCGAGCCGGTCGTCGCCGGCGTTGGCGTCGATCGAGCCGAAGATCCCGGCATCCATCGCGTAGGCGATCTCGTGGTGGAAGTCGTGACCGGCCAGTGTGGCGTGATTGACCTCGATGTTGACGGCCAGCTCGTCGACCAGGTCCCAGCGTTGGAGGAAGGCGTGCACGGTCGCGGTGTCGTGGTCGTACTGGTGCTTGGTCGGCTCGAACGGCTTGGGCTCGAGCAACAGCAGACCCGTCGAACCCGATGCGGTGCTTGTGTTCGACGACCAGGTGGAGGAAGCGGGCCAGCTGCTCGCCCTCCCGACCGAGGTCGGTGTTGAGCAACGTCTCGTAGCCCTCTCGGCCGCCCCACAGGACGTAGTTCGCTCCCCCCAGCCGATGGGTGGCTTCGAGCATGTTGCACACCTGGGCCGCCGCCCGGGCGAAGACCTCGGGATCGGGATTGGTTGCGGCACCGGCCATGTAGCGGGGGTGGGAGAACAGGTTGGCCGTGCCCCAGAGGAGCTGCACCCCGGTCTCGGCCATCAGGCCCTCGGCCCGCTGGACCAGGTGATCGAGGTTGGCCGTCGACTCGGCGAAGGTCGCACCCTCGGGGGCCATGTCGACGTCGTGGAAGCAGAAGATACGGGGCCCCGAGCTTGGCGAAGAACTCGAACGCCGCGTCCTGCTTGTGCTCGGCGAGCGTGATCGGATCGCCCTTGCCCGTGAGCCAGGGCCGGTCGAGTGTTCCCGAACCGAAGATGTCGGTCCCGTCCCAGTTGAACGAATGCCAGTAGCAGACCGCGAACCGCAGGTGCTCGGCCATCGTGCGACCCGCAACGAGCCGGCCGGCGTCGTACCAGCGAAAGCGTCAACGGATCGTCGCTGTCGGGACCGGCGTAGCGGATGGGTTCGGTGATGTCGGGGAAGAACGGTTCGGTCATGGCTGGCCCCTTGGCGAGATGGAGTGCTGCTCGCGACACACTAGGCGTGCTCGCATCCTTGGACCGTCCGTCGGCGCTTCGGGTAGGGTCGTGATCAAGATTTCTGGAGGGAAAGCGAATCGTGTCCTACGCACTCGGGGTCGACCTCGGTACCGCCTACACCGCTGCAGCGACGTTCTGCGACGGACGCGCCGAGATCGCCAGTCTCGGCAATCAATCGGCAGCGATCCCTTCGGTGGTCCTGCTCAAGGAGGACCTGTCGATCCTGACCGGCGATGCCGCCAACCGTCGAGGGGTGACCGAGCCGGAGCGGGTGGCGCGGGAGTTCAAGCGTCGGGTCGGCGACACCACGCCGATCTTCCTGGGCGGCAGCCCCCATTCGGCCGAGGCCCTCATGGCCCGGCTCCTGCGATGGGTGGCCGACGAGGTCGCCCAACGACAGGGTGAGCCGGCGGCCGGCCTGGCCGTGTGCCATCCGGCGAACTGGGGCCCGTACAAGCTCGATCTCCTCGCTCAGGCCGTCCGGATGGCCAACCTCGGCGTGGCGAGTTACCTGACCGAGCCCGAGGCCGCAGCCATCCACTACGCCTCGAAGGAGCAGGTCGCCCCCGGCCAGATCGTCGCCGTCTACGACCTCGGCGGTGGCACGTTCGACGCCGCCGTGCTCCGCAAGACCGTCGACGGATTCGAGATCCTCGGGCATCCCGAGGGCATCGAGCGCCTGGGCGGCATCGACTTCGACGCGGCAGTGTTCCGTCACGTCGTTCGCAGCCTCGGAAACGAATTCGAGGCCCTCGACGAGAGCGACCCCGCATCGCTGAGCGCGGTCAGCCGGGTCCGCCAGGACTGTGTGGCGGCCAAGGAGGCGCTGTCGAGCGACACCGACGTCTCGATCCCGGTCCTGCTCCCGACGGTGCAGACCGAGGTCCGGCTCACCCGCCGGGAGTTCGAGACCATGATCCGCCCGAGTCTCGAAGACAGCATCGGTGCCCTGAAGCGGGCGATCGCCAACGCCGACATCAGCGACGCCGACATCAGCACCGTCCTCCTGGTCGGCGGTTCCTCGAGGATCCCGCTGGTGTCCCAGCTGATCCGTTCCGAGCTGGGGCGACCGGTCGCCGTGGACGCCCATCCCAAGCACGCCGTCGCGCTCGGCGCGGCGCTCGCCGCCGGTGCTGCGGTCTACGGCACCTCGTCGGGTCCGTCTCCGGCTGCGACGACCGGCCGGTCGACGAGCCCGGCGCCGGTTGCGGCAGCGGCCCCGGCAGCGACGCCGACGCCGGCATCGGAGCCCGACGCGCCCGCCACGGCCGGATGGCCCGATCCCCCACCGGCGCCTGCTCCGGCGCCCGTCGCCGCCGCTGCTCCCCCCGCAACGCCGATTCCGCCGGCGGCGCCGGCAGCACCAGCACCGGTTGCGTCCCAGCCTCCGGCCGCCTCGGTTGCGTCACCGACCGCCACACCGGCACCCTCCGTGCCCGAGCCGGCCGAGCCCCCGCCGGCGGCCACGACCAACGGAGCACCCACGTCGACCCCGCCCTCGGCCTTCGGTCCCCCCGCAGCCGCCGATGCGGGTCGATACGCCGCTCCGCCGGGGAACGGCACACCGGGCGCGTTCGACTCGTCGGGCCCGGGCTCGCCGCCCGTCGACGCCACGAGTTCGAGACGCGATCCGGGTCCGGAGTCGGGCGCTCGCAGCCGACTCCCGCTCCTGGCCGTCCTGGGTGGCCTGCTGATCGCCGCCGTGGTGGCCGGCGTCATCCTGATGTCGGGCGGCGACGACACCACGGCCGGCGACGACACCGATCCGGGAAGCGAATCGACCACCAGCACCACCGAGGACTCGACCACCACGAGCTCGACCACCACCACGACCGGGACCGAGGCTCCGATGCCGAATGCTGCGGCGGTCACCGCCGCCGTGGCTGCGCTCGCCGAGGAGACCTTCAGCCCCGTCGTGGCCGAGGTGGCCGACCGGACCGTCACGCTCACCGGACGGGTCTTCGACGACGACGCTCGGGCCATGATCGTCGACGCTGCGTCGGTCGAGGGGGCCGAGGTGGTCGACGAGATGGTCGATCAGGAACCCGACGAGCAGTGCACCGAGGCCATCCGATCCAAGCAGAACTGGGCCTGCATGCAAGAGGCCACCTGGGACGGCACGCTGATCCGGGCCTTCTACCGGGGGAGCCCCGAAGACGGAGCAGCGCTCTTCTCGCTCAACTCGTTGCACCTCCACATCTTCGGCTCGAACGTCGATCCCGAGACCGCCGGTCTGCCCGGGCCCTACTCCGACGGCAGCGGTGCCTGGATCGTGTGGGACGACGCCTCGAACTTCGAGGGGACCCTGGGCGACGTCGGGAGCCCCGACGGGGTTCCCGAGAAGCTGTGCACCCGGATCGCCAACGGACTCCACCAGCTCGAGTCACTCGACAGCGGCAACTGCTGGCCGGTCGAGACCATCGATTCCGCCGGGTAGCTCATCGGCGGGTCAGGCCAGGGCGACGGCGCTGCTGACTGCGGTGTAGGCCGCGATCACGAACAACAGGACCACGAACCAGCGGGTCAACCGGGCTGCGTCGACCCGGGAGGCGACCCGGCTGCCCAACACGGCACCGATCCCGGCCGCCACCACGAACGGGGCGGCGACGGACCAGTCGATCGACGTCTCGCCGGCCCGGAGCGCCAGGGCCACGCCGGCGTTGACGGCGATGATGAGCAGCGAGGTCCCGACGGCTTCGGGCATCGCGAAGCCGAGACTCAGGACCAGCGCCGGCACGATCACGAAGCCGCCGCCGACGCCGAAGAAGCCGGTCAGCAGGCCAACGAGCGAACCGGCCACCACGATCCGCAGCACGCGGCGGGAGTCGTTCGCCGTCGCCGCCGCCGGTGCATCGACCTCGGCGGCCTGGGACTCGGGCGAGCCCGATTCGCTGATGGCGGGAGCCGAATCCGTGGTCGTCGCCGGGGTGGAGGACGACACGGTGGCGGCAACGGCGGGCTGATGGGCCCGTCGAGCGGCGGGCGCCGCGCCGCGGGAGCGACGCAGCATGGCCATCCCCGACACGACCATCAAGCCGCTGAAGACCAGGAGCAACAGGTCGGGGTCGACGCTCCGATTGAGGTGGGTGCCGATGACGTTCCCGCCGATCCCCGCGGCCCCGAAGGCGAGACCCGACGACCACCGGACGTTGCCGCGACGGGCATGATCGGTCAGGCTCATCACGGCCGAGAGTCCGACGATCAGCAGGCTGGTCGAGGTGGCGGAGCGGGCGTCCTGTCCGGCCCCGTAGACCAGCGCGGGAATCGCCAGGATCGAGCCGCCGCCGCCGAGCGCCCCGAGCGACAGTCCGATGAGCAGGGCCAGGGGGCTGGCCAGTAGTCCGCGCATGGGATTCCCTTCATCCGATCCACGACGAGCGGGTCACGCTCCGTCCCGACCAAATGTACGGACTATCGGACAATTCGTCGAGCAGTTCGCGAAAAGGGGGTGTGATCAGGCGATTCCTGGCTCGGACTCCGAGGCCGACGGCCTGTCTCAGTCGGGAGCGGGCTCGCTCAGCCGCAGCAGGGTCGTGAGCAACCGGTTCAGGGGAACGTCGATCCCGTGCCGCTCGGCCAGGCGCCCGACCACGGCGTTGCGGGCATCCCACTCGATCGGTCGACCCTCGAGCCGATCCACCACGATCGAGCTGCGATGCCCACCGGCTCGGTCCAGCAGCCCCCGCAGGACGGTCTCGGGCAGGTCGGCGGCGAGGCGGGCCCCTTCCGCTCGCCCGACCGCGGCCACCTCCTCCATGAGCAGCAACGCGAGCGCCGCCGCTTCACCGTCGGTGGCGAAGATCGCGTTGCTCGATCCGGCGAACACGCAGATCCCGCCCGACGCGGCGTTGAGCATGAGCTTGGTCCAGGCGGCGCTCACCCAGTCCTCGGTGAGCACGACGTCGACGAAGCTGGCGGCCAACGCCGCAGCCAGGTGGTCCCCGCCGGGTCCGACCGGTGCGGTCAGTCGGGCCCGTCCCCCGACCACCACCGAGCCCGGACCCGTTCGCTGCGCCGGCAGGGCCACCACGACCGGGACGAGTTCGGCCCCGGCAGCCACCAGCGGCCCGAAGCGCTCGAGGTGCTCGACGCCGTTCTGGAGGATCGAGACCGTCGTGGCGTCGTCGACCAGGGCGTCGAGCCACGGGGCGATGGCCCCGGTCTGGTGCGCTTTGACGGCGACGATCACGTGGTCGACGGGTCGGGCCGCCGATGGATCGGTCAGCGCCCGGACCGGGGCCCGGACCGAGCCATCGGGCAGGGTGACGTCGAGGGTCGTGAAGGGGGTCCGCATGACGAGAGCCGGTTCGTGTCCAGCCTGGATCAGGGCCCCGGCGATGGCACCACCGATGGCGCCGGGACCGATGACGACGAAGCCGTCGCGGCCGCCGCCGGGCCCGTCGCCCTCAGGACGGCCGAGGTCGGCACGGCCGGGGTCGGAGCACGGCCGCCCGTCAGCACGGCCGGGGTCGTGATCGGTCACGTCCGCATTCTGGCGAGCCACCGCACCGCTGTCGACTCCCACACCACCCTCCCGTTCTGGCGGCCCACCGCACCACCCTCCCGTTCTGGCGGCTCACCGTCCCCTTGTGGGTACGCAGGCCCGCCAGAACAGGGATTGGGGACGCCACCTCGCCAGAACGACGGGCGGGATCGGGCGGGATCGGGCGGGGTCGGGCGGAGTCGACCGGGGCCGGCCGGGATCGGGCACGTTGTGTCGAGCCGTGGTCGAGCCGGGTCGAGCCGGGTCGGTCGGGATCAGGTGGCGGGGGTGGGAGCGCCGCGGGCGTCGTCGGCGGTGGCGATCAGCGCATCGGCCAGCCGTTCGATCATCCGGGCCCGCAGGGCCGGGTCGTCAGTGGATCGATCCGCGACGCTCGAGCGGATCTGCCGTCAGATCGAACAACAGGTCTTCGCCCGAGCTGAATCGGGTGTACTTGACCAGTCGACCGTCGCCGTCGTCGGCCACCAGCGTGCGGATCTTGGCCGGGATCGGCGATCGGGCGGCGATCCCCGCCGGCAGGTCGTCCTCGACGAGCACCGCATCTCGCACATCGGCCGTCGGATCCTCGAGCAGGGGCGCGAGGCTCCGACCCTGGATCCCCTCGTAACCCGGCAGTCCCGCCAGGTCGAGCAGCGTCGGACCGAGATCGATGCTGCCGGCCAGCGACGCGCTGCGTCCCGCCGACCGTGCCGGATCGACGATCACCAGCGGCACCGACATGGTCCCCCGGTAGGGCAGGAACCCCTTCAACATCAGACCGTGATCGCCCATCATGTCGCCGTGATCGGACGTGAACACCACGATCGTGTCGTCGGTCTGGCCCAATCGGTCGATCGTCGCCAGCAGCCGACCGACTCCGTCGTCGATCATCTCGATGAGCCCGTAGGTGGACGCGAGCATCTCGCGCATCACCTGGTGATCGGTGGCACCGCACATGCCGACCCAGCCCCGCTGTTGCGTGGGCGGCGTCCGCTGGATGTGACGGAGATACTCCGGGGCCGAATCGAGCGGGTCGTCGATCGACGGCGACAGTTCCATGTCGGCGGGGTCGTGACGATCGAACCACTCGCCGGGCGGGGTCATCGGGTGGTGCGGATCGGGGAACGACGCAAACGCCAGCCAGGGCCGATCCTCGGCCGACGCCTCCTCGATGAACGCGATGGTGCGCTCGGTGACGAAGGTCGTCGAATGGAGCTCGGGTCCGTAGGGCGGCTCGTACACCTGCCACCACCGATCCGACCGCCGACGGGCCGGCGCGTCCTCGGACATGGGCACCACGAGGTCCTCGTAGCGACCGCCCCGATCGAGCGCCCAGTGCAGATGGTGGCCGGTGATCCGGGAGCCGTGGTCGATCGAGAGCTCGACGTGGTCGAATCCGTAGAACGAGTCGGGGAACTCGGGCACCCCATCGAGGAAGTGCTCGAAGTCCTCGAGGGTGTTCCAGCCGGGAGGCCACGGATCGACTCCGACCGCCGAACGATCGACGGCCAACACGGCGTTACGGCTCATCCCGTGCTGCAGGTGCGACTTGCCGATGAGTGCGGTCCGCCAACCGGCATCGGCGAAGGAACGCACGAAGGTGTTGGCCCCCCAGTCGAGCGACCGATCGTTGAAGATCACGCCGTGGGCACTCGGCATCCGCCCGGTCATGATCGTGGACCGGTTCGGCATGCAGACCGGGTTCGCCACCCACGCCGAGTCGAACACCGTGCCCCGCGCCGCCAGGGAGTCGAGGTTCGGCGTTCGCACGACACCGTTGCCCGCGAACCCGGCATGGTCGGCCCGTTGCTGATCGGTGATCACGAACAAGATGTTCGGTCGCCGAGGGCGGTCAGCGGCTTCGTCGGTCACGGTCGGATCCTCAGGGTGTGGTGTGAGTGGGGCCCCATTGCGAGCCGAGGAGTTCGGCGAGCCCGGCCTGCCCGGGGGCGTCGAGGAGTCGAACAGGTCGCCGTCGGTCCAGTGCTCGACGACGTGACCCCACGGATCGCACCAGTAGTCGTAGACCTGGCTCCCGAGCAGATGGCGACCGACGCCCCAGTGGTGGCGCCGACCCCGTTCACCGAGATGGGTGTGACCGGCCATCAGGTCGTCGAGGTTCACCACCTCGAACGCAGCGTGGTTGAACGACGGGGCGCCGGCACCCACCAGGAACAGGGTGTGGTGGTCGACGAATCGGTCACCCCGGTCGCAGCGCAGGAACGCCCCGAGAGCCCGGTGCTCCTCGAGCACGATCTCGTCGGAGGTGATCAGTCCGAACCGTTCCTTGTACCAGGCCTCGGACCGGACGAACTCGGTCACGTTCAGGACGACGTGGCCCAGGCGCTTCACCTGCGACGGGCCGGCGCTCACTCGCAGCGGCTCACCCTGCCGCCGATGCGACCGGGCATCGTTGTGGACCAACGACCGACCGAGTGCGAGTTCCCCGACCGAGCCCCGAGCGGCGACGACCTCGACACCGAAGCCATCCGGATCGGTGAAGCGAACCACCCGACCGCCTCCCGGCCCGTCGAGGTCGGACACCTCGGAAGCGTCGTCGAGCGCCGCCAGCGCCTCGAGATCGTCGACCGATGCGGCGTCGAAGGCAAGGCCGAGAAAGGCCGGTGCCGGGGCCCGATGGGTGACATGGACGAAACCCTCGTCGCCGGCGGCCCGCATGTACAGCGTGTCGTCGGTACGTTCGCTCCTCACCAGACCGAAGTCGACGAGGAAGGACTCCATCTCGTCGAGGTCGGGGGCGGCGAAACGCACGAAGGCGACGTCGGTGACTCGGATGCCCATGGCAGGTCCTCCCGATCGATGGCCGGTCACGACGCGCCGGAATGCTCGGCGGTGAGTTGCTTGAGTTTGGTCTTGTTCCGGCGTCGGGACCAGGTCAGGAACCAGAGTCCGACGGCGGCGAGGACGCCCAGCACGACACCGACCAACGAGCCGCCCCGGAAGCCGGGTCCGTCGACGTCGAGGATCCGTTCACCGGCATGCGCAGCACTGCCGTTGCCGATGACGATGCCGAGCGTGGCCAGGTTGGGCGTGGCCAGCAGCCCGGCCATCAGCACGAATCCGAGCCCCCGTCGCCACCCGCCCCGGAAGTGCCAGCCGGCCAGGAGGACCATCATCGGAACCAGGGTGAAGACGGCTCCGACCACGATCCCGAGGAACGACCCGTAGAACAGCCGACCGTCGACCAGGTCGCCGATCCGGCGGCCCCACCAGCGAGGGATCACGGCGCTGCCCATGATCCAGGCGATCACCAGCCCGGCGACGAGGACGCCACCGATGATCAGCCGCGCCTTCAGGGAGCGTTTGTCGACGGTGTCGACCACCGGTTCGCTCATCGGCCGGACCGGCCCATCGTCAGGCCACGGCCGACGAGGGGACCTCGACCGAGCGGGGTTCGTCGGACGGGGCGCGGGGCTCGACGGCCGGCGCCTTCGGGGGTAGCGAATCGGGCAGCGGATCCCCCGCGTAGACGTTGACGTAGGTCTGCCCCGACAATTCGGCGATCTCGAACATCATCTCGTCGGTGATCTGGCGGAGCAGACGGCGGTCGTCGTTCTTGTCCTGGAAGCGTCGGACATCGATCGGTCGGCCGATCCGGACTTCGCAGGGGAGCCCGAACTTGGGTTTGGTGGTGTCGATCGGTTGGATGTCGGCGGTTCCTCGGAGGCCGACGGGAATGATCGGCGCCCCGGTCCGCAGGGCCAGTCGGGCGGCCCCCGTGCGACCCTTGTGCAGATACCCATCGCGGGTCCGGGTGCCCTCGGGGTAGATCAGGAACAGCTCGCCCGACAGCAACGACTGGGCGGCGGCTTCGAGGGCGTCGGCGCTGGCCTTCCCACCGGAACGGTCGATGGGGATCATGCCAGTGGCGGGGAAGATGTACTTGGTCTTCCAGCTGTCCATGTATTCGGCCTTGCCGACCGCGAGGGTGCGGCGGGGCATGATGAACGTGGTGAAGACCGAATCGATGAACGCCATGTGGTTGGGCGTGATGAGCGCCGGACCGCTGGTCGGGACGTTCTGCAGGCCGATGATGTCGAGATCCCACAGCCGGTGAATGAGCGGACTGAGGACGGTCTTCATGGGCCGCTGCAACCAGCCGGTCTCGAACGCCATCAGCTCAGGTCCCTTCGTACGGGCTTGCCACTGGGCGCGATCGGCACGTCGTCGACGATCTTCAATTCGCTGGGACACTTGTACCGGGCGAGGTCTTGTCGGCAGAAGTCGACGATCTCGTCGAGCGTCGGCGCCTTCTGCCCCTCGGCGACGGTGACGTAGGCGACCACCCGCTCGCCTCGCTGGTCGTCGATGCGTCCGACCACCACGCACTGGTCGACGGCGGGGTGGCGGGAGAGCACGGCTTCGACCTCGTAGGGGTAGACGTTGAACCCCGACACGATGATGAGGTCCTTGGCCCGGTCGACCAGATAGAGGTAGCCGTCTTCGGACAGCACCCCGATGTCGCCGGTGTTGAGCCAGCCGTCGTCGTCGATGACCGCCTTCGTCGCCTCCTCGTCGTTCCAGTAGCCGAGGAACACGTTCGGCCCTCGGACCTTCACGACACCGGAGTCGTCGACCGGGGCCGGACGGTCGTCGTAGTCGACCACCTGGATCTCGACACCGGGCCACGCCTTGCCGACCGAGCCCGGCCGAATCGGGATGCCGAGATGGGACGTGACGCCCGAGGCCGTCTCGGTCAGCCCATAGCCCTCGCTGAGTTCGACCCCGAACCGCTGGAGGAAGGCATCGAAGAGGTCACGGGGCAGGGCGGCAGCGCCCGAGGTCATGCGCCGGACGTTGGCGAACGCGTCGTCGGGCACGTCGGGCGAGTCGATCAACGATCGCCACATCGGTGGCACCCCGGCGAAATGCGTGACGTGGTGCCGGGCCACCAGCTCGGCCGCCAACGTGGGGCTGAACCGAGGGGCGAGCACGACGGTGCCGCCGGCCCGCAGCGTGGTGAGCAGGGACACGTTCAAGCCGTAGACGTGGGAGAGCGGGAGGATGGCGAGGTTGACGGTCTGTTCGTCGACGTCGGATCCCGGATGGTCGATGATCGCCCGCTGGAGGAACACCAGGCACCCGTAGCTGAGCATCGCCGGCTTCGGCATACCGGCCGTCCCGCTGGTGAACAGCATCACGGCCAGGTCGTCGCCGGTGAGCTCGACCCGGTCGACGGGGGGGCCGGTCGGCAACGGCTCGACACCGGGGACGATCGTGCCGGCCGGCGTCGAGGTGCGGACCGACAACCCGATGCCCTCCTCGTTCCCGATCAGCACCAGTGAGGCCGACACCATCTGGAGTTCGTTCTCGAGTTCTCGGGGCGGGCTGCCGGGATTCAGCGGCACGGCCACCATCCCGGCGCCGATCACGGCGAGCAGGGACACCACCGACGAGCGGGTGTTGGTGAAGACGATCGCCACCCGATCGCCGCCGGTCAGTCCGGCCGCCACCAGCCCCGAGCGGGTCTCGGCCACCAGGTCGCGCAGCTCGCCGTAGGTGGTGGTCTCGTCGCCCTCGATGAGGGCGATCAGGTCGGCGGCATGGGGATCGAGAAGAGAGACGATGGTCACAACACCGACCTTACATGAGCTTCAGGGGCGGGGCGAGAGCGCGCCGATCGCAGCCAGGGCCCGATCGGCCAACTCCACGAACGAGTCCCGGCCGTCGGTCTGGGACCATTGCCGGGTGGCCACCCGGATCGCCGACATGGCGGCACCGGCGAGGATCTCGGGTCGTGGATCCTCGACCGGGTCGACATCGAGCCGCGCCGCGACGGCCCGGATCACCTCGCGCTCCCAGCTCGCCTGCAGGACCGAGCGGCTGTAGGCCGACACCGACGGCGTCGCCGCCGCCAGCCGGACCTGGAGGAGTCGTCGAGCCCGGTGATGGTCGAAGTCGGCGGCGATGGTCGACAACGCGTGGCGGACCACGTCGACGATCGGTTCGTCGGGCGGCCGCTCGGCGAACGCCCATCGAAGCCGATCATAGAGTTCGTCCATGTCGCCGTAGAGCAGGGCTTCCTTGGTCGGGAAGTGGCGGAACAGGGTGCGCTGCGACACGTCGGCGGCCTCGGCGATGTCGACGGTGGTGATGTCGTCGAACCCCCGACTGGCGAACAGGTCGGCGGCGGCCTCGACGAGGGCGGTGCGGGTCTGCAGTTTCTTGCGATCCCGGCGGCGGCCGTCGACCTCTTCGGTCAGAGTGGTATCGATCATGATCGGCCATCATACGTCAGCCGCAGACATTTGTCAGCTCTTGACTAATGTCAGCGACTGACACATACTGTTCGCAGGCCCGCTCCGGCAACCGACCGCCGGCAACCGACGTCAATCGACCGCTACCAGAGGACATCAGCTCATGAGCCGAACCGCCGCCATCTTCGACCTCGACCGGACCCTCATCCGCTCGTCATCGGCACCGATCTTCCAGCGGCACCTGGCCGCGGCCGGGGTGACCGACGTCCACCACATCCCCCTGGCCGACGCCTTCCTCAAGTTCTACGAGACCTTCGGCGAACGCTGGGTGATGATGCAGCCGGCCAAGCTCGGTGTTCGCACGTCCGCCGGTTGGTCGATCGACGCCGTTGCCGCCGCCATGGCCGACGCCGCCCGAGACATCGAGGCCGAGCTCCAGCCCTTCGCCAAGATCGTGATCGAACAACACCGCGCCGCCGGTGACCTCCTCGTGATGGCGACGACCTCCCCGGCCCCATGGGTCCGGCCGCTCGCCGAGCGCCTCGGATTCGACGCCGTGATCGCCACCGAATGGAAGACCGAGGGCGACCACTTCACCGGTGAGCATCGAGGTCCGTTCGTGTGGGGCGGCGAGAAGGCCCGAGCCGTCGCGGCCTGGGCCGAAGAGAACGGCGTCGACCTCGCCCGCAGCCACGCCTACAGCGACAGCTACTTCGACGCTCCCCTGCTCGACCTGGTCGGCCACCCGGTGGCGGTCAATCCCGATCCCCGCCTCTCCGGGGTCGCTCTGCTCAAGGGCTGGAAGACCCGCCACTTCGACAAGTCCGACGGGGTCATCAAGATCGCCGGCCGCGAGCTCCAGGACTGGACCCGGCCGTTCATGCGCCCCGAACTCCTCACGCTCGCCGACCTGCAGATCGAGGGCATCGAGAACATCCCGTCCGACGGCCCGGCGATCGTGGTGTTCAACCACCGCTCGTACTTCGACCCGACGGTGATGGGCTATGTGATGGCCAAGGCCGGCCGCAGCGTGCGCGGCCTCGGCAAGAAGGAGGTCTTCGACGTCCCGATCGTCGGACGGCTCATGAAGGGCCTCGGCGGCGTCCGGGTCGACCGCGGCACCGGCTCCGACGAACCGCTGGAAGCAGCAGCCGAAGCGCTGTCGGGCGGCGAGGTCCTGATGCTCGCCCCCGAAGGCACGATTCCCCGTGGGCCGGCCTTCTTCGAGCCGGAGCTGAAGGGTCGCTGGGGTGCAGCCCGACTCGCCGCCATGACCAAGGCACCCGTGATCCCGATCGGCCTGTGGGGCACCGAGAAGGTCTGGCCGAGAAGCGCCCGGTTCCCCAACCTCGACCCCCGCAACCGTCCGAAGGTCACCGCCACGGTCGGACCGGCCGTCACCCTGAAGTATCGCAGCGCCGACTCCGACACGAAGCGGATCATGACGGCGATCTCGGCCCTCCTCCCCGAGGAGTCCCGGATCCGCCGCACTCCGACCGAAGCGGAACTCCTCCTGACGTTCCCTCCGGGCTACAAGGGCGATCCCAACGCCGAGCTCGATCGTCGCCCGGGCTTCGACACGGCGGCCCAGTCATGAGCGAATCGACCGCCCCCACCACGACCACCGCCGGCGACGGCGACACCCGAGCGCCTCGCCGCCCCCGGGCGCAGGCGACCTCCGACCGGATGTCGGAACACGAAGCCCTGATGTGGAACATCGAGAAGGACCCGTGGCTCAACCCCAGTGGCGCTGCGCTCGTCCTGACCGAATCGCCGATCGACGCCGAGCGCTTCCGCCACACGATGCGCTACGCCGTTGCCAACCTCCCCCGGCTCATGCAGCGGGTCACGCCCGGCTTCGGCCGCATCTCGACACCGGCCTGGTCGCCCGACCCCGAGTTCGATCTCGACCACCACCTCCGCCACGTCACCCTGCCGGCCCCCGGCACCCGGCGTCAGCTCTTCGACCTCGCCGCCCAGCTCTACCAGGACCCCCTCGATCGGACCCGCCCGCTCTGGCGTTTCGTGATCATCGACGGTCTCGAAGACGGGGGTGGGGCACTCTGGATGCTCACGCACCACGCCGTCAGCGACGGCATCGGACAGATCCGCATGGCCGAGCTCTACCAGGACGCCGCCGCCGACGCTCCCCCGGCCCCCGACGTCGACCTCGACGCCGTGCTCGCCGAGGCGATCGCCACCCACAAGGCGAAGGAACAGGGTGGCGACCTCGCCATCGATCTCCGTTCGACCATCACCAAGTCGACCGGCCACCTGGTTCGGCGTCAACTCGGCCTCAGCCGTCGCCTGATGGGCGAGGTCGTGCTCTGGCCGGCCGATCCCTCGAGGATCGGCGAACGGGTCGGCGATCTGACCACCCTGGCCCAGGGAACCGTCGGCCAACTCCTCCCGAGCGGTGAGGCTGCCACGTCCGGCTCCCCGCTGTTCGCCGAACGATCCCGGCACCGCCACCTCGAGCACGTCGTCGTCCCCCTCGACGGCCTCAAGGCCGCTGCGAAGGCGAACGGCGCCACCATCAACGACGCCTTCCTGGCCGCCATGGGTCACGCCGTCGTCGCCTACCACCGGGAACGCGATGTCGAACTCGAAACCCTGCACACCTCGTTCGTCGTGAGCACCCGAACCGACCACGACGGCGGCGGCAACTCGTTCACACCGGTCCCGGTCTCGCTCGACGGCCAGGCGATGACCCTCGCCGAGCGACTGATCGACACCAACCGTCGGCTCGGCGATGCCCGGGACGCAGCGACTCGCAGCGGTGGTGTCACCGCCCTGTCGGGCATCGCCAACCTCCTGCCGACCTCGGTCGTCACGAAGGCGGCTCGGGCGCAGGCGGCTCGGATCGATTTCGCGACCTCGAACCTGCGGAGCGCCCCGTTCCCGCTCTACGTCGGCGGCGCCCGAATCGTCGGGACGGTACCGATGGGACCTCTGGCGGGAACGCCGTGCAACGCCACGGCGATGTCGGCCGAGAACCGGTTCGACATCGGTCTGTTCATCGACCCCTCGGCGATCGACGCCCCCGACGACTTCCGGCGCTGCGTCGCCGATGCATTCGACGAACTCCTCTCGCTCACCTAGACAGATTCGGCGCACCAACCGTCGTCGGCGACGGCACCGAACCCGGAGCGCGGAGGGGGATCTCGGGTGACCGTCGAGCACCAACACGATCAGGGGGCCGGGCCCGTCGGGTCCGACCCCGCCACCGGTCCGCTGGCCGGCATCCGCGTCCTCGAGATCGCCACGGTGATCATGGCGCCCTACGGCGCCCAACTCCTCGGGGATCTCGGTGCCGAGGTGATCAAGATCGAATCCTCCGTCGGCGACGGCAGCCGAGCGATGGGCGGTGGGCCCCATCCCGAGCTCAGCGGTATCGCCCTGAACCTGCATCGCAACAAGCGCTCGATCGGCGTCGACCTCAAGGCCCCCGCCGGCCGCGACATCGTCGTGCGGCTGCTCGAGAACGCCGACGTACTCATCACCAATCTCCGGCCCGGGCCGCTGCGCCGGCTCGGCCTCGATCACGCCGCCCTGGCCGATCGATTTCCCCGACTCGTCTACTGCCAGGCCCAGGGATTCGCCACCGATGGCGACGAGTCGGCGAGACCGGCCTACGACGACATCATCCAGGCCCTCGCCGGGTTCCCCCAGCTCGGTCAGATCGCCTTCGACCAGACCCACTTCGTCCCGTCGATCGTCGCCGACAAGGTGGCCGGCATGTTCATCGCCCAGGGGGTGCTCGCGGCGCTGGTCGCCCGCGGTTCCACCGGTCTCGGCCAACGCGTCGAGATCCCGATGTTCGATGCGGCGCTGGCCTTCAACCTGGTCGAACACCTGGGCCGGGCCGCCGTCGCCGGCGAACCGGCGGGCTACAACCGCGTCCTGACCCCCCATCGGGGTCCGCATCGAACGCTCGACGGCCACATCGCGATGCTGCCCTACACCGATGCCCAGTGGCAGGCCCTGTTCGCCGCCGTCGGGCAGGAACACCTGCTCGAGCAACCGGTGTTCGCCACCCACCGTTCGCGCCTCGACAACGCCGACGAGGTCTACGGCACCCTGGCCCGGATCGCCGCAGAGCGGACGACCGCCGACTGGCTCGAGCTGTGCAACCGGCACGCCGTTCCGGTCGCCCCGATCCCGTCACTCGACGAGATCGTGTCGGATCCGGCGCACCATCGAGGCGTGCTCGAGGATCACCATCACCCGGTGGCCGGCGCGTTCCGCTCGATCCGACCGCCCGTCCGGTTCGACGGGTCGGGCCGGAAATCGGCCGGCCCGGCGCCACTGCGCGCCGAACACACCCGGGAGGTACTCCTGGCGGCCGGGTACTCCGCCGAGGAGGTCGACGGCCTCGTCAGGAGCGGCGTCGTCGAAGTCCGCTCGACGCCGTCGGTCGGCTGAGACGAGGCGGACTCGATCAGGCGCTCAGGGGTTGCGAGATCGATCGCGCGGCTTCGACGGCTTCACGGAGCGCCGACCTCATGCTGAGGTTCGCCGGTGTCGACGCCAGCAGGATGGGCGCCAGGGCCTCGAGCAGGCCGTCGATGGTGACGTCGTTGTCGGCGGCGTACCGCCCCCACGCATCGGCGGCCTCATCACTCAGCATGGCGAGGGGCTGCCGTTCTTCGTTCTTGGTCACAGGGGAAACCTCCTGCATCCATTCTCGGGGCCGAATCCGACGATTGAAAGGATTCGAACCCAGGTTTCGGACACCATGAAACAAACCCCCCGTTGATGCCCGTTGACCTGCGGAAACGATTCCTCGCATGACCCCAGCGTCATGGAATCGTCACCTGCCGTTCACCCCGATTTGGGGTCAAGTTAGCCACGTGCGACATCGAGTCGGTCGGGATTCGGGGGTCGGCAACGACGGCGTTCGTACGGGTCGGAGGGCCACCGATCGTCCGCCGTCGGGCGGGGCGTCACCCCGCCGGCGAATTGGTAGAGTCCCGACTCTGCCCCTGCGGGTGTAGCTCAATGGTAGAGCAACAGGCTTCCATCCTGTCGATCGGGGTTCGATTCCCCGTACCCGCTCCAAATGCTCGACACTGGGGTCCCCCCACGTTGGCCGAGGTCACCGCTGGCTGCTCGTCTGCCACCCCTCGACCACCGCCGACCGCCTCCGGCACCCCCGGGCGGCGACCCGAAACGAGACTCCCGTGACCAGCGACGACCGCGCTCCCCGTGACACCACCCCGAACGACACCACCACCCCGAACGACGCCATCACCCCGAACGACACCATCACCCCGAACGACGCCATCACCCCGAACGACACCATCACCCCGAACGACACCACCAGCAGGAACGGCACCCACTACGACATCGCGGTGATCGGCGCCGGGCCGGCCGGTGCCGCCACGGCGATCCGGGCGGCCGGGAGCGGGGCCCGGGTGATCGTGTTCGAGAAGGGTCGGCACGGCCGAGACAAGGTCTGCGGCGACGGACTGACCCCCCGGGCCATCGGTGCCCTCAACGAACTCAAGATCGACCTCGCCGACGCCCACCACATCGTCGGGCTCCGGATGATCGCCAACAAGACCCGGCGCGAGCTCGACTGGCCGACGACCAACCGCTTCCCCAACCATGGTGCGGTGTGGCCCCGGCGTCGTCTCGACGCCGCCCTCATGGACGCCGCCGTCGAGGCCGGCGCCGAGCTGGTCTTCGAGACCGAGGCCATGCCGGTGCTCGACGACCGTGGACGTGCCGTTGGGGTCGAGGCCGGCGGGCGCTTCTTCGCCGCCGATCTCGTCGTCCTGGCCAGTGGCGCCCCGAGCGCAGCGTCTCGTCTGCTCGGCGCCGATCGTGACCCCGATGAGCCGTTCGGGCTGGCCATCCGGACCTACGCCGAATCCCCCCGTCACGCCGACGCGCACCTCGAGGCCTGCCTCACGTTGAAGGACGAACACGGCACGCCGATCCCCGGCTACGGCTGGATGTTCCCGGCCGGCGACGGCACCGTCAACATCGGGGTCGGCGCGCTGTCCACGATGAAGGGGTTCAAGAAGCTCAACCTCAACACCCTGCTCGCTTCGTATCGCTCGCTGGTCGACGACGAGTGGGACCTCGGGCCCAATCTCGAACGGCCCCGGGCCTGGCGGCTCCCCATGAGCACCACGAAACGCCACGGCCCCGGCTGGGTGGCCATCGGCGACGCCGCCGGACTCGTCAATCCGATGAACGGCGAGGGCATCGACTACGGGCTCGAGTCGGGCATGCTCGCCGCCGACCTGTTCCTCGAGGATCCGGCCACCGCTCCCGAACGCTACGACGTGGCGATCGGCGAGCGCTTCGACAGCTTCCTGCGCACCGGACGCCGGTTCTCGTTCCTGATCGGGCACCCGCTTCATCCTGCGTTCGGGGCTGCGGGTCGCCGTGGGAACCCAGTCGATCGCCAACATCACCCTCAGCGTCATGGGGAACCTGGTCGACTCCGACACCCCCGGGGTCTCGGGTCGGGTCCTCACCGCCGCCGACAAACTCCTCGGCGTCGCCGACCCGCTCCTGCGCCGGACCCGGGCCGCCGCCTGAGGCCGAGCCGTCGATCGACGTGGGGTGGGTCGACGTGGGGCGTGGTCAACGCATCCAGCGGCGCTCGACCCAGAACCCGCCGAGGGGTGCCGCCCCCAGCACGATCGCCTGGACGACCCGGGGCAGGTCCCAACCCAGGGCCTGCCGGGACCGCAACAGCGTGGCGGCGTAGAGCAACACGATCACGCCGTGCAACGGGCCGATCCATTGCACACCGACCGGTTGGTCGGCGGCGTACTTGATCACCATGGCGCCGATCAGGACCCCGTACGACGAGGCCTCGAGCAGGGCGATCCGCTGCGCCCGTCGCACCGTCGCCTCGGCGGTGACCTGAACCATGGGATCAGGTCGCGGCGATGCGACGGCGGACATCGGCGATGACCTGTCGTTGCCGTTGTTTCATCGCCTCGGTCAGCGACACGTGGTAGCGATGCGGGTTGACCAGTCGGCGCACGCCCGGATCGAGCCGCTCGACGTCGTCGATCGCTCGCCGGCGCAACTCGCCGAGCCCGATCCCGACGTCGGCCGCGGCCCCGAAGGGCTCGACCGGCGAACGCAGACGCTCGATCCGGCCGATCTCGGCGGTGGCGATGACGCGGGAAACACCGTCGAGATACGGGTGGTGCAGGGTGAGCTGCGGCTCGGCGAGCGGGTCCTCGCCGGGAACGGCGACGAGATCGACGGTGGCCATGTCGCGCCGGTCGTAGAGCCGCCAGATCTCCTTGTCGCCGGGAATCGGGATCTTCGCCGGATTCTCCGACAGCTTGATGGCCGGCTCCCACGCTCCGTCGGCATCCTGCAGGCCAACCAGTTTGAAGACCCCGCCCAGCGCACTGTCGCCATGCGAGGTGATCAACCGGGTTCCCACCCCGTAGACCAGGCGGTCGTGGACGGCGCCGACGTCGAGACCCGAACGCTCGGCCTCGTCGGCGATCTGGGCTCGGATCTGCCACATCGTCAGTTCGTCGAGGTCGCCCGACAGCACGATGTTCACCTCGGGGAAGCCGGCCTCGTCGAGCATCCGGGCCGCCTGGACTCCGAGATAGGCGAGATCTCCCGAGTCGAGGCGCACCCCGACCGGTTCGTGTCCGGCGGCGCGTAGCTCCCCGAACACGGTGATGGCATTGGGGAGCCCCGACCGGAGGGTGTCGACGGTGTCGACCAGCAGCGTGCAGTCATCGGGGTAGGAGCGGGCGAAGGCCCGGAAGGCCTCGAGTTCCCCCGAACCGGTGGCGAGGTAGGCCTGGACCAGGCTGTGGGCATGCGTGCCCTTGGGGGCGACCCCCAACGCCAGCGACGCCTCGACGTTCGACGTGGCGTCGCAGCCCCCGATCAGGGCGGCGCGTGCCCCCTCGTCGACCGCCGCACCCGCCCCTCGCCGCATGCCGAACTCGAGCACGACGGCCCCGTCGGCGCTCTGCTTGACCCGCGCCGCCTTCGTGGCGACGAGGGTGGCGTAGTTCAAGTGGTTCAGGAGCGAGGTCTCGACGATCTGGGCCACGGCGAGCGGGCCGGTCACCGTGAGCACCGGCAGATGAGGGTGGACCACCCGGCCCTCGGCGACCGACACCAGCTCCAATCGGCTGAAATCGCAACGGTCCCGCAGCCACGCGAGGAACTCGTCGTGGAAGAGGCGATCGCCACTCGCCGTGGTGAGCTCGGCGAGCGCCGCCAACTGATCGTCGGCGAATCGGGTCTCGGCCATCCATTCGAGCAGCGTCTCGAGACCGGCGGTCACACAGAACCCGGCCTGGTGCGTTCCGTAGTCGGGGTTCGATCGGAAGAAGTAGTCGAACTGCGCGGGCCGCTCGGCCAGACCCTCTCGCTGATAGAGCTGTCCCATCATGAGCTGGTAGTGGTCGGTGAAGAGCGCTCCCCGCTCCCCCAGGCTCACGATCGAACCATGACGCCGGCGGCGACGAGTTCGTCGGCAGCCCGCGCTCCGTCGCCGGGGGCGATCTCGACCGGTCGGGTGGCGGCCCACTCCACGATGGTCTCGAACCCCGCGGCGCGAGCGTCGAGCGCGGTGGCCTTCACGCACACGTCGGCGGCGAGCCCGACGATCACGACCCGCTCGATCTCCCGGGCCCGCAGCAGGGCGTCGAGCCCGGTGCTGGTCACCGCCCGGGTCCGTGGGTCGGCGACCGAGAACGCCGAGTACCCGTCTTCACCGCCGGTGCCCTTGCGGATCACGACGTCGGCGTCGACCGAGAGGTCGGGGTGCAGTTCGGCACCCCAGGTTCCGCGCACACAGTGCACCGGCCACACGCCTCCCTCGGTGGTGAAGTGCGGGGTGACGCGTGGATGCCAGTCCTGGGTGGCGACGATGGTCGCACCGGCCGGTCGGGCCCGGTCCAGCTCGTCGTTGATGGCGTCGATGATCGTGTCGCCGCCCCCGACGAACAGCGAGCCCTCGGGGTCGGCGAAGTCGTTCTGCACGTCGACGACGATCAGCGCCGTCCGGGGGTCGTAGACGATCGGGGTCATGACCCGGCGCTCCGGATGAGATCGACGGCCCGCTCGAGATGGTCGATCTGCTGGTCGAGGGTGGAACCCGACACCCCGATCCGCATCGTGGTGATCCCGGCGTCGGCATGGGCCTCGACCCGTCGCCGCACCATGCCGGCGTCGCCGATCAGGTTCGCGGCGAGCACGAACTCGTCGGGGACGGCGGCGATGGCGGCGTCCTTGCGTCCGGCCACCCACAGCGTCTGGACCTCGGCTGCGGCATCGGCCCACCCGGCCCGGGAGTAGGCGTCGTTGTAGAAGTTGGTGTCGGCCGAGCCCATCGCACCCAGCGTGAACGCCAGCCGGGGCCGATGCCGTTCGATGGCGGCGTCGACGTCGTCGTCGATGTCGAAGGCGCCGCCGACCTGGAGATCGAGATCGGCCAGGGTCCGCCCCGCTCGTTCGGCACCGGCCCGGAGGTGGCGCAGGCTGGTGTCGGCCGCCTCGGGGATGAACGAGGTCCCGAGCCAACCGTCGGCCACCTCGCCGGTGAACTCGAGCGACTTCGGCCCGAGCGTGGCGAGATACAGCGGCAGGTCGGGCTTGGGGGGCATGGACAGGCGAAGGGCCTTGCCCTCGCCGCCGGGCCGAGGGAGCTGGTAGTGATCACCGTCGAACTCGAGCCGCTCCCCCCGCAGGCCCAGCTGGACGATCGTGACGTACTCCCGCAACCGCGACAGCGGCTTGGCGAACGAGGCCCCGTGGAGGCCCTCGACGACCTGGGGACCGCTGACGCCGAGGCCGAGGCAGAAGCGGTCGCCGGTCAATCGGGCCATCGACAACGCCGTCATGGCGGTCATCGACGGGGCCCGGGCCGTGATCTGCATGATGCCGGTCCCGAGTTGGATTCGTTCGGTCACCGCGGCCAGGTAGGCGAGTGGGGCGATGGTCTCCATCCCCCACGCTTCGGCTGACCAGGCGACGTCGACCCCGATCCGATCGGCGTGACGCACCAGTTCGACGATGTCTTCCCAGTTGGACCCGTCGTAGTAGGCACTTCCGACGCCGATCGCGATGCGCATGGGATCCTCCGGTTCGAGAACAGGAGCAAACCCTACGCGAACCCCCCCGGGATCCGGCAAGTGCCGACCGGCGACCCAGGCTTCGGGATCAGGCCGATCAGGGACGAACGAAGTCCTCGACCCTGAGCACCTCGCCGGCGGCGAGATCACGCCCGGCCACCAGGCCGCCGATCTCGAACTCGAGATCCCACACGGTCTCGAACTCGACCTCGTCGCCGGGGACGTCGAAGGCCTCGACGTACCCGCCCGAGACGAGGTCCTCGGCGGGCGTCCCCGCCGGAACGGCGACCAGGACCCGGAAGTTCTGGACGGACTCGGCCTCGAACGGATCGTCGAACGGGTCGCCCTCCTCGGCGCCGTCGAACCCCGCGAAGGGGTCGGCATCGATCGAGCCGGCGACGGCGTCGAAGTCGGCGCCGTCGGCACCGGCCAATCCGGGCAGGTCCAGCGCCGATTCGAAGCCCGAGCCGAGCAAGGTCCCGAACTCCTCGATCATGGTCGAGAGCGCATCGTCCTCGAGCGCGGCGAGCCCGTCGGCGATCGGATGGAGCAGCGACGGGATCGTGCTCACGTACCAGCGGCCGTTCCGCTCGACCACCGAGATTCCCTGTTCCGGGGCCTCGAACGCATCGACCGACGGCATCGGATCGAGACCGAGTTCGTCGTCGAGCTCCGACAGACACGTCTGCTCGGTCTCGCCGTCGGTGGTCAGCTCGAAACACTCGCCGTCGAAGCCGACGACCAGCTCGGCGGTGGAATCGTCCCAGGGGTCGACCATCGTCAGGCTCACCTGGCCACCGTCGACGGCCACCATCGTTCGGCCGTCCCGCTCGATCACCCGGGTGTCGAGCCGGTCCAGCCGGAGCCTGGTCAGGCCGTCTTGCAGCTCGGCGACGGCGAGGTCGGCGTCATCGAGGAAGAGCGGCGAGTAGTCGTAGACGACGGCCATCTCCTCGGGATCGAGCATCGAGATCGCCCCGCTGGCGTCGAAGGCGAACGCCTCCTCGACCAACTGGCGAACGGCACCCTCGGGCGTGTCGGCACCGACCGGCGCCGGTCCGTTGCCGAGGCCCGGGAAGGGCGCGCCGGTCTCGCGGCGGGCGGCCTCGGCAACGCTGTACATCATCGAGACGTGCCAGCCGCCGTCATCGATCACGGCCAACGAGATCGGGCTCGTCGCCAGATCCGTCGTGTCCGCGTCGACCGTCATGGCAGCGAGTGCGTCGCCGGGCACACCGGCCATCTGATCGTCGATCACCGTGCCCAGGGGGAGGCCCTCCAGCGACATCCCGGCCAGATCGAGCGACCCGCCCGTGGTGGTGATGACCGCCAGCCGGGGGTCGAGCCGATCGACCGTGTAGGTCAGGCCCGAGACCGAGAGATCGAAGTCGCCCAGCTCGGACGCCGTCGCGCTCTCGTCGATGACGCCGAGTCGCTGCAACTCCTCCATGATCTCGCCCATCGGTTCGACGAGGGCTTCTCGCTCGTTGCGGGGCATCGTCTCGATCACGCCGGCCAGATCCTCGGCGTCGACGGCGGCGAAGAACGCCTCGAACGCCGCCTCGGGTGACGACGCCCCGCCCGGCTCGGCCAGAGCGGAGCGAACGGCGAGCCCGCCGAACCCGACGGTCACCGCCAGCACGCCGGCGAGGGCGACCCGACCGAAGGCCGACGGTCCCTTCCGGGTGGTCTCCTCACCGAGGTGCAGGGTCCCCTCGGCGTCGGTCAGGAGCTGGAACGAGTTCCCGCTCGGCCAGGATGCAGCTCCGGGGGTCGGTGGTCCGTCGTTCCCGTTCGCCGTCCATCCGACGCCCTGTTCCTGGTGCATTCCGACCCTCGCGCTCGTTCGATCACTGCCGGTTTCAGTCATCGGTCGTCATCGACCGGAGCTTGAGCAGGTCACCGGGGCTGACCACGGGACCTTCGGCACTGGACTTTTGGGCGCTGGGCGGTCGACCATGAAGCCATGACCACCTCGTCTGACTCCACAGGCACCACCTCCTCCGACTCCGGCGCACCGACCAGCGACCCGCAGACCGTCGTTCCCGACCGGTCGGCCGGCGAGCCGAGCATCGTCGTCGGGCTCGACGGATCGCCGGGATCCAACGCCGCACTGGCCTGGGCCGTGGCGCAGACGGGACGCTTCGGTTCGATCACGCCCGTCGCAACGTGGCTGCTGCCGTGGTGGGCCAGCGGTGTCGGCGCCCCCGGCGTCTACGCCCCGCCGCCCACCGAGGAACTGCAGTCCCAGGCGGTGGCGACGCTCGAGGAACAGATCGCCGGGATCGATCCTGCGGTCCTCCTCCCCTCGATCGTCACCCATGGTCGTCCCGGCAAGGTCCTCGTCGACCTGGCACAACCGGGTGATCTGCTCGTGGTCGGCACCCGGGGTCGGGGCGCGATCGCCGACACCCTCCTCGGGTCGGTCAGCACCTACGTGGCCTCCCATGCCCGCTGCCCCGTGGCCATCGTGCCGGCGCAGGGTGCCGAGGTCGAAGGCCCGCCCCGGGTGGTGGTCGGCGCCGATGGCTCCGACACCGCTCGCCACGCCCTCGACTGGGCCATCGAGAACACCGACGACGGCACCGTCATCGACGTGGTCCATGCGTGGAGCCTGATGCCGATCTCGGGATTCGAGACCACCCCGACACTCATCGATCAGCTCCGTGAGAGCGCCGAGGCCTTGGCGGCGAAGATCGTCGACGAGGCCATCGCCCGGCACCAGCTGCCGGCCGGCCGCATCACCGGTCGGGCCGAAGCGGGCGATGCCCGCAACGTGCTCCGCAACGCCAGCGAGGGCGCCCAGCTCCTGGTCGTCGGGGCCATGGGACACCGTGGTGTCGCCCACCTCCTCCTGGGTTCGGTGGCCACGGCCCTCGTGCACCAACCGGCCCTTCCCATCGTCGTCGTGCCGAACGCGGCTCGCGACTGACCGTCCGACCGAGCCAACCAACGAGAGGCAGACCCATGACCCCAGCGAGCACGTCCGACGACGACGCCCGAGCCCAGCAGATCTACGACCGGACCGGACTCGAAGTCCTGCCCGAGGACGACTGCTGGCGGCTGATGGCGGGATCGACGGTCGGCCGCCTGGCGGTGTCGGTCGCCAACCGTCCCGACATCTTCCCCGTGAACTACGCCGTCGACGACCGCTCGGTCGTGATCTCCACCGACGCCGGGACCAAGCTCGCCGCGGCGGTACTGGGTCGGGCCGTGGCCTTCGAGGTCGACGGGCTCGACGCCGAGGCGCACACCGGCTGGAGCATCGTCGTGCACGGTCACGCCGAGGAGATCGAGGGGGTCATCGAGCGCATCGCCGCCGGTGATCTCGGCATCAAGACCTGGGCCGAGCGAGACAAGGAGCGCTTCGTGCGGATCGTCCCCACCGAGATCACGGGCCGCCGCATCCCCGACCACGACTGACCCCTCCCCGACCGCCCTCGACCGCCCCGAAACCCCCCGTTCTGGCGGGTTGGTGTTCCTGCGCAGGGACAGAGCCCCGCCAGAACGGGGGGTTTGTCAGTCGAGCAGAGCGGCGAAGTCGGCTGCCAGTTGCGGGCGGGTCACCTCGGGTGACCAGATCACCCGCAGCTCGCCCTCGGGATCGATGCCGATCAGGCTCGCGGTGTGATCGACGGTGTAGCCGGTCTCGACATCGCCTTCGCCGTATGCGTAGTAGATGCCGTACTCGGCGGCGGTCCGGTCGATCGCCGCGAGATCGGCTCCGGCTCCGAGGAAGGTCGGATCGAAGGAACCGACGAACTGTCCGAGTTCGTCGAGCGGGTCCCGATCGGGATCGACCGACACCATGATCAGCTGGACGTCGTCGGCCGCGTCGGCCGGCATGGCGTCGATCGCCGCAGCGACGTCGCTCAGGGCCGTCGGACACACGTCGGGGCAGTTCGTGTAGCCGAAATACAGCACCACGACCTTGCCGGCGAAGAGACCGAGATCGGCTGGTCGCCCGTCGCTGAGCGTCAGTTCGTCGAGCGCCGGGGCCGGACCACCGCTCTGCAGGACCGTCCCGGCATAGAGGTGCGGCTGGAATCGGGCGAGGACCGCCTGCCCCCCGAACCACGCCACGGCGGCCAGGACGACGGTGATCCCGACGCGTCGGCCCCAGCGTCGGGCCGCATGGGGGCGGGCCTCGGGCGACGGGGCCGGCGGCGACGGGTTTTCGGCAATGGCGGTCATCGGGCGTTCACCTCGGACGGAACGGTCACGGATAGCAGAGGAACAGATGGGCGGCTTCGTAGGCGATGGCCCCGGCACCGGTCGCGTAGCGGATCTCGGCCACCAGCAACCCGAGGTGCCGGGTCAGCTTGTCTGCATCGTCGGACAGCGTCCGGTAACGGTAGTCGCCTCGCACGACGCCCCAACCGTCGACGATCACGTAGCCGCCGTCGTAGGAGATCGAACCGTCGGCGTCCTGTTCGAAGTACCGCTTGAAGCCGACCCCCACGAGGTTCTCGAGCTGGGTCTCGGTGCCACCCACCCAGCGCCAGGTCGTACCGTCGGCCCCGCTGGCCAGCGCGGCGTCCTGGAGCTGTCGGGGGGTCACCTCGGCATCGAGGGCGATGGTCACCATCGACACGTCGACGTCGGCGAAAGCGGGGTCGGCGGCGACGTTGGCCCGTACCGCCTGCAGCGTCGAGGCCATTTCGTCGCATCGTTCGTCGCAGTCGACGGTGCCGAAGCTGTAGAGCGTGATCGTGCCCCGGGTGGACTCGCTCGTGAACAGGTCGCCGTTCTGGTCGAGCACGCCGAAGCCCGGGGCGATCCGGATCCGGGGCAGCACCTTGATCGGTTGCACGATGGCGAACGCCATCGCCGCCAGCACGATCAGGACCAAAGTCCCCGCCACCCACTTCGCCCAGCGAGGCACAATCAAGCCATGACCCCGAGCACGCGCCCGACCCTGGAACCGTGCCACCGGCTTCGGTGCCGTTCGGCGCCGGGTGGGCGGGGTCGTCCTGGCCGTCTCGCTCGACGTTCGTGGCCGCCGGATGCGCCTTCCCCGGAGACTCGATCGTCGACGGCGAGGGCATCGTCGGTGTCTACACGGTCAACGGCATCGATCCGACGGGCGTCGAGTACTCCGGCACCGTCACCATCGTCGCCACCGACGATCCCGTCGTCTACGAGCTGGAGTGGCTCGTCACCGGTGGGATCCACCAGGGCGTCGGCCGACTCGAGGGCGACCGCCTGCTCGTCGACTGGTCCACGGTGTCGGCGGTCGACAACGTCAGCGGCACCGCCGTCTACACCGTCACCGAGGACGGTGTGCTGACCGGGGAGCGCACCACCGACGGCGGCGATGGGGTCGGTACCGAGGAGATCTTCCCCGAGGCCTGAGGGTTCGCGGCCTGATCGGCCGGTCTGCTGGGTGGTCATTCGCCGGCTCCTGGGTTCGTGTCGTCGGCCGTCTCACCGGTGAGGCTGAGCAGGTAGAGGACCAGGGCATCGAGGTCTTCCTCGCTCAGCCGCTCGTCGTAGAACGGCAGCATCTGGCCGGCCCGGTACCCGGGGGCGATCACGGCGTCGGGATCGAGGATCGACTGCCTCAGGTACTCCTCGGCGCTCATGTCGGGCACCGCCGTCTCGGCCCTCGTGCCAACGCCGGCCAGGCTCGGACCGATCCCGTCGTCGCCGGCCTCGACCGAGTGGCAGATGCCGCAGCCCCCGCGGGAGCTGTCGCCGAAGACGTCCTTGCCGTCGTCGACCCCGGGTGGCGGCGGCTCGTCGACGACCTCGAAGACGAGCCGCCGCCCGGGGGTCGAGCGTGACCGGACCGGCGAACACGACGGTGGGCGCGTCGAGCCCTTCGTGGAGCTGGACCGTGAGGTCGTGCGCCCCGGGTGCCACCACGACATCGACGAGCCCGACGGTGGTGTCGCCGGTCCGAGGGAGCGATCGTCGACCGGTCGATCCCCCGTCGAGCAGCACCTCGACCTCGACGTCGGCACCCAGGGATCCCGAGGGGGCCGCCTGGCCGAGCAACCGGAGCCCCGGCCGGTGATCCAGTACGACGCGCACCGCCGACTCGTCCTCGCCCCGGTGGAAGGGGGCCCAGGTCGACAGGGCGACGGCGAAGACCGAGACCGACACCAGGATCGCCGCGGCAACGACGCCTCGTCGGTTGGCCGGTGGTCGATTCGGGTCGACCGAGGGATGGGCGCCCGGGTGCTCCAGCGCGCTGCGCAGGTCGACCGGGCTCACGAAGTCCTCACGGGCGACCCCCGCGAAGCGGAGGGGGACGTGGGGGGCACGCTCGGCCTGTAGCCGTTGGTCGGCAAGCGTGTTCCCGATCCCGTAGGCGCAGTCCCCCGGCGCACAACCCACGATCTGGACGCCGGTGGCGCCGGCGTTCATCAGTGCCCCGACCGCCTGCGGGTGGACCATGCCGGTACAGGAGACCTCGACGACCTTCGGACCGTCGTTCGCGGCCATGAGCTCCACCCGTTGCTCGCCGGATTGGCGAACGTGGCGCTGACAGGCGATCACCACGGCGTGGCCTTCGGGATCGACCGTCTCGGGAGCGACGAACCCGGGCAGGGCCATGGCTCCGAACGAGCACGATCCGACGCAGATGCCGCACCCCACACAGGCCGCGGCATCGACGACGGCGATCGAGCCCCGCCGTGAGCCCGCCGATTCGACCAGCGACAGGGCCTCGTAGGGACAGTCGATGACGCAGAGATCGCATCCCGTACAGGCGTGCTCGTCGATCTCGACGATCGGTGTCGGCGTGGCGAACCAGCGGGGGATCAGGGCAACGAACGCCAACACGAGGCTCAGCGCACCGAGCACGATCCACGGTGACGTCGCCAGCAGGGGCGGGAGCAGGAACATGATGAACGGGTCGAGCGGGACGTCGACCGCGGCCACCGAGAAGTCGGCCGGGTCGAGCATCCCGACCGGCAACACGATGCCGGCGATCAGCAGCACGGCGAGCATCCCCAGTGACCAGTGACGGGGTGGCAGCCAGGGCAGGCGGGTGTTCCGGAGGTGCCGCCACGTGAAGGAGACGATGGCGAAGGTCGCCAGGATGTGCGCGAACCAGATCGCGAGGAGGATCGATGCCCCGCTTCCCGCACCCGGTCCGACGATCGAGCGGACCACGAACGCCGAGCCGATTCCGGAGATCGACAGCGATCGATTGAAGGCCTCGGTGATCGCCTGGGCCCGTTCGTCCCAGATCAGCCAGTACCCGGTCACCCCGGCCAACCACACCAGCACCAGCGCCGCCAGCCCGGTGAGCCAACGGGCCGATCGCGGCCCCGAGAACCGGGAGGCGACGAAGATCCGCCACGCGTGCACGACCGTGGTGAGCACCATGCCCGCCGAGGCGAACCGGTGGATGGACCGGGCGACTCGCTGGATCGGATGGTCCTCCATCTTCGAAACGGCGCGGTAGGACGCCTCGAAGCCGTACTCGTAGAACAGGGTCAGGTAGAGGCCGGTGACGATCACGACCGCCAGCAGCACCACCGAGATGGTGCCGGCGTGCGGAAGCGGGTTGAGGCGGTGGGAGCGGACAGCCGAGCGGACGGGCCGCTCCGCCTTCAGCGACACACGCTCGAGGGAGTCGGTGATGCGCATGGGGGGTTCGGGGCCGCTCCGGCGAGGAGCGACCCCGCCTCGATCAGTAGGCGCCGGGGAATCCCGGAGCGTTGAGATTCATGTTGAGGATCTGGTCGACGAGCTGCGGGCCGTAGGCGACGACGAGGAGGAGACCGGCGAAGATCAACCACGGCTTGAAGCGATCGAGCCATTCGGGGGTCAGCTGTGCGCTGCGGAGACTCTCGGCGATCGGCATCTCGGGGATCTCCGAGGGGTCGACCTTCGGGCCGAGCATGGTCTTGGCCATCCCGTACACGTAGATGGTGGCCGAAACGAGCAGGACCGCGCCCCCGATCGAGGCTCGCAGGAGGTGTCCCTTCCACTCGTCGGGCACGTACAGCGCATCACCGAGCGGCGTGCGTCGAGGAGCTCCGAGGAGACCGACGGTGTGCATGCCGTTCGAGAAGATGATCATGCCGACGAACCAGGTCCAGGCCTGGACGAGCGCCCACTTCGGGCTCCACAGGGCACGCCCCGAGAGATAGGGAACCAGCCAGTAGGTGATGCCCATGAACGACATGGTGACCGCGCTGGCGACCGTGAGGTGGAAATGGCCCGGCACCCAGGCGGTGTTGTGGATCACCAGATTGATGTTGTAGGAGGCGTTGGTGAGGCCCCCGATCCCGCCGAACATGAACAGGATCCCGGCCAGCAGCTGGCTGGCCACCGACGGGTCCTTCCAGGGCAGTGCCCGGATCCAGCCGATCAGTCCGGTCCCGCCCCGCTTGCGGGCCCCGTACTCGAGCGAGGCGACGACGGTGAAGAGGGTGATGGTCGACGGGAAGAAGACCGCGTAGGTCAGCAGGGCGTGGATGAACTTCCACGTCTGCGGGACGCCGGGGTCGGCGAACTGGTGGTGGAACCCGACCGGCACCGACACGATCAGGAACATCCAGAAGGCGAAGCGGGCCAGCGAGTCGCTGAACAGCTTGCCGCCGACCTGCTTGGGCAGCATGCCGTACCACGAGGTGTAGGCGGGCAGGAGCCAGAAGTAGACCAGTGGATGCCCGGTGAACCAGAAATAGGTGCGGGCCAGTTCCGGATCGGTGTTGTCGATCAGCCCGAGCGACCAGGGCAGGAGCATGGTCAGGACCTCGACGGCGATGCCGAGCGTCGCGATCTGCCACATCGCCGAGTTGATGATGTTGGCCAGCGCGATGAACGGGGACCGGACCCCCGGGTTGTCCTTCCGCCAGGCGTGGAGGGTCAGGTAGAACCCCAGTCCTTCGATCCAGCTCCCGATGATGACCAGGGCCAGACCCAGGTAGAACGCCCAGCTGGCCTTCAGCGGCGGGTAGAAGGTGTAGAGCACGCTCGCCTGGTTGAGCAGGAGCGGCACGGCCGTCATCAGCAGGCCGACCACCATGGTGCCGAACCCGATCTTGTTGATCATGGGCTTGGCCAGCGATCGGCCCAGGCCCTTCATCGTCGTGAGGTTGGTGAACCCCATGATGAAGAACGTCGTCCACACGAGGGCGTTGAGCACGCCGTGGATGGTGAGGCCCTGGTAGTACGACTTGATGACGGGCTCGAGGTAGGGGTAGATGTCGGCCCCGCTGAACTGGAAGGCCTGCAGCGGGCCGAAGAGCGAGCCGACGGCCAGTGCGGCGATGGCGATTCCGAGATGCCAGCCGATGAAGCGCTTCTCGCCGGGCGAGAGCTCGAACGTCTCGACGTCGATGACCGCCTGCTCGAGGGCGTCCTCTCCGCCACCGCCGGGATTGTTGTCGATGACCGTCACTGTCCGTCTTCTCCCTCGGTGCCGTCTGCGGGCTGCTCGTCGGTGGATGGGGTGCCGTCATCGGCGGCGGCTGCCTCGTCGGGCAACTCGGCGACGACCTTGACCGTGCCGTACATCTGGGCGTGGCCGGTGCCGCAGTACTCGTGGCAGATGTAGGGGAACTCGCCGAGTTCGTCGAAGGTGTGGGTCAGCTTCGAGACCTGCCCCGGCACGACCTGCATGTTGATGTTCGTGTCGGTGATCTTGAACCCGTGCTGGAGATCGGGGCTGCTGACGTAGATCGTCACCTTGGCCCCGAGCGGGACGACCAGTTCGCGGGGGTCGAAGCTCCACGCCCGGGCGATCACGTATGCCTCGTACTCGCCGTCGCCGATCTCTCGCAGACCGGGCTCGTTCCACGGGGCCGCCTCCTGGAAGTTCCGGGGGTCGACCTCGCCGTCGGCACCCGGCACGGCGAATCCCATCGCGAACCCGGCAACGGTGACCACGGCGGCGAACACGACGAGGATGGCGATCGAGATCCGCATCCACGTGCGTTCGATCGGATCGATCCCCATCGACAGCGGTTCGGGCGTGTCACCGGGTCCGTCGGGACGGTCGATCGTGGAGGTCATACCGTGGCTCCCCGGCTGATCAGGATCACGTACACCGAGGCCCACAGCAGGATCAGCGCGACGACGAACATCCCCACAAAGAAGATGGTGCCGGTTGGCTTGAAATGCTCTTCTTCCATGGCGGTCCAGTATTCGAGCTGGTGAGTCGCCGAGATAGGGACCTTCTTCCCTATGTCCGGACTTGCCGGTGGCGAAGAATCGAGTCCGTGACCGACCCCTTGCGTCCCGAGCCACCAGAGCGCGCTTCGCACCGCTCCGCCAGCACCCCGGATCGTTCGGACTCCGAGGCACCAACGGGGCTCAGGACACGGTTTGGAGCAGGCGTCTCGCTGGTGGTGCTGTTCCTGGCACTCGTGCTCATGGTCATCGCATCACCGGCTGCGGCCACCGACGCTCCTGCTGCCGAGGATCCGGCGGCCACCGACGAGGCGCCTGCGGCCGGCGACGAGGCCCAGAACGCGCTGCTGCTGCAGGGGGCCGACGTGTACAGCGGGGTCTGCTCCGGCTGCCATCAGCCGGGCGGTGCCGGCCTGTCCGGTCAGTTCCCGCCGCTCGACGGCAACCCGAACGTCCAGGACACCGAGTACCTCACCGACGTGATCCTGAACGGCAAGTCCGGCGAGATCACGGTCCTCGGCACCACCTACAACGGGGTCATGCCGGCCTTCGCCACCCTGCCCGACGACGAGGTCACCGCCGTCATCGCCTACATCCAATCGGGTTTCGTCACGCCCGTGACAGCCAACACACCAGCCCCCGCCGACACCGGTCCGGTCGCCGGGACCCAGCTCCCGGGCCTGACCAACATGGCGATGTACATCGCCTTCGCCGTCGCGCTCGCCGGAGGCGCCATGGCGCTGGCTCCTCGGGTCGTGGATGCCAACGACCGTCTCGACTTCCCCTGGCTCGACGCCTGGCTCCGCACCGCCCTCATCGTGGTCGCCGTCATCGTCTTCGTCGTCTACATCCCCTCGTGGGCCCTCCAGACCGACACGGTCGGCAAACTCGGCGACTTCGGACAGCAGGTGATCGGGGTCGGGCTGTGGGCCGGTGGCCTCGGCGTCGTGCTGGGTGCCCTGTGGTACGCCCACAAGGAGAACCGGATCTGATGTTCGAGCCCCTGGCCGACAACCTGTCGTACTACGACACCAACATCCCGTGCCTGGCGGCCTGTCCCGTCCACACCAATGCCGGACTCTACGTGGCGGCGATCGCCGACGGCGACGACCAGCAGGCCTACCTCACGGCCCGGCTCCCGAACCCGTTCGCCTCGGTCTGCGGTCGGGTGTGTGCCGCTCCGTGCGAGGACGCCTGCCGCCGGGGTGAGATCGACCGACCCATCGCCATCCGTGCTCTGAAGCGATACCTCACCGAGCAGTTCGGGCCCGAGACGGGTCACCACGAGGTCGAGCCGCCGTCGGTCGAGCGCTCCCAGTCGGTCGGCATCGTCGGCGGTGGTCCGGCCGGCATGGCCTGCGCCCACGACCTCCGCCGGCTCGGCTACCAGGTCACGGTGTACGAGGCGACCGACAAGCTCGGTGGTGCCATGTGGCTCGGCATCCCCGAGTACCGCCTCGACCGTTCCGTCCTCCAGGCCGACATCGACGCCATCCTGGCTCTCGGGGTCCAGGTCGAATACGAGGTCCGGCTCGGAACCGACGTCACCCTCGACGAACTGCGGGCCCGCCACGATGCGGTCTTCCTCGGTATCGGCGCCACGCTGGGCCGAGGCCTCGACATCGAGGGTGGCGATGCCGACGGCGTGCTCAAGGCGATCGAGTTCCTGATCAACATGAACCGAGGCTTCGAGGTCGAAGTCGGACAACGGGTCGTCGTGATCGGTGGCGGCGACGTCGCCATGGATGCCGCTCGCACCGCGTTGCGATCGTCGGACTACGAACGCAAACGGTCGAACCCGACCGAGTTCGCCTCGCTCGGCGGGAATCCCCCGGCCGGCGAGCGGGCGGCCATGACCGAGGCCATGGACGTCGCCCGCAGCGCGGCCCGGGCCGGCGCCGCCCAGATCACGGTCATGTCGCTCGAATCCCGAGAAGAGATGCCGGCCCACGACTTCGAGGTCGAGGAGGCCGAGCACGAGGGCATCACGTTCCTCAACCGCCGGGGACCCAACCGGATCCTCGTCGAGGACGGCAGGGCCGTCGGCGTCGAGACGATCGGCGTCACGTCGGTCTTCGACGCCGACGGTCGCTTCAGCCCGGTGTTCGATCGCGACGACGTCCAGGTCGTCGAGGCCGACACGGTCATCCTCGCCATCGGCCAGGCGATCGATCTCGAGGCCCTCGGCGACCACGGTCCCGAGATCAGCCCCCGACGCACGATCCAGATCGACTGGGACACCGGCGCCACGTCGGTCCCCGGGATCTGGTCGGGAGGCGACGCCGCCAAGGGGCCCCGCACCCTGATCGACGCCATCGCCGACGGTCGACGCACGGCGACCGACATCCACCGTTCCTTCGGTGGCGACGTTCCCGAACGCGGCAGCGGCCGCATGGTCGAACTGAAGCAGTTCCACCGCCTCGACGACCACTACGACCGAAACGACCGATTCGAGGTGCCGACGCTGGCCACCGATCGGCGGACCGGACTGGCCGAGGTCGAACTGGGCTTCACACCCGAGCAGGCCCGCTGCGAGGCCAACCGGTGTCTGCGCTGCTTCGCCAACATCCTGCTCGACGTCGAGAAGTGTGTGCTCTGCGCGCTCTGCGCCGACGTCTGCCCGGTCGACGTGATCTCGCTCGTGCCATCGGAAGAGATCGACCCGTCGCAGCCCGGCGGTACCGCCCTGCTGCTCGACGAGACCGACTGCATTCGCTGTGGCCTGTGTATCGAACGATGCCCGCCCGACGCCCTGTCGATGGGTGTCTGGACCGGCGTCGGCGTTCCCATCGGAGGAAAACCATCGTGGACATGAAGAATCCCGAGCGAACCAGCCCGTTCGAGGCCGTTCGCAACTCTCCGGTGGGGCGATCCATCTGGCGGTCGCCGTCGAAGCACACGCCCCGCGATCGCGCCGCCGCCCACTGGTCGAGCTTCCTGCTGCACATCTACCCGGTGAAGGTCCGCAAGGCCGACATCGGCTTCAAGTACTCGTGGTACCTGGGGGTGATCTCCACGGTGCTGTTCGCCAGCCTGGGGCTCTCGGGCATCTACCTCATGTTCTTCTACGTGCCGTCACCGGCCCAGGCCTACAGCAACATCCAGACGCTGCAGACCGAGGTGGCGTTCGGCCAGTACATCCGCAACGTGCACCGGTGGTCGGCCCACCTCATGGTGCTCTCGGTGTCGGCCCACATGGCCAAGATGTTCTACCGCGGGGCCTACAAGGCCCCCCGCGAGTTCAACTGGGTGATCGGCGTGGTGCTCCTGGCACTCACCCTGTTCATGTCGTTCACGGGTTATCTGCTGCCCTGGGACCAGCTGGCCTACTGGGCCGTCACGGTCGGCAGCGAGATGGCCGGGTACACGCCCTTCATCGGCGACCAGGTGAAGGAGACGTTGATCGGCGGCCGGGTCGTGGGGTCGGCGACACTGCTGCGCTTCTACGTCCTGCACGTCGCCGTCATGCCCGTGGCCATGGTGGTCCTGCTGATGTTCCACCTGTGGCGGTGGCGCAAGGACTCGATGCTCGAGCTCGAGCGCAACGAACCGGCTGCGGCCGAAGGAGTGAGTGCTCATGTCCGATGACGTGACCCCGACCGACTCCCCCGCCGGCTCGACCACCGGAACGGCCACCCCGGTGAGCCTGGGTCGGCTCTCGGGACAGCCCGATGCGATCAGTCAACGTCGGGTGCTCGGCGTGGTGCCCGGCAAACCCATCGCCGGCGATCGCAAGGAACCGGCCGACGACGACATGGTCATGGTGTGGCCGCACCTGCTGGTCCGCCACGCCGTCGCCGCCCTGGCCACGATGCTCACGGTGCTCGTGATCTCGGTGTTGTTCGACGCGCCGCTACGCGATCACGCCGAACCCGACGGTCACCCCGAATCCCGAGAAGGCGCCCTGGTACTTCGCGGCCCTGCAGGAACTCCTGGCCCTGTTCCATCCGCTGGTCGCCGGGGTCCTCGTTCCGGGCGCGATCCTCGCCGGGTTGATCGCCCTCCCCTACATCGACCGCAGCCTCTACGTCCGCACCGAGCATCGCCGGGTCGCCGTCGCCACGTTCACCACCTTCCTCGTGATCTGGATCCTCCTCACCATCGTCGGCTTCGCCTTCCGGGGCCCGAACTGGGGCTGGGTCTGGCCGTGGCAGGAATGGCACGGGGAGCTGTGATGCGCCGCCCCCGTACCCCGTCCCGATCACCGAGAAAGGCGAGCGAATGACCGAACCGATGGAACGACGTCAGTTCCTCACGAAGCTGTGGGGCCTCGGTGGCGTCCTCATGGCCGGGGCGGCCGGACTCACGACGTGGGATCTGCTCCGGCCGCTGTCGACCGGCGGGTTCGGCGGCAAGATCCGCTCGGTGGCGCCCGATGCCGTTCCCGACACCGGCGTGATCGAGATCTCGGCTGCCAAGTCGTACCTGACCAAGGTCGACGGCGCCGTGCTCGCCATCTCCGAGAAGTGCACCCATCTGGGCTGTCGGGTGCCGTTCTGCGACTCGTCGGGACAGTTCGAGTGCCCGTGCCACGGTTCGGTGTTCAACCGGGCCGGTGAATTCCGGAGCGGCCCATCGCCCCGCGGTCTCGACTACTACCCGACCGAGGTCGATCCCGAGAGCGGTCTGCTCTACATCGACACCGGGACGCTGATCACCGGGTCCCCGACCGGCGTCGAGACGCTCGACGAGCCCCCGACGGGCCCGTCGTGCGCCAGCGAGGGGGGTCACTGATGCCGCTGCAGTACGAGAACGATCCCGAGCTCGAGGAGTCGACCAACCGGGTGATGATGATCGGCGCCGGCCTGATCTTCGCGCTCGCCCTGGTGTTCCCTCTGTACCGCTGGGTCGAGCCGACCAACCGCGACGATGCCCGGGACCAGAACCTGGCGTCGTTGGCCCAGCAGGGCGAGGAGAACTGGGGCTTCAACTGTGCGTCGTGCCATGGTCTCAACGGCGAAGGCGGCGTGGGTCCGGCCCTCAACTCCAAACAGTTCCTGGCCAGCGCCACCGACGAACAGGTCCGTCAGCTGATCTCGGTCGGCGTACCCGGTAGTCAGATGGGCGCCTATTCGCTCGACTTCGGTGGACCGCTGACCTCGGAGCAGATCAAGGCGATCTCGATCTTCATGCGGTCCTGGGAGGAGCGGGCACCCGACAACCCCGAGTGGCGGGCCATGATCGGGGGCTGACCCCGATTTCGGATCGCCGGCCCGATCAGTCGCCGGCGCCGGCAGGGCCCCGGCTTCCGTCGAGCGCCTGCTCGAGGATCTCGGCGAAGTCGACCAGGTCGACGAAGCGGGTGTAGAGCGGGACCGGGGCGACCCGGATCACGTTCGGTTCCCGCCAATCGCACGCCACCCCGGCTGCCTCCAGCCGTTCGAAGACGTCGCGTCCGGAGGCCGGGCGATCGGACGCCTCGCCGTCTCCGATCACCTCGAGGGCGAACTGGCAGCCTCGCTGGTGGATCGGCCGGGGATTGATCTGGCGGATGCGACCCGGGAAGCGCTCGTCGAGGAGTCGATCGAGGAACTCGACGAGCAGCACGGCCTTGGCCCGCAGGGCCGGCATCCCACCGGCGCGGGCGATCAGCTCGAGCTGGGGCTCGAGGGTCGCCTGCGACAGGATCGCCCCGCACGAGAGCTGCCAGGCGTCGGCGTTCGGGGCGGCCTCGAAGTCGGTACCCATCTGGAATCGGGTCTCGGGGTCGGTTCCCCACCAACCCTGGAGCCGGGGCAGGCCCGTATCGGACAGGTGTCGTTCGGCGACGAACGCGCCCGCAACCGATCCGGGCCCACCGTTGAGGTACTTGTAGGTGCACCACGCGGCGAAGTCCGCGCCACTGTCGTGCAGCGCCAGTTCGACGTTCCCGACGGCGTGGGCCAGATCGAACCCGACGCGGCTGCCGACCCGATGACCGGCCGCCACGATCGCCGGCAGGTCGAAGCACTGGCCGGTGTAGTACTGCACGCCCGGCCACAACACCACGGCGAGCTCGTCGCCGTGCCGATCGATGGCGGCCACGAGGTCGTCGTCGTCGATGAGCCGACGACCGGGTCGGGGCCCCACCGTCACGAGCGAGGTCGACGGGTCGAACCCCCGCTGGCGGATCTGGGACTCGACGGCGAAGTGGTCGCTCGGGAAGGCGTGTTCGTCGATGAGGATCTTGTGGCGCTGCGGTGTGGGTTCGTAGAACGAGACCAGCAGGAGGTGGAGGTTCACGGTGAGCCCGTTCATGACGGTGATCTCGTCGGGCTTCGCCCCGACGATCGGCGCCATCAGCCGACCGATGGTCTCGTGGCGCTTCCACCACGAGCCCGGCTCGGCGAAGTGGCCTCGCACACCCAGGCTCCCCCACCGGTCGAGTTCGCCGACCACGGCCGCCCGGGCCGCATGGCTGAGCAGGCCGAGTGAATTGCCGACGAGATAGATCTCGTCTCGACCGTCGGTCTGGGGCAACTCGAACTCGCGGCGGAAGTCGGCCAGCGGGTCGACGGCGTCGAGGGCCTCGGCCCGGGCTCGGTCGGAAGGCCGCTCGTCGATCGGGTCGGGCATGGTTCGACGCTATTCGAACGGACCGTTGTGACCTTCGTCGCTTCTGCTAACTTTTGCAAGCATTCGCTAGCCAATGGTTCGCATGCGTACTATGCTTACGCAACAGAAAGCACGCCACCGGAGTCCGGATCCCCCGAGCAAACCCCGGTGAACTCCCCGAAAGGACCCGCACGATGACCGTCATCGACCAGGTGAAGAAGGCCCAGAGCCAGATCACCGAGCAGATCAACGAAAACCCCACCGCCAAGGAACTCCTCGACCGACTCGAGGAACTCACCGACCGGGTCGGCGAGCAGGTCGACAAGGTGCAGTCGCAGCTGAGCGAGCGCGCCGAGACCGCCCAGAGCGAATTCAACGAGCGGGCCGAGGCCGTCCAGAACGACCTCAACGAGCGCTTCGACGAACTCACCAAGATGCTGGTCTCGGCCAACACCAAGGTGGCCGAAGCCGTCACCGCCCGCCTCGTGCACCTTCCCGGCGCCGAGCGGATGCCCCAGCCCAAGGAACTCGTCGAGACGTACTTCGACGCCGTCGAGCGGTTCACCGCATCGAACCGTGACCTGGCCATCAAGCTCGTCTCGCCCTGGCTGATCGCCGGCCCGACCGAGACGACCAAGTCCAAGGCCGCCGTCACCCCCAGCCCGGCCAAGAAGACCACCGCCCGCAAGAGCACGGCCCGCAAGAGCACCGCCCGCAAGGCCACCGCCCGCAAGAGCACCGCTCGCAAGAGCACGGCCCGCAAGAGCACCGCTCGCAAGGCCCCGGCCCGGAAGGCCACGGCGACCAACGCCGCTTCCTGACCGCATCGGTCGTCCCAGCGGTTCCTCCCCCGAACCCCTGAGGCACCAACGACCGCGGTGGCCGGATTCCGGCTGCCGCGGTCGTTGTCGTCCTCGGTCCCACCACGAATCACTCGCAACGAACGGTCGCTCGACATGAGCAGGCACTCGAAGGACAAGCAGGCGAACTCGGCCGATCCCGGCAGGCCGTCCGAAGAGGACGACCAACTGGGTCTCCTGGGCGAGTTCATCAAGAACCAGCGCCGGTTGGCCCAGCTCTCCCAGCGGGAGCTGGCCAAGCTCACGAACCTCTCGGACCCCTACGTCAGCCAGATCGAGCGCGGCCTCCACGCTCCCTCGGTCAAGGTGCTGCGCTCGTTGGCTGCGGCACTCGACATCAGTGCCGAGACCATGCTCGTCTACGCCGGTCTCCTCGACCCGAGAGAGGCCGCCGACACCCGGGCCGATACCGAGGCGGCAATCCGCAACGACGCACTGCTCGACGACGAGCAGAAGACGGCGCTGCTGGGCGTGTACCGCTCGTTCATCGCGGCCGCGGGCGAACCAGATCCGGCGTGAGCTCGGAGATCGAACGGGCGCCGGTCAGCGCCATCGTGCGACGCACGCCCTGCTCGAAGAAGTCGAGCACGAAGTCGACGCCCCGCTCGCCGGCCGCGCCCAGGCCGTACAGGTAGGGCCGTCCGATCATGCAGGCCGTGGCTCCCAGCGCCACGGCCTTCACGATGTCGCTCCCCCGCCGCACGCCGCCGTCGCACAGGATCTGTGTCGAACCGCCGAGGGCATCGGCGACCGCAGGGACGAGGTCGATGGGAGCGGGCGCTCCGTCGAGTTGGCGGCCACCGTGGTTCGACAGGGCGATCGCCGACACCCCCAGACCCGCCGCCAGCTCGGCGTCGGCCACGCTCTGGATGCCCTTCAGCACGATCGGCCCGTCCCAGATCGCCTGGAGCCACTCGACGTCGGCCCACGACAGGGCCTGATCGAACTGGGCGTTGATGTAGTCGGCCAGGGTCACCGCCGTCGAGCCGTCCCCGGCATCGTTGCCCTCGGCCACGTTCGCGAACGTGATGGGATCGTTCCGCAGGAAGTCCAACGACCAGGCCGGGCGCCGGGCGCCGTCGATCAGGGTGTCGAGGCCGATCTTGGGTGGGAGGGTGTAGCCGCGGCGCACATCGCGCTCGCGACGGCCCAGGACCGCCGTGTCGACGGTCAGCAGAATGGCCTCGTACTCCGCGGCGCGGGCCCGGTCGACCAGGTCCTTGACCAGGCCACGGTCGCGCCACGTGTAGATCTGGAACCACTTCGGGCCCCGTCCGGCGGCGGCGACCTCCTCGATCGATCGGGTCCCCATCGTCGAGAGCCCGTAGGGCAACCCCTTGCGGGCCGCGGCCCGCGCCACGGCCAGTTCACCCTGTGAATGGGCGATGCGGGTGAACCCGGTCGGCGACAACACGAGGGGGAAGGGGATCGTCGATCCGAGCAGCGACACCGACGGATCGATGGACGAGACGTCGCGCAGGACCCGGGGCACGAATTCGAGATCGGCGAAGCGCGCCTGGTTGCGGGTCAGGCTCAGCTCGTCCTCGGCTCCGCCGTCGATGTAATCGAACACGCCACCGGGTAGCCGACGCTTGGCGATCCGTCGGAGATCGTCGAGGTCGGCGACCGTCGACAGCCGGCGGGTGATCGGGTCCGACTCGAACGATTTGAACCGGACGACCGATCGAAAGGTCTCGAGCATGCCCATCACCGCAGGCTAGTGCGGCGCTCAGGCCGTGCTCGAACGACCCGGTACGCCGGGAGCGAGGCCGACGGTGAAGATCGAATGGTCGCCGAACTCGAGGACGTCACCGTCGGCCAGGCTGGCCCGGGTGACCCGCTGCCGGTTCACCCAGGTGCCGTTGGTGCTGCCCAGATCGACGACGTCGGCGTCGTTCCCCTCGATCAGCAACGCGGCGTGCCGGGCCGAGACGGTCGGGTCGTCGAGGACGGTGCAACGATCGCCGTTGGGTCGCCGCCCGATGATGGTCTCGCCGGTACCGAACTCGAGCACCCGGCCGTCGGCATCACGCAGCGTCAGCCGAGGAACCGAGGCGGCAGCGGAGCGCTGGTCGAGCAGACCGGCCAGGGCTGCGGCGCCGAGTGCGACGACGTGCCCGGGGGCGGCGTCGACGGTGACCCGAGTCGGTGGGCCGACGTGACTCGAAACGACCTGCGAGACCAGCGGGATCCGGGACGATCCGCCGACGAGCAGGACGGTGTGGAGGTCCGATGCCGAGATCCCGGCGGCGTCGACCGCCTGATCGAACACCACCAGGGTCTGGGCCAGCGAGGGTCGGATCATCCGCTCGAATTCGGATCGGGCCACGCGGACCTGGGTGAGGTCACCCCGCAGGGCGACGGGGATGGTGGCGATCGGATCGAGCGACAGCGCCTCTTTGGCCCGTCGGGCGTCGAGCCGCACGCGCCCCACCGCCGCCCGGATCTCGTCGGTGTCGGCCAATTCGGTCAGATCGCAGTCCACGAGGGCCAGCACGTGCTCGAACAACAGGTGATCGAAGTCGTGCCCACCGAGTCGGGCGATGCTCTTGGCCGGTCCGATCAGTTCGCCGACCTCGTCGCCGACACGCACGACCGACGCCCGGAACCCGGTTCCGCCGAGGTCGTAGACGCCGAGCACCGAACCGACGGGAACCGGCGTCTGGGAGGTGAAGTGGCGCGCTGCGGCGATCGGGCTCGGAACCACATCGAGCAGGTCGATCCCGGTGGCCCGGACCGCCTCGGCCAGCAACTCGATCCGGTACTCGCCCCAACCGGCGGGATGGGTGACCACGACCCCGCCCGGTGACGCACCCTCGACCCGCACGACGTCGTCGACCAACGACTGCACGAAGAGACTCATGAGGCGTTCGGCCGAGACCGGGACACCACCCATCACGAATGGGGTGTCGTCGCCGACTCGGGTGATGAAGGCTCGAGCCACCCGTTCGGGATCGAAGTCCTGCGGCGCCGATGCGGCTTCACCGTGTCGATGCTCACCGTTCTCGCCGAGCCACAACACCGAGGGGACCTCGGGTCCATCGACCCCGATGGGGGACACCCGAACCACGCCGGCCCGGTGCGTCGCCACCACCGTGACCGCTGCTCCGACGTCGATCCCCAGTGCATAGCCCACGGCGCCAACGTACCGGTCCGGCCGGGTCGCGTCACACCGATCCCGCACCGACACCCAGAGCGGCCGCCGCCGACCGGGTCGTGCTAGAACGAAGTCGTCGTCGACACCCCGAATCGGAGTTCTCCCATGACCAATGCCCGCGAGGCCCTGGCGAAGATCGACCTCTTCTCCGAACTGTCGAAGGCGGAGCTGCGCTCGATCGAGAAGCTGATGACGCCGATCGACATCCGGGCCGGCCGGGAGTTCATCACCGAGGGGGAACCGGGCCGCGAAGCCTTCATCATCCTCGAAGGCACCGCCGAGGTCCGACGGGGTGGGCGCCTCATCGCCACGGTCGGCGCCGGTGAGGTCCTGGGCGAGATGGCGGTCGTCGCCGGTCTGCACCGAACGGCCACGGTCACGGCGCAAACGCCGATGATCGCCGAGGTGCTCGACCGGCGGGAGTTCTCGGCGTTGCTCGATCAGAACGCGAAGATCTCCAAGAAGATCCTGATCGCCGTGGTGAAGCGCCTGCACGGGCTCGAACCGGGTCTCCTCAACTGAGCTGAGGCGACCTGACCGGCCGGCCGGTCAGTCGAGCAGGGCGGCCAGGAACCGATCGTTCTCGTCGGGTGTCGAGATCGTCACCCGGATTCCCTCACCGGCGAACGGACGGGTGACGACACCTTTGCGTTCGAGATCGAGATGGACCTCTTCGGTGCGGGCGCCCAGATCCAGATAGACGAAGTTGGCCTCGGGTTTGGGGACCATCCAACCCCGGTCGGCCAGCGCAGCGACCACCCGGTCGCGTTCGCCGACGATGATGCCGACCCGGTCCATGACCTCGTCGTTGGCGGCGATGGCCGCCATGGCCGCCACCTGGGCCAACCCGTTGACGGCGAAGGGGAAGAGGGTCTTGTCCAGGGTCTCGATCAGCTCGGGATGGCCCATGGCGTAGCCGACCCGAAGTGCGGCGAGGCCCTGCGCCTTCGAGAAGGTGCGCAGCACGCAGAGATTGTCGTAACGATCGATCAGGTCGGGGACGGGATTGCCCAGCCCGGCCGACATGAACTCGCGGTAGGCCTCGTCGAGGACGACCACGACACCCGGATCGATCCGCTCCAACAGTCGGGCGACCTCGGACATGGGGACCGCGGTCCCGGTGGGGTTGTTGGGGTTCGCCAGGATGACGAGCTTGGTTCGCTCGGTGACTGCGGCGGCAACGGCGTCGAGATCGAACCGACCGGCGACCAAGGGGGTGGTGACCGCCTTGCCGGCCACCAGGGCGGTGTACACCGGGTAGACCTCGAACGAGCGCCACGGATAGACCACCTCGTCGCCGGGGTCGACGTAGGTCAGCAACAGCTGCTGCAGGAGACCGACCGATCCGCAACCGACCGTGACCCGCTCGGCGTCGATCCCGACCCAGCGAGCGATCGCCGCCCGGAGTTCGCCGGCCCGATGGTCGGCGTATCGGTTCGTGTGGCCGGCGAGTGCCTCGATGGCGGCAACGACCGACGGGACCGGGCCCCACGGGGTCTCGTTCGACGCCAGCTTGATGGCGTTGACGATGCCGTGTTCGGCTTCGGCCTGGGCGGCCCCCTTGCCGGGTCGATAGGCGGGCAGGGCGGCAACACTGGGGCGGGGTCGTCCGATCACGGCGCCACGGTAGTGCGGGCCCGGGCCCGACTCCATCGCCGGCCGGCCACTCGGCTCCCCGCGCCCCTCGGCCAGATCGTCGACGGTGGAGTCCGGGGCGGCCGATCGCGCGATCTAATGGGCGCATGTCCGCGATCGACACCATGCCCCGCTGGGATCTCTCGACCTACTTCACCTCGCTCGACAGCCGCGAGTTCCGGTCGGCGGAAGAACACCTGGCGGCGTCGCTGCAACGCCTCGTCTCGCTCTACGACCGCCACGACGTTCGAGGGGGCGACAAGGCGCTCGACCCAACCGATCCCGATCCGGCCGTCGTTGCGGCGATCGACCAGGTCCTCCACGACACGAACGAGGTGACCGCCGAGCTGGGACGGCTCGACGCCTACGTCTTCTCGTTCGTCTCGACCGACAGCAACGATGCGCCGGCCCAGGCCGTTCTGTCTCGACTCATGGAGCGTTCGTCGACCCTGCAGGACCTTCGTGGCCGGCTCGACGCCTGGATCGCTGCGCTCGGCATCGACACCGCCATCGCCGCCAGCGAGGCGGCTCGAGCCCATGAGTGGCCGATGCGCAAGGGAGCCATGCGGGCCGAACGACAGATGCCCGAAGGCGAGGAGCAGCTCGCCTCGCTGCTCTCGCTCACCGGCTCCTCGGCCTGGTCACAGCTCTACGCCGACGTGACCTCGTCGATGAGTGCGACGGTCGATCTGCCGGCGGGCCCCGAGGAACTGCCGATCTTCGCCGTTCGCGGCCTGGCCATGGATGCCGACCCGGCGGTGCGTCGCGCCGCATACGACGCCGAGCTCGGAGCCTGGCGATCGAACGCGATCCCGATCGCCGCGGCGCTCAACGCCATCAAGGGGGAGCAGCAGCGACTGGCCCGTCGTCGTGGCTGGCCGTCGATCCTCGACGCCCAGCTGTTCGGGCAGTCGGTCGGTCGCTCCACCCTCGAGGCCATGCAGGGGGCGATGACGGCGGCCTTCCCGTCGTTCCGGCGCTACCTCGGAGCGAAGGCCACCCTGCTCGGCCACGACCGTGGTCTGCCGTTCTGGGACCTGTTCGCGCCCGTGGGTGAGGCCCGCGACGTCACGTGGGAGCAGGCCAAGTCCGCGGTCGAGGAAGCCTTCGCCTCGTATTCGCCGCAGCTCCGGTCTTTGGCCCGGCGGTCGTTCGACGAGTCCTGGATCGACGTGGCGCCCCGCACCGGGAAACAGGGCGGGGCCTTCTGCATGCCCATGGGCGACGGCGACAGTCGGGTGCTCATGAACTTCAGCTCGAGCATGCCGCAGGTGTTCACCCTGGCCCACGAGCTCGGACACGCCTATCACAACTCGACGATGACCGAGCGCACGCCGATCCAGCGGGGGACGCCCTCGTCGCTGGCCGAGACGGCGTCGATCTTCTGCGAGACCATCCTGATCGAGCATCGGTTGGCCGCGGCGACCGACCCCGGCGAACGACTCCACCTCCTCGACGTCGACCTGCAGGGTTCGACCCAGGTGATCGTCGACATCCATTCCCGCTACCTGTTCGAGTCGTCGGTGTTCGCGGCGAGGGCCGACTCGACCATCTCGATCGACGGGTTCTGCGAGCTCATGGCCGAGGCTCAGGAAGCCACCTACGGCGCCGGTCTCGATCCCGAACGGCGACATCCCTGGATGTGGGCGGCCAAGCCGCACTACTACGGGTCGCTGTTCTACAACTGGCCGTATGCGTTCGGGCTGTTGTTCGGGCTGGGCCTCTACGCCCGCTACGTGGCCGACCCCGAACGGTTCCGGACCAGCTACGACGACCTCCTGTCGTCGACCGGGCTGGCCGATGCCACCGCGCTCGGCGCCCGTTTCGACATCGACATCGAGGACCGGGAGTTCTGGGAGCGGAGCCTCGCCGTGATCGTTGCCCGCATCGACGATTTCTGTGCGCTGGCGGAACAGCCCTGACGAACCCGGGGTTGTGGTCGTCATGGCCGTCTCCCGTCTCAACCACGCCGTTCTCTACGTCAAAGACGCCGAACGCACGGCGGCGTTCTACGCCGACCAGCTCGGGTTCGTCGTCGCCAACTCGTTCCCGGGCGGGGTGTTCATGCGCGTCGCCGAGGACTCACCGAACGATCACGACATCGCCTTCTTCAGCGTTGGTGAGGGCGCCGGACCACCGGCGGCGGGGCGCTCCAGCGTCGGGCTCTACCACCTGGCGTGGGAGGTCCCGACCCTTCGGGAGCTGGTCGAACTGCGAACGCGCCTGCTCGAGGTCGGAGCGCTGGCCGGCGAGAGCGACCATGGCGTGTCGAAGAGCCTGTACTGCAAGGACCCCGACGGCATCGAGTTCGAGCTGATGTGGGCGGTGCCCGCCGACCTGCTCGGATCCGACGACGCGGTCACGACCCGCCAACTCGACTGGAACGCGACGATCGAACGCTTCGGGCTCGACACCGTGTCGGTCACGCCCGTCCTGGCCTAGTCCCGGCAACGCTCAGGACGCCATCAGGTCCTCCACGACGTCGATCCAGAAGTCGGTCGTGAGCCGCAACGATTCGACGTCGATCCGTTCGTCGTGGCCGTGGAACCGCTTCGAGAAATCCCCGGACGACAGGTCGGGGCTCATCAGGCCCGCTCCGTAGGCCACCGCCCCGAGGTCTCGGAACACCCGGGCATCGGTGAACCCCACCGACAACGTCGGGCTCAGCCGGGTGCCGGGGAAGGGTCGCTCGACGGCCTTCTGGACGCTGTCCCACAGGGGCGTGTCGAGGCGGCTCATCGAGGCCATGTCGTTCATGATCACCTCGACCCGCACCTTGTCCGCCAGGTCGCCGAGCGCCGCATCGAGGTGGGCCTGCACGTCTTCGGGGGTCTCACCCGGGAGGGTGCGGATGTCGATCTGGAGCTCGACGGTGTCGGGGATCACGTTGGCCTTCATCTCGGGCCCGCCGTCGAGCACGTTGGCCGAGAACGTCGTGTGGACACACGAGTGCAGGTAGCTCGCCGTACCGGCGTCGGGCATCACGGCCAGGAGCTCGTCGAGCTTCTTCGGGTCGAGCATGGTCGCCCGGACCTCGTCGGGTATGGGCAGGGTGTCGACCCGTTCGCGCCACAGCTCGTGGAATCGGGCCGGTGGCGAGTACTCGCTGATGCGCTGCACCACCCCGGCCGCGGTCACGAGCGCGTTGTCCTTCCGGAAGGGCATCGAGCCGTGCCCGGGGACCCCGCTGATCCGGAGCCGACGCCAGGCGACCCCCTTCTCGCCAACGGTCAACCCGACGGTCCGGTCACTGCCGACCCCTCCGTGCAACCCCCCGCTCTCGGTCAGGACGTAGTCGCAGCGGATCGAGTCGGGATGGTGGTCGGCGATCCACCGGGCACCGTGGGCGCTGCCCGATTCCTCGTCGGCAACCGCGAAGTAGAGCAGGTCACCGCGGGGCCGGAAGCCCGATCGGGCGAGGTGGCGGAAGGCGACGGCCATCGACGAGGTGAGGTTGAGCATGTCGACGGCGCCTCGCCCCCACACCTCCCCGTCGATCAGCTCGCCACCGAAGGGGTCACGGGTCCAGCCCGACGGATTGACCGGAACGACGTCGGTGTGACCCATGAGACAGAGCTTCGGCGCCGAGGGGTCGCGGCCCGGGATGCGAGCGACGAACGACACACGACCGGGCGTCGGCTCGAAACGTTCGATGTCGACCCCCGGGCCCTCGACGAACGTCTGCAGGATGTCGGCGTTTCGGACCTCTTGGCCCGATTCGGCGTGACCGTCGTTGACGCAGGCGTTGCGGATCAGGTGGCGGAGCAGGTCGACGGTGTCGTCGAGCAGGGCGTCGGATCGTCGCTGGTCGGGCATCGTCGGAGTCTGCCATGACCACGGCGGGTGACGCCCGCCCAGGGTCGGGGGCGACCGCCGGCTGTTGCCGACGACACGCCCCGGGCCGGGATCAACCCCAGCAGGAGCGGCTGGCGTTCCAGGGTCGGGTGCCGTCTCGTTGCCAGGTGATCACGGCGGCTTGGTCCTGCTGGGCGGGCGTGGCCCGGTGGGCCTCGAACACGCCGTAGCGCTGGGCGTGACCGTAAGCGGCCCAGCTCGAGAGCAGGAACTGATAGGCGCCCCGCGCACTCGATCGGGGGTTGGCGGCCAGGTAGTTCCCACCCGATTCGCAGCGGCGGATCTGGATCAGGATCGCCGGCACGTAGACGCCGTGACCGGCGTTGACCCAGCCGGCCGGTCCGCTCACCTCGATGAGCGGTGCATTGGCAGCCGGTCCGGCGATCACCTCGCGGCCGGTGACCGACTTGTGCTCGGCCGAATCCGAGATGTAGACGACGGCGTGGGCCCGGTCGAACTGCGACCAGTAGGCGTAGCCGTCGGCGTCGGGTTCGCGACCGAGGGCCCACAGATAGGCATCTCGGAGGGAATCCCCGGTCGACTTGAGTCGGGCCTCGTCGCTCGCCATCAGGGCCTTGGTGAGCCCGAGGAGGCTGGCGCCCTGGCTCAGCTGGTCGACCCAGTAGGAATGGCCGGCCAGATCGGGTTCTCGGCCGAGCGCCGCCCGGTAGAGACGGGTGATTCGATCGTTGGGCGCCAGGTTGGCGACCCCCAGCGAGGCCGAATCGGCCTCGAGGTTCGCCGTCTGGCTCTGTCCGTCCTGCGCACCTGCGACCTGCGGTGCGGTCAGGAGCGTCGTCACCATGACGAGCGCGATGGTGACCTGTTTGATTGTCTTCAGCATTGTCTCACCTCATCGTTGTCCCAGCAGCCGTGGCATGCAGGGGGAAGTGGCTCGAGAACGACGCACGCAGTCGACGCATCGGACGCGGGTGGTACTCGCGGTACCAACGTGACGATGCGCCCCTCCGGCGCCATCTCATGCCTCATCCGTGAAGGATCCCGCCTTGGTGGGAGGCACTTGCGCTCGGGTTTTCGGCCCCCGAGTAAGCCGGTCAGTTTCGGATACGTTACGGCGCGATCACGAAGATGCAACCCGAACGGGGTTTTCCCGAATCCGAGGATTCGTCGCTTCCACCAGCCGATCCGGTCGTGCGTTCTACACTCGGGCCCGAGCAAGTGGAGGGAACATGGTCGAGGGACATGGTTGACAGCTACACGGCCTGGGACGGCAACACCTACCCCTGGCCGCCACCCGATGGCTGGGTCATCGGCGCCGACGGACGGTACTGGCCCGCGGGCCGCCAACCCGGAGCCGCGGCGCCCGCTCCGCCTCCCGCTCCCGCGGCTCCGGCCGCCCCACCACCCCCGTCATCCTGGGTTCCTCCTCCCGGGGCGCCGCCGCCGGGCGCCTCTGCGCCCGGACCCGTGGCGCAGCCGCCCCCGGCAAAGAGCAGCAACGCCGCGCTCTGGGTGCTGGGCATCTTCGGGGGCATCATCCTGCTGACCCTGGCGGGCTGTGTTGCGGTCGTGTCGACCCTCAACCGAGCCGGCGACGTGATCAGCGAGGGTTACTCCGAGCTCGCCGATTCGACCCAACGTCGCACCGAGGCCGAACAGGCGACCGCGATCAGCGAGTGCGTCGTTCGCGGGGGTATCCCCGTGGCCTCGGGCACGGTGACCAATCAGCGTGACGTCGCATCGGACTACGTGATCGTCATCGACTTCTTCGACACGAGCAATCAGTCGTTCATCGGGAGCAACCAGAAGAAGGTGATCATCCTCGATGCGGGGGCCCGCAAGGACTGGGAGATCGAGGCCCCCGTGAGCGGATTCGAAGGCAGCGTCCGCTGCGACCTGGCCTTCGGCACGATCCGCCTCGAGGACTGACCCCCGCTCCCGTTGCCCAACCGTGCCGAGACGGTGGATCGGCGCCCCCGGCAGGACTCGAACCTGCAACCGTCGGATTAGAAGTCCGATGCTCTATCCGGTTGAGCTACGGAGGCCTGGCGTTGCCCGGGTCCGGACGACGACCGGCCGAGCCTAGTACGCAACCTCGGGCCTGCAGGTCGATCGAATCTCGCTCTCGGACAACTCGATCGCCGTTCCGGACGCGAGCAGATAGGATCGCCGGGTCCTGGTGGCCGTAGCTCAGTTGGTTAGAGCGCCAGGTTGTGATCCTGGATGTCGGGGGTTCAAATCCCCTCGGTCACCCCAAGCAGTACCCGCGAGGGCTCGGGACATGGCGTGGATTTCCTGCGCTAGGCTCCGTTCCTCGCACAAGCGCCTCTAGCTCAATTGGCAGAGCAACGGACTCTTAATCCGCAGGTTCCGGGTTCAAGTCCCGGGGGGCGTACCACTTCACAGGCCGCTGACCAGCACAAACGCTGGAGTCGGTCGGTGGGGTTGCCGGTTCGGGTGCCTAAGTGGGTGCCATAGACTCTGTCCTAGACTCGATTTGGTGCAGTTCGTACACTCCGAATCGTGCAAACGAGTCGGATAGGGCTGACACGGATGAGTGACCGGCGGTCCTACCAGTCGGGGTATCTCCGTCGCATCGTCGACGACGAACTCGACCACGCATTGGCCCATCCGGCCCCGGTCCTGCTCGACGGCCCGCCCGGGGTCGGGACCACCAGCATCGCCAGCAACCGGGCGCGCACCGTCAAACACCTCGACCACCGCAACGTCCGCCGGATCCTCACCGCCGACCCCGACCGCACCACCGCCGGCCCCACCCCGATCCTGTTCGACCAGTGGCACCACCACCCACCGCTGTGGCGACACACTCACCGACAACCCCGCCCGCACCGGCCCGTTCCTGCTCACCGGCATCAGCCCCGACCCCCGGCACCGGCAAGACCCCACCGTCGTGACTTCGGTCCGGGTACGGCCCCTCACCCTTCCCGAACGGCTCGACATCACCCCCACGGTCTCCCTCGCCGACCTGATCGCCCACCGGCCCATCCCCCCAACCCGCAGCGACCTCGACCTCGGCGACTACATCGACGAGATCGCCGCCGGCGGCTTCCCCCACTACCGCCACCTCAACCAACCAGCAGTCAGACGACGCCTCGACAAGCTACCTCCGCCACATCATCGACCAGCACCTGCCGGAGGCCGGCCACACCGTCCGCCAACCCGACGCCCTGCGCAACTGGCTGCGCGCCTACGCCACCGCCACCAGCACCACCACCACCTGGGAACAAATCCGGCTCGCCGCCAACCCCCAACGACCACCGGCTGCGACCACCACCCGCCGCTACACCGAAGACCTCACCCGACTCCGCGTCCTCGACCCCCTTCCCGGCTGGTCACCCGCCAACAGCCCGATCCGGGACCTACTCACCGGACCCAAACACCACCTCGCCGACCCCGCACTCACCCTCGCACTCCTCGACCTCGACACCGAACAACTCCGCGACAGTCACGAACCGCCACCCCCACCCCCACCAGTCAGACCCTGCTCGACCGCCTGTTCGAATCACTCATCGCACTCACGCTGCAGGTGTTCGCCCAACACAACCACGCCACCGTCCACCATCTCCGCACCAAAGGCGGCCGCCACCACATCGACTTCATCATCGAACACCCCAACGGCATCGTCGCCATCAACACCCACCTCGGCCCGAACGTCGCCGAGCGCGACCTGCGCCACCTCCACTGGCTCCACACCCAACTCCCCCACCACGACACCACCCTCGCCGTCATCACCACCGGACCCGACGCCCACACCCGACCCGACGGCATCCACATCATCCCCCTCGCCGCCCTCGGCCCCTGACCGCCGACCAACAGCGCGGACTCGTGCCGAGAAACAACGGCACCCTGGGAACAGCCCGACTCCCTGATGGAACTGCCGCGCGTTGAGGTGCCGGGTTGCGATGTCACCCCACGCGCAGCAGCCCCTCCTGTCGCTCGGTGCCGGCGTGGCGAACGGGGATGATGCGTGCGATGCCGAAGGCCTCGATTCGCGGTCCCCTTCGCGCGGCCGAATCCGTCCGTTCGCCGGCCGTTCGCTCAACTCGGCGACAGCATCTCCAACGGTGCGAGCGACACGACGCCTTCAGCCTTCGCGGCCAGCGTCGGGTCGATCGTGACGAGTGCATCAGCCTGGAGCTGGCACACCGCGAGATACTCGGCATCGAACGTCGTGTCCCACCCGTTCGCGAGCGCGATCTTCCACGCGGTGCGACGCGACACGCGGTCCCCAAGTAACCGCATCTTGAGTTCCGTGAAGCGTTCGTGGCGACGGAGCGCCTCTTCGTCGGTGATCTCGCCGTTGCGCACGGCCTCGAGCAGCAGGGTCAGCGCCTGGGAGCGGATGAGGCTGGGAGCGACGAGCTGATGATCAGGATCGATGTCGAGGTCGTTGGCGACGATATGGAGCAAGGTACGAGCGTCGATCACGTAGCGGGTCACGTCCGCACCGTACATCCGGCCACCGGCGCGTAGTCGGGTGCACCCAGCGATACGGAGCAGCGCGGCTGGCTGGCCTTCAGGCAACGCAGTGGAGAGAAGTAGCACTGTCACCGAGGATTAGTTGGTCCGCAGTACGACAGCCGCCACGCGACGATGGCCCGATGCCAGATGTCGACCTACCCAAGATCGGTGCGCCCGCGACTCACGCCCTCGACTCGATCGGCATCACTCGACTCGACCATCCGATGGTGCGATTACCGGGTGCTCAGCAAGGGCCGGACTGCAGTGACGGTCCGGGGCCGATCCTCGGGATTCTGCGTGGTGAAGTGTGGCGCGCGAGCGGGCGCAGGTGTTGTCTCTTGTGGTCCAATACTCGTGCTGTTTATCGCTGCCCGGTGTTGTCTCATCCTTGCCCTCACCAGTCAGTGGCGACCAGGTCAACCTTGCGTTCTCGCAGCGACCGACGCCCGTCGCCCGGGACGCAGGCACCTTGCACAATTGCGGGTGTCGTTCATACTTGAGGGATGTCTTCTCCGTCGGGGACGGTGACGTTCCTTTTCACTGACATCGAGGGCTCGACGCCTCGGTGGGAGCATGATCCGGACGCGATGAGCGAGGCACTTGCCGAGCATGATGCGCTGCTGCGCACGACGATCGACGCCCATGGTGGAACGGTGTTCTCGACAGGCGGAGACGGGTTCGCAGCGGCGTTCAGTGATGCGGCGGCGGCGTTACGGGCGGCCCTGGACGTTCAAAGGTGCGTGGGGTTGCCGGTGCGGATGGGTCTGCATACGGGGACTGCTGTGGAACGTGACGGCGACTATTTCGGGCGGACCTTGAACCGCGGGGCGCGGATCATGTCGGCGGGTCACGGCGGCCAGATCGTGGTATCGGATGTGACCGCTGGGTTGGTCCGAGACGACAGCGCAGACCTCACCGACCTCGGCGAGCACCGCTTCGTCGGGGTGGACGATCCGATCCGTGTTTGGCAGGTGGGTGGGCGCAAGTTCCCTCCGTTGCGGACCTCGACGGCGGCTGCTGGGAACCTGCCGGATCCGCTGGACACCTTCGTCGGTCGCACCGAGGAGCTGGGGGTGTTGTCGGGTTTGATCACGGCGCATCGCTTGGTGACCGTGGTTGGCGTCGGTGGGATGGGTAAGACCCGACTGGTCGTGGAAGCCGGTCATTGGGTGCAGTCCGATTTCGCCGGCGGGGTGTGGTTCGTCGATCTTGCCTTGGCGTCTTCGGACAGCGCTGTGGTCGAGGAGGCGGCGGTTTTGTTCGGGTTGCAGGCGGTGGCGGGCCGATCGGTGCAGGACCGTCTGATCGAGTATCTCGAATCGAGAACGACGCTGCTGGTGTTCGACAACTGTGAGCATGTTATGCGGCCGACCGCAGCGTTGATCGATCGGCTGCTGCAGGCTTGTCCACGGCTGAAGATCGTCGCGACGAGCCGCGAGGCATTGCTGCTGCAAGGTGAGCACGTCATGGCGCTCGGGCCGCTGTCGATGGACGACCACGACGGCGAGGGGTGCGTGGATGCCGTCGCGTTGTTCATCGAACGGCTGACCGCCGAGGGCGGACCGACCATCGTAGACGGCGACGAGCGGGCGGTCGTCCTCGAGATCTGTCGGCAGTTGGACGGAATGCCACTGGCGATCGAACTGGCTGCGGGACGGGCACGCACCCTCGGCACGGCCGACGTGTTGGCAAGGTTGGGTGAACGGCTGCGTCTGCTGTCGGGGGGATGGCGAACCGGTGTCGGACGCCAGCAGACCCTGTCGGCCACGTTGGACTGGTCCTATGTGCTGCTCGACGAGCAGGAACAGGTCGTGTTCGACCGGTTGTCGGTCTTCGTCGGATGGTTCACACTCGACGACGCCGTCGCGGTCGCTGGCGACTCGACGCTCAGCGACCTCGACATCCTCGACGCAATCTCTGCACTGGTCGACAAGTCGATGTGCACTGTCGACGTGCATGCCACACCCACCCGCTACCGATACCTCGAAACGATGCGTTCCTACGGTCGCGATCACCTGAGCAAATCCGGGGCACTCACCGAGTTCCGCGACCGACATGCAGCGCACCTCGCCGCCTCAGCCCGCGTCATCACCCGGATGCTCGTAGGCCCCGACGAGCTCGAAGCGTCGCGACGAGCCGAACGCCTCATGCCCGAACTTCGAGCAGCGCTGGGATGGGCCGTCGAACGTCACCTCGACGACGTCATCGACGACATCGCCGCCCTGGCCGTTCCGGTGGGGGTGAAAAGTTCGTACGAGATGATCGGCTGGTTCTACGACCTGCGACACGACCTGCCCGATCGCCCGGCCGTGCAAACAGCCGCGATGCGCCACGCGTTGCACGCCAAGGCCGACTACACCGAGACACGTCGTCTGGCCCACCGGCTGATCGAGATGTCGACCGACGAGCCGTGGCTGGCATGGTTTAGCCTCTCCACCGTCGAGTACAACGAAAGTCACTTCGACCGTACCGTCGAGTACCAGACACACGCCTATGAGATCGGCGAAGCGCGGCCCGACGACCGGTGGGTACACACTCAGAATCCGACGTGGCTCGCAGTGTTCCTGGCAGCCTGCGGGCACGATCCCGGCGACCTCATCGAGGAGGGCTTCGCACGCGCCCGCGCTGCGCAGTGGCCGAGCGCACTTGCCGGTACGCACTTCGCAGCCGGACTTGCAATCCTCTACACCGACCCGAGCACCAGCCTCGAGCACCTCAACCGTGGTCTCGAACTTGCTGTCGAAGTCGGCAACGGCACCGTCGAGTCACTTTGCCAGATGACTATCAACGCCCTCCAATTTGCATTGCTTCCACCCGGCGAACTGGCCATCGTTCTTATCCGCCAACTACGAAGCCTTCAGGACGCGGGCGAGACGAACGGCGCGCCGCTTGCGCTCAGTCAGGTCCTCATTCTGCTCAACCAACTCGAAAGATGGCGGATCGCAGCGCTGATCTGTGGCTGGCTGGACGGGCGCTCGGGCCAAGGCGCTCAAACAATCGACGACCACAAGGAAGCGATCACTTCGGTTCGAGATGCTCTCGGTGACCAATGGGACCAACTACTGGAGCAGGGCCGCAACATGACCAGCACCCACATCCTCGACATCGCCTGCGACGAGCTTCAAACCATAGACGCAAGCGTCCCGTAGAGTGCCCCGACTTGACGTCGTCGCGGGGCATTCACCCCGATGAGGTCGATCGGTCTGCCGGACCGTGATCCCTCGTGTGAACATCTCACGCCGGGCCGAGATTTCGCACTGGCCGAACCGCACAGTTCGCTCCGGGCATTCGACGCACTCAACGCTGCATCGCCGGCGAAGTGTGGGACGCAAGGCTCCATATCGGGCAGCGCATACTCACCCGTCGATGACGAGACGGACTTGAGGA
>CAVQVO010000011.1:0-116539 GCA_963717115.1 uncultured Acidimicrobiales bacterium | reverse complement strand
CCCGACTGCCTCGCCGCCGGTGTCGCGACCTCCGGTGCGCTGTACGACGAAATCTTCGCCGGAGTGCGGCAACTCCACGGCGACCTTCCAACCGTATACATCGCCACGACCACCATCGACGGCAACATCGACGAGTCGTATCCCGACAGTCTGATCGGCTCCTCGACCCCACCGATCGACCGTTCGCCTTGGAGTGGACGCTCGCGGCCTACGAACGATGGAATACGATGCTCACCGAACGGGCGACGGCGGCAGGCTTCGAGGTGGTTGACCTGTCTCGCGAGTTCAACGGTCCCGACGGCGGGAGCCCGTCCGGTGATCTCGCCGTGGAGAGTGCGCATCCCTCCCAGAACGGCAACGACGCGATCGCCGCGAAGTTGGCCGAGGTCGACGTCTCGATCCTCGGGCGTTGACAGACGGGTGCGTAGGCGGATCGCCGACATGAATTTCGTAGTCAGCCCGCAGATCGGCGTGACTCGATGTCGGCGAGGATCCACTCGTAGGTCGCTCGGAGTCCGACGGCGAGGGGTGTCGACGGCTGCCATCCCAGGAGTTCGAGGATGCGGGTGTTGTCGCTGTTGCGGCCCCGCACACCCTGGGGCGCCGACAAGTCGTGCGTGCGCTCGATCGAGATCCCTGTGAACCCGGCGGCGAGGTCGAGCAGTTGGTTGATCGTGAAGAGCTCCGACGATCCGATGTTCAGAGGCTCGCCGATGTCGGAGTCCATGACCAGACGGGTTCCTTCGATGCAGTCGTCGACGTAGATGAACGATCGCGTCTGCAGCCCGTCGCCCCACACCTCGACCTGGTGGTTGCCCGACCGCTTGGCCTCGATCACCTTGCGACACATGGCGGCCGGCACCTTCTCGCGTCCCCCTTCGTAGGTGCCGAAGGGCCCGTAGACGTTGTGATAGCGAGCCACCCGGGTCTCGAGCCCGAAGTCCTCGGTGAAGTGGCGACACATGCGCTCGCCGAACAGCTTCTCCCACCCGTAGCCATCCTCGGGGTCCGCTGGATACACGTCGGACTCGGACAGGGCGGTCACGTTCGGGTCGTTCTGCTTGTCCGCCGAGTAGACACACGCCGACGACGCATAGAAGAGTCGCTCGACGCCACGATCTCGAGCGGCGAGCAGCAGATTCGTGGTGATGAGCGACGACAGCATGCACAGGGCCTTGTTGTGCTCGATGAACCCCATGCCTCCCATGTCGCACGCCAGATTGAAGACGCGCTGCACCCCCGTCGCCGCCGAGTAGCAGGCGTCTTTCTCCATCAGGTCGGCCACGACGTTCTCGGCCCCGGGATGTACCTGGTACCACCGATCCATTGGCTTGTGGTCGACCGATCGGACGTCGTGTCCGTCGGCCAGCAGACTGCCGACGAGGTGGCCACCGATGAAGCCGCCGCCGCCCGCAACGAGCACCTTCACCGTTCGCTCCAGTCGTGCGACACATCGGGCTTCACGAACACCAGTCCACTTCGCTTCCAGTGCGATGCGGGGGCAATGGCTCGCGATCCGTCGGTGGCGGGCTGGTCGAGCAGGAACCCGCGCTCGGCCATCTTCTCGACCCAGTAGTGCGCCGGCTGACAGTTCACGTGGTGGTGCCCGGGCTGACCCGGCGACGCGTGCGTCATCGCCACCACGTCGGCCTGGGCGAACAACTGCAGGAAGTTCTCGCTGAACTCCTCCTCGACGTGTTCGACGAACTCGCAGCTCCAGATCAGCGTCTTCGGACCGACCGCCACCGCCGCCGGACCGTCGACGAAGTCGACCCGCACCATGTGCTGCGTCGGTGCGCCCGCAGCGTCGAAGGCATCACGACACCCCTCGATCCCCGTTGCGCTCGCCAGGCGCGGGCGACTCAGGAACCAGCGGAGCGCATGCCCTTCGCCGCATCCGACATCGACAACGTGCTCGACGTCGAACCGGGTCAGCAGGTACGCCCAGACCCGAGGGGTGTAGGTCAGCGGATCACCGTTCGGGTACTCGGAATCGGCCGCGACATAGCCCCCGAGATGACGGTCGTTCACGAACCTCATCCTTCGCACCTCACTTGGTCCGTGCCTTCCATGTGGCTCGCGCGTGGGCTGCCCAACCGCCCCGCTGCGCTCGAACCTCGGGGGACGCGACCAGCAAGCGTTGGAGGTACGCCGCCCGCCGGCGGTTCGAGTCGAGACTCATGATCGTCATCATGTGCCGGCGCACCACTCGCATATCGCCCGACAACAACGCCGTGGCCGTCCACGGTGTCAGGCGCGGCCAGTCGAGTCCCGGGTGATGCGGGCGATCCATCAGCAACGCCTCGAGATGCAGGGCCTCCGACACGATCGGCGTCGCTCCCAGTGCATCGGCCGCCGAGCGAGCCCGGCCCCAATCCACACCCGTGTTGTCGACGATGGCGACGACATCGGCCACCGACGACAGCCGACGATCGTCGATCCTCGACGTCAGCCCATGGATGGCGGCGTGGAGCAGTCGGAGCTCGGTCGGCAACGCGACGAGTCCTCCGTCGAACTCGACACCGTCGGCCAGCAGCACCGACGAATCGGCGGCCGGGACCACGATCGAGAGACGGTAGTGGAGATCGATCTCGACACCGCTCGGATGCACCAGCGTCGGCCCCTTCTCGAGCATCGCAGGCAACCGTTCACCGGGCCGCATGACACTCCCCGACCGCACCAGCAATGCGGCCGCGTCTTCGATCACCTCGACGGGGACGTACAGGTCGACGTCACCGGTGTAGCGCAACGCCCGTCGGTCGTAGTCAAGCGCCCCGGTAGCCAACCCCTTCAGAACCCGACACTCGATGCCGGCCGCCGATAGGCACTGCACGACCTCGTCGGCCACCGCACGAAGCCGCAACTGATCGAGCGCCGGACCGTACGACGCGCCGCCGACCGACTCGGTGGGGCGTTCGGTCCAGCCGACCTCGACCAGCGGCCCGAGTCGATGGTGCGCGACGAGCCGACGGCGAACCCCCACGTCGAGCTCGACGCCCGGCGGCCGACCACCCGAACCCGATCGAGCCAGAGAGAGCACGGAACGCACCTGCTCGGCCGCCTCGGGCGTTGCGAGCATCGGGTCGAAGAACCCGGCCGCACCCACGGCCGAGTCGAACGCCACTGATCCCCGGCCGCTGGGGGCACGGCGCGACATCAACACGGCGTCGACCGACGACGAGCAACGCCTACCCTGCACGCATGGCGAGCGAGGGCACCACCGACCGTGAACTCGTCTTCGTTGCGCTCGCGGCGTATCGGGAGCCCGAACTGGCGCTCACCATCGAGAGTTGCCTCGACCAGGCAACGCACCCGGAACGGGTGCGGTTCGGCGTCTGCCTCCAGTTCGACGACGACATCCCCGGGGCCGAGTTCGGCTGCCTCGACCATCTCGCCGAGCGCGCCGCCATCCGGACGATCCGCGTGCCCCACCACACGAGCCGAGGCGGCTGCTGGGCCCGCTGGATGACCCAGAGCCTGTACGACGACGAGGCCTTCACGCTGCAGTGCGACGCCCATTCCCGCCTGGCGCCCGGTTGGGACACCGAGCTCATCTCGCTCGTCGGCGCACTGCCCGACGACAAGCCGCTCATCACCGGCTTCCCACCGCTCTACAACCGCCGCAACGGTCGAGACGTGCTGCTCGAACCGATCGACGATCCGGTGCCGATCACGATCGCCGCCGAATGGTCGCCCGTCGGCTGGATCCAACACCCGACCATCGCGAGCTCGCTTCCGGTCGGCGTTCCCCACCGCACCCGGTTCCTGTCGGGCGCATTCGTGTTCACCCTCGGTCGGTGGAACATCGAGGTGCGCCAAGACCCCGAGCATCTGTATGCGGGCGAGGAGTTCGCCCTGACGTTGCGGTCGTTCACCTCGGGCTACGACCTGTGGAACCCGCCGAGGCGGGTCATCTGGCATCGCAACCACCCCGACGGCAACCCCAAGTACATCCACGACGATCCCGACGGTCGGAAACTGCTGCGTCGAACCCGATCCTTCAAGCGGCTGCGGATGCTGCTGGCCGGCGATCCCGAGGGCATCCTGCACCCGTACTCGCTTGGCTCGGAGCGGACCCTCGACGACTTCCGCCGATTCTCGGGCCTCGACTGCGAGCGATACACCATCAGTCCTGAGGCGGGCATCGGCACGCCTCCTCGCTGAACGGCTCACGCTGCCCCGACGCCGACGGTGCGGGCGAGCATCCGACGATGGAACCGGCGCATGTCGTCGGGGAGGTCAGTGTCGAAGTGGTACTGGCACGCCCTCTCGACCGGTCGATGACGTTCGAGGCCGTCACCGCAGTAGTCGCGGAACCCCGTGGGCGGAGCGACGAACGTGTTGTCGGTCGTCGGCCGATCTCCTCGACGATGGCGCGCCGTCATCTCCCCCGGATCGGTGTCGCTGATCTCGGCCGCGACCCACTTGGCCAGCGAGACGTCGTCGCCGTAGCGGTAGTCGGAGGCGGTGATCAGGCGCGGCGCGTCGTCGACCAGACGCTGAGCCATGTCACGCGAAAGCAGCAGCGCCGAACCCGACAGCACCACGCACTGCGCCTTGACCCCGATTGACGGATGACCCTCGAAGCGCATGTCGAGCGAGACGCCGCCGACGTGTGCGGCGAGCGCATCGAGATCGACGAGTTCGTGATCGCTGCATGCATTGCCGTCGGCGACGAAAACGTCGACGTCGGCGTGGTGCGTCGCCTGCCGCGTCTCGGCGCAGCTGCGCAGAATGGGCTCGAACCTCGGCAGTCGACATCCCTGCACGACGACGGCGGTCGCTCGCCGTCGCGAGCCGACCGGTCGGGCGTCAGGCCGAAGGGGTTCGGGCATCGCGGGGCCGGTAGTGCACGAACGCGTTCACGAACGACCGACCGACGAGGGGCTGGGGCCGACCATGCGCGCAGACGGCTCCTTCGTAGAGCAGCATCTGCCCGGGCCCGAGCACGAGCTCGTGTGTCTGGTACCCGACCTCGAGCATGATCGGCCACGGCCGGTCGACGTCCTGCGCGATCTGGAGCACCGAGCTCACCACATGGGTCTCCGCCCGATCGCAATGCATGTCGAGGACGGCGCCCGCTCGGTAGATCCGCAGTCCGAACATCGCCGACCCGACGAGTGGCACGCCGGCGAACTCCTCGTGGATCGGTCGCAGGGCCTCGAGCACGTCGTCGGACAGGTCGCCGACCTGCACGAAGTCGTTGTCGGGGCCAAGATGGTAGGTGGGATCGGCCGACTCGGGGCCGATCCGGCCCATACGAAGCTCGAGCAGCGAGCGCAGCAGTTGATGGACAGCAACCGGGATCGGACGAACCTCGAACCCGAACTCCGAGAGCCGACCGTCGGATCTCGGCACCGCGTCGTCGCCGGAGGTCGAGATCTCGGCCGTTGCGGCCTCGGCGATCCACCCCCAGACGGTGAAACGGGTCGAGGTCGTCGGCGCCACCCGGTGGTGCACATCGCTCCGGAAGAACACGATGCTGTTGTCGACGGGGTCGGCGTGCTCGAACGACAAGCTCGACGGGCCGGTGTCGTTTGGCGTGCGCCGGGCAACCGACAGCCGGCCGCCGGCCGGGGGCTCGCCGACGCCATCGAGGTGGTAGACGAAGTCGAGTCGCCGCCGGGCGACGGATCCGGTGGCCGGCGTGCTGTGGAATGCTCCGTCGGGACCGTGGACACCGACGGCAAGGACGGTCTCACCCATTCGGAAGTGGTCGATGCCGAGGTGGCGCCGAGCCAACGGAACGAGCCGGTTGATCCACTCGGTGAGAACGTCGACCAGCTCGGACGGAAGCGCGAACGGAGCAGCACCCCGATGCGACGAAGGAACCTGACCGCCCTGTCGCAACGACCAATCGGCGATGGCCGCACGCAGCGACTCGAGCGGTTCTTGGTCGAGCAGCCGCTCGAACGCGAGCAGCGATCCAGACTCGACGTGGGGCTGCGTGATGCTCACCCTCGGAACGACTACGGACCCGGGGCTGACTAAGCGGTCGTCGGTTGCGGCGTCGGCGAATTCGTCGGCTGCGGCGTCGGCGAATTCGTGGGCTGCGGCGTCGGCGGAGCAGGCGTCGGTTGCGGCGTCGGCGGAGCAGGCGTCGGCTGCGGCGTCGGCGGAGCAGGCGTCGGCTGCGGCGTCGGCGAATTCGTCGGTTGCGGCGTCGGCGGAGCAGGCGTCGGCTGCGGCGTCGGCGGAGCAGGCGTCGGCTGCGGCGTCGGCGGATCCGTCGGTGTCGGCGTCGGGAGCGGGACACCGGACTGCGCAGCGGCCGGCGTCGGCGCCACGATGGCCTCGACCACCGGCAGCATCAGTGCACCGGCAGCGGTGACGCCGAGCTTGGCCAGCAGATCCCGTCGGCTCGGACCCCGCTGGACGGGCGCCTCGACGAGAAGGCCCGAGTCGTCGAGCTCGGCAAGGGCCAGGAGCACTTCGTCGACACCCAGCGGTGTCGACGACGATGCGAGGGAGGCGACGATGTCGTCGATCGATCGGGTTCCGTCGCACAGATCGAACACGGCGGCGGCGGGGTGGTTGAGGGCCGCCGCGGTGTTCGACGCATGGTCGAAGACCAGGACCTCGTCCCCGACTTCCTCGATCAACAGGCCATCACGTCGTTGTGGTCGCATTTTCCGTTCCCTCCGTTGCCGTATGCCCGCCGAGGCTACGTATTCCGTGATGCCAGCCCAAAGTGGCTCCTGGGCGCCGACTTGTGATGCTATCGGCAGACAACAGTCCAGATCAAGCAGGATCCACGATCGGGTAGCCGAAGCGGGCCATCAGCCTGGCGTCGAGCGATGCGTTGATCCGTGCCAGGTCGTCGCCGTCGAGCATCGACCGCACGTTCGACACCTGATAGAGCCGTGCGGCCGCCTCGCCCGCCCGCCCGACCTCCGGGTGATGTTCCTTCGCCGGGGTCGACCGGATCTGCTCGATCTGCTCGCGGCGTGGGGCGAGGTCACCGATCTCGATGTGGTTGCCCAGTGCGCTCACCACGTCGTAGGGATCGGCGACGAGGTCTTCGAGCCTCACGTGCCTGGCGCCCAGCGGTTCGAGATGCTCAGCGTACGAGTGGTAGAAGGCGTTCCAGAGCTCCGCGAGATTTGCGAACGTCCGCCCCCCGAAACGGACTCGGCAATGAAGTCGCTCGGTCGTCCCGCCCCGCTGCGGTCCGAGGAACCAGATGTCGTAGCCCGACAGCGCAGTCGAAACGATCCAGAAGTAGGGGTTGCGCACCATTGCGATCAGCAACGTCGACGTCAGGAGTTCCGTGGTCGGTCCACCGCTGGAACGCTCCCATCGGCAACCCGGCACCCAGACCCAGTCGGGCGGAAGCGAGTGCTTCCAGAAGCCGAAGTGGTACCCGGTGTCGATCGAACTCAACCGGTACGGGTAGTTGAACATCAGCGAGGTTCCCGAGTTGAACGGTCCGAACACCTGGAGCCCGACGAAGGGAGTCGCCCGGTCCGACGCCACATGGAGGGTCGGCGCCGTGACGATTCCGAGGTCGTCGTCGTTGCGATTCACCGGGCGTTGCCGCGGGGCAGTTCGATCCCCGAGAAGTGACCAAAGGCTTCGAGCGTCCGGCGATGACCGAGACCGAAGCGCCCGAATCCCGAGTCGTCCCCCGACAGCAACCGTTCGACCCGTTCGCGACCGGCACGCTCGAACGATCGGAACTCGACGTCGCCGCTCCAATGGAGCGGCGAGGGATGGTTGTACCAATGGTGGACGACGTTCTCGTGCGGCCAGTACGAGTCGAACCCGTGGGTGTACGCACGAACGGCCAACGCGATCTCCTCACCCTCGAAGTAGATCTCGGGGTCGTAGGGAACTTCGCGCATGAGCTGACCGGTGGCGAATAAGAACCCTGCGGCGATGAGCGCATGCGGGCCCGGACGCGGAGCCGACGGTTCGAACTCCGAGCACTGGCGAAAGCCTCCGGCCGCTCGATCCGGGAGCAGCCCGAGACGCCGAGCCGAGCGGTTCGCCTCGAACTGTTCATCGCCCTGCTCGTCGAGCGAGAAGCCAGGGGGATAGTTGGTGAGCAACGCACGCTCGGAGTCGACGTCGGCGAGCATCGAGATCAGCGTCTCGTCCCACCGATCCACGAAGCGCATGTGCGCATCGATCTGCAGCATGAACGGCTCGTCGTCGAACGCCTCGTTCGCCCGAGCCCTGGCCCAGCCGACCCCACGGCTCCGGCGGAAGGGCACGTGCTCGATCGCGAAGCGGGGGTCGTCGGCGTACTCGTCGAGTTCATGCTCGGTCACCTCGTCGAACTGATGGCAGATGCCGAACCGCAATCGCTCGGGCCGTGCTGCGGCACCCAACGCACTCCGGATCGTGCGGACGAGGTCGCGGTCTCGATACGCCGCGATGGTGACGAAGATCCGCCGGTCGGCGAAACGATCCGCTTCCATCGCGTTCCCTCTCTCGTCGTCGAACGGCTGCTCGACGCACCGTATCGACAGAGCGCTGCCAACGATAGGGCAACTCGCTCCTTGCCCGACGTTGCTGCGCTGTGTCAGCGTTCTTGATCATGATCGACCTCGACGCGCCGATGGACGGTCGGTGATGCCGACGTCGCAGCCCGACAGCACCTCGCTGATGCTCGACATCCAGGGCGTCGTGGTCGAGATCACCGCTCCCGCGGAACTGTGCTCGATCGTGCGCGATCTTCTGGGCGACGCTGCGACGCTCGTCGACGGCAGCTCGGATCCGGCCCTGCGATTCCGTCACGATCACGCTGCCGAGGGGAGTCACCACTTCGTCCGCTCCGACGGAACCACGGCGACCGGCAACGACCCGTACTCGGCGGCGGCGACGCTCGTCGATCATCTGCACACTGCCGTCGCCAACCGATCGACGGTCGGCGTGTTCGTCCACGCCGGCGTCTTCGCCTTCGGCGATCGTCTCGTCGTCGTTCCCGGCCGGTCGCACGCCGGGAAGTCGTCGCTCGTCGCCGCTGCGGTGGAACGGGGTGCCCACTACTACTCCGACGAGTACGCGATCGTCGACCCGTCGGGGAAGGTCCATCCCTACGCCCGACCCATCGCGTTGCGCACACCGTCGGGACCGAGACACGTGCACGTCCGCAACGACCTCGGCGGTACCGTCGGCTCGCACCCGAGCGTCGCGGCGGTGATCCTCGTCACCGAGTTCCGAGCCGGCGAGCGTTGGGTGCCGACCACGCTCATCGGTGCGAGCGCCGCACTGCCGATCATCGCCAACACCGTGCACGCGCGACGCCAGGCTCAGTCGACGATCGCCGCGGCGGCCGCGCTCGTCGAGACGGCCGTCGTGCTGTCGGGCGCACGAGGTGAAGCGACGGACTTGCTCGACGCCCTGCAGGATCTTCTACCCTCGCTGCCCAGGCGGCCGATCGACGCCTCGCTGGAGGGCGCACCATGACCACCACGACGCCCTATCTGCAGCTTTTCGACTTCCTCGGCTCCGACGAAGTCGACCAGCTCCTCGACCTCGTCGGTTCGACGCTCGACACCTTCGATCCGAGCACCATCTACGTCGGACCGGGCACGGGGGGACGACTCGACGAGGACACCCGACGGTCGAAGGTGCGGATGGACACCAGCGAGGTGTTTCCTTTCTTCGAACCGCGGCTCCGGTCTCTGCTCCCCCACCTGCGTCGAGAGATCGGGATGGATCGATTCGACCTCGGCTGGATCGAGTCGCAGATCACGGTCCACGGCGACGGCGACTTCTTCGCCTCGCACCGCGACGAGAACCACCCCGGCACCGACGGCGCGCGTGCGCTGACCTACGTGTACTACTTCCACGCCGAACCCAAGGAGTTCGAGGGCGGCGAGCTCCGGCTGAGCGTCCCGTCGACCGACGGCGGCCACGAACAGGTCGTGATCGAGCCGACGTCCAACAGCATCGTGTTCTTTCCCGCGCACTTCGATCACGAGGTGCTGCCCATCCGAGCAACCGGCGACGGGCCCGGTTCGCTGCGGTGCACCTTCAACGGCTGGTTCCGAATCGGCAAGGGAACCGGTGCTCCCCTGCCCCCCTTGAGCCGCCACACGCTGTGCGAGCTCCAGCGAGCGTTCGTCCCCAGGGTGTCGTCACGCGGATTCTCGGTGCGACCCACCCCCGACTCGGTCCAACGACGCCTCGCCGTGTTCTGGGCGCATCACCGAGGCGGGGCACAGCCCGAGGCGGCGAACTCCGACTACTTCCCGAACGGGTCGCCGAGGTTCCTCCCGATCGGCGAGCTCGGCAGCGAACTGCTCGAGGAGCTGCGGCCCATGCACGAGGCCTGGGCCGGAGTGCCGCTCGTTCCCACGGCGGCGTACGGGATCCGTGACCACCGGCGAGGTCAGACCGCCGCCACACACGTCGACCGCTGCGAGTCGCACATCATCACCACCGAGATCGTGATCGACCAGTCGACCGACGAACCGTGGCCGCTCCGGTTGCGGCTCGGCGACACCACGCACGAACTCCAACTCGGCGCCGGCCACATGGTCACCTACGAAGGCGCCTCGTGCCCCGCCAGTCGGCCCCGGCCGCTGCAAGGGTCGTACGCCACATTGTTGCTGCACTACCGGCCGGCCGACTGGGCGCTCCGCCTCCCCGACGTCGTCCAGGCGGCTCGCCAGAGTGGCTGCCTGAGTCCCGCCGGCGAGCTGGTGGATGTCGTGCCCCCTTCGGTCGTGTCGTGACCACGCCCGCCCCGATCCTTCGACTCGAGTCCGATCCCGGACTCCTCACCAATCGCCGCATGACGCTCGAGATCGGTGTGGGCCTGGCCCACCTCAGCGGGCGTCGCCTGTCGATGCCGTGGGACGATCTGATCGGATCGGCGCCTGGCCATCGGCCGGCCACGGCCGGCGCCGACGGTGCGCCTGCAGTGCTGCCGTCGGTGTTCGATCTGTGGGACGTTCCCGTCGACGTCGTGTCGATCGAGGAATGGGCCGACGTCGAGCAGGCGTCGACGTACGACTCCATCGACTGGGGTCCGTTCATGCACTGCGTGTACCTGGCCGACGACGATCCCGTGCCACACCCCGGCGTCCGCGACTTCGCCAACGGCCGAACCCGCTATGTGCGCCTCCCCGAGACCGACGGGCCAGTCTCCGTTGCCGGCCGGCCCCTGAGTTTCTACTCGTACTTCTTCCACTCGACCGGCCAGACGCGTCGGGATCTGCTCGGCACCCTCGAGCGCCTGACGCTGAAGGCTCCGTACCGAGACCTGGCCCAACACATCGCCGGTGACCTTGGCGACGTCAACGTGGCGCACGTCCGGCGCACCGATCTCGTGAGGGGCATCCGCGCCTACGCGGGAGTGTCGCCCGAACGCATCGCCGAGACGCTGGCCTCGGTTCTGCCGACCGACGAGACACTGGTCATCGCGACCGAGGCCGACTCGTCGTCCACGCTCTTCGATCCGATCCGGCGGCGCTTCGCGGATGTCGTCTTCATGTCCGACGTCATCCTCGGCGAGCACGGCGAGGCGTTCCGATCCCTTCCGTTCAGCGAAGACAACGCGCTGGGCGCGATCACGCAGGAGGTCGCGGCGCGTGGCTGCCGGTTCGTGGGAACGATGGGGAGCACCTTCACGTCGTTGATCCACCGTCGTCGCTGCCAGCGCGATCCCGATGCACCCTTCCTGTTCACGGCCGACTACACCCCGAGGGGTCCGACGTTCGTCGACGGCGCCTACCTCGACCGTCGGCCTGGGCGGTACTCGTGGAACCGGATCGCGTACGGCTTCGGTCCCGCCCCGTTGGCCTGGATGCGCGAGTGGCCGGAAGCCGTGCGTTCGGCCGACGACGAACCCACGACGCCGTCCGACCGGCTCGGCGATCCGCCCGCGTCGGTGCACGCCGTCGTGTGCACCGACACGAACCCCTATGGCGACTGGCAGTGCCAGCTCCAGGAACACACGTGGCACCGTGTTCGTCAGCCCGGTGAGCTGGTTCGCCTCGTGGCGACCCCGAACGGCGAAAAGGTGCCGAGCACCACTCACGCCCGGCTGGTCACCACCTCGGCGCGCAACGATCATCCCGACGCGCCCGGCAACTATCCGGGGTTCAATCGGCTCTGGTCGATGCTCGAGTGGATCGACCTCGAACGGCCGACCGGCTCGGTCCTGATCCTCGATTCGGACTTCGTCTTCCGTGGTCCGGTGCTCGGTCACGCCGCGCCCGGCCTCGTCGTGGTTCAGCAGTGGTACGACCGAGGCGCGGTGGCGGCGCTGCAGTCTCGACTGGCACCGTTCCTCGGCGATGCCGTCGGTCGGCTCCGGCCCATCACGTGGCCACTGCTCATCGATGTCGGCGACCTACGGCGAATCCTGCCGCGCTGGATCGAACTGACCGCCCTGCTGCGGCGGGCATCGGAACTGTGGGAGAGCGACATGTTCGGGTTCGCCGGTGCCGTGGCCGAAGCAGAACTCGACGTCCGGTTCGAGAATCTCGGGGCGTGGATGAACTGGCCCGAGCGATTCGTGGCCGGAGCGCCGATCATCCACTACTGCCAGGAGGTGACCGCTCGAGACGGGTCACCGATGTGGAACAAGCGGCGCTACAGCCCGTGGGAGCCCCTCGGCCTCGATCCGAACGACGCCGCCCTCGACTACTGCCGAGACTTCCTGCATCTCCTCGACGACTACGTGCGCCTGCGGAATTCATGACGGGCAACCCGGCAGCGCGGGAGTGGCCGCCGATCAGATTCCACTCCCATGGCGAGGTGGAGATCCCCGAGGCGGTCTGTCTGCACAGCCGGCGCATCGCCGAACTGCAGGCCGACGACCACACCCGATTCGTTGCCGGCGCTCCTGCGTTGCTGCAGCGCCTCGACCTCTCGCGCGGCGTACTGACGGTCATGACGTGCGACGACCGATTCAGCATCTTGTTCGCGAACTGGGCTGCCAGCTGCGATCGGCACGGCATCGACGTCCGGGAGTCAACGCTCGTCTTCCCCACCGACGAGCAGGCCCGCGCACGCATCGAGTCTCTCGGCTTTGTCGCCTACTTCGATGACGAGTCACTGCTGTTGCGAGAAATGCAACCCTCGGGAATGTTCGGAGACTGGGCCTGGACAGGGTTCCTCTACCACCAGAACTGGGTGATCGCGCAGATGCTCACGGTGGGCGTCGACGTGCTGTTCCAGGACGTCGACGTCGTGTGGCGACACGACCCCGTTCCCACGTTGACGGCGCAGGCCGCCCAGGGCGCCGATGTCCAGGCGATGTACGACGGCCCCAATTGGCGGTTCCAGCCGCTCTACGCCAACAGCGGCTTCATGTACTTCCGCAACACCCCCGAGGTCCACGATTTCTGGGCCGAGGTCTGCGCGCGCAACGAGATGGTCGGCTACTACCACAGCCAGCAGGAACCCCTGAACGTGCTGCTCGCCGTCCACGCTCACCGTGGGCTCGACGTCCGTGTGCTCGACGAGGACCGCTTCGCCAACGGCCATCGGTACTTCGGCGGCCGAACCCCACCGAACGACCCGTGGGTGGTCCACCTCAACTGGACAGTAGATCTGGCGACGAAGTTCGCACGATACGACGCCCACGACCTGTGGTTCCTCGACGACCGGGCCCCCCTTGCTCCCGACACGAGCGCGCCGGGGGTCATCGGCGCTGCGCCGACCACCGGCGACGAACCAGGGGCGCGAGACCACCGGACCCCGGCTCGCCCGGACGGTGGCGTCGAGGGTCTGCTTCACCTCATCGCCGGGATCCGTCGAGAACGCGACGAGCTTGCGGTCCGCGTGGCAGCGATGGAGCGCTCGACGTCGTGGCGCGTGACGGCGCCGATGCGCCGCACCAGCGATGCGTGGCACCGTCGACGACGACGATGACGTATCGGCCGAGTCCATCGGCCCGGTTGATGACCTTCCAGTGGAGTGCGACGCGACGTCGCTGACAGCCGGCGTTTCCTGGTGATCGCGCACACACGTCGTGCTCGACCAGCAAGCATCGTTGACGATCGCAGCGCTACTGCTCGGCGCCCGCTTCACCGTCGACACCCGCGAAGACGCATCGGTCAACTCGGACGAGGTCGTGGTCGACGTCGTCGAGCTCAGTGAAGACTCGCCCGCCGTCGGGTTGAATCGGGCCGTGCTCGAACGCGCCGACCCGGAGGCGGTCGTGCTCGCAGTGGTGTCGGACACCACCCCGGATCTCGTCGAATCCGAGACCGAACACCGCAGCCAAGTCGGCGACCGGGTCGTGGTGGCCGGTCGCTTCGGTCGCGAACGTGACCCAGTTCAACCCTTGGCGGCCGAGTTTGGCGATGTCGGCCTTGGCGCAGCCTTCACGGTCCACCTGCTGATCGTAGGCGCTGCTGATTCGGACGGTCACTCCCAGGATCCTGGGATCGGATCATGCGGATGACCCACACATCTGGGATGTTCCCGAGCGGCGTCGCGGGCGCACGATCGCAGCGACACAGGTTCACAGGTGAAAGGAACACCGATGGCAGAATCGATCGTGCGGAACGTGGGTGAAGGCGAACGGATGTGGTTTCTCGGCGGGGGGACTCATACCTGGAAGGCACTCGCCGAGGAGACGGCCAACTCGCTGCTCGTCTTCGAAGACGAGCTCGAGTGCGGCAAGGTGACGCCGATGCATCTCCACGCCGACGTGGACGAGGCGCTGTACGTCATCGAGGGCGAGATCCTGCTCAACGTCGAGGGCAGCGAGCGTGTGGTCGGCGCCGGTGGCTTCACGTTTGCACCGCGAGGGTGCGCACACGCGTTCGTGGTGACCTCCGACCGCGCTCGCCTGCTGTGCATCCAGACGCCGGGCTCGGGCCAGGCCTTCTACCGGAACGCGAGCCAGCCAGCGGGCGAGTCCGGGACCGGCCCAGTCGACTTCGACCGCATTCGCGATGTGGCCGCTGAGACCGGCGCGACCACGATCGTCGGGCCGCCGCCGTTCGAGCTCGCCCACCGCTGACGCACGGACGTGGCATACCCGAACACCGTTGCCGCGCTGCGGAACCGGAGCCTCAACTACCAGGTTCACGCCCACCCATATCGAGCCTTCGCACGTCGAAGGCCAACTCAAAGCCGGGTTCCTCGAGTGGCCCCGGTTTCACGAGGCCTGAGTCGCTCGGACAACCTTCTCGGCTCGGGTCGCAGCGAGACCGGCCGAGGGTTGCGGAACGGGCCGGCGTGGTCACGCCGGGGCTGCTCGTCCCTCGAAGGTCCAACCGAATGGTTTGGGTTCCTTGGGGTGTTCGTAGGTGATCATCGAGTCGATGACGAATCCGGCGCCAGCGATCAGGGCCGGGATGTCACGGGTGAGGTGGCAGCCACCGAGGAGGCGCTTGTTGATCGGCTCGATGCGGCGTTGGCGGCGCGCCACCTTCGGGTCGGGGGCGATGCCGTGTTCGACGAAATGCAGCACCCCGCCGGGTTTGAGGACCCGGCGGATCTCGGCGAGCGCAGCGTCGATGTCGTCGATGGAACACAGCGTCCAGGTCGACAGGACCGCATCGGCAGATCCGTTCGGCAGATCGATGCGTTCGCCGGTGAGGCTCGTGTGGTGGACATGGGCATGACCGGTTTCGATTCGGCCGGCCGCCAGCGAAACGGACCGGGCGAGCGGCTCCACTGCATGGACGGTGCGGACTCCCGGCGGATAGTGAGGGACATTCAGGCCCGACCCGAACCCGATCTCGACGATCGTCCCATCGAGGTCCTCGCAGACTCGGGTGCGGATCTCTCGGTTCTCCTCCGACGCCATGACCGCATTCATGAAACGCGGAAGGATCCGAGAACGATAGAAGCTCATCTCGGTGGTCAGCCGCTGACGAGCTTGTGCACTTCGCCGATCCCCGGGAGTGCGTCTTCGAGCGTGAGGACGACCTTGGTCTCGATGTCCAAGAATTCCGAGAGTGCTGCGGTCCACTTGTGACCGAGCAGTACTGCAGCGTCGGGGTCCGACAGGCGCTGGACGGTCATCCCTCCGGTCGCATCGGCGTAGGTGTACCAGCACAGACGTTCCGAGCTCGAGTCGGTCGCGAGGTCGGCCTCCATTTGACCCCAGATACTCATCATCCTGTCGAACTGCTCGGGCGAGATCGCACGATTCTTCCAGGACGTCAACATCAACATCGGGTTCTCCTCTGACGAAAGACCAGCACCGGTGTTGTGCGGCACCCACGAGTATGCGCGGCGTGGCTCGAGCGCGGTATCAGGGAAAACCCTCTCGTGCCTCGCTGCCCAGATCGTTCCCACGGACCAGACTCGCCGGTCGTGATTCCTACGACTTCTGGTCGATGTCTTGTGGTGTTCGCTTCGTCAATCTGGTCGTCGGGACACTCACGGGGATGGACGAACGGGGGATCGATGAAACGCAGAATTGCAGTGCTGATGGGAGCGGGCCTGGGTGCCGTCGGGTTGACTGCGGCACAGGTCCACACGGACTCGCCGCAGTCGCGCCGGGTGAAGGTCGAGTGGAGCGCAGAGAGCACGGCACCCTCGATTGGAGCGATCCAGTGCGATGCCGCGGGGCGATGCATCGCGACCTACACGCTCGAGTCGACGTACGTCGGCGATCTCGAGGCCGTGAGCTCCACGACCGGCACGCTCATGGTGGACCAACAGAGCGGCGTGTCGGAGGGCAGTTCGTACAACCTCATCACCGGCACCATCGCAGGTTGCGGGACCGGGTCGTTCATCGTGCGATTGCCGTCGTTCGAGAGTCACCCGCCTGATCCCGTCGTTGCGGACGGTGACATCGTCGCCGGCTCGGGCACGGGCGACCTGGTCGGCCTGTCGGGGCGCTATTCGGCGACCTTCACGACGCTGGCCGACGGTTCCGGTGTGTCGACCGGCAACCTGAAGGTCCGTTGTTCACATTCCTCGCGCTAGCTGAGGCAGACTGATGGGGTGGGTCGACCGTCGCAGGACTGGTCGGGTGCGAGTGGTCGACGCCCGCTGATGGACCTGATCGGGCGCGAGGCCGATCTCGATGCGATCGAGCGCAAGCTGGAGGGTCGCCTCGTCACCGTGGTCGGCGCCGGTGGCGTCGGCAAGACGATGGTGGCGAGGCATCTGGCCGAGCGGAGTCAGTCGAAGGGCGGACCGACGGCCGTGTGGGTGGATCTCGGTTGGGTGACGTCCGCCGGCGAGATGACGTTTGCCTGGACACGTGCTCTCAGCCCGACAGGCGAGTCGCTTGGGTCGTTGGTCGATGCCATCGATGCGCTCGGCTCGGTGTTGTTGGTCATCGACAACTGCGAACACCTCATGGGCCTCATCTCGCCGATCGTCGAGGAAGTCATCTCCAGCTGCGAGCACGCTCGGGTACTCGCCACCAGCCGCGACAGCCTCGGCATCGCCGGGGAGCAGCTCTGGCGGCTCGCCGGGTTGACGTGTCCGCCCGTCGATGCGGTGGTGTCGGATCCCGACGCATTCGCAGCCGTGCGGCTCTTCCTGGATCGTGCGATGCAGGTCCGACCAGACCTGGTCCTCGACGATTCGACCCTCGCCGAGGTCGCCGCAATTTGCCGGTTGCTGGATGGGAATCCGCTCGGCCTCATCCTTGCCGCCGGTCACCTTCGCGCAATGTCACCGTCGCAACTGCGAACGTCGGTCCAGTACTCCAACCGGCTGCTCAGCAACCGTTCGGCGACCAACGGGTCGCGGCATGCCTCCATCGACATGTCGTTGCGATGGAGCTTCGACTTGCTGGAACCCGCTGACCAGGACGTACTCGTCTCGCTCGGAGCCTTCCCCGGCGAGTTCGATCTGGAAGCTGCCCGGATCGTCGGCGGCGACGGGCCGACCGACCACGACGTGATGATGTCCATCGGTCGGCTGGTCGATCATGGTCTCGTCGATTTCGACGGCGAGAACACCTATCACCTCCCGTTCGTCGTGCGGCGTTTCGCGCTCGACGCCGGCGAGGGGACCGAACGTTCGGCGGCTGCGTACGAGGCTCATGCCCGGATGGTCCTCGGTTGGGCCGCCGCCGCATGCGAGTGGGGTGATCGGGTTGCTCCGGCGCTGATCGACCGGCGCGCCGTCGACCTTCATGCCGGGCTGGCGTGGGCGATGGAACACGACGCCAGATTGGCTGACCGGTCGTTCGCGTCGTTCGGGGTCGTTCTTCACGGCACCGTGCGTCGTCAGTATTGCGACTGGGTGGCTGCTCGGACCGATCACGGGCTGGATTGGGCCCGAGCGGTCGGATGGCTTGCGATCCTGGCCCCGACCGATGCGGAAGCAGTACTCGACGACGCGCTGCAGCGCGCCGAGCGGATCGCTGCAGAAGCTGCCGATTCTCACCTCGAACGGCTGATCGCGTGCACGAGCACCCAACGAGCGACGAGGCGGGGAGACCTGCGACCGGCGCGACGCTTGGTGGAGGCGGCCCGGCTCGCCAACGACGGACAGATCGTCGTGGCGTCGGCGACGACCGCAGCACTGGTTGCCGCCACACTGGGCTTGTTCGACGACGCCACGACCCTCTGCGCAGCGACCAAGTGGGCCTGCGAGCAGGGAGGTCTTCCGTACGCTGCGACCGGGGCTCTGCTGGCCGAGGCATTGATGGCGCAGAAGTCCGGCCGTACCGCGCTCGCTCGATCGTTGATCGACGACGCAAGCAGCTCCGCAATCACGATGTCGGCCGTGCTCGGGGTCCGGGCCACGATGGCGATCGACCACGGCGACAGCGACGGTCTCGACACGGTCTGCGACCGCCTCACGTCGCCGAGCGAAGCCCACGGCCTCGTCGTCCGGGCACGCGCGACGATCGGGGCCCACCATCTACGACATGACTTCGACGCCGCAATCGCCGTCGCCGACGACGCGATCGGAGTCGGACCGCTCGAGGACAGCGAGCTCCTCCTCGTCACCGCTGCCTGCCGTCTGCGGGGTGGACATCGACCCGAAACGGTGCTCGATGCGCTGGATCGGGCCCGGCGCTCGATCAGCCTGATCGCCGAGCCGTGCCCTGCCTTCGAGATCATCTTGCATCTCCTGCACGCGCAAACGTGCCTCATCGACGACGACCTCGACGGTGCCGGCCGGCACCTCTACCCGGCACTGGAGCGAGCGCGAACCCATCAGCAGCGTCTTCTCACCATCGATGCGCTCGAAACCGTGGCCGACCTGTCGTATCGGCGCGGAACAACGAAGCCGGCGAACACCCTGCGAGCCGCGTGCACCCGAGCCCGCTCCGAGCTCGAGTATCACTCGACGCTCCTCGCACCGACCGTTGCATTCGAACCCGGCCCGCCGATCGAAGCCATCGGTCTTGATGCCGCCATCGCACTGGCGATGAGAACCAGAGGCGGCCGAGGTCGTCCGTCGACCGGGTCGGCATCGCTCACTCCGACCGAAATCGCCGTCGTCGACCTCGTTGTCGCCGGACGGACCAATGCCGAGATCGCCACCGAACTCATCGTGTCGACGGCGACCGTGAAGACACACCTGACGCACGTCTTCGCAAAGCTCGGCGTAACCAACCGAACGCAACTCGCGGTCACGATCGATCGCTCGACGCTTTTCCGGCCGAACGGACCAGCGACATGAATTGCTACGAGGGCCTGGGGTGGCGAGGTATGGCGGACCGCGGCAGCGCGTCCCCTGGGGAGCGTCGAGGGTGAACTCGCCCGATCGAGCCCTCGCGCTGCCCGTCGGGACGGTGACCTTCCTGCTCACCGACGTCGAGGGTTCGACGCGACTGTGGTCAACGGAGTCTGCTGACGACATGACAAGCGCCATTCGCCGTCACGCGGCGATTCTTGCCGAGGCCGTCGAACGCGAGGGTGGTGTCCGACCCCAGGAGCAAGGCGAAGGCGACTCCGTCGTCGCCGCCTTCGCCCGACCCTCGGCAGCGCTCGCTGCGGCCATCGCGGCCCAGCGGGCTCTGTCGATCGAGCCGTGGCCGACCGCTCGACCCGTGAAGGTCCGTATGGCCGTGCACACGGGTGAGGTGCAGCTGCGAGACGACTCCAACTACGCGGGCCAATCCATCATCCGTTGTGCACGCCTGCGGGCACTCGGTCGGGGTGGTCAGGTGCTCGTGTCGGGCGCTACCCGTGACCTCGCAATAGACCAGGACAGCCGCTACGAGTTCCGTGACCTCGGCGAGCATCCGCTTCGTGACCTCACTCGGCCCGAGCGGATCTACCAACTCGTCGCCGATGGACTCGAAACCGACTTCCCACCGCTGGTCGCTTCGGCTCCACAACTCAACCTTCGGTCGTTGGAATGGGGTGTCGCTCCTTTCGACGAATTGGCAATTCGCTTTGGTGCCGCATCGAGCCACAGCGGCCGCGCCGCGGCTCTGCGACTCGGCGCAGCGGCGTGGATGGCCGTCATCGGCGATCGACTCGCCGACGCCGAACGACTGGCCGGTCAAGCACTCCGGGCAATCGACCAAGCCGAAACCGAGGAACCCGGGATCGATCACCCGGCACGTTCGATGATGCGATCGCTGGCCATGATCGTCGGCGTCATCCGAGGCACCAGCACGATCGACCATTCCCTGCTCGACGAACTACGACACGTGCTTCTCTCGGACGACCACGGACTTGGGGCCCACCTGATCCTGCTCGAAGTCGCGAACTGGTACACCTTCGTCGATCGGTTCGACGACGCCGCGCAAATCGGACTCCAAACCGTTGCCTTGGCCCGCACCGAAGCCGACCACAACGCCTTGATCTGGGCCCTCGCCTGCCACGCCGAACTCGACCTACGCCGCGGCCGGTGGTCACACGCCGAACACGCACTCACCGAAGCCCTCGAACGCTCCAGGGCCGCGGCGCTTCCCACCGGCTACGTCTCAGCTCTGGCAGCCCGCTTGGCTGCCGCACGCGGTGACACGCCGCTGGCCGAACAGCTGCTGGACACCGCACGCGCATCGGCCTATGACCGCGGCGACGGCTCCACCCTCATGCGGGTCATCGCTGCCCAAGGATTCCTCGCATTGTCGACCGACCAAGCGGCACGAGCGGTCGACCTCCTCACCGACCTCGCCTCCAACGACCGTTCCCCACTCCCATCCCTCGCATCGATCCGCCAATGGGACGCAGACCTGATCGAAGCCCTGGTCCGCGACGGATCAAAAGACCGAGCGATTGCCCTCCACACCGCAACCTCGCCCGAGGGTACGACGAACTGGGGACGCGGCCTGTGGTACCGAAGCGCAGCACTCACAGCAACCGACCCCACCACCGGAACCGAACTCGGATCAAGATCCGAAGGGATCTTCGCATCGATCGGAGCACCCTTCGAACAAGCACGCTCTGCCCTCGTGACCGGCGAACTCGCCCGTCGAGCCAAAGCCATTCGCCAAGCCCGCATCGTGCTCCGCCGGGCTGACTCGATCTTCGTTGCCCTCGGAGCCGAACCCTGGCATCAACGCGCCACAAGAGAACTCCGAGCCTGTGGTGACACAGCCGGCCAGACCCTCGACCTCAGCTCCCTGACCGACCAGGAACGAGCCATGGTCCTCGCCGCAGTCGCCGGTGCGACAAACCGAGAAATCGCAGCCAAATCCTTCGTCTCGGTCAAAACCGTCGAGACCCATCTCAGCCGCGCCTACCGCAAACTCGGTGTCCGATCCCGTGCCCAAGCCACAGCAGCCATCAACCGCGCCCGCAACACTCCGCCCGAACACCACGACGAAATCGACAGCCCCTGACGTCATCGGCACCGACGAGTGTCCGTCGCAGCGACCCGGTCAACTCGTTCGATGTCGAGAACGATTGCCCCAGCGAGCCCCGACACGTCATCCGCGACCCTGAACGGGCCAGATCGCCAAACGCCCGTACCCGGCCGACCAGTCCGAGCGCGGATCAACCTCGATCCTCCATGCCCCGCAATCACGCCGCCGGGTGCCGGACTTCCATTCCACTGTCGGTGGCTCCTACGTTCGTCCTCGAGGAGGAGCGGGCGCACCTGCGCGACATCCGGAGGGACCTCGCCCACCTGGGGTCGAACGGAATCCATCCCGGGCCTCGGGCACTCGTTCCGACACCACGGGACGACTCGCTCCGTGTCGTGACACGCAGCCGGTCGGCTGCAGTAGTGTCGCTCAGCCGCGCCGTCAGGTGTTCGGTCCGTACCGAGGGTGGGTCCCGAGTCCACGACGGCGGGTCCCACCGACACGACAGGAGATGCCATGCCGAACACCACCGAGGCCAGCCCGCACGAGACCAGCTCGGTCACGCTCGACGACGTGCGAGGTCGACGCTTCGCCGAATTGCTGCTCGTGATGGGCGAGACCGTCGACATGTACAACACCGCGTGCCTGAACGACGCGCCGGCAGAGATCTGGGACGACCTCGATCTCGACCTCCTCGCACAACAGCACGGTGCGCTCCGGGTCGTGAAGAACGGGCCGAAATACTGGGTCATGGATTCCCAGACCGTGTTGCTCGGACCACCGACGTCCTTCGGTGGGCTCGACGCCCGGTATGGCGCCACCGTGTCCGTCGCACTCCTGATGGCGCAGGGCGGTGCCGCTCCGTACCAGGTGTTCAGTCCGCAGAAAACCCATCGCATGGTCTACGCCGCGGGGCACCCGGTGTTCGAGCTCGTCGATGCCGACGGACACGCCTACGTGATGCAGGCCCACGGCCCCGAGTTCACCCTCGACACCCTCGAGACGCTCGGCGAGCAGATGACGCAACTCCCCGACGGCTGGGAATACCGGACCCGGATGCTCACCGAGGCGTTGGTGCTCGACCTCGGCCCGCATGCACCCATCCACGCCATCGGCGACGAGTTCCACCAGTACTACACCCGCATCCCGGGCAGCGGCACCGCCTGATCGAACACCCGGTTCAGACCGGGCGACCGACGACGTCCAGGCGTCGCCTCGGTCACGGCTGGTCCGGCTCCCACCCACGCCCACCGCGCAACTCCGGCATGAGCCGAGGCGAGCGGCTGCGGTTCGCAGTCGACGTGGTGCGCTCGATTACGCTCGGATCGGTGGCCCGACCGACCGGCTCGGCCCGGAAAGACGACGAATCATGCAGGGTGACACGATGCCAGACCGCGCCGAGCCGACGACCTCCATCTCCCCCGAGCGGTTCGCCAATCTCCGTCTCTGGAACCTCGGTCTGACCGCTCTCCACGGGCTGCAGGCGATCCTGATCCTGGTGTTGGCCAGCAATTTCGCCATCACACTGACCTCGACGTTCCCCGAGGGCCCTCCCGGCACGAGGCGCCCCACCGCTGCGGACTTCGTCGACGTTCGGATCGGTGTGGCGATCGCGGTGTTCCTCGGTCTGGCGGCGCTCGATCACCTCATCACCGCGACGGTGGCCCGCTCGACCTACGAGCGAGACCTCCAGCACGGCATCAACCGGTTCCGCTGGGTCGAGTACTCCTTCAGCGCCACCTTGATGGTGCTGCTGATCGCGTCCTACAGCGGCATCACCGACATCACCGCCGTCATCGGTATCGCCGGAGCCAACGTGGGGATGATCCTGTTCGGCTGGCTCCAGGAGCGGATGAACCCGCCGGGCCGTTCGTCGACGACGATGGTGCCGTTCTGGTTCGGCACGGTCGTCGGTCTCGCTCCGTGGCTCGCCATCCTCACCAACATCCTCGGATCCGAAACCGTGCCCGGCTTCGTCTACGGCATCGTCATCGCCCAGTTCCTGTTCTTCTTCAGTTTCGGGCTGAACCAGTGGCTGCAATACCGCGAAGTCGGGCGCTGGTCCGACTACGCCTTCGGCGAGAAGACGTACCTCGTGCTCAGCCTCGGGGCCAAGTCGGTCCTGGCGTGGCAGATCTTCGGCGGTTCGCTCGGGAACTGACCGAGACGGTCAGGATTCGACGGCGGCTCCGGCGGGGGTGACCTCGGCGGACTCGCCCCGGCCGAGGCGTTCGACGACCAGCTGTGGCGGACGGCCCGATTGGCCCATCTCGACGCCGATCATCTCGCCGTCGGATCCGTGGCAACACAGGATCCGAATCGTCGACCCCGTCACGCTCACCGAAGTCGAGGCGCCGATCACCGTTCCCCCGACACCACGACACTCGTCGTGCTCGGAGACGGCCAACCGGGACGGCCCCGTGAGGGTCAGTGCGCTGCGTTGGTGGAGTCTCGTGGTGTGAGAAGACCAGCGGCCAGGAACCCGACGGCGGCGACGAGTGCTGCTGTTCCTGGCACGCTGGTGCCGAGCAGTCCGAGTGAGCTGGCCTCTCCGTCCCAGGTCACGATCATGAACCCGATCACGCATGCTCCGAAGATGCCGGCGCTGACGGCGGCCAGATGGAGCCGGTGGGCACGTTGAGACGAGTTGGGTGTCCGGATGGAGCGGGCCATGGCGTTTCGTTGGGTGATCGCGAAGAGGGCAGCGATGACGACGAGCCCAATGCCGGGGATGAAGCCGCCGGCGAAGGCGGCAATTCCCGCGGCAGCGACGAGGCCGATGATGACGTCGAGGGTTGCAGTGCTGTGGCGGTTGTTCATGATGGTCTCCAGTCGGTAGCGGGGAACGGTGACGAGCAGGTCGAGCCCGGTTCGGGTCCATGCGGCGGTGTTGCCTCGTTCGCCGATCAGGTCGGCGTGGTGCTGGACGAGGTCGTCGCGGTAGCGGTCGCGAAAGTCGCTTGGGTAGAGGCGGGTCAGTGCCCGGTACAGGCGATGGTCGTGCATGTCAGGCCACGCCCGGATTCAGGTTGGTGCGCGTGATGTGAACGAGGTCCGCGAGGCGGTCGGCTTCGGCCGAACAGACTCGTCGACCGAGGCCGGTCAGGTGGTAGTAGCGCCGTCGTTGGTCGTCGTCCTCGCTGGGCCGGTGGGCCGATTCTTCGGCCAGCCCGTGATCAACAAGCCGTTTGAGGGTGCCGTACAACGTCGCAGGGCCCATTCGAACGATCCCTCCGGAGGAATCCTCGACCGCTTGCATGATCGCGTAGCCGTGACGGTCACCCTCGGTGAGGGCGACCAGCACATGGAACTGTGCGGCTGGCAATGGCAAGAAGGACATCGGATCCGTCATGGCCGCAGTATCTATCATCAATCGATATAGTGTCAAGCGATAGATCTGGGAGTGATGGACCGGCCACGGTCTGACCACGCTGGACGTGGTCGTGGTCAGCGGTCCATCGAGCAATCTCGTCGCCGATCGCCCATGCCCCGAGTGGCAGGAGCGAACACTTCCTCACCGGGTCGGCAGCCACCCCAGGCATCGCCTTTCGGCTACGGACTCGGCGACACCTTCCGTGCCGAACTGCTCAGTCCCCCACCGATCGGTGGCTGGGTGCCGACACCGTTGGTGGACCAGCGGAGCCTCGGAAACCTCACAGCGACATGCGTCGATCCGGCATCGGGCCTGTCGGATCAGCGGCGAGCCGCACCCCTGTCCGTGGCGATCGACGGTGATCGGGCGCTCTCGTTCGGCGGCTGGCCGAGACCAACGTCTCTGGCGGCGGCGATCGCCTGGGCACGATCGGCAACCTGAAGCTTGGCAAAGATGTTCGACACGTAGTTGCGCACGGTCCGCTCGCTGAGGAACAGCTCTTCGGCGATCATCGCGTTGCGCTTCCCGCGAGCGAGCAGCTCGAGCACGTCGTGTTCGCGTACGGTCAACTGCGGGAACGGATCCGGTGTGGGGTTGCCGAGCGGGCTCGCCGAGCGGCCGAGCATATCCAGCAAACGCCGCGCCGTTGTCGGGCCGAAGATCGCTTCGCCCCGTGCGATACCGCGAAGGACCGCAGCGATCTGATCGTCGTCTGAGTCTTTCAGCAGGTAGCCGCGTGCGCCGGCACGAACCGCAGCGAAGACGAGGTCGTCTTCTTCGAACATGCTGAGCACCACGACGGCGATGTTCGGATCAGCCGCAGTGATGCGACGGGTGGCTTCGATGCCGTCGAGGTTCGGCATCCGAATGTCCATGACCACGACGTCGGGCAAGAGCGAGCCTGCCAATTCGACCGCAGCGATGCCGTCCGCAGCAAGTCCGACCACCTCGAACCCGCCGATCGCCGAGAGCAGCTGGGCGAGTCCGTCCCGATAGACGGGATGGTCGTCGGCGATCATCACGCGAATCACGTCTGCGGGCACAGCGGCACTTCCAGCACCACGGTGGTGCCCGACCCGGGCGAGCTGGCAATGGTGGCAACGCCGTGTAGCAATCCAGCGCGACTGCGCATGTTTCGCAAGCCCATCCCCGACGATTCGGAGGTGTCGAAGCCATTGCCGTTGTCGGCGACTTCGATGTGCAGTTTCTCTCCGGCGTGGGCGACTCCAAGCGTGCACAACGTCGCGCCGCTGTGGCGCACGACATTCGTGAGCGCTTCGGCGACAACTCGATAGGCCGTGCTCGCCGTCGCCGTCGGTAGCTCCGGCAGTGCTGACGGTGCGTCGAAAATGATCTGGATCCCGGACGTCTGGCGAACGTCGGTCAAGAAGATCTGCAGTGCCGAAATGAGCCCGACGTCTTCCAGCACCGACGGTTGAAGGCCCTCGACCACTCGCCGGATCCCTCGGATCGAGTCGGCGAGTTGGTCGATGATGTCGTCGACGCTGGTTCCCTCTGGCAGGTGTCGACGATGTGCGGCAAGTTTCAGCCGCGCCGAGGCCAGAGTTGGACCGACGTCGTCGTGGAGGTCTCGCCGCACGCGCCGGCGTTCTTCGGCCTGGGCTCTGACCAGCTCATGCTGCGCCCGGCGAAGGTCCTCCCCGACACGAATCGCCTCAGCAGCGATCGATGCGTATCCGGCGATCTCACGGAGCATCCGTCGGTCGACTGCTCCGAGCGACTCGCCCTGTCTGGCGGTGACCCGCAATTCACCGACCCGGTTCTGGCCGTAGCGCAAATCGAGCTGCGTGACCGGCCCCTTCGGCACACCGAGTTTCGTACTTTCGATTCCCGAGATCGCCAATTCGATCGAGCCCAGCCGCAACTCGCCTCGAATCGTTTCGGCCAACGCTCTCGCAGTCGCAAGCGGATCATCATCGACCAGTAGTTCCTCGGCGAAGCGGGTGACCACGGATGCCGGCCGGTGAACGCGACCGAACCAACGTCGGTTGATGTGTGTCGCCAGAGCAGCGACGGGTGCGCTGACTGCCACGACGGCACCTGCCGCGAGGATGCCCGGCACCGTCAGCGGCGCCCGATCACCAACGGCGGCCGAGAAGAGGAGCAGCACGCCGAGATAGACGATCGTGAGCATCGATCCCGTGATCGCCAGGAGAACCGAACGGCTGACCAGGGCCCGCAATTCGTACAGCTGGAAGCGGACGACGGCGACCGAGATCGCAGCTGGTATCGCCACCAAGGTCATCGTGGTGACCGCCTCTGGAACCATGTATCGCTGGCCGGATACGACCGGAACCAGCACATCGAGGCAGATCATTGCCAACACGACCGCGGCACCGACCAAGGCCGTGGAGTAGGGCTGTCGCTCCTCGTTCGCTCGCCCGATGTCGAGCGACGACGAGGCCGACGAAGGCGATCACCATGGCCACGAACGCCACCAGCCGACCGATCGCCTGCAGCCCGATCGCCACCCCGGCAGCGCCGGTTTCGCCGATACCGGGCGCATCGATCAGCTGTTTCGCATCGCCAACAGCTATCGGGGATGCCAACACAGCCGCCATCACGACCAGGGCGCCAACGGTGACGCCGACGACGGTCATGAACCAAAGCCAGCGCCGGCTACGCACGTGACCGGTCGGGAACAACACCAGTGGGGCGACGAGAACGAGCGGCCACGGCAGAACCGAGAGCCACACCGCAAGCCAGGCCGCCACCGCACCGCCCGGCAGCGAACCCGGATCATTGATCAACGACTGGAAGGACCACCACGAAGCAAGGAAGGCGGCCACCCCGATGGTGCCGCCAGCGAGAAGCAGCCAACCGATCAGCAGCTCCGGTTGCCGTCCCCCGATGGCCCAACCCAGAAGAGCGAACGCAATGAACGAGACAGCGAGTCCCCAACTGTCGCCGTTTCCAGGAAGGTCGCCTGTACTCAGCGATCCAACCACCCCGGCAATGCCCAGTGTCACTGCACTGGCGAGCAGTCCATGCCGAATCCACGCACGAGTCACCTGTTCACCTTCGACCAGCTGGACAACAAGCACAAGGGCTCGGTGTCACGAGGCCGATGTGACAAACCGGTGACCGCAAGCCGATGCGTCATCTCCGGCATCGGACGCATCGTTGCCGACACACCATTCGCCACTCGGAGGAACCCGTCATGAATCCTGCCACCATCGCCCTGGCCGCCGTTCTCGCCGGCGCCGCCCTCTCCGCTTGCGGCAGCGACGACCCAGACGCAGCCACAGGGCCGGTCGAGGTGAAGCTGGCCGACTACTCGATCACCATGCCGACGATCGTCGCCGGACCCATGGTCGAATTCGAGATCGTCAACGCCGGTTCCCTGGCGCACGAACTCGATCTCGCCCAGGTCGAACCGGGGACCACCGTCGAGGACGTGACGGCGTGGATCGAGCGAGGCTCGCCAGCCGGCGAGGTCTTGATCGCCGACCCTGGCGGTGTCACCGCCATCAGTGCAGGCAACGAAATCGACATCGCGAGAACACTCGAACCCGGTACGTACGTCTTCAGCTGCTACTTCCCGGCTGCCGATGGCATGAACCACCTCGAGCACGGCATGATCACTGTCTTCACGGTGACCGATACGAGCCAGACCGTCGCCCCAACCGCCGATCTCACGATCACCCTCGACGATGACGGAATCACCGTGCCGACGCTCACTGCGGGAACTCACACCATCGCGGTCACCAACACCGGGACGACACCCCATCCGCTGAACACCGGAGGAGTTCCCACCGGCACCGACCTCAGCCGCGGCGCGGAGATCGGCGCGTGGATGGAAGGCGGACAGAACGGTCCTCCGCCGCTGGCCGTCGACTTCCCCGGCGGCCTCAAATCCATCGCCCCCGGCACCACCGTCATCTTGACGCTCACCGTCAAGACGGCGCACACCTACATGTTCAGCTACGACCCCGATGACCAAGGCCAGGAGATCATGACCATCGTCGACGTGCCTTAGCTTGTCCGAAGGAAGCGCTCGATCGAGAGCGGCTACCCAGCATGGTCATCGCTCCCGAGACCGTTCGCTCGGAATGGACGACCCGTGACCGGCATCGAAACGGTGTCGACCCGTGTATGCAACTCGAGGTGTTCGTGGCCGTCTGCAGCGATCATCGCCTCCCCCTGTTCGAGCAACAGTCGGCCGAGCCCCAGGCCCTGATGGTCGGGCTCGACGAACAGGTGGACCAACTGGTTGCCTCCAACGGTGAAATGGGCAATCGGGCACCACACTGGGGCCGATTCCGAGTGGCGTTGGCCTGCCGGATCAGTGATCCCGTGCGGGTGTCACCGGGTAGTGCCCCGAAGCGTTGGACGTTTGGGGCTGCTCCCTCATCTTCGCGTTGGGTGGGTTGTCCAGCGACCTCAGACGTCGGTGGGGTCGTGGCCGATGACGATGTCTTCGTGGTCGCCGAGTAGGTAGCGATGCAGCGCAGCACCGAGCACTGCGCCGATGATCGGTGCCACCCAGAACAACCACAGCTGCCCCAGTTGGTCGCTGCCGGCGAAGATGGCCTGTGAGGTCGAACGAGCCGGGTTGACGCTCGTGTTGGTCACGGGGATGGAGATCAAGTGGATCAGCGTGAGCGCAAGACCGATCGCGAGGCCGCCCATCGCCGGCGCAGCCTTCTTGGCCGTTGCACCGAGAATCACGATCAGGAACACGGCAGTCAAGACGATCTCGGCGAGCAGAGCGGCAGCGAGGCTGTAGCCGCCCGGAGAGAAGTCGCCGTAGCCGTTCGATGCAAAGGCCCCAGGGCCCTCGCCGATTTCGAAGCCGGCCTTTCCATTGGCGATGCCGAGGATCGTCGCAGCCCCGAGCACACCGCCGACGAGCTGTGCGCCGATGTATCCGACCACGTTGTTGGGATGGAATCGTCCTGCGACGACCATGCCGACGGTCACGGCCGGGTTGAAGTGGCCACCGGAAACGTGGCCGAAGGCGTAGGCGCCGGTCAGAACGGTGAGACCGAAGGCAAGGCTGACGCCCACGAATCCGAGGCCGAGGCTCGTGCCGTTGCCGCCGACCCCGAAGTCGGCCGCCAGGACAGCGGCACCGCAGCCCCCCAGAACCAGCCAGAATGTGCCGACCAGTTCGGCAACGAGTGGCTTGAGTGTGAAGTTCATTCGCGTCTCCCTTGGCAACCAACCCTGCTTCGGATCGTTGGCAAGGTAGACCAGATCCGGGGCTCCGCCTCACATGACCGACGCTGACGAGATGTGACCCGACCGCGAGACGCTTCCCGGGGATCTGGTTCAGGTCTGGTCCCAGCGGGCGAGTGCGGTGTTGAAGGCGTCGACCAGCCGTTGGGGATCGCCTCCGCCCTTCATGACGTCGAGCGGCACGGTCGATCCGTCGGCCATGAAGAGGGTGAGCTTGCTGACGAGCTTGCCTGCGGCCGCCTCCATGCCGGCAAATTCGGTGAGGTGGTAGGTCGCCAGGAGGTCCTTGGGCGCTCCGGTCATCGCTCCGAACGAGTGGACCAGCACACGCCGATCGGTCAGGGTGAAGAAACACTTGTCGGTGGGGAATCCTGCCGCCATCGCCCCGCTCGCCGCGACACCGGCGTTGGCCGAGTTCTCGGCTCGTGACCGCCATCGTTGGATCCGGTAATCGATGAACGCCCCGGTGTGTTGGATGGCGGCCGCAGAGAACGCGTTCCGCATGGTCTTGCCCGCGGGTTGCACGACCCGTGCGTCGAGGATCGGTTCACCCTCGACGAGATCACCCCCGGCCTTCTTCTGCACCTTCTTCACGAAATCAACCATCACTCAACTGCCTTTCGTCGTTGCCGCATGTCGTCGATCAGTCGTCCGACCTGCCCGCGTCGAATCACTTCGAGGTCCGTGGTTGACAGTCGCCGGTCCCCGTCATCGCGTGGAGAACGGCGTCGAGGTCGCCGCTTGGCCAGCCGTCTCGTTGTGACCTTCACCTCGAAAAAGGCGTTGTCGCGGCCCTTGGTGTTTGTCGACTCGACGATCCTGTGTCGGGTCGTACCGTTCTGCTCGAGTGTGAGAGCCGCGACGCATCGATCGCCCGGACTGCCAGGCGACGGCCATGCCGAGAACGACGGCGCTGTCCAGTCCGGCCAGCAACATCACCACGTTGATGCTGCCCATCGAAACGGCGCCTTACCGGAGGGCGTCCTGGCAGACCACCGCAGCGTCCTCGGCGGAGTCGAACGAAGCGCGGTCGCTGCCGTCGAGTGCTTGCACCTCGGCGTCGTTCACGGCGCGCTGTTTGTTGAACCAGGCGATGTGCTCGGTCGTGCACTCGAACGTCGTACACGCACACGTCTGATCGGACTGGTCCTGCGCCTCGGCGGCCAGTCCGCCCGACGACCCGCAGGCCGATACCGCGACGGCAAGAATCGCGCATCGGCGCGCCCAGCGAAAGCTATGCATTGGTTCCCTCCAATGAGCCATCCGAGGACGGCAACGTCCCGGCATCGTAGAGACCGGATCCGGGCACCCGCAACTCGACCACTCGCAGACGACCGGTGTTCGCAACGTTCCCGCAGTACGAGCCCGCAGTACGAGCCGCGGGACCGAGCACTCGTGCCGGCATCGCTGCGCTTTCCGTTGCAGCGAGTTCGTCGGAGCGTCGGGATGTGAGCGTGCTGGGATCGCGTGTTGGGGGTCTCGTGGTCGTGCTGGTCGCTGGCGTCTCGGGTTGCGGCAGAGGTGATCTCGCGACCGATCGAGCTCGAGGTCATGCGTATCGATGATCTGGCGTTCGCCGAGAACGCGCCATGATCCTGCGCGACGCCAGAACCTCGTTCGCCGGAATCCAGGTGGGAGCTGGGCGGGTACGGCCAGTCCTCGAGCTCGCCGCTTGGCGGTCATCGGTTCGAGCGAATGCCGTCATGGGTGCCTCGGTCGGGAGGGAGCGTCAACCGGCCGTCAGGTCGGTGATCATGAAGCCGGTGTGACGGCCTGGCTTCACATCGGACCGTCGGCGGCTGCCGCAATGGTGGGCGACAGCGGTGTTGCCCGTGTCGTTGCCGCTGTTGTCGGAGGCGTGGTCGAGGAGACGGAATTCCCTTGCTTGCCGAGGGCCGGCTGCGCCAGGCCGATGACCGCAGTGATCAGTGCGAGGGTGGCGATCATGATCCAGCCTCGCTCGTGGGCCGCGACCAGTTCAGCTGTCGTTTCTGGCGACCCGATCAACGCAACGAGCAGAGCGATTCCCAGCACCGCCCCAACTTGTCGGAAGGTGTTGTTGACTGCTCCACCGATCGACAGGCGAAGCGGCGGGAGCTCGGCAACGGCGGCTGCCGAATTGACGGGGATGAAGCAGGCGATGCCGACGGCGACCACCTCGCCGATGAGGACGAACGTGACCGGGGTTCGATCACCGTCGAGGAAGAGGACGAAGCCCAGCGTTGCCACGGCGACGATGAGCGGCCCGGCGATGACGAACGGCCGGAACCCGATGCGTGCCGCCGAGCGGCCGGTGAACGGGGCGAGGACCGCGACGGTCACCGGCGGCAGCGCGGTGAGGAGACCGGCAGCGAGCACCGAATAGCCCCACGCCTGGCGAAGAAACAGCACGTTGTTGAGCGAGTAGGCAGCGAACGCTGCCATGAAGACCATGGCGGAGGTGTTGGCGATGCTGAATGAGCGGCTGTCGAAGAGCGTGAGGTCGAGCACGGGTTCGGGGTGGCGTTGCTGGCGCCTCACGAAAAGGGGAATGGCGACGATGCCCGCAGCGATTGCCCCCAGGGTTCGTGCGTCGACCCAGCCCCACACCTCGGAGCGGGAGATGCCAAGCGCAAGGCAAGCCAGGGCGATGGTGACGAGGAGGGCGCCCGCATAGTCGGGGCGGTGTTCGCTGTTCACCTTTGCGGTCTCGGAGAGAACCCGGCGACCGGCGAACAGCATGCCGGCGATGATCGGCAGATTGATCCAGAAGGCGGCCCTCCAGTCGGTGAGGTAGATCGCGAAGGCTCCGATGCTCGGTCCGCTGGCGATGCCGAGTGCGCCGATCCCACCCCACATGGCAACGGTCTGCGTGCGCCGCTCGGGCGGGAAGGCGGCGAGCAAGAGGCCGAGTGATGCCGGAGCGAGCATGGCGCCACCGATCCCCTGGATTGCCCGACCGAAGACGAGCACGCCGAGCCCTGGCGCGACCGCTCCGATGGCTGACCCAGCAGCGAAGATCACCAGACCAGCCAGGAACATGCGGCGTCGACCCAGTTGATCTGCGGCTTTACCGGTCACCACGAGGAGCGAACCGTAGAAGATGTTGTAGATCGTGACGATCCACGAGGCATCGGCTCGGCTGATCTCGAACTCGGCGAGGATGTCGGGAAACGCCACGTTGACGATCGAAAGGTCGAGCGTGGTGAGATAGAGGGCGAGCGCGCACACCGTGAAGGTCACCCACGGCGAGCGGGCGGGAGACGTCTGGAGGGGGCGAGAAGCGGGTTCCGACATGGCGGCGAGTCCAACACAGGGTTTTCCAACTGTCAACACGATCAAGGCAAGTATGTGGACCTGATTCCAGTCGCGGGTTGCGGTAGGGTGAGGCCGTGAGCAAACGGACGTACCGGCAATACTGCGGCCTTGCTGCTGCCCTCGATGTCGTCGGGCAGCGATGGGCGTTGCTGATCGTGCGCGACCTGGTTCCCGGTCCGCGCCGCTTCACCGATCTGTTCGACGGCCTCCCCGGTATCTCCACCGATCTGCTCGCCGATCGGCTCCGCTCACTCGAGGCGGCCGGCGCCGTGCAACAACGCGAGGTCCGGAACCCCGTACCGGCCAACCTGTACGAGCTCACCGAACGAGGTCAGGAACTCGCTCGCCTGGCCGGTGACCTCGCCCGATGGGGAGGACCGCTCCTTCCACCGCCCGACGAAGCCGACGAGTACGTCCTCAACGCTCGCTGGGCGCTCACCCAACGAGCCCGGCGCTACCGAGGTGGGTTCCCCGATGGCGACGTCCACATCCTGCTCGATCAACGAGACGAGCTGACGCTGACGTTCGCCGGCGACCAGGCGCGCCTGGCTTACGGCCACCTCTCGACCGAACCGATCGTCGTCATCGAGGCCACCACCTCGGCACTGCTCGCGCTCGTTCGCGGTACCCCCGAAGACCCCGGCGATCTCGACGACGACGTGACCGTCGCCGGCAGAACCGATCTCCTGCGACCGCTCCTCCACGCATTGAACGCCTGACGCCGACCAGTACCTGCCGCCGGTGGCCTGACGGCCAATCGGACTCGAGATTCCTGCGGTCATGCGCAGCTCAGAGGTCGGTGGAGACGCCCGCTGATCAGGGGGACCTCTGTTTCGGTCGTGAGTTGACGGTCAGTCGGCCAACACGATTGCCGCCCGGATGACGAGAAAGACTCCGATCCCCAGAACAGCAAAGGCGGCAAGGGGAACGATGACCTCACGGGCGCGCTCGATGACTCGGTTTCCTTCCATGGCGCCGAAGGCTCGATCTCGAAGAGCCACCATGCCAAGGCCGACGCTGACCAGCGCGATGGCCATGCCGATACCGAATGCCAGGATCAACGCCCCGCCGAATGCGAGCCGATTCAACTGAATCGCCCCGAGCAGGACGATGATCGCCGAAGTCGACGGTACCAATCCGCCGGATAGCCCGAGGATTGCGAGCGTCCGCCAGCTCACCCGACCGCTCAAGTCCAACTCGTCGAGATCGAAGCGATGGGTGTGCGGGAAGATCCCGTGCCGGTGCCAACCGGCATCGACACCGTGAGCGTGCTCGTGACCATGGTCGTGCCCGTGATCGTGTCCATGGACATCGGCGACGAGGACGCGAGCATGATCACGCTCGTGTTCGTGATCGTGTCCATGGTCATGGGCGACGAGGACGCGATCGTGATCGTGATCATGATCGTGCCCGTGATCATGATCGTGCCCGTGATCATGATCGTGCCCGTGATCATGATCGTGCCCGTGATCATGATCGTGCCCGTGATCATGGTCATGGTCGTGCCCGTGATCATGATCGTGCCCGTGATCATGATCGTGCCCGTGATCATGATCGTGCCCGTGATCATGATCGTGCCCGTGATCATGATCGTGCCCGTGATCGTGATCGTGATCATGATCGTGCCCGTGATCATGATCGTGCCCGTGATCATGATCGTGCCCGTGATCATGGTCGTGGACCGCATGATGAGGATCGTTTCGGAGCGCCCGCTCGCGGAGAGCCACCACCACGAGCCAGATGCCGATGCCGAACACGATCAGTGCCGAAACAGCCTGGAGCCACGGGTAGACGCGTTCAGGAGCAAACGCCGCTCCCACCACGTAGGTGATGAGACCGAGGATGAGAACGCCCAACGTATGCGAGAGCGCCACCGCGGTCGCCAAGACCAAAGCCTGGGTCTTCGTGCCCCTGGTACCGACGAGGTAGGCCCCGATCACCGTTTTGCCGTGCCCCGGCGCCAACGAATGCAGCGCACCCAGCACTGCCGCGAATCCGAGGGCCGTCAGCGTGGCCCAGACACCATCGTCAGCTCGAGCGATCAGTCGCGAGAACGGGTCCCCCGACTCCTCATCCGCATTCGGTTGCGACTTGTCGAGAACGGCCTCACCAGCCTCTGGTGAGGCCTGGAACTCGAAACCAACCGAAGCCGTCTCGGGGTTGTCGTCGGCATCGGGAAAGCGAGTGAGCCGCCGAGTGATCGACTCGTTCGACACCTCACCGTCGATTCGCGTGCGATCACCGACCACGATGATCTCGCGCCACCCGACTCGCTGAACGTAGTTGTCGTCGCGGAACGTGGCCGTGCGCACGAGATCCGAGGGGGCGATCGCCACACTCCAGTTGCACTCGATGCGAAGGGTCGTGAGCCCACCATCGCCAGGGCTTCGCACCGCCGAAGCAGCCGGCGCGCCGAGAGCAGCGATCTCGCCGTCGACCCCGAACTCGATGTCCTGGGAGAGTTCGGAACAGAACGCTCCCGGATCGGCTTCGATCCGATCGCCATCGGCCTGAGTCGGGGTCTCGGCCAGATCGATCACGTAGTCGACCTCGGCCGAGTCGGGACCGATCAGGAGCGCGACGTAACGATCGATTGCGAACGGTCCGTACTCGTGTGCGCCGGCGGGCGATGCGAGGAGAGACAACGAGACCACGATTGCGGCGGTGACGACCCGAACGGGGACAACGAACTTGCGCATCAGGATCCTTCTGTCTTTCGATCTCGTTCGGATTCGGGCGCCAGAGGAACCATCCGGCCCGTGCGGTCGGAGAGCACGTGGACCCCAGCCGCCACGGCTGCGAGTCCGACTCCGAGCCCGATGCTTCGGGGCCAGGTCACTGCAGAATTCGCAAGTCCGGTGAGCGGAGTGGACACATCGGCCAACACCTCCAACAGAATGGATGCGGCGAGAACGACGGCGACGATGGCGGCACCGGTCAGCGCGAGTGGCGCAAGCGGCGTCCTGTGCAACAACAGGATCGTCGGCGCCGCCAGGAAGACGACCACGACCAACGCCAGCTCGACACCCACGTTGAAGGCCAACATCGACACGACGGGCCGGGTGCGATCGATGCCGAAGAACAACGCGATCTCTGCCAGCGCCAAACCTGGCCCGATTGCCAGGAGCGCGATGCCGATGCGCTCGAACCGCGGCCGGGCGCGGACCATCGACAACCCCAACGCTCCGAGAGCCACTGCAGCCAGGCTGGTCGCCGTGGTCGCAGTCACCGGCACCGGCCCGATCGTCGCCAGCCACATGGTGGCCGAGTGCGAGACCACGAAGACACCGAACAGACCGGCGGCACGCCTCGAGAGCCGAGGCAGTGCCCAGGCGGTCTCTCGTGTCCGTCGATCGGTCGTGACGTACACGGTGAGGGCGAGCAACACGACCGTGAACACGATGACGTCGGTCCGATAGCGCACGGCATCGAGCCCCTTCGCCACCAACGCCCGCAGCGACGAGGACAACGAGACGTCATCGAGCGTGATGTCTCGAGTGGTCATCCCGGTCGACAGGCCGGCTATCGGTGTGGCCTCGTTCCCGAATGTTGCCGACCCGAAATCGTGCTCGATGATGACGAGTGCGTCGCGTTCCGGGTTCGCATGAACGATGCCGTCGTAGTCAACGGTGAACGCCCTCGGCGTCTCAGCGAAGTCCTCTTCGACGGTGAAGTGGATCCTGACGTAGGGAAGCGCTCCGGTTTCGATCACATCGACTTTGGTGAACTCGAGACGCCAGTCCCGCTCGCCATCACCGATCGAAAGATGATCACCGGTGTACGCCGCGATCAAGGCAACGTTCTCCTCGGCAAACCGCTCGACCGCAGCGAGATCGGTCGACACCTCCCGATCGATCATCGCTGCGAGATCAGCGATGGGGTATTCGACCCGACCGTCGACGGCGCGATCCAGAATCGACACATACACATAGCTCTGTTTGCCCGAATGCGCGGCAACGCCGGACGCCGCGAGAAGCGTCACGATCGGGAACATCAGAAGAGATCGAAGGAGAAGCCGCATTGACGAACACACGAGAACGGTACGGAAACCAGCTCGCAAGTCTTTGCACAGTACCGACTACGCCTGGGCGGCGAAGGACCCCTGGGCAAGTCGACCTCCCGCAATCGAGGAGCTTCTCCGTCACCCCGGCCGAGCACTCGATGGCGTGCCGTCAGAAAGGCGCGGACATGACGGCGTCAGGTTCGAGGATCACGATGCCGACGATCTTGTCGCGTCGGTTGTACGCGATCCGGCCGACCAGTTCGCCTGCCTCGAACGTCAGCGGTGTTTCGACGACGACGTGCGAGCCCGACGGTCGCACGAACGACTGGCCGAGCGACTCGAAGTCGCCCAGCGATGCGATGGCGTCTGCCCACACCCCCATCACCTTCTTCCGGTTCAGAGCTCGCTGAACGAGGAAGGTCATGTCATGCGCGACCGAGTCGTAGTCGTCGGCCGCGAGCTTGCGATACACGGCCTCGGCGTGGGGAATCAGCGCCGTGCTGCTCGTGATCGTCATGACTCAGCCGCCGAGAGGGTCGGTCGATCCGGGAATGCCCTCTCCCGGCAGTGACTCGACGACGCCATCGAGACCGACCGACTCGGTCGCTTGACCAAGATCGACACCCACGGTGTCAGCGATCGCGCTGCCTTCGCCCAGGAGACCGTCGAGGTGTTCCCCCACCCCAGTCGACTCCAGGATGCTGCTCACGCCGTCACCCGACAACAGACCCTTGATCGCATCGATGATTCCCATCATTCATCTCCCTTGGTTCGTTTGATCGCTTGCGATGGAAGCACGCACCGCGTGCAAGACCGCCCTTCGGTGGCGGGTCCGGCGGCGGTCACCGATCCGCCATGCCATGAACACCGGTCAAGAGCGCAGCGATGCGTGCCTCGGTCGGCGGATGCGTGAGAAACAGGTTCGCGAACTTCACATCTCGCCCGGTCAACGGGTTGACGATGTAGGCCGTGGCTTGGGCGGGTGTGACGTCCATCGGCACGGCTCGGGCCGCTCGATCGAGCTTCGCAAGCGCAGATGCCAACGGGCGGGGGTCACCAACGAGTTCCGCGCCGAGCCGGTCCGCTTCGAACTCCCGGGACCTCGAAAGCGCCATCTGCATCACGGTCGCCGCGACGGGTGCGACGATCGCGAGAACCAGGACGACCAAGGGGTTCGGGGCGTCCTCATCGTCTGATCCGCCACCGAACATCGACGCGAACATCGCCATGTTGGCCAGCATCGAGATACCGGTCGCGACGGCGGCTGCGATCGACCCGATCAGGATGTCACGGTGACGCACGTGCGCGACCTCATGTGCCACCACACCCCGCACCTCGTCACGATCGAGCACCGCAAGCAAGCCCTCGGTCACACAGACGACGGCGGTGCGCTCGTTGCGACCGGTCGCGAAGGCGTTCGGCTGCGCATCCGGTGACACGAACAAGCCGTGGCGGCGTCATGCCCGCCCGCTCGGCCAACGCATCCAGATCGGACCGCAACCAATCCAACTGACCAGGGGCAACCTCGACGGCTCGGGCCGAGCGGACGGCCAGTCGATCCGAGAACCAGTAGGAACCGCCGACCAACCCGAAACCGAAGACGGCACCGATCACCAGGCCGGTCGGACCGCCCAGCAACGAACCAACGAGGACGAACGCACCGGCGAGCCCAGCGAGAAGGGTGAAGGTCTTGACAGTGTTCTTGAACACGGAGGTTCCTTTCAGCAACGACGAACTCGATGTTGCTGAAAGTCTCCCCGCCCAGGATCTGGGCTGGCCACGCCGGCCCCGCACGGGGCGTACTGACGACTGGCCTCGAGGGGTACTCCCCTTCAGTTCACGGGATCATACCAAGCCCTGAATCACACCACACGCGAAACCCCTATCAAAAGAGAGCTATTGGAGAGCGCTCGATGAACGGGACTGCCGCCCGTGGGGTGACACCCGAACGCGCCGCCGAGCCACCATCGCAAACCACCGGATTCGCGCACTGCTCCACGCCGGCACCCCCGACTGGAACCCACTCACCACCGTCGATCCCGCTCACCGGCTGAAGCGCCACGAAACCCCTGGTTCTCGGACTGGACGGTCGTTCATGGCCAGAGAACCTCGGCCCCCCGATCCGCCGGCTTTCACCCTTCGCGGGCTCGATCGTCCCGAGGTCAGAGGATGTATCGATCGCCGGTCGCGCGAACGGTGATGTCTCCGACCGACACACCCCACGGCTGGTCGATGGCGTGAAGGATCTGGTCGACGACGTGCTGTGGGTCGAGGACGGCGTAGCCGACCGATTCGGGGTCGAGGTCGACCTCGTCGAGGCGACCCTCGCCGAGTGCCGCGAACACCGCTCCGTAGTCGGCCATGTTCTGGCCCAAGATCCCGACGACGGCCGCAGGGTTGATGACGCCGCTACCGAGCCCCGTTCCAGGCACACCGGTTGGCTTCACGATGGTGACCTTGATCGTGCCTTGCGTTTCGACGCGGAATGCCTCGGACATCATGTTGACCGCCGCCTTGGTGGCTCCATAGACCGCGGCGCCAACAACGGGTGCGTTGCCGTAGATCGACGAGAGGTTGACGATGTGGCCTCGCCCTTGGCTCTGCATCTGGTCGTGTACGGCGATCATGCCGTAGAGGGTTCCCTTGATGTTGATGTCGATGCATCTCGCCCAGGCGGTGGCAGCGTCGGCGTGGTCGGCGAGGAAGGCAAGGGGCATGGTGCCGGCGTTGTTGACCATGACATCGACGCTGCCGAAGCTCGTCACCGTCTGAGCCACGGCCGCCGACATGGCAGAAAGATCGGTGACGTCGGTGGTGATGGTGATCAGGGAGTCGCCAGCGTCGAGGTCCGCAGCGAGGACATCGAGCGCTGCTGTGTTCACGTCGAGCGCAGCGACCTTCGCGCCGCGGGCCAGTGCATCGCGGCACAGGAGCGAGCCGAAGCCGCCGGCCGCCCCGGTGATGACGAGCGTCTTGGCGGCGAGGTGATTGTCAGACATGGGTGTGAACCTTTCGTTGGATGCCGTGAGCAAGCTCGCGCTGGTGCTCGCGGCGACCGCTCGACTCCCCTGCCGGTGGATCACCACTGTCGGACGGACGAAGCGTGCCGGCCGGGCTCTCCCATCCATCTGACAGAACGAGTGTGCGAGCGAGTTCAGAGTTCGACGACCATCTTCCCGGTGTTCATCCCGGCCAGCAGACCGATGAACGCGTCGCCGGCGCTCTCGATGCCCTGCAGCACCGTTTCCTCCTGCTTGATCGTTCCGTCGACGAGCCAACCGCCCACCTCGCGAATGAAGTCGTCGCGCAGGTCACCATGGTCACTGACGATGAAGCCCCGCAGGTTCAGCCGCTTGCCGATCGCCAGCGACAGGTTGTTGGGTCCCGGCGCCGGCGAGGTGTTGTTGTACATCGAGATGGCACCGCAGAGCGCGACGCGACCATGCACGTTGAGTGCGTGGATCGCGGCTTCGAGATGGTCACCACCAACGTTGTCGAAGTACACGTCGATGCCGTCGGGCGCCGCCGCAAACAGCTGCTTCGCGACCGATCCGGACTTGTAGTTGAACGCCGCGTCGTAGCCGAGTTCGGCGGTGATCCATTCGACCTTCTCGTCGGAACCGGCGGATCCGACGACGTGCGATGCGCCCTTGAGCTTGGCCAGCTGCCCGACCAGTGAACCCACGGCCCCGGCGGCACCGGAAACGAACACGGCGTCACCTTCCCGAAACGACGCCACGTCGAGCAATCCGGCGTACGCGGTCAGGCCGGGCATACCGAGGACACCGAGATTCGCCGACAGCGACACACCCTCGATCGTGGCGGCCGGCTGTGTGCTCGCCGCAGGTACGACGGCGATCTCCCGCCAGCCGAGGCCGTGCACGACGTGGTCGCCGACGGCCACATCCGGCGAGTTCGACTCGATCACCTCACCGACGGCGCCACCCTCGAGTGGGCGACCGATCTCGAACGGCGGCACGTAGGACTTGGTGTCGTTCATTCGACCCCGCATGTAGGGATCGACCGACATGAAACGGTTCGCCACCACGACCTCACCGTCACGCGGTTCGGGCACCTCGGCCTCGACCACCTCGAAGTTCTCGGCGACGGGCGCACCGTTCGGGCGTGAGGCGAGGTTGACGTGACGGGCGATGCTGGTCATGGTCGAACGCTAGCCATGAGAATCACCCGTCGCGGCAGCGAAGGTTCAACTCCGTCCAGACGTGGCGTTCCTGTGCGTGGGTGTTGCGCATCGACGACCGAGAGTTCCGAGCCTGGCCACTGGTGCTCATCGGAAACTGCTCGAGAAGACGAAGAACGCCCAAGCTGCCTCGGTGGCGTCGTAGTTTGCCGTAGTCGCCCCGAGGAAGCCGTCATCGGCAGTCAGCGCGGCGCCGGGCCAGGTGTGTCCACCGCCCTCGACGAGGACCAGCTTGTGGATCGCACCGCCGACGCACCCGTCGTAGTTCAACTCGGTGACGTCATCGGCGAGTTCGGTCGATGTCGGAGGGTCGTCGCAGCCAGCACCTCTCGCCGACGTCGCAACCTCCTCCTCGATCGACGACGCAAGCAGGTCGACGAGCGATGGGGGTGTCGTGTCGTCGACGATGAGCGACATTCCGTTCGGTCCGAACGGGACGATCGGATCAGCCGTCCCGTGCGCCACGAGGGTCGGGACGTGTCGGTCGCAGGGCTCGGGCGTGTGGAACCCGGCGACCGCGACGATGGCGGCGACGCGGGATCCCGGTCGACATGCCAGCTCGGCTGCAAGGAAGCCGCCGTTCGAGTATCCCGCAACGAAGATCCGGTCGGGATCCACACAGTGGTCGTCCAGCAGGATGTCGATCAGCTGCTCGATCGCACCGACGTCGTCCCTGTCGGGCTCGTCGACGGCTGCGATCTCCCAACCGGTGACGCCGAGCGGGCCGACCGGTCCTGACGGCTCGGCGACCACGAATCCCTCGCGATCGGCGAGCTGCCGGAATCGGGTGAGATCAGCCTGGGCTGGGCCGCTGGAGTCGAGGCCGTGCAGGTCGATCACGGCCGCTACCGGGGCTGCGTCACGTCCCTTGGGTTGGTGGATCTCCGCCGGGTAGGAGCGACCGTCGACTTCCACCGCCGTGGTGGTCAGCCCCGGGGTGGGAGCGACCTCGCAGACGTCGAGTGCCATCCGGGTGGTGCTCGACGCAGCCCCGACGGCACCGGGCCCGTCGGTTCGTTCGCTCGCACAGCCGACCAGGCACGCAGCACTCGCCGCGAGCAAGGCGCTCCCAACCTTCATCCGAAGACCCATCATCCGACTCCTTCGTGTCGCAATCACGATGCGCCAGCGGCAGGTCGGGCTGGCAGGGGTGGATGTCCAGACCTTGGGCGGCTGCGTGTGACGCCGTCGGGACAGGCTCGGGACAGCAGTCAGGTGACATCGACAACCGCGAGGGTGATGATCGGTGCTAGGAACCGATCGGAGGCAGACATGGGCACCTTCAGCACTCGTACCGGGCGACTGCGTGTCGCTGCCGTCATCTCGATCGTCGTCGCCACGATCAGCATCGCGGTGTACGACCTCCCGACGCTGGCGAAGGGCGCGTCGGGAAGCGACGACCCGTTCGCGCTGGTCGTCGGGAGCTTCTCGACCGACGTCGTCGCACTGATCGCCGCCTACGGCGCACTACGCAGACAACGGTGGGGCGTCATCGCCCTGATCGTCGTGCAGTCGTTCTGGGCGCTTCAAGCGGGCGTCGCATTGGTCGACGGCGAAGCAGCCCTCGGCGCGACACTGTTGTGCATGTCGCTCTTCTGCATCTGGTGTTGCCTGGCACGCGACGACCTGCCGGGGTCGAGTCGAGCTGCGCACGATGCAGGCCCGGAACACAAGCAACCGGTCCGGTGACGATTCCCGCACGGCACGCTCAGAGCGGATCAGCGTTGCTGCGCTGGGTGCTCACCTCTGTCGTGGTGGCCGTCACCGCAGGTGCAGGCGGTGCCGTCGCATTGCGGCTTCCGACGGGAATCGGGCTCGTCGACCAACCGACGTCGATCTGGTCGCTCGGCGCAGCGGCGGCGGTTGCCGCAATCGTCGTCCTCCTGATGTGGCGGCGTGTCGACGCAGCCATCGTGGATCTGGTGTTCGGTGTCGATGATCAGCAGATCGCGGCGATCGCCACGATCGAGCACGATCTCGCCTCGGAACTCGGCGGCGTCCAGTACCTCACCGATCTCGCCACGACGACACAGTCCCTGCTGCGCGTCCCCTTCGTCAGCGTCGACATCCGAGCAGTCATGGACGAGCCGGGCCCAGGCCAGCACCAGGCGCCCGAACCGTCGGTGTGGTCGTCGCATCTGACCGCCACGGCCGGAACCGTCGTCACCACCCCGAGTCTCGTTCGGCCCGTGCGCCTCGGCTCGGACGATCTCGGGATGATCACGGTCGGCTGTCGGTCGCGGGGTCGCGGGTTCTCCGCTGACGATGTCGCAGCCGTCGACGCGATCGCCCGCCAGGCCGCGCTGGCGATCTCGAATGCCCGGCATGCCGAGGCACTTCATGCGTCTCGCGAACGCGTCGTTGCCGGGATCGAGGAGGAGAGACGACGGCTTCGGCGCAACCTCCATGACGAGCTCGGCCCGACCCTCGCAGCCATGAAGCTGCGACTCGGCGTGCTGCGTCGGACCGGTCGACTCGGCGCCGACGACCTGCGCGTCGTGGACGAACTCTTCGTCATGGTCGACGCCACGACCGCCGACGTCCGTCGACTCGTCGATGATCTCAGACCACCCCTCCTCGACGATCTCGGCCTCGCCGACGCTCTGCGATGCCTCGGGTTCGTTCCGCCGGAGCTTGCGTTGCAGGTCGAAGGATGCGCCGGACTCGAGGCTCTGCCCGCAGCGGTACAAGTTGCGCTGTACCGCATCGGGTCCGAGGCAATTCGCAACGTCGTGCGCCATGCCGATGCGACGACCTGCGACGTGCGGTTGCGGCGCAACGACACGGCGGTCACGGTGACCGTCGTCGATGACGGGCGGGGCATCGACGGCGGCCACACCGACGGCGTGGGACTCGCAGCCATGCGCGAACGCGCCGACGAGCTCGGCGGACTCATCACCGTGTCCCGAGGCGTCGACGGGCGCGGCTGCTGCGTCGCGGCGACGATTCCGCTGCGCACTGGCGTGTCGCTGTCGGCGAGCGCCTCACCGACCGGGGAGCTCGGATGACCACCCGTCTCCGGGTGGTCCTCGCTGACGACCACCAGCTGTTCCGCCAGGGCCTGGCCGCGCTGCTCGCCACCGTCGACGGAATCGAGGTGGTTGCCGAAGCCGCCGACGGGGAGGCCGCCGTTCGAGCCGTCGCCCGAGAGCGGCCCGACGTGGCTCTCGTCGACCTCCAGATGCCCGGCGGAGGAGGGATCAACGCGATCCGGGCGATCACCGACCGCTTCCCCGACGTCGCGACGCTCGTGTTGACGATGTTCGAAGACGACGACTCGCTGTATGGCGCCATCGAGCGCGGGCGCCCGCGGCTACGTACTCAAAGACACCGATCACGAGGAGCTGATCCGAGCGATCGTCACCGTCGGCAACGGCGCAGTCACCTACGGCGCCGCTGTCGCCCCACGCATCGCAGCCGCCCTTGCGGCCACTCGACGGTGGGTCGAACCGAGCGACGCGTTTCCAACCCTGACGGCGAGCGAGCTTCGCGTGCTCGAGCAACTCGCCGAGGGCCACAGCAACGCCGTGATCGCAGCCAACCTCGGCTACAGCCCCAAGACGATCCGAAACTACGTGAGCATCATCCTGGCGAAACTCTGCGTCGAGGACCGTTCCCAGGCAATCGTCGCCGCTCGCAAGGCAGGCGCCCACCGCCGGCGGTAGATCCAACGCCAGACGCCCACTGCTGGCCCCCGGATCGACCACTCCGCCGGTCGGCGCGCATCGCTCCCTCCGGTACCCGACAGGGCTGAAACGACTGGTCGCCGCAGCAGTCGAATGCCCACGCCACACAACCATTTCCCTGTCGAGACCGTAGTGAGTACCTTGCAGGTACCCGTGCCACCACGGCACCCGGCAAAGGTGAAGGCCCCGTGATCGATTCCCGCTCTGTGCTCGACGCACTCGGGAGCGCGGTGATCGTGACCGACCCTGATGGGCTGGTCCTCCTCTGGAATCGTGCAGCCCAGGATGTCTACGGGTGGGCGGAGCACGAAGTACTCGGCCGATCGATCATCGAGGTGCTCGGCCCGCCGGCCCAGGTCGCCTCGGACACGACCGATCTGGCTCGCTTGGCCGGTGGAACGTCGATGACCGGCGATCGCCTGGTCGTGGCTCGCGACGGAGCCGAGATCCGAGTGCACACCTTCACCGCCCCGATGGTGGACGAACACGGCAAGATCATTGCGATCGTGGGCTCGTCCGACGACGTCGGCGACCTCCGACTGGCCGAGCAGCAGGCACACGATCTCTCCGAACATTTCCGTTCTGCACTGGCGGCCGGTGGACTCGGGACGTGGCGCTGGAACATGGAGACGGGCGAGACACGGTGGGACGCCCGCATGGAGGAACTGTTCGGTCTCGACGTCGGCAGCTTCGACGGCAGCTTCGAGACCTACGTGGCGCTGTTGCATCCCGACGACAGCGCCGAGGTGCTGGCGAGTGTCGCCGACGCCGTGCGAGAGAAGACGAGCTATCGCGTCGAGCACCGGGTCCGGTGGGCCGACGGATCGATCCGGTGGATCGCCGGCGTCGGTGGCGTGACATTCGATGAACATGGCGACGTGACCGGAACGGTCGGATGTTCGATGGACATCACCGATCGGGTCGAGCAGGAGTCCGAGCTTCGTCGGTTGACCGAGCGAGCCGAGCGGGCGGCCGAGAACGAACGCCTCCAGCGGGAACGTCTCGAGTTTCTCACCCGGATCAACGAGGCACTGAACCAGTCGATGAGCATCGACGAGGTGATGGAGAACGTCACTCGCCAGGCCGTCCCTCGTCTCGGTGACTGGTGCACCATCCACGTCATGGGGCCCGACGGTCGCGCCGCCCCGAAGGTGACGGTGGCCCACACCGACCCGGCGATGGTGCAGTACGCCCGCGAACTCCAGGCCCAGTTTCCCTACGACCCCGACGCCGCGACCGGTGTCGCGGCAGTCATCCGAACCGGGGCGACAGAGTTCTACCCCGAGATCTCCCACGAGATCCTGGCGGCCAGCGACCTCTCACCCGAAGCCCTCGACCTGGTTCTTCGTCTCGATCTGGGTTCGGCGATCACCGTTGCGATGAAGAAGCGCACGCGAGTGGTCGGAGCGCTCCAGTTCATCGCTTCGAAGTCGTCACGGCGCTACACCTCCGACGACGTGACCCTGGCGGAGACCGTGGCGGCTCGCATCGCCTCGAGCATCGAGAACCTCCGCCTCCACGACGAGCAGCGCGAGATCGCTCAGACGCTTCAGCGCAGTCTGCTCCCGATGTCGCTGCCGGAGCTCCCCGGTATCGACGTCGCCGTACGGTATTGGCCGAACGGCGAGGTCACCGAGGTCGGTGGCGACTTCTACGATCTGTTCGCGCTCGAGGACGCAGGCCTCTACGCCTTGGTGCTCGGCGATGTGTGTGGAACCGGCCCGTCCGCCGCTGCACTCACCGGGCTTGCTCGCCACACGATTCGCGACAGCGCCTGGCACGGCGACGACCACGAGGTCGTCATGCACTCCCTCAACCGCGCCGTGCGACGCTCCGGTCATTCGACCTTCCTCACCTGCCTCTACGCCACGATCGACCTCACGCTCGAGAACGCGGCACTCACCGTGTCCTGCGGTGGTCATCCTCTGCCGACGTTGATCAGACGCAGTGACGCGACGGCGTTCGGTCGACCCGGCACGCTCCTCGGCTACTTCGACGACCCCGGGGTGAGTCCGACCACGATCGATCTGGAGCCCGGCGACGTCGTCGTCTTCCACACCGACGGCGCCACCGATGTCACGCCACCACACGACCTCGACGATGCCCGCTGGAGAGCGATCGTTGCCGAAGCGGCATGCGGTGGCGGCGCAGCCGAAGCGATTGCCGACCGCATCCGGGGACTGCTCGCCGCGATCCTGCCCTTCGAATCTCGCAACGACGACGTCGCCCTGGTGGTTCTCGTCGTCGGGAAGACGTGATCGGGCCGGGGACTCCGGCCGACATCGGACCACAACCGCCAGGCCCGGGTGAAGCAGCGGCTGCATCTCCGCCGCCGTCACCATGACCGATCACGACTGGCGACCGCTCATCCGGTACTCCTGCAGGACCCGACCGATGAGCTCGATTCAGACCGCCGTCAGCTTGACGGCGACGATCGACATCACCAATGCCGCGACCGCCGTGACCTGCCCCACGCTGGTCTCGTCGCCCTTGAACACGACGCCGACCAGGAACGCTCCGACCGCACCGATCCCGACCCACACGGCGTAACCGGTTCCAACAGGAATCGTGCGCGTCGCGACGCTCAAGAGGTACATGCTGACCGCGAGCGTGACCACGAAGCCCATCGTCGGCCAGAGCCGAGTGAACCCCTTCGTCGAATCCAACAGACTCGCCCATGCGACCTCGAACAGTCCTGCGACCACCAGAACGACCCACGCCATGACGACTCTCTCCTGCGCCCGTCGTTCCGGCCGGTACGGTGCGCCCCTCGTCGGGAGAGATCCGTGATGCATCCCTCGAAACCGACGATAGCGGTTCGGCCGCAACGCACCGCCGACGATGACCCAAGACCGGCACCACGCTCGCCGTCGTCACCACCGAGTCCCATGCCCACACCCGGCCCGACAGCAGCCACTTCGACCGCGACTCATCCTTCGGTTGGAGCGGTCGGGCGACCGCTTCGAGCCGGTCCGCGGCGGTCAGTCCTGGTCGACTCGTTCGGCTGATGTCGTGCCGTTCGTGCTGCTCGCACCCGTCGTCGCCATGGCGTCAGCAGCCGTCCTGCTCGATCGGGTTCCCGGGCGTGCCGAAACCGTCGGCGCCATGGTCATGGTCGCCGGAGTTCTGATCGCACTCCGAGCGAGTCGCCACCCGCATCCACCCATTCGAGTCGTCGCAGAACCCGAGCGGCGCTCGCAAAGCCTGAACCCGGATGGCCAACCCGCCAACGCTGGAAGAAGTCGAGATCAGGAACTCCATCCGACGATGGGTGCGTGTGCTTCGACTCGTCCAGACGCTTGTCCAGCTGGGCCTACGCTCCGATGATGGATTCGAGCCTGGGTCGGTCGGCGCCGGGAACCGCACCTGCGAGGGCGACGTCGGAACCGGATCGTCGGACCGAAACCCAGAAGCCGGGGTACATCATCGGCGATCGGCCTGACGATTTGCTCGGCGATTCGAGGGCGGGCTACATGTTGACGATCGTGCCGAGGCACGGGATCCGAGCGAGATGCGGGGCATCGATGATCGCGTCGACCGCTTCCTTTCCCGTTCGACCGCGCAGTCGCATGTCGTTGATCAGCGCGGCAACGACGATCGGGACCGAGAACGAGGTACCACTCCAGTACGCCCAGCCGCGGAAGTCATCGATGTCGACTCCGTTGATCGCGACATTCGCACCGTTGAATCCGAAGAACGAACTGATCAGGTCGACCCCCGGCGCACAGGCCCGTACCCAAGGTCCGTAGTTGGTGAACTCGGCGGGCCCGCATGGACCGAGGGCGCCGACCGAGATGACTCCCGGAAGCGCTGCGGGATAGGCGGGACGGCAGGCAGCAGCGTTTCCTGCCGATGCCACCACCGTGATGCCCTTCGTCTGGACCAACGAGACGACCTCGCCGACCAACGCAATGGGGCTGATGAGGTCTCCGCTCATCGAGATGCTGAACACCGTTCTCGGCCAGCTCTCGGTCGTGCCCTCGGCAGAGTCCAGGATCAGTTGGCCCAGGAGCCAGGCCGACAGCGTGAGTTCGTCTGCGTCTCCGAGTGGGCCGATGACCGCGCCTCACCGTGATCGGTGTCCCTCGGCTGAGGAGTTGGACGAGGCCGGAAATGAACGTTCCGTGGCCTGCCACCGGATCCAGATACCCATCGCCGCCCAGGAGTACCGGTATGGCGTCCGGCACCTCGCGCGCCCCCGAGATGTCTGCGATGGCGAGGAGCGGAAATCCATCGTCGGCATAGCCCGTGTCGAAGACGATCGCCCGTGGCTTCGGATCGATCTGAGGGAGTCCGGTCTCCACGACGTCGACCTCGGGGGCCGGGACCGCGCTGTTGACCGGCGGCTTGTTCGCACGCAACGGGTTGGCGCGCAAGGGGTTCGCACGCAGCGGGTTGGCGCGCAAGGGGTTCGCACGCAACGGGTTCGCACGCAGCGGGTTGGCGCGCAGCGGGTTGCCGAGCAGCCCGGCGAGGTCGTTCGCCAGGGACGGGTGCGGAGGACACGATTCCCCGCACGAGCAGTTGTCGGCAAAGAGCACGTGGTTCGGCTGGACCCGGTGGCCGGCCGCCCTCGCAGCGCGAACGACGCCGACCACGTCGGTCACACCGGTCAGTCGGCGCCATTGCCACACGCCGGGCGGGACGGCTTCGCTGGCCATGAACGCTTCGACCGAATCGGGTGCCTCGACCTGAGCGAAGAGCTCCCGGATCGCGTCTTCGAGAGGCTCCACGGCCACGTCGGGCTCGATTCGCTGAACGAATCTCATCGCCGCCTTGCCTCGAAGCAGGACCTCACCGGGCCGATAGGCGTATCCACCTGCGTCGTTCCACTCGACTGCGACCGAATCGGTCCAGCGGTACGGCGACGAGTCACTCATGTGCCACCCCATTCCTGATGAGGCTCCGCAGGAATGCCGATGCCTCCGTCGATGCGGTCCCGAGGTCGAGATCGGCTCCAGCGTCGCGCAGTCTGGCGACCTCTGCTTCGGTCAGCTCTTTTGCTGCCTCGTTCAACATCTGCCGGCGTTGGACCTTGTCGCTGTCGTACATGACGTATCCGATGCTCTCGAGGGCGTGATCGGCAGCGCTCTGGAGGCGTACGGCGTCGGGCCAGCGCTGACGCAGCGCAGCGAGTTGGGCCGCCACCACGATCGAGAATGCTGAGAGAACCGGCTGTCCGAGTTCCATGGCGATGTCGAGACAACCCAGCTGGTACTCGGCCGCAGCCCGCTCGTCGCCGGCACGAAGCGCCACTTCCGCAAGGTTTCCGAGCGTCGTCGCCTGGGGGGCGAACGAGCCGACTTCCCTCCACAGCTCGAGTTCTCGGCGGAATGCGATGGCCGCTTCGACCGGGTCGTCGGCCGTCGCATGGATGATCCCGATCAGATCCCAGACCCGTGCAGCCCCACGCGGTGATGGCGAGGTCTCCAGAGCATCGAGCGCGATTCGAAGGGCGAGGTCCGTGTTGCCTTGCCGCAATGCGATATCGCCACGAGTTCGAGGGACACAGACGTCGTCCCACTCGACCGGACCGACCTGAGCGAGGAGCCGTTCCGCAACGGCGATCTCCGCCTCGGCGCACTCGAGGTCTCCTCGTCGAAGATGGATGTCGGCGATCAGCGATCGAATTGCGACGAGCTCGGGGGTCGGGTCGCTGAGATGCCTGGCGAAGGAGTCGAGTTCGGCGATGGCGAATGCGAACTGATCCGTCATGTCCAGATAGCGGCCGATCGTCCAAGCCAGAGCCTGGCGATCCTCGATGGGAGCGCTGGAGCCGATCATCGTCAGGTGGCGCAGATTGTCGAGCTCCTCACCCAGGAGACTCGCCCATGCCTGATCAGGCGTGCGATGTGGGCCGAGGGTCCTCAGATAGTGATCGATCAACCGAGCGGTGCAGACGCTTCGGCTCGCAGTATCGGTGCGGGTGACGGCGAAGTTCCTGACGAGCGACGAACAGCGATACCTGCGCCCCCCTGACGACGAATCGGGTTCGATGAGCGAGTTGTCGACGAGCGACCAAGTGGCCCTCATCGTCCGGCCGAGTTGCTGCTGCCCGAGCCCGCCGACCGCAGCATGGGCGGTCTCGATGTCGAACCCGGCAGGAAGGTCGCAGACGCTCGAGAGCAACGCTCGTCCGTCGTCGTCGAGAAGGACGTGGCTCCACTCGAGCACGTTGTCGAGTGAGCGGTGACGCTCGGGAACGGTGGGGTCCCGGACCTCGGGGAACGAGACATGATCGTCGAGCGCAGCCGAGATCTCGCTCAGGGGCATCCGGTGCGCATTGGCCGCAACCAGTTCGATCGCCAGGGGGATCCCATCGAGTTGGGCGCAGATCCTGCCGATTTCATCGTCGCTCGACGACGATCCAACCGTCGACCGGCCGAGTTCGATCCGGTCGCGGAACAGTCGTATTGCGTCCGGTGTCGACCCTGTCGGTCCGGTGGTTGGTGACGTGTCCAGGGGGCCGAGCCTCCAGACCCGCTCGGCCACGAGCCCGAGTGGGGTGCGCGACGTTGCCAGCACACCCATGCTCGGGGCTCGGTGAAGCAGCCCCGATGCGAGCTGCGCGCACATTCCAAGGAGGTGCTCACAATTGTCGAGGATGAGCAAGGAGCTGCGTTGCGAACACCGATCGAGCAGCTCGTCCATCGGATCGGCTCCGAGATCGAGCCGCAACCCCAACGCTCGAGCGACCGAGCCGACCATGGTCTCGAGCGTGGTCGCGCGGTCGAGCTCTGCCATCCAAACGCCGTCTGACCAACGTGCAGCGCACGCCAAACCGACCTCGATCGCCAAGCGGGTCTTGCCGACACCACCCGGCCCCACCAAGGACGTCAACACACCCGACCCGACCAACTCGGGGACGTTCTCGAGCTCCTCCTGCCTGCCGATCAACGAGGTGCGAGGACGGATCAGGTTGTGCGTATCGGCGGGCGGGACACGTGGCGAAAAATGGGCCGCCGGCCATCGGTCGTCCCGCAGTTCGAAGAGTTCGACCGGGCCGTCGAAGTCGCGGATCCGATACCTGCCGATCACGTTGACGGAGTACCCGTCGTCGTCGTCGATCCGTGCTGCGACCTGCTTCGTCATGAACACCTGGGCCCCCGACGCCGCAGACATCACCCTCGCAGCCTGGTGAACCGTGAGCGACGCGTAGTCGGAGTTGCGAGGTTGCGCGATCCCGGAATGGATGCCCATACGAACCCGGATCTGCCCGCCGGGCCCCCAGGACTCCGAGGCGAGGGCGAGTTGGGCCTCGGTGCAGGCGAGAACGGCGTCGCTCGGCTGCGTGAAGACGACGAAGAAGGAATCCCCCTCGTTTCCGACCTCGATGCCGCGGTGTCGATCCCAACAGATCCGAAGGAGCTCGTCGTGGCGCTCCAGGAGTTCTGCGTATCGCTCGTCACCGAGTTCCCTCAGGAGTCTGGTCGATCCCTCGATGTCGGTGAAGACGAACGTGACGTCGCCGCCCGGCAGGATCCGCTCATTCACTCGCATCGTGGATCCCTGCCGTCGCGAAGCACGCGTGTCACGCAACCAAGGTAACCCGCAGCCGCGATGTGGGCCGGAGTGTTTTCCCACATCCCCGGAGGACATCGGGGAGCTCGAAGCCCAGGCCTCGACGAAGGAGTGCAGGGCAGCGTCGCACCAGCGGTGGCCGGGTGGTGGCGGGTCTCGCCGGCGTCAGCGGTCGAGGTCTGCGAGCGCGTGCTCGGTCGGGGTGTCGGCAGGAAAGAACAGCTCGATGAGGAGTTCGTCGAGGGTCACATCGAGTGGCGATCCGAAGGTCGTGAGCGTGGTGAAGAGCCGGAGCTGCCGACCGAACAGGTCGAGTTCGCAGGAGATGACCAGATCGGCGTCGGTCGCCCTCGCCGGGTTTCGGGCGAGAGCGGCCACGTTCGGGTATTGCTCGACCGTGTTGCGGAGCGACGGGAATTCGTCGTCGCCGAACCTGACGGCGAGACGGTCGAGTTGGCGGAGCAGGTAGCCACCCCAATGGTCGAAGTTGGTCGTGTACCGGGCGAGTCCATCCGGGTGGAGACTGACCCGGAACAGGTTGACCGGTTCCTGGCGCAGTTCCGGTGGGAGCAGCTCGAGCAGCCGGGTGGCTGCCCGGTTCGCCATGACGATGTTCCAATGCTTGTCGAGGACCAAACCGGGAAAGGGATCGTGCGCATCGAGAACCCGCTCGAGCGACGACCGGATCAGCGCCATGGCCTCGTCGTCGAGCGGATGGCTGGTGAAACGGGGCGCATAGCCGGCGGCGAGCAGCATCGTGTTTCGTTCGCGCAGCGGGACCTCGAGGCGCTCGGCGAGAGCCAACACCAGTTCCGGGCTGGGCCTGGATCGGCCGGTTTCGACGAAGCTGAGGTGCCTGGTCGAGACACCGGTGTCGAGCGCCAGGGCCATCTGACTGCACGACCTTCGGGATCGCCAGGTCTTGAGGAGGTCACCAATGGTCGCTGTTGCCATGGGCTGATCGTAGGTTCGGCCGGAGGCCCCATCGATGACCTCTGAGGTAACGGAAACCGTTCAGTCGTGTTCGGGACGTGGACCGAAGCCCGTGAGATGGGCGTCGATGGCGGCGGCGAGGTCGGTCATCGCCGATTTTCCGGTCGGTCGTGGGTTCGGTCGATGGAGCTGCGCCCGAGGCGAAGCTGGAGGGCCGCGAAGGTGGCAACGCCGACGCCCATCACCGCAGCGATCACTCGACCGGTCGTCGACAGATCGACGGTTGCCAACACGACGATGGTCGAGATCACCCAGGCAAGATCGGCGGCGGAGATCAGCAGGGAGTCCCGGGCGATCGTCGCCTCTCGGTGGCGAACCGCGGTCACGGCGACCTCGACGGCGAACAGGATCAGTCCGAGGCCGACGACTCGTACGATCAGGTCGCCCCGATCATGGACGATGCCGAGGACCTCACCAACCGTCGCGGGAGCAATCGCCGCAGCGAGGCCGGCAGCGGCCGAGGTGACCGAGTTCGTGGCGAGCACTCCTCGAAGCGGTGAACGAGGGTCGGTGGTCCGTGCGTTGAGGTTCGTCGTCGTCATGAACCACAGCGTGAACGGTGGACGACGATCGAGCGATTACCCGTTGGGTAGTCATCGTGCTCGCCGGCCGCTACTCCACCGTGGCCTGGTAGCCGCCCTCGGTCATGAGGCGCACGCCGTCGTCATAGATCGAATGATCGGCGACCTCGGCCAGGGTGAGCGTGAGCTGGTCGCCGTCGAGGGTCCAGTCGAAACCGATGACGCACCCGGAGCATCCACCGCTCGTGCTGACCGTGATCCAGCGTCCGTCGGAGTCGTAGTGGTACGTGCCGAGGTCGGCGACGCTGCGTTCTCCGTCGTCGGTGACCTCGTAGAGGGTCCAGGCGTCGGCTGCGATCTCGAGTTCGGTGAGCTTCTCGCCGCTCGGGCCGAGGATGTCGGCGACGATGGTCGGGTCGAGGTCGGATCCGTCGGCGGTCGTGATCGTGCGTTCGTAGGTGCCGATCGGGATGGTGTCGCCGTCGAAGGGTTCCGTCGTGGCTGTGTCCTGCCCTGGGCCGCACGGCACGATCGACGAGCTGGTTGGCAGCTCGAGCTCGAGGTCGTCGATGCGATCGATCATGGCGCCGGTCGACGGGTCGGCCTCGAGTTCGGCGTAGACCGGAGCTGCCGCTGCTTCGAACGCCGCGAGTTGCCCGTCGTCGATTGCGACGATCGTTCCACCGGCCGCGCAGTAGTCGGCAGCGAGAGCCGCCTCGCCGGTGGCGTCGGTGAGGATCGAGTCGAGCGTCTCCGCTGCGGCATCGTGGAGCACCTGCTGTTGGGCTTCGGTCAAGGTCGCGAACCTGGCGTCGTTGACGACGAGCGTGTTGACCTTGGGGAACAGCGGCAGGTTTCCGACCGCTGTCGTCGGGCCGCCCGGCAATCCGGCTGCCCGGGCGAACGACGACTCGACCCCGGCCAGTGACCCGTCGGCGGCCTGTTCGTCGAACTCGGACCCCTGCGGGTCGTCGGCGGTTGCGCCGAACGCCTCGAACAGTGAGTACACCGTGTCGGATCGTGGCGACCTGATCGTCGCTCCTTCGAAGTCGCCCGGGCGCCGTCAATGCGTCGCCGTACGAGAACACGTACCGGAGTCCTTCGGGAAGCAACGCCAGCCCCGTGACACCCGTTTCGTCGAGACCCGCCATCAACTCCCCGGCGATGTCACCCGAGACGATGGCCGCGACGAGCTCCTGGGAATCGACGAGGAACGGAGCGTTCAACGCCCGCAAGGACGATGTCGTGCTCGGTGTCCCACGAAGCCGACGGGACCAGGGCGAGATCGAGGTCACCAGCGATCACCTTCGCCGCGACCGCTTGATCCCAGTCGTCGGGCGCCGGATCGCCGGCAGCGCGCCACACCGGCTCGACGATGATCGAACCGGCGGACAGCTCCTCGACCTGACGGACGAACTCGGCGATTGCGAACGCCGTCGGAGCATCAGCTGGATCGTTGGTCCCGATCCGCAGCTGCACCACCTCGCTGTCGGGCGCCGCCACGACTGCGCTGGACACCGATTCCTCCGCCCCGTCACTGCCGGAACCGCAGGCGGCGGCTGCTGTCACGAGTATCGCCGCTCCCAGTCGTCGAGCGAGACGTCCCGCCCGTGCGGTGCGGCAATCATGGCGCCGGCGCCGCCCGACGATGGCGTTCCTCCCGACGACCACGCGCTCCGGTGCGTCTGTTCGCGCCGGCGTCGCGGACCCTGGCTGGATGTTCTCGGACATGATGACCTCCTCAACCGGCTGTCGCTCGACGGTGCCGTTCGGGATCACGTCGAACGAGATCGGCGGTCCGTGGCGTCGTGGCGTCACGATGTCGATGTCGATGTCGATGTCGATGCCGATGTCGATGTCGCCAAGCTGGCCGCAGTCGTGTCGTTTCTGCGGTCGGCGTGATCCCGAATCGTCCGCTCGAGCGACAGAGGGGTATGACGTGTCCGGGACGAATCGACGAACCATTTGGGCACGTCGTCCTGGTCCGCCTCGTCGACCGGATCGACTCTGCGAGACTCGCGCGATGAGGGCCCGGCGCCACCTCGACACATTCGACGATGCCGCCCTCGTCGCTGCGATCGCAGCAGAGGATCTCGAGGCGCTGCGGTGCCTCTACGACCGGCATGTGCCGTGGCTGACCGCCCGCTTGCGCACCCGGTGCTTCGACGATGCACTGGTCGCCGATGCGGTGGAGGAGACGTTCCTCGCGGTGTGGAAGAGTGCCCCGCGATGGCGAAACGAGGGCGACGTCGCCGCCTGGATCTGGGGCATCGCCGTTCGCCAGCTCGTGACCCAGCTCCGGCGTGCCGGCCGACAGTCACGTCCCGACCCGTTCCCGGCATCGATGTCGGCCGACAGCGCCGAGGCGAGGGTGCTCGAACACATCGCGTTCGGCGATGCCGGCGCAGCGCTGGCGCGGTTGTCGCCCGAGCTCCTGGATGTGGTCCAGGCGATGGTCTTCGACGGTCTGACCGCCCGCCAGGCCGGTCGGATGCTCGGGCTGCCGGAGGGCACCGTGAAGGGCAGGATGCGCAAGGCCAAGTCGGTGCTGCGCGCCGAACTCGGCGTCAGGAAGCTGGAGTTGGGAGAACTGCGATGAACACCTGGCATGTCGACGATGCCGCACTGTCGGCCTACCACGACCGCCGGCTCGACGGGATCCCGCGTGCATCGGTGGAGGCACACCTCTCGAGGTGCGCCATCTGCCGCGCTGCACTCGCCCGCACGAGCGGGGGTGCGCTCGGTTCGGTGTCGTTCGATCAGGTGTGGGACCGGATCTCGACTCGTGTCGAGGACCTCGATGCCGGTCGTGCTCCGAGATGGCTCCGCCGACTCGGGGTGCGCGACGCCGACACCGTGGTCATCCGAGCGATCGGGTCGCAGTGCGCTCAATGGACCCTCGCGACAACGCTCATCCTCGCCGTTGCGGCCCTCGCATCGGCACTGGGCGACACCGACCGGGCCCGACTGGCCTTCATCGTGCTCGCACCACTGCTTCCGCCACTCGGTGTCGCCGCAACGTTTCGTCTCAACACCCACAGCAGCGTGTTGCTCGAGACCACGGCCCCCTACTCTCCGGCCCGGCTCCTCCTGTGGCGTACCGCCTACGTGGTTGCGAGTGCATTGCCGCTCGCCGTCGCCTTCGGTGCCGTGATCCCGGGCAACCCGTGGATCGCGGTCGCATGGCTGCTGCCGTGTGCTGCGTGCACCCTCGTCGTGCTCGTCGCGTCGACGTGGACCGATCCACTGGTTCCGGCAGCCATCGTCTCGGGGGTCTGGCTCGGCATCGTCGTCGCCTGGCAACTTCGCGACCTCCAGAACTCGCTGACCGCGCCTTCGGTTCAGCTCGTGTCGCTGGCGATCGCGGCCGCCGCCGGGGTGCTGCTCCGACACCGTCTGGAGTCGCTCGACGTCCCCGTCGCGATCACGGTTCCGTGACTCACCGAATCCATCCGCCCAAACGAAAGGAACCGAGTTGATGAACAGCATCCAGCTCGAACACGTCACGCGACGATACGGCTCGACTCTTGCGCTCGATGACGTCTCGTTCACCCTCGACCGAGGCATCACGGCACTGCTCGGCCCGAACGGTGCAGGCAAGACCACGCTGCTCGGTCTGTTGTCGACCGCCGCAGCGCCCGATGCCGGCTCGATACGGGTGCTCGGCCACCGTGCCGATGGCACCCTCGCCGAGCGAACCGAGATCCGCCGACGGCTCGGGTTCATGCCCCAGGAGGTCGAGTATCCCTCCGGGATGACCGCGTTCGGCTTCCTCGAATACATCGCCGTGCTGAAGGAGTGGAACGACAAGCCGAACCGCCATGCCGAGATCCGTCGGGTTCTGGCCGCCGTGCAGCTCGACGACCGACCGACGATCAAGATCCGCAAGTTGTCCGGCGGCCAGCGCCGCCGCCTCGCCTTCGCGCAAGCGCTGATCGGCGACCCCGAACTGCTGATCCTCGACGAACCGACGACCGGGCTCGATCCCGAGCAACGGGCGGTGTTCCGGGCAACACTCTCCGATCGGGCCCGCCACGGAATCGTGCTGCTCGCCACCCACCAAACCGAAGACGTCGGTGCGGTCTGCGATCGAGTGATCGTCATGGACCGCGGACGACTGGCGTTCGCCGGCGATGTCCCGACGTTCATCGAGACCGCCCGAGATCGCGTCTTCCTCGACGACCAACCGATACCCGGGGCGGTCGCCTCGTGGCGAGACCCCAGCCAACGGATCCGGTCGGTCGGCGGCCACCCGCCACCCGAGGCACGACCGGCATCCCCCACCGTGGAGGACGCCTACCTGTTGTTGATCGGCCCACAGGCGAGCGAGGTCGCAGCATGACCGCCGAAACGTACGCCGTCCGTCCGGTGGCATCGGCACCGTCGGGATCGTCCGCCGCCTGGCGCGACCTCGCGCTGATCGAGTTCGGGCGATACCTCCGTCATCCGCTCTTCGTTCTGGGCGTGCTCCTGACCTACGCCGCGCTCCTCCCCTACCTCGATGCCGACGAACCCGTCGACGAACTCGCACTGATCGCACCGGCCGCGCTCATGGGGCTGCTCGGCATCTCGACCAGCACGCTCCGGGTCTGGGCCTCGGATCGTTGCGCTCGTGCCGCCGGCCCGACTCCCGTCACCGAAGCGACACGGACGGTCGCACATCTCACGGCGTGCTTCCTGCCGTTCGTGGCCGGCACCGGCTTCGTCGCAGCCACCATCATCCGGTTCCACACCAACCCACCGCCGTCCAACGGTTACGCAGCGATGATGTCGGATACCTGGGTCGCTGCGGTCTGGTTCGGAACCGGCGCGATCAGCTGCCTCGGTGGCCCGATCCTCGGTGTGGTGATCGCCCGCCACACGAGTTGGCGCGCCGCCCCGATCGCCGCATCGGTCGGGCTCGTCGCGCTCTGCATCGTCTTCCAGGGCCTCTTCGAACCACTCCGTCGCATCCGCGTCGCGATGCCATGGACGTACTGGGGTGGCCCGTTCGGCATCGACGGTGATTCGGAGCGATCGCTGGTGTTGAGCGGGTCGCCGCAGTGGTGGGTGGTGTACCTCCTCTCGCTGTGCGCGATCGGTGCCCTCGTCGCGGTCCGACACGACGATGATCGGCACCTGCGCCGCACGACGGTGTGGCTGCGCGTCGTCGTCGCCGTTGCCGTCGGTACCTGTTTGCTCGCGATGTGGACCGGCATCGCCGACACCATCATCAACCCGCTCCCTGGTGCGGGCAGCTCCTGGGGTGGGTGAGGTCGGTCCCGGCATGCGATCGACCTTCGTCTACCTCCGCGCTGCGACCTCCTGGAGGCTCCTGGCCGGCTCGGCCGCGACCACGATCGGACTCCTCGTGATCGTGGCCCGGTGGCCGAACTCGATGTGGCCGCTGCGCGGCGGCGCGATCGGCGTCATCGCCGGCATGTCGGCATGGGCAGTGGACGAGCGATGCGCTCCCATCGTCGACGTGACCTCCCGACCGCTCTGGTGGCGGAGCGCGGCGCGCTCGCTGTCGCCAGTCGTGTTGGTCGCCACCTGGATCTCGGTTCACGTCGTGATACGCGAAGACCTACCGGACCATCTTCGACTGTTCGCACTGCAGGGCCTCGCCGCATCGATGCTCGGCTACGCCACCGGCTGCCTGATGCGCCAACGCGGCCGTTCCGAGCCGGGACACCGAATCGCCGGTGTCGTCTCGCCGCTGATCCTCGGGCTCGCCCTGGCACGGCCGGCCGACGACCACGCTCCCCTGTTCCCGATCTGGCCGCACGAGGACTGGGCACGCAGTGCGGGGATCTGGATCTCGCTCGCACTCGCCGGCGCGGCCGTGCTGGTTCTGACGTTCTGGACCGACGCCCGACCCGCCGGCCCCGGGTGGCCGAACGAGCGGCGTGGCACGATGTGGACGTGGCCGCACTCGCCGACATCGTGATCGACTGCCGCCACCCGGCGTCGCTGGCACGGTTCTGGTCGCAGGTGCTCGACGACTACGAGGTCGCGCCGTATGACGAAGACGAGGTCGCCCGGCTCGCACTACTCGGCATCACCGACCTCGACGACGATCCAACCGTGCTCCTCGAGGCACCGACCGGACCCCGACTGTGGTTCCAGGAGGTTCCAGAATCGAAGGTCGTCAAGAACCGGGTTCACATCGACGTCAGAGCAGGCCACCGCACCTCGGAGGTGCAGCGCTTGGTCGCTCTCGGTGCGACCGTGGTCGACGAGCTGCCGAATCGCGACCTCACCGTGATGCAGGATCCAGAGGGAAACGAGTTCTGCGTCGTCGGGTAGGGAACCGATCGCTCGCTGTTGCGCGACCAGACCGACGGGAGCAACCACGAATTCCCCGCGATCAGTCACTCGGTGTGCTGAGATTCCGTCGAGTGTTCTCCTGTGGACGAGCCACCGGCGTGATGGTCGGTCGACCCGAAGGACGATGAAGAGTGTTCCCATGACGACGCCGCCGATTCGCACGAATGCTCTCACCGTGGTTCCGATCGGAATCGTTCGAGGCGGACGCACCGAGTCGATCGACGACGACTGGGGCGACGTGCGCAGCGAGATCGTCCTCGACGACCGCTTCCCGACCGATGCGCTCACCGGACTCGACGAGTTCTCCCACCTCGAGGTCGTGTATCGCTTCGACCAGGTCGACGAGGCGACGATCACCGTCGGCGCCCGCCACCCGCGCGGGAGATCGGACTGGCCGCGCGTCGGCATCTTCGCCCAGCGAGCGAAGGGCCGACCGAACCGAATCGGTGTGACGACCTGCGAGATCGTCGACGTCGATCGACGGGTCGTGACCGTCCGAGGGCTCGACGCCATCGACGGCACCCCCGTCCTCGATCTCAAGCCCTACCTGGTCGAGTTCGCTCCGAGGACCCCGGTCCGCCAACCAGCCTGGTCGCACGATCTGATGCGTGACTACTGGACGATCAGCCCCCGTGTGGCCGGCCCGGGCGTGGGCCCGGGCGGCGTGGTGCTCCAACGGCTCGGAGTGGGCGACGTAGCGCAGGCCCGCGCCGCGTTCGAGATGATGCACGACGTGTTCGACGAAGACCACGAGGTGTTGTCCGACGACTACGTGGCCGGTCTGCTCGCCAACGCCTCGTTCTGGGCGATCGGCGCCTTCCAGGACGGGGAAGCGATCGGATGCATCACCGGCCACGAGCTCGCGATGACACGCGACGAACGCACGGAGCTGTTCGTCTACGACCTTGCCGTCCGAGCCGACCATCAGCGTCGTGGCATCGGCCGACGACTCGTCGAGGCGCTGGTCGCCGGTGCGGCCGATCGCGGGATCGATGTCGTGTTCGTGCCGGCCGACGACGACGACTCGCACGCCCTGGCCTTCTACGCGAGCCTCGGCGGCCGAGCCGCCAAGGTGACGATGTTCGACCTGGGTAGGGGGTGAGGGTGGCGGACCGAGAGATCCACGACGACATCGGCCGCCATGAAAACGACGGGGCCGTCGACCGCACCGGGCCGACCTCGTATCGAACGGTCGAGGACTAGTGTTCGGGTCATCGACAAGGGGGGTCAGTTGTGGGACAGGACTATCACTCGGCTCAACGGGGTTTCCAGGACCGCTTCGACACGAGACGACTCGCCGACCGGCTCGCAGAAGCGTCCAGCGATCACATCAGCGAAACTCATCGGGCGTTCATCGAGGCGCGCGACATGTTCTTCATCGCCACCGCCGACGAGCGTGGCGCACCCCAGTGTTCCTACAAGGGGGGCGAGCCCGGGTTCGTGAAGGTCATCGACGAGACTGCGGTCTCGTTCCCCGTCTATGACGGCAACGGGATGTTCCTCACGGCAGGCAACCTGGTCGCAAACGCACAGGTGGGCATGTTGTTCATCGATTTCGAGACAGGATCCCGACTGCGTCTCAACGGGGTGGCGAGCATCGACGATCACGATCCGTTTCGGCTCGAGCAGTACGCCGGGGCCACGATGATCGTTCGGGTCACGACGCAGGCCGTGTTCGCGAACTGCCGTCGCTACGTCCATCACTACGAACTGGTGGAGAGGTCGCAGTTCGTCCCGACCGAGGATCACGAGCCACCCGTTCCCGACTGGAAGCGAGACGCTTGGTTCGCCGGCACGCTGCCCCACGACGACCCAGCCCACGACCGAGACCGACCCGACGCACCGGCGATACCCCAATTCTGATCACCCGCCGCTGACGCCGCGGCGCGTCGCTCGACGTTGGGAGCCCCTCCTCAGACGTGACGGCCGAGGAACTGCAGGAGCTTGGTCTGGGCGTCGGCGGTTCGCTCGGAGCGGATGCGTGGTCCGAACATGCCGTCCCCCCTCAGCACCTCTTCGCCGAGTGACCGCCAGGTGACATTCGCGAACCGCACGAGTGCGGGATCGAGGCGTTCGTCGACCTTCGCCGTTCTCGCCATGTCCCACACGTGCACCGCGAGTTCGGCCGCCATGAAACCGACGAGGCTGTCGACGGGCACGGAGCCGAACTCGGGCCCGAACGGCTCGTGCGCGGTGCCTTGCAGCACACCGGGCTGGTCGAGCGCCTCGAGCGTCTGATCCCGCAACTTCTCCCAGGCCCCAATGGGGTCCTTGCCGAGCTTCGGTGACGTCTTGGGACCGTGACCGGTCGTGGCGAAGGCGTGGATCATCTTGAGGTTGCCCATCGCGTGTACGTAAACGTCCTCGCCGGTCCACCCGGCACATGGCGCCTTCTTGCGAAACACCGAGTCTTTCGCCGACTTGAGCACATGCTCGAAGGAGTACACGGCCTTGACGTAGTTGCGCAGGTTCTCGCTCACGGCTGCGACCGTAGGCCAAGCACCACGTGACGTCGAGGGCCACGGACATCACGGGCAAGGAATCGACCACTGGGCCGTACGACCGCAGCCCGGCGCACGACTCGAGTTCCGGGGCAGTCCCATCGACCGGAACACCGACGCTCGTTCGGGGCCGAGACGACCGAGCCCGAGTCCGTTGTCGGAGGATACGGGGAGTCAGGCCGGAGGTAGGCGACCACGGCGAGGACGCGTCGGTTGGTCGTGCAGTCGGCTTCGAGCCCGAGCTTCGCGAAGATCGAGCTGATCACCGGTTCGACGGTCTTGATGCTGAGGTGCAGTTCCCGACAGATCGCGCTGTTCGACAGCCCCCGCGCATGAGTTCGAGGACGTCGGCCTCGCGGCCGGTGAGTCCGACGAGCCGACCGTCGTCGCGCGCCCTGACCAACTCGGCAGCGAGCGCGATCGCCTACGGGTTCGTCGTGCTCAGAGTGGCCGGCTGGCTCCCGGCCCGAAACCGGCTGGCGGCGACGCTCGTACTGGTCGCGGCGGTGCTGTGGCCCATCGCCCACGTCGTCGACATCGGCTCACGACCGGACGGTCGCGCCGGGTTCGATCGTGGGGGGTGCGGCGTTCAGTGCCTCGACGGCGAAACCGGCGGCCGCCTTGTAGTTGGACATGAACGCCTCGATCTCGCTGCGGTCGATGACGTCGTCGATGTCGTCGAACCAGCCACCACACCGCTCGTCGACGATTCCGAGAATGCCGATCGGACCGTGGCCGCGGTTGCGCAGCACGAGTTCCGACATGGGTGCGAGCAGCTTGTCTTCGAACGCCCGGAGGGCGGCGGGCCAGACACCCGCCTCGACGAATGCGGCACCCATCACTCGGGCATCGACGATCGCCTGGCTCGCACCGTTCGACCCCACGGGATACATCACGTGGGCGGCATCGCCGATCAGGCAGGTCCGGCCATCGACCCACCGGTCGACGGGATCACGATCGACCATCGGGTACTCCCACACCGCCGGGGTGCTGCGAACGAGGGCAGGAATGTCGAGCCAGTCGAACGACCAGTCGACGAAGGCGGGCAGGAAGGAGTCGACATCGACCTGCTTGTTCCAGCTGGCGGCGACCCCGTCGCCGGTATCGAGGGTGAGTTCGGCGATCCAGTTCTGCAACTGGAGGCCGGTCTCGGGGTCGATCGACGAGATCGGATAGTGCACGAAGCGTTGATCGAGGGTCCCGACGAGCGTGAACCCGGCGCCCGATCGAATCGGCGGGCCGTGGGTTGCGCCACGCCAGAGCACCTGCCCACCCCACTGTGGTTCGGGCTGACCCGGATGCATCTGCGCTCGCACCGCCGAGTGCAAACCGTCGGCTGCGAGGAGGACCGAGCCGCGGAACTCTGCGGTCCCCCCGTCGCGGATGTCGACGTGTGCGATGACGCCGTCGGGCGTGTTCTGGTAGCCGGTCACTCGGTGGCCGGTGAGGATGGCATCCGGCCCGAGCCGCTCCCGGACCGCTCGATAGAGCAGCATCTGCAACTCGCCCCGATGAACCGAGTACTGAGGCCAGCGGTACCCGGCCGAACGTCCTCGCCGCTCCGACCACACCACCTTGCCGTTCCGTCCGGCAAGCGTCCACTCGTCGGCTTCGACCCCGATGCCGTCGAGGTCGTCGGCGAACCCCAGGTCGAAGAGCTCCCGGATCGCGTTCGGCTGCAGGTTGATCCCGACACCGAGCGGGGCAATGGTCCGGACCGACTCGAGCACCACGGCGTCCACACCGATCTCATGACAGGTCAACGCCATGGTCAACCCGGCAATGCCGCCACCGGCGATCAACACAGTCACGGCGACAAGGTAGACGAACGCTTCCGGGGTCGCACCAGGACGTGTGTCGCCGACCGGGGGCGTTCCCGCCCCCGATCGGCGAGCCGGAGATCCCGGGGTGACGTGGTTCGGCAGGAAGCTCCAGCGGAGTGGCCGAACGGCCGGCATCACCCGGAGGCCATCCGACTCGGAGGTCCGAGCAGATCCCATCGGTTGCCCTCGATGTCGAGGAAGACGGCCACGCGACCGTACGGCTCGTCTCGGGGCTCGGAGACGAACTCGACACCATGGTCGAGCATCCGTCGTCGTGCCATCTCGAAGTCGTCCACCCGCAAGAAGAGCCCAACGCGCCCGGCGAACTGCTCGCCGACGGCGACCTCCTGATGCTCGCCGTCGGCTCGAGCCAACAGCAGCCCGGTCTGCGCGAGGGGCGGACGCACGACGACCCATCGCTTCGGTCGGCCGTCGTTGGTCGAGGCCGGAGAATCCTCGACGAGCTCGAATCCCAGCGCTTCGACGAAGAAGTGAATGGCGGTGTCGTGGTCCGTGACGATCAGCGCCAGGTTCTCGATGTGCATGGGGCGACGGTAGACCGGTCCATCGGCTCCGGGCAGCGCCGAGGCGAGTCGCCGGCGAACCGCACGATCGATTGCGAGGAGCCGATCAGCGATGCGCCGCCCGACGTGGTGGGAGTGCCTCGACGTGGCAGCGTGCCGCGAGTTCCGAGATGAGCCGGGCATCCGCGGTGGCGAGCCCGTGGCGGGTGGCGCTGGCGGAGCCGGCGCCACAGCCGAGGGCCAGGAGCGATGGCGGATCGAGCCCGCGGAGGAGCGCCACGGCCAGGGCACCGGTCATGGCATCACCCGAACCACGATGATCGGTGACCGAGGGATCGGGGCTGATCTGCGAGGGCGACCCCGCGGCGATGGCCATGGCGTGGCCTACCCCATACGTCTCGATTCCCAAACCGGCGAGCCGGGATCGACGATCACCGTCGAGTCGCGGGCAGGCGCATGGTGACGATCGTGCCGTCGGCGCCGGTCCGGCGTTCGAAGTGGTCGGCGATGGACTGCATGATCGGGGTGCCTCGTCCTCGTCCGGGTTCGGACACTGCGGGTTTCCAGGTCCCGTGGTCGACGACATGGACGATGATCTCGTCACCGGTTCGGGTGAGGTCGACGTCGACGGTTCCGGTCTCCCCCGTCCCGACGTTGCGGTAGGCATGTTCGATGGCGTTGGTGGCCGCCTCACCGACGGCCAGCAACACGTCGGTCCGGGCCGATTCGTCGATTCCCGACGCCGCAAGCCATTCCCCGAGGTGCCGCCGAAGGTCTCGAAGGTGGCGCTTGTCGGCTGGGAACTGATGACGGAACACGGGTGAAACCAAGGGACGACGGGCAACGAGAACGGCGACGTCGTCACCGACGAATCCATCGGTCATGAGGTCGAGCAGACCGTCTACCCACTCGATCGCAGTCGGAACCCTTCGATCCGAGATCGCCTGGGCCGCGTCGGCGAGACGGTCGATGCCGTCGGTGATCGGCAGACCCCGTCGCTCGATCAGACCGTCGGTGTAGAGCACGACCGTCGCCCCCGGCGGAAAGGCGAGGACGGCCTGCTTCCGATGGCTCGAGGTGAGGCGTCCCGCCGGAGTCGAAACGGCCTGATCGAGGCGTTCGACGTGACCGTCCGAGGTGACGACGAGGGGCGGCGGGTGACCGGCGGTCGCGTAGGCCAGCCGGCTCGCGGCGAGGTCGATCACGACGCAGGCCGCCGTGACGAACTCGGCGCCATCGGGTCCGGTGGCGCAGGCGTCGAGTGCGTCGAGCACCGACGCGGGGTCGGGCGGCCCGAGGGGTACGAGGGCAGCCAGGGCGGCTCGGAGGCGGCCCATGGTGGCCGCCGCCTCGAGATCGTGGCCCACGACGTCACCGACCATCAATCCGATGTGCCCGTCGGCCCAGGTGAAGGTGTCGTACCAGTCCCCGCCGACGGTGAGCGCCTCGGTTGCGGCCAGGTAGCGAGCGGCGGTGTCGAGGTCGACATGCTCGACCAGCTCGTCGGGCAGCAGCGCATCCTGGAGGCGAAGGGCGATGGCGTGCTCACGATCACGGGATGCCACGACCTCGGCGTGCAGCCGTGCCCGTCCGATGGCCTGAGCGGTCTGGGCTGCGATGCTGTCGAGCAGCTCGATCCGGTCGGAGGTGAACCAGTCGGCGTCGGTGGCGCCGACGACCAGCGTGGCGTTGGCTTCGGCGACCGAGGAACGAATCGGGAATGCGGCGATCGATTCGACGTGGTGCCGTTTCGCCACCTCGGCGGCCGCGGGGAAGTGTTCGACGATCGCATCGAACGAGTCGAGGACGATCAGCTGATTGGAAACGATCGCCGCCGGACCCGGCAGTCCGACCGCGATCTCTCCGGTGGGGCCGGATCCGAGATCGCTCCGGTCGTGGGCCCGACCGGCGTAGGTGTGGACCTCGTCGCATTCTCGAACGTCGAGCGCCACCAGCTGGGGCCCGAGGGCCGCCTCGATGTCGGCCAGGACGGCGTCGGCGACGTCCTCCATCGTGACGGTCGCGGCGAGGTTGCCCGCAACCCGTCCGAGGAGCTCGACTCGCTCCCGAGTCGCCCGCTCGGCCGCCGCGGTCGCGGCGAGACTCAGTTGGGATTCACGACGTTCGGTGAGATCGGTACAGGTCTTGATGAGGTGGGTGATGGTCCCGTGGTCGTTGCGCAGGGGGCTGATCTGGAGCTCGACCCACAGGTCGACGTCGTCGATGCGCATCGGAACGTCGTACGAGGCCAAGGCACCGGTGGCCGCCTGGGCGACGGCCACGGCCAACTGCTGCTGGACCGCAGGGTCATATCGCCACCACGGGGCCTCCCAGACCGGTCGACCGATGACATCGGGGTCGGGCAGGCCATCGGCACGCAGCGGTACGTGATTGGTCTCGATCACCGTGCCCTCAGGCGTCAGCACGGTGACGAAACTGATCAGTTGATCGAGGACACGGCGGGTGAATGCCGCGTTCTGGCGTTCGGATTCGGCGATGACGACCGTTTCGGCGTGGGCCTGTCGCTCGTAGACCTCGGCGGCCAAGGCGAGGCCGGCGATGGTGGCCACCCCGAGCTGGGCCTTGATCGTGGCCCACGCCGTGGCGTCGGAGACGCCCATCCACACGGGGGAGTCCTCGAATCCGAGCACGATCGCCATGCTCACGGCCGCAACCGCGGCGGCTGCGGCCGCGCCCCTCGCACCGAGGAGACCCCCGGCGACGATGACCAAGGCCGTCGTCAGGAACTCGAGCGGGACATCGGAGAGTCCGGTGGTCGTCGCCGGCATGACGGCGACGAGGAGCAGAAGGGCAGCGAATCGCCATCGCCCCGCTCGGGGCAGCCGGGTCAGCGGCGAGGTCCAGGCCAGGAGGGAGCCGCCGACGATGAGGACTGCCAGGGCATCACCGAGCCACCACTGCCACAGCGTCTCCCACCACGCGTCGGCATTGGCGGCGTAGTCGGTGGTGGCGCCGAAGACGGCCCCCACGATCGGCCCGATCGCAACGGCCCCGACCAGGAAGGCGGCAACACTTCGCCGTCGGGCCAGGCCGACGCGGGCGTCGGCCCAGCGCAGCATCAACATGGCCCCGATCAGGGGCTCGACGACGTTGGCTGCCGCGAAGCCGGCGGCCGACGGCGCCGACAGCCCGGTCTGGAGGTCGCTGCCGAATTCGACGACGGCCGCTGCCGCCAGGACCAGCCACCACCTCGACGTCGGCGTCCTGACGAGGAGCGCCAGGGTGATCCCGGCGGGGACGAAGAACACCGCTCCCAGGCCGGAGCGATCGGCGAGTTCGAAGGCAAGTCGTGACCCGAGCCAGTACGCAACGGCCGAACCGACGAAGAGCAGCCACGGCGCGAGGGTCCACGTCGGGCGCGACGTCGCCACCGGCGCTGCATCTGCTGGTTCACTGGCTCGGACCGGCACGGATCGACCCCTTCCGCAGCACGCATCTGCGGACTCGGCTTGCCGACAGCGGCGCTGACTGCCCGGCGATGCCGGCACGCCCCTCGGATTCACCGCGATCCTACCCACCGTCGCGATGACCAGACCGGACCTTCGACCCCAGGGACCTGCGTCGACGCCGTTCCGGTGTGGGCTCGCCCTCGAACCACAACGGGTCCGTTTCGGATCGGTCGTGGAGGGGTAGTCCACGGCGACTTCGCCGCCGTTCCGAGACTTCTGCGTGGCGTCGCCCGGCGCCGCCGCGCTCGAGTCCTCGGACGACCGCACCGATCCGCATCACGAAGGAGATGGCGATGCTCGAGAAAACCGTCGGCTGGTTGGAGCGGTCGGAGGGACTCGACCGTTGGGGCCACCGAGTCAAGCCCTTGGTCGCCACGCTCGTCGGGGCGGGTCGACGCCGAGACCTCCTGACCGGTCGTCGGCTCGGTCATCCCGCTCATCCGATGGCGGTGATGGCCCCGATGTCGTGCTGGCTCGCCTCGATCCTCGTCGACCTCACCGGCGTCGATCGAACGGGCCGAACCTCACGACGGCTCGTGCAAGTGGGCCTGGCGGCAGCGGCTCCGGCTGCGGCCACCGGCCTCGCCGATTGGCTCGACACCGACGAGGCCGAGCACCGTGTCGGGACGGCCCACGCCCTGGTGAACCACGCCGCCACCGCCACCTTCGCACTCTCGCTGCTGGTGCGAGGAGGCGGACACCGACGGGCCGGGGTCGGGCTCGGCCTCGTCGGCGGATCCCTGCTCGGCGCGGCCGGCTATCTGGGTGGCCACCTGGCGTATCGCCGCGGTGTCGGCGTCGACACCACGGCCTTCCAGAGTGGTCCCATCGACTGGTCTCCACTCGACCTGCTGAGAACGCCGGCCGGGCGCAAAGCCGTGCCTGCCGAGGCGGGCGGAGTGGCCATGGTGGCCGTGCACGCCCGGGGCCGGCTGCACGTCCTCGAGGACCGCTGCACCCATCGGGGAGGGCCGCTGCACGAGGGCGACGTCGATGGCGACTGCATCAGGTGTCCCTGGCACGGCAGTCGGTTCGATCTCGCCACCGGAGCGGTCGCGTCGGGCCCGGCGACCGCTCCCCAACCGGTCTACGAGGTCCGTGAGGGCGACGGCGTCGACGTCCGTCGCCGCGAGTTCGGCGGACTCCGCCGGAAGCCGGTGACCGCGCTGTCCCTCGTGCCGACGCTGCCCGACGTTCCATCGGACGGCACCGAAGCGGCGGCGGGGCGTCGGCGGTGACCGAGCCCGGTCCAGCGCCGAGCCCGGTGCGGCGACACACAACGGCGCCCGCCGATCCCGATGCGAGCTGGGATCGGTTCGATCGGTTGCTCCGCATGGTCGCCATTGCGGTGATCGGGGTGCTCGTCACCGGGGCCCTGGCCGGGATCGCCGGGCTCCGAACCTCGACCGTCACCGCCGCCAATACGACGTTCTCCGTCGAGGCCCTGCACGCATCGGTCTCCCGGCCCGGCCTTTCGACGCCCCTGCGGGTGACGGTTCGCTCGATCGGGCCCGGCTCGCTTCCCGACACCGTGTCGGTCTCGATCGGCGACGACTACCTGTCGATGTTCGACCAGAACGGCGTCCAGCCAACTCCGGACACGTCGGCCTTCGACGGCGAGACCGTCACGTGGACCTTCCGGATCGACGACGAACCGGAACTGGTCGTCGATGTCGACGCCCGACTGCAACCCAACATCCATCGAGGACGCGACGCCACGGTCACCGTGAGTTCCCCCGGAGACGAGCCGGTCTCGGTGTCGTTCCACACCCGGGTCTTCGGATAGGGACCGACATGGAACTCGTCGTCCGAGCCACCATCATCTACTGGTTTCTGTGGCTCGTCACCCGCGGCACCGGGAAGCGGTCCCTCGCCGAGCTGTCGCCCCTCGACCTGTTGGTGATCGTGGTCCTCGGTGACTTCGTCCAACAAGGCATCACCCAGGAAGACATGTCGGTCACGGGTGCCCTCATCGCCGTGTCCACCTTCGTGGGCTGGATGCTCATCGGCGACGGCCTGGCCAGACGGTTCCGGCCGGCCGAACGGATCCTCGACGGACAGGCCGTCGTCGTGGTTCGCGACGGGCAGCCGCTCACCGATCGGCTCCGGACCGAACGACTCACCATCGAAGACCTCCTCGGCGCCGCCCGCGAGAAGGGTTTCGCCGATCTCGACCGGATCCAGCTCGGCGTCCTCGAGCACGACGGCAAGTTCAGCTTCATTCCTCGCGAGGACGTCTGACCGGATCGAGCGCTCCTTCGGGCCCACGATGGAGCCCCTGTCGGGACCGCATGACGAGCACCTTCGTTGCCGAACCGAGGAATTGCGTCGTGGCGTCTCGCCGGGCCGCCTCTTCGTCCGGCGAGAGGCCCCATCGGTGCATCGCCGACAGCGCCGTCGTCGAGACGTACGCATCCCAGAGGGCCAGATCGTGCGTGAGGAGCGGAACCGCACGCCGACGAACGGTGTCGAGGTAGCGGCTGGTGAACCGCTCGGCAGCGTGGTGACCGTAGGCGCAGGTCAGTTCGACTCGCGCTCCGGCGAGATCGACGAGCGGATCTCCGAGGGCGGCGTCCTCCCAGTCGAGCACGGCCACGAGTTCGTTGCGCTCGAACAGCACGTTGCCCGGCCAGAAATCTCCGTGGAGGACGACGTCGGCGTTGGGACGCCGGGGCACACCGAGGCCGAGCGCCCGCTGGAGCTCGTGACCGGTCTCGTCGTCGGGCAGGTACCTCGGCAGGGCGGCAACGGGGTCCTCGATCGGCGTCAGCCCCGGAGCGATCGTCGACACCGGATCCACGGCATGCAGACGAGCGAGAAACCGGGCCATCTGCGACAGCGCCGAGTCGACGTCGGCCGGATCGACCGAGGTCGAGCCTTCGACCCACTCCGAGACCAGCCACGGGCCGCCGGACGTCGGCTCGCCGTGCAGGGCCAGCGGCGGCGCCACTTCGAGGCCTTCGGCCGCGAGCTGCCTCGTGAGATGGAACTCCTTTGCCGCAACGAGCCCGGTGTGGTCCTTGGCGGCTCGATCGGCGTGCTGTCGAAAGACCACGCGCCGCCGAACCCCGTGCGGTGACGTCAGCACGAGCCGAGCGACGAAGGCCGAGCTCCCGCCCGGAAGCGGCTCGACCTGGATCGAGTCGACGTCGGGCATGACCGAGGTTGCCGCAGCTCGGATGTCGGCGGAGGCGGCCATGGATCGATTCGATGCCCTTCGCGGCCGGACGGTCGACGTGAGACGAGGCGTCAGGTCGCCGCAGCGAGCGCCTGGAAGCTGGCGTCGATGCAGTCGGCATAGTGGGCCGGGTCGGGCATCATCTCGCGATCGGCGGTGAACGACAGCACGAACTGGTCGGTGTAGCTGGTGACGATGTTGATGAGTCCCATGCCGTCGACCACCGGCCCGGCCCCGAAGGTGCGCAGCAGCTCGGCGCCGGCGAAGTAGAGCGGTTCCCGGGGGCCCGGCACGTTGGTCACCACGGTGTTGACGGCGCCGGCCATGCCGCGGCGGGAGAACTGCCCCGCGAGTCGTGTTCCGAGCCCGATCAACGCGCCCGGCGCCAGCTGGGAGAGCTCGGTGAGGTTTCGGGCACCGACCGCTTCGGTGATCTCCTTCGACGCCGCCGTCGAGGCGTGCACCGCAACGAGCCGCTCCACCGGGTCGGCCACGTCGGTGGCGAGCGAGACGAGCATCGCCGACACCTGATTGCCCAGGGATCCCTGCTCGTTCTCGGCTCGCACCGACACCGGCGTCATCGCCCGCAGCGACGCCCCCGGCAACTCGGCCTCGTCCAACAGGTACTGGCGCAGCCCGCCGCCGAGCACCGAGAGTGCGACGTCGTTGACCGTGGCTCCGGGCACCAACGCTCGCATCGGTTTCAGGTCGGCGAACTCGAAGAAGCAGGCATCGATCACCCGATGTCGACTCACCGGGCCGTTGAACCGGCTGACCGGCGCCGCCGCCATCGATGCGGCTTCACGCTGGCGGCGCTGGACCCGAACGGCGCGCGCCGCTCCCGGAACCAGCCTGGTGGCCAGACGCACGCCGCGGGCCGGTGCCATCCAGGCGTTGACACCGGCACGGGCCAGCAGCTCGGCCGATGTCGGATCCCGGTCGGGCCGCCACCGCGTCTCGGGCGGCTCCGGCACCTCGAGCGCCGGCGTCTGGGTGTGGATCGCCGTGCTCATCTCGACGCCGGACTTGCCGTCGACGGCAGCGTGATGGATCTTGAGCACCACGCCGAACGCGCCCTCGGGAACACCCTCGATGTCGTCGAGCCCCTCGATGACGTACATCTCCCACAGCGGCCGCGACAGGTCGAGGGGGCGTGCGTGGAGCCGAGCGACCTGGATGCAGAACTGTCGCCAGTCGCCGGGCTTCGGCAAGGCGATGTGGCGCACGTGGTATTCGAGGTCGAAGTCACCATCTTCGACCCACCACGGATGGTCGAGGTCGTTCGGGACCCGGACCAGCTTCTGGCGAAAGGCCCGTGCCAGGTGCAGGCGAGGTTCGATCTCGCCGAGGATTCCCTTGAACGTCACCCGTCCATCAGGCGCCGTCGATTGGTCGTAGATGCCGATCGACGTGATGTGTGTCGGTGCGTGGGTTTGCTCCGAATAGACGAACGAGGCGTCCTGTCCGCTGAGCTGCTGCATGGAAGTCCCCTTTCGGCCCGGATCGATTGTCGCACAATCGAGCCCGCCGACTCGGAGAAGCGAGCGCGAGCTCCGAACGACGGGACGGCGTCCGGCCCGGTCGCCGCCCGCTCCGTCACCGTCGACCGACGCGGCTCGCGAACTCGTCGACCAGGTCGCTGGGGCCATCGACCAGCGCAGCCACCTCCGCGACGCGGTGTCCGAGCGTGAGGACGTCGGCGGCTCGTTGGCGGGTACCGAGGACGAGTGGACCGATCCGGATCGGTCGCTCGGTGTCCCCCACCTGCCGGTCCTCGTCACCGGTCGGCGCACCGGCGACGGTGGCGATGATGTCGTGCCCGATGTCGAGGAACGGCGAGTCGGCCAGCGACCCCAGGCCGAGCGCTCGACGGATCTGGGAGTGGTGGGCCCAGCGCTCCAGGTACTCACGAGCGATCGCGTGCCAGAACGGCGACGAGTCACCGAACCCGACGCCGAACAACGGGACCGGCTCACCCGGTGAGCACGGATCGACGTTGCGGTAGTAGTCGTGTGTCCAACGGCCGGAGAGCTCGAGCAGCTCGAGCAGCAGCGCGGGGCTGAAGAAGCGAACCGCATCGACCCACTGATCGTTGAAGGCGTCGAGCAGCTCGCGGAAGTCCGCGCCCGGCCTCTGCTCGGCGATCAGAACGAGGCCCTGCACGGCGTGGTCGCGCTGACGGCTGAGCAGGCTGAGGTCGTCACCGAGGACGTGGGCGGCGATGCCCTTGATCGAGTAGGCCGGGCACTCCGTCGGCAGCTCCCACTGCTCGGGGTCGAGGCCGGCGAGCAGCTCGATCAGTCGAGCACGCTCGGGAAGGTACACGTCGAGAACGGAGGAAATCGTCGACTCGTCGATTTGCGGCATCACCCACTCTGGTCGATCGACGCTGCGTCGTGCCGGAGGAACGCGGACGAGGCGGCGGACCATGCCCTATCGTTCGCACGCGGAGCCCAACGGGATCGACCGTCGGACACGCGACCCGTTCGGCAGCGCCAGGCGCGTGGCCTGATGCTCGACCGGAGAAAGACGAAATCATGACCAAGCCAGCCACCGTCCGGTTCGAGACGACCTTGACCGGGTTCGGCAACAACACCGGCATCGTCGTCCCGCCCGACGCGATCGAAGCGCTCGGGGCCGGCAAGCGGCCTCCGGTCGATGTCGATCTGAACGGTTATCGGTATCGCAGCACGATCGGCGCCATGAAGGGCCAGTCGATGCTCAGCGTGAGCTCAGCCGTCCGCAACGACACCGGCCTCGTCGCCGGTGATCCCGTCACGGTCAGCCTCACCCTCAACGAGACCGCCCGAGAGGTCGACATCCCCGACGACTTCGGGGCCGCACTCCGCCGGCACCCCGGCACCGAAGCGTTCTTTGCTGCCCTGTCGAACAGCCTCCAGCGCTACCACCTCGACCAGATCATGGGCGCCAAGTCCGACGAGACTCGGCAACGCCGCATCGACAAAGCCATCCAACTGTTCCTCGACGGCAAGAAACGCTGACCCTGGGCGCGACCGGCGGGGTACGAGACCGAGTCGGTTTGACCGATAGCGGCCGTCGCAGCCGTCGCACCGACCCCCACCAAGACCGACGACCAGACCGGTGGCCATCGCGGCCGATGCTCGATCATCGACGAAGTGCCCGTGGTGTGCATTCGTCACCGATCAGCCCGCGGCGGACGAGACCGATGAAGGCCGGATACCCGGCATTCCAGCGGCTGTGGGGCGCGACCAACGGCCCGAACGCCTCGGCCAGTTCGTCGATGGCCCTCGACGATCTCCGTCGGGGGCGACCCCACGCCGAACCACCGAGTCTCCCACGACGACGTGCGACGACGATCACTGCCCATGTCGCCTCCGTACCCCCGGGAGCCAGCACCGAAGCGTCGGCGGCCAGCCGCGATCGCCGACGACGCCTTCGCGCCGCCTGGTCGAGAAGGGCCGGGTGACCGGCCCGGCGTCCGCCCACGAACGATCGACCAGCGATCGCGTCTGGATGACACAATGGGCCTCGTGACGGCATCGGGACGACACCGCATCCTGCTCGTGGAGGACGACGAGCGCATCCGTGCATCCCTTCGATTGGCCATGCGCGATGAGGGCTACGACGTGGTCGAGGCTGCGACCGCAGAGATCGCGCTCGACGTGATCGCCACCGACCAGCCGGAGCTGTTGCTGGTCGACGTGATGCTCCCGGGCATCAGTGGATTGGACCTCATCCGCACGGTCCGTCGGACGAGTGCGATCCCGATCGTCATCGTGACCGCCAGGGACGACTCACACGATGTCGTCGCCGGACTCGAGTGCGGCGCCGACGACTACGTGACGAAGCCGTACAACGTGAAGGAACTGGCGGCGCGGATCCGATCCCTCCTGCGTCGAGTCGACGGGTTGTTCGAGTCGGGTGACGGTCCGACGGAATTGGTGTTCGGTGGGCTCGTGGTCGGGATCGACGCGGCGGCCGTCACCTTCGAACGCGAACGCATCGAGGTCACCACAACGGAGTTCAAACTCCTCAGTGAGCTGGCATCGAGCGCTCGGCGGGTCCTATCCCGGGAAGATCTGCTCTCGCGGGTGTGGGGCTACGACTACTACGGCGACCTCCGCGTCGTCGACGCCCACGTTGCCCGACTCCGCTCGAAGCTCGATGAAGCGGCGGGCCTGAAGGACTGGATCGTGACCGTCCGAGGCCTGGGCTACAAGTTCGATCCCGACGCCGGTCCCGGCTGACGCTCGATGATCGCGGCCAGCAGTCCGAGCAGCCGAGTCCCGAGCGTCGGGAACCTCCAGGACGGGCGCGAACGCCACGAGGCCCGACTCGGCCATGGCACCGTCGCCGTCGGAACGACGACCTGGTCCGACCCAGACCGCATGGCTTCGATCGCCCCGAGCAATCGTCACCCATCCGGACCAGGTACGGTCTCGGCATCAGCTCGTGGATTCCGTGTGGACACACGACAGGGAGACGATCGAGTGGTGGACAACCACATCATCCGACCACGCCGAACGCTCGACGCCGGGCTCGACCAGGTCAACGATTCGTGAGTGCCCCGGGGCGGTGACGAATCGGTGGGGGTCGCTCCGGCGCCGCAGCGCGGCACTGCGCCGCCGCGGCGCCGAACCCTGGCGCCGGCTGCGCGTCCGGATCGCGGTACGTGTGGCCGCCGTTGCGGCCTGCATCGCCGCCGGACTCGGTCTGGGCACCTATCTCGTGGTGCGGGACGCACTGGTCGACGAGCGCCAAGCCGGAGCTGTCGAGCAGGTTCGGGCCAACTCACGGCTCGTGGCCTCGGGGATGCGGAGCACCGGAGTCAGTGAGACCGAGCTCCTGTCGTCGCTGCGTCCGCAGGTGCGCTCCAGACCGCTGCTCCATCGCAACGGCCAGTGGTTCACCGCCTCGCTGCAGATCCAGCCGGATCAGCTGCCAGCGGGCTTCGTCGACGCAGCACTGTCGGGTGCGTCCGTCCGGCAGCGTTTCTCGGTGGCCGGCGAGACCGTCCTCGGCGTGGCCATCCCGGTCGAGGACGCCTCGCTCGTCTACTTCGAGGTCTTCGTCCTCGGCGACCTCGAAGAGACGCTCGACACCCTGGCGGCTTCGCTGATCGTGGGCTCGATCCTGTCGACGTTGATCGGCGCTGCGTTGGGCCATTGGATCGGCGAGCGCGTCGTCCGGCCGCTCGACGCCGTCAGCACGGTGGCCGAGCAGATCGCCGGCGGGAGCTTCGACTCCCGTCTCAGCGCAGCCGACGACCACGATCTGCAGCGGCTGTCGTCCTCGTTCAACGCCATGGCCGACTCGTTGGAGCGTCGGCTCCAACGCGAGGCGAGGTTCGCGTCCGACGTCAGCCACGAGCTCCGCTCTCCGCTGACGACACTGCTGACCTCGGCGGCGGTACTCGAGCACCGACGCAACGAACTGTCGGAGGAAGGCCGCGAAGCACTCGACCTCCTCTCCGGCGACCTGGCCCGCTTCCAGCGCATGGTGATCGATCTCACCGAGATGTCCAAGCACGACGCCGGCATCGTCTTTCCCGATCGATCCGAGGTCGGCATCGGTGAGTTGATGCAACGGACCCTTCGCCGCCTTCGACGGCCCGACATCGCGCTCGTCATCGAGCAGTCCGCCCTCGGTGCCCTGATCGTGGTGAACGAGCCCGCTTTCGAACGGATCATGGCGAACCTCATCGAGAACGCCGATCATCACGCAGATGGGGTGCACCGCATCGCGGTCGAAGCAAACCCGGCGGTGGCTCGCGTCATCGTCGACGATCTCGGCCCCGGTGTGCCGGCGGAGTCGCGAGAGCGGATCTTCGACCGGTTCGCCCGGGTGGGCCCGGGCCGGTTGTCGTTGGGGTCCGGCCTCGGTCTGGCACTCGTTGCCGAGACGATCACGGCCTTCGGAGGGCGGATCTGGTGTGATGCCAGTCCGGCGGGCGGAGCCCGATTCGTGTTGGAACTCCCTCGGAGCGATCAGTGAGGTGCGCCAGGTTTGCTGCCGTCGCGATCGTCGTGACGCTCGTCGGAGCGACGGCGACCGGATGCGGCGTTGGAACCGAGGTATCACCGACGATGATCGCCGACGAGCCTGCGCAGCCGTTCGTGCTCACCGGTGGCGTCGACGACGGGGATCCGGAGGAGGCGACAGCGGTGTCCCTCTACCTCGTTCGAGAGGATCGCCTGGTCCACGTCACCCGTGATCTCCGCGCCGGCGCCGGCCTCACCGAAACGGTGGCGTCGCTCCTGGCCGGGCCAACCGATTCCGAGGCACGCGCCGGGCTGGCCACGGCCATCCCCTCGTCGACGGCCCTCGGTGGTGTGGACATCGACGGCACGACGGCGACCGTCGATCTCACGAACGACTTCACCGCCATCGGCGGCATCGAGGAAATCCTCGCCGTGGGCCAGATCGTGTTGACCCTCACCGGGTTCGACGGCGTCGACGACGTGGTGATCGGCCTCGAGGGACGGGTGACCGCGGTACCCACCGGCAGCGGCGCGCTGACCGAGCGACCCGTATCGGCGCAGGACTACGCCGAGCTCCTGGGCAGCTGACCGCCCGACACCTGCAGTGGGGAATCCAGAGCGGTGAATCCGATCGCGCACGATCCGCGCACATTCGAGGGACGGGCGACACACGACTCGGCGAGAATCGAGACACCCAACCCGCTCACGGTTTCGGAGGTGCCCCTTGACCACGACGATGCCCACCACCACGGGATCGCAGACGATGGCCCACGCGTTGATCGAACGCCCACCTGACACCTCGAGTTCGGTGCTCGAGCGAGCCGAGCACCGATCGACTTGCGCCATCGGTGACGATCGCCAGGACCTCGAGAACTGCGCTCCGTCGTCCGGTCGGCTCGTGGTCGTCGGCTACTCGGGCTCGGCGGCATCGCTCGCGGCGCTCGCGTGGGCAGCCGTCTCGCTTGCCGAAAACGATCGGATCCTCGTCGTTCATGCCACACGCACGCCGATCACGGTGTCCAACGGCCCATCCGCCATGATCGCCGATCAACTCGGGAGGCCCGAGTGGGCAACGGTTCGCATGACCGTCGATCGCTTGATCGGCCGAGAGCGGGCCGACACGATGGTCGAGCACGGCAACCCCGCCGACGTACTCGCCCGGCACGGTGCGGTTGCCGACCTGGTCGTGCTCGGTCGGCGGCGCCGCGGCAGTCGGTTGTTCCGACGACTCCTCGACGAGATCCCCTGTGCGGTCGTCGGTATCCGCACCGACGGCCGGCGAACGCAGTCCGAGACCATTGGACTCCTGCCGGCCCGATCTGCGAGTTGCTGAGGCGTCGAGTCCAGACGGGGGTCACCCTCCGAACCCGGTCCCGTGCTCACGATCCGTTGCGTGGGAACTCGCAGATGTCGGTCTGGAGGAAGCCGCCGAAGTCCTCACAGGACCCGGCGAACAGGTAGCGAGCAGTTTCGACGGCCGGGAACTGGAAGGCAGTGGCATTGAGGCTCGAGGTGAACGCCGCACTCCCGCAGCTCGTGCTGGCGTTGGAGATCTCGGTCCGGATGTCGTCGAAGTCGACCGTGAGGACACCCTCGGTCAGGGAAACCGACCGAAGGACATCGGCCGTGGCCGACGAGAAGAACGAATGGGCGCCGGCCGCCTCCTCGGCGGCGGTCGGTCCGGCGACGAGCTCAGCGAAGGCGGCGGTCGCCGGGTCGATGGCGGCGTCGACCTCGCGCTCGAAGCCGATCACCTCACTGCAGTCGGTCCCGTCGCCGTGACCGAAGAAGACCTCGACGACGACGGTGTCGGCCGTTGCCGCTGTCGTTGCCGTCGCCTCGGTCGTGGCAGTCGACGTGGCAGTCGTTGTTGCCGTCGCCTCGGTCGTGGCAGTCGACGTGGCGGTCGTCGTCGTGGTCGACTCGGTCGTGGTCGTCGCCGACGCTGCCGTGCTCGACCCGTCGTCGCTACCACAGCCGAACAGGAGCGGGACCATGAACACCGCGAGGACCAGAGGTCGGCGGCCCGGCGAACACCGGGCGAAACGTGAAAGGGCCATGTCTCGACCATCCTCCCCGGCGATCGTCGGGGGCAGAGACCAAGGTCCCCGGCCCGAGGTCTCGTCCGCTGGTGGCGGGCTCGCCGAGTCGGTCGTGGTCGGCCTGCGTGCCGACGCGTGACGCGGGCGATCGCGGTTCAGGTGCGTGGCCGACGGACCGCTTGGGTCTGGGTGGTCTTGGCGATGAGGCGATCGCCTTGACGGATCTCGGTCTCGACGACGATCGTGGTCGATCCCACGTGGAGCGGTGCCGCCGTCGCGACGACCGAGCCATCCCGGACGCCACCGATGAAGTTGGTCTTCGATTCGATGGTCGACGTGCCGGTCGCACCGTCGGGCAGGTTGAGGAAGGCGGCGACTGCGCCCGCGGAGTCGGCCAGCGCCATGAGGGCACCCCCGTGCAGGAGATGATCGATGGTGCAGAGCGATTCGGCCCATTCCATCGTCAGCTCGACTCGCTCGGGGTCGAGCGCGGTGGCCGAGATGCCGAGAGTCTCGCAGAGCGGCATCGAGGCTCGAATGAAGCCAGTGGGGTCGTCGATCGTCGTCATGGCTGCTCCCTTGGTTTCGAGCGGGGTTCGATGCTCTCGGGTCGGGTTGGTGGATCGTTCCCCGTTGGTCGACCTTCCGAACCCTGCCATCCCGAGCGATGCCCCGTCAGGCCTTGGTCGATTTCGAGCTGTCAACGGACCTTGACACAATGGAAAGCTTCTTTTACATTCCGTCCCATGATGACCTCGAACGACGAACCCCGCATGAGCGAAGGCGACCGCCGACGCAACCGGACCTACTTCCGTGAATTCCTCCCGGGGATGATCGGCTACGTCGCCGCCATCGCCTTCGTCGTCGGCGCCGTCGGAGACGAGCCAACGGCCGGCAACCGCCTCCTCGCAATGCTGCCGCTCCTACCGAGCCTCTGGGCGATCCGAGCCATCGTGCGGATGATCGGACGATCCGACGAGTTGACCCGTTCGGTGCACCACCGCGCGATGTCGGTGGGTTTCGGTGCCGCCATGACGACGGCGTTGGCCACCGGCCTCTTCTCGATCCCCGGCGACACCGGCTTGTTCGGGCGGCTCGCACCGTGGCTGATCTTCAGCGCCGGGATGATGGGATGGGCGGTGACATCGGGCATTCTCGCCACACGCCAGTCGTGAAGAACCAACTGAAGCTCCTCCGTGCAAGCCGAGACATGAGCCAGGCCGCCCTGGCCGACGCACTCGACGTGAGTCGCCAGACCGTGAACGCGCTCGAGAACGGCCGCTACGACCCCAGCCTGCCACTCGCGTTCCGGATCGCCCGACTCTTCGCGCTCCCGATCGAGGAGATCTTCGACCCCGGCGATACCGACCGGGGCTGACGCACCGACGCCGATCGGGCAGAATCGATCGGCCGGAATCAGCGCCTGCGGGTGACCTGGACGGACAGGCTCGTGTACCCATTGATGAAGGCCGAAAGCGTGCGTTCGGGTTCAGCGACGACCTCGATGCGATCGAAGCGTTGCAGGATCTCCTCCCACAGGATGCGCAATTGGAGTTCGGCGAGACGGCTGCCCATGCAGAAGTGGATGCCGTAACCGAACGACAGATGCCGATCGGGGTTCGGTCGATGGAGGTCGATGGCATCGGCGTCGTCGCCGAAGACCCTTTCGTCTCGATTCGCCGAGAGGTACCACATCAGCACCTGGTCGTCCTTGCGGATCTGCTTGCCGCCGAGCTCGGCGTCGCGGGTCGCCGTCCGTCGCATGTACGCCAACGGCGTCTGCCAGCGGATGATCTCGGGAACGAGCTTGGTGACGAGTGACGGGTCGGCGATCAGGTCGGTGTACTGATCGGGATACCGGTTCAGGCCGTACACACTGCCCGACATCGAATTGCGGGTGGTGTCGTTCCCACCGACGATCAGCAGGAACAGATTGCCCAGATGTGCCGCGGCCGGCATGCCCCGGGTGGCATCACCATGCACGAGCATCGAGACGAGATCGAAGCCGGGATTCGCCTCGCGTTCGATCCAGAGCTGCTCGAAGTACTCGAGACACTCGCGAACTTCGGCTCGCTGCTGGGCTCCCGACTCGACGACCCCGCCGGGCTGGGGAATCGAGGTCACGACATCCGACCAACGGGTGAGTTTGTGCCGATCCTCGAGCGGGAAGTCGAACAGCGTCGCCAACAACAGCGTGGTCAGCTCGATCGACACGTTCTCGACCCAGTCGAAGGTCTCGCCTTCGGGCAGTCCGTCGAGCACGCCGACGGTGCGCTCCCGAATGAGATCGTCGAGGTTACGAAGACTGCTGGGCGCCGAGATACCCCGAACGGTCTTGCGCTGGTCGGTCTGATCCGGCGGGTCCATCGCGATGAAGGACGCCGACCCATTCCCGATCCCCTCGGGCAACGGTGATCCGACCGGCGGTCCGATCGTGATGCCGTGGGCCGAGGAGTAGGTCTTCCAGTCGCTCTCGACGGCCCGCACGTCGTCGTAGCGGGTCACCGACCAGTACCGGCCCGAGGACCCGAGTTCGTTGAAGTGCACCGGGTCCTCGTGGCGCAACCGAGCGAAGTGGTCGTGCCAGCGATGCTCGCGGAACAGATGCGGGTTCATCGGGTTGATCTCGTCGAGCGCCAGGTCGGCAGCCTCACCGACGTCGCCACCGAAGATGGCCTGTTCCATCTCGGGGCTGCGGACCGGCTTGCGCGCCAACCAGGTTGCACGGTCGATCTGCGTGTCAGTCATCGCGTCCTCCCCCGGAGAGATGCCGAACGGCGTCGGTGGCGATGCTAGTTGTGAGGTCCCCGCCCCTGGCAATCCATTCATCGTGGGTTGGGTGCCGCGGCGCGCTCCCCAGCCGGCACGTCCCTCCCCGCGCTCGTCGACCCCAACGCAACCGGGCCGACCCGGGTCACGCACGGGCCGGTTGCGGCCACTCGGCCGGGCCGGGTACACATGGGCATGACGCAGACATCCCCGGTCGACACCCTGATCGACCAGCTCACGCTGGAAGAACTCGACGTCGATCTGTACCGGGGTCGCAATCCGGCGGAGCGCCACAACCAGCGGGTCTTCGGCGGACTGGTGGCGGCTCAAGCCTTGCGGGCGGCCACCCTGACCGTCGACGACGGCCACCGACCGCATTCCATGCACGGCTATTTCCTCCGAGGCGGCGTGCCCGGGCGCCCGATCGTGTTTCACGTCGAACGGATCCGCAACGGCCGATCGTTCACGACCCGACGGGTCGTTGCCGTCCAGTTCGGCGAGGCCATCTTCAACTTGACCGCCAGTTTCCACAGGTTCGAAGAGGACGAGACCGACTACCAGCTCACCCTCCCGCCCGAAGCCGGTCACCCCGACGACGCCGCCGATCGGGTTCCCCGAGACGCGTTGCACGCCGAGTGGTTGGACCGTTCACCGTTCCACTCCCGAGAACTCGGGCCCGTCACACCGGGAGCCGACGGCGTCTACACCTCGACCCGTCGGGTGTGGGTCAAGGCCAAATCGCCACTCCCCGACGATCAACTCCTTCACACCTGCGCGCTCACCTATGCCACCGACATGGGAGCCGTCACCGCAGCCGCCGTTCCGACGCTGGGAGAACGTTGGCAGTCGGCGTTCACCGAGACGATGTCGGCCAGCCTGGACCATGCCGTGTGGTTCCATCGTCCGGCGCGGGTCGACGAATGGATGTACTTCGACTTCCATGCCGTCAGCAACCAGAACTCGCGAGGGCTGGTGCGGGGCTCGATCCACGGCATCGACGGCAGCCTGGTCGCCTCGATGACCCAGGAAGCGTTGATCCGCCGGATCAAGCCGCGAGGTCTCGATCCCGAGTTCGGTTGATCTGTTCCGCGAGGCCGCGAGCGATGGGGCTTCGGCGTGCTCCGGCCGGCGTCGTTCCCTCTCGCCTCCGACCGCGCCGACGTCGCCTCTTCGATCCGGCCTGTCCACACCCAGCCTTGCCACGCTGCGCCGGACCGAGTGCCGGCTCAATCGGTGGGATCCCGGCCTCCTGCTTCCGGGATCCCGGAACCGAGCGGGCCGGGTCCTGCTCTCGCTGCGGGCCGTTCGACCCCGCCGTGTGCGCTCGGGGCTCCGCCCCGATTGGGTACGACGTCGACGTGGTGTCGGCCGTCGGGTCGTCGAATCCGCAGCGTGCGATCGGCGAGGAGCTGAAGGCTCCAGCCCCCTTCGTGGACCTGGTGATGGTGGCTCGAGCAGAGCGGGACGAGGTTGTCGAGATCGGTCAGCCCGTGGCGCTCCCATTCGAGGACGTGGTGGGCCTGGCACCAACTGATGGGACGATCACACCCGCTCCACGCGCAGGTGGAATGAACTGATCGGAGCGCATGCCACTGGGCGTCGGTGGCCGTGCGGTACCGCCGTCCGACGTCGATCGGGACCCCCCGATCGTCGAGAACGACCTTGCGAATGACCGCGTCACAGGCGAACCGGTCGATGGTCTGCGGTGGAAGCTCCGCTCCGTCGGCGGTCTGGCTCAGCGTGTGACCGTGCGCACCTCGTCGTGCGGTTTGGGCATCGACCAGCAGGGTGATGTGGGCTCGACCCTGCCGTCCGTTGCCGTGACCGACGAGGTCGACCAGCGCGGTGGCGGCGAGGTGGTGATCCTTCACGACCGTGCCGTCCGACGAGGCAGCCAGCGCTGCCATCTGACGGTCGATGGCGCCGGCGAGGACCGCGAACCGTTCGGGGTCGAGGTCGCCTCGGAAGTGGCCCATGCCATCGGCCCCCGTCCAGGTTCGCAGCGTCGAGCAGGCTCGCTGGTCGAGGGCCCGCTGCAGACCGTGGTCGTTTCGGATCCGGTCGACCTGGCGCCGTAGATGGCGGTTGAAGGTGTCGACCGGCATCCGGCGAGCGGCTTCGAGCAGCTCGACCTCCTGCTGCTGCAGGGCGGTCTGCTGTTCGGGATCGAGGTGGCGGCTGGCGCGACCGACGGCGTCGAGATGTTCGGGCCCGACCACGCCGTCCGCCAGTGCATCACCGAGCAGGGGCAGCACGAAGGCCACGTCGGCGCGGCGGGCCTCGGTGCGAGCCTGCCCGGCCGATACCTGCCCCTGGTCGAGCAAGGGCTCGACCGGGTCTCCCACCTGGCCGACCTCGGCCAGTTCGCGTGCCCGCCGACCGATCTCGACCACCACCGCTGCCAGCAACCGCTCGGTGGACCGGGCTTCGGCCATGACGTGCCGAAGACCGGATGCGTCCAGGTGGCCGGCATCGAGCGCTCGCAGATCGGTGCGGACGGATGCCAGCTGGCGTTGAGCGCCCCGGAGGTGATCGATCAGGATCGACACGGTTCCCCCTTCCCCCGGCCCCGACAACGGGCCGGACCACCACGACAGGCTGGGAAGTCGGGACTTCGAGCGGATCCGGTACCGGCGAACCGGTGACCAACTCCGTACCGATGATCGTAGTGATGGGGTGTGACACGCACCGCTGAGGCGAGCACGTCGGGCGACGGAGGTCGAGCATCACCGGAGATCGGCGGCGGTCAGACGATCCGGACCGTGCCGGCGTCGCCGTCGACGTGGAGCATCGTGCCGTCGGCGACGGCCGTGACGCCGACGGCGCTCATCACCGCAGGGATCCCGAGTTCCCGAGCCACGATCGCCGCGTGACTCTGCACCGCCCCGCTGTCGCACACCACGGCGATCGCACCCAGGAACAGCGGGGTCCAGGACGGGTCGGTGATCGAGCAGACCAGGACGTCACCCGGTTCGAGCCCTCGGGGGTCGGCCGGATCATCGATGACTCGGGCGGGGCCCGTTGCCGATCCACCGCTCACGGCGATCCCCGAGATGACCGTGCCGGTCGAGGGGCGCTCGGCTGCGCGCTCGTCGCGGAGCGGCCACGTCGACGGGTCGGGAATCCGGCCATCGAACCACGGAGGCGGCACCCGTCGGTTGAGGTAGGCCTCCCGATCGGCCCGTTCGGCGATCAGCTCACGGAAGGCGGCCGGCCGCTCGAGGTAGCCGGGCAGCTCGTCGATGGTGACACCGAAGCCGAGTCGAGGAGCGCTCAGGCCGCCCCGTTCGGCCGCTCGGCGAACCAGTTCGTGCAGCACGAGCCGGGCCCCGAGGTTCTCCAGCACCAGGATGTCCTTGGCCCGCTCCCGGGCGATCGCCCCCTGACGGGCAACCAATGCGCTGCGACGGACGAGCCGGCGCATCGGACGCCGCACGAGCGCCACCGCTTCGGTCAGCGCACACTCGGCGTCGGCGGCCAGGCGCCGGGTCGTGGCCTCGGGGTCCCGCGCTTCGGGGGCATGGCGGAGCCGGTCGACGGCGGCATAGACCGGTGCCGGATCCATGACCCACGCCGGTGTCGCCAGCTCGTACTCGTCGTTCCCCCGATGCCCGTGGTCGGCGAGAAAGGCATCGACCGCAGGCGCCAGATCGGTGTCGGTCGTCCGTTCGGCGATCCGATCGAGCCCGACGTCGAAGGCGGCCTGCAGCCGTGCATCGGCCGCAACGATGCGGCCGAGGACCCACAGGCGCTGGGCGAGTCGCGCCGAATCGACGTGACCGGTGCCGCTCACGATCCGGTTGGCCAGGCCCGGCGGTGCCCGGCGGGCGGCGAGCAACTGGTCGAGGATCCCGCGAGGAGCGCCCGCGAACATGGCCGCCTGCAGGAGTCGCTTCATGCTGGCCGCCTGGCGAGCCGGGAAGTCGTCGAGCCACCGAAGGAGCTCGTCGTCGGATGAGGCGGCGAGATCGGGCAGCGTCGACAGCCAGCGCTCGGCGTCGCGGCGGGCAGCGTCGAGGAACTCGAGGTCGGGCCGTCGCAGCAGCTTCGTGGAGTGAAGCACGATCGCCAGCGACGCAGCGAGGTTGCGGTCACCCTTCTTCGGTTCGTAGGGCGGCATGCCGTCGACGGCACCGATGATCTGCTGATCGGCCTCGCGCCACGACATGCCCGGCATGCGAACACCGAAGAGCCTCATGGCCGATCCGTTCATGTACAGGTAGCCGCCGAAGACCCCGGTGGTGGCCGAAGGACCCGTCACCTCATGAGCGCGGAGCGCCCCCATCTCGACCAGGACCTCGGATTGCGCCTCGCGGATCGCATCGCCGATCAGCGATCCGGTGAGGGCCGTGACCACACGGGGGAACACCTCCCCGACGTTGCCGCGGGTGTACAGCGTGAAGCGCTCGCTCGGCTCGCTGTCGACGACCCAGATCGCCGTCATCGTCGTTCTCCGTTCGTCGGTCCCGGTACCCGCCCCGAGAAGAGTCCCACACAACCGACGACCGTGACCTCGGAGTCCGTCAGGTGTTGCGTCACCGCCCACGTCAATCCCTCCAGGTCGTCTTCGGCGTTGGAGAAGATCCCGTGCCGGTTGTTGCGGGCCATGACCTGTCTGGCCATCCAGTTGCGTCGCACCCCGCCGTGGAGCAGGGTCGCCCCGAACACGGTCGCTCCCGGGTTGGCGAGCGCACCGAGGTTCTCGAACACGACCGCCTTCGCACGAATGGAGCCGGGGAGGCAGTGGAGGAGGTAGGTCAGACCGATCGAGTCGAACAGCGCCGCATCGATCGTCACGGCTTCGAGGGCATCGGCTCGGTAGGTCGCGGGCCGGTACCGGGCAACCCGGCGGGCGGCCACCTCGAGACAGGTCGGGTTGAGATCCATCAGTGCGACGCGCGGTGGCGTCGACGGGAAGGTGCAACGGTCGAGGAAGTAGCCGGTACCGACACCGACGTCGAGGTGATTCGCCGAGATGTGGGTGTCGTAGTGAGCGAGCAACCGGCGCGCCGGACATCTCCAGGCGACCCGCGAGAAGTATCCGAGAATGGCGATGTCGTACACGGCGAGGGAGCGCTTGGTGTAGAACGCGTGCCCCGCAGCGACCTGCTCAGGCGTCGGCCGGGTCACGAAGCACCTCGTTTCGTGGTGCCAGACGAACGTGCATGGGCGCGCCGCCGGTGGGGCGGTTGACCACCAAGCCGTGGGGACGGGGCACGGTGGCCGTGGTCGCCGTGAGATCGAGTCGCTGGGCCATTCGGGCCAGGATGATGGTCAGTTCCATCTGGGCGAGCGCGAAGCCGATGCAGTTTCGGGCACCGCCCCCGAAGGGAATCCAGGACCGGTCGGTGTCGGATCGTCGAGCGTCGTCGAGGTCGGCGAACCGATCGGGATCGAACCGCTCGGGATCGGGCCACATGGTCGGGTCGCGGCCGGTCAGGTAGGCCGACCACAGGATCAGGGTCCCGCTCGGGATGCGGTAGCCGCCCACCTCGATGTCGGTTGCAGCTTCGCGGGGTGCGACCACGCCGGCGGGGTGGAGCCGCAGGGTTTCGCGCATGACTCGGCCGGCGAGATCCAGCCGACCCAGGAGGCGCTGATCCAGGTCCGACGCCGCCTGGGTCTCCGGGTCGAAGGCCGTGCTGGCTTCGGAACGAAGTCGTTCCCACAGGCCCGGCGTCGTCGTGGCGCACCACAGCATCCACGCCAATGACGCCGACGTCGTGTCGTAGCCCGCGCCGATCAGGGTCGCCACCTGATCGCGTATCTCGGCGTCGTTCAAATCGTCGGCCTCGACCAACGCCGACAACACGTCGGGGGCATCCCCTGGACTCCGGGCTCGACGTTGCGCGATCTCGGCGTCGATGATGGCGTCGAGGGAGCGTCGATCGCTGCGAACCTTGGCCCGTCTGGTGAACGGGAAGGGGTGAGGCAACTGCTTCACCGCCGGTGATTCGAGATAGGCCTGGGGGCGTTGGAACAGTTCCCCGATCTCACCGGTCCGAGCCGCCATCGACTCGCCGAACATCGCGCGTACCACCACCCGGAGGACGAGATCCCGACCCACCGGATACAGGTCGACCGGGGCCTGGCCCGCCCGAGGCTCCAGCGCGAGGCGGTCGATCGCAGCGTCGGTCTCGGCCACGATCATGGGGATCCACCCGTTGAGCCGACGCCGAGCGAAGCCGGGGGTCACCGCCTTGCGCCGCCGCCGATGATCGACCCCGTCGGACACGATGAGCGACGACCTCCCGACCACGAACCCCAGGACGTTGAACTTGTGACCCCACCGGAACCGATCGGACGACATGGCGAAGAGTTCGCCGACCGCCTCGGGGTCCCCGACGATCGCCATCCGCATGGGTCCCGAACCGAACCCGATCATCGGCCCATGGATCCGGCTCAACTCGTCGAGCACCGGCACCGGTTCGGCCAGGAGCCGTCGGAGATGGCCGATCTGAGCCAGCCCACCCGGCCCGGGAAGCCGCTTGGTCGTCATGACGAGATCCTCGTTTCGTGAGTCATCCGGACTGGGAGAACGCGATCACGACGAAGATCGCCGACCACGCCAGGAGCAGGACGACGGCGATCGCGAACACCGACCTCAGCAGCCTCGGAGTGGGTCCGACGTCGACCATCGCCTCGCGGCCCATGACCCGAACCGGCGGGTCGGCACCGCCCGCGGTCTCCTCCTCCGATCCCTCCCCGAACCCCGGCGCGAACGGGCCGTGGGGATCGTTGCCGAGTCGCCGCCATGCATCGGCAACGGCGGCCATCTCGCGGTGCGCCTCCGCGTCGTCGGCTCCGCCTCGGTCGGGATGCAATGCCCGCATCCGTTCCCGATACGCGAGGCGGATGGCATCCATCGACGCATCCGGGGAGACCCCCAGCACGCGAAAGGGATCCGGCGACGTCGACATCACGCACGGGCTCCGACACCGTTCCCCGACGGATCGAGTCCGAGCGCACGGTTCGGCTCGACCGTTCCCAACCCTCGACCACGTTCGGACATCTCGCTCGTTCTCATACGCCGTCTCTGACGGTTTCCTCTACACGTACAGACGTCCGAGCCACCTCGACCGGGTGACATCTTCTGAGAATGAGGTGCCACCCACCGACATCGCCGAGGTTCGGGCTGCGGCGATGCCTCCCGGACCTCGGCCCGGTGTGGACTGCACGTCCGGTGCGATTCGCTCGCCGGTCGGCTGCCATCGGAAGGATCGTTCTCGACTGGACGCATCTCGAAGCGTCGCCGAAGCGAAGTACCGTTGAGAACGACAACCACCGAGGAGTCCCGATGCCCACCCTTCCCCAATCGATTCGCCTGAAGCTCCCCTTCATGATCGCCGGGTTCGCTTCCTTCCTGTTCTCCGTCTGGTTGTACTTCGTGCAAGACGAAACGACGGCCGGGATCTTCGTCGGCCTGTGGGTCCCGTCGATCCACTCGCTGGGAACGCTTCTGCTCACCCCGGTCGACACACCCGCAGCCAAAGCGAACAAGGCGGTGCGACGATGAGCGAAACCGCGATCTTCATCGTCGGAGTGATCGTCTTTGCGATCACCGTGTGGGGAACCGTGATGGCCGGCAGCCTGGCGTTGATGGAAATCGAAATCGAGCAGAACCCGAACATCGCCGACGACCCCGACGAAGGCGATGGCAAGAACCGGTTCGGGCTGCGCGGCGAGTACTGACCCGATCTCGAGCTTGGATTCCGGCCGGCACCGCGACACGAGCGACACGTGTGCGTTGACGAGCTTCGTCGCCACTGAAAGAGTCGCGACATGGCGATCGAGGTACGCCCGGCGACGGTGTTCGAGGACGTGCAGACCATGGTCGGGCCGAAACGGCCCGACGCAACGGTGTGCTGGTGTCTGAGCTATCGGCTCGGTTCCTCGAGGGAGAACCGCGAGCTCGTCGGGCCTGATCGAGGCGAACGGGTGCGGCTCCTGGTGCAGCAGCGCCCTCCGCCGGGCGTGCTCGCCTACGACGGTGACGAGGTGGTCGGCTGGGCTGCCGTTCATCCTCGCGCCGACACCTCCTTTGCCCGCAACCGCAAGATCCCCCACGTCGACGACCTCGACGTCTGGTCGGTCTGGTGCATCCGGGTGCGGCCGGGCCACCGCAAGGAAGGCATCTCGCATCACCTGCTCGCCGGGGCGGTCGCGTTCGCCCGGGCGAACGGCGCCGTGGCGATCGAGGGCTACCCGCTCGACAACCAGGGGGCCAGGATCGACTCCGACCATGGCCTACGTCGGCACGATGGCGCTGTTCCAGAAGGCCGGCTTCGTCGAGGCGGCCGACACCGACTCGGTGCTGAACGGCTTCCCCCGAGTCCTGATGCGACTCGACCTTCGCTGAGCCGCACCCGAGACGACCTGGGGTGAATCCACCGGACGACGTCCATCGACGCTCCTACGATGCGGTCGATGGTTCCCGAACGAGTCGCAAGCGGTGGCGCTCATCTCCACGTCACCTCGTGGGGCGACGCAGGCCCCACGATCCTGGCCCTCCATCCCGGCGTCGGCGACAGCCGGGTGTGGCAATGGTGCGCTCGGGATTGGGCCGACGCCGGTTGCCGAGTGATCGCCTACGACCGCCGGGGCTTCGGATCGACCGACTTCGTGACCGAGGAACACGACGATCTCGTCGACCTCCTGACCGTCTCGAAGGCCACCGATGCCAGGCCGGCTGTCGTGGTCGGCAACAGCCTGGGCGGTGGCCTGGCCCTGGATCTCGCTCTGGCTCACCCCGACCAGGTCACCGCCCTGGTGCTCATCGCTCCCTCACCGTCCGGCTATCGCTACGACGATTGGCCGACATCGGCGGCCGAGGCCGTACAGGATGACCTCGTGGCAGCGGCCGAGGCGGCCGGCGATCTCGACCTCGTGAATCGGCTCGAGGTTCGATACTGGCTCGACGGGGTCGACCAGCCCGAAGGGCGGGTGACCGGCCGCGCCCGTGACCTCATGCTCGAGATGAACGGGCGTGCCCTACGCGCCGGCCCGACCGGCGCATCGGCCGAGCGCGTCGAGGCCTGGGACCGTCTTGCCGAGCTGAGCGTCCCAGTGATGGTCGTCGTCGGCGAGCACGACCTCCCGGGTATCCGCCGGCAGGGCGCCGAGATCGTCGATGCGATCCCCTCGGCGCGATTGGTGTCCCTTGCCGACTCGGCCCACTGCCCGTCGCTCGACGACCCCGCAGCACTCTCGCGGGTCGTGCTCGACTTCCTCGACGACGTCGTTCCCGGTCACCGCTCCCCCCGCCGAGACCCATGATCGAGTCTGCAGGTTGGACGACGTCGGGTTCAGAAGTCGTCCAGCATGTCGTCATCCGGCACGTCGTCGGCATCGGTGGGGTCGGTGCCGAGCTTCTCCTCGACGAAGTCCTTCACCCCATCGCCATCGCTGTCGACCTCGGTGGGATCGGTACCGATGGCCAGTTCCTGACCATCGGTCAGTCCGTCGCCGTCGGTGTCGGCACGAAACGGATCGCTCCCGAACTCTTTGAGCTCGAATTCGTCGGTCAGTCCGTCGCCATCGCTGTCGAGCGGCGCTCGTGTCGCCGGCGCCGCACCGGACCCGAAGTCGTCGACGACCGACGCCGAGCCCGTCTCGAAATCGTCCTCCGACGCCAGGTTTCCCGTGCCGAAGTTGAGTTCACCGCTCTGTCTTGCGCTCATGGTTTCCCTCCCAATCGCAACTGCATCTCGTGCCTTGGAAACCTACCCAACTCCACGGCGCAGGGAAAGGGCCTCGCACCTAGCCGACCTCGGCACGGCCACCTCAGGCTGGATCGGCCTCCTCGACCAGCGGACGAATCGAGATGATCCGGGTTCGGCCGACACCCTTGAGGTCGTAGATCCGACGAATCCCGCGCGCATCGAGGTCCTCCCGATCGAGGAGATGGGCACCGTCGGCACGGGGCACCGCCACGCGGTCGGGTCGGGCCAATCCGGTCAGTCGGCTGGCGAGGTTCACGGTCGGACCGAAGACGTCGCCGCCGACCCGCACCGTCTCGCCGAAGGCGATGCCGCAGTGCACCGGTGGAACGGCCTCGATCGGGGCCAGCCGAACGATCAGATCGAGTGCGATCGCGACCGCATCGTCGATGGTCTTGGCGACGAACATGACCTCGTCACCGATCAGTTTCACGACTCGGCCGTCGTGAGCCGACACCACGTCGAACGCCATCGACTCGAACGTCTCGACGATCTCGGTGATTTGTTCGGGCCCGCTGCTCTTGCTGATCCGCGAGAAGCCCGACAGATCGGCGAACCCGACCGCCTGCTGGGAGTCGTGTTCGCCGGCATCGAGATTCTGGGCCAGCGCCGCCAACAGGTGGCGACGCCACACGAAAATCATCGTGGACTCGAGGAACGACAACACGTCGAACTCGGTGCGGTCGGCCGGCACCCGGGAGACGCTGGTGGGCAGATCGTCGGCGACCACCGCCAGTTGGGCGTCGACGAGCCGAGAGAACGACGCCCCCATCAGACGCGCCAATCGCAGGATGTCACCATCGTCGATCACCCCCTCGTCCAACAGGTCGCGTAGTCGGATCGCCTGGTCGAGGTCGGCGTGACCGAACGCCACCTCGTCATCACCGACCTCGGCGAATCCCATCGCCCGCCACCACCGCAGCGACTGGGCCGGGTCGATGCCGGACCGTCGGCGATGTCGGTTCTCCGCAGGGTGGGAGGTTCGAGACCGACCGCCGAGTACAGCGCGTCCCCATCTCGATCGAGGGGTCGTCGACGGTTCGGTCACCGGCCCATGATGGCGCAGCCGAGGTCGGCTCGCCCTGCTGTCGGAGTCGGATCACGGCGCCCGCTTCCAGGCTCGATCGCCCGCGACGTTCCGGTCGAACCAACCATGTCGGATTCGCGGCAACGGGGCCGTCGCCGGGCCCTCGGTCAGGCCTCGACCAGCGAGGCGATGTGGGCCAGCCCGGCGCGGATCTCATCGAGTTCGAACGATGACGTGCCGACGATCAGGTGGTCGGCTCCGGCCTCGGCCCACGCCTCGACCGCAGCCCGATCGGGCACGTCGTCGACGAGGATGCGAGGGGCAACGACCAGGTCGGCCCGGGTTCGACCTTCGGCGCGCCAGGGCCTCGTCGAGCCTCGGCAGCCGGCGGGCCAAGCCCCGCACCGAACACATCGGATGCCATCCCGGCGCCGTACCGGGCGGCTCGGCGACGGGCCGGAGCACCGCTGCCGCCGATCCAGATCGGCAGCGCCGATTGCGCCGGTTTCGGGGCGGCCTTGATCCCGTCGAACCCGAAGAACTCGCCGCTCGAAGGAGGCCTCGGCCTCCGACCACAGCGCCATCATGACCTCGATGCATCTCGTCGGAGAAGCGGCCACGATCGTCGTAGCCGACGCCCAGGGCCGCGTTCTCCTCCGGAAGACTCCCGACCCCCAGACCGGCGATCACCCGCCCACCACTCAGCTGGTCGATCGTGGCCAGGGTCTTGGCCAGCACCATCGGATGGAGGTAGGGAAGCACCAGCACCGAGGTGCCGAGCCTGCACCCGTTCGGTGCGGGCCGCCGGCCGCGGTGAGCACGGTGAGGGCGTCGTGGTAGGGCCGGTCGCCGAGGCGATCCTCGACGTACCCGACGTTGAGCACGTGATGGTTCACCCACACCGAGTCGAGCCCCAGCTCCTCGGCTTCGACGGCGAGGTCGACCACGTCGTTGACGTCGGGGATGCCCCAGTTGTTGGGCAGGACGAATCCGAGCTTCATGACGACTGCCTCTCGGGCGGTCTCGAGCAACTGCGAGGCGGTGCGCATGAGTGCCGGGGACGCTGTCGGCGATGGTCTCCATGCGCTCGTCGGTCGAGTCGCCCATCTTCCAGCGGTGGTGGAGCTGCTGGACCACGACGGCGGTCTTCCACTGGGCGAAGGCCTCGTACCACCCGATGCCCGACACATCGAGGCCGGTCTGCTCGCCGTAGCGCCGGGCCACCTCGGCCCGGGTCGGCAGGCCCATGCGGGTCATGCCGTCGTGGCTCGACCGGCGGACCTCGTCGGTGTCGTCGGGGTTCGGGCCAGTAGTTCAGCAGGGTGCCGAGGTCGATGAGGGGGTCGCCGAGGGTGGTCATGTCCCAGTCGAAGAACGCGACGACCCGGTCGGGATTGCCGGTCTCGAACATGGCGTTGTCGAGCTTCAGGTCGTTGTGCACGAACGAGACCCGCTGGCTCTCGGGCATCGACGCGGCGAGCCGGGCGTGGATGGCCGTCATCGGGGCGTCGTTGCCCGGGTCGGCGACCAGGTCCCAGCGCTTCTTCCAGCCTGCCGACCTGGCGCTCGACGAAGCCGTCGGGTCGGCCGAGATCGCCGAGGCCGCAGGCCTCGGGGTCGAGGAGGTGGAACTCGGCGATGGCGTCGACCAGGGCCAGGCCCATCCGGTGACCGACGTCGGGAAGGTCGCGCATCGACTCGGGGATGACCCCGCGCACGACCTCGCCCCGGCGGCGCTCCATCACGAAGAAGTCCGAGCCGGCGATGTCATGGTCGTCGCAGAACAGGTAGGCCCGGGGCGCCTTGTCGAAGAACTCCCAGAGACGCGACAGCACCTTGTGCTCCCGCTTCATGTCGTGGGCACCGGGGGCGATGGTGCCGAACGGGGGCCGGCGCAGCACGAGCTCGGTGTCGCCGAACCGGATCAGGTAGGTGAGGTTGGCCGCACCGTTGGGGAACTGGAGGACCTCGAACGGCCCCGACAGGTCGAGGTCGGCGCGGCAGCTCGGCCCGCAGGTGTGCCTCGATGCGTCCCCAGTCGAGGGCCTCGCCGGGGCGGACCTCGGCCATCTCGGGCGGGGCTCGTCGGCGAACGGATCGACCGGGATCTCCTCGTCAGTCGTCATCGACGGACCGTACCCCGTCGCGGCCGCCGTGTCGTGCGAGCCTCACTGGGTCTCGAGATGGCGTTCCAGGACGTCGGCGTACTTGGCGTCTGCTGCGGCCCGACGCTTGGGGAGGTGGGTGGACGGGAAGAGGTCGTCGCACGGGACGTAGTCGTCGAGCACCCGGCGGGCCACCTGGACCTTGTGCACCTCGGTCGGTCCGTCGGCCAGGCCCATGTGGAACGACTCGATGACCTCCTTGGCGAAGGGCATCTCCCACGAGGCCCCGAGCGAGCCGTGGATCTGGAGGGCCCGACTGGCCACGTTCCGGTACACCCCGGGCATGGCCGCCTTCACCGCCGAGATGTCGCGGCGCACCTTCTTGTAGTCCTGGTACTTGTCGATCCGCCACGCCGTGCGCAGGACGAGCAGCCGGAACATCTCCATCTCGATCCACGAGTCGGCGATCATCTCCTGCACCATCTGCTTGCGGGACAACAGCTCGCCCTGCGTGGTGCGGCTGATCGACCGCTCGCACATCATGTCGAAGAGGCGCTGCACGCGGCCGCTGGTGCGCATGGCGTGATGGATGCGGCCGCCGCCCAGGCGGGTCTGGGCGACGACGAAGCCGCCGCCCCGCTCGCCCAGCAGGTTCTCGGCCGGCACCCGCACGTTGTCGTAGCGCACGTACGCGTGGCTGCCGTGGTCCTCGCTCTCGGCCTCGTAGCCCAGGCCCACGTTGCGAACGATCTCCAGCCCGGGCGTGTCGGACGGGACGAGGAACATCGAGAACCGCTGCAGCGGCGCGTTGTCGGGGTCGGTCACGACCATGGCGATGAGGAACGACGCGTAGCGGGCGTTCGACGAGAACCACTTCTCGCCGTTGATGACCCACTCGTCGCCGTCCTGGACCGCGGTGGTGGTGAAGACCTTGGGGTCGGCGCCGCCCTGGACCTCGGTCATCGAGTAGCACGACACGATCTCGTTGCGCAGCAGGGGCTCGAGGAACTGCTCCTTCTGTTCGGGGGTGCCGTAGTGGGCGAGGATCTCGCTGTTGCCGGTGTCGGGCGCCTGGCAGCCGAACACGGTCGGCGCCGACCGGGCCCGGCCGAGGATCTCGTTCATCAGGGCCAGCTTCACCTGTCCGTAGCCGAGCCCACCGAGGTCGGGGCCGAGATGGCACGCCCACAGACCGCGCTCTTGGACCTGCCGCTGGAGGGGCGGGATGATCTCGGCCCGGATGGGATCGTTGATGTCGTACGGGCTCTTGACGATGAAGTCGAGCGGCTCGATCTCCTCCCGCACGAAGTCCTCGATCCAGTCGAGCTCGGCCTGGAACGCGGCGTCGGTCTCGAAGTCCCACCCCATGTTCTGATCCTCCCCGTCGGCAGTGCGACGAGCCAACCATCGGCTGTGTCGACGAGCCTGTCAGATCGGTCCCACCGTGTCGACACGGTCCCTTGGCATCATGCTCGACGATCGGCCGGGGCGAGGGACTCACCGCGGCATCGAGTCGTGCCAGACTGCGACATGGCTTTCGCTCCGGATTCCGACGAGTTGTCCACGATGGCCGAGGGCGACCTCGACGAGCCGGTCGTGATGCTCAATCTCCTGCAAGTACCGCGACCGGGCCGAGGACGGCCACGGCGTCGACGGCCTGACCGGTCGGGAGGCCTACGGGGTCTACGGCAAGGCCTTCGCCGAGCTGGGCCCTCGGTTCGGCGGCGAGCCGATCTGGATGGGCCGGGCCGGTGTCACCGTCATCGGCGACGAGGAGTGGGACGTCATCCTCCTCGTCCGCTACCCGACCCGGCGCCAGTTCGTCGACATGGTCAACGACCCCGACTATCAGGCCATCGCCCCCATCCGGTCCGCCGCCCTGGCCGACTCCCGTCTCGTCGAATCGACCCAGCTGCTGCCCAAGTCCGACGCGAGCTGACGGCGACCGGCTGCGGTTTCGCCCCGCCGAGGCGGGCCGCCGTCACGGCCGAGGTGACTCGTCGATGCGCAGCAGCCGCCGTCGGGCCCGCGGGTACTCCTCGGAGAAGCGGGCTTCGGCCTCGTCGGTGGCAACGAGGACCAGTTCCCCGTCGGCCGGCAACGGTCGTCGGGGGTCGGGATTGCCCTCGATGCTGCCGTTGCGATCCACGGCGACCACGTTGCAGCCCGTGCGCCGGTAGACGTGCGCATCGGCCAACGTCTTGCCTGCGAGCTGGCGGGGCACCGGGGTGCGGAACACGTTGAGCCCTTCGGAAACCAGCACGGTCTCGATGCCCCGGAAGTGGTTCCAGATCGCCGCCGAGCCGGTCGCCGCGTAGGACAGCACCGAGTCGGCGCCGGCCCGGTAGAGCGTCGAGACGTTGCGATCGAGCCGGGCCCGCGAGACCAACCGAACGTCGGGCCGCAGCCCACGGATGTATCGGGTGAGGTACACGTTGATGTCGTCGTCATGGGTGGTGATCAGCACCGCACTCGCCTCGTCGATCCCGGCCGATTCGAGGACCGAGCGGTCCGCTGCGTCGCCGATCACGTACTGGAACCCCGGACGACGCCGGTCGGCGACCTGCTCGATGATGGTGTGTGCGATGCCTTCGGCCGAGAACGCCTCGGCGGCCGCCCGACCGACGCGTCCGCCGCCGATGATCACCTTGTGCTGACGACCCCGATCACCTTCGGTGGCGTGTTGTTCGTCGTAGGCGGCGAGCTGTTCGGGGGTACCGGCGAGGAGCAGCATCGTCGACGAGTCGATGGTGGAGTCGGCCGTGGCGACCTCGAACCGGCCGCGATTCCAGACGCCGACGATGCCGACCCCGAGCTTGGCCCGGAGTTGCGCCTGGGCGAGCGTCTGGCCGACCAGGTCCGATCCGCCGGCGCCGGCCTCGGCGATCGACAACCCGGCGATCTCCCCGATCACGTTGCTGCGGCCCGCCAACCCCAGCGTCCGAGCGGCCATCGCCGAACCGAGGATGTCGCCGAGTTGCACGACGCGGTTCGCTCCGGCGATCTCGAGGATGTCGACCGACGCCGGGGAGTTCGCGCTGGCGACGATGTCGACGTCGGGGGCGATCTCGCGCACGGTGAACGCGATGTTCGTGTTCGTCGGGTCGTTGCGGCTCGCCACGACGAGCGCCGCCGCCTCGACCCGCGCGCGCCGATACGTCTCGGGATCGTCGAGGGCGCCGAGCATCACCGAGATGCCCTCGTCGTGGAGCTGCCCGGCCTCGGTCGGATCGTCGACGATCACGATGTAGGCCACCGCGGCCTGAACGGCTCGCTCGACCAACGCCGCCTCCACCGGGCCCATCGCGGTGAGGAGCACGTGGTCGCGGATCGAGGACGGCGCTTCGCGTGGGGTCCGACGTCGCTCTCGCTCCATCATCCAGGGCAGCAGGACGAACTGGATGAACACGAACGGCAACACCACGAGCAGGAACGTGGACCCCGACAACAGCACCACGATCGAGAACACCCGACCGGCGTCGGACTCGAAGGTGATGTCGCCGAACCCGAGCGTGGTCATGGTGGTCAGGGTCCAGTACACGCTGGTGGCCCACGAGTACGCCCGACCCTCGCGATCCATCAACGAGTGGAACACCGCACTGAACCCGCCGACCATCACGACGAAGACGATGCCGAGCATCACCAGCGTCTTCAGCTGACGTCGACGCTGCGCCCGGCTGGCGACGAGCATGGAGGGTTCGACGGGATCGAAGCCGCTGCCCCGCTGTCCGAAACGTGCCGTGACCTGGGCGACGGTCGAGCCGAGCGATTTCAGCACGATGGTTGCTCGACCGTTTTCACCACCTCGATGGTGGCACAGGACGGGTCGAACGAGGTACACCCGTCGACGGTTCCCCGGGGTCGACCGAGTTCGACAGGATCGACGGGCGTGACGATCATCCCAAGGGTGACCGGAAACCGGTGGGTTTCACGGTCAGGACCGAACAGGCCACGCCCCGCAGCGTTGCCTCGGCGGTGTTGCCGATGAGAAGGCCAGCCGGTCCGGAACGACCGACGGTTCCGATGGCGACCAGTTCTGCTCGCAGGTCCCGGCTGATCCCGGCGATCTCGGCCGCGGCACCCCCGACGCGTACAACGACCTCGATTCGGCCCGACGGGTCGAGCTCGTCGGCGAGCGACTCCAGCTTCGTCCGGTACCGGCTCACCGCCGACTCGATCAGCCGGACCGACTCGGGTTCTCGCGGCGCGAAACCATCGGGCAGCTCCAAGACGTGGACGATGGTGACGGCATGGCCGTCCGGTGTCATCCTCAATGCCTGGGCGGCGATCGATTCGACGAGAGCCCGGGAACCGTCATCCTCGACCGAGATGTCGAGTGCGATCACCGTCCCTGACCTCCCGGGTTCGAGCGGCCGCAGGACGAGCACCGGCACCGGCGATTTCCGAACGACTCGGTTCAGGAATGCTTCCGCCGTCACGGGGGACGATCGCAGCCTGGCACCGACGATCACCACCAGATCGAGTCCGACGGTGCGGATCTCGTCGACCAGTTCCACCACGCGTTGACCACGTCGGGCGGTGACCGAGACCTCGACACCGTCGGCCCGGACATTCGAAACGAAGCGTTCCATCAACGCTCGCCGGTCGCGCAACCGCTCGGCTTGGTCGTGACGCTGGTGCCGGGTCTCGACCAGCCATCTCGGCGGCGGCTCGGTGAGGTCGATCACGTGTAGTGAACTCCCCGTTCGCCTGGCCAGGGCGATGCATCGCTTCAGACCCACGGCCGCATCGTCGGGGCTCTGGACCACCACACCGATCTTGTGACCCGTCGTCATCTCGACTCCCAGGACTACCGGCAGAGGCCGGGTTGGATCAGTGTGACGGGGAACGCGCCGCGGCACCAGGGTCTGCGGTCCCGGCTCGTCCGAGAGGCGGGGGCTGGGCCTCATGGCCCGTTCGGCGGACGCCGACCGCGACGAATCCGAGCGCGGCTTCCTCGCGTCCGTCGATTCGAAGCAGGTCGTTCAGGACTCCGTCGAGAAAGGCGCCGACCACGCAGACACCCAACCCGGAGGCCTCTCCGGCGAGGTAGAGGTTCTGGGCGACGTGTCCCGCCTCCCAGCACACGTAGCGGTAGTGGCGCTCGCGGTACTTCCACCGGGTGCGCTGGAAGGAGCCGCTCAACACGAAGACCGCCGGAGCGCGCCGGAGGAAGTCCTGGCCCAGGCCGGCGATCAACAGGTCGCCCCCGACCGAACCGAGGCGGATGGGCTGGAGCGCCATCGCTCGTACGTCGACGTGATAGAGCCCCGGCTCGATTCCCTCGACACGGTTCACCGCGACGTAGGTCTCGATCGGATAGAGGGCCCCGGCCGATGGCGCCGTCCGCCGCTCGTCGTCCGAGGTGATCCCGGTCGCGGCATGCACCATCCATGCCAGCTCCTCGGCGGTCAACGCCCGATCGGCGAATTCGCGCCGCGAACGTCGCTGCTGCATGGCCTGAGCGACGCTCATGACGGGTTGGGAGCCGACGGCTGGCAGCGGCACCGCTCCGGTCGTCGTGAGGTCCTTGTAGCGAGGCGGCCGGCGTCCCCAGTCGAGGAAGTTGCTGAGCAGGCCTCGTACCCCGAGGGAGCTCTCCCGGTGATAGAAGAGCCCTACGTCGCCGCCGTCATACGGCTCGGGGGACACCTCGGAGCGGGCAAACCATCCTGCCGTCACGCCGGCCAGGCCGGCTGCGGAGGCGGCGAGCAGCGACCGCCTCGAGCCACCGACGCGGCGTCCCACGGGAGCCACCGGCCGTGGATCGGAACCGTGCTCCCCTGCTGCCGACTCGACGTCGATCCGGTCGACCGGACCTGTCGAATCGGCCACGACCGGCTCTTCGGGGCGAGGCGCCACCCCCACGACGCGACGGTGGAGACGGCCACCGACGAAGCGGAGGATCGAGCCCCGGTGCAGGAACACGTGGACGGCGACGAGTCCCGTCATGACGTAGCCGGACAGGGGGTGGAGCCTGAACTCGTGAAGATCCAGTTGCTCGACGATCACCCCGGTGAGGACCACGACCACCACGGACGCCAGCAACAACAGGTCGAGTAGGACTCTGATCGAGTTTCGAGACACCCTCCGCTCCCCTGCGTCGACGATCCATCTCCGAACGGCCACGAGGGCGTCCCAACCGAGCGGCTTGCCGGCCTACGCCCCCCTCACCGGGCCACGACCTCGACCGGCGAGACGAAACCCGGCGGCTTGACGGCGATGACCGAACACGGAACATGATCGAGCACGGATTCGGCGGTGTTCCCCATGATCAGTCCCGTGACGCCGGTCCGCGCGACCGTGCCCATCACCAAGAGATTGATCCGCTTCTTCACGACGACTTCGCGCACGATCTCGGGCGCCGGGCCCTTGCCGAGGTGGATCCGCCAGGGTTCGTGGTCCACACCGGACGCGGCCAGGGTCTCGATCACTGCTCGGGCGTGGGAGTCCCGCTCACGCTCGAGGAGCGCCTCGAGCTCCGACGGTGCGGTGTGGATGAAGGCCGACGAGCGCATGGTTGCCTCGCCGTAGAGTTCCCACGCGTGCGCGACATGGAGCTCCCCGCCATGGAGCCTGACCATCGACGAGGCGAGTTCGAGAATGGTGCGATTCAATGCCGCCAGGTCAGGGTCGGGATCGATGGCCGCCAAGACCCGCTGAGTCCTGGCCCGGGTGCGCCGGATCACCCAGACCGGGCACGGGCACTTCCGGAGTAGCCGTTTGATGGTTGCGTGGTCCTCGTCGTCCTCATCGGTGGTGACGACCACCAGGTCGTGGCCGGCGATCAGGACCTGCCCGATGATGCCGAGCGCCACGTTGCCGCTGGTGATGGTCGTCTCGACCGGAACCTCGATCGCCGTGCGTGCACAACGCCTGAGTTTGGCCGACAGGGCCTTCGCTTCCGCTTGCCGAACCGCTTCGAGGTGATCGGCCCGGTGCACGGCGCGCTGGAATCGGGACGGCTCGGGCGACACCCCGAACAGCGTGAGCGTCGCGCCGTTGCGGGCGGCGAGTTCGGCGACACGCCGAACGGCCGCCGGGTTGTCCTTTTCCGCCGAGTGGGCTGAACAAGATGTTGGTGAATCGATGCACGAGCGTCGCTCTCTTCCTGGCCGAGATCGGGGCATCACCGCCGTCATCGGAAGCGTCTGCCGGAGAGGGTCGGCCGCGACCTGACCTCAACGCTAGGTGCTCGGCGCCCCCGGGCTCAGAGAACAAGGTCCCCGCTCTCGACGATTCCGGCCCCGTCGGCCGACGGCGACCACCACGGCTCCTCGTGACCTTGGCCTCTTCCGGCGTCGGTGGAATCGGATCACGATCATGGTGACGGATGGGGAGGTGTCCGCGTGAAGCGCATCGTGGTCGGTGCCGACGGTTCTCCGAGTTCGAACGAGGCGATGCGGTGGGCCGCTCACCTGGCATCCCGCCACGGCGCCGAGATCGTCGTCATGACGGGCTTCGATCCACCGAACGCCGACCTGGTGGCGCATTCGGTCGAGGATCTGCTCTCGGCGCAGCGGTCGACCATCGAGTCGTGGAGCGAGGCGGCTCGCCTGGGTGACGTGCGCGTTCGCTCGGTGATCGAGCCGGGCGATCCCCGGAGCGGGATCCTGACCGTTGCCGAACGCGAAGACGCCGACCTGATCGTGGTCGGCCGCGTCGGGCAGTCCCGAGGTCCGGGCCTGTTCCACCTCGGGAGTCTCGCCGAATGGCTCGCCCACCACGCACTCCGGCCGATCGCCGTCGTCGGCGACACCGTCGAGGTGCCCATGGAACGCGTGTTGGTCGGTGTCGACGGGTCGAGTGGGTCGCGCATGGCGCTGCGTTGGGTCCGTGATCTCGCTGCAGTGTCCGACCTGCGGATCGTCCTTGCCTCGGTCGACCAGCCGTATCTCGAATGGACGCGGTCCGACAGTCCCCGGAACTGGAGGCGATCGCTCGAGCAGACGATCCGCGACGACTTCGCCGAGGAGTTGACGTCGGCCGGGGTCTCCTTCGACGTCTTGGCGCTGCGGGGTTCGAACGCAGCAGACGCCCTGCTCCGGGCAGCCAAGGCCGAGAGAGCCGACCTGCTGGTCGTCGGTGCCCGTGGCCTCGGAGGACTCTCGGCGCTGCGGATCGGCGGCGTCGCCCTCAAGACCCTCCACCGCACCGATCGCCCGGTCGTCGTGATTCCGGAGCGCGAGCCATGACCGTCGTCCCGGCTGCGGTCGCCGTTCGATGAGCGCCAACGACTTCCCGCTGGCAACCACGCGAGGCCTGACCACCGAACAAGCACAGAACCTGCTCGACATCCATGGCCCGAACGCCCTGCCCTCGGCCCCGCCGAAGCCCTGGTGGGCACGCGTGGTTCGGCAGCTGCAGAGCTCGATCATCTACATCCTGCTGTTCGCCCTGGCATTCGACGTGGTGGTCTGGATCGCCGAAGGCGCACACGAGTGGCCCTTCGAGTCCCTGGCGATCGCGACCATCCTCGTGTTCAACACCGTCATGGGGGTTTGGCAGGAGTACCGGGCCGAGGATGCCCTGAAGCGGCTCCAGGAACTTGCCGCACCCCGAGTGTGGGTCATGCGCGACGGGCGTCTCACCGAGATCGACGCCGCGCTCGTCGTTCCCCGTGACCTCGTGCGGGTCGAGGCCGGCGACCGGATCCCTGCCGACGGCGTGCTCACCAGTGAGCAGGCCCTGCAGATCGACGAGTCGCTGCTCACCGGGGAGTCGGTGCCGGTCGAGCGTGGTATCGGGGAGGAAGCGCTGTCGGGCACCCTGGCCGTCCGAGGGTTGGCATGGATCGAGATCACGCGTACCGGACCCGACTCGGCGATGGGCCGCATCGCCACCATGCTCGCCACCGTCGAGGCCGAGGCGACACCGCTCGAACGGCGAATGGAGCACTTCGGGCATCGCATCGCCCGCTGGATCGCCGTTCTGGCCGTCGTGTTGACCGTCGGCGGTATCGGCGTCGAGGGCATCGACCATTTCGACGAGGCACTCCTGTTCGCGGTTGCGGTCGCGGTCGCCGCCGTTCCGGAGGGACTACCGGCGGTGCTCACCCTGACCCTTGCGTTGGGCACCGAACGCATGAGCGCCCGCAAAGCCGTGATCCGCAAGCTCTCGGCGGTGGAGGCGCTCGGCTCGGTGACGGTCATCGCCACCGACAAGACCGGCACCCTGACCGAGAACACCATGACCGTTCGAAACCTGGACTCGCCCGATCCGGCGCGAGCGTTCAAGGCGATGGTCCTGGCTGCGGACGCCGAACCCGACGGGGGCACCGGCGATCCGCTCGAACTCGGCCTCTACACCTACGCCGAGGCCAATGGTCACGATCCGATCGCGCTGCGGATGGACCACCCTCGTGAGTCCGTGCGTCCCTTCGACTCGGCCTGGCGGTTCATGCGGGTCAGCGTCGAAGAAGACGGAACCACCGTGGCCTACCTCAAGGGTGCGGCCGAGGTCCTCCTCGAGCGCAGCACGCTCGACGACGCCTCGAAGCAGGACTGGCACGCACGCATCGAACGAGCGGCGGCCGACGGGTTCCGCATCCTCGGCTTCGCATGGTCGCCCGAGAACCACGAGGACGATCTGACCTGGCTCGGCGCGGCATGGCTCTGGGATCCTCCACGACCCGAGGTGCCCGCCGCCATCGCCGCCGCCCACGACGCCGGGATCAGGGTCTTGATGATCACCGGCGACCACCCGGCAACGGCGTTGTCCATCGCCGGTCAACTCGGCATTCCCGCCGATCGGGCCCTCACCGGCGACGATCTCGACCAGCTCGATCCCTCGCAGCTGAGCGAGGCCGTCGCCACCGTGAGCGTCTTCGCACGCGTGAGTCCCGAACACAAGCTGGCGCTGGTCGACGCCCTCAAGGAGCGCGGCGAGATCGTCGCCATGACCGGCGACGGCGTCAACGATGCCCCGGCGCTGAAACGATCCGACGTCGGTGTCGCCATGGGCCAACGAGGCAGCGACGTCAGCCGCGAGGTCGCCGACCTCGTGCTCCTCGACGACAACTTCGCCACCATCGCCGCAGCCGTCGAAGAGGGGCGGGGCATCTTCGACAACATCCAGAAGTTCCTGCGGTTCCTGTTCTCCACCAATGTCGCACTCGTGCTGCTCATCGCCGTCGGCGTCGTCGGGGCCGCCATCGCCGACCTCCGTGACAGCGCAGGCGACCTCCTCGTCCCACTCACCGCAGCCCAGTTGCTGTGGATCAACGTGATCGCCGACGGACCCCCGGCCTTGGCGCTCGGACTCGACCGCAACCCCGGCGTGATGAAACGCCGACCCCGCTCCCCGACGGCTCCGCTGCTCACCCGCGCCGGCCTGCGGTTCATCCTCATCAGCGGCGTGCTCAAGGCGGCGCTGGGGCTCGGACTGTTCTTCCTCCTCCCCACCCTCGACTACAGCGGAGACGAGACCCGAACCGCCGTGTTCCTCTACGAGTCGCTCGCTCAGCTTGCGTTCGTCTACCCCGCACGCCTCATCACCGCCAGACCCCTCACCAACCGGATCCTGAACGGGATCATCGGCGTCAGCGTTCTCCTTCAGCTGGCGACCGTCGCCACGCCCGGCCTCCGCACGGTGCTCGGACTCGAACCCGTCGACCCGACTGCCGCGCTCCTCATCGCCGGAGCGCTCGCCGTCTCGGTGTTCGGCGCGTTCGCCCTGGCCCGTTCCACCACCGAACCCGCCTGAGCGTCGACCACGCCGCAGACCGAGGAGGCAGTCCGGTCGGGGTGGGCGTCTCCTCCGGCCCGGCCCGAGTTCGTGGTCCGATGATGAGCCAAATGGCTAGTCAGCAAGGGAAATGAGTGCGAGGTCGTCGTACAGCGACGCCAGCGCGGCCTGGACCTCGTTGCGTTCACGATGGAGGACGCCCGTGGCGTCGAGGAGCACCGGACCGAACACGGCGTAGCAGAGCTGGATCGAGGTCATGGCGATCGCCCGGGCCTTCGCCTCGACGAGCGAGTCGCCCCTGCCCTGCGCCGCCAGCCGTTGGGCAACCGCCGAGACCAGTGCCGCACTGATCGGGAACTCCCCACCGACCGCCGGCAGGTCGGGGTGATCGACATTCGTCCTGACCAGGGCCTTGAGATACGGGTCACTCTCGGTCAGGAGGGGAAGCGCCGAGACATCGCCGTTGGCGGCCATGAAGTCGTCACGGAGGGCGAGGAGCCCCGCGGCGAGCGCAGCGTCCTTGCCGCCGAAGTGGTGATGGACCAGCCCGTAGTTCACGCCCGCCTCGGCCGCGAGATCGCGCCCGGCGATGGTGCTCGGGGCGCGATCGGGCAGAAGGCGCTTGGCGGCCTCGATCAGTGCGTCGCGACCGTTGGCCGCCCGACGCGGAACCGACTCGGACCCATCACTCGTTGACATGGAATTAGCCTAACGGCTAGTTTGAGGCGCATCAAGGAACGACCAGGGGACGAGCCGATGGGTGAACAGGTGCAGGACCGTCAGCGGGATCGTTCCCAATCGGCCCCCCGGCCCGGCGATCTCCCGTTGGGAGCGCTCATCCGTACCGATGAGCGCTACGGCCACGACCCGGTGATCCAGGGCCCACGCGGCTGGCACTACTGGAACCGGCTGGCCAACCCTCGGGACTTCCAGAACCCGAACCTCTGGGGAGACTCGACGCCGGCGTACTTCGTGGGGCAGCTGAGACTGCCTGCCGGGGCACGGGTCACCCTGCGCGGCCGCTTCCCCCGTGCCCGCTACTTCAAGATCGCGGCGTACCGCTTCGAGCGGGACACCTTCGTCGCCCTGGCCGGCGAAGACCTGGCGGCCTGGGACCTCGAGCCCGACCCGGGTTCGAGCAACCCCTACGTCGTCGGAGGCGACCGCCGGAGCGAACACCGCCACTACACCGCCCACATCCTCGCCGACGACGCCCCGAGCGATCCGACTCGGCGAGCCGCCAACACGATGTATGTCGGCCGCTCCGAGCGCTCCGTTCAGATCATCTTCCGGGTCTTCGTCTCCGACCGGGGCCTCGACGGTGCGGGTCTGGAACCGGGCGACACGCCGTCGTCGATCCGATCGATCGTCACCTACGAGGCGACGCTGGCCGATGGAACGCACCTGTCGTCGCAGGAGGTCGCCGACCGATTCGGCGAACGCATCGGATCGGCTCCCCCGCCCGTGTCGCCGGAGCGCTGGTACGAACTCGTCGCCTCCGAGGCCAACGACCCGAGCCTCGACCCCGCCTCGGCGCCGGCCCGCCGCGACGGCAACTGGGAGATCTTCCGCGGCATCCGATACACGGTGGCCGGAGCCTTCATGAGACCCGAGGACCGGGCGAAGCTCGAACTGCAGACCGAGATGGAGGGCGGAGGCGATCCCACGACGGTCTATCTGATGAACTTCCTGTCTCGGCAGTTCGGTCCCGTCTACGTGTTCCGGGCCAAGATGCCCACCTTCCCCGATACCTACGACGGGGCCGAGGTGATGGGTGACGGTCAGGTCAAGTACTGGTCGGTCGTGACCGCCGCCTCGGCTCCGTGCGGGGAGCTCTGGGACGGCGTCTACGACCTGCAGGTGCCACTCGACGACGACGGCTCCTACACCGTGGTGGTGAGCCGCCCCGAGGATCGACCGGCCAACGCCACGGCCGAGAACGGCATCACATGGCTCGACTGGGGGCCGGGCGAAGGGATCGACGATCCCCGCGACCGCAAGGACTGGGGCATGGTCATCATGCGGTTCATGGCCTGTCATCCCGACTGGGAGCACAGTCCGGCCACGGCCCTCGAGCCGGGTCAGGAGCGAACGATCATGGGGCCCTACTTCCCCGAGGGCCACTACACCACCAAACAGCAATTCGAGAACGAAGGGATCCGCGTGCCCACCACCACACGAACCACCAGGAAGGTCACGTTCGACGACATACGGGGCAGGCGCTACGCCGAGGTCCTCCTCGTCAAGGGAGACGCCGGCGAGATCTACAACACGACGGGTCTCAACGACGCCCCCGCCGAGCTCTGGGATTCGATGGATCTCGAGGCCGTGGCACGCGAGCACGGTGCGGTGCACGTGCACAAGAACGGTCCGAAGTACTGGACGATGGACTCCCAGACCGTCCTGCTGGGCGAGACCGCCTCGTTCGACGGACTCGAGGCCCGCTGGGGGGCGACGGTCCCCATCGCCCTCCTCCTGGCTCAGGGTGGTGCGGCTCCCTATCAGGTCTTCACCCCGGAGAAGACCCAACGGATGGTCTACGCCGCCGGACGACCGGTCTTCGAGCTCGTCGACGCCGACGGTCACGCCTATGTGCTGCAGGCCCATGGACCGGCATTCACGCTGGAGACGCTCGCGACCATGGGCGAACAGATGACGCAACTTCCCGAGGGCTGGCTCTCTCGAACCCGGATCCTCACCGAAGACCTGGTGCTCGACCTCGGGCCCCATGCCACGATCTACGGGGTCGGCGACGAGTTCTCGCAGTACTACACCCGGATCCCCGACGATTCCACCCCATCCTGAGCCGGATCGTCTCGGCCCGTCCAGCCGATGCCGAGGAGCCGCAGGGCGGCGTTGATCGGCGGGGGCTCGGTCGTGGTCATGCCGTGGCGAGCGCCAGGCCGGCGACGAGCGACTCGACGCGGGCCCGGATGTCGTCGCGAATGCCTCGAACGATCTCGATCGGCTGACCCGTCGGATCGGTCAGCTCCCAGTCCTCGTCAGCGCGTGCCCGGATGAACCGGGCAGGCTTCGCCGCAGCCCATCGTGACGATGACATCGGCCGCTCGGGCGATCTCGTCGGTCCAGGGTTTCGGGTACTCCGCAGAGAGGTCGATGCCGACCTCGGCCATGGCGGCAACGGCAACGGCGTTGGTCTCGAGGCCGGGATCGGAGCCACCGGAGAACACCTCGACCCGGTCGCCGGCGAGGTGGCGGAGCCATCCGGCGGCCATCTGGGACCGTCCGGCGTTGTGGACGCAGAGGAACAGGACGGCCGGTCGTTCGACGTTCCGGCCTTCGAGCCGCTCGAGGGCCCGCAGACGATCGCGAGTGAACCGTTCCACGAGGAGCGGCATCCAGCGGTTCACGCTGGCCAGCGCCCCCAGTCGTTCCAGGGAATCGGTCAGGTACCGCTCGATGGTCTCGGTGTTGAAGGTGCCATCGAACTCCCTTCGCAGCCGCGAGGCCACCTGGCGAACCAGGAGGACCTGTTCGGTGGTCAGTTCGACCTCGGGCTCGTTCGGATCGTGGCTGGTGGTCATGGTGAGCCTTTCCGGCATGGGATCGATGGCGCCGCGTGCTCACCATATTTCCTCAAGACATATCGAGTCAATACTTGCTGAGTCATTGCGTCGAGCTGCTCTCGCCGGTCTCGCCTAGATTGCAGGGACCCGGGTCCGCCCCTCGGACACACGGGGATCCACCAACACGAAGGGCCGCCGTGCACCTGAGCGCCGATCAGCGATCCGAGTGGGGACGAGCCGGTTGGCTCGTGCTTCCGCGGGCGCTCGACCAAGCCACCATGATCGGGCTCTCCCGGTGGGTCGACGAGATCGAAGCCTCGGCAGCGGCCGCCGAGTCCGGTCTGCATCACTTCGAACAGACCGACGACGGACCAGCGATCGCCCGCAGCGAGGATTTCGACGGCCGGCACGAGGGCCTGACCGTGTTCATGCGGCGCGGTGTGATCAGCGAGATCCTCGGCGAGTTGTTCGGCGAACCGGCCATGCTGTTCAAGGAGAAGATCAACTACAAGCAACCGGGCGGTGCCGGATTCGCTCCGCACCAGGACGCAACGGCGTACCGGTTCGGCGATCACCACATCTCGGTCATGGTCCCGATCGATCCGGCGACGGTGGCCAGCGGCTGTCTGTGGTTCGCCCCCGGGCACGATCTCGGGGTGATCGACCATCACGCCGGACGCATCGACGACCGTTGGGTCGACGCCGCCGAATGGGTGCCGGTCGAAACCGAGCCCGGCGACCTCGTGTTCTTCGACTCGTACGCACCCCATCGCAGCGACACCAACCGATCGACCCGAGCCCGACGGGCTCTCTACCTCACCTACAACGCCGCGTCCGACGGCGACCAGCGCGCCCGCTACTACGCCGACAAGCGACGCGAGCTCGCCGAAACACCGGCCGGCGAGCGGGTTCGGATCTCGATCAACGACGACTTCCTGGGCCGGCCGGTCGAGGCGGTCCCTCGATGACCGACTCCGGTTCGGACCGAGTGGTCCGGGCGATCGTCGAGTTGTACACCTCGCCGGCGGCCGAAGCGCTCTACGACGAGGTCGTCACCGAACGCGACCACGCCCTCCAGACCGCAGGGTTGGCGATCGCCGACCACGCCGACGATGCGCTCGTCGTCGCTGCGCTGCTGCACGACGTCGGTCACCTGCTCGCCGTCGGAACCGATGACCGCACGCACGATCTCGTCGGCGCCCGGTTCGCCAGGCAGTGGTTCGGGCCCGCCGTTTCCTCCCCCATCGAGCTGCACGTGGCGGCCAAGCGCTATCTCTGCGGTGCCGACCCCCGATACCACGACGACCTCTCTCCGGCTTCGGTGGCCAGCCTTCGCTGGCAGGGCGGACCGATGGATCCGGCGGAACAGGCCGCCTTCCTCGAGCAGCCGTACGCCTCGGATGCGATCCGGCTGCGACGCTACGACGATCTGGCCAAGGTTCCCGGGGCGAAGACCCCGCCCCTCGACTCGTTCCTCGAGCTCATTGCCCGGGTCGCCGCCGAGCACGTCTGACGCGGTCTCGTCGAAGCCGCCGGTGGCGGCCGAGTCGGTCAGCTGCTGACGTCGTCGGTGACCTCGGCCGAGAAGACCAGGCTCTCGTCGCCGTACAACTGGAAGCCGTCCAACTGCCCGACCCGGTCCGGAGCGAGGTAGATCGCATCGAGCCAGACCGGAGCCGCTTCGCCGACCGCCACGTCGGTCGTCGCCGATTGCGTGTAGCCGAGTGCGCCGACGGCGGAAGCGTCGCAGTTGAAGAACTCGTTGTCCTGTTCGGAGTCGACCTCGCCACCGATGATCGGCGCGAAGGCTGCGCTGAACGCGCCGAGGTCACTGACCTGCGACGTGGCGAGGTAGGTCACCGACCCGATCGCGAAGTAGCACTCCCCGTCGGTGTAGGCACCGAGCGGATCCAAGGGCACCTTCACCAGTCCTTCGTAGGTGAACTCGAAGTCGTAGTCGGCGAAGGTGTCGCCGACCACGAAGGTGCCATCGGGCCCCGTGGCCCCCAACGACTCGTCGGCTGGATCGGGTTGGTCGTCGGCCGGCGCTTCAGCCGTGGTGTCGTCGGTCGACGAGGACGCCGATTCGTCGGCCGTCGCCGCGGTCGTTTCGGTCGTCACGGCTTCGTCGGCAGCCGAATCGCTGGAGGAGCACGAACCCAGCAGGGCCAAGGGGAGGATCCAGCCGGCAGCGAGCAACCCCGCCCGCCGAATCGGTCCTCGTCGTGTCGAATCGTCGAAGCAGGCGGTCATGGTTCCCTCCCGATCGGCGGCCCCGAAGTGGTTGCCGCCCTGACCAGCGAACCTAGCCACCAGGGTGCGCCACCACAAGCGAGCTACGGCGCGGTGGTCGGCACCGTCGTCGGGATCGTGATGGAGGGGACGGTCGACGGAACGGTATTCGACTGGTCGGCCAACGCCGGCACACCGAGCGGGATGTCACCGAGCAACAACTGCCAGGCGACGTCGAGATCGTCGCCGGCGGCAACCGGTCGGTCCGGCAGTTCGATCAGCACGACGTCGAGACGTTCGATCACGGCGTCGATCGTGTCGTCGTCGGTCGACCCGTCACCCGGAGAGGCAGAACCGACGGACCGGCTCGCTTCGAGCACGGATTTCGCCGCCGCGACGTCCTGCTCGGCGAGCCCGTAGTTCGCCTGGTAGAGGAACAGGCGGGCCCGAGACATCAGCTCCATGCTGCGCAGCACGGCCACCTCCCGGTCGAGGCGCTCGCCGAGGTCGCCGAGATCGGTTTCGAGACCGTCGAGGCGCTGGAGTTCGGTCGTCAGGTCGTCGATCCGGACGTCGAGTGCGTCGAGGGATCCGCCCAGATCGTCCTGCGTCCCCCGCAGGCCGTCGAGGTCCTCGCCGAGCTGGGTGATCTGCTGCTCGATCTCGCCGAGACGGTCGTCGGTCTGGTCCAGACGGTTCTCGATCGCCGCCGTCTCGATGGCGTTGTCCTGCACCGGCTGGAGCACCCGATCGTCGAAGATCGGCCACACGACGGCGATCGCACCGAGGACCGAGGCGATGACCACGACCACGAGCAGTGCCCGCAACACCCGACGCAGCCTCCGGCGCGGGGCTGGAGTGCCGATCGCTGCGTCGGCGGGGTCGGGCATCGGCCGGGAGTCGGTGCCCGAGCCGACGACGGGCTCGGCGTCACCGTCGGCTTCATCGGGTCCGTCGGTTTCCGACCTCGGCGGCTCGACCGCCCCGTCCGACCCGTCGACCGCGGCATCGGAGTCGGCGGGTTCTCGCCCGACATCCTGGTCCTCGTCTGCGGGGTCGTTGTCCGACACGGTGGCTCCAGTCGATCGGTGGGAACGGGAAGGCGTCGGCGGGGCGACGCGGGCGATGGCCGGGTGCGGCCTTGGCCGACACCTGTCCATCCTGTCGGCAGGAACGCGCCCGAGATGACCGTCGGCCTCGGACGCGCCGGTGGGGCGCTGCGTTCGCAGCGCCCCACCGGACGGTGTTCTCGGGAGAACTCGATCTCAGTCGAGATCGAAGCGGTCGTTCTCCATGACCTTCACCCAGCCGGAGACGAAGGCATCGAGGAACAGCTCGTCGCCGCCGTTGGCGCCGAACTCCTCGGCGATCGCCCGCAGCTGGCTGTTGGAACCGAAGACGAGATCGACCCGGGTTCCGGTCCACGTGCGTTCGCCGGTGGAGCGATCGTGGGCCTCGAAGACGTCTTCGGCCTCACCGACGGCCGACCACTTGACGCCCATGTCGAGGAGGTTCGTGAAGAAGTCGGTGCTCAGCTGGCCCGGACGGCTCGTGAACACGCCATGGCCCTCGGAGCCGACGTTGTTGCCGAGCACTCGGAGCCCGCCGACCAGTGCGGTCATCTCGGGCGCCGTGAGGTTCAGCATGTAGGCCTTGTCGATGAGCAGGTGCTCGGTCGGCACGGCGCCCTGCTTGGCCACGTAGTTGCGGAAGCCATCGGCCTTGGGCTCGAGATAGGAGAAGGACTCGACGTCGGTGCCGTCCTGGTCGGCGTCGGTCCGGCCCGGCGTGAACGGCACGGTGATGTCGTGACCGGCCGCCTTCGCCGCAGCCTCGACACCGGCGGTGCCACCGAGGACGATCAGGTCGGCGAGCGACACCTGGGCGCCACCCTTGCCGTTGAACGCTCCCTGGATCTGCTCCAGCTTGTCGATCACCGGTCCGACCCCGGCCTGGACGTTGACGTCCCAGCTGCGCTGCGGCTCGAGGCGGATGCGGGCACCGTTGGCGCCACCGCGGTAGTCGGTGCGTCGGTACGTCGAGGCCGAGGCCCAGGCCGTCTTCACCAACTGGTCGGTCGTGAGACCCGAATCGAGGATCGTCGACTTGAGTTCGGCGATCTCGGCGTCACCGATCACGGATCCCGACGATGCCGGCACGTTGTCCTGCCACGGGAGTTCCTCGCCGGGGGCCTGCGGGCCGACGTAGCGGATCGCCGGACCCATGTCGCGGTGGAGGAGCTTGAACCATGCCCGGGCGAACGCATCGGCGAGCTGGTCGGGGTTCTCGTAGAAGCGCTTGGAGATCTCGAGGTAGGCCGGGTCGGTGATCATGGCCATGTCGGCGGTCGACATGGTCGGCTTGGTCTCGGGAGCGCCGGCCTCGACCGGCGGCACCATGAAGCCGTCCTTGACCTCGCGGGGCTGCCACTGCTTGGCCCCGGCGGGCGATTCGACCAGCTCCCACTCGTGCGAGAAGAGGGTCTCGAGATACTTGTTGTCCCACTGGGTCGGGGTCGGGGTCCACGCCCCCTCGAGTCCGGAGGTCACCGTGAACTGGCCGACGCCGGTCTCGTTGGAGTTGATCCAGCCCATGCCCTGATCGGCGAGTCCTGCGCCTTCGGGCTCGGACCCGACCGCTTCGGCGGGGCCGTTGCCGTGCATCTTGCCGAAGGTGTGACCACCGATGGTGAGCGCCGCGGTCTCCTCGTCGTTCATGGCCATCCGGGCGAAGGTCTCCCGGATGTCGGCGGCCGATCCGAGTGCATCGGGGATGCCGTTGGGGCCTTCGGGGTTGACGTAGATGAGGCCCATCTGGACCGCAGCCAACGGGCTGGCGAGGTCACGCTCGCCGGAGTAGCGCTGGTCGCCGAGCCATTCGTTCTCGGGACCCCAGTAGACGTCGTCTTCGGGGGCCCAGATGTCGGCCCGGCCGAACGAGAAGCCGAAGGTCGAAAAGCCCATGGTCTCGAGGGCACGGTTGCCGGCGAACACGAAGAGATCGGCCCAGGAGATGGCCTTGCCGTACTTCTGCTTGATGGGCAGCAGGAGGCGGCGGGCCTTGTCGAGGTTGCCGTTGTCGGGCCAGGAGTTGAGCGGAGCGAAGCGCTGGGCGCCGGTACCGGCGCCGCCACGGCCGTCCTGGACCCGGTAGGTGCCGGCGGCGTGCCAGCTCATCCGGATGAAGAGGCCGCCGTAGTGGCCCCAGTCGGCCGGCCACCACTCCTTGGTGTCGGTCATCAGGGCGTCGACGTCGCGGGTCAGTTCGTCGAAGTCGATTCCCGAGACCGTCTTGCGGTAGTCGAAATCGCGGCCGAGGGGCGTCGATTCGGGATGGTTCTGATGGAGGATCCGCAGATTGAGCTGGTTCGGCCACCACTTCTCGTTCGACTGCGCCTCGTTGGAGGTGAGTGCGCCCCACTCGGGCCGCTGGGTTGCGCTTTCGGTCATGGCTACTCCTGATGTCCTGGGATGGTCGGGTTGGGGATGGGTGATGATGCGGTTCACCACGTCGGAGCCGGAGCTCAGGCCGTGGCTGCCTGGCACTCGGGGCAGGTGCCCCAATAGATGACCTCGGCCTCGTGGAGGTCGAACTGGGCGTCGTGGGCCGGCGTGAGGCAGGGAGCCTCGCCGACGGCGCAATCGACGTCGACGAGTCGATCGCAGGTGCGGCACACGAGATGGTGATGGTTGTCGCCGACCCGATCTTCGTATCTCGTCGGCGACCCCGCCGGCTGGATCCGCCGGATGATGTCGTGCTCGGCGAGGAGGGTCAGGGTGTCGTAGACCGACTGCCGGGAAATTGCCCCGATGTGCCCTCGGACGACCTCGGCGACGTCGTTCGGCGTGCTGTGCGGATGGGCCGAAACGGCACGCAACACGGCGAGCCGTTGCGCCGTGACCTGGAGGCCCCGGTCGCGGAGCACTTCTGCGAGATCGACGGCCATGAACGGCAGTCTCGGACAGATTTTGGACTGTGTCAAGTTCTGGGTCCGGTGCACACGTGGAACGGGTTCGCGCCCGTGCCTCGGGGGGCGACTCCCAGCGGCTACGGCGGCGCCGGACCCGTGGAGTATGGACAGGCCCTGGCTCGTGCCGGGGCGTGTCGTGCTCGGAAGCCCGCGCGGTCCCCCACGGCCGCCTCGGATCGCCGGTGCGAGGCCGCAACACCCGGGGTGTAACCCGATCGCTCCCGCTGCGTCTCTTCAGGACACGAACCGAGACCAGGAGCCCTGACATGAGCGACGAAACCGTTTCCGCCCGC
>CAVQVO010000010.1:0-7305 GCA_963717115.1 uncultured Acidimicrobiales bacterium | reverse complement strand
AAGGTGCAACGGTCGAGGAAGTAGCCGGTACCGACACCGACGTCGAGGTGATTCGCCGAGATGTGGGTGTCGTAGTGAGCGAGCAACCGGCGCGCCGGACATCTCCAGGCGACCCGCGAGAAGTATCCGAGAATGGCGATGTCGTACACGGCGAGGGAGCGCTTGGTGTAGAACGCGTGCCCCGCAGCGACCTGCTCAGGCGTCGGCCGGGTCACGAAGCACCTCGTTTCGTGGTGCCAGACGAACGTGCATGGGCGCGCCGCCGGTGGGGCGGTTGACCACCAAGCCGTGGGGACGGGGCACGGTGGCCGTGGTCGCCGTGAGATCGAGTCGCTGGGCCATTCGGGCCAGGATGATGGTCAGTTCCATCTGGGCGAGCGCGAAGCCGATGCAGTTTCGGGCACCGCCCCCGAAGGGAATCCAGGACCGGTCGGTGTCGGATCGTCGAGCGTCGTCGAGGTCGGCGAACCGATCGGGATCGAACCGCTCGGGATCGGGCCACATGGTCGGGTCGCGGCCGGTCAGGTAGGCCGACCACAGGATCAGGGTCCCGCTCGGGATGCGGTAGCCGCCCACCTCGATGTCGGTTGCAGCTTCGCGGGGTGCGACCACGCCGGCGGGGTGGAGCCGCAGGGTTTCGCGCATGACTCGGCCGGCGAGATCCAGCCGACCCAGGAGGCGCTGATCCAGGTCCGACGCCGCCTGGGTCTCCGGGTCGAAGGCCGTGCGGGCTTCGGAACGAAGTCGTTCCCACAGGCCCGGCGTCGTCGTGGCGCACCACAGCATCCACGCCAATGACGCCGACGTCGTGTCGTAGCCCGCGCCGATCAGGGTCGCCACCTGATCGCGTATCTCGGCGTCGTTCAAATCGCCGGCCTCGACCAACGCCGACAACACGTCGGGGGCATCCCCTGGACTCCGGGCTCGACGTTGCGCGATCTCGGCGTCGATGATGGCGTCGAGGGAGCGTCGATCGCTGCGGACCTCGGCCCGTCTGGTGAACGGGAAGGGGTGAGGCAACTGCTTCACCGCCGGTGATTCGAGATAGGCCTGGGGGCGTTGGAACAGTTCCCCGATCTCACCGGTCCGAGCCGCCATCGACTCGCCGAACATCGCGCGTACCACCACCCGGAGGACGAGATCCCGACCCACCGGATACAGGTCGACCGGGGCCTGGCCCGCCCGAGGCTCCAGCGCGAGGCGGTCGATCGCGGCGTCGGTCTCGGCCACGATCATGGGGATCCACCCGTTGAGCCGACGCCGAGCGAAGCCGGGGGTCACCGCCTTGCGCCGCCGCCGATGATCGACCCCGTCGGACACGATGAGCGACGACCTCCCGACCACGAACCCCAGGACGTTGAACTTGTGACCCCACCGGAACCGATCGGACGACATGGCGAAGAGTTCGCCGACCGCCTCGGGGTCCCCGACGATCGCCATCCGCATGGGTCCCGAACCGAACCCGATCATCGGCCCATGGATCCGGCTCAACTCGTCGAGCACCGGCACCGGTTCGGCCAGGAGCCGTCGGAGATGGCCGATCTGAGCCAGCCCACCCGGCCCGGGAAGCCGCTTGGTCGTCATGACGAGATCCTCGTTTCGTGAGTCATCCGGACTGGGAGAACGCGATCACGACGAAGATCGCCGACCACGCCAGGAGCAGGACGACGGCGATCGCGAACACCGACCTCAGCAGCCTCGGAGTGGGTCCGACGTCGACCATCGCCTCGCGGCCCATGACCCGAACCGGCGGGTCGGCACCGCCCGCGGTCTCCTCCCCCGATCCCTCCCCGAACCCCGGCGCGAACGGGCCGTGGGGATCGTTGCCGAGTCGCCGCCATGCATCGGCAACGGCGGCCATCTCGCGGTGCGCCTCCGCGTCGTCGGCTCCGCCTCGGTCGGGATGCAATGCCCGCATCCGTTCCCGATACGCGAGGCGGATGGCATCCATCGACGCATCCGGGGAGACCCCCAGCACGCGAAAGGGATCCGGCGACGTCGACATCACGCACGGGCTCCGACACCGTTCCCCGACGGATCGAGTCCGAGCGCACGGTTCGGCTCGACCGTTCCCAACCCTCGATCACGTTCGGACATCTCGCTCGTTCTCGTACGCCGTCTCTGACGGTTTCCTCTATACGTACAGACGTCCGAGCCACCTCGACCGGGTGACATCTTCCGAAAATGAGGTGGCCCCACCGACATCGCCGAGGTTCGGGCTGCGGCGATGCCTCCCGGACCTCGGCCCGTGTGGACTGCACGTCGGGTGCGATCGCTCGCCGGTCGGCCGCCATCGGAAGGATCGTTCTCGACCGGACGCATCTCGAAGCGTCGCCGGAGCGAAGTACCGGTGAGAACGACAACCACCGAGGAGTCCCGATGCCCACCCTTCCCCAATCGATTCGCCTGAAGCTCCCCTTCATGATCGCCGGGTTCGCTTCCTTCCTGTTCTCCGTCTGGTTGTACTTCGTGCAAGACGAAACGACGGCCGGGATCTTCGTCGGCCTGTGGGTCCCGTCGATCCACTCGCTGGGAACGCTTCTGCTCACCCCGGTCGACACACCCGCAGCCAAAGCGAACAAGGCGGTGCGACGATGAGCGAAACCGCGATCTTCATCGTCGGAGTGATCGTCTTTGCGATCACCGTGTGGGGAACCGTGATGGCCGGCAGCCTGGCGTTGATGGAGATCGAAATCGAGCAGAACCCGAACATCGCCGACGACCCCGACGAAGGCGATGGGAAGAACCGGTTCGGGCTGCGCGGCGAGTACTGACCCAATCTCGAGCTTGGATTCCGGCCGGCACCGCGACACGAGCGACACGTCCGGCGTTGACGAGCTTCGCCGCCACTGAGAGAGTCGCGGGATGGCGATCGAGGTACGCCCGGCGACGGTGTTCGAGGACGTGCAGACCATGGTCGGGCCCAAACGGCCCGACGCAACGGTGTGTTGGTGTCTGAGCTATCGGCTCGGTTCCTCGAGGGAGAACCGCGAGCTCGTGGGGCCTGATCGAGGCGAACGGGTGCGGCTCCTGGTGCAGCAGCGTCCTCCGCCGGGCGTGCTCGCCTACGACGATGACGAGGTGGTCGGCTGGGCTGCCGTTCATCCCCGCGCCGACACCTCCTTTGCCCGCAACCGCAAGATCCCCCACGTCGACGACCTCGATGTCTGGTCGGTCTGGTGCATCCGGGTGCGGCCGGGTCACCGCAAGGAAGGCATCTCGCATCACCTGCTCGCCGGGGCGGTCACGTTCGCCAAAGCGAATGGCGCCGTGGCGATCGAGGGCTACCCACTCGACAACCAGGGGGCCAGGATCGACTCCACCATGGCCTACGTCGGCACGGTGGCGCTGTTCCAGAAGGCCGGCTTCGTCGAGGCGGCCAACACCGACTCGGTGCTGAACGGCTTCCCCCGAGTCCTGATGCGACTCGACCTTCGCTGAGCCGCGCTCCGGACTGGGCCGCCGCCGGTTGGCGAGCGATGGCCTACGACCGCCGAGGCCCCGGATCGACCGATCGGCCGATCGCTCCCCCCGCCGAGATCCGTCATCGAGTCTGCAGGTTGGACGACGACGGGTTCAGAAGTCGTCCAGCATGTCGTCATCCGGCACGTCATCGGCATCGGTGGGGTCGGTGCCGAGCTTCTCCTCGACGAAGTCCTTCACCCCATCGCCATCGCTGTCGACCTCGGTGGGATCGGTACCGATGGCCAGTTCCTGACCATCGGTCAGTCCGTCGCCGTCGGTGTCGGCACGAAACGGATCGCTCCCGAACTCCTTGAGCTCGAATTCGTCGGTCAGTCCGTCGCCATCGCTGTCGAGCGGCGCTCGGGTCGCCGGCGCCGCACCGGACCCGAATTCGTCGACGACCGACGCCGAGCCCGTCTCGAAATCGTCCTCCGGCGCCAGGTTTCCCGTGCCGAAATTGAGTTCACCGCTCTGTCTTGCGCTCATGGTTTCCCTCCCAATCGCAACTGCATGTCGTTCATAGGAAACCTACCCAAGTCCACGGCGCAGGGAAAGGGCCTCACACCCAGCCGACTTCGGCGCGGCCACCTCAGGCGGGATCGGCGTCCTCGACCAGCGGACGAATCGAGATGATCCGGGTTCGGCCGACACCCTTGAGGTCGTAGATGCGACGTATCCCGCGCGCATCGAGGTCCTCCCGATCGAGGAGGTGGGCACCGTCGGCACGGGGCACCACCACGTGGTCGGGTCGAGCCAATCCGGTCAGCCGGCTGGCGAGGTTCACGGTCGGACCGAAGACGTCGCCGCCCACCCGCACGGTCTCGCCGAACGCGATGCCGCAGTGCACCGGCGGAACGGCATCGTTCGGGGCCAGCCGAACGATCAGATCGAGCGCGATGGCGACGGCATCGTCGATGGTCTTGGCGACGAACATGACCTCGTCACCGATCAGTTTCACGACTCGGCCGTCGTGAGCCGACACCACGTCGAACGCCATCGACTCGAACGTCTCGACGATCTCGGTGATCTGTTCGGGCCCGCTGCTCTTGCTGATCCGCGAGAACCCCGACAGATCGGCGAACCCGACCGCCTGTTGGGAGTCGTGTTCGCCGGCATCGAGATTCTGGGCCAGCGCCGCCAACAGGTGGCGACGCCAGACGAAGTTCATCGTGGACTCGAGGAACGACAACACGTCGAACTCGGTGCCGTCGGCCGGCGCTTCCGAGGTGCCGGTGGGCAGATCGTCGGCGACCACCGCCAGCTGGGCGTCGACCAGGCGGGAGAACGACGCCCCCATCAGCCGCGCCAGTCGCAGGATGTCTCCGTCGTGGATCACCCCCTCGTCCAACAGGTCGCGCAGACGGATCGCCTGGTCGAGGTCGGCGTGACCGAACGCAACCTCGTCATCACCGACCTCGGCGAATCCCATCGCCCGCCACCACCGCAACGATTGGGCCGGATCGATGCCCGACAGCTCGGCGATGTCGGTCCTCCGCAGGGTGGGAGGTTCGAGACCGACCGCCGAGTACAGCGCTCCCCATCTCGATCCAGGGGTCGTCGGCGGGTCGGTCACGCGCCCATGATGGCGCAGCCGAGGTCGGCTCGCCCCGCTGTCGGCACGGGATCACGCCGACCCGCGTCCCGATTCGGTCGCCAGGCCGATTCCGGCCGAGCCGGCCATGTCGGATCCATGCCCGCCGTGAGCGGCGCCGCCGACCACCGACCCGATGACCCGCCGACCCGATGCCTCGCGGTCAGGCCTCGATCAGGGAGGCGACGTGGGCCAGCCCGGCGCGGATCTCGTCGAGCTCGAACGACGCCGTGCCGACGATCAGGTGGTCGGCTCCGGCTTCGGCCCACGCCTCGACCGCAGCCCGATCGGGCACGTCGTCGACGAGGATGCGAGGGGCAACGACCAGGTCGGCCCGGGTCCGCCCTTCGGCCGCCAGGGCCTGGTCGAGCTTCGGCATCCGGCGGGCCAACCCCCGCACCGAACACATCGGATGCCATCCGGCACCGTACCGGGCGGCTCGGCGCCGGGCCGGAGCACCGCTGCCCCCGACCCAGATCGGCAGCGGGGTTTGCGTCGGCTTCGGGGCGGTCTTGATCCCGTCGAACCCGAAGAACTCGCCGGTGAACGAGGCCTCGTCCTGCGACCACAGCGCCACCATGACCTCGATGCACTCGTCGGAGAAGCGGCCACGGTCGTCGTAGCCGACTCCCAGGGCCGCGTTCTCCTCGGGAAGACTCCCGACCCCCAGACCGGCGATCACGCGCCCACCGCTCAGCTGGTCGATCGTGGCCAGGGTCTTGGCCAGCACCATCGGGTGGAGGTAGGGAAGCACCAGCACCGACGTGCCGAGCTTCACTCGTCCGGTACGGGCCCCGGCCGCGGTGAGCACGGTGAGGGCGTCGTGGTAGGGCCGGCCGCCGAGGCGATCCTCGACGTACCCGACATTCAGCACGTGGTGGTTCACCCACACCGAATCGAGCCCCCGCTCCTCGGCCTCGACCGCCAGGTCGACCACGTCGTCGACATCGGGGATGCCCCAGTTGTTGGGCAGGACGAATCCGAGTTCCATCACGACGCCTTCGGGACGGTCTCGAGGAGTTCCGACGCAGTGCGGATCAAGGCGGGGACGCGGTCGGCGATGGTCTCCATGCGCTCGTCGGTCGAGTCCCCCATCTTCCAGCGATGGTGCAGTTGCTGGACCACGACGGCGGTCTTCCACTGGGCGAACGCCTCGTACCACCCGATGCCCGACACATCGAGGCCGGTCTGCTCGCCGTGGCGCCGGGCCACCTCGGCCCGCGTGGGCAGGCCCATCCGGGTCATGCCGTCGTGGCTCGACCGGCGGACCTCGTCGGTGTCGTCGGGGTTCGGCCAGTAGTTCAGCAGCGTGCCGAGGTCGATGAGGGGGTCGCCGAGGGTGGTCATGTCCCAGTCGAAGAACGCCACCACCCGGTCGGGGTTGCCGGTCTCGAACATGGCGTTGTCGAGCTTCAGGTCGTTGTGCACGAACGAGACCCGCTGACTCTCGGGCATCGACGCGGCGAGCCGAGCGTGGACGGCCGTCATCGAGGCGTCGTTGCCCGGGTCGGCGACCAGGTCCCACCGTTTCTTCCAACCTCCGACCTGACGCTCGACGAAACCGTCGGGTCGTCCCAGGTCGCCCAGCCCGCAGGCCTCGGGGTCGAGGAGGTGGAACTCGGCGATGGCGTCGACCAGGGCCAGGCCCATCCGGTGACCGACGTCGGGGAGGTCGCGCATCGATTCGGGCAGGACCCCGCGCACGACCTCGCCCCGGCGGCGTTCCATCACGAAGAAGTCCGAGCCGGCGATGGCATGGTCGTCGCAGAACAGGTAGGCCCGGGGAGCCTTGTCGAAGAACTCCCAGAGCCGCGACAGAACCCGGTGCTCTCGCTTCATGTCGTGGGCCCCGGGCGCGATGGTGCCGAACGGGGGACGGCGCAACACCAGCTCGGTGTCGCCGAAACGGATCAGGTAGGTGAGGTTGGCCGCACCGTTGGGGAACTGGAGGACCTCGAACGGCCCCGAGCAATCGAGGTCGGCCGGCAACTCGGCCCGCAGGTGGGCCTCGATGCGTCGCCAGTCGAGGGTTTCACCGGGGCGGACCTCGGCGATCTCGAGTGGGGCTTGATCGGCGAACGGATCGACCGGGATCTCCTCGTCAGGCGTCATCGACGGACCGTACCCCGTCGGGCGCGCCGTGTCGGGCGAGCATCACTGGGTCTCCAGATGGCGTTCCAGGACATCGGCGTACTTGGCGTGTGCTGCGGCCCGACGCTTGGGGAGGTGGCTGGTCGGGAAGAGGTCGT
>CAVQVO010000009.1:0-750206 GCA_963717115.1 uncultured Acidimicrobiales bacterium | reverse complement strand
TGGAACGTCGAATTCGCCAAGGACGACGAAAAGAACCAGCAGCGACTCGAGATCCTCGCCGAACGCGACTGTGACATCTGGGTCCTCACCGAGACCGACGACGATCTGGCGCTCCCCCACCCCTACGAGCCGGTGTCGACCGAGAAGCGGTACGGACCCGACAACGGCGGCCGGTGGACGACGATCTGGAGCCGATTCGAGGTAGCCGAACGCATTGCCACCATCGATCCGTCTCGTACCGTGTGCGCGCGAGTGGTCACATCGGCCGGGCTGAGCATCGTCGTCTACGGCACCGTGCTCCCCTGGCACGCCGACGGCCTCCACGACGACCCGCCGAAGACGAACTGGTCGGAGTTCTACCGGGTCGTCGACGAGCAGGCGGGCGAATGGCGATCCCTCCGTGAGCGCCACCCCGATTCGCTCCTCGTCGTCGCCGGCGACCTCAACCACAGCCTCGGCGGGCCCCACTACTACGGCACGAAGAAGGGCCGAGCGCAGTTACGCGACTCGCTGGTCTCGGCCGACCTCGACTGCCTCACCGAAACCGAGCGCATCCCCACCGGTCAACTCGACTTCCCGCCGATCGACCACGTCTGCGTCGCTCCCCCGATCGGACACACGATCGCTGCGACCGCCGAAGGGTGGAGAAACACCACACCCGACGGGTTCGTCCTCAGCGACCACTCGGGCGTCGCGGCCACGATCACGATCGACTGATCCCTCCCGACGCGCCCGGGGCGCGTCAGGACAGGCCCCGGACGCGAAACGTTCGACCGCCCCAGATCTGCGGCTTCCCTTGCGGGGACTGCCGGAACTGCGTTGGTCGAACTCCGTTCGACTCTAGCCGTGGGGTGTGACACCAGGTCAGAGAAGCCACGTGGCGACTCGGTTCGACGCGCCCGCGGGCGCGTCGTCGTCGAGAGCTACTCCCCGTATTCGCTGTCCTCGAGCTCGTGGTGCATCCGGTGGTGAAAGGAACACAGCAGCACGAGATTGTCGACGACCGTGGGACCGCCTCTCGAGCGGTGGATCACATGGTGGGCGTGGAGGAAGGTGCGGGCTCGGCAGCCGGGATGCCGGCAGTGAGCGTCACGGGCCTCGAGAACCCGCATCTGTCGAGCGGTCGGTCCGGGTCGCAACGGCGAGGCATCGATCGGCGTGCCGTTTCGGTCATGGAGCAACGCACGAATGCTCGACTCACAGAGGATCTCGCCGAGCTGGGCGTTCGGCACGGGCGTCCCATCGGCCAGTGCGGCGACGTGGCGGCCATCCTCTCGCTGGCTCACGTGGACGACCACCTCGGCCTTGACGGCTCCCCCGCTGGTCAGCAACTCGAGCAGGGCATCGGCCCGCACCTGGCCGAGTGAGCCGCCGGCCGTCGAGCGGGACGTCATGACCACCGCATCGACAGCAGCGCCGAGCCTGCCCGCATCGGTCGGCCGCAACCGCAGGGTGAACGTGACCATGCCGTCGGGCTCGGTCTTCCACGAGAGCCTGCGGGCATCGAACTGTGCCGCCGACCGGGCACCGGAGTCGTCGTTGCGTTGCTGCCAGGCAGCCAGCGCGACACCGAGACGACCGGCCGAACACGGCTCGGCCAACTCGATGAGTTCGCCGACGTTGTCGACCGTCGCCAGGCGGGAGATCACCTTCACCTTGGCGTACGACAGCCGACCGGACCCGAGCGCCTCGTCGAGTTCGGCCAGCTCCACCAGGCAACGGGCCACCCGCAGGTGCTCGCGAGCCGTGCTCTGTTCGATCCCGCAGACCTCGGCCCACCACACCGAACACGACGTCGCTCCATGAGCGACCCAGCCCCCGAGCCGGTCGTACTCGGCCAAGAGTCGCAGCATCCGATGCTTCGATGCGCCGCGTACCCCGACCAGTGCCAGGAGCTCGGTCTCCACCTCGATCCAGGACGTGCCCACGTCGGCCTCCGGTCACGCAGTCACCACGTTCACCTGGGGCCGGTGCCCGAATCGACCGGAAGTCGAACTCCGTTCGACCCTAGCGACGGGGTGTGACACCGCACGCGCCCGCGGGCGCGTGGCCGAGAGCCCCATCGGTCGATCGGGACTTCCCCGATGCCGGGCGACCGATTGCGGTCGACGATGCCGGCATGACCAAACCACTGCAGACCCATCATCGTGTCGTCGGCGCCCTCGTCGGGAGCTGGCTGGCACTCGCCCTTTCCAGCGTGCTCGTTCTCGGCTTCGGGTACCTCACCGTTCCCCTCGCGGCGGCCTTCGGCGCGACGCAGATGGGCCCAGCGACTGGCCCGGCCGGCGCTCGCCCTCACCGGCGGCATCGCAACGGGATCCTTCGTCGGCAGCGCCATCGCCGTCGGACCGGCATCGTTCGTGCTCATGGCCGCTGCGGCCGCCGTCCTCTGGTGGAAGCTCGACGACGTGCACGCCGCCGAGCGCTCCCTTCGTCCCGGCCCGGGTCTGACCACCCGGGTCACCCGCGCGATGGCGCTCAAGGATTCGACGACCAGGCCGATGGTCTGCGGTGCCCAAACTCCTCGACCACCTGACGACCGCAATCGACGACGGCCTGGGCCAAGGGGGCCAATCGGTGAACGGGCACTCGCCAACCGCCTCGCCCGAGACCTCCCGGCTCCGATCGTGGTGCTCAACGACCGCAAGGTCCCACGCACCCGAGGCAACATCGACCACCTGATCATCGGCCCGAACGGCATCTGGATCGTCGACGCCAAGAACTACCGGGGCCGGGTCGAACGGCGCGACGTCGGCCACTGGCGCACGACCGACGTCCAACTCTTCGTCAACGGCCGAAACCGCATGGTGGCCGTCGAGGGCATGGAATGGCAGTCCGACGCCGTGTTCGCCGCCCTGTCGGGCACCCCGTTCGCCGAGACCCCGATCCACTCGGCGCTGTGCTTCACCAACAGCGAATGGCCCCTGCTGGCCAAGCCCGGAACGGTCCGCGGCGTCTGGATCCTGTGGGCCAAGAAGCTCGTCGAGCTCGCCTCCCAGCCCGGCGACCTCGACGACCAGGACATCGAGCAGGTGGCCCGACTCCTGAGCAGCCGCCTCCCGGCCATGGTGCCGGACGCCAAGGCCGGCTGAGCCGCCGAGCAAACGGCCGGCCCACCGGCGTGGCCCGTCAGCGAATCCCGGTGTCGTAGTCGGCAGTGACCTCGAGCGTCTCGTCGTCGCCGATCGTCACCTCGATCGGTCCGGCCGTACCGAGCAGTCCCTCGACCGGTTGCGGAACGACCACGAGGTCACCCACCGGCACGGCGAGGACCGCGACCCCGTCGGACCCGGTCACGGCCCGGGCGACTTCCGAGCCGGTGCCGTCGTTCACCACGATCGTCGCCCCGTCGACCGGACGAGGCTCGCATCCCGGTGTCGGAGGATCGGTCTCGACCGGACAGGTCGGTCCGGCCACCGCCGTGACCACCAAGGTCGCCGTCAGCTCCGGCCCATCGCTGCCGGCCTCGGAACCACACGCAGACGACCAGCAGCATCGAGGCGACGATCATGACCAGGAGCGACTTCATGCCACTCCGACGTGCGGCCCGCCGAATTGGTTCCCCACCGAAGAATGCGCAATCCACAGGGCTGTCCTCTTGTACCCCACAGGGGTGAGCGTTCATGGTGGAGAGACGAACACGATTGGGAGGTCGACGATGCAGGCATACACCGTGGAACTGACGGGCAGCCGGGTCGAACACATCGCGGCCGACGCCTACCAGCAGGAAGGCCCCCTGACCACGTTCTTCACCGTCGGCTCGGGCCGCACCGTCATCGATTCGTGGTCCCGCCGGGTCGCCTCGTTCCGCACCGCCGACCTGATCGCCGTCCGCAGCGTCGACACCCGGGAACTGGTCGCGGCGTAGGAACCCGGGACGCGCCGACGCCGGCCGAAACGGCCGGCGTCGGACTGACTTCTCGGATTGCGACGGACGGACCGCCCCTCGCTCACTCGGCGAGCAGCGTCCGCTCGACCTTCTTGTCGGCCAATCGGGTGATCCGGAACTCGATGTCGTACCAGGCGTCGAAGTAGCCGTAGCCACAGATCTGGTCGTCCGGGCAATCCGTGGCGGCCATTCGATAGTTCTTCGTCGAACCGGGGGTCGGGAGCACGGCGACGAGTTCGGCGGTGGTCATCGAATGGCGGTACGTGCCCAGCCAATCGTCGACGCATTCACCCAGCGGCGAGCCCGCCGACCGAAGGACGAAACAGTACGAGAACGGGGTGTACACGTCCTGCTCGTAGAACGACACGTCGAACTCCACCGGGCCCGGGGCCCCGCCCTCGACGCAGCCCCATCCGTCGTTGTCGCGCCCGTCGATCTCCGAGCCGATCGCCATGGGATAGATGCAGCTCTGATACTGATGGAAGGCCCGATACTCGCCGGTGTCGACGTCGTCGAACACGTAGGTGCCGGCCAGCTTCTGCTGGCTCGACCAGACGACCCAGATCTCGTCCGAACCGAGGAAATCGGCCCCGGACTCGTTGACGGCGGTGAAGCCCAGGGCCTCGACCTTGAACATGGGGACGAGGTCGTAGGTCGGGGCGACGTCGGTCGGGACGACCTTCGGCCGGGGTGCGGCCCACCGGGTGGTGGGCGCCGGGGCGACGATCCCGTTGCCCGCACCCGGCTTCGTCGGCCCGACCCCCGGCCGCTGGCTCGACGCCGGCGTGGCCCAGGCCACGGTGATCAGCAGCGCCGACGCTGCCAGTGCCGCCAAGTTCCTACCCGTGCGCTGCTGCATGACGTTTCCTCCAAGGACCCACCGCGTTCGGTGGTCGGTCCGCACGGTTGCGGCCCTTGGAGACGAGCGTGCGCTTCGGCCGGTTCCGGGCCATCGGGGATTGCCAGCGCGCCATCCCCCACCCGATCCCCCATCTCCCGCAGTGCGCTCCGGTTCAGGCCCCTGGGTGCGGTAGAGCTTGGCGAAGTAGTCGTCGAGCATGCGCTTCACGGCGAAGGGCTCGGCGGTGGTCTCGATGCTCGAACGCATCATCTGCTCCCACGCGGCCGGATCGTCGTAGTAGGTCGGCAGGACCTTGCCGAGCACCACGTCGTAGAGCGACGCCCGGTCGTGGGCGTCGAGCGCGTCATCGTCGTCGGACTCGAACCCGTCACCGATCTGCCAGCCGTTCACGCCGTCGATGCAGGCCTCGGGCCACCAACCGTCGAGGATCGAACAGTTCAGCACCCCGTTCATCGACGCCTTCATGCCGCTCGTCCCCGACGCCTCCTGGGGCCGACGGGGATTGTTGAGCCAGACGTCGGACCCCCGGGTCAGCATCCGGCCGATCTCCATGTCGTAGTTCTCGAGGAACACCACGGCGTTCGGGTACTCCCGCATCATGGCCACGATGTTGCTCACGATGCCCTTGCCGGTGTCGTCGAGCGGGTGGGCCTTGCCCGAGAACACGATCTGCAGGTCGCCGCTCTGCAGGTAGGGCTCGATGCGGTCCCGGTCGGAGAAGATCAGGTCGCTGCGCTTGTAGGGCGCCGCCCGCCGACTGAACCCGATGAGGATCCGGTCCTCCCGCAGAACCGAGCCCGTGCGGGCCTCGATGAACTCGAGCAGTTCGCCCTTGATCGTGTTGTGCACCGGCAGCAGCGGCTCGCCGGCCTCGAACGCCGCCGTGATCCGATCGTCGACCCAGGTCGGGGTGTGGATGCAGTTGGTGATCCCGATGATCTCGCTCCGCCCGGCCACGTGATTCCACATCTTGTTGGCGGTGTCGGCGTGCAGCATGGCGACGGCGTTGGACTTGCGGGACACCCGCAGCGCCGCCACGGTCATGTTGAACGGGTCGCCACCGATGCGGACCATCTGCTCGTGGCTCATGCCCAGGAAGGCGCCCATGAACTCCATGGTCCGCAGCTCGTGGCTCTCGTTGCCCTGCAGCACCGGCGTGTGCGTGGTGAACACCACCTGCTCACGGGTCTTGCGCCAGCCCTCTTCGAAACTGAGGCCCTCGGACTTGTGTTCCTCGATCAACTCGAGCGCGGCCAGGACGGCGTGACCCTCGTTGAAGTGGTAGACGTCGACGTCGATCCCGAGCGCCCGCAGGGCCCGCACCCCGCCGACACCGAGCACGATCTCCTGGGCCAGCCGCTCCTCCTTGAACCAGCCGTAGAGCTGGCCGCAGATCCAGCGGTCGTCGCTGTTGTTCTCGTCGAGATCGGTGTCGAGCAGGTAGAGCGGCGAGTTCCCGTAGGCCTCGGTCTTCCAGACCTTGACCTTGACCTCCCGATCCCGGATCGTGACCGACACCGTCACCCCGGTGTCTTCCAGGTCGTAGTGGCGGTTGCGGTAGCTGTCGTAGGGCGTGCCGTCGTCGCCGACGTACTGATCGGTGTAGCCCTGCTTCCACTTGATCCCGATGGCGGTGATCGGCCGGCCCTCGTCGTTGGCGCCCTTCAGGTAGTCACCGGCCAGGATGCCGAGGCCACCGGCGTACAGCTTCAGATCGTTGTCGAGCCCGTACTCCATGCAGAAGTAGGCGACCTTGGGTTCTTCGTTGCTCATTCGTTTGGGTCCTCGATGACGCTGGTTGGGGCGCGAACCCGCTCACTGTAGAGCGGGCGCCGAGGACAACCGTCGATCGATCATCGGAGGTCGACGACCGCTCCGTCGGCGGTGTCACGCACGACCTCGCCGAGCTCGTCGACGACACGCCGGAACGTCGACGATTCCCGCAGCTCGGGGAGGCGCGGCCGTCCGAAATCGATCCGGCGGACCGCCTCGACCCGCCCCGTACGGCCACCGATCACCACGACCCGGTCGGCCAGGAAGACCGCGTCGTCGACCGTCCGGGTCGCCAGCAGGGTGCTGACCCGCCGACCGGCCCAGAGGGCGCACAACTCGTTCGCCAACCCGTGCCGCACCTCCCCGTCGAGCGCCCCGAACGGGTCGTCGAGGAGCAGCATCTCGGGATCGAGGGCCAGCGCCCGGGCGATCGCCACCCGCGGCCGGAGATCGTCGCCCAGTCGGCGGGCTCGGGTCCTGGCAACCGCACCGAGGCCCGTCTGGTCGAGGAGTTCGGCCACCCGGGTCCGATCGACCCGACGACCCGACCTCGCGAACGGCGTGGCCACGTTGGCGGCAACGGTCGCCCAGGGCCGCAGCGCGTGGTCCTGCAGCACCACCCCCAACCCGTGACGTCGAGCGACCTGGGCCGGCGCCTCCTGACCGAACGCGACCGTGCCCGAGGTCGGTTCGTCCAACCCGGCCGCGAGGCGCAGGATCGTGCTCTTGCCGCAACCGGCCGGACCGAGCACCGCAACGAACTCACCCCTGGCGATCGTCAGATCGATCCCGTCGAGCGGCCGAACCCGATCGCCGGTTCCGTCGCGGAACTCCTTGACGACGTTCGAGAAGCGCAGGGCCACGGGCCGGAGCTTGGGCGGGACCGGAGCGGCCGGTTCGAGCTTGGTGATCGTGTGGAGGATGTCGGTGGCCACCGTGTCGGTCATGGTGCGGGCTCGGAGATCACAGGAGGTCGAGGGGGCGGACAGGAACGGCGAGGGCGTCGACGGTCCACGCCCAGGTGGAGACGAGCAGCCGGTCCTCGGAGAGGAACGCATCGCGGGAATGGGCCAAACGCAGGTTGTCGACGCACAACAGGTCGCCGCGTTCGAGCCGGAACCGTTCGGCATCGTCGGCGGCCTGCTCCTTGGCGGCCGACCAGGTGGCAGCCAACGCCAGCGATGCCGGATCGTCGGCCACGGCCTGCTGGTAGGGGTTCATCCGGACCTGCACCCGCCGACCGCCGACCCGGCGGGCGATCGGACCAACGACCCGGTCATACCCCGGATCGGTGTGGTCGAGATCGGTGTCCCACAGCCCCGCCGCTCCCTCGGCGTCGGTGAGGGCCCCCAGCAGAGCCAAGCCATCGAGCAGCCACGACTCACCCCCGGCGGGGCACGATTCGACACAGTTCAGGAACAGGTAGTCGGGGGCCTCGTCACCGAGCGCGAACCCGTCGTTGTGCGGCGGAAGCGCCACGGTGTGGTCATGGCGGCGTTTCGAGCGACGCAGCTCCAGCTCGTCGAGGGAGTCACGGCGACGAAGGCGATCGTCGTTGAACGCCTTCGACGCCAGGATCTGCGGGCGGATGTCGAGGACGGCGTCGCCCAGGATGGATCGGGCCGCCGACACGCCGCCCTCGGGGGTCGGCTCGACACCGGTGAGGATCACGGCCCCCTCGGATCGCAGGAGCGACGACGCCGTTGCCGGGTCGCCGACCCGGGTCGGGACCACGCTGACGAATCGCAGGCCACCGCCGATGGCGGTGTCGCCGAGTGCTGCCGATTGGCTCATCGGGTCGGGTACTCGACGGGGGCACCGGAGACACGAACGACCGTGAGCCGGCCGCCGCCGGAACGGCTCCGATCGAGCGAGTCGCGGGACGTGACGGTGAGGTCGATCGAGTGCTGCCGCGGCATCCCGACAGTGAAGTCGACCGCCGTTACGGAGCCGTGCCCCGGTCGTGAACGGCCGGGCACGCCTCGGTGAGCACACTCTGACGTGAACCTTTCGTGACACTGACAACGGCGAGGAGTCTCGAGGCGCCCGCACCAAACCTCTAGGGTTCGGGGAGGAGGTCGACCATGTTCGGACGCGGCAAGCCCTTCGACGATCCCGAGCTCGGGGCGTTGCAACGATCCCGGGGAGCCTGGCGGGGCACGATCCTCCTCGACCCCCACGGCGAGATCCCGCTCGCCGTTCCCGGTTCGCGCTCGGGGCCCGATCCCGAGGCGATCGCCCTGGCCCGAACGATCCCGACCCAATACGACCGGTGCCGGGCCGCCATCGAGGCCGCCCTGGCCGAGCACCGAGCCACGGCCCTCGACGGCGACACCCCGCCCACCGCACCCATCGAGCCGGCACCGTCGTCGGCCGCAGTCATCGACCTCGATCGGACCCCGACGATCCAGCTCGCCTACCGGGTCGACTGGGACGACGACCACACGCTCGGGGCCTGCCTGCGAGCGGGTCGGTTGATCGAGCTGAACGGCTCGATCCTCGAACCATGAGGGCCCGGGCTGGAAGGTCCGTCGCCGAGCGGGGTCTCGGACCCTCGCACTACCGTGGCGTCGTGGCCTCACTCGACGATGCCGTTGCCCTGATCACCGCCCTGCCCGGCGTCACCGAAGGGGTCCGCTACGGGCAGCGAACCTGGTTCGTCGGTACCGGCAAGAAGGGTTTCGCCTGGGAACGACCGTTCTCGAAAGCCGACCTGAAACGGTTCGGCGACGAGCCGGTGCCCCAGGGCCCGATCCTGGCGCTCAGCGTCGACGACCTCGCCGAGAAGGCCGCCGTCCTCGAGGCCGGTCACGCCGGCATCTTCACCATCAGCCACTTCGACAACTACCCGGCCATCCTCGTCGAACTCGACGCCGTCGACGGCCCGGTCCTCGAAGACGCCATCGTCGACGCCTGGCTGACGTTCGCCCCCGAGGCAGCCGCCGAGGACTTCCTGGCCGAACGCAGCCGGCGTTGAATCCGGCCGACCGGCCCGTCGCACCTCGACCGGGCCGGCGAGTTGCCGAGCGCGGGAGCCGGCCTCAGGTGAGCACGAGGTAGGTCGTCCCGTCGATCAGCTCTCGGGCGGCATCGAGATGGCCGGCGTGGCAGGCGGTCTCGGCGATGACGTGCAGCACGATGGCCCGCAGGTCGTCGAGACGGAAATCGCCGAAGAGCTCGACGGGCCACCACTCGGGCGGCGTGTCGGGCGTCCGGGCCTCGATGATCGCGCCGGCCACCGCCACCTCGGCTCGGTAGGCATCCAGGACCGACCTGGGCGACACCGTCGCCGGAACCTGCCAGGCATCGACCCCATCGAGTTCCTCGATCGACGAGACGTCGCCGTCGACGACGCAGCGGAACCAGAATCGCTCGACGTCGTACAGCAGATGGGACACCAGGCCCACGCAGGACCAACCCGAGGGCAGCACGGGTCGCCGCAGGGCCTCGTCGTCGAGTCCGTCGAGGATCGAGACGACGTGACGACGTTGGGCATCGAGCACCGCCACCAGAGCGATGAGTTCGGCGTTCGGTTCACCCATGGCCGAGCACGCTAACCGACCGCCCGTCGCCGGTCCGGCCGGGCCGATGGTGCTCGGGTGGCGGTCGGGCGCGAAGCTGAGGTGTGCGTGTGGGTTCGGTTCGCTGGTGGTTCGAGAACCGGGAGACCGGCGACATCACGATCGCCCAGTTCCCGAACTGGCCCCTGATCGCCGTCCTGGCGCTGTGGGTGGTGGGTCGCTTCCTCGATGCCGGCACCCTCGCCGCCGATCTGGTCGGCTGGGCCACGACCGGGCTGTGGATCCTCTGGGCCTGGCTCGAGGTGCGCCACGGCGTCAATCCGTGGCGCCGACTGCTCGGGCTGCTCGTCATCGTCTGGCAGGTGGCCGCCCGCCTCGTCTGACCCAGCGGGGATGCGCCGGGTGATCAGTCGCCGATGACCCGGACCGTGCCGGCCCGGGGGTCGATCTCGACGGTGGCGCCGTCGTCGATCGCCGACATGGCATCGGGGGCCCCGACGATCGCGGGAATGCCCAACTCACGGCTGAGGACCGCAGCATGCGACATCGGCCCGCCCTCGGCGGTGACCAGCCCACCCACCAGCGTCAGGACCAGGTTGTAGGCGGGCGAGGTGGTCCGGGTGACCAGGATGTCACCGTCTTCGAGCAGCTCGAACGCCTCCTCGGCGGTCTCGGCGACCCGGGCCCGACCCACGAGCGACTCGTCCCCGATCCCGGTCCCGGCGAGTCGGGCCGGCCCTCCGGGGACGACCGGATCGTTGGTCATGCCCATCTCGTCGATGACCAGGGCGACCATGTCGACCATCTGCGCCAGCGGGCCCGGCAGCGCATCGAGGGGCGGGGCGGCCTCGGCCTCGCCGAGCGTTCGGGGCGGGTCGAGGGCCCGCAACGCAGCCCGGTCCCGGGCTCGCGTCGCGAGCTCGTCGGCCGTCGGGCCCTTCCCGGACCGCACGATCCGGTCGAGTTCGCCGCGATCGAGTTCGAAGACGTGATCGCGCTCGTGCATGCGGCCCGACGCCACCAGACGGCGGCCGGCCTCGAGCATGCCCAGGCGGAGCAGTCCGGTCGGCCACTCCGCGGTGATCGGGCCGTTGTCGTCGCGAAGGTCCATCGCCGTGCGGGCCATGGCCAGCAGCTCGTCGAACTCGGCCCGATCGGCGGCCGGCACCCGTTCCCGCAGCGTGGCCGTGGCGGCCTCGACCCGAGTCGCGGTGTCGGCCTCGCTGCGCCGGGCCCGGTCGCCCCCGGCCGCGGCGATCGTGGCGAGGATCACCCTGGGCGACTCACCCAGGGTCGGTGAGTCGATGTCGTAGCCCGAATAGAGCACCGAACCCCGATACCGCAGGTACTCGGTGAGGTCCTCGGCAACGGCCGGCGAGGCCGCCATCACGTCGTCGAGGCTCGTCGGCTCGACGCCCGCCTCCTTCAGGCCCGCATGGATCCTGGCCAGGGCGGCACGAGGGGCCGAGGTCGACGGCGATGCCCCGGCCAGGGCCTGGACCATCTCGCCGCCGGCAATCCCCCACCGGCGCCCGGCGTAGAGCAGCTGCCCGATCGGGCCGAGGTCGTAGCAGTGCAGCCGGTGATGCTCCTCGTAGGTGGTGCGGAGATGGGCGACCATCGTGTCGAGGTGATCGGCGAGGCCGGCGTCGTCGAGCGACCCCAGGTCGACCTCCTGCAGGGCGAGGTTCTGGGCCACCAGACGGGGCCGGATCTCGGCATGCCACGCGGCGATCTGGGCCGGCGAGGGCGACTCGGCGAGAGCGGCCACCGCCGCCTGCTTGCGGCGCCGGAACTCGGGATGGACCCGGGTCACCAGCTTGAGCAGGATCGTCGGCGGTGTCTTCGCCGACGGCTGGTCGGGGCGGATGAGCGGCCGGAGCCGGGTGTAGGTGAACCCGTTGACGAACCGCATCGAGATGGTCTCGGCCGGCACACCGAGCAACGGCAGCGCCTTGCGGTAGCCGGCCTCGGTCGCCTCGGTCACGATCGGCTGCATCAGCGGCGTCGACCCACCGGCGAAATGCGAGCGGTCGAGTTCCCAGAAACCCGGTCCCGGCGGTTCGAACGTCACGGTCATCGTGGACTCCCTCGGGTCGATGCCCGCACCAGTCAACCACATCGGCGAACGGCGGGCCCGGGTCACCCCCGACTCGGTCCGACGTCGGACGTCGACGTCAGCCCCGCCTCGGCAGGCGGCTGACGAACGCCCACGAGGCGTCGGCCTGGGCGGGGGTGATGTCGACCAGATCGGCGACCCCGATGTCGAGGTCTTCGGAGCGTGCGTAGTCGCGGAGCCCGAGCAGGCACGAGCGGAACACGTGGGCCTCGATGCCGAGATCGAACGGATTGGCTCGGACTTGCGCCCGCTCGACGAGACCGAAGGCGCGCTCGGGGTCGTTGCCCTGCACGTGGGAGAGCGCGCAGACCGCGAACGAGATGATCTCACCGTGGACGGGGTGTGCGCCGGTGGCGTGCTCGAAGGCGTAGGCCCAGAAGTGCTCCGAACCCTCCTCGAAGCGGCTGTGGCCGGCCCAGGCGCAGGCCGCACCGATCCGACGATACGCATCGGCGACGAAGCGCACCCCGTCATCGGACACCGCGGCGACGTCCTCGACGGCGGCGTCCAACTCGTCGAGCAACGCCGCACCCAGGGCGGCGAGGCCCGGGTGCCAGGGATGACCGAGGCCGTGATCGGCGGCGAGTCGCCAGTCGAACAGTCCCGTGTGGCACGACACGATGTCGCCCACCCCCGCCCGGTTGAGGTGCGCCGGCGCCGACCGGATGAGCGGGAGGTCGAGCACCACCACCTCGGGCACGATCGTGCCGACATAGCGCACCCGCCCCCGGTCTCGGACCCCGATCGCGTCCGTGAACCCGGCGTCGACCGAGGTGATGGTGGGGATCTGCACCAACGGACGGTCGAGCCGCCACGACACGTACTTCGCCGTGTCGAGCGCCGTGCCCCCTCCGACCCCGACGACCGTCGCCGAGGCGAGTCGCTCCGCGGGATGGTCGGCGCACAGCCGCTCGACGACGGCGGCGAGATGGTCCGCGTCCATGTTCCACGACGGCACCTCGGCCAGCAGGTCGACGCCGACGAGTCGTTCCCGAAGCGACGACCACGGAGGCTCGTTGGCGCAGACGAGCAGGGGCCCGTCACGGGCGGCCAGGACGTCGGGGGCCGGGGCCTCGACGGTGGGGAACGGTGCCCCGATCACGGGCTCACCCGCGGACGGCATCCCGGTGCCGCCGGCCGGGCGATCGGAATCGTCTGTGCCGCCACGCGAGCCCCCACCGGCCGCACTGTAGGGCTCGGCGCCCGGCCGGTCACGAGGGCCGGCGATCGTTTTCGGCGGGCCCGTTCGGTGGGGTACGGTTCGGCCGATGACGCGGACGCCGACCCGGGGAGCGTGCCATGGAAGTCCCTGATGTCGCCGGTGCCGCGGCCCTCGTCCGGTCGGGCGACGTCTCGGCCCGATCACTGGTCGAGCAGGCCCTCGCCGCCATCGAGGAGCACGACCCGGCGCTGAACGCCTTCGTCCACGTCGACGCCGCCGGGGCACGGGCCGAGGCCGATCGGATCGATCGCTCCCGACGGGCAGGCGAGCCACTCGGGCCGCTGGCCGGCGTCCCGTTCGGGGTGAAAGACCTCGAGGACTGTGCCGGCATGCCCACCACCCGAGGCTCGCGCTGGTACGCCGACTCGCCGCCCGCCGTCCGCGACGACATCCACGTCGCCCGGTTCCGGGCGGCCGGGGCCATCCCGATCGGCAAGACGGCGACCCCCGAATTCGGCGCCTGGGGCTACACCGCCAGTCCCCTGCTCGGCGTCACCCGCAACCCGTGGAACCCGGAGCGGACACCCGGTGGATCGAGCGGTGGCACCGCCGCCGCCGTCTCCGCCGGGGTCGTCCCGTTCGGCACGGCCAGCGACGGCGGAGGTTCGATCCGAGGTCCTGCCGGTTCCTGCGGCCTTCCCGGGCTGAAGCCGACCTATGGCTGCGTGCCCACGTTCAACGTGACCCGCCACGCCCAGAACGCCGTGAACTTCGCACTCGCCACCACCGTGACCGACACCGCGCTCCTGCTCGACGTCGCCGCCGGACCCGACCCCCGTGACCGCACCAGCGCGCCACGATCGACGGCGAGCCATGCCGCGGCAGCCGAGCAGTTGGACGTCGCCGGCCTCCGAGCCACCTGGTCGACCGACCTCGGTTTCGTGGTGGTCGACCGGGAGGTGTCGACGCTCGCCGAGCAGGCCGCTCGCTCCCTCGTCGAGGCCGCCGATCTCGACCGGACCGGGGTCGAGGTGCAACTCGACGACTTCATCGGCATCTACCGCTACATGGAGGCTGCCGACCAGTTCGTCGACGTGCCCGCGGACTGGGAGCAGCGGCTCGACGAACTCGACCCGCTGGTCGTCTCCGGATGGCGTCAGAGCGCGCAGACGACGCTGCCCCGGTTCGCCTCGGTCGAGCGCAAGCGGCGCGGCCTGGAGCTCCAGATCGCCGATCTCTTCGACCAGACCGACGTCCTGCTCACGCCGACGAACGCCTGCCCCCCGTTCGCCGCCGAGGGTCCGATGCCGACCGAGATCGACGGCCGGGCCTGCCATGCCGGTCATGCGGCCTTGCTCACGATGCTCGCGAACATCGCCAACCTGCCGTCCATCACGGTCCCGGCCGGCCTGACCGCCGACGGCCTCCCGGTCGGGTTGATGATCACCGCCCCTCGGCACCGTGAGGACCTCTGTCTGCGACTGGCCCGCATCCTGGAACAGACCTCGCCGTGGCCACGTCACGCGCCGATCGGTTGACCGTGTTCGCGATCGAGCCCGAACCGGCTCGCGGTCAGGGCTCGGCCATGCCTTCGGTGCGTCGGATCGAGCCTGGCGAGGACCGGGTGATCCTGGTCGTGATCGCTCACGCCGACGACGTGGCGCTGTTCCTCGGCGGCACCGTGGCGGCCTGGGCGGCAGCCGGCTGGCGCGTGGTCGTGGTTCGGACGACCGACGACCGCTGGGACTCGCTCGGCCTGTCCGAGACCGAGACCATCACCGCCAACACCCACGAGTTCCGGCGGGCCTGCGACATCCTCGGCGTGGCCGAGATCGTCGAACTGGGCCACCCCACCGACACCCTGGGCGACGCCAGCGAGGTGGCCCTGCGCGAACAGATCATCCGGCAGGTGCGAACCCATCGCCCCTACGCGTTGGTGACGTTCGATCCCTACGCCGGCTACGGCGAGGACAACCAGGACCACCTCGCCGTCGCCGCGGCGACCGACGAGGCGTTCTGGACCAGCCAGTTCGACAAGCACCACCCCGAGCATCTCGCCGAGGGACTGCCCCTTCACGGCTGTTTCGAGCGGTGGTACTTCGGGCGCCGCGTCACCGACGTCACCGACGTGGTCGACATCTCGTCCACGCTCGACCGGAAGATCGAGGCCGCCGGCGCGCACGTCACGATGATGACGAACTTCGCCAACCAGCTGTGCCTCCAGGCGCACACCGGCGGCTGGGACCTCCCGATCGCCGCCGACACGGTCGCCTCCGGTGACGTCGGGCCACTGATGGAGCTGCTGGTGCGAGCCGGATCGGAGCGCACCGGCGCCGCCCACGGCCTACCGGCCGCCGAGGAGTTCCGGGTCGTGACCTTCGGCGGGCTGGCCGGGGCGCTCGACCGCATCGGTGTGCGACGACCATGACCACCGACGACCGCCCCGCCATCCTCGGCGGCACCCCGATCCGCTCCTCCGACTACCCGGCCTGGCCGGTGTGGGACGACGGCGAACGCGAAGGGCTGCTCGGTGTCCTCGATGCCGGCGGCTGGTGGCAGGGCGACGGCACGGTGGCGGCCGGTTTCGCAGCCGACTTCGCCGCCTACCACGGCGCCCGTTTCGGGCTGGCCCTGACCAATGGCACCCACACGCTCGAGGCGGCACTCATCGCCTGCGACGTCGGCGAGGGCGACGAGGTCATCGTGCCCGGCATGACCTTCGTGGCCTCGGCGGGAGCGGTACTCGCCGTCAACGCCACGCCGGTCCTCGTCGACATCGATCCCGACACCCTGTGCATCGACGTGTCGGCGGCCGAGGCCGCCGTGACCCCGCGCACCAGGGCCATCATCGCCGTTCACGTCGCCGGGGCGGCCGCCGACCTCGACGCACTCACCGAACTCTGCGCCCGTCGCGGCCTGCGCCTGATCGAGGACTGCGCCCATGCCCACGGCACGTTCTGGCGAGGGCGCGGGGTCGGCTCGTGGGGAGACTTCGGCAGCTTCTCGATGCAGCGGTCCAAGCTCATGACCGCCGGCGAGGGCGGTGTCCTGATCGGCAACGACGAGGAGCTCGGCGATCGCGCCTGGGCCTACGCCGACTGCGGCCGGGTGAAGGACGAGTGGTTCTACCACCACGCCACCTACGGCTCGAACCTGCGGATGACCGAGTGGCAGGGGGCGGTCCTGCGGGCCCAACTCGGCCGTTTCCCCGAACAGAACCGCATCCGCAACGAGAACGCGATCGCGCTCAACGCCGCGCTCGACGAGATCCCCGGGCTGCGGACCCCGCGCCGGGACCCGCGCATGGACTCCCAGGGCAACTACTGCTTCGTGTTCCACTACGACCGCGACCAGTTCGCCGGGCTCTCGCTGGCGGGCTTCGAACGGGCCCTCGCCGCCGAGGGTGTCCCGATGAGCGTGTCGTATCCCTCGCTCAGCGACCTCGCCCTGTTCCGCGATCACCGCTTCGCACCCCGGCTCCGACAACACGCCCCCGACCTCGACTACGCAGCGCTGGATCTCCCCCGGGCCCAGCACGCCGCAGCGAGCACCGTCTGGCTGCAGCACCGGCTGTTGCTGGCCGAGCGGGACGACGTGCTCGACGTGGCCCGCGCCGCGGCACGCATCCAGACCGATGCGGCCCGGATCGTCGACCGTCTCGGCACCGGTGAGCGCCCGTGAGCCGTCCCCTGCGTCTGGCCCTGCTCGGACACGGCTTCATCGGGACGATGCACGAACGGGCCGCCCGGGCCTGCGGCCTGGAGATCACGCACATCTGCCGGTCGACCGACGACTGGCAAGCCGCGGCTCGGGCCGACGACGTCGACGCCGTCGTCGTCGGGACGCCCAATGCGCTCCACCACCGCCAGGCCATGGCGGCGCTGGAGGCCGGCAAACACGTCCTGCTCGACAAGCCGATGGCCATCACGGTCGCCGAAGCCGAGGAGATCGCCGCGACCGCCGCCGCAACGGGCCGCACCCTGCTCGTCGGCCACATGTGGCGCTACCGCGACGAGGTCATCGCCTTCCGTGACCGCATCGCCGCCGGCGCCGTCGGCCGTCCGGTCCGCACCCGTGGCTACGGCATCCACGCCGGCTGGGGACCGAGCGGCTGGTTCACCGATCCGGCGCTCTCCGGTGGTGGGGCGCTGATCGACATGGGGATCCATGCCATCGACACCGCCCGGTTCCTGCTCGGCGACCCGCAACCGTCACGAGTCCACGCCTCCTTCGGAACCGCATACGGCGACTACGAGGTCGAGGACGACGGCGTGGTCATCATCGACTGGTCGGGGGGCGTCCGCAGCGTCGTCGAGTTCGGCTGGTGGCAACCGCGCCTCGACGGCGTCGAGGCCGAGACCGAGGTCTACGGAACCGGCGGTCATCGACGCATCTGGCCCGAGTTCACGGCCGACTCGCCGCCCCCGGACGGCTACGAGCACTGTTCGCTGCCGATGTATCGGGCCCAGATGGCCGACTTCGCCCACTGCTGCGCCACGGGCGACACCCCGGTCGCCTCCGCCGAGGTCGGACTCACGGCCATGCGGATCGTCGAGGCGGCCTACCGGTCCGTCGACCTCGAGCCGACCACGACGCGTTTCGGACCGCCCTCGAACGGGTAAGGGGGCCCGACCCCTTCCATCCTCCAACCGTTCGAGGAGTCCCCATGGCGAGTCCGATCGTGAGCGATCCGACGCACCTGCTCGTGATCTACCTGCAGGATCACGACGCCGCGTCACAGGCCGGTCATGCGCTGGCCCGTCGCTGCGCCGCGTCCAACACCGACACCGAACTGGGCCGCTATCTCGTCGACCGGTTCCTCCCCGAACTCGACGACGAGCGGGCGACGCTCGTCGAGGTCCTGGCCGCCGTCGGCGCCGGGCCCTGCCAGTTCAAACGACTCGCGCTCCGAGCGGGCGAGATCGCCGGCCGTCTCAAGCCCAACGGCCGGGTCCGGTCCTATTCGCCCCTGAGCCGCGTGATCGAACTCGAGGCGCTGGTCGCCGGCGTCAACGCCAAACTCCGGCTCTGGGTCGTCGTCGAGACCGTCGCCGGCACCGCCGAACACCCCTCGATGCCCGACGTGTCCCTCCACCTCGAGCGAGCGAAGGCCCAGCTCGCCGATCTGCAACGCCACCATCAGAAGGCGCTCGAGACGGCCTTCGTCGCCCAGCCCCAAGCTCGGGTCACCGGCTGACCGGACCGAGCAGGGATCAGTCGAGCGCCGCCACCGCATCGGCGACGGCGGTGTCGCCCCCGATGAGTTCGAACGTGAGGCCGCGGCCCCGATCGGTGTCGATCAGTTCGGCCAGTACGGCGGCGACGTCGCCGCGCGGGATCTCGCCTCGGCCCGTCGTCTCGGCAAGTCGCACCGCCCCCGTCGGCTCGTCGTCGGTCAGGCCACCCGGTCGCACGATCGTGGCGTCGATGTCGGCCTCTCGGGCCGCCTCGTCGGCTGCCGCCTTGGCTCGCAGGTAGACGCTGAAGGTCTCGTCGTCGCTCGGTGGGTCATCGGCACCCATGGAACTGACGATCACGAATCGATCGGCGCCGACCCGCATCGCAGACCGAACGGATCGGATCGCCCCGTCCCGGTCGAGTGTCTTCTTGCGTTCGGGCCCGCTGTTCGGCCCGGCTCCGGCGGCGAACACCACCACGTCGCTCGATTCCAGGGCCGCGTCGAGCTCGTCGTCGGCTGCCGATTCGAGGTCGCAGAGGACGGGGCGGGCACCGTCGTCGCGGAGGTCGTCGAAATGATCGGTGTTCCGGACCAGGCCGCGGACGGTGTGACCCCGGGACGTGAGGAGCGGCGTGAGCAGCCGGGCCACCGATCCGTGCCCCCCGACGATCGACACGATCATGAGTGGGCGGCTTTCATCGGCGGGACCACGAATGTCATCATGGCCGGCGCCCTACCCGCCCGACCCTTCACGAAACCCTCGACCGCCTGCCCTGGCTTCACGCTCGGTCATGTCCGACGACTCGACACGGTTCGATCACGTGCGTCGGCCCGGGTCCGGCCTCCCGCTGAGGCTCGCGGCCCGCGCTCAGTCCAGCCGGGCAAGGCCCTCGAGGATGAGATCGAGCACCAGTTCGAAGCTGCTCGCCGTGTCGCCGTCGAGGTGCTGGCGAACGTGGATGATCGTGTGGGGGGCGTCGTTCTCGGAGAGCCCCTCCATGAACGAGCGGGCGAGCGCCTCGGCGTCGCCCTCGGTCGGCGTGACGTACGCCATCGCCTGTTCCTGCAGGGTGTAGCCGATCACGTGGTTGTTGACGGCGTGGAACGCCAGGTGCGCCACCCGGGGCGACAAGTCGGTGGCGGCGAGGGCTGCGAGGTGGTTCTCCATGTGCCGCACGCGGGCCGGGCCGGGGAGTTGGCGTAGCCACAGCGACGCCGCCCACGGATGCCGAACGAGCGCCGCCCGGGTGTCGACGGCGAGGGCGCGCACGGCGAGGAGTGGTTCGGCGGCGGGGTCCGGGTCGGGGATCTCGGCGGCCACGGTGTCGACCATCAGCGTGAGCACCTCGGCCTTGCTGGCGACGTGGTTGTACAGCGACATCACCTCGTAGCCGAGCCCTGCGGCGAGCTTGCGCATCGACAGGGCGTCGGTTCCGCGCTCGTCGGCGAAGGCAACCCCTCCGGCGACGATCGCATCGCGATCGAGAGGTGCGCGATCGCTGGTCGGGGTCGTCACACTCCGCACTGTACACTGTACGCCGAAGGACGTACAGTGTACGTACCCCATCAGAACTGGAGATCGTGATGCCTTCCCCGACGGCCACCCCCGAGCACTCACCGGACCCCGCAGATGCGAAGCCCACCCCGACCACGATGCGGGTGCTCACGGCCCGCACCTACGGCGGCCCGGACGTGTTGACGCTCGAGGAGCTCCCCGTGCCCACACCGGCCGACGGCGAGCTGCTCGTCGAGGTGCGGGCGTCGTCCCTGAACGCCCTCGATTGGCACTTCCTCACCGGCACGCCGTACCTGATGCGGCTGATGTTCGGCCTGCGGCGGCCCAAGCGGTTCGTGCGTGGCGCCGACCTCGCCGGTGTGGTCGTCGGAGTCGGCGACGGCGTCACCCGATTCCGGGTCGGCGACACGGTGTTCGGCGAGGGCCCGGGCGGCGGTTGTGGCCGGTACCTCACCGTGACGGAGGACCACGTCGCGCCCATCCCCGACGGTGTGCCATTCGAATCCGCGGCCGCCATCCCCGTCGCCGGGCTGACCGCCCTGCAGGGACTTCGCACCCACGGCGCCGTCCAGCCCGGAGACCGCGTGCTGGTCAACGGCGCCGCCGGCGGCGTGGGCACCATGGCGGTCCAGATCGCCAAAGCACTCGGTGCCGAGGTGACGGCGGTGTGCAGCAGCCGCAACGTCGAGATGGTGAGCGCGCTCGGTGCCGACGAGGTGATCGACTACACCCGCGACGACTTCGTCGCCGGTGGCGCGCGCTTCGACGTGATGCTCGACAACGTCGGCAACCGGCGCCCACGCGAGGTCCGCAGCGTGATGCGCCCCGGGGGACGGTACGTGGCCATCAGCGGCCCGAAGGCCAACCGCTGGGTCGACCCGCTGCCGTACCTCCTGCGTGCCCGGATGGCCTTCCTGCGGGCCGACGCCTCGTTCCACAACTTCACCGCTGCGCCCAACGACGAGGATCTGCGGTTCCTCGGCGAGCTCGTGAGGTCACACCGACTCGTCCCGCAGATCGACCGCGTGGTCGGGCTCGATGGAGTCGCCGAGGCGCTCGCCGAGATCGGTTCAGGTCACGCCCGAGCCAAGATCGTCGTCGTGCCGTCTCGCTGATCCACCCCCGGTCGCCGGGAGCGCTCACGCTGCCGTCGATGGCCACGAGGGCGGTTACCACCGCCGTTCTGATGACACGTTCACGGGACGAATCTGTCGAGATCCTTCAGCGCTGTAGCGTTCGGCCGTGCCCATCAAACTGGAGAATGTCGGCATCGCCGTCCGCGACCTCGAAGCCGCAATCGCCTTCTTCACCGACCTCGGCCTGACGATCGTGGGCCGTGACACGGTCAGCGGAGAGTGGACCGACATCGCGGTCGGCCTCGACCGCAATCATGCCAACATCGCCATGCTCCAAACCCCGGATGGCAACGGCCGCCTCGAGCTCTTCGAATACATCCATCCCGACGCAATCGAGACCGAGCCAACCGAGCCCAACGAGATCGGCATGCACCGTGTCGCCTTCTCGGTCGATGACATCGACGACGCGCTCGAGGTCGCAGCGAGGCACGGCTGCCACCCGCTGCGCGGTGTCGCCACCTACCAAGACATGTACAAACTGACCTATGTCCGTGGACCGAGCGGCATCCTCGTGATGCTGGCGCAAGAGCTGAAGAAGCCCTGACAACCGGGCGATCCCGCCAAACAGGGCCGGCGGGACCGGTCGAGCAACGGCGCTCGCCAGCTCGCCACCGATCGCCCGCCATGCGCACCGCAAACACGAACGCTCACTGATGCGCATGGGAAGGCCCCGAATCCCTCACCTCGTGATCCTCGCCACGTGAAAGACTGACCGGGTGACTCAGTCGCTGGGCGGTACCGAGGTCCACGACATCTGGTCAGCCGCTGTCGGCGAGACCTTCCGTGTCTTCATCGGGCACTGTGGGCAGGACCCCGAAGCCATCCTGCTCGTCACGGACGCCAACGGCCTCTTCGGTCTGACCGTCGACACGGTCCGGCTCATGCAGATCCCAGGACTCATCCCGGCGCTGCTCGTCGTGGGTATCGGCTACCCCGGCGCCAACGCCGTCATCGACACCGTCGAAACCAGGACACGAGACCTCACTCCCACCGCAAGCGAACACGTCACCGGCTCCGGACACGCAGACGACTTCCTCGGCTTCATCCGCACCGAACTCCACCCCTGGCTCACCGTCCGAAACCCGGTGGCGGCGAGCCACCTCACCTACTTCGGTCACTCGCTGGGCGGACTCTTCGGCGCCTACGCCCTGGTGTCGGACACGGCTCCGTTCGATCGCTACATCTTGAGCAGCCCATCGCTCTGGTGGGACAACGAGGCAATCTTCGACCTCGAGCGCGCATCCGCCGACACGGACCTGCGGTCCGAGGTGTTCTTCGGAATCGGGTCGCTCGAGACCGACGCTGGCCGGCGCCTCGAAGGCCGGAACCTCCCCGACGACCATCCGGCAAAGCCACCGCCCACTCGTCTCGACATGGTCGACGACATGCGACGGTTCGTTGCCCAGCTCTCGTCGAGAACCGACGTGGGCCTCGAGCTCTCGAGCATCGAGATCGACGACGAGTTCCACTCCACCGTCCCCGGGATCGTGCTGAGCCGGGCGCTCCGCCACTTCTACCCGTAGCTCGAGCGACCGGGGCCACCGCGGTCGACGAGTCGGCGTCCCACGGCCGGCGTTCGGGGGCGGTTTCCATCGGTCGAGTTCCACGACTGATGCGAGCACGACGGGTTCGGGCGGTGGCGGCCACGTGGCCGCCGACCAGCCACCGTGAGTGGGTGGTCAACTCCCGAAGCGACGATGTGAACCTGCATCCCTGGGCGTGGGGATCAGCTCGTCAAGGACGTCGCCGAATCTTGAAGGAGTCCACCTCGAACGCCACGACACTGCGGGGACGGTCAGGATTCCATCGGACCCGACCGACATCGACGGGCCCTCGGTCAGCGGGCGATGACGGATCGCTCGACCCTCATGTCGGCCATCCGTGTGACCCGAAACTCGATCTCGTACTCGCCGCCGAAGACGCCATTGACACAGATCTCGTCGGGCGGACAACCAATGGCGACGCTGCGGTAGATCTTGCTCGAACCCGGCGTCGGGAGGACACCGACCAGCTCAGCCGTGGTCATCGAATGACGAGCGGTACCGAGCCAATCATCGGCACACTGTGGTGACGGTGCATGCAAGGTGACCATCATGCAAAAGGGCGGTAACGGCGTATCGACATCGTCCTCATAAAAGGTGACCTCGAACTCCACCGGTCCCGGCGCCCCGGCTTCCTCACAAACCCAACCGTCACCGATACGCCCGTCGATCGACGACTCGATCGCCATGGGGTAGATGCAGCTCTGATGCTCGTGGATGGATCGGTGCTCGCCCGTGTCGACATCATCGAACACATAGGTCCCGCCCCACTTGCCTTGACTCTCCCACACGACCCAGATCTCGTCGGACCCCAGCAGGTCGACGCCCGACTCGTCGAGCGCAGTGAACCCAAGCGCCTCGACCTTGAACATCGGCACGATGTCGTGGGTCCCGCCGACCGTGGACTGACCGGGCTTGGGTCGCCTCATCGGCGACCGCTCGACCGGCGCCGGGGTACCACCAACCGAGGTCTTGCCCGGTTTCGCCGGATCGCCACCGGGCCACTGCCCCGACGCCGGACTGACGCCCATCACCGTCATGAGCAACCCCAACGCCCCGGCCAACGCGAGCTTCCTGCCCAGATGCTTCTCCATGACACCACCTCCTACGATCCACCGAGTCGGTGGTGGGTCTGCATGGTTGCGGCCCGTGGAACCAAACTGAGCCAGGGTTGGGCGGCGAGCAATCGGGGAAGTCCCCCGTCCGACTCCCCTTCGATCCCCCTGTTGCCGATCAGATCGCGTCAGCCTGGTACCGCGTTGCGTCGTCGTCGTCGAGCATGCGTCGATGGCGAACTGCTCGGACGGCGTTCCCTGGATCAGACATCCGGCCTCAGCTCACGATGAGCTGCACTCGTTCGTTGCCCGCCGGGTGGCGCAGGCGGAGGACTCCACGTAGGCGAAACCGGTCACGCCGCTTGGTGAAGGCTCGATCACCGAGGCGCTACAGGCCGAGGTGGAGCGGGAGTGCGTCCTCGAACCATCGCTTTGACGCAGGTACGTGAGGGCCTCGCCGTCCTTCTCGACCTCCCCTGATCCCCTGGCCAGACGCAGGAGCCGAGCGTCCCCAATCGATCAACCACTTGAACAGGATGGCCGTCACCGATCGCCGGGAGGAGGACGGAGTCCTGGCCGGATCAAAGAGCAGCTGACACCCCTCGATCCATCAGTACACGATGTCGAGGGAGTACCGCAACGCTCGGTCGAGTAGGGCACGAGTGACGTCGTCAAGATGACCAACAGGTTGATCGTCCAAATCGGCGACGGGGATCGTGATGACGTTGTCGCAACTGATGACACACGCTTCGGGAAGGCCGTGTTCGGGACCAAGTTCCACTTCTGATCGGATGCCACGAATCGTTCGCGTGATTGGGGCGCACGTGACCGATGTGAGCACTTCGATCGCTGCGTCGCGCGTGAGCACGCAGACGGGACGGCGGCCAGCGGACGGTCCAAGGTCTGCCCAGAAAATATCGTTGCGGGCTACCACGCTGGGGCGGTCTCCGCGGCGAGTCGTCGAGCCGACTCCACAAGGGCGGGATCGGCTGGCTGTCGGCGGTACGCCAACTTCAGCGCGCGATCAGCGGTCGCGAGGTCTTCTGCTTCGAGGACCGCTTGGGCGCCTCGGCGCATCAGCTCGGAACGGTTGGTGCCGAGGTCGGCGGCCAGCGCGTCGAGGCGTTCCACGAGGTCATCGTCGAGTTGGACCAGTACTTCACGTCGAGCCATCTTCATATGTTATTCCATATGGTCTCTCGAGGGAACGCCTTTTTGGGAGGAGGGTCGATGCCGTCCCGGGATGGGACTTTTCGGAGGCAATGACCGCCCCATACCGCTCTCGGCCAAAGCGACGATGACCGTCACCAAACGCCGGTTCGAGGGGCGCTCGGGGATTTCACGCAGAGCTGCGGGTGCGGGCGCCCGGCAACCATGATCGAGACGAGTCCCAGATCGCCGGCTACACGGGTGATCCACCTTCTGGCCCGATCGGACCGAGTGGGGGTGCAGTTGTTCGGGTGACCGCGGTGCGCCATGGGATGGTCGAGCCCGTCGCCTCCGAAGCTTCGCCAGATCGCGACAGGTCAGACTCGCAAACTCCCGGCATGACCACGATGAACGTCTCCCTCCCAGACGAACTCAAGACCTTCGTCGACACACAGGTCAGCACCGGCGGCTACGGCTCAACCAGCGAATACGTACGAGACCTCATCCGCCGGGCACAAGACCGTGAACGCCTCCGAGCGCGCATCCGGAATTCGTGACCGTCCCGGCCCATGTCTCGCTGCGCCAACGGGCCATCGACGACGCCGACACGGTCTTCGAACTCACCTTCGACTACCTGCACGCCGAAGCCCCTCCCGGTACCGCCGAGCACTTCGTCAACGATTTGGAACGCGCCTTCGTGCTTCTCGCCCGGCACCCGCTCACCGGGTCGTTGCGTTTCGCGTTCGAGCTGGACATCCCGAACCTTCGGACCTGGTCGCTCGAACGGTTCCCGTATCTGATCCTCCACGTCGTCAGCGACGATCAGATCGACGTCTGGCGCATCTTGGATACGAGCAGGGACGTTCCCGCATCGTTCGCTGACGAGCAGCCAGGCCCTTCAGGAGTAGCGACTCGCCTCGATCGGACCGACACGACTATCCCCTGCCGCTCAGGACGAGAGCACCGAACAACGCCCCTCCCGGCCTGTTTCGGGTCAGTCGATTCTCTGGTGGTCCGCCTCTTCTGAACGCTGCCAGCTCGTCGGAGCGAGATCCACACCGATGGCCATACCGAGGGCATCGGCGACCTTCTGCAACCTGGTGAGCGTTGAGCCAACACACCACCCGCTTCGAGTCGCGCCACCGCTGCCTGACTTGTCGACATCCGTGCCGCCAGGTCCCGCTGGCTCAGCCCGGCCGCTCGCACGCATCCCGGACCTTCTCTCCGAACTCCAGGGCCGGTCTGGCCGCAAGCGTAGGTCTCATCGAACACGACGCGCTCCCCCACACTCATGGCTTCGAGCTTCTTGGTTCTGATGTCGTCGACCGTCCTGCCCACTCGGAGTGATGCCAGCCAGAGAAAGACAAAGGGCCGGGTCGACGACCCGGCCCCTTTCCGTGGAGCTAAGGAGAATTGAACTCCTGACCTCTTCCATGCCATGGATGATTTCTGAGTCCATACACGTCCGCTAGCGTCTCTCGAAGTGCCCTTGAACAGGGATTTCGAAGTCTGGCCGTCGTCAACCGTTTCTGGAGGTACCCTCGCCGTAACCCACCCCGTAACCCACTTTGAAGGAAGCAGTGAGCAAGTCGAGAGGCAATGGCGAAGGGTCGGTCTCGCAGGAGGGTGCTCGCGCTGGACGCCCCGACGGCCGATGGATCGCACAGATCTACGTCGATGGCAAGAAGAAGCGCCGCATCGCCCCGACCGAAGCAAAGGCGAAGCGGATTCTTCGCGAGATGCAAGCAGACGTCGCCGCCGGCAACACTCCGGGCCACGGCAATTTGACCGTCGCCCAGCTCCTCTCCCAGTGGGAACGAAACGCATTGCCAGCACGGGAACTCTCGCCGCGCACCATCGACGTCTACCAATGGTGCGTCGAGGTCCTGACCGAATCGATCGGCTCTACGCGTGCGGATCGACTCACACCCGAGCGCGTCGAGAAAGCATTCGCCCTGCTGGCGGAAAGCGGCCGCAAGAGCCAGGGAAGGCCGGTCTCCCGAGCGAGCCTGATCAAGCTTCGGAGCGTGCTGGGCAAGGCGCTCGACTACGGGGAACGACGCCAGCTCGTCTCGCGGAACGTCGCTCGAGTGGTCGAGCTCCCCACAGCGGCTCGACGCAGCGCACCCGGCCGCTCGCTCACGGTCGAGCAGGCAAACCTCCTCCTGGAATCGACCGCCGCTCACCCGCTGCACGCGTTGTGGCGACTCATGCTGATGACCGGCCTCCGCCCCGGCGAAGCGACTGGGCTCACCTGGGCCGATGTCGATCTCGACGAGGGCCTCATTCACGTCCGACGTTCTCTCAAGCTCGAGCATGGCACACTGCGCGTGACCGATTCGCTCAAGACCTCCCGTTCCCGCCGGAGCCTCAAAGCTCACCCCTCGGTGATCGACGCGCTGAACGCCCATCGTTCGGCCCAGGAGCGTGAAGCTGCAAACCTCGGCGAGCGCTGGTCGAACGTCGATGACCTCGTGTTCACCACGTCGACGGGACGACCGATCGATCCGAACAACCTTCGTCGAGTCTTTCGCGGACTGACTCAGGCAGCCGGTCTCGGCCACTGGCATCCGCACGAACTCCGGCACACGGCCGCCTCCATCCTCTCCGCCGCTGGCGTGCCACTGGAACGAATCGCCGACGTGCTCGGCCATGACGGCACCCGCATGACGGCTTTGGTGTATCGACACGTTGTGTCGCCGACGATCGACGACGCCGTTGCGATGGGCGACGCGCTCGCTTGAGGGCTCGGGGTGCGGATGATTAGCGATCCGGATGGGCATCCGACGCCGGAATATCAAAGCGTCACCTACCGGCACATCACGGGCATGCCCCATCTGGATATCGGCCGCACGTTACGGACGGGGTCGAGCAGGATGCCAGATCTGCCAGTCCAGACGGGGGCGTGGCCATCCGGGTGATCGGCCGGGCGTCTGGTGCGCGAGGTGTTGGCGGATTGACCAAAATCAGAGGCGCGTAACGTCGTCGATGACGATGGCTCCGGGCGCAAGCTCGATCCCTCGAAATCGACAGACGAGTTCGCCGATCGTCATGTACGCGAACCGAGTCGACGGATCCTCGGAGTCTCGTCCGAGTGCTGGCCACGCCCCGGCGAAGGTGAACAGCAGACCCTGGGCTTCCTCGTGGGTGAACGCCTCGACCATCGCAGGCCCTACATCAGCGAGTACCGCAGGGAACTCCTCTGCGTAGATCGCCGCTCGGTCGTTGAGGACGACGCTCAGCGCCCGCCAATCGGGAGGGGACACCTCGTCAGGAAGCTTCGTCGAGTGCTTGACGTGTCCGGTTGACCGAGTCCGAGAGCGCCTTGGCCCGGGCACGGTCGCTTTCGCTGACGCTGGATGGGCGGGGCTCAGCAGCACGGGCTCGAGCCTCAGCGAGACGCTCGTCGCTCCAGCCCAACCGCTCGGCGATCTGCTCCAACGTCTCGACCTGCATACAGCAAGGTTAGTCCGGCACGAGATCCTCGTGCCCGACAGCCCGGATCGCGAGATCGGTACGCGATTACGTGACGCGAGAGTTGGGCCGTTCCCGAGTGGTCGTCGCACCGCCGACGTGGTGGTTACGAGCGGGCGTTATCGAGCGGTCATGATTGGAGTCCGAGGGGCCGTCGGCGTGGACGGTGCGTCCTCATCGTGGTTCATGCTGATCGGTTCCCGCTGAACGCCGTCGCTGCGCCGAGTCCCAGGTACGTGACTCCTGCGAGAGCATCCTTTCGTCGTTGTAGGCGCAGTGAACGACGGAGTCGGCCGCCGACCCAGCCGCCAGCCAGTGCGTAGAAACCGTCTGAGATCAGGCCCAGAAAAATGAACACCGCGCCGAGAATTGCGACGTCTCGAACCGGGTGGACCGTGGCGGGATCGACGAACTGGGGCACAAACGACAGGAAGAAGATCGCCGTCTTGGGATTCAAAACGTTGAGAATGACACCGTCGGTGAACACCCTGCGGAGCGAGCGGTGTTCGACAGCTTGGGCCGGTTCATCCAGCAGTCCTCTTCTGTAGCTTCTCAGCGACTCGATGCCGAGCCAGATCAAATAGGTCGCGCCCACGATCTTCACGACGCTGAACGCGGTCGCCGAAGCGGCGAGTACTGCCGAGAGGCCAACCATGGCTGCCAAGACGTGAGCGATGGTGCCCAGATGGATCCCCGCTACCGACACGAGCCCAGCCCTTCGACCTTGCGTGGCGCTTCGAGTCACGATGTACATGACTGCGGGACCCGGGATCACGAGCAGAATCAGAGTCGCGGCTGAGAAGCTGAGCAACGTGTTCAAAGCAATGGGCCGACACTACTGAACGTCGAGTATCCGTCGATCGAATTTCGTGGTCGACGGACCCCCGCTTCCGCCAGCACATGGGCTGGATGTTCCGTACAGACCAGGCCGGCAGCGACGATCGGCTGCGGGACTATGCGGCGCCGCAGTGGGGCCGAACTGGTGCGCCCCGATGACGTCGTGGCCGGCGTTACGGCGCTCGCGATATGTGCGGTATCGGCGCTGTCGACCGAGCGCGCGATTGCCGGATAGCGGGCGGATTGAGGGTGGCGATCTCGTCGCTGATCTGTGCCAGCAGTTCGGCGTAGCCTTGTCGTCATGTTCCCCCTCGAGGTTGTCCCCGCGAAGCCGTGGATGCCCGATGGGCTGAGCGACCTTGAGACAGAGGCGCAATCACGAGGCTTTCGAAACGTCTCCATCCTGGTCGCCCGCTGGGTGGACGGTTCAGAGCGCTACGACGGGCCGGGCGAATCGCTCCTTGTGGTCGTCGATCCGGCGGCCGGAGCCGTGATAGGTGTCGGCGGCTTGACGATCTGCCCAGATGTTCACGGCGCAATGCGAGTACGGCGGTTCTACGTCGCCGAGAAGTGGCGTCGACGAGGGATAGCCAACGCCCTGGCGCAGAGGCTGATCATGGACGGGCTTCGAAGCACTGAGTTGCTGACCTGCAATGCGGGAGCGTCCGAGGCCACGCGGCCCTTCTGGGAGGCGATGGGCTTTTCCCCGGCCAACCTCGGTGGTGTCACACATATCCTCCGATCTGCCCAGCACCCAACATCGGCTACGACCGCTTCGAACCGTTGCGCTTTGACCTTCAGACCCAACAGGCGGTTCACGAGCGGGCGACCTGGAGTCGCTGTTGTCGCTCCCGGCGCCCGGCCCAGCGGCCCAGGTGGGACTAGCACCTACTCCGGTGCGTTCTCATCGGCAAGGCGCTCAGGATCGCGATCGGCGAGCCGGAGAGTGGCGGACGGACAGCTCTGCGGCGCGAGCGGCAGCTACGGGCGGCCGAAGGTCGCGATGTCATCGAGGGCGTCTGCAACCGTGCCAGCCATCCTCGGATCGGATTGGAGCGCACGCAGACGATCCAGCGTGGCTTGTCCGACCGTCCCGTGAAGCCGAGCGAGGTGTCCGATTGCGACGCTCGCGGCACGGCGAAGCCCGTCGTCGGGATCGTCGAGCAGTCGGAGGCACGTCTGGTCGACGAACGCCGGATCGTCGTCGTGGAGCGCGAGTCGGATGATCGCCGATTGTGCCTGTGAAGGGTCGGCACCTTGAAGCGCTGACTTGAACTCGGCGCGATCGATCGGAGGCAGCTCCTCATACTTCACTGGCTTAGATTGCCCGGTCGAGAGAGGTTGCCGCAAGGGGGCCTCCGGACGCTCCGACCGCTCAGAATGTTCGTCAACGCGGAGCGCGAACAGCGCCCAGAACGGCACTTCCGATCGCCCGCCAATCGTCGGGCGGCCGCTCGTAATCTCGACGTCGAACAATCCGCCTGGCCGCACACTCCCGGCGAACTGTGGGAGGTCCGACCCTCAGTTGGGTAGCGCATAATCACGGATCGGCGGGTAGCCGAGACCCTCCGAGACCGGCGCGTACGCGAGCGGCGAGGTGACCCATATCGCTCAGCAGGTTTGCCCCGAACCCTGCCCCCGACCGCCGGTTTGATGACGCACATCATGGCGGCTAAAAACCACCACGAGAGTTGTAGTACTCGATGTCGCGCTTGGTTTGCTCAGGTAGCAGGTCCCGATTTCTTCTCCGCCTCGTCACCCAAGGTGCATCAAGTAATCGCATGACACGAGCGAGAACCCTTTTCATCAAGAGACGACTCCAATCCACCGGTTCATGTTCGGGGTAGCAGAGCACCAGTCGGAAGACGCTACTTCAGCCAGCGGCCCGGCCAAGCGCGCTCAAAGGAATGTCGGCGATGGGCTCACCGAAAGTGCCTTCGCAACGCCACGAGACGCTCGGCTTCTGCCGCGTTCACGCTGTCGCCATCCACCGAGATCGTGCCGCGCCGACTGCCCGAACATAGCGTCGATGGTCCGGGTATCGCCGGTATCGACCAGCTCAGCGAGACCCGGCAGCTTGCGAGGAGACGCTCCGAAAATTTGCGCAATGCCGGAGTAGGGTGCGCATCACGAGAGGCTCTACCTCTTCATCGGGGAGAACGAGTGAACGTGGAAAGCCACCAGTACACAGCAGAAGGTACGATCGAGCAGATTGGCGAACTGACCTCCGGCCTGCATCGGCATCAGCGAGGACGGCTCTACGCACGTTTGCTGCTAGTCGTCATCGCCGTTCCTTTCGTCGTGTGGATCGCGCTTCTGCTCCTCAGCTGATGGCGAGTGCCGATTCTCCGCCGCTCTGATCCAATGTGAATCGGCGAGGCCCTCACCTCATCGGTGGACCCTCACCCCTGGCCGTCCCAGGTTCGACGAGATGGGCCCTCAAACGCCGGTAGGGCGACGCACATTCTTGAGCGGTCCATCGGCGGCATATTGCCGATTCTGTGAGGCCCGGCCAGATCGCCATCGCTGTGGCAACGTAGTCTCGGCATTGCGACGAGGTCCGGCAGTCAAAGAGAGGGGGAGCCGCGGTGAGCGTACAGAGTCGGATCGACACCCTGCTTCAACGGATTGTCGACGATGGTCACGAGATTGGTCTCCAGGTCGCTGCATACCTCGACGGTGAACTCGTGATCGATGCATGGGCTGGTCTCGCTGATCCCGAAATGGGTCGGGAAGTCGACGGGGAAACCCTCTTCCACGTCTTCTCAGCGGGCAAGGGAGTCACTGCCACAGCGGTCCACGTCCTGGCTGAACGTGGCGTGCTCGAGTATGACGACCTGATCTCTACGCACTGGCCGGAGTTCGCGGCGAATGGCAAGGAGCAAGTCACGGTTCGCCACGCCCTCGCGCACAGCGCCGGGATTCCTCAGCTACCCGATGGCACGAGCCTCCTGGCCATGTGCAACTGGGACAAGATGTGCGAGACCGTGGCTGCGCTCACCCCGATCTGGGAGCCGGGCACCAAGTCCGGTTACCACGGTTTGACCTTCGGGCACATCCTCGGCGAGGTGGCCAGAAGAGCTGCAGGCCTTGGCATCGATCAGATCGTTCAACAATGGATCGCGGAGCCCCTCGGCATCAGTGACTGCCTGACGTTGGGCATCACCGAGGACATGCGTCCACGTATGGCGGTGCATTACGACGACGGTGTCGGTGTGTCGACGGCCCCGCTCGATCTCCCGTTGAGCACCTACCCGTTCCCGATGTCAACCGGAGCGAACAATCCCACCTTCCTTGCCTCGTGCGTCCCCATAGGAGCGACCGCCAGCGCAAAGGGCCTGGCAAGGATGTACGCGGCGCTCGCCAACGGCGGCGAGCTCGACGGAGTGACGCTGATGAGCCCGGAGCGCCTGGCGACGGTTAGTGCCGTCGCGTTCGACGGCGTCGACGAGAGCTTCGGACTACCGATCCGGCGTGGTCTCGGATACGTCCTGGGTGAACCCGGGAACCCGATGGGTGTCCGCGAGGCCATCGGCCACAAGGGCAGCGGAGGGTCGATCGGTTTTGCTGACCCGCAACGAGGCTTCGCGTTCGCCCTGGCGAAGAACAACCTCACACAACCCGGACCGTCGGACAGCCTGGTCAAGACTGTCGTTGACGAGGTCCGAGATGCCCTCGGATCATCTGCAGCCGGGATGAGTTGACCAGCAATCGAGTGACTCGGCGGTACGGGGCACGCGTTGCCGGCCATTCGATATCAGGCACGTACGCGAGTGGCGACGTGCCCCACATTGCTCAACGGCTGCGTCGCTGACCCTGCCCCCTACCGCCGGGATGATGAAGCACATTCTCGGGCTGGTTGCCGACACCTCCAGGACCTCCCTCCGTCTGAGTGCTGTTCGAGGCGGCGGTCCTCGGTCCACCGGCCCTTCACCCCGTGACAGACTCGGACATGTCCTTCTTCCCGGCCAGCGATAGCAACAACACGGCGGTCCCGCCCCCGGCGGCCCAAAACCCGTTCGTCGAGCGAGACGAGACGGTGGGACTGTTCCCCGGTGAGTTCGGCACACCAGTCAGCATCCCGGGCGCCCACTTCGTGTTCGAGGACCTGGCCATCGCGTTCGACCAATTCCTGGGGTTCGGCCCGGGATTCTTCATCACGATGCGCGTCCTGCATCGTGCACCACGGCTCGACAGCCACGACCGCGAACTCACCGAGTCGCTCTTTCACCCACCGGACACCTTGACCGACCACAAACGCTTCATGTGGGGCATCCGCTGGTCCGATGGCCGCAAGGGATACGGGGTGCCGTTGGACGCAGGCGATGCTGACTTCGCCATTGTTGGCCAGGGTGGCGGCGGCGATGGTGTCATGGCCACCTACCACTTTTGGGTACATGCGACACCCGGACCGGAGATGACGATCTACATCGCCTGGCCCGCTCGCAGCATCGACGAGACCAGCATAACGATCGATACATCCCCGCTCGTAGCTGCATGCCAGAACAACACCGAGATAGCCAGATGGTGACCGACAGCCAGACCCCACCAGGCGCTCTGCTGGCGACGATCTGCCATCGGCCGAGCAGGACCACAGCCACCTCCGACTCACGCCCCGAACGCGGGCGTCCCCCCGGCTCGCCGGCAGCGAGACGTTGTGGAAGAACCGCTCACATCATCGTTGCGCCGGACGCACCCGCTCCGTCCGTTTCTGCTGCGCTATATGCGCAGTGCGGTGTCGAGCAGTGCGGTGTCGAGCAGCGCGGCGATCTCGTTCCTGCGGGACTCCGGAACGGCGTCGTCCTCGCCGACCCCGAGCAACGTAAAGATGCGAGGGCCACGGCGTTCGTCTGGTAGGTCCGCCGCTCGTGGGATCAGATGGACATGGACGTGGGGATGGTTGACGTGTTCGGCGAACTGGACGACGTAGGTCTTCTCGCAACCGACCACGGCAGTGAGCGCACGCGACACTTCCTTGATGAGGGGGCCGAGTTCGGCCGCTTCGTCGTCGGTCATGTCGGCGACGGAGGTGATGTGGCGGCGAGCGACGAGGACCAACCATCCCTCGACTGCGGTCCCAAATGCGTGAACCACATCCCAGCCGGGGGTCCGGCGAATCTGGTCCCATGGTGGCGCGTCGCCGCGGTCTCGTCGTTGAACGAGTTCGCATGTCACACACTCGGGCATTCCAGCAGTGTGACACTGTGACGAGGGCACTCGCGGACGAGCCACGAATGTCCCCATCGCCCCACGCCATCACGACCCACCTGCCCCATACCGCCGGCTGTGGGATCGTTGCCCGCTACGAAACGCAGGCCTGTTCTAGGGTCGAGCTGACAGCTGGTCGAGCTGACCGGATATGCCCAGGTAGTAATGCCACAGGTTGTCTGCCTCGCCGTTCACGAGACGGTTGTATGCCTTGGGCATTGGCCAGCAGACAGTTCCGTCTGGCAACTTCACCGCAGGAATCACGCCCGCTTCAGACCTGGCAAGCCCCGGAACAGCACCCTTGATAGTGACGAGCACATGACCGATGTGGCTCCCAACCATCTTGGCGAACAGTTCGATTCTTTCGGGAGGCGCACCGACACCCGGCAGTTCGGTGTGCATGACGCCGGCCATCTGTTCAAGCTTCTGGATCGAGGCCTCGCTCACGTCCAACGTCATGCCAAGGTTGGCTTGCGCGAGGTCGATGCAGTCGAGGCTGAAGGCCTCGAAAAGGTCACCGATCTTTGGGTCCGGGTCAAACGTGAGAGTCATAGGAGTCCATCGGCGATCGGGCCTCGACCATTGAGCGAATCGACCTGGACGTGCCGGAAACCGACAAGCTCGAAGTGACCCATACCGCTCACGCCCAGAGCGCCGAAGAGCGTCACCTATCGCCAGTCCTGGGGCGCTGTCGAACTGGGCGAGGCGGTCGCTCAGGGGAGTTCGAGCAGCCAGCGGGTGAACATGTCGGTGTTGGTGGTGATGGTGCCGTCCTGTTGAAAACCACAGCGTCGGGCGACAGCAATCGAGCGAACGTTCTCGGGATCGATCTTGAGGACCGCGGTATCGACTTCGCCGAGTGATCGAAGGTAGTCGAGGGCAAGTCCGAGGGCGGCTGTGACGATGCCTTGTCCCCTCGCCCATGGGAACAGGCCGTAGGACAAGTTGGCCTCACCGAGTTCGAGATCGATGTCGGCGAGGTTGATCGCCACGGTGCCGGCCAACCCATCGACATCGATGCCCCAGACAAGTCGCAGCCCACCCAGCTCCCACAACCGAGCGGTTGCCGCGATGTGGTGGCGCACCCCGTCCTCGGTGGCGACACCTCCGGTCAACCACCGCACCATCTCCTCGTCCTCTCCCGCCAGTTGTGCCGCAACGTCAGCCGGGGTGCGCACGCGGAGCACAATGTTGCCGTCTCGCAAATCCGGGTGTGGCCAACCCGGAATCGGGTTGTCAGTCAGGTCTTGCGACGCTCGGAGCGGCTCCTCGCTGGGGCTTGTGGCGACGGTGCGGGCTGCGACGGCTGCATTGGCCACACGAGCTCGCTGCCCGCGCAGGACGCCCAGCGGTAGGAGATCGAACTCGGGAGCGTCCACTCGAGCGTCGTCCCATCCGATGAATCCGACCCGGACGCCGTCGATCCGGATGTTGCTGGCAGCGAGGTTGCCGTTGACGAGTGTGGTCTGTCCGTAGGCAAGTCGTGAAAGTGCGGCCTCGATCAGTTCTGTTTCGGCGGGAGCCGTTGTGCTGACCTGAACCTGCCCTCGTTGCATCCTTGCGCCGAGCCGGGCAGCGTCAACTGATCCCGGTCGTTGTTGGCGACTACGGCCGAATCGGTGGAGTCGAACAACTTCTGCGAGCACGAGCTGCCAGTCGGTCGACAACGACGGAAGGCGACCATCGCCAGGTGACGGAAGCCAGAAGCCGTCGCTTTCGAGATCGGCGCAAAGCTCTTGTTGCCATTGAGCCGATCCCGCGTCTGGATCGTGGATTGCGGCGTGCGTCATGTCGGGCATCGTTTCAAGGGTGGCCGGTGGATTGGGTCGGGCTCCACAGGTCACCTTTTCACAGATCACCGCGCGATCCCGTCGCGTTTCGTGTGCCTGTCCGTCTTGATCGAGCGCTTCCACATGGGAGAGCGTGCAGAGCCGATCCGGCACACATCGCCCACGACGACCAGGCATCGCGCGACGCTTTCTTCGTGACCGCTCCAGCAGCCGACCATGACAAGCTCTATCGGTTGTGGCTCGAGTGGATTGACACCTCGATCACCGTCGAGCTGTACCGCGCGTACTACGACCAGTCGATATGGACTGCGATGCGTGACGAGATCCAGACTCGCCACGCCGACGCCGACACCGACGGCACATTCCTTCTGCACTACTCAGGCTTGTACTCCCGAGCCCAGATGGTTCGACTGCGGAGCCTGACCGACGATGCCCAGGGCACCACGTCGCTGGTGTCGTTGATCAAAGCGATTCAGAAGAATCGGCAAGTGCTCACGGAGGATCGATGTCGCTCACAAGTACGCGTGCGACTCGACGAGCAGAGACCTGGAAGCCACGACGTGGTCGGCGAGATCGTCGAAGAGACTCTCGAGCACCGCCGAGTCGAATGGTGTGACGAACAAGGGCTACCGAGGGCGGAAATTCTCGAGTCCAGCCTCGAACGGATCCTCAGCGAGATGAATGACATCAAAGCTCACGTCGACAAACGGATCGCCCATTTTGACCGTGCGGCCCCCTGGCCTGGCGGGCAACCAGACGTCGGCCAGGGCAATCCTGCGACGGTTACGTTTGCCGACATCCGGCAAGGGCTCGACATGCTCGCCGAAGAGTCAAACCGATTCCGGGTCTTGCTGGGCCTGTCCGAGATGAATGAATGGGCACCCGTCTTCCTGGGAGACTGGCAGGAGCCATTGCGAAGGGGGTTGTTTCCACTCACATGGAGGCAACCGAGAGCTGAAATCCCATGCGTGCCGTAGCGTCGCTCGGAAGTGTCCGAACCTCCTTGTACGCGTCGGCCTTCCCGCCCTGGCGGCCTGAACGACAACGATGCTGAAACTGTCCCATACCGCTCACCGCACCCGGGTCGGACAACGCCCCACAACGCCGGGATCGCGACGTATCGCGAGCGCAAGGCCGGGCGCTGTCGGTAGCTGGATCGCCGGGCTTTTGTGCCACACCGTCAGGGTGGTTGCGAGAAACCCATGTACCTTGCGTCGACGGGCGGTTGTGGTGGAAGCCTGGTGCCAACCCGCCGGTGAGCTTGAGCCACGAGACCTCAATCTCGTGGCCCGAAGTTCCACTGGATGAATGCGTCATCAACGAGTGCGATCGACTGCAAAACCATGCGTCCATCGTCGGCTTCAGCCCGAAACCGCAACTCGGATCGATAGACCACGCCGGTGCTGATGTCGCGTAGCGACGTCGAAGTCAGTGCCCACTCAATCCCAGCACCGCCTGTCGGGGCACCGATGACTGACGCAAGCGAACCTGCGGCAGGGCTGCCGGGCTCAACCAGGCCAACAGCGTCTACCGAAAGGCAGCCGAATGGCGACTGTCGCTCTGTCACTGTCAGTGCAGTTGGAATCGGAACCGGTTCGGATGCGAACGGGGTTCCCCATCGAGTCTCTACCTCGAGGTCGCCTGGTTCCATCGTGAGGCCGTGGCCCTGGTGGTAGGTCTCAATGATTCGGGAGAGTAGCGCAGGCGCTCGGTCCGGGAAGAGCACAGCGAGTCCGGTCGAGGCGACAACGACTTCTGCTGCGAACTCGTCGAACAGTGACCCTTCACCGGCGGCGAGCCGATTCATTGAGGCATATTGTTCGACGATCTGTTCTTGCGATGTCTCGAGCAGTACCTCACCGTTGGGTCGCACGAGGTATTCGATTTCAACGACTTCGTCCCCGGCGATCCGGTCTGCTGCACCGGAAGGGAGTTTGGACGAGTAGTTGCGGAGATGATCACCAATCAGGTCTCTCCACACCAGGTGCCAGCCGTCTTCGTCGATGGAAAGCGAGGTGATCTCGACCGCTGTGACAGAGTCCCGTGGCGCGGTGGGGTTCCGAGTGTGATGCTCGGTGTGTCAGGCCTCGAGTTGGGCCTGTGATCGGTCAGTGTTGCACGACGAGTTGAGATCGGCCATTGATCCTTCGGACATGTAGCGGCGGGCGACCGCCCATTCGTCGTGTTGATCAGCCAAGACCGCCCCGATGAGGCGGATCGCAGCCGCGTCGTTGGGGAAGATCCCGACCACGTTCGTGCGCCGTTTCACTTCCTTGTTCAGGCGCTCCAACGGGTTGTTCGACCAGACTTTGCGCCAATGAGCACGAGGAAACGCGTGGAAGGCGAGCACATCGGTTTCGGTGTCACGCATCGAGGCGGCAGCTTTCGGGAACTTCGCCTCCAACGTGTCGGCGACCTCGTCCCAACGGGCCAGCACCTCGGCGACGGTGCCGAGCGCGAAGATCGACCGGAACGCGGCCGCCACCATTTCCTGCTGTCCTTTCGGGACCTTGGCCAACAGGTTCCTGGCGTAGTGAACCCGGCATCTCTGCCAGCTGGCCCCGCTCAAACCCTTAAAGATGGCGGCCTTCAAGCCTTCGTGTGCGTCGGAGATGACCAGGCGGACCCCGGAGAGTCCGCGTTTGCGCATCGAGCGGAGGAACTGCAACCAGAACGTTTCGGCTTCCGAATCGCCGATATCGACACCGAGGATCTCGCGTTCGCCATCCGAGGTGATCCCGGTCGCGATCACGACCGCCCTCGACACGACCTGACCCAAAGCGTCATCGCGGACATGGACGTAGGTGGCGTCGAGATACACGTAGGGGAAGCTGGTGTGCCCGAGCGTTCTCGACCGGAACGCTTCGACGCGTTCGTCGAGGCCGGCGCAGATCCGGGACACCTCCGATTTGGAGATGCCGGTGTCGATCCCCATCGCCGAGACCAGATTGTCGACGCTGCGCGTGGAGACGCCGTTGACGTAGGCCTCCATCACCACCGCGTACAGGGCCTGATCGATCCGGCGTCGAGGCTCCAGGATGCTGGGAAAGAACGAGCCTTTGCGGAGTTTCGGGATGCCGAGTTCGAGGTCGCCGGCCTTGGTCGACAACAGCTTGGGCCGGGTCCCGTTGCGGTGTGTCGTGCGGTCGACGTTCCGTTCCCACGGGCTTGCCCCGATCTGTTCGGTTGCTTCAGCGTCGATCAGTTGTTGCAGTGCCCATTGGGCGAGCTGGCGGACGAGATCGGTGCCTTCTCCGATCGAGATCGCGTCGAGCAGGTTCTCAATGTCAGACTGTTGCAGAGTCATCGGTGTGGTTCTCCATGGTGTGCACTTGGTCGTACACACCGAGCATCACGCCGGTGACTCACCCAGTGGTGGACCCGCCCCGAAACCCCACCACATCAAGGGACTCGTACACCGCTGTTGTGATCTGCATCGGCAGAAGCTGGTACGCGGACGGATCCACGGCGGCTTGAGGGTCGAAGAAATCGGTCCTGAGGGTCATCGCTAGATGTCGGGTCATGCCGGGCTCGAATGCTTGGTCGATATTCGACGGCTTGGAAGTCCAGTCTTCGCAGAGCGGCGGAATCGGTTCGGTGGTTGTCGCGGCGAGACTGGTAGTCGTGGGGTCTGGTGACGTTTCGGCCGATGGCACCTGCTCAGAAGGTGTTGACGATGCCGCTGCCTCGGGTGACTCGGGCTCGGAACATCCAGCGGCTGCGACGATGATCATCACCAGTGCGACGGATGCCGACCGGAGCGACCAACGCCTCACGTGATCTGGCGTCGACGGTGCTGCTCGGTGGGAACTTGACATGTGCCTGCGCATCAACGATCCCCGCTCACGCAACAGGGGATCATCGCGCCGCCAGCTTCGAATCCTTGGTTCACCACACCACACCTATCGGCAAGACGGCAAGCGGCGTTACGACGACGAGAGGGCCATCCATAGAAAATCTGAAGATGCCCCGCTGAGCCTGAATGTCCCATAGTGCACCGATCGCATCTCGACTCGACTGCCCCATACAGGCGGCCGTGGAATGGGCTACGCGGACATGCTGCGGCAGCTGTGACCCCGCTATTGTTTGGGTGACATCGGAACTCGAGGACGGTGAAGCGTGGGCGGGATGGGACCGATCGAGTTGGTGATGATCGTCTTCATCTGGGCGGTCCCGGCGGCTGCGCTCGGTCTGATCGTGTTCGCCGCGGTCCGGTTGGCCCTCCGACGACCCGGACCGCCTCCGCCCCCTGGCCTGCCCGCCTCGGCTGCGTTCTGCTCCCACTGTGGCAGCACCTTGATGGACCGGGCCCGGTTCTGCGGCGCCTGCGGTTCCGCGTTGCTTGGCTCGCCGAGCGAACCGTCGTCTAACTGAGCGGGCTCCCTCGTTTAGCGGCTCATCGCTAGCGTCCGGCGCTTGTCGATAGAACGTGTCGGTCGTGTCGAGGTTTGAGGCGGTGACGCGCTCGTACTCTGAAAGAGCATGAGCAGACGGGCGGGGAAATGGACTCGACAGGCATTCGCCCTCCGGAGGAGACACTGGAGGATCTTTACCGACGCAACCTTGACTGGCTTCGCCGGTACGCCCGCGCGGTGGGGCATCGAGACCCCGACGATGCAGCTCAAGACGCGTTCGCGGCGTTGGCAAACCGGCAGGCGAAACCCCCACGGGTGGAGAACCCTCTGGGCTACATGGTGACAACGATCCAGCACCGCCGGAGACGACGACCAGTACCGCGTTGGCTGGCCTGGGCGTCAGTGCGGCCGGTGTACGACCGGTACGAGGATCACGACCTGCAGACCGCCATCGAGACCCTGTCCCAGCAGCAGCAGATCTGTGTCGCTCTGCGCTACGCCCTCGACATGACCGTTCCCGCCATCGCTGAAACGCTCGCCTTGAGCGAGAGCACGGTCAACACCCACCTGGCACGGGCATTACGGACCCTGAAGGCACAACTGGAGACCAACGAATGACAAGTACCCGTGAGTACTCGAACCAGCCGATCGAAGCCCGGATTCGGCGCCACTATCAATACCGGCTCGCCGAGCCGGGACCCGTGTCAACCAGTCACCGGGTCGGCTGGGTACTCGCCACCGCGGCTGCCTGCGCCGCCGTGTTCTTCATCGCATCGAGCAACCGCACATCGCCACAGGCGATCGCCACCGCCGACCTACCAACCACCACAACCGCAACGGCGTCCACCACCCCCTCGAGTGTCGGACCGGTTGATCCAGAAGAGATGTTCAGAAGCGACGGCACGATCGATGAGACAAAGGTGCCGGACCTCATCCCAGTGGCCGGTCCCAACGGCGCGCTAGTGGGCTACATCACCAAGGAAACCTTCTTGGCCAGCTATCTCGGCGAGCCAAGCACCCAGCCGGATGAACGAGAGGCCGTCGTGGATATCGACGGTAACCTCGTCGGCTACATGATTCCGGAATACGGCTACATCAGGCTCGACGACTACCAGAGTGGCTCGTTCCGTGAAAGCCCCCCCAAGTACCCGGTCACCACGGCCACCGCCGACCCGGGTGACTGAAGCAGCGCAAGCCGCCGAGGTTCCCTACCCAGACAGCAGCAATCAGGTGCCACCGTACGCGCCGAACAAGGGCCGGAAGAATGTCCAAGTCGCCAGTCGTCAGGAGCGCCCAACATCGGGCATTTCGGAAGTCCCTGGTCACGATCTGACTCGCAGCGTGCTGAGATATCTCCGGGCCAACACCGGTCGCGGCAGCGCTTGCTTCGGGCGTGCTCGACGGCCGCTCGGGGCGCGCTCTTGCCTTCTCGATCGACGAGAACAGCGGCTGCGACGACTACGGCGTCGAGGGTCCAGGTCCAGATGGCTTCCTGCTACCGGACGACATCAGCGAAGGTCCATGGCGAATTTGCACGGAGAACGCCGCCGACCAAGCATGCGCCCAGTTCGCCGTCCGCCGATGATATGCCGGTCATCGACCGTCGCTTCTGGCACGGCGACCCTTGTGGCGCTGTGGGCGTCAAGTTCAGCGAGTATCCCCTAATCCTCCAAGCCTTCTCCTGGCAACCCATCCCCGATCGCCGGTTACATGGGTGATCGCTCGCCGCCTTCCGGGCGGTGTCAGATCTAGGGTTGGCTTGTCGGTGGAGAGAGGAGAGGTCGATGAGTCGTGACGTCTGGACGAAGCAGCTCCGTATCGCGGGCGCTGATAGGCCGGCGGTCGAAGCTGCGTTGTCCGGCAGTGTTCCTGTCGATGGTCTCCAGCACGCTGGTAGTGCCATCCTGGGCGTCGAACGCTCGGAGGCCCTCGTCGCGATCGCTGGTCTGGTCGTCGATGCGTTGGGTGAGCGGGGCTGGACTGGCGACGCTGAACTCATTGCCGAACTCGAGCACTACTCGAGCCGAACCACATCGGATCTGATTCTGCTGCCGGTCGAACTCGACCAACTGGGCGATGCTCTTGATCAGTCCGGTGGACGTGCGTCGTATCTCGACATGGCCGATGGGACGGTCTGGCCGGGGGAGCTGTTCGACTTCGATCAGGGTCCTGACGACTTCGACGCCGACTCGGATCGTTGGTTGCCGGTGGTCGGGTTGGGATCGAGGCCCGGGTACGGCGACATGCAGCGGTTCGTTGCGTCCATCGATCATCCGGATATCGCAGGGCGCCTCACTGATGCGCTTGTCGGACGTGGTGCGTTTCGGCGGTTTCAACGTGAGCTGAGTCGGTACGAGGGCGAGTACACGCGTTGGCATCGGTTCCGTGACGATGCTCGCTTGGGTCGAGCTCGGGTCTGGCTCGCCGACCGCGGCTATCGATCCGAGCAGTAGCCCTTCAGACGAGCCCTCGGCGAGTGATGCCGTTGCCCGGCGGTTCCTGCGTCGAGATGCGAGGAGCTTCTCGGTGACTTTTGTGGGTTGTACCCACTCTGTACCCAGAGAGTACCCAGAACTCAGGGCTACAAGCCGGTATTCGGCACCACTCGACGGCACTGGGCGGACGAGTAGTTCGGAGTGTTTTCCCTGGTAGAGAGACATTTCCGCTGGGCGCCCCCGGCAAGAATCGAACTTGCGCTCACGGTTTAGGAAACCGATGCTCTATCCACTGAGCTACGGGGGCGGGGTCCCGATCCTTCGATGGCGACGCGGGACTACGAGCATACGAAACCTCTGCCGAATCGGCGCGGCCCGCTCCGGGTCCGCCCGGTTTGCTCGAGCACGGCGAACCGGGGAAAGGCGGTCAATGGTTCCAGTGGGCCTTGCTGGCGATGGTGTGGGTGCGGATCATCGCCAGCGTGGCGTTGGCAACATTGGCGTGCGGGCGTTGCTCGAAGACGTGGCGGGACAGGATGTCGGCCAGCTCGCTGATCGACGTCGGGTCCCCGGTCGCGATGGTCTCGCCGGCGAGGGCCGGCAGGACCTCCCAGGCGTAGGCCTCGTCGTGCGAGCAGATCGAGGCGACCTGATGGATGAGTTCGTGTCCGTCCATGGCGGCGATCCGTCCCTCTCTGCTGCTGCGATTCGACCCTATCGGTTGCTGCTTCCTCGGTCCCGTCGAAGGTCGGTTCGCGCTGTCGAACTTCGGTCAACGGCGTTGTTGTTACCCAGTGTCACACCCGGTGGGTACAGTTGTTCGTATGACGACGTTGACCGAGTTCGAACAAGCGATGCAGGGCTTCGATCCCGGCACCGCCACGCTCGACCAGGTCACCTCGCTGGTCGCCGGGCTGCACCGGTGCCGACGGTTACTGGCGGCCCACGAAGACCGCCTCACCGCCGCCGCCACCCGCCACGCCGCCACCGGCACCGCCCCACCAGCGGTCGAGATCCTCACCAACGCCGGCGACACCTCCACCCGTGCCGCCCGCAACGCCCTACGCCGCCACGACACCACCCGCGAGTTGACGACGCTGGGTTCCTCGATCCAAGCCGGTGACGCCCGAACCGAGAACGTCGACGCCATCGCCGCCGCCCTCCACCGACTCACCGACCCCACCCAACGAACCCGGTTCGCAGCCCACGACACCCGCCTCGCCGACCTCGCCGCCCGCCTGCCCCCCGACCGGTTCGGTCGCGAACTCGACCACCTCGTGCGCCAAGCCATGACCGAGTAGGGAATGTCGCTCGAAGAACGCCAACGACGCGACGCCGAGATCTCCATCTGGCAGGACCGGCACGGCATGACCCGCATCCGCGGCACCCTCGACCCCGAATGGGGATCCATCCTCACCACCGCCCTCGACACCGAAATGCGGTCACTGGTCCAAGCCCGCAAACACGCCGCCCCCGCCACCCCCACCGCCGACCCCGGAATCCTCCGCTACGACAACCACCTCCGAGCCGAAGCCCTCATCCAACGCCTCCGCCGCTCCGACCGAACCACCCACGGCCTCGCCCTCCCCCTCATCACCGTCATCGTCGACCACCACACCCTCCACGACGACACCACCGACCCAGCCCCCGGCACGGCCGAATACCTCGACGGACGAACCCTCGCCCCCGCCACCCTCACCCGACTCTGCTGCGACGCCCTCATCCAAGAAATCCTCCACGACCAAAACGGGCTCCCCCTCGCCGTCGGACGCCGCCACCGCACCGCCACCGACACCCAACGCACCGCCCTGCGCACCATCCACCGCAGCTGCGCCTGGCCCCACTGCCACACCCCCTTCAACCACTGCCAAATCCACCACATCACCCCCTGGGAACACGGCGGACAAACCGACCTCGACAACCTCATCCCCCTCTGCAACCAACACCACCACCTCATCCACGACCAACACTGGCAACTCCACCTCCACCCCCACCACACCATCACCACCACCCGACCCGACGGCACCACCCACAGCTCCACCCGACTCCGGCCACCCAACCGGCCACCCAACAAGGCCGCGCCCCGCGAGCCGTCCAACGGCCTCCACTCGCTCAGCACCACCGGTGCCGGCCCACCACCCGACAACGACCCCGACCACAACCCACGACCACGGGCACGACCCCGGCGAACGGCACGACCCCGGCGAACGGCACGACCCCGGCGAACGGCACGACCCCGGCGAACGACACGGACACGGACACGATCGCGGTCAGCCACCAGGGCACCACCAACTCACCCTCGACCAACCCGGCATCCGCCGACCAACCACCCACAACTGAAACCACCCGACCGCCCCACCCGGAGCCGGTACCGGCGCACTCGGTCGCGCCAGCTGCTCGGGTCTCCTCGATGCCCTGCACCCGTGGAGTCGGCCGGCCCAACGGTCCGCTCCGGACCGACCAGCTGGTCGGTGAGCCTTTCGGGTGCGAGCCGGGGTCCGGCACTAGCCTCCGGACATGCCGACGAGCATCTCCGCATCCACCTTCGCCGACGAGTTCGACCTCGCCGACTGGCGCTACCTCCTCGGCGCCATCGAGGCCACCTTCGTCATCGACCCGTCGGACGACGGCCCGGCCTTTGCAGCCGCAGCGCAGTTCGTGGTCGACATCGCCCGGATGGCCGACACCGCCGACCATCATCCCGACGTGAATCTGCGCTATCCCGGCGTGGTCCACGTCTTCCTGACGACTCACGGATCCGGTGGCCTCACCGATCTCGACGTCGACCTGGCCCGGCGCATCTCGCTCGAGGCGGCAGCACGGGGACTGCGTTCGGAACCCGTCGCCGCCCAGCGCATCGAGATCGCCATCGATGCGCTCGACATCGACCGGGTTCGCCCGTTCTGGTTGGCCGTGCTCGGCTACCGGGAACGTCCGACGAGTCCCGACGGCATCGTCTACGACATCGCCGATCGACGGCGACTCGGCCCGGGATTCTGGTTCCAGCAGATGGACGAACCCCGCACCGAGCGCAATCGGATCCATCTCGACGTGTCGGTCCCCCACGATGAGGCCGACGCTCGCGTCGAGGCGGCACTCGCTGCCGGCGGAGTCCTGCTGACCGATCGGTACGCCCGAGCCTTCTGGGTGCTGGCCGACCCCGAGGGCAACGAGGCCTGTGTCTGTACCTGGCAGGACCGGGACTGATCGGTGGATCGAATCCACTTCCTGGCCCGACCCGACTCGTACGGCCCGAGAGCCAAGGCCGTCCGGGCGGCCGTCGCAGCGGCCGAGGCGCTCGGCTTCGAGACGACGGTCCTGTCGTCGCCCACGCCCGAGACCATCGTCGACACCATCGAGGCGGCGCGCCCCGAAATCGAACGGCTGGTCATCGTCGGGGGTGACGGACTGATCCACCGAGCCCTGCCGGCGCTGGCCGAATCCGGCATCGACGTCGGCCTCGTGCCGAGTGGAACAGGCAACGACTTCGCCCGCGGGTTCGGGATCGGGACCGGTGTCGGCCGTCCGAACCGGAAGGCGGCGACCGTCCATCGGCGTGCCTTCCTCGGCGCGATCGAACCGATCGACCTCATCGCCGGCGATGGTGGGCGTTGGGCGGCATCGGTCGTCACCGCCGGGTTCTCCGGTCGGGTCAACGCCCGCGCCAACCCGATGCGCTTCCCGCCCGGCCAGTCGAAGTACACCGTCGCCACGGCGATCGAGGCGACCCGGCTCGCTCCGACCATGGTTCGGGTGAGGACGCCCGAGGCCGAACTCGAAGAGGACGTGGCCTTCTTCGCCGTCGCCAACACGCCGTACTTCGGAGGTGGGATGGCGATCTGTCCCGACGCCGACCCCGACGACGCCCTGCTCGACGTCACGATCGTCGCGCACGTCCCCGCAGCAACCTTGATGCGCGTGATGCCGCTGGTGTTCGTCGGCCGCCACGTGCGCCATCCGGCCGTGACCACGCTGAGGGTTCCGTGGATCGAGATCGAGACGAGCGAGCCACTCTGGGCAGACGGCGAACCGTTCGGCGCGGCGCCGATCCGGCTCGAGGCGTCACCCGGGGCGCTCCGGCTGGCGCTCGGCGACCCCTGAGCAGTCGGATCAGTCGGCCCGCGGGACCCACTTCGAATCGGACTGGATGTCTTCGACCTCGAGACCCGCAGCCTCCCAGCCGTCGAAGCCCGGCTCGAGATGGGCGACATCGGGGTAGCCCATGTCTTTCATGGTCTTGGCGGCCAGGGCCGATCGTCCTCCGCCGGCGCAGTAGATGATGTAGCGGCGATCGGGATGGAAGACCGTGCGGTAGTACTCGCTGGCCGGGTCGATCCAGAACTCGAGCATGCCCCTCGGCGCGTGGACCGCACCGGGGATCTTGCCCTTCAGGTAGAGCTCGCGGTGATCGCGGATGTCGACGATCACCGCCGAATCGGACTGGCGTTCGGACTCGACCTGCTGCGCCGAGAGATTCTCGATGGACTCCTTCGCCCGTGCGACGAGGTCCCAGGCCTTCACGATCTCGGTCATGGCGTCAGTATCGCCCGCGACCTGTCGAACCGCCAGCACGCTCGGTTGGGGCAGCGCCGATCAGTCGTCCCAGCGGGCCTGGCGTTGCGACTTGCGTTCACTGCGTTGGCGCTTCGCCTTCAGCCGGCGTTCCTTGGCGCCACGGCCGGGCTTGGTCGGTCGGCGGGTTCGCTCGGGCCGCAGGGCCTCGTTCATCCGTTCGGCGAGCCGGGCCAAGGCCAGGTCGCGGTTCCGGGTCTGGGACCGCGTCTCGTCGACGACGACCCGGATTCGGGGGCCGAAGACTCGTTCGAGCTTGTCGCGCTGGTAGTGATTCAACGTCGGAGAGGCAGCGATCTCGAAGACGAGTTCGGCCCGGGTGTTGGCCGTGTTGGCATGCTGGCCCCCGGGGCCGCCCGAGGGTCCGAACCGCCACGTGAGTTCTGCGGCAGGGATCGAAAGGCCGGGTTTCACCGCCAACGGACCATCGGTTGCCATGGCTCGAACGCTACCTCGGGTCGGTCCGGCGGGTTCGGGTGATTTCGCCTGGTGTCCTTTCGCATGGGAAAATGGCCCTCCATACTGGAGTGTGGAGGTTCGGAGTCGGCGGAGCGTGACTCCGGGCCCGGTGTGTAGCGCGGGCATGGGAAGCAGGCCAATGGATCGAATCTCGTTGTACGACGTGCGCAGAGCAGGAGTCGTGCTGGCCGTCATCGCCGTGCTCGCCGCCAATGGCTACGTGCTGTTCTTCGGCGGTTCGTCCGATGCGATCGACGTGCGGGGCAACACCGTCTCGTCGTCGATCACCACGGTCACCGTGCCGACGATCACGACGGCCACCGTGCCGACCACGGCCGGGTCGACGACGGCCCCGACCCCCACCGAGACCTCCGCCGCGCCGGCCACCGACAGCCCAGTCTCCGACAGCCCAGTCCCCGACAGCACGCCGACGACGCTCGCGCCGGCGGCGCCGACCACGGCCGCGCCGATCCCGCCGACCACCACGGTCCGCACCACGACGACCCGTCGGGTCACCACGACCCGTCCCCCGGCAACGACGCCCCCGACCACGGCCCGTCCCACCACCCTGGCCACGATCCCGAGCATCTCGACGACGCCCAACACGATCTTCACGCCGACCACGCGCGCCGACGACCCCACCCCCGACGCCGGCGCCGAGCGCCGAGGGCTGAGCGAGCCGGCGCGAAGGCGCCCGGTTCAGCGAGTCGGTGCGTCCTGTCCGAGCCCATCGGCGGTCACGCAGCTGATGTCGCCGCTGCCCAACGACATCGTGACGTCGTCACCGAGGTCGACGGCCGGAGGATCGGGGAACAGGGGATCGCCCTCGATGCGCACCGACAACGAGTCGGGATCGGCGCCCTGGTCGATGAACTGCTGACGGTAGGCGTCGATCAGGACCTCTTCGGTCACCGAGAAGGCGGCCTGCATGCACTGGCTCGATCCGATGACGTTCTGCGCATAGGCGTAGGCGAGCGGCGTGAGCCCGTCGTCGTCGGCCACCCAGGGGAAGACATCGGTGAGTTTGCCGACCATACCCTTGTCGACGGTGACCGAATCGGCCGTGGCAACGGCATCGACCCGGGGGCGGACGAAGACGATCGCCTCACCGGGAATGATCACCTCGGTCGAGCCGTCGCGGTGGTAGATGACGTCGGCCGACGTGCCCTCGACGCAGGTGTCGACGTCGCCGATGGCGTCCATCTCGACGGTGTCGGTGCGGTAGACGCCGCCGAACAAGGAATGCTCGCGCCGACCCTCGACCGGTACCTCGGCGTGGATGCGGGCCCGACAGTCGAGTGCGATGGGTTCGACGGCGACGATGCGGGCCTCCTCGGGCAGCGTCAGCGCCACCTCGACCTCGCCGAAGTCGGGGAGCACCTGCCACGGGAACCGGACGTCGATGGCATTGGTCCACACGGCGAAGACGGCGAGCACGAGGGCGCCGGCAACGGCTCCCGACAGGACGCGCTTCATGATCGGTCTCGATCGGTGGTGGGTGCTCGATGGTCGTTGTTCATGGGTGGCTGCTCTCTCGGGGCCGATGTCTCGGGAAACGGCGCCCGGATGGGGCGTTCGATGGTTCGACGATTCGGCGTGGCCCGTGGTCGCGCGTTGTCATCGAATCCCCACATTGGCTGGTCGCCGGTCGGCGCCGTCTTGCGATCCGATGACGGATCCACGCCACGAGCAGAACCTGCCACCCGGGAAGAGGATACCGCGGCGTGGCGACCCTGTTCGGTCGGTCGTCGATCGGGACCCGACAGTTCGGGTGCCGGTTCTCGACGCGTCCGGCCGGTCGCGGCCTATTTTGGACCGATCGAACCCCGAGGGCATGGGGCGACGGGTGCCGTGTCGGTTCGCCGACCTGACGAGGAGTGTGCGTGTTGTCGAGCCAGGACCGAGGAACCGAGGGCGCCGAGCGCGATCGTGAAGCAGACGACCTGCTCGAACGGTTGACCATCGACGAGAAGATCGTGCTGCTGTCGGGGTCCGACAACTGGCACACGGCGGGGGTCGAACGGGTCGGCATCGGCCGGGTGAAGGTCACCGACGGCCCGAACGGAGCCCGGGGCGACTCGATGGCCAGCGGCACGCCGGCCGTGTGCCTCCCGGCGGCGGTGAGCCTCGCGGCGACCTTCGACCCGGCCCTGGTCGAGGAACTCGGCCGGTTGCTCGGGCGGGAGACCCGGCGCAAGGCCTCCCAACTGCTCCTGGCCCCGACGATCAACATCGCCCGCCATCCCATCGGCGGCCGCAACTTCGAGTGCTTCGGCGAGGATCCGTTCCTGACCTCGGCCCTGGGCGTGGCCTATGTCGAGGGTGTGCAGAGCCAGGGGGTCGGGGCCTGCGCCAAGCACTTCGTTGCCAACGACGTCGAGTATCGCCGGATGACGGCATCCTCCGAGGTCGACGAGCGAACGCTGCGCGAGGTCTACCTCGCTCCCTTCGAGGCCGTCGTCGAGGCCGGCGTCTGGTCGCTGATGGCCGCCTACCCGAAACTCAACGGGACCTTCTGCACCGAGGATCGGTGGTTGCTCAGCGAACTGCTGCGCGACGAATGGGGATTCGACGGTGTGGTCGTCTCCGACTGGGGGGCGACCCACCACCGCTCGATCCCGGTCGCTGCCGGGTTGGATCTCGAGATGCCGGGCCCCGCTCGGGCGCTCGGCCAATGGCTGCGCCGGGCCTTCGACGAGCGTGAGATCGACGAAGCGACGATCGACGCCCGGGTCCGCAACGTGATCGGTCTGGCGATCCGCTCGGGCCGGATCGGGACGACCGACGAGGCGGCCGAGGAGTTCGTCGACCTGCCCGAGGAGCGGCTCCTGGTTCGGCGAGCGGCCGCCGACGGGATCGTGCTCGCCCGCAATGCCGGCCTGCTGCCACTCGACCCGTCCGCGACCCACACCCTGGCGGTGATCGGGCCCAACGCCGACCCTGGGGTGGTCCTCGGAGGTGGGTCGGCCCAGGTCCGGGCGAACCATGTGGTGTCACCGCTCGAGGGTCTGCGGGCGGCCTTCGCCGACAGCGAGGTCGTGCACGCCGTCGGTTGCCTCACCCATCGGTATCTGCCGGCGGTGCCACGGACGAGATGGGCCGGGAACGACGGGCTGGTCGTGGAGACCTTCGACGGCCCCGAACCCATCGGTGACGCAGTCGTGACGTCGACGTCGCGGTCGGTCATGTCGGTGCTCGGTGACCTTCGCCGCGACGTTCCCGACCCGGGGTCGTGGTCGCAGCGCTGGACCGGACGCCTGGCGATCGAGCGCTCCGGTCCGCACCGGTTCGGGGTCATGGCGGTCGGCCGGTCGCGGGTGCTCGTCGACGGTGTCGTGGTGTGCGACAACTGGACCGATCCCCAACCCGGCGACACCTTCTTCCAGATGGGTTCGACCGAGGTCGTCGGGACCGTCGAGCTCGAGGCCGGCAACGAGATCGACGTCGTGGTGGAGTGGTCGCCCCGTCTCGACGAGCTGCTCGTCGGTCTGCGGTTCGGTGTGCTCGAGCCGGTCGACGAAGACGAACTCTTCACCGCTGCGGTCGAGGCGGCCCGGGCCGCCGACGCGGCCGTGGTCGTGGTCGGGCTCAACGCCGATTGGGAGACCGAGAGCCATGATCGGCCGATGTTCGGCTTCCCCGGCCGCCAGGACGATCTGGTCCGGGCCGTCCAGGCGGTGAACCCCCGGACGGTCGTGGTCGTCAACACCGGCGGACCCGTCGATCTGCCCTGGCTCGACGACGTGGCCGCCACCGTGCTGGCCTGGTACCCGGGTCAGGAGTTCGGTGGTGCGCTGGCCGATGTGCTCACGGGGGAGGCCGATCCGGGGGGCCGGACGCCGGTGACGTTCCCGAAGCGGCTGAGCGACGCCCCAACGGCGCTCGACGTTCCCGGTGACGGTGAACAGATCCACTACCGCGAGGGACTCTTCGTCGGGCACCGCTGGTACGACGCCCGCGACATCGAGCCGCGACTGGCTTTCGGTGAAGGGCTGTCGTACACCCAGTTCACGATGGGAGTCCCGGTGGTACGCGGCGAAACCGAAACCGGGGGCGTCCGGATCGCGGTGGAGGTCACCAACATCGGCAGCCGCCCGGGCAAGGCCGTCGTCCAGGGCTACCTCGAGGCGCCGGCGGGGCCGCTGACCCGACCGCTTCGAACCCTCTGTGGTTTCGCGGTGAGCCGACTCGAACCCGGGGCCGGCGAGGAGGTCGAGATGGTCGTTCCGGCCCGCTCGTTCCAGGCGTGGAGTGCCGAATCGGGTTGGCACACACCGGCCGGTACCTACGCCGTGCGTCTCGGGTGGTCCAGCCGCAATCTGGTCGGCTCGGTCCGCGTGGACCGTTGACGTGACGCGACCCGTCGCCGATCGGTCGAGTCGGAACCGGCGGCGGACGCTGCAGGGACTGGGCGTTGCCCTGGTGGCGACGTTCTTCGTGTTCGGCTGGCTCGACCGGAGCGCCCTCGAGACGGTCGATCTCGGCGCGGCACGACGGATCGTGGTGATCTCCGATGCCGGCCCCGTCGGGGTCACGGTCGGCGAGACCAACCAGCTCGACCACGGGGACTCGTGGCTGGTCCAACGGCCGACCTTCGAGCTCGACCGAGACGACGACGAGGTGGTCGTCCGGCTTCGCTGCGACACGGCGTGGCCCTGTCGCTCGGCCGCCGCGGTCCGGGTGGTGTCCGGCACCGAACTGGTCGTCGTCGCCGACGGTGGCACGGTGACCGTCGAGCGCTTCGATGGCGAGTTGACCGTCTTCGCCGGACACGATCAGGTTGCCCTCGGACCGGTCCGGGGTTCGGCTCGCGTGGTCGCCGGATCCGGTGACGTCCTGGGGAACGGGTTGGGGCTCGGGCAGCTGACCGTCGAGGTCGACCGGGCCGAGATCGACCTCGAGTTCGCCGAGTCGCCCCAGTCGGTCGTCATCACCTCCGCCGAGGGGCCCGTGCGGCTGCGCGTGCCCGACACCGGCTACGACGTGGCCGTCCGGGTCGGGGAGGATCGGGTCGACGACGTCGCCATCGGCGTGGACGCCGTTCCCGGCGCCGATGCCATGATCTCGATCCGCGGCTCGGGTCCCGTGGTTGTCGACCCGTTCGAGCCGTGAGTCGCTCCCGACAATCCGGTAGGCAATCGTCTCGGACCGTGATAGTCGTGGAGCCGTGAGTCCCGAGGATCGTCGTCACCGACTGAATGCCGTGCTGCTCGAGCCCGATCCCACCGACGCGCTCTGGGAGCTCTACGAGTCCGGCGACGCCGACCTCGTCGTTCCGGAACTCTCGGCCCTCCAACTCGAGCAGGATCCGATCCACCGCCACAAGGACGTCCTGGCGCACACCGTCGCCGTCACGGCGAAGACCCGTGCCGACCTGACCCTCCGTCTGGCTGCGCTGTTCCACGACATCGGGAAACCGGCGACCCGATCGTTCGACCACGGGGGCGTCACCTTCCGCCACCACGAAGCGGTTGGCGCCAAGATGACCAAGCGTCGTCTCCGCGACCTCGACTACGACCCCGAGACGGTCCGCGACGTCGCCGAACTGGTCCGTCTGTCGGGTCGGTTCAAGGGCTACGGCGACGGTTGGTCCGATGCCGCCGTGCGACGCTATGCCCGAGACGCCGGGCACCTGCTGGGCCTGCTCAACGAACTGGTTCGGGCCGACTGCACCACCAGGAATCGATCGAAGGAAGCCCGGCTCCACGAGCTCATCGACGATCTCGAACGTCGCGTGCTGCGCCTCGCCACCGAGGCCCGAGAGGCAGCGGAACGGCCGCAGCTCGACGGTCGTGCGGTGATGGAACTGCTCGACCTTCCCGCCGGCCCCGCCGTCGGGCAGGCTCTCGGGTTCCTGCTCGATCTCAAGCGCGGCGAGGGCGAGCTCGATCCCGACGAGGTCGAACGACGGCTCCGGGACTGGTGGGCCGAACGGACGGCCGAGACCGGTGCCGTCCGCTGACGCTTCCCACGGCGATCCGACGCCGTTCGAACGAGCCGTCATCGCCGTGCTCGTCTCGACGCAACCGGGCGACGTCCTGAGCTACGGCGAGGTGGCGGCCGAAGCCGGATTCCCGGGGGCGGCCCGCGCCGTCGGCGGGGTCCTGCGTCGCCATGACGGACTGCCCTGGTGGCGGGTGGTCACCGCCGGTGGGCGGCTCATCCCGCACGGGTCGGCCGAGCATGCCCGACGACTCGAAGCCGAAGGCGTGGCCACCGCCAACGGCCGGGTTCAGCCCCGGATCGAGTAGCCGAAGCGGCGGAGGACCGGTGCCGTGATGGCCGTCACGACCACACGGGAGCGCCGGTCGAGATCGGTCTTCCAGGCGTTGTCGACGCGGAGGGTCAGGTCGGCACCGCCGAAGCGGAGCGGGTTTCCGGCGATCGAGTGCATCGGGGTCCGGAGCGAGGCCTGACGGCCGGACAGGAAGGATCGTGCCTCGGGCTCGAGGTCGAGTCCGGCGAATCGGGCGATCTCGGCGAGGATGGCCGATGGCCGCTCGAGGAAGTCCTCGTAGCGCAGGGTCATGGTCGGAACCCCGAGTCGACCCAGGAGACGGAAACCCAGGTTGTCGGTGACCCAGCGCAGGGCCGTGCGCTCGGGTCGGTAGGTCGGCATCCTGGCGTCGGGTCCGGCCTCGGGTCGGGCGACGTCCTTGGTCCAGGAGTAGGCGACCCCTCGGGGATCACGAACGAGATGCAGCACCCGGACGTCGAATGCCGGATCGAGCGAGAGGAGACCGGCCGTCGACAGGTGTTTGCTCGACTCGAGGAGCACCGGTGGGTGCCCGGCCACCCGGGCGCCGGCGAGCAGGACCGCCCGGAGGTGTTCCAGGTACTCGCGCTGGTCGGCGCTGCTGTTGCCGGTGCGCCGACGGGCCATGATCTGCGGGAGGCGTCGGCTTCGATCGACCGACCAGCGCTGGCCGATGATCCGGTCGAGGTTGACGTGCTGCCAACCCCCGAAGGCCTCCTCGCCGACGGCGCGCCAGTGAGGGCACCGATCGAACGCTTCGCCGCAACCGCAACGTTCGTTGTCCCGGACCCCGCGTTCCCACAGATGGATCGTCTCACCGACGGCCCACGTTCCGGGCAGTTCGTTGAGGAGCTTCTCGACGAGGGTGCTCCCGGAACGGCCGAGTCCTCCGATGAACAGGATGCGCTGACGTCCCGAATGGCCGGGACTCATGACCACTGCATGGATCGCCCGAGCAACCGTTCGAGCTCGGCCACGTCGGGAGCGAGCCGCTCCCGCAGCGCAGTCACCAGTGCCGGGTCGATCGTCTCCTTCGGTTTCTGGTTCCAGGCCTTGAAGGCATCGAGCTCGAAGGGCTGCAGACCCAGGAAGTCGAGTGTCTGGGCGTAGATCCCCGCCGGGTCGGCGTAGAAGTCCTCGGACCGCAGGGTCAGGATCCGGCCTTCGGGGATAGGCGGCCATCCAGCGGCGCAGGCCGCGGGCATAGCGGCCCTGGTCGAGGTAGGAGAAGTGCTGGTGGGCGAAGCTGAGGTACGAGGGGTCGGCCAGCATCCGCGCCTCCTCGCCCTCGAGGCGCCAGGACTCGGCCTCGATGGCCTCGGCGAAGCCGAGCGTCTCGACCCCGTTCCGGGTTCGTTCCACCCAGTGGCTGTGGGCTCGTGCGACGGGGTCACGCAGCAGCACGATGATCTTGGCGTCGGGTGCCAGGCCCCGGGCCCGGACCGGCGCGTGGGGATGGTAGAGGTAGTACGGGGTCGCCTCGCCGATCAGGACGGGGTGATCGGATGCGGCGCGACGTCGGGCATGGGCGGCCTGGGTCGGGAAATGGGACCGATACCAGGCGGCGCCGCGTTCGTAGTTCACGTCGAAGAAGTAGGTGCCCTTCCGGGTCTCTCGGGCGGGGAAGAGCGGACGGACGTCGGGATGGCGGAGGAGGTAGCGGGCGAGCGAGGTGGTGCCGCCCCGTTTGGCGCCGATGACGAGGTAGTCGGGACCGATCCGGAGTGGGGCCGTTGCCATGCCGTAGCGCCGGATCGCCGCGAGTCCGGCCGCTCGAACCCGGGGGCCGATCCCCGCCGGTGCCTCGTAGCGGGCGCCGTACGGCGTCATCTCGGGCACGGGGCCGGCGGCGATGGATGGCGGGGCGGTGATCGCCTCGGTCGGAGTTGGCATGGATGTCGTCGCTCTTTCGCCCGTTGGGGAGGTACCCATGATCCCCCAGGCGGCGCCGGCGGCGAAACCGGAAGGTTTGCCCAACCGGCCCGACGGGGTCCGGCCGTGTCTCAACCGTTGATGGGCCCGGCCGTCTCGGTGAGGGAGACCGGGCGCCGGCCCGAACGCACGACCAGGTATTCGGCGGCGATGGCCACGGCGGTCTCGGCCGGTGTTCGGGACCCGAGGTCGAGCCCGACCGGACCGTGGATCCGGTCGAACGAGGAGGCGTCGTGGCCGAGGGCCTGCAGCCGTTTCCGGCGATTGGTCTGGGTGCCGCGCGAGCCCATGGCCCCGAGATACCCGAGCGAGGAGTGGAGCGCCGCCGACAACAAGGGGGTGTCGAGTTCGGGATCGTGGGTCAGGACGATCAGCGCGTCGGCCGGTCCGGCCGACGCCAGGAAGTCGAGCCCGACCTCGGGCGATTCGTCGATGGTGGTGGCCCAACCGAGCAGCGCTCCCTGGGCGGCGATGGCGTCGGCCATCGCCCCGTTGCCGACGATCAGCGCCCGGGCCGCCGGCACGATCACCGAGACGACGAGCTCCTCGCCCTCGACCTGGTGCAACGTGCTGGCCGAGACACCCTCGTCGAGCGCCCGACGGGCGAGTTCGATCGCCGCCGCATTCCGGTCGGCATCGTCGCAGACGGCACCGTCGGTGGCCCGGCGGGTCACCACGAGGTCTCCTCCGTGGGGGATGACGGTGACGACGGCCACCGGTTCGGCGGTGTCGATGGCGTGGCCGAGGAGCGGGGGGAGGTCGGCCAGGGGACTGATCAGGAGGCGGGCGCTGCCGCCGCAGACCATCCCCGCGGCGTCGGCGACCTGGTCGGTGATCTTGGTCCGGATCACGGTTCGCTCGGAGGGAGCGGCGGCATGGGCCTCGATCACGGCGTCGTCGAGCAGCCCGCCGAGCAGCGAGCCGTCGACTCCCGACGGCCCGACGAGCGCGCCGTCGGATCCGCTTCGCAGACCGAAACCGGCGAGCGAGACGATCCGGACCAGCGAGACGCCGTCGGGTCGCTCGGCATGGCGGAGGAACGGGAGCACGATCGAGTCCATGGTGTCACTGTGACAGAACCGCGACGGATCCGACAGACCACCGTCGTCGTCCGGTCGGGGGTGGGGGCGGAGTGGTCGGCGCCGAGTCGTCCACCCATCTCGGAGACGAAGCGGCTACCTTCGTCGGTCATGGGTTTGCGCTGTGCTCGACTGGGCTGTGGAATCGAAGCGATTGCGAGCATGCAATTCAAGAACGAACGAGCAGAGGTCCATCTGGTCGATCTCACCGACTCGTTCGAGGGGATCCCGCTGTGCTCGGGGCACGCTCGCACCCGGACCGCTCCCGTCGGATGGTCGCTCGTCGATCTGCGCACCCCGACCCAGCCCGACGGTTGGGAGACCGAGGCGCCCGTGGTCACCGCGACGGCCGGGACCCGGCCACCGCGCCGCCGATCGAGCGATCATGGCTTCGAGTTCGGCCGACAGGCGCACCCGATGCCGCCGCAAGAGGCCCTCGACGCGGCCTCGCCGCTCCTGGCCCGTGCGTTCCGCGTCGTTCCGAACTGAACTCGCTCAGACGCGGGCCATCGGAATCGGGACGCCGGGCACCTCGGCCCGGGTGTGGAAGATCGTGCCTCGCCGTTCGGGGTCGTCGGTGTTGTCGCCGGTGACGATGTAGAGGTCTCGGCGGTCGATCCCGCCGAAGCTCACGCTCGTCACCATGCGCGCCGGAACGGCAATGCGGCCGACCTCGGTGCCCGACGGGTCGTAGCCTCGGACCGAGCCCGATCCGGAGACGTCGGCCACCCAGACCGTGCCCGCCTCGTCGATGGCCAGACCATCGGGCATCAGGCCGTCGGCGGCGAAGAGGCGTCGCCCGCTCGCCACGCCGTCGGCGTAGTCGTGGGCCCACACGCCCCGGGTCGTGTCGGCGTGGTACAGGATCGTGCCGTCGGGCGAGAAGCCGATGCCGTTCGTGAGCGCGATGTCGTCGTAGAGCTCGTTCGCCTCGCCGTCGGCCGGGACCCGCCAGCATTCCCCCGTGGTGCGGGGCCCGTCGGTCGAGAACGGATCGGAACGCATCGTCCCGCAGATCACGGCGCCGTCGCGATCCACGATGAGGTCGTTGAGCCCGGGTGCATCCGGGGCGAACACGATCCGGGTCTCGCCGTCGAGCACATGGCAGATGTTGCGCCCCGAAACGACCAGCCCGCCGTCGGCGTGCAGGGCGATGCCGCCGACGCCCCGACGTTTCGGGATGACCGTCTCGATGGTCCCGTCGGGTCGCCGACGGTGGACGCCGCCGCCGTGGACGTCGGAGAAGTAGAGGTTGCCCCGATCGTCGGCCCGTGGGCCTTCCACCAGTCCGTAACCCGATGCCAGCATCTCGAGGTCGCTCATGGCCGCGACCCTAGTTCCAACTCCGGTGGGCCTACCGGTAGGCGTCGAGGGGCGGACAGGAGCAGGTCAGGTGGCGGTCGCCGTAGGCGTTGTCGACCCGTCCGACGGGCGGGAAGTACTTGTCGACCGTCATGCCGGGCATGGGGAACGCCGCCTGGCGGCGGGAGTAGGCCCGATCCCAGTCGTCGACGAGCAGGACGTCGGCGGTGTGCGGCGCGTGACGCAGCACCGAGTCCTCGATCGACACCTCGCCGGCGGCGACGGCGTCGATCTCGGCCTTGATCACGATCATGGCGTCGCAGAAGCGATCGAGCTCGGCGAGGCTCTCGGATTCGGTGGGCTCGATCATGAGCGTGCCGGCGACCGGGAACGACATCGTTGGTGCGTGGAAGCCGCAGTCGGCGAGTCGCTTGGCGACGTCGTCGGCGGTGACGCCCGTGGCGTCGGTGATCGGACGCAGATCGATGATGCACTCGTGCGCCACCAGGCCGTTGGGGCCGGTGTAGAGCACCGGATAGTGCTCGCTCAGGCGCTTGGCCACGTAGTTGGCGGCCAGGACGGCGCCCTCGGTGGCCCGACGCAGCCCGTCGGGGCCCATCATCGCCACGTACATCCACGTGATGGGCAGGATGCCGGCCGAACCCCACGGCGCCGCCGACACCGCACCGACGCGGTGATCGTCGATCCCGGCTCCGCCGACCCCGGCGACCACGTCGTGGCCCGGCAGGAAGGGCGCCAGATGGGCGCCGACGGCGACCGGACCGATCCCGGGTCCACCCCCACCGTGGGGGATGCAGAACGTCTTGTGCAGATTGAGATGGCTGACGTCGGAGCCGAACATGCCCGGTTTGGCCGCTCCGACCAGCGCGTTCAGGTTGGCGCCGTCGGTGTAGACCTGGCCACCCGCGGCGTGGACCCGATCGCAGATCTCGGTGATCGTGCGTTCGAACACGCCGTGGGTACTGGGATAGGTGACCATGAGGGCCGCCAGGGTGTCGGCGTGCTCGTCGATCTTGGTGGCGAGGTCCTCGAGGTCGACATCGCCTCGCTGGGTGCTGGCCACCACGACGACCCGCATGCCGGCGAGGACCGCGGAGGCGGCGTTGGTGCCGTGGGCCGACGACGGGATGAGGCAGACGTCGCGCTGGTCGTCACCGCGGCTGCGGTGGTAGGCCCGGATGGCGAGGAGACCGGCGTACTCGCCCTGACTGCCGGCATTGGGCTGCAACGAGACGGCGTCGTAGCCGGTGACCTCGATCAGCGCCGCCTCGACCTCGGCGATGAGGTCTCGATATCCCTCGGTCTGGGCTGCCGGGGCGAAGGGATGCATGTCGGCGAACTCGGGCCAGGTGATCGGTTCCATCTCGGCGGCGGCGTTGAGCTTCATCGTGCAGCTGCCGAGCGGGATCATGGTCCGGTCGAGCGCCAGGTCGCGGTCGGCGAGTCGGCGGAGCCAGCGCAGCATCTCGTGCTCGCTCTGGTAGCGGTGGAAACGGCCGTCGGTCATGAACGACGAGGTTCGGCGCAGTGCGGACGGCACGCCGACCGGTCCGGTACCGGGGGCGGGACCGTCGATGGCGTCGGGCGTGAGTCCGAACGCCGGGGCGAGGGCCCGCAGCGTGGCGATGGTGGTGGTCTCGTCGAACGAGATCCCGACGTGGTCGGCGTCGATGGATCGCAGGTTGACGCCGGCTTCGGCGGCTGCGGCCACGATGCCGTCGGCCCGCCCTGGAACCGAGACGGTGATGGTGTCGAAGTGGGAGTCGGACACGCCGAGACCGAGGCCGACCAGCAGCGACGCGAACCGGTTGGTGAGTTCGTGGATCCGATCGGCGATCGCCGCGAGGCCATCCGGGCCGTGCCAGCAGCCGTAGGCCGCGGCGACGTTGGCCAGCAGGGCCTGGGCGGTGCAGATGTTGGAGGTGGCCTTCTCGCGGCGGATGTGCTGCTCGCGGGTCTGCAGCGCCAGGCGATAGGCCGGATTGCCGTTGGCGTCGACCGAGACGCCGACGAGGCGGCCCGGCAGCTGGCGGGCCCGGTCCTGGCTGGTGGCCATGAAGCCGGCGTGCGGGCCGCCGAACCCCATGGGCACGCCGAATCGCTGAGCCGAGCCCACCACCACGTCGGCACCCATCTCTCCCGGTGGGGTGACGATGGAGCACGCCAGCAGATCGGTGGTGGCGGCCACGCCGGCCCCGGCGGCGTGCAGCGTCGCGGCGATGTCGGTCAGGTCGAGCAGGCGGCCCGATGTCCCGGTGTGGGCCAGCAGGGCGCCGTAGACCGCGTCGGGGTCGAGGTCTTTGGTCGGGTCGCCGATGACGAGGTCGATGCCGAGCGGCTCGGCACGGGTGGCGACCACACCGATGGTCTGCGGGTGACACTCGGCATCGACGAAGAACACGTGGCGGTTGGTCTTGTCTCCCCGGCGGAGCAGGGTCATCGCCTCGGCGGCCGCCGTCGCCTCGTCGAGCATCGAGGCGTTGGCGATCTCGCAGCCGGTCAGTTCGGCCACCATGGTCTGGAACACGGTGAGCATCTCGAGCCGGCCCTGGGAGATCTCGGGTTGGTACGGCGTGTAGGCGGTGTACCACGCCGGGTTCTCGATCATGTTGCGGCGGATCACCGCCGGCGTGATGGTGCCGTACCAGCCCATGCCGATGCAGCTGGTGAGGACGGTGTTGCGGTCGGCGAATCGACGCAGTCGGGAGAGCGCCTCGGTCTCGGTGAGCGCCGGGGGGAGGTCGAGCGGACCGTCGATGGCGATCGCCGCCGGAACGGCGTAGTCGAGGAAGGCCGAAGCCGATTCGTGGCCCAGGTCGGCGAGCATCTTGGCGTGGTCGTCGGCGGTGAGGCCGAGGTGACGGTTGGCGAAGGAGTGGGGGAGCTGGGTCATGTCAGACACCTCGGACGTAGCGATGGGGAGCGAAGGGCAGATCGGCGACGACGCAGGGGACGTCGTTGCCTCGGACATCGGCGATCAGGGTCGTTCCGACCGTGGATCGTTCGGGGGGCACGTAGCCCATGGCGACGGGCCGTTCGACCGTCGGCCCGTACCCGCCCGAGGTCACGATGCCGATCGTCTCGCCGTCGAGGGTGCGCAGCGTGGCGCCGTCGCGAACCGGTCGCTTGCCCTCGGGGGCCAGACCGACCCGGGTCCGGCTCGGCCCGTCGGCCAACTCGGCCAGGATCCGTTCCGAGCCCAGGAAGTCCCCGGCTTCGCGACGCCGCTTGGGCATCGTCCAGACGAGATCGGCCTCGACGGGGCTGATCGTTTCGTCGAGGTCGTTGCCGTAGAGGCACAATCCGGCTTCGAGACGCAGCGCATCTCGGGCGCCCAGACCGGCCGGCTCGACCTCGGGTTGGTCGAGGAGCAGGCGGGCGATCCGATCGGCGGCCTCGCCGGGAATCGTGAGCTCGAACCCGTCCTCACCGGTGTAGCCCGAACGGGAGATCTCGATCTCGACCCCGTCGATCGAGATGGTGATGGCATCCATGAACACCATGGCCGCGACCTCGGGGGCCAGACGGGCCAGCGCCTCGACCGCTCGGGGCCCCTGCACGGCCACCAGTGCGTAGGGGGCGCGGAGGGCCACGTCGATTCCGTCCAGCGACGCCTCGAGGTGGGGGAGATCGACCGACCGGCGGGAGCCGTTCACGACGACGACCAGGTGCTCCCCGGCGTCGTCGGTGAGCGGGCGGGTGACCATCATGTCGTCGATCAGCCCGCCGCCGGTGTTGGTGAGGAGGGCGTAACGCATCCGGCCCGGCTCGAGCGTCGTGAGTCCCGCGGGGGTGATCGTCTCGAGCGCCGCCGCGACCCCCGGGCCGATGAGATCGACGACCCCCATGTGCGAGACGTCGAACAGGCCGGCGGAACGCCGCACCTGATTGGTCTCGGCGATGGCCCCCTCGTAGTGGACGGGCAGCGACCAGCCGGCGAAATCGACCATGCGACCGCCTCGCTCGGCGTGGAGTGCCGCCAGGGGCGTGGGCCTCGGTTCGGAGACGGGCGGTTCGGACACGGGCGCACCTCGACAGTCGTTCGACGGGTGCCCCCTCTGTCGTTGGTACCTGAGAGTTTGGTGGCCGCAGCCACTTGCTCCTTCGGTGGCCGGATGGTCCCGAGGGACCGCCGACGCTCTCCAGAGTGGCCAAAGACGTTCGGTACCGGTGCCTGAGAGTTTCCGGGGCGGTTGCTCCTTCGGCGGGCCGGCGAACCGACCACTCTCCCGAGTGCCTGTAAGGCCAATGACGAGGCTACCGCAACGGCGCCCGACTCAGGGAGTCAACAGGGCATCGATCCGCTTGTCGATGGCGTCGGTGTCGCCGTCGACGGCGACGAGGCGACCGAGCCAGGTCAGCGAGACCTCGTCGTTCATGATGGCGCCCACGTCGGTCTCGCTGGTCTGAGACCGCTCCTCGCCGAACTGCATGTCGACGTGGAAGCTCCCGTCGTGGCCGATCTTGGGCGTGAGCACCGCCGTTGACATGGCCCGAGGCGGCTCGTTGCCGACCCGGGTCCAGCGGCGCGTGGTGATCTGATCGAGCTCGAGATCGGGGACGTTGATGTTGAGCACCGAGGGCTCGGCCGGCGGATCGGCGATGATCGCGGCGACGGCCTCGGCCGCGATGGCGGCGGCGGTCTCCCACTTCTGGCCGGCGATGGCGTCTTCCCAGGCCTGACCCTCGGCTCCGAACCCCGTCACCGATTGGCTCACCGCCACCCCGTTGATGCCGCCGTTGCGGGCGGTGAGGGCGGCGCCGACCGTGCCGGAGTGGTAGACCGAGCGGCCCACGTTGGCCCCGGGGTTGATGCCCGAGACCACCAGGTCGGGCGGCGGGCCGAAGGCGCCGAGGCGAGCGAAGAACACGCAGAGCGCCGGCGGGCCCGAAACCGACCAGGCCTCGGTGAAGCCGGGCAGCTGCATCCGATGCACCTCGGGCCGGTTCAACCAGAGCGCCCCGATGGCCGCACCGGCCCCGGAGTACTCCCGATCGGGGGCGGCGATGACGACGTCGCCGAACGGTTTCATGGCCTCGGCCAGGACGTGGAGGCCCACGGAGTCGATGCCGTCGTCGTTGGTCAGCAGGAGTCGCATGACCGGAACGCTACCGGCGCACCCGGTGTCAACGAGTTGAACTCTTGGTGACCTTCGTCGTGCCGAGGGACGATCGTCGGTGCCGGCCGGTGCCCCGCCCGTACCCCGTGGGGTGCGCCGCCATCGGCCGAGCGGCGCGCTGCCATCGGCATGGGAGTCCGTTACGGTCGGATCATGGACGCCCCCTCGCTCCCGCCCGACGTCGCCGAACGGATCGACCGCCTGCTCGACCTGCTCGACGAGGCGTTGCCGGACGTCGTGTCGGGTCTCCATCTGGTGGGTTCGGTCGCGCTCGGCGACTATCAACCGGGTCATTCCGACATCGACCTGGTGGTCGTCACCCGACATCCGCTCGGAGAAGCCGACGTCCCGGTGATCGACGAGGTGCATCGTCGGGAACGCGAGGCTGCCGGATCGGGTGGTCCGATCGAGGGCAGCTACCTCACGACGGCGTCGCTGGCGACCACGGCCGACGCCCTGGTGCCGTCGGTCTCGCACCGGGAGGGCGTCACCGGGTACGGCCCCGACGTCGAGGTGAACCCGGTGACGTGGCGAACGCTGGTCCGTCACGCCATCGCCGTTCGCGGCAATCCCACGTCGGATTGGATGCGGGACCCGAAGGATCGCGCCGTCGCCGCCTACTGTCGCAAGAACCTCGTCGACTACTGGGAGCCGCTGCTCAGCGCGGCCGCCGACGTCGATCCCGCGACCGCCCCCACGGTTCCCGCATCGGCCCTGGAATGGCTGGCCTTGGGTCCGATTCGGCTGGCGCACACGATCCAGACCGGTGAGATCATCTCGAAGTCGGTGGCCGGAGCCAAGATGCTCGAACTCGTCTTCGATGAGGAACGACCGAGCTTCGATGCGGCGCTGGCGACCCGCAGCGGCGCCGTCGATCCACAGGTCCCGATCGACGCCCGGCACCTCGCCGTTGCCTCGCAGGCCATCAGCCGAACGGTGCTCGAACCGCTCGACGCCCGCTGACCCGCCACCACGCCGGCGATCTCAGCGGGTCCGCAGGACCAGCGGCAGCACGGGACCGGTCGCGGCCCCGGTGAGTTCCCACGCGGCAACGGTGAGCGTCCAGCGGGAATCGGCCTCGTCGTCGATCAGCAGCACCGGCCCGGCGAGCACGTCGGGGTCGGTCGGGAGTGCATCCGGGTCGACGACGATGCGATGCCGGACGTTGCCCACTTGATGGGCCGAGTTGGCCTGCTCGACCTGGAACGTGGCGTCGGGACTGGACCGTTCGATCAGGGCCCGATGCACGGGCAGTCGACCGAGGGCACCCAGACCCTCGGCGACGCCATCGATCAGGGCCGCCCGCCGCCGCGATGGCATCGGAACGATCCAGGTGGGTCGCTCGTCCCAGTCCCACGTCTTCAGGACCGAAGCCAGCGACGTGATGAGGTCGGCGGGCACCGAGATGGGGTCGGCCCGGTCGCACGCGGCGATGAGGTTGGCCAGCGGGGTGCTCCACCCGCCGTCACCGAGACGGGCCAACGATCGACCGGGCTGGGCCTGACGATCGGCGGTGATCCGACCCTTCGGCGCGTCGATGCCCGAGGGCCACTGCTTCCGGGGCTCGACGACCAGTTCGCCACCGCGCAGGAAGTCGTTGGCCCGAGTGGCGAGCGCGGGGTCGGGGTGGTGCTGCCAGGTGTGTCCGGTGCAGCGATCGCAGCGCCCGCAGTCGGCCGCCTCGGCGTCGTCGAGCGACTCGCGGAGATACCGGAGCCGACAACGATCGAGCGACGCCCAGGTGAGCATCTGATCGGACTCGGTCCGGCGCAACGCCGACAGGGTCGTGGCGAGTTCGGCGTCGTAGGACCAGGGGTTGCCCGATCGGACCCAGCCCCCGCGGACCCGGTCGACGGCTCCATCGACCTCGAGGATGTTCATGAGGGTGTTGAGCCGGTTTCGCCCGAGATTGACCGCGGTCTCGAGGGCGGCAACCGAGGTCGGCCGGGCGGTGTCGAGTTGGTCGAGGGCCGACTCGCAGATCTGCCGAGACGGCAGGGAGACCGACTCGAACCAGCGCCACACGGCGGCGTCTTCGACCGGTCGGGGCAGGGCGATGACCTCGGCCCGCTCGATGTTTCGACCGGCGCGGCCGATCTGTTGGTAGTAGGCCACCGGCGACGGGGGCAGCCCGAGGTGGATGCAGAAGGCCATGTCGCCCTTGTCGAATCCCATGCCGAGGGCCGATGTGGCGGCCAACGCCTTGATCCGGTTGTCTCGCAGGGCGTCCTCGAGTTGCCGGCGACGTTCGGCGTCGATGCCGCCGGTGTAGGACTCGACGTCGTGGCCCTGGCTCCGGAGCCAAGCTGCGGCGTCGTCGGCCTGGGCCTGGGTGAGGCAGTAGATGATGCCCGAACCCGGCAGGCGCTCGATGGTCTCGGCCAGCCAGGCCAGCCGCTGGGCGTCGTTGTCGAGTTCGACCACGCTGAGGTGGAGCGACGCACGATCGAGCGAGGTGCGCAGCACCAGGGTGTCGTCGCCGAGCTGGGCGGCGACGTCGTCGGTGACCCGTTGGTTGGCGGTGGCGGTGGTGGCGAGCACCGGGGTCCAGTCCGGCAGTTCGGCGAGCAGGCGGCGCAGGCGCCGATAGTCGGGCCGGAAGTCGTGACCCCAGTCGGAGATGCAGTGGGCCTCGTCGCACACGAGCGCGAAGGGCCGGCGGCGGAGGGTGTCGAAGACCCGACGCCGGAAGCCGGCGTTCGCCAGCCGTTCCGGCGCGATGAGGAGCAGATCGGTCTGGTCGGCGGCGATGCGGGCCTCGATGGCGTCCCAGGCGCCGAGGTTCGAGGAGTTGATGGTCTCGGCCGCCAGACCGAGTCGCTGGGCGGCGGCGACCTGATCGCGCATGAGTGCCAACAGGGGCGACACCACCACGGTCGGCCCCCACCCCCGGTCGCGCAGCATGCGGGTGGCCGAGAAGTAGACGGCCGACTTGCCGAACCCGGTGCGGGCCACCAGCAGGGTGCGTTGGCGGCCGGCGACGACGGCGGCCACGGCATCGAGCTGCTCCTGGCGAGGCACCGCGTCGGGACCGGCGAGGGCCCGGACGTGTTCGGCCAGTTCGCGCTCGACCTCGTCGAGGGTGGGTCGGGGTGGTTCGATCCCGGCCGTGTCGGTCGTGGTGGGGGTCACCTCGACCACCCTAGGCAGCCCTTACGACACTCAGGGGGTGACCGCCCGGGCCGAACCCCCGTCGATGCGAAGGTTCGCGCCGGTGATCGCTCCGGCCTGTTCGCTGCAGACGTAGGCAACGAGCGACGCCACGTCGTCGGGGGTCGCGATCGAGCCGGTCAGGGGGGCGAGGTCGGTTCCGAAGGCCTCGGCGACGGACCGTCCGGCGAGCCGCTCGAGGACCTCGGGCGTGGCGATCAGTCCGGGACTGACGAGGTTGGCGGTCACCCCGGTGCCGGCGAGGTCCTGGGCCAGGCTGACGACCAGACCCGGAAGGGCCGACTTCGCCGAGTAGTACTGCGGTCGCACGGCCGCCGGTCGGATCGAGCCCACCGTCCCCAGCAGGACGATGCGGCCCCAGCCACGATCGACCAGCGTGTCGCGGAACACCCGGATGGTTCGGACCGCCGTGACGACGTTGCGGTCGTAGGCCTCGAACCAGTCGTCGGTGGTCGCCGTCCGCCAGCGGCCGCCGGCGGCGACCCCGTAGTTGCAGACCACGATGTCGAGGTCGCTCCCGACCTCTTCGGCCAGCGCCTCGACCGCCCGGTCGTCGGTCAGGTCGCCGACGACGCCGCGAGCCAGCCCGCCGGCGGCGTTGATCTCGGCCACCACCGGGTCGGCCTGTCCGGGTTCGAGTCCGTGGACGATCACCCGGGCCCCCTCGACCGCCAGCAGTCGCGCCGTGGCCGCCCCGGTACCCCGGTGGCTCCCGGTGACGAGTGCGGTGCGGCCCTCGAGTCCGAGGTTCATCGGTTCAGCTCCATCAGGTGAGGGGGGCGGCAGGGGTCTTGGTCGGCACGCGGACGAGGATCACCCAGGTGCCGATGGCTCCGAGCGCGATGATCGCCAGTCGGACCCCCGGCCCGTTGATCACGAATCCGGTGCTGATCGCGATGGCGGTCCACATGAGCAGGGTGGCCCGGATCTTGGCCGAGCGGGGCATGCCGAGGCCCGCCCGATAGTCGGCGACCAGCGGACCGACACCCGGGAGCTCGAGGATCCACTGCTCGAATCGCGGACTCGACTTCGAGAAACAGCCTGCCGCCAGGATGAAGAACCCGGTGCTCGGCAGCCCGGGCACGACGACGCCGATCCCGCCGATGGCGACGAAGAGCCACCCCAAGAGCATCCAGCCGAGCCGGGCCAGGGCGGCAGCGGGATGCCTCATGTCAGCCAGTATTCGTCGCCGGTGATCGGCGGTTCCTCGGGGATCACGCGGCGGGGTCGGGCCATCGTCTTGGAGATGGCGATGCCGGCCAGGAACCCCGCCAGATGCCCCTCCCACGAGATGCCGTCCTGGGGCACCAGACCGATGAGCATCGTGTAGTACAGGAAGAGCGCCACCATCGCCGGTGCCGCGGCCCGGGCGCTGCGTTCGAAGAACGCGGCACCGAGCAACGCCCCGAGGTAGCCGAAGACGACCCCGCTGGCCCCGATGTGGTTGCCGGACCCGGCGAAGGCCCAGGTGAGTGCCCCGCCGAGCAGCATCGCCACGACGCTGACGGTCAGCCAGTACCGAAAGCCGCGGATGGCGACCAGCGCACTGAGGAAGAGGAACGGGAACGTGTTGGAGACGATGTGCCGCCAGTCCGAATGCAGGAACGGCGCCCACAGGATGCCGTCGAGTCCGTCGGCGTTCCGGGGCAGGATCCCGTTTCCCTGCAGGCGGTCGTCGAGCGCGATCGAGTCGACGATCTCGATGATCCACATCAGCGCGACGACGCCGACCACGAATCCGACCTGTCGCACGAAGGGTCGCCGCCCGTCGCCGGCTGTCTCGGGGGTGGGGGAGTCGAATCGATCCATACCCCTCCATCATGGCATCGCCGATCGTGGGCCGAGACGCAGCGGACCGTGACGAACGGCTCGGTCAGCCGACGGTCTCGTAGACGCCCTCGACGACCAGCTTGGCGGTCTGGTTGCCGAGCACGTCGCCCTGCATCTTGTTCATCATGTAGGCGATGGTCATGCGCCGATCGACGTCGACGATGATCACCGATCCGCCCCAGCCACCCCAGAAGCACCTCCGTCCCTCGGGCATCCTCGGGAAGGACGCCGCGTCGAGGGCGTACCCGATGCCGAAACGAACCTGATCGAACAGGACCTGATCGATGCCGTTCGACTGTTCTTCGAAAATGCGATCGATGGTCGCCGGCGACAGGAGCTTCACCCCGTCGAGCGTTCCGCCGCAGGCCACCGCGGCCTGGATCCGGGCGACCGATCGGGCGTTGCCGTGGCCGTTGGCGGCACCGATCTCGGCGCGGCGCCACTCGGGAGTCCACGACGCCGTTGCGTCGGCCACCGGACCCGTGAAGGTCCGGACCGCCGGGTGATCAGGAGGGAGCAGCGACAGATCGACCGAGACCGGTGGTGGGGGGACGACGTTCGAGACCCGATGATCGTGCGCCGCCGGGAGGCCGATGTGGAAGTCGGCCTCGAGCGGGCCGGCGATCTCCTCGGCGAAGAACGTCCCCAGCGTGCGACCGTCGGCTCGGCGGATGACCTCACCGACGAGGTGCCCCTGGTTGAGTGCGTGGTATCCCGAGGCCGTCCCGGGTTCCCACCAGGGAGCCTGGGCCGCCAGTTTCGCCGTCGATCGCTCCCAGTCGTAGAGATCGGCGAGCTCGATCGGTCGATCCCATCCCGACACCCCCGACGTGTGTGAGAGCAGGTGGCGGACCAGCACCCCGTCTTTGCCGTTGGCGGCGAACTCGGGCCAGTAGGTCGCCACCGGCTCGTCGAGGTCGATGATGCCCCGGTCGGCCAGGACCAGCGCCGAGAGGTTGGTCATCGTCTTGGTGGTCGACCACACATTGGTGATCGTGTTCTCGTTCCACGGCCTGGTCTGCTCGGTGTCGGCCCAGCCGCCCCACAGATCGACGACGGGTTCACCGTCGACGGTCACCGCCACCGACAAGCCCAGATCGTGCCCGCTGTCGAGTTGATCGGAGAGCCCGGCCACGAGTGCGTCGAAGCGCCCGTCGTGTCGTCCCTTGATGTCGGCCATGTGGGTCCCTCCGGTCTGCGTGGGGCGTGACCGTAGTCCACCGGCTCGGATCGGACCGAAGACGACGGCCGAATCGGTGGCCAACCGGTGGACCGGGCGTGTCATCATGGGACGATGCTGATCGAGACCATCCGAACCGACCTCACCGCGGCCATGAAGGCCAAGGACGCCCTCGTCCTGCGGACGCTGCGCTCGATCATCGCCGCAGTCCAGGAGGCCGAGACGTCGGGCCGGTCGGCGGTCACGCTCGACGATGCCGGCGTCACCAAGGTGATCGCCGCCCAGTTGAAGCGGCGCCACGAGGCCGCCGAGGCCTTCGATCAGGGCAACCGTCCCGAGAAGGCCGCCGACGAGCGGGCCGAGGCCGAGATCCTCGAGCGGTACCTGCCGGCCGGCCTCGGCGACGACGAGCTGGTCGCGCTGGTGGAGTCGACGCTCGCCGAACGCGGGTTCACGTCGAAGGCCGACATGGGGGCCGCGATGAAGGCGGTCAATGCCGTGGTGGCCGGGCGGGCCGACGGTCGGGCGGTCGCCGATCTCGTGAAGAGCCGTCTCGACTGATGGTCACCAATCGTGACGTCAAGGCGATGCTCGCCGAGCTCGTCGAGCTGACCACGCTCGCCGAGGGCTCACCCCAGTCGTTCAAGGTTCGGGCCTACGAGAACGCGATGCGGGCCGTCGAGTCCGCCTCGGGCGACCTGACGGCCCTGTCGGCCGGGGAGCTGGCCAAGCTCGACGGCCTGGGGAAGTCGACCGCCGCCAAGATCCGTGAGCTGGTCGACACCGGCCGGGTGGCCAAGCTCGACGACCTCCGGTCGGCCTTCCCCCCCGGAGTCGTCGAGCTGAGCAAGATCCCCGGCCTCGGACCCAAGACCCTGCAACAGATCCGCACCCACCTCGGCGTCGAGGACGTCGAGGGACTGCGGGCCGCCATCGCCGCCGAGACCCTCCGGACGGTTCCCGGCCTGGGGGCGACCAGCGAGGCCAAGATCGCCAAGGCGATCGAGCGCCTGGGTCTGTCGGGCAAGGACCGCCGCACACCGATCGCCGATGCCCTCCCGCTCGCCGAAGGTCTGGTGGCCGAGCTCGCGGCGATCGAGGGGGTCGTCGACGCCCTGTACTGCGGCAGCCTGCGTCGGTTCTGCGAGACGATCGGCGATGTCGACATCACCGTCGCCGCCACCGACGCGTCGGCGGTCATGCAGCGGGTCCGGGAGCTTCCGGAGGTCGCGGAGATCGTGGTCAGCGGCGACACCAAGACCTCCTTCCTCACCTCGTCCGGCCTGCAGGTCGACGTACGGGTCGTCGAGCCCGAACAGTTCGGGGCGACCGTGCTCTACTTCACCGGTTCGAAGGCCCACAACATCGAACTCCGCCAGCGAGCGATGGACCGAGGCCTCGTCCTCAACGAGTACGGACTGTTCGAGGCGGCGCTCGACGACGACGGCCAGGCCACCAAGTCGGCGAGCGACCGGGTCGTCGCCCGCTCCCGTGAAGCCGACATCTACGCCGCGCTCGACCTGACCCCGATCCCACCGCCGATGCGCGAGGCCACGGGTGAGGTCGGGGCCTCCGCCGAGGGCTCGCTGCCCCAGCTGGTCGAACGCCGGCACATCCGTGGCGACCTGCACTATCACACCGACCGCTCCGGCGACGGCCGATCCTCGCTCGCCGACATGGTGAAGGTCGCCGCCGATCTCGGCTACGAGTACCTGGCCATCACCGATCACGGTGAGGACCTGGCGATCAACGGTTCCAGTCAGGAGGAGATGCTCGAACACCGCGAGGCCATCCGGGCGATCCAGCACCGGTACCCCGACCTCACCATCCTCTTCGGTTGTGAGCTCAACATCGGCCCGTCGGGTGGACTCGACTACTCACCGGAGTTCCGGGCCGAGTTCGAGTACACGGTCGCCTCGGTCCACTCCCATTTCGATCAGGACGTGAAGGTCCAGACCGAGCGGCTCGTGCAGGCCATCGCCGACCCGACGGTGAACTCGATCGGACATCTCACCGGTCGCTACATCGGTCGGAGGCCGGGGATCGAGCTCGACATCGACATCGTCATCGAGGCCCTGCATCACTTCGACGTCGCGCTCGAGATCAACGGTGCGCTCCAGCGCCTCGATGCCGCGTCCGACGTCGTCCGACGTGCCGTCGAGCGGGGGGTCAAGCTCGTGATCAACACCGACTCGCATCACACGAGCGAGCTGGGTCGGATGGAGTACGGCGTGCTCACCGCCCAGCGCGGATGGGCACCCCGGGATCAGGTGGTCAACACCTGGCCCCGCGACGAGTTCCTGTCGTGGGCCCGCCACCGCCGGACCTGAGGCGACCGCAGGTCGGCGATCGGCTTCGCCGCCGAGGTCAGCCGAGGTCGGCGAACAGATCGATGGGGTTCCCGTCGGGGTCGAGCACGGTGGCGTAGCGCTGGCCCCACGGAGCATCGAAGGGATCCACCTTCGAGCGGTGTCCGGCGCCGACCACGGCGGCGTGGGTGGCGTCGACCTCGGCGGCGTCGTCGCAGCGCAACGCCAGCGCCACCCGCGGACTCCCACCCGTGGGGGGCGACCAGTCCGAGAACGATTGCACCACCGCCTCGGTGTCGAGCATCAGCCGGAGGCCACGCCCGAGCGCAGCCTCGACATGGCCCTCGGCCTGCTCGGGGAACTCGAAGCCGATCAGTCGATAGAAGGCGAGTGCGGCCGGGAGGTCACCGACCACGACGCCGAGGGCTTCGAACCGGGGCATGTCGGAACGACCGGTCGATCAGTGGGCGACGTCGCCGACGAGGAGCTCGGGAGCGACGTTGGTGTAGTTGGCGACGTCGCCCATGATCTTCGCCCCGTGGGTGGCCATGGCGGCGTCGAAGGCCTCCTGGCTGTCGACCATCGCCCAGCCGTAGGCGGCCCACTTGTCGCCCTTGACCGTGCTCGCACCCCATCCCTGGCAGGCGTCACCGAGGGCCTCGGCCAGCATGGGCATGTGGGTCGACGTGTAGTAGTCCATGTCGAAGGTCGAGTCGGCGGTCTTGGGGTACATGATGAGGACGGAGATCATGGGGCGGAGTCTGTCACGCCGGCCCCGGCTCGTCGACCCGGTCGATCGTCGGGCGTCAGTCGGTCTGCTCCCACCGCTGGTGGTTCTCGCACCAGACCTCGGTGTGGTGGTGGTCGCCGTGCCGGCGGCGACGAGTCTGTCCCTGGACCGGTTTCGAGGGCTTGGTGACGCGACTGGTGTTCTTCGGGCGGCTCATCGTGGACCTCGGACCGTGGGCTGGCCCTCCGGGGCCAGGCTGTCGAACTGGTGCCGATGGTCTATCACCGGACGGGCTCGATCTCGACGTCGAAGGGGATCGGGAGCACCCGGATGCCCCACGGGCCGAGTTCGTCGATCAGGTCGTCGTCGATGGGTCTGGTCGCCGGTTTCCAGACCCATCCGTAGGGCGGGTGCTCGCCGGCCCGTCCGAACAGGGTGAGCGTTCGGTGGCGGCCGGTGACGTCGTGGCGGGGCAGGGCGATCAGGGCCCTGAACCCGGCGTCGGCGAGGGCCCGGGCCCATGCCCTCGTTCGACGACGATCGACCGAGGTGTGGAACTCGCCCGTCAGCCCGAACCCTCGGGCCGCCTTCACCGGCACGTTCGCCACGTCGGGCAGATCCTGGGGGAGGGGTGCCGTCGTCAGCACGTAGCGGTCGAGCAGTTCGAGCGGAAGGGTCCGAACCGGTCGCCGGGCGAGGGTCTCGAGCAACGCAACGACCGGTTGGAGCGCCCAGTAGGACGAGCCCGAGGGGGGAGCGAGGTCGAACCGGTTGCCGCCACCGAGTTCGGCGGCCGTCGAGGAGAACCAGAACGGGCCCAGGTCGCGAGCGTGCAGTCGGTGGATCCGGAGCCCGGCCGGGAGTCGGCGAGCCGGGAACCGGCCCATCGAACGCTCGGGGTCGGGGAAGGGGAAGTCGACGGTCATCGACGTCAGGATCGAAGGCTGGCTGCGACGTCACGTGCCGCTCGGGCCACCCGGTCGGTGTCGCCGTTTCGGAGTGCCTCGATCGGGGCCCGACCGTCGAGGTTGGGATCGGGGGTGACGAACCACGACGCCACGTACCAGGCCTCGGTGTCGTCGGGAGCGACGATGGTGAGGGTGGCGGCCAAGCCCGGCACGACGGTACGGCCCTCGAACTGGAACGCCGGATAGACGAGGCGTCCCGATCCGGTCCGGAGGGCGATGAGTCGATGCCGGCGAACCCGATCGCTGACGGCCTGTTTCGTGATCCCGCCCAGTAGGACGCCGACGCCCTCGGAGTCGTAGAACGGCCCGAGTTCGTCGGACCACAGTGACCCGGCCATGGCTCCCAATGCCGCGGCCCGGCCCAGTTGGGCCGGATCGTGACGAGGGCGCCGGGCCCCGACGATCTCGTCGAGTGCGGTCTGGAAGGCCGTCGTCGCCTCGTCGATCCAGGAGGTCATGACGTCAGGCTAGTCACGCCCTTTCCCCATGGTCAAGATGGTCAAGGGCGGTCAGTTGCCGCCGAGCATGGATCCCAGGTCGAGGGGCTCGGCGCCGAGGGGGGCAACGATGTCCTGGTCGACGCCGAGATCGTTGAAGTCGATCGTGATCGAGCCGGTCGCCGTGATCGAGGGGTCGTCGGGATCGGTCAGCGCCGTGCCGATGGTGACCACGTCGATGAGCCCGGAGCCATCGAGGACCAGTTCGATCTGGAGGGGCTGCTGGGCGACCTCGGCCGGCAGCATCCGATCGGTGTAGAGCCCGAGACTCGGGTAGGCATCGGCGAGTCGCCGGGCCTCCTCGACCGTGACGGTGGCCCGATAGCGCCCACTGCCGAGATCCTGGACGTCGTCGGCCGAGGTGACCAGCTCCACGATGCCCGAGGAGAGGTCACTGCGGATGTCGACGGGTAGCCCGACGGTCGACAACAGCGTTGCGAGGTTGGGATCGTCGACCGAGTACCAGGTGCCGTCACCGATGTCGAGGTAGATCACGCCGTCGACGACCCGGACTTCGGGCGCCCCGCCGAATCCGAACGAGCCGGCCTGATCGCCGTCGAGTCGGGCCGACAGATCGCTTCCATCGAACGCCGTGGACAGCACGAGCGAACCGGGCGAGAACCCATCGGCCCGGCCGTCGAGTCCTTCGAGATCGACCGTGATGACGGCGGTGCCGGCGTCGCTGGCCTCGGTGGCCTGCGCAGCCTTGACGACCGCCGCCTCGGCCGCCGAGGTGCTCCCGGGAACGAGGGCCACCACGCCGAACCCGACCGCGACGGCGGTGGCGGCGGCGACGCCGGTGAGGGCGAACCGTCGGCCCGTCCGGACCCGGCGGCGCGGCTCCAGCTCGTCTCGGGTCGGAGCCGGTCCGAACGATCGGGCCGGCTCGGGGGCGGTCGGTTCGGGGCTGGTCGACGCGGTCGGGTCGGCGGGGGACATGGTGATCTCCTGGAAGAGTCGGGCCCGGTCGAGGGGAAGACCGGTGACGGGGTTGTCGGCGGGGGACGGGTTGGCGGCGCGAAGCGCATCGAGTGGATCCGGATGGTCGGTTCGGTCGCTCATGACGGTTCATTCCTCGGTTCGGGGGACGGATGTGGGGGAGCGGCGCGCTCGGCGCCGGTGGCCATGGCCTCGGCCAGACGGGCCTTGGCGCGGTGCAGGCGGATGGCGACCGCATTGGCCGTGCAGCCGAGCACGACGCCGGCTTCGGCATGCGAGAGGCCCTCCCAGGCGATGAGTCGCAACAGTTCGGCGTCGTCGGGACGCAGGGTGGCCAGGGCGGCGATGACCCCGGTTTCGTCGACGACGGCGTGCTCCGGACCCGGGGTGGCGGGGCGCGGTGGCTGGGCCGCCAGCCGCAGGTCGAGACGTTCACGTCGGTCACGGGAGCGGTGCAGATTGGCCAACACGTTGCGGGCCACGCCGAACAGCCACAGCCGGGCCGAGTCGGCTTCGGGCAGGTCGTCGAGACGACGCCAGGCCGTGAGGTAGATCTCGCTCACGGCGTCGCCGGCGTCGACCTCGCTCAGGCGCCGCCGGCAGTAGCGAACGAGGTCGTCGAAGGTGGCGTCGTAGATCGAGCGGAAGCGCTCGAGGCGGTCATCGGCGGTCGGTGTCGACGACGTCACGACGAGTGAGAGGGGGGACACACCCCATACCTGTCCACCAACGGCACAATCCTTTCGGGACCGACGACCAGTGTGCCGTCGACCCGAGTGCCGTCGACCGATGGGGCGTCCGGAACGTGGCCTCCGGAGTATGCCCTCCGGAGTATGACAGTCTTCGCAATGTCGACCGCCCCGGGAACCGGCGATCGTCGGTGATCGTCTGAGGTTTCGGACTCGAACGAGTCGAACGGCCAGAACCCGATCACGACAGAACCCCGATCAAGGAGGAACCGAACATGTTCGGTCGCCAATCCAGAACCGTCCTGACCGCTTCGGCGGTCGCGCTGCTCTCGCTGACCGCCGCCTGCGGCAGCGATGGTGAGACGATCGATGTCGGCGGCGGCACCGAGACGACGTCGACGCTGCCCGGCGGCGACGAGATCATCGGTGCCGACGCCACCATCGCCAGTCTCGAGATCACCGTCACCCACCCCGACATCGAGCCGATCGTCTACACGATCGGCTGCATGGGCGACACCTTCCCCGTCACCCCCGAGGTCGACGGTGTCGACGGGGAGACGGCGTGCGGACTCCTCGACGACGATGGCATCCGGTCGCTGCTGTTCGACGGTCTCCCCGCCGATCAGGCCTGCACCGAGATCTACGGGGGGCCCGACGAGGCCCGCATCGTCGGCGAGATCGACGGCGAGGCCGTCGACGCGACGATCACCAGGAGCAACGGCTGTGAGATCGACGCCTGGGAGTCCCTCGTCGGACTGCTCCCCCCGGCCATCGGGGTGACGGGCTGAGTGACGACTCGCCGGTCGCTCCGCGCTCGGTGTTGGCCGGTCGCTCCGCGCTCGGTGTTGGCCGGTCGCTCCGCGCCGGTGCGGGCTACGGTGGGATCGTCCCGCGTTGTCGCCTGGTGAGGGAGCCGTCATGCAGCGGAGAATCGGTCCTCGGTCGCTGGTCGGCCTGGTGCTCCTCGTCATGAGCATCGTCGCGTCGTCCTGTGGCGGCAGCACGACGTCGGCCGGGGCGGGCGAGACCACGGCGTCGTCGGCGGCTGCGGTCGAAGACGGGCCCGACGCCGAGCGGGCGGCCATGGTCGATGCTCGGGAACGGTGTCTGCAGGATCTGGTGGCCGCGCGCCCCGAGCTCGACGAGCTCTTCCGCTCGGCATCGACGGCCGGGGGCTCGGCGAACCTTCCCAAGGACGACCAGATCGAGATCAACGACCACATCATCGGGTGCTCACCGCCCCAGCTCGTTTCACTCCTCCTGGGCGACGTCGACCAGCCGTGGCTGGGCAAGGAACAGCTCGACTGCCTGGCCACCTCGATCAAGGGATCCGAGACCCAAGGCCTGGCCTACCTCGGCCTGCTGCACCTGATGAGCGGCAGACTCGAGCCGCCGGTGTTCCGGGCCGAGGCGATCGACCCGGCCATCGTCGGCGCCAGCGCCTGTGTCTCGCCGTCCCTCCCGATTCTCGGCGAGTCCGTTGCCGGGCTGCTCGCCGATCCCCGGACCGAGGCGGCCGTCGATGTGGCCTGCTACGACGCCGTGTTCGCCGATCCGGCCGAGACCGTCGGCTATTGGCTGGCCCGCTATCGACGGGTGGTCCTGGGCGAGGAGGACGACGAGTCGATGCGGATCGCGCTCGAGGGATCGACCCTGCGCTGCCTCGACCATGGAATCCTCCTCCAGGCCTCGCTCTGGAAGGAGAAGGGCATCGAGATCTCCACCCAGACCACGGCGTGCGTGAGTGCGGGCCTCCAGGGCACCGATTTCGTCCGCCTGAGGGCGCTGGAGGACCCCGGCTCCGAGGACTTGGTCTCGACGGCGCTCGACGGGTGCCTGACCGAGGCCGAGCGAAAGCAGTTCGACTAGGCCGCTCCGGCCATCCGGACGCTGCGCATCCGCTGCACCGACAGGGCACTGAAGGCGGCGATGCTCGGCAGGGTGACGATGGCGGTGGCCTGGCCGACGTCGAGCGACGACGCGGCCAGGGACCCGACGATCACGGGGGTTCCGAGCGCGGCGACCCGGATGCCGGCGGTGAGTCCGGCGAGGCCCTGGCCCGCCCGACCGGGGAATCGGACGGCGTCGTCGTAGAGCCTCGGCATGAACGGGGCGATGCCCAGGCCTGCCAGGAGGTACCCGGCGAACGTCGGCACCTCGTGCGGCGCCAGCGACGCAAGGGCCAGACCCACGGCGGTCGTGACCAGGGCCAGCACGAGGTGCCGATCGCGACCGAGCCAGGATTGGAGCGAGTCACCGATCAGGCGGCTGAAGGTCATGCCGGTCACGTTGCAGACGTAGGCCAGACCGGCCAGGCCGGCGCCGGCGGCGAAGTCGTCGGTGAGGCGAAAGGCGGCCCAGTCGCTCGAGGTCATCTCCATCGCCACCCCGGTGGCACCCGCCAGGGCGAATGCGATCAACCCGAGCCGGGCCGTTCGGCGTCGGGCGGCATCGAGGGTGGGATCGGTGGAGGGCTCGGGCTCGTTGGACGGCTCGTCGTCGACGAGGAGCCCGCGGCCGACGAAGACCACGGCGGCGAGGAGGACGATCGAGGCCCCGACGAGGTGCACGCGGAGGGAGACGCCGGCTGCGGCGAGCTGCGCCGCGGCCAGGCCCCCGGCGAGCGTGCCGAGGCTCCACAGGCCGTGGAGCCGGCTCATCACCGGCCGTCGCCGCCGCTCGCTGAGCCACGAACCCTGCATGTTCATCGAGATGTCGACGAGCACGTCGAGCGCACTCAAGCCGGCCAATCCCAGGAGGAGGACCAGGGGATGGGTCGCGAACCCGATGATCGGGAGGCAGGCAACCAGGCCGATGGCACCGCCGATGATCAGCCTCCGGGTCCCGTGGCGGGCGAGGAGGGGTCCGACGACCACGCTCCCGACCATCCCCAGGGCCCCGGCCAGGGTCATGATCAGCCCCAGGGTGCCGACCCGGACGTCGACCTGGTCCCGGATCTCGGGCAGACGGGGCACGAACGAGGCGAACACGGCCCCGTTCACGAAGAACTGGGTTGCCACCGACTGCAACGCACGGCGGTCGCGAACCCGATCCTGCACGCTGCGAGGCTACCGAGGGACGGTCACGGCGACCCCCTGTGGGAGGCGAGCAGGAAAACGGACTGCGGCGGGGACACTCCCTCCGAGAGTCCCCGCCGCATCGGTCTCGTCTCCGACCCTCATCGGGAGAGGAGACCCTGTCGGCCCGAACTCGTGGTCCGTGGGCCTGCCGAAGGTCAGTGTGGCGGATCGGCGAGTCGAGTTCTGTGAGGTGGATCACACTGCACCGGGATTTCACCCGATGGGCGACGGTCGCGCCGGCGATGGTTGACGATTCCGGGATTCGGCCCGATAGTTGCCCCCATGGTCAGGGAGACGGTGATCTGCACATTCCGCGTGCGGGCCGAGTCCGAGGTGGAGTTCGTCCGCCTCATGCAGCGGCACTGGCCGACGCTCAATCGGCTCGGGCTCGTGACCGACACCCCGCCGCAACGCTTCCGGAGTGTCGACGAGCCGGGCCCGACGTACGTCGAGATGTTCGAATGGGCCAAGGGCGGGCTCGACCAGGCCCACGATCATCCCGAGGTGCTGGCGCTCTGGGACCCGATGGAAGCCATGTGCGAACCCCGCGACGGGCAGCCGGCCACCGAGTTCCCGCATTTCATCGCGCTGGAGATCTGAGCCGCGTCGCCAACGGGCCCGTCACCGTCATTGGTCACGGACAGGCTCGCGGACTGCGTAGGGTTGGCGAGTGCGCGCCAAGGATGCAGATCACCGTCGTCAGGTCCAGGCCTGGGTGTTCTACGACTGGGCCAACTCCGCCTTCGCCACCACGATCCTGGCCGCCGTCCTGCCCGTCTACTACTCGTCGGTGGCCGGTGCGACGCTGTCGTCGCCGGCCGCGGCGACCCGCTCCTACACCCTCACGCTGAGCGCCTCGGTGCTCGTGGTGGCGCTGCTCAGTCCGGTGCTGGGAGCCGCCGCCGACGAGGCCGGCTGGCGAAAGCGGCTGCTCGTGATCTTCATGGTGATCGGCGTGGTCGCCACGGTGGGGCTGTTCGGAATCGGTGAAGGGGATTGGCTGGCCGCCTCGATCCTGTTCGGGATCGGGCGGATCGGGTTCGGCGCCTCGAACGTCTTCTACGACTCGTTGCTGCCGCACGTGGCGAAGGCCGACGAGCTCGAACGGGTGTCGGCCCGGGGCTACGCCTTCGGTTACCTCGGCGGTGGGCTGCTGCTCAGCCTCAACGTCGTCGCCATCTTCGCCCTGCCCGACGACGACCTGGGCGCCCGGCTCAGCATGGCGTCGGTCGGTCTCTGGTGGGCGGTGTTCTCGATCCCGCTCATCCGCTTCGTTCCCGAACCCCCCGGCCTCGGGAATCGATCGATCCGATCGGCCCTGCGTTCCGGCGTCGCCGATGCGATCGTCACCGTCCGGGGCCTGGCCGACCTCCCCGACCTCCGCCGCTTCCTGGTGGCCTTCCTGATCTACAACGACGGCATCAACGCCGTGATCACCGTGGCGGCCATCTACGGATCCGAGCTCGGGTTCGGGGCGATCGAACTGATCCTGGCGATCCTCGTCGTGCAGTTCGTCGGGATCCCCTACAGCCTGCTCTTCGGGTCGTTGATGACCACCGACCGGCTTCGCCGCCGCTTCCTGACCGGCTTCCTGGTGGCCAACATCGTGCTCCTCCCGGTGGTCGGCATCGGTGCTCGGCTCTTCGCCGCGCCCGATGTCACCGGCGCGGCCCCCGCCGCCTTCGGGACCGAGGGGCCGGTCGTCATCGCCACCTCGTCGAGCCCGCTCAGCTTCGATTGGACCGGACAGTCGATCGAGGTGACCCACGAGACCGGCCCCGACCATGGCGACATCGCCGTGATCGTCGACGGCGATCCGTTGGTCGACGACGACGGCGAGCTGTTCGTGATCGACGGATCCAACCCCACGGTGCGAACGGGCGAGACCGAGACGATCGAGCTCGACGCACCCGGGGACCACCGGATCACGCTACAACTGGTCTCCGACACCGGATCGGCGTTCGGGATCGAGTCCATCGAGATCCTGCCACCGCCGCGCTCGTCGAGCATCCCGACCATCCTGGTCATCATCGGGGCGACCCAGGTGGCCGCCGTCCTGGCCGCCGCGGTGCTGAGCCGTGGTCCGCTCGCCGCCTTCGCCGATGCGATGACGACCAAGACGGCCATCACCCTGGCGTTGGTGGCCTACTCGGTGATCGCCGTGTGGGGGTTCGCCCTCGACTCGGTCGTGGAGTTCTGGCTGCTCGCCTGGATGGTGGCGGTGTGCCAAGGCGGCAGTCAGGCGCTCTCGCGAGCCCTGTTCGCCCGCCTCATCCCCGACTCGCGCAGTGGGGAGTTCTTCGGGTTCTTCTCGATCCTGTCGAAGTTCGCCTCGATCCTGTCGCCGTTGCTCTTCGTGCTCAGCGTGACGATCTTCGATTCGAGCCGGCCGGCGGTGTTGGCCCTCGTCGTGTTCTTCGTCACGGGTATCCATCTGTTGCGCTCGGTCGACGTCGAGCGGGGGCGAGCACTGGCCGAGCGGCTGAGTCTCATCGGCTGAGCCTCTACGATCGGGCCGGTGAGCACCCACGGACCCTGGATCGACCTGCATGCCCACCCCGGCCGCTGTTTCCTGGCCGGCTACGACGACGCCTCTCCGATGGCGCGGTTGCTCGGTGCGCCGACGCCGATCCCGTCGATCCGTGGGGCGGCCGAGGCCGGGGTGTGTTCGGTGAGTGTGTCGACCGTGGCCGATCTGGTGGTCCTCGCGCCCAACGAAACCGGCGGACTGGGGGCGGTTCGCGACTTCGACGATGGTGAGGCCCGGGCCGACCACGACCGCCAACTGGCCGGACTGACCGCCCTGTTCGACCGGGTTCGCCAGGTCCGCACCGTGGCCGACCTCGACGCGGCGCATGCCGACGGCGAGGGTTCGGCCTTCGTGTGTTGCGAGGGCGCCGACTTCCTCGAGGGCCGCCTCGACGGTCTGGCCGACGCCCATGCGCTCGGCACCCGCCTGATCACGCTCGTGCACTACCGGGTCAACGAGTTGGGCGACATCCAGACCGAGGCCCCTCGCCATCACGGTCTCACGCCGTTCGGCCGTGAGGTGGTGACCGAGATGAACCGGCTCGGCATCATCGTCGATCTGGCCCACGCCACCTTCGCCACCACGGTCGATGCCCTCGAGATCTCCGATTCGCCGATCGTGATCTCGCACAGCCATCTCGCCGGACCGTCCGGCGACCACCCCCGCCTGTTGACCGAAGCGCACGCCCGGGTGGTCGCCGAGGCCGATGGTCTGATCGGAGCCTGGCCGGCGGGCGTCACGGCGACGACCCTGGCGGACTACGTCGACGAGATCTGCCGGCTCGTCGACGTCGTGGGGATCGAGCACGTGGCGATCGGGACCGATCTCGACGCGAACTACCGACCCGTCCTCACCGAGTATTCCCAGTTCGACGTGGTCGCTCGGTTGCTCGGTGAGCGGGGTTGCGAGCCGGCCGAGGTCGACTTGGTGCTCGGCGGCAACGTGGCTCGGCTGTTCGGACGGGTGTGCGGCTGAGCGGGCGGCCCGCTCGACCGACGGCGCGCCACGCGCTCGATGAGCGACACTGGGTCCATGAAATCGGGTCTGAAGATCGACAAGACCGATCTGTTGTCGCTGCCACTGTTCGCGATCACGATCTACGCGGAGCGCAGGGCCTTGCAGCGAGCGACCGTCCGGCGAGAGCCGGGGGACCTCGACGACTGGACCCCCGAAGCGCTCTCGGACCCCCGCTCACCGGCCGACCCGCTGGTCCCCGTCGGCTACGAGCGGCGAGACACGATCGCCAGTCTCACCATGCTGGCCGGGAACGTCGCCATCGGCTTCGCAACGGCCGGCATCCTGGGCAAGGCGGTCGACGGCGTGTTCCGCCGACGGCTGTTCACGATCACCGGACGGCGCGGCAGTTTCGCGGCGGCCATGGTGGCATGGGACTTCCTCTACTACTGGAGTCATCGCTGGCAGCACGAGAAGCGGATCTTCTGGGCCAACCACGTCGCCCACCATTCGAGTGAGCACTACAACCTGTCCACGGCGCTGCGCCAGCCCTGGGCCGGGTTCGTGATGTCGTGGGTCTACCTCCCGATGCCGCTCCTCGGCTTCTCGGCCCGCCAGACGGCCAAGGCCGGCCAGCTCAACCTGCTCTACCAGTACTGGATCCACACCGAGACGATCGATCGGCTCGCCCCGTCCGCCGAGGCGGTGCTCAACACGCCGTCGCATCACCGGGCCCATCACGGTGCCAACCCGCAGTATCTCGACAAGAACTACGGGGGCATCCTGATCACCTGGGACCGACTCTTCGGGACGTTCGAACCCGAGGTGCGACGGGTGAAGTACGGCCTGACGAAGAACATCGAGACGTTCAGCCCGGTCCGGATCGGTTACGGGGAGTTCGCGAACCTGGTGCGCGACGTGCGAGCGGCCGAGAGCTGGCGCACCAGGTGGGGTCACGTCTGGAGACGTCCGGGCTGGCAACCGGCCGATGGCACCGACCTCGGGGCTGCCGTTCGCCGGGACGGACGGACGCCCCTCGGTTCTCAGTCCGGCGCCCGATCGGCGGCGGCGGGGTTGTAGGCGATCGCCTCGATCTCGACCAGGGCGCCGAGTGCCAGACCGACCTGGCCGACGGTGATCCGGGCCGGGGGCGTGACCCCGTCGAAGAAGGCCTCGTAGGCGGCATTCATCTCGGCGAAGCGGCTCATGTCGGACACGAACACCGAGACCTTCACGAGGTCGTCGAGCGAGGCGCCCACCGACTCGAGAATGGTGCGAATGTGCTCCATGGTCTGGGTGGTCTGGGGCCCCATCCCGCCCTCGACCAGCTCGAGCCGGCCCGGGGCCGTGCCCAGCGTCCCCGAGACGAACACCCAGCCGGCGGCGATCGAGCAATGGCAGAACTGTGGCAGTCGGGCCAGACCGTCGACGACGACTCGTTGGACATCGGGATTCATGGCTCGGCTCCTGGGCTCGGATCGTCGGTCGGGGAGGGGGCGCGGGTCAATCGAAGAACGAGGGATCGGTGGCCGCGGCGAGGAGGACGTCGGTGACCTCGTCGGGTTTCTGCGCGTGGACGTCGTGGTGGGCCGGCGAGAACCAGACCGCCCGACCGCGGGGCAGCAGGCCGACGGCGCGCTCGATCGCGTCGTGCTTGGTCTCGGCCCAGCCGCCGTCGCCGCTGTCGGCCCCGATCATGAGCACCGGAGCGGTGATCGTCGGATAGCGAGTCGTCGGCCGGTGCTCCCAAAGGCCTCGCAGGACCGAGAGGTGCCGATCGAACGTGAGCCATGGGGCCACGGTGCCGTCGGCGCGCACCTCGAAGTTGAAGAGGGTTCCCCGGCGGCCCTCCTCGGGCCAGTCGGCCGCCGAGGACGCCAACCACGCCTCGACCTGGGCCACGGGCGTCGACTCGAAGCGCGGTGGCGCCATCCGCTCGGCGGCCTCGGCCCAATCGGGCATCCGCTCCTGGAGCTCGATGAAACCGCCGTCGACGCAGACCACCAGGGCCACCCGTTCGGGGTGGCGGCTCGCGGTCTCGATGACGACGTTGCCGCCCCAGGACTGTCCCACCAGGTTGGCTCGTTCCCAGCCGAGTTCGGCCAGCAGGAGCGTCAGGTCGTCGGCCACGGTCTCCATGTCGAACGGTCCGTCGACCTTGCTCGACTGGCCGTGACCCCGTTGGTCGACCGCGACGGCCAGGTGGCCGGCAGCGGCCAGACGGCGGCCGATGCCGTCCCAGAGTCGGGCGTTCGACGCCAGGCCGTGCACGAGGAGCCACGGAACGGCGCCGTCGACCGGCTGCTCGGGTTCCCACCACACGGTGTGCAGTTCGACGCCCGAGGAGAGCGGGACGGATCGGATCCTCACGGCCGGGACGGTTCGGACGGTGACGCATCGGCGATGCGGTCGAGGAGCTCGACCATCGCCAGCGACGCCCGCGGTGATCGAGCGAACTCGGTGTCGTCTCGGACGGCGACGGAAAGGGCCTCGACCATGGCGACATAGGGGTCGACACCGGTGACCCGCCGCAGCGAGAATCCGTCACCGGTGTCGATCCAGATCTCGTCGTGTGCGGGGTCCATGGTGTGCGCCTGGTCCCGGAGCTCGATCGTCCCCCCGGTCCCGATGAACCGGAGGGTCTGGGCCTCGTCGTCGTCGAACGACGCCTTCATGCCGAGGGTCTGCCCGTCGGACCAGCGGAGCTCGGCGTCGGTGGCGATGTCGACGCCGCCCGACATGCGGCGATCGGCCCGAATCGAGGCGGGCTCGGGTCCCCACAGTTCGACGGCGGCCCCCAGCACGTAGATCCCGACGTCGAGGAGGGCTCCACCGCCCATCTCGCGATCCCAGCGATAGTTCTCCTCGTTGCCGGCGCCGATCGTGAACGTGAAGGCGGACTCGATCCGCTCGATCGTCCCGACGATGCCCGATCGGGCGAGGTGGAGCGCCTCCTGCCAACGGGGAGCGAACGGGGTCATCCATGCCTCGGCCAGCACCAGCCCCGATCGTTCGGCGGCTTCGACCATCGCCCGGGCGTCGGTCGGGTTGCCGGCGAGGGGCTTTTCGCAGAGGACGTGTTTGCCGGCGATCAGTGCCTTCTCGGTCCACTCCCGGTGCAGGCCGTTGGGGAGGGCGATGTAGACGACGTCGACCGCCGGGTCGGCCAGGACCGCGTCGTACGAGGGGACCGAGTCGGCGCGCCAGCGGACGTCGACCATCCCCGACCGGGAACAGATCGAGACGAGCAGCGCCGAGGGGGCAGCATCGATGGCCGGATTGACGGCGTTCACCGCGACCACCGAATTCCCACCGAGAATGCCGAACCCGATCATCGCTCGAGATCGCCCAGCTCGATCAGCTCGCCGCCCTTGGCTCCCGAGACGTGGGCCGCTTCGAGTACGGCGACGACCGCCCGGCTCTGGCTCGGCTCGACGGCCAGGGGTTCGCCCAGGAGGAGATGGTCGGCGAGATTGCGGTGGAAGCCCCAGCCGGGATGCGGGGCGGGCTGCAGCGTGGTGTCGGTGAGTCCGTAGTCGCTCTCGTAGACCGACAGCTGGAGATCGACGGGGGCCTCGGCATGGTGGTGCCAGCCGTCGAGGTGGCCTCGGCCGGCCTCGAGCCGTTCGTTCCGCAACGGTCGGTAGTGGCCCTCGATCGTTCCCGCGGTGCCCTGCACGTAGAACTTCGGCCGACGGATGGCGGCGACGTCGCTCTGGCGGAACGAGGCCTCTCGGCCGTCGTCCCACTGCATCCAGACCGACAGTTGATCGACGTTGCTCGAGTCGTGCCACACCCGGGTGTGAGTCGTGCACAGCACCCGACGGGGGGCCGAGCCGTACAGATCGAGGATCCAGTCGATGTGATGGGATCCCCAGTCGTAGACCGCTCCCCCCGAGATGGTCTCTTCGGAGTGCCAGGCCCGGCAGGGATGCTCGAAGCCTCCGACGAAGGTCTCGATGTTGAAGACCTCGCCGATGGCGGCCCGATCGAGCAGGGCCCGCTTGAGGGCCAGGTAGTCGCGGTCCCAGCGGCGGCTCTGGTGCACGGTCAAGGTGGTGCCGCAGGATGCGGCGGTCGAGACGAGTTCGTTCGCCTGGTCGAGCGTGAGGCACATCGGCTTCTCGAGGACGACGTGTTTGCCGGCTCGGAGGAGGTCGAGGGCGAGTGGGGCGTGATGAACCGGGGGCGTGGCGACGATGGCGACGTCGACCCCGGGGTCGCCGGCCAGGGCCGAGGCGTCGGCGTAGGCACGGATCCCCGGAAAGTCGTCGGTGGCGGCGTCGAGGCGTTCCGCCGAGGGATCGACGGCGGCGACGAGTTCGAGTCCGTCGGTCTCGGTGCAGGCCAGACCGTGGGTGTAGCCCATGCCGCCGAACGGTCCGTAGCCGACGACGGCCACCCCGAGGGTCGTCGATCGGGTCGACGGGCTCGCCCGGAGGAGCCGGTCGCGGAGGGGACCGAGCACCCGATGCCGCTCGATCGCGTCGAGGTCGACACCGGCGGCGATCACGACGCCGGCACCGATGCGCCGCACGGTCAGGACCGGGTGATGGGTGAACCGGACGCTCGTGGTGGCGACGACCTCGACATCGTCGGAGACGATCCGCAGGGTCCGCAGTCCGGTGACGGCGGCGACCTCGGACTCCAGCCGAACCGTCTCGGGTCGAGGGGCCAGGGTGACGAACCATTCGGTCGAGGGCTCGACGCCCGAGACCTCGACGCCCGACAGGTCGGCGGCGGTGGCATCGTCGGGATGCGGCACCAGCAGCAGCCGGCCCCCCTGCTCGACGAACGAGCGGAGCTCGTCGCGTTCGACGGAGCGGAGATCGTCGAGACGACGACCCTCGACTCGGGTCGTTTCGATGGCCTCGGTGGGGATCCCGGTCGTCGTCACGTGCTCATCCTCTCGCTCGGCCCAGGAGCAGCGGGCGACTCGAAGCTACCGTCGGCTCCACCCCCGTGCTTGACCGGGCCATCAGGTGGTGCCTGCGGTCCGGTCGATCAGAAACGCCGCGGTCGTGGTCGGCCGCCACATCGTTGCAGATCTCGACGTGGTCGACCCACCGATCGGCCGACTCGGCGCCGGCGGGGCGCGCTCGGGCATCTGCTCACCGTACGCAGCACCCGACGCCGGGTGCCAGACCGACCCGGCATCGGATCGGGTCAGCTGTCGAGGACCTCGATCCGCAGGCGCTTGTTGCCCTTGCCCTTGGACTCGGTCTTGATCACGCGGAGCCGCCCGACCTCGCCCGTGGACGCCACGTGGGTGCCGCCGTCGGCCTGCTTGTCGAGCCCGACGATGTCGACCACGCGGATCTCGGAGACCGACTCGGGGATCAGGTTGACCTTGGTCCGGATGAGGTCGGCGTCACCGAGGGCGGTGTGGCGGGGCAGGAACGAGACCTCGATCGGCCGGTCGGCTTCGATCTCGGCGTTCACGAGCGCCTCGATCGTCTGGGCGAACCCGTCCGGGAGGGGATCGAACTCGAAGTCCATGCGGGCCGAGAGCGGCTCCATGTTGCCCCCGGTCACCGGCACCGACCACTCGTTCCAGATGACCCCGCACAGGATGTGCAGGGCCGTGTGGGTCCGCATCAGCCGGTGACGCCGATCCCAGTCGATCGCCCCGTCGACCGCGGTCCCGACGTCGGGTCCGGGATGATCGAGGTGATGCCAGACCTGGTCGCCGGCCTTCTTCACGTCGACCACGGCGGCCGTCACGTCCCCGAACCGCAGCGTTCCGGTGTCGTGGGGTTGGCCCCCACCGGTGGGGTAGAAGGCCGTGCGGTCGAGCGACACGGCTCCGGTTTCGGGATCGGTGGCAACGACCACGGCACCGAAGTGGGCCAGTTCGGCGTCGCGGAGGTAGAGCAGGTCGGTCATGCGGTTGTCGCCCTCATCCGAGGGTGGCGAGCAGCTCGAGGGCCTGCTCGCAGAGGCCTTCGACCTGCACCTTGTAGACCTCGGTGTCGACGGTGTCGTCGGCCATGACCCCCTGGAGGTACCGGGCCAACACCCCTTCGACGATGGCGGCCAGTCGCCAGTTCTGGAACGCCCGGTAGTAGTTGACGTTGGTGACCTCGAACCCGGTCCGCTCCGAATAGTGCTCGATCAGCGCTTCACGCGACCCGAACCCGCCGACGGCGGTGGGGTTGGCGGTCGCCCCCCGAGCGGATTCCTCGCCCGGTTGGACCCAGTTGTTGAGCAGGTAGCCGACGTCGGCCAGCACGTCGCCCAGCGTGCAGAGCTCCCAGTCGAGCACCGCCGCCACCGACCCGGTGGCGGGGTCGACGAGCATGTTGCCCAGGCGGTAGTCGCCGTGGACGATCCCGGTGTATTTCTGGTCGGGTTTCGCCTCGACCAACAGCCGGTGGGCCTGCTCCATGATCGGGAGCTCGCGGGTCTTGGACTTCTCCCACTGTCCGGCCCAGCGTTTGAGTTGACGGTCGAGGTACGCCTCCTTGCGCCCGAGCTCGCCGAGACCGATGTCGTCGGGGTCGGCGAGGTGGAGGGTGGCGAGGACGTCGACGACGGATCGGCTGACGGCCGCCCGCCGCCCCTCGTCGGGGATGGCGGCCCGCACGGTCTCGTCGTTGTGCAACACGACGCCGGACACGAAGTCCATGACGTAGAAGGGTGCGTCGTTGACCGAGTCGTCTTCGCACAGTCCGAGGGCCCGCGGGACCGGAACGGTGGTGCGGCCGACACCCGAGATGATGCGGTGTTCGCGGGCCATGTCGTGGGCCGTGGCCAGGACCGCGCCGAGCGGCGGACGGCGCAGGACGTAGCCCGAGCCGTCGGCGCCGGTGACCTTGTAGGTGATGTTGGAGTGCCCGCCGGTGATGAGCTCGAAGGTGAACGGTCCGCCGGCCCCGTCGATGTTGTGTTCGAGCCAGGTGCTCACCGGCCCGGATCGGATTCCTCGGACCGGTTCGGCGGGCGCCTCGCCTGCGGTGTCGCTCGGGCTCGTCGGGTCGGTCATCGGGACACCTCGTGGTCGGTCGGGTCGAGTCGTTCGGCCTGCAACTGGGCCCGGCGCACCTTGCCGGCGTCGTCGCGGAGTGGCTCGTCGACGTATTCGAAGGTGCGGGGATGCTTGTAGCGAACCAGTCGTTCGGCGAGGAACGCTCGCAACTCGTCGTCGCTGACGGCGGCCTCGGTCTGCACGATGGCATGGATCCGATTCCCCTTGTCCTCGTCGGGTAGGCCGATGACGGCGCACGAGGCCACCGACGGGTGGGCGTTGATCGCCGCCTCGACCTCGGCCGGGTAGACGTTGGCCCCGCCGACCAGGATCATGTCCTTGCGGCGATCGGCGAGGTAGAGGTAGCCGTCGTCGTCCATCCAGCCGATGTCGCCGAGGCACTCCCAGCCGTTGCGGGATTCCGCCTCGGCACCGATGTAGCGGTAGGTCACGCGCCCCGGGTCGGTCGGTCGCATCCACACCTCGCCCACCGTGCCCCGGGGGACCTCCGTCCCGTCTTCGTCGAAGATGCGGATCTCGCCCGAACTGGGCCGACCGACCGAGCCCCGGTGCGCGAGCCATTCGGTGCCGCTCAACACGGTCGAGGCCTGTCCCTCGGTGCCGCCGTAGAGCTCCCACAGGACCTCGGGTCCGATCCAGTCGAGCCAGACCTCCTTGAGCCAGGGCGGGCAGGGCTCGGCCAGGTGGAACACCCGTCGCAGGCTCGTGAGGTCGTAGGCCTGCCGGGTCTCCTCGGGCAGCTTCCACATGCGCTGCATCATCGTTGGCACGAGATACATCGACGTCGCCTGTTGGGACTGGACCGCGGCCAGGGTGCCCTCGGCGTCGAAGCGGGGGAGCAGCACGAGATGGCCCCCCGAGAGCAGCGTCAGGAACGACCAGCTGAACGGACCGTTGTGATAGAGGGGTCCGGGCATGACCATGGTGTCGTCACCGGTGGCACCGAGGGTGCCGGCCATGGCCACCAGGTTCTCGGTGAAGAGCGAGGGGTCGCCCGACACGATGAGTTTCGGTCGGCCCGTCGAGCCGCCCGAGGTCGGAGCCTTCCACGCCGGGGACACGACGTCGGGGAGCGGTCCGGCATCGGTGCCGGGAGGCGGGCGGTGTCCGACTGCGAACGACGCCCGTCCCTCGACCTCGGCGCCGATCACGGCCGCGGGATCGGCGAGATCGATCAGGGCCGCGAGCTCCAACGGCGGCAGGCGGGACGACACCGGTTGGGGAATGGCCCCGATCTTCCAACAGGCGATCGTCCCGATCAGGAAGGTCGGGGCATTCGGTTCGGCGATCGTCACGAACCGGCCGGGCTCCACGCCGGCCTCGGCCAGGACCCGCGCCATCTGGTTGGCCCGGGCGTCGAGTTCGGCGAAATCGATGGTCTCGTCCTCGAACGTCACGGCCGGCCGGGAACCGATGCTCGCGGCGTGATGGGCGAACTGGGCGGCGAAGCTCCGCGGCGTTGCCGCCGGTTCGGACTCGGGGTTCGGGGTCGGTGTGGTCACGGGCTCTCCGATGGCGGTTCGTCGCGACGGCCGCTGCCGTCGTGACGAGGGTCACGGTACCCGCGCCGTCCTCGGGGACGAAAACGACGGGAGACGGATCCGTTTCGACGCCCCGACACACCAGGCTCGGGGGTTCGAAGGCAAGATGGTGCATCGTGATCCCCGCCGCCGAGACCAACCGCGCCGTTTCGGCTCGCGAGCCCGGTTCGAGCCGACGTCGTCGTCCCCTGTTCGCCCGGCCCCTGCTCGCGCTGCTCGCCGTCGTGTCGGTGGCCGCCTGCACCTCGGGAGGGTCCGACGCCGGGGGGGACGAGGCGGTCACCACGACCACGACACCGTCGGGACCCGATCTCGGCGCCCCGGATTCGGTCGACACGCTCCAGGGACAACTCGCGGTCGTCGACGGTCATCGTCTGACGGTGATGAATCCCGACGGTTCCGAGCCCATCGTGATGGCCGGCGACGATGACGGGGTCGTCGGCCTCCAGCCGGCCTGGTCTCCCGACGGCTCCCAGCTCGCCTGGGCACAGACCGACGGAGCAACGGCGAGCGTCGAGGTGGCCCTGCCACGGGCGCAGGCCGTGAGTTCGACGAGTTTCGACACCGTGCCCTTCTATCTCGGGTGGAACGATGCCGGGAACCGGCTGGCGTACCTCCGCAACGCGCCGTCGGGCCCAGGATTCGAGGCGGGCGTGGTCGACGGCGACTCGGCCTCGGTGGCGGCCACCGGTGCGCCGCTCTACCTCGCATGGCGACCCGGCGCCGATGACCTCGCCATCCATCGCAACGAGGCGAGCGTCGACGTCGTCGACGCCACCACGGCGGTCGTCGACCCCGGACTCCCCGGCGATGCCGCCGGTTTCGCGACGACCGGACAGTTCGCGACACCGATCTGGGTCCGCGACGACGTGCTCGGCCTGGTCCAGGACGGGGCGTTCGTCCTGGTCGACGTCGAGACCGGTGACAAGAGCGTCCTCCTCGAGATCGGCGAGGGCACTCGGTTGGTGCTGAGCCCGGATCGATCCAAACTCGCCTATCTCACCGTGGTGACCGGAACCCAGACCGTCGGGTTGCCCCGACAGGTCGATCCGCCCGAGACCCTGCCCCCCGAGACCCTGCCCCCGAGACCCTGCCTCCCGAGCCTGCCTCCCGAGACCCTGCCTCCTGAGACCCTGCCGGGCGGCGACGGGGAACCGGGCATCCGATTGCGGGTCTTCGACTTCGTGACCGGTCGCGACGACCTCGTCACCGACGAGCCGGTCCTGGCCTTCGAATGGAGTCCCGACGGCGCGTTCCTGTCGTGGCTCGGCCAGGCCGGGCCCGGGTTGGCCCAGTGGCACATCTGGACCCGGGCCGGCGAGCTCACCAACCTGGCTCCCTATCGACCGAGCGCCCTCGATGCCGGCGCCTACCTGCCGTTCTTCGATCAGTACGTGCAGAGCCAGCATCGCTGGGATCCCGACGGCACGGCCATGGCCTTCGCCGGGACGATCGGTGGTGAGAGCGGCATCTGGGTGCAACTCGTCGAAGGTGATTTCGGCCCGTTCCTGGTCGCCCCCGGCGACTACGTCACCTGGAGTCCCCCGCCCGGCGGCGGTGGCGGCGCCTCGGTCCTGTGACCCCGCGCGAGCCGATCGTCGGCGTTCCTCAGTCGGGGATCACGGCCTCGGGGTGGGCCTGGATCCAGGTGGCCGCGTCGACCGGTTCGGGCTCGTAGTAGCCGGGTCGAAGCACGACCAGACCCTCGGCCGAGCGGAAGAACACCTCGTAGGCGTGGTAGCCCCGATAGGCGAGTTCGTTGCGGGCCATGACGTCGGCGTAATCCTTCACGGCCTCGACGTAATCGGACGAGCGGTTGTACGAGAAGAGCGCCCCGTCGAGGTCGGCGGGTGCCCCGACCTGGGTGAGGTAGACCGCGGCGCCCATGATGGCGTCGGCGTCGACCGTCGGATCACCCTCGCAGCAGCCTTCCCACGTCGAGGGGAGGAACTGCATCGGACCGACCGCTCCGGCGGTCGAGAGGCCCTCGATGCGACCCATGCGGGTCTCGATCAGGTTGATCGATGCGAGGTATTCCCAGGGCACCCCGGTCGCGTCCTCGGCCGCCCGGTAGAGCTCGAGCAACTCCTCGACGGGGAGCGGTTCCCGGATCCGCCACACCGGCATCTCGGTGGCCAGGCGGGTACTGGTGACCAGGGCGGTCAGGTGTTGTCGAGCCGACCAGTTCGATGCCACGTCGTCGGCGACGGCGGGCACGACCGAGGCCAGCACCTCGTCGGCCCAGGTCTCGTTGGCCGCCAGCACCCGGTACAGCAGCTGGAGCCGACGCCCCCAGGCCCGGGCGGTGTCGGTGTCGACCGACGGATCGCGGACGGCGATCTCGGCCTCGCCGATGGCGAGGGCCAGGCCCGCCGGGTCGGTGGGCATCGGCCGGGCATCGGGAGCGACCGTGGTCGGAGCGACTGTGGTCTCGGGACGAGTGGTCGCAAACGTGGTCGGGGTGGTGGTCGACGAGTCCGCCGCCGCGGCGGTCGACGCGGACGGAGTCGTCGACGCGGCGCCGGCATCGTCGGCCTCGGACGTCGTCGACGAACCGGAACAACCGGCCAACACCATGGCGAGCACGATTCCGGTGCACACCCGACGAACCCGACGACTAGAAGGGCGTTCGGCAGTGCGGAAGGGGACTGGATCCGAAGAAGGCATCGGCCCGTGACAGTACGCCCGGTTCGGCCCACAGACGTCGACCCCGGGCCAGTTCGGTGGCGGGGACGCCGCCGAGGAGCAGCGACCCGAGGGCGGCGTTCGTGCAGCGCAGATCGGGCGGTGCCTCGCTGAGTCGGCATCCCTCGGCGTCGACCTCGAACCCGGTGTCGGGGGTCGCGACCACGAAGCGGTCGTCGGTGCGGTAGGTCCGGGCACCGAAGGCGGCCACCGGATCGAGAACCGCCACCCACACGAAGTCGTTGAGGCCGGTGGTCCGGACGGCTCGTTGGTCGGTGAGCAGGTAGGGCAGCGGGTCGTCGAGTGCGACGCCGGTGTACGACGTGATCGGCCCGACGAGATCGACCGAGAGGATCGTGTGCCACAGCGCGGCGTGGGCCTCGGGCGTTGCGGCACAGAAGTCGTCGAGCGACAGGTGGTGGGCGGGCTGACCGTCGTTCCAGTGCTGGGTGATCGCCCACACGGCGTAGCCCTCGTCGTGGAGGGCCACGGTCACGTTCTCGCCCCGCCCGATGGTGGCGAACCACTCGAGCGAACGCGAGACCTCACCGGGTTGCGTCAGGCGGTACCGGTCCCAGCGATCCCGCATCGCCTCGTCGAGCTCCGGTTCGGATCGGAAGACCAGTCGGACCGAGCCCGGCGGGGGAACGAACTCCGGCCGCAGACGCGTGCGCCGTCGATCGATCGAGACGATCCGGTTCCTGGTGCCGATGCCGTAACCGAACCGCTCGTAGATGCCGCCCTCGCTGGCGGTCAGGATCGACACCGGTTCGTCGTTGGCCGCGGCGTCCTCGTGGAGTCGTCGCATCATCTCGGTCAGGAGCCCCTGTCGACGATGGGTCGGGGCCACGGCGACCCAGGTGACTCCCGCAGCCCGGATCGTGGCTCCGCCGGGCAACGTCAGGTGCTTGGCGTAGGCACCGCCTCCGGCCACGATCGAATCGCCGTCCCAACCCGCCAGGAACCGATCGAGACCCATCGTCTTGCGGGCCCGCTCCAGATCCTCGGGCTTCCACGTCGACCCGAAGGCCCGACCGTCGAACGCTGCGAACGCCCCGAAGTGGTCGGGCGAGAGGGCGTTCGAAGGCGACGGGCATGACGTCAGTCTGGTCGGATCAGTTCCCGGGCGCCCCGGATTTGTCGATGGCGGCCGCGTCGGCCGCGGCGCGGGCCTCGGCCAGCGGCGACTGCGTGCGGAGCGGGATCTCGCGCAGACGCCAGGCGATGGCGACGACCAGCAGCGCCATGGGGACGGCTGCGAGATAGACCAGATGCACCGAGTCGGCGATCGACTCGATGACGGGGGTCTGGAGTTCCGGCGGCAGCTCGCGGATCTTCTTGGGACTGCCGGTGAGCTCCGACAGATCGAGGTCCCCGATCGTGGCGGGATCGATGCGTTCGGCCAGTTCGGATCGCAGCCGACTCGCCATCAGGGCTCCGTAGAGCGCCACACCGACGGTCTGCCCGAGCGAACGGAAGAACGCCCCGGCCGCGGTCACGACACCGAGGTCGCTGAACGGCACGGCGTTCTGCATCGACACCGACAGCGGCGGCATCAACATGCCCATCCCGATGCCCATCAGGATCACGAAGGGAACCGCGAGGTAGGCCGACGAGTCGGAGGTGAGCAGGGTCAACCCGGCGATGCCGGCGACCGCGACGAGCGGACCGGTCCGGATCAGCGATCGATAGCGGCCGGTCTTCGACAGCCGGCCCCCGGCGATGATCGACGACGCCGTGAGCCCCAGCATCATGGGCGACAGGATCAGGCCCGAGGCCGTCGCGCTCGTACCGGTGACGACCTGGAGGAACAGGGGGAGGAAGACGTTGGTGCTCATGAGGGCTGCGCCGGTCAGCACGCTGAGGATCATGCCGATCGCGACGATGTCGTTGCCGAACAGTCGAAGCGGGAGGATCGGTTCCTCGGCCCGGCCCTCCCACCACACGAAGGCCACCGATCCGGCGAGGCCCAGCGCCACGAGCCCGAGGATGAACGGCGACGACCAGGCGTACTCTCCTCCGCCGATGCTGGCTGCGACGAGCAGGGCGCTCACTCCGACGATGAGGAGACCGGCGCCCTCCCAATCGATGCGACGCTCGATCCGGGTGTGCGGCATGCGCAGCACCGCCGTGATCACGCCCAGCGTGATCAGCCCGATCGGGATGTTCAGGTAGAAGATCCACCGCCACCCCAGGAACGACGAGTCCACGATCAACCCGCCGAGCAGCGGTCCGGCCAGGCCCGAGAGGGCGTAGGTGCCGGTGAAATACCCCATGTAGCGGCCGCGGTCGCGCGGTGAGACGATGTCGCTCATCACGATGAAGCCCAGCGACTGCAGGCCGCCGCCCCCGATCCCCTGGAGCGCCCGGAACAGCACGAGTTGGGTCATGTTCTGGGCCAGAGCGGCCAGGATCGACGCGGCGATGAACGAGATGATGGCGAACTGGTAGACGACTCGACGACCGAGGAGGTCGCTCACCTTGCCGTACAGCGGGGTGACGGCCGTCGAGGTCACGAAGTAGGCAGTCACGACCCACGTGAGCTGGTCGAAGCCACCCAACTCACCGACGATGGTGGGGAGTGCGGTCGAGACGATCGTCCCGTCGACGGCGGCCAGGAAGATGCCGAGCAGGAGACCCGACAGGATCACCATGACCTGCCGGTGGGTCAGTTCCCCTTCGATCGGCGACGCCGGCTGATCGACCGTGGTCATCGTCTCTCTCCCCGTCGGTCCCGTGCCGGCCCCCGGCACGACCGAGGTGAATGTAGGGCCCGCCGGACACGCCGAGGAAATCGCGAGAGTCGAACCATTCCCGACTGCGGAGTCAGCCGACCAGCGGGAGCACCACCTCGGCCAGGAGCGACGCGTCACCCGATGGATCGGAGGGTGAGGGGAACGTCGTCAGTGCCTGCGCTCCGGCCTCGATCATGGATCGGTAGTAGACGGCCGCGTCCTCGGGGGTGCCGAAGGCCCCGAGCTGGTGCCACCACTCCCTCGGCATGGCCGCCACCGCCTCGTACCAGCCGATGCGCTCGGCTCTCGCCGCCAACTCCGGGTAGAACTCGAGCATGGTCAGGCCGACGTGCGGGTGGGCGAGGATCTCGGCGACGAATCCGGCTGCGGCCTCGCGTGCGGCGTCGCCGTCGATCCCGACCGACATCGACACGAAGACCGTGAGGCGGTGGGTTCGATCGGCCCGGTCGACCGAGGCGGCACCGGTGACGATGTGGTCCCGGGCCCAGCGAAGGTACGTCGGACTGCACAACTCGGCCAGGATCGTGCCGTCGGCCACCCGCCCGGCGAGCTGCAACGAGCGCGGCGATCGCACCCCGGCCGAGACGAGTGGGGCCGGGGTGGGTGGAGCGGCCAGGGCGACATCGTCGAGCGTCACGAAGCGGCCATCGACCCGGACTCGTTCGCCCGCCAGCAGACGCCGGACGACCGTGATGGTCTCGTCGAGGACCGTCAGCGGCGAGGACGGGCGCGCGCCGATCTGGGCCATCCAGTCCTGCATGCCGTGTCCGATGCCGGCGTGGAAGCGGCCGGGGGCGAGCTGGGCCAGCGTGGCGATCTCCATGGCGGTGATGGCGGGATTGCGGGCAACGGCAGGCATGATCCCGATCCCGACGCCGATGCGTTCGGTCGCCGTGAGGGCGGCCGCCGCCAGCGCCGGTCCGCTCGTGAAGAAGCAGTCCTCGATCACCCAGAACTCGTCGAAGCCCAGCGACTCGGCCTGTCGTGACCGTTCGACCACCTGCCGACTCGGTTCCTCCCGATGGAAGCAGAGCCCGAAGGCGACACCGGATGGCGGGTGGTTCGAGGCTCCTCCGGACACATTCGAACCCTACGCGCTAATCTGGCCGACGTCGGCGCCGAAGGATCGGTATCCCGGAGCGCTCGTCGCTCGATCCCGACCGGGATCGATCAAACAACTGGAGGGAACCAGACCATGTCAATCCACTCGAAGCCCCGCTTGCGCGCGTTCGCCTCGCTCGCCATCGCCGGAGCCGCCATGTTGGCGGTCGGTGCCTGCGGTTCCAGCTACGACCGCAACGAAGCCGTCGACGATCTGGTCAACGACGCCGGCCTCGAGCGGCCCGTCGCCGAGTGCGTCGTCGACAAGCTCGAAGACGAGTTCGGCACCGACAAGCTCGGCTCGAGCGACGACCCGACCGACGAGGAAGTCGCCTTCATCTTCGAGGCCATGACCGACTGCGGAGCCCTCGGCGGCTGATCCGAAGTGACCGGGTCCGGATCGTCACCGGCTCACGCCGGTGGCGACCGGGCGTCCGGGTTCGGACGACCAGCCCGACCACGAACCGACGTACAGGCGAGGTCGTCCGAGGCCCGCGTGTTCGGCAGCCAGGATGTTGTGGCAGGCGCTCACGCCCGAGCCGCAGTAGACGATGGCCCCGGCATCGACGCCGGCCTCGGCGAAACGACTCGCGAGCTCATCGGTCGAGCGGAACCGACCGTTGCGGAGGTTGTCGGCGAACGGCAGGTTGACCGCGCCCGGAACGTGGCCGGCCCGGGGATCGATCGGTTCGACCTCGCCCCGGTAGCGCTCCCCGGCTCGGCTGTCGACGACGCGCCCGCCGGCCTCGATGTGGCCGACCACGTCGTCGGCGGTCGCCAGGGCGTCGGTCGGCCACGGTTCGACGATGCGGCGCTGCGCCTCGACGGGTGCGGGGTCGCCGATCTCGATGGCGCCTCCCTGTGCGACCCAGGCGTCGATCCCGCCATCGAGGAGGGCCGCCGGTCGACCGAGGATGCGGAGCATCCAGACCAGGCGTCCGGCGATCATGCCGCCGAGGTCGTCGTAGGCGACGACCATCGTGTCGTCACCGATGCCCTCCGCTCCGAGTCCGACGGCGAAGGTCTCGGGATCGGGAAGCGGATGGCGACCGGCGACCGGCGCCGCCGGCCCCGCCAGGACGGTGTCGAGGTCGATGAAGCGGGCCCCGGCGATGTGGCCGGTCCGATAGGCATCGCGGCCGACCCGACCGTCGAGGTACGACCGGGCATCGCAGACCACCAGGTCGCGCCGACCGCTCCCGTCGGTTCGGGCGAGGCCGTCGCGACGCCGGTCCAGCAGCCAGCCGACCGTGACGATCGGGTCGATCTCCGCTGACGTCGCGGAGGTCACGAGACGAGGTAGTGGTCGGCGAGATCGGCGAGTGTGGCCCGGAACTCGGCGACGCACTCGTCGATCACCTCGGCCACCGGGCGAACCGAGTCGATGCGCCCCTGCACCTGCCCGCTCAGGGCGATCGCCGCGTTCATGTCGCCGCCGAAGTACAGGTCCAGGGCATTGCCGAAATCGCCGAACACGTTGTGCTCGGCGAACTGGAGGGCCCGGGTGCGGTCGGTCTTGATGGCCCGGAGCGCCGGCGAGTGCCGTTGGTTGAGGAAGACGGTGTCGGTCTCGGCGCCATCGACGATCGCCTGTTTCCAGTTGTCGTGGACCGGGCTCTCGGCCGCCGAGACCATGCGCGTGCCCATCTGAACGGCCTCGGCCCCGAGCGCGAACGCCGCGGCCATGGATCGGCCGTCGACGATCCCACCGGCGGCGACGATCGGGACGTCGACCTTGGAGCGGATGAGGGGCAGCAGCACCATGCTCGCCACCGGATCGGGGTTCTTGAAGCCCCCGCCCTCACCGCCTTCGACGACGAGGCCGTCGACGCCGGCGTCGACGGCCTTCAGCGCGCCCTTCAGCGTGGGCACCACGTGGAAGACCGTCAGGCCGGCCTCCTTGAGCTGACCGGTGTATGCCTGCGGGTTGCCGGCCGAGGTGGTGACGAACTTGACGCCCTGGTCGATCACGAACTGGACGATGTTGGGATCGCGGACGAACGCCTGGGCGATGTTGACGCCGAACGGTTTGTCGGTCAGGTCGCGCATCTTGAGGATCTCCTCGCGGACGGCGTCGAGTTCGCCCGACGAGGTCTCGATGATGCCGAGGCCGCCGGCATTGGAGACCGAGGAGGCCAGTTGGCTGCGAGCGATCCAGCCCATGGGGGCCTGGATGATGGGGTAGTCCACGCCGAGCAGTCGGGTGATGCGGTTGTCGAACGCCGGTTGAGTCACGGGTGAACCCTTCCACGGCAACGAACGATGTTCCAGCCGCGGCACCGAGGTTCAGTCCTCGAGTTGGCCTGCCAGGTCGGTCGGGTCGAGGCGGCCCTGGTTGCCCGGACAGGCGGCGAGGTAGTGCGCCGCCGTGCGGAGGTCCCAGTTGCGAACCTCACCCAGGCCGGCGGCCATGACCCGGAGGTACGACAGGTGAGCGGGCCGCAGATCACCGGAGACGGTGGCTCCGGTGAAGGTCAGCACCGGTTCGTCGTCGATGGTCCCGACGTGCAGGAGGGTCCCGTAGCGGGTCGGCCACACGTCGACGCGCCCGTCACGCAGACATTGTTCGACGTCGATTCCGGCCACCTCGTCCTGGCGGTTCTCCTGGGCGAACACGTCGTCGAACTGGCCGGCGGTGATCCGCCAGGCCCGAGCGTGGGTGGTCACCGCCGGTGAGGTCTCGAGCGAGAGCTTGGCGACGCCGCCCTGGCCCCACCGGCGGGCGGCGTGGGCGAAGATCAGCTGGTGGCGCAGCTCGAGCGGTCGGTCGTCGCTCGGCGCGGTGGTGTCCTGGGCGCCGCGCTGGACCCGTCCGTCGGTGGCGTTCGGGATCTCACCCCCCTGGAGGTAGGTGAGGAATCGGGCTCGGAGCAGGTTCGACCCGTAGGCCGCGTACCAGACCGGCAGGCTCGCCCGTCCGACCGAGGGGGTTCCGGTCTCGGTCGTCGGCGTCGCGGTGGCCTCGGAGGGCGGCTCCGATGACGGGGGCGGGTTCGAGGGTTCGGTCATGGGCGTCACGAGGTCGGGTGGGCGAAGTCCAGGCCGACCCATCCCTCGTCGCCGTGGGACGAGCGCACCAGGACGAGGTCGCCGAACATCGACCGTACCCAAGGAATCTGGGTGTCGAGCAGACCGGTGACGAAGAGCCGTCCATCGTCGGCCACGAGGTCGGCCACCGGCCGGGCGATCGGTGCCAGTTCTGCGGCGAGCATGTTGACCACGACGAGATCGAACCTCTCCTCGAGGTCGGCGACGTCGTCGTCGGGGATGTCGATGTCGACGCCGTTCGACGTCGCGTTGCGGCGCGCCGTGCGGCGGGCCGAGGCGTCGATGTCGAGACCGACGACCCGGCGGGCCCCGAGCACCCGCGCCGCCATCGCCAACACCCCCGTGCCGGTCCCGACGTCGAGCACGGCCAGATCGGGACGGACCAGGCGGGTGAGTGCGTCGAGTGCCAGGGCGGTCGTGGGGTGGCGACCGTGTCCGAACGCCAGCGCGGACTCGATCGTGAGTTCGGTGTCGCCGACGACGACGACCGTCGGTTCGGGCGTCGGCCAGACCTCGGGGTCGACGGACTCCGAGAGGTCGTGCACGAGTGGTTCGCGCCGGAGAGCCTCGACGGTGGGGGCGTTCCGACCCGGACCGGCGTCGGTGGGATCGGCGAACGCGACGAGGAGGATCGGACCGGTGGCTTCGTCGATCTCGGCGATGCCGGTCGCGCCCAGATCCCACAACCGGGCACAGAGCGCGTCGGTGCTCTCGGCCGAGATCGGCGTGATCCGCACGAGCGGTGACATACGATCAGGCTAAGCATGACTGACTCCATCGACCTCGACGATCCCCGCCCACCCGAGTCCGATCGGCTGCATGCTGCCATCGACATCGGGACCAACTCGTTCCACCTCGTGGTCGCCAGGGCCGATGCCGAGGGTGGCTTCGACGTCCTGACCACCGAGAAGGAGATGGTGCGTCTCGGCTCGGGGGCCCACGAGATGAAGCGCCTGCAGCCCGATGCGATCGAGCGTGGTATCGCCGCGCTGCAGCGGATGAACCAGGTGGCGCAGAGCTTCGGGGCCGTCGATCTGATCGCCGTCGCCACCAGCGCCGTCCGTGAGGCGAGCAACGGTCAGGAGTTCATCGAACGGGCCCGGCTCGAAGCCGGGGTCGAGGTCGAGGTCATCGCCGGCACCGAGGAGGCCCGCCTCATCCATCTCGGTGTGCTCCAGGCCCTGCCGGTCTTCGACCAGCGGCTGATCCTGGCCGACATCGGCGGGGGCAGCACCGAGTTCCTCGTCGGCCAGGGCGGTGAGGTGATCGAGGCTCGCAGCATGAAGCTGGGATCGATTCGCCTGACCCAGCGATTCTTCGCCGACCGGACCATGTCCGCCGACTCCCTGAAGGCGTGCCGGCACTATGTTCGGGGGGCGCTGGCCTCGGTCGCCCGGGAACTCGGCGGCCACCAACCCGAGATCGCCATCGGTTCGTCGGGCACCATCAGCACCGTCGCGTCGATGGCCGCCGCCGCCCGAGGAGAAGACCTGCGCTCGGTCAACGGCGTCCGGTTCGGGGTCGAAGAACTCGAGAACCTCGTGAAGCTCGTCGCGGCGACCGACCCCGACGATCGCCAGGACATCCCCGGGATGGACGAGCGTCGAGCCGACATCATCACCGGCGGGATCGTGCTGCTCTCGGAGATCTTCCGGGCCTTCCACATCGACGAGATGACCGTGTCGAGCTTCGCCCTGCGAGAGGGCGTGTTGCTCGACCGGTTCGGGGGCTCCCGTTCGGCCGGACTCGATCGACTCCGGGATCTGCGGCGGGCCAACGTCGAGCACCTCGCCCGCCAGCTCGACCCCGATCCGCTCCATGCCGAGACCTGCGCCGATCTGGCCGGCCAGCTCTTCGATCGCACCGTGTCCCTGCACGGGCTCGACGAGAGCGATCGCGAGCTGTTGGTCTCGGGCGCTCGGCTCCACAACGTCGGGCTCTTCATCAGCCATTCGAGTCACCACAAGCACGGCTACTACGTGATCCGCAACAACGATCACCTCACCGGCTTCACCCAGCACGAGATCGAACTCATCGCGCTCATCGCCCGCTATCACCGTCGGGGTCGGCCGAAGGAGCGCCACCCCGAGTTCGCGGCGCTCTCGACCGACGATCGTCGCCGGGTGGCGATCATGGCCGGCCTGCTGCGGATCGCCATCGGGCTCGATCGCAGCCACGCCGGCCATGTCCAGTCCGTTCGCGTCCTGAACGACGACGACGGTGCGATCACGATCGAGCCGCTGGCCCGGGAGCCCGACATCGACCTCGAACTCGAGCTCTACGCCGCTCGGGAACGGTCGAAGCTCCTCCGTGACGCGCTCGACCTCGACATCCGCTTCAGCCTCGCCACGGCAGCCGACGCCGAGCGGCAGTCGCCCTGACGGGCAAAGTTCCGGGGGAACCGCTGCATTGTCCTCCCAGGTACGCGAGGATGTCGGCCGATGATCGTGTGACCGGCCACGGGTCGGATGGGCACGAAGCCGGACGAGAGGGGTACAGCGAACATGACCGAATCCGGTTCTCAACCGACTCCCGGTTGGTACTACGCCGCCGGTGACCCTCCGGGGACCCAGCGCTACTGGGATGGCTCGGCCTGGCAGGGCGGGCCCCAGCCGGTCGGGGGAGGTGTCGGGGGGATCGCCGCCGGCCCCGGCGGCACCGTTGCGGCCCCCGGTCAACGCTTCGTCGGGTTCCTGATCGACGGCGGCATCAGCCTCGCGATCGTGATCGTCGGATTCATCGTCGCCGCCATCCTCGGCGCGGTCGTCGACGTCCTCGGCGGACTCATGATCGCGATCACCTACCTCGGGGCCATCGGGTTCTTCATCTACAACTCCGTCTACCTGCAGGGCACGACCGGCCAGTCGATCGGCAAGAAGCAACAGGGCACCAAGCTCGTCGCCGATGCGACGGGTCAACCCGTCGGTGCCGGGATGGCGTTCGTCCGCTACCTGCTCGGTGGGTTGATCGCCCAGCTCTGCTGGCTCGACTACTGGTGGATCCTGGTCGACGAGCGCAACCAGCGCCTGTCCGACAAGATCCTGAAGTACCAGGTCCTGGTCGCCTGACCAGACCTCCGACAACGCCGTAGGTTCGACGGGTCGAGTGCCCGCGAGAGAGGAAAACAAGGAATGACGGATCAGGGATCACAACCGACGCCGGGCTGGTACTACGCCGCCGGTGATCCACCCGGAACCCAACGCTACTGGGACGGTTCGGCCTGGCAGGGCGGGCCGCAGCCGGTGGGTGGTGGAGTCGGTGGCGTGGCGGCCGGCGGCGCCGGGGGGACTCCGGCCGAACCGGGCCAGAGGTTCATCGCGTTCCTGATCGACTTCGCCATCGCCATCGGTATCAGCATCGTGTTCGGCATCCTGGGGGCGGTCTCCGACGTGCTCGCGCTGGTCGGCAACCTCGTCTCCCTGGGCTACTACATCTACAACTACCTGTATTTGCAGGGCACGACGGGTGCGACCATCGGCAAGAAGCAGCAGGGAATCAAGCTGCTGTCCGACGAGACCGGTGCGCCGGTGGGGATCGGCATGGCGTTCGTCCGCGGTCTGGTGCAGTTCGTGCTGGCGATCCTCTGCTTCATCCCCCTCCTCGTCGACTACGTCTTCATCCTGACCGACAAGGACAACCGTCGCTTCTCGGACAAGTTCCTGAAGATGCAGGTCAAGAAGGGCTGAGCTCGCTCGTCGAGCCGTCGTTCAGAGGGGCCAGGACAGCCCCGACGGTCGGGGGATGTCGCCGAACGCCAGTCGGACCACCCACTGAGCGCCGATGGCGACGACCCCGACGATCATGAGACGCCGCCTGGTGGCCGGGCCGACGAGGCCCGGCCACAGGGTGACGACGGCGAGGATCCCGAGGAGGGGCAGGAGCGGATAGAGCCGCAGGGCCTCGGCGGGTTCGAGCCGAGTCGCGGCACCGAGCGACCGCGTCGCTCCGCAGAACGGGCAGTAGCCGCCGGTGCCGCGGCGGAACGGGCACAGAACCGTCCCGCTGTCTCGGCTGAGGGCGAGCAACGCCGCTCCGCCGAACCCGGCAACGAGCCACGACTCCCGGCCGGCCACGACGGCGCGCCAACCACCGAGCGTCGCTGCGGCCGGTCCGGACGCCGCCGGCCCCGTCGGCGGCGTCCCGGAAGACGGCGGTCGTGGGTTGGTGTCCATGGTGGTCAGGCGACGTCGGGGAAGCAGGCCGACAGGGCGGCGATCCAGGCCCGGACGTCAGGACCGTGGTCGGCGGGGGTCTTGCCCAGCCGCACGATCACCAGGTCCTTTCCGGGAACGACCACGGTGTACTGCCCCTCGTAGCCGTGACAGGCGAAGGCGCCCGTGTCGTCGTCCCAGAGCCACCAGTGGCCGCCGTACCAACAGGCCTCGTCGACGACGGGATCGACCGGTCGGCGGGCGAAATCGACCCAGCCCGGGGGCAGCACCCGCTCGCCGTCCCAGCAGCCGTCGCGCAGGTAGAGCTGGCCGAAGCGGGCGAAGTCGCGGGCGGTGGCGTAGACGAACGACGATCCGATGAAGGTCCCCGCCGGATCGCACTTGGCGACGGCGCTCGACATGCCCAGTGGATCGAACAGTCGTGCCTGCAGGTAGTCGACGACGTCGATCCCGGCGTCGAGCGCACGGCTGCAGATCGCCGAGACGATGTTGGTCGTCCCGCTCGAGTACGAGTGATGGGTCCCCGGGGCATGGAGGAGCGGGAACGACTCGGCGTAGGCCGCGACATCGTCGGCTCCGGTCCCGAACAACATCTCGATCACGTGCGAGACCTGGTCGTCGACGTAGTCCTCGACGAACTCGAGGCCACTCGTCATCGTGAGGAGCTGGCGGAGGGTGATGGCTCGGCGCTCGTCGTCGGCCCAGGCGGCCACCGGTGCCGGTCGGTCGAGATCGAGTCGTCCGTCGCCGACGAGGAGCCCCACCAGGGCCTGGGTGATGCTCTTGGCCATGGACCACGAGATGAGGGTGGTGTCGGCGTCGGTGTCGGGTCCGTAGGCCTCGGCAACGAGGCGACCGCGCTGGATCACGACGGCGGCCAGGGTCTGGTGGAGTGCCGGGTTGGTCGGCTCGGCGGCCGAGATCGGATCGGGGAACGCCTCGGCCATCAGGGCCGCGAACCGCACTCGGTCGACGTCGGGACCGAGCTCGGCCGTCGGCCAGTGGGTCGTCGGCCACGGCACCCCGGCGGGCTGCTCGGGCAGCGGGTCGCGGCGTGTCGGGGGCCCGGCGGCCGAGAGAGCGGGAAGGGTCATCGGGTCACCTCGAAGTCCAGTGTTCGTGTGTCGGGGTCGACTCCCCGGAGTCTGACCGCGATCTCGGTGCCGAGCTCGAGTCCGTCGGCCTCGACCCTCGTCACCACCGCCGGATCGATCAGCTGGAGGCGGGCCGTTTCCCGTTCGGGCTCGACGTCGACGACGTAGGCCCCGAAGGTCGAACCGACCCGGCCCGCCAGGACGACGGTTTCGGTGTAGTCGACGATCGCCCGCTCGAGCGCCGACTCCCGGGAGCGCGCCTGGCCCATGAGCGACGGGAGCTCGTCGAGCGCTTCGATGGCCCACGTCGGCGGTGTGGTTCCGGCCTGGAGGGCGAGCAGGATCTCGTTGGAGAACCGATCGACGAGGCGCCGCAGGGGTGCGGTGACATGGGCGTAGACCGAGGCGATGGCCCCGTGCTCGAATCGATCGAGTTCCCGATCGTCGATCGAGTCGCCGGGGGACCCGTCGGTGAGGGCCAGGTACCCGGCGCCCCGGAACGAGCGGGCCGCCTGGAGCAGGAACGCCGCCCGGCGGGCGTCGGAGGGTTCGATCGTGCGAATCAGATCCGGGTAGGCGAGGTCGTCGGGCCAGTCGATCCCGAGCGCTCGGGCCTGGCGGCGCAGGGTGCGCAGGTCTTGCTTCCGGGTCGGCGGAAGGGTGCGGAGCAGGCCGAGACCGGCGTCGATCGTGGTTTGCCCGGCGACCATCCCGGTGACCAGCGAGATCTGGGCGTTCCATTGCTCGACCGGTCGTGACGTCTCGTAGCGCAGCTCGTAGCCGCCGTCGGTCTCGACCACTTCCTGGGCCGGGAGGTTCAGGCTGATGCCGCCCCGTTCGGCCTCGATCGCCAGCCGCCGCTCCCCGATCGACCGGAGCGGCGTGAGGAGCTCGTCGCCCTGCTCGATCCGGTGTTGGGCCTCGGCGTAGGAGATCGCTTCGCGGACCCGGACCAGGGCCCGCTCGATCCGGGCGTCGATCACGGCCCCGTCGTGGTCGAGGTCGATGGTCCACAGCAGCGACGGGCGGTCGACACCGGGCAACAGGCTGGCTCGGTCCTCGGAGAGGATCGGTGGGTGCAGCGGGGTCCGCAGGTCGGGGGAGTAGCGGGTCGTGCCCCGCCGGCGGGACTCCTGGTCGATCGCCCCGCCCGGTCGCACGAAGGCCCCCACGTCGGCGATGGCGTAGCTGATCCGGTGACCGCCCTTGGTCTCGACGGCGGCGAAGGCCTGGTCGAGATCGGTGGCGCCGGGAGGGTCGATCGCGATCAGCGGCACGGCCCGGGCGTCTCGCCGATCGAGCGGCGAGGGCTGCGCATCGGCGGCCTCGGCCAGGACATCGGGCGGGAAGGCAGCCGGAACCCCGAGCTCGGCGCGAATCCGGGCGAATCCCGCCTCGAGGTCGCTGGGGGCATGGATCCGCCGCTGCATCATGGCGACTCGGACCCCAGCGGGAGCGCGCAGTTGTCGATCAGGCGGGGAATGCCGACCCGGGCGGCGACCAGCAGACGACACCCGCCCCGGAGCCGGTTCGGGATCGCGAGCGTGGCGGCGTCGACGGCGGCGACGTAGTCGAGGTCGGCCAGGGGCTCGTCGTCGAACACCCGGCGCATGGCCGCCATCACGTCATCGGGATCGGTGGACCCCGACCGAGCAGCGGCGACCCCGGCGTCGAGCGAACGGCGGAGCACGACGGCGGCGGCGCGGTGTTCGGGGTCGAGGTGCACGTTGCGGCTCGACATGGCCAGACCATCGGGTTCGCGGATGATCGGGCAACCGATGACCTCGACCGGCATCGACAGGTCGGCGACCATGCGTCCGATGACGGCCAGTTGCTGGAAGTCCTTCTCGCCGAAATACGCCCGACACGGCCCGACGATCGAGAACAGTTTGGCAACGACGGTGGCCACGCCGGCGAAGTGGGTCGGGCGGCTGGCCCCCTCCCACGAGGCGGACAGCCCGGCGACCTCGACCGTCGTCAGGACTGCGCCCGTCGGGTACATCTCGTCGACGGCCGGGGTGAACAGGACGTCGACGCCGTTGGCTTCGGCGAGGCGGGTGTCGTGCTCGAGGTCGCGGGGATAGGCCGACAGGTCTTCGCTGGGTGCGAACTGCAGCGGGTTGACGAAGATCGACGACACCACGACCTGGTTGGCCGAGCGGGCCGCGCGCATCAACGACGCGTGGCCATCGTGGAGGTAGCCCATCGTCGGCACGAAGCCGATGGAGGAACCGGCCGAACGGTCACGGTCGAGTCGGGCCCGGAGCTCGGCGATGGTGGTGACGGTCTCGATGGTCATGTCGTTGGCCCGCCATGCCGGAGATGGTCGGGCCAGGGGCGACCGGCGACCTCGGCGGCGGCGCGGCTCAACGCCTCGTAGAGCGGGCGTTCTCGCTCGGGGAGCGCCCCGAGGTGATCGGCGATGGTCTCCCAATCGCCGCGCGCGGCCGGTCCGGTGAGGGATGCGGCGGCCCCCCGGACGCCGACGTTGTCGAGCGTGGTCGTCATGAGGGACCAGTAGGCCTCGACGGGAACACCGACACCGTCGGCGAGCCGTTCGACCTGGGCGCAGAGCGCAGTCAGGTGATTGGCGGCGACGGTGGCGGTGGCGTGATAGCGGGTTCGGGCGGCATCGAGGACCACCACGGCGGTCCCGCCGAGCTGGTCGACCAGGCCCTGCGCCAGCGGGTCGCCGTCGACGGCGAACACGCAGCGATCGAGGAGACGGGCTGCGCCCGTTGCCGGGTCGGGGAGGGAGACCAGGGGGTGGAGCGAAGCCCGTCGGGGATGCGGAGCGAGGTCGGCGAGCGGTCGCGAACCGGCCAGATGCATCACGACGGCGTCCCCGGGCGCCACCCCGGTGGCGACCTCGGCGATCGCCCGATCGGGAACGGCGATCACGAGGAGCTCGACCCCGGTAGCCGCAGCCCCGAGGTCGTCGCCCCGGCCGTAGGAGCGATCGTGGGTCCAGCCGACGGTCTCGAGCGCAGCCGTCAGGGAGCGTCCGGCCCGCCCCGGTCCGACGATCCGGAAGCGGCCGATCATGGCCGGTCGTCGTCGTCGATGGTCGGTTCGCCGGGTTGGGCGGCGCCGGCGGCGGCCCCGATCGTCTGGAACAACTCGGTGAAGAAGGCCAGCCGGTCGGGCGGAATGGCATCGATCAGGAGGCGGCGGACATCGTCGACGTGGCCCGGCGCCGCCGATTCGAGGAGCGCGAAGCCCTCGTCGGTGAGTCGGGCGTTCATCCCGCGGGCGTCCTCTTCACAGGCTTCGCGGACGACGAGACCCCGCCGAGCCAGTTGGTCGACGCGATAGGTGAGGCGACTCCGGGACACCAGCACCGAATCGGCGAGTTCGCTCATTCGAAGCCGGTGGTCGTCGGCCTCCGACAGGAAGACGAGGATCTCGTAGTCGGTGCTCGCCAGACCGGATCGGGATTGCAGTTCGCCGTCGAGTCGTTCGAACAGCCGTGAGGTGCCGTGGAGGAACGCACGCCAGGCAACCTGTTCGTCTCGGGTCAGCCAGCTCGTCACCCTGGACAGGGTAGGCGGTGGAAGGTTCGACGAACGAGCGAGCGCAATGTAGTAAAAGTTTGAACTATCAGGTATGGTTCGAATCCGAACCATTCTTGCGACCATCCCTCAGGAGTCTCCGATGTCCACCGCCACCAGCAGCAGCGTGCTACCCCTCGCCTCCGGTACCTGGGTCATCGACCCGGCCCACTCGGCGGTCGAGTTCACGATTCGCCACCTCGGCCTCTCGAAGGTACGAGGGCGCTTCAACGAGTTCACGGCGTCGATCGTGGTCGGCGACGACCTCGCCTCGTCGTCGGTTGCCGCCGACATCGCGATGTCGTCGGTCGACACCAACAACGCCGACCGCGATCAGCACCTGCTCAGCACCGACTTCTTCGGCGCCGACGCCAACCCCACCATGACCTTCCGATCCACCGCCCTGTCGGGATCGGGCGACGACTGGAGCCTGGTCGGCGATCTCACGGTCAACGGCGCCACCGAAACCGTCGAACTCGACGTCGAGTTCTACGGTCTGGCCACCGACCCCTACGGCAACCAGAAGGCCGGCTTCTCGGGTGAGACCACCCTGTCCCGCAAGTCGTTCGGCATCGAATTCAATGCACCGCTCGAGACCGGTGGGGTGCTGCTGGCCGACAAGGTGACCGTGCAGCTCGAGCTCCAGTTCGTCGCTGCGGGCTGACCCGCGGCGCGATCGCCCGGGGCCGACCGAACCGCCGTCGGTCGGCCCCGTGCCCTAGGTTCCCGACATCCGACATCCGACATCCGACGCCATCACGCCTCACGAGGGGACGACACGACGATGAACCCAACAGACCGAAACGCCGAGTGGGACCAACTGCGCGATCGGTACCTTCGTCCGGCGCCGGAGCGACCGGCAACCGTTGCCCAGGGGGTCCACCACCTGGCACTGCTGTGCTCCGACGTCGAACAGACGATCCGCTTCTACCAGGAGCTGCTCGGCTTCCCGTTGGTCGAGCTGTTCGAGAACCGTGACTACGAGGGCTCGACCCACTTCTTCTTCGACATCGGCAACGGCAACCTCCTGGCCTTCTTCGACTTCCCCGGGCTCGGGCTCGAGCCCTACGCCGAAGTGCTCGGCGGCTTCCATCACCTGGCCCTCTCGGTGACCCCGGCGGCCTTCGACGCCGCGCGGGAGCGGCTGACCGAGGCCGGTGTCGAGCTCCAGTTCGTCGCCGGCGAGTCCATGTACTTCCTCGATCCCGACGGCACCCGTCTCGAGCTGCTCCGGGCACCGCTCCACGAGATGCTGGGCAAGTCCCTGGTCGACTGAATCCGCGGAGGTCCGAGCGGCCGTTCGGGGATCGGGTCAGCGGGCCTGGCAGACCGGACACCACGTCGTGGTCCGGGCATCGACCACGGCCGACCGCAACGGGGCCCCGCAGCGGAAACAGGGGAGCCCGGCCCGCCCGTAGGCCGCCAGGCGATGCTGGTTGGCACCGGCCCCGCCGTCGACGTTGCGGTAGTCCCGCAGGGTCGTGCCACCCTCCTCGATGCCCTGTTCGAGCACCGCCCGCAACGCGTCGAGGAGATCGCCGGCTCGGCCGACCCCCAGCCGGGTGACGGTCGGGTTGATGCCCGCCAGCCAGAGCGCCTCGTCGGCATAGATGTTCCCGACCCCGGCGATGGGCCGCTGGGACAACAGCTTGGTCTTGAGGGCTCGCCGCCCGGCCAGGAGCCGGTGGAACCGGGCGGGGGTGAGCGCCGGATCCCAGGGTTCGGGACCGGCGTTGGCCAGCGTGGGAATGTCGCCGTACTGCCCGGACGCCACGAATCGGAGCCGCCCGAACCGGCGGACGTCGACGAACTCGAGGGTGAAGCCGTCGTCGAGCTGCCACCAGGCTCGCAGATGGGGGTCGTCGTGGTCGGGGCCACCGCGACGAAAGCCGAGCGTGCCGGTCATCCCCAGGTGGACGACGAGCTCGTGGTCCTCGCCCGACGGGATCAGGAGGTACTTCCCCCGTCGCCGAGCCTCGCCGAAGCGCCGCCCGGTGGTGTCGCGGGCGGGTGTGAACTTGCCCGAGGGATGGGATCCGGCCTCGAGCACGCGGCGGTCGACGAGGCGTGGCGCCAGCTGACGACGAACCGTCTCGACCTCGGGGAGTTCGGGCACGGAGCGAGCCTAGGGTCCACTCGCAACCCTCCCGGGCACCGCCATGGCCAATCCACCCGCGACCTCGGCGCCGGGTTGCCGGGATCCGGCCACCCCGACGCCAGGCGGCCCGACGTCCGGGGCCGGTCCGGGGGTCGCGACTGTCTACGCTCTCGGCATGTCGTTCGACTTCCCGACCTCACCCTGCACGCCCGAGGAGATGGCCGACGCCCTGATCGCCCAACTCCCGCCCAACGCCCAGCTCGTCGTTCCGATCGCCAACGGTGAACCGGTCCGCCTGCTCGATGCGCTCGAGGCCCGGGCGAACGAGCTCAACGGTGTCGTCATCCATCAGATGCATGCGCTGCGCGACCGCCCGTACCTGCACGGGGCCTACCGCGGCCACCTCGATCACGTCGCCTGGTTCCTGTCACACATCACCCGCAAGACCTATCGGGCCGGCGGGTGCGAGTTCGCCCCGGCCAACTTCAGCGAGGTCCCCCTCCGGCTCCTCGAGAAGAAGCCGTTCGCGGTCCTGGCGGCAGCGAGCCCGCCCGACCGGAACGGGGGCTTCTCGCTGGGAGTCGGTGCCGACTACGCGGCATCGATGATCGGCCGGGTGCCGTTCATCCTCGAGGTGAACGACCAGATGCCCCGTACCTTCGGGGCCAACCGGGTGCATCAGGCCGACGTGCTCGGCTGGTGCGAGGCCAGCACGCCACTGATCGAGGTACCCGAGACCGTTCCCTCCGACATCGACCGTCGCATCGCCGAGCAGGTCGCCGAGCGGGTCGGCAACGGCGCCACCCTGCAGCTGGGGATCGGGTCGGTCCCGAGCCAGGTGGCCCGGCTCCTCACCGGTCACAAGGACCTGGCGATCCACACCGAGCTGTTCAGCGACCCGCTGGTCGACCTGATGGAATCGGGCGCCGCCTCGGGGACCAACAAGCGTCGCTACCGGGGCCGGGCCGTCACCACGTTCGCACTGGGCAGTCGTCGCCTCTACGACTTCCTCGACAACAACGACAGCGTCATGTTCCTGGCCGTCGACGAGGTCAACGACCCGCGACTGATCGGCCGCGAACCCCAGTTCGTCTCGGTCAACGGCACCCTGCAGGTCGACCTGTTCGGCCAGTGCGCGTCGGAGACCCTGGGTACCCAGTACTTCTCGGGGAGTGGCGGGCAGGCCGACTTCGCCCGGGGGTCGCAGTACTCCGAGGGCGGGCAGGGCTTCATCGTGCTCCCGTCGACGACGGCCGACGGTCGGGTCAGCCGGATCACACCGACGCTCAACAGCGGGGCCGTGGTCACGACCAACAAGAACACCGTCGACAACGTGGTCACCGAGTACGGCGTCGCCGAACTCCGGGGCCGCACGATCTCGGAACGGGCCCGAGCCTTGATCGGCGTCGCACATCCCGACCATCGAGAGTGGCTGAGCCGAGAAGCGATGAGCTGCGGCATGATCCGCTGATCCGACGCCCTTCCGCCGTCACGTCCACAGGTCGAGTTGCTCGTCGGTGGGCGTCACCGACAGCGGCCCCGGTGACGGCCATGGCGGGTCGACCAGCGACGCCAGTTCGTGCCACACCCGGTGCGCGACCTCGGGCGCGGCGACGTTGTCGGGGGTGTGGACGAACACGTGTGGCTCCAGACCGGCGTCGACCCATTCGACGAGCTTGGGGAACCACGGCCGCCAGTGTTCGATGCTGGCGTCCGGATCGGACTGACCGATGAGCCGCACGATCGGCTGGCCGCCCGTCGCCACGGGTCGTACCGGCAGCCGAGGCTTGGCCCGATGGGCCTCGACTTCCTCCCGCGTCGACGGTTCGACGGCGAACAGGGCCCGCGAGTCGAGCACGACCCGGTTGACCCCTCGAACGGCCAGGGCGTCGTTGAGCGTGCGTTCGGTCGATCCGCCGGGAGCGAAGTCGGGGTGGCGGACCTCGACGGCCCAGACGATCGGGCGGCCATCGGGCCAGGTGCGCTCGTCGCCACCGTCGCAGCCGACGACGACGTCGAGGAAGTCGGCCAGGGCCGGCAGGTCCGGTGGTCCGAACGATGGTGGGAGCTGGACCTGGACCGGCCCCGTCCGATCGGCCAACGGGGCCAGGCGTTCGAGGAACTCGCCCAGCGGCTCGGCGACGTCCCGCAGCCGCCGCTCGTGGGTGATGTGGCGGGGCAGCTTGAAACAGAACCGGAGATCGGGCGGCGACTGGTCCGCCCAGCGACGGACGGTCTCGACGCTGGGAAGTGCGTAGAACGTCGTGTTGCCCTCCACGGTCGACAGGACCGACCCGTACCACGCCAGTTCGTCGCCACGTTCCACCCCGTAGCGGGCCTTCCAGGGTGGGTGGGCCCACATGGCGCAGCCGATCCGGAGTCGGCCCGGGCGGGAGGCCCCTCGCCCCGGTTTCGGATCGTCGCCGTCGGTGGTCACCCGGCGATGGTACGCAGCCGGCCCGGCACGAGCCCCGTTCGAACCGGTGGTGCGGGCGGCGCTAGGGTCTCGGGGTGCCGGATCCCTCCACGATCGACGACCTGCCGACACCCGCTCTGGTGGTGGAACGATCGGTCTTCGATCACAACGTGTCGACCATGGCGACCGCCCTTCCCGGAGACCGTCTTCGTCCCCACGTCAAGGCGTTCAAGTCGACGGCGCTGGCCGCTCGGCTCGAGGCGGCCGGACACCACCACTTCTGTGCGGCCACCGTGCGGGAGATCGAGGGACTGGCCCGGGCCGGCGTCGGGACCGACCTGCTGCTGGCCAACGAGGTCGTCGACTACTCGCGTCTCACCCCGTTGATCGACGCCGGAGCCGACATCACCGTGGCCGTCGATTCCGACATCGTGCTCGCCGCGGCCGCCACCGCCGGCGTGCGCCGGGCCCTCATCGACGTCGAGGTGGGCCTGCCTCGCGGCGGTTGCCAGGTGGCCGAGGCCGGTGGCCTCGCCGACCGCGCTCGCCGGGCCGGACTCGAGGTGCGCGGCGTGATGGGCTACGAGGGCCACCTGATGATGGTCGAGAATCCGGGCGAGAAGGCCGAACAGGTCGAGGCGTCGATGGCGCTGCTGCTCGAGGCCCACGGCGCGGTCGGGGGCGACATCGTCTCGGGCGGCGGGACCGGCACCTACGCCGTCAACCGGTGGGTGACCGAGGTCCAGGCCGGCTCCTACTGCCTCCTCGACACCGACTACGCCAAGCTCGATTCGCCGTTCCGGATCGCCCTGTCGGTGATCGGTACGATCGTTTCGGTCAACCCCAAGGGGTGGGCGGTGGCCGACACCGGACTGAAGTCGTTCGGGATGGACCACGGCAACCCGACCTGGACCGGCGGGAGTCTGTGGTTCTGCTCCGACGAGCATGCGACGCTCGACAACGCCGATGGGTCCCTGCGGGTCGGTGATCGGGTCCGGTTCCTGCCGGCCCACGTCGACCCGACCGTCGCCAAGCACGAGCGCTACTGGGTGGTCGATGGCGACCAGGTCGTCGACGAGTGGCCGATCGATCTGCGGCACTGGTGATCGGATGGCGACGATGAGAACGACGTCCAAGCGGAGTCCGTCGAAGGTCTTTCGCAACTGGGCCGGCAACCAGGTCTGCCTCCCGTTCGAGCGGGTGCAACCGGCATCGACCGCCGAGGTCGCAGCCATCGTCGAGGGTGCGTTCGCCGTCGGGCGGCGGGTGAAGGTCGTCGGGGCCGGTCACTCCTTCACCGACGCGGCCTGCACCGACGGGATCCTGATCGACCTCGATCGCATGCAGGCGGTTCGATCGATCGACGCCGGCACCGGACGGGTCACCGTGCAGGCCGGTATCCGGCTCCATCAGCTCAACGAACAGCTGGCCGGCGCCGGATTGGCCATGCCCAACCTCGGCGACATCGCCTACCAGTCGATCGCCGGGGCCATCGCCACCGCCACCCACGGCACCGGGCTCGGACTCGGGAACCTGGCGACCACGATCGTCGGGCTCGAGCTGGTCACCGGGCGGGGCGACGTCGTCCGCTGCGACGAGCACCATCGACCCGATCTGCTGCGGGTGGCCCGCGTCGGGCTCGGCGCACTCGGCATCGTCACCGAGGTGACGATCCAGACGGTCCCGGCCTTCAACCTCCACGTCGTCGAACGTGTCGAGCCACTCGTCGACCTGCTCGACGGCTGGCACGACCACGTCTCGCAGAACGATCACTTCGAGTTCTTCTGGTTCCCGGGGACCGATCAGGCGCACGTGAAACGCAACAACCGGACCGATCGCGCCGCCGAACCGCCGTCGAGGCCCGCCTGGTTCCGAGACAAGATCCTCACCGAGAACGTCGCCTTCGGCGCGGTGTGCCGTGCCGGTCGCCGATTCCCCGGGATCATCCCGAAGGTGATCCCGCTACTCACTGCGGGCATCACCGAACGGGAGTTGGTGGATCGCAGCGACCGGGTGTTCGCCAGTCCTCGGCTCGTTCGGTTCTACGAGATGGAGTACGGGATCCCGCTCGAGGCCCTCCCCGAGGCGATGCGACGCGTCGCCGACTTCAGTGCCTCGTTGGGCACGCCCAACCTCTTCCCGATCGAGGTGCGGTGCTCGGCCGGTGACGACATCCCCCTGTCGACGGCGCACGGTCGCGACTCGGCGTGGATCGCCGCGCACGTGTACCGGGGGACCTCCTACGACACGTACTTCGGCGGGATCGAACGCATCCTCGACGACTACGACGGACGGCCGCACTGGGGCAAGCTGCACTTCCAGGACGCCGCCGGCCTCGCCGGCCGCTACCCCGAGTGGGATGCGTTCGCCGCCGTCCGCGCCGAACTCGACCCGGCGGCGACGTTCGCCAACCCGTACCTCGAACGGGTGCTGGGCCCGGTCGCGATCTGAGGCCTAGTCGGGGATCAGGCTGAGCGAGTCCATGTCGGTGATCGAGGCGATCGACCGGGCGAGCATGGTGTCCATCAGTCGCTGCGAGTTCGCCGGGAGCACGTCGTAGGACTGGTAGCTCGCCACGCTGTAGATCAGGCAGTGGGCCAGCCCGATCCGGTACTGCCGGGTGACCTCGTCGATGTCGCGTTGGACACCGGCGGCGGCCAGCGCCTCGACGTAGGCCTCGATCAGTTCGCCGTCGCGGCCGCGACGGACGTCGGGAGCGATCGACTGGCTGGCGAAGTAGGCGAGGTCGTAGGCCCCCGAACCCTGGCCCATGATCTGGAAGTCGACGATGGCCATGTCGTCGCCGTCGGCCTCGGGGCTGTCGTTGAGGTAGAAGAGGTTGTCGCCCCGCCAGTCGCCGTGCAGCAGCGTCATCGGGCCCATGAAGGAATTGAGGAGGAAGGGGATGTGCTCGCCGAATCGGTCGCCGAACGCCTTGACGTCGGCCGGGATGATGTCGCCCGAATGGGCGACCGCCGACTCCCAGCCCGTCGCGAACACCCCGGGGAGCGCGGCCAGGTAGATCGGATTCTCGATCGGGGCGTACACCTCGGCCCAGTCGGCCAGGCGCGGATCGTCGTGGAATCGGGCATGGAGCTTGGCCATTGCCCGAGCGGACCGCAGGGCATCGGGCCAGGTCACGCCGATCACCTGGTCGGCGGTTCGCAGTCCGCTCAGGTCTTCCATGACCAGCACGAAGTCGCCCGACTCCGGGTCCTGCATGGCCGCGTGGGCCTTCGGGACCCGGATGGGCATCTCGTCGGCGAGTTCTCGGTAGAACGTCAGTTCCTTGGTGTAGAAGCCGAGCGCTTCGGCCAGGCCCCGCTGGGCCGGGTCGGCGATGGCGAACTTGACGATGACCGTGGCGGGCGCATCGGTGGCGTCACCGTCGTAGGTCAGGGTGCTGCGATGGAGCTCCGACAGCAGTCCGACCCCTTCGGCGAAGCGTCGGTTGGTCGCCGTCGCCACCGACGTCTCGGGACCGATGGCCCCGCTGGTGCGCAGGGCCGCCGTGAGCCAGTCGGTGGTCACCTCGTCGATGTTCCGGGGCAGGCCGATCTCGATTCCGGCAACCGTGGTCATGGGCGTTCCTTCGTGTTCGACGGATGCCCGACGGTGTGACGAGCGTCTCACAGCGTAAGGCGCTCGACCAGGGTCGGCAATCCCTCGGTGATCCGATCCGTCGCCCGGCCGCAGAACCCTCGTTTGGGCGCCGGGTTCGGCCGTCGGTCAAGATGGCGTGACCGTCACCGCCACCGGAGCCGACCACACGGAGTCCACGACGCCCATGACCCAGACCATCACCACGAGTGGCACGCTGACCGGCACCGACCTCGGCTCGGTCCACTGCTTCGCCGGCATCCGCTACGCCCAGGCGCCGGTGGGCGACCTCCGGTTCCGGGCGCCGATCGCCCATCGGGCGAACGGACCGGTCGACGCCACCGCCTTCGGGCCGACGGCGCTGCAGCCGGCCTCGGCGCTCGAGGTGATGCTGGGCGGCAAGCAGGAGGACCGCAGCGAGGACTGCCTGCGGCTCAACGTCTGGACGCCGTCGCCCGACCGGGGTCGCCGACCGGTCATGGTCTGGATCCACGGGGGCGGCTTCATGACCGGCTCCGGCTCGAGTCCCATCTACGACGGCCAGGCCCTCGCCCGGCGCGGTGACGTGGTGGTCGTGACGATCAACTATCGCCTGGGGCCGCTCGGGTTCCTGGCCCTCGACCGGCTCGATGCCGACTTCGCCGGATCGGGAAACAACGGCCTCCTCGATCAGCTGGCGGCGCTGGAGTGGGTGCAGGAGAACATCGAGGCGTTCGGGGGCGACCCCGGCAACGTGACGATCTTCGGGGAGTCGGCCGGTGCCATGAGCGTCGCCACCCTCGTGGCGATCGCCGGCGATGGACGGCTGTTCCAACGTGCCATCCCGCAGAGCGGCGCGGCCCACAACGCCTCGACCCTCGAGGGCGCAGCACAGGTCACCTCGGCGGTCCTCGAAGCGGCCGGGCTCGACTCGATCGAGGGGCTCCGCTCCATCGACGGTGCGGCCCTGATCGCTGCCGCCGAGCAGGTCCGTTCGGCCTCCGGCAACGTCCTCGACCGCATCAGGGGTGCGGGCGAGGCCGGACCGTCCCTCATGGCCTTCCAGCCGGTGTCCGACGGCGTCGTGATCGATGGCTCGCCGCTCGAACTCATCCGCTCCGGGGCCGGGGCCGCCATCGACCTGCTCACCGGGGCCAACGCCGACGAGTGGAACCTCTTCGACCCGACCCGCAAACCGATCGGGGTCGAGCGGCTCACCGCCCGACTGGAACGGCTGGCCGGTGATGCCGAGAAGGCCGGGGCGCTGGCCGCGGCCTACGACGTGGTGGTCGATGACGACGGCAACGTGGCGAGGTCGTCGCAGCAGAAGCTCATGACCGACCTCGTCTTCCGGATGCCGGCCGTGCGCCTGCTCGAGGCCAAGGCCGCAGGCGGGCGACCGGGCCATCACTACCACTTCTCGTGGCCGTCGCCGGTGGGGGGAGGCATCCTCGGGAGCTGTCACGCGCTCGAGTTGCCGTTCGTGTTCGGCACCCTCGGGATCCGGGGGATGGCCTCGTTCGTCGGTGACGAGGCACCGACGGAACTGTCGGAACGCATGCAGGACACCTGGCTCCACTTCGCCCGCCACGGCACCCCCGACGGCGATGGAGCGTTCCCGGCCTACGACACGGCCACCCGCACGGTGCACGACTTCCACGAGGCCGACACGGTCGTCGAGCACCCGTTGTCGGCCCGGACCGAGGTCTGGGACGGCCTGCTCTAGCGGCCCCGGCTGAGGCCATCGCCACGCAGGGACAGTCGGGGCCCGTATCTCGGTGCCGGACCGGCGGACTTGGCCAGCCGGATCACCCGCCAGCGATGGCCGGCATGGGGCTCGAGCAGCTCGAGCATGCGAGCGTCGTCGGCCCGGGGTTCCCCGGCGAGCGCCCACGCCACCGTGTTCGGGATGTGGAAGTCGCCGATCGGCACCGCATCGGGGTCACCGTAGGCCGTGGCGGCGACCAGGTTCGAGGTCCAGGGTCCGATGCCTCGGATCTGCTCCAACCGGGCCTTGATCTGCTCGACGGTCCGGCCGTCGAACTCGCCGACTCGGCGCAGCTCCCGCGCGGCGCGGATCATGATCTCGGCCCGTTTGCGTTCGACCCCGAGCGGATGCCAGTCGGCGTAGCTCATCGACGCGACCGTGTCGATCGACGGCAGCACCCAACCCTCGCGCGGTCCGGGGGCCGGCTCTCCGAACCGGCGGGCGAGCGCCCGGCGGCTCTGGCGGGCCTTCGTGGACTGCACCTTCTGGCCGAGCACCGCGCCCACGAGCGCGTCCCAGGGACGGTCGGTCCGGGCCAGGAGGAAGGGCTTGCGACGCCAGTGCTCGCCGATCGTTCCCGTGGGGGTGAAGCCGGCCGGGTCGTCGTCGGCGCCCAGGAGGCGGGGTGTCTGCTCGAGCAGCCACTCGGCGCCGGGGCCCCAGCTCTCGGCCCGCAGCCGGGCCGGTTCGAGCCGGGTGAGCTGCAGCGTGCCGGGGCCGTCGGGGGTGCGAGTGGACCACCAGGTCTCGGTGGGCCCGATCAGCAACGGGTTCTTGGCCCCGCGGACCGTGTCGGCGACGTCGAGCGTCGGTTCGATGACGACGATCCGGGTCGGCACGGGGCGATCAGTACGGCTTGTCGCCGGCGATGGTGACCCGATCCATGACCCGTCGCTGCGGGAAGTAGTCGTTGACGGCGTAGTGGGCGACGGCCCGGTTGTCCCACATGACGACGGTGCCCGGCTCCCACCGCACCCGGCAGTGGAACTCGGGCGTGTTGATCAGTGCGTACAGGTGCTCCAGCCAGTTGCGACCGGCCACCGCAGAGACCCCGACCAGGCCGAGCCCGAACGCCTGGTTGGCCCAGGTGTGCTTCGCCCCGGTCTCGGGGTGGGTCCGCACGAGTGGATGGGTGACACCCGGCAGGTCGGCCCGGAATCGGGCGAGGTCGTCGGGATCGAGTTGGCGCCCGAAGACATGGAGCCAGTCGTGCATCAGGTGGAGGCTCTCGAGGTGGCTCTGGGTGGCGGGATCGAGTGACGCATGAACCGCGGCCAGATTGCAGAACGCCGTGTCGCCACCGCCACTCGGGGGCAGCTCGATGGCCCGCAGGATCGAACCCATCGGGGGCTCGGCCCGCCAGGTCATGTCGATGTGCCACTGGTTCTCGTAGCCCGGGTTGTTCTCGTCGTGCTCCAGTCGGACGAGCCCCTCGATCCCGCTCGGGTGCGGGGAGAAATGGCGGTTGCCCGACGTGAACGGATACCGGTCGATGTCGCCGAATCGTCGGGCGAAGGCGAGGTGTGCGTCGGGCTCGAGTTGTTGCTCGCGAAACGCCAGGACCTGGTGGGTCAGGAGGGCCTGATGGATGTCGGCGAAGGTGGCGTCGTCGAGCGTGTTGAGGTCGACGTCGCTCACGTCGGCTCCGATGGTCGGGGTGATGGTGTCGATCCTCATGGATCCGATCCTTGCATGCGACCCGGCCGGTGTCAGTCCGAGCCTCACTCCCAGAGCGAGTGCAAGCAGGGTGTCGACCTCGTCGGCGACCCCCACCGAGTCGAGCACGATGACGTCGCCGTCGGTCCGATCGGCCGTCGTGACCTCGTCGAAGTGCTCGCGGACCGGTTCGAGGAACCGCGACAGCTGGGCATACAGATGGCGGTCGTCGTTCGCGTAGCGATGGACGTGATAGCGGAGCGGGAACGTGGCGGTGAGTTCGTCCTTGGCCCTGGTCAGCGCGACGTACAGCAGGCGGAGTTCCTCGGCCAGCCCGTCGCGGTCACCGATGGCCATGTCGGATGGCAGGTTGCCGTCGGCGGCGTGGATGACGTGCACGCTCTTCCACTCCATGCCCTTGGCCGAGTGGATGGTCGACAGGGTGAGCCAGTCGTCGTCGAGATGGGGAGGTCCGGCCCGGTCTCCGGTGCGTTCGGGTGGATCGAGCGTCAGCTCGGTGAGGAAGCGGCTGCGGGAGCCGTAGGCGGCGGCGGTGGCCGCCAGCTGATCGATGTCGGCCAGCCGGGCTGCGGGGTTCTCGTAGTTGGCGGCGAAGGACAGCGAGCAGAAGGCCTTGAGGCGGTCGACCTGTTCGGCCGGTGGAATGCCCTCGATCAGGCAGTCGGCGAGCGCGGCCCGCAACACGGCGACCTGTTCGGCTGCCGGTCCGGGGAACGCGATGTCGTCGACGAGAAAGCGTTGGAGCGCGGTGTCGTTGGTGTCGTCGGTCAGCGGGTGGTCGGGTTCGGTGTCGCCGGTGCGGCGTCTCGGGTCGACCGAATCGAGCCCGATGGCGGCTGCGACCTTGCGGAGCGTGGCCGGTCCGACGCCCTCGATCGAGCCGAGCACCCGATGCCACGCCAACTGATCGGCGGGGTTGTCGAGGATGCGGAGCAGGGCGAGCAGGTCCTTCACGTGGGCCGCTTCGAGGTACTTGAGACCGCCGTACTTCACGTAGGGGATGTCGCGTCGGGTCAGTTCGAGCTCGAGATGATCGGCGTGGTGCCCGGAGCGGAACAGCACGGCCTGTTCGCGCAGATCGATGCCCCGTTCGCGGGCATCGAGGATGGCGTCGGCGACGAAGGCGGACTGCTCGCCCTCGTCGTGGCACGTCACCAGCCGAGGTCGGAGCCCGCCGGCCCGGGTGGTCCACAACGACTTGTCGAAGTGCTGGGGGCGACCGTCGTCTCCTCCCCGGTCCGATGCGGTCATCACGGCGTTGGCCAGTTCGAGGATCGGGGTGGTCGACCGGTAGTTCTGTTCGAGGGTCACGATCCTCGCGCCGGGGAAGTGATCGGGGAAGGCCCACATGTTGGCCACCGTCGCCGACCGGAAGCCGTAGATCGCCTGAGCGTCGTCGCCGACGGCACACACGCCCGTGTCGGGTCGGCACAGGCCGCGGACGATGTCGGCCTGGATCGGGTTGGTGTCCTGGTACTCGTCGATCAGGACGTGGTCGAAGAGCCCCCGCATCGTGTCGCCGATGCTCGACGCCAGCAGGCCCCGCCAGAACAGCAGCAGGTCGTCGTAGTCGAGCACCTGATGGCGGCGCTTGCGGGCGGTGTACGCCGTGAAGATGGTCTTCAGCTCCTCGGCGTGATCGGTGTTCCACGGGTAGTCGGTGTCGAGGACCTCGGACAGCTTGGCCTGGCTGTTGACCATTCGCGAGTAGATCCCGGCGATCGTCTCCTTGCGAGGGAAGCGGCTGCCCCGTTCGCCGAACCCCTCGTCGGTGCGCACCATGCCGAACAGGTCGGTGCTGTCGCCTTGATCGAGCACGGTGAAACCGGCGGTCAACCCCGCCGCCTGCCCGAACTGGCGCAGGAGACGATTGGCGATCGCGTGGAACGTGCCACCCCAGACCTGGCTCGCTGCTCGATCGGTGGACGACGCCGCCACGCGACCGATCATCTCGGCCGCGGCCCGACGGGTGAACGTGAGGAGGAGGATCCGATTGGGATCGGCGCCCTCGTCGATCAGATGGATGACCCGGGTGGCCAGGGTCTTGGTCTTGCCGGTGCCGGCCCCGGCGACGATCAGGAGCGGCGAGCCGCCATGGGTCGCCGCATCGCGTTGGGCGGTGTTCAGGTCGTCGAGGAGCGAGGCGGCGAACATGCGTTCGCCATCCTAGTCCGAAGTCGACCTCCCCGGGCGGCCGCTCGGCCTCACCCGGCGAAGACGATGTCGTTGGTCGTCACCCGGCGAAGACGATGTCGTTGGGTCGTCACCCGGCGAAGACGATGTCGTTGAACACCACACCGTTCTCGAGCGTGCGATGAACCGGGCATCGCCGGGCGATGTCCTCGAGGCGGCGTCGGGTCGCGTCGTCGAAGTTCCCGTCGATGAAGACCTGCGAGGTGATCTGATCGATCATCCCGGTGGCCGTGTCGTCACACTCCACACAGTCGGCGGCGTGGACCTTGGCGTAGGAGTACTCGGCAGAGATCGAGGTGATGTCGATGTCCTTGCGCCTGGCGTAGCTCGACAGCGTGATCACCGTGCAGGCCGCCACGGCGCCCAGGAGCAGATCGTAGGGATTGGGGCCGGTATCGGACCCCCCGAGGTCGAATGGTTCGTCGGCCCTCCAGGTGTGGGAGCCGTTGGAGACGTCGACTCGGAAACCATCGATGAGCACTGCGGTGATCGTCATGATCGGTCCAACCGTCGCGTCATCGGTTCGATTCCACCGCCGGGAGCCGGAGTATCTCTCCGGGGTAGATGAGATCGACGTTGCCCGAGCGCAGGATGCCCCGGTTCTCGTCGATCAGGCGGCGCCAATAGCGGGCGACGGCGGCGTCGTCGGCGTGGCCGGCGGGCGACACGGCTGCGAGGTGCGCGGCGGCGATCGACCAGAGGTGCTCGCCGCCGACCACGGTGTGCTCGGTGAGCGGCGACGGTCTCGGTGGCCTCGGGCAACGGGCTCGACTCCTCCGGAGGCCGCGGCGCGGTGGTGGACGGCGCGGTGGTGGCCGGCGCTGTGATGGACGGCGCGGTGGTCGGGGCGGTGGTGGTCGGGGCGGCGGTGGTCGGGGCGGTGGTGGCCGGCGCGGTGGTGGCCGGCGCGGTGGTCGGGGTCGCCGTCGGATCGGTGGTGGGAGTCTGGTCGGCGGTGTCGGCTTCCCGGTCGGCCGGACCGATCCACGCCATGGTCGGCGGCTCGGTCCCGCCGCCCGTGCATGCCGGGAGCATCAGCAATCCGAGGGCCACGACACCCCGGGCCACCCGCCGGCAGCCGGGCAGCGCAATGCGCTGGGCGACACGACGGACCCGACGAACATCGATCGGCCGCCCCGCCTTCGAACCCCGGGTCGAGCTCCGACTCGGCCCCGCCGCCGAGGACAGTGCCCAGATCCAGCACAGTGCACCGAGCGCCCACCACCCCACCGAGAGGACGAGCAACCAGCGGGCCAGAAGAAAGATCGATGACTCCACGTCCATGACTCAAGAGTAAACAAGAGTAAATAAAAGTTGTCAAACAGCAGTGACGGGTGCTCAACTCGGTCGGGGTCTCGTCGATGGTGAGGGATGGATCAGCACGAACGCGAACGACGGCGTCTCCTGCTCGACGATCGCCGTCGGCGGGCCGAGGCCGAAGCGGCCGAGGCCGAACTCGACGCCTCACGGCTCGGGTTGGCCCAGGTCTTTCAGCGTTGGGCGCGTCTGGGTGTGGTCGTGGTGGTCGAGCTGCCCGGCCAGACCGTGCAGGGACGCGTGGGTCATCTCGGGAGCGCGGTGGTGGCGCTGGTCGAGGACTCCGGGACCCAGATCCTCTTCGAGCTCGACGTGGTCGAGAGCGCCCGAGCGCTGTCGGACCAGCGAGCCGCCGAGCGACACGCCTGGACGACGGGACACCCCGGCTCCCTGGTGGCCCTGCTCCGGGAGCGGGTCGGCCGTGAGCAGACCGTCGGCCTGGACCGCCGCTCGGGCGACCGGATCAGCGGCGTCGTGACCGGTGTCTCGGACGAGGTGGTCGTGCTCCGGACCCGTGCGGGCGGCGACGTGGTCGTCCCCCGGCGCGCCGTGATCGCCGTGTCGTTCTCGGTCTGAGGCCTAGAGGTGCGTGGGGGCGCTCTCGGGCACGACGCGATTGCGTTTGAGCGTGGCGATGATGTCTTCGAGGACGAAGTGATACTTGCGTGACCCCTCGAGCCGACTGGCCGGAATCCGACCGTCGGCAGCCATGGTGAGCACGGTTCTGGTGTTGAGATCGAGCAGTTCGGCAACCTGTGCAGTGGTCAGCACGGGTGGGTACGCCTCTCGCAGCGCATCGAAACCATCGGGAAATTCAGGCACACGGTGAGTCTAGCGGTCGTTTACGCTTACCTTCCATGACCGCTGCGGGTGCGTCCCCATCGAGGCCGTCGCCACGACCCAACGATCTGCCGGCGCCATTCGGCTCGGCGCCGTTCCGGTGGCGGATGGGGGTTCGGCCCCTCGACCTCGACTCCTGGCTCCTCGTCGACGACGATCTCGAAGCCGACCGGGCCGACAAGGCGACGCTGCTCGCCGATCGATACCACGACGTGGTTGCCGTCACCGACGGCTCGGAGGCTCCGGCGGCCGAGGTCCACGAGGCAATCGTCGGCCACCTGCGGGCCGCCGGTCATCCGGTGCCACCCGATCCCGGATCCCGGCATCCGATCGAGGCCGCGGCCCGCCTGGTGCAGGAGGATCTCGTCGTCCTCGAGCACGACGGCACCGAGTGGTGTCTGACTGCGGCGTGCGTGTGCTTCCCGACCCGCTGGGATCTCGCCTCCAAGCGAGGACGTTCGATGGCCGCGATCCACGAACCGGTGCCCCGCTACGACACCGACCTCGGGCGCCAGACCGATCGCTTCTTCGACCGACTGCACGTCGACAAGCCGGTCTGGCGGAGCAACTGGACCATCGATGCCGACTGGAGCCACCGGCTCGAACCGAGCACCCGGGCCGATCCGGCCTCGATCGACGCCGGACCGCTGGGGGCCACCGAGGTCGCCGAACGACTCTGCCTTCGGCTCGAGTACCAGACGCTGCGTCGGATGCCCCTCCACGACTCGATCCTGTTCACGATCCGGATCCTGCGACGGCCGCTGCAGTCGGTACTCCTCGACGGGTCGGCCCAGGGACTGGCCGACGCCCTGGTGTCGATGCCCGACGACGTGGCGGTCTACAAGAGCGGATCGGTCGCCTATCGGCCCCAGATCCTCGAGTGGCTCGCGTCGAACGGGTTCAGTCCGTCGTGAGTGAATCGAGGAGGCGTCCCGCCAGGTCGTCGTAGTCGGTGCACGCCGGGAACCGAGGGAACTCGGCGATCACGTTCGGGGGCGCCCGGAACAGGAATCCGGCGTCGGCCTGGGCCAGCATCGTGGTGTCGTTGTAGCTGTCGCCTGCCGCCGCGACCCGGTAGTTCAGCGACTGGAAGGCGGCGACGGCCTCTCGCTTCTGGTCGAGCTGACGGAGCGAATAGCCGGTGATGGTGTCGCCATCGAGGAGGAGGCGATGGCACAGGACCGTCGGCCATCCGAGCTTGGCCATCAGGGGTCGGGCGAACTCCTCGAAGGTGTCCGACAGCAGGACGACCTGGGTCCGAGCCCGCAACGATGACAGGAAGTCGACCGCGCCCTCGAGGGGGACGAGCCCGGCGATCACCTCGGCGATCACCGTCATGCCGATGCCGTGTTCGGCGAGGCAGTCGAGCCGTCCCTTCATCAGGACGTCGTAGTCCGGTTCGTCGCGGGTCGTTCGCATCAAGAACCCGACGCCGGTCGCCTCGGCGACCGCCTCCCAGATCTCGGGAACGAGCACGCCCTCGAGGTCGAGGGTGATCATCGACTGGGGGGCGGGTCCGTGGATCGTGGATCGGGTCACGGCCAACAGTGTGGCGGCCGGGATCGGCAATGCCGACGCCGGCGCCGTTGTCAAGGGGGCGCGCGCTCCCTTTCGGCCCGGTGGCGTCGTCCCTAGGTTCGGGGCGTGCTCCCGATCCGAACCGAAAGGCACCCATGCGAGCCAACCGACCGACCCGGCGACGTTTCGCCCCGTCCCGCCTCCGACCGCAGCGACTCACCCTGGCCCACGGTGCGATGGTGATCGCCGGCCTGGCGACGTTCGTGAGCGTCGGGCGGGTGCTCGAGGACCGGGAGGCCACCGTCTCGGTCCTGGCCGTCGGGACCGACACGGCCGCCGGGACCACGACGGGAGAACTCGACGTCGTGTCCGTCGCCGTCGACGCCGATCTGGCGTTCCTGGGCTCCTTCGTCGAGCCGGGTGCGCTCCCGGCCGACCTCGCCTTGGTGCGGCCGCTGGTGGCGGGCGAACCCCTGTTGTGGCGGGACCTGGTGACCGCCGGCTCCCCGGTCCTGCAGCGGACCGTGACGATCCCGGTCGCGGCGATCGTCATCGAAGGACTCGGACTGGCCGTCGGGGATCGGATCGACGTCATCGCCGTGCCCCGGCCGGTCGGAGGAACCGTCGCCCCGGTCGACTCGGCCGGGTTCGTGATCGTCGATGCGTTCGTGGCCCGGGTGCCGGCGTCGCCGGCCGCCGAGGGCCTCCTGGCGGGACGGGGCGAGGCGTACGTCACGATCGAGGTCTCCGACGTCGAGGCGTTGTCGTTGGCCTGGGCCCGGCTCGAGGGCACGGTCGAGATCGTTCGCTCGACCGGCGCCCCGGCGGTCGACCCCGACCATCGCACGCAACTCGACCCCGCCGACCGGCGATCTCGCCTCGGTCCCCGCAGAACCCGTGGCCCTCGACGGGACGTCCCCGACCACGGGAGTGGGGCCATGAGCGGCCTCACGGTCGGCGTGGCGCTCAGCTCGCGAACCTGGCGGGGAACGCTGCAGCGGTACTGCCGTGATCACGAACTCGACGTGGTGGTGACGCCGCTGCACCAGGGAACCGATGCCTTCGAGGGGGCCATCGACGTCCTGGTCGTCGACGACGACACCAGCTGGTTGTCGGCGCCGTTCATGGATCGGGCGCGCGAGGCAGGCATCGTGGTCGTCGGGCTCTTCGATCCCGATGACGGCGAGGGGTTCGGACTGCACCACCTTCGCCGTCTCGGTGTCGATCTCGCGTTGCGGGCCGACCTCGACGTCGAGGAGCTCGTGTCGGTCGCCCGCCGTCATCGTCCGGATCCCGAGCTCGATCGACGCGTTGCCGGTCTGCTGTCCGAGACCGTCGCAGCGTCGCCGCCCCGATCGCTGATCGCCGTCGGCGGTCCGGCAGGTGCCGGTGTCACCGAGGTCTGCCTGGCCTTGGCCGTCCTCTGGGCCGAAGCGGCCGGACCATCGGTTCGCCGCCCCCTCGTCGTCGACGTCGACGAGACCCACCCGTCGCTGGCCGCTCGCCTCGGGTTGGCCCTCCATCCGCACCTCCTGACCGCCGTCGACGTCCATCGCCGCGAGGTGGTCTCGATCGACGCCGCGGCACCGACGTGTCTGCGTGACTGCGCGGCCCATCGGTTCGGCGAGCGCGACGACCGGTCCACCGGTCTGCCGTTCGACGTCATCGTCGGGCTCGTCTGCCGAGACGACTGGTCGCTGGTCCGGCCCGACGACGTCGTCGATCTGCTCGAAGCGGCGACGAAGGAGTGGCCCGCCGTGTTCGTCCGGCTCGGCCCGCAGCTCGAAGACCTGTCGCGCTTCGTGCCTCGCTACGAGCTGTCGCGACGGTGTGCCTCGGTGGCCGATCGGGTCGTCGGGGTGTGTGATGCCTCGGCGTCGGGAGTCCTTCGGTTCGTCGACTGGTTGGTGGATGCGCGGTCCGTGCTCGGCGACCGACCCGTCGATGTCGTGGTGAATCGAGCCCCGAGGTCACCGTCGGTGCGGAACCAACTGGTCGACCAGATCCGATCGGTCGCCGGCGATCGACTCGGCCTCGTCGTCTGCGCGCCCGACGATCGTCGGGTGGAGCGGGCGAACTGGGACGCCCGGGTGCCCGGGCGTGGCCCGTTCCTGAACTGCGTTGCGCCGGCTCGAACTGGTGGAGGGTCCTCGATGACCGCGCCGCGCGTCCTGAGCACCTACGAGTCGCTGCGTCGAGAGGCGCTCGACGAGATCGCTCGTCGTGGTCTGGACACCGCCGATCGGGCCCTGGTCACGACCCTCCTGGCGGCGGTCGTCGATCGCTACCAGGCAGGGGCGTCGCAGAGGTGGCGGCGGACGGCCACTCGGTGATGCCGGGCTGATGATCGACCGGCTGGCCCGCTCGGTCTTCGAGTACGGGCCGCTCACCGGCTTCGTCGACGGCTCGATCCGATACGAGGAACTGCTCATCCACGGCGAGGAGGTCTCCTACATCGACGAGACGGGCAGGCTCGTCGCCCATCCCGAGCCCGTGAGCGAGGAGGAGGTCACCCACGTCGTCACGAAGCTCCTGGCCTCGGTCGGAGCCTCGGTCGACGAGGCACACCCGGTCGTCCAGGCCCAGGTGCTCGACGGGCGGGCTCGCCTGGGTGTCGTCCTGCCGCCGATCGCCGAACGCATCGACGTCACGCTGCGTCGCTATCTCACCAGGCGCGAGACGCTCGAGGAGCTGATCGCCTGGGACGCGCTCTCGGTGCCGGCCGCGTCGTTCCTGGCTCTGCTGATGCGGACCCCCACCGGCGTCGTCGTCACCGGTCAGCCGGGCAGCGGCAAGACGACCCTGCTCAACGCCCTGCTCCGGGCGACTCCGACCACCCGACGGGTGATCGTGTGCGAGGACACGCCGGAACTGTCGACCGATCACCTCCAGGCGGCGCGTTGGCGGACTCGACCGGCCGGTCCCGACGGTGGCGGCGAGGTCTCGCTTCGGGACCTCGTGCGGGTGTCGCTCGGCATGCGGCCCGATCTCGTCGTCGTCGGCGAAACACGTGGCGCCGAGGCCTTCGAACTGACCAGGGCCGGCAACGCCGGTTGCGGCATGTTGTCGACGATCCACGCCAACGGTGCTCGGCAGGGTCTGATGGCGCTGATCTCGACGGCGACGATGTCGGGGACCAACGTGTCGGCCGAGCAGATGCGTCACGTCTTCAGTTCGATCGTCGATGTGGTCGTGCACACGGCGCGTGAGTCCGGCGTCGACGGTCGCCGCCAGGTCACCGAGATCGTCGCCGTTCCGGCCATGCAGGCCACCGAGCACGACGTCACGGTGGAACCGCTGTTCATCCGGGAGACGTTCGACGGGCCGCTGCGCTGGACCGGCTCGCCGGTTCCCGTCGAGCTCGAGGCTCGGCTCGACCGGGCGGTCCGAGCGTCGGGGTTCTGCTGTACCGACGTGCTCGAGGGTCGGGTGACGGTCGGATGAGAATGCTGGCTGCGACCGGTGCGGCGACGTCGGTCTCCCTGATGGTGTGGTTGCTGCTCGGTGTGCGGCGTCCGAGGCCCGCTCGCACTCGGTCGCCCGAGTCCGATCTCCGGCTGCGGCTCGACGGCGTGGCTCGATGCCGGTGAGACGTACGTGACTCCCGAATCGTTCGCCTTGGTCGTGCTCGCGACGGCGGTGCCGGGCGCCGTGCTCGGCGGTCTCACCGGCGTGCCGGCCCTGGCGATCATGGCCGGCGGTCTCGGCGCCATGGTTCCGATCCTGATCGTCGGTCGGCGCTCGGCTCGCAACGCCCGGCGTCGGGCCCGAGCCTGGCCCGACGCGCTGCGAGATCTGACCACCCGACTCCGATCGGGGTCGAGCCTGCACGTCGCCCTCCTCGAGCTCGGGGGGTCGGGGCCTCTCCCGTTGCGCCCGGCCTTCGTCCGCTATGCGACCCTGGCCGCCGCTCTCGACCATCGGGCGGCGCTGGAAACGGTGCGGAGCGAACTCGCCGATCCCCGGTCGGATCGCATCATCGAGGTGCTTCTGGTTGCGTTCGATCAGGGAACGAGGGTGGTGATCGACGTGCTGGAGGACCTCGCTCGTTCTGCCGTCGACGACGTCAACCTGTTGGCCGACATCGAAACGGCGCAGCTCGAGGTGACGCTCGAAGCCCGTGGCGCCGCCGTGCTGCCCTTCGTCGTGCTCGGCATCCTGTGTTCCGGGTCGAGCGGGTATCGGGCGTTCTATGCATCGGGTGCCGGCACGGTCGTGGTGCTCGTCGGGTTCGCACTCACGCTGTCGGGCCTCGGTCTCATTGCCCGACTGGGTCGGGTGCACGACGAACCCCGAGTGCTGATCGAGGGCCCGTGATGCTGTTGGCTGCGACCAGTTCGGCCTGCCTGGTGGTCGCGCTCGTCGCCACGGTCGCCCCGCCACGGCGCTCACTGCAGTGGCGCCTGGGGCCCTACGTGGGACTGGCGCGTTCGCGTCTCGGACTCCCGATCGATCGGGCCGGGGTCGCCCGTCTGGTCCTGCCGACCGACGGATCGGCGCTGACCCGGGTCTTCGGGCCGTCGTTGTCGGCACTGCTCGAGCGCGCCGGCCGCCTCGTCGACGCCACCGACACCGAGCAGCTCGCCCTTCGCCTGCGGCATGCCGGGGAGTCGATCGACGTCGCCGAGCACCGGGTACGACAGGTTGCGGCGACGGCCGGTGGGGCCGTCATCGGTGCCGTGTCGGGCGTGGCCGTGCTGGGCAGTGCAATCGGCACGATGCTGCTGATCGCCTGTTTCGGTGTCGCCGGCGCAGCGTTCCACCGAGGGCGCCTCGACCGGGCGATCGACCGGCGCCGAAACCGGATGCGGGCCGAGGTGCCGACCCTGGCCCAACTGCTCGCCGTGCATCTGCGGACCGGACACGGTCCGATCGAGGCGGTGCGTCGCGTGGCCGGACGCAGTCACGGTCCGGTGTCGACGGATCTGCGTGAAGCCCTCGCCGCAGTCGCCGGCGGGCCTCGCGCCGCATCTCGCCTACGAACGACTGGCCGAATCGACCGCCGAGCCGGCCGCCGCCCGTCTCTACCGCTTGCTCGCCGTGTCGGTTCGGTCGGGTGGCGACGTGGTCGGGCCGTTGATGGCGATCAGCAGCGAGATCCGGACCGAACAGCGCGATGCACTGGCCCGAGCCTCGGTGAAGCGGCGCACCCTGATGATCGTCCCGCTGCTGCTGCTGGTGGCTCCGGTGATGGTGCTCTTCGTCGCCGCTGCCCTTCCCTCCTTGGTGTTCGGTCGCTGATCCGCTCGCCGCTCCCGCTCCATCTCCTACCAGAAAGCAGATTCCCGATGTCCTTCGAAACCGTGTTTCGTCACCTTCCCCGACTCGCCCTGGCCCGGCTGCTCGTCGTCGGCCTTCGGCAACGGATCGAGCACTCCGGCGGGGCCGAACCTCGAGCCGAACGTCGTGGCGAACGGGGGTCGGGCACGGTCGAGTGGCTCGGCATCTCGGCCCTGTCGATCGGCTTGCTGGTCGGACTGTTCGCGGGGCTCGAACAGATCGGCGAGGCGGTGCTGTCAGCGATCCGTGCCTCACTCGGGTTCTGAGGGGCGGGGCTCGTGCGCGACAGGGTGTGGTGCTCCGAGCGTGGTTCGTTGACGGTGCCGGCGGTGTTCGGCGTCGGGGTGCTCCTGTTCGTCTTCGTCGTCGTTGCCCAGTTCGTGGCGTGGCAGTACACCCGCGGTGCCGTTCGTGCGGCCGCCCAGGAGGCCGCCCGGGCGGCGGCCCCACTCGAGGCGCCGGTCGGCGTGTGCGCTGACCGGTTCGTCGCCGTGCGCGACCAGGTGCTCGGCGGGTCGCTGGGTTCCGGGGTCGGGGCCCCTCGCTGCCTCGTTGGGCCGGACCGGGTGGTCGTCGAGGTCGATGTTCGGTTCGAGGCGTGGCTGCCGCTCCTGGCGGACTCGTCCGCGACCCTCGTCGTCGTCGCCGTCCGGGAGGTGGAGCCCGAGTGAGCAACGCAGCAGCGGCACCGATCGGTCGACGGGCGTGTCGGGGCCCCGAGCGGGGGAGCGCGATCCTGGAGTTGCCGCTCCTGTTGGGCCTGGTGGTGATCCCGTTCGCGTTCGTGGTGCTGACCCTTCCCGTGTGGGTCGAACGTCGGGCCATCGGACGCGACGCCGCAGCCGAGGTCGCCCGATCCATCGCGGTCGACGGTTCGACCGAGGGAATGGGCCCGCTGCTGGCCGAGCTCGAGGTCGCCGCCGGGTTGGCACCGGGCGCCCTGCGGGTCTCGGAACCGCCGACCCTCGTTGCCGGCGACACGATTCGGGTCTCGGTCGAGGTCGACGTGCCGTTGGTGTCGATCCCCGTGTTCGGCGCCGTCGGCGGCTTCGCCTGGACCGCCACCCACGCCGAGCGGATCCCCGATCACGGAGCGCTGTCGTGATCCCCCACCCTCACCCCCACCCCCACCCCCACCCCCAACCCCAACCCCACCCATCGTTCTGGCGGCCTGGCGTTCCCCGACGGGAACGCCAGGCCGCCAGAACGAGGAAATGGTGCGCCAAACCCGCCAGGAGTCAGCAGACCGAGCGGGGTCAGATCACCGTGTTCGGGGTCGGGGTCGTGGTGATGATGCTGGCCGTCGGTGGCTTCGGGCTCGATCTGTGGCGAGTGCTCGACGCGCGGCGGGCCCTCGCCGAACGGGCGGACGCCGCTGCGGCGGCGGGAGCGAACGGCATCGATCGACAGCGATACCGAGATCTCGGCGTCGTCCGTCTCGATCCGACGCTCGCCGAGTTCCTCGCCCGGGACAACCTGCTGAGGCAGGATCTGCCGCCGGTCGTCCTCGAGTCGCCGCTGCTCCTGGCCACCGACGAGGCCGTCACGGTCCGAATCCGAGGCCGGGTCGAGCTGTCGTTGCTGGCGGTCTTCATGTCGGGCGAAGGCGTCGACCTGGAGGTCGTCGCCGTTGCCGGCCCCCGTCTCGGCGGTGGATGAAGACGAGCGGCCCGGCGTCGATCAGCGATAGGGATGGAGGTTCACGAACTCCGGAGCGGCCGCCACGTATCGGACCACCTCGTGGCGACGGGTGCCTCGGGCCATCTGGCCGAGCCAATAGTCGAATCCCTGCTGGTCGTGGTCTCGTCCGAGTACGTTCCGGTACACCACGGCGAGGAAACCGGTGTCGGACAGCCCGGCGCCGTATCGGGCGACGAACTCCGGCGAGGACGAGAACTCGGCGGCGATCCGGTCCAGGGACACGCCCCGTCGGTTCTCGGCGATCCAGTACCGGACGCCGTCGACCTCGGGTTCCCGGGCGAAGAACGCATGGTAGAGACGCAGGATGTCGGCATCGCTGGCCCGATAGTCGGGGGCGGCGATGATCTGGGCCAGCGACGTCGCGCCGGCCACCGAGGTCGCCGTTCGACCGACCGCGGCGTCGCCACCGAAGCGAGCCTGGAGCACGGTGATCGCGTTGGCGATGTCGAGCGACCCGGCCCCGGTCTGGGGGTCCCAGCCGGGCGTGTGGACGTCGCGGGCCGAGCCGACGAGGGCCGCTCGGATGTCGGCGACCCGTGCGGCCGGGACGATCGAACGGAGGAGGCCGGCCGCAGCCGCCACCTGTGGTGCGGCGAACGAGGTACCGGTACCCAGCACGTACCCGTCGTTTCTCGCTGCGAGGGTCATCACCCGCTCGCCGGGAGCCGACAGCTCGACCCAGTTCCCGTACGACGCCCAGGCGGTGGCGGCGTCGTCGCGGTACGCACCGACGCCGAGCACGCCGGACAGGGCCGCCGGATAGACCACGGGGTTGCCCCGGTAGCCGTCGTTACCCGCCGAGGCGACGACGAGCACGTCGCGCTGGTTCGCGTAGTTCACGGCGGCCTCGGTGGACGTGGAGAACCCCCCGCCGAGCGAGACGTTGATGACCCGGGCCCCGTGATCGGTCGCCCAGATGATGCCTTCGGCGACGTCGGCGAAGCCGCAGGCATTCGCGCTGCACACCCGAACCGGCATGATCGTGATGCCCTCGACGGTGGCATCGATGCCGATGCCGTTGCCGGTCAGGGCGGTCATCGACCCGGCCACCATCGTGCCGTGATCGGTGGCGGCGGAGGCATTGGTGTTCTCGTCGACGGTGTTGTAGCCCGGAGCCATCGGCGGCAGGTCGGGGTGCGGGCTCACGCCGGAGTCGAGAATGGCGACGATGGTCCCGTTGGCGGAGCGATCGGGTCGGGCGTTGATCGCCGCGAGATGGGTCTGGAACTGGGTGTAGGGATCGGTGCCAGAGCCGGTCGGGACGAAGGATCCATCGGGCTCGGCGGCGACGACGCCGTCGATCGCGAGCAGGGCCTGGCTCAGCGCCTCGGGATCGGGTGACTCGAGCTCGAGGACCGACACGCCGTCGACGGTGGTCACGACCGCAACGACCGAGCGGCGCTCGGTCTCGGTCGCCTCGGCGTCTGCCGCCGTCGTCGTGTTCGCGGTGTGGGCCGCCATCGGGGTGAGGTCCGGTGCGGGCTGTTCGGCGGCGTCGATCAGGGCGTCGAGGGGCTCGAGATCGGCCGGGTCGAACACGACCGACGCCGTTTCGTCGATCGAGGTGGGCCGGCCGGCGTCCGACAGCGGAGTCGTGGGCGTCGCGGCAACCGGTGCGGCCCCGACACTCGACAGCGTCACGACCGCCGTCAGCATCGCCAGCGCTCGCCGGGCCGAGGCCCGGGTCCGGGTCGGAACCGGTGCGAGGGTCAGCGTCGCGCAGGGGGGGTTCTGTTCGTGAGGAGCTCGGTCGTCGAACCGTGCGATCATGTTCGGTCACCCTGAAGGTCCCGAAGGTGGCACTGCGCCATCCTTGGCGCTGTTTGCTTCGGTATCTAGGTGTAGGTACCTTGAGCAACAAGCACCTCGGAGGGCCGAACGACCCAGGTCGCGTCATCCCGCCCGACCCGCCGAACCGTGGGGCCTGCGTCGTTTCGCAGACAACCGAGGAGCCGGCGTACGCCACGGCGTACGGAGCCTCCACGGTTGTCGGGGGCGTGGACGGTGGCTCCTCGGTTGCGTGCTCGCTGCAGGGCCGACCGGGTCGGGTCAGGCCGGTCGAACCAGATCGAAGAGGTGCTCGGTGGTGCTGTAGAGGTTGCCGACGTGGCGCCCGACGGCGCCGAGCTCGGCCTGGTCGACGCGAGTGCCGTCGAGCAGGTCGGTGTCGACGTGGAAGGCGACCACCTCCCCGACGAACAGCCAGTTGCCGCCACCCTCGGTGCCGATGTGGAGGTCGGCGACGAGCCGGCATTCCATCTGGGCGGCCGCCTCACCGACCCGCTTCGGCGCGATCAGCGTCGAGTCGAGCGGGGTGAGACCGGCGTGTTCGAACTCGTCCTCGTCGGCGGGCAGGCTCGCCGAGGATGTGTTCATGGCCTCGACCGTGGCCATCGTCACGACGTTGACCGTGAACTCCCGCGTGGCCAGCACGTTGTCGGCGGTGTCCTTGCGGGTGCCATGACCGCGACCGGCCGAGAACACCACCGTCGGCGGCTCGCCCGAGACGGCGTTGAAGAACGAGTAGGGCGCCAGGTTGTGCACCCCGTCGGCCGACACCGAGCCGATCCATCCGATCGGACGCGGCACGACCAGGCCGGTGATCAGCTTGTAGCCGTCGGCTCCTCGGAGCTCGTCGGTGCGGAAGACGGTCTTGTGCTCGCGGAAGGCCATGGGCGCCGAGCCTACGCCCGGGTTCACACGAGTGGCCAAGGCCAGCGATGGCCGTCGGTGTCGTCGTGCGGGTAGACACCGGCATCGCGCAGGGCCCGGGCCCGGGTCATCATCGCGTCGATCTCGAAGCGATCGAGGAGGCAGGCCAGCTCGGCCGGCGGCCCCTCGACGACGAACGAGTCGATCGAGTCCAGGAGATCGTCGGCGAGCGGCTCGCCGACGAAATCCCACATGACCGTCCGGAGCTTGAACTGGGCGTGGAACGACAGGCCGTGGTCGATTCCGTAGACGTGTCGGTCGGCGGCGATCAGGCAGTGCCCCGACTTGCGATCGGCGTTGTTGGCGATGATGTCGAGCGCGCAGAGTCGATGGAGGTCCTCGATGCCGACGCCGGCCTCGTGCAGGGTGAAGTAGTGCTGGGAGAAGTCCGCATCGACGAACGCCTGGAACGAACCCTCACCGAACGGGCCTTCGCCGATCGTGGTCGGCGGGATCACGTCGAGGTCGAGCGCCCGGGCCAGCCGGTACATGGCGACCTCGCGTTTGTAGAGATCGGGTGGGAAATCCCACAGGGGCCGCTCCCCCTGGCCCGGTTTGTAGATCGCCCGGTGCTCGATGGGTCCAGCGCCGTCGTCGTGACCCCGGACGGTCACCAACAAGGTGGCGTTGGAGCTGTAGGGCATGCGTCCCTCGACCTCGACCTCGCCCCCGGCGAAGAGGTCGAGCAGGGTGTCGACGGGGAGGTCGAACGGTTCGGGCGATCCGGGCTCCGCGGGCATCGTCGGCTCAGTTGAGTCGCGGGCAGAGGTGGCCATCGGGGTCGATCGGACCGCCACAGAGACGACACGGCGGGCGGCTCTGGCTGACCAGCCGGTCGACCGTCACCACGAAGCTGGCGGCCTGTGCGGCGTCGACGAAGGCCTTGCACGTGGCGCCGGTCGGACCGTCGTCGAGGAAGTCCAACGGATCGGGCTCGGTCTCGGCCTCGTCGTCTTCGAGGACCAGTTCCTCGGCCAGGATCAGGATCTGGTCGTTCTCGGGAGTACCGACGGCGATCTGCCCGACGACCCAGACGGGATCGACCGGATTGACCAGAGCGAGGGGCACGGGTTCGGTTTCGGGAGTGGGCATGTCCTCGAGGACCGAACGCAGGAACGTGGCGAGGGCGATCGCCTGTTGCTTCTCCATCTTGAGCGAGACGTGCCGATGCTGGTCGCCGAACTGGAGATAGAAGACCCGACTGCCGGGCTCACCGATCGCCCCGGCGGTGAAGTGGCTGGCGTTGCGGAAGTCGAAGGATTCGGCCATGGGAGATCAGCTCGGCATCAGGGTCGAGAGGTCGTCACCCATCGAGTTGACGGCGAGCACGATCGGGCCGCCGGTCGTGTAGGTGATCGCCGTGATCGAGCACGGCCCGATCACGATGCGTTGGAAGAGGTCGAGATGCGTTCCCATCGCGTGCGCGACGGCCGCCTTGATGGTGTCGGCGTGGGACGTGCAGACGATCGTGTCGCCGGGATGCTCGGCGACGAGCCCGGCGATGGTGTCGACCATCCGGTGCTGCATCTCCGAGAACGATTCGCCGCCGGGAAAGCGGAACCCGCTCGGGTAGCGCTGGACCTGGGACCACTCGGGGAGCTTGGCGAGTTCGGACAGGTTGCGGCCGGTCCAGTCGCCGAAGTCGGCCTCGATGAGCCCCCGGCGGACCCGAACCCGCTTCCCCGTGGCCTTGGCGATCGGGGCCGCCGTCTCGCGGGCCCGCTCCATCGGCGAGCTGTACACCGCGGCGATCCGTCCCGCCCCGAGTGCCCCGATGCGGCGTCCGGCCTGCTCGGCCTGTTGGACGCCCTCGTCTCCCAGGTGCAGCCCCTTGGCCCGCCCGGGCAGGACCTTGCCGGTCGTGGGTGTTCGACCATGGCGCACCAGGAGCACCGTGGTGGGTTTGGGACCGGATTTCTGCTTGCGAGCGGGTGCCATCGCCGCCCACGGTATCTACGGTTCCCTCGTGGCAGCGGATCGACGACCTCTCTCATCGGCCTCGGCCCGAGCCGCCGGGTCGACGGTCGCCGGTCGGGCGAAGCTCCTCGACGAGCTGGCCGGCGAGGTCGCCGCCTGTCGTCGGTGCCCGCGACTGGTGGAATGGCGGGAACAGGTCGCCGATCAGAAGCGAGCGGCCTTTGCCGATTGGGAGTATTGGGGCCGGGGCGTGCCGGGGTTCGGCGATCCGGCCGCCCGGTTGATGGTGATGGGGCTCGCTCCGGCCGCTCACGGAGCCAACCGGACGGGTCGGATGTTCACCGGCGACCGCTCGGGTGACTGGCTGTACCGGGCGCTCCACCGCGCCGGATTCGCCAATCAGCCCGAGAGCACCGATCCCGACGACGGTCTGATCCTGTCGGGGGCCTACGTCACCTCGCCGGTCAAGTGCGCACCCCCGGCCAACAAGCCGACCACCACCGAACGCGACACCTGCCGCCCGTTCTTCGAGCGCGAGATCGAGATCCTCGATCCGATCGTCTTCGTGGCGCTCGGCGGCTTCGCCTACCAGGGACTGTGCCGACACCTGGGTGTCTCGCCTCGACCTCGATTCGGCCATGGCGTCGAGGCCGACGCGGGTCAGGGTCGCACGATCGTGTGCAGCTACCACGTCTCGCAGCAGAACACCTTCACCGGCCGGTTGACCGAACCGATGCTCGACGCCGTGTTCAGCCGGGCCCGGGCGTTGCTCGCCGACCGTTCCGAACCGCGACCCGGCACGGGCGGGAGTTCCCGCTAAAGGATCGACATCGGGCGCGCCGAAGACTGGGGTATGCCCGTGATGCCCCGACGTCTCTCGCTCGTGTCTTCGTCCGCGCCGATCGAGCGCGGAGTCGAGGCGCCTCCCGCCCCGGTCGTCACACCGACCCTCGCCGGGCTCATGCACCAGCGCCGCATCGTCCTGTCCGAGGCCGAAGTCCTCCGGCAGGTGGCCCTGGCCATGCTCGAGGCCGAAGCCGAAGCCGAGCCGGATGGAGGCCGCAGGGCCACGGTCGTCTCGCTCGACGACTACCGCAATCGCCGCCCCGAGATGCTCGCCAACCCGGCCTGAGGGGCGGCCGGGACCGGCTCGGCGCCGTCGGGGTCAAGCGCTAGCGTTGCGGTGTGCCCCTGTTCCGCCGTGCGCCCATCCCCGGCTTCGTCCTCGCCGTGTCGCTCGCCGTCTCCTGCGGGGGTGAGGAGCAGATCGATTTCGCCCAGTCCAACGCCGACAGCTTCATGGCCTCGTGCACGTCGATCGACGACGATCCCATCCTGCAGACCCAGATCTGCCAGTGCGTGATCGATACCGCCGAGGCCCGGCTGCGGTTCGCCGAGTTCGACGAGATGGAAGCGGCGCTGAAGGTCGAGGTCGCCGATGGAGCCGCACCGCCCCCGCTTCCCCCGGTGATGGTCGAGATCATCGCCGAATGCGTGGTCGAAGAGGGCGAACTCTGAACCCTGTCGGGGGAGGCGGGTCGACGGGCCCCTGGACTAGGGTCGGTCCGTGACCGACACCGCCACCGCCCCCGCGGCGAAGAAAGAGCGCTGGACCTTCCAATGGAAGGAGCTCCATGACGAGGTGATCACCTCGGGTCTGTGCACCGGATGTGCCGGCTGCGTGATCGCCTGCCCGCACGACGTCATCGGCTACAAGCACGAGCCGGGGGCCTACAAACCCTTCCATCTCGAAGACGAGCTGGGACCGACCAACTGTGTGCACGGCGAGAAGGGCTGCACGTCGTGCACCCGGGCCTGCCCGCGCTTTCGGGACTGGGAGACCGAGGCCAACGAGCATCTGTTCGGCCACGATCGTGAACCCGACGGGATGTCGGGGATCTACAAGGACATCCTCCTCGTCCGGGCCAAGAACGACGAGGTCTACGAAAAGGGTCAGGACGGCGGCCTGGTCTCCCAGATCCTGATCTGGTGTCTCGAGAACCAGATCATCGATGGGGCGCTGGTCTCGATGCTGGAGGGGGGCAGTGGCTGGAAGGCCACGCCCGGTGTCGCCACCAATGCCGAAGAGGTCCTCGCCGGAGCCGGTAGTCGCTACACCTACTCGGCCAACACGATCGCCTACGACGAAGCCATCGAACGTGGACTCGAGAACCTGGCGCTGGTCGGGATGAGCTGCCAGTCGTCGATCGCTCCGGTGATGTGGCATCGCAAGGTGGGCAAGGTCTCGAAGCCGATCAAGCTCAACATCGGGCTGCTGTGTTCGAAGAGCTTCGACGACTCGCTCTTCGACGAACTCTTCGGGCTCAAGTACGGCTTGGCCAAGGAAGACATCGTGAAGATGAACATCAAGGGCGTCTTCCAGATCTGGATGAAGAACGGCGACTACCACGAGATCAATCTGAAGGAATGCCACGCCTGGACCCGGGAGGGCTGCAATCACTGTCCCGACTTCGCCGCCGAGCATGCCGACATCTCGACCGGCGGGATCGGCGAGCTCACCGATTGGACTCTCACGATCGTGCGCACCGATCTCGGACGCGCCGTCATCGACGCGATGATCAAGGACGACGTCATCGAGACCCGGCCCGGCGATGACGACCCCGGGGCCATCGCCCTCATGCACAAACTCGCGCAGAAGAGCCGGGAGCGGTGGCCCGAATGGGCCCGCAACGACGTCCGCGTCGGGCTGCCGATGCCCAAGAAGAAGTGACGAAGGGCGTTCGGATCTAGCCGAGCGCGAGCGCCGCAGGCGATCGCGGACGACTCGCCTCACGGAGCGCTCGGGCCGCGCCCTCGGCGACCGGCTCGGTCAGGCCGAGCGGCGTGGCCCCCGTGATCGTCGTCTCGGCGATGTGGTCGATCACGGTGGCGGTGTGGTCGTCGTTCACGATCATCGTCATCGCGCAGGTCATCGGCACCGTGGTGACATCGTCGCCGAGGAAGACGGTGCCGATCCCGCTCGATTCCGACAGCGCCTCGCCGAGCGAGCGGTCGATCTGGTCGGGCCCGTCGACGAACAGCACGGGCATTGCGTGGTCGGCACCGGCCGTTGCGTGGGGGAGCAGGTCGGCCCACTGCCAGTCCCCGGCGTGCTCCCGGTCGGCGAGCACGGCGAGCTCGAGGTCGTCGGCCGGTGAGAGCGTGGCGAGGGCGACGGCGAGATGTCGGGCGATGGCGAGTCGCGCCGGTCGTGATCCGATGATGGCCAGGGGACCGGTCCGCAGGTCGGCTTCGACGGGGACGGCGTCGAGGCGGCGCAGGGGGGCGATCGTCGCCGCCGCAGCCTCGGAAAGGCGTTCCGGACGGTCGAACCGAGGGGTCCAGGCGAGGTCGGCCAGCGCCAGGCCGACCGTGGCGAAGCGTCGGTCTCCGCGCCGGCGCGACCAGCGCAGCGGACCGGCCCCCGAGGCGGTTCTGAGCAGATCACTCGGGTCGGGGTGAGCTCGTCGCCGAGCGGTCTCGACGACCCGTCGGGCCGATCGAACGCGACGGGAGAGTTCGTCGTCGTCGCCGACGGCGATGACCGGATCGTCGTCGAAGTGGATCCGGGTCCGTCGTTGCGTGGTCGCTGCGGCGGGCGGCGCGAGCACGAAGCGGGCGTTCCCGGCGTCGATGGTCCGGTCGTCGATTCGCATCGGCGCGGTGACGAGGATGCCATCGACACGAACCGGGGAGACGCCCGGGACGAGGGTGGTCGTGCCGTCGGGCGCCGTGACGAGTTCGAACCCGACGGTGTGGGGAGCGAGCCCCATGCGGAGCTGATCGTCGTGGAACGCGAAGGTGGCGCCGGCGGTCAGCCCGGCGATCTGGCGCAATTCGAGTCGGCTCGCCGGGACGGCGGGCAGGCGGCGCTCGACGCCCGCGGACGACAACCCGGGGAACGGCGGGGCGTCGACACCGGGCGCGATGGGACGCAGCCGGCGAGCTCGATCATCGGGAGGGAACATCTTCCTGGTTTCGGCATGCGGCGTATGGGCCTTGAGCATCATTTCGGGCGGGCGTCATCTCGGGCGGGCGTCATCTCGGTTGGACGTCGTCTCGGCACCAGCATCCGACGAGGTGATCGTTGACGATGCCCATGGCCTGCATGGCCGCATAGGCCGTGGTGGGACCCACGAAGGTGAATCCGCGCGCCTTGAGTGCCTTGGCGAGCGCCGTCGACTCGGGCGTGGAGGCGGCAACGTCGCCGAGGCGGGATGGAACGGGCACGACGTCGGGACGGAACGACCACATCAACGTGTCGAGTCGCTCGCCTGCGGTCTCCATGGCGAGCAGGGCCCGGGCGTTCCCGATCGCCGAGCGGATCTTGCGTTCGTGGCGAACGATCCCGGCATCGCCGAGGAGTCGCTCCACGTCGGATTCATCGAACGACGCCACGAGATCGGGTTCGAAGTCGGCGAAGGCGGCCCGGAAGTCGTCGCGCTTGCGCAGGATGGTCAGCCACGACAGCCCGGACTGGAATCCCTCGAGGCAGAGCTTTTCGAACAGCGTTCGCCGATCGGTGACCGGCCGGCCCCACTCCCGGTCGTGATAGTCGACGTAATCGGGGGTCGATGTCCCCCACGCGCACCGCGCCCGTCCGTCGTCGCCCCGTATCAGGTCGTCCACGGGCTCCGACCCTAGGTCAGCGTCGGGCCCGGATCACGGGTGTCCGAAAAACGGCTGCTGCGGCGCCCGTGTTGCACAAAACTTGACCGGTGGGTCAAGATTGTCGCATGGACCTGGACTACCCGAACGAAGCCGAAACGTTCCGCCTCGAGATCCGCGAGTGGCTCGAGACCAATCTGCCCGAGGGGTGGATGGACGAGGGTTTCGAGATGTCCGACGACGAACGAGATGCGTTCGTCAACGACTGGACCACCAAGCTCTTCGAGGGCGGCTGGATCTGCGCCTCGTGGCCCACGGAGTACGGCGGCAAGGGCCTGAGCACGATGGAATCGGTCGTGCTCTCCGAGGAGTTCGCTCGGGCCGGAGCTCCGATGCGGGGCGATTTCTTCGGTGACACCCTCGTCGGCCCGACCATCCTGCAGTGGGGGACCGAGGAGCAGAAGAAGCAGTTCCTGCCGGGCATCCTGAGCGGCCGGATCGCCTGGTGCCAGGGCTTCTCCGAGCCCGAGGCCGGTTCGGACCTGGCGTCGCTGCAGTGCAAGGCGGTCCTCGACGGCGACGAGTGGGTCATCAACGGCCAGAAGGTCTGGACCACGCGGGCCCAGCACGCCGATTACGTGTTCCTGCTCGCCCGCACCGATCCCGATGTGGCCAAGCACGCCGGGATCTCCTACCTGCTGGTGCCGATGGACCAGCCCGGCGTCGAGGTCCGGCCGATCAACCAGGTCGACGGTTCGCAGGAGTTCAACGAGGTCTTCTTCACCGACGCCAAGTGTGCGAAGGACAACGTCGTCGGCGGGGTCAACAACGGCTGGAAGGTCGCCATGACCACCCTCGGCTTCGAGCGCGGAACCAGCGCCACCACCGGTTACCGGCGCTTCGAGACCGAGCTGAACGCCATCATCGACACGGCCCGCGAGAACGGCAAGATCGATGATCCGGTCATTCGCCAGCGTCTGGCGGCCGCCCACAGCAAGGTCCAGATCATGAAGGTCAACGGCCTCCGCTCGCTGTCGGCGACGCTGCACAAGAAGAAGGACCTCGGCGTCGCAGCCCTCGGGGCCACCAACAAGATGTTCTGGTCGGAATACCACCGCGACGTCATGGAGCTGTGGACGCACGTGGCCGGAGCCGATTCGCTGATTCTCGACGGCCTCTACGATCCAGCGAGCTCCAACCCGAACCGCCAGCGGGGCAAGGCGTCGTATCCGGTGAACGCCATGCAGGCGGCCTTCTTCTTCAGTCGATCCGAGACCATCTGGGGCGGAACGGCCGAAGTGCAACGCAACATCGTCGGCGAGCGCGTTCTGGGCCTGCCGAAGGAGCCCCGGCCCGGCTGACCCGATCGGTCCGACGCCGTCGCCGCTCCGTTTTCGATCGAGGGTGCGCGTCTCCCGCCGGCGCATGGCGCTAGCGTTTCCGGGGTCATGATGAGCACGCCTCCAGGATCCCCCGCCTCACCCGGTCCCCAGTCGGGAGCGAGCCGGCGGCCCAAGCTCCATCGCAGTGCGATCGAACGGGCGGTCCTGGGTCTCGGGGTCATCGCCATGACGATGTGCCTGCTGACCGCCGGCGTCCTGGCCTGGGGCCTCGACAAGTTCGCGAACGTCACCAAGGTCGACATCGCCGGGGTCGACGCCGCTGCCGCCGGGCAACCCTCGAACTGGCTCCTCGTCGGCACCGACAGCCGCGAAGGCCTCGACCCCAATGATCCGGCCAACGGTGTGTTCCTCGGCGAGGGCAAGCCCGAAGGCAAGCGGACCGACACGATGATCGTCGCCCGCATCAACCCCGAGATCGGCCGGATCGACCTGCTGTCGGTCCCCCGAGACCTCTACGTGCCCCTCTCGGGCGGCGGTGAGGGCCGCATCAACAGCGCCTTCAACGGCGAAGGGGGCGAGCAGCGCCTCGTCGACACGATCGAGACCTACTTCGGTTTCGAGATCAACCACTATGCCGAGGTCAACTTCGTCGGATTCCAGGACATCGTCGAGGGCCTGGGTGGCGTCCACATCTGGTTCGACACGCCGATGCGTGACACCGGTTCGGGACTGAACATCCCGAACGCCGGCTGTCAGCTGCTCGACGGCTACCAGGCCCTGGCGTTCGTCCGGGGCCGCCACACCGAATACTTCGCCGACGGCACCTGGCACACCGACCAGACCGGCGACCTCGGTCGGTCCAGTCGCCAGCAGTACTTCATCCGCCGCGTGGCCGACACCACCCTCCAGAAAGTCAACATCGCCGAGCTCGGGACCCTCAACAACGTGCTCGACATCGGTGGGCGGAACCTGACGATCGACGGTGGCGCCGAGCCCGGCTCGCTGCTCGAACTGGCCAAGGCCTTCGGCTCGATCAGCGGCGAACAGATCGTCGGGCACTCGCTCCCCGTCTACGACTTCCGAACGACCGAGGGCGCCGCGGTGCTCGGGCTGGAACGGGACCTCGCGGAGCCAACGCTGTCGATCTTCCGGGGCGTCGATCCCGCCGTCGTCACGGCGCCTCCCGTCCCGGTGGTCTACCGGGTCTCCAACGGATCGCGGACGCCGGGGCAGGCCTCCGAGGCGGCGAAGGCGATGAGCGTGGTCGGGATGAACGTCGAGAACATCGACAACGGCGCCACCACCGATCGCACGATCGTCCGGTACCCGTCGTCGATGGCCGCCGGAGCGGCCAAGCTCGGCACCTACCTGGTTTCGGGCCCGGCCTACGAGATCGACGAGACCCTCACCGAGGTGGTGCTGATCACCGGCTCGGATTACGCAGGACTGCTCGAGACGCCTCGGGAGAGCGTCGATCTCCCGGTCCCACCGACGACCGTGGCGCCGGCCGAACCCGTCCCTGTCGACACGACCCCGACGACCGTCGTCGGGGTGGTCCCGGGTCCGACCCCCGAAGGCACCGAGTGCCGATAGACGGCCGTTCCCGGGGTCAGAGCCGTTCGATGAGCCGGGCGGCCATCGTGGCCGGATCCCCGTCGGCCGGGGTGAGCCGGAATTCCGGGGCGAGCGGTTCCTCGTAGGGGTCGTCGATCCCGGTCATGCCGGTGAGCTCACCGGCTCGGGCCTTGGCATAGAGCCCCTTCGGGTCCCGTTGCTCGCAGAGCTCGAGCGGCGTGTCGACGAAGACCTCCGCGAACCGGAGGTCGGCGGCGGCGTGCAGGTCACGGGCGAGTTGCCGAGCCGCCCGGTACGGGCTGATGAGCGGCACGATGGCGATCAGGCCGGCGTCGGCGAACAGGCGGGCGACATGGGCCACCCGCCGCACGTTCTCGTCGCGGTCGGCGGCCGAGAAACCGAGGTCACCGTTGAGGCCGAACCGCAGGTTGTCGCCGTCGAGCAGGTAGGCCGGACGACCCGACGCGACGAGCTGACGCTCGACCTCGACGGCCACCGAGGACTTGCCGGACCCGGACAGCCCCGTGAACCACAAGGTGAGTCCGGTGGCGGCGATCGCCTGCCACCGGTCGGCACGGTCGACCCCGCTCGGGTGCCAGACGACGTTCGGGGCCCGATCGGGTGGGTTCATCAGCGGATGATCATCCCTGCGCCGACGGTGATGTTGGTGGCCTCGTCGACGAGGATGAAGCTGCCGGTCTGCCGGTTGCGTCGGTACTCGTCGTAGAAGAGGGGTTGGGTGGTGCGCAGCGTGACCCGGCCGATCTCGTTGAGGGCGAGTTCGTCGGAGGTGTCGTCTCGGTGGAGGGTGTTGATGTCGAGCCGGTAGTGGAGGTCCTTGACCAGTGCTCGAGCCCATTTGGTGGTGTGCTTGATCGCGAGTTTCTGGCCGGGTCGGAGTTGGGACGCGGCCGACATCCAGCAGACCATGGCGTCGATGTCCTGGCCGACGTTGGGTTGGTTGTTGGGTCGGCAGATCATGTCGCCGCGGCTGATGTCGATCTCGTCGTCGAGGCGGATGGTGACCGACATGGGCGGGTAGGCCTCGTCGATGGGTTCGCCGGCGGCGTCGATGCTCTTGATGCGCGAGGTGAACCCGGAGGGCAGGACCATGACCTCGTCGCCGGGTTTCATGATCCCGCCGCGGACGGTGCCGGCGTAGCCCCGGTAGTCGTGGTGTTCGGTGGTCTGGGGCCGGATCACGTACTGGACCGGGAAGCGGGTGTCGACCAGGTTCCGGTCCGAGGAGATGTGGACCTCTTCGAGGTGGTGGAGCAGGGTGGAGCCCTGGTACCAGGCCATGTTGGCCGACCGGTCGACGACGTTGTCGCCGAGGAGCGCCGAGATCGGGATGAAGGTGAGGTCGGGGACGTCGAGTTTGGTGGCGAACTCGGCGAAGTCGGCCCGGATGGACTCGAAGACGCGCTGGTCCCAGTCGACGAGGTCCATCTTGTTGACGGCGAGCACCAGGTGCGGGATCCGCAGCAGGGACGCGATGAACGCATGGCGCCGGGACTGCTCGATGACCCCCTTGCGGGCGTCGATCAGCACGATGGCCAGGTCGGCGGTGGAGGCCCCGGTGACCATGTTGCGGGTGTACTGGATGTGGCCGGGGGTGTCGCCGATGATGAACTTGCGGCGGGGGGTGGCGAAGTACCGGTAGGCGACGTCGATGGTGATGCCCTGCTCCCGCTCGGCTCGCAGACCGTCGGTCAGCAACGCCAGGTTGACGCCTTCCTCGCCCCGGGCGATCGAGGTGGCCTCGATCGATTCGAGCTGGTCTTCGAAGATCGACTTGGAGTCGAACAACAACCGGCCGATGAGCGTGGACTTGCCGTCATCGACCGACCCGGCGGTCGCCAAACGCAACAACTCCATCAGAAGTACCCCGGCTGTGTCGTCGCTGCGGCTTCCGCCGCAGATCGCGTCGAGTCGATCATCAGAAGTACCCCGGCTGTGTCGTCGCTGCGGCTTCCGCCGCAGATCGCGTCGAGTCGATCATCAGAAGTAGCCTTCCTTCTTGCGGTCTTCCATGGCGGCCTCGGTGCGGCGGTCGTCGGCTCGGGTGGCGCCTCGTTCGGTGATGCGGGTGGCGCCGACCTCTTCGATGACCATGTGGATGTCGTGGGCCGGGGAGTCGACCGCGCCGGTGCAGGTGGCGTCGCCGATGGTCCGGAAGCGGACCAGGCGTTCCTCGAGGACCTCGCCGTCCATCCGTTTGATGAAGTCGGAGTCCGACAGCCACATGCCGTCTCGTTGGAACACCTGGCGCTTGTGGGCGTAGTAGATCCCGGGGATCTCGATGTTCTCGTCTCGGATGTAGTGCCAGATGTCGAGCTCGGTCCAGTTCGAGATCGGGAAGATCCGGAAGTGTTCGCCCAGGGCGTGGCGGCCGTTGTAGAGCGACCACAGTTCGGGTCGTTGACCCTTGGGATCCCACTGGCCGAACTCGTCACGGAAGCTGTAGACCCGTTCCTTGGCCCGGGCCTTCTCTTCGTCGCGACGAGCCCCACCGAAGAGGGCGTCGAAACGGTGCTCCTCGATGGCGGCCAGCAGGGCACTGGTCTGCAGGGTGTTGCGAGACGCCCGGGGGCCGGTCTCCTCCACCACGTGCCCGGCGTCGATCTGGGCCTGGACCGACGCGATCACCAGGCGCAGTCCCTCGTCGAGGACCCGCCGATCCCGATAGTCGATCACCTCGGGAAAGTTGTGGCCGGTGTCGACGTGCATGATCGGGAACGGCACCCGGGCCGGCGCGAACGCCTTGATCGCCAGGTGCAGCATCACGATCGAGTCCTTGCCACCCGAGAACAGCATCACCGGACGCTCGAACTCCGCAGCCACCTCACGGATGATGTGGATCGCCTCGGACTCCAACGCCCGCAGATCGCTCAGCTGGTAGGTCGTGTTCATCATCGGTCCCTTCATCGGCCGAACTGCAGGCAATGTTATGGGGTCGGCTCGCGATCCGGCCCCCGGAGTCGGTTCCCAGCCTCACATGATGGATCGATCGACCGATGGAGACGAGGTCCGTTCATCTACGAGGAAACGAGGGCAGACGATGGCCGACGGCGAAGGCGTCGTTGACGTCTCCGAATACACCAGTGTCCTGAAGCGCTGGTGGCCGGTGATCGTCGGCAGTGCCCTGGCCGGCACGATTCTCGGAATCGTGGTCATCCAGTTGCAGAGCCGCGACTACGAGTCGACCGCCACGGTCGAGGTCCGTCCGCTGGTGATCGCCGGTGACAGTCCGAATCTGGACGCCCAGCGACAGGTCAACACCGACACCGAACGATCGATCGCCCAGTCCCAGCGAGTCACCGAACGAGCCCTGGCGCTCATCGAGGCCCGTGACACGCTGGGCACCGACGTCCTCGATGGAGTCGACGTGGAAGCGGCGGCGGCCGAGATCGTCATCGATCCCGTCGTGGCCAGGACCATCGGTGAGCAGATCGTCGTTTCCGTCGACTTCGATTCGCAGATCCTCCAGTTCGAGGCCTCGGCCGGTGGCCCCGAGCGGGCCCAGGACCTGGCTCAGGCCGCAGCGACGGCCTACCTCGACTTCCGGCGAACGGCCGGCCTGGCCAACACCGAGCAGGCTCGGGCCCAGCTGGTCGCTCGTGAGGCCGTCCTCATCGCCGAGCTCGACGTGCTCGCGGCCGACATCGGTGCCGCCGGTGCCGACGCGGCCAGGATTCGGGCGCTCGAGAACCGCGAGATCGCGAAACGCGAAGAGCTCTCGGTCATCGGGTCCAAGCTCGCCAACCTCGGTGCCATCAGCGTCGATCCCGGCGAGATCCTGACCGACGCCAGCCTGCCGAGTTCCCCGAGCGGCATTCCGCCGTTGGCCGGACCGTTCAGCGGTGCCTTGCTCGGGGCGATGGCCGGCCTGGGCCTCGCCTTCCTGCGGGACCGTCAGGACGACCGGGTGCGGACGGGTTCGCTCGAGCTCTCGGGCATGGGACTGGCGATCCTCGGTTCGGTTCCGGTCGGGCGGGGACTCTTCGACAGCGAGTCCGGTTCGGCCATCGCCGAGGTCAACACCGACGACGGCGAGGCCTACCGACGGGTCCAGGGTTCGTTGCTGTTCAGCCTCGACCGGAGCGACCGTTCGACGGTGTTGGTGGCAGGGACGAACAACCCGCACTCGGCGACGACGGTTGCCGCCAATCTGGCCGCCGCGGCCGCCCGGTCGGGCCGTCGAACCCTGCTCGTCGGCGCCGACCTGCGCCGACCCAGCATGCACGAGCGATTCGGTCTCGACAACGAGGCCGGGCTCAGCGACGTGCTCTCGGGTCGGGCCCAACTGAGCAAGTCGATCAAGATGCTGCCCGCCATTCCCAACCTGCAGATCCTCACCGCCGGAACCCAGGTCGCCGACCCGGCCAGGCTCCTGCAGAGCGACGCCTTCGGCCGGCTCGTGGCGAGCGCCCGTGGTGAGTTCGACTTCGTCGTGTTCGAGGCGCCTCCGGTCGAGCGTTGGGCCGACGCGGTCGACCTCGCCCGCCTGTGTGAAGGGGCGGTTCTCGTCGTCGAACCGGATCGGGCCACCCGATCCGGGGTCGCCGAATCGGTGGAGCAGTTCCGACGGGTCGGGGCCGACGTCGTCGGTGCCGTCATCGCCGAGACGACCCGGGACTGACCCGACCGAGTCCGTGACGTCCGCAACGACCACCGACACGACCTTCCGGCCGAGGATCACCCGGCCCGAGGCCGATGCGCCGCTCCCGATGTGGCCCGTGAACCTGATGATCGCCGCGCTGCCGATCTGGTTCCTCTTCGGCCTCGCCGGGTTCACCTGGGTGATCTTCGCGCTGCCGATGGCGGCGTCCCTGGTCCGTCGCCGGGATCTGGTCGTCCCCCGGTTCTTCGGGTTCTGGCTGCTCTTCCTGGTCGCCGTCGTTGGTTCGTCGACGAGCATCGACTCCGGTGCCCGGATGGCGGGTTGGGTGCTTCGCTTCGGGTACTACGCAGCCGCCACGGTCTTCCTGCTGTACGTCCTCAACGGCAAGGAGGGCGTGTCGGTGTGGCGGGTGGTGCGCGCCTTCGTGTGGCTCTGGATCGCCACGGTGGCGGGCGGGTACCTGGCGTTCGTGGTCGGGACGCTCACGTACGCCTCACCGATGTCGTATCTCATTCCCGCCGGACTGCGGGCCAACGAACTGATCGACACCCTCGTGACGCCGAGCTTCGCCGAGATCCAGGACATCATCGGCTTCCCCGTTCCCCGACCGAAGGCACCGTTTCCCTACACCAACTCCTGGGGGTCGATGCTGGGGCTGCTCACGCCCTTCGCCCTCATCGCCCAACGCGAGCCCCGGGTGGGATTCTCGGAGCGGCTGATCCGGGTCCTGCTGGTGGCCTCCATCTTCCCGGCCGTGATCTCGCTGAACCGGGGTTTGTGGCTGAGTCTCGGCCTGGGTTTGGGCTACGTGGCCTTCCGCCTGGGCGCGGCCGGCCAGTCGAAGGCGCTCCGCAACACGATGCTCGGCATGATGGCGCTGGTGTTGTTGATCCTGGTGACTCCCCTGGGCGACCTGATCGCCACCCGCGTCGCCACCGGGCACTCGAACAACGACCGACTCGAGCTGGTGTACGACGCCGTCGGCGGCGCGGTGGAACGTCCGGTCTTCGGCTGGGGGGCTCCCCGACCCAACGATCGCAACCTGCCGTCGATCGGGACGCACGGTCAGATGTGGTTCGTCCTGTTCTCGTATGGCTTCGTCGGTGCGCTCGGCTATGTCGGCGCATTCGTCTCCTGGGCCGGGCTGACCAGGCGCCAGGTCACGGTTCCCGGTCTGTGGTGTCATACGGTGCTCGTCATCGGACTGGTCCAGACCTTCTTCTACCTCCACGTCCCCCACCAGATGTTCACCATGATCGCTGCCGTGGCGCTCGCTCTTCGCCTCCAGAACGAGGACTCCGAGCGGTTCTCGTGACCCCTCGAACGACGACGGTGGCCCTCGGGTTGATGGTGGTCGCTGCGGCCTGCTCGTCCGCCGGTCAGGCCCAGCCGGCGAGCCTCGGGTCCGAACCCGTCGTCACGACCGCGACGTCGCAGCCCGACACCTCCTCACCGCCCGACACCACGGTCGGGACGCTCCCTCCGGACCCGACGGTGCCGTCCGAGACGATCGACGCGCCGGTCGGCCCGGCCCGACTCCGGCCGTTCATGGCCATGTCGGTACCCCAGAGCCGGTACCCGGAGATCGCTGCGGTCGAAGCCGCGGTCGGTCAACGGCTCGACCTGATCCGGTGGTTCCAACGATGGGACGACGACCTGCGGGATCCGGGCATGACCAGGGCCATGGCCGAGGGCCGCCGGGTGCATCTCTCGGTGAGACCGTCGGGCGGCAACGGACGGATCGTTGCGTGGCGTGATCTGGCCGAGGCCGAGCCCGGCACGACGGTCCACGACGAATTGATCGCCTGGGTCGATCGGATGGTCGCGCTCCCACCGGGCTCCTACGTCACGCTGAACCACGAACCCGAGACCGTCGAGTCCCGACCCAACGGCTCGGCGGAGGAGTTCCGGGCGATGTGGGTGCGTTGGAACGATCTGCTCGACGAGCGGGGCGGTGGGGATCTGCGGACGGTGTGGGTCATGACCGGTGGCGCCTTCGACGGTCCGGTCGCCGACACCTGGTATCCCGGGGACGATGCGGTCGACATCGTCGGTGTGGATCCGTACAACTGGTACACGTGTCAGGGGACCGAGCGTCCGTGGGTGAGCTTCGCCGATCTCCTGGCGGCCCCGCTGGCGTTCGCCGAGGCCCACGACAAACCCCTCGCCGTTCCCGAGACGGCGAGTGTCGAGGACCCGGAGCGTCCGGGGCGCAAGGCCGAATGGATCCGCGACGCGGCGGCCTTCGTTGCCGACCCGTCGGTGGCGTCTCGACTCGAGTTCGTGTCGTGGTTCGACGTGACGGCACCGGGTGGGACGTACCCCGACTGTGTCTGGGACCACGACTCCTCGGCCTCGTCGGCCGAGGCGTTCCGGGAGTTGGTCAGAACCCTGGGAGACGGCTGAGGACCCGGGAGGGAATCAGTTCCTCGAGGCCGAGCCGGTGGCCGACCGTGACGATCCAGCCGATCAGGAGCACGCCGGCGACCCCGGCCGAGGTCAGCAGGCCGGCGAGGGTGGGGGCGGTCACCAGGGCGATCGGGACGACGGCGATCGTCGCGCCGAGCGCGGCGAGCAGCGACGGCTGGGCGACGGCCAGGAGCCCGGTCTCACGGCGGACGATGATGCTGGCGATCAGGTTCTGGACTCCGACGCCCGCCGCCCAGGCGATGGCCGCTCCGATCAGGCCGAACGCCGGCGCCAGGATCGCCAGCAGGACGAGGTCGGTCGTGATCGCCGCAGTCACCCCGCCCAGGGAGGCCTTGGAGCGACCGAGCATCAGCAGCGTGAGATCGATGGGTCCGGCGAAGGCGCTCATCATCATGCCGAACGCCAGGATCGGGAGGATGTTCGAGTCGGCGCCGTAGCCGTCGTTGATCAACCGGGCCAGGGGATCGGACTTGGTGGCGACCAGCAGGAAGTAGGGCCAGGCGATCAGCACCACCCAGCCCGTGGTGCGCCGAAGGAGTTGACCCGCACGGGGCAGGTTCCGGTCGGCGATCGCCCGACGCAGGTGCGCCGACATGGCCTGACCGACCGTGAAGATCAAGAAGTTGCCCGCCGAGATGTAGCGGCTCAACGACCCGTACACGCCGGCTGCGGGAGCCCCGAGCAACGCACTCACCACGATCACGTCGATCCGTTCCAGCGCGATCTGCATGGTGGTCGACAGTGCCCGGAACCGGGTGTAGCCCCAGTACTCGCTCCGGCTGACGGCGGCCGGACCGTGGCCCCGCCAACCGCCGAGTCGGCCGACGCTCGCCACGGCGACGCCGAGCCCGAGCACGACCGGCAGCCCCCACGCCAGGGCGATCTGGGGCGCCGACGGATCGGTCTGCCAGAAGAGCACGCCGAGGAGCAGGATCTGACCACCGGGCCGCAGGACCTGGCCGACGCCGACGGTGGGGGTCATGGAGCCGAGGCCCCGGGTGGCGCCGAGCAGGGTCTGGGTCACCGCCCAGGCGGGGATCACGGCGGCCAGCGTTCGGAGCATGGCGGCGAGGTCGGCCGAGGACGATTCGGCAACCAACTCGGCGAACGGCCCGGCGGCCGCGAAGACCAGGGCCGACAGCAGGACCGACAGGGCGACGACCGGTCCGAGGGCGAGGAAGATCAGCGAGCGCGGATTGGGGTGCGAGCTGCCGGTCGCCTGTGGCATGAAGAAGACCAGCCCCGTCATCGTGCCGAGGCTGGCGGAGTTCCCGAGGATCGTGATGACCGCGGTGGCGGTCCAGAACACGCCGGCGAGGGCGAGACTCGAACGCGACACCAGGACGGCGATGACGAAGTTGGCGGCCGTCGTCACGATGGCGCCGAACAGGGCCAGCGACGAGGCGGCTGCGGTCGACTGTTGCGATCCGACGGGGGTGACCGGGCGGCTGCTCGTTCGCGTCTCGGTCATGTCAACCGAGCCGTCTGGTCAGCGCGGCGACGAGCAGCGGCTCGAGCGGGCCGACGTGGGTCGGGGTCCACCCTTCGCCGAGGAGTCGGCGTTCCCGGTGTAGCAACTCGCACAGATAGAGGTCGGTGATCGCTGCGGTCGCCTCCGGTCCGGTGACCGAGTCGAGAATCGCTGCGGCGTCGCGCTCGACGGTCTCGATGGCCCGGTTCTCGCTCGAACCCCCGGCCGGTGCGCCCGAGCGTCGAACGATCTCGAACGCGATGTGCAGCGCGTCGAAACCGACGGGCCGGTGGTCACCGGCGAACTCCCAGTCCCAGATCGACGTGATCCCCCCGCTGGTGGCGGTGTTCCACGGCGTGAGGTCGCCGTGCCACAGGCCGAGTTCGAGCTCGACCGAGCGATGGCGTTCGACGAGCGCGTCGAGCGGAACGACCTCGCCGAGACCGTGCGATTCGAAGTCGCCGAGCATGACGAGGTCGGCGACGGTGGACGTCTCGGTCGTGCCGAGCCGGGCGATCCGTCGCAGGGTGTCGGACGGCAGCGGGCCGCGTCGCTTCGCGAAGACGGGGGTTCGGACCGGCGAGGTCACGACCACTCGGGCGTCGTCGACGAGGAGGTCGACGAGGACGGCGGGTGCCGCCGTTCCCGGGGGCATCCGGCCATCGACGTGGCGGAGCCAGCCGGCTTCGTTGCCGACCAGGGCGGCCGTGAACGGGGACCAGCCGACCTTGGCGAAACCCACCGTCCGTCCATCGGGGCGCAACAGCTGCAGGACGGGCTTGCGGTTGCGTCGGCGTGGCCCCAGGCTCACCGCGGCCACCAGCGACGGTTCGCCGAGTGCGATGGCGAGTCGCTCCACGAGCGCGAAGGGGGCGAGCTCGAGCCGGTCGCCGGCGGCGCGATCGAGCGCGCCGGTCCGACCGAGGATGCGGCCGGCTCCGACCATCAGTCGATCCTTCGGGGAGCGGTCGTCGTGCGAGCGGTGCAGCGCCCCCGCAGCCACCGCCCGGGGACGGAGCGGGATCAACAATTCCGGACGGGAGCGGTCGGGACGGCACAGATAGCGCTGCGCCGGACCCCGTCCGTCGCCTCCGAGAACGGTGCGGGCCCAGTCGAGCTCGTCGTCGAGGTTCCCGTCTGCTTCGCGGCTCATGCTCCTCTCCTGTCGTCCGTTCCCGGGGAGCCTTAAACCCTAGGACCCAACTGCCGACGGGCTGAGGATGAGACCGATCCGCGCATCGTCGAGTTTCGTCGCCGCACTCGTCGTGTTCACCCTGTTCGCAGCATCGTGCGGCGTACTCGGGTCCGACGATGCCGCTCCGACGGAGGACGACGAGATCGTCACCGAGTCGTCGGTCTCGATCGTGGACCCGGCGAGCGAGGACAGCACCGATCCGGCCGTCGACGAGGGCGCAGCTGCGGACCCACCGACGCCCTCCGAGGTGCCCGACGAAGATGCATCGACCGACGACGCCATCCAGTCGCCGTCGATGGGCCCCGACGAAGCGGTGGCCTGCGCCGCCGTGGAGTTCGGCTACATCCGGTTCCTGCGCAGCGGGAGCGGGAGCGACGCCGATGCCGACCTGACCCGCGGGGCCGAGGAGGCCATGGCGCTGGGGATCGGAGCCTATGAAGAGGCAGGGCAATCGCTGCTCGACGTGGTCGGGACGGCCGAGGCCGGTCCGGCCGCCGACGCCCTGCTCGTGCTGTGTGCCGAACGTGGCTTCGAGAGACTGGCATGACCGGTCTCGCAACGGCGACGAACGAACCCGACAACGTCGTGCCCTTCCCGGCGCGACGCCAGCGGGTGCTGTTCGTCTCGTCGTCGGGCGGGCACCTCTCGCAACTCCTGCAACTGCGGCCGTGGTGGATCCGACACGACCGGTGTTGGGTGACCTTCGATCTGCCCGACGCACACTCCAAGCTCGTCGGTGAGGAGCTGATCCCGGCGCACTACCCGACGACCCGCCACCTCCCCAACTCGCTCCGCAACCTGCGGCTGGCCCATGAAGTCCTGTCGACGTGGCGACCCGATGTGGTGATCTCGAACGGGGCCGGGGTCGCCGTGCCGTTCTTCGTCGTCGCCCGGGCTCGCCGGATCCCCACGGTGTACCTCGAGGTCTACGACCGCATCGACTCACGAACCTTGACCGGCCGCCTCGTTCGCCCGTTCACGACTCGGTTCTGCGTGCAATGGCCCGAACAGCAGCGGCTGAACCGGGGCAGCCAACTCGTGGGACCGCTGTACTGACATGAGCAACGGCGCGTCTCACTCCCTGAGTCGACCCTGGTCGTCCGACCCCGCCACGCCACTGATCGTGGTGTCGGTCGGGACCGATCACCATCCCTTCGATCGGCTGGTCGGGTGGATGGCCGACTGGGCCTCGAACCGTTCCGACTGTCGAGTGCTCGTGCAGCGGGGCACGGCGGCCGAGCCGATCGGCATCGAGAGCCACGTCCTCATTCCGCACGACGAACTCCGGCGTCTCTTCGCCCGGGCCGCCGTGGTGGTCGGCCACGGAGGACCCTCGACGGTGATGGACGCCCGGATGGCGGGCCGGTTGCCGATCGTGGTCCCGCGCGACCCGGCCTTCGGCGAGCACGTCGACGACCATCAGATCCGGTTCTCCCGGCACCTGCAGAGCCACGGGTTGGCTCGGTGTGCCACCGACCGCCTCGCTCTGTACGCGCTTGGTCGACGAGGCCCTCGCCGATCCCGTGACCTTCCAGATCCGCCGAGAAGAACTCGAAGCGTCGTCGGGCGTCGTCCGCTTCGGACAACTCGTCGACGAGCTGCTGGGCATCCGCACCGAGCTCGTCCTGAACGACGCCGGCCTCGACGATCCCGGGCTCGACGATCGCCACTCCACCGGCTTGGCCAGCGAGTCATGACGCAGCGACCCGCCGATGCCCTCGAGGATCGGTCGGTCTCGGTGGTCATCGCCACTCGGGACCGGCCCGTGCTGCTGCGTCGAGCGATCGACGGTGTCCGGGCCCAGGACCACGGTGGAGACATCGAGATCGTCCTGGTGTTCGACCGGTGTGAACCCGATCGATCACTCGAGGTCGACGAGCCCGGTTTGCGGATCCGGGCGGTCACGAACGTCCGTTCGGCGGGCCTCGCCGGCGCCCGGAACACCGGGGTCGATGCCGCATCCCACCGATGGGTGGCGTTCTGCGACGACGACGACGAGTGGTTGGCCGGCAAGCTCGACGCCCAGTTCGCGGCGCTGAGCAGCCACCCCGAGTCGGTCGTCGCCACCACGGGGATCCTGATCAACTTCGACGGGAACGACATCCCACGGATCCCGGACCCGGCGAAACTGACCTTCGAGGGATTCATCCACGACCGGATGACCGACGTGCACCCGTCGGCCACGCTCTGCCTGAAGTCGTCCTGGCCGATCATCGGCGAGGTCGACGAGTCGATCCCCGGAGGCTATGCCGAGGACTACGACTGGCTGCTGCGTGCGGCGCGGGTCGCTCCCATCGCCGTTGCCGCGCAACCCCTGGTCCGGGTCCACTGGCACGGGTCGTCGTTCTTCTTCGAGCGCTGGCGGATGATCGACGAGGCGCTGGACTATCTGGTGGCCAAGTTCCCCGAGTTCCACGACGACCCGGCGGGGCTGGCCAGGATCCGGGGTCAGCAGGCGGTGGCGCAGGCGGCGATGGGGGAGCGTCGGAGGGCCATCCGCACCGGCTACGAGACCTTCCGACTGTCGCCGACCGAGAAGCGGGTGCCGGTGGCCCTTGCCGTCGCGGCCGGAGTTCCTGCCGGTTCGGTACTGAAAGTCCTGCATCGGTTCGGGAAGGGCATCTGATCCGGCTACGCTCCCGATCCCGAGCCCTCGTAGCTCAGGGGATAGAGCATCGGCCTCCGGAGCCGTGTGCGCAGGTTCGAATCCTGCCGAGGGCGCCCAGCAAGAACAGGCTCTGAACAGGGAAAACTCGCTTCGATCCGTCCGTCGGGTGTCGCTCCAGGAGCTGCCGAAAGCGCTGCTATCCCGGACCCGTATGGTTGCGGCGATGACCGGGCCCCATCAGATCCTGACGAGTCGGCTTCGGTTGAGACCATGACCGGCCGATCGTGGCCCTGCTCAGTTCTGGCGACCCCGTGGTGTGCTCGACTACGGCGGACCGATCGCCGATCCGGACGACGCCAGTCGACGGGTTCGACCGATGCAGCAAGGGCAGCGTTGCCAGGTAGGTGATGGTCGCGGTCAGCCAGCTTTGCACGACAGGTGGCAGCGAAGGGCTGGTCTTCAGGCGATTCACCAACCATCACCCGGCAGCACTCGGCGACAGCTTCAGGACGTCGGGGCGATCGGTCGTGACGGGGATGAGGTCGTGAGTCTGCGTTCCGGCTCGGAGCGTCGCGCCGACCGGTGCGGCACGCGTACCTCGGTCGTCGGCGAGACGACCCAGCGTGGTCATGGGGTCGCGTGAGCGGTCGCAGCGCTGGGGTCGATGGGGGCAGTGATCAGGTCGCTGAGCAGACGCAGGGCCAGTGCCCGGTTCGCCCGGTACAGCCGGATGCGCAGACCCTCCGGCCCGGCCAACCACACGCCGACCCAGCGGTCGGTCGGGCTGACCAGGGTCGTGAGCATGCCGACCGGTATCCGTCGTTCACCAGCGACGGCGTTCACGTCGAGTGCTCCGATCGTCACCAGCTGACCGAGCGTCACGGCGAGCTGCGAGCCCACCGTGCTGAACGACCGGGGGCTCCCTTCGACCAGACCGACGGCGGTGAGCTCGGCGACAGCTGCCTCCGCGTCGAAGCCATCGGCGGCCACCGGAGGCGGAGCAACCAGCGCCGCCGCTGCCACCGCCCATCGGTCGTCGGTGGTCGACAGGCCCCGCTCCAGCTCGGCGCGGAGACTACCGGCCAGGATCTGGACGTTGGTCAGCGGTCCGAGCGCCTCAGATCGGCTGCCAGCGCTGTCGTCGCGCAGCGAGTCGGCCTCACAAGAACGCCGACCCACGTCCGTGGATCGGTCCGCTCGGACCCCGTGGCGACGGCGCGGTGCGTTGTCCATGGCACGATCGGTGGCCTCGACGGTCGGCTTTGCCAGCCCGTCGTCAGCCGCTCCGTTGGCCGCGTTGACGGATGTGACGACGATCGGTTTCGACACCGTGTCGATCCTGTCGTCAGCCTGCAATAGTGATGGCAGCGGCACGTTCACGTTCACGGCAACCTCGGATGCCACCGGCAGCTTTCCCGGCACGCTCACCGAGCGGGTGACCGATCGTCGGCCGGGCAGATCCAGATACGGGCAGCCGTCCCGTCCGGTGCGCACCGTCGGGAGGGATCGCCCGGCGCGATCCACTGCAACTTCGCTCCATCGATCCACGGCCCGAGCTCGTAGTCGTAGTCGGTCTCGAACACGTCGTCGGCGCCCCAGCCACCCTGGAGCAACCGGTAGGACGCTGCACCCCATTCGTTGGGACGGGGGGCGTCGTTGGGCAGCTCTGACGTGTAGTAGGCGATCGCATAGGCGACGTGAGGACCGAGACCGAACGAGCTGATCACTGCCACCACACCATCGAGGCCGAGCAGTCCGGGGGCAACGAAGGGCACCTCGGGGTCGGCGCCACGAGGAACGGCGCTCGGGCAACGGCCGGTCGGATCGTCACGGCGCCGCTATCGAGATGGCCGTTGGAGGCTCCGCGTCGGTGGGTCGCGGTCGGGTTCTCGTGGTCCCACCACGGCCCGTCGAGGTCGTCGAGACGATCGGGCTGCAGGACGATCATCTCGGACAACACAGTGGTGAACGACTTCAGGGGCGCCAGTCTGCCGAGCGCCGACCATCGTGAGTCGCTCGGCAACGTCGTACCTGAACGCGAATCATCGGCGCTGTATCGCCGAGCCCGGCTGGTGACCGTTCGGGCCGGAGTGGTCGCTACGTCGAGACACGTGATCTCGACACGGTGATCCCCTATCGACCTCGGTCACCGGTACGCAGTCGACGTGAGCGTCGTGCTGCACGTTGAACGGCGGCAGCCGAAGTTCGGCCATGACGTTCGCCTTCGTACGCTCGATGTGAGCCGCTGCTTGAGCGGGGGTCATACCGGGTGGGACCTCGATCTCGATCCGGTAGAGATCGTGATCGCCGGTGATGGTCTGCCAGCGGCCCGTGCCGTCCTTCATCTCGAGCAGCCCCCGGTCGTTCACCCGCGCCTTGCCATCGCCGATGAGTTCGGTGATCTTGTCGCGCTGGTCGGCCCACTCCTTTCGTCGCGTCTGCCAACGGCTGTGCGTTCGCGGGTAGCCGTTCGCGTCCTAATCGGCTTTGCGGGCGGCGTCGTCGAGGTCGGGACGCCACGTCGCGGGGGGCCGCCCGTTCTGGGGCGGGGGCCAGCCGTTCTCGCGCCACGGGACCAGGCTGTGGTCATCGGGCCGCATCCCCAGGTGGACGTCCCAATCGTTGCCGGTCTTGACCTTCACCGGCGGAGGCTTTGGCAACGAACCCCGGGCCAGGTGTTCGGGCGACCGTGCCGCGGTCGAACGGATCTCGATCGCCGTGCCCGGATTTCCTTGACCGACTCGGCGTGCGGCGCGGTAGTTGTCCATCGGGATGCCCATGTCCGAGGTGATTCGGGACTGGGGGATGATCGTGCGGTTCGGGACGTTCTTGAAGTCGGGGATGGCGTCGACGTTGCGAGGATCGACCGAATCTCGCCTCGGTCCTCCCCTCCACTTCACGGCCAGCTGCGCTCTCGACCACTGACGCACCACCTGACGCGGTCCCTCCCGCCATCACCGCTCTGAGTTTGCAGCTCGGCGGGTCCACCATCTCGTCCCCCACAGGGCAGATCAGCGTGGCCAACTACACCAACGACCAGTACGGAGTGAGCGCGTCCGGGACCCTCACCGAGACCGGTACACCGCTGTTCCCGGGAGTTCCTCAAAGCCTGCAACTTGGCAGTGGCGGCAACGACATCATCTCCCAGCTGGATATCCCTCTCGACCCAACGGTGCTCAACCCGCACTACCGCTTCGTGTCCATCCAGTACTGGGACTTCGCAGTTGCGGAGACCCACGCTGCTCGGGTCGGGGTGTCGTGCAAATGACGGTCGACAGCATGACACTGGTGACAACCGGCCCCGATGCAGACGGCGACGGGGTCGCCGACAGCATCGCTGCACTCGACGGCAACGGCGCCCCGATAACCGGTGCCTTCGATGACGGTAGTGGCACCATTGGAAGCATCGTCAGTGGTACCGGAGTGCTCGTGGAAGATGCGCCGGCACCCGACGGTGTGCGGATCACCACCACCAACGCAACCTCCGAGGTCACCATCCGGATGTGTGGTCTCTTCAATGTGCGGCTCAGCCCCGGGAGCGACGTCACACTCACCTGCGGCAGCGTGACTGCTGTCGTGTCCGCGGGGCAGGCCACGGTCGAACTCGGTGCTACAGGATCTGTCACGATCCCAACCGGCGGTCAGGCCACCGTCGATCGGTTGACTTCGGGCGACTACGTGGTCACCAACAAGGCAGAAACGGCGCTCGTCGTCACCCGCAACGGGGTGACGACGTCGATCAACGGCGGTGCCACGACATACTCGGCTCCCCAGACCCAGGCACAGTGCAAGAAGGACGGCTGGCGGGTGTACGGCAACTTCAAGAATCAGGGTGGATGCGTGTCATTCGTGTCCACACGGCGGTAACCGGATCTCCCCGCAACTCGCTTCGGGCAGGCCGTACACGTCGAGGAGGCGAAGGCCGACTCGTACCGGCGATGCGTTCTGCCGCCAGGGACCTCCGTGGTGGGGTTGCCAGGTGGGAGCGGGACCGTTCGTGGCCCCGTCTTGGACTCACCGGGTTCGTCGAACGAGATGCCGGCCTCGGTGATCTCGATCGCTCCCCAACCCTCGGACGGGATCTGCAGGGAACGTGCTCGACGCATGATGACCTCCGACGGCCGCATCCCGGCGTAGGAGCGGACGGCAGTTCATGACCCGAGAGGTCCGGCTGGCCGGTTCGTGCGACACCATTGCGTCGAGCGCCGCTCGCACGGTTGCCGGGTCTGGGAGCGAACGAATGTCGATTCCCTTGCCCACCCTCCGGGACTGCGATTGGCGCGGCCACCCCGGCGACCAGGGCGAGTGCGAGGTGCCACTCGGCGATCGCCTCGATGGTGCCGGCCCCATCGTCGGGCCGCCGGCCCGGATCCCCGAGTCTCCGGTCGCCCGCTTCTGCATCACCGACCGGATCACGAAGATCACCAGGAACCAGACCCCGAACATCACGAGACGATGACGTTCATCACCAGGTCATTGCCTCGCAGCCGTCGTGGGAGTCGGGTTCGACCTGGAACGTGCCATGGGTGATGCCGTACGTTCGCGCCAAGAGGTCACGGGCCTGATCGAGCACCCGGTGACTGTCGGCGCCGGCGCCGATCATCAGATGCGCCGATGCGGCGTCCATCTCGGAGGTGAGGGTCCAGACGTGCAGGTCATGGACATCGACCACGCCGTCGATCCGGGTGAGTTCGGTCGCCAGCGCGTCGAGGTCGAAACCCTCCGGCGCGGCCTGCAACAGGATCCGTACCGAGCGCCGCCCGAGCCGCCAGGTCCTCGGCAGGATCCACAGGCCGATCCCGGCGCCGATGACCGGGTCGACCCATCCCCACCCGAACACCTCCAACAACACGGCGGCGATGATCACGCCGACCGACCCGATGGTGTCGGCCAGCACCTCGAGGTAGGCGCCCTCCACGTTCAGGGATTCCTTCGACCCCTCGCGCAGGAGCGCGAAGGCGACCAGGTTCGCGACCAGTCCCGCGGCCGCAACGAACAGCATCGGCACGCCGAGTACCTCGGGTTCATCGACCAGACGACGGGCCGCCTCGATGAGCACCCAGATCGCCACGCCGAACAGCAGCAGGGCGTTCACGAACGCGGCCAGGATCTCCAGGCGGTACAACCCGAACGTGTGCGATGACCGGACGGTGGTCGGGCGCTCGGCGAATCGTGACGCCAACTGGATCGCCGCCAACGCCATCCCGATGCCGATCACATCGGTCAACATGTGCCCCGCGTCGGACAGCAAGGCCAACGAGTTCGTGACGAAACCGGCCACCGCCTCCACCACGAAGAACACCAAGATCACCGCGAATGCGGCCGCCAGTCGACCCTGATGACGTTCGCCGGCCCGGGCCAGGCCGGCACCGTGATCGTGTTCGCCGCCCATTCAGGCACCACCGGTTCGGTGCGAGACGTGTTCCCGGGACAGCTCCAACACCATTCGGACGTGGCCGTCGTCGAGTCGGTAGTGGATGTTGCGTCCATCTCGTCGATTGCGAACGACCCCGGCGTTGCGCAGGAGCCGCAGGGCCTGGGACACCTTGGTGTCGGACGTGTCGACCACCTCGGCGAGATCGCACACGCACAGTTCGCCGGCCTCGAGGAGCGCGAACAGGATCCGCACCCGGGTCGGGTCCCCGAGCAGACGGAACATCTCCGCCAGATCCCCGGCGACCTCGACATCGATCAGCGACGAGGCGACCGATTCCACCCGGGCGGCGTCGACGATCCGAGTGGCGCAACCATCGATCTCGGACTTCTTCGATAGCTGCATAGCTGTGAAGGTATCACCCGCCCCAGCGAGCGACAGGTCCGTTCTGCTCATTTCCCGCGATCCGACGCCGATCCCGGACGTCAGGGCCCGTCGCCGAAGACGTTGCGGAGCACCGCGTGGTAGCGATGGTCGGCGAGCTTGAACGGGTCGAAATCGGGGGCCCGTCGAATCGTGTCGAGCGGCAGTTGGGTCCGGCAGACGCGGTCCGAGAGATCGATCGTGGCGATCGCCCAGGTCGGGACCAGGCGTCTGCTCCCGAAGGTCCAGTGCCGGGAGTCGATGAGGAAGTAGCGATCCCGGCCGACCTCGAGGACCTCGAGGATCTCACCGAGGAGCGTCCCGTAGGACGCCGGGGAGCCGCCGTCGTCATCGTCCGCCGCGGTCGGGGATCGACGGGGACCGCCCCAGAGATCGAAGCCGAGCACGGTCCGCTCTCCGTCGCGAAGCGTCCGGGCCCCCTTCGGTTCGGGGGGCGGCCCCGCCGCGACGCCCGGGGCGGCCACCTGGCTCGTCCTGGTCCGGTCGGCGCGGGTACCCGACTCGCCGGCTCGTCCGGTCATGGCTCTGGTGCGACTCCGACGTCGGAGGGCATCGGATCGCCGGCTCGGGTCGAGGCCAGGCCGAGGATGGTCTGGGCCCGAGCGAGTGAGCCGGGTTCCACCCAGACCTCGAATCGTTCGGCGTCGAGGGTTCCGATGGTGCTGAAGTCCCGGGTGCCGCGTCTCGCCCAATGGGCGAACGCCTGGTAGGCGGCGACCGTCACCCCACCCGTCAGGGCGTAGACGGCGAGGACGGCCACGAGGGCGCCGTCGATGTCGGCGAACGCGGTGAACAGCAGCCCGATGATCAGTCCGAACCAGGCTCCGGCCATCGCACCGTCCCGGGCTGCGGTGGCAACGGTCCGGCGTCCCGTGACGTACTCGACCCGCCGGAGGCCCGACCAGACGATCGAGACGTCGATCATCGGGAATCCCTGGTCGGAGAGCTGGTCGACTGCGGCCTGCGCGTCGCGATACCGGCCGTAGTCGGCGAGCTTCACCGGCGGGGCACCCTGCCGATCGTCGGGGCGATCGTCGGGTCGGCGGGAACGAGCGGTGAACGGGGTCATGCTCGGGTCGTTCCCGCGGGACCCGAGTACAAACCTGCGAACCGGCCCGAACGGTCTGGTTCGAGGGTCGCTCTCGAGCCGGTGGGTCACTCGCTCGAGGCCAGCCAGCGGTGCAGGAGCCACAGGGAACTGGCGAGACAGACCGCCGCGCCGGGGAACCACATGACGAGCCCGGCGAGCTGCTGATCGGTCAGCGGTTCGAGCCCCCAGGCCGGTGTCGTGGCGAGGTAGGGCTCGTACCAGGGTCGGCCGGCGAAGGTCATGAGCGCCGCGAGCAGCGTCGACTGGAGGCCGAGTGCGAAGAGCAGACCCATGGCTGCGGCCGGGTGGGGGCGGCCGGGTCGGCCCGCCGTTCTCACGACATTCGACACGATCAGACCGGCGGCGAAGTACGACAGATGCGAGAGGGCGTGGACGACGTCGGAACGCAGCGCCAGGGTGTAGGGGTGCCGGGCATGCCAGATCCAGAACGTCGCCGTTGCGACGATCAGTGCCGTCGCCGGGATGCGACCCGGGCTGCCGGCCCGACCCAGGCCCAGGGTTCGTTCGGCCACTCGCAATGGCCGACCCAGCCTCGCCGGGAGGGAACGTCTGATGGCCGGTCCCGGCCGGGCGGCGACCAGCAAGGGGGCGGACACGAAGGTCAGCACGAGGTGCTGGACCATGTGGGCCGACGCCAGACCCTGGGCGGCGGCGTCGAGCGGGGACAGCAGGGCCAGCGCGAGACTGGTGATCCCCAGGGCGAAGGCCGTTCGGCGGCGTCGGCTGTCGGTGTATCGCACCCCCTGGGCGTAGAGCGCGACGACGACGAGGATCGTGAGGACCACGAGCGGGTCGCGTTGCCAGTGCAGCCAGATGTCGTGTGGCCCCGGTGCCTGGCCGGTGTGCGCGAACACGGTCATGTGCACGGTCCGAGCACGATCGGTGTCGCCCCGACCACCAGTGTTGCGATCACGAAGATGAAGGCCAGCAGCCACGCCATCAGCGCCGGCTCGGCCCCGTGCGGTCCTCGAACCCGATGGACCGAGGCGCGGGTCACGAACACGATGAGCGTCGCAGCCAACGCCGTGGCGAGCACGATGACCAGGGTCGTGGTCTCGACCCCGACGAATCGGTTGGCGGCGGTGGCCCGATCCGGTCGGCACTGCCACTCGGCGACGAGGTACACGACGGCGAAGTGGACGACCCAGAGCGTGCCGGCGCCGCCGAGCACGAGGCGAAGGCTTCCGCGGTGGCGATCGGGAAGCAGGTCGCTCATGTCAGCACCGGCCCCAGGAAAATGGCGCCGCCTCCGGCCGCCCACATGGTGACCAGCGAGATGGTGTAACGCCACCACGTGACGACGGGGTTGTGATGGCGGGCGGAGAAGCCGAGGCGCCACGACCACCACAACGTCATGGCACCCATCACGATGCCGGCAACGGCGATCGACACGAGGAAGCCCCCGAGCGCGACGACGATGGAGCCGTAGGCGTGCTCGTCGGCGACGTCGGCAACCTCACCGATGGGTTGCCACAGCGAGTAGACGGCGACCGAGACGAACGCCAGCGTCGCGGCGATCGCCGCCCGCATGCCGTCGATCGCCCCGTGCTGGGCCCGGTCGAGCGCCAGGCGAGCGGTGGTCGCGGCCGCGAGCATGGCGATCGCGGCCATCGCTCCCCATCCCAGCGCCGGTGACTCGATGCCCGGCGGGGGCCAGATCTCGTTCTCGAGTCGGAGGTAGAAGTACGACAGGAGGAAACTGCCCAGCGCGACCGAGAGGAACGTCACGGCCAACCCGAGTCCCCAACGGCTGATGATCGGGCTCCCGTGGGTCCGCAACGGAATGCCGTGGCGTTGCTCGAAGGCGTCGGCCTCGTCGTCGGACACCTCGAGCGGATCCGGCCAGTTCCAGCCGACGACGGCAACGGCGACCACGATCAGTCCGGCCAGGGCACCCAACCGCAGCTTGAGCAGTTCGGCGGCGAAGATGCCGACGGTTCCGATGGCGGCGATCAGCGGCCAGATCGAGGGCCCGGACACCCGGACGACCTCCTCGGGCGTCGCATCGGTGATCGAGACCGTCAGGTTGGCGCGCCAATGCAGCGGCCAGTCGGCCATCCCGGCGGCCAGCGCCACGATCCGTTCGTCCCCCTCGTGGAGCTGGTCCTGATCCCACAGCGGATGTCGGCTGCGAACGATCGGCGGCACCGTGAAGCCGTGTTGGGCCGGCGGCGACGGAACCGACCACTCCAGGGTGTCGGCTCTCCACGGGTTGGCACCCGCCACCTCGCCGCGACGCCAGGACCGCCAGAGGTTGAACCCGAAGACGGCGATCCCGCCGAACATCACGAAGACCCCGACCGTGGAGATCAGGTTCCAGATCTCCCAACCCAGGCCTGCGGGGTAGGTGTGCACCCGACGGGGCATGCCCATCAACCCGACGACGTGCATGGGGAAGAACGTCACGTTCATGCCGATGAACAGGAGCCAGAAGTGCACGCGCCCGAGTGTCTCGTTCATCATGCGGCCGGAGAATTTCGGGAACCAGTAGTAGAAGCCGGCGAACATCGGGAAGACGACTCCCCCGATGAGGACGTAGTGCAAATGGCCGACCACGAAGTACGAGTCGTGGGCCTGCCCGTCGAAGGGGACCGAAGCCAGCATCACGCCGGTGATGCCCCCGAGGACGAACGTCGCGAGGAATCCGACGACGAAGATGAACGGCGTCTTCCACACCGGCCGACCGAGCCAGATCGTGGCCACCCAGGCGAAGATCTGGATCCCGGCCGGGATGGAGATCACCATGCTCGCCGCGGCGAAGAATCCGAGCACCACCGGCGCGAGGCCGACGGTGAACATGTGGTGGGCCCACAGGCCGAACGACAGGAAGGCGATGGCGACCATCGACGCCACCAACAGGGGGTATCCCTCGGTGCGGCGACGGGTGAAGACCGGCACGATCATCGACACGATCCCGGTGGCCGGCAGGAACTGGATGTACACCTCGGGATGGCCGAAGATCCAGAACAGGTGCTGCCACAGCAGCGAACTGCCTCCGGCATCCGGGTTGAAGAACTGGGTGCCGAAGCCGCGATCGAGTTCGAGCAGCAGACTGCCGACGATCAGGGGGGTGAAGGCGAACAGGATCATGAACGCCGTGACCAGGAACGCCCAGGCGAACAGGGGAAGACGCAGGAACGTCATGCCCGGGGCCCGCATCTTGAAGATCGCCACGATGATCTCGACCGCAGCGGCGATGGCCCCGACCTCGGCGACGCCCAGGCCGAGGACCCAGAAGTCGAGGGCGAGACCGGGCGAGTACTCGGGGCCGCTGAGGGGTGTGTAGCCGAACCACCCGGCGTCGGGAACGGCCTGGAAGAGCGTGCTGCTGTAGTAGAGGAGCCCGCCCATGACGAACGTGTAGTAGGCGAAGGCTCCGAGGCGGGGGAAGGGCATCTCTCGAGTGCCCAGCAGGAGCGGGAGCAACAGGATGGCGAAGCCCTCGAAGATCGGGAGGATGACGAGGAACATCGTGACCGAACCATGGTTCGTGAACATCTCGTTGTAGAGCTGGGCGTCGACCAGGTCGTTGTCGGGTCTGGCCAACTGGAGGCGCATCACGATCGAGTCGACGCTGCCCCCCAGCAACAAGAAGAAGAGGCCGGTCAGGATGAGGCGGAATCCGACGGTGTCGTTCTGGACCGCCTGCAGTCGACCCCACCAGCCGGGTGGACGTGTCCATTCCCGGTCGAGCACCGGTGTGGTCGGCCCGGAGGCGGCCGTCGGTGTCCGGTCGGGAATCGTTGTGCGGTCGATCATGGAGTCGTCACCCGCTGGCCCGTCGGCACCCACCGGTCCCTCAGTCATCGGACGTGCCACCCGTGGTCCCGTCGAAGGATCGTCGGTCGGTCACCCAGGAGGCGAAGTCCTCGGGTGCGTGCGAGGTCACGGTCAGCGCCATCCGGGCGTGTTCGAGACCGCAGAACTCGGCGCATTGTCCGGTGAAGTCGCCGGGCCGGTCGGCGGACATCGCCAGGCGGTTGGTGCGGCCGGGAATGGCATCCATCTTGCCGCCGAGCGACGGGACCCAGAAACTGTGGATGACGTCGCTCGATTCGATCCGGAGCACGACCGCCCGACCCACGGGAACGTGGATCTCGTTCACCAGTTCGATCCCCTCATCGGGATAGCGGACCTCCCACCACCATTGGTGGCCGGTGAGCTCGATCGTGAGCGGCTGGGGTGGGGTGTCGGCGGCGAGATCGCGCATCGTCTCGACCGTCCATCCGAAGACGACGACGATCACGATCGTGGGCAGCACGACGCCGCCGCCGAGAACGAGGAGGCGAGGACCGCGACCCGAGATCCCCGATGGGGCATGGAGTTCGGGCGCGAGGCGCCCGTCGGGGTGTCGCCGAAGGGCCCAGCCGATCGCGGCGAGGACGCCGACGAAGACCAGAACCGCCATCACCAGCAACCCGAGCGTCAGCTCCTCGATCTCGCGGGCAGCCGGACCCGCGGCATCGAACATCGAACCGGTCCTACGCCCGAACCCGGACCGGTGGGCCGCCCCGACCAGGGGAGCCGAGCCGATCGATGCTGCGCTGGTCGAACGGTTCCACGACGGTCATCGGCGCTCCCTCTCGGTGCAAGCGGTCGGTGATCGGCGGGTACCCGCCACCGGCGCGGCGAAACCTCCGACTCCCGCACCCGATCCGGTCGGCGGTCGGTCCCCCTCGATGGGAGGTGCCGGGAGCGTGTCTGGCACCCCTGTCCGCGGCCGCCGCTACGTCGAGGAGTGATCGTCGATGGTCGCGTCGCGGATTCGGAGGCGTTCGCAGTGACGGCCCATCGGGTCGACCCAGACGCCGAGGGTCTCGGCGATCGATCGAACCACGTCGGCGCCAAGATTCAGGCTCGGCGAAGGGTCGGCGGGGCGGCCGTCTTCCGCAGTTCGCATCTCGCGGTAACAGACGGTGAACTCCACCGACGGTCCATCGACGATCCGGACGCCGGCGACGACCTCGGGCGTCCCGGCGGTCAGGAACGCCGAGTCGACCAACTCGCTGACGACCAGGACGATGTCGTCGATCTCGGCGTCGGGCCGCTCCCACTCGTCGAGGAAGGTCCGAATCCGATCGCGCAGGTCACCTTGATGGGCGAGCCGGTTGATCGAGATCGTGAGGGAACGCGGCGTCATGGGTGTCCGCCAGTCGGGAGTGGGCGGGATCACGCTACCCCGCCTGGTTGGCGTCAAACCGGACGACCTCGGCGAGACGCGACGGCGACGAGCAGGGCTCGGTCGCCGACGCGGCCTTCCCGGCCGTCTTGCCGGCGGGGGGTTGCTGGCCGATACTGCTCGCGTGGAACGCCTCGACCTCCGTGTGTCCGGCTCATCGGTGCTCGTCGTGACCGGCGAGATCGATGCTTCGAACGCAGCGCTCGTCGCCCAGGCCATCGACGGGCTGGAAGCCGATCGTCGCATCGATCTGCAGGGTTGCTCGTTCCTCGACTCGACGGGACTGTCGGTGTTGATCCGTGCCCGTCAGGCCGACGGCGGTCTGGTGCTCGTCGCTCCGAGTGCGGCGGTCAGTCGCCTGCTCGAGATCAGCGGGGTCGGCGACTCGTTCGTGATCGAGCCCCAGGCTCGCTGACCTGCTGGCCTCGTGCCGGCGGTCGGGGTGGGGCGAGCAGGCTCGAGGGCGAGCAGGGAGCGCGCGGTGCGGGTTTGTCCGAGGGGGCAGCGGGTAGACCGCGGCCCATGCGCACCGACGAGCCCGATCGTTCCGGCCCCCTGATCACCGAAGACGACACGTCGCCCCATCCGACGATCACCGACGGACCCCGGGACTTCGGTGATCAGCCGACCGCTCGGACCACGGAGGATCTCGTCGTTCCGAAGATCGGCCTCGGTACCTGGCAGCTCGATGACGACGAGGCCCGGTCGATGGTCGCCGCGGCGATCGAGCTCGGGTACCGGCACCTCGACACCGCGCAGATGTACGGCAACGAGGCCGCCGTCGGCCGTGGCATCGCCGACTCCGGGATCGATCGATCCGAGCTGTTCGTCACGACCAAGATCGCCAACGAGAACCACGAACCCGACGAGCTGGTTCGATCGATCGAGGAGAGCCTCGGCCATCTGCGGACCGACCATGTCGACCTCCTCCTGATCCATTGGCCCGTGCAGTGGCACCGGATCGGCGCCACCCTGGCTGCGCTCGCCCAGGTCCACGCGGCCGGTCTGGCCCGCCACATCGGCGTCTCCAACTTCACGATCGAACAGCTCGACGTGGCCCGTGACCACGCCCCGCTCGAGGTGCTCCAGGCGGAGTGCCACGTGTTCTTTCAGCAGGCCGAGCTCCGTCGTTGGTGCCGGGAGCACGACTGGATCTTCACGGCCTATTCGCCGTTGGCGCAAGGGGCCGTGTTCGACGACGATCGGATCCGGGCGCTCGATGGTGATCCCGGCCAGATCGCCGTTGCCTGGCTCACCTCCCTCGACGGCGTCGTCACCATTCCCCGGACGTCGAGCCGAGAGCACCTGGCCGGGAACTGGCGGTCGCACGAGCTCGCGCTGGACCGGCATCGGCTCGAGGTGATCGCCGGTCTCGACGAAGGACGGCGACTCGTCTCACCCGACTTCGCACCGTGGTGACGCGGCGAGCGAGGCGTCGTCGTTTCCGTCCGATTCCATCCGCCAACGAACCCCGGAGGCCTGTGCCATGACCGACGACCAACATCGTGAGGGCGCCGATGCCGGCGATCGTGGGAGTGGCCGTGAGGACGAACGAGGCAACGTCGCCAGCGCGACCACGCTGTACGACCTGTTCGATGGGATCGATGGGGCGACCACGACCGCCGAACTCGTCGGTCTCGCCCGCGAGCGCAACGCCGACCCGGCCGCCTGGCGGGCTCTGGAGCGCCTCCCCGATCAGGAGTGGCCGAGCCTGCAAGCCGCCGTCCTGACGGCAACCACCGGCTGGCAATGACCTGCGCCGAGCGTGACCTGCGCCGAGGACGACCTGCGCCGAGGACGACCGTGCGTCAGTCCTGGTAGGCGTCGAGGTCGTCGTCGTTGGCGCTTCCGGGGACGTTGCCGTCGTCGAGCTCGAGCCCACCCTCGGTGCCGTCCTCGACCCCGACGTCGTCGAGCTCGGTCACCGCCGTGCCCTCGACCGGATCCACGGGGCCGGTGGTCTCGCTGCCGGAGCAGCCGACCGAGATGGCGGCGGCGAGGGCGGCGACGATGGGCGTGAGCAGGTTCGAACGGGCAGACATGACGGCGTCATGCCCGCCGAACGACGCGGCGAAACCGAGATCCATGTTTGGGGTACCCGGGGTCGGGGCAGGTTGCCAAGGACCCGGAGGAACCCGTGAACCGCGCCGACGACGCCGTCAACCAGCCCCAGACCACCCCAGACCACGCCCAGACCACGGCCGAGGTGACCGAGGAGATCTCCGACTCCGCCGACACCCTGATCGAATCCATCGCGGCGGCCCTGCCGAGGATCGGGATCTTCCTGGCCATCATCGCCGTGGGCTACCTGCTGGCCCGGCTGCTGCGGGTGGCGATGCGACGCGTGCTGGGTCATCGGCATGGCCCCAGCTTCTCGGAGGTCATGTCCCGGCTCGCCTCCTGGCTGTTCTTCGCCGTGGTGGTCGGCGCCGCCATCGCCGTGACCTTCCCGTCCGTCAAGCCGGTCGACCTCCTCGCCGGTCTCGGGTTCTTCTCGGTCGCGGTCGGTTTCGCCTTCCAGGACATCCTCGAGAACACGCTCTCGGGCGTTCTGCTGTTGTTCCGCCAGCCCTTCGTGGCCGGCGACCAGATCGTGGTCGACGGCAACGAGGGAACGGTCGAGGCGATCACGATCCGCGAGACCCGGATCCGTCAATACGACGGCCAGTTGCTCGTCGTCCCCAACCGCGACGTCTACAAGAACACGATCCGAGTCCAGACGACCCGGGCCGATCGACGGATCGACTTCACGGTCGGCCTGTCCTACGACGCCGATCTCGACGAAGCGACGACGTTGATCGTGGATGCGCTCGATCGGGTGGATGCCGTGCGGGACGAGCCCCGGCCCAGCGCCCTGATCGGCAGCCTGAACACCTCGACGGTCGACGTGGTGGTGCGCTGCTGGGTCGACTCCGCCCAGTACGACGCGCTGGTGGCGCTCGATGCGGCCATTCGGGCCACGAAACAGGCACTCGATTCGGCCGGTTTCGAGATGCCGTCCGACATCGTCGAGCTGGCCTCTCGCCCGAACCTCCGCGTGGTCCTCGACCAGGATTGATCAGCGCGCCCGACGGAGGGCGAGGCCCGGCAGTCGCCGGCGCCGCGGCGATCCACGCCACCAGTCGTCGATGGCTGCGTGGACGCCGGGGTGGTGGGCGAGCGCCACGTGGTTGACCCCGGGGAACACCTCCTGCGTGGCGTCGGGGAAGAGTCCGCCGGGACCGGTCTCGTCCGTTCGTCCTGCGGCACTGGTCGCCGTGACGAGCGCATCGCCGATCAACCCGGCCACCCGATGGTCGGGGTCGGCGGTGACGCTCCCGGCGATCGTCAGGTAGCGCGCCCGTCGGGTCTTCGCGGCCCGGTGGGGATGCGTACGGGTCCGGATCCCCGGGTCCTGCTCGAGCCAGTCCTCGTCGACGATGGCGCCGAATCGCAGGTCCTTGATCCCGGCACTGCGTCGATCGAGGCCGAGGCCCACCAGTCTCGTCGCCGGAAGGGGCAGGGCCCACAGCCCGGCGCTCGCCGCGTTCACGATCGCCTCGAGCGGCGCACCGGTGTTGGGCGCACCGATCAACACGACTCGACGAAGCCTCGAGGTCCAGCGCCGACCGATCGGGTGACGTCGACCGATCGGACGGAGGGTCCGGCCGTAGTGGCACGCAGACCGGACGACGAGACCGCCCATGCTGTGTCCGATGAGGTCGATCTCGCGGACGGGCACCGGCCAGGCCCGGACCAGCCGGTCCAGGAGCACCGCCAGCTCGCGCCCGTTGGTCGAGATGTGGCGACCCGTGTTGTAGCGCAACTCGAGGGCGGTGACCCCGTGGTCGCGGGCGAGGAGCGACCCGTAGGTCGTGGTCGGGTCCGACGGGAAGCGCCACACGGACTCGGTCGACATCAGGCCGTGGACGAGCAGACAGAGCCGCGGTGAGGCATCGGGGACGACCTGGGCCAGGGACTCGCGTTCGAGCGGGAGCACCACCCCTCCGGCCCGGATGGTCATGGGGGTCGCCAGGTTCGAGCCGCCTGTCCTCGAGGGCATCGCCGAACAGCCCGTTGACCACGGCGATCGCGTCGTCTCGTCGTCCCGGCAGGGTGTCGAGGAGCCCGAGCAGGGTGCGAGCGCCGACGATCGACGTCGCCCGATCGACGAGCGGCCTCACGATCGGACGCTCAGGTGTGCCGGATGCTCATGCCACCGTCGACGGGCACGATGGCGCCGTTGAGGTAGCTGGCGGCGGGCATGCACATGCTGACCGTGATGTGAGCCACCTCCTCGGGGTCGCCGTAGCGTCGCAGCGGGACGCGTCGTTTGGCGTAGATCTCCTTGGTGGCCTCGTCGAGACCGGCGGTCATCCCGGTGTGGATGGGTCCCGGGCAGATGCAGTTGACGGTGATGCCGAATCGGCCGAGTTCGACCGCGAAGCTCTTCGTCAGGCCGACCACGCCGGACTTCGTGGCGGTGTAGGCCGTCATGCCCGCCGTGGTCACGATGGCCTCGGTCGACGCGATGTTGACGACCCGTCCACCACCGTCGGCCTCCTGCAGCGCAGGGAGGCATTCGCGGATCAGCCACGAGTGGGCGGTGAGGTTCACGGCGACGGTCCTCGCCCAGTTGGCCTCGTAGCTCTCCTCGTCCTGGAACGCCGAGGTGGGGAGGGCGACGCCGGCGTTGTTGACGAGGACGTCGATGCCCCCGAACCGCTCGCGGACCGCACCGACGAGGCGCTTGACCGCCGCCAGGTCGGCGACGTCGCAGGGGAACTCACCGGCTGCGTCGGGTCCGTGCACGTCGCGGATCTCGTCGGCGACGGCGAGCACCCGCTCGGCATCGAGATCGACGATCGCCACCCGGGCGCCTTCGTCGGCGAACAGGTGGGCGGTCGCCCTTCCCATCCCGGAGGCGGCACCGGTGACGATCACCCGTTTCCCGGCGACCGATCGGGAGCGTGTGGTGAGACGGTTCATCCCGGGACCCTAATCGCCCCGGGGCCGGGATCCGGTCAGCTGTTGCGCCAGACCAGGTTCGGGTCGCCGTCGTTCGCCGTCGCCAGGTCGAGGTCGCCGTCACCGTCGAGGTCCCCGAGGGCGAGGCCGAGGGTGTTGTGGTTGGCGAGGATCTGCCCGCTGTCGGTGAACGTCCCGCTGCCGTCGTTGGTCCACACCGAGTTGGGGCCGCTGTCGTCGCCGAAGACGAGGTCGACATCGCCGTCGCCATCGACGTCGCCCAGGTCGACGGCCCAGCTGCTGCCGAGGCCCAGGGTCTGGCCGGAATCGTTGAAGACACCACTGCCGTTGTTGAACCAGACGTGGTCGTCGTCGCTGTCCTCGGCGAAGACGATGTCGAGGTCGCCGTCGCCGTCGAGGTCGGCCAGGGCGACGTCCTTCGAGTTGCCCGAGCCGAGGCTCTGACCGGAGTTGACGAAGAAGCCGCTGCCGTTGTTGCGCCACATCGTGTTGGTGCCGTTGTCGTGGGCGAACACGACATCCAGATCGAGGTCGCCGTCGACGTCGCCGACGGCCACCCCGGCACCCTTGCCGGTGCCGAGGAGCTGGAACGAGGGCAGGAACGTCCCGGCTCCGTTGTTGTACCAGAGGGTGTTGGCCACGTTGTCGTTGGCGAAGAACAGGTCGAGGTCGCCGTCGCCGTCGACGTCGCCGACCGCGACGTCGAGCGAGTCGCTGAAGCCGATGTTCTGGCCGGTGCTGACGAACGTGCCGGAGCCGTTGTTGAGCCAGATCGTGTTCCCCTGGCCGGTGTCGTTGGCGAAGACGACGTCCTGGTCGCCGTCGCCGTCGAGGTCGGCGGCCACCACGGCCATGCTGTGGCGGGTGCCCAGGGTCTGGGGTGATTGAGTGAAGACACCGCTGCCGTCGTTGAACCAGACCCGTGCTGGGTTCGTTGTCGTGGGCGTAGACGGCATCGAGGTCGCCGTCGCCGTCGAAGTCGGCCATCGCCACATCCGACGTGCGTCCGCTGCCCAGGTTCTGTCCCGTGTCGACGAAGCTGCCCGACGATGTCGTCGTCGGGGTCGGGTCGCAGGCGTCGCCGAGGCCGTCGCCGTCGGAATCGAGCTGGCCCGGATTGAAGAGGCTGGGGCAGTTGTCGACCGCCAGTGGGACGGCGTCGAAGTCGTCCGAGGGCGCGATCGTGACGGAAACGGTCGCCGTGTCCTGGAGCCCGCCGGGGTCGGCGATGGTGTAGGTGAACGTGTCGGAAAGGGTTGGCGAGTTGTCGTGGGTGTAGGTGATGGTCCCGTTGCCATTGTCGACGGTCGTCCCGTTGGTCCCGTTGCCGATGGCCACGATCGTCAGAGGACCGCCCTCGACGTCGGTGTCGTTCAGGCGAACGTCGATGGTCGTCGCCGATCCTCCCCGGGACGCCGTGAGGGTGTCGTCGCCGGCCTTGGGTGGGTCGTTGACGGGGGTGACGGTGATGGTGACGGTGGCGGTGTTGGAGATGGCGGCGGCGGGGTCGGTGATGGTGTAGGTGAAGGTGTCGGTACCGGACCAGTCGGGGGTGGGGCTGTAGTCGAAGGTGCCGTCGTTGTTGTCGATGACGGCGCCGTTGGTGGGTGGGGTGACGACGGTGGCCGAAGCCGGGTCGATGGGGTGGTCGGGGTCGGTGTCGTTGGTGGTGACGTCGGGCGTGGTGAAGGGGGTGTCCTCGGTGGTGGTGTGGCCGGGTCCGCTGTCGTCGGTGGCGGTGGGTGGGTCGTTGACCGGCGAGACCATGATGGAGACGTTCGCCGGGGCCGACGTCGCGCCGCCCGGATCGGTCACGGTGTAGGCGAAGGCATCGTCGCCGGCGTAGTCCGAGGGCGGGGTGTAGGTCACGACACCGGCGACCTCGGACAGGGTGCCGCCCATGACACTCGACGTCGGGACGTTCCAGGTGAGTGCGCCGGACTCCGGATCGAAGTCGTTGGACCCGATCGGAATGGCGACCGGTGTGTCCTCGGCGGTGTTCGCGCTGTCGTCGACCGCCGTCGGCGGGTCGTTGACGGGCAGCACGGCGACCGTGACCGTCGCGGCGACGGGAGGGTTCACGCCGTCGGAGATCGTGTAGGAGAACTGATCGACCCCGAAGGAGTCGGGGGCCGGGGTGTAGCGGATCCAACCGGCCTCGATCGTCGCGACGCCGTTCAGGGGAGTGCCGACCGCATCGATCGAGAGCGGATCGCCGTTCGGGTCGCTGTCGTTCGCGAGGACGTCGATCAGGACGGTCCCGTCCTCGAACACCACGGCCGGGTCGTCGACCGCCGTCGGAGCGAGGTTGGGCGCCGGCGTGGTCGTGGGGGCCGGCGTGGTCGCGGTGGTCGGGGCGGCAGTGGTGGGTGGGGCCGTGGTCGGTGGGGCCGTGGTGGTCGGTGGCCGGGTGGTGGGCGCCGGTGTCGTTGGTGGCGAGGTCGGGGGTCGGGTCGTGGTCACGAGCGGTGGGACCGTGGTGGTGGTCGGCAGCGGCACGACGTCGACCACGACGGTGCCGGTGGCTTCGGCTCCCTTGGTGTCGGCGACCACATAGCCGAAGGCGACCGGGCCCACCTGGGCGTTGCCGGCCCGGTAGACCACCGACGGGCCATCGATCGACACGAAGCCGTTCGAGACCGGCCCGGCCCGCAGGAGCACCAGTCCCTGGCCATCCGGATCACGGTCGTTGGCCAGGACGTCGATCGTGACGACGGCGCCCAACTCGACCGTGGCCCGGTCCGGCTCGGGCACCGGAGGTCGGTTGGCGTGGGCGACGGTGATGCTCGCCTGACCCACGTCGCACCGGGCATCGGCATCGCAGGCCTCGAAGCTGAAGCCGTCCTCACCGACGAAACCGGGATCGGGTCGATAGACGATCCGTACCTGCCACCGGTCGGTCGAGCCGGCGACGAGCGTGGCCCCGGCGACCTGGGTGACCGTGCCGTGGGCGGCGCCGCCGAACGAGAACTCCGGAGCTCCGTCGCTGCCGCCGGCGGTCAGGGTCAGTTCGATGGTCTCGCCCTCGGTTCCCGTGACCTGCGTGTCGACGGCGTCGATCATCGGGGCCACGTAGGCGAGCGGTTCCACCGGTGGAGGCTCGGCCGGGCCCAGACCGGTGATGCTCGCAGCCGTCACGCCGAGCGCGGCGACCCCGGCGGACCAGGCCGTGCTCGTGACGACCGAGGCGGCCGGGATCGGGATCTGGGCCGAACCGGTCAGGTTGGCCAGCCAGGCGAGCGGTCCGGCCACGGTCTTCAACCGCCCGAGCCCGATGCGCAGGAAGGCACGAACCATGTCGGGATCGAACTGCGACCCCGCACAGTCGGTGAGTTCCTGGCGGGCGAGATCCGGGCTCAGCGCCTGCTTGTAGCTGCGAGCGCTGGTCATGACGTCGTAGGCGTCGGCGATCGCCACCAGGCGGCCGGACACCGCGATCTCCGTGCCGGCCAGTGTCTCCGGATAACCCTTGCCGTCCCAGCGGCAGTGATGTTGATCGGCGGCGTGGATCCATTCGCCGAGCCAGGGCCGGAGCGGCTCGAGCATGGGGATGCCGGCGGCCGGGTGGCCCGACAACACCCTCCATTCGGAGTCCGTCGGTCGGCCGTCCTTGTTCAGGATCTCCCACGGGACCGACAGCTTCCCGACGTCGTGCAGCAGCGCCGCCCAACGAAGCTTGTTCATGTCGTTCTCGCCGAAGCCGAGTTCCTCGCCGAGCATCTCGGCGTAGGCCCGGACCGCGTTCGGAGTGACCCCGGGTCAGGCGGTCGTGTTCGTTGATCTCCTTGAGGAGCTGCACGAGGTAGTCACCGTGCAGGGCGGCACCGGTCGTCTCGCCGCGAGCGCGAGCTTCCTCCATCTGGCGGAGCATCGTTCGGGAGTTCGATCGGCGCAGCGTCGCCTTCGTGCGCGACGGAGCGTTGTCGGGGAAGACCAACGTCAGCTTCATCAAGGCCACGAGAGGAAGGAGTTGCCTGGTCAGGCGGCTGACGACGTACAGGAGGCCGTTGGCTGCGACGAACACCAGACCGATCCACACCCACCGATTCACGCCGAGGCGCTCGGGCGGGAGCACGATCCCGGCGATCCACGTGAAGGTCACCGACGACGCCAGCGGCGCGATGAAGATCGCCACCCGTACGAGACGGGCGAGTAGCGGATGCGATTTCCACCGGTTCACCGTGGCGGCGTGTCGCTCCGCGCCTTGTGTGGGGCCAGATTCGGGCATTTCATGAGAGCATCGACACCAAACGGCCCGACCTGAGGCCTTTTCCCCATCGTGCGGACTTCTCTTCGAGGCGAAAGAAACCCGGTGCCGGAGCGACGCTGGTTTCGGTGAGGCGGAACCGGGCAGACTGTTCGGCATGTCTCGTGAAATCGTCGACAACGTCGAACGCCGGCGCTTCGAACTGCACCTCGACGGCCGGGTCGCCGGGCACGTCGCATACCGACTCGACGGTGACGTGGTGGTCGTCCCGCACGTCGAGGTCGACCCCGAGCTCCGCGGCACCGGCGTGTCGGCACCCTTCCTCGACGAGGTCCTCGGCCTGATCCGAGCCCGCGGCCAGAAGGTCCGCCCCCTCTGCGGGTATGCCCGCTCCCACATGAGCGCCGATCCGAACCTCCACGACCTCCTGGCCTGAAGGTTCCGGGGCAGGACCGCGGAGTCAGGTCTCGGCGGGGGCCGGTTCGTTCGCCGCGTCACCGTCGAGCATCGTGAGGCGCGGCAGGAGGTACCCGACCATGGGGCCGATCCCCAGCGCGAACCAGATCGTGCCGACGCCGACGCCACCGCCCAGGCCGACCCCGGCTGCGAGGACCGAGAGCTCGATCCCCGTCCGGGCGTGCGACACCCGGATTCCCCGCTTGGCCAGTCCGGTCATGATGCCGTCCCGCGGCCCCGGCCCGAGCCCACCTCCGATGTAGAGCCCCGAGCCGAGGGCGATGACCGCCGGCCCGCCGATCATGAGCAGGCTGCGGCCCACCATCGAGTCCGGTCGGTCCAGGACGAGGTTCGTCACGTCGACGGTGACTCCGATCAGCACGGCGTTCAGCAAGGTGCCGAGCCCCAGGCGTTCGCGGAGGGGGATGAAGCCGAGCAGGATCACCAGTCCGACGGCGATGATGACCGACCCGATCCCGAGTCCGGTGCGGTCGGCGACGCCCTGGTGGAACACGTCCCATGGGCCGAGCCCGAGATCGGCGGCGACCATCATCGAGATCCCGATGCCGAACAGGATCAGCCCCCCACAGACGCGAGGAAGCCGACGCAGCGTCTCGGTCGTGGAATGCAGCACGAACACCGGGGAGACGCTACCCACCGCCGGGGTCGGCCGGCCCCGACGGTCGGGGAGATCAGTAGCGAAGCACGGCCGCGATCCGGCTGTGGTGTTCGAGCACCCCGGGAGCCACGACGACCGCCGACCCACCCTGGCGGAGCACGGCCTCGATGGCCTCGTCGACGACGTCGTCGCTGACCCGTGGGTCGTCTCGCTCCGCATCCGAGTCGGTGATGATGGGTTCGAGGTGTCCGTGGTCGTCGGTTCGGGCGGTGAGCCGGTAGCCGTCCTCGACCACGATGAGGTCGATTCGGCCCTCGTTGGCCAGGGGCCAGATCTCGTCGATGCCCCCGGCGAATCGCCGCGAGGAAATGGCCCGATCGAGCCGATCGAGGGCCACGATCTGGTCCTGCTCGAGCCAGCCGTTGACCAGCGGCCACGTCAGATCGTGCAGCTCGGCGGGGCCCGTTCGGTCGTGATTGCCGGCGACGGTGCCGATCACCTCGAGGTCCTTGGTGGCGAGGGTGTCCTGGATCGACCGCTCGGTTCCGGCCAACACCACCGGCAGATCGGCATCGACGGCCCGAAGGGCATCGGCGACCGCCCGCGACCAGAGCGTCTCGTTGGTGTCGATGGCTCGCACCATCGGCCAGCCGTTCTCGGTCTCCTCGATCAGCCGGCGCCGATCACCGACGAAGAGCCGCGCCGCATTGCCCGACAGCGTGACGACCCGGAACTGGGCGGTGCGGTTCAGGTCGGCGACGAGATCACGAGTGGCGAAGGTGTGATCGATGACGACACGCTGGTCGACGGCTCGCCCGAGCCGGACGGCGACCACGTTGTCGAACGAGGCGCAGAGGGCGATGGCCTCGGAACACGGTTGGGTCGTCGCGTCGTCGAGTATCCGGGAGAGCTCGGCGGCCAGTACCGACGCCGCATCGGGGCCGGCTTGGACGCCGAGGCGATCGCTCGCCTCGGCGATCAGACCCCGAATCGTGGTGCGGTCGTCGAGTGTCAGGCCCGAGCCCGGGGTGGTGTTGGCGAGGATCGTGACGCTCGGGTACGAGCGCATGGTCTGCAGTTGCCGGAGGAGATGGCGGTTCATGGGAGGTCCTTTCGGGACGGTCCGTTCGATGGACGAGGAATCGTCGATCGAAGGTCTCTTCCGCTCGCCGTGAGCCCCCGGTGCCGGGGTCGGACGACCCGTGGTGACGACATCGGTGTTTCGGAATACTCCCCTTCGGGTCAGACCATACCCTATCGTCGGATAGGTGTGTTGAATAAGACCTTTTTGAACATCTATGTTCGAAAGCTCGCTCGGTGGTCCGACCCACTCGCCGACCCAGGACCGGATCGCTCGTCTCCTCGAACACGAGGATCGTCGCCCGGCGGTGGGCTGACCGCCCGTCCTCCCATCAGCTCGATCGGCCCCGGATGCGGGTGCCCATCGCTCGGGCCGGCCGGGAAGCGGGTCGTCGGTGGCTGGTCGACCGAGCGCTGGGCGATGATGGCGGCACCCAGGATCAAGGCGCCGCCGAGGAGTTGCATGGGGCGCATCGGCTCCGACAGGACGATCGCCGCGAAGACGAGGGTGAAGGCCGGTTCGGCGGTCGAGATCACCGCGGTCGGCCCGGCGCCGATCGTCTGGATGGCGGCGAACATCAGGGGAATCGAGATCAGGGTCGGGATCACCACCACGGCGGCCACGATCGCCCACTGGGTCGGCCCGGTCGGACGATCCAGATGGCCCTGGGTGGCGACGTCGAGGACCGAGAACCCGACGACGGCACCGCTCATGCTGTGGGCTGCGATCGACAGGGGCGGGACGCCGCCGAACGCGACCTCACCGAGCAACATGTAGGCGGCGAGGGTGGCACCGGCGGCCGCTCCGTAGGCCAGACCCGAAGCCGATGCGTCGGCGACCGAAGGGGTGCCGAGGATGACGGCCAACCCGCCGAGCGCGACGACGACGCCGATCGTCTGAAGTCGTCCCGGCCGGCGTCCCAGGAGCGCCGAATACAGCACCACGAAGGCCGGAGCGAGATAGAGGAGGAGGGCCGTCGTCCCGGCCGTGATCCGCCCGAGCGAGGCGAAGTAGAAGCCGGTCTGGGCCGTGTAGACGAAGCCCGATCCGACCAGCAACGCCCGAGTTCGGAGTGGGATCGATGCCCGGAAGGCCCCGATGGCGCCGAGAGCCAGCGCCGCCAGACCGAAGCGCCACTGGAGGAGGGTGTTGCTCCGCAGACCCTCGTCGGCGGCCAGCTTGCCGAAGATGGCGAGCGTGGCGAAGGCGGCCGCCGAGACCACCACCAGGATGGTCCCCCGGGTCACCGACGGACCGGGCACGGCGACCGCTCCGGACACGGCGTCGCTCGGGCCCTCGTGTCCGACGAGGTGCTCAGCCACCGAAGCCGAGCGCCAGGTCGGGACCTCGACGGAGGTGGTGGCCGCCGTCGACGGGGACCACCGCCCCGGTGATCCAGCGGGCAGCCGAGCTCAGCAGGAAGGCGACGGCCTCGGCGATGTCGTCGGGCTGCCCGTGGTGGCCGAGCGCCATGTTGGCCAGGTAGTCGGCGTAGATGGCCTCGCTCCCGAGGAGCCCGGCCGCCAGGTCGGTTTCGACCAGTCCGGGGGCGACGGCATTCACCCGGATCCCCACGGCACCGAGTTCGTCGGCCGCATTGCGAACGAGCATCTCGAGCCCGGCCTTCGACACGCAGTAGGGCGCCATCAGTCGGTGGGTCGACGAGCCGGCGATCGACGAGATCGCGCAGATCGCCCCACCCTCGGTCATCGCCGCGGCGCCGTGTCGGATCGTGAGGAACGCGCCGGTGAGGTTCGTGTCGAGGATCCGTTGCCACTCGACGGTGTCGGTGAGGGTCAGGGGAGCGGCCCCGCCGGTTCCGGCGTTCACGACGAGGTGGGTGAGCGGACCGTCCGCCGAGGCCGTTGCCACGGCGGCCGCGACGTCTCGTTCGTCGGCGACGGAGCCCGCCGTCGTGGTGACGTGGGCGCCGCACGACGCCCGGAGATGATCGGCGGCCTCGTCGAGGGTCGCGGCATTCCGGCCCATCAACGTCACCGATGCGCCGCGCCCGGCCAGGATCCGAGCCGTCGCCAGGCCGATGCCGGAACCGCCGCCGGTGACGAGGGCGCGGGCCCCGTCGAAGCGATGGGCTGTGCCGGTTGGAGAAGCGGTGTCGGTTGGAGAAGCGGTGTCGCTTGGAGAAGCGGTGTCGGTCGGGGAATCGGAGCCCGCTGGCGAAACGGACATTGGCGGTTGGTCGGTCATGGATCGAGAGCCTCGTCCAGAGTCCGGCTCCTCGTCGAGTCGTCCGCCCGGCCCAGCCGACCCGCGTGCCGCGGTCTCGCACCTCGATTGCCACTCCCGACCTCCGACGGCGCCGATAGCTTTGGCTGCTCATGATTCGTGACGAACTCCTGACTGCGGTTCGAGCCGCACTGGCCGACCTCGGTATCGATCCGGTCCCCGACGCCGTGACGGTCGAACGACCCGCCAATCTCGAGCATGGCGAGTGGTCGACCAACGCAGCCCTCGTCTGTTCGAAGCTCGCGAAGTCCAACCCCCGTGAGCTCGGTCAGCGGTTGGCCGATCGACTCGACCTCGATCGTCCCCGGCACGTCGAGCGTCTCGAGATCGCCGGTCCCGGTTTCGTCAACTTCCACCTGGCGCCGACCTGGCTGCACGACGTGCTCGCCGAGGTCGTTTCGGCCGGGGTGGCCGACTTCGGTCGCCTCGATCTCGCCGACGGGCGCCGCATCAACGTCGAGTTCGTCTCGGCCAATCCCACCGGTCCGCTCCACGCCGGGCACGGTCGGTGGGCGGCGTTCGGTGATTCGCTGGGCCGGATCCTCGAACGGGTCGGATGGGACGTGCACCGCGAGTTCTACGTGAACGACCGGGGTGTCCAGACCCAGCTCTACGCCGACTCCCTCGTCGCCCGCTCCCGGGGCGAGGTTCCCGCCGACGACGGCTACCAGGGCGAGTACATCACCGAGTGGGCGGCCGCCATGCCCGCCGACGCCGACCCGCTCGACTGGGGTCTCGCGTACGCCCGCCAGGAACAGGAAGCATCGTTGCTCGCGATGCACGTCCGGTTCGATTCGTGGTCGAGCGAGAAGGCGCTGGTCGCCTCCGGAGCGATGGACGAGACGCTCGCCGACCTCCGCGAACACGGCCACGTCTTCGACGACGGCGGCGCGATCTGGCTGCGCACGACCGACTTCGGCGACGACAAGGACCGCGTCCTGGTCAAGACCGATGGGGAACCCACCTATTTCCTGCCCGACATCGCCTACCACCGCGACAAGTACCGGCGGGGCGACGTCCTCATCGACATCCTCGGCGCCGACCACCACGGGTACGTCCGGCGCATGCAGGCCGCACTCAAGTCCCTGGGTCACGGGCCGGGCGCCTACGAACCGATCATCGGTCAGAACGTCACGTTGATCCGCGGCGGCGAGGAGGTGCGGCTGTCGAAGCGGGCCGGAACGATGGTGTTGCTCGCCGAGCTGGTCGACGAGGTGGGGCCCGACGTCGCCCGCTTCGCCTATCTGCTCCAGTCGATCGACACCCGCCAGACGATCGACATCGACGTGCTCAAGGCCCAGGCCTCGGAGAACCCGGTCTTCTACGTCCAGTACGCACACGCTCGGGTACACGCGATCGGTCGCATGGCCGACGAGCGGGGGATCGCACGGCGAGCCCTGGCCGACGTCGACCTGTCCCCGCTGACCCACGAGCGCGAGTTGGCCGTGTTGCGCGTGTTGTCGGAGCTGCCCGAGGTCCTCGCCGTCGCGGCGAAGGACCGAGCCCCGCACAAGGTCACGACCTGGGTCCGCGAACTCGCGGCCGCCTTCCACGGGTTCTACCGCGATTGCCCGATCCTGCGAGACGACGTCCCCGACGAGCTCACCCAGGCCCGGCTCTGGTTGGTCGACGCCAGCCGTATCGGGTTGGCCGTCGGTCTCGATCTGCTCGGGGTGGCGGCACCGGAGTCCATGTGATGGGAACCGGACCGGTTCCCTGGCATCTGCTCCCCGACAACGCCACCGTCGGCGAAGCCGGTCAGCTCGTCATCGGCGGCTGCGACACGCTCGAACTGGCCGCCGAGTTCGGAACCCCGTTGTTCGTCTACGACGAAGACCATCTGCGTGCTCGGTGTCGCGAAGCGGTCGCGGCCTTCGGCGAGCGGGCGACCTACGCGTCCAAGGCGTTCCTGTGCCGGGCCATGGCCCGGCTCGCCCACGAAGAAGGAATGTCCATCGACGTGGCAACCGGGGGCGAACTCGCCGTGGCCCTCGCGGCCGGCGTTCCCGCCGACCGACTCGACTTCCACGGCAACAACAAGTCGACCGCCGAGTTGCGCATGGCGATGGAAGCCGGGGTCGGTCGCCTCATGATCGATTCCTTCGACGAGATCGACCGGATCGAGGCGCTCGTGGCCTCGGGCCTCCCCGTGCCCCGGTCGATCCTGCGGGTCACCCCCGGCGTGAAGGCCGAGACCCATGAGTTCGTCGCCACCGGACACGACGATTCCAAGTTCGGGTTCACGGTGTCGTCGGGTGTTGCCGGCCGAGCGGTCGAGCGGGTCCGGGCGTCGGCGGCGATCGATCTCGTCGGGATCCACTGCCACATCGGTTCACAGGTGTTCGAGGTGGCGTCGTTCGGTCAGGCCCTGGCCGTCCTGGCCGATTTCGCCAACCCGCTCGGTCTGCCCGAGCTGATCATCGGTGGCGGACTCGGCGTGGCCTACGTCGAGGGCGAGGAGTCCGCAACGATCTCGCAGTGGGCCCGGACCCTGCAGGCGACGGCGGCCGATCTCGGGATCACCGCGGCACTCGGCATCGAGCCCGGACGGGCGATCGTGGCCGGCGCGGCCATCACCCTCTACACGGTGGGCACGGTCAAGCACCTCGACGGCATCCGCACCTACGTGGCCGTCGACGGAGGGATGAGCGACAACCCGCGTCCGGTCCTCTACGGGTCGGGCTACGAGACCTTCCTCCCGCGGGACGTCCTCGGGGACCGGCCCGAGACCGCCCGGGTGGTCGGCAAGCACTGCGAGTCGGGCGACATCCTGGTTCGGGAGGCCGCAGTGGCCGCCGATCTGGCCGCCGGTGACCTGCTGGCCACCCCGGTCACGGGGGCCTACGGACACTCGATGGGGTCGAACTACAACAAGGTCCTCCGACCCCCGGTGGTGTTCTGCCGCAACGGCGACGCCCGGCTCGTCGTTCGCCGCGAAACCTACGACGACCTCCTCCGAACCGACGTGGGCTGAGCCGCCGGGCCCTCGGCGAACGTGCGGGTCCGGGCCCGAAATCGTTCCGGGCGACCCGCCCCACCCAGTAGGGTTTCGGGGTGTCCGAACCGAGCGAACGTCCGACCGACCGCCCCACGGGATCGACCCCGTCGACCAGCATCGTTCGGGTCGGCCTGCTGGGCTGTGGCATCGTCGGCTCGGCGCTGGCCCAGCTGATCGCCGAGCGAGGTGACGCCATCGAGGCCAACACCGGACTGCGGCTCGCGATCGGCGGGATCGCCGTCCGAAGCACCAGCCGCAACCGGGACATCGACATCGATCCGTCGCTGCTGACCACCGACGCCCGCTCGCTCGTCGTCTCACCCGACATCGATCTGGTCGTCGAGGTGGTCGGAGGGATCGAGCCGGCGCGGGAACTGATCCTGACGGCCCTCCGACACGGCAAACCGGTCATCACCGCCAACAAGGAACTCCTCGCCAACCACGGCGCCGAGCTCTATCGGGCTGCGGCCGATGCCGGTGTCGACCTGCTCTTCGAAGCCGCCGTCGCCGGTGCGATCCCGATCGTCCGCCCGCTGCGGCAGTCGCTGCTCGGCGAGGACGTCACCCGCATCACCGGCATCGTCAACGGGACGACCAACTACATCCTCACCCGCATGGCCGAAGACGGTGCGTCGTATCAGGACGCCCTGGCCGAGGCCCAGCGGCTCGGGTACGCCGAGCGAGACCCGACTGCCGACGTCGAGGGGTTCGATGCGGGTGCGAAGGCGGCGATCATGGCCTCCATCGCCTTCGGGGCGCGCGTCGTGGCCGGAGACGTCTATCACGAGGGGATCTCGGCCATCACCCAGACCGACATCGCCTACGCCCGACGGCTCGGCTACCAGATCAAGCTGATCGCCGTGGCCGAGGTGTTCGCCGGCGGCGGCGAACGAGAGATCGGCGTCCGGGTCCACCCGGCGATGGTGCCCGACACCCATCCGCTGGCGTCGGTCCGTGACAGCTTCAATGCCGTCTTCGTCGAGGGTTCGGCGGCCGGGGAGCTGATGTTCTACGGACGCGGTGCCGGTGGCCGGCCGACGGCGAGCGCCGTGCTCGGTGATCTCGTCGATGCCGCCCTGAATCGTCATCGGGGCGGTCACCACGTGGTTCCCTCCGGGGACAACGCGACGATTCGATCCATCGACGAACTCGACACGGCGTACTACCTGAATCTCGAGGTCGTCGACTCGCCGGGGGTCCTGGCCCAGGTGGCCGGGGTGTTCGCCACCCACGGGGTGTCGATCCGTTCGATGGAGCAGGAAGAGGTCGGCTCGACCGCACGCATCGTGTTCATCACCCACGAGGCCGTGGAGCGTGACGTCCAGGCGACCCTGCACGATCTCCGCGCGCTCGACTCCGTCAAGAGCGTGCAGAGCCTGCTCCGGGTGGTCGGATGACCGACCACCCGCCGTTGCGCTACGTCTCGACGCGGGGGAGGGCCGAACCCCTCGACTTCGCCGACGCCCTGCTCGCCGGGCTCGCCACCGACGGCGGGCTCTACTGCCCCGACGAGGTGCCGGCGCTGTCCCCGCACGCTCGTGTGCACACCGAGTACGTGCACGTGGCGCAGGACGTCATGTGGCCCTTCGTCGCCGGCTCCGTCGAGCGCGACGAGTTCGACGACATGGTCGCGGCGTCGTACTCGGGGTTCCATCATGTCGACGTGGTCCCGATGGTGGATCTGGGCGATGGGCACCATCTGCTCGATCTGACGCAGGGGCCGACCCTGGCCTTCAAGGACGTCGCGCTCCAACTCGTCGGCCGACTCCTCGACGCCGAACTGGGACGCCGGGGAACGAGGGTCACCGTTCTCGCCGCCACCTCCGGAGACACCGGGTCGGCGGCGATCGAGGCGCTGCGGGGTCGGGCCAACGTCGATGTCGTGATCCTGCATCCCGAGGGTCGGGTTTCGGAGGTCCAACGTCGGCAGATGACCACGGTCGACGTCGACAACGTCCGCAACGTCGCCGTTGCCGACGCCAGCTTCGACGACTGCCAGAACCTCGTGAAGGCCGCGTTCAACGACCCGGCTCTGCGGGCCGAGTTCGGCCTGGCGGCGGTCAACTCGATCAACTGGGCTCGGGTGATGGCCCAGATCGTCTACTACGTGTGGGCCGCCAACCGCCTCGTCGGTGTCGACGCAGGACCGGTCTCGTTCACGGTCCCGACCGGGAACTTCGGGAACATCCTGGCCGGGTGGTACGCCAAACGCATGGGGCTCGAGGTCGACCAGCTGATCGTCGCCAGCAACCGCAACGACGTCCTGACCCGGTTCTTCGAGACCGGCTCGCTGGCGTCGTCGGCCGTGGTTCCCTCGCTCAGCCCCAGCATGGACATCCAGATCTCGTCCAACTTCGAGCGCCTGCTCTGGGAGGCGTCGGGTCGAGACGGTGAAGCGGTCGGATCGGTCCTGCAGTCGTTCTCGACGGCGGGTCTGGCGGCCATCCCGGCTCCGTGGGTCGACGCCATCCGGTCCGAGTTCGATGCCGGACGTCTCGACGACGAGGGCATCCTCGCCGAGATCCGGCGGGTCCACGAGCGGCTCGGTCTCCTGATCGATCCGCACACGGCGGTCGGGACCGAGGTCGCCCGCCGGCTCCGCCGTCGCAGCGACGTCCCGATGATCACGTTGGCAACGGCGGCACCGGCCAAGTTCCCCGACGCCGTCGAACGAGCGACCGGGGTCCGGCCACCGCTGCCGGCCTTCCTGGCCGAGCTCTTCGAACGACCCGAACACTACGAGGTGGCGACCGCCGACCTCGGCGACATCGCCGGTCGGATCCGGGCCTTCCAGCGCCGCTGAACCCGGTCCCGCCGCCTCGGCGGGCCGCCGTTTTCGGGCGGGCTCGAAGCGTGGTTTCGTCGCCGGCCGCTGCTAGCGTCCGGCGTGCAGTCTTGGACGGCCGTTGTGCTCGGCCCCTGCTGCTCGGCGAGACCGAAGGCTCACACGGTACTCGTCGGTCTCAACACCCTCGGCCCGAGGCGACGACGCCCACCGGTCCTTCCTCTCCAGCGTTCGATCACGTCTCACGCTGGCACGACACCCAGGAGTCCAACGTGACTGAGCAGGTCATCGACCGCGCCACCCTCGACAAGAAGGACAAGGGCGAACTCACCACGATCGTGAACGCGCTCGGGGGCAAGGCAACGAGCCGGATGAAGAAGTCCGACCTGGTCGACCTCGTCCTCGAACTCTCCGGGGCCGTCGTTGCCGGCGCCGCCGACCAATCCTCCGCAGGCGGGGCCGGGACCTCGGCCTCGGATCCGTCGTCGTCGAACGACGACCACGGCCGCGACCGCAACGGCGGCGATCAGCGCACCGCCGAGGCCGGCCGTCCGGAGCGGGCCTCGTCGAAGGACGCCGGCTCGTCCAACGATCCGAGGTCGTCCGGAGCCGAGCCGTCGAACGAGGCCCGGCGTTCCCGCGAGACCCCTCGCAACCAGCAGGGTTCGTCGAACGACGGTGGCCGTCAGCAGAGTGCTCGTCAGCAGGGTTCGGGTCAGCAGGGTTCGGGTCAGCAGGGTTCGGGTCAGCAGGGTTCGGGTCAGCAGGGTTCGGGTCAGCAGGGTTCGGGTCAGCAGGGCTCGGGGCGGCAGGACCGACAGCGAGCCGTCCGGCTCGAACCAGTCCGCCTCGAATCAGTCCGGCTCGAACCAGTCCGGCTCGAACCAGTCCGGCTCGAACCAGTCCGGCACTGGCGGCAACGGTGACGACGGCGAGTCCGGCAATCGGCGGCGGCGGCGTCGGGGGCGGGGCCGAGACCGAGACGAGATCATCGATCCGGTCACCAGCGACCCGATCGAGGTCGCCGGCTACCTCGACCTGCGCGACGACGGCTACGGATTCCTCCGCGTCGAGGGCCCGCTGCCCTCCAACGACGACGTCTACGTCCCGGTGAAGATGGTTCGCCAGTTCGACCTGCGCAAGGGTGACCTGGTGTCGGGAACGGCGCGCCCCGCCAACCGGAACGAGAAGAATCCGGCGCTCGCCGAGGTGGCCAGCATCAACGAGCGCACGCCCGACGACATCGGCGATCGCCCCGAGTTCGCCAAGCTCACGCCCGTCTTCCCCGGCGAGCGGTTGCGGCTCGAGCGAGCCGACGACCCGGGATCGATCACTCCCGGGCCATCGACGTCCTCGCTCCTCTGGGCAAGGGCCAGCGGATGCTGCTCGTGACCCCGCCCCACTCGGGCAAGACCACGGTCTTGAAAGCCATCGCCCGGTCGATCGAGATCAACCATCCCGAGGTCGAACTCGTCGTGGTGATGATCGACGAGCGGCCCGAGGAAGTGACCGACATGGAGCGTCACCTCGAACAGGGCGAGGTCATCGCCTCGACCTTCGATCGTCCGACCGACGAACACTGCACGGTCGCCGAACTGACCCTCGCCCGCGCCGAGCGCATGGTCGAAGAAGGCAAGGACGTCGTGATCATCCTCGACGGCCTGACCCGGTTGGCCCGCGCCCACAATCTCGCCGGACAGGCCACGGGGCGCGAGCTCCCCGGGGGTCTCGATGCCGGTGCGCTCTACCCGGTGAAGCACTTCTTCGGTGCCGCCCGGGCCCTCGAGGAAGGTGGCTCGTTGACCATCGTGGCCACGGTGTCCACCGAGACCGGTTCGGCACTCGACGACGTCGTGCTCGCCGAACTCGCCGGAACGGCCAACAGCGAGGTCCGCCTCGATCGGCTGATGGCCGAGCGGGGCGTCCACCCGGCCATCGACGTCGCCGCCAGCTCGACCCGTCACACCGACCGCCTGGTCGACGAGCGCACCCTGGGGCTCATGGCGGCCCTGCGGTCCTCCCTCGCCGAGATCGCCCGTGCCGACGACGACGCCTCCCGAACGGTCCGTTCGGCCGAGGCGACCCGCACCCTCGTCGCGCGGTTGGCCGCATCGACCGGCAACGAAGAATTTCTGAACGAATTCGCCTAGGCCGTCGCGAGTGGCCCCGGCCCCGCCACAATGGAGCAGCTATGAAGTCCGACATCCATCCCAACTATCGATACGTCGTCTTCCAGGACCCTGGTGCGGAGTTCGCGTTCCTGACGCGCTCGACCATCAAGACCGACGAGACGATCGAGTGGGAAGACGGCAACACCTACCCACTGGCCAAGGTCGAGATCTCCTCGGCCAGCCACCCGTTCTTCACCGGTCAGATGCGCATCGTCGACACCGCCGGTCGCGTCGAGCGGTTCGAGCGTCGTTTCGGTCGCCGTCGCAAGCCGGGCGCCGAAGCCGAGGCCGCGTCCGAGAGCTGACGCTCTCCGGTGTCCGATCGCACGGCGCTCCACGAAGCCAAGCTTCGAGCCCTGGTCCGAGATGCCGGTCACGGCGAGATCGACTGCATCGAATCCCCTGGTGACGCCGGGGGATTCGTCGCGTCTCGGGGGTTCGTGCTCGTCGATGGCCTCGAGCCGGCTCGAGCCGTCCGAGCCCTCGGGCCGGCCCTGCTGTGGGCGACCAAGCACGGGTTCGAGACCCTGTCGATCCTCGCCTCGCACGATGTCGCAGGGCACGTGGCCCGCCGAGCCGGTGCGCTCGGCGGCGGGGAGATGCGGGCCCGTGGTTCGTTCGGCCCGCTCGTCGACGTCCTCGCCGTCTCGGGACGCCAGCTCGCCACCGCCGACCCGGCGCCGATCGCCGAGGTCCCGGTGCTCGGTCCCCGGGTGTGGGCGATGGCCGGCGTCATCAGCGAGGCCGGGGCCCGCCCGGTCGACGATCACGGGCGCCTCGTTGCCGAATTCGCCGGTCTCGAGGTGGCGCGGGTGGTCGAGCACGGTGCCGAGGTCGTCCTCGAGGTGGGTGTCGGCCAGGCCGACCGAGAGCTCCAGCAGCTCGTGCACGGGACCCTCGACCCCGACGCCGCGCTGCGCCGGGCCATCGCCGCCGTCGCCGTCCATCGTCACGGCGCCGCCCCTCCCCATCCGCTGAACCGTCTCGCCCGTGAACGCTGGCTCCGCTCGGCGCTGCTCGATCGGCCCTCGTCGATCGACCTCGCCACCCTCGACCCGGTCCCGCCACTCCGCCCCGCGACTCGCTGCTCGGCAGCCAGCCGGTGGCCGCCGTCGGTACCGATGCTGCGGGTCGACCCGTCGTCGTGGTCTGCTCGGTGGGCATCGAGGTCGATCTGGCCGCCGAGGCCGGCGACTATCGCCTGCGCACCGATCCCGACGCACGCCTCGTCGTGGTGGTCCCGCCCCGAGATCGCTATCCCATCGTCGAACGCCTGATCGGGCTGCTCGACCGGGCCGAGCTCGTCACCCTGCCCACCCCGTGGGCCGACGACCTCCCGGTCCCGGGTCGATGACGCCGATGCTCGAACGCCTCCGCACCCTCGAAGAGGAGCACGCCGAGATCGAGGCCCGGCTGGGTGATCCCGACGTCGCCGCCGACAACAAACGGTTCGTCCAGCTGTCGCGTCGCTACGCCGAGTTGTCGGATCTGGTCGCGGTCGGACGGCGCCTGCGCGAACGGACCGACGACCTCGAGGTCGCACGGTCGTTGCTGACCGAGGCCAGCGCCGCCGAGAAGGACGAGCTGCGGGTCGAGGCGACCGAGGCCGAATCCGACATCGAGCGGCTGGAACAGGAGTTCCGGCTCCTGCTGCTGCCCAAGGATCCCAACGACGGTCGTGACGTGATCGTCGAGATCCGTGGCGCCGAGGGCGGGGAGGAGGCGAACCTGTTCGCCCGGGACCTCTACGAGATGTTCCAGGCGTTCGCCGCTCGCCAGGGCTGGCGGAGCGAGGTCATCTCGGCCCAGCCCAGCGACCTCGGTGGTTACTCCGACATCACCTTCGTGCTGCGGGGCGACGGCGTCTGGACCCGCATGAAGCACGAAGCGGGTCCCCATCGTGTCCAGCGGGTGCCGGTCACCGAATCCCAGGGTCGGGTGCACACGTCGTCGGCGACGGTGTCGGTGCTCCCCGAGGCCGACGAGGTCGACGTCGAGATCGACCCCAACGATCTCGAGATCGACACGTTCCGGGCCTCGGGATCGGGCGGGCAGCACGTCAACACCACCGATTCCGCCGTTCGTCTCACCCATCGACCGACCGGCCTCGTGGTGTCGATGCAGGACGAGAAGAGCCAGCTCCAGAACCGGGCCCGGGCGCTGGTGGTGCTGCGTTCGCGGCTGTTGCAGCTCCAACAGCAGAAGGCAGCCGACGCCGCGTCCGAGACCCGCCGTGGCCAGATCGGGGGAGGTGGTCGCTCCGAGAAGATCCGCACCTACAACTTCAAGGAGAACCGCGTCACCGACCATCGCATCGGGCTCACCGTCTACAAGCTCGAGCGGGTCCTCGCCGGTGAGCTCGACGAGATCAGCGATGCCCTGGTGATGGACGAACGCACGCACCAACTCCAGTCCGAGATCGACGATGGCGTCTGAGCCCGAAGACCTCGAGGGGACGGTGGCCTGGCGGTCCCTGCTGGTCGAGACCGAGCAACGACTGGGCGCGGCCGGCGTCGCCGACGCCGGGGTGAGCGCCCGGCAGGATCGTCGAGGAGGCCTCCGGCATGGAGGGGATCGAGCTGATGCTCGGCCTCGACGAACCGGCGACGGTTCGGGGGGTGGCCCGCCTCGATGCCATGGTCGCCCGGCGTTCGACCGGTGAACCGCTGCAGTACGTCCTCGGTCGTTGGGGCTTCCGACTCCTCGACCTGATGATCGACCGGCGTGTCCTGATTCCCCGACCCGAGACCGAGATCGTCGCCGAGCGGGCGTTGGACGAGCTCCGACGTCTCGACCCCGACGACATCCCCGTGGTCGTCGACCTGGGCACGGGCAGCGGGGCGATCGGGTTGTCGCTGGCCCGCGAGCACGGCTCCGCCGAGGTCTGGATCACCGACGTGTCCACCGACGCCCTCGACGTCGCCCGGGCCAACCTCGCCGGGCTGGGTCGTCACGGTTCGCGGGTGCGGGCCGTCGAGGGATCCTGGTTCGAGCCGCTGCCGGTCGAACTCGGCCGGCCGGATCTCGGTCGTGGTGTCCAATCCGCCGTACGTCTCCGGGCTCGGACGCGCTCCCGGCCGAGGTCGTCGACTGGGAACCCCGTCAGGCACTCGTCGCCGAGTCCGAGGGGTTCGCCGCCTACGACGTCCTCATCGGTGAAGCACCGAGGTGGCTCCGCGGCGGCGGTGCCCTCGTCCTCGAGTGTGCGCCCCATCAGGTCGATCGGTTGGTGCGCTGGGCGGGCCGCGAATTCGTCGAGGTCGAGGCGTTCGAGGATCTGTCGGGCCGGGGTCGGGGCCTCGTGGCCCGGATGCCCGGCCGACCCGACCGGTCCACGCCCGATCGCTGATCGCCGCAGGGCCACCGGTCCTCGGACCTGGACCATTCACTGGCCGAGGCCCTCGGGTTACGCTAGAACTCCGATGTGGTGACGAGCCACGACTCTGCCTACCGAGAGGTCACCATGTTCGGACGCAACAACAAGCTCGACGTCGACTGGCTGAGCAAGGTCGGCTTCTTCGACCAGTTCACCAAGGCGCAGGTCGAGCAGATCGCACACCTCGGCCAGCGCGTCGACGTCGATGCGGGAGCCGAGCTGACCGACCAGGGGCGGTACGGCGACGTCTCGTATCTCATCATCGAGGGCACGGCCAACGTCTTCATGAGTGGTGAGTACGTCACGTCGGTCGAGGCGGGCACCATGGTCGGCGAGATGGCGCTCATCGAGCACCGTCCCCGCACGGCGACGGTGATCGCCGAGACCCCGATGGTGCTCGTGTCGTTCGGGACCAAGGAGTTCCGCAAGATCCTCGACGACAACGCCGACCTCCGGGCCCGGGTGCATGCCCTGTTGAACGCCCGAGCCCGGGACAACAAGTCCCGGAACTGACTCGGTACCCTCGACGCATCACTCGTCGAGGAGAGCCCATGCTCATCGCCGTCGGATCCGATCACGCCGGTTTCGCACTCAAGGGACTGATCATCGAGCATCTGCGCGGGCTGGATGTGGAGCCGCTCGATCTGGGCACCCACTCCGCCGAATCGGTCGACTATCCCGACTACGGCGCGGCCGTCGCCCGCTCGGTCGTCGCCGGTGATGCCGAACTGGGTATCGCCATCTGTGGCAGCGGCATCGGGATCTGCATGGCGGCTTCGAAGGTCCCCGGGGCCCGGGCCGCCACGGTGCACGACGTCACCTCGGCCCGGATGTCGCGACGGCACAACGACGCCAACGTGATGTGTCTCGGCGAGCGCTTCGTCGGGGTGCAGGTGGCGCTCGACGCCGTCGACGCCTTCCTGACCGCTGCATTCGAAGGCGGTCGCCATCAGCGCCGCGTCGACAAGATCTCGGCGCTCGACGCCGCCCCGTCCCCGTCTTCCCCCGTCTCCGAGGAGCGTTCCTGATGCCCTGGCCGATTGTCGACGACTCCGCCTACGACTCCCTCGAGTCGGCCGAGGTCGAGCGTCAGAACACCTCGCTGCAGTTGATCGCGTCCGAGAACTTCGCGTCGCCCGCCGTGATGGCCGCGACCGGCTCGGTCTTCACCAACAAGTACTCCGAGGGATACCCGGGCCGTCGCTACTACGGCGGCAACCAGATCGTCGACCAGGTCGAGAGTCTGGCGATCGAGCGCATCTGCGCGTTGTTCGGGGCCGATCACGCCAACGTGCAGCCGCACTCGGGTGCGAACGCCAACATGGCCGTCTACCAGGCCCTGCTCGAACCGGGCGACACCGTTCTCGGTCTGCGTCTCGATCACGGTGGTCACCTCACCCACGGTTCGCCGGTGAACGCATCGGGCCTGATGTATCACTTCGTGGGTTACGGGCTCACCGAGACCGACGAGCGGATCGACATGGACCAGGTGCGGGCGCTCGCCCTCGAGCACCGTCCCAAGCTCATCGTCGCCGGGGCGACCGCCTACTCCCGGCTGATCGACCCGGCGCCGTTCCGGGCCATCGCCGACGAGGTCGGCGCGCTCGTGATGTTCGACGCCGCCCACATCGCCGGCCTGATCGTCGCCGGCGTCCACCCCAACCCGGTGCCCTTCTGCGACGTCGTGACCTTCACCACCCACAAGACCCTCCGCGGTCCCCGTGGCGGTTGCATCCTGTCGACCGAGGCGCTCGCCGCGTCGATCGACAAGGCCATCTTCCCCGGCCAACAGGGCGGTCCCCAGGAACACGCGATCGGGGCCAAGGCGGTGGCCTTCGCCGAAGCCGCCACCGAGGAGTTCCGGGCCTACGGTGCCCAGATCGTCGCCAACGCCGCCGCGCTCGCCCAGTCGCTGGCCGGGCACGGCTTCCGGCTCGTCTCGGGCGGGACCGACAACCACCTCCTGCTCGTCGACCTGCGGCCCTTCGATGCCGAACTCACCGGCAAGGAAGCCCAGCTCGTCCTCGACGAGGCCGGGATCACGCTCAACAAGAACTCCATCCCCGACGACCCCCGGTCGCCGTTCGTCACCTCGGGCATCCGCATCGGCACGCCTGCGGTCACCACGCAGGGGATGACCGAGACGCACATGCACCAGATCGGCTCCTTCATCGCCCGGGCCCTGTCGAATCGCGGCGATGCCGCCGAGGTCGCCGCCGTGCGCGCCGAGGTCGCAGCGCTCTGCCGGCCCTTCGCCCCCTATCCGGTCCCGGTGTCGAACTAGCCTTCGCATCGATGCTGCCGACCACGTTCGACCGGCGTTGCGCCGGCGACCTCCGCCTCGCCGGCGAGGCGCTCCATGCGGCCTGACCTGACGTCCTACGTCATCGTGCTGCTCGTCGCCTTCACGGTGACCATCACGACGGTGCCCATCTTCCGGGTGATCGCCGGGGCGGCAGGCCTGATGGTCGCGCCCGACGAACGTCGCGCCCACGACAAGCCGACCGCCACGATCGGTGGTGGGGCGATGTTCCTCGGGTTCGTCGCCGGACTCGGTCTGGCCTGGTACAGCGGCTGGTTCCCCGGCATCTTCGGCGACTCGACCGAACCGCTCGGTGTGCTGGCGGCGGCAACCCTGGCCTACGCGGTCGGCCTCGTCGACGACGTGCGTGAGCTGTCGGCCCCGGCCAAGACGGCCGGGCTCGTCCTGGTCGGGACCATGCTCGTCCTCGGTGGTACCAACATCTTCTGGTTCCGGGTGCCGTTCCTCGATCTCTTCTTGTTGTCGCCCGACTACAGCTACCTCCTCACGGTGATCTGGGTGCTCGGGATGTCGAACGCCGTCAATTTCATCGACGGACTCGATGGACTCGCCGCCGGCATCATGGGCATCGGTGCCATCTCGTTCTTCCTCTATTCGCTCGAACTGGGGGACGCCGGCGTGCTGTCCGCCAACAGCATCGGCCCGTTGATCGCCGTGCTCGTCTTCGGCATCTGCCTCGGGTTCCTCCCGTGGAACGTCCATCCCGCCCGGATCTTCATGGGCGATGGCGGGTCCCTGCTCCTGGGGTGCCTCATGGCCGCCTCGACGATCTCGGTCGGAGGCCGAACCGAAGAGGCCTACAGCGGGCAGGCGTTCTTCTTCTACGCTCCGTTGGCGATCCCGTTCGTCATCCTCGGGGTACCGATGCTCGACACCGCGTTCGCCATCGTCCGCCGGGCTTCACGTCGTCAGGGGCTCGCGACCGCCGACCGCGATCACCTGCACCACCGTTTGATCCGTCTGGGCCACGGCCATCGCCGGAGCGTGCTCATCCTGTGGGCGTGGACGGCCTTGCTGTCGGCGTTCGTGCTCTGGCCGGTCTACAACGAGGGCCGAGGCGACGCAATCGTCCCCCTCGGCATCGTCGGCATCACGGTGTTGCTCTTCGTGTCGCTGCATCCCCGCCTGGTCGGGCGCGACGAACCCATCGACGACGAGCTCTCGGTGGTTCCCTTCCCCCGTCGGGTCGGCCGTTCCGACCCGCCGGTCGAGGTGGGTCGTGAGGCGGATCGACGGGGTCCCCGAGCCGGTTGAATCGGGGTCGTGCGACGACGCTGCGAGCACGCTGAGAGGCCGAGATCGTGACCGACGAACACGCTCGGAGGTTGCATGTTCGGGCCCTGACAAATAGGGTTCTGGCCGTTCGGGTGTGAGGCCCGGCTTTTGACGTGAGACCAACCGTGGACGCCAAGCAGCCCAACGTGACCGAACAATTCCAGTCGAGTGCCGGTTCGTACGAACTCGTGCTGTCCGCGGTGCTGTTCGGTCTGTTCGGTCTGTGGGTCGATGCCCAGCTCGGCTCGACGCCCTGGATCGCCGTGGTGGCCACCGTGGCCGGTTTCGCCGGAGCAGCCCTCTCGCTCTACTACCGATACCGGGCCGACATCGCCCGACTCGAGTCCCGCCGAGACGCCGCCAAGGCCGAGCGGGAGGCGCTCCTCGCCCAAGCCGCCCGCCTCGGCGAGGCCGGCTCATGACCCTGGCGGTCGACCGTCTCGAGGGTCCCTCCCCGGCGGCCGAGGTCGCGATCGACATGGTCCGTCGTGGCCTGCCGTTCGTACCCATCGGTGTCCTGATCGGCGCGGCCGTCGCCGGGGCCGACGGCGCAGCGTCGGTGGCCTTCGCCATGGCGATCGTGCTCGTCAACTTCTTGCTCTCGGCCCTGCTGCTCGCCTGGGCCGCACGCATCTCGTTCGCCCTCGTCGCCTCGGCCGCACTCGGCGGTTACGTGATGCGGCTCGGCCTCATGTTCGCCGCGGTGTGGGCGGTCAAGGATCAGTCCTGGGTCGCCATGGTCCCCCTCGGCGTTACGCTCATCGCCACGCATCTGGGTCTTCTGGTCTGGGAGCTTCGCTTCATCTCGGCCTCACTGGCCTTCCCCGGTCTCAAACCCCGTACCACCTCCCGCCCGGTCGCCGCCGGTCGTCGCTGAAGAGCCTTCAAGGAGTACCTCAGTGTTCGCTCTGGAATTTCCCCCCATCGAGAACCTCGTCGAATGGCCGGCGTACTTCGGTGACGACACGATCTTCATGTTCAACAAGATCGCACTCATCAGCGTGTTGGCGGTGCTGATCCCCACCGTGCTGTTCCTGTTGTCGAAGAAGGAACTCGTCCCGAGCGGGCTGCAGAACATCGTCGAGAGCACCGTCGGGTTCGTCGAGAAGCAGGTCGTCCAGTCGGCCATCGGGCCCGACGGCATGAAGTACCTGCCGCTGCTGCTGAGCATCTTCCTCTTCGTCTTCTTCGGCAACATCTTCGAGGTCATCCCCACCTTCCAGATGCCCGCCAACGCCCGCATGGCCAACCCGATCGTGCTGGCCCTCACGGCCTGGGTCACCTTCATCGCCGTCGGGATCAAGTCGCAGGGCTTCGGCGGCTTCATGAAGTCGTCGCTGTTCCCTCCCGGCGTGCCAACGGCGCTCTACATCCTCGTCACCCCGATCGAGTTCCTCTCGACCTTCCTGCTCCGGCCCTTCGGTCTCGCCGTCCGTCTCTTCGCCAACATGCTCGCCGGCCACATCCTGCTCGTCACCTTCGGCGTGTTGTGCATCGCCCTCTGGCAGCAGTCGGCGCTGATCGCCGTCCTCCCCTTCAGCTTCGCCACCCTGGTCGCACTGACCGCCTTCGAGATCATGGTCTCGCTCATCCAGGCCTTCGTCTTCAGCCTGCTCACCGCCGTGTACATCTCGCTGTCGCTGCACCCGCACCACTGATCGCACCACTCTGAACCCCGCCCGGCACCGGTTCCGCGGTGCCACCCCTTCGCAAGCAACCCACCCAACCCCTTCTCGCCCCCGGGCAGAACAGCAACGCTTCGCAACCGTCGGAGCGTCTTTGACACAGGAGAGCATCAGCCAATGAGCGCCCTTGCTAGTACCGCAGCTCACATCGTCGAGATCGCCGCCGACGCAGCGACCAGCGACGCCGACGCCGCCAAGGCAACCGCCGGTGCAGGCAGCGCCGGCTTCGCCTACGGTCTCGCCGCCATCGGCCCCGGCATCGGCATCGGCTACCTGGTCGGTCAGGCCGTCCAGGCCATGGCCCGCCAGCCCGAATCGGCCGGTCAGGTCCAGACCACCATGTTCCTCGGTATCGCCTTCACCGAGGCCCTCGCCCTCATCGGCTTCGTGGTCTTCATTCTGCTCAAGTTCGCCTGAGGGGTCAGCCTGTGCTCACCCTTCTTGCGACCGAGGCAGGGGACGTGGCCGAAGAGGCCGCCAACCCGATCCTGCCAACCTCGAACGAGCTGTTCTGGGGTGCGATCTGTTTCTTCGCCCTGTGGGCGCTGATCAAGTTCGTGCTGCTTCCCCCGGTCAAGCGCGTCATGGACGAACGCGCCGATCGGATTCGCGCCGACCTCGACGCCGCCGACAAGGCCCGATCCCTGGCGGGATCGGCAGCCGGCGAGGTCGATGACCAGTTGGCCGAGGTCCGGGTCGAGGCCGCCGCGGTGGTCGACGCCGCTCGGGCCGAAGCCGACACCGAGCGGGCCCGCATCATGGCCGACGCCGAGGCCGAGGTCGCCGCCATGAAGGCCGAGATCGATGCCGAGATCGCGGCGGCCCGCACCCAGGCGCTCGCCGGCGTCCAACCCCAGATCGCGGCGCTCGCCACCCAGGCTGCTTCCCGTGTCATGAATCGCCCGGTCGACGCCGCTGCCGCGCAGCCCAGCGTCAATCGGTTCCTCGAGAACCCGAACTGATGAGGTCGTGATGTTCGAACTGCTTGCTGCCGAAGGGCCGAACGGCGTCCATCTCGCCGGCGACATCAACGAGGTCTACTGGGGCTCGCTCGCCTTCTTCGTGCTGATGATCCCCTTCTTCATGAAGGGCGTCCCGGCCATCAAGAAGGTCATGGAGGCTCGGACCAACCGGATCCGCACCGAATTGGCCGAGGCCGAGGCGGCCCGGGTCGAGGCCCAGTCGGCGCTTTCGGCCTCGACCGCCGATCTGCCCGACGTCGACGCCGAGGCCGATCGCCTGCGCCGCGAAGCGGTCGAGACCGCCGAACGGCTCAAGGTCGATCTGGTGGCCAAGGCCCACGCCGACGCCGCAGCCCTGAAGGCCCGTGCGGTGGCCGACGCCGAGACGGCCAAGCGTCAGGCGCTCGCCGACATCACCGAAGAGGTGGCTCGACTCACCCGTGGGGCCACCGAGGCCGTCATCGCCGATGCCCTCGACGCCGCAGCCCACGACGCCCTGATCGAGTCCTATATCAGCCAGGTCGGCCAGCTCACCAAGAGCTGATCGCCGATCCCCACACGGAGCATTCGCATGTCTGACTCAACCGAAGGTTACGCCGACGCCCTCCTGGCCGTCGTCCAGGCCGACGGCAACATCGAGGTCGTCAAGAGTGAGCTCGCCGAGTTCGCGCGGGCGGTCGCCGGCAACGACGACCTCCACGACTCGCTCTCGAATCGTCTGCTCCCGGCAGCGATCCGGGGCCAGATCGTCGACGACCTCCTCGGCGGGCGGTCCTCCGACACCACCCGGGCCCTCGTCGGCATGATCGTCACCTCGGGCCGCGGTGGCCAGCTCTCCGAGATCGTCGACCAGTTCATCACCAAGGCCGCCGCCGGTTCCGGCCGGTCGGTCGCCACGGTGCGGACCGCGGTTCCCCTCACCGCCGACCAGCAGACGCGCCTGGCTCAAGCGCTCAAGACCCAGACCGGCAACGACGTGGAACTCCAGGTCGTGGTCGATGCCACCGTCGTCGGCGGCGCCGTCACCACCATTGGTGACGCCGTGATCGACGGCTCGCTCCGTACCCGCCTGAACAAGATGCGCGAAGTTCTGTAGGCGCCTCGACCTGTTAGAGGAAGAAACTCACATGGCACTTTCGTTTGATCCAGCCGACATCACTGCGGCGCTACAGAAGAATCTCGATTCGTACGAGTCCGACCTCGCCAGCAAGAGCGTCGGTCGAGTCATCGAAGTCGGCGACGGCATCGCTCGGGTGAGCGGTCTGCCCGACGCCGCCGTCAACGAGATGCTCCGTTTCGAAGACGGCACGATCGGTCTCGCCCTGAACCTCGACGAGGACTCGATCGGTGCCGTCGTGCTCGGCGACGTCGACGCGATCCAAGAGGGCCAGGCCGTCGAATCCACGGGCGAGATCCTCTCGATCCCGGTCGGCGACGGCGTTCTCGGTCGGGTGCTCAACGTGTTGGGCGAGCCGATCGACGGCAAGGGCCCCCTGACCAACGTGCAGCTTCGCCGCATGGAGATCCAGGCCCCCGGCATCACCGGTCGCAAGCCGGTACACGAGCCGATGCAGACCGGCATCAAGGCCGTCGACTCCCTGATCCCGATCGGCCGGGGCCAGCGCGAGCTGATCATCGGTGACCGCAAGACCGGCAAGACCACCATCGCCATCGACACGATCCTGGCCCAGAAGGGCCTCGGCGTGAAGTGCGTCTACGTCGCCGTCGGCCAGAAGGCCTCGACCGTGGCCCAGACCGTCGAGATCCTCCGGGGCTTCGGCGCCATGGAGTACACCGTCGTCGTCGTTGCCGCGGCCTCCGACCCGGCCCCGTTCAAGTACCTCGCTCCCTACTCGGGTTGCGCCATGGGTCAGCACTGGATGGAGAACGGCGAGCACGGCCTGGCGATCTACGACGACCTCTCGAAGCAGGCCGAGGCCTATCGCCAGGTGTCGCTGCTGCTCCGCCGCCCGCCGGGCCGTGAAGCGTTCCCCGGCGACGTCTTCTACCTCCACAGCCGCCTGCTCGAACGGGCCGCCAAGCTCTCCGACGAGCGTGGCGCCGGTTCGCTGACCGCCCTGCCCGTCATCGAGACCAAGGCCGGCGACGTCTCGGCCTTCATCCCGACCAACGTCATCTCGATCACCGACGGTCAGATCTACCTCCAGGACGATCTCTTCAAGTCGGGTATCCGCCCTGCGGTCGACGTGGGCATCTCGGTCTCCCGAGTGGGGTCGGCCGCCCAGATCAAGGCCATGAAGGCCGCCGTCGGCACCCTCAAGTCCGACCTCCAGCAGTTCCGTGAGCTCGCGGCCTTCGCAGCATTCGGGTCCGATCTCGACGCCGTGTCCCAGGCCCAGCTCGACCGGGGCTACCGCCTCACCGAACTGCTCAAGCAGGGCATCAACACCCCCGTGCCGGTCCAGGAACAGGTCGTGGTGCTCTACGCCGGAACCCGCGGCTACCTCGACAAGGTCGATGTCGCCGACGTCGGACGCTACGAGATCGGTCTGCTCGACTGGTTCCGCAGCCGTCACGCCGACCAGCTCCAGCACATCGTCGACACCGGCCAGGTGCAGGACGAGGAAGCCCTCGAGGCCGCCATCGGTCAGTACACCGACTCCTTCGTGTCGTCGGGTGGCTCCAAGGAGGCACCCGAGGCGACGGCGCAGGGCGAGGCCTCGACCAAGATGGTCGATTCCTCCCGCACGCTGCCCGAAGAAGACGTCAGCCGAGTCAAGGACTGATCGCCGATGCCGGGTGGAGCCGAACGCGTTCTTCGTCGCCGAATCGGCAGCGTCAAGAACACCAAGAAGATCACGAGGGCCCAGGAGCTCATCGCCGCGACCCGGGTTGCCCAGGCGCAGCGTCGGGCCGCGGCCGCTCGCCCCTACTCCGAACAGCTCACCGGCGTCATCGAGAACCTCGCGGCGAGCGGCGCTGCGGTCGACCACCCGCTTCTGCGGAAGGCCGAGCGGATCGAGCGCGTGGCCTTCGTGGTCTGCGCCGGCGACCGTGGATTCGCCGGCCCCTACAACGCCCAGGTGTTCCGGGCCGCCGAGCGTGAGATCCAGGCGCTTCGGGCCGAAGGCGGCGACTATCGCATCGTCAGCGTCGGCAAGAAGACCAGGGACTACTTCGGGTTCCGGGGCTTCGCCATCGACACCCACTTCGAGGGATTCACCGGCAGCCCGACCTACGAGAACGCCCGGGCGATCGCCCGGCGGGTTCGCCAGCTCTTCGACAGCGGCGAAGTCGATCAGGTCGAGCTGATCTACACCGAGTTCGTGTCGATGGGCACGCAGACCGCGGTGGTCCGGCGCTTCCTGCCGCTCGAATCAACCGAGACCATCGCCGGCAGCGGCGATGCCGCCGCGCTGGCCAGCTTCGATTTCGAACCCTCCGCCGAGGGCGTGCTCGAAGACCTCCTGCCTCGCTACGTCGAGGCTCGGCTCTTCACGGCGCTGCTCGACGCTGCGGCCTCCGAGCACGCCAACCGCCAGCGGGCCATGAAGGCGGCGACCGAGAACGCCGAGGAGCTCATCATCAAGCTCTCCCGGATCATGAACCGGGCTCGCCAGGAATCGATCACCACCGAGATCATGGAGATCGTCAGCGGTGCGGAGTCCCTCAGCGCCGATCAGACCGAAGACGACGACTACATGCTCGACCATCTGCAGCCGGCCCACATCTTCCCCGAGCACCTCGGGCGCCAAGAACACCGTCACGCCGAGACCTGAGGCTCGGCCTCGGCACCCCTCTTCTCACCAGCCTCGCCTCACCAGCATCCAGGAGCATTGCACCCCATGACTGCCACCGAACCACAGCTGAAAGACGGCCGAATCGTCGGCATCGCGGGCCCCGTGGTCGACGTCGAGTTCCCCCCGGACTCGCTGCCCAAGATCAACACGGCGCTCGAGTTCGACATCGACGTGGCGGGTGAGACCGTCCGGGTCAACGCCGAGGTCGCCCAGCAGCTCGGCGACTCCCGGGTTCGCGCCGTGGCCATGAAGCCGACCGACGGACTCCGTCGTGGCACCCCGGTCCGCAACCTCGGTCACGGCATCACGGTGCCCGTGGGCGACGTCACGCTCGGCCACATCTGGAACGTGATGGGTGAGCCGCTCGACGTGCCCGCCGACTCGCTCGACATCACGGAGCGGTGGGAGATCCACCGCCACGCCCCCGACTTCGACAAGCTGGCCCCGACCAAGGAGGTCCTCGAGACCGGGATCAAGGTCATCGACCTGCTCACCCCGTACCTCCAGGGTGGCAAGATCGGCCTGTTCGGCGGTGCCGGCGTCGGCAAGACGGTGCTCATCACCGAGATGATCACCCGCGTGGCTTCGAACCACGGCGGTGTGTCGGTGTTCGCCGGTGTCGGCGAGCGCACCCGTGAGGGCACCGATCTCTTCATCGAGATGGGCGAGACCATGATGGGCGACGGCCAGACCTCGGTGCTGTCCAAGGCCGCACTCTGCTTCGGTCAGATGGACGAGCCCCCCGGTGTCCGGCTCCGCATCGCCCTGTCCGCACTCACCATGGCCGAGTACTTCCGTGACGTGCAGGGCCAGGACGTGCTGCTGTTCGTCGACAACATCTTCCGCTTCGTGCAGGCCGGTTCCGAGGTGTCGACCCTCCTCGGTCGTATGCCGTCGGCCGTGGGCTACCAGCCCACCCTCGCCGACGAGATGGGCGTGCTGCAGGAACGCATCACCTCCGCCGGTGGCAAGTCGATCACCTCGCTGCAGGCCGTCTACGTGCCCGCCGATGACTACACCGACCCGGCACCCTTCACCACCTTCACCCACCTCGATGCCACCACCGAGCTGTCTCGTGACATCGCCGCCAAGGGCATCTACCCGGCCGTCGACCCGCTGTCGTCGACCTCGTCGATCCTCGCCCCCGAGGTCGTCGGCAACCGTCACTACCAGGTGGCCCGTCGCGTGCAGGAGATCCTCCAGCGCTACAAGGAGCTCCAGGACATCATCGCCATCCTCGGTCTCGACGAGCTGTCCGAGGAAGACCGGGTCACCGTCAACCGGGCCCGCAAGGTCGAGCGGTTCCTGTCGCAGCCGATGTTCGTCGCCCAGGTCTTCACCGGTCTGCCCGGCATCTTCACCCCGGTCGAGGAGACCATCGACTCGTTCGAGGCGCTCGTCCAGGGCGACCTCGACGACCTTCCCGAGCAGGCGTTCCTCAACGTCGGTGGCGCCGACTCGGCCCGCGAGAAGGCCGAGAAGCTGCGCAAGGATGCGGGCGCCTGATGGCCTTCCGGGTCGAATTCGTCTCACCCGAGGCCGTTCTGTACTCGGGTGAGGGAACCCAGGTCGTCGCCCGTACCCGAGGCGGCGGCGAGATCGCGTTCCTCGCCGGGCACGAGCCGTTCATCGGCAGCCTGCAGCCCAGTGAGGTCCGGGTGACCGAGACGGGCGGATCGGTGCGTCACTTCGCGGTCCGTTCCGGGTTCGTCTCGGTGACCGGCACATCGGTCACCGTGCTGTCCGACGCGGCGATCGCCGCCTCCGACATCGACCTCGCAGCAGCCCAGGCCGACAAGGCGGCCGCCGAGGCTGCGGTGGCGGCCAACGCCGAGGACGCCTTCGCCCGCGAAGACCTCCGTTGGGCCGAGGTTCGCCTCGGCGTCGCCGGTGGTACCTCGGCGACCACTGCCCACTGAGCCCTCAGCTCCCACCCACCCCCCCGTTTCTGGCGTGCCTCGAGCGCGCCCGTGAGGCCGAGCCTCGCCGGAACGTGGGATTTCGGGTGTTGGGCACCATGATCGATTCCCGCTCGTGGGCCTGAGTCGGTACGGTTGGCGGCCATGAACGACGTACGCCTCCGCCCCGAGCGCAACCTCGCGCTCGAACTCGTCCGCACCACCGAAGCCGCCGCCATGGCCGGAGCCCGCTGGCTCGGCCGGGGTGACAAGCACGGCGCCGACCAGGCCGCGGTCGACGCCATGCGGCACGTGCTCGACGGGGTCGAGATGGAGGGCATCGTCATCATCGGCGAGGGCGAGAAGGACGAGGCGCCGATGCTCTTCAACGGTGAGGTGGTCGGCAACGGACTCCCGCCGCACACCGACATCGCCGTCGACCCGATCGACGGGACCACCCTCACGGCCAAGGGCCAGCCCGGGGCCATCGCCGTCATCGCCGCATCCGACCGGGGCTCGATGTTCGACCCGGGCCCGTTCGTCTACATGGACAAGATCGCCGTCGGACCGAGCGGTGCGGGCATCGTCGACATCCGTCTGCCCGTCGAGCGCAACCTGACCGCCCTGGCCAAGGCCAAGCGGGTCCACGTCCGGGACCTCACTGCCGTCGTGCTCGATCGTCCTCGCCACACCGGGCTGATCGACGAGATCCGGTCCACCGGCGCACGAATCCGACTGATCGGTGACGGCGACGTCGCCGGCGCCATCGCCTGCGCCTGGCCGAACTCCGGTGTCGACATCCTGTTCGGGGTCGGCGGCACCCCCGAAGGGGTCATCACCGCCTGTGCCCTGAAGGGCATGGGCGGCGATCTGCAGGGCCGGCTGTACGCCCGCGACGACGACGAACGAGAGGCGGCGCTGGCCGCCGGATACGACCTCAACGCCGTGCTGACCATGGACGACCTGGTCAAGACCGACAACTGCTTCTTCGCGGCCACCGGCATCTCGACGGGCGACCTGCTGAAGGGTGTCGCCTTCGAAGGCGACACCATCACCACCCAGTCGCTCGTCGTTCGGTCGCGGTCGGGAACGGTCCGCATGATCGACGCCCGGCACTCGATCCACAAACTCTCCGAGATCGCCGGACCGCTCTGACCTTGGAGCTGCTTCGCAGCTCCCGGCTTCGCCGATCCGGGTCCGAGGCCCGGGGCGTGCTCACTTCGTTGCGCACGCGTGACTGCTGGGACCTTGGAGCTGCTTCGCAGCTCCCGGCTTCGCCGATCCGGGTCCGAGGCCCGGGGCGTGCTCACTTCGTTGCGCACGTGTGACGGCTGGCCTTGGAGCTGGTTCGCAGCTCCCGGCTTCGCCGATCCGGGTCCGAGGCCCGGGGCGTGCTCACTTCGTTGCGCACGCGGACGGCTGGTCTTGGAGCTGGTTCGCAGCTCCCGGCTTCGCCGATCCGGGTCCGGGGCCCGGGGCGTGCTCACTCGTTGCGCTCGCGTGACTGCTGGGACCTTGGAGCTGGTTCGCAGCTCCCGGCTTCGCCGATCCGGGTCCGGGGCTCGGGGCGTGCTCACTCGTTGCGCCGCGGACGCTGGCTTGGAGCTGCTTCGCAGCTCCCGGCTTCGCCGATCCGGGTCCGGGCCCGGATTCCGGGCGGGTGCCATGGGCCTCTGGGCAGCACCGGATGCGGTCGTCATCCTGAGGGTATGACCCGCCGAATCAGCCTCCGCCCGATGCTGCTCGGTCTCCTCGCAGCCGTCGCCTGCACATCCCCGGATTCCTTGCCTACGGCAGCGTCGGTGGAATCACCGCCGCCGGCAACGCAGGACGAACGACCGTGGGCGTGGGAGGCCGACATCTGGTTCGAGGCCCTCCCGGTCGTGCTCGACGAGCAAGGCGGTCGGGGCTGGCGGTACTTCCTGGACCCGCATGTGGTGTGGGACAGCCGTTCCATCGACCCGGATGCCGACGTGCTGCGTGGGACCGAGGCGATCACGACCATGGCCATCCTGATCCCCCGGGAATCGGGTGCGACGCGACGTGAGGCCGTCTTCCTCGATCGCGAGGGGGCGATCGTCCTCAGCCGGTTCGATTGGACTCCCGCCAACCTGAACTGGACGCCGCTGCGAGCCGAGCCGGCCCAGTTGCTGCAGGTCCTGTCGCCGATCGGTGTCAACGGTGCGACGACCATGGTTTCGGCCATGGCCGTGGAGTCCTGGCGCGAGCGCCGAGACTCGGTGGTCGAGCCCGATACCGCCGAAGCCATCGTCGACGCCTGGCTCGCGGTTCGATCGGGCACCGCTCCGGTCGAGTCGCTGTACACCCCGGACGCCACGATCTCGGACTCACTCTCGGGTGTCACCGCCCGGGGCCACGACGAGATCCGGGCGTTCGTTCGGGGCGAATCGATGAGCGACTGGACGCTTGCGTCGGTCGGTGCGACCGATGCGGACCTCGACGAACGGGAAATGACCGCGATCTACCCGGTGACGTCCGAGGCCGGCGTGCTCGATTCGATCGTGATGATCGTCGCCGGTGACGATGGGAACGGGTGCCCCGGGCCACTGGCGGTGGTGCTCGACCTGGTCGAGGGCCAGGTGCATCGGGCGCAGCGCTCTTGGGACCTCGACCAGGCTCGCCGGTGCCTGCCGCCCGACCGGCTACCTGACGGGTGGTGGCAGGATCAGGCGCTCGTGTTCGACGACCGCTACGTGCCCTACGAAGACCTTTCGACGCCCACCGGCACGGTCACTGCCGACGGGATCGAGGTCGAGATGATCAACAGCACCGATGCCCTCGACGCGTTGGTCCAGTGGGCGCTCCTGCGGTTCGACGAAGCCGGAATCGCTCTGCCCGACCTGCGCTCGATCCGGTTCTCGGAATTCGACCGGTCGTGCCATGGCGTCAACGGGCGGACCGAGTTCGATGCCGCGACCGCCGACGTCCTGCTCTGTTACCACGAGCACGACCTCGCCGGCGACGAGCGCTGGGCGCAGACCGAGACCGACTGCAAGCACACCATCCTCCACGAGCTGGCACACGTGTGGATGCGGCAGCATCTCGACGCCACCGACCGGGAGGCCTTCACCGAGTCGGTGGGCCTTCGGACCTGGGTCGACGGCGACGTGATGCCCTGGGACGAGCAGGCTCGTGAGGTGGCGGCGGAAACGATGGCGTGGGGTCTGCTCGACACCCCGATGACGATGTACAAGATCGGCGCACCCGACCTCGAAACGCTGACGGCCGGCTTCGAACTCCTCACCGGCCGGCCGCCCCTCCAGCCTGCGAGTTGAGCCTCAGTCGGGGATCACGATCCCGGTCAGGTCGACGGCGGGCGGGAAGTCGAGCGACATCGACTCGAGCGTCTGCACGAGGATCTCGGAGATCGCCAGGTTCCGGTACCACTTGCGGTCGGCGGGGATGACGTACCAGGGGGCATCGTCGGTCGAGGTCTCCTCGAGCGCGTCTTCGAACGCCGCCATGAAGTCGCCCCACCGCGCACGCATGTCGAGATCGGCCGGGTCGAACTTCCAGTGCTTGTGGGGCTCGTCGAGCCGGTCCTGGAGTCGCTCCTTCTGCTCACCCTTGGAGATGTGGAGCATGATCTTCACGATCGTCGTTCCTTCGTCGACGAGGAGCCGTTCGAAGTCGCGGATGTGGCCGTAGCGTCGGCGCCACCGGTCCTCGGGAACCAGATCGAAGACGCGGACCACGAGGACGTCCTCGTAGTGGCTGCGGTTGAAGATCACGATCTCGCCATCGCCGGGCACCTCGGCGTGGATGCGCCACAGATAGTCCCGGGATCGTTCGAGCTCACTCGGCTTCTTGAAGGAGGCAACCCGCACTCCGCTCGGGTTGACACCGTCGAAGACATGACGGATCGTGCCGTCCTTGCCGCCCGCGTCCATCGCCTGGAGGACCACGAGCAGCCGTTTCGTGCCCTGCGCGTACAGGATCTCCTGCAGCTCCTCGAGCCGACCGTTGAGTTCGGCGGTTCGGGCTTCGGCCGCCGCCCGTTCGCTGCGGTCCCAACCGGGGGTTCCGTTGGTGTCGATGGACGCGAGATCCAGCTTCTTGCCGGGTCGTACCCGCAGGTCGGAGATGGGAAAGGCCATGGGGAGATCTTGTCACGGCGGGGCTCCCGGCGGGTGACGGTGCCCCGGCCCATCCGACAAGCGATCTGGTCGCCCGACTCCGAGTTCGAACGGAGGGCACGATAGATTCGGTGGTCGTGATCGTCGCCGAGCTCGAGATCTATCACTCCCGGCCGATCGCGCCGACCCGGCGTATCGCGCTCGGTCTTCGGAACCTCCCCGTCGACCCGGCGCCCGGGGCCGGCGGGGTTCTGCTGGCCGGGATCCTGGCCCACACCGCACCCAACGTCGATCCCGACCTGCGGGAACATCTGGTCTGGCTGCTCGAGCAGTTGGCCGCCGGGAATCGCGTCTCGCAACCGAGGGTCAGGCATCGCTACCAGGTCGATCAGGTCGGTCTCCTCCGCAGCACCCATCGGCTCGTCGCCGACGGTGACTCCCTGGCCTTCGAGTTCGACGACGAACGCGGCCGGCCCGTCGCCTTCGCCCTCGGTGCCATCTACTGCGCCGGATCGCTGCCCGAAGACGTCCGAGGCACGGTGTTCGACGCCATGCGTGGCGCCCTCGTCTGGGGCCGCCCGGTCGACGAGCAGTTCATCTCGGCGGTGATGGGCGGTCGGACCGCCTCCCTCGTCGAACTGGGATCGTGGAACGATCCGGTGGCCTGGGCGCTCGAGATCCTCGATCTCACCACCAACGGCGACGACACGCCCAACAAGCGGGCGGTCCAGCGACAGTTCCGCTCGATGCTGCGGGCTGCGCATCCCGATCACGGCGGCGGTGAGGGCCAGGCGGCCAAGCGGATCGCCGAGCTGACCGAGGCCCGTCGAATCCTCCTCACTGCGTCGTGAGCGGCGGCCACGCCCTCGGGTCGCCCTGATGGGCCCCACGGTCGCTCCGGGCGGGCTGGTCCTGTTCCACGGTGCCGGCGGGGACCGGGATCATCGATTGTTCCTGCTGCTCGAAGCCGAGCTCGACCTCCCCGTCGCCCGGTGCAACTTTCCCTACCGAGACAAGGGTCCCGGGCGGCGCCCGCCCGACCGGATGCCCAAGCTCGTTGCCGCGATCGAGGAGCGGGCGGCCGAACTCGCCGACGGTTGGGGGGTCTCGCCGTTCTCGCTGGTCTTCGGCGGCCGATCGATGGGGGGTCGGGCCTGCTCGATGGCCATCGCCGAAGGGCTGCCGGCCGCGGGTCTGGTCCTGCTGAGCTACCCGCTGCATCCGCCCGGCAAGCCCGACCGGCTGCGAGTCGAGCACGTCGGATCGGTGACGGTGCCGACGTTGCTGATCCAGGGAACCCGGGACGCCTTCGGCCGGCCCGAGGAGTTCGCCGAGCATCTGCCGAACTTCGGCGGCCCCGTCGACGAGGTCTGGCTCGAGGGTGCGACCCACGATCCCCGTCCGGCCCACGACCGCACGATCGTCGGCGCCGTCCGGTCGTGGTTGTCGGGTCAGGACCCGACCCTCACCTGAGACTCGCCGAGGTTCAGGGAGCCGGTGCCGGGTCGGAAGGGTTGAACGCCTCCAGTTCGGCTCGGGCCGTTTCCGGATAGCGGAACAGCACCAGGGCGGCGGCGAGCAGGGGTCCGACGATGAGCACGCCGATGGCCGGGCCGAGGCTTCCCCAGCGAACCGAGAGCTGGCCGGCGATCACCAGGCCCGTGGCGCTCCCTGCCACACTGAGCACGTCGAGCCAGCCCCCGACGCGGGCCCGGGCCCGGGTCGGGAACAGCTCGGTCTGGAAGCTTCGCAGCGCCGGATACGAAGCCCCGAGCGCCCAGATCCCGAGGAGCGAGAAGAGCCAGAGTGCCGCTCCGTCGGTGAAGTAGAGGGCGGCGGTCGCCAGGCTGCCGACGATCAACGCCACGCCCCCGATGGGTTTGCGCCCGAACCGGTCGGCCAGATAGCCGGCGGGAACGATCGACAGGCCGACGGGGGTGCCGATGACGAGCTGATAGAGGCTGATCTTGGCGGCCGAGAATCCCCGTTCGTCGAGGAGATACTCGTTCTTCAACTGCGAGGCCGGCGACAGGAACATCGCTCCGGCGAACGCGCCGATGGCCAACAACCAGAAGAAGCGTCGGTCGATCGTGGCCGGCGCGTCTGCGGTGTCGGCGGCGACGAACCGGCGGGTCTCGGGCAGCTGACGACCGACCCACCACAGCACGGGGAGGAACAGCGCCGACGCCGCGTAGATCCAGCGCCAACCACCGGGACCGGTGTCGGCGATCGGCAGGATCCACAGCACCATGCCGGCGCCGAGGCCCGAGGCCATGCCCATCAGGCCCACGCCGAGCGAGCGAACCCCGGCCGGGATCTCTTCGAGGACCGCCAGGCTGAGCAGCGTGAGGAGTCCGGTGTCGAAGCCCCGGGCAACGGCCTGGGTCACGCCGAGCATCACCATCCCGCTGGAGAACGCCCCCAGCACGGTGAACAGGATGGAGGCCAGCGCGAACCCGAGCACCAGTGGCCGTCGACCGATGCGATCGGCCCGGTGGATCAGGATCACCGACACGAAGACGCCGACCCGGATGGCGGCCAACGTGGTGCTCTGCACGTCGTCGCCGACGTCGAAGTCGCGGGCCGCGAAGGCGATGGTCTGACCGATCACCACCCCGAGATAGCCGGCGATCACGGCGATGATCGAGAGCAACGAGATGAGACGGGTGGTCTGCTCGGCGATGATCTCCTTGGGCCACCACCACCGGGGACGCGGCCGCCGATCGGGATCGACCAGGGCTCGCCACATCAGCGGGTTGAAGAGGAAGGCCCACACGGTGATGGCCAATGCGAAGTCGACGGTCTCGTCGATCTCGACCCGGGCCTGGGGCCCGGTGTCGGATGACGCTCGTGTGGTCGTGACCGTGACGGACCGGACGTAGCGACGGAACGGGCCCCGCTCCTGTTCGAAGACGCCGGGCGACGTCTCGTGCTCGACGAGGAGATCGCGTCGGGCGGCGAGCACGGCAGCGGCGTCGTCGGGGGCGAGCGAGTGGTGGACCGTACGGCGGGGCATCGGGTGAGGCTCGGGAGACGGTCAGCCGAGCCGGCCGGTTTCGCCGTTGCCGGCGGGGTCTTCCTGATCGGGGGTGGTCTCGCCCGCCGACGCGTGGTCCTCGGTCGATTCGGGATCCGCAGCGGTTGCCGCGGCTGCGGCGAGCTGGGCCGAGACCCGGCGGTTGGCGACCCAGAGCAGCAGACCGATGAGCACGAGCGGCAGGGCGACCAGCAGGAACTCGTCCCAGCCGCCCTGGTGGGCGAGGAGCATGCTCGATCGTGACGCGGCCCCGGACGTGGGGGAGAGGGTGAGAGCCAGATTCACTGCCTGCCAGGGTACGGCGATACCGTGAAGAGGGTGCCATTCGGAGCGCGTCGAGACGATCGGCCGCCAACCGGATCGACCGCAGGAGCCATCGTGACCCAATCGAACCCCCCGACCGATTCCAAGCCCGTGACCAGGACCGTCTCTCCCTTGGCTCCGGCGACGGCCTCCCGCTGCCGCCGACGAGCCGGCCGGCACCACGGTCCCCGTCGCCGATCCGGCGGCGTTCGCGGCGAAGGTCGCCAAGGTCATCGAGGTGATCCGGCCGGCGATCCAGGCCGATGACGGCGACATCGAACTCCGCAACGTCGATGCCGACACCGGGATCGTCACCGTCGAGCTGCTCGGCGCCTGTGTCACCTGCCCGATCTCGACCGGCACCCTCAAAGACGGCGTCGAGCGAATCCTCAAGTCGCGCGTCGACGGGGTCACGGCCGTTCGCCACGTCGGAGAGACCCTCGCCGGGGCAGAGACCGGTACGCCCGTCTCGTTGTGAAGCGATCCCTCGATCTTCCCGCCCTCTACGCCGATGCCCGAGCCGGCAAGCGGGCCGCCGTGGCCCGCCTCCTGTCGGTCATCGAACGGGGTGGCGACGATGCCCGCGTGGTGGGCCGTCTGGCGTTCGCCGACGCCGGCGGCGGCTACACCATCGGTCTCACCGGGGCCCCCGGGGCGGGGAAGTCGACCCTCACCGCGGCCCTGGTGGCCCGCATGCGTCAGGACGACCTGGCCATCGGGGTCCTCGCCATCGACCCGTCGTCACCGTTCACGGGAGGAGCGATCCTGGGCGACCGCGTCCGAATGCAGGATCACGCCCTCGACGAGTCGGTGTTCATCCGTTCGATGGCCACGCGGGGTCAACTGGGCGGTCTGGCCCTGGCGACGCCCGAGGCCGTTCGACTGCTCGAGGCCACCGGCCGCGACTACGTCGTGGTCGAGACCGTCGGAGTCGGCCAGGTCGAGGTCGAGATCGCCGGCGCCGCCGACACCACCGTCGTGGTGGTCAATCCCGGCTGGGGCGACTCGGTGCAGGCCAACAAGGCCGGTCTCATGGAGGTCGCCGACGTCTTCGTGATCAACAAGGCGGATCGGCCGGGCACCGACGACACCCGCCGTGACCTCGAGTACATGCTCGATCTGTCGGCCCCCCGCGACTGGCGGGTCCCGATCGTGGTCACGGTCGCCACCGACGGCACGGGGATCGACGATCTCTGGCAGGCCATCACCGACCACCGCGAGCAGATCACCCGAACCGGCGTGCTCGACGAGCGTCGGCGCCGGCGGGCGTCCGACGAGCTCACGCACATCGTGCACGAGCGGATCGAGGACCGGGTACGCCGGCTCGAGTCGAGCGACGCCTTCGCCGGCCTTCGTTCGGCCGTCATCGACCGCACGCTCGCACCGTGGGACGCAGCCAGTCGGCTCCTCGGAGACGACTGACCGCGTCCTCATCGATGCGGAGGGAGGGCCACGCCATCCATCGGGCGTGGCCGATGCGTATCAGCCCCGGCGGAGCGAATCGCGGATCTCGATGAGGAGGTCGACCTCGCTGGGGCCGGCCTCTTCTTCGGGGGTCGGCTTGTTCATCTGGTTGTAGGCCTTGACCAGCAGGAACATCGACGGACGCCGATGATCACGAAGGTGACGATCGTGTTGATCCAGTTGCCGACGTAGAGCTCGGACTCACCGAGGTTGAACCCGATGTTGCCCGAAGTCGGGCTGCCCGAAGACGGCGGCGATGATCGGCATCAGAATGAACGTCGACCAGTCCGGTCACGACCGGCGCGAACGCCAGGGCCATGATCAGGCCGACGGCGGCTTCGAACACGCCGCCCTTGTTGATGAAATCCTTGAATTCTTGGACCACTGCAGGTTCTCCTCTGCATCGAGAGCAAGCGACCGATTTGGTCGCAGCCCAGAGATGACGCCGAACGCCACCGGAAAGTCGCGAAGAGCGTCGTGTCATGCTTGCACAGTTCCCGGGTCGAGCCGGGTGATGAGGTGATCGAGCGGTACGCCTGCCCGGGTGGCCGAGCGGTACCCTCGCTGACGTGGTTGCTGACGACGCGGTCTGTTATCGACATCCCGATCGATCGGCGGCCACCGGGTGCCAGCGCTGCGATCGCCCGATCTGCCCCGAGTGCATGCACGCGGCCTCGGTCGGGTTCCACTGCCCCGAATGCACCAAGGCCGGTTCGCAGCGCATCTATCGGCCCGGCGACCTGGCCACCCGTCCGCTGGCGACCTTCGTGATCATGGGTCTGTGTGGTCTGGCCTTCCTGGCCCAGCAATCGTCGTCACAGGTCACCAACGACGGGTTCCTGTTCGGTCCGGCCGTTGCCGCCGGCGAATGGTGGCGCCTCGTGACGCAGCGGGTTCCTGCACGATGGGATCTTCCACATCGGCCTGAACATGTATGCGCTCTATCTGTTCGGACCGGTGGTCGAGAAGGCCATGGGGTGGTTCCGGTTCCTGCTCGTCTACGCCGGCGGCCTCCTCGGCGGCAGCCTGGCGGTCGTGGCGTTCAATTTCGGCACGGGAACGCTCGGCGCCTCGGGAGCCGTCCTCGGCATGGCGGGCGGGTTGGCCGGGATCCTGGCCGCCCAGGGTCGTTCGATCTTCCAGACCTCCCTCGGGGGCATCTTCCTCCTGAACCTCCTGCTGCCCCTGATTCCCGGGTTCCGCATCTCGTTCTGGGGTCACTTCGGCGGCATCGTCGGTGGGTTCCTGGTGGCGATGCTGCTCACCTGGGTGCCCGACCAGATCGGCCGTTCGAAGTCTGCGCACACCGTCGCCGGCGTGGTCGCTGCGGCACTCGTGCTCGCCATGGGGATCGGCGGCGTGCTGATCGCCGACCGGGGGGGCATCGTCACGATCCTCTGATGCGCGGGACCGAGACGGGATCGCTCGGTTCAGGACCGGCGGTAGACCGAGACGTGCCGGTCGCTGTCGGGACCGATCGGCGTTTCGTCCCAATCACCGTGACGTTCGAGGAGCGACAGGCCGGCGCTGATCGCCATGGCGTCGAGTTGCTCGGGGGTGGTCCAGCGCAGCTGCCAGGGTCGGAGGACGATGCCCGAGCCGCTGATGTCGACGTGCTGTCCCGAGATCGTCTGAGAGGCCACGTCGACGATCGTGGCGCTCAGGACCAGCCGGTCGACGGTCATCCGCGAGATCCCGACCGACTGACCGGTGGCGTCGTCGAGCCCCGTTCCGGTGATCGCCTCGATCACCAGCGCACCGCCGGGGGCGAGCACGGCGGCCACGGATCGCAGGAGACGGAGTTGACGCTCGGCCGAGGGCAGGTTGAAGAGGGTGTTGAAGGCGCAGAGGGCGCCACCGACCCTGCCCCCGATCGGGAGGTTGGCCAGATCGGCCCGGACCGGGAGCACCCGCCCGGGCCGGGCGTCGTCGGGCGAACGGGCCGAGCAACGATCGAGCATGGCCGCCGACGCATCCACGGCGATCACCGTGCGCCCCCGTGACGCGATCGGCTCGGCCAGGCGGCCGTCGCCGCAACCGAGTTCCAGGATGGATCCGGGGGCCGAGCGGGCATCGACGAACGCCGCCGTCGCTGCGGCGTCGGTGATGCCGCCGTACCAGCTGGCGTAGACGTCGGCGAAGGCGTTGCCATAGGTCTCGGGGCCGTACGTCTCGGGTCGGAAGCCTTCCATGCCCGTTGGATAGCAGGATCCTGGGGCGGTCGGTGTGGTTGGGCCACAATGTCGTGGTGACGACCACCGGTGCCCCGGCACCCATCACCGATCGACCGCTCCGGCTGATCGATCTGCTCGACGGAGCCTTCCACGCCTTCCGGCAGCGGCCCCGGGTGCTGGCGCTGTGCGCCATGTGGATCGCGGTGCCGGCGGCGCTGGCCCAGATCCTGATCGAACGGACGACGCTCGGCTCCGACGGTTCCTCGCCGGCAGCGGTCTTCGGCGTCCGCAGCGAGCTCACCTCCGACGACCTCCTCAGCACGGGATTCGTCCTGTACCTGGTGATCGGCTGGTTCGTCACCGCCGTTTCGGGAGTCGGAGTGGCGCGGGTCGTCGGCGGATGGCTCCACGGACGCGACACCACGGCCGGTGAGGCGATCGGGTTCACGGCCCGACGGCTGCCGATCATCGTGGGGGCCTTCGTGCTGTCGCATGTCATCGCCGGGCTCGGCTGGCTCGTGCTGCTCGTCCCCGGTCTGGCGGCCCTGCTGCTGTTCGGCCTGGTCTCGCCGGTGATCGCCCTCGAGGAGCCGACCAACCCGTGGTCGGCGCTCACCCGTTCGGCTCGTCTGGCCCGGCCCCGATGGGGCACCGTCTTGGGGTTGATGTCGGCGCTGCTCTTGGTCGGCGCCGCCATGCAGGGCGGGATCGCCCTCTTCTTCATCACGTTCGGGATCGACGGTGACGGTGTCGCGCTGGCCATCAACGCTGCCGTGGCCCTGCTGGTCTCGTTCGTCATGCTGCCTCTGAACGGCGCTGCGATGTGCCTGCTCTACCTCGATGCCCGCTACCGGGACGAGGGATACGACCTCGAACTTCGTGCCTCGGTGGTGCTGCCTCTCGACCGGCCGACGTTCGGCCCCGTGCCCGATCGTGGCTGACGCCGTCGAGATCCGGGATCGGGCGGCGGAGATCCTCGCCCGACCCGAGTACGAGGTTCCCGAGCCCGGACCGATCGGCCGCCTGATCGGTTGGATCGGTGACCGAATCGTCGACGTCCTCGACTGGCTGAACGGGCTCGTGACCATCGGCCCCTCCGCCGGCAGCGGTGGCTATCTCATCGGTTGGGTCGTGTTGGCGGTTGCCGCTGCTGCGCTCGCCTGGTTCCTGGTCCGCGTCCTGCCCCGTGGCCGGCTTCGGGGCCGGGAACGGAAGCGGCCGGAGGTGATCACCGCCGAGCGCGAGCGGGCCACCCGTGAACAGTGGCTGGCCCGGGCGGCCGACGCCGAGGCGTCCGGGGACTTCGTGGCCGCCGTTCGATGCCGCTACCGGGCCATGACCACCGGGCTCGCCGACCGGCGCGAGCTCGACCCGGGCGAGTCGGTCACCAGCGGGGAGCACCTGCGGACGTTCGACCCGAGCGAGCCCCGGCATTCGACGTTCGCATCGGCGACGGATCGCTACGAGGTCACGTGGTTCGGCGAGCGACCCGCCGGGCCCGACGATGCCACCCTGCTGGCCTCGATCGATCGGGAACTGGTCGGTGGTCATCGCCGCGGCGAAGCCCGCCGACCGGCAGGATCGGGCGCCGAGACACCAGCGGCTGGGCCCGAGGCCGACGGCACCGGTGCCTCGTGAGGGGCAACCGTCTGGGTTTCTGGCTCGGTCTGGCCGTGGTCGCGGTCGTGATCGGTGTGTTGGCCCGACCGGGGCGTACCGACGGCATCGCACTCGACCCCCGATCGACCTCGCCGAGTGGCACCAAGGCCCTGAGCGAGCTGCTGTCGACGTACACCGCGGGGGTCGGACTCGATCCCTTCGACGGCGAGACATCGGTCATCGTGGTCGTCGAGGATCCGTTCGACGCCGAGCTGTCGGGTCGGGTCGAGCGGTTCGCCCGCCAGGGCGGTCGGGTGATCGTGCTCGATCCCGGCAGCGATCTCGGGGCGCTCTCCGTCGACGTCTCCGACGACGTCCGTTCGTCTGGCCGTTGCACGATTCCCCGGATCGATGACCTCGACACGGTGTCGGGCTCCTTCCTCGTCGAGTTCGATGCCGGGGCCTCGGATCGGTCGTGCTTCGGCGACGGGTCGGGCAATGCGTTCGTGGTCGAGTCGGCCCTCGGACTGGGCCAGGTCGTCAACGTGGGTGGGGCCTCACCGTTCGACAACGCGCACCTCGCCATCGACGACAACGCCGCGCTGATCGTCCGGCTCGTCGGTGAGGACCCGACCCAGCGGGTCGCGCTCGTGCACCCGGCGACCCTGCCCGCCACCGCCGGCGGTGGCGGCGACACGCTGGCCGGCTTGATCCCGTCGCGGGTCGAGGTGTTCCTCGCCCAGCTGGTGGTCGCCGGACTGGTGTGGCTCTGGTTCCGTGGTCGCCGCTTCGGACGGGTGGTCGTCGAACCGGTGCTGGTGGAGATCCCGGCGTCGTTGCTGGTGCGGTCCTCGGCCGAGCTCCATCGACGGGCCGGGAACCACGAGTGGGCGGCCGAACGGCTGCGGCGGGACTTCGCCGAGCGGCTGCGCCGGGAACACCGCCTCGAACCCGATCTCGATCCGGCAACCACCGCCGACCTGGTCGCCCGCCGAACGGGCGTCCCCGCCGGGTCGCTGCACTCGATCATCGGCGAGGGACCGGTCGGCGGCCCCGTCGACCTCGCAGCGCTCGTCACCCAGATCGACGACCTCACCCCCCTGGTCTTCGCCAACGCCTCGCCGAGCTCGTCTCGGCTCCCGACCGACCCCCGGAGTTCCCGCTCATGACCGAATGGCCATCCAACGACCCGGCCCCCAGCCCTCCGCCCGACGGGGCTCCCGCCGATCCGACTCCGCCCCCGTCGGAAGCCCCGCGCGGCGCCGCCGCCGGGGCCCGTCCCGTCGCAGGCGGCGTTCCATGCGATCCGTGACGAGGTCGGCAAGGTCGTCGTCGGCCAGAGCGGGGTCCTGTCGGGATTGCTGTGCGCACTGCTCGCCGAGGGTCACGTGCTCCTCGAGGGGGTGCCCGGCGTTGCCAAGACGTTGCTCGTCAAGTCACTGGCCGCGGCGCTCGACCTGGAAGCAGCGCGGGTGCAGTTCACACCGGACCTGATGCCCAGTGACGTCCTCGGGCAGATGATCTTCGACCGCAACGACTTCCGGTTCCGTGAGGGGCCGGTGTTCACGAACCTGCTGCTGGCCGACGAGATCAACCGCACCCCGCCGAAGACCCAGGCCGCCCTCCTCGAGGCCATGGAGGAGCATCAGGTCTCCACCGACGGCATACCCCGCCTCCTGCCGGATCCGTTCGTGGTGATCGCCACCCAGAACCCGATCGAGCAGGAGGGCACCTATCCGCTCCCCGAGGCCCAGCTCGACCGGTTCCTGTTCAAGCTGCTCGTCGCCTATCCGAGCCGGGACGAGGAGGTCGAGGTCCTGCGGCGACATCATCGGGGGCTCGATCCGCACGATCCGGTGGCCTCGGGGGTGCGGCGGGTGGCCGACGCCGGCTCGCTGCGCGCCGCGCGGGCCGAGGTGGGGGCGATCACCGTGAGCGAACCGGTGCTCGCCTACGTCGTCGATCTGATCCGGGCCACCCGCGTCGCCCCCTCGCTCGAGCTCGGGGTCTCGCCGCGCGGCGCGGCGGCGCTGCTCAAGGCGTCCAAGTCGTGGGCCTGGCTGTCGGGGCGGGCCTTCGTCACGCCCGACGAGGTGAAGGCCATGGCCAAACCGACCCTGCGCCACCGCGTCCGGGTGCGGGCCGAACTCGAGATCGAGGGGCTCACGGCCGACGGTGTCCTCGACGGCATCCTCGCCCAGGTGCCGACGCCCTGAGGGGCGAGTCGACCGTGTCGTCCCGTCTCGATCGCCCCCACCCATGAGCTGGCCCGTCCCGACCCGACGGTCGGTGGTCGTCCTGGTGACGATCGCCGCGAGCGCACTCGTGGTGCCCGTCGCCTTCGGCGAGGACGAATGGTGGGGTGCCTGGGTGCTCGTCAACGCGGTCGTGATCGTGGTGCTGGTCGCCGATTGGGTGTTGGCCCCGTCACCGAAGCGGTTCGCCATCGAGCGGATCCATCCGTCGTCGGTGGTGATCGGCTCGAAGGCGGCGATGGGTTGGGAGGTCTCGCAGTCCGGCGGCCGGCGGCGCTCGGTGTGGATCGCCGACGACCTCGCTCCGTCGTTGCGGGCCGAGACCCGTCGGGTCCGGGTGGTGGTGCCGGCCAACGGGGTCGGCGGTGCCCGAACCTGGATCGAACCCTCGCGACGGGGCCGCTTCGAACCGGCCCGGATGGTGGTCCGGACCTCGGGGCCGCTCGGTCTGATGGTCCGCCAGTCGGCCCGGACCGTTCCGACCCGGTTGCGGGTCCTTCCGGCCTTCCTGTCGGCCAAGAAGGCCGAGCTGGCGACCCGGCAGGCCCGAGCGCAGCAGGTCGGGCTCCGATCGGCCCGGGCTCGGGGAGGCGGCACCGAATTCGACTCGCTGCGGGAGTTGACCCCCGATGACGAGACCCGGCGGATCGACTGGGCGGCGACGGCCCGGTCGGCCCATCCCGTGGTGCGGACCTATCGGGCCGAGCAGAACCAGACGGTGCTCTGCCTGCTCGATTCGGGACGAGTCATGGCGGGGCGGATCGACGCCATCCCGAGGTTCGAGTACGCCATGGACGCCGCCATGTTGTTGGCCGAGCTCGCGACCGGGCTCGGTGACCGGATGGGTCTGGTGGCCTTCGACCGGACGGTGCATGCCACGATCGAACCGTCGAACCGGCGGTCGCAGCGGGCCCGGGTGGCCGAGACGCTGTTCGACCTCGAGCCGGCGCTGGCCGAGAGCGACTATCGGTCGATGATGACCCATGTCGCCGCCCGGTACCGACGCCGTCACCTGCTCGTCTTGATGACCGAGCTGTCCGAGGAGGTCATCGAGTCGTTCGTGCTCCCGGCGCTGACGATCCTGACGCGGACCCACCTGGTGGTGGTGGCCTCGGTCCAGGACCCCGATGTGGTGCGGTGGGCCCATCACGGCCGCGCCGATGCCGAGGGGGCGTTCCTGCGGGCGTCGGCGATCGAGGTGCTGGCCGAACGTCAGCGGCTGGCCGCTCGGCTCCGGGCGCGGGGCGTGATCGTGATCGATGCGGCTCCGGATCGATTCAGCGAGAAACTGGGTGAGGCGTATCTGCGAGGCCAAGGCCGTAGGCCGGCTCTGAGGTGGGGGCCGTAGGCCGGCTCTGAGGTGGGGGCCGTAGGCCGGCTCTGAGGTGGGGGCCGTCTCAGGCGGCCAGGCTGCGGTGGCCGGTGGATCCCTCGAGGTGTTCGGTCGAGAGCCCGGTGAAGCCGAGTTCGGCGGCGCGCCGTCCGAACGCGACGACGTAGGCGATGAAGGCCGCCTCGACCACGACGCCGATGAGGACACGGGGCACGGTGGGGAGCCCAGGGGTGACGAAGCCCTCGATGAGGCCGGCGAGGGTGAAGATCAGGATGAGGCCGATGATGACGAGGACGGCTCGTCGGGCCTCCTCGGTGAAGGCGGCGCCGCGCGACCGGTCACCGGGGGCCAGCACGGCGAACCCGATGCTCATGCCGGCCGCTCCGGCGAGGACGATCGCGGTGAGTTCGAGCAACCCATGGGGGATGACCAGGCCCCAGAACTTCGATTGTTGGTCGGCGGCGATGAACACCGCCAGTGCCATGCCGAGGTTGACGCCGTTGTAGGCCAGGATGAAGACGGTGCCCAAGCCCAGGAAGATCCCGGCGCCGAACGCGACGAACGAGACACGGATGTTGTTGATCAGGACCTCGGTGGCGAACTGCGAAGCCGGAGCCGATCGGTAGTAGTCCTCGAACTCCTCGTCGACGTATGCCGCCCGCTCGGCCTCGGGCAGCGCCAGGTCGAGGGCCCGTTCGTCGTTGCCGAGCCAGACGGCGAAGACGGCGGCGGGCAGGAACGTGACGACCGCGGCGACGGCGATGGTGATGCGGAGATGCCAGACCACGGCGGGGAACGAGATGGCGAAGAAGCGCCGGATCGACGCCGTCGGGCTCGACGATCGTCGGTAGAGCACGGCGTTCGCGTTGCCGACCAGGGTGGTCAGTTCGGCGGTGAGTCGTGGGTCGTCGTAGTGCGCCCGGGCGAAACTGAGCTGGCTCGAAGCCTGTTCGTAGAGTCGGACGAACTGCTTCACGTCGTCGGGGTCGAGCGACGACGGCTTGCGACCGACCCGCGACGTCAGGTCGGCCAACCGACCCCAACCGGGACGATTCGTCACGAGATACCGGTCGATGTCCATGACCGAACCTACGCTAGTGCCCATGTTGCGCACGGCGAGGCACCGGTGAGCCGGCGCGGCCCCACGATCGCCGATCGTTGGAACCGTCGATGAATCGCCGCGGTCCGACGATCGCCGATGCAAGGCCGCAGCGGGCCCTGCACCATGCGGCGGTGGTGACGCCCGAGGCGGTGCTGCTCGAGTTCCGGGCGGCCGGGGTCGGCTCGCGGATCCTGGCGAAGTTCGTCGACCTGGCCGTGCAGATCATGCTGCTGGTCGTTCGTCTCGGTGCCCATCACGGCCGTGGCGGCGATCTCCGAAACGGCGGCCATCGTGGTCGGGACGGTGCTCGCGTTCGTGGTGTTCTTCGGCTACCCGATTTCCGAGGCGTTTCGCGGCGGCCAGACCCCCGGCAAGAAGATGCTGGGGATCCGCGTCGTGACCACCGAGGGCGGGCCGTTGCAGGTCCGGCATGCGGCGGTTCGGGCGCTGGTCGGCTTCGCCGAGTTCTTCCTGATCCTCGGCGGCCTGATCGCCACGATCGCCGCACTCGTCTCCAAGCGCAGCCAGCGGATCGGCGACCTGGCCGCGGGCACCATCGTGGTTCGGCTCGAGAGTGCGTTGGCGCAGCCGATCTTCTTCCCGCCGGTGCAGGGTCACGAGGAGTACTGCCGACGGTTCGACGCCGGCGGGATGGCGAAGGATCAGTTCGCGCTCCTCCGTGACTTCATGCTCCGCCACGACGAGCTGTCCGAGTCGGCTTCGGCGACGCTCGCCGCGCGCCTCGCGTCGGGACTGCAGCGGGCGAACGTCACGCCCCAACCGTCGTGGTTGTCCGACGTCGGCTATCTCCAGGCCGCCGTGTTCGCCTACCAGCAACGGTTCACGTTCGCCGATGGGCAGGCCCAGGCCCCGATGCTGCCCTTCCTGTCGAGCACCTACGGGGCCGGCTACACCACCCAGGCGCCGCCTCCGCCGGGTGCCGCCCCGCCCCCACCCGGACGCCTGTCGTGGTCGGTGTCCACCGGACCCCCGCCGCCGCCCCCGCCCCCGCCTCCCAACGTACGTCCGGGCCCGCCGGCCAGTCCGCCGTACCGCTGATCCGCCGAACCGTCGGGGTCCGAAGCGATCCCCGTAGCCTGGGACGATGGTGCACTACCTCGATCACGCCGCGACCACGCCGCCGCGCGCCGTCGCCGTCGAGGCGATGCATCGGATCCTGCTCGGCCCGCCGGGCAACCCGTCGGGAGCCCACCGGTTGGGCCGGAACGCCAACCTCGCCCTGAGCGAATGCCGCGAACAACTCGCCGACATCCTGGCCTGCGACGACGGCGAGATCGTCTTCACCGGTGGCGGCACCGAGGCCGACAACCTGGCGATCTTCGGTGTGCTCGACGCCGTCGGTGGTCGGGCCCTGTGCTCGGCCATCGAGCATCACGCGGTGCTCGAACCGGTCGAGGACCGTCACGGGATCATCGCCCCGGTCCGACCCGACGGTCGACTGGATCTGGAGGCGCTCGAGTCCAGGCTGACCGAAGCCGCCGACGAGGCCGGCACCGATCCCTCCCGTCGGGTGACCGTCGTGTCGGTCATGACGGCCAACAACGAGACGGGCATCCTCCAACCGGTGGCCGAGGCCGCGTCGATCGTCCGCCGACTGGCCCCGGGGGCCATGGTTCACACCGACGCCGTTCAAGCCCTGTCGTGGCTCGATCTGCGTGCGGTCGCGTCGCAGGTCGATCTGCTCTCGTTGGCCGCCCACAAGTTCGGCGGGCCGCAGGGCGTCGGTGTCCTCTTCGTTCGCAAGGGCACGCCGCTCGCCCCCCGCACCCGGGGCGGCGGACAGGAACGCGAGCGACGCAGCGGCACCCAGAACGTGGCGGGCATCGTGTCCATGACGGCGGCGGCGGTCGAGACCGACCGCACCCGGACTGCTGCGGTGAACCGGATCGGGGCCATGCGCGACCGACTCGTGTCGGGCCTGATGGCGGCCATCCCGGGAACCCACGTCTCCGGGGTGATCGACGGGGTCTCGCCACCGCGGACCGCGAACATCGCCCATCTCTGCTTCGACGGCATCGAGAGCGAGGCCCTGCTGTTCCTGCTCGAGAAGGACGACGTCATGGCCTCGGCCGCCTCGTCGTGCGCCAGCGGGGCGATGGAGCCGTCGCACGTCCTGGCCGCCATGGGCCTCGACCGGGGTCTGGCGTTCGGCTCCCTGCGGCTGTCGCTCGGCCATTCCAGCACCGAGGCCGACGTCGACGCCGCGCTCGCCGCAGTCCCGCCCGCCGTCGAGCGTCTGCGAGCCCATCGATGACCGCTCCCACCGGGACGCGCCGCTGATGGCCGAGATCCTCGTTGCGATGTCGGGCGGTGTCGACTCCTCGGTCGCGGCAGCCTTGCTGGTCGACCAGGGCCACGACGTCACCGGCGTGACCCTGAAACTGTGGGGAGGCGAGAGCGACTCGGGCTGCTGCTCGGTCTCCGACGTCGACGACGCCCGGCGGGTGGCCCGACAACTCGGCATCGATCACCACGTCTTCAACTTCGGTGACGAGTTCGTCGAGCACGTGATCGACCCCTACGTCGCCGACTACCAGGCCGGTCGCACCCCGAATCCGTGCGTCGAGTGCAACCGTCACATCAAGTTCGACAAGCTGCTGCGCCGCGCCGACGCTCTCGGCTTCGACCAGATCGCCACCGGACACCACGCCCGCATCGTGGATCGGCCCGACGGCACCCGACGCCTCGGGCGCGGGGCCGACGAGGCCAAGGACCAGTCCTACGTGCTCCACATGCTCGGCCAGGATCAGCTGGGCCGACTCCGGCTCCCGGTGGGCGACCTCACCAAGGACCAGGTCCGGGCCATGGCCGGTGCGCTGGGGCTCCGAACCGCCGACAAGCCCGACAGCCAGGACGTCTGCTTCATCCACTCCGACGGGGGGCGCCGGGCGTTCCTCGGCGACCGGATCCCACTCACCGAAGCCGACATCGTCGACACCGACGGCGCCGTGGTCGGTCGATCGACCGCCGTCCAGCTGGTGACGATCGGGCAGCGTCGGGGCCTCGGGCTGGCCGGCAACGACCAGCGCCGTTACGTGGTCGACATCGATCCCGACACCCCTCGCATCGTGGTCGGACCGCGCGAGCTGACCCGGACCGACCGGACCCCGGTGTCGGGTCTGACCTGGACGTCCGAACCGGTCGACGGCGACCTGTCGGTGCAGGCCGCCGCCCACGGGCGACGGGCCCCAGCAGCGATCGAGCTGCTCGACGGCGGACGGGCCGTTGTGCGCTGGGCGGAGCCGCACACCCGCATCGCCGCCGGGCAATCCGTGGTGTTCTACGTCGGCGACGAGGTCGTCGGCGGCGCAACCGCCGAGTCCTGACCCCGATCGTGATCGAGCCATGACGGTCGACGCCGCGCTGATCCGCCGGGCGACGGCGGTCCTCCGGGCCGGTGGCCTGGTCGCCATCCCCACCGAGACCGTCTACGGGCTCGGTGCCGATGCCTCGAACGACGACGCCGTCGGCCGGATCTTCGCGGTCAAGGGCCGACCGGCCGGCCACCCCCTGATCGTCCACATCGCCTCGGCGGCGGCCGTCCCGGCCTGGTCGACGACCCGGGACCCCCGCGTCACCCGACTGGCCGAGGCCTTCTGGCCGGGCCCGCTCACGCTGATCGTCCCGAAGATCGACGGGATCGCCGACGCCGCCACCGGCGGTCGTTCCACGATCGGGCTCCGGGTTCCCGACCATCGGCTCACGCAGGCCCTGCTCCGCGACTTCGGGGGCGGCATCGCCGCACCGTCGGCCAACCGATTCGGCCGGGTCAGCCCGACCACGGCGGCCCACGTCCGCGACGACCTGGGCGATGCCGTCGATCTGATCCTCGATGGTGGCTCGTCGGCCGTGGGCGTCGAGTCGACCATCGTGGAGTTGGTGGGGCCCGAGGCGGTGCTCCTGCGGCCCGGGGGGATCGGGCTCGATCGATTGGTCGCCGTGCTCGGTGAACCCGTGATCGACGGCCGATCGGGCGAGTCCCGGGCGTCGGGCATGCTCGACTCGCACTATGCACCCGACGCTCCGGTCACGGTCGTCGAGGTCGGATCGCCGGCGCTCGACCGGCTCGACGACGACGTCGTGCTCATCACCCCGGTGGCCCACCCGCACCGCCGACAGGTCGTGCTGCCCGCGGCAGCCGAGGGGTATGCCGAGGGCCTCTACCGGGCCCTGCGGGAAGCCGATGCCCAGCACCCGTCGGGGATCGTCGTCGTGCCGCCCACCGAGGGCGGGCCCCTCCTGCCCGCGGTCCTCGACCGCCTCGTCAAGGCCAGCGCCCCCCGCTCCTGAGCGTCAGTCGATGCGAATGGCCCGGGTCCGGGCCTCGGCGATGACCCGCCCCGGAAGCGTCGGGGCGAACCAGAACTCGGTGGCGGTCCGGGACTCCACCGCACGTCGGTTTCGCACGGCGGTCGGCATCGGATCGGTCAGTCGGACGGCGAGGGCCAGACCCCGGGCGCCGGCGGTGAGGTCGACCGCCGGCTGATCGCGATCGAGGCCGGCCCGGACCGGGCCGAGCACCGGCTTGATCGACCGCTGGAAGAGCAGCGACTCGGCCAGCGACCAGTAGTCGTGGATGACGAACCCGGCGGGGACGAAGACGATCCAGCGCCGGGACAGTTGATGGAAGGACCGGGAGCCCAGGAAGACGACCAGCGCTCCGAGGGCGAGGAGGGGGAGCCCCAGCCACCAGTTGCCGGCGGCGAGCAGCAGCGGACCGGTGATGGTGCCGGCGAACACCAGGGCCCACACCGCATAGAGCGGGCCGACCAGCACCGAGGCGGGCGGTCGCAGGGCCATGCGCCGTTCGGCGCCGTAGGCCGAACCGTTGATCATCGGATCGCCGGTGCTCGGAAGGAGGGCGACGGCGGTGACCACGAGCCCCGTGCCGATCGCGACCAGGGCGGAGTTGGGCCATTCGCCCGCCGTGACGGCGCCGAACAGGGGTGCGACGGCGGCGGCCGGGGCGACCATTCGCAGGGCGGTGAGCGTGACCGTGGAGGGCGCGAAGACCGAGACCAGGCCGATGAACCAGGCGCCCCAGGCCAGGACCTCGACGACGGTGGCGACCGCGGCCGACCGTCCGTCGACGGTGTCGAGGAGGCCCGGCCCGACGAGCACCGGGAGCAGGAACCAGAGGACCCGGATGGGCCACAGCCCGCTCCGTTCGACGAGGGCCGGGATCGAGGTCGGCGGGGACGCGGTCGTCATGGTTCCAGTGTGCCGTTTCCCGCTGCCGGTGCCGACGATCGGCACACGGGGGACCATGCCGAACAACTAGCCTCGACGCCGTGGATGCCCCCGCCGACGTCGTCGATCGAATCGAAGAACTGCGAGCGACGATTGCTCGCGCCAACCGCCAGTACCACGAGCTCGATGCTCCCGAGATCCCCGACGCCGACTACGACGCCCTGGTGCGCGAGCTCGCGGCGCTCGAGCAGGATCATCCCGACCTGATCGTCGACGACTCGCCGACGACGCAGGTCGGTGGCGCCCCCTCGGCCACCTTCGCACCGGTCGAGCACCGGGTCCCGATGATGAGCCTCGACAACTCCTTCGATCACGACGAACTGGTGTCGTGGGCCCAGAAGATGGCGCGGGCCCTCGACGTCGACGGCGACGATCTGCCGCTCGGGTACCTGTGCGAGTTGAAGATCGACGGCCTGGCCCTGTCGCTGCGCTACGAGGGAGGCGAACTCGTGCAGGGGGCGACTCGCGGCAACGGTCGGGTCGGTGAGGACATCACGGCCAACGTGGCCACGATCGGCGTGATTCCCACCACGCTCGTCGCCGCCCCCGCGGTGCTCGAGGTGCGGGGCGAGGTCTACCTGCCCGTCGCCGAGTTCGATGCCCTGAACCAGAGCCAGGAGGCCGCCGGCAAGCCCCGGTACGCCAATCCCCGCAACACCGCCGCCGGGAGCCTCCGGCAGAAGGACGCGGCCGTCACGGCGTCACGCAACCTCAGCTTCTGGGCGTACCAGCTCGGGGAGATCGTCGGCGGCCCCGATCTGGCCACCCAGGGCGAGGCCCTCGACTGGCTCGCCGAGCTGGGGTTCCCGGTCAACCCCGAGCGCCGGGCGGTCCGCACGATCCAGCAGGTCATCGAGTTCGTCGACCATTGGCACGCCCATCGGCACGATCTGCCCTACGAGATCGACGGTGCGGTGGTCAAGCTCGACTCGCTCGGCGCCCAGCGCTCGCTCGGGTCGACGTCGCGGGCCCCCCGGTGGGCGATGGCCTACAAGCTCCCGCCCGAAGAGAAGACGACCCGGCTCCTCGACATCCAGGTCTCGATCGGTCGGACCGGCAAGGCCACGCCGTTCGCCGTGCTCGAACCCGTCACCGTCGCCGGCTCGACGGTCCAGATGGCCACCCTCCACAACGCCGACCAGGTCCGTCTCAAGGGCGTCCGACCGGGCGACATCGTCGTGGTCCGCAAGGCCGGCGACGTCATTCCCGAGGTGCTCGGGCCCGTGCTGTCGGAGCGATCCGAGGACCTGCCCGAGTGGCACTTCCCGGACTCGTGCCCCTCGTGCGGTGAACCGCTCGTTCGGCCCGACGACGAGGCGCACACGTTCTGCATCAATCCCGCCTGTCCGGCCCAGCAGCAGGCCCAGATCGAGTACTTCTCCTCGCGTGCGGCGATGGACATCGACGGCCTGGGCGAGAGCCGGATCGCCCTGTTCATCGAACGGGGGCTCGTGGGCGACGTGGCCGATCTCTACACCCTCGACTGGGACGCCGTCGCCGGCTGGGAGGGCTTCGGTCAGACCTCGATCGACAACCTGGGAGCGGCGATCGAGGCCAGCCGACATCGACCGCTGGCCAGCCTGCTCGTGGGATTCGGGATCCGTCATCTCGGGCCGAGCGGAGCCGCGGCCCTGGCCGGTGCGTTCGGCCACCTCGACGCCATCCTCGCGGCGTCGGTCGACGAGATGGCTGCGGTCGACGGCGTCGGCCCGGTGATCGCCCGATCGGTCAACGAGTACTTCTCGAGCGACCCGGCTCGGGCGCTGGTCGAGAAACTCCGGGCCGCCGGACTCAACTTCGAGGGGCCCGAGGTCGTCGACGTACCCCAGACCCTGGCGGGGCTGTCGATCGTGGTCACCGGCTCGCTCGAGGGCTTCAGTCGTGACGAGGCGGCCAACGCCATCAAGATCCGTGGCGGGAAGAGCCCGGGTTCGGTGTCGAAGAAGACCACCGCCGTCGTGCTCGGGTCCGAGCCGGGGGCGTCGAAGGTGACCAAGGCCGAGGAGCACGGGGTCCCCCTGCTCGACGAGACCCAGTTCGTCACGCTGCTCGCCACCGGGGTCGTGCCCGGATCGCACGCGTCGGCGGCCGGCGAACCCGCAACCTGAGCAACCGTGGAGCGATGACCCCCGAATCCGGTGCCGTCGCTCCAGGGTTCGTGGGCGGGCGGTGTCGTCGCAGGGTCAGAGGGCGTCGAAGCTGAAGAAGTCCGTCGAGAGGGTGCAGCCGCTCGGGCCCGCCTCGATGCGATAGACGCACACCTCGACCCGGTTGTCCTCGGGGCGGAGCAGGAGGCCGTTCGGGCAGTCCTCTTCCGGGCCCCAGGTGTACTGGCCGAGGGCTCCCTGTGCGGTCAGGATCCGCTCGTCGGGCGGCGCGTCGGGATTGACGTAGATGTTCAGTTCGTTCTCGGGGATCGGCTGCCCGTTGATGACCAGGACCGCGCCGTAGCCCGGGATGAGATCGACACCGACGGGCTCGGTGCAGGTGCTGCCCACGCCGGTCTTCGGGAACCATCCCTCGATCGGGGTCACGTCGACGACGACCTCGTCGGCGTCGCGCTCGCCGCCGCCGTCGACCGCCCCGCCGCTCAGGACCGGGGCCGAGGGCGTGGTCTCGGCGTCGTACATGGCCCCCCAGACGAGCGCGCCAACTGCCAACAGGGCACCGAACGACATGATGATGCGGGTTCGCACGGTCGGAACTCCCGGGACGACGGACGGGTTCGACGGTAGCCGCCGCGCCCCGGGAATGGAGAACGGTGGGGCCCGGTGTGGCAGGACGGGACGGTCCGGTGTGGCGGGACGGGACGGCCCGGTGTGATTGTTGTCCGGGGTACCCAACCTGGCCAGGGTGGGTCGGTAACCTTGGGCGGTGCGTGCTCCGGGCATCGACGAGCAGGTCGGCCGAGTTCTCGGTCGGCGATATCGCCTGATCGCTGCCATCGGCAGTGGCGGATCGGCGCGTGTGTACCTGGCCGAAGACGTCTCGTTGCACCGCCGGGTCGCGGTCAAACTGCTGCACGCCGGTCTCGGGGCCGACCGCCGCTTCGCCCGACGGTTCGAGTCCGAGGCCCGCTCCTCGGCCCAGCTCAATCACCCGCACGTCCTCGCGGTCTACGACTGGAGCGACACCGACCCGGCCTACCTGGTGTGCGAGCTGCTCGAAGGGGGGAGCCTCCGCTCGATGCTCGACGCCGCCGGTGCCATCAGCCCGTCCCAGGCCCTCCTGGTGGGACTGCACACCGCACAGGGTCTGGCGTACGCGCACGGTCGGGGGTTCGTGCACCGCGACATCAAGCCGGCCAACCTGCTCTTCGATCGCGACGCCCGGCTCCGGATCGCCGACTTCGGTATCGCTCGCGCCGTCGCCGAGGCGGCCTGGACCGAGCCCGAAGGGGCCCTGATGGGAACGGCCCGCTACGCGGCACCCGAGCAGGCCTCGGGCGGGATGATCGACGGGCGGACCGACGTCTACGGCCTCGCCCTCAGCCTGGTCGAAGCGGTCACCGGCGAGGTCCCGATGACGGCGCCCTCGGCCTTGGCCACCATGCTGTTGCGACAGGACGTCGATCTGGTCGTTCCCGAGTCACTCGGGCCGCTGGGGCCGGCTCTGGAAGCCGCCGGTCGGGCCGATCCGTCCCGGCGGAGCGACGCCGCCACCCTCACCCGGGATCTGCACGCGGCGGCGACGTCGATGCCTCGTCCGCGCCCGCTGCCCCTCGCGCCGATCGACGTCGATGGTCTGATCGACGAGGCCCGCCGCCGCGACCCGTGGCCCGAGACCGGATCCTCCGGCGACGTCGCCGGAGCGGCGTCGCTCGATTCGTCTCGACTCGATGTCGATCGCGACCGCATCGACCTCGGTTCGGCCGATGCCGCAGGCGCGGTGCCCGCTCGTCGCCGTTCCGACCACACCACCGACGCCCTGCCCTCGACCGAGACCTCGGTGGTCGAGGAACGCACCGAGCGCCTCGACCTCGTCGGCGACGTCCGAGGTCCGGACCACGAGCCCGGTGGTGCCCCGACCGATGGCCCCGAGGGGGGCGATCCGGCGCTCACCGAGGCGGTGTTCGCCGACCCGCCCCTCGATGATCGTGCTCTCGACGAGCGCGGCGACGAGGGTGACGAGGATCTGGTCGACGTGCCCGACCGGCGCCGTCGCTGGCCCATCCTGGTGCTGCTGGTGCTGCTCCTCGCCGGGGCGGCCGTCGCCCTCCTGAACCGTGACCTCGCCCCCGAGGGCCTGACCGAGGTCTTCGCCCCGGTGACCCACCCGATGGGTACCTTCGTCGGCCTCCCGATCGAGCAGGTCCAACAAGACATCGACCTCAACAACTGGGTGGCCGAGATCAGCTACACCCGCCAGGACGGATCCGAGGTCGGTGAGGTCCTCAGCCAGGCCCCCGAACCCGGCACCGAGTGGGAAGAGGGCCTGAGCGTCCAGGTCGTCGTCTCCCAGGGCCCGGAGCTGCGCATCGTGCCCGAGCTGGTGTCGCTCGAGTTGGCGGCGGCACGGGGGGCCCTGGCCGAGGTCAAGCTCGAGATCGGCGAGATCACCACCACGTTCAGCGAGGACATCCCGGTCGACGTCGTCCTGTCGGCGTCGGTGGCGGCAGGCACCGAACTCGAGTCGGGTCAGACCATCGATCTCGAGATCAGCGGCGGACCCGAGCCCCGCCTCGTCCCGGCGTTGGCCGGGTCGACCTACGAAACGGCCGAGGCGACCCTGGCCGGGTTGGGTCTCGTCGCCGAACGGATCGAGGACTTCTCGGTCGACGTCGCCGAGGGCCAGGTGATCGCCATCACCCCCGACCCGGGCGCGTCGGTACCCCGGGGGTTCGTCGTGTCGGTGCTCGTCTCGAAGGGCAGGCCCTTCGTCACGGTCCCCGACGTCACCGGGAAACCGGCCGCCGAGGCCGCCGACATCCTCGAAGCCGCCGGCTTCGTGGTGACCGACGTCGAGGGCAAACCCAATGCCGAGGTGTTGGCCACCAACCCGCCCGCCGGTGAAGGCCACCGTCTCGGGACCTCGATCGTCCTGTTCACCCGCTGAGCCCCGCCCGGTCGTCCCCCGACCACCGTCGCCGGCGGCGGCGCCTCACTCGCCGAAGAGCCGGCCCCGTCGGTCCTCGACCGAGAAGTTGTCCTGATAGTCGAGCAGGGAGGCCCGGATCACCTCTCGGGCGTGTTCGGCGCCGTACGTGCCGACCACCTCGATCCGGTTCTCGGTCTGCCCCGTGATGTCCATCTTGTAGGTCCCGAAGTAGTGGACCATGCGGTTGACCACCGCCACCGGCAGGTTCTTGAGGTCCTTCGCGTAGTCGAAGACGGTGTCGCTCGCCAGGAGGGCGACGATCTTGTCGTCGGCCTCCCCGTCGTCGAGGAGCTGGATGCCCCCCACCACCCGGGCCGACAACACGATGTCGGCCCGGTCGATCCGCTGCTGGGACAGCACGCAGATGTCGAGCGGATCGCCATCGCCCTGTTCGGCCAGGGGGGTCAACGCCGCCACTCGGGTCCCGCAGTAGGTGCGCGGAATGAAGCCGTACAAGGTCGGGGGGAGGGCCGAGGAACCCTGCGGGCGGTCGACCCGGAGATACCCGGTCTGTTTGTCGATCTCGTACTTGACGGCGTCGAACGGGGTGATCTCGATGTAGGACTCGACGATGTCGGGCGCCTCGTCACCCACGGGGAGACCGTGCCACGGGTGGGCCCGGAACCGATTGAAGTTGCTGGCCATGGGGCCCTTTCGTTGGGAAATCGACGCGTCAGTCGCGCGCCGTGAGGGCGTCGAGCCGCAGGTACATCTCGATCACATCGGGGGTCGGCTCCTGGCCCTGGAGCACCATGAGCTTCATGACGTCGCCCTCGACGAGGATCTTCCCGCCGAGGAAGGAGGCCATCACGGCCTGGGGGTCCCGGGAGACGAACGCGGCCGTCGCGGTCTGGTAGTCGACGGTGATCGTGAGGTCGGGGCGATCGATGTGTCCACGCTCGATGATGACCTCACCGGCACTGGTGTCGATGTGGCCGTGGATCGGCTCGTCGTGGTGCGGCGACTTCGTGACCACGACGTTCATGCGGATCGCGGCCGGCGGGGTGGGGATGCGGTCGGCGTACTCGGCCCGGAGGGCGTGGGCGGCGTCGACCCATTCGTCGGTCAGGAAGGCATAGGGGGGACTCGACACGGGCGCTCCTGGGAGATGGCTGTGGTCGGCGGCACCGACGGGTCGACGTCGCCATGGGTGAGGTTACCGCCCGAATCGGTTTCGGCCCGATCGATCGCGAGGCGCTACGTTCTGGTCGTGACCAAGACGGGACGAGCTCTGCGCATCGAGACGCGCGAACGCAATCCGATGTGGAAGAACCCTCCGCTCAAGATCGACATGAGCGAGTGCATCAACTGTGATGCCTGCCTGCGTCACTGTCCGCCCCAACTCGGTGCCATCTTCAATCACGACATCGACGTGATCATCATTCCCGAGCTGTGTTCGGCCTGTAACAAGTGCCTCGATCCGTGCCCGGTCGACTGCATCCACCCCGATCCCGACTGGGAGCCGGCCCCCGAGGACTGGTGGCACGAACCGCTCACCGCGGACCCCTACACGTGAGTCATCGCCGCGAACCCTGGGGCGGCGACTCCGGAGACCCGAGTCCCGGCTCCAGCGTCGCCGAAGGGCTGCCGACGGTAGGTTGATCGGGTGTCCACCCCCCTGACCAGAGACGACGTGGCCGCCGTGGCCAAACTGGCCCTGCTCGAACTCGACGAGGCCGAACTCGACACCTACACCGAGCAGCTGGCGGCGATCCTCGAACACGCCAACGACGTCGAATCGCTCGACATCGACGACGTGGAACCCACTCGTCACCCGTACCCCCTCGTGAACGTGTTCCGCCCCGACGTGCCGGAGTCGTTCGACCGGCGCGACGACGTCCTGGCCAACGCCCCGGCCGCCGAAGCCGGGCTCTTCCGGGTTCCGCCGGCCCTCGGTGGTGAACAGTGAGCGCCCTCGACCTGGCCGGCCGGATCCGTTCGGGAGCCACCACCGCGACCGCAGTCCTCGACGAACACCTGGCCCGGATCGACGCCCGGGACGGCCGGATCCACGCCTTCAACCTCGTGGCGAGGGAACAGGCCGCCGAACGGGCGGCGGTCATCGATGGACGGCTGGCCGCCGGTGAAGAGCTCGGTCCGTTGGCCGGTGTGCCGATCGCGGTCAAGGACAACCTCTGCACCGACGGCATCGCCACCACCTGTTCGTCTCGGATCCTCGAGGGCTGGGTGCCCCCCTACGACGCCACGGTGATCGAGCGCCTGGCCGCCGGCGGCACGGTGCTGGTCGGCAAGACCAATCTCGACGAGTTCGCCATGGGGAGCTCGACGGAGAACTCCGCCTTCGGCCCGACCCGCAATCCCCACGACCCCGAACGAGTGCCGGGTGGATCCTCGGGTGGTTCGGCCGCGGCGGTGGCGGCGGGCTTCGTTCCGCTGTCGCTCGGGTCCGACACCGGCGGGTCGATCCGCCAGCCGGCCGCGCTGTGCGGGGTCGTCGGCCTCAAACCGACCTACGGAGCGGTCAGCCGCTACGGATTGATCGCCTTCGCCAGTTCGCTCGACCAGATCGGCCCCTTCGCCGCTGACGTCGCCGACGCCGCGGCCCTCTTCGATCTGATCGCCGGTCACGACCGGCGCGACTCGACCTCGATTCCCCGGCCCCACACTCCCTGCCTGCCCGAGCTGGGTGGCGGGGTCGAGGGCCTACGGATCGGGGTGATCCGGGAGCTGATGGGCGACGGGATCGACGGATTCGAACCGGCCGTCATCGAGCGGACACAGGCGGCCGCCGCCGCACTCGAGGCTGCGGGCGCGACCCTCGTCGAGGTCTCGGTGCCGTCGGTGGTCTACGGGCTCTCGGCGTACTACCTGATCGCGCCGGCCGAGGCCTCGTCGAACCTGGCCCGCTACGACGGGGTGCGCTACGGCCTGCGGGTCGACGGCGTCAACACGGCGGCCATGATGGCGGCGAGCCGCACCGCAGGGTTCGGCGCCGAGGTCAAACGGCGGATCATGCTCGGCACCTACGCCCTGTCGGCGGGGTACTACGACGCCTTCTACGGCAAGGCCATGAAGGTCCGGACCCTCATCATCGACGACTTCGCCCGAGCCTACGAACAGGCCGACCTCCTGCTCTCGCCCACCTCCCCGACCGTTGCCTTCCCGATCGGTGCCACCGAGGACCCCCTCAGCATGTACCTCAACGACGTCTGCACGATCCCGTCGAACCTGGCCGGCCACCCGGCGATCTCGGTCCCCTTCGGCACCGGCGATCACGACCTCCCGGTCGGGGTCCAACTCCTCGGCCCGCTCCTGAGTGAACCCACCCTGTTCCGGGCCGCCGCCGTTGTCGAAGCCGCGGCCCCCGTCGCCCGACCCGAGGTCACCGCATGACCGATCACGCCCCGTCGATCAACCCGGTGTCGGCGACGACGCTGTCGGCCTATCGCATCGACAGCGACGTCGCCCCCGAGGACCACGGCATCGAGGGTTGGGACGTCGTCATCGGTCTCGAGGTCCACGTCGAACTGGCGACCGAGACCAAGATGTTCTCGCCGGCCCGCAATCACTTCGGCGCCGACCCGAACACCAACGTCCATCCGGTCTGCCTCGGACTTCCCGGGACGCTGCCGGTGGTGAACGAGAAGGCGGTCGAGCTCGCCATTCGCCTGGGGCTGGCCCTGAACTGCACCGTGCAACGCTGCGTCTTCGCCAGGAAGAACTACTTCTACCCCGACATGCCCAAGGACTACCAGATCTCGCAGTACGACCAGCCGCTCAACGCCGAGGGCTGGCTCGAACTGCCGAGCGGACACCGGATCGGCATCGAGCGCGCCCACCTCGAGGAGGACACCGGCAAGTCGACCCACGTCGGGACCTCGGGCCGTATCCACGACGCCGGCTACAGCCTCGTGGACTACAACCGGGCCGGGGTGCCGCTGCTCGAGATCGTGTCGCGCCCCGACGTCCGTGGGCCCGAGGAGGCCAAGGCCTTCGTCGACGAGCTCCGTTCGATCATCGTCGCCGTCGGCGCCTCCGACGGGAAGATGGAGGAAGGCTCGCTCCGCGTCGACGCGAACGTGTCCGTGCGTCCGTCGGGGTCCGACGAGCTGCGAACCCGCTGCGAGATCAAGAACGTGAACTCGTTGCGATCGCTCGGCCGGGCGATCCAGTACGAGGCCCAGCGCCACGTCGACCTCTACGAATCGGGTGACCGTCCCCGTCAGGAGACCCGGCACTGGGACGAAGAAGGCGGTCGGACCGTGGCCGGACGGGTCAAGGAGGACTCCGACGACTACCGCTACTTCGACGACCCCGACCTGGTGCAGATCGACCCTTCGGTCGAGTACGTCGAGTCGATCCGGGCCTCGCTGCCGATGCTGCCCGCAGCCCGACGGCATCGTCTCTTCGGCCTGGGGGCCACTCCGGCCACGGCGGCCATCGCCGTCGACCGTGGTCTCGACGGTCTCGCCGTCGCCGCCGTCGCCGCCGGCGGGGACATCGACCGGATCATGACCCACGTCCAGAACAACCTGGCCGTCGAGGGTGCCGACCGGCTCGATCCGGTGGCCCTGGCCGAACTCGTCACCCTCGAGGTCACGGGGGCGCTGACCGCGACCCAGGCCAAACAGGTCCTGGCCGAGCTGGTCGAACACGGTGGGTCGGCGTCGGCGATCGCCGCAGCCCGGGGCTTCGAGGCGCTCGACACCTCCGAACTCGAGGGAATCCTCGACGGGATCCTGGCGGCGAACCCCGACGAGTGGCAGCGGTACCTGGCGGCCGACGACGCCGTGCGGGGCAAGCTCCAGGGGTTCTTCGTCGGCCAGGTGATGAAGGCCACGAAGGGGCAGGCCGACGGCCGAGTGGTCAACCGGTTGCTCGGGGACCGGGCGGTCGGCTGATCGACGGCCGGGGTCGCTGGGGTCCCGCCGTTCGTCGGTGCCCACCCCCGGCTTCGTCTCGGGGCCCGGGTTCCCCTACCCTGGGCCTTTGCGCATGACGACGAGCCGGTGGGGCGAGGTGGTGGGTGTACTTCAGGATCTTGGGATCGTCGGTCACGGCCACCGATGACGAGGCAGGCCCGATCGATCTCGGCGGGATCAAGCAGCAGACCGTTCTGGCGGCACTGCTGCTGGCCAAGGGGCAGGTGCTCTCCAACGATCGGCTCATCGACGCGGTCTGGGGCGAGTACCCGCCGGCCAAACCCCATGTGACCCTGCGCTCCTACATCAGCCATCTCCGGCGGGTGCTCGAGCCGCAACGGACCGCCGGCGGACGCAGCCGGCGAATCGTCACCCGGGCTCCGGGCTATGCCATGTCGATCGACCCGGCCGAGCTCGACGCGTGGCAGTTCGAGGTCGAGGTCGAATCGGGCAGCGGCCTCCTCGGTGGGGGTCGCGCGGCAGAGGCGCTCGACGTCATCGACCGGGCACTGGCCCGCTGGCCCCGGAACGGTCTCGGCGACGGAGTGCTCGAACCGTTCACCAACGACGTGACCCGGCTGGATGAGATCCATCGCCTGGGCCGGCGTATCCGTCACGAGGCTCTGCTCGCCCTCGGCCGTCATGACGAGGCCCTCCCCACGCTCGAGGCCGCCGCCGCCGCCGAGCCCTACGACGAAGGGGTGCGGGGCCGGCTCATGCTCGCCCTCTACCGCGCCGGACGTCAGGCCGAGGCCCTCGAGTGCTACGAGGTCGGTCGTGCGACCCTGCGAAACGAGCTCGGACTCGAACCGTCGCCCGAGTTGCGAACCCTCGAGGCCCGGATCCTGGCCAACGACCCCGGTCTCGACTGGGCGCCTGCACCGGTCGACCCGGTCCTCGCCGAACCAACCGATCGTCCGGTCCGACCCGCCCCGGTCGGTCGACAACGCGAGTCCGACGCCATCGCCGCGGCGCTCGACGATTCCCTGCGGGAGGGCGGGGGAGCATTGATCGTCGTTGCCGGCGAACCGGGGATCGGCAAGTCGACCCTCGTTCGCCACGCCGCCGAGATGGCCCGGGCTAAGGGTTTCGCCGTCGCCATCGGTCGCTGCCACGACGGTTCGATCGACACCACGCTCTTTCCGTGGACCACCGCCTGGCGCGACCTCGTCGGGCGGCTCGACGACCGCGAACTCGCATTCGTGGTGGGGTCCTCGGGCCCGGTCCTCACCCAGATCCTGCCCGAGATCGGCGAGCGCCTCGGCCTCGACGAGGAGCGCACCACCGACCGGTTCACCCTCTTCGACTCGGTCGTGCGAACCTTGCGCCACGGCTCCCAGATCCAGCCCCTGCTCATCGCCATCGAAGACCTCCACTGGGCCGACGAGAACTCGCTCCGCCTCCTGGCGTTGGCCGCGGAATCCCTCGTCGATGCCCCGGTCGTGCTGATGGCCAGTTGGCGCGACACCGAGGCCGTCGGCGAGGTGGTGGGTGGCATCCTCGAAGACATCGGGTCCAAGGCCGGTCCCACGCGGTTCGCCCTGACCGGGCTCGCCGCGGCCGACATCTCCCAGATGATGGACGAGTTGGGCCTGGTCGACGACGACGTCGCAGCCAGCCTCGCGACTCGCACGGGCGGCAACCCCCTGTTCATCGCCGAGATGCTTCGCTCGCTCCAGGCGACCGGAGCCCTCGCCTCGTCCGACACGGTGCGAGACGCGATCAACGGTCGGATGCGTCGTCTGCCGGCCGGAACGACCGAGTCGCTCACGGTGGCGGCGCTGTGCGTCGATGCGTTCAGCGAGACCACCCTGGCCGCCGTGCTCGATCTCGACGAGGACACCGTGCTCGATCAGCTGGAAGCGGCCCTGGCTGCGAAGATGATCGAAGAGGACCCGGTTCACGGTGACCGGTTCTGGTTCGTGCACGATCTCTTCGCCGAGACCTTGAACGAGCGGCTGTCGGCACCCCGCCGGGCCCGACTGAACTCCCGGCTCGGCACGGTGCTCGAAGCGGAGCGGGCCCCGGCAGCCCAACTGGCCCATCACTTCCTGCGCGGCTCGGGGCCCGACGCCGCCCTGAAGGGGGCCGAGTACGCACTCCAGGCCGCCATCGGCGCCACCAGGCTCTTCGACTACGACGCCGCGCTTCGGCTGCTCGAGGCCGGCGTCGCCGCAGTCGAGACCGTCGACGACGATCCGCTCCTGGCCGACCTGCTGTTCGAGCTGATCCACGTCCAGAAGCACACCTCGCAACCTCCCGTCGTCCACGAGACCGCCGTCCGAGCCTTCGAGGTCGCCCGTCGCGTCGGCGACGTGCGACGCATGACGAAGGTGACCATCTCGTTCGAGGGGTCGTCGGGGATCTCCAACGAGGACACCGATCCCACCTGGCTCGGCTACTGGTGCCCGCCGGGTGTGATCATCCCCATGATCGAACAGTGCATCGAGAAGCTACCGGCCGATGATCCCCACGTCCCCGAGCTGTGGACGGCGCTCGCCTTCCAGTACTTCGGGGAATACGAAGACCTCGCCGCCGTCGATCGGGCGTCCCGGGCGGCGGTCGAGTCGGCTCGATTGCAGAACTACCCTCCGCAGCTGTCGTTGGCGCTGCATCAGCGTCAGAACGCGCTCCAGCGGGTCCTCGACCTCGAGGAGCGCACCGCCCTGCTCGACGAGTGCATCGCCAACGCCGACGGTCAGCGCCACCCCATGCAGACCGTCGGGGCCTTCCGGGCCCGTGCGGTCCTGGCCCTCGATCGTCACGACCTGAACGGCGCCCGAACGGAGCTGGCCAGGGCCCGCTCGGTCGGTGAGTCGTCGGGTCGGGCACTGGCCCTGATGAACGCCGAGGTCGGCGAAGTCGCCCTGCTGCTGCTGCAGGGGCACCTCGAGGAGGTCGAGCGCCGCATCGACGAGGCGTTCGTCCGCTACGAGCGTTTCGGCGACGTGATGCTCGACCAGTTCGGGATGCAGCTCTCGGCGCTGTGGCGGGAACACAACCGCCATCCCGAGATCCTCGACCTGCTCGAATACAAGCTCGAGGGGTATCCCGGGCCGGCCTTCTCGGCGCCCTATGCCGTGATGCTGACCGAGATGGGCCGACTCGACGAGGCGGCTCGGCTGGTGGCCGGCTTCTCCGAACAGGAACAGACCTCGGGGGGTGAGCCCATCCTGCAGTTCCTGACCCCCAGCTTCTTCGCCGAGGCGGCGGCCAACCTCGAGGATCGGGCCCTGGCGGCGCGGATGCTGCCGGCCATGTCGGCTGCACGCCGACGGATCGTTTCGGTCTACGACGGGATCCTCCTGCTCGGTTCGGGTTCGCTGTTCGTCGGACGACTCCAACTGGTGCTCGGCCGCCTCGACGAGGCCGAGCGGTCGCTGGCCGAAGCCGACGAACACCACCGGGCCCTCGACGCCCACCCCGCCAACGTCCGGGTGTCGCTCGCCCGAGCCGACCTCGGGGTCCGTCGAGACGATCGGGTGGCGGTGGAACGGGCGTTGGCCGACGCCGAGCAGTGGTCGCTTCGGGCCGGTCGGCGCTGGCGCATCGAGCAGTGGCACCGCACGAACCCGGGCTGGGACTGACCACCCGACGACCGACGGAGGGCCGCCATGGATCTCGACGAACTCCGCACCGATCGCCTGATCCTGCGCCGATGGCGTGACGTCGACCGCGGTCCCTTCGCCGAACTGAATGCCGACCCCGTGGTGATGGAGTACTTCCCCGCCACCCTGACCCGAGCCGAGAGCGATGCGTTCGTCGACCGTGTCGAAGACCACTTCGACCGGCACGGATACGGCTTCTGGGCCCTCGAGTCGATCGCCACGGCCGACTTCCTGGGGTTCGTCGGACTGTGGACCGCGACGTTCGACGCCCCGTTCACGCCCGCCGTCGAGGTCGGCTGGAGACTCGGGCGGCGGTTCTGGGGATCGGGCCTCGCTCCCGAGGCGGCGCGGGCCGCCGTGGTCGACGGCTTCGGGCGACTCGGACTCGACGAGATCGTCTCGTTCACGGCGGCGATCAACCTCCGCTCGCTCCGGGTCATGGAGAAACTCGGCATGTCGCACGACCCCGCCGACGATTTCGAGCACCCGGCGGTCGCTGCGGGAAACGCCCTCCGGCCCCACGTCCTCCTCCGGCTGAGGCCGTCGGCGCTCCCCCCAGCGCCCTCTGGTCCGGTTGACCGGACCAGAGGGCGCTGACCAGCTTCAACGATTTCTCAACACCGACTCGGCATGATCACTGATGTCCACCGACGGCGCTTTGAGGGAACCGCCAGAGGTGGTGTTCACCACACGAACAATCGGATTCGACGGTCGGCGCAGCAAGTGAGGGAGGCCGTCGAATCCGACGTGTGGTGCCTCCGCGTCCAGCCCCGGATGGGCCGCTTCCTCGTTCAGGGCAGGGTCGTCTCGAGCCAACGCTCGCTCCGCCAGCGGGCATGGAGCGCGATCGCCCGGGCCGCCATGAAGACCCCGAGCGCCAACCACAGCCAGGTCAGTCCCGACCCGGTCACGAGGACGGCGACCGCGAGCACCACGAACAGCGCGGCCGCCGCGAGCATGGTGATCGCCAGGTAACCCAGGTCGCCGGCACCGATCAGGATCCCGTCGAGGGCGAAGACATGGCCGTTGAGCGGCTGCTGGAGCGCGACCAGCAGCAGCAGGCTCGACACCAGCCCGGTGACGGCGAGGTCGTCGGAGAAGATCGAGGCGATCGGACCGCGGAACGCCACCATGACGAGCGCGGCCACGACTCCCACCGCGATGTCGATCTCGATCATGCGCCGGGTCGCCGCCTTGGCCTGACCGATGTCGCCGGTGCCGAGCCAGCGTCCGGTCAACGCCTGCCCGGCGATCGCCACCGCGTCGAGGGCCAGGGCGAGGGTCCCCCAGATCTGGAGGGCCACCTGATGGGCGGCCACCTCGGTCGATCCCATTCGGCTGGCGACGAGCACCGACAGGGTGAAGGAACCCCGCAGGGCGGCCGTCCGCAGGATCAGGGCCTGCCCGGCCTTGGCCAGGGACCGCATCGTCGCCGGATGCGGAGTCAAGCGCGCCCCCGTCGATCGGATCCAGCGCAGGAGCACGACCACGGCGATGGCGGCGGTGAGTCCCTGCGCCACCACCGTGGACAGGGCCGACGCCCCGACCCCGTACCCGAAGCCGAAGACGAGGACCGACTCGAGGACGAGGTTGATCACCGCGCCGCCCACCGCGAGGGCCAGGGGGGTGCGGGTGTCCTGGCGACCGTGGAAGGCACCTCCCGCAGCGAGGAGGAGCAGCATGAACGGAAAGCCGAAGACCGAGATCGACAGGTAGCGATGGGCGTGACCGAACACCTCGGCGTCGGAACCGAACGCCCGGAGGAGCGGGTTGCGGGCGGCGAGGAGGAGCACCCCGACGACCACGCCCAGCAGGAGCGCCAACCAGAGGCCCTGGAGCGAGCGGCTCGCCGCTTCGGGTTCGCGTCCCGCACCGATGAGGCGGGCCACCGGTCCGGTGGTCCCGTAGGCGAGGAAGATGAGCAGCGAGTGCAGGGTCAGGAGCACGGTCGATGCCAGGGCCAGCCCGGCGAGTTCGGCGGTGCCGACATGACCGATGATGGCGGTGTCGGCCAGCACGTAGAGGGGTTCGGCCACCAGGGTGCCGAGCGCCGGCACCGCCAGCCGGGCGATCGCCGCGTCGTGCTCGCTGCGCAGTGACGGCAAGCCGATCAGGCGACGTCCATTCGTTCGAGCCACCAGGCCGTGAGTCCGACGGCGAGGACCGGGACGAGCACCGGCACGATCAGCCCGCTGACCATGGCCCGCTCGGCGAGCGGGAGTTCGATGTCGGTGAGTCGGGAGAGCACCGAGGCGGGGTAGGTGTTGATCGAGAGCTTGGCGGCGCCGGCGCCCACGCGGGCGACGAACAGCTCCCAGATGAACAGGTAGGCCAGTCCGATGACCAGCGCCCGGCGCACCACCAGACCCAGCAGCACGAAGACGCCCGTGTAGGCGACGGCGGCCAGCCCGTTGGCCAGACCGGCCGCCGCGGCGGTGGAGAGATCGCGGCTCGTGAGCAGGGCCGTGATCGACAACGGGAGGACGGTGGCCGGCACGGCGACGGTGAGCGCGCTGAGCCAGGCGCCCCCGGCGATGGTCCACCGGGGACAGGGACGTTGCCACACGTAGACCAGGGTCTCGTCGTCGACGAGGTCGCCGAGGGCCGAACTGGCCAGGACCAACGACACGATGGGGGTCATGAGCGCCAGGCCGAACACCGAGGTGAAGCCGACGGCCACGTCGACGGCGTCGATCGGCTCGACGGCCTGACCGGTGACGAAACCGATGAGGAGTGAGAAGGCCGACAACACGGCGATCAACGCGAGCCGACCGGCGGTCAACTGATGCCGAAGGAACAGCCGGTAGAGCGCGGCCAGGGCGGTCATGATCGGGTTCCCACGAGATACCGGAACACGCTCTCGAGGTCGTCGTCGAGCGGGGTGACCTCTTCGAGTCGCTGACCGAGCTCGCGAGCGAAATGGGGCAGGTAGCGCCGGAAGTCGGTGGCCGAGGTCGTCGTGACCTCGGCCCGGTCCGGGCCCTGGAGGGTCACACCGGTGACGACGCCGGACTGCAGGAGCGCGGCGGTCAGGGGGCGGACGTCGGTGGCGACGATCCGGATCCGCATGGGTTGGTCCTCCATGAGGCGGCGGATGCCCCGGAAGTCGCCCTGGGCGGCCAGGCGGCCGTGGGCGATGACCACCACGTGCGAGCCGAACCGTTCGACTTCGTCGAGGACGTGGGAGGAGATGAGGATGGTCTTGCCGCGATCACCGAGGCTGTGCACGAGTTCGGTCATGTTGCGACGTTGCCGCGGGTCGAGCCCGTTCAACGGCTCGTCCATCATCAGCACCAGCGGATCGTGAACGAGCGCCTGGGCGATCTTGACGCGCTGGCGCATGCCCTTGGAGAACGTGCCGACGCCGCGATCGAGGTCGGGGTCCATCTCGGTGATGGCGAGTGCCTCGCGGGCTCGTTCGGTCGGGTGGTCGAGGCCGCTCAGCACCGCCGCCAGGCGGACCACGTCGAGCGCGGTCTCGCGCTCGAAGACGCCGTCTTGTTGAGGGACCAGACCGATCCGGCCGCGCGCGTCGGCGTCGCGGCGAGGGTCACCGCCGGCCACCCACACCCGACCACTCGACGGATTGGCCTGGCCCGACAGCAGACGGAGGAGCGTGGACTTCCCGGCACCATTCGGTCCGAGGAGGGCCGACACGCCCGGTCCGATGGCGAGCGAGATGTCGCTCACGGCCACGAGCCCGCCGAACGACTTCGAGACGTCGTAGGCGACGATGGTTGCGTCCGAGGGCGGCCACGGCTCGGTCGGGGCGGGCGGCAGGGGCGCCACCGACGGCTCGGTCTGGGTCATCGCCGCACCAACAGTCGCCGGTAGCGGAACCAGATGAAGGCGACCGAAAGGGCCATCCAACCGAGCCACGCCGCCCAGAGCGTCCAGGTCGGGTTGTCGGTGTAGGGGTTCCAGATGCCGATCTCGCCGTGGATCCGGAAGATGAGCTCGCGGCGGCAGGTTCGGCAGGTTGAACAGCCGGATCACCGCCGGGAGACCGGCCTCGTCGACCAGGACGTCGGACACGATGGCCGAGCCGGGGAACAACGCGAGGACGGTGGCGGTCGCCACCGCCGAGCGATCGGTGAGCGAGGCGATCGCGAGGGCCACCGTGGCGAAGAGCATGCCCATCACGAGCGACGACACGACGATCTCGAACAGCGTCTGCATCCACTCGACGAAGCCGCTCGGTCCGACGGACTCGAGGGAGTAGGCGATGAGGGTCAGCAGGGGAGGGCCGAGGGTGACGATCAGGAGCAACCCGAGCACGGTGAGCGCCTTGCCCAGCAGATAGGTCGGCCGGTTGAGGGGCGACGAGAGATACACGCCGAGCAGGCCGGTTCGGCGGTCCTTGCACAACAGTTCGGGGGCGATGAAGCCGGCGAACAGGTAGATGGCGGCGATGACGTAGTTGTAGTAGCCGGCGTAGGAGGGGAGGAAGTCCCGGAACTCCGCCGAGTCGGAGGGGATCAGGGCGGAGATCCCGATGAACGCCGCCGCCGGGAGGTAGGCCGCGATGATGGTGGCGAACGGGAAGACCTTGTGGCGGAACGATCGGCCGAGTCCGAGCGCATCGCGCATGCTGTGGACCATCAGGCTGCGCATCGCACCGCCGAGCCCCGCCCTCGGCCCGTCGTAGCGGCGGTAGCCCTGATCGTAGATCTGTGCCTCGGCGGTCATCCCGCGACCCCGGGGGCATCGGCGTGAACGGCGGCCGGGTGTGGGTGGAGGGTCTCCTCGAGGAAGATGTCCTCGAGGGATCGGCCCTTGCGTGACAGCCGGACGATGCCGCAATGGCAGTCGACGGCTGCATCACGCACCGCGTCGTAGAGGTCGACACCCGTGCCTGCCGCCGGTTCGGTCACGATCAGTTGACGGACGTTGGCGACGACACCGAATCCTTGGGATCGCAGTCGTTCGGTCGCCTCGCCGATCCACCGCTCGTCGCCGTCGAGTTCGACATGGAGCCCCGTCGAGGTCCCCATCAACGACTCGAGCGATCCCGATGCGAGGGTTCGCCCGTCGCCGATGATGACCGCGGCATCGCAGATGCGTTCGACCTCGTCGAGCAGGTGCGACGACAGGATCACGTTGATCCCGAAATCCCGGGCCACCCCGGCGATGAGATCGAGCATTGCATCGCGCTGGATCGGATCGAGCCCGTCGGTCGGTTCGTCGAGGAGCACCAGATCGGGGTCGTGGGCGATGGCCTGGGCCAACTTGACCCGTTGGCGCTGACCGGTCGACATCGTGCCCATGGGTCGGAACCGCTCCTCACCCAGCCCCACCAGCCACAGCGCATCACTGGCCCGCGTGACGGCTTCGTTGCGGGGCAGGCCGTGCAGTTCGGCGACGTGGCGAACGAAATCGGCGGCTCGGAGATCGGGAGGGAGGGTGTGGTGCTCGGGGGAGTACCCGAGGTGCTGGCGGACCAGCGCACCGTCGGACCACGGATCGCGTCCCAGGACCCGCAGCGAGCCTCCGGTGACCGGATGGAGCCCGATGATCATGCCGAGCAGGGTGGTCTTGCCGGTGCCGTTCGCGCCCAGGAGGCCGGTGACCCCGGGCTCGATCGTGAAGTCGACGTCGCTCAACGCGATGTGGGCGCCGTAGTGCTTTTGCACGTGATCGGCCTGCACCAGGGCGGTGGGGCTCCGACCGGGTGAGGGGGCGGTGGGTTCGGACACTGGCCCCGAGTCTCGCACTTCGGCGAGCCGTTGCGGCGTCGCTCGGGAGATCTCGAACCCGGCCCTCGGTGCCGTGCCGCGGGGCGATGCCCTACCACCGAAGTCGGCGAATGACACCGTTCGATTCGGGTCGTGGTCGGCCAGACTGGACGGACCCATGGCTGCTTCCACGCTTCGATTGCGACCCTGGCAACGACAGGCCCTCGACCGGTACCTCGAGTCGGAGGAACCGGACTTCCTCGCCGTCGCCACGCCCGGAGCCGGCAAGACCACCTTCGCACTCACGGCCGCCCGCCTCACGCTGCCCGGCCTCGCCGGCCGGTTGATCATCGTCGCCCCGACCCGGCACCTCAAGGAGCAGTGGGCCGACGCCGCCGAGCGGTTCGGGCTCGTCCTCGACACCGAATGGAGCCCGAACGGGGGGCTGCCGTCCGACGTGCACGGGGTCGTGACCACCTACCAGCAGGTCGGCTCGTCGGCGCTCGCCTTCCGATCGCTGGCCGAGGACGGGTTCGTGATCCTCGACGAGATCCACCATGCCGGCGAGGAGCGTTCGTGGGGTGACGGCGTCGCCATCGCCTTCGCCGGCGCAGCCCGACGCCTGGCGCTGTCGGGGACCCCGTTCCGCAGCGACACCCGGTCGATCCCGTTCGTTCGCTACGAGTGGGATCAGGTCGTCCCCGACGTCGAGTACGGCTACGGCGATGCCCTGAGCGACGGTCGTGTCGTGCGGCCCGTGTTCTTCCCGCGCTTCGGCGGGCACATGGAGTGGGTGGCGCCCGACGGCGCCGAGGTCGCAGCCGGGTTCGACGACGAACTGGCCCGAACCCAGGCCAACCAGCGCCTGCGGGCGGCGTTGTCGCTCGACGGCGAATGGCTGCCATCGGTGGTGGGTCACGCGCACGAGCAACTGGTCAAGATCCGCGAGACCCATCCCACCGCCGGTGGCCTGGTGATCGCCATGGACCAGGAACACGCCCAGTCCATCGCCGCCCTGCTCCGCCGACGGTACGGGGTGCAGCCCACGGTCGCCGTTTCCGACGATCCCCAGGCCTCACGGAAGATCACCGAGTTCTCCGACGGCACCAGCGAATGGATCGTGGCCGTTCGCATGGTTTCCGAGGGGGTCGACATCCCCCGCCTTCGGGTGGCCGTCTACGCGACCACCACCACCACCGAGCTGTTCTTCCGTCAGGCGGTGGGCCGGATCGTGCGCTGGACCCGGGGAGCGGGACGGCAACGGGCCTACCTGTTCATGCCCGACGATCCCCGGTTGCGGTTCTATGGCGAGGCGATCGCCGAGGCCCGGCGGCACCTGTTGCGCAAGAAGGACGACGACGAGTCGGGCGAGTTCGACGACGCCGACGTCGACGAGGTCACCGAGGAGGCGGGCGAGGAGCAGCTCTCGTTGTTCGCCGTGCTGTCGGCCACGGTCGGGTCCGCCGACCACGGCGAGGACATCTTCGACGATGGAGCCGATCACGATCACGACGACGACGGCGACCACGAGGAGTTCGAGCAGCCCGAGCTGTTCATCGACCTGCAGCAACTGCCGCCACCGGGACCGGGCCCGATGGTGTTGATGTCGCGGCGCGATCGCGACCGGCTCCGGGAACGCAACGCCGAGATCGTGCGGGAGCTGGTGTCGTTGACGGGCAAGACCCACGCCGCGGTCAACGCCGAACTGAATCGGCTGTCGGGTGTCGAGCGGGTGTCCGAGGCAACGGCCATCCAACTCGGGAAACGGGCCAAGGCCGGTCAGGACCTGCTGGCCAAGGAACACAAGCGCCGACGGATGGCCCGGTTCGTCTGACCCGGTGTTGCCCCCCGTTCGGTGGACCGCCTCGGCGTGGAGGTCGCGAGCCGTCGTCGCGTAGCATCTCGTCCACTCGAGGTCGTCCGACGTCGAAGCCTGCCGAGGAGTCCCCATGACCGAGACCGAACCGACCCTCACGTTCCGCCGCTGGCAGATCGGGGCCGTGCGGGTCACCGAGGTGGTCGAGATGGCGACCGTGTCGGCGATCCACTTCATCCTGCCCGACGCCACGGCCGAGAACCTGCTCGCCATCCCGTGGGCCCAGCCGCTCTACGTCTCTCCCGAAGGCAAGGGCCGCATGACCATCCGCAGCCTCGTCGTCGAGAGCGAAGGGCGGAACGTCGTGGTCGACACCTGCCTCGGGAACGACAAGCAACGCTCGATCGAGATGTGGTCGAACCGGTCGGGTCCCTTCCTCGACGATCTCGGGGCCGCGGGGTTCCCGCCCGAATCGATCGATCTCGTGTTGTGCACCCATCTCCACGTGGACCACGTCGGCTGGAACACCCGACTCGTCGACGGGGCCTGGGTCCCCACCTTCCCGAACGCCCGCTACCTGTTCGGCGAGACCGAGTGGGCCCACTGGTCGGCGAGTCCGGTGGCCGACGACGTCGTCCTCATGGCGGACTCGGTGCGTCCGGTGATCGAGGCCGGTCTGGTCGATCTCGTGGCCACCGACCATCGGATCACCTCCGAACTCACGCTCGAACCGACACCCGGGCACACCCCCGGGCACGTCAGCCTGCGAATCCGGTCCGAGGGCGCCGAGGCGGTGATCACCGGCGACCTGTCGCATCATCCGTGCCAGCTGGCCCATCCGGAATGGGGGAGCAGTGTCGACGTCGATCGCGCGCAGTCCGAGGCGACCCGCCGGGCCTTCTTCGCGGCCAATGCCGACCGGGACGTGCTCGTGCTCGGAACGCACTGGGAGCCCTGCGCCAACCACCTCTTCGCCGACGGCGAGGTCTACCGCCCGGAGCCGGCCTGACCATCCGCCCTCGCCCGGCGCGACCGATCAGTCGGTGGGCTCGCGCTGGTCGGTGGACTCGGCTGACCCGGCCGGGTCGGTGGCGTCATCGGCGGCGTCCTCGATCGGTCGGTGGACCGGGTGATGGCGATGCAGGAAGTCGACGGTGCGATCCCAGGCCAGTTCGGCGGCATCGTGGTCGAAGGTCTCGCCCGCTTCGAAGAACCAGTGGGACGTGCCGGGATAGAGATGGAAGTCGGTGTCGTTGTCGCCGAGCCGAATGAAGGCCTCGGTGGTGATCCGGTCTTCCTCGCTCACGAGGTGATCGTCCTCGGCATAGTGGCCCTGGAACACGGCCCGGGCCTGGTCGAAGTCGATCGACTGGGCGCCGTAGAACGACACGACCGCCCGGACCGTGTCCGACGACCTCGCCGCCAGCCAGAGCGCCAAGGACGCCCCCATCGACAGGCCGATCACCGCGATGGGTTCGTCCTCGCCGGCCGCGGCGCGCTGCAGGACCCCGGTCGAGGCGAGGATCAGCCCCGAGAGCTGGTCGGCATCGACCTCGGCCAGGACCCGTTCGCCGTCCTCGGGTGTGGCCGGCGTCTCGCCGTGGAGCAGATCGGGGGCCAGTACCGTGTAGCCCTCGTCGGACAGCCTCCGGCAGAAGTCCCGCACCCACTCGTTGAGGCCCCACCACGAATGCAGCACCAGCACGCCAGGGCCCCGATTGCCACCCTCGGGGCCGACGAAGAATGCCTCTCCTGCGGGACGCGTCATGAGAGCCGACCCTACCGCTACGCACCTCCGGCCTCCGCACTTCCTACGCTGTTGCGTGTGAGAGGTCCGTTGGGGTGGTTGCGCTCGTTGTGGAACTTCGTGTTCGACGTCGCCAAGCACTGGTACTACGGCGGTCTCGGCGACCTCGCGGCCGGGGTCACCTTCTGGATCTTCCTCACCCTGCCCGCTGCGGTGTTGGCCCTGGTCTCGGCCCTGGGTTGGCTGGGCAGCATCGTCGGCACCGGCCTCCGTGACGACGTGCGGTCGGATGCGCTCAACTTCGTCGAGCGGCTGTTCGGATCCAACGTTCCCGAGGTCGAGCGAACGATCAGCGAACTGTTCGAACAGCAGAACTCGAGCCTGGTCACGTTCTCGTTGCTGCTCGCGTTCTGGACCATCAGCCGGGGGTTCGCCGGTCTGATCCGGGCCCTCGACGACGTCTACGACGTCGAGGACGGCCGGACCTGGTACTACACCCGGGTGGTGGCGCTCGTCCTGGGCCTCGGCACGTTGGTCATCGTGGCGGCGATCGCCCTGCTCGAGGTCTTCGTGTGGTCTCGCTACGACGTCCCGCTCGAGGGCACCGTTCGCACGATCGCCTCGATCGTGATCCTGCACCTGTGGGCGGTGTCCATCTATCACTACGGCCCGTCGGTCCGGACCAAGTGGCACTGGGACGTGCCGGGTGCGCTCGTCGCCGCGTCGATGTGGTGGGCCCTCACGATCGGCTTCGGCTACTACGTCGACCTCAGCTCGGCGGGAAGCGACGTGCTCGGCGCCATCGGTGCGTTCATCCTGGCGCTCACCTGGGTCTGGTTGGCCGCTCAGGTGTTGCTGATCGGCGGCGCCGTGAACTCGATCCTCGGGACCCGACTCGGGATCAACCGGGCCAAGCGATCCTGGAAGATCAACGAGCGGATCTTCCGCACCGGCGAGATGAAGCGCATCGACGTCGAGGCCCCCCGACCCGACGACCTGCTCGCCGACGACCTGATGACCGACGACCTGCCGACGGGCGTCTGGGCCGACGAGCCCCTCAAGCCCTGAGTCCGACCGCACCCCAACCCCGTTCTGGCGAGCCACTCGCGACCGCCCGAACCCCGTTCTGGCGGGGCTCCGTCCCCGGGACGGAACGGGAGCGCCGCCAGAACGAAGGGAGCGGGACGCGAGCCCGCCGGAACGCCTGGGTTCGGGAGGGTCCGGCGAGAGGCGAGCCCGCGTCAGGTGAGCGCGACGGCCAGCACGTCGTCGATGGTGGTGGCCAGGTGGATGTCGAGGGCCGACCGGACGTCGTCGGGAACGTCGTCGAGATCGGGACCGTTGGCGACCGGGAGGATCACCGTGGTGATCCCGGCCCGATGCGCAGCCAGCACCTTCTGCTTCACGCCACCGATCGGTAGCACCCGGCCCTGCAGCGTGACCTCGCCGGTCATGGCCACGTCGCCCCGCACCGGCCGGTCGAGCAGCAGACTCATCAGTGCCGTGGTCATCGTGACTCCGGCCGATGGGCCGTCCTTCGGCACGGCCCCGGCCGGGAAGTGGACGTGCAGACGCTTGCCCGCCGGGAACTCCGCCCCGTGTTCGGGCGCCCGCACCGCGGCCAGCGAGCGGGCCAGGGACGCCGACTCCTTCATCACGTCACCCAGCTGCCCGGTCGAGCAACGGCTCGCCCTCGCCGGGAATCAGCGCCGTTTCGACGAAGAGGACGTCGCCGCCGGCCCCGGTGACGGCCAGACCCGTTGCGATGCCCGGTCGGTCGATTCGCTCGACCGCCTTCTCCTGCACCGGAGGACGACCGAGCAGGTCGGCGAGATCGTCGGGTCCGATCACGATCGGACCGATCCCCGGATTCGAGGCGATCCGGGTCGCCGACTTGCGGAAGGTCTTGTCGAGGAGCCGTTCGAGCCGGCGAACCCCGGCTTCGCGGGTGTAGTCACCGGCGATGCGCCGCACGGCGTCCTCGCCGATCGTGACCTCGCCGGGATCGAGTCCGTTCGCGTCGATCAGCCTCGGGATCAGGTGGTCGAGGGCGATGGTCGTCTTCTCGCGCTCGGTGTAGCCCTCGATCGGGATGATCTCCATCCGGTCGAGCAGTGGGCCGGGGATCGTGTCGAGCACGTTGGCCGTTGCGATGAAGACCACGTCGGACAGGTCGAGCTCGAACTCGAGGTAGTGGTCACGGAACGAGTGGTTCTGGGCCGGGTCGAGGACCTCGAGCAGGGCCGCCGACGGGTCGCCTCGGTGGTCGGAACCGACCTTGTCGACCTCGTCGAGCAGGACGACCGGGTTCATGGTGCCGGCCTCGGTGAGGGCCCGGACCAGCCGGCCCGGCCGGGCCCCGACGTAGGTTCGTCGATGACCCCGGATCTCGGCCTCGTCGTGGACGCCACCGAGGGCCAGGCGCACGAACTCCCGACCGAGCGATCGGGCGATCGAGGCGCCGAGGGAGGTCTTGCCGACGCCGGGAGGGCCCACCAGGCTGAGGATCACGCCGCCCTGGCGAGCACCCGTCGCCGAGGTGGACGGCGGGTCGTCGACCCGGTTGCTCGCCCGGTCGGCCTTGAGCTTGCGGACCGCCAGGAACTCGATGAGGCGGTCCTTCACGTCGTCGAGCCCGGTGTGGTCGGCGTCGAGGATCGCCCGGGCCTCGTCGAGGTCGAGCTGTTCGACGCTCCGGCCCGCCCAGGGGAGTTCGAACACGGTGTCGAGCCAGGTGCGGATCCAGTTCGCCTCGGTCGATTCGCCGCCGTTCCGCTCGAGCTTGGTGATCTCGGTGTCGATGGCGTCGGCCACCTTGGTGGTCAGGAATCCGTCGGCGACCAGCGCATCGAGGCGGGCGCGGTAGTCGTCGCCGCCCCGATCGGGGTCGTCGCCGAGCTCGCTGCGGATGGCGGCCATCTGGCGGCGCAGGATGGCCTCGCGCTGGCTCTGCTCGAGCTGCTCGGAGACCTCGTTGTTGATCCGGTTGCGTACCTCGATCTCGGCCAGGGCCTGCTTGGCCAACGAGATCGCCAGCCGGAGGCGTTCGGCCACGTCGACCGTCTCGAGGAGTTCGACGCGCTGCTCCAGGGCGAGTTCGGGCCAGTAGCCGATGGAGTCGGCCAGGGCTCCCGGGTCGCCGATCTCGCGGAGGGCACCGGCCATGCGCTGGCCACCCGACGCGATCGAGCAGGTTGGTCGCCGCCGCCCGGTATTCGACGACGAGCGCCGCCACGGTGTCGGGATCGGCGCCGGTGGTCGTCGGGTCGAGGGGTTCGGCCTCGACCCAGAGGCCCCCGGTCGCGCCGATGATGCCCGTCCCGACCCGTGCCCGCTGGTGTGACCGGATGGTCAGCGCTGCGACGCCGTTGGGCAACGCCCCCCGGTCTTCGATCGTGGCGATCACCCCGAGCCGGGCATAGCGCGACGATCCGTCGGCCTGTCCGATCCGGGGGACCAGCAGGATCCGGTCGTCGGCCGCCGCCGCGGCCGCTTCCTGCGATTCGTCCGACTGGAGGGCGATGGTGACGACCATGTCGGGCAGGACGACGCCATCGGGCAGAGGCATCACCGGGATCGCCACCAGACCCGACTCGGGTCGGAGGGCGTCGTCGTGGTCGGTGGAGGAGGGGAGAGGTCACGGATGCTCCTGACGGGGGTTCGGGTGCCTGCGGACCTGGACGGACGAGACCGCCATCGACACGAGTCGCCACTACTTGCAGTGAATTACAAGATTACCGGTAATGTCCTCAACGTCGTCGGCGGGGCCGCTATTCCCGTCGAGCCCCGATCCCGAGACCGAACCCGAATCCGACATCCCGAACGCTGGAGTGACCATGACCGATCGAATCGACATCCACCTCGACGAACTGGCCGGCTGGTTCGCCGGACGAACCCCCGATCACTGGTTCGACGGGCCCATCGAGGTCCGGGCCGACAAGGACGAGATCATCGTCACCGGCGTGCTGTCGGTTCCCGCGGCATCACCCGGCGGCGACGAAGCCGTCGGCGTCGCCGCCCGCTCCCGGATCGACGGATTCCGCGAGGAGACGCGGCTCGAGCGGATGAGGATCGCCGAGGCCGCCCAACACCGCTTCCGGCGGACCGTGTCGTGGGCGGCGCGTTGCGGGGAGGTCGAGGCGATCTTCACCAATGCCTCGGTGCCGGTGATGACCCGGCTGCGATTCGACGAGCGACGGATCCTCGACACCCTGATCGACACCGGTGTGGCCCGAAGCCGTTCCGAGGCGCTGGCCTGGTGCGTCACCCAGGTCGGCTCGCACCAGGCGGAGTGGATCGACCGGCTCCGTGAAGCGATGTCGGAGGTCGAGCGGATCCGCCAGCAGGGGCCCGGGCTGATCCCGGACCGACCCCGAGGTTCAGGCCGTCGAACGCTCGTAGCGGCGTGGATCGATCCAGGCGCCGGTCCGCTCGGCGAACGATCGGGCCGCAGGGGTCATCAGGTCGAGCGCACCGTCGCGAGCCAGGGTGGACGACACGTCGTGGTAGTCGCCCGGCATCTCGAGCCGGTGCTCGGGCGGCACCCCGATCGGGGGCCGCGGCGCAATGGCCAGCTCGGGCAGCCGGGCCATGGCCAGGTCTCGCTGCCGGATCGAGTCGCGATACCAGGCCGGATCGTTGATCTGCGCCCACTTGTCGGCGCCCATGACGAGGACGTCGTGTCCGTCGGCGATGTCGACCAGGAGCTGGTGCTCGGTGACGACGACGTCGAGCCACTCGAGGTGCGCCACCGAGGCGGTGACGACCTCGACCCGGTGTTCGAATCGGGGGTGTTCGACGTGCTCCTTGGCCAGGGCCCGTCGGCTCAGGACGAGGAAGACCCGGTCGAGCGATCGTTGTCGGCGGGCGGCGTCGGCGATGGCGAGATGGGCGACCGTGGGCGGATTGAACGAGCCGGGGTAGACGCCGGTCCGCTCGGTGGTCGATGGCGAGGTCGGATCGGCCATCGGCCCATGATGGACCATCAGGGTTCGGAGGGTGGGCATCGTGTCGTCGTAGATCCACGACTCGACCAGGGATCGGGCCTCGGACCCGGCCCGTTCCTCGACGAGCTCGACGAAGTCGTCGGTCGAAGCCGTCCCGCCACCGAACCGATCGACCCACTCGCGCAGGAACCCGAAGAACGCCTCGTCGCCGATGGTCCGGCGCAACGCCTCGAGGGTCAGGCCGCCCCGGACGTACACGTTGGTGTCGAAGAGGTCCTCGTTGGCCAGGTTCTTGAGCGGCGGGTACGAGGTCGGATCGTCGTCCCACGGGTCGAGGCCGGTGGCGACCTCGACCCAGTAGTACTCGGCCCAGGTGGCGAAGCCCTCGTTGAGCCAGATGTCGTCCCAGATCTCGGGCGAGACCTGGTTGCCGAACCACTGGTGGGCCAGCTCGTGGGCCATCACCCGGTCGACGAACGACGACGGCGTCGACGGACCGAAGACCCGTTGGTCGAACAGGCTCAGCGTCTGGTTCTCGAGCGCCGCGAACCCGAGGTCCTCGGGAACCACCGCGATGCCGTAGCTGTCGAACGGGTAGGGGCCGAAACGGTCGACGAAGAGTTCGATCATGGCCCGTTGGCGTGCCGCCACCGGCGTCAGCTCCTCGACCGATCCGTTCGGCAGCACGTGGCGGATCGCCACCCCGCCGACCGGCTCCTCCTCGACCAGCGTGAACGACCCCGTGACGACCGACGTCAGGTAGGTCGCCATCGGCTGCTCCATCGCCCAGACCCAGCTCGTGGTGCCGTCGCCGTGGTCGATCCGATCGACCAGCGAGCCGGCGGCCACGGCGATGTCGGGGTTCGGCGACCCGGACCGTGATCTCGAAGGTCGCCTTGTCCTGCGGGTGGTCGTTGGCGGGGAACCAGGTCGGCGCACCCAGCGGCTCGGACAGCACGAAGGTGCCGTAGGGGCGTCGAGTACCAGCCGAGCCGGGCCGGACCGGCCGGATCGGCGATCGTCTCGGGTTCACCGCCGTAGCGGATCTCGACCGTGGTCTCGCGGCCGGGCTCGACGACGGCCTCCGGGTCGATCACGAGTTCGAGCCCCGACCGCTCGAACGGCGCCTCGACCCCGTCGACGAGCACGGACTCGACGACCAGGCCGCTCAGGTCGAGATCGAACCGGTCGAGGCGGTCCTCGGCGACGATGGTCAGGGTGGCGACCCCGTCGATCCGGGGTCGGTTCACCGACAGGTCGAGGTCGTAGTGCTCGACCTGGTAGCCGCCGTTGCCCATGCCCGGGAAAGCCCGGGTCGCCGATGCCGTCGGATCCGATGATCGGGGCCCGTGCGGCGTCGGGCTCGACCGGTTCGGCTGTCCCGGTGGCGAGACCGTCGGTCGGCTCGGGAGTCGGCGCCGGGGTCGACGGACGACTCGGCCGAGGACCGGAGCCCGTCGGCGGTGGGCGCCGAGGACGAGCAGGCGACGAGCGTCGACCCGCTCCGCCGGGCAACCCGCCGGCCAGCAGTCCCGTGCCGGGCCCGCAACGCGGGGAGTCGGTCGAACACGCGGGGCATGGCCGACCATTCGAGCACGAGCGGTGGTCACGGCACGGTCGCTGCGGGCGATCAGGTCGCCGACGTCGTCGGGTTCGACCACGACGACGGCGAAGACCACGAACGTCAGCACCGCACCGGCGGCGCCGAGCGCCATCAACGTGGCGAAGCCCCGACCGTTCTGGACGAACAACCCGACGGGGCTCCCGGCCGCGCGCATGACCGTCGACAGACCGAGCGCCAACCCGAGCATCTTGGCCCGCGAGACGGGGTCGAGCTCGGCGATCAGGGGCAGCGCCGACACGAACGCGAACTCGAAACCGAGGAAGGCCGCGGCGAGGATGACGAGACCGATGGCGAGGGGCGGGCTGGGGGCCAGGGCAAAGGCCCCGCAGGCCACGGCCAGCAACACCATGCCGCCCATGACGGCGTTGCGTTTGCCGAGTCGGTCGGTGTACTGGGCGGTGGCGCCCGAGGCGACGGCCTCGATCACCCCGACCGAGATCACGGCGAAACCGATCTGCGTGGCGTCGAGCCCGTAGGTCTCGTCGAGCCACTTGCCGTGACCGACGATCAGGAACTGCGAGGTCAGCGTCATCGCGCAGAAGCCGACGATCACGGCGATCGAACTCGCCGAGAAACGGAGTCGCACGTTGGGCTGGACCTCGTGGACCTGGCCGGTCGAATGGAGCCGGTTGATGGCCAGGACCGGTGCGATGCCGGCGATGCCGAGCAGCGCCGGGGCGGCCTGCCAGCCGATCCGATCGATGGCCAGGCCGCACAGGGGCAGGCCGACGAGCGCCGCGGCCGCCCAGGCCCCCTCGACCAGCCCGCTGGCCCGGGCCCGTCGTTCGTAGGCCACCTCGTCGCCGACCCAGGTGTTCATCGCCACGTCGAACACGATCTTCCCGACGCCCGACAGCACGAGCCCGATGGCGAGACCCGGGGCGCCGAGCGTCGCGATGAAGTAGCACAGGGTCGCCAGGGTGGCCCCGAGCCCCATGACCCGGACCGTGCCGTGGCGCTGCACCACGTGACCGATCCCCGGGGCGGCCACGCCGCTCAGGTCCCGGAGGGCGAGGACGGTCCCGAGCGTCCCCTCGGACAGCCCGGTCCCCCGGGTCAGGGCCGGGAGGAACGAGTAGACGAACCGGACGCCGGTGTTCGAGACCAGCCGGAAGAGCAGCATCCATCGCATGGGTCGACGGACTTCGGGTCGGAAGTCCCCGAGGAGAGAGAAGCGAGGCATGAGCCTGTGGTTCTAGCGGGACCCCTCGCCGGATCGGTCGCCGACGAGGAGCGGTTCGCCGGTTTTCCAATACCGTGCCGGTGATGACCACCGATGCGCCCGAGACGACGAAGACGCCACCGCGGCGCTGGATCGGGTCTTCGGTTCGTTGCACCCGGTCGTCGAGTTCGACGGTCCGACGGCGAACGCCCGCTATCACCCCCAGCCCGAGCACCGCGGCAACCCCGGATGGCTCCACGGCGGCATGGCGGCCACACTGCTCGACCACATCGGGGCCCGAACCGCGGCCCACGCCCTGGGGGCCCGGGTCGTGACCGGCACCTTCGACCTCCGCTACCGCCGTCCCGTTCCGCTCGACGGCGGTCCCTACCGATTGACCGCCACCGCCCGATCGGTGCGATCGCGCACGGTTCGGGTCGATGCGGCCCTCACCGCTCCCGACGGTTCGGTCATGGTCGAGGCCCGATCGTTGTTCATCGTCCGGCCCGACTGACACCCGGAGGCGGCCGGGTCAGCGGGGTGCGGTCATCAACTCCTCGAGGAGGTCGAGGCCCAACGAACCGAGCGACAACAGGTCGGCGTGGAAGGCCTTGAGGTCGAAGTCGTCGGACTGCTGGGCCGTGTCCCGCAGATCGAGGATGAACTGCTCGCCGACCTTGTACGAGATCGCCTGGCCCGGCCAGCCGAGATAGCGAACGATCTCGGACTCGGGCGTCGTCGGGGTCGAGGTGGACGACCTGGGTCAACATCTCGAGACCGAGATCGTGATCCCAGATCTCGCCGTCGTGGTCGAAGTCGGCCAGCCCGGTCAGCGCCCCATCGGGAATCGGCAGACCGAGATGGCAGCCGATGTCGATCACCACCCGGGCGGCCCGGAAGATCTGGGACGAGACGAGACCGAGTTCGAAGTGCGGTTCTTCGAAGAACCCGAGCTCGCCCATCAGGTGTTCGGCGTAGAGCGCCCAACCCTCGCCCGACCCGGGGTACCACACCGCCAGCCGGTGGTACCGACTGAGCTGGTCGCCCATCGCCACCTGCCATCCGACCTGCAGGTGATGGCCGGGGAACCCCTCGTGATAGGCGGTGGTGATCTCGTCGTACAGCGCGAAGGTCGTCCGGTGGTCGAGCGGATACATGACGCGACCCGGACGGCTGAAGTCCTCGGACGGACCGATGTAGTGCGGGGCCGTGGATCCGCCCGGAGGCGCAACCCGGACCTCGATGGTCTTGATCGGTTCGGGGACGTCGAAGTGGGTGCCGTCGAGCTCCTCGAGGGCCTGTTCCTGGCGACGCTGCATGAGCGAGATGAACGCCTCGGCCGACGGTGCAGCCATGGCCGGATCGGTGCGGACCCGATGCATGACCTCGGCGACGGTCGCAGTGGGGTCGATCCGTCGGGCGATCTCGGCCCGTTTCCGCAGCAGTCGGTCGAGCTCGGCCCAACCCCAGTCGGACGTCTTCTCGGGGTCGACGGTGCGACCCAGGAACCGGGCTGCGGACGCCACCCAGACGGCCCGGCCGACGCCGTCCTCGGGGCGGGCGGCGGGGAGGTACGTGGTCTCGAACCAGTCGGTCATGTCGGCGTAGACCCGGCGGGCGTGGTCGATCCCGGCCCGCAATCGCTCGGCCAGGTCTTCGTCGTCGGCCGGACCGTCGGTGACGAACCGGTCGAGGAGCTGGAGGAACGACGAGCCGTCACCGGCGGCCTGGCGACCCTGCTCGATGGCGGCTTCGACCTGGCGCCGGGCGGCGACGTCGCCGGCGGCCAGGCCGGCTTCGAGGCTGGCTCGATAGCCGTCGAGGGGCTCGTGGATGTGTTCGAGCCGGGCGACGATGTTGGACCAGGCCGGACGTGAGTCGGTCGGCATCAGATCGAAGATCGTCCGGATGTCCTGCCACGGCGACACGATGTTGTTGACATCGCGACGCCACGACTGCGAGTCGATCCCGTCGATCAGGTTGGACATCTCGGCCATGAGGACGCGCTGGGCGACGAGCGATCGTCGGTCGGGGGTTGCGTGGGCCGCAGCACCGTCGAGGAGTTCGTGGAAGAGGCGGCGTTGCTCGGCGATTCCCCCGGGGCCGAAGTCGTCCCATCGGTCGTCCCGCCCGGGCAGGCCGAGGGCGGTGGCGAACGTCGGGATCGTGTCGGCGACCCGTTCGACGGCCTGATCGCTGAACTCGAAGATGTCGGTCATGGTGCGCTCCGCCCGACGGCGGTGTTCACGGGTTCAGCTGATGGCATCGGTCGAGTCTGGCAGCTCGTCGGAGCTGCGCCACCCGGTTGCGGTGACCGGGTCGGGCCAGGCCAGCGCGATCGCGAGGGCGGCGCCGACGGCCCCGCCGGTCGAGGACAGCAGGAGATCGCCGATCGTGTCCTCGTAGGTGAGCGACAGACCCGCCGTTCCCAGTTCCTGAACGAGGTACTCGGCCGCCTCCCACCAGATGATGGCGACGGCACCGAAGCCCCAGCCCAGTGACCAGGCCGTCCATTTCGAGAGACCGTTGCGAGCGAGGGCGAGCGTGACCCCCCCATCAGGGACACCCAGTTGACGAAGTGCAGGACGTCGTCGGTCGAGCCGTAGTCGTTGTAGAAGTTCCCGACGTTGCCCAGGGTGTCGATCAGGAACGGGGCGACACCAGGGCGTCGACCAACCAGGGATACGGGGAGTGGGAGCCCCGGATGCGCCAGACGACCGGCAACGACGATCAGGGGAAGCAGGTAGAAGGGAGCCCGGAACGCCATCCCCTTGCCCTCGAACTGCTCCCAGTCGGGAAAGGCGACGCTGACGGCGATCGCCAGCACGAGCGAGACCCGAACCACCCAGAGCACGGTCCGCTCGAGCCGGTTGGCGGGTGCCGCGCTCGACCGACGTCACAGACAGAGCCCGTCGGCGACACCTCGCCGGCACAGCGTCGTCGACTCGACGCTCTTGAGGCCGAAGACGCCGCCCTCGTCGGCGACGAAGAGATGGAGGCGTTCGCCGAGCACGGAGTCGTCGGGATAGCCCGTCACGTCGACCCAGGCCTCGATCAGATCGCCGGTGACCGGTTCGGCCACCAGGGTGACCGACGGGGCCGGGCCCTCGCTGACCATGGCGTAGTGGTCCATCACCTGGCGGATCAGGGCCTCGACCGTCGAGGCCGATGCGAGTCCACCCAGGTGTGCGACGAGGTCGGCCGTGACGTCGCCGGTCTCGGCCATCGGGGCGAGGAACTTCGCATTGGCCCAGCCGACACCCTCGGGGAGCTGGATCTCCCACCAGATCGAGGCACCGACGTCCCGCTTGCGGCCCGTGTGGACGAGGTCGGTGGCCATCGGGGCGAGCGACGCAATCGGATCGCTCGTGGCGTCGGGCAGGGTGCGCACGTTGAGCACGTCGTCGAACGCGACCCCGACGACGCTCACGGTGGTTCCGGCCCCGGGTCCCATGTCGATCGCCGAGCCGGGAAGGGAGTCGTCGGGGATCGCCGCGGGAAGCGGTCGGCCGTGGTCGAAGGGGCCGTGGCCGGTATCGAGGTGCTCGTCGTCGTGGTGGTGCTGGTCTCGATCGCGGGCTCGGTGGTCGTACCCCCGGCGTCGACGGACTCGGACCCACCGCCGCAGGCACCTGACGAACAGGGCGATGGCACCGATGGCGGCGACGATCGTCGTTCGGCGAGACGGTGCGGGAGCAGTGGGCATGGTTCTCTCGGGGTTCGGTGGGCGGAGCGGTCCCCGCCTCGACCGCTTGCACAAGATAGGGGACCGGGGCCGGGTCCACTCGTCGCGGATCGCTCCGCTCGTTGCGTTCCCGGCAGCGTCGGGCTACTGCTTCGACCGCCACTCGCCGAGACTGGGCGCCTCGGCCCCGATGCTGGTCGAATCGCCGTGCCCCGTATGGACGACCGTGTGGTCGGGCAGGGTGAGCAGGCGCTGTTCGATCGAGTCGAGGATGACGTCGTAGCTCGAGAAGCTCCGACCGGTGGCCCCCGGGCCGCCATTGAACAGCGTGTCGCCGCTGAAGAGCAGACCGTCATCGGGTAGGTGGAGGCAGCAGCCGCCCGGCGAATGGCCGGGGGTGTGCAGCACCGTGAGTTCGTTGCCGCCGACCGAGATCGTGATGCCGTCACGGAGGGCGTCGTCGATGCGACGCTCGGGGTAGACGACCTCCCAGAGCATGGTGTCGTCGGGATGCAGGAGGATCGGGGCGCCGGTCTCGTCGGCCAGTTCCGCGGCCGCGTTGATGTGGTCGTTGTGGCCATGAGTGCAGACGATGGCCCTGAGCGAGCGGCCGCCGAGGCCGTCGAGAATGGCCCGATGATCATGGGCCGCGTCGATGACGACGGCCTCGTGGTCGTCGCCGACGATCCACACGTTGTTGTCGACCTCGAAGTCCTGGCCGTCCAGACTGAAGATGCCGGAGGTGATGATTCGATCGACGCGGGCCATCGGCTCACCCTAGCCAGGTGTCGTCTCGGTGCTCGACCACTCCGTCAGTCGGCGGCCACGGCGATCTCGAAGACAGCCTCGGCCGAGGGCGTGGTGGGTCGGCAGTGGAATCGAGCCTGTACCCGGAGTGGGTGACGACCCGGGAGATGGCCGGTCGTGATCAGCTCCACGGTGATTTGTCGTTCCTCGTTCGGCGCCAGCGAGCCGTCGAGGGCCACGACCGGAGGCTCGCACCGCATCACGACCGTGCCGTCGTTGGCCACCCGGTCGATGTGGGTGATCTCGACGTCGGTGAGGTCGACGCAATCACACCGGTTGGTGACCAGATAGGTGGCGACGACTCGGTCGTTGGGTTCGAGCTGACGCTCCTTCGAGTCGAAGCCGAAATCGTGGAAGCTCAGCAACGCGCCCATGACGGTCTCCTTCGGTGGTTGGATGATCGTGAGCATGAGCGGTCGTGGCCGGCGACGGTAGAGGCGATGGTCTCTCTCGTCCGCACCGTGCTCAGCGGACCGGACCGACCGCCGAGATCGTGTACTTCTTGATGTCGGAACCCACGACCGGCAGGTCCTTCCGCCGGAGCTGCCACTGAGCCATGTGGTCGCTGGCGAAATGGGCGTCGAGCGCTTCCTGGTCGTCCCACAACTCGTAGAGCAGGATGCGGTTCGAGTCGTTGGGATCCGACGTGAAGGCGTACTCCCGGCAACCAGGCTCGGCGAGGGTGGCCGCGACCATCGACGAGACGGCGGTGAGGAAGCGGTCGCGGCCGCCGTCTTCGGTGGTGATGGAACCGGCAACGATCAGCATGTGCAGACCCTAGTCACCCCCCAGGACGAGCCCCGACGCCCTGGGGGCGATCGACCTCCGGGTTCACCCCCGCCCGTAGCCGGCGTCTCGGGCGATGACGATGGCGTGTCCGCGGTCGACGGCGTTGAGTTTGGCGAGGATGTTGGCGACGTGATTGGCGATGGTCTTGCGGGAAACGCCGAGTTCGGCGGCGATCTGCCCGTTCGCCCGGCCCGTCGCCATGAGTTCGGTGATCTCGTGCTCGCGGGGCGTGAGATAGGGCAGGGCGCGGCGACCGGGCGGTCGGCGGGCGACCTGTGACGCCACGATGGCACCGGCCCGTTCGGTGAGGACGAGATCGCCCGCCGCCGTGCCCAGAATTGCCCGGATGAGATCGTCTTGTGGTGCTCCCTTCGGCACGAATCCCGTGCCGCCGGCGTCGAGGGCCGAGAGCACGGTCGCCTCGTCGTCGTGCATGGTGAGGAACAACACCCGTACCTCGGGGTGGTCGCGTCGAATTCGGGTGGTGGCCTCGATCCCCGAGCTGCCGCCGAGGTCGACGTCCATCACCACGACGTCGGGTCGCAGACGCCGGGAGGCCGCCACGGCCTCGTCGGCTGTTGCGGCCTCGCCGACGATCTCGATCTCGCTCCGCGCCTCGGCGAGGAAGCGGAACCCGCTTCGTACCAGCGGATGGTCATCGACGATCAACAACCTCACCGTCATCAGCCGGTCGATTCGGTCATCGAGGACTTGGGGATCACCAGCTGAACTCGGTAGCCGCGGCCACGTTCGATGCCGGTGACGAGGTAGCCGCCGACGGCTGCTGCTCGGACCGACATCGACGACAGGCCCGCTCCGGTCGGTGCATCGCCGAGGTCGACATCGCCGTCGTCGACGACGTCGATCACGAGGTCGTCCCCACGGATGCGTGCGGCGACATCGCAGTGCGAGGCATTGGAGTGTCGGACCACGTTGTTCAGTGCTTCACTGACCACCCGATAGATCGCGACATCGACGCCACCGCCGATCGCGTCGAAGTGCGTACCACCGCGAACGGTGATCGCCAGGTCCGGCGAGTGCGTCGACAGCTCTCGAGCCCGCAGCTCGAGAGCCCCGGCCAGACCGAAGCGGTCCAGCACCGCAGGCCGCAGCCCCTCGACCATGGCTCGTACCTCTTCGAGCACGGAGCCCAGGTCGGAGCTGGCGGAGTCGAGCATCTCCACCGCACGATCCGGGCGGCTGGCGACCAGCTGGTGGGCGGCGTCGACCTTGAGCCGTATCGCCGTGATGCCGGCCCCGACGCCATCGTGGAGATCGGCGCGAATGCGGCGACGCTCGGCATCGGTGGCCGCCACGACGCGCATCAGCGACCCACGAGTCATCGCCGTCACCCCCCACACCCGGTGGCGAAGCACGACGGCACTGATGAAGCCGAGCTGAGCGACCGTGAAGATCTGCGCCGCGACCTCACCCGAACTGCCACCCACGGCGACCAGCCCGGGCACGATCACGCCCGCCGCCATGACGAGGATCAGACCGCCGACCGCTCGTTGCTCGGCCCCCTCCGTCCGCCGACGGCGCATCGCCAGGGGGAGCACGCCCCCGATACCCGCGAACGCGAGCAGCGGGACCGCGACCATGCCCGCTGCGTCCACGATCGGCCCGGACGAACCGGGGAGGGCCTCGGTTGCGGCGGCCAAGACCCCGAGGACGCCGGCCAACACCGAAGCGATGAGGTAGCCGTGCCACCCCGGGAGCGGGCGACCCGAGGGAAACAGCTGCACGATCATCGCCAGGGCCGGGAGTTCCACGACGATGAGCCACGACGCGACCCACATCGGCCAGGGTCGATCCGAGATCGCTGCGAGGCCTGCGGCAACGGCGTGGGCGGCGGCCGGGGGCAGGGCCAGCCACCAGAACGGTAGTCCCACGCGTCGTCTCGCGAGGACCACACCCGGCACCGCCCAACCGATGGCCAGACCCACCTGGAGCGACGGCGTGGATGATGCGGACGGAACCGAACCGACCAGGGAATCGCCTCGTGTCGAATCGGTCCAGGCCAACGCGGCGGCTGCGACGATGACGACGACGGTGGCAGCACTGCTCGCAGCGGCAACCGTTCGGCGTTCCATGAACGGGCAGTCTCGTACCACGGCGTCCCATGCGCCAGGGTCAGTGCCCGGAACCACCCGGGACCATCTCCTGCCTCGCTCGGGATCGCAGCCCGTGACGTCAGGATCGGTCCTCACGGACAATGCCCACATGACCATCACCTCGGCAGCTCCGAACCCCACCCACGACCGGGCACGGACCGACCCCATCAGCGCGGCCTGGATGGCGGGCGGCCTGGTGTGGGTCGCCGCCGGCGTGATCCACGCAGCCGACGGATGGCGCTTCGTCACGGCGTCGATCCTGTGGTTCGTGGCCGACACCGCGCTGTTGGCCGGTCTCCTCGGTCTGGAACGGCGACGACTGCACGGCCGGAGCACCGTGGGAACGACGGCACTCGGCGTGGCCATCGTCGCCCGGCTCCTCTTCGCCGCAGGCGAGGTCGTGTCGCTCGCCGTCGGGAACGACGAGGGTCCCCTCATCCCGCTCGGAGCACTGCTGACGGCCGTCTCCTTGACGACCTACGGCGTCGTGGTCCTGCGCACCCCGGCCCTCGCCACACCCGTTCGGTGGTCGATTCTCGCCATGGGCCTCTACCCCTTCGTCGCCATGTTTCCGTTGCTCGCGATCACCGGCGAGCCGAACTACCTGGTCATCGCCGGGTGGGGTGTGCCCGCGGTCCTCGTCGGTCTTGCGCTCCGGGCGATGTCGATGTCGCCGACCGGCGGCACTCGGACCCCTTGACGCCGTGGCGGGCGGCCGCCCGCCAGTGAACCCGTGGTATCCCGCTCAAGCCTGCGCCCTCTCGACCAATCGGGCGATCGATTCGATATAGCGGCCGGGATCAACCAGCAGCAGGTCATTGTGACCGGCGCCTTCCACCAGTTCGGTCGTCACCTCGCTCGCCGTCAGGAGCGCGGCGGTTGCCAGCGCATTGTCGACCGGGACCAGGTCGTCGATCAGCCCATGGATGATCAGGGTGGGCATCGTGATCGTCGCCAGCTTCGCCTCGTGGGCGGCGACGAGCCGATCGAACTCGGCGCTGGGAGGAAGTCCCAGGCGGCGAGCGAACCGCCCCACGTTCCCGGCGCCACTCTCGAGTATCAGAGCGCAGTAGCCGGAAACCCGCGCGGCCACCTCGAGCGCAGGGTTGGCGCCAAGGCTGCGCCCCATCACCAGACGAGGACCATCGAAGCCGTCCGCGTCGAGCAGCTCGAGCGCTCGTTCCCCGCACACGGCGCCGTCGGCGACGAGATGCTCGATCGTCGGGGACCCGGTGCTGCGGCCATAGCCGCGAAACTCGAACACGAACAGATTCGCCCCGATCGAGTGGTAGAGCCGAGCGATGCCGTCGTGGTCGCCGAGCACCTCCCCATTGCCGTGGAAGTAGACGATCGTCGGACCGTGAGCGTCGATCTCGTAGCGCCTCGCAGCGATCGACACACCGTCGCCGACCTCGACGACATGATCGGTCGCTCCCGCCGGTGTCGGGGATGGATCGGGTCGGGGGAAGAAGATCTGGGCGCTGACGCCTCCTCGGTCGAGCAGCGAGTAATCGGGATCGTCGGTCACGGCCGCAGCGTAGTTGGCGTTCCGAGACGAGCTCATGGTCTCGCAACCATGCGAGATGCGGCTGCGGTCTTCGCCCACGCCACCGTGTGCGCCTGCCCCACTTCGGCCAGCGTGAACTCGCCCACACCACGATCGAAGCCAGGACGATCCCGAGCTGGTCGGGGAACCGCGCCGCGATGTCGAGGCGGGGCCATCGGCAACAGGACCGGCATGGATCGTCAGATCCTCGCCAAGTTCGTGCTCACCGACGCGGCGGTGAATCGAGCCGTCAGCTCGCGTCGGGCAACTCGTAGTCGACGGCGCCGCAGGGTGCGGTCTCGGTGTGCCCGGTGAGCGCCTCGATGACGACCGAGTGGCAGACGACAGCCACCAGTGCTCGGCCGGTCGTATCGTTCCAGAACGCCGGCGGCCCGGCGGCGAACTTCAGACAGCGGTTCCCAGTTGCGTCGTTCACCTTTCGGCCATTCGCCGTTGTTGCGGCGCAGTTCGGCGTACGCGGCGATCGGAACGTCGGGGCTGGACCACTGCTGGGTGCGGTCGGGGACCCATTCGTGCAAGTCGTACCTCGACTACCACTTCGGCCGTCGCCGGTTGCGACAGGATGTGCGCGGTCTGGAGTGCCCTGGTCGCCGGTGACGACACGATCAGGTCGGGCGTCGCCATGGTGGCCGCGAGCTCCTTGGCTTGGGCGATGCCGGCCCGAGTGAGCGGAACGAGATCGACGCCATGGCCTCGGAACCTCGTCGGGTGTGCGTCGTAGTCGACGCTTCCGTGGCGGATCAGCAGGAACGGCACCACGAAGAGTCTCGTGCTCCGCACCATTCGGGTGTGGTCGAGTGCTCCGACGCCGAAGTTGGTGGGACAGCGGACGACAGCAGGGCTGCCTCCCCGACCGGCTCGGGACCAGCGAATCCATCGACTGGATGTGGCACAGCGCCCACGTGCCTTCACCCAAGCCGAACGGCGAGGATTCCTGGTGCAGACCGCCCGGGGGAACGGCGAAGAGGAACAGTTCACACAACGCCAGTCGCCCGGTCCTCCCATCTCGGGAACCCGTCGAACCCCGACCTTCGATGCGACGACCTCAGCGGGGGCGGTGCTGGGTGCCCTCGCCGGCGGTGATGAACAGACACGTCGCCGATCCGTCGACGTCGGCGGTGTGCCACACACCCGGGGCGTTGATGGCGTACTCGCCAACGCCGAGGGTGGTGGCCTGCTCGGCGCCGTCGATCTCCTGCACCAGGGTGATCGCCCCGGCGGTGCACACCACGACCTCGGAGCCCGACGGGTGCATCTCCCACACGTCCCAGGACTCGCCGAAGGTGTGCATCGACACCAGCCGACCCTCGGCACCGTCGTCACCATGGCGTTCGCCGTAGCCGGCGTACCACTCCATGCCGTCGAACGCCGGCTGCGGCACGGCGGTCGCCCCGAGACCGAGGTGGATGAACGACTGCTCGAGATTGTCCGGGGTCGGCGCCATCGGGATCAGAGCACCACGACCGAGCGGAGGACCTCGCCCCGTTCCATCTTGTGGAAGGCCTCCTCGACGGCATCGAGATCGATGGTCTCCGACACGAAGCCCTCGAGGTTCAACCGGCCCTGCAGGTACAGGTCGATGAGCATCGGGAAGTCCCGCGCCGGGAGGCAGTCGCCGTACCACGAGGACTTGAGCGCACCGCCTCGACCGAAGATCTCGATGAAGGGCAGTTCGATCGTCATCGTCGGGTTGGGGACCCCGACCAGCACCACGGTGCCGGCGAGGTCCCGTGCGAAGAAGGCCTGCTCGTAGGTCTTCGGGAGCCCGATCGCCTCGATCGCCACGTCGACACCGTTGCCGTCGGTCAGCGCCCGGATGGCCTCGACCGGGTCCTCGCGGGTCGAGTTGATGGTGTGGGTGGCGCCGAAGCCCTTGGCCCACTCGAGTTTGGTGTCGTCGATGTCGACGGCGATGATCGTGCCGGCCCCGGCGAGCCGGGACCCCTCGAGGGCGGCGTTGCCGACGCCACCGCATCCGAACACCGCCACCGAGTCGCCACGGCTCACGCCACCGGTGTTGATCGCCGCACCGATCCCGGCCATGACGCCGCAGCCGAGCAGGCCCGCGACCTCGGGCTTGGCCGCCGGGTCGACCTTGGTGCACTGCCCTGCGGCGACGAGCGTCTTGTCGCAGAACGCGCCGATGCCCAGCGCCGGCGAGAGCTCGGTCCCGTCGAGCAGGGTCATCTTCTGGGTGGCGTTGTGGGTGGCGAAGCAGTACTGCGGCTTGCCCTTCAGGCACGAACGGCACTGCCCGCAGACGGCCCGCCAGTTCAGGATCACGAAATCACCGGGGGCGACCTCGGTGACCCCGTCACCGACCGACTCGACGATGCCGGCGGCCTCGTGTCCGAGCAGGAACGGGAAGTCGTCGTTGATCCCACCCTCGCGATAGTGCAGGTCGGTGTGGCAGACGCCGCAGGCCTGGATGGCGACGACGGCCTCGCCCGGTCCGGGATCGGGGACGACGATGGTCTCGACGGTGACCGGTTCGCCTTTGGCCCGGGCGATGACGCCCCGCACGTGCTGTGGCATGGAACGCTGCTTTCGTGTCGACCGGCCAGGGCGCCGGCGGCGGATCTTCAACGACGTCACCGTAGTCGCTGGGCCCGACCCGTTCGATCGGGTGGCCGGCAGGGGCACCGACCATGGCCGGGAACTGATTCGCATGTTGGCAAGCACCGCGCCAGACTGCGACTCGTTCGTTCCCGCCGGGCACGTTCGGCCGGGGAGGGGGATTCCAGTGGCCACGAGCAGCATCGGGGCCAGCACCGAATCCACGTCCGGCTCCTCGCCGGTGCGGGAGGTCATGGCCGACCGCAACTTCCGCCGGTTCTTCATCGCCCAGGTCCTCTACTCCGCGGTGAACGGGACCATGCGGTTCACCTTCGTGTGGCTCATCGTGACCCTCACCGACTGGGAGGCCGCCGAGGGACTCATCGCCATCGCCCTCGGCCTGCCGGCGATGCTGCTGTCGGTGCCGGCCGGGGCCTGGTCCGACCGGACCGATCGGCGGGTGATGTTCCTGCGCTGGACGCTGGTGACCGGCGTCTGCATGACCGTCTTCGCCATCCTGATCACGGCCGACCTGGTCACCCCGATCCTCGCCGGGGTCGCGGCGGTCGTCATCGGCACGGTGGCCACGGTCAACATGCCGAACATCTCGGCGCTGGTCCCGGTGCTCGTCCCACCCCGCCTGCTCATGAACGCCGTGGCGCTCCAGAACGGCGCGTCCCAGGCCGCCAGCTTCCTGGGTCTCGCCTTCGCCGGCGTGGCGATCGCCCTGCTCGGCGACGGCGGCGGATTCCTCCTGCTGGCGGTGCTCGCCATGACGTCGGTGGTCGCGATGTGGCGGGTCACGCTCCCGGCGAACCCCGCACCCGCCGATGGCGTCGCTCCCATGCGCATGCTGGCGTCGATCGCCGAGGGGGCCCGATTCGGCTACGGCTCGGAACCCCTGCGCACGCTGCTCGTCATCTCGATCGTCCTCGGCAGCTCCTTCAGCGTGATGCAGGTCTCGATGCCACGCGTGGTCGAGAAGGTCTACGAGGGATCCTCGAGCCAGGCCGGTCTGGTGCTCTCGCTCTTCGGCGCCGGCATGCTCGTCGGTTCGATGGCGGTCTCGGGCCGGGCCCACCTCCCACACGGTCGGATGGTGCTGATCCACATCGGGATCGGTCTCGGCCTCGGCCAGTTCCTCGTCAGCCTGGCGCCGTCGGCCTGGGTGGCCATGCTGGTCATGTTCGGCTGGGGGGTCAACGCCGGACTGGCGATGGTCAGCCATCGCACGCTGCTCCAGACCAACACCCCGCCCGAGATGATGGGCCGGATCATGGGGCTGATGACGCTGGGCTTCGCCGGGTCGCTGCCCATCGGTGCCCTGATCCAGGCGGCGCTGGCACCGACGTTCGGCCCGCAGCGGACGATGACCGTGGTCGGCGCCGTCACGATGGCCATTGCGTTTCCGCTTCTCGCCCGACCGGCGATTCGCAAACTCTGAGCGGCATACTCCTCGGCGTGTCCTCCACCGCCGAATCGGGTCGACCTCGAGCCGCGGCGCTCGCCGACGCCTCTCGGGTCCTGCCGAACGCCTCGGCCGGCCTGCTCGTCTACTTCACGTCGTTCGTCGTGCTCGTTCTCGAGATCGTCGCCGGCCGGCTCCTCGCCCCGTACGTCGGCGTCACGCTCGAGACGTTCACGACCATCATCGGCGTCGTGCTGGCGGGGATCGCCTTGGGGACCTGGGGCGGAGGTCGCCTGGCCGACCGATTCGACCCCCGGCGTCTGCTCGGACCGCTCATGGTCGGGGGTGGACTCCTCACCTTCCTGGTCATCCCGGTGATCCGTGTCGTCGGGCCCTCGGTTCCCCCGGGGTCGCTCGTCGGTCTGACGTTCCTGACCGTGCTGGCGCTGTTCGTTCCGGCCGCCATGCTGTCGGCGGTGTCGCCGACCGTGGTGAAGCTCCAGCTGCAGGACCTGTCGAACACGGGGGCGGTCGTCGGTCGGCTCTCGGCTCTCGGAACCGCCGGCGCCCTGTCGGGATCCTTCTTCACCGGATTCGTGTTCGTCGCCGCGGTGTCGAGCACGACCATCGTCCTCGGGACCGGCGTGTTGATCACCGTTGCCGGTCTGGTCGTGTGGGCCGCCCTCGATTCGCGCCGGACGACGGGGGTTGGCGCCGTCATCGCCGTGCTCGCCGTCGGCGTCGTGCTGAACCTCTCGATCGACGGGCCCTGCCAGGTCGAGAGCGCCTACTTCTGTGCTCGCGTCGTTCCCGACGAGGACCGGCCGAGTGGACGGGTGCTCATCCTCGACACCCTGCGTCACTCCTACGTCGACCTCGACGACCCGTCCTACATCGAGTTCGACTACGCCAAGTCGTTCGTCGACGTGATCGACGCCTCCTTCGCCCCGGGGGAACCGCTCGATGCGCTGCACATCGGCGGAGGCGGGTTCACGTTCCCGCGTTGGCTCGAGGCGACCCGTCCCGGCTCCGACAGCCTCGTGCTCGAACTCGATCCGACCCTGGTCGATCTGGTGGAGGACGAGATGGGGCTCGTCACCAACGATCGGCTCCGGGTGCGCACGGGCGATGCCCGTACCGGCATCCTCGGACAGGACGACGACCGCTTCGATCTGGTCATCGGGGATGCCTTCGGCGGCCTGGCCGTGCCCTGGCACCTGACCACGGTCGAGTTCATCGAGGAGGTCGACCGGGTGATGCGGTCCGAGGGCGTCTACGTGATCAACGTGATCGACTACCCACCGCTCGACTTCGTCAGGGCCGAGGTGGCCTCCCTCCTCGAGGTCTTCGAGCACGTCGCGGTGGTCGTACCCGAGACCAAGTTCGACGCCGAGAGCGGCGGGAACTTCGTCCTCGTCGCCTCACACGAGCCGATCGATGGGGCCGCCATCGATGCGGCCTCCCGGGCCCGGTCCGATGACGACGTCGCTCACGTCGACACCGACCTGGATGGCTGGATCGACGGGGCCCGGGTCCTGACCGACGAGTACGCCCCGGTCGACCAGTTGCTGTCCAAGTCGTGATCACGGGCCGCCGCCCGAAGCAGCCAAGGACCCCGAGTATTCGAGAGGCTCAGCGCCGGAACTGGCGCTGAGCCTCTCGAAATCGGTGTGTTCGGTGTCTGGCCGGGGGTCGGTTACTTCGGGGGCATCCGGATGCCGCCGTCGACCCGGATGGTCTCGCCGTTCATGTAGGGGTTGGTGATCGTGTCGATCGCCATGAACGCCAGTTCCTCACCCGAGCCGAGACGCTTGGGGAACAGCACCGACTGACCGAGGTGGGCCTTGAACTGGTCCGACTGCTCGCCGGTGCCGTAGATCGGGGTGTCGATGAGCCCGGGGGCGATCGTGTTGACCCGGATCCCCATGGCCGACAGGTCACGGGCGATCGGCAGCGTCATGCCGACGATGCCGCCCTTGGACGCCGAGTAGGCCGCCTGTCCGATCTGGCCGTCGAACGCTGCGGCCGACGCCATGTTGACGATCGCCCCGCGGGCGCCGTCGGCGTCGAGCGGTTCGGTCTTCGCCATGGCCGCCGCGCAGAGGCGCAGCATGTTGAACGAACCGAGCAGGTTGACCTTGACGACGAAGTCGAACGTCTTCTGCGGCATCGGGTCGTTGTTCCGGTCGACGGTGCGACCCGCCATGCCGAGCCCGGCCGAGTTGACCAGGACCCGAAGGGGTCCCATCTCGGAGGCGGCGGCAACGGCGGCGGCCCCGTCTTCCTCGGAGGACACGTCGCACTTGACGAAGATGCCCTTCAGTTCGGAGGCGACGGCGGCGCCCTTCTCTTCGTTGAGGTCGGCGATCACCACGTGGGCGCCGAGGGCGGCCAGTTGGCGGGCGCAGGCCTCACCGATTCCGGAGGCACCTCCGGTGACGACGGCGGAAGCGCCGTTCAGATCCATGCGTGGCATCAGTCTTCGATCCTTTCGATGATGGTTGCGTTGGCCATACCGCCGCCCTCGCACATGACCTGGAGCCCGAGCTTGCCGCCCGTGCGCTCCAGTTCGTTGAGGAGGGTCGACATGAGCTTGGTGCCCGAGCCCCCGAGCGGGTGACCGAGAGCGATGGCGCCGCCGTTGACGTTGACCTTGCTCATGTCGGCGCCGGTCTCCTTCTGCCAGGCCAGCACCACCGAGGCGAAGGCCTCGTTGACCTCGAAGACATCGATGTCGTCGATCGAGAGGCCCGTCTTCTCGAGGATCTTCTTGGTGGCCGGGATCGGGCCCTTCAGCATCGTGACCGGGTCGGTGCCGGCGAGCGCGAAGCTGTGGAAACGGGCTCGGGGCTTGAGCCCGAGCTCCTTGGCCTTCTCGGCGCTCATGATCAGCACGGCCGAGGCGCCGTCGGAGATCTGCGAGGAGTTGCCGGCGGTGATCTTGCCGTCTTCCTTGAACGCCGGCTTGAGCTTGGCCAGGCCCTCGGCGGTGGTGCCGGGGCGGATGCCCTCGTCGGCGGTCAGCATCTCGACGCCCTCGCCGAGGTCGACCGGCACGGGGATGATCTCGTTGTCGAACCGGCCCTCGGCGGTGGCCTGCTCGGCCCGCTGCTGGCTCATGGCCCCGAACGCGTCGAGGTCTTCACGGGTGATGCCGTACTCGTCGGCGATCATGTCGGCTCCGATGCCCTGGGGCGGGAGCCCGGTATCGGCGTAGCGGTCCTGCATCGACTGGGGGAACGGCATGCCGAGCTTGCCCTCGACGACCGACGCCCCCATGGGCGTGCGGGTCATGACCTCGACGCCGGCGGCGATGACGATGTCGTAGGCGCCGGCCATGACGCCCTGCGCGGCGAAGTGCATGGCCTGCTGGCTCGAGCCGCACTGCCGGTCGACGCTGGTCGAGGGCACGGTCTCGGGCCAGCCGGCGGCCAGGACGGCGTTGCGGCCGACGTTGAGGGACTGCTCGCCGACCTGCGACACACAGCCCATGATCACGTCATCGACCATCTCGGGATCGAGGTCGTTGCGCTCCTGGAGCGCCTTGAGCACGTGGGCGGCGAGATCGACGGGATGCCAATCCTTGAGCTTTCCGTTGCGCTTGCCGCCCGGGGTCCGGATGGCGTCGACGATGACTGCTTCGTGCATGTGCTGACTCCTACGTTGTTGGTAGAGATTTGTTGGGTTCGGCTTCGGCGAGTGGATGGGACACCGGGGCAGCCAGGGCGAGGGCCACGTTCTCCTGCAGGCGATTCATGACGTTGGCCAGGGCCAGCCGATCCTGACGGCTGATGCCCGCCCGCAGCTCCGACTGCAGCCGATGGTCGACCTCGCGGATCTGCTGGACGAGTCGGTCACCCGCTGCGGTGAGCGCGACGAGCCAGACCCGGCGGTCGTCGGGGTTGGGTCGACGCTCGACCAGGCCCCGGGACTCGAGGCGATCGATGGCCGACCCGGTGGCGGCCCGCCCGATGCCGTTGTGGTCGGAGATCTGCGTCTGGGTGATGGGGCCGTACTCGGCGACGTAGGCGAGCATCGTGGCCTGGGTGAGGTTGAGGTCGAGGACCCCGAGGCGGTGGTCGAAGGCGGCCCGAACGGCGCGAGCGGTGGCCATCAGCGTGGCCTCGACCCGCAGCCAGGGTGGCGGTTCGACCGGGGTGAGCGCCGCAACGCCCGGCCAGACGTCGGTCGGGGTCAGGAACGCTGACTGCTCGGCGGGGGAGTCCATCTGGAGCCAGACTGTATGGTGCCATACAGACGCTGTCAAAACGGCGGCTGTCGTCGCGCCCACCTGGCCGAGGGACCGTGTTGCGGTTTCGTCCGGGGCGCTGGTTGACTGTCGGGCGATGACGTACGACCTCCACACCTTCACCTCGGCCGTCCTCGTAGTACTCACGTAGCGCGCGCTACGACAACGTGGTGTGCGCTGAAGCCTTCTCCTCCGGGGGGAGGCTTCTTCGGTTTTCGTTAGCGTTCTCCCGGATCAGCGAAAGGCAATGCGATGCGAATCAACGGAGCACAGGCTCTCATCAAGAGTCTCGAGATGGAGGGTGTCGACACCGTGTTCGGCTACCCGGGTGGTGCCATCCTGCCCGTGTACGACCCCGTGCTCGACTCGCCCATTCGCCACATCCTCGCTCGCCACGAGCAGGGGGCCGGCCACATGGCCGAGGGCTACGCCCACGCCACCGGCCGTCCCGGTGTCTGCATGGTCACCTCCGGCCCGGCCGCCACCAATGTCGTCACGCCCCTGGCCGACGCCATGCTCGACTCCATCCCGCTGGTGTGCATCACCGGCCAGGTCGGACTGGCCTCGATCGGGACCGACGCGTTCCAGGAAGTCGACACCACCGGGATCACCCGATCGATCACCAAGCACAACTTCCTGGTCACCACCGCCGAGGACATCCCCCGCATCGTCAAGGAGGCCTTCTTCATCGCCACCACCGGGCGACCCGGTCCGGTGCTGATCGACGTCCCCAAGAACATCACCGACGCCAACAACCCCGACGCCTGGTTCGATTGGTACTGGCCCGAAACGGTCGACCTGCCCGGCTACAACCCCGAGGTCACCGTCGACAACGAACGGGTGGCCGAGGCGGTGGCGCTCATGCTCACGGCCGAGCGGCCGGTGCTCTACGTGGGGGGTGGCGTGCTCAAGGCCCGCGGCGCCGACGCGCTCCGCGCCCTCGTCGAGCTGACCGAGATCCCCGTCGTCACGACGCTGATGGCCCGCGGCGCGTTCCCCGACAGCCACGAACTCAACCTGGGCATGCCCGGGATGCACGGGAACTACACCGCGATCACCGCCATCCAGGAATCCGATCTCCTCATCGCCATGGGGAGCCGGTTCGACGACCGGGTCACGGGCAAGGTCGCCTCCTTCGCCCCGCACGCCAAGGTCGTCCACGTCGACATCGACCCCGCCGAGCACGGCAAGGTCCGCCGTCCCGAGGTCGCCATCGTCGGTGACGCCCGACTCGTGATGGAGGAGATGGTCGCCCAGATCGAGGCGGCCGGTGGTGCCGACGCACTGGCCGATCACGACGCCTGGCGGTCGACGATCTCGGGCTGGCAGGAGAACTATCCGCTGACCTACGAGGCCTCGGCCCCGGGCGAACTGCTCAAGCCGCAGTTCGTGCTCGAGAAACTGCGAGACGGCTCACCGGCCGACACCATCGTGGCGTCGGGGGTCGGTCAGCACCAGATGTTCACCAGCCAGTACTGGACCTTCGATCATCCCTACACCTGGATCAACTCCGGGGGCCTCGGCACCATGGGGTTCTCGATCCCGGCGGCCATCGGGGCCAAGGCCGCCTTCCCCGACCGAACCGTCTGGGCGGTCGACGGAGACGGCTGCTTCCAGATGACGGCCCAGGAACTGGTGACCGCCTCGGTGTCGAAGATCCCCGTCAAGATCGCGCTGATCAACAACGCCTACCTCGGCATGGTCCGCCAGTGGCAGGAGATGTTCTACGACAACCGCTACTCCGAGGTGTACCTCAGCCACGACATGCCCGACTACGTGAAGTGGGCCGAGGCCATGGGTTGTGTTGCGTTCCGGGTCGAGGACCCCTCCGAGGTGGAGGCGACCATCGCCAAGGCGAACGCCATCAACGACCGGCCGGTCGTGGTCGAGTTCCGCTGCGTCGAGAACGAGAACGTGTTCCCGATGGTCGCCGCCGGAGGCTCGAACGACGACGTGATCGTCGATCCCTCGCAGGCCGACGCGCTCGAACGCGACCGGGCGTCCCGGCCGGCGCCGGTCGCCCGTGACGAGCGAGAGGTCGCCCGATGACCCGGCCCGGAGATCTCCAGCACCGCACGCTGGCCGTGCTCGTCGAGGACAAGGCGGGCGTGCTCGCCCGGGTCGCCGACCTCTTCGCCCGGCGGGGCTACAACATCGTGTCGCTGGCCGTCGCCCCCACCGCCGACGACCGCCTCAGCCGGATCACCATCGTGGTCGACGTCGAGTCGGCACCGCTCGAGCAGATCGTCAAGCAGCTCTTCAAGCTCGTGAACGTCGTCGAGATCCTCGAACTGGCACCGGGTGCATCGGTCGAGCGGGAACTCATCATGGTCACCGTCGACACCAGCGGAGCCGACCGTGAAGCGAACGACGGTCGCGGACGACGGAGCGAGGTGATGGAACTGGTCGACATCTTCAAGGGCCGGATCCTCGCCGTCGGTCCCGATGCCCTGACCGTGTCGCTCGAGGGCACACCCGAGAAGATCGACGACTTCGAGAACCTGATCTCCGACTACGGGATCATCGAGGTCCAACGGTCGGGCCGGATCGCGCTGCCCAAGCTCGGTGTCGACGCCCCGCGTCTGCGGGCCTAGACCTGACCGTCGAGCGAACGAGCGCTCGAATCCCGGTGCCCAAGCCGGGGCGCCGTCCCTATCCTTTCGCTGTACGAAAACCCTTGAGGAGTAACCAACCGTGGTCAACATCTACTACGAAGCCGACGCCGACCGTTCCCAGATCGCCAACCGGAAGGTGGCGGTGCTCGGCTACGGCTCGCAGGGCCATGCCCATGCCCTGAACCTCAAGGAGTCCGGGATCGACGTACGCGTCGGCCTGCGCGAGGGATCGTCGTCGGCCGCCAAGGCCGCCGAGGCCGGACTCGAGGTCCTGTCGATCGCCGATGCGGTCGCCGAGGCCGATGTCGTGATGATGCTCATGCCCGACACCGAGATGGCGTCGATCTATCAGGAGCACGTCGCGCCCAACCTGAACGACGGCGATGCCCTCTTCTTCGCCCACGGGTTCAACATCCGGTTCGGCCTGATCGAGCCGCCGGCGAACGTCGACGTGTGCATGGTCGCCCCCAAGGGCCCGGGTCACCTCGTGCGACGGACCTACACCGACGGCGGTGGTGTTCCCTGCCTGATCGCCGTCGAGAACGACGCCACCGGCAAGGCCAAGGAGCTGGCTCTGGCCTATGCCGACGCCATCGGCGGCAGCCGGGCCGGCGTCATCGAGACCACCTTCACCGAAGAGACCGAGACCGACCTGTTCGGTGAACAGGCCGTGTTGTGCGGCGGCACCACCCGCCTCGTCCAGGCCGGCTTCGAGACCCTCATCGAGGCGGGGTACCAGCCCGAGGTCGCCTACTTCGAGTGTCTCCACGAGCTCAAGCTGATCGTCGACCTCATGTACGAAGAGGGCATCGCCGGGATGCGCTACTCGGTGTCCGACACCGCCGAGTGGGGCGATCTCACCTCGGGGCCCCGTCTCATCAACGACGACGTCAAGGCCGAGATGAAGAAGGTCCTCACCGACATCCAGGACGGCACGTTCGCCGCCAAGTGGGTCGAGGAGTCCAAGGCCGGCCGCCCGAACTTCCTGCGGCTCGAGGCTGCCGGTCACGATCACCCGATCGAGAAGGTCGGCGCCGAGCTCCGGGCCATGATGCCCTGGATCGGTGCCGGCAAGACCTCGGTGCGCAGCACCTCGGGCGGTCAGGGCTGACCCGAGCCCCGTCGGGCCCCCGCCCGACCCATCCCCCGATTTCGAGAGCCTCGGCGACGATTCCGTCGCCGAGGCTCTCGGGTTTTCAGCCCTTGCCGTCGGTGACGCAGCCGTGGCTGGCGTCTTCGACGAGGCGGATGTACTTCCACAGGGTTCCCGAGGTGGCCTTGAACGGGGGTGCGGTCCAGGCCGCGGCCCGTGCGGCCATGTCGTCGTCGGAGACGTCGACGCTGATCGTGTGGCTCTCGTCGTCGATGGTCACCGAATCGCCGTCGCGGACGAGTGCGATCGGTCCGCCGTCCTGGGCCTCGGGCACGACGTGGCCGATGATGAACCCGTGGCTCCCGCCCGAGAAGCGTCCGTCGGTGATCAGCGCCACGTCGTCGAGGAAGCCGGCACCGGCGAGGGCGCTGGTGGGCGTCAGCATCTCGGGCATCCCGGGACCGCCCTTGGGTCCCTCGTAGCGGATGATGATCACGTCGCCGGACCGGATCCGACCCTCCTCGAGCCCGGTGATCATGTCCTCTTCGCAGTCGAAGACCCGAGCCGGGCCGGTGAAGCGGAGACCCTGCTTCCCGGTGATCTTGCCGACCGCCCCGCCGGGAGCCAGGTTGCCCCGCAGGATGCTGATGTGGCCTCGGGCCTTCACGGCCGTTTCGAGGGGAGCGATGATCGTCTGGTCCGACGCCAGGGTGTCGACCGATTCGAGGTTCTCACCGAGCGACTTGCCGGTGACCGTCATCTGGTCGCCGTCGAGGAGGTCGTTGTCGAGGAGGTAACGCAGCACCCCGGGCACGCCACCGACGGCGTGCAGGTCTTCCATGACGTACTGCCCGGACGGCTTGAGGTCGGCCAGCATGGGCACCCGGTTGCTGGTGGCCAGCCAGTCCTCGATCGTGAGATCGAGGTCGAACGCCCGCGCCATGGCGATGAGGTGGAGGACCGCGTTGGTCGAACCGCCGAGGGCCATGGTGAGCACCATGGCGTTCTCGAGCGACGCCCGGGTGACGATGCGGCGGGGCGTGAGGTTCTCCTGCAGCAGCAGGTCGATGGCGTGACCGGCGGCCACGCACTCGTCGTTCTTGGCCTGGTCGAGGGCGGGGGTACACGACGAGTACGGCAGGCTGAGGCCCATCGCCTCGATGGCGCTGGCCATCGTGTTGGCGGTGTACATGCCACCGCAGGCCCCGGCGCCGGGGATGGCGTGATCGACGATCAGCTGCCGCTCCTCCTCGGTGATGGCGCCCGAGAGCTTCTCGCCGTAGCTCTGGAACGCCGACACCACGTCGAGCTTCTGTTCGACCCCGCGGATGGTGGCGCAACCGGCCTTGATCGTGCCGCCGTAGACCATGATCGAGGGCCGATCGAGGCGACCCATCGCCATCACCACGCCCGGCATGTTCTTGTCGCAGCCGGGCAGGGCGATCAGCGCGTCGTACCACTGGGCCGACATCACGGTCTCGATCGAGTCGGCGATGAGGTCTCGGCTCTGGAGCGAGAACGACATGCCGTCGGTGCCCATCGAGATCCCGTCGGACACACCGATGGTGTTGAACCGCATCCCGATCAGTCCGGCCTCGGTGACCCCCTGCTTGACCCGGGTCCCGAGATCGTCGAGGTGCATGTTGCAGGGATTGCCCTCGTACCAGCAGGCGGCGATGCCGACCTGCGGCTTGTCGAGATCGGCGTGCGACAGTCCGGTGGCGAACAGCATGGCCTGGGAGGCTCCCTGGCTGGCCGGCTGGGTGATTCGAGCCGAGTAGCGGTTGAGCGTGACGGGGGTGTCGGCCATGTGGTTCTCTTCTGCGTGGCGATGGGACTGGGCGGCCCATCGTAGGGCACGCCCACGATTCCCTCCTCAACGCCTCGCCCTCGGACCCTGCCGCCGGACCGTCCCCCCGGACCGTGCCGCCGGACCCTTCCCCCGGAGCATGATGGGGGGATGCCCGGCCCACCGTCTTGTCTCGTGCTCGATTTCGACGGGGTGATCCGCCATCACCATCCGGTCCACGAGGCCATGGCCGCACGGGCGGCCGGGCTCGAACCGGGAGCCATGGCCCGTCTCGCCTTCGACCACGAACTGGTCGGCGCGCTCGTCGTCGGCCGGATCACCCGGGCCCAGTGGATCGAGCGAGTCGCCGAGCGCTCGACGGCGCCCGAGGCCGTCCGGAACTGGCTCGCCGATCGTGGATCGGTCGACCCGGCGATGCGGCTCCTCATCGCCGAGACCCGCTCGGCGGGCCGGCCGGTGGCCCTGCTGACCAACGGGACGGATGCGACCCCGCAGGAGCTCCGGCACCACGAGTTGGACCGGGCCTTCGACCACGTCTTCAACTCGTCGGAGATCGGTGTCGCCAAACCGGATCCTGCGGTCTATGCCCACGTCTGCGCCGCGCTGGGGCTCGACCCGTCCGAGATCGTCTTCTTCGACGACTCCCTGGCCAACGTCCGCTCGGCGCAGGGATTCGGGATCCGGGCCCATCGATTCGAGTCCGCCCTGCGCACCCGGTCGCAGCTGGTCGCCCACGGTCTGCTGGCCCGCTCGGTTGCTCCCGGCCCTGCCGCCGGTCGGTCGCCCGACTGAGCGAGCTCGTTCGAGGCTGCGGCCGCTCATGAACCCATCGGAGCCTGCCGATACACGATCCATGAAGCCCGCCGCCCGTCCGCTCGCGCTCGCCGCCCCCTTCGCGGTCCTCCTGGTGTCGTGCGGTGGTGCCGAGGCACCCGAACCGCTGCCCCTGATCGAGGAGATCACGACGACCTCGGCCGCGCCGGCGCCGGCAACGACCATCGACCTCGACGCCCCTGCCGGCGAGGTCACCGACGCCCAGCAGGCCATGCTCGACGTCTGCGCCGAGGCCATCGAACGGGCGACCGCCGAGCTCGATCCGACCGATCCGGGATTCGCCGACGAGGTGATGACGGCCATCCTCGGTGAGGGATCCGACGCCATGAACGCCTGCGGGCCGGTGATGGAACCCGAGAGCGGGATCAGTCAGGACGTGCTCATCACCTTCATGCTCGAACAGTTGCCACCCGAACTGCTCGGGGCGCTGGGTGAGGCCGCGTCCAGCGGCGATCTCGGAGCCGCCGGGGCTGGCATCCCGACGGCGCTGCGACCCCCTCGGACGCCCCCGACTGAGCGACCGGCGCCGCCGGTCACGCCGGGTCGAGCCAGCCTCCGTCGGCGAAACGCCGGGCCAGGTGCTCGGCCCGTTCCCGATCGTCGGGATGGGTGACCTTGATGTTGTCGGGGTCACTGCGGACCCAGCGGATGGTGCCCGGCCCGTGACGCTGCACCGTCTCGGCGGTGTCGGCCCCCGAGAACCCCTCGGCTTCGGCCTGTCGGATAGCGGTCGATCAGGACGTCGAGCGAGAACGCCTGGGGGGTCTGGACCCGCACCAGGCCGACCTGGTCGACGAGGCGTCCCGTGTCGTCGACGAGCGCGTCGGTGACGGGATGGGCCGGTATCGCCCCGATCTCGGCGCTCGGGTCGCCGTCGAGGAGCCGGTCGATCAGGTCCAGGGTCAGGAACGGTCGGGCCGCATCGTGGAGCAGCACCATCGTCGGACGGGGGAGACCGAGGTCGGCGGCGGCCCGGATGCCCGCCCACTCCGACGCCTGTCGGGTGTCGCCGCCGGGCACGACGGCGGTCGACCTTGTCGGCCCGGACGTCGGTGACGATGGCCTCGACCCGATCGTCGTCGCCGGCGCGGATCACCACGACGACCGCATCGATCCGATCGCAACGTTCGAGCGTGTCGAGTGACCAGGCCAGGACCGGACGGCCGCCGATCGGCACGAGCACCTTGTTGATGTCGCCCCCGAACCGGGTGCCCGATCCGCCGGCCAACACGATGGCGACGGTGGTCCCGAGCATCCGATCGTGGCCGAGCGACATGACCACAACGTAGGCTCGCCGGGTGCGAATCCCGTTCATCGGATCACGAGCGCGCCGATGAGGCGCACGGTCGACACGGTCGGGCTCGATGGCGAGGATCCGGCGGCCGCCGTCCGCTCGGCGCTCTCGCAGCCGCTCGACGCCGTCGAGGACGGCCATCGCCCCCTGGCCGAAGGCGACCCGTGCATCGTGTTCGTCGAGACCTCGGGAGGCGCCGACGACGCCGCTCGTCCGGATGCTCGTCGATCGCCTCCCCGGCGCCGATCCGGCGAGTTCGACCGTCCTCGCCCGGGTGGTGCCCATGACCGATGCGCTCAAGCAGGTCGAGGGTGATCGAGTGCTGGAGTCGGTCGATCGCTCCCGGGTCCGGGTCGTTCGGGGACCCGTCGTGGTCGCCGCCGGCCTGGCCGGGCGGTGGGCGGCGGTGCATGCGGGCGGCCCGACCACGGTCGCTGCGCTACTGTCCGAACTCGCCTCGCTCGAGCCCGACCTCCGTGTCGTCGGCCTCGATCCCGACCCCGATCCAGGAGCTCCCCATGGGTGAATTCGTCAACGTCGAACCGTCGAGCCACGACAAGGTCGCCGTCATTCGGCTCGATCGCCCCAAGGTGAATGCGCTCAACAAGCAGGTCGGTGCCGAACTCCTGGCCGCGGCCGAGGAGATCGCCGGCCGTCCCGAGATCCGGGGTGTGGTCATCTGGGGTGGTCCGAAGATCTTCGCCGCCGGGGCCGACATCGCCGAGTTCCCGATCGAGGGCGACCGTGACCCCTCCGACAACGTCGATGTCCTGGTCGAGGCCCTGTTCGCCATCGAGAACCTCGACGCGATCTCGGTCGCCGCGGTCAACGGCTTCGCGCTCGGGGGCGGCTGCGAGCTGTCGATGGCCGCCGACTTTCGGGTGTGTGGCGAGAGCGCGGTGTTCGGCCAACCCGAGATCCTGCTCGGGATCATCCCCGGCGCCGGTGGTACGCAGCGGCTGACCCGTCTCGTCGGGGTCACCAGATCGAAGGAACTCAACTTCTCGGGTCGGATGGTCAAGGCCGACGAGGCGCGGTCGATCGGGCTCGTGTCGGCGGTCCATCCCGACGATGCGGTGTTCGACGCCGCCGTCGCGCTCGCCGGAACCTACGCCGACGGCCCCGCGGCGATCGCCAACTGCAAGCGGGCGATCATGGACGGCCTGCACGTCTCCCTCGCCGAGGCGCTCGTGGTCGAAAAGCGCGAGTTCGTCGCATCGTTCCAGACCGACGACGCCGTGATCGGCATCACGAGCTTCCTCGAGAACGGCCCGGGCAAGGCGCAATTCACGGGGCACTAGCCTGCGGCCCATGCCCGCCCTCTCGAATCCGTCCCTGCAGGAGCTCCTCGCTCGGCAGGGGTACCTCCTGGCCGACGGGGCGATGGGCACCGAACTGTTCGCGCTCGGACTCCAGTCGGGTGATGCTCCCGAACTCTGGAACGTCGACCGACCCGAGCTCGTGCATTCGGTCCACGAGCGATATCTCGACGCCGGTTGCGACATCGTGTTGACCAATTCGTTCGGCGGCACCCACTTCCGCATGGCCCTGCACCGGCTCGAGGATCGGGTCGAAGAACTCAACGCCGCCGCCGCCCGGGTGGCTCGTTCGGCTGTCGATGCCCGGGATCGACCGGCCTTCGTCGCCGGATCGATGGGCCCCACCGGCGAGTTGCTCGAGCCCATGGGATCGATGACTCCCGAGACGTGCGAGGCGGCGTTCGCCGAACAGGCCCGGGGGTTGGCGGCCGGCGGGGCCGACGTCTTGTGGATCGAGACGATGAGCAGCCTCGCCGAAGTGGTCGCCGCCGTGCGCGGGGCGCGATCGGTGTCGGATCTCCCGGTGGTCGCGACGATGAGCTTCGACACGGCCGGCCGCACGATGATGGGGGTGACCGGCGAGGACCTGGCGGCCGGGCTGGCCGAGCTCGGGTTGACGGGCATCGGCGCCAACTGCGGCAACAACATCGCCGACACCGAGGCCGCCGTGCTCGCCATCCGTCGAGCCCTCGACGGCAAACCGCCCGCCGACACCCCGCAGGCCCCGACCCTGGTGGTGTCCAAGGCCAACGCCGGCATCCCGGAGTGGACCGCCGGCGCCCTGCACTACGACGGAACGCCCGAGATCATGGCGGCTCACGCCCATCGCCTGCGTGCGGCCGGGGTGTCGATCATCGGCGCCTGCTGTGGCTCGACCCCGACTCACCTGGCCATGATGGCGGCGGTGCTGCGGGGCGACCGACCGGTTCCGGTCGTCGAGATCGGGGTCCCGACGGCGCCGGTCGACCCGGACCGCGTCCGCTCCGGACGCCGTCGCCGCCCCCCGACCTGACCCCCCCGGACAACCGAGGGGCCTCCGTACGGCGCGCCGTACGCTGCCTCCTCGGTTGTCGGGGAACGGACGGTGACGCCTCGGTTCGAGGGGGTGTGGTCGATGGGGCGGCGGGTGGCGCCCGGTCCCGACCGGTCGCCGGAGACCGGTCGGGGCGGGTCAGCCGACGTTCTTGCGCCGGGCCAGGATGCGGCGCCCGAGCGAGGTCTTGTGCACCTCGTCGGCACCGTCGTAGATCCGGGCGGCGCGCTCGTGGCGATACCAGTACGACAGCACGGTGTCGTCGGTGACCCCGAGTGCGCCGTGGACCTGGATCGCGGTGTCGACGGCCTTCAGCATGGTGTTGGCGACCGAGAACTTGATGGCGGCGATCTCGTCCCGGGCGGCCTTGGCGCCGTACCGGTCGATGGCCCACGCGGCGTGGAGGGTCTGGAGCCGGGCGCCACGGATCTCGGCGTCGAGCTCGGCCACCCAGTGCTGGATGATCTGGCGGTCGGCGAGGGTCGAGCCGTCGGGTGCGATCACCCGCTCGTTGGCCCGATCGCACAGCAGGTCGAAGGCTCGGCTCGCGATGCCCAGCCAGCGCATGCAGTGATGGATCCGGCCCGGACCGAGCCGCTCCTGGGCGATGGCGAAGCCTGCGCCTTCGTCGCCGAGCAGGTTCGTCTGCGGGACTCGACACGATTGGTAGCTCACCTCGGCGTGGCTGGCGTGCCCGGAGCCGCTGTGGCCCATCACGCTCACGTTGCGAACGAGTTCGAACCCGGGGGTGTCGGTGGGGACGATGATCATGCTCGTGCGCTGATACGGCGGGGCGTCGGGATCGGTGACGGCCATCACGATCGCGAACGCCGCTCCGTCGGCCGACGACGTGAACCACTTCTGCCCGTTGATCACGTAGTCGTCGCCGTCCTTGACCGCCGTGGTGGCGAGCAGCAGCGGGTTCGATCCGGCCGTCTCGGGTTCGGTCATCGAGAAGCAACTGCGGATCTCGACCGGCGACGAGCGGTCGCAGGTAGTGCTCGCGTTGCTCGTCGGTGGCGTGTGCATGGAGGATCTCGACATTGCCGGCGTCGGGCGCCTGCACGCCGAAGATCGTGTGGCCGAGCGGGCTGCGGCCCATGGCCTCGCTCAGCAGGCCGTGCGTCACCATGTCGAGGCCGAGCCCACCGAACTCGACCGGGTGGTTCACGGCCCACAGCTCCATCTGTTTGACCTTGGCCTGGGCGGCTTCCACCCGCCGCTCGAGCTCCGCCGGGTCTCCGTGGAGCATCTCGCCCTCGAGCGGGATGACCTCGGCATCCATGAATCGGTTGACCATGTCGAGCATGGTCTGGGTCTGTTCGGACAGGGCGAAGTCCATGAGGTGCTCCTTGGCGATCACGGCGCTGGCTCCGACGCTACGGAGTCGCCGTGGAACGGGCCATGGTCCTAGGTCCTCACTCGACGACCCGTGGGTCGACCGGCGTTCGACGAACGACGGTGGACGGTCACGACGACGGCGGTGCCTCGGGTGGCTCGGGATCGCTCCACAGCCGCCACAGGGTTCGGCCTGCGATGGCCAGGCTTGCGAGCAGGAGGCCGGCGGCGGGTACGGACCACCACGGGTGCGAGACGACGCCGCTGTCGTCGAGGAAACCCGAGACGGCCAAGCCGACCAGGGCGCTCCCGACGGCGAAGGCCGCCGGTGACGGCCCGAGCGAGTCGGGTTTGGGCCCCAGGTGCCCGATGCGGTGGTTCAGTGCCATGAGTTTGCCTTCCGGAGGTGACGAGGTGCGATCAGACACGATGGATCTGGAGGACGCCGAGGCCGATCGTGGCGTCGACCGTGATCCGGAGCGGATCGTCGGGCGGCGGGGCGGGGAGGCACAGGCCGTCGTTCCGGTTCGCCTGGAAGGTCCAGGTGGTGGTCTCGACGGTCTCGAGCCGGGGATTGCCGTCGGCGTCGTACAACGGCTCGCCGGTGACCTCGTCGTGGACGGAGTCCTCGTAGGACTCGATCTGCGGCACGGGCCTGGGGTAGCCGGCGTCGGCGATCGCCCGGGCGGCGACCTCTCCGTCGGCCTCGGTCGGCACCTCGACTCCGGACCAGGTGGCGATGGCCGCCAGGCCGTCGTCGTCGACGACGCTCGGTCGGCATTCGCGACCGCGGGCTCGATAGGTGCGATCGAGGCCCCAGTCGAACAACGGATCGAGATCCTGGTCGACGAAGTCCTCCTCGAGATACACCGCGAGCTGGCCGGCACCCAGACGACCGACCAGGTGCAGTTCGGCCTCCCGGGGGATCCAGATGTCCGCCTTGCCGGCCGTCATTCGCACCTCGGCCGTGATGTCGCCCGATTCGGGGAGGTCCAGGTCGGTCAGGTTGGCGTAGACCTCGCCGTAGCCCTTGCTCCAGCGGAGGGTGCTCCCCGCCTCGACGATGGCGCCGCCAGGGTCCGAATCGCCGAAGCGGGGCACGTCGGCCACCGAGAAGGCGATCCACGGCGGGACGAGGGGCAGGATCAGGAGTGTCGTGATCCACGCCCGGCCCCGCCGAGCGGCGAGCACGAGGACACCACCGATGATCGCCAGCGAGCCGTTGACGACGATCGACGGGTCGAGACCGGGGTCGAGCAGGTTGTCGAGCAGGGCACAGACGAAGCCGAAGGCGAAGAGCAACGACACGGTGAGCGGCCAGAGTGCCGGTGAACGTCTCGGTTTCGGTGACGACGGCCGCCGGTGGGTCTGGGTGATCGGACGCGGACCGAGCGCCCCACGCAGCGATCGGCCCCAGGTCGACGCTCGTGCCCGTTCGCCTGCTTCGGCCTCGGTCGTCGACGATGCGACCGGTTCGGCCGGTCGCAGGTCGGGACCGGGCTCGCCGGCGAGGCTGTGGTCAGGCCGACGGCTCAGGAGCAGGGCGGCGACGGCGAACAGCACCCCGGCCCAGACCACCGATGGTCGGCCGATCACGACCAGCGCCACGACGAAGACGGCGATGGCACCGGCCGCTTCCTGGAGGGCGGGCACCTGGTGGATGCGGGCCAGGAGTGAACGGTCGGTGTCGGTCGGAAGGGTGAGCCATACGGCGAGGTAGGACAGGGGGACGAGGACGTAGAGATCGCCACCGTTCCTCGACAGCAGGAGGGTGAGCCCGGCGAGACCGATACGGAGGAAGAACGGATCGACTCCGAGTCGGGCACCCGCGCCTCCCGCAACGCCGGCCAGGTACCGGTCGGTGTTCGATCGGACGAAGAGCCATCGTCGGCGACCGGGTCGACCGGCGTCCTCGGCCGTCGGATCTTCGATGCGCTGGTCGGAGGTCGGGGGTGGGGGGAGGGGAGGCCCGTCGACCGGGGGGAGGTCCGTCATGGGTCCCATCGTGCGTCGAATGGTGGTGCCTGCCTAGTCGGAGCATCCCGGAAGATTCATCGGGGAATGATCCGGGTCATCCCGGATGCCGAACCCGGGATTGCCTGCGACACTGTCGATCGAGGGTCGAGGCGGATTCCGCCGGCCCGAACACTCCGACACCGTGCGGACCCGACCCTCCCGAGAACCCATGGCGGCACGCATCCCGAGATCGAGACCCGGTCGCTCCGGCCGACTGTCGAGCGACGACCGGCTGGCGCTGGGTGTCGCCGTTCGGCTCGCGCACCGGCTCGGCGCATCGCCTGCGGTGGTTCGCGTCGCCTTCGTCCTGCTGGCCTTGGCTCTCGGTTGGGGCATTGCCGTCTACGGTTTCATGGCCCTGCTGCTGGCCGGTCGCGACGAGCCCGATCCCCGCCCCGTCACGGTGCCGCACAACCTCGGCGTGGTGCTGGCCACGGCTGCTCAGGTCCTGGTGGTCGAGGACTTCGTGACGGCGCTGCCCGCCACGTTGTTGTGGCCGGTGGGTCTGGCGCTCTTCGCCGTGATCCTGGCCGACCCCGGTCTCGAGGGCGAGACCGTCGGCCGGCCGGCCGCGCTCGGACGCGTCGTCGCCGGCGTCGTGCTGATGGTCGCGGGCTTCCTGTCGGCGCTGGCCGGTACGCAGGACCTGACGTCGCTGTGGCTCACCGCGGCGGCTGCGCTGGTGCTCGTCGGTGGGATCGCGCTCGTCCTCGCGCCATGGCTCCAACAGATCGTGGCCGGCGCCGACAGCGACCGACGCGAACGCATCCGGGCCGAGGAACGAGCCGACATCGCAGCCCACCTGCACGACTCGGTGCTGCAGACCCTGACCCTCATCCAGAATCGGGCGGGTGATCCGCAGCTCACGGCGGCGCTGGCCCACCAACAGGAACGTGAGCTCCGGCGTTGGCTCTACGGCAAGCCCGACGTCACCGACGATGCCGTGACGTTCCGAGGCGCCATCGAGCGGGCATCGGCGGACGTGGAAGACCAGTACCTCAAGATCGTCGAGTGCATCGTGGTCGGCGACACCGAGCTGTCGGCCACGGTCTTGGCGGCGGTCGGGGCTGCTCGTGAGGCCATGGTCAATGCCGCGAAGTTCGCCGGGATCCCGATGATCTCGGTGTTCGCGCAGGTCGACGACGAAACCGTGACGGTGTTCGTCCGCGACCGCGGCAACGGGTTCGAGACGGCCTCGGTCCCCGAGGATCGACACGGTCTCACCGACTCGATCCGCGGTCGGGTCGAGCGCCTGGGGGGACCGCGATCATTCGCTCATCGGTCGGCCGGGGGACCGAGGTTCGGATCGAGATGCCTCGATGACGGTCGGTGGGTCGGTGCGGGTGGTGGTGATCGACGACCATGCGCTGTTTCGACAGGGTGTCGTTGCCGGGCTCGACGATCGGGTCGAGGTGGTCGGCGAGGCGGACGACATCGAATCGGGCATCGCCGAGGTTCGCCGTTGCCGTCCCGATGTCGTGTTGCTCGACGTCCATCTGACCTCGGGCTCGGGGGCGGCCATCGTTGCCGCGCTCGCCCTCGAGCTCCCCGAGGTCAGGTACCTGGCCCTTTCCGTTTCGGATTCGCCCGAAGACGTGCTGGGGCTGGTGCGCGCCGGGGCCCGGGGCTATGTGACCAAACGCATCGACGGTGGCGAGCTGGTCGATGCGATCCTGCAGGTGGCGCAGGGTGACGCGGTGTTCTCGCCCCGGTTGGCCGGGTTCGTGCTGGATGCCTTCACCGGACCGATGCCGGTGGCCGGCGTCGAGGCCCCCGACGACGAGCTCGATCGGCTCTCCCCTCGCGGAACGCGAGGTGATGCAGTTCCTGGCTCGGGGTTACGCCTACAAGGAGATCGCCGCCGAACTCCACATCTCGGGTCGGACCGTCGAGAGCCATGCGTCGTCGGTGTTGCGCAAGCTGCAGCTGTCGAGCCGGCACGAGCTGACTCACTGGGCCGCGAAGCGGCGCATCGTGTGAGAGCTGCCGCGAAGCGGCGCATCGTGTGAGAGCTGCCGCTGATCTACTGGATTGTGGAGCGGCGCATCGTGTGAGAGCTGCCGCTGATCTGCTGGGCTGCGGAGCGGCGGATCGTGGAGGCTGCGGTGCGGCGATACGGTCGGAGGGTGCGTGATCCCTACCCCCCGGCCGGCTATCTCGGCGACATCTACCTGACCGAGGAACAGATCCAGACCCGGGTCGCCGAACTCGGGGCCGAGATCGCCGACGACCTGGCCGGCGAGGTGCCACTGCTCGTGACGATCCTGAAGGGCAGCGTGCTCTTCGCCGCCGACCTGATGCGGGCGATCCCCGGCGCGGTCGAGATCGACTTCATGGCCGTGTCGTCCTACGGCGACGACACCAAGTCCAGCGGCATCGTGAAGATCGTGAAGGATCTCGACGAATCGATCGCCGGTCGCCAGGTGATCCTCATCGAGGACATCGTCGATTCGGGGCTCACGATGACCTACCTGCTGAACCACCTGAGTAGCTCGGGAACCGGCGGGCATCCGGGCCTGTTCGCTGTTGGTTCGGGAGGGTCAGCAGGCCGACGGGGTCAAGGTCGACTACATCGGCTTCGAGATCCCGCCGGCGTTCGTGATCGGCTACGGACTCGACTACGCCCAGCAGTATCGGAACCTTCCCTACATCGCGGTGTACACCGGCCCCGGCTCGGGCGCCGCTCACTGAGTCCCGTCGGGTCTGCCCGAGCGATCTCGCCTCGCACCGATCCGACGCGCCCCCTAGGGTCTCGACATGCCTTTGACCGGTGAGTACATCCCCAGCAAGCTCGATTGGGTGCGCGACCAGGTCGCCGCCTACGAGGCCTCCAACGGAACCGAAGCCAACACCCTGCTCGAGTCCGGGATCCCCGTGATCATCGTGACCATGCGGGGCAAGGAACCCGGCGTGATCCGCAAGATCGCCCTCATGCGGGTGGAGCACGACGGGGAGTACGCCCTCATCGCCTCGATGGGCGGCGCCCCGAAGAATCCGTCGTGGTTCCACCTGCTCACCCGCAGTCCCGACGAGGTCACGATCCAGGACGGACCCGAGCCGTTCGACGTGACCGTTCGCCGGGTCGAGGGTGACGAGCGCCAGACCTGGTTCGACCGTGGGGTCGCGGTGTATCCCAGCTACGCCGACTACGCCGCCAAGACCGACCGGCAGATCCCGGTGTTCATCGCGACCCGCACCACCTGAACGGCCCGAGCCCGAGGCCGTTCCGTCGGGTTGCGTCGGGCCCGTCGGGTCGAGCGAGAGCGATTTCTGACCACTTTGGTCGGGAATGGGTCTATGGTGCAGGGCGCACAATGACTCGATGGCGCACGGCGCCGAAGGCAGGGGATGAACGCAATGGCAACCGACGGTTGGGGTTTCGAGACCAAGCAGATCCACGCAGGGCAGGAGCCCGACTCGGCGACCGGTGCCCGGGCCGTGCCGATCTACCAGACGACCGCCTACCAGTTCAACAGCGCCGAGCACGCCGCCAACCTCTTCGCGCTGGCCGAGCCCGGCAACATCTACACCCGGATCATGAACCCCACCCAGGGCGTGCTCGAGACCCGCGTCGCCGCCCTCGAGGGCGGCCTGGCCTCGACCGCCGCCGGTGTCCCGGGGGCCTTGATCGTGGCGTCGGGCCAGGCGGCCGAGACGCTCACGATCATGAACATCGCCGAAGCCGGCGATCACATCGTGGCCGGTGCGGCCGCTCTACGGCGGCACCTACAACCTGCTGCACTACACCCTGCCCAAGTTCGGCATCGAGACCACGTTCGTCGAGGACGCCGATGATCCCGAGGCCTGGAAGGCGGCCGTCCGCCCCAACACCAAGCTCTTCTACGGCGAGTCGATCGGCAACCCGAAGAACTCGATCCTCGACATCGAGATGGTGGCCGGCGTGGCCCACGAGGCCGGTGTCCCGCTGGTCATCGACAACACGGTCGCGACGCCGTACCTGATCCGTCCGCTCGAGCACGGCGCCGACATCGTCGTGCACTCGGCCACGAAGTTCCTCGGCGGGCACGGCACGGCCATCGCCGGGGCCATCGTCGACGGCGGTTCGTTCGAGTTCTCCGACGCCGATCGGTTCCCGAACTACAACCAGCCCGACCCGAGCTATCACGGACTCACCTACTGGCCGATGCTCGGCGCCGGGTCGTTCATCGCCAAGGCCCGGGTGCAGTTGCTCCGCGACTTCGGTCCGGCCATCAGCCCGTTCAACGCCTTCCTCGTGATCCAGGGCATCGAGACCCTGTCGTTGCGGATGGAACGCCACGTCGAGAACGCCCAGCGGGTGGCCGAGTGGCTCGAGGCCCACGATCAGGTCGAGCGGGTCAACTACGCCGGCCTGCCCTCGTCGCCCTGGCACGATGCGGCCCAGAAGTACACCCAGGGTCGGGGCGCCGGTTCGGTGCCGTCGTTCATCATCCGGGGTGGGGTCGATGCCGGCAAGCGCTTCGTCGAGGCCCTCGAGCTGCACAGCCACGTCGCCAACATCGGTGACGTTCGCTCCCTGGTGATCCACCCTGCGTCGACCACCCACTCCCAGCTCACCGCCGACGAGCAGCAGAGTGCCGGGGTCGAGCCCGGTCTGGTGCGCCTCAGCGTGGGACTCGAGTCGATCGACGACATCCTCGCCGATCTCGAGCAGGGGTTCCGCGCCGCCAAGGGCGCCTGACCCCGCAGGATCGCGGGTCGACCCGCCCACCCCCAGCCGATTTCGAGAGGCTCGACGACGGATCCGTCGTCGAGCCTCTCGAGTTCCGGGGTGGGGCGGGTCCCGGTGGGAGGGTCTCGGGTGGGAGGGTCTCGGGTGGGAGGGTCTCGGGTGGGAGGGGACGCAATTGCTGCGACACTGCATGCCGACGCGCCCACCGGCGCGTTCTGTTCCCACCCCGACCCGAAGGACACACCGTGCCCGAGTGCCCCGCCGTTGACGGATCCAGCCCCCGTCAGACCAAGTTCGACGCCGAGTTCCCGATGTGCATCGATCCATCGAAGCGCTACACCGCCGAGATGGTCACGAGCATGGGAACGATGATCCTCGCCCTCGACCCGATCAAGGCGCCGAAGACCGTCAACAACTTCGTCTGCCTGGCCCGCTATCACTACTACGACAGCATCATCTTCCATCGGGTCATCAACGACTTCGTGCTCCAGGGTGGTGACCCCGAAGGCACCGGCCGCGGCGGTCCCGGCTACCGCTTCGCCGACGAGCTCCCCAAGGCCGGCCAGTACGAACTCGGCTCGTTGGCCATGGCGAACGCCGGGCCCAACACCAACGGCAGCCAGTTCTTCGTCATCAGCGGTCGGGCCGGCATGGGTCTGCCGCCGCAGTACTCGTTGTTCGGCAAGGTCGTGAAGGGTCTCGACGTGGTCGAGGCCATCCAGTCGGTCCCGACCGGCTCGGGCGACCGCCCGAAGACCGACGTCGTCATCGAGTCGGTCACGATCACCGAACACGACGACTGATCACCGGCATGGGTCGGATCGCACACGAGCCGCCGGCCCTCCGGCGGCTCGTGTCCGCGTCCGCCCGCGAAGCCCCCGGCCGACCCCACTGGTCTCGAACCGAGACGCATCGATGAACGGGCGACCGAGCCGGGCGGCCCGGCCGTGTTGAGCGGTCTGCTCGCCGCGGTCAGCGCCCAACACCGGCGGTTCTTCGACGGCGGGCCGATCGACGCCGACCCGCCCCGTCCCGACCCCCACGCCGATCCGCAGATCGACCTGTCCCGTCTGCTCGAGTCCGACGGTGCGGGCCGTGAGCGAGAGGTGTTCCGCCTCCGGCGCCGGATCGGCTACTGCGTCCGAGCCTGGGACGACGCCGAGGTGGCCGAGGATCGCTACGTCCTGGTCCCCGCCGACGGCGAAGGTTGGCGATCCGACCTGACCTCGGTCCCGGCCCTGTTCACCTGGCTCGTTCCCAAGTCCGGTCGACACCTGCCGGCGGCGCTGATCCACGACGGTCTGGTGCGCGGCCGGGGGCAGCCACCCGAACACCTCGGACCCGACGTCACCCGAGTCGAGGCCGACACCATCTTCCGAGACGCCATGGCCGATGTCGGCACCGGTCTGGTTCGTCGATGGCTCATCTGGACGGCGGTCGCGGCGGCCACCATGGTCGCCGGCGACGGCACGGCGGCGTCGTCGTTCGGACGGCGGTACTACCGGTGGGTCGTCGTGGTCACCCTGGCCGTGATCGCCTGGCTGGGGATCCAGGCCACACTCGATCTCGCCGACGTGGCCCAGGGTCGATGGCTCGTCGGAGACCTTCCCTGGATGCGGGCCGACTCGTTCTGGTCCGACGTCGGCCAGGGCCTGGCCGGGGCCGTGGCGGTTCCGATCGTCGGGAGCGTGTTGTGGTGGCGCTTCTGGCGGGCGGGTGCGATCGCCGGCGTCGCCGTTGCGCTCTTCCTCCACGTCAGTGTGATGCTTCTCGCGCTCACCGGGCTCTACCTGGTGGCCGAACGGTTGGCGCTCGTCGCCAAGGGCCGGCTGTTGGCGGCGATCGGGGCCGTCGTCGTCGGTACGTCGCTCGGCGTGTTGCTCGCACTCGTGGTCGGCGGTTGAGGGTTGACTACGATCGGCCGACATGACCGACGAGATCCTCGACGTCGACCTGATCGCGTTCGAACGCGGCGACGAACGGGCTCGGCGGGCCGCGGTCGACGGCGTCATGCGCAGTCTGCGAACCGGCTTCGTCTACACGAGCCACGATCTCAGCGCCGACCTGCTCGACACGGCGTACGGCCTGTTGGCCCGGTTCTTCTCGCTGGCGCCCGAGGCCAAGCAGACGGCGGTCGCCCCGGGTACCCACGGACAGACCGGCTACACGGGCCTCCTGGTCGAGACCGCGGCGATCTCCGACGTGCCGGACTGGAAGGAGATGCTCAACTGGGGCCGCGACCTCGCCGCCGGACACCCGCTGGCCCGAAAGTACCCGACCCGGTACCCCCGTCAGGTGCTCCCCGAGGACCTGGTGCCCGGCATCACCGAGGTCCTCGGTCGATTCCATGATCGCGTCGAGAACATCCAGCGCCGCTTCCTCCGTCTGATCGCCGTCGGCATCGGCTGCCACGAGTCCTTCTTCGACGTGATGACCACCGACGGACCCCACCTGACCCGGGCCATCCACTACCCGGCCATGGAGTCCTCGCCGGGTGGCGCCCATGTGTGGGCGGCCGAGCACGGTGACATCAACCTCATCACCGCGCTTCCCCGCGCCACGGCCAAGGGACTCCAGGTGAAGACCGTCGACGGCTGGGTCGATGCCCTGCCACCGGACGAGGGCATGATCATCAACACCGGGATCATGCTCGAGCACCTGACCAACGGCGTGATTCCCGTCGGTGTCCATCAGGTCGTCGCCGATCCCGACGAGCCCGGTGATCGCTACTCGGTCGTGCAGTTCTGCCACCCGACGCCCTGGACCGTGCTGGCCCCGGTCGCCGCCTGTGTCACGCCCGACAACCCCCAACGGTTCGCCCCGATCGAGGCCGGCGACCGCCTCGACCTCGTGATCTACGACATCAACCTCGTGGAAGACGCCCGCCGTGTCCCCTGACGGAATACGCAAGGCGTTCCGGCAGTTCCAGCATCTGTTCCGACGACCACCGCCGAGTGGCCGAACTTCGAAAGGCACACCCATGAACCAGCAGTTCGATGTCGCCGAGCTCAAGGCCCGACTGACCCCCGAGCAGTTCCACGTGACCCAGACCGCCGGAACCGAGCGGCCCTTCACCGGGGAGTACTGGGACGTCTGGGAGGACGGCACCTATCACTGTGTGGTGTGCGACGAGCCGCTGTTCGACTCCGGCACGAAGTTCGACGCCGGTTGTGGCTGGCCGAGCTTCGATCGGGCGATCGACCAGGGTCGCGTCACCGAGAAGCGCGACGTGAGTCTCGGCATGATCCGTACCGAGGTCGTGTGTTCGGGGTGCGGCGCGCATCTCGGCCACGTGTTTCCCGACGGCCCGACCGACACCGGGCTCCGCTACTGCATGAACTCGGCGTCGTTGGCCCTCGACCGGTCCGAGCGTGACACCACCGGGTGATCCGGGGCGACGAACCGTTTGCGGAGCCGCATGGCCGGCTGTTCCACCAGGTGATACGAGGCGAGCACGACGACCGCCGTGAGTGACCATTCGGCCAACAACAGCACCGGTTTGGGTGTCGAGGTGAAGCGGTCGGCGCTGATGAAGATCCAGATGGGGTTGTGCCACAGGTAGATCGAGTACGAGAGCCGGCCGATCGTCACGAGGATCGGAGTGGAGGCGAACGCGGCGACCTCGCGGGCGGGGGCACAGTAGAGGTGGCCGATGATCGCCGCCGCCGCCAACGAGGTGTAGACGACGTACAGCGTCGGGATCTCGTGGGTGTAGGTCCCGGCGACCAGATCCACGATCAGGATGGCGACCCCGGCGATCGCGACCCACTGCTTCACCAGGAGTGCCTCGAGTCGGGGAAAGGCGCCCGAGTGGAGGGCGATGGCGAGGGCCGCCCCGACGGCGAAACCGTCGAAGCTGAAGAGGGCGATCGATGCGAGATCGTCGTCGATCGCCGATGATTCGAAGATCAGCAACCGGGTGATGGCGATGACGGCGGCGCCCATCATGACCGACGCCGCCACTCGACCGGCCCGACGGCGGGGGAGGGCGATCAGGAGCAACAGCACCGGCCAGACGAGGTAGAACTGTTCCTCGATGGCCAGGCTCCACATGTGCCCGAGGTAGCCGAACGGGGTTCCGTCGGCCTGGGACAGTGGATCGAGGAAGTACGGCTCCAGGTTGGTCGTGTAGGTCGCCGCCAGGATCAGCTCGGTGTCGAAGTAGGCGCGCTCGGCGGCCCCGTCGGTCATGACGCCCCGTCCGAGCCAGAAGATCGCCAGCATCACGGCCGGCGCCGGCAGGATGCGAACGGCCCGACGCCCGTAGAACCGACCGACCGAGATCGTGCCCGTTCGCTCGCGTTCTTCGACCATCAGCTTGGTGATGAGGAAGCCGCTCAGGACGAAGAAGACGTTGACCCCGTTGCCTCCGCCCCGAAAGACGGCGAAGCCGGTGTGATGCAGGAGAACCAGGGCGATGGCGAGCGCGCGAATGCCGTCGAGCGCCGGGCGGTGCCCCAGCTTCCTGGTCGCGTCGGTGCCCGCAATGGTCGTCGTTGGGCCGACGCCCGCTGGCTGCATGCCTGCCCCTTCGGCCGATGGGGTCGGCTTGTGAGTTGCCCGGGTCGACGCGCCGTCGGGCGGTCGGTCAGGCGAGCTGCTCCACGATGTGGTCGATGCAGGTCGTGAGGGCCTCGACGTCGGCCGGTTCGACGCTCGGGAACATGGCGATGCGCAGCTGGTTGCGGCCCAGCTTGCGGTAGGACTCGGTGTCGACGATCCCGTTCTGACGCAGGACGGCCGAGACCACGTTGGCGTCGATCGAGTCGTCGAGATCGATCGTGCCGACCACGGTGCTGCGTTGATCGGGGTCGGTGACGAACGGGGTGGTGTAGGCCGTGCGTTCGGCCCAGTCGTAGAGGATGGCCGACGAGGCATCGCATCGGCCGGCCGAGAACTCCATCCCGCCGTGCTCGTTGAACCAGTCGAGCTGGGCCACCATCAGGAAGATCGTTGCGAGCGCCGGCGTGTTGTAGGTCTGGTTCTTGGTCGAGTTGTCGAGCGCGATCGTGAGGTCGAGGCCCGGTGGGATCCAGCGAGGACCGGCGCCGATCGACTCGATGCGTTCCTGGGCGGCGGGTGAGCAGCAGGCGATCCACAGGCCCCCGTCGGAGGCGAAGGCCTTCTGGGGGGCGAAGTAGTAGCAATCGGCCTGAGCGGGATCCCAGCGGATGCCGCCGGCCGCCGAGGTGGCGTCGACGGCGACGAGGGCACCGTCGGTCCCGGCGGGCCGGGTGATCGGCGCCATCACCCCGGTCGAGGTCTCGTTGTGGGTGAGCGCGTACAGATCGACGCCCTGGGCGGCTACGGCGACCGGGTGGGTGCCGGTTGGCGATTCGACGACGTCGGGGTCGGCGAGGAACGGGGCGGCGGCCGTGCAGGCGGCGAACTTCGAGGAGAACTCGCCGAAGACGAGGTGTTGGGACTTGGCATCGACCAGGCCGAAGGTGGCGGCGTCCCAGAACAGCGTCGTCCCTCCGTTGCCGAGCACCACCTCCCAGTCCTCGGGCAGCCCGAACAACGACGAGACGCCCTGTCGCAGTCGTCCGACCATGTCCTTCACGGCGGGCTGGCGATGCGAGGTGCCGAGGTAGTGCGGGGCCGCTTCGACCAGGGCCGCGACCGCCTCGGGACGGACCTTCGAGGGTCCGGCGCCGAAGCGTCCGTCGGCGGGCAGAAGATCGGACGGAATCGAGATTGACGGTGGTGTTTGGCTCACAGGATGCCAGGATTGCAGCTCAGGTCGAAAGAACCTCGCGCCGGGCGCGAGAACTCCACCACCGCTGTTCAGATCGGGGAGAAACCATGGCAACCGGACGCATTTCGGCACGAGTCGGATCGATCGCACCGTCGGCGACGCTGGCCGTCGATGCGAAGGCGAAGGCCCTCAAGGCTGCCGGCGAGCCGGTCATCGGCTTCGGAGCCGGAGAACCCGACTTCCCGACTCCCGACTACATCGTCGAGGCCGCCGTCGCCGCCTGTCGTGACCCGCGAAACCACCGCTACACCCCGGCCGGTGGCCTTCCCGAGCTGCGCGAGGCCATCGCCGCGAAGACCCTTCGTGACTCGGGCTACGAGATCGAGGCCAGCCAGGTCGTCGTCACCAACGGCGGCAAGCATGCGGTCTACAACGCGTTCGCGGGCGTGCTCGACCCCGGCGACGAGGTCTTGATCCCCACGCCCTTCTGGACCACCTACCCCGAACCGGTGAAGCTCGCCGGAGGCGTGCCGGTCGAGGTTCCCACCGACATCTCGTCGGGCTTCAAGGCCACGATCGACCAACTCGAGGCGGCCCGCACGCCCCGGACCAAGGCGCTGGTGTTCGTCAGCCCGTCGAACCCGTCGGGTGCGGTCTACTCCAAGGCCCAGGTCGAGGCGATCGGCCGGTGGGCCGTCGATGCCGGGATCTGGGTGCTGACCGACGAGATCTACGAGCACCTCACCTACGGCGACAACGAGTTCTGGTCGATGCCGACCCTCGTGCCCGAGATCGCCGATCGCTGCATGGTGCTCAACGGGGTCGCCAAGACCTACGCCATGACCGGTTGGCGGGTCGGCTGGATCATCGCCCCCAACGACATGGCCAAGGCCCTCACCAGTCTCCAGTCGCACCAGACGTCCAACGTGGCCAACGTCTCGCAGATGGCGGCGCTGGCTGCCGTCTCGGGTGACCTGTCGGCGGTCGACACCATGCGGGAGGCGTTCGATCGTCGCCGCAAGAACATGTTCGCCATGCTCTCGGCGATGAACGGCGTCGAGGTGATCGAGCCCGAGGGCGCGTTCTATGCGTTCCCCTCCTTCGAGGCGCTGATCGGGCGTACGATCGGCGGCGTCACGATCGGGTCGACGACGCAGTTGGCCGACGTGATCCTCGATCAGGTGAAGGTGGCGTTCGTGCCCGGCGAGGCGTTCGGCAGCCCGGGCTACGGCCGCTTCTCGTTCGCCATGGGCGATGACGACATGGGCGAGGGACTGCGTCGCATCGGCGACTTCCTGGCCGGCGCATGAGCGCGGCAGACCGCGACCGCGACACCTCGCCCGTGGGCGATCCGGTCGTCATGCCCTTCGGATCGTGGCCATCGCCGATCGATGCCGGTCTGGTGGCGGCCGGCAGTGTCGGGCTCGGCGGCCCGGCGGTCCGCGGCGACGAGCGCTGGTGGTCCGAGGCCCGTCCCTCCGATGCCGGACGGGTGGTCCTCGTCCGCTCGGTCGGTCCCGATCGGGTCGACGTGTTGCCCGAAGGTTTCTCCGCTCGGACGCGGGTGCACGAATACGGCGGCGGGGCCTGGTTCCTCGGGGCTCGGGACGTCTACTTCTCGAACATGGGCGATCAGCGGTTGTATCGCCTGCCCGCCGACGGCGGTGACCCGATCGCGATCACTCCCGAGCCACCGATCCCGGCGGCTTGGCGCTACGCCGACGGCGCCGAGTCACCCGACGGCGACTGGATCCTGTGTGTCCGCGAATCCCATGTCGCCGAGCCGGCCCCGACGCCGAGCGGACTGTTCGACGACGCCGACCCCGGCGTCGCCTCCGAGCCCGCCGGCCCGGACACCGACCAGGGCGTCGTGCTGCTCGACGAGGCCGTGAACGAGATCGTCGCCATCCCGACCGATGGGTCGCTGCCGCCCCGGGTCGAGGCCACCGGCACCGACTTCGTCGCAGCTCCCCGCATCTCGCCCGACGGGCGATGGGTGAGCTGGATCCGGTGGAACCACCCGAACATGCCGTGGGACGGCACGACGCTGTGCGCCGCGCCGATGTTCGACGGCTGCCGCTTCGGCAACGTGCAGGTGGTCGCCGGCAACGAACACGAGTCGATCGTGGGTGCGAACTGGACCGGTGATGGTCGCCTGGTGTTCAGCAGTGATCGATCCGGCTTCTGGAACCTGATGACCTGGCGTCCGGGCGACCCGTCGGCGGTGGCGTTGACGAAGCTGGGCGACGCCGAGATCGGCAACCCACCGTGGGTGTTCGGCGAACAGCCCTGGACCGAGCTCCCCGACGGGCGACTCGCGGTCGTGGTCACCCGACGCGCCGTCGACGCGCTCGCCGTCGTGGAAGCCGACGGGACCGTGAACGTCGTCGACGAACGATTCCCGAGCATCAGCGGGCTGTCGACCACGCCCGATGGGCGGGTCGCCTGCATCGTGGCCCCGGGCGACTCCACTCCGCTGATCGTCGAACTCGACGTCGACGGCACCGACCCCGTGGTCGTGCGTGCGGCCGGCTCGCTGGGTTTCGACGCCGTCTGGATCTCTCCGGCCCAGCGATTCGACTACGAAGCGGCCGACGGATCCGACCGTCATGCCTTCTTCTATCCGCCGTGCGGGCCGGGCGTCGAGGGGCCCGACGGCGCGTCGCCGCCGCTGGTCGTGATCGGCCACGGCGGGCCGACGGCGCACACCACGCCGGCGCTCAGCCTGAAGATCCAGTACTGGACCAGTCGGGGCTTCGCCGTCGTCGACGTGAACTACGGCGGCTCGACCGGCTTCGGCCGTGCCTACCGACAGCTGTTGAACGGACAGTGGGGGGTGGTCGACGTCGCCGACTGCATCGGCGCGGCCCGGCAGCTGGCCACCGCCGGGCGCGTCGACCCGGCGCGCCTGGCCATCCGGGGCGGGTCGGCCGGTGGTCTCACCGTGCTGAACGCGCTGATCACGTCCGACGTGTTCGCGGCCGGCACCAGCCTCTACGGCGTCGCCGACCTGGCGGCGTTGGCCACCGACACCCACAAGTTCGAGCGCCGCTACCTCGACAACCTCGTGGCCCCCTGGCCCGAGGGCAAGGCGGTCTACGACGCCCGTTCACCGATCAACCACGTCGGAGGCCTGTCGAGCCCGCTGCTCGTCCTGCAAGGTCTCGAGGACGAGGTCGTGCCGCCCAGCCAGTCCGAGGCCATCGTCGCCGCCGTTGCCGGAAAGGGCCTGCCGCACGCGGCGATCTACTTCGAAGGCGAGCAGCACGGATTCCGACGCCAGGAGACCATCATCCGCTCCCTCGAGGCCGAACTGTGGTTCTACGGCCGGGTGTTCGGGTTCGAACCGGCCGACTCGATCGAGCCCATCGTCGACGCCGTCGGTCTCTGAGCCCGGCCCGACCCTCGACCACTCCGGCAACCGGGCGCCCCGACACCGGTTCCCGGTGTCCCGGCTCCACCGTTCGACTCGGACGGGCAGCGGGCAGGACTGGGTTGGGTGGGACAACGGCAATTGGTCGGTTGCGGCCCGGAACGGGCAACATGGGGCGGTGCCCCAAGCGAATCGCGTCACCGGTCCCACCGTGAATCCCCTGTTCGTCGAGTCGACCGACGGGGTCCAGGTCGCCGTCCACGACTTCGGGGGTGACGGCCCGCTCCTGGTCCTGAGCCACGCCACCGGATTCTGCGGTGGTGCCTGGTTGCCGATGGCCCAGCACCTGACCGACCGATTCCGGGTCGTCGCCCTCGACTACCGGGGCCACGGCCACACGGTGACCCCCGAGGCGACCGGCATGGAGTGGATCGGCATGGGTCACGACCTCCTCGCCGTGCTCGATGCGTTCTCCCCCGACCGACCGGTCTTCGTCGCCGGACACTCGATGGGCGGAGCAGCCATCATCCTCGCCGAATCGATCCGGCCCGGTCGGGTCGCCAAGGGCTGGGGCTTCGAGCCGATCCTCTTCGACCCCGACCTCGAGGCGAGTACCCCATCCGATCAGCCGAGCGCGATGGTCGAAGCGGCCCGGCGCCGCCGAGCGTCGTTCGAATCCCGGGAGGCGGTCTACGAACGCTATTCGTCGAGACCCCCGCTCGAGTTGCTCGATCCCCGTGCCCTGCGGGCCTACGTCGACTTCGGCTTCCGCGACCTCGATCCCGACGATCCCGCCGCGGGGGTGACCCTCCGGTGCACGCCCGAGCGCGAGGCCGAGACCTTCGGGAGCTCGCACTCGGGCGCCTTCGCGGCGGCGGCGACGATCTCGTTCGACTATCGGGTCCTGGTCTCGGGCGACGGGATGCCGCCGGCGCTCATGGCCGAGCGTGCGGCCACCGTGCATCCGAGGATGTCGCTCGCCCGCTACCCCGACCTGACCCATTTCGGACCGCTCGAGGCGCCCGAACGCGTCGCCGACGACGCCGCCGCCTGGTTCCTGGTCTGATCGGGCCCGATCGTGTGGGCTCCGAACCCGCCTCGGACCGTCTCCTCCCGGGCGTACTAGTCTGACCGGATCGCCGGCCGCGGAACCGACCTCGGCCGGTGCGTTCGGCCTTCGGAGGGAACGGCACGTGAGAACGACGCATCGGCTGGTCATCGGACCGGGGGGCAGTGGGCGGACCCACCGTCTGCGCGCCTGGGTCGACCAACTCGATCCGGCCCTCGGGGTGGTGTGGATCTCGGGTTCGAGTATCCGGGCCGTCGACGAGGTCGATCTGGCCGAGGCGGTCGCCGACCGGCCCGACGTCCTCGTGGTCGACGATCTGCAGTGGTTCACCGACGGTGCCCTCTCGATGGTCTCGGACCTGGCCAAGTCGGTGTCGGTGTTCGCCAGCCGTCGGCCCTGGCCCTCGACCGAGCGACTGCGGATGCTCGACGACCAGCTGACGGCTCGGGACCAGGCCGAACGAACCGTCTTCCTCGATCCGGAGGACTTCACCCCGTTCCTGGCCGAGCTGATGGGCCGGACGGTCTCGGGTTCGCTGGCCGATCAGCTCTTCGCGACGACCGGTGGTTCGGTGGGTCTGGCCGCCGATGCCGTGGCTTCGCGATGGGACGGTGACCTGGCGAACCTTCCCGAGGCGCTGATCGACGCCGTCGTCGGCCGCGTGCGCCGGGCCGGTCCCGATGCCGTCGCGCTGGCGATGGTGCTCGCCGTCGAGCCCGGACTCGACCCCGGTCTGGCCGCCCGGGCCCTGCCGGTCGGGATCGAGGCCCGCGGTGCCCAGCGGGGTATTCGCAGTGGGGGCCTGACCGACACGATCGGCGGTCTCCTCCCGCTGGTCCAACGGGCGCTGTTGGCCGATCTGTCGACCCCCGACCTCGAGGAACTCCACGATCGGCTCGGGGCGATCATGGCCGGCGCCGACCCCGACCGCGCCGCCCGGCATCTCGAGGCCGGTGCCGCCGACAACGCCGATTCCATCGAGGCCTTGCTGGTCGCCGCCGAGCGGGTCCGCCGGAGCGATCCGAATCGAGCACTCGAGCTCGTGTCGTCGCTCGACCGACGCCCTGCCGACGACAGCCGGACCGACGACGGCCCTGGCGACCCGGCGTCGGATCGAGCGGCCCTCGTCCGGGCCGAGGCCTCGTTCCACCTGGGGAGGGCCTCGGCCCTGGCGGGCCTCGCCGACGCCGGAGGCGTCACCAGCCAGCGTGGCGCCGTCCTGGGGTACGGCCTCGACCTCCGGGAGCTTCGTTGGATCCCCGCGGCCGACCGCGAGCTGCCCCCCGAACTCGGACCCCACCTGGTCGGGTTGGCCGGCGCCGCCATCGGACGGTTCGACCAGATCGCCGAGCTGCCCGCGCCGACCGGTCCCGTCACCTCGATGTTGGCCTCGCTGATCGAGGGGCTCGAGCGATTCGCCTTCGGTCGGCCCTTCGAGGCCCTGGCCTCGCTGGCGGCGGCCGTCGACGACCACGACCGGCTCCAGCCCGATCTCACGCTCGGTTTCACCCCGCACCTGTTGGCCTCCCTGGTCGCGGTGGGAATCGGTGATCTCCCGGCCGCCGAGGACTTCGCCCTGCTCGGCAGCGAACGATGTTCCCCGGGTGAGGCACTCTCGGCCGGCCTGCAGCTGGCCTACGTCCGGATGCTCGACGGCCGCTACTCCGATGCCCTGACCCTCGTCCGTGACGGGGAGGGAACCGACTGGTCCGGACGGGATCGGTTGCTCCTCGCCGTGCTCGATGCCGGTCTGGCCCGCCGCTCGGGCGACACCACCCGGCTGCGCGAAGCCTGGCGGCGTGCCGATCCGGTCCTCGTTCGTCACTCGCCGTCGTGGCTGCTCGTCGACCCGCTGACCGAACTCGCGGCCGCCGGCGCCAAACTCGGGCACCACGCCCGGGTCGATCCGGTCATCGAGACGCTGACGGGTCAGGTCGAGACCTTCTCACCATCGAGCCCGGCCCGGGCCAACGTCGCCTGGTTGCGGTTGCAGACCGGCCTCGCCGCCAACCAGGCCGATGTGGTGGCCACGGTGTGCGACGACATGTCGATGTACACCTCGCCGACCCCCCGGTCGCAGGCCCGCCTCGACGCGGCGCGGCTGTGGAGCGGCCTGCTCGCCTTCCGGCAGGACGTGGCCGACGACGCCTCACCGGCGACGGCCCTGCCCGACGAGGCCTCGTTCATCGACGTGGCGGCCGCGCTGGCCGACGGCGGCGAGAGCTGGGAGGCCTCGCGTCTGGTCGGGCAGGCCGCGATCGAGGTCGACGACCCCGGCGCCGCTCGCCGACTCCTCGAGCGGGCTCGTTCGTTCACCGTCGACCTCGACGAGGCCGAATCCGAGGATCCGCTCGTCGCCCTCGGTCTGTCCGAGCGAGAAGCCGACGTCGCCCGACTCGTCGCCGACGGCCGGACCCACAAAGAGGTCGGGGCCCAGTTGTTCATCTCCCCCAAGACCGTCGAGCACCATGTGGCCCGGATTCGCCAGAAGCTGGGGGCGGGCACCCGGGCCGAACTCCTCAGCGCCATCCGCGAAGCCCTCTGATCAGGGGAATTTTCGTTCCCCGGGCACGCCTCGTACGGATCCCCTAACGTTCCCCCAACGGGAGGGGGGACTCCCCGATTTGCCGACAGCGACCGCCGCGTAGTGTGCCTTCTGCCAGGGAAATCCAAAGCACCCCGCAATCACACCACAACGGAGGGAATCCAAAATGTCAAACATCTACGATGACGCAAGCGAGGCCATCAAGGCCGTCATGATGAAGGTCATGAACCCCAACGATCCCGCGGAGGCCATGAAGTACTCCGAGGATCCCCACGGCTATCTCGTCGACCACGGCATCCAGGACTACGACCTGAGCAACGTCGACCTCGGCGACACGGTCAACCAGGTCGCCAACGATTTCAATTTCAGCCCGCAGGTCACCCAGACGCTCATCGAGGTCCCGGCTCCGGCCCCGGCCGCCGCAGCGGCTTCGGCCAGTGCCTCGGCCTCGGCTTCGGCGGGTGCCGGCGCCGTGGCTGCTCGTCCGGCTCCCACCATGGAGACGGTGGAGCAGACGATCAATCACTACGTCACCGAGGTGTACGAGCAGAACGAGTACATCACGCAGAACATCCAGGACAATTCGAAGCATTTCGATGTGGATGTGGATGGTGAGATGCATGGTGACATCGAGATCACCGATGAGTCGGTCAATGCCACCGGTGATGGTGCGGCGGCTGCTGGTCGGGATCAGGAGGGTGTTGCCACCGGTGACGGTGCGGTTGCTGCCGGTCGTGACATCGAGGATTCGAACATCGCCACGGGTGATGGTGCGGTGGCGTTCGATGGTGACAATCAGGGCAACATCAACACCGGCGAGTTCACCGGGATCCAGGCCGATGGCGATGCCAACGGTGCGGTGGTCGGTGACGGGAACACGGTGAACAACGTCGATGCTTCCGGTGGTTCCGGTGGTGGTGACGGTGGTCCGGTCACGATCGGTGATGGCAATGTTGCGGTCGACACCGACGGTGGCGATGCGGTGGTCGGTGACGGGAATCAGACGATCCAGGGTTCGGATGATGTGAATGCCGGGTTCGGTTCGGGTGATGTCGCCGACTTCGAGAATGCCGACATCGGTGGCGGGAGCGGTGACGGCGACGTCCAGATCGCTTTCGGTGGTGGCAGCAATGCCATTCAGGACAATGACACCGACATCGACAACTCGATCAATGATTCGTTCAATGACGAGTCGACGACGCAGAATCAGTTGGTGGACAACTCGGTGAACGATTCGTTGAACACCGAGGATTCGTTCAACTCCGATGTCGAGGTCGATGCCGACGTCGACGTGACGCAGGATTCGTTCAACGAGGTCGACAGTCACGACGACTTCTCGGTCGATATCGACCAGGACGTGTCCGCCGACGATGGTGGCTTCATCGAAGAGGTCGAAGCCCTCGACTGACCCATAACCGGGTTCCAAGAGCAACCAGTGTCCCCGGGGTCGACGGCCCCGGGGACACTCGCGTTCGTGCTCCTGTCCGTTCGGGATCCTCCCGGCTGGTGGACGGGTGCCACGCGGGCCTCGAGTCCTCCTCGGCCGACCGACCGATCGGCACGGACGCCCGGGAGCGTTGCCCGGGCATCGAACCGGCGAATCCCCTAACGTCTCCTCCGGGGCACGGGTCTGGCCCCGATTCCGGTTCGGCGTCGTTCTCGTAACGTGATCACCAGCGCAGAAGGGCGCCACGGTGAGAACCGGCTCAACACACCATCGACGGAGGGAAACCGAGAATGTCCGAGATCTACGAAGATGCCGCAACCGCCATCAAAGCGGTGCTGATGAAGGTGATGGGCTCGGAGTCCGAGGCGCTCGCCTATTCGAAGGACCCGTCCGGGTACCTGGGCGATCATTGCGTCAACGACCTCGACGTGAGCAGCGTCGATCTGGGCGAAACCGTGACCGAGGTCGCGAACGAGCTGCAGTTCAGCCCCAACGTCGTCGAGACGCTGTCGTCGGTGCCGACGCCCCGACCGATCGGGTCCCCCTCGTCGGGTGGGAGCCCGTCGGGTGGAGGGTTCCTCGGGTGGGAGCCCATCGGGTGGAGGTTCCTCGGGTGGGAGCCCGTCGGGAGGCGCATCGTCGCCGGCCCTGCCGCCCCCCACGGTGCAGACGGTCGAGCAGACGATCAACCACTACGTGACGCAGGTCTACGAACAGAATCAGGTGATCACGCAGAACATCCAGGACAATTCGAAGCATTTCGATGTGGATGTGGATGGTGAGATGCATGGTGACATCGAGATCACCGATGAGTCGGTCAATGCCACCGGTGATGGTGCGGCGGCTGCTGGTCGGGATCAGGAGGGTGTTGCCACCGGTGACGGTGCGGTTGCTGCCGGTCGTGACATCGAGGATTCGAACATCGCCACGGGTGATGGTGCGGTGGCGTTCGATGGTGACAATCAGGGCAACATCAACACCGGCGAGTTCACCGGGATCCAGGCCGATGGCGATGCCAACGGTGCGGTGGTCGGTGACGGGAACACGGTGAACAACGTCGATGCTTCCGGTGGTTCCGGTGGTGGTGACGGTGGTCCGGTCACGATCGGTGATGGCAATGTTGCGGTCGACACCGACGGTGGCGATGCGGTGGTCGGTGACGGGAATCAGACGATCCAGGGTTCGGATGATGTGAATGCCGGGTTCGGTTCGGGTGATGTCGCCGACTTCGAGGATGCCGATATCGGTGGCGGTGACGGCAACGTCCAAGTCGCTTTCGGTGGTGGCAGCAATGCCATTCAGGACAATGACACCGATATCGACAACTCGATCAATGATTCGTTCAATGACGAGTCGACGACGCAGAATCAGTTGCAGGACAACTCGGTGAACGATTCGTTGAACACCGAGGATTCGTTCAACTCCGATGTCGAGGTCGATGCCGATGTCGATGTGACGCAGGATTCGTTCAACGAGGTCGACAGTCACGACGACTTCTCGGTCGATATCGACCAGGACGTGTCCGCCGACGATGGTGGCTTCATCGAAGAGGTCGAAGCCCTCGACTGAACCCCGGCAATCGACAACCACCACGTCCCCGGGGAACAATCCCCGGGGACGTTCGGCGTCCGGACGGCAATGCTGCTAGTTGTGGTGTCCATCGATCGAGCGAGTGAGGGGTCATGACCAGCGGAACACCAGGCGCGACGACCGCCGCAAAGCCGGACTACAAGACGGCGAACAACGACGTTCGCAAGGTCCTCGAACTCGGTCTCCAGGCCTGCCAGGCCTACCAGCGGCCCGACCTCGGCGATCGACTGACCCGGCTGCGAGACAAGATCGGCGATCCCGGCGTCCAGATCGTCATCGTCGGCGAGTTCAAACAGGGCAAGAGTTCGCTGATCAATGCCCTGGTCAACGCCAATGTCTGTCCGGTCGACGACGACATCGCCACCGCCGTTCCCACGATCATCGGCTACGGCGAGTCCATCGCCGCCCGTGCGATCCTGGCCGGGGTCGACGCCGATGCACCGACCCGTTCCGTCGAGATCTCGATGGATCAGGTGCCCGCCTACGCGAGCGAACTGGGTTCCGCCGATCCGAGCCAGATCGTGAAGGGGGTCGAGATCGACCTCCCCCGCAAGCTGCTGGCGCGGGGATTGTCGCTGGTCGACACCCCGGGTGTGGGTGGGCTGGGATCGGCCCACGCCACGGCCGCACTCGGTGCGCTCTCGGTGGCCGACGCCGCCGTGTTCGTCAGCGACGCCTCGCAGGAGTTCACCCGGACCGAGATCGACTTCCTGGCCCAGGCGGTCGACCTCTGCCCGCAGGTCGTCTGTCTGATGACCAAGATCGACTTCTACCCGGCCTGGCGCAAGGTCCTCGAGATCAACCGTGGTCACCTGGCCAACGCCGGGTTCTCGCTCGACATCATCCCGGTGTCGTCGTTGCTGCGCACCGAAGCGGTTCGTCGCAACGACAAGGAGCTGAATGCCGAATCCGGCTTCGCCGAGGTCGTGCGGACGCTCAGCAACGACATCGTCGGGGCGGCCGACGCGATGCTGCGTCGTCGGGCCTGCGACGACCTGCTCGGGGTGTGCGACCAGCTCGGCACCCAGTTCTCGGCCGAACTGGCGGCCATCAACGATCCCGAGAGCGCAGCCGAACTCGTCCAGAAGCTGGAGGAGACCAAGGCCCGGGCCGAGAAGCTGCGCAGCCAGGCCGCGAAGTGGAGCACGACGCTGTCCGACGGCGTCGGCGACCTCAGCAGCGACGTCGACTACGACTTCCGGCAACGCATGCGCCGGATCACCCAGGAGGCCGACCTCGCGATCGACAACAGCGACCCGGCCGACACCTGGGGCGAGTTCCAGCCCTGGCTCGTCAACCGCGTCTCCTACGAGGTGGTGGCCAACCACAAGGTCCTGGTCGATCGCACGTCGACCCTCAGCGCCGAGGTGGCCGGCCACTTCGAGCTGGCCGGAGGCGAACTGCTCGAACAACTCGACGTCGCCAACCCGACCCAGGCACTCTCGCGGGTCGGCGTGGAACCCACCATGGACATGAAGACGGCGACCACGGCGGCCAAGGGCCTCACGGTGATCCGGGGAACCTACTCGGGGACGCTCATGTTCAGCCTGGTCGGCGGGATGCTCCTGTCGGCGACGCTGGTGATGCCCGTTGGGCTCGGGATCGGGCTGATGATGGGGCGCAAGGCGCTCAAGGACGAGAAGGAACGCCAACTCCAGCAGCGTCGTGGTCAGGCCAAGAACGGTGTCCGCCGCTACTGCGACGAGGTCTCGTTCCAGGTCTCGAAGGACTCCAAGGACACCCTGCGACGAATCCAACGCCAGCTACGCGACCACTACAGCAGCCGAGCCGAGGAACTCAACCGGTCGACGCAGGAGGCGCTGAAGGCGGCCAGCGAGGCGGCCAAGGTCGGCACGGCCGACCGGGCCAATCGCCAGAAGGATCTGGCGGCGGAGCTGGCACGGATCAAGGCCATGCGCGATCAGGTCGAGAAGGTCCGTTCGGCGGGCATGTGATGGATCTCGTTGCACAGGCCCGATCCCTGCTCGCCCGGGCCGAGGAGACCTTCGCCGGCAATCCCGACGCCGTCCGCCTGGCCCAGGCCCGTGAACGCCTCGACGGCCCCTTGCGGGTCGCGATCGCCGGGAAGGTCAAGGCGGGCAAGTCGACCTTGTTGAACGCCCTGGTCGGGGAACGTCTCGCCCCCACCGACACCGGCGAGTGCACTCGAATCGTCACCTGGTACCGAGACGGGCACACCTATCAGGTGCTGTTGCACCCCGTCGACGGCTCGCCTCCGCTGCAGGCCCGCTTCCAGCGCGACGACGGCGCCATCGACGTCGACCTCGCCGGGCGATCCTCGTCCGATTTCGACCGCATCGACATCACCTGGCCCTCGGCCGGCCTGCGCACGATGACCCTCATCGACACACCCGGTGTCGGTTCGTTGACCGAGGAGGTCGCCACGCGGGCCTTCGAGTTCCTCGACTCCACCGAGGCCGAGACCCCGGCCGACGCCGTGCTCTACCTGATGAAGCACATCCATGCGTCCGATCTGCGGTTGCTCGAATCGTTTCACGACACCGCCGTGTCACAGCCGAACCCGGTCAACGCCGTCGCCGTACTGTCGCGGGCCGACGAGATCGGTGCCGGTCGACTCGATTCGATGACCTCGGCCCGCAAGATCGCCAAGCGCTACGGCGACGACGGCCGGCTGCGCCGGCTCATCCAGGTCGTGGTGCCGGTCGCCGGTCTGTTGGCCGAGACCGCCGAGACCCTGACCGAGTGGGAGTTCAAGTCGCTGAAGAAGCTGGCGGCGGTGCCACCACGCGATCTCGAGACCCATCTGCTGTCGGCCGATCGCTTCGTCGAGGCTCGACCCGAGACGCCGCTGACCTCGCTCGAACGTCAGCAGCTGCTCGATCGTTTCGGCCTGTTCGGGGTCCGGCTGTCGCTGGCCCTCATCCGACGCAACGTGGTCGAGAGCAGCGCCGACCTGGCCGACGAGCTCGTGAACCGTTCCGGGCTGTCCGATCTGCAACAGATCCTGTCGACCCTGTTCATGGACCGAGCCGATGTGCTGAAGGCCCGATCGGCCCTGCTGGCCATCGAGCGGCTGTGTGCCGACAATCCCGAGACGCCCGGGGCGTCGGACCTGCTCGGCGGCATCGAGCAGGTCATGGCCGGAGCGCATCCGTTCAACGAACTCACGACCATGGCGGCGGTTCGCAGCGGCTGGGTCCGGGGGCGGGAGGACGACCTGCGAGACGTCGAGCAGCTCCTCGGCGCCAAGGGGACCCAACCCACGCAGCGTCTCGGTATCGACCCGGCGTCGAATCGCGACCAGATCCGGGCGGCGGCGCTCGAGGCGCTCGGCCGTTGGCAGCGCAAGGCCGAGAACCCGCTGACCTCGCTCGATCTCGTCACGGCGAGCCGGGTCGTGATCCGCACCCTCGAAGGCATGATCGCCGAGTCGTCCTAGCCCGGGCGCCACCCCCCCACCCCAAACCCCCATCCCCACTTCCGAGGGGCCGCCGTCGTCGGCGCCGTACGCAGGCTCCACGGTTGCTGGTGGAAACGACGGGGGCTCCCCGGTTGGGAGGCGGGTCAGATGTCGTCGAGATCGAGGTCGCCCGGGTCGACGTCGTCGAAGGCGCTGGTGTCTTCCTCGGGGAACGTCTGGTAGGTCGCTTCGTCGATCGGCGCCTCGTAGCCCGCCGCACCCTCGTCGGGGACGTAGGTCGTGACATCGGTCGAGGCGAAGCGGTCGAGCGTCAGGGCGTCCTCGCTCGTGACCTCGTCGTAGAACGGATCGTCGGCCAGTTCGTCGTCGAGGATCGACGCCGGTCCGGTCCCACCCGAACCGAAGCCGTCGTCGCCGAGCTCGGGTCCGGCGGAGCCGTCGTGGCCGGTGCCCGCAGGGCCGCTCGGCGAGGCGTCAGACGTGTCCTCGGCGGTGTCGGGCGCCCGATCGGCGGACGCGGCGGCGCCTTCACCGGCTGCGTCTCCGTCGGCGGCCGCTTCCTCGGCAACCTGGTCGTCCCCGTCGGCTCCGTCCCCGTCGGTGTCCGTGCCATCGGCGTCGGCCCCGTCGTCGGAGTCGGTGTGATCGGAGCCTGCTCCGGAGGCCGGGTCATCGTCGAGCTCGCCGAACCGATCGTCGGCGAGTTCGTCGACGGCGTCGGCCCCGCCGAGCGATCCGAGCGTGGCGAACGGATCGATGTCGTCGGCGGTCGGGTCGAAATCCGGGAGGTCGGACTCCTCGAAGGGCACCGGGCCGAACCGGGTGGCGATGCCGGCGACGGCGTCGCTCTGTTCGAGCGGTGCGGTGTCGGAGAAGTGGCCGAAGCTGGACCCGATCAGATCGCCGGGCAGGTCGGCCATTCCCCGCTCGGCGAAGAATGCCTCGGGGCCGTCACGGAAGGCCGCTTGATCGTCGGGGTCCTGCAACAGTCCCTCGATGGTTCGTCGAATGCTCACGGGTCCAGCATCGCCCGTGGTGGTCGGGAATCCATCGGGGATGTCCCCGGGATCGGCTAGGGGATCAGCGAGAGGCCGTCGACGGCGTACCTGGAGGGGCGAGCTCGGGCTCGACCAGCAGGGTGGCCTCGGCCGGGAGCGAGGTCAGGATGTTCTCGACGTAGCTCTCGGTGGCCTGGGGGAGCCCGATGTCGGTGCCGGCCTGTTCCGAGAGGAACCAGAGATGGTCGAGGATCTGGTGGTAGATCTCGGCGTCGGTCAGCCGCGTGCGCAGTTCGTCGGGGATCGACGAGATCGTCGGTTCGTAGCGCTCGCTCAACCAGCGGTAGGCCATGACGGCCTCGGGCAGGGCTCGGCCCTCCAGCTGCGACAGGTGGGCGCCGTACCCGTGGACGGCGCTGAGCAGGCGACGTGCCTGGTTCTCCTCGGCCCGGATCCCGGTGAGCCGCTCGAGGTCGCGACGATGGTGCCCTTCCTCGACGATCTTGGGCCGGAACGTGATGCGGTTGGTGGTGCCGTCGTTGGTGATCTCGAGCTCGGCGGTGTCGAACCCGAGGTCGTTCAGACGCTCCATCCGTTCGCGGATCCGCCACAGTTCGCTCGAGTCGAGGTGATCGACCCGGGTGAGCTCGGCCCAGAGGCCCTCGTAGCGTTCCCGGAGCTGGTCGGTCACGACCAGCGCGTCGACGCCCTTGAGGCGGCCCATGGCCTCGAGTTCGAACAGGCCCCCGGCGATGTTCTCGCAGGCGATGTCGAGGTCGAGACGGCGCTGACCGTCGCTGAGCGTCTCGTGTCGCTCGCCGGTCTCGGTGTCGACGAGGTAGGCGACCAGGGCCCCGGCATCGCGCCGGAAGAGGGCGTTGCCCAGCGAGCAGTCTCCCCAGAAGAATCCGACCAGGTGGATGCGGGTGAGCAGGATCGCGAGCGCATCGATCAGGTGGACGTGGAGCCCGTCGTTGCCCGGGCTGGCGAACAGGTGCAGATAGGGGACCGAGTAGCGGAGATGGCGGGTGATGAGCACCGATTCGAGCGCTCGGCCGTCGTCGTCGGTGCGTTCCATGGCGATACCGACCAGGTCGACGACCGGCAGACCCTCTTCCTTGAGCCAGTCCAGGAGCCGGTACTCGCGTTGCGCCAGGGCGGGCGGCAGCTCCTTGCAGGCGTAGTACGTCTCTCCGTGCTCGATGAACCGGACCACGTGACGGTGTCGACCGGCAGGGAGACGGACCGCGAGGTCGTCGGGCCAGCGATCCAGTGGTGTCGACCAGGGAAGCTCGAGGAAGTTGGGCTGGGAGTCGATGGAGGTCTTGATGGTGAGTGCGACCATGCCTCAACGCTAGGTCCGGAACCTCGCTCCTTCGGAGCCCGACCGATCCGATCGCAACCCGGCTCGGATCGTGACACAGTTCGGGGCGTGATCGAGTACCTGCCACCGCACCCCGATGCCCGACCTCCGGATCGCTTCGCCGGTCCCGATCAGCCGATCCGCAAGGTCACCCGGCAGGTCGCCTTCGACGGCGCCTGGGACCGGGTCCGGGCGACCAAGATCGCCGCCCTGTTCGACTCGATGGCCCCGGACTGGGCGACCGAGCACGTCGAGCCGACGAAGGCGGCCCCGGTCGCCGACGCCCTCGAACGAGGCGGTCTCGATCCGGCCGGACGTTGGCTCGAACTGGGATCGGGAACCGGTGCCGGAACCCGGGTCCTCGCTCCCCGGGTCGAGCGGCTCGTTGCCTGCGATCTCGCCGCGAAGATGCTGGCCGAGGCCCCGCGGCACCTGGTTCCGCACCTCCGGGCCGACGCCAGCTCGTCTGCCCTTCGGCGACGGTCGGTTCGATGTCGTCCTGATGATCAACATGCTGCTGTTCCCGAACGAGGTGGATCGGGTGCTCGCCGTCGGCGGGGCCGTGGTCTGGATCAACACGCTCGGTGATCAGACGCCGATCCACCTGCCCGTGGAGGACGTGGCCCTCGCCCTCCCCGGATCGTGGCACGGGGTGTCGGCCAACGCCGGCACGGGATTCTGGGCGGTGTACCGCCGCTCGTGAACCGCGCCGCCGGCGACGAGGACGCCGCGTCGGGACGCCGGCGCTCGGTCACGACGCCGTCAAGACCGCGTCGGCGGCGGCGAGCCCCGACAGGTAGGCCCCCTCGACCTTGGGTCCGCCGAAGGCATCGCCGGCGAGGACCAGCGGTCCCGGCGACGAGGCGAGCGTGAGGCAGCGATCGGGCCAGGGCTCGACCGGCCCCGCGTAGCGCCACTTCTTGACCTGGTGATCGACGATCGAGGCCGACCCGAGGCGCTCGGCGGCTGTCGGGAGCAGAGCGGCGGCGATGGCGTGGTCGTCGAGGGACCACAGTTCGGCGCTGCGAGCGTGGGCGCAGTGGAAGGTGACGGCCCGGACATCGCTGATGCCCTTGGCCTGGTTGTCGGCGATGAAGGTGAAGGTCGGATCGTCGGGCTGCTGGACGGCGCCGGCCGGGCCCGAGGTCGGGCACCCCCTCGACGAGTGCCAACAGTGCGATCACCGGGTGATAGGCGATGGCCCGGACCCGCTCGACATCGATCTGCGGGTCGAGGCGGACCGCGCCGTCGGCCAGGTACTCGAGGGTCTGCGGGACGGGGGAGGTGGCGATCACCGCTGCCGGCGTCGTCGCCTTCGCGGCTGGCGGCCTCGTAGGTGGCGACCCAGCCCTCGTCGAGCTGGTGCAGCGCCTGGACCCGGACCCGGGTGACGATCTCGGCCCGTGACGGCTCGAGCCGGCCGGCGAGGTGTTTGGCCAGCCGGTTCATGCCGCCTTCGGCCCGGTAGCGCGGGAACCCGTCGTCGTGACCGAAGCCCCGACACCATTCGGAAACGACTCCGGCGTCGACCCACTCGGCGACGGCCTCGGTGAAGGCCTCGGATCGGGTGGTGAAGAACTGGGCGCCGTGGTCGAGGAGCGCGCCGCCGAATCGGCGGGTGGCGAGACGGCCACCGACGCTGCGGCCCTTGTCGACGATCAGGACCCGTCGCCCGGCTTCGGTCAACCGACCGGCCGCCGCCAGGCCGGCGATCCCGGCCCCGATGATCAGGACTCGACCGTCGGGCATCGGGGATCGGAGCGTCGGTCGGATCGGTGGAGGTCACGTCCGGCAGGCTAATCCCGCACTCGGCGACATCCCCGATCGGATCCGGCGGGGGCCGGCACGAGCCAGAAATCGGCGAAACTCGACGATCTGGTTGGGCTTGGTGTCCGAAACCGGAATCCTGGTGCCATGGCACGCATTCTCGTCACCGAGGAACTCGCTCCCAATGGCCTCGACAAGCTCCGGTCCGCCGGTCACGACGTCGACATCCGGTTGGGTCTGAGCCCCGAGCAACTCATCGAGGCCGTGCCCGGTGCCGCGGCGATCATCATCCGCTCGGCGACCACCGTGACCGAGGACGTACTCGCCGCCGGGACGAGCCTGCTCGTCGTCGGCCGGGCCGGGATCGGCCTCGACAACGTCGACGTCGAGGCCGCGACCAAGCGGGGCGTCATGGTCTGCAACGCGCCCCAGTCGAACATCGTCACCACCGCCGAGCAGACGATGGCGCTCATCCTGGCCCAGGCCCGCAACATCCCGCAGGCCGATGCCGCGCTCAAGGCCGGTCGCTGGGAACGCTCGAAATGGACCGGCATCGAGCTCTACGACAAGACCCTCGGCATCGTCGGACTCGGCCGGGTCGGGAAGCTGGTCGCCCAACGAGCGCTGGCCTTCGGGATGAAGCTGGTCGCCTACGATCCGTTCGTCTCCGAGGACCGGGCCCGGCAACTCTCGGTCGAACTCGTGTCGCTCGACGAGCTGGCGGCCCGCTCCGACATCGTCACGCTCCACGTCATCAAGACCCCCGACACCGTCGGGATGATCGGGTCCGACTTCTTCTCGAAGGCCAAGGACGGCATCCGGATCGTCAATGTCGCCCGCGGGGGCGTGATCGACGAGGCGGCGCTCTACGACGCCCTGGTCTCGGGCAAGGTCGGAGCCGCCGGTCTCGACGTGTTCGACACCGAACCCAAGACCGAGTCCCCGCTGTTCGGGCTCCCCAATGTCGTCGTGACCCCGCATCTCGGGGCCTCCACCCACGAGGCCCAGGACAAGGCCGGCGTCACGATCGCCGAGCAGGTCAACCTGGCCCTGGCCGGCGACTTCGTTCCGTTCGCCGTCAACGTCGACGCCGCCGAGGTGGCCGGCACCATGAAGCCCTTCCTGCCCCTGGCCGAACAGCTCGGCAAGATCTACGCCTCGTTCGTCGGGACCCTGCCGACCGAGATCGTCGTCCGGTTCGAGGGCGACATCGGCGGTTACGACAACCGGCTCGCGACCCTGTCGGCGATCAAGGGTCTGCTGTCGGTCGGTTCCACCGAGCCGGTGTCGTACGTCAACGCCAACCCGCTACTGGCCGAACGAGGCATCACGGTCAAGGCGCTCGCCACCTCCACCGCCGCCGACTTCGTCAACAAGCTGTCGATCAGCGGGGGTGGACACACCCTGGCGGCCACCCTCGTCGGCCTCCGCAACGAAGCCCGGATCGTCGAGATCGACGGGCACGACGTCGACGTCCCGCCCAGTCAGTACATGCTGGTCGTCCGCAACGACGACCGCCCCGGTGTGATCGGGACGGTCGGGACCCTGCTCGGCGAAGCCGAGCTCAACGTGTCCGACATGGCCGTCGGCCGCGACACCGACGGACAGTCGGCCACCATGGTCATCACCACTCGAACGGCGGTGCCGGCCGAGACGGTCGCCAAGCTGGAAGCGGCCAACGGGGTGTTGTCGGTCGACACCATCGAGTGCTGCTGAACCCCGAACCCCGAACCCCGAAGCACCGGCGCCGAACGGCTCAACGGCGGCGGGGCGGACCGACCGGCTTGTCGTCGACCGGGCTCTCGACCACCAGTGAGGTGGTCGTTCGCCCGTGGTCCCCGAGTTCGGTGACCAGCGAATCGAGCTCGTGGATGCTGCCGGCCTCGACGTAGAGGACCGCATCGCAGTCGCCGAGGACCTGGTGCATGCTGCGCACCGCCGGGTCGGATGCGGCGATCTCGGTCGCCTTGGCGATGGTCCTCGTCGTCGGCCCGCTCCCGGTCAGCCGAACGATGGCCCGGACGTTGCGCCCGGCCGCCGCCGGATCGACGACCGCTCGATAGCCCGTGATGACCCCGAGGGTCTCGAGCGCATGGACCCGGGCGGTGGCGGCTGCCGGCGACAGGTGGATCCGGGCGGCCAGCTGTCGGAACGACAGTCGACCGTCGGCTTGGAGGAGTTCGACGATCTGCCAGTCGATTTCGTCCACGGGCACTCCATTCGACCGGTCGATGGGACGATCAACCATACAGACTCTGGTCGATCCCGACCACCACCACGCGATCGGTCTTCCCGGATCGGGTCGGTTCGCGTAGCGTGGAACGATGGCCCCGATGACGACTCCGTTGACGACCGATCTCGATGCTCGAGTGACCTCGGTCATGATGCCCACCTACGGGCCACTGCCGCTGCTCCCGGACCGGGCGCGGGGTTGCGACGTGATCGACGTCGACGGGCGCCACTACCTCGACCTGGCGGGAGGGATCGCCGTCAACGCCCTCGGCCACTGTCACCCGGCCCTCGTCGGGGCGCTCACCGAGCAGGCCGGCAAGCTGTGGCACCTGTCGAACGTGTTCACCAACGAGCCGGCCCTCGAACTGGCCGAGCGACTGACCTCGCTGACGTTCGCCGAGCGGGTCTTCTTCGCCAACTCGGGGGCCGAGGCCAACGAGGCGGCGCTCAAGCTGGCCCGCCGTTTCGCGAGCGACCACTTCGGACCCGACAAGCACGAGATCGTCGCACTCGACCGGTCGTTCCATGGACGAACACTGTTCACGGTGGCCGTCGGCGGCACCCCCGCCTACGCCGAGGGGTTCGGTCCGACGCCCCAGGGGATTCGGCACGTGGCTCCCAACGATCTCGCAGCCCTCGAGGAAGCCGTCGGTCCTCGGACCGCGGCGGTGTTGATGGAGCCCATCGTCGCCGAGGGTGGGATCCTGCCGCTCGACGAGGCCTACGTCCGGCGGGCCCGAGAGCTGTGCGACGAGCACGACGCCCTGCTGATCTTCGACGAGGTGCAGACCGGGGTCGGTCGAACCGGGACGTTGTACGCGTATCAGGGGCTCGGCGTGGTGCCCGACATCCTCACCACGGCCAAGGCCCTCGGTGGCGGGTTCCCCATCGGTGCCGCCCTGTCGACGGCGACGATCGCCTCGTCGTTCGTGAAGGGCACACACGGCTCGACCTTCGGTGGCAACCCCCTGGCCTGCGCCGTCGCCAACGCCGTCCTGAACGAAGTCGTGAAACCCGAGCTGCTGGCCAACGTCGCGGCGCGGAGCACACAGCTGCGAGACGGCCTCGAGCGGATCGGCCGCGAGACCGGTGTCTTCGAGTCGGTCCGAGGCCGGGGACTGTTGCTGGGTGGCGTGCTCGCCGAACCACACCGCGGCCGCTCCAAGGACCTCCAACTGGCCGGTGTTCCCGAAGGGGTCCTGACCCTCGTCGCCGGAGTCGACGTGTTGCGGATCACCCCGGCGCTCAACATCACCGAGGCCGAAGCCGAACTCGGGCTCGAACGAATCCACCGCGCCGCCGACGCATTCGTCGCCGTTGCCACCGGGTCGACCCGAGCGGAGTCGTCGTGAGCCTCGTTCGGCTGGCCCGACGCGGTGACCTCGACGCGCTCGTCGAACTGGCGGCCACCGTCGACGGTTCGATGACCACCGTCCCCCGAACGGCTCGAGCCATGGCCGAACGCCTCGACGAGGCCGAGGCGAGCGCCTCGGTCGACCGCCGGATCGACGGCAGCGAGGCCTATCTGTTCGTCCTCGAGGAAGCGGGCCGCCTGGTGGGCCTGTCGGCGGTGTACGCCGCCGTCGGCGTCCACCGACCCTTCTACAGCTACAAGGTGTCGAGCATCTCACAGGCCTCGCCCGATCTCGGGGTGCGGGTCGACACCCGGATCCTGCACCTGGTCAACGACTACGCGGGATCGTCGGTGGTCGGCACCCTGTTCCTGCATCCCGACGCCCGAGGCGGTGGGCGGGGCCGCCTGTTGTCGCTGGCCCGTTTCGTCTTCATGGCGGCGCATCGGGAACGCTTCGGCGATCGCGTGATGGCCGAGATGCGCGGACTCACCGAACCCGATGGGAGTTCCCCGTTCTGGGACGCCGTCGGACGCCGGTTCTTCCAGCGCGAGTTCAGCGAAGCCGATCTCCGGCGGGGCCACGAGTTCCGCTACATCGCCGAGCTCTTCCCGACCTATCCGATCTATGCCGATCTGCTGCCGACCAAGGCCCAGGCCGTCATCGGACGGACCCATCCCGATGCCGAGCCCGCGGTCTCCCTGCTCCAGGAACAGGGGCTGCGCGACCACGGTTACGTCGACATCTTCGACGCCGGACTGTGCCTCCACGCCTTCATCGACGACCTCCACATCGTGCGCGGTCGACAGGATGCGACGCTCGGTGCCCCGTCGACCACCCGGGTCCGGACCCGACCCGTCTCCGCCCTCGCTCGTGGCCGACCCCCGACTCGAATCCTTCACGGTCGTGAACGAACCGACCGACTGCTCCGGTGGTGCCATCTCCCTCGATCGGGGTGTGCTCGACGAAACCGGATGGGAACCGGGGTTGCCCCTCCTGCTCGCCCCGTCGCGGATCGCGCCGTCACCGGCGCCCCGGACCTGTCCCGAACGAGTCGCCGACCATGCCTGAACCCCGATACCCCCTTGCCGGCCGGCATCTCGTCGACGGAGCCTGGGTCGACGGCCACGGGCTCGATCGGGTCACCCACTCCCCGGTCGACGGTGCTCCGGTCTGGATCGGCCGCGACGCCTCGGAGCATCAGGCCCTGCTCGCGCTCGACTCGGCCGCGGCCGCCTTCCCCCGATGGCGCCGGACCGACGTCGACGAGCGCCGGGCGATCGTGCGTCGGTTCGCCGAGGTCGTCACCGAGCACCGGGCCGATCTGGCCGAGCTGATCTCGACCGAGGTCGGCAAGACCCGGGCCGACGCCGACGCCGAGGTCGGGACCATCATCGGCAAGGCCGAGCTCTCGATCGCCGCGCACGACGAGCGAACCGGCACCTCCCATCGGGATCTTCCGGCGGGACGTCTCGAGGTCGGCCATCGGCCCCTGGGCCCGATGGTCGTCCTCGGCCCGTTCAACTTCCCGGGACACCTCCCGAACGGCCACATCACGCCGGCCCTGCTCGCCGGGAACACCGTGGTCTTCAAGCCCAGCGAACAGGCACCGGCGGTGGGTCGGCGGATGGTCGAGCTGTGGGAGGTCGCCGGTCTGCCGGCCGGAGTCCTCCAACTCGTCGTCGGCGGGGTCGACGTCGCCGAGACCCTGATCGACCATCGGGCGACGGCCGGGGTGCTGTTCACCGGTGGCGTCCACGCCGGACGGGCCATCCATCGGCGGCTGGCCGGACGCCCGGAGGTGATGCTGGCGCTCGAACTCGGCGGGAACAACCCGATCATCGCCTGGGACGTCGACGACCCGAAGGCGGCGGCCACGTTGATCGTGCGCTCGGCCTTCCTGTCGTCGGGGCAGCGCTGCACCTGCGCCCGTCGGCTCGTCGTCTCCGATGGCCCCGACGGCGAGGCGATCGTCGATGCGGTGGTCGAGTTGACGTCGCGACTGCGCATCGGTTCGCCCCGCGTCGAGCCCGAGCCCTTCTTCGGCCCGGTCATCTCGCCGCCGGCGGCTCGGCGCGTCCTCGACGCCCAGCGGGCGCTCGTCCGCGACGGCGCCCGGGCCCTGATCGAGGCGCGACTGCTCGGCGACGGGCCGGCCTACGTGTCACCCGCGGTCCTCGACGTCACCGCCGTCGCCGACCGGCCCGACGACGAGGTGTTCGGTCCCCTGTTGCAGGTGATCCGCGTCCCGACCTTCGACCAGGCGATCGACGAGGCGAACGACACCGCGTTCGGGCTGGCCGCCGGGGTGCTGACCGACCGGGACGACCGCTGGGACGAGGCGTTCGCCCGTCTCGAGGCGGGAATCGTCAATCGGAACGTCGCCACGGTCGGCGCTTCCGGTGCCGCCCCGTTCGGCGGCCTGGGGGCGTCGGGCAACCATCGCCCGGCGGGCTACACCGCCGCCGACTACTGCTCGGATGCGGTGGCCAGCCTCGCGTCCGCCGGTCCGCTGACGGCCGATCCGATCACCCAGGTGATCGACGGACCCGGCTGAGCGGCCCCGGGCTCCGGAACCTTTTGGTCAACCGCCGCCGGAAGTGGTCGATACCCCGGTGTGACCATCGGCGCGGCGAACGACCCCGAGCGGACCCCGACGGCCCTCCCGGGTCGCCGCACCGCGGTGCGCTCCCGAAGCGCCGGGGCGGCCCTGGTGGAGTATGCGCTCGTCCTGAGTCTGTTCGTGGTCGGTCTGGTCGAGATCCTCGGCCTGCTGGGCGACGGCGCCACCGACTACCAGAGCAGCGTGGCCAACGACATCGGTCGCGAACAGGTCTGGCTCCCCAACACGACCACGACGACGATCCCGCCCACCACCGCCGCTCCGCCCCCGTCGACGACCACCACCGTGCCGACCACGACCACCACGGCCACCACCGTGCCGACCACGACCTCGACCTCGACGACACCACCACCACGACCACGGTGGTGGTCGGTTCCACGACTGCGGTCGGACCAACGACCACCACAACGACGACCCCGACGACGACCACGTCGACGGTCCCGACCACGACCACCACCGTGCCGACGACGACCACCACCGCCTTCGTGCCGCCGAGGGGTTGAGGATGAACCCTCGACGGGTCGAGCAGCGGGGAGCGGTCCTGGCCGAGGTCGCCATCACGGCGCCGCTCGTCCTGTTCCTGGTCTTCGGCATCATCGAGATGGGCCTGATGCTGCGCGATCACGTGACGCTGAATGCGGTCAGCCACGACGCGGCCCGGGCCGCAGCCATCGGCGGCAACGACCTGGGCGCCGACCACCACGTGCTCGAGGTCATCCTCGACAGTGCGTCCGTCGCTGCCCGACGGCGCGCTCACGAGCATCGTCATCTTCCGGGCCGATGGCCCGTCGGCGACCGTGCCGGCGGCCTGCCTGATCAACAGCCAGGACACCGCCACCGATCGCTGCAACCGATACACCGCCGCCGACCTCGAGCGACCGATCTCGGACTTCGGCTGCGATCCCCTGACGGCACCCGACCGCTGGTGGTGCCCGACCGACCGGGTGGTCGCCAGGACGGCCGCCAACGGCGGTCCCCCCGACTACGTCGGTGTCCACCTCGAACTCGACCGCTCGTTGATCACCGGCCTCTTCGGTGGCAGCCAGACGCTGACGGTCACGAGGGTGGCACGCCTGGAACCGAGGGACCTGTGAGCGCCCGGCGCCACGCCATGCCGGCACGGACGGCGCGGCGACAACGCGGGGCCGCCGTGGTCGAGGTGGCGTTCGTCGTTCCCCTGCTCGTCTTCTTGTTCCTCGGCATCGCCGAACTCGGGTTGACGGTGAGCGACTCCCAGTCGGTGGTCGGCGCCACACAGGCCGGCGTACGGGTCGCGTCGTCGGCCGGCAACGACCGGATGGCCGACTACGACGCCCTGATGTCGGTCGGAGCGTCGCTGGGCGACCTCGACCCCGGACGGGTCCTCGCCGTGGTGGTCTTCAAGCCCGAAGCGGACGGATCGATGCCCGCCGGATGTGAGACGGCGTCGCAGACCGACCTCTGCAATCGCTACCCCGCCTCGGCGTTGGCGTCGACGCCCGCCGACTTCGTCGACGCCACCAGCTGTGGCCTCACGGCCCCGGACCGATTCTGGTGCCCCCTCGATCGCGAGATGGACCAGGCGGCGGGGACCGATTGGATCGGCGTCCGGGTCGAGGTGTCCCGCACCAGCCTGGCGCCGTTCATCCCCGACCGGGTGCTCGACGACGCCACCGTGATGCGGATCGAACCGAGGTTCACCCCATGAGCGCCGCTGTGGAGCGGACCGAGGTGATCGGCGGTCGGACGGCCTCGGAACGGGGCTACGCCATCGTCTTCCTCGCCTTCATCCTGCTGCCCCTGATGGCCCTGGCGGCGGTCGGTGTCGACATCGGCGTCTGGTACCTGCAGGCCCAGAAGAACCAGCGGATCGCCGATTCGGCGGCCCTGGCCGGTGTGGTCTGGATGCCCGACGAGGCGACGGCCCTCGCCACCGTCGACGAGGCCGTCGCCCGCAACGGGCTCTCCCCCGGGGTCGACTCGACCGTCGTCGTCACCCCGCTCGGCCGTGACCGGCTCAAGGTGCAGGTGTCGACCAAGAGCGAACTCTCCTTCGCCAGGATGTTCCTCGGCGACTTCTCGATCACCCGATCGGCGATCGCCGAGTACAACCCGCCGATCGCGATGGGGAGTCCCGAGAACAACCTCGGCGATCCGTCCCTGTGGCTCGCGGTCTCGGGTCGCTGCTCGGTCCGCGAGAACGGCGACCTCCGAATGGCGCAATGGGTCGCCGGTTACCCCGGTGGCGCCTACCCGCCGAGCAACTGCAGCGGGTCGCCCAACGTGGAGGCCACCGGTTCCTACCTCTACGCCGTGACCATCGAGTCCGAGCCTGCCGGTCCGGTGACCATCGAGGCCTACGACGCCACGTTCTCGCCGTCGGCCACCTCCGAGACCGACATCGAGTTCCGGCCCGCGGCCCAGTTCGACACCGAGTTCGTGCTGTACGACGCCGATGGGGCGGCCTTCGATCTCGCCAGTCGGACCGTTCTGACGACGGCCACGGTCTCCTCACGCAACGCGGCCTACGCAGGGACGTGGCGGACGATCGGCGTCATCGCCGATCCCGAACCCGGGACCTACTACCTGCGGGTGCGGGCCACCGGGGGCGGGATGAACTCGTTCGGCTCGAACGGTTTCGGGCTCCGGGCCTCCGCCGGCATGGGGTATGTGCAGTGCACGACCCTGGTCGGTCGTCCCGGATACGACGCCACCTGCCCACAGGTGTCGGCGGTCGAGGACCTGTCGATGTACGCCTCGCTGAGCGGAGGATCGTCGACCTTCTACCTGGCCGAGATCCCGGCCTCCAACGCCGGCAAGCAACTCGAGATCTCGCTGTTCGACGTGGGCGAGGGTGCCGAGCGCATCGAGATCCTCGACCCGAATGGCCAACCGGCGTTCTTCGAGTGGAGCACGGACTGTTCGGTCGGGCTCGCTCCGAACGGGGGCTGCTCGGGTTCGGGGACCGCGCTCGACGTCAGCGGCGACGGACAGCAGGTCTACGCCGCCACGCTCTCGACGTCTCGATACAACGATCGGACCGTGGTCGCCACGGTCGATCTCCCGAACGACTATGCGACGGCCTACGCCGGCGAGTGGTGGCAGATCCGCTACACGTTCGGCGCATCGATCACCGATCGCACGACCTGGTCGGTGCGGATGCTCGGTGACCCGGTGCGCCTCGCGGGTTGACCGGGGAGCGGGGCTCAGGACTTCCAGGGCCGCGGCCACACCAGGGCGATGGCGAAACCGAGGGCGGCACCGATCAGACCGGTGCGTACCGACGCCAACGTGCTCCTCGACCCGGATGCCTCGATGCGGTCCACGGGGGTCAGCTCGCCGGGAGCCATGACGGGCGACCGGCTTCGAAGGCGTCGATGTCGGCGACATGGCGAAGGCTGAGGCCGATGTCGTCGAGGCCCTGCAGGAACCGTTCCTGGGTGGCGTCGTCGAGCGGGAACGGGACCTCCAGCCCGATGGCCGGGGCCTCCACGGTGCGTCGTTCGACGTCGATCGTGAGCTCGAGGGTGGCGTCGGCGTCGACCGCGGCCATCAGCGTGGCGACGACGTCGGCGGGGAGCACCACCGGCACCAGGCCGTTCTTCGTTGCGTTGTTCCGGAAGATGTCGCCGAACCGAGGCGAGATCACGGCGTCGAAGCCGTATTGCTGAATGGCCCAGACGGCGTGCTCCCGGGATGAGCCGACCCCGAAGTTCTCGCCGGCGATGAGCACGGAGGCGCCCGAGAAGCGCTCCTCGTTGAGGACGAAGCTCGGTTCGTCGCGCCACTCCGAGAAGAGCCCCTTCTCGAAACCGGTGCGCTCGACCTGCTTGAGCCAGTCGGACGGGATGATCTGGTCGGTGTCGACGTCGGAGCGGTCGAGCGGGATGGCGGTTCCGGTGACGATGCGTACGGCTTTCATGGCGGAGCTCTCTTTCAGGCCAGGTCGGTCGGGGTGGCGAAGCGGCCGACGATGGCCGTTGCGGCGGCGATCTCGGGTGAGACGAGATGGGTTCGTCCGCCGCGTCCCTGACGGCCCTCGAAGTTGCGGTTGCTGGTCGAGGCCGAGCGTTCCCCGGGGGCGAGTTTGTCGGGGTTCATCGCGAGGCACATCGAGCAGCCCGGGTCGCGCCAGTCGAAGCCGGCGTCGAGGAAGATCCGGTCGAGGCCCTCGGCCTCGGCCTGGGCCTTGACGACCCAGGAACCGGGGACCACGAGCGTGCGCACGCCCTCGGCCACCGTGCGGCCCCGGGCCACCTCGGCGGCGGCCCGGAGGTCCTCGATGCGGGAGTTGGTGCAGGATCCGATGAAGACGGTGTCGACCGCGACGTCGGCGAACGGGGTGCCGGGCTGCAGTCCCATGTAGGCCAGTGCCCGCTCGGCGGCGCTGCGGGCCGACGGGTCGGCGAAGGACGCCGGGTCGGGGACCGAACCACTGATCGGCGCGACCTGACCCGGGTTGGTTCCCCAGGAGATCTGCGGGGTGATGGTGGAGGCGTCGATGACGACCTCGGCGTCGAAGACGGCTCCGTCGTCGGTGGGCAGCGTCTTCCACGCCGCGAGGGCGGCATCCCAGTCGGCCCCGGTCGGAGCGTGGTCTCGACCGGCGAGATAGGCGAAGGTGGTTTCGTCGGGAGCGATCATGCCCGCCTTGGCGCCGGCCTCGATCGACATGTTGCACACCGTCATCCGACCCTCCATCGACAGGTTGCGGATGGCCTCGCCCCGGTACTCGATGATGTGGCCGATCCCCCCTCCGGTGCCGATGGTGCCGATCACGTGCAGGATCAGGTCCTTCGCCGTCGACCCGGGCGGCAGGGTTCCCTCGACGGTGACGGCCATGGTCTTGGGACGGACCTGGGGGAGCGTCTGGGTGGCGAGCACGTGCTCGACCTCGCTCGTTCCGATGCCGAAGGCGAGGGCGCCGAACGCACCGTGGGTTGCGGTGTGGGAGTCGCCGCAGACGACGGTCATGCCGGGCTGGGTGAGGCCCTGTTCGGGGCCGATGACGTGGACGATGCCCTGACCCGGCGAGCCCATCGGGTGATTGGTGATGCCGAACTCGGCGGTGTTGTTGCGAAGGGTCTGGATCTGCTTGGCGCTGATCTCGTCTTCGATCGGCTGATCGGTGTTGGCCGTCGGCACGTTGTGGTCCTCGGTGGCCACGGTGAGGTCGGGGCGGCGCACGGTCCGGTTCGACAGCCGGAGGCCGTCGAAGGCCTGGGGTGAGGTGACCTCGTGGACGAGGTGGAGATCGATGTAGAGGAGGTCGGGTTCGCCGGGTCCGCCGGCGGTGACGACGTGTTGGTCCCAGAGCTTGTCGGCCAGGGTGCGGGGTTCGGTCACGATGATCCATCCTCGGAGGTCGTCCATCTCACCATGTGAGACGATAATCTCAACTGATGGATCGCAGGATAGCCACGCCGACCCCGGCTCCCTCCTCCGCGGCGAGGCCGGCGTCGTCGCCGGCCGAGCGTGGCGTCGGCGTGATCGACAAGTCGATGCTCGTCATCGACGCGCTCGCCGTTCGCCCCTGTTCGCTCGGCGAACTCGTCGAGGCCACGGGCCTGAACCGGGCAACGGCCCATCGGCTGGCCTCGGCCCTGACCGACCACGGCATGGTGCGTCGGCTCGACGACGGTCGCTTCGCTCTCGGCTTCCGACTGCTCGAACTCGGTCGCCGGGTCGCCGCCGAACTGCCGCTCGCCGTGATCGCCCAGCCGATCCTCGAGGCCCTCCGGACCGAGACCCGGGAGAGCGCTCAGCTCTACGTGCGCGATGGTGAGGATCGGGTCTGCGTGGCCACCGCCGAATCCGAACACGGGTTGCGGACCATCGTGCCGGTCGGTCGCCGACTCACGATGGCGAGGGGTTCTGCCGCCTCGGCGCTCCTCGGCCGGGCCGACGGCTTCGTCGTGTCGGTGGGGGAGCGCGAACCCGGGGTGGCCTCGGTGAGTGCCCCCGTTCACGACTCCAGCGGTTCGGTCGTGGCCGCGGTCAGCGTGTCGGGACCGATCGAACGGATCTCGACCGAACCCGGTGCGCGTCACGGCGCCCGGGTGGTGGCGGCCGCAGCGGCCCTCGAAGCGGCGCTCGGTCGGCGCTGAGCCCGGACGGGTGGACCCGCCGGGGTTCAGGCCTCGATGTCGACGACGGTGACGGCGAGTTCGCCGCCCGGCGCCCGATAGGTCACCGTGGCACCCTTCTCGGAGCCGAGGAGCGCCTGCCCCAGGGGGGAACCCGGCGACATGACGGTGACGCCCGCTCGCCGTTCCTCGATCGAGCCGATGAGGTACTTCTCGACGTCGTCGTCGCCGTCGTAGCGGATCGACACCACGCAACCCGGCTGGACCGAATCGAGGTGGGTGTTGGCGATCTCGACGATCTCGACGTCGAGGAGCAGTTTGGCGAGGTGGGCGATCCGGCCCTCCATCTTGCCCTGCTCCTCCTTGGCGGCGTGGTAGTCGCCGTTCTCGGAGAGGTCGCCGAGTTCACGGGCCGATTCGATCTTCTGGGCGATCTCGATCCGGCCCCGGGTGGTCAGGTCGTCGTGCTCGCTCTTGAGTCGGTCGAACGCCTCACGCGAGAGTTTGTGTCGATCGGTCACGCGCCGAAGGCTAGCGCAGCGGCACGGAGGCCCTGCGGGCGATCGTCACTTCTTGGTCTTGAGCAGATAGCTCGTCTGGATCGAGGCGAAGAGCCCGACGAGCCAGAAGCAGACGGTTTCGAGATCCGAGAGCCGGTTGCGCAGCAACGCCGAGTTGCCGTTCCAGAAGCGACTGCCGTCTCCGTAGGTGGCGAGGAACTGCGTCCGCTCGACCAGGTAGGCAACGGCGAACACCGTGAGGAGGTAGAGCACCGTCGAGACCGCGGCTCGCACGTCGGGGTGTCGACCCCCGCCCGAGATCCGCACGCCGACGGCGATGGCGACGCCGAGCACCGGCGCCATCCACGTGGCCTCGACGGCGTTGGCGATCTCGTAGGAGTACCAGAGCCAGCCCGTGGCGAGGGCGACGATGCCCCCCGAGGTCAGCGCCGTCACGAGGTCGGCCTGCTCACGGGTCGGGACGCTGGGCATGACCCGTCGACGGCCCAGCGGCGTGTTGTCGGTCTCGACGTCGGAGAAGGTCTCGGCGTCGGCCCACTCGTCGGGAGCGTTCCGGTAGGAATAGTTGTTGTCGATGTCGGTCATGGACGGCGCCTCCCTTGCGACTCTCGTCGGCCGAACGGGGGTCCACCTTGAGCGATAGGCTCGAATTCGTTTTGGTTCGGCCCCGCGACCGCCGTGCGTCGCACGGCGCACCGCGATCGGGTCGTCCGCAGCGGGTCGCCCAGTGAGGAGCAGCAGCGTGAGCAAGTATCGAATCGCCGTCGTCGGCGGCGACGGGATCGGCCCCGAGGTGATCGCCGAGGGGCTCCGCGTGATCGGGTCGGCCGGGATCGAGCTCGAGACGGTGGACTACGACCTCGGTGGCGCCCGCTACCTGCGGGACGAGACGATCCTGCCCGATTCGGTGCTCGACGAGTGGCGGCAGTGCGATGCCATCTACCTCGGCGCGGTCGGTGCCCCCGGGGTCCCGCCGGGCGTCATCGAGCGCGGCCTGCTGCTGAAGATGCGGTTCGAGCTCGATCTCTACATCAACCAGCGGCCCTTCAAGCTCGACGGCAGCCACGACTTCGTGGTGATCCGCGAGAACACCGAGGGCACCTACGCCGGCGAGGGCGGCATCCTGCGCAAGGGGACCCCGTACGAGGTCGCCACCCAGGGTTCGGTGAACACCCGTCGGGGGGCCGAGCGGGCGATCCGCTACGCGTTCGAGCTGTCCCAGACCCGGCGCCGTCACGTGACGCTCGTCCACAAGACCAACGTGTTGAACTTCTCGGGCGACCTGTGGCAACGAACCTTCGACGAGGTCGCCGCCGAGTTCCCCGACGTCGAGACCGCCTACAACCACGTCGACGCGGCCTGCATCTACTTCGTCCAGGACCCGGCACGCTACGACGTGATCGTCACCGACAACCTCTTCGGCGACATCCTGACCGACCTCGGTGGTGCGGTGTCGGGCGGGATCGGGCTGGCGGCGTCGGCCAACCTCGACCCTGCACGCCATGCGCCGTCGATGTTCGAGCCCGTGCACGGCTCGGCGCCCGACATCGCCGGCCAGGGCAAGGCCAACCCGATCGCCGCGATCGTGTCCGGGGCGATGATGCTCGACTTCCTCGGGGAGCCGGAGGCGGCGGCCCGGATCATCGCCGCCTGCGATGCGTGCACCGACACCGCGGGCAGCACCACCGAGATCGCCGACGCCGTCATCGCCCGGCTCTGACCCGAACGGGTCGCGACGCACCCCAGCAGACGAACGACCGAGGAAACCGAGCGCCACCATGGCATCCGAACCCATGATCATCTCCCGAGAAGGTCGCCGCCGGCCCGAGTGGCCCGAGGCCGTCGAGATCTTCGACACGACCCTGCGCGACGGTTCGCAGTTCGAGGGGATCGCGCTCACCGCCGACGACAAGCTGACGATCGCCCGGCAGCTCGATCTGCTGGGGGTGCACTACATCGAGGGCGGATGGCCCGGCTCGAATCCTCGAGACGACGAGTTCTTCGCTCGGGCCGGCGCGGGGGAGTTGGCACTCGAGACCTCGACGCTGGTGGCCTTCGGCTCGACCCGGCGCCCCAATGGCAAGGTCGACGTCGACGAGACGCTCGCCAACCTGCTCGCCGCCCAGACCGACATCTGCTGCATCGTCGCCAAGAGCTGGGACTACCACGTCGTGGAAGCCCTGCGCACGACCCTCGACGAGGGAATCGCCATGATCGCCGATTCGGTGGCCTTCCTGCGCGGCGAGGGCAAGCGGGTCTTCGTCGACTTCGAACACTTCTTCGACGGCTACAAGCGGAACCCCGAGTTCACCCTGCGCGCCGTCGAGGCGGCGGCCATCGCCGGGGCCGAGGCCCTGGTGTTGTGCGACACCAACGGTGGGTCACTGCCCCACGACGTCGAGCAGGCGACCCGCGACATCGTCCGGGCCTTCCCGGAGGTCGTGGTCGGCATGCACACCCAGAACGACACCGGTTGCGCCGTCGCGAATGCCGTCGCCGGTGTTCGGGCCGGTGCCACCCACGTCCAGGGCACGATCAACGGCTACGGCGAACGAACCGGCAACTGCGATCTGACCACCTTCGTGCCGAACCTGTCGCTCAAGATGGGGATCCGGACGCTGCCCAACGGGTCGCTCGAGCGACTCACCGCCGTCAGCCACCACGTGGCCGAGCTGGTCAACCTGCCCCCGAACGACGCCCTCCCCTACGTCGGCAAGTCGGCCTTCGCCCACAAGGCAGGACTCCACACCTCGGCCATCGCCCGACGGCCCGATGCCTACGAACACGTCGACCCGGCCCTGGTCGGGAACGGGACCCGGTTCCTCGTCTCCGATCTCTCCGGGCGTTCCACGGTCGAGCTCAAGGCCAAACAGCTCGGGATCGAACTCGACGGCCCGCAGTTGAAGGTGGTGCTCGAGGAGCTCAAGGCCCTCGAGCACGTCGGCTATCACTTCGAGGCCGCCGATGCCTCCCTCGAGTTGCTGATGCGCCGGGCCACCGGGTGGCGCAACGAGTACTTCGAACTCGAGTCGTTCCGGGTCAACGTCGAGCACCGGCCGGGTGAACGCATGGCGCTCGAGATGAACCCGCTCGGCCATCACGACGGGGTCGAGACCGATGCCGTGGTGAAGCTGGTGATCGACGGGCAGCGGATCGTGGCCACCGGTGAGGGGAACGGACCGGTGAACGCGCTCGATGCCGCCTTCCGGTCGGCCATCGGCGATCGCTATCCGGCGCTGCAGCGGGTGAAGCTGACCGACTACAAGGTCCGGATCCTCGATTCGGCCAGCGGGACCAAGGCGGTGACGAGGGTCCTGATCGACGCCTCCGACGGCGACCACCGCTGGACCACCATCGGCGTCAGCGAGAACATCATCGAAGCCAGTTGGCAGGCCCTGTCGGACTCACTGGTCTACGCCCTGCAGTCGTTCGCCGGGTGAACAACGGCGAACCCGCAGCTCTGCGGGTTCAGGCCCCGGGCTGCCAGATCATCAGGTAGAGGGCGACGGCCAGCAGGAGCTGGGTGGCCCCTTCGCCGAGCGCCAGCTTCTTGGCCAGGGCCATGGCCTCGCCGTCGGTCGAGAGGTCGGCGTCGGGGGCCAACGCCTCGGCCCGCGCCGTCATGCCCTTGATCGCCGGTCGGACGAGTCCGTGGAGGAGGCCGACGACCGCGAAGATCACCACGAACGACGCCGAGATCCACGCCTCGCCGAAGCCGATGGCTCCGTCGGACAGCGAGATCAGGACGATGCCGAGCACGAACACGCCGTAGATGCCGTATTCGGCGAGTTTGCCGACCCCGATCGTGGTGCGCAGCAGCACGGCGGCGTCCGACGCCTTCGACCGGAAGGCCTTCGCGTTGTAGGCACTGTGGGCGATGATGCCACCGAACCCCACGATGGCGGTGAGGACGTGCAGGAGCAGGATGATCTTGTAGATCGCCGAATCGGTACCCATGCCGAGACGCTAGCGCCGAGGACCCCGCAGCGACGACACGTGACGGGCGACCGCGCGAGCTCGGCACGGGTAGTCTGAGGCGGTGGCTGCCCCCGACTTCGTGCCGACCGATCCCACCCAGCGCGTCCGACGCTACGCCTCACCCCCGCGCCGGCCGGACTCCTGGGTCGCCGATCGCCCGGGAGACCTGACCGGTCCGGGCATGCCCCGGGGTGCCCGGCTCGGAACCATCGGCCCCGACCAGGGGTACGCCTACAAGCTCGTCGACCACTTCCGTGACCGGCTCGAGCTGGGCGACGTCCACCTCGCCGACGCCGTGGCCGGTTGTGTCGGGGTGGCGATGAAGCGGGCGGCACTGTTCACCCGGGCCCCCGTGGTGCACGATCTCACGGCGGCCTTCACGCTGTTCGGATTCCTCGATTCGTCGGCCCCGGCCGAGCTCGTCGCCTTCCGGGAATCGGCCTTTGCCGAGGTCGCCAGCCACCACCACTATTCCGAACGCCAGGCCCTGATCGATCGTGTTCCCGACGACGTCCTGCGCCGCCCGCACACGGCCATCGTCGCCGACTACGGCAACGACTGGCGGCGCAACCTCCCGACGGTCTCCTAGGCAGCACCGTCTCCTGCGGCACCGACGAGTGGGGTCGTCGTCCCGGTCGGTCGTCGTCGGCCCTTCCCGACGCCCCGGCCGTTCAGTCTCCGGTCAGTGCCTGGTTGAGCGCCGCGATCGCGTCCCGATCCGCCGTGACGGCGAACACCGAGGCCGCACCGTCGGGCAGCTCGTCGTGGTTGCGGCATCCGGTCGGGGGGTCGATCTGTGCGGTGCGCATGGCGTGGCGCGTCGCCGCATCGGCGTTCGAGAGATCGGGGCGCTCCAGGGGTGAATCGGGCCAGATCGCGACCGCGCCGTCTACGCTCGAAGGCGTCGGCGTACACACAGAGCGAGTCCCACAGCTCGCGCACGACCAGGATGCGACGCCCGTCGGAGGTGACGTGGGCGTTGTCGGCGGCGTCGGCGGCGCTGAGGTCGTCGATCGTTCGCCGTTCCACGACGTGGGCCACATCGGTGCTCAGGTCGATGGCGAGGACCACCAACTCGCGATCGACCAGCGAGTCGAGCTCCTCGGTCGTCGCCAGACCGGCCAGGGCACGCGCCGGGTCGGTGGTGTCGGTGGTCGTCAGGCCGTAGCGCCGGTAGAGCGCCACCGCCCGTTGGGCGACGGCGTCGGGACGATCCCGTTCGGCGACGACCAGGAGGTGCGGTACGCCGTTCACCGGGGCGAGATCGGTGACGCGCCGCGACCACGAGTCGTCGACGTCGGACAATTCGAGGACGACCGGTCGTCCCGCCGCCCGTCGGTGGACGAGCGCCCCGTCCTCGACGACGACGGCTCCTCCGTCGAGATCGTCGAGCCGATCCGGGGTCGCAACCGGTTGGGACTCAGCCGCCGCTGCGGGGTCGGCTCGCACCGACCAGGGGTCGGGACCGGATTCGGCGGCGGCGTCCCCGTCGAGGCCCTCGGTTTCGACGGGGGTTTCGGGCACGGCGTTGGCGCTCGCCGCGAGCGGAGCGGGCGCCGTCGGAGCGGCAACGGCGTCGGCGAGGTCGCCGACCGCCGTGACGGTCGTGGTCGGGCGTGTCGAACCGACCAGCTGCATCGTCCCCAGTCCGAGCCCACCGACGACCACGAGCGTCGCGGCACGCGTTCCCAGGTGCCGTCTCCGGCGTCGACGAGCCGCTCGATCCATGATGGCGTCGAGGTCGGGTGCCGGCCGTGGACCCGATGCCGCGATGCGGCGGAGACGATCGATCACCACGTCGTCGACCGGAGCCGTGTGGCCGGGCCCGGAGGGGCCGCCTCGGCGAGTCATGGCTCGTCCGTTTCGTCGGGCGGCTCGGGCCGGTCGAGTTGGACTCGGAGGCGGTCGAGCGCGCGACTCATCCGGCTCTTGGCCGTGCCCGTCGAGATCCCCAGCGACGCTGCGGTGTCGCGCTCGGAATAGCCGAGGAGGTAGCGCAGGACCACGACGGCCCGGAACTTGAGCGGCAGGGTCTGGAGGGCCCGGGCGAGGTCGTGGTCGAGGTAGGCGTCGGTGTGGTGGGCCAGATCGATCGAGCCGACCAGTTCCTGCTCCTTCCGCCGACGCCAGATCCGCCGCCGGCCCCAGTTGAGGCCCACCCGATAGGCCCAGCCGGCCGGATTCGCCATGGCGCCGACGTCGGCCCACCGTTCGTAGGCCCGGGCGAACGCCTCGTCGGCCGCCTCGGTGCCGAGGTCGTGACCGCCCAGCGCCCACCCCAGGGCGTTGGCGATCGAGGCGTGTTCGTTCCGGCAGAAGTCCTCGAAGACCAGCGCCGGAGCCGCCTCGATGGCGTGATCGTCGCGGCCGGCGTTCGGGCGGTCGCCTCGTCGGCGGTCGGCGCGTACCCGAGTGTCGGGTCCGCCGTTCGCCGAACCCGTGTCGGGCTCGCGAACCTCGGCGTCGAGGGTGGCTCCGGCGACCGAGGGTGGCAGTGCTGTCGCCGGTGGCAGTGCTGTCGACGGTGGCGTCGTTGTCGATCGTCACGGCCAGCACCCTGGTTCAATCCACGACGCGTCGAATCGGTTCCCGACGGGGCGCGCCAGCGTTGTCATGGGCGCTCGCTACCCTCGGCGCGGTGACCGTTCGTGTTCGTTTCTCGCCCGCTCCCACCGGCTACCTGCACGTCGGCGGTGCCCGTTCGGCGCTGTTCAACTGGCTCTACGCTCGGCACACCGGAGGGGTGATGGTGCTGCGCATCGAAGACACCGATGCCGATCGGAGCCGCCCGGAGTTGGTGACGGCGATTCACGACAGCCTCCGATGGTTGGGGATCGACTGGGACGAGGAATACCACCAGTCCGATCGGTTCGATCGGTACCGGGCTGCGGCCGACGACTTCGTCGAACGTGGACTGGCCTACCGATGCGACTGTACCCAAGAGGCGGTCAAGGAGCGGGCCGAAGCGGCGGGCGGTGCCGGCTACGACGGGTTCTGTCGGGATCGCGACGTCGCCCCCGGCGAGGGCGTGGTGGTTCGCTTCCGGACACCCGACGAGGGCACGGTCGGTTGGGACGACCTCGTCCGGGGCCGGGTCGAGTTCGACTGCGCCGTGCTCGAGGACTTCATCATCGTCCGCTCGAGCGGGGTGCCGATGTTCCACGTCGCCAACGCCATCGACGACCTCGACATGGGGATCACCCACGTGGTCCGGGGTGAGGACCTCGTCAACACCACGCCCCGCGTGCTCCTGCTCCGACAGGCCCTCGGGGCGAGCGACCAACCCCGGTATGCCCACCTCCCCCTCATCGTCAACGAGAAGCGGCAGAAACTGTCGAAGCGCCGAGACGACGTCGCCGTCGGCGACTACCGGGAGCGGGGCTTCCTCCCCGAGGCGATGCGGAACTACCTGCTCACGCTCGGTTGGGGTCCCAAGGACGACGTCGAGATCGCCCCGATCGAGAAGTTCGTCGCCGAGTTCGAGCTGACCGACATCAACAAGGCGCCCGCCTTCTTCGACGTCAAGAAGCTCGAGCACTTCAACGCCGAGTACATCCGGGCGCTCCCGCTCGACGAGTTCGTCGCCCGGGCGCTGCCGTTCCTGGGCGACCTCGATCCCGACCTCTTCGCGGCATTGGCGCCGCTCGTCCAGGAGCGGGTGAAGCGCCTCGACGAAGCGGCCGGATTCCTCGGCTGGGTCGTCGGCGACGCCCCCGAGCCGATCGACAAGGACTGGACCAAGGTGATGGGCCGGCCCGAGGTGCCGGCCGTGCTCGACCTCGTGATCGCCGAGCTCGAAACCGTCGACTGGGAGGCCGACGCCATCGAAGGGGCCGTGCTCGGCGCAGGCACGACCCTCGATGCCAAGACCCAGTTGCCGGTGCGGCTGGCGATCACCGGTTCTCGCTCCGGGCATCCCGTTGTGGGAACCGATGGCCCGGATGGATCGGGCGGTCGTCCTCGAGCGACTCCGCTCGGCGCGGGCTCGTCTCTGAACCATGCCGGTGCGCCGACGATCGGCCCGCCGCCGGACGGCGATGGCGGCGAGCGCCCTGCTGGCGCTCGTGTTCGTGTACTTCGCTGGCACGTTCCTCGACGTCTGGCTGGCGTCGCGCCAGCAGTACGAGGGGTCGGCCGATGCGGTCGTTGTCCTCGGTGCCGCCCAGTACAACGGCGTGCCGTCCCCGGTCCTCCAGGCCCGCCTCGACCACGCCGTCGAGCTCTACCGTGCGGGTCGGGTCGATGTCATCGTGGTCACCGGCGGCAACCAGGTGGGCGACGTCACGACCGAGGCCAAGGCCGGGTACGACTACCTGCGACTCACCGCCGACGTCCCCGACGAGGACCTGTTGCTCGAGGTCGATGGCGCCTCCACCTATGAGTCGCTGCGGGCGACGTCACGGTTCCTCGCCCAGCGAGACGTCAACTCGGTGATCCTCGTCACCGACCCGTACCATGCCCGGCGATCCCAGCTCATCGCCGGTGAGGTCGGTCTCGATGCCGAGGTCTCGCCGACCACGTCGGGCGCCCCGCTCGACCGGTTGCTCGAGGAGTCGGTGGCCGTGGGGATCGGCCGGATCATCGGCTTCCGCCGGCTCGACAGCCGCTGATCACCGGCCCGAAATCCGACCGCAGAATCGGGTCGTCACCGCGGGGGTTCCCCGGTAACCTGACGGCTCCACCTTCGGGGGTGGTGTAATTGGTAACACAGCTGGTTCTGGTCCAGTCATTGGGGGTTCAAGTCCTCCCCCCCGAGCAAATCCGGCCCTGACGGTCGTGCGCGGTTTCGGCCGGTTCGCTCGCTCGCTAGGATCCGGTGGCGGTTGCCCGACCGCACCCTTCGCGGGGTCGATCGAGGCCACCGTCGACAGTCCGGCCCCGTTCGTCTAGCGGCCTAGGACGCCGGCTTCTCATGCCGGTAGCACGGGTTCAAATCCCGTACGGGGTGCCACTGTCGGGTTCGGGCCGGCCTCAGGCCGCGACGTAGCAGATGCCGTCGAGGATCCGACGCTTCAGCGTGCTCTCGTCGAGTTCGGGCCACTCGTGGTGCCAGCCGGGCAGGACGGCGACGACGGCCTCGCGGGGCAGATCGAGGCTCTCGACGAGGGACCGGTCGATCTCGCTGGCCTCGATGGCCAGATCGAGCCACGAGCCGTCGAGGACGAGCGTCGATCGCCGCCGGTCCCGAGACACGCTCACGAAGGCGACGCGTCGCGGAACGAACACCGCCGACGAGCCCGTCACCCGATGGAAGGCCTGGACCATCGGGCCCGCAGCCTCGGCCTCGAGGTCGACCTGCACGGTCGAGTGGACGATCGCCGGAGCCTCGACCGGCTGCGGCTCGTCGGTGGTCTGGTGACTGCTCATGGGGAGAGCTTCGGAGCCCGGTCGGGCGGTATGACCTCGCAACGCGATCGGTGCCGCGCCGGCGATCAGCGGCCCGGCCGGGGGTCGACGAGCAGGACCGGTCGGTCGTCGGGCGGCCCGCGGCGAGCTCACCCTGCAGGGTGGTCTCGTCGTAGTGGCGGAAGGCCAGGGCTGCGACCAGGTACAACACGACGCCCGCCACGCCCGACAGGCGGATCCCGAGATCGTCGCCCACATCGCGGCCGAACGAGGCCAGGAGGGCGAAGGCCATCACCCCGATGGTCTGCCCGAGTTTCTGCATGAAGGTGCGCGCCGCGAAGAAGGTCGCGGCGGTGGCCTGACCGGTGCGGATGGCCGCGTGTTCGGCGATGTCGGACAGGATCCACTGTGGCACCACGCTGAGTACGGCGAACGGCACCGAGAAGGCCAGGATCAGCACGACCGCCTCGAGCCAGTTGGGCATCGGGAACAGCCCGAGGAACACCACGCCGAGGAAGTCGAAGGCCGAGACCAGGAAGGCGAACACGACGAGCTGCCGGCCGCTGCGCCGTTTGGCCACGCGATTCACCGCCGGGTAGAGGAACGTGGCGACGACCACCATGAGCACCAGCAGCGGTGCCGTGACGGTCTCGTCCAGTTCGAGGAGCACGGTCACGTAGTAGAGGAGTCCGGTCTGCACGATCGTGAGCCCGCTGAAGTAGGCGAAGTCCGCGGCGAGGTAGAACCGGAAGAAGGGGTTCGTGGCCACGAGCCGGACGGCCCGACGCAGCGGGACCGAGGTCGGCGCCGAGCGGCTGAGCGACGGCTCGTCGATCAGCCGGATCGGCGCCCACATCGCGGCGAGGGCCACGGTGCACACCGTCGTCACCGACGCCTGCCAGGAACGGATGGGGCTCAGCCCGACCCACCCGTAGACCTCCGACAGGAACGGGGTGAGCGCGGCGACCATGATCCCACCGGCCCAGGCGACCGAGGTCCAGGTGGCGAGGTCGAGTCGTTCCATCGGGGTCCGGCCGAGGTCGGCGACCAGGCTGAACGCCGGCGTGACATAGGCAGTGAGCGCGACGTACAGGACGGCCTGGACACCGAGCAGCCACACGATGTTCCAGCCGCTCTCGTGGCCCACCGGTGGGACGAACAGCGCGACCGTGGCGACCGCCGCCGGGACGGCTCCGGCCCGCATGAACGGGATGCGGCGACCGAGTCGATGACGGGAGCGATCCGACCCCGAGGCGATCAGCGGGTCGGTGACGGCGTCGAGCAGTCGGCCGGCGGCGGCGATCAGGACGATGGCGTTGAGGACGTGGAAGAAGGTGGCGTCGGTGACCAGGTCGGGGAGCCCGGCGGATTCGGGCGGGAGGTAGAAGTAGACGACCAGGATGGCGATGAGGTTGATCAGGACCGACATGCCGCCGTGGCCGAGGCAGAGTCCGACGACGACTCGTCGGGGATACGGCGCGGGCTCGGGCACGACCAGCACGGTACGGCCGCGGCCGGCCGGCAGCGAGGAACGGATAGGTTTCGCCTCGTGATCCGACCCATCCTTCCAGCCCGAGTCGGTCCCTTCCGCCGGATCCTCGCAATCGCCGTCGTGGCCCTGGCCACCGTGGCGTGCACCGGGGAATCGGCGACCCCGGTCGATCTCGACGCCGATCCCGTCACCTCGTCGACCCCGACGGCGGCACAGGACGGCGAGGACCCCGGTGCCGAGGACCCCAGATGCCGAGGACCCCAATGCCGAAGAGCGGGACCGGGTGCGCCAACTGGCCGAGCAACAGTGCCTCGACGATCCGGCCAAGACCGAAGGGGTGATCCGAATCGTCGACCCCCAGACCGATCAGGTCGTGAGCGAGTTCGTCGTCGATTGTGCCGAGGTGCGGGCCGCCCAGGACTGACGAGGGTCAGAGCTGCAGGCCGAGCCAGGCGGCGCCGATCCCCGACACCACGGTGGCCGAGAGATAGACCAGGGCCTCGGCCTGCTCGTTGCGGCGCAGCATCTCGGACACCTCGAGCGCCAGGGTCGACCAGGTCGACAGGGCCCCGAGGAGTCCGATCCTGACCAACGGGTCGAGGTCGTTGTCCAAGGGGGCCAACACGCCCAGGGCGAACGCCGCCGCGAGGTTGGCGACGAACGTGCCGATCGGGAGCCGGCGATTGAGACGCACCGCCAGCGAGAAGCGAACGGCGGCGCCGGCGCCCGCCGCCACCAGGAACAACAGCGTCGTCAACCTGCACTCCCGAGGCGATACCCGACCCCGGCGCCGACCACGGTGGCCGCGGCCGTGACGAGGGTCAACAGCGCCGGAACGGCGACGAACGAGGCGTCGAGCCGCGTGGCGACGTCGAAGGCGAACGACGAGAAGGTGGTGAGCCCGCCGCAGAAGCCGACGCCGACCAGGAACCACAGCGGCGACGGGTGCGAGAAGCCCCGGCCCAGCAGCCAACCCAGGATCAACGACCCGGCCACGTTGAGCGCCAGGACGAGGAGGGATCGGGCGTCGCCGGTGGCCACCTGCTCGACCTGCCACCGGGCCCAACTGCCCGCTGCGCCCCCGCCGGCGGCCAGCGCCAACGTGGCGGGGCTGAACGCCGGTTGGCGAGCGGGTCGGGTGGGCGACATGGACCACAGTCTGGCCCCAACCGGGGTCCCGATAGAATCGCCCGGTGAAAACCGTGGAGCCCATGACGTCGTTCGCCGCCGATCGCCAGGGCCGGACCCGGTTGGAACGTCGCTGGGAGGTGCCGAACCCCCGGGCCGGCTTCGTGGTGGTCCACGGCATCGGCGAGCATTCGGGCCGCTATCGCCACGTTGGCGACCACCTGGCCCGAGCGGGGTTCGACGTGCTCGCCTTCGACAACCGGGGCTTCGGGCAGACGGCGGGCCGCCGGGCCCACGTCGAATCCTTCGAGGAGTATCTCGACGACGTCGAGGACGTGCTGGCCGCCCAGCGAAAACTCGGCGTTCCGGTCGTCTTGATGGGCCATTCCCTGGGTGGTCTCATCGTCGCCACCTACCTGACCTCGAGTCGGCCCCAGCCCGATCTCGCCGTCCTGAGCGCCCCGGCGCTCCTCGCCGAGGTGCCTCGGTGGCAACGAGTGCTCGCGCCGCTGCTGGCCCGGGTCCGGCCGACGTTGTTCATCAAGAGTCGGATCGACGGTGAGCTGCTCAGTCGCGATCCCGCCGTCCAGCAGGCCTACCTCGAGGATCCGTTGGTGATCGCCGGGGCCACGGCCGGTCTCGGCAACGCGATCTTCACCACGATGGCGGCCACGGCGGCGGTGCTCGACCGGATCACCATCCCGGTCTACGTCCTCCACGGTGACGAGGACCGGCTCGTCCCCCTGGCGGCGTCCGACGCGCTGGCGGCCTTGCCGAATGCCGAACGACGGGTCTGGGCCGGGCTTCGTCACGAGTGCTTCAACGAACCCGAACAGGCCGAGGTGATGGCGGCGCTGACCGACTGGGTCGCCGGACGTCTCGATGCCCCGTCCGACGCTCCCGATGGGTCGGTCGCCGATCAGTCGGCGATGTCGTAGCCGGCCTCGTCGATCGCCGCTCGGATGGCGGCGTCGTCGCCGCCGTCGACCACGACGGTCTTGGAGTCGACGTCCACGGCGACCGAGGTCACGCCGACCACCTGCGAGACCTCGCCCTCGATGGCGTTCTTGCAGTGCTCGCACGAGATGTCGGGGACGGAATAGGTGATCATGTCGGTGCTCCTTGGGTCGATGGTGACCGGCTCGAACGGAAGCGACGGAGCCGCAACGAGTTCGAGGCCACGAAGAGGGACGAGAAGGCCATGGCCCCCGAGGCCACGGCCGGCCCGAGCCGTCCGGTGACGGCGAGCGGGATCGCCGCCACGTTGTAGGCGAACGCCCAGAAGAGGTTGCCCTTGATGGTCGCAAAGGTTCGGCGAGAGAGCCGCACGGCATCGACGGCGGCCAGGAGGTCGCCCGACACCAGCGTGAGGTCGGCGGCTTCGCGGGCCACGGCCGTCCCCGTGCCCATGGCGATGCCCAGATCGGCCCGGGCGAGCGCCGGTGCGTCGTTGATGCCGTCACCGACCATGGCGACCCGAGCCCCACCGGCCTGGAGTTCGCTGATGGCGGCATCCTTTCCGTCGGGCAGGACACCGGCGATCACCGTGTCGATCCCGACGGCCCGGGCGACGGCCTCGGCCGTTCGTCGGTTGTCGCCGGTCAGGAGCACGGTCGTCAGGCCGAGCGATTGCAGTGCCTGCACCGCCTCGGCGCTGTTGGGCTTGATGCGGTCGGCGACGGCCAGGGCCCCGATCGGCTCCGACGAGGCGTCGGGGCCGACGCGGCCGACGACCACCACGGTCTGGCCGGTGGCCTCGGCCGATTCGATCCAGTTCGCCAGGGTCGGGACGAGGGAGGCGAAGTCGTCGGGTCGGGCGATCACGAACTCGTCGGGACCGACTCGACCGCCGACGCCGTGGCCGGCGATCTCGTGGAAGTCGTCGACCTCGGCCCGTTCGTCGGTCAGGGCGGCCAGCGCCCGGGCCACCGGATGATCGGAGCGGGCTTCGATCGACGCGACGGCCCGCCGGGCGCTCTGGCGTTCCTCGGCCACCGGCACCCACGCTTCGCCGCTCAGCGACATGCGACCCTCGGTGATGGTGCCGGTCTTGTCGAGAACGACCGTGTCGATGTCGTTCGCCGCCTCGAGGACCTCGCCGCCTCGGATGAGGACCCCCAGTTGGGCGCCGCGGCCGGTTCCGACCATGATCGCCATCGGGGTGGCGAGTCCGAGCGCACACGGACAGGCGATCACCAGGACGGCGACGGTGTGGACGAGCGCCTCGGCCGGGTCGTGACCGGTGAGGATCCAGCCGGCGAACGTGACCAGCGCGATGACGATCACGATCGGAACGAAGATCCCGCTGACCCGATCGGCCAGTCGTTGGATCGGCGCTTGCGAGGCCTGGGCCCGGGCGACCAACCGCCCGATCTGGGCCAGCGTCGTGTCGGCCCCGACCTTCGTCGCCTCGACCACCACCCAACCCGAGGTGTTGACGGTCGCCCCGGCGACGGAGTCCCCCGCAGCGACGAGGACGGGAACGGGTTCTCCGGTCAGCATCGAGGTGTCGATGGTCGCCGAACCGTCGACGACGACGCCGTCGGTGGCGATCCTGGCGCCGGTTCGCACCACGAATCGCTGCCCGACGGCCAGGTCGGCGCTGGCCACGACGGTGCCGTCTTCGAGCTCGGCGGTCGGTGCACCCAGATCGGCCAGGGCCTCGATGGCGGTGCGGGCCCGACCCTTGGCTCGGGCCTCGAGCCACTTGCCGACCGTGATGAGGGCGACGATGATCGCCGCGGTGCCGAAGTGCACGTCCTCGTGCAGGCCCAGGACGACCACGGCCATCGACCACAGCCACGCCGACCCGGCACCGAGCGAGACCAGGGCGTCCATGCCGAGGGTGAGGTTCCGGGCCCCGGCGATGGCCTTGCGGTGATACGGCCAGCCGATCCACAGCACGACGGGCGTGGCGAGCGCCGCGAGGATCCAGCGGATCGTCGTGTCGCCGTGATCGGTGGCGAGCATGTGGATGGCCATCGCCGGAACGGCGAGGGCGACGCCGATCAGTGCCCGCCGTCGCAGCGTCTGTTCCTCGCCTTCGAAGTCGACGACGTCGGGAACGTGGTACCCGAGCCGTTCGATCCGTTCGGTGAAGGCCGAGCGATCCGTGATCGTCGGGTCGAACCGGACCGTGGCCTGTGCGGTTGCGAGGTTGACCTCGGCGTCGGTGACACCGTCGAGCTTGCTCAGGGCCCGCGCGATACGCGAGGCGCACGCCGCGCAGGTCATCCCCTCGACGGGGAGCTGGATCTGCCGGGGCTCGTCGAGGACCTTGGCCATGCCGGTCAACTCCTCAGGAGACGGGCGATGGCAGTCATCGCCTCGTCGAGTTTGGCTTCGCCATGGTCGTCGGAGTCGGTGATGGAGGTCCGGACGCAGTGGCGGAGGTGTTCGTCGAGGAGGTTGAGCCCGAGGCTCTGGAGCGACTTGGTGACCGACGCGACCTGGGTCAGGACGTCGATGCAGTAGACGTCGTCGTCGATCATGCGTTGCAGACCCCGGACCTGGCCTTCGATGCGGCGGAGGTGGGTGAGCTGCTTGCCTTTGGTGTCTCGGTACCCGGGCTGGTCGAGGTCGATCGAGGATGCCATAGGGGGGTAGGGTATCGCAGGCGAGCACGCGACACACCCGAGAGCCGTGGGACGCGGCAACTCGAACCCTCGTTCCGACCGGCGATCAGGTCGGCGGGAGGGGGACCCCGTTCTCGTCGACGTAGCCCACACCGGCGATCCAGCGAGGCGCCGTGGAGGGCTGCGGGGTGGGCATCACCGCGGTGGAGTCGACCTCGGGACGGAATCCGGGACCGCCCGACGGTGGTGTCACTCGATCCGGGGGCTGGGTGAACGACGGTTGCGGGGCCGGCGTCCGGGGTTGCGGAGCCGGGGACCGGTGCGCCGGCACGGGCGCGTCGGATCGGACCGGACGGCGGATGTTGGACTGCTGGGAACCCAGCGGGGCCCGACGAGCCACCGGCTCGGCGCGTCGGGGGGCGGCCGGTTGCAGGATCCGCGCCCCGGCAGTGGCCTCGCCGGCAGCGAGCAGGAACGAGGCCCCCAGCATGGCCGCGCCGATCCCGGCCATCACGATCCCGGGCATGATCATCGCCCCGAAGAACACGTCGACCACGGCGGCGACGAGCGCCACCGATGTCGGGGCGAGTCGCTCGGCCAGGAACGGGATCCCGAAGCCGACGACGATCCAGAACAGGGCCGTGCCGAATGCCCAGTAGGCGACGCGGCGCAGCATGGCCGGTCGGCGGTTCGAGATCACGAACGCCAACACGATGCCCGCAGCCCCGACCGCGGCGAGCACCCGGGTGGCCTGCAGGGTGAACGAACGGAGCGTGCCGAGGATGCTCAGGCCGCCGACGGGGAGCTCGACCTCGATCACCGGTGACGCCGGGAGCAGGGCATCGAGTTCGGGTCGAACCTCGACCAGGGCCCGCCGACTGGCCGATCCGAGCGCCGCGGCATCGATGCTGACGGGCTGGGGATCACCGGCCAGCGCCGACTGGTGCACGCCGACGATCCCGCCCCGCACCAGGTCCTGCACGTCGGGATCCTCGAGTGCGGTCGAGGCCGCCTGTTCGAGGATCTGGCGGGGGATCGCCACGTCGCCGGGGACGGCGGCCTCGAGCGAGTCGGCGATGCGGTCGACGAGCATCTGCCGCAGCACCACGTTGTCGAACAGTTGGGCGGCCAGCCGGTCGGACCGGTCGGGATCGAGAGCGGTTCGGGTGAGAACGAAGCCCGACCAGGCAACCGAACAGATCACGAGCGACAGGCCGAGCAGCAACGACGCGGTACCTCTACGCATTCGTACCTCTAGGCATCCGGGGACCCTCTCTGCATTCGTCGATTCTCGCACCTCGTGGTGCCGGTACGGGGTAGCGTCGGCGCAAATGCGCCGTCGGCGAGGTCGGCGACCGGGTTTCCTCGTTCGACCGGCCCGACGAACCCCATCGTTCGGACCCCCGGATGCTCAGGGGCTGGTGCGGGTCAGGGCGCCGAAGGTCTCGTTGAGCCGGCCAACGAGGACCGCCCCGGCATCGCCGACGTGCGACAGATGGCCGTTGATCTCGAGCGACACGAAGCCATGGAGCATCGCCTGGAGACCGACGAACGGCGGGAGATCCGTGGCCGGCATGGTGGTGAAGTCGTCGGTGTCGAAGCGGTGGTCGGTGGCGTCGGCCACGGCTCGGGCGAACGGCCGGAACACGTCGTCGACGCTCGGATCCGAGCCCGTTGGCGGCGCGGAGGCGAACAGCGCCCGGTAGGACGACGGGTTGGCCAGGGCCCAGGACCGGTAGGCGAGCGCACAGGCCACGGCCCGAGCCTGTCCGGGCGCACCGGCGTTGGCCCACTCGGCGCCCATCACGGCAGCCGCGAGCCCCCGCCGGCTCTCGTCGAGGAGGGCGACGACGAGGGCTTCGATGTTGTCGAAGTAGGTGTAGAGCGACGCTGCGTTCATCCCGACTTCTCGGGCGATGGCCCGCCACGAGACGGCCTCGACCCCACCGGCCGCGAGCTGGCGATGGGCAATCGTCAGGATCTCCGAACGGAGCTCGCGGCGCTGACGCTCGCGACGTGACTCGCCGACGACGTCCCCCGACGACGGTTGTAGCTGATCGGCCATCGTCGTCACGGTAGCCCGGGGCGAGACGCAGCCGGATCGCCGCCGTCAGCCGCGCAGCGACCAGAACGGGTGGGTCGAGGTGTCGGTCGGCGTGGTGAGGATCTCGGGACCGTCGTCGGTGATCAGGATCGTGTGCTCGAACTGGGCGGTACGGCTGCTGTCGGCGGTGACGGCGGTCCACCCGTCGGACCACATCCGGGCCCGCCAATCGCCGGCGGTGATCATGGGCTCGACCGTGAAGGTCATGCCGGGTTCGATGATGTCGTCGAGCCGGGGGTGGTAGTAGTGGCAGATCTGGAGATCGGTGTGGAACTGTTGACCGATGCCGTGACCGACGAAGTCGCGGACGACTCCGAAGCCCTGGGCCTCGGCGAAGTCCTGGATGGCCCGGCCGATCTCGTTGATCGGTCGGCCCGGGCGGGCGGCGGCGATTCCCCGCTCGGTGGCTTCGCGGGTCACCTTCACCAGTCGGGTCGAGGCCTCGTCGACCTCACCGACGAAGAAGGTGGCATTGGTGTCGCCGTGGACACCGTCTTTGTAGATCGTGACGTCGAGGTTGACGATGTCGCCGTCGCGCAGGGCCCGGTCGTCGGGGATGCCGTGGCAGATCACCTCGTTGACCGAGGTGCAGAGCGACTTGGGGAAGGGGTTGTCGCCGCCGGGGTACATCAGCGGGCTGGGGTAGGCGCCCCGGGCGATCGCACCCTCGTGGCAGGCCCGGTCGATCTCGTCGGTGGTGACGCCCGGCTGGATCATCCGGCCGAGGGAGTCCAGGATGTCGGCCGCCTCGTTGCCGACCCGGCGCATCGCCGCGATGATCTCCGGGGACTTGACCCTCGGCTCGTCCCAACGCTCGACGGGCGTTCCGTCGGCCCAGCTCGGGGCGACGATCGAGTCCGGCACCGTCCGTCGCGGGGTCAGGCGACCCTGGCGGATCGGTTCGATCGATTGTTTGTGACAACGCTTGAACTTCAGGCCGCTGCCACAGAAACAGAGATCGTTGGACTTGGGGAGCACTCGCATGTCGATCAGTCTAGGAGTTTCGAGGCTCCGCGGTTCCATCGCGTACGGCCGTAGGGCTCGTAGTACCGTGTCGGCATGGCGTTGCGGGTGTTGGTGGCCAAAGTCGGACTCGATGGACACGACCGAGGGGTCAAGATCGTGGCCCGCATCCTGCGCGACGCCGGTATGGAAGTGATCTACACCGGGCTCCGGCAGACCCCGGCGATGGTCGTGGCCACGGCGATCGACGAGGACGTCGACGTGATCGGCCTGTCGATGTTGTCGGGATCCCACCTGACGCTCGCCCCGAAGGTCGTGGAACTGCTGCGGGCCGAGGGATCCGACATCCCCGTCGTGGTGGGCGGCATCGTTCCCGACGTGGACGTGCCCCGAATGCTCGAAGCGGGCGTTCATGCCGTGCTGCACCCCGGTGCCTCGTCCGACGAGGTGGCCGCCACGGTCAACGCCGCCGCCGAGCGCGCCTCGGCCTGAGCGTCTCGACCCACCGCTCCGACTCAAGTCGACCGGGTCCGGTGTCGATGCCCCACTCGTGAGCTTCGTCAACCTCCACCAGCAGAGTCAGATCCGCGCCACCCGCAACATGGCCTCTGCCACCGCCGCGGCCCAGGATGCCCAACGCAAGCAGCAGAACGATCAACTCCACCAGCTCGAGGACCGGATCGAACGCCTGCGCCTGGTCAACGAGGCGATGTGGGAGCTGCTGAAGGAGACGACCGGTCTGACCGAGGAACACCTCCACCACAAGGTGAACCTCCTCGACCAGATGGACGGCTCGGTCGACGGCCGTCGCCGCGAGCGGGCATCGGAATGCGGTTGCGGGGCGATGGTCAACGCCCGGTCCGAGATCTGCGTCTTCTGCGGAGCGGCGGCACCCCTGCGTTCGATGTTCGATCGGATCTGATCGGCGGACGGCCCGTTACCCTTGGGACGTGGCCTCTTCGTCGCTCGCTTCGTCCATCGATCACACGATCCTCAAGCCCGAGGCCGGCCCGGCCGACATCGAGCGGTTGTGCGCCGAGGCGGTCGAGTACGCCGTCGCGGCGATCTGCATCTCGCCGTCGCGCCTCCCGCTGGAGCCCGGTTGGCTGCCCTCCTCGATCGGTGTTGCCACGGTCATCGGGTTCCCGTCGGGGGCCCATCGGCCCGAGATCAAGGCCTCCGAGGCCGCGCTGGCCGTCGAACAGGGTGCCACCGAGGTCGACCTGGTGATCGATCTCGGCCAGGCCACCAACGACGCCTGGTCCGACGTCGAGTCGGGCATCGCCCTGGTCCGGGGCGCCATCGATCCGACGACCGTCCTGAAGGTCATCATCGAGTCGGCGGCGCTGACCGACGACCAGATCGTCGCCGCCTGCCGGGCCTCCGAAGCAGCCGGGGCCGACTTCGTCAAGACCTCCACCGGATTCCACCCCGCCGGCGGTGCCACGCTCGAGGCGGTCCGACTGATGGCCACCACGGTTGGAGGGCGGCTCGGGGTCAAGGCCAGCGGTGGCATCCGAACGACGTCGGTGGCCGAGGCGATGATCGCCGCCGGCGCCACCCGGCTCGGCACGTCCTCCACGGCCGCCATCATCGGGGGCGAGGGCTGACCGACATGCAGTCCCTGGCCGGCTCGTTCCTGATCTCGCGCCCCGAACAGGCCGACCCGAACTTCGATGGAACGCTCACGCTGCTGCTCGAGCACAACGAAGAAGGTGCGCTGGGTGTCGTCGTCAATCGCCCGACGGGTCTGGCGGTGGCCGAGCCGTTCCCGGCCTGGGCCGACGCCGTCACCCAACCCTCGGTCATCTTCGACGGCGGACCGGTCGAGCAGGACAGCCTCATCAGCCTCGGCTGGGGGCCACACGCCGAGGGCGACCTGGTGTTGGGCCTCCACAGCATCGATCTCGGTGAGCAGGTCCCGCTGGTCAAGGCGACGGGGATCGAACGGGTCCGGATCTTCGCCGGCTATGCCGGCTGGGGAGGGGGCCAGCTCGAAGGTGAGTTGGCGAACGGCGCCTGGTGGATCGTGCCGGCCATCGTCGACGACGTGTTCCGCCCCGACCCGGCCAATGCCTGGGCCACGGTCCTGCGCCGCAGCGGCGGCGAACTCGCCTGGTACGCCCACTTCCCGACCGACCCCTCACTCAACTGAACGGTCGGCCCGAACCCGTCACGCCCGGGCCAACTCGGTCAGGATTCGGGGGAGGGCTCGATCGACTCGCCGGCCGGCCAACGTGGTGGTCAGGAGCCAGACGGCGAGGCCGTAGGGCGGTGCGAGCAGGGTGATGGCGACGAGCAGCCACGGATCGCCGTCGATGCCCTGCGCGACGCCGTAGAGGATCGGAACGGCAACGACGAGCCCGATCAGCACACCGGTGAACGAGATCAGTCCCGTCACGCAACCCCCTCCGCTCAGACCGCTGGCGAAGGGATTGGGGTTGGATTCCTCGGGGTAGGGGACCACGGCCAGCGTCGAGGTGATCGTTCCGACCCCGGCTCCGGTGACCGACATCGCGAACCCCGCCGCCATGGCCGGCACGACGTACGTCCACCCCCCGGTGTAGGCCGCGGCGGCGAGGGTGACCACGCCGCTGCCGGCGATGCCGATCGTTGCGAACACGAGCGACCGACCGCGCAGCAGGGTCCGCAGGGAGGGCAGCGCGAGCGCCTCGGCCCACAGGGCGCGGCCGTCGGGTCCGAGCAGGTTGGCTCCGGTGAGACCCGCCGTCAGGCCCGGGACGCAGCCGAGGAGCACGGCCTCGGGGCGCTTGTCGAGCACGGCGCTGAGGAAGGGTACGCCGCCGATCATGACCACCATGGCCTGCGAGATCACCTGGACCCGGTAGCGGGGGTGGCGGCGGAGATAGCGACGTTCCTTGGCCAGCACCGGCCAGAGGGCATGGGGTCGGCCGTCGCCGCGACCGATTCCCCGGCCGAGCAGATGACCGCCGACGTCGGCGGCAGTTCCACCCTCGTCGACGTCGGCGAGGGACCGTTCGAGGACCGCCGCCCATTTGAGGGTGAGGTAGGCGATGAGGAGCCACGAGGCCGCCACCAGGCCGACCGGGATCAGGATCTGTCCGCCGAGGGTGCGCGTCAACGCGTCGGCCGGCCACGCGACGGGGAGGATCCGGGCCCCGTCGGCAGCCACCTCGAGGTGTCGCCGCTCGATGCCGCCGCCGAGGGCAACGGCGGCCTGCCCGCCGATGGCGACGGCCGCAACGACGAGGCTGCTGGCCACCGTCGCGATGTCTCGGCTCCGACGCCGGCGGAGGAGGGCACCGAACACCGTCATCACCAGTTTGGGCAGGATCGCCACGAGGACCACCAGGGTGATCGCGGCAGCCAGGCCGACGACGATCCCGGCGGCGTTCGGGGCACGGGTCGCGACCGCGGCGAGGGGTACGAACATCGCGAGCGGGCCCGGACCGACCAGGGCGGCGGTCCCCATGCCCACCGCCAGACGTCGGGTGTCGAGGGGGAACAGCGCCAAGCGCGTCGTATCGACGGTCTCGTCGGTCGAACCGAAGAGCAGGGGGCTGAGCAGCGAGGTCGCGACCAGGACGACGGCGAGGAGGGGCAGCGCGAGATCGAGGTCGTCGACGCCGGCGAGTCGGGCGTTCACCGTGGCCGACGCCGACACGATGGCCGCGAGGATGGTGAACAGGATGAGCCCGAGACCTTGACCGTGCCGGACCGCGTTCCAGAGCAGACGGGCCTTGAGCCGGGCGAAGACGACGATCACGGCGAGTTGGGGGCGAGCCAGTCGAGCGTCGGACCGTCGAGTCGTTCGCCGACGGCGTCGACGAACACGTCCTCGAGTCGCCGTCCCGCGCACAACACCGCCGTCGGGCCCGTCGCGACCACGCGACCGGTGTGGAGCACGGCGACGTGGTCGCACAGCCGCTCGACCACCTCCATGACGTGGCTCGAGAACACCACGGTGGCCCCACCTTCGACCAGACGTTCGAGCAGGCCGCGGAGGACCCGGACCGACAGCGGGTCGACCGATTCGAAGGGTTCGTCGAGGAAGAGCACGCGCGGCCGGTGCAGGATCGCCGCGCCGAGGGCGATCTTCTTGCGCATGCCCGAGGAGTAGTCGAGGACGAGACGACCGGCCGCCTCGGTCATGTCGAGGGTCTCGAGCAGCTGATCGGCCCGCCGTTCGGCCTCCCGGCGATCGAGGCCGCGCAGCAGGGCGACGTACTCGAGCATCTCGCGCCCGGTCAGTCGTTCGAACAGACGGAGGTCCTCGGGTACGACGCCGATCCGGGCCTTGACCGCCGCCGGGTCGGTCCAGACGTCGATCCCGTCGACCTCGGCGGTCCCGGCGTCGGGCCGGAGGAGACCGGTGGCGATCTTGAGCGTGGTCGACTTCCCGGCACCGTTGGGTCCCACCAGCCCGAAGAAGGTGCCCCGGGGCACCATCAGGTCGAGATGGTCGACGGCCACCTTGTCGCCGAATCGGCGTACCAACTGCCTCAGCACCACGGCCGGGGCCGTTCGGTCGACCGAGGCATCGGTGGGAGGCGGGGGGAGCGTCACGACGGGCACAAACTACTCGCGAAGCCCGGCGATTCGCGCCCGGATCACCGGGCCGAACCCGTTACGATCGAGTCGATATGCGGAGGGAATCGCCGGTGGATCGTGACCGTGGCGGGGAGCGTTCATGATGACGACGAGCAGGACGGACGCGGGCGCCGCGTCGGCCGACGCAGGTGCCGTTCCATCCGAGGTGCGTCGTTCGGCGACCCTGGTGCGAACCCAGATCGAGACCACCACCCGTGGTCACCGAGCCGATCCGGCGGGTCGGCGTCCGATTCCGGTGGCCTTGCGGGTCGTGCTCGGCCTCGCCCTCGGTGGCGCCGGCCTGGTGGCCCTGATCGGGTCGGCTCGATCGGGCGTCGAGACCGAACTCGAACATCGGGTCGAGGAGCGCCTGGCCGCGGCCGGTCTCGATCCGGCGCTCTACTCGGTCGAGTTCGACGCCCGATCCGGGCGGGTCCGAGGCCCGCTCCCCGACGGTTGGTCCGCCTCGCGATTGAGCGCCGTCGTCACCGTCGACGGCGCCTCGTCGGTCGAACTCGACGTCGGCCGAACGGGCTGATCGGCGTGTCGTTCCTGGTTGCCGAACTGGCGTTGCCCCTGATCGCCGCGTTCCTGCTCGGTCTGGGCGTGGGCTGGATCCAGTGGCGCTGGCGACAGCCCCGGGTCGTCACCACCGAGACCCGAACGATCGAACGCATCGAACTCGACGACGACGTGGTCCTGCGGGCCACACTGGCCCCGCCACCCGACCCGTCGCTGCGTCATCGGGTCGGCGAACTCGAAGACGAGTTGGCGTCGGTCGACGCCCAGGTCGGCGAGCTCGAACGTCTGATCGAGGTCACCCGGGCCCGGCACGGTCTCGACCCGAGCGCCGACCCGGGCCGCTGAGGGCCTTCCCGCCGGATCAGAGGGCCGCCGCCCGGAGCGCGGCGTAACGCGGCTTGATGATCTCGTTGATGATGCGGAGCCGCTGCTCGAACGGCCAGAACGCGCTCTTCATGGCGTTCAACGTGAGCCATTCCATGTCGTCGAGGCCGTACCCGAATGCCTCGTGGAGCTTGACGAACTCGTCGGTCAGCGAGACGTTGCTCATCAGGCGGTTGTCGGTGTTGACGGTGACCCGGAAGCGGAGCCGTCGCAGCAAACCGATCGGGTGGTCGGCGATGGATGCGGCCGCCCCGGTGTTGACATTCGACGTCGGACACATCTCGAGCGGGACCCGGGTGTCTCGGACGAAGGCGGCCAACCGGCCGAGCGTGGCCTTGCCGTCGTCGTCGACGGCGATGTCGTCGACGATCCGCACGCCATGGCCGAGGCGTTCGGCCCCGCAATAGCTGAGGGCCTCGTGGATCGACGGGAGGCCGAACGCCTCGCCGGCGTGGATGGTGATGTGGAAGTTCTCTCGCATGCAGAGCTGGAAGGCGTCGAGATGGCGCGTGGGCGGGAACCCGGCTTCGGGTCCTGCGATGTCGAATCCGACCACACCATGGTCGCGGTGACGGATGGCGAGCTCGGCGATGTCCATGCTGCGGGCCTCCTGGCGCATGGCCGAACAGATCACCCCGATGGTGAGGTCGGTGCCCGCGGCGCCGGCGGCGAAGCCGCGCAGGCTGGCTTCGACCACCTGATCGAGATCGAGGCCCTGGCGCATGTGCTGCTCGGGGGCGAAGCGGACCTCGGCGTACACGACGTTGTCGGCGGCGAGGTCCTCGGCCGCTTCCCGAGCGGCCCGTTCGAGGGCCTCCTCGGTCTGGGTCACCCCGACGGTGTGGGCGAAGGTCTCGAGGTAGAGCTCGAGCTTGTTGCGGTCGGCGCCGCGTCGGACCCACTGGGCGAGTTCGTCGACGTCGGTCGTCGGCAGATCGGTGTAGCCGGTCTCGGCGGCCAGTTCGATCACGGTCTGGGGACGCATCCCGCCATCGAGGTGATCGTGCAGGAGGACCTTGGGGGCCTTGGCGATCACGTCACGGGTGAGTTCATCCATACCGAAGGATACTGCGGAGGGGTAGGGTCCGACGGGCGGAGGGGGCGGGGCGCCTCCGGCCGCCCCGACCGGATCAGGAGGTGGTCATGCCCTTCGAGGTGATCGGGCTCGATGCCGACGACACGCTCTGGCACTCCGAGACCCATTTCGCCGTCACCGAGAGTCGATTTCGTGACCTGCTCAGCCACTGGCTCGAGCCGGCCGAGACCGCCGAGCGGCTCCTCGCCCGGGAGCGGGCGAACCTCGCCATCTTCGGTTACGGCATCAAGGGCTTCACCCTGTCGATGGTCGAGACGGCGATCGAGGCCAGTCACGGGGCGATCGATGCGTCGACGATCCAGACGATCATCGGGTGGGGCAAGGAGATGCTGGCCCATCCGGTCGAGCTCCTCCCGCATGTGCCCGAGACGATCGACACGCTCCGCTCGGCCGGGTACCGGCTCGTGCTGATCACCAAGGGAGACCTGTTCCACCAGGAATCCAAGATCGCCGAGTCGGGCCTCGCCGACGAGTTCGAGGGTGTCGAGATCCTCAGCGAGAAGGGACCCGATCAGTACCAGCGCGTCCTGCGCCGGTACGGCGTCGAGGCCCCCCGGTTCGCGATGGTCGGGAACTCGGTGACCTCCGACGTGCTGCCCGTGCTCCGCATCGGTGGCGCCGGGGTGCACGTTCCCTATCACGTCACGTGGGCCCACGAACTGCACGACCCCGATCCGTCGCTGTCGTATCCGGTCCTCGAATCCATCCGGGAACTGCCCGAGACCCTCGATCGCCTGTCGGGATGATCGGGGGACGGCCCGGGGCGCTGCTCAGCCCTCGGCCAGCCGATCGGTCGTGAAGCCGCCGGGGAGCAGCTGCTCGATCGTCTCGGGGCTGCCGGTGGCATCGACGAGACAGCCGTCGGCGGCGTGTTCGGCCAGGAGCTGGCGGCAGCGTCCGCAGGGTGTGCAGGGTTCGCCCGACCGCGACACCACGACCACGGCCCGGAGCCGCCCACCGCCGCCGGCGTGGAGCGCCGACACCAGTCCGCACTCGGCACACAGGGTGAGACCGTACGAGACGTTCTCGACGTTGCAGCCCGAGATGATCCGACCGTCGTCGACGAGCGCTGCGGCCCCGACCCCGAACCCCGAATAGGGGGCGTAGGCCCGCTGCGCCGCCGCCACCGCCGCCTCGCGGAGCTCGGCCCAGGGAAGCGGGTCGGCCGAGTTCATGATCGGGCGCTCACTTGGTGCCGTAGATGCGGTCGCCGGCATCGCCGAGGCCCGGCACGATGTAGGCGTGGTCGTTGAGTCGCTCGTCGAGCGCCGCCAGCGTGATCGCCACGTCGGGGTGGGCGGTGTGCACGGCCTCGACCCCCTCGGGACAACCGATGATCGAGACCAGGCGCACCCGTCGACAACCCGCCTTGCGCAGCACGTCGAGCGCGGCGACGGCGCTGCCGCCGGTGGCCAACATGGGATCGACGAGGATCACTTCGCGCTCGGCGATGTCGGCGGGGAGTTTGTTGTAGTACTCGACCGGTCGGTGGGTGTCGGGGTCGCGGAACATGCCGAGGTGGCCGACGTCGGCGTGCGGCACCAGCGTGAGGATCGCCTCGACCATGATCAGGCCCGCTCGGAGGATGCCGACCACCGCCGGTGCCGGTTTGGTGAGCACCCGGCACTCGGCGGTCGTGATCGGCGTCTCGACGGCCACCCGCTCGGTCGGGAGGTCTCGCAGCGCCTCGTAGGCGGTCAGCAGCGTGATCTCGTGGCAGAGCGACCGGAACATCTGCGGTTCGGTGTCCTTGCTGCGCAGCAGGGCCATCTTGTGATCGACCAGCGGATGATCGAGAACGGTGAGGTGGTTGGTCACCAGGGACGCCTTCCCATGAGAGCTGCTTCGGCCCGACGGGCCATGTCACGTGCCTGGTCCCGATCGGGCCCCACGGCGGTGACGTGACCGAGCTTGGAGCCCGGGACCGGTCGCTTGCCGTAGAGGTGGATCTGGGCGCCTTCGATGGCGAGTGCCTCGGCCAGGTGGTCGGCGGGGTCGGTGCCGTCGAGGTTCCCGATCACGTTGACGGTCGCCGCGGCCGGTGTGTGCATCCACGCCGGGCCGAGCGGGAGGTCGAGGACGGCCCGGACGTGGTTCTCGAACTGCGAGGTGGGGCAGGCCTCGATCGTGAGGTGGCCGGCGTTGTGCGGCCGAGCGGCGACCTCGTTGATGACCAGCCCCTCGTTGGTGAGGAAGAACTCGACGGCCAGGACCCCGACGGTGCCGAGTTCGTCGGCCAGACGCGTGGCGAGCGTGCGGGCCTGCATGGCGATCTCGTGACCGATGTTGGCCGGGGCCCACATCTCCTTGCAGACGCCGTCGACGTGGGCGATCTCGATGACCGGGTAGCTGCGGGCGTGACCCGCCGGGCGTCGCACCACCAGCACGACCAGTTCGGTGACGATCGGTTGGTAGTTCTCGAGCATCAGCTGACGGCCGGCCTGTTCGGCCATGACCCGCAACGCCTCGTCCTGGTTCTCGACGATCCACACGCCCCGTTCGGTCGCCTTGCCGGCTCGGACCGACTTGATGACCACGGGCCAATCGAACACACCGCTGAAGTCGATCAGATCGTCGGGGCTGCCCAACTCGGCGAAGATCGGGATGGGGAAGTCGCGGTTGAGGAGGAGTCGCCGTTGATGGATCTTGTCGAACGCCGCACGCAGGGTCTTCGAGCCGGGTCGAATGGTGGCCCCGGCGGCCTCGAGCCGTTCGACGAGCCCGATGTCGAGACGTTCGTGTTCGAAGGTCACGACCTCGCACGACTCGGCGAAGAGGGGGAGCGCATCGGGATGCCCGAACATCGCATCGGGTGCCGCCAACGCCGCCGAGTCGTCGTAGTCCTCGGCCAGGAGCCGGGGTGTGATCCCGAGCTTCACCGCAGCTTGGTGGGTCATCCGGGCGATCTGGCCGGCGCCGACGATCCCGAGGCGGTAGAGGGCGGGAAGGTCGTTGGCCACGGAGAGGAGGCTAGTACGGTGCCCGCCGTCTCGTTGGCCGCTGGGGCCGAGGCCGGGGGGTACGAGCCCCGACCGTGCGACTCGTGCGGGCCGGTCGTCGTGGTCTGTCACACCCCGCGACGAGACTGTGCGTGATCGGTCCGGATCGACCACCGATCGTCGACGGCTCCGGCCTCCTTCCCGACGACACGCCCGCCCTGCCCGATCACGGGCCGGCGGGTACCCACCGGAGGCGCCATGTCCGAGCGAACCACCCCCCATCGTCTCGTCCCCACCCGACCCGTCCCGTTCCCACCCGACCCGTCCCGGCCCCCGAAGGGCCCGCAGCGACCCGTTCGATCGAGGATCCCGAGCGGCTCGTCGCCGGATCTGCCCCCGTTGGTGGCCGGCCTGCTCGATCGTCGCAGGGTTCCCTGCGTCGTCGAGCTGTTCGGGCCCACCGAGGGCGAGGTGTACGACCTCGCGTCGTCGCATCCGCTCGAACGGCTCCTCGGTTCCCGCCCCCGTCACCGGGTCGAGGGATTGGCCGTGCTCGCGGCCGGCCGGGTCCTCGACACCTCGGGCACCGGGTCCATCACACCGCACCCGGCGGGCGAACGTCTCGGCGGGGTCACGCCGGGCGCACCGGTGTGGATCGCCCAGGTGATCTGGCGGGATGGCACGGCGGTCGCCTCGCTGGTCGGCCTCGACGCCTCGGGCGCACCCGGCCCGATCCGTCCGTTCGTCTCCTCGTGCGGTCCGATCCCCGATGCCATGCGGCGGGCCCTCGACCTGCCGACGCCCCCTCCCTCGACGGGGCCGCACGGGTACTGGTTCCTCGCCTGGCTGTCGGCGGTCGCCGACGCGTCGGCCACCGACCCCCTCGACGTGGCGGCCTGGCACCCGGGGATCGACCCCCGCGAGCTCGACGCCGGCGAACTCGATGACGATCTGGCCTCGTTCTGCATCGATCGACTCGCCGAGCACGCGGCGATCACCGGATGGGAAGGCATCCGCCGGTGCGCCGTCGAGGGGTGGCTCGACATCGGATCGTGCGAGCCGAGCCTCGCCACCTGGTTCGACGACGGCTCGTTCAGTCGCCACGTCCTGGGCCAACTCGTCGAACCGGCCGACGCCCTCGATCGGCTGGCCCCGTCGTTGCCGTCTGAGACCATCCGATTGTTGACCCGCACGCTCGCCTCGCTGCCCCCGGCACCGACCTGAACGCCACCCCGGCTCCCGGCCCCGGGACCACACGGGCGAGATCACCTGCATGAACGCCTCGTCCCCGGCCCCCTCCTACGATGGGACCCATGCCGGAGCGACCGCAGCGACCGCCGTCGCCCCCCTCCCGAAATCGCCGCCGGCTCCTCGTTGCCATGGGTTTCGGCGCCGCGAACCTCGCCCTGGTGCGTTCGCTCGAATCCGGCGCCGTCCACGCGCCGATCGGCCTGCGGGCCATCGACGTCGCCCTGCCCGGGGCGGCTGTCGCCCCATCGGCCGACCACGTCTTCGACACCGTGATCCTCGGTGGGCGCGTCATCGATCCCGAGACCGGTCTCGACACGCCGGCCGACATCGGGATCGACGGACCCACCATCACGGCGCTGGGTGGGATCGGCTACATCGGTCGCACGACCATCGACGCCACCGGTCTGGTCGTGGCCCCGGGATTCATCGATCTGCTGTCGGCCGAGCCCAACGGGTTCGGCGAGTGGCTGAAGATCGCCGATGGCGTCACCACCAACCTCGCGATGCACGGGGTCAACAACTATGCCCGGGCCTTCTTCGAGACCTGGTCGGGCAAGACCCCGCTGCACTTCGGCGGGGCGTTCCATCAGCAGTTCATGCGGGCCAACGATCCCGAGGTGCTCGTCGACGTCGACGAGCCCGTCGTCGAACCCCAGCTCAGCGCCTTCGCCGGGCTCGCCGAGAAGAACCTCCGGGCGGGCTTCGCCGGGATCTGTTTCTCGCCCGAGTACGCACCGGGAACCAGTTTCGAGGAGATGGAACGGCTGGCCGCCGTGGCCGTCCGACTCGGTCACCAGTCGTACTTCCACCTTCGCTACAGCGAACCCGGAACCGGGCCCGAGGGAGTGCGAGAGGCGATCCGGATCGCCGAGCAGACCGGCTCGGCGGTCCACCTCGAGCACCTGTCGAGCACCGGCGGCACCGAACCCGCGGCGATGGCCGAGTCGCTCGGGCTGATCGAGGCAGCGCGCGTCGCCGGGCTCGACGTCACGGCCTGTGTCTACCCCTATGACTTCTGGGCAACGAGGCTCGGCAGCGCCCGCTTCTCGATCGGCTGGCCCGAGAAGTACGGGCTCACCTTCGAAGACCTCGAGGTCGCCGGGGAGGGTCGACGCCTGACCGCCGACACGTTCGAGGCGGCCCAGGCCCAGAACCTCCTCGTTGCCGCGCACGGATCGATCCCCGAGGAATCGATCGAGATGGCGCTGCGAACGCCGTGGGTCCTGGTCGGCAGCGATGCGATCCTCACGCGGTCGCTCAACAACCACCCTCGGGCCTCGGGCTGCTTCTCGCGCCTCCTCGGGGTCTACGTTCGCGAACGGGCCGTGCTCGACCTCCCCGCGGCACTGGCCAAGATCACGATCGGTCCGGCGAAACGATTCGAGGCGATGCTGCCCGATCTGGCCCGCAAGGGACGGGTCCAGCGCGGCGCCGATGCCGACCTGGTCCTGTTCGATCCGGCGACCATCGCCGATCGGGCCACCGTCGCCGAGCCCGGTCTGGCCTCGGCGGGGATCGCCCACGTCCTGGTCGAGGGCGTTCGGGTCCTGTCCGACGGGCTGGTCGACCAATCACGGTTGCCCGGCCGGGCGTTGCTCAGCGTGGTCGCCGCCGAACCCGTCGTGTCCTGATCCGCCCGGCTGAGGGGTCGCTGGCCGGGGCCGGCTGCGTCAGACGTCGAGTCGGTGCCCGACCGAGGCTCGGATCTGGTCGATCAGGTGTTCGTGGCAACGACCCTCGGCGGCCAGTGCCTCGGCGAAGGCCCGCAGGACGGCGTAGGTGACGTCTCGGTGGAGGTCGCGCTCGTGTTCGGTGCTCAGATGGCGAATCGTGCTGGACTTTATGCATCGCTCGAAGCCGTAGAGCAGGAACTCGGCCACCTCGGCATCGATGTCGCTCGACCAGCGGAAGACCGGATCACCGGAACGGGCGAGTCGGTCCCAGGTGTCGACCAGACCCTGCCAGGCCGACAGGAAGTCGGTGGTCACGACACCGGTGAGCTCGGCGGAGTCCACCTTGAGTTCGCAGATCATCCGCCGGGTGAAACGGGCCCACTGGGCCACGTCGTCGGCGGCCATCGGGCCCAACTCGAGGAGCATCCGGCCGACACTAGCGCCAAACCGGTCGAATTCTGAACGAACCCGTGTTCCGATTCGATGCCGATCCCGAGTCGGTCCGGTCAGCCGGTCACGGAGCCGTCGGCCGGCGAGGACGAAACCTGGCGGGGCCGGTAGTCCGAAGGGATCCGATCGATGAGTTTGCGGGCCTGCGCCCAGCGTCGTTCGGCCAGACTGCGGGCGAGTCGAGCGTCCTTGCGCGGGTCGCGCCGGGTCAGCTCGTCGGGGACCGGCATCAGATTCTCGGTCTCGGACTCGTGACGACGTGATCGCAGGGGCCGCCAGCGTCGGTTGTCGTCGTAGACCCGGGCCAGATCGAGATGCGGATGGGCATGCCAAGCCCCCCACATGGGTCGGTCGACCCCGAGCACGGGGCTCGGGAGCACGGACTGGGCCGCCCGACGCTCGTCGTCGAAGACGCGGAGATCGAGCTCGAGGCCATGAGCCCTCGCTCGTCCCGACAGGAGCGGGAGGGCGAGCACCGAGCCGCCCCAGGTCGTGATGACGCCGGCCGAGAGCATCTCGAGCCGGGCATCCACGTCGGTGAGGATCGTCGCCTCGTCACCCTCGAAGAGTTCGTCGCCGGCGCCGGTACTGATCCCGATCGCCACGATCCGATGACGCGACGGGTCGATTGCCGGGCCCTCGCTGTCGGTGATGAGATCGAGGCCGTAGATGAGCGGGGCAGCAGGCACGATGGCGATCCTTCCGGGCGTTCCACTCACGCTACGACCGATGGCCGCGACGATCAGGGATGCCCAACGCTTGGGGTGCCCGGCTCCTGCGCCCTGCGAGTGTGCCAGTGATCGGCGGGACTCGCAACGACCCGCAGCGGATCGTCGGCGCTGCCCCGGGTGGCGGCGAGTAGTCTCGGGCCATGACCGGGTCGGCGCAGCGTGTGGTTCGTATCGGTGTCCTCGGGGCCGCCAAGATCTCGGGCCAGGCGCTGTTCGCGCCGGTGGCCGACATCGACGGGGTCGAGGTGGTGGCCATTGCCGCCCGGGATCGGGAGCGGGCCCGAGCCCAGGCCGGCGAGCACGGCATCGCCCGGGTCCACGACCGCTACGAAGACGTCATCGCCGACCCCGGTGTCGACGCGATCTACAACCCGCTGCCGATCAACGCCCACCTCCGGTGGGGACTGGCGGCCCTCGCCGGGGGCAAGCACCTGCTGGCCGAAAAGCCGCTGACCGAGAACGCCGAACAGGCTCGCCGCCTCGTTGCCGCCGGTGAGGCCGCCGGGCTCGTGATGATGGAGGCGTTCCACTGGCGCTATCACCCGTTCGCCACTCGGCTGCGTTCGCTGCTCGACGAGGGCGTCGTCGGCGATCTCGTCTCGGTGTCGGCGGCGTTCGACGTGCCGATCGACCCCGACGACGACGTCCGGCAGAGCTGGGAGCTCTCGGGTGGCGCCCTGATGGATCTCGGCTGCTACCCGGCCCAATGGGTGCGGTTCGCCGTCGGCGCCGAGCCCGAGGTCGTTGCCGCCCGGATGACCCAGGGCCGTCCGAAGGTCGACCTGATCACCGAGATCGACCTCGTCTGGGCGAGCGGCGTGACGGGTTCGATCGCCACGGCCATGAACCCCGAGACGACGTTCGCGGCGTGGCTCGAGATCGTCGGCACGAACGGCACCCTCCGGGCCACCAATCCGTTGGCTCCCCACCACGGCAATCGGATCGTCGTCGACGCCGGGCCCGTCCAGATCGACGAGCAGGTCGAGGGGATGACCACGTACCACCACCAGATGGAAGCCTTCCGTGACGCCGTCCTCGACGGCGTGCCCTTCCCGACCGGCGGTGCCGACTCGATCGCCAACATGGCGTTGATCGACGCGGCCTATCGGGCGGCCGGTCTCCCGCCCCGGGGGACCTGAGCCCAACCCGATCGGGCCCGGTCAGACGACGATCTCGGCCCGGCGTCCGGTGGCGTCGAGTTCTCCGCCGAAGCGGATCTCGGAGCCATCGAGGACGTGGCGGGCCGTGACGACCAGCACCGCAGCATCGAGGAGGTCGCCGAGCGGGGCGATCCCGGAGTTCAGGACCGGATCGAGCGCCGATCCGAAACGCTGCTCGAGGAGCCGCCGCCGCGTCGCCCGACCGTCGCTCGTCGCCTTGGTGTCACCCAACGGAGACCCGGCCAGACGAGCGAAGGCGCATTCGGGATGCGCTTCCACGATCCGGTGTTGATCGGCGGGCCCGATGAGCGACTCGAGTTGTCGGATCTTCGGCAGGAGGTGGAAGGCCTGCAACGAGAGCGCCTTGCCCGACACCAGCCGGGAGCGGGCGCAGGCGTCGGCGTAGTCGGTGGCGTCGAGCACGGCCCGGACCGGGGTCGGGAAGATCGAGGACCGCCGGATGCCGAGGAAACGGCGGGCCTCGGTGTCGGCGAGTCGGGGGCGCGGTCGAGGAGCCCGATCGGCATGTCGACCGCGACCATGGCGACCAGCGTCGCGCCGGGTGTCGGCGACGAGGTCGTCGAGGGTCGGGGTCTGCTCGACCGAGAAGCACCCCGACGGTGAACCGTCGTCGCGATGGGTCACGACGACCCAACCACCCGGGCAGCCGTCGACACCGGCCACGGAGCGGGGGGACGCCGTCATGGTCACCAGTATCGCCCGGCGCCGGCCGGGGAGGGCGCCCGAACCGAGTCGAAGTCGGAGGCGCTCGTGAGGCATGCTGGGCCGATGGACGCGATCTGTGACGACCTGGCCGCCGAGCACGCCGCACTGGACGCCGTGGTGGCCGACCTCGACGAGACCGGCTGGAACACGGCGCACTCCGGCCGAGGGCTGGATGGTTCGCGACCAGATCAGCCACCTCGCCTACTTCGACGAGGCCGGCACCAAGGCCGCCGTCGACCCTGACGGGATTCCGAGTCGACGCCGCCGCGCTGATGAAGGAGCCGCGCGGGGCCGACGTCTCGATCGATCCGGGGCCGGGCCGGGTCGGGATCCGATCTGCTCCGGCTGGTGGCGCGACGCTCGAGTGGCGATGGTCGAGGCCTTTCGCAGCGCTCGACCCCAAGACCCGCATGCCCTGGTACGGACCCGACATGGGCGCGCGGTCCTTCGCGACGGCCCGGCTGATGGAGACCTGGGCGCACGGTCAGGACGTGGTCGATGCGCTCGGGGCCGAGCGCGAGCCCACCGCCCGGCTCCGGCACGTCGCCCACATCGGCGTGGGCGCCCGGCGCTTCTCGTACCTCGTGAACGAGCTGGAGTTGCCCGACACCGACGTGTTCGTGGCGCTGACGGCCCCATCGGGTGAGATCTGGACCTGGGGCGACGAGCGCGTCGACCGACCGGATCGCCGGCCCGGCGCTCGACTGGTGCCTGCTCGTCACGCAGCGCCGGCACCTCGACGACCTCGACCTCGACATCGTCGGCGACGCCGCGGCCCAGTGGGCGTCGATCGCCCAGTCGTTCGCCGGCCCCGCCGGGGGCGGCCGGGCACCGTTGTCGGCCTGACGACGGATCGCCGGAAAGGCTCGCAGCCCCGAACCCGGCGGTGCCAGGATGGGCGCATGAGTCCGCTCTCCGAGATCGCCCCTGCGTTCGTCACCATGGCCCACCGCATCGTCTGGTGCACCGTCGCCACCGTCGATGGCTCCGGTCGTCCCCGGACCCGGGTGCTGCACCCGATCTGGGAATGGGACGGCGATCGGCTCACCGGGTGGATCGCCACCATGCCCACCTCACCCAAGGCCGCCGACCTCGCCCATCGGCCGTCGGTCTCGTGCACGTACTGGGACGCCACCCACGACACGTGCACCGCCGACTGCGACACGGTGTGGCTCACCGACCCCGACGAGCGTCGGGCTGGTTGGAACCGGTTCCTCGACGGGCCGCCGCCGGTGGGGTACGACCCGTCGATCATCCCGGGCTGGACCGATCCCGATGCCGAGTCGTTCGGCGTGCTCCGGCTCACGCCCACCCGCCTGCGGGTCATGCCCGGCTCACTCATGCTGGCCGGCCAGGGACAACTCCTCACCTGGCGCCACCCCCACCCCGACCCACCCCCGGATTTCGAGAGCCTGAGCGACGAAACTGGCGCTCAGGCTCTCGAAATCGGTGGGTTTGGGCTCAGAGATCGTCGATGAGCTTGAAGACCTCGGCGAGCGGCATGCCGGCGGCGGCTCCGGCGGTGACGAGCTTGGCCTCGACCCGGCTCCGGAACCGGGCCATCTCGTCGCCGTTCGTGGCCTTCATCGTGGACTCGAACTGGCTCTCGTGGGCGAGCAGGGCCGCGTACTTCGCCTCGAGCCAGCCCTCGACGTTCTCGGCGTGGTCGGGTTCGTCGGCCTCCCAGAGCAGGAGCCGATCGGGTCGGTGATGGGGCAGGTTCTGCTCGGGAAAGAACAGCGGGTCGCGCGCCGCCACGATGCCATCGGTCGCCAGCCAGCCGGCGTTGCGGTGGTCGGGATGGAGCCGATAGCGCTTCCAGGGGTCGTGACCCAGCACGACCGACGGCCGGAGCCGACGGATCCAGTAGGCGACTTCCCACCGCTGGCGCAGCGAGGCATCGAGTTCACCATCGGGCCAGCCCAGGAAGACGACCTCGCCGGTCGCCCCGAGGGCAACGGCGGCCGCCCGTTGTTCACGCTGGCGGGTGGCGACCAACTGAGCCTGATCGGTGGACGGATCCCAGGTGCCCTTGGAGCCGTCGGTGCAGACGAGCACGCTCACCTCGCAACCGTCGGCCGCCCACTTGGCCAGCGTGGCCCCGCACCCGAAGTCGACGTCGTCGGGGTGGGCGCCGATCGCCAGCGCCCGGGCCGGTGTCGCGAGGTCGGAACTGGCGAGGCGCATCGACACCGGCGCCGGCGTGAGCGGATTCTGGGCAGCGGTCATGGGGCCTCTCGGTCGGGATGGTCGGGTCGGGCGGAACGCAGGTCGACGACCGAGGCCGGTCGCCCCGGCTCGTCGGTGGCCGTCCACGCCGACGGCCGGTTCGGTGAGGGCGACGAGGTCTTCGGGCACGTCGACGTCCCACCCGAGTTCGGGGTCGTCGAGCACGCGCACGGCGAGTCCGAGTCGTTCGGCTTCGGCCCGGTGCGCCGCCGCCGAGCCGGGCCCGTAACGGAACACGAAGCCCGTTCCGGTCGGCACCGACAGCACGTTGGTGCCGTCGGCCCGACGATCGGTGACGATCGTGACGCCGTCGGCGCCACCGAGCCAGGTGAGTTCGCGGGCGAGCGGCAGGTCGGCGTGGGAGACCACGACTCGGGTGAAGCCTTCGGCCGCGAGGAAGTCGACCCCCTCGGTCACCGCGGCGTTGAGCCCGCGGGCTCGCCGCCACACGACGTTCGCCCCGAGAGCGATCGACAGGGCCGCGACCTCGGCGTGATCGCAGACGATCCAGGTGGGAAGGCCTCGAGCGGCCGTGATGACACCGGTTGCCATCCGGCGGGCGAGCGCCGCCCGAGTGGGCTCGTCGAGCGCGCCGGCCAGCCGACCCTTGGCCAAGTCGAACGACTTGATCGGAATGAGCACGGCGGCAGGCACGATCTGCAGGCTACGAGCGAGCGACCGGCGCGAGCCACTACGGTCTGCAGCTGATGGGGACCACGTCGAAGACACCGGGGCGCAAGCCCAACCTGCACCGGGAGATACGCGTCACCGTGCTCGGTGGCGGCAGCTGGGGGACGACGGTTGCGCACCTCTGCGCCCACAACGCCGAAACCACGTTGTGGGCCCGCGACGAGGCGACCGTCGAGGGGATCAACACCGAGCACCGCAACGAGCGCTATCTGGCCGGGTTCGACCTGCACCCCGATCTGCGGGCCACCACCGACTTCGTCGCAGCGGTCGCCCACACCGACCTGGTGGTGATGGGTGTCCCCACCTCGGCGTTCCGGGCGACAGCCCAGCGAGTCGCCGAGCACGTCCGACCCTGGGTGCCGATCGTCAGCCTGGCCAAGGGCTTCGAGGAGGGCACGCACCTCCGGATGACCCAGATCCTCCAGGAGGAACTGCCGAGTCATCCGGTCGGGGTCCTCACCGGCCCCAACCTGGCCAAGGAGATCCTGGCCGGGCAACCGGCGGCGTCGGTGATCGCCATGACCGAGTTCCACATCGCCGAACGCCTGCAGGGACTCTTCACGACCGAGCGTTTCCGGGTCTTCCTCAACCACGACGTGGTCGGCTGCGAGCTCGGTGGGGCACTCAAGAACGTCTACGCCGTCGCGGTCGGTTCGGCCGAGGGTCGCGGACTCGGCAACAACACCCGGGCGGCGCTCATGACCCGCGGTCTGGCCGAACTCATCGAACTGGGAACGGCCATGGGTGGTGAGCCCCTCACCCTGGCCGGTCTGGCCGGGATGGGAGACCTGATCGCCACCTGCATGAGCGAGCAGAGTCGCAACTCGTTCGTCGGTCGCGAACTCGGCAAGGGCCGTCCGCTCGACGAGATCCTGGCCGAGATGAACCAGGTCGCCGAGGGCGTGAAGGCCTCCAAGATCGTGCAGGAACTCGCCGTCGAGTACCAGGTCGTGCTGCCGGTCGCCCACTCGGTCTATCAGGTGTGTTGGAAGGGTCAGGCGTCGAACTGGGCGGCCGACAACCTGTTGAAGGGCCGGGTCGGCCACGAATCCGGCCGCATGACGCGGGGTCGCTGAACGTCCCGCGAGCTCGGGCGTTCGGGTCCGCGCCGACCTCCGGGGCACTCCAAACTCGCGCCGAGCGGCGGTTTCACCCGCCGGACCGGCCCCTAGGGTGGCGGGGTGTCCGAAGCCCCGGTGTCCTCCTCATCCGGCCCTGCGACGACGCAACGGTCGTCGTCGTTGTCGTTGGGGCCCCGCTCGGTCGAGCGTCCGGCCGATGCCGGAGCGGTGCAGATCCGAGTGCTCGACGATCCGACGCCGGGCTCGCTCGACCGGGCCGGGGCGTTCGCCCCCCACGGGGCCGGGTTCATCGTCGACTGGTGGATCGGTGCCGACGACCGTTGGCACCTGCCGGCCCGTGAGACCACGGTCCGACAACGGCGAGTCGGACCCGGGCCGGTGATCGAGACCTCGGTCCGGATCCCGTCCGGCGACGCCGTTCACCGCTGTTATGCGGTTTCGAGCCCGGCGGGTTCGGCCACCGTCATCGAGGTCCACAACGCATCGCCGGTGCCCGTGGCGCTGGCGATCGCCGTCCGGCCCCACGGCCTCGACGGTCGAGGTTCAGGGACCACCACCATGGAACTCGACGGCGATCGGATCGTCGTCGACGGCCGGACCGCCCTCTCCCTTCCCCGCCGGCCCAACGAGGCGCAGGCCGAATCCGACGGCGACGTCGTCGATCGGTTGCTGGAGGGACGAGCGATGACCGGTCCGGTCTCGGCCTCGGGACCCGACGCCAACCTGGCCGTCCTGTATCCCCTGCCGCATCGCACCACGTTGCGGTTCGTCGTTCCGGGACCGACCGGTCACGTGCCGTCCCACCTTCCCGAACTCGAACAGGTGGCCAAGGGCTGGACGAGCCTGATCGAGGCGAACGGTCGGTTCGTCTTCCCCGATGCGGGGATCGGGGATCGGGCCGATGCGGCCCGGGTCCGGGTCCTGTCGGCGTCGGCCGACCTGCCGACGCGCACGGCGGCGCTCGAGCCCGGCGCCGGGCGGGTGCTCGAGGCCCTGGCCGTGAGCGGGGCCCACCGCGAGTGCGCGTTCGCGCTCGGCGAGCTCGCCGGCATCTTTCCCGTCCGGCTCGACCACGCCCCGCAGGCCGCGGCCGCAATCGTTCGGGGGGCCGCCATCTCTGCCGCCATGATCGGCGACCGGGCCGCCGCCGAGACCCTGCTCGAACCGCTCATGCAGATCACGCACCTCGTCGAACGATCGGGAGATCGGCCGGCGGCGGCGACGGCGCTGGCCGGCCTGGCCGGCCTGCTCCGGTTCGTCGGGCAGGATCAGGCCGCGGCCGACGTCGTGGCGTCGGTCCCGCACCGAGCCGACACCGATGACCTCCCCGCCGACCTGGCCGAGCTGACCGCCCTGCTCGAGTCGGCGTCCTCGGTCGGCAGTTGGGGCGACGACGACGTGGAGCCGGCGGCCCGGTTCTGGCTCGGTGCCCGCCGGCGGCTGATCGACGACCGAGGCGACGACCTGATCCTGCTGCCCGACTTCCCGACGGCATGGCGTGGCGGCAACGTCGAGGTCCACGGCGCGGCCACGGTGTTCGGGTCGCTGTCGTTCGCCATCCGCTGGCACGGCGCCCGGCCGGCGCTGCTCTGGGATCTCGATGCGGCTCGCCCCGACGACCCGTTCGCCCTCACCTGTCCCGGTCTCGACCCCGAGTGGCGAACGACCGAGCGACGGGGCGAGACCCTGCTCGCCGGTGTCGCCGACGAACTCCCGCCCGTTCCCTCCGAGGGCGACAGCTTCATCTGATCCGACGGCGCGCCCGTTCGAACTTGTCCCTCCCGATTCCGCCCGTTAGGAAGACCCGATGCCCGCTCCAGCCCCCGTGTTGTCCGATCGGATCCTGATGGGCCCCGGCCCCTGCAACCCCTATCCCGAGGTGCTGGCCGCGCTGGGTCGGCCCATGCTGGGACACCTGGATCCGGAGTTCCTGGCCCTGCTCGACGAGACCAACGAACGTCTTCGGACCGTCTTCGGAACGACCAACCGGTTGACGTTCCCGGTCAGCGGTACCGGTTCGGCGGGCATGGAGATCTGCCTGGTCAACACGTTGGGGCCCGGTGACGTGGCCGTGATCGGGGTCAACGGCGTCTTCGGGGCCCGGATGTGCGACGTGGCGTCGCGGACCGGGGCCGACGTCATCCGGGTCGACACCGAGTGGGGGTCGCCGGTCGACCCCGAACGCCTGCTCGCGGCCCACCCCGACCCCAAGGTCGATCGGGGTCGTGCACGCCGAGACCTCGGTCGGGGTCCGGAGCGATCTCGAACACCTCGGCGCCAACAAGGGCGATGCGCTGCTGGTCATGGACTGTGTGACCAGCCTCGGCGGGATCCCGGTCGCCGTCGACGACTGGGGTGTCGACCTGGCCTACTCGGGAACGCAGAAGTGCCTCGGGCGTGCCCCCGGGTCTGGCGCCGGTCACCGTTTCCGACCGTGCCCGTGAACGGCTGGTGCCCCGATCGCAGAGCTGGTATCTCGACCTGTCGCTCATCTCGGCCTACGTCGACGGCGAGGGTGGCCGTTCCTACCACCACACGGCCCCGATCTCGATGATCTTCGGGCTGCACGCGGGGCTGGGGGTGGTCCTCGACGAAGGACTGGAGCGGGCCTGGGCCCGTCACGCGGCCTGCGGGGCGCGGCTGCAGGAGGGACTGGTCGAGCTGGGCTTCGAGCTGTTCGCCGCCGAGGGTCACCGTCTGCCGGAACTGACCACCGTCCACGTTCCGCCCGGGATCGACGAAGCCGACATCCGTGCCCGGCTGCTGGCCGAGTACGGGATCGAGATCGGCGGTGGCCTGGGTGACTACGCCGGGCGCATGTGGCGCATCGGCTGCATGGGCCACACGGCACGCATGCGCAACGTGGAACTGCTCCTCGCGACGCTCGCCCGGCTGCTGCCCTGAGCGCCTCGCCCTGATCGTGCTGCTCGGAAGCGTGCTCGCCGGGCCCGGACCCGGCGGTCGTTTGGTGCGCTGTCGGTCTCGGGCCAAGATGGGCCCCATGACCGAGTTCGACCTCTCCCAGACCGACCGCCTCCTCACCACCACCAAGCAGGTCCGCAAGCGGCTCGACCTCACCCGGCCGGTCGATCTCGAGGTCGTGCTCGACTGCATCGACATCGCCTCGGCGGCGCCGATGGGGGGCAATCTCGAACGCAACCGCTGGATGATCATCGACGACCCCGACCTGAAGGCCCGAATCGGTGAGATCTACGCCAAGGTCGGCGGCCCGTACCTGCGAGCCAATGCCGAGACGGTGGCGGCGGGGTCACGCCAGGAGCGCGTGATCGAGTCGAGCGAGTTCCTGGTCGACCATCTGGCCGAGGTGCCGGTCCTGTTGTTGGCCATGCGTCTCGACCGACCCGACCCCAGCCAGGCCGCCGGCTACTTCGGCTCGGTCGTGCCGGGCGTCTGGAGTTTCCAGATGGCGGCCCGGTCGCGCGGGCTCGGCTCGACCTGGACGACCTTCCACCTCGCCCACGAGGCCGAGGTGGCCGAGATGCTCGGCATCCCGCCGACGGTCACCCAGGTCGCCCTGCTGCCGGTCGCCCACTACACCGGCGACACCTTCAGCCCGGCCCCCCGTCGCCCGGCTCGCGAGATCACCTACCGCAACCAGTGGAAGCAGCCGGTCGACTGAGACGGCGGACCCGGCGGCCCGCCACCGGCGCCGATCGGGATGACCCGGGATCCCGACGGGTTGGCGCTAGCTTCGTCGGGCATGGGCAGCGCCACGGTCCCCAAACTCCGCAAGGCGCTCAAGGCGCAGTCTCCCGGGCTCTCGATCGAGCGCGGTCTGTGGAACGACGGCCATGCGCTCGTGGTCGGCATCGACGAGGTGGGTCGGGGCGCGTGGGCCGGCCCGCTCACGATCGGCGCAGTCGTTGCCCCGCACGACCGTCGTCTCTACAAGCTGCGCGACTCCAAACAGCTGACCGAAGCCGAGCGCGAGGGCCTGTTCGATCGGATCGCCGACTGGGCGCACGCATGGTCGGTCGGTCATGCGAGCGTCGAGGAATGTGATCGGCTCGGTATGTCGGCAGCGCAGAAACTGGCGGCCCGCCGAGCGGTCGAGGGGCTCGGTCTGGAGCCCGATGCGGTGATCCTCGACGGGAAGTGGGACTTCGTCGGTCATCGCGTGACCCGCAAGCTCGTGAGGGCCGACGCCATCTGCCTGTCGGTGGCGGCGGCGTCGATCCTGGCCAAGGTCACCCGCGACCGAATGATGCGGGCCGAGGCCGAGCACTTCCCGGCCTTCAACTTCGATCACAACAAGGGCTACCCCTGCCCGAAGCATCGGATCGCCCTGAGCGGCTACGGGCCGACGTCGATCCATCGCCGTTCATGGGCGTTCATGGACTCCCTCCCCTGGACCGCCGACCGTCGGTTGCCGCCGGGCGGGCAGGCGGTCCTGTTCTGATGGACGTCCGTTCCGTGATGGCGCGTCGAACGGTCGTCGCGATCCTCGGCGGGTTGTTGGTGTCGGGGACGATGCTGACGGCGTGCTCGTCGAGCGAATCCGTCGACGACGTCGAAGCGGCTGCGGCCGACCGCACGTTCTGCGAGCAGGCCCAGGCGTTCCAGACCTTCCAGGTCGAGGTGGCCGCCGACCTCGCCGATGCGACGAGGGCCCCCGACTTCCTGGCCGTGTCGATCGAGCAACTGGGCTTCCTGGCCGACAAGGCCGCCGACGACGTGCGACCCGACGTCGAGGAGGTCATCGCCGGATTCGAACGTCTCGACGCGGCGCTGGCCGCCGTCGACTACCGGCTCGCCGATCTGCTGGCCGTCGACTACAGCGACGCCGAGGCCAACGCCGCTTCGGAACGCCTCGACGGGTTCCTGGCCGGCGAATGCGGGCTCACGGCAGGTCGCCCCGACAGCGCTGCACCGTTGCCGTTCACCCCGCAGGAGCAGCAGGTGATCATCGGTGAACGCGATGTCGAGGCCGACGCCGACTCGGTGCTCGCCGAGCAACTCGTCGCGGTGCTGGGGCTGACCCCCGACGATGCCCGCTGCCTCATCGATGCGCTCGGCGACGACGCCGTCCCCCTGCTGCTCGGGGGCGAGACCCCGACCGACGAGACGGCCGCTACGTTTTCCCAGGCGATCCTCGACTGCGGGATCACCCCCGACGACCTCGAGTGACCCGCGAGGGTTCGCCGGATCCCGCGGTCCCGGCTCCGGAGAGGCACACTCATGACGATGGCGAAGCGTTCGATCCCCAACCGATTCTTCGTCCCGGGCCTCGTGCTGGCGGCCTGGACGATCCTGTTGTGGTCCACCCGGGTCCGCAACGCGCTCGACGACGCCACGCTCGTCGGTTGGAGCCGGACCTGGCAGGTCGGGGTGTCGGTGCTGTTCCTCGTGGTTGCCGCGGTGTTGGCCGGGCTCAGCCTGCTCCGCCCGTCGGGGGCTCGTCGTGTCGGGGTGGTGCTGGCGGTCGCCGGCAGCATCTGGTGGGCGATCCGGGGTGTCGGCATCGTCGTCGGGGACCACGAACCGGCGTTCACGATCGTGCACGTGATCCTGGCGATCGGCACGATCGCGATCAGCAGCTGGCTCCTGCGGGGCGAGTGGTCGGCGCGGCGGTCGGCGTCGATCGGCGACCCCTCGACCTCCGAGGCGTCCCGAGGATTCAGCGCAACGGCCAAATCCGGGTAGCATCGCCAGCGTTATGGGTGAACCAGTGAGCGTGATCCAGAAACCGTCGGGCCGACACGGACTCGTCCGATTCGAGACGAATCGTTCGTTCACCGGGATGGGCCACGAGCGGTACCGGCATGACCAGGCCATCGACGGCGACCGGCCGCCCGACGTGATCGCCCGACTGCTCTTCGAGACCGGCCAGGTCGACGAGGTCCACGTCTACGCCCAGACCATCACGGTCAAGCTCGGTGCCGGTTCGTCCGCGGACGGCCTCAAAGAGGTCATCGAGGGGCTGTACATCCACTACAAGCCGGGTGTCGACGTGCCGACCGAGGCCTCGTTCAGCAGCTGATCATCGCCGACGACCCGTGATCGAATCGTCGGCACCGGCCCGAGTCGGGCTCCTCGGCAACCCCTCCGACGGGTACGGCGGTCGGACCCTGGGTCTCGCGGTGCCGGCCTTCTCGGCCACCGTGATCCTGACCGAGGGCCACGGCATCGGAGTCCACCCGAACGACGACGACCGATCCCAGTGGCGTTCGAGCGCCGACCTGGCCGATCGGATCGATCGGTTCGGCTACGGCACCGGGCCCCAGCTCCTGGCGGCGGCGATCCGCACGTTCATCGACGTGGCGCGATCGTTGGATCGCCAGGCCCCCGACGGGTTCGAGCTGCGGTACTCGTCGACGATTCCCCGCCAGGTCGGTCTCGGCGGGTCGTCGGCACTGGTGGTCGCCACGATGCGGTGCCTCAGCGAGTTCTCCGGGATCGAGATCCCGGATCCGATCCTCGCGTCGTTGGCGCTGCGGGCCGAGACCGAGCAGTTGGGAATCGCCGCCGGCCTGCAGGACCGGGTGGTGCAGAGTCTGGGCGGGCTGGTGGCCATGGACTTCGGGCACCTCGACACCGACGCCCGGTTCGGGGTGTCGTTCGGTCGCTACGAGTCGCTCGACCCCGCACGATTGCCCCCGTTGTTCCTGGCCTACCGCACCGAAGCGGCCGAACCGAGCGGCACCTATCACCGGCAGCTCCGGGCCCGCTTCGACGCCGGCGACGGACTGGTCCGAACCACGATGCGGGAACTGGCCGCGCTGGTGACCGAGGGCCGTGCGGCGCTGGCCTGGCACGATCATCGGCGCTTCGCCGAATTGGTCGGGCGCAACATGGAACTGCGCCGAGCCCTGGGTCCGTTGCCCGAGGCCCAGCTGGCTCTGGTCGACCTCGCCGCCGAGCTCGACGCCCCGGCGACCTTCGCCGGATCGGGTGGGGCGGTGGTCGGGGTGGCCCGAGACGACGAGCAGCTGGCCCGGCTCGACGCCGCCTTCACCAACCAGGGCATGGGCTTCCTCGCGCTGAACCTGCCCGCCCCCCTCGCCCCCGACTGATCTCCACTCGTTCTGGCGGGGAGCGACCTCACCGATGAGGTGGGCCGCCGGAACGGGGATGGTGATGCCCGGGTTGTCGAAAGCGAACAAGTGTTCGATACTGGGGGGATGGCGGATGTGGCGATCGACGACGACCCCGGGTTCGTGCGAGAGGTGCACCGGGGACCGCGGCCCGAACTCGCCCCCGAGGTGCTGGCCCGGATCGCCCCGGTGACCCTGGCGGGTCAGCGGATCGTCCCCGTTCCCGACGTGCTCTCGCCGCTGTTCCCCTGGGGTGGCCTGCCCCGAGGTCTCGATCTGGCCGTCCGGGGTCCGGGTGCCTGGTCGCTGGCGCTGTCGTTGTGGGGCGGGGCGCTCGGCCCCGAGGGTTGGCTGGCCGTGGTCGGGGTCCCCGATCTCAACCTCGTCGCCGCGGCCGACCTCGGCATCCGCCTCGATCGGGTGCTCGTGGTGGAGACCCCGGGATCGGGGCAGTGGGCCACGGTGGTGGCGGCACTGCTCGAGGCCGTCGACATCGTCGCCGTGGCTCCCACGGCCCGGGTCGGTCGTCGAGACGCTCGCCGCCTGATCGCCCGGGCCCGGGAACGCGAGTCGATCCTGTTCCATCTCGACGGTGCGAAGCACTGGCCCGAGGCGCCCGATCTGGTCCTCACGACCCGCCCCGATCCCGGCGTCTCGACCGATCCGATGGGCGTACCCGTCTGGCAGGGGATGGGGTTGGGGCATGGATATCTCCGAAGCCGGGTGCTCGCCGTCGAGAGCACCGGTCGCCGGGCCCACGGCCGCCCTCGTTCGGCGATGGTCACCCTGCCCGACCCGCAGGGACGACTCGCCCCGGCGCCGACGAACCCGACCCGATCGACTGCCGAACCGGCACCGGTGCTGGTGCTCCCGACCCGATGAACGCGATCCGCATGCTGGTGGTGTGGTGCCCCGACTGGCCGGTGGTGGCCTGGGGGGTGCCGCTCGACGAACCGGCTGCGGTGTTCGTCGCCAATCGGGTGGTGGCCTGCTCACCGGCCGCCCGGGCCGACGGGGTGGCGGTGGGGCAGCGTCGCCGAGACGCCCAGAGCCGCTGCCCCGATCTCGGCGTCCTCGAGCGCGATGTCGATCGTGAAGCCCGATCGTTCGAACCCGTCGCCGTCGCACTCGAAGCACTCACCCCGAGCGTCGAGGTGTCCGGCCCCGGACTGATCGGCTTCCCCACCCGGGGACCGGCACGGTTCTTCGGCGGAGAAGCCGCGCTGTGCGATCGGGTGCAAGACGTCGTGCAGCCCGTCCTCGACCGCCGCGGCGACGCCCGCATCGGCGTGGCCGATGGGGTGTTCGCCGCCCGGCTCGCTGCTCGTCTGGTCGACGCCCGAGACGGTGCCGTGATCGTTCCCCCCGACGGCAGCGCCGCCTTCCTGGCCGACCTGCCGATCACCACACTCGAACAGCCGGCGCTCACCGACGTGCTGGCCAGACTGGGTCTCGACACGCTCGGCCTCTTCGCGGCGCTCACTCCCTCCGATGTGGTCGGCCGGTTCGGACGAGACGGTCGGCGGGCCCACCACCTGGCCCGAGGCGACGACGAGCACCCGCCCGACCTGCGCCGCCCGGCCCCCGACCTTGCCGTCACCTGGGCGTTCGAGCCCCCCGCCGAACGGATCGACACCTGTGCTTTTGCCGCGAAGGCCCTGGCCGACGAGCTCCACACCCACCTCGAGAGCGAGGGTCTGGCTTGCGTCCGGGTGGCGATCGAAGCCGAGACCGAGGCCGGTGAGACCCACCTCCGGCTGTGGCGGCATGAAGGCGCCCTGTCGGCGGCGGCCCTGGCCGAGCGGGCCCGCTGGCAACTCGACGGCTGGTTGCACCTGGCCCAGGGAGCACCGTCGTCGGGGATCACCCGGCTGACGCTCGTTCCCGACCAGGTGATCCCGGCCACCGGACGCCAGCTCGGTTTCTGGGGCGGCCGCGCCGAGCGGGCCGATGACGTGTCGCGGGTCGTTGCCCGTCTCCAGTCGTTGCTCGGTCCCGAAGCGGTGTCGGTCCCGGAATGGCGGGGCGGACGGGGCCCTGGCGAACAGATCTCCCTGATCCCCGCGGCCGCGGTCGACCTCGGCGAGGAACGACCCGCCACCCGACCGGGCTGGATCGCCGAGCCCTGGCCCGGCCGGTTGCCGCCACCCCATCCGGCCCGGGTCTATGTCGAGCCGCCACCGGTCGAGGTGACCGACGAACTCGGTCGGTCACTGGTGGTGAACGGGAGGGGCGAGGCATCGGGGGTGCCGACCCTGATCGTGCTCGACCGCCGGGTGCGGCGGGTCGAGGCCTGGGCCGGCCCGTGGCCGGTCGAGGACCGCTGGTGGGACCCGGCCAACCAGCGCAGGCGGGCCCGTCTGCAGGTCACGCTCGACGACGACACGGCGCACCTGCTCGTGGTCGAGCACCGTTCCTGGTGGCTCGAGGCCAGCTACGACTGACCGGCCGGCCTCGGGGATGGGCAGTACTGTCTGGTCGTGGTGGCCTGTGCCTGCGGCGTCGACAACCCCGAGGGTGCGAGCTACTGCGCATCGTGTGGTCGATCGGTCGGCGACGGATTCCGCCTGCTCGAGGTCGAGCGGCCCAATCGGGCCGTGGTGGAATCGACCGTCGTCGCCGATCCGACGTCGCGCAACCGGTGGTTGACGGTGGCCGTGGTCGCCTGCCTCGTGATCATGGGGTGGGCGATGTGGGGGTCGGGGTCGGGTGGGTCAGGTGCCGACGAGAGCGCCCAGGGCGGGCCGGCAGGCAGTGAGGACGACACCGAGGGACCGACCACGACCGGGTCGACGACCACGACCGCGCCCGACGACCCACCGGTGACCACCCGCCGCACCACGACCACGCTTCCCGACGTCGAGGTCCTCGGTGACGGCTCGCCGTTGCTGGGTGAGTCGGTGGGCTACCGACTGGTGGTGGGCCACAACTCTCGCTCGCCGATGATGCTCGATCTCGACACCGGGGAACTGCGGCGACCCCCGGAGGTCGGCCGTCTCGACCCGCAATTGGTGTCGGGTCCGTGGCTGGTGGTGCGGAGCGACAACGACCGCCTGGCCACCGTACCCCTCGACGATCTCGGTGCCGAGCCGCGGATCCTCGACACCGATGCCGAGTGGTACACCGAACTGGCCAGCCGCGCCTCCCGGACCGATGGTCGCGTGTGGATCTACGAATACTCCGGCGAGAACCCCTCGGTCACCCTCGTCGATCTCGCCGACGGGTCCACGATCGAGCGGCTGGCCCCGTTCGACGACCTGACGGCGCGGTTCGGCAATCTGTCGGTCGACCAGGCCGGCCTGCTCGTGAGCTACCTCGGTGCCGGGGTCTACCGATCCGATGCCGATGGCTTCACGAAGCTGGTCGACGGCTGGCTCCTCGCCTCCGACGAGCAGCGAACCCTGGTGGCGACGTGCGACGAGCAGCTGCAGTGCGGGATGCGGTGGGTCGATCGACTGACCGGCGCCCCGATCGATCTCGCCGTCCCGGACGGCCGGATCGACGAGGCCCGATTCCTCAACGACACGAACTGGCTGCTGCTGTTCGACTACGGAGTGAACGGACCCAAGGGCCGACTCTTCGACGTCGTCACCGGTCGCGAACTCGACTTGCGAGACTCCAACGATCTCTGGCAGGTGACCCCCGCCGTCTCGCCCGACGGGCGATGGCTGGCCGAGCGCATCGGCCGGTTCGTCGAGGTCACCGAGCTCGACACCGGTGTCGTCCATCGGATCGATGGCCTCGACGGGTTGTCGGGGTTCCTCGTCTTCGTCGACGCTGCAGCGTCGTAGCGGTCAGGGCCCGGCCCCTCCCTGGGGTCACGGCGCCGCGAGGGTCGGGTCCGGTCGGTGTCGGGCCCGGACTTGGCGCTCGCCTGCCGGCTCGATAACTTTGAGTCTCTAACCATGCCGACACCACCCGCAGCGCCGACCCGAAATTCCCAAGCGTTCAGTTCGTTGCGCGTGCCCGAGTACAAGACGCTGTGGTGGGGTGGACTGTTCTCGTTCCTGTCGGTCCAGATGCAGTTCCTGCTGCGCAGTCTCCTGGCCTGGGACCTCACCGAATCCGAGAGCGCGCTCGGCCAGGTCTACCTGTGTTTCGGGTTGGCGATGCTCATCGCCACCCCGCTCGGTGGCGTCGCCGCCGACCGTCTGCCGAAGCGGGCCGTGCTGATCGGGAGCCAGCTCGTGATCGCCTTCTCGGCCATCGGGCTCGGAGCCGCCGTGATCGCCGGTGCCGAACAGTTCTGGATGCTGCTGATCGCCGGCGCCGGTCAGGGCGCGGCCTTCGGCTTCTTCGGTCCGGCCCGCACCGCGTTCACCCGCGATCTGGTCGGGCGGGATCAACTGGGCAACGCCATCTCGCTCACGATGTTGAGCATGAACGGCACCCGGGTCTTCGCCCCGTCGGTGGCCGGTGCACTCGCCGGCGTGGCGTTCATCGGGCTGGGCTACACCTACCTGCTCGCCGCCGTGTTCTCGATCATCAGCCTCGTCATGATCTTCCGCCTGCCCAATGTCGCCCCGCCGGCAACGGCGTCGACCCGCAACCCGTTCACCGACATCGCCGACGGCGTGCGGTACGTGGCGGCGCGGCCCCCGCTGCGCCGGCTGATCGTGTCGTCGACCTTCGTCATCATGTTCGGCTTCAACTACGTGGCCTTCATGCCGTCGCTGATCGAGGGCGAGTTCGGACTCGGCGACGGATCGGTGGGCCTGATGAGCTCGGCCAGCGCCATCGGTGCCGTGGCGGTGTTCATGCCGCTCGCCTCCCGAGCCGACTCGCCGATCGCCAAGTCGCTCATGGTGTGGTCGGGATTCGGATTCGGGCTCGGGGTCATCGCCCTCGGGGCCACGCCCAACCTGCTCGCCGCCATGGCGGTCACCGTCGTGATCGGGGCCATGACCAACACCTACCAGTCGCTGTCGAACACGTTGGCGTTGGCCATGTCCGACGAGCACCACCAGGGACGGGTGCAGTCGCTGATGCAGTTGTCGTTCGCCGGCTTCGGCCTGGCGGCCGCCCCGTTGGGCATCCTCGCCGAAGCCATCGGCCTACGTCAGACGCTGGCGATCATGGGTGCGGTGGCCTTCGGTTCGATGGCGCTGTATTCGATGTTCGAACGGGTGGCGGTGCGGGGCTCCGTTCCGACGATGGTGCCCACGGCCCGCCCGGTCGCCGGTCGCTGACCCCCGTCGGGCGGAACTCCCGTCGAGCGAGAACCCGGCGGGTGAACCCCGGTCAGGCGAACAGGGCCTCGATGCGCTGCTGCAGCTCGGGCGTGATCGCGTCGGCGACGTCGATCGCCTCGAAGTTCTCGGTCACCTGCGACACCCGGCTGGCGCCGGTGATGACCGACGAGACGTTGGGGTTGAGCGTGCACCAGGCCAGCGCCAGTTGGGCCTGGGTGCAGCCGAGTTCCTTCGCGATGGGGGCCAGGCCCGCCACCTTGGCCAGGACGGCCCGATCCGACGCCCGGTCGGCGACGAAGCCGTAGCCCTTGAGCGCCGCCCGGGAGTCCTCGGGGATCCCGTCGGCGTACTTGCCCGTGAGGACTCCCGACGCCAGGGGGCTCCAGATCGTGGTTCCGAGGCCGATGTCGTCGTAGAGCCGGGCGTACTCGGTCTCGACCTTGCGGCGATTCAACAGGTTGTACTCGGGCTGTTCGACCACCGGCTTGTGGAGATGGTGCCGCTCGGCGATCTCCCAGGCGGCTCGGATCTCGTCGGCTTTCCATTCCGAGGTGCCCCAGTACAGGGCCTTGCCCGACGTGATCAGGTCGTGCATGGCGAAGACGGTTTCCTCGATCGGCGTCTCGGGGTCGGCCCGATGGCAGTACACGAGATCGACGAAGTCGAGACCGAACCGTTCGAGCGAGCGGTCCATCGCCTGCATGAGGTACTTGCGGTTGAGCGTGAGCTTGGTGTTCGGTGAATCGACGATGCCCCAGTAGAACTTGGTCGACACCACGTAGGTCTCGCGGGCCCAGCCCAGTTCGGCGAACGCCGCGCCCATGAGTTCTTCGGACTTGCCGCCGGCGTAGGCCTCGGCGTTGTCGAAGAAGTTGCAGCCCCCGTCCCGGGCGGCCTGCATCGAGGTGAGGACGTCGTCGAACTCCTGCTGGCTCCCGAACGTCACCCACGATCCGTACGACAGGGTCGAGAGCTTGAGGCCCGAGCGGCCCATTCTGCGGTAGGTCATGGTCATGGCGACCAGTGTGCCCGCCCGAGTCGCGACAAACCTCGGTGACCGCGGCGGGTCGACTAGAAGGTGATGACGGACCGGGCGACGGTGCCCGTCTTCATCTCGTCGAAACCGTCGTTGATCTGGTCGAGGGTGATGTGCTTCGAGACCATCTCGTCGAGCATCAACCGGCCGTCGAGGTACATGTCGACGAAGCGCGGCATGTCGGTGCGGAACTGGTTGGAGCCCATGTTGGATCCGGTGAGGGTCTTCTCGCTGAGCAGATCCGGTCCGTGCAGCTCGACCTTGGTGCCGACGGGGATCATGCCGATCACCGTGGCCTGGCCGCCGGCGCGCAGCATCTGGAACGCCTGTTCGGCGGTCTGCTTCATCCCGACCGCCTCGAAGCTGTTGTGCACCCCGCCGCCGGTGAGCTCCTTGACGGCGGCGACGGCGTCGTCCTTGCCGGCGTTGACCACGTGCGTGGCACCCATCGACTGGGCCAGCTCGAGCTTGGAGTCGAGCATGTCGATGGCGATGATCTTGTTGGCCCCGGCGATGCGCGCCCCCTGGATCGCGGAGAGCCCGATCCCGCCCGCCCCGATGACCGCGACGGTCGATCCGGGCTGCACCTTGGCCGTGCGGAAGACGGCGCCGAGCCCGGTGGTGACGCCACACCCGATGAGCGCGGCCTTGTCGAGCGGCATCTCGGGCTGGATCTTCACCAGGGCCTGCTCGTGGATCAGCATGTACTCGGCGAACGACGACAGGTGCAGGAACTGGTTGACCGTCTCGTCACCCCGGCTCAACCGGGGTGATTCGCCGGGCTGGCGCACCAGTTCGGTGCCCTTGTTCTCGCAGAGCGACAGGTGGCCATCGGTGCACTGCGAACAGTGACCGCAGAAGGCCGAGAGGCAGGTGATGACGTGATCACCGGGCTGGACGTAGTGGACCATCGAGCCGACGGCTTCGACAACGCCGGCCGATTCGTGACCGAGCACCGCCGGACACGGATAGGGGTACTTGCCCTCCATGAAGTGCAGATCGCTGTGGCAGAGGCCCGCGGCGGCGGTCTTGATGAGCACCTCGCGCGGGCCCGGCTCGGCGATGTCGACATCCTCGATGTCGAGCTGGCCGGGAATCGAGTTGAGGACGGCAGCCTTCATGGGGTACTCCCTGGTCGAACGAATGTCTGGCGGGCCGACGTTCGGTGTCGGTCGGCGCTGCGATTCTGGCCGATCGGTGGCCGCTTGTCACACTCGCCGCGGCGTTGCCGACCGGCGTCGGCCGTGCTCTGCGCCTCGACGTCAGCCGAGGTGGCCGCGGGCGTCCTCGGCGGCGACGTAGGTCTCGACCGACCCGACGAATCGCTCGAGGAACTCGGCGAGCACGATCTGCTCGTCGGGATCGAAGGCGCTGAGGATCTGGGTCAGGCCCGACTGCACGCGCTCGAAGATCACCTCGTAGCGGACGCGACCCTCCTTGGTCGCCGACACCGTCACCGACCGCTGGTCGTCGGTGTCGCGGACCCGTTCGGCGTAGCCCTTGTCGACGAGGCAGCTGACGGCCCGCGTGGTGGATGCCGGGGTGATGTGGAGGGCGTCGGCGAGCTCACCCATCCGCATCGGGCCCTGGGTGCACAAGACGCTCAGCGCATCGGCCAGGGCCATGTCGAGTCCTTCGGGCCCGGCCCCGTAGAAGAGGTCCTTGATCCGTGTGGCCGACGCGCCACGCCGAATCTCTCGCCAGGCCGTTCCGACACGGCGGCGGGCTTCGGTGTGGGAATCGACGTTCGCATTCATGGTCAGGCCAGTCTGGCGCTACGGCCGGGAAATGTCACGCCAGCGTGCAAGCGCTTGCATCGACAGCTCTCGGAGCGGGAGGCCCGTGGTGGCCGCCAGGGCCACGAGATCGTCGTGCTCGGGCTTGGCTCCGTGTGGCCCGACCTTGATGGTGATGGTGCCGCCGTGGAGCTCGATCTGCTCGAAGCTCCGGGGTACCGCGTACTTCGTTGCGTCGGATCGGCGGATGCCGAGCGTGCCGGTTTCGGCGCCGATCAGGGCCTGCAGGTGGGGCGCACGTTCGGCCGAGGTCAGGACGCACAGCTGGTGAGCCGGGCGTTGCTTCTTCATGAGGATCGGCACGATCCACGCGTCGTCCGCCCCTTCGGCCAGCAACCGATCGACGACGTGGCCGAGGACCTCGGGGGTCACGTCGTCGAGGTTGGTGGCGAGGATCACCGCCGGCGACGCGGCGTCGTCGGGTCCGGGGGTCGGTGCGGGGGCGGCCGAGATGGGGTCGGTGACGAGGAGATGGCCGGTGAGCACGTTGGGATGGGTCCGGGGATCGCGGCCGCCGGCGCCTCGGCTGGTGGCGAGCAGGGTGCCGGAGGGCATCGGCCCCCACGAGCCGATCGTCGCCAGCAGCGCGGCGCCGGTGGGGGTGCAGGTCTCGAGCTCGACGTCGAGCGAACGGACCGGAGCGCCGGCGAGCAGGGCCGCCGTGGCGGGCGCCGGCAGGGGCAGGATCCCGTGCGAGCCGGTGACGGTGCCGTGACCCAGTCCGACGGGACCGACGATCACCCGGTCGATCGACAGGAGGTCGAGCGCCACCCAGGTGCCGACGATGTCGACGATCGCATCGATGGCCCCGACCTCGTGGAAGTGGACGTCGTCGAGGTCGACGCCGTGGGCCTCCGCCTCGATCTCGCCGAGTCGGCGGAACGTGGAGCGGGCCCCGAGCCGGACCGCCTCGGGCAGGTCCTCGCTCCGGGCCAACAACCCGTCGATGGTCGACCAGTGACGAGGTGCGTCGACCTCGGCCGAGACCTCGACCCGGTGCGCGCCGAGGCCGCCGCGGGTCACCGTGGTCGCCGTCAGCGACCAGCCGTCGATCGCCAGGGTCTCGAGGCAGGCGACGAGGGTCTCGACATCGGCCCCGAGCCCGACCAGGGCGCCGAGCAGCATGTCGCCCGATGCCCCGAAGCACGGATCGAGCCACAGGGTCCGCTCGGGTCCGCCGTCGCCGTCGCGGCCCGTCATCGCGTCGAGAGCGACAGGATCCGGTGGGCGGCGCACGCAGCGCCGTACCCGTTGTCGATGCCGACGACGGCGATCCCCGGGGCACACGACGCCATCATCGACAGCAGCGCCGTGACGCCCTCGAGCGCCGCGCCATAGCCGACCGATGTGGGGACGGCGATGATCGGCTGACGGATCAGGCCGGCGAGGACGGTCGGCAGTGCGCCCTCCATCCCGGCGATGGCGACGACGAGATCGGCGGTCTCGATGTCGGGGAGGGCGGTGGTGAGGCGGTGCAGTCCGGCGACACCGACGTCGGTGATGGCCCGGGCGCCGTGACCGAGCGCCTGGAGGGTGAGCCGGCACTCGTCGGCGACGGGGAGGTCGGAGGTTCCGGCCGAGACCACGGCGACGTCGAACCCGGTGCTCGGGCGGTGGCGCCAGGTGCGGATGGCGTGGCCGACGGCGTCGGGTCGGCGGTCGTCGAGCCGTGTGGCCTGCTCGGTGGTGAGACGGGTGACGATCACGGCGTCGGTGCCGGCGGTCAGCAATCGCTCGGTGATCGCGTCGACCTGGTCGGCGGTCTTGCCGGCGGCGTAGACGGCCTCGGGGAGATCGATTCGCCTCGAGCGATCGAGATCGAGGCGGACGAAGGCCGACAGATCGCGTTCAGCGTCCATGGGAGGCACCCGAGCCGCCGTGGGAGGTCGAGTCGACGAGCGCCCCGTTGAGGTTGCCCGAGCGCAGGCCAGCGAGGTCGAGGGTCACATACCGATACCCGGCTCCGGTGACGGCAGCCACGATGGAGTCGGCGAGTTCGCAGGCCCGGGCGAGATCGGCCGTCGGCAGTTCGATGCGGGCGGTGTCGTCGTAGTGGCGAACCCGGACGTCGACGAAACCGAGGCCGCGCAGTGCCGCCTCGGCCCGGTCGATGCGGCCCAGGAGCGGGATGCTCACCGGCGTGCCGTAGGGGATGCGGGACGACAGGCACGGCATGGCGGGCCGATCCCAGACCGACAACCCCCAGGCCCTGGCCAGGCGGCGAACATCGGCCTTGGTGAGCCCGGCGTCGACCATCGGGAAGCGGGCGCCGCGCTCGCGAGCCGCCTCCTGGCCGGGTCGGTGATCGCCGAGGTCGTCGAGGTTGACGCCGAGGACGACCGTCGCCGAGTGCTCGGCGGCGACCGGTTCGAGCTGATCCATCAGGGCCGACTTGCACCAGAAGCAGCGGTCGCCGTCGTTGGCCAGGTAGCGCTGGTCGTCGAGTTCGTCGGTGGTGGCGCTGCGCCAGGGCAGGCCCCAGTCGGCGGCGAAGGATCGGCAGTGCTCGAGTTCGCCTTCGGCCAGCGAGGCCGAGGCCGCCGTGGCCAGCCAGGTCCGGCCGGGCAGCGCACGATGGGCGGCGACGGCGAGCAGCGCCGAGTCGACCCCGCCCGAGAACGCCACCACCATCGGTCCGATGGCGAGACAGGCCTCGAGCAGGCGAGTCGCCAGCGCTTCGTCGTCGACGGTCATCACGGCATCCACCCTGCGGGAATGGTACGGGACCCGCCCCCGAACGGCTCGATCGATCCCGTTCCGGCCGTGCCGAGCCCCGGGACGGGGCCTCCGCCCGCCGGAACGGGCATGGGTGGGGAGGCGTCGCGTCTCGGCGTGCCGCTCGGACCCGTGCGGTCACCCGGCGAGCGGCTCGTATGCTCTGGCCCATGATCCTGAGCGAACTCGAAGGCGTGCTGCGGTCGCGGGCCGGTGCCGATCCGAACGAGTCCTACACGGCCCGGCTCCTGGCCGATCCCGAACTCAACCAGCGCAAGATCATGGAGGAGGCCTTCGAGGTGTGCCTCGAGCTCGGGCGACCCGAGCGTTCGGCCGAACTCGTCGCCAACGAGGCCGCCGACCTGATCTACCACCTCCTGGCCGGTCTGGTGGGTGCCGGCGTGCCCCTCGACGACGTGTTCGCCGTGCTCGAGGGGCGGCGGCGATGAGCTCGGCCACCGATCGCATCCGGGTTGCGCTCCCGTCGAAGGGGCGTTTGCGTGAGCAATGCCTCGACCTGCTCAAACACGCCGGATACGGCGTCGGCGCCTTCAAGGGAGACAGCGCCTCGGCCATGGTCGACGGCATCGAGTTCATCGAGATGCGGCCCCGCGACGCGGCGGCCTGGCTGAAGGCCGGGCGGCTCAGCGCCGCGTTCATCTCGACCGACACCGCCCTCGAGAGCGACGTCCTCGACTGGCCCCACGTCGAGCTCGGCTTCGCCAAGTCCGATCTGGTGGTGGCCTGCCGGGACGCCGATCCCTTCCGGAGTGCGACCGACCTGGCGGGAGCGACCATCGCCACGCACCTACCCGAATGGACCGGTCGGTGGTTCGCCGGCAAGGGCGTCGACGTCACCGTGGTGGCGATGGGCGGGTCGCTCGAAGGGGTGTGCGCGGTCGGCATGGCCGATGCGATCGTCGACCTCCGCGAGACCGGCGGAAGCCTCGCCCGCAACCGCCTCCGGGTGCTCGAAGAGGTGGAGCACTGCCAGGCGATCCTGTCGACCACCGCCGATCCCTCCGACGAGGTGGTCGATCTCCGTCTGCGGATCGGCGCCGCGCTCGAAGCCCGCCGAACCCAGTATCTGCTCCTCCACATCCCGGCCGACAAGGTCGACGTGCTGGGCTCGGTCTTCCCGGGGCTCGCCGCTCCCACGGTCCTCCCCCTGGCGGGTCGCAGCGATCTCGTTGCCGCCCATCTGGTGGTCGACCGGTCCGAGCTGTGGGCGAAACTGGGTGAACTCCGAGCGCTCGGCGCGAGCGGCATCGTGGCCCTGCCCACCGACGCCATCCTCGCCTGAACGAGTTTCGACGAGTTCAGACGAGTTCGACGGTCTCGCCCTGGAGCGGGATGTGGGCGTCCCAGCCGAGGTCGTCGGCCAGGCGGAGCCGCAGGGCGTCGGCGGCCGTCGGTTCACCGTGCACCACGAAGGCGCGCGTGGGATAGAGGGCGCCACCCCCGAGCCACGCCAGCAGCTCGTCGGCGTCGGCATGGGCCGAGAGTCCGGCGAGGTTCACCACCTCGGCTCGGACCGGCACGTAGTCGCCGAAGATCTTGATCCGGTCGGCTCCGTTCACCATGGCGTCGCCGCGGGTGCCGGCGGCCTGGAAGCCGACGAAGACGATCGTGTTGCGGTGATCGGGGGCGACGGTCCGCAGATGATGCAGGATGCGCCCACCGGTCGCCATGCCGCTGGCCGACACCACGATCATCGGGCCCTTCAGCGGGGTCAGACGTTTGGACTCGTCGGCGGTGCGGACGAACTCGACGCCCTCGTGCATGCGGGCGCACTCGTCGGGCGTGAGGCGGTGGTCGTCGGTGAAGGGGCAGATCAGTTCGGTGGCGCTGATCGCCATCGGGCTGTTGAGGTAGACCGGGACCCGCGGGACCAGGTCCCGGTCGACGAGATCGGCGAGCAGGGTGAGGATGGTCTGCGTTCGGCCGACGGCGAAGCTCGGGATGAGGACGGTGCCACCGCGGGCCAGTGTGCGGGTGACGACATCGGCCAGGTCGTGCAGCGGGTCGGTGTCGGGGTGACGGCGGTTGCCGTACGTCGACTCGGTGACGACGTAGTCGGCGGCCGGCGCGGGGTCGGGAGGTCGCATCACCCGATCGTCTGGTCGTCCCAGGTCGCCGGTGAACAGCACCGACCGTCCATCGGCGTCGAGCCGGACGGTGGCCGACCCGAGGATGTGCCCGGCCCGGTGGAGCGTGGCGGTGACGTCGGGCGTCGGATGGAACGCTTCGTGGAATCCCACCGTACGAACCAGCTCGAGCGCCCGTTCGGCGTCGTGGGTCGTGTAGAGCGGCAGGGCCGGTTCGTGACGGCTGGTCTTGTGGCGCGTGGCGAACCGCGCCTCCTCCTCCTGCAGATGGGCCGAATCGAGCAGGAGGAGCCGCAGCAGCCCGGCCGTTCCCGGCGAGCACCAGATCGATCCCCCGAACCCGTCGCGGACCAGCGCCGGCAGGTAGCCGCTGTGGTCGATGTGGGCGTGGGTGAGCACCACGGCGTCGATCGTGCCGGGGTCGACGGGGAAGGGCGCCCAGTTCTGGGCGCGCAGTCGCTTCAGCCCCTGGAACAGCCCGCAATCGACCAGGACCCGCGAGTCGGCCGTCTCGACCAGGAAGCGCGACCCGGTGACGGTTTCGGCAGCACCATGGAACGTGATCTTCATGACTCGAGTCTCGTCGCTCGCCGTCGGGCGATGAAGAGCCCAAGGGCCCGTCGGGCCGTCAGCGCCGGAGCCAGGTGCGGTACACGTCGGCCGCCCGTCCCAGTTCGGCGATGTCGATCCACTCGACGGCCTGATGGGCCTGGTCGATCGAGCCCGGTCCGAAGATGACGATCTCGTCGGCGATCCCCGGGTACTTCAGCGCGTTGCTGCCGTAGGTGGCGGTCTCGGGGTCGGTGCCGGCCAGCTGGGCCAGACTGCGGACGAGGGGCGAACCCGGGTCCTGGTAGAACGCGGCCGATCCCCGTCCGTAGGTCATCGAGATGTCGACCTCGCAGGGTTCGGCGGCGGTTCGGACGATGGCCGACAGCTGTTCGTAGATCTCGTCGGGATCCTCGCCCGGCGCGAGGCGCCGACCGGCATAGAGATCGCACCGGTCGGGGATGATGTTGGGAGCCAGTCCGCCCTTGATGGTCGTGACGCTCACCGTGCCGTTGCCGACCTCGGTGGTGGGGACCTGGGCGTCGATCCGGAGCTGCTCGGCCTCGAGGGCGGTGATGATGCGGGCGGCACCGTTGATGGCGTTGCGGCCGAGGTGCGGTTTCGACGAGTGGGCCGCCTTCCCGTTCACCACGATCTGGAGACCGACGCCGCCCTTGTGGCCGAAGACGGGGGCGCAGAGCGTGGGTTCGGCCACGATGATCTGGTCGAGGCGGGTGCCGGTCTCGCCGAGCCACTCGGCGTAACGCCGGGCACCGACCAGGCCGCCCATCTCCTCGCTGATGGTGCCGACGAGGTGGACGGTGGGTACCGGGCGTTCACCGGCGACCCGCAGCTCGTCGAGCACCGTCAGCAGCACGGCGAGGGTGGCCTTGGTGTCGACCGACCCACGCCCGTACACACGCCCGTCCTCGATCCGGCCGTCGAAGGGGTCGTCGGTCATGTGCTCCACGCCGACGGTGTCGAGATGGACGTCGATGGCGACGGCGCGGTCGGAGGTGCCGTCGAAGCGGGCGTAGACGTTCGGTCGACCGGGCAGGGCGTCGTCGAGGGTGACGTGGGCACCGAGGTCGGCGGCCCGACCGGCCATCCACTCGGCGACGGCCCCCTCGCCGCCCTCACCGGCTTTCGGGCCGGCCTGGAGCGGGTTCACGCTCGGGATCCGGACGATCTCGCCCAGCAACTCGGCCATGTCCAACGTGGTCCCCATGGCGAGATGCTACGGCAGGCCCTGCTGCCGGTCGAGGCCGGCCGGCAGCGGGCGTCCCGGGCCGGGGTCGGCCTCGCCTGCTAGAACGACGGGATGTCCGCGTTCACCGATGCCGCCCGACGGGTGTCGAACGGCGCCGATGCCGTCACCGAGGCCCGGTCGCTCGTTCGGGATCTGTCGATCGACGAGAAGCTGGGTTGTCTCGACGGCGACGTCCCGTACTGGCCAGGCCTGATGGACATGATGTCGGGCGGCTACAACGCCCGAACCTGGCCGGCTGCGGTGGTCGAGCGGCTCGGGGTCCCGGGACTCGAGTTCGCCGACGGACCCCGAGGGTGCGTGATCGGGCCGTCCACGGTGTTCCCGGTCTCGATGGCCAGGGGCGCGACGTTCGACCCCGACCTCGAACGCGAGATCGGCCGGGCCATCGGCGCCGAACTCCGGGCCAACGGCGCCACCTTCACCGGCGCCGTGTGCTGCAACCTCCTGCGGCACCCGGCCTGGGGTCGGGCCCAGGAGACCTACGGCGAGGATCCCCATCACGTCGGTGAACTGGCGGCCGCCTTCACCGAGGGCCTCCAGGAACACGTCATGGCCTGTGTGAAGCACTTCGCGCTGAACTCGATGGAGAACGCCCGGTTCAAGGTGAACGTCCTCGCCGACGAGCGGGCCCTCCACGAGGTGTACCTCCCGCATTTCGCACGGGTGGTCCGAGCCGGTGTCGCCGGCGTCATGAGCGCCTACAACTCGGTGAACGGTGCGTGGTGCGGGGAGAACGCAACCCTGCTGACCGACGTGCTCCGAGCCGAGTGGGGTTTCGACGGCATCGTGATCACCGACTTCATCGCCGGGTTGCGGGATCCGGTCGAGTCCGTCCGGGCCGGATGCAACATCGAGATGCCGTTCCGTCAGCAGCGGGCCATGGCGTTGGCCGGCGCCCTCGCCGACGGCACGCTCTCGGTCGACGACGTCGACACCCGCGTGACCGAGACGATTGCCACCTTCCTGCGATGGGCGCACGTCCACGATGCGGTGCCCGACCGGGCGGTCATCGCCTCGGCGGAGCATCGGGCGTTGGCCCGGCGGGCGGCGGTCGAGTCGATGGTGCTGGTGCGCAACGCCTCCGTCGACGGGTCACCCCTGCTGCCCGTCGACCCCGCCGGCCTGGGTCGGATCGCGGTCCTCGGTCGGTTGAGTGACCGGAAGAACACCGGGGACAACGGCTCGAGCAATGTTCGCCAACCCCAGGTGGTCACCCCGCTCGCCGGTCTGCGGGCGGCGCTGCCCGGGGTCGACGTCGTGCACGCCGTCGACGACCCGAGCGTGGCCGACGGGGCGGATCTGGTGGTGGTCGTCGTCGGGTACGACCGACACGACGAAGGTGAGTTCATCAGCGGCGGCGACGACGGCGAGGCCGGGCTCACGGTCGGGATGCCGCCGATGGATCACCCCGAACTCGGGTTGCCCGAGGGCTTCGAACTGCCGGGTCGCCGTGAGGGCGCATCGGCACCCATCGGCGACGGTGGCGACGGTGGCGACGGTCTCGGTTCGGGCGCGTTCGGCGAGGGTGGAGGCGATCGGCGTTCCCTGCTGCTCCATGACCCCGATCTGGCGCTCATCGACGCCGCGCTCGATCGGTCCGATCGGGTGGTGATCGTCGTCGAGGCCGGCAGTGCCGTGGTGATGCCCTGGCTCGACCGGGCTCCGGCGGTGCTCCTCGCCTGGTACCCGGGGATGGAGGGGGGTCACGCGCTGGCCGACGTGTTGCTCGGGATCGCCGAGCCCGGTGGTCGGCTGCCGTTCGCGATCCCGACCGACGAGGCCCATCTCGTCCCGTTCCATCGCGACGCCTCCGTCGCGACCTACGGGTTGCTGCACGGCCAATGGTGGCTCGATGCCAACCGCACGCCGGCGCATCGAGCGTTCGGGTTCGGTCTGGGCTACACCGGGTTCGAGCTGACGGGGACGCGGCGGGTCGACGGTGGCACCGCAGTCGAGGTCGATCTGTCGAACGTCGGGCCGCGGCGAGGGTCGACCGTGGTGCAGGTGTACGCCTCGGTGACCGACTCGGTCTTCGACCGGCCGCCGAGGCGGCTGGTGGGGTTCACCAAGGCCACGCTCGACGCCGGAACGTCGTCGACGATTCGGATCCCGGTCGATCTCGATCTCCTGCGCGTACGGGTCGACGGGGCCTGGGTGCGCGAGGCGGCGGTGGTCGACCTCCACGTCGGGCTCGACGCCGATTCTGCCGCGGTGGTCCCGGACGCCACGTGAACGCTCGATGACCTTGGTCGTTCTTCGCGTTCGGTGTCGTCGGCCCCGGTAGCGTGGAGTGGTCGCTCTGAGGAGTCCTCATCGACGTGCTGCACCGGAGGTAGTCATGATCAAGGTCCAGACCAACGCCAAGAAGAAGACGGCCACTGTCACCTTCTCGCTCCCGCTCGCCGACTCACCCGATGCGGTGTCGGTGGCCGGCAACTTCAACGGATGGGATCCGCTGGCCCACCCCTTGAAGAAGCGGTCGAACGGGACGCGCAGCACCAAGGTCGAAGTCGACCTCCCGGCCCGGGTCGAGTTCAAGTACCTGGGCGAGGGTGGCGTGTGGTTCAACGATGCCGACGTCGACCTGACCGACGGCGAGACCGAGAACTGCGTGATCGACCTCACCCTCGACTGATCCGAGCCGGGTCCCGGTTCGTCGAATCGTCGAGCGACTTCACCCTCGACCCCACTCCCAAGCGAGGGGTCATCGTCGGTCCCCGAAGTTCCGTGGCGTCACCGTACGTCGTGGCGGACGGTGGCTCCTCGGTTTGCGGGAATCGGACGGAGGACCCTCGGTTCGGGATCGGGGCAGGGTCTTTTCAATCGAACAGGTGTTCGATACGGTGGGAGGATGGGATTCCAGAATCCACCGGTGCCCTGGCGGGCCATCGAGTCCCGGCTCTCCGATCGAGCGACGTCGTCGCCACCCCCCGGAGCCGACGGGGGCGACAGTCCCGCGTGGTCGCGCAAGCGGGCTCCCTACCAGGCCCCGGAACACCCCACGCCCCGGCGATCCCCCGTCGTCCCCTACGCCGAACTCCACTGCCACAGTGCCTTCAGCTTCCTCGACGGATCGTGTGAGCCCGAGGCCCTGGTCGAGGAATCGGCCCGGCTCGGGCACGAGGCACTGGCCATCACCGACCACAACGGGTTCTACGGTGTGGTGCGCTTCGCCGAGGCCGCTCGAGCGGTCGGCCTGCCCACGGTGTTCGGTGCCGAACTCACCGTCGACAAGCTCGACATCAGCCAGGCCCAACCCGACCCCGACGGCACGCACCTCCTGGTGCTCGCCCGAGATCCGCAGGGGTACGCCGCGCTGGCCCGGGTGATCAGCGAAGCGCAGTTGGCCGGTGAGAAGGGCGCCCCCCGCCTGTCGATGGCGGCGCTCGACCGCTGGCTGCAACCGGGCGAGCGTGATCACTGGTTGGTGCTCACCGGTTGTCGCAAGGGGGCGGTGCCGAGGGCGCTCGAGCGCGAAGGTCCGGCGGCGGCGGCACGGGAACTCGATGCGCTGATCGACCGATTCGGCCGATCCAACGTGGCCGTCGAGCTGTGGGACCACGGCAGCCCTCTCGACAGCGCCCGCAACGATGCCCTGGTGCAGCTCGGGATGCGGGTCGGGGTCGACATCGTCGCGACCAACAACGTGCACTACGCCACCCCGGCCGACCGTCGGCTGGCGACCGCCATGGCCGCCGTGCGCGCTCGGCGCAGCCTCGACGAGATGGACGGTTGGCTGCCACCCGCCACGAGCGCCCACCTGCGTTCCGGCGACGAGCAGTACCGGCGCTTCCTGCGATACCCCGGGGTCGTCGAACGGGCGGGTGAGCTCGGCCGTGACTGCGCATTCGACCTGTCGCTGGTGGCACCCAACCTGCCACCGTTCGACTGTCCCGACGGTCTGACCGAGATGGGGTACCTCCGGCATCTGGTCGAAGAGGCCGGGGTCTACCGCTACGGCACCCGGAACGCCGAGTACGTACCGGGTGCGTGGGCCCAACTCGATCGGGAGCTCGATCTCATCGAACACCTCGGGTTCCCCGGCTACTTCCTGGTGGTGTGGGACATCGTCGACTTCTGCCGGCGACACGACATCTACTGCCAGGGACGGGGTTCGGCGGCGAACTCGGCGGTGTGTTACGTCCTCGGGATCACCAAGGCCGACGCGGTCTCGCTCGGTCTGTTGTTCGAGCGGTTCCTGTCGCCCGAACGCGACGGCCCACCCGACATCGACCTCGACATCGAGTCCGACCGCCGGGAAGAGGCGATCCAGTACGTCTACGAAAAGCACGGTCGACGCCATGCCGCCCAGGTGGCCAACGTCATCACCTACCGGGCCAAGTCGGCGGTCCGTGACGCCGCCAAGGCGCTCGGCTATGCGCCGGGTCAACAGGATGCCTTCTCGAAGTCGGTGGATCGCTGGTCGGGATTGCGTCATCAGGCGAAAGCGAGCGAGAGGCGCGGCCCGGGGGTGGTGCACATCCCCCAACAGGACGGACCGACCAGTCGGCCGACCGGTGAGCCACGCCGACCGTCGGAAACCCTCGAGATTCCCGACGACGTGATCGAACTCGCCCAACAGTTCGAAGACCTTCCCCGCCACCTCGGGATCCACTCGGGCGGCATGGTGATGTGCGATCGACCGGTGATCGAGGTGTGCCCGGTCGAGCGGGCCCGGATGGAGAACCGCACGGTGCTCCAGTGGGACAAGGACGACTGTGCCGCGGCCGGGCTGGTGAAGTTCGATCTGCTCGGTCTCGGCATGCTGTCGGCACTGCACTATTCGGTCGACTTGATCGATGCCTGCCATGGCGGTTGGGAAGGGGCCCCGCTCGATCTCGCCGCACTGCCCCAGGAAGACGCCGTCTACGAGATGTTGTGCCGGGCCGATTCGGTCGGTGTCTTCCAGGTCGAGTCCCGGGCCCAGATGTCGACCCTGCCCCGGCTCAAACCCCGCAACTTCTACGACCTGGTGGTCGAGATCGCCCTCATCCGACCGGGGCCGATCCAGGGTGGTTCGGTCCATCCCTACATCCGTCGTCGCAACGGCCAGGAACCCGTCACCTATCTGCATCCCCTGCTCGAAGGGGCCCTCGAGAAGACCCTCGGCATCCCCCTGTTCCAGGAGCAGTTGATGCAGATGGCCATCGATGTCGCCGGCTTCTCGGCCGGTGAAGCCGACGAGCTGCGTCAGGCCATGGGATCCAAACGCAGCCGGGCCCGCATGGAACGGCTGCACGCCCGCTTCTTCGAGGGCATGGCCGAACGGGGCATCACCGGCGACGTCGGTGAGCAGATCTGGAACAAGCTGGCCGCCTTCGCCAACTACGGCTTCCCCGAGAGCCACTCGATCAGCTTCGCCTACCTGGTCTACGCCTCGTCCTGGATCAAGCTGCACTACCCGGCGGCGTTCTGTGCCGCGCTCCTCCGGGCCCAACCGATGGGTTTCTACTCGCCGCATTCGCTGGTGCAGGATGCCCGCCGCCACGGAGTCCCGACGCTGACCCCCGATGTCAACGCCTCGCTGGCCCATGCCTCGCTGCATGCTCCCGGCGGTGACCTCGCTCGGCTCGAGGTCACGGTCCCCGGCGCCGATTCGATCATCGCCGAGCGCTTCGATCATGGCTGGGCGGTGCGGCTGGGTCTGGGCGCCGTTCGCCACATCGGTGACGACCTGGCCGACGCAATGGTCGAGGCCCGAGCCGATGGCGAGCGGCCCTACACCTCGATCGAAGACGTCGCGCGTCGCACCGGCGCCAACCGGGAACAGCTCGAGGCCCTGGCCAGCGCCGGGGCCTTCGACTCGCTCGCCGGTCGGGCGAGAGGCGATCGGCGGCAGGCACTGTGGACCGCAGGAGCCGTGGCCCAGGCGACCGGGAAGGGTCGGCTCGAGGGGATCGTCACCGGTGTCGAAGCCCCACAGCTGCCCGGCATGAGCGATCGGGAAGAGGCGCTGATCGACCTGTGGGCCACCGGGGTCGCCCCCGACGGCCACCCCACCCGCTTCCTGCGCGACACCCTCGATGCCCAGGGTGTGGTGCGGGCCTGCGACCTGCCCGGTCTCGACCACGGCACCAAGGCATTCGTCGCCGGTGTCGTCACCCACCGGCAGCGCCCGGCGACCGCCTCGGGGACCACCTTCATCGGCCTCGAAGACGAGACCGGTCTCATCAACGTCGTGGTCTCGGTCGGTTGTTGGGCCTTCCATCGACGTGTCGCCCGCAACGCCCCGGCGCTCCTGATCCGGGGCAGGATCGAACGACAGGGTGCCGTGGTCAACGTGGTGGCCGAGACCCTCGAGCCCCTGCCGATCACCCCGTCGATGAGTCGCGATTTTCGCTGATCCCGCCGTCGGAGCAGCGGCCGGGTTCGAAGACGATCCCTCGAGGTCGACCAACTAGCGTCGGCGTGGTGAAGACCTCGTCGCCCTCGGTCGCCTCGCCCCATCAACTCGACAGCACCCGTGGATGGTGGGTCGTTGCCGCCGCCGTGGCCTCGATGTTCGCCGTGTTCGGCGTGGGCTACAGCTTCGGGGCGTTCTTCGAATCGATGTCGGAGGAGTTCGATGCGGGCAACGGTGCGACGGCGTTGGTGTTCAGCATCACGATCGCCCTGTCGTTCCTGCTCGCTCCGCTCACCGGCTCGCTCGCCGACCGGTTCGGGCCCCGACCGGTCCTGTGGATCGGGGCCGGTTCGCTGTTCGTCGGACTGCTCGCCACGTCGGCGACGCCGAGCCTCGTGCTCGGTTACGTGACCTATGGCGCCGGCGTCGGACTGGCCATCGCCTGCGGGTACGTGCCGATGGTGGCCACCGTTGGCGGCTGGTTCGAACGACGACGGTCGATGGCGATGGGGATCGCCGTCGCCGGGATCGGCCTGGGCACCCTGGTCGGCTCGCCCCTCTCGGCGCGTCTGATCGCCGCCACGTCGTGGCGGACCACCTTCGTGATCTACGCGTTCGGGGGTGGGGCGTTGCTCCTGTTGGCGTCGGTCCCGGCCGCCTTCGGTCCGGCGGCGCAGCCCTCGGCTCGCCGTCGTCCCTTGCGTGAGCTGATGGCGCTGCGGGATTTCCGTCTGCTCTACGTGTCGATGCTCGCCGTCACGATGGGGTTGTTCGTGCCCTTCGTCTTTCTCGTGAAGTACGCCGAGGATCGGGGTGTGAACGCCGTGACCGCCGCCGGCCTGGTCGGACTCATCGGCGGTTCGAGCGTGATCGGTCGACTGGCCCTGGGCAGTCTGGCCGACCGGTTCGGGGCCATGTCGCTGTTCGGTTGGTCGATCGCCACGATGACGGGGAGCCATCTGATCTGGCTCGTTGCCGGTGACCGGCTCTGGGCCATGGTGGTCTACGCCGTGGTGTTGGGTCTGGGCTACGGGGGCTTCATCGCCCTCTCGCCGGCGGTGGTGGCGGCCCGCTTCGGACTCGAGGGTCTGGGTGGGATCCTCGGAACGCTCTACACCTCCGCCGCCTTCGGCAGCTTCTTCGGTCCACCGCTGGCCGGTCTGCTGATCGATCGGTCGGGATACGAGGCGGCGGTCTCGGCGGCCACCGGCACCAGTGCGATCGGTCTCGCCCTGCTTTCGCGGTTGCGCCGAGATCGACCCCGGGTGATGGGAGGGTCCGAGACGTAACCGCTAGCTTGTGGAGACGTCTCATCCGACGTGACCAACTGTGATGCGGAGGGAACCCCCATGAGCAAGATCTACGATCGGCGACTGGTCCGAGCGCCACTGGCTCTCGTTGCCGGTGTGTTGCTGCTGGGGGCCTGCGGTTCCTCCGGAGGCGACGACGAGGGTCTTGCCTCGCAGTCGGAGTCCACCACGGTTCCCGAGACCACCACCGCACCCGGCGGCGACTCCGACGCCTACTGCGCCCTCGCCATCGAGTCCAAGGAGGCCACCGACGCGTTCACCGCCTTCGACGATCCGGTGGCCCTCGAGGCCTTTCTCGATGCCTCGATCGCTCGTATCGAGGCCGCTCGACTCGTCGTTCCGGCCGAGATCGCCGATCCCTTCGAGGTGATCTACCAGAGTCAACTCGCCGCAGCGGTCGCCGCCGAAGAGGTCGGGTACGACGCAGCCCTCCTGCTCTCCTCCGACGCGTTCGCCGAGACACCGGAACGCACGGCGGCCGACGCCACGCTCGACGCCTATCGGGCCGATGTGTGCGGCTACGTCGAGCCGACCGAGGACCTCACCGACGAGGCGGCTCAGGCGCTGGAATCCGAGCTGGGCATGACCGAGGAAGAGATCGCCATGATCGAGGCGATGCTCGACACCGAGGCCGGGCGGGCGGCCATGATCCAGGGGATGATGGCCGACTCCACCCTCACCGAGGCTCAGGCCACGTGCCTGGTCGACAACGCCGACCTGATCGGCCTGATGATGCTGGGATCGGGCCTGACCGACCCCGATTCGGATCTGATGGCCAACCTGTTCCAGACCCTCGATCAGTGCGGGATCCCGCTCGACGCCCTGGGCTGAACGCCGCCCGGACGTCGCTCAGGCCGAAGCCTGGGCTGCGGCCTTGCGCGCCTTGACCACCCGGGCCCGGGCGATCGGGTCGAGCTCGACCTTGCGCAGGCGGACGTGGTCGGGGGTGACCTCGACGCACTCGTCGTCGGCGATGAACTCGAGGGCCTGCTCGAGCGACAGGACCTTCGGCGGCGTGAGTTTCACGGTCGCATCGGACGACGCCGCCCGGTGGTTGGTGAGCTGCTTCTCGCGGCACACGTTCACGTCCATGTCCTCGCTGCGGGAGTTCTCGCCGACGATCATGCCGGTGTACACCTCGGCGGTCGGCGCCACGAGCATCTGGGCCCGTTCCTGCAGGGAGATCAGCGCGTAGGCGGTGACCGGACCCTTGCGGTCGGCCACCAGCGATCCGGTGCGGCGGACCCGGATCTCGCCGAACCAGGGCTCGTAGCCCTCGAAGCTCTGGTTGAGGACGCCGGTGCCGCGGGTCTCGGTCATGAACTCGGTTCGGAACCCGATGAGGCCGCGGGCCGGAACCAGGTAGTCGAGTCGGACCCAACCGGTGCCGTGGTTGACCATGTTGGCCATCGATCCCTTGCGGGCCGCCAACAACTGGGTGACGGCCCCGAGGTAGTCCTCGGGCACGTCGATGGTGACACGCTCGACCGGCTCGTGGATGGCTCCGTCGATCTCCTTCGTGACGACCTGCGGCTTGCCGACGGTGAGCTCGAAGCCCTCTCGCCGCATCTGCTCGACGAGGATCGCGAGCTGCAACTCGCCACGGGCCTGGACCTCCCACGCATCGGGCCGCTCGGTGGGGAGAACCCGCAGGCTCATGTTGCCGACGAGCTCGGAGTCGAGTCGGCCCTTCACCAGGCGAGCCGTCAGCTTCGACCCGCTCCCGCCGGCCAGGGGCGCGGTGTTGATGCCGATGGTCATGGACAGGGCCGGCTGGTCGACCTCGATCACGGGCATGGGCCGCGGATCCTCGGCGTCGACCAGCGTCTCGCCGATCAGGATGTCCTCGATGCCGGCGACGGCAACCAGATCACCGGGTCCGGCCTTGTCGGCCGGGACGCGGGTGAGGGCCTCGGTGAGGTAGAGCTCACTGAGTTTGACCCGCTGGACGGTGCCGTCGACCCGACTGAGGGCGACGGACTGACCCTTGGACAAGGTGCCGTTCATCACCCGGCACAGGGCCAGGCGACCCAGGTAGGGCGAGGAGTCGAGGTTGGTGACCCACGCCTGCAGGGGATGGCCCTCTTCGAACGTGGGGGGCGGGGTGTGGTCGACCATGAGCTGGAAGAGCGGCTCGAGGTTCTCGCCCTTCACGTTCTCGTCGAGGGAGGCCCAGCCGTCTCGGGCTGCGCAGTAGACGATCGGGAACTCGATCTGGTCGTCGCGGGCGTCGATGTCGAGGAACAGCTCGTAGACCTCGTTGACCACGTCGGCGATCCGGGCGTCGGGCCGATCGACCTTGTTGATCACGAGGATCACGGGGAGGTCGCGGGCCAGGGCCTTGCGCAGCACGAACCGGGTCTGGGGAAGCGGGCCCTCGGCGGCGTCGACCAGCAACACGATGCCGTCGACCATGGTGAGCGCCCGCTCGACCTCGCCACCGAAGTCGGCGTGCCCGGGCGTGTCGACGATGTTGAGCGTGATGCCGTTCCAGACCACCGAGGTGTTCTTGGCCAGGATCGTGATGCCCTTCTCGCGCTCGAGGTCGCCGGAGTCCATCACCCGGTCGGTGACCTCCTCGTTGACCCGGAACGCGCCGGTCTGGCGGAGCATGGCATCGACCAGCGTGGTCTTGCCGTGGTCGACGTGAGCCACGATGGCTACGTTGCGAAGATCGGGGCGCGTCGCCATTGCGGCTACCTCAGCGTGGTGTTCGGCGACCCGGGCGGGCGGCCGGAACCCTCTCGGGTGTTCGGTGGTCGTGACGCGAAACGTCAGAACGGTGGACACATCAGGCTAACGGGGCCGGGCGCGCTCTCATCCCCGTGTGACCACTCTCCCCCCGACGGTGGTGGGACGACTCAGGCCTCCCAGAGCCGGACCCAGCCGCTCTCGACCTCGAGTTCGGCCGTCTCGTAGCCCGGTTCACCGGGCAGCACGACGGTGTAGGAGCCTCGGGGATCGATCACCCGGACGCGCTGATAGGGCAGGCGTCGGGCTGCCGCGGCCATCACGGCGTCGGCGGTCGGGAAACGATCGAGACAGGCCACCATCCGGACCGTCGGCGAGATCATCTCCATGGTTCCCGCCGCCCACCGCTCGAGGGCATCGCTCGGGCGGACCCACTCCCACTCGACGATCTCGCCGTCGTCGTGCTCGGGTTCCTGCCCGAAGGGTGCCCGGGCGACGAAGAAGCGGGCGTCGAAACGTCGCGGGGAGCCCAGCGGCGTGATGAAGCGGGCGATCTCCTCGAGCGTCGTCGCGTCGAGCGAGATCCCGTGTTCGAGGACCAGGTCGGCGAACACCGACTCGTCCTCGCGGACGCGTCGACGCATCTCGGCCAGGTCGACGTCGGCGTCACCGCTGGCGAGGAGGAGGCCGGCCTCCTCGAAGGTCTCTCGGCACGCGGCCAGCCACCACGCCAGCCCGCCCGTCGGTACGTCGAGGATGGTCGAGGCCTCGAGATCGGACAACCCGGTGAACATGGTGTCGAACTCGTCGTGGTGGTCGTCGGGGTCGACCCGACCGCCGGGGAAGACCCACGCCGCCGGAGCGAACACGACCTTGGCGGTCCGGCGCACCATGAGCACGTGCAAGGCGTCGGCGCCGTTCGGTCCCGGCCGGTCGTCGACGAGCATGACGGTTGCGGCGTGCGAGACGGGCACCGACGCCGGATCGAACGATGGGGTCGCGGTGGGTTCGCGCTCGGCAGCAGTCATCGGGGTCAACCTACGGGCAGTCGGACTCGGTCGGCCAATGGGCCGCCTCCCTTGGCGTGCGCTAGAACAGCAGTCCATGCACCCACTCTCCGGCATCCGTGTGGTCGAGGCGGCTCAGATGATCTCGGCGCCGCTGGCGGCCTCGATGCTCTGCGACCAGGGGGCCGACGTGATCAAGGTCGAGCTGGCCAACGGGGTCGGCGATCGGATGCGGTCGCTCGGTGATCAGCGCAACGATCTCGGGTCGGTCTTCGCGTCGTGCAATCGGGGCAAGCGCTCGATCGCGCTCGACACCAAGGAACGCCCGGGGGTCGAGGCGATGCGACGTCTCATCGATTCGGCCGACGTCTTCATCCAGAACTTCCGACCCGGCGCGGTCGAGCGCATGGGCATCGGGGCCGACCGCATGCGCGAGTCCAACCCCGGACTCGTCTACGTGTCGGTCTCGGGATTCGGTTCGTCGGGTCCCTATGCCGACCAGATGGTCTACGACTACGTCGTGCAGGGGCTGACGGGGTTGGCGACGTTCGAGGGAGCCGGCGGTGACCCGGTCCTGAGCAAGCAACTGGTCATCGACAAGGCGACGGCGCTGACCGTGGCCCAGGCGATCACGGCGGCGCTGTTCCATCGCGAGCGAACCGGGGAGGGGCAACACCTCGAGATCAACATGCTCGATGCCGGGCTCCAGTTCTTCTGGCCCGACGGCATGTGGAGCCATACGTTGATCGGCGACGACGTCACCCGGACCCCGCCGATGTCGCTGAACTACCACCCCCGCCGGACGCTCGACGGCTGGGTGACGCTCAACCTCGCCACCAATTCGACCTGGCCCCGCTTGGCGGCAGCGATCGACGAGTCGTTGCTGGACGATCCCCGGTTCGCGTCGTACTCGCTCCGGATGCGGAACGCCGATGCGCTCTCCGACGCCGTCGACGCCGTCCTCGCCGGGTTGACGACCGAGGAGACGGTCGCCCGGATGCGTACGTTCGACCTGCCGGGCGGACCGGTCCTGCCGCTCGATCGGGTCCACCTCGACCCGCAGGTGCAGCACAACGGCTCGGTGATCGAACTCGACGGCGGAGCCATCGGCCCTCGGCGCGAGGCCCGACCCGCCGCCCGGTTCGCCGGGGTCCGGGCCGATCCGGCCGGTCCGGCGCCGATCCTGGGCGAGCATTCCGACGAGATCCTCGCCGAGGTCGGCTACGACGACGAGGCGATCGGCGCCCTGCGGGCGGCGGGCATCGTCCGCTGAGCTCGGATCGCCGGGCCGGAACGCGCTCGGGTCAGGGTTGGCTGTCGATCTGCATGAGCAGGGTGGCCGAGTCGCTGGCCAGGGCGGCCACGTGGTCCCACGACGAGTTGCCGGCGGCGCCCTCGTCGAGTCCGGAGGGATTGGGCAGCAGGTACAACCGGAACTGGAGGTCGCGGCGACCCGATGACAGCGTGTCGATGCATGGGTTGCCGTACCCGGCCTGGCCGTAGTCGTTGAGGACCGAGATGGCGCCGGTCGGCAGCGCATCGCCGCGCAGCTCGGTGAGTGCGGGGTCGAGACCGGCCACGAGCCAGATGAGCAGCGGATTGGCCGGGTCGGTCTGGTCGCTCAGCGCCATGGCCAGTTCGCTGGTCCCGGCCTCGACGCCGGACCATCGCAGGGTCGGGGGTTGGTTGAGACCGGCGCACGTCGCGTCGACCGGCGCGAGGCCACCGGGTTCGAAATCCGGACTGGACAGTTCGACACCGGTCAATCCGGGTTCGGCCGGCGGCGCCGAGGTCGCCGGGAGCGGGCGGGTCGTGGTGGTCTGCCACGGTCGTGCCTCGGCCAGTTCCCGTCCGTCACTGGCGCACGACGACGCGAGAACGGCCGCGACGAGGGCCGGGAGGAGGATCTTGGCAGCGAGACGAAGCACAGGAGGGCAGGGTACTCGTGGCTACCATGCCGAAGGATGCAAGGAGGTTGCCGTGCTCAGGTGGAGCCCACTGAAGCGCTGGTCACCGCTTCGCCGGCTGGAGATGCTGCGCCCTCCGGTCGCCCTGCAGACCACGAACCCGTTCAAGACGTGGAGCCCGCTCCGCAGCTTCCTCGGACCGGCTCGCGACGACGCCCTCCAGAGCCTCCTGGCCCTGGTGATCTCGGCCACCACCAGTTTGATCACCGGCTTCACGATCGCCGGTTTCGAGTCGTCGTTCCGTGAGTATCCGGGTCTGCTGCTCTTCGTCCCGGCGGCCATCGGCCTCAACGGCAACGTCTTCGGACCGCTCGGTGGCCGACTCTCGACGGCCATTCGCACCGGCACGCTGAGCTGGAGCTGGCGTCCCGATTCGGTCCTCGGCCAGAACGTGCTGGCGGCCATGGCCTCGTCGCTGGGCGCCGCCGTGGTCTTGTCGTTCCTGGCCGAGGGTTTCGTCCTCCTGGTGCAATCCGGAGACGTCAAACCGATCGGCCTCACCGACTTCGTCGTGGTCTCGGTGTTCGGTGGGACGATGGCCGCCCTCATCGTGTTGATGATCACGCTCGGCCTGGCGATCGGGTCGGCTCGGTTCGGGTGGGACCTCGACAACGTGACGGCTCCGCTGGTGTCGGCGTCGGGGGACTTCGTGACCCTGCCGGCACTGGTCCTGGCCACCTCGCTCATCCAACGGGGCGTCCTCACCGACGTCCTGGCCGGAACCTTCATCTCGGTGGCCCTCATCGCAACGGCACTCGTCGTGCGGTCCAACCTCGCGCTGTGTCGACGGGTCGTGCTCGAGTCGTTGCCGATCCTGATCCTGGCCGGGTCCATGAGTCTGGTGGCGGGCCTCCTGCTCGAACGGTCCATCCAACGGTTCCTGTCCTTCACGGTGCTCCTCGTCATGCTGCCCGGATTCCTGAGCGCCGCCGGGGCGCTCGGGGGGATCCTGTCGAGTCGTCTCGCCACCAAGGTCCACCTGGGATTCGTCGAACGAAGCTGGATCCCCGAGGGTGAGGCCCGCGACGACATCAAGATCGCGTTCGCCCTGGCGCTCCCCATCTTCGGCTACGTGTCACTCACCGCGGCGGTGGTCGGCAACCTCTTCGGCCAGACCTCGCCGGGGGCGCTGCCGCTGCTGGCTGTCGCGGTGACGGGCGGTCTGGTGGTGACCTCCTTCGTTGCCTTGATCGCCTACTACGGAACGCTGCTCGTCGTGCGGTTCGGTCTCGACCCCGACAACCACGGCATCCCGCTCGTGTCGGCGAGCCTCGACGTCATCGGGGCCACGACCTTCGTCACCGCCCTTCTGCTGTGGGGCGTGGCATGATCGTGCGGATGGAATCCCGCAATCTGCGAGAGATGCTGGCCGAGGCCAAGGACACCAGCGAGCTGATGGTCGACCTGGCCTACGCCGCCCTGTACTTCGGTGATGCCGACATGGCCGATGAGGTCGATGGGCTCGAGACCGAGATCTCGGCCCTGGTCCACCGGATGCGCACGCTGTGCATCGTTGCCGTTCGCAACCCGCGAGAGGCCGAGGCGATGGCGTCGGTGCTCCAGGTCATCTCGGCACTGGAACGGATCGCCAACGACGCGGTCGACATCGCCGGCATCGTCACCCGCCGGCTGGGGATTCCCCGAGAACTCGTCATGGACCTCACCGACGCCGAGGAGATCTCGCATCGGGTGGAGGTCGCCGGCGGATCGCACTTCGCGAATCGGCCGGTGTCGGCCTTCGAACTCCCCGTCGTCACCGGGATGCGGATCATGGCGATCCGGCGCCAGCGCTCCTGGATCGTCGATCCCGGCGGCGACGAGATCCTCCAGTCGGGCGACGTGCTGTTCCTCCGCGGTTCTCCCGACGGCATCGCCCGGCTCCGTGAACTCGCCGGTGCCCACCCGTGGAATCCACCGGCCCCGGTCGAGTCGCACGTCCTCACCGACCTCGACCGCGCCGTCGACACCCTCATCGAGATGAAGAACCTCTCCGAGGTCGCCGTCGGCCTCGCCTATTCGGCGCTGATCTATCGAGATCGCAGCCTGGCCGCCGAGGTCCGCCACCTCGAGGATCGCCTCGACGAGATGAACCATCGGCTCGAGTTGTGGGTGCTCCGCTGTGCCACCGACGGCGCCGATCCGGCCCCGCTCCGGGGCTTGCTGCATCTGGGTCAGGCGGCCGAGGACATCGGCGATCAGGCCCAGGCGATGGTCTGGATGATCGAGCAGTCCACCGAGCTCCACCCGGTACTGGGTATCGCCCTGGGCGACACCGACGACATCGTGGTCCGCATGCCGGTCGGGGCCGGCGCCGAGGTGCACGGCAAGACCCTCGCCGAACTCGAACTGCCCATCGAACCGGGGTTCAACGTGCTGGCCATCGAGCGCGAGGGCCGCTACTGGTATCGGCCTCGCAAACACGTCGAGCTGCGCGAGGGCGACCTCGTGCTGGCCAGTGGCCCCGAGGAGGGTCGGGTGGCGTTGGCCGAGCGCTTCGGTTGGATCCTCACCGAGGACGACGACGGCGACGTGGAACTCGAGCCGCTCGCACCGGTCTGAACCCACCGATTTCGAGAGCCTGAGCGCCGGTTTCGCCGCTCAGGCTCTCGAAATGCGGGGGTGGGGTGGGGGAGGGGGTACGGGACCGAGTCGGGTGGTCAGCGACCCGGTGTCGGCGGCGGCAGTGGCGGGGCCTGGGGCAACGGCTTGTTCTGGCCGCTCGACTGTGCAGCCGTGGGTCGGGGAACCGGGGCCCGAGGGGCCTGCGGTTGCGGCGACGCCTGAGCGGCCGGCGGTGCAATGGCCGCCGGTGTCGGTGCCGAACGGGGAGCGGGCTTGCCCTCGCTGCCGAACCCGCCGCCGAAGAGTTCGGCGATCCCACCGATGGCTCCCATGGTCGAGGTCATGTCGGCCGGGAGGAAGATCTTCGTGGCCTGCCCGTTGCCGATCGCTCGGAGCGACTCGAGGTACTTGATGGCAACGACCCGGTCGTCGGTTCCCGAATCGAGGATGGCGCCGTGCACCGAACGAATGGCGTTGGCCTCACCTTCGGCGACGACCTGCTGACGGAACTGCTCGGCCTCGGCCCGGGTACGGACCGCCTGGGCCTCGCCCTCGGCGTTCAGGATGTCCTTCTGGCGCTGACCCTCGGCGGTGAGGATCGCCGACTCCTTCTCGCCCTGGGCCCGGGTGATGGCGGCCTCGCGGGAGCCCTCGGCCTCGGTCACCACGGCTCGTCGGGTCCGCTCGGCCTTCATCTGTTCGTGCATGGCGTGCATGACGTCACCGGGCGGGTCGATCCGTTGGATCTCGACCCGGACGACCCGGACACCCCATTTGTCGGTGGCGTCGTCGAGGATCTGACGCAGCGCGGCGTTGACCCGTTCACGGGACGTGAAGGCCTCGTCGAGCGTCATGTCGCCGATGACGTTTCGCAGGTTGGTCTGGGCCAGTTTCGTGACGGCGAGGACGAAGTTCGAGATGTTGTAGAGCAGGCGCTGCGGGTCGGTCGGCTCGAAGTAGATGACGGCATCGACCGAGACGGCGACGTTGTCCGACGTGATGACTTCCTGCGGGGGAACGTCGATCACCTGCTCGCGCATGTCGACCTTCTTCAACGATTCGATGAAGGGAAGGATGAGTCGCAGACCGGGGTCGGTGGTCTCCTTGTAGCGCCCGAGTCGTTCGACCACGCCCCGTTGGTAGGGCCGGACGATCTTGACGCCGGCACTCACGTACACGAAGGCGAACAGCGCGATGACGACAAGCAGTGCGAGAAGCGCAGGGACCATGACGATTGCTCTCTTTCCTCAGCCGAGTGACGACAGGCCGGCCGAATTGCTCGGCTGCACGACGATTCGGGTTCCACGAACTTCGACCACCTCGACCGAGGTCCCCCGAGGGATCCCCATGCCCGAGCGGCCGACGGCCCTCCATTGCTCGCCACCGATCTTCACCTGACCGGAATCGCTCTCGCCTCCCGGGATGTCGATGTCGACCACTCCCTGCGAACCGACGAGTCGGTTGGCGCCGAACCCCTTGGGGTTGGGGAGTTGGGCCTCGATCTTGGCGGCGAAGGGCTTGAGCGCGAAGAACGAGGCGATGCTCCCACCCAGGAAGAGCACCCACCCGACGACGATGGGGGCACCGGCGAAACTGGCGATGGCGGCGATCAAGGCGCCGATGGCGAACGGCATCAGGAAGAAGGAACCGGCCACCGCGATCTCGCCGGCACCGAATGCTGCCGCCGTGACGAGCCAGATGATGGCCCACAACGTGGGGCTGTCCATGATTGGTGTTTCCTCCCTGCCGTTGCGATCAGCGCGGCGGCCGAGGACCGGAGGGTCCTTCGGTCATCGACAGTAGTAACGACGGGAGCGCCACGCGCGGTTCCCCGAATCGCCGGGAAATCTGGGTTCCCGACCGTTGCCGTTATCTTTTGCCCATGGCCCGCCTGCTGTCCGTTCACGCCCATCCCGACGACGAAGCGTCGAAGGGGGCCCCGACCGTCGCTCGGTACGTCTCGGAAGGACATGAGGCCACCCTCGTCTGCGCCACCGGTGGCGAGGCCGGCGACATCCTCAACCCGGCCATGGATCGCGACGACGTCCGGGCCAATCTCACGGCCATCCGTCGCTCCGAACTCCACGCGTCGGTCAAGGCCATCGGCTACCACCACCTCGAGTGGCTCGGGTATCGCGACTCCGGAATGCCCGACACCGAACCCAACGCCCATCCATCGTGTTTCGCCCAGGCCGATCTCGACGAGGCCACGGGTCGGCTGGTCGAGATCGTCCGGCGGCTCCGGCCCCATGTGATCCTGACCTATGCCGACGACCAGCAGGGCTACCAGCATCCCGATCATCTCCGGGTCCACGACATCACGCTCCTGGCCTTCGACCGGGCCGCAGATCCCGACTGGTATCCCGCACTCGGCGAACCCTGGCAACCGCTGAAGCTGTACTACTCGCTGTGGAGTCGGGCCCGCATGGTGGCCCACCACCAGAAGTTCTCCGAGCTCGCGCTGGAGTCGCCCTACAGCGACGAACGCTGGTTCAAGCGCCCCTCGCTCGACCACCGGATCACCACCAAGATCGAGATCTCGGGCTTCTACGCGGTGCGGCGGGCCGCGTTGTTGGCTCACGCCACCCAGATCGATCCGGCAGCGCCGTTCTGGTTCGGGTTGTCCGACGAGGCCTCGGTCGAGGCGTACCCCTTCGACGACTACATCCTCGCCCGCTCGCTCGTCGGACCGATCCCGACCGAGGACGACCCCGAGACCGATCTCTTCGCCGGGGTCGATGCCTGATGGCCGCGCTCGATTCGGCGTTCGCCGCCGCACTCGCCGAGGCCACCACCGGTCGTGGATCGGCCGGCGGCCTCTCGGGAGTGGTCGAACTCGCCACCGGCAAGAACACCTCCGTCGTCGTGGCGTTCGTCGACGGTCGGTGCGAGGGTGCCACCGATCGGGAGCCGGGCGTCCGGATCCAGCTCACCGGGGCCCAGTTGGGCGCGTGGCTGGCCGGGGACCTCCACCTGGGTGAGGCCTACATGCGAGGAGACGTGAAGCCCGAGGGCCGCTCCGGCGATCTGCTCGCCGCCCTCGAGGTCCTCGACGACCGAGCCGTCGTCGAACGACTCGTCGCCGCCCTGGCCTGACCCACGACGGCCCGCCACCACCGCTCGACCACACCCCTCTCGTTCTGGCGGGTCACCGTTCCCCGTTGGGAACGGTGACCCGCCAGAACGAGGAATCGGGGGAACGGGGAATCGGGGGAATCGGGGATCCGGGTGTCGGGTCAGGTCCGCTGAGCGGAACGGAGCTCCCGGTAGCCGATGAGCACGGCCCCCGACTGGGCGAGCGACTTGCGGAACGCAGCGTCGTTGGTGACGAGATGGGCGTCACCGGTGGCCGCCGCCCAGGTGGGGGTGATCGCCCGGAGTTCCGGGGTGTCGGTCGCCGGTCGGAGGTGGAGTTCGGTCACGCCCGGATCGAGGCTGGCGATGGCCGACTCGAGTCGCGCCCGGGCCTCCTGTCCTCGAGGGATGGTGACGGTGTGGTCGGGCAGGAGGACGCCTTCTTCGGCGGCGAGATCGTGGGCGGGAAACCCGAGATCGATCGACGGGTCGGGGAGGCTGATCGGGAGACGGAACTCCAGCGCCAGTTCGAGGTAGACGTCGAAGAACTCCGGTCGGGAGTAGAGCGTGCCGAGATGGGCGTCGAGATGCGAGACGTCGAAACCCCACAGGACGGCGCGTTCGATCTGCGCTCGGCACTCGCGCCGGACCTCGTCGGTGTCGGCGTGGTCCCAGAGATCGTCGGCGGTGCGCGGGAACCCGCCGTCGCCGTCGAGGAGGGAGGGGGCGTGCGTGAGCGGACCCCACCGGTACTGCTCGAACTCGGCGTTCAGGGTCAGCGCGACGCCGACGTCTTCACCGCGGTACTCCGCCGCTGCACCCCGGGCCCACGGGCAGGGCATCAGGATCGCCGTGGTGGTCCCGAGCCCGTTGCGAAGCGACTCGTAGACACCCTGATTGGCGGCATTCGACGACCCGAGCCCGTCGCAGGACAGGATGACCAGACGGCTATCGGGCGCATGCCCGAGCTTCTCGACGAGGGTGGGACTGCTCACGAGCGCCACGGTACTCACTCCAGCGGCTGGTCGGGTCCGTCGCACGAGGTCCACAGACCCGCACCCGAGGACCGGGCCAACGACTCGGCGTCGGCGAACGTCGTTGCCAGGCTGCTGTTCGGCTCGTAGACGACTGCAGCCGCGAACCCGTTGGCGACCATCCACTCGTTCACGAAGAGGTGGTCGCTGCTGCGGTGCAGGTAGAGGAGGAGGCGACCGTACCGGTCGCGTGCCTCGATGTCTCGTTGGATCGACACCGCCGCACCGAGCGGGAGGAGGCCCCGCAGGGCCTCGGTGGCCTCGGCGCCGAAGCACTGATCCGGGGTGGAGGTCGACACCGATTCCGGCGTGTCGATGCCGATGAGCCGGACCCGCTCGACCCGACCGTCGATCTCGAGGTCCACGGTGTCGCCGTCGACGACGGCGACCACGACCGCCTGGCCGCTGGTGGCCGGCCGAGGCTCGCCCTCCGCCGAACGGCAACCGACGGCGCACGCCACGACCGAGGCCAGGAGCCAACGGGATCGCCGCACCCGTCGGCCCCGCGGCGATCGCGGGGACGGCGGGGCGTCGGTCGAGGGGCGACTACACCCGTTCGATGATGGTTCCCGTACCGATCCCGCCACCGCAACACATCGTGATGAGGGCGGTCGACTGGTCGGCTCGTCGGAGCTCGTGGACCGCCTTGGTCATCAGGAAGGCGCCGGTGCCTCCGAGGGGATGGCCGAGCGCGATCGCCCCGCCGTTGGGGTTGACCCGTTCGAGGTCGGTGTCGAATTCCTTGGCCCAGGCGAGCACCACGGAGGCAAAGGCCTCGTTGATCTCGAACAGGTCGATGTCGTCGAGGGTGAGGCCGGTTCGTTCGAGGAGGTGGCGGGTGGCGTCGATGGGTCCGGTGAGCATGAGGACGGGATCCACACCGACCAGTGCCGTGTCGATCACTCGGGCCATCGGCGTGAGCCCGAGCTCGGCCGCCTTGGCGGCCGACATCATGAGGACGGCGGCCGCGCCGTCGGAGATCTGGGAGGCCGAACCGGCGGTGTGCACACCGTCTTCGCGGGCAACCGGCTTCAGGGTGCCCAGCTTCTCGAGCGTGGTCTCGCGCAGGCCCTCGTCTCGGGTGACGGTGTGGGTGGTGTCGAGCAGGTTGCCGTCTTCATCGGCGTCGGGAGCCTCGATCGGCACGATCTGGGTGGCGAACCGATCCTCGGCCCAGGCCTGCGCGGCCCGCTGCTGCGAGAGCAGACCGAAGGCGTCGGTGTCGGCGCGGGTGATGCCCCACGAGTCGGCGATTCGCTCGGCGCCTTCGAACTGGGAGGTCATCTCGTACTGGTCGAAGTATGGCGTGGGGATCGGCCCGCCGAGGCCGAGCTTCTTGCTCGAGTTGATCCCGATCGGAATGCGGCTCATGGTCTCCACGCCGCAGGCGATGGCGATGTCGACGACGCCGGACCCGATGAGGGCGGTGGCGAGGTTGGTGGCCTGCTGCGACGAGCCACACTGGGTGTCGATCGTGGTGTTGGCCACCGACTGGGGCAGACCGGCGGCGAGCCAGGCCGTGCGCCCGATGTTGAAGGATTGCTCGCCGACCTGGCTGACACAGCCCGTGACGACCTGACCGACCGAGGCCGGATCGATACCGGTGCGTTCGAGCAGCGCCTGGTGGACCCGACCGAGCAGATCGGCGGGATGCATCGTGGACAGGCCGCCGTTGCGGCGGCCGACGGGTGAACGCACGGCGTCGATGATGACGACGTCGGTGGGAGTGGTGGAGGAGGCCATGACGACGCAGCGTAGGGGCAACCGGTGTGGACCGGTCAAGCCGCCAGCGAGTGCTCGTCGGGGGTGCCGGCGCGACGGGCGGCCGACCCGCCGGCCGAGGCCAGCGCCGCACGGGCCTGGGCCAGACCGGCACGACCGACGGCGACGGTGGTGCGGTCGAGCTGCCAGGGCTTGTCTTCGGTGGGGATGAGATGCAGCTGTGCTTGAGCCATGAATCGAGTATGCAGCGGGGGTGTGACACGACCCTGAACAGGGAAAACGTGCCCTGCGTCGTCGGTTCCGGGCCATCGATTCCCTGCGGCCCTCACGACGTGCTCCTCGCTCGGCGACGACCGAAGTAGCGTGTTGGTCCATGCTCAGCTCCTCGATCCTGCGATGGTCGATCGTGGCGATCGCCGTGCTCGTCGTCGCCTTCGCGCTCGCCGACCTGGTGCTGGCCCGCCGGGATCGCCGTCGTTGGGCCGAACTCGACGACGACGCCGTCACCCGCCGGGCGGCCGAACGGGTCGTCGCCGCCCGGGCGGCCATGACCGAGGCCGTCGACGCCCACGAGACGGCGCTGCGGTTGTCGCCGACGCGCTCGACGAGCATCTCGACCACGTCGGGGGTCGAGGGTGCGGGTGGCGATCAGCCCACCGACTCCGGCCCCGACACCGATCACGACTCCCACGCCGAGCTCGCGTCGGCCCGCGACCGGGCCCGCGAGGCACTGCTCGACGCCCAACGCCTCTGGGAGGTGGTCCGCCCGGCCAACGACACCCCCGTCCGGCTCGCGCTGTGGGCCGGCCGGGGCCGGCTCCGGGCCTGGCAGTTGGGGCCGATCGGCTTCGAGCGGGTCCTGCTCCGCTGCGATCACCTGCTCGATCCGAGCTGCTGGGAGCTGTCGGAACACCGACGGATCCGGTTCGGCTTCGGCTTGGGGGTCGAGTCGCTCTCGGTCGCCTTCTTCGCCGTTCGCGCTCCCTCGCGTCGGCTCGACGAGCTGGTGGGGTCGGCCCTGTCGGGACCGGAGGTGGCGCTGCGGCCCGGGACCTCCCTCGTTCGGTGGTGGCGGCGCCGGCGGCGCAGCGAGCGGGCCGCAGCGGCCACCGACGCACTGCTCGCCGATCGTGCGCTCGAGCGGGCGCCGGCCCGCGAAACCGTTTCGGCCCTGAGCGCGGCGATCGAAGAGGAATTCGGGGCGACCGCACTCAAGGCGGGCCTCCCGCAGCTCGCCCGACCGACGGCCTACACGCACACGGCCGGACCGTCGTTGCTGGCCGGGATCTGGTGGGGACCGCGGCCGAGCCGGACCCGTTGCGCCGCCAGCACCCACCTCGTCTGGCGCGATCGGCCCTGACCGGCCACGCTTGGTTCGACCCGTCGTCCCACCCCTCGGAGAATCGATCCATGTCCCGCTCGGCCACCTCCCGTTATGGCATCACCGTCCCGCTCGGTGGCCGCAGCCTCGCCGACCATCGAGAGATCTATCGCGAGCTCGTCGACCTCGGGTACTCCGACGTGTGGACCGCCGAGGCCGATGGAACCGATGGGTTCACCCCGCTGGCACTGGCTGCTGCCTGGGCGCCCGAGCTCCGGCTCGGCGTCGCGATCATCCCGGCGTACACCCGCGGGCCCGCGCTCATGGCTCAGACGATTGCCGCGATGTCCGACGCCGCTCCCGGCCGATTCGTCATGGGCATCGGCTCCAGCTCGAACGTGATCGTCGAGCGCTGGAACGGGATCCCGTTCGAGGAGCCCTACCAGCAGACCCGCGACATGGTCCGCTTCGTGAAGATGGCCTTCGAGGGCGAGAAGGTCACCCACGAGTTCGATCGCTTCTCGATCAACGGGTTCCGACTCAACGTCCCGACGGCGCAACGACCGCCCATCCTCATCGCCGCGCTGCGAGAAGGGATGTTGAAGCTCGCCGGCCGGGAAGGCGACGGCGCGATCATCAACTGGCTGTCGGCCGACGACGTGCGCACCGTCGCTCCCATCGTGCACGCCCAGGGCGAGGGCAAGGAGATCGTGGCCCGACTGTTCGTCTGTCCCAATCCCGATGCCGACACCGTGCGGGCGCAGGCCCGCTTCGCCATCGCCGCCTATCTCAACGTTCCCGTCTACGCCGCCTTCCACGAGTGGATGGGGCGCGGCGAGGTGCTGGCGGGTATGTGGGACAACTGGAAGGCCGGCGATCGCAAAGCGGCGCTGGCGGCCATTCCCGACTCGGTGGTCGACGAGCTGATCATCCATGGCACGCCCGAGCAGTGTCGGGAGCACGTCGCCCGATACGTCGAGGCCGGCGTCGACACCCCGGCGCTCGCGATCATGCCGTTCGGCGGCATCGACCCGCTCCAGGCGATGCGGGATCTGGCACCGGCCTGAACGACGCCCGTGTGCCGAGGGTCAGGCCCGACGAGGAAGCCAGACGACGTCGACCTTGACGACGCTGATGTCGGTCTTCTCGAGCGGGATCGCGATCTCCTCGATGGCGCCGGCCTTGGTGTTCCATTCGTCGTCGATCTCGATGACCGCCTCCTGCAGCTCGTACTCCAGCGCTTCGAGATCATCGATCTTCTCGGCCGCCCGGTTCCGGGCCGAGTCGAGCCGGGCATTCACCGCCGAGCTCGATTTGTGACCCGACGCAGCCCGCCGGGCTGCGGTGGCCAGTCCGGAGGTTCGCTTGCGGCCACCGAGCAGGCCGCCCAGGATGCTGGTTCCGATGTCGACGATCGACTTGTTGCGCGAGGCGCCGGCCTGGGTCTCGAGCTCGCCGATGCGATCCTCGGCCTTGGCGATCGCCTTCTCGACCGCCTCCCGTTTCTTCTCGAGCCGGGCCCGGATCACCTCGGCCTCGGCATCGGCCTCGGTCTCGGCGGCCTCGGCGCATCGGGCGGCGAACGCGTCGGCGGTCTCCCCCGGTCTCGACCAGAGCTTCAGGTCGGTGTTGGCGAGCAGCGCCAGGCTCTCGTCGGCATAGAGCCGATCCTTGAGGTCCCGTTCGACGCCTCGGAGGACGCTGGTCGTGATGTCGAACGACGGAAGCACGTACACCGCGCCCTCGGGCATCTCGGCGGTGAAGTCGCGATCGTCGAAGTCGACCTCGACCGCGACCGAGACGTCGGCCGAGCGACCGGTGAGCGGGACGATCGCCTCCCACTCCTCGCTGTGACGCAGGTCGGCCTTGGTGTCGTCGAACAGCAGGGTGATGCGCGCCGCGAGCGCCGGCTCGAGCCGGCGGGCGTCGGGATCGAGCCCGAGCTGATCGAGCCACGGGGCCGAGGGGCGAACCGTCAGCGGCACGATCCCGTCGGGGAGTGACGGTGGCACGGTCGACTCGTCGTCGGCCAGCGGCGCCGCCGCGGCCCCGGGTGCGACACCGGCGTCATCGAGGGGCGTCACCGGGTTCGCGGACGTGCCGGCCCCTCCCGAGGTGGCGTCGCCCGTCGCTCGGCTCGCGGTCGCGCCGAGGATCTCGTCGCGAACGGGGTCCATCAGCGTCGTGATCTGTTCCCGGGTCAGCGGGCCGGCGAGATAGCTCATCGCCCACCGGGTGGTGAGCAGGGGAAGCGAGCTCGATTTGGTGGTGCGCAGCATGAACTGTCGCTTGCCCAGACCCGAGATGCGCTGTTCGACGGCCGCGATGTCGACGCCTCCATCGGCGCTGCGCAGCCCATCGACCAGACGGTTCTTGTCCTGGTCGGTCTGCAGCCGACCGATCATCCACGTGCCGGCGTTCGAGATCGCCTTGTAGTCGAGGTCGACGGGGTTCTGGGTCGACAACACGAGGCCGACACCGAAGGCCCGGGCCTGCTTGAGCAACGTCAGGATCGGCTTCTTCGACGGCGGGTTGCCGACCGGCGGAGCCAACCCCATGACCTCGTCGAGGTACACCAACGCCCGGAGTTCCCCGGTTCCCGGTTGGGTGCGCATCCAGCTGATGAGGCGCGAGAGCACGAGCGTGATGGCGAACTGCCGCTCGGTCTCTTCGAGGTGCCCGAGCGAGATCACGGCGGCACGGGCCTTCCCGGACTCGTCCCACAACATGCGCTCGATGTCGATCGGCGCGCCTTCGGCCCAGGCCGCGAACGAGGGTGACGCGAGGAGCCCGTTGAGTCGCATGACCAGGGCTTGCCGATCGCCCGGCGGAAAGAACGTGTCGAGGTCGAGCACGCCGAGCTTGCGGATCGGCGGATCGAGCAAGTGGGCCAGCAGGGTGGGGAGATCGAGGTCGTTGCCCGCATCCCACGCCCGGACGATCAGGTTGGCCATCAGGATGTGTTCCCGACCCGACAGGGGGTCGCTCTCGACTCCGATCAGTCCGAGGAGTCCGGACACCGTGGCGTCGACCTCGTCCTGACGGGCCGTGGGATCGGTCGTGGCGGGCGCCGAGAGCCGGCCGAGCACGTCGAGGGGGACACCGTGCCGGGCCCCCGGCGTGTACACGATGGGTCGGGCGGCGCCGGCCAGGGCTGCGACGTCGTCGCCGTCGAGTTTCCACTGGGCCAACCCGTCCTTCCAGAGCCCGGCGGTCGTCTCGGCCAGCGCCGCGGTCGTCGTCGTCTCGACCCGGGCTCGGCCGGCGTCCATCCACGGCTCGAATTCGGCCGGTGACAGTCCGGGAAAGGTCAGGCAGAGGTTGCCGAGATCGCCCTTGGGGTCGATCGCGAGCACGGGAACACCCGACAGCAGGGTCTCCTCGAGCAACACCATGCCCAGCCCGGTCTTGCCCGAACCGGTCATGCCGACGATGACCCCGTGGGTCGTGAAGTCGGCGCTGTCGAGCATCACGGCGTCACCCGTGCGTTCCCCGGCTCCGTCCAGGGTCTCGCCGATGAACAGTCTGCCCGGTGCTCGTTCCATGGACCCAGGATGGCACGATCGGGTCGGCCATCGGCGCACTCGACCTCGGCAATCGGGCCCGTCTGCGTGGAACGACCCACGAAGACGCTCCCGGCGCGCCACACTGGCGTGGCGCACACCACGAGGTGAGCGTGGATCGAACACGAGGAGTGGCGAGATGGGAATCTTCGACAAGGCCAAGGACAAGCTGGGTGGCGTGGCCGGTAAGGCCGATGGGCTGCGTGAGACCGTCGGTGGTGCCGTGGAGGACGCGGTCGACAAGGTCGCCGATGCGGCCGACAGTGCAACCAAGGGGAAGTACACCGACAAGATCGACAAGGTCCGCGACATCGCCGACAAGATCGACGGGCATCCCGATGAGACCCCCGGCGCCGCCGGAGCGACGGACGCCGCCGGGACACCCGAGCCGCCGGCCGCCCCGACCGCCCCGTAGTCGCCCGACCCCGTCGGCGGACCACCTCCGTCTCACCGCACCGAGACGCAGGTTCCCGCCGACGGATTCGCGGGTCGCGCCCAGGATGCTCGAACCTCGGTCGGGTCAGGACCGGTCGGCCAGGCCGGCGATCTGCTCGAGGACGGCCGCCGACGGAATGGGTGCCAGCTCCGAACGGAAATCGCCGGGCCCGATCTGCCAGGCGGCGAAGACCTCGGCGAAGTCCCCGGCACCGGTGCGGAAGTCGGCGGCGCCGCTGTCGGGCCACCAGGGGGTGTCGGACGCCAGGCCGCGAAGGCGCAGCCACTCGGTGCGGTCCTCGGGCCGATTGTGGGTGACGTCGACGGCGTGGCCCAGTTCGTGGGCGAGGATGCGGGCGAGATCGGCGCCATCGGCGCCGGGACGCACGAACACCTCGATGCGCTGCTCCCGGCTCCACGTGTACCCCGCGACCGGCGAATCACCGGTCACGAATTCGATGCGCCATCCCGGGAGCCGGGTCGGCCAGTCGTAGGCGATCAGGGCGAGGGCTTCGGTGCCCAGTGCCTCGCTCGCAGGACCGTCGAACCACACCGGGCGATCCTCGATGGGCAGGACGGCGGGTGCGGCGTCCGGGGTGTACATCGGTTGACCGCGACCGCCCGGCAAGACCTCGTGACCCAGGACCGAGGCGACCGTCAGCCCCGCGGCGAGCGTCACGCAGAGGCCGACGACGAGGGAATCGATCCGGGGGGTCCGTCGGCGGGGGCGCGGGCGGGGCATCGCGCTCGATTCTGGGTCATGCCCCATGACGGATCCTTCCCGGTCGCCGATTCCGAGCACCCGCTCGTCCTGTGAGTGGTCGGAGCGATCGTGCTCCGGCTTGAGCCCGAAGGCCCGGGGAGATCAGCGGCTCGGTGGCCCCTGCAAGGCCGTTCGGAGGTGGACGATCAGATCGTCGAGCGAGGTCGCCGCATTCAGACCCGACGGGTTCGGCATGAGATAGACGGGTTTGCCGCCGAGGTGGCTCGCCTGCCAGCCGGCCACCGACTTCTCGCCCGTCGCCTTTCGCCAACCGGTGAGGCCGGCGACGATGGTCACCTGGGGTTGGAGCCAGCTCATCACCTGGTGCAAACGGGCGAGGCCCGCTCGGTACTCCGCCGTCGTGAGCTCGTTCGCCCGCGGCGTCGCTCGTTTCACCAGGTCGGTGAACCCGACCGACTCGTGGGTGAGGGCATGCTCGGGTCGGCGTGGTTCACCGACGAGCCCGGCCGCCACGGCGGCCTCCCAGAATCGATTGCTCGGTCCGGCGAAGCCGTGCCCGAGGTCGGCCGAGTGCAGGCTGGGATTGAGCCCGACGACGACGGCGCGTAGATGGGGGGCGAGGATGTCGGCCAGCGTTCGTTCGCGGACCAGCTTGGCTCCGTCGGCGCTGAAGCCGGCGCCCTCGATGAGGTGGTCCCGGGAGATCGGGAGGTCGCCGCGCAGCGCGAAGCTGACGGTTGCGCCCACCGGGAGGGCCCGGTGGAGGCGAGCCATCCACAGGGGGAGCGCGCCGACGTCGAGGGTCGACTCGCGTCGCAGACCCACGTCCTCGCTGTTGGCCTTCACCACGATCTCGGTCACGAGCGGCGATGGCCACACAGCTGGTCGGGTCGGCGAGCCACTCGGGCACCGTACATGGGGACCCCTCCGTTTCCTGGCGCCGCAGCCCGAAGTCGGTCGGCACGACGGTCCGGTCGGTTCAACGCGACCACCGCAGCCGGAGCAGCACCGTCGGAACGCGGTCGGTCGGAACCCGGAGACCCACCAGAGCGATCGCCCGGCCGACCGCGGCGCCCACCACCACGTCGCTCGCATGATGCATTCGAGTGTGGATGCGGCTCAGCGCCACCACGGCGGCGACCGACCACCACAGCGGCCGTGCCCGCGGAACGGCATCGCCGAGCATCGTGGCCGCAACCGCAGCCGACGATGCATGACCACTGGGGAAGCTCGCCGTGCGGGGTCGGCGGACCTGATGGCGCTCGACCTCCCAGTTCCCGGGACGTTCCCGTTTGATCAACGGCTTGACGACGCCGTTGACCAGGATCGACTCGACACCGAGGGTCACGGCCATGCGTACGGCCCGACCACGCAGGTCGGGCCGCACGATGGCCACGGCCGCAGCCGTCGCATGCCACAGCATCGAGTAGTGCGCGCTCTCGCTCGCCACGAACGCCAGCCGGTTGAGCGGCGTGATCGAACGCAGGGGTTCGAACGCCGCATCGACCCGACGATCGAAGACCTCGACGAAGGCCGGGGTGCGGAATCGGATGGCCATGGTCCCGATGGTACGGGCGCGAACGCGGCGAGCGAGTCGACCGGTGCATTCGGAGGGAACCGGGCCTAGCCCTGTTTCCACATCTCGAGCAGCTTGGCGAACTCGTCGGCCGGACTGCCCGGCACGATGTAGCCCGTCTCGTCGTTGATGGCGTCCCAGTCGTCGCGGACCGACTCGACCGAGATGTCGGCGCCGCGGTGGACCCCCTGGGTCAGGCCGATGAAATAGCGGGCGACGGTGCCGCCGGCCGCCGAGTAGACGTTGCCGGTCGAGGTGCACTCGTCGTGGGCCAGCCACACCACGAGGGGGGTCACGAGCTCGGGGTTGAGCGCGTCGGCCAGGGGGCCGAGGATGTCCTCGGTCATCCGGGTCCGGGCGACGGGGGCGATGGCGTTGGCCCGGATGTTGTACTTCGCCCCCTCGGCGGCCAGCACCCGGGTGAACCCGACGAGACCCATCTTCGCGGCTGCGTAGTTGGCCTGGCCGAAGTTCCCGGTGAGGCCGGAGTTGGACGAGGTGTTGATCACCCGCCCCGAGCCCTGTTCGCGGAAGTGGAGCCAGGCCGGGCGGGTGACGAAGAACGCGCCCTTGAGGTGGACGTCGATCACCGGGCTCAGCAGGTCGTCGGTCAGGTTGTGGAACGTCTTGTCGCGCAGGATGCCGGCATTGTTGACCACGATGTCGACCTGCCCGAACGCGTCGATGGCGGCCTTCACGATGGACTCGCCGCCGGCCTCGGTGGCGACGGAGTCGGCGTTGGCGACGGCCTCGCCGCCGAGGGCCTCGATCTCGGCCACCACACGCTCGGCGGCGGTGGCCGAGCTGCCACTGCCGTCGACGGCTCCGCCGAGGTCGTTGACCACGACCCGGGCGCCGCGCCGGGCGAATTCGAGCGCATGCTCACGTCCCAGTCCGCCGCCGGCGCCGGTCACGATCGCGACCTGGCCGTCGAATCCGAGATCTGCCATGTTGAACTCCTGTTGTCACGGTGCTCGCACGCGGGGGTGCACGCGAAGCGGCTGCGAGCATAGAGGCCGGTGGGTCCTCGCGGCCAGTGACGGGTGCACCGTTCGGTTCGCTCGGCGACCGACGTTGGCGCCGGCCGGCGGTGTCTTCTAGGTTTCGGGTGAAGTCGACGCCAGGCGTCGCCGGGCGGCCGCCGAGGCTCGCCGGGAATCGGACACCAACCGGCAAAAGGGGAACCGTCGTGTCATCGTCAACATCATCGGCCAGGACAGCAGCATCGGGTACGGCAGCAGCATCGGGTACGGCAGCAGCATCGGGTACGCCGGAGCAAGCCGTCCTCTACGAGGTCGACCGCGGCGTGGCCCTGATCACGCTCAACCGACCCGATCGCCTCAATGCCTGGAACGGTCCACTCGGAGCCGGCTACTTCGCCGCCCTCGATCGGGCCGAAGCCGACCCCGACGTGCGCGTCATCGTGGTCACCGGTGCCGGTCGGGGCTTCTGCGCAGGTGCCGACATGGACGTGCTCCAGGGGATCGGAGGGGGTTCGTCGAACGCCGAGGGCGCCGCCGCAGGTCCGAACCACACCCACGCCATGACGCTGTCGAAGCCGGTCATTGCCGCCGTCAACGGGGCGACCGCCGGGCTCGGCTTCGTCCACGCCGTCGCCTGCGACCTGCGCTTCGCCGCCGCCGGCGCCAAGTTCACGACCTCGTTCTCCCGACGCGGGCTCATCGCCGAGCACGGACTGTCCTGGACGCTGCCCCGGCTCGTCGGCCAGGCCGTCGCCCTCGATCTGCTGCTGTCGGGCCGGGTGGTCCTGGCCGAAGAGGCGAAAGAGATGGGACTGGTCAATCGGGTGATCGAGCCCGATCGGTTGCTCGACGAGACACTCGCCTACGCCCGTGACCTCGCCGACAACTGTTCGCCGGCGTCGATGGCCGTGATGAAGCGCCAGGTCTACGACCACCCGCAGCTCTCGGTCGACGACGCCCTCGCCGCCTCGAACGAGATGATGGTGCGGTCGCTGAAGCAGCCCGATTTCAAAGAAGGCGTCGCCAGTTTCGTCGAGAAGCGTGCCCCGCACTTCGCGCCGCACACGCCCGACGGAGCGCCCGGCAGATGACCGGTCTCGCCGGGACGACCGGAGCCCACATCGTCGGCGTGTTCGAGCACCCCGGTCGCCACCTCCCCGATCACACCGTGCCCCAGATCCATCGGGAGGTCGCACTCGGGGCCCTGGCCGACGCCGGGCTCACCCTGGCCGACGTCGATGCCTATTACTGCGCCGGTGACGCGCCCGGATTCGGTGCGCTGTCGATGGCGGAGTACCTCGGCCTGCGACCCACCTACCTCGACTCGACCGAGACCGGCGGATCGTCGTACCTGCTGCACGTCCAGCACGCGGCAGCCGCCATCGCCGCCGGCCAGGTCTCGGTGGCCTTGATCACGCTCGCCGGCAAGCCGCGGACCGGGGGTGCCCAACCCGGCGGTTCGGCCCGTCCGTCGGCCCCCGAGTCGCCCTTCGAGTCCGACTTCGGTCTGTCGGTGGTGTCGGGCTACGCCCTGGCCGCCACCCGGCACATGTTCGAGTTCGGCACCACCAGCGCCCAACTGGCCGAGATCAAGGTCGCCGCATCGGTCCACGCCCAACACAACCCGAACGCCTTCCTGCCCAACGTGGTCACGGTCGAGGAGGTGCTGGAATCACCGATGGTGGCCGATCCGCTCCACCGGCTCGATTCCTGCGTGATCACCGACGGCGGTGGGGCGCTGGTGGTCGTCTCCGCCGACGTGGCCGCCTCGCTCGGTCGGGCCAGCGCCGAGGTGATCGGTGCCGGTTTCGGATTCAAGGGCGCCTCGCCCGCCCCGATCGACCTCACCTTCACCGGCGCCGCCTACTCCGGCCCGATCGCCTTCCGGCAGGCCGGCGTCGCACCGACCGACATCCAGTACGCCTCGATCTACGACTCGTTCACCATCACGGTGCTCCAGACCTTGGAAGACCTCGGGTTCGCCGAGAAGGGCCAAGGCGGGCGATTCGTCTCCGACGGCGGCCTCCAGTCGCCCCATGGACGGCTCCCCTTCAACACCGACGGTGGTGGTCTCTGCAACAACCATCCCGCCAACCGGGGCGGCATCACCAAGGTGATCGAGGCGGTCCGCCAGGTCCGGGGCGAGGCTCACCCCGCGGTGCAGGTGCCCGGGTGTGAACTGGTGCTGGCCCACGGCACCGGCGGAAGCCTCGCCACCCGGCATGGCTCGGCCACCCTGATCATGAAGCGAGGTGTGTGATGTCGACCGAACCCTCAGGACTCCCCACCCACGAGCCGATCGTCACCGACGAGACCGAGCCGTTCTGGCGAGGCCTGGCGGAGGGCTCCGTTCGCCTCCCGCGGTGCACCGATTGCGACGTGGTGGTCTGGTATCCCCGTTCGACCTGCCCCCGGTGCGGGGCCGCCGAGCTGGTCTGGGAAACCCTCTCGGGGGAGGGAACGATCTACAGCTTCTCGATCGCCCGCCGTACCCCCGGCAGCTGGGGCAAGGTCACGCCGTTCGTGTTGGCCTACGTCGAACTGGCCGAGGGACCGCGGGTGATGACCAACGTGGTCGGCGCCGACCCCGATGCACTGCACTGCGGGCAACCCGTCACGGCGGTTTTCGACCCGACCGCCGAGGGCATGGCCGTCCTGCGATTCCGGCCGATCGGCTGAGGCGCCCGGTCGCCGAGAACACCCTGCGAACCACCCCATTTCGGGCCGCGGCGCGGACTAGTCTGTGACCCTGGTCGACGGCTGCCCGGCTCGCTGACCGCCCGCCCAACGTGCTCTTTCCCACCGTCGCCTTCGCCTTCTTCTTCGTCGTGGCGTTCGTCGTCAACTGGGTGCTCCGACCTCGTCACGACCTGTGGCGCGTGGCCATGGTGGCCTCGAGCTTCTGGTTCTACGGCTACTGGAACCTGAAGTTCACGGCCCTCCTGGCTGCCTCGATCGTCGGCAACTGGTTGGCCGGCCAGGCCATGGCCCGGCACCGCACGGACCCCGAATCGCCGGTGTCGGAGGTCGATGCCGTCGGCCGCCGGATCCTGATCGTGACCGTTGTCGCCAATCTGGCCGTCCTCGGCTTCTTCAAGTACTACGGCTTCTTCGCGACCTCGTTGTCGAACGCGCTCGACTCGATCGGGATCGGCGCCTCGCCGCCGTTCCTCGAGATCCTGCTGCCGGTCGGGATCTCGTTCTTCACCTTCCAGGCGATCAGCTACGTCATCGACGTCTCGCGGGGCGACATCGACGAGCCCATGGCCCTCATGGACGTGGCGTTCTACCTCGCGTTCTTCCCCCAGCTGGTGGCCGGTCCGATCGTGCGGGCCACCGACATGATCGACCAGATCCGGGATGCGCCCGATCCGCGACGGATCCCCGTCTACGAGGCGCTCGCGCTCATCGCCGGTGGTCTGTTCAAGAAGGTCGTGATCTCGAGCTACCTGGCGTCGGAGATCGTCGATCCGGTGTTCGCCGTCCCGTCGCAGTACTCGCGTCTGGAGGTCGTCGGCGCCGTCTACGCCTACGCGATCCAGATCTTCGCCGACTTCAGCGGCTACACCGACATCGCCATCGGGGCCGCCCTGCTGCTCGGATTCCGGTTTCCGCAGAACTTCGACTCGCCGTATCGGGCCCTCAGCATCCAGGACTTCTGGCGTCGCTGGCACATCACCCTGTCGACGTGGCTCCGCGACTACCTCTACATCCCGCTCGGCGGCAATCGCCTGGGCACGCTCTTCACCTATCGCAACCTGATGCTCACGATGGTGCTCGGCGGGCTCTGGCACGGGGCCGCCTGGAACTTCGTGATCTGGGGCACGATCCACGGGGCGGCGCTGTCGGCCGAGCGCTGGCTCGGGCACGGTCTGGCGACCCATCGGGGCCCCGACGGCGCTGGTGGCGATCGGGCGCTGGCTCGTCACGTTCCACATCGTGTGTCTGGCCTGGATCTTCTTCCGAGCCCGCGATTTCGCCGGCGCCCTCGACGTGCTCGACCGGATTCTCGGTGGTGGTCCGTCCGCGACCTCGCTGGTCTCGGTGTTGGTCGTGTTGGCGGTCGGCGGCATGCTCGCCTGGCAGTTGCTCCCCACGACTCTCGGACGCGAGATCCAGGGGCGGTTCGCCACGATGCCCATCGGCGTGCAGGCCCTGACGCTCGCCCTCGTCCTGACCGCCATCGACGCCTTCGGGCCCGAGGGCGTGGCCCCCTTCATCTACTTCCAGTTCTGATGCCGACTCCGTCCCACCTCCATCCCCGCCTCCGGGCCGCCGACCCGTCGGCGCCGCGCCGGACCGACGTCATGAGCGCGGGCCGGGCGCTGGGGCTCATCGTGCTCACGCTCGTCCTGGCCGCGGTGTTCAACTCGGGTCGGCAGGAGGAACGGGCTTCCCAGCAGTCGCTCGGTGCGGCCCGGGACCGGGCCCTGGCGGTCTGGGGTCCGGTCGACGCCGTCGCCGGCCCGCTCGGGCTCCAGGCGCCGCGAAGCCTGTTCGATGCGATTCGCGATGGTGAGGCGTCGCCCATCGACGTCGAGTCGCCCGTCGACGTCGACGTTGCCGCCGACGATCCCGACCCGAGCACCGGGGCGGACACGACGAGCACCACGGTGCCGGCCACCGACGACGCCGTCGCGTCGCCCGACCCGACGATCGCCGCGACCACCACGGTGGTCACGGCACCGCCGCCGCGGACCGTGAGCGCCGAGGATCCACTGCGGGTGGCCCTCCTCGGTGACTCGTCCATGACCGAGCTCGGATCGGCTCTGCAGAAAGCGCTCGCCGCCACCGGTGTCGCCCGTTCCGAGGTCGATGCCCGCGTCTCTTCGGGACTGTCGCGACCCGACTTCTTCGACTGGCCGGCTCACCTGGTCCAGATCCTTCCCGAACGCGATCCCGAGGTCATCATCACCATCTTCGGGGGCAACGACGCCCAGGGATTCGTGGTCGACGGAGCGGTGCTCGACTTCGGAACACCGGAGTGGATCGCCGAGTACAGCCAACGGGTGGCCCTCGTGATGGGCCTGATGTCCGACGGAGGGCGCAGGGTGATCTGGATCGGACAGCCCACGATGCGCTCGGAGTCGTTCGACGCCAAGATCGGCGTGCTCAACCAGATCTACGCCGAGCAGGCGGCGGCCTTCGAACGGGTGGAGTTCCTCGACTCCAAGCCGATCCTCACCCCGGACGGCTACCAGGCGTACGGTCCCGGTGTCGAGGGCGCCGATGTGCAGCTCCGGGCCGGTGACGGGATCCACCTCACCCGCGAAGGTGGTGCCGTCGTCGCCGTCCCGGTGCTCGAGATCCTGCGCTCCGAGGGGTTCCTGCCGGCCGGGCCCTGAAGGCCGGCGCCGATCCCCGGGTCCGCTCAGTTCCCGGTGGAAGCCAAGACGTCGAGTGCGGCGCGGTGTCCGCACATGCCGTGGACGCCACCCCCCGGTGGAGTCGAGGCCGAACAGAGCGAGTACCGGGGATGGCCGGTGCGGTACGGATGGAGCGTCAGCCCCGGACGGGCGAGCAACTGGAGTCCGGCGTGCGAGCCACCGCCGATGTCGCCGCCGACGTTGTTGGCGTTGTAGTCCTCGTACCACCGGGCGTCGGCCCGATGGCGGGCGACGATCGTGTCTCGGAAGCCCGGGGCGAACCGCTCGATCTGCGCTTCGATGCGGTCGGTGACGTCGACGGTCGAACCGTGGGGGACGTGGGCATAGGTCCACAGCGTGTGACCCTTGGTCTGGCCGGGCCCGGGTTCGGGGGTGCGGGTGGGGTCGATCAGGCTCTGCTGACCCACGAGGACGAAGGGTCGCTCGGGTACGACCCCCTTCGCGGCCTCGGACTCGGCGGCGTCGATCTCGTCGATGCTTCCTCCGACGTGCACCGTGCCCGCCCGGCGGCAGACCTCGGCGGCCCAGGGCACGGGCTCGCTGAGGGCGTAGTCGACCTTGAACACCGCAGGGCCGTAGCGGAACCGTTCGTAGCGACGACGGGTCCGGCTCGGCAGTTCGTCGCCGAGAATCGCCGCGACCTGCCGGGGCGTGAGGTCGAAGAGCACGTGGGGGGCGTCGGGGAGGTCGGCCACCGTCCGCACCGGTCGCCCGCACTCCACGCGGCCACCGTGGGATTCCAGGATCGACACCAGGGCATCGGTCAGTGCCCCGGAGCCGCCGACCACGGCCGGCCAGCCGGCGGCATGCCCGAGTCCACCGAGCATCAGGGCGAAGGCCGAGGTGAACGGTCGATGCAGCGGCAGGAAGGCGTGTGCGGCGGCGCCACCGAGGAGACCCTTGGCCTCGGGGGTCTCGAAGGACCGGGCGAGGACCGTCGCCGGAAGGACGCCTCGGGCGCCGAAGCCCGCCATGGTGAGGGGGTGCCCGGGGATCGACACCAGGGGCCCGAGGACGTCGTCGGCCAGCCGGGTCCAGCGCTCGGCGACCCAGCCGACGGTCTGACGCCACCGGGCGCCGTCGGGCCCGAGTTCGGCCATCGTGCGTTCCAGCGATGGGTAGGCGGCCCCGGCCCGACCGCCGTCGAGGGGATGGGCGTAGTCGACCTCGGGGTAGACCAGCTCGGCGCCGTGGGCAGCGAGGTCGAGCTCGGCGAAGAACGGCGATCCGGTGGCCATGGGGTGGAAGGCCGAACACACGTCGTGGAGGTGGCCGGGAAGCGTCAGCTCGGCGGTCCTCGCTCCGCCGCCGGGTGTGGCGGCCGCCTCGAGCACGAGGACGGAGCGACCGGCTCGGGCCAGGGTGATCGCCGCCGCCAACCCGTTGGGACCCGATCCGACGACGACGGCATCGAGACCGGACGACGGGGCGGTGGGGCTCGGCATGGCCCCAGTCTCGCACCCCGGGACCCGACCCACCCGCCCGGGCGCCGCCCCGTTTCCCCATCCACCCCCGATTTCGAGAGGCTGAGCGCCGTTTCCGTCGCTCAGGCTCTCGAAATCGAGGGGGTGGGGGTCGGGTGGGGTGGGGGTCGGGTGGGTGGGGGTCAGGTGAGGGTGGCGTGGGCGGCGAGCAGATCCCGGATGGACACCATGCCGATCACCCGGCGGTGACCGGTCTGGTTCAGCTCGACGACCGGGCAGGTGCCGGATCCCGCCCTCGAGCATCATCGTGGTCGCCGCGGCCACGGTGGTGTCGGGGTCGGCGACGGTCAGGTCGGTGCTCATCCAGTCGCCCACCCGCTCGTCGGACGGATCGGCCTCGTCGACCAGGGATCGCACGATGTCGCGCTCACTCAGGATCCCGGCGAGATCCTGGGTCGGATTGTCGAGCAGGATCGGCGTCGCCCCGATGTCGTTCTCGGCCATCAACTCGGCCGCTTCGGCGATCGAGACGTGGACGTGGATGTCGATCGGGACGGCAGCCATCACCGCCGAGACCGGATCCTGCAGGCTGGTGATCGTTCGTGGATTGCCCATGGACCAACCTTGCCTCGGGACGGGGTCGGTCGGATAGAGCCCTAGGGCCCGGATGGCTCGACCGAGGGCGAGGTCAGCGCTCGACGGCCTGCTCGGCGGCGAACGACGTCCACTTCTTGTAGTCGATCTTGCCGTTCGCGGCCCGGGTCAAGGAGTCGACGGTGAACACCTTGCGGGGTGCCTTGTAGGCCGCCAGCTGGCTCTTCACGTGGGCGATGATCTCGGCCTCGTCGATCTCGGCCCCCACCGTCGTCTCGATCACCGCCGTGATCGCCTGACCGAAGCGCTCGTCGGGCACCCCGACGGCGATCGCATCGACCACCTTCGGGTGCATCTTCAGCACCTCCTCGACCTCCTCGGGGAAGACCTTCTCGCCGCCGGTGTTGATGCACACCGATCCCCGGCCGAGGAGCGTGATGGTGCCGTCGGCCTCGATCGTGGCCCAGTCGCCGGGGAGCGAGTAGCGCACGCCGTTGATGGTCGGGAACGTCGCCTGGGTCTTCACCTCGTCCTTGTAGTAGCCGATCGGCATGAGCCCGACCACGCCCAGCCGACCGATGTCGCCCGAACCCGGTTCGACGAGGACGCCGTCTTCGCGGATCACGACCCCGTTCTCGCCCAGGTCGAACTTGGCGGTGCTCTTGATGCTGTCCTTGCTGGAGTAGCTGGCTCCCATGCCGAGTGCCTCCGACGACCCGAGGGAGTCGAAGATGATCATCTGCGGCATGGAGTCGAGCAGCCGTTCCTTGATCGGCTGGCTCCACATGACCCCGCTCGACACCATGCCGGTGATCGTGGACAGGTCCCAGCGATCGGGCTCGTCGTCGAGGGCCTCCACGATCGGGCGGGCGAAGGCGTCGCCGACGATGATGAGGGTCGTCACCTTCTCTCGATCGACGGTGTCGAGCATGGCCGCGGGATCGAGGTGGCGATTGGTCATCGTGACGACGCAGCCTCCCGCCGTGAGGGCGTTCATGGCGCTGATGTGGCCGGTGCCGTGCATCAGCGGTGCCCCGGGGAGCACGACCGGGGCCATCGGTCCGATCTGGCGGGTGACCTCCTTCCACTGTTCGAGGTCGGCGTCGGGCCCGAGGGGAACGGGGTGGACCCGGGTGGTGGCCTGGATGAGGGTGTCCTGGTCCCACATGACGCCCTTGGGCATGCCGGTGGTGCCACCGGTGTAGAGGAACCAGCGGTCGTCACCCGACCGTCCCCACGAGGCCGAGACGTTCTCGTCGGTTCCGGCGCCGGCGGCCACCTCGAAATCGGTCGCCCAGTCGGGGCACGGCGCCGAGCCGTCGTCGACCCACAACCACAGCTTCACCTTGGGGAGTTGGCCCCGAATCCGCTCGATGGTGTCGACGAACGTGCCGTGGAACGTGACGACCGCCGCATCGGAGTTGTCCCACAGGTAGAGGAGCTCGTTGTCGGCGTACCGGTAGTTGGTGTTGACCGGCACCAACGAGGCCTTGAACGAGGCGAAGACGCTCTCGAGGTATGCCGGGGCGTTGTAGAGGTACTGGGCCGACTTGTCCTGATGGCCGACGCCGGCATCGATCATGGTCTGGGCCAGACCGTTGGCCCGACGGTTGAACTCGCGCCAGGTGACGGTCTGATCGCCGAAGACCTGGGCCCGCTGCCCGTCACGGATCTCGGCGCAGTACTCCCAGAGGTCGGCAAAATTCCACTTGGTCATGTGTCCCCCAGAGACGATGGCGTGACGCCAGTTCATAGCGCACGCTCCGCCGGACGCACCAAATGGTCCCGAGGGCGGAGGCACGGTGGTGCCGGGCCGGTTCAGCCGGGGGTGGCCTCGGCCTCGGCGTGGCTCGTCCAACGCTTGTAATCGATCTTGCCGTTCGCGGCCCGATCGAGTGACGCAACGACGAACACCCGCTTGGGTGCCTTGTAATGGGCCAGATGCGCCTTCACGTGTGAGATGACGTCGCCCTCGTCGACGTCGGCCATCCCCGGATCGAGCTCGACGACAGCGGTGACCGCCTGACCGAACCGATCGTCGGGGATCCCGACCGCGATCGCGTCGTGGATACCTCGGTACTGCTTGAGCGACTCCTCGACCTCTTCGGGAAAGACCTTCTCGCCGCCGGTGTTGATACACACCGAACCACGGCCGAGGAGCGTGATCGTTCCATCGGCGGCCACCGTGGCGAAGTCGCCCGGGATCGAGTACCGGCGGCCGTCGATCGTCGGGAACGTGGCCTGGGACTTCTCGGGGTCCTTGAAGTAGCCGATCGGCGTTCGGGAGCTGAGTGCGACCTTGCCGATCTCGTCGGAACCCGGTTCGACCAGACGGCCGTCGTCGGTGATCACGACCGAGTCGGGACTGAGCTCGAAGGTCGCCGTCTGCGATGCCGATCCGGCCGATGACACCGACTTGGCCATGCCGATGGCCTCGGAGGAGCCGAAGGCGTCGACGATCACCATCCGCTGGTTGAACTCGGCCAGCCCGGCCTTGGACTCGGCCGAGAACATGACGCCCGACGAGATCACGACGCGCAGGCTCGACAGATCCCACCGATCGGGTTCGGCCCGCAGTGCGTTGAGGATCGGCTTGGCGAAGGCGTCACCGACGATGAAGATGCTCTTGACCCCGACGGCCTGGATCACGTCGAGCATCTCGGTGACCGAGAACTTGATCCCTTCGAGGGTGACGATGGCGCCGCCGAGCCCGAGGGTGTTGAGGGCGTTGAAGAGGCCGGTGCCGTGCATGAGGGGGCACGCCGGCAGGCTGATCGGGCCGGGCTTGGTGGTGCGGGCCCGAACGGCGGGGGAGAAGCCGTCGGCGTCGAGATCGGGCACGTCGGGCAGCGGGGTGCCGTTGGACTTGTCGTTCACGCCGAAGAGGTCGTCTTCGCGCCACATCACGCCCTTGGGCATGCCGGTCGTGCCACCGGTGTAGAGCAGGACCAGTTGGTCGCCGTCTCGTCCCCAGGGTCCGCGCACGCGGCCGGGGTTCGGGGTGGCGACGGCGGTCTCGTAAGGAGTCGCCCAGTCGGGGCAGTCGACGGCGTCGTCTCCGACCCAGAGCCAGGTGCGAACGGCGGGCACTCGGGGACGGATCCGTTCGACGGTTTCCCGAAAGGCGTCTTCGAAGACCACGGCGACCGCATCGGCGTTGTCCCAGATGTACACGAGTTCGTCGTCGGCGTACCGGTAGTTGGTGTTGACGTGGACGAGAGCGGCCTTGGAGCACGCGCCGAAGGTCTCGCAGTACTCGGGCCGATTGTGCAGGTAGAAGGCCACCTTGTCCTGGTGTTCACAACCCGCGTCGAGCAGGAACTGGGCCAGACCATCGGCGCGGGCATCGAAGTCGGCCCAGGAGATCGTTCGATCGCCGTGCAGCAGGGCCGGGGCGTCGGGGATCGTCACGGCGACGGTCTCCCAGACATCGGCATACGTCCAACCAGGCATCGGGTGGTCCAATCGGGTCGACGTCGCCTTCGGCGACGAGCACGGCGCGGGGACCGTTTCGGCCCCGGCGATCGTGAGTCTAGGCCGGTGGTGCCGATCGGGCCGAAAGCGACGATCAGTGCCGGTCGAGGTACGCGCCGGGTTGGGCGAACACGCCGCGTTCCCAGCGGCCGGGGGTGCCGAGGAGCGCACGGGGGTAGTCCTCGAAGAGCCAGCGGGCGAAGTTGCGGCGGGTCCACGGGGTGGCGCCGGCGACGGCGACACTCCACGCCGCACCCCGCCGAGTGGCGAGAACGCTCGACAGTCGGTCGGCCAGTCGATGGTCGCGGACCATGCCCGTCTGGAGTTCGTCCTCGTAGGCCTGGGCTGCATCCCGGACCGACGACGCACCGTGGGCGGCCAGATGCTGCGCGGCGCGGCGGCCCGTCTCGATGGCCTGGCCGATCCCCTCGCCGGTCATCGGGTCGGTCGCAGCCGTTGCGTCACCGACGAAGAACACCCGCCCCGTGGTGAGCGGGAGCCGGCCGAGCCGGGCCGGGATGGGCCAGGCCTTGTGCGGTCCCTCGGCGACGGCATCGGGTCCGAGCACGGCGCGGACATGGGGGCGTTCGAGGATGTCGACCCAGAGCGCCTTCATCTCCTGGATGCGATGGTTGCGACCCCGCTGGATCCCGAACCCGAGGTTGACCGAACCGTCGGCGAGCGGGAACGACCAGATGTAGCCCGGCAACAGGTCGGCATCGAACCAGACGGTCAGCTCTCGCTGGGCGCTCGGCATCACCCCGGCGATGTACTGGCGGAAGGCGTGCCACTCGCCGCGGTAGTCCGGCGGGGTCAGCCCGAGGAACCGTCGGGTCGGTGACCACATGCCGTCGGCGGCGATGGCCGCCCGGGCGTGGATGGTCCCGTGGTCGGTCGTGGCGATCACCTGCTCGTGATCCTGTGTGAGGCCGGTGAGCTCGACGCCTTGTCGGATGTCGGCCCCGGACTTGCCGGCGAGATCGACGAGGGCGGCGTCCAGTTCGCGACGACGGGCGATGACGGCGAATCGTCCGAGATCCCGGGGGAGGGGGAACACCACCGATCGGCCGGTGGGCGACACGACGCGAACGTCGTCGACGGGCTGCCAGCTCGGCACGGTCGAGGGGTCGAGGCCGAGGGCCTCGAGATGGCGCAGGGCGCCGGCGGTGAGTCCGTCGCCGCAGCACTTGTCGCGCGGGAACTCGGCCTTGTCGATCACGATGGCGTCGAGTCCGGATCGGGACGCCTCGATGGCTGCCGCCGCACCCGCCGGACCCGCTCCGATGATCAGCAGGTCGGTTCGGACGGTCGACGACGGGCTCACGTCGACAGGGTAGAGCGGGGGCTGCTCCTCCGAGGCACCCGGGGCGCAGGCTCGGCTCGGCTCGGGGTCAGCCTCCGGGGGCCGGCGGCGGTGTCGTCGCCGTCGGCGGCACGGTGGTGGACGGCGGGGCCGTGGTCGGTGGCGGAGCGATGGTCGTGTCGGTCGATTCGGTGGGAGGAACGGTGGTGGTCTCGGGCGGCTCGGTGGTCGGCACGGTGGATTCGCCGTTGCAGTTGAGGCCTTCGCCGGGACGGTAGAGAGCGAACACGGTGTCGATCACCTGGGTGCCGTCGTCGTAGGTCCGTTGCCGCGTGGTGGTGACCCGGGTGCAGGAACGCTGCGGCGTCTCGGTCCGGCCCAGGTCGTCGACCTGGATGTGTTTGGTCGAGTACATCGTGACGGTGATGGTGGTGTCGGTGTAGCTGGTCCAGATCAGCACCCCGTAGGGGCTGTTGTTCTGCAGGACCAGGTCGGGCTTGGGCCACGAGACGGTCGCTTCGCGACCGCGGGGGTAGCGACTGAAGTAGAGCGAGTGGCTCTGGTACTCGGTGAAGTCGAGGCCGGAGAAGAAGGCGGCGTTGAACGTCGTGGTGGCGAACTGACTGACGCCGCCACCGACCTGGTCTTCGAGGAGGCCGCTGGCGATGGCACCGGCGGGGAGGAAGCCCCGTTCGAGCGTGCGCTTGCCGACATAGCCGTTGAGGCTGAAGGAGCCGCCCGGTTCGATGATGGCGCCCCGCACGATGTCGGCCATGAGGTGGATGTTGGTGACGCGGTTCTGGCAGCAGTCGTGTTTCGTGGTGAACGAACCCACTTCCTCGATGATGCCGAGTGCCTCGAGCCGGGCGACGCCCTCGTCGGCGTCGGCGATCTTCGGCTCGAGGTCGACTGCGACGACCGCCTGGTCGTCGGCGTCGGGTGCCGAGGGTCGGGTGGCGATCTGGTCGAGGAGGGCCGCCTTCAGCACGGCGGCGGTGTCGTCGGCGCAGCAGATGACCGACTCCGACGCGGGGATGATCACGGGCACGTTGTCGATGACATCGAAGCGCGCCTGCTGGTCGTCGGAACCGAGCTGCGGGAACAGCGGGGCGAGCTCGGCAACGGCGGTCGCCGGGTCGATGGACCAGGTGGCCTCGGGTCCCGACAGGTCGAGCGACACCCACGACCGCAGTTGTGCCGGTTCGACGGTCGCCGACTCGCCGAGGACGGTGACCCGAATCGGCACGTCGGTGCTGTCGTTGGCCTCGGCGACGACCGCGGCCAGTTCCGCATCGTCGAGATCGGGTCGGAGCGGGTCGGCGTCGAGTGAGATCGTGAACGGCCGACCGGTGGTCATCATCGGGAGCAGGGCCGCCGACAACACCGACGGTTCGATGGTGGCACCGTCGGCTCCGGGGATCACCTCGAGCGTTCCGTCGACGAGCTCGATGTAGGGCTCGACGGGATCGTCGAGTTCGGTCTCGATCAACTGGTCCACGGCCAGTTCGGTGGCCTGGGGATCGACCGAGTAGGTCACGTCGATCGGTTCGTTGGAGAAGAACGTCCCCACCCAGCGGAACGGGCGGAAGAGGAAGAAGCCGCCCCGACGGGCGGCCAGCGCGTCGTCGGTGAGCCGTTCGGTGTCGACACGGACGCCGAGGGTGACGGGATCGGTCACGATCTCGGTTCCGCCGATGTCGAGCGTGGCTTCGGTCTGGGCGAGCCGGGTGGTCAGGTCGACACCCAGAGCGTCGAGGTCGGCCGATGCCAGGCCTCCCACGGATTGATCGTCGGTGAACTCGGTGCGTACGATGACGTTGCGAATGACCCGGTCACCGGTGACCGCGGTGTCGATGCCCCAGGCCGCGACGACGAACAGCAACAGGCCGAGCGGCACGCCGCCGGCGATCAGGGCCATTCGTTTGCGCGGGGACACGAGAGGAGAGTCTGCCACTATCGCCCGCCCTTGCGGCGTCGGCATTTCAACCCGTTGGCCCGCTGTGACATGATCCACAGCGACCCGTGCTCGACCGCGATCGAGCCACCCCCGAGAGTGAGGCAGTACCCCATGAGTCGTCTTTGCCAGGATCGAGTCGTCGTGATCACCGGAGCCGGACGTGGCATCGGGCGTGAGTACGCCCTGATGCTGGCCGAGCACGGGGCCAAGGTCGTCGTCAACGATCTGGGGGCCGGCGTCGACGGGAGTGGCGGCGACCAGTCGCCCGCCCACGAGGTGGTCGAGGAGATCAAGGGGATGGGTGGCGAGGCCGTCGTGAACGGCGACGACGTCTCCGACTGGGAGGGGGCCCAGCGCCTCATCAACACCGCCGTCGAGCACTTCGGTGGTCTCGATGCCGTGATCAACAACGCCGGCATCCTGCGCGACCGGATGTTGACCAACATGACCGAGGCCGAGTGGGACGCCGTCATCAAGGTGCACCTGAAGGGCACGTTCGCCCCGGCCCGGTGGGCGGCTGCGTACTGGCGGGAGCGGGCCAAGGCCGGCGAGACCAACGACGCCCGCATCATCAACACCAGCTCGGTGTCGGGCATCTACGGCAACCCGGGCCAGACCAACTACGGCGCCGCCAAGGCCGGGATCGCCTCGTTCACGATCATCGCCGCCCAGGAACTGGCCCGCTACGGCGTGACCGTCAACGCCATCGCTCCGGCGGCACTGACCCGAATGACCGAGAACCTCGGGATGGGTGAGCTCGACGGTGAGGCCCGCGAGGCCATGTCGCCTCGTTGGATCGCCCCGATCGCGACCTGGCTGTGCAGCACCGAGTCGGCCCCGGTCACCGGGCGGGTGTTCGAAGCCAGCGGGCAGGTCTTCGGGATCGCCGAGTCCTGGCATCGAGGGCCGACGGCCACGCCGGTCGACGACCCGACCCAGCTCGGCGAGATCGTGCGAGACCTGATGGGCAAGGCCCAGCCGAACTCCAACATGTCGGGGGGTCCCGCCACCGGGCCTGGTCGTCCGACTCCCTACTGACCGGGGCTAGAAGAGCTGCTGCTGCGGGCGTTCGATGCCCCGCAGTTGGTCGTAGTCGACCTCGACGGCAGCGATGGCCCGGTCGCTGCACAGGACCTTCGCCTGGGGCTTGATCTCCTGGGCGACGAACGCGCCGCGCACGGTTCCCAGTCCGGCCCGATTGAGGAAGCTGAGATAGCGGGTCAGCTGCTCGACACCGTCGATCTCGCCCCGCCGCTTGATCTCGATGGCGACCACCTCACCCTCGGCCGAGCGGCAGAGCAGGTCGACCGGCCCGATGTCGGTCGGGTACTCGCGCCGGATGAGGGTGAGCCCCGGTTCGATCCGTTCGGGCTCGATCGCGAGGAGCTCCTGGAGGTGCGCCTCGACGCCGTCCTTGCGGAGTCCGGGATCGACGCCGAGCTCGTGGGCCGAGTCGCTGTGGACTGCGTGCAGGGTGATGATCAACTGCTCGCCCTTGGGGCTGGTCACCGTCCAGAGGTCGTCGGATTCGTTGACCACGTTGGGTGCGTTCATCCAGTTCAGGGGCTTGTAGGCCCCGCCGTCGGCGTGGATCGCGACGCAACCGTCGGCCTTCACCATGATCAGTCGGGTGGCTCGGGGCAGATGGGCGGTGAGCCGACCCTGGTAGTCGACCGTGCAGTCGGCGATGACGAGGCGCATCCGTCCGTTCTAGTCGAGGAGCCGGCCGGTGAGACGCTTCTGGATGAGGGCTCGGCGAGCCTGGAGCTCGGCGTAGGTCAGTTGCTCCATCTCGCTCGGATCGACGCCGAATCCGGCCTTCACCCCGTCGAGGTCGAGCTGCCAGTCCTCCTGGGCGACGCCGAGCTGGGCGGCGATGGTCGCCCCGTGGGTGGTCGCGAAATGGGTTGCGATGTCGGTGACCACGGCGAAGAGGTCGAGCTCGGGCGCAATGCTCGCGATCGCGCCGTCGATGAAGATGAGGTTCTTCACGTAGAGCATGAGCGACTTGGGCATCCTCGCCCCGTAGGCCAGGAGCGCCTTGATGATCCGCTGGAGCTCGGCGACGAGTTCTTCGGGCTCGAGCTTGGTCGGGTCGAGCGGCGGCCCGTCGAGGCCGAGGTCCCGGACGACCGTGGCGACATCGGTGTCGGGCGGGAGCGCGCCGAGATCCCGGAGCGCCGCCACCTGCCCGTGGACGTCGTTCATGGTGGCGGTCATCATCATGCGCAGGAACGCCATCCGCTCGTGCTGCGAGAGCCGACCGGTGATCCCGAAATCGAGCAGCGCCGTGCGTCCGTCGGGTTGGACGAACAGGTTGCCGCCATGCAGGTCGCCATGGAAGACGCCGTGCAGGAAGGCGCCCTCGAGGAATCCCAGCATGCCGGTCTTGATCACGGCGTGGGTGTCGATCCCGGCATCCTTCATGCCGACGACGTCGTCGAACCGGAAGCCGTCGAGCCGCTGCATCACGAGGAGCCGCTCGGTCACGTAGTCGGGATGAGGGCGGGGGATGACGAAGCCCCGTTGGTCGAGTTCGACGAACACCCGGGCCACGTCGAGCATGTTGGCCGCCTCGAGGCGGAAGTCGAGTTCTTCGACGATGGTCTCGGCGAAGAGCTCGACCAGGGCGGGCGGGTTGGCCAAGGCCGAGACCGGGATGCGGCCGACCAGGAACGGCGCCAGCCAGGCCAAGACCTTGAGGTCCTTGCGAACCAGTTCGCCGATGCCGGGCCGCTGCACCTTGACCACGACGGACTCGCCGGTGAGGAGCACCGCAGCATGGACCTGGGCGATCGATGCGGCCGCCAGCGGAACCGGATCGAACGATCGGAACACCTCGTGCATCGGGCGGCCGAGCTGCTCCTCGACCACCTCGACCACCTGCTCGTACGAGACGGCGGGAACCTGGTCTCGGCACTTCTTGCATTCGGCGACCAGCTCGGCCGGGAACACCCCTTCGCCCGCGCTGATGATCTGCGCCAGCTTGATGTAGGTGGGGCCGAGCTCCTCGGCGGCCTTGCGAACCCGACGGGAGATCCCGGCCCGGGATTCGGGTTTGGCCCGTTCCCGGAGCGCCCAGACCACCACTTCGGTGCCGAGCACCCGCACCACCGTGACCGCCCGTCGGACCGGAGGCAGCTTCGGGGGTCGGGTCAACGACGGGAGCGACCGGGCCTGGGCCGCCCGCAGATCGGCCACCCGATGGAGCCACGCCGGAGCGCGACGAGCCAGGCTCCAGGGTTGGACTTCGCTGAACGATCCGAGGTGCAGATCATCGGCCTCGGGGGCCGGCTCGGTCTCGGGGCGGTCGGTGGTTGCGTGTTCGATGGTCATGGCGTCTCGTCTTCGCCGACCGCTGGGGTCGGAGTGGTGGCGGGGGAGCACCGGGGTGCTCCAAGAGTGTGGACCAGCGGGGCCTTCGATGCCGGGTCGCGTCCGTGGTCGGGGTCAGAACCGGGGTTGGCGTTTCTCGACCAGGGCCCGGACTCCCTCGGCGTACTCGGGTCCGCGCATCGCCTCGTGCAGCAGGCTCATCGAATCGGTGACCGAGGCTCCGATGTCGCCGTGGAGGTCTCGGTAGGTCTGCTGTCGACTCATTCGCAGCGATCCCGCAGCGACGGTGGAGGCCAGCTCCTCGGCGAACGCGAGGGTCGCCTCGAGCAGCGACTCGGCGGGATGGATCCGGTTGACGAATCCCCAGTCGAGGGCTTCCTCGGCGGTCATGACGCGAGAGGTCAGCAACAGATCGAGAGCTCGGGGAACCCCGATCATGCGGGGGAGCAGCCAGGACAGGCCGTACTCGGGCGGGAGCCCGAGCTTGCCGTGGGCCGTGGTGAACTTGGCTCCGGGGTCGGCGAAGCGCAGGTCGGCGAAGGCGGCCAGCGCCATCCCGATTCCGGCTGCCGCGCCGTTGACGGCGGCAACGACGGGTTTCGTCAGCCCGAAGTGGCAGGCGAAGGGATGATCGAAGCGGGGGTCGAATCCGTGACCGGGCGTGGCCTCGTCGCCGACGAGGCCGGTGTCGTAGCCACCGCGTTCGACGTGCCCGACGAGCGCCTGGCTGTCGCCGCCGACGCAGAAGCGCCGTCCGGATCCGGTGATGACGATGACCCGGACGTCGTCGTCGTGCTCGGCTCGGGCCAGGCACCAGCGGTACTCGCGGTCCATGGTCCCGGTCCAGGCGTTGTGCCGGTGGGGGCGGTGCAGACGAATCACCGCCACCCGGTCCTGTACCTCGTAGCGGGTCGCACGCAGTTCGAGTCCGTCGATGGACTGCACGTCGGACTCGCTCATCGATTGAGGATCTCGAGGCACGGCTGGGCCCACTCGGGGCGACAGATCAACAGATCGGGCAGGTACGGATCGGGGTTGTTGTAGACCATCGGGGATCCGTCGAGGCGAGAGCAGTGGAGCCCGGCGGCGAGGGCAACGGCGACCGGTGCGCAGTTGTCCCACTCGTACTGTCCACCCGAGTGCGCATAGATGTCGGCCTCACCCCGGACCACGGCCATGGCCTTGGCGCCCGCCGATCCCATCTCGAGGTAGGTGGCGCGCAGCTCGCGGGCGAGCATCTGCGCCGCCGGGGGACGCCGGGTTCGACTGACGATGACCCGGGGCGCACCGGGGCTCGGGACCGGGAGCGACGGCGGTCGATGGGTCGACAGGGTGATTCCCTGGGCGGGGAGGGCGACCGCTCCGGCGACGGGATCACCGTTGATCACGAGCGCGATGTGGACGGCCCAATCGGTCCGCGGTGGCTCGGCGAACTCGCGGGTTCCGTCGAGCGGATCGACGATCCACGTGCGGGCCGCCGAGAGGCGCGAACGACGGTCGGCACCTTCTTCGGACAGGACGGCGTCGTCGGGTCGTTCCTCGGCGAGGACGGCAACGATCAGGTCATGGGCGGCGGCGTCGCCGGCATCTTTGAGCTCGTAGTGCGTGATGCCCGATCGGACGAGTCGTTGCCGCAGGTCGTTGAGCAGCAATCCGGTTCGCTCGGCGAGGTCGGCCGCGAGCCGATGATCATCGATTGTCGCGAGCGGAGCGGCCGTGGTTGACACGTCCCGCACCCTATCGGGGGGCGGCGTGGCGCTGTGATTCGCCCGGCGGTCGTCGCCGCCGGGAAGGGCTCGGATCAGTCGGCCGGCGAGCCGTGCGGCTCGCCCGCTTCGAGGTAGCAGTGCTCGTGGAAGTGCTCGACCCGCGCCCACCGCCCGTCCTCGTAGACGTTGCAGATCACCTGGAGATCGCGCTGTCGGGCCCGGAACTTGACCTGGCTCTCACAGTGGGCGCAATCGACCATGGATCCCGCCTCGATGAGACGGGTCACGGCTCGGGTGATCGGTTGGACTCGGGTTGCCGCCGGCGATGCCATGCCCAGGTTTTCGGCTCGATCCGGCGGGCCTTGAGCAATCGTCGTCGGAACCTCGGGTGGCGACCGGTCGGAGTCGGGGGATCAGGCGAGCTTCTTGTACGTCAGCTTGTGGGGTTGGGCGTCGTCACCGAACTCGCGCTGGCGGAACTCCTCGTACTCGGAGAAGTTGCCCTCGAACCATCGGACCTGCGAATCGCCCTCGAAGGCCAGGATGTGGGTGGCGATCCGGTCGAGGAACCAACGGTCGTGGCTGATCACCACGGCGCAACCGGGGTAGCGGTCGAGGGCGTCTTCGAGGGCTCGGAGGGTGTCGACGTCGAGGTCGTTGGTCGGCTCGTCGAGGAACAGGACGTTGCCACCCTCTTTCAGGACCCGGGCCAGGTGCACCCGGTTGCGTTCTCCGCCCGAGAGCACGCCGACCTTCTTCTGCTGATCCGAACCCTTGAAGTTGAAGGAGGCGACATAGGCCCGACCGTTGATCTCGCGTCCACCGACCTCGAGGACGTCGTGCTTCTCGGTGATCGCGTCGTAGACGGTGTCGTCGGGATCGAGGACGTCTCGGGACTGGTCGACGTAGGCGAGCTCCACCGTCGGCCCGACCGTGATCGTGCCGTCGTCGGGCTGCTCGGCGGTGCCGTCGGCGGTTGCGGCGCCGATCAGCATCTTGAACAAGGTGGTCTTGCCGGCACCGTTGCCGCCGATCACCCCGACGATGCCCGCCTTCGGCAACGAGAACGACAGGTCCTCGATGAGCAATCGGTCGCCGAACCCCTTCCGGAGTTGCTCGACTTCGAAGACCTGATCACCCAGCCGCTTGCCGGGTGGGATGTAGATCTGGACCTTCTCGTCACGGGGGTCGTAGGCCTCGGCCTCGGCTTGCAGGGTCTCGTAGGCGTTGAGTCGGGCCTGGCCCTTCGCCTGTCGGGCCCGGGCCCCCATGCGGACCCATTCGAGTTCGCGTTGCAGGGTGCGCTTGCGGGCCGCCTGCGCCCGCACCTCGGAGTCGAGACGGTCCTGCTTCTGCTCGAGCCAGCTCGAGTAGTTGCCTTCGAAGGGGATGCCCTTGCCGCGGTCGAGCTCGAGGATCCAGCGGGCCACGTTGTCGAGGAAGTAGCGGTCGTGGGTGATGGCGATGACGGCGCCGTGGTAGTCCGACAGATGCCGTTCGAGCCAGGCGACCGACTCGGCATCGAGGTGGTTGGTCGGTTCGTCGAGCAGGAGCAGATCGGGTTTCGACAACAACAGGCGGCACAGCGCGACCCGCCGTCGCTCGCCGCCCGACAGGTGTTCGACCGACTCCTCGCCGGGCGGGAGCCGGAGCGCGTCCATGGCGATCTCGATGGTCCGCTGCAGATCCCAGCCCTGCACGGCTTCGATCTTCGCCTCGAGTTCGGCCTGCTCGGTACCGAGCTTGTCGTAGTCGGCGTCGGGATCGGCCCAGCCCGCCAGGACCTCCTCGTAGCGGGCGAGCAGGCCGACGGTCTCGCCGGCACCGTCCATGACGTTGGCCCGCACGTCCTTCGACGGGTCGAGCTGCGGCTCCTGTTCGAGGTAGCCGACGGTGAAGTTGGGGGTGAGTCGGGCTTCGCCGGTGTAGCCGTCGTCGAGGCCGGCCATGATCTTCAGGAGTGAGGACTTGCCCGAGCCGTTGCTCCCGAGCACGCCGATCTTCGCCCCCGGGTAGAAGGCGAGCGTGATGTTCTCGAGGATCTGACGGTCGGGCGGGTAGTACCGGCCCACCTTGTGCATGGTGTAAACGAATTGCGCCGACATGGGGGCGAGGCTACCGGCGGCGTGCCGCCGGCCGCGACGCGACGAAGCCCCGGTTCCGAACCGGGGCTTCGTGATCGAATCGTCTTCGGTGACCGGCGGGTCAGCTGCGCTTGGTGGCCGTTCGCTTCGCCGCCGCCTTCTTGGCCGGCGCCTTCTTGGCTGCGGCCTTCTTGGCCGGTGCGGCCTTCTTCACGGCGGCTTTCTTGGCCGGCGCGGCCTTCTTCACCGCCGCCTTCTTGGCTGCGGCCTTCTTGGCCGGTGCGGCTTTCTTCACCGCCGCCTTCTTGGCCGGGGCCTTCTTGGCTGTGGCTTTCTTGGCTGTGGCTTTCTTGGCCGGTGCGGCCTTCTTCACGGCGGCCTTCTTGGCCGGGGCCTTCTTGGCCGGTGCGGCTTTCTTCACCGCCGCCTTCTTGGCCGGGGCCTTCTTGGCTGTGGCCTTCTTGGCCGGTGCGGCCTTCTTCACCGCCGCCTTCTTCACGGCCGCCTTCTTGGCCGGGGCCTTCTTGGCGGCAGCCGTCTTCACCGCGGCGACGCGGTGGCCTTGGCAGCACGCTTGGCTGGCGCCTTGCTTGCCTTCTTCGATGCACTTCGCTTTGTAGCCACGTCTGTCTCGCTCCTTGTGAGATTCAGTTCCCCCGCCGAGTCGTCGGCAGACGATACTTGTTCATGAGTGGTGCCGGTTGGATCGTCGTCCAGCACGGCCACCAACGAGACGTTGATGCCGCGGCGGTCGGCGTCGAGGGATTCGACGACGACCTTCACGAGCTGACCGATCGAAACCAGCTCACGAGCCTTGGTCGGGGGCGGATCGCCCATCGACTTGAGCGGCAGATAGGCCTGCGCTCCGTTCACGTCCAGATAGCAGCCGTGGGACGAATAGCGATCCACGGGTGCCGTCAGCTCGTCGCCGATCGAGTGACTCGACACGAAGTTGAGGAAGTCCAGCGGCTCGTTGAGCTGTGAGCCCGACGCGGCAGCGCGGGGTTCGGTCGCCTGCTGCTTGCGGCCGCCGCCTCGACGCCGCGATCTCGTGTTGGTCGTCGCCTCTTCTTCGCCTGAGCCGACGGACGCCTCGTCGGCACCGTCTCGCTTGGCGCCGGCCCGGGGCGGAGGCGGGCTCTTCGGCTTCGGCGGTGGGCCGAGCTCGACACCGGAGCTGGTGGGACCGCTCGACGTGCCGCGCCCGCGACCGTTCGCCGAACCGCGCTCGCTCGAGGAACCGCGCCCGCTCGAGGAACTCGCGCCCGCTCGAGGAACCGCGCCCGCTCGAGGAACTCCGCCCGCTGGAAGGACTCCGTGCTTCGCGCGTCGCTCGACGGCTGGCCGGACCGCGAACCGGGATGCGGTCGACGAAGACCCAGCCGACGTGCTCGACCGGTTTGCCGCCGACGAGTCGTCCGTCGTCGAAGAGCCAGGTGTGCTCGCCGTGGAACTCCTGGAACGAATCGTTCGAGAAGACGGCGGCGTTGGCCTTCTCGGCGACCTGCAGGATGAACGCATCGCCGCGTCCGACGACGCCCGCCGGTGGCGACAGGAGTTCGCCGGCCTCGATGGCGGCTTCGAACTCCTCTCGCTCGGAGGCATCGATTCGGTGGGCAAAGGTTGCGTCGACGACCACGGTCACGGAGTCGAAGTCACGCTCGGCGAGGACGGCACGTACCGCCTCATCCAGCTGCTTCAGGCTCGGGAGGGTTCGTCCCTCTGTCGCGATGTTGGATCCGTCGACAACGAGATGTCGTGTCGTGGATGTCATGTTGTCAACAGTCAAGCACCGTTGGGTGCAGAAACAGCGGATGAGGGCGCGACCGGGAACCTTTTCTCGGTTCGGCGGCGCGTCGGCACGACGGTGCAAGAGCGCCGCCGGGTCGGCTCGACCCTAGGATCGTCCGATGATCAAAGCGGTGCTCTTCGACTTCGGCGGTGTGATCCTGACCTCACCCTTCGAGGCCTTCAATCGTTACGAGGCGTCGAAGGGACTCCCCAACGACCTCATTCGGACCATCAACGCCACCAATCCCGACGACAACGCGTGGGCCCGGCTCGAACGCAGTGACGTCGACGTCGACGGCTTCGCCGACCTGTTCCAGCAGGAGGCCGCAGCGCTGGGTCACGACATCGACGGCCACGACATCCTCGGCCTGCTCTCGGGTGAGGTGCGGCCCCGCATGGCCGCTGCGGTCGGCACCGTTCGACGCGCCGGCTTCATCACGGCCTGCCTGACCAACAACTTCCTGGCTCACGACGAACGCGGCAGCGGCGTGAGTGAAGGCGACGAGGCCCGGGTCTCGGTGATGAGCCAGTTCCATCAGGTCATCGAGTCGTCACGCATCGGCATTCGCAAGCCCGAGGTCGGCTTCTACGAACGGGCGCTCGAGCTGCTCGAGATCGAGGCATCGGAGGCGGTGTTCCTCGACGACCTCGGGGTCAACCTCAAGCCGGCGGCCGCCATGGGCATGACGACGATCAAGGTCGTCGACCCCGATGTCGCCCTGGCCGAACTGAGTGCGGTGATCGGACTGTCGCTGTAGTCGTGCCGACCGGTGCGGCCGGCGATCAGTCGGGAACGCCGGCGAAGGCTCGCTCGAGCAGCTCCTGCTGTTCCTGCTTGTGGACGGCGAGCGAGCCGGTGGCCGGGCTCCCCGACTCGGTTCGGCTGACCCGACGGATGGTGTGGGTCTCGCCGTGGGCCTCGTAGAGGCGACCCTTCACGTTGTTCCACGCGCCCATGTTCTCGGGCTCTTCCTGGAGCCAGACGATCTCGGTGGCCCGGGAGTAGGTCTCGAGGGTCCGGGCGACGTCGGCGAACGGCCAGGGATAGAGCTGCTCGACGCGAACGACTGCGGCGGCGGCTCCGATCTCGTCGCGATAGGCCAGCGCCTCGGCGGCCACCTTGCCGCTCGCGAAGATCACCCGCCGGACCGACTTCGCCTTCGGGGCGTCGGGGTCGTCGAGGACCTCCTGGAAGGATCCCGAGAGCAGTTCGTCGACGGGGCTGCGTGACCACTTGGCCCGGAGCCCGGACTTGGGGGTGAACACCACGAGGGGTTTGCGGACGTTGCGCATGACCTGCCGGCGCAGCAGGTGGAAGAACTGTGCGGCGGTCGTGGTGTTGACCACCTGGATGTTGTCTTCGGCGCACAGCAACAGGAACCGTTCGAGTCGTCCCGAGGAGTGCTCCGGTCCCTGACCCTCGTAGCCATGGGGCAGCAGCATCACCAGGCTCGACTGGGTCTTCCACTTGTCTTCGGCGGCGACGAGGAACTGGTCGATGATGATCTGCGCCCCGTTGACGAAGTCGCCGAACTGCGCCTCCCAGGCGACCAGGGCCTCGGTGTTGGCGAGGGTGTAGCCGTACTCGAAACCGAGGGCGGCGTACTCCGAGAGGGTGGAGTCGTAGATCCAGAACTTGGTCTCGTCGTCGCCGAGCATGGTCAGCGGCGTGAACTCGTTGCCGTTCTCGAAGTCGTGCAGGGTGGCGTGACGGTGGGCGAAGGTTCCCCGGCGCGAGTCCTGGCCGGCGATGCGCACCGAGATCCCGTCGCGCAGCAACGTGCCGATGGCGAAGGCCTCGCCGAGGGCCCAGTCGATCTCGCCCGACTCGAACATCTTGTCGCGCTGTTCGAACTGGCGGGCGAGTTTGGGATGGACGGTGAAGCCCTCGGGGACGTGGCTCATGGCGGCGTACACCGCGTCGAGCGAGCTCCGACTGACGCCGGTCTCGACGTGGGGGAGCACACCGATCGGCGGGCGGCGACGGCTTGGCCAACAGCCCGGCGGGCGGGGCGGATTCCCGGGTGCTCTCGAGTGCGCCCTGCAGGATGTCCTGGAAGTAGTCCATCGCCGATTCGGCCTCGGCAACGGAGATGTCGCCGCGGTCGATCAGGTTCTGGGTGTACAGGGTTCGCACCGAGGACCGGTTGGCGATCTTGCGGTACATGATCGGCTGGGTGTAGCTCGGGTCGTCACCCTCGTTGTGACCGTGACGCCGGTAGCCGATCATGTCGATGACGACGTCCTTGTGGAACTGCTGCCGGTAGGCGAACGCGAGTTCGGCGACGCGCACACAAGCCTCGGGGTCGTCGGCGTTGACGTGGAAGATCGGGGCCTGGACCATCTTCGCCACGTCGGTGGAGTACTCCGACGAGCGCGAGTGGTGGGGCGCGGTGGTGTAGCCGAGCTGGTTGTTGATGATGAGGTGGATCGTGCCGCCGACCTTGTAGCCCTTGATCTGCGACAGGTTGAGCGTTTCGGGAACGACACCCTGGCCGGCGAAGGCGGCGTCGCCGTGCATCAGGATCGGCAGCACGGGGTAGTTGCCGTCGTCGGTCTGGTCCATGTAGGCCCGCGCCATGCCGACGACCACGGGGCCGACGGTCTCGAGGTGGGACGGGTTGGGCGCGAGCTCGGTGTCGATCGAGTTGCCCGACGGGCTCTCGTGCGTGCCCTTCAGACCGAGGTGGTACTTCACGTCGCCCGATCCCTGGATCGAGCTCTCGCTCACGGCGCCTTCGAACTCGCGGAAGAGCTCGTTGTAGGCCTTGCCCATGATGTTGACCAGCACATTGAGTCGACCCCGGTGGGCCATGCCGAGCACGGCTCGGCTGTGGTTGGTGTCGGCGGCGGCGGTCAGGAGGGCGTCGATGATCGGGATGGTCGACTCCGCCCCCTCGAGGCCGAACCGCTTCTGGCCGACGTAGCGCGCCGCCAGGAACTTCTCGAGAGCCTCGGCGGCGGTGAGCCGCTCGAGGATGTGGTGCTGATGTTGACGGTTGATCGTGTACGGATGACCCTCGACCTGCTCCTGGATCCAGCGCTTCTCGGCCGGGTCGGCGATGTGCATGTATTCGATGCCGATGCTGCGACAGTAGGCATCGCGCAGCACGCCCAGGATGTCGCCGAGCGGCATCTGGACCGCCTTGCCGCCGATCGACGCGTACACGCCGTCGCGCAGGCCGGTGAGGAACTCGCGGTCGAGGTCCCAGATCGTCAGGCCGAACGTCGCCGGATCGAGCTCGGGATGCAGGACCGAGGCCGTGTCGGCCAACGGATTGGTGTTGGCGATGAGGTGGCCGCGGACCCGGTACTGGTTGATGAGGGTGTTGACCGCCATCTGCTTGGCGTGGGCGCCCTCGGTGTCGTCGGCCTCGGTGGCGCCATGATCGTCGAGCCACTTCACCGCGGTGTAGGGGACACCGATGTCGTGGAACAGTTCGTCGTAGAAGTCGTCGACCCCGAGCAACAGCTCGTGGACCCGCTTGAGGAAGGCCCCCGACTCGGCACCCTGGATGATCCGATGGTCGTAGGTCGAGGTCATGTTGACGACCTTCGACAGGCCCAGCTGGGCGATGACCTTCTTGTCGGCGGCTTCGAAGGCCGTCGGGTAGTCGATGCGCCCGACCCCGATGATCGCTCCCTGCCCCGGCATGAGCCGGGGAACCGATTGCACCGTGCCGAGGGTGCCGACGTTGGTGAGGCTGACCGTGGCCCCGGTCATGTCGTCGACCGTGAGCTTGTTGTCGCGGACCTTCTTGATGAGCGCCTCGTAGGCCGCCACGAACTCGGCGAAGTTCATGGTGCCGGCGTCTTTGATGACGGGCACGATCAGTGAGCGGGTCCCGTCGGCCTTCTGCTGGTCGACGGCGAGGCCGAGGTTGATGGCGCCCCCGCGGATGACGCGGGGCTTGCCGTCGGAGCCCTCGACGTAGACGCTGTTCATGTTGGGAACGGTGGTGGCGACCGCCCGCACGATGGCGTAGCCCATGATGTGCGTGAAGCTGACCTTGCCGCCCCGCACCCGGAGGAGATGGTTGTTGAGGACCTTGCGGTTGACCTCGAGCAGCTTTGCCGGGATCTCGCGGAAGCTGGTGGCGGTCGGGACCGACAGGCTGGCTTCCATGTTGGTGACGATCCGGGCCGCGACCCCCCGCAGCGGTTCGCCGGGCTCGGGAGCGGGCTCGGTGGGCTCGGCCGGCGGGGCTGTCGCAGCCGGAGCCGGCGCGGCGGGTGCCGGAGGGGCGGGCGCCGGAGCGGGAGCCGTCGTGGTCTCGGTGGTGGCCGGGCCGGTCGTCGGTGATCCTTCGGCCGGGACCGGGGTGGTCGGGATGGTCGGGGTGGTCGAGATCGGGGCCGTCGGAGACGCGACGGGGGCGGGCAGGGCCGCCTGTGCGGGCACCGGGGCCGCGGTCGGCGCGCCGTTGGTCAGGGCCGGGGCGGCGCCGTTGGTGGGACGGGGGTCGGCGTCGGCGACCCCGTTGGCGACGCCGTGACCGTCGCCGTTGGCGAACACGGCCCGCCAGGCTTCCGGTACGGACTTGGGATTGGTTCGGTACTGCTCACGCAGTTCCTCGACCAGCCAGTCGTTGGGTCCAAGGGCGGGAGATGACGGTTGCGGGGCCACGGCCGTCCAGCCTAGCTGTGGGGGCCGTGCCTCATGGTGGGTCCGGGTCGGCGGCTCGCTCGACGATGCGGGTCACCCAGCGTCGGAACTGATCGTCATGGTGGACGCCGGTCACCGTGAGCGATCCGAGTCGCCAGGCCGGAGTGCCCGACACCTCGAGTTCGATGGCGTGACGCCGTCCGAGGTCGACGAGCTCGGCCCCTTCTCCGGCGTCGAGTCGGTCGTGCAGCGCTGCCGGGTCGACGCCGACGCCCGCCACGATGTCGTCGAGCACGGCGTGGTCGTCGAGGGCCCGCCCGTCGACCCAGACGGCTCGGGCCGCCGCTTCGTCGAAGGCGAACACCCGGTCGGGCTCGTGGCGGGCCAGGAGCTCGAGGACCTCGAGCGCCCGTCGGCTGCTCGGGGTCCGGACGGGCTTGGCGAAGGGCTGACCGGCTTCCCGGGCCTGCATCCCGAGGTCGTCGAGCAGGCGGTCGTAGCGTCCGCCGGCCTCGATGGGTCGACCGGTCGGCGGGAGATCGGGATGGAGCTCGTAGGCCCGCACCTCGATCGGGACGCCCTGCTCGATCAACCAGTGGGTGTGCCGCCGACCGAGATAGGCCCAGGGACAGACGTAGTCGTTCCAGACCGTGATCGAGAAGCCGTCCGGCACGTTCAGCGACATGATCGGAGCGTAAACCGGGAACGGGTTCTTCGGGGCGGGACGGCTTGGGTAGGGTCTGGTCGATGTTGGTCGCCACGTGGAACGTCAACTCGTTGAAGGTGCGGATGCCCCGGGTCGAGGACTGGTTGGATCAGGTCCGCCCGAACGTCGTCTGCCTGCAGGAGACCAAGCTCGCCGACGATGCCTTCCCGACCGCGGCCTTCGCCGAACTCGGCTACGACTCGGTGCACCACGGTCAGGGCCAGTGGAACGGCGTGGCGATCCTGTCGAACGTCGGGATCGAGGACCCGGTCGGGGGTTTCGCCGACGGGATCGAGCCCGACGCCGACGCCCGTCTGGTGTCGGCCACCTGCGGTGGGATTCGGGTCCACAGCGTCTACGTCCCCAACGGCCGCGAGGTCGGTCACGAGCACTACCACTACAAGCTCGGTTGGCTCGACCGGCTCCGCCTCCACCTCGAGCAGACCCTCGGGCACCTCCCTGTCGCCGATCGTGAGGTCGTCGTTGCCGGTGACTGGAACATCGCCCCCGAGGACCACGACGTCTGGGACCGTTCGGTGTTCGTCGGCAGTACCCACGTCACCCCGCCCGAACGCGAGGCCCTTGCCCGGGTCAAGGAGTTCGGTCTGGTCGACACCTTCCGGGTCCACCACGACGACGGGGGCCTGTTCAGCTACTACGACTACCAGGCAGGACGGTTCCACAAACGCCAGGGGATGCGGATCGACTACGTGCTCAGCTCGCCGGCTCTGGCCGAGCGCTGTGTGCTCGACGTCTTCGACCGCAACGGCCGCAAGGGGACCAAGCCCAGCGATCACGTCCCCGTCATCGCGGCGTTCCGAGATCGGGTTTCGGTCTGATGGCGAGCGACGGCGAGATGACGGGGTCGGGCTCCGGTGAGGTCGGCGCCGGTGTGGTCGGCGCCGGTGTGGTCGGCGGTGGGGTGGCCGAGGCCGGGATCGCGGCGCTCAGCGGTTACTACTCCGACGCCGACATGGATGCGTTGCCGCCCCGGCGCCGCCTCAACTGGCGGATCGGCGACGCCATGCGCGAGATGATCGAGCGGCTGGTCGACAGCCGAGCCCCCGACGAGTCGTTCGAGGCGATGGCCGACCAGCTCGAGGCGATGGCGGCTTCCCTGCGGGGCTTCGAGCATGGTCGTCAGTACGACCGGTTCGCCGAGGCCTCGACCGCCGGCGCCGGTCCGCCGAGCGGGCATGCCGAGTACAGCCCGCTGATCGGGCGGGCCAACCCCATTGCGCCCCTCATGCGCTTCACGATCGACCCGCCCAAGGTCATCGCCGAGGTCACGTTCGGGTCGGCCTTCGAGGGTCCGCCGGGGAACGTGCACGGCGGGATGGTCGCCGCCGCCTTCGACGAGGTGATGGGGGCCGCCCAGTCGATGACCGGCAACCCGGGCATGACCGGTTCCCTCACGATCGACTACCGGGCCCCGACGCCGCTGCACACCCCGCTCGTCTGCACCGCCTGGACCGACCGGGTCGAGGGCCGCAAGATCTTCGTCGACGCCACCCTCACCGCCGGTGGATCGCTGTGCGCGGAGGCCCACGGTCTGTTCATCAGCGTCGATTTCGCCAAGCTCGCAGCGATGCTCGCCGAACGCAATCGTGACCGTTGAGCACTACGAGACCCTCCTCGCCCCCGTCTACGACTGGATGCTCGGCGGCTGGGAGGCCGCAACGCAACGGCACCGAGATCTGTTCGCCGAACTCGACCTGACGCCGGTCGCTGCCGGCGCCCTGGCCATCGATGTCGGCGCCGGGACCGGTCACCAGAGCATCCCCCTCGCCGAACGGGGCTATCGGGTCGAGGCGGTCGAACCGTCACCGGCGATGCGGGCCAGACTTCGGGATCACATCGGGACACTGCCGATCGTCTTCCGCGACGAACCGCTGTCGGCCGATCCCTCCGCCGAGCCCGAGCTGATCTGCTGCATGGGCGACACGCTCGCCCACTTCGCCTCCCTCGACGACGTCGCCGAACTGGCGACCACCGCCGGTCGGGTGCTGCAGCCGGGTGGAACGCTCGTCGTGAGTTACCGAGACTCGACCTCGCTCCCGAGTGGAGACGACCGGTTCATCGCCGTCCGGAGCGATCACGAGCGGATCCTGACGTGTCTGCTCGAGGAGGCCGAAGCCGATCGGATCCGGGTCAGTGACATCCTCCACACCCGCTCCGACGAAGGGTTCGACCTGCAGGTGTCGAGCTACTGCAAGCTCCGTCTCCGCCCGGCGACGGTCGACGAGTGCATCGAGCAGGGCGGACTCGAGATCACCGGCCGGCGCCGCACCGGGACCTTCGTGACCACGGTCGCGACCAGACCGTAGGCGGGGCGGGACGCCCGGCCCGGGATCGGATCAGTCGCTGGTGTCCCGGATGATCCGCAGGACGTCGTCGCCGAACCGCTCGAGCTTGGCGGCGCCGATGCCCGAGACGTTGGCCAGTTGCGCCCGGCTGGCCGGTCGGCGTTTGGCCAGTGCTCGCAGGGTCTGGTCGTTGAAGACGACGTAGGCCGGGACGTCGGCGGCCCGGGCCTGGTCACGACGCCACACCTTCAGCGCATCGAAGACCGGATCGGCGACGGGGTTTCGATCGACACGCTTGTCGAGGATGGTGCCCGCCGGTCGTTCGGCGATCTGCGAGCGTGAATCGACGACCTTGGCCCGCCAGTCGAGCGGCCGCTGACCGCGTCCGAGGTGGTCGATCGCCGACTTGATGTCGTCGAGGTGCGGCGAGGGGGTTCGCTTCATGGATCGGGTGCCGAACGTGCGGGTGGCGGCCCACGACAGGTGCAGTTCGCGTTCGGCCCGGGTGATCGCCACGTAGAGCAGTCGCCGCTCCTCGGCCAGTTGCGCTCCGGTCTTGGCATAGCTGATCGGGACGAAGCCCGCCTCGACGCCCGCCAGGTGCACGACCGGCCACTCGAGACCCTTCGCCGAGTGGAAGGTGGCGAGCTCGACGGCGTCGTGGTCGGTCGAGACCTCGCCGGCCTGCAGGGTGGCGACCCAGGCGGCGAGGCCGGGGCCGTCGGGATTGGGGTCGATGGTGAGGTAGTCGTGCACGAGCCGGCTGAGGGCGCCGAGGTTCTGACGGCGTTCGACCTCGCCGGGGTTGATCGTCTCGTCGTCGGTGAGATCGATCACTGCGTCGTCGTCGTCGGCCGGATCGGCGGGGCCGAGTCGATCGAACCCGAGGGAATGGTCGAGGTCGGAGACGGCGCGGAAGAGGTCGATGCCCGGCCGGGCCAGCTCGCGGAGCTTGGCCTTGACCTCCTGGCTCGCCAACGGACCGGCGCCGCCTCGGACTCGCACGGGGATCCCCACGGCAACGAGTGCCTGCTCGATCGGGACGAGTTGGGCATTGGTACGCACCAGCACCGCCTGCCGCGACCAGGCGTCGCCGACCGAGTGGGCAGCGCGGACGGCGGCGGCGATGCCGTCGGCCTCGGCCTGTTCGCTCGGATAGGCGACGATGTCGGGAACGGCGCCATCGGGTCGGTGGGGGATCAGCGAACCGCTGGTGCTGGTGAGCGCGGCGGCGGCCGCCGTGAGGATCTGGGGGGTCGACCGGTAGTTGTCGTTGAGTTCGATCACGGTGGCGTTGCGTTCCCGCTTGGCGAAGCTGCGGAGGAGATCGGGGTCGGCGCCGTTCCAGCCGTAGATCGCCTGGTTGGGGTCGCCGACGACGAACAGGTCGTCGCTGCGGCCCCGCCAGGCCTTCAAGAGTTCGAACTGGAGCGGGTTGACGTCTTGGAACTCGTCGACGTAGAGGTGCCGGTGCCGCCAGCGCACGGCTGCCGCGTAGTCGGGATCGACCAGCAGATCGCGCAGCGCCAGGGTGAGGAGGTCGTCGAAGTCGACCACGCGTCGTTGCCGCTTCTCCTGCTGGAACCGGTGCAGGATGTCGGCCATGTCGCCGGGCGGGATCGGGGGCGTGCGCCCGGCGAGTGCGGCGGCGGCGGCGTAGTCGGCGGGCTCGACCATGCGGGCCCGGGCCCATTCGATCTCGCTCACCACGTCCATGGGTTCGACCCCGCGACGTCGGCCGAGCAGTTGGCTGATCATCCGGTACTTGCGATCGAGGATGGTCGGAGGAGTGACCCCTCGCTCGTCCCAACGCTGGCGGAGTTGGGTGAGCGCGATCCCGTGGAACGTGCCGGCGACGACGTCGTCGCGCAGACCGAGCTGACGGAGACGGCCGCGCATCTCGCCGGCCGCCTTGCGGGTGAACGTGAGTGCCAACACCCGGCGAGGGTCGGTCTCGCCCTCGAGCACGCGATGGGCGATGCGACGAGTGAGCACTCGGGTCTTGCCCGAACCGGCTCCCGCCAGCACCACGAGCGGGCCACCGGTGGCCGTGACCGCCTGCTGCTGGCGTTCGTTCAGTCCGTCGAGAAGGCGTGCTCCACTCACGACGATCGACCCTACTCCGGTGCTGTGACACTCACCGCGGTTCGGCGGCGTGACCGGCGGCCGGGCGCTAGCATCGGCCCATGGCGTACCCGAAGAGTCAGCTACACGGCACCGAGGAGGTCGTGCTCGACCTTCGACCGCATTGGTGGTTCTTCAGCCGGCAGGTCCTGGCGCTGTTCGTCACCGTCGCCTTCGGGGTCTTGTCCCTGGCCTTCGAATGGCCCACGCAGCTCCGCTGGGTCATCGGGGTGCTCATCGTGGTGGCCGTCGGCTGGTTCGGACTCCGGTACGCGAAATGGGCCACCACCAACTTCGTGATCACCACCGATCGCCTGATCAGTCGAGACGGCATCCTCAGCCGATCCGGGACCGAGATCCCGCTCGAGCGCATCAACACGGTCTTCTTCGCCCAGAGCATCTTCGAGCGCCTGATCGGCTCGGGAGACCTCCGGATCGAATCGGCGGGTGAACAGGGAACGTCGACCTTCAGCGACATCCGTCGCCCGCTCGACGTCCAGAACGAGATCTACCGTCAGATGGAGAGCAACGAGAATCGCAAGTTCGATCGAGTGGCCCAGGGCATGGCGACGGGTCAGCCATCGGCGCCGGAGTCCATCACCGACCAGATCGAGCGTCTCGCCGACCTGCGAGACAAGGGCCTGCTCACCGACTCCGAGTTCGAACTGAAGAAGGCCGACCTCCTCCGACGGATGTGACGTCGCTCCCCGGCGGGCCGCGGATCGTCAGCCTCGTCCCCTCGATCACCGAGACGCTCCGCGCACTGGGGCCACGATCCGATCGCCTGCACCCGCTTCTGTGAACAGCCCGACCTGCTCACCGTCGGCGGCACGAAGAACCCCGACCTCGCCGCCATCGCGGCGCTCGCCCCCGATGTCGTCGCCTTCGACCGGGAGGAGAACCGGCGCGAAGACGCCGAGGCCGTCGAGCGGCTCGGGATCGAGGTGTTCGTGACCGACGTCCGGTCCCTGGGCGACGTGCGCCCCGAGCTCGACCGACTGGCCGATCGGATCGGAGTGGACTCCCAGACCGCCGACTGGCCCGACTGGTCACGTCGGGCGACACCACGGCTGCGGGCGTTCGTCCCGATCTGGCGACGGCCCTGGATGACGATCGGCGGCGCCACCTTCGGCTCGTCGCTCCTGGCGGCACTCGGCGTCGAGAACGTCTACGCCGACCCCGCAGGCGATGCCTATCCCGAGGTCTCGCTCGACGAGGTCCGGACCCGGGAGGTCGACGTCGTCCTCGCCCCGTCCGAACCCTACGTGTTCACCGCCGAGCACCTGGTCGAGCTGTCGGCGGTCGGCCCGGTGGTGGAGGTCGACGGCCAGGACCTGTTCTGGTGGGGGTCCCGTACGCCGGTCGCCCTCGAACGGCTCCGGCGCCTCATCGACTCGCTCTGAGCGTCGACCGGCGGACGCCGCCGGTTGGAGCCGAAGGACCGGAATCCCCACCAAAGGCGGCAACGACGGGCTGACACCCGACGCGGACACCCGGCAACCCCCGGGGAGGCCGAATGGGATGGGGGATGCACCCGATTCGGCGGCGGCGGGCCTCGTTCAGGGTGATGGACATGACCACCGCAACGATCTTCACCGACACACTCCCCGCTCGTGACGAGCACTCGACGGTCCCCGTCGTCGGCAAGGGCTGGCACCCGGACCCCATGGCGATCCACAAGTTCCGCTGGCACGACGGGACCGAATGGACCGGACACGTCACCCACTACGGCCCGGTTCCCTGCCGTCACTGCACGGCGTGAGCGAACCGACGGCTCCACCCTGGTGGCAGCCGGGCGCGATTGGCACCGAGGGCGCCGCCGACGAGGGTGACGCCGGTAGGTTTCCGGATCATGGACAAGCCTCCCGCCACGCAGTATTCGATCTCGATCCGGGTCACGCTCAAGAACGTGCCCGGCGTCCTCGGCCATCTGGCGACGGCGATCGGTGATGCGGGCGGCAACATCTTCGCCGTCGACAGCTTCGAGGCCCGAGGCCCGGTGGTCAACCGGTCGATGGTCATCAACTGCCGGGACGAAGCCCACCAGCGTGAGATCGCCGAGGTCGTCGCCAACACCGACGGTGTGACCCTGCACGAGTGGTTCGACCGCACGTTCGCCATGCACGAGGGCGGCAAGATCGAGGTCCTGGCGCTCTTCCCGGTCGCCGACATCGACGACCTCTCGATGGCCTACACCCCGGGCGTGGCCCGGGTCTGCCGGGCGATCGCCGAGGACGAGACGAAGGCCGACGAATACACGATCCGCAAGAACACCGTGGCCATCGTCTCCGACGGCACGGCCGTGCTCGGGCTGGGCAACATCGGTCCGAAGGCGGCGATGCCCGTGATGGAGGGCAAGGCACTCCTGTTCAAGGAGTTCGGCAACGTCGACGCGTTCCCGATCTGCCTCGACGTGAGCTCGCCCGAGGAGATCGTCGAAACGGTCGTCCGTCTCGCGCCCACCTTCGGCGGGATCAACCTCGAGGACATCGCCGCCCCCGGAGCCTTCTATGTGGAAGAGGAGTTGAAGAAGCGTCTCGACATCCCGGTCTTCCACGACGACCAGCACGGAACGGCGGTCGTCACGCTCGCCGCCCTCGAGAACGCCCTGCGGATCACGGGCAAGCACATGTCCGATCTGGCCATCGTGATCTCGGGCGTCGGCGCCGCCGGGGTGGCGATCGGCAAGATCCTGCTCGGTGCCGGGGCCACGAACATCATCGGCGTGGACAGCACGGGAGCCGTCCACGAGGGTCGCACCGACCTGAACTCGTGGAAGCAGTGGTTCGCCGAGAACACCAATCCGTCGAATCGCCACGGTTCGATCTCCGATGTCATCGCCGGGGCCGACGTGTTCATCGGCGTGAGCGCCCCCGACGTGCTGACCGTCGACGACATCAAGTCGATGGCCTCGGACCCGATCGTGTTCGCCATGGCCAATCCCGATCCCGAGATCCGGCCCGAGCTCGTCGGGGATCTCGTGCGAGTGCTCGGCACGGGCCGCAGTGACTACCCGAACCAGATCAACAACGTGTTGGCGTTCCCGGGCATCTTCCGGGGCGCCCTCGACGCCCGGGCCACCGACATCACCGAGAACATGAAGCTGGCCGCCGCCAAGGCGATCGCCGACTCGGTCTCCGACGACGAACTCTGCGAGACGTTCATCATGCCGCCGGTGTTCGACAAGTCGGTCTCGGAGCGAGTGGCGGCGGCCGTCGCCGCCGCAGCGATCGCCGACGGCGTCTGTCGTCCCTGATCGGCCCCGAGGGACGACCTAGGCTCGGGCCGATGTCCTCCGTTGTCGCCGTCCAACGCAGCGGCTCCCACACGTTCGCCAAGACCACCGTCGACGAGATCCTCGTCGTGGCCGGGCTCGGCGTCGACGGTGACGCCCACCAGGGCGCGCTGGTGAAGCACCGCTCGAGAGTTCGGGCCGATCCCACCCAACCCAATCTCCGGCAGGTCCACCTGATTCCGGCCGAGCTGTTCGACGAGGTGGCCGAAGACGGCTTCGTCGTCGGGCCGGGCGACCTCGGCGAGAACGTCACCACCTCCGGCGTCGATCTCCTCGGGCTGGCCACCGGAACCGTGCTCCGAATCGGGGAGTCGGCTCTCATCGCATTGACCGGGCTCCGCAACCCGTGTGGACAGATCAACGGCCACGCCGACGGGCTGCTCGATCGATTGCGGCGAGTCGATGCCTCGGGCGAGGTCGTCCTGCGCGGCGGGGTGATGGGTGTGGTCGTGCTCGGCGGCACGATCCGTCCCGGCGACCCGATCGAGGTGGCCCCGCCACCGGGGCCGCCGGTCCCGCTGGTTCGGGTCTGACGCGTCCGGTAGCGTCGGCCGATGGCCATCGATGTGACTCCCAGCGGACAGGCGTGCGGTGCATTCGTGCGCGGGATCGACCTCTCCGCCGAGCTGGATCCGCCGACGGTGGCCGAGATCCGGTCGGCCTGGCTCGAGCACCACGTGCTGGTGTTCCCCGATCAGCCCATGACCGACGACGATCTCGAACGGTTCACGCTCTGCTTCGGCCCGTTCGGCGACGATCCCTACATCGCCCCGATCCCCGGTCGTGATCACGTCATTGCCGTCGAGCGGCGGGCCGACGAGACCGCACCCCTGTTCGCCGAGAACTGGCACAGCGACTGGAGCTTCCAGGTTCGTCCGCCGTCGGGCACGTGCCTGCGGGCCGTCACCGTGCCCCCCGTCGGCGGCGACACCCTGTACGCCAACCAGCACGCGGCGCTCGATGCCATGCCCGCCGAGCTTCGCAGCCGGCTCGAGGGCAAGCTGGCCGTGCACTCCGCCCGCGGCGGCTACGCCCCCGACGGCACCTACGGGTTCGACGACCAGGCCGGTGGCCGGTCGATGGACATCCGGCCATCCGACACCGCACTCGCCACCCAGCTCCATCCGATCATCCGGGCCCACCCCGAGACCGGTCGCCTCGGGATCTTCAGCTGCATCGGCTACATCATCGGGATCGACGGGATGCCCGACGACGAGGCCCGGGCGCTGCTGGTCGACCTCTACGCATGGCAGACCCGCGACGAGTTCGTCTACACCCATCGATGGGCCCCCGACATGCTCGTCATGTGGGACAACCGCTCGGTGCTGCACCGGGCCACGGGCGGCTACGACGGTCACGATCGCCGGCTCCACCGCACCACCATCGGCGCCGTCTGAACCCGGTGTCGGGGTCGCGGCCCCGGCCTCGAGACGCCACCCCCCCCAGCCCAACCGAGGAGGCACCGTACGCCCCTGCGTACGAAGGCTCCTCGGTTCTTCGGGAAGCGACGGGGCCCCCTCGGTTGCTCGACCCGGCGGGGCGCGGGCCGGGTCGCGGAGGCGGTTGCGTCAGGGGACGTACTGCTCGTCGATGGTGACGACGTCGCCGTCGACGACGGTCAGCCACACGCCGGGGCGGTCGGACGACTCGTCCCGGGCGGCGGCCCAGACGGCCAGGTCGACCTCGGTCAGGGTCGTGCCGTCGCCGGTGTCGACCAGGTATCGAATCGTGGCGTCCGTCGCGACTCCCAGCGTGCGAACCTGATCGCTCGCATTGCGGATGAAGTAGTCGTTGGGGACCGGGACCTCACCGCCGTCCTCGTCCGAGGCGGCGTTGGCGGCCTCGCCGGTGAACCAGCACGCCAGATCGAAGTCGACGGTGGCCGTTGCCGGGTCGGCGGCCGTGATGAACCCGAACCACTCGCCGTCGGGCAGGGGTCCCTCGCCCGGCGTGCAGCCCGACCGCTCGGCCAGCTGGTTGGTGTCACCGTCGGTCGCGGTGGAGGCCGCCGTCGTCGGGGTGTCGGCGCTCGAGGTCGTCACGGTCGAGGTCGTCACGGTCGAGGTCGTCGCCGCGGAGTCGACGGTCGTCGGAGCCGTGGTCGATTCGACGGCACCGTCGGAGGCCGACCCGGAACAGGCCGAAGCGAGGACGACGACTGCTGCGAGGACCGGTGACAGGCGGTGCATGCCGGGATCGTACTCATCCGGCCCGTCGCGATCGCGGCACGTCGCGCCCCGGGTCGTTTCCGAGAGCCTCAGCGACAGAAGTGGCGCTCAGGCTCTCGAAATCGGGGGGGAGCCGGGAACGAGCGGAGCGGGTGCGGAGGCCGGTCAGGTCAGGGCGGCGATGGCGTCGGCGACGGCCAGGGTTCGGCGGGCGATCTCGACGTGGAGGTTCTCGATCATCTTGCCGTCGACGGTGATCACGCCCTTGCCGGCCGCCGTGCCCTCGTCGAAGGCGGCGATGACCCGACGGGCATGCTCGACCTCGTCGTCGGACGGGGCCCACAGCTCGTTGGTCGGCTCGACCTGACCGGGATGGACCAGCGTCTTGCCGTCGAATCCCATCTCGAAGCCGTCGGCCGCTTCGACCCGGAAGCCCTCGTCGTCGCGCACGTCGTTGTAGACGCCGTCGAGAATGGCCTTCCCCGCCTCTCGGGCGGCCAGCAGCGCGGTCGCCAGGTGTGAGCGGATCGGTCCACGGCCCGGAACCATCTGCGCCCGCAGCTCGCGGTAGAGGTCATTGGTGCCCATCACGAGCACCTCGACCCGGGGATGGGCGGCGATCGACCGGGCGTCGAGGATCGCCGTCGGTGTTTCGATCATCGCCCAGATCCGCATCTCGGCCGGGGCGCCGGCAGCATCGAGGGCTGCGGAGATCTCGTCGACGTAGGCCGCCGACCCGACCTTCGGGATCACCACGGCCGCGGCCCCGGACGTGGCTGCGGCCGCCACGTCGGCGGCCCCCCAGGGCGTGTCGAGACCGTTGCAGCGGATCGTGACCTCGCGGTGCCCGTACTCTCCCGATCCGGCCGCCGCGACGGCCTGGGTTCGGGCCTCGTCCTTGGCGTCGGGCGCCACGGCGTCCTCGAGATCGAAGATCAGCGCATCGCAGGGGATGGTCTTCGCCTTCTCGAGGGCCCGGGCGTTGGCCGCGGGCATGTAGAGCACGCTGCGGCGCGGCTTGAGCGCAGAAGAGGTGTCGGTCATGGTCGTGCTCCTCAGAATCCGTAGGTCGACGCGAGCTCGGGGTCGCGCTCGGACAGTCGTCTGGCCAGTTCGACGATCACGTGACACTGCTTCACCGAGGCGTCGTCCTCCATCTTGCCGTCGAGCATGATGGCGCCGGTGCCGTCGCCCATGGCCTCGATGACCTGCTGGGCGTGCGCCACGTCGGCCGGGTCGGGCGAGAAGACCCGCTTGGCGATGTCGATCTGGACCGGGTGCAGGCTCCAGGCCCCGACACACCCCAGCAGGTAGGCGTTGCGGAACTGGTCCTCGCAGGCGACGGTGTCCTTGATGTCACCGAAGGGCCCGTAGAACGGCAGGATGCCGTGCATCACGCAGGCGTCGACCATGCGGGCGATCGTGTAGTGCCACAGATCCTGCTGATAGGTGGTTCGGGCCTCGTCGATGTCGTCACCGGTCGGGTCCTGGCGAACGAGATAACCCGGGTGCCCGCCACCGACCCGCGTGGTCTTCATGCGGCGATTGGCCGCGAGGTCGGCCGGACCCAGCGACAGACCCTGCATACGGGGGGAGGCGCCACAGATGGCCTCGACGTTGGCCACCCCGCGAGCCGTTTCGAGGATGGCGTGCACCAGCAGCGGCCGGGTCAGTCCGGCTTTGGCCTCGAGTTGGGCGAGCAGTCGATCGACGTAGTGGATGTCCTCGGGCCCTTCGACCTTGGGAATCATGATCACGTCGAGCTTGTCGCCGATCTCGGTGACCAGCGTCGTGAGATCGTCGAGGGCCCAGGGCGAATCGAGGGAGTTGACCCGGGTCCAGAGCTGGGTGGAGCCCATGTCGACGGTCTTGCCGACCTGGACCAGACCGGCCCGGGCGGCCTCCTTGTCGGAGGCCGGGACGCCGTCTTCGAGGTTGCCGAGGAGGATGTCGACCTTCGGGGCGATCTCGGGGACCTTGGCCACCATCTTCTCGTTGGACGGCGGGAAGAAGTGGATCATCCGCGAGGGAGCGAACGGGATCTCGGTGACCGGGGCCGGGGCGCCGACAGCGAGGGGTTTGAAGAAGTCCTTGGGGCTACGCACGAGCCGCAGGGTAGAAGCAAAGCACGCCCGGGTCGAACGAGGAACGAGCCCGTGGCGCCGATCAGCCGGCCGGGGGGTCGAAGCGCCGGGCAAAGGTGAAGGCGTGTCGGCTCGGACCCTCGGCCCCGAGCCGTTCGAGCCGGACCCGTCCCTCGGCCGCCGTCGGTCGCTCGCCGGCCGGGATCCACCACATCACCAGGACGGGGAGGTCGACGGGCTTGGTGAACCACTCGCGGCGGCGCTTCACGTACGGGCCGTGGGCCGACTGGTAGGTGTAGGCCTTCAGGGCGTCGACCGACTCCCAGACCGACAGGTTGATGAGCAGTTCCTCGTCGTCGAAGACGCGAAGGTCGGTGAGGTTGCCGGTGCTGTCGTCCTGCAATCGCCACACGAAACCGGGAGCGTCGTCGGCGAGGCCGTTGATCTCGTCGAGCGCTGCCATGAACTCGGCCATCACCGCACCGTCGGTCGGACCCTTGGCCCTGGCCACGTTGCACTGGGCCAGGTGCCACGCCTGTCTCGACCCCGTCGGGGCGGTGGGGTCGGCGTCGGCGTCGTCGATCATGGGCCCCAGTGTGCCAGCGGCCTCGGTGGCCGGCGCCCGATTCAGGTCGACAACTCGACCAGGCGGCCGATCAGTTCGTCGTGGAGACCGGCGGCCACCCCCAGGGCCAGCATGGCCAGGGTGCCACCGCCGACGACCAGCATCACGGGTCGGGCCGGGAGCGTGAGCGGGTCGGGAATCAGGTGGAGCGCGGCGCCGGCGGCGATGATCGGAGCTCCGACCCCCACCAGGTAGACCGCCAGCAGGGCGAATCCGGTCGGTCCACGAGTCGGGAGATCGTCGAGGAGGGCACCGAACTCGGCTCCGACGCATGGCTCCCAGAGGGCCGACGCAGCGATGCCGACGAGGAACCCGCCGAGCCCCGACACCACGTCGAGGCGCCGGACCACCGGCGCGGCGATCACGACGAGCCCGCAGGCCAGGAGGCCGGCGATCGTCACCCGGTCGAACGCCTCGATGTGCCCGGCGAATCGGAGCCACGCGAACACGATCAGCGCCCCGGCGAACCCCAACAGGCCCGGGGTGGATTCCTGGCGGGAGGCCAGGGCGACCGCCGCCGCCGGCACGAGGATCACCAGTGAACAGGGCAGCAGCGCCGACTCGAAGCCCTCGAAGAGCAGGGGGATCAACCGTCGGCCCTCCCGCCATCGGTGGGTCCCGGGTCGAGCGGCGGCTCACCGGGTCCGTACTCGAGCAGCCAGTCGACCGTGGCGGCGAGTTCGTCGTAGGCGCCCTCACCGACGTGGTCGAAGCGGATCTGATCGTTCTGGTCGATCACGTACGTACGCGGCCAGAATCGGCGGCTGCCCTGCCAGGAGCGGAACGCCACCTTGTCGGTGTCGAGCGCGATCGGCCACGTGACCCCCAGGTCGACGGCGGCCTGCGCGACGGCGGCGGGATCCTCCTCTCGTTCGAACTCCGGAGCATGGACGCCGATGATCTCGAGTCCTCGGGGCTGCGCCTCGGCGTAGATCGCCTGGAGGTGCGGGATCGTGTTCGTGCAGTTGAAGCAGGTGAAGGTCCAGAACTGCACGATGCGAACGGTCCGGTCGAAATCGTCGAACGTCGTGGCGTCGGTCTGCAGCCAGCCGTCGACCGGCACGAGTTCGGGGACGGGACCGAGGAAGGGCGGTGCGGTGGCTTCGTCGCCGCCATCGGCCCCTTCGCCGCCGTCGGCCCCTTCGCCGCCATCGGCCCCTTCGGGCCCATCGGGCGACGAACCCCCGAGGAGGTCACCGGTCGCGGCGGCAACCCGGTCCGTTGCCGCAGCAACGGTGTCGGTCGCCGCAGAGACGGTGCCGGAACCGCCGTCGTCGGTGACGGCGGCCCCCACGAGGCCCAACGCGGCCAGCACCCCGATCACGACGGCGACGATGGCGCCCTTGCTCATCGGTGACCTCCGCGGATCATGGCTGCACCATGCGGCGCATGGGCAGGTGGGGGATGCCGTCCTCGACGAACTCGGCACCACGGACCTCGTAGCCGAGGTCCTCGTAGAACGAGCGCAGGTGACTCTGGCCGTCGAGCACGGTGGTGGTGGAACCCGTGTGTCCGTGCGCGAATTCCATGGCCTGGTGGGCGAGCCGGCGGCCCCGCTGGTCGGATCGGGTCGCGACCCGGCCGATTCGCAGACCCTCGGGATCGGCGAGGACGCGCAGCGTCACCTGCGGCCCTCGTTCGTCGGCGAGCCACAGGTGGCGGGTGGTCGGCAGCAGATCCTGCCCGTCGATCTCGTGGTATGCACAGCGTTGTTCGACCACGAACACGTCGACCCGAAGACCGAGCAGCGCGTAGAGCTCGGCGGCGGTGAGGTCGGGCCCGGCGATGAGGCGGAACGACGGTTCACGATCGGGGGCGGGACACGACACGCCGGCCATTGTCGCCCACGGCGGCCTGCGGGCGGTGGCAGGGCCGGGATCGAGCCGGCCGGCATGACAACGGTCCCGATCGCTGTTAGCAACTCCCCTGTGAACGACGCCGACCGAACCTCGTCGACCCCGCCCTCCGACCCCGATGGCGTGCCCGGCTCCTGGGCCGACAACGGAGCGGTTCGACTGTGGTGGCAGCATTTCGAGGGTCGCCCGGGTTCGATCCCGCTGCTGCTCATCAACGGCCTCGGGTCGCCCTCGGTGGCCTACCAGCGGGGGTTCGTCGAGCACCTGCTCGAAGCCGGCTTCGACGTCGTCCGCTTCGACAATCGTGATCTCGGCCGGTCGACGCGTCTCCAGTCCGTCGGCGGCGATCCGGGCTACACCACCGTCGACATGGCCGCCGACGCCGTTGCCGTGCTCGACGCCGTCGGTTGGGAACGGGCGGTCGTGTTCGGTCAGTCGATGGGCGGCATGATCGCCCAGCAACTGGCCATCGATCATCCCGAGCGGGTCGGTCACCTCGTTTCGCTCATGTCGTCGACCGGCAACCGATCGGTCGGTCGTCCCAGCGAGTCGGCCCGAGACGGGCTCCTGGCCGTGCCCCCCTCCGATCGAGAGGGGTGGATCGCCCACCGGGTCCGCACCGAACGGTTCTGGGCATCACCGGCGTTCTGGGATCCCGACTGGGTGGCGGCCAAAGGGGCCGAGCTGTACGACCACGGGATCGACCCGGCGGGCACGGCTCGCCAATACCGAGCGATCATGGCGAGTCCGGTACGGGACGAGGCGTTGGGATCGCTCCGGGTGCCGACCCTGGTCCTGCACGGCTCGGCCGACACGCTCATCGACCCGAGCGGGGGACGGCACACCGCGGCATGCATCCCCGGTGCCCGCTACGTCGAGATCGACGGCATGGGCCACGACCTCCCACCGGGCCTGTGGGCTCGTCTGGCCGCCGAGGTGGCGGCGTTCGTCGCCTGACCGGTGCGGCCCTCGCCGCTCCGCCTCGGTCGCCGCCCGGCAACTTGGGGTTGTCGCACCCGATCTTCTACGTTGACGCGACCGTCGAATGTGAGTGGGAGCGAATCCATGGGTCCGTTGCAGGGAGTCAAGATCATCGAACTGGCCGGGATCGGCCCTGGGCCCTTCGCCGGGATGATGCTGGCCGACATGGGGGCCGAGGTGATCCGGGTCGACCGGTCGGCGTCGGTCACCGGCGGTGATCCGGCCAGCCCGCCCAAGGACGCGCTCGCCCGCGGTCGCCGGTCGATCGGGGTCGACTTGAAGAACCCGGCCGCCGTCGAGGCGGTCCTCACCATGATCGAGCAGTCCGATGCACTCATCGAGGGATTCCGGCCCGGCGTCACCGAACGACTGGGTCTCGGACCCGACGTCTGCCTGGCCCGCAATCCGAAGCTCGTCTACGGCCGGATGACCGGCTGGGGCCAGGTCGGTCCGTACTCGCAGGCAGCCGGTCACGACATCAACTACATCTCGTTGGCCGGGGCGCTCGAGCCGATCGGCCGGGCCGGGCAGGCCCCGGTCCCGCCGCTCAACCTCGTCGGTGACTTCGGCGGCGGCGGCATGCTGCTCGCCTTCGGGATCGCCTGTGGTCTCGTGTCGGCCCGCCAGACGGGCGAGGGTCAGGTGGTCGACGCCGCCATGGTCGACGGTGCCGCAGCGCTGATGAACATGTTCTGGGGCATGCGGGCCAGTGGGTTCTGGAACGACGAGCGCGGGACCAACATGCTCGACACCGGTGCCCCCTTCTACGACGTCTACGAGACCGCCGACGGGCGCTATGTCTCGATCGGGTCGATCGAGCCGCAGTTCTACGCCGAGTTGATGGCCCTGTCGGGTCTGGGCGACCAGCCCGACTTCCCGCCCCAGCACTCCCGCGATCGTTGGCCCGAGATGAAGGAGACCGTGGCCGCGGTGTTCAAGACCAAGACCCGCGACGAGTGGTGCGAGATCATGGAGCACTCCGATGTGTGCTTCGCCCCGGTGTTGACCATGGACGAGGCCGCCCGTCACCCCCACAACGTCGAGCGCGGCACGTTCGTCGAGGTCGCCGGTCTCACCCAGGCCGGACCGGCACCACGGTTCTCCAAGACGGCGCCGTCGGTGCCGACGCCGCCCGCCCACCCGGGCCAGCACACCGACGACGTCCTCGCCTCGTTCGGCTTCGGCGCCGACGCGATCGCCACGTTACGCGACCAGGGGGCCGTCGCCTGACTCGCACCGGCGGCCCCGCCCGGCCCTAACCTTGTCCGAATGTCGACCCTGGTGTGTTTTCATGCCCATCCCGACGACGAGGCCATCGGCACCGGCGGTCTGATGCTCAAGGCTGCGGCGGCGGGTCATCGAGTCGTCCTGGTGACCGCCACCAATGGTGAACAGGGTGAGCCCCAGCCGGGGGTGCTCGCCGACGGCGAACGGTTGGCCGATCGCCGGCTCGTCGAACTCGCCCGGTCCGCCGAGATCCTCGGGGCCGAACTCGTGCTGTTGGGCTACGAGGACTCCGGGATGATCGGTGAACCGGCCAACGACAATCCCGACTGCTTCTGGCGGGCCGATGTCGAGGTCGCCGCCGAGCGCCTGGCCGCCATCCTGCGTGACGTCGACGCCGACGTCCTGACGATCTACGACGACCACGGGCTCTACGGGCACCCCGACCACATCCAGGTCCACCGGGTCGGTCGGCGCGCCGCCGAACTCGCCGGCGTCGAACACGTCTACATGGGCACGGTCAACCGAGATCGGGCCCGAGCGGGCTTCGCCGCCATGCGGGAATCCATGCCGGAGCAACCCGACGCGATCGAGGAGGAGTTCAGCGAGGAGGAATTCGAGACCTTCGGCATGGTCGAGAACGACCTGGCCTTCGAGATCGACGTCACGTCGCACATCGATGACAAGCGCCGGGCGCTGTCGATGCATCGTTCGCAGGTCTCCCCCGACGACTTCTTCATGTCGATGCCCCCCGAGGCGTTCGCGGCGATGTTCGGATACGAGAGCTATGGCATCCCCGACCGGACCGACACCGGCGGTCCGCAGCGGGTCGGCCTGCTCCCCGGGCTCTGAGCGACGCGCCCCGTCGATCAGGTGAAGTCGGCCTCGTCGAACCCGCCGAGGTCGCCGGCGCCCCGGAACACATGGGCGACACCGTCGGAGCGGACCAGGATCGCCGGTCCGGTGAACGTGCCCTCGGGCCCCGAGATCATCAGATCGTAGGGCGAGAGGTCGATGTGTTCACGACCTCGCGACTTGGCCACCAGTTCCCAGTCGAGATCGGGACTCTCGGGCCGGCGCACCACCAGCAGATCGCCGCCGACCAGCGGGAGGTCGCGCCCCGACGCAGCGAGCTGCTCGACGAAGAACCGGCGATGCTTCATCGGCCGACTCTATTGCTTCGAGCTGCTCCGCAGCTCCGGCTTCGCCGATCCGGGCCCAGGACTCTGCCGATCTTCGAGCTGCTCCGCAGCTCCGGCTTCGCCGATCCGGGCCCAGGACTCTGCCATCTTCGAGCTGACCGCAGCTCCGGCTTCGCCGATCCGGGCCCAGGACTCTGCCATCTTCGAGCTGACCGCAGCTCCGGCTTCGCCGATCCGGGCCCAGACTCTGCCATCTCGGGGTGCTGGCCAATACCATCGGGTGGTGTCGTTGGGGCAGATCCACATCGTGTTCGCCTGGGTCGTGATCGTGGCCAATGGCGTCGCCGGCCTCTGGGCGCTGGCCGCCCACTGGAGGGAGTCGCTGCGACGGCGCGCCCTGTGGATCCTCACGGCGGCCGCCCAGATCGCGATCGGTCTCCAGGTCCTCATCGGAGTGCTCGCGTTGAACCTCGAGGATGCCGAGATCAGCCAGTTCCACATGTTCTACGGGTTCGTCGGGTTCGCCTCGGTGGGAATCATCTACAGCTACCGCCAGCAGATGGAGGACTCGAAGTACCTGCTCTATGGCGGCGGGGGGCTGTTCCTGATGGGAATCGGATTGCGGGCCGTGGTGGTCGGCCTGCGCTGAGCGCCGGCCGACCACCACGGCGACGACTCACATCGCTGCGTCGATCCCGAGTTCGGCGAATCCCTTGGCCTCGTAGTTGCTCCGGAACATGTCGCGCAGCTTGGTGGCGGTCGCGTCGTAGGCCTCGGGGTCGGCCCAGCTGTTGCGGGGATTGAGGATCTCGTCGGGGACGCCGGGGCAGCTCACCGGCATGCGGAGACCGAGGATCTCCTGGGTCTCGGTCTCGACGGTGCTCAGCGAACCATCGAGGGCGGCGTTGAGCAGCGCCCGGGTGTGCTTGAGCGACATCCGCGAACCGACGCCGTAGCCGCCGCCGGTCCAGCCGGTGTTGAGCAGGACGCAGCGGGCCTGATGCTTCTCCATGCGTTCGGCCAGCAGCTCGGCGTAGACCGACGGCTTCTGCGACATGAACGCCGCACCGAAGCAGGCCGAGAACGTGGCCTGCGGCTCGGTCACGCCGACCTCGGTGCCGGCGAGCTTCGACGTGAAGCCCGTGACGAAGTGGTACATGACCTCGGACGAATCGAGGATCGAGATCGGAGGCAGCACGCCGAAGGCGTCGGCGGTGAGCAGCACGATGGTCTCGGGATGCGGGCCGCGGGCGCCCTCGGCGACTCCGGGATTGCAGCTCAGCGGGTAGGCGAAGCGGGTGTTCTCGGTCAAGGAGTCGTCGACCGAGATCGAGCTCCTGCGGATCGGTCTGCTCGAGGGGGCGTCCCGGCAGCGGCGGGACGTTCTCGATCATGGTGCCCTTCATCGACATCGCGGCGGCGATGACGGGCTCGTTGTCCTTGTCGAGGTCGATGAGCTTGGCATAACAACCGTCTTCGAAGTTCGAGATGCCGCCCTCGGTCCACACGTGCTCGTCGTCACCGATGAGCAGCCGGTCGGGGTCGGCCGACAGGGTGGTCTTGCCGGTGCCCGACAGGCCGAAGAGGATGGCCGAGTCACCGTCGGGGCCCACGTTGGCCGAACAGTGCATCGAGAGCTGACCCTTGGCGGGAAGCACGTAGTTCATCAACGTGAACATGGTCTTCTTGTTGACACCGCAGTAGTCGGCCCGACCGAGGACCAGGGCCATCCGATTGACGATGTCGATGATGACGGCCCGCTTCGATGCCGTCCCGTCGCGCTCGGGGTCGCATTCGAACGACGGCACGTTGAGGAGGGTCCAACCGGTCTCGGGTCGGTCGGCGTCGTTGCGCACGTCCTTCGGGAACATGATGTTGCAGAAGTAGGCGTGCGAGGCGTACTCGCCGACGAAGCGATACGCCTCGGCGAAACCGGGGTCGGTCCCGCAGAAGACGTCGGTGGCATAGAGGCGGGCCTGGCGGGCATTGAGGTGCTCGACGACCCGGGGGAGGAGGGCGTCGAAGGCCGCCGGGTCGAACTGCTTGAAGTCGTTCTTCCACCACACGGTGTCGACGACCTCGGGGCGGGCAACGGCGAAGGTGTCCTGGACCGGGCGGCCGGTGCACGTCGGATCGGTGTAGTACACCAGCGGGCCGTCGACGCCGAGCTTGGTGGCGAAGGCCTTCTGGGCGTCGTCGGGACCGTCGAGGTGGGTGCGGCCCCGGTCGTTCTCGATCGCCTGGCGGAAGAGGTCGTCCTGGCTCAGGCCGAAGCGGAGGTCGATGCCCTGCAACCCCAACTTGTTCTCGAGTTCTCGGGCTACATCGGCAGTGGTTCGTGTTCCGGACAAGGTTTCATCTCCGACGTCGTTGTCGATTGGTGGTTGGTTCGTATCGCTCGAATGGGTGGGAGGGGCCGGGTCGGAGGATCGACGTGTCACCGTCGAACCACCGTGCCGGTGGGGCCCTCAGTCCTGGTTCAACCAGGCGGGGGTCCCCATGTCGACCTCGGAGCCGAGGCGTACGCGGATGGCCTGATCGTGTTCGTTCAGATCGAAGTTGACGCGTTGGCCGGGCCGCAGCATGCGGAAGACGGAGTTGTGGAGGGCGTTCTCGGCCAGTTCGATCTCGACGAGGTCGCCCTCGCGCAGGACCACGCCGTCCTTGGTCGATGGGTCGTACGACTTGATGACACCCTGCATGGGTCGTGGGTCCTTTGGCGCTTCGAGGTCCGGCGGTTCGCCGGGACGTCGCCGCAAGCGACGAACCCCCAGGGTAGGACACCGTCAGGGTGCAGTGAAAGGCGGCGTCGACGATATCGCCGCGATGAATCCGAGCCATCGGTCGATGGAATCCGACGGCCCGGTCACCGTGGACCGCACCCGGATTCGGAGCACACTGGATCGGTCATGAGACGAAGCCCTGCAACGGCCCCGATCGGATTCCGTGAACTGAGCCAGATCGAGGTCACGCGTCTCAACGGCGTCGGCGAGAAGAAGGCCAAGGGGTTGGAGGCCCTCGAGATCCGCAACGTGCTCGATCTGTTGACCCACTACCCCCGCCGCTACCTCGACCGTACCCGCGAGGCCAAGATCGCCGACCTGGTCGAGGGCGAAGAGGCCAGCGTCTTCGTCACGGTCCGCTCGACCACCTCGCGGCGGCTGAAGGGCAATCGCTCGATGGTGACCTCGACCGTCACCGATGGGCAGTCGCTCCTCAAGCTCACGTTCTTCAATCAGCACTGGCGGGTCAAGCAGCTGTCGGAAGGCCGCGAGGCCGTGGTCTACGGCAAGCTGTCGTTCTTCCAGAACCAGCGGCAGATGTCGAACCCCGTCGTCGACCTCGTCGGGGACCAGACCGGTCGCATCATCCCCGTCTACCCCCAATCCGAGAAGGCCGGACTGCACACCTGGGACGTCGCCGAGTTCGTCGCCGAGGCGCTGCGCCGAACCACCGGACCCGACGCCCGGGGGGTGATCGATCCGCTGCCGATGTCGATCCTCGACCGCCACGACCTGGTCGACCGGCAGGCCGCGCTGGTCGGGATCCACGAACCCGAATCCATGGTCGAGGCCATGGCGGCGAAGCGACGCTTGATCTTCGACGAGCTGTTCCGGATGCAGCTGGCGCTGGTGATGCGCAAGCGGGCCATCGAGGCGACCGAGGTCGGACTCGTCCACACCGTCGACGGACCGCTGCTCGAACGGTTCTACCAGACCCTTCCCTTCCCGCTCACGGGAGCCCAGCGACGAGCCATCGACGAGATCGGGCGGGATCTCGTGCGGCCGATCCCGATGCACCGGCTGCTGCAGGGCGACGTGGGTGCCGGCAAGACGCTGGTCGCCGTGGCCACGATGCTGGCCGCCGTCGACGGTGGGCACCAGGCAGCCCTGATGGCCCCGACCGAGGTGCTGGCCGAGCAGCACGCGGCCGGGATCCGCCGACTGCTCGGCGGTCTCACGGTTCCGGCTCCACAGAGCCTCCTCGGTGACCGTCCGCTCCGCATCGAGTTGCTCTCGAACCGCACCGCCGGGGGGGATCGCAAACGCATCCTCAACGATCTGGTCGTCGGCGAGGTCGACCTCGTGATCGGGACCCACGCCCTGATCCAGGACAAGGTCCGGTTCCACTCCCTGGGGGCGATCGTGATCGACGAGCAGCATCGGTTCGGTGTGGAACAACGGGCGGCGCTCCGAGAGAAGTCGGTCGGTGATGCCGTCCCCGACGTCCTCGTCATGACCGCGACCCCCATTCCCCGGACCGCCGCGATGACCGTCTACGGAGACCTCGACGTCTCGGTGCTCGACGAGCTGCCCCCGGGGCGGACGCCGATCGAGACCCGCTGGGTGAAGGCCGCGGGCTCGCTCGATGCCCCGCCCGGCGAATCGGGGTCGCTCGATCTCGAGGCGATGTGGACCGAGGTCCGGCAGGCGATCGCCGAGGGACGGCAGGCCTACGTGGTGTGCCCCCTGATCGACGAGTCCGAGAAGATCGAGGTCGCCTCGGCCGAGACGATCTTCGAGCGGCTCCTGGCCGCCGAGTTGGCGGGGCTGGGGGTCGGCCTGCTGCACGGTCGGATGCCGCCCGCCGACAAGGATCGGACGATGGACGCCTTCCGGGCCGGGGAGCTCGACGTGCTCGTTGCCACGACCGTGATCGAGGTCGGCGTCGACGTCCCCAATGCGACCATGATGGTCATTCTCGATGCCGACCGATTCGGGATCGCCCAGCTCCATCAGCTTCGCGGACGGGTCGGTCGAGGCGCCCACGCGTCGACCTGCTGGCTCGTCGGTGAGGCCACCACCCCCGACGGTGAGGCTCGTCTCGAGGCGCTCGTGGCCAGCACCGACGGATTCGAACTGGCCGAGGTCGATCTCGACCTCCGGGGCGAGGGCACGATCCTCGGCGAGCGTCAGAAGGGACGGAACGACCTGAAGCTCGCGTCGCTGCGCCGGGACCGGGAGACCGTCGTCGAAGCTCGACGGGCGGCCATCGAGCTGGTCGACGCCGATCCCGGTCTGGCCCGTCATCCGGCGCTGGCCTCGGAGCTCGAGCTGTTCCTCGACGAAGCCGACGCCGAGTTCCTGCTCAAGGGCTGACGGACCCGGTCGCGGCCTCGCCCGACGATCCCGAGCGAGCCCCGGTCGATCCGACGCCGGATCCCGCCGGCCCGGGGGAGTGGCGTCAGTAGTCGGTGGGGTCGGAGTCGCCGATCACGATGTCCCACCGATCGAGGCAGTCCTTGCACCGGTAGGGGAGCACGTCGCCCGCATCGAGCGGACCGTCCTCGGGAAACCAGCCGAGCGGGTAACACGTGCCGCCGCAATCGACGCAGGTGATCTCGAGGTCGGGCATCGGCATGGCACCACCGTACTCGGCGGCTCCCCGCTAGGTTCCGGGGGTGCGCATCATTGCCGGGACGGCCCGCGGTCGACGGATCATGGCCCCCGACGGTCAGGGCACGCGCCCGATCACGGATCGGGCGAAGGAGGCGATCTTCAACATGGTCGCCAGCCTCGGTGGAGTCGACGATGCCGTCGTCTTCGACCTGTTCGCCGGGAGCGGGTCGTTCGGTCTCGAGAGCCTGAGCCGCGGTGCGGCCAGGGTCGTCTTCGTCGAGGCCGATCGGCACGCCGTGCGGGCACTCCAGCGCAACCTCGACCAGCTCGGATTCGCCGATCGAGCCAAGGTGCTCGTCATGCCGGTCGAACGGGCCATCGCCACGCTCGGGCATGCCGACGTCGCCTTCTGCGACCCTCCGTACAAGCTCGACGTCTGGGAGGGCCTGTTCGCCGGCGTCGACGCCGATCTGCTGGTGGGCCATGCCGAACGCGACATCGTCGTTCCCGACGGCTGGGTCGAGGAACGTCGCCGCAAATATGGCCGGGCCCGAATCGTGATCGCCTCGCACGGGGCCTGAGGGCGTCTGACGGCGGTCGACCGGTCGGCTCCTGCGCCGGTCGCCGGGTCCGCGAAACGTCGGCTACTCTTCGGCGAGCGGGTGGAACGCCGGCGTCGTCGACCCTCGGATTGCGCTGGCCACCGACAAGGAACTCCTCATGTCTGTCGCTCTCTACCCCGGTTCGTTCGACCCGGTGCACAACGGCCACATCCAGGTCATCGAGACGGTCGCGCCCCTCTTCGAGTCGCTCGTGATCGGTGTCGGCCACAACCCCGAGAAGCCGTCGGGCCTGTTCACCCCCGACGAACGCGCCGACCTCCTCCGCCACGCCACCGGTCATCTGCCCAACGTCCGGGTCGAGCTGTTCGTCGGCCTGGCCACCTTCGCCGCACGGTCGCTGGGTGCCGACTGCCTCGTCAAGGGGGTTCGGGGCGCCGGCGACCTCGACGCCGAACTCCAACAAGCCACCATGAACTCGCTCACCGCCGGGGTGCCGACGCTGTTCGCCCCGGCCATGGGGGAATCGGCCCTCGTGTCGAGCCGCTATGTCCGCGAGATCGCCGCGATGGGGGGCGATGTCACCGGCGTCGTGCCGCCCGCCGTCGCCGCCCGACTCAACGAGAGGTTCGCACGATGAGCGCACCCGATCACCATTCGCCCGATCCCTACGCCGTGCCCGAGGTCGACGAGATCCTCGCCGACGCGATCGCCATCGTCTCGGCGGCACGGCCGATGCCGATGTCGTCGACGGTCAAGGTCAACCGCGACGAACTCCTCGACCTGCTCGAGGAGGCCCAGGCTCGGCTGCCCGAGGAACTGCGGGCCGCTCGCTGGCTGCTCAAGGAGCGCGACGACTTCCTGGCCCAGGCCGAACGGGAACGGGACGAGATCATCGACCAGGCCCGGGATCAGGTGTCGCGCATGATCGAGCGCCAGGAAGTGGTCAAGGCGGCCGACGCGCGGGCCCGGGCCATCGTCGAGGACGCGAAGGCCGAGGCGCGCCAGTTGAAACGACAGGTCGAGGACTTCTGCGACCAACGGCTGGCCAGTTTCGAGGTCGTCCTGGAGAAGACCCAGCGCACCGTGCAGCAGGGCCGCGAGAAACTGCTCGGGACCTCGGCGGCGGGCAAGCTGCCGGCGCCGCCGCCCCCGTCGCCGTCCGACGCCGCCGATGTCTACGCTGGGCAGGACTGAGCGCCCACGCTCGACGACGTGGTGGCCGATCGGCCTTCGCACCGGTCGCCCGGCGGGGGACGGAAGGGAACTGCGGTGACCAGACAGCGAACCACCCGACACGTCCTGATCAGCGTCGTGGAGTTGCGACGGCGTCTGGGCGAACGCATGGACGTCGCGCTCGACGTCACCCTGCCCCCGCTCGAGGTCCTGGGCAGTCGACTCGTCGACGACGAACCGGTGACCGGGGCGGTCACCATCGATTCGATCGAGCGGGGCGTCTCGGTGCTCGGCTCGGTCCGGTTCGCCTGGACGGGCGCCTGCCGTCGGTGTCTCGACGACGTGGGCGGCGTCACCGAGAGCCAGATCGACGAGATCTTCCAGGTCCACGCCCCGGAGGACTCCGACCTCATCGACTTCGACGGCGAGCAGGTCGATCTGCTGCCGCTCGTCCGCGACGCCGTGCTCGTCGGCCTGCCCCTGGCTCCGCTGTGTCGAGAGGACTGCGCCGGGCCCGATCCCGAGCGCTATCCGGCCATCGCTGCCGATGAATGGGATCGCCAGCAGGCGGCCGCTGCAGCCGCTGCCGAGCCGATCGTGGATCCCCGCTGGGCGGCACTCGGCGACATCGACCTGACCTGATCGAACGGGTCCGCATGGATGGAATCGACGGCGGGACCGTTATCCTCCGATGTTCGTGCTCACCGGCCGGTGGATGCATCGGATCGAGATCGCTCAGGAAACCCAATGGCCGTTCCCAAGAAGAAGAAGTCGAAGTCCAAGACGCGGAGCCGCCGGGCTTCCAACTGGACGCTCAGCGCCCCGGCGAAGAGCACCTGCCCACGCTGCTCGGAGTTCAAGCTCCCGCACCGGGTCTGCGGCGCCTGCGGCTGGTACAAGGGTCGCCAAGCCGTCGACGTCGGCTGATCGAGCCATGGGTGGTGAGGAGCCCCGGCCTCGGCCGGTGCCGATCATGAGGTCCGAGACCCCACGAGGCGATGCTGCATGACCGGAGAACGGCTTCCCGTCGCGGTCGACGCCATGGGCGGCGATCTCGGTCCTGCGGTGGTCGTTGCCGGCGCACGCCGGGCGGTCGAGGAGTTCGGTGTCGACGTCCTGCTGGTCGGCGATCCCGATCGGCTCGGCGACACCTCGGGGATGACGGTCAAACCGGCCTCCGAGGTCGTCGAGATGGGCGCCGAGCCGGCGTCCAGCGTGCGACGGCTCAAGGATTCCTCGATCGTGCGTGCCGCCGAGGCCGTCCGAGACGGCGAGGCCTCGGGTCTGCTGAGTGCCGGAAACACCGGCGCGGCGATGGCCGCGTCGCTCCTGCGCATGGGGCGGATCAAGGGGATCTCCCGCCCGGCGATCGCCGTCCCGTTCCCGGTGCTCGGATCCACGCCGACCACGCTGCTCGATTGCGGGGCCAACGCCGAATGTCAGCCCGAGTGGATCGTCCAGTTCGCCGAGATGGGGACCATCTACAACCGGGTCCGCTTCGGGACCCCGCGTCCCCGGGTGGGCATCTTGACCATCGGCGAAGAGGCCGGCAAGGGAAACGACCTGGTCAAGGCCGCGTGCAAGCTGCTCGAGGACGGTTCGTGGGCCGCCGACTGCGGGGCCGACTACATCGGCAACCTCGAAGGTGGCGACCTCATGCGGGGGGTCGCCGACGTCATCGTCTGTGACGGATTCACCGGCAACGTGGTCCTCAAGTCGATCGAAGGGGCGATGGCACTGTCGCAGGCCCAGCTGCGGGCCGCCATGTCCTCCACCCCCGACGGCGCGGCGGCCGCAGTCGTCGTCGATCCACTGCTCGAGCCGGTCTTCGACACCTTCGACGCCTCCAAGACCGGTTGTGCGCTGCTCCTGGGTGTTCGTGGGGTGAGCTGCATCTCGCACGGATCGGCGAGCGTCGAGACCATCAGTCGAGCCATCCGGACCGCCGCCCGCATCGCCGACGAGGGCATCGTCGAGCACCTTCGCTCGATGGTCGACGCCCGTACCTGACCGATCGACGCCCCTGACCGATCGACGCTCCTGACCGATCGACGGCGGCACGGTCGGCGGCCCGACGAAATCGGCTTCCGAACCTGCTCCCCGTCCGCTTCGATCGGTGTCGAATCGGCTACACTCTCGGCGTTCTGGCCCCACTCAGGAGCACGAATGCCTGCCGAAACCCACATGGAGCAAGCCCCGATGACCCGTGCCGAAGTCCTCGATCTCGTGCGCGATCGTCTGGCCGACATCCTCGAGATCGAGCCCGACGACATCCGGGAAGGGGCGTCGTTCGCCGACGACCTCGAGGCCGACTCCCTGGCGTTGATCGAGCTGGTCGAGGCCCTCGAAGAGGAACTGGCCGACCGCACGGTCGGGTTCCGCATCGATGACGAGGACCTCCAGGATCTCAAGTCCGTCCGGGACGCCGTCGACTACGTGTACGGCAAGGTTGGGGCCGAGTCCTGATCGCTGCCGGCAGCACCGCCTTGCTCATCGATCGTCTCGGCCATGAGTTCGACGATGATTCGCTGCTGATCCTGGCGCTCACCCATCGCAGCTACTGCGCCGAGAACGACGACGCCGAGTCCAACGAGCGGCTCGAGTTCCTCGGTGATGCGGTGGTCGGCCTCGCGGTGACCGGGTTCATCCACGACGCCTACCCCGAGCTGCCCGAAGGGCAGTTGGCCAAGTTGCGGGCGTCGGTGGTCAACACCGCCACGCTCGCCGCCGTGGCCCGGGATCTCGACATCGGCTCGCTGCTGCGCCTGGGTCGGGGCGAGGAGATGTCGGGGGGTCGAGACAAGGAATCGATTCTCGCCGACGCCTTCGAAGCCGTCATCGGCGCGGTGTTCGTCGACGCGAACTGGGACCGGGCGGCCGACGTCGTGCTCGCCGTGCTGGGCCCCCACATCAGTGACGGGGCGTCACGTCCCGGTCGCCGTGACTACAAGACCCGACTCCAAGAACTCACCGCGCAGCTCGATCTGGGATCGCCGATCTATCGGATCTCGGGCTCGGGACCCGACCACGATCGGCGGTTCAGTGCCGTGGCGCTGGTGCGGGGTGAACCGCGGGGCGAAGGCTCCGGAACATCGAAGAAACGGGCCGAACAAGCGGCTGCTCGTGCCGCCTGGTCGGCCCTCAATGCCTCACACGCAGGGGAAATGGGCGACCGACATGCTTGAATTGCCAGAGATCGAGACGCTGAAGCGTGATCTCGAGCGCGACGTCGCCGGCCGCAAGGTCAAGGCGGTCGAGATCAAGGTCCTGAAATCGATGCCGTTGCATCGAACCAAGAAGGCGTTCACCGATCCGGTCATCGGCAACAAGATCGACTCGGTCGAGCGCCACGACCTGGCCCTCGTGCTGAGGCTCAACAACGAGCACTGCATCGTCATCGAACTCCTCGGTGACGGGTCGATGGTCCGGGTCGCGTCGAAGGAGCCGATCGACTCCCACACGGTCTGCACGATCACGTTCACCCAGGGCGGTGATCTCCGCATCCTCGATCCGGGTCCCGAATCCCGGATCGCCGTGGTTCCCGACGACGAACTCGACACGGTCCTGCCCAACGCCGGCGGCATCGATCTGCTGGCCAAGCCCATCTCGTGGGTCATCTTCGAGCGTTACATGAAGGGTTTCACGGCCCCGCTGAAGTCGGTGCTCACCGACCCCAGCGCCTTCGTGGGAATCGGCGACATCTACTCCGACGAGATCCTGTTCGATGCCGGGATCCGCTACGACCGACCCGCCAACAAGCTGTCCACCCAGGAACTCCGGCGCCTCTACCGATCGGTCGTCGGGATCCTCTACGACGCGATCAAGTACCGGGGCGTCAACATCGAACAGCGACCGTTCATCGACCTGACGGGTGCTCCGGGCGAATACGGCGACCACCTGTCGGTCTACGGCAAGGACGGCCAACTCAGCCCCCGGTCACGGATCCCGATCGAGAAAGCCCAGTTCAAGGGCACCACGGTGTACTACTGCACGACCCAGGTCTGAGTCCGGCCGAGCCCCGACCCGGCGATCCGATCCCGGCGACCCACGATGACCCCGCGTTCTCGCGCCACGGAACCGCCCGCGCTTTGTAGGCTCGGGCTCGGTCGTGGGGCCGTCGGGTTGCGCTCATCGGAGCGTCGCCGCTCCGACCATCGGGCGGACCGAGAGGTTTGATGTGTATCTGAAGTCCCTGGCCATCAAGGGGTTCAAGTCGTTCGCCGATCCGGCCGTGCTCGAACTCGAGCCGGGGGTGACCGTCGTCGTCGGCCCCAACGGCTCGGGCAAGTCCAACGTGGTCGACGCCGTCGCCTGGGTCCTCGGCGCCCAGGCGCCCAGTGCCGTGCGATCGCAGAAGATGGACGACGTGATCTTCGCCGGAACGGCGAGTCGCCCCGCGCTGGGCCGGGCCGAGGTCTCGATCACCATCGACAACGCCGACGGCACCCTGCCGATCGAGTTCAGCGAGGTGCAGATCCGTCGCACCCTCTTCCGTTCGGGCGAATCGGAGTACGCGATCAACGGCGTGTCGTGCCGGTTGCTCGACATCCAGGAACTCCTGTCCGACTCCGGGGTCGGTCGTCAGCAGCACATCATCGTGTCGCAGGGTCAGATCGACGCCGTCCTGAACGCTCGACCCGAGGAGCGGCGCAGCATCATCGAAGAGGCCGCAGGCATCCTCAAGTACCGCAAGCGCAAGGAGCGGTCCGAGCGCCGGCTGGCGTCGACCGACGACCACCTGGCCCGCCTGAACGACCTCGTGCGTGAGGTCAAGCGGCAGCTGAAGCCGCTCGAGAAGCAGGCGGCCGCGGCCCGCCGCCATGGCGACCTCGTGACCGAACTCACGGCGCTGCGGGTCCACCTCACCGGGCGCGAGTTGCGGGCGATCAGCGCGTCGCTCGAAGCGGCACACCGTCAGCGCAACGAACTCGACCGGTCCGAGGCCGAACTCGCCACCCGGCTGGCCTCGCTCGATGCCACCGTCCTCGATGCCGAGGCCGAGCTCTCGGCCCTCGGCGGTTCCGATGTGGCCGACGTGCTCGGACGGGCCCGGAGCCTCCGGGAACGGATCCGTGGTCAGCGCAACGTGGTGGCCGAACGCGAACGGCGTCTGACCGGGGAGCTCCAGTCCTCGATCGACGAGGGCGTCGTCTCCAGTCTCGAGGCCGAGAGCGCCCGCATCGTCGTCGACCTGGCCTCGACTCGTCGGGATCGAGCAGCACTCGACCCCGAGTTCGGTCGGGTGGCCGCGCAGGCCGAGGCGCTCGATCGCGATCTCGCCACGTTCGAGCAGACCTGGGGTGACGGTGCCGGACCGGCACCGGCGGCTGCGGCCGAGGTCCGGGCCCAGCTCACGGCGCTCCGCTCGGCTGCCGACCGCGACCGCCAGGAGAGCCGGCGGATCGTCGACCAGCTCGAGACGCTGGCCGACCGGCGTGATCAACTCGAAGCCGACCGGCGGCGAGCCGCCGACGACGTCCGACGGCTCCAACACGACGCCGTGCCCGTCGACCGAGGCGGCGTTGCAGGTGGCACGAGCCGATCGCGACCGGGCCGAGGAGCAGCTCGACGCGGCCGACGAGGCCCGACGCACCGCCGAGGCCGAGGTCAACCGGTGGCAGGCCCGGGCGGACGCCCTCGGGCAGGCCCTCGCCTCGGCCCGGAGCGCCGCCGGCGCCGACGCCCTGGCCGGAGCCGACGGTTTCCTCGGCATCCTGCTCGACCTCGTCGACATCGATCCGGGCTGGGAGGCCGCCGTCGAAGCGGCGGCCGGGGAAGCGCTCCAGGCCATCGTCGTCGACGACATCGCGAACGGTCGCGGTGCGCTCGATGCGCTTGCGTCACGCGAACTCGGCGGCGCGATCCTGGCGCTGTCGTCGCCCCGGTTGGCCGCGGCGACACCCGTCGTCGGGCAGTCGGTCCGTACCCGCGTGCGGGCGACGAGACCCGACGTCTCGCCGGTGCTCGACGCCCTGGTCGGCGCCGCAATCGCCGTCGATGGCGACTGGCGGGCGGCGATCGACGTGGCGCTGGCCCACCCCGAGGCCGTCGTGGTGACCCGCGATGGTGATCGGTTCTCGGCGACGGGATGGCGCATCGGACGGGCCGGAACCGGCGCCACCGGCGCCGCGCTCGACGAGGCAACGGCCGAGGCGACCCGCGCCGTCGACGCCGCTTCGGAGGCCGTGGCCCTCCTCGCCGACCGGCGCCGTCGACGCGACGACGCCGAGCAGCACCGGCAGGATCTCGAGGACCGGCTCCGCACACTGCGCCGAGAGCTCGAGAACGCAACGGCGACCGATGAGCGCGCCGTTGCCGAACTGGCCCGGATCTCGACCGATCGCGAGCGCCTCCAGGATCAGCAGAACGAGATCGCGATCCGTCAGGAACGCGACATCGCCGAACTCGACAGCCTCCAGCTCCAGCTTCCCGGCCTCGAGGCCGAGGAGGCGGCGCACCTCGACCGGACCCAGCTGATGGGTCGGGAACGGGCCGCCCTCGAGGCCAGGACCCGAGCCCTCAACTCGGTCCGGACCAACCTCGAGGTCCGAGCGGCCGGTGCCACCGAGCGCGAAGAGCTCCTGGTCCGACGATCTGCCGAGGTCGAGCAGCGGCTCGAACGGCTCGTCGCCGAGCGCGAACAGGCCCGGGTCCGGCGCGAACAACTCGAGGGATCGCTCGGTGTCGTCCGGGATCTCGCCGATCGGCTCGACGCGCACGGTCGGCGCCTGGCCGATTGGATCGTCGAGCTGGAGGGCGAGCAGCAGGCCCAGTCATCGGCCGCTCGTGAGGTGTCGCATCGGCTCTCGGCGAAGCGAGGCGAGCGCAAGGACGCCGAGCGTGAACTCGTCGACGTCCGTGAGCGACGATCCCGGAACGAACTCGCCGAGACCGAGGGTCGGATCCGGCTCGAGACCCTGACCGAGACGCTGCGCCGAGAACTCGACGTCGAGCCCGACGTGGCGATGGCGGCGTCCCTGCCGGCCATTCCCGACGACACCACGCCCGAGGGCCGGGTCCGCGATCTCGACCGCGAACTCAAGCTGCTCGGCCCCATCAATCCGTTGGCCCTCGAGGAATTCGAGGAGATCAAGTCCCGTCACGAGTTCCTCTCCGAACAGCTCGACGACATCAAGGGGAGCCGCCGCGAGCTCCAGCGTCTGATTCGCGAGATCGACGAACAGATCGTGAGCGTCTTCTCCGACGCCTATGCCGACGTGGCGACCAACTTCACCGAGCTGTTCAACACGCTGTTCCCCGGCGGGAAGGGGACGGTGCAGCTCACCGATCCCGACGACCTCCTGAACTGCGGCGTCGAGATCGAGGCCAAGCCGGGGGGCAAGAACGTCAAGAAACTGTCGTTGTTGTCCGGCGGGGAGCGATCGTTGACGGCGCTGGGGTTCCTCTTCGCCGTCTTCCGCAGTCGCCCATCGCCGTTCTACGTGATGGACGAGGTCGAGGCCGCACTCGACGACATGAACATCAGCCGATTCCTGTCGCTGATCGACGAGTTCCGCAAGGACGCCCAGCTGGTCATCGTCAGTCACCAGAAGCGAACGATGGAAGCCGCCGACGTGCTCTACGGGGTTTCGATGAAGCCGGGGGGTTCGTCGAAGGTCGTGAGCGAGAAGGTCGACGCCGAGCGCTTCGCCTCGCCACCCATCGACTGAGCGTCGACACCGGACCGGGCGCGCCTCCGGGGTGTTCGGGACGCCATGCGGCCGGTCAGACGAGTCGCTGGAACCACCACAGGCTCAGAGCCGACGAAACCAGCAGGAGGACGAGCCCGCCCCCGACGAACCAGTCGGAGACCTCCGCCAGCTCGGTCTCGTAGCCGATGGCCGAGCCGATGTCCTCGTAGACGGCGTCGAGTTCCTGGAGGCTCTCGGCGGCGAAGAACGCGCCACCCGTGGCGTCGGCGATCGCTCGGAGGTTGTCTTCCCGCACCGGCACCGCGATGAGGTCGCGCTCGATCTGCGGGGTCTCGGGATCGTCGTAGGCGATGGCTCCCTCGGGGGTACCGAACGCGATCGTCGAGACCGGGACGTCGGCGTCGACGGCCGCCTCGACCGCGGCGCCGTCGGGGCGGCCGACGGTGGTCTCACCGTCGGACAGCAACACGATGCGGGCCGGCGGGATGTCGTCGGGGTCATCGGAACCGGGCAGCGTTGGCCAGCGCATCGAGTGAGGTGAAGATGGCCTCGCCGATGGCCGTCGACTCGGCGAGCTTGAGGTTGTCGATCGCCCGATGGGCGGCGTCGCGGTTCGTGGTGGGGGAGACCAGCACCGACGCCTGCCCGGCGAAGGCCACGATGCCGACGTTCAGGGTCGGGGGGAGTTCGTCGACGAAACGGTTCGCGGCCTCCTGGGCAGCCAGCAGGCGCGTGGGGTCGACGTCGGCGGCCTGCATCGACAGGGAGACGTCGATGGCGACGATGACCGTGGCCCGTTCCCGCGGCACCTGGCGCTCGCGGGCCGGCTGGGCGAAGGCGACGACGAACGTGCTGAGCGCCGCCAGGAAGACGGCGGCGACGCCGTGACGACGCCAGCCCGGCCGGTTGGGGATCACCGACTCGATCAGATGGGCCGAGGCCAGCCGTGCCGCGTAGGTGCGACGGCGACGCTGCATGAGCGCATAGACGACGGCCAGGGCGCCGACGGCGACGAGCAGCCACAGTCGTTCGGGCGAGAAGAAGTTCATCGACGGACCGTTCCCGGTGCGGCGGCATTGTTCTGCCGGGCCCGACGGCTGGCCATGAACGCCACGACGTCGTCGAGCCACGGTCGATCGGTCGAGAGTCGGAGGTGGTCGATCCGGTGGCGCCGGAAGAGGTCGGCAAGGTGTTGGTGGTGCGCGGCGGCGGCCGTGGCGTAGGCCTCGCGCACCGAGGCCTTCTGGGTCGCCAGCTCCCGGATCTGCCCGGTTCCGGGGTCGATCGTGGTCAGCAGGCCAACGTTCGGCAGCTCGGATTCGCGCGGGTCGGACACCTCGATGGCCAAGACGTCGTGGCGCAGGGAGGCCACGGCGAGGGCCCGCTCCCAGTCGCCGTCGACCCGGAAGTCGGAGACGACGGCCAGGAGACCCCGTCGTCCGGCGAGGGCGTTGACCCGGTGGAGGGCGTCGGCGAGGTCGGTGACGGCCGGCTCGCTCGCTCGGGGGGTGGCGGCGATGCTGTGGAGGACGTGGAGGAGGTGTCGGCGTGATCCCTTGGCCGGGATGATGACGGTGCCACCGGAGCCGGTGAGGATCGCACCGAGGCGGTTGCCGTCGCGGTTGGTCAGGAATCCGACGGCGGCGGCCCCGGCGAGGACGAGGTCTCGCTTCTCGACCTCGGCCGTTCCGAAGTCGAGTCGGGCCGAACGGTCGACCACCAGCCACGTCTCGAGTTCCCGGTCGGCGATGGTCTCTCGCAGGTACGGCGTCTGGAGCCGGGCGGTCACGTTCCAGTCGATCCGACGGACGTCGTCACCGGGCGCATAGCGACGGGTCTCACCGAGTTCGCTCCCGTGCCCGGGAACGAGCCCCCGGTGATCCCCGTGCAGGAGACCGTCGAGGCGCCGGGTCACGTCGAGCTCGAGTCGACGCAGGATCTCCCTGGTGCGCCCCGTCGTGAGGTCGGAGGGTTCGATCACCGAGGGCCCTCGGGCGGATAGGTCTCGTCGGGGGCCGGCGGTGGCGGCAGATCCCGAACCGACGGTGCGTCGGCCGTCGGCGGCTGGGGCGGGGGCGCCGGCAGCGGTGGCAGGTTCAGCTCGGTGGTCGTGGAGTCGGCGGTCGGGATCGGGAGCGTGGCGGTGCCGGTCGCATCGGATCCGCTGGACGGCCACGCCGAGCCTGACGAGGGAGGCGGCGGGGTGTGGTGGTCGTAGGGCTGGGTCGGAGCCGGGTGATGGCCGTTGCCGGAGTCGCGTCCCGGCTCGAAGCTGCGGGCCGACGCCGCCGGAACGACCGAGAGGAGACGGTTCAGGACGTCGTCGGCGCTCAGGCTCTTGGCCAGGGCCTCGTAGGACAGCATGATCCGGTGGCGCAGCACGTCGCGCGCCACGTCGAAGACGTCCTGGGGGACGACGTAGGAACGGCCGCGGAGGAGCGCCAACGACCGGCCGGCGGCGACCAGGCCGAGCGACGCCCGCGGGCTCACCCCGAACTCGATCAATGGTTCGAGTTCGGGCAGTCCCCGGAGGGAGGGCTCCCGGGTCGCCATCACGACATCGACGGCGTACTGGGCCACCGAGACGTCGACGTAGACCCGATCGGCCATGGCCTGGAGGTGCTCGAGCTCGTCGAGGGTCATGACCGGGTCGGCGTGGGGTACCGAGGACCCCATGCGCCGGACGATCTCGAGTTCCTCGGTCGGCGAGGGATAGCCGACCACGACCTTCATGAGGAAGCGGTCTCGCTGGGCTTCGGGGAGGGTGTAGACGCCCTCGGACTCGATCGGATTCTGGGTGGCGAGCACCAGGAAGGGTCGGGGCAGCGGTCGGGTCTCGCCGCCGATCGACACCTGGCGCTCGGCCATGACCTCGAGCAGCGCCGACTGCACCTTGGCGGGGGCCCGGTTGATCTCGTCGGTCAGCAGGAGGTTGGCGAACACCGGACCCCACTCGATGTCGAACGATTCGTCCGACGTGCGCCAGATCCGGGTGCCGACGAGGTCGGACGGCAGCAGGTCGGGGGTGAACTGGAGCCGGACGAAACTTCCGCCGATGGCCTGGGCGAGCGTCGAGACGGCGAGGGTCTTGGCCAGGCCGGGGAGGCCTTCGAGCAGGATGTGACCTCGGGCCAGGAGCGAGACCAGGAGGCGTTCGACCATGTGGTCCTGGCCGACGATGACCTTCTTGACCTCGAACATGACCCGCTCGAGCTGCTCGGCCGCCTCCTGGGGCGTCGTGGCCCGGGCGCGAAGGGTCGAGTCGTCGGGGAGGCCTGGCTCGTGCATGCTCACAGTCAACCGGACGCGAGCGAAAGCGCGACGAAAGGCAGGACCGAACCGCCACGACCGAACCGCCACGACCGAACCGCCACGACCGGACCGGCAGCATCGTTGCCGCCGTGTCGTAACGTTGGGTCCGTGCGCATTCTCGTGGTCGACGACGAAGTGGAACTGGCCGAGGCGATCGCCACGGCGCTGCGGCGCGACGGGTATGCCGTCGACGTCGCCAACGACGGTCACGGTGCGCTCGACCGGCTCATGCTCAATCCCTACGACCTGGTGACACTGGATCTCACCCTTCCCGACCTCGACGGTCGGGAGGTCTGCCGGTTGATCCGCTCCGACGCCCGCTACGACCCGTCGACCCGGGTGCTGATGGTCACCGCTCGCGACGAGGTCGCCGATCGGGTGGCCGGGCTCGACGACGGTGCCGACGACTACCTCGTCAAACCGTTCGCTTTAGCGGAGCTTTCTGCCCGGGTTCGTAGTTTGTTGCGACGTGAGACGTCCGGCGACGACGCCGTGCTCGTGGTCGACCGGCTCCGACTCGACACCGCCCGCCACATCGTCGCATGGGACGGCGTGCCGATCGAGCTCACCGCCAAGGAGTTCTCGTTGCTGCGCTACTTCATGATCAACCAGGGCAAGGTCCTGAGCCAGGAGCGCCTGCTCGAACACGTGTGGGACGAGATGACCGATCCCTTCACCAACACCGTGCGGGTCACCGTCGGAACACTGCGCCGCAAGCTGTCGGCGGCCACCGACCTGACCCTCATCGAGACGGTCATCGGCGCCGGCTACCGGCTCGTCGATCCGGCCACGTGGGCGTGATCGGCGACCGATGACCGGTCGGCGCCCGCTCGTTCGTCTGCCCCGATGGGCCGGAACGATCCGCTTTCGTCTGGCCCTCAACTATGCGCTCGTCGTCTTCTCGTTCGGCTCGCTGCTCGTGGGCGGTCTCTACGTCTACCAGGCCCGCCAGCTCGACGAGCCGGTGGTGGTCAACGGCGTCCGGGGCGTGACGGCGGCCGGCAACCCGTTCTTCCTGATCAGCGAGGACGAGAGCCAGCGGACCCAACTGCGGCTCTTCGAGCGGGAGGTCAATCGGCGCTCACTGGAACAGCTCCGGCGGAGCAGCCTGGTGAGCGTGGGGGCCTTGGCCCTGATCAGCTTCGGGGCCGGTTGGCTGCTCGCCGGTGCGGCCCTTCGTCCGGTGAAGTCGATCGGAGCCGTCGCCCGCGAGATCACCGGGAGTGACCTCTCCCGGCGGATCGAGATGCCCGGACCGTCGGACGAGCTGAAGGATCTGGCCGACACCTTCGACGGCATGCTCGACCGGGTGCAGGACGCCTTCGACGAGCAGCGTCGGTTCGTTCACGAGGCGTCGCACGAACTCCGCAACCCGCTGGCGACCGCGCGCTCGACGCTGGAGTTGGCCCTGACCGCCGACGGTCGGGCGCCGATCGCCGACGAGACCGACGACGAGCTGCGGAAAGCGGCCGCCATCGCCTTCCGCTCGACGGGTCGCATGAGTGTGATCGTCGACGACCTGCTCGAGCAGGCCCGCAACGGCGTCACGGAGTTCACGCGTGGCCCGGTCGACGTCACGAGGCTCGTTGCCGACCTCGGCATCGAATATGGAGCCGCTGCCCGCAACGCCGGTGTGACCATCGAGGTGTCGACGACCTCGTCGGGGCCGCTCATGGTGAATGGTGACGGCGCGGCACTGCGCCGCGCCGTGGTCAACCTGGTCGCCAATGCCCTGCGCTTCGCGCCGGTCGGCAGTTCCATCGTCATCGAGACCCGGGCCGTCGAGGGGTGGGTCGAGATCGCCGTCGTCGATCAGGGCACCGGTGTCGAACCGGCCGACCAGGCCGCCGTGTTCGACCGATTCTGGCGGGGGCGAGATCCCGGTGCCGGCAGTGGACTCGGACTCAGCATCGTGAAGGGCATCGCCGAGCGCCACGGCGGCACGGTCCGGCTCGAATCCGAGCCCGGCCGAGGGGCGAGGTTCACCATCCGGATTCCCGACCAGCGAGATCGTTCCGGTGCTTTACGCAGCCTTTTCGGGTCGGGCTCTAGCGTTGACGATGCGTCCGATTCCCGGGATGGGCGGGCACCGAAGCCCGCCGGTGGTTCGCCGGTTGCCCCTCCGGATCGGCCGATCGAGACCAGCACGACCCTCGAGGTCGGCGGTGACGCCGACACCGAGACCCGATTCGATCGGTGATCGACATCGATCGCCCAGGAGCCAACGATGAGTGACCCGATGTGGGAGTTCGACAACCGACCGGCAACGGCGCCACCCGTGCGTCCCCGTCCCGTCGGCGCATCGACATCCGGGGTCGTCGGCCGGGCAGTCGGCCACCCTCCGGCGCCGCCGAGCGCCGCCGACCCGTTCGCCGTTCCCGGACGTGCAAACGCCTCGCCCTGGTCGGCATCGGCACCGAGTCGTCCGAGCACCTCGGGATCGCCCGGGCTCCCCGGGCCTGCGGTGGCCGGCGTGCCCGTCGGGCCGCCCGATCGGTTCGACGGATCGTCGCCGGCCCCCGGCCCGGGTCGCCCGCCGGGGGCCCGGTGGGGCTGGCGGGCCCTGACGGCTTTCGTCGCCGGTGGCCTGCTCACGGCGGTCGGATTCGGGGTCGGTGCCCGGGTCGACGACAACGAGACCGCAGCCGTGGCCCCGTCGGGAACGGTCGTCAACTCGAGCACCCGCGATCCGATCGTCGTTGCGCCGCCGGATCTCGACACCACCGAGCCGGCGGCGTTCGTGGCCTCGATCCTCGGACCGTCGGTGGTCCAGATCAACACCGAGCGGGGACTGGGTTCGGGTGTGATCTTCGACGACGGCCTGATCATGACCAACAACCACGTGATCGAGCTGGCCAACACGATCACGGTGCGGCTCAGTGACGGCCGGTCGCTCCCCGCCGAATTGCTGGGCACCGACCCCCGGACCGACATCGCCGTCATCTCGGTCGGGACCGGTCACGATCTGCAACCGGCGACGCTGGCGACCGACGAGACCCTCGAGGTCGGCCAGTACACGGTGGCGATCGGGAGCCCGTTCGACCTCCAGCAGACGGTCACCTCCGGCATCGTGTCGGCGGTCAACCGGCCCGTCTACAACGGCACCGGCTGGAACGCGATGGTGCAGACCGACGCGGCCATCAACCCCGGCAATTCCGGCGGGGCCCTGGCCGACCGCGAAGGGCGGGTGATCGGCATCAACACCGCCATCCAGACCGACGGACTCTCGAACAGCAATGCCGGAATCGGCTTCGCGATGCCGATCGGCACGGCCAACGACATCGCCCAGCGGATCATCAACGGCGAGTCGCTCGACCCGGGCTTCCTCGGCATCTCGGCCGAGGAGCAGGGCATCGACGAACTGGGGGTGGTCGTGACCGAGGTGACGGCCGGTTCGGCGGCCGCCGACGCCGGGATCCGGCTCGGCGACCGGGTGCTCAGCCTCGACGGGGCTCCGGTCTCGGCCTTCCAGGAGCTGGCCGGCCTCATCCAGACCAGCTTCCCCGGCGACGAGGTCGTGCTCGAACTGATCCGCGACGGCCAGCCGCTCGAGGTCATGGTCACCCTCGGCGCCCGCTGAACCCCTCCCCGTTCCGGCGCCGTCGACCGACCCTCGCGAGCCCTCCCCCGCTCAACTCCCCGTTCTGGCGGGTCGGCGTCCCTCGCCCGGGACGCAGCCTCGCCAGAACGCCACGGGGCTGCTCGTAGCCCGCCAGAACCCGCGGCCGGGCCGGCGCCCGACATCGGCCGTTAGGCTCCCCGGCTGTGACGCCTTTGATCTGGATCCTCATCGTCCTCGGTGCGCTCGTCGTCATCGGGGGCCTCGCGTACGTGGCCACCCGGCGCGGCGCCGATCGCGAGATCCCGCCTCGGTCGGGATCGGCCACGATGACGGCGACGTCGACCATCGAGGCCCCGGAACGTGCTGATCTCGACGGTGGAGCGGTGCTCGACGAGGCCGTGCTCGACGAGGAGCCGTGCTCGACGAGACCGTGCTCGACGAGACCGTGCTCGACGAGACCGTGCTCGACGAGCGAGCGCCTGGTACCCGAACCACTCGTCAAGCCCTCGTTCTTCGAGCGACTGGGCAAGGCACGGACGGCGTTCACCGGTTACCTGGGCGGGCTCGTCGGGTTGGGCACGGTCGACGACGACGCCTGGGAGGAACTCGAGGAGGCGCTGATCCGCGCCGACGTGGGCGTCGGGACCACGATGGCCCTCATCGCCGACGTCCAGGAGTCGGCCAAGGAGGCCGGTGTCGACGACGGGGCAGCCATCCTCGGATTGCTCAAGGAACGGATGCGCGCCGAGATCGCCGACAAGGATCGATCGCTCACGATCGACGAGGGCGAGACCAACGTCTGGCTGTTCGTCGGTGTCAACGGCGTCGGGAAGACCACGACGATCGGCAAGCTCGGCCGGCGGCTCGCCGACGAGGGTCACACGGTCATGATGGCGGCCGGCGACACCTTCCGGGCCGCGGCCGCCGAACAGCTCACGATGTGGGCCGAACGCAGCGGGTCCGAGATCGTGCGGGGCAACGAGGGCGGGGATCCCTCGTCGGTCATCTTCGACGGCATCCAGGCCGCCAAGGCCCGCGGCTGCGACGTCGTCCTGGCCGACACCGCCGGACGCCTCCAGAACAAGACCAACCTCATGGACGAGCTCTCGAAGGTCCGCCGAGTCGCCGCCAAGGAGCCGGGCCACGTCTCGGAGGTGTTGCTCGTGATCGACGCCACGACCGGCCAGAACGGCATGAGTCAGGCCAAGGTCTTCGCCGAGGCCGTCGACGTCACCGGCGTCGTCCTCACGAAGTTGGACGGCTCGGCCAAAGGCGGCATCGTGTTCGCCATCGAGCGAGAACTCGACCTACCGGTGAAGCTCGTCGGGCTCGGCGAGGGCCTCGGCGATCTCGTCGACTTCGACCCCGACGCCTTCATCGACGCGCTCTTCGACTAGGTCGGGCTCCGCCCTCCCGGCTTCGCCATCCGGCTCGGGGGCTCACGGCAGCCTCCTCCGTCGGCTGCGTCACGGGCTCCGTCCTCCCGGCTTCGCCATCCGGCTCGGGGGCTCGCGGCAGCCTCCTCCGTCGGCTGCGTCACGGGCTCCGTCCTCCCGGCTTCGCCATCCGGCTCGGGGGCTCACGGCAGCCTCCTCCGTCGGCTGCGTCCCGTTCTCCGCTCGCTCCTCCGTCGTTTCGACGACCGGCGATAGGCTGGCGGCCTCATGTTCCAGAACCTGACCGACAAGTTCGAAGGCGTCTTCTCGAAGCTCTCCAAGAAGGGCGTCCTCACCGAGGCCGACGTCGACGAGGCCCTCAAAGAGATCCGGATCGCCCTGCTCGAGGCCGACGTCAACACCTCGGTGGTGCGAAGCCTCCGCGATCGGATCAAGGAGCGAGCCGTCGGTGAAGAGGTCCACAAGGCCCTGAACCCGGCCAATCAGGTCATCAAGATCGTCAACGAGGAACTCACCGCCAGCCTCGGCGGCGAGACCTTCAACCTCCGCTACAACGCCAAGCCGCCCACCGTCATCATGATGGCCGGGCTCCAGGGCTCGGGGAAGACCACCACCTCGGGCAAGCTCGCGAAGTGGATCAAGGCGCAGGGCCGCAACCCGCTCCTGGTCGGTGCCGACCTGCAACGTCCGGCCGCCGTCGAGCAGCTCCGCACCCTCGGCCGCCAGGTCGACGTGCCGGTCTTCAGCGAGGCCTCCGACCCGGTGTCGGTCGCTCGCAACGCCATCGCCGAAGCCCGACGGCTCGGACGAGACGTCGTCATCGTCGACACCGCCGGCCGCCTGGCCATCGATGCCGAGCTGATGGAGGAGGTCCGACTGATCTCCGAAGCCGTCAGCCCCGACTACACGTTCCTCGTGGTCGACGCCATGACCGGCCAAGACGCCGTCACCGTGGCCGAGGCCTTCCACGACAAGCTCGAACTCGACGGGGTCATCCTCACCAAGCTCGACGGTGACGCCCGCGGCGGTGCCGCCCTGTCGGTGAAGGAGGTCGTCGGTCGGCCCATCGCCTTCGCGGCAACGGGTGAGAAACTCGACGAGTTCGAGCTGTTCCATCCCGACCGCATGGCCAGCCGCATCCTCGGGATGGGCGACGTGCTCACCCTCATCGAGAAGGCCGAGCAGACCTACGAGAAGGAAGAGGCCGAGCGGGCCGCCGAGTCCCTCATGGACGGGACGTTCACGCTCGACGACTTCCTCGACCAGATGCAGCAATTGAAGAAGATGGGTCCGCTCGGTGGGCTCGTCAAGATGTTGCCGGGTCTGCCCAAGGAGATGCGCGACGTCGACGTCGACGACCGTGAGCTGGCCCGGGTCGAGGCGATCATCAAGTCGATGACCAAGCAGGAGCGGGCCCAGCCCGAACTGATCGATGCCTCCCGCCGGGCCCGGATCGCCAGCGGCTCGGGTACGAACGCCAACCAGGTCTCGATGCTGGTCAAACAGTTCTCCGAGATGCAGAAGATGATGAAGCGCATGGGTGGCTTCGGCACCAAGAAGGTCAAGAAGGCCCGCAAGGGCAAGAAGGTCAAGGGTGGCGGGCGCGTCACCCAGAAGCAGACCGCTCGCATCACCGAGCCCGGCACCAAGGCCCGCAAGGCGCCGCTCATGCTCCCGGGGCTCGACCGCCTCGACAACGCCGACTTCGAACAACTGGCCACCGAACTGGACGAGCTCGGCAAGAAGTCCTGAACCCGGTTGCGCCGAGTTCGTCATCGTGGCGGGTCTGCGCACCGATTTCTCGAACTGGCGAGCCTGCGTCCCCGTCGAGGAACGCAGCGCCGCCGGAATGGGGGAGTGGTCGAGCGGGGCTGGAGGTGGAGCCGCGGTGGGGCGACGGTAGGATCGTGCGTCGTTTGTCCGATGGTTTCGTCGTTCCCCGTGAACCGAGCCCGACATCGCCTCACCAGTCCTACACCGAAGAGAGAATCCTGTGGCCGTTCGACTCCGCCTCATGCGAATGGGCAAGAAGAAGCAGCCGACCTATCGCGTCGTCGCTGCCGATGCCCGCTCGCCCCGCGATGGCCGGTTCATCGAGATCGTGGGGACGTACAACCCCCGTACCGAGCCCTCCGAGATCACCATCGACAAGGCGAAGGCCGTTCGCTGGCTCGCCGTCGGCGCCCAGCCCACCGAGCGGGTCCAGAAGCTGCTCGAGGTCTCGGGGGCCTGGGAGGCCTGGAAGTCGGGCAAGACTCCCGAGGAATTGGTCGAAGCCGCCGAGGCCGAGAAGGCCGCTGCAGCTGCTGCGGTCGAAGCGTGAGCGAATCGTTGGCCCCCACCGCCGAAGCCGTGCTCCTGCACCTCTGCAAGTCCGTCGTCAGCGCGCCCGACGAGGTCTCGATCGAGGCGTCGAGCCCCGATGACGGCCGTGTCCGTTTCGACGTCACCGTCAACAAGGACGACATGGGTCGAGTCATCGGACGCCGGGGCCGGGTGGCGTCGGCCATTCGCACCGTCGTCGGTGCCGCCGGAGCGAAAGACGGCGTCACCACCGAGGTCGAGTTCGTCGAGTGACCGATCTGCTCGAGGTCGGACGCATCTCACGCGTCCACGGCCTGCGTGGCGACCTGATCATCAACTTCACCACCGACCGCCTCGCTGAGCGAACGGCGGTCGGTTCGCGTCTCGACATCGGGGGCCGTACCTATTCGGTGGTGTCCGCCCGGCCGTACCAGCAGCACTGGTTGGTGCACCTCGAAGGGGTGGATGGTCGCAACGAGGCCGAACTCCTGCGGGGCAAGCTGGTCCACGCCGAGCGCATCGAAGACGCCGACGCCCTGTTCGTGCACGAGCTCATCGGTCAGCGAGTGGTCGACCAGCACGGAACCGACCACGGGACCGTGCAGTCGGTGCTGGCCAATCCCGCCTCCGACCTGCTCGAGCTGGCCGATGGCCGACTCGTCCCGATGGTGTTCGTGCTCGGTCATGCCGAGGGCGTCATCTCGGTCGAGGTCCCTTCCGGTCTGCTCGACGGCGACGACTGACTCGAAGGTGAACGTGGTCGGGGCATGAGGGTCGACGTGATCACGATCTTCCCCGAGATCGTCGAGTCCTATGCCGATGCGAGCATCCTCGGGCGGGCGCGCCGGGCCGGGCTGCTCGACGTCCGGACCCACGACCTACGCGATGCCACCACCGATGCGCACCGGTCGGTCGACGATGCGCCGTTCGGCGGGGGAGCGGGCATGGTCCTCGCTCCGGATCCGATCTTCGCAACCGTCGAGGCGGTCCAGCCGCCTCGCCCGCTGTTCTACCTCTCACCGGCCGGACGCCGCCTCGATCAGGCCTTCGCCGCCGAGCTGGCGACGCTCGAAGGCTTCAGCCTGCTGTGCGGCCGCTACGAAGGGGTCGACGAGCGGGTCCGGACCCACCTGATCGACGACGAGCTCTCGATCGGGGACTTCGTTCTCGCCGGCGGGGAGCTCGCGGCGCTGGTGGTGCTCGAAACCGTGGCCCGACTCGTGCCCGGCGTGCTCGGCAACGACGAGTCGGCGGGCGACGAGTCCTTCGGTGATGGACTGCTCGAGTATCCGCAGTACACCCGCCCGGCCGACTTCCGGGGGCTGGCCGTGCCCGAGGTCCTGCGTTCGGGCAACCATGCCCTCATCGAGCGGTGGCGGCGGGCCCAGGCGTTGCGACGGACGCTCGATCGTCGTCCCGATCTGATCGAGGCCCGGGGTGGGCTGTCCGAGTCCGACCGCACCCTCCTCGCCGAGTTCGGAGCGATCCGTGATGCTCCCCCTCCCTGATCGATCGTCCGGGCCAGTGGATTTCGCGCCGGGCGGCCATATCCTCATGTGCTGCGCCAATCCGGCCTCAGTTCGTCTCGAGGACCTGCAATGAACCTGACTGACATCGTCGAACAAACCCAGCTCCGGGACGACATCCCCGACTTCGCCCCCGGCGACACCGTCAAGGTGCACGTCAAGGTCACCGAAGGCAATCGCGAGCGTGTCCAGGTCTTCCAGGGCGTGGTCATCGGTCGCCAGGGCTCGGGATCGCGTGAGACCTTCAAGGTCCGCAAGCTCAGCTTCGGCGTCGGCGTCGAGCGCACCTTCCCCGTGCATTCCCCCATCATCGACAAGATCGAGGTGGTCTCACGTGGCGATGTGCGCCGAGCCAAGCTGTATTACCTCCGAGACCGCGTCGGCAAGGCCGCGAAGGTCAAAGAGAAGCGTTTCAACTGAGCAGGCTCCGATGAGCAGCGAGGATCTCGAGCGCTACGAGGCCGAGATCGAGTTGGAGCTCTACAAGGAATACCGCGACGTCATCAAGGTGTTCCGCTTCGTGGTCGAGACCGACCGCCGTTTCTACCTCGCCAACGAGGTCGTGCGAACGTCCGCACCGGGTGCTGCCTTCGTCGAATACGAGTTGACCGACGCGTGGGTGTGGGACATGTACCGCCAGTCCCGGTTCCTCCAGCGTGCCACGGTCGCCAGTTCCCGAGGCATCGCCGTCGAGGAGCTCCCGATCTCGGATCTGTGACCCGCCGACCGTCCAACGTCGAGCGCGGCCGGCGGGGTGAGGACCTCGCCGTCGACTGGTATCGCCGACAGGGGTTCGAGATCCTCGACCGGAATTGGCAGGTCCCCCGCAGCCACGGCCGCGGCGAACTCGACCTCATCGCTCGTCGAGGCTCGACGGTCGTCATCGGTGAGGTCAAGGCCCGATCGTCGGATCGCTTCGGTCACGGCGTCGAGGCGGTCACCTGGGACAAGCAGCGACGCATCCGCCGTCTGGCCGGAGCCTGGATCGAACTGGTCGGACGTCCCCTGGGCCTGTCGATGGCCGACGTCCGGTGCGACGTGATCGACATCGACGGCGACGAGCGTCTGACCGTCTACGAGGCCGCGTTCTGACCGCGATCCTTCGGAGCCCGACTTCTGGCCGCCGACTGGCGACCGAGACTGGAACCGATCGTGATGGAGGCGAGGAAGATGCCCGCTCGGGCGGGCGCGCACCGCCGCTCCCCGCCACCATCACGATCACCAGAGTCGCTTGCGTCGCCGAGCGGTGGTGCATCGGCGATCGGGTATCGGTTCAGGCGAAGAGCGCCGGGACCCGGTCTCGGGGGCGGCCGATGATGGCCACGTCGGGGGTCTCGATCACCGGACGCTGGAGGAGTCGGGGATGCGAGACCAGGAGATCGATGACCACGTCGGGGTCCGACAGGGTCTCGGGGTCGAAGCCGTCCCGGCCGACCACGGTGTCGTTGAAGAACTTGTCGCGGCGCACCAGTTCGGCGGGGTCGTCTTCGAGTTTGTCGATGATCCGTTCGAGCGTGGGCCGATCGGGCTTCTGCTTGAGGTACAGCACCACGTCGTGGTCGACGCCGAGGTTCTGCAGCACGTCCAGTGCCGCGGTCGAACTACTTCAATGGGGGTTGTGGAAGAGCGTGATGTCGGCCATGGGGCGACCCTAGCGGTACGTCACCGATTCACCCAGCAACCGCGATGCCAGTGCCGGCGAAGGTCGGGGTCGTCGGGCGGCACGACCACCATGTGCCCCAGTCCCGACGGGATGATCTGTTGGCACCCGGGGCACAGATAGCTCTTGGTCGCCTCGTAGGGCTGGAGATAGCGGGTCGTCGCCCCGGGGACGTCGGAGGGGTCGCGGGGGAGCGGGCGGGTGGGCCGGCGTCCGGACTTCTTCCGTTTCTTGGCGGCCGACCCCGAACGCTTGGCGTTGGCGGGCTTGGGCCTCGGCCGGTTTCGCTTCGCGTTCGGGCCCTTGCTCCGACCCGGGTCGCGTGACGGGGAGGGACGGGCCATCAGCCGAAGAGCGCCCAGATCATCAAGATCACGACGGCGACGAATCCGGCGGCCACGAAGTAGTAGTCGAAGGTCGTCCGTCGGTGCTGTCGTCTCGGATCGAACCCCACCACGTCAGTATGGATGATCGGACTCGGCTTGGGGCCGACCGGTCGCCCGGCACCGTCCGCGAGCGGCGACGTCGGTGCCCCCGAGCCCGCTCGTCCGGTCGTTTGCCACTCGGTGGGTGGGGTTCGACCGGCTCGCTGCGATCATCGGACGATGCGTAACGTCGTGTCGTTCCTCGTGCGTTCCAAGACGGCCGCCGGCCTGGGTCTCGCCGCTCTCGCGATCGTCGTCGCCGGCTGTGCCGGCGCGTCGACGCCCGAGGTCACCAACGGCGATGCGGGTCTCGAGCTCGGTCGCGACATCTACGTCAGACAGTGTGCGAGTTGCCACGGCGGCAGCGGCGGTGGCGGTCGGGGAACGAAGCTGTCCGAGGGCACGGTCCTCGCGGCCTATCCCGACATCGAGGATCAGGTCACGATCATCGCCGAAGGCCGAAATGCGATGCCGGCCTTCGGCGGGCGGCTCACCGCCGAGGAGATCGAGGCGGTCGTGCGATTCACCCGTGAGGTCCTGGCCGTGCCGGCCGGTTCCTGACGGCGTCGCCCGTCCGGGTCAGGACCGTCCGGGTCAGGACCGCCCGGGCCTCGGACCGCCGGGGCCTCGGACCGCCGGGGCCTCAGACGGCGGGGTCGAAGAACGACCGACGGACGGAATCGGCGGCCTCGGCGCGGCGCTCCATCTGCCGGCGCTCGTGGTGTTCCAGGACGGCGAGGATGAGCGGCTCGACGGGCCCGAGGAACTCCGACAGCACCGGTGCGTTGCGGACGAGGTCGGTCCACATGGCGCCGTTCCAGAACTGCTCGCGGCCCGGGTCGTTCTGGTGCTGGTACCAGCCCGGGGGCAGGGTCCTGATCTTGCGCTGGGTCTCGATGGCTGCTCCGTCGTTCACGTCCGGGATGTCGTCGTGCCCATGAGGGAAATTGAAGAAGTGGTGATCGTTGCCCAGCGCAGACGTCCCGGCGATGATCGCAACGGCCTATTGCGCAGACGCCCGATCCCTGCATTCTTGTCGAATCTTGTCGTAGCAGCGGGCCGTGGCTCGACCGGATCGCCGCTCGCCGCTCGTGGTGGCGAGGAGCGACCGGTGGGATACTCTCCTCTCACTCGGTGGCCCCCGCCCCCTTTGTCGTCTTCGAACGAAGAGGGAGCGTGCGGTGACAGCCACCAAGAACGCGGTCGTGAATGCATCGGTGGCCTCGGCAGTGGTCGAGGGGGTCGATGGGTGTTCGGTGTCGGTCGAGGTGAATCAGTCCTCGGGGATGCCCCGCCACAACGTGATCGGGCTCCCCGATGCGGCATGCCGGGAATCGATCGATCGGGTCCGGGCGGCGATCCTGTCGTCGGGCCTGACCTGGCCGCTGGCTCGGGTCACGATCAACCTGTCGCCGTCGACGGTCCGCAAGACCGGCGCCGGGATGGATCTCGCCATCGCGCTGGGTGTGCTGGTGAGTTCGGGCCAGCTCGATCCCTCCGCGGTCGCCGATCTCGGGGCGCTGGCAGAACTCGGTCTCGATGGATCGCTCCGGCCGGTGTCGGGGGTCGTCGCCCTGGCGGCAGCGGTGGCGGCTCCGGAGTTGGTCGTTCCCGACGAGCAGGGGCGACACGCAGCGGTCGTCCGCGCCGGTGAGGTGCGGTCGGCCCGATCGCTGCGAGAAGTCGTCGACGCGCTGAACGGCGACGGGTCCCCGCTGGCCCGCGTCGAGTCCGCGGGTGCGACCGAGGCGGCCTCGGCGGTGCCCGAGTTCGCCGACGTCCGCGGCCAGATGCTGGCCCGTCGGGCGCTCGAGATCGCAGCGGCCGGAGGGCACCACGTCCTCATGGTCGGTCCCCCCGGTGCCGGGAAGACCATGTTGGCCAGGCGGGTCCCCGGCCTCCTGCCCGACCTCGGGCTCGACGAGGCCCTCACCGTCACCAAGATCCACTCGGTGGCCGGTCAGGGCCTCCCCGAATCGGGTTTGGTACGCCGTCCGCCGTTCCGGGCACCGCACCATGGCGCGTCGTCGGTCGCCCTGATCGGGGGCGGGTCGCGCACGATCCGGCCGGGCGAGATCTCGCTCGCCCACGCCGGTGTCCTGTTCCTCGACGAACTCGGCGAGTTCCCGGTCTCGGTGCTCGAGGCCCTGCGTCAACCGCTCGAGGAAGGAGTCGTCCGAATTGCCCGGGCCCACGCGTCGGCGACGATGCCGGCGCGGTTCCAGCTGATCGCGGCGATGAATCCCTGCCCGTGCGGCGAGGCCCGACCGGGCATGGCGTGCCGGTGTACCGACGTGGCGCGGCTGCGCTATGCCCGGCGCCTGTCCGGACCGCTGCTCGACCGGTTCGATCTGCGGGTCGAGGTCGAGCCCCCGGACCCCTCGTTGCTGCTGTCGGGCCCGGCCCACGAGAACACCGCCAGCGTTGCGGCTCGGGTTGCCGACGCCCGTCGACTTGCCGCCGAACGGGGCCTGCGGTGCAATGCCGATCTCCCCGCCGACCGGCTCGACGACCTGGCGCCGCTGACCCCGGCGGCCCGGTCGCTGCTCGAAGGGGCGCTGATGCGGGGCGACCTGAGCGGCCGAGGCCTTCGTCGGGTCCGCACCGTCGCCCGCACCGTCGCCGATCTGGCGGGCAACGACGGTCCGATCGACGACACCTCGGTGGCGACGGCGCTGGCACTGCGGGCCACTCCCTTCTCGGTGGTCGGGGTATGAGCCGGGACCAGGCCGCCGGCGCCGGCCGTCCGACGTCGTCCCGATCGAGCTCGGACCGCGTGGCGGCGGCCGATTCCGACGACGAGGTCGCCGCACGAATCGCCCTGACCACCCTGCGGCTCGTCGGTCCGGCCCGACTCCGTTGGTTGCTGGCCGGGCGCACGGCCCTCGAAACGCTCGCCGAGCTCCGGGCGGGGCGCCTCCACCCCGACTCGGGCGACGCCCCTCCCGGCGTCCGGCGCGAACTGGTCGAGCGCTGGATGGCCGAGGCCCGGACCCTCGACCCGGGGGGCCTGCTGGCCCGACACCGCGACCTCGGTCTCCAGCTGCTCACCCCCGGCCATCCCGACTGGCCATTCGGCGACGACCCCGATCCGCCGGCGGTGCTCTACGTCGACGGCCACCTCGAGGCGTTGCGGTCCCGGCATCGGGTGGCGATCGTCGGCACCCGACGCTGCACCGACGTCGGACGGGGCGTCGCCGTCGATCTCGGCCGCGACCTCACCGGGCGGGGGATCGGCGTGGTGAGTGGCCTGGCCCTCGGGATCGACGGCGCGGCGCACCGCGGAGCGCTCGCCGCCGCCAACGGCACCGGCGATGCAGGGCTGCCGTTGGCGGTGGTCGCCAACGGGCTCGACCGGGTGACGCCGCCCTCGCATCGCAAGCTGGCCGCCGAGGTCGCCGGGCGGGGGGCCGTGATCAGCGAGACGCCCCTCGGAACCGGGGTCGAGCGATGGCGATTCCCCGCCCGGAATCGGCTCATCGCCGGGCTCGCGCAGGTCGTGGTGGTCGTCGAGAGTCACGAACGGGGCGGGGCGCTCATCACCGTCGACGAGGCCAACGATCGGGGGATCACGGTGATGGCGGTGCCCGGCTCCGTGCGCTCGTCGGCGTCGGTCGGCACGAACCGACTCCTGGTCGATGGGGCGGCGCCGGCCTGTTCGCCGGCCGAGGTGGTCGCAGTCCTCGACGGGCTCGGGCTCGGACCGGTCGGCCGGACCCCGAGGTCGAGCTCCGCCGCCACCGGCGACCCGGGTTGGGGTCGGACCCGTCCCCTGCCTTTCGACCCCGAGGATCCGCTCGAACGACGCGTCGTCGACGAGATCGGTGCCGCTCCGCTCACCATCGACCGGCTGGTGGCCGCCACCGGGGCCGACCTCGAGTCGGTTCTCCTGGCCGTGCATCGGCTGGCCGGGCGAGGCCTGGTCCGCCAGGTCGGGGCCACCGTTTGCCTCGCCGGATAGGTTGCACCGGTGACCACTGCTGCCCACGCCCGTTACCTCGAAGCCCTCGGATTCACCCTCGTCGGTGCCGAAGGGAGTCCCGAGGGGCGTCGGGTGCGCATCGATCTCACGGTCCCGGGGTCCGATCGGTCGGCCATCGAATCCGGCTCGCCGGTCGAACTCGACACGAAAAACCCGGAAAACTTCACGCCAAGTCCTCACGTTAAGTGGTCAAGTACCGACGGAGAGTGGGAGCGTCTGCTCTCGGGTGTTGCCCGAGGCATTGCTCCACCATCTGGAGGCCCACAAACCTTGGCGGGAGAAGTGGCGAATATTGACAGCGACTCCGAACTGGACCTTGTCTGGGATCGGTACAAGAAACTCGACCAACAGGCAGATCGCGATCAGCTGATCGTGTACTACGCCCCGCTGGTGAAGTTCGTGGCATCGAGGATTGCGGCCGGTTTGCCGCAGAACGTCGATCAAGCGGACCTCGTCAGCTACGGCATGTTCGGCCTGATCGACGCGATCACCAAGTTCGATCTGGAACGAGGGTTCAAGTTCGAGACCTATGCGATCGCCCGCATCAAGGGGGCGGTCCTCGACGAGCTGCGCTCGATCGACTGGGTGCCGCGTTCGGTCCGAGCCAAGGCCAAGTCGGTCGAGCGCGCCATGGCGAAGCTCGAATCCGAGCTCCATCGCGCTCCCACCGATGAGGAGATCGCCGCCGAGATGGGCATGTCCGACGCCCAGTTGACCTCGATCTACAACCAGATCAGCAGCCTGGGTCTGGTGGCGCTCGATGAGATGCTGTCCTACGGCGGCGGCGACTCGATGACCCTGGGCGACACCCTGGCCGACCGTCACGACGGCCCGGGCGGCGTCTACGAACGGGTCGAGATGCGCCAGATGCTGGCCGAGGCGATCAACCGGATGGGTGAGCGAGAGAAGATCGTGCTCACCCTCTACTACTACGAGAGCCTCACCCTGGCCGAGATCGGCAAGGTGCTCGGCGTGACCGAGAGCCGGGTCTGCCAGATCCACACCAAGGCCGTGCTCCAGTTGCGGTCCAAACTGCAGGCCGCCGAACGCGAAGCCGTCTGACGGCAGCGCCGCTCGCCTCCGGGCGGCGAACCACGACCGACTTCCCCCGAACATGGTCCCGAGTTCCTCGGGTGATCAGGGGACGTGATGATGGCGAACGCAACGCGCCCGACACGGGTGTGGGTCTGGTGGTCGATCTGGGTGATCGTCGCCGGATCGGGGGTCGTCGCCCCGGCCGGAGCGGTCGGGCACGACGACGGTTGGTCGCTGCCGGTCGACGCGGCGATCGTCGACGGATTCCGGCCACCGGCCGATCGATTCTCGGCCGGCAACCGGGGAATCGAGTTCGCGACGGTCTCGGGCGACGAGGTGCGTGCCGTCGACGACGGACGAGTCGTGTTCGCCGGTCGAGTCGGTCGGACGCTGCACGTCACGGTCGACCACGGCAACGGCCTTCGGTCGACCTCGGCCTACGTCGAGTCGATCGCGGTGGTTCGCGGTCAGCGGGTCAGCCGTGGAACGCCCCTGGCGACGGCCGGACCCGGCTTCCATCTCACCGCCCGACTGGGTGACGACTACGTCGATCCTGCGTTGCTGTTCGCCGGATCGACCGTGGTGGTGGCCCTGGTCGAGACCACTCTGCTCGAGACCACCCTGCTCGAGACCACCCTGCTCGAGACCACCCTGCTCGAGCGGCGAACGCCGGTCTCGAGCCTGCCGGGGTCGGTCGAACCGCCGTGGTACGAACCGTGGATGGTGGCCTTCTGGTCCGTCGCCGACCTCTCGCCGAGCCGCCGGGCCCACCGGTTCGTCGAGGCCGTCGAGCGGTGGTCTCCCGACGACTGCACCGACGCCTCGGTGGCCGTCGGACCGGTGGGCAGCGGTCGCACACTCGTCCAGGTGGCGGGTCTGGGATCGGCCAGTGGGAGCGGCTCGATCGGTGACCTCGATCCGCTGAACCTGGGTTACGACCCCGACCACGTGGTCGGCTTCTCGTACGCCGGCGGGGCGACACCGACGGCCTTCGGTCTGGCCGAGGCCGGTCCGGGGTCGCTCGGCGAACGCCTCGGGGGCAACTCGTACCGGCCCTCCGACACCTACGCCGACCTCGAGGGGGCCGCCGAACGACTCGCCGACCTGATCGAGGCCGCAGCGGCCGAGCGGCCGGGAAGGCCGATCGACGTCGTGGCCCACAGCCTGGGAGGCGTCGTGGCCCGCCGGGCACTCGAGATCCTCGTCGTCCGACCGGGCGCCGTGCTACCCGACACGATCGTCACGATCGGGTCGCCGCATTCGGGCGCCGACCTCGCCACCGCCGCCGTCGGGTTCGGTCCGATCCCGCTGCCCTCCTCCTGGTCGGGCCTCGAGGTGGCGGCCTACCTCGACGCCGAATCGGTCCGCCAGGTCGCCGAATTCGGGAGCGGCGCCCTGGGCCCGCCGGACCCGCCTCCCGCTCGGGGTCCGGGTCGTGTCGATCGGTGGCGCCGTCGACGCGGTGGTCCCGCTCACGGCGACGATCTGGGATGGGGCCGACCACGTCGTGGTTCCGGGAACGATGGGCGCGTCGCCGGGTGCCCACACCGCCCTGCCCGGGACCGAGGCGGTGCGACGAGCGGTGGCCCTGGCCGTTGCGGACCGTTCTCCCGGATGTGTCACGGGCCCGACCGTGCTGTCGGCGGTCGCCGCATCCGATGCGATCGTTGCCGGCCTCGACGTGGCGACGGTGCTCGCCGGGGTCACCGGAGGCCTCGCCGCCCTCCACCCCTCCGGCTGAGTCCCGCCGACCGCCGGTGCGGGACCGACCCGGGCGGCCGGTACGCTGTTGCGTCGGTCTGGATGTCCCAGATCGTCTTCACCAGCAGTCGGTGCAAATCCACGGTCACACCATCCGGTGTGCAACGCCGACTGTTCCACGTAACCGGAGGAACCCGTGACCGCAGTCGTCACCATGAAGCAGTTGCTCGATGCCGGAGTGCATTTCGGCCACCAGACCCGCCGCTGGAACCCGAAGATGAAGCGATTCATCCACGGTGAGCGTGGGGGAATCTACGTCCTCGACCTGGTGCAGACCCTCGACCGGATCGAGCGGGCCTACGTGTTCGTCCGAGACACCGTCTCCGAAGGCGGCACCGTCCTGTTCGTCGGCACCAAGAAGCAGGCGCAGGAACCGATCAAGCGCTACGCCCAGTCCGTTGGCATGCCCTACGTGAACCAGCGCTGGCTCGGTGGCATGCTCACCAACTATCAGACCATCTCGAAGCGGGTCTCGAAGCTGGTCGAGTACGAGCGCATGCGTTCCGCCGGCGAGTTCGAGGCGATGCCGAAGAAGGAAGCCCTGCTCTACACCCGGGAACTCGAGAAGCTCGACCGCAACATCGGCGGCATCAAGACGATGGCCAAGCAGCCCGACGTGGTCTTCGTGCTCGACACGATCAAGGAGCACATCGCCGTCACCGAGGCCCGCAAGCTGGGCATTCCGATCGTGGCCGTCGTCGACACGAACGTCGACCCCGATCTCATCACGTTCCCGATCCCGGGCAACGACGACGCCATCCGCTCGACCGAGTTGATGACCCGGGTGATCACCGAGGCCATCGCCGAGGGCAAGCTCATGTACGCCTCGAAGCACGGCGTGCCGCAGGCCCCGCCGGTCGAAGCCGAGCGGACGCCCGAAGAAGAGGCCGAGTTCGAGGCCCGCCAGCAAGCGGCCCGCGCCGCCGCTGCGGCCGAGGCCGCCGCGCGCGAGGCTCGGTTGGCTGCCGGCAAGGCCGCCGAGGAGGCCGAGGCCGAGGCCGCCGACGAGGCGGCCCCCGCTGCCGAGGCCGCCCCCGCCGAGGACGCGGCTCCCGCTGCCGAGGTTTCCGCTCCGGCCGATGCGTCTGCCGACGAGGCGCCCGCTCCGGCCGAAGCCTCTGCCGCTGCAGCGTCCGAGGCAGCCGCCACCGACGACTGAGCGCTCGCTCCACCCCGTCCCCACCATTCGAGAGGTATCACCGTGGCTGATTTCAGCGCGAAAGATGTGCAAGAACTCCGCAAGTCCACCGGCGCCGGCATGATGGACGCCAAACGGGCCCTGACCGATGCCGGCGGCGATTTCGAAGCCGCCGTGCAGATCCTGCGCGAGAAGGGCCTGGCCAAGGCGGCCACCCGCTCCGATCGCGAGAACGCCGAAGGCGTCGTGGCGATCGCCCAGAACGACCAGGGTGCGGCGCTGGTGCAGTTGAAGTCCGAAACCGACTTCTCGGCCAAGTCCGATGCCTTCCGAGCCCTCGTCCAGGACCTGGCCGACCTCGTGCTGGCCAAGGGGGTCGACGCCATCGCCGAGAAGACCGACGAACTCGAGGCGCTGAAGCTCACCATCAAGGAGAACATCGAGATCGGCACGGTCGCCCGCTACGAGGCGGCTCCCGGTCGTTCGATCGACGCCTACCTGCACGGTGGCGGACGGGCCGGGGTCCTGGTCGAGGCCGAGGGCGTCGACCCCGACGTGCTCCACGAGGTGGCGCTCAACGTCGCCTTCGCCAAGCCCAGCTACCTGAGCCGCGACGAGGTTCCCGCCGACGAGGTCGAGAAGGAGCGCCAGTCGCTGCTCGAGATCACCAAGAGCGAGGGCAAGCCCGAGGCGGCGTGGCCCAAGATCGTCGACGGTCGCATCAACTCCTGGTTCGGTGAACGGGTCCTGCTCGAGCAGGGCGTGCTCGGCGAGAAGGAGACCGTGGCCCAGCGCATCGGTGACGGAACCATCCTGCGTTACACGTTGGCGCTCATCGGCTAGCGCTCGGCCGGCCCACGGTCGCTGCGGCGATGTCGGTCGGGACCGAAAGCGGCAGGCAATCGAATCGAACGGGTCCCGGGCGATAACCTCCCCCGGGGCCCGGCCGCGTTCGGCCGCGTCGTCATCGCAACGATTCGAGGACCAGGCATGGCAGATCCAGACTCCCCACTCCGCTGGAAGCGCATTCTGTTGAAGGTGTCGGGTGAGGCCTTCGCCGGAGACAAGGGCTTCGGGATCGACGGCGCCATCGTGCAGCGCATCGCCGACGACATCGTCGACGCTCGCTACAACCTCGGTGCCGAGGTGGCGATCGTGGTCGGAGGGGGCAACATCTGGCGAGGCATGGCCGGTGCCGAAGGCGGCCTCGATCGAGCGCAGGCCGACTACATGGGCATGCTCGCCACCGTCATGAACGCGCTGGCCCTGCAGGACGTCCTCGAGCAGCGAGACGTGCCGACCCGGGTCCAGTCGGCGATTCGGATGCCCCAGGTCGCCGAGGAGTACATCCGGCGCCGGGCGATCCGCCACCTCGAGAAGGGGCGGGTCGTGATCTTCGCCGCCGGGACCGGCAACCCGTTCTTCACGACCGACACCACCGCCGCCCTGCGGGCGGTCGAGATCGACGCCGACGTCCTGCTGAAGGGAACCCACGGGGGCGTCGACGGCATCTACACCGCCGATCCCCGCACCGACCCCGGAGCGACGAAGATCGACACCCTCAGCTACCTCGACGTGCTCAACGACGGTCTCAAGGTGATGGATTCGACCGCCATCACCCATTCGATGGACAACGCCATGCCGATCGTGGTGTTCGATCTGCTGGGAGAGGGCAACCTTCGTTCCCTGCTCCTCGGGGATCCGATCGGTACGCTGGTGTCATGAGTGACGAGCTGATCGAACTGGTTCTCGACGACGCAAGGGATCGCATGTCGAGCGCGATCACCCACGCGCGGCAGGAGTTCTCGAAGATCCGCAGCGGACGGGCGGCCCCCCAGCTCGTCGAACGGATCCGGGCCGAGGCCTACGGTGTCGAGATGACGATCCAGGAACTGGCGTCGATCGCCGTTCCCGAGGCCCGCCAGCTGTCGATCGCTCCCCACGATCCGGCGAATCTCGATGCCATCGAGAAGGCCATTCGCAACTCCAACCTCGGCCTGTCCCCGAGCAACGACGGCCGGGCGATCCGGCTCAACTTCCCGCCCCTCACCGAGGAGCGTCGACGCGAACTGGTCCGACTCGTGAAGTCGATGGCCGAGGACGGCCGGGTGGCCATCCGCAACGTTCGCCGCGATGCCCGCAAGGATCTGGAAGCCGCCGAGAAGGACGGCCAGATGTCGAAGGACGATCTCGACCGGGCCGAGAAGGAACTCGACAAGATCACGCAGGCCTCCGAAGCCGACATCGACTCGGCACTCGAATCCAAGGAAGACGAACTCCTCGAGGTCTGACCTCGCGGCCGATCATCGATCCCCGTCGGGATCGCGGCCACCGCTGCAACATCCACGCCGGCCCAGGGGGCCATGAGAAGGGCACGCCATGAGTGAAGAATCGAGCCCACCGCGATCCGGCGCTTCGACGCCGGGGATCTTCGACTTCGATCCCCCGCCCGAGATCGATCCCAACAAGTTCGGTCCGGTGCCCATCGTGTCGGTCGGTGACGAGACCGACGACGAGGCCCCCGAGCCGAACGACGAGTCGGCCGAGGATCTGCCGCACTGGACGCAGCCGGCCACCGGCCAGGTTCCCCGGGTCATCGCCACGTCCGGCGACGACGACTGGAGCGACCTCGGTGGTCCCCGCTGGCACGGTGAGGGCCCCGAGTGGGGCGGCGACGATCTCGATGCCGTCCTCGGCGAGTCGCCCAAGCGCGCCGCCCCGATCGACCCCGAAGACGAACTGGTCGAGATCGGCGTCCTGGCCGCCGGTGACGGCTCGCGTGCCCGCGCCCCGAGGACCCGGCGTCCCGCCGTCGCCGAACCCGCCCCCAGCAGCGAACGCAACATCCCGCAGGCCATCGGGGTGGGGCTCGCCATCGCGGCCCTGGCGCTGGTGGCCTTCCGCTGGGAGGGGAACGTCCCGGCCCTGGTCCTGATCACGCTGGTGGTCGTCATGGCGGCGGTCGAGGTCTTCAACACGATGCGGATCGCGGGGAGCCACCCGGCGTCGCTGCTCGGCATCATCGCCTGCGGTGCGCTCCCGCTCGCCGCCTATCACCGGGGTGATGCCGCCTTCGCGCTCGTCCTGGCCCTCACCGTCGTCTTCGGGGCGGTCTGGTACCTCGCCGGCGCCGACACCCAACGCCCGGCGCTCAATCTCGGTCTGACGTTCCTCGGCGTCGGCTGGATCGGCGTGCTCGGCGGGTTCGCCGGTCTGATCCTTCGGATGGAGGACGGCAAGTCGATCATCGTGGCGGCCATCGTGTGCACGGCCGTCTACGACACCGGAGCGCTGGCCGGCGGCTCGGCGTTCGGGCAGAACGGCCACCGGTTCCATCCGGCCAGCCCGTCCAAGACCTGGGAGGGCACCCTCACCGGCGTCTTCCTCGCCGTGGCGGCCGGCGGGGTCCTCGGGATCTACGAGATCTCGCCCTTCAGCCTCCAGATCCAGGACGCGCTGTTGCTCGGGCTCGTGGTCGGAGTCGTCGCCCCGATCGGCGATCTCGCCGAGTCGCTCGTCAAGCGAGATCTGGGCGTGAAGGACATGGGGGCCATTCTTCCCGGGCACGGAGGCGTGATCGACCGGGTCGACAGCCTGCTGTTCGTGATTCCGTCGGTCTATTACCTCGCGCTGGTTCTCGGCTTCTCGTGAGCCACACTGGGCGATGTGAGATCCATGACCGATGATCGGGTCTCGGTCGCCGTGGTCGGTTCGACCGGTTCGATCGGGACCCAGACGATCGAGGTGGTGGCCCGCGAGTCCGATCGGTATCGCGTGGCGGCGCTCGCTGCCGGTCGGTCGCTCGACCTGCTCGTCGCCCAGGCCCTGAGCCTGCGTCCCGACTTCGTCGCCATCGGCGACGAAGACCTGGGAGCGGCATTGCGAGCCCAGCTCCCGCCTTCGATCGAGGTCGGTGCCGGCGCCGACGCCCTCGCCGAGTGTGCGAGACGGACCGACATCACGGTCAACGGGGTGGTCGGGTTCGCCGGGCTGGGCGTGACCCTCGCCGCACTCGAATCGGGAAAACGGTTGGCGCTCGCGAACAAGGAGTCGCTCATCGCCGCGGGACCCGTCGTGCAGCGGGCCCGGCGGACCCCGGGCGCCGAGTTGGTACCGGTCGATTCCGAACACGCGGCGATCCATCAGTGTCTTCGGGCCAACGACGTCCCCAAGCGCCTGGCCCGGATCCAGCTGACCGCCTCGGGTGGACCGTTCCGCGGGCGCGTGCGCGCCGATCTCGAGACGGTCACGGTCGACGAGGCGCTGAGCCACCCGACCTGGTCGATGGGACCGAAGATCACGGTCGACTCGTCGACGTTGATGAACAAGGGACTCGAGGTGATCGAGGCGAACGAGCTGTTCGGCCGCCCCGCCGGCGACGACGGCTACGACATCGGCCTCGACGAGATCGAGGTCGTCGTGCACCCCCAATCCATCGTGCATTCGATGGTGACCTTCACCGACGGTTCGACCATCGCCCAGCTCTCGCAGCCCGACATGCGCCTTCCGATCGCCTATGCGCTCGCCTATCCCGATCGGGGTCGTGTGCCCTACGGGGCGATCGACTGGTCGACCCTGGGTCGGCTCGACTTCGACCTTCCCGATCACGAGGCCTTCCCCTGCCTGGGGCTCGCCTATGCCGCGGCGCGGATCGGTGGTACGGCCCCGGCCTGGCTCAGCGCCGCCAACGAGGTGGCGGTCGAGGCGTTCCTGCAGAAGCGGCTGCGGTGGGTCGACATCTCCGATGTCAACGAGACGGTCCTCGCCCGCCATGATGGGGGAAATGGATCGACCCTCGAAGGGGTTCTCGAAGGAGACCGTGCCGCCCGAGTTCATGCCGAAGCCATCGTCGCCGAAAGACAACCCTAGGCGCCCCATCATTCGCCGGCCTCGCCGCCCGCAATCAGGAGACCATTCGTGACCGACCGTGTCACCACAACCGACGTCGCGCCGGGAGCCGGTGAGCCGCCGCGCCGCGGATCCTGGGTCATGGGTGAACCGGTCGACTCGCCCGACCAGGCCCCGGCGTCGAACCCGGCCGGCCTGATCGTCCTGCTCGGTCTGCTCGGCTTCCTCTACTTCTCTGCCGGACCGCGGTACTTCGTCGTGGTCATCGGCCTGATCGTGATGATCTTCCTCCACGAGCTCGGCCACTTCATGACCGCGCGCTGGACCGGGATGAAGGCCACCCAGTTCTTCCTCGGCATGGGCCCACGGATCTGGTCGTTCCATCGCGGCGAGGTCGAGTACGGGGTGCGGGCCATTCCCGCCGGCGCGTTCGTCCGGATCGTCGGCATGAACAACCTCGATCCGATCGACCCCAGCGACGAACCGCGGGCGTACAAGAACCAGGCGTACTGGAAGCGCATGGTGGTGATCACGGCCGGTTCGATGATGCACTTCCTGCAGGCCCTGGTGCTGTTCACCGTCGCCGCTTCGTTCATCGGGCTCCCGGTCCAGGAGAACTGGACGATCGGCGAGATCTCCCGGCTCGAGACGGGCGAGACACCGGCGGTCGAAGCGGGGCTCGAACTGGGCGACACGATCCTCGCCGTCGACGGGGTCGCCATCCCTCGCTGGGACGACCTGCGAGACCAGGTCGCCGATCGGGCCGGCGATGCGGTGACCCTCGACATCCGCAAGGCCGACGGAACACTGGTTTCGTCGACGGTCACCTTGGTCGAACGCACCGACCCCGACGGCACCACGCGCGGGTTCATCGGCGTCGGCCCCGAGTTCGCCAAGGAACGCCAGGGCCCGCTCGGGGGTGTCGAGCTCTTCGGCGAGGTGTTCTCGGGCACGATCCGCTTCATCCCCGAGTTCCTCAGCCCGGCGACCTTCGCTCGTCTCGGCGAGGCCGTCTTCAACGGTGGCAGCGACACCGATGCCACGACGGGTCAGGTCGACAATCGGCCGATCTCGGTGGTCGGTGCGGTCAGGATCGCCGGGCAACCCGGCTTCGACTGGCTCCTGCCGATCCAGATGCTGGCGATCGTGAACGTCTCGGTCGGCATCATCAACCTGCTGCCCCTGCTGCCGCTCGACGGCGGCCATGCGGCGATCGCCACCTACGAACGACTGCGGTCTCGCAAGGGCCGTCGCTATCAGATGGACGTGGCCAAGCTGCTGCCGGCCACCTACGCCGTGGTCGCACTGCTGGCCTTCCTCATGTTCTCGACCGTCTTCCTCGACATCATCGACCCGATCGGCTGATCGGACCCGATCCGAGGGGTCGAGGGCAGCGGGGATAGCCTCGGCTCATGGACGCCGGAGCGGTCACCTTCCCTCGCAAGCAGACCCGTCAGATCATGGTCGGCGATGTGCCGGTGGGTGGGGGAGCGCCCATCACCGTGCAGTCGATGACGATCACCAAGACCGCCGACCACGAGGCCACCCTGGCGCAGATCTATGCGCTGGCGGCGGCCGGCTGCGACATCGTCCGCTGCACCTGCAACGAGCCCGAGGCGGCCGTGGGTCTGGCCAAGATCGTTCCCCGCAGCCCGGTGCCGATCGTGGCCGACATCCACCATCAGTACCGCCGGGCCCTCGAGGCGCTCGAGGCCGGGGTCCACTGTCTCCGACTCAATCCGGGCAACATCCGCAGGCCCGAGCACATCAAGGCCGTCGCCCGGGAGGCGAAGGACCGCAACGTGCCGATTCGCATCGGCGTCAACGGCGGCAGTCTCGACCCCAAGCTCTACGAGAAGTACGGGGGTCGCGTCACGCCCGAGGCCATGGTCGAGTCGGCCCTCGAGGAGATCCGCTACTTCGATCAGGTCGGGTTCGACCTCATCAAGATCTCGGTCAAGGCGTCGAACGTGCCGCTCATGATCGAGGCCTACCGGCAGCTGTCCGAGGTCGTCGACTACCCACTGCATCTCGGGGTGACCGAGGCTGGTCCACCGCCGAACGGACTGCTCAAGGCGACGGCCGGGATCGCCACCCTGCTTGCCGAGGGCATCGGCGACACGATCCGCTACTCGCTGACCTCCGATCCCGTCGACGAGGCCCGGGCCGGCCGGGCCCTGCTCGAGGCGTTCGGCCTCCGGGAACGCAAGAACGTCGATCTCATCGCCTGTCCCTCGTGTGGTCGGGCCGAGATCGACGTCTACAAGATCGCCGCCGAGGCGCAGGCGGCCTTCGCCGACAAACAGCTCCCGCTGCAGGTGGCGGTGATGGGATGTGTCGTCAACGGGCCGGGCGAGGCCCGCGATGCCGACATCGGGATCGCCGCCGGCAACAAGCGCGGCCACCTGTTCGTGAAAGGCACGAACGTGGCGGTCGTCCCCGAAGACGAGATGGTCGGCGCCCTGGTCGAGTGGGCCGAGTTCATCAACGAGCACGGCATGGACGCGGCCATGGAGCGGGCGGCGTCGACCCGCGATGCGGCTCGACGGGCCGCCGAAGAGGATCGCGACCGCAACCTGGGCGAGCGGGGCGAGGACGCCAACCACACCGACGTGGTGATCCAGAACATCAAACGGGTCGGCAACTGAACCGACCCCGGGGGCGGCTCAGTCCGTCTCCCCGGACCGGGCTCCGGGCAGTTCCGGTCCGGAGTGGTCGGGTCCGGAGTAGTCGGGTCCGGAGCGGTTCGGGTCCGGAGTGGTCGGGTCCGGAGTGGTCGGGTCGGGAGCGGTCGGGTCCGGAGTGGTCGTCGGGAGTGGTCGGTCGGACGGGGATCGTCGCCCGGGAGTGCATCGGGGTCGGCCAGGCTCTCGACGGCGTCGGCCTTGGCGGTGGTCGCCTCGATGCGGTCGCGGATCTCGGCGAACGGATCGTCGTCGATCTCGCTCTGGAGCATCTCGAGTCGTTCCTCGGGTGAGGCCGTGAGCGCCCGCTCTCGTCGGGACAGGTCGGCATCGAGATCGGCCTCGAGTTCGCCCAGTGCATCGTCGAGATCGGCCTTCTCACGCTTCATCCAACCGGCGATCGAGTCGAGCAGTCCCATGGGCCGATTCTAGGGTTATGCTGTCCGAACATGCCTGTAGGCGTGGGCTCCGGCCCACGCCTTTGTTGTCTCAGGTGCTGTCGTGCCGTCTGCGGTTCGCCAGTCCTGACGTGTCCGAACCCATTCCCCGAGGAGGTGCGCTCATGCCCGTCGCCGACACCGTGTCCGAACTGCTCGCCCCCGTCGTTGCCACCCTGGGTGTCGAACTCATCGATGTCGAGTGGGTCGGATCGAGCCTGCGCGTCGTGGTCGACGAAGCCGACGGGATCACCACCGACCGACTGGCCGCCGTCAACCGACTGATCTCGCCGATCCTCGACCAACACGACCCGATCCCCGGGCGCTACACCCTCGAGGTGTCGAGCCCCGGCGTCGAGCGAAAGCTCACGCGGCCCGAACACTTCGTTCGGGCCATCGGTGAAGAGGTCGTCGTGAAGCTGCACCCGGGCATCGAGCCCCGCCGGGTGAAAGGCCCCCTCCGGGGCTTCGACGACGGACGGGTGACCGTCGATGCCGTCGAGATCGACGGCGTCGACCAGCCCGAGGCCGAGACCCACGTCATCGACCTCGCCGACATCGCAAAGGCCCGAACCGTCTTCGACTGGGGGCCCACGCCGAAGAAGGGCGGGAAGCCCGGCTCGAGGCAGGCGGCCGGCCAGGCCAAGAAGTCCAAGTCGGCGAAGACGGCCAGGACGAGCACCACCGCGAAGCCGACGAACACCGCCGACACGGCGAAGCCCACCAACCCGTCCGATTCGACCCCCGAGTCACCGACACGAAGCGAGGCCCCTGGTCATGAGCAATGAGATGATCGATGCGCTGCAGGCACTGGCCGAGGACCGAGGGATCTCGGTCGAGAAGCTGTTCGGCATCATGGCGAATGCCCTGGAGTCCGCCTACAAGCGCCAGCCCGACAGCTACGAGTACAGCTGGGTCACGATCGATCCCGCCACCTTCGACATCCGGGTCTGGGCCCAGGACATCGACGAAGACGGTGAGCCGTACGGCCAGGAGTACGACGTCACCCCCGAGAACTTCGGGCGGATCGCCGCGCAGACCACCAAGCAGATCCTCATGCAGGGGATCCGTGAAGTCGAGCGCGAACAGAAGTACGAGGAGTACGCCGGCAAGGAAGGCGAGATCGTCACCGGCATCGTGCAGCAGACCGACTCCCGCTACACCCTGCTCGATCTCGGCCGCGTCGAGGCGCTGCTCCCGCAGGCCGAACAGGTGTCGGCCGGTCCCCGGGCCGAGGCCGGGAGCCGCCTCAAGGCCTACATCGTCGAGGTGCGCAAGACGGCCAAGGGCCCGCAGATCGTGGTGTCGCGGACCCACCCGGGACTGGTCAAGCGACTCTTCGAGCTCGAGGTCCCCGAGATCGCCGACGGCATCGTCGAACTGAAGGCCGTCGCCCGTGAACCCGGGCATCGCACCAAGATCGCCGTCTGGTCCCACGACCAGAACGTCGACCCGGTCGGGGCCTGCGTCGGTGCCCGGGGCTCCCGCGTCCGTATGGTCGTGAACGAGCTCAACGGCGAGAAGGTCGACATCATCCCGTTCAGCGAGGACATCTACGACTTCGTCGCCAAGGCGCTGTCGCCGGCCAAGGTCAAAGAAGTCCGGATCCACGAAGACACCGGCACCGCCGAGGTCATCGTTCCCGACTTCCAGTTGTCGCTCGCAATTGGCAAGGAGGGCCAGAACGCCCGTCTGGCCCATCGCCTCACGGGGTGGCGTATCGACATCAAGAGCGAGACCCAACTGGCCGAAGAGGCCCTGGGCGTCGAGGACTACGACTCCGAGGAGTGGGCCGAGGGCGAATGGATCGTCGACCCCGAGACCGGTGAACAGAAGTGGCAGCCGGCCGATGGGTCCGAGGCCATCTCGGCCGAGGAGTGGCACAGCGGCGGCGACGTCATCGTCGAAGACGGCGAGCCCGAGTCGGCCGACGTCGCCGGCGACGATGCCGAGGCCGACGCTGCCGCTCCGGAGTCGGCCGACGCCGAGGTGACGGACGCGGCGCCTGCCGACGCCCCGTCCGGCGACACCGACACCGACACCGACACACCGACACCGACACCGAGCCCGACGATGCCGGGGACGGCGAGACGGAGACGACGGGCGCGATGCCCGGCGCCCCGGAGCCCGCTGCCGAGGCCCCGGCCGAGGCGCCCGGCCGACGACGCCGCTACCGACGACGCCGATACCGACGAGGTCACCGACGTCTGAGCGGGGCGCCGGACCCCGCCGACGCCCCCGCACCTGTGTGGGGTGTCGCTCGGTCCGGCCCCGCGAGGAACTGGTTCGGCTCTGCCGGGCGCCGGACGGTTCGGTGACCGTCGGGGGGATCGGTCGCGGGGCCTGGATCTGCGCCGTTTCACCCGCTCGATGCCTGGCCGTTGCCGTCCAGCGGGGAGCCCTCCGAAGGGCGTTCCGATGCGACGTGCCCGAATCGGCCGTCACCGGTCTCCTGGCCGCTCTGGCGCTCGACGACGCACGTGGTAGCGACCGTCAGCCCCGCTAGGCTTGGTAGTCGTTTCGCGCTGACCGCAGTGGTGGCGTCCGGTTCGCGATGATCCGACGACCCTCGAGGGTGAGTATTACCTGTGGCAGCCAAAGTCCGCGTCTACGAGCTAGCGAGAGAACTGGGACTCTCCAATGCCGAGACTCTCGAATTGTGCGAGAAGCTCGGTATCGGTGTGAAGAGTCACTCGTCGAGCATCGTCGAAGCGCAAGCCGACCGGCTGCGGCGCAAGGCGCACCGCGAGGGCCTCGTGCGCGAAGTGGCGCCCGACGAGCCCGAGGTCGCCGAACCCGAACCCGAGCGCCCGGCCCCCTCGGTGTCGTCTCGCAAGCCGCGTCCCACTCGCCCCTCGCAGGGCGCCGGCGGCATGGTCACCTCCTCGGGGTCCCGGCCCGAACCCGTCGCTCCCCGGCCCGAACCCGTCGCTGCGACGCCACCTCCGCCACCCGCCGCGCCCGCCCCGGCCGTCGTCGAACCTGCGCCGGCCGTTGCCGATACGCCACCGCCGGCGCCGACCCCGGCCCCGGCCGCTGCGGCCACGCCCGCAGCCCCCGACCTCACCGACGTCCCGGCGCCGCCGGTGGCCGCCACCCCGGCAGAACCGGCTGACGTCGAAGCCGCCGCCCCCGAGGCTGCTGCGCCATCGGCACCGGCCACCGAGCTCGTCGAGGCAACGGCTGCTGCAGAACCCGGAACCACCCCGACCGACCCCGACACGTCCACCGCCGCTGCCGCCCCGGCGGCCCAGGCCGACCGCGCCGCCACGGCCGAGCGGCCGACCCGCGGTCCCGTCCCGCCGGGCAGTCGTCCGCCGGGTCCGCCACCCTCACCCGGTGGCAAGCCGATCCCGCCGCCCCCCGGTCCGCCTCGCGGCCGCAGCGGCAAGCCCATCCCGCCGCCGCCCGGTGGCGGCAAGAGCCGTCCGACCAGCGCCCCCGGCGCCGGGCGTCCCGGTGGCGGATACCGCAACGCTCCGGCTGGTGTGGGTCGTCCCGCCGGTGGAGCCGCTCCGTCCAGTCCCGGCGGTTACCCGGGTCGCGGTGGTCCTCCCGGCGGTGGTGGTGGGGGTCGCCCCGGTGGTGGCGGTCGTCCCGGTGGTGGTCCCAACCGCGGTCGGCCGCGCCGCAAGAGCCGTCGTCGCCGTTCGTCGGAAGAACTCACGCCGATGGACGTGCCCACCTACTCGGCGAGCGATGCCATGGTGCCCGAAGGCGTCGTGGTCATCGAACGGGCCTCGACCGCCCAAGACCTCGGCCCGAAACTGAATCGCACCGTCGCCGACGTCGTCCGGTTCCTCCTGACCAACGGTGAACTGGTCACGGCCACCCAGTCGCTGAACGACGACATGATTCGGATGTTCGCCGACGAGATCGGCGCCGAGATCCGCCTGGTCGACCCCGGCGAAGAGCAAGAGGTCGAGCTGCTCAAGATGCTCGACATCGACCTCGAGATCGACGAGGACGAGCGGGCCGGTTGGCCGCTGCGTCCGCCCGTGATCACCGTCATGGGTCACGTCGACCACGGCAAGACCCTGCTCCTCGACCGCATCCGTTCGGCCAACGTGGTCGAGGGCGAGGCCGGCGGGATCACCCAGCACATCGGCGCCTACCAGGTCGAAGCCGGGGGTCGTACGCTCACCTTCCTCGACACCCCGGGCCACGAGGCCTTCACCGCCATGCGAGCCCGAGGAGCCGACGCCACCGACATCGTCGTCCTCGTGGTGGCCGCCGACGACGGTGTCATGCCCCAGACCGTCGAGGCCCTGGCCCACGCCCGGGCCGCCGACGTGCCGATCGTGGTCGCGGTCAACAAGATGGACCGCGAGGGCGCCGACCCCGACCGCGTCATGTCGCAGCTCGCCGAGCGGGAACTGATCCCCGAGCAGTGGGGCGGCGACACCATGTTCGTCCCCCTGTCGGCCATGACCGGCGACGGCATCGAGGATCTGCTCGAGAGTCTCGCCGTGATCGCCGAACTCGAAGACCTCCGGGCAACGCCCGAAGGCCGGGCCGTCGGCACGGTGCTCGAATCACACCTCGACATCGGACGAGGCCCCGTTGCCACCGTGCTGGTCGAACAGGGCACGCTCAGTGTCGGTGATCCCCTGGTCGCCGGTGCGGCCTGGGGTCGTGTCCGGGCGCTGCTCAACGATCGTGGCGAGAACGTCGATTCGGCGGGACCGTCCACCCCGGTCCAGGTGCTCGGCCTGTCCGACGTGGCCGATGCCGGCAACACCTTCAGCGTCGCTCCGAACGAGAAGATCGCCTCGAAGGTCGCCGACACCCGTGAACACTGGCAGCGTCTGGCGAGTCTGGGGCGCGATGCCTCGGCCACCGGTGGGGGCGCCCGTCTCGAAGACATCTTCAAGCAGATCCAGTCCGGCGAGACCGCCACGCTCAACCTGATCGTCAAGGCCGACGTCAACGGGTCCCTCGAAGCGGTCACCGACAGCCTCAAGAAGCTCGAGCGGGACGACGTCAAGTTGTCGTTCGTGCTGCGCGGGGTGGGTGGCATCACCGAGAACGACGTCCAACTGGCCGCCGCCTCCAACTCGACGATCCTCGGCTTCGGTGTTCGCCCCGATCGCAAGGCCCGCGAACTCGCCGAGCAGGAGAAGGTGGAGATCCGGAACTACGAGATCATCTACAAGCTCCTCGAGGACATCGAGAACGCGATGCTCGGCCTGCTCGCTCCCGAGTTCGAAGAAGTGGTCACCGGCGAAGCCGAGGTCCGCGAGATCTTCAAGGTGCCGAGGCTCGGCTCCATCGCCGGCTGCTACGTGCTCAACGGCACGATCACCCGGGGTTCGAAGGTCCGCTTCCTGCGCGACGGAACCATCATCTGGAAGGGTGCGATCCAGTCGCTCAAGCGTTTCAAGGACGACGTCCGTGAGGTGCACAGTGGGTTCGAGTGCGGGATCGGTCTCACCGACTTCCAGGACCTCAAGGAAGGCGACATCATCGAGACCTTCGAGGACAGGGAAATTCCTCGCACCTGAGCGATGCCGGCGTCTGGTCCGCTCACGGTGACGGGGCTCCTCGGGTGACATGGGTCTCTCCTCGGTCACCCTCTCGGTCGAACTCCACCTGCCCCAGGCTCGATCGCTGAAGGCGAAACGTTCGGTGGTGCAGTCGATCGTTCGGACGCTCGACGGCTGGACCGGCGTGGCCGCCGCCGAGGTCGATCATCACGATCGCTGGCAGCGGACCCTGATCGGCGTTGCGGTCGTCGGAAGCGGGCAGGCCAACGTCGAGGAGCGGGCGGCCGCCGTCGAGCGGTACGTCTGGTCCCGGACCGAGGTCGAGGTCATCGCCATCGACTGGCACTGGCTCGAGGGTTGAGGCAACGAGCGCAGACCGCTCCTCCGACCCTGGCCGATAGGGTCGGGTCCCCGATCGGACTCGGTGGGAGCGTGCGACCATGGCCAGGAAACAGAGTGGGGGGCGCAAGTCCCGTCCGGCGACGAAGCGGCACTATCCCCGCACGGCCCGCCTCAACTCGCTCCTGACCGAGATCGTGGCCGACCATTTCGAGCGGGCCGACGACGACCGTCTGGGGTTCCTCACCGTCACCGGCGTCGAGGTCGACGCCGACCTCAACGTGGCCCAGGTCTTCGTGTCGAGCCTGGGTGAGGACGGTCGCCCACTCACGACGGGCGACGACGAGACGCTCGAGGCCCTCGAGGAACACCGCAAACCGCTGCAGCGGGCCATCGCCACCCAGGCCAAGCTGCGCAAGACCCCCACGGTCACCTTCGACTTCGATTCGGGCGTCCGGCACGGGGCGCGAGTCGAGGAGATCCTCGCCACGCTCGATCTCCACGACGACGACGAGGGTGACGACGAGGGTGACGACGCGTGACGACGCGGGGACCGATCCCGAACCCGACGTCGGTGCCGATGGCGACGGCGGGTCCGATTGATGGCTCGGGGATCCAAGCGCCCGGACTCCGGCGTCTCCGGATGTGCGATCGTCGACAAACCGGCCGGCATGACCAGTCACGACGTCGTCGACCGGCTCCGTCGGGCGCTCGGGACCCGAAAGGTCGGCCATGCCGGGACACTCGACCCCGATGCCACGGGCGTCCTGGTCCTGGGTGTGGGACGGGCGACCAAATTGCTGCAGTTCGTCGCCGGTGCCGACAAGACCTACGTCTGCGAGGTCGTGTTCGGGGTCGAGACCTCGACGCTCGACGCCGCCGGCGAGGTGACCGCCACCCATGACATGTCGGGTCTGACCCCCGGTCGGGTCGAGGCTGCCGTCGAGGCCTTCGTCGGTGACATCCTGCAGACGCCGCCGATGGTGTCGGCCATCAAGGTCGACGGCAAACGCCTCCACGAACTGGCACGCCAGGGCATCGAGGTCGACCGGGAGGCGCGGCCGGTCACCGTGTTCTCGCTCGACACCGCGGCGACCGACGATCCCCTCGTCTACACGATGTCGGTTCACTGCTCGTCGGGGACCTATGTGCGGAGCCTGGGTGCCGACCTCGGCACCGCGCTCGGTGGCGGCGCCCACATCCGGTCGTTGCGTCGGCTGTCGGTCGGTGCCTTCGGGATCGACGAGGCGAGCACGCTCGACGACCCGCGTCTGCTGCCGGTGAGCGAGATGCTCCGAGGGATGCCCCGGATCGAGGTCGACGACACGGTGGCGGCGGTGGTGCGCAACGGCCGCCCCCTCGGACCGAGTTCGGGTTCGGGGCGGCTGGCGATCTGTGGGGACGATGGTGAGGTCATCGCCATCTACGAAGCCGTCGACGGGCAACTCAAGCCGGTCAAGGTCCTCGCCCACTGAGCCCGAACGCCGCCACGTGCCGGGCAGGCCCCGGTGCCGAGGGGTGATTGTGCCGCTCGCCGGGGGAGCCGGTAGCGTTTCGCCACTGTGCAGGTCATTCGAGATCCATCGAACTGTCCGACCACCGGGATGGGTCATGCCCTCACCATCGGTGCCTACGACGGGGTCCACCAGGGTCACCAGGCGGTCATCGCCGCCACCCGTGATCTCGCGTCCGAGCTCGGGGTGCGGAGTGCGGTGGTCACCTTCGATCCCCATCCGGCCCACGTCCTGCGGCCCGATTCGGCGCCGCTGCTCCTGACCGACACCGAGCAGAAGCTCGAACTCATCGAGGCCTGTGGCGTCGACACCGTCGTGATCGTGCCGTTCGACGAACAGCGGGCCCGCGAAACGGCCGAGGACTTCGTCCGGCAGGTGCTGGTCGAGTGCCTCCGGGCCCGGGCGATCGTGGTGGGCCACGATTTCCACTTCGGCCGCAATCGGGCGGGAAACGTGGATGTCCTGACCAAGCTCGGGATCGAGTTCGACTTCGAGGTGGTGGGGGTCGAGCTGATGCCCCGGCCCGACGGCAAGGTCGAATCGGTGTCCTCCACGGCGATCCGCCGGGCGCTGGCCGGCGGCGAAGTGCGCACGGCGGCATCGTTGCTGGGTCGACACCACGAACTCCGTGGTGTCGTGGTCGGTGGTGATCGGCGTGGCCGGACGATCGGTTTCCCGACCGCCAACGTCGCGGTCGCGACCGACCGGGCCAAGCCGGCCGATGCGGTCTACGCCGGCTGGTACATCCGTCCGGACGGGTCTCGCCACGGGGCGGCGATCAACATCGGGAGACGACCGACCTTCTATCAGGACGCCGAGCACTCCCTGGTCGAAGCCCATCTGCTCGACTTCGGTGGCGACCTCTACGGCGAGGTCGCTCGGGTGCAGTTCGTCGAACTCATCCGGTCCGAGCAGCGATTCGATGGCATCGAGGCCCTCAAGCATCAGCTCGACCTCGACATCGCGAAGACCCGGGAACTGCTCGCCGATCCCTGATCGGTGGAGCCCACCCACTGGGCCGCTAGCGTTACCGGCTGCTGTGTCCGACGCCGCGGAAGCGTGTCGTCGAATGCGGCTGGGCCGACGTCCCCGAACTCTCGATCACGGAGCACCACCCCATGAGCAAGCCTGCCGCCAATCTCCCCCCGAAGGCCGCAACCATCGCCAAGCACGCCCGTGGCGAGCACGACACCGGTTCGCCCGAGGTGCAGATCGCGCTCATGACCGATCGGATCAACCACTTGACCGATCACCTCAAGGTGCACAAGAAGGACCATCACAGCCGCCGTGGCCTGCTGATGCTCGTCGGCCAGCGCCGCCGCCAACTCGATTACCTCGCCGGAATCGACGTCGAGCGTTACCGCTCCCTGATCGCCGAGCTCGGTCTGCGCCGCTGAGCGATCGCCGATCGTCGGCCGACCCGAGACCGAACCCGGTCGGGTCGCACCCGGAGGTCCCAGGGTCCCGTTCGTCGCTCGTCATGCGCGCCCGGAGACGGTCCGCGTCGTTCTGACGCGCGCCCGCTACCCTGGCCCGAAGTCGTGGGCGCTCGTCCACGACGATCCGACGGTAGATCAGCGACCAGTTTCCGGCCCCTGAGCCCGCCTCGCGTCACACCTCCCTGCCAACGGTGAGGGCCCGTTCGTCGCTTCGAGTGACGGAGAGCACCCACGGTCGGTTCGGGCGTTGCTGAACGCCCCTTCGTCTCGTGCAGCCGAGGGACCTGGTGTGCGAGCGGTGGCAGTGGCCGAAATCTGGGCTCTGGTCTGCCCGTGCCAGCGAGGGTCGCTGGAACAGACGAAAACCCGAAGGAGGCTTCCAGGATGGAAGCACACGTAGTATCCGGAACCGTCACCGGTGGTGACGGACCCGACATGATTCTCGAGACCGGCAAACTGGCCGGTCTGGCCAGCGGTGCCGTGACCGCCCAGATGGGCGACACCACGGTGTTGGTGGCCGCCACCGGTGCCAAGCACGTCCGTGACGGCATCGATTTCTTCCCACTCACCGTCGACGTCGAGGAGCGGTCGTACGCCGCCGGCAAGATCCCCGGATCGTTCTTCCGCCGTGAAGGCCGGGCGTCGGATGCCGCCACGCTCACCTGCCGGTTGATCGACCGGCCGCTGCGCCCCTCGTTCCCCGACGACTACCGCAACGAGACCCACATCGTGGTCACGGTGCTGTCGGCCGATCAGAAGAACCCGCACGACGTCCTCGCCATCAACGGTGCCTCGGCGGCGCTGATGGTCTCCGACGTCCCGTTCAACGGTCCGATCGGGGCCGTCCGACTGGCCTACACCACCGATGGTGAGTGGTTGCCGCATCCGACCTACGCCGAAGGCGACGAGTCGGTCTTCGAGGTCGTCGTCGCCGGTCGTCAGCTCGACGACGGCGGCGTGGCCGTCATGATGGTCGAAGCCGGTGGAACCGAGGGTTCGTGGAACCGCTACCAGAACGGTGCCCCCAAGGTCGACGAGGCCGCGCTGGCCCAGGGGCTCGCCGAGTCCGAGCAGTACATCAAGGAAGCGATCGCCCTCCAGTGGCAGCTCGTCGAGGCGGCCGGTGGCCGCAAGGCGCCCATGGGCTACCCCACGCAGGCCGATTACACCGATGAACAGATGGACGCCGTCAAGGCTGCCGCCGAGTCCAAGCTCGTCGACATCATGGGCATCGCCGACAAGGCCGAGCGCAGCGACGCCGAGTCGGCACTGCGCGACGAGGTCATCGCCTCGGTCCAGGCCGATCTCGGTGACGCCGCCAACGACAAGCAGCTCAAGGCGGCCTTCCGCAGCCTGTCCAAGGCCATCGTGCGCCGTCGGATCGTCGAAGACGGCGTCCGGATCGACGGCCGTGGGCCGACCGATCTGCGGCCCCTGTCGGCCGAGGTCGGGGTCCTGCCCAAGGTGCACGGCTCCGGCCTGTTCCAGCGGGGCGAGACCCAGGTGCTCAACGTCACCACGCTCGGCATGAAGCGCATGGATCAGATGATCGATGGCATCGACCCGACCGAGCGCAAGCGCTACATGCACCACTACAACTTCCCGCCCTTCTCGACCGGCGAGACCGGTTTCATGCGCGGCCCGAAGCGCCGCGAGATCGGCCACGGGCTCCTCGCCGAACGGGCCCTCGTGCCGGTCATTCCCTCGCTCGAGGAGTGGCCCTACACCCTGCGCCTCGTCTCGGAGGTCCTGAGCTCCAACGGTTCGACGTCGATGGCTTCGGTCTGCGGCTCGTCGTTGTCGCTCATGGACGCCGGTGTGCCCATCAAGGCCCCGGTCGCCGGTATCGCCATGGGACTGGTCTTCGCCGAGGGCAAGTACACCACGCTCACCGACATCCTCGGTGCCGAAGACGCCTTCGGCGACATGGACTTCAAGGTCGCCGGTACCGCCGAGTTCGTGACCGCTCTCCAGCTCGACACCAAGATCGACGGCATCCCCTCCGACGTCCTGGCCGCAGCGCTCAACCAGGCCAAGGACGCCCGCCTGAAGATCCTCGAGGTCATGAACGGAGCGATCCCCGCTCCCCGTGACGACGTGCGCGAAGGCGCTCCGAAGATCATCAGCTTCGAGATCCCGATCGACAAGATCGGTGAGGTCATCGGCCCGAAGGGCAAGGTCATCAACGCCATCCAGGCCGAGACCGGAGCCGACATCAGCGTCGACGACGACGGCATGGTCGGCACCGTGTCGATCTCGTCGTCGGATTCCGGCGTCGTCGCCGAGGCCGAGCGTCAGATCCGTCTGATCCTCGACCCGCCGACGGCCGAGGTCGGAGCGACCTATCCGGGCCGCGTGGTCAACATCACCAAGTTCGGGGCGTTCGTCAACATCCTCCCCGGCCGTGACGGGTTGTTGCACATCTCGAAGATCGGTGGCGGCAAGCGCATCGATCGGGTCGAGGACGTGCTCGAGCTCGGCCAGTCCATCGAGGTCGTCGTCGAAGACATCGACCCCAACGGCAAGGTCTCGCTGGCCATGGCCGGCGAGGCGCCCGCCCCCCGGTCCTCGTCCTCGTCGTCCTCCTCGGACGACGCCTCCTCGGCGCCCCGTCGGCGCAGCAGCCCGGCTCCGGCCGAGGACGACGACGCCGACGTCGACACCGAGTCGGTCACGATGAGCTTCGAAGAGGACTTCGCCGCCGAGTTCGGTGATCTCGGTCCCGAGGGCACGCCCGTGCCGGCCGACGACGACCGTCCGCGGCGTCGCCGCAGCGGAAGCGGCGGTGGTGGCGGTCGCGGCGGTGGCCGTGGTCGTGGTCGCGGCCGCGACTGATCCACACCGAATCGTTCCTCGATTCACCGGAGCCGCCGCCCCTCGGGGGTGGCGGCTCCGGTCGCGTTCGGGCCGCCGGTCCGGTGGCCGTAGACTCGGGGCCATGACGATCCGGGTCGGGGTGTTGGGTGCAGGGGGACGGATGGGGCAGGCCGTCTGCCGGGCCGTGGTCGCCGATCCCGATCTCGAGCTGGTGGCGGCGGTCGACCCGCAGGTCGCAGGATCCGATGTGGGATCGCTGATCGGGGTCGACGCCATCGGGCTCGAGGTTGCCGCGTCGGTGGAGGCGCTCGTTCCGGCGACCGCCGAGGTGGCGGTCGATTTCACCCACCTCGACGCCACCCGGGCCAACCTGTCGCTCCTCGCCGAGGCCGGGATCCACGCCGTCGTCGGCACGTCGGGATTCACCGAGGCCGATCACGCCGAGATCGCCGGCTGGTTTTCGTCCTCCAACGTGGTCATCGCCCCCAACTTCGCGATCGGCGCCGTGTTGATGATGCGCTTTGCCGAACTGGCCGCTCCCTTCTTCGAGACCGCCGAGATCATCGAACTGCACCACGACGGCAAGATCGACGCGCCGAGCGGCACGGCCATCGGGACGGCCGAGCGCATGGCTGCGGCCTCGCCAACGTGGGCGCCCGACCCCACCGAGCGCGAAACGATCCCCGGCGCCCGGGGCGCCGCCGGACCGGCCGGGATCCCGATCCACAGCGTTCGGATGCGGGGGATGGTGGCCCACCAGGAGGTCCTGCTCGGCACGATGGGCCAGACCCTGCTGCTGCGCCACGACTCCTATGACCGCACGTCCTTCATGCCGGGCGTCGTGCTGGCCGTCAAGCGGATCGGCGGGATGCCCGGTCTCACCATCGGCCTCGACCAGGTCCTCGGGTTGTGAACCGACGGCGGTCCGGTCGCGCCGAGGCGACCCAGGCGGCTCCGGCCCCGCCGCCGCCGGTCGCCGACCATCAACCGACGGCCGAGCCCGAGCCGCCCCGTCGTCCGATCCCGAGAAGCACCGACGAGGGCCGCCCGCTCGTCGAGCCCGGTGCCGTTCCCTCGACCTCGGACTCGCATCTGATCGACTTCGACCACACCCGGATCGAGGACGTCCTCCGGCGAGCATCCGAGCTCGGCTCCCCGAGCCGCGTCGGGAAGGCGGGGCTCGACTCGGCGACGCTGGTCGAGATCGCCGCCGAGGTCGGCATCCCGGCTCAGGCGGTGGCCACGGCGCTGGCCGAGCAACGCCTCGGCGTCGACCACGGCCGCAGCCTGTTGGACCGACTCGTCGGGCCCGACGAGGTCTGGGCCGAGCAGGCCACCCGGGACGCGACCGGGGTCACCATCGAACGGACGACCGACTGGCTCGAACGGGGTCACGGCCTGCGCCCGCGCCTGACCGCCGATCGGGTGGTCGTCGCCCGTCGCCGCGACGACGTGGCGGGCCGGGTCTTCCGGTCACTGCGCAGCGTCCGAGGTCGGGGCGAACTCGGCCGGCTGCGCGAGGTTCGGGCGGTCGTCGTCGACGTCGAAACCGAACAGGACTCGGTCGTCGCGGTCGCGCTGTTGGCCGATCTGTCCGACAAGCGGGCCGGAGCGGTGGCCGGAGGCGCCGCGGTTTCCGCCCTTGGCGCGGCGGCGGTGATCACCACCGCCGCGTTCGCCTCGCCCCTGGTCCTGCTCGCCCTCCCGGCTGCGGCCGGGGCCGGGCTCGCGACCTCACGTCTCGCGTTTCGATCCACGGTGCGGCGAGCACAGTTCGCCGTCGACGACACCGTCGAGCACGTGGTGGCGGGCGAGGACGCGCCGTCGTGGTTCGGCGATCTCACCGGTCCGCTGACCGGGCGCCTGCGACGCGGTCGACGACCCTCCGGGTGAAGCCGGCCCGGTCCCGGCCGGCAGCTCGGCCGGTTTCGCCGCCGTTGGCGTCGCACCCCTAGGGTCGTGCGATGCCCGAGTCCACCCGCCTGCGACGTGAGATCGGGCTCGGGGGAGCCGTCGTCACCGGTCTCGGCTCGATCCTGGGGACCGGTGTCTTCGTGTCGATCGCCCTGGCGGCCGAGAACGCCGGTCGCTGGGTCATGCTCGCGGCCCCGCTCGCTGCGCTGGTCGCCATCGGCAACGGCCTGTCGTCGGCGCAACTCGCCGCTGCGCATCCCGTCGCCGGCGGCACCTACGAGTACGGCTACCGGTATCTCGGCGCCTGGCCCGGCTACCTGGCCGGGTGTCTGTTCCTGACGGCCAAGTCGGCATCGGCGGCGACGGCGGCGCTCGGGTTCGCGGCCTACCTGCTCGCGTTCACCGGCGGAGGCGGCGACCTGCGGACACCGGTCGCGATCGTCGCCGTGGGTGCGGTGACCGGGCTCGTGGTGGCCGGCCTGCGACGGACGGCGACGGCGAACGCCGTCCTGGTGGTCGTGACCATCGGGTCGTTGCTGGTGTTCCTGGCCGCCGGCGTGATCGAACTGGGCGGAGGCGGACTCGACCCGGCCCGATTCGACCGCGGCCTCTCGAGTGTCACCTGGTGGCAGGTCCTGCCCGAAGCGACGGCCCTGATGTTCGTGGCCTACACCGGCTACGGGCGCATCGCCACCCTCGGCGAGGAGGTACGGGAGCCGTCGAGGACGATCCCGCGCGCCGTGATCGTGACGCTGGCGATCTCGGCCACGCTCTACACCGCGGTCGCCGTGGTCGGTTGGCGGGTCGGCGGAACCGACTGGAGGACCGTGAATCCGGATGGTTCGACGATCGGCGCCCCGCTGGCGGCCCTCGTCGACGGCCCGGTCGCCGCCGTGGTCGAACTCGGGGCCATGGCGGCGATGTTCGGCGTGCTGGTGAACCTCGTGCTCGGGCTGTCGAGGGTGTGGTTGGCGATGGGACGCCGTCGTGACCTGCCGCATCGACTGGCCGACCTCGATCGACACGACAACCCGACACTCGCCGTGATCGTCAGCGGTGTCGTGGTCGCCGCCATCGCCCTGGTCGGTGATCTCCGGCTCGCCTGGAGCTTCTCGGCCTTCACCGTGCTGCTGTACTACGCCATCACCAATGCGGCCGCCCTGCGGCTCGACGACTCCGAACGCTCGTTTCCTCGTGCGGTCTCGGTCTTCGGACTCCTCAGTTGTGGGTTCCTCTCGATCTGGGTCGATCCGACGGCCCTGGTGCTGGGGCTCGCACTCCTGGGGGTCCTCGCGCTGGCTCGGTGGGTCCGTCTCGTGCTCGGAGTCGGTTCGGCTCCGTCCGGTTGACTTGTCGTGATCGGGCTCTAGACTCGCTCCATTGCATTCAGAGCGGCCCCCTTCGGGGGTCCGGCAACCTGGGACGGACACCCAAGGTGCCTGCTCGTTCGTCGAGATGGTTCGCCATCGAAGCGGCCGGGCGATGCGGCCGAAGCCCGACGAGGGGCCCAAGCAACGAGCTGTTCCGACCAGACCGGTGGTTCGCCACTCCAGAACGTCTCGGTTCCCTGGGTGTCCGCTCCGATTCGAGGAGACGTCGATGACCACCCAACCCCACAGCCCCGAAGCGTCGGGCGACCCGGCCCCGTCGCCGGCAACGACGGCCGTGACGGCCGGGCGCCGGCACAATGGCGGCGCCCTGGCCACCCCGTTGTATTCGTCGACGATCTTCCGGCCCGACGGCGTTCGCGAGGCGGCCAAGCTGGCCAACCAGCCGAAACCGACGCACTTCTACACCCGGCACGGCAACCCCTCGGTTGCGGCCTTCGAGACGGCGATCGCCGAGCTCGAAGGCGCCGAGGCCGCCCGGGCCTATGCCTCGGGGATGGGGGCGATCTCGGGGGTCATCCTGGCGTTGTGCTCGTCCGGCGGTCACATCGTCGCCGGTCGCCAGCTCTACGGCGGGACGCGGGCCTTTCTCGAGAATGCCTGTCCTCGCTTCGGCATCGACGTGACCTTCGTCGACGCCACCGAGCCGGGCGCCCTGGCCGGGGCCGTCCAGCTCGGTCGCACCACGCTCGTCCTCGCCGAGACCCCGGCCAACCCGCGGCTCGATCTGGTCGATCTCGACGAGGTCGGGGCCATCCAGGGGCCGTTCACGCTCGTCGACGCCACGGTGGCGACCCCGCTCGGTCAGAGCCCGCTCGCCCATGGTGTCGATCTCGTGCTGCACTCGGCCACCAAGGGCATCGGCGGCCACAACGACGCCACGCTCGGTGTCGTTGCCGGATCGCAGGAACTGGTCGACTGGATCTCGGGCTTCGGCAACCTGCACGGTGCGTGTGCCTCACCGGCCGAGGCGATCAACGGCTTGCGTGGCCTGCGCACCCTCTCGGTTCGGCTTCGTCAGCAGGCCGAGACGGCGCAGGCCCTGGCCGAGGTCCTGTCGACCCACCCGGCGGTGGCCGCCGTCTGCTACCCGGGTCTTCCCAGCCATCCGCAGCACGAACTGGCGTTGGCCCAGTTGCGGTCGTTCGGTGGGCTCGTCACCTTCGACCTCGCGTCGGCCTCGGGCGGCGAAGCCTTCGCGGCCGGGACCCGGTTCATCGAGTCGCTCGAACTCGCCGTCCACGCCGTTTCGTTCGGTGGGCCCGAGACCCTCGCCTGCCATCCGGCCTCGACGACCCACGCCATCCTCGACGACGACCAGCTGGCCGAAGCGCAGATCGAGCCGGGCACGATCCGCATCAGCTGCGGTCTCGAGGCCACCGAGGACGTGATCGCCGACATCGTCCGAGCCCTCGAGAAGAGCGTGGCCGCTGCACCGGCGACCTCGCCCGGCACCCACCCCCAACGCTGATTTCGAGAGCCTGAGCGACGAAACCGGCGCTCAGGCTCTCGAAATCGGGGGGAGGGGGGTGCGGGGGAGGGGAGCGGGGGCGGGTCAGTTGCCGATCAGGAGGGGTTCGGGGGGCGGGCCGTCGACGAGCAGCGCCGCGAGCAGGGGACCCATCGCCCGGGGAGCGAACGCCTCGGTGGAGGCGAGGATGTCGTCGACCGACCACCAGGCCGCCCCGGCGAGGCGTTCGGCCTCGAGCTCCGCGGCCGTCATCGACGGGGCGATGACGGTGCCGGTCGCCCGAGCCACGAAGTACTCCTCGCGCTGACCGTCGTGGTCGAACCCGGGCAGGCTGAACACGGCGGTTCGGATCCACACCGGTCCGATCAGCTCGTCGTGGGGCAGCCCGGTCTCCTCGGCCACCTCCCGATGGGCCGCATGGCGGTGGCTCTCGCCGGGTTCGAGCCCGCCACCGGGCAGGGCCCAGATCGAGCCGTTGGGGAGTCGGAACCGAACCAGCAGGACCCGGTCGTCGGGATCGAGGAGAATCGCCCGGGCCGCGGCCCGCAGGCGGAGCGGGGTCGACGAGGCGGGCTCAGTCATCGGTGCCGCGGATCGAACCGGGTTCGGCCTCCGGCCCGCCACCCCCGCCACCGATCCCGCTCTCGCTCCCGCCGCCGCTGTCGTCGTCCATCTCGTCTTCGAGGTGGGCGAGGGTCTTGATCTCGGATTCCTCGCCCCGGAACTCGCCGAACACCGTCCAGGCGACGGCGACGACCGAGAGGATCAGCAGGGGCGTGCGGTACCGACCGATGAAGTCGGTCACCCCGCCGATGGGTTCTTCGAAGTAGGAGCTGAACTGGCGGACCAGGATGAGTCGGGTGATCGTGCCCGCCACGTTGGCCAGCAGGAACGTGCGAACCCGCACCCCGCTGGCCCCGGCCAGGGCACAGATGATGTTGTTCGGCATGAAGAAGATCAGCGGTGCCGAGTAGCGGCGGAAGAACGAGGCGCCGTCTTCGATGAGCGGACCGTAGGTGCGCGAGCGGCGCCCGACCCAGGCGATGGCCTTGTCGCCGAACCACAGCCCGAGCAGGTAGTTGACCGGGTCGGAGGCGACGAGTCGGAGGAACCCGACCACGAAGTAGCTGACGGCGTCGACCTCGTTCGAGACGAGGATCAGGTAGCGGTTCCGGGGATTCAGCACCATCAGGAACAACGGGTGGGACTCGATCAGCTCGACCCAGATCGCGTCACCGATCCACCCCGCCACCAGGGACGCGACGGACACCACGATGGCGGCGGTGACGATGGGCTTCGCCGGCGGATGGCCGGGCGTGAAGAATCGGGACGGACTCACCGGCCTGAGTCTGGCACGGCGAGGATCGGGTGCGGCTGTTCGGCGTCCGGTCGACCCGCGATCCGCGGTGACGAGGTCAGTCGGGGCACCAGTTGCCGTGGAAACCGAGGGGCACTCGCTGCGGGATCGGAATGACGGCGACGGCGGGCTCGGTGAACGCCGCGGCATCGACGATGTGCAGTTCGGATCCGTCGGTCGAGCGATCGTGCACCATCGTGAGGATCCAGCCGTCGTCCTCGCCGGCCGAGTCGGCCTTCGGCACGAAGACGGGCTCGGCCCCGCCCTTGTCGGGCCCGAAGTCGTGGACCGAGACGGTGCCGGTGTCGAAATCGGTCTTGTAGATCCCGGTGTGGTCGAACGAGGAGTGATTCGGGGGCGTGCCGACCACGACCAGGCCCGCGGTGTAGCCGAAGCGGTGCTTCTGGGTGCCGACTCGGGGATCGTGGCGCGGGAACTCGTGGGCCCGGTCGTCGATCCGCTCCTCACCGACCCGACGGGTGACCGGATCGATGGTCCAACGGTCGAGGGTGGGCATGGTCTCGACGAACGGTCCGCGGCGGTCCTCGACCATCATGTTCTCGTAGCGGCACAGATCGACCACGACCCGGCCGGCGGCGTCCTCGTAGGCGTTGAGCGGGTGGAAGACGTAGCAGGGCTTCACGTCACACCACACGATGGCCGACGCGTCGTAGGCGTTCGGACCGGTGCGTGGCACCAGCCCCACCCGGGCCCGGTACGCATCGTTCCAGGCGAAGGGGAAGCCGTAGCCCTGGGCCGCGACGTCGAGGTCGACGGTCACCGGCAGGTCGTAGACCAGCGCCCAGTTGGGGGTGATCGACAGGTCGTGCACCATCGGCATACCGTCGACGGGGATCTCGACCGTGCGGGTCACCCGGCCGTCGGGGCCGACGATCACGTAGTGCAGGAACAGGCCGCGATCGGTGAAGAGATCGGGCCAGGCGTAACACATCGCGTGCAGCTCGCCGGTGACCGGGTCGTACTTGGGGTGGGCCGAGAACGGTCCCTCGAGCGTGCCCTCGAAGGCGTTCCGACCGATCGTCTCGAGCTCGTAGCCCAGTTCGGTCGGCGTTCCGCCGGCTTCGACCATGGCCCAGGTCTTGCCGGCGAAGGTGCCGACGTTGGTGTTGGGCCCGTGTTCGGTCCGGCCGCCGAAACCGGGTCCGCCCGGGCGCTCCTCGCCGAGGACGTCGGCCACGTGGTCGGCTCGGACCCAGCGGTTGCGGTACCACTCGGCCTTCCCGCCTCGCAGCCGCAGACCGTGGACCATGCCGTCGCCGAGGAACCAGTGGTGGGTTCGGGGGTCGACGGTGCTGATCGGGTTCGGCCCGTTGCGGAGCCAGCGACCGTCGAGTTCGGCGGGAATGGCGCCGATCACGTCGAGGTCGAAGGCGGTGATCTCTTCGGTGACCGGGGCGGCTGCTCCGGACAGGTACGGGGAGTCGGCCTGTGCGACCATCGGGTTGACAGGACGGGAGGTGGGGTCGGTCGTGGTCATCGTGGGGTCCTTCGGGGAGCACGCCGAGCCGGTCGGTCGGTCGGTCGATCGGGGGAGGCGTCGGTTGACGCGTGTCAACGTCTACCCAACCCGAGAAGTTGACGGTTGTCAACCCCTTTGTGGTCCGGTGGCTAGGATGACCCGCATGGAGCCCCCGATCGCCGTCGACGAACCCGTGCCCTCGGGGCCCCTGGGCGAGTCGACCGCCGATCGGTTGCTCGCCGCCGGGCTCGATCTCCTCGAGGTGCACGGCTCCTACGGGCGCGTCAGCCTCCGAGCCATTGCCGCACGGGTGGGCGTGAGCCCGACTGCGGTCTATCGGCACTTCGACGACCACGCCGACCTGCTCGCCCGGCTGGCGGCGTGCTGCTGGCGCCGGTTCGACGACTCGGTGTTCGGGGTCGGCCTCGACCTCGCCGACCCGGCCGAGCGCTTCCTGGCCCAGGGTCTGGCCTATGTCGACTTCGCCCACTCCAGTCCGGGCATCTACAAGGTGCTGTTCGAGCGGCGGTTCGACGAGCAACGCGTCGGTGCCGCCGAGGCACAGGCGTCCTACGCCAAGCTCGTCGAGGTGGTCGGGGCCGTCCTCGAGCGGCATGACGATCCTCGTTCCCCCGAACGGGTGGCGGCGCTCGTCCACACCTGGATCCACGGCATCGCCACCCTCGACCGCCACGACGTCGTCGGGTACCCGACCGCCGCCGAGATGGTCGCCGAACTCGGCCTCGCGCTCGGGCTGGCGGGTTCGGGACCGACCGGCGCAGGGCCCGATGAGGCAGGGTCCGATCACACCTCGCGCGATGGCTCGGGGCCCCCGCCCGAGCGGTAGGGTCGGTGGGGTGACCACCTCCTCGGTGTCGACACCGATCGAGCCCGACGACGACCTGCCCCCGCAACCCGGATCCCGGCTTTCGGGGCCGAAGAACTGGGCCTTCGTCGGCCGACCGCGCTGGCTGGCGTCACACCTCTTCGCCGTCACCGTGATCGTGTCGTTCGTGGCGTTGGGGTTCTGGCAACTCGACCGGCTCGACGAGCGCCGGACCCAGAATGCGACGATCGAGGCCCGGTCCTTCGCGGCGGCCATCACGCTCGACCGAGCCTTCGACGGCTCCACCACCGAGGCGGAGCTCGACTACGTGGTCGTCGCCGACACCGGCCGGTTCCTCGTCCCCGAGGTGGTGCGGGTGGCCAATCGGAGCCAGGGCGGCGCGGCCGGCGACTGGATCGTCGGGCTGTTCGAGACCGACGGTGGCCGACTGATCCTGGTCAATCGGGGCTTCCTGGCCCGCAGCACCGAGGCGGCTCCGCCCACCGACGGCACGATCGAAGGGTGGCTCCGAGCCACTCGCATCCGGGAGGGGTCGTTTGCCGCCGCCGACACCGGCGAGCTCGGCACCGGCGATGAGGTCGTCCGCGTCCCCCGACTCGACGTCGACGCCATCGCCGATCGCCTCGTGGCGTCGGGGATCGACGTCGACCGGCTCGAGCCCCTGTGGCTGCAACTCGCCGACCCCGATCCCGGGGGTGCGCCCGAGCTCGGGGTCGCCGGCGAGCCCGCCGTCCCCGAGCCCGTGCCGCTGCCGCCCATCGACGAGGGGTCCCACTTCTCCTATGCCATGCAGTGGTTCCTGTTCGCCATGATGGGCGCCGGGGTCTACGGCCTGATCCTGCTCCGCAAGGCGGCCGAGGACCCCCGCCTCGTCGCCCCGGAGGCGCCGACAACCTCGTGAGGTCGGCTGACGCCGGACTACGCTGACCGTTCATGCCGACCGCATCTGATCCCTCACTGCTCGCGTTGCAGGGTCTGCGCCTCAAGGGCCGCACCCAGGCCGACGCCATCGCTGCGCTCTACGGACTCGAACTCGCCGTCGTCGAGTCCACGCTGGCCCAGTTGGGCGAAGCCGGACTCGCCCAGTTCCGCGAAGGCCGCACGGACTTCTGGATGCAGACCGCCGAGGGCAAGGCCGAAGGCGAACGCCGGATGGCCGCCGAACTCGATGCCGCCGGCGCCCGTGCCCGGTTCACCGAGGCCTACGAGCGCTTCAAGGTGCTCAACGCCGAGATGCTCGCCGTCTGCACCCGCTGGCAGGTCAAGGACATCGCCGGGGAGCAGGTCATCAACGACCACGCCGACCCGGCCTACGACGAGGCCGTGATCGCCGAACTGGCCGGTCTGGACGACGGTGTCCAGCCGATCGTCGCCGATCTGTCCTCGGTCCTCGATCGATACGGCATCTACGCCGGCCGGTTCACCACGGCGCTCGACAACGTCCGGGCCGGCCAGCAGGAGTGGTTCACCCGTCCGATCATGGAGTCCTACCACACGGTCTGGTTCGAGCTGCACGAGGACTTCTTCGGCACGCTCGGGATCGACCGAGCCTCGGAGAGTCACTGATGCCCACCTTCGGAACCGTCCTGACGGCGATGGTCACGCCCTTCGCCGCCGATGGTGCCCTCGATCTCGACGGAGCCCAGGCGCTCGCCCGGCATCTCGTCGCCAACGGCAACGACGGCGTGGTCGTCGCCGGGACCACCGGCGAATCGGCCACGCTCACCCACGACGAGCAGATCGCCCTGATCGAGGCCGTTCGCGAAGCGATTCCCTCGGCGTCGTTGGTGGCCGGAGCGGGGAGCAACGACACCCAGGCGGCCGTCGAACTGACCGAGCGGGCCACCGATGCCGGGGCCGACGGCATCCTCACCGTCACCCCGTATTACAACCGCCCGTCCCAGGCCGGCATCGAGGCGCATTTCCGGGCCGTCGCGTCGGCGACCGACAAGCCGGTCCTCCTCTACGACATCCCGGTTCGCACCGGTCGGAAGATCGCGGAGTCGACACTGCTGCGGTTGTTCGAGATCGACAACGTCCTCGGGACCAAGGACGCCGCCAAGGACCCGGCCGGTACCGCATCGCTCATCGCCCGGGCTCCCGATCGCATCGAGGTCTATTCCGGTGACGACAGCCTGACGTTGCCCTTCCTGTCGGTCGGTGCGGTCGGCGTGATCGGTGTCGCCACGCACTGGTGCGGCGACGAGATGGCGGCCATGGTCGCCGCCCATCGAAACGGTGATGTCGCCGAGGCGACGAGGCTGAATGCCCTGATGATTCCCAGCTACGACTACGAAGGAACCGATGACGCTCCCAACCCCGTTCCGAGCAAGGCGATGATGAATCTGATCGGCGTGAAGGTCGGGGCCTGTCGGCCACCGATGGGATTCGCTCCCGACGACCTCGACGACCGGGCGCGAGCCGTGCTCGCCGGTCTCGGCCGGTCGATCTGATGGCGGCCAAGGGAACGACGGGCAAACGCAAGTCCGGATCGACCGGCAACGGCGACGTCCGGGTCATCTTCTTCGGTGGGCTCGGCGAGATCGGCCGCAACTGTGCCGGCATCGAACTCGAGGGCAAGGTCATGCTCATCGACTGCGGGCTCATGTTCCCCGACGACGACATGGCCGGAGTCGACCTGGTCCTGCCCGATTTCACCTGGCTGCGAGAGAACGCCGAGCGGGTGATCGGCGTCGTGGCCACCCACGGTCACGAAGACCACATCGGCGCGCTCAGCCACCTCCTGCCCGACATCGAGCTGCAGATCATCGGGTCGCCGCTGACGATCGGCCTGGCCAAGAACCGCATCGAGGAGCGGGGCCTCATGAAGCGGGCCCATTTCGTCGAGGTGTCCGACAACGACCGCATCCAGGTCGGCCCGTTCGACATGGAGTTCTTCCCGGTCACCCACTCGGTGCCCCACGGGTTCGCAACGGCGTTCCACACCCCGCAGGGCGTGATCCTGCACTCGGGGGACTTCAAGCTCGACATGACCCCGGTCGACGGCCGTCTCACCGACCTGGCCGGTATCGGTCACCTCGCCAAGGACGACGGGGTCCGGCTGTTCCTCTGCGACTCCACCAACGTCGAGGAGCAGGGCTTCTCCGACTCCGAGACCTCGATCGGCCAGTCGATCCACGACCTGTTCCAGGCCAACACCGGGCACCGCATCGTGGTGGCCTGTTTCGCCTCGCACATCCACCGGGTCCAGCAGATCGCCGACGCCGCCATCGCCAACGGGCGGATCGTCGCCACGCTCGGTCGATCCATGAACAACAACGTGGCACTGGCCCGTCGCATGGGGTTGCTCAACATCCCCGACGCCAAGTTGCGCGACATCGACTCGGTCGGCGACATCGCCGCCGAGAACCTGTGTGTGATCTCGACCGGTTCGCAGGGCGAACCCATGTCGGCCCTGACCCGGATGGCGTCGGGCGACAACAAGTGGCTCACGATCACCGAGGGCGACGTGATCATCCTGTCGTCGCACCCGATCCCGGGCAACGAGTCGTCGGTGTCGCGGACGATCGACGGTCTCATCCGCAAGGGCGCGACGGTGATCCATTCGGGCACCGCCCGGGTGCACGCCACCGGCCACGCCAAGGCCGAGGAACTCAAGGTGCTGCACTCGATCGTGCAGCCGGAGTGGTTCATTCCCGTGCACGGCGAATACCGGCACCTCACCGAGCACGCCCGGCTGGCGACCCGCATGGGCACCCGTGCCGATCGGGTCATCGTGTGCCAGGACGGTGATTCGGTGGTGATCTCCGACAGCGGGATCACCCGGGGTGATCCGGTCCCGGCCGAGTACATCTACGTCGACGGCAACGTCGGCGATCTCGACGAGAGCGTGATCATCGAGCGTCGAACGCTCGGAACCGATGGGTTCGTGTCCGCCGTCATCTCGATCGACATCGACGGCCCGAACGCATCGATGTCGCGTTCGCCCGAGATCATCTCGCGGGGCTGGGTCGACGGTCCCGACGGCGATCAGCTCCGCAAGGATGCCGCCGACAGCGTGCGCCAGACCATCGAGAATGCGTTGAAGGACGGGCAGTACACCCGGCAACACCTCGAACGGGTGTCGCGTCGGGCGCTCGGCCGGTTCGTCTCGAACCGCACCCGTCTGCGGCCCATGATCGTTCCCGTCGTGCTCGGCGCCCACGAGGGGACCGACGACGACCAACCGCAAGGGCCGACGCTGACCCTGCTGATCACCGGCGGCTCGGGGTACCTGGCCCACCGTCTGGTGCCCCTGGCCGCGGCCCGGGGCACCGAGGTGGTCGTCGTGTCGCGTCGTCGGCCCGGATCGCTCCCGCCTCGCACCCGGTGGCGCCCCCTCGATCTGCTCGACGCGCCGGCCGTCGAGGCCCTCGTCGCCGAGCTCGCTCCGACGGCGGTGATCTCGGCCGCCGCGGTGAATCCCGGTCCGGGTGCCGACTTCGCCGTGAACGTCGAGGGAACGGCGTCGCTGGCCCGAGCCGTCGGCCGCGATCGGGGCCCGCCTGGTGCACGTGTCGTCCGACATCGTGCACGCCGGTCGCCCTCCCGATCGATCGGCACGGCTACGCCGACGAGGCCGAGCCGTCGCCCATCAACGACTACGGCCGGTCGAAGGCCGCCGGGGAACGAGCGGTGCTCGAGGCCGACCCGGGTGCGATCGTCGTACGGACCTCGCTGATCTACGGCGTCGAGCAGATCGACCGGGGGACCCGGGGGTTCATCGAGCGGCTCGAGCGGGGCGAGCGGCTGGGCCTGTGGGGCGATGCGATCCGGCAGCCGACGTGGATCGAGGCACTGGCCGAGGGACTGCTCGACCTGGCGTTCGATCAGGTCGGGGAAGTCGGGACCCTGAATCTGGCGGGTGGAGAGTCCCTGAGTCGGGCGGCCTTCGCCCGCCGGCTGCTGCGATACTGGGGCGTCGACGCCGACGACCGGATCGACGAGACCCGGGCCGCCGACCTGGTCGGCCAACCGCTCGATCTCCGCCTCGAGTTGACGCGGGCCCGGGCGCTCGGCCTGGCCGTCCCCGGGGTCTCCGAGGTGCTCGCGACCCGCGGCATCTGATCGATCGGCGAGTCGTGCTCCCTCAGGCGGATTTCGGCTCCTCCCTCAACGCGGTCGGGTCGCCCGCTAGAGTGACGCCACTGTGGTTACATCGAATCGGACGTCACGTTCCGGTCGGGGGGCTGCGGGTGGACGATCGACGACCCCTCGAGGGTCTTCTCGTCGCGCCCAAGACCAGCGTCGAGAGGTCCAGGGAATCATCCTGCTCTCGCTCGGCGTGTTCCTCGGCCTCGCCCTCTACACCCCGGCCACCGGGATCCTCGGTCGGTGGTTGGCCCTGGGTACCGGGGCCGTGGTCGGTCTCGCCCGGTATGCGGCACCCCTGGGGTTGGCCCTCGCCGGATTCCAGCGGCTTCGGACCCCGGCTTCCAAGAAGGCGGCCCCGCGCTCACCGGGCGAGCTGATCGCCTGGGGCCTGCTCGCCGTTGCCGGCTTCGCCGTGCTCGATCTGCTCGGCGGACGCCCCGGGTGGCGTTCCTCACTCGAGCGCCTCTCGGGCGCCGGTGGCTGGATCGGCGTCAACGTGGGCGGCACGATGGAGCGCTACCTCGGCTACTGGGGTGAGGTGATCGTGACCGTCACCATGGTCCTGGTCGCGCTGGTGGTCCTCACCTCGCTCTCGTTGGGTCACGCCGCCGACGGCCTCGCCGCGCGGTTCTCGACGCTCGGTGAACGCCTCGGTCACTGGTGGGGCGTGGTTCGACTCGCCGCCACCATGCCGTCGGGCGACTCCGACCCGGACACGGATCGGACCACCGCCGAGCCCAAGTCGAAGAAGTCGAAGAAGTCGAAGAAGGCGGCCTTCCTCGATCTCGAGTTCCCCGAGACCGAGGTCCCGCCCGCCCCGTCCGACGGCTGGGGCGTGCCGTCGTCGGGCCCGGAACTGTTCGATCAGGAGCAGTACATCGATCTCCGCCAGCCCGAGGTCGACGACCCCTGGACCGGCGCTGCCGCCCCGGACGGCTCCGAGGCCGATGCGTCGGACCCGACGCCCGCTGAGACCCCGAGCCCGGTCAGTTGGGCCCAGAGCGGCCCCGCACCGGTGATCGAGATCCCTGCCCCGGCCATGGTCCAGGATCTGTCGACGGTCGCCCCGCAGGCGTCCGACGGCGAGTGGCATCTCCCGACCATGGACCTGCTCGTCCAGAGCAAGGGTCAGGAAGTCGACCGGGTCAGTGTCGAGAAGACCGGTCGTCAGCTCGAGCACGCCCTGGCCGAGCACGGCGTGGAGACCCGGCTGATCGGCGTGGTCGTCGGCCCGACGGTCAGCCGATTCGAGCTCGAGCTCGGCCCCGGCGTCAAGGTCAACCGGGTCACCAGCCTCCACAAGGACATCGCCTATGCGATGGCGACGCCCGACGTCCGCATCCTGGCGCCGATTCCCGGCAAGCAGGCCATCGGCGTCGAGGTGCCGAACGTGCGGCGGCAGATGATCACCGCCGGCGATCTGCTGTTCTCCGAGGAGGCGGCGAAGGCGACGCACCCGCTCGAGGTGGCCCTGGGTCGCGACATCACGGGCAAGACCGTCATGGCCAACCTGGCCAAGATGCCCCACCTCCTCGTCGCCGGCCAGACCGGCTCGGGCAAGTCGAGCTGCATCAACACGATGCTGACCTCGATCCTGATGCGCTCGACCCCCGACCAGGTCCGCCTGATCCTGGTCGACCCCAAGCGCGTCGAACTCACCCAGTACGAACGCCTCCCGCACCTGCTCACCGAGGTCGTGACCGACCCCAAGAAGGCGGCCAACGCGCTCGCGTGGGGCGTGCGCGAGATGGAGCGGCGCTACGACCTGCTGTCCGACGTCCACGTCCGCGACATCGACGGCTACAACTCCGCCGTCGACGAGGGACGCCTCGACCCGCGAATGGGACCCGACGGGGAGATGCACGACTACGAGAAGCTGTCGTACATCGTGATCATCCTCGACGAGCTGGCCGATCTCATGATGGTCGCCGCCCGTGACGTCGAGGAATCGATCTGTCGGATCGCCCAGAAGGCCCGGGCCGTCGGGATCCATCTGGTGATCGCCACGCAGCGCCCGTCGACCAACGTCATCACGGGACTGATCAAGGCCAATGTCCCGGCTCGCCTGGCCTTCGCCGTGTCGAGCCTCACCGACTCCCGGGTCGTGCTCGATCAGCAGGGCGCCGAACGGCTGGTCGGCAAGGGCGACGGCCTGCTGCTCGACGGTTCGACCTCGACCCCGACCCGGTTCCAGGGAGCCTGGGTCACCGAGGGCGAGGTCCACGAGATCGTCGAGCACTGGCGCAAGCAGGCGCCCGAGGTGGTCTTCGACTCGCGGGTGCAGGGCGAGGAGGTCTCCGACGCGGCGGCCGCCCTCCCGGGCGGAACCACCGGCGACGACGGCGACGACGACCTGCTGCTGCAGGCCATGGAGCTCATCGTCCGTTCGCAGTTGGGGTCGACCTCGATGCTGCAGCGCAAGTTGCGGGTCGGGTTCGCCCGAGCCGGTCGGCTGATGGACCTCCTGGAAGAGCGTGGCGTGGTCGGCCCCTCGGTGGGGTCCAAACCCCGCGACGTCCTGATCACGCCCGACGATCTCGATGCCGGTCGCTGGCCGGCGGCCATGCGAGGGGGCGCGCCGGCGGAATCGACTGCCGTCACAGACCGGCCCGGGCCGGCCCCCGCCCCGATCGTGAGCGACGGGGCGGCACGACGCGCCCGCACACCGACCCTCGCCGAGGTCGTCGCCCCCGATCGCTCGATCTTCGACCAGGTCGCCGACGATCCGATCGACGTCGATCGGCCCCCGTCCGACGATTCGTTGGCGGGTGCGCTCCCGGCGCTGCCCGACGACGACGACTTCGATCTCGACGGTGACGATGACCCGGCGCTCGCTCCGCCGCCGGGCTACGGCCGAGGCTGACCCGTCGCCGTCGCCGTCGCCCGCCCCGGTCGGTGGGACCGGGTCGTCGGTGACGTCCCGACCGAACCGAGGCGAGCCGCGGGTCGGCGCCGACCGGGTGGCCGACCTACCCTGCCCTGATGCTTCCCGCCCTCCTCGCCGTCGCCGTCGGTGTCGCGTTCCTGTGGAAGGCGGCCGATGAGTTCGTGGCCGGCGCCACCCGCCTGGCCCTGATCTTCAAGATCTCGCCCGTCGTCGTCGGTGCCGTCGTCGTCGGGTTCGGAACCAGCGCCCCCGAACTCCTGGTGTCGTCGATCGCCGCCATCGGGGGCGACACCGATGTCGGGGTCGGCAACATCATCGGATCGAACATCGCCAACCTGTCGTTGATCCTCGGCGCGGCCTCGCTCGTGATCCCCATCGGGATCACCGCCGGGGTGCTGCGCCGGGAAGCCCCGTTGTCGCTGGTGTCGGTGCTGCTCTTCGCCGGGGTCGTGGTGCTCGACATGAACTGGATCGCCGGCATCGTGCTGCTCACGGTGCTCGTCGGCTTCCTGACCTGGATCATCAAGGGTGGGGGGAACGACACCGCCGAACTCGTCAGCGAGGTCGAGGAACTCGCCGGGCACGACGAGCTGTCGACCTCGGTGGAGGTCGTTCGCACGCTGGTCGGGCTGGCCATCACCGTTGCCGGTGCCTGGGTCCTGGTGTGGGGTGCCCTGCGCCTGGCCGACGAGCTCGGGGTCAGCGGCGGGTTCGTCGGTGTGACGCTGGTCGCGGTCGGGACCTCGCTGCCGGAGTTGGTGACGGCGATCGCCGCGGCCCGAGCCCGCCAGACCGAGTTGATCGTCGGGAACCTGCTCGGCTCCAACCTGTTCAACTCCCTCGCCGTCGGGGGCACCGTCGCCGTACTCGGTTCGGGCCCGGTCGTCGACGAGTCCCTGACGACGATCGACGTGGGATTCATGGTGGTGGTGGCGATCGGTGCCTACGTCGCCATGCGAACCCGGGGTCGCTTCGAACGGGTGGAAGGCATCGTCCTGCTGACCGTGTTCGTCGCCTTCGTCACCCTCAGCTACGTCAGCGAGACGGCGAGCTGACACCGGCTCGTATCCGGCAGCCGGGGCCTCGATCGGCAAGAATCGGGCGATGCAGGCACAGATCGATCATCTCGTCGTGGCCGCCACGGATCTCGGGTGGCTCTGCGACTGGTGGCGAGAACTCACCGGCGTCGACGCCGCGCCGGGCGGTGCCCACCCCGGCTGGGGAACCCGGAACGCACTCGTGGGGCTCGGCAGCGGCACCTACCTCGAGCTGATCGGCCCCGATCCCGACCAGCCCGATCCCGAGCGACCCCGACCCTTCGGCATCGACGGCCTGGCACCGCAGTCGGCGTCGCTGGTGACGTTCGCCGTGGCGGTCGAGGACCTCGAGGGCGCCGTGGCGTTGGTCCGGGAGCACGGACTCGACCCGGGACCGATCACGCCGATGAGTCGGGTTCGTCCCGACGGTGTGCGACTGGCTTGGCGGTTGGCCACGCCGGTCCTCGCCACCCACGGCGGACTCCAGCCGTTCCTGATCGAGTGGGGCGACGAGACGCCGCACCCGTCGACGGCGCTGTCCGCCGGTGTCCGGCTCGTCGGCCTGACCCTGGCCGGACCCGACGCCGAGCCGATCGGTGCGCTGCTGAGCGACCTCGAGCTGGGAATTGGCGTCGCTCCGGCCGATCGACCGATGCTGTCGGCCACGCTCGCCTCGCCCAACGGCATGATCGGCCTCGGCAACCACTGAGTCCCCGCCGACGTTCGAGGCCCTTTCCCCCGGAGTCCCCGATGAGCAAGCAGCCCGAATTGACCGAACTCGCCGCCGGTCTTCGGTTCCCCGAGGGTCCGATCGCCATGCCCGACGGGTCGGTCCTGGTCGTCGAGATCGCCCGCGGCACCCTGACCCGGATCGATTCGGACGGATCGGTCGATGTCGTCGCCGACTGTGGCGGCGGGCCCAACGGCGCGGCGATCGGCCCCGACGGCAAGGTCTACGTCTGCAACAACGGCGGCTTCGAGTGGCACGAGGTGAGTGGTCTGCTGCTGCCCGGGAACCAGCCCGACGACTACGCGGGTGGGCGGATCCAACGCGTCGACCTCGACACCGGCGAGGTCGAGGACCTGTACGTCGAGGTCGACGGTCACGGGCTGCGCGGCCCCAACGATCTCGTCTTCGACGAGACCGGCGGGTTCTGGTTCACCGATCACGGCAAGAACCGTCCTCGCGACCGCGACCGCGGTGGTCTGTACTACGCCCGGGCCGATGGTTCCGAGGTTCGTGAGGTCGTGCATCCCCTGATGGCGCCCAATGGTGTCGGCCTGTCGCCGGCGGGGGATCGGCTCTACGTGGCCGAGACCCACGAGGGCCGCCTCTACCAGTGGGAGCTGTCGGGGCCGGGCGAGATCAAGGACTACTTCGGCTCGGAACACCGAGGTGAGCTGCTGGCCGACCCCGAGGGCGGACCCCTGTTCGACTCCTTGGCCGTCGATGCCGAGGGCAACGTGTGCGTGGCCACCATCCGCAACGGCGGGATCACGGTCGTTGCGCCGACCGGCGCGCACCACCACGTGGCCTTCCCCGATCCGCTCACCACCAACATCTGTTTCGGTGGCGAGGGGCTGAGGACGGCCTTCGTGACCCTGTCGGGGACCGGTCGGTTGGTGAGCTGTGACTGGCCGACCGCCGGTCTACCCCTCGCATTCTGAGGAGCCACCGTCTGTTTCCCGAGAACCGAGGAGCCTGCGTACGCCGCCGCCAACGGTGGCTCCTCGGTTGTTCGGGAAACGACGGGGGCCCCTCGGTTGGCGTGTGGGTGATGTCGGACCGGGGTCCGTCGTCGGGCACGATGGAGGGGTGCCCGAACGCCTCGCCGCCCCTCGTCGGATCACGACGGCCCCCCTTGCCGCCGCCCTTGCTGCCCTCGTCGCCGCCCTCGTCGTCGTCCTGGGCGTGTCGGCCGCGCTGGTGATCGGCCCGACGGCGGCGTTCGCCCATGCCAATCTGCTCGCCGCCTCGCCCGCCCCCGGGCAGGTCGCGGGTGGCACCCTCGACCGGGTCCAGCTGGTATTCGACGAGGCGATCACCGAGTTCGACGCCACGATCGAGGGACCGAACTCGACCGCGCTCGTGATCGACACGATCGAGATCGGACCGCAGCAGATCGAGCTGCGCTTCGACCCCCTCCGGGTCGAGGGCGACTATGCCGTCCGGTACCGCTTCACCTCGGCCGACGACGATCGGGTCGAGCTGGGGTTCGGTTTCGAGTTCGACGCCGGGGCGCCGGCCGTGCTCCCCCTGAGCGGCCCATCGATCGTCTCGTCGTCATCGTCGGGGCCGTCGCCCCTGGCCTGGGTGGCCATCGCGATCGCCGCCGTCGCGGTCGCGGCGCTGGCCGTCCTCGTGGCCCGACGGCGCAGGCTGCTGCTCGAACTCCGCTCGGCTCGCTAGCGGCTCGTCGTTGGTGCGTGGCGATCGCCGTCCCGAGCGCAGTCCCGCTGGCCTAGACTCAGCGGGCTGTGACTGACCGCCCGCCTCCGACGTCGTTCTTCATCGAGACGCTGGGCTGCCCGAAGAACCAGGTCGACTCCGACAAGCTGGTCGGGACCCTCCTCGCCGACGGTCTCGTGCCTGCGGCGGGCCCCGACCAGGCCGACCTCGTGGTGGTCAACACCTGCGCGTTCGTCGAGCAGGCCCGGCAGGAGTCGATCGACACCATCCTGTCGCTCGACGGTGTCCGGCGCGACGGTTCGGAGATCGTGGTGACGGGCTGCATGGCCGAGCGCTACGGCGAGGAACTGGCCGAGGCGCTGCCCGAGATCGACCGGGTCGTCGGCTTCGGGGTCCCGATCGGGCCGGGACGCGACAACCCCGAACCGGGATCGGTGCTCGTCGGGCTCGGCCCCACCCGTCGCACTGCTTTCGACACCACGACTTTCGACACCACGACGCGCACGGCACCGTCGATGGACCTGCTGGAGCTGCCCCGTCCGGCGTCGACGTCGCCCTGGGCCTACGTGAAGGTGGCCGAGGGTTGCGACCGCAACTGCGGGTTCTGCGCCATCCCATCGTTCCGGGGCAAGCAGCGCAGTCGCAACATCGAATCGATCCTCGCCGAGGTCGACCAATTGGCCGCCAAGGAGATCGTGCTCGTCGCCCAGGACCTCGCGGCCTACGGTCGGGACCAGGGGCGTGGAGAACGCAGCATCGTGCCGCTGGTGCGGGCCGTTGCCGAACGAACCGGCCGGGTCCGCCTGCTCTACCTCTATCCGTCCGACCTCGGCGACGAACTGATCGACACCATCTGCGCCACCGGCGTGCCCTACTTCGACCTCTCGCTCCAGCACGTGTCTCGGCCGCTCGTCCGCAGGATGCGGCGCTGGGGCGACGGCGCCGTCTTCGGCGAGCGCATCGATGCCATCCGGGCCCGAGAACCCGAGGCCGCGTTCCGGTCGAACTTCATCGTCGGCTACCCCGGCGAGACCGAGTCCGACCACGATGCGCTGATCGAGTTCGTCGAACGGACCCGGCTCGATTGGTGCGGCTTCTTCCCCTATTCCGAAGAAGCCGGCACCTACGCAGCCGACCTGCCCGACAAGGTCCCCGCCGGGCTGGCCGGCGAACGCCTCGACGAACTCGTGGAACTCCAGGACCGCATCACCGCCGAGATCCGTGACGACCTGATCGGCTCGACGACCACCGTCTTGGTCGATCGCGCCGGCGAGGCCCGCTCCCATCGGGAAGCACCCGAGATCGACGGGGTCATCCGCGTTCCCGACACCCTCCCGGTCGGCTCGTTCGTCGAGGTCGAGATCGTCAACGCCGAGGGCCCCGATCTCGACGCCGTCCCCGTCCGCTCGCGTTGAATGGTCCGTCGATGAGCGCCACCGCCCCCGTCGACCTCATCGGATCCTCCCGATCCGCCATCGCGGCCAATGTCCTGACCATCAGCCGCTTCCTGCTGGCCCCGGTGCTGGCGCTGATCGTGCTCGACCACAACCCGTCCTGGTTGGCGTTCACGCTCGGTTGGGCGCTCGGCGCCACCGACTTCTTCGACGGTCGACTGGCTCGCAACGCAGCGCCCACCAAGTTCGGGGCGTTCTTCGATCCCCTGGCCGACAAGCTCGTCGTGCTCCTGGCCGGGTTCGCCCTGGTCGAGATCGATCGGTTCCCGCTGTGGCCGATGCTCGTGATTCTCGTTCGCGAAGTGGGGATCCAGGGCTACCGGTCGTACTGGAGTCGCCGCGGCCTGGCCATCCCCGCCCGCCGGTCGGCCAAGTACAAGGTCTTCGTCCAGGGCATCGCCATCGCCGCGGCGCTGTGCCCGGCTCTCGATGGTGCACTCTGGATCGCCGACGCGCTGCTGTATCTGGCGGTGGCGTTCACCGTCGTCACCGCGGCGCAGTACCTGCGCGACGGGCAGGCCGCCCTCAGCACGACGGGATCCCATCGGCGTTGATCGATTCGGCCGGCGACGCGATCGCCGCCGACCCGTCCGTGTCGTAAACTGGACGGATGGGGATCGGGGCCATCTTCCGCCGGATCGTGAAGTCGGTGCACGACCCGGTCGACTACCGCAAGATCGCGAAGTCGCAGGCCGGCGATGCCGTTGCGCGACGGGAGCAGGCTCGGGCCGAGGGCGAGACGATCGGTCGTCAGGGTGGCGTCGGCTAGCGAGACCGGCCCGACGCCGCACTAGCCTGCCCGGATGCGTGTCGAAGTCGTTGCCGTCGGAACCGAACTGCTGCTGGGCCAGATCGTCGACACGAACTCGTCGTGGATCGGCGAGCAACTGGCGCTCGTCGGGCTGAACTCGCACTACCAGACCAAGGTCGGTGACAACGCCGCCCGCATCCGCGAGGTGATCGAGCTGGCGCTGCAACGCTCCGACGCGGTGATCTGCTGCGGCGGCCTCGGTCCGACCCAGGACGACATCACCCGGGAGGTCATCGCCGACGTCATGGGTGTCGACCTCGTTCGCGACGACGCCATCGTCGAGCGGATCTCGGCGATGTTCGCCAGCCGGGGCCGCGCCATGCCCGACAACAACCTGCGGCAGGCGATGGTGCCCGTCGGCGCCACCACGATTCCCCAGCAGCCCGGAACGGCGCCCGGCCTCGTCTGTCCGATCACGGTCTCGGGAGCCGACGGGTCTCGGCTCGACAAGGTGATCTATGCCGTGCCCGGCGTGCCCTACGAGATGAAGGAGATGCTCGAGGGATTCGTGCTCGACGATCTCGTCGCCCGCTCCGGTGAGCGCGCCGTGATCCGCAGTCGCGTCCTGCGCACGTGGGGCATGTCGGAATCGGGACTGGCCGAGATCCTCGCCGATCGCATGACCGAACTCGACGAGGTCGGCAACCCGACCCTGGCCTTCCTCGCCTCGGGTGTGGAGGGACTGAAGGTCCGCATCACGGCCAGAGCGGCCGACGAGGAGGCGGCAACGGCCATGCTGGACGCCGAGGAAGCGGTTCTCGACCCGCTGATCGGCCATCTCGTCTTCGGTCACGATGCCGACAACATGGAAGCCGTCGTCGTTCGGGCCTTGATCGACCGGGGTCTCAGCGTGGCCGTCGCCGAGTCGCTCACCGGTGGCTACGTGGCCGGTCGGCTCTGTGCGGTCCCTGGCGCCAGTGCCACCTTCGTGGGCGGTGTCGTGGCCTACGACCCCCGGGTCAAGTTCGATCTCCTCGGCGTCCCCCGTGGGCCCGTCGTCACCGAGGAAGCGGCCGTTGCCATGGCCGAGGGGGTCCGGAGCGTGATGGGCGCCGACATCGGACTGGCAACCACCGGCGTGGCCGGTCCCGACGAGGCCGAGGGCCTGCCGGTCGGAACGGTCTGCCTGGCCGTTGCGTCCGACGACGGGGCGATCGCCACCACCGTCCGGCTCCCTGGAGACCGGGAACGGATCCGCCAGTTCTCGGCCATCACGCTGCTCGACCTCCTCCGGCGGGCGCTGGTCGAACCGCGCCCCCGGGTGTGATCCACGGGTCCGGTCCGACGCCGGGCCGAGTCGATGCGCACGGGGCCCTGGCCGACCTGATCGAGCAACGGCGGGACCCCGTCGTCGCACTCCAGAGGCTGTGCCCCGGGGGCTGCGCCCGGGCTCGCCGCTCGGGCCGACCGGCTGCACCCGATCCGGGAGTCGGCGCTCGCCGCACTGTTCGGCCTCGGGCGGGGCGACCAGGGCGACCGATCACGAGCGGTCGAGACGATCGAGGCCGTGCTGGTTGCCCAGTTCCCGCTCGACGGGTCGGCCTGGGCCGGGACGTTCCGGGTCGTCGCCGAACAACCGGCACCGTCGGCCGACGCCGTGGTCTGGCTCGACTACGACCCGAACTGGCGGCAGTTCGTCGGGTTGATCCTCGCCGTGACCGTCGACCGCTTCGAGGAGGACCTGCCACCCGACCTCGTCACCCGTGTGGTCGCGGCCGTCGGCCGATGCGTGGCCGGGGAGCCCGACGACCGCATCCCGCGGTGGTACACCAATCCCAACCTGATGCACGCCTGGCTCCAGGGATGGGTCGGTCGCCGCAACGACGACACTCCGCTCATCGCCGCCGGCGAGGCCCGGGCCGCTGCGATCATGGATCGGTTCGACGCCTACGGCGACGTCGACGAGTACAGCTCGCCGACCTACGACGGCATCGACCTCGTCGCCGCCGGTCTGTGGGTCGCTGCGGCACCGACCGAGCTGTTCGCCGGAGCCGGTCGGCGGCTCCTCGCCGGCATCGGATCACGGATGTCGACGACCTTCCACGGTGGGCTTCGGGCGGCAGCCGGTCCCTACATCCGGACCTACGGCTTCGGCCTCGATCGGTACGTGTCGTTGAGCGGCCTGTGGTGGTCGCTGGCCGGCGAGGCGGGGGTCCTGCCCCCGGTGCTCGACGCCGGAACCGATCACATCCACGACCTCTTCTTCCTGGCTCTGTGCGAGCCGTTGGCCCCGGTGGTCGTGCCGGCACTGCAGGTTCGGCCGGTCGCCGAGAGGCGGACGCACACCCAGCGTTTCCGGATGACCGAGGCCGTCACGACGCTGTGGCCCGACGCCGCGCTGGGGGTCGAGCACGGGCGTCGGTCGCCGTTCTCGCGCGATCAGTACGCCCCGCTCGTCGCCCACTGGGCCTCGGAGCACGAGACCCGGTGGCTCGGCGTGATGCTCGGCGCCGCCACCCACGTCGACGCGAGTCCCGGCGACGGGCGGGCCGCCGAGATCCGTCTGGAGTCGGCCTTCCCGGATTCGGGCGCCGACCTGACGATCCGGATCGTGGGCTCGGTGACCCCCGAACTCGAAGCGACGACCGTTTCGGTCGACCGGGCCACCCTCACCTTCGATCGGCGTCCGAGCTCGGTCGAGCGGCACCGGGCGCTCGGTGGCGACGAACTGCGGCTGCACTTCGATGCCCCCGACGGTGCGGTCGTGGCCGGGTTCGAACTCGGCCGAGATCGCTGACGAACGCCGAGGACCCGGGAGCGCTCAGGCCGGGATCAGACTCGATTCGAGGAGCTCGGCGTAGACCTCGTACCCGGCGGCGTTGGGGTGGAGCGAGTTCGCAGCCACGGTGAACGACCAGGGCACGAAATCGACGTCGTTGACGTAACGCAAGCCGCTCCGCTCGGTCTGGCAGGCCCCGTGATCGTCGAACGCCGTCGTCGGATCGACGTAGCGGACGTCGCCCCCGGCGGCGGCTGCGGACACCGCCTGCGCCAGCGCGGCGTTGAGATCGCGGGCGATCCCGTCGAGGAAGTCGGCCTCGTTCCGGTCGATACCGGTCATGCCCCAACAGCCCGGGGAGCGCTGCATCAGCTCCGGATAGCCCATGACCCGGATCGTCGCTCCCGGTGCGGTCGATCGGATCTCGGCCACCAGGCTCTGCAGTTCGCCGGCGACCACATCGATGTTGGCGGGCTGGTTCTGGCTGCGCCGTTCGCAGTCGAGGTCCAGCAGGATGCAGCGCTGGAGCAGATCGGTCCACATCTCGCCGCGCACCGAGCGCAGGTCGTTGCCGCCGACACTGAACACGATCACGGCACCGGTTCCGTCGCCGGGGATCGAATCGCGGACGGAGCGGAACTGCTCGGTCACCTCGTCCACCTCGGCCCCGCCGCAGGCGGCGAATACCAGGATGGCGCCCGAGCGGGCGGCCAGGCTGCCCCCGGGTGTCGCCGACGGAACCGCATGGGTCGGACTGGAACACGAGCCCGTGCCGGCGGCGACCGTGCGGGCCAGGACACCGAACCCGGCGCTGTAGGAATCGCCCAACTGGACCACGGTCGAAGGGGGCGCGGCGGAGACCGGGCCGGTGGCGACAGGCGCCCGCGACGAGGCCCGTCACGACGAGGGCGGTCAGACCGATCCGGCGAAGCATGGCGTCGGAACCTAGCGCAGGGGTCGCGGCCGGCGAGGACCGGACCGGGCTCCGCTCGCCGTCGGACGTCGTTCCCGGCCCGACGGGACGGTCGGACCGTATCGCGGTCAACGGTCGTCGACGATGGCGACGAGGAGGTCGTCGATCGCCGAGAGCGAGTGACCCGACACGAAGGCATCGCAGTGGGGGAGTGCGGCCGCCATGGCCCCGACGAGGGGTCGATAGTCGGGCGCCGCCGCCCGCGGGTTGATCCAGACGACTCGATGGGCCAGTCGACCGAGCCGCCGCATCGCCCGATCGAGATCGGCCGGCGGGTCGGTGTCCCAGCCGTCGGAGGCGATCACGACGATCGCGCCACGGGTCAGACCGCACCACCGGTCGTTGGCGAGCAACGCGGCAACGGCCGAGGCGAGGCGCGTCCCACCGAAGCGATCGCCGACGTCGGCCGAGGCCCGGTCGATCGCCTCGGTCGGTGAACGGCGTCGGAGCGACGGGGTGATCCTCGTCAGCTCGGTGGCGAAGGCGAACACCTCGGCCCGACCGTCGACCGCCAGCGCCCGGGTCAGGTGGAGGTAGGCCCGGGCGAACGATTCCATCGATCCGCTCACGTCGACCAGCGCGACGACCCGTCGCGGCTGATGCCGATTCCGGCTCCGGTCGAGGCGCATCGGCTCGCCGCCGGTACGCAATGCCCGCCGCAACGACGACCGCAGTTCGGTGTGGCGGCCGTGGTTGGCGCGTCGCCGGCGTCGGGTCCGACGGGCGGGCCAACGGTGCATCGATCGTTCGATCAGGGCGCCGATGATGGCCAGTTCGCGCTCGTCGAGCAGGTCGAACGGGGTGTCGGCGAGGTGGGCCAGCTCCGAGGGCAGCCGTTCCGGGAGGAACGAGACGTCGTCGTCATCGTCGTCGTGATCGTCGGCGATGGTGGTCGACGGCAGCGTGGCCCACGGCAGCCCCTTGCCCCATTCGGAGTCGGTGTCGTCGCTCATCCGGATCGAGACGAGCCGATCGTCGTCGGTGGCCCGCAGCGGAGGCAGGCGGCGTCCCCGGGACGGCTGGGTATCGAGGGTGGCGTCGAACACCGCCCCGAACACGGCGTCGAACCGGTCGATCTCGTCGTGGTGGGCGACGAAACTGATCCGCGTCGCCCAGTACAGGTCGTCTCGGGTCAGCGGTCCGAGACACTCGATGGCCGCCGAGCACTTCGTGACCGACGAGAACGTGGCCCCGAGGCCCACCCGCCGCAGTCGCTGGGCCAGGGCGACGACGAACAGGGCCCGGTCGACCCCGGCGAACAGGCCCACGGTCGGGTTCGTGGTCACGACCGGGCAGGTCCGATGGTCATGGGAGGCCCAGCGCCCCGTCGTCGATCGCAGCCCGGACCGAGGCGAGGTCGTCGGGTGTCTTGACGATCGATCCGAGGGTGGCGGTCACGGTCATCCGGTCGAGCTCGGTGATCCCGAGTGCCTGGAGTGCCGACACCCAGTCGATGGCCTCGGCCAGACCGGGAGCCTTGTCGAGGTCGAGGGCCCGGGTCTGCGAGACGAAGGCCGTTGCCGCGTCGACGAGCGTGGCCCGGCTGCCGGCCACCCGCCTCCGGACGATGTCGGCGGCCACGTCGATGCTCGGGTACTCGATCCAGTGGTAGAAGCAGCGACGCTTCAGCGCATCGTGCAGCTCCCGGCTGCGGTTCGACGTGAGGACGACGATCGGACGCCGGTCGGCGTGGAAGGTCCCGATCTCGGGGACGGTGACCGACGACTCGCCCAGGAATTCGAAGAGCAGCGCCTCGAACTCGTCGTCGGCCCGGTCGATCTCGTCGATGAGGAGCACGACCGGTCGCGGTCCCTCGTGACGGATCGCCCGCATGAGGGGCCGGTCGAGGAGGTACGTGGGATCGAACAGGTCGTCGTCGGCGACCGAACGCCCGTTGGCCTCGGCCATACGGATGGCCAGCAGCTGCCGGGGGTAGTTCCACTCGTAGAGGGCCTCGGCGGCCGTGATGCCCTCGTAACACTGGAGCCGGATGAGGGGCGTGTCGAGCGCCTGGGCGAGCGCCTTGGCTGCCGTGGTCTTGCCGACCCCGGGCTCGCCTTCGAGGAGCACCGGCTGGCCGAGCGACTGGGCCAGGAACAGCGCCATCGCCAGTCCGTCGTCGACCACGTAGTCGATCCGGTCGAGCCGCTCCCGGAGTTCGTCGATGGTCAGGGGGGCGTCGTTCGCCGCGCTCTCGTTCGCCGCGCTCGTTCGCCGTGCGGTCGGGCGGGTTCGGCGTGGGATCAGACACCCGCGCCGATCTCCTCGGCGTGACGCAGTCGGCAGCCGGGGTTGCAGAACCAGAACTCCTCGCCGCCGTGGCTCAGGTGTGGCGTGTCGTCGGTGATGGTCACGGTCATCCCGCACACCGGGTCGACGGCGGTCGTCGGTGTCGGGGCCGGCTCGCTGATCGGTGCCGACAGACCGTCGATCCGGATCGCCCGGACGAGGTCGGCGAGGATCGAAACGGCGATCTCCTCGGCGGTCCGGGCCCCGATGTGGATGCCGACCGGGGAGTGCACGACCGAACGCTCCTCGGGTGAGAGGTCGAGGGCATCGATGACGGCGCGGCCCCGGGTCGCCGAGGCGACGAGGCCCACGAAGCCGACCCCGGCGTCGAGGGCCTGCCGGATGGCGTCTTCCTCGTGCCGTCCGTGGCTGGCGATGATCACCGCGGTCGCCCCGGCGGGTTCGCCCGGTCCGTCGGTGGACTGCGAGACGTCGAACCCGAGCGCCGGGGCGAAGAAGGCGAGCGCATCGGCGATCGGGGTCTTGCCGACGACGTCGACCCGGGCCGGCGGGATCTTGGGCTCGAGGTACACCTCGATGGCCCCACCCGAGAGGCAGGGATTGACCACCGTCACCGCTCCCTCGCTCTCGGGGAACGACTCGCCGTCGTCGGGCAGGATCCGGAGCAGGAGGGGCTCGCCGCTGGCGAGCACGCCGAGCGCGGCGGTGCGGACCGATCCCTCGGCGCACTGTCCGCCGACGAACCCCTCGATCGACCCGTCGGGCAACACCACGGCCGAGTCGCCGGGTCGGGCCGAGGTCGGGCACTGCGCCCGGACGACCGTGGCCTGCACGAACCGTCGTCGCTGCTCGACGAGTTCGTTGGCCCGGGCCGCAGCCCGGGCGTGGATCGGTGACATCGATCGGCTGCCTCTCAGATCGGTGGGGTGTGGTTGCCCTGCATGGCCTCCCACACCCGGCTCGGGGTCAGCGGCATGTCGGCGTGGCGGATCCCGAACGGCTTGAGCGCATCGACGACCGCGTTCACCACCGCCGGCGGCGATCCCACCGTGGCCGACTCGCCGATCCCCTTCGCCCCGATCGGGTGGTGGGGTGAGGGGGTGACGGTGTGGCCGGTCTCCCAGTCGGGGACCTCCATGGAGGTGGGGATGAGGTAGTCCATGAGCGAGCCGGCGAGGCAGTTGCCGTCTTCGTCGAACGAGATCATCTCCATCAGCGCCATGCCGACGCCGTCGGTGAGGCCGCCGTGGACCTGGCCCTCGATGATCATCGGGTTGATCTGGGTGCCACAGTCGTCGACGGCGACGAAGCGCCGGACCTTGACCTCGGCGGTGCCCGGATCGATGTCGACCACGCAGATGTAGGCCCCGAACGGGTAGGTCAGGTTCTCGGGGTTGTAGCAGATCTGCGCTTCGAGCCCGCCTTCGACGCCCTCGGGCAGGTCGCCGGCCCCGTGCGCCTTCATGGCGATGTCCTGGATCGTGACCGACTTCGAGGGGTCGCCCTTGACGTGGAACGAACCCTTGTCCCACTCGAGGTCGGCCACCGACACCTCGAGCATCCCCGAGGCGATGATCTGGGCCTTGTCACGGACCTTGCGGGCCACGAGTGCCGCGGCGGCCCCCGACACCGGCGTCGAGCGCGAGCCGTAGGTGCCGAGACCGAAGGGGGTGTTGTCGGTGTCGCCGTGCACGACCTCGATGTCGTCGGGGGCGATCCCGATCTCCTCGGCGACGATCTGGGCGAACGTGGTCTCGTGGCCCTGGCCCTGGGTCTTCACCGACAGTCGGACGACGGCCTTGCCGGTCGGGTGGATCCGCAGCTCGCAGCCATCGGCCATTCCCAGGCCGAGGATGTCCATGTCCTTGCGGGGTCCGGCACCGACCGCTTCGGTGAAGAACGAGATCCCGATGCCCATCAGCTCGCCCCGGGCCCGCTTCTCGGCCTGTTCCCGGCGGAGGTCGTCGTACCCGATCATGTCCATGGCCTTGCGCATCGTCGGTTCGTAGTCGCCCGAGTCGTAGATCCAGCCCGTCTTCGTCTCGTAGGGGAACTGTTCGGGCTGGATGAAGTTCTTGATGCGCAGCTCGGCGGGATCCATGTCGAGTTCGCTCGCCAGCACGTCGACCATGCGCTCGACGAGGTAGACGGCCTCGGTGATCCGGAACGAGCAGGCGTAGGCCACACCGCCGGGCGCCTTGTTGGTGTAGACCGCCTCCATGTCGGCGTAGGCCGCCTCGAGGTCGTAGCTGCCGGTGAAGACCCCGAAGAACCCGGCCGGGTACTTCACCGGTGCCGCCGTTCCGTTGAAGGCGCCGTGGTCGGCCAGCACGTGGGTGCGAACGGCGCGGATCTTGCCGTCCTTGGATGCAGCGATCTCGCCTCGCATGACGTAGTCGCGGGCGAAGCCGGTGCTGACGAGGTTCTCGGTCCGGTCCTCCATCCACTTCACCGGCTTGCCGATGACGAGGGACGCCACGATGGCGCAGACGTAGCCGGGGTAGATCGGGACCTTGTTGCCGAAGCCGCCGCCGATGTCGGGAGCGATGATGCGGATCTTGTGTTCGGGGAGTCCGGCCACCAGCGCGTAGACGGTGCGGTGGGCGTGGGGCGCCTGCGTGGTGCTCCACAGGGTCAGCTTGCCGCTGACCCGTTCGTAGTCGGCGACACAGCCGCAGGTCTCCATCGGGGCGGGATGCACCCGGGGATAGACGATGTCCTGGGTGACCACGACCTCGGCATCGGCGAAGACCGCCTCGGTCGCCGCGGCGTCGCCGGTCTCCCACGAGAAGCAGTGGTTGTCGGTCTTGCCGGCGAGGTCGTCACGGATGATGGGCGCGTCGGGCGCGAGGGCCTTTCGCACGTCGATGACCGGCTCGAGCCGTTCGTACTCGACGTCGATGAGCTCGAGCGCGTCGCGGGCGGAGTAGCGGTCCTCGGCGACGACGAAGGCGACCTCCTGGTGCGCGAACCGGACCTTGTCGGTGGCCAGGACGGCCTGCACGTCGTTGGACAGGGTGGGCATCCAGGCCAGTCCCTGCTCGGCCAGGTCGGCACCGGTGATGACGGCCTTGACCTTGGGGTGGGCCTTGGCCGCCGAGGTGTCGATGCTCAGGATCTTGGCGTGCGCGAACGGCGATCGCAGGATCGCCAGGTGCAACATGCCGGGCAGTTGGACGTCGTCGCAGAACTGGCCCATGCCCCGGACCAGCCGGGGGTCCTCCTTGCGGAGCATGCGGCCGTAGCCCATGGGCTTCTGGTCGTTCAGGTTGTCGTCGGGGGTGGGAATGACGTTCGCGTTCGACGGGGTCGGTTGGGTGACGGTCATGCGCTTGCTCCCGACAGGTTGACGCTGGTTTCCTTGGCGGCCGCCCATTGGATCGAGCGGACGATCGTGGAGTAGCCGGTGCAGCGGCAGATCTGTCCGCTGATGGCCTCCCGGATCTCGTGTTCGCTGGGCTCGGGATTGCGGTCGAGGAGTGCTCGTGCGGTCATGAGCATGCCCGGGGTGCAGAACCCGCATTGGAGGCCGTGGCACTGCATGAATCCCTCCTGCACCGGATCGAGGACGCCGTCGACCTCGAGTCCCTCGACGGTGCGCACCCGGTGGCCACCGGCCATGACGGCGAGGGTGGTGCAGCTCTTGACCGGTTCCTCGTCGACCCAGACGACGCAGGTCCCGCAGTTCGAGGTGTCGCAACCCCAGTGGGTCCCGGTCAACCCGAGATGGTCGCGGATGAAGTGCACCAGGAGGATGCGGGCCTCGATGTCTCGGGTGACCTCGTCACCGTTGACGGTCATCGTCACGTTCATTGCTCGACTCCTGTCGCACGGGCGACCGCCTTGCGCAGCGATCGGATGGTGAGTTCCTTGGCCAGATGGGTCTTGTAGGCGGCCGTTCCCCGGGTGTCGGTGGACGGCGAGGCGTTGTCGGCGGCGAGCTGACCGACCAGGGCGAACAGCTCCTCGGAGGGCTCCTGACCGCGCAGCGCCTCGGAGATCGGCTGCACGTTGGTGAGGTTGGGGCCGACGGCGCAGAGTCCGACCCGTCCGTCGGTGATGCGCCCGTCGACCACGGTGACCGCGGCACCGGCCGAGGCAACGGCCCAGTCGCCGGCCCGCCGTTCGACCTTGTGGTACGCCGAGCTCGAATTCGCCTTGATCGGGAAGCGGACCTCGGTGAGCATCTCGCCGTCGCCGACGGCCGTCTCGTAGGGACCCTGGTGGAAGTCGTGCATCGACACCACCCGTTCGCCCGAGCTGTTGCGGATCACGCAGCTGGCGTCGAGCGCGTCGCACACCGCCGACAGGTCCTCGGCCGGATCGGCCTGGCACAGCGACCCACCGAGGGTTCCGCGGTTGCGGACCACCGGGTCGGCGATCACCTTCTCGGCGTCTCGGAAGATCGGGAAGACCGCGGCCAATCGGTCGTCCTCGAGCAGTTCCCGGTGCCGGGTCAGCGCGCCGATCCGTACCTCGGAATCGGTGAAGCGGATGTAGGCCAGTTCGTCGACGAGATCGTTGATGTCGATCAGGTACTCGGGTGTGGCCATGCGCAGTTTCATCATCGGCAGGAGGCTGTGGCCCCCCGCGACGATGCGGGCCTCGTCGCCGAGTCGCTCCATCAACGAGATGGCGTGCTCGACACTGGTGGCCCGTTCGTATTCGAACGGTGCTGGCACCTGCATGATGTCCCCTTTGCCGGTCTGGTCCCGGACCCACCATCCCCGCCCCGGACCGCCGACGTCAAGGGCCGCTTCAGTCATTGCTGAAGTCGCGTGGCCCGGGTCGGGATCGTGGCCTAGCGTTGGCCCGTGACCCCGACCCAGCTCCGGACCTACGCCGCCATCGTCCGGCATGGTTCGTCGAAGGCGGCCGCCGCCGAACTCGACGTGAGCGAGGCCGCGGTGTCGAACCACGTCGCCTCGTTGCGCCGCGAGCTCGACGACGACCTGTTCCATCGTTCGGGTGCCGGCCTGTCGTTCACGCCCGGGGGACTTCGGTTGGCCACCCGGGCGGTCGAGCTGCTGGGTCTCCAGGATCAGACCCGGCTCGAGGTGCGGGCGGCCGCCACCGGTCGGCGGGTGCTGCGACTCGCCGTGTCGTCACTCTTCGGCGAGATGTCGGCGCCGGGACTCATCGAGCTGTTCTCGACCCGGGCCCGGGATCTCGACGTCGAGATGGCGGTCCACCCGCCGCACGAGTTCGTCGGGCTGCTGAGCGCCCGCGGGGCCGACATCGCCCTCGGGCCGAGCCCGCCGGCCCTCGGCGACTCCATCGTGCGACGGGAGTTCCTGCGGTACACCCTCGTCGCCGTCGTCGCCCCCAGACACCGACTCGCCGGCCGTCGGGTCGGCGCCGCCGAGCTCGCCGGTGCGACCTGGTACCTGGGGCCGTCGGCGATCGAGGCCGGTGGGGTCGCCCACGCGATGCTCGCCAGACTGGCCATTCCCGAGACCAAGCAGCGCATCTTCCAGAGCCACGCCGCCGCGCTCGACGAGGCCCGGACCGGACGCGGCATCGCGATCATCCCGGCGAATCGGTTGGCCAAGTCGGCCGAGTCCGGTCAGCTCGTTCGCATCGACGGACCGGGAACGCAGGCCGACGGCACCTGGTCGGCGCTGACCCTCCCACCCGACCGTGGGGTGAGCCCGGCCGCCGCCGAACTCGCCCGATTCGTCTCCTCACCCCGGGCCATCCAGTCCATGCTGACCGGATCCGGTGCGAACATCTCGCACTTCCGGCCGAGCGTGCACGTCACCCTCTGGAGCTGAGGTCCGATCCCCGAGCCGATTCGGACCACTCCTGCCGGAGCGCTCGGACCCGGTCCAGACGGTCGGCGGCGGCGTCGGGCGCCGTGAGGCCGGCCGACAGCGACGCCAGCGTCCGTTCGATGTCGACCGAGTCGGGCTCGTTCGACCGGACGTCGTTCGCGACACCGCCGGCGGCACCCGGGAGTCTGCCGGGATCGGCGGTGGCGCCCGGGACGTGTCGCCCCAGTCGTGAGCGTCCGATGACGTGGACGGTGACCCCTCCACCGATGACCAGCAGGATGTCACCGATGCTGAAGACGTTGGCGAACGGGACACCCTCGGGAATGGCGAACACGTCGCCGAGGAACGCGAGCCGGGCGTTCTCGACCGGCGCCGAGTTCTCGAAGGTCGGAGAGTCGCTGATGATCCCTGCGGTCTCGAGCGCCTCGAGCCGGGCCGGCATGACACCCCCGTTGGCGGCGATCGCCGCGGCGTTCATGACGCCGCCCAGCACCATCACCCCCATCCCGACGAGGTGACGGTTGTACCAGACGAACATGAACGCCAGTCCGTAGCTCGACAGATGGAGGGCTGCTGCGGTCTTGCCGCCGAAGGAGTCCGACAGGACCTCGATCAGGACGACCTGGATCACGAGGGAGGCGACGATGGTCCACCAGGCCTTCAGACGGACCTCGCCCAGATGGGTCAGACTGCCGCCCAGCAACGGGACGGTTGCCACGAGGATCAGGAAGACGACGGCAGTGATCACGGGAGCACCTCGGTTGCGGCCAGCTCCGACAGGTCGACCCGACCGATGCGGAGCAGCGGCGTGAGTTCGGCGGCGGCGACCGGTTTGGCGAGCAGGAAACCCTGGACCTCGTCGCACCCGATTGCCTGGAGGACGCGCATCGCCTCGATCGTCTCGACGCCCTCGGCCACGGCCCGCAGCCCCAGGTTGTGACCGAGTTCGATCACCGATCGCACGATCGTGAGGTCGCCGTCGTTGAGCGCCAGGTTGGTCACGAACGAACGGTCGATCTTGATGCGGTCCACCTCGAGGTCACGCAGGACCGACAGCGAGGAGTACCCGGTGCCGAAGTCGTCGATGGCCAGGGTGACCCCGACGGCACGGAGACGGGACAGGACGGCCGACGAGCGGATCGGGTCCTCCATGACGGCGTTCTCGGTGATCTCGATCTCGAGCACCGACGGGTCCAGGCCCTGATCCGCGAGCTTGCGGGCCACCCGTTCGGGGAACTTCAGGTCGTGCAGGTTCCGAGCCGAGACGTTCACGGCGATCGAGACCGAGATGCCGTCCTCGGCCCACTGGCGGCACTGGTCGAGCGCCATGTCGATCACGTGGTCGGTGAGGGCGTTGATGAGGTCGGTCTGTTCGACCTGGGGCATGAACCATCCGGGCCGGACTGCGCCATGGGTGGGGTGGTGCCACCGGAGCAGGGCCTCGACCGTCGAGATCCGCCCGGTGTCGAGATCGACCTTGGGCTGGTAGGCGAGGCTGAGTTCGCCGTTCTCCATGGCCCGGGTGAGGTCGGTGAGCAATCCGAAGCGAGGCGGACCGGGCGATTCCTCGATGCCTTCGAAGACCCGCACGCCGCCGCCGCAGGCCTTCGCCTCGTACATGGCGATGTCGGCGTGATGCAGCAGCTCGTTCACGTCCTCGCCGTGGTCGGGGAACAGGGCGACGCCCATGCTCGCCCCGACCGTCAGGGGAACGCCGTCGATGTCGAGGGGCGCCGAGATCAGACCGAGCAGGCGCCGGGCGACGTTCTCGGCATCGACCGAACCCCCGATGTCGGCGATCAGCAACGCGAACTCGTCGCCTCCGAGACGGGCCGATTGGTCGGTGGCCCGTTCGCCGGCCTTCAACCTCGCGGCCACCTCGACGAGCACCAGGTCGCCGTAGTGGTGGCCCAGACGGTCGTTGATGCCCTTGAAGCCGTCGAGATCGATGTGCACCAGGGCGAAGGGCTGGCCGGTGGTCTTGGACTGTTCGATGATCATCGCCGCGTGGTCTTCGAACAGCCGGCGGTTGGCGATCCCCGTGAGCTGGTCGTGGGTGGCGTCGTGTTTGTTGCGCAGGGCCAGCGCGGCGCTGCGGAAGATGATCCAGACCGTGAGCAGCATCAGCGGAACGAGGATCAGGGCCTCGAGGCCGATCACGACGAAGACAGGGGCGAGCGCGAGGAGGAGGCCGTCCATGCTCAGGTTGATGCCGAGCGATCGGTGCAGCATCTCCTTGACCGGCAGCCCCATGTGGAACGCGATCGCCACACTGATGAAGACGCTGTTCGCGGCGAAGCCGGCCGCGCACGCCAGACTCACCGCGATCAGCCAGCGGAGCGAGACCGGTTCACCATCGGCAACAGCCGACAGGTCGCCGACGAGGGACCCGACGAGGCCACCGAACTCCAGGCTCAACATGAACTGGGCGGCGTTGAAGAGCGTTCGATCGAATCGCTTGCGACGCCTGAGGTCGCCGATGATCGGGGCGATTCCGACGGCCGCCAGCGCGCCGGCCGTCGGAGCGGTGAACAAGAGCGTGAACGCGAACGCCCAGGACGCCGTGAGTTCGGTGTCGTCGGTCAGCGACGGCATCGGCTTCAGCTCGGTCGCCACGAGGAGCAGGGCGAACACGATGAACATCTCGGGGTGATCGCCGAGCAGGGACGCTCCGTCGAGTTCGGCGTAGGTGCCGAACCACAGACAGGCGGCGGCCAGCACCGACAGCCAGATGAGGAACGTCAGGCGATGCGGGCGTAGGCGCTTGGAGATCGATCGAGGCATGGAGAGATGGGGGTCCTACGCAGGAGAGCTACGTACCACTATCGGCTGTTCGCGGGGTCCCTTGAGGCCGGACGCGACTCGGGGGAATCGAGCCTGGCTCGATTCCCCCGAGGGTCGTGGTCTGGTCGTCACCCGAAGATCAGTTGAACTTCCAGGGGGCGCCCATCACGGTGATCAGGCCGCTGATGCCGACGATCGCCGTGGTGGCATAGATCCGTGCTTTGGTGGTGGTGCTCATCGTTGTACCTGCGTTTCTCACCACTTGCGGACGATGGGTGCATCGTCGCATTCGGTGCTCATGGGGTTGGTTGGCATCCCGGTTCCTTTTGGTCTGGACTTCGGAGGGCGGGACCCGTTGGGCCCGTTGCTTCGATGTTCAGGTCATCGACGTCCCGAGGTGATGCCTGTATGGGGAGAACTGCTCCCCCCAACCGGTATCGCAGGTCACGAGTGCCGGGGCGCTCAGGTGAACAGGCTGACGCCACCGGGGCCGACGAGGAATCCGACGATGACCAGGACGACCCCGTAGAGCACCTGACGGCGCAGCATGGCGGCGACGCCGGCGACGACGAGGATGACTGCGAGGATCCAGAGGAGGAGTGCCATGACGATGAGCCTTTCGGTAGGAGGCTCATGTCATACCCGTCATCGTCGGGGTCAATCTTCGCGACGCGTCGACAGGCCCGCACGGCCGCGCGCCCACCCGGCCGCGGGGCGCGACGACGGGGAACCGGGCCGAAGCCCGGTTCCCCGTCGCAGAGGCTCTTGGCGAAGCTCAGAACCAGGCGGCCACGAAGTTGAACTTCCAGGGGGCACCCATGACCGTGATCATGGTGCCGATCCCGACGATGGCGGAGGTGGCGTAGAGGCGGGCTTTGGCGTTGGTGCTCATGGTGTGATCCTTGGTCGTGATCCGATGATGACCAGGTGATCGGCGGCGGTGAGGCCTCGCTGGATGGGGAGAATCACCTGCGACCAGCGGGTACGATCGGTCGGGATGATCGAGTCCAACCCCGTCGTCTGTCGTCTGTGGCGAGGGCCTGCGGTCGAGTCCCTGCATCGGGGGGCCTGGGTGGCGGTCGACACCCACGGGACGGTGATCGGTGGGGCCGGCGATCCCGACCAGTCGGTCTTCCCGAGGAGCTCGACCAAACCGTTCCAGGCGCTGCCGCTGCTCACCAGCGGAGCCGCCGAGGCGGCGGGCTTCGACGACGGCGACGTGGCGCTCGCCATGGCGTCCCACAGCGGCGAGGCGGTCCACGTGGCCCGGGTGCTCGCCACGCTCGATCGACTGGGTCTGACCGAGGACGACCTGCAGTGCGGGCCGCAGCGACCGCTGGCCTCCTGGTCCGAGGTCGGTACCCGGCGCGCGGCGATGGGCTGTTCGGGCAAGCACGTCGGCTTCCTGGCCCTGGCCCGATTCCTCGGCACCGAAACGGCCGACTACCTGCGGCCCGACTCCGCCGTCCAGCAGGCGATCTTCGCCGCGACGGGCTCGGTCGTCGGGATCGGCGACGACATCGAGCTCGCCACGGCCATCGACGGCTGCAGTGCCCCGACGTTCCGGATGCCCTTGCAGCGTCTGGCCACCGGGATCGCCCGGGTGGCCAACCCGGCCGGTCTCGGCGCCGAGACGGCCGCTGCCGCCGAGCGTCTCGTCGCCGCCGCCCGCGCCCATCCCGAGTTGGTCGGCGGCAGCCGACAGCGATTCGACACCGACCTGATCCGGGCCACCGATGGTCGCCTCTTCACCAAGGGTGGTGCGGAGGGCGTCCTGGTCGTCGGTGTGGTCGGCCAGGACATCGGCTACGCCCTCAAGATCGACGACGGCAGCGAGCGACCCATCCCGGCGCTCGTGATCGACCTCCTCGCCGCCCACGGGCACCTGACTCACTCCGAACGAGAGCAGCTGGCGGCCTGGGACGATCGAACGAGACGGAACGCCGACGGACTCGACACCGGCCGTCTCGAGATCGCCGACGCGGTGCTGGTCGGCGCCCGATCGACCCGGTAGGCCGATGTCTTCGATGATCGCGCCGTTGCGGCGGCGCACCTTCCGGCGGATGGTCACGTCGCAGTTCGCCGCCGAGGCCGGCGACGGCGTCACCCTCGTCGCGCTGCCGCTCTACGTCTACGAGCGCACCAACTCGGCGCTGCTCACCTCGTTGACCTTCACCGCCGAACTGGTCGGGGCCGTCGTTCTCGGTGTGGTCGGCGGTGTCCTGGCCGATGCCCTGGATCGCCGACTGGTGCTGATGGTGTCGGCGGTCGTGCGCGGACTCCTGCTGGTGGCCGCCTTCGCCTCGGGCCCCGTCTGGCTCGTCGTGCTGTTCGGGGTGTTGGCCCGGTCGATGGGGGCCATCGACAATCCGTCGTTCGACGCGCTCGTCCCGGGGCAGGCCCAGGGCGACCTGCAGCAGGTCCTGGCCATCCGCCGATTGGTGCAGGCGGTGTCGATCACGGTCGGCCCGGCGATCGGGGCGGTCGCGGTCGAACTCATCGGTCCACGCGATGCGATCCTGCTCAATGCCGGCACCTTCGTGATCTCGTTCCTCGTGATGGCGACGATCCCGGGCGTCGACCGGGGTCACGCCGAACGCTCCGCCGAACGAACCGGACTGTCGCTCGGCGACCAGTTCCGGAACCTGCTCGGCGGGATGGGCGTGGTGATCGAGACGCCGCTGGTTCGCCGCCTCTTCACCTACAACGTCGGGGTGATGGTCACGGTCGCCGCGGTGATGGCGTCGGCGGTGATCTGGTACGAGGAGGATCTGGGTCGGTCCGGGTCGTGGTTCGGCGTCAGCGTCGCGGCCTACGGCGTCGGCGCTGCACTCGGGATGGGACTCTTCGGCGGCTACGAGTTCCGGTTGCCGGTGCCGGTGATCGTCGTGCTGGCGGCCCCGGTCTACGCCGTGGGTGCCGGGATCGGAGTCGTCGCCGACCAGCCGTGGTTGCTGCCGCTCGGCTGGCTGGTGTGGGGCGTGAGTCTCGGACCCGAACTGGTCCTGACCGAGGTCACCGTCGTCGAGAACGTTGCGGAGCCCAAGCTCGGTCGGGCCTTCGCCGGGATCGGTGTCGGCAACACGCTCGGGATGGCCGTCGGCTACGCCCTGGTCGGTCCCGCGCTCGATCGGTTCGGTGCCCGACCGGTGATCCTGGTCACGGCCGGCGTGGTCCTGGCCCTGGCGCTGACCTGGATCGGTCCGGCCCTGGCCTGGCGTCGAGATCGCGACGCCTCGCCCTGGCAGCGGCGGCCCATGCCCCCCACCGCCGCGCCGGTTGCCGATCCGACGCGCTGACCGACCGGGAGCGGATCAGTCCGGCGCCGGCGCCTCGCCGCGGAGCTCCCGCAAACGCGCCTCGAGGAAATCGATGGCCGGCCGGTCGTCGGCGAGGATGACGTCGTCGGCGGGGTGGAGGAACAGGGGAGCGGCCATGCGATGGCGTCGGGCCCCCTCGCCGGTCGGGTTGGTCACCCGGTGGACCGTGGCGGGGTAGTGGCCGCCACTGGCGAGCTCGAGCATCTCGCCCGCGTTGACGGCGAGCGACGACGGGTCGCAGGGCACGGCGAACCACTCGCCGTCGGCCCCGAGCAGTTCGAGGCCCGGTTCGTTCGACGAGGGCAACACCGTGAGCAGGTTGATGTCCTTGTGAGCGGCGGCGCGCATGGCTCCGGTCGGCTCGTCGCCCGACAGCGGGCCGTACCGCAGGATGCGCAGGAGCGACCGGGTGCTGTTGTCCATCATCGACGACAGCGGCTGCGAGAACCGGGCGGCGATCTCGGGAGGTGTGTTGGCCTCGACCCAGTCGAGCAGGGTGCGAGCGACGCCCGTGGCGGCCTCGGCGTAGTCGAGCGCCGCGTCGGTGACCTCGGTGGGATAGACCGACCACGGATAGACGTGGAAGAACTCCTTGAGATCCCGGATCGTGTTGCCGGACGCGGTCTCGGCCACCTCGGGCGGGAAGTAGCCGCCCTGTGAACCCGGCTCGGGCACGTAGGCGAACCGGTTCGGGTGATCGAAGAAGCGGTTCCACTCGGCGAACAGGGCTTCGATCGCCGGCCAGTCGAGGGGGTGATCGACGATGACGCCGAAGCCGGTCTCGAGCAGGCTCGCGGTGAAGCGCTCGGGGGCGTCGGGGGCACGGAAATCGACGACGGCTACATCCATTCCGCAAGCCTAGAGCCCGACCGGGGACCCGGCATCGGCGCGGTCAGGGGGCGACGTTGGACATCACGATCGTGCCGGAGGCCGCGAACATGCCCCCGACTCCGTGGGCGATCGAGATCTCGGCCCCATCGACCTGGGCCGCAGCGATGCCGCGCATCTGTCGGACGCTCTCCTGCAGCGCGTACATCCCGTACATGCCCGAGTGCATGTAGGACAGACCACCGCCGTTGGTGTTGAGCGGGAGCTCGCCACCGATCGCCGTGTGACGATCCCAGATGTAGTCGGCTCCTTCCCCGGGGCCGACGAATCCGAGGTCTTCGAGCCCGTAGATCGGGAGGTGGGCGAAGGCGTCGTAGATCATGAGGTGATCGACGTCGGCGTGGCCGATGCCGGCTTCGGCGAAGGCCTTCGCGCCCGACACCCGGAAGGCCTTCGAACTCGTGAAGTCCTCCATCTGCGACACCATCGGCGTCTCGACGCTCTCGCCGGTTCCGAGGACGTAGACCGGTTTGCGGGGGAAGTCGGCGGCCCGCTCGGCCGAGGTCAGCACCAGGGCACCGCCCCCGTCGGTCACGAGGCAGCACATGAGCTTGGTGAAGGGGGTGGCGATCATGGTCGAGTCGAGCACGTCGTCGATCGTGATCGGATCCCGGAAGCTGGCCCGAGGGTTGAGCGCCGCCCACTCTCGCTGCACCACCGACACGTTCGCCAGCTTCTCGATGCCGACGCCGTAGGTCTTGGCGTAGCGCAGCCAGGGGATCGTGAACCGGGTCGGGGGTCCGCCCGGTCCGAAGGGGCTCTCGAACTGGCCGGTGAGGCTGCTGGGGTCGGCACTCCAACGACCGGCCCCGATCCGGCTGCGACCGCTCTCGGCGTGGGTGACGAGGATGGTGTCGGCGAGCCCCTCGTTGATGGCGGCGGCGGCGTGGCGAACGTGCAGCATGAACGAGCAGCCGCCGACCGAGGTGCCGTCGACCCAGGTTGGCGTGATCCCGAGGTAGTGGGCGACGTCGGTCGGGCTCAGGCCGGCCGTTGCGACGCCGTCGACGTCCTGCGGGGTCAGACCGCAATCGGCCAGGGCGTTGAGGGCGGCGTCGGCGTGCAGCCCGATCACCGACTGGTCGGGGATCTTTCCCAGCTTGGTGGTCTCGGCCGCGCCGACGATGGCAACCGACTTCTGCTTCATCGGGTCGCCTCCCCGTCGTGCGCCGGGCGGAAGAGGGGCAAGGTGGCCGATCCCGATCCGTCGGTGCCGACGAAGTCGACGAAGGCGACCTCGAGCGCCAGATCGAGCGGCAGCGCCTCCTCGGTCTGGTCGACGTCGATGACGTTGGACATCAGGCGGGGGCCTTCCTCGAGTTCGACGACGGCGACGGCGACCGGGCCGTCGAAGCCCGGACCGGGCCGTTGGTTGATCACGTAGCTGTGGAGCGTCGCCCGTCCGGAGGCCTCGAAGACCTCGACCGAACGGCTGCCACAGGTGGGGCAGAAGGGGCGGGGCGGGAAGTAGGCCGACGAGCAGTCGGAGCAGCGCTGCAGGAGGAGCCGACGGTTCCGGGTGCCCTCCCAGAAGTGGGCGGTCTCGGGCGTCGGCGTCGGCAACGGCCGTTGCGTCGGGGTCGGGCTGGTGTCGGTGGCGGTCACGGGAGGCATCCTGGCCCCGGGGCGCCGATCGGTGCAAGGTGATCCTTCGGCTGGCGTCGGGGTCCCCGGTGGCCGGGACTTGCGAGGTGGCCTCCGGAGGGGCCTTTGGTCGGGGCCGGCTCGGCGACTAGCGTCGCTCGGCATGCGCTTCTCCCACTGGATCAGCAACGGCCTCGACTGGAACGAAATCCTGCGATCGGGGGTCCGGGCCGACGACACCGGCTGGGACGGTGTGTGGTTCGCCGACCATTTCATGCCGTTCCAGGGCGATGTCGAGCAGCCGATCCACGAGGTCTGGACCGTGCTGGCGGCACTCGGGCAGGCCACGACGTCGGTCCGGCTCGGTCCGCTCGTGTGCGGGAACACCTACCGGAACCCCGCCGTGCTGCTCAAGACCGCGGTGTCGGCCGACCACATCGCCGAGGGTCGCATGGTGCTGGGCCTGGGGTCGGGGTGGCAGGAGAACGAGCACATCGCCTACGGCATTCCGTTCGGGACCTTCACCGATCGATTCGAAAAACTCGAAGAAGCGCTCCAGATCCTGCGCGGCCTGCGTGACGGTGACCGCTTCGACCTCGACGGCGCGCACTATCGCGCCGTCGACGCCCCGCTGTCGCCCAAACCCGTCGGGCCGCTCCCGATCCTGCTCGGCGGCGGTGGCGAGAAGAAGACCCTGCGCCTGGTGGCGCAGTACGCCGAGGAGTGGAACGTGTGGTCGACGCCCGAGATCATCGCCCAGAAGTCGGCGATCCTCGAGCAGCACTGCGAGCGACTCGACCGGGACCCGGCCACGATCCAACGATCGTCGGTCGCCCTGGTGTTCCTGTGCGACACCGAGGCCGAGGCCGAGGGACTGCGCGAGCGACCCATCCCTCGGCCGACCGTCATCGGGACGCCGGACCAGCTCCAGGAGCAGATGGCGGCCTACGTCGAGGCCGGGGTCGACGAGTTCATCGTGCCCGACTTCACACTGGGTTCGGGCTCGGCGAAGGACGACAAGCTCGATCGGTTCCTCGCCGAGGTGGCGGCCCCGTTCCGGGGTTGACCCGATCCTGGTCGCGGACGCTCGCCGACGGGGCGTCGGCGGGGTCGGGGCTCAGCTGCCCGGGGCGAGCCGCCCGGTCGTCGCCCGGTAGAGCTCGAGGCGCATCGGGCACTCGCGGCCGAAGACGATGTCCTGGAACTCGAGTTGGCGTGTCGACAGGCCGTCCCACACCGCCGTGAGCACCGGATCCTCGAGACGGCAGAGCACGTCGGCGATCTCGTTGCGCTGGGCGAGTTCCTCGGGCGTGAGGACGCGGCCTTCGAGTTCGGCCAGCAGTTCGGCGGTGGTCGGCTCGTCGTCCTGGTTGCTGCAGCCGGCGCCGAACACGGCGGCGCCGAGGAGGGTGATCGTGACCAGTGCGATCGATCCCGCCGCACGTCGTCGTGGGGCGGGGCTCTGCTGTCGAGTGGGGCTCTGCAGTCGGGTGGGGCTCTGCTGTCGGGTGGAGCGAGCAGTGGTCGGGCCGGGCACGCACGAATTCTAGCGGGGGTGGTTGCCCGAACACGTGTTCGGAATTACGCTGCTGTGATCTCGTCGGTCACCTCGTGTGGCACCCGCGCTCCCGGCGGCTCCCGATGAGTGTCACACCCCATCGGTAGGTTCATCGTCGTTCCCCTCTCGGGCCTGCTCGGGGGAAGGGACGCCGCCAGCCAGCTTCCCCCGTCGAGTACCCCCGCCGTCCCAACCGGCGGCACCAACCCCGGCCTCCACAACCACGGATCGCCGCACAAGGAGACACACAACATGGTCGACAAAGACAAAGCCCTCGACATGGCCATGGGCCAGATCGAAAAGCAGTTCGGCAAGGGTGCCGTCATGAAGATGGGCGAGAAGGGCAGCCTGTCGATCGGGTCGATCCCCACCGGGGCCCTGGCCCTCGACATCGCCCTCGGCATCGGTGGTCTGCCCCGGGGCCGCGTGGTCGAGATCTTCGGTCCGGAGTCCTCCGGCAAGTCCACCCTGGCCATGCACGTGGTGGCCGAGGCCCAGCGCAATGGCGGCAAGTGCGCCTACATCGACGCCGAGCACGCCATGGACCCGATCTACGCCCGGGCCATCGGGGTCGATGTCGACGAGCTGTTGATCTCGCAGCCCGACACCGGTGAGCAGGCCCTCGAGATCGCCGACATCCTGGTCCGCTCGGGCTCGATCGACGTGATCGTCATCGACTCGGTCGCCGCCCTCACCCCGCGCGGCCGAGATCGAGGGCGACATGGGCGACACCCACGTCGGGCTCCAGGCCCGGCTCATGTCCCAGGCCCTGCGCAAGATCACCGGCAACCTCAACAAGACCGACACGATCTGCATCTTCATCAACCAGCTCCGAGAGAAGATCGGGGTGATGTTCGGTTCGCCCGAGACCACGCCCGGTGGTCGGGCACTCAAGTTCTACAGCTCGGTCCGTCTCGACATCCGGCGCATCGAGTCGCTGAAGGACGGGGCCGAGGTGGTGGGAAACCGCACCCGGGTCAAGGTCGTGAAGAACAAGGTGGCACCACCGTTCCGGCAGGCCGAGTTCGACATCATGTACGGCCAGGGCATCAGCCGGGAGGGTTCGCTCCTCGACATCGCCGTCGATCAGGACATCGTCAAGAAGTCGGGAGCGTGGTACAGCTACGACGGCGAGCAGATCGGTCAGGGTCGCGAAGCGGTGAAACGGTTCCTGTCCGAGAACCCCGACCTCATGATGGAGATGCAGGATCGGGTGCTCAAGGCCGTGGGCCTCGCCCCCAGCGGTGACGTCGTCGAACTCGACGACGTCGACGAGCGGTCCCTCGACGAGCCCATTAGCCTCGACTGACGGTGAACCTCGATGCGCTCCGTACCGGCCTGACCTTCGACGACGTCCTGCTCGTCCCCCGACGATCGGGCATCCGTTCCCGCAACGACGTGTCGTTGCAGACGTCGTTGACTCGCCGGATCCGCATCGATCTGCCGGTGGTCGCGGCCAACATGGACACGGTCTGCGAAACGGCCATGGCCGTTGCCATGGCCAGGCTGGGTGGAGCCGGCATCATCCACCGGTTCCTCACCATCGCCGCCCAGGCGGCGATGGTGGAGGCCGTGAAGCACGCCGGGCCGACCGAATCCCTCCGGGGGTCTCGGATCGTCGCCGGCCACCGATTCGGGGGCCCTGCTGGTGGGGGCGGCCGTTGGCACCGATCGGGATGCCCTCGATCGTTCTCGGGCCCTGGCCGACGCCGGGGTCGACGTCCTGGTCCTCGACATCGCCCATGGCCACGCCGACCACGCCCTCGACGTGCTCGCCCAGATCAAGGCGGCCCTACCCGAGATCGACGTGATCGCCGGCAACGTGGCGACCCGCAGCGGCGCCCTCGATCTGGTGGCCGCGGGTGCCGACGCCGTCAAGGTCGGGGTCGGGCCCGGTGGGGTGTGCACCACCCGCCTGGTCGCCGGTGTCGGTGTCCCCCAGCTCACCGCCATCGGCGACTGCGCCGGGCTGGTCAACGACGCCGGCGAACCCATCCCCGTGATCGCCGATGGCGGGATCCGGGCGTCGGGCGACATCGCCAAGGCACTCGCCGCCGGCGCCTCGACCGTCATGATGGGATCGATGCTCGCCGGAACCAAGGAGAGCCCGGGCGACCTCGAACAATCCGATCGCGGGCTCGTCAAGCGAGTCCGCGGGATGGCCTCGTTCGAAGCCCTCGAAGCCCGGGCGGCACGCGAAGGCGAAGAAATCGACGCCGAGTACTTCGAGCAGCGAGCGCCCGAAGGCGTCGAGGGCACGGTGCCCTACCGGGGCGAGGTGGGCAAGCTGCTCGGTTCGCTCATGGCGGGTCTGCGCTCGGGCATGAGCTACTCCGATGCCCGGACCATCGAGGAGTTCTGGGTCAAGGCCGAGTTCATCCGGGTGACCCCGAACGTCGTCGGCATGAACCGACCCCACGCCACACACTGAACGAAACCGCCCTCCGACGGTGACGGATCGGTGCGAGATGCCGGTCGGGCGGCCGTAGCCTTTCGGGCCATGGCCTCCCGATCACTCACGACCGCCATTTTCGACATGGACGGTCTGCTCACGGCGTCGGAGCAGCGTTGGCGAATCGCCGAACGAGAGGCCGCCGACTCCCTCGGGCTCCCGCTCACCGATCACGACTTCGACCTGACCATGGGCGTGCGGATGGCCGATGTCGCCCGCCAGTGGTATCGCTGGCATCCCTGGGACGGCCCCACCCCCGACGAGGTTGCGTCCGGCGTGGTCGATCGGGTGATCGAGCTCACCGGCGAAGCCGTCGTGTTGCCCGGCGTGGTCGAAGCCCTCGACCGTGTGCGCCGACCGCGGTCTCCGCCTGGCGCTGTGCTCGTCGTCGGATCAGCGGCTCATCGATGCCACGCTCACGGCCCTCGACCTGACCCGACGGTTCGAGGTCGTGCACTCGGCCGAGCGAGATGCGCACGGCAAGCCCCATCCCGAGCCGTACCTGGTGACGGCTGCGGAGCTGGGCGTCGAGCCGGGCCGCTGCGTGGTCTTCGAAGATGCCGTGAGCGGCTGCGTCTCGGCGAAGGGCGCCGGGATGGCGGTCATCGCCGTCCCCGATCCGGCCTCGCGTGGGACCGCCCAGTTCGGGTTCGTCGATGTGGTCCTGGAATCCCTGTGCCAGCTCCGACCGGCGGACTTCGACGCCATCGAAGCCGGGCTCCCGGTGCCGACCCTGTCCCGGCCCCGATTCCATCTCGCCTTCCCCGTCGACGACCTCGACCGGGCCCGCTGGTTCTACGGAACGATCCTCGGGTGCCGAGAGGGTCGGTCGGCCCCCGACTGGGTGGATTTCGACCTCTGGGGTCACCAGATCGTCGCCCACCTCGACCCCGATCACGATCCCGCCGTCGCGGCCAACGCCGTCGACGGCAAGGCGGTACCGATCCGACACTTCGGGCTGCTCGTCCCGGTCTACGCCTGGCACGACCTGATCGGCCGCCTGCGAGCGGCCGGCGTCGTGTTCGTCGTCGACCCGTACACGCGGTTCGCCGGTGAACCCGGCGAGCAGCACACGGCGTTCGTGCTCGACCCGGCGGGCAACGCCCTGGAGTTCAAGTCCTTCGCCGACGACCGGAGCACCTTCGCCCGCTGACGAGCGCCGAGATCACGTTGCCCCGAGGTGACGAGACGCGGCCCGGGCCCACTTGTCGACACCGAGCCGGCGCCGTAGGTTCGGGTGATGGTGCACTTCGATTCCTGGGGACTGGCGACCACCGCACCCGACCACGACGCCCTCGTCCGTTACGAGTCCCTGGTCGACGGATTCCTCGTCTTCGCCAAGGACCTGCCGCAGCGTCTCGCCCGGGCCGTCGAGGAGCCCGCCGCACCGATGTCGATCGTGACGCTCGGGCTCCTGCTGGTGCAGGCCAACACCGCAGTCGATCATCGACGGGCGGGCGAGGCCGCCGACCGGGCCCGGGTTGTCGATCTCGACGATCGGGAGCGGATGCATCTCGAAGCGCTCGATGTCTGGCTGCTCGGCGACCTCGACACCGCGCTCGACATCTGGGATCGCCTCCTCCTGCGCTGGCCCACCGATGCCCTGGCCTTGCGGCTGCGGTACTTCGCCCTCTTCTCGCAGGGTCGATGCGCCGAGATGCTGTCGTCGAGTCGCCGGGCCATCGAACACTGGGACGACCGCCCGCGGCGCAGCCATCTCGACGGCATGGTGGCCTTCGCACTCGAGGAACTGGGCGAGTACGCCGAGGCCGAACGGCTCGGTCGGGCCGCCGTCGACGCCGACGACGGCGACCTGTGGTCGATCCATGCGGTGGCCCACGTGCTCGAGATGCAAGCCAGGACCGACGACGGCCTGGCCTGGTTCGCCGGGCGAGACGACGTGCTCCACACCCACGGATCCTTCGCCCGTCACCTGTGGTGGCACCACGCGATCATCCACCTCCGGACCGGTGATCACGCTCGACTCCTCGAGCTGTACGACCGCGAAATCCAGCCCGGGGATGCGACCGATGCGCTGTCGCTGACCAACGCGATCGACGGGCTCGCCCGCCTCGAATTCGCCGGCGTCGACGTCGGTGACCGCTGGATCGCACTCGTCGACCCGGCGACCCGGCGTCTCGACCATCACTCGCACCCGTTCGCCGATGCCCACGTGACCTACGCGCTCGCCCGGGCGGGCGCCGACGCCGAAGCCGATCGGGTGATCGACGGCATGGTGGCCTGGCGGGACCCATCGACGACTGCGGGTCGCGTGATCGACGAGGTCGGGCTCGACACTGCCCGGGCGATGCTCGCCATCGGCCGGGGCCGCAACCGGGAAGGGGCGGCGCTGCTGGCCCGCACCCGCGATCGTCGCTGGAAACTGGGCGGCAGCCACGCCCAGCGGCAGGTCTTCGAGTTGGCCGAGGCCTTCGCGGCAGCAGTCTGATCGCGCCGGGGTGGCCGGCCCCGGGTGATCGTCTCGGGATGATCGCCTCAGCGCGCCAGGTACCCGGCGAGCGCGCCACGGGTGCGTTCGGTGTCGGCGGGGGTCGGGGCAACGACCTCGATCCGCAGATCGGTGACCCCGGCCTCGGCGTAGGCCCCCAGTCCGTCGAGGACCTGCTCCCACGACCCGATGAGGTGGAGGTCGGCCGGCTCGGTCAGTCCCTCCCGAGCCAGCACCGCGGCATAGGAGGGCAGGTCCCGGTACGCCGCACCGACCTGATGGGCCTGGGCGCGGGCCGCAACCCGATCGTGGGTCACGCAGACCCGCACCAGCGCCATGATCCGAGGCGACCGACGGCCGGCGCGGTCGGCCGCTTCGGTGACCAGCGGGGCGATGTGGCCGGCGATGGTCTTCGGCCCGCACTGCCCGACGGTCGTTCCGGCCGTGCGGGCACCAGCCAGCTCGAGCATGCGCGGCCCCAGCGCGGCGAGCAGGATCGGGGTGTCGGGAGCGTCGATGGCGAGGTGGGCCCGGGTCGTGAGTTCGGTTCCCTCGACGTCGGCGACCTCGCCGGCGAGCAAGGGCTGCAGGCCGTCGAGAAAGTCGCGGGTGTAGCCGAAGGGCCGGTCCCACGAGAGCCCCAGTGAGCCTTCGACCGACCGTCGGTGCGACGGCCCGATGCCCAGGGTGAGCCGACCGCCCAGCGCCGATTGGGCGGTCATCGCCTCCTGGGCGAGGCCGACCGGATGACGGCCGTAGAGCGGCACCACCGACGTCCCGACCTCGGCCAGGGTGGGCAGGTCGGCGCCGACCGCGGCCAGGGCGACGAGCGGGTCGACGGCACTCGCCTGCGAGATCCACAGGCCGTCGAACCCGGCCGACTCGGCGTAGGCCGCCATGGCCCGTACCTCGTCGATCGACGACAGGGCGACGCCTCCTGCCAGCCCCCAGCGAACGCCGAGTCGGCGGGAGTTCGTCGCGGCGGGCACCGGGTCGGTCATGGGGGGAGTCTGGTCCAACGTCGCGGCGATGTACATCGCCGTCGCCGTCGTGGTCGGTCACCCCTCGGTCGGCGAAGCGGGGCAGACTGGGGGCTCGCCAATCGGAGGTTGACATGCAGCTGGGAATGATCGGACTGGGGCGGATGGGGGCGAACCTGGTTCGCCGACTGCATCGGGCGGGGATCGATTGTGTGGTCTATGACCGCGACGCCGCTGCGGTCGAGGCGTTGGTCGCCGAGGGTGTCGCCTCCGGTGCCGAGTCGGTCGCCGACCTCGCCGGCATGCTCGTCGCACCCCGGGCCGTGTGGGTCATGGTTCCGGCGGCCGTGGCCGGGCTGGTCGTCGCCGATGTCGCCCAGCATCTCGAGGCGGGCGACGCCGTGATCGACGGCGGCAACAGCCACTATCCCGATGACATCGCCCGGGCCGAGATCCTCGCCGAACGGGGTATCGATCACCTCGACGTCGGCACCAGTGGGGGGGTGTTCGGCCTCGAACGGGGTTTCTGTCTGATGATCGGCGGGGCGACGCCGGCCGTCGAACGGCTCGACCCCGTGTTCCGGGCGTTGGCCCCGGGCGTCGACACGGCGCCTCGAACCCGTGGGCGGACCGGCGACCCCGACCAGGCCGAGTACGGGTACCTGCACTGCGGGCCTCCCGGTGCCGGGCATTTCGTGAAGATGGTCCACAACGGCATCGAGTACGCCGTGATGGCGGCCTTCGCCGAGGGTCTCGGTCTGCTCGACCGGGCCGACGTCGGCTCGGCCGATCGAGCGGTCGACGCCGAGACCGCACCGCTCGGCGATCCGAAGCGGTTCCAGTACGACTTCGACCTGTCGGCGATCACCGAGGTCTGGCGGCGGGGGAGTGTCGTGAGTTCATGGCTGCTCGACCTCACCGCAGCCGCCCTGCACGCCGATCCGGCCCTCGACGGCTTCCAGGGTCAGGTGTCGGACTCCGGCGAGGGTCGCTGGACGGTCCTGGCCGCCGTCGAGTCGGGCGCGCCCATCCCGACGATCGCCGACGCCCTCTTCAGCCGGTTCGCCTCTCGGGGCAATGCCACCCTGTCCAACAAGGTGCTGTCGGCGATGCGGAGCGAGTTCGGCGGTCACGTCGAGCGGGACCACACCGACCAGGCCACCTGATGGCCGACGACCGACCCGGCGAGCCCGTCGAGGCACCCCATCCGATGCTGGCCGTCGATCTGGGCGGCACCCACGTGCGGGCGGCGTTGGTCGAACCCGACGGCACGGTGCACGACCGGATTCGCCGCGCCACGCCGCACGGCGACGTCGACCCGTCGTTCGTGTGCACGTTGATGGCCGAGGTCGCGGCCGGGCGGCCGGTGTCGCGGGCCGTGATCGGCGTCCCCGGGGTGGTCGACTACGACGCCGGGCAACTCATCGCCGCGCCCAACCTGCCGCCCCACTGGATCCCCATGCTCGGCGACGACTGGCTCGCAGAACGCTCCGGCTTCGACATCGCCCTGGCCAACGACGCCGACCTGGCCGCCGTCGGCGAGTCGAGTTTCGGGGCCGGTGTCGGGGCCCGCGACGTCGTGTACGTGACGGTCTCGACCGGCGTAGGGGCCGGCATCGTCCTCGGTGAGCGTCTGATGCGAGGTCGCTACTCGGGCGGCGAGGTCGGCCACAGCGTCATCGACCGGATTCGGATGGCCGCCGGCGACGACGGGACCGTCGAATACCTGGGGGCCGGAACGGCCATGACCCGGATGGCCGCCGAACGCGGGCTGTCGGCGTCGGGGTCGGCCCTCGCCGATCTGGTCCGCGCCGGCGAGCCGACGGCGGTGCAGATCTGGAACGAGGCCATCACCGCCGTCGCCGTCGGCGTGGTGAACCTCTGTTGGATCGTGACCCCGCAGATGGTGGTGATCGGTGGTGGCGTCGGCATGAACGCCGAGCTCGTGTTGCCGACCATCCGCGAACACGTGGCCCGTCACGGCCCGTCGATCGAACCGATCGCGATCGTGTCGGCCGAACTCGGCGACGACGCGGGGCTGGCCGGCGCCGCCGCGTGGTGGAAGGCGATCGGTCGTGACTGAGGGCCCGGACCGAGGAGATCCCGGGTCGAGGCCGCCGGTGCGCGTCGAGGTCGCCGATGCCGACGAGTGGATCACGATCGCCGCCGACCGGTTCGAGGCGGCGATCCGATCGGCGATCGAGCAACGGGGCCGATGCGTCGTCGGTCTGAGCGGCGGGTCGACGCCGGCGCCGGTCTTCGTCGAGCTCGCCCGTCGGGATCTGGCCTGGGACCGGATCGTGCTGGTCCAGGTCGACGAGCGCATCGCCGCCATCGGTTCGGGTGATCGAAACCTCACCGCACAACTCGAGGCGTTCGCCGATCGGCCGGTGCGCTGGTTGCCGCTGCCGGTCGCGGCGCCGATCGACGAGGGGATCGATGACTTTCTCGAGGAGTTCGCCCGCCTCGCCGGGGACCCGCCGGTCATCGACGTGTTGCATCTCGGGTTGGGTTCCGACGGACACACGGCCTCGTTGATCCCCGGCGACGCCGTGCTCGGGGTGGTCGACGTCGACGTGGCGATCACCGGCCCCTACCAGGGGAACCGTCGGGTCACGCTCACCCGTCCGGCTCTGGAACGGGCACGGCTCGTGCTGTGGTTGGTCAAGGGAGCCGACAAGGCGGCGGCGCTCCGGCGACTGCTCGAGCACGATGCCTCGATCCCCGCCGGCCTGCTCGCTCCCGCCGACTCGGTGGTGGTCGCCGATCCCGCAGCGGCGGGCGATCGGTAGCCTGGGCCGGTGATGGCTGACTCCCCGAAGCGCTACCTGGTGAAGACCTACGGCTGCCAGATGAACGAGCACGACTCCGAACGCATCGCCGGATCGCTCGAGGCCGAGGGATACACCGCCACCGATTCGGTCGCCGACGCCGATGTGGTGGTGCTCAACACCTGCTGCATCCGGGAGAACGCCGACAACAAGCTCTACGGGGCACTCGGCAACCTGAAGGTCGCCAAGGCCGACAACCCCGATCTGCAGATCGTGGTCTCGGGGTGTCTCGCCCAGAAGGACCGGGCCGAGATCCAACGCCGGGCCGGTCACGTCGATGTGGTGTTCGGCACCCACAACGTCCATCGGGCCACCGAACTGATGGCACAGGCCCGCCGGTCGGGGCCGGTGACCGAGATCTGGGACGAGGCCGACGCCGACGACGACCAGGCCTTCGCCTCGGCCCTGCCGGCCAAGCGCAACGTCGACTACGCCGGCTGGCTCACGATCCAGGTCGGCTGCGACAACAACTGTGCGTTCTGCATCGTCCCCGCCGTCCGGGGTGCCGAGATCAGCCGCCCGCTCGAACACATCGTCGCCGAGGCCGAACGGGCCGCAGCCGACGGTGTCACCGAGATCACCCTGCTCGGCCAGAACGTCAACTCCTACGGTCGCGACCTGGCGCTCGCCGCTCGCCGGGCCGGCCACGACGTGAAGCTCCGACCGATGTTCGCCCGGTTGCTGCGTGAGGTCGGCGCCATCGACGGGCTCCGGCGGGTTCGCTACACGAGCCCGCACCCGAAGGACATGACCCCGGACGTCTTCGCGGCCATGGCCGAGACCCCGACCGTGGTGCCCCATCTCCACTTCCCGCTGCAGTCGGGCAGTGACCGGCTCCTGGCCGTGATGCACCGCGGCTACACCGCGGGGCGGTACCTCGAGAAGCTGGCCGAGGCCCGGGCCACGGTGCCCGACCTGGCGGTCAGCACCGACATCATCGTCGGCTTCCCCGGCGAGACCGACGCCGACTTCGAGCGCACGCTCGAGGTGGCCGCCGCCGCCGAGTTCGACAGCGCCTACACCTTCGTGTTCTCGCCCCGTCCCGGCACCGAGGCCGCCGAGATGGTCGACGAGTTCTGCGACCCCGAGGCGGTCAAGGAGCGGTACGCCGCCCTACGAACCGTGATCGAACGCTCGGCCCTGGCCCGCTATCGGGCCCGCATCGGCCGGGTCGAAGAGGTGGTGATCGAAGGCCCCTCGAAGAAGGACCCCGATGTGCTCACCGGACGGACCGCTCAGAACAAGCTCGTGCACTTCGGCATCGACGCCCGATCTCCGGCGGGCCTCGACGTTCCCGGCCTGCGGCCCGGAACGTACGCCACGGTTCGGGTCACCGATGCCCGACACCAGTACCTCATGGGCGAGTTCGTCGAGGTCACGCACCGGGCGACGCACCGAACCAAGATCCCGTTGCTGGTCGACTGAGCCCTCTGCCCGACATGATCACACCTGACGCCCGACATCCTTCGGGCCCGCAACCACGGGGCACCATCGAATCGGGCCTCGACCGCTTCGTCTGGAGCCCGCCGCTGACCGACTCGGCCACCCGGGCCCGGCGCCGGATCCGGATCGTCTCGGCCGCACTGGTCCTGTCGGCCGCCCTGTGGGCCGCGGCCTCGGTGTGGAGCGACGGGCTCGACGCCGTCGTCTTCGCGCTGATCGTGCCGCTGTTGCTCGTGATGATCGCGGTCGGGATCGATCGACTGTTCGCCGTCGGCAGCGGACTGCGGGTCGAGGTCGACGATCAGACGCTCACGCTGGTGCGCGGGGCCCGGCGCGACCGGGTCGGGGTCGACGACCTCGCGACCGTCTCGGTCGTCTCGAAGTCGACGGGCTGGTACGTGGTGATCGGCCGGGTCGACGGGGACCCGCTCTCGGCCCTGGTTCCGGTCGGGGTCGGCAGTGCGTTCGATCGGCTCGAGGCGACCGCGCTCGAAGCCGAACTCCGCCGACGCCTCCAACGCTGAGTTCGTTCCCCTTGTTGGGGCCCCCGTGGTCTCCTACCCTGGCCACCAGCACGAGGAGGGAACCCTGTGTCCGATGTGGTCGGAGCGGAATCGGTCTACGAATGGCGCGCCCCGGTGTCGGCCGAGGCCGCCCGCAAGGGGCGCCTCAGCCAGTTGGCGTTCTTCGGTGGCGGCCTCGGGTTGGTCGCCTGGGGGGTCGCCGCAGCGGCCACGGATCTCGCCGGCGACGCCCGATTCCTGATCGTGGTGGGCGTGATGCTCGCCGGGCTCGGAGCCTTCGGCGCCTCGGACTCGCGTCGGGCCCGCTCCACGGTGGCCCGCATCGACCGCATGGGGACCCTGACCGTCTCGGATGCGGCGGGATCGTCCTCGGTCGATCTGCGGACGGCCTCGGAGCTGAGCGGTCCGTCGACGCAGCCGGCGCCCGCAGTGGCGCTGGTCGATCGAGGTCGTCCACCGGGGCGGTGCCTGGCACGCCGAGATCGCCGGATTGGCGACCTACTGGAACCTCGACGAGGCCGTGGTCCGGTCGCTCGAGACCGAACTGCGTCGGTGGACGACCTGGGCCAATGGGGGATCGACGGTCGCAGGTGCCGCCGATCCGTCGGCGAGCGCCTCGACCGGAACGGGTTCCGCCGCAGCCGGCCGGCCGGGCGCGACCCCGAACCGGATCGCCGGGGCGGTGACCAACACGGCGGACTCGTTCGTCTGGACCCTTCCGTCCCACCCCAATCGGGCCCGCAATCGTCGCCGGCTGCGGATCGGCATCGTGGCGTTGGCGCTCCTGATCGCCATCATCGCCGCCGTCAGCGAATGGGAGAACGGGCCGGCGGCGGTCGGGTTCTCGATGTTCGTGCCGGTGCTGATCCTGGTCATCGGCGCCGGCGTGGACTTCGTCTACACCATCGGCGGCCGGTTCCAGATCGCGGTCGATCGGGCCGGGCTCTCGATCCGGCGATCGAGCAAGCCGCCGTTGGTGATTCCGGCCGCCGAGGTGCGGGGGCTCGAGATCGAGCTCCGTCAGCTCGTCTCGTCGTCGGAGGTCGGGGATTCGTCGAGCTGGTTCCTCGAGGTGCAACGGACCGACGGCGAGTCGGTCTCGATGCCGATCCCCAGTGCGCTGGGCTCGGCGTTCGGGCGGAACGAGGCCATCGCCCTCGCCGCCGAGCTGCGACGCCGTCTGGCGGTTGCCCCGTCCTGAGCCGAGCGACGGTCGTCGGGCCGCCGGCTCGGGCTCGTTCGGTGCTCAGTCGTCGAGGCCGGGCAGTTGGACGAAGGCCCGCAGCTCGATCGGACCGATGGCGTCGAGGTCGCGGAAACCGAGCGATCGATGGAACTCGTGCTGGCCGGGTTCGTCGTCGCTGAGCAGGACCTTGCGGCGAACGTGGTCGAACCGTTCGAGGCAGGCGCCGACCAGGATCGTGCCGATCCGCGCTCGTCGATGGTCGGGGTGGACCAACACCTCCTGGAGGAACATGATCGAGACGTCGTCGGAGAGGCAGCGTGCGAGCCCGATCAGATCCCCGTCGGCGTTGCGGGCCGTGGCGACGTAGGTCGACCGGTCGACGGCCCGGGCCAGGGCGTCGGGGTCGGTGGCGTAGATCAGCCAACCGACCGACTCGTAGAGCGAAACGAGATCGGCGATGGGGACGACTTCGTCGTCGGCGAATTCGATGGCGCCGAATCCGTCCTTGGCGGTCGTCGGACATGGAGCGATTCTACGGAGCCCCGATGTCGGGACCCGCACCTCGTCCCGACAGGGAGTCGACGAGGGCCTGCGCCGCCGGGTCGCTCACCGATCCCCGGCGCCGGGCCGCCACCAGTCGTCGGGTCGCGATCGGTTCGGCCCGGGCCCGCTGCAGCGGGGCGCTGCCCGACTCGGCCTGGGCGACCGGCAGGACGGTCCAGCCGAGCCCGAGGTCGACCATGGTGCGCAGGACCTCGGGCTGGTGGGAGACCGCGACGATGTCGACCGTCGCCCCCAACTCGGTGAGGGCCGAGACGATCGTCGCCCGGGTGTGGGAACCCTCGGGAAACAACACGAACGGACCCCACTCGCCGGCCGGGCGCTCGAGTGCCCCGGTCGGTCCGTACAGCGCCAGGTCCTCGGCGAGCAGCGGGGTCAGCTCGAGATCCTCGACCGGGATCGGCGGATCGATGACGATCGCGACGTCGAGGGCGGCGGCGCGCAGCTGGGCCAGCAGTTCCGCCGAGGGGGCCACCGTGAGCCGCAGATCGACCTCGGGTCGCTCGGTACGGAACCGGGCGAGGTGGGTCGGGTAGTACTCGACGGCGGCGGCATCGATCATGCCGAGCCGGAGCCGACCGGCGGAGCCGAGACGGTGGGCCGCCGCCCAGCGCCCGAGATCGCGGGTCTGGGCGACGACCCGCTCGGCGTAGGCCACGACCTCGGCGGCGGCCGGCGTCAGGACCCGCCGTCGGCCTTCACGATCGAACAGCGAGACGCCGACCCGCCGTTCGAGCTCGGCCAGTCCCTGGCTGAGTGCCGAGGGCGACACCCCCAGTCGTGTGGCGGCAACGGCCCACGTCGGACTGTCCGCCACGGTCGCGAGGTACTGCAACTGTTGGGTCGTGAGGATGAGAAGGGGTGGATCGTCGACGGCGGACTCCTGCATGATCATGAAGTATGTCTGAACTGATCACACTCGACCAACGCATCTGCTTATGATTTGCTCCATGACCGAATCTTCCGACCGTGCTCCCCTCGAGATCGCTCCCGCCGCTGGGAAGCTGGGTGTCCTCACGCCGGGCATGGGTGCCGTCTCGTCCACCTTCATCGCCGGGGTCCTCAAGGCTCGGGCCGAAGGCAAGCCGCCGCTCGGCTCGGTCAGCCAGATGGCCCACATCCGCCTGGGCAAGCGAGACGAGGGTCGCAGCCTGCTGATCCGCGACTTCGTCCCGCTGGCCTCACTCGACGACATCGTGTTCGGCGGTTGGGACCCGATCTCCCCCAACGCCCTCGAGGCCGCCCGCACCTGCGGTGTGCTCGACGAGCGCGACCTGGCGTCCATCTCCGCCGAGATGGAAGGCATCGTCGCCATGGACGCGGTGTTCGACCAGAAGTGGGTCAGCCGTCTCGAGGGCACCCGGGTCAAGCAGATCGAGAACAAGTGGGACCAGGCCATGGCGCTCATGGCCGACATCGAGAACTTCCGCACCGAGAACGGCTGTGATCGCCTGGTCATGGTGTGGTGTGGGTCGACCGAGGCCTTCCAACAGGCGTCGGCGGTTCACGAGTCGATCGAGTCGTTCGAGGCCGGCATGAAAGCCAACGACGACAACATCTCGCCCAGCCAGCTCTACGTGTACGCCGCGCTCCAGTCGGGCGTGCCCTTCGCCAACGGCGCCCCGAACCTGTCCACCGACCTCCCCTGCATGATCGAGCTCTCCAAGAAGCTCGGCGTGCCGATCGCCGGCAAGGACTTCAAGACCGGCCAGACCCTCATGAAGACCATGATCGCTCCGGGCCTGAAGGCCCGCATGCTCGGGCTCCGTGGCTGGTATTCGACGAACATCCTCGGCAACCGCGACGGCGAGGTGCTCGACGCTCCCGAGAACTTCAAGACCAAGGAGGAGTCCAAGCTCGGCGTCCTCCACGGGATCCTCCAGCCCGAGACCTACCCGGACCTGTACGGCAACATCGATCACGTGGTCCGCATCAACTACTACCCGCCCCGTGGCGACAACAAGGAGGGCTGGGACGCCATCGACATCTTCGGCTGGATGGGATACCCCATGCAGATCAAGATCGACTTCCTCTGCCGCGACTCGATCCTGGCCGCACCGATCGTGCTCGACCTGGCCCTGTTCATGGATCTCGCGATGCGGGCCGGACAGTCGGGCGTGCAGGAGTGGCTCAGCTTCTATCTCAAGGCGCCCCAGGCGGCGGGTGATGCTCCGGCCGAGCAGGATCTCTTCATCCAGCAGACCAAACTCAAGAACACCCTGCGCGAATGGATGGGTGAAGAACCCGTCACCCACAGCGAAGCCGGGTAGCTTCCCAAACCCGAGCACCGAGGGAACGCCCGGGTCGCAAACGTCGAGGACGCCTGACACCGATTTTTCTCCTTTCTGACGTCGTGACTAGGGTCACACCGCGTGAATCGAGGGCGTCGGTGACAGATCGGGAAAAACAGTTCGAGGTCAGTCCACCCACGTCGAACGCCGTGCCCGATGTCGGTCGCCTCTCGTTCCTCCTCGTTCCCTCGTTCCTGCTCGGTCCCGAGTGCTGGCGCGGGGTCGGGGAGGTACTCGGACGGCTCGGCTACGACAGCGTCATCGCCGCCCCCGGGCCGACGACCCCGAGCGACGTCGATCACATCGGGCCGTGGGTCGAGCAGGTGGTGACGGCGGTCGACCCCGACGGCACCGATCCGATCGTGGTCGTCGCCCATTCCATGTCGTGCTCCCGGCTTCCGTTGATCGCCGAAGCCCTCCTTGCCCGGGGCCGCGAGGTCCACGCACTCGTGAGCGTCAATGGCAAGGTGCCCTGGATCGACGGCCAGTCCCCGGTCGATGCCGATCCCCAACTGCGCACCCTGCTCGACGGACTCGTTCGTCCGAACGACTACCTGCCTCCCTGGCACCGCTGGTGGGGGTCGATGATCCTCGACATGGTGCCCAACGAGGCGCTCCGCGATCGGGTCTTCGCCGAGGCCCGGGCGCTGCCGCGGTCGGTCTTCGACCAGGCGATCCACATCCCGACCCTCCCGCCGACGGTTCGCCGGACCTTCCTCGCCACCGGCCGCATGTACGAGCCGGCCTACGAGGCGGCCAAGGCCGAGGGCTGGACCGTGGCCCGCCTGGATGGCGAGCACCTCCACATCGTGGTCGACCCCGTCTCGGTCGCGGGGGCCCTGCTCTCGCTCGTCGGCGACTGCCGAGAAGACCCGCACGGTCGTCCCGTCGACGGTTGACCGGCCCGGGGTCCCCGGCCGGACCGGCGCCACCGGCCCGGCCGCCTGCTCGACCGACGTCGCGCCTACATTGACGCCGGTGAACCCTGCGGTCCCACCATCGGTCGTCGACGCCGCCGGCCCCGTCGAGGGCTGGTCGCCGCTCGAGTCGAGCGATCATGTCTGGGCCGCACCCGAGACCGTGGTCAAGCGTGGCGCACCAGGACGGGCGACGGCCGAAGCCGAGCGCCTGGGTTGGTTGGCCGGACGGGTGCCGGTCCCGGCGGTCGTCCACGTCGCCGATGGGGGTGCCGACGGATGGTTGGTCACCGAACGCCTCGCCGGACACCCATCGCACCGGGTCGACCTCCACGGCGACATCGGTGGGATCACCACCACCGTCGCCACGGCGCTGCGAGCCCTGCACGACACTCCCGTGGATCCGGCCACCTTCCCGTTCGCGACCGGGTGGCAGGCGCTGGCCGACGAACTCGGTGCCGGGATCGACGGTGTGGACCCGGCGACCCTGCCCGATCCCTACCGGCGCTACGACGCGGCGCGCCTGCTCGAGATCTGGCTCGGTGGCCGTCCCGACGTCGAGGACCTGGTGTTGTGCCACGGACGCCCGGAGCTCGCCAACCTGATCGTCGACCCGGCCCCCGTGGGTTGGGTCGACGTCGGTCGTCTGCGCCTCGCCGATCGCCACGCCGACCTGGCGATCATCCAGCACAGCCTGCACCAACGGTTCGGGCCCGACTCGGTGTTCGCGTTCTACGAGGCCTACGGGTTCGATGCCGACCTCGTCCGCCTCGATCACTATCTGCTGGCCTCGTTCCTGCAGCCGTGAGCCGTCCACCGCTGGTGATCGTCGGTCCGACGGCCTCGGGCAAGTCGGCCCTGGCCCTGGCCCTCGCCGAGGTCGTCGGATCCTGCGAACTGGTGTCGGCCGACGCCATGGCGGTCTATCGCGGCATGGACATCGGGACGGCCAAGCCGACGGCCGCCGAGCGGGGTCGGGTCCCGCATCACCTCGTCGACACCGCCGCCCCCACCGAGGACTACACCGTTTCACGCTTCTCGTCCGAGGTCGCAACGGTCCTCGACGATCTGGCCCGACGATCCGTCACGCCGATCCTCGTTGGCGGCACCGGTCTCTACGTCCGAGCCGTCGTCGATGCCTTCGAGATCCCCCCGCAGTATCCCGACGTCGTCGCCGAACTCGAAGCCGAACCCGACACCGCCGCGCTGTGGCATCGCCTCGACCGACTGGATCCGTTCGCTGCGGCCAAGATGCACGACCGCAACCGCCGCCGGATCGTTCGGGCCCTCGAGGTGACGATCGGCTCCGGTCGAGCGTTCTCGTCGTTCGGTCCCGGCGTCGACCGGTACCCGCCGACCCGCTTCGCCCAGGCCGGGCTGGCCATCGAGCGTGACGAACTCGACCGGCGGATCGACGCCCGCTACGAGCACCAGATGGCCGCGGGATTCCTCGAGGAGGTGCGGCGGGTCCGTGAATCGGGTTGGTCGGCCACGGCCGCGCAGGCGCTCGGTTACAAGGAACTGGCGCGCCACCTCGATGGCGAGTGCTCGCTCGACGAGGCCCTCGACGAGGCCAAACGCCGAACGCGTCGCTTCGCCCGACGCCAGCAACGCTGGTTCCGGCGCGACCCGCGCATCCGCTGGTTCGACGCCGGGTCCGCCGATCTGGTCGACCAGGTCCGAAACTGGTGGGGTGAATCCGTCGAGTGATGCGAGACTGGGTGTCTTGACCGCCGTATCGCTCACCAAACACGTCGCTCTCGGCAACGACTTCCTGATCGCCATCGAACCGTCCGTGCCGCTCGGTCCGGCCGAAGCGATCAGCTTCTGCGACCGCCGCGCCGGCGTCGGCGCCGACGGGCTCATCACCCTCGTTCCCGATCACGATCCGGCCCATCCCGATCGCTGGCGCATGGAGCTGCTCAACTCCGACGGCAGTCGGGCCGAGATCTCGGGAAACGGGGCGCGCTGCGTCGGTCAGGCTCTCGCCCGGCACACCGGGGCGCGGCCTCCGGCCCGATTCGAGGTCGACACCGATGCCGGGCTGCGCCGGGTCGATCTGATCGCCGTCGAGGGCAACGAGATGTCGGTCTGCGTCGACATGGGTCCCGTCCGACCCGGCCCTCCGGTCTCGGATGCGTGGGGCGACCTCGGGGTCGTCGTCGAACGCCAGATCGGACTCGACATCGGGAACCCCCATCTGGTCGCCGTGGTCGACGATCCCGACCGGTACGACCTCGCCGTCATCGGCCCGGCGATCGAAGCCGCCTATCCCGATGGACTGAACGTGCACCTGATCCGGGTCACCTCGGACCGCTCGCTCGAGCTGCGGGTCTGGGAACGGGGCGCCGGGATCACCCAGGCCTGCGGCTCGGGTGCCTGCGCCGCAGCCGCTGCGACCGCGCAATGGGGCCTGACCGGGCCGATCGTCGACGTGACGATGCCCGGCGGTGCGGCCACCGTCGAGTCGACCGTCGACGGTGATCTGCGGCTCACCGGCCCGACCCGTTTCATCGCGTCCATCACCGTCGAGGTCGACCCGACCAGCCGGCGTACGACGATCACCACTCCCCAACCCATTCCCTCGGAGGTTTGATGCCGACTGGCCCGTTCGACGAGTACGAGACCTCCGACGAGGTGACGTTCTTCCCCGATGGACACGGCGGCTACCGCAGTGCCCCACTCGAGGCCGGAGGTTCGACCGACGGAGGTGGCACGGGCGAGGAGGCGTTCGATCTCGACGATCTCGACGACTTCGCCGATCTCGACGATCCTGACGACGCCGAGACCCACCGCGGGGCGTTCGGGGACTTCGGCGGCGAGCTCCGGGGTGGGTTCCTCGACCGCAGCTTCCGCGAGCGCATCGTGCTGGTCGGGGTCACCCGGGCCGGGGAGACCGAGGAGGAGACGCAGACCTCGCTCGACGAGCTGGCGCTGCTGGTCGACACGGCGGGCGCCGACGCGGTCGACCGGGTGGTGCAGCGACGCGACCGGCCCGACCCGGCCACGTTCGTCGGCAAGGGCAAGGTCGACGAGATCCTCGAGGCGGCGCTCATGTTCGACGCCGACACCGTCGTCTTCGACGACGAGCTCACGCCCGCCCAGCAGTACAACCTCGAGCGGATCCTCAAGCGCACGGCCCTCGACCGGACAGCGGTCATTCTCGACATCTTCGCCCAACACGCCACGTCGAGCGAGGGCAAGACCCAGGTCGAACTGGCTCAGTTGCGTTACAACCTGCCGCGCCTGCGGGGCAAGAAGGACTTCAGCCAGCAGGCCGGCGGGATCGGGACCCGGGGCCCGGGTGAGACCCAGATCGAGGTCGACCGTCGTCGACTCGTTCGCCGGATGCACAAGCTCGAACGAGACCTCCGGGACATCACCGATCGGCGGGCCAACCAGCGCAAGGCCCGTCGTCGTTCGCCCTATCGGTCCCTGTCGATCGTCGGGTACACCAACGCGGGGAAGTCCACCCTGCTGAATGCCATCACCGGGTCCGACGTGCTCGTCGAGGACCGGCTGTTCGCCACGCTCGATCCGACGACCCGGCAGGCTCAGCTGCCCGGCGGCGAGACCGTGCTGATGACCGACACCGTGGGCTTCGTGAAGAAGTTGCCCCATCAGTTGGTCGAGGCCTTCAAGTCCACGCTCGAGGTCGCCGCCGAGGTCGACCTGCTCGTGCACGTGGTCGACGGTTCGGGTCCCGATCCCGACGCCCACATCCACGCCGTTCGCCAGGTTCTCGCCGAGATCGGCGCCGTGGCGGTGCCCGAGCTGGTCGTGTTCAACAAGGCCGACCTCGATCCGGTGGCCGCCGAACGACTGGTCCGGCTCCATCCCGGCTCGGTTGCGGTGTCGGCGGCGACCTCGGCAGGACTCGACGAGCTGCTGGTCGCCATCGGCGAGGCGCTGCGGGAACGCTCCCGGGTCTACGACCTCTTCATTCCCTACAGTCGGGGCGACATGCTGGCGGCCACCCACCGCGAGGGCGAGGTGCTGACCGAGGTCCCCGGGACGGCGGGGATGGAGGTTCGGGCTCGGCTCGAGGAGGCGTCGGCGCTGCGGCTGCAACAATTCGTGCGTGGCAGACCGTCGAGGAATGAGACGGCGAGTGACCGTCGAAGAATGAGACGGCGAGTGACCGTCGAGGAACGAGAACAGGACATGATCGATCGATGAGCACCGGGTTCGTTCCGCCGCCCTATCCCTACGATCGGCTCAACGCGATCACCCCGCTGGCCGAGGCGCACGACGGCGGGATGGTCGATCTCTCGATCGGGACGCCGTTCGATCCGCCGCCGGAGGCGGTGGTCGAGGCCCTGGGGCACTCGAACACCGAGCGGGGCTATCCACCCTCGATCGGGACTCCGGCGTTCCGTGCCGCCGCCGCCGGGTGGATCAACCGACTGGTCGGCACCGCGATCGAACCGGCCCACCTGGCCGCAGCGATCGGCACCAAGGAGTTCGTCGCCGGCCTGCCCCAGTGGCTGCGGCTCCGTTCGCCCGACCGCGACACGGTGCTCTATCCGGCGATCAGCTATCCGAGTTACGCCATGGGGGCGACGCTCGCCGGCTGCCGAGCGGTCGCCGTTCCCGTCGACGACCGATGGCGGATCGACCTGTCGCAGATCGATCCGGCCGATGCCGACCGGGCGCTGTGCCTGTGGGTCAACACTCCGGGCAATCCCGCCGGCGGTCTCGACGATCTCGAAGCGGCTGCGGCCTGGGGTCGGTCGAACTCGGTGCCGGTGTTCTCCGACGAGTGCTACATCGAGTTCACCTGGAACGGCCCGCCTCGGTCGATCCTCCAACACGGATCCGATGGTGTGGTCGCCGTCCACTCGCTGTCGAAGCGGTCCAATCTCGCCGGCGCCCGCGTCGGGTTCTACGCCGGCGACGACGAACTCGTCCACTACCTCTCCGAGGTCCGCAAGCACGCCGGCTTCATGGTTCCCGGTCCCGTGCAGGCGGCGGCGATCGCCGCCTTCGCCGATGCCGACCACGTGGTGGCCCAACGAGCCCGCTACCACGAGCGGCTCCTGCTGGCCCGGGAACTCGTCGCGGCGTTCGGGGTCGAGGCCGCCTTGCCCGAGGGCGGCTTCTATCTGTGGGCCCCGGCGCCCGACGGCGATGCCTGGGGTTTCGCCGAGCGACTGGCTCGCGAGGCCGGCGTGCTCGTCAGTCCGGGTGAGTTCTACGGCGACGCCGGTGCCGGGCACGTTCGCATCGCCGTCGTGCAGCCGACCGAACGCCTGACGCTCGCGCTGTCTCGGGTCGCCCGCTGACCGACGGCGGCGAGGTGCCCCCGGTTGCCGCCATCCGGGGAGGCGAAAGCCCGAGACCGGAGCCCCGACCCCGCGGTCGGGTGGTTCGGAGGGCCTGGACGGCCTCAGCGCGGCGTGAGCACGGTGATCTGGTCCCGACCGCCTCCGTTGTCGGAGGTGACCCACAGGGAGCCATCGGCCGTCTGGTGGATACCGCGTAGCCGGTCGCCGGCGAGGAGCGGCGGGGCCGATCCGAGCGACAGGCCCTCGGCGTTGAACCGATGAACCCGGAGCGCCCGGCCCTTCAGCGCCGTCACGACGAGGCCGCCGTCGAGTGAACCCCAGGCGGGCTCGTCGAGCCACTCGGCCCCGGACAACGCCGCCGTCGGCGACCCGGACGACCACGCCGCGACCATGGTGGCGGGCAACGACGGATCGGTCATCGGCACGGCCTCGTTGTAGCCGGGAATCGGATTCCAACCGCCATTGCCGCCGGGGCGCAGTCGATTGATCTCGTCATCGCGGTCGGGACCGTGCTCGACCGACCACATCTCACCGGTGCCCGGTCGCGGGCTCAGACCCTGGACGTTGCGATGACCGTAGGTGTAGATCCGTCGGGTCACGGCGTTCGCCGATTCGGCGAACGGATTGCCGGCGGCACCCAGTCCGGTCAACGGGTCGACTCGGAGAACCTTTCCTCCCATCGAACCGAGGTCCTGGGGGGTCGTGCCGATGGCCCCGTCGCCGGTCCCGACGAAGAGGGACCCGTCGATGCCGAACTCGAGCTGGCAACCGCCATGACGTCCCGAGAGCAGGGGCAGTCCGGTGACGATGGGGCCGATCCGGGTGGCCACGGTCGCATCGGCATCGACGGTCCACGCCATGACCCTGATGTCGCGCAACGAGGCGTCGGCCGGATCGCGGTAGCCCTGACAGGTGTAGATCCGGCGGTTGGTGGCGTGATCGGGATCGACGGCGAGACCCATCAGCCCGGTCTCGCCGCTGGCGTACAGGTCGCCGAAGTCGGCGGCGACCGTGCGGGCCTGGAGCGTGGCGGGATCGATCGCGACGAGCCGGCCGGCCCGCTCGGTCACGAGGACCGTGCCGCTCGGTAGGGAGTCGACGTCCCACGGGTGATCGAAGCCCTCGATCGAGGTGACCCGGACAACGGGCCGGGTGGGGAAACGCTGCTGCCATTCGGGCTGGGCGAAGAAGACGCCGACCAGCGTGCGCAGTCGAAGTGCCTGACTCGAACCGGTCCGACCAATAGGAGAGCCCCGCGGGTTCGGGAACCCGCTGGAGCATCGCGAGGTAGATCAGCGTGGTCGAGACCTCGCCCTCGAGCAGGTCGCGATGCTCGGCCGACTCCGAGACGAGTGCGACGAACTGGGCGAGGGAGAGGCGGCCCCCATCGATCTCACCCCGCCAGTAGGCCAGCCCGCCCTCGTCGGGCGGGCGGCCCAGTGAACGCCCATACACCGCGGCAACGACCTGGTCGGTGTTGGCGGCGTTGGCGAGCGCGTCGAATTCGACGCTGTCGAGCATGGCCGCCGCGATGACGGCGAGCGGAGTCCCGGCGCCACGCCGGGCCACCCAGAAGCGCAGCCCATCGAGGTCGGGGGAGCGGTCGAGGACCGAGTGATACAGCCGCACGATGGGAGCCGTCGTCGACTCGAACTCCGGTGAGGTGATCAGGAACTCGATCAGCTCGTCGGGTGTCGATCCGGAACGGATCCGGTTCGACCAGTACGTCAATCCGCCCTGATCCGGTCCCCGGGACAGCACGTCACGGTAGGCCTGATCGACGAACACTTCCTCGGTGGCGAAGCGGGAATCGAAGAGCTCGGTGGCGCCGGCCGGCTGGTTCGCCGGGGCGACAACGGCCATCACGACGATCGCCGAGACGAGGGCGAGGAGCCCAGGGGCGCTTCGGCTGCGGCGTCGTCGGGCTCGGGAACGCATCCGCTCACGGTAGTTCTCCACCGTCGACCCACGATCGCGGTGGGGTAGGTTCGGGCGGTGACCGACCATCCCACCACCGGGTCCGAGACCACCGCAGCCACCGCCACGGGCCGGTCGGCGCTCGTCTCGCCGGCAGGCGCCGAGCACGCCGACCTGGCCTCGTCGATCGTCGGGCTGTGGGATCGACGAGCCGAACTCCGTGCCGACGATCCCGGCGCCGTCGCGCTGATCGTGCGGGCGATCGATCTGCTCGACTCCGGACGGGCCCGGGTGGCCGAACCGGCGGCCGACGGCGGCCCACCGTTCGTCAACGAGTGGTTGAAGTACGCGATCCTGCTCTTCTTCTCGATCTCGGCGATGGACACCGTCGAGGTGGGTCCCTTCGAGTACGTCGACAAGATCCCGCTCAAGCGCGACTACGCCGAACGAGGTGTTCGGGTCGTGCCCGGGGCATCGGCTCGCTGGGGCTCGTACCAGGCACCGGGTGTGGTGCTCATGCCGAGCTATCTCAACATCGGCTCCTTCGTCGGGACCAACACGATGGTCGACACCTGGGCGACCGTCGGGTCCTGTGCCCAGATCGGATCCAACGTGCACCTGGCCGGCGGCGTCGGCATCGGCGGCGTCCTGGAACCGGCCGAGGCCTCGCCGGTGATCATCGGCGACGAGGCCTTCATCGGGAGCCGGTGCATGGTGACGGGAGGGGCGCGGGTCGGTCGGGGAGCGGTGCTCGGCTCGGGCGTGATCCTGAACCCGTCGATTCCGGTGATCGATGCCGAAACCGGTGGCGAGCTCAGCCGCGGGATCGTCCCCGACTGGTGTGTCGCCGTCTTCGCCACCCGGCCCCGCGAGTATCCGGGCGGGGTCTTCGGGCTCCCGTGTGCACTGGTCATCAAGCGACTCACCGAGGGTGAACGGCACGACAAGACGGCCCTCAACGACGTCCTGCGCACCCACGGGATCGCGCTGTAGGTATCGGCACCGGAGGCCTCGCCCGGTGACGTCCACCCGACGAGCCCCGTCGCGTCGTCGCCGACCCCGGAGCGTCGATGCCCGAAACCGGGACCCCGACGCCAGGGTTCGGCGGTGGCGGGTGGTTCCCGTAGGCTGACCGGGTGACGGACCTCTTCGAGTTGACCGCCGATCTCGTCAACCGGTCTTCGGAGTCGTTCTCCGAAGGCCCGTTCGTCGACTGGCTCGAGGGTGAACTGCGGGCCCTCGACCATCTCGAGGTCACCCGGCTGGGCGACAACCTCGTTGCCCGGACGTCGTGGGGTAAACCGATGCGGCTCGTGCTCGCCGGGCACACCGACACCGTTCCCGCCAACGGCAACGGCACGGCCCGGATCGAGGGCGACACCCTCTGGGGTGTGGGTTCGGCCGACATGAAGGGCGGTCTGGCCTGCTTCCTCGAAGCGGCCCGCACGATCCGCGACTCCTGGGTGGACCTCACGTTCGTCTTCTACGCACGCGAGGAGGTCGCGGCGGTGCACAGCGGCCTGGCCGAGCTCATCGAGACCCGCCCCGATCTGCTCGCCGCCGACTGCGCCATCCTCGGCGAGCCGACCGACGCCGCCATCGAGGCCGGCTGCCAGGGGGCCCTGCGCGTTCGAGGTCACCCTCGCCGGCGCCCGGGCCCACACCGCCCGCCCGTGGATGGGTCGCAACGCCGTGCACCGCCTGGGGGCGATCCTCACCGATCTCGCCGCCTACGAGGCCCGCACCCCGACCATCGACGGCTGCACCTACCGCGAGTCGCTGCAGGCCGTGCACGTCGAGGGTGGCGTGTCGGGCAACGTCGTCCCCGATCGGGCCGTCCTGCGGATCCATCACCGGTTCGCACCCGATCGCAGCGACGCCGAGGCCGAGTCGTTCGTGCGGTCGCTGCTGGCACCCCACCTCGACGAGGGCGACACGGTCGAGGTGATCGATCGGGCGCTGGCCTGCCCTCCGTCGCTCGAGCATCCGATCCTGCGCCGTCTGGTCGAGGGCGGAGTCTCGGGTCCGCCCGAGATCCGGGCCAAGCTCGGCTGGACCGACGTCGCCCGCCTCGCGGCGATCGGGATCCCGGCCACCAACTTCGGATCGGGTGACCCCGAGGTGGCCCACACCGAGCACGAGCACCTCCATCGTGCCTCGATCGAGCGCACGTGGTCGGCGCTTCGTCACCTGCTCGACAGTGGGTCCTCGGGCCAGGCATGTTTGGGGTAGCGGCCCCGCAGGTCGGCCCGCACCGCCGAGTAGGAACCGCGCCAGAATCCCGGGAGATCGGTGGTGACCTGGGCCGGTCGACCGGCGGGTGACAGCAGCTCGATCGTGAGCGGTACCCGATGGGGGCCGACGAGCGGATGCTCGTCGAGTCCGAACAGCTGCTGCAAGCGGACCGACCACACCGGGCGTCCCGAGGAGTAGTCGATCGGTCGGGGGCGGCCGGCGGGCGGCTCGAGCTCGGCGGGGGCCAGGGTGTCGAGTCGGCGCCGTTGCTCCCACGGCAACCGGGCGAGGAGGGCGTCGGTGGCGTCGATGCGTCGCAGGTCGCGCACCGACCGGCAGCGGGAGAGGTCGAGCCAGTCGTCGAGTCGCTCGGTCAGGGCCTCGTCGCCGAGGTCGGGCCAGCCCTCGGGGTCCTGCTCGTGGAGCCAGGCCAGACGGGCCCGGACCGACGGTCCCCTCGCTCCCCAACCGAGGAGTCCGAGACCCGAGCGACGCAGGCCCGAGCGGAGCCCGGCGGCCACCGCCTCGGGTGGTGGATCGCTGAGGGGAAGGCGATGGAGGACCAGGCGTCCGAGCTGCTGGCGACGCTCGGCCCGCAGGGTGTCGTCGCGCTGATCCCATTCGACGTGCTCGTTCCAGTGGATCCGGTCACCGGCGGCTTCGAGCACCTCGGCCCGGGTGACCGCAACGGCCCGCCGGATCCGCGCCGAGCGAGCCGCTCCGTCGGCCTCGGCGACGACGACGAACTCCGACCCCGCCAGGGTGTCGTCGGCGGCGAGTTCGACCTCGCGGCCGATCGCCAGGAGGAAACGACCCGGTCGATCCGGACGGGCCAGCGCCACCCGGTCGGGCCACGCCGACGCCAGCAGCGGCCCGAGGTGGATCAGGTCGGAGCGGTGGGCCTCCGGGTCGAGGTCGAGGCGACGGCCCAGGCGACGGGCCGGTCGGTCGAACTCGGACCAGCGTCGTTCGAGTTCGTGGGCCAGATCGGGATGTGCGGGCCAGCGGTCGTCGTCGAGCAGGGAAGCGGCCCGAAGTCCCAGACCGGGATGACCGGTCGCCGACGCGGTCATGACGAGGGCGGCGAGACGAGGGTGCAAACCCAAGCGGGCGGCGTCGGCCCCACGCTCGCTGAGTCGCCCGGTGGCCTCGGTCAGGCGGAGCATCGACAGGATCGACTGTGCGGCGTCGAGTCGGGGCCGGCCGGGATGGTCGAGGAGCGGAAGGGTCTCGGCCCAGGGATCGCCCCAGCGGGCCAACTCGAAGGCGACCGGAAGGGGATCGCCGCCGACGAGCGCGGGCGGCACGGTCTCGTCGAGATGGCGGTGGTCGTCGATCGACCACAGCCGGATGCAGTGCCCGGGGCCCGTGCGGCCGGCCCGCCCTCGTCGCTGGTCGGCGGCGAACCGGGTCACCGACGTCGTCTCGAGCCTTCCCAGTCCCGAGGTGGGATCGAACACCGGTCGCCGCGCCCGGCCGCCGTCGACCACGGCTTCGACGCCGGGAACGGTGAGTGAGGTCTCGGCCACCGACGTGGCGACGATCACCCGGCGCCGCCGACCTCCGGCGATGATGGCGCGCTGGCGCTCGACCGGGGTGCTGCCGTGCAGTCCGAGGACCTCGAGGGCGGCCAAGGCCGGCCGGCGTCCGAGCTCGGTGATCACGTCGTCGATCTCGCGACGTCCCGGAACGAAGACCAACACGTCACCCGACACCCGGTCGACGGCCGACTCGATCGCCGAACCCATGGCCGTGGTCCACTGGCGGGGCGCCGGCCGGGGGCGATGCTCGGTGGTGATGGTGAACTGGCGTCCGGGGAGATCCAGGACCGGCACGACGGGGGAGCCGGGGTCGGGCGAGGTCGGCGTGCTCGACTCGGCACGGCGGGCAACGAGCGCGGCGACTCGCTCCACATCGAGGGTGGCCGACATGACCACGATCGCCAGATCCGGACGCAGGGACTCGCGGGCCTCGATCGCCATCCCCAGCGCCAGGTCCGCGGCGCTGCTGCGTTCGTGGAACTCGTCGAGGACGACGGCGCCGAAGCCGCGCAGCTCGGGGTCGCCCTGGAGTCGATTGACCAGGACGGCCTCGGTCACGACCTCGATGCGGGTCTGGGCCGACACGTTTCGCTCCCCCCGGATCGTGAGACCGACCCGTTCGCCGACTCGCTCGCCCAGGAGTTCGGCCAATCGGGCTGCGGTGGCCCGGGCGGCGAGCCGCCGTGGTTCGGTCAGCACGACCCGGGGTTGGTCGGGGCCGAGGGCCCCGGCGACGTAGAGGGGGACGAGGCTGGACTTCCCGGCCCCGGGTTCGGCGCGCAGCACCAGACCCCCGGGTTCGCCGGTTGCGTCGCCCCGGCGGGCCCGGGCGACGATGGTCTCGATCTCGGCTCGAGCCGCCTCGACGGGAAGACCGGTCGGGACCCGAGGCGTGAACGAACCCCGATCGTGCCGCGCCGGGCCATCGGCGTCGGCTCGTCGGTCGGGTGTGGGTCGGGGGCGGTCGGTCACGGTGGTGTCTGGCGTCGGAAACGCCGGGGAGGTACGGTGACGTCCGTTGTACCGCAGCCGGGGAGCATTCAGTTTCCGGTCGGCGGAGTCGATCTGATCCTCATCCGATCAGCACACAGAAGGGACCCCTGTCGTGCGCAAGAACATTCCACCGTCGGCACTGGCTCGAGACGAGCGTTTCAACCGCCAGACCACCGAGCAGCGATTCCTCGACCGTCGCAATCCGGTCGACATCGGCAAGGTCGACCCGACCGCCGAAGACGTCGCCGACCGGGCACGCCGGCGGATGCACGGCATCTTCGTCGGTGAGGTCCAGGCGCTCGAGGGCGCCGGCCGGACCGCCTTCGACTTCAGCACCGAAGAAGTCCCCTACGAACTCAAGCTCGACATGGCCCGGCAGTGCTGGGACGAAGCCCGCCACTGCGAGATCTCGATCAAGCTGGCCGAGCACATGGGCGGCGAACTGGGTGAGTACGCCGAGAGCACCACGTTGTTCGAGGCGGCCTGCCACAACGATCCCGTCTATCGGCTGGCCGGCGTGAACCGGGCCCTCGAGGGCCTCGCCATCGACGTCTTCTCGCAGATGCGCGACTTCGGCGACGAGATGGCCGACCCGGTGCTGTCGTACTGCGAGGACTACATGCTCGCCGACGAGGTCACCCACGTCCGCATGGGATCGCGCTGGCTGCGGGCAGTCACCGAGAACGACCCCGAGCGTCGCAAGGGGGCGCTCGAGTTCCAACGGGTCGTCGACGGACTGTTCAGCTTCCGGGGCCAGCGCGGCGAAGAGGACGACGCCCCGATCCGCTTGGCCCGGGAGTTCCGGCGCCTGGCCGGATTCACCGACGAAGAAGTCGACACCATTCGCGACGAGTCGTTGCGCCAGCGTGAAGAGCTGTTCGACGAGCGCAAGGCCCAGGCGATGAAGGAAGCCATCAACGCCTGATCCCTCACTCGGATCAACGCCAACGGGCCGCCCCTCGGGGCGGCCCGTCGTGTTTTGCGTTCGCGTCGTGTTTTCGTGACGTCGTGTTTTCGCTGGCGCGGGTTCGTGCCGCGGCGGTGCGTGCCGTGCGGGCTGCTAGAGCCGTCGCATCACGGTGACGACCTTGCCGAAGATCGTGACCTCGTCGGGCGAGAACCGCATCTCGGTCAGGGCCGGGTTGTGGGGGATGAGGACGACCTGCTTGGCCTTGGGGTCGTAGTAGTAGCTCTTGACCGTGGCCTCTTCACCCGGGATTCCGGCGACGACGATGTCGCCGGTTCGGGCCTCGGACTGCACCCGGGCGACCACGAAGTCGCCGTCGAGGATGCCGGCGCCGATCATGGATTCGCCTCGGACGGTCAGCATGAAGAGATCGCCGTCGCCGGTGAGGTCGGCCGGGACCGGCAGCGTTTCCTCGATGTGTTCCTGAGCCAGGACGTCGGTGCCGGCGGCCACCGATCCCACGAGGGGGACGTGGCGCACCGGACGCCGTTCGACGTCGCTGGCCCCCGACATGGCGTCCCAGCGGACCTCGATGGCCCGGGGCTTGGTGGGGTCACGGCGCAGGTAACCCTCTCGCTGCAACGTGGCCAGGTGCGAGTGGACGGTGGACGGTGAGGTCAGTCCGACGTGGGCACCGATCTCGCGGACCGACGGCGGATAGCCGAGATCCCGCATCTGGTCGCTGATGAACTCGAGGATGGCTCGCTGGCGGTCGGTGAGGCGATGCTTGGCCATGGATGCCCTTTGGTTGGGTCGTGGCCGGTCCACGACGGTCGAACGGGTGTTTGGACAGTATGCCACGCGAGCTCGTACAAATGTTCGATACCGGGGTTGCAATCGAACGCCCGTTCGGATTGAGTGGTCCGAACACCCGTTCGTGTCACACCCCCCGAGGACACTGTCGTCATGGTCGCACTCGTTCACCCCGCTCCCCGCCACCCTGCTCCCCGCCACCCTGCTCCCGAACACGCTGCGCTGCGCACGCCGGCCGGCCGACCCGAGCTCCGCCTGCTGCGGGGTGGCCTCGACGCCCCGGTCGTCGACCGGTCGGGGCTCATCGCCGGGCTGGCCGTCGTCGCCGTGCTGTTCGCCCTGGCCGGTCTGCGCATCTCGCAGGGCAACCCGCCGTCGTCGGCCTCGCCGGCGGTCGCGTCGGGTTCCGTCGCCGCGGCCGACCCGGTGCTCGGCGAGACCACCCGGGTCGTCCAGGCCGGCGACACGCTCTGGGCGATCGCCGAAACGCTCGCGCCGGGCCAAGACCCCCGACCGATCGTCGATGCCCTCGCCGATCGCAACGGGGGCTCGGCCCTGCGCGTCGGCGAGGTCGTGGTGGTCCCGGCCGGGCTCGCTGCGGGCAGCTCGGCGTCGCTTCCCGAACCCGACACGCTGGCCGCTTCCCCATCGCAGCCGGCCCCGGACACCATCGGTGCGGAATAGGGCAGGAGGGGGTGGCGGAACCTCGGCCGGGTTCCGCCACCCCACCACGGCCCAGAATTGGTGTGGCGGTCATCGGTGACCCCGGCGCCGTGGGATACCTTGGACCCCATGATGTGCCCCGTGTGCCATGCCGACGACACCCGAGTCGTCGATTCGCGCGGTGCCGACGACGGCGCGGCCATCCGCCGACGCCGTTACTGCAATCAGTGCGATCGCCGATTCACGACCTTCGAGCGGATCGAGGAGCAGCCCCTCGTGGTCACCAAGCGTTCGGGAGCCCGTCAGCCCTTCTGCCGAGACAAGATCATCCACGGCCTCGAGTCGGCGTGCAAGGGACGCCCGATCGACTCCTCGCTCCTGGTCGCGGTGGCGGGCGACATCGAGGACGCCGCCCGGATCGCCGGGGGTGAGGTCACGTCCGCATGGGTCGGGTTGACGGCGCTCGAGCTGCTGCGGGCGGTCGACCCGGTTGCGGCCTTGCGTTTCGCGAGCGTCTACAAGGGGTTCACCGACGTCGACGACTTCGAGCGCGAGATGACCCTGATCAAACGAACCACCGACCAGGTCGGGAACCCTCGCTGACCAGCGCCGATCCCCGCTGATCGGGCCCGCGGCACCCGGGGCGTCGAGCGTGCCCTGCTCACGCTCGCAACGATCGAGCCGATGGTACGGAGGTGACGACGCAGCGGGCGCGAGGTCGAAGGCGGCGACGACGACTCGCCCGGTTCGTCAGGTCGATCGTGCTCGTCGTGCCGGTGCTCGTCGTGACCGTGCTCCTCGGCTGGCTCGCCGTGCCGACGCCGGCAGCGCCGGCCGGTCCGGTCGGGGCGAACACCACGGGTGTCGTGCTCGCCGAGCCATCGGGTGACCTGCTCGAACTGGCCCAGTTGCTCCCGGACCCGACGATCGTCCATCCCGACATCGTCGCCACGGTCGCCGTCGATCTCGACCGCATCGGGGCGCTCGGTGTCGAGCTCTCGAACGCCCGGCGGGCCCTGGTGGACGCCGAGGATCGTCTGGTGACCCATCGGGCCGCCCAGGTCCGGCTGACGATCGTGGCCACGCGGCTCGAGACCGAGGTGGACGCGGCTCGGGCCGAGGAGTCCGCCGCCCGGCTCGCACTCGAGGATTCCCAGTCCGATCTCGGGCGGTTCGCCATCGGGACCTTCGTCGAATCCGGGTCACTCGACCTCGAGACGTTCTCGACCGATGTCGAACCGAGCCCGATCCCCGGGCTGTCCGGCGCCGCCGAGGACTCCCTGCTCCAGACCCGCGCCGCTGCCGTCGAGCGGCTCGCCGCAGCCGCCGCCGAACGGTCCCGGCTGGTCGAGGACCTGGATCGGACCCGAGTCGAGACGGGCGAGGCCGTGACGGCCGCGGTCGAGGCCGAGCAGGATCGGGTCACCGCCACCGCCCAGGTCGAGCGGCTCGAGCCTCGATTCGAATCGGCACTGCTCCTGGCCCCGGTGACCGGCACCGACTTCCCGGTCGTCGTCCTCGACGCCTACCACCGAGCCGCGGTCGCCAGCGCCGAGTCACGGCCTCGCTGTGGCGTCCGCTGGGATCACCTCGCCGGGATCGGCCGGGTCGAGAGCCATCACGGCACCTACGGCGGTACGACGCTCGGATCCGACGGTCGCACGGTCGGCGAGATCCTCGGTCCGGTGCTCGACGGCACCCGGTTCGCCGCGATTCCCGATACCGATGGCGGGGCCTGGGACGGCGACGTGGTCTGGGACCGCGCCGTGGGACCCATGCAGTTCATTCCCGGCAGCTGGAAGCGCTTCGGGGCCGACGGCAACGACGACGGCGTGGTGGACCCCCACAACCTCTACGATGCCGCGCTGGCCGCGGCGAACCACCTCTGTGGTTCGGCCGGTGACCTCGGCGATGCGGCGAACTACCAGCGGGCCTTGCTCGGCTACAACCGATCGGTCTCGTACGGCCTCACGGTGATGGGCTACGCCGAGCGCTACCGCACCACGGTCGACCTGGGGTCGGGGAGCGCAACGATTCGGTCCTGACCGGGCGGTGCGCCCTCGGGGTGTTCAGTCCCGGATCCGGACCCACCGGCCGAACAGGACACCGTCGCCGATCCACAGGCGGACCAGCTCGAATTCCGTCGGTTCGCCGGGTCGGGGGCCGTGCGCGGTCCGCGGGCCGTCGCCGCCGGCCAGGATCGGGGCGAGGGACAGGTTCCATTCGTCGATGGCGTCGGCCGCCACGAACTGCCCGTTGATGGTGGGGCCGCCCTCGAGCAGGGCCAGCCGGTGGCCCCGGTCGGCGAGGATCCGGAGGGCGCGAGTGAGGTCGAGGTCGTCGCGACCGGCGTCGACGAGCTCGGCCACCGCCGACAGGGCCGAGCGGCGATCGGCCGGGGCTTCCTCGATGGTGACGACGAGCGGCCGGTTGTCGGGATCGGAGAAGACCCGGTGGTCCGGGTCGATCGCGAGGCTCCGGGTCAGGATGACCAGACGCGGCCGGGGTTGCTGGCCCCGAGCCGTGCGGACCTCGGCCAGTCGGGCCCCGGGCGGGCGGTAGTCCTCGTCGATGACCGTGGTGGCGCCGACGATGATCACGTCGGCCCGAGCCCGCAGGGCCGAGAAGACCGCCGAGTCGCTCGGTCGGCCGAGGCCCCCCGACTTGCCGTCGATCGTGGTGGTGCCGTCGAGGCTCGCGATCATGTTGCTGTAGACCCAGGGCCGGTCGGGGAGCGCGGTGCGCGCTCTCTGCGGCGATGTCGACATCGGTGTCGACCGGCCGTCCGGCTCGCGGCAGGAGTTCGACGATCTCGACGGCTTGGCTCACCCCGTCACCCTAATCCGCTCGCGCTCGGGCCGACCCCACGCCAGCCAGACCCGCCCCGATCCCACCCTGCGCGCGTGGTCGGGTACCCGGTGCGCAAAATCGGCCCGATGAGCCGGGTTCGGTCCCCAGCTTCGCGAAATCCACAGGCTCTTCCCCTTGTGATCCACAAGGGGCACTCCATAGGGTGGCCTTCATCGCCAGACGGGTCGGTCTGGAGTTGCGGAAGGCGGGGCCCTCGCAGGGTTCCCTTGGGTAGTGGGTGACGATGGGCGACACAGACGACGGTTGTTGGCGCTCATCAATGCTGTGCTGCCTCGACCTGCGGCTCCGGGCCGATCACGTTTGGAGCTGGGGCGACCACTCTGCGTCGGCGATGTTCACACGAATGAAGCATTGACAACGACGTAATTACGATGTTGTAATGCCTCCCTACATCTTGTGCGTCGAATGGCGCAGGGCGGTCCGGACCACAACATCTTGTGGATGTCACCAGCGATAGGCTGGTCTTCTTCGAGGTGTCGGGCACGGGCCACCCACGTCGGGCGACACGTCGAGTGTGTGGATGGATCCTTCCGATCCCCCACATCCGCGACCGCACAAGGCACAACCGGTCGGGTCACCCTCGTCACCCGACCGTTCGCCATCGCCCACCGTCCACCGCTCACCGTTGGCCGGTTCGTCCGAATCACCCCCGCAAGCCCGTATCCCTCATCCCCGCAGCCGCCGACATCGGGTCGGCGCACACAGGAGCAGTTCATGGCACTCGCACCCGAGCAGACCGGCATCGGCCTCCGCCGCCACTTCACCACCGAAGGCGTCGACCCCTACGACACCGTGGTGTGGGAGCGACGCGATGCCCGGTCTGGCCAACTGGAAGACCGGCGAGGTCGCCTTCGAGCAGTTGGGTGTCGAGGTCCCGAGCACGTGGTCGGTGAACGCCACCAACATCCTGGCCCAGAAGTACTTCCGGGGAACCCTCGGCACCGCCGAACGCGAGACCTCCCTGCGTCAGGTCGCCGATCGCATCGTCGACACCATCACGACCTGGGGCAAGGAGGGTGGCTACTTCACCTCCGACCAGGAGGCGGCCATCTTCTCCGACGAGGTCAAGTACCTCCTGATCCACCAGCGCGCCGCCTTCAACTCGCCGGTGTGGTTCAACATCGGCGTCGCCGGGGTGCCCCAGCAGGCGTCGGCCTGCTTCATCCTCGCCGTCGACGACAAGATGGACTCCATCCTCAACTGGTACGTCGAGGAGGGCACGATCTTCAAGGGTGGCTCCGGAGCCGGCGTCAACCTCTCTCGCATCCGGTCCTCGCACGAGCTGCTCAAGGGTGGCGGTACCGCCTCGGGCCCGGTCAGCTTCATGCGAGGCGCCGACTCCTCCGCCGGCACCATCAAGTCCGGCGGCAAGACCCGCCGGGCCGCGAAGATGGTCATGCTCGACATGGACCACCCCGACGTCGAGGAATTCATCTGGTGCAAGGCGACCGAGGAGCGCAAGGCGCGTGTCCTGCGCGAAGCCGGTTTCGACATGGACCTCGACGGCGTCGACAGCCATTCGATCCAGTACCAGAACGCCAACAACTCGGTTCGGGTCACCGACGAATTCATGCAGGCCGTCGTCGACGACGGCGACTGGAACCTGGTCGCCCGCACGACCGGCGCGATCGTGAAATCCGTCAAGGCCCGCGACCTCATGCGCCAGTTCTCCCAGGCCACCTGGGAATGCGCCGATCCCGGCATGCAGTTCGACTCCACGATCAACCGCTGGCACACCGCGTCCAACACCGGCAAGATCAACGGCTCGAACCCGTGCAGCGAATACATGCACCTCGACAACTCGGCCTGCAATCTGGCCAGCCTCAACCTGTTGACGTTCCTGAACGACGACAACACCTTCGACACCGAGGGGTTCAAGGCCGCCATCGAGCACCTGTTCACCGCCCAGGAGATCATGGTCGGTCGCGCCGACTACCCGACCGGACCGATCGGCGAGACCTCCCGCCAGTTCCGTCAGCTCGGCCTCGGCTACGCCAACATCGGCGCCCTGCTGATGAACCTCGGCCTGCCCTACGACTCCGACGAAGGTCGGGCCCTGGCCGCCTCGATCACGTCCCTGATGACCGGCCACGCCTATCTCACCTCGGCCCGGACGGCGGCGCGGATGGGACCCCACGCCGGATTCCAGGACAACCGCGAACCGATGCTGCGGGTGCTCGAACAGCATCGCGCCGCCAATGCCGAGATCGACGAGGACCTCGCCCCGCACGACATCCTGAGCGAGGCCCAGCAGGCCTGGGACGCCGTGTGCGAGCTGGCCCCCGGGGTCGGCGTTCGCAACTCCCAGGCCACGGTGTTGGCTCCCACCGGGACCATCGGCCTCCTCATGGACTGCGACACCACCGGCATCGAACCCGATCTCGGTCTGGCCAAGATGAAGAAGCTGGTCGGCGGCGGGACCATGATGATCGTCAACCAGTCGGTTCCCCGGGCGCTGCGGCGGCTCGGCTACTCCGATCAGGCGGCCCAGGCGATCGTCGCCTACATCGACGAGAACAAGACGATCCTGGGAGCGCCGGGCCTCGACCCCGATCACGTGGCGGTCTTCGCCTGTTCCATGGGCGACAATCCGATCCACTACCTGGGTCACGTCAAGATGATGGCGGCCGTCCAGCCGTTCATCTCCGGCGCCATCTCCAAGACCGTCAACATGCCCGAAGAGGTCAGCGTCGACGACATCGAGCAGCTCCACATCGACGCCTGGCGCATGGGCGTCAAGGCCATCGCCATCTACCGCGACAACTGCAAGGTGGCCCAGCCCCTCTCGATGGCGAAGAAGGGTGACACCGACGGCAAGTACGCCGACACCGACGTCCCCGCCGTCGACGCCGGTGCCGCGGTGATCGCCCCGATCACCGAGGTCGTCGAGAAGATCGTCTACAAGCCGGTTCGGGAGCGCCTGCCGCGGAACCGTCGCAGTCGCACGTTCGATTTCCGAGTGGCCGACTGCAAGGGCTTCGTCACCGTCGGCGAGTACGACGACGGTCGGCCCGGCGAGATCTTCCTCCGGGTCGCCAAGCAGGGTTCCACCCTCGCCGGGATCATGGACGCCCTCGCCATCTCGCTCAGCCACGGGCTCCAGTACGGGGTCCCGCTGCGCAACTACGTGCAGACGTTCACCGGGATGCGCTTCGAGCCGGCAGGCATGACCGACGATCCCGAGATCCGGATCGCCAGCTCGATCATGGACTACCTGTTCCGCAAGCTGGCCGTGCTCTACCTGAGCTACGACGAGCGGGCCGAGCTCGGCATCTTCACCGTCGGCGAGCGAACCCAGCAGACGCTCCCCGGCGTCGAGGAGACCGCAACGGTCCAGGGTCACGACATCGCCGCCGATCCTCCCTCGGTCGATTCGGCCGAGGACATCCTCGACATGATCGGCGCCGAACAGCAGCGGGCCGCCCAGTCGTCCGGCGTGGTCGATCCCGACGCCCCACTCTGCTTCACCTGCGGCATCACGATGCAACGGGCCGGGAGCTGTCACGCCTGCCCGTCGTGCGGCACCACCAGCGGCTGCAGCTGAGCCGACGATCGTGAGCACGCCACGGCCCGGTCTCGTCAGAGTCCGGGCCGTGGCGCGTCACGACCCTCGCAAACCGCCCCGATGAGCCTCGGCGAGCCGATCACGCTCGAGCAGCTCGAGGGGGACCACGATCAGCTGTTGGCCGACCTCCGGGCCCATGAACCCGTCTGCTGGGTTCCGGCCCTCGAGATGTTCTTCGTGACCCGCTGGGACGACGTCGAGACCCTCGACAACGACATCACGCGATTCACCGCCCGGACCGACCCGTCCTTCCTGGCGCGGGCGCTGGGTCCGAACATGCTCACCATGGATCCGCCCGAGGCGACGCGGGTCCGATCGGCGATGATCGGATCGTTCAAGGCCGGCGGGGTGAGCGGCGAGTACGTCGCCCATCGACTGCTCGACCAGGCCCGGTCGCTGCTCGACGCCATCGGTCCTTCCGGCCGGGCCGATCTGATGGACGTCTATGCGAGCCCGTTGGCGGCCGCCGGCCTGGGCGAGGTGCTGGGGCTCGGTGTGCACTCGGCGGCCCAGATCTGGGATTGGTGTGTCGGGCTGTGTTCCGACATCGCGAACTTCGACAACGACCCGACCCTCGAGGCGCAGGGAGACCGAGCCCGCAACGAACTCGGAGACGTGATCGACCGGCGGATCGCCGAGATCCGCGCCGACCCATCGACCGGTGGGGCGATGGCCGATTTCTGCCGGGCCACGCCCGACGGTGGTCCGCTGACCCGGGACGAGATCGTGAACAACGTCCGGCTCATGATCTCGGGAGGGATCAACGAGCCCCGTGACGGGATCGGGCTGGTGCTCTGGACCCTGCTCGCCCGGCCCGATCTGGCCGAGGCCGTGAACCGCCGACCCGATCGATGGCCCAAACTGGTCGAAGAGGTGTTCCGGCGCCACTCTCCGGTCGGGACGATCTCTCGGCAGGCGATCGTCGACACCACCCTCGGGGGTGTCGAGATCCCGCGGGGCTCCTTCGTTGCCGGCATCCTCCGATCGGCGAACCTCGACGAGGCCCGCTTCGCACGGCCCACCGAGATCGACCTCGACCGCACCGAACGGGGCCACGCCGCCTTCGCGCTCGGCCCGCACCGTTGCCTCGGGGAGTGGCTCGGTCGGCAACAGGTCCGGGTCGGGGCGCAGGCGGCGCTCGACCGGCTCCGGCATCTGCGGCTCGACGGCGAGGTCGAGCTCCGGGGCTTCGAGTTCCGCGGACCGGTGGCCCTGCCGGTCGCGTGGGACCCGGCCGACTGAACGGTGGGCGGCGTTCCGTAGCCGGATCGGGGTTCGTCCCGGGGTGACACCCGCCCGCGGAACGAGGCACCGGGCTCATGGTCGGGCCCGATCGACCGAACCTCTGGAGACCCGACGGCGGGTCGAGAGGTCGGGCGACCGCCCTCGATCCCATTCGAAGGACGACCATGCAGACTCACCTCACCCCTCCGGGTTCCTCGGTGTCGGACGGACCGACGGCGCCCGAGACGAAGCGCCCGCTCCTCGCCGTCGGCCGGCTGGTCGTCGTGCTGAGTGTCGCCGTGTCGTCGATCGTGCTCGTGCCCCGGCAGGGCGACGCGTCGACGATGACCGTGACGCCGGATCAGGCAACGATCGTGTGCACCGGTGGCTACGCATCGATCGGCCGACTCACCGGCGCATCGCCGAGCGAGACCCTGCTCTTCGTGTCGTCGCCCCCCACGGACTTCCTCCCGGCGCTGACGAACAGCTCGGGCAACTACACCGTGCTGTGGCGCTGTGATCCCGCCGAAGCCGGGATGGTCTGGTCGGTCCAGGTGACGGGTGCCCGCTCGAATCGATCGGCGGTCTTCACCGTCCAGGCGGCCCCTACGACGACCGTTCCGCCGACGACCGTGCCGTCGACCGTGCCGGCCACACCGTGCCGGCGCACCGTGCCGGCGTCGACCGTGCCGGCCACGTCGACCGTGCCGGCGTCGACCGTGCCGGCCACCTTCGTGCCGGTCACGAGTGCGACGACGTCGGCTCCCTCCGACACGTCGATCCCCGAACCGCTCGGACCGACCATCTCCGAACCTGCGGTCGTCAGCCTCTTCCAGGCGACCACGATCGAGGGGATGGTCACGGCCTTCGACTTCGTCGAGGCCGATGCCGAGATCCTGCGCCTCTACTGGGCGTTCTTCCTCCGCGAAGCCGAGCCCGACGGTGCGAAGTACTGGATCGCTCAGCGACGCAGCGGGCTCTCACTCGACGACATCGCCTGGGCGTTCTCCGAGAGTGCCGAGTTCGAGCTTCGCTATGGGCCCACCGACGATCGCCAGTTCCTCGACATCGTCTATCGCAACGTGCTGGGGCGAACCTACGACAGCGCGGGCTTCACCTACTGGATGACCGAGATCCAGCGAGGACTGCCTCGGAGCGGCACCGTTCGCTGGATCGCCGCCAACGCCGAGTTCGTCCTGGCGCACCCCTACGGCTGATCCCCGGTTCTCGCCCCGGTCGATGCAGGCGACCGCCCGGCCCATCCGCGACGACTGATCGTCCCGGTCTCGTCGTCGGCCCCGGTGCACGAACCGGTCGGAGAGCCGACTCGGTCGTCGAACGAATCAGTCCTCGAGGATCGCCGCGCCCGCGTTCCCGGCGTTGCCCGCGAGACCGGCGCTGACCGTGGTCGGTGTCGTCGTCGACGTCGTGGTGGGACGGGTCGTGGTCGTGGTCGTCGGACGCGACGTGCTCGCATCGGTCGTGGTCGGCGTGGTGGTGGTGGGTCGCACGGTGGTGGGCGTGACCGGGGTGGTCGTCGATGTCGACGGTCGGGCGGTGGTCTCGGTGGTCGGTCCGAGGGGACCGCCGGGGGTGACCAGCGTCGTGGCGACCGGCGGGTCGCCGGGCACGGTGGTTCCGGTCGGGTCCCGGGGAACCGTGGTCGTCGCCGAATCGACCGTCGATCGGGCGACGCTCTCGGTCGGGGCCGGCCCGGCCGGAGTCGTGGTGGCGCCCGGGACGGTCAGGGTGGTCATCGGCGCCGTCACGGTGGTGACGGCGGCCGTCACGCTGGGACGAGGGCCCGCCTCGACGTCGGACGGGACCGCTTCCGTCGAGGGCGTGCCCGGCGATCGGGGTGGGGGCAGCGAAACCGGGGTGTCGGGCGTCGGGTCCAGGGTCGGGTCCGGCGTCGATTCGGTTTCGATCGGAACCGCCGGTTCCTCGGGAACCGGCGGCGGGGTCGGTACCGTCACCGAGCCGTCGACCGGTTCGAGCGGAAGCGAGGCGGCCGTTTCCTCGAAGCTCGCCGATTCGCCTCGCCCGGCCGCGCTGAATTGGGCTTGCCGGACCTGCACGGCCTGGACCGCGAGCGGGACGGCCACCATGGCGGTGGCCAGCGTCGACAGCGAGAGCGCAAGATAGAACCGCGGGGAGCGGAACGTTTGCCTGACAGCATCGATCAGCATGGTCGGGTTTTTGTCGATTCCGACGACTCAGCCGGCGGGAGAGGGAACGGCCAGGGTCTTTCTACCCCCTCCGGCGGGGCGTGAACGAGACCTGGGGTGAATCACCCAGGAGAGACCGGCGTTCGCGATCGATGGTCGCGAACGGCACCGCCCCCACCCCGGTCGCTACGGTGCGGGCATGGTGTCGTCTGCGTCCATCTCGAAGGCGGAATGGCGTCGTCGCGCGATCGCCAATCGATCGGGGCTCGGCGTCGACGCCGACCGCGTCCGCCACCATCTCGGGCGATTCCTGACCGAGCAGGACCCGTCGGGTTGGGTCGTGTTCTACGACCCCATGCCCGGCGAGATCGATCTGTGGCCCCTCGAGCAGGTCGAGCGATCCGACCGCCGGCCCCTGGCTCGCTTTGCCCTCACCCGGACACCGAGCGAGGGCCACCTCCTCACGGTCCATCCGGCCCAGGCGACCCTGGAGCGGCATCGCTACGGCTTTCGACAACCGGTCGAGCAGGCCGAGGTGATCGACGTCTGCGACATCGACATCGTGCTCGTCCCCGGCCTGGCCTTCGACGTCGCGGGGAACCGCATCGGGTTCGGGGCCGGCTTCTACGACCGGCTGCTCGCTCGCCTGCGCCCCGACGCCCTTCGCGTCGGTGTCAGCGATGGCTACCTCGTCTCGCCGCTCCCCGTCGAACCCCACGACATCCCGATGACCCACCTCGCCTCCGAAGTCGGCGTCGTCCGCTGCCGGTGATTCGCGTCGGGCTCAGGTGCCGGTGAAGTCGGGCAGGCGTCGCTCGGCGGTGTCGTTGGGCCGAGCGTCGGGCTCAGGTGCCGGTGAAGTCGGGCAGGCGTCGCTCGGCGGTGTCGTTGGGCCGAGCGTCGCTCGGCGGTGTCGTTGGGCCGAGCGTCGGGCTCAGGTGCCGGTGAAGTCGGGCAGGCGTCGCTCGGCCATGGCCTTGACGCCTTCGGTCCAGTCGCTGGTCTGGGTCAGGCGCTCCTGCTCGGCCCGCTCCCGGTTCGTCGCCGTCCGGATGACCTCGGGGAGATGGCCCCGCATCGTGGCCTTGATCGAGCGCACGGCCAACGGGGCCGAACGGGCGATCTCGAGGGCGAGCTCCCCGGCGACGGATCGGATGGCGTCGTCGTCGACGATCCGATCGAGCAATCCGATCGCATGCCCACGCTCGCCGTCGATCCGGGCGCCGGTGTACAGCAGTTCGAGTGCCTGTTGCTGACCGACCAGGGCCGGCAACGTCACGCTGAGCCCGAACCCCTGATGGAACCCCAACCGGGCGAAATTCGCCGACAGCCGAGTCGCCGGGCCACCGACCCGGAAATCGGCCATGCAGGCCAGACCCAGCCCCCCGCCGATCGCTGCGCCCTGGACCGCCGCCACGATCGGAAGCGCCGCCGAGAAGAGCTCGACGGCCTCGTCGTAGATGTGGCGGTCGGCCATTTCGCCCTCGGCGCTCGACGCCGACGTGAGCCGGGCCTCGGCCGGGTCGAAGGACGCTCCGGCGCAGAAGTTCTTGCCCTGGGCGCACAGGACGATCGCTCGGGCCGACGTGTCGGTCTCACACCACCGAACGGCCTTGGCCAGATCGTGGAGCATCGCCAAACTGAAGAAGTTGTTCGGCGGCCGCTGGATCTCGACGGTGGCGACGTGCTGCTCGTCGACCGAGACCGCCGTGTCACCGAAGCGCCGGATTCCGTCGATGGGCGGGGAGGTCGGGAGCGCGTCGTTCGTCATGGTCGGAGTCTTCCATCGTGACCGACGATGGTCGAATGATCCGCACGCGACGACCCGATGGACCCGGTCGATGGGCCCGGGTCGACCGGGCACAACTGACCATCGGCGACGGGTCATCGGGCACTCCTGGTCCGGCCCTCGAAACCTCTACGGTGTGGCCATGCGGAGGAGTCGCTCGGAATTGGAGACGCTGGTCCTCGACGCGGCGGTCGACCTGGTCGACCTCGAAGGCCTGGGAACCGGTCTCGAGGGCATCACCTACACGAAGGTGTTCCGCCATCTCGAGGCCTCGTCGGGTGTCCGGGTGACCCGCGCCTCGGTGCACGAGCGACTCTGGGCCGACCAGGGGGCCTTCCAGGCCGCCGTGCGTCGCCGGCTCCTCGAGACCGCCGACCCCGAAACGATCCCCGACGTGATCGACCTGACCGGCGAGACGACGAGCGAGTCCGACCCGGCGGTGGTCACCGCAGCCGATTCCGCTCGCCGCGTCCAGGCCCTGGCGACGATCCGGACCTCGCTGGCCTACGCCCCCGAACACGAACGGTCCGACGCCGCCGAGTGCGTCGAGATGTTCCGGTCGTCCCAGCGCCGTCGCCTCGACGCGCTGACCACGGCCTACACCCGACGGGTCGGCGAACGAGGCGGAGTGGTCGCCGAATCCCACGGACTCGACCTCGAATCGGCGATGGCCCTCGTGGTGCGGGCCGTCGCGGCCACCGCCGAGGGCGCTGCGATCCAGGCCCCGTTCGACTCCGGAACCGCGCCCGAACCCGGCTCGCTCGCCGCGCTCGTCGGCGAGAGCCTGCTCGAGCGGTTCTTCGAGTTCACCGACACACCGGCCGAGTCGGCCTGAACGTCACGCCACCAGGCGACCGTCCTGGATCTCGACGGTGCGGTCGGCATAGCCGACCATCCGGGTGTCGTGCGTGACGATGATCGCTGCGGTCTCCCGACCCTTGATCTCGGCGCGGATCAGTTCCATCACCTGGACACCGAGCTTCGAGTCGAGTGCCGACGTCGGCTCGTCGAACAGGACCAGTCGCGGCTCGTTCATGAGGGCCCGACCGATGGCGACCCGCTGACGCTCGCCGCCCGACAGCTGCTCGGGAAGGTTCTTCAGGCGATCGCCCAGTCCGAGTTCGTCGAGCAGGGTCTCGGCTCGGCGGCGCGCCGCCGAACCACCCCGGCCCCGCATCTCGGCGACGACGGTCAGGTTCTCGCGGGCCGTGAGGAACGGAACCAGATTGACCGCCTGGAACACGAAGCCGATGCGCTCGCCCCGGAACGTCGTGAGCTGTCGATCGGAGTAGCGCTCGATCTGCTCTCCCGTGACGGTCACCGAACCTTCCGACGGGGTCAGCAGCCCTCCGGCGATCGACAGCAACGTCGTCTTGCCCGAACCCGACGGACCGACCAGGGCCACGATCTCGTCGTCGGCAACGCTCAGCGTGGCGTGATCGAGGGCGACCACCTGACTGTCGCCGGACCGGTAGACCTTGCGGACGTCGTTGAGTACGAGGGCGGGCACGAGAGCCTCCTGATCAGAGCCCGGCGCCGATGGCGGCGGCCGGATCGACGGTGATGATGCGGCGCAACGAGACGAGCCCACCGATGACGGCGGTGACCGTGATGCCGGCGAAGGTGAACACGGCCCGCGACAGCGTGAACTGGACCGGAACGCTGGCCGGGACACCGAGGGCCAGGGCCCCGGTCAATGCGGCACCGAACGCGAACGAGATGACGGCGACGGCCACGGCCTGGACGGCGACGCCGAGCACCAGGGTGCGACTCGGCGTCCCGAAGGCCTTGAGCACCGAGTAGAGCCCGATGCGTTCCAGGGTGAGGAGGGCGAAGAACAGCGCGACGACCAGTCCGACCACGAAGAACGTGGTGCCGATGATCGCGTTGAACGTGGCGTTCTGTTCCCGCACCCCGGGGAGGACGTCGACCGACTCGTCTCGGGTGAGGGATTCGGTCCGCTCGCCATCGTTCGATCCGAGCGCGGCGTCGATGCGGTCGGCCAGCGTCGCGGGGTCGGCACCCGGTGCCGACTCGGCGACGATCGCCTGGAACTCGTCGGGGCCGAGCTGCGCGTCGGGTCGATTGGCGTTCTGGACCGATCGCCAGGTCTCCGGCGAGACCCAGATGCCGTTCTGGCCGAGGAAGTTCGTGTCGTCGACCCATCCCTCGATCGTGACGGGATACTCGTTGGGTCCGATCAGCAGGACGTCACCGATCGCCGCACCGAGCGGTTCCATCGCCTGATCGACCCACGCCCGTCCCTCGGCGGGTGGCGGGGGGACGGCGGCGGAGTCGAGTTCGTAGCCGAGCACCGCTCCGTCGGCGATCTCGGCCTCGTCGGGAATCCGCACCCCCAGGAGCGTCACCCCGAGTCCACCGGCCCGGGCCACGCCCTCGATCTCGGCGATCGCATCGCGATCGGCGGTGGTCATCGTCGAACGCAACAACGACTGCCGGGCGTCGGCACTGAAGACCACGGTGCCGTCGGGTTGGGACCGCAGTGCTCCGGTCGACCCGAGGTACAGGCCGTCGAGCAGCGCCCCGAGGAACAACAGCAGCAGGGTCAGCAGCGTCAGCGCTCCGCCGGCGACCGCGAAGCGACCCGGTTTGCGCAGCAGTTCGAGCAGGGCGAGGCGCACTACAGGCTGCTCCCCGAGTCGACCGTGGCCCGGATCGGATCGATCCGGAGCACCCGACGGACCGACGCCAGGCCGCCGACGAGAGCCAGGACCGACAGGAGGCCGATGGTGGGGATCACGGTGCCCGGATCGAGCTCGACGTCGATCGCGCCACCGGTCGTTGCGGCGCCGACGACCAGGGTGAGGACGACGCCGAGCAGCACGCCGGCCGCCATCACGATCACGATCTGGGCCAGGAGGTTCTTGACCAGGTAGGACGCCGGGGCACCAATGGCCCGCAGGAGGGTGAGCGGCTTGGACTTCTGGACCGTCAGGATCAGGAAGAAGAAGCCGACGACCAGCACGACCACCATGAACGCCAGCGCCAGGATGATGCCGAACGAGCTGTTGACCCCCTGGACTCCCGGGTTGCCGTCGACGGCCTGCTGACGGGTGACGGCCTCGATGCCGGGAACCGACTCCGTGATCCGATCGGCGAGTTCGCCCGGGTCGACGCCCTCGGTCGGCGCGATGGCGATCAGCGACGGCAGGACGGTCGACCCCGGGGCCACGTGGCGGCGGGCGGCTTCGTAGGTGTCATAGGACACGAACACCGTCGCCTGGACGCTCCACTGCAGGTCGGCGGCCAGCCCCACGATCGTGATCGCCGTATCGGGTTCGTCGGGGTCACTCGTTGCCGTGCCGACGACCTCGACGACGTCGCCGATCCCGAAACCCCGTTCGACGTCGGCTGCCGATGCCACACCCTCGAAGGGCCCCTCGGGCAGCCGACCCTCGATCAGGGTGGTGGGCTCGCCGAGGCCACCGAGTTCGTAGCCGAAGATCGCGGCGTCCCGTCGTTCCCCGCCGGCCTGCACCGTGAACGTGTTCTCGCCGACGGGACCGGTCTGCCCGACACCGGGCACCGCCGCGATCTGTTCGGCTTGACCGGGAAAGATCAGGCTCGCCTCGACGTTGGTCCGAGCCTGGTCGCCGAACGCCAGGATCGGAGCGTTCTGGTTCTCGACGGCGCCGATGAAGCTGGTCACGAGTCCGCCGAAGAGCGCCTGCTGGAAGAGGATCAGGAAGACGAGCAGGCCGATGGCCGACGACAGCAGGGCGAATCGCAACTTCGCACGACGCAGTTCTCGGAGGGCCAGCTGCACGACTCAGGAGAGTATCCATCGGGGATGCCGACCGGGTGATCGGGTAGGGGCGGCGACCGCTCGGCCCGGGGTGCTCACGAAGCGGTCGGCGGGGCCGATCTCGGGCGTTGATGCGTCCTTTACCTCCGATCGGGTTCACTGTCGAGGCGTGCGCGCTCGGTAGGTTGGCGTGCGTCATGCTGTAGCCCGAAGTTCCCGCCGTTCCCGGCAACGAAAGCGCCCATGCCCGTCGAGACCGTCAACCTGTTCCTCGCCCTGCTGTTCGTCGGAGCGATGGTCGTCAACATCGCTGCGCTCGTGCTCGGCGTGGTCCGGTTGACCACCGGGTCGCTGCCCCCTGCGGTTCGGAACCTGGTCGACGAGATCCGACCCCTTGCGCTCGTCATGGCGTGGATCGCCCCGACGACCGCCATGCTCGGCAGCCTCTACTACTCCGAGATCGCCGGCTTCGACCCGTGCCGGCTGTGCTGGGTCCAGCGCTACTTCATGTATCCGTCCTCGATCGTCCTGGGTCTCGCCCTGTTGCTCCGTCGACCGAAGCTGGGCTGGTTCGCCTTCGGGCTGTCGCTGGTCGGTCTCGGTGTTTCGGCCTACCACCGGCTCGAGCAGCAATACCCGAATCTGTTCTCGTCCTCGTGTGACCCCCTCAACCCGTGCTCGGGTCGCTGGGTGAACACCTGGGGATTCGTGACCATCCCGACCATGGCCTTCGCAGCCTTCGGTCTGGTTCTCGTGTTCGTCCCACTAGCGTTGCTTCGCCCCAAGGAGGCGACCCCATGACCACCACCACCAAGAGTTACAACTCGCAGCAGTCGAGCAACAAGGGCTTCATCCTGGCCATCGTGGCGATCTGCATCCTGGGGGCGGCCGCCATCGCGGTCGTCGCGACCTCGGGTGCGGGGTCGTCGGATCCCGACTCCGTCGTCCAGTCCGCGCCGGTCACGATCGAGGGCGACGCCCTGCCGCAGATGCCCGAGAGCGGTGGCCTGACCACGGCCGCCAACGACGAGGCGGTCGGGATGGTCGCCCCGAAGCTCGTCGGAACCGACTTCGAGGGCAACGAGATCACCATCGAGGCCGACGGTCGCCCGAAGGTCGTCTACTTCCTCGCCCACTGGTGCGTGCACTGTCAGGCCGAGGCCCCCCGGGTCCAGGCCCTGATCGACGCCGGCTCCCAGCCCGAGGGCATGGACGTCTATGCGGTGTCGACCTCGGTCAGCGCCGGCCGGGGCAACTACCCGGCCAGCAAGTGGCTCGAGACCGGGGTGGGCTGGACCTCGCCGATCATGCGCGACAGCGAATCCAGTGAGGCGCTCGTCAGCTACGGCGCCGGCGGCTTCCCGTTCGTCGTCTACCTCGACGGCGACAACACCGTCCTGGCCCGCTCGAGCGGTGAACTCGACGAAGCGGCAATCGCCGCCTCCTGGCAGCTCACGGCGTCGGGGACGGCCTCCTGATTCGCGCGCTCGACACGGGTCGGTTGTCGGCGCCCCTTCGACCGACGAAGATGGTCCGATGACCGATCTCGACACCGATCTGATCACCGAGGAGCGCGTCGATCGCCAGACGACCGACGCCGGCGACCACGATCGCTTCGCGCACTACGTGAAGAAGAACAAGATCCTGCCGAGCACGATCGAGGGAACGCCGCTCGAGGCGCTGTGCGGCAAGAAGTGGGTGCCGAGCCGTGATCCGCAGCGGTTCCCGGTGTGTCCCACCTGCAAGGAGATCTACGAGCAGCTGAAGGATCCGAAGAAGCCCAAGGAGTAGGTCGAGGACCGTCGAGGTTCGGGTCTCAGTCGGCGAACCCGTTGGGGTGCTTCGACTGCCAGTTCCAGGCGTCTCGGAGCATCGACTCGAGGTTGCGATCGGCTCGCCATTCGAGGACGTCCTGGGCGTGTCGAGGATCGGCCAGCGAGGTGGCGATGTCGCCGGCCCGGCGGGGTCGGATCGAATACGGCACCGGTCGTCCGCTGACCTCGGCGGTCGTCTTGATGATGTCGAGCACCGAGGCGCCGGTGCCCGTTCCGAGGTTGTACCGGGCGCAGCCCGGTTCGAGGTGTTCGATCGCCGCCAGGTGGCCGAGGGCCAGGTCGACGACGTGGATGTAGTCGCGCACACCGGTGCCATCGGGGGTGTCGTAGTCGTCGCCGTACACCGCGACCTCCGGGCGCCGACCGACGGCCACCTGCATCACGAACGGCACGAGGTTGTTCGGGACCCCGGTCGGATCCTCGCCCAGATCGCCCGAGGGGTGGGCGCCGACCGGGTTGAAGTACCGCAGCATGCTCATGCGCCAGCGATCGTCGCTCGCGGCGAGATCACCGCAGATCTGCTCGATCATGAGCTTGGTCTGACCGTACGGGTTGGTGGCGAAGATGGGAGCGGACTCGGGGATCGGCAGGGTCCCGGGGTCGCCGTAGACCGTGGCCGAGGACGAGAACACGAAGTCGAACACCTCGTGGTCGGCCATGGCCTCGAGCACGTTCATGGTCGACCCGAGATTGGTCCGGTAGTAGCGCAACGGCTGCTCCCACGACTCGCCGACCGCCTTCAGCCCGGCGAAGTGCACGACGGCGTCGATGGCGTGGTCGTCGAACACAGCCCGAGTGGCCTCGCGATCGGTCAGGTCGGCTTCGACCAGGGTGACGTCGTGTCCCGAGAGTCGTCGGACGGCATCGACCGCCAGAGGGGAACTGTTCGAGAAGTCGTCGACGACCACCACGTCGAAACCCCGATCGAGCAGGGCGATGGACGTGTGGCTACCGATGTAGCCGGCGCCTCCGGTGACCAGGATCGTTCGTGACATGGCATTCCTTTCGACACCGGAACCATCGGCACCGGCCGGCGGTTCCGGAGTGTTCGATTCCTTCGACGATAGGGGTCCGATCGGGGCCGCGGGTGCCACGGCTACCATCGAGGCGGAATCCGGATCGCCGCACGCAGGGAGACAGCATGACTCGATCGAAGCCGGGCCGGGGCCGGACCACGTCGGCCGGCCGGCCGGGGGCCGAAACCGGGGGAACGGGTCGAACCACCGTGCCCCCGTCGCCGAGCGAACCCGACATCCCCCCGCTCTACAAGCGGCGACCGGGCACGTTCTTCTTCATGCTGGTCGCCGTGGTCGCCATGGTGCTGTCGATGATGGTCGGCATCATCGATGCCGTGATCTGACGGGCCGGATCCGGGGTCGACGGACCGGGGAGACGGGAACGCCGGATTCGGCAGCAATGCTCATGGCCGCGGGTGGGGAATCGCGGCTGGGTCTGCCATCCTTGGGGTATCCGCTTTCTGTTGGTGGACCTTGTCCGAGGAGTCACATGACGTTCAAGACCGGCGACCGCGTCGTCTACCCCCACCATGGGGCTGCCATCATCGAGAAGACCGAGACCATCGAGATCAACGGCGAGAAGAAGAAGTACTTCGTGCTCAAGACCGCGCACGACGAATTGACCGTTCGGGTGCCCGTCGACCGGGTCGACGACGTGGGAATGCGGCCCCCGATCAGCCTCGAAGACGTCGAGGACCTGTTCGTGCTGCTGGCCAAGAAGGACGTCCGGGAGCCGGCCAACTGGTCCCGCCGCTTCAAGAACCACCAGGAGAAGCTGAAGTCGGGCGACGTCTACCAGGTCGCCGAGGTCGTTCGGAACCTCGCGCTGCGCGATGCCGCGAAGGGTCTGTCGGCCGGCGAGAAGAACATGTACTCCAAGGCCCGCAAGGTGCTCGTCTCGGAACTGTCGTTCGCCCTCGACGTCTCCGAGGACGCGGCCATGGAACAGGTCGAAGCCCAGCTGGTCTGAGCCCCTCGGGGGTTCACCGTCATCCGAAGCCGAGCAACTCGAACATCGCCGTGGGGATCGACCGATCGCCACGGCGAAGTCGCGCCGCCCGCTCGATGTTGACCGCATCGAACTCCCGGTTGGCCCAGTCGTCCCACGGCCCGTCGGGCAGGGCCGAGGGATCGCCGTCGGCCCGGTCGACCGCCCGGAGGTAGCCGATCAGGTCGGCGAGATCGGCTCGGCCCCCCGGGGCGCCGTGCCCGGGAACGACGGTCACCGCGGCGTGCGACAACTGCGTCAGGCTGTCGGCCCAGGCGGCGGGGTCACCGTCGAAGGCGAGGGGGGTCACCCCGAAACTGGCGAGAGCCCCGGCGAACACCACGCCGGAGTCCCCGGCCACCACCGCCAGGTTCATCGGCGATTCACCCGGAGCCGGAACCAGCTGGATCGAACCGGTCAGCCACGCGGGCTCGCTCACCGTGTGCGTGATGGGCCGGGTCGTGTACTCGGGTCCGTAGGCCGAGGCCAGTTCGGGCAGGAGCCGTTGGAGGGCCACGGGGTTCACCGGCTCGTCGAGCTGGTCGCTGGTGGCGTCGCTGCCGTAGTAGGCCGCCGGCCAGAAGGCGTTGGTCCCCCCGGCGAACGGGACCCGGCTGGAGGTCACCACGATGCGTTTGATCCGCAGACCGAGCGGCTCGGTCAGCTCGGCGATCTGGGCCTTCACGGCGAGCGCCTGCGCCGGTGTTGCGGTGGTGTCGATGATCGTCAGCCCGTCGCCGTCGATCACCAGGCCCACGTTCGAGCGACCGAACCCCGTCGCCGGGTCGATGAAGGCGTAGACCCCCTGGGCGAGCTCGTACTGGATCACGGGGGCCTTCCGGGGTCGGGCGGGGAGCGGGGTGACGGGTAGTCTCGAACCCGTGACTGATTATGCGCCGCCGCTTCGTTCGTTGCAGTTCGTCCTCGACGAGGTGGTCGGGATCGACGACATCCTGGCCACGGATCGATTCGGTCACGTGGATCGCGACACGCTCCACCTGGTGCTCGAAGAAGTCGGTCGGTTCATGACCGAGGTCGTCGCCCCGACGAACGCCGACGGTGACGAGACCCACACTCGGTGGTCCGAGGGTGGCGTCGTGACCCCGCCCGAGTCGTTCGCCCGGGCCTACACCACCTTCGTCCAGGCCGGGTACGGGGCCATTCCCTTCGACCCCGATTTCGGGGGTGGTGGGTTCCCCTGGGTCACTGCCCTGGCGATCCAGGAGATGATGACCAGCGCCAACATGGCGTTCGCCCTCTGCCCCCTGCTCACCCAGGGGGCGATCGACGCCATCGAGCACCATGGCAGCGACGAGCAGAAGGCGCTCTACCTCCCCAAGATGATGACCGGGCAGTGGTCGGGCACCATGAACCTCTCCGAGCCCCAGGCCGGTTCCGACGTCGGTGCCGTGCAGGTCAAGGCCGAGCCCGTCGGTGACGGCAGCTACCGGATCACCGGTCAGAAGATCTGGATCACCTGGGGGGAGCACGACCTGTCGGAGAACATCGTCCATCTCGTGCTGGCCCGCACCCCCGGTGCCCCCCCGGGGACGAAGGGCATCACGATGTTCCTCGTGCCGAAGTACCTGCCCGACGCCGACGGCAACCCCGGTGAGCGCAACGACGTGTCCTGCGTGTCGATCGAACACAAGCTGGGAATCCACGGCAGCCCGACCTGCGTGATGGCCTACGGCGACGCCGGTGGGGCCATCGGTTGGCCCGTCGGTGACGAATTCACCGGCATGCGCAACATGTTCACGATGATGAACAACGCCCGGCTGTCGGTCGGGCTCGAGGGGCTGGCGCTCGCCGAACGGTCGTACCAGATGGGGCTGGCCTACGCCCAGGAGCGCCGCCAGGGCACGGCCATCGGGGCTCCTCGAGGGGAGCAGAGCCCGATCGTCGAGCACCCCGACGTCCGTCGCATGCTGATGACCCAGCGGGCCTGGATCGACGCCATGCGGGTCCTGCTCTACACCAACGGGGCCTGCATCGACCGCTCCCGATCGTTGGCCGACGATGCCGACCGGGAGGCCGCACGGGAACTGGCCGACCTCCTCATCCCGATCTCGAAGGCGCTGTGTACCGACGTCGGGGTCGAGCTGACCTCGATCACGATCCAGATCTTCGGTGGGATGGGCTACGTCGAGGAGACCGGGGCCGCCCGATTCTGGCGAGACAGCCGGATCGCCCCGATCTACGAGGGCACCAACGGGATCCAGGCCGCCGACCTCGTCGGCCGCAAGCTGCCGATGCGGGGCGGGGCGGTGCTCAGCGAACTGCTCGACTCGTTCGACGTCGCCGCCGGCGCCCTCGACGGCATCGACGGCATGGCCGGCTTCGCCGACTCACTCCGCGACGGAGTCGGGGTGGCCCGGAACGCGGCCGCATGGTTGCTCGAGCACGGGCCGTCGGACCCCAACACCATGCTCGCCGGTTCGTCGCCGTTCCTGCGCCTGCTCGGCACGGTGGTGTGCGGTGGCTACCTGGCCGAGCAGGCGATCGTCGCTGCGGCCAAGACCGACGACCCCGACGGGTTCTACGCGGCCCGGCTGGCGAGCGCCGCGTTCTTCGGCACCCAGATCCTGCCGACGGCCGGCGGCCTGCTGCCGGCCGTCACCGCCGGTGCCGACCCGCTGTTCGCCCTGACGCCCGAGCAGCTGACCTGATGCTCGCTGCCGCTCTGGGTCTGATCGCGTCGCTTCCCTCGCCCTCGTTCAACTCGCTCGACATCGGCTCCCTGTCGTTCCGGCTCTACGGGTTGATGATCGCCATCGGCGTGGTGGCGGCCGTCGAGATCTCCCGGCGCCGCTGGGAGGCCATCGGTGGCAACGGTGACGACATCGCCGACCTGGCCAAGTGGGGCGTACCGGCCGGACTGATCGGGGCTCGGCTCTATCACGTCCTCACCGATTGGAAGGCCTACCAGGGACGTTGGTTGGACGCCTTCAAGATCTGGGAGGGCGGACTGGGGATTCCCGGTGGTCTCATCCTCGGAGTCGGCGTTGGCATCTGGTACGCCCGGCGACGGGGCTGGGACGTTCCCCGGTTGATCGATTGTGTGATCCCCGGTATCCCCGTGGCGCAGGCGATCGGCCGACTGGGCAACTGGTTCAACCAGGAGGTGTTCGGGAGGCCGACCGATCTGCCCTGGGCCCTCGAGATCGACGAGCGGTACCGGCCGACGAGATTCGCCGACGAACCGACCTTCCATCCGACGTTCCTCTACGAGGGCCTGTTCAACCTGGCCCTGGCGTATGCGTTGATCCGGATCGATCGCCGCAAGGTCCTCAAGCCGGGGCAGTTGCTGCCGTTGTGGATCGCCGGTTACGGCGTCGGCCGGTTCCTGGTCGAGTCGATTCGTATCGACTTCGCTTCGCAGGTCCTCGGCATCCGCGTCAACCACTGGGTCTCGGGGGCCGCAGTGGTGATCGGCGTGGTGTGGTTCGTCATGATGGGGCGACGTGACGACGGCGCACCCGACCCCGAGGCCGATTCCGACGGTCACCAGGCCGACGCGGCGTCCGACGACGAGGGCGAGGGATCGTCCCCGGTCGAGCCCGACGCCGGCGATCCCCGCGAATCGGCCTCGTGAGTCGCGACGACCGCCGGCGGTGGGACGCCCGCCACGCCACGATCGGTCGACCCATCACGCCGGCGCCACCGGTGGCGCTGCTCGATCCGGGACTCCTGCCGTCCTCGGGGCGGGCGCTCGACGTGGCATGCGGGACCGGGGCGGTGGGTGTGTGGTTGGCCCTGCAGGGTCTGACCGTCACCGGCATCGATGGGTCACCGGTGGCGATCGAGGTGGCGCAGGCGTTGGCCCGGGAGCACCACGTCGCCGACTCGGCCCACTTCGGCGTCCACGACCTCGATGGCGGCCTGGGGGTCGGACCGGGCGAGTTCGACGTCGTGGTCTGTCAACGATTCCGTGATCCGACGATCTACCGGGCGCTGGCCGAGGCCGTCGCCCCCGGTGGGCTGCTCGTCGTGACCGTGCTGTCGGTGGTCGGGCACGACGGGGATCCCGGCCCGTTCCGAGCTCCCGCCGGGGAACTGGTCGACGTGTTCGGCCCGCTGGTCGAGGTCGTCTCGACGTCCGAGGGGTCGGGCGAGGCCCATCTCGTCGGGCGCGTCAGCCGGCCGCTCGCTTGAAGGCGTTCGGTGGGAAGGCGGCGGCGTCGACGCAGCGCCGGGACCATTCGTCGAGCCGGGCGATGACCGATTCGAGGTCGTCACCGAGGGCGTCGATGATCCCCTGCTCCATGGCGTCGGTCCGGGCCTCGATCGAGTCGCGGCGGGCCCGGCCCTCGCTGCTCAACCGGTCGCCGTCGAGCCAGCCCTGGGCCCGGAGCCCTTCGGCGGACTCGGCGATCCGGTCGGGGCTCCAGCCCCGGGTTCCCGAATAGCTGCCGAGGGGCATGCCCAGCCACAACTCGGTGAGCACGTTCATCTCGACGGGGCCCAGACCCTCGGCGATGCACACGGCGTTGTGGCTGTCTCCCCGGTGCTCCCGGGCCAGTTCGCAGGCGTGCCAGAGCCGCCCCACGGCGTCGTCGGGCCATGGCTGGGTCTGGAACCCGGCGAACAGGGGTCGTGCCGTGGCGTCGGCGGCGCTCACGGCGGCCTGCAGGGCATCGGCGACCGCGTCGACCTCGGCGTCGCCCAGGGCCTCGGTCAGGCTGGTGGTCGTGGCCTCGGTGCGAACGGTGATCAGGCGGTCTCGATCGCAGGCGGCACGTCCCTGCTCGTAGATCGCCCCGATCAGTTCCGGCGCGAAGACGGCGAACGTCGACACCACGACCCCGGTTTCGGGTTCGCCGAGCGCCGAGGCCCGGCCCCACACGTACGACGTCATGAAGTCGAGCCCGAGCTCGGCCAGGGCCTCGTTGGTCGTGCGCGACCAGACCGAGTGCATGGCGATCGGTTCGATGGCGTCACGGAACCGGCGAGCCGGTGACGCGTCGACCGTCGGGGCCGGTCGCACTCCGGGCGGACTCGGCTCGAACGCACCGGCAATGACCTCGTCGTAGCGCATCGCCGCACCCTAGTTCGAGTCGCTCGCCACCGAGCCCGAATCCCGCCGGGTGGTCGCGACCTCCCCGGATGATCCGATCGGTCGGCGAACATCGGGAACGCCCGCTCGCCGGTCGCGACCCGTGGTCGGAAACGGTGGCGATCCCGAGGGGTCGTGTCAGGCGACGCCCAGCGTCTCGGGGTCGAGCCGGGTCGGTCGCCGGGGCAGGGCCGCCGGCTCGAAGCGGTCGACGAGGTCGCCCGGGGTCACCGGCTCGGCGGGTTCGGTCAGGCCCAGCGTCGAAGCCAGGAACGCCAACACGCCGGCGGGTGACTCGCCGCGGGCGATGCGGTCGGTGAGCGTCACGGCCCCATCACGTTTGGCCAGGCGATCGCCCGATGGTGACAGGACGAGGGGGACGTGCGCATAGGCCGGCGCTTCGAGCCCGAGGAGCCGGGCCACCTCGATCTGGCGGGGGGTGGAGCTCAGCAGGTCGTCGGCCCGCACCACCAGCTCGACCCCGCTGTCGAGGTCGTCGACGACGACCACCAGGTTGTAGGCCGGGGTCCCGTCGTTGCGTTGGATCACGAGATCGTCGAGTCGCTCGGTGCTCGGTCCGCACAACACGTCGTCGAACGACACGACCCGGCCATCGGTGCGGAGTCGCAACGCCGGCGGTCGACCCGCCTGTTCGTGGCGACGGCGCTGCTGCGCCGACAGCTCGCGACAGGTACCCGGGTACCGGGTCCCGTCACGACCGCCGTTGGGGGCCTGGACGGCCTCCCGGATCTCGCGTCGGGTGCAGTAGCAGGGATAGGCCCGGTCGTCGCGAAGCAGCCCGTCGACGATGCCCCGATACCGTTCGAGCCGGTCGCTCTGACGGATCGGTTCGCCGTCCCAGTCGAGGCCGAGCAACCGGAGATCGCGGGCCTGGGTGTCGTAGCTCTCGGGTCGCACACTGGTCGTGTCGAGGTCTTCGAAGCGCAGCAGGAAGCGGCTCCCCTCGGAACGGGCGAACAACCAGGCGACCAGCGCGGTCCGTAGGTTGCCGAGGTGGAGATCCCCGGTGGGACTGGGTGCGAATCGTCCGTCGGGCACGTCAGTCCTCGGGCAGGGGTGGCCGGGGACTGGTGGGGCGCGCCGTCACCCGGAACCGCAGGGGTGTCTCGTTGAACTCCTCGAGCGCGTGGGCGATCCACCCGACGGTCCGGGCGATGGCGAAGAGATCCCCGGCGCCGGGTCCCATGTCGGCCAGCCAGGTGAGGGCACCGAGGGCGAAATCGACGTTGGGGGGCGCGTCGAGCCGTTGGGTGACGAGGTCGCGGGTGGCCAGCACGGTGTCGAGCCGGTGGTCGTCGGCCCAGCCGACCCGGACCAGGTCGAGCAGGGCGGCCTCGCGGGGGTCGCCGGTCCGGTAGACCTTGTGGCCGACTCCGGGCATGGAGGCGCCGTCGGCGAGCCGGCGTCCGAACGCCGCCTCGGGACCGATCTCGTTGGCCGTTGCGAAGAACCGGTTGACGGCGCTGCTGGCGGCGCCGTGGAGGACCCCGCCCATGGCCCCCAGGCCGGTGCTCACCAGGGAATACGGATCGGCCCGGACCGATGCGGCCACCCGAACGGCGAAGGTCGACGCCGCCAGATCGTGATCGGCCAGCAGGACCAGCGCGGCGTTCAGGGCTTGGCGCCGGTCCGGTGAGCCGGCTTCGGGTGCCAGGGCCAGCCACAGTTGATCGGCCAGGCGGTCGTGAGGCCCGATGTGCTGCTTGGGTAGGGCCGCCACCATGCCCATCACCATGCGTCGGCCGGCGGCGACGACGGCGGCCGGCGTGAGATCGTGGCGCAATCGATCGCCGGCCGACAGGGTGGCCACGCTGACCCGCAACCGGTCGAGGAGCGGGGTGTCGGGTTGGAGCGCGGATTGCATGGCCCGGAGTTGGGCGATGTCGGCGAAGGCGAGGTTCCACGGCCCGTCATCGCCCCAGATCAGGTCGGCGACTTCCTCGAAGGACATCGCTGCCGAGACGAGGTCGCCGACCGGGACGCCCCGATAGGTGTGGCCGCGGTCGTCGACGGTGGTGATCGACGAGGCGATGAGCGTGCCGACCTCGCCGGGCACGCTGCGATGTCGGCGAGACCGCAGGCCGTCGACGTCGTCGGGGCGGAACAGACTGGTCTTGCCGTCGAGCGACATCGTGCGTTCGAGCACCCCGCGACTCACGTAGGCGTAGAGCGTCTGCCTTTTGACGCCCAGGCGGGCGGCGGCTTCGACGGCGGTCAGGAGGCGAGGTTCGTCCACGGCGTTGATGCTACCCGTCGATCAATGTCGCGTACAGTAGTTGATCAACATTGATCAGGCTCGGATCCAGGTCCCTCCGCCGGTGTATCGGCGGAGCCCGCGGTCGAAGGTGGCCACGGCCACGACGGCGAAGGCCACCGTGACCGCACCGAAGCCGAGCGCGAGCGGGAGGTCGAACCGCTCGATCAGGCGGGCCGGGACCGCGGCGACGAAGCCGGCGGGGACGGCGCTGTAGAGCAACACCTTGAACGCGCCGGTGAACACGTCGACCGGATACGCCGAGAACACCAGGATCGAGTGGAAGCCCAGCTCGCTCGCCTCGTTGCGGCCGGCGAAGAACGCCAGGGAGCCCAGCAGGACCAGGAAACTCCCGAGGAGCACCGACGAGACGAACACGCCGAGGGCGAACACCAGGGTGCGGGTCGGGGTCGGGTCCCCGGCAACGACGAACAGCACGAGACCGAACACGAGGTCGCCGAGGCCGATGGGTTGCACCTTGCGCAGGAGCAGGTGGGGCAGCGGGTGGACCGGGAGCGCGAGCGCGGCGTCGAGGCCGCCGTCGGCAACGAGTTGGCCGATGTTGCGCACGTTGTGGAACACCCCGAGCACGATGCCTCCCGACGTCGTCAACACGGCGAGCAGCACCATCACCCGATCGGTGTCCCAGCCGCGGATTGCTCCGACCTCGCGGAAGAACAGCAGCCAGAAGGCCACCCACATGCAGTCGTTGGCGAACATGATCGCGATCTGGGTCCACAACCCCCGGACGTTCGCCAGGGCCTCGCGAACGGCGGTGGCGAACGTGACCCGCAACCCCCGGACGGTCACGGGGCACCGCCGATCAGTCGCCGCTGACCGGCCGCGAACAGGCGTCGGGTGAGCAGCCCGAGCACGATCAGCCAGCCGAGCTGGATGGCCAGCAACGCCGGTTCGACGTGACCCGACGCCAGCCGGGCCGGGGCGTACGCCATCGCCATGAAGGGCAGCCATCGACAGATCGTCTCGAGCGCGTCGGGCAGCACCTCGAGCGGGAGCAGCATCCCGCCGGTCACGAACACCAGCTTCTGATAGAGGAACCAGGTTCCCTTCGTGTCGCGCACCCAGAAGGCCGAGGCTGCGAATGCGTGCTGGGTGACGAGGTTGAGCACCAGCGCGAGCAGCATCGACGGAACGGCCAGGGCCAGGGCCAGGACCGAGACGGGCCGGCCACCCGACAGCAGTGCCAACACCGATCCGACGGTGACGCAGGCTGCCAGGCGCGGCAGCATCGCCCCGATCTGTCCGCTGATCCGAACCACCAGCGGCGACACCGGACGAAGCAGTTCGATCGCATAGGTGTCGTTCGTGATGTCGTCGCCGATGTCCTCCATCAGCCGCATCGGCAGGGGAATGGTCACCGCCTCGGAGGTGGCGATGTACCAGACGAGCGCCGTGGCGGAGTACCCCGCGACCGCGCCGCCGTTGGCTTCGGCGGCCGCCTTCCACAGCTCCGACAGCATCGCCGCCACCACGAGGTAGAAGAAGGCCGCCACCAGCAGGCCGCTGCGCGAGGCCGTGACGGTCGACGACGACAGATGGGCCGAACGGCGAGCCGCGGTGAGCGTGCTCACGGGTCGTTCCGGTCGGGGGCCGGAACCGACTCGTAGATGTCGGCGATGACCCGTTCGAGTGTCGGTTCGCCGGCACCGTCGCCGGATCCGATCAGCCGACGCATCGCGGTGACGGCGTCGTCGAAGATGACGGTCCCGTGGTTCACCACGATGGCCCGGTCGGCCACGTGCTCGATGTCGGCGACGTCGTGGCTCGTGAGCAGGATCGTCGTGCCCCGTTCGTCGTTGAGTCGAACGAGGAGCTCCCGGAAGCGCTGCTTGCCGACCAGGTCGAGTCCGATGGTCGGCTCGTCGAGGAACAGGACCGACGGCTCGTGCAGCAGGCAGGCCGACAGCTCGCACCGCATCCGCTGCCCGAGCGACAGGGTCCGGACCGGCTGGTCGAAGAGATCGGAGGCGTCGAACAGGTCGCCGAGTTCGGCAATGCGGCGATCGGCCTGCCCGTCGTCGAGATCGAAGATGGCGGCGAGCATCCGGAACGACCGGCGGGGGGTGAGTTCGTTCCAGAGCTGGGACCGTTGCCCGAAGAGGGAGCCGATGGAACGAGCCAGTTCGCGGCGCTGCTCCCAGGGCACGAGCCCGAGGACGGTGGCCGAGCCCGCCGTCGGCCGCAGGATGCCCGTCAGCATCTTGATCGACGTCGACTTGCCGGCGCCGTTGGGTCCGATGAACGCCAGGCGTTCGCCGGCCTCGACGCCGAAGGTGACGCCGCGCACGGCGTGGATCGTGCGCCGCTGCCGGCGTCGGCCCGTCACGAACGTACGCCCGAGATCGACGACGTCGATGGCGGCGTGCGACGGCGCATGGCCGGCTGACGGTGTGGCACGGGGCATGGCCTGCATTGTGAACGCCGGGGCCGATCCTGTCGCCTCGATTGTGGGGTCGGGATCGAATCGGATGGTCGGTCAGTCGAGGCGGGTGATCTCGATCGCCGTGATCGCCACCCCGGGGGTGCCGTCGGCGACGATCCGCACCTCGACCACCGGCTCCCGGCCCAGCGGGGCGTCGGTGGTCTCCCAGTCGATGATCAGCTCGCCATCCCGGTCGTCGGTGCCGTCGACGGTGCCGGTCTGGGCGATCTCGGGGGCGGCCCCCAGCTCGCCGGTGAAGGCCAGTTCCCAGCCGGCGACCGGGCCGGTGCCCGGGGCCCGGTACTGCAGGCGTGCCCGGTAGGAGCCGTTGGGGACCGTCGGGTACGGCCCGAAGGCCAGGAATCCGGGCGCTTCGCCGCCGCTGATCGTGCACGATGCCTCGTCGAGCGTCCCGACCTGGGTCGACAGCTGGCAGGCCGTCCAGGTGACCGTGTTCGGAGTGTCGAACGGTTCCATGTCGAGCCCGTCGGGTCCGTAGTCCCAGACGGTGAATCGGCCGCACTCCACGATCTGGCGAGGCGGACCGTTCAGGAACTCGATCCGATCGAGGTCGAGCACCCACCACGGAACGATGGAGCTGACGGCGATGAAGTCGTAACGTTCGGCGTAGGACTCCTCGCTCACGTTGATGCGCTCGCCCCGGTTCAGGGGACTGTAGGTGGCCATCACCACATCGGGGTCGTCGAGGTAGACGCTGAGGTCTCGGGCATCCCAGTAGGAGGCGACCCCGTGGGTCGACCCGGTGATGGCCAGGGCGTCGTGCAGGCACTCCATGCCCGCCGGCTCGCGACCGAGGTCGATGTCGGGAAGCGTTGGCGCGAGGACGGCGGCGAGCACGATGACCGGGACGGCCAGTGCCGCCGTCGTTCGGCGGTCCATCGCCGGTGGGACCACGACGGCGGCGAGCAGGAAGATCGGGAGGAAGAACACCGTCATCGAGTAGCGAGGGCCCGGCTCGACCGCACCGCTGAGCATGATCTGGGCGGCGAAGGTGACGATCGCCGTCGCCGGGACGAACACGACCAGGAAGCGGCTGGCATCGGGCTGGAGACGTCGTCCGCCGAGCACGGACCGACCTCGGGCGAACGACGCGACGACGACCACGAACGAGACCACGACCAGGACCTGGATCCACCAGCCGTCGCCGATCGCGTCCGACAGGGCCTCGTACAGCCCCTTCAGACCGGCCCGAGGCGAGGTCGCCGACAGGGCCAGGTCGTAGGTGCTCTCCTTGGTCCGAACCAGATCGCGAAGGGGGAGCACGGCCGTGGTGGCGACCACGTGGGCGCCGATCCACACCACGGCCCGCCGGCGGTGGGCCTGCCAGCCCCAGGCCACCATGGCGAGCGCGGCGGGAACGTGGAACCAGACGGCGATGATGCGGTCGGATCCGACGAGCAGGACGCTCAGTCCCAACGACAACACGAGCCATCGGTTGGCGCGCTCGTCCCGCGTGTAGCGGAGGGCGAAGGCGATCAGCCACAGGGTGAAGGCGAACGTGCCGAAGTGGACGAACGGGGTGGCCAGATAGGTGAACGGCCGGATGCTCCCGAGGCCGCCGAGGACGATCACCGAGGCTGCCGCCGCCGTGGCGAGGCGTTGGGGGCGACCGGTGACGGTCTTGGCGATCGACGCCACGGCCAGGACGGCGACCCCGAACTGGGCAACGGCGACGATGGCCAACCGGGTGGCCTCGGTGGACCCGAGGGGTTCGGCGATCCAGTAGAAGAGCCAGTCGGGGAAGAAGTACGGGGAATAGGGCAGATACCAGTCCGAGAGCGATCCGCCGCTGTTGAGGTCCTCGTAGAGCTCGGGGAGCAGCAGCATGTCGGCGTTGGTGAGGAGCCACTGGTTCACGTCGGTGGTGACCTGGAACAGCCCGGCCGAGGCGATGACCGCGGCGAGCACGATCCACTCGACGACGGTTCGCGTCGCCGACGTCGGTTCCCGAGGCGCGACCCCGGTTGGTGTCTCGATTTGCATCAGGGAGTGTTTACCCGCTCTGGTCCTTCGTTCATGGGCACGCATTCCGATCTCCCCCGGGGCGACCTCGTCGCGGCGGCGACCGAGATCGCCGATCGGCTCCTGTTCGACGGCGCGTCCGAGGTCGAACGGAGCGGCCGGATCCCCGCCGGGCACTTCGAGGCCCTTGCCCGGGCCGGGCTGTTCGGGGCGGTCTGGTCAGCGGACTTCCCGCTCGTCGCCGAGGCCCTGGCCTCGGGCTGTCTGGCAACGACGTTCGTCTGGATGCAGCACCACGGCCTCGTCCGCCGTCTGCGCTCGGTCGCCCATGATTCCCGGCTCGACGACTGGTCGGAGGCGCTCGAGACGGGCCGGCGGCGGGCCGGCATCGTGCAGGCCGGCCTGCTCGGTGGGCCTCCCATCCTGACGGCGACCCCGGTCGACGGAGGCTGGCGCCTCGATGGCCGGTCGCCCTGGTGCACCGGGTGGGGCATGGTCGACGTGGTCCTGGTGGCGGCCCGCCGGCACGACGACGAGACCCAGGTCGTCTGGCTGGCCATGGACGCGGCCTCGCAGCCGGGCCTGGCCGTCGATCCGCTCCGGTTGCAGGCGGTCGATGCCACGGCGACCGTGGCCCTCCGGTTCGACGGCGTGTTCGTCCCGGCCGAGCGGAGCCTCGGCGCGGATCCGCTGTCGGTCGTCGGTCACGCCGCCGGTCGGGGTCTGCGACCCAACGGGTCCCTGGCGCTCGGCCTCGTCCGGCGATGCGATCGTCTCCTGGGGTCGATCCCCGCCGCGGCCGGCGTCGGGTTCGACCGGCGCCTCGACGAGGCGCGCTCCCGGCTCGACACGGCGAGCGACGCCGAGCTGCCGGCCGCCCGGGCCGCCGCGTGTCGCCTGGCGATCGATGCGGCCGCCGGGTTGGTGGCCGCCACCGGAGCCGGCGCGGCCATGGCCGGTTCGACCGCCGAGCGCCTGATGCGTGAGGCCACGTTCCTGCTGGTGTTCGGTTCCCGCCCCAGCATCAAGACGGCGCTCATGACCGAGTTCGGCGATCCTCGTTCCTGAGCGACCGATCAGGCCCCCGTCGTCCGGCAGGTGTTCGAACGGCACGGTGGCGAGGCGCCGAGCCGGTCGGGGTCGTCGTAGCGAACCCCGCTGAGGCCACCGTCGAGCGCGGTCCGATCTCCGACGAGTGGAGCCCGGGGGACTCGCCCCCGTCCGGTGCGACCGGCGCCGTCGGTGACGGCCTCGGTCGAGTCGCCCCCGGTGACGGGTTGGTCGGTCGGCCGGTCCGGCGTGGGGGTGGCGGGCGACCCGGTCGGCGGGGCGACGGGCGGCGTCGGCGTCGCGTCGGGTCGCTCCGGTGCGACGGGCGGTGCAGCAGCCGGGGACGGCGACGGTGTCGATCGGGCGGGGGCGCCGTAGGTGAAGCCGTCGGCGATGGTGAGCACGGTGGTCCCGTTGCGGACCAACCGGATGTCGACCGGCCCCGGGACGGATCGGGCCGGCGCCCGGGTCTCGATGCGGTTCGCGGTCTGGACGACCGAGGTGGCCTCGGTGGCTCCGAAGTAGACCCGGACCGGGTCGGGGAAGGTGCCGGTGAGGGTGACCGCCGTGGTCTGACCGACCGGCCCGACGTGGGGGGTGACCTGCGAGCTCGAGAAGGAGCCGAGGCTGGTCGGGGTCGGTGTCGGGTCCGGCGCAGCGGGCGAGGGTGCGGGCGGCGACGTGACGGGAGCCGGGCCACCCGATGGGGCTGAGGGTGCCGGGTCGGGTGCGGGCGTGGGAGCGGTGCTGCCGGATCCGGGCGACGGTGCGGGCTGCGGGCTCCCGGGGGTCGGCGCGACGCCGGGTGTCGACGGGGCTCCCGGGCTCGTTCCTCCGGGGGTCGAGCCGGCGGTCACTGGGGCGGGGTCACCGGCGGTCGGTGTCGACGGTGCGGATCCGGTGGGCGCGGGCGACGGGGTCGGATTCGCGCCGGGGCCCGGTGTCGGCGCCGGCGCGGCGTCGGGGGTGGTGCCGGGGGCAGGAGCGGATCCCGGGGTGGTGGCGGACGCGGCCGGGCCCGGCGTCGGCTCGGTGCCGTCCGGCGCCTCGGTGACGGTGAACCGCAACACGAACGGCTCACCGAGACGCGACCCGGGATCGTCGGTCGGGACGGCTTCGAAGACCAGGCCGTAGTCACCGGCGGCGAGGGTGGTGGTGATCGTCACCTCGGAGGTACCGGTCACGCCGAGGTCGATCGCTGCGGTTTCGCCGGTCGACCGGACGGCCTCGTCGACGGTCACCGGGTGGTCGACGAGGGCCCAGAGGCCATCGGGCGTGTCGGCCAGCAGGAGCATCTCCCAGTGGTAGTCCTCGCCGAAGGCGCCGTCCGGGACCTCGAACCGCACCGTGGTCGACACCGGTCGGTCGGTCGAGGCGCCACCCAGTCCGGTGGCGGCAACGGCGAGTTCGGTGATGACCCGGTCGGGATCCACGAGGGCACCGCCCAGGGCCTCGCCGGCGTTCAGGCGGCGACCGGCTCCGCCGTGGGCGGCGAGGACGTCGAACCGGTCGCTGGTGTCCTCGAGGCGTCGAATCACCTCGGCCGGGGTCTGTGCCGGTTCGCTCGAGAGCAGGACGGCGACGGCGCCCGCCACGTTCGGAGACGCCATGCTGGTCCCCGACATGAACGCGAACCCGCCGCCGGGCATCGTGGCGAGGACGTTCTGGCCCGGTGCCCACAGATCGATCGGGCCGCCGTAGTTCGAGAATCCGGCCTTGCCGTCCGACGAGGTGCTGGCCGCCACGGTCAGCTGGTTGGGCTTGTCGAACGAAGCAGGCCACACCGGCGTCTGATCGAGTCGGACGTTGTGGTTCCCGGCTGCGACGACGACGACGACACCGTTCGCTGCGGCGTGGTCGAGGGCCTGCTCGAGTCCGGCGAGTCCGTCTCGGGGTGCCCCGGGATCGGATCCCAGCGAGAGGTTGACGACGTCGGCGCCGTTGTCGACCGCGTAGCGAACCGCCGCGGTGATGGCCGAGCCCGGCAGGGTCATCCCGCCGGACGTGGCCAGCCCGACGTTGAGGTCCATGATCGTGGCCTCGGGAGCGACGCCGACCACGCCCTGCCCGTTGCGTCGGGCGGCGATCGTCCCGGCCACGTGGGTGCCGTGCGGGCTCAGGCCGGCGTTGTACGGCTCGTTGTCGGCGTAGGCGAAGTCCCAGCCGTGACAGTCGTCGACGTACCCGTTGCCGTCGTCGTCGATCCCGTTGCCGCAGTCGTCGTCGGGGTTCGTCCAGCGGGCGTCGGCCAGGTCGGGGTGGGTGAAGTCGACGCCCGAATCGACCACGGCCACGACGACGCCACGGCCGGCTGCGTGTTGGGCGGCGACAGCGGCGTCCATGTCGGCGTCGAGCGTCGGTCGCTCACCGATCTGCACCATCGCCTGGCCGTCGTTCTCCAGCGACCACTGATACGCCTCGTACGGATCGGCTGCCGTTGCGAAGAACCGGTCGTCCTCGACCTCGAACGGGAGGCCGTCGAGGGCATCGGGATCGTCGAGCGCCACGGCATAGGTCCCGTCGCCGATGGGCATTGCCGACCTCACGCCGGGCAGGGCCCGGAGTTGCTCGAGCGTCGAGGGTGGGGTGCTTTGCGGTTCGGGCTCGGATCGGGGTGCCTCGACCGGTTCGCTCGGCCCGTCGATGAGCTCGTCGATCGGCACGATCGCCCCCTCCGGCGTGCGCAGGGCGAGCCCGGTGGGCGTGAGCACGACGGTCGAGCCCCGGGGGGCGTGGCCGAGCGCTTCGAAGTCGTCGAGCGGCGGATCGGTCTCGATCACGTCGGCGGTCTCGAGGTCGCGTCGGCGGGCAGGGTCGGTTCGGTGAGGGCGGTCTCGAGCGGACGCACGACGACACGCTCGATGCCGTCGTCGGGAACCACGACCGATTCCTCGACGAACGCCACGACCGGTGGGGGCGGGGGCAGGGTCGGTTCGCCGACGGTCTGGGTGTCGTTCGAGGGCGACCCGGGAACGACGCCGGTGAACAGGGCCCCGGCGATGATCACGGCCAACCCCGGAACCGCCAGCCGGCCCCGACCGGCGGGGGCTGCAGCCGGTGATTCGGCGGCGCTGGAGGATGAGCGAGTGGTCACGAGGCGTCCTTGCCGGGTCGACGATGGCGACACGGGTCGCCGACGCAGCCTCGGAAGCGCAGCCGGGCCCATGAGGGCCCGGGGAGCGTTCGGTCCGATCGACCCGGCGTTCCTGGGCCGTTCGGCCCACCGTCGGTGCCGTTCACCGTTCGCGCCCACGACGGGGGCGACGCTCCAACCTCGTCATCGGTCGGATCCGCCCCTCTCCTTGAGCGGTTTTCCCGACCGTCGTTGGTAGCTACAGGAGCATGACGCAGTTGGCGGGCCCCGAACCCGGCGCCACGGAGGTCACCGTGTGGTGGCTCGAGGTGACCGCGCCCGATCAGATCGTCGAGGCTCGGAAGCCATCGGTCGAGCCGGTGCTCCTCCGGGCCCGGCGGCCCGCCCCGTCGCTCGCCAAACTGTTCTACGCCGAGGTCGGCCGACCCTGGGATTGGTTCGAACGAAGCGACTGGACCGACGAGCAGTGGATCGAGTGGACCGCACGACCCGACCAGTTCCTGGTCAGCTGCTGGGTCGACGGCGTTCCTGCCGGCTACGTCGACATCGTCTCCGAGGCGACGTCGACCGAGATCAAGTACTTCGGTCTCGTGCCGGATTTCCACGGTGTCGGCTTGGGCGGTTGGCTGCTCGAACAGGCGTTGCGCACCGCGTTCGAGGTCCCCGGCACCGAGCGGGTCTGGCTGCACACCTGCTCGCTCGACGGACCTGCGGCGCTGCCCAACTATCGGGCCCGGGGCATGACGCTGTTCGACACGCACCACCGAGTGGCACCGATTCGACGAGTCGTGACGCACCGGGTGCCGGCGGCGGAGCCCGCCGAGGGTGGGCTCAGGCCTTGATGGCTCCGTCGACCACGAACTCGTGGCCGTTGCAGTACGAGGCCTCGTCGGATGCCAGGAACAGCACCACATTCGCCACTTCCATGGCCGAGGCGACCCGACCCATCGGGATGCGTTCGGTGATCTGGGGAAGCGCACCGCCGAACTCGGCGAGCATGGCGGTGTCGATGATGCCGGGGTGCACCGAGTTCACCCGGACCCCGAACGGCGCGAGTTCGAGCGCCGCCGACTTGGTCATGCCCCGCACGGCCCACTTGGTGGCGGCGTAGGCATGGGCCGATCCGGCGCCACCCAGTCCGGCGATCGACGAGATGTTGACGATGCTGCCCGAGCCCTGGTCGCGCATGACGGCACCGGCCGGTCTTGAGACCGAGGAAGACACCGGTCTGGTTGATCGCCAGCATCTGGTTCCATTGTTCGAGCGAGGTGTCGAACATGCCGGCGATCCGGAAGATGCCGGCATTGTTGACCAGCACGTCGAGTCGACCGCGCTCCTCGACGATGCCGCCGACCACGCCGGCCCAGTCGTCTTCGCTCGTGACGTCGTGATGGAGGTAGGTGACGGCGTCGCCGAGGTCGTCCGCGGTCTGGCGTCCGACGTCGTCGAGCACGTCGCTGATGTAGACGGTCGCCCCTTCCCGAGCGAACCGCTCCGCCTCGGCCGCGCCCTGGCCGCGTGCGCCTCCGGTGATCAGTGCAACCTTGTCGTCGAGTCGTCCCATGGGCGGCGACGCTACCGCTCGTGCGCCGGCGGGTCGATCCGGCGGGTCGTCAGATCCGTTCGATGGCGAATGCCGGGATCAGGCGCGGCGCAGCCGAGGCGACGGAGTCCCCGAACGCGACTCGGCGGCGCCCATCGGCGAATTCACACGCCCGAAACAATGGCGACATCGGCCCGACTCAACCTGTAGCGATGCTGACGCCCGCGTGTCTCGGGCCTGACCTGGTTCCGACCCGAGGAAGCAGCCCCGTTCCCGATCGAAAAGGCCCTGCTCCGATGGACTCCGGCAACAACGCGTGGATTCTCGTCTCGTCCGCCCTCGTGCTCTTCATGGTGCCGGGGCTGGCGCTCTTCTATGGCGGCATGGCCCGCTCGAAGAACATGCTGAACATGCTCATGATGAACATGGTCTGTCTGGGGATCGTGCCGATCGTGTGGTTCGTCGCCGGCTACAGCCTGTCGTCGACCGGCGATGGAAGTGGGCTCATCGGCGGTCTCGATCATCTCTTCCTGGCCGACATCGGCATCACCGGTGACGACGGCGGCGAACAGTTGCGCAACGTCTTCTTCGCCCTGACGTTCGCGTCGATCACGCCGGCCCTCATCTCGGGAGCCGTAGCCGACCGCATGAAGTTCTCGGCCTGGTTGGCGTTCGTCCCCATCTGGTTGATGCTCGTGTTCGTCCCGGCCTGGGCCTGGGTGTTCCGGCCCGAGGTCGGCTGGTTGGTCAAGCGGGGCAGCCTCGACTTCGCGGGCGGCACCGTGGTCCACGTGGCCGCCGGGGCCGGTGCCCTGGCACTGGCGCTCGTGATCGGGCAGCGTCGAGGTTGGCGTCAGGAAGCGATGCTGCCCCACAACCTGCCGTTCACCATGCTCGGGGCCGGGATCCTCTGGTTCGGTTGGTTCGGGTTCAATGCCGGCTCGGCACTGGCGGCCGACGGCGTCGCCGTCCAGGCGTTCGCCAACACCTTCATCGCCGGAGCCGCGGGAATGCTGGCGTGGCTGGTGGTCGAGCGCCTGGTCGACGGGCATCCCACGTCGTTGGGTGCGGCATCGGGCATCGTCGCCGGACTCGTCGGCATCACCCCGGGTGCCGGGTTCATGGGAGTCGCGGGAGCCATGTCGGTCGGGTTGATCTGCGGGGCCCTGTGTGCCCTGGCCGTGCGACTGAAGTTCCGGTTCGGCTACGACGATGCGCTCGACGTGGTCGGCGTGCACTTCGTGGGTGGCCTCGTCGGTGGTCTCCTGATCGGCGTGTTCGCCAGCCCGTCGGCGCTCGGTGGAAGCTTCGACGGCGGTCTCATCGAGGGTGACGGCGCCGGGCTGTTGCTCGAGCAGCTCTTCGCCAACGTCGTGGTGGCCGTCTTCTCGTTCGTCATGACCTTCGCGATCGCCAAGGCGCTCGACGCCACGATCGGGCTGCGCGTCACGCTCGAGCAGGAGCGCGAGGGACTCGACGCCAACCAGCACGCCGAGACGGCCTACAACAGCTGAGTTCCGCCGCCCGGGTGGCCGGCGGCGGTCGGCGCGAGGGCCGACGGTCGGGGTCCGTCCCGGGTCGGCCCATACTTGGAGCATGACGACTGCTCGGGGAACACGACGGCTCACCTCGCTCGAGGCCGGACAGGTCATCGTTTACGGCGGGGATCGATTCACCACCGTGTCGGCCGAGCTGGCGGCGTCCTTTCGGGCCGGTGACCGCCTCATCGTCGTCAACGACACCGGGGCGCTGCTCCACGTCCCGGCCGCCGAGGCCGACATCGCCGCCACGGCGGTGGGTCGGGCCGTTGCGGCGTTCGACCGCCTGGGTGCAGTCGACGACGACGCCATCTCCGAGTTCTTCGATCGGTTCGCCGCGCTCCTCGAGGACGACACCGCCTTCGCCCCGATCGGTGCCGCCAACCGGATCGACGTCGAAGCGGCCCGGCAGCGAGGTCGATCGACCACGAGGCTCGAACTGACCGAGACGATGCGGGCCGACATGGTGGCCGGTCTGCGCAGCTGGCGAGACGCCGATGCCGGACGCGACCAGCCGGTCGGCCGCGTCGATCACGACGGCTGGACCGTCGAGCAGCGCCGGGCCGGGCTCGGAGTGGTCGGGTTCGTGTTCGAAGGGCGTCCGAACGTCTTCGCCGATGCCTGCGGGGTGATCCGCTCGGGCAACACCGTGGTGTTCCGTATCGGCTCGGACGCGCTCGGCACCGCCGAGGCCATCGTCGAGCATGCGCTCGACCCGGCGCTGGCGGCGGCGGGGCTGCCCGAGGGCTCGGCGTCGCTGGTGGCGAGTGCCGCCCATGCCGCCGGCCACGCCCTGTTCGACGACCCCCGGCTGGCCCTGGCCGTGGCCCGCGGCAGTGGTGAGGCCGTCGCCCAACTGGGCGCCGTCGCCCGCCAGGCCGGGGTGCCGGTGAGCCTGCACGGCACGGGCGGGGCGTGGATCGTCGCCGACGCCTCGGCCGATCCCGAGCGGCTCGAGGCCGTGGTCCGCCATTCGCTCGATCGCAAGGTGTGCAACACCCTCAACACCTGTGCCGTCGTCCGCTCCGGGGCCGAGGTGCTGGTGCCCCGGGTGCTCGCCGGGCTCGAGGATGCGGCCCGGGCGCGGGGCACGGCCCCGAAACTGCACGTCGCCGAGGGCGACCAGCACGTGATTCCTCCCGGGTGGTTCGACACCGAGGCGACCATCGCCCGAGCCGAGGGCGACGTCGTCGAACCGAGGGCCGAGACCATCGGCCGAGATCGATTGGGACACGAATGGGAATGGGAGGGATCACCCGAGGTGACCCTCGTGCTCGTCGAGTCGATGGCCGAGGCGGTCGAGGCGTTCAACCGACAGTCGCCCCGGTTCGTCGCCTCGCTGATCGCCGAGGATCCGTCGGCCCACGAGACGTTCTGGCGAACCGTCGACGCCCCGTTCGTCGGAGACGGGTTCACCCGTTGGGTCGACGGCCAGTACGCGCTGGAGAAACCCGAACTGGGCCTGTCGAACTGGGAGTTCGGACGCCTGTTCTCCCGCAGTGGCGTGCTGTCGGGAGACAGCGTCTACACGATCCGCTGTCGGGTCACGCAGACCGACGCCGACCTGCATCGCTGACGCACCGCCCGGGATCGGCGGTCATTTGCGGTTGAGGGCCACGGCCGACCATCGGGTCAGCGATCGAGGGGCCGAACGGGCCAACCGTGACGCCGCCTTGTTGATCAACCCCGAGACGACGACCGCGTCCCCGGCGTGGGCGGCGTCGAGACCGACCTTGGCAACGGCGTCGGCGGACTGCCACAGGATCGCCGGCAGCTCCGAGGTGTCGTACTCGGCTCGCTCCTGGAACTCGGTGCGGGTCAGTCCCGGGCACAGAGCCGTCACCACGACGCCGTGCGATGCCAGCTCGACGTGCAGCGACTGGCTGAGACTCGTCACGAACGCCTTCGTGGCGTTGTAGGTGGCCGATCGGGGGCCGGGAACGTCGCCGGCGAGCGACGAGACGTTGAGGATCGTTCCCCGTTTCCGTGCTTTCATGGTCCGGGCGGCGGTGAGGCTCAACGCCTGCAGGGCGCTCACGTTGACGGCGACCATGAGTTCGGCCCGTTCGTCGGCGATGTCGACGAAGTCCCCGGTGAAGCCCAGGCCGGCGTTGTTGACGAGCAGGTCGATCGGGGCCGCTTCGTCCTGGATTCGCGCGGCGACCCGGGCCAGTTGCACGGCATCGGCCAGATCGGCCGGCAGGATCTCGACGGATCCGGGAGCCGAGGCCAGTTCGTCGGCCAACGACTCCAATCGGCCGAGATCCCGGGCCACGACCACGACGTCGGTGCCCTCGGCGGCCAACATCGTCGCCATCGAACGCCCGATGCCGCTCGAAGCGCCGGTGATCAAGGCTCGATTCCATCGTCGATTTCGCTGATCCATGCCGACAGTGTGGCAGCGGCGCCCATCCCGCCGTCGCCGAATGGCGCTCGGACCGATCAGTCCAGCTCGGCGATCCCGGGATCGCCGAGCTCGACCCGATAGCGACGCTCGGCGCTCACGTCGGAGTCGGGGCGGCTCACGTCGGCGACCCGCCGGAACTCGGCCGTGACGTCGACTGCGGTGAACGCGAGCGAGAGCCAGCCGTTGAAGAGGTCGAATCGCTTCATGTGGCTGTTGAGCGCCGGGAGGAGAGGAGCGGCGGCTGCGTATCGGGTGGGGAAGGCCGAGCTGATCGGCGGGGCCATGAACTCGGTGGCGACGGTCGGCGAGTCGACGTCTCGGCGGTCGGGCGAGAACTCGAACACGGCGGCAGCGTGGAGATCGCCCGACACGATGATGCGGCCGGGTTGGCGGGCGAGCAGTTCGCCGAGCCAGAGTCGTTCGTCGGGATGGCCGTCGAGCGTGTAGGGGAGCAGGACCTCGCCACCGGTGTAGATCCCCGATGCCACCACCGGGCTCGCCAGCAGTGTCCAGGTCCGGTCATGGCGCAGGGCATCGGTCAGCCAGGCCTTCTGGGCCTCGCCGAACAGGGTGGTGTCGTCGGCGTACTGACGGACATCGACGGCGAGGAGGCGGAGACGATCGCCGAGATCGACGAATCGGAAGATGTCGTAGTGGTCGTCGTCGGGATCGGGCGGCGGAAGCCGGACCGGCATGAACTCCCACCAGGCTTGGTAGGCCGCGGCCCGTCGGGTCGGGTCCACGCCGGCGTCGTAGTCGTTGAGCACCTCGTGATCGTCCCAGGTGATGAACCACGGATGGGCGGCGTGGGCCGCCTGCAGTTCGGGCTGGCGGCGATACTCGGCGTAGCGACGGCGGTAGCCGTCGAGCGACGGGTCGTCGGGGTCTTCGTAGATGGAGTCGCCGAGCCAGACGAAGAGGTCGAGTTCGGCCGCCGCCACGTCGTTCAGCGCCGCCCAGCGACCGTCCTCGATGCGTTGGCACGAGCTCGCCCCGACCACGATCGGGCGGTCGGGGTCGACGATGCCCGCCGGGTCGGGAAGGGTGCGGGTCCGGCCCACCGGCGAGGTCTGCTCACCGGATCGGAAGCGGTAGTACCAGCGGCGATCGGGAGTCAGCCCGTCGGCGACGACGTGGAGACTGTGGCCCCGGGCCGACGAGGCCGACACGACGCCGGTGGCGACGATCGACGCCAGATCGGGATCGGTCCCGAGCTCCCAGACCACGTCGACGCCATCGGGGAGGTCGCCGACCAAGCGGGTCCACAGCACGACCGAACCGGCATCGGGGTCGCCCGAGGCGACGCCGAGTCCGAAGCCATCCGGCCCGAGCGGACTCGGTGGCGACGGCAGGGGTTCGACGGCCGGCAGGTCGGGCTCCGGCACCACGGCCGACTCGACCGGGCCGGTGGTGTCGGCCGACGTCGAGGGTGGATCCGTCGGCGGCGGCGGGGTGGCGCCGGTCGTCGGGGAGGTCGACGGATCGGACTCGAGCCCCGAACAGGCCGTGGCAACGACGGCGGCCAGGGAGGTGAGGAACCGTCGTCGGCGCACCCCGACATCGTGGCGTACGATCGCTCGATGTCCAACGCCGCGTCTGTACCGGTCACGCACGGAACCCACGATCATCGACACGATCCCCGGAACGACGACATCGTGATCGGACTCAACGGCGACCTCGTCCCTCGGGCCCAGGCCATGGTCTCGGTGTTCGACTCGGGCTTCATCCTCGGCGACGGCGTGTGGGAGGGGATCCGGGTCCACGACGGGAAGCCGGCGTTCATCGACGATCACCTGCGGCGGCTCTACGAGGGAGCCAAGGCGATCGACCTCGACATCGGTCTCGACCGCGACGAACTGGTGGCGCGGATCCAGCGGACGCTCGAGGCCAACGGCATGGGACCCGGCACCGACGGGGTCCACATCCGCCTCATGATCACGCGCGGGATGAAGTCGACTCCCTATCAGGACCCTCGGTTCACGATCACCCCGCCGACGATCGTGATCATCCCCGAATACAAAGATCCCCGGCCCGAGACGCTGACCCAGGGCATCCGGCTGGCGACGGTCAGCGTGCGCCGGGGCCGACCCGACGTCCAGGACCCGAAACTCAACTCCCACTCGAAGTTGAACTGCATCACCGCCTGCATCCAGGCCACCAAGGCCGGAGCCGACGAAGCGCTGATGCTCGATCCGCAGGGGTTCGTCGCCACCTGCAACTCGGTGCACTTCTTCATCGTCCGCGAAGGCGACGACGGGCCCGAGGTCTGGACCTCGACCGGCGACTACTGCCTGCCCGGCATCACCCGGGCCAACGTGCTCCGGCTGTGTCGGCGCTGGGACATCGTCCACCACCAGAAGAACTTCAGCCTGACCGAGGTCTACGGGGCCGACGAGGCCTTCGTGACGGGGACCTTCGCCGGGATCGCGCCGGTGACCGAGGTCGACGGTCGGATGATCGGCACCGGCCAACGGGGCCCGATCACCCGGCAGCTGCAGGATCGGTACCTCGACCTCATCGCCGAATCATGACGGTCCGAACGGCAGCCTCGGTCGGGGCCTGCCTCTCTGCTGACGGGGGTCGGTCGGTGACCGTTCGGCTGGCAGCCTCGTCGGGGCCTGCCTCTCTGCTGACGGGGGTCGGTCGGTGACCGTTCGGCTGGCAGCCTCGTCGGGGCCTGCCTCTCTGCTGACGGGGGTCGGTCGGTGACCGTTCGGCTGGCCGTGTGGTCGGGTCCCCGCAACCTGTCAACGGCCATGATGCGGGCCTGGGAGAACCGTTCCGACACCGTCGTGATGGACGAGCCGCTCTACGGTCACTACCTCGCCGCCACCGGGCTCGATCACCCCATGGCCGACGAGATCATGGCGTCGCTGCCCACCGACGGCGCCGAGGCCATCGCCCGCTGCCTGGCCCCCCTTCCCCAGGGGGTCGAGATCTCCTACCAGAAGCACATGAGCCACCACCTGCTGCCCGACCTCGACCGGGCCTGGCTCGACGGGCTGCATCACGTGATCCTGCTCCGCCACCCCGCACGGGTCCTCGCGTCGTACCTCGACAAGCGAGACCGTGTGGTGCTCGACGACCTGGGTCTGCCCCAGCAACTCGAACTGCTACCCCGGGCCGAACTGGTCATCGACTCCGACGACTTCCTCACCCAGCCCCGTGTCTACCTCGGGGCACTCTGTGACCTCATCGGGGCGGCCTTCGATCCCGCGATGCTGCACTGGCCCCCCGGGCCACGCTCCTCCGACGGGGTGTGGGCCCCGCACTGGTACGACGCCGTGTGGCAGTCCACGGGATTCGCCCCCACCGTCGATCGACCGCTCCCGGCCACGCCCCCCGGCCGGGAAGCCCTCGCTGCCGAAGCGGCCGAGATCTACGCCGAGCTCGCGGCGCACCGGCTCCGGCCCCAACCCCCGATTTCGAGAGCCTGAGCGTCAGATTCGTCGCTCAGGCTCTCGAAATCGGCGGGGCGGGGGCGTGGTGGCCCAGCGCTCGGAGCCCGGCGTCGGGGCGGCTCGACCAGCGGAGGTGGACCAGCAGGGCACCGAGCACCAGCGGGGCGCCGACCCACGCACCCGCCGGCGGAAGCTCGTCGAGCAACAGCCAGCTCAGGACCGACGCCCCGACCGGTTCGGCCAGGAGCGACAGCGAGACGGTGAGCGAGCCGAGCCGGTCGAGGAGCAGGTTCAGCACGGTGTGTCCGGCCAACTGCGGCCCCAGGACCATCGCCGCGATCACGAGCCAGGTCCGCCCCTCGTAGCCCCACAGCGGGGTGCCGGTCACGAGGGCCACCGGCAGCAGGGCGAGCGCCGCCGACGCATAGGCCCGGGCCGCGTAGGCCGCCGTTCCGACCTCCACCCGGACCCGGGCGCCGAGCACGAGGTACACGGCCATCGCCGCTGCCCCGAGGACCGCCAGGGCGTCACCCACCAGGGCGTCGCGGCCAGAACCGAGATCGCCCCCGGCGATGATCCCGGCCCCGACCACCGTGACACCGATCACGACCCAGTGACGGCCGGCCGGTCGAACGCCAGCGACCCCCCAGTCGATCAACGCCACGAAGATGGGCACGGTCGACACCAGCGTGACCGACGCGGCGATCGAGGTCATCTCGAGCGACGCCAGCCACGCCGAGAAGTGGACGGCGAGCGCCACGCCGGCGCCGACGATGGCGACCATGGCACGCCGGGAGATGGCCGGTCCCGCTCGACCCCGGGACCGCCGGCGTGATCTCGCCGCCCCCGGACCCAACAGCACGGCGCCCCCCAGGGTTCGCCAGAAGGCCAGCGCGATCGCCGGAGCCTCGGCCCACCGCACCAGGATCGCCGACGAGGCGATGGCCATGATGGCGACGCCGAGGAGCGCGTAGGACGGCGCATTCCTGGCGGGTGGTCGCATCGACCGAGCGTAGAGGAGCGGCCTCGATCGGCGTCAGCCCGACTTTCTCGGCCAAAGGATTGGAAGTCGGGCTCCGGCGGACGACGATGAGGGGATGACTGCATCGGAACCGACGAAGCCGACCCTGCTCATCATGGCCGCCGGACTCGGAAGCCGATTCGGTGGGGTGAAGCAACTCGCCCGGGTCGGCCCGAACGACGAGGCGATCCTCGACTTCAGCATCCTCGATGCCCGGGCCGCCGGCTTCGGGCCCGTCGTCATGATCGTGCGCTCCGACATCGAGGACGACGTCCGGGCGCACATCGATTCGGTGCATGGCGGCGACCGGGGTGCGGCGTCCGACATCACCTACGTTCGCCAGGACGATCTCGGCCCACCCCGGGCCAAGCCGTGGGGCACCCTGCACGCGATCCTCAGCGCCGCCGACGCGGTCGAGACACCCTTCTGCGTGATCAACGCCGACGACTACTACGGTCCTCGCTCCTTCCGCCTGGCCGCCGACCTCCTCGGCGATCTCGGCCCCGGTTCGGCCGGTCTCGTCGCCTTCGAACTCGGCAACACCGTCCCACCGGCGGGAACCGTGAGCCGGGGGATCTGCCAGGTCGCCGACGAACGACTGGTGGGCATCGACGAGACCCACGATTGCGAACGTCGGGCCGACGGCGTGCTCCACGCCAAGGGTGGGCCCATTGCCGAGGACACGCCCGTCTCGATGAACATGTGGTGTTTCCACCCGGGCGTGATGGGCGACTTCGCCGAGCGGTGGGCGGCGTTCTTCGCGGTGAACGCCGACACCGAGAAGGCCGAATGCCTGCTCCCGACCGAGGTCGCCGTGTTGATGTCCGAGGGCCGGCTGGTGGTCGACGTGGTCTCCTCCCCCGAGGCGTGGATCGGGATCACCAATCCCGACGACCTCGAACTCGCCCGGCAGGCGCTCGGCTCCCGCTGACCGGCCCGTCGGTCGGGCCCTCCGGGTGAACTCAGTCCCGGAGCGCGGTCCGTCGGAGTTTGCCGAGCGCAGTCCGGGGGAGGGCATCGACGGGTTCGATCCGACGAGGCGCATACCAGACGGGGAGCTCGGACCGCACGGCGTCGCGCACGGCCTCGAGTGACGGCAGGGCCCCGTCGGCCCCCGGTACGACGAGGGCGACCACCTCGGCCCCCCACTCGGGGTGCGGACGTCCGACCACGGCGACGTCGGCGAGGCCCAGTCGGCGGGTGAGCACGGTCTCGGCCCGCTCGGGCCACACCTTCTCCCCGCCGGTGACGATCACGTCGCCGCGGCGCCCCTCGACCCAGAGTCGGCCGTCGCGCCACTCGCCGAGGTCGCCGGTCGGGAACCAACCGTCGACCTTCGGGTCGGTGCCGTCGCGATAGGCCCGGAACAGCATCGGGCCTCGGAGCCAGATCTCGCCGTCGCCGTCGATCCGGATCTCGACCCCGTCGATCGGTGTGCGGTCGTACACGACGCCCGAACCGGTCTCGGTCATGCCATAGGTGGCGACGACGTTGGGTGGTCGATCGGGTGGGGGCGCGGCGCCGCCGATCACGACCACGCGGAACCGATCGGCGGGCACCTGGGCGAGCGCCCGGGTGACCAGCGAGACGAGCGTGGCGCCCCGCCCGGCGGCGGCCAGGACCGCGCCGGCGTCGAACCCGTCGTGCACCTCGAGCGGCGTGCCGGTGAGCAGCGATCGGGTGACCACCGACAACCCACCGATGTGGGCGAGGGGGAGGCACGCGAGCCAGCGGTCGGTCCCGGGGTCGACGCCGATGACGGCCGAGGTGGCCCGGGCCGACGCCATCAGGGCCTCGTGGGTGAGGACGACCCCCTTGGGGAGCCCGGTCGTGCCACTGGTGGCGACGACGAGTGCGTCACCGGGCTCGACCGGCCGGCCGCCCGAGTGCGACCGGCGGCGGCCGTCGGACTCGATGACCGCCCCGGGGGCGAGGGCGGCGATCACCCGGTCTCGTTCGACCGACGGGAGTCGCCGGTCGAGGGGGAAGGCGGCGTCGCCGTCGGCCCAGACCCGCTGCAGGGCGTCGACGAAGCCCGGTCCTCCCGGGAGGTCCAGCAGCACGAGGTCGGGCATCGGCCCAGACTAGGGTTCGGCTGGTGAATGCCGCCGAACCGCCGGGACCCGATTCGATGCTGGTCTGGGTCGACGGCGCCCTCCGCCCGCTGGGTGAGGCCACGATCTCGGTGTTCTCGCATGCGGTGATGCGGGGCACGGCGGTCTTCGACGTGATGCGGGTGGTCGAGGGACCGACCGGGCCAACGGCGATCGGCTTGCGCCCCCACCTGGCCCGATTGGAGCGTTCGATGGCGCTGATGGGCATGCAACCGACCGTGTCGTTGGGTGGACTGGAGCGTGCCGTGGTCGAGGTGGTCGCCGCCAATCCCGGGGCGGCCATCGTCAAGGTCGTGGCGGCCTGGGCCGAGATCCCGACCAAGAGCCTGCCGGTTTCGCTGCAACCCACCATCACCGTGGCGGCCTTCGTGCCCGATCCGCTCGAACCGGGCCTGCCGCCGGCCCCGCCGCTGTCCCTGAAGACGGCGCAGGCCCCCAAGATGCCGAGGTCGCTGCTCCCGCCGGGTCTGAAGGTCGCGGCGTCCTACACCGTCGGCGTTCGCGAAACCCTGGCGGCGATGGCGGAGGGGTTCGACGGCGTGGTCTTCCGAACCGTCGACGGACTCCTGGCCGAGGGGACGACCCAGAGCCTGTTCGTCGTGCGCGGCAACCGGTTGATCGTGCCGCCCCTCGACGTCGTGCTCGACGGCATCACCCGGCGCCTCGTGCTCGACATCGGCGCCCATCTCGGCTTCCACGCCGAGGTGCGGGGTGTCGGCTGGGACGAGGTGATCGGCGCCGACGAGCTGTTCCTGTGTTCGACCAACGCACCGGTTGCGCCGATCGTGCGTCTCGACGACGTCACGTTCGGTGCCGACGGACCGGTGTCGGCCGCGATCCGGAGCGAGGTCGATGCGATGATCGCCTCGGCCGATCATCCACTCGCCCGGCGGTGGCTGACCCCGCTCACCGACGCTCGATCCCGAGGCTGACGGACACGTCGAGGCGGCTTCCATCCCCTACATTCGAAGGGGTCCCCCGACCTCCGTCGTTGCCGTTCCCCTGGAGTCCCCGTGACGAGTTTCCCATCGAGCCCGAGCCTCGTCCCCCGGCGCTTCGCCGATCGTCGGCACGCCCTCCCCGCCAAGTTGGTCGCCGGTGTCGCCCCCTCGGGTGACGAACCGGCCGTGCTGGTGCCGAGTCTCCGGGCCGACGTCGACGACTTCGTGGCCCGGGGCGAGGAGATCCCCGGTTTCGTGGCCGCCGGACCGCGTCCCGATCTCGCCTTCGATGCCTCGCAGGTTCGGGCCGGGATCGTCACGTGCGGAGGGCTGTGCCCGGGGCTCAACGACGTGATTCGAAGCATCACGTTCTCGCTCCGCTACCTCTACGGCGTCGAGGAGGTCGACGGGTTCCGGTACGGGTATGCCGGGATCACACCGGGCGGCCAGCCACCCATGGCCCTCACCCACGACGTCGTCGACGGCATCCACGCCGAGGGGGGCACCCTGCTCGGTTCGAGCCGTGGCCCCCAGGACGTCTCGGTCATGGTCGACACCCTCGTCGAGCGGCGCATCTCGATGCTCTTCTGCATCGGCGGCGACGGCACGTTGCGCGGCGCCTCGGCGATCGCCGACGAGATCGAACGCCGAGGACTGGTGATCTCGGTCGTCGGTGTTCCCAAGACGATCGACAACGACATCATGTGGGTCGAGCGGAGTTTCGGATTCTCGACCGCCGTCGAGCGCGGCACGACGGCCATCGCCGTCGCGCACAACGAGGCTCGCGGGGCCATGAACGGGGTCGGGATCGTCAAGCTGATGGGGCGCCACTCCGGTTTCATCGCCGCTCACGCGTCGCTGGCGAACCCCGACGTCAACATCTGCCTCGTTCCCGAGGTCGAGTTCGACCTCGAAGGCGATCAGGGACTCCTGGCCTACGTCGATCGACGTCTGGCCGACCGGCATCACTGCGTGATCGTGGTGGCCGAGGGGGCCGGTCAGGACTACGTCCGCCGGGCCGGCACCGACGCCTCGGGGAACGCCAAGCTGGGCGACATCGGCGCCCATCTCCGCGATCGGATCGCCGAGCATTGCCGCGGACTCGACGCCACCGTCAAGTACATCGACCCGAGCTACCTGGTGCGGGGCGGTGCGGCCAATGCCACCGACGGCGAGTTCTGCCTCGCGCTCGGCCAGCACGCTGCGCACGCAGCCATGGCCGGCTTCACCGACGTGGTGATCGGGCACTGGAGTGGGCAGTTCACGATCGTCCCCATCGAGGTGAGCACCGACCGTCGGCGCCGGCTCGATCCGGCCGGCGCCGAGTGGCAGCGGGTCCGCCAGGCCACGGGTCAGCCCAGCTTCGTCGGGGCCGGCTGACCCGCCGGTTTCGCGGTCGGGTCGGCCCTGCGCCGAGGACCGGGGCGGCGTCGGGTGCGAGTGCCGGTCGAGGTCAGGCGTGCCGGGCGACGTAGTCGCTCAGGCCCCGTACCGCGCTGTCGATGGCGCCGCCGAGCACGCTGTCGAGGGCGCCGTTCCAGAGCTGGCCGTCGTAGCGAAGGGTGACCTCGACGTCGCTCTCGCTGTCGTGGCTGGTCGGGCTCACCGAGGCGGCCATGATCCACGCCGAATGATCGCGACCATCGGTCTCGCGGCGTTCGAAGCGCACCGAGTCGGGTGGGTCGATGGCGACCCGGACCATCCGGAGCCGTTTGGTACGGGCGAAGGGGCCGACCTTGGCCCGGAGGGTGACCCACCAGGCCGGTCCGCCGTCGTCGTCGGCGGCGGGTGCCGGCTCGACCCGGTGGACCAGGGCCAACCAGTGCTGGTAGGTGTCGAGGTCGGCCACGATCTGATGGACCCGATGGGGCGTGGCAGGGGCGATGGTGCTGATCGTTCGATCCACGGATGCCAGTCTGCCCGTTCTACGCTCCAAGACGTGACCGAGCCGATGACGAGCCGCCGATTCTCCAACGATCTCGACCCGGTCGCGATCGGGGCGCGGACCGGACTGCTCTACGCCCACGGCGACTTCGCTCTGGCCGGGATCGGTGAACGATGCCGGATCCCGGTCGTGCGCCCGGGTGGCGGAGCGGATGCCCAGCGTGCCCTGGCGGCGATGGCCGGTGAGGATCTGGTCGGGGTGTCGGGCTCGGGTCCGGTGGCCTTCGGGGCGTTCCCGTTCGACCGCACGACCCCTGGCGAGCTCATCGTGCCCCGCATCGTCCTCGGTCGGGGACCGGAGGGGAGGCGCTGGATCACCACCCCGGCCGGTCTGTCCGACGAGGCGGCCCGCGCCGAGATCGACGAGGTGGTGGCCGAGGCCGACCGCGGCTCGTCGGGCCCGCAGGCCCAGTCGATGACGCTGACCTCGTCGATGGCGCCCGAGGCCTGGCGTGACGACGTCGTCGGACGGGCGGTCGAACGCATCCGAGACGGAGAGGTCGAGAAGGTCGTGATGGCCCGCGAGTTGCGGTTCACCGCCGATCGACCGATCGACGTGCCGGCGGTGCTCGATCGGCTCCGACAGTCGTTCCGCTCGGCGATCCTGTTCTCGATCGATGGGTTCCTCGGTGCCTCGCCCGAGCTGCTCGTCGGTCGGAGCGACGACATCGTGCGGGCCCACCCCTTGGCCGGCACGGCGCCGCGTTCGTCGGACCCCGAGGCCGATGCCCGCCTCGCCGCCGGTCTGCTCGCTTCGGACAAGAACCGGTGGGAACACCGCATCACCATCGACTGGCTGCTCGACACCCTGCTCACCTACTGCAGCTACGTCGATGCCGAGCCGGAGCCGTCGATCGTCACGCTCGCCAACGTGCACCATCTCGGAACCCGGGTCGAAGGGCGCCTGTCGTCCCCGGCGGCTTCGGTGCTCGAACTGGTGTCGGCCCTCCATCCGACGCCGGCGGTCGGGGGCAACCCACAGGGACGGGCGCTGGAGCTGATCGCCGAGCTCGAAGGGCTCGAGCGTGGTCGGTACGCCGGACCGGCCGGATGGGTCGACGCCGCCGGCAACGGGGCGTTCGCCGTTGCCCTTCGCTCGGCCGAGGTGCGCGGGGCCGAGGCCCGTTTCTGCGCCGGGGTCGGTGTGGTCGCCGACTCCGACCCCGCCGCCGAACTGGCCGAGACCCGTTCGAAGTTCCAGGCGATGCTCTCCGCCCTCGTTCGACCCTGACCCCGCCATCACTCCGACCAGCGGACCCCAACCGGTGCACCCTGACCCGTGCACCTGGACCCGTGCACCCTGGACCCGTGCACCCTGGACCCGTGCACCCTCGGACTCCTCCATCGCCCGTTCGCAACCGTGGAGCCTCCGTCGTTTTCCGGGCAACCGCGGAGGCTTCGTACGGCGCGGCGTACGGAGGCCCCACGAAAGTGCGGGAACGGACGGTGGCGCCACGGTTCGGCGGGCGGTGGTGCGGCGGCGGCGGTGTCGGCGGGGCTGGGCCGTGCGGGCGGTGGCGGGTGGGCGGTACCGGGGACGGCAAGGTACTTGACAATACATAGTACTGGGCATACGTTGAGTGAGTGGCGAACCACGACACCCAGGTCTTGAAGGGAATCCTCTCGATGTTGCTGCTGCGGGTCCTCGCCGAGCACGAGGACTACGGCTACTCCGTCGTCACTCGGCTCCAGGCGCTCGGCTTCGACGACCTCGCCGAGGGCACCGTGTACCCGGCGCTCACCCGGCTCGAGGGCAAGGGTCTGCTCCGCTCGAGGCTCGTGCCGTCGGACTCCGGTCCGGCCCGCAAGTACTACCGACCCACCGCCCAGGGCGAGCTCGAACTCGCTCGGACGACCGAGTCGTGGCAAGAACTCCGATCGAACGTCGATCGGGTGCTGGGGGTGGACGTCGTTCCGACGGTCCTCGAAACCCCGTCGGAACCCTCGGCCCCCGGCCGAACGAGCCAGGAGGTGTCGTCATGAACGAACGATCGATCACGACCGACGACGGCGTCGAGGACGTCCTCGCCAATCGTCACCCCGGGAAGACCTCGATCGTCGACCGGGCCCGGGTGTGGGGGGCGTCGCTCCGCTACGACTTCTGGCTCGACCTGAACTCGGTCCCGGCGCGGCGGCGACGGTCCCTGCGATCGGAGCTGCGGGCCAATCTGGCCGAGGCGGCCTCGTCGGTCGGGGCCACCACCGCCATCCGTCGGGTCGGAAGTCTGCGAACGATGGCTCGTGAGGCCGTCGTCGACGACGTGAGCCGACCCCGCTGGCTCGCCGGTTGGTGGGCCGGGCTGTCCACGTTCGCCACGCTCGCCCTGGTGTTCATGCTGATGGCGTTGGTCTACGCCGAGGGGGTTCTCGACAGCGGTGTCACGACCCCGGTGTCGTCGGGGCTGTTCCCCTTCGTCGGATCCGAGGTCACCGTCGATCCGTCGCCGACGGGTGGCGGGCTCGCCGTGTCGATGGCACCCGGGTTCGGGCCGCTCCTGGTGGCGCTGGTCGTCTTCGTGCTCGTCGCCCGGCCATGGCGACTGATCGGGCACGGATCTCGGCTCCCCGACGTCCGGCCCTCGTGATCGTCGCCACGAACGGGCCTCAGAAGTAGTACGGGAACGGCGACCAGTCGGGGTCGCGCTTTTCGAGGAAGGCGTCCCGACCCTCCTGGGCTTCGTCGGTCATGTAGGCCAGGCGGGTCGCCTCGCCGGCGAACACCTGCTGGCCGACCATGCCGTCGTCGACCATGTTGAGCGCGTACTTGGCCATGCGTTGGGCGGTCGGGGACTTGCGGCAGATCTCGGCGGCCCACGCCAGCGCCTCGGTCTCGAGGTCGGCGTGGTCGACCACGGCGTTCACCACACCCTGCCGGTGGGCCTCGTCGGCGGTGTAGGTCCTGCCGAGGAAGAAGATCTCGCGGGCGAACTTCTGGCCCACCTGTCGGGCCAGGAGTGCCGAACCGAACCCTCCGTCGAAGCTGGCCACGTCGGTGTCGGTCTGCTTGAAGCGGGCGTGCTCCCGACTGGCGATGGTCAGGTCGCACACGACGTGCAGGCTGTGCCCACCGCCGGCCGCCCAACCGGGGACCACGCAGATCACCACCTTGGGCATCATCCGGATCAGACGTTGCACCTCGAGGATGTGCAGCCGACCGGCCCGGCCCGCGTCGATGGCCTCGGCGGTCTCGCTGGTGGTCCCGTCGGCGGCGTACTTGTAGCCGTCGCGACCGCGGATGCGTTGATCGCCGCCCGAGCAGAACGCCCAGCCGCCGTCCTTCGGTGACGGTCCGTTGCCCGTGAGGAGCACACAGCCGATGTCGCTCGACATCCGAGCGTGGTCGAGCGCCCGGTAGAGCTCGTCGACGGTGTGGGGACGAAAGGCGTTTCGGATCTCGGGCCGGTCGAACGCCACGCGGACGGCGGGAACATGGCGGGCCCGGTGGTAGGTGATGTCGGTGAACTCGAACCCCGGGACGACTTCCCACTGCTCGGCATCGAAGGTCTCGGAAACGAACGGGCTGGCAGCAGCGGTCATGGTCGGTCAGCGTAGGGCGCTCGCCCCGATGTCAGGAAACGACGAGGTAGCCGTCGATCTCGGTCAGCCGATCCGACACCGGTGCCGGCGGCAGCGGTCGTCCGAGGGCGTCGGAACGGACCTCGCCGATCCACGTGCTGTGCTGGTATTCGTGATTGATCACGGCGACGAGCAGGGTCGTCGCGACGACCCGGAGCTGGTCGGGAGCGCCGACCCGACCGGCGTCGATGTCGCCGATCCGCCGGTGCACCCGCTCGGCCACGATCTGTCGATAGCCGGCCAAACGGGCCAGGTCCGGCAGCGCGCCGCGGTCGGGCTCGGGCGTCGCGGAGTCCATGAGGGCGTCGAGTTCGGGATCGATCAGCGCTTCGGCCGCGGTCAGGTTGCGCACGAGGAAATGGGCGACGGCGGCCTGATGGCCGAGATGCCACCCGATGGCGCTGGCCTGCTCGCCGGCTCGCCAGTGGACCTCCTCGACCGTGAGGTCGCGCCACAGCGAGTCGGTGTGGGCCAGGGCCCGGTCGTACTCGACGAGGAGCTCGGCGATCGACGCCGTCGTCATGTCGCCCGGGTCGGCATCGGCACCCCGCAGCAGGGCCGGAGAGCGCCCGAGGTCGTCATCGCCGATTGCGGGGGTGGCTGGCCGCCACCCGTTCGTTGCCCCGCCGGTCGTTCCCCGTGGCTCGGGCCATCAGCGCCTGGCCGTCGACGTCGGGCTGGGCGAGGTCGGTCAGGAACGAGGATGCGACCGCACCCCGCAGCACGCCTGCGGCCTTCCCGTGGTGGAAGATGACGACGTCACCGTTCTTGCGGGCCTGATGGCGGAATCCCTCGGGGTCGGTCACGCCCCGAGCGTCGCACGGTTGGAGGCGCATTTCCAGCATGGCCCGTCGTCGCGTTCCGTTCTCGGTTCACGCGCCGGGGCGCGACGTGTGAGACTGCGTCGGTGCTCCAAACGTTCCAGCGGCTCCTCGGACTCGATCCATCGCAGGACCGGCTCGTCCTGTCGAAGCGGCTCCGGATGCTGAACATCGTCATCTTCATGGTGTTCCTCGCCGGCATCGTTGCCGCCGAGTCGCTCGTCGTGAAGGTCGTCGTGTTCGTCGTCTTCGTCGCCACCAACGCCGGCGTCGCGCTCGTGGCCAGGAGCGCCGCTCCCGCAACCGACCCACCGACCCAGGACTGACCCATGCTCGAACCCGCCGACCGTCTCGAACTCCACGAACTCCCCGGCCGCTACGGCGACGCCATCGACGACCGCGACTGGGATCGTCTCGACACCATCTTCACCGACGACGCCGTCTTCGATCTGACCGACCTCGGCGTCCCGCTGCTCGAGGGGCTCGAGGCCATCAGAGTGTTCATGGATCGTGATGCCCAGCATCCCCGCACCCACACCATGACCAACATCTACGTCGACGAGACCGAGGTCGGCGTGACCATGAACTTCCGGATCCTGGCGCTGCAGCCGAAGGGTCTGGTCGGCACGGCGTCCTACTACGACCGGGTCGTCAAGACCGAGCAGGGATGGCGCGTCCAACACCGCGTCACGACCCGTCGCCGCCGGCCGCGGGTCTGAGCCCGACCGCGGCTCGCCAACCTCGAGACGGTCTCGGCATGGATCTCGACCCCCACCAACAGGACAACCTGGCGAACTGGAACGACCGCGCCGGTGTCCATGCCCAGTCGGCGGCCTACGACCTCGCCCGGTACGTCGCCGACCCCGCCCACCTGAGCGACGTGATCACGTTCGACGCCCCGCTGATCGGTTCGATCGACGGTCTGGCCGTCGCCCATCTCCAGTGCCACATCGGAACCGACTCGGTGTCGCTGGCGCGTTTGGGGGCCCGGGTCGTCGGACTCGACTTCTCGGAGCGGGCGATCGAGACCGCCCGATCGCTGGCCTCGGCCACCGGGGCCGATGCGACCTTCGTCAACGGCGCCGTCTACGACGCCGCCGCGGTCATCGGACGGACCGTCGATCTCGTCTACACCAGCGTCGGTGCCATCAACTGGCTCGCCGACCTCGATCGGTGGGCCGCGGCGGTCGCCGGCCTGCTCGAACCGGGTGGTCGGTTCTTCCTCCGGGACATGCACCCGAACCTGTGGACGTTCGAGGAGATCGACGGGGCGATCGTTCCGCACCACGCTTTCCGTACCCCGCCGGCCGGCCCCCTGACGTGGGACACGTCGGAGACCTACACCGACGGTGACCATGGCGCGATCACCAACACCCGCCATCACGAGTGGAACCACCCGATCTCCGAGATCGTCAACTCGCTCGTCGGGGCGGGGATGACGATCACCCGGATGGAGGAGTTCGACGAGCTGGATTGGGCGTTCGTGCCGTCGGCCGTGCTCGAGGACGGGCGTTGGTACCTGCCGGGCGAGCTCCGCCACCAGGTGCCGCAGTCGTTCGCCCTGTGGGCCACCCGGACCTGAGCGCAGGCGGACGCGGCGGGGATCGTCAGCTCCGGGTCAGTGCAGCCTCGACGGCCCGATTGAGCACGCCGTGGAACGCCGTGTTGGCGTCACGATCGGTGGTGGCCCGGACCAGCCGAACCCCTCGGGGGGTGAGGTCGGTGTCGGGTGCGAGATCCTTCGCGTCGATCCCGTGAGCGGCGGCGAGGGCCAGCAGATCGGTGCCGTGCGGGGTCCCGAACAGCTGCTCGAAGCGGGCCAGGTCGAGCTGCGAACGCTGGGGGAGGAACGAGAAGATCCCGCCGCCGTCGTTGTCGACGGCCAGGATCGTGAGGTCGAGCGGTCGCCCGGCGAGCGCGATCAAGGCGGTGGAATCGTGCAACAGGGCGATGTCGCCGATCAGGCAGATCGTGGGTGACCCGGTGAGGGCGACACCGATCGCGGTCGACAGCACACCGTCGATCCCGTTGGCGCCCCGGTTGGCCAGGACCCGGACACCCGGGGCCGGCGGGCCGTACCACTCGACGTCTCGCACCGGCATCGACGACGACACGACCAACGAGGGGGTGGGCCCGACGGCGTTGATCGAGCCCAGTGCGGCGAGCGCCCGACGGGCGATGGCGGGCTCGGTCGGGTGGGTCTCGCCGTCGACGGTCGTGGCGATGGCCTCGGCGGCGAGGGCATCGGCGGCCTGCCACCGGTCGGCGGCCGGGGATCGCGGTCCGAGGTCGAGGGTGAGGAGTTGGTCGGCGAGGTGGGACCCGGTGATGACGAGGTCGGCGACCTGGGCCGGGTCGATCCAGCGACCGGGGGAGGCCACGACCGTCGGCCCGTCGATCGTCGCGAGCCACTGCTCGGTGACCTTGCTGGTGAGCACCTCGCCGAGGCGTAGTACGAGCCCCGGCGAGTGGGCCTGGGCGAAGGCCGCGACGCGCAGGATCGCATCGTTGTGCGAGATCGATCGGCCGGTGACCCGACACCCGGAGCGGTGGTCGGCCAGGACCGGCCAGCCCAGCCGTTCACCGAGACGGAGCACGGCGTCCGGGTCACCGGCCCCCCGGCCGGCCACGATCACGCCTCCCCGCCCCGGCTCGACGGCGCGGATCATCGACGCCACCCGAGCGGCGTCGCTCGTCGCCAGGCGACCGACCGCCACCGAATCGGGCGCGTGCGTCTCCGACCTGGAGGGCACGGCGTCGCGGCGGTCGGGGAGCGGACCTGCGGTTCCGACGAGTGGGTCACGGAAACTGAGGTCGAGGTGCACGGGGCCGGCGGGCCGATTCCAGCCTGCGGACTCGGCGACGGCCCGACGGGCCAGCGGACGCCACGACGCAGCCGCAGCCGGATCGGGGACACCGGGTTGGAAGTACCACCGCGGGCTCGTTCCGTAGAGCTTGTCCTGATCGATGGTCTGGGGTGCCCCCACGTCCCAGAGTTCGGGCGGTCGATTGGCGGTGCAGACGATCAGCGGCACCGACGACAGCGAGGCCTCGATGATCGCCGCGTGGAAGTGCGCAGCCGCGGTCCCGCTGGTGCACAACACGATTCCCGCCCGGCCCGTGGCGAGGCCGTGCCCGAGCGCCGCGAACGATGCCGACCGCTCGTCGTGGAAGAGATGGACCCCGATCCGGTCGTCGGCGGCCAGGGCGAGGGCCAGCGGGGTCGAGCGTGACCCGGGAGCGACGAACGCGTCGGTGACTCCCTGATGGACCCACTCGTCGACCAGCGTGGCGCAGAACGTCGCCGTTGCGGTGACCGGTGGCTCGACGCGGGCGGCATCGGCCGAGGAGGGATCGGTTGGCGACATGACGCCAAGCGAACCACAACTCACCCCCTCCTGCAGGCATCCTGGGGACGTGACTCTGGCGACAACGACGATCGGTGCCGGCCCCCGGCTGGTGATGTTGCACGGCTTCACCCAGAACGCCCGATGCTGGGGATCGATCGCCACCGATCTGGCCGAGCGGTTCGAGGTGGTGCTCGTCGACGCGCCGGGTCACGGCGCTTCGAACCACGACGACGCCGATCTGTGGGCGACCGCCGACCTGATCGCCGAGGTCGGCGGTCGGGCCCGCTACGTCGGGTACTCGATGGGTGGGCGGATGGCGCTGCACCTGGCGCTGCGCCATCCCGACCTCGTGGAGTCGCTGGTGTCGGTCGGCGCGACGGCCGGTCTCGAGTCCTCCGACGAGCACGCCGCGCGCCGCGCGGCCGACGAGCGTCTGGCCGTGCGGCTCGACGCTGCGGCACGAGCCCGCTCGGCCGGCGACGACGGGCCCTTCCGGGCGTTCCTGGTCGAGTGGCTCGCGAATCCGCTGTTCTCGTCGCTCCCGGCCACCTCTCGCCATCTCGAGGCCCGACTGGCGAATCGTCCCGACGGACTGGCCGCCAGTCTCCGCCGCGTCGGCACCGGGAGCCAGGATCCGCTCTGGGACTCGCTGGCGACCATCGCCGCCCCGGTGGCCCTCGTCGCCGGTTCCGGCGATGCGAAGTTCACGGCGCTGGCCCGCCGAATGGCCGAGCGCATCGGCCCGAACGCCGAGGTCCGCATCGAGGACGGGAGCCATGCGGTGCATCTCGAGGTCGGCGACGCCATTGCCCGGGCCGTCGAGTCCCTGGAGTCCCGGCTCGGTTGACCGCCTGCGGGATCTGGTGGCTGGGGATGCCGGTTCGGGTGTCGGTGGCCACCGGTTCCTGTGGTGGGGTGGAGTTGTGGCGGCGCTGTCGGGATCTGGTGACCGAGGGTGCCGGTTCGGGTGTCGTTGGCCACCGGTTCGGGTGGTGGCTACCCGTTCGGGCTCGGCCAGGGGAAGGTCGCCCGGTCGATCGTGTGGCGCTCGAGCAGCTCACGATCGGGGGCCGGCGCCACGCCGGGGCCGGTCGGGACGATCACCCGACCCGAGATCTGCTCGAGGTCGGGGAACGGGTCGACGGCCAGCCAGCGGCGGGCGGGGGTGACGTCGCCGGGAATCGTGAACCCCGGCAGGGCTGCGACGGCGGCCAGGGCGTGACGGCCGAGACCGGACTCGAGCATCCCTCCCGCGGTGGCCGGGACGCCGTTGGCCACGCACCAGTCGTGCAGCTCGACCGTCGCCCGGAGGCCGCCGAGTCGGGGCGGTTTGATCGAGACGGCATGACACGCCCCGGCGTCGACGAGCGCACGGACCGCAGCCAGATCGGTCGCCGCCTCGTCGGCAACGATCACGGCCGCCGAACGGGTGGTGAGCTCGATGGCCGTGATCCGATCGGCGACGGCGAAGGGCTGCTCGATCGCCGCGACGCCGATCTCGCCGAGATGCAACAGCTCGTCGAGGTCGCCGGCACCGAACGAGCCGTTCCCGTCGATGTGGAGTTCGACGTCGGGCAACGCCCGGCGAACGGCCGCCGTCGGTTCTCGGAGGTGCCCGGGCCCGACCTTGAGTTTGAGTCGCCGAACGCCCTGGTGGTGGAAGGCCCGGGCGGCCTCGACCGTGTCGGGCACCGGGGCCAGGGGAAGCACCGGGCCGGCCGGAACCCGATCGGCGGCCGCACGCTCGACGCTCGACCGGTCCGACAGCCAGGAGACCAGCGACCGGTCGTCCATCCTCAGTTCGCGGTCGAGCACGGCCATCTCGACCGCGGCGAAGGCCATCGGAAGGCTCGCCGGCACCGACCCCCGGCGATCGACCAGTTCCCGGAAGGAGCCCCGGGCGTCCTCGTCGGTGTACCCGAGCCGATTGAGCGCCGAGCACTCGCCGAACCCCGAGCGGCCCCGATCGTCGGTGACCTCGACGATCACCAGCCGGCGTGTCGACTCGGGATCACGGTCGTGGGTTGCGGCCAGCCGGTCGGCCAGGGGCAATTCGATCAGTCGGATCTCGATGGTCGATGGTGCGGACACCGGGGCATCGTAGGCAGGGCTCGACCCGGCGGCGTGCGTTCACCCGAGGCACGACGTAGAGTGCGACCGCTCACCCGCACTGCGGGCGGGCGCTCCGCCTTCCAGCGAAGTCCGGTGTGATCCCGGCGCTGTCCCGCAACTGTGATGCCGACCTCGGTCGGTGAGCCAGGTCGCCTGGGATCCGGAGTTTTCCGAACCGTGTCCTCGGAGGAAGGACCAGTCGGCGTGCGGGCCCCGGTCCGTCCCCTGACCTCGAAAGACCTCCGAGCCAGAAGGAGGTCCCCCTGTGTCAGTGCCCGATCCCCAACCGTCCCACGAACGAGACCGAACGCGCCTGCCCGGCGTCGCGTTCGCCGTCCTGGCCCTCGTGCTGCTCGCTGCGGCGTGCGGGTCCGACGACAGCTCGTCGGGCGCCGAGGCCGAGCCCGCCGGTACGACCGTCGCCGACGAGACCACCACGACCGACTCGACCGAGGAAGGGACCGAATCCGACGACGCCGTCGCCGACGCGGCCCCGAGCCGGATCGTCTCGCTGTCGCCGGCGTTCACCGAGGTGCTCTTCGCCATCGGTGCCGGCGACCAGGTGATCGCCGTCGACTCGCTCTCGAACTTCCCGCCCGAAGCCCCGATGACCGAACTGTCGGCGTTCGAGCCCAGCCTCGAGGCGATCGCCGCCGAGGAGCCCGACCTCGTCGTGCTGTCCTACGACCCCACCGGCGACCTCGTGTCGGGACTCGAAGGCCTCGGCGTCGCGGTGTTCCTTCGCCCCGACCCGGCCACGCTCGACGATGCCTACGCCTCGATCGCCGATCTCGGCATCGTGACGGGCCAGATCGACGGGGCGGCCACCGTGGTCGCCGACATGCGGTCGGCATTCGACGAGATCGCCGCCTCGGTCCCGACCGACGGTGAACCGATCCGGATCTACCACGAACTCGACGAGTCGTTCTACAGCGCCAGCTCGGGCTCGTTCATCGGTGACGTCTACAACCGGTTGAACGTGGTCAACATCGCCGACGAGGCCGACACCGACGGCTACGGATACCCCCAGCTCAGCGCCGAGTACATCCTCGAGGCCGATCCGCAACTGATCGTGATCACCGACGAGGTCGGCTACACCGTCGACGACGTGGCGGCCCGGCCCGGATGGGATGCCATCGCCGCCGTGGCGAACGGCAACGTCATCTCGGTCGATTCCGACATCGCATCCCGGGGCGGGCCCCGTCTGCCCCAGTTCCTCGAGGTCATCGCCGCCGCGGTCGCCGGAGCATCGGTCGGCCGATGACCACACCCGGGTTGACCGCCGACGCCACCGGAGATCCCCACTCCGCGTCGCGGGCGGTCACCCGGGCCCTCGGCCGGACCTTCCGGCTCCCGAGCTCGTCGGTGGCGCTGGCCCTGCTGATCCTGGCCGTGGCCATGGGCATCGGGGTCCTCGTCGGGCCGGCCGAACTCGGTGCCCGGGCCATCGTGCTCGAGTTCGTCGATCGCATCCCCGGCGTGAGCATCGATTCCGGTCTGACCGAGTCGCAGCGGGTGATCCTGGTGCAGTGGCGACTCTCGCGGGTCGTCCTCGGGGCCTGCGTGGGCGCCTCGCTGGCGATGGCCGGGGCCGGCTACCAGGGAGTGTTCCGGAATCCGCTGGCCGATCCGTTCCTCCTCGGGGCGGCGGCCGGTGCCGGTCTGGGGGCCACCCTGGTGTTCGCACTCGACTGGAGCATCGGCTGGGGTCCGTTCGACTCGGTGGCCGTCGCGGCCTTCGCCGGATCGTTGATCGGCGTCGGGGCATCCGCCTTCCTCGGCGCAACGGCCGATCGCTCGCCGGCGGGACTGCTGCTCGCCGGCGTCGCCGTCGCCTCGTTCCTGACCGCGCTCCAGACCTACGTCCTGCAACGGCAGAGCGACGTGATCCGAGACGTCTACTCGTGGATCTTCGGCCGCCTCACCACGGCCGGTTGGAGCGAGCCGGCGACGCTGGCCCCGTACCTGCTGGTGTGCGGCGCCGTTCTGTTCGCGCACCGTCGTCACCTCGACGTCCTCCGTCTCGGTGACGACGAGGCCCGGAGCCTCGGCATCGACCCGGGTCGGGTCCGGTTGATCGTGGTCGTCGCGGCGTCGCTCCTGACGGCGGCCGCCGTTGCGGTGAGCGGTCTGATCGGATTCATCGGTGTCGTGATCCCCCACGTGGTCCGGCTGCTGTTCGGCTCGAACTACCGCGTCGTGATCCCGCTGTCGGCCGTCCTCGGCGCCGGGTTCCTCGTGATGGCCGACGTCGCCGCTCGTACCGTGATGGCCCCCGCCGAGCTGCCGATCGGCGTGCTCACCTCCTTCATCGGTGCGCCGTTCTTCGCCCTCGTGCTGCGGTCGCAGCGAAGGATCTCCCTGTGACCCGGGGAACGGCCGGACTCGCCGCAACGGCGGGACCCACCGCGGGCCTGCCCGTCACGGCCGACGACGTCGGGGTCCGGTTGGGTCGCACACCGGTGCTGATCGACGCCACCTTCGGGATCGAGGGCGGCGAATGGCTGGGGCTGATCGGACCCAACGGGGCAGGCAAGTCGACCCTGCTGAAGGCCATCGTCGGGCTCGTCGAGCACTCCGGTTCGATCCACGTCGGCGAACCCGGCCTCGACCACTCCCGGGCCCGGAGGGTGGCGTACGTACCGCAGAACCCCGTGCTGCCGGTCGGGATGACCGTCGGCGAATACGTCCTCCTCGGACGCTCGGCCCATCTCGGCTGGATGGGGCGGGAATCGGCGTCCGATCGCGAAGCCGCCGGGGCCGCCATCGAGCGTCTCGATCTGGCCCGCTTCGTCGACCGGGAGCTGTCGGCCCTGTCGGGTGGCGAGGTCCAGCGGGTCACGCTCGCCCGGGCGATCGCCTCGGGCTGCCCGGTCCTGGTGCTCGACGAACCCACCAGCGCGCTCGACATCGGGCATCAGACCACCGTCCTCGAGCTGATCGACGAACTGCGCCACGAGGCCGGACTGACGGTGATCGCCGCCATGCACGATCTCACCGCCGCCGGGCGCTTCGCCGACCGTCTCCTGCTCCTCAGCTGCGGCAGCACCGTCGCCTTCGGCCGGCCGGGCGACGTCCTCACCGAGAGCTGCCTGAGCGAGTTCTACCAGACGCCCGTGAGCGTCCTCCAAGCCCCCGACGGCTCCGTCGTCGTGGTCCCCCTTCGTTCCACCAGGAGTTGAACCATGCCCGAATCGACCGAACCCGAACCCCAGTCCGAGGCAGGCTCCGAGACGGCGGCCACGCAGGATCCGCCCCGGTCGGCCCCCGACAAGTCCCAGATGAAGACGGCCAAGTCGCTGGTGCTGGTCAACACCGGTCACGGCAAGGGCAAGTCGACGGCGGCCTTCGGCACGGTGATCCGGGCCGTCGCCCAGGGTTGGCCCGTCGCCGTCGTCCAGTTCCTCAAGAGCGGTGACTGGAACGTCGGCGAAGAGAAGATCTGTCGCGATCTCGGGGTCGAGTGGCACGCCGAGGGTGACGGCTTCACCTGGGACGCCGAGGATCTCGACGAATCGACCGCCCACGCCAAAGGGGCCTGGGCCCTGGCCAAACGCCTGATCCAGGCCGGCGAACACCGGCTCGTCGTCCTCGACGAGATCAGCTACGCCATGACCTGGAACTGGATCGACACCGACGACGTGGCCGAGACCATCGCCGGTCGGCCCGAACAGGTGAGCGTGATCCTGACCGGTCGCGACATGGTGCAGCCGATCATCGACCTCGCCGACACCGTGACCGAGATGCGCTCGATCAAGCACGCGTTCGACCAGGGCATCGTGGCCAAGAAGGGCATCGACTACTGATGGACGCACCCTCGCGGCCGGCCTGGGGGTCGATCCTCCTCATCGGCGGCGCCCGCTCCGGCAAGTCGGGCGCCGGGCAGGCCCTGGTCGCCTCGACGGGCGCTCCGGTGAGCGTGATCGTCACCGCCGAGGCGTTCGACGACGAGATGGCCGAACGCATCGACCGTCATCGAGCCGACCGGCCCGCCGGATGGGTCACGATCGAGGCTCCGCACCACCTCGAGCGGGCTCTCGACGGGATTCCCGAGGACCACGCCCTGCTCCTCGACTGCCTGACCCTGTGGGTGTCGAACCGGCTGTTGGCCGATCCGGCCACCGACTCGATCGAGGCTGGGGCCCGGGCGGTCGCTCGCCGGCTCGCCGAGCGCCCCGGTCCGACGGTCGTCATCGGCAACGAGGTCGGGCAGGGCATCGTGCCGGCCGATCCGTTGAGCCGGACCTTTCGGGACGTCCATGGTCGGGTGAACCAGATCCTGGCCGCCGAGCTGGAGCAGACCTATCTCGTGGTCGCCGGCCGGCTGGTCCCGACCGTCGACCCGTCCCGGCTGATCTCCGGTCGACCGGTCGTCTCCGACGAGCACCGGTCGGGACGTGATCGCGTGACCCCGCACCGTTTGCTCGAGGCTTCGTGCCGCGCCACCCCCGGACCCGACCTGGCCGCCGCCGAGGCCGCCGCCAACCGAGTGGCGCAGGTGCTGAGGCCGGCCGGCGCACTGGCCCGGCTCGACGCCGTCGCCGTCTGGTTGGCCGGCTGGCAGCGCCGGCCCCGCCCCGCCGTGGAGCGCCCTGCCGTGCTGATCTTCGGCGGCGACCACGGCGTGACGGTTCACGGCGTCAGCGCCTATCCGGCGGAGGTCACGAAGGCGATGGCGCTGGCCATCGAGGGCTCGATGGCCACCAGTTCGGCGCTCGCCGCCGCAGCCGGCGCCGAGCTGCGTTTCTTCGACGTCGGCATCGGTGAGCCCACCGAGGATTTCACGACCACCGACGCCCTCTCGCCGGAGCGGTTCGCCGCAGCCTGGAACGCCGGCCGTGAGGCGGCGGCGGCAACCGAGACCGACCTGCTCGTCCTCGGCGAGCTCGGGATCGGGAACACCACGTCTGCGGCCGCGATCGCCGCCGCGCTGTTCGGCGGGATCTCGTTGGGTGGGGTCGCCGCCGACGGGGCACCGGGGGGATCAGCAGGGGTGGCAGCGACGATCGATGCCTGGATCGGCCGCGGGACCGGGATCGACGACGCCGGGTTCGAGCGCAAGCGGCGAGTCGTCCAGGCCGGGCTGGAACGACTGGCCCGTGGTCCGAGTGCGGGCCGGGCCCCGCTCGAGATCCTTCGCCGAGTGGGCGGTACCGAACTCGCCGCGATGGCGGGTGCGGCCGTGGAGGCCCGTCGCCGATCGATCCCGGTCCTGCTCGACGGATTCATCGCCACGGCTGCCCTGGCTCCGCTGGAGCTCGCCCTCCCCGGGGCCCTCGACCACGTGCTGGCCGGTCACCGATCGGCCGAACCCGGTCATCGACGCCTGCTCGAGGCCCTCGGCAAGGAGCCGCTCCTCGATCTCGACCTCCGGCTCGGTGAGGCCTCGGGCGCTCTGGTGGCGCTCCCCGTGGTCCGGGCCGCCGCCGTGGCCCTGTCGAACGTGGCGACGTTCGACGAGGCCGGCGTCGCCGGTCCGGTGTGACCGCGTGCGAGGCTTCCGCACGGCGCTGGCGTTCCTGACCCGACTTCCCGGTGGCCGACACCCCGACGACGCCGGCGACCTGACGGCGTCGGTCCCGTGGTTCGGCGCGGTCGGCGTGGTGGTCGGTGGCTTCGGCGCCGTGACGTTCTGGATCGGCCACCAGCTCGAGCTGGGTCCCCTGCTCGCCGCGGTCGGTGCCGTCACCGTGACGGCCCTGGTGACCGGAGGGTTCCACGAGGACGGGCTGGCCGACAGCTTCGACGCACTGGCCGGGGGCTGGACGGTCGAGGATCGACTGCGGATCCTGAAGGACTCCCGGCACGGGACCTTCGGGGTCCTGGCGCTGGTGCTCGTGACGGCCTGGAAGGTCGCCGCGCTCGTCGAGCTCGATGCCTCGCACGGCGTGGTGGCGATCCTGGTCAGTCACGTGGTCGGCCGCTCGGGTGCCGTGGCGCTGATGGGAACGGTCCGGGCCGCCAACGACCGGGGTCTCGGGGCCGACTACACACGCGACCTGGGGCGCCTCGGGGCGGTCCTCGGCGCCGCCGTCGGGGTGGTTGCCGCCGTCGTGGCCTACGGGGTGTGGGCGCCGGTCGTGGTGGGGTCGGCCGCGATCGGCGTGGCGCTGATCGGCCGGTGGGCCGTGCGCCGGGTCGGCGGTGTCACCGGTGACCTGCTGGGCGCGGCCGAACAGGTCGGAGAGGTGGCGGTCCTGGTCACTGCGGTCTGGATCGCCGGTCGCTGATCGCCCGCCCCGCCGGGGCTCAGAACTTCTTGCGGGTCAGGCCGATCATCGTCGCCAGGAACCAGATCCCGCCGAACACGGCGATCGGACCCCAGAACTCCGGGCTCCAGCGTTGCTCGAACTCATACCCCAGGGCCCGGCCGAAGGCGACGGCGGCGATCAGCGTGGTGCCGACCTGCACCCTGGCCGAGTAGCGGATGAGGCCGATGGCCTCGGCGCAGTAGGCGAGGGTGGCCGGGATCGACAACAGCCAGATCGGCCAGGGATCGATGGACTCGGGCCACGGCGCCACCCCCATCGCCGAGACGATGGCGACGAGGATCCCCAACGGGTACAGCGAGGCGCAGCGCCGGCAGACCCAGCGGCTCCCGAGGTGGACGCAGCGTTCGGCGTACTCGTCGGGATGGTGGTGGGCCAGCCACAGATTGCGCCGCCCGATCCGCTCCCGTTCGGCCCGGGCCATCTCGGCCAGGCGGGCCTCGAACGTGGCCAGCGCCGGACCGTTGTCGTCGCCGGTCGCCGCGTCGACGTCGGCCACGTCGCCACCGTCATCGGCGGAGCGGGGCACCTCGAGTTCGTTCACCGATCCCCATCGGCGTCGATCGGGCAAAGCTGAGGGGGCCGGACCCGCACGGCCCGGACCGGATCACCGGGCCGGGACGCAGGTGGCGATGGCGTCGTCGATGGCACCCTGGAACCCGTCGACCGAGGCCGGGTCGCGGGAGCCCTCGTTGATCTCGTCCTGGCTGAAGTCGCCGCCGAAGATGGCGTCGGCGATGCAGTCGGCCTGGTCGTCGGTCAGTTCCGCCCGCTCGGTGAGCATGGTCGTCAGGTCGGCGCGGGACGCATCGGGGTTGCCGCAGGCGCTCAGACCGAGCCCGAGGACGAGGGCGATGAGGGACACTCGGGCGAGCGGGAAACGCATCCCGACAGTCAATCGTGAATTCGCGGCGATCGGACCACGGGCCGACCGGTGGCTCAGCCGCGGCGGCGGCTCGTGATCACCCCGGTGTCGAACCCGGCGAGGTGCAGTCCGCCCGAGAACCGGGCATGTTCGATCTTGACGCAGCGGTCCATGACGAGGTCGAGTCCGCCATCGATCGCGATCCGCGCCGCGTCTTCGCTCCAGATCCCGAGCTGCAGCCAGAGCGCCTTGGCGCCGAGTTCGACGGCCTGGGTCGCGATGGCGGGGCAGTCGGCGGGAGCCCGGAACACGTCGACCAGGTCGGGCACCACCGGAAGATCGGCCAGCGAGGGGTAGCAGGTCAGGCCGTCGATCTCGGTCGTGGCGGGGTTGACGGGGTACAGGTCGAACCTCTTGGCCGTGCCGTGGAGATAGCTGACGACGAAGTTCGAGGCCCGGGCCGGGTTGGCCGAGGCCCCGACGATCGCGATGGAGTTGGTCCGATCGAGGAGCGCCCGGACCTCCTTGGCCGACGGGGGAGTCCAACCGTCGATGGGGGGATGGTCGAGGGAGTGGTGCGACATGGAGCGGAAACCTCCTCAGGGTGTGCTTCGGGTGTTCGCGAGCGCCTGGTCGAGATCCCACAGGATGTCGTCGAGGTCTTCCAGGCCGACCGACAGGCGCACCATGTCGGCGCTGACACCGGCGGCTGCGAGTTGGGCGTCGGTCATCTGCTGGTGGGTCGTCGACGCCGGATGGATCACGAGCGTGCGGGCGTCGCCCACGTTGGCGAGGTGGCTCACCAGTTCGAGCGACTCGATGAACCGACGACCCGCATCCCGACCGCCTTCGACCCCGAACGTGAAGATCGCCCCGGCGCCGTTGGGCAGGTACTTGGCCGCCAGCTCGCGATGCGGGGAGTCGGGGAGGTCGGCATGGGCAACCCAACCGACCGTCGGATGAGCGTGCAACCACGACGCAACGGCCCGGGCATTGGCCACGTGGGCGTCCATGCGATGGGGGAGCGTCTCCAGTCCCTGGAGCAGCAGGAAGGCGTTGAACGGCGACAGGCAGGCGCCGACATCGCGCAACTGTTCGGATCGGAGAGCGGTGCAGAAGGCGTACTCACCGAAGTTGTCGGCCCACTGGACGCCGTTGTAGGTGGGCACGGGCTCGGTGAACCGGGGGAACCGTCCCGACGCCCAGTCGAACCTGCCGGCCTCGACGACGACGCCACCGATGCTGGTGCCGTGACCGCCGATGAACTTGGTGGCCGAATGCACCACGATGTCGGCGCCGAACTCGATCGGGCGGCACAGGTAGGGCGTGGCGAAGGTTGCGTCGACCACCAGCGGAAGGCCGTGCCGATGGGCGATGTCGGCCAGGGCCTCGAGGTCGGCGACCGCCCCGGTGGGGTTCCCGATGATCTCGGTGTAGAGCAACTTGGTCTCGGGCCGGATGGCGGCTTCGAAGGCGCTCGGGTCGGTGTTGGGCACGAAGGTCGTCTCGATGCCGAGCCGGGCCAGCGTGGTCGCCATGAGCGTGTAGGAACCGCCGTAGATGCCCGCCGCGGCGACGAGGTGATCGCCGGCCCCGGCGAGCGTGGTGATCGTGAGGAACTCCGCGGCCTGGCCGCTCGAGGTGGCGACGGCCCCGATCCCCCCCTCGAGCGACGCCATCCGCTCCTCGAATGCCGCGACGGTCGGGTTCGAGATCCGGCTGTAGATCGTGCCGTACTTCTGGAGTGCGAACAGGTTGGCGGCCTCGGCGGTGTCTTCGAACACGAAGCTCGTCGATTGGTAGATGGGCACGGCCCGCGCCCCGGTGGCCGCATCGGGCCGGCCGCCGGCGTGCAGGGCTCGGGTCCGGAATCCCCAGGCACGATCGGTCATGGCGCCATCCTGGCACGGGCCGCGGCGCGGCACGACTCGGTGGGCGTCCCCTCGCCGTGCCCGTCGGGCCTCACCAACCGTCGAGGACCATGACCGGCAGGGTCGCCACCAGGAGGACGGCGTTGCGGACCAGCGATCGCCACGAGACCGGCGAGTCGGTCAGGGCCCCGAAACAGGCGCAGTGCACGGGCCGCCCGGACCGGACCACGCCGGCGAGCAGGGTCGTGAACCCGATCAGCAGGACGAACGCGGCGATCGCACCCCAGGGCGGGACGACCAGCAGAAGCCCGGCGACGGCGATCTCGGCGATGGCGACGACGACGACGGTCTCGGCCGGCCGAGGGAGGCCGAGATCGCGGAACTGGCTCGCCGTCGACGGCCGATCGCGGAGCTTGCCGAACGCCGCCCACAGGAAGACCGCGGCGAGGACGAGCGCCAGGATGCGGCCGAGGAGCTCCACGCCGGCCTCAGCGAATCGTCGCGAACCGCTCGGTCGACGACACGTCGCCGGCGATCACGAGGATGTCGCCGGCGAGGATCTCGGTCTCGGGGGTGGCGTAGGTGAACCCCTTGCCTTCCGGCTTCACGCACACGATCGTCACGCCGTACTTCTCGCGGATGTGGGCGTCACGCAGGTTCTTCCCGATGAGTTCCTTCGGCGGTCGGACCTCGGCCAGCACGAAGCCCTCGTCGAGCTCGAAGTAGTCGAGCACCTGACCGGACACGGCGTGGGCGACCCGGGCCCCCATCTGTTTCTCGGGGTAGACCACGTGGTGGGCGCCAACCCGCTCGAGGATGCGACCGTGGTCGTCGCGGATGGCCTTGGCCCAGATGTTCTTCACCCCGACCTCGACCAGGGCGGCCGTGCACAGGATGGAGGCTTCGATCCCGGTGCCGATGGCAACGACCGCGACGTCGAACTCGTCGGCCCCGAGCTGGCGGAGCACCTTCGGGTTGGTGGCGTCCGCCTCGCGGACATGGGTGAGTCGCGACGAGTACTCCTGGACGAGACCGGGATCCATGTCGATGGCCATCACCTCGGTGCCGATCTGGACGAGCGTTTCGGCCAGGGACGAGCCGAACCGCCCCAACCCGATGACGAGGACCGACTGGGCGACCAACGAATCGCTGTCGGCTCGCTGGCCGGACAGCATCTGGCGGAGATTGGGCACGGGAGCTCCTTCGCTCGATCGACGGGGATCACCCGACGAGCAGCTTTTCTTCCGGATAGCGGAATCGATGGGGCTTGCTGCGGAACAGGATGGCCGTCCCGAAGGTGACGGGACCGACACGGCCGATGAACATGAGCGCCGCGATCAGCAACTTGCCGAACGGCTCGAGGTCGGGGGTGATTCCCGTCGAGAGGCCGACGGTACCGAAGGCCGACGCCGCTTCGAACAACAAGGAGTCCAGCGCGAGGTCGGGTTGGGCCAACGAGAGCAGGAACGTCGCGGTGCCGATGGTTCCCAGGGCGGCGACCACCAGGGCCAGCGCCTGGCGCTGGAGCGACGACGGGAGCCGACGATGGAAGATCGTCACCTCGTTGTCGCCCCGGAATTCGGCCAGGGTCGTCCACACCACGATCGCGAACGTCGAGGTCTTGATGCCGCCGCCGGTCGACGCACTGCTGGCGCCGATCGTCATCAGGAGCAGCATGAGCAGGATCGAGCCACCCCGCAACCCGCCGATCGGGACGGTGTTGAACCCGGCGGTGCGAGTCGTCACCGACTGGAACACGCTGGCGAGGACCTTGTCGGGCACCGAGAGGTCGCCCATGGTGGCCGGGTTCGTCCACTCGATGGCCAGGATGGCCAGCGTGCCCGCCACGATGAGGGCGGCCGTCGCGGCGACGGTGACCTTCGTGTGCAGCGACCACGCCCGGGGGTTGCGGAAGTGCCTGGCCAGTTCGACGGCGACCGGGAACCCGATGCCGCCCGCGATGATGGTGAACGACACGATGCCACTGACCCACGGATCGCCCACGTAGCGTTCCAACCCGCCGAGGAGCGGCGAGAAGCCGGCGTTGTTGAACGCCGAGATGGAGTGGAAGACCCCGAGATAGATCGACCCACCGAACGTGTGGTCGCCCTCGACGAGGAAGCACAGGCTGAGCCCGAGGGCCGCGAGTCCTTCGAACAGGAGGGTGAACCGGAGGATGGCCTTGATCACGGGCCGCAGATCCCCGAAGTCACCGAGCCCGATCTCGGTGCCGGCCAGCAGACCTCGCCGGATGCCGAGCCGCTTCGACAAGAAGATGGTCGCGAGCGACGCCAGGGTCATGATCCCGAGGCCGCCGATCTGGATCATGGCCAGGATCACGAGTTCGCCGAACCACGAGAACGTGGCTCCGGTGTCGAAGACCGCCAACCCGGTCACCGTGGTCGCCGAGACGGCGGTGAAGAACGCATCGAGCAGCGAGATCTGCTCGGTGGTGGTCTCGTGGGCGAACGGCAGTCGCAACAGGAGCGTCCCGACGGCGATGATCACGGCAAACCCGAGGATCACCAACTGGCCGGGATGCGTCGTCTGCCAGTGCCAGCGCGACCTCGCCCTTCCCGTAGCCATTGAAGGCGAATGCTAACGGTACGCCTCGGATTCTCGGCGGTGTCGGGCCATCATCGGGTCGAGGTGTCCCGTCGGTGACGGTCGCATGAAATCCGTCGGGAGAACCGTGGCTCCGGCGAGGCCGCCTGGCATTCTGAACGGGTGCGTCTGTCCGATCGTCCCAGCCGCGCCTCCCGCCACGATCACATGTCATCGCCCCCCTGCCATTGCCCGCCGCCTGCGGACTCCCGCTCCCCACGTTCCCGCTCCCGGCTCCACGGCCTGTTCCTGCTCGTCGTCGCCGCGCTCGCCCTGGGCTCGCTCCTCGCGCCCACTCCGGTCGCCGCGCAGGACCCGAGCTCGGCCGAGGTCGCCCCCGGCGTCCGCGACAGCGTGGTCCGGCTCTACCGGGCGGTGTTCCTGCGCGAACCCGATGCCGCCGGGCTCGAGTACTGGGTCGCTCTCTACGTCGACGGGACACCGCTTCCCCGCATCGCCGACGAGTTCATGGTGTCCTCGGAGTGGACGGCCACCTACGGGACCCTGGCCGATCCCGACTTCGTCCGGGTGATCTACGGCAATGTGCTCGGTCGTGAGCCCGACCCCGACGGGTTCGCCTACTGGGTCGAGCTCGTCACCAACGGGCTGGCCCGCAACGGGCTCCTGCTCGGCTTCAGCGAGTCGGCGGAGTTCGTGGCCCTGACGGGCACCGCGTCCCCCGTTCCACCACCGCCACCGCCCGGCCCGACCTTCGATCGACCGCCGGCGAATTCGGGCTACGGCCACCGCGTCGTCTACTCGAACTCCCAGCAACGGATCTGGTGGGTCGACCGTGACGACCGGGTGGTGAACTCCTACCTGGTCTCGGGGCGTCGCGACACGCCCGCCCCCGGCCGCTACCAGGTCTACTCGAAGTCCCTCGTCGCCTTCGCCGGTCACGACGGCATCACGATGAGGCACATGGTGCGCTTCGCCCACGGCACCCGGCTCTCGATCGGGTTCCACTCGATCCCGAACTATGCGAACGGGGTGCCCATGCAGTCCGAGGCCCAACTCGGGACGTTCCAGTCGAGCGGCTGCGTGCGGCAACGCAACGACCAGGCGGCGGCGCTCTACCAGTGGGCGCCGATCGGTCTGACGGTCGTGGTCACGCCCTGACCGACACGTGACCCGCGGGCTCGCCGAGTCCGCCGATGGCGTTACGGGCGTGCGTCACCTCCGAGAAATCTCGTGGTGTCGGCATGGGTCCGCCGGCGGCGGCGCTGAGTCGTTCCACCCCGGGCCTGGACCGGGAAATCCCTGGTGAGGCCCCGGTACCGTCCGAGGGCCGGGTCGGATCGAGCCCGAATCGAACGGGGTCGTGGGTTGGTCATCTGCCACTGTGATGCACCAAGGGCGCTCCGGAGGTGGCACCATGGACCTCGTGATGTCGAAACTGATCGCCGAACTCCAGACCGCCGATGTGACTGCCGCAACCTCGGGCCAGCTGATCGACCGGGGCCGGGTCATCGACCACCTTCTCGATCTGCGCCTCGAAGCGGGCTCCGAGATCGCGCTGACCACGCTCCTCGACGAGATCCTCGCCGACGTGCCGGGCAAGTCGGTCGTCGAACTCGTCTGGTGGCGTGACACCCTCGATCGGGTCGCGCTCGCGGCCGATTGCCAGCCCGCCGTCTGATCCCCGAGGCCGGGCGAGGCGGTCGGGCGACCGCTGCGCCGGTTCGCACGTCGCCTTCCTCAGACTCCGCCCGGGCGCTTGCGCCGTGACAACCGGTCGGTCCCCGGGTCGATCCCCGGGAGTTGCGGTTGGATCGCGCCCCGAGCCGCCGCCAGCTCGATCACGATCGCCTCGACCTCACCCCAGGTGCGGGCCCGGAGGCCGCCGAGCATGGTGTTGTAGGGGGCCTCGAACACGATGACGTCGTTGCCGGCGGCGCGGAGCGCATCGACGTTGTGGGGGGCGTCGTCGATGTACACGTCGGCCTCGACCTGTGGTTTGGCCCCGAGGAAGCAGATGTCGCGGTAGGGGATCCGGACGTCGTCGAGCCAGGCCACGGTGTCGGCGACGGCCTCGGCGTGACCCCAGTTGGTGTAGAGCCGGTGGGTGATGATCCGGATCCAGACCCCGGCGTCGGAGAGCCGCCACAGCGCCTCGGCACACCCCTCGATGGTCGGCAGGGTCCGGAAGAGGCGTCGCTCGGTGACGGCGTACCGGTGCAGGCGGGCGAACTCGGCTTCGTCGAGCCCCCATTCGTCGAAGCCCCACGATCGCTCCTCGGGCAGGGAATCGGGATCGACCCCCTTCGCCTCGGCGACGACGGCCCGGAAGCCGAGCGTGTAGTCGGCGCAGACGCCATCGAGATCGACACCGAAGACGAACGAGGGAGCCACGGCCACCCACCGTACCGGCACCAACCCGTGCGGTGGGGACGCGACGGTGACCGGCACCCGAAGGCCGAAATCTTGCCGGAGTTTTGTCGACGATGAGCGGCAAGCGCGCCATTCCCGCCCATCCTTGGGACGTGGGCCGTGAGCATGTCATCGTCATTGGGCCGGGTTCGTTCGACGCGGGGCCCGACGGTCCACTTCGCCGGGCCCAGCTGTTCGACCTCCCGATCGAATCGATCGAACGGTTCGACCTCGTGCACGTGCGCGGCGATCTGTCCGACGGACAGGTCGAAAGGCTGGCCGAGGCGCTGCTGGTCGATCCGGTCGGCCAGTGGTGGCGGTCCGGACCCCCCGAGGCCGACGGCCACCCGGATCGACCCCTCGTCATCGAGACCGGGCTCCGCCCCGGTGTGACCGATCGTGAGGGCGCCGAGCTCGTGCGAAGTGCTCACGAGCTCGGCCTGCCGGTCGAGGCCGCGACGATGGGGCAGCGCTGGGTGGTCCATCCCCGCGGCGGCCGCCTCGACCCGGTGCTGATCGACTCGCTGGCCCGACGGGTCCTCCACAACGACGTCATCGAACGGTGGGCGCTCGACTCGCTCGCCGCCGCCTTCACCGACGATCACGCCGATGCCGAGCACACCACCCACGTCGCCCTGATCGGTCTCGACGCCGCGGGGCTGGCCGAGGTCAACCGGCGGCGCCGCCTCGGGCTCGATCCCGAGGAGATGGTCGTGATCCGGGATCACTTCGCCGGGATCGGCCGTGAACCCACCGATGCCGAGCTCGAGATGCTGGCCCAGACCTGGTCCGAGCACTGCGCCCACAAGACCTTCACCGGACGGATCACGCTCGACACCGGTGAGACCATCGACAGCCTCATGAAGACGTTCCTGCGGTCGGCCACCGACACCGTCGCCGCTCCCTGGGTCCGTTCGGCGTTCGTCGACAACGCCGGGATCGTCGCCTTCGAGGACGGTTGGGACCTGGCCATCAAGGCCGAGACCCACAACCATCCCTCGGCCATCGAACCCTTCGGCGGGGCCAATACCGGTGTTGGCGGGGTGGTCCGCGACATCCTGGGCGTCTCCGCCAAGCCGATCGCCCTGACCGACATCCTGTGCTTCGGACCCGAGGACACCGACCCCGGGTCGCTGCCCGACGGGGTCCTGCACCCCCAGCGGATCCGGTCCGGGGTCATCGCCGGGATCGGCGACTACGGCAACAAGATCGGCGTTCCGAACATCGCCGGGGCCATCGTCCACGATCCGGCCTACACGACCACACCGCTCGTGTTCGCCGGCTGTCTGGGCCTCCTGCCCCACGGGTCCAATCCGACGAGCGCCAGGGCGGGCGATCGCATCGTGGTGATGGGAGGAGCCGTCGGACGAGATGGTGTCGGCGGGGCGACGTTCTCGTCGCAGACCATGGGCGTCGAGACCGCCGAGGTGGCCGGATCGTCGGTGCAGATCGGCGACCCGATCGTCGAGAAGGGGCTCATCGACGTCATCGTGGCGGCCCGTGATGCCGGCCTCTACAGCGCCGTGACCGACTGCGGTGCCGGCGGGTTGTCGTCGGCCGTCGGGGAGATGGCCGAGGAGTTGGGCGCGAGGGTCGATCTCGCCCTGGTGCCGCGCAAGTACCCCGGACTGGCGCCCTGGGAAGTCTGGCTGTCCGAGGCCCAGGAGCGCATGGTCGTCGCATCCGCCGATCCCGAACCCCTGCTCTCGCTCTGCGAACGGTGGGGCGTCGGTGCCGCCGTCATCGGCGAGTTCACCGGCGAGGGGCGGATCGTGGTGGTCGACGGCGACGATCCGGTGATCGACCTCGATTGCGGGTTCCTGCACGACGGTCGTCCCCAACGGGCGATGTCGGCGATCTCGGTCGACCGTGCCCGTCCACCCCGACGGGCCCTGCCCGACGACGCCGACCCGGCTGCGCTCGTGCTCGACCTGCTGGCCCACCCCTCGATCCGGTCCAACGAAGCGGTCATCCGGACCTACGATCACGAGGTGCTCGGAGGCACGCTGGTTCGGCCCTATGGCGGCCCCGAGGGTGACGGGCCGGCCGACGGAACGGTGCTGGTGCCGCCGGGGACGTCGGGCCGGCGGGGCGTCGTGCTCGGCATCGGGGTCAATGCGGTGCTCGGGCGGCTCGATCCCGAGGCCATGGCGTGGTCGGTGATCGACGAGGCGGTCCGCAACGCCGTGGTCGCCGGGGCCGATCCGACCCAGCTCTCCCTGCTCGACAACTTCGGGTGGGGCAATCCCACCGATCCGGCCACGCTCGGCGGACTCGTTGCGGCCTGCCGCGGTTGTCACGATGCCGCCATCGCCTTCGGGGCACCGTTCGTCTCGGGCAAGGACTCGCTCTACAACGTCTACGTGCCCGAGGGCGGCGCCCCCGACCCCGTCGCGCCGACCCTGGTCATCACCGCCCTGGGGATCGTCCGCGACCTGGAGACGGTGCCGCTCACCGGTCTGGTCGAGCCCGGTGACGACGTGTGGCTGGTCGGCCCGCTCGTCGGGGCCCTCGGTGGCTCGCACCTCGATCAAGTCATCGGCGACGACCTCGGCGGTCCCGTTCCCGAGATCGAGCCCGGTGCCGTCGACCGCCATCGGGAACTGGCGGCCGCGATCGGTGCCGGTCTCGTACGCAGCGCCCACGACCTCGCCGAGGGTGGATTGGCCGTGGCCGCCGCCGAATGGGCCTTCGCCGGTCGTCTCGGCATCGAGCTCACGGTGCCCGGCCACCCCGAGGTGCTGTTCGGCGAGGGAGCCGGCCGCTATCTGGTCGAGGTCGCACCCGAGCACGCCGATCGATTCGCGGAACTGGTCCCGTGGGCGTCGCGGGTCGGCTCCGTGGTCGACACCGACCGGGTGGTCATCGGTCCGATCGACCTCGACCTGGCCGCCGTCGAGCAGGCCTACGTCCATCACGACCGGCCTTCGACCGAGGAGCAGCAGTGACGAAACCCAAGGTCCTCATCCCGGTCGCCCTCGGCACCAATCGTGACCAGGACCTCGCGCTGGCGTTCGACGCCGCCGGTGCCGAGTCGAGCTGCGTTCCGCTGACCGCCCTGCGATCGGGCGAGGTGCGGCTCGCCGATCACCAGATCCTGGCCATCCCCGGGGGCTTCAGCTACGGCGACGCACTCGGGGCCGGGCGCCTGCTGGGTCTCGATCTGGCGGGATGGTTCGCCGATCAGCTGGCCGACGCCGTCGCTCGCGAAACCCCGATCTTCGGCGTGTGCAACGGGTTCCAGGCGCTGGTTCGCGCCGGGCTGCTGCCCGGCGGCGACACCCGGGCCGTGCTCACCGAGAACGCGTCCCACCACTTCGAGTGTCGCTGGGTCACGCTCACGGCCGAACCGGTCGGCGGGGTCGCCTCCGACTGTGTCTGGACCTCCGAGCTGACCGAGCCGCTGCGATGCCCCGTGGCCCACGGCGAAGGCCGCTTCGTCGCCGACGACCTCGGGGCCCTCGAGGCCGCCGGCCGGGTCGTGCTCCGCTATGCCGACGCCGACGGGACCCCCGCCGGCGTCGCCTATCCGGCGAACCCCAACGGGTCGGCCGGATCGGTGGCGGGCATCTGTGACGAGTCGGGCCTGATCATCGGCCTGATGCCCCACCCCGAGGACCACATCGTCGACCGGCAGGATCCCCTGCGTGGGCGGCCCGGGGGCGAACGGGGACGATGTCTCCCGCTCTTCCGGGCCGGAGTCCGAGCCGTGGCTCGTTAGGATCGGGGGCGTGGTTGGGCAGCCGGGGGACACGAGCGCGGCACAGGTCGTGGTCATCATGGGGAGCCAGTCCGACTGGCCCACCATGCGGCACGCAGTCGCCACGCTCGACTCGCTCGGCGTGTCGGTCGACGCTCGGATCGTCTCGGCCCATCGCACCCCCGACCGCATGTACGACTTCGCCCGAAACGCCAAGGCGGCCGGTCACCAGGTCATCATCGCCGGTGCCGGCGGAGCGGCCCACCTGCCCGGAATGGTCGCGGCCTTGACCGCGCTACCGGTGTTCGGGGTGCCCGTGGAGTCGCGTGCCCTGTCGGGCCAGGACTCGCTGCTCTCCATCGTCCAGATGCCCGCCGGGGTCCCGGTGGGGACGTTGGCCATCGGCAGCGGGGGCGCGGTCAACGCCGCCCTGCTGGCGGCTGCGGTGCTGGCCCTCCACGATCCCGACCTGGCCGACCGGCTCGAGACCTGGCGCAACCACCAACGCGACGCCGTCGCCCTGCACCCCGTCGATCCGCCGACCGACGACCGCCTCGCCTGATGGCACCGACGGTCGGGATCCTCGGGGGCGGACAGCTCGGCCGCATGTTGGCGATGGCGGCGGCCCGCCTGGGCCTGCCGACCGTCGTCCTCGACCCCGACCCCGAGGCCCCGGCCGCGCGAGGTGGCCGGATGCCATCTGGTCGGCGCCTACGACGACGCCGCGCTCCTCGCCGATCTCGCGTCGCGCTGTGACGTGGTCACCTACGAGTTCGAGAACGTGCCCGAGGCCGCCGTCGCCGCCCTCGTCGAGCTGGTGCCGGTGCGGCCCGACGGCCGAGCCCTTTCAACGGCCCAGGACCGGCTCGTCGAGAAGACGTTCCTCACCGACATCGGGATCCCCATCGCGCCCTTCCTCGCCGTCGACTCCCAGGCCGACCTGGTCGACGCCGTCGCACGCCTCGGTGGCCGGGCCGTCGTCAAGACCCGGCGCCTCGGCTACGACGGCAAGGGGCAGGCCCGGGTCGACACCGTCTCCGGCGACCCGCTCCCCGACGACCTGTACGCATCGCTGGGCTCGGTCCCGCTCGTCGCCGAGGGCCTGGTCGACTTCGTGGCCGAGGTCTCGGTCATCGTCGTTCGTTCGGCGGTCGGCGAGGTCCGCTGCTACGACCCGGTCCGCAACGTGCACGGCGACGGCATCCTGCGCACCTCGACGGTCCCCGCGGCGGTCGCCGAGCCGACGACCGACGCCGCCCTCGATGCCGCCCGCCGTCTGGTCGAGGCCCTCGACTACGTGGGCGTCCTCGGACTCGAGCTGTTCGTCCTCGACGACGGCTCGGTGCTGGCCAACGAGTTCGCCCCGCGGGTCCACAACTCGGGGCACTGGACCGAGGCGGCGTGCGTCGTCTCGCAGTTCGAACAGCACGTGCGAGCCGTGTCCGGGCTCCCACTCGGTTCCACCCATCGCTGGGCCGACGCCTCGATGACCAACCTCATCGGCGACGACATCGACACCGTGCCCCTGCTGCTGGCCGAACCCGACGCCATGGTCCACGTCTACGGCAAGTCCGAGAGCCGGCCCGGACGCAAGATGGGTCACGTCACCCGCACCACGCCCCGCCCGCCGGCGGCGACGACGAGGAGCCGACCGTGACCCGTCCCCCCCACGATCACGAGATCCCCACCCTGGCCGGCTTCGACGTGGATCTGCCCGATCACCGGTCGGGCAAGGTCCGTGAATCGTGGGCCCTTCCCGGGGGCCGACGGCTCCTCGTCACCACCGATCGGCTGAGCGCCTTCGACCGGGTGATCGGCCTGGTCCCGCACAAGGGGCAGGTCCTCAACCAACTCGCGGCCTGGTGGTTCGACCGGACCGCCGACCTGGTCGACAACCACGTGGTGGCCGTTCCCGACCCCAATGCGCTGATCGCCGTCGATGCCCGACCGTTGCCGGTCGAGGTCGTGGTCCGGGCCCGACTGACCGGGTCCACGTCGACCTCGGTCCTGCCCCGGTACCTCGCCGGCGAGCGGGAACTCTACGGACACACCCTGCCCGACGGCCTGACGCCCCACGGGCCGCTGCCGAAACCCATCGTGACCCCCACCACCAAGGCGCACGACGGTGGGCACGACGAACCGATCACGGTGGCCGAGGTCGCCGCCCGGGGACTGGTCGATCCGCAACGGTGGGAGCGAGTCGTCGACGTGGCCCTCGCGGTGTTCGCCCGGGGGGCCGAGATCGCCGAACGGGCCGGGTTCGTGCTCGCCGACACCAAGTACGAGTTCGGCCTGGCCCCCGATGGACGCCTGCTGCTGATCGACGAGATGCACACCCCCGATTCGTCGCGGTACTGGTCGCTCGAGACGCTCGAGGACCGTCTGGCGTCCGGCCAGGCCCCCGACGGCTTCGACAAGGAACCGGTCCGTCTGGCGCTGCGAGCGGCCGGCTACCGGGGCGATGGGCCACCCCCGGACCTCGACCCGAGCGTCTGGGCCCAGACCTCGCGGCGCTACGTCGAGCTCTACGAACGCCTCACCGGGGCCACGTTCGTCCCCGGCGAGCAGCCCGCGGAAGCCCGCATGGCCCGCAACCTCGCACCCTTCCTGCCCGTCGACCCCTCCGGCCGAACCCCGGCCGCGCCTGCCTCACCCACGCCTGCCTCACCCGACCCCGGCCCTCGCCCGCACGACGAGGCCCCGATTCCCTCCAGCACCCCCCGGGAGCCCCAACCATGACCGCCTTCGATCCCCTCGACGACACCCCGAAGGAGGAGTGCGGGGTCATCGGCATCTCGACCTCGGGTCACGATGCCGCCCGACAGGCCTTCTTCGGTCTCTACGCGCTCCAGCACCGTGGCCAGGAAGCCGCCGGGATCGCCGTCGCCGACGGTCGATCGGTGCGGCTGCACAAGGCGATGGGACTGGTCAACCAGGTCTTCAACGCCGAGGTCCTGCGCCCGCTGGTCGGCGGGATGGCGATCGGCCACACCCGGTACTCGACCACCGGCGCGAACTCCGACCGCAACGTCCAGCCCTACGTGATCGAGACCATGCACGGACCGCTGGGCGTGGCCCACAACGGCAACCTGGTCAACACCGATCCGCTGCGGCAGCGCCTGCTCGAGCGGGGCGCCGGGCTGCAGTCCACCTCCGACTCCGAGGTCATCGCCCTGATGCTGGCCGCCTCCGACGGCGACAGCTGGGAAGAACGATTGATGCGGGTGATCCCCCAGTGGCACGGCGCCTTCTCGTTGGTGATCATCGCCGGCACCAAGGTCGTCGCCTGCCGGGATCCCTGGGGGTTCCGTCCGCTGTCGTTGGGCAAGCTGCCCTCGGGCGGTCACGCCGTCGCGTCGGAGACCGGGGCGCTCGAAACGCTCGGTTGCACGAGCATCCGCGAGATCGAGCCGGGCGAGATCGTCGTCCTCCAGGGCGACCTGGCCCGGTCCACCCACGCCGTCCCGGCCAAGGAGAAGCAGGCCCGCTGCACCTTCGAGCACATCTACTTCTCGCGTCCCGACGCCTTCTGGGACGGACTCAGCGTCCACCAGGCCCGTCAGCGGCTCGGTGAGGAACTGGCTCGCGAACACCCCGTCGAGGCCGACGTGGTGATCCCCGTTCCCGACTCCTCGACCCCGGCGGCCATCGGCTACGCCTCGGTGTCGGGCATCACCTACAACGAGGGTTTCGTGAAGAACCGCTACATCGGACGGACGTTCATCGAACCCACCGACGAGCTGCGCAAGCAGGGCGTTGCGATGAAGTTCAACGTGCTCGAGGAGAACCTGCGGGGCAAGCGGGTCATCGTCATCGACGACTCCATCGTCCGGGGCACGACGTCGGGACCCCTCGTGAAGATGGTGCGCGACGCCGGGGCCACCGAGGTCCACATGCGGGTCACCTGTCCGCCGATCGCCCACCCCTGTTTCTTCGGCGTCGACATGGCGACCTACGACGAGCTGATCGCCCATCAGCTCGGGGTCCCCGAGATGTGTGATCACATCGGAGCCGACAGCCTGGGGTTCCTCTCGGTCGAACGCATGATGAAGGCCCTCGGCCGCGACGACGGCTACTGCAACGCCTGCTTCACCGGCTCGTATCCCATCCCGGTCCAGCTGAGCCTGGCCAACACCAAGGCGCGGTTCGACGGGGCGTTGGGCTGATGCGCGTCCTGCTCATCGGATCGGGGGGCCGGGAACACGCCCTGGCCAACGCCATCGCCGCATCGCCGCTGCTCACCGAGCTCCGGGTCGCCCCCGGGAACCCGGGGACGGCGGCCCACAACGTGGTGCTCGACACCGACGATCAGGCCGCCGTCGTTGCCTATGCGACGGCCGAGTGCCTCGACCTCGTCGTGGTCGGTCCCGAACAGCCGTTGGTCAACGGCCTGGTCGACGACCTGGCGGCGGCGGGAATCGCCGCCTTCGGGCCGACGGCCGCGGCGGCCCGGCTCGAGGGGTCCAAGGCCTTCGCCCGTGCATTCGCCGAACGTCACGGCATCCCCGGTCCGGCCTACGGTCGCTTCGACGACGTCGACGAGGCCCTGGCCTTCCTCGATCGCATCGATGGACCGGTGGTGGTCAAGGCCGACGGTCTCGCCGCGGGCAAGGGCGTGATCCTCCCCGACGGCCGCGCCGAGACCGAACGGGCGATCTTCGAGATGCTGGCCGCCGGTTCGATGGGTTCGGCCGGGGCGTCGATCCTGATCGAGGAACGGATGGTCGGCGAAGAGGTGTCGTTGTTCGGCATCTCGAGCGCCACCCAGCTCGACGCGCTCGGGGGACTCACCGCTCAGGACCACAAGCGGGTGGGGGAGGGCGACACCGGACTCAACACCGGAGGCATGGGTGCGTTCGCTCCGGTACCCGGGCTCGACCCCGGGTTCGTCGCCGAACTCGTCGACACCTTCCTCGTCCGCGCCTCCCAGGGCCTGGCCGCCGAGGGCACGCCCTTCGTCGGCGTCATCTACGCCGGCATCATGCTGACCCCCGATGGACCCCGGCTGGTCGAATACAACTGCCGCTTCGGTGACCCCGAGGCGCAGGTGCTCGTGCCACTGCTCGACGGCGACCTGCTGGCCGTGATGGCGGCGGCCGCCCGCGGTCGATCGTGGCAACCGCTGCAGGCCAAGCCATCCACGTTCGCCGCCACGGTCGTGGTCGCCGCCGAAGGCTATCCGGCCGCGCCCGTCACCGGGATCGCCATCCCCGAGGCCGTCGTCGGTCACGGTTCCATGCTCCTCCAGGCCGGCACCGTCTTCGACGACGGCGGTCGGCTCGTGTCGAGAGGGGGCCGGGTGCTCAACGCCGTCGGCACCGGACCGACCCTCGACGCCGCCCTGCACTCGGCCTACGCCGTCGCCGACCAGCTGACGGCGGGCTCGGCGTTGTTCTCGCGACCCGACATCGGTTGGCGCCACGCCCCCCGCCCCACGATCTCCACGCTGAAGAAAGCGGGAACCATGACCGCCACGCCCGCCGCCACCCCCGACGCCTATGCCGCTGCCGGCGTCAGCTTCTCCGCGGGTGACGCCGCGATCGAGCAGATCGCCGACGCGGTACGCCAGACCCACACCGAGCGGGTCGTCGCCGGTGTCGGCAGTTTCGGTGGGGTCTTCGACCTGACCGACCTCGGGATCGACCAGCCCCTGTTGGTGAGTTCGACCGACACCTGCGGCACCAAGACCGTGCTCGCCGCCGAGCTCGACCAGTGGGACGGCATCGGTGCCGACATCGTCAACCACGGGGTCAACGACGTACTCGTCCAGGGGGCCCGGCCCCTGTTCATGCTCGACACGATCTCGGCCGGAGTGCTCGATCCCGACGTCGTCGGGCGGATCGTCCGGTCCATGGCCGTGGCCTGCAAGGCCAACGGGTGCGTCCTGTTGGGTGGCGAGACCGCCGAGGTCCCCGATCTCATCGTGCCCGGTGGTGTCGACGTCGCCGGAACGATGGTGGGTGTCGTGGATCGCCGGGATCTCCTGCCCTCGACCGACATCGTCGTCGGCGACGTGCTCATCGGTCTGGCCTCGAGCGGACTGCACACCAACGGCTACTCGCTGGCCCGCCGACTGGGAGCCGCCTACGGCTTCGATCGGCCGGTCCCCGGCACCGACGTGCTCCTCGGTGATGCCCTGCTCGCCCCCCACCGCAGCTACCTCGAGCCGTTGGCCGCCGTGCTGGGGGCGCAGGTCGTCAAGGCGCTCGCCCACCTCACGGGGGGTGGGTTCCCCGACAACATCCCGCGTTGCCTGCCGGCCGGACTCGGCGCCACCGTCGACACCTCGGCCTGGGAGACCCCGCCGCTGTTCCGCTGGCTGCAGGAGGCGGGCGGTCTCGATCTCGTCGAGGCCCATCGCATCTTCAACATGGGCATCGGCATGGTGGCGGTCGTCGCTGCGGCCGATGTCGACACGTTCACCGGTCTGGTCGACGAACCCACCTTCGTGCTCGGTCACGTCACCGGTGAACCGGGGGTCGTGCTGTCGTGAACCGGCTCGTGATCCTCGTCTCGGGCGGTGGAACCAACCTGCAGGCCATCCTCGACGCCTTCGGTCCGGCGGGACGGCGCCCCGACGACGTCGAGGTCGTCGCCGTGGTCTCGAATCGGGCCGAGGCCGGTGGCCTGACCCGAGCCCGGGCCGCCGGTGTTCCGGCCATCGTGCTCGAGCGACGGGTCGACGAGTCACGGGTCGACTACGACGCCCGTCTGGTCGAGGCCGTCGCCCCGCACCGACCCGACCTGGTGGTGCTCGCCGGCTGGATGCGCATCCTCACCACGACCTTCGTCGAGGCCTTCCGAGTGATCAACCTGCATCCGGCCCTCCCCGGGACGTTCCCCGGTGCCCACGCCATCGACGAGGCCTTCGCCGCCTGGGAAGCCGGGGCGATCACCGAGTCGGGCGTGATGGTCCACTGGGTGCCCGACGACGGGGTCGACGACGGTCCGGTCATCATCGCCGAGCCCGTGCCCTTCGAGCCCGGCGACACCGCCGAGACCTTCGAGGCGCGGGTCCACACCGTCGAACACCGTGCCATCGTGAAGGCCATCGAGATCGCGCTCCAGACCGTCTCCCCGTGAGGTACCCATGACCACCGACTCCTTCCACGACGCACGCGCCGACGACGCCGGTTCCCTCAACGAACGGGTGTTCCGTGGCGCCGAGGCCCTGACCTTCGACGACCTGCTCGTGGTGCCCGGCTGGAGCGAGGTGCTGCCCCACGACGTCGACACCACGACCGACCTCGGCAGGCTGACCCTGCGGATCCCGCTCATGTCGGCGGCGATGGACACCGTCACCGAGGCGCCCCTGGCCGTGGCGCTGGCCCGCGAAGGTGGCATCGGGGTGCTGCACCGGAACCTCTCGGTCGACGAACAGGCCGAGCACGTCGAACGCGTGAAGAAGGCCCAGTCGGGCATGATCTCGGCCCCCGTCCGCCTCGGGCCGGGCGCCACGCTCGCCGACGCCGAGGTCATCATGAACCGGCACAAGATCTCGGGTGTCCCGATCTGCGACGACGACGACCACCTCCTCGGCATCCTCACCAACCGCGACATCCGGTTCTGCGGGGCCGACGAGTACGAGCGCCGCGTCACCGACTACATGACCCACGCTCCGCTGGTCACGGCCCCGATCGGCACGACCCTCGACGAGGCCGTCGCGATCCTGCACAAGCACCGGATCGAGAAGCTGCCGCTGGTCGACGACGAGGGCCGGCTCTCGGGTCTCATCACCGTCAAGGACATCAACAAGCGCATCGAGAAGCCCGACGCGACCCTCGATGCCGACGGGCGGCTCTGCGTGGGGGCCGCCGTCGGGGTCACCGACACCGCCGAGCGGGCCGAGGCCCTGGCCGCCGCCGGCGTCGACATGCTCGTCATCGACACCGCCCACGGGCACACCCGGGGCGTGATCGACGCCATCCGGATCATCAAGAAGGGGTGGCCCCACGTCCTGGTGATCGGGGGCAACGTGGTCACCGCCGAAGGGGTCGACGCCATGGTCGAGGCCGGGTCCGACATGGTCAAGGTCGGGGTGGGTGCCGGATCGATCTGCACGACCCGCATCGTCGCCGGGGCCGGTATGCCCCAGATGAGTGCCATCTACGAGTGCGCGCAGGCCGCTCGCCGGCACCGTGGCACCGACCGTGCCCTGCCCATCATCGCCGACGGGGGTGTGGTGTCGTCGGGCGACATCGTGAAGGCCTTCGCCGCCGGCGCCGATGCGGTCATGCTCGGCAACCTGCTGGCCGGGGTCGACGAAGCCCCGGGCGACCTCGAACTGGTCGACGGCGCCATGTGGAAGACCTACCGGGGCATGGGATCGGCCGGGGCGATGCGGGGTCGGGCGACCGACCGCTACGGGACCGGTCAGGCTCCGGGCAAGCACGTGGCCGAGGGTGTCGAAGCCCGGGTCCGGTACTCGGGCGCGCTGAGCGAGCTGATGTCGCAGTTGGTCGGCGGGCTGCGTTCCGGGATGGGGTATGCCGGAGCCGCCGACCTGACCGAACTCCGGGAACGCACCCGCCTGGTCCGGATCACCGGGGCCGGTCTCCGCGAGAGCCATCCACACGACGTCAGCGTCACCCGGGACTGACCGTCTTCGGGGATCACCCGAAACCTCGGCGAATTCGTCCTACCATCGGCTGCTCGGACGAAGGAGTGGCCGATGAGTGACGGAGGCCTGCCCCCGGCGGGATGGTACGAAGACCCGACCCAGGCCGGCATGGAGCGCTGGTGGGACGGCTCGCAGTGGGGGGCCGAGACCCGCGCGATCGCGCCGCCCACTCCGGCGCCGGAACCGCAGCCCTTCGCGCCGCCGTCCCCACCGCCCGCCCCGGAGGGTCCCCCTCCGGCACCGTTCGGCGGTCCGATCGCCGAGTACTCCTCGCCCGACATCGGCGAGGCAGGCGGCAAGAAGTCGGGCTGTTTCGGGATCAGCAGCGGGGTGGTACTCGCCCTCGCCGGCGTGGTGGTCCTCATCGCCGTGGCCGCGATCGCCGTCGTTGCCGCCACCGGCGGCGACGACGACGAGGTCGGCACCGGGGCCACCACGACGACCGGCACCACGGTCACCGGGGAAACGACCGCTCCCGACGCCCAATCCGACGACGCCCCGTCCGACGACCCCGCCGACGAGCCCGCCGACGACCCCGCCGACGAGCCCGCCACGACGGTGCCGGCCCAGACCGACGAACCCTCGACCGGCAGCGAGGCCGACGACGCCGTGTCGTGCAGCCGCATCGCCCCCGACGCGATCGTGCTCGAGATGGTCAACAACTCACCCGAGACCTCGTCCTACTTCCTGACGATCGGGTTCTTCGACGATGCCGGGACCCGAGTCGCCGACGAGTCCAGCTTCCTCGACCACCTCCGTCCCGGGGAACGATCGATCGAGGAGTACTACGTCTTCGAGGAGGCGGGCACCGTGTGTGAGGTCATCGACGTCGAGCGGTTCGCGGCCGAGAGCGACCCGGAGGAACTGGCCGAGATCAGCGCCTGTTCGATCGACCCCGAAGCCGATTTCTTCGGTGACTTCGTCGCAACCGTGTCGGCCACCAACGCCAGCTCCGAGACGAGCGACTATTCCATCGACGTCGCCTTCATCGACCCCGAAGGAGTTCGTCGTGGATCCGGCAGCGCCTACATCGGGGCGGTCCGCAGCGGCGAGACGGCTCCCGGCGACGTCTTCTCGACCTCGCCCTTCGCCGAAGACCACACCTGCGAGGTGGTCGGTGTGATCCGCAATGCGTCCTAGACCGGCGGCCGGTCGGTCAGTGCGCTCGGCATCGAGAACCGGGACCGGTACCGAGCGGTGAACAGGGCCGGCATCCCGCCGGTGTGGAGGAACACGATGGTGTCGTCGTCGGCGAAGTCGCCCCGTTCGCAACCGGCGATGAACCCGGTCATGGCCCGGCCCGAGTAGACCGGATCGAGCACGACCCCTTCGGTTCGGGCCACCAGCCGCACGGCATCGAAGAGGGCGTCGAAGGGCTCGCCGTAGGGCAGGACGGCCTGGCTCGTGTCGATTCGAACCGATCCCGTCGGACGACCGCGTCCGAGGAGATCGGCCACGGCATCGGCCAGGGGCGGCACGGCTCGCTCGACATCGGGAACGGCGGCGACGTCGAATCCCAGGACCTGCTCGTAATCGCCGAACCCGGCGGCCAGCCCGGCGTAGGTCCCACCGGTGCCGACCGCGGTGATCACCAGCGGGCGGACCGAACCGGCAGCGTCGAGGGCGAGTTCGATCTCGGTGGCGCACGAGGCGTAGGCCGCGGCGCCGATGGGGGATGAGCCCCCCAGCGGGATCGGGTAGGGGTTCCTCCCGGCGGCCCGGAGACGGGCGATCGTGTCGTCGAAGGCCGCATGGCGCTCGGCCACCGTCGTCCACACGACCTCGATCCCGAAGAGGTCGTCGAGCACGAGATTGCCCTCGGCCACGGTGCGGGGTTCGCGTTCGGCCAACACGGCGACACAGTCGAGGCCCGACGCCCGGGCGGCCGATCCGGTGGCCCGAACATGGTTCGACTGGGCGGCGCCTGCGGTCACCAGCACATCGCAGTCCTGCCGCACGGCATCGCCCACCAGCAGTTCGAGCTTGCGGGCCTTGTTCCCACCGCCGGCGAGACCGGTCAGGTCGTCGCGTTTGAACCACAGTCGTCCCGGTCCCAGTCCGAGGGCGGCGGCCAGTCGATCGGCGGGCCGGATCGGGGTGTTGCGAGCGGCGAAGTCGACCATCGGCGGAAGCATGGCGGTCAGTCAACCATCGAATGGACACGATACCGAGCTGTCCGATTCCCGCTCGTCAATACCGACTCGAGGCGGCAGGATGCAGCCATGGATTCCGCCGCCGCCCCCGAGAAGCCACTCGAAGCCTGGATGGTGGCCGTCGAGAGTCGGGACCCGCGATTCGACGGATGGGTGATCGTCGGGGTTCGGTCGACCGGGATCTACTGCCGACCGAGCTGCCCGACACCCGTTCGACCCAAGCGGGCCAACATGGCGTTCTTCCCGACACCTGCGTCGGCCCAGGCGGCCGGTTTCCGGGCCTGCAAGCGGTGCGCGCCCGATGCCTCGCCCGGCTCACCGGAATGGAACCGCCGAGACGATCTCGTGGCCCGGACGATCCGGGCCATCGACGACGGGGTCGTCGATCGCAGCGGGGTCGTCGGACTCGCTCGTCGAATGAACGTCAGTTCCCGGCACCTCCATCGGTTGCTGACCGCCGAGCTGGGCGTGGGGCCACTGGCTCTCGCCCGGGCCCGCCGGGCCCGTACGGCTCGGATCCTGATCGAGACCACCGAGCTGCCGTTCACCGATGTCGCCTTCGCGGCCGGCTTCGACAGTGTGAGACAGTTCAACGACACCGTTCGCGAGGTCTTCGCCCGAACGCCGACCGAACTCCGCGGCCGGCGCGGGGGCCGCCGGGACGAGCTCGGGAACGAGGGATCATGGATCTCGCTGCGACTCGGGCTCCGGCCGCCCTTCGACGTCGACCAGGTGTGGCACTGGTTGGCGATCCACGCCGTGTCCGGCGTCGAGGAGGTCGACGGCACGCGCTACCGCCGCAGTCTCCGTCTGCCCGGTGGCCCCGCAGTGATCGAGCTCGAGCCCGTGGGAGCCTGGATCGAGGCACGGATCCGGCTCACCGACTTCGCGGACCTGGCCGTCGCCGTGCACGCCATTCGCCGGTTGCTCGATCTCGACGCCGATCCGCGGGTGATCAACGACACGCTCGGATCGGATCCGCTGCTCGGCGATCTGGTGGCCCGACGACCCGGCCTCCGCTCGCCCGGTGAGGTGTCGGGTGACGACGCCGTGATCCGAGCGGTCCTGCATCAGCAGGTCTCGGTGGCCAGCGCCAGGGCCATGGCCGGCCGGCTCGTCGCCCGCCTCGGGGAACCCCTGGAGCATCCGGTCGGCGGGGTGACGACCGTCTTCCCCGCCGCGACGACGTGGGCGTCCCAGGATCCCGGGTCGCTCGGTCTGACCACCGCCCGGGCCGCCACGTTGGTGCGGGCGGCGACCGCACTCGCCGACGGCACGCTCGACGTGTCTCCCTCGGCCGATCGGGCCGAGGTTCGCGCCGCGCTGCTGGCGCTGAAGGGCGTCGGACCGTGGACCGCGACGATCGTGTCGATGCGGGGTCTGGCCGATCCCGACGCCTTCGCTCCCACCGACCTCGCCCTGGTCCGCGTGGCCGCCGATCGTGGACTCGATTCCGACCTCGCCCTGGCCGCCCAACGCTGGCGGCCCTGGCGTTCCTACGCCATGCATCACCTCTGGAACGCCTACCTCCACCCTGCCCCGAAGACCCTGCCCCCGAAGACCCTGCCCCCGAAGACCCTGCCCCCGACGAGAACCCTGCCGAGGACACCATGACCACCATCGCCCACGCCACGATCGACGCCCCCTTCGGTTCGCTCCACCTGCTTGCCGACCGGCCGACCCACGAGGCCGGGTCCCCGGGACTCCGGGCGGTACTGTGGGCCGACCTCGAGACCGAGCTGCGCCGGGTCCGGATCGCCGCCGAGACGCTCGTCGACGCCGAGGTCCCCGTCTTCGACGAACTGCGGCGTCAGCTCGAGGAGTACTTCGCCGGGGCACGAACCGACTTCGATCTCGACCTCGACCTGCGGGGAACCGAGTTCCAGCGGTCCGTCTGGGACTCGTTGCGTCGGATCCCGTTCGGCGTGACGTCGAGTTACGCCCAGCAGGCCCGGGCCATCAACCGGCCGACGGCGGTCCGAGCGGTCGCCTCGGCCAACGGTCGGAATCCCATCTCGATCGTGGTTCCCTGCCATCGGGTGATCGGCGCCGATGGTTCGCTCACCGGGTTCGCCGGCGGGCTCGAGGTCAAGCGGTGGCTCATCGATCACGAACGACCGCACGAGTTGCGGTGATCGAAACCGGTCCGTTTGTCCTATGGTGCGAGGCATGTCGCTGATCGATTCCTCCCCCCGCGCCATCGGCGCATCGACCGTCGGTCCCATCGGATTCGGCTGTTGGCGTTTCACCAATTCGTCGGTCGGCGAGGCGACGACCCTGATCGAGACCGCGCTCGAGGCCGGCATGAACCTCGTCGACACCGCCGACGTCTACGGCTTCGATTGGGGCGGGACGGGATTCGGGGCCAACGAGGAGATCCTCGGCAAGGTGCTGTCGGCCAGTCCGGGCCTGCGAGACCGCATGGTGCTCGCCACCAAGGGCGGGATCACCCCGCCGGTCCCGTACGACAGCGGACGGGTCTACCTCACCCAGGCCTGTGAAGACAGCCTTCGGCGCCTCGGGGTCGAGCACGTCGACCTCTATCAGATCCATCGACCCGACTTCTACACCCATCCCGAGGAACTGGCCGAGACCCTGACCGCCCTGCGGGATGCCGGCAAGATCGGCGAGGTCGGCATCTCGAACTATCTGCCCAGCCAGGCCGACGCCCTCCAGGCCCACCTCGATTTCGCCATCGCCACCGACCAACCGCAGTTCTCGTTGCTGCAAACCGATCCGCTGCGCGACGGCACCCTCGACCGGGCCATGGAAGCGGGCACCACCCCGTTGGCCTGGAGCCCACTCGGGGGTGGGGCCCTGGCCACCGGCGAGGGTCTGTCGGCCGACCTGCTCGCGGCGCTCGACTCGCTCGCCGAACGAGAAGGCGTCGATCGGGCCGCCATCGCACTGGCCTGGGTGTTGGCCCATCCCTCGAAGCCGGTGGCGCTGGTTGGCAGCCAGAATCCGGATCGGCTCGCCGGCTACGGCGCGGCGCTCGGCGTCCGCCTCGATCGAGCCGACGTGTACACGCTGCTCCAGGCGGCCGAGGGTGTGCCTCTCCCGTGAACCCGTCGCGGCCCGCGACCATCGACGACGTCGCGTCGGCGGCCGGTGTGTCGGTGGCCACGGTCAGCCGAGCCCTGCGCGGCCTCGACAACGTCGCTGCGTCCACCCGAGCCCGGGTCCTCGAGGTGGCTGCCGATCTCGACTACGTCGTCAACCTCACCGCGGCCCGTCTCGCCAGTGGGCGGGCCGGTTCGGTTGCCGTTGCGGTGCCGATGTTCGACACCTGGTACTTCTCGAGCGTGGTGGCCGCCATCGACGCCGTCGTGAAGGACCATGGCATGGACCTGTTGCTCTACGCCATCACGACCGAGGACGACCGCGAACGGTTCCTGGCGGGGCGGGGAACCTGGTACCAACGGGGCGACGCACTCGTGCTGGTCGACATCCGGCTGGCCGACGAACAGGCCCAGCGGTTGTTCGACGCCGGGGCCCGGATCGTGACCATCGGGTCGCAGAACCGCCACTTCCCGTCGCTGTCGCTCAACGAGTCGGAGTCGGCGGCCACGGCCGCTCGTCATCTGGCCGAGCTGGGTCACACCCGGATCGGGATCATCAGCGGTGACCACGGGTTCCACAGATTCCGGGTGCCGCTGCTGCGCGAGGAGGGGTTCCGGGGAGCACTCGCCGAGATGGGCCTGTTCATCGGGCCCGAACTCGTCCGGGCCGGGGACTTCACGGTGGAGGGCGGGATCGAGGCCATGGCCGACCTGATGCAGCTCGACGAGCCGCCGACGGCGGTGTTCGCGATGAGTGACGACATGGCGATCGGAGCGATCGCCGAGGCCCGTCGACGAGGCCTGCGGATCCCCGACGACGTGGCGGTGGTCGGGTTCGACGACAACACGATGGCCTCCCTGTTCGATCTGACGACGGTCCGCCAGGACGTCGGGGTCATCGGGTCCTGTGCCGGTCGTCTGGTCACCGATCTCGTCGGAAACCCCCATCGCGAACCCGAGCACGTCCGCATCGGCACCGAACTCGTCATCCGGGCGTCGACCGCCGGCGTACCCACCACCCCAGGAGCCCGATCATGAACCGTCCCTCGTTCGGATGGTCGGCCAACGACATCCCCGATCTGTCGGGACGGGTCGCCGTCATCACGGGCGCGAACTCCGGGCTGGGGCTCGCCACCGCACGGTCCCTCGCCGGAGCCGGGGCCCGGGTGGTCATGGCCGTGCGAACCCCGTCCAAGGGGCACACCGCCGCCGAGGCCGTCCGCCGGCGACACCCGAGCGCCGAGGTCGACGTCGTCGAACTCGACCTGTCGGACCTCGAGTCGGTTCGCGCCGGAGCCGAGGAGCTCACCGGTCGACTCGATCGCCTCGATTGGTTGATCAACAACGCCGGCATCATGGCCACCCCACCACAACTGAGTGCCGATGGCGTCGAGATGCAGTTCGCCAGCAACCATCTGGGCCACTTCGCCCTGACCGGTCTCCTGCTCCCCGTCCTGATCGCCACGGCGTCGTCGCGAGTGGTGAGCGTCTCGAGCCTGGCTGCCAACAGTGGCTCGCTCGTCGACCACGATCCCACCTCACTGGCGGGCTACGAACGGTTCACGGTCTACGGGACGACCAAGTTGGCCAACCAGGTGTTCACCCTCGAGCTCGACCGTCGGCTGGCGCGCCGCTTTGCCACCGATCGCACCGTCGCCGTCGCCGCCCACCCCGGGCTGTCGTCGACCAACCTCCAGAGCGGGTTCGCGCTCGGCGGCGTGCTGCAGTCGGTGGTCGATCTGGGGGCCCGGTTCGTGACCCAGCCGGCGTCGATCGGGGCGCTACCCACGTTGCGGGCCGCCGTCGACCCGGCGGTTCGGGGAGGCGACTACTTCGGACCGTCGCTGCCGGGTCAGTACTACGGACCGCCTCGCAAGATCCCGATGGTGACCGCCGCCACCGATCCCGAGACCGGTCGTCGGCTGTGGGAGCAGTCGGTGGCCCTGTCGGGGGTCGACTACGCCGACCTCGACCTCGACTGAGGACTCGTGGGCGCCGACCACGACGACGTGCTCTGGAGGTCGCAGGTCGATGGCCTGGTGGGTCATCTCCGACGTGAGCTCGGCGATCTGCCGTACGACCCCACGCCCGAGCGGCTCTACCGAGCAGCCGATCTCTATGCCGGCATCGAACGGGGTTTCGAGCACACCGTCGACCAGATGATCTATCGAAGGGCCGGGATCGCCCGGCGACCGTTGCTCCATCCGGTCGAGGAGCTGACCCAGCGCCTGCACGATCACGGGATCAGCCTGGCGCTGTCGTCGTTCCGGGACGGACGGCGGCTGGTCGGTGTCATGGGTGGGCACGCCATGGAACGGGGATCGAGCACGTACCGATCGGTCGTCGAACTGGGTCGGACGCTGACCGGGGAAGGCTTCTGCGTGGTGACCGGGGGAGGGCCCGGAGCGATGGAGGCCGCCAACCTGGGGGCCGCAACGGTGGAGCTCGACCGGGCGGCGGTCGGTTCGCTGGTCGATCGTCTCGCCACCGTCGCGACGTTCGCCGAGGATCCCGACGCCTTCGTCACCGTCGCCCTCGACGTGGCGTCGACGATCGTCGAGGAGGTCGGTGCCCTCGCTCCGTCGCTTTCGGTGCCGACGTGGTTCTATGGCCACGAGCCGTCCAACCCGTTCGCCTCGCACATCGCCAAGTACTTCTCGAACTCCGAGCGCGAGGCGGGGCTGCTGGCCATCGCCACGGCCGGGATCGTCTACGTCCCCGGCGGGCCCGGCACGATGCAGGAGGTCTTCCAGGACGCGGCCCAGAACGCATACGTGACCTTCGGCGGCCCTTCGCCGATGGTGTTCCTCGATCCGCCCGACCAACAGGGTTGGTGGGCCGATTCGGGGGCGCTCACCACCCTCGACCGGGTGTTCGTCGACGACGAAGGCCACGACCGCCCGGGCCGGCGCCTGATCCGTTCGGCCGCCGACGTCGCCGCGGCCGTTGCCGCACTCTCGTGACCGGCGGCGGTCCGCTGACTCAGGCCACGGTGTCGAGCCAGGCCACGATGCCGGCGAGGGCCTGCTCGGCGGCGGCTCGCGGACCGAGCAGGTGCCCGCCGGTCTCGAGGGCGAGGAACGCCTTGGGTTCGGCGGCGGCGGCGAAGAGGGTCTGGCCCTGGTCGAAGCCGACGACCTCGTCGTCCCGGGCGTGCACGACGAGGTAGGGACGATCGAGTTCGGCAACCGCCTGGAGGACGTCGTGGTTGGTGAGGTCGTCGAGGAACCCCCGGTCCAGGTCGAAGGTGCGGCCGGCGATGGTCACCGGCGCGCACCCGGCGGCCTCGATGTCGGCGAGGCGATCGGCGAAGAGGTGGGTGACGTGCTCGACCGAGCTCGGCGCGCCGATCGTCACGATCCAACGGACCGTCTTGAGCCGATCGGCCGACAGGATCGCGGCGGCGCCGCCGAGACTGTGCCCGATCAGGCCGCACGGTCCGAAGCCCATCTCGATCAGCGAGAACGCCGCCCGGGTGAGATCCGAGACGTTGGCGCTGACGTGCGTTGCCCCGAAGTCGCCCCCCGAGTCCCCGAGTCCGGTGAAGTCGAAGCGGAGTGCGGCGAAGCCGGCGTCGGCCAGGCCCTTGGCCAACCGGGTCAGGGTGTGGATGTCCTTGGAGCACGTGAAGCAGTGGGCCAGCAGCACGCTGCCCCGCGTCGGTCCGTCCGGACGGTGGAGCATGCCGACCAGCGGTTGGCCCTGGGATCCGATGAAGGAGACGGCTTCGGTGCTCGGCATGCGGTGGTCCTCACTGATCGGTTCGGGGTGTTCGTCGCCGGGTGGTTGTCACGGTAGGTTGCCGCCCAGCGTTTCGTCCGTCGTTCCGCACCACCGAGGTCGCGAGAGGGGGTGTTGCCACATGGTTCGTCGACTCACCGAGTTCAGCCACGGCGCCGGTTGAGCCTGCAAGCTCGCCCCGAGCGAGCTGGCCCACGTGCTGGGCCGTCTCACCCCGAACGATGACGACCGCATCCTCGTCGACGCCACCACCGGCGACGACGCTGCCGTGTGGCGCCTCGACGCCGACCGCGCGCTCGTCTTCACCGCCGATTTCATCACCCCCGTCGTCGACGATGCGAAGACCTGGGGTCGGATCGCCGCGTGCAACGCCGTGTCCGACGTCTACGCCATGGGAGGTCGCCCGCTCATCGCCCTCAACCTCGTGGGGTGGAACACCGACGAACTCGCCGCCGACCTGCTGGGCGACGTGCTCGAAGGGGCGGCCGAGGTCGCGGCCGAGGGTGGCTTCTTCCTCGTCGGCGGACACACCGTCGACGATCCCGAACCCAAGTTCGGTCTCGCGGTGCTCGGCGAGGCCCACCCCGACCGGCTGATCACCAACGCCGGGCTCCGACCCGGCCAGGCGCTGATCCTCACCAAGCCCCTCGGGATCGGCGTGATCTCCACCGCCATCAAGGCCGGGCAGGCGCCCGAGGGTCTCGTCGCCGCCGGCGATCGCCCAGATGACGCGTCTCAACGCCGACGCGAGCCGCATCGCCCTCGCCGCCGGCGCCACCGGTGGCACCGACGTGACCGGGTTCGGCCTGATCGGCCATCTCGGACGGGCGGCCAAGGAGTCCGGGGTCGACGTCGAGCTGTCGTTCGGGTCCGTGCCCTTCATCGACGGAGTCCGGGAACTGGCCGGGGCCGGGTTCGTTCCCGGTGGGTCGAGGCGCAACCTGGCCTCGCTCGAGGCGCAGGTCGATCGGGGCGAGCTCGACGATCTCTCGGTCCTGCTGCTCGCCGATGCCCAGACCTCGGGTGGCCTCGTCTTCGGGGTCGATCCCGCCCGGGTCGAGTCGGTGCTGGCCGAACTGGCCGGCTCGGGTCATCAGGCGGCGCACATCGGGACCACCACCCCGGCGACCGATCCGCACGACGCCGGGATCCTGCACCTCCGTGCCTGATCGCCCGGCCACCGACGGCGCGGGGGCGCGCATCGTGGCCGACTTCACCGCCCCCCATCGGGCCACGATCGCCGTTCGCTGGGCCGAGCTCGATCCCTACGCCCACGTGAACCATGCGGCGTACGTGGGGTACCTCGAGGTGGCCCGGGCCGAGGCGCTCGACGCCATCGGCCTGCCGCTGCGGACGGTCGCCGCCGCCGGCTTCCAGTTCGTGGTGGTCGAGCTCGGGGTCCGGTATCGGCGAGCCGCCGAGATGGGTGACGTGCTCGTGGTCGAGACCAGCCTCGAGCGCACCAGTCGGGCCACCTCGACCTGGCGCCAGCGCATCCTGCGGGGCGACGAGGTGATGATCGAGGCCACGGTGACCGCCGCCATCACCGACACCGCCGGCCGACCGGTTCGCCCACCGGCCTGGATCATGCAGGCGCTCGAGTCCCTCCGCCCTCCCACCTGACCCCCGCCCCGCCCCGCCCGTACCGCCCCGCCGGTACCGCCCCCACCCGAACCGAGGAGCCACCGTCGCACCCCAGCGAACCGAGGAGCGGGCGTGCGTCGCTCCGTACGGAGGCTCCTCGGTTGTTCGGGAACGGACGGGGGCTCCGCAGTTCGGAGTGGGTGGGTGGGGCGGGCTAGGGTCCGGCGATGGCCGGACCTGCCTTCAACCGAGACTTCGAGCCCGACTACGGCGCCGTCAGCGAGTTGTCGCCGCTGATCCGACGAGTCGTCGCTCCGAACCCCAACCCGTTCACCTTCAAGGGCACGGGGGTGTACCTCGTCGGTCGGGGCGAGGTCGCGGTCATCGATCCGGGCCCCACCCTCGACGAACACCTCGATGCGGTGATGGCGGCGCTCGGTCCCGACGAACGCATCACCAAGATCCTCGTGACCCACACCCACACCGACCACACCGCCGGGGTGGCCAAGCTCCAGGCCCGCACCGGTGCCGTCACCCACGGGTTCGGTCCCCACGGTCCGGTTCCCGACCACGACCCACTCGAGGCCATCACGTTCGACGAGTACTTCACCGCCGAGGAGAAGGAGACCATCGAGAAGCAGTGGGCCGACATGCCCGAGGAACTCAAGCGGGAGGGTCCCGACACCGACTTCGTCCCCGACGTGGCCGTCGCCGACGGGGATCGGATCACCGCCGACGACGGCAGCTGGACCATCGAGGTCGTGCACACGCCGGGTCACACGTCGAACCACGTGTGTTTCGGACTGGTCGACGAGCGGGTGCTGTTCACCGGGGACCACGTGATGGGATGGGCGACCTCGGTCATCTCACCACCCGATGGCGACCTGTTCGACTACCTGGCCAGCCTCCACAAGCTGCTCGACCGGCCCGATGTCCGCTACTGGCCCACCCACGGTCCCGCCATCGAGGAGCCTCAGGTCTACGTGCAGTCGTTCATCGACCACCGCCGGGGGCGCGAGAACCAGATCGTTGCCGCCCTGACCGAGGGCCCCTCGACCATCAAGGACCTGGTCCCCTCGATGTACGCCGACACCACCAAACAACTGTGGCGAGCCGCCGCGAACTCGGTGTATTCCCACCTGCTCGCGCTCCACAAGGAGGGTCGTGCGACGCCTGTCGACGGCGACCCGTCCCTGATCGCGACCTGGCAGCTCGCCTGAACCCGGACCCTGGGACCCCTGACCCGGGGCGACCGATCGGGCGGGTCATCCGACGGTGTCGGCCGCCTCGATCTCTTCCCGGCTGATCCCGAGCACGAACAGGATGGCGTCGAGGAAGGGGACGTTGACCGAGGTGTCGGCGGAGTCGGCGACGATCGGCTTGGCGTTGAAGGCGATGCCGAGCCCGGCGGCACTGAGCATGTCGAGATCGTTGGCGCCGTCGCCGACCGCCACCACCTGATCGAGCGGGATGCCCTCGGCCGCCGCCAGCTCGCGGACGAAGTCGGCCTTGGCCGCCCGGTCGACCACGTCGCCGAGCACCCGGCCGGTGAGTCGACCGTCGACGATCTCGAGCACGTTGGCGTGACTGTGGTCGATGCCCAGCTCGGCCGCCAGGACATCGGTCACGACGGTGAAGCCTCCCGAGACGATGGCGGTCCGGTAGCCGAGCCGCTTCAGGGTGCGGATGAACGTCCGGGCCCCCGGGGTGAGCCGGATCCGACCCCGCACGGCGTCGAGACGAGACGCCTCGAGGCCGGCCAGCAGCGCCACTCGTTCGTGGAGCGACTCGGCGAAGTCGATCTCGCCCAGCATCGCCCGTTCGGTGATCGCCGCGACGTCGTCGCGACACCCCACTTCGTCGGCGATGAGTTCGATGACCTCGTCGGAGATCAGGGTGGAGTCGACATCGAGGACGACGAGCCGGGCGGCCCGGCGGCCCAGGCCTTCGCGATGGACGGCGAGATCGCACACGAGGTCCTTGGCCACGGTGAGCAGGCCGTCGCGGATGGCTTCGATGGCCTGGTCGTGCCGGTCGGTTCCGGCGGTCTCGTCGTTGGCCACCGCCGCCGAGACGACGAGCTCGTAGGCCATCACCGGGTACTTGGCCAGACGGACGATCCGGTCGATGTTGCCGCCGTTGGCGGAGATGACCGAGGCCACGGCGCCGAACTCGGCGGGATGGACCAGCGGGGCGATCAGGGTGACGATGAGCCCGCGGGCCGGGCGGTGCGAGCTCTCGGTCACGACGTCGAAGCCGACCTCGACCCGGTGTTCCCAACCGAAGAGCAGCAGCTCCTTGAGCAGATCCTTGCCGGCCGGGATGGTGACCACGAGGCTGAGGGCGAGCTGGCCCCGGATCAGGATCTGCTCGACGTCCTGCAGTTCGGCGTCGGCGACGGCCAGGACGTCCATGAGACCCGCCGTGATGCCCGGTCGATCGGGGCCCGAGATGCGCACCAGGATGCTCTGACCGTCGAGTCCGAGTTCGGTCGCAGGCGCCGGCGTGGTGGGGGACGGGCTTCCGGACATCCGACTCACCGGGCCGGCAGGGCGGCGAGGGCCGACTGCGCCGCCGCCAGGTCGGCTTGGGCCGCGGCCAGGCGATCCCGGGTCTCGGCGACGAGTTCGGGCTTGGCGTTGTCGACGTAGCCGGCGTTGCCGAGCTTGCCCTCGAAGCCCTTGATCTGGGTCGACTTGGCGTCGATGGTCTTGGTCAGGCGGGCCCGTTCGGCGTCGAGATCGATCTCGTCGGTCAGGCCCGACAGCAGCACCTGCTCGCCCTCGAAGGCGATGGGGCTGGCGACCGGCGCCCGCTCCTCGAGCGGGGTGACCGCGCCGACCCCGGCCAGTGCCTCGACGTAGCCCTCGGCGCGGGCGACGAGATCGAGCACCGGCTGGGGCGCATGGAGGGAGATGCGCTGCCTGGGCTTGACGCCCTGCGCCGCCCGCAGCGAGCGGATCTGGGAGACGAGCAGGTCGGCCCGCTCGAAATCGGCCAGCACCCCGGCGTCGATGACGCTCGGGTCGAGCACCGGCCAGGCGGCCCCGGCCAGGAGGGAAGCGGCCGGGAGTTCGACGCCCGCGATCGAGCCGGAACGGGCCCCCGACACGTGCGGCCAGAGCGCCTCGGTGACGAACGGCATGACCGGGTGCATCACCCGCAGCACGGCGTCGAGCACGGCGCCGAGCACGACCTGCTGGGCGGGGTCGTCGTCGATGGTCGGCTTGACCGCTTCGAGATAGCGATCGCAGACGTCGCGCCAGACGAAGTCGTAGAGCGAGTCGGCGAACCAGTTGAACTGGTAGCCGGCGAGGTGGCCCTCGGCCGAGGCGAGGGTCTCGCCCAGTCGGGCCAGGATCCAACGGTCGGCCAGGCGGAGCGACTCCGGGGCGACCGGCTCGGGCGGGGGAGTGGTGTCGTCGAGGCGGCGCAGGGCGAACCGGGTGGCGTTCCAGATCTTGTTGGCGAAGTTGCGCCCGACGTCGAACTTGGCCGAGGTGTTGCGGGCGAGTGGCTGGTCGGGACCCGGTTCGGCGACGCCGGTGGCCGCCCCGAAGGCCGACACCATCGTCTTGGCGGGATCCGACGGTGAGGTCTGGATCGCCGCGGCGACGGTGTGCCCGGCCGGGGTGGTGACGAAGGTCGGGGTGAAGGCCTGGCCCGAGTGGGGGCAGACCATGTCGACCGGCATGCGGACGTCCTGGGTGTCGGTGGTCATCTGCACGAGCGTGAACCGCATGGCGTCGGCTCCGTGGCTGTGGATGATGTCGCGCGGATCGACACCGTTGCCGAGCGTCTTCGACATCTTCTGGCCGTGACCGTCCTGGATCATGGCGTGGATGAACACGTCGCGGAACGGCAGCTGCCCGTTCAGGAAGTAGCGGTTGAACATGACCATCCGGCTGACCCAGAGCGTGATGATCTCGCGGGCCGTGGTGAGGACCGAGGTGGGGTTGAAGGCGTCGAGGAGGCCTTCGGTCTCGGGGAAGTCCTCGGGCCAGGGCCAGCCCATGGTGGACATCGGCCACAACGCCGACGAGAACCAGGTGTCGAGTACGTCGGGATCCCGAACGTATCCCTCGGCTTCGAGCGCGGCGATGAGCCCGGCCTCGTCGTGCTCGACGTTGGCCCGATCCGAACGGCGCAGCGTGGCCTCGGGCGGGACGCAGACGCTCTCTTCGACCTCGTCGTCGGTGATCCGACGGGCGAGGTGGGCACAACCGGCCTCGGCCCAGCGGCCACCGACCGGCACGGCCTGGTCGAGACCGGCGCCGGCGAGCGCGGCGGCGACCGACGGATGCAGGTCGGGTGTCGCCGTCAGGCGATTCCACACCGGGATCTGGTGGCCCCACCACAGCTGCCGGGAGACGCACCAGTCGCGGATGTTGTCGTGCCAGGCGTGGTAGGTCCTGGCGTAACGCTCCGGGTAGAAGCGGAGTTCGCCGTCGCCGGTGGTGTCCGACCGGGGTGAGACCCCATCGGGCAGGTCGCCGATCTGGTCGGGGACCTGCGCCCGCAGGGCACTGCCCCGCAGCCGGTCGTCGGTGACCGCCACGTACCACTGGTCGGAGAGCCACGGCTCGATCGGGACGTGACTGCGATAGGAGTGACCGACCGAATGGGCGTAGTCGCGGATGTCGTCGAGGAGGTCGTTGGCCCGGAACCACTCCACCACCGCGGTCCGGGCGTCTTCCCGGCTCGCGCCGAGAAAGGGGGCCACCTCGTCGCGCCGACCCCACCGATCGATGTCGTCCCAGCCGTGCTGTTCGGAGATCGATGCGTCGGGACCCATCACGTTGACGACCGGCAGGTCGTGGCGTCGCCCGATCTCGTAGTCGTTGGGGTCGTGGGCCGGGGTGACCTTCAAGAAGCCGGTCGCGAACTGGGCCTTGGTGTCGCCGTCGGGGTCGGCCATGACGACGTAGTCGTCCTCGACGATCGGGATGACCCGACCGACGATCGGCAGGGTGACGGTCTTGCCCCGGAGCGCCTCGGCCCGGGGATCGGCCGGGTTGAGGGCGACGGCGGTGTCGCCGAACATGGTCTCGGGCCGGGTGGTGGCCACCGTGACGTGGCCCGAACCGTCGGTGAGGGGATAGCGGAGGTACCACATGTGGCCTGCCACCTCCTCCATCTCGACCTCGTCGTCGGACAGGGCGGTGCGGGTGACCGGATCCCAGTTGACCAGTCGCTTGCCCCGGTAGACGAGGCCGTCGGCGAAGAGCACGAAGAAGGCGTGGCGGACGGCGGTGGCGCAGATGTCGTCCATCGTGAACCGGGTGCGGTCGAAGTCGCACGAGGCGCCCATCTCCCGGAGCTGTCCGAGGATGACCTCCTCGTACTCGTCCTTCCACGACTGGGTCTTGGCGACGAACGCCTCGCGGCCCATGTCGAGGCGGCGGATGCCCTCGCCGAGAAGGCGCTTCTCGACCACGGTCTGGGTGGCGATCCCGGCGTGATCGGTGCCCGGCATCCACAGCGTCGGCATCCCGAGCATGCGGTGGTAACGGATGAGCACGTCCTGGAGCGTGTTGTTGAGGGCGTGGCCGAGGTGCAGGGCGGCGGTGACGTTGGGCGGGGGGATGACGATCGAGTAGGTCGGCTCGTCGGGATCGGCGGGCTCCTCGACGTGGAAGACGCCGGCGGCATCCCACCTGGCCAGGACCTCGGGCTCGGTCTCGGCGGGCGCGTAGGCGGTCGGGAGTTCGGGGAGCGGGGTCTCGGCAGTCATCCGGCCCAAGGCTACCGGCGCCCTCGGAGCCCGAGCCCGGCGTTTCGGGCGGGGTCCGCCGGAGGGAATTCGCCTGGAGGAACCTCGTCGCCCCAGTACCGTGGGCCCGATGATCAGGCTCTTCGACTCGGCCCGGCGCGAGGTGATCCCGCTCGAACTGCGCGATCCCGGCAAGGTTTCGATCTACGTCTGCGGACCGACGGTCTACGCCCCGCCCCATCTGGGCCACGGCCGGATGGCCCTGGCCTACGACATCCTGCGCCGCTATCTGCGATTCCGCGGTCTCGACGTCACGTTCGTCTCGAACATCACCGACATCGACGACAACATCATCAAGCGGGCCGACGAAGAGGGCAGGCCCTGGCAGGACATCACCACCAAGTGCGAGGCGATCTGGTGGAAAGGGATGGACCGGATCAACGTCGAGCGCCCCGATCACACCCCGCACGCCACCGACTACGTCGACCAGATGGTCGATCTGATCGGCGACCTCATCGCCCGTGACGCCGCCTATGTCACCTCCGACGGCGTGTACCTGTCGGTCGACCGGGTCGCCGACTACGGGCTCCTGGCGCATCAGAGCATCGACGACCTCGTCGAGGGGGCCGGCGAACGTGCCGTCGTCGGCACCGAGAAGCGTCATCCCGCCGACTTCGCCCTGTGGAAGTTCGCGAAGCCCACCGAGCCGTCGTGGCCGTCGCCGTGGGGCGACGGCCGACCCGGCTGGCACACCGAGTGCGTGGTGATGAGCCTCGACCTGCTGGGTGAGGGCTTCGACCTGCACACCGGCGGTCTCGACCTGGCGTTCCCGCACCACGAGAACGAGCGGGCCCAGGCGGTGGCCCTGGGGCGACGGTTCGCCAACCATTGGATGCACAACGGGTTCGTCGAACTCGGCGGCGAGAAGATGTCGAAGTCGTTGGGCAACGTCGACAACCTCCTCGATCTCACCGATCGCTACGACCCGCGGGCCTACCGGCTCCTGGTCCTGCAGTCGCACTACCGGTCACCGATCGAGATCACCGACACCACGATGACGAATGCCGGGGCGGCTCTCGAGCGTCTCGACGCGTTCGGTCGGCGAACCGCCGACCTCGAAGCCGAGCCCGAGCCGGCGGTCATCGACCGGTTCACCACCGTGATGGACGAAGACCTCGACACGCCCGGAGCCGTCGATCAACTGTTCCGACTGGTTCGGGAGGCCAACAGCGCCCTCGACGCCGGCGATCGGACCGCCGCCGCTGCCGCCGCGGCGGCCGTGCGGCTCATCGCCGAAACGCTCGGGCTCGAGATCGCCCGCGGCGCCGCCGAGGCCCCGGCCGAGGTGCTGGCCCTGGCCGAGGAACGCCAGGCGGCCCGAGCGGCCAAGGACTTCGCCCGGTCCGACGAGATCCGCGACCAGCTCGCCGCCCAGGGCTGGATCATCGAGGACTCCGCCGACGGCCCCGTCGTCCGTCCGGCCTGACGCCGTCGGTCCTCAGGAGGCGGCGAGCGGGGCGACCGTGGCCCCGAGTGCGTCGACCAGGTCGTCCGGGGCCAGTGCGATCTCGACGCCTCGCCGGCCGGCGCTCACGTAGATCTCGCCGAGGGTCATGGCCGAGTCGTCGACGAAGGTGGCGAGGCGTTTGCGCTGACCCAGGGGGCTGATGCCCCCGAGCACGAATCCCGACGATCGCTCGGCGGCGGCGGGGTCGGCCATCGAGGCCTTCTTGCCGCCCGCCGCCCGGGCCAGCGCCTTGAGATCGAGCGAACCCGTCACCGGCACGACCGCCACCACCAGGGTGCCGTCGACGTCGGCCATCAGGGTCTTGAAGACCACGGCCGGGTCGAGGCCCAGCGCCTCGGCCGCCTCGGTGCCGTAGGACGAACGGGCCGGATCGTGGTCGTAGGACACGATCCGGTGCGGCACCTTCCGTTGCCGGAGCACGACCACAGCGGGCGTCATGGGCGCTAGCCTAGGGGGCCACATCCAAACACCGGGGAGCTCGAGTCAGTCGGGCTGAGAGGGCAGTCGAGGCATCACGCCGGCGCTGTCGACCCGTGAACCTGCTCTGGATAATTCCAGCGAAGGGAGCCTCACATGTCCGTCCCGTTCCAGCGTTCCGGTTTCGTCCGTTGCGCCGCCGTGGCCCTGGCCGTCGCCGGCGGTCTCGCCGCCTGCGGATCCGATGACCCGATCGACGCCGGCGGCAGCACCGACGGCGGCGCCGCCGACTACGACGTACTCGACCCGGCCGAGGTCGCACGAGCCGACGTCGACGGCACCACCGTCCGGCTGATCACCCACGATTCGTTCCTCGTCAGCGAGGGCCTGTTCGACGAGTTCACCGCCCAGTCCGGGATCACCGTCGAGGTGCTCTCGGCCGGTGACGCGGGCGAGGTCGTCGCCCGGGCGGTGCTCACCGCCGGTGATCCCGAGGGCGACGTGCTGTTCGGGATCGACTCGACCTTCCTCCAGCGGGGCCTGGATGCCGACCTGTTCACGGCGTACTCCTCGCCGGGCCTCGATCGGGTCCCCGACGAGTTCGAGCTCGATCCGGCCCACCGGGTCGTGCCGATCGACGTCGGCGATGTCTGCGTGAACTACTGGACCGACGAGCTCCCGGGGGAGGTCCCGACCTCGCTCGACGACCTGGCCGAACCGGCGAACGCTGCCGACTTCGTCACGCAGAATCCCGAGTCGTCGTCACCGGGCTTCGCCTTCCTCCTCGCCACGATCGCCCGCTACGGCGAGGACGGCTGGGAGGACTACTGGCGCCGGCTGGTCGACGGCGGCGCCACCATCACCTCGGGTTGGACCGAGGCCTACAGCGGCGAGTTCATCGCCGGTGGTGGCGACAAGTCGATCGTGACCTCCTACGCGACGAGCCCGGTGGCCGAGGTGCTCTTCAGCGCCGAGCCGATCGACGTGGCCCCCACCGGGGTCCTCACCGATTCGTGTTTCCGCCAGATCGAGTTCGCCGGCGTGCTCGCCGGGAGCGAGCATCCCGAGGCGGCGGCCCGGCTGATCGACTTCCTCCTCGGTCCGGAGTTCCAGGCCGACGTGGCGCTCAACATGTTCGTGCGCCCGGTGCGAGACGACGTCGTACTCCCGGAGGTCTTCGTCGACAACGCCGTCGAGATCGACGCTCCCCTCACCCTCGACCCGGCCGAGATCGAGGCCAACCGGGCCGACTGGACGCAACGTTGGTCCGAGATCGTCACCCGGTGAGCGACCCGGCCGGCAGGCGGCGGTGAACGACCGGGCCACCTCCGGGGTCGAGCGACCCCCCTGGTTCGACGTCGTCGCCGCGGGTCTGGCCGTGACGTTCCTGGCGCTGCTGGTGGTCTGGCCGTTGATCGCCATCGGCGAGCGGAGCCTGGCCGGGGTGGGTCCCGGCCGACTGGCCGAGATCGTCGGCCGGGCATCGACCTGGCGGGTGATCCGGTTCACCGTGTGGCAGGCCCTGGTGTCGACCGTGGCCACCGTGGTGGTCGGCCTGCCGATCGCGCACGTGCTCGCCCGGTACCGATTCCGTGGCCGCAACGCCCTGCGGGTCCTCACCGTGGTGCCCTTCGTCCTCCCGACCGTCGTGGTGGCCGCTGCGATCTCGGCCCTGCTCGACCGGGTGGCGCCCTGGGCCGACCGCACGCTCACGGCCATCGTGACGGCGCACGTGTTCTTCAACCTGGCGGTGATCGTCCGCGTGGTCGGCGGCTTCTGGTCGACCCTCGACCGCTCGGCCGAGGAGGCCGCCGCCGTGCTCGGCGCGCCGCCGCTGCGGGTCTTCCGCTCGATCACGCTGCCCCGACTGGCACCGGTGCTGGCCGGGGCCTCGCTCGTGGTGTTCCTCTTCTGTTTCACCAGTTACGGGGTGATCCTGATTCTCGGAGGTCCGACCGTGGCCACGCTCGAGACCGAGATCCGTCGCTACGCGATCTTCCGGCAGGAGTTCGACGTCGCCGCGGTCCTGGCGTTCGTCCAGCTGGTGGTGGTCGTTGGGTTGTCGGTGGCATCGGCTCGATTCCAGCGGCGGCTCAGTGTCGGGCATCGACGCCGACGGACCAACGCCGGTCTCCCGCTCGACTCGGCCCGCCGTCGGGTGCACGCCGGGGTGGTCCTCGTTGCGGCGTCACTCTTCGTCGGGGCCCCGATGGTCGCGCTGGCCGAGCAGTCCCTGCGGGTCGCCGGGGGGTATGGGTTGGATCACTATCGCTCCCTCACCGAACCGTTGACCCTGCTCCCGGTCTCCCCGGCCCGGTCGTTGTGGCACTCGTTGCGCCTCGCCGTCGGTGCGGCGCTGGTGGCGACCGTGGTCGGCGTGCCGGCGGCCCGGGTCATCGCCGCGGGCCGACGGACCGGACGCTGGCTCGAGGCCGTGGTGCTGATTCCGCTCGGTGTGTCGGCTGCGACGCTGGGCTTCGGCTACCTGCTGGCCTTCGCCGTGTTCGACCTCCGGCGTTCGCCGTTCCTGCTCCCGCTGGCCCACGCCGTCGTCGCGCTGCCGTTCGTGATGGCGGCCGTGGTCCCGGCCCTGCGGGCCATCGATCCGCACGTGCGCGAAGCGGGTGCGGCACTCGGAGCCCGTCCGCTTCGGGTGGTGACCGCCATCGAATGGCCCCTCGTCCGATCGGCGGTGGCCACCGGGATCGGGTTCTCGTTGGCGGTCTCGCTCGGCGAGTTCGGTGCGACGTCGTTCATCTCGAGGGGAGCCGACTCCTTCACCGCACCGCTCGCGATCTTCCGACTGCTGTCGCAACCGGGGCCCGAACTCCGGGGGCAGGCGATGGCGATCAGTGTCATCATCGGCGTCGTGGTCGGTCTGATCGCAACGCTGCTGGAGCGCACCCGAGCCGAGGATTCCGGGCTCCTGTGAGCGAACCCGCGCTCCGGATCGAGGACCTGACCGTCGAGTTCGGATCGACGGCCGCGCTCGACGGGATCGACCTGACGGTCGAAGCGGGCGAGGTCGTCGCCGTCGTCGGACCGAGCGGGAGCGGGAAGAGCACCCTCCTCCGAGCGATCGCCGGGCTCCAGACCCTCACCCGGGGACGGATCCTGGCCGGCGGACGCGATCTGGCCGGCGTGCCGACCCACGAGCGGGGCCTGGGTCTGATGTTCCAGGACCACGCCCTGTTCACCCACGAGACCGTCGCCGGCAACGTCGGCTTCGGCCTGCGGATGGCGGCGGTCCCGGCGGTCGAGCAACGCACCCGGATCGAGGAGCTGCTGCGCCTCGTCGGGCTCTCGGGGTTCGGTGACCGGTCGGTCGCCACCCTGTCGGGCGGTGAGGCCCAACGCGTGGCGCTGGCCCGCTCACTGGCCCCGAATCCTGCGCTCCTGATGCTCGACGAGCCGCTGGGATCGCTCGATCGGGTGCTCCGCCGACAGCTCACGTCCGAGCTGCGGGCGCTGCTCGGCGGCGTCGGCGTGAGCGCGCTGCACGTCACCCACGACCAGACCGAGGCCTTCGCCGTCGCCGATCGGGTGGTGGTGCTCCGGGCCGGCCGCATCGTGCAGAGCGGGTCGCCCGAGGACCTCTGGTACCGGCCGGTCAGTCGGTTCGTCGCCGAGTTCCTCGGCCACCCCAACCTCTGGCCTGCCGACGGTGGCACGGTCCTGGTCCCCGTGCCCGCCCTGCACGTCGATCCGGAGGGGCGAACTCGAGGTGCGGGTGGTGGGCGCCGCCTTCGCCGACGGCCGGTTCCTGATCGAGTCCGAGGCGGTCGAACCGGAGCCAACCGGCGTCCGCGCCGCGAACCGTGGTGTTCGAGACCCCGACCCGTCCGGCGGTCGGTCAGGCGCTCCGCCTGCGCGTCGATCGATCTCAGGTCCTGACGCTCGACCACTGAGTTCGGAACTGGGCCGGGGTCTGGCCCGCCAACCGGGCGAACTGACGGGTGAAGCTGGCCTGGTCGTAGAACCCGACCTCGGCGGCGATGGTCGACAGGGGTGTCGTGGTCGAGATCAACGACTCCCGGGCCCGGTCGACGCGGACCCGCAGCACGTACTGGTTGGCCGTCAATCCGAAGACCCGTTTCATGCGTCGTTCGAGCTGGGGCTCGGAGCACCCGGCGGCCGCAGCGAGATCGGCCACCTTGAGCGAGTCGGCGAGCCGTTCGCGGACCAGGGTGACGACCCGACCGAGTGGTTCCATCGCCGCATCGCTGGGCGTCTCGAGATCGCGGCTCATGCTGACCAGCGCCACGACCGTTCCATCGTCGATCACCGGCAGCTTCGAGGTCAGGTACCAGCCGAACGTGTCGTCGGGACGCCGGATCAGCTCCAGCTCGTCTCGCAGGGGTGCCCCCGAGGCGAACACCCCGGCGTCCTGCTCGGCGTAGCGCTCGGCCAGCGGCGCCGGGAACAGGTCGGATGCGCGCCGACCGACGACCTCCCGGCGCGAGGTCCGCCCCGAGCGGCGGACGAACGCCGGATTCACGGCGAGGTAGGTGCCGTCGGGGGCCTTCACACAGAACATGACGTTGACCAGTTCGTCGAACAGCGTCAGCAGGGCGATCTCGAGGGCCGAGCTCGGCGGGTTGTCGGATCGGTCGGTCATGACCGACGCGATCGTACAAGACACCCGATGCCGGATCGTCCACGATGGTCCCATGTCCGATCTGCTCTCCGACCCCTTTCCCGCGCATCTGCCGAGCGGGATCGCCGACCCCAACGATGCCGACCGCCTCGCCGATGCGTCGGTGGCGCTGGTCGAGCGCTGGCTGGCCGAGGCGAAGCGGACCGAGACCGCCGACGATCGTGCGAGTTCGGGTCGGCTCGAGGCGTTGATCGAGGATCCCGACGGGGTGGCCTTCACCATGGCGTTCGTCGATCGGGTGGCCCGGCCCGACGACGCGGGCGCCGCCGCCGACCAGCTGACGTCGCTCGTCGCCTCGGGGACCCTGCCGGGTTTCCTCGGGCCGATCGATCGGATCCTGCTGCGGGCCGGGGGGATCCTGGCCCCCCGACTGCCGCGGGTGGTCATTCCGCTCGCCCGACGCCGGATGCGCATGATCGTGGGGCACCTCGTCGCCGATGCCCGACCGCGACGCATGGCGCGGCACCTGGCCGAACGTCGCGCCGAGGGCTACGACCTCAACGTCAACCTGCTTGGGCGAGGCCGTCCTGGGCGAGGCCGAGGCCGATCGACGTCTGGCCCGCACCTCGGCGCTGCTCGACCAACCCGACGTCGACTATGTCTCGGTCAAGGTGTCGTCGGTGGTGTCGCAGATCGATCCCTGGGATCACGACGAGGCCGCGCGCCGGGTCGTGGAACGACTCCGTGGCCTCTTCGCCCGAGCGGCGGCAACGAGCCCTGCGACCTTCGTCAACCTCGACATGGAGGAGTACCACGATCTCGAACTCACGATCGCCGTGTTCACGTCGTTGCTCGACGAACCCGAGTTCGTCGGTCTCGACGCCGGCATCGTGCTCCAGGCCTACCTCCCCGACGCGCTCGGGGCGCTGCAGCATCTCGTTGCGTGGTCCGATGCCCGTCGCGCGGCGGGGCGGTGGTGAGATCAAGGTCCGCCTCGTCAAGGGGGCCAACCTGGCCATGGAGAAGGTCGATGCCGCGATCCACGGCTGGGAGCAGGCGCCCTACACCTCCAAGCTCGACACCGACGCCAACTACAAGCGCTGCCTCGACTGGGCCCTGCGACCCGAACACCTCGGGTCGGTCCGGCTCGGGATCGCCAGCCACAACCTCTTCGACGTGGCCTGGGTCCGCCTGCTGAGTGTCGAACGCGGGGTCGCCGACCGCATCGAGTTCGAGATGCTGCAGGGCATGGCGCCGGCCCAGGCCCGAGTCGTGCGCAACGAGGCCGATGGGCTCCTGCTCTACACCCCCGTCGTCGCCCCGGCCGACTTCGACGTGGCGATCAGCTACCTGTTCCGCCGCCTCGAGGAGAACGCCGCCCCCGACAACTTCCTGCGGGTCCTCGGCACCCTGGCCCCGGGGACACCCGAGTTCGCCCGGACCGCCGATGGCTTCCGCGAAGCGCTCGATCGTCGTTGGCGGATCGAGCTCGGACCTCGCCGCCGACAGAACCGGCTGACCGAGCCCGATCCCTGGCCGGTCGAACGGGGCTTCGCCAACGAAGCCGACACCGACCCGGCGCTGCCCGCCAATCGGGCGTTCGTGGCCGCTGCCATCGCGGCCCAACCGAGCCGCCCCCAGGCGACGATGATCGAGTCGGTCGAGGAGATCGACCGGGCCATCGAACGGCTGCGCAACGGGCAGGTGGCCTGGGCGGCCCGACCGGCCTCCGAACGCCAGGCGGTGCTCTACCGGGTGGCCGACGAGCTGGCGAGCCGGCGGGCGGAGCTGCTCACGGCGATGGTGCACGAGGGCGCCAAGACCGTTGCCGAAGCCGACCCCGAGATCTCCGAGGGCATCGACTTCGCCGCGCTGGTACGGCGACCGGGCGGTCGATCTCGAGGGGCCCGACCTCACCGCCGAGGGCGCGCTCCGGTTCGAACCGCTCGGCGTGGTCGCCGTGATCCCCCCGTGGAACTTCCCGATGGCGATCCCGGCCGGTGGCGTCCTGGCGGCGTTGGCCGCCGGGAACGCCGTGGCCTTCAAACCCGCTCCCGAGACCCCTCGGATCGCCGAGATCGTCGCCGAGGCGTGCTGGGCCGCCGGCGTGCCGACCGACGTCCTCGCCTTCCTGCGCACCCCCGACGACGACGTCGGTCGGCGCCTCGTGACCGGCGTCGACGGGGTCATCCTGACGGGCTCGTTCGAGACCGCCCAGCTGTTCCGTTCCTGGAAGCCCGACCTCGCGCTCTTCGGGGAGACGTCGGGCAAGAACGCCTTGATCGTCACACCCGCACGCCGACATCGACCTGGCCGTCGCCGACCTGGTGCGATCGGCGTTCGGTCACAGCGGCCAGAAGTGCTCGGCGGCCTCGCTGGGGATCCTGGTCGGCGACGTCTACGACTCGCCCCGGTTCCGCCGCCAGCTCGTCGACGCCGTGCAGAGCCTGCGGGTCGGTCCTCCGTCGGACCTCCGCACCACGACGGGGCCGGTGATCCTGCCCGTCGAGGGCAAGCTGGCCCGCGGGCTCCGCGACCTCGACGCCGGCGAGTCGTGGTTGGTCGAGCCGCGCCAACTCGACGACGAGGGCCGACTCTGGTCACCCGGGATCCGACTGGGGGTCGTTGCCGGGAGCTGGTTCCATCAGACCGAGTGTTTCGGCCCGGTGCTCGGGCTGATGCAGGCCGGTTCGCTCGACGAGGCGATCGCCCTGCAGAACGCCACGCCGTACGGACTGACCGGCGGGATCCACACGCTCGAACCCCGCGAAGTCGAACGCTGGCTCGATCGGGTCGAGGTCGGCAATGCCTACGTGAACCGCCACATCACCGGGAGCCATCGTGCGCCGCCAGCCCTTCGGCGGTTGGAAGCGGTCGGCGATCGGGCCGGGCGCCAAGGCCGGAGGACCGAACTACGTGGCCCAACTCGGACGGTGGTGCGAGACCGGCGACACCGAGCACGACGAGGAGTGGCTCGAGGCGGCCCGGCGCAGCGACGAACGGTGGTGGACCGAGGAGTTCTCGCTCGAGCACGATCCCAGTGGTCTGTTCTGCGAGGCCAACCGGTTCCGCTACCGCCCTCGGCCGGCGACCGGGCTGATGATCGGCGACGGCGTTCCCGAGGTCGACGTGCGCCGGGTCCGGTCGGCCGCCGAACGGTGCGGGGTCGAACTGGTCGAGTCCCTCGCCGGGCACGAATCGATCGAGTCCGGTCTCGCTCGGATGCAGGCCCGCGGCGTCGATCGGGTCCGGGTCCTCGGACGGGTCGACCCCGAGCTCCGGGGTCTGGCCAACGCCGCGGAGATCGACGTCTCCGACGCCCCGCCGACGCTCAACGGTCGACTCGAGCTGCTCGTCTTCCTGCGCGAGCAGGCCGTGAGCCGGACGCTGCACCGGTTCGGGAACCTCGTCGCCGGCTGAGGGGACCGGGCGATCCGCCGTGGTCAGTCCGTCGGGTCGGGCATCCACGAACCGTGGAAGCCGAACGGCACCCGGCGGGGCATGGCGACGCTGGCCACCGGGTCGGCGGTCAGGTCGGTGGCGTCGAGCACCACGAGCTCGCTCGAGTCGGTCGGCTTGTCGTAGACGAAGGCCAGCAACCAGCCCTCGTCCTCGGCGGTCGCCCCGGCGGCGGGGACGAAGACGGCCTCGCCGGGGATCCGGGTGGTTCCGAAATCGTGTGCGGTCGACGCACCCGACTCGAGGTCGTACTTGACGAGCTGGCTGATCGGCGTCTCCTCGGACGCTCCCGGCAGGTTGGCGACGGCATAGCCGTAGCGGTTGACCAGACCGACGAGGTCTTCGTGGACCCGGGGGAACTCGATGGTGCGGTCGTCGAGCGCCTGCTCGCCGACGGCACCGGTGTCGAGGTCGAGCGTCCAGCGATGCAGGGCCGCGTCGTTGTTGAAGCGGGCCGAGTCCTGCCGCCACAGTTCGGGATAGCGAGCGGTGTCGACGACCACGGTCGAGGTCCCGGCGGCCGAGGTGGCGTCGAAGCTGTTCATCGGATGGAACACGTAGCAGGGGTCGACGGCGAACCAGGTGACGTCGGCGCCGGAACCGCCGCGGGGCATGACGCCCACCCGGGCCTCGTAGTCGTCGTCCCAGCGGTAGGGCATCCCGCCTTTCATGGCGAGGTCGAGATCGAACACGACGGGAAGGTCCATGAAGATCACGTGGCGCTCGGTGATCGAGAAGTCGTGGATCATGGTGGGCCCCGCGACGTCGATGACCTCGCTCTGCACCAACTCACCGGTGGGGGAGACCCGGTGGTAGGTCAGGTAGGGCGCGAAGAACCCGTATCCGAAGAAGTGCATCTCGCCGGTGAGGGGGCAGATCTTGGGGTGGGCCGTCATCGCGGTGTCGAGGCGCCCGTCGAAGTCGTGGACCCCGATCGTGTCGAGCTCGGGCGACATCTCGCACGGGAAGCTCGACTCGACCAGCGACAGGATCCGACCCGCATGGCGGATCACGTGGGTGTTGTTGACCCCGATGGTGCGGTCGACCGTTCCGTCGGCGCCGATCATCGAGGACCGGGGTTCGTTCAGGGCACGGGTCTGGACCCATCGGTTGCGGTACCAACTGGCTCGACCCCCATCGAACCGCACGCCGTGGAGCATGCCGTCTCCGGCGAACCAGTGCGGCGACCGGCCGGTGTGCGGGTTGGCCCCGTTGCGGACGTACAGCCCGGTCAGCTCGGCGGGAACCGAGCCGCTGACGACGAGATCGGTCTCGGTCAGTTCGTCGAAGACCGGCGCGTAGTTGCCGCGGAGGTGGAACGGGAGGCGGTCGGTGTCGATGGTGGTCACGAACGGGAACCGTATCGCAGCCCCGCCGGCCCGATCAGGTCGACGGACCCGGAGTCGAGGGGTCGGGATGGAACGTGGCGTCGGGGTCGGGTTGTTCGTTGTGGACCACCGGGATCGCGCTCCCGAGGGCTTCGCCGATCCGGTTCATGGTTGTGTGATCGAAGCTGGTGTAGACCAGGCGGGCGCCGCTGAAGCGTTCCGCCTCGGCGATCAGCGCCTCCTGATCGACGTCTTCGACGAGCAGGACGACCGTGGTGGTTCCCGGATTGACCTCGTCTCGGAACCAGTCGACCCAGTCGTCGGTGATCCCGAGGTCGACCACCTTGGCGGCCGCAGCGCCGCTCCCGGCGCCGAGCACCGTGCCGGCGATCCAGCCGACCGGGCCGCCGATCAGCAGGCCGAAGAGCCCGGACCACACCGCCCCCGAGAACGCCGATTGCAGCGGCTGGAGGTCGGTCGTTTCCTGGACGAGGGTCTTGCCGTCGGGGTTCTTCACCACGACGACGGCATCGTTGAGCCGGAGCTGCTTGCGTGCGGCCAGTCCCTTGGCGGCCAACAGGAACTCTTGGGCCCGGAAGGCGGTCTCGAAGGAGATCCCGACGAGAGCTCCCGTGTTGTCGTCACCGGTCATACGCATTCGTCAAGCCTACGAGATCGGCCGGCGTCAGCGGCCCTCACCCCGGGCGACGCCCGGATCGGCAGGCCGAGTCGGGGTGGCCGAGTCGGGGTGGCCGAGTCGGGGTGATCGCGTCGACATCGACCGGATCAACCTGGCCGCCGCCACCGACCGCGGCGATCATCGCGTGATGACCCGCTCTGCCGCCACGCTCGACGACACGCTCCGGCGTCGGTGGCTGGTGTTCGCCCGCAACGAGTGCGGTGACTACAGCCCCATGTACCGGGCGATCTGCGAGGCCGTCGCCGACGACGTCGGCCTGCTGCGGTTCACGGCGTCGGGACCGACCCACGCCCGCCAGCCCAACCTCCTGCTCGCCGCCGTCCACTCGATCGTGTTGCGCGACGACCACGGCGACGATCCGACGGCGGTGGCGCTGGCCGCCTCCTACGCCGCTGCGGGCGTCGAGGGTGCCACCGTCGATCCCGAGGTCGGTCGACGGTTCGTCGAGTTCTGCCGGCAACACGAACCCGAACTGGGAGCACTCCTGGCCTCCCGATTCACCCAGACCAACGAGTGCGGGCGCAGCGCGCCGTTGGCCCTGGCGCTGCACCGCATCGCCCACGATCACCCGGCCCCGGCCATCCCGAGCCCTGCCACCCCGACCCCGGCAACCTGTCCGGCGACGCTGGCCCTGATCGACGCCGGATGCAGCGCCGGGCTCAACCTCGCCGTCGACCGCTACCGGATCGATTTCGGTCGGTTCGGTGCGATGCAGCCGGCCCGACCGACCGACCACGACGTCGGCGGCGAACCGGTGACGGTGTACAGCGAGCTACGGGGGCCGCACGTCGATGGCGTGCTGCCCCTTCCGCCGGCGCTCGACGTGATCGGGTGGCGCGTGGGTCTCGAGCGGGCCCCCGTCGACCTCGCCGACGACGAGGCGCGGCGCTGGTTGTTGGCCTGTGTCTGGCCCGATCATCGGGCCCGTCTCGATCGGGCCCGCCGGGCGCTCGAGCAGCTGGCCGCCGATCCGCCCCGCGTCCTGGTGGGTGACCTGGTCGCCGACGTCGGCCGGGCCATCGATGCTGCGCCGCCCGGGCACCTCGTCACCGTCATCACGTCGTGGGCCGCGGCCTATCTCCCGCCGGCCGAGCGGGAACGCTTCCGATCCGAGTTGTCGGCGGCCTCGTTCGCCCGCCCCGTGGTCTGGCTGGGCCTGGAGGCCCCGGGTGTCGTCGAGGGCGTGAGCCGCCCGGCGTTCGACGTCGAGTCCGAGACCGCGCCGAGCCTGGTGGGCTATCTGCGGTTCGAGCAGGGGGTGGTCACGCCGGTCACCCTGGGCTGGACCCATCCCCACGGGGCGTGGTTCGCGCCCACGGCGCGGATGGGGTCAGCCCCGATCGGGGGGCGTGGCGGTGAATGACGCCGTCGCACCGGGTTCGAGGACGACGGTCTCCCCGGCCGATCCGATGCTGAGCGCCGGCCCGTCGATCGACGTGACCGAGAAGCCGTTGCCGGACTGGATGCCGACCTCGATGAGGGAACCGAAGCGCGTCACCCGGAAGCGGACCCCGTCCCATTCCGCGGGCAGCGCCGGGTCGAAGCGCAGGACCGGACCGTCGAACCGCATCCCCGCGAAGCCGTACACCAACCCGGCCCAGACGCCGGCCGCCGAGGCGATGTGGACGCCGTCGGCGGTGTTGCCGTGGGTGTCGGCCAGGTCGACGTAGAGGGCCTGGCGGAAGTAGTCGAAGGCCAACTCCTCGTAGCCGATCTGGGCCGCGACGATGGCCTGGACACACGCCGACAGCGACGAGTCGCCCGTGGTGATCGGGTCGTAGTAGTCGAAGTTGCGGCGCTTCTGCTCGGGGGTGAAGTGCTCGGCCCGCAGGTACATCGCGAGGACGACGTCGGCCTGCTTGAGGACCTGGTGCCGGTAGATCACCAGCGGATGGAAGTGCAACAGCAGCGGGTACTTGTCGTCGGGGATGCTCTCGAAGTCCCACGGCTCCCGCTCGAGGAAGCTCTCGTCCTGGGGATGGATCTGGAGATCCTCGTCGTAGGGCAGGTACATCGCGGTCGCAGCCCGGTGCCAGGCTGCGATCTCGCGCTGGGTGAGGCCGGTACGGTGGCAGAGCCGCTCGTAGTCGTCGTGACGCTCCTCGCGCAGGCGCTCCACGGTGGTGGCGGCGTAGCGGAGATTGAACCGGGCCATCACGTTCGTGTAGAGGTTGTCGTTGACGACGGTGGTGTACTCGTCGGGCCCGGTCACGCCGTGGATCCGGAAGTGCTCCTCGCCGTTCTCGGTGTAGAAGCCGAGGTCCTCCCAGAGCCGGGCCGTCTCGATGAGGATCTCGGCTCCCTCGTCGGCGAGGAAGTCGAGGTCGTCGGTGGCGTCCATGTAGCGCTCGATCGCGAAGGCGACGGCGGCGTTGATGTGATAGGCGGCCGTGCCGGCGGCGTAGTAGGCGGACGCCTCCTCGCCGTTGATCGTTCGCCACGGATAGAGGGCGCCGCGTTGGTTGAGCATGGTGGCGCGGAGTCGGGCCATCGGGAGCAGCTTCCAGCGGAAGCGGAGCAGCTTGCGGGCGAGATCGGGTTGGGTGGCGGCCAGGAACGGCAGCACGTAGACCTCGGTGTCCCAGAAGTAGTGGCCCTCGTAGCCGTCGGCGGTGACACCTTTGGCGGCGATGCCCTGTTCCTGGGTGCGAGCCGAGGCCTGGGCGAGCTGGAAGAGGTTCCAGCGGATCGCCTGTTGGTCGGCCGGTGATCCGGCGATCTCGACGTCGGCCCGTTCCCAGAACTCGTCGAGCCACTGGCGCTGGACGTCGAAGACGTGGTCGACGCCGACATTGATGGCTCGGTGCATGGTGCGTTGACACCGATCGGCCAGTTCCTGGGCCGGGACGCCACGAGAGGAGTGATACGAGATGATCTTGGTGAGCTTGATCGTCTGACCCTCCTCGATGGTCATCGAGAACACGGTCTTCGCGTGATCGGGGGAGATGTCGACCGTGATCTCGGGATCGCCGTCGAAGTCGAGCAGGTGCCGATAGCCGGCGGCGACGGTCATGCCGCTCTCGGCACACCGGTACCCGAGCACGATGTCGTCGTCCTCGCGTTGGATCTGGGGCACGAGCACCCGGCGGTCGAAACGCCTCGACTTGCGGGGGTCCTTGCCTTCGCCCAGCGCCGCCGAGCGGACGTGGTACTCGTCTTCGCCGTCCTGCCGGTTGAGCAACTGCGACGAGACCACGACCGGAGCCGGCCCGTCGAGCGCGGTGATCTCGACGGTGGCGATCGCCAGGTGCCGGTAGCGGAAGCTGATGAGTCGCCGGCTGCGGATCTCCACCCGGCCCCCGCTCGGCGTGCGCCAGACCAGGTTCCGGTCGAGGGTCCCCGACCGGAAGTCGAGGACGCGTTCGTAGTGATCGAGGTCGGCCTCACCCAGCAGGAGCGGCTCGTCGTCGACGTAGATCTTCATGACCTTGGCGTCGGGGACGTTGACGATGGTCTGGCCGGTCGTTGCGAAGCCGTAGGCGTCCTCGGCGTGACGGATCGGCCAGGTCTCGTGGAAGCCGTTGACCAAGCGTGCCGTGGCTGTGGGCCTCGCGGCCCTCCTCGGGGTTGGCCCGCATGCCGATGTAGCCGTTGCCGAGTGCGAACAGGGTCTCGGTCACCCCGAGGTCGGACGCGTCGTACTCGGTCTCGACCAGGCGCCACGGATCGTCGGTGACGAACCGTGGCGATGGCAGCTGGAGCGGTTTTTCGTGACGGGCCATGGCTCAACAATCGGTTGGAAGCGGTCGGACGGGAGCGGTCGGTCGGCGCGAAGGGTGGAACCGGAGGTCAGGCGGGGGTCGGGGGAACGAGTTCGGCGAGATCGCCGACGACGAAGGTGGCCCCGTTGGCGAGCAGGGCGTCGGCCGAGGATCCCCGGTCGACCCCGATCACGACGGCGAACCCACCGGCGGCTCCGGCGGCCACCCCCGAGGTCGCGTCCTCGACGACGATCGTGCGGGCCGGATCGACACCGAGGCGACGGGCTCCGAGCAGGAAGGCGTCGGGGGCCGGCTTGCCCGCCAGGCCGAGTTCGGCACCGACGAGCCCGTCGACGATCACCTCGAACCGACCGCCGAGACCGGCGGCGGCGAGGACCGGGACGGCGTTCTTCGACGACGAGACGATGGCCTGACGGACCCCGAGCCGGTCGAGATGATCGAGCAGCTGCAGGGATCCGGGGTAGGCATCGACACCGTCTCGCTCGATGATCCGGTTGAACTCGTCGTTCTTCCGGTTGCCGAGCGCCGCCACGGTGGCGTGCCCCGGTGGATCGCTCGGATCGCCCTCGGGCAACTCGACGCCCCGGGAGGCCAGGAACGACTGGACGCCCAGGTAGCGGGGCTTGCCATCGACGTAGTCGAGGTAGTCGGAGACCTCGAACGAGGACCGATCGGCGGCGCCGTGTTCGGCGCCGTGCTCGGTGAGGAACCAGTCGAAGAGGGCCTTCCAGGCCTGCTCGTGGACCAGCGCCGTCGGCGTGATCACGCCGTCGAGATCGAACAGCACTCCGTCGTGGGCGGTCCAGTCGAAGGGGGTGGTGGTCTCGGTGTCGTGCACCGTCCAGAGGCTAGTCAGTCGGGCGACTCGTCGGAACGGAGACGCCGGGCCAGGCTCACCTCGTGGCCGTCGGGGTCGAGGACGTGGAAGTAGCGCTCGTTCCACGGCGCGTTGCTCGGGGCCATCAGGGGTCGGTACCCGGCCGCCACGAGGTTCGCGTGGTGGGCGTCGGGATCGGCGACGAAGATGATGAACCGACCCCAGAAGCCAACGGGGCCGCGCTCGTCCTGTTCGGTCGTGAGGTTGATGAAGTTGGAACCCGATCCCGGCTCGTCGTCGTCGATGGCCAGGCTGGTGAACGCGTCGTTCGGTCCGCCGAACACGACCCGGCAGCCGATCACCTCGTAGAAGGCCACGGCGGCGGCCATGTCGATGGTCCGCAGGGTGATGGCGTTGAGTTCGGCCACGCCGGGCTAGTCGGCGGGTCCGTCGGGGACCCGAACCTCGGCCCGACGGATGTCGAGGCCGAGCGCCTCGAAGTTCTCGATGGGATGGTTGTAGCCGCGATCGAGGTGATGGGTCCCGGTGATCACGGTCTGCCCCTCGGCGGCGGCCGCAGCCAGGACGTAGGCGAAGCCGCCGCGGATGTCGGGCACGGAGACCTGCGCGCCGTGCAGCGGGGTGCCGCCGCTCACGAGCACCGAGCACGGGGACGAGCTCCCGACGAAGCGGGTCTCGATGCTTCCGAGCGGGGTGGTGTAGAGCTCGATCTGGGCGCCCATCTTCTTCATCGCCGGCACGTAGGTGAATCGGTTCTCGAAGACGGTCTCGTACATCACCGAGATGCCCTGGCACTGGGTGAACAACGCCACCATCGGGGACTGCCAGTCGGTCATGAATCCCGGGTGGGTGTCGGTCTGGACGGCGGCCGGACGGAGGGTGTCGGCCCAGGCCGAGATCGACCGATCGGTGATCTCGAACCGCGCGCCCATGCCCTGCAGGGTCGAGATCGCCGTGACCAGTCGGTCCTGGGAGCAGCCGAGCACCCGGACCTCGCCCCCGGTGATGAGTCCGGCCACCAGGTACGAGAAGGCCTCGAGCCGGTCGCCCTTGAGGTGGTGGGCGGCGCCGGTCAGGGACTCGACGCCGTCGATGATGAACCGACGGTTGGGTCGCATCTCGATCCGACCACCCATCCGCTGCAGGAACAGCGCCAGCTCGATGACCTCGGGCTCGGTCGCGGCGTTGTCGAGGACGGTGCGGCCCTCGGCGAGGACGGCGGTGAGGAGGACGGTCTCGGTGGCCCCGACCGACGGGTAGGGGAGCTCGATGTGAGCGCCGCGGAGCGAGACGGCCTTGGCCTCGAGCCCTTCGTCGGTGAACTCGATCTCGGCGCCCATGGCCCGGAGGGCGGCGACGTGGAAGTCGACGGGTCGAGCCCCGATGTCGTCGCCACCGACGAGCGGGACGAAGGCATGACCGATCCGATGCAGCAGTGGCCCCACCATGAGGATCGGGATCCGGTTGAGTCCGCTGAAGCGGACCGGGACCCGGCTCGATTCGATGAACCGGGGGTCGATCGTTGCCACGCCGTCGCTGACCTCGACGCCGCACCCGAGGGCCTCGAGCATGCCGGCGGTGATCGCGACGTCGCCGATGTCGGGGCAGTTCGAGATGCGCGACGGGGTGTCGGCGAGCATGGCCGCCACCATGTGTTTGGTCACGGCGTTCTTCGAACCCCGCACGGTCACGTCGCCCCGAAGCGGACCAACGGGGTCGACGATCCAGGCCGGCGTGGTGGGGGCGGCAGCGGCCGGATCGCTGGGCTGCGACGGGACCGTCGCCGCCGATTCCGGCGAGCCTGGCTTCTCGATGCTCGGGTCGACGCTCACCGTGAGGAGCGTAGCGGGCGGCTTCCGGCGACTGCGGTTGGCCTCAGACGGCGAGGCCGATCCGGCAGAGGGTGGCCCCCACGTGCCCACCGTTCTCGGCGAGCTGGGCGAGCCGGTGCAACGGGTGGAGCGGGCTGCGGAACGCCCGGGGCGTGGCCTGCACCCCGGGGTCGGACTTGAGCTCCTGGATCGAGAAGGCGATCGCATAGAGCAGGAGGCGGTCGGCGAGATCGGGGTGCTCGAACAGTTCGGGGCGATCCTCGGCCAGCCACACCGGGACGTCGAGATAGTCCTCGGGACGAGTCCGTGATTCGTAGTCCGGGGCGACGTGCGCGTGCGGGAACGCACAGAAGCGGAAGAGCACGTCGAGTTCGAGATCGAGCGGTGCGCCTCGGCACCACTCGAAGTCGAGGATCGCGGTGAGCTCGGACCCGTCGAAGAGGAGGTTCTCGAAACTCAGGTCGCCGTGGATCAGCGTGCGCTGGCTGTAATCGACGAGGCAGTCGGCCTTGGCGTGCACCAGGGCGTTCAGATCGCCGAACAGGCCGCGGTCGATCGGTGTGAGATCCTCGATGGCCAGCAACAGGGGCACGAGCGGGGTGACGCAGCGAGGATCGAGGAGATGGGGCGAATTGTCGATCCGGGGCAGGTGGACCGGCGTCGGGGTGTGATGCAGGGTCCGCAGGGCGTCGGCGACCTGGCGCATCGCGCTGCGTCGTTGGCCCTGCGAGAACCCCGGCCACCAGCGCGAGAGCGGGACGCCGGGCCGCCGACGTACCACCAGGTAGTCGGCGCCGACCTCGCCGCCGTACGCGAGGACCTCGGGTGCCCATCGTTCGTCGGGGAGGTGGCGACACAGCAGGGCCTCGCGGCGGAGACGCTGATTGGGATGCCGGTTCACCCGGACGACGACGTCGGTGCCGACGAACACCTCGTTCCTCGTGCTCGACGCCCGCTCCAGCGGCCCGGGATCACCGAACCCGGCGTTGCGCAGGGCCTGCCGGGCCCGGGCCTGGGCGAAGAGTGGGTTGTCCTGGGTCATGAGCGATTGCCTCTCGGAACCGGAAGGTCCCTCGACGACGACGCCGAGCCTCGTCCGTCGTTGGCTTCAGGGTCGGCAGCGAGGAGGCGAAGTTGAACCAATCGAGGCGCGAACGAGCGATTGCGGCGCCCCGCCGGACGACTCCGCGGGGCTCAGCGCTCGGCGAGGATGGCGTCGTTGAACGACGGCCAGGCGTCGATCGCCCACTCGCCGAAGGTGCGGTCGGTGAGCGCGACCGCCGCCCGGCCGGCGACGGGATCGACCCACACGAGGGTCCCCGATCGGCCGAAGTGGCCGAAGGTCTCCGGAGCGTTGGCCGTGCCGGTCCAGTGGGGGGACTTCGTGCCGCGCAGTTCGAAGCCGAGCCCCCAGGGGTTGGGGACCTGGCGGCCGTAGCCGGGCAGGACGCCGGCGAGGTCCGGGAACTGGGCCGTGATGGCGGTGCGCATCGTGTCGGGGTGGATGAGGGTCGGCGACAGCCACTCGGCGAGCAGGGTGAGCAGGTCGTCGACCGAGGAATGGGCGGCATGGGCCGGACTGCCGTCGAGCCGGGTGGCCCCCAGCCCGAGCGGTTGGCACACGGCGAGATCGACGTAGTCCTCGGCCGACATGTCGCTCGCCCGAGCGAGGGCCCGGCCGAGCAGCTCGAATCCGGCGTTGGAGTAGATGCGACGGGTCTCGGGTTCGGCGATCGGACCACCGGGTTCGGGGGGCAGGCCGGACGCATGCGAGAGCAGGTGGCGGACGGTTCGCGGTCGCTGGTCGCCGTTCTCGGTGATGGTCTGGTCGAGCGACAGGGTGCCCTCTTCGACCGCGATCAGAACGGCGTAGGCGAAGATCGGTTTGGTCACCGACGCCAAGGGGAACGCCCGGCTCGACTCGCCGGACCGCTCGGTCCGTCCGGTCCGATCGACCCATCCGGCGGCCGCGTGGTCGACCGGCCAGGTGTCGATCAGGTCGAGGGCTGCCATCGACCGCGACCCTACCGGGCCGGGACCGGCGGTGGGCCGCCGCAGCGCCTGCTGGACTAGGGTCGCGCCGATGGACGCGGCCGAACTGGGGTTCCAACGACCCCTCGCCACCCACCGGGTGCGGCGCATGTTCGGCTTCATCGACCTGTCGGGGTTCACCCACTACACCCAGGTCAACGGCGACGACCGGGCCGTCGAGCAACTGTCGGAGTTCCGGCGGATCGTCCGCTCGGTGGGTTCGGCCACCGGCGTTCGGGTGGCCAAGTGGCTCGGCGACGGTGCCATGCTCGTCTCGGTCGACTCGGCGAGCCTCGTCATGGCCATCCTGCAGATCATGCGGGCCGTGCAGGCTTCGTCGATGGAACTGCCCGTCCATGCCGGGGTGTGCGACGGGAACGTGATCCTGTTCGAGGGCGACGACCACATCGGTTCGGCGGTCAACCTGGCGGCTCGCCTGGCCGAACACGCCGGCCCCTGGCAGATTCTCGCCCGCGCCGACACGTTCCCGGGTGTGGCCGGAACCCGGGCGGTGCTCGGTCCGCTCGAGATCCCCGGTTTCGAGGTGCCGATCGTCACCGCCGACCTGGCCCTGGTGCCCGAACTGGTCGAAGCCCTGAATCTGTAGTCCCGACGCCGTTCGACGGTGTTCGCGTCGCGATCGGTACGCTTCCCCGCGACAATGCAACCGGACAGGACCCACATGTCGATCACGTTCGCCGAACTCGGTGTCGTTCCCGAGCTCGCCGAGGCGCTTCGTGCCAAGGGCATCGAGACCGCCTTCCCCATCCAGCATCTCACCATCGCCGACGCGCTGGCGGGCAAAGACGTCTGCGGAAAGGCCAAGACGGGGTCCGGCAAGACCCTGGCGTTCGGTCTGCCGACGCTGCAGCGCATCGCCGGGCTCGAGCGGGGCCACATCCACGGCCTGATCCTGGTGCCGACCCGTGAACTGGCCACGCAGGTGTTCGAAGAACTCGGTCCCCTCGGCGAGACCCTGGGCCTCAAGTCGGCGGCCATCTACGGCGGCGCCGACATGGACAAGCAGATCGCCAAGATCGACAAGGGTCTCGATCTCGTCGTCGCCACCCCGGGCCGGATGATCGACCTGCTCGACCGGGGCGCGGTCTCGGTCAACGACGTGAGCATCGTGATCGTCGACGAGGCCGACCGGATGGCCGACATGGGCTTCCTGCCCCAGGTCGAGTGGATCCTGCGCCGGATCGAGGGCGATCACCAGACCCTGCTGTTCTCGGCCACCCTCGACGGTGTCGTCGACTCCCTCGTTCGTCGCTACCAGACCGATCCCGCTCGGCACGAGGTCGAAGAGGACGAGGTGACCGTCGAGCAGATGGCCCATCGGTTCATCGGCGTGCACAAGATGGATCAGGCCAAGGTCGTCGCCTCGATCGTGCAGCACGCCCACCGCACCATCGTGTTCTGCAACACCAAGCGGATGTGCGATCGGCTGGCCGACGACCTCGAGAAGCTCGGCGTCGCGGCCGAACCGATCCACGGCGACCTCCGTCAGCGGGCCCGCGAGGCGGCGCTCAGCCGCTTCACGCAGGGCAAGATCCAGGCGCTCGTCGCCACCGATGTCGCCGCCCGCGGCATCCATGTCGACGACGTCGACGTGGTGATCCACTTCGATCCGCCCGACGACCACAAGACCTACCTCCATCGCTCCGGGCGCACCGCCCGGGCCGGGGGCACCGGTGTGGCGGTCACCCTGGTGCTCTGGGACCAGGAACTCGAGGTCAAGCGCATCCAGAAGCGCCTCGCCCTCGACATCCCGATCGTCGAGATGTTCTCCAACGACGATCGGCTCCACGACCTCTACGAATGGGATCCGAACGCCGACTGAGCGTGGCATCGGACCGCCGTCGATGGCTGCGTGACCTCGCCCTCGAGCAGGCCGGACGATCGGTCGACGACGTGGTCGAGACCGTCGCCCGCCATGTGGCGGGCCTGGCGGCGATCCCCGGTGCGGACCCGGTCTCGGAACCTCCCGAGGGCTGGACCGACCCCTGGTTGATCGGGGCCGTCCACGAGGCGCTCGCCTCGTCGGAGGATCGGGGTCGACGCGGGGCCTTCTACACGCCGCGATCCGTCGTCGAGCAGGTCGTCGACCAGGTGTTGCCCCCCGACGGTCCGCTCCCGCGGTTCGTCGTCGACCCGACCTGCGGTGGGGGAGCGTTCCTCCTGGTCGTCCTCGATCGGCTGGTGGAGGGCGGCTGCACGCCCGACGAGGCCCTGGAACGGATCGGGGGGATGGACATCGACCGGGGCGCCGCCGATGCAGCCCGCTGGGCCGTCCGGGCCTGGGGATCCGGCGCCGGAGCGGATCCCGATGCGGTGTCGGTCGCCGTCGGCCGGATCGTGGTCGGCGACCAACTCGTCGGCTGGCCGCCGGCGTGGCCCGACGTCGAGATGGTGGTCGGCAACCCGCCGTTCGCCACGCCCCTTCGAGGCCGAGGGTTCCCGCCGGCCGCCCGAACGGCACGCGACGAGCGGCGCGACCGGCTCGGGCCCTACGCCGATCTGGCTGCGCTGCACCTGGTGGTCGCCGTCGAGCGCTGCGGCCCCGGGGCTCGGATCGCCCTGGTGCTGCCCCAGTCGTTGCTGGCCGGGCGTGACGCCGCGGCGATGCGTGACTGGGTGGAACGGGTGGCGCCCCTGCAGGCGTTGTGGGCGTCACGCGATGCGCTCTTCGACGCCGGGGTCCGGGTCTGGGCGCCGGTGCTCGTGGTGGGCGCCCAGCCCCGTGACGATGGCGGCGGCTGGGCCCCGGAGGCCGCCGCCGCCCTGGGGGCGCCCCGGGTCCGACTGTCGGCGTCCGGCGAGACGCTCGGCTCGATCGTGTCGGCGACCGCCGGGTTCCGCGACGAGTACTACGCGTTGGCAGCGGCATGCGTCGAGGCCGACGAAGACCCGGAGGCGTCCCGTGGGCGCCTGCGGCTCGCCACGGTCGGCTCGCTCGATCCGTTGGTGAGTTGGTGGGGACGGAAGCCGACCCGGTTCGCCAAGCGCCACTGGGATCGTCCGGTCATCGATCCCCGCCGCATCCCCGAGGCCCGGCAGGCCTGGTTCGAACGGCAGGGCCGCCCCAAGGTGCTCCTGCCGACCCAGTCCCGGATCCTGGAACCGTTCGTCGATCGGGACGGCGTCTTCGCGCCGGCGACACCGTTGCTGTCGCTCGGCGCCGACGCCGCCGATCTCGATCTCGTCGTCGCCGTGCTCCTCGCCCCGGCGGTCTCGGCCTGGTGTCACGCGCAGTGGTTCGGCACGGCGATGTCGGTCGATGCGATCAAGGTCGCGGCCCGGGACCTCGCCTCGATCCCGCTGCCGCCGGACCGGACGGCGTGGTCCGAGGCCGCGGCACTGGTGGCGACCGCCGACGGCTGTGAACCGGACGAGGCCCACCGGATCGCGGTCGAGGTGGCGTCGCTGATGAACGAGGCGTACCACACCGATCCCGCCGTCGGGTCCTGGTGGAACGACCGCGCCGCCGCCCTCGTTCCCTGATGCCTGCTCGGATTCCGGTGCGAGGGAACTCGCCTGCCAACCGGGTGCACCGCAGCTAGCCTCGGGAGATGACCGACCGGGAGCACCCTCTGCGCCGTGACGCGCCGACGGGGCAGCCGTTGCCCGTCAGCGGGGCCTGGCGCGACGGTGACCCGGTCGCCTGGCGCCGGTTCGCAACGGTCGGTTCGGGCCGCAGGTTCGCGCTCGAGGGCGGCGGTCTGCTCGGCGAGTTGACCCTGGCCTACGAGACGTGGGGAACCCTGACGGCTGCGGCCGACAATGCCGTCCTGGTGTGTCATGCGCTGACCGGCGACGCCCACGCCGCCGGACCGAGCGGACCCGGTCAACCCACCGACGGCTGGTGGAACGACATGATCGGGCCCGGGCCGCCCCCTCGACACCAATCGCTACTTCGTGGTGTGTGTCAACGTGCTGGGCGGCTGCCAGGGAACGACCGGACCGTCCTCGCCCCATCCCGACGACGGGGCGCCATGGGGTTCGCGGTTCCCGGTCGTCACCGTGCGCGACATCGTCCGCAGCCAGGCGTTGCTCGCCAACGAGCTCGGGATCGATCGCTGGATGTCGGTGATCGGGGGCTCCTTCGGTGGCATGCAGGCACTCGAGTGGGCGATCATGTACCCCGAGCGGACCGGCTCGCTCGTGTCGATCGCCAGTGCCGTCGCCGCGAGTCCGCTGCAGATCGGGTGGAGCGAGGTCGGTCGCCTGGCGATTGCCCAGGACCCGCGCTGGCGGCAGGGTGACTACTACGACGCCGAGCCCGGCGACGGTCCGGCCGAAGGGCTGATGCTGGCCCGCCGAATCGCCCAGATCCACTATCGGTCCGATGCGTCCCTGCACGCCCGCTTCGGCCGCACCGTGGTCGGCAAGCTCGACCGGTTCGCCATGTGGGACCGCTTCCAGGTCGAGCGCTATCTCGACTATCACGGTCAGAAGCTCGCCCGCCGGTTCGACGCCAACAGCTACCTCGTGCTCAACAAGGCCATGGACCTCCACGACATCGGTCGTGATCGAGGCGGCTTCGCCGACGCGATCGCCCGTGTGGTGTGCCCGGTCCTGGTGGTGTCGATCGACAGCGACGTGCTCTACACGCCACGTCAGCAGGTCGAGTTGGTCGAGCTGCTCGAGGCGGGCCGTGCGCCCTCGGTCGAGTTCCGGACGCTGTCGTCGATCCACGGCCACGACGGGTTCCTCATCGAGTTCCCCCAGTTGGGTCCGATCGTCGACGAGTTCGTCTCCGAGCAGGCCAAGGACCGCTGAGGGAATTCGCCGATGCCCGAGGGCGTGGAGATCGAGCTGTACCGGCGCAGCGCCGAGGCGGCCATCGGCCGGACGATCACGTCGGTCGTCGCCGACGACGCCTGGTATCTCAAAGACGGCACCACGGCCGACGAGATCGTCGCCGTTGCCGTCGGCGCCGAGATCGAAACGGCCCGGCGGATCGGCAAACTCCTGGTGCTGGATCTGTCGAGCGGGCACCGCCTGGGCCTTCGCTTCGGCATGACGGGTCGACTGATCGTCGATGCGGTCGCCTCGATCGAGTATCTCGAGTACTCGAGCCGCCGTGACGAACCCGAGTGGGACCGGTTCGTGCTCGGGTTCGCCGACGGGGGCTCGCTCCGCCTGCGCGATCCCCGCCGGCTCGGGGGCGTGACGGTCGACCCCGACGAAGATGCTCTGGGCTCGGATGCCTTCACGATCACCCCCGGTCAGCTGAGGACGCGGGTCCTGGTCGGCGACCTGGCGCTCAAGGCCCGGCTGCTCGACCAGTCGCGCGTTGCCGGGGTCGGCAACCTCATCGCCGACGAGACCCTCTGGCGAGCCGGTCTCGATCCGGCCCGTCCTGCCGGCTCCCTGACCGATGTCGAGGCCCGACGGCTCCAGCGGACGCTGCGTCGGGTGATGCAGCAGTTCCTCGACGACGGCGGTTCCCACACCGGCCGTCTGATGTCGGCTCGAACCCGGGGCGGGCATTGTCCGCGTTGTGGAACCCTGCTCGACCGACGGACCATCGGTGGACGGACCACGTTCTCGTGTCCGGTCCATCAGCCGGCGTCGCCCTGACCAGGTTGGTGGTCCCCGAGGGGCGCCGTTCCACCGGTCGGTCGGGGTGTTCCGCTAGATTCGCCAGCAGTGTTCAGTCTGCTCGTGGCTCAGGAGAGCCTCACGACCTCCACCATCAAGTGGATCATCTTCGCCCTGCTCGCCGTGGCCGCCATCCTCGCCGTGTTGACGGTCTGGTACTGGCAACACACCGATCCGCGGGCCAAGGCCGCCGCTGCCCGTCGGGCCCCGGTGACTCGGGGCACCCCGCCGGCCGGGGTCAACACCTCGCCCCAGAGCGCCCATGATGCGGTCCAGGCCGCTCGGGCCCACGTGACGCCAACGCCCCAGGCCGACGCCGCTCCCACCCCGTCGAGTCACGAGATCGAGGCCGACGAGTGGCTGCGGCTCACCGGCCCGCAGGCCCTGCCCCGCGACCCTCGCTGATCCTCGGGAGTCGTCGCCGACTTCGGATCGAGCGTGGGATTCCCAACCGGCTGTGGTTCCCAATACGGTTGGGGTATGGCTGATGGATTCGATGTCGATGCACTGATCGCCCGCTACCGCCAACGGGCCGATGCGGTGAAGAAGCGCAATCTCCCCCCCGTCGGGGGTGACGAGCGCAAGGCCTTCATCCAGCAGGCCGAGCAGGACTTCATGGACTACGGCCTGATCGCCGACGCCGAGGGATCGCTCGTCGACGGCGTGCTGACCCTGACCATCGACCTGCGCCCGAAGGGCTGACCCTCGGTTGGGGGCCGGTGTTTGATTCGGAGTCCCGTTGGCTATGCTCGGGGGCTCATGCGGACGTAGCTCAGCTGGTAGAGCATCACCTTGCCAAGGTGAGGGTCGCGGGTTCAAATCTCGTCGTCCGCTCCAACATAACCCCTGCTTGCAGGGCGTTTCCCCGTTTTCGGGTGTGGCCGGGGTGACGGGAGTTGCCCATCATGCCCATCGGGTTGCCCATCACATTCCTGCTCGAGATCTTCGATGGCATGGGCCGATGGTGTCGGCCATGACAACGACAGGATCGATTCGCAAGCGTGGGACCGCATCCTGGGAGCTGCGGGTGTACGCAGGAACCGACCCCGAGACTGCGCGCCGCCGCTACCAGACGAAGACGGTACGAGGAAACAGGGCCGACGCCGAACGCGAACGCGCGGCGGCCGTTGCCCGGGTCGCCGCTCTTCGCGCCACCGGATCGGCATCATCGATGGGAGAGCTGCTCGAGGCCTGGTTCGCTACCGCCGCGGTGTCGTGGGCACCGACCACGTTCCGCCAGACCCGGTCGGTGATCGACCGTTACCTCCTGCCCGGTCTCGGACACGTCAGGATCGGTGATGCGACACCGGCGATGATCGACGCCCTGTACGCAGGGCTGGCGGAGAATGGTGGCGAGCGTGGCCAGGGGTTGTCGTCGGGGTCGTTGGCCCGAGTGAATGTGGTGTTGCGGGCGGCGTTGGGACAGGCGGTGCGGTGGGGTTGGATCTGGGAGAACCCGGCGATTTCGGCGCACCGGATCGTGGTGGCTCCGAGAGAGATGTGCCCGCCGACCCCTACCGAGCTCGATGTCCTGTTCGACTATCTGCGCGATCGTGAGCCGCAGCTGTCCGTGTTTGTCGTGTTGGCTGCGATGACGGGCGTCCGCCGGGCGCAAGTGCTGGGGCTGCGGTGGGAGAATCTGGATTTTGAGTCGATGCGGGTGTCGTTCCGGTCGGGCTGGTTCGAAGGCCCGAGTGGTCCTGTCCTTGCGGCAACGAAGACGAAACGGTCGCATGTGGTGGATCTCGATCCGGCGGCGTTTGCGGTGCTTGCCGACTTGGGGCAGTGCCGGTCGGGGTTCGTATTCTCTGACGATGGGGGAGTGACGGCGTGGAAACCGAACTGGCTGACCAAGGCGTTCATTCGTTGTCGTCGTAGGGCGGGTTTGCGGGAGTTCCGGTTGCATGATCTGCGGCATCTCATGGCGACGGAAATGTTGGAGGCGGGGGTGCCGATCGCGGTGGTGTCGAAACGGTTGAATCATCGTCGTCTCTCGACGACGCTGGATCGGTACAGCCACGCTGTCCCTGGTGCTGATTCTGCAGCATCAGCGACGTTGCGGGCCGTGATCGACAAGCCATCGACAGCGGCGCAGGACCATCGACAGGCCGGGTGACTGGTGTGGAAGCGGCCGGTCAGGTGCGCCAGCTGCGGTGGGTCGTGCAGGCGGAGGTCGACGCGTGATTACGAGCGGGGCCAACCCGTCCCTACCCTGACCGACTTCGCCGGATATGCAGTGGTCGATAGCGCGATACGAGTGAGCGAAGTGTGTCCCTCCTACCTCCAGCGAACGACGCCCACGGCATCGGGTGGTCGATCACTGTGCGGCTCCACAAGAACATGAAGACAGCGATCGCCGGCATCGACGACAACGCGTGGGTCGACATCGACTACACCGACGGCGGCCAAGCCCAAGTCGCCGAAACCACCTACACCGCCGGACGCGGAAAGAAGATACGCGCGGTCCGCCTCGTCGTGCGCCGCACACGCCTGATCGAACCCGCGCAACGCCGCCTGTGGCCCGACTGGCGCCACCACGCCTTCATCACATCCGACACGAAGATCTCGATGATCGCCGCCGACCGGTTCCACCGCGAACACGCCGTCGTCGAACTCGCGATCCGAGACCTCAAAGAAGGCGCCCGCCTCGACCACATCCCCTCCGGGCACTACCACGCCAACGCCGCCGTGCTCGCCCACAACCTCGGATGCTGGACCACCCAGCTCGGACACCCACCCGCCACGAACCAGACCCGACGCACACGGCTGATCTCACTCGCTGCGGTGATCGTGAACCGGTCCGGTCGCAGGCTGCTGCGCCTGCCGGCTCGATGGCCATGGGCGAATGAGTTTCATGCTGCGCTCAACGCCCTGCGAGCGTTGCCCGCACCCTCAGGCTGACCCTGCCCCCTCGGGTTCGACGCACCCCGGCCAACCAGAGCGTCACCAACCCAGCAGCCACCCCGACGCCAACTTCGACGCGCCCGCCCGCTCGAACCAGCCCACCATGCCCAGCCCCGACCGCCTGACGCCTCAACCAAACCCACCAGAAATCAGAACGGTGGATCGAGGATTAGTTGGAGGTCGGCTACAGCGCTGAAGTGGGGGTGCCCTTGACGAGCGGGAAGGCGGGGGTGCCGCCGCCTGCCCAGATGATCCCGTTGGCTCCGAGGTGGATTCGTTCGTTGGTTCCTGTGAACACGATCGCTCCGGAAGAGGCGAGCGGGTTGGTGGTCGATCCGGTTTGGAAGAGGACGCCGTCGATGACGGCGCCGTTGTTGCTGCCCGCGAGCCCGATCCACGAGTTCAGGGTCGGGGCGGTCCCCTCGGACTCCATGCGCAGGTCCCGTAGACGGACGTCGACTGCGCCGCTGATGCTCAACACGTTGATCCGGTTGCCTCCGGCGAGACTGGACCCGGTGTAGAAGTTGCAGGCATCGAACACCAGGTAGTCGGCGGAGGTGACGACGATCCGGTCATCACGGACGTTCATCTGCTCGAACTTGCAGGACCGGAAGGTGAGCTTGTTCGGACGTCCGCCGCCGTTGTCGCGGATCAGCAGGTCGCTGCCCTTGCTGGATTCCCAGGTGCAGTCGCTGAAGCGGAGCGAGTTCGCGTCGCCATCAGCTGCAGTCGACTCGATGACGGTGGCTGGGTCGCCGCCGGCGGCACCGCAGTTGTCAATCCGGGTGAGATCGATCCGGCTGTCCCAAACGCTGCGCAGGATCAGCCCGGAACGGAACCCGCTGATCCCGAGCCGGGTGAGATCGAGGCCAGAGGCCGCCTCCAGGACGAGCCCGTAGGCGCTGGACGACGCAGCGACGAGGTGAAAGCCGCCGAGCGAGAGGTTCGAGTACCGCTGACCGGTCGGAGGGTTGCACGTGATGGCGTTCCCCGAAGACGGCAGGTAGCGCAGGATCGTGGCGGCGTCACCCAACGCAGGGTTCGTGACGGTCGCCGGCCCCTGCCCCACCAGCGACACGCCGTTCTTGAGGTTGATGGTTCCATTGAGGAAGAACTCGCCGGCGGAGAGTTCGACGGTGCCGCCACCCCAACTGGCGACGGCGTCGATCGCTTGCTGGATCTTGGTCTGGTCGTTGGTGCCGGTGCATTGGAGGTCCCCGTTGCCGGTCCAGATGTTCCCGGCTGGCAGACCTGACGCGACGACGGTGTACTGCATCGGACTGTCCCCAGCCGCCGCGCCAGCCGGAGGTGCGGCGAGCACGAATCCTGCGGTTGCCCCGATCGCTGCCGCTCCCCCGAGTGAACGTAACGAAGCCCGACGTGACATCTGCTCACTATTGGTCATGGCCGGGACCGTAGCTGACGCATGGAAGCGAACTGGCGATGCCGGTGAACGCCCGGTCGCGTCTGTCGCTACGATCCGATTTCATGCAGATACTTTCCGGGCGGCGAGTCCGGCTCCTGGTCAATCAGGGGCTCGGGCGGTTCGATCTGACCTTGCAGCGCAGGTCACGAATGGAAGAGCTCGGGTTCATCGACGACCCGACTTCGGGCGACGTCGCTGTCCCGCCGGGCGCCCGTCAGTATCTGCGACGCGATCATCCTCGCCTGGGCGAACTCGCCGCGGCGTACTCGGAGCATCCGGCCTCTGGGCACACCCAGTGGAGCGATGAGTTCGTGGCCACCGACATCGACCTGGTGGCGTTCCGGGGCGACAACGCGTATGTCTCCCAGCGGCTCGGGACTACCGAGGCGTCCTATGCGATCGCGACCGACTACGTCCGTCACCACGACCCGACCGGTGTCTTCGGTCTGTTGAAGGAGGACGGACTGTTCGGGGCGGTCACCTTCGACATCGACGGCCAGAGGGTGTCACGAGACCTGCTGGATTCGGTCCTGGAGATCAACTTCCTCGACAAGCACCTCGGGGTCCTCGACGGCCAGTCGCGCACGATCCTCGACATCGGCGCCGGCTACGGGCGCCTCGCCCACCGGTTGGCGACGGTCGCCCCGCACGTCACCTACCTGTGCACCGACGCGGTGCCGACCTCGACGTTCCTGTGCGAGTACTACACCCGGTTCCGGGAGCTCCCCAACGTGGAGGTCATCCCGCTCCACGAACTCGACGCTGCTCTCGAGGGCCGCCGGGTGGATCTGGCGTTGAATGTCCACAGCTTCAGCGAGATGCCGTATGGGGCGATCGAGTTCTGGCTCGGTCTCGTCGCCCGCCTCGAGGTGCCTGACCTGTACATCGTCCCCAATGTCGAGAACACGTTGATCTCGCGCGAGGACGCCAACCACGCCAACACCGGCCACGACGTCGAACCGCTCCTGGCTGACCTCGGCTACGAGATTAGCGTGCGTCAACCGAAGTACGCGGACTCGGCGATCGCCCAGACTTACGGGGTGTTTCCCGCCTGGCATTGGCTCCTCCGGCGCTTGGGCGCCTGACTGGTCTCACGATCTACTCGAGGCACCGAACATGGCGGTCGACGGCAAGCAGACCGGCGGTAGGCACTATCTCCGGGAGGCGCACGCGCTCGGCAAACCGCTTCAGCGGCGATTGACGAGCAAGGAGGGCGACGGGTGATCGACCTTCGACACGCTTCCAGTGGTGATCACGACGTGGTCACATAGGCTCTGACTCGACGCCCGAGCCGGCCAGACGATTCTCATTCGTGGTGGCACGTCGTCGATCGGGATGGCCACCGCAGTGTTCGCCAAACGGCTCGGCATGACCGTGCTGTCCACCACCCGCAACACTGACAGCGTCGACGCCCTCCGCCACGTCGGTGTCGACCACGTCCTCGTCGACGACGGCAACATCTTCAGCGGGTAGGTGCCGGGTTGGGGCTCCAGCGGTTGCGGTAGTCGATGAGTCGCCCGATGATCAGCACGGTTGTGGCGAGGCGTAGGGCTGCGTGTCGGTGGCGTTCGCGGCGGTCGGTGTTGCGGCGGAGTTGTCCGTAGTTGGACCACCAGGTGTTGGTTGCTTCGACGATCCATCGCTGCCCGAGGGTCAGTCGGTGCGCTTGTCCGGGCTCGGGCTTCGTGCCTCGCCTCTGGATGTCGAGGTCGGTGAGGGCCACGGGCGTGGAGACCGGCGCGGATGGCGGGGTAGTCATAGCCCCGATCGAGGGACAGGGTCCCGATGTCTTCGAGGAGCCCGGCGGCTGCGACTGCGTAGAGGGTCGGGCCCAAGAGCTTCACGTCGTTGCGGTTGGCGCCGTCGATCGCCCAGCCGATCGGGATGCCTTTGGCGTCGGCTGCCACGGACCACTTCCACCCGAGTTTTGCCCTGTCGACAGGGCTTTTGCCGGTTCCTTCTCCGCCGTAGGGTGCCTTGTGGAGGGACCCGTCGATAGCGTGGGATGTGTTCGAGATCGAGTTCAAGGATCCGGTCGTAGCCTGCGAGTGCTTCGGCGGTGTCAACGGCCCGTAACGTGCGGTGTCGTTGCCGCCGATCCTTGGTTCCCGTCCCGTGAAGGGGCTGGATCACCAAGGAGGCCACCATGGCCACATCTCAAGTCACCACCGTCGAACTCGTTCGCCTCGACGAACCGTTGAACGCGACCGACCGCGGTGCGATCGCCGGGTTCCTCGCCGGCTACACCGGCAACACACCGATCAGCTACACGACCGACCTCCGGTTGTTCATCGAGTGGTGCATCACCAACGACGTACGCCTCCTCGAAGTCCGTCGGGCGCATCTCGAGATCTTCGGACGCACGATGGAAGCTGACGGACGGATGCGTTCCACCGTCGCGAGGCGGCTCTCCACGCTCGGCTCGTTCTACCGGTACTGCCACGTCGAAGGGATCCTCGAGCGCAACCCGGCCGCCAACGTCCGCCGACCCAAAGTCGATACCGAGTCACGAACCCTCGGGTTGGACCGCAACGAACTCGGCGGCTTCCTCGTGCAGGCCGGTCTCGGCAGCGCGCGGGATCACGCATTGATCTCGCTGCTCGCGCTGAACGGGTTGCGGATCTCTGAAGCGCTGGGCGCCGACATCGAGTCGATGGACATGGACCGCGGTCATCGGACGTTGGCGATCGTTCGCAAGGGCGGCAAGCACGTCATCATCCCGCTCGCTCCACGGACCGGCCGGACGTTGGACCTGTACATCGAGGAACGCAGCACCGGGCCGATCTTCCTCGGAGCCAACGGTCAGCGCATGGACCGCTACGCGGCGGATCGGACCGTGAAGCGGTTGGCGAAGCGGGCCGGGATCACGAAACGGATCTCGCCGCACAGCCTGCGGCACTCGTTCATCACCGCCGCCCTCGACGCCGGTGTCCCACTCCGCGATGTCCAAGAAGCTGCGAGCCACGCCGACCCCCGCACGACGATGCGCTACGACCGGGCCCGCCAATCGTTGGACCGTCACGCGACCTACATCGTTGCTGCGTTCGTCGCCGGCGCGTCACGCACCAGCTGGAGGTTGTCCCGGGAGTTGTTGAAGTAGTGGGGTGGTGGTCCCCCTCCGGGCGGTGCCGGTGAGGCATCGTCAGGAGGTCTTCCACAACGACCTGAAGGAAAGGGACCACCTGATGAAGAACGTAGACGGACCGGCCGTGCGGCTGGTCGATTCGACCGACGAAGCACTCGCGAGCTTCGTGCCCGACAGCCTCGCGGTGACGTTGGGCGGGATCGCCGAAGCGTGCCGTGAGGGCCTGATGGCCGTGGCGGTCGAGGCCGGGCTCGCGACGGCGTTGGCGATCATGAACGAAGAAGCCGACGCGCTGTGCGGAGCGTGGAACGCCCGCGACCCGGAGCGTGATCATGTCCGCGGCGGGACGTCGCCGACGTCGGTGGTGATGGGCGGCCAGCGCCTGCCGATCCGCCGGCCACGCGTGCACGCCGTCGACAACGGTCAGCGCGCTGGTGAGGTCGGCTTGACGTCGTATGGCATCTTCTCCCAGGGCGACCTGCTCAACCGGGTCGCCGTCGAGCGGATGCTGGCCGGTGTCGCCACCCGATCCCTCACGCGAGCCGGTGATCCGATCGGTGCCAAGGCCCGTCAGGCAGCGTCGTCGACGTCGAAGTCGGCGGTGTCGCGACGGTTCGTGACCGGCACGAAGCGAGCCCTTGACGAGCTGCTGGGTCGTGACCTGTCGGGCCTGGACGCGGCGGTGTTGATGATCGACGGCGTCGACTTCGCCGGGCAGATGTGCGTGGTCGCCCTGGTGGTGACAGCCGATGGCACCAAGGTCCCCGTCGGCCTGCGGCTCGGTGACACCGAGAACAAGACCGTCGTGACCGCCCTGTTGGCCGACATCGTCGACCGGGGCATCGACTTCAGCCGGGGGCTGTTCGTCGTGATCGACGGCGCCAAGGCGCTCGCCGCCGGGGTGCGGTCAGTGTTCGGTGACCTCGCGCTCATTCAGCGGTGTCAGATCCATTATGTGGACGACCGGATTATGTGGAATTGCGACGGTCGGGCTGCGTGAGTCGGGTTGGTCCGAAGCGGGGTGTTCACATAATCAGAGGGCTTCGAGGAAGGCCAGGAGATCGTCGGCGGGTCGGTAGCGCCCGGGCGGGATGCCGATCGGGGTGGTCCTGGACAGGGCTCGTTCCTTGAGGGTGAGGTCGGCGTGGACGTACATCTGGGTGGTCTCGACGGATTCGTGGCCGAGCCAAAGCGCGATGACGGTGGTGTCGACACCGGCGTGGAGGAGCCGCATGGCGGCGGTGTGCCGGAGGGTGTGGGCAGAGACGCCTTTGGTGGCCAGGGCCGGGCAGGCTGCGCTCGCGGTGTGGACGTGTCGGTCGATGATGGCGTTGATGCCGTAGCGGCTGATCGGTCGACCAGGTGTGGTCGGGAACAGCGGCTCGGCTGGGCCGGGTCGCCGTTCGGTCAGCCAGGCTCGGAGGACCTCGACGGTGATCGTCGTGAGCGGCGTGGCCCGTTCCTTGCGGCCTTTGCCGACGCAGCGGACGTGAGCGCCGGTGGCAAGGACGACGTCGGCGCAGGTGAGGTTGGCCAACTCGGTGACCCGCAGCCCGGTCTGGATGGCGGTGAGCAGGAGCGCGTGGTCGCGTCGGCCGAGCCAGGTGCTGGGGTCGGGAGCGGCGAGTAGCGCGTCGACCTCGACGTCGGTGAGGAACGATACGGTGCGGCGCTCGAATCGTTTCGGGGGGACGGCCAGGACCCGTTCGATCATGGCGGCGTGTTCGGGGTGGCGCAGCGCCGCGTAACGGAAGAAGGAGTGGATCCCGGCGAGGCGGGCGTTGCGGGTGCGGACGCTGTTGGCCCGCTCGGTCTCGAGGTGGTCCAGGAACGCCCCGATGAGGTTGGCGTCAAGGTCGGGGACTTGCAGCTTGGACGGAGCGGCGCCGAGCCGATCTTGGGCGAAGCCGAGCAGGAGCCGGAAGGTGTCCCGGTAGGCGGCGATGGTGTGGGGGCTGGCGTGACGCTGAGCGAGGAGCCGTTCGGTGAAGAACGCTTGCAGGGTCGGGGCGAGGTTGGTCATGGCTGTTCCTCGCTGGCCGCTTCGAGACGCTGCGCGGCGAGCGCGAGGAGTTCGGGCGCGGCGGACAGATACCAGTAGGTGTTGGCCGGCAGGACGTGGCCCAGGTAGGTGGACAGCTTCGGGAGGTTCGCCTCGACGTCGACGCCGGTCCGATACCAGCCGATCAGGGTCCTGACCGCGAAGGCGTGCCTGAGATCATGCGGCCTCGGCCGACACGATCGCGACCGGGCCTCGACCCCGGCCCGCTGGACCAGCTCTTTGAAGCCGAGGTGGAAGTTGCAGTAGAGCACCCTGGTTCCTGCGGCGGACACGAAGAACGCGTCGGTGCTGTCTCGGGGGAACCAGCGGGCGCGTTATCTGGCGTAACCGGCCAGCGCGACGGTCGTCGTCGGGTGCAGTGGTAGCTCGCGGGTCTTGGCGAACTTGGAGTCACGCACGACCAGCACACCGCCGGACAGATCCACGTCGCTGCGGTCGAGGCCGAGCGCCTCACCGATACGCATCCCGGTCGCCCACAGCAGCCCGACGATCGTCTCGAAGGTCCCTTGGCGCACCGGCGATCTGAAGATGGCGGCGGCGGCGGCCATCATGGCCAGCACTTGGTCTTCGGTGTAGAGAAACGGTGTGGCACGCGCCGGGCGATGCGGGACCAGGTTGGTGGGGATGACCTGGGTGCGGTCATCGACCAGGGCCAGGTAGCGGCTGAAAGCGCGGACCACCCCGAGTCGATGACAGACCCAGCTGGTGCTGGCTGCCTCGGGCAGGGTCGCCCACGCGAGCGCGACCTCAATCGTCACCGCTTCGGCGCCGGTCTGTTCGCAGTGGGCGACGAACTGGCCGAGCAGCTTCTCGGCTCGTGCCACCTTGAACCCCATCGAGCGTCGCAGCACCAGGTAGTCCGCCAGTTCTTCGCTCAGCGGCTTCATCGGTTCACCGCCGTCGGCGTCGACCCGGGCCACGGTGAGGCCACCTCGCGCAGGCCGTCCCGATCAACCTTGGCGTACATCGCGGTCGTGCCCAGGCTGCGGTGGCGTAGCACCTGGCCGATCTCGACCAGACCGGCTCCCGCTCGCAGCATCTCGGTGGCTGCGCTGTGACGCAGCCGGTGCGCGTTGATGTGATTCACTCCGGCTCGCACACACGAGGCGTGCACGATCGCTGCGATCCCGCCCGCTGTGAGCGGCCCGTGCGGTGCCCGAACACGGGTGATCACCTCACGGGCCTGGCAATCAGGCCGCCCGCGCCGCAACCAGGCGGCCACCGCTTCGCCCACGTCGGCGGGCAGCGGGAGCCGTTCCAGACGTGACCCCTTGCCCCGGATCAGGACCTCCCCGGCCCGCCAGTCGATGTCTGCCGCCGCTCGCTGAAATTCCCCAGTTGTGCTCGCCGAAATTCCCCACCCGTGGGTGGGTGGATTCTAGGTCGGGGTGCCTCCTTGGGTGAGTCGTCGGTTGCGGGCTTGGTGTTCGCGGAGGCGGTAGCTGTCGCCGGTGATGTTGAACACGACGGAGCGGTGCAGGAGCCGGTCGAGCATGGCGGCGGCGACGGTGGTGTCGTCGAAGATGTCGCCCCAGGATCCGACGCCTCGGTTGGTGGTGAGGATGATGGAGCCTTTGAGGTAGCGCTGGGCGATGACCTGGAACAGGGCGTTGGCGTCATCGGCGGGCATGGGGAGGTAGCCGAGCTCGTCGATGATCAACACGGTCGGTCCGGCGTAGAACCGCATGGTGGTGGCCCATCGTCCTTCGATGGCGGCTTTGCGGCAGCGGGCGGCGAGGTCGGCGGCGGTGCAGTAGTAGACGCGCAGACCCTGGTCGACGGCGGCGTGGCCGAGGGCGGTGGCGAGCATGGTCTTGCCGACGCCGGGCGGGCCGATGAACAAGACGTTGGTGGCGTCGTCGGCGAACCGGCACGACGGCGAGGTCACGCATCAACGCTTCGTCGACGCGAGGGTTGGGCGGCGAAGTCGAAGTCGTCGAGGCGCCACGGGGTCGGGAAGTTCGCGAACCGCATCCGGCCGGCGAGGCGGCGTGCTTCGGTCGCTTCGACCTCGACCGCGAGGAGGGCTTCGAGGAACTCGGTCGGGTTCTGCTTCTCCTTCATCGCCCGGTCCAACGCTGCGGGGAGCGCTTCGGCGGCGGCGCCGAGTTTCAGGTAGGCGAGATGGGTCCGGAGTTGCTGGTAGAGGCTGTCGCGGCTCATGAGGCGTCGCCTTCGACGAGGCGCCGGTAGACGTCGAGATCGACACCGGGTCGGCCGCGGCCTCGGCGCCGAGCTGGGCAGCGATCGCCAACGCTGCCGGCGACGGTGGCCGGTTCAGCTTCGTGGCGCAGGGCCTGGCAGTGGTGAACTCGGCCGAGCACGACGTTCTCGAGCGCTGCGGTGTGCTCAGGCAGCCGGACGACCCGATGCGCGCCCGGCGGCGCCAGCCGGTGGGTGGTGATCACCCGCCCGGAGGCGGCGATGTCGATGCTGTCGGTGCCGTGACGGTGCCTGACCTCACGGTCGCGCCGACCAGGCCGGGCGGAACCGAGTAGCGGTTCCCCCAGATCGACACCAACGCGTTCGCCGCGACGACCCGCTCGAGTTCGATCGTGACCGGGAACCCGGCCGCCGGCAGCGCCAGCAGCGGCTCGGCCGCGGCGGCTTCGGCGACGGTCACCGCTCGGCCTCGTCGCGGTCTGCGGAGCCGCTGATCGGCGACCTCGACACACCAGCGATCCAGCGACGCCTGCGCATCGGCGAGCGATCGCGACCCGGGCTGTCCGCCACCAGCTCTGGGTCAGATAGTCGATCGATTTCTCGACCACGCCCTTGCGGTTGCCGTGCCGTGGCGGACACGGATCGACCCCGACCCCGTAATGCTTCGCGACCGGCGCGAAGCTGCGCTGCACCTCGCTCGTGCCGGGCTTGATGACCGTGGCCATCCGATCGACCCGCCAACGCTTCGCCGTGCCGCCCAGCCGACGCGAGCACCTCGTGGATCCCGACGACGAGATGGGCCTGGTCATCGGACTCGGAGAACCAGCACCGGAACTTCCCCGAGTACGACAACGCCCCGACCAACACGTAGGCCTTGGTCGCCCCACGGCGTCGCCGGCAGCTCGAGCCAGTCCCACTGGATCTCCTCACCCGGCGGATGCTCGATGTCGACATGGGCCCGGCCCTTCGACCCGGTGCACGCCTCGCAATGCGGCCGGAGCTCACGGTCGCGGATCTGGCGGGTGAAGGTCTGATACGCCCGCCCATAGCCCGCCGGGCAGACGCCTGCACCTCCGCGAACAACACCGTGGCCCGCAGATGCGGATCATCGGCCAGGCGCTGGCGCACATACGGCTCGATCAGATCGAACGGATCGACCTCCTCGTCGGGCCTCGCCCGCACGCCGACCTGGCGGTCGCCGTTGAGATAGGCCCGAACCGTCTTACGGTCCCGGCCGACATGACGGGCGATCGCAGCTGATCGACCACCCCTGCTTCTTCAATGCGTGGATCTCCACGTCTTCTCCCTGTGTGATCATCAGGGACGGGCTCCTCTCCCAGCCGGAACTGTCTCGCAACGTCCAGCAGAGAGGAGCCCCACCCCGTTTCGGTGGACCCACAGGGTGGGGAATTTCAACGAGCAACTCCGGGGAGATTCACGTGAGCGTGGGCAGTCCTCCAAACGCAGCGAGGTCACCTCCCCGGCACGTAGCCCCAACCGGGCGAGCAGCGTCAGCACCGCGAAGTCGCGTCGGCCATAGGTGCTGCGCCGGTCACAGCTCGCCAGCAACGCCGCGACGGTCGGCGGGTCGACCGCTTTGGGCAGCCTGGCCAGCCGCCACGAAGCGACCTTCGGGACGGCGTCCACCAGCGGACGCGAGATCAGCCCGGTGACATGACAGAACCGCAGGAACGCCCGCAGGCCCGCCGTGACATACGCCGATCCCCGATTTACCGCGACCGACAACGCCCCACCATCACCAGCCACCCGCCCGCTTGACCTCGACGCCGGTCCCCGCGAAGCTCCCCGAGCCGACCCAGGCCAGACCCACACCGGTCCTATCTACCTGGCGCAGCTGGTCCCTTGATGCTGGCGGGCGACACGCCAGCTGTCGCCGACCGCTCTACTTCGAGGCCCATGTGGCAGTGGTCATGACTCGATACACAGCGTCGAGAGTCGGTGGCCGATCGGAGCGTCATCGCCCGGGACTACGAGCTGTCGGTGCCCAAGCTAACAGGCCGGCAATAGCCCGATCCGAACACGGCCCGACGGCCGACCGAAGCCAGAGTGAGAACCGGCAGACGCGCGCCGCGGCGACGCTCATGACTCGAGCGCCGTCGTGCGATGACGGCCAGGCGACGGTGCGCTACTCCGGCCCAAGTCGCACACCGCATAGTCCCGGACGCGATGCACCGAGCGAGGGCGCGTTCTCACCGGTGCGGTCGAGGTCAACCAATGTCGAGTGGTCCTGGTCAGCGAGTGACGCTTCAGGCCGTTGGTGCGACGAACACAATTTCGTCAAGATGCATGTCAGCGAGGTCGAAGCTCACTCGTGCGATCTCTCGCCATCCTTCTGCTCGGTAGAGCGAGATTGCGGGAGCTGCAGTCGGGATGTCGACCACGTCAAGGGCCGGAATGTGCCCAGTTGACTCTGCTTCTCGCCGTGCATGGTCGAGAAGCGCACGGCCGCCGCCGGTGCGTCGAGCGCTTGGGTCTACCAAGAGACGAGCGACGTATAGGGCAGGCCTGTCGTCTCCGAGTTCGTCGACTGCTCGCATGACGGGATCGGAGGTGGAGTCGTTGAGGGCCACGTGGCCGACGACTTGGTCAGCGAGCGTCGCGACCCACGCTGCGGTCGACACCGGTTTGCTCAGAAAGCGTTGGAAGTCGCCGTCTGGCAAGTAGATCGGATACCGGTCCGTTACCTGGACTCGGCGAGCGATGATCTCCAACTGCTCAAAGTCAGCATCAGTCCGCTCCCGGATCTGCAAGCCCGCATGATGACCGGCGTTCGGGGTGCTGGGCGAGTCGGCCTGCATCAGACTTGTGCCCGACTTCGTACGCGATGCGCGTTTTCTACTGCGTTGGAGAACAGGTAAGCGCGGGTCATCGGCCCAACAGCCCCGGTCGTTGTTGTGAACGCAGCGACGGTCTCTCGGCGTCGAGGTCGATGTCTGGCTTGGCCTTACCTTCGACGAACGAGACGCCAGCGGTCACCACGACCTGGTCCTGGTGGACCATGTCGGGTGTGATCAACCCTGGGTATCCAGCGGCTGCGATGACGACATCTGCCTGGCGCACATGACGTGCAAGGTCGGTGGTGCGTGAATGGCACAACGTCACCGTCGCGTTGTACCCGAACGCACTCGTGCCGAGAAGAATCGAAAGTGGGCGACCAACCGTGAGCCCACGGCCCACGACGACCACGTTGGCATTCTCGAACGCGACATCGGACTTCTCGAGGAGCGTGACGATGCCGTGAGGTGTGCAGGGGATGATCCCTGTTGTCTCGCCCGCAGCGAGCAGACCCAGGTTGATCGGGTGCAACCCGTCGACATCTTTGTCCGGGTCAAGGTGCCGCAACGCGTCGAAGTAGTCCAGGCCAGCCGGTAGCGGGTACTGCACCAGCACGCTGGTGACCGTTGTGTCGTTGGACAACTCGGCGATGGTCTTGTTCAGTTCGTTCTGACTGATCGACGCTTGCAGACGTAGGTCGCGTGTCGGCAGTCCGTAGCTCGCTGACTCTGTGTGCTTCATCTCCACGTACATCGCAGAAGCGGGATCCTCGCCGACAAGCACTGTCACGAGACAAAGAGGCTCACCTTCGCCGACGAGTGTCTCAACGTCGGCGGCCACGCCAGCGAGGATCTCGTCGGCGAACGCTTGACCCCGCAGTCGACGGGCTGAAGAAGAGGCACGAGTTTCGCTCATGAGCTGACGCTACAAAGGCCAGACCTCGCTTGCCGGTGATTCCCATTTGCGATCGCCTGCCACTCGATAACCGCGCCACGCAATCACGCATCAACAGCAGAAGAAGGTGTGCGATAACGGCCCAAGTGAGCTGAGCCCCTGAGATCTGGTCCAGGGGTTGTGCGGTCCGATCCGCCTGCGTCATCGTGTTGCAGGCACGAAAGGACCATCGATGTCTCGTCGACGTCACACACCCGAACAGATCATCCGCAAGCTCGCCGAAGGCCAGAAGCTCTTGGCCGGCGGCATGACCGTCGAAGAGGTCTGCCGCCAGTTCTCGATCGCGGAGTCGACCTGGGCCCGCTGGCTCGCCCAGTACGGCGGCATGAAAGCCGACGACGCCAAACGCCTGAAGGAACTCGAGGGCGAGAACGCCCGCCTGAAGAAGCTCCTGGCCGAGGCCGAGCTGGACAAGGCGATGCTCAAAGAGGTCGCCGAGGGAAACTTCTGACCCCGAACCGGCGACGGGCCGCCGTGAAGATGGCCCAGACCCGGTTCGGGGTCTCAGAACGCTTCGCATGCCGCACGGTCGGCCAACATCGCTCGACCCAACGCCTCGAACCACCCGCGCCGCCCGATGACGAAGCAGCGATCCGTGAACACCTGCGAGCGTTCGCGAAGCGAACGGCCCCGATGGGGTTGGCGCACGGGCTGCGATCGATCTCCGTGCTCACGGCCACCAGATCAACAACAAGCGTGTCCGCCGGCTCTGGCGCGAAGAAGGACTCCGGGTGCCGACCAAGCGACGCAAGAAGCGTCTGGCCGGCATCGGCACCCACGTCGGGGCGATGTCACCGATCCGACCCGACGCCTTGTGGGCGCTGGACTTCCAGTTCGACGCCACCATCGACGGCCGGCAGGTGAAGCTGTTGAACATCATCGACGAGTACACCCGAGAGGCTCTGGCGATCGTGGTCGATCACTCCATCGACGCCGACCGTGTCGTCGGCACCCTCGCCCGCCTCGCGATCGAACGGGGCCGCGCCGCCGGCGTTCGTCCGGTTCGACAACGGGCCCGAGTTCGTGTCCGCACGCGGTCGCCGACTGGTGCACCGAGACCGGTGTCGACTCGGTGTTCATCGATCCGGGTTCGCCGTGGCAGAACGCCTGGATCGAGTCGTTCAACAGCCGCCTCCGCGACGAGCTGCTCAACCTGTGGCAGTTCGACTCGCTCCTCGAAGCCCAAGTCCTCATCGAAGACCACCGCATCGACTACAACATCAACCGGCCCCACTCAGCCCACGGACACCTCACCCCAGCCGAGTTCGCCACCAACTGGACCACCATCAACCAACCCCAACCCGCATAGCGACTGGACCAGACAACGGGGCCCTCTCAACCGTGACGTCACGGAATATCGGGCGTTCTAGCGGCGCATCGCGCAGGTCCAGAGTGACGCTGCGAGCGTGAGAGCCGGAACTGTTGAGGACGACGACCACCTGTATCGAGCTACGTTTCTTACGGAGGCCGACAATGCCCGCGCAGAACATCTACGACAACCCAGACTTTCTCGCCGGCTACGTCACCCTCGATCGCCAAACGCATGGGCTCGATGGCGCCGCGGAATGGCCGGTGCTCCAACAACTGATTCCAGAACCCAAAGGGCAACGAATCATCGATCTCGGATGCGGGTTCGGCTGGTTCAGCCGATGGGCTGCTGACAAGCAAGCCTCATCGGTCCTCGGAATTGACCTCTCATCAAGGATGCTCGAACGAGCCCGAGCGGAAACAGCAGCAGACACAGTCACCTACCAAATCGGTGACCTCGACGAGCTAGTCCTCAACGAACAGTCCTGTGATCTGGTCTTCAGCTCGCTTGCGCTGCACTACGTACACGACCTTGAGCGGCTGCTCTCCACAGTCGGGGCAGCACTCTCGCCTGGCGGTTCAATCGTCTTCTCCGTTGAACACCCCATCTACAGCGCACCCACCACACAACGCTTCGAGACAAGTGAGAGCGGTGACCGCATCTGGCCGCTCAACAACTACCTCGTCGAAGGCGAGCGCGTGACCAGCTGGTTCGTCGACGGCATCGTCAAGGAGCACCGAACAGTCGCGACCTACGTCAACACCGTGATCGATGCAGGATTGACGATCGAGCGCATCGTGGAGTTCGGGTCTTCCGCCGAAGAGGTAGCGCAACACCCCGAGCGAGCTGATGACCGCCACCGTCCGTGGTTCCTGCTCGTTCGAGCATCGAAGCCAGCGCTCGAATACCACAGCGCATAATCACGCTCCCGCCGCCCTGCCAGGTGTGCGACTTCGGCCCCACTGCTGTGCTCCATATTCGCGACGCCGCCACAACCGGGGACGCAGCCGTGATCCGAGAACCAATCGGTTCTCGGCGGCTGATGACTCAGCGGACGGTGTCCCGACCTTGCTCGCCGATCAGTCAGGAATCGAGAAGCCGGTAACGGGGCTGTGCCGTACCGTTCGGCTATGAGTACATCGTCTCGGATCCGTCAGGGCCATCTGGTGGGTGGCGGTCATCTTCCTCGTGGTCGTGGCTGCGAACTTTGTTGTCTTTGCGCTACCGGACCCGCCCGAGTGGGTGGCGTACCTGGCTCTGTTGCCGTTGTTGCTTCTCGCTATGTCCGGGATCTACCTGCGAACCCTCCCGCATCGGCAGGCGACGGGATCAGGCGAGTCCATCGACTGAAGGCCCGTACTTGACGAGTCGTTGCCGAGGAACTGGTCTACCGCTCCTACGTCCCCCTCGACTGTCAATGGCCAAGTTGTTGTCCTCGGTAGTGGCCATTGGTTGTCCTCGCTGGTGGCCAGGTGAAAGTCCTCGCGGTTACGCCTGGTTTGCGGTGGTGCGATGGGTGAGCCGGTAGCTGTCACCGGTGGTGGTGATGATGTGGGCGTGGTGACAGAGCCGGTCAAGGAGACTGACCGCGGTGGGTTGGTCGGGCAGGAACCGGCCCCATTGCTCGAACGGTGAATGGGACCCGATCGCGATGGAGCGGCGTTCGTAGGCGGCGGCGACGAGGCGGAACACGAGCTGGCAGCCGGTGTGATCGAGTGGTGCGAACCCGATCTCGTCGATGATGATCAGATCGTTCCGGCAGACCTGCTCGATCGCTTTGCCGACCGTGTTGTCAGCAACAGCACGGTAGAGATGCTCGACCAGATCGATCGCCGTGAAGTAGCGGACTTTGTGGCCTGCGTCGACGGCGGCCCGTCCAAGACCGATGAGGTAATGGGTTTCGCCGGTCCCGGCCGGCCCGACCAGGCACAGGTTCTCGGCCTGTTGGATCCATTCGAGTGTCACGAGGTAGTCGTTGGATGCGGGCGGGATCGATGACTGGTCGAGTCGGAACTCGTCGAGGGTTTCGTCGATCGGGAACCGGGCGGCGCTCATGCGGTTCCGGGTGTTGGACTCATCACGGGAGGTGATCTCGGTGTGGACGAGGACCCGGAGGACTTCCTCTGGTGTCCAGCGTTGGGCTTTGGCGGTGGCGAGCACGTCGGGGGCTTCCCGGCGGATCGCGGCCAGACGGAGCCGGCGGAGGCCGGCTTCGATATCGGCGGGAAGCGGGGTCGGTGTTTTGTTCATGCGAGCCGGTCGATCCGGTAGGCGTCGAACGAGCGGACCTCGGCGGCGGGTAACTCGACAACGACGTTGTCGCCGGGTGTGGCGGGCTCGGTGATGGCGGTCCCGATCGCGAGGATCGACCGGACATCAGCGGCACGGAACCTGCCGAAACGGGCGGCACGGGCCAGCGCTTTGGTCACCAACTCCGGGCCGTGGGCGGGGAGGAGGTCGTCGACGATTTCGATGATCTCTTTCGGGAGCATGGTCATCCCCGCGGCAGCGCCGGCCCGAATGAACGCCTCGGCTGGTTCACCCAGGGCGAGGAATATGCGTTCGGTGTCGGTGCGTGCCCTCGGCCCGCGCGATGGTGCTTTGCGTGGTGTCGGATAGTGCTCGTCGAGGACGGCTGCCTCACCGGGGCCGAGTTGGGTGTGGTCGGCGACCAGATCACCGTCGAGGTCATAGACCCGGACCCGGCCGTCGAAAGTGACTGCTTCGACCCTGGCTCCGACGAGTCGGTGCGGGACCGAGTAACGGGCCGACGCGATCCGGATCGTTGACAGCTTGTCGACTTTGCGGAGTTCGCTGCGTCCGATCCGTGGCCGCAGCATCGGCAACTCCCGCAAGAGTGCCTGTTCCTCGGCGAGCCGGTCGAGCGGGATCGCGCCCGTCTCGGAATGCTCACGGCTGTTGACCTCGATACACCAGTCCCGACAGGCCGCGTTCAAGACGGTGAGGTCGTCGGAGTCGCCGAGGATCAGATCGGTTTTGGCGTAGCCGACCAGGTTCTCCACGATCCCTTTCGATTCCGGGTCGGCCGGATGGCAGAAATCGGGGGCGAACCGGTAGTGGGTCGCGAAGCGCACATAGTCGGGTGTCGGGATCACCACCCCCGCCACGGTGCCGCCCTTCAAGCAACCCATCCGATCGGCCAACACCTTCGCTGGGACACCGCCGAGTTGATCGAAGCAGTCGGCGAGCATCGCCAACGTGGTGGCGGCGGTCTCGTCGCGGGCGACCCGCACGAACCGGATGCGGGACCACGCCAGAACGGCGCAGAACACTTTCAACCCGTTCGGCAACAGGCCCCAGTCGATGACGACGGTCTCGCCCGGAACCCAGACAGCAGGGCGGCGTTGATGCCGGCCGATCTCGCCGCGAACCTGTCGTTTTACCTCAGCGACCAGACGCCGGAAGTTCCGATCCGAACCGCCATACCCCGCCGCCCGCGCCGCCGGGAGCAACCGTTTCGCGGTGCCCCGGCCGTTCGCTTCGTGGACCAGGTCCAACACCACGGTGCGGACCGTGTCGGTGTTCCTCGGCACCGGCGACCGTACAGCGCGTTGGTCATCCAACACGCCGGCCTCATGGGCCAGCACTTTTCGTTTCACCGTCTTCGGGTCAACACCACACAGCTCACCAGCAGCGCGGTACGACCCAAGACGCGGATACGCATCAACAACATCCATGTTCTTCCTCGCAGACAACAATGTGGGCAACCCCTCGAGCGTGTGATCTGAACTGACTTGGTCGTCGTTCACGATCACCGCTCGAGGTGGCCAACAGTGGGATCTACCTACTCACCACCGCGAGGACTTTTCCTGGCCACCACCGAGGACTTTGACATGGCCAGGGACACTGAATCCCTCGCATGGCGAGGCCGCTGACGCGCCGCTGCTGGACCAAGCCGTTCCTTCGCTTCGACACTCGTACCATGAGGGTTTCACATCTGGCGAAGGGGTTTCGTTGACATCGCTTGTACTGGTACTCATTGGTGCCGCAGGAGTTTTCCGCAACGTTCCGAGCCGTCGAGTTCCAATGGCCGGAGAATTACCACACGCTTGACAACAGCTCGTCAGCGGACTTCGCGATCAGCGCGACCCCGGTTCGGTACTCGTTTGTTCCGATTGTTGCCGCCGGCGATCGTCGCAGCTCTGGTCACGACATCGGCTGTTCGTCTTGAACTTGACTGGCCGGTCGCTCACGGTGCTGCGGCTATTCTGTTGCACACGGCGGCGACGAACGGCAGAGCCGCAATTGCAGTCTGGCGCCGACCGCTGGGATCCCGACGTGGACCCCTGCTTCTCATGCAGCTCGTGATGGGCGCCCTTGCGGCGATCAGTGGCTTGGCTTCGGCGGCTCTCAACTCGTCATACGAGACCCTGATTCCGACGGTGGATGAACTCGTCACAGGGATCTGGACGGCTCTCTTCGCTTCTGTCCTGGCTATCGTGCTGGTGAAGGCGACTGCTGTCGATTACGACGCTATCGCAGGCACTGCAGCCGATTCTATTCCCAGCGATCTGTTCGAGTTCGCGGCATCCGAGGCAGCTGCTGCGAAACTGGACCTGCGCATCCTTTGGACTCTGATGGTTGTCGAGAATTTGCAGCGTCCGAGATGGTTCAGGTTCGTTGAGCGATATCTCGCGTTTGCGTTTCCAGCCCGAACTACCGGACTTCTGCAGGTGATGTCCAATGAGTCAATCACTGATCATGAGTCGATTCAGATTGTCGCTCGTCAGCGGCTCGTGGGCCAGACCGTCCCTGAGAACAAGCAACGGGTATGTGGACTCGCAGGCACTCCCAGGGGTCTTCATGCAGCACAACCCGAACCGCGGGATGGTGAACTCTGTGCTGAGGCCTTCCATCTGCTTGATGAATACTGGGAACACCGATTTACGGCAATCATCCACGAACTAGCGATGGGCGAGGACGAGTAAAGCCACGCCGCTAGCTGGACGGGCTTAGTATCGTGGGGGTCAGTGGCTTCGGCTAGGGCGTGTACGTGTACTGCCGAGCCGAGGCAATCCTCGATACCCACGATCGCCCTCTGCGTCGCCGCAAGCACGAAGCCGACATCGAAGCAGCGAACTGTGAGCTCCAACGCCAGCCCAAGCATGCCCGAAACCGCCGAGCGCAAGATCGAAGATGCGAAGACGACGCCCGCCCACCTGTCGGTCGAGGGCGCCGAGGCGACGAAGATTCTCAACGGCCGAAGGCAGGCCAACGCCATCGTCTCGGACATCGACGACCGCCTCGCTCACGACCTGAGAGTCAGCACGAGAATCGCCCGCCTCGAACAACCGTCAGCGATCGTCGACCTGCGCGGCCATCGCCCTCAATCAGGCAGGGAGGCTGTCGACGACAGAGGCGGCCGCATCGGACTGCGCAGCCGGCCGCCTTCAACAGCAACAGTGTTCGTTTGAACTCGAAGATGGAGTCGGACCGTGACCCGATCGGCTCGAGCACTTCGCGTACACCACGAGCCATGCAGTGGCTGGCGCCATGATTGACACTCTCACGCCGTCACGACCGACGACCACCGTCGACATGCCCACGTTCGAGCTCTAGCTCGGCTGATCACGCTGCGAGCGATGAAGCCGCTGACGTCGCGAGCGACACCCACACAGACTCTCGTTGCTCAATGCGTCGCCGAAGAACGCCGAGCGCGCCAAGCAGGTCGAAGAACTTGGCCACGATCCGATCTTGTTCTGCAAGCGGAGGGACCGGCACCAGGAGGTTCTGCAGTTGCGCCCCGTTGATCCCGATGTTGCCAGCGGTGGTTGAAGCGACCGCTTCGATCTGCGCGTACGACATCAGAGTTCGGTGCCAATTCCGAGGTACTCGTGGCGAACCTCGATCGCCTTCATCCGGATCAACTTGTCGGGGTGAAGAACCGCCTCGTTCAGCGTGTAGGGGACCTGCGAAACGATGCCGACGAACCTCAGGTTGCCGTTGAAACGACAAGCTAAAAGGTCTCCTGGGTCCAACAGGTACGGAGCGGCCCTGTCCTCGGGCAAGTCGGCGTACTTGCGGTCTTGAAGATCGACGAGCCAATCGGACCGTGAGGTGCCGGCACTGATTCGTAGGAGAGGGAAGCCGTGGCCCTCGTCGTTGTTTGGTGTGGAGATCCCGTTCCGGCAGTAGCTCAGCAGGTCCCCGAGGCGCTGTCCAGGCCCATCCTCTTGGCGTTGGAATGGTGGGCGCTATACGGAATTCCCCTCCTGAGCTCTTACGTTCCTCCCCCGGCTCGTGGTCGCGTAAGTCTGCCCGGTCTTGCCGATTCTCTCGATGAGGAGCGTGGCGTCCTCCTCCGCCGGGTCCTGAGGCACCAGACATGGTCCCGGACGGCGAGTTGGAGGATGGTTTGGCGGAGGGTGTCGATGCTGTCGGGGTGGTCGGTGAGGGCTTCCCAATTGGTGTGGATTCGGGACCAGGCGGTGTGGAGGTCGTCGTCGGTTTCGGCGTTTGTGAGGGCGTCGAGGGACGAGGCGTGGAGGCGGGTGGTGACGTGGTGGCGGGCTTGCT
>CAVQVO010000008.1:0-25900 GCA_963717115.1 uncultured Acidimicrobiales bacterium | reverse complement strand
GTCGTGGCCGCCGCCCCGTCCACGGCCGAGATCGTCCCGAGCCCGGTGTTGCGTTGTCGACGGTCGGCCCGTCGGTCGTGGTCGAGCTGGAGGGGCTCGCCCGAGATGATCATCCTGGATCGGGTCGAGGGGGCCGAGACCCTGTCGGTGCGGAGCCGGAACGCCGGTACGTGGAGTCCCTGGGTCGAGGTGTCGACCGAGGTCGACGACGCTCCCGACGGGTACTCCCCCGGGCGGCGCAGGGGGCGCCGCCTCAACGACCCTCGGATCGGCCGGCTGGTCCGGTGTGGTTGGGCGACCAGACCGAGGCAGTCGAGATCGTGGCGGTCGGGACCCCGTTGACCTCCCTGCGCGTCGAATCGCTGACCTCGCTCGACAACCCTGGATCTCTGGTCGAGGGTGAGGGTGCTCCCGCCGAGGATGGGGTCGTCGGCAATGCGGTCGTCGGGAAACGATGGTCGGGTATGCATCGTCGGATCCCGCGCTCCAAGCACGTCCGACAATCCAGCCCCGGTCGGCGTGGACCACTGACGGCTGGGCCACGCAGAACGGCGGCTGCAGCAACGGTCCGACCTACTTCCGACACCCTGCGGGCCGCGGAGGTGCATCACACCGTAACACCAACGACTACGCCGCGAGTCCGTCCGACGACCTGCTCCCCGGGATCACCGCTATCACACCAACACCCAGGGTTGGTGGGACATCGCCTACAACTTCGTCATCGATCGCTTCGGCACGATCTGGGAGGCGCGCCTCGGCGGAACCGATCGACCGGTCATCGGCGGCCACACCCGGGGCTTCAACACCTGGACCGTCGGTGTCGCCCTCCTCGGGCAGTATCAGCAGGGTGGGAGCCCGGCCGCCGTCGATCCGCCTCCGGCGATGGTCGAGTCGCTGCGCCAGGTCGTCGCCTGGAAACTCGGTCTACGGGGTCGATCCGCTGGGGACCACCTGGTCGAAGAACCGATCCTCGGGCTCGGGCATGAAGTACGCCGCGGGCCAATGGGTCGAGGTCCCGACGGTGCTCGGGCACCGCGATCTCGGGACGAGTTCGTGCCGGCAGCCGGGCCTATCCCCTGGTCGGGGCCCTGCGCGGCCAGCTGGCCCGACGGGTCAGCAATCGGCGCCCCCCCGTACGTGTTCCCGCCTGGGACGGCGACGACCGGGGCGTCGCCGCCCTGGTGGCCGATGCGTCGGGCGGGGTGCGTCCGGCCATGGCCTCGGGGTTGGTGTCGCCGGCGCCTGCCGTCGGGGCCGGTGCCATCGCCATCGCCGGGACCAGAACCGCCGGCTACGTCCTCGCCAACTCGGGCGAGTTCCGGGCCTACGGCGGGGCGTGGCGGTGTGGGCCGTCCAGCCGGAACCGCGTCCGTGGTCGATCACGCCGTGCTCCGCACCGTGGGCGGCCTCGATCCTCACCGCCGACGGTGACCTGGTGGCATTCGGTGGCGCACCCACGAACGCCACGACGCGTCCGGCGCCGATCCGCCGTCGCCCTCGACCTCGACCTATCGGCAACGGGTACGTCGTCGATCGAGCCGTCGCCTGCATCCGTTGGTCCGCGCCGACCCCGGCACCCGCACCGCGGGCGTCGGCCGCGTCGACGTCACCGTCCGTCCCGAATGGTCGCAGCGGATCGGGTCTCGACCCCTCGGCGACCTCGTTCCTTTCGGCGGGGCCCCGGCCGTCACGCTCACGGGATCCAGGCGCTCGGCGCCACGAGCGGTGATCGGCTCCGATACCGGCTACGGCGGTTGGGTTCTCGACGCCGAGGGTCGGCTGCTCGCCTTCGGGCAGGTTCCGTTCGCCGGGTCGGTGTCCACGCACGTCGGGCAGGCCATCGCCGTCGATGTCGCCAAGGTCGGGTACCGCATCCACCCGGCTCAGGCCGGCAGCGCCGACGGCAAGTACGCCGCGGCCCTCTACCGCACGTTCATCGGGACGGCACGCCGTCGGCGGTGATGCTCGACCACTGGGTGTGGCGGTCGACTGAACGGCAACGTCGCCGCCGAGTTCGCCTCGTCCGACGAGTGGGCGGGTGCGGTGGTCGAACGACATCTACGGCACGGCCCTCGGGCGTGCGCCCGACGACGCCGGCCGCCGCTATTGGGTCGAGCAGCTTCGCCAGGGCATGCGGGTGCAGGACCTCGGCACCTACTTCTACGGCTCGAGCGACTCTCGCCGCCCGCAGCCCGGGGGCCTACGTCGACCTCTCTATCCAGGAACTCCTCGGCACAGACGCCGACGCCGGAGGGCGGGGTCTCCGGGTGTCACCAAGTCCAGCGCGGGTAGCGCCAGGGCCGGTGTGGCCGGCGGCTCTACGCCTCGCAGGAGTCGCGGCGGGACCGGGCGCCCGGCTGGCGTGAGTATTCTCGGACGCAACCCCGACCCCGGCGGCCACCAGTACTGGGCCGAATGGCTGACCGATCACGACGACATCGATCTGGCGGCCAACCTCAGAGGCTCCGAGGAGTACTACGTCCGAGCCACATCGTGACGATGGGGATGGGGGAGAGCTCGCCGAGCGGCGGGTCGCGACCCGCCGCAGCGACTTGCAATGGGAACGGTCAGGACATGACGCTCGAGAATGCGAACGCCACGGCCCCACGGGCTCCGGCCGCTGATCGAACGGGCCCTGCTCGCCGGGTTGCTCCTCGCCACCTCGTTGGTGGGTTCCCTGGCGATCGGGGCCACGCCGGCATCGGCCTCCGGGGGAAGCGGTGGTCGAGTTCACCGGCCGCGGTTGGGGTCACGGCCGGGATGGGCCAGTGGGGGCTACGGCTACGCCCAGCAGGTTGGGCGGCGGCGAACATCCTCGACCACTTCTATGGCGGAACCACCGCCAACCGGCTCCGGCCGGCTCCGTCGACCCGGCGGCCGCCCGCGTGGAGTTGTTGGCCCAGTCCGAATCAGGCCCTCGGCTGCCTGCCGACCGGTTCGTTCATCGTCCTCGACGAGGCCGGCAACGAAGTTTTTCCGGCACCACGGCAGCACCGCGGATCTCGGCCAACAGCCACGGCGGCATGCAATGGGAATGGGGTGCAGGCTGCAACGAGTCCTGGACCACCAGATCTCCCGGCCGGCCGGCTGTTCCAGGTCCACGACGACAATCCGACCGACGATGCGAACGGTCTCCTCGCCGTGTGCGGCGCCGAGCTTCGGTCCTACAGCGGCGAACTGCAGATCCTCGACCGTGGCGCCTTCTCCGGGTCAAGAAGACGGGCCTCGGGACGGTCAACGTCACCACGATCGAGGAGGTCCTCCGGGGTGTCGTGCCCTACGAGGTCCCGACCTCGTGGCCGGCGGCGTCGTTGCAGGCCCAGGCCGTGGCGGCCCGCTCGTATGCGCTGGCCGGTGACACCCGCCAGGCGCCCTACGCCGACACCTGCGACACGACCCTGTGTCAGGTCTACGCCGGCCGCTACCAGAACGGCGGCCCCAAAGCGGGCTCGGCATCCACCGACGCCGCCGTCGTCGCCACCGCCGGGATCGTTCGGGTTCACGCCGATGGGCGCATCGCCCGCACCGAGTTCTCGTCGAGCACCGGTGGACACACCATCGCCGGCACGTTCCCGGCCGTGGTCGACGCCGGCGACGCCGATCCCGCCAACCCGCAGCGGTCCTGGACCGTTCGTCTGTCGACCGCCGCCGTCGAGGCCAAGTACGGGCTCGGCCGGCTGGTCTCGATGCGGGTGACCGAGCGGTACCCGGGTGATCCGCACGGTGATGGTGGCCGGGCCAAGACGGTGGAGTACTTGTTCCAGAACGGCAAGCGCTCCGTCAGCGGGCAGCAGGTCCGGGCCGACTTCGGCTACCTCCTCAAGTCGGACTCGTTCACCCCTGGGCTCGTGTATCGCACCGACCTCGAGGGATGCCGACTGCGGCGTTCGTCTCCAAGGCGTATGTCACCTACCTGGGCCGGGATCCGGTCCCTCGGAACTGGCTTTCTGGTACGACCGCATCCAGGCCGAACGGGAATCGCTACGCCCTGACCGATCCCCTGTCGAAGAGCCCGATTCGCCGGGGCGATCGATCAACGAGCTCTACGCCACATCGCTCGACCGGGCGCCCGATGCGGCCGGGAGCGCCTACTGGCTCGACGTCGTCGTCCGCAGGGGGTCTCCTATGCCTCCCTCGGCGTCTACTTCTACGGGTCGCCGGAGTACTACGCCGAAGCGGTTCGAGCAGCACCGGCTACGTCACGGCGCTGTATCGCGATCTGCTCGGGCGTGATCCCGATCCGGGCGGCCTGAACTACTGGGTCGCCAAGCTCGACGTGGAGCGGGTGCGACTCGACGACGTCTCGGCCGGCTTCTACGCCTCCCTCGAGTCCCGCCGGGACCGAGCCGACCGGCTATATCAGCGGGTGCTGGGACGTGCCGCCGACCCCGGCGGACGAACGACGCCGCCAACCGGATCGGTCTGTCCAACGACCTGGTCGTCGCCGCCGAACTGGGCGCATCCGACGAATTCTGGTCCCGGGCCCAGGACTGAACGGGCGCTCCTGGTCCCCCCGCGGCGAGGGTCGGCACGGGCGGGGTCACCCAGGAGGCCGGGGCATCGCTGATAGCCTCACCGGCCGGAGGCCCTGCCATGCGTCGTGCGATCGTCGAATACATTCCGGACCGATACCTGCCCCTGGCGGCACTCGCCGCCGGTCGGCCCGATGCCGCATCGGTGCATCTGGTCGGACACGGCGAATCGACGGCGGCCGGGGTCGCCGAGCTGCTCGACGAGGTCTCGATCTACGAGACGACGTGGCCCGACTCCGGCTCGAGCTCTCTGCGGCGATGGACACGATCGCCGGTCTCCGGGCCGATGCCTCGTCGTCGTGACGCTGGTCGCCAATCGGCTCCGGCTCGGCGGCGACGACGACCTGGTGGCCGCCCGCCCGCAACGGATCACGAGGCGACCTCGGGTGGTCGAACTGGTCGCGGCGTTCCCCCCGTCGCACCTCGTCGACCTGTTGCACGCCGTCGATGGTGCGGCCGTGGTGATCGCACCCGACGCGTGCGGGGACAACTTCGTGACGCCGGCCACCGCGGGCCGATCGTGACCGATGTGGCCGACACCCGTTGTCACGTCGAGCGCTGGGATCCCGATGGACCCCTGGCGGTCGACGACCACCGGCTGGTCGCCGGCCTCCGCTCCCGACGATGGACGCCGCCCATGTCGGGATGGTGGCCCATCGAGACGAGCCGGGCGAACGTCGCACGGGCGGCGTCGACCATCGAACTCGACCGCCGTGGTCCCGACGACCTCGAACAGCTCGCTCAGGCCTTCGCCGCCGTTCCGCTGGCCCGATGGGGTGGCGTCGCACTCGATCTGACGCCGACCCCGCCAGGCGTGTCGCTGCTCGACCGGCGGGGTACCGCGTCGTCGGACGGCTCGTCACCGATGACGACCGGGCGGCTTCGACCGTCGTCCCACCCGCCGCGTGGGCCGCCAACGGCCTCGAGCTGGCCCTGTGGACCCGATCGACCGGTCCCTTCGGTTGTGACGACGACCTCGTCGACCTGGTCGTCGCCACGCCGACGAGCACCGATCTCGACGATCTGCTCGACGACGCCGTGCTGGGCGAGGTCGCTCGGGTCATGCGCTACGAGGCCCGCATGGTCCTGAGCCTCCCGCCGTCGACCCGGCGTCGCGAGTTCCGGTCGAGGGCCGTGGCACTGCTTCGACGAAACGGCTTCCACGTCGAGCACCACCCACCGAAGGGTACCCCGGCGGTCGGCGATCCCTCGCCGCTCATCGAAGCGCGCAAGCTCTCGAACGTGCGGCCGCCGTCGGCGGCGGGCGCCCCGAACCGCGGGCCCCAGGCTAGCCTTTCCAGCTTGTCCCGCACCACCGTTCGGCCATCGTCTCCGGACCATTCATGAGCCAAATCGATTCAACCGAGATCATGAAGAACAGCGCCGTTCCGGTCAGCCTGGCCACCCGTATGGGCGAGATCTGGCAGTACCGCGAGCTGCTCGGGAACCTGACCTCCCACGAGATCAAGGTCAAGTACAAGAACAGCGTCCTGGGGATCGTGTGGACCCTGCTCAACCCGTTGCTCTACCTCGCCGTGTTCAGCATCGTGTTCGGGGTTCCTGCCGTCGGGTGCCCCCCGGTACGGGCTCCTGCTGCTCTCGGGCCTCCAGGCCTGGAACCTCTTCGCCGTCGGTCTGACCGCCGCCACCACCTGGATCACCGGCAACGGCTCGCTGGTGCAGAAGGTCTGGTTCCCACGCGAGATCCTCCCGCTGGCCGCCATCGGCGCCTCGCTGATCACGTTCTGTTTCCAGATGATCGTGTTGTTCGTCGGGCTCGCCGTGTTCCAGCAGTCGCCGGCATGGTCGCTGCTGCCCCTGCTGATCCCCGCCATGATCGTCGCCCTGCTGCTCGGAACGGGTCTGGGGCTCCTGCTCTCGGCGATGAACGTGTACTTCCGAGACGTCCAGCACTTCCTCGAACTCGGCATCCTCACCTGGTTCTGGTTGACCCCCATCGTCTATCCCTACCAGTTCGTCGCCACCGGGATCACCGACCTTCGGGGTCGGGGCCGAGCGGCTGACGCTGCTCAATCCGATGTTGCCGGCGGTCACGACCTTCCAGCGGGTCCTGTACAACCCCGAGAACTTCACGCCCGAGGTCCAGGACGAGACCTTCGAGTTCATGCTCAAGCACGATGGCTGGTGGTACCTGCAGAACCTGCTCATCGAGATCGGGATCGCCGCCGTGGTGGTCTGGATCGGGCTGATCGTCTTCCGCAAGCTGGAGGCGAACTTCGGTGAGGAACTCTGACCATGGCCAATGCCATCGAGATCGCCGGCGTCACCAAGACCTTCAAACGGAACCCGAGCCTGCCAAGACGATGAAGGACCGGCTGCTGACCCTGCGCAACAACTCCGTCGAGACCTTCAAGGCACTCGACGAGGTCACGTTCGACGTGGAATCCGTCAGCCATCGGCGTGCTCGGCCACAACGGGTCGGGAAAGTCGACCCTGCTCAGTGCATCGCCGGGACGATCGTCCGACCCTCGGTGAGGTCTCGGTCCACGGTCGTCTCTCGGCCCTCCTCGAGCTCGGCGCCGGGTTCCATCCCGACCTCACCGGCCGCGAGAACGTCTACCTGAACGGCTCCATCCTCGGGTTCTCGCATCGACGGATCGACGAGATCTTCGACGACATCGTCGAGTTCTCCATCTCCACGACTTCATCGACTCCCAGGTCAAGCACTACTCGTCGGGCATGTACGCCGGGCTGGGTTTCGCCGTCGCCGTATCTCGAGCCCGACGTCCTCCTCATCGACGAGGTCCTCTCGGTCGGCGACGGGCCTTCCAGCGCAAGTGTCTCGAACGCATCCGGGGGTTCCAGGAAGAAGGTCGCACGATCCTCCTGGTCTCGCATTCGCCCGATCAGGTTCGCCAGTTCTGCGACCGCGCCGTGGTGTTGCATCGGGGCCGAATGCTGTTCGACGGCCCGCCCGGCGAGGCCGCCGCCCGCTACCGGCGTTCCCTCGACGTCGACCCCAACAAGGTCACCAGCGGCGGCTTCGATGCCGAGCCCCTCGAACCGTTGGACACCTTCGATCCCGGCTCCGACCCCGTCGTCCACATCACCGGAACGGCGGTCGACCCGCCCCCCGACGGTCGCGAGTTCTTCCGCCCGGGCGATCGGATCACGTTCCGTCTGCGCTACCGGGCCACCGGCGCCGTCGAGTGCATGCGGGCGCGCATCATGATCAAGGCCAACGACGGTGTCCTGATGCTGAACTCGTCGACCTACGACATCAACGAGATCGACCTGTGGCACATCGAGGGCGAGGGCGAGGTCCGCTTCACGATCGAGGACCTCCCGCTCATGGACCACCGCTATCACGTGTCGTTCGTCCTCCAGGACTCGAAGGAGACCTTCGAGTTCGATCACGCCCTCGGCGCCGTCAGTTTCGACGTCGAGAGCGGTCGACCGATCTCGGGCCGGGTGGTGTTCGATCTGAGTGCCGAACTCCACCAGGTCGGGTCGTGACCGGGGTATCGCCCGAGGGGGTCGACCGGCAGGGCACGATCGCCCTGGTTCCGCCGCGCTTCGGGCCCGAGGTCGTCGGGGGAGCCGAGGCCGTGATCGCCGAACTCGGCCGCAGTCTGGCGGCCCGTGGCTGGCGGGTCGAGATCCTCACCACCTGTGCCGTCGATCATTTCACCTGGGCCAACCACTACCCGGCGGGCATGACGACCGTCGACGGAATGACCGTTCGCCGTCCCCACCGAGCTGACCACGCCGGGTCTCCATCGCGAGGACATCGGGGGGAGGATCCTGAGCGGGGCGTTCGTCTCGATCTCCGACCAGCAACTCTGGATGAACGACAGCCTGCGGGTGAGCGGACTGTGGGACCACGTCTTCGACCATCAGCGCGACTACCGGGCGATCGTCCTGGCTCCCTACATGTTCTGGACGACGTTCGCCGTCGGACAGATCGCACCGGAACGCACGATCCTCATGCCGTGCCTGCACGACGAGCCCCCCGCCAAGCTCGAGCTGTTCCGGCCGTTGTTCTCCGACGCCCGGGGCGTGATGTTCCTGAGCGATCCCGAAGCAGCGCTGGCCGAGCGGCTGTTCCGCCTCCCGGCGCAACGAGCCGTCGTCGGGTCGGCGATGCACCTCCCGCCGGGCTACGACCCGGATCGCTTCCGGCAGTCGTACGGGATCCAGGAGCCGTTCATCTACTACGCCGGTCGGCGAGAGTGGGGCAAGGGCTGGTCTCAGCTGCTGGCGGCCTATTCCGAGGCCGTCGTGGTGCACGGTCTGCCGCTCCAGCTGGTGACGTCCGGCGTCGGTGACCCCGAGACCCCACCCGAGCTCGCCGGTCGGGTGATCGACCTGGGCTTCGTCTCCGAGGAGGATCGCAACGACGCGATGGCCGCCGCTTCGGTCTATGTCCAACCCTCGGCGCTCGAGAGCTTCTCCCGGACCGTTCTCGAGGCGTGGGCCGCCGGGACACCGGTCATCGCCAACGCCAAGAGCGACGTGGTGTCGTGGCACGTCGAGCGCTCGGGCGCCGGGTTGCTCTACCGGACGAAGGAGGAACTCATCGAGTGTCTCCGCTTCGTTGCCGACGAGCCCGCCGCCGCCGCAGCGCTCGCCCTCCCCGGTGCCGCCTACGTCAGCCGTCACTACGCGCCCGACACGGTCCTCGACCAGGTCGAGCGACTGCTCGTGGAATGGACCGATCCCGTATGAGCCGGATCCTCATGGTTTCGCCGTTCCCGCCCTATCGAGACGGGATCGCCACCTACGCCGCACAGGAAGTGGCCCGGCTGCGGTCGGCGGGCAACGAGGTCGCCGTGTGCTCACCGGTGCCCTCGGCGGCCCGGTATCACCACGGGGTCGGCGGCCCGAAGGGTCTTGGTCGGCTGTTGGTACTCGCTCGATCGTTCGATCGGGTGATCGTCCAGTTCTACCCCGAACTGCTGACGAGCGGCTGCCGAACGGCGTTGCGACCGCGCCGGTCAGTGGGGTCTCCTCGCCGTCCTCGGGCGCCGGACCGACCTGGAGCTGCGGATCCACGAGATCGACTACGCGGCGCTCGACGTCAACCCGATCGAACGTCGGGCGGCGGCGGCGGCCATCCGGTCGGCGCGGACGGTGTCGTTGCACACCGCCTCCGAACGCGACCGGCTGGTCGAGGCGCTCGGTCTCGACCCCTCCGGCCTCACGCTGGTCGACCACGGGCAGTCGTTCACGCTTCGCTACCGGGGCGACCAGCAGTCCGCACGAGCCGAATTGGGGCTGGATCCGACCCGACACGTCTTCGTGTCGATCGGGTTCCTTCAGGCTCACAAGGGCTTCGATCGGTCCATCGAGGCGTTCCGACAGCTGCCGCCCGGTCTGGCGTCGCTCCACGTGGTGGGCTCGGCGCGCATCGATCACCCCGATGTGGTTTCCCATGTCGGTCGCCTCCGTCGGTTGGCCGCGGCGACCCCGGGGGCCGAGCTCCACGAGGGCTTCGTGGGAGACGTCGAGTTCGACCGTTGGCTCGTGGCCGCCGACACGATCGTGCTTCCCTACCGCGAGATCTGGTCGTCCGGTGTCATCGAACGAGCCAAGCTGGTTCCCCGCACGGTGATCGCCACCCGGGTGGGTGGCCTGGCCGATCAGGTCGGCGAGGGCGGGGCGATCTTCGTCGACGACGACGAGGCGCTGGTGGCTGCGCTCCTTCAGGAGATCGATCCCCAGGCTGCGCTCGACGAGTCGAGCCGCGACGTGGCGGCGTCGACCTGGCGGGTCGATCACGACCATCCCGACCGGGCGCGATCCAGAGACAGGTACACGAGCGAGCGAGCTCGCCGGCCGCGCCCACGGCGACCGACGAGCCACCGTGGATGCCGCTCGCCGAGTTGGGCGACCCGCTCGTCCGTCCGACGGCCACGTCGGCCGGCCCGGGATCGCCCCGATCAAACGCGTGGTGCAGGCGCTCAGCTGGTGGCAGGTGCACCCCGTCGTCGAACGGCTCAATCGCCTCGAGCAGGCGACGCTCGAGAGCGTTCGCCGCCTCGATCGGCAGCGGCCCGGCGATCGATGAGGAACGGTCCCCATCGCGCCGCCCGGCAGCCCGCTACGTCGATCCGATCACGGCGGGGCCCGTCCGCAGCTTCTCGCAGAACGCCGAGGACGTCCGCCTCCTGCGGATCTTCGAGTCGATCGACCGAGGGTTCTGGGTCGACGTCGGAGCGGGCGGTCCCGAGGTCGACTCGATGACCGCCCTGTTCTCCGAACGGGGCTGGACGGGACTCAATCTCGAGCCGGGCGTCGACTTCGACGAACTGCTCGCCAAGCGACCCGACGACATCAATCTCCGGGTGGCGGTCGCCGAGGAACCGGGAACGATGACGCTGTTCGTGTCCTACGAGCGCACGGGCTGGTCGACCACGGTGCCGGCGGCGCCGAGCACCTCGGAGCGGTCGAGCTGACGCCGATCGAGGTCGAGGCGCTCCCACTCGACGCGATCCTCGAGACCCAACTTCCGGCCGGTACCGACATCGATCTGCTGAAGATCGACGTCGAGGGGGCCGAGGCCTCGGTCCTCCGCTCGATCGACCTGGCCCGCTGGCTACCCACGGTCGTGGTGGTCGAGGCGGTCAAGACCCACTCACGGCTGGCGTCGCACCACGAGTGGGAACCCGGGATCCTGGCCTCGGGCTACCAGTTCGCGGTCTTCGACGGCATCAACCGGTTCTACGTCCCGAACGGACGCAGCGATCTGGCAGAGGCGCTGGCCTATCCGATCTCGGCGCTCGACAACCACCATCTGGCGTCGGCCGAGCGGGAGCGTGCCCGCCTGCTCGACGTGGCCGAGGTGGCCTATCGCGAACTCGAGACCAGGGTGATGGCCGCCGAGGCGACGGCGCGTGCGGAAACCGAACGGGCCGACGTCGCCGAAGCAGCGCTGGTCGACTACGCCCGCGAGTTGTTCAGCGAACTCCAGGCGGCCGAACGGGAGGCGGCCGAGATGCTGCCCATGAGGCCGAGCGGCGCTACGTCGACTGGGCACGGGTCCAGTCCGAACTCGATGCCGTGCTGGCGAGCCGCTCCTACCGGCTCGGAAGCATCATCGGGCGATCGCCCGACCGGGCCGTTCGGCTGTCGAGGCGAGCGGTCGGCAAGTTGCAGCGGCATCGCGCCGCCATCCAACCGGTCTACGACGGGTTCATGCAGTCGAGTGAGCGGTTCGGGTTCGTGCCCGGGCAGGGCATCGATCGGCCGGCCGGGACCGGAGCGATCGAACAGGTCGTGCGGCTCCTCCCCGAGGCCGGGACGGCTCCTCGACGACGGGCAGCGTCTCGCCCTCGCCAAACGGCTGGATTCGTTCGGTCTGCGCCAGGAGCCCGCGCTCCATCCGCTCGATCCCGGTCTGGTCGAGCGTCGGGCACTCGTCGAGCTGCTGGCGGCACTCGAACTGCCGGCCGAGGGTCCTCGCCGGCCCGCGACGGAAGCAGAGACCCGCACGGTCGTGGTCGACGGTCGCTGTCTGCAGGATCCGAACTTCGCCACCCGGGGCATCGGCAAACTGGCATCGGGGGTGCTGAACGCCTTGGCTGCCGACGCCACGGTCGGCGAGGTGATCCTGCTCGTCGATCCGCTGCTGCCCGCCGTCTCGGCCCACACGTCATCGCTCGTCGGCAGGGTCGAGGCGAACCCGGCTCGAATCGATGGATTCGTCGACCTCTACCTCGATCCGGCACCGATGACGAGCCCGATCCGGTTCGGGCGCTCGCTGTTCGGACGAGCCGCGGTGTCGGTCGGTATCGTCCACGACTTCATCCCGGCCACCCACCCGGCCACCTATCTCGCCGACCCGGTCGCACGCGTTCGAGTACGCGGCCCGTCTGCTCCAACTCGCCCGGTTCGACCGTCTCTGGGCCAACTCGGCCGCGACGGCCGAGGAGTGCATCGGCCACCTCGAAATCGAGGCCGACGCCGTCGACGTGATCGGTGTCTCGGATCCCCTCCACGGCATCACCCCCGGACCGCTGCCCGCGGGCCTGGCCCCGGGCGGGTTCCTCTTCGCACCCCTCGGAGCCGATCCCCGGAAGAACCTCCCGGCGGCCGTGCTCACGATGGCCGAACTGGCCCGGAGGCGAGTCCACCTCGACCTGGTGATCCTCTCGCACCCTCCCCACGAGCATCGCCACGAGTTGGACCTGCTGGCCCACTCGGTCGGCTGGCATCCACGGCACATCGTCGCCGTCAGCGATCTGGGCGACGACGAACTCGTCGCGCTCTACCGCGATGCGGCGCTCACCCTGATGCCCTCCTACGACGAGGGCTTCTCGACCCCCGTCATCGAGTCGGTCGGACGGGGGACCGCCGTCGTCGCTTCCGAGCATCCCGTCCACGTCGAACTGGTCGGCGAGGGCTGGTGGCTCGCCCCACCCGACGACGTTCGGGCCCTGGCCGATGCGGTGCAACGGGGACTCGCCGAGTCCGCCGAGCTCCTCGAGCGCCAACGTCGCGCCATCGGTGATCGGTTCGAACCCTCGACCATCGGCGAGACGCTCCGGGATCGGGTCGCGAGCACCCTGCGAAGCGCCGACCGACCCGTCGAGGTCGACGTCCTGGCGACGCCGGCCCGCCCCCACCTGGCCATGGTCACGCCCTGGCCCCCCAGTGCCTCGGGGGTGGCCACCTATCATCACCTCACTGCGGCCGCACTCTGCGAGCGGGTCGATCTGACCGTCTTCTCGTTGACCGACCGCCCCATCGATCACGGGAACTATCGGGAGCTGCCGCTGACCGACCCCGACTACCGGGATCCGGGGATCACCCATCGTGTGATCGTGCTCGGAAACAGTCACTACCACGTGCCGGCCCTCGAACTCCTGCGAGGCTTCGGCGGCGCCGTCGTCAGCCATGACCAGCGGATGACCGACATCTACCGGGAATGGCAGGGTCCCCACGTGACGGCCGATCTCCTGGCCGACGGCCTCGACCGGCCCCACGTCGACGACCTCGACCGCCACTCGACCGGCGGCACGGGCGAGCGACTCGGGTATCGGGAGATCGCGGCGCTGGCCGAGCCCCTGCTCGTCCATTCGCGTCAGCTGGCCGATCTGGTTCGAACGCGGCAAGGCGTCGAGCCCGTGGTGCTGCCCTTCGCCTCGACCCGGAGCCTCGACGGGGTCGTCGACGCCGAGCGTCGGCGAGGGGTCCGGGCCGCACTGGGGCTCGATCCCGACCGGCTGCACATCGCGGCGTTCGGAGGACACAACATCGGCTACAAGGGAACCGGTGTGGTGATCGCCGCGACCGCCTGGCTCGCCGGGTGGGGCCTGCGACCCCAGCTCCATCTGGCCGGCGGTTGCCCGCCTGCGGAGCTGGAACGCCTTCGCGCCCTGATCGAGGACGAAGGAATCGCCGACTCGGTGACGCTGCACGGCTACCTCGACGAGGCGACCTTCGACGCCCTCCACATCGGTGTCGACGTCGCCGTCCAGCTCCGACTCGACCTTCCCGGGCAGGTCTCGGGGGCGCTGGCCGACACGATTGCCTTCGGCCTGCCGACCGTGGCGACGACGGCGTTGGCCGATGCGCTCGAGGCTCCCGACTTCGTCGAGCGGGTCGACGCGCCGGTGAGTCCGTTCCTGGTCGCCGAGGCCGTGGCTCGTCTGGCGAGAACACGAGACCAGGAGCCCGAGCGGATCGAACGGGCCAGGACGGTCTACCTGGCCGAGCGCAATCCGATCCGGTACGCCGAAGCGCTGCTGGCGGCCATCGGGATCGAGGGGATCGATCGATGAACGAGCGCCACGGCCACGTCCTGATCGATCTGACCCAGTTCGTCGCCGAGCCCTATGCCACGGGGGTCCAGCGGGTGCTGCACGGCCTGCTGTCGTCGTGGCGACACGACCTGCAGCCGGCGGTCGTCGGCTACCGGAGGGGCAACCGGCTCCACATCGTGTCGACCGAGGCCGCTGCCCGGATGCTCGACCTCGTCTTCGACCCACCCGACATCGACGACTGGGAGCGAACCGAGGTCCGTTCCGAGGCGGTGTACGCCGGCCTCTCGCCTCATGTGCAGACCGTCGTCCCACCGTCGTCCTCGCCGTGGCTCTTCGGGTCCTACCTGCTTCCCGAGCCCAGCTATCGGCCCGAGACCCTCGACACGCTCGCCCGTTGGAGCGCCGCCAAGCCCGCTCGCACCATGGCCATCGTGTGTGATGCCCTGCCCCAGATCGAGCCCTGGGCCTTCGCCGCCCCCGATCAGAGCCACACCTCCCGGTACTTCCGACTCGTCTCGTCGCTGCAGCACGTCTCGTCCATCTCCGATCAGACCCGGGAACAGATCCTTCGCATGGCCCGGCGTCCGGTGCCCGGCGCCGTGGTCCACCTGCCCGGCGCCGACACCTTCGGACGCCGGCACTCGCCGGCTCCGGCGATTCCGACCATCGTCGCGCCCGGCACGATCGAGCCCCGGAAGCGGATCGATCGGGTCCTCGACGCCGTCGAGCTGCTCTGGGATCGGGGGCACCCCCTGCAGTTGGTCTGCATCGGACGTGCCGGCTGGGCCGATCCCGGACTCGTTGCCAGGGTCGAGCGCCTGGTCGACCACGAGGCCCGCTTCCGGTGGTTGCGGTCGGCGTCCGACGTTGCCGTCGCCGGTGAACTCCGGCGGGCGTCGGCCACCGTCTATCTCTCCCAGCACGAGGGGTACGGGCTGCCGCCCCTCGAGGCCCTGGCGATGGGTTGCCCGGTCGTCGGCGCCCTCGGGCTGCCCGTGTTCGACCACATCGGCCCCGGAGGCCAGGTTCGCCTGGCCTCGCTCGACGCGCCGGTCGTCGCCGACGCCATCGCCGAGGTGGTGGATCCGCCTCGGAACGCCGAGCTCCGTGCTGCGGCCCGGGATCTCGAGCTCCCGACCTGGCGTTCGTACGCAGCCGAGGTCGCCGGCTGGACGGCCACGGTCACCGGCTCCTGACAACCGAGAACCGGCGGATCCATCGGGTGACGGGCCCCGCCGCAGCTCCGGAACCGTGCTCCGGCGGGGTCGCGTCGCCCCGGGAGTGTCGCTCCCAGGCGAGGACCGAGCCGCTACGGTGAGCCGATGCGACTGCTCGTGACCGGTGGCCTCGGATTCATCGGATCGGCGCTGGTCCGTCACCTGATCGCCGAGACCGATCATGTCGTCGCCAACCTCGACCGGGTGTCCTACTCGTCGTCGTCCGAATCGGTGGCCACGGCTGCGGAGTCGTCCCGCTACTCCTTCCATCAGGTCGATCTGGCCGATGCCGACGCCGTCGCCGACGTCGTCTCGACGGTCCGACCCGAGGTCATCTTCCATCTCGCCGCCGAGTCCCACGTCGATCGTTCGATCGACGGACCGCGGGCATTCCTCGAGTCGAACATCGTCGGCACGTTCAATCTCCTCGAGGCGGCCCGGGGGCTCGACTCGCTGCATCGGTTCCTCCACGTCTCCACCGACGAGGTCTTCGGGTCGCTCCCCCTCGACGGCGGTGCCTTCGACGAGCAGACCCCCTACGATCCGCGGTCGCCCTACTCGGCGAGCAAGGCCTCGGCCGATCACCTGGTGAGGGCGTGGAGCGAGACCTTCGGCCTGCCCGTCGTCCTCACCAACTGCTCCAACAACTACGGGCCCTACCAGTTCCCCGAGAAGCTGATCCCCCTGGTGACCATCAAGGCGGCCCGGGGCGAGCGGTTGCCGGTCTACGGCACGGGTGCCAACGTTCGTGATTGGCTGCACGTCGACGACCACGTGGCGGCCCTGATGCTGGCGGTCGAACGGGGCACGACGGGCCGCAGCTACAACGTCGGCGGGGGCGGCGAACGTTCGAACCTCGCGGTCGTGCACGCGATCTGCGACGCCGTCGACCGTCGTCTCGGCACCGACGATCGTCGGGAACTGATCGACTTCGTCGTCGATCGACCCGGGCACGACCTGCGCTACGCCATCGACTCGACGCGGATCCGGACCGAACTCGGCTGGCAGCCGGCGCATCGCTTCGACGACGGACTGGTCGAAACCGTCGACTGGTATCTCGACAACGAGGACTGGTGGGCGCCGCTCCTGGCCCGGACCGGTGGCGGGGCCCGGGTGGGTCTGAGCACGGGACCGACGGCATGAACAAGGGCATCGTGCTGGCCGGAGGCACCGGAACCAGGCTGCATCCGATCACCCTCGGCGTCTCCAAGCAGCTCCTGCCGGTCTACGACAAACCGATGATCTACTACCCGCTGTCGGTGCTCATGCTCGCCGGCATCCGCGAGATCCTCGTCATCACCACGCCCGACGATCTCGCCGCCTTCCGTCGGGTCCTCGGCACCGGCGAGCAGTGGGGAGTCTCCATCGCGTACGAGACCCAGCCCCGACCCGAAGGCATCGCTCAGGCGTTCCTGATCGGCGAGGACTTCATCGCCGGACAGGCGACGGCACTGGTGCTCGGCGACAACCTCTTCTACGGCAACGGCCTCTCCGGACTGCTCCGCGAGGCGGCCGGTCACGATCGCGGTGCGACGGTGTTCGCTCAGCGGGTCACCGATCCGGGCCGCTACGCCGTCGTGGAGTTCGGGCCCGACGGGCTGGCTCGATCCATCGAGGAGAAACCCGAGCGACCTCGCTCCTCGTGGGCGGTCACGGGGCTCTACTTCTACGACGACCGGGTGAGCGAGCTGGCCCGTCTGGTGAAGCCCTCGGCTCGGGGTGAGCTCGAGATCACGACGCTCAACAACCTGTATCTCGAGGCCGGCGAGCTCCGGATCACCCGACTGTGGCGCGGTCACAGCTGGCTCGACACCGGTACGTTCGACTCCATGGTCGAGGCGGCCGAGTTCGTGCGCGTCATCGACAAGCGTCAGGGGGTGAAGATCTCGGCCCTGGAAGAGATCGCGTTCCGCCTCGGCTACATCGACGCCGACGAGCTGATCGAACTCGCCGGGCCGCTCGACAACTCCGGGTACGGCGCCTACCTCCGGGCCGTCGCCGAGGCCTCGCGTGAAGAGGCTGCAGCCGAGGTCGCCGATGTCTGATCGATGGATCCCGTTCAACCGACCGACCATCGCGCCGACGCAGTTCGATCGTCTCCGGGAGAGCATCGAGGTCGGGCATCTGTCCGGAGACGGGCCCTTCGGCGTCCGGGCCACCGAGGCGCTCTCGGCCCTCCACGACGGGGCCCGGGTCCTGCTCACGCCGTCGTGCACGGCGGCCCTCGAACTGAGCGCGTTGCTGCTCGAGTTGCAGCCCGGTGACGAGGTCATCGTGCCCTCGTTCACGTTCTCGTCGACCGCCGGGGCCTTTGCGCTGATGGGGGCGAGGATCGTGTTCTGCGACGTCGATCCGCAGACCCTCGACCTCGATCCCGACCAGGTCCAACAGGTGATGTCGGACCGGACCCGGGCGATCGTGCCGATCCACTACGGCGGGACGCCGTGCTCGCCTCGCCTGAAGTCCCTGGCCGATGCCAACGGCCTGATGCTCATCGAGGACAACGCCCACGGCCTGTTCGGAGCCGCCGACGGCCGTCCCCTCGGGACCATCGGTCAGCTGTCGACGCTCAGCTTCCATGCCACCAAGAACGTCACCTGCGGTGAGGGAGGCGCGCTCGTCATCAACGACCCCGCGCTCCACGAGCGGGCCGAGATCCTGCGAGAGAAGGGCACCGATCGAGCTCGGTTCTTCCGGGGGATGATCGACAAGTACAGCTGGGTCGACGTCGGCTCCAGTTACCTGCTCGCCGACCTCAATGCCGCAATGCTGCTCAGCCAGCTCGAGTTCGCCGACGAGATCCAACGGCGGCGCCACGATGCGTGGTGCCGCTATCGGGACGAACTCGGTCCGTGGTTGTCCGAACAGGGGGCGAGACTGCTCGAACCCAGTCCGGGATCGACGCCCTCCCACCACCTGTTCGGGTTCCTCATGCCCGACCTGGAACGGCGCACGGCCCTGCTGGCCCATACCCGCACGCACGAGGTCGGCGCCGTCTTCCACTACGTGCCGCTCGACTCCTCGACCGCCGGGCGGCGGTTCGGGACGACCCCGCTCGGGTGCCCGGTCAGCGCGGACGTCAGCGACCGACTGGTCCGCCTGCCGCTGTTCTCCGACATCCGGCCCGACGAGGTCGATCGGGTCATCGAGGTCGTCGCCGCCTTCGACGGGCTCGACTGAACCGCTGGGCAGTCAGCCCCGGTCGAGCGTGATCCGGTCGATCGTCAGGCCCGCCGGCCCGCTCACCATCGTGCGGAACTCCCACAGCTGGATCGTGTCGGTGGCTTCGAAGCGCAGTGTGGTCTGTCCCGGTTCGCCGCCCGTGCCGAGGAGGTCGACGATCTGGATCCGATCCTGCTCGAGGGTGAAGAGATCGAAGGCCCCGGCGATGGCGCCGACCGGTGCCGGCGAGGCATAGTCGACCGTCACGGTCCACAGGCCGGGCTCGAGCGGTACGTAGGGCCCGTAGGTGACGAACCCCTCGGGGGTCCCGTCGGCGGCGACGACGTCGCTGTCTTGCACCGTCCCCTGGGCGATCGGGAGCGAACTGGCCTCGAAGACCTGCGGGAACCGGTCGGTCTCGGGGATCTCGTAGACCACGAGGCGGTAGCCGAGGTTCCCGGGGTCGGTGACGTCGAGGATCGGTGCGGCCAGACCGAGTTGGGACACCACGTTCGGAACGGCGAGGGCGATGTCGGCGGCGGGGCCGATCATGGTGAGCAGGGGTTCGCCGCTGGTGAGCACGGCGGGAATGGCGTCGTCGGTGACCCGATAGGCCTCGTTCAGCGTCATGAGCCGTTTGGCGACATGCGCCTGGTAGATGCCGACCGTGGCGAACGAGGCCCCGCCGACCGGGAGGAAGATCGATTCGGCGTCGTTGGGCAGGGCATCCATCTGGTCCTCGAACCAGACCGCCTGGCGATACTGGGCCTCGGCATCGTCACCCCCCGACCAGAACATCTCGTCGTAGCGGGGGCTGAGATTGTGCGAGTGATAGGCGCTCGGGTCGTACGGAGGTGCTGCGATCTGGGTGACCACGACGAAGACCGCGAGCCCCACCGCGGCCGCAACCGGTCTCGATCGGGCAACGACGACCACGGCGGCGCCGACGGCGAGCGACACCGCCGCGAAGCCCGAACCGGCCGGCAGGCGGAGTGCGTCCGGGACCCCGATGACGAGCAGGGCACACCACGACGCCCCGATGGCGAGGGCCGCTCGGTCGTCGAGACGGGTCGTCAGCCGGCCGAGGACCAGCGCCAGCGCCAGGGCGAAGCTCGGATACGACATCGACCAGTAGTACGACACCTCGAGGCCGTCACCGTCGCGGACGAACTGGTCGAGCCACTGGATGACGTACTGGGCGCCGCAGATGAGCAGGGCCATCCGGTCCATTCGGTCGAAGCGGACCGTCCGCCGGACCCACAGGGCAACGGCGACGGCCAGCAGCAGAGGGGTGGCCCACAACCAGGTGAACCGGGCCAGCCACTCGAGCCGGGGTGATTTCAGCGGATCGCGGCCCGAGAAGGTCCGCATGAAGTCGAAGGTCGGTTGGTAGAGGTTGTCGATCCCGTAGAACCAGCGGAACCACAGCAGCCCGACGACCGCGACCACGATCGAGGTGGCGACGATCACCAGTGAGTACTCGATCCGCCGACGGAGGCCGCTGGTCCCGTTCAGGACGAACACGGCGAGCGGGACGACGACGGCCAGCACGGCGATCGGGTTGGCGACGACGGCCAGCCCGGTGAACAGCCCCGCCAGGAGCGCCGAGCGGAACGTCTGGCGATCCCGAACCGAGACCAGGAGCAGTCCGAACACGTAGGTGGCGACCGTGTACTCGGTGTAGTCGGTCATGAACGCCCGCAGGAACATGGGCATCGACACGACGGCACCGCCGATCACCAGCCGCTGCGCCCAGGTCCAGTCGGGTCGCAACCCCCACAGGCCCCGCAGGATGAGCGCAGCCAGGATCAGCCGCAGGATCAGCCGCCCGACGAACGGGCCCGCAACGGCGTTGGCGATGAAGAGCGGGTAGTAGACCGCCCAACGCGAGATGAAGTAGTGCTGATCACCACCGGCTGCGAGCGAGTCGTCGAAGTTGATGCCCAGCCCGCTGTAGAAGAACGGGTCGAGACCGTTCGGGGCGACGCTGTAGGTCTCGGGCTGCAAGACGACGAACAGGGCCAGCGGCAACACGAACGCGGCGAAGGGCCGGAGTTTCGTCATGGCGGTCACGACCGCCGGTGGAGGCGAGTCCCGGCCAAGCTGGGGTGCATCGAGGGTCTGCGCCACGGGCCGCAGCCTATCCGGGGGTCCGGTCGCCGATGGCGATGGAGCCGAGCGCCGACGGGGTGCTACGACGCGGTTTCGGGCTCGACGCCGGCGGTGTCGGTCGTCTTCGCCCCTTCGATCAAGAGATGCGTGTAGGGCATGCGAAGCAGGCCCCGCAGCACCTCGGTCCGGATCTCGGGCAGCGAGGTCGCCAGCAGATTGGCGTACCCGGCCGCGTCACGCACGTGCCGGCCGCGGTCGGACGCGATGATCAGCCTCGCGGTGAGTCCCTGGTCGGGATCGAAGACCGGTTCGAGGGCCACGAACCGTCCGTGCTCGGTGAGGAGCGGTGCGACGTTCCGGGCCAGGGTGGTGACCTGCTCGTTGTCGAGGTGGTGCAGGACGCCCGAGAGGAAGACGAGGTCGTAGGGTCCGTTGTCGGCCACCACCTGGTCGGTGACGTCGGCGCAGATGAACGTGGCGTCGAGCCCGTCGTTCATGCGTCGGGCGGTCTCGATGTAGTCGGGATTGTGGTCGATGCCGACGTAGCGACAGCGACCGGCCCCCGCGCCCCTCCTCCCCCCCCCCCCCCCCTCGTCCCCCCCCCCTCCCCCCCCCCCCCTTCCCTCCCCCCCCCCCCCCCCCCCGCCCCCCCCCCCCCCCCCTCCCCCCCTCCCCCCCCCCCCCCCCCTCCCCCTCCCCCCTCCCCCCCCCCCCGCCCCCCCCCCCCCTCCCCCCCCCCTCCTTCCCGTGGCTCCCACCCCCCCCTTCCTGCGCGTCCCTCTTTCCCCACCCGCGGGAGACCCTCTCGATCTCGGTGAGGCGGGCGATCACGGCGATGACGGTCGCCGCCAGCAACGGTGTGGCCCATCCGGTCACGAGCAGGCGGTTCCGCTGCTCGGCGACCAACTGCACGGTGGCGAGGGTCGCCCCGACCGAGAGCACGGCTGCCGCCGCGATGGCGGCATAGGACGACGCGTCGACCTGCCCTCCGATGCCGAAGACGCCGCCGATCAGCGGGTCGCCGAGGACGGCGCCGACCAGACCGGCCAGTGCGGCGACGAGGGTGGTGATCAGGGCGATCCCGCGTCGGCGAGGTATCCAGGCTCGAGCGACGGTCGGCATCGGCCCAGGTCTGGAACACGACACCGGCTCGGGGGGCGCCGGCCTGCAGGAGCAGGTGGGGCAGACGGACGGCGGTCAACACGACGAACATCGTCGAGACGGTGTCGGCGTCGGCGCCGTTGAAGGCCGCCAGGATCGGCGGCCCGGCCAGGGCGATGTGCGAGAGGAACCCGGCGATGGCCGCCGAGCTCAAGGTGGAGGTGCCATCGCCGAGTTCCGCCCTCGGCGCCGCGCGATCGCCCAGGTCTGCGGGGGCTCGTCGGGCTGCAGACGTCGAAGACGGCGCCGACCCTTCCGGTACGGCCAACAACCCGATGACGGCGAACCCGGCGAGCAGGGCAAGGCCGAACCACTCCCGCTGGGCGCCGATCAGGATGAACCCGACGGCCAGGGCGAACCGGATCACGTTCTCGGCGGCGATGGCGAGCGCCAGCATCGAGTGTCGACCGGCGGTGGCGAGGAGCCCGCGGTGACGCCGCTCAGGATCGTCCCGAGCACGACGATCCCGGCGGCGGTCGGCCAGAAGAACGAGGCGGTGTGGAAGAGGGTGATGCGGGCCACGGCGGCGACGAGCGCCGTCCCCAGGGTGGACAGGATCAGCAGCGTGAGCGGGTTCCCGCGCAACGCCGAAGCGAGCCCTCCGAGCCGGCCGATCCCGAGGCGGATCGTCCATTGCTGGTACGCGAACATGAGCGTGGCGGCCGCGATCGACCAGATCGACCACAGCTGGGCGATCGGCGAGAACGCCGTCAGGCCGAGGTGTCGCTGGACCACCAGGATGAATCCGGCGCCGGCGAAACCCGTGAGCACCGAGGCGGCGACCAGTTGGACATCACTGGTTCGCTCGGCGGTTCGGGTCGTCGACCGGTCACGGGGCATCGTGACGGAGGCTATTGCTCCGAGGCCGGCGAACGCGTCGGCGTTCCGGAGCCGGCGCCGTGCGAAAGGGTCATCGCCGGGATTCGACCAGCACCGCGCCGCCGAGGACGGACCGCGCCGTCCGCTCGTGACCTCGAGCTCCAGACGATCCGACAACTCGGTCCCGCGGGCCAGTTCGGCGACCAGGCGGCGACGAACGTCGGCCCAGAACGCCCGGACGGCCTGGTCGGCCCGGAGGCGGTCGAGGTGACCGTCGTCGGCGAGTCGGTCCCGAAGGGCGGTCAGATGGTCCCAGATCCCCTCGATCCCGCTGCCGTGCAGCGCCGAACAGGTGAGGACCTCGGTGGGATGCCCCGACCACTTCGGGCGCACCAGGTGGAGCGCGTGGCGATAGTCGGCGGCGGTGTGGTTGGCGGCCGACGCCAGATCGCCGTCGGCCTTGTTGACCACGACGAGGTCGGCCAGCTCCATCACGCCCCGTTTGATGCCCTGGAGTTCGTCGCCGCCCCCGGGGGCGAGGAGCAGCACGAACAGATCCGTCACGTCGGCGACGGCGATCTCGGACTGCCCGACCCCGACGGTCTCGACCAGGATGGTGTCGAACCCGGCGGCCTCGCACAGCAGCATGACCTCACGGGTCTGCGCGGCGATCCCGCCGAGCGAACCCGACGTGGGGGAGGGGCGGATGTAGGCGTCGACGCTCCGGGTGAGATCGGGCATCCGGGTCTTGTCGCCGAGGATCGAACCACCGGTCCGCACCGAGGTGGGGTCGACGGCCAGGACGGCGACCCGATGGCCGGCTTCGACCCGCAGGAGACCGAAGCGTTCGATGAAGGTGCTCTTGCCGACGCCCGGCGTTCCCGAGATCCCGATCCGGGTCGAGTGGCCGGTGAGGGGCAGGAGCTGATCGACGAGGTCTTCGGCCAGACGCCGGTGATCGGCCCGGGTCGACTCGACCAGGGTGATCGCCCGGGCGAGGGCCCGCCGATTTCGGTTCCCGATGCCCTCGGCGAGTGCATCGACGTCGGGTTCGACCCGACGGCCGGCCGAGGTCACGACTGGCGGGAACGAACGATCTCGAGGACCTCGGCGGCGGCCTTCGGGATGTTGGTGCCGGGCCCAAGATGGCGCCGGCCCCGGCGGCGCGGAGCAGCGCATAGTCCTGCGGGGGGATGACCCCGCCCATCACGACCTCGATGTCACCGGCGTCGGCGAGCGTGCAGCGCCTCGATCAACTGCGGGATGAGCGTCCGGTGGCCTGCCGCCAGCGATGAAGCGCCGACGACATCGACGTCGTTGTCGATCGCCATCGCGCCGGCCTCGGGTGGGGTCTGGAAAAGCGGGCCCGGCATCACGTCGAAGCCGAGATCGGCGAACGCCGTACGACACCTTCGCGCCCCGGTCGTGACCGTCCTGTGCGAGCTTGGCGATCAGGAGCCGTGGCCGGCGGCCAGACTCGGCAGCCGAACGCGCCACCGCGCGTGCCGGGCGCGATCGCTTCGGGCCGTTCTCGCTCTCCCGTACATGTCGCTGATGGTTCGGGTGTGGCGCCTGGTAACGGCCGAAGGCAGCCTCAACGCATCGGAAATCTCGCCGAGCGTCGCGCGGGCGCGCGCACGCCGCGACGGCAGGCGCCGGCAGGTTCCCATCGCCTGCGCGCACCGCCGTCCAGTGCTGTCGAGCGAGGCCTCGCACTTCGGCCCATCGCCGTGACGCGCGCCTGATCTGCGCAAGTCGTGCGACCTGGGACTGGCCGGACCGGCGCATTGTCGACTTCGAGAACGTCGCTCCTCGTGCTTCGGCACGCCAGCTTTCACGCCGACGATCACCGTCCCGGCCCGCGTCGACCCGCGCCTGCACGCGCCGCCGCCGCCTCCTCGATGCGCATGCTTGGGCAGGCCCGTCTCGACCGCCTGTGCCATCCCGCCGAGAGCCTCGACTTCCTCAATCACGTCCACGCGCGATCCATCAGCTCATGTTCGGCGGTAATTCCGCGACGTACAGCCCGCCCAGCGGATCGACGACGGCGCGTGATACCCTTCTCCTCCTGCAGGATCAGCTGGGTGTTGCGTGCGATGCGCGCGAGACATCGGTCGGCAGCGCGATCGCCTCGTCGAGGCGTTGGTGTGCAGCGACTGCGTGCCGCCGAGACGGCCGCCAGCGCCTCCAGCAGGTGCGCGTGACGTTGTTGAAAGGATCCTGCTCGGTCAGGCTGACCAGCCCGACGTCTGGCAGTGGGTGCGCAGCGCAATCGAGCTTCTGGACTCCGCGCAGAGCTCGGTCAGATCGCGCCCACAGCCGGCGCGCGGCGCGCAGCTTGGCGACCTCCATGAAGATGTTCATGCCGATGCCCGAAGAAGAACGAGGCGCGGCGCGAAACTCGTCGAGCGTCGAGGCCGTCCGCTGGGCGAGGCGCGACATACTCGAGGCCGTCGGCGAGCGTGTAGGCCAGCTCGAGGTCGGCGGTCGGCGCCCGCCTCTGCATATGGTAACCGCTGATCGAGATCGAGTTGAACTGTCGGCATCTCGCTGGCGCGGATAGGCGATGATGTCGCCCACGATCCGCATCGACGGGGCGGGCGGGTAGATGTAGGTGTTGCGGACCATGAACTCTTTGAGGATGTCGTTCTGAATCGTTCCGGACAGCTCCCCGAGCGCGACGCCCTGCTCCTCGCCGGCCACGATGTAGCAGGCCATGACCGGCAGCACGGCGCCGTTCATGGTCATCGACACGGACATCTCGTCCGAGCGGGATCCCGTCGAACAGGATCTTCATGTCCTCGACGCGAATCGATGGCCACCCCGGCCTTGCCGACGTCGCCCACGACGCGCGGGATGGTCGGTGTCGTAGCCGCGGTGGGTGGCCAGGTCGAAGGCGACCGACAGGCCCTTCTGGCCCGCCGCCAGGTTCTGCGGTAGAACGCGTTGGACTCCTCGGCGGTCGAGAATCCGGCGTACTGGCGGATGGTCCAGGGCCGGTTCGCGTACATGGTGGCCCGGGCCCGCGCAGGATACGGGGCGAAGCCAGGCAGGCCGTCCCCGTGCTCCTGCCCGTCCGGCATCGGCGGCGGTATAGAGCGGCGTGACGGCGATGCCCTCGGGAGTCGACCACACCAGCGATTCGGGATCGGCTCCGCGCAGCTCGGCG
>CAVQVO010000007.1:0-29672 GCA_963717115.1 uncultured Acidimicrobiales bacterium | reverse complement strand
CGGGGGTCGCTCGGAGGTGCGACCACGCCGGTCATCACAGATCCGGCAACAGCAGGTCGAACCGCATTCGGAAGTTGGGGGCATTGCCGGTTCCGTCGGAATTGAGCGACGTGTTGAATCCGTTCCAGTCCTGGAACTCCTCTCCGATTGCCCCCATGTAGATGCCGGTGCCACCGGCGATCCGAGCGGCGAGCCACTGGTGGGTCTCGAACGTGCCCTCGTTCCCGGCGGTGGTGATGGTGTCGTCGGCGAAGAGTCGGTCACCGAGTATGGTCCCGAAGATGAACTCCTGCGTCGTCTGCACATGCGGTTCGAGACGTTCGGCGTAGACGAGCATGCTGCCCCGGCACAACCACCGACCGATCGATCCGTCCTGGGTGGGCACGAAGCCATCCCCCGGGGTCCGGGATGTGGTTCTCGGGATAGATCCAGCCCTCGACGGCGAAGGGAATCCCCCGGAAGTCGCTCTCGTCGGCGGCCCAGTTGGCCGGCGAGTCCCGCCAGGTGTCGCCGAGACAGGCGACGTCGAACGTGATGCTCTGACGTCTCCAGCCGCCTCCGCCGGCGCCGCTGCGGCTGCGGTCCCGCCGACCACTGCCCCCGCCACGACCAAGCCGCTGCCGAAGACGAGGCGTCTCAAGGCCGCCCGCCGGGTGACCTGCACCTCCGTGTCGTGTTCCTCGGTCATGATGAACCTCCGTTGTCGTCGATCTCGTCCATGGACGGCCACTGCGGGCACGTCGCGATGTAGGGCTCGCCGGCCGCGCCGTACTGCTCCCATTCGGCGATCGTCAGATTCCGGCCGGCGGCCTGGCAGGCGATCTCGGGCCATCGCTCGAGGTCGAGGTTCCACACCACGGTCGCCCATCCAGATGGGTCAGGATCGTGGCGGGCGTCAGCCGATGCCATCGGGTGGCCTGACCGTCGTGCGGAAACGGCCTTCCGACCACGACACGCGGACGAGATCCCAGAGCCTGGCCTCGCCGTCCATGGTCGTCACCATCCAGTGGCCGTCGGGACTGAACAGGGACCCGACGGCCTGCCCCTGACCGCACCGGTGTTTCCGAGCATCGCCGGACCGTCGGGTTGGAACGTTGCGGCGTCTCGGACGGTGATGGTCCCGTCGTTCGATGCGGTCACCAGATGCTTCCCGTCGGGGGTGAAGGCTCGCTCCGACCACCGCTTCGCCACCGCCGCTTAGCACGGGTTCCAGTGGCTTCCACGTCGCCGTGTCATAGACCCGGCGCTGCCCCTGCCATGGACGCGACAACGAATCGGTTGCTGTCGGGGCTGAACCCGAGTGACCGGATGGCGTCCTTCGTGTCGACGGGACCTCGTCCAGATCGGCGACGACGCTCCCGGTCGAACGCTCGTAGACCCTGCTCCGACGACGTCACCCGGAGGGTCGAGCGAGAGCGCCAGCCACCGCCCATCGGGCGAGGTCAGGACCTCCGACGTCCGGTGGGGACCGTAGACCGGGCCGAACGGCTCGAAGGTGACCGGATCCCGTTCCTGCATCATGAGTGTCGAGACATCGATCCCCAGACCGCCAGGCATCGCCGGTGAAGGCGAAGTGCACGGTCGGACCGCTGATCGGAGCGACCGGTACTCGCTCGCCGACCAGCCGCCACATCTCGAGGGGAGTCCGTCGACCGTGGAGCCGAGGACGGTCTCGCCGTTGTTGGAGACGAAGAACTCGTCTGAGCCCGGGCGAGCACCGAACGAGAGATCAGTCCGGACGCCATTGAGCGACAACCGCATGGCCCCGTCGTTGCCGCGACCACGACGAGGCTCCCTCGTTCCTCGATCGAGGTCGATCGACAGCTCACCGTCAGCTGGCTGTCGAGGAGTCGTCGCCCGGTCGTCGGGTCCGCGCTGCAGTCCGCACCCGCCCGTCGCCGCTCAGCGTGCCACCACGATTCCAGAACCGAAGACCACATGGTCGTGGTCACCGTCACGAAGGTAGGCCGGTGTCCCCCCGGCGAACGGCCACCGATCGACTCGTTCGCCGTCATCGTAGCGACACCAACTCGACCGAGGCCAACGTGGCGGCGCCGATCACCTCACGTCCATCGACATCGACGAATCCGACCCCGGTCGGAGCGCATCGCCACCTCCTTGCCCTCGGCCGGGAGCCGGCTCAGCGGTCGATCGACGAGCAGATCGAGCGTGTCGACATCCCACGCTCTCAGACGACCAGACCACCGACCGATGCCACCGTGCTGCCATCCGAGCTCAGCGCCACGTCGACGACACCGAGACCGAAGCTCCTCGGGTCGTGGGCCAGCGGTGGTTCGACACCCTCCGGGAGATCCTCGGGATGCAAGTCGAGCCCGGCGTCGTGGTGGGCGGCGATCTGCTGGACCAGCTCGAAACGATCATCGAACACCCGCACGTCGCCGGCCCAATCACCGGTGGCGAACCGACCGCCCGAATCACTGAACGCCATGCTGGTCACGGCCGCCCCGTGGAACAGCGGCGCTGCGGCCGGCTCGCCGGTGCGGAGGTCGAAGATCCGCACCGTCGTGTCGCGTCCGGACACGGCGACGAGGGTGTCGTCGCTGCTCACCGCCAGCGACTGTGCGCCCGAGAACGGGATGTCGAGGAGCCGTTCTCCCTCGGGCGTCAGCAGCGTCACCCCGGTCGAGTGGGTGCCGACGAGATCGCCGTTGCCGGTCCAGGCGACGTCGTTGAACGCGATGTCGCTGGCCAGGAAACCGAGAAACGAGATCGAGTCGGTGAGCACCGACTGGAGCCCGCCGAGGGCGGCCGGTCCGGGGTCGCGCCGGTAGCCCTCGGCGGCGAGCAGCAATGCGACACGCCGATTGGTGGGCGCCAACTGCCCGGCATCGGAGATGAGACGCCTCGTCTCGGCCGCCGCACGGGCCTCGGCCGCCTCGTCGGCCCGAGCGCCTGCGCTGTCCCACTGCTGGAAGGCGAACCCGCTGGCGAGAACGGCCATGATCGCCAGCACCCCGACCACGGTGAGACTGCGGCGCAGGCGCTGGTTCTGCTTCTCGCGCGCCGTTGCCCGTTCGGCCTGCTCCCGCAGCTCGACCTCCCGCAACGCCCGGCTCGCCTCGAGGAAGTCGACCTCGTCGGGGGCCAGGTCGTTGCGATGCTGGTCGGCCCACTCCGCGGCTGCGTCGAGACGACCGCCGCGATAGAGCTCGGCCGGATCACGGTCGGTGTCGATCCAGCCCTTGGTCGACGCCGTGAGATGTCGCAACGTACGGAGGCCCTGTCGGTCCTCATCGACCCAGTGGCGAAGCCGATCCCATTCCCGGATCAGCGCCTCGTGCGCCACCTCGACCGTCGGAGCCCGGGTGGCCGGATCCCGATCGAACGACAGGAGCCGGTGCGAACCGAACGAGTCGATGATCTCGTCGGACACGACGCTCAGCTCGGAACGAAGAGCTCGGCGACGGGTGTCCTCGACGCCCTCCCCCGGGGTGACGAGACGGGTGAACAGTCTCCGGGCACCGGCCTGGTCGTGTTCGTGCAGGTCGGTGAAGAGCTCCTCGGCCCGTCGGGCCAGGGCACCGGTGACCCCACCGATGTCGCGGTAGCCCGACAACGTCATCTCGTCGCCGATGCGCCGATCGAACAGCTCGGTCAGTGCGTACTGCAGCAGCGGCAGCATCCCGGCGTTCTCGCCGACGTCGGCGACGATGACCTCGACCAATCCCGGTTCGAACCGGGACCCGAGCCGCGTCGCCGGCGCCTCGATGGCTGCGGTCAACTCCTCGGCCGACATCGGCAACACGTTGAGCGTGGCATCCTGCAACAGGCCGCCGAAGCCACGGTGACGGAGCGGGCGGTCGTAGAAATCGGCCCGGATCGTGGCGACGATCCGGATCCTCGAGCGGTCGTCGCCGATGGCCTGGACCAGACCGTCGAGGAATCGGTCCCGTTCCTCGGTCGATGCCGCCGTGAACACCTCCTCGAACTGGTCGATGACCAGCAACAACTCGCTGTCGTCGGATGGCAGGACCCGCCGCACGGCCCGAATCAGCCCCCGGTCCTCGCTCTGCAGCTGTTCCAACAGTCCTGGCACCTCGTCGGACGCCACCCGGAGCAGGCCCGCTTCGAGCTCCTCCAGCGGATGGGCGCCGGGCAGGATCGTCACGACGAACCAGGGTCGCTGGGCGACTGCCGGCAGCAGACCGGCCCGAACGACCGACGACTTCCCCGAGCCCGATGCCCCGACCACGGCAACGAGTCGTTGGGTCGAGACTCGTTCGACCAGTTCGGCGATCAGCACATCGCGCCCGTGGAAGTCCTGGCTGTCGGCTTCCTGGAACGCCCGAAGGCCCTTGTAGGGATTCACGCCGGGCCAGCTCGACGTTCACGAGCGTCCGGCTGGCGGCTGCCCGCGGTCGCTCCTCGAGCCTGGCTCGGGACGAGTCGTCGGTCATGACGGCTTGGGCCGACGATGCAGCCGCCGCCCGGAACGCCAGCACCATCTCGCCCATGTCGGGGAAACGTTGCGCGGGGTCGATGGCGGTCGCTCGATCGATGACCACGTCGACCGCGGGCGGCAGGTCGGGACGGACGATGCGGACGCTCGGCACCGAGGCCCGCAGCTTGGTTTCGAGCAGAGCCTGGACCGACTCCGCCGAGAATGCCGTCCGGCCGGCCAACAGCTCGTACGTCGCGATCCCGAGGCTGTAGATGTCGGATTGCACGGTGATCTCGCCGCCGCGGACCTGTTCGGGGCTGGCGTAGAGCGGTGAACCCGCCGACCGGAGTCCCCCGTCGGAGACATCCACGTCGTCCCGGATCGCGATGCCGAAGTCGGCGAGGTACGCGATGTCGTCCTCGTCGAACAGGATGTTGGCGGGCTTGACGTCTCGATGCACGACGCCACGGGCGTGGGCGACCGCGAGCGCACCTCCGACCTGGTCGACGATCGTGACGACGTCGGACAACGGCAATGGGCCGCGTTCGACCAACCGTTCCTCGGCGTTGCCACCGCGCAGCAACCGCATCACCAGGTACGCCCCGCCCGGTTCGCGCCAGTAGTCGTAGAGCGGCACGATGTGCGGGTGTTCCAGCCGGGCGACGAGTTGCGCCTCGGTCTCGAACCGGCGGATGAAGTCGGGGTCGTTGGCGAACTCGGCCCGGATGACCTTGATGGCGACCTCCCGGCCCACCGACGGCTGCATCGCCCGATGGATCGTTCCGAACGAGCCTTCCCCGATGCGCTCGCCCAGCTCGTAGCCGCGAATCGACGTGCCGGGCTGAGGGTCGGTGTCGAGCAGCACCGCATCGTGGTCGAGGATCTGCCGTTCGAGGTCGCGCAACTCCGAGGTCGGATCCAGGCCGAGATCGGCCAAGCGGCCCCGGACGGTCTGGAAGTGGCGCAACGCCTCGATCTGCCGGCCACAGCGATAGAGCGCCAGCATGTAGAGGTAGGCGAGGCGCTCCCGCTCGGGATGAGCGGCGTCGGCCTGCTCGAGGTCGACGAGGACCTCGGCGTGCCCATCGAGGGCGAGTTTGGCCTCGAACCGACCCTCGATGGCCGCCAGCCGGAGCTCGGCGAGTCGAACCCGTTCGGGCTCGATCCAGTGTTCACCCGCGAATTCGGCGGCGGGTTCGCCCTGCCACAGGGTCAGCGCCTCGTCGAACAGCGCAACGGCACCTGCGGCGTTGCCCGATCTCGCCGCTCGCCGACCCCGATCGACCAGGGCCACGAACCGGTCGGCGTCGACCGAGATCCGTTCGGTGAGCAGCCGGTAGCCGGCGCCGGCCTGCTCGATCAGTCCATCGTCGAGCACCCCTCGCAGTCTCGACACGTACGACATCAGGGTCCGGCGCGCACCCTCGGGTGGTTCCTGATCGGGCCACACCGCATCGATGAGCGTGTCGATCGACCGGATCGAACCCTCACCGGCGACGAGGCACAGCAGCAGCCGCTGGAGGCGAGGTCCTCCGATCGCGACGGACGAGTCGTCGATCGATACCTCGAGCGGTCCGAGGACTCGGATCTCCATCGCCGCTCACCCCCCTCTGGGCTTGTCGAACAGTGTTGCACCGATTCGGTGTCCCGACCGTAGAAGTGGTCGTCTGCAGTCGGTCTGCAGCGCGTCCGGGCAGCTCGGGTCGGGTCGACCGGGGTTCAGGATCGACACCGATCGTCGATGTCTTGCCGACGGTACGGATGACACGGACACTCCGCTGTCAACCGGCGATGAGCCGATGCCTCACCATCCGCAGCCACGTTTTGCCAGCACACCGACGGCGCAGCGCCTACGGTGCGGGCGGGACCGATCGAGGGGAGGGACCATGACGTCGATCCCGTTGATCGAACGCACGGACGAACGCGGTGAGGAACGCTTCGATCGGAGGGTGCACCGATGACCCTCGTGCCCGGCCTGGACGATCTGTTGCGTGACGCCCTCGAGCGCGCCCTGCCGGGGGCGGGTCTGCATGCCGACCTCTCGACCTTGGCCCTCCGCGAGCTCGACGCCGGCGAACTCCTCTGCGAAGTCGGCGACAGCGGTGACTCGGCGTGGATCGTCGTCCGCGGACGGATCCACGCCAGTCGAATCGACGGCAACGGTCTCGAGCAACGCATCGGGCTCCACGGCCCGGGCGAACTGATCGGCGAGGCCGCCCTGCTCGACGTCGGGGTACGGCGGGCCCGGATGCGGGCCGCTCGCCGCACCCAGCTGGCCGTCCTCGACCGGGAATGGCTGGTCTCGCTGATGGCCGATCAGCCCGACGTGGCCATGGCCATCATGCACGCGGTCCTGAGCCGAGGGGCCGACGAGATCGGCGGGCCGACCGAGGTCGTGGCGTTCGTTCCGCTCGACTCGACCGTGATGGGCGAGGCACGGGTCCTGGCGGCTGCTGCGGCCTCGATCGGGCGCCACATCGTGGTCGACCCGGCCGATCACCCCGAGCTCGAACAGGCGGCCGTCGCCGGAACCCTCGGCTGGCTCGACGACTTCGAACACCGTGACGATGAAGCGACGCTCGAAGCCACCCCGAGCGTGGCCCTCCTCGGCGACCCGACCCGGCCGCTCTGGAACCGGGCCATCGCCAAGGTGGCCGACCGGCTCGTGTTCGTGCTCGACACCGCCGACGGCCCCGACATCGGCCAGGCCGAACAGCAGCTGCTCGACTCGGTACCGCGGGCCGCCAATGCGGTCCGCCTGCTCGTCCTGGTCCATCCGACCGAGACGGATCGTCCCCGCCGCACGAGGGAATGGCTCGTCCGCCGTCAGATCGATCGCCACCTCCACCTCAGACGGCGAAACGCATCCGACCTCGATCGCGTCGCCCGCCATGCCGTGGGTCGGCCTCTCACCATGGCCATCGGCGCCGGTGGTGTTCGCTCGGCGGGCGCCGTCGGCACGATCCACGCCCTCGCCGATCGAGGGATCGCCATCGACGCGGTGGCCGGCGTCAGTGGGGGCTCGATCGTCGCCGCCTGGCTGGGCGTGCTCGGGTCCCCCGACGGGCTCGACGAGAAGACCGACCGGTCGATGCGCAAGTTGCTCGACTACACCCTCCCGGTGGGGGCCGTCATCGCCGGCGGGCGAGCCTGGCGGCGCATCCAGGAAGCCTGCGGTGATCGCGACATCACCGACACCTGGATCCCGCTGTCGATCGCCACCACCGATCTCACCCTCGGCGAATCGGTGAATCACACCACCGGCCCGATGGCCGACGCCATCTACGCCAGCATCTCGATCCCCGGCGTGTTCCCTCCCGTCGACATCGACGGGCACGTCCACATCGACGGTGCGGTCTTCGATGCCATCCCCGTCGTGGGGGCCCGGGCGCTCACCGGTGAGGGGTCGATGATCGTGGTCGACCTCGCCCCACCGCATGGTCGCAAGACCGACCCCCTCCCCCGGGTGATGTCGGGACCCCGACTGTTGGCTCGCCGCCTGCTCCCGGGGATGCGGTCCGATCGGGTACCGAATCCGCTCGACACCCTGATGCGATCGACCACCGTGGCCTCGGCCAGCCGGCGCGTCGAGGCACTCGAGTCGGTCGACTGTCACGTCCACCTCAACCTGTCGGAATTCAGCGTTCTGGAGTTCGGCAAGGTCCGGCAGGTGATCGCCCTGGGCGCCACCCAATCGGCCGATCCCATCGATGCCTTCCTGGCCGGCGACCAACCCCCGGTCCCCGACCCCACCCTGACCGCCCTCCTCGAAGCGGGTCGATCGCGACCGGCTCCGGTCGCGCCCATCCCCGAACCCGACCACGGACGCGGTGCCGCCCTCGTCGGATCGCTGTCGCTGGCCTGGTCCGACCTCCGTCTCCGGGCCCGTCGCTTCGTGGTCGCCGTTGCCGCCACCAGCGTCGTGCTCGCGCTCCTCCTGCTGATGACCGGGGTGGTCAACCAACTGAATCGGGAGCCGACCGTGGCGGTTGCGGCCTTCGGCGGTTCGCACTGGATCGTCCCCGCCGGAGCCGACGGCATCTTCACCTCGAGTGCCACGTTCGCCGATTCGACGCTCGCCGACCTCGGTCCGGTCGAAGGCGACACGATCGGCCAGGTCCTGATCGCCCGCTACCGCCTCGCCGATGCGGCCGGCGCCAACGACCTCGACGTGGTCCTCGTCGGACACGCCGACCTGCCTGGTGACGCCCCACCGTTGATCGACGGCCGTCAGGCCGATGGCGCCGCCGAGCTCGTGGTGTCCGAAGACGCCGACTTCGCCGTCGGTGACCGGGTTCGGCTCGGCCCGCTCGAGGCCACCGTCGCCGGCGTCGTCGCCGAAACGACCGTCTTCGCCGGGATGCCCCTCGTGTTCGTCCCGCTCGACGTTGCACGCGAGCTCGTCGTCGAAGGTCAACCGCTGCTCTCCGCCCTGGTGGTCGACGAGCTTCCCGAGCTTCCGCCCTCCCTGCAATCGCTCGACCCGGCGGTGGTGGCCGAGGACGCGCTCGGACCCATCGAACGACCCATCGCCACGATGCGGCTCGTCCAGGTCCTGCTGGCCGTCGTCGCCTCGCTGATCATCGGCGCCGTCGTCTTCCTGGCCACCCTCGACCGGCTCCGGGACATCGCCGTCCTGCGGGCGATGGGCGTGGCGTCGCGCCCCATCTCCATCGGCGTCGCCGCGCAGGCCCTGGTGATCGGACTGGTGGCGTCGATCATCGCCCTGGTCGTCCAGACCCTGCTCGCCCCCGTCTTCCCGCTTCGGGTCTACCTCGACCTGGGCGACCGGATCGTCCTGGTCGTGGTGTCGATGCTCGTGGCCGCAGCCGCCAGCTACGGCGCCATCAGACGAACGCTGCGAACCGACCCCGCGGCGGCCTTCGGCGGACCGGGAGCCTGACGTGCCGACCCTGCAGATACGCGATCTCGTCGTCGAATACACCTCGAACGGCTATCCGATTCGCCCCCTCGACGGGCTCAACGCCTCCATCGGCGACGGTGACCTCGCCCTCCTGCTCGGTCCGTCGGGATGTGGCAAGACGACGCTGCTGTCGTGCCTCGGCGGCATCCTGCGTCCGACGGCCGGGCAGATCATGGTCGACGGAACCGACATCGCCGGCCTCGACGATCGTTCCCTGTTGTCACACCGCCGCAACTCGGTGGGTTTCGTGTTCCAGGCGTTCAACCTCATCCCCTCCCTGTCGGCGCTCGACAACATCGCCATGCCGCTCCGCCTGACCGGAACCGCCGCCGGGGCCGCCCGCCAACGGGCCGCCAACCTGCTCGACCAGGTCGGCCTCGGGGACCGGGCCCACCATCGACCGAGCCATCTCTCCGGGGGCCAGCAGCAACGGGTGGCGATCGCCCGAGGTCTGGCCAGCGGCGCGCCACTGCTGCTGGCCGACGAGCCGACCGCCAACCTCGACTACGTCCAGGCCGAGGGCATCATCTCGCTGCTGCGCGACATCGCCACCGCCGGCCACACGGTCGTGGTGTCGACCCATGATGACCGGCTGCTCCCCATCGCCGACATCTCGATCGATCTCGTCCCGTCGCTCGACGACGACTCCACCGAGGCGAGCGTGGAGCTGGCCTCGGGCGACATCCTGTTCCGGCAGGGGTCGACGGGGAGCCGGGTGTATCTGGTCGAGCACGGCCGGCTCGACGTCGTCCGGGAGGGCGTCGACGGCACCGAGACCGTGCTCGCCCAACGAGGGCCGGGCGAGTACATCGGCGAACTGGCTCCGATGCTCGGTCAACCGAGGAGCGCCACGGTCCGAGCCAGCGAGCCGACCGTGCTCCGCTCGCTGTCGGTGCACGAGTTCCGCCAGCGAGGCCACTCGCTCCGGAGTTGACCCCCGCCCCCGCCCCCGCCCCCGCCCCGCGATTTCGAGAGCCCGAGCGCCGGTTTCGTCGCTCAGGCTCTCGGAATCAGGCCTGGTCGGTGCGGGGCTGCGGCAGGCGGGCGCGCAGCTCGGTGAACGCCGCAGCGCCTTCCTCGGAACGGGTCCACGACAGGTAGTCGGGGCGGCCTCGTTCCCGGAAGAAGGGGTTCGAGAAGATGTCGGCCCATTCGGCGACGGGCAGCAGGCTCGAGGCCATCGCCTCGTCGTAGCCGGACCAGCGGCGAGCGTGTTCTTCCGACCGGAAGAGGTTCATGTTCGCTCAGCGAAATGGCCGACTGGCCGCATCGCCCCCGACCGGTGAGGCGGTGTAACCGACCGTCTCGGCGGGCTCGATGACGGACAGCTCCTCGTCGCACATCGTGACCGAGATCGGTTCGCCACAGCACAGGCACGGGGCATCGATCCGGACCTCGCGACCCGGCACGAGCCAGCGGATGGCCATGGCCTCGAAGCCGCACTGGGCGTACCAGCGCTGCTCGCCGTCGATCGAGACCCGGTAGTGGGTGGGTTGCAGATTGAACGGCGGGAACGACGCCAGGTAGTCGGTGCCGGGGTGGGTCCACCCGGGCGTGACCCCGACGAGTTCGTGCACCAGGTCCCGGGCCTCGGTGATCTCGATGCCCAATTCGGTGGCCAACTCCGTGAAATGCGGCGCCGCCCCGGTGCTCACGATCTGGCCCATGATGGTGGCGTATCCCCGGTCCATCAGCTCGATGTCTGCCATGTACGTCCCCTCGCTCGCCGGTGGGGGCCGACCCTACCGGTCCCGGCTCGGCCGTGCCGGGGAAGAGCGGCGTGGCAGACTGGCCGGGTGCTGATGGCGGGCGATGGGCGACCGAGGTGATCGTCGAAGGCGACTACGAACGCGACGGGGCCGTGTGCGTGCGACAGGCCTTCACCGCCGAACACGTCCGGTGGGCCGCCGAGGCCATCGAGGCCAATCTGGCCGCCCTGTCGCCTCGGGCCAAGCGGGCCAGCAGCGACGACGACGCTCCCTTCATCGAGGACTTCTGCAACTGGTCGCGTCTGCCATCGCTGGAGCGGTTCATCCGCCACTCCCCCGCCGCCCGGATCGCCGCCGAGCTCACCGGTTCCCGCCGCATCCGGCTCTACCACGATCACGTGCTGGTGAAGGAGCCCGGAACCCGGCAGCGAACCCCCTGGCACCAGGACCAGCCCTACTACAACGTCGACGGACGTCAGAACGCCAGCATGTGGTTCCCGGTCGATCCCGTCGACCGGTCGGCCACGCTCGAGTTCATCGCCGGTAGCCACCGTGGCCCGTGGTACCTGCCCCGCACCTTCCTCGACGACCAGGCGAAGTGGTTCCCCGAGGGCAGTCTGGCCGAGCTGCCCGACTTCGCCGCCGATCCCGAACGATGGCCGGTCATCGGATGGGCACTCGAACCGGGCGACGCCGTGTTCTTCGACATGGCGACCGTCCACGGCGCCGGCGGGGTGGCCGGCCCGAACCGCCGTCGGGTCCTGTCGGTCCGCTTGCTCGGCGACGACATGGTCCACGCCCCGAGGCCGTGGACGACCTCCCCTCCGTTCCCCGGCCTCGACACCGAACTCGCCGCCGGAGTCGAGATGGATCACCCCCTCTTCCCGGTGTTGTGGGACGCCGACGGCCCGGGGGCCCACTGAGCGGCCGACTCGACCCCTTGCCGGATGGCGCAGCGTCGGCTTGACCAATGCCACCTCGGCCAGCAGGCTGCGAGCGAGGCCGGGGCACCCGGCGCACCGACACGCCCGAGGAGCACACCATGGCCCGCACCATCGACACCGGAACCGACAACCTCCGAGCCGAGATCGACGACGACGGCGTCGCCCTCATCACCTTCGACCGGCCGGAGCGCCGCAACGCCGTGACCGGCGCCATGCTGTCGGGCCTCGGTCGGGCATTGACCGAGATCGAGACCGCCGACGACGCCCGCTGCGTCGTCCTCACCGGCGCCGGCGGGGCGTTCTGCGCCGGCGGCGACGTCAAGGGCTTCGCCGAGGGGGGTGGCGCCTCGGCCGGATCGAGCTCCTGGGACGCCGGCGTGCACGAGCAGCGTCTGAGCCATCGGGCCACGGCCGGGGCCCTGTTCGAGATGCCCAAGCCGACCCTGGCCGTTCTGCCCGGTGCCGCGGCCGGGGCCGGGCTCTCGCTCGCCCTGGCGTGCGACCTGCGGGTCGCCGTCGACACCGCCGTCATGACGACGGCCTTCGCCAAGGTCGGCCTCGCCGGCGACTACGGCGGCACGTGGTTCCTCACCCAGCTGGTCGGCCCGGCCAAGGCCAAGGAGCTCTACTACCTGTCGGACCGCATCGACATGGACACGGCGCGGTCGCTCGGCCTGGTCAACACCGTCGTCCCTGCCGACGAGCTCGAGAACACCTGGCGCTCGATCGCCCAGCGGCTCGCCGACGGGCCGACGATCGCCTATCGCTACATGAAGGAGAACATCAACCGTTCGGTCACCGGTGAGCTGCGCGACACCCTCGACCTCGAATCCACCCACCACCGGCACACCGCTCGCACCCAGGACCATCTCGAGGCGTCGAAGGCCTTCGCCGAGAAGCGCCAACCCACGTTCCACGGCCGCTGATCGGCCCCGGTTCTCGGCCACAGGTCCCGGTGCCCCGGCACCGACGGTTCAGCTCATCGCCAGGAGCGATTTGGTCACCTTCTCGGTGAAGTCGGTCGGCCACTGGTCGTCCAGGTCGACGATCTGGCCCGGAGCGAGATCGGCGGATGCCAACTCCAGCGCGGCTCGCAGGATCCCCCGCTGCACATCGGGCCGATCGGGCGGGCCGAACGGGTTCCCCATCGGGAAGTTCACGAAGAGGGAACGGGGCGGGCAGACCAGCTCGGTGAGATCCCGGCCCGTCGAGACCAGCACGGTGGGGAGACCCGAGGCTTCGATGACTCGTGCGACCAGACCAACTGTCTGGTGGTCGAGTGGTCAGGCGGGCACCAACAGCACGAGGTCGACCTCGTCGGCGTGCAGCTCGGCGGCGAGCGCCGGGGCCGCCACCTCGGTCACGTGCGATCGCTTGTAGATCCGACCCATGAAGCCGCTCCACAGACGTGGCGCCACCGAGCCGATGGTGCCGTCGGCTTCGAGCTCCCGGAGCCGGTCGATGGGGAACACGGTGTTGACGTCGGCCTCGGCGTCGACGGTGTCGTAGTAGCTGTCGCTGACCGTGAAGTCGGCGCCCTCGGCCGCCGGATCGACGGTGTCGAGCCGGAAGTCGTTGCGGGCATGGGCGTCCCAGGTGGGCATGGTGCAGTGCGCGACACCACCCGAGGTGAGCATCGACACCCGGCAGTCGGCCAACGGCTTGGTGAGTGGGGTGAGCTCGGTCGGCTCGTTGACGGTCCACTCGTAGGGCGGGAATCCCTGCTGGCGATACCGCTGGTTCAACAGGTCGACGTAACGGACGGGTTCCATGGCCGAGACGCTAGGGCACGCTCGTGACGGCCGACAATCGCCCGTCCCACCCCGTTCCCGACCACCCAACCGAGGAGCCACCGTCCGATCCCGAACTTCTGCGGAGGCTCCGTACGGAGCGGCGTACGGAGGCCCCGCAGTTGTCGGGGTTTGGACGCAGGCTCCTCGGTTCGGCGTGGTCGGGCCGTCGAGCTAGGGTCGGCGGCCATGGAACTCCAGGACAGGGTCGTGGTCATCACCGGGGGCAGTGGCGGGATCGGAAAGGCGCTGGCCAGGGCCTTCCTCGATCGGGGGGCGAGGGCGATCGTGCTGGCCGACCTCGGAGAAGAGGCCGTCCTGGCGGCCGCCGGCGAACTCGGCTGTGACGGGCGAGTCTGCGACGTGACCGACGAGCAGCAGATCATCGACCTCGTCGAGTGGACCATGGAACGGCACGGCCCGATCGACCTGTTCTGTTCCAATGCCGGGGCCGGGGCGGCCGGCGTCCTGACCGACGCCGCCAACGACGTTTGGCAACAGCAGTGGGAACTCCACGTGATGTCACACCTCTACGCCGCTCGAGCCGTCCTGCCCTCGATGATCGCCCGCGGCGAGGGCTACCTGCTCAACACCGCCTCGGCGGCCGGGCTCCTCGCCGCCCTCGGGTCGGGCCCGTACTCGGTGACCAAGGCTGCGGCGGTCAAACTCGCCGAGTTCCTGGCGATCACCCACGGCGACGACGGCATCAAGGTCTCGGTGCTGTGCCCGCAGGGCGTCAACACCGCCATGGCTCCCCGGGGACTGGGCGATGGCCAGACCGACGGCATCATCGAGGCCGACCAGTTGGCCGAGACCGTGGTGGACGGGCTGGCCGCCGAGCGATTCCACATCCTCCCCCACCCCGAGGTCGGCGAATACGTGCGACGCAAGGGCGACGACGTCGACCGCTGGATCGCCGGGATGCAGCGACTGCGTCGCCGTTCGCTCGACGTCGCCGACTGAGAGCTGACGGCTCGGCGTCGTCTCCGACCGGCATCCGGACAGCGCAATTGCGCGGAGGCGTCGGACCGACGACGATGACCGCCATGTCCGCAACGAGCCGCCCCGATCCGCAGACAGCCGCCTGGTTGGCCCAGGGTCTCGAGGACGTGATCGACCCCGATCGGGTCATCGTCGATCCCCACCACCACCTGTGGCCCGTCGGTGGATCGCTCCCCTACGGTCTGGCCGATCTCCACGGCGACACCGACGACGGCCACCGGATCGTCGAGACCGTCTTCGTCGAATGCGGCGCGGCCTACCGGACCGATGGCCCCGACAGCCTCCGCAGCGTGGGCGAGACCGAATTCGTCGCCGACAATGCCCGCCGCTCGGCCGACGCCGCGGGCAAGGCGAGGATCGCCGGCATCGTCGCCACGGCCGACCTCCGCATCGGTGCGGCACTCGACGGGGTGCTCGACGCGCATCTCGAAGCCGGCGGTGATCTGTTCAAGGGCATCCGCCAGGCCGGTGCCCGCGACGACGAACCCGAGGCGCTGACCATCGCCGGGCGCGCCCCGGCCGGCCTGTACGCCGATCCGGCCTTCCGAGAAGGGGTCGCCCGTCTGGGCGAGCGCGGGCTGACCTACGACACCTGGCACTACCACCACCAGAACGCCGACTTCGCCGAACTCGCCGCGGCCGTGCCCGGCACCACGATGATCCTCGACCACTTCGGAACCCCGCTCGGGGTCGGGCGCTTCGCCGGCCGGGCCGACGAGATCTTCGAAGCGTGGAAGGACGACATCGCGGCGATCGCCGAGCGCCCGAACGTGGTCGCCAAACTGGGTGGACTGGCCATGCCCGACAACGGGTTCGGCTGGCACCTCCGAGACCGGCCGGCCTCGTCCGACGAACTGGTCGAGTCGCAGGCCCGGTACTACCACCACACCATCGCGTGCTTCGGCCCGGATCGCTGCATGTTCGAGTCGAACTTCCCCGTCGACCGGTTCTCGCTCTCCTACCGGACGTTCTGGAATGCGGCCAAGAAGCTGGCCGCCGACTACGGCGAGGACGCCCAGGATCAGATGTTCCGGGGAACCGCCACCCGGATCTACCGGCTCTGAGCTCGGTGACCCGGTCCGGTGATCAGAGCAGCACCATCAGCTGGGCGGCGATGATCTTGACGACCATGGCGGCCGGCAGGGCGAGGGCGTAGTTGATGTCGAGCGCCGGGTCGTCGCTGCGGCCGGCGGCGAAGGCCAGAACGGCCGGTTGGGTCTGCGCCCCTCCCAGGAGACCGGCGGTCGCCGCCGGACGGAGCGAACGGGCCCGGGCGATCGCCATCATCGCCAGCGCCGATGTCGACGTGATGACCGCGCCGATGGCCAGCATCGCGATCGCATCGCCGTCGGAGAGCGCGGCGCGGAGCGCCGCGCCACCCGACGTCCCGGCCATGCCCAGGAAGAGCAGGCTGCCGAGCTGACGGAGGGTGATGCTGACCCCGTGGGGCACCTGCCACACGAGCGGTCCGGTCCGTTCCCGCCAGCCGAGCACCAGACCCACGAGCAACGGCCCACCGGCGGCGCCCAGGGTGATCGTCCCCGCCCCCGGCACCGGAATGGGGACGATGCCGATGAGCAGACCGAGGACCAGTCCGACGGAGAATCCGCGCGGATAGAACTCGGCGGCGCGGCGCTCGTCGTCGCCGAGTTCGGCGGCGATCGCATCCATGGCCTCGGGCGGTGCGACCACCCGGACTCGATCCCCGGGCTCGAGCCGCGAGTCACGGTGGGCCAGCACGTCCTGCCGACCGCGCCGAATCCTGGTGATGATCGCGCCGTGACGCTGGGGGAACTCCAGGTCGGCCAGCCGCGCCCCCGCAACGGCCTCGTTCGACACCACGATCCGCCGGAAGTCCAGGCGACGACGGTCATCGGCCAGCCGACTGGGCATCCGCCCTCCGATCAGCGCTGCGGCCTCGTCGATCCGGTCGGGAGCACCGGTGATCGACACGATGTCGTTCGCCCGCAACTCGTCCCGATCGTCGGGGATCCACTCGTGGTCCTCGCGCTGGAGTCGACCGAGGACGATCCGGTCGCCGAGCGCGGTCCGCATGGCACCGACCGTGGTCGGCCGCCCCTGACCGACACAGACCGACACGTTGTCGAGGCCTCCGGTGACGGCGTCGTCGGTCTCGTCGGATCGCCCGGCGAACGCGGCGGCCGCGATCATGCCGAGCACGCCGAACGGGTACGCCAGCGCGTAGCCGACCACGGGCAGACCGAGATCCGGCCCCTCGAGCAGTGACTGCACCCCGGCCAGTGCCGGTGTGTTGGTCAGCGCACCGGCGTAGAGGCCGGCGACCTGGGCCTCGGCGAGGCCGGCGGCGGCCCCGAGTACGGCGGCCAGCGGCGCCAGCGTCGCCAGGACCACGACCATCATCGCCATCGTGGCGAGACTCGATCGCAGGCTCTTGACGAACTCGGGACCCGTCGACAGGCCGATGCAATAGGTGAAGAGGGCCAAGCCGACGACGCCGACGATGTTGGGAATGACGAGCCGCTCGTCGAGCGCCGATGCGGCGAGTCCGGCGAACAGCGCTCCGGCCGGGCCGATGCTGATGCCGCGGAACTCCACCACCCCGATGATCGAACCCACGGCCAACACCAGACCGAGGAGGAGCATCGGTTCGTCGGCCAGCACGTCGATCACCGTCGAAGTCTGCCCGCCCGATCGATCCGATCGTCAGGACTTTGGCCCCGATCACCCTCACCGCCCGGCGGAGGGGTCAGGCGGCCCGCATCGGGCCGAGCACCCGTTCGATGACGAATCGACGTCCGGGGCGCTCGACGTAGCGATACGACGCCTCCGAGATCACGAGGGTGGCGGCGAGCGGGACGATCCAGGTCGCCCCCGCCACGCCTCCCAGCGCCCCCAACGGCAGCGACCGAAGCGGGAGGTGCCACAGGTAGATCGCGTACGATCGCTGCGCCGTCCACCGCTGCACCCGCCCCGACAACAGCCGCGACGGCAACGCCTCGGGCGCCTCGACGAGGCTGAGGACGAGGCAGCCGGTCAGGCCCGTCACGATCGACAGCAGCACCCACTTCGGCGCCGTGCTGCCCTGCGAGAGTGCGAAGAAGACCGTGCCGAGGAGTCCGATCGCCAGTCCGGTCTGGGCCCAGGTCGTTGCCGCGAGCCGCCGAATGCCGGGCAGCAGGGTCCCGGTCACCAGGAAGGCGACGCCCGCTCCGATCAGCAGCCCGCCGGCCCGACCGAACGAGTTCAGGTAGATCTCGGTCCAGCTCGCTCCGGCGGCGTACATCGCCAGACGAACCCCGAGTGCTCCGACCGCGCCCACTGCGCACACGGCCAGCAGCGTCGACGGCGACGCACGTCGCCGGATCATCAGCCAGCGCAGGACCAACGGCCACGTGAAGTAGAACTGGCCCTCGACGGACAGCGACCAGAGGTGTTCGGTCAGGGGCGCCGGCTGGTCCGACCACATGGCGAACCAGTTGTTGACGTAGAACAGGGCCGAGACGAGCTGCCCCGTCTCGTTGGTCCGGTCGTCACCGTCGATCAGCACCACGATCGCCAGGGTGCCAAGGAGCAGCAGCAGGGCGGGGAGCAGCCGTCCGAGACGGCGTCGAGCGAACTCCGTCAGGTCCATGCCCCCGGTTCGGGCCTCCTCGACGACGAGCATGCGAGTGATCAGGAATCCCGACAGCACGAAGAAGATGTCGACACCGAGGTAGCCACCCTGGGCGTGCCAGAAGCGATAGTGGAAGGCCACCACGACGAACACGGCCCAGGCCCGGAGACCATCGAGGCCGGGGACGTGCGGCGTCGAGCGGGGGCGGGCATCGACACCTTCGCGCTCATGAGGACTCGCAACCACCGAAACCGACTTTCATCCCGTCACCGCGTCGAGGCCACGACGACCCGCTCAGGGACGACGGCACCCACCCCGCCTGGGTGGAACGAGCGATCGGAAGACCCGGAGCCTCTCGACCCTATGGGCGCCGCTCGACGACACCAAGGGCAAGGCCACCCATGTCGTCGACGCAGCCGGTCAGTGGTGATCGATCCCGGCCAACCGGGTGCGGTTGCGGGACCCGGAGATCACGAACGTTCCCGCGAAGAGAATGGCGCCGACCAGGACGATCGTCGGACCGGACTGGATGTCGAGGTGATAGCTCAGGTTCATGCCGAGGAAGCCCGTGAAGGCGCCGATGGCGGTCGCCAGCCCCAGCATGGTCGAAAAGGAGTTCGTCATCATCCGGGCCACGGCGGCCGGGATCGTCAGGGTCGCCGCGATCAGCGTCACCCCGAGCACCTGCATGCTCACCAGGATCGACGCGGCCAGGACGACCATCAGCATGGCGTCGACCCGAGCCGTGCGGATCCCGGCCGACTCGGCGACGTCGGGGTCGAACGTGGTGAAGAGGAGCTGGCGATAGCCGAAGAAGATCACGAGCGACACCAGCACGGTGACGATGGCGACCGCGGCGACGTCGTCGTAGCCGACGCCGAGGATGCTCCCGAACAGCGCCGCTTCGAAACTTTGGCCCTGTCTGCCGAACAGGGCGAACAGGGCGAGGCCGAGCGCGAACGACGCCGTGGTGATCACCCCGATCGCGGCGTCGGCTCCGATCACCCGACGCCGCGTCACGCCGTTGATCATCAGGGCCGAGGCCACGCCCCACACCCCGGCGCCGAGCACGAAGTTGATGCCCAGGAGCGCACTCGCGGCGAATCCGCCGAAGATGGCGTGCGACAGACCATGGCCGATGTAGCTCATCCCCTTCAGGACCACGAAGACCCCGATGAGACCGCACAGGGCCCCCGCCAGGGTGGCCACCATCAGCCCGTTGCGGAAGAACTCGAACTCGAAGGGGCGGAGGAACTCCTCCATCAGGCTTCCTTCCGCAGCGGGATCACCCGGGCCGGACCCGTCCGGTCGACGACCACGGGGTGTCCGCTGTAGTCGAAGACGTCCATCGCCGCCCCGAAGGTGGCTTCCATCACCTCGGCGGTGAACACCCGCGCCGGAGGACCGCTCTCGATGATCCGGGTGTTCAGGCAGACGAGATGGGGAAGGTGCGAGGCCATGCCGTTCAGGTCGTGCGTGGTGAGCACCACCGCCAGGCCTTCGTCGTTCAGATCGGCGAGCAGGTGGAGCACCTCGTGGCGGGTCTTGACGTCGACGCCCGACGTCGGCTCGTCCATCACCAGCAGCTGGGGTTTCCCGAGCAGGGCCCGGGCGATGAACATGCGCTGTTGCTGACCGCCCGACAGGTCGCGGATGTGGCGCTCGGCCAGCGAGCCGATGCCCAGCCGATCCATGACGTCGCGAGCCGCACTCCGCTCGGCCCGGCTCGGCCAGGGCAATCGCCGATTGCCCGGACTGGCCAACAGCACGCACTCGGCGACCGTCAACGGGAAGCTCCAGTCGACGGTCTCGACCTGCGGCACGTAGCCGATCTGGAGACCGGGGCTGCGATACACCGAACCGTGAATGGGGCGCATCGTGCCGAGGAGGACCTTCAGCAGCGTGGTCTTGCCCGAACCCGACGGCCCGACGATCCCGGTGAACTGCCGGTCGGCGATGGCCAGGTCGACGTCGACCAGGACCGGGCTCTCGCCGTAGCTGCACGTGACGTGCTCGAGTTGGATCAGCTCACCGGAATGGATCATGGCGGGGCTCCGGTCATTGGGGGTAGGTGGCGGTGTCGGGGGCGACGTTGCGGACCTCGAGGGCCTCGATCGCCGAGGGGTCGCCGCCGAGTGCCCGGGTCATCGTGACGTAGTCGAACACCATGAGCCCGAACCACGAGTGCTCGGGATCACCGGGCTCACCGGGCAGGTCGTCGTCTCGCAACACGTCGACGTACTCGACGCCGGCCTCGTTCCCGATCTGTTCGAGCACCGGGCTGGGGAAGACCTCGGAGCCGAACACGGCCGTCACACCCTCGTCTCGGACCTGGTCGATCAGGTCGGCCAGTTCCCGGGGGCTGGGATCTTCGAAGTCCGAAACCTGGATGGCCCCGACGACCTCCCACCCGTAGGTCTTCGCGAAGTAGGCGTAGGCGTCGTGGTAGGTCAACAGCTTCTTCTGGCCGTCGGGAATGGTGTCGAAGGCGGTGCGCATCGCCGCATCGAACTCGTCGATCAGGTCGGCGAAGGCGTCGTAGTTCCCGGCGTAGTAGTCGGCGTTGTCGGGGTCGGCCTCGGACACGGTGTCGCGGATGACCTCGGCGTAGCGGAGGGCGTAGGTCGGGTCGGTCCACAGATGCGGGTTGGGCTTGCCCTCGGACTCGGGGAACGAGAAGTCGTAGAGGTAGTCGGATTCAGGCAGGACGACCGTGCCGAGTTCGATCAGTTCGGCTCCGTCCTTCATGTTGGACTCGGCCAGTTCGAGGGTCGGATCCTCGAGCTTGAGGCCGTTCACGAAGACGAGATCGGCCCGGTTGAGCAACTCGGCGACGCTCGGTTTGGGCTCGTAGGTGTGCGAGTTCGTGCCTTCGGGCACGATCCCGACGACCTCGGCCCGATCACCGACGATCTGGCTGGTCAGGCTGGTGATGGGGGCGACGGTCGTGGCGATGACCAGGCCGGAGCTCTCGGCTCCACCCGACGCCGACGCCTCGGCGGACACCGATTCGTCGCTCGACGAACAGGCCGCAGCTCCGAGCGACAGCACCGCGACGACAGTAAGCAGTTGAGTGCGCATCCCTCTCACCGTAATGGCGACCAGCTCGCAACAACGGGTCGGGCGGCGAGAATTTCTCGGGCCGGCGCCTTTGGTCGGTCCGGGCACCGCTGTGTAGCGTCGGTCACCACCGAGGGGGACACATGGCACACGATCTGATCATCCGCAGGGGCACCATCGTCGACGGCACCGGAGCCGACCCCTATCAGGCCGACGTGGCCGTCGACGGTGATCGGATCACCGAGATCGGTGACCGGTCGAGCGCGGCAGGGTCGACGCGAGATCGATGCCGCCGGGCTGATCGTCTCGCCCGGGTTCGTGGATCTCCACACCCACCTCGATGCCCAGGTCGGCTGGGACCCGCTCATGACCTCGAGCTCGTGGCACGGGGTCACCACCGTGCTCATGGGGAACTGCGGGGTCACCTTCGCCCCCGTGGCCCCGGCCGACCGTCCGTTCCTGGCCGAGATGATGGAGAGCGTCGAGGACGTCCCTCGCGAGGCGATCATGAACGGCCTCCCCTGGGACTGGGAGACCTACCCCGAGTATCTCGACTCGGTCGAGCGCATGGAGCCCTCGCTGAACATCGTCGGCCTGGTGGGCCATTGCGCGGTCCGCTACCACGTCATGGGCGAGCGGTCGCTGACCGACGAGCCGGCCACGCCCGAGGAACTGAACCGCATGCGCGACATCGCCGAGGAATCGGTGGCCGGCGGCGCCGTCGGCTTCTCGACCTCGCGGATCCTGCTCCACGTCGTTCCCGACGGCCGCTACGTCCCCGGGACCCTGGCCCCCCTCGACGAGTACCTCGCCGTCGCCGATGGCATGAATGCCGCCGGAGGCGGCCTGTTCCAGTCCGTCAACGACTTCGCCACCAAGTTCGAACACGAGATGACCCTGCTCCGGGAAATGGCCCGATCATGTGGCGACGTCCTGTTCTCCGGCGGGGCCGGCAACGGGCAGGGCACGGCCGGGGTCGAGATGTTCGGCCGCTTCCTCGCCGAGACCAACGCCGACATCGGACGCATCACGCTGGCGAGCCAGTCGCGGCCCGGCGGTTCGCTGTGCGGGCTCGCCCAGATCGCCCCGGTCAAGGGCAAGCAGTGGAAGGCCCTCCTCGATCTCCCCACGCTCGCCGATCGGGTGGCCGCCCTGAAGGATCCGGCGACCCGCGCCCGGTTGGTCGAGGAGGGCAGGACCAAGGGCATGTGGTACGACCCCAACCACATCCATCCCCTCGGCAACGGACCCTCGCCCGACTACAGCGAGGCCGGAGGGGCTTCGCTGGCGCAGCTCGCCGAGGCGAAGGGCGTCCATCCGGTCGAATTCGTCATCGATCGGTTGATCGAGTCCGACGGCCGCGAGCTGTTCAACACCTGGTTCTTCAACCGCAACACCGAGGGCCTCCATCACCTCCTCACCCTCGATCACGTCTACCCCGGCCTGGCCGACACCGGCGCTCACGCCGGCCAGATCTGCGATGCCGACATGAGCACGCACTACCTGGCCTACTGGCACCGCGAACGCAAGATCGCCTCGCTGCCCGAGTCGGTGCGGCGCCTCACCTCGATGCCGGCCGGCGTTCTGGGACTGATCGATCGGGGAACGGTCGAGGCCGGCCGGTTCGCCGACCTCAACGTCTTCGACCTCGACACCCTCGCCTCGGATCATCCGGTCTACGCCAACGACTTCCCCGGCGGTGCCGGTCGACTCAAGATCGGATCCCGGGGTTACGCCGCCACCATCGTCAACGGGGCGATCGTCACCGAACGGGGCAGCAACACCGGCGCACGCCCGGGCCGGGTCATCCGACAGTTCGCCCGATCGTGAAGACGGCAACGGCTCGGGCGACTGCGCCCTCGGATCCCCTCGATCGGCAGCGCGACGACGACACCAGCAACGATCGCTACGGTGGACGTGTGTCCGATGCCGCTGTCACCCAGATCCTCGACGTCCTGGCGGCCAACGGCCACCGCATCACCCGACCCCGGCGCATCATGACCACGGCGATGCTGTCGATGCCCGACCACTTCACGCCCATCGAGCTCGCCGCCGCCGTCTCGACCGATCACCCCGAGATCGCCGAGTCCACGATCTACCGATTCCTCGACACGCTCACCGAACTCGAGATCGTCGAACACGGCCACCTGGCCCACGGGCCCGCCGTCTACCACGTGCACCCCGTCGCCGACCACGTCCACCTCGTGTGCTCGGGCTGCGAGGCGATCATCGAGGTGCCATCGGCGGATTTCCGGGCCCACACCAGCGGCCTCCTCGACCGCTACGGCTTCGCCGCTCGTCCCCGACACTTCGCGCTCGAGGGACTCTGCCGAGTCTGCCGAGACGCCGACCCCGAGTGAACGAACCCGACCCGACCTCCCGTGGAGCCATCACCGTGACCGATCTCGTCGTCCGAACCGACCACGATGGCGTGTGCACGCTGACGCTGAACCGCCCGGACAAACTCAATGCCCTGACCCCGGCGGTGTTCGTTCGCCTGCGTGAACACCTCGATGCCCTCGCCACCGACTCATCGGTCCGATGCGTCGTCCTGACCGGGGCCGGTCGATCGTTCTGCGCCGGTCACGACCTGGGTTCGATCGCGAGCGGCGAGCACGCCCCCAGCAAGGATTTCGAGCCCGAGACCGTCGACGCCCTCGAGGCCCTGCCCCAACCGACGATCGCCAAGATCCACGGGCACTGCTACACGGGAGGACTCGAGCTGGCCCTCGCCTGCGATCTGCTGATCGCCGCCGAGTCCGCCACGCTCGGCGACACCCACGGGCAGTGGGGTCTCGTCCCGATCTGGGGCATGTCGGTTCGCCTGCCCGAACGCGTCGGCCGCTCGACGGCCAAGGAACTGATGTTCACCGCCCGGCGGATCGACGGGGGCACCGCAGCCCGACTCGGTCTGGTCGACCGAGTCGTCGCCGACGATCGGCTCGACGAAGCGGTGCAGACGCTGGCCACCGAGATCACCGCCAACTCCGCCGGCACCAACCGCATCGTCAAACGACTCATCGCCAGCCAGAGCGACCTCGACCGCACCGAGGCTCTGATCCACGAACGGGGCCTGCCCTTCGGTCGTCCCGACGACATGGCGGAACGGATGAAGCGGTAGCTCGATGGAGCTGGGACTGACCGGCAGACGGGCGCTGATCACCGGTGCCTCCAAGGGCATCGGGCTCGGCGTCGCAACGTCGCTCGCCGCCGAAGGCGTCGACCTCCTGCTCGCGGCCCGGTCGAGCGACCGACTCGAAGGGATCGCCACCGACCTCCACGACCGCTTCGGCGTCGCCGTCGAGGTGGCCGCAGTCGATCTGTCCCGCTCGGACGATCAACAGCGACTCGCGGCACGGGCGGTCCAGGGCCGACTCGACATCGTCGTCAACAACGCCGGGGCCATACCCGGGGGGTCGCTGTCGGCGGTCGACGAGGAGACCTGGCGCGAGGCCTGGGACCTCAAGGTGTTCGGCTACATCAATCTCATGCGTCTGCTCCTCCCGGCGCTCGAACCGACCGCCGGTCGATCGTCGGGGGTCCTGTTGAACGTCATCGGCGCCGCCGCCGACCATCCGAGCCCGGGCTACATCGCCGGCGCGGCCGGGAACTCGGCGTTGGCGGCCATGACCCGGGCCATCGGGAGCACCTCGATGCGCAAAGGTGTCCGCGTCCTCGCCGTCAACCCCGGCCTGATCGTCACCGATCGGATGACCGACCTGCTCCGCCGCCAGGCCGAGGCCCGCTTCGGCGACGAGGATCGGTGGGAGGAGCTCATGCCCGCCGATCCGCCGCCGGGCACGGTCGAGCAGGTCGCCGACGTGGTCACCTTCCTCGTCTCGGATCGGGCCGGTCACATCAGCGGCACCACGCTCACGATCGACGGCGGAGCCAGCGCTCGCTGATTCGGTTTGGGACTCTCGGGTGCGGGTGCTGAACTGACCCCATGTCCGCTGCTGCCACCCTGTCCGCACTTGCCGAGTTCGAGACCGTCACCGTCGGCGAGATCGACGACGACGTCGTCCTCGTCACGCTGAACCGGCCCGACCGACTCAATGCCGGATTTGCAAATCCCTGGATTGAAAATAATCAAAGAGATAGGCAGGGGGGGCATGGCCAAGGGTCTATCTGGCGCTGCAGGAGTCACTGCAACGGCCTGTTGCGGTCAAGCTGCTGGACAATCCCGATATCCCAGGATTTCATGAGCGTTTCATGAAAGAGGGGCGCTTCCTGGCGGCACTGGGCATTCCAATATCGTCGAGGTTTACGATGTAGGGGAGTGTGAAGGAAATTATTTCATCACCATGGAATATCTGCCGGGGGGCGACCTCAGGAGCAGAATTCAGAAAGGCATGAAGCCGGGCCTGGCGTTGAAGGTCGCTATGCGGATCGCCAGCTGCCTCGATTATCTGCACGAGCAGGGGATTGTCCACCGTGATCTGAAGCCCTCGAATATCCTGTTTCGGGCTGACAGCAATCCAGTCATAACCGATTTTGGGATCGCCAAATTGCTCCATGAGAAGGGTGATTTGACGCTTGGGGAGGCGATTCTGGGCAGCCCCTCCTATTTAAGTCCGGAGCAGGCCGGCGCTGCCGGGAAGGTTGATGGTCGAAGTGATCTCTACAGCCTGGGCGTCATCCTGTTTGAAATGCTGACTGGCGAGCGGCCATATCAGGGAGAAAATTTTGCTGCTGTGATCATGGCGCACCAGAGAGACCCGATCCCGAAACTCCCGGGGGCGCTGTCCATTACCAGCCGGTTATCGATCGGCTGCTGTGCAAGGAGGTGGTTGGCCGCTATCAGAATGGGGTGGAACTGATTCAGGCGATTCGCGGCCTCACCACGGCGGAAATTCACCAACTGCCGGGAAGTTCATCTCAGCCATCCCCTCAACCGCCAGTCATTGAAGAATCCAAAGCGCCGCCAGCCAAGAGATCGAGAGGATTCCGCTTCAAATTGCTCTTTCTAACCATGCTGCTTTTATCAGCCGCTGGCTTTTTATTGTTCAAAGCTCCTCTGCATGAGTCTGCTAAGCGGCAGAATGTGGGGGTGGAACAAAAGCCGGCCGTCCAACCGGAAATTCCATTGGCAGAGAGTGTGCTGCAGCAGCATCCGGAACCGGTCATTCAGCCGGTTGTGCCCAAGCCCGCGGTCAGTGTCGTGAAAAGACGCCCAAGCCCTCAGCAGCGGGTCCAACCGAAGCTGAGCAAAGCCGATCAATTGCTCAGTCTTGCCTATCAACGTATGGATTCCTTGCGTCTGAGTTTCCCGAAAGGGGACAGCGCGTATGACTATTTCCAGCAAATTCTTGCGCTTGATCCGCAAAACAAGGCCGCCAAAGCGGGTATCCGGCAGATCGTGCGCTGGTATATCAACAAGGCCGAACAGGCTCTGACCGATGACAAGATCAAGCAGGCCAAACGCTATGTCGACCGCGGGCTGACGATCAACAGAAATAATCCACGTCTGATTGCACTGCAAAACAGGATACAGACTCCAGTAGCAGTCAATGCGAAGGTCTTCGATCCATTTGAGATCCTGAACTACTGAAATTTCCGAGTCTTCCGCTACCCGATAAAGCTTGTGAACACTCTGTGTGATTGTTCCATAATCACGGGATGTGTCGAACCCTGTTGAAAAAGCCCGAGCAAGATGCGACTCGATAGCGCTATTCCGCAAAGGGTAAAAAATATATTGAGGTGATTCAGGATGTGATCCGGCAGAACGATCTTGCGCTGCCGGATGGTCAGACGCCACAGGCGTGATCTGTGGAACCGGTATAAACCGGTCCCAGAGATTGTGAAAGAACGATCGATGCGGTTTGCTGCAAAGGCGTCAAGCGCTGAGACGCCGACGCCTCACTCTTCAGTCGTTGTATCCATAATTTTCCGCCACATAATCGATATCCTTATCTCCACGCCCGGAAAGATTCACCAGAATACTCTCTCCCGGGTGATCCGGGGCCATACGCATGGCGTGGGCCACGGCATGCGCACTCTCCAGGGCTGGGATGATGCCCTCCAGGCGCGAAAGTTTGTAGAAGGCATCCAGGGTCTGGTCATCGGTGACTGCCGAGTAGAGCACCCGGCCTATCTTATGCAGATAGGCATGTTCAGGTCCGACTCCGGGATAGTCCAGGCCTGAGGCAATGGAATGCACCGGCGCTGGCTGACCCTCGTCATCGGTCAGCACCAGAGAACGAAAACCGTGGATCTCGCCATCTGCGCCATAGGTGATGGTGGCGGAGTGCTCTCCCAGTCGGGTGCCTCGTCCCAGGGGTTCGACGCCATGCAGAGTGACCTCCTCCTCGTCGATGAATCCCTGGAAGATGCCCATCGCGTTGGAACCACCGCCGACACAGGCGACGACATGATCCGGCAGTTCGCTGCTGGTCATCTCGGCAAACTGGACACGGGCCTCCTGCCCCACGATGCGCTGGAAGTCCCGCACCATTTTTGGGAACGGGTGGGGTCCAACTACTGAACCAATGGCATAGATGCTTGTGACCGGGTCTTTCAAGTAGGACATAAAGGCTGAGTCTACGGCCTCTTTGAGGGTACGGCCGCCAAAGCTCACGGGCACCACTGTCGCACCCAGCAGTTTCATGCGCACCACGTTGGGATGCTCTTTCTCGATGTCCACCTCACCCATGTGGATCTCGCACTCCATACCAAAATAGGCGGCGGCGGTGGCCAGGGCCACACCGTGCTGGCCGGCGCCGGTCTCGGCAATCAGGCGTTTCTTGCCCATGTGTTTGGCGAGCAACGCCTCAGCCATGCAATGGTTGAGCTTATGGGCGCCGGTATGGTTGAGGTCTTCACGCTTCAGGTAGATGCTGGCGCCACCCAGGGATTCCGAGAGATTACGCAAATAGTGAACCGGCGTCGGACGCCCCTGAAAATGCTTGCGGATGTATTTCAGTTCATTCTGGAACTCAGCGGAGAGGGAGATCCGGTCATAGGCCGCCGAGATCTCAGCAAATGGCTGCTCCAGTTCAGGGGGGAGAAAGGCCCCGCCATATTCACCAAACCAGCCGTTTTTATCCGGATGTGTTTTCAGATAGTGACCGCTCATGATACTCCCCTTATTGTTCTGGAAAATCTTACATTCTAAAGCACTCTTGCATCAGCGGCATCTTCGCAAGATATGCAGCAAATGCATACACTGAAAGCACGTTTTTTTGTCGACTGAAGATTCAACTTGCCTGATAGGGGGAAATCCTCAGCAAGAGGGCGTAGTTCAAGCTGAATCTTTGAATATAAAACTGATAGCCCAAAGCTAGTAAATCCTGAGAAATACAGGTATCAACCAGGGGTTTCCAAGCAGCACGGAGATGTGGTCGATAACAAGTATCAATACTCCTAAAAACAACAGGCAATACATTGATAACAGAAGGGAAGCCAGGTGGATTGTGTAGAGCTTCAGGCAGCTTGAACATATCAGCGCTGAGCAGTCCTTATCGGGTTTTATCGGATTCCCTTCTTTCCTCTGTTCTCGTTTAGAGCTATTCACTCTGACCCGAATTTCTTTTATGGGCTGGATAAAACGGTTAGCCAGGGTTGTTTGTCTTTGCACCCATCTTTAGTGGTGTGGCAGGTGATACAGAGAACGTCTCTGCGCCATACTCCGGTGAAATCCTGTGACCCTTGTTTTTCAAGGCCCCTAACCGTAACGGCCTTCGATATAATCTGCAGTCTCTTCTTTTTCAGGGGTGATGAAAAGCTGGGTGGTTTCCTGGTGCTCGATCACCTTGCCCATCAGCATGAAGATGCACTCTTCGCTGGCCCGCTTGGTCTGGGACATGTTGTGGGTAACGATCAGGATGGTGTACTCGCCGCGCAGTTGCCAGATCAACTCTTCCACAGCCTCGGTGCCCCTGGGGTCCAGGGCGGAGCAGGGTTCGTCCATCAGCAGCACCTCTGGCTTCACCGGCAGCAGCCGGGCGATACAGAACTTCTGTTGCTCATCGAGCGATAGGTCCGTCGCCTTGCGGTTCTGGTGGTCTTTGACTGAGTCCCAGAGCAGCACCTGCCGCAGCGAGTTTTCCACGATCTCATCTTCCTCTGCCCGCCGGTGCTGCTTGCTGCCTGGTACATGCAGCTTGTATCCGTAGAGAATATTGTCTCGAATCGATACCGGCAGGGGGTTGGGCCGCTGAAACACCATGCCGATCTTTTTGCGCAACTGTACGATGTTGACGTCCGAGCCATAGATATTGTTGCCAATCACATCGATGCTGCCCTTG
>CAVQVO010000006.1:0-33332 GCA_963717115.1 uncultured Acidimicrobiales bacterium | reverse complement strand
CGCTCGGAGGTACTCGAAACCCCAACCTTCTGATCCGTAGTCAGATGCTCTATCCAATTGAGCTACGAGCGCTTGCAGCCCCCGACTCTAGAGCATTCCGGGCGTGAGTCCACCCCCGGTTCAGCCGCCCAGATCGGAAACGAACTCGACGATCGCCGCGGCAACGGGCGCCGGTCGTTTGGCGTGGACCGAGTGGCCGGCGTCGGGAACGACGAGGGTGCGTCGGACGTCGAGTTGTTTGTCGAACACGGCCGCCGATGCGGCGAACGCCGAGTCGCGTTCACCCAGGATCACCAAGGTCGGCGGCTCGATGGTCCCGAGTTCGTCGATCACCCAGGAGTCCTCGTGCATCGAGAGGACCTCGCTGCCGGGAGGAACACCGAGTTTGGCAGCCTGTTTGGCGACGTTCTGATTCCATTGCTGCCGGGCGGCGTCCTTGCGGAAACCGGGTCCCGCACCGACGAGCACGAGTGCCGCAACACGTTCGGGGTGGAGCAGGGTCTGCGCCAACGACAGGTAGCCACCGAGGCTGTGTCCGACCAGCACGACCGGCCCGTCGACGGATTCGAGCACCGACGCGAGATCGGCGAGGGCGTGATCGCGTGCGTAGGTGCCCGGAGGCGTCACCTCGGATCGGCCGTGGGCCCGGAGTGACCAGCTGACACACCGATGGCGGCCGTCGATGGCGTCGATCACGCCGTCCCAACTCGACCGATCGTCGGCCCAGCCGTGGGTGAAGACCAGTGTCGGCGGGCTTGCGCCGTCGCGTGGTCGACATCGAGACGGGCGACCGTGGGGGCGGCGGAGACGGCATCCGGAGACATGGCGCAAACCTAGGGTGCGTCCGTCGGCAACGTCACGTCTGTGTGAACGTCTCCGGTCGCATCGTCGCGTCGGGAATCGAGGCGCTAGTTTCACACCATGCGAGTCGGAGTGTTCATGTTCGGTGGAGTCGAGATGGACGACGCCGGCGCCGGCCCGCCCGCCCCGACCGACCGCCGCTACACCAACGACGAGATGTGGCGGGCCTCCGAGCAGATGCTCGAGATGGGTGTGCTGTCCGACCGCCTCGGCTACGACAGCTACTGGCTGACCGAGCACCACTTCCAGTACGAGGGCTACGAGGTCGTCCCCAACGGTCTCCTGTTCGGCGCGATCCTGGCCGAGCGAACCGAGAACATCCGCATCGGCACGATGTTCAACATCGTCGGGCAGTGGCATCCGCTGAAGCTGGCCGAGGACTTCGCCACCCTGCACAACATCTCCGGCGGCCGGGGGATCCTCGGCGTCGGTCGTGGCACCGTCCCCCGCGAGGCCCGGACGCTCGGCACCGACATCGGCAGCTTCGACAATCCCGACTAGGCCGCCGCCGACGCGCTCAACCGCAAGCAGTTCGACGAGGCCATGCAGGTCATGATGCTGGCGCTGACCAAGGAGGAGTTCTCGTTCAAGGGCGAGATCTTCGAGTACCCGCCGCCGGGGATCCCCGACCGGGGTGGTTTCGTCGAGACCCTCACCCTCATGCCTCGTCCGCTCCACCCGTTCGAGACCTGGCAGGCCATCACCTCGCCACCGTCGCTCGACGCCGTTCCCCGCAACGGTTGGGGGGGCGTGTTCTGGCTGAAGCACCACGAGTTCACCCGCCAATGGTGGGAGAAGTACGCCTCGAACTACGCCGAGGCCCATGGCCGTGACCTCGAACCCGGCGAGAAGCGCCTGTTGGTGCTCAACGTCTGCATCGAGGACTCCTACGAGGCGGCCAAGGCCTCGGTCCGCAACGGTCACGACGAGTTCTGGAAGTTCCTCGGGCCCTACGGCTGGAGCCGGGGCTACATGGGTCCCGACGGCAAGCCGGCTCAACCGGGCCTGATCCCGAGCCTCGAGGAATCGCTCGACAACAAGATGTGGATCATCGGCACCGCCGACGACGTCATCGAGGGGATCAAGTCCTACGACGAGGCACTCGGCGGGCTCGAAGACCTCGTCATCTTCCCCAACATGCTCGGTGATCCGTACGCGAAGACCGCCGAGCAGATGACCCGTTTCGCCGAACAGGTGATGCCCCATCTATGAGCCCGGCTCCGAGACTCGGAGCGCCCATCGACCGCGCCGCGTTGATCGCCGAGGGGTACCTGGTGCTGCCGGCGCCGGCCGAACCCCACGCCCATCTCGACAAGGCGCTCACCGCCGACCGGGTCGCCAATCCCGATGGTGATCTGGGCGGTGCGATTCGGGCCTGGATCGCTCATCGCCCGTCGATCACGCATGCCGACTTCGTCGAACGGGCCACCCGGGCGGCGCTCATGGGTCTGGCCAACGGGACCACGTCGATCCGAACGCATGTCGACATCGGTTCCGACGCGGGCCCCACGGCGGTCGACGCGCTGATCGAGGTCCGCTCGGCGTTGGCCGGGCGGGTCGATCTCCAACTCGTCGGTCTGATCGGCCTCCCGACCAGTGGTCGGGCCGGAGCCGGCAACCGAGCCGCGCTGCTCGCTGCGCTCGACCGGGGACTCGACGTCGTCGGCGGGGCACCGCACATCGATGACGACCCGCGGGCCGCCACCGACTGGCTGGTCGAGATCGCCGCTGAGCGAGGACTCCCGATCGACCTGCACACCGACGAGAACCTGCGGCTCGATTCCCTCGACCTCGAGTACCTGGCCGAGCTCGTGATCGAGTCGGGGTTCCCGCACCCGGTGGTCGCCGGCCACTGCGTGAGTCTCGGGATGCAACCGCTCGACGTCCAGCGCCGAGTGGCCGACAAGGTGGCTGCCGCCGGGATCGGGGTGGTGGCCCTGCCACAGACCAACCTGTTCCTGCAGTCGCGGGGCGACCGGACGGCCCCGCCACGCGGTCTGACGGCGTTGGCGACGTTGGCCGAGGCGGGCGTGACCGTGGCGGCCGGAGGCGACAACCTCCAGGACCCCTTCTGCCTCGTGGGGCGGGCCGATCCGCTCGAGACGGCCGCCCTGCTCGTGATGGCCGCCCATCTGACCCCCGAACAGGCCTACGACGCCGTGTCGAGCGCGGCGCGGTCGGTGATGGGTCTCGGCCCGTCCGACGACCTGCTCGCCATTCGGGCCGGCTCGCTTCGTGAGGCCATTGCCTCTGCGCCACAGGACCGGGTCGTGGTGCGCGGAGGCGTGGTGGTGTCGTCGACGGCGACGGTGCGCTCGTGACCGGCTCAGACGGGGAAGCGGAAGCCCTTCACCTCGCCGAAGGCGCGGACCAGACGATCGATGGTCGCTGCGTAGGCGGTGGCGCCCCGTTCGGCGTTGGCGAGGGTGGGGTCGCCGATGTGGCCGTCGGGTCCGAAGTCCGATGCCAGCCAACCGAACGACACCGAGCCGCCGAAGCGGACCTGTTCGTTGTCGGCCAGGTACTCGGGCACGCGTCGGCTGGCGAGGTCCATGCGCACCAGGTCGGGTCGCAGATGCAGCATCAGCGACGTCTCGTCGATTCCGCCGTGGATGCCCATGCCGAGTTCCTCGGCCGCCGACGGACCGCCTTGATCGGGCGGCACGCTGGGATGCAGCAGGAACGTCTCGAGTCCGTGGTGCAGGCGCAGCTCACGGCAGGCGACGTTGAGCAGCGACGAGTTGCCGCCGTGCCCGTTGAGGAACGCCAGTCTGCGGGCCGGTGTGGTCGCCAGGGATCGGCCGATGTCGTCGAGCACCGCCAGCATCGTCTGCGGTCCGAGCCACACGGTTCCGGGCGTGCCGGCGTGTTCGTTGGACTTGGTGTAGGCGAGCGGTTCGAGCAGCCACAGATCGAGTTCGTCGCCGGCTCGCTCGACGACGGCCTCGGCGCAGGCCTGGGCGATCACGAGGTCGGTGTTGAACGGCAGATGGGGACCGTGCTGTTCGATGGCACCCACGGGGAGGATCAGGATCGAGTCGGCGCTGAGGTGGTCGGCCAGATCGGACGCTCGCAGCTCCGACAGTCGACGGGTGGCGACGGTCATGGGCCCACGCTAACGGGAACGCGACGATGAGCCCGAACGACCCGGCGAGTCCCGAGGTACCCGACGACCTCGACGCGATCGTGATCGGGGGAGGGCACAACGGGTTGATCTGTGCGGCCTACCTCGCCCGCGCCGGGCGTCGGGTGCTGGTGCTCGAGGCCCGGTCCCAGGTCGGTGGCTGTGCGGGGACCGATCACGCCGTGGGGGCCCGGGTCAACCTGTGCAACTGCGACCACGGTCTGGTCCGGTCGGTGCCCCTGGTCGAGGAACTCGATCTCGCCGCCCACGGACTCACCTACCTCGACCTGCGGCCGTCGATGATCGGTCTCGGGTGGGATGCCCCCGGTCCGATCGCCCTGTTCGACGACGTCGAGCAGACCCTCGAGGTCCTGGCCGTGAGTCATCCGCACGAGGTCGCCGGCTACCGGCGATACGCCGAGGTCGCCGTCCCGGCGGCTCGCCTCCTCACCGAGATGGCCTCGGCACCCCCCACGGCAGCCGGCCTCCTGCATCGGGCCATCGGCCGGAACAGCCGGGCCGCCGTCACCCTGGCCCGATGGTCACGACGGTCGGTCGGTGACGTCCTGCGCAGCTTCTTCGGGTCCGATGGTCTGCTGGGCCCGGCCATGGCCGCGGGTCCGGCGGTGTGGGGGCTGTCGCCCGAGACTCCCGGCACCGGGTTGGGGGCGCTGTCGTGGGCCTTCAAGCACGTGGTCCACACCGGTCGTCCGGTCGGGGGCAGCGGCGCCCTGACCGATGCGATCGCGGCGGCGCTGCAGGCTGCGGGCGGCACGATCCTCACCGGTACGTCGGTCGGTTCGATCCACTGCGACGGGGATCGCGTGGTGGGGGTCGAGACCACCGACGGCCGGGACTTTCGGGCTCCGACGGTGGTGGTGGCCTGCGATCCCCGCGAGGCCATCGTCCGCTACCTCACCGATCCTCCCAGTTCGGCGTCGACCTTCGTCACCAAGTGGTGCGACCGCGAGCCGCAGGAGGGATATGAATCCAAGATCGATGCCCGGATCTCGCAGGTTCCGGTCTGGCGCTACCACGACGAGCGGTACGCGGCCGCCGGCCTGAGCGATCCGTCGTCACCGTCGACCCTGGTGGCCCCGTCGCTGGCGGAGATCCATCGAGGGTTCGAGTTGATGCAGCGGGGTGAGATCCTCGAACGTCCGATGATGTTCGTGAACGTCCCGACCATCAACGACCCGTCGCTGGCGCCGGCCGGTGAGCACGTCTTCAGCCTCGAGGTGCTCTTCACCCCGTACTCGTTCCGGGGTGGCTGGGACGACGCGACGGAACCCGAGCGCTGGCTCGACGTGGCGTCGACCCTGTTCGCACCCGGGTTCCTCGATTCGATCCTCGACTGGCGGGCCATGACCCCGGCGGTCTACGAGCGTGACCTGCATCTGCCCAAGGGACATGCCACGTCGTTCTCGGGCGGTCCGCTGGCGGCCATCCTCGGTCGAGACCGCGAACTCACCCGCTACGTGACCCCGATCGACGGGCTCTATCTGACCGGTGCCGCCACGTTCCCCGGAGCTGGGGTGTGGGGGGCGTCGGGAAGGAACGCCGCCGCCGTCATCACACGACGGACCGGCTGATCGCGCTCACCGGACGAACCGGTGAGCACGACCGAGGCGTTCACCAGCTGGTGGCGCCGGCCGCTTTGGCGGCGGTTGCGGTGCACGTGGCGGCCTTGCCGTAGCCGATGGCCCCGTTCGCATCCAGGTGGATCGTGAAGCAGGTGCCCGAAGCCGACATCGCCGCGCCGTACCAACGGGTCGCGGTGTCGGGGAGCACGCTCACCTCGGTCGGCTTGGTCGAGGCGACCGATGCGGTGGTCCAGGCGATGCCCGGTTCGGCCGCAGCCAGGTTCGTGTTGGTCGCCGTTGCGAACGAGCCGTTGTCGGTGAAGAGCACCATGGCCGAACTCTGCGCGATGCGCAGCGAGGTCTGGGCGGCACGGTCCTGGGCCCGGGTGCGGGCGCCGAGGAAGGTGGGGACGCCGATGGCGAGGAGGATGCCGATGATCAGCACCACCACCATCACCTCGATGAGCGTGAAACCACCCTCACGATTCTTGCGGTTGCGGTCCACCGTCGGAACCGCTTCGGTCTTCTGGAGTTCGGATTGCATTGGACGTCCTTCCCATTGCGGGCATCGGGATCTGGCGGGCCTTCCCACCACACATGTCGATCGCAGTCTCGGAAGCCGGTCCGCAGGTGTGAGCGGGAACTCGAGAAATCGCCTCGCCGGTCGCCGATCCCGATTCACTGGACGTAGTCGATGATGCGGAACATCGGCAGGTAGAGCGAGATGACCATGGCGCCGACCACCAGACCGATGAGTGCCATCAGCAGCGGCTCGATCAACGACGAGAACCCGTCGACCGAGGCCGAGACCTCGTCTTCGAACGTGTCGGCCACGATGGCGAGCATCTGGTCGAGCGTCCCGGACTCCTCGCCGACGCTGATCAACTGCACCATCGTTGCGGGGAAGATCGGTTCGGTGAGCATGGTTGCCCCGATGGCCTCACCTCGTTGCACGGCCTCTCGGATGCGATCCAGGGCCTGCTCGACGGCGCGGTTGCCGACGGTCTCGGACGCGATGGCGAACGTGTCCAGCACCGGCACCCCCGCAGCGGTCAGCACCGCCATGGTTCGACCGAACCGAGCCAAGACGGTCCGGTGGACGAGCGAACCGATGAGCGGCAGTCGGAGCTTGGTCCGATCCCAGAGGTAGCGGCCACGATCGGTCGCGTGCCAGTGCCGAACGGCGAAGACGATGCCGACCGACCCGGCCACGAGCCACAGGGAGTTTCCGACCACGAGATCGGAGGCTGCGACCAGCATCCTGGTCGGGAGCGGCAGGGTGCCCCCCAAGTCGACGTAGATCGCCGAGAAGCGGGGGACGACGAAGCGGAGCATCACCGCGACGACCCCGATGACCATCACGAGCACGGCCATCGGATACGACATCGCCGACCGCAGCTTCCGGCGCACGGCGACGGACCGTTCCTGGGTGGCCGCCAACTGGACGAGAACGGCGTCGAGCGCCCCGGACTCCTCGCCGGCCGCGACCATCGAGCAGTAGAGATGATCGAACACGGCGGGATGGCGACCGATGGCGCGGCTGAGCGACTCCCCGCTCTCGACGTCGAAGCGGACCTGGGTGAGGGTCTTGGCCAGCACCGGATTGGTGCTCTGGTCGCTCAGCACCGTCAGGGTCCGGATCAGCGGGATCCCCGACCCGACCATCGTGGCGAACTGGCGGGTGAACGAGGCGAGCTCGCTGCCCTTGACCCGGTCGCCGATCCCCGGAATCGACAGTTCGGCCGACAGGACCGAGGTGCGGGTCCGGTCGAGGTGGAGCAATCGCAACTGTTGGCGACGGACGCGTTCGACGGCTTCGTCCTTCGACGCAGCGACGAGCTTGCCCTCGATGCGTTGCCCCCGGGTGTCGACGGCGAGATAGTGGTACGTGACCAGGGATCTGGCCCCCCCGCCCCGTCGGCCGGAGCCCGAGGGCCGTGTCGCCGCTTCGATGCCCGACGACTCGTCGTCGGAGCGGGCGTCGGCGGTCGAACGAGTCGTCTGGAGCGTCGATCGTGCCATCAGCGGATGAGGTGGTCGAGGCTGGCAGGCCGGTGCGAGACCGAACGGGCGACGTCGAGGGTGATACGGCCGGTGCGGACCGCAGCAGCCAGGGATTGGTCGAAGGTGTGCATGCCCTCGGCACCGCCGGTCTCGATCGCCGCGTGCAACTGATGGACCTTCTGATCCCGGATCATCGAGCGGATGCCGCTCGTCGCGGTCAGGACCTCGCTGACGAGGACCAGGCGACCGTCGACGTCGGGCACGAGTTGCTGGCTCAGACAACCACGAAGGGACAGCGCGAGCTGGGCTCGGACCTGGGGCTGTTGTCCGTCCGGGAAGGCGTCCACGATCCGGGTGATCGATCCGGTGGCGTCGGAGCTGTGCAGCGTCGCGAACACGAGATGCCCGGTCTCGGCCGCGGTCAAGGCGGTGCTGATGGTCTCGAGATCACGGAGTTCCCCGAGCAGGATGACGTCGGGATCCTGGCGCAGCGCATGGCGCAGTGCCGTTGCGAACGACACGGTGTCGGCGCCGACCTCGCGTTGCTGGATCACCGCCTGCCTGGGGGTGTAGCGATACTCGATCGGGTCCTCGATGGTGATGATGTGCGCCGGGCGGGTGGCGTTGATGTACTCGATGCCCGCCGCCAGGGTCGTGGACTTCCCGGAGCCGGTGCGACCGGTGACCAGGACGAGGCCGCTCGAGTGCTCGGCGAAGGAGCGGAAGGCCCGGGGGAGTCCGAGCCGTTCGAGATCGGGAGTGGTCGAGGGGATGAGTCGGAGGGCCGCGGCCAGCGAGTTGGACTGACGGAAGATCGCCGCTCGGAACCGGTGATGCCCCACGCCGAGGCCGACCTCGAGGTCGCCACGCTCGCTGAGCTGGCGCTTCTGATCGACATCGAGCCGCGAGACGAGCATCGACTCGAGGTCCTTGACCGAGAGCGAGTGGGTCCCGCTGACCGGTCGCAGCACCCCCTGCACACGGATGTGCGGTGGTTGGTGGGCGGCGAGGTGCAGGTCGGACGCACCGGCCTGGATGGTCGTGGCCAGGAGTTCGTCGAGTCCGGGTCCCGGCGTGAAATCGGATGACGTCGCGAAGCCGGCGATCGACGACAGCTCGGCGGCGGCCTGGTCGAAGTCGTGGCTCGGGCCCAGCGTCTGGGTGAGGAAGGCGCGGCTCTCGGCGTCGAGGTCGGACCAGTTGTCGTGGTCGGTTTGGCGGGTCACCCACCGAGCTTCGGTCGGCGGAACGGCATCAAAAGGCCTGTGATCCATGAGCGCCCGCTCTTCCACAAGCTTTTCGGGTGCTTGTCTCAACAGGGGGGTGCGGAAGCCGATCAGGGAATGGTGAAAACTCCCACCCCCACGCGTCGCCGGATCGGAGAGATTCTCGTCGAACTCGAGATCGTCGACGAGAGCGACGTCTCGCGTGCGCTCGAGCTGCAGCGCAGCACCGGCAAGAAGCTCGGCGATGTTCTCCTGTCCGAGGGTCTGGTGCAGCCCCGAGACCTCCTCCGGGCCCTGGCCGCACAGTTCGACCTCGAGTTCGTCGATCTGACCGAGCATCCCCTCGACTTCGAACTGGCCCAACAGATCCCGGCGCAGCTGGCTCGGCATCACCGTGCCCTCCCGGTCTGGCGGCGAGACGGCAAGATCGTGGTCGCCATGGCCAACCCGGTCGACGTCCTGGCGCTGGACGACATCCGCGACGCCCTTCGGCGACCGGTCCTGCCCGTCATGGCCGACGTCGAACAGATCATGGCCGCCATCGCCCGTCTCGGGCTCAGTGATTCCCGGGTGCAAGAAGCGATCCAGGCCGCCGTCGTCGAGTCCGAGCCCGTCCCGGTCGAGGTCGAGTCGCTCGACAACCAGAGCGAGGAGCGGGCGCCGATCGTTGCGTTCGTCGACCTGCTGTTGTCGAAGGCGATCCAGGAACGGGCCTCCGACATCCACATCGAGCCGGGCAAGGGTGACCTCCGGGTGCGGTTCCGGGTCGACGGGGTGCTCCACGAGGCGATGTCGCCTCCTCGTTCGCTGCAGGCCGGGATCATCAGCCGCATCAAGGTGATGGCCGACATCGACATCGCCGAACGTCGCATCGCCCAGGACGGGCGGCTGAGCACTCGGGTCGGCGACACGAACGTCGACATCCGGGTGGCGACCATTCCCACGATCCACGGAGAGGCTGCGGTCCTCCGCATCCTGCGAAGCGGCGGGGAACGGATCACGCTGGACGACCTCGGGTTCCTTCCCGAACAGCTCGAGCGCTTCACCAAGGCCTATCAGCGGCCGTGGGGCGCCATCCTCGTGACCGGTCCGACCGGTTCGGGAAAGTCGACGACCCTGTACGGCGTGCTCGAGGCGATCAAGGACCCGAGTCGCAACATCATCACCGCCGAGGACCCGGTCGAGTACAAGATCGACGGGATCAAGCAGGTGCAGGTCAACAACAAGGCCGGCATGACCTTCGCCCGCGCCCTGCGATCGTTCCTTCGTGCCGATCCCGACGTCATGCTCGTCGGCGAGATCCGTGACGGCGAGACGGCGACCATCGCCGTCGAAGCCTCGTTGACCGGACACCTGGTCCTGTCGACGCTGCACACCAACAACGCGGCAGCCACGCCGATGCGACTCATCGAGATGGGCGTGGAACCGTTCCTGGTCACGTCGGCCCTCACGGCCGTCGTTGCCCAGCGCCTGGCGCGACGGCTCTGCGATCGCTGCAAGCAGCCGAAGGTGGTGCCGGTCGAGTTGCTGCACCTCGATCCCATGCCGGGGTCCCTGGCCGACGTCGAGTCCATCTCGGTGTTCACCGCCAACGGATGTGAGGCCTGCAGCCACACCGGCTACAAGGGCCGCTTCGCGATCCACGAGGTCATGACGATCACCGACGGGTTGCGAACGGCCATCCTGAATCGGGCGAGCGCCGAAGAGGTGCATCGACTCGCCATCGACGAAGGCATGATCTCACTCCGCGAGGACGGGCTCCGCAAGGTGCTGCTCGGTCACACGACGCTCGAGGAGCTCTATCGCGTCACGGCGTGAGCCGGGTCGTCGGCCGACCGCCCGCACCGCGTCGGCCTGACCGCTCGCGCCTCGTCGGCACGATGATCGTCAGGCGATCACACCGAACGCGGCAACGGCGACGATCGTCCCGAGGCACAGCGCCGGGCCGAAGGGGAGGGCCGTGGTTCGATCGATGGTCGTGCCTCGTGCTCGCCGGATGGCCAGTACGGTCAGTCCCGACGCACTGGCCAGCATCAGCGACCAGATGACGACCAGCGCCGCGTCGATCACCGTCGGTCGGCTCCAGCCGGCCAGGAGCCCCAGCGTGGCTGCCAGTTTCACGTCCCCCAGGCCGAGTCCGTCCGGACGCGCCAGGTGCAGCGCGCCGAGCGTTCCGGTGAACAGCGCACTCCCGGCGATCGCAACGAGCACGTCGCCGGGCGCGGCAATCGTTGCCCCGAGCAGCGACATGCCGACGAGCGTGGCCACGAACATCGGATACGACCAGCGGTCGGGGATCCGGAACGTTCGGGCATCGATCGACGCCACGACGAACAGGGCCGGCGTCGCTGCCGCGAGCGGCACGTATGCCGAGACGAGCTCCGCGCTCATCGCACGGCCACTCGCTGCCAGTCCTGGATCGTCCAGGTGACGGTCGAGTCGACCACGCTGGGGTCGGCGATCACGGAGAACGTCCCCTTCTTGACGTCGAGGTTCCCGATGGTCATCCGGCCGCGCAGGTCGACGCTGTTGACATCGAGTGACCGCATCGGTGCGTCGAGGACCCCGACCATGCCGAGGCCGTCGTCCCAGAGCTGCCCGTACTCGTACTTGCCCCGCTTGGAGGGCCCGCCGACGGCCTGGACGATGAAGTCGCTGGCCTTGCCGCCGGGATTCACGTTGGCCCGGAGGAACCAGACGGTGACGTCCTGATCGACGTGGATGATGAGCGGTGGGTTCCTGATCGTGATGGTCTCGTAGATGATCGCCGGACGGTGACCGAGCGGGTCGTTGCGATCGTCGAACGTGCAGCGATAGGGCACGCCGTTCTGGCCGTCCACCGTCCCGAGGAAGCCGTAGACCGTCGATCGGGTGCCGTCGGACTGGGTCAGGGTCGCCAGGGGACAGGACCGCGAAGGTGATGGTGTCGCCGGTTGCACGATCGGATAGGTCGGCGATCTCGTCTCGGTCCGATTGCAGCCGTTGCACGAGGCGTTCGGCTCGTAGAGGTGGATCAGGTAGTCGGCGGTGCTCTTCTTGACCTTGATCTTCCCGTTCGTACCGATCGGTTCCGAGATGGCGACGCTGTCGCTGTTCAGGTCCATCGAGTCGACGACGAACAGTGCGTAGGGGTCTCGTCCACCGTTGGCCCCGACGACCGTGGCCGTCACCGCCGTCGCCGCCGAGGTGGTGCCCCGGGTGGCGGCCGCGGTCGCGTACACCGTCCAGCGGTAGGGCGTCTCCTTCGTCGCGGTGTACTGGTAGCGGACGTTGTCGAGGGTGCCGGCGCCGGTGAACGAGGCGGACTCCCCGAGCTCGACGCGTGCGGTGGCCTCGGCCATGGCGACGTCGACGCCTCCGAGCGCCTCGTCCTGGAGCGTCCGGTAGGCGGTATTGCGCAAGGCCGACTGGGAGTACGCCATCACGGCAGCGGTGAGTCCGGCGAGGATCAACAGGACGAGCATGGCCATCACGACCGACCCCTGTTCGCCATCGGGGGTCCGGGGCCGGTCGACGGGTTGCACGGTGTTCAGCACGAGATCCCCCGCTGTCTGGTGGTGCGCACGGCGACGTCGGTGCTCTGGACTCGTCGCTGGCCGTTCACCTGCTGCACGATCTGGATTCGGACCAGCGCGGTGCACTGCGTCAGGTCAACCCGAGAGGTGGCCGAGGAGTCCAGGAGCTTGCGGTCGAGGTCGAGGAGCTGGACCGAGGAGGTGGTGGCGTCGGCGGCCAGGCCATCGAGGACCAGGGCCTTGCTGGTCGGGTTGCCGGCGCTGTCGAGCTCCAGACGGATCAGTTGGTCTCCGGTGAATCGCCACTCGACGAGTTGTTCGCGGCCGTTCGACACGGTCCGCAGCACGAGCGCCGATCCGGCGGGTACACCCGCCGAGACCCGGGAGAAGCCGGTCACCGATCGCACGTCCGCCGTCATCCATTCGAGGGCGCTCGCCCCGCTGGTCATGGCCGTGATGCGTGCCGTGGACTGGCGCTCGTTGCGGAGGCCGCTCTGGAGCACCTGGAGGATCGGGATCGTGACGATGGCCATCAGGGCCAGGACCACGAGCGTCTCGACGACGGTGATCCCGCGCTCCCGATCGCGGTCGGGGGGTTCGGTCAGCCATTGGTCTGGGCCCCGGTGACGGCGGTCGTTGCCCGTCGTTGCTGGGTGACACCGCGTTCGTTCCACGTGACCACGACGGTCACGAGCTTCACGGTCCGGGAGTAGGTCGTGCTGCCGACGACCACCGGTTTCCACCCGACTTTGCGCCAGACGGTGAAGTCGACGCCGTTGCGGGTGACCGAGCTCTTCGGATCGACCTTCGACTCGCTCGACGGGCCGACGAGGGTGAGGGAGTCGAACATCGTGTTGTCCACGTTGGTGGAGGTCATCGAGACCGATCCGTAGGGAAGGGCTCGAACCGCTTCGATCTCGGCGCTCGCCAGTTGCTGGGCGCTGACCCGTGTCGCAGCCGACGCCGTGGAGGTCGCCGTGGTGGCGAAGGCCCGATACATCCCGAGCGCCCCGACGGTCAGGATCATGAGCGCGACCAGCATCTCGGTGACCGTCACCCCGGCATCGACCGACGATCGGGAGGTGGCGCGTCGATCGGTCGACCGCAACGCTGGAGGGCGCAGGTTCACCTCCTCAGCTTCGGCTTCTTCGACAATGAGCTGAGGAGATTGGGCATGTTTGTCTAAACAGCAACACCCAGCATCCGATGGATGGTCGTGCTTCGATCCTCTCGACGACTCGATTCCGAGTCATCCCGGTTCCCGGTCGGCTTCCAGCCGACCATCCCGACCCCGGAGGCATTCCGGCCACCGGTGGGCGACGGGGGCCGGTCATGAGGCGCGCCACGGTCGGGATCACCCTGTCCGACGGCTGGGTGCGAGCGGTCGAGACCGATGACGGGGTGCCGGATCGGTTCGGCGAGATCGCCCTCGAGCCCGGCGTCGTCGAGCAGGGAGCCGTCGTCGACGAGACGGCGTTCACGGCAGCCTTGCGGGAGCTCTGGTCGGCGGCGGGTTTCTCGAGCAAGCGGGTTGCGGTGGGTGTGGAGGCCGAAGCGGCGATGATCCGCCGGATCACGCTGCCGCCCCTGGCTCCGAACGAGATCGCCGAAGCGGTCATCTACGACATCGCCAACGTGCTCGGCTATCCCACCGACGAAGCCGTCATCGACCATGCCGTCATCGCCTCGGAGCCGACGTCCCCGGCCTCGGCTTCCGAACCGGGCGGTTCGGCGGTCCGAGAGCCGGACGACGACATCGATGCGCTCGTCGTCGCCGTTCGCACCGAGATCATCGAGGGTCTGCGCCGGGCCGTTCGCCGGGCCGGACTCCGCTGGTCGCGAGCCGAACTCGGGCCCGCGGCGGGGGTGGCCCTGCTCGGCGAGATCGAATTGGAGCCCGGGACGCTGGGAGCGGTGGTCACCGTCGGTGAGCTGACCACGTCGATCTCGGTCCACGACGGCGACGGGCTGCTCTTCGCCCGGGTCATCACCGCCGGTGTCGGTGCGACCGCCTCGCTGTCTCACGAGCTCGAGAGCCAGCTCGCCGAACTCGCCAACCTCCGGTCGGGCAAGCGGAGCGATGACGCCTCCGATCCCGGCGCGAGCGTCGAGGCCCCGGGTGTCGGCGTCGTCGTGGAAGGTGTTCGACGAACCCTGCACTACTACTCGTCCGACATCGACCGGCGTCCCTTTTCCTCGTTGGTGTTGTGTGGGCCTCGGAGTCAGGCGCCCGGCCTCGTCGAGCGCCTCGGCGAGGCGTTGCCGGCCCCCGTCGAGGTCCGCCTGCTCGACCGCACGGCGTGGCCTTCGACCGAGGCCCCCGAACGCTTCGATCTCGCCTTCGGCGTGGCCCGGTTGGCGGCCGACTCGTCGGCCTCCGACCGTCGCCTGTCGTTGGTTCCCCGGGCCGTCATCGAGCGCCGGCGCGACGCGCGAGTCCTGGTCGCCGGTGTGGTGGTCGCCGTCCTCGCCGCCGGCCTGGCCGTCGCCGATGCCGCCCGTCGCAGCGAGGACAACGCCCAACGGCTCGACACGGTTGCGGCCGCCGAGCAGGATCTCGGTCGGCTCCGTGGCCGAGCCGCGACCACCGACGACCTTCGCACGGTGTCGGCCGAGGTGGAGCGGCGGCAGGCCCTGCTCGCCGATCTGGCCGTCGGCGATGTCGATGTGGCCGCCGTGTTCGGTCAGATCGCCGAGGCGATGCCCGCCGACACGTCCATCACGGCGATGCGCGTCACCCGGACCGAACCCGGCCCCGTCGACGTCATCGGGACGCAAGGTGCGGACAGCGGGATGGCGCTCGTGTCGATCGACGGGACGGCCTCCGACCTCGATGGCGTCAGTCGCTGGGTCGATGCCGTCTCGGGTCTGACCCTCATCGAGGATCTGTGGCTTCGGCAGGTCGTCAGTGGGCCCTACGCCGAGGATTCGCGAACCGTTGCGCTGTTCAGCGTCGACGCCACCGTCGGGACCGCCGGTGCCGCCGCTCGACCGGTCACCGGCGGACCAGCCTCGGAGGGCCGATCATGAGACACCGTTCGATCGCCTTGGCGCTCCTGCCGACCGTGGCGGTTGCCCTCGGTTGGGCTGCCATCGTCGTCCTCCCGGCCAACTCCGAGGCTGCCGATCTCGACGACCGGCTCGAGATCGTCAACGCCGACGTCATCGGACTCTCGGCGACCGTCGGAGCGACCCAGCAACTCGAAACCGAGATCGGTGGCCTGCGGGCCGAGCTGATGTCGCTCGAACAGGCGGTTCCCGAGACCGTCGACCTCGCCGGCATCGTGCGACTGATCGATCGGGAAGCCGCCGTCAGCGGCATGACGATCACCCTGGTCTCCCCCCAGGCTCCGAGCGAGGAAGCGTCGCCCGACGACCCGGCGGCGTTCGACGGCTCCTCGGGCGAGGCCGGATCCATCGACGTGGAGGTGACCGGATCGGCGACCTACTCCGAGTTGATCGCCTTCCTGCATGGCCTGACCGGCAACGAACGGTTCGTGCTGGTGAAGTCCCTGGGTCTCGAGGGGGGCCGGGCGACCGGACGACTCGACGTGTCCCTGACGATCGAGGTGTTCAGCATGACCCCGGTCGGCACCGTCGGCTCCGAGCCGAGCGCTGCTCTGGCCCTCGATGATGCGGGCGACGAGGGCCGAGCCGATGCCACGGTCGAGGAGCTGTCGGAATGAGCACCGTCTCGAAACCCCTGAAGGCGACGCTGCTCGCCACCGTCGCGCTGGGAGCGGGTGCGCTCCTCTACAACCGATCGAGCGATCTCGAACCGGTGACCGGACCGACGTTCCCCCTCTCGTTCACCGACGACGAAGGCACGTCGACGGCCACCACCTGGCTGGCCCCGCCCGTCACCCGAGACCCCTTCGCCACACCCGAGGGCCTCGCCGTCGAGCAGGCGCCGGAGTTCGATCCCCCCACCGAACCACCCGCCGCCGGCGCGACCGTCGGGGGCGAGGTCGTCGACCAGGCGCCGACGACGGTTCCTGCCCGGATCACCACGACCATCGACCAGCGAACCGACGCCGAGGTCTTCGCGTCCCGCCTGCCATCGACGACCCCGTCGACCACCGCGGACTCGACCCCCTGACGACGACGCCCCAGGACGACCGCCCATCCAGGAACGACAGCGGCCCGCCCCCTGGAGGAGACGGGCCACAGTGTCATGGAGCGGAGAGGGTGGGATTTGAACCCACGGTGGGCGTGAACCCACACCTCCTTAGCAGGGAGGCACATTCGACCGGACTCTGTCACCTCTCCGGGATGCGGAGTGAGTGTAACCGGCGAGCCGCAGGGAGGCATCCCCCGGTCGAGGGTGCGGGCCCACAGAAAGTGCGACCAGAAAGTGCTACTACCGCAGTGCTTCTGGCAAACTGTCGGGGTGGCGAACAGGACCTATGCGCAGTGGTGCCCGGTGTCGCGGGCGCTCGACGTCATCGGTGACCGGTGGACCCTCCTGATCGTTCGAGACCTCTGTTTCGGCGTTCGGCGCTTCTCGGATCTCCAGGCCGAATTGGTCGGCATCAGCCCGAGTCTGTTGTCGAGCCGGCTCCGACTGCTGTCCGACCATGGCGTGATCGAACGGATCGGGGCCCGCTACCGGTTGACCGAGCGGGGCGCCGGACTGGCCGACGTGATCAACGAGATCGGGCGATGGGGCGTGGAGCTGCTCGATGATCGAGCCGACGAGGAATCCGAATCCGACTTCTTCGCCAGGGCCAAGCTCGGCTTCATGATTCGAGCCGAGGAACTCCCCGAGACCGAGCTCGTTGCCGAACTCCACCTCGACGATCGGGTGCACACGGTTCGGATCGCCCCCGGCGGCAACGGTGTCCGCCCCTCTCGTCGGGTCACCGTCGTCGATGGCCACAGCGACCGCGACCCCGATGTGCGGGTCCGGGGGACCTTCGATGCCCTGACCCGCTACCGACAGGGACGCCTCTCGGTCGACGACCTCCTCGACAACCAGGCGCTGGTGATCGACGGCTCACCCGAGGCGGCCTCGTTGTTGAACCGGATGTTCTCGGCCGGCTGATCGGCGCCGAGCCACCCGATCAGGCCGATCCGAGCTCCTGTTCGGCGGCCCAGTAGGCGCTCACCCGACCGCCGAAGCAGTCGGGCGACTCGGCGAACACGATGCGTCCCCGGCGGATCGCCTGCGACTGGAGCCGGTGCCGTCGCCCGGCGAGCAGGGTCGCTGCGGTCTCGGTGTCGACCGTCAGCAGGCGCAGGTCCTGATCACTCCCGAGGAGGCGACCGATCCGGTCGAGGTCGGCGCCGAGCGCGCCGAGCGGTCGGGGAGCGCAGGCCTCGATCAAACGGACCTGGTACCAGAGTGCCTTGACGTCCTTGCGCCACTCGTGCAGCTGGTCGTCCGTGGGGTGGGCGATCGACCGCTGCAGGTTCCGGCGACCACGGGTGTAGGTGCGTCGCAGACCGGCTTCGATCACGGCGAAGTCGTCGGGGATCTGCCAACGATCGACGCCGGCGCTCGCCAGGTGGAGGTGGGTGAGTGCCTCGTCGATGGCGACCGTGAGCTCCCCCGGATCGGCCGCCGCGCCGGGATGATCCGACGCCCGTCGATCCGGATCGGCATCCTTCGCCTTCCGGTGCTTCCCACCGTGCTGCTTCTCGGACGAGTCGAGCTCCAGCGACGTGCGCACGTGGGCCGAACGCAGCGGGGCCAGAGCCCGCGAGGCGTCGCGCAGGGCGCGGTTGGCGACGGTGAACTCGGGGCCAAGCGCACACCGGGCGAGCCGGGCGATGGCCCGACCCTGTTTCGATCGCCGCCGCACCGCATGCACGGCCGCGACCACGGCGTCCTGGTCGTCGAGATCCAGATGCTCGAGTCGACCGATGGCATCGTCGATGCGGCCGGCCGCGGCCTGGCGGAGCTGGAGCCCGATGGATCGAGGGGGTTCGAGCCTGAACGTCATGACAGCTCCGGCATTCCTTCGGGACGGGTGAAACCGAGAGTACGTCACCCAGGGCTGCGACCGCACTGGGTGAACACCCCGATGGTGGGGGGTCGACGGACCCGGGGCCAGCGGCTCGGCGCCACTGGCTCAGAGCCGCGAGCCAGCTCAGAGCCGCGAGCTCAGAGCCACTGGCTCCGCCGAAACGCCCGGTGCAGTCCGACGCAGACCACGACGATCACGGCGAGAACGGTGGGATAGCCGTAGCTCGAGTCCAGCTCGGGCATGTTCGAGAAGTTCATCCCGTAGATCCCGGCGATCATCGTCGGGACCGCGGCGATGGCCACCCAGGCCGAGATCTTCCGCATGTCGTCGTTCTGACGGAGGCTGACCCGGGCCGAGTTGGCCGAGAGCGAGGCCAGGATGAGCTCCCGCAGGGTCTGCAACTGGTCGGCCTGCCGCATCAAGTGGTCACTCACGTCCCGGAAGTAGGCATCCCAGTCGGGGTCGGCTTCGATGAGTGGGTCGGAGCGGAGGACCATCAACGAGGCGATCAACGGGTGCAACGCCCGGTGCAGCTGCAGGACCTCGCGCTGGAGGAAGTAGATGCGGGCCACCGTGCGACCGTCGCGGTCACGTTCTTCATCGGAGAAGACCTGGAGTTCGACCTCGCTGACGTCGTCATCGATGCCATCGAGCACGATCTGGTAGTTGTCGACGACCTCGTCGAGCACGGCGTGCAGGATGGCGATCGGCCCTCGCCCCAGGGCCTGCGGATCGGCCTCGAGGCGGCGCCGGACCGGAGCGAGCGGGGTGGGCTCGCCCCGCCGGACCACCACCACGGCGTGCTCGGAGCACAGGATCTGGATCTCGCCGAACTCGACCGACTCCGGTTCGTCGAGGTACCGAGCCGTACGGAAGTCGACGAAGAGCCACTCGCCGTAGCGCTCGACCTTGGGACGCTGATTGGCCTTGATCAGGTCCTCGACGGCGAGAGGATGGAGATCGAGGCGCGAGGCGAGCTCGTGGAGCTCGTCGGGGTCGGGGTCATGGAGCCCGACCCACACGAAGCCACCATCGGACCGTGCCTGTTGATTCAACGTGGTCAGGTGACCGACGCCCGCTCGTGAGCCATCTCGATACCAGACTGCGTCGACCAACATCGAGACATCATCGCGCCGCCGCCGACACCTGTGCCTCGCCGCCGACACCTGTGCCTCGCGACGTCAGCCCAGTCGCCGCAGTTCCGCGTTGCGGACGTAGACCCACACGAAGATGCAGAACGCGACGGCCGCCACACCACTGATGGCATTGCCGGTCCCGATGACACCGGCCAGGGCACCGAGGCCGAGTGCTCCGATCGGCATCAGGCCGGCCTGACACAACGCATAGAGCGACATGACCCGACCCATCAGCGGCTGCGGTGTGTTCGCCTGGATCAGCCCCTGGTTCATGTTGATGTAGAAGCCTCCGGCCAGACCCATCAGGAACGAGAAGCCGATCATCACCGCAAAGCTCGTCGATCGCCCGATGAGGAACGTCATCGTCGAACCGACGATGACGGCGCGTTGGAAGAGCGTCCCCTTGTTCGGCATGTCGCCCCGTCGGATCACCACGAGGGAGGAGATGGCGATGCCGAGGCCCATGAGGGCGAACGGGATGGCCGTGTCGCCCGAGTCACGACCGAGGGCTTCCTTCACGTGGGCCTGCGCGGTGACCATCACGGCCGGGTTGACCGTCAGGCTGGCCACCACCAGCAGACCGAAGAGGGTTCGCAACGATGAATCGTGCCAGACGTGACGGATGGCCTCGAGTGCCTCGGCGACCACCGAGTTCTTCTGCGTCCGCGGCTCGTGCGGCGGAACCCGGAGGAAGACCAGGAAGCCGACCCCGACGAGCATCAGCCCCGACTGGAACCAGAACGCCCCCTCGAACCCGAACCGGTTGCCGGCGGCACGAGCGAGGACCGGCCCCATGATCATCGACGCCGTCATCGCCAGCGCGTTGATGGCGATGGCGCTGAACAGTTGCTGCTTCGGCACCAGGGCCGGGACCAGGGAGGCCCGCACCGGTGACCCGAGCGCCGAGGCGGTGCCCGCCACCAGGGTCGCGGCGATGATCCAGCCCATCGAGGCATGGCCCGAACCCACCAGGAGCGCCGTTCCGGCCATGATCGCGGCTCCGGCCAGCTGGGTGGCCATCAGCAGGCGCCGGCGGTCGAGCCGGTCGGCCCACACCCCGGCATGGAGCGTGATCAGCGCCGCCGGCAGGCCCAGGGTGAACACGACCACCCCCTGCGCCCCTTCACTGCGGCCGAGGCCGTCGAGGACCAGCCAGCTGAACACGAACCGCTCGGCGTTGGCAACCAGGAAGAAGGCGATGTTGTTGAACCACAGGAACCGGAAATCGCGGTTGCCGAGCGCGCTCCCGGCCGATGCCCGGGGCTGCTGTTCGAGGGTGGTCACCGACGCATGCTGCCAGAAGGCTGCCGGAAGGACAATCGGCGGGAAGCCAGATCAGTTGCGAGGACGATCAGGCAAGCCGACGAGTGGCCCGCACCACCACGCCGTCGCCGACGACGCCCACGCGGAGGGAATCGGTGAGCCGGGACACGATGACCAGACCACGACCACGGAGCGCCCGGGCATCGGGTGGGGGGCCCGTGGCCCGTTGCAGCCGGTCGGTGTCGATGGTCGACCCGGTGTTGGTGACCTCGATGGTCACCGAACGCTGATCGACACAGGTCCAGAGCTCGATCCGGCCATTGCTGGCCCGGCTGGCGTTGCGGGCGTTGGTGAGGAGTTCGGTGAGAACGAGCGCCAGATCCTCGGCGAGTGCCTCCGCCGAGGTCCTCGAGAGCCACCCGACGAATCGGTGGCGGGCCGAGGTGACGTCGAGTTCGTCCGCCGACCACGTCGAGGACCACTCGATGGCTTCGGGCGTCATCACGTACGCCGATGGATGCGTGGACGTGAGACGAGCATGGATCGGCGATACCCCGATGGTCATTCGGCGAAACCCCGGCGTGAGGGTCGTCCGCTCCTCCGGGAGTGGTCCGGACCGTTCCGGCGGGGTTCTGCACTCAGCCGAGGCGTTCCCGGTCGAGCGCCCGAAGGACCATCAGCCGATCCTCGTCGGTCTCGAGCAGGTACAGATCGGCCCGGATCCTGGTGAGCTCGTCGGTGAGCGGCGAGACGTCGCCGCCGTTCTCGGCGACTCGACGCGATGCATCGACCAGGGTTCGCACCAGGGTGGACAACACGTTGGGCTCGGTGCGGGCGTAACGGCGAATGGGCTCGATGACCAGCTCGACGTAATCATCGTGCGTGGTCTCCGAGGCGCGAACGACGATCCGGTCGTCGATCGTGGCCCGTGGTCCGGGCAGCCGGCTCGACAACAGCTCGACGAGCACCGACCCGATCCGCACCACGACGTCGTTGGCGGTGTTGGGGTCGTTCACACCCGGCGACAGCGCGCGAAGGGCGATGTCGACCAGTTGCAGCAGGCCGAAACCGGGGTCCTGCTGCATGGTCCGCATCGGCCTGAGCTCGATCGCCTGCCGGATCCGTTCCCCAGTGGTTCGCGATCGTCCTCGTCGACGGGCCACACCGAGACCAGCGGCGTGTTGGCAACGAGATACGAACCGACCGAGGCGTGGAGCGACAGGGTGGAGCGAGGAGGTACCGCCTCGATGAGCGCCTCGATCGAGACCTGGGTGACCCAGCCGGCGTCGGAGCACCGCACCACGCATGCGTCGCTCGGCGGTTCCTCGACGTGCGGCTCGGCGGTCGCGGTGGGTTCGGGATCGTGGACCGGCGTCGAGGCGGGACGGTCGATCCCCACGGCCTCCGAGCCCGGTCCGGCTTCGTCGATGCGAGGGAATCGGGAACGGATCACCGAGATCGTCTCGGCGGTGATCCGATTGATGATGGATCCCACCCGAAGCGCCTTGGCCGTGTGATCGATCGATCCGAGGACCGCGACGAGCGACGAGACACCGAGCAGGACGGCGCCGAGCACCGACAGGCGGGGCTGGAACGGCAGGGTGTCGCCGGTGTTGTCGACACTCGACCGAACGGTGCGGAGGACGACCAGGCTGAACGTGAAGGTGCCGACCACGAAGCCCATCGCCACCTGTTGGAACCGATCGCGGAGGAATCCCCGGACGACCCGAGGCGAATACTGGCTCGATGCCAGCTGGACCGCGACCAGGGTCAGCGAGAAGACCACCGAAGCCGCTCCGATGGTGCCCCCGGCCACGGTGGACAGGATGGAGCGGGCGTTGTCGACGGTGGTGTCGAACACCGGCGGGAGGGCCTCGGAGTCGAGCGACCGGTCGAGCTGCGTCAGTCCCACGGCCAGGACGACCGAGGCCAGGACGAAGCCCGACGGCAGGAAGAAGAGACTCTGGCGGAACTGGTCGCCGATCCGTCGCACCTTCAGCGCGATGGTTCCCCCCGGGAGATTCCGGCTCACCGGTCCTCGATCGAGCCAGGGGTCGGCGGGCAGGTCCGTCGTCGGGAGGGCGGCATGGTGGAGGCCGCGTTCCTCAGTCGGCGAGGCCGAAGATCTCGATCAGACCGGTGATCTCGAGGACCCGGAGCACGGCAGGCGAGGGATCCTCGATCCGGAACTCCTGACCGGCCCCGACGACGGTGTCGCGGACGCGGAGCAGCTCGCTGATGCCGGAGGAATCGATGAAACTGAGCCCGGCCAGGTTGAGCAGAACCGGACTGCCCAGTGGTTCGGTGGGCAGCGCCCGCCCCAGCTCACCGCAGTTGTCGGCGTCGATCTCGCCGGACACGACGATCCGGGTCCAGTCATCCTGTTGCGTCACGTCGATGTCCACGAGTTGCTCCAGTTCCTCACTGCCGCCCGCTCAGGGGATCCGGCTCGCTCGTTCGGGTCCTCAGACTAACCCGATGGAGCCCGCGTCATCTCGTCCTTGGTCCGAGCGCCGGGATCGACCGGTCAATCGCCGAAGAGGCGACCCAGCGATTCCATGCCGTCATGGTCGTCGAGCACCACGCCGATCCCGTCGGGCAGGACGTCGACGTTCGGAACGAGGTGGATGCCACAGCCCGAGATCAGCGCACCGCGGATGACCACGTCAGGCAGGCGCGCCTGGCGCAGACCCTCGTCGGGGGCGATGGGGGCCGCGTGTTCGAGGTCCGGGGCCAGTCGTGTCCCGTCTTCGCCGAACCACGCCAGACGCCGATCCTCCGGGTCGTCGTGGAGCAGGACGAGTCTGGCGCGGCCACTCGCGAGGGCCCGCAGCGAGTCGTCCACACCTTCCTCGGTGGCCCCGTGGCTGCGGTGGAAACGCCACCAGCGGAGCAGGTCGACGGTCTGACGTGCTCCGTGGTCGGCCACCGCTCGGACGACGGCGTCGGCGACGGCCCGAACGTCGGTGTCGGGCATGATCGCCGAACCGCCGGCCTCGGACACCCGATCGGTCCGCACTTCGGTGACCGCAGTGTCGATGTCGAGTCCGACCTGCACCATCGGGGTCAGCGTGTCGAGATCGTCATCGGCGCCGCAGAGGATGACGAGTCGGGTCTGCGACGCCCGGCACGCGATCTGGACGAGGGCGGCGGTCGATCGATGATCGACGGCCTCGTGCAGGGCCTCGGTCGCCGCTCCATGACGCGGGACCACGACGATGCCGACGCGGCCGTTCCCCACCGTGACGATCAGGTGGTGGCACAGGGCCTGTTCGGATTCCAGCAGCGGGCCGAGACGAGGAAGCGGATCGATCGTGACGAGGTCCCGCCGAGGGGGATCGGGGTAGCCCGACCACACGGCCGTCCCCTCGTGGTCGACGATCGCTGCGAAGAGCGCATCGCCGTCACCGACCTCGTCGAGCAGCGCTGCGGCCCGATCGATCGCCGGTGCCGAGTCGGGGCCGAATCCCCGGCCGGCCTCCACCAACCGTTCCCGGGCGGTCCGCCTCGGCTCGCCGGGGGACACGTCCAGGTAGACCGTGAGGAAGGGGCCGGGGCGGTCGAGCAGGTCTCGCAGGCGTTCGGTCAGATCGGTTCGGGGACGGCGAATCGGCAGCGAGAGCATGCAGCGGCGTTACCCGCCGGGGCCGGAGAACAAACGACGATCCCGCGCCGAGCCCGGCGCCGGCGAGGACCAGCGGCGATTCCGCCGGTCAGGACAACTGACCGCGGAGCGATTCGAGCGCTCGCCGGAGCAGTCTCGACACGTGCATCTGGCTGATGTCCATGCGATCGGCGATCGCCTGCTGGGTCAGCTCTTCGAAGAACCTCATCTCGACGATGGCCCGCTCGCGCTCGGGCAGGGTGTCGAGCAGGGAACGGACGGCCAGCATCGCCTCGGAGCGTTCGAAGTTGCGATCGGTTCCGCCGAGCAGCGAGGCGATCGTCGCCGACCCGTCGTCGCCGGCGGGGCGGTCGATGCTCTGCGCCCGTTGCGCGGTCTGGACGTCGAGGGCCTGGAGCACCAACTCGGGGTCGTGACCGGTCGCCTCGGACAACTCGTCGATCGAAGGGGGCCGACCGAGCTCGAGCGAGAGCCGGTCGACCGCGCCTCGGACTTCGAGCGCCATCTCCTGCAGGCTCCGGGGAACGCGGACCGACCAGGACTTGTCGCGGAAGTACCGCTTGAGCTCACCGTCGATCGTGCGGCCGGCGAAGGTCGAGAACTGCACCCCGTAGGACGGGTCGAACCGATCGACGGCCTTGACGAGGGCGAGTTGCGCGACCTGCCGGATGTCCTCGTCGGCTGCGGCGCGCTTTCGGTACCGGTTGGCGAAGTATTCGGCGAGGGGAATGTAGCTCTCGACCAGTTCGTTCCGGACCTTGGTCGATCCGGTGGCAGCAAGTTCTTCGAAGAGCTGCCGGCGCCGCTCCTCGTCGCGTTCAGCCATCGGCGACACGTTTGCTCAGTTCGATGAACCGGCGGCCCCGTTCGTCGGTGCCGTGCTCGATCGAGTCGACGGTCGCGCCGAGAATGGCGCCGGCCAGATCGTCGATCGGTCGTTCGGCGAGCCCCACCTCGGACCGGATTCCCCGGAACTCGACCAGCCCGTCGTCGGCGGAGATGGCGAGTTCGACGACGCCGCCGGCCTCACCCTCGTCCTGCAGGAGCCAGGTCACGGCCTCGTTCACGGCGAGCCGGAGGTCGTCGAGGGCGTCGACGTCGAATCCGGCCGTCGCCGCCATTGCCGTCACGTTGAGACGACAGATGCTGAGGTATCCCGCTCGGGCCGGGAACGTGATGACGAGGTTGTCGGTTGCTTCGACCACGGCTCGGTGGTCCTTTCCGGCAGGCGATGGATCGGGCCCGACACTAGGGCCCGGGAGAGGATGGACGATCGATCAGTCGATCAGCGTGTTGGCGAAGATCTGCCAGGCGAGGGCGCTCTTGGCGACGAAACTCAGGGCGATGTAGATCCGCTCGCCGAACAGGTAGTCCGACCATGGGCCGACTCGTCGGTACTGCAGCCATTGGTTGATGGCGAAGCAGTTGAAGAACACGAAGATGCTGACGAGAATGCCGTAGACGAACCCCGGCGGACCCTCGCCACCCGAGGCGAAGACGAGGTAGGAGACCAGCGCCAACCAGGGCGCGGCACCGGCGATGCAGCCGAACCAGAACGGCGACCACCACACCTTCTGGTCGGGCGGGTTCGCGACCTCCATCAACCAGCCGAAGAGGATCATGGCGATGTTGGCGAACGCGATGCCGATGAGCGCCGCGATGTCGGAGATCGACACGATCAGCGCGATGAGCACGATCATCAGGGTCGACGACAACGCGTATTCGACCCACCGGAACCGGTTGCGGCCGTGTTCGAGCTCGGACCGATAACCCGAAGCCCCGATCGGGGAAACGACCAGGAGATGGAAGAACGCCGAGAGGAACATGAACGTCGCGGTGAGCGGAGCCAGCGGGATGTCGAGCACCGTCTCGAGCACCCCGTCGCTCAGGGGCGTGCCCGGCGGACCCTGCAGGTTGAACAGGGTGACCGGGAGTTCGAAGGAGTTGCCCAGCACGACCATGGCCGCGCCGGAGGCCGTGTGGAGCAGAGCGGCCAAGAGGTTGAGGCGCCGGAGTCTCGAGAAATGATCGGTGGTCACCGTGATCGTGCCGGACATCGGCTGCTCCCTTACCCGTCGGTGGATGTGGACAAACACGTCCATCGGTCTCGCGCGAACACGTTCCTGCACCGATGGACGACTGTGGAACACTGCGGTCATGACACCCTACGAAGCCGTCATCGGCAAACGTGACCTCCGAAGCTACCTCGACCGGGCGATTCCCGACGACACGATGCATCGCATCCTGCAGGCGGCCCGCATGGCCGGGAGTGCCAAGAACTTCGAGTCGAACCGGCTGATCGTGGTCACCGATCAGTCCGTCCAGGATGCGCTGGCCGAGGCCGGCGACTTCTCGTCATGGATCGGATCCTCACCCGTGGTGATCGGTCTCGCCTCGCCCGAGGACCAACTCCGGATGTTCGACGTCGGCCGGCAGGCGCAGAACATGATGATCGTCGCCAACGCCGAAGGGGTCAGCAGCTGCCCGGTGACGCTGCATCATGCCGATCGCGCCCGCACCGCGGTGGGCCTCCCCGATGACTGGGTGATGCCGATGGTGATCACCTTCGGGTATCCGGTCGAGGACCATCCCGACAGCCCCTTGAAACGGCCGCGAGTCGCGCTCGACGAACTGGTCCGTCACGACCGCTGGAGCTGACCAGGCGCCGTTCCGACCGTGGTCGACCGCGTCGAGGCCGACGTCTACGTTGTCGTGATGGCCAACTATCCCGAACTCGGTTTCTACACCCTCGCCGGTGCTGCCGAGACGCCTCGCGTGTTGCTCGACGAAGTTCGCGACGCCGAGGCGATGGGTCTCGGGGCGTGCTTCATCTCGGAGCGCTTCAACGTGAAGGAAGCCGTGACCCTGAGTGGGGCGGCGGCGGCGGTGTCCGACGAGATCCGCATCATCACTGCCGCCACCAATCACAACACCCGCCACCCCATCGTGACCGCCTCGTACGCGACGACCATGCATTTTCTCACCGGTGGGCGGTTCACGCTCGGGATCGGGCGCGGAATCGCCGGGCTCCAGGACGCGTTCGGGATGGGCAGGATCAGCACGGCGCAGATGGAGGACTTCGCCGGACTGATGCGGCGTCTCTGGAGGGGAGAGACGGTCATCGGCCACGACGGGCCCGCCGGTTCCTGGCCGGTGCTCCGACTCGATCCGTCCTATGACGAGGACATCCCGCTGGGCATCGTCGCCTTCGGCCACAACACGCTCGAGCTAGGGCGGTCGAGCATTCGACGACGTGATCCTGCACACCTTCTTCACCGATGAGACCCTCGCCCGTTGCGTCGCAACCGTGAAGCGAGCGGCCGACGAGGCCGGTCGAGATCCTGCTGCGGTTCGTGTCTGGTCGTGCTTCGCGACCATCGGTGACCACATTCCCGAGGCGTTGCGCCTCAAGAAGACCGTGGGTCGTCTGGCCACGTATCTCCAGGCCTACGGCGACCTGATGGTCGAGACCAACCGTTGGGATCCCGCCGCCCTGGCGACCTTCCGCGCCGATGGGCTGGTCGCGAACTTCCAGGGGGCGATCGACGGCAAGGCCACCACCGAGCAGCTGGAGCACATCGCGACCCTCATTCCCGACGAGTGGTTGGCGCCTGCGGCAATGGGAACGCCCGAGCAGTGCGCAGCAGCCGTCCAACGTCAACTCGATCTCGGTGCCGACGGGGTGATCCTCCACGGAGCGACACCGACCGAGCTGGCACCGATCGTCGCAGCCTACGGTCGGGGATAGGGAGGTCTCGAGTCGATCCGGGTGACTCGAACGGCGCCGCGCCGAGACCGCCATCCGGCCCATCGAGGTGGTGCGGCTCACCGCTGGGTTCCCGAGATCGGCGACGCCAGCCCCGGCGGGGCATGGTGCCCACGGCGTTGGTGGGTCTCTCGGTCCGTCCTAGGGTTGCCTGGGTGAACCTCGGTCGTGCCACGTGTCGCGTCGTGGGCGGGGGACCGACGAAACGAGGCACGCGATGAGAAGTCCCCATTCCGAAACCCGGTTCGATGCAACCCCGTCCGAGGCGGTCGCGGCCATCGAAGACCACCGCGGGCCGGTCGTGGTCGACCTCGACGAGACCCTGCTGCTCGCCAATTCGACCTCACTCTTCCTCGATTCGGTCCGACCGGCGTTCCTCGCGTACCTGATCGTGAAGGTGGCCGGGATCACCCGCCCGTGGCAGCGGGCCGGTGCAAGTACCGACGTCGACGTCCGACGGGTCCGAGCCGTCCTCCGAGTCCTGCCTTGGAGCGGTTGGTGGTGGCGACGGCGCGTCCCCCACCTGATCCCGGAGCTCTTGAACCGTCCGCTGCTCGATGCCATCGCCAAGGCCGACGGGCCCGTCGTGGTCGCGAGCAAGGGATTCCGTCCGATCGTCGATCCGATCGTCGCCGAGGTCGGGTTCGATCACGTCGAGGTCGTTGCGATGGACCCACGGAGCGACGAGGACCGCGACGAAGCCAAGTTCCGGCTGACCGAGCAGGCCGTCGCCCCGTCCCCGCTCGACCGAAGCCTGGTCGTCACCGACTCCATGGCCGACGTGCGGCTGCTCGAGGCCAGTGCCACGCCCTTGCGGGTCCTGTGGCCGTTGGCGCCCGTCGGCGGGTTGTTCGCGAACCTCTACCTGCCCGGTCGCTACCTGGCGGTCAAGCGGCCGGACGGTCGGTATGTCCGCACCATTCTGCGGGATGATCTCGCGTTCTGGATCCTCGGCAGCGTCTGGCTGGCTGTCCATCCGGTGACCCACGTCGCCGGCCTGCTGGTCCTGGCGCTGTCGTTCTGGGTCGTCTACGAACTCGGCTATCTCGACAACGATCGGGTCGGCGATCGGTTCGAGCGGAGTCCGGTCCTGAGTGAGGAGTACTTCGATCGGGACGTGCAGTTCGGGATGTGGAAGCCGTTGGTCGTTGCCGTGGCGGCCGGTGCCGCAGGACTCTGGATCCTGCGCTGGCCGGAGGCCCCGTCGTCGCTCGACTACGTTCGCTGGGGCGGGGTTCTCGGTGCCACCGGGACGGTGTTCCTCGTCTTCAACCGAGTGGACAAGCAGACCCGGGTGCTGATCTATCCGGTCTTGCAGCTGGCTCGGCTCGGCGCCTTCCTGGCGGTGGTCGTGACGACACCGATCGCCGACATGGCCCTGGTGATCATGGCGTTGCTGCGAAGCCTGTCGTACTACATCTACCGGACCCGCAACGAGAAGTGGCCGAACGACGATGTCACGGTCCTGCGTCTCATCGTCTTCGTGGCCGGGACGATGTTCCTGGCTTCCCAGCACGACTGGCGGGACATGATCGCCCCGACCACCCTGTCACTCCTGGCGTGGATGACCTTCCTGGCTCGCCACGAGATCCCGAGGGCTCTGGCCCGGGCCCATCGAATCGATCGTCCGAGCTGATTGCCTCCCTGCCCGCCCGGCACCAGCGGTGAGCGCCAAGACGAGGATCCATGCGAGTCGAACGGACGACGGAGTCGGGGGACGGTCAGTGGTTGAGCCACGTGAGGGCGGCCAGGACGCGCCGGTGGTCCTCCGGAGTCGGTGGGAGGTCGAGCTTCTGGATGGGATCGATCGCCGAGCCACCTCCGGCGACTCGGGTGACTGCTTCGACGAATTCGCCCAGTTGGGTGACGCCGTCCTTCAGGAGGTAGCCGACGCCTCGGCGACCGTTCGCGAGCGCCCGCACGGCGTATCCGGCGTCGACGTACATGGACAACAGCACGACACCGATGTCGCGGTGGCTCGCACGCAAGGTCTCGAGGGCTCGCAGACCCTCATCGCTGTATGCGGGTGGCATCTTGATGTCCACGACGGCGACGTCGACATCGACGGCGGGGTCGCCGTCGAGGAGGAAGGCGAGCATCGTGTCTGCATCGGCAAACGTTGCGGTGACGTCGAGGCCGGCGTCGACGAGAACCTGTTCCAGACCGCGTCGCAACAGGGGGGCGTCCTCGGCGATGACCGCTCGGATCCGTTCACGCATGATGGATGGTGGCTGCATCGAGGGGAATCGTGGCCGTGAGGGTCGTCCCATGATCGGCCTTGGTGCTGATCTCGAGCGAGCCGCCGAGCGCCTCGACCCGGTCGCGCAGCCCCCGGAGCCCGCCCTGCGGCGTCTCGCCGGCACCGCCGATCCCGTTGTCGGCAACGGCCAGGGTGATCGTTCCACCACCGCGCTGCAGCACGATCGTGCACTGCGACGCTCCGGAGTGCTTCGCGATGTTGGCGAGCGCCTCGGACGCCACGAAATAGAAGGTCGTCTCCACCGTCGGGTCCAATCGATCGTCCACCCGGATGTCGATGGTGACCGGGATCGGCGTTCGGTCGGCGAGCAGCGGCAGCGCGTTGCGAAGGCCCCCGTCGGTCAGCGCGGCAGGATGGATCCCACGTGCCAGCTCGCGCAGGTCGGCAATGGCTCCCGCCAGTTCCTTGGACGCCAGGTCGAGTGCTTCGGCGGACCATGCGCCGTGACCAGCGATTCATCGTCGACCATGCGCCGTGACCGGCGCAGCCGACAGCCGGCGCCTCCGGGCGAGGCGACGTCGAGGTCAGCCGTCGCTGACAACCGGGATCGGCACCGGCTCCGAAACCCGGTCATGGCGGACCGGGCGGTCGAGCCTGGCGCTGGTCGTGAGCAGCACGGCCATGACGGCTCCTGCCGTCAGCCAGGCCGTTCCAGGCCCGGCCCAGGCATAGAGCGGAGCCGAGGTGAAGGCGCCGATGGCGGCGGCGGCGGACCCAGCCGCCTCGCCGAGACCCTGAGCCGCTGCGGCGTCCTTCTTCGGAGCGGCGTCGGCCATGGCGGCCTGGGTGCCGGGTGACTGGACCGCCTCGGCCAGGCCGTGTGGCACCACGAGCAGGATCAGGAGCGGGACCGCGGTGATGGAGCCGTACGACGCCATCAGGGGCACGGTGACGATGGCCGACAGGATCGAGGTGTATCGGGCCCCGTAGCGGTCCGACAGCCGGCCGGCCTGCCGGGCGATCAGCAGCATCGGCAGAGCGAAGAACGTCAGCGACAGCGTCACCACCATGGTGGACGCCCCCAGACGGTCGAGGTGGGTGGCCCACAGGGGCTCGAACACCCCGATCGAGTAGCGGAACGAGACGATGACCAGCGCAGCTGCAACCACCTGGCGGTTCGTGATCAGTCGGCGCATCACACGACGCTCGGACCGGTCGAGCACCACACCCCGCTCGGCCTCCGGCATGTCGAGACGGCTGATCGGGTAGAGGGTGGCCGCCAGGGCCACGCCGAAGATCACGAACGGGACCCGCACGTCGAAGAGCACGGTCAGGGCGCCGGCAATGGGTGGGCCGAGTACGAAGCCCGCCAGGTAGGCGGCATAGAACAGGCCGAGTTGTTCCCCCTGATTGCCCTTGGCCGAGAGCAGGATGGCCCGTCGGGCCGGCGGCACGAGCATGCCGACACCCGCCCCGAGCATGGCCCGGGCGAGAACGAACTGCCACAGCTCGGTGGCTGCGGCGAACCACAGCAGGCCCACCACGCACGCCACCACGCCGATCCGCAGGACGAGCCGAGCGTGCCCTCGGTCGGCATACCGTGCGATCGACAGCTGGGTGACCAGCGCGGCGAGGAAGGCGGCGCCACTGATCCAGCCGAGGTCGGGGGTCGACAGGCCGTACCGCATCTGGAGCTCGGCCAGGAGTGCGAACACCGCACTGACTCCGGCCATCGTCACTGCGGCCACCACGTAGAGACCCTTCATGCCGGGAACCTAGTGGCTGCCGGAGTCCGGCACGAACGACGGGCAGGGTCGGCGGTGAACGCTCACGCCCTCTCGAAGGTGCCAGTGCACGGCGGACCGGACGTCGGTTCTGTCGGCCGCGGTCTCGGCGAGCGTCGTGTTGGCGGGAAGCCAGGGAGAATCGAGGCTGACCACGCAGGGGACCGACACCGATGTACGCACGGACCGGCGGTCGGTGACGGTCCGGCAGCCTCTCGACTCTGCGCATCCCGGGACACCCACACGGCGTTCGCAGGAAACAGGAGCAGCCGTCGGGTCCGCTCGGTGCTCGCGGTCAGCTCGCCCTTCTTGCGGAGGCCCTTGTCCTCTGACCCAGATTGGCGTTGCGGTGGATGATCGAAGAAGAAGTGCGAACAGGGAGGTGCGTGATGAGGCTTTCCCGGCACATCGAGGTGGCTCGGCTGTTCCTGGCGATCGCCATGGCGGGAATGACGTTGGCGGCGTGCGGTGGTGACGTTGCCGTTGACGTTGACGTCGTGGAGGTGACCGGGACATCCACCGGCGTGCAGATCCAAGACGGCACGATGAGCGGGCCCGCCCTGCCGACGACTGGGTGGGAAGGAACGACACAACGTGACTCGGTCTACGTGTTCACGAACGAGATGTCGGACCCGCGTGCCAGCGGAGAGCAGATGACGACGGTCAACTGTGACTTTGCCGAAGATGGCGAATCCGTCATCGGCGACTGCTGGGGGACGTTGGTCATCACGAACGCCGGCGGGACCTGGGACGGTACGTTCACGGGTACGACGTCGTGGTCGTTGAGCGAACCCGATCATGTTCACGTGCTCGACGCCACCTACATCGGCACCGGCGACTACGCCGGACTCCGTCTCGTCATCCGAGTCGGGGGAACCGACTACCCCTGGGCCATGACCGGTCGGATCGAAGCGGCGAATTGATGGCTCAGCGAGGTGCTGTGCACCAAACCCCCCGCTGCGTGTGCGATCTCACGCGTGCTGGCCAGTTCTTCCATGGGGAGTGGTAGTGATACCGGCAATCATCTCGGTAGTGCCGGTGTGCATTTCTCGAAGGCGGCTGAGAGGGTCGGCATCGTAGAGAATGCGGCCGTCGTCGACCGGAGCCTGGTCGAGTGGAGCCTGATTCTCGCGCAGCCGCTCGGGTTATCCGAGCTGATCGGCCCACTCGAGGCACCGCCCGGTGACGAACCGGTGGGAGTGGTCCGGAATCGGCCTCGACCTGGACCTTTGCGAGGAGCGGGTGACGAGAATCGAACTCGCGTATTCAGCTTGGG
>CAVQVO010000005.1:0-5119 GCA_963717115.1 uncultured Acidimicrobiales bacterium | reverse complement strand
GTAGGGCCGAACCGGCTCGAACGGTACCGGTCGGCCGGCGTCGGAACCGTGATCGAGGTGTGAACGGTCCGTCAACCCGCTCACCGGAGCGTCCCTCACCTGCCGATCCCGCCGCCGAGAACGCCGCAGGGGCCCGCGACTAGGGTCGAATCCATGCCTCTCGCCCGACTGGAGGTCCTGGTGGAGCCCTTCAAGGAGAACCAGCCCGGACCGCACGTGCACGCCGTCGTCGAGTCACTCGACACCTCCGGACTCGCCCCCGACATGGGGCCCTTCGCCACCTCGGCCGAGGCCGACCTCGACGCCATCCTGGCCGCCCTCGCCCCGGCGCTGGCCGCCGGCTTCTCGCAGGGGGCGACGGCGATCCAGATCCGTCTCGAAGTGGCGTGACCGAACCGGCCGAGTTCCTGGCGGCGCTGCGGCCCGTCGTCGAGTCCCTGGGGGCCGGCCTCGTGCCCGTCGAGTCGTCCCACCCGGGCGATCAACCGGTCCGATGGCGGGGCGAGACGGTGGCCTACCTGCGGCCGTCGGAGCTCCACGGCGCCCTCGAACGCTTCGTCTCGGCCATCGAGCGAGAGATCGGCGCACGCTTGGTCGACATGTCGCGGGAACAGAAGCAGGTCGCGGTCCGCCGGCTCGACGAGCAGGGGGCCTTCCTCCTCCGGGGTGCGGTCGAAGACGTGGCGAACTGGATGGGCGTCAGCCGGGTCACCCTCTACAGCTACCTCAACGCGATCGGGCGTCGCTGAGGCGAGCGGGCCGTCAGCGACGGCGCCGGGCTCGATGGTCGGCGGTGTGGGTTCGGCTGGCACAGCGGGGATCGGTGCAGAAGCGCCTCGACCGATTCCGGGTGCTGTCGTAGAACACCCGGTCGCAGCCGTCGGCGGCGCAGACGCCGAACCGCGACGTTCCGTTGTCGCACAGCTCCGATGCGAGCGCCATCACGACGTCGGAGATCACCTGGTCGTCGAAGGTGGCGGTGGCCGGGGTCCAGTGCAGGTGCGGGCCGGCGCCGCCGTGGTCGGCGATCGACGGGCGGATGGGGAGTTCGGTGAGCTGCTCGTTGACCAGATCCGAGGCGTCGGCGACCCCGAGGTCGCCGAGACCTCGAACGAGGGTCGACAGTGCCTCGATTCGGGCTCGGAGCCGAAGGATCGAGGCGTCCGACGCCTTGTCGGCCCGAGTGAACCCAGCCGCTTCGAGGATCGATCGGGGATCGAAGCCGGGCTCGGCCGATGCATTGACGAGATCGACCGTCGTTTCGAGGGTCAACCGGATCTCGGAACGGGTCGGCGATGCCACGTGCACGGGAAAAGTCTAGCGCCGAGGTTGTTGTGATGGTCTAACCCTTGATAGATCCTTACGTGTCAGGTTCTATTCTCCTTTCAGTCATTACATCACTCCGACGGTTCATCTCGTCGCTCCCCTGATCGGACCTCCCGTGTTGCACGAGAGCGGATTGCTCGCCACCCTCATGCCGTTCCTCCTCGTCGTCGCGAACGTCTTCGGGGCGGGGATGATCCTTCCCCAGGCGCGTCGCCTGCGACGCACCGGCGACCTCGAAGGGGTATCGGCGAGCTGGATCGGCGTCGGAATCGCCATGAACCTGTGGTGGATCGCCTACGCCCTCCCCAACGGTCTCTGGGGCCTGCTTCCCGTCTCGTCGGTGGCCGCGATCCTGTATCTCGCCATGGCCGTCGACCTGCTGAGGATCGCCGGAACGTCGGGTCTGCGTTCCCTCGTCCTCGGCCTCGGCATCTTCGGCTCGATACCGCTGCTCGCGCTGATCGTCGGGGGACTGCCGGGCGTGGGCCTGGCCATCGGCCTCTCCTACGGCGCGGAGTTCGCTCCGGCGACCGCAACGGCCCTGCGGGCGACCCGAACCGACGGAATCTCGGCGAGTACGTGGGTGATGGGACTGATCGAGGCCCTCATCTGGCTGCTCTACGGATCGACGCTCGGGGATTGGGCACTCATCATCGGCGGAGGAGGGAGCACGGTCATGGCGGCGCTCATCGTCGGCCGGCTGGCCCTCGACCCGAGCCGTCCCACCCACCGCCTCCGGCCGAACCTGATCCGTTGGACCTGGCTCCGACCGTGAAGTTTTTCTCAAGGACCTTCAAGATTTTTCCGACAGACGACGATGCCTAGGGCCTACCTATGCGTGCAGAACTCGCCTCCGACGTCCAAGACCACCACCACGATCGGGGCCCGGCCCTCGGAACCGACCGATCACCGACGCTCGCTCCCGTTGGGGCCGGAGGCGTTCCGGAGCTGTCGGCGGCACTCGAGCTCCGACAGATCGCCGGGATCCACGCCGGGGGCACCTATCCGCTCGCGGTGGGGTCGTATCGCTTCGGCCATCGCTCGTCGCCGTCGGCCCTCGCTGCGGGGGAGCCGACGACGCCACGCTTCGGTCTGACGATCGACCCTGCCGGCTGCGTGACGCTGATCCCACCACCGGGGGCATCCGGCTCGATGGCTTCACGGTCCTGTCGCCGACCAGCGTTGCCCTCGGTCAGGTGATCGACGCCGGTTCGGCCCGATTCGTCGTCGCCACCGCCGGACCCCCGCTCCAACAGCGTGAGAAGCGGACCCCGGGGGTCGCGCCCTCGTGCCCTCACGTCGCCGGGGCCGCGCCGTCGACCCGTCGGTCCTCGAGTGGGGCCTGGCGACCCGGAGCGTGGCCGCCCGGGAGCGCCGAAAGGCCGCGCTCGAATCCCTACGACATCCGCCAGATCGTCGCGTCGGGCGGCAGCGGACTCTTCGCCGCCGCTCCGGGTCAGACCAGCTTCGGGCGGGTGGTCATGGCCCTCACCGATTTCCCGTTCGCGTTCCCGGGTGATCTGTCCGATCTCAACCCGGCCACCCTGCACGAACTGGAAGCGATCGGCTCGCTGCCGTCGGCACCGATCGGCGTCGACCTCGGATCCCATTCCATCGCCCTCGTCGGGACCCGATCGGCGACCCGACCGATCGCCTCGTGGGTCGCGCTGTCATTGTGCGCACAGTCTCGTCGGGGCAGCCTGATCATCGAACTCCAGACGGGCAATCGACACAACGACTGGGCCTGGTTCGCCTCACTGCCCACCATGACCCCGACGGTCCCCCGCCCACTCCATGTCCGGATCATCGACGAATCGGCGCCCCACGCCGTCCCGGAGACCGGTGCGATCGTCCTGCTGGAGCGAGGGCAGGAACTCCCCGAATCGGTCGGCGTGGTGCTCGACGTCCGCGCCGACACCGCCACGATCGTGGACCGGTTCGACGGGTTCGCCGCCGAGGGGGTGACGCCGGTCGGGGTGTCGTCGCTGTTCGCACTGGAGGTGGCGTACCAGTTGGCCGAGTTCGTGCGTCGGGGGGGTGACCACCATGACGATGACCGATGGCTGGGTTGGTGAGCAGGTCTCACCCGATCACACCGTCGTTCCGGTGCTCTACGCACCGAGCCCGACGGCCCCCACCCCGCAGCCAGGCGCCCGGACATCCCGCTCGGAACGACGTTCGGAGCGACGCCAGCGGGTGCGCCCCGTCACGACCGTCACGTCCACCCTGGTCCGGATCGCCACCTGGACACCGCTGATCGCCGGCGCGATCGTCGGCGCGCTCCTCGCCTGGCCCCTCGTCGAGGACCTCTTCGCGGCCGACCCGGAACCTGCACCCCTGTCGGCCTCGATCGATGAGCCGACCCAGCGGATCGTCGTCGACGGCGACGACGTCTACCTGGAGGGTTCCGTTCCCAGCCAGGAGATCTCCGATGCGTTCGAGCTCGCCGCCCACGGCCTGCTCGGAGACGAGCGGGTCATCAACAACTTCCGAATCGAGGCCGACGCCGTCTTCGACCCCGCCCAACCCGTCCGGCTGACGGTGGCCGAGACCGTCCAGTTCCCGACCGGCGGGGCCGACATCGGGGAGCAGTACGCCCCCCTCATCGACCTGGCGGTCGAGATGCTCTCGGCTCGGTCCCAACTGTCGCTCACGATCATCGGCCACACCGATGCGACCGGAGACGAGGCGACCAACCTCGCGCTGTCGCTCCAGCGGGCCCAGGCGACCGCCGTGGCGATCGAGAGCCGAGGCATCGACCCGGTACGTCTCACGACCCAGGGCCGGGGCGAGGCCGAACCGGTGGCCTCGAACGACACACCCGAGGGCCGTCAGGCGAACCGCCGCGTCGAGTTCCTCGTCACGGGCTTCTTGGACTGAGGCGTTCGGCGGGCCGCCGGGCCGGCTCAGTCGTCATCGTCGTCATCGTCGTCGTCGTCATCGTCGTCGTCATCTCGCGACCGTTCGTCGTCATCGTCATCATCGCGGCGGTCGTCGCGGCGTTCGGCCCGCTTCCGTTCGCGCTCGTCGCGACGTTCGGCGTCGCGCCCGTTGTCGGTGGTGGCCGTCCGAGCCTCGGAGGGAACGGTCGTTGCCGGTGATGTCGTCGTGGCCGGAGTTGCGGTCGTTGCCGGTGCCACCGTCGTGGCAGGTGCGACCGTGGTGACGACCCGGACCGGTTTCGCCGTGGTCTCGGGCGCAGCCGGCGGAACGTCGCTCGTGGGAACGGCCACTGCGGGCGCCGTCGAGGGGACGGCAACGGCGGCGGCCCCCGACGGGACGTCGACGGACGAAGCGACGGCGACGGTCGACGGAACACCGGTGACGGTGGTCGAGGTCGACGGTGCGAGGCTCGGCGCGACGGTCGACGTCGACGTCGACGGCCTTGGACGTGTCGTCGCCGGGGCGGAGGTGGACGACCCCGGATCGCCGGCTTCGGCTCGACCGGCCGTCCGACGTCGCCCCGAGGGTCATCGACGGCACGGTGGCACGATCGGCCTGCTCGTCCTCGATCCCGATCGAACGCGATCGCCGCTCGATGCCGGCCAGCGCCCCGAGATTGATCAGAGCGAGCGCGTACTAGCCAGACGGACTTCCGTGCCCACCACGGTTCGCGTTGCGGATCTCATCGTCTTCGCCATGTCGAACTCCACTCCGCCGGGCGCTTCGCCCTCACCACAGGGCCGACATCCTGCCACGACGGATCACCGGCGGCAACGGCGAGGTCCGCATCGGCACGGCGAATCGACCGTGGAACGTGGTCGATTCGGATCGCCACCCGTGTCTGCATCGG
>CAVQVO010000004.1:0-121849 GCA_963717115.1 uncultured Acidimicrobiales bacterium | reverse complement strand
ACGTCGAAGGCCCCGGTCGGTTCGGCTTCGTGAGAAACCAGACCTGACCAGGGCCTCGATGGCGGAAGGTGGGGGATTCGAACCCCCGGAGATGCGAAGCACCTCAACGGCTTTCGAGGCCGCCCCATTCGTCCGCTCTGGCAACCTTCCGCAGGCGAGGCTAGCGCTTGGCGACCACGTCAACGACCACGAGCACCGGACTAGTCCGAACTCGGGGTGCGGTCCCGGATGAAGGCGAACAGGTTGACGGCTTCGGCCTCGTCGATCGCCTCGGACGCGTTGCTCAGTCCACCGACCACCACGTAGCGACCACCGTCGGCGTCTTCGACCAACCACGCCAGGGCCAGCACCCCCGGTTCCGAGCCACCCTTGAAGGCGATCTCGGTCCAGGTCCCGGCCGGACCGGGCACGCCGGGGTTGTCCGACAGGATCGCCAGGGCATCGGGATCGCCGGCCAGGAAGAGCCAGGCCTCGCAGATCGCCTCGGGGGAGGCGAACCACTCGAGGAGTTCCACCAGGATCGGGGTGGCCAGCTCGATCTCGAAGACCTCCGGCAGGTCGGCCTCGGCGACCTCGGTGGCCAGGAGCTCCCGACGATCGGACTCGTCGGCCTCGACGTAGCGTTCGGCGAGCCCGTCGATCCCCCACTTGATGATGAACATCTCCCGGGTGGTGAGGAACGGCCGGTTTGCTCCGATGGCGTCGTTGCCCATCGGTCCGAGCGCGTCCTCGACCCCCTCACGACCGACGAGCTCGATCAGATGATCGGTCGCGGTGTTGTCGGAGATGGAGATCATCAGGAACGCCAGTTCCCGCACCGTGAGCTCGGTGCCCGGCTCGACGTCCTGCGTCGTACCACTGGGGAGGCTGTCGAGCGCGTCGTCGATCACGACCGGGGTGTCCCAGGTGATCGATCCGGACTGGATCGACCGCACCACGGCTCCCAGGACATAGAGCTTGAACACCGAGCCGAGTGGCATCACCTCGTCGGCCGCCTCGTCGAGCAGCGGGACGCAAGACCCGTCCGAGACGTCGGCGACCAGGAGCCGCAGCCGGCCCAGGCCCTGGAGCCGTTCGATGGCCGCCTCGGTCCCGGCCGGCTCGACGAACTCGGGGATGGGCTGCACCAGGAGCGTGGAGATCGCTCCCGAGTCGCCGACGCCGAGGACGATCCAGGCACCGGGACCTCCGTTGGCGCTGGTGATCTCCCAGGCCCCCACCGTCGGTGGCAGATCGGGCAGATCCACCGGTGCGCCGAGCGACCAGGGGCCGTCGCCGGCGAGTTCGGCTCGCACCGATTCGAACTCGTCGAAGGAGATCGCCGTTCGGAAGTCCTCGTCGAAGTAGCGCTCGTAGTCCTGCTCGGACAGGCTCTTGCCGTTGATCCAGCCCAGTGCCAGCGCCAGGGCCCCATCCGAGGTCAGGGCCTCGTCGTCGGGTTCCTCGGCGAGCGTGGTGGCAACCCCGGCGGCCGTCGTCGTCGACTCGTCGTCGACTCCGTCACCCTCGCTCGTGGCGGTACAACCGGCCAGCAACAGTCCTGACATCACGAGCGCCGGCAGTCTCCGCATCCGTTCGATTGTGGCAGGGAACCGGGTCCCGATGGTTCATTGGGCGCAGGCACCGACTCGCCGCGACCTGCTAGAGGAGAGTCATGCCACCGATCTCGTCGTGCTTCGAACCCCTCCGTACCGCGCTCGCCGAGGCCGGCGACCCCGAACGGGCGAACGACATGGCGGCGTACATGCGGGACCACTTCGAGTTCTTCGGGGTGAAGACCCCCGAACGTCGCCGCCTCCAGCGCTCGACGCTCACTGCCGGCGCCACGGCATCGAGCACCGAGCTGATCGAATTCGCCGATCGGTGTTGGGGGGCGCCCGAACGGGAACTCCAGTACGTGGCGGTCGACCTGCTCCGCAAGTGGGCGGGCTCGCTCGACGCCTCGAACCTCGCCGACCTGCGACGCCTCGTCGAGCACCGGTCGTGGTGGGACACCGTCGACGCCCTCGCCGCCCACGTCGTCGGGGCACTGGTGCGAGCCCATCCGGCGTTGGCGGCCGACATGGATCGCTGGATCGTCGATGGCGACCTGTGGGTCGCCCGGACGGCCGTGCTGCACCAGCTGATGTGGAAGACCGACACCGACCCCGATCGGCTGTTCGAGTACGCGCTCGTCCAGGCGGGACATCCGGACTTCTTCATGCGCAAGGCCATCGGCTGGGCACTCCGTCAGTACGCCCGGACCGACCCCGAGGCCGTCTGGGCCTTCGTCGACCACAACGCCGAGGTGTTGTCGCCCCTGACCCGTCGGGAGGCGCTCAAACATCGCTGAACCGGAGCCGGTTCGACCGGAGCGACCTCCGGCTCAGCGTTGGGCGGCGAAGAACGCCGACAGCCGCTCGGCGCACTCGGCCTCGAGCACCCCCGGCACCGTCTCGATGCGGTGGTTCAGCCGAGGGTCGTCGCACACGTTGTAGAGGCTCAGGCACGCGCCCGCCTTCAGGTCGGCGGCGCCGTAGACCAGCCTGTCGATCCGACCGTTCACGAGCGCACCGGCACACATCACACAGGGCTCGAGGGTCACCACGACCGTGCAGTCGTCGAGCCGCCACGTACCCAACCGCTCGGCGGCGTCGCGCAACGCGAGGATCTCGGCATGGGCGGTCGGGTCGCCGGTCGACTCCCGCTCGTTGTGGCGCGAGGCGATCAGCTCCCCGTCTCGGATCACGAGCGCCCCGACGGGGACGTCGCCGTGCTCGAGCGCCCGGTCGGCCTCGGCCAGCGCCAGCTGCATCCAGCGCCGGTGCTCGTCGGAGGCACCGAACCAGTCGGCGGCGGGTCCCGGCATGACAGTCACCGGGGGAGGCTAGGACAACCGACACCGCCGGCGCCACACCGCTCCGTCGGCGCCACCTCGCCGACGGGGCGCGGCGCTGGCCGGCTCGCGACGGTGACGCGAACCGACCACCGTCTTCGGTCTCCCGAATGACGGTGGTCGGAGCCACGTGGCGGAGGAGGTGGGATTTGAACCCACGGAAGGTTGCCCTTCACACGCTTTCCAAGCGTGCCGATTCGGCCGCTCTCGCACTCCTCCGGGATGACGTGGTCGGGTTTGGGCCGGCCACGAATCCGGTAGGCTAGCCGACGTTCCGCCTGCTTTGGCAGGTGGCGGTCGGACCCTGTGCGATCGAACCCCGTGAACCGAGTCAGGGCCGGAAGGCAGCAGCTCTCAGCGGATTGTTCGGTGCGCCGCAGATCGTCTGGCCGTCACTTGCGAGAGCAGGCGGTTCGCTGTTCCGCCCCCTCCCACCACGGGAACAGGGCGGGGGACGGCGGTGGCCGTCGGACGACCGGGGCCCCGCGCCGGTAGGGTGAACGCGTGGCGCATCAGTCTCTCTACCGGCGGTATCGGTCGCAGAACTTTGCCGAGATCAAGGGGCAGGCGCACGTCACCAAGGCCCTGCAGACCGCCGTCGCCGAAGGCCGCCACAGCCACGCCTACCTCTTCAGCGGCCCGCGCGGGACCGGCAAGACCAGCACCGCAAGAGTGCTCGCCAAGGCCCTGAACTGCGAGAACCTCACCGACGGCGAGCCGTGTGGCGTGTGCAAGAGCTGCCTCGACATCCAGAACGGGACCTCGTTCGATCTCCACGAGCTCGACGCCGCATCGAACAACAAGGTCGACGACATCCGCGAACTCATCGGGAAGGTCGCGCTCGGTTCGCCCGGGCGGACCAAGGTCTACATCCTCGACGAGGTCCACATGCTCACATCCGGGGCCGAGAACGCCTTGCTCAAGACCCTGGAGGAACCGCCCGAGCACGTGGTGTTCGTGCTGGCGACCACCGAGCCGCACAAGGTCGTCGCCACGATCAAGAGCCGGACCCAGCACTTCGAGTTCAAGCTCCTCCCCGGCGAGGAACTGGCCGAGCACCTGCGCTACGTCATCGCCGACGCCGGACTCGCCGTCGACGAAGCCGGGATCGACTACGCCCTGCGCCAGGGCGGAGGATCGGCCCGAGACACCCTGTCGGCGCTCGACCTGGTCGCCGCCGCCGGTGGCGTCCCCGAGGGTTCCGACGTCGGGTTCGAACTGGCGCTGGCCGTCGGCGCCGGCGATGCCGCAGCCACGATGCTGGCGGTCGAAACGGCGATCGAGGGCGGTCGAGAACCTCGGATCATCGGGGAGCTCACCGTCGACATGCTCCGCAACGCCTTCCTGGCGTCGATGGGCGCCCCCCTGGCCCAACTCAACGACGCCGCCCGGGCCCAGGCCCGCGACGTGGCCGAGCAGGTCGGACCGGCCACGCTCACCCGGTCGCTCGAGATGCTGGGCCAGGCGTTGGTCGACATGCGCCAGGCTCCCGATGCCCGGGTCCCGCTCGAGGTGGCCCTCCTGCGCCTGAGCCGACGCGACGGCAACGACCTCGCGGCTCTCGCCCAACGCGTCGAACACCTCGAAGCCGAACTCCGCCGACGCGGGTCGGTGCCCGAACCCGTCGGTGCTGCCGCGAGCGCCCCGACCCCCGGTGCCGAACCGTCGATGCCGGCGACCCCAGCCGGATCGGCCCGACCGGCGCCAACCGAGCCGACGCCGACCGCCGTCGGCGACACCCGTCGAGATGCCCCTCCCCCACCGGTCCGCCGACGGGCCCCGGCCGACGCCGCCCGAGCAGGCCTCGTCGAGCCCGCTCCCTCCCCGACGGCCCAACCCGAACCGACGCCGACCGCCGCGACCGCTCCAGCCCCGGAGCCCGCCTCGACGGCTCCTCCCTCGGCGCCCGATCCCACCGGGCCCGGCGCCGGCAACGCACCGGCACCGACCGGCTCACCGCTCTCGATCGACACCCTCGTCGCGGCCTTCGAGGCCGGACTCCTCGACGACGTGTCCCAGCGGACCCGCGTGCGCTTCGGCTCGGCAACGCCGCTCTCGGTCGACGCCACGTCGGGCGTGGCCACCTTCGGGGTTCCCAACACCTACTACGTGCCCCGGTGCGACGAAGTGAAGGGCGAGGTCGAAACGGCCCTCTCGGCCCATTTCGCCCGACCGCTCACCGTCTCGATCGTCGTCGACGAGAACCCGATGGGATCCACGCCCGCCGCTCCGACCGGCCACAAGGACCCGGGGCGCACGCCCGACCCCGGTCCGGTGGCCGACGACGAAGACGTCGGCGACGTCACCGAACTGGCCGACGCCAACGACGTCGCCGGCTCGGGACTCGACCGACTGACCCAGGCCTTCCCCGGCTCCCAGGTCATCGACGGCGTCGACCACCGCTAGCAGCGCGACGCCTCGACCGTCCGGACCCACGCGGTCACGACCATCCCAGTAGCCTGGGCGCTTCCTTCCCCTCACCCAGGAGACGCTCGTGAGCGACAGCAGCGAAACCGGCGGCCTCGATCTCGGAGCCCTGCTCCAACAGGCCCAGGCCATGCAAGAGCAGATGGTGGCCGCTCAGGAACAACAGGCGGCCCAGGTCGTCACCGGTACCGCCGGAGGCGGGAAGGTGTCGGTGCAGATGACCGGCGGCGGCGAGTTCGTCTCGGTGACGATCGCTCCGGACGTGGTCGATCCCGATGACGTCGAACTCCTCGAAGAACTCGTGCTCGCGGCGCTGCACAATGCCACCGGCCAGGTCGCCGAACTCCAGCAGCAGAGCATGAGCGGCTTCGACCTGGGCGGACTGGGCGGACTCCTCGGAGGATCGTGAGCGTCTACGCCCGCCCCGTCGAAGTCCTCATCGACGAGTTGGGACGCCTGCCCGGCGTCGGGCCCAAGTCGGCCCAGCGGATCGCCTTCCACCTCCTCAAGATCGACCACGTCGATGCCCGACGGCTCGCCGCGGCCATCATCGACATGAAGGATCATGTGTCCTTCTGCGAGATCTGTTTCAACGTCGCCGAGGGTCCGACCTGCGGGATCTGCACCGACGATCGTCGTGATCAGACCGTCCTCTGCGTCGTGGAAGAGCCCAAGGACATCGCCGCGGTCGAGAAGACGGGGGCCTTCCGGGGCCGCTATCACGTGCTCCAAGGTTGCATCAACATGCTCGAGGGCATCGGGCCCGATCAGCTCAAGATCCGCGAACTCGCCATGCGAGTGGCCGGCGAGGACATCACCGAGGTGATCCTCTGCATGAACCCCAACATCGAGGGCGAGACCACCGCCGGATTCATCGCAACGAAGATCCTGGCCCCGTTCCAGATCACGGTGACCCGACTGGCGTCGGGGCTCCCGGTGGGTGGCGACCTCGAGTACGCCGACGAACTGACCCTGGGTCGGGCCCTGGAAGGCCGACGAACCTTCGGTTGACGCGACCGGCGACCATCGAGGGGCGACCGACTGACGGGGGGCGGGCGGGTGCCCGGGCGCGACAACCGGGTCGGCGGGGAGAGGATCACCGACCCGGGAGTCTTGCGCTGCGACGGCCGTACCACTTCGACCTGAGAAGGTCGCCGCGACGTCTTGTGTCGGTTACGTTACGACATTGACGGACCCGTGACAAGTCGCAAACGCCGAAGTTCGGTCGATTCTTGCCCGGGGTTTGCTTCCATCCCGGTCATTTGACCGCAGAGAGCAGCAATCCGTCACCCTGACCGCCGCCCCCGCAGAGCCCCACCGCACCGAGATCGACATCGGATCGCCGCATTTCGTGCAGCAGGGTGAGCGCCAGGCGATTTCCCGACGCCCCGATCGGATGCCCGAGGGCGATTGCTCCGCCGTTGACGTTGACGATGTCGTCACCAACCCCGAGATCGGCCATGGCGGCCAGGCTCACGGCGGCGAAGGCCTCGTTCAACTCGAAGAGGCCGACATCGGCCAGCGACCGCCCCGACCGCTCGAGGGCCTGCCGGATGGCCCGTGACGGTTGGGTGAGCAGGGAGGCATCGGGACCGGCGACCTGGCCGTATCCGGCGACGGCGCCGAGCGGTGTGACGCCCAGGGACTCGGCCTTGGCCCGGCTCATGAGAACCAGCGCCGACGCACCATCGGAGATCTGCGAAGCATTCCCGGCGGTGATGTTGCCGGCTGCGTCGAAGGCGGGCCGCAGACCGGCGAGGCTCTCGATCGTCGTGTCGACCCGGACGCCTTCGTCGACCGAGACGACCAGTGGATCACCGCGGCGCTGCGGCACCTCGACCGACACCAACTCGGCATCGAAGCGGCCGTCCTTGTGGGCTGCGGCCGCGCGGGCGTGCGACTGGGCGGCCAGGGCGTCCTGGGGCTCGCGGGCCAGGCCGGCCGACGCGGCGTACTTCTCGGTGCCCGCGCCCATGGCGCAGACGTCGAAGGCGCAGAACAGGCCGTCGAACATCATCGAGTCGACGACGGTCTTGTCGCCGGCCCGGTAGCCCGCCCGGGCCCCCGGCAGCAGGTAGGGGGCGTTGGTCATCGACTCCATTCCCCCGGCCACCACCACATCGGCCAGGCCGGCCGAGATCAACTGGTCGGCGAGGAAGATGGTGTTGAGGCCGGACAGGCAGACCTTGTTGATCGTGGTCGCCGGGACGGTCATCGGGATGCCGCCGTGGACGGCGGCCTGTCGGGCCGTGATCTGCCCGGCACCGGCCTGGAGCACGTGACCCATGTAGACGTAGTCGACGTCGGAGCCGGAGACACCCGCTCGCTCGAGGGCGGCGGCGATGGCCAGACCGCCGAGTTCGGCGGCGGAGAAGCCCGCCAACGAGCCGCTGAGCCGCCCGATCGGGGTTCGGGCCCCGGCGACGATGTACGAACCGGTTCGGGGTTGATCGGCCATGGGAGCGCTCCTCACCGCAGCGCCGCGGGCCGGCACCGCCTCGGACCCGCAACCCTACTCAGACGAACCTCAGCTGTCGTTGCCTCGAGCGGCGTCGACCGCCCGCTGCATGGCCTCGCGAACCAGCTTCGCCAGTGCGTCCTCGTTGTCGGGGGCGTCACCACGGGGCGGCGTCTCGTCGGGTGCGGCTTCACCGTCGTCGTCGGACGTCGTGACGACCGCCTCGGCGGGGGCCGGGACGAAATCGAAGGCACCCGGATTGGGCTCACCCTCGGCCCGGTCGGCCGGGGAGAAGTCGAACTCGCCGACCTCGGGCTCGGTCGGCATCGGCTCCTGGTGCTGGAACGTGATGCTCTCGAGCGGGGGCATGGGCGGCGTCGACGGGTCGTCACCGTCGAGGACCTCGTCGAACCCGGCGTCGTCGAACCCGGCGTCGTCGAACCCGGCGTCGTCGAACGAGGTCGCGTCCGGCTGGGCCTCGGCATCGTCGGGAGGCTCGATCGGCGACTCGTCGGCGCCGAGGTCCTCGAGGTCGGTCGGAGGCGATTCGGCGACCGCATCGGCGGTCGAAGGTTCGTCGACCGCATCGAACCCGAAGTCGGCCGCAGCGTCCTCGTACTCGGCGGGGTCGAAACCCGTTTCGTCGGTCGGGACCACGTCGGCGTCGACGACGTCGGCGTCGGCGACTGCGGTCGAGTCCTCGACGGGAGTGGAGCCGACGTCGATCACGTCGTGATCGGGCGCAGCGGGAGCCGCCAGCGACGTTGCTCGCTCTCGGGCCTCTTCGAGGACGAGGTCCTCGGTTCCCTCGGGCAGCACCGGGGCGGGCTCGGCCTCGAGACGGGCCAGGGCCCCCTCGAGTTCTCGTCGAGCCGCGGCGATCCGATCCTTCGAGGCGATCTCGGTGGTGCGGAGCACGTCGATGCGCCGCTGCGCCTGCTCGAGGTTGGCCCGCACCTTGGTGCGGATGATCTCCTCGGACTCCTGACGGATGAACTCGGACTGGGCCCGAGCCTCCTGGAGGAGCTGCGACACCTGACCACGGGCGTCACCGAGCTCGGCCATCGCCCGTTCGCGCTCGGCCGCCACCTCGGCCTCGCGTTCGGCGATCTCGGCTTCGCGGCCGCTCAGGCTGGCCAGGCCGTTCTCGATCGCCTGCTGCTTGAGTTCGCCGGCCTGGGCCCGGGCCTCGTCGAGTTCGAGTCCGGCGTTCGCCCGAGCCTCGTCGGCATCGGCCCGAGCGGCTTCGACCAGCTCGGCTGCTTCGGCCCTGGCGGCGACGAGCACCTCGTCGGCTGCGGCGCGGGTCTCGGTGGCGTAGGCGTCGGCATCGGCCCGAGTGGTCTCGGCCTCGGCCTCGGCCTGGTTGCGCAGCTGTTCGGCCGTCTCCTGGGCATTGCGCAGGAGACCGGCGATGCGATCACCGAGGGCGGCGAACCGATCGGTGTCGGTCTCGGCGGACGGCCCCGCCGACCAGGCCGGCGACGGCTCGTGGGGCGGTTCGGTGACCTCGCCGACGTCGGGCGTCGGTGATTCCTCGTGCCGGCCGAGTGCATCACCGACGCCGGTCGGCCAGACCGAGTCGGGCGTCGGCGGTGTCGGTCGTTCGGCCGACTCGGAGGATCCCTCGGTCGCCACCGGCTCCGAGGTGCCCGTTTCGGACTCGGTCGGCTCGACCGGCTCATCGGCACGCGCCGCTTCCACCTCGGATTCGAGGAAACGGATCTCACCGGCCACGCGGCGCAGGAACGCTCGAACCTCGGATTTGTCGAACCCTCGCAGGGCCGAACCGAATTCGCGTTGCTCGATGTCTTCGGGACGCAATACCACGGACGAATCCTCCTCGCTCAGGGTACCGAGTCGGCACGACGGGCCCGGCGCTGAGCGTTCTCCAACAAATACTCGACCCATCGGGCCTGTGTGCGTCGGGTCGACCACCCCGGCCGGGCCCGAGTAGGGACCTTCGCCTTTGAGCGCGATGGTGAATGACCGCTAACGTGCCCCGATGCACGCCTTCCGAGAAGCCATCGAGAACCAGGCCGGGCCCGACGAGCTGGCCGCGATCCCGATCCCCGAGTCCTATCGCGCCGCCTACGTGAAGCGCAGCGACGCCGCCATGTTCGAGGGTGTCGAATCCTGGGACAAGGATCCCCGCAAGTCGATCCACGTCGGCGACGTGCCCACTCCCGAGCTGGCGCCCGACGAGGTCTACGTGGCCGTCATGGCCAGCTCGATCAACTTCAACACGGTCTGGACCTCGATCTTCGAGCCCCTGCCCACCTTCGGGTTCCTCGACCGCCTGGGCCGGGAGAACGCCTGGGGCGCCCGGCACGCCCTCGACCACCACGTGATCGGGTCCGACGGATCGGGCGTCGTCATCCGCACCGGGTCGGCCGTCCGCAACTGGAAGGTCGGCGACCAGGTGGCCATCCACTGCAACTACGTCGACGACCAGGATCCCGACGCCCACCGCGACTCCATGCACGCCGCCAACCAGAAGATCTGGGGCTTCGAGACCAACTTCGGCGGTCTCGCCGACCTGACCGTCGTGAAGGCCAACCAGCTCATGCCGAAGCCGGCCCACCTGACCTGGGAGGAATCCGCCGTCAACGCGCTCTGCGCGGCGACGAGCTACCGCATGCTCGTCTCCGACGCCGCCGGCAGCATGAAGCAGGGCGACACCGTGCTCGTCTGGGGCGCCACCGGCGGTCTCGGCGGGTACGCCATCCAACTCGTGCTCAACGGTGGTGGCTACCCGATCGGCGTCGTCTCCTCGCCCGACAAGGTCGAGCTGTTGCACCAGATGGGCTGCGAGGCCGTGATCGACCGCCGGGCCGAGAACTATCAGTTCTGGTCCGATCCCCACACCCAGGACGAGACCGAGTGGCGCCGCTTCGGCAAGAAGATCCGCGAACTCGCCGGCGACGACCCCGACATCATCTTCGAGCACCCCGGTCGCCAGACCATGGGGGCGTCGGTCTTCGCCGCCAAGCGGGGCGGAACGGTCGTCACGTGCGCCGCCACCTCCGGCTACATGATCGAATACGACAACCGCCACCTCTGGATGAAGCTCAAGCGGATCGTGTCGAGCCACTTCGCCAACTATGCCGAGGCCTGGGAGATGAACAAGCTGATCGACCGCGGCGCCATCCAGCCCATCCTGTCGGCGGTCCACACCCTCGACGAGGTCGGCGACGCCGCACTCTCGGTCCACCACAACGAGCACGAGGGCAAGCTGGGCGTGCTCTGCCTGGCTTCGGGCGAGGGCCAGGGCATCACCGACCAGGCCAAGCGCGAGCGCATCGGCGAAGACAAGATCACCATGTTCCGCCGCCACGCCGACTCCCTCCGCGCCTGAGATCCCTGCACACCCGATCATCGGCACGACCGATCACCGGCACCGCCGATCAACCCCGACCGAGGACACCATGCAACTCACCGCCATCGATCACATCGCCATCGCCGTCCGAGACCTCGAGGCGGCCATCGAGTACTACGCAACGGCGTTCGGCGCCGAGGTCCACCACCGCGAGATCGTCGAGAGCGACGGCGTCGAGGAGGCACTCGTCAAGGTCGGCGAGTCCTACATCCAGCTCACGGCGGCGACGCGGCCCGACTCGCCGATCGCCAAGGCCATCGAGAAGCGGGGCGAGGGCCTCCACCACGTCGGCTACCGGGTCGACAACTGCGCCGAGGCCCTCGAACAGATGGTCGCCGCCGGAGCGACCGCCATCGACCAGGCCCCCCGCCCCGGCTCCCGGGGCACGACCGTGGCCTTCGTCCACCCCAAGGGCAGCTTCGGGACCCTCATCGAGCTCGTCCAGGAATAGCCGATGACCCGTCCGGTCGATCTGCTCGACATGCTCGAGCTCGAGCAGGTCGCCGCCGGTCTCTTCATCGGTCACAGCCCCGCCAAGGGTCGCCAACGGGTCTACGGCGGCCAGGTGGTCGCCCAGGCCCTCACCGCGGCGCGCTCCACCGTCGCCGAGCACCACGACGTCCACAGCCTGCACGGCTACTTCATCCGGGCCGGCGACGAAGCCCTCCCGATCGTCTTCGACGTCGACCTGATCCGCGACGGCCGCTCGTTCACCACCCGCCGGGTCGTCGCCCGGCAGCGCAGTGGCGCCATCTTCAACCTCTCCTGTTCCTTCCACACGAGCGAACCCGACGTCGAGTTCGCCCGGCCGGTGGCCGATCTCGACGTGCCACCGCCCGACGACTGCACGATCGAGGACTGGGACGACGTCTCCGACGTCCGCACCGTCCCGGGAACCGAACCGGGCCGAGCGATCGCCTGGATCCGCAACGCCCAGCCCGACCGGCTCCCCGACGACCCGTGGTTCCACACCGCGGCCATGGTGTACGCGAGCGACCACATCCCCATGGACGCCATCTGGAACGGCAATCCCGATGCCGAGGGCGGGCACGACACCGGCACCTACATGGGAGCGAGCCTCGACCACTCCGTCTGGATCCACCGCCATGCCCGGGCCGACGAGTGGCAGCTCTACGACATGCGGCTCCAGTCGCTGCAGGGTTCTCGGGGCGTCGCCCACGGCACGGTCCACACCGCCGACGGCGTGTTGGTGGCGACGGTGGCCCAGGAGGGTCTGCTCCGACGGATTCGCCAGTCCTGACGATCCGCTCCAGACTCGGGCGGACCGACCGAGAACGGCAGCATCCGAGCATCAGGAGACCACCCATGACCGCACCCCGCCCGACCGAGCCCCGCGTCGCCCCCATCACCGAGATCGAGGGCGAGCTGGCCGAGATCCTCGAGAACGCCCTCACCGTCGACGGCTCACCGCTCAACATCTTCGGAACGATGGGCCACCACCCGAAACTCCTGAAGCGCTTCAACCTCCTCGGCGGCTTCCTGCTCAACAAGGGGCTGCTCCCCGCACGCGAACGCGAGATCGTGATCCTGCGGATCGGCTGGAACGCCCAGGCGGTCTACGAATTCGGTCAGCACACCCTGATCGGCCGGCAGGCCGGTCTCGGCGACGACGAGATCGCGGCGTTGGCGGGCGGAACACGCGAGTGGAGCGCCGACGACCAGGCCCTGATCGATCTCGCCGACGACCTGTGCCGTGACGACGTCGTCAGCGACGCCACCTGGGCGGCGCTCGATCGCTGGAACGACGCCGAGCGGGTCGAGTTGGTCATCGTCGCCGGGTTCTACCGCCTGGTCTCGGGCTTCCTGAACAGCTTCGGTGTCCAGCTCGACGACGGCGTTCCGGGATGGCCGCAGGCCTGACCGGTCCATCGTCGGGCTCGGCCGGCGCTCAGCCGAAGACCAGGGATGCGACGGCGACGCCGTTGAACAACACGTGGGCGATGATCGCCGGGGCCAGTCGTCGGGTGCGGACCGCCACGACGCCGAGCACGAGTCCGACCGATCCGATCGAACCGAGCAGGACGGCCAGTTCGGCCGGGCTGGCGGCGATGTAGTGGGGAGCCGTGAACGCGAGCGTCGAACCGGCGACGGCCAGAACGGGACCGCCGCGTTTTCCAAGGCCCTCAGGATCAGGCCCCGGAAGAGCAGCTCCTCCGAAACCGGCGCCCCGATGAGCACGGCGGCGATGAACACCCAATAGGCGGCCGAACCTTCGGCGTCCCGGACGAACTGGGTGTTGTCGGCCCCTTGCTCGAGCCCGACGAGCTGAGCGATGGCCGTGCCGACCACGGCCGCCATCACCAGCGCGACGAAGGCGGCCGCAGGACCGATCGCGAAGTCGATCTTCTTGATCGACCATCCCCAGTCGGCGGCCATCCCCCGACCCTTTCGCCGGGACACCAACCAAGGCCACAGTGCCTGGGCGAGCTGCTGGCCGATCAAGCCGGCGGCGATCACCGCCACCGGAATGGTGACCGTCTCCTCGCCGAACATCGTGTCGAGGTCGAACACGCCGGTTGCGACGCCGAGGATCAGCCATCCGACGGCCAACGACATCGATGCCAGGACGATGACGGGCACGGCGGCCAGGACGTCGCCGAGTCCCCACCACGGCCGCTCGCGTGCACCGCCCCGTGAGTCCGAGGCGGGGCCCGTTCCGAACGGTTGCGGCGGCGGTGGTGCGGGCGCCGATGAGGGCGGCGACGGGTACGAGACCTCGCCGGTGACCTCGGATCGCATGGGCGGCGAGGTGGGCGCGGGCTCCGACGGTACGACACCGCGCATGGCGGGCGGCATCGTCGGCGGGCGGGACGTCATCGAGGAATGATCGGGAACCGGGCCGATCTGCTTGAGCACCACACGTCCGATTCTGGCCGAAGCCGACCGCTGACGGTCAGCCGGGCGGGGTGATGAGATCGCGCTGTTCCCACAGTTGCACGGCCCGATCGAGCGGGACCGGAGGGCTGAGCAGGTAGCCCTGGGCGAGATCGCAGCCCAGTTTCGCCAGTTCGGCGAACTGGTCGTAGGTCTCGACACCCTCGGCGACGACCGACAGCCCGAGCTGGGCTGCCAGCGAGGTCGAGGTGGCGACGATCGCGGAATCCTCCCGGGAGATCCCGAGCCCGCTCACGAAGGAGCGGTCGATCTTGATGGTGTCGGCCATCGAGAACCGACGGAGGTAGTCGAGGGTGGCGTAGCCGATGCCGAAGTCGTCGATCGACAGCTTGCAGCCCAGGGCCGCCAATTGCCGAAGGGTGGCCGACGCCCCATCGACGTCTTCGACCTTCATCGACTCGGTCACCTCGAACCCGAGGGACGACGTGGCGACCTGATGCCGATCGAGCGCAGCGAAGATCACCGGGATCAGGCCCGGGTCGGCCAGCTGCCGGGCCGACAGGTTGACCGAGATGACCGGCTTGGCCCCATCGGGGGAACGGGGCCACCGAGCGATCTGGCGGCAGACCTCGTCGATGACCCAGGCGCCGAGCGGAACGATGAGACCGCTCACCTCGGCGATCTCGATGAAGTCCGACGGGGGGAGGAGACCCTTCCCCGGACGGTCCCAGCGCACCAGTGCCTCGGCTCCGACCATCCGACCGGTGGCGATGTCGACGAGCGGTTGGTAGTGCACCACCAGCTCGTCCTCGGTGAGCGCCACCTCGAGCGCCTTCTCGATCTCGAGGCGCACCAGGACCGGGTTCGTCGCACCCTTCTCGAAGATGGCGTAGCGAGACCGGCCGTCGGCGACGGCCTGGGCCAGCGCCGATTCGGCGCACGAGATGATGACGTTCGGCGACTGGCCGGGTTCCTCGACGAGTACGACCCCCACGGAGGCCGTGATCCGGAGCTCGACCCCACCGGGTCCGACGAAGAAGGTCTCGCCGATGCCCTCGACGATGCGTTCGGCCATGGCCTGGACGTCTCCGTCGCTCGTGAGTGCGACGCAGAGCACCATGAACTGGTCGCCGCTGATGCGGCCGACCGTGTCGCCGAGTCGGACCGATTGGCGGAGCCGACGGGAGACCTCGATCAGCACCTCGTCACCGATCTCGGGACCCCAGGCGTCGTTGATGAGCTTGAAGCGGTCGACGTCGACGAGCAACACGGCGAGCCGGGCCCGTTCCCGGCCGAGTCGGGCCACGGCCTGTTCGAGTCGGTCCGAGATCAGCATGCGATTGGGCAACATGGTGAGTCGGTCGTGCAGGACCTTGTGGGCGAGATGGGCCTCGGCCACGCTGCGCTCGACCGCGAGGGTCGCCAGTCGCTTCAGGTAGGCCAGTGCGACGGCTTCGTCGTCGGTCGGCCGCAGCCGGGCCACGTGGGCGACCATCATGACGCCCCGTCGCTCGCCGTTGGGTCCCCACAGTGGCGAGATCCACAGGGCCTCGACGTCGGCCGACCGGAGCAGGCCGGCCAGGTCGTCGTCGAGGTCGGCGACCCGGACGAACGACTCCGAGGTCAGTCGACCACTGTCGGTGACCACGTGGAGGGTCTTCGCGAAGAGGCCGATCGGGTGCCGACCGCTGATGACCGGCTCGAGTCCGCCCACCGAGTCGGCCAGCGCCAGCCAGCAGGTTCCGCCGCTGACGTGGTGGTCGACCCGTTCGGCGATGCTCATCAACAGGTCGGAGACGTCGTGACCGTCGACCAGGGCATCGAGGATGTCGCTCGAATCCTCGAGCAGGGCTTCGTGGGTGATGCGATTGGTGGTGTCGCGAAAGATCGAGACGTAGTACGGCCACTCGCTGGCCATGGCCGGCAGTCGCAGGAACGAGGCCCGAACGGCCACCGAGGTGCCGTCGGCCCGCTCGAGCCGCAGGTTGACCACGGCCTGGTGGCCGTTCTCGACCAGATCGGCGATCGCGTCGAGCTGCGCCGGCGGGGTGGTCGGTGCGAAGAGCAGCCCGGGATCGGCCCCCAGGATCTGCCCTGCTTCGTAGCCGAGGAGCTTCAGCAGGTTCTCGCTGGCGTAGACGATGTGACCCCTCCGGGTCGCGGGATCGACCGCAGACACGGCGATGCCATGGATCGGCGAATCCGATTGCGGTTCGCCGGTCAGGTCGATCAGCGTGCCGATCTCGGTCTCGGAGATCAGCGGCGGGTCGAACGGCAACGGCGGAGCGGAGGTGGGGAGGGGATCGGGCAATGCGGGCTCGGGCGGCGTGAGGGGCGGGTGTGGTCCACCCCGGACGGGTCGGGTTGGACGTTAGTCATCACGCTCCGTGTTCTCGGGGATGGTCACCGACGCGGGCATCGGCGTTCCGAGACGCCGGGAGCGTCGTGAACGGGACCTCGTCGACAGTAGCGTCTCGGTGGTGTCGGAGACATCGAGCGGAAGCGAGCCGACGAAACCGAGCGGAAGCGAGCCGACGAAACCGAGCGGGAGCGAGCCGGAAACCCAGCGCGGAAGCGAGCCGACGAAACCGAGCGGAAGCGAGCCGGAAACCCAGCGCGGGAGCGAGCCGGAAACCCAGCGCGGGAGCGAGCCGGAAACCCAGCGCGGGAGCGAGCCGGCGACGTGGAGCGTGCGGGAGGTCTGCGACACGATCGAGCAGGTCTTCGCCGATCGGTTCACCGACGAGATCTGGGTGCAGGGCGCCATCTCGGGCCTGAATCGATCCGGGGAGCACGTCTACTTCGATCTGGTCGAGCCGGGCGAGCTCGGGAACCGACCCGACGCCATGCTGCCGGTCGCCCTCTTCGCGTCGTCGAAGTTCCGGGTCAACGCGATCCTGAAGCGGGCGGGCTCGGTCCGCATGGTCGACGGCATCGAGATCCGGATCCGCGGCCGGCTCACCTACTACGGCCGGCAGAGTCGGGTGCAGCTGGTGATGTCGCTGATCGATCCGGCGTTCACCCTCGGTCGGCTCGAGATCGCCCGGACCCGATTGCTGGCTGCGCTGGCGGCCGAGGGCGTGCTCGACGCGAACCGGCGACTGGCCCGGCCCCTGCTCCCGCTGCGGCTGGTGCTGATCACCAGCGTGTCGAGCGCCGCCGAGGCGGACTTCGTGAACGAGCTCCAGCTGAGTGGTCTGCCGTTCGATCTGACGGTCATCGACAGCCGGGTCCAGGGCGACGAGGCGGTCGGGATGTTGGTGTCGGCGGTCGCCGAGGCCATCGACCACCGCCCCGACCTGATCGCCATCGTGCGGGGTGGCGGAGCCCGGACCGACCTGATGGCCTTCGACCACGAAGACCTCGCTCGGGCGATCGTGGCGTCGCCGGTCCCGGTGTTCGTCGGGATCGGCCACGAGATCGATCAGTCGGTGGCCGACATCGTCGCCCACCATTCGGTCAAGACGCCGACGGCGTGTGCTGCGGCGATCGTCGAACTGGTTCGGGATTTCGCTCGGCGGGTCGACCACGCCGAGGATCGCCTCGACGCGGTGGTCCACACGACCCTCGACCGGGCCGATCGACGACTCGACGAGGCGGCATCGCGGATCGGGCGTCTGGCCTCGGCAGGGGTCGAGCGCGAATGGACCCGGCTGGCGCTGCTCGCCCACCGTCGCACCGAATCGATCGATCGGCGGTTCGAGCGTCTCGAGGCCCAACTCGACCGCAACGCCCTGCGCACCTCGGCGCTCGATCCGGCCCGGACCCTGGCGCGGGGGTGGTCGATCACCCGTCGCGGCGACGGTTCGCTGGTGCGGGAGCCGAGTGACGCCCCCGACGGCACACTGCTGGTGACCACCCTGGCCACGGGCACGATCACCAGCCGATCCGGAGGAGCCGATGACTGACCACTCCGAGTCCACGTTCGATGCGGCGGCGTCCGATCCCGTCCTCACCGACGCCGGTGGGAACCCGTTGCCCTACGCCGATGCCGTCGCCGAGCTCGAGGCGATCCTCGCGTCGCTCGAGGCGTCGAGCGTCGACATCGATGCGCTCGCCACCCAGGTGGCACGGGCGACCCGGCTGATCGACCACTGCCGCCACCGACTGGTCGCGGTGCGCTCACAGGTCGATCGCGTCCTGGCCGACGCCCCGCCTTCGGGCATCGGCACCGACGCCGATGACTGAGGTCCCGCCCGGATTCCGCGAGGTCGCCGCCAAGGTCGATGCCCGAATCGACGCCCTCTTCGATGCCGAACGGGCCGTCTGGCGCGAGGTCGATCCCCGCCTGGTCGAGGTGATCGACGAACTGGCCCGGATGACCGGCGGCGGCAAACGACTCCGAGCCGGGTTCTGTTTCTGGGCGTGGGTCGGGGTCAACGGACCCGAGGCCGACCAGACCCGGATCATCGACGCCGGTGCCGCGTTCGAACTCCTCCAGGTCTTCGCCCTGATCCATGACGACGTGATGGACGACGCCGACACTCGTCGCAGTCACCAGACCATCCACGTCCGACAGGCCCGCCGTCTCACCGAGTCGGGTTGGCGCGGCGAGCCACGGCGCTACGGCGAGGGCGTGGCGATCCTGGCCGGCGACCTGGGGCACGTGTACGCCGACCGGTGCATGTCCGGTGCGCATCCCGACGCGCTCGGAATCTGGGATCGCTTGCGCGTCGAACTGAACCTCGGCCAGTACCTCGACATGCGGACCGCCGCCTCCGGGGAGGTCACCCGGGCGACGGCTCGCCGAGTGGCCCTGTTCAAGTCGGCGCTCTACACGATCGTGCGGCCCCTGCAGGTCGGGGCGGCCCTCGACGGCACGTCCGATGCCGAGCTGCTCGAGCGACTCGACGCCTTCGGGCGGCCCGTCGGGCAGGCCTTCCAGCTCCGCGACGACCTGCTCGGCGTCCTCGGACACCCCGATCGGGTCGGCAAACCGGTGGGCGGGGACCTGCGCGAGGCGAAACCCACCGAACTCGTCGCCGTCGCCCTCGATCGCGCCACGACCGCGCAACGAAACACACTCGCAACAATCGGCAGCCCCGAGCTCTCTGACCAGGACATTTCCGACATCCTGCGGGTCCTGCACGACACCGGGGCCATCGCCGACATCGAGGAGCGCATCGATCTGCTGATCCAGGATGCGATCGGTGAGTCGATTCGCCTACCATTCGGCGACGAGGTCAGGGAAACACTTGTGGCCTTCGCCACCTATGCGGCGGCGCGGAATCACTGATCGACAGCCGTTCGACGACGGCGGTTGAACTCACGGGATTCGTGCCGATGGGAGCCATGTGACAGCGAGCCGGGGGCATGCCAGTGATGCTCGCCCACCGACCGGGAACTCTCCGGCGGGCGAGGTGATGCTGGCCCTGCGCGCCCTGCGCAACGGCGGACTCGACGACGCCGCCCGGGCCCTCGAACTCGGTCCGTCGGTGGCGGGCTCCCTGTCCGCCGTGCTCGCCGCCCTGCGTTGGGGAGCGGTCATGGCCGGCGTCGGCTGGGCCGCCACCCGCGCCGCCGGCGGCGAGGTCTCGATCGTCGTCACCCTGTCGATCGTCGTCTTCATGGCCTCGTGGCGCACGATCCGGCCGATCCGGCTCGGCACCGACTCCCAGGCCCAACAGGGACTGGCGCTGACCGATGTCGCGATCCTCAGCGTCGCCGTCGGGATCGACGACGGCCTCAGCAACCCATTCGTGGGAGCCGTCATCGTCGCCGTGGCGGTCGTTGCCTTCGGCTGGGGGCTGCGGCTCGGCGCCTGGGCCGCCGCCACCGCCCTGATCGTGAGCACCAGCGTCGCGGCGATCGTCACGCTCGGTTTCACCCTCCCCAGCCCAGCCGGTGTGATGGCCGTGCTCGGAGCCTGTGCCTTCCCCGGGATCGCCCAGCAACGCCTCCTCCAACTCGAGGATCGCCGGCGGGCGACCTATGACCGGGCGGCCGCCCTGAGCGAGACCAACCAACTCCTCGAGGCCCTGCACGAACTGGCCATCTCGTTGCCGTCGTCGCTCGATCTTCCCGATGTCCTGAGTGCCGCCCGGACCCAGCTGATCGAGTCCTTCGCCGCCGATCGGCTCGTCATCCTCGCCTACGACGACGCCGTGTGGTCCCCGCAGCTGCAGGAGGGTTTCGACCTCGCCCCCACCTTCACCTCGGCCAAGCTCCCCCAGCCGATGCTCGAGGCGGCGACGCTCTCCTCGGTGCTCCGAGTCGACGACCTCGCCACGGCGGGCACCGGGCGGATCGGCAGCGGGCTCTACTGCCGACTCATGGTCAACGGCAAGGACACCGGCCTGGTCGCCGTCGAACGCTCGCACCCCCACCAGTTCGGAGCCGCCGACGCCGAATTGCTCGGGGGACTCGCCCAGATGCTGTCGCTGACCGTCGCCAACGCCCGATCCTTCCAGCACCTCCGGTCGCTCGCCGCCGCCGACGAGCGGGGCCGCATCGCACGAGACCTCCACGACCGGCTCGGGCAGTGGCTCACCTACATCGGCATCGAGCTCGAACGCATCAATGGCGCCGCACCCGAACCGTCGCTGGAGCTCAAGCAGCTCCACGGCGACGTCCAGGGAGCGATCGCCGATCTGCGCGACACCCTGGTCGAACTGCGGGCCGCCGTCCAGCCCGGACGCCCGTTCAGCGTCGTCATCGGCGAGGTCGTCGACCGGTTCGCCAAACGCAGCGAGGTCGAGATCTCACTGGTCCTTCCCGACGATCGATCACTGCACCTGGCACCGGTCGTCGAGAACGAGCTTCTCCGGATCGCTCAAGAGGCGCTCACAAATGTCGAAAAGCATGCCAAGGCCACTCATGTCCATTTGGGTTGGTCGATCGAGAACGGACGAGGTGTGCTTGTCGTGCAGGACAACGGTCGAGGTTTCGAGCCCAGCAAGGGCATTCGGGGCACCGCCTACGGTCTTGTGGGTATGAGGGAACGTGCCGCGTCGGTTGGAGCCATTCTGGAAGTGACGAGCGAACCCGACCAGGGAACGATCATCACGGTGCTCACAAGCCCATCCGCCTGAGAAGGACACCCCCATGATCAAGATTCTGCTCGCCGATGACCACGCCCTGCTGCGAGACGGGCTGCGTCGTTCCTTCGAAGCGGCCGGTGACACGGTCGTCGGTGAAGCCTCGACCGGGGAAGAGGCCGTCGCCCTGGCCAAGGCCCTCGTCCCCGAAGTGGTGCTGATGGACCTGTCCATGCCCGTCATGGACGGCATCGAGGCCACCCGACTCATTCGCGACGCCGTCCCGTCCTGCCGCATCGCCGTGCTCACGATGCACGACGACCTCGGTCGGACCCGCGACGCCATCGCCGCCGGGGCCAGCGCCTACCTGAGCAAGGGCACCTCGTTCGCCGAGGTGCGCGACACCGTCCTGCGGGTGGCCGACGGCGAGACCGTGCTGTCGCCGGCCCTTGCCGGCGCCATGTTGACCACGGTGGCCGACCAGCGCAACAACGACGACCTCCTCTCGGACCGCCAGGTCGAGATCCTCCAGGCCATCGCCGACGGCATGAGCACCAAGCAGGCCGGGCGCTATCTCGGGATCACCACCAAGACGGTGCACAACCACCTCAATGCCATCTATCGCAAGCTCGACGCCCAGAGCCTGACCCACGCCGTTCTCGGCGCCGTCCGCTTGGGCATCATCGACCTCCACAACGTCGACGACGACGAGTGATCGCCGGCGCCCACCGGACGCAGGGTCAATCGGCGGCGTAGCGGGCGCAGGCCTCGTCGAGGGACGAACGAACCACGCCCGGCTCGTTGACGACGGCCGCCAGCCACGGCGGCAGGACCTTGGCCGTGACGACCACGGGGGCCTGGCGCACCGAGCGGGCCAACAACAGGCGCAGGAACCCCATCGCATAGTCGGCCGGTCGGATATCGGTCGACAGCTCGAACAGCGCGAACGGGTCGGGGCTGGATCCGTCGGTGTCGGCCGGATCGAACCAGGAACCCGAGCCGGGGCCATCGCTGCCACCGGCCAGGCCGGGACCGTCGGCGAGGACCAATCCGTGGACGAGTTCGTGGCGTGCGGCAGCGGCCATCAACCCCACGTAGGCCCCGAGACCCCGCCCGACGATGGTCGTCGGCTGTCCGGAGGCTTCGACGACGTGACCGAGTGCGATGTCGGCGTCGCTCGCCAGGGTCTCGCAGGTGTAGCCGCCGCCATGGGGAACCGTACTGTCGCCGTGACCGGTGAAGTCGAGGCCCCACACCGGGCCGGGCCAGCGCTGCCAGGGCGTCGGCACCGATTCCGACGTCCGCTCACCGAGGCCGTGCAGGATCAGCAGGGGCCGTCCCTCGTCGGTCCGGAGCTGGTGAAGCGCCAGCTCGACCTGGTTGTGCATCAGTCGGACGGTCATGAGAGGAACTCCAGGACGAGGTCGGCCACTTCGCGCGGCCGTTCGATGTGCACGAAGTGACCGACCCCCTCGAGGGGGACGAACCTGGCGTCGGGCGGGAGCCACGGCTCGACGTCACCGATCTGGGTGCCCCACCCCATCTCTTCGAGTTCGAGGCCGAGGACGGCGAGCAGCGGCACCCCGAGACCGGGCAGTCGGTTCAGTGCCCATTCGGGTCGGTTGGGCCCGAAGCCGCCGAAGCGCATCGACGGGTCGATCTTCCAGCGCCAACCGTCGGCGTCCTGACGGGCCCCGATCGACACCAGGCGCCGGAGCCATTCGTGGTCGAGGCGGGGGTTCATGCGGGCCCGGCGGTCTGCGAGCTCGTCGAGCGTGCCCGGTTTGCGCTGGTTCTCGTGGGCCGCACGACGATGATCGAGACGGCCGATCAGCTCGTCGGCCATCATGCGGGTCCGTTCCCGGTCGGCGATGTCGGGCATCGTCCGCCGCGACGGCAGACCGTCGAGGTTGACCAGGTGGGTGATCAGGTCGGGCCGGATCTCGCTGAGAGCCATCATGAGGCCGCCGCCCTTCGAGTGGCCCATCATCGGTGCCGGCGTCGGGGTCACCGACCGGATGACGGCCACGCTGTCACGGAGATCGGCGTCCCAGCTGTAGAGCGCCGCGTGTTCGGAGTCGCCGTGTCCTCGCTGGTCCCAACTGACCACGCGCCAGCCGCCCTCGGCGAGCAGGGGGGCGAAGCCGTCGAGCGTGCCGGCGAAGTCGAACCCACCGTGGGCGATGAACAGTGGTGGTGCGGTGTCCTCGCCCCACTGGTACGCCGCGATCGACAGTCCGTGGCTGTCGACGGTCCAGGACCGATCGGGCCGGCGGGCTCCCGGGTAGGGAACGACCGATTCTTCGTTGACGGAGACCTCGTTCATGACCACGGCGGCGACGATAACCGCCGGTCGGGGGTCGTACCGCAGTGACGCTCGTCGGGTGAGGGCGGGGCCGGGGGTTGCCCATCCTGGCGCCCGGTGACGGCGGTAGCGTTGCGGCCGTGACTTCCGCCCGATCCGAGGCCAACCGGCGACGAACCTTCGCCATCATCTCGCACCCCGACGCGGGCAAGACCACGCTGACCGAGAAGTTCCTGCTCTACGGCGGTGCGCTCGGCAAGGAGGCCGGCACGGTCAAGGCGCGCGAGGGGCGGCGGTCGGCGACGTCGGACTGGATGGAGATGGAGCAGCAGCGCGGCATCTCGATCACCTCGGCGGTGCTGCAGTTCGAGTACCGCGACTGCGTGATCAACCTGCTCGACACCCCGGGCCACCGCGACTTCTCCGAAGACACCTACCGAGTGCTGGCCGCGGCCGATGCGGCCGTGATGGTGCTCGACGCCGCCAAGGGCATCGAGCCACAGACCCTCAAGCTCTTCGAGGTCTGCCGCGAGCGCGAGATCCCCTTCATGACCTTCATCAACAAATGGGATCGCCCGGGCCTCGGGGCGCTCGAACTGCTCGACCAGATCGAGGAGACGCTGGTGGTCGAGCCGACCCCGGTCACCTGGCCGGTCGGTCGATCGGGTGACTTCCGAGGGGTCATCAGTCAGCACGACGGGTCGTTCACCCGTTTCCAGCGCACCGCCCGAGGCTCGACCATCGCCCCCGAGGAGCAGGTCGACGCCGACCGCGCCGCCGTCGAGGAAGGCGACTCGTGGACGACGGCCCAGGAAGAGTCCGAGTTGCTGCGTGCCCTCGGACGGGTGGTCGACCGCAAGACCTTCCTCGCCGGTGAGTCGACCCCGGTGTTCTTCGGCTCGGCGCTGACCAACTTCGGGGTTCGGGCCCTCCTCGACGGGGTCGTCGACCTGGTGCCGCCACCCGGGCCGCGGTTGTTGGCCGACGGTTCGCGCCGCGATCTCGATGCGCCGTTCTCGGGCCTGGTGTTCAAGGTCCAGGCCGGCATGGACAAGGCCCATCGCGACCGCATCGCGTTCATTCGGGTCTGCTCCGGACGCTTCGAGCGGGGGATGATCGCCACCGCCGGACGCAGCGGGCGCCAGTTCTCGACCAAGTACGCCCAGACCATCTTCGGCCAGGACCGCGAGACGGTCGACGTCGCCTGGCCCGGTGACGTCCTCGGTCTGGTCAATGCGAACGACGTCCGGGTCGGCGACGCCGTCTTCGTCGGCGACGCCTTCGAGTTCCCGCCCCTCCCGGCCTTCGCCCCCGAGCACTTCATGCGGGCCCGGGTGAAGGACACCTCGAAGTTCAAGCAGTTCCGCAAGGGCATCGCCCAGCTCGACGAAGAGGGAGCGGTGCAGGTGCTGCGCGAGAAGGACGTCGGCGACCAGGCACCGATCCTCGCCGCAGTGGGGCCCCTCCAGTTCGAGGTGGCCACCCATCGCCTCGAGAACGAGTTCGGGGCGCCGGTGGAGCTCACCAGCACCCGCTTCACGATCGCCCGCCGCACCGACGTCGCCAGCACCCCGGCTCTTCGGGCCATGCAGGGCGTCGACGTGCTCGAGCGAGACGACGGCACCCACCTCGCGCTGTTCGAGAGTCGCTACTGGATGGATCGGGTCATCGCCGACCATCCGGAGCTGACGCTCGAGCGCATGGTCGCCGAAGGCGGTCTGGGTTGACCCTCCCGCCGGATCCGAGCCGGTCGAGCGAGAGCCGGTCTCGTTCCCGGCGTCGGTGGCTCGTGGTGGCAGCCGTCGGTTCGATCCTGGCATCGGCGTGCACCGGCGGCGCCGACGAGCTGGTCGACGACGGTCCCGAAACCGCGTCGGCCACCACTGCGGACCGTGCGGCTGGCGACACCACGACCACGGGACCCCCCACCTCCCCCACGACCACGAGCACCACGATCGAGACCTCCACCACCCTGGCCCCCTTCGACGGCTGGGTCGATCCGGCATCGTCGGGTCTGCCGTGGTCGAGTATCGGTGCCGTGGAGGGGCTGCTGACCTTCCGGGGCAACCCGACCCGCACGTTCTACGGTCGTGGTCCGGTCCCGGTCGACCCCGAGGTCCTGTGGACGTTCGACATCGGCTGTTCGAATTCCAGTGTCGGCGGTGAGGCCAAGACCTGGTGCGGGTCGGGGTGGACCGGCCAGCCGACGGTGTTCCACCCTCCCGGCGACGACGAGAACTGGTGGGTCGCCTTCGGTGGGTACAACCGCAAGGTCAACTTCCTGGATCCCGAGACCGGCGCCGAGGTCTACCCGGCGTACGCAACGAACGACATCATCAAGGGCACGATCACGATCGATCCCGACGGCTACCCCTTGCTGTACACCGGCAGTCGGGACGACAACTACCACGTCGTGGCCCTCGACGGCCCGGAGCCCCGGACGCTGTGGAAGCTCCCGGCCGATCTGGTGCAACCGACGAAGTGGAACAACGACTGGGACGGTTCGGGACTCGTCATCGACGACTACCTCTTCGAAGGCGGCGAGAACTCGCGGTTCTTCATCGTGAAGCTGAACCGGGGCTACGACACCGACGGCTTGGTGACGGTCGATCCACAGGTCGTGTTCTCGACCGCCGGCTGGGACGACGAGCTGATCGGGGCGGTCGGCAACGACGTGTCGATCGAGAACTCGGTGGCCATCAGCGGCGACACGGTCTACTTCGCGAACTCGGGCGGCCTGGTCCAGGGTTGGGATCTCTCGGGACTGGCCGACGGCATCGATCCGACTCGCACCTTCCGGTTCTGGACCGGTGACGACACCGACGCGTCGATCGTCATCGACGGCGAGGGGATGCTCTACGTCGGCAGTGAGTACGAACGGGGCAACGCCCGAGCCCAGGAGTTGGGCCAGGTCATGAAGCTCGATCCCTCGAATCCCGACGATCCGCTGGTGTGGAGCCGAGAGGCCAACTCGGGGCTCGACACCGGTGTCTGGGCCACCCCGGCGCTCTTCGACGACCTGGTGATCGTGCCGACCGACGACGGTCGGGTCCTGGGGCTCGATCGGGCCACGGGCGAGGAGCGCTGGGTCCTGCGCCTTCCCGGCCCGTTGTGGCAGAGCCCGGTGGTCGTCGACGGCGTCCTGATCCAGGGTGACTGCCTGGGTGGGCTCCATGCGTTCGACATCACCGACACCGCAGCCGAACCGGTCGAGCGATGGACGCTCCAACTCGGCGAGGGTTGTGTCGAGTCGACACCGGCCCTCTGGGACGGACGGCTGTTCGTCGGCAGCCGCAACGGCACGTTCTACGCCATCGGCGATTCCTGACCCCCGTGCCGTAGCGGTGGCCGCAGGCCCGGCCTCGATCCCCCAACCGGGGAGCCACCGTCGTTTCCCGAACAACTGCGGAGCTGCCGTACGCCCCGCCGTACGCACGCTCCTCGGTTGTCGGGAAAACCCACGCGGGCTCCTCGGTTCACGCAGGCTCGGTTCGCGCAGGCTCGGGTGACGGGGCTCGGGTGACGGGGCTCGGGTGACCGGAGCTCAGGTCACGGGGGCGGGCTCGTCGACGACCGACGTGGCCGTCCAGGTCGCCTGCGCGGTGGCGGTCGAGCCGGCCAGCACCAGCCCCACCATCCCGACGACATTGGCCGCCGCCCCGAAGATGAACGCGCTCCGGTAGTCCGCCAGATCGTGGATGAGGCCCAGGGCGAACGGTCCGAGCCCGACGCCGATGGTCCCGAACAGCTGATTGAGCGAATAGACCCGGCTGTACTCCTTGACGCCGAAGGCCTCGGCGATCAGCAGGGGCTGGAGCATCAGCAGATTGCCGACGCTCAGCCCGAACATGGCGGCCGAGAGCAACAGCGTCGACCGGGTGTCGGCGAAAGCGATCAACGTCAGCGCCACCGCCTGGACCAACGTGAGCGCCGCCGTCATCGTCTTGGTCGAGAGCCGCAGGACCACGACCCCGCCGACCAGCCGGCCGATCACACTCGACAACGCCATGGTCGACAGCACGGCGCCGGCGGTCCCCGAGTCGGTGCGTTCCTTGGCGAGGTTGAACAGCTGGGCGATGCCACCCACCTGGGCCAGGAAGATCATGGCGTAGGTGAGGCAGAGGAACTGGAAGAACCGGGTGCGGAGGGCCTCGTCGAGCGTGGCGCCGAGGAGTACTCGAGGGGTGTTCGGCGCCGGCGCCCCGTCGGGTTCCAGTCCTTTGTCGGCCGGATGGGACCGAATCACCAACACGGCGACGGGCACCACCCCCACCAACCAGGCCAGCCCCATCCAGGGACCGGCCGTTGCCAGACTGTGATCCTCGATGACGCGAGCGGCCACCGGAGTGAGTGCGATCCCGCCGACCGACAGGCCGGTCGATCCGATCGACAGGGCGACCGAACGCCGGGCCGAGAACCAGCGGGCGATGAGGGTGGTCGAGGGGACGAGACCGGCGAGCGCGAACCCGATGCCGAACAGGGCGAAGAACAGGTAGAGGCCGAGCACGGAGTCGACCCAGCGCAGGCCGAACAAGGCTGCGGCCCCGATCACGCCCCCGATGACGTAGAACCAGCGGAGATCGACCAACTCCATCCGCTTCGACAACACGAACCCGGTGATGCCGCTGATGCCGAAGAAGATCGTCGGCCCGAACGACGCCGTGCCGACCTTGATGCCGAGTTCGTCGGTCGCCGCCGACAGGATGACCGAGGCGTTGTAGAAACCGAGTCCGGCCGTGACCATGAGCATGAAGAAGATGGCGGCGACCACGGCCCACCCGTAGAAGATGCCGCCGGTCTTCTGGGGCTGCGTCGCGGCGGTGGTGGTCATCGCCGGGACGCTACAACGCCATGGTGGGGGGTCGTCCAGCCGGCCCGATACGATCACGAACTCCTGGGGCTGTAGCTCAGTTGGCTAGAGCACCTGCTTTGCATGCAGGGGGTCAGGGGTTCGATTCCCCTCAGCTCCACGAAACAACTCCAGGGCGCTCGGTCCAGGCACAGCACCTCGTCGACGCCCGGAGAGCACCGACTCGGTGCCGCCCCGAGATCACCTGTCGGTCACCCATCCCTCGATCGGCCGATGGCCTAGGGTCGACCGATGGCCGAGACACGGGTGGAGCCGCTGACGCATCGGTGGGAGATCGAGGACCGAGAGGTTCGCCGTCACGAGCAGCGTCGGGGCCGGCGTCACGCATTCGAACGCTTCGATCCTCGACGCACGGCACTGGTGGTGATCGACCTGGTGCCGTGCTTCGTCGCCGAGAGTGGCTACGGGCGTGGCATCGTTCCTCGAGTCAACGAGACCGCCGCACTCCTCCGGCCGCTGGGCGGAACCGTCGCCTGGGTCGTTCCGGCAACGAGTTCGCCATCGCAGCTCGACGAGGAGTTCTACGGCCCGGACGTCGCCGCAACGTACAGCCAATCGGGGGGCGTCGGCCCGCTTCAGGACCGCCTGTGGCACGAGTTGGATGTCGGGACCGATGACGTGATGGTGGAGAAGAGCGCTCCCAGCGCGTTCTTCCCGGGTCGCTGCAGCCTGCACGACGAGCTCGTCGCCCGCCAGATCGACTCGGTTCTGATTGCCGGCACGGTCGCCAATGTCTGCTGCGAGTCGACAGTTCGAGACGCCCGAACCCTCGGCTATCGGGTCGTCATGCTCGCCGACGCCAACGCCGCACCCACCGACGCCATGCTCAACGCGACCCTTCGGTCGGTGTACCGCTCGTTCGGAGACGTTCGACCCACCAGTGAGATTCGGCGACTCCTCGGCGATCGGTCTGTCGGCTGAGTGATGCAAGTCGTCGCCATGTCCAGCGGCCCGACTGGGCCTGCATGTGCGGGACACGACCGCCATCTCGCAGATGACCCTGCCGTTCCCGGCAGTGGAGACCGGGCCGTTGCAGCACCTACGCTCGGCGCGTGGGACTCCTCGCCTTTTCCGTCAACGTCACGCTGGACGGCTGCGTCGACCACATGGAGGGAATCGCCGACGATGAGACCCACGCCTTCTTCACGCGACTCATGGACGAGGCCGGGGCGATGCTGTGGGGCCGCGTCACCTACGAGATGATGGAACGTTCCTGGCCCGCCGTCGCTCGCGGCGACCAGGAGGCGCCCCCAGCGATGCGCGACTGGGCGGTCAAGCTGGAGGCCAAGCCGAAGTACATCGTGTCGTCGACGCGCAGGGACTTCCCGTGGAACAACAGCCACCACCTCTCCGGGGACCTCCGCACCGCCGTCCGGGAACTCAAGAAGACAACCCCGGGCCGTGTGCTGCTCGGTAGCGGCATGCTCGCAACCGAGCTGGATCGACTGGACTTGATCGACGAGTACCACTTCCTCGTCCACCCCAGGATCGCAGGACACGGCCCGACCCTCTACCAGGGCGGCCTGCCCAGCACTCGGCGGCTCGAGCTCGTGTCGGCGACGCCGCTCCGCAACGGTGCCGTCTCCGTGCACTACCGGAAGGCGCAAAGCATCACCGATCGCCGGCTCGGTCGACGTGGTCATGGCCGGACCGAGAGCGGCTGACCCTCGCTGATTCATCGGTTGCCGATACGCCTGCTGCACCGCGCGATCCGCGGTTGCGAGGTCTTCTGCTTCGAGGATCGCTTGGGCTCCTCGACGGGTCAGCTCGGAACGGTTGGTGCCGAGCTCGGCGGCGGCGTGAACCATGGAGCGGGGCGACTCGTGCTACACGATGGGTATGTTCCGACGGAGAGCGCTGGAAGACCCCCGCTCACCCGCTGAGCCGTACCTCGGGCTCCGGATGTCGGCGCTCGAGGTCACGGAAGCGACGATCGGCACGGCGCCACCCGAGCACCCCGACGTGCTGGGGGCGGTCATCGACATCCCGAGTACCGGTGGCATGGCCTCGGTCATCGCCCTGGCCGACGGCACGACCAGCATGTACACGAGTACCGGTGGCGGCACCATCGGTGCGGGCTCCCACCCATCGGTCGCACAGGCGACTCGTGTCCTCCTCACGGCTCTCCAAGGCCTCATCGACCTGTTCCCGGCCGACGAGCGTGTCGACCTGCCGTCGGCGGGCCTCGTCCAGGTCACCCTGGTCACGTCTGCCGGCCGCCGACGAGCGAACGTCCCGGCGGCCGCGTTCTGGGGTGACGAGCCGAGTTCGGTCATCGAACTGGTTGCCGCCGTCCACGGCGTGATCTCCGCCATCCGAGCGATCGAGCCCCCTTCCTGACCGAGACCGTCCCCGAGCGCCGGCGCGGTGACCGAGACGGGGCCGCGACCGAGCTGCTGAACGTCGTCTTGCACCTCACGCGACGTGAGGTCCTACGGTCGAACCCATGGCACGAGCGGAAACGAACGACCGGGGTTGGCGGATCGGCGAGATCGCCGAGGCCACCAAGCTCACGGTCCGGACCCTCCACTACTACGAGGAGATCGGCCTGCTCGATCCGGCGGCACGGTCCCCGGCCGGCCACCGACTCTTCGGCACCGAGGCGATCGAACGGCTCTACCGGATCACGGCCCTTCGACGACTCGGCCTTTCGCTCGAACAGATTCGCGACTCCCTGGCCGACGACGAGCACGACCTGCGGTCGCTGATCGTGGATCAGGTCGCAGCCATCGAGTCGCGCCTGGCGACCGAGCACCGACTTCGGAGCCGGCTGCTCCGGCTCACCGAGACCCTGCAAAACCAGGAGGACACGACCCGTGATCTCCTCGACGTCCTGGAGGACATGACCATGCTCGAATCGACCATCGAACACCGAATCGCCATTCTCGTCTACCGCGACATCGAAGCCGCCTTCGATTACCTCACCCGTGTCTTCGAGTTCGGGCCCGGCGAACTCATGCGTGATCCCGACGGTCAGGTCGTGCACGGCGAGATCCAGGCCGGTGATGGCGCCTTCTGGCTCCACACCGAGTCCGAGCCGTTCGGTCTTCGGGCCCCGAACCAACTGGGTGGGGCCACCGGCACCATGGCCATCATCGTCGGCGACGTCGACGCCCACCACCGCCATGCGGTCGAGCACGGCGCAACGATCCGGTACGAGCCGGTCGACCAGCCCTACGGCTACCGCGAATACAGCGCCGTCGATCCCGAGGGTCACCTGTGGTCCTTCATGAAATCGCTCGAGGGCTGACGAACGAGGTCAGCGTGGGTGATCGCCCGGTCGTGTCCGGACCGTGACCCAACCGCAACGCACCGTTCACACCGCTGTGGTATGGTGACAAATGTCACGTGCGCGAATGATCGGGCGCGGGACCGCCGCCACCGCGGTGTACCGATCGGTTCGAGCACGCTCGACGAGACGGGACGACTTCCCAGGAGGCTTTGATGACCCGAACGACCCCCACCAGACGTCGGCATGCAGCCGCCGGTGCACTGGCCGCCGTCGCGCTGCTCGCCGGAGCGTGCAGCGGGAGCGACAGTGACAGCGCCGGCGACGGCGACGGCGAGGAAACGACCGCGCAGCAGAGCGGCGGCGTGCTCGCCGCCGTGCAGGCCCGCGGTGTGATCAACTGCGGTGGCAACAACGGCCTGGCCGGCTTCGGCAGCGTCGACGCGGCGACGGGCGTCGCCACCGGCTTCGACATCGATTTCTGTCGGGCCCTCGGGGCCGCGGTGTTCGGTGACGCCACCAAGATCGAGATCAGGCCCCTGGAAGCGGCCGAGCGGTTCCCGACCCTGCAGTCGGGCGAGATCGACGTCCTGATCCGCAACACCACCTGGACCGCCAGCCGTGACGGCGCCGAGCAGGCGACGTTCCTCCACACCAACTTCTACGACGGCCAGGGCTTCATGGTGACCGCCGAGAGCGGCATCACGACCCTCGAGGAGATGGCCAACGCCACGATCTGCGTGCAGACCGGCACCACGACGCTGACCAACCTCAATGCGACCTTCGCCGACCGTGGCATCCCGTTCACCCCGCTCGAGTTCGCCTCCAACGACGAACTCAACCCTGCCTTCCAGGCCGGTCAGTGCGAGGTCTGGACCTCCGACGCCTCGCAATTGGCGTCGTTCGCCGACGGCATGGAACTCGAGACCTTCATCCTCCCCGACATCATCTCGAAGGAACCGCTCGGTCCGGCCGTTGCCGACGGCGACAGCCAGTGGGCGCAGATCGTCGACTGGTCGACCATGGCGACGATCCAGGCCTGGGAGTGGGGGATCACGTCCGAGAACGTCGACACCTTCCTCACCAGCGAAGACAGCAACATCTTGACGTTCCTCGGCCAGCCGGTGAAGGACGAGGACGGCAACGAGGCCGTCAAGGACCTCGGGCTCGGCCTGCCGAACGACTTCGCTTATCAGATCATCAAGCAGGTCGGGAACTACGAAGAGATCTTCCAGCGCAACCTGGCGCCCATCGGACTCACCCTCGCCGGGAGCCCGAACGACCTGTGGACCAACGGTGGCCTGATGTACAACCCGCCGTTCCGCTGACCGGTCCGATCCGGGCGGGAGGCAGGCCACGGTCCGCCTTCCGCCCGGCCCATCGTCACGTGGGTACTGGGGGTAGCCAATGATCATCGCATTGCTCTGGATCGTTGCCATCGGGCTGATCGGCACGGTCGTCTACGTGGCCGGGCGGCTCGTCTACGACACCTGGGGAACCATCAAGCAGCGGCAGTACGACAAGGCCGTCGGACAGCTCGCTCCGCCCTGGCGAGACACCAAGGTCCTCGCCATCGTCGCCCAGGTGGTGTTCGCCGCCGTGGTCGGCGTGGTGCTGTGGTACCTGTGGGGGAACTTCCGTGACCGCACCGATGCCATCGGCCTGAAGCTCACCTTCGACTTCCTCGATCAGCCCGCGGGCATCACCATCGCCGACAACCCGCTCACCCCGGCCGACACCGTCGGCGAGGCGATCACCGCCGGCTTCCTCAACACGATCCGCATCATCATCGTCGGCATCCCGCTGGCACTGTTGCTCGGCACCCTGGTCGGCATCGCCCGGCTGTCGAACAACTGGCTGCTCCGCAAACTCGCGACCGGCTACGTCGAGTTCTTCCGGAACATCCCGCCGTTGGTCGTCATCGTGTTCATCTGGTCCGGCGTCTACCTCACGGCCTTTCCCCGCTCGACCGAGTCGTGGCGGCCCCTCGACTGGTTCGTCTTCAACAACGCGAAGTTCGGCTTCCCCTCGCTCGAAGGACTCGACAACTTCCCGGCCTTTCGCCTGATCATGCTGGTCGCGCTCATCGCCGCCATCGGCGTGGGCTACTGGCGGACCCAGGTCTTCACCAAGACGGGAGCGCCGCACCACCGCGTCCTGTGGAGCATGGGCACCCTCGTCGCCGTCGGCGTCGTCGCATACTTCTCCCTCGGTGGTCCGATCACCATCTCCCGGCCGACCGTCGACGAGGCCGGCCGGATCTACGAGGGCGGGATCACGATGCAGATGCCGTACGCCGCGATGGTGACGGCGCTGGTGCTCTACACCGCCACCCACATCTCCGAGATCGTCCGAGGCAGTATCCAGGCGGTCAACAGGGGCCAGGTCGAGGCCTCCGAGGCCCTCGCTCTCAGTGGGTTCCAGCGTTACCGCTTCGTGATCCTGCCGCAGGCGATGCGCATCGCCTTCCCCCCGCTGATCAACCAGTTCCTCAACTTCTCCAAGAACTCCTCGCTCGCCCTGCTCATCGGATTCGGCGAGGTGACCTCGATCATCAACAACCTCGCCGGTCAGTCCCAGCCGGCACCCCAGCTCATCTTCATCCTGATGCTGCTCTATCTCGTGCTGTCGCTGGTGCTGTCGGCATTCGGCAACCTCATCAACCGCCGACTCCAGATCGTGGGGCGCTGACATGTCCGACCTGATCCTCGACGATCCGATCGTTCTCGACGACCCGCCCCGTCACGATCAAGCCCTCGAGCCCCGGCGCCTGGGTGCGGGCCAACCTGTTCGACAGCGTTGCAAACTCGATCATCAGCGTGATCACCGGACTCATCGGCCTCTTCCTCGCCTGGAAGGCCATCGATTGGCTGATCACCGCCGACTACACGATCCTCCGCGACACGTTGCGGATCTTCATGATCGGACAGTTCCCCGACGACGAACTGTGGCGACTGTGGGCCGGGGCGTTCATCCTGATGGCCGCCATCGGCCTCACGACCGGAGCGCTCGCTCGCAACAGTCATGATCTCGCCATCAGCCAGGGGCTGCCACCCGAGCCGACGAGCGCCCTCCTGATCGTTCGACGGTTCTGGGCGATCCTGGCCGTGCTGGTGCTCTTCGCCAGCTTCGCCCGGACCGTGATGCCGATGGTCGGGGTCGTGGCCGCCATCGCCATCGTCTTCGCGGTCCGCCAGTTGGCCTGGATGGCGCCACCGGCGATCCGATCCCGAGCGATCTACCTCTCGGCTCTGGCCGTCGTGCTCTCGATGCTGGTGGTCGCCGGAACGTCCCGACTCGGCGGCTTCTGTGTGGGGCTCGTCGTGTTCCTCTGGGGCCTCAACGAGATGGGCCGCCGCGACCTCACCACGCCGGCCGGACGAGTGCTCCGCTTGGCGGTCCCGCTCGTGCGCCGCCGTCGTGCTGGCGGTCATCGTTGCGGCCATCGGGTTCGATGGCTACGGCTGGAAGGAATGGGGCGGGCTCCACGTCAACCTGTTCACCGCGATCGTCGGGATCACGCTGGGCATGCCCCTCGGCGTCCTCCTCGCACTCGGTCGACAATCGAAGCTGCCGGTCGTTCGCACCGTGTCGGTGCTCTACATCGAGTTCGTACGCGGAGTCCCGCTCATCTCGCTGCTGCTTTTCTCGAAGCTGCTGCTGCCGTTGTTCCTCCCGATCGACATGGAGCGGCCAACGGCGCTCACCTTGGCGATCGTGGTGATCATGGGGTTCAGCGCCGCCTACGTCGCCGAGATCGTACGCGGTGGCCTGCAGGCCGTTCCCCAGGGCCAGACCGAAGCCGCCCAGGCGCTCGGGTTGTCACCGAGTTCGATGCAACGGCTGATCGTCCTGCCGCAGGCGCTGCGGGCCGTGATCCCGGCCATGGTCGGCCAGTTCATCGCGCTCTTCAAGGACACCACGCTCCTCACCACCGTTGCCGTGCTCGAGTTCCTCGATGCCGCCGCCATCGCGAACAACCAGCCCCAGTTCCTCGGCAAGGGGCTGGCACCGATCACCTACCTCTTCGTCGCCGTCGGGTTCTGGGCCTTCGCCTTCACCATGTCGAAGGAAAGCCGCCGCCTCGAGCGCCGGCTCGGCGTCGGCACCCGATGAAGCCTCCGTTCCGTACCCCTCGACCTCGTCCCGCTCGCCGCACCAGGAGCCCGAAGCCATGACCAACTCCGTCACGATCAACTCCGACGCCACCCAGATCATGGGCGGCACCGGCGAACCGGTCATCGAGATCCGTTCGATGGACAAGTACTTCGGTGACTTCCATGCGCTCACCAGCATCGACCTGGTCGTCGGGAAGCAGGAGGTCGTGGTCGTCATCGGGCCGTCGGGTTCGGGCAAGTCGACGCTCATCCGGTGCATCAACCGTCTCGAGCGACACGACCGCGGCACCATCATCGTCGACGGCATCGAGCTCTCCGACGACGTTCGCAACATCCAGGAGATCCGACGAGAGACCGGCATGGTCTTCCAATCGTTCAACCTCTTCCCCCACCTGACCGTGCTCGACAACATCACGCTGGCACCCCGCAACGTCCGGGGCATCCCGAAGGCGGCGGCCGAGGCCAGTGCGATGGAGCTCCTCGAGCGGGTCAAGATCCCGCAGCAGGCCAACAAGTACCCGGGTCAGCTGTCGGGTGGGCAGCAGCAGCGGGTGGCGATCGCTCGCACCCTCGCCATGAAGCCCAAGGTGGTGTTGTTCGACGAGCCCACGTCGGCGCTCGACCCCGAGATGGTGAAGGAGGTCCTCGACACGATGAAGGACCTCGCCAACGACGGGATGACCATGATCTGCGTGACCCACGAGATGGGTTTCGCCCGGGAAGTGGGTGACCGAGTGGTCTTCATGGCCGATGGCACGATCGTCGAGGTGGGCTCACCCGAGCACTTCTTCACCAATCCCCAGGAGGAGCGAACCCAGCTCTTCCTCAGTCAGATCCTGTGACGCCACCCGGGCATCGCCGGGCGCGCAACCGGGCCCGGCGTCGATCAGGGAAGGGTGCAGGTGCCGTCGCCGCAGTCGACGCCGGACGCAGCTCGACGCAGGTGACGGAATCCGATGGCGACGCCGGTCGCATAGATCGCCCCGAACACCAGGCCGGTCCCCAGCGCATTGCGGCTGATGAGTGTGCCGAACGCCGTGCCGCCGAAGATCGACGCGAGCACGGCCATCGACAGGGGTAGGTGGCACGGGCAGAACACGAACGACCAGAGCAGCCAGCGACGGCCGCGGCGTTCGAGTCGTCGGGCATCGTCACCGACCGGTGGCGCGCCGAGCTCTCCCCCGGTGATCGGCCGTTCACGGATGTCGGGCATGGGAGTCCATCGACCAAAAGTCCGGACAACTTGAGCCGTCTCCGGCCGAGAGCCGCGGACCGTGACTACCAGCTGAGCTCGATCTCGACACTCGTGCCGTCGTCGCCGATCTCGATCTCGACCTCCATGGCGATCGCCTTCGGTACCGCCACCTTGTACTTGCGCCCGTCACGCTCGAACGCGAGCTGGTTGTTGCGCCCCAGGGTCTCGGCGAACTCGTGCAGCAGGCGGGCCACCTCCTCGCGTTCCAGCGTCTGTTCCTGTTCGAAATCGAGGATCTTCATCGTGGGGTACTCCTGAGCACGGGGATCGATGGGGTCGACGAGGATCCTAGTGAATCCCTCGTCGGGCGAACCGGCGGCCGTCCGTCGTCAGCAGGTGGACCCGTCCGGCGGGATCGCGAGGTCGACCAGATAGGTGTCGATCAAGGTGTCGATGCAGGCGTTGAGCCCGTAGGCGGTGTGCGAATCGGCCTCGACCGCCACGAACACACCGCCTTCGAGTGCCTCGGCCATCTTCCGGCTTCCTTCGAACGGGGTCGCCGGGTCGCCGGTGTTGCCAACGACGACGATCGGGCCTGCGCCGACTCCGGTCATCTCGGTCACGACCGGATCGACCGAGGGCCACTGCGAGCACAGCAGTACCTCGGCGGCGATCGTGGTTCCGACCAGTGGTGCGGCGGCGAGGAAACGCGCTCGCTCGGCAACGGCGGCGTCGACTCCGGCGGCGTCGGGATCGTCGACGCAGGAGATGGCGAAATAGGCCTCGAGATCGTTGGTGTAGGTGCCATCGTCGAGCCGCACCATGTATTGGTCGTACTGGGCGAGGAGCCCGGAGCCGTCTCCGTCGATCGCATCGGCCAGGGCCTGGGCCAGAGACGGCCAGGCGTCCTCGCTGTAGAGGGCGTTGGCGATCCCGGTCTCGGCGATTCCCGACGTCAGATCGGGGCGTCCGGGACTGGTCGGGATCACCTCGGTCTCGATCCGGGTCAGGAGGTCGGCCAGGGCGGATTCGGGGTCACCGTCGTCGTTGAGCGGGCAGGTCGCATCGGCGGCACAGTCGGCCAGGAACGACTCCAGGGTCGACTGGAACCCCGCCGCCTGGTCGACCAGTCCATCCACACGGCCGAGCGTCGGGTCGATCGCCCCGTCGAGGACGGCGGCTCGCACGGTGTCGGGGAACAGCGTCGCCCAGACCGCTCCCAGCTTCGTGCCGTAGCTCCAGCCGAAGTACGAGAGCTGGTCCTCACCGAGGGCCATGCGGATGGCTTCCATGTCGCGGGCGGCATCGACGGTGGTGATGTGGTCGAGCAGCTCGCCCGAGCGGGTCGCACAGCCTGCGGTGAACTCGCCGAGCGCCTCGATCAGCAGCGTTTCCTCTTCGGGTGTGTCGGGACTGCTGTCGAGGGTGAAGTACGGATCGAGATCGTCGACACAGTCGATGAAGGGTTCGGACAGCCCGGTGCCGCGAGGATCCCAGCCGATGATGTCGAACCGCTCGACCAGGTCGGCCCCGTAGATCTGCTCGGCGAACTGGGCGAGGAAGCTCCCGCCCGATCCCGGACCGCCCGGATTCACCAGCAGAGCCCCGATGCGGTTGTCCGGGTCGGTGGCCTGGTGGCGAACCACGTAGAGATCGATGGTTCCGAGGCTCGGATCGTCGTGATCGAGGGGCACCGTGAGGACCCCCTCCTCGACCGTCGGATCGGCCGGGTCGATCACCGACCAGCCGAACGCCGCCGCCGTCGGGTCATCGACCGGAGCGAGCGTCGAGGTCGTTTCCTCGCTCGAGTCGCCTTCCGGTTCGCCCCCGCCGTCGGTGGTTGGCGTCGACGACGCCTCCGACGACAGCGGCTCGGGGTCGTCGCTGGTGCACGACCCGGCCAGAAGGGCTGCTGCGGCTGCGAAGGCGACGAATCGAGTGTGACGATGACGGAACATGCGGGCCATCCCGGGGTCGAAGCGACTGCCGAACGCTACACCGAACCGGGCAGGGTGCGGGGCGCCATCGCCGTTCGATCGGCGGTCGGGCCGCACCCTGACCCGCGCCGATGACCTGCGCCGATGACCTGCGCCGATGACCCGCGCCGATGACCGGCCTGCGCTAGCTTGCTGGCGGTCGAATCCGTCTCACGACGACACCTCCGGAGCTGATTCCCGCTGACCACCCCCGCACCGAACGACCTGACTGCCACCGGTCCCCGCCGAGTGTGGTGGCACCGCCATCTCGAGCCGGAGGAGCGTCGGCGGGTGATGGCCGAGTTGGCCCTCACCGCCCGACCGAGCTGGACGTTCCGGTTCACCGTGATGCTCACCCTGGCCGTCGTGGTGGCGGTCATGGGCCTCCTGGCCGATTCCGCCGCCGTGGTGATCGGCGCCATGCTCCTCGCCCCGCTCATGGTCCCGGTGCTCGGCCTGGCGGCCGCGCTGGCCATGGGCCTACCGAACAAGATCGCCGCCCAGGGTTCGCGCGTCGCGGTGTCGACCGTCTGGTGCGTCGGTGTCGCCTACGCCATGTCGGCGCTCATCCCGGCGAACGGTCCCGTCACGAGCGAGGTCCTGAGCCGCACCAGCCCCGACATCAAGGACCTCATCGTGGCGCTGGCCGCCGGGCTCGCCGGGGCCTACGCAACGGTTCGGGCCGACACCTCGGCCGCCCTTCCCGGGGTCGCCGTTGCGGTCGCATTGGTGCCACCGCTCGGCACCGTCGGGATCTCACTCGAGGCCGGCCGGGTCGAGCAGGCGCAGGGCGCATTCCTCCTCTACGTCACCAACCTCGTCGGAATCGTGCTGATCGGCCTGGCGGTCTTCGTGGTGACGGGCTTCGTGCCGCCCCGGCGCCTGGCCAAGACGTCCAAACGCCTGGCCTTCAGCGTCTTCATCTCGGCCGTCGCCTTCGCCGGCATCGCCACGGTGCTGCTCGCCGCCACCCGCAGCGCCACCGAACAGGCGCAGGAGAACCAGCGGGTGAACGAGGCGATCCGGATCTGGCTGAGCCAGTCGCCGGAGCTGCGCATCACGGGGTTCGACCGTTCCGAGAACCGGCTGTCGCTCGAGGTCTCGGGTCCGCTCCAGCCGCCCGACAAGGAGGAGCTGCGCCCGCTCATCGACTCGATTCTCGGGGAGGTGCTCCTGAGCGTCCAGTGGGTCAAGACCGAGGAGGCGACGACCACGACGACGACGCCGGCGACCACGCTGGCTGCGACCGAAGAAGAGTTGCTGCTCGGGCGGATCGAGCCCCTCGTCGAGGAGTGGCTGGTCCTCGAGGACAACGGCAACGGTTACGAGGTCCAGGGCGTGTTCCTTTCGGGTCGGGCCCTTCGGGTCGACGTGGTCGGCAGTGGCGATCCGCCGTCGGTCAACGATCTGGCCGACATCCTGGCCGAACGACTCCCCGAGTCCGAGCTCGAACTCGACGTGACCTGGATCCGGCGCGAGGTGGCCCAGCCCGGTACCACCGTGCCCAATCCGATCGAGATCCAACGAGACCTGATGCTCGCCGCCGCCTCCACCTTCGCCACCACCAACGAGGTCACCCTCCAGCGATTCGAGTTCGACGGAGGCCGGGTCCTGGTCGAACTCGTCGGCGCAACGCCCCCCGATGCGACCCCGCTGATCCGGTCCCTGCTCGACATCAGCGGATCGCCCGACCCCGACACCGTCGACGTCTTCTTCTCCGAACGGATCCGGCTCGCCGTCGTCGAGCCGACCACCACGACCGAGCCCTGACGGACCGGCCGATCAGGCCTTGGCCGGTGGTCGGTAGAAGAGGGCGATCTGCGCGATGCCGCCGACGACGCCGAGTCCGAGGGCGATGGCCGCCCCGGTCAGCCCGTTGAACGTGTCGACCAGGCCGAGGGCGTGGTCGAGCGACCATTCACCCGGCCCGAGACCGGCGATCGTGACCGCAACGAGCCCGATGACGAAGTTGTACTCCCAGCCGTCCTTGACGACGAAGAACTTCCCCCGGTGCACCGTGTAGCCGGCGACGAGCATGACCCCCACACACGCGGCAGCAGCCAACGGGGTGAAGAGGCCGAGCGCCAGGCCCACGCCGGCCCCGATCTCGGCCAGCGAGGCGATCTCGGCGTGCACCCGACCGGGCTTCATGCCCATCCCGTCGAACCACTTGGCCGTTCCGGGGATCCGGCCCCCCTGGAATCGCTTCGCGTAGCCGTGCGCGGCGAAGGTCAACCCGAAGAGCACCCGGAGGACCAGGACGACCGCGTTGAAATCGGTCGTGGTGAGATCGTTCACTCGTCGCCTTTGCCGTAGTCGACCGAGCTCCAGCGCTGGGGTTCCATCTCGAAGACCAGGCTGTCGTCCTGTCCGTCGCCGATGTACTCGTCGCCGGCGATCGGCCCGAGGTAGCGGTGCGCCATGGGCCGGCTGTCGGTCTCGGTCTGCGCCGGACGAGACGAAACCACCGGGCCCTCGACCGAGACGTAGCGGTACGGCAACCGCTCGCGCTGGACACACAGGCTGAACCGGCCGGCCGCCTCGATGAGCTTGGCCTTGCGAGACGACACACCGGTGAGGATCTTGACGGTTCCCCCGGGCTCGTAGGCGTACCAGATCGGAACGGTGAGCGGACCCCGGTCTCCGGCCTCGATGCTGATGACGCCGATGTGCGGCATGGCCAGGAATGCTTCGCGCTCGGACTTCGTCATGATTCCCATACGGCCATCATGGCCCGAGATCGCTAGGTTGTGGTAGTGACTCGACGCGTCCTCGCCATCGCCGCCCACCCCGACGACCTCGACTTCGGCGCTGCCGGTACCACGGCCTCGCTCGTCGCCGCCGGCGACGAGGTGGTCTACTGCCTCGTGACCGACGGGGATGCCGGCGGATTCGACAACACGATCACCCGACCCCGAATGGCGGAACTGCGCCGCGAGGAGCAGACCGCGGCGGCCAAGGTGGTCGGGGTCACCGACCTCCACTTCCTGGGGTACCCCGACGGACGGGTGGTCGCCGACCTCGAACTGCGCAAGGCCATCACGAGGGTCATCCGCCAGGTCAAGCCCGATCTCGTCCTGACCCAGTCGCCCGAGCGCAACTTCGACCGGATCTACGCCAGCCATCCCGACCACCTGGCGTCGGGCGAGGCCACCATGTGCGCCGTCTACCCCGATGCGCGCAACGAATTCGCCTTCCCCGATCTGCTGGCCAACGAGGGGCTCGAACCCCACTCGGTCCCCGAGGTCTGGATGATGGCCGGCCCCGGTTCCGACCATTTCGTCGACATCACCGACACGATCGAGGCCAAGATCGAGGCCCTTCTCTGCCACGCCTCGCAGATGCGGATGCCCGACGAGATGCCGGCCCGTATTCGCGAGTGGGGTCGGCAGGTGGCGATCGCCGGCGGGCTCGGCGAGGACCGCTACGCAGAGGGATTCCGCAAGGTCAACACGGCCTGAGGCCTCGGTTCAGCGCGCTTCGAGCACGAAGCGGTTCTCGAGGGTCCCGATCCCCTCGATCTCGATCCGCACGACGTCGCCGTCGCCGAGGAACCGCGGGGGGTCGAAGTACGCAGCGACCCCCGAACTGGTGCCGGTGGCCAGGACGTCGCCGACCTCGAGCGTGCACACCGTCGACAGGGTCTCGATCTGGTGCCAGACGTCGAAGACCATCTGGTCGGTGGTGGTGTCCTGACGGAGCTCGTCGTTGACGAACGTCTGCATGGTCAGACCGTGCGGGTCCGGGAGTTCGTCGGTCGTGACCAGCCACGGCCCCACGGGTCCGTGACCGTCCCAGGACTTGCCGAGCCACATGGTCGGGGACTTGCGCTGCCAGTCGCGGACCGAGACGTCGTTGACGATGCAGTACCCGGCCACCACCGACGGGGCGTCCTCGCGCGACACCCGACGGCAGCGCCGGCCGATGATCACCCCGAGTTCACCCTCGTAGTCGATCTCGTCGGGTGACTCGGGCGGAATCGGCACGTCGGCGCCAGGGTCGTTGACGCACGTCGACTGCTTGTTGAAGAAGACCGGGAACTCCGGGACCGGCCGGTTTCCCTCGGCGATGTGGTCGAGGTAGTTCAAGCCGATGGCGAGGAACTTCGGCGGCCGGGCCACGGGCGCCAGCAGCGTCACGTCGGTCAGGACGTGGCTCGGTGCTCCCTCGAGCGCCTCCTCGCGGCGATCGGGGTCGGTGAGCGCGGCCGCCACCACGTCGTCGCCCAGGCCGAGTCGGGCGAGCGACCGGATCCGGTCTCCCTCGACGGCACCCAGCTCGGCCGGGGCGTCGACGGCGGTGCGGAATCGTGCGATCTTCATGCTGCTCCCTGGAACTCGAAGGCGATGCGCCGGTTGGCGGCCTTGCCTTCCTCGGTGGTGTTGTCGGCGATCGGTTCGTCCTCACCGGCCCCTCGTGAGGTGAGGCGATCGGCGGCGACGCCCAGTTCGACGAGCCGGTTCAGGACGGCCTCGGCTCTCGCCGCCGACAGGGTCTGGTTCAGTTCGGCGCTGCCCGAGTCGTCGGTGTGTCCGACGATCTCGACGGCGATGCCCGGTGCCGCCGTGATGGCTGCCGCGGCCTGGGCCAGGATCTCGTCGCTGGCCGGATCGATCTCGGACGAGTTGACGGCGAAGCGGATCGGCGTCGCCTCGAGCGCGGCCCGCAGCCGTTCCTCGGATCGAGCGAGCGCCTCGGCCCCGGTGTCGAGGGCCAGACCCGCCGCGTCGACCGTCACTCCGGGGGCCAGCCCGGCCAGTGCCGTCGCGAACTCGTCGCCGCGCGTGTCGCCCGCATCGATGGTGCCCGTCACCCGAACGAGACCGGCGTCCCAGGTCACGTCACCGATTCCGAGACCTGCGGGGTCGACGTTCCCGACGCCCCAGACCCCCTCCGACAGCGAGACCAGCGAGTCGATCGATCCCTGATCGGGGACGGTCCCGGCGAGCGCCACCACACCGGAGGCGATCGTCGCCTCGACGTCGACGGGGACGATCGCGACCGCTTCGAAGGTGACGTCGAAGCCCCCGTCGGCGAGACCGAGTGCGGCGGCGACGGCATCCTGGAGCGCCAGGGGACGCTGGTCGCCCTCGGCCGCGGTCCCACCGATCGAGAACGTGCCGCCGCCGAGCATCGTGGTGGGATCCACCGTGAGCTCGTCGATCACGTTGCCCTCGCCGTACTGGGCTTCGGCGAGCGCCACCAGTTGTTCCCTCGCCCCGTCGTCGGGCACGGCGCCCGAGAGGACCACCGTGCCACCGTCGATGACCGCCGCGACGGCGACCGGGGAGCTCTGGCCCTCGTCGACCACGCTCGTCGTGGTGGCCTCGATCGGCGCGAGCGTGCTGGGGGCATCGTCGTCGCACGAGAAGGCCAGGAGGGCGACGGCGACGAACACGACGAACAACACGACGAGGTAGGTCCATCCGTAGGCGGCGAGACCTCGCCCTCCCGTCGGAGAACCACCGCCGGCGTCGGCGGCGGAGTCGGGTGGGCCTTCGGGCTCCGGGGGTTCCTCGTCGTTCGACATCGTCGTCCTCGGATCGTCTCGTCGCCTGGGTTCGCCCGACCGCTTCGTCAGACGCCCTGGGGGAGGTGGGTCAGCGCCTCGGCCACCTTGGCCTCGGGGTAGTCGTAGTCGACCACGTCGCCGGCGAAGTAGCGATCGTAGGCGGCCATGTCGAAGTGGCCGTGGCCACACAGGGCCGTCAGGATCACCGTTTCCTCGCCGGTTTCCCTGGCCCGTTTGGCTTCGCGGATCGCTGCGGCGAGCGCGTGCGTCGGTTCGGGGGCCGGAACGATGCCCTCGTTGCGGGCGAAGGTGACGCCGGCGTCGAAGCACTCGGTCTGGGGGATCGAGATCGCCTCGATGAGCCCGAGCTCGTAGATGTGCGAGATCAGCGGCGCCATGCCGTGGTACCGCAGGCCGCCGGCGTGGATCGGGTCGGGGATGAAGTCGTGGCCGAGGGTGTGCATCTTCATCAACGGCGTGAGCCCGGCCGTGTCGCCGAAGTCGTAGGCGTAGGTCCCCTTGGTCAGCGACGGGCAGGCCGCCGGCTCCACGGCTCGGAGGGTCGGGTTCATCGTGCCGGCCATCTTCTCGCGCAGGAACGGGAACGCGAGCCCGGCGAAGTTCGAACCGCCACCGGTGCACCCGACGATGAGGTCGGGCTGTTCGTCGACCTTGGCCAACTGGAGCAACGCTTCCTCACCGATGATGGTCTGGTGCAACAGGACGTGGTTGAGGACGCTCCCGAGCGCGTACCGGATCTCGGGATCCTTCGCGGCGACCTCGACGGCCTCGGAGATCGCGATCCCGAGGCTGCCCGGTGAGTTCGGGTCGGCGGCCAGGATCGCCCGCCCGGCCTCGGTCAGATCCGATGGGCTCGAGTGGATCGTGCCGCCGAAGGTCTCGATCATCGCCTTGCGGTAGGGCTTGGCCTGGTAACTCGCCGCCACCTGCCAGACCTCGCACTCGAGCCCGAACAAGGCACACGCGAAGGCGAGCGCCGTGCCCCACTGACCGGCTCCGGTCTCGGTGGTGAGCTTCTTCACGCCTTCGATCGCGTTGTAATAGACCTGGGGGACCGCCGTGTTGGGCTTGTGCGAACCGGCCGGACTGACCCCCTCGTACTTGTAGTAGATCCGGGCCGGGGTATCGAGGAGCTTCTCGAGGCGACGGGCCCGATAGAGGGGCGAGGGCCGCCACAGTTTGTAGATGTCCTGGACTTCCTGGGGGATGTCGATGTAGGAGTCGGTCGAGACCTCCTGCATGATCAGGCCCATCGGGAACAGGGGCATGAGGTCTTCGGGTCCGACCGGCTCGTGGGTGCCCGGGTGCAGGGGCGGTGGCGGCGGGCTGGGCAGGTCGGGGACGATGTTGTACCACTGCGTCGGCATCTCGGACTCGTCGAGCAGGATCTTGGTGACGTCGGCCATGGGTGCACTTCCGTGAGCGGGAGAGGGACCCGAGCAATGTAGTGGGCCCCGGCCCGTCGGTCAGACCGAGGCCGGTCGCTTCGCTCAGACCGAGGCCAGCAACCGTTTGATCTCGGCCACGGCGTCGAGTTCGGCGAGCCGGTCCGCCCCGCACGGCGTGATGTTCAGGTCGACGGCTCCGGCTTCGACGAACGGTGCCAGGTCGGCGGCGATCTCCTCGGCCGTCCCGCACGGGGTGAACCGGGCGAACGGCTCGAACGGCATGCGGTAGAAGCGCTGCATCGCCTCGGCGACGTGGAGGCGGCCGTCGTCGGGATCGGCCCCGATCCCGACCCAGATCTGGTAGCCGTGCCGCCAGTCCGGCGACCGGCCGTGCCGTTCGGCAACCTCGGCCGCCCGAGCCACACCCGAGGCGAACCGGTCGGCGGTGCTCCAGGCGGCGAGCCACCCGTCGCCGGCCCGTCCGGCGCGCTCGATCGCCGACCCGCTTCGCCCACCGACCACGAAGGGGACCCGGGGCGACGGGGTGGGCCGGATCCTCGCCTCCTCCAGGACGAAGAACTCGTCGTCCCAGTCGAGCGTCTCCCCGTCGAGGAGGCGACGCACGATCTCGAGTTCGGCGTCGGTGCGTCGCCCACGGGTCGCCGGATCGATGCCGCAGACCTCGAACTCGTGCCGGTCCTCTCCGCCGACACCGATTCCCATCACCACACGACCCGGGGCCACCGTGGCGAGCGACGCGATCTGTCGGGCCGCCACCATCGGGTGACGCAGGGCCAGCAGGAGGACACCGGCGTAGAGGCCGAGTCGGGGTTCGATGCCCGACAGGGCGGCGAGATGCACCATCACGTCGTCACCGGCGCCGCCCCGGAAGCTGACGTGGTCGGCCATGAAGAGGTGGTCGATCCCGGCGTCGGCGATGTCGCCGAGCTGGGCCCGGCGCCGTTCGGGATCGGAGTCGAAGAGGTTCCAGGGCGAGCTGATGCCCACCCGCCGTTCCATGGAGATCACCGCCACGTTGTAGATCCCACGGGTCGGGTCCACAACTCGATGATTCCGGTCAGGCCTCGAGTTCGGCCGGGAGTTGCTCGTCGAACTCGATGAAGATGCACTCACCCGGGCATTCGGCGGCGGCGTCGATCACGTCGACCTCACGCGAGGGAGGCACGACGGCCAACTCGGCCGATCCGCCCGGATCGTTGAAGACCTTGTCGCCCTCACGGCAGTAGGCGATTCCGTCTTCGAGGATCATGAAGACCTCGGGAGCGTGATCGGTGCAGATGCCGTCTCCGGTGCACAGATCCTGATCGATCCACACCTTGAGCACGCCGTGACGAAGTGCACGGTTCCGGCCGATGTCCATGATGGTCGAGCGTACCGGGCGGTCGCCGTTCCGGCCGCACCGGGCCGAGCGGGGTCCGGGTTCCCGGTAGCCTCGTGCCGTGACCAGTCGCTTCGGGCATCTCTTCAGCATCACCACCTTCGGTGAGTCCCACGGCCCGGCCGTCGGGGTGATCCTCGACGGTTGCCCCGCCCGGCTGCCCATCACGACCGACGAGATCCAGTTCGACCTCGATCGTCGCCGCCCGGGTCAGAGCCGCCTGGTCACCCAGCGGTCCGAAGCCGACCGGGTCGAGATCCTCTCGGGGGTGTTCGAAGGGCGGACGACCGGCACCGCCCTCGCCATGATGGTGCGCAACCAGGACCAGAACCCGGGCGCCTACGACCACCTGAAGGACGTCTACCGGCCGAGCCACGCCGACTACACCTACGACGCCAAGTTCGGCTTCCGCGATCACCGCGGCGGTGGCCGGGCCTCGGCCCGCGAGACCATCGGTCGGGTCGCAGCCGGAGCCATCGCCCGCAAACTGCTCGCCACGGTCGCCGAGATCGAGGTCCTGGCCTGGGTCAGCTCGGTCCACACGATCGACACCGACCTCGACCCCGACACGATCACGCTCGATCAGGTCGAGGCCGACCCCACCCGCTGCCCCGACCCGGATGCTGCGGCCGCCATGACCGCAGCCATCGACCAAGCTCGTCGAGACGGCGACTCGCTCGGCGGCATCGTCACGTTCGTCGCCCGCAACGTGCCCCCGGGGTTGGGGGAACCGGTCTTCGACAAGATCGACGCCGACCTCGCCAAGGCCATGATCTCACTGCCGGCAGCCAAGGGCTTCGAGATCGGCAGCGGATTCGCCGGGACCCGACTCACCGGGTTGTCGCACAACGACCCGTTCCAGCCGGGACCCGACGGCCGACCGATGACCACGTCGAACCGCTCGGGCGGTGTGCAGGGCGGCATGACCACCGGAGCGTCCATCATCGGGAAGGTGGCGTTCAAACCGACGGCGACCATCGCGTCCGAGCAGAAGACGGTCACGACCGACAACGAGTTCACGACCCTCGCCGCCAAGGGCCGTCACGACCCCTGTGTGCTCCCCCGCGCCGTTCCGCTGGTCGAGGCCATGGCCCTGCTGGTCCTGGCCGACCATCTACTCCGCCAGCAGGCCATCGAGGTCCTGCCCCGCTGACCGTCGGTCACCCCCGGGTCAGGGGTCGCCGCCGTCCTGGTGGTCGCGGAGGAAGGCCTCGAGTTCCCCGGCCAGATCGTCGCCCGAGGGCAGCAGTTCCTCGTTGGAGTCCACCTGGTGTTCGAGCCGCTTCACGTAGCCCGAGGTCTCGCCGTCGGAGGTGACCGCCTGGTCGACCCGCAGTTGCCACTCGGTGACCGCGCCGTCGAGTTCCTCGTAGCCGGTGGGGACACCGGTGGTCTTCTGGATCCGGCGCAGGAGCGCCCGGGTGGCCTTGGGATTGGGCGGGGTCGGGACGTAGTGGGGAATGGCGACCCGCAGCGACATCACCGGCAGGCCCGACCGGTCCAGCCGCTCGTTGATCACCCCGGCGATGCCGGTCGGCCCCTCGTAGCTCGGCGTTCCCAGGCCGAGACGTCGGGCCAGCTCGGCGTTGGCGGCACTTCCGGTGATCGGGAAGGGCCGGGTGTGGGGGACCATCGACACCATCGATCCGACGGTCACCGCCATCTCGGCGCCGGTACGGCGGGCGGTGTCGAGGATCAGGTCGGCGAACGTTCCCCAGCGTAGGTGGGGCTCGATACCGGTCATCACCAGCAGGTCCCGCACCGAGTCGGTGTGGCAGGCCCAGACCGTGGCGCCGGGCCATTCGATGATCCGCCTTCCGTCGGGGCCGATCCGCACGAGCGGCCGGACCTCGCAGAAGTTGTAGAAGGCCTCGCCGTCGATCTTGGCGACGACACTCGAGTCGGTCCGTTCCCGGATCCAGTCGAGGGCATCGGTCGAGGAACCGGCGGCGTCGAACAGACCCTGGAACGCGATGAGCAGGAGGGGCCGTCGAAGGGTTGGGGTCTCGTTCCAGATCAACTCGGACACTGCTGTCACCTTCGCGCAGTTCCCGAGCGATTGCGCAGTCTCGGAGCCCCAATCGGGTCCGATCGCCGCGCCGACTCGTACCCACGGGTCCGATCACATAAGGTCGGCCGATGATCGCAGAGTGGGGTGATGCCGAGCGCGGACTCACCGACGCCGTCTCGGTGCTCGAAGGAGCCGACCGAGGGGCCTACCCTTCGGGCAACTCGGTCCTGGTCCGGGGCCGGGCCGAGACCATCGTGATCGATCCGTCGGTCACCGTCGTCGCCCGGGGCGGGGTGCCGGTACCGGTCGATGCCGTGGTGAACTCGCACAGCCACGAAGACCACATGCCGGCCAACGGTTTCTTCGCCGACGCCCGGATCCACATCCACGAGGCGGATCTTCCCGGGGCGCAGAGCATCGACGGACTGATGGCGGTCTACGGACTCACGGGTCAGACCCGGGCCGATTTCACCCGCCAGATCATCGACGAGTTCCACTACACCGCCCGTCCCGACGCCGAGGGGTTCCGGGATGGGCACGTCTTCGATCTGGGCGGGGTCACCGTCGAGGCCGTCCACCTCCCCGGGCACACCCGGGGCCACAGCGGATTCCGGATCAGCGGCGGGGTGTTCTTCCTCTCCGACATCGATCTCACCGGATTCGGTCCCTACTACGGCGACGTCTGGTCCGATCTCGAGGACTTCGAGGATTCGCTGATCCGGGTGCGCGACGAGGACGCCCGCTTCTACGTGACCTTCCACCACAAGGGGATCATCGAGGGTCGAGCGAACTTCCTCACCATGCTCGACGACTTCCATGCGGTCATCGGTCGACGGCACCAGGCGATGCTCGACCACCTCGCCGAACCCCGATCGCTCGACGAACTCGTCGCTCATCGCTTCGTCTACCGACCTCACGTCGAGTCCACCATCGTCGAAGCCGTCGAGCGCCGCACCGCCGAACTGCACCTGCAGCGCATGGTCCGTCGAGGAGAGGCGACCGAGGTCGAGTCGGGACGGTTCCAGCGATCATGACCACGAGATCCACCGTCCACGTCTATCCCGGCGCCTACCGCGACTTCTTCTCCCCCATCGCCGACGCGCTCCCCGACCACGAGGTGGTCTTCGTCGACGATCTCGACGCCGTCCTGCCCGAGATCGAGTTCCTGGTGTGGGCATCGAGCGAGCCGGTCGACTGGGCCCGCGCCGAACGGCTCCGTCTGATCCAGATCAGCGGCGCCGGCGCCGACGGTCTGCTCCCGGCCCCCGGGCTCGACGACTCGGTGGTCATCACCAACGCCAGCGGCAGCCACGATCCGGAGATGCCCGAGTTCGTCATCGCCATGGCCTTCGCCCTCGCCTATCGCGTCCCCGCCTACGTCGAACACCAACGCCACCATCGCTGGCGCCAACACATGCCCCGGTCCCTGTCGGGGCGGCGCCTCTGCATCGTGGGTCTCGGCACCATCGGCGAGAGCGTCGCCCGGCGGGCGGCGGCGCTGGGCATGACCGTCACCGGCGTTCGCCGTTCGGGCCTGCCGGTCGACGGCGTCGAACGGGTCGTCTCGATGGACGACCGGCTCGACGTCATCGCCGGCGCCGACGTCCTGGTCGTGATCGCGCCGCTCACCGACGAGACCCGCGGTCTCGTCGGCGCGAGGGAACTCGCAGCCCTGCATCCCGGGGCCCTGGTCGTCGACGTGTCCCGAGGCGGTGTCACCGACATCGATGCACTGGTCGAGGCCCTCGGTTCGGGGCACGTGGCCGGTGCGGCGGTCGACGTCTTCGAGACCGAACCACTCCCCGACGACTCGGCGCTGTGGGACGTCCCGAACCTGTTGATCACCCCGCATGTGGCGGGCCTGTCCCGGGGCTACGTGGCCCGCTGGGCGTCCACCCTGGCCGGCAATCTCGAGGCGCTCGACCGCGGAACCCCACTCACGAACGTCGTCGACCGGTCCCTCGGCTACTGATCGGGTGTCGGTCAGCCACGATTCAGCAGTTCGGCCGGCTCGAGACACAGCGCCAACGCCGTCGCCACCTGCAGTTCGACCTGCGCCGACGGCATCGGAACTCCCTGGAGGTTCGCCGCGATCATGGCACCGATCAGTTCGTCGTCGAGTTCGTCGGCGGTGCAGGACACCGAGTCCTCGCCGACCCCGACGGTGAACGGGGCCAGGGCCGATCGGGCGAGCAGATCGGGGTCGACACAGTCGAGGATCGCCGTCGCCAGCTGGGTGGCGAGCGTCGCATCGGCAGGGAGATCGGCGGCCATGGCATCGGTCAGCGCCACGGCTTCGTCGTCACGGAGACGCCGGGCGGCGCACTCGGCGTCGGCGGGCGTGAGCTCGACTCCCGCCGCCTTCGCCTGTTCCGAGACCAGAACCGAGATCGGCTCGACCAGCTCCTCGGAGAGTCGACTCGCCTCTCCGGCACAGGCCACCAAGCCGAGCACGGCGCCGAGCACCAGCAGGGCCGTCCACGCGGCCGGCGGGCGTCTCGGGGAAGGCCTCGGTGTCCGGCACGGTCGCACCATCGGCACGCTACCGGCGCCGGCGGGTCCCGACCGAGCGGCCCGCCGGTTGGTGAGGCTCGGCGATCGACGCCGCCGCCGAACCGGCCCGACCTTCGGCGAACCACGCTTCGATCGGCGCGACCTCCATCGGCCGGCCCAGGTAGAAGCCCTGCCCGAAGTCACAGTGCATGGCCCGCAGGAGCCGAGCCTGGTCGGGGGTCTCGATGCCCTCGGCCACGATCTTCGCACCCATGCCGTGCGCCAGCTCGATGACTCCGGTGATCAGGTTGTGCGCCTCGGGTGACTGGCCCAGTCCGTCGATGTAGCTCTTGTCGATCTTGATCACGTCGAGCGGGACATCACGAAGGTGTCCCAGACCCGCCGCCCCGGTGCCGAAGTCGTCGACGGCGATCCGGATTCCCATGGCCCGGAACTCCTCCAGATCGGCGCGCACGTGGCGGGCGTCGTCGAGCACCATCGACTCGGTGAGTTCGAGGATGATGCATCGGGTGTCGGCTCCGCTGGCCACGATGATCTCCTTCAGACGCTCGACCTCGCCGGGGACCTCGAGTTGGCGCGCCGACACGTTGACACTCATCGACAGGCCGCGGCCGTCGGGGAGCTCGTCGTGCCAAGCGACCAACTGGCGGCAGGATCGATCCAGGACCCAGCGACCCAATTCGATGATCGCCCCCGTCTGTTCGGCCATCGGGATGAAGACCGCGGGCGACACGTACCCCCGAGTCGGGTGTCGCCAGCGCAGCAGGGCCTCGGTGCTGGTGACCTTCTGCGACGAGAGGTCGAACAAGGGTTGGTAGACGAGGAAGAACTCACCCCGCTCGATCCCGTCGAGCAGACCGGCCGCCAGTTCGAAGCGTTCGGCAGCGGCATCGCGCATCCACGGCTCGTAGACGACCACGCCACTCGGATCGTTCTTGGCCGACCGCAAGGCCAAGCCGGCCGATTCGAGCAGGCGGGTGGCGATCTCCGACCGGTCGTCGGTGACGACGAGACCGATCGAGACGCCGACCTTGATGGAGTGGGTCCCGAGCTCGAACGGCGCATCGAAGAGCCCTCGGAGCCGGGTGGCGAGCCCGGTGACCCGCTCGGTCGTGGGTTCGGTCGTGACGATGGCGAACTCGTCGCCGTTCAGGCGGGCGATGGTGTCGGTGCGACGCAGCGCCGCACGCAACCTCGTTGCGATCTCCACCAGCAGGGCGTCGCCCATCTCGAAGCCCAGGCTGTCGTTGATGGACTTGAAGTCGGTGACGTCGAGGTGGAGGACGCCCAGCTGCCGTCCGGCATCGAGACCCTGCAGGCCTCGCTGCAGTTCGGGGTGGATCGAGGCCCGGTTGAACATGCCGGTGAGGCGGTCGTACAACGCCTGATCGCGCAGACTCGCTTCGAGACGCCGATGCTCGGTGACGTCACGGATCGTGACCATCACGTGGTCGTCGCCGAGCGCCGGATCCGAGAAGGTCAGCTCCACGGTTCGACGACCACCCGAGGCGGTCGGGAGCTCGGTCTCCATCACCGTGCCGAATCGGGTGAGGGTTCCCTGCTCGAAGAGTTCGTCGATCTCACGCTCGGCCCGGTCGTTGAGGAACGCCGCGGCATGGGCCCCGATGAGGTCGGCGGACGGCATCCCGAAGACGCGCTCCACGTTCGGGGTCACGTAGGTGATGGCCCCGTCCTTCAGGAGCACCATCACGTCGTTGGCGTTGGTGACCAGCGCTCGGTAGCGGGCCTCGGCCGAGGACAGCTGGAGCTCGGCCATCTTGCGCTCGTGGATGTCGGCGAAGTTGAACAGCAGACCATCCACGTCCGCTTCGTCGCACAGATCCCGGACCGACAGCGAGAACCAGAGATGGTGCCCGTTGCGGTGCCGCAGCCGGACGTCGACCGGGCCCAGCTCCATCGAGCCCTCGCCGGTCGGTCGCAGGTTCGGGGCGAGGACCTCGGGCTCGACCCGCAGCCGGTCGTCGGGGTGCATGATCGTGAACGGTGAGATCCCGAGCGCGGCGGTCTCGGGGTAGCCGAGGAGCCGTTCGAGCGTCGGACCGATGAAGGTGATGGCCAGTGACGTTCGTTCGACGAGGCACACGATGTCGTTCGAGTCCTGGACGAGCGTCCGGAATCGTTCGTCGGACTTCTTGCGGTGCAGTTCGGCAGCCGATTCGACGCTGTCGAAGAGCAGGGAGAGCTGCACGACGAACGACTCGAGCAGCGCCTTGCGCCGACGCGTGATCAGGTTCGACGACTCCACGTAGAGGGCGATCGTGTCACCCGATCGAGCGGGAGCGGTCACGACGGTGATCGATCCCGGGTGATCCTCGAGCGCTCGGAGCGGCACGTCGTCGACGAACATCCCGAGCCCCCGCTCGAGGCGGTCCTGCCATTCACCGTTCTCCTCGACCAGCAGATCGGCGACGATCGGATCCGGATCGACCGACCACAACGCCGACTCGGGGTCGAGACCACGCCCGACGAGGATGCGTCCGGGGATCACGTCCGGAGCGATGTCCCGCAGGAAATCGGCCGCACGCTGCTCGAGTTCGTGGCTGGTCATCGCCGTCGAGGAAGCCGACGTGAACACCCGCAGGCGCTTCTCGGTCGAGAGCGAGGCCTGCTGCTCGTTCACGATCAAGGTCATGCGCACGATCGACAGCCCGAACGTGGCGGCGGTGCCGGCCGTCGCCACCGCCAGCCCCAGGACGGAGCCGTTGTGGGCCATCCACACGATCGCCGCGATGCCGTAGAGGGCCGAGACGAAGAGGAAGACCAGACGGAGCGGGCTCAACTCGTCCTCGACGAGCGAGGGGCGATCGGCGAGGAAACCGGACTCGGGGTGCAGGATGGCCGCCGTCGTCACCACCAGGCCCAGGGGTGCGAGGACTCCGGTGAGCCAGACCAGATCGAACTGTCCGGCTGCCTGCAGCTGCAGGCCGGTGTCGTTGACGACGGCGATGGTCACCGCCGCCGCGAGGAGGTAGTAGCTGCCGTTGCGGGTTCCCGGTCCGAACGAGATGCGGGCGCACATCACGACGAGCAGGGTGGTGGCGACGGCGAACCCCCCATTCACCAATCGCTCACCGAGGGGTTCCCGCACATCGGTGAGGTACCGGTCGAGCACCGCGCAGTACTGCAGCGAGAACGCGAGCACACCGACCAACGCGGCATCGATGGCGTCGTCGAACCGTCGCTCGCGACTTCGGGCCCGGACCAGGGCGCCGGCTCCGAGGATCAGGAAGACGTAGAAGAGATAGCCGAGGAGGTCGGCCGGTGAGGGGAAGGGATAGGCCTCACCGACGATGGAGCCGTGGACCAGACGCACGATGGCGCCCGCGACGGCGCTGACCAGGCCGTAACCGAACAGTCGGATGTGGGGTGCCTTGCCTTTCGTCCGTCGCAGGACCGACCTCGCGAGGCCGAGATAGGTGAGCGCCAGGACGATCCGGAGCGCGGGAAGGGTGGCGGGAGCGACGACGCCGAGAGCGACGACGATCGTCGACCCCCCGAGGAGGAACCGTTTCCACGCTTCGTGCACCTCCACAGCTTCGGAAGCCGGCGGTGCATCGTTAATCCCCTGATCGCGTCGGTTCGACGTGACGACCGGCGACCAGCCGGGCCGGGTTCAGGGGCGAACCGGCAGCGATTCGCCGCGGAGGTCGATCACGGCACTCCGGTCGTCGATGAAGTCGCGTTCGCTCCCGACCAACCCGCCGAGGTAGTCGGGGACATCGAGCAGGACCGGGAGGGTCTCGCCGCCGAGATACTGCCTCGCTTCACCGATCGGCCGGAACTTCAGCCCGTAGAACCGATTCATGGCCGTCAGCAGCGGCCGCTCGACGATGGCGATCCAGTACCGCTCGGGTCGGGTGTGGCTCATGGCGGCGAAGGCTCGGACCAGATGGACGAACACGGCCGCACTGACCGAACTCCCGGCGTCGATGCACAGCGAAGAGACCTCGAGGCACTGCTCCTGCGAGGGGACGCAGGCGTCGGGATCGAGCGCGAAGTGCTCGAAGACCGGCAGGCCCCGCGGACCCGGGAGAATGAGTCGCGCCACGCCGACCACGGCACCCTCGTGCCGAGCCGAGAGATAGATCGAGCCGGCGACATGGGCGTCCTCCACCAGTCCGGTATCGAGGTCGAGCCAGTTCGAGTGACCGTCGACGAAGCCCCGCTCGACGTAGACGCGGGCATGGAGCCGGCGAGCGTCGGCGATCGCCGGATGATCGGCGGCACCCACCGTGATGTCGATCTCGGTGGCCATGGCTCGTCGCAGCGACATCATCGGGCCGGCCCGCTTCGGATCCGGCGCACGATCCCCAGGGTCGCCGCAACGAAGAGCACGACGACGACGACGGCCAGGCCGTACTCGATCGAGTCGGGCATCCCGGATCCCGCGATCCAGAGATACAGGTACGGGGCGAAGAACGTGACGACGGCGAGGACCGACCACTGAGACAAGCGGAGCCACTGTCCGCTCCAGCCGGCCTTGACCATCCCGGCGGTCGACTTGGCATAGGGCCAGGCCGTACCGACGTCGATCACCCCGAAGATCCAGGGGTTGACCCCGTACTCGCCCATCGCACCCCACGCGAGCACGAACCGTAGGACGCTGTAGCCGACGATGGCGCCGATCCAGGCCCGCTCGGCACTGAATCTCGGAACTCGGAACCTCGAGCGCGTGACTGCGGGTGCGGCGATGGCGTGCTCGGCCGTTGAGTTCTGGAGCTGGGGCAACGGGACTCCCGATCGTTCGGACGACTGCCTCCGCACCGGGGCGAAGCCCCGACGGCTGCATGTTGAAGGAGAAACAAGGAAGCTATCTCAAGAATCTTGATCTGTCACCGCGAGCGGTCGATCGATTCTTCGCCGACACCCAGCGCGGTCGGTCTGCCGCCGGCTCGTCGGAACCTCTACGCTGGGGGTCCGGCTCGTTCCGACTGGCGAGCGAGGGAAGGCGCGACATGGACGAATTCGAGCCGACAACCGATTTCCCCGGCTCGATCGATGCCGACGACACCCCGATCGAGTCATCCGCCTCCGCCCGTGATGCGGCCATCCAGAGCCGTCGCCGGCAGGTCCTCCACCTCACGGTCATCGCGCTGACCGCCGGGCTCATCGGCTTCGGCCTCGACCCGATCCGGGTCGTCATCGCCATGGTCAGCTTCTACCTCATCGTACGGATCGGCCTCGCCGTGCTCGGAGCGTTCGCCCGGCCGGTTCCCGAACCACCGCCCCCAGGGGAATTGCGCCGGGTCAAGCTGGTCTACCGATGCTCGTCGTGCGGTGCCGAACTGCGCATGACCCTGGCCAACGATCAGGTCCCGCAACCGCCGCGCCACTGCGCCGACGAGATGGACCTGCTGACCTCGATCGACGAGCTCTGATTCAGCGGTACTGGGGGTCAGCGGTACTGGGGGTCAGCGGTACTGGGTGTCAGCGGTACTGGGTGTCAGCGGTACTGGGTGGCCGTGAAGATGCCGCCGAGCACGAGGCCGAGACCGCCCAGCAGATACCAGTTCGACGGAGCGGCCGGCAGCACGCTCAGGTAGTTCAGCAGGATCATCAGCACGCCGAGACCCAGGAACGAGAACATCAGGACCGGCACCCACGGCGCCGAGGGACCGGGAAGGTCGATCGGCGGGCGACTGGCGGGACCACCGGTTCGGGGCACCCCGATCTCGTCACCCTGCGGTGCGGTCGACTGGGTTCCCTTCGGGGTCACCCGACTTCTCTTCGGATCATGGCGTGCCATCGCCCGACAGCCTAATGAGGTCCCGGCCCCGACCGGTACCCGGCGCCGTCGAGACGCCGCAACGACGTCCGGCCCGGACCGGTGGGCCAGGGGACCGGTACGCTGCAGCGGGTGGGCCCCAAGATCCTGGTCATCGACAACTACGACTCGTTCGTGTACATCCAGGTCCAGTACCTGGGTGAACTCGGTGCCGATCCGGTGGTGGTCCGCAACGACGAACGAACCGTCGAGGAACTGCTCACGCTCGAACCCGACGGCGTCCTCGTGTCGCCCGGCCCCGGCACCCCGGATCAGGCCGGCCGGTCACTCGAGATCATCGACGCCTTCGCCGGTCGGGTGCCCGTCCTCGGGGTGTGTCTCGGTCACCAGTGCATCGGCCAGCTCTACGGCGGCGAGGTCGTCCGGGCCCCCGAACTGATGCACGGCAAGACCTCGGTGATGCTCCACGACGGCGTCGGTGTGTTCCAGGGGCTCCCCAGTCCCCTCGAGGCCACCCGATACCACTCGTTGCTCGTCGAGCGGGCCACCCTGCCCGAGGTGCTCGAGATCACCGCGACCACGCGCGACGGACTGATCATGGGACTGCGCCACCGCTCACTCGATGTCGAGGGTGTGCAGTTCCACCCCGAATCGGTGCTCACCACGGCGGGCAAGGATCTGCTCGCCAACTTCGTGGAGCGCTGCCGCCCGATCATCTGACCGGTCGGAAGGCGAATGAACGCGCCTTCGCGCCGACCGGGGGTCAGGGCGGGGGTGCCGTGGTCGTGGTCGTGGTGGTGGTCGGCGCCGCGGTGGTCGTCGTGGTGGTGGGGGCCGTGGTGGTCGTGGCGGCCGCCACACCCACGCTGATGCGGACCTCGGTCCCCTTCTCCTGCTTGGCGTTGGCGCCCGGATCCTGACTGATCACCTTGCCCGCATCGTTGGACCCCGCCGGCACGTCGACTCGGACCACCACGGGGATGAAGCCCTTGTTGATGATCGCCTGTTCGGCGGCGCCCTGGGTGAGTCCGACCACGGGCGGGATCTGGGCCGTCTCGGGTCCGTCGGACACGTACAGCGTGACCCGTCGGTCGATGGCGACCGGTGTCCCGGCCGTCGGATCGGTGCGGATGATCGTGCCCCGGGCGACGGTCGACGACGGCTCCAGCCGCACATCGGGATCCGGGAGGTTGCGTTGGGCCAGTTGGTTGGAGGCCTCCTCGATGGTCAGGCCCGTCAGGACGGGGACCTCGACCTCGGCCGGTCCGCTCGAGATGGCCAGCGTGACCAGGGTGTCCTTGTTGACCTCCTGGTCGGGGTCGGGCGTCATCGAGACGACGGTGCCTTCGGGGACGTCTTCGCTGGGCTCGGACTTGGGAACCACCCGCAGACCGAGCCCCTGGAGGATGGCCGTCGCCTCGGCCTCGCTGAGCCCGACGACGTTGGTCAGCAGGACCGTCTCGGCGGCCTTCGACACGGTGACCTCGACACTGCTGCCGGCCTCGATCTGGTCACCGGCGGGGGGATCCTGGCCGAAGACGATGCCGGGCTCGACGTCGGGGTTGTCTTCGAAGACGACGTCGGCGAGGAGACCGAGATCGGTGAGCACCGTCCGGGCGTCGGCCTCGGTGAGATCGATGAGACTCGGGACGTCGACGGGGTTCGCGAGCGCGTCGGTGCCACTGCCACCGAGGGTGTCGGCGATGTACACCGCCAGTGCACCGAGGGCCAGGATCAGCACGGCGAGCGCAACGAGGAAGAACCCGTTGCGACTCGGCGGCTCGTAGTACTCCTCCTCGATGGCGGGTGGTGCCTGGGCCGCGACGGCCGCCGGAATCGCCCGGGTGGCGTCGATGACGGCTCGGCTCGATCCGGTGTCGGCGGCCCGAGCGGGCGCTGCGACGGCCGCCGGAGCCGACGAACTGGCGAGGGGTTGGCCTTCGCGGAACCGTCGCAGATCGGCCCGGACCTCCTCGGCCGACGGATAGCGCTGGTCGGGATTCTTCGCCAACAACCGGGCGATGACGACCTCGAGCACCTTCGGGATCGCCGGGTTGATCGACGTGGGACGCGGTGGCATCTCCTGGACGTGTTTGTAGGCGATGGCCACCGGCGAATCACCGGTGAAGGGGGGACGGCCGGTGAGCATCTCGAACAGCACGACGCCCAGTGAGTAGAGATCACTGCGAGGGTCGACCGGCTTGCCCTGCGCCTGCTCCGGCGAGAAGTAGGTGGCCGTGCCCATGACCGACCCGGTCTGGGTGAGTTCGTCGCCCCCACCGAAGGCGCGGGCGATGCCGAAGTCGGTGACCTTCACCTGACCGGTCGGCGTGATCAGGATGTTGCCGCCCTTGACATCGCGGTGAACGGTGCCGTTTCGGTGGGCGAAGCCCAGGGCGGCGGCGGTGTCGGCGGCGATCTCGGCCGCCCGGTCGGGGTGCAGGGTTCCCTCGGCCTTGATGATGTCGGCGAGGCTGCGCCCCTCGACGTACTCCATGACGATGAAGTAGGTGTTGTCGTGCTCGCCCCAGTCGTAGACGGCGACGATGCTGGGGTGGTTCAGGTTTGCCGCAGCCTGGGCCTCGCGGCGGAATCGTTCGACGAAGGAGGGTTCCGCCGCGAACTGCGGGAAGAGGACCTTCACGGCGACGGGTCGGTCGAGCAGTTGATCGCGAGCGAGGAAGACGTCGGCCATACCGCCCCGGGCGAGACGACGATGCAGCTCGTAGCGACCGTTCAGCACGGGACGGGGTGAAGAGGATTCACTCACAGCGTGCAAAGGTTAGTGACGTTGCGGGCCCGAACTGCGTTCATGGGTCACAAGCTTGACCGCGACCCGATGATTTGCCCGGTCGCCCCCGACCGAGTTCGCCCTCAGCCGCCGAAGTACGTCTCGATCAACGCCCGCACGATCGGACCGGCCTCTCGGCCACCGGTCTGCTCCGATGCCCCTTCGGTCCCCTCGACGACGACGGCGATCGCGATCTCGGGGGTGCGCCCCGGCGGACCGGCGAAGGCGATCATCCAGGCGTGGGATTTGGGTGGTTCGGTGCCGAGCTGGGCGGTCCCGGTCTTGGCTCCGACCTCGACACCGGCAACCGATGCGCCCCGAGCCGTACCGGTCTGGACCACGTTGATCATGGCATCGCGAAGGTCGAGCGCGACATCGGTTTCGAGGGCCCTCCGCCACGTGTCGCTGCCGGTGGTCTGGACGACCGAGCCCGTGCGGTCCTTCACGGCGGCGACGACGTGGGGCTGCATGATCTCTCCGTTGTTGGCGATCGCCGCCGCCACCAGCGCCATCTGGAGCGGTGTCGCCGAGACGTCGTTCTGACCGATCGACGCCTGGGCCAGAGCCGGCGTGTTCTCGTAGACCCCCGCCGGGACCTCGGGGGTCGGGGCCTGGAGCTCGGCTCCGAAGTCGGTCGGGAACTGACTGGCCACGGCGCCGGGAATGTCGAGCGGAGGGACCGACTCGAAGCCGAAATCGCGCGCCGTGTCGATCAACCGATCCGGTCCGACCCACTCTGCGCCGAGTTCGGCGAATCCCGTGTTGCAGGAAACGGCGAGCAGTTCGAGCAGGTTGCCGCCGCAGGTGCTGCCGCCGAAGTTGGTCAGGGGCCGGTTGGTGAGCGGGGGTTGGTAGGCATCGGTTCGCTCGAACACCGGGCTGTCGAGGGTGGCAACACCGTTGGCGAGCGCAGCCGCCGCCGTGACGACCTTGAACGTCGAGCCCGGGAAGAAGATGTCGCGGTAGGCCTTGGCCCGGAGCGGATTGCCGTCGGTCGCGAGGAGTTCGGCATACGCGGCGTTGACCGCCGTGCCATCGAGATCGGCCAGGACGTTGGGATCGAAGCTCGGCCAGCTCCACAGGGCCAGGACGGCGCCGGTCCGTGGATCGAGCGCGACGACCGAGCCCTTCCGCTCGCCGAGCAACGACCGGGCCTGGGTCTGCAGGTCGTGGCGCAGGGTCAACACCACCTCGCCGATGGGTTGCTCGCCACCGAAGATGCTGGTGAGGTCGTTCAGTTGGAGCGCCGGGATGGTCCCAACGAGTGCGTCGTTGTACGCCCGCTCGACCCCGTCGGCGCCGAGGTTGAACGACAGGTACCCGACGCTGTGGGCGTAGAGGTCGCCTTCGGGGTAGACCCGCTGTCGCTCGAGCGGTCCGGTCACGTCGACCGACATCGCCACCACCCGGCCGTCGGCGGTCGAGATCGGCCCCCGCTCCCGGGCGAAGTCCCGTTGGACGGTCCGGGTGTTCGCGGGGTTCTCGCGCAGACTCTCGGCCTGGAAGAACTGGACCCGGCTGAGCTGCACGAAGAGCACCCCGAAGCACAGCATCAGCACCGCCAGCACGTGACGGAGCCCCCGATCGATCACGCCGGCACCATGTCGGCCTCGACGGACTGATGGCGCGGCAGCGCATTCGACCGGTGCGAGATCCGGATGAGGATGGCGAGCACGACGTAGTTCGAGATCAGCGACGAGCCGCCGTAGGAGACGAACGGCAGGGTCACGCCTGTGAGCGGCAGGACTCGGATGACGCCGCCGATGATCACGAACGCCTGGAACCCCAGGAGCGCCGTGAGCCCGCCCGCCAGGAGTTGCTCGAACGGACTGGCCGCCTGGATCGCCACTCGGAAACCCGCGGCGATCAGGAACAAGAAGATGATCAGCACCGCGGTCGCGCCGACGAATCCCAGCTCCTCACCGATGGCTGCGAAGATCATGTCGGACGGCGCGTACGGGATCTTGTTGGGTGTTCCCCGACCGAGCCCGGTTCCGGTCAGTCCCCCATCGGCGAGGGCGAAGGCGGCCTCGACGATCTGGAAGCCGGAGTCCTTCGCGTCGGCGAACGGATCGCGCCAGATCTCGACCCGTCGCTGCACGTGATCGAACATCTGATAGGCGATCGTTGCCCCGGTTCCGAACAGGAACACCCCGCCGAGCACGTAGGCGACGCGATTGGTCGCCAGGTAGATCATCACGATGAAGAGGGTGAAGAACAGCAACGACGAACCGAGGTCTCGCTGTGCGACCATCACGATCAGCGCCACCCCCCAGGCCAGGAGCAGCGGGCCGAAGTGCTTGAGGTCGGGCAGGTGGAGCGGGCCGAGTCGCCGCTTCGACATCGTGAGCAGTTCGCGCATGTCGACCAGGTAGCCGGCCAGGAACGTCGCCAGCAGGATCTTCGCGAACTCGCCCGGCTGGATGCTGAACGGCCCGATGTGCAGCCAGATCCGGGCACCGTTGATCTCGACGCCGAGCCCCGGGATCAGCGGGAGCATCAGCATGATGACCCCCAGGAGGGCCAGGGTGTACCGGTAGGGCTGGAGTCGTCGTGGGTCGTCGAGGACCATCAGGGTCACGCCGAACGCGAGGAGCCCGAGGAAGGTCCAGGCCGACTGGCTGTCGGCCAGCCCCGGGTTGAGCCGGGCGATCACCACGTACCCGACGCCGTTGAGCAGGGCGGCGAGCGGGAGGAGGAGGCCGTCGGCCGACGGGGCGAACCAGCGGACGAGCAGGTGGCCCAGCATGAGCAGGGCGATCACGATGCCGAGGAACGGCACGATGTCGGCGGGCAGCGTGGCCGCCCGGCCGAGGCTCGTCAGGCCGTAGGCGGCCGCCGTGATGAGGCTGGCGAGGACGAGCAGGCCGAGTTCGACGGTGCGGGGCCGCACCTCAGCCCTCGCTCGTGCCGACGACCTCGAGATTGTCGACGAACACCCGCGCCTCGTCGAGGGACCCGAGGACCCGCTGGTCCTCGACCCGCCGCTGCGACGCGTCGTCGAGCTCGTCGACGGTCAGATCGATCACCTCGACCTGGGTGGGGTCGAGCCACAACACGCCGTCGGGACGACCCCGCATGATCACCACCTGGCCGTCGATCTCGTCGACGTACCAGGCCGATCGTGCGTACCAGATCGTGGCCGACAGGGCGGCTGCCACCACCCCGAGCACCGAGCCGACGAAGACCAGTCCGCGAACGGGCACCCGACGCCGCTTCGCCGGTCGTTTGGTGTCGGCGAGGGGATCGGCCGAGAGGTCTCGGGACGAGGCGAGGGGTTCCTCGTCGTCGGGTCGGTCGGTCGCCGAATCATCCTCCGAAGCGGCGGTTCCCGGGCTGCCGCCGTCGGTATCGAGCGCGAGGATCACCACCGTCACGTTGTCGCGTCCCCCGTGCCGCACGGCCCGATCGACGAGCTGCTGAGCCGCCTCACGGGGATCGGTCACCTCGTCGAGAACGGTGGCCACCTCGTCGTCGTCGACCTCGTTGCTCAACCCATCGCTGCACAGGAGGATGCGGTCTCCTGGCTCCACCGTGAGGCGGAAGACATCGACCTCGATCTCGGGACCGATGCCGAGGGCACGGGTCACCATGTTGCGCTGCGGGTGGTTGCGGGCCTCGTCCTCGCTGAGCCGCCCCTGCCGGAGCAGTTCCTCGACGAGTGAGTGGTCGAGGGTGATCTGCTCGATCTCGCCTCCCCGGTAGAGATAGCCCCGACTGTCGCCGATGTTGGCGATCGTGACGACGCCGCTGTTCGGATCGAACGAAGCAACGACGAGGGTGGTGCCCATCCCCCGCAACTCCGGGGCCTGCGACGCCTCGAAGACCCGCCGATTGGCCGCCTGAGCGACGTCGACCAGCCGCTGCTCGGAAATCGCGCCGCGGACGCCGCTGAGTTCGGCGATTGCCAACGCCGCGGCCTTCTCGCCGCCGACATGGCCTCCCATGCCATCGGCGACGGCGCCGAGGGTGCCGGTGACCAGCGCCCGGTCCTGGTTGATCTCTCGGACCTGGCCGACGTGGGTGGCGCTCGCCGTGACGAGGCGCATCAGCGGAGCTCCATGATGGTTCCACCGATCTGGATCAGATCGCCCGTCCGGATCAGCGCCGGGGCCGTGAGCCGCTGCCGATTGTGGTAGGTGCCGTTGGTCGATCCGAGATCTTCGATGATGACACCGTCGCTGGTGAGACGAAGGCGGGCATGCACCTGGGAAGCGTAGGTGTCGTCGAGGGTGATCTCACACCCTGCCGCTCGCCCGATGGTCGCCTCGGGGGCGAGGTCGAAGGTGACCCCCGATTCCTCCGGGGGTGCGATCACGGCCAGGATCGGTCGGTGCCTCGCCGGCGCCGATCCCGTGCCGGTCGCGACGCCGGGTCCGCCGGCGACCGTCGGCGTCGACGAGCGGCCCCGACGCCGCGACGTCCGCTTCGCCCCTTCGGCGGGTTGGGGTGGCGCGCCACGACGGGTCGGGGCCATCGCACCGAACCAGGTCGCCTGGAGGACGCGAAGGAAGAAGAGGTAGATCAGCGCCAGCAGGCACCACTGCAACACGGTGAGGAGAGCATCGGACACGACCGCGCCACAGTACTCAGCGACGGGCCGCTCCTCGCGGTCACGGACAAATCGGGTTGCGTGGCTCAGCGCAGGTGGAAGCGGATGGAGATGGTCCCGAAGGTCAGTTCGTCGCCATCGGCGAGCAACGCACGGGTGATCGGTCGTCCGTTCACCTTCGTGCCGTTGGTCGATCCGAGATCGATCAGGACGAAGCTGTCTCCTTCGGGGGCGAGGTCGGCGTGGTGTCGTGAGGCGTTCGGATCGGCCAGCACGATCGTCCGATCGGCCAGACGACCGATGGACACGACGCGGTCGTCGAGTTCGAGCTCGGAGCCGTCGGGCAACACCAGATAGGCCGGGGACGCACCGAGAGCGCTGGACTCGTCGTACCAGGACCGCACCCGGCAACGGCCGACGACCAGTGACGGATCCTCGACGAGATCGACGACGACCCGTCCCAGGAATCGGAGGGACTCCGCCTGGGCATGATCGCGCAGCGCCTTCGCGAACTCCCGGCGGAGGGACTCCGAAACCAACTCGAAGCGCTCGTGATCCGAGGAGGCGAGTCCGACCTCGAAGTGGTTCGGCCCGATCGCCCGCCCGGCGGCGTCGACGCCACGATGGGCGTCGAGATCCTTGATGAGCCGGCGGGCCACCTCGATCGGCTGCAGGCCCGACCGGAAGACGCGGGCGAACATCCCTTCGACCGCTCGCTCCAGGCGTTCTTCGAGACTGCGCAACACCATGGCCCAACGCTACCGGAGGCCCGACGAACCCGAGGTTCGGCGATCCGGGCGGTCGCACCCGCCGCGAAGATTGCTACGCTGCCGTTTCCCACTTGCGCGAGTGGCGGAATTGGCAGACGCGCTGGATTCAGGTTCCAGTGTTCGAAAGGACGTGGGGGTTCAAGTCCCCCCTCGCGCACGACTCAGCATCCGTCGTGGCCGTCGGGCCCATGGTTCTCGAACAGGGCCCGATCGATCGGCGCCCCCTCGATCTCGAGCAGTCGCCGCTTGGTCACGACGCCCCCGTGGGCCGAGAAGCCCCCGAGCCCGCCGTCGGCCGCCACCACCCGATGGCAGGGCACCACGAGTGGCACGGGATTGCGGCCGAGCGCCCCACCGACGGCCTGCGCCGCTCCCGGCTCACCGAGCCGCCTGGCCACGGCTCCATAGGTCAGGACCTGCCCCGGTGGGATGGTCCGGGCGACCTCGTAGACGCCCCGATCGAAGTCCGTGACGTCATCCAGGTCGATCCGGACGTCGCCCAGGTCCCGGCGACGACCCGAGAGCAGTTCGACCATCGAGTCGACGGCCAGCGCGACGCGGGCGGGGGGATCGGCCGGGGCCGGGTCGCCGCCGACGAGCGCCCGGATCCGACCGGCGGTGACCGACGCCGACCCGTCGGGCAGGGCGACACCGATGACGTGCGTACCCCGCCAGGCAACGCCCAGCCGGCCGAGGGGTGAATCGAAGAGCCCCCATCCCGATGCCGAAGCCCGGAGCAGCAGGTCGGTGTCGGCCTCGGACAGCTCGATCCCGAATCGATCGCGCAGGACCGTCCCGAACTCGGCGGCCTCCAGCTCGCGTTCGCGTCGACGGTCGCCGGTGTGCTCGATGAGGGCGCGTCCCCGAACGGTCACCCGCCCCTCGGGGGTCCGCCGAGTGCAGATGGGCTGTTCGGGAAAGGCGGAATCGATGGCGGTCTGATGGTGGAGGCAACCCGGCTCGAACTCGGCCAACGATCGCCGGCGACGGTGGAAGCGGTATTGGAGTTCGTCGTCGCGGTGGAGTCCGATCCAGCCGTCGGATCGATCCTCGAGCCGGAAGCGGCCGCCGGAATCGGCCTGATCGACCGCCACCTCGATGCGCAACGGCTCGTCGAAGGCCGAGCCGAAGCCGACGTCGACGAGTTGCGGGGTGGGGTCGTCGACGGCCAGCACCTCGAGGCAGAGATGGTCGAACGGCACCCCCGGGTCGTCCGGTCCGACGCGCGCCTCGAGCATCGCCACCGTGAACCCGAGCGACTCGAGCAACGACCCGAAGGTCGTGTTGAGTTCGTAGCAGAAACCCCCTCGCCGGTGGTCGAGGAGTTTCGTGAGCAGGGCATCGGGATCGAGGACGATCGGGACACCGAGATGGATGTCGAGGTTCTCGAACGGCACGGCCTCGAGATGGCAGCGGTGGAGCCGTCGCAGGTCGGCCAGCGTCGGGCGCGGCCGGTCGGGGATCCCGATCCTCGCGAGATAGCGGGCCTGCCGGTCTGGGGTCATGCCCGGTTCGTCGCCGATTGCCGCATACCGGCCAGGCTAGACGTCACCGAGAATCCCGGGTGTTCCCGCTAGCGTCGGGGGATGGTGAGGCGCCCCGACCAGATCCGCAAGAGATTGAAGGAGGCCGGCGAGCAGGTCAAGCGACAGGCCGATCGCCGAGTGGAGGAACGTCTCGGTTCGCTGCCATCGGGCCGGGTCGCGCCGCCCCGCCAGCTCGCCGAGATCCAGGCCGACCTCGATGCGCTCGTCGGCCTCGACTCGGTGAAAGACCAGGTCAAGACCCTGATCGCCTTCCTGCAGGTGCAACAACAGCGCCGCGTCCACGGTCTCACCGACGTGCCGACGAGCCAGCACCTGGTCTTCCTCGGCAATCCCGGCACCGGCAAGACCACCGTCGCCCGACTCATCGCCGAGATGTACGGATCGATCGGACTCCTGAAGAAGGGCCATTTGGTCGAGGTCGATCGGGCCGGACTGGTCGGACAGTACGTCGGCCACACGGCATCGAAGACCAACCGGGCGATCAAGCGCGCCCTCGACGGGGTGCTGTTCATCGACGAGGCGTACGCGCTGTCGCCGGCCGGGCCCAAGACCAACGACTTCGGGGCCGAGGCCATCGAGACGCTGATCAAGCGGATGGAGGACCACCGCGATCGGCTGGTGGTGATCGTGGCCGGCTACCCGGCCCTCATGCGTCAGTTCCTCGACTCGAACCCCGGTCTTCGATCCCGATTCGCCCGGGAGATCCCGTTCAACGACTACTCGACCGACGAACTCATCGCGATCACCGAGAAGATCACGCTCGACGCCGATTACACACTCGGTGCCGGCGTCCACGAATCCCTCGGCATCATCTTCGAGAAGGCGGTCCGCAACGCCGGGTTCGGGAATGCCCGCTACTCCCGAACCCTGTTCGAACAGGCGATCAACCGTCAGGCCCTGCGCCTCGCCGACATCGGCGACGTCCACCGGCTCGGCCGGGCGGCGCTGTCGACTCTCGAGGCCCAGGACTTCGAGGCCGCGGCCACCCTCCTCTGACGGGTTCCGACCGCTGCTCGGACCCGCTCCCCGGCGGTGCTCAGCGACGTCCCTCGGCCCGGCGGCGGGCCAGGTGCACGTGGGCTTTGGCCGCTCCCCAGCGCAGACCGGGCTCGTGCAGTTCCTCGGCGATGTCGATGAAGCCGGCCGGCACGAGTCCATACCGGTCGTCGGGGAAGGACCGCTCGGCGAACCCGTCTCGGACGATCGGCTCGATCCCCGCCGCAGCGAGGGCCCGGGTCGCCGGTTCGAGCGCCGAACGGATGATGGACAACGGGTTCGTTCGTTGCCGGTCGATGTCGGTCTCGAGCAGAGCCCGAACCGCCGGCAACGCCGATGCGGTCACCTCGAGGGTCACCTGTTGGCGCCGAGCGGCTTCGATCCGTCCACCGCTGCGGTCGAGCAGCAGACGATCGACCCACGGTGCGAGGTGCCGGTCCAGTCCGTCGGCGAGATCGGCGGCGATCTGCCCGAGTTGGGCTTCGTCGTCGGCGAGCGACATCAATCGTGCGCGATCGTTCGTTTCCCCGTCACGTACGAGCGGGCCGGATCGATCACCACGTGGCGACGGAGGCCACGGCGCCCGAGCAGCATGCGAAACCCCAGATTGTCGCGGGAGGCCAGCGACAACTCGATCGACCAGGTCTGACCGGCCATCTCGAGATCGGTGAGGATGACGTAGCGCTCCTGAACCTCACCGTTCGAGGACCGGATCGGGCGATGATCGAACACCGGCGCTTCGCAGGTGATGGTCGGGCGGCGAGCCCGCTGACGAGGGTGGAGCTGGAAACGAACCCAGGTCTCGTCGCCGACCTCGAAGGGCTGCACGCCGAACGCGTGGATCGCCGAGGTACGCGCACCGGTGTCGACTTTCGCCTTCACGGCGCCGACGCCGAGCTCGGGAAGCCCGACCCACTCCCGCCAGCCGATCTGGAGCTTCGTCTTCGCCATGGTCTGATTGTGCCCCGAAACGCCTCGCACCGTGTCGATCCGCAACCGCACGACAACCGGTAGTGTCGATCGGCGATGAACCACGTCTCGGTCACGATCGCCCCCGACAGCACGCCCGAGGCCCGCCGGGAAGCCCTGCTCCACATCCTGAAGACGAAGGGTCTGCTCGAACTCGACGAGCCGGTGACCCTCTCGTCGGGGGCCCGCAGCCGGTTCTTCCTCGACGGCAAGAAGGCCCTCGCCCAGGGATCGGACCTCGCACTCGCGTGCCGCTGCCTGCTCGACCTCGCCGAGGAACACGGCATCGACTTCGACGCCGTCGGAGGCCTGACCCTCGGCGCCGACCAGTTCGCCCACGGTGTCGCCGTCGTCGGCGACAAGGAATGGTTCGTCGTTCGCAAGGAGGCGAAGGGCCGCGGCACCAACCGTTTCGTCGAGGGCGCATCGCTCGAGGGCAAACGGGTCCTGCTCGTCGACGACGTGATCACCACCGGGAACTCGAGCCTGATCGCCAAGGACCGCATCGAGGCCGAAGGCGGACGAGTGGTGCTGGCCTCGACCCTCGTCGCCCGATCCGACGAGCCGGCTGCGACCTTCGCCGCCGCCGGCGTCGAGTTCTGGCCGCTGGCCGACTACACCGACCTCGGGATCCCCGCCGTCGGCACCGAGTGAGTCCGGATCCCCGCGTCTCGCCGTCCCCGACCACGCCCGCCCGTCCCCGAAAGGCAAGCCTCGCATGACCGATCTCCCACCCAGCGCTCGCCGGGTTGCCGCTGCGGCCGCCGCCGGTGGCCATGCCATCGAGATCATCGAGTATCCCGACGGCACCCGGAGCGCCGAAGACGCCGCTCGAGCGGTCGGCTGTGCGGTCGACCAGATCGTCAAGTCGATGATCTTCGACGCCGACGGACACGTGGTCCTGGCGCTCACCAGCGGCGCCCATCTCGTCGACGGCACCAAGCTCGCGGCGCTCGCCGGCGTCGAACGATGCGGCCGGGCCGACGCCGACCGGGTCCGTTCGGTGACCGGGTTCGCCATCGGTGGGGTGCCGCCGTTCGGACACGATCACCGCGTGCGAACCTGGATCGATCCGCACCTGCTCTCCTTCGCCGAGGTGTGGGCCGCCGCCGGGACACCCCGGCACGTCTTCCCGATCGTCCCCGAAGCCCTCCAACGGCTGTCGGAGGCCACCGTCGCCGACTTCGTCCAACGGTGACACCGGTCGAGCGCCCCGACCCGGATCTCGAGATCGGTGTCGGGCCGCACCCGCAGCCGTGGCCGAGCGACGCCCGGTTCGATCCCGACCTCCTCGCCGACGGTGACCGGCGGAACGTGGTCGATCGGTATCGGTACTGGCGGCTCGACGCGATCGTCGCCGACCTCGACCGGCGACGCCACCCGTTCCACGTGGCGATCGAGAACTGGCAACACGATCTCAACATCGGAACCGTCGTCCGGACCGCGAATGCCTTCCTGGCCGCCGAGATCCACATCGTCGGCCGGAAACGCTGGAATCGGCGGGGGGCGATGGTCACCGACCGGTATCAGCACATCCGGCACCATCCCACGCCCGGCGACCTCGCCGAATGGGCCGCCGACTCGGCGCTGCCCCTGGTCGGGATCGACAACCTCCCCGGCGCGACCCCGCTCGAAGGAAGCCCCCTGCCTCGCGAGTGTGTTCTCGTCTTCGGGCAGGAGGGCCCGGGCCTGTCCGAGGCCATCCGACCGCATCTCGACCAGACCCGTTCGATCGCCCAGTTCGGCTCGACCCGTTCGATCAACGCCGGTGTCGCGTCGGGGATCGCCATGCACACCTGGATCACCCAGCACACGACTCCGGCTGCCGGCTGATCGGCCGGCACCGGCCCTGCCGATCGGACGGCCGCCGATCTGGGCGACCGAACGGCGGTCGCCGCAGGATCAGGGCAGGATCAGCGTGAACTCGATCCGTCGATTCGCCGCGCGGTCGGTCGAGTCCGAACGTGGTCTCGATTCGCCGTAGCCCACGGCCTCGAGGTCGTTGGCGACACTCCGCTCGCGCAGGGCAGCAACGACCGCCTCGGCCCGATCACGGCTCAGGGCCAGGTTGCTCCGGGCGTTGCCGACGTCATCGGTGTGGCCGCCGACCTCCAGGGCGGCGTCCGGGAATCCCGTCAGGACGGCGGCGATCACATCGAGCGTGAACTGCGAGTCCTCCTCGATGGTCGCCGACCCCGACGAGAACTCGATCGACGACGTCTCCAGCACCTCGGCCAGTTCGAGCTCGACCCGCGAGGGTGGGACGAGTTCACTCGCCACGACGCTGGTGGCGAGCTCGGGATCGATCGATTCGAGCGCGCCGATCAACAGGTCCGCGACGTCGGCACGCGTGGCCCGGACGCGACCGGTGATGCGCACCGGGCTCGTGCTCGATTCGTCGACCTCGACCGTCCCCTCCACCCGTTCGCTCGGGTACACCGACCGGATCGCGTCGAGGACGGCGTCGGCGGTGGCCTGATCGGGTACCCGACCGGCGATCCGCACCGATCCGGCGGTGGCGTCGACGGTCACGTCACCGGCCACCGGGACGACCTCGACGGTGGTTCGGTCGACCACCTCGACCACGCCCGGCACGGCCGAGGCGACGGCGACCACCACCCGCCGGGCCGCCTCGTCGGGAACCGTCCCGACGAGCAGGATCGACGTCCCGTCACTGCTCACCTCGACATCGGGGAAACCTGCGGCCTCGAGCGCAGCGACCACGGCACTCGGGTCGGCGAGCTCGGGAACCGTCGACGCGGTCGTGGTCGTCGGGACGAGGTCGCGTCGACCCGAGGACACCAACTCGGCCCTCGCCTCGTTCCGGCGGACCTCGGGTGAACGGGGAAGTCCACCGAACAGCAGAGCCACCACCAGCACCAGGAGACCCAGCCACGCCATCTGCGACAGCGGACGACCGCTCACCAGCGCCGGGACGGATCGAAGTCGCCTCACCACGTGGCCACCCACGCACCACCCGATGAAGATCCGGACCGGGTTCCTCGACCGTCCGTCGTGTCTCGCCGAGCCGGCATCGCAGCCCCGAGCGTCAGCGGTCGGCGACGAGGTCGATCCGGCGCCGTCGGCGCCGGGTGCGGACGACGTACTCCCCCACCGTGGCCAGCCCGATGACGGCGACGAGCCCGACGGCCACCCGGATCAGATCGCCCACCATCGACGGCAGACCACCGCTCGGTTCCCGGAGCAATTCGTCGAGAAACCGGTTGGCAGCCGTGACCGGATCGGCCTGCAACCGCGACTGGGTCTCGGCCCGGGCGAACCCGTCGAAGTAGTCGTCGACCACCGAACCCTCGATGTCGCCCTCGGGCCCGAAGACCACCACGACATCGGCCTCGACGAGTTGTCGGACCCGCAGCGCGTACGCCGAGGTCGTCGGGAGCGGATCGCTGGGCGCGACGATCAGCATCGACAGACCTTCGGAACGGGCGCGGTCGACGACGGCCTGCATCGCCGACGGATCGATGTCGATCCCCGGTGCCACGTACACGCCGTCCACCAGTCCCTCGACGGCGGTCGCCGGCGACTCGGCGGCGACGGGGGACGCCCCGCCCACCGTGAGGAGGAGCGACAGGACTGCTCCGACCAGGAGCGCGGACGAACGCGACGACGACATCGCCGCCAGTCTCCCATGGCCGCCGGCCAAAACGACGCAGGCGGGTGAGAAGCACGACCACCTGCGGCCGCCCTGCCGGGCCGCGAGAACCGATCAGCCCAGGATCCAGTCCCGCGCCTTGTCGTGATCGATCTCGGCATGGAAGAACGCATCGAATCGCTGGGATTCGAGCTCCTCGGTCTCGTCGTCGGTGTCGATCGAGTCGGCCGTGGTGCGCCGCGGGGCGAGTGCCTCGGCCGGCTCGGCGACCGGATCGTCTTCGTCGAAGGGGTCGACCTCGGAGACCGGGTCGAGCGGATCGACGTCGTCGGCCCGTCGGGCCTGTTCGACGCGGGCCGTCTTGGCGGCATGCTCGGTGGCTTCGGCCTCGAGGATCTGGCAGACCTCCTGGAGGGCCAGGACCTCGGTTCGCAGCGCCTCGACCTCGGCGCTCAAGGCGCCCTTCTCGGCGACGAGGCGGGCGGCCTCACCACGGATCCGACCGAGATCCTCGATCAGCTCGGCCACGCCGAGATGCAGTTCCTCGTGTCGGGTTCGCAGACCTTCGACCGCTTTCGAGGCCTCGGTCTTGTTGATCAAGAGCATCGCCACTTCTCCTTTGAGCTGATCGCGCTCGGTGGCCAGACCGGCCAGCAGGGTCACGAGCGCATCCTTCTCGCGCTTCATCACTTCGACCGAGGCCTGGGAGGCGATCGCCTCGGGCGTCGTCCCCTCGGATCGAGCGAGCTGTTCGAGCCGTTTGAACGCGGCCAGCCGCGGCGCGGCCGAACGAAGTGCGGCCTCGTACTGGGTCACCTTGTGACGCAGCGCGTCGAGCTCGGTCGGCTCGAGTTCCGGTTCCGGCATCACACCTCCTCGCGGTTCACGACTCCTTCGGCACGGCGAGGGGGGATGTGAGGCGTTCGGCCCAGTTCCGAGGACGAGTCGGTGTCTGATCAGTGTCCGAACATCATGAGCCACTGCTCGATCGAGCCGGGCTTGTAGACGATGTTCTGCGCCCGCGTGGCACCCATCGATTGCGACGGCTCGTGGGAGTACTGATGGCCGGGATAGAGGATCGCCTGATCGGGCACCTTGGCCAGGCGATCGGTGAGCGACCGGTAGAGCTCTTCGGGGCTGCCTCCGGGGAGATCGGTCCGACCGCAGCCGTCGAGGAAGAGGGTGTCGCCCGAGACCAGGCGGTCCTGAACCAGGAAGCACTGGCTTCCGGGGGTGTGGCCCGGGGTGTGGATCAACTCGATGTCGATCGAACCGACGGTGACGATGTCGCCGGATCCGTGAGCCACCAGTTCCTCGGCGACACCGGTGACCTTCGTGACGAACTCGACCTCGGGCGCCTGGACGTGGATCGGCACGTCGACCCGTTCGAGCAATTGGCCGATCCCGTCGATCGAATGCCCCATCATCGAGCCACCGACGTGATCCGCGTGATAGTGGGTGGCGAGGACCCCGGTCAGCGTCATCTCGTCGGCGGCGAGGACCTCGAGCAGTGCGTCGACGTCGTAGGCCGGATCGACCACCACCGCCTCGTTGGTCTCACGGTCGCCGATGAGGTAGCAGAAGTTGACCATCTGATGCGCGATCGCATCCGTGGTGGCGAAGTCGCGACCCGAGAGCAACTGGCGGAAGTAGAGACGATCCTGCATCCCCCGACCGTAGCGGTGCGCGCCTTCGACCCGCCAACGACCGACCCGGCGGGGCCGCCACGGGAAGCCGATCCCCTGGTTCGCCCCTCGCCCCTATGCTGGCCGGGTGACTTCGACCCGTCGGCGCATCGGTTTCCTGGGGCCATTCGGCACCTTCACCGAGCAAGCCCTGCGCAGCCAGCCCGATCTCGCCAACGAGGAACTGGTGCCGATGCGCACGTTCATCGACATCCTGCTGGCGACCCAGGACGGCGAGATCGATCTGGGGTTCGTCGCCATCGAGAACGCGATCGAGGGCACGGTCAACGTCACGATGGACACCCTGGTCTTCGACACCACCCTGTTGATCCAACGCGAGGTCGTCCTCGACATCGAGATGATGCTGATGGCCCGGCCGGGAACGGCGATCGAGGCCCTCGACGCCGTGGCGTCGCACCCGGTGGCCAGTGCCCAGTGCCGGGGCTTCCTCCGGGCCAAGCTGCCCGAGCTCCCGGTCGAGATCGCCACCTCGACCGCCGAAGCCGCCCGGTTGGCCGCCGAGACCCCGGGCATGGGTGCCATCGGTCCGGCCATCGCCGGCGAGCAGTACGGGCTCGACACCCTGGTGGCGAACATCGCCGACCACCCCGACAACCAGACACGCTTCCTGGTGGTGGCCCGTTCCGGCATTCCCGCACCCACCGGCCACGACCGGACGACCGTCATGCTCACCCAGCACGAAGACAAGCCCGGTTCGCTGGTGACGATCCTGCAGGAGTTCGCCGCCCGGGGCATCAACATGTCGCTCCTCATCTCCCGGCCGGCCAAGACCTCGCTCGGCAATTACCACTTCATCGTCGACCTGCACGGCCACATCGCCGACGACCTGGTGGCCAGCTGCCTCCAGGCGATCCAGGCCAAGCATGCCGACGTCAAGTTCCTCGGTTCCTACCCCGCGGCGACCAACGGCTCGTCGGCCGTTCGAGCCGAGGCGGCCGAGGCCTGGAAGGCCGCCGCCGAGTGGATGGACGGGCTGCGTCGCCAGATCCAATCCGATGACTGACACCGGCGCCCCGGGCACCGCTCCCGATCTCCGCTGTTCGACGCAGTCGGCACTGGTCGGCGACTCACACCTCGGGTCGGCGGGCCACGACGACCACTACCTGCTGGTCGAACTGCCCCTCCCGTGGCCCAAGTCGATCGAGGATCACCCGCTCCTGGCCGGGGTGGGCGCCTCGACCTCGACGGCCCCGGCCAGCACGGGGTCGACCCGCATCCTGGCCATCCTGTCGGACCGACCGGCCCCCGTGGCGCCCGACGGCACCCCGGTCCATCGACTGATCGCCTACCGCGGCGGCGACGGGGTCACGTTCTCGCACTTCGCTCGCCACGAGGGGTTCGTCCGCCGGGAAGACCTCGTCGACGCCATCGACGACGTCCTGCGGGGCGAGCTCGACCACCTCGACCCGTCCGACGACGGCGTCACCGACGTGCTGATCTGTACGCACGGCACCCGCGACCGCTGCTGTGGACAGGAGGGCGCGCGCCTCTTCCTCGACCTGGCCGCCGCCGATCCCGGTCAGGCCCGGATCTGGCGAACGAGCCACACCGGTGGCCATCGCTTCGCCCCGATCGCCCTCACCTTCCCCGATGGGTACACCTGGGGTCGCATCACGAGCACCGACCTGCTCGGGATCCTCGACCGCTCGGTCGGGGCCGATCGGGTGGTCGATCGCAATCGGGGGTGCCTGGGTTTCGCCGAGCCCGAGGCCCAGGTGGCCGACACGATGGCCCTCGCCGCCTCCGGGTGGGAGTGGATGGCCGGGCCGCGAGCGGCGCGGATCCGCGCCGGGTCGGGCTCCGAGATGACGGTGGCGATCGGCAACGACCGGGCCTCGTTCGAGGTCACCGTCGCGTGTGGGGCCCCCGTCCCGGTTCCCGCCTGCGGTGAGCCGATCGAGGCCGCCAAGAAGACGACCGTCCCCCGCTTCGTGCTCGCCGTCGACCGCCTCGACTGAACCACCCCACCCCACCCCACCCCACCCCCCCCACCCCCCTTCCCCCGTTCTGGCGGGGTTCTGTTCCCCGCACGGGCCGGTGGCCCGCCAGAACGACCGGATCGGGACGCGAGCCCGCCACACTCGGGAGCCGGGCCACCCCGGGCGGGCGACTCCCGACCGGCGGACCACGACCGGCAGACTCTGACATGCTGGGACGATGACCCGCGCCGACTTCTACCGACGGATCGATGCGACCCTGCACCAGATCGACGACGACGGGCTCACCAAACGCGAGCGAACCATCGTGTCGCCCCAGGGCGGGACCGTCACGACCGCCGAGGCCGGACCCGTGCTGAACCTGTGTGCCAACAACTACCTCGGTCTCGCCGACCATCCCTCGATCGTGGCGGCCGCCGGGGAGGCGATGGCCCGCTACGGCTACGGCATGGCGTCGGTCCGGTTCATCTGCGGCACGCTCGACCTCCACCGTGACCTCGAGCAGCGGATCGCCGAGTTCCTCGGAACCGACGATGCGATCACCTTCGCCGCCTGCTTCGATGCCAACGGGGCCGTGTTCGAGCCGTTGCTCGGCGAGACCGACGCCATCGTGTCGGACTCCCTGAACCACGCGTCGATCATCGACGGCATCCGACTGTGCAAGGCCGCACGTTTCCGGTTCGACACTCGGGACCTCGCCGACCTCGAGCGCCAGTTGACGGCGGCCCGGGACGGTGGGGCCGACACGGTGCTGATCGTGACCGATGGCGTCTTCTCGATGGACGGCTACCTGGCCGATCTGCCCGGCATCTGCGCGCTGGCCGACCGGTTCGAGGCACTGGTCATGGTCGACGACTGCCACGCCACCGGCCTGATCGGACCCGGGGGCCGCGGAACGCCCGCCCTGCACGGGGTCGCCGAGCGCGTCGACATCGTCACGAGCACGCTCGGCAAGGCCCTCGGTGGCGGCATGGGTGGCTTCATCGCCGCGCGGCAGAACGTCGTCGACCTCCTCCGCCAGCGGGCTCGCCCCTACCTGTTCTCGAACGCCCTGGCTCCGGGTCTCGTCGGCGGCGCCATCGCCGGGTTGGCACTGGCCCACGACGGGGACGAGCGGCGATCCCGACTCGAGGCCAACGCCGCCCACTTCCGCGAGCGCATGACCGAGGCCGGTTTCCGGCTCTCCGGCGCCGGCCACCCGATCATCCCGGTCATGGTCGGCGAGGCGGCGCCCGCCGTCGAGATGGCCGATCGCCTCCTCGAGCGGGGGGTGTACGTCACGGCGTTCTCGTTCCCCGTCGTTCCCCACGGTACGGCGCGGATCCGGACCCAGATGAACGCTTCGCACACCCCGCACGATGTCGACCGGGCCGTCGATGCCTTCGTTGCCGTCGGTCGAGAACTCGGGTTGATCCCATGAGGGCGCTGGTCAAGACCGGGCCGGGACCCGGGTTGGAGCTCCTCGAGGTCGAGCGCCCGACCCCGGGCCCCAACGATGTCCTCATCGCGGTGAGCCACGCCGCGATCTGCGGAACCGATCTTCACATCTGGGAGTGGGACGACTGGGCGAAGAGCGCCGTCACGCCGCCGGTGACCGTCGGCCACGAGTTCGTCGGCCGGGTGGTCGAGATCGGCTCGCAGGTCACCAACCTCGACGTCGGGACACGCGTCGCCGGCGAAGGTCACGTCGTGTGTGGTCGGTGCCGCAACTGTCGCGCCGGCGCTCGCCATTTCTGCCGCAACACCGTCAGCGTCGGCATCCAGCGCAACGGAGGCTTCGCCGACCTCGTCGCGATACCGGCCGGAAACGCCTACCCGATCCCCGACTCGGTCCCCGACGAGATCGCCGCCATCCTCGATCCGCTCGGCAATGCCGTGCACACGGTCCTGGCGTTCGACGTCGTCGGCGAGGACGTCCTCATCACCGGGGCCGGGCCGATCGGGTTGATGGCCTGCGCCATCGCTCGTCACATCGGCGCCCGTCACGTGGTCGTGACCGACCTCGAACCCCGTCGCCTCGAGGTGGCGACCCGCATGGGAGCATCCCGAACGGTCGACGTCGGGCAGGAGTCGCTCCGCGCCGTCATGACCGAACTCGGCATGACCGAGGGGTTCGACGTCTGTCTCGAGATGTCGGGGAGCCCGGCCGCCGTCGTCGATCTCCTCGACGCCGTCAACCACGGCGGCCGAGTGGCGCTCCTCGGTCTGTTCTCGAAGCCGGCACTGGTCGACCTGAACCAGGCCATCTTCAAGGGTCTGACCGTCAAGGGGATCTACGGCCGAGAGATGTTCGGCACGTGGTACAAGGCGGTGGCCATGCTCGAGTCGGGTCTCGACGTCTCACCGGTGATCAGCCATCGCATGCCGCTCGAGCGATACGGCGAGGCCTTCGCCGAGCTCGTCGCCGGAACGGCCAGCAAGATCGTGCTCGACCTGTAGCGAGCCGAGCCACCGACGACGGCCCGAATCCGATCGGGTCATCGGCCCGAGAGCCTCGGACTCGACCCGGCCGAGCGGCTCTCGGCGAGCGACCGCCCCAGGAGCGCCACCAGGAACAACGAAACGGCAACGAGGGCCATGGTGGCCCCGGCCGAGGTCCCCTCGTGGTAGCTGACCAGGACGCCGATCACGACCGACACCGAGCCGAGGATGACGGCGGCGGCCATGATCATCGGCACCCGCCGCACGAGCAGGGTCGCCGTGGCCGGTGGGGCGACGAGGAAGGCGAAGACGAGCAGGTTTCCCACCGCCTGGAACGACGAGACGATCGACACCGCCAGCAGGACGAGGAGAACTGCGTGCGCGAGCCGCGGCCGCAATCCGAGGAGCTGCGCCTGGGTCTCGTCGAAGGTCATCACCAGGAAGGCACGGTGGAAGAGGATCACGCCACCGACCGACACGGCGGCGGCGATCGCCTGCACGACCAGGTCGCGTGTCGTCACGCCGGTGATCGAACCGAACAGGAACCGGTTGAGGTCACCGCTGTAACCGCCGGAATCGGTCGACATGATCACCACGGCGAGCGCCAGGAACCCGACGAACAGCACGCCGATCGAGGTGTCCTCGGGGAGCGGTGAATGGCTCCGGATGATGTTGACCCCACCAACCATGGCCAGGGCGGCGAGCATCGCGCCGAGGGTGAGGTTCTGGCCGGTCACGAAGGCGATGGCCACGCCGGGCAGGATGCCGTGGGCCAGGGCATCGCCCAGGAAACTGAGCCCTCGAAGGACCACCCAGGTGCCGACCACCGAGGTCGCGAGCACCGCCAGCAGCCCGGCCCACAGCGCTGCCCGATTGCCGTCGACGAAGAACGGTTCGATCCACCAGTCGTAGGGATCGGTCAGGAAGGTCATCGGTGCACGGTCTGGCTCATGGCGCCAGTCTGGTCACGACGCGACCCGTTTCACGACCGGGCTTCGGTGACGAGCGCTTCGGTGATCAGCGCCGCGTTCGAACGGAGGAATCCGACATAGGTGTCGGCGCCGCTGCCGGGCTCACCGAGCGAACCGGTGTAGAGCGTCACCACGTCGACGTCGCCGATCCGATCGGCGAGGGCCGATGCGGCATCGCTGGACTCCTGCGCCTCGGCGAAGATCGCCGTCACACCGGCCTCCTCGATCGCCGTCGCCAGCGCCTCGAGGCCGGCGGTGCTCGGCTCGGCGAGCGACGACGTCGACGGGATGACCGTTCCGATCACCTCGAAGCCGTAGCGATCGGCGAAATAGCCGAGGGAATCGTGGTTGGTGACGAGCGTGCGATCCGACGTCGGGATCTCGTCGACCATGGCCGCGATCTCGGCGTCGACCGCCGCCAGTTCGTCTCGGTACGAGGCCAGGCATCCCTCGACGTCCTCGGCATCGAGTCCGGCCTGGTCGACCAGGGCGGCAGCCAGATCGGGCAGCGCCTGCGACACGCGGACCGGGTCGAGCCAGACGTGGGGATCGGCCCCGTCGTGGGCGTGCTCGTCGGCATGGTCGTCGTCGGCATGGTCGTCGTCGGCATGGTCGTCGTCGGCATGGTCGTCGTGGTCGGTCCCGTCGTCGGCATGGTCGTCGTCGGCATGGTCGTCGTGTTCGGACCCCGCGTCGAGCACGTCGAGGTGCTCGCCGATCCGGAACACCGGTGTGCCACCGCGCTCGACCGAGTCGACGGTGTCATCGAGCCCCTCCTCCAGTCCGAGGCCGTTGGCGACGACGAGCGTGGCGGCTTCGAGTTCGCCCCGGTCGGCCAGCGAGGGCTCGTAGGCATGCGGGTCACCGCCGACCGGGATCAGGGTCGTGATCCGAGCCTGGTCGTTGCAGTCCAGGGCCGAGGTGACATCGGCCCAGATCCCGGTCGTGGCGACGATGACCGGTGCCGGATCGGACCCTGGATCGGCCGACGAGGATGGGTCGGCCGATGAGGAGCCACAGGCCGTCGAGGCGAGTGCGACGGCAAGGACCAATGGTGGGAGGGGGAAACGCGACAGCAGGCGTGGGTGCATGTCTCGAATGATATTGAGAACCAGTCTCAGTTCAACGTCGGTTCCGATGATCAGAACTCGGGATCGTCGCGGGGGGCGAAATCGTCCCACCGGGGCGTGCGGGGCCGGGACGGGGCGACTGCATCCTCGATCACGGTCGGTTCGGCAACGGCCGCCGGATGGGGTTCGTCGGGTCGACGGACCGACGAAGACGAATCGAGCCCCGACCCAGGAGTCGGCGTCTCGGCAGGGGCGGCCGCGACCACGAGGGCGGCCAGCAGGGTGGTGATCGGGGTCGCCGCCACCAGTCCGATGGACCCGCACAACGTGCGAACGATCTCGAGGGCCACGACCTCGGAGTTGGCGATCATCCCGAGGGACTGGTCGGACAGCGCGAACAGCAGCAGCAGGGGCATCGACGCCCCGGCGTAGGCCAGCAGCAGGGTGTTGACCGTCGAGGCGATGTGCTCACGACCGACGCGGATTCCCGAGGTCACCAGTTCCCCACGGCCAAGATCGGGGTTGCGCCGGCGGAGCTCGGCGACGGTGGCCACCTGGGTCACGGTCACATCGTCGAGCGCTCCCAGGGCGCCGATCATGGCTCCGCCCAGAAGGAGCCCGACCAGGTCCAGGTCGCTGCTGACGAACGGCAGGGTGAGGCCCTCCTCCGACGCCACCCCCGAGAACCGGGCCGCCTCGAACACGAGCGCCGAGATGGCGAGGGTGAACAGGAGCGCTCCGAGGGTGCCGGCCAACGCCACCGTGGTCGTCGGGTTGAAGCCGTGCGTGAGATACAGACTCACGAACGCGATCGCGGAGGCGGCGACCAGACAGACGAGCAGCGGGTCGTTTCCGTCGAGCACCGACGGCGCGACGAACCCCACGAGGACCACGACGGTGATCGCCATCGCCGAGAGGGCGAGGACTCCGCGCAGACGGCCGAGAGCGATCACGACCACGGCGAACCCGACCGTCAGCCAGACCAGGGACGTGCGACGATCCCGGTCGGCGAAGAAATAGAAGTCGACGTCGGGTTCGTAGCCGATGATGACCGGGTCGCCCACGTCGAAGTTGGTCAGGATGCCGGGCTGGGCCAGGTTGAACTCCGGGAGCACGACGATCGCGCCGGCATCGGGACCCTCGGCCATGAGGACCGTCACGGTACGGCAGGTCATCGGTTCCGCCGTCCCCTGATAGCTGCAGGGAGCCTCGACGATCGATTCGACCGTCGCCGACAGCCGTTCCGAGGCCAGCCCGAGCGTTCGGGCCTCGGCGAGAGCCGCCGACTGCCCGGCTCCGTCCGGCCAGAGCACCCAGACTCCGGCTGCCGTGGCGAGGGCAGCAGCGATCAGGGCCCCCAGCACGACTCGGAGGACCACATGCCTGCGCCACGCCGACCAGCCCCCCTCGATGCCGTGACCGTGACCGTGACCGTGGCCGTGGCCGTGGCCGTGGCCGTGGCCGGTGCCCCGGCCGGGGTCGGGTGAACCTCCGGTCGTGGTCGGTCGCGATGGCTCCTGGCTTCGCTCGGGCAGGGAACCGAACGGTGCCGTGCGCCCGGCGGGGTCGTCGACGTCCATGGCCGACGATCCTACGGGCGCCGGATCACACCGTCGCCGTCACATCCATGGACCTCGGTCGGTCTCGACGATCAGCAGGACGTCGTCACGCAGGGCCCGAGCCGTGCCTTCGGGCAGGTGCGGGATCGAGAACGAGCCCCCGGCGGTCCGACACCGAACCGTGGCCAGCCCATGACGACGCTGCCACCACGACTGCACCAGCTCGACCGTCTGGATCTTGCGAGCGGCGACGTCGACCTGGTTCCGGACCACCAGGCCGTGCCGAACGGAGAGCACGGCGTCGTCGAGGGCCCAGCACCAGCTGTTCCAGATCAGTCGGGCCAGGGGAATCCCGCATCCGGCGAGCAGCAGCGCAGCGATGACCAACAACACCGGGACCGGTCGGGCCACGGGACCGACGAGCGCCAGGGCGGCGACGGCGAGCAGGGTGAGCGTGGGCAGACCGACAGCCCAGATCGTCCAGCGACGAATGGCCAACGGGTCGATCGGTCGCATGGCGTCGGCTCGGACACCGGGCACGAACAACGCCGTCAGCTCGGGCACCTGCCCATCGGGAATGCTGGGCACGGCGAACAGGCGGGATCGACCCCCGGCCGTCCCGTCGGCACCGACCACGGCCGAGGCCTGGGGAAACGCCAGGGAGGTCCGGCCAAGCCAGCGCTCCAGCAGATTGGACCGGCGACGCACCATCTGGACGCGTTCGGGGCGGGCGAAGAGCTCGCGCTTGGTGAACAACCCTGCCGTCAGCCGCAGTCCCTGCTCACCTCGCCAGACGGTCAGATCGAAGTTCCGCAACACCGATCCACCGATGAGCACGGCGAAGAACCCACCGAGCAGTGCGACCACGAGGAGGGTCAACCCGACGGCGCTGGTCACGTTGTCCTCGACGAAGCGATCGAGCGCCCGGCCGAGTCCGAGCCCCGACAGGGCCAGGATCCCGCCGAGTGCCTGGAGGCCCGGGTTGGCGACGCCGACCCGCACGAGATCGCCAACGGTGAATCGCACCACCGGCGTCGCCGGGCGCCGCAGCTCGGTCGCCGCTCCGGCCCCGAACGAACCTTCATGGAGCGGGGGCGGACCGAGGGGGACGTTCTCGCCGACGGCGATCCGGCCGGGGCCTTCCACCCCGACGACTCCGGGCGCCATCGGGCCGTCCGGTCGTGCCTCGATTCCGACGAGACGGGAGCGAAGGGCATCCACGACGTCGTCGGTGAGCGCCGCGAAGGACAACTCGGCACCCGAGGATCCCGCCGTGTCGATCTCGACCCGTCGAACCCCCAACAGCTGCTGCACGATTCCCTGCTCGGTGCTGATCTGCTGGATCCGGTCGAACGGGATCTGCACCCGAGTTCGCGTCAAGACGCCCTTCTCGAGGACGAACTCGTCGTCGTCGGCCCAGAAGGTCGTCCGCCACCATCGAAGCACCACGTTCGCAACGACGACGACGACCGCACCGGGGATGGCGACGTACAGCAGCGGACCGCGTGAGGCGATGCCGATGACGGCGAGCGGAATCAGCATCTCGCCGAACTGGCGCAGCATCTGGACGCTCAGGAGCTGGGCGACCATGGCGACGGGCGGCTGGCGTCGAGGGGTGGCGAGCAGATCGGTCATGTCGGTCGTCGGGGTCACCGGTGTCGTCAGCGTGGACTCGTCGGGGTGGCGGTGCTCGGCCCCGCCTCGGCGACGTTGGCGAGGATCAGATCCTGGAGGATGGCCGCCTCGGACGCCACGAGACCCTCGATCGACAGGTCGGCTCCCACTCCGCCGGCGGTGAAGACCTTGATGGTGGCCAGACCCAGCCAGCGCTCGAGCGGTCCGCTGTTGACCGACACGTGTTGTACCCGATTGAACGGCACGGAGGTCACCGATCGCAGGACCACCCCGTGGCGGACGGTGATGTCGCGTCCGCGTACGGCATAGCCCCAGAACCGGAAGCTGACGCGGGTCCCGATCACCGAGACGGCGGTCACGGCCACGGCGACGAGCGCGATGAACACGCCGATCCAGCGGGCCGGCTCGACGGCGACCGCCAGGACGAGCCCGACGAGCGCGAACACCAAGCCGGCCGACAGCGCAATCACGGTGCGCAGCCGCAGCAACCGCGGATCGAGCGGCAGAAAATCGTGGACGTCGAGCTCGGGACGCTCGGTCAGGACGACGGGTTCGTTGTCGAACCGAGCCGGATTCGCGGGCGCCGGCTGGTTCGCCGCTTCGGGTCCGGTCGGGGTCACGTCCCGACAGTAGCGGCCACCCCCGGCTCCGCCCCGAACCCGCTGCGCACACCCGCTCGGCTGCGACCTTCGACCCTCCCCTGGTCCGATCGACCGGTGTTAGCGTCGACCCATGGCAGACGTGTTCCATCTCGGCATCAACCGCACCGATCTGGAGGGTGCGACCCTCGCCTTCGTGCCCGGTGATCCCGGACGGGTCCAGCGCATCGCCGACGCCATCGGCCCCAGCACCCCGCTTGCGATCAATCGGGAGTTCACCAGCAGACTGGCCCATCTCGACGGCACACCGGTGGTCGTCTGCTCGACCGGGATCGGCGGACCGTCGGTCTCGGTGGCCGTCGAGGAACTCGCGCAGCTCGGGATCGACACCTTCCTTCGGATCGGAACGACCGGCGCCATCCAGCCGTCGGTCAACGTGGGTGATCTGATCGTGATGAACGCCTCGGTGCGCCTCGACGGGGCGAGCTTCCACTTCGCGCCACCCGAGTACCCCGCCGTGTCGGACTTCGGGTGCACCCGGGCCCTGGTCGACGCCGCCGAAGCCAGCGAGGCCGACTACCACGTGGGCATCACGGCCGCCTCCGACACCTTCTACCCCGGCCAGGAACGCTACGACACCGTGTCGGGTCGGGTGATCCGGAGCCTTCGGGGGAGCCGCGAGGAGTGGACCGACCTGGGCGTCCTCAACTACGAGATGGAGACGGCCACGCTCTACACGATGTGCTCGGCCAACGGCTGGCGAGCCGGCGGTGTCGCCGGCGTCATCGTCAACCGGACCCAGCAGGAGGCGCCGATGGAGGAGGCAGCAGCCGGCGTGGAACGGATCGCCATCGAGGTCGCCATCGAAGCGGCCCGCACCCTTCTCCGGGCCTGATCTCGACCGACCCTCACCCTCGATCTGGCGAGCTGGCGTCCCTCACGCTCGTTCTGGCGGGTCGGCGTTCCCGCCGAGGAACGCCAGGCCGCCAGAACGGGGGTGGGTCGGCCGGACGGTCGGTCAGTGGTGGGCGCCGGTGGCGTCGTTGAACTCCTCGATCATGGCGTCCCAGGTCGCGGTCAACGGACGCAGGCCGGTCCAGAAGTCCTGGCTCCGGCGGGCCTCGAAATCGTCGATCTCGACACCCTGTTGCTCGACCCAGGTGAAGTAGCCGAGGTTGAACACCCGGTTCCGCTCGACCGGACCCATCTCGAGCACGTCGTTCGACGGGGCAAGGTACTCCTCGAACACCGAGGCGGCGGTCGCGTCGTCGAACCCGTCGGGGAACTCGGTGGCCATGATCCGCTCGCGATCGGAGTCGTACAGATCGCTGCCGTCGGTGGCCACGGTGACGATCACGTCGTCGGATCCGAGACCCCACCGCTGCGCGGTCGTGATGGCGGCCAGCGTGTTGCAGATCGAGGAGTACCCGAAATCGACGAGCATGTCGACGAGTTCGGGGTCGATTCCCCGGTCGACCAACGATCGCTTGCCGGCCGGGGTGTTGAAGAGCACGTCGAGCTTGTTGGTCGCCTGGTCGCTGATCCCCACGACCAGATCGGTATTGGTCACGTTGTGGATGAGCGGCACGTGCTTGTCGCCGATGCCCTGGATGTTGTGATCACCGAACCCGTTGTAGAGCATGGTCGGGCACTCGAGGGCCTCGACGGCGACGATCTTCGACCCATGCCGATCCTTCAGATAGTCGCCGGCACCCAGGGTGCCGGCCGACCCCGACGCCGAGACGAAGGCTGCGAGCCGACCAGGGCGCCCGGTCGTGACGTGTTCGTAGACCTTCCCCAGCGCCGGTCCGGTCACCGAGTAGTGGCCCATGTGGTTCGAGAACTCCGAGAACTGGTTGAGGATCACGTTCTCGGGGTCGAGCGCCAGGCGGTTGCAGGCGTCGTAGATCTCCTTCACGTTGCTCTCGGTTCCGAAGGTCTTGATCACGTCCTCATCGGGGTTGGTCGTCCAGCGTTCGAGCCATTCGAACCGTTCCCGGCTCATGCCCTCGGGCAGGATGGCCACTCCCCGGCAACCCATGATCTTCGAGATGGCGATGCCGCCCCGGGCGTAGTTGCCGGTCGATGGCCAGATCGCACGATGCCGGGTCGGGTCGAACCGGCCGGTCACCAGGCGAGCGACCAGGCACGAGTAGGCGGCGAGGACCTTGTGGGCCCGGATCATCGGGAACCGGTTTCCGAAAGCCAGGACGATCCGGGCATCGACGCCGGTCAGTTCCTTGGGGAGTTCGATGTGGGTCGGCACGTCCACGAGTCCCGGGAAGTTCTCGCCGGGAGCATCGGCGTGCTCGTTGAACCAGTGGACCCGGAACAGGTTCCGGGCATCGGGGGCGTCCTTCTCGACGTCGGCCAGTGAGGCACGGACCCGGTCGGGGATCGTCGACGGATCGGCGAGCTGGGCGAAGGTCGGCAAGACGATGTTGTTGTCGCGGAAGCGCGTGACGGCGTTGTCGTAGGCGTCCCGACCGTTCGGATCGAAGTCACCGAAGATGGCGAGACCCGTACCGGATCGCGCCGTGTCGGTGTCGTGGGAAGTGATGGGGGCAGTCATGAATGCACCTGTGAGGTTGGATCGGAACGGATGGGAGCGAGAGGAGTGTCCGGTCAGGACCAGGCCGAGGCCCGCTCGCGGTTGGCCTCGTTGACGAGCGGGAGCTCGTTGCGCCAGATCCCGTCGTGGTCGGTCATGGCGGCGGCAACGGCACCCGACGTGGGAACGAGCCCGATCTCGCCGACTCCCTTGATGCCGTAGGGCGAACCCGGCTCGGCCGACTCGACGAGGATCACGTCGACCGGGGGCATGTCCTTGGGACGGATGATGTCGAGGCTGCGCAACGTGGTGTTGAGCGGGCGACCGTCTTCGTCGCACGGGAACCCCTCGGAGAGGGCGTAGCCGAGACCCATGTGGACCGAGCCCTGGATCTGTCCCTCGCACAGCAGCGGGTTCACGGCCCGGCCGACGTCGTGGGCTGCGACGACCCGCTCGATGAGCCCGGACTCGCGATCGATGATCACCATCTGGGCGGCGTAGCCGAAGGTGGAGTGGATCACCGGGTTGGCCAGGCCTTCGCTGAGCGAGTTGGTCCAGTCGACCCGGTACTCGCCCGGGTAGTCGACCCCGACCCGGCAGCCATCGGCCTTCGCCGCCCGACAGGCGTCGGCGACCGAACCGGCGCCCATGAGCGTTCCCCGACTCCCGGTGGTCTGGCCGGCGCCGAGTTCACGGGTGGAGTCCACGATGACCTCGATGCGATCGGCCGAGATCCCGAGCTCCTCGACGGCGACCTGCACGGCAACGGTGTGGACCCCCTGACCCATCTCGGTCCAGCAGTGGCGGACCTCGACCTTGCCGTCGGGTCGGAAGTGCACCACCGCCCGGGCGATCTCCTTGAAACCGTTGCCCAGGCCCGAGTTCTTGAGCCCCAGACCGAGCCCGACGGCCTTGCCGGCGGCTGCCGCCTCGTCGTAGGCGGGCTTCACGGCATCGAGACAGGCCCGCGCGCCGAGACAACCGTCGTCGAGGATCTGGCCGGGGCCCCACACCACACCGGGGGTCACGACGTTGCGCGAACGCATCTCCCACCCGCTGATCCCCACGGCGGCGGCGAGGCGATCCATCACGCCCTCCATCGCGAACTGGGCCTGATTCGCGCCGAAGCCGCGGAACGCACCGCACACGGAGTTGTTGGTGCGGGCGGCGATGGCCTCGACGTCGATGTTGGGTACCACGTACGGGCCCGAGGCGTGACCGGCCGCCCGCTCGAGCACCTTCATGCCCACCGAGGCGTACGGCCCGGAATCGCCGAGCATCCTCACGTGCAGCCCGACGAGCATGCCGTCGGCGTCGCACCCGGCCTGGTACTCCATGCGGATCGGATGCCGTTTGGTGTGGACGAGGAACGACTCCTCACGGGAGAACGTCGTCTTCACGGGACGCTTCAGCAGCCAGGCCGCCAGGGCGGTCTGCCCCTGGTTCGACATGTCCTCCTTGCCGCCGAAGGCCCCACCGTTGCTCACCAGTTCGGTGACGATCGTCTCGGTCGGGACGTCGAGGATGGCGGCGATGTCGTTGCGATCGTCCCAGATCCCCTGACCACCCGAGTAGACCATGAGGCGGTCGAAGTCGACGGCGTCACCCCCGGTCGGCGAGTTGGTCAGCGGCAGCGGTTCGCCGGCGGGGACCGGAACGGCGAGCGTGGATTCGGGCTCGACGAAGGCGTGGTCGACGCGCTGCGTCTGGAAGGTCTCCCGGACCACGTGCACCGCCGAGGCCAGCGCGGTCTCGGGGTCGCCGCGCCGATAGGTGCTGGTCGACAAGACGTTGCCGTCGAGTTCCCACACGGCGTCCTCGTCGTCGGTGATCGCCTCGGCCGGATTCGTGATCGGTCGATGGACGTCGTAGGTGACGTCGACCAGCCCGGCCGCCCGACGGGCCGTCGGACGGTCGACCGCGACGACGAGGGCCAGCACGTCGCCCAGATAGCTGGTGCGACCCCCGACGGGGATGAAGATGGGCCAGTCCTTGTGGATCAGGCCGCCCCGCAACACGCCGGGAACATCGGCGGCGGTGAACACCGCGACGACCCCGTCGACCGCCTCGGCCGCCGAGGAGTCGATGGCGAGGACGTCGGCCCGGGCGTGGTCGGCGAGGTGGACGGCGGCGTGCAGGAGTCCTGCAGGGACCATGTCGTCGATGAACGGCCGATCGCCCAGGCTCAGTTCGGCGGCCTCGTACTTCACCCCGCGCGAGCCGACGCCACCGGGCAGGATCACCACCGGGGTCTCCCCCGCAGCCAGCGACTCGACGGCGTCGAGGATCTTGGTGTAGCCGGTGCACCGGCACAGGTGCGCCCCGAGCAGCCGGGCGGCGCCGTCGCGGGTGACGTCGCTGGTTCCGTCGCCGTTGGCCTTCTTGTCGAGCATCGACTTGGTCCGCATCACGATGCCCGGGGTGCAGAACCCGCACTGGAGCGCGCCGTGGGCGGCGAACGCGTCGGCATACCGCCGCCGTTCGTCGGGATCGACGCCCTCGAGCGTCAACACGTCGGCCCCGGCGACCTTGTCGAGGTCGGTCTGGCAGGCGACCCGGGCCTTGCCGTCGACGATGACCGTGCAACACCCGCACTGACCGGTTGGCGAGCAACCGTCCTTGGGCGAGAACACGCCCAACTCGTCACGCAGGGCTGCGAGCAGATGCTCGTGGGAATCGGCGACAACGGCAGGCGCACCGTTGAGGATGAACTCGGTCATGAGTCGGCTCCGAGGGTCGAGGGTGGCGGCAGCGTCGGTGGTCGGTCGGCATGGGGCGGCTCGATCACGCCCTTCGAGGACGTGATGCGGTGATACAGCTCGGGACGTCGATAGGTGGCGAAGTCGAAGAGCGTCTGTTTGTAGTGGGCGCACCAGTCGAGGTTGGCGCGTGCCACGATGAGCTCGTCGCCGGTCGTGACGGCCTGGGCCACGATCTGTCCCGACGGGGCGATGATCATCGATTGGGCCAGTGATTCGACGCCCTCTTCGGTCCCGCCCTTGGCGACACCGACGACCCAGGTGCCGTTCTGATAGGCACCGGCCTGCATCACCAGTTGGTTGTGGAACCCCTGCAGCGCATTCTGGCCGGGGTCGGGGGCGTAGTGGATCGGCGTGTTGTAGCCGATCAGGATCATCTCGACCCCCTGGAGACCCATCTCGCGGTAGGTCTCGGGCCACCGTCGGTCGTTGCAGGTGGCCAGGCCGACCAGGCCGCCGAACGCCCGCCAGACACCGAAACCGTCGGGTGACTCCTCGAAATAGCGGCGCTCGAGATGCTGGAACGGCCGCCACGGCTCGTCGGACGCGTGGCCGGGGATGTGGACCTTTCGGTACTTCGCGACGATCGACCCGTCCCGCTCGACCAGCACGGTGGTGTTGTAGCGATGCACCACGCCCGCCGAGTCGGGTTCGGTCAGTTCGGCATAGCCCAACGAGAACCCGATCCCCAGGCGCCGGGCCTCGTCGAAGAGCGGCTGGGTGGCGGCATTGGGCATCGACGTCTCGTAGTAGTGGTCGTGGCCGCTCGGGTCATCGGTGTACCAGCGGGGAAAGAACGTGGTGAGCGCCAGTTCGGGGAAGACCACCAGTTCGCAGCCGGCGTCGGCCGCCTGCCGCAGCAAGGCGAGCAGTCGCTCGACGACCTCGGCTCGGCGGTGATCCTTCTGGATCGGGCCGAGCTGGGCCCCGGCGACGGTGAGGAAACGGGTCATCGAGTGCGTCCGATCACGACGGCGATCCGGTCACGGGGTGGGCGGACCGGTCGGCGCGAGCGGGTTGCCCGCGGCGGTGTCGAGCAACTGCTGGACCAGGTCGGCCGCCGCAGGGTCGGGCCGATCGCCGTCGGCTCCACGGTGAGCGACGATGCGGCCGCCGTCGATCAGGAATCCCTGCCCGGAACGGCCGGCGAAGAGATCGAGGTCGGTGTAGAGGCGAGGCTTGATCACCGCCGGATCACCCGTCTCGGGACAGAAGGTCATGCAGTTGCCGCACTCGTTGCACAGCTCGGCGAGCACGAAGTACTCCTGCCGACTGTCCATCGAGTCGAGACTCTTGATGTTGAAGAATGCGTCGTTGGGGCAGACCGTCACGCAGAAGTTGCAGGCGACACAGCCGAACATCTCGAGGTCGTGGTCGACGGCCCGAGGCAGTTTCTCGTTGCCTCGACGGTGATAGGCCTCGATGCCAGCGCCGAGCACGTGGTCGACGTGGCGGGCGGCGACGCTCGGGAATCCGGCCGCTTCGGCCTCGGCCTGCTGCATCGACTTCCACGACCCGAGTTCGGTGTGACCCGACGAGCGGACCTCGGCCGTCAGGGCCTTGAGCATCGGGGCCAGCCGCCCGTAGCCGCCCGGCTTGAGCAGATCCGAGCACACCGTCGCGGGATGCACGCCGGTGGCGATGGCCTCGGCCAGATTGTCCTTGGTGATCCCGGCCGAGAAGCTGACCATCACATCGTGATCGCCCTCGCCCGAGCCGGGGATGTCGAGCCGGCCCGGCAGGGCGCCGGCCAGGTTGTCGAGGAGCGTCATCGCCAGCACGTGCAGCGGCGGACCGGACAGATACATCGTGTCGTCGGGCATCCACCCCTTGGTGTTGTCGACCACGAGGGTGTTGGTGAGTTTGATCCCGAACCGGTGGCCTCGCTCCTTCGCGTAGTCGTTGAGCTCCCCGATCAGCTCGACGCCCCGGTCGAACTGGAGATCGGCGGCGAAGGCCGACTCCTTCACCACGACGTCGGCGTAGCCGAGGTCGTCGTTGACGATCCGGGCCACGGTTTCGTAGCCGAGCAGGGTCGGGTTGAGCTTCACGATCACATCGAGGTCGTGGTGGTCGATCAGGTGCTTGGTGATCGACTCGATCTCGTCGGGCGGGCACCCGTGGAAGGTCGACAGGGTGAGCGTGTCGGCCAGATGTGGATCGAAGTCGAGATCGGCGAACTCGGCGAAGGGTCCGGCGATGTCGGCCCGAAGGCGCTCGATCTCGGCGGTCGCATCCCGCATGCCATCGATGAAGGCGGCGACCTTCGGGCTCGAGATCCCGGCCAGGTCGTAGCCGACGCTCATGTCGAACACGTGAGGACCCGGATCCGGACCGATGAAGTCGGCGAGCGGTTCCCACCGCCGCAGGATCTCGATGAGCATCGAGGCCTTCACGTACTCGGTGAGGCTCTGCGGCACCGTGAGTTCCTGGCTCCACTCGATGTTGTAGCCGATCGTCTGCATGTCGATACACGGTCGATTGATGACGAGATCGTCGAGGATCTGCACGGTCTTCAGCTCGAAGAGACGAGATCCGCCGAGCCAGGCGAGCACGATGTTCTCGGCCAGTTGGCTGTGTGGTCCGGCCGCCGGACCGATGGGCGTGGCGCAGCGTCGACCCAGGAACTCGAACCCGAGGTCGATCTCGGGGTCGGGTTTCCAGATTCGGGCGTTCGGGAGGTCGAACACCTTCTTCCTCGTCTCCCACTCGTGGTCGATGCGGCCGAGCAGCGTGCCGAGCGACATCGGGGTGAGTGGTGGGGTTTCGTCAGCCATCGTGCGGGTCTTCCTGGGCGAGGGCGAGCATGGTGTGCAGGAGCACGTTGGCACCCGCTTCGAGATCCTCCGGAGCGGTGTATTCGAGTGGATTGTGGCTGATGCCGTCGCGGGAGTTCGTGAAGATCATGGAGGTGGGGCAGATCCGGGCGAACATCTGGGCGTCGTGGCCGGCGCCCGACGGCATGCGCCGGACCCCATGCCCGAGCGCCATGGCGGTTGCCTCGACCCGATCGACCATCGTCGGGTCGAACACCACCGGCTCGAACCGGGCCAGTTCTCGGACCTCGTAGGTGCAGTGCTCGGCGGCTGCGCTGGTCGCCAGGAACTCGGCGAACCGTCGTTCGGCCTCGACCAGGACGGCGTCGTCGGTGTTGCGGAGGTCGATGGTGAAGGAGGCTTCGGCGGCAACGACGTTGACGAGGTTCGGTCGGAGCTCGATGCGGCCGACCGTGGCGACCTGTGGCTCACCGAGCTCGAGGGCGAGTTCCCGGGCGAACGTGATGCAGGCGGCCGCGACGTGCGCCGGATCGCGTCGCAGACGGATCGGCGTGGTCCCGGCGTGATTGCTCTGCCCGGTGATCGTGACCTCCTGCCAACTGATCCCCTGCACACCGGTCACCGCACCGATGGTGATGCCTTCGACCTCGAGGACCGGACCCTGTTCGATGTGCAGTTCGACGAAGGCGTACGGAACGGGGCCGGGGATCGGGCCCGGTCCGTCGTAGCCGATCCGCGTCAGTTCCTCGCCGAGCACGGCGCCGTCGATCGCCTCGATGTCGAGGGCCTCCTCGAGCGGCAGGCCACCGACATAGACGAGGCTGCCGAGCATGTCGGGGGCGAATCGGGCCCCCTCTTCGTTGGTGAAGAAGCCGACGGCCAGCGGTCGGCGGAGCTCGAGACCAGCAGCCAACACCGTCTCGATGACCTCGAGTCCGGCCAGCACACCGAGGTTGCCGTCGTACCGACCGCCGGTGCGGACGGTGTCGATGTGGGAGCCGGTCATGACCGGGGCCCGGTCGAATCCCGGCATCACCGCGATCCCGTTGCCGATGCCGTCGATCGTCACCTCGAGGCCGAGATCCTCCATCCACGTGACCACCAGGTTGCGTCCGAATCGATCTTCGTCGGTCAAGGCCAGTCGGGCGCAACCCTCGGTTCCCTCGATGGCGCCGATCGAGGCCAGCACCCCGAGACGCGAGGAGAGTCGGTCGATGCTGACCCGGAGATCGGGATGCGGCCCGAGTGTCGTGGGCGTCAGATGCTGCACAGCCAAACGGTAGCTCCCTTCTTAACAATTCGTAAGGCGTAGGGCCGACGAGGTCCGAACCGGACTCACGGACCCGTGCCGGCTTGGACGCCCGACATCAGCAGGCCGATCGTGCGGGGATCGGCATCGCCCCGATCGACCTCACCCATGACCCGGCCTTCGAGGATCACGACGATCCGATCGGACAGCTGGAGGACCTCGTCGAGGTCCTCGGAGATCAGCAGGATCGCCCGCCCCTCGGAGCGTTGGATGAGCAGCTGTTCGTGGATGTATTCGGCGGCGCCGATGTCGACACCGCGGGTGGGTTGGGACACCACCAGGACCTCGGCGCCGCACGTGAACTCCCGGGCGATCACGACCTTCTGGATGTTTCCCCCGGAGAGGTTCCGGGTCGGCGTGTCGAGGTCGGGGGTCTTCACGCGATAGCGAGCCACGAGATCGGCACACCGCTCACCGATGGCGGCGCGGTCGAGGAGACCGCGGCGGGTGTAGGGCTCCCGGCCGTAGTCGACGAGCATGAGGTTCTCGGCAACGGTGAACTCGCCGATGGCCCCGTCGCGCATCCGTTCCTCGGGCACGTACGCGAGCCCACGGGCCCGAACGGACTTCGGCGATCCCCCCGATGGTTCTCCATCGAGCCGGATCGACCCGGATCGAACGGGACGAAGTCCGAAGACGGCCTCGGCCAGTTCGCGCTGACCGTTGCCCGACACCCCCGCCAGGCCGACGATCTCGCCCTCGCGAACCGTCAGCGAGAGTCCGTCGACCGCCGGGTTGCCGCGATCGCCCATGACGACGAGTTGGTCGATGACGAGCCGCTCGGCACCCGGTTCCCGCGGCGCCACGGTCCGCGTCAGTTCGACCGGACGGCCGACCATCAGCTCGGCGAGCGATTCGCGAGTGGACGCCGACGGCGTCGTGTGGCCCGAGACTCGACCGTCCCGAAGCACCGTGATCTGGTCCGACAGGTCCATCACCTCGTGGAGCTTGTGGGAGATGAAGATGAGGCCCTTGCCATCGGCGGTCATCTGCCGCAACGTGCCGAAGAGGTCGTCGACCTCGGGCGGCGTGAGCACGGCGGTCGGTTCGTCGAGGACCAAGCAGGTTGGCTTCGCGGTAGAGCGCCTTCAGGATCTCGGCTCGTTGCCGTTCGCCGACGGCGAGTTGCCACACGTATGCATCGGGGTTGACCTGGAGGCGGTAATGCTCCGACACCTCGCGGAGTCGGGCCTTGACCGGTTCCATGTCGGCGAGGCCGAAGTTGCCGCCGAGGCCCAGGGCCACGTTCTCGGCGACCGTCAGCGTCGGCACGAGCATGAAATGCTGGTGGATCATGCCGATGCCCCGCCGGATCGCATCGTTCGGCGAGGCGATCCGCACCTCTTCGCCGTGCAGACGGATCGAGCCCTCGTCGGGCCGGTAGAGCCCGTAGAGGATCTTCATGAGCGTGCTCTTGCCAGCCCCGTTCTCACCGAGCAGCGTGTGGACCTGACCGGACTCGACCGTCAGATCGATGTCGTCGTTGGCGACGACGCCGGGGAAACGCTTCGTGATCCCCCGCATCTCGAGCATGGGTCGAGTCCGGTCGGTCTCCATCGCGGTACCGCCTCCTACTGGCCGGTCGAGATCGAGCCGTCGACGATTCCGGCCGCCGTTGCATCGGCTGCGGTGCGGATGGCGGCATCGAGCGCGTAGGCGTCGTTGTACTCGATGACGAGACCCTCGTTGGCGAGGGTGAGGGTGAAGGTCTGTCCGCCGAGCGTGCCCGCCTCGATCGCGGCGATCATCTCGGCCAGCGCGACCTCCCAGTGATAGACCTGCGAGGCGACGACGATGTCTTCACCGAGGCTGGTCTGGTTCGACTGGGTTCCGAACCACGGGACGCCGTCCTCGCGGGCGACGCCGGTGGCTCCGACGACCATCTGTGCGCTGCCGGTCAGCACGTCGGCGCCCGCCCCGATCAACGACGTCGCGGCCTCGGAGGCCAGGGCCACGTCACTGAAGGACTCGATGTAGTTCACGTTGACCGTGATGCCCGGGGCCTGTGCCTCGGCGCCGGCCTTGAACCCGTCGATGTAGAGCTTGGCGTCACCGACCTCGACCGGCCCGACGACCCCGATGTTCCCGGCGGCCGAGATCTGGGCGGCGATGGTTCCCATGACGTAGCCGCCCTCGTCGGAGCGCACCTCGTAGGCGAAGACGTTGTCGAGACCGAACGTGTCGGCGGCGGTGCCCCAGGCGAAGGCGACATCGGGGAAGTCCGGCGCGATCTCGGCCAGCGGGCCACCGAACTGCGAGCCGTGGGCGATGACGAGGTCGTACCCGTCCTCGGCATAACCCCGGATCGCCGCGGCGGCGTCTTCCACGACGAAGGTGTTGTCGGTTGCGGCCACCTCGATGGCCCGGGTCTCGCCGATCACGTCGACCGCATCGAAGATGCTCTGGCTGAACGCGAGGTCGTTCCTGGCGCTCGGGCTGACGATGGCGATCCGGAACGGCTCCCCCTCGTCGGCCATGGCGTCGTCGTCGGCCATCGCATCATCCTCGGCGGTGTCGCCACCGCTCTCGGCTGCGGTCGTCGTGGTCTCGTCGGCCCCCGAATCGGTTCCGCCGTCGGAGCCTGCGGAGTCGGAACCCCCACAACTCCCGGCCAGCATCGCCAGGACGGCGAGCAGGGCGATCAGTGCTCCGGATCGTTTGTGCTTGATCATGTTGTTTCCTCTCTTGGTCCACCCACCGGGATTGGTGGGTGTTCCGACACCGGTCAGGCGTTTCGGTCGAAGGGCCGGGTCAGAGCTGCGGGGGCACCGATGCGTCGACTGACGGCGACCAGTACCAGGATCGTGAGAATGGCGGGGGCCATGGCCGTGAGGCTCGAAGCCGATCCCGAGACGATGCCGAGCGTCTTCCATTGCAGGACGGTGGCCGAGACGATGCCGAAGAGCAGGGCTCCGCTCATGGCGCCGACCATGCGCCAGGCACCGAAGTAGACGAGCGCGATGGCGATGAATCCCTGCCCCGAGGTGAGATTCTGCTGGAAGACCCCCACCTCGAGCGCCAGCGCCGCTCCGGCCAGGCCGGCGAACGTGTTGCCGATGCAGATCGTGGCGACCCGGATGCGGTTCACGCTCACGCCCAGCGTGTCGGCGGCCTCGGGTGTCTCACCGACGGCGCGGACATTGAGTCCGAACGTCGTGCGGTTGACCACGAACCACATGACCGGAACGAGGAGGAAGGCGACGTAGACGAGAGCGCTGTGATCGAACAGCAGGGTCCCGACCTCGGGAATGTCGCTCAGGACCGGGATGGCGATCTGGCCGAGACCGTCGATCGGGAGCGGGGTCCCGACCTGCTTCTGGAACAGCAGGTCGGTGAACCCGAGTCCGAAGAGGTAGATCCCGATCCCACTGATGCCCTGTTCGGCATGGAGCCCGATCGTGACGAGGGAGTAGATCAAACCCATGAGCAGCCCGACTCCGAGCGCGGCGAGCACCCCGAACCAGGCCTGATCCGACCGCAACGCCGTGTAGTAGGCCGCGTAGGCGCCGAGCAGCATGACGCCCTCGACTCCGAGGTTCAGCACGCCACTGCGCTGGCCGAGCGTCTCGCCGAGCGCCGCCAACAGGAACGGGGTGGCCAGACGAATGCCGGAGGCCAAGGTGGCGATGATGACCGACACGGTGAGGAACTCGCTCACGACGCCACCTCGCCCCGGCCACCGGCGTCGATCCAACGCTCGAGCCTGGTCTTCAACCGCAGACTGCTGACCACGAACACCACGACGACGCCATTGAGCGCCACGATCAGCGCCGCCGGGACCTGGAGCTCTCGCTGGAGTTCGATCCCGCCGGTGAGCATGCCGCCGAAGAGGAACGACGCCGGGATCGTGTAGAGCGGATGCAGGCCACCGAAGAGGGCGGCAACGATCCCGTTGAAGCCGGCGTTTCCGGTGAACCCTCCGATGCCACCCTCGCCGATCAACCGGTGCGACTCACTGCCGAAGACCAGCACCGCGCCGGCGATCCCCGCACAGGCGCCGCTGAGGGCCATCGCCTGCACGACGCTTCGTTGCACCGGCATGGCCGGCGTAGCGCGAGGCATGCGGGTTGTGTCCGACGGCCCGGAGACGAACGCCGAGGGCACTCCGGAACAGCAGGACGTAACCGAGCACGGCGACGACCAGCGCGATCACGAACCCGAGATGCAGACGGGTTCCGCCGGGCAGCAAGGGCAGATCGGCGTTCTCCGACAGGCGCTTGGTCTGCTGGATCCTGATCGCCCCCTTCTCGATGAGCAGGTCCTGGAGCAAGAAGCTGAGCAACTGGGCCGCGACGATGTTCATCATGATCGTCGAGAGGATCTCGTTGACCCCGGCGTAGGCCTTGAGTGCTCCGGGAATTGCGCCCCAGACCCCGCCGCCGGCGGCTCCGGCGAGGAGGACGAGCGGAACGAGGAACGACTCGCGGCGTCGACGGAATGGCCAGGGCCAGGATGGTCGACAAGATCGCGCCGGCAACGATCTGGCCCTCACCACCGATGTTGATCACCCCGGCCCGGAAGGCGATCGAGATCCCGACGCCGACGAGCATGAGCGGCATCGACTTGATCGCGGTGTCGGCCAGTGCATCACCGCCGCCCACCGCACCCGTCACGAGCGCGGCGTAGCCGGTCAAAGGGTTGGCGCCGAGGGCCAGGAGCATGACGGCGCCGACGAGGAGCGCAGCCAGTACGGCGACCAGGGGAACGACCAGCCCGACGAAGGGACGCAGGCCGGCGCGAAGCCGCGAGGGCCCATCCGATGCCGCAGGACCTGGTCGCTCGGGGTTCGCCGTTGCGGTCACGTCGAGGTTGCCTCCCATGCACGCTTCGAACCAGCCGACCTCACCGGCCCGAACGTACCGGTCGGCCGGCGTCGGAACCGTGATCGAGGTGTGAACGGTCCGTCAACCCGCTCACCGGAGCGTCCCTCACCTGCCGATCCCGCCGCCGAGAACGCCGCAGGGGCCCGCGACTAGGGTCGAATCCATGCCTCTCGCCCGACTGGAGGTCCTGGTGGAGCCCTTCAAGGAGAACCAGCCCGGACCGCACGTGCACGCCGTCGTCGAGTCACTCGACACCTCCGGACTCGCCCCCGACATGGGGCCCTTCGCCACCTCGGCCGAGGCCGACCTCGATGCCATCCTGGCCGCCCTGGCCCCGGCGCTGGCCGCCGGCTTCTCGCAGGGGGCGACGGCGATCCAGATCCGTCTCGAAGTGGCGTGACCGAACCGGCCGAGTTCCTGGCGGCGCTGCGGCCCGTCGTCGAGTCCCTGGGGGCCGGCCTCGTGCCCGTCGAGTCGTCCCGCCCGGGCGATCAACCGGTCCGATGGCGGGGCGAGACGGTGGCCTACCTGCGGCCGTCGGAGCTCCACGGCGCCCTCGAGCGCTTCGTCTCGGCCATCGAGCGAGAGATCGGCGCACGCTTGGTCGACATGTCGCGGGAACAGAAGCAGGTCGCGGTCCGCCGGCTCGACGAGCAGGGGGCCTTCCTCCTCCGGGGTGCGGTCGAGGACGTGGCGAACTGGATGGGCGTCAGCCGGGTCACCCTCTACAGCTACCTCAACGCGATCGGGCGTCGCTGAGGCGAGCGGGCCGTCAGCGACGGCGCCGGGCTCGATGGTCGGCGGTGTGGGTTCGGCTGGCACAGCGGGGATCGGTGCAGAAGCGCCTCGACCGATTCCGGGTGCTGTCGTAGAACACCCGGTCGCAGCCGTCGGCGGCGCAGACGCCGAACCGCGACGTTCCGTTGTCGCACAGCTCCGATGCGAGCGCCATCACGACGTCGGAGATCACCTGGTCGTCGAAGGTGGCGGTGGCCGGGGTCCAGTGCAGGTGCGGGCCGGCGCCGCCGTGGTCGGCGATCGACGGGCGGATGGGGAGTTCGGTGAGCTGCTCGTTGACCAGATCCGAGGCGTCGGCGACCCCGAGGTCGCCGAGACCTCGAACGAGGGTCGACAGTGCCTCGATTCGGGCTCGGAGCCGAAGGATCGAGGCGTCCGACGCCTTGTCGGCCCGAGTGAACCCAGCCGCTTCGAGGATCGATCGGGGATCGAAGCCGGGCTCGGCCGATGCATTGACGAGATCGACCGTCGTTTCGAGGGTCAACCGGATCTCGGAACGGGTCGGCGATGCCACGTGCACGGGAAAAGTCTAGCGCCGAGGTTGTTGTGATGGTCTAACCCTTGATAGATCCTTACGTGTCAGGTTCTATTCTTCTTTCAGTCATTACATCACTCCGACGGTTCATCTCGTCGCTCCCCTGATCGGACCTCCCGTGTTGCACGAGAGCGGATTGCTCGCCACCCTCATGCCGTTCCTCCTCGTCGTCGCGAACGTCTTCGGGGCGGGGATGATCCTTCCCCAGGCGCGTCGCCTGCGACGCACCGGCGACCTCGAAGGGGTATCGGCGAGCTGGATCGGCGTCGGAATCGCCATGAACCTGTGGTGGATCGCCTACGCCCTCCCCAACGGTCTCTGGGGCCTGCTTCCCGTCTCGTCGGTGGCCGCGATCCTGTATCTCGCCATGGCCGTCGACCTGCTGAGGATCGCCGGAACGTCGGGTCTGCGTTCCCTCGTCCTCGGCCTCGGCATCTTCGGCTCGATACCGCTGCTCGCGCTGATCGTCGGGGGACTGCCGGGCGTGGGCCTGGCCATCGGCCTCTCCTACGGCGCGCAGTTCGCTCCGGCGACCGCAACGGCCCTGCGGGCGACCCGAACCGACGGAATCTCGGCGAGTACGTGGGTGATGGGACTGATCGAGGCCCTCATCTGGCTGCTCTACGGATCGACGCTCGGGGATTGGGCACTCATCATCGGCGGAGGAGGGAGCACGGTCATGGCGGCGCTCATCGTCGGCCGGCTGGCCCTCGACCCGAGCCGTCCCACCCACCGCCTCCGGCCGAACCTGATCCGTTGGACCTGGCTCCGACCGTGAAGTTTTTCTCAAGGACCTTCAAGATTTTTCCGACAGACGACGATGCCTAGGGCCTACCTATGCGTGCAGAACTCGCCTCCGACGTCCAAGACCACCACCACGATCGGGGCCCGGCCCTCGGAACCGACCGATCACCGACGCTCGCTCCCGGTCGGGGCCGGAGGCGTTCCGGAGCTGTCGGCGGCACTCGAGCTGCGACAGATCGCCGGGATCCACGCCGGGGGCACCTATCCGCTCGCGGTGGGGTCGTATCGCTTCGGCCATCGCTCGTCGCCGTCGGCCCTCGCTGCGGGGGAGCCGACGACGCCACGCTTCGGTCTGACGATCGACCCTGCCGGCTGCGTGACGCTGATCCCACCACCGGGGGGCATCCGGCTCGATGGCTTCACGGTCCTGTCGCCGACCAGCGTTGCCCTCGGTCAGGTGATCGACGCCGGTTCGGCCCGATTCGTCGTCGCCACCGCCGGACCCCCGCTCCAACAGCGTGAGAAGCGGACCCCGGGGGTCGCGCCCCTCGCGCCCTCACGTCGCCGGGGCCGCGCCGTCGACCCGTCGGTCCTCGAGTGGGGCCTGGCGACCCGGAGCGTGGCCGCCCGGGAGCGCCGAAAGGCCGCGCTGAATCCCTACGACATCCGCCAGATCGTCGCGTCGGGCGGCAGCGGACTCTTCGCCGCCGCTCCGGGTCAGACCAGCTTCGGGCGGGTGGTCATGGCCCTCACCGATTTCCCGTTCGCGTTCCCGGGTGATCTGTCCGATCTCAACCCGGCCACCCTGCACGAACTGGAAGCGATCGGCTCGCTGCCGTCGGCGCCGATCGGCGTCGACCTCGGATCCCATTCCATCGCCCTCGTCGGGACCCGATCGGCGACCCGACCGATCGCCTCGTGGGTCGCGCTGTCATTGTGCGCACAGTCTCGTCGGGGCAGCCTGATCATCGAACTCCAGACGGGCAATCGACACAACGACTGGGCCTGGTTCGCCTCACTGCCCACCATGACCCCGACGGTCCCCCGCCCACTCCATGTCCGGATCATCGACGAATCGGCGCCCCACGCCGTCCCGGAGACCGGTGCGATCGTCCTGCTGGAGCGAGGGCAGGAACTCCCCGAATCGGTCGGCGTGGTGCTCGACGTCCGCTCCGACACCGCCACGATCGTGGACCGGTTCGACGGGTTCGCCGCCGAGGGGGTGACGCCGGTCGGGGTGTCGTCGCTGTTCGCACTGGAGGTGGCGTACCAGTTGGCCGAGTTCGTGCGTCGGGGGGGTGACCACCATGACGATGACCGATGGCTGGGTTGGTGAGCAGGTCTCACCCGATCACACCGTCGTTCCGGTGCTCTACGCACCGAGCCCGACGGCCCCCACCCCGCAGCCAGGCGGCCGGACATCCCGCTCGGAACGACGGTCGGAGCGACGCCAGCGGGTGCGCCCCGTCACGACCGTCACGTCCACCCTGGTCCGGATCGCCACCTGGACACCGCTGATCGCCGGCGCGATCGTCGGCGCGCTCCTCGCCTGGCCCCTCGTCGAGGACCTCTTCGCGGCCGACCCGGAACCTGCACCCCTGTCGGCCTCGATCGATGAGCCGACCCAGCGGATCGTCGTCGACGGCGACGACGTCTACCTGGAGGGTTCCGTTCCCAGCCAGGAGATCTCCGATGCGTTCGAGCTCGCCGCCCACGGCCTGCTCGGAGACGAGCGGGTCATCAACAACTTCCGAATCGAGGCCGACGCCGTCTTCGACCCCGCCCAACCCGTCCGGCTGACGGTGGCCGAGACCGTCCAGTTCCCGACCGGCGGGGCCGACATCGGGGAGCAGTACGCCCCCCTCATCGACCTGGCGGTCGAGATGCTCTCGGCTCGGTCCCAACTGTCGCTCACGATCATCGGCCACACCGATGCGACCGGAGACGAGGCGACCAACCTCGCGCTGTCGCTCCAGCGGGCCCAGGCGACCGCCGTGGCGATCGAGAGCCGAGGCATCGACCCGGTACGTCTCACGACCCAGGGCCGGGGCGAGGCCGAACCGGTGGCCTCGAACGACACACCCGAGGGCCGTCAGGCGAACCGCCGCGTCGAGTTCCTCGTCACGGGCTTCTTGGACTGAGGCGTTCGGCGGGCCGCCGGGCCGGCTCAGTCGTCGTCATCGTCGTCATCGTCATCGTCGTCGTCATCGTCGTCGATCTCGCGACCGTTCGTCGTCATCGTCATCATCGCGGCGGTCGTCGCGGCGTTCGGCCCGCTTCCGTTCGCGCTCGTCGCGACGTTCGGCGTCGCGCCCGTTGTCGGTGGTGGCCGTCCGAGCCTCGGAGGGAACGGTCGTTGCCGGTGATGTCGTCGTGGCCGGAGTTGCGGTCGTTGCCGGTGCCACCGTCGTGGCAGGTGCGACCGTGGTGACGACCCGGACCGGTTTCGCCGTGGTCTCGGGCGCAGCCGGCGGAACGTCGCTCGTGGGAACGGCCACTGCGGGCGCCGTCGAGGGGACGGCAACGGCGGCGGCCCCCGACGGGACGTCGACGGACGAAGCGACGGCGACGGTCGACGGAACACCGGTGACGGTGGTCGAGGTCGACGGTGCGAGGCTCGGCGCGACGGTCGACGTCGACGTCGACGGCCTTGGACAGCGTCGTCGCCGGGGCGGAGGTGGACGACCCCGGATCGCCGGCTTCGGTCGACCGGCCGTCCGACGTCGCCCCGAGGGTCATCGACGGCACGGTGGCACGATCGGCCTGCTCGTCCTCGATCCCGATCGAACGCGATCGCCGCTCGATGCCGGCCAGCGCCCCGAGATTGATCAGAGCGAGCGCGATCAGCCAGACGGACTTCCGTGCCCACCACGGTTCGCGTTCGGATCTCATCGTCTTCGCCATGTCGAACTCCACTCCGCCGGGCGCTTCGCCCTCACCACACGGCCGACATCCTGCCACGACGGATCACCGGCGGCAACGGCGAGGTCCGCATCGGCACGGCGAATCGACCGCGGAACGTGGTCGATTCGGATCGCCGCCCGTGTCTGCATCGGTGGACGAACTCAGCCGATCCGAGCCATCTGACCTCCGTCGACGGGAAGGATCACGCCGGTCACGAACCGGGCTTCGGGCGAGTTGAGATAGAGCGCCGCATAGGCGGTGTCCCAGCCGGTGCCCTGCTGCCGTCCGAAGGGCACCATCTGGTTCCGCTTCGCTCGCAGCTCGTCGGGATCGATGCCCTGGGCCGCCGCGTGGCCGCCGATGGCCATGGGGGTGTCCATGAGTCCGGGCATGATCGCGTTCACCCGGATGCCGTACCGGAAGTTCGCGGTCGCGAGGTGGTGCGTGAGGGCGTTGAGCGCGGCTTTCGAACTCTTGTAGGCCGCGAGCGGTGTGGAGGCCACGGCGGCGACCGACGAGACGCTCGTGATGGATCCTCCTCCGCCGGCCCGCAGCGCCGGGATCACGTGTTTGCAGGTGAGCATCAGGCCCGTCACGTTGACGTCGAAGATCCGCTCCCAGACGTCGCGTTCCATGCCCGTCACGCCGCCGTCCCCGGTGCCGATCCCGACGTTGTTGTGCAGGATCGTCGGGGCACCGAACCGATCCAGGCAGGCCACGGGGATCTTCTTGATGGTGTCTTCGTCGGTGACGTCGGCCTGCAGTGCCGAGGCGGTACCGCCGGCGGCCTCGATCAGCTCGACCGTCTCGGCCACCGACGCCGGATCGCGATCGACCGCCAGCACTCGTGCCCCCTCGCGGGCGAACAGCAACGCCGTCGCCCGACCGTTCCCGATCGTGGTGTCGTCGGGTCCGCTTCCCGGCGACTGTCCGGCCCCGACGACGATGGCGATCTGCCCGTCGAGGCGACCACTGCCGGGTCGATCGGCGAGTTCATCGGTCATGGGTGGACTCCGTCCGACGAGGTGAGGCTGACGCCGGCGACGTTAGGTCACCGCTGGTCGACACTCCAGCCCTTCTGGCGAGGCCCCGTCCCCCAACTCCCGTTCTGGCGGGACTCCGCCCCTGGTCCGGGACGGAGACTCGCCAGAACGGTTGTGAGGGGTGAGGGGTGAGGGGTGAGGGGTGAGGGGTGAGGAGCGCGGCAGCGGGTTTTCGGGTTCGGTAGTGTTCGGCTGTGCACGACACAACCGGCGGCGCGCGGGTCGCGTGGTCCCTTCGTCGGCAGAGATGCCGAGCAGCGCGCCCTCAGCGCGGTCCTCACGTCGGGTCTCGCCGGCCGAGGGGCGGCGGTGGCGATCCTGGGCGAACCCGGGTCGGGAAAGTCCCGTCTGATCGCCGAGTCGCTGCGTCCACTGGATCGACAGCGATGGACCGTGCTGACCGGCTCCTGCCGGCCCCGCGAGGTGGAGCTCTCGTTCGCCGTCTTCGCCGACGTCTTCGGATCCGGCGTTCGTGAGGAGCGGGTCGGAATCCGCGGGGTCCTCGAGGCCGGCGCCTCGTTCCACCCCGACGTGGCGATCGCCGATCGCATCGTCGACCTCATGGAGTCGGCCGCACGATCGGGCCCGCTCGTCGTCGTGCTCGACGACCTCCAGTGGGCCGACGCCGGTTCGGTTCGGTGTCTCCGGCTCCTCGCCGACCGTGCGGCGGCGTCCGGAATCGTCCTGCTGCTCAGCGCGCGCACACCGACCACCGGTCACGAATTCGGGCGCACGCTCGACTCCTTGGTCGACGAACATCCGACCTCGGTCAGTGTCATCACGCTCGGAGGGCTCGACCGCGAGGCCGCCTCGGCCTTGGCCACCAGCCTCCTCGGTCGACCACCGGAGGGCCCGGTGGCCGAGCTGGTGATCGAAGCCGGGGGCAATCCCCTGCTGCTCGAGGCGGTGATCGAGTCGTCGACCCACCAGCAGCTCCCGGCCCCCGGGGGAAGACCGGACCGCGTTGGCGCCTCGGCACCGGCGTCGGGATCCCGACGGGCCATCGGGCGTCGCCTCGCCGAGCTCGGTCCCGACGCCATGCGCATCATCCAGGTCACCGCAGTCCTCGGCAACGACATCAGCGTCGAGCTGGTCGGCGCCACCTCCGGAAGGCCGACCATCGACGTTCTCACCGCATTCGATCGGGCCGTCACCTGCGGCGTGTTGACGGCAGGCACCGACGGCTACGGGTTCCGACACGACCTCTACCGGGAGGAGGCGCTCCAGTCGATGCCGGCCGACGCCCGAGCAGCCCTCCATGCCGATGCCGCGCGGGCACTGATTCAGCGAGGTGGAACCGACGTCGAGGTGGCCGAGCACTTCATGCTCGGGGCCCGTCGGGGGAACCGTGAGGCCGTCGACTGGCTGGCCTCGACGGCGCGACGGATCTGCCGGGAGGCACCCGGTCCGGCTCTCCGACTCATCGACACCGCCATTCACCTCGACACCACGGGCGATTCGGCCCTCGAGCACGTGCGGCTGCAGGCGCTTGCCGGGAGCGGTCTCGTCCTCGAGGCCGAGGCCCTCGGGCGAACGCTGCTGCTCGGACCGAACGACCCGAAGACCTCCGCCCGCCTGCATCGCGAGATCGCGCTCGCGCTGTTCGTCCAGGGCAATGCGATCGGGGCGTGCACCGAGATGGCGGCCGCCGTCGAATTGCTCGACGCGGGTGCAGGTCGGGCACAGGCGACCGCCGAGCTGTCATTCGCCAAACTCCTGGCTCTCGACCTCGATCGAGCCGCGGCGCTGGCGACCGAGGTCGTCGAGAGCGACGCCGACGCCAACGCCCGCGTCGCCGCCGAGGCCGTCCTCACCGTCGGCACCCTGTTCCAGGCCCGCATCGACGAGGCGAGGCGCCACGCCGAGAACACGCTCCGTCATGCCGCTCGGCCGACGGCAACCGAGGCCCACCAGTACCAACCGTGGTTCTGTGCCGGTCTCGTCCACGCCGAGACCGACGATCTCCTGATCGTTGCCCGGCTCACCCGACTCGGGCGCGAGCGTGCCGTCGCCACCGGCTCGTCGTGGGCCGTGCCGGCCTACGACGGTCTGGGTGCCTTCGTCGAGCTCCGATCGGGACACCTGTCCGACGCCGAGGCTCTGGCGCGGGCGGCCCTGGACTACGGCGACGAGGTCGACAGCTTCGGGATCCTCGTCTGGTGCCATGCCTTCGTCGCCCAGGTGTTGCTCGCCCGAGACGAGATGGAGGGAGCAGCGACCCACATCGCAACGGCCGAGGCCATTCTCGCCACCGGACGAGCCGGCTTCGGTCTCGACCACGTGGCGTCGACCCGGGCCGTCCTCCTCGAGCTCGAGGGAAACCCGACAGGCGCCTTCGAGACCATCTCGACGATCTGGGAGGCCTTCAGCTCCCTCTCGCTCGATCTTCCCCGCCATTGGCTCGGGTGGCGGCTGGTCCGGCTGGCCCGGATCCTCGGCATCGAGTCCGATGCCGCCGCCGTGATGGCCGCTCTCGATCGCACCGCGGCGGCAACCGGAGTTCCGACCATGCAGGCCGACGCCCTGATGGCGCACGCGTGGTTCGAACGCCAACCCGACCCGGCGCTGGAGGCCGCGGCCTTGCTCTCGAGATCGCCACGGCGCATGCAGCGCGGCGAGGCACTGGCGCTCGCTGCGCAGTTCCTGTGCGAGCGAGGTGACACTCAGGCCGGATCGGGAGCCGCAGACGCCGCGTCCGACCTGTTCGACTCGGTCGGGGCCACGGCTCGGGCGACCGATGTGCTGCAATGGTCGAGACGACGGCGTCGGCGCGATCCCCAACCCCTGGTGGGTTTCGAGGCCCTGACTCGGAGCGAGCGAATCGTTGCTGCGCTGCTGTCGGAGGGTCAGGCCAACGACGCGATCGCCCAGCGGCTGAATGTGTCACGACGCACCGTCGAATCACACGTCTCGGCGATGTACCGGAAACTCGGGGTCGCGACCAGGGTCGAGTTGGCGCTCGCCGTCATCGAGGCCACGAACCCCGATCGCGCCCGACTCGCCGGAAAGTTCCGTGTGCACCCGGATGTTTCGCACACCGAGCACGACCAACCTTGATCCATGGTCTTGCGAAGCCAACCGACGATCAAACGTCCACCGACCGGACAACCGAACACAGGTCCGCCCGAGGTCGTCCGCGAGGGTCCGACGAGGGGCGAACTCGCAGCCAACGAGCACGGAGTGGATCCGGCGGTCACCGGCGATTCGACCACACCGTCGACGGCGCCGGCCCCGGTGACCATGCGACCCGGGGCGAGTGACCGACACCCCGGTGCCGGCGAGGACCTCGAGGCGCTGGTCAACGGCGACCCGGGCAACGACGGCGGTGTCGATGCGACCGCCGACGCCGACGACGACGTCCCGCGGCCCACGAGCGGGCGGGAGGCCGTCGAGCAGCAGTACGCCGAGGGTCTGGTGGCCGACGAGGGAACCGGGACGACCGACGGCTACGACCAGGGAATGATCGCGAACGACAAGGTCGTGACCGGCCACAACGCCGCTTATCGGGTGGAGGAGACCGCCGACGGCGAGGCGGGGCGAGCGACGCTCCCCTTCGACCAGGGAATCGGGGTCGAGATGAACGGGCTCATGATGGGCGGACTCAGCAACGACTACGTCGCGCCGAAGCCGGTCGCAACTCCCGAGCCCGTCACCACCGTCGGTGGCGACGTCGTCGTCACCAAGTACCCCGACGGAAGCACGAAGGCGACCAACGCCGACAACAACACCGAGACCCTGGTCCGCAGCGACGGCTCCACCGAGACCCGCAACGCGACCACCGGGCAGGTCATCGACACCACTCCCCCACTCGTCGAGACCCCCAAGGCCGGCGACCAACCGTCCGACGATCCGTCCGACCCCGAGGTCGATGCCCTGCGGGACTTCGGGAGGAGCATCGGGATGGAGCGGGCACCCAAGGGCGGGCAGGACGCCCTGGACGGTGGGGACGTCGATCCCGCCGATCCCGCCGCCACGTCGGCCGACACCGCCCCGAGCGAGATCCTCGATCTGAAGGCCCAACTCCTGGTCGACCCCGTCGGTCCCGAGGATGGGGCGGGCCTCGGTCGTGGTGAGCCCGTCGGCGACTTCGGGGTTCGGGACGACCTCACGAACCCGACGCCCGACGACGTCGATGACGGTTTCGGGGGCGGCCCCGAGGATGACCCGTTCGGCGACACCGCGCCGGTGCTCGATGGGCCGAGTGCCACCGACCCGTTCGATCAGTCCACCGATTCCTCCGCATTCGACTTCGAGCCCGTCGACGGCGACGAGTTCGAGATCGGACAGTTCGACACGAGCGAGGTCATGCACTTCGACGACCTGGACGGATGATCGGCGCCGACGAGGCGTGATCGGGCCGGCCCCCGGCTCGACCCTGCGTGGGCGCCCGGCGGAGCCGGAACGGCCGTTCTGGCGAGCGGTGGCCGACGTCAGTCGTAGGTGCGGATCTCGACTCGGTGCCCATCGGGATCTCGGACGTAGACCCCACGACCGACCCCTCGTGCGCCGAACAGGTCGGCCGGACCCATCTCGATGGCGTCGGCGTGGGCTGCGACGAACGCCTCGAAACCGGCGCGACCGGTCGTGTAGGCGACGTGGTCGACATTGCGCCCGTCGGGTGCGGCGGCGAGCAGGTCGATGACCAGGTGCTCGTTCACGCGCAACGACACGAACGGGACCTCACCGGCCCGCCACGGCTCGAGCCGCTCGGCCGCCAGTCCGAGGTGCTCGCCATACCAGGCGACCGAGCGCTCGACGTCGGCGACACACAGCACCAGATGGTCGACTCCCAGGATCATGTCGACACCTTCCGATAGACCGACACATGGGCCGGCGAGTCACCGGTGAACCGATTGCGATGCCAGTCCTCCCAGCGACTCTCGAGTTCCAGTCCGGCGAGCTCGGCCATGAGGTCGAGTTCCGAGGGCCACACATAACGGAACGCGCCGGACACGGTCCGGACTCGATCACCCGTGATGAAGTAGTGGTGGGAAACGAGGATCTGCTCGACACGGTCGACGTACTCGTCGAAGCCGAGGTGCCCGGGCGACACGTCGAAGGGACGAATCGATTCGCCCGGCGGCAGTTGATGGAGTCTCGGAACGCCGGTCTCGATCACGAACCGACCCCCGGTTCGCAGGTGCGCGGCGGCATTGCGAAAGCAGGCGACCTGCAGCCGCTGGGTCCGCAGGTTCCCGATCGTGTTGAACACGAGGTACACCAGGGTCGCATCGGAACCGACCCTCGTCTCGGTCATGTCGCCGACGGTGAGCGCGACGCGATCCGCGCCCTCCTTCCGGCGGAGCTCGGCCAGCATCGGTTCGGAGAAGTCGATGCCGTGCACCACCGTGCCGGTCGCCGCCAGCGGGATGGCGAGGCGACCGGTGCCGACGCCGAACTCGACGGCCAAACCATCGCCGGCCAGTTCGGCGAGCACCGTCACCGCCGGCGCCACCATCGCATGCGTGAAGCGGTCGGCAACGGCGACGTCGTAGGACGCGGCCGTCGCCGGGTCGAGGTGTTGGTCGGGCCAGGAGCCGTGGTCGGCGGTCACCATGACGCCACTGTCGCACGATCGCCCGAGCCGATCGAGCGAATACGGCTGCCGGCTACTCGGCGAACTGGACGCGGAGATCGCGTTTGAGGATCTTGCCGCTCGGGTTCTTGGGGAGTTGGGCGACCACGAACAGTTTCTTCGGGGTCTTGTAGCCGGCCAACCGCTCGCGGGCGAAGGCGGTGAGTTCCTCGGGTGTGGCCTCGGCCCCGGGTCGCAGGACCACGCAGGCGGCGACCGCCTCGATCCAGTGGTCGTCGGGGAGGCCGAACACGGCCACCTCGGCGACGGCGGGATGCTGGAAGAGGCACTCCTCGACCTCCTTGCTGGCGACGTTCTCGCCCCCGCTCTTGATCATGTCCTTCTTGCGGTCGACCACGGTCAGGTAGCCGTCGGCATCCATGATGCCGAGATCGCCCGAGTGGAACCAGCCGTTGCGGAACGTGTCGGCGGTCTTCTCGGGATCGTTCCAGTACCCGATCATCGCCTGCGGGCTGCGGTGGACGATCTCGCCGATCTCTCCTGCCGGGACCGGCACGTCGTCGTCGTCGACGACCCGGGTCTCGACGTTGAGACACGCCACCCCGGCCGAGCCGGCACGCGCCACCTGGTCCTCGGGCTGCAGCATCGTGGCCACCGGTGCCATCTCGGTCTGGCCGTAGAAGTTCCAGAGCGCAACGTCAGGGAGTCGTTCCCCGAGCTCGCGCAACACCTCGACGGGCATGATCGACGCCCCGTAGTACCCCTTGCGCAGCGACGACAGGTCGTATCGTTCGAAGGCCTCGGAGCGGAGGATCGAGATCCAGACCGTCGGCGGACAGAAGAGCTTGGTCGCTCCCTCCCGCTCGATGGCCGCACAGATCAGCTCGGGGTCGGGACTCGGCAGGATCACGCTGGTTGCCCCGACGTAGACGTCGGGGGTGAGGAAACAGTGGAGTTGGGCGCAGTGGTAGAAGGGCAGCGAGTGGATCTCGACGTCGTCGCTCGTCATGCCGCCGTCGACGACGCAGCTGACGTACTGGGCGATCAGGGCCCGACTGGTGAGCGTCGCCCCCTTCGGTCGGGACTCGGTGCCGCTGGTGTACATGATCTGGATGGGATCGTCATCGGCGATGTCGACGTCGATCGGATCGTCACGGCCGGCCGCATCGAGGATGGTGAGGTCGACGTGATCGTCGGGACGGGCGATCGACGCACCGCTGTCGATCCAGCCGCGAAGCAGGGGCTCGCGGTCTCCCATCGCGATCGTCCAGGCGGCGTGCAGGGTGTCGGCCAGTTGGTCCTCGACCAGGAATCCCACCGGTTGCGCGTGGTCGACGATGTAGGCGAGTTCGTCGGCATTGAGCATGAAGTTGGCCGGAACCGAGATGGCACCCAGTCGGGCCAGGGCAAAGTAGAAGACGATGAAGTCGCGGGAGTTGTGCGCGAACATCACCACCCGATCGCCCTTGCCGACACCGCGGTCGGCCATTCCGTGCGCCACCCGGGTGACCGCTCGATCGAGCTCGGCGAACGTGTCGGCTCGATCACCCCACACGAGGGCTCGGTGATCGGGCCGCCGGGCAGCCGTGCGATGCAGCAGGTCGGCAATTCCCTGACGGCGGGCGGCGGCGATCTCGGATGAAGCAGACATGGCGGTCCTCGTCGAACGTCGGGGTCGTCGCCAAACCAATCACAGATCGGTGCCCGAACTCAAGGCCGGAGTGGGCATGTGATCAGCCTGGCGAGCGGGTGCGAAGGTCGGCGAGCAGGGGAAGATGGTCGGAGGCGGTACGGGTGAGGTGCGTACTCGGGACGTCGACGTGGACGACCTCGAGGCGACGACCGACGAAGATGTGGTCGATACGGGCCAGCGGATGGCGTCCGCCCCACGTTCGGCGGGGACGGTGCCCGTCGAGTCCGACCTGCACGTCGGTCAGCGTCCGCCCGATCGTCGGCACGTCGGGAACCCGGGACCGGCATTGAAGTCTCCGCACAGCACCACGTTGGCATCCGGATCGAGGCCGCCGAGCCAGTCGGGACCCATCAATGCGTTCGACCTGGAGTCGTCGCTCGCGTGGGTGAACGCTGAGATGGGTGTTGAGGACCTGGAACACGGCGTCGCCGGTGTTCCACCTCGACCCACATGACGCCCCGGGGTTCCAGTTCGGGATGGCCCGGCAATCGGGGCAACGGTCCGAGGCGGACCTTCTCCATGGGCAACGCGGCTGAGCACTGCGTCGCCGAACTGCTCGCCTTCCGCCTCGAACGTCGGGTGGAAGCTGCAGCAGCAGTCCCAGACGATCGGCGATCTCGCGAGCCTGGTCGATCCCGCCGCTGCGGGAGCGCTCGACGTCGATCTCCTGGAGCGCGATCGACATCGGGCTCGTAGCGGGCGATGACCCTGGCGATTCGGTCGACCGACAGCAACCCGTCGAGCCCGACACAGCCGTGCACGTTGTAGGTGAGCAAACGCAGGGAGGCGACGTCGGGTGAGCGGGTCCAGCGAGCGCTGGGTCGTTGACTGGAGCCCTCGAGCACGGAGAGCGCGGCGGTGCGCAACTCGGTCGCATCGACGGCTCGGCTTCGACCAGTCGATCGGCGCGTCGGCGGGGGCGCAGACGAAGGCCTTGCGTCTCCGAGGGACCCGGACCGGCATGGGAGCCGTTCTCGTGCGGAAAGCTCAACGGCAGACCGTTACGGCGCCACCCCGAGAGCACGAGATCACCGGCGTCGAGATGCTGGCACACCCGGACCAGGTCGCGGGCGGCCTCGTCGAGGAACGGGTGCCGAGTGCCCCAGAATGGCTGCGGCGTCGTTCGGAAGCCGGAAGCGGCCGGCCGCGGTCCAGGCGAACGCACCGTTCGGGCCATCGGTCGCCAGAGCACCAGCGGCACATGGGCGTCGGCAACCAGCTCGGCGGCGATGCGGCGAGGTCGTCCGGCCCGGGTCGGACCGGGAGGTAGACGTGGCCGAGCGGACCCAGGGCGGTCGTGACGGCGAGTCGAGGGATCCCGGCGGCGGGGTGTGATCTCGAGCCCGGGCACCAGGATCTCGGCCAGGCGGGTGCTCATCATGGAAACCCGCTGGCCCTGCACACCTCGAGGCGCCTCCGGTACGTCCTGGTGCTCGATGCCGTGGCGCCGGAGCACCTCGCCCACCGCCTCCGCGACCGGAGCGCCCGTGCCGGCGATGTAGGGCACGGTCGTCTCCTGGCCATGGTCGGAGAGGACCCAGATGTCGTAGTGCCGCAGATGGGACCGGCGAGCCGGCGGTGGTGAGCCGCCCGAGGACCTTGTCGACCCCCCGGAGCGCCCGCATGGCCTCGACGGAGTCCGGGCCCCGGCGATGAGCCCACTCGTCGTAGCCGAGGAGATCGAGGTGAACGACCGGCAGGCCCCGAGCAAGATCGATCGAAGCCAGGGTGGCCAAGGCCTCGCGGAGCACGACGACCACGGCCACCCGGGACTGGAGGAAGTGCAGCTCCACCCGGAGCGGCTCGCCGGCTCGAACCGCTCGTCACCAGATCCGGGAATCCTCGGACCGCTTCGGCCGTGCTCAGTGCGACCGCCCGCAGGAGGTCGACCGAGTGGGTCAGCACCACCCGGGGCAGCGCCCGTGGCCGCGAGGAAACCAGCAGGTCACCCCAGCTGAGGGATGCCATCGAGAAGCGGGAGACGCTGGCACCGCCGTGATAGATGTTGCCGTACGAGCTGCCGCCTTCGAGCACTCCCCGTCCCGGGAGTGCGGCCTCGATCGTTCCCGCGGCGACTCGGTTCGACATGCGGAAGACCTGATCGGTGGCCCGATGCACGAAGCTGTAGGCAGGGACCGCGGTGCGCTGGCCGTAGAACAGTTCCGCCTGGAAGGCCGGCGTCGACGATGGCACTCCGGCGTAGGACGGCCGTCGCTCGTAGGGCTCGCTCGCCAGCAGGCGTTGGAGGTTGGGCATCCGCCCCTCGGCCAGGGCACGCTCCAGCACGTCGAATCCGAGCCCGTCGATCTGGACCATGAGCAGGCCGGTCTGCCCATCGGCGGGGGCGGCCTCGCCGGGCAGGTGGCGCGCCGCACGATGGTGGCGGCCGAGCAGCCCTTCGACTCGGCGCCGGAGCGCCTCGATCCGATCGATCATCGACCTCCATCGTGGCACCAACGCGTCGGTGGCGGGCGCGTCGCGAGGCACATGTGCGGCGCCCGTTGCTCCAAACACCGTGTCCGCCGGGCGCTGGGTTCGATCAGCGCCCGGCTTCGGGGTGCCGGCCGGGATCTGCGTAACCGGCGGCACCATTCGACGTCAGGACCTCGAGCGGCTCCGGCCGATCCGGCGTCGACGCGAATCACGACCGACTGCCACAGATGAGGGGATGAAACATGGCGGAGTCGACACACCGCTGCGGCAGCGTGCGACCCTTCCGGTCGAATGCCGACGCAGCACCACACCTCGGCGAAGTCAGCCAGAGGACCAATCCCCCACCGCTCGACCGCGAAGCCACGATGGTGCTCTGCGGTCATCACCACGACATTCCCGCCTATTTCCGACCACACGAGGGGGCAAGGCGACTCCTCGTCCTGCTGCCCGGCGCATTGGACCGCAGCCGGTTCGACGCTGCGTTCCAGCGGGCTTCGTGGGCTGCGACCTTCGACGCCCACGTACTCGCCGTCTCGGATCCGACGATCATGGCGTCATCGACCGCAACATTGGGTTGGTTCCAGGGAACGAACGGCCGGCCAGTTTTCGACGAGCTCGCAAGATGGATCGACCACTTCAGCTCGAGATCGGGGATCGAGCCGTCGGGAGTGGTGCTGTACGGCAGCTCAGCTGGGGGCTTCGCCGGTCTCAAGCTCGCTGAGTCGCTCCCGGACGCGACCGTTCTCGCTCTCAATCCGCAGCTCTACGTCGAGCGCTACGACCCCGACCATGTCAGCGCAATGCTCGGCATCAGTTACCCGTCGCAAGGCCTCGACGAAGTGATCGCTCTCCACCGGGATCACCTGCATGTCAGCGCATCGATCGTCGACCGCCGTGCGCCCTGTTGCATCGTGCAGAACACGTACGACCGCGTGCATCACCGGCATCACCTCCTGCCGTTTCTCGAAACCGCCGGGCTCGACTTCGCGGAGGGCTCGCTCGAACGATTCGCTCTTCGCCCTGGCTTCCAGGCGTTCTGCTATCACGATTTCGAGAACGGTCACATCCCTCCTGGTCGATCCCGCGAATCCCTCGTCATCTCGGCCGGGCTGGCCTACGGTGCCTGACAGGCCACAGACCATCGCCGACCTCGTCGGCAGCCTCCTCACGACCCGCATCGAGGAACAGCCTGGCTTTCGGGCGGCGTTGCTCGCTCAGCCCCAGGCGTGGGTGACAGCGATCATCCGGGAGGCGTTGGGCGACGAACTCCCTTCCGAGGTCGCCCGACTGGCTCGAAGCATCGATGTCGAGGGCGGCTTGCGCTCAGGACGGTGGCACGGCGAACCGGAGGCGTTCGAGGTCGTGTCGCGTGGCCACTTCTCCGAGGTCGCGATCGACGTCCGCATGATCGAACTCGAGACCGGCCCGATGGTGCGATGACGCTCGACGAAGCGGCGAATGCCGCTGAGCGTGAACTCCTCGACCGCGTCGATCGGGGAATCCCCGGGGTCGACAAGACCGCGGCAGACGTGCGCGTCTTGCGCCGCGCTCTGTCAGATCCCCATCGCGGCGGTCGACAGGTCGCCGAGGTCGTGTTCGACGATGGAGCCTCGTGGTTCCTCAAGCCTCGATCACTCCAACCAGAGCAATGGTTCAGCGACGTGCTGGGCGCGCTCGACGAGTCGTGGCGAACCATTCCTCCCTATCGGGTGGTCGACCTCGGCGACCACGGTTGGATGAGCAAGGTCGAGGCTTCGACCATCCCGAGTGCCGAGGGTTTTCGGCGCCGGACGGGTGCTGTCGTCGCCACGATGCACGTGCTCGGCATCACCGATGTGCACACCGAGAACATCGTCAACCACCGGGCAGCGATGATTCCGATCGATCTCGAGTGCATCGGGCAGCCGCTCGTGGCAACCGCCCCCGACATCCTTCTCAGCGACGGTCCGATGGCCATCGGCGTCCTTCCGCGAACGCTCGGTTGGTACACCGCAACGGCAACCGACATGTCGGGGCTCCACCTCGGGAACCTTGCCCCTGGCACCCCCACGGCCGATCCCATCGACTTCGTCCGCGGGTATCGGTCGGCCATCGAGATCGCCGGCCGTCTCGATCCCGACCAGATCATCCCTGGCGACCTCGAACGCATGCCGCTACGAGTTCTCCTTCGGCCCACTGGCGTCTACGTGAACCACTTGAAACAGATGGGCTCGACACGATGGGCCGACGCGGCACCGACGCTTCCCGACGATCTTGCTCGTGTACTCGGACCCGGTGGCGTCACCCGTCTCGTCGATGCCGAAGCCGAGGCGCTTGCGGGGGGAGACGTCCCGCTGATCGCGGTGCGAAGTGGCAAGCTCGTCGCGCTCGGTCCCTCCGAGGAGACGTTGGTCGCCACGGGGGTTCTGCGGACCTCCACCGATGGAATTCGCCGACGGCTCGAACTCGCCGGTGATGACGCGGTGGTCAGCGCCTGGTGCTTCGACATCGAACTCCGACTCGCCCAGGACGGCTGGACTGGTGACTCGGGCCAGATACACCGACGAACGGCCGATTCGTCTGGTGAGGGGGAATCACCCGAGTGGGGCGGCAGCCGGCCCTCGAGCTTCAGAGGTCGGCCACGAGATCTGGCCGAGCATCTTGCTGAGCATGCGGTGAGGGTCGGTCAACGTGTTCAGTGGCCAACTGATCGGCTCGGTGGGCTCAGCGCCTATCGCGAGATGTCGGCGACATCGCCAGGCCTGTTCGATGGCGCGGCCGGTATTGCCCTGGCACTGACGCTGGCTGCGGTCGGCGGGAACGACGAGCGCTACGTCCGGCTCGCGCTCGACGGATTGCCTGCGATCGCTGACGTGGGTGACGATCCGACCTTCGACGACGGGCAGCCTGGGGTCGCGTGGGCGTCGGCATGGATCGGAACCCTGCTCGACGAGCCGGGCCTGGTGCAGCGGTCGGTCCGGTGGTTGGTCGAAGTCGCCGACGGACGAGAGCACGGTGCTCGATTCGACCTGGCCGACGGTTGGGCTGGGACCGCAGCCGCAGCACTCTCGATCGCTGCGTTGAGCCACGCGCCCGAAGCGCGAACGCGCGCACGAGCCATCTGCCGCGCCGGAGCGCAGGAGATTCTCGCCACTCCGTTCGACAAACGGCCGCCAGCATTGCGCCGCCCCGGTTTCGCTCACGGTGTGACCGGCATCGCCATGGTGCTTCTCGCCGCAGCCGAGGCGTTCGACGATGAGGAGTGCATTCGGGCGGGCCGAATGCTGGCCTTGCTGGAGGACCAGTGGATCGAGCAATACGACGGCGTCGGTGGCCGTCGTACGTCACTCCTCGATCCGAGCGGCCCGGCACTGGTCTCGTGGTTCAACGGGAGTGCGGGCTACGTCGGCGCACGGGCACGAGTCGAACGGGTCTTCACCACCGACCCCGAACACGTCCGGCGCACCATGGCACACATGGAACACACGCAAGCCATCGACGAATCCCTCGGCTTCGGGACCAGCGGAGTCGATGCAGCGCTTCGCCTCGCCGGAAGCAGCGTTCGGTCTCGACAGCCAGTCGCCAATCCTGCCGACCCCGTCGGCCTCGGACTGTCGAGGGGTCGAGCAGGTCAGCTCCTGGGCGCGCTCGCGCTGGGCGGTGAACCGGCGATCCGCAATCTCGTGACCTTCTGTTGACGCCTCGCCGCAAGACGTCGTCGAGGGACCCAAGTCGCGCCGGCGATGTAACCAGCCAGGCGAGCGGCCGTCCTGTCGACCAACACCAACACCAGACACGTAAGTGAGGGACCATCATGACGAACAACGATGCCGAACTGTTCAATTCGCTCTCGACGAAGCTCGCTTCGCTCGACTTGACCGAAAACGAGTCGAGCGCGCTCGACCTGATCCTGAGCCGCGCTGCGGCCCTGGACAACGACGACGACGTGAGCGGCTTCGCCATGAAGGGACTCCGAGACAATCCCTACGGTGACAAGCCCATCCTGATGAAGGATCGCCTCGGCCAGAAGCTCGGTCTCGGCGCCGGCGTCATCAACGCCTCGGTTCTGACCCCGACCGAGGGGGGGCGGGTCTGAGCCGTCTCGTCGTCGGTGCGGCGAATCGTCGCCGCACCGACGGTCGATCCATCTCGAGGCGCACGCGTGCGTGAGCGAGCCGTTGCATTGCTCGACGAGGGGCTTGCCTCTGCGGTGACCATCGGCTTCGCCCGCCGTCGAAGCCCGCCGCCCGTGCTCGTTGCCCACGAACCCGGACCGCCAGGATGGCGGGCCGCGGCCCGCGCCTTCGCCCGGTGGCATCGATCCGAACTCCTGTTTGCGGCGGACCCGCTCGAGCTCGCGGTACGAGAGGCGGAGCGTCGTGGCGCCCGCCTGTATCTCAACGCCGCCGACCAGATCCCTTTCCGGGGAATCGACGTTCGTCGCCCAGCGAACGGCCAGAGCATCGACTGGTTGCTGACCGAGGCGTTGCGCTTGCGCGTGCCCCTCCATCTGATTCCGGTCTGCTCAGTGCGACGACACTGCCGATGCCGGCCATCGTGCGCCGATCGGCGCCGAGGCTTCGACCACCTGGGCATTCCAGACCCCTACACCGTTCGGCAATCCGCATTCGGTGCCAACGACAACGATGAAGGACCCGCTGCCCAGAGCGCGCACTTTCTGGGAACGCGATTCTGTGGCTCCACGTTGCTCGGCTTGCTGCTGGAGTCCCATCCCCAGGTGTTCACTGCAGGGGAAATCGACACACTTCCCCACGACTTCCGTCGGCGCTTTGCGTGCTCGTGCCGCGTGCCCCTGGATGTCTGTGGATTCTGGGGTCCACTGGCACCTCCCTATCTCGCATCCGAAGAGGATCGCGTGGTCGACGTCGACGCCCTCATCGGTGCCGTGGCCCACCGGGCGGGGTCCAGCGTCGTGATCGACTCGAGCAAGCACCTGGAATGGGTGTCGCAACTCCCAGCATCACCGCAGCGCCGATATGTCCACATCGTTCGTGACGGCCGGGCCTACCTGTGGTCGGCCCGGCAGTGGAACGGGACGCCGGCTCCCGAGGCGGCCAGGCAGTGGGCGAGCACCCACACGGCGATCCTCGACTTCGCCGCCGACCGCCACGATCGTGTCGTGATGGTTCGCTACGAGGACTTGGCGACGAGAACGACCGAGGTGCTGAAGGACCTATTCGCCTGGCTTGGGGTCGATCCCTCACCCGTCGACGTCGGAACCATGTTGACTCTGACCAGCCACCAGGTGCGGGGCAACCCCATGCGATTCAATCGTCAGGCGGTGGCGATCGACGACGCATGGAAAGGCCATCTCGACGACAACGACCTCGCTGCGTTCGCCACGATCGCCGGCGATCTCGCACATCGACTCGGCTACTCCTAGCACCCTGCCGAACGATCGGGACAACGGACCGGCGTTGCCCCGTGAGCGAACCGGGCACCCAGGCGTTTCGCTCCCTGTGCAGATGCTCCGAGATTTGCGCAACCCGTACTGCATTGATGATTTGGTGCAGATCATCGACAGTCACGAGCATCGAGAAATCGTCACGACCGCACTCCACGCAGTCGTGATGATGGCGGCCGACCAAGCACAGGAGGTCCTCAATCGGACTGCCTCCCGCCATCTGGACCCCGACCTCGATCGACTGATCGACGCATGGTCAGCCCAACTCGTCTTTCGCAATCAATAGCCGCATCGGGCCCGCGCCACCCCAGAGGACTTCGATCGACAGAGACCTCAACACATCGGAGTAGGCCGTGGACCGAGCACAAGCGCACCACATCGGCATCGCGGTGCGCATAGTCCTGGCGTTCGGTGACGCTCCGAGATGCCTGCCGCGTGAGCGATAGGTGACAGCCAGGGGCGCCGGTGATATCGTCTGCTATCACCGGAGGTGGCCATGACTGACATCCTGATCCGAGACGTTCCCGACAACGTGCTGGCAGCGATCGACGCCAAAGCGAAGCGCATGGGTCTGTCGAGGACCGAATACCTCAGGCGAACACTGGAACGCGAAAGCACGCAGATCGCCGGACCGGTCAACGTCGAGCAGCTCGAACGGTTCGCAGATCTCACACAAGATCTCGACGATCCCGATGTCATGTCCGACGCCTGGTCGTGAGCACCTGGCTCATCGACAAGTCAGCGATCGGCAGACTCCACCTCTCGGTCGATGCCGCCGAATGGGCCGTTCGAATCGAGCGAGGACTCGTCAGAATCTCCACGCTCACTCGCCTCGAGGTTGGCTTCTCGGCCCGTTCAGCGCCGGATCACCGGTCGTTGCTGACAGAGCCTCCACTTGCTTCGATGCCGGTCGAGTACCTCACACCGAGAATCGAGGACCGTGCCATCGAGGTGCAATCGGTTCTCGCAGCGCGTGGTCAGCATCGAGCGCCATCGATTCCCCATCTCTTGATCGCAGCAACTGCCGAGCCGGCTGAGCTCACGGTCCTCCATCTCGACAAAGACTTCGAACTCATCGCCGAGATCACTGGCCAACCGGTCGAACGGCTGGCAGTCGACTGACCCGCAGGACCAGCGATACGGGGCGGTGTTCGAGACCAGAGCCCTGAGCGGTAGGGGCTATCTCTGAACCTCGACCACGCCAATCTACGGGGTGGCCGCTCGAGCGTCAGTTGAGACGGCTCTACGCGAGCGTCAGGGGTTCGATCTGATCGAGCGTTCCGGCGAGGCGGTCTCGTTCGACCTCGAGCTCGTAGCGGCTCTGAAGATTCAGCCAGAACCGTTCGCTGGTGCCGAAGTACCGGGCGAGGCGCAGTGCGGTGTCGGCGGTGATCCCGCGTTTGCCGTGCACGATCTCGTTGATCCGGCGCGGCGGCACACCGATGGCCACCGCGACGCGGTGTTGGGTGACGCCGAGCGGCTCGAGGTAGTCGAGCATCAGGATCTCACCAGGGTGGATGGGTTCCATGGTGGGTGTGGTCATGTCATCTTCTTTCAGTGGTAGTCCACGATCTCGACGTCTTCGGGTCCGGCTGTGGTCCAGCGGAAGCAGATGCGCCACTGGTCGTTGATTCGGATGCTGTAGGTGTTCGCCCGGTCGCCTTTGAGTTTTTCGAGGCGGTTGCCGGGCGGAACCCGGAGATCGCCGATCTGGTCTGCGGCGTCGAGGATGAGCAGCTTGCGAAGGGCGGCGGCGTTGTGTGGGTTGGTCGAGGCGTTTCGATCGTTGTCGGCGCCAGACGCGTTCGGCGTCTTTGTCACGGAACGACTGCAACATCTCGATGAGCATAACGTAGTGCGTTATGAACGGCAAGCGTTATGGAGGTTCGATCTCAGGCTGGCCGGTTCGAGTGCCCCGTGCGTTTCAACCCGGTTGTAGGTGTCGCCCGCATACCCGACGAGTGCGCAGCGACTGCGTCCCCTAACTCGCGGTCAATATCGAGATGAGCCATGCCCCCGAGGTGCCGTTCGGGGATGCTTTGATATCGCCGTGTCCGATGGGCCTGACTGCAGCTTCGTGCGTCGACGAGGCGCACCGGCAGCCTGGTTGACACCTCCGTCTGACCCGAAGACCCAGCCGGAGACACG
>CAVQVO010000003.1:0-32411 GCA_963717115.1 uncultured Acidimicrobiales bacterium | reverse complement strand
TTGGCTGCCTCGGGCGGCGGCCCGTGATCACGACTTGGACAGCAACTGGTCGACCGGGGCGTACTCGTCGGTCAGGACCCGGGCCCCGTCGATCCAGCCATCCAGGTCGGTGTCGACGTGAGCGACGTCGTCATCGGACCGGGCCCGGGAGGCCGCATCGATGGCGGCCCCATCGATCGGCTCGTGTGAGGCGACGAGGACGAAGTTTCCGCCGCTCTCGGCGTCGAACTTGGTCTCGGGTACGACCACCGCGACGTGCTCGAAGACCTCGAGGAGGGAGGCCACCTCGGCCCTGACGAAGTCGAGCGGTGGGTAGTCGATCACGTTGATCACGTAGACGCCCTCGGACCGAATCACCCGGTCGACCTCCTCGATGAACTCGACCGTGGTCAGGTGCCAGGGCACGGCCAGGCCGCCGAAGGCATCCCCGATGACCAGATCGAAGCGGTCGTCGTCCTGTCCGAGGATGCCGGTACGGGCATCGCCCGTGCGCACCCGGAGCCGATCGTTGGTGACGAGCCCCATCTCGTCCTCCACCAGATCGACCAGGGTCGGATCGAGTTCGAGCACGAGGCTGTCGGAGCCGGGACGGGTCGCCTCGAGCCAACGCGGGAACGTGAACCCGCCTCCGCCGATGTGCAGCGCATCGAGCGGTTCCCCCGGGGCGAAGGAGGCGTCGATCACGTCCACGAACGACTTGGCGTAGTCGAACTCGATGTAGGACGGGTCGTCGAGGTCGACGTAGGAGTGACGCAGGGTGTCGAGGATGAGCACCCGTCCACTCGGCCGGTCCTCGTCGGGAACGACGCGAGCACAGAAGTAGGCGCTCTCGACCTGGCAGGGCCCGTCGATCGAGAGGTTCAGCACGACGCCGACGGCGAGCACGGCGATGACGGCGCCAACCCCCGTCGTCCGGCGCGAATCGAGGGCGGCCCACACGACCAGACCGGCAACGGTGATCAACACGCCGGTCCCGAGGACGATGGTCGTGCTCGACACCGCGGCGACGAACACGAATCCGGTGAAGAAGGATCCCGACAGGGCGCCGGCGGTTCCGAGAGCCGAGAGCCGACCGACGACCGCCCCCGTGTTCGACAGGTCCTGCAGCTGGAGCTTCACCACCGTCGGCGACACCGCCGACAGCATGGCGGCCGGAACGAACAGCGCCAGCACGGTCAGGAACGTGAGGCCGACGAGTGACCCCGGGGGGACCGAGGGCCCGACGACACGGATCACCGGGATGACCAGGAAGGTGAGGAGTCCACCCCCGACCATGAGCGGTCCGAGCAGACGCCGGGGGTCGAATCGGTCGGCCAGGCGACCTCCGCCCCAGGTCCCCAACGCGATCCCCGCCAGCACGACGCCGATGATGGTCGTGAACGTCTCGAGCGTGACGCCGACATACGGGGCGAGGAGCCGGCCGGCAACGATCTCGAGAACGAGCACGACGAACGACGTGAAGTAGACGAGCAGGCCGGCCGAGGCGTTCGGCAGGACCCGAGAGGCGTCGGCGAGCGCCGCGGCTCGAGGTCGACCCGATTCGGCGGTGGAGGACACGCCGAGGAGTATGCCGCTCAGAGTTTGCGAATCGCCGGTCGGGCGAGAAGCGGAAACGAAATGGCCATCGTGACGGCGCCGACCACGGTCATCGTCCGCTGCGGGCCGAACGTCGGCGCCAGCGCCGCCTGGATCAGGGCACCGATGGGCAGCGACCCGGCGAAGCCCAGCGTCATCAACCCCATGATCCGGCCCATCATCTCGGGCGGGGTGTTGGTCTGGAGCAGCGTGCGATGGCTGACCATCGCCAGTCCGGCGTTGACCCCCCAGCCGAACATGACCACCATGGCCACCCACGCCGACGGCGCCAGGCTGACGAGGAACTGACCGAGGCCGAGACCGATCCCGATGTGGATCAGCACCATCCGCCCGTGTGGGAGGTGGGCCCGGCCCGAGACCGCCATCGAACCGACGAGCATGCCGGCGCCGAAGAGCGAGAGCACCAGACCGGCCTGACTCGAGGATCCCTCGTAGACCTTCTCGACCACGCGGCGGCATCGAGACCTGCATCACGCTGAAGGAGCTGCCGAGGACGATCGAGATGACGAGCAGCGTGCGCAGGGGTTCCGAGCCGTAGCCGAATCGGGCCCCCTCGGCGATCGACGCCAGCATGCGCATGGGAGCGACGCCATCGGCGGGTGCGGGGTTGGCCGGGAGCGTGACCCGCCACATCGCGACCACCGACGTCATGGCGAGCACCGCCAGCAGGAGGAATCCGCCGCCGTCACCGAGCAGGGCGATCGCCACGCCGGCGAAGGCGAGGCCCAGGAAGCTGGCGGCCTGGGACGCGCCGTTCTGGAGCGCCACGGCGTTCATGAGCAGGCGGGGTGGGACGAGCACCGGGACCAGGGCCGAGATGTTCGGCATGTTGACCGTGGCCACCGTGCCGATGACGACCGCCGCGACCCCGGCGAGGATGGGGGTGACCAGGTCGGCCGTGATGAGGATGGCGAAGACGGTCATGCAGACGCCGGTCACCAGCGTCCAGCGCAGGAACATCACCCGTCGATCGGTCCGGTCGGACCAGGCCCCGGCCGGCACCGAGAGCAGCATCGCCGGCAGGCCGAGGGCGATGGCGATGAGTCCCTCGGCGGCCTCCCAATCGGTGAGGGTCACGATGAGCCACACGAAGGTGAAGCGCATGGTCCCGTTCACTGCGGAATAGAGGACCTGGGCGATGAAGAACCGGCGGAAGTTGCGGTCGGCCATGACCTCCCGCACCGGCGAGGAGCCGGCCGTGGATTCGGTGCTGGCCCCGATGCTGCTCGTGGCCACTGGAATCCCCCTCCCCGGCCGAACGTGCCCGGCGGGAACGAACGAGTCGCAGTCTGGCGCGGTGCCTGCCAACATGCGAATCAGTTCCCGGCCATGGTCGGTGCCCCTGGCGGCCACCCGATCGAACGGGTCGGGCCCAGCGACTACGGTGACGTCGTTGAAGATCCGCCGCCGGCGCCCTGGCCGGTCGACACGAAAGCAGCGTTCCATGCCACAGCACGTGCGGGGCGTCATCGCCCGGGCCAAAGGCGATCCGGTCACCGTCGAGACCATCGTCGTCCCCGATCCCGGACCGGGCGAGGCCGTCGTCGCCATCCAGGCCTGCGGCGTCTGCCACACCGACCTGCACTACCGCGAGGGTGGGATCAACGACGACTTCCCGTTCCTGCTCGGACACGAGGCCGCCGGCATCGTCGAGTCGGTGGGTGACGGGGTCACCGAGGTGGCCCCCGGTGATTTCGTGATCCTGAACTGGCGGGCCGTCTGCGGGCAGTGCCGTTCGTGCCTGAAGGGCAAGCCGCAGTACTGCTTCGCCACCCACAACGCCACCCAGAGGATGACCCTCCTCGACGGGACCGAGCTCTCGCCGGCGCTGGGCATCGGCGCGTTCTGCGACAAGACACTCGTCGCCGCGGGGCAGTGCACCAAGGTCGACCCGGCGGCCAAGCCCGAGGTCGCGGGCCTGCTCGGCTGCGGCGTCATGGCCGGGATCGGTGCGGCGATCAACACCGGTGGCGTGAGCCGTGGCGACTCGGTGGCGGTGTTCGGATGCGGCGGCGTCGGCAACGCCGCCCTCGAGGGGTCACGCCTCGCCGGGGCCGGAACGATCATCGCCGTCGACATCGACGACACCAAACTCGAGTGGGCCAAAAGTTTCGGTGCCACTCACACCATCAACTCGACCCGCGAGGACCCGGTCGAGGCCATCCGGGCGTTGACCGGCGGCAACGGTGTCGACGTGGCGATCGAGGCGATCGGACTCCCGAAGACCTACGAACAGGCCTTCTTCGCACGCGACCTCGCCGGCACCGTGGTGCTGGTCGGGGTCCCCAACCCGACGATGACGATCGAACTGCCCTTCATCGAGATCTTCGGTCGAGGCGGTGCGCTCAAGTCCTCGTGGTACGGCGACTGCCTCCCGGCGCGGGACTTCCCCATGCTCATCGACCTGTACCTGCAGGGCCGGTTGAACCTCGAGGGATTCGTGTCGGAGACCATCGATCTCGATGCCGTCGAGGAGGCCTTCCACAAGATGGAACGGGGCGAGGTCCTCCGTTCGGTCGTGGTGCTCTGATCCCGATGGCGCCGACCCCGGACAATCTCGAGCAGTCGTTCATCCACCTCGGCCTCGGGGCGACGGCCGTGCCGCAGCCGGCGTTCGCCGGCATGGAGTGGTACGCCGGCTACGGCGAACGCCATGGAGACGACGGTGCCGAGGGTCGGCTGGTGTCGATGCACACCTTCGGCCAGTCCTGGGACGTGTGGGAGATGCACCCGTCGGGCTCCGAGGTCGTGGTGTGCACCGCCGGGGCGATCACCCTGGTGCAGGAGATCGACGGCGCCGAGCAGGCCACCACCCTCGGCGTTGGCGAGTACGCCATCAACGCCCCGGGTGTGTGGCACACCGCCGACGTCGACGGATCGGCGACGTGTCTGTTCATCACCGCCGGCGAGGGCACCCAGCACCGCCCCCGCTGAGGTCGTCAGCGATGGATCATGCCGTTCGTGGAGGCTCCCACCCCCTCCGTGTTGCCTCGGCCCGCAACATGTCGATGTTCTGGATCATGGCCGTCGCATGTTCCGCGTCGGTGCGGGAACTGACGTTCGCCTCGAAGGGGGTCCGGCACAGGACGTCGCTGGAGATCAACTCCATATAGCTCTCATCGGACAGATTTTGGCTTCACCGGACCGAGGTCGGTGGACCCGGATTCGGCGGGCTTTGGAACAGGTGGGTGTGGAACAATCGGGGTCGAGTTCGGATTCGGAGGCGGCACTCCCGTTGACAGCACACAGCGAACCAGGTTCCGGCGCCGCGGGGTCGGTGGACGCGTTGATCGACGACACTTCCTACGTCCTGGCCTACCCGGGGGCGGACCGGGCCGATCTCGCCCGACGAGCCCTCACCCACCACTCACCGGCGATCGACGAACACCTTCTCACCGCCGGCCTCGCAGAGCGGCAGCGGCGGGCCCGGGCCGTTCTCGACGGGCTCGCCAACGGCCAAACCCTCGCCGCAGCTGACGGCCTCGCCTACCTGGCCGGCAACCCCACCCCGCCCACGCAACCAGCGCCGGCCCTGATCGTCCCACCGGCGAGACCGGATGCCACTCCCCCACCGCCGGCGCCGGTCCCCGTGTGGCCGGGCCCGCCGGTCGCAGCGATGCCGCCACCACCACCGCACACTCGGTCCGAGTCGCTGACGAAGCCGGTGTGGAAACGGCGGTGGGTGTGGGGGGCCGGCGCCCTGCTCGTGATCGTCGGTATCGCCGAAGCGGTATCGCCCGATGCCCAGACCGTCGACGCAGCGTCCGAGGCGTCCCGGTTCGCAAGTCTTGACGACAATCCGGCCACGGGCGACAACCCGACCACCGTGCCCACCACCGTCCTGGCGACAACCGCCGCCGTGCCAACCACGACCACGACCACGACCACGGCCCCGACTACGACGACGGCGCCGACCACAACCACAAAACCGCCGGCGCCGGCCGCCCCAACCACAACGACCCGGCCACCGACCACACAGCCACTGACGACGAGGCCACCGACCACCCAACCATCCACGACCCGGCCACCGACCACGACCACGACAACCCAGCCACCGACCACGAGACCGCCGACGACGGTGGCGCCGACGACGATCGCTGCGGCGGCGGCTTCGCAGTGCGACCCGAACTACTCGGGGTGCGTCCCGATCGCGACCGACGTCGACTGCGCCGGCGGAAGCGGCAACGGGCCCGCCTACGTCCGGGGACCGGTGAACGTCATCGGAGTCGACATCTACGACCTCGACGGGAACGGCGACGGCGTGGGCTGCGAATAGCAGGGACCGTCGCACCCAAGGGGCCGATTCCTACCAGAGCGACTATTCGACAGGTCCTTCGGGGAGGAGCTCGGTGACGCGGCTGCCGTTGACCGACGCCTGATAGACGATGCGGAACAACCAAGCCTCACCGTCCTCCGTGATCACCAGTAAGAAGCAGGTGCCGCTGCCTGACGATCCGGGGTTGCAGCCACCGTCCCAGTACAGGTCCGCTTCCGTCCCCAGCCAGAGCGCGGCCTCGTCGAGCACAACTGATTCCGAAACAGCCGCCATCGCCCCAAAGTCACCGGCTGTCCATCGATCAGCAAAGAACGTGAGCATCTCCTGGGGGTCCTCGATCACGATGGGTTCAATCGCTGGTGGCGGTCGCTCGGTTGTCGACGTACTCGACTCGCCAGCCGGCGCTTTGCCTTCAGGTGCTAACGGTGCGTAGACGTCGTAGTCGCACGCAGCGTTCCCACCGCAGATGAACGTGAGCAGCACTTCGTCGCTGGGAATCGTCGTCGGTCGCCCGGCGTCAGCGCAGGCTACGTTCATCGCTCGCACGTGGGTCTCGAGGTTCACCGGCACGATCAGGGTGATGCTGTCCGCTGGCTCGAGGCCTGCGGCGTCGTAGAGCCAGCGGCCGAACACCGACACGTGCTGACCGACCTCGACGTCCTCTGCCTCGTTGGCTGCAACCACCAGTTCTTCAGCCCGTCGCTCCCCTGCCTCACCGATGCCGTGTCCTGCGAGGGCCCATACCGCCGACGCCATGTCACAGACTTCAGCCGTCGGCAGCCCAGGGGTCGTCGAGGTGACCTCAACACCGGCTACCTCGACGTCAGGGTTCTGTCCGCGCCAGACCAACACGGCGCCGGCGCCGGCACCGACAGCGAGCACGCTGGCGAGGACCCCGGCAAGGAGCGACCGCCGCCGTCTCCCTCGAGAAATGCCGACGCTCGTGAATCCAGCGTCAGCTCCCGCTAGATCGGCCGCCCGAGGTTCATGCGTCACGGACCCGACCGGTGAGGCCTGCCCGACCCGCCCGGCAGCCGGGACCGACTCGGGGCCCCGCAGCCTCTGCGTCGATGGACTTTGAGGTTCGTCGGACTGCGACGGATCGGCCATGTGAAGAAACACGACGCCCGAGGCGGCGCTGATCGGCTGGCCTTCGGAGAGCGCTGAGAGGATGGTTCGGCACCGTCGCTGACGTTCCGCCATCGCCGGGTCGAGGAGCGTTTCGTTGATCGCTGGTGAATGGTGGTCGAGGGCCCGACGGGCCAGGTCAGCCCGGTCAGCGCCAACGTGGGCGAGCACGTAGTCGACGTCGTCGCTGAGCGCCTCGACCGATCCGGCGGCGACGGTCCTGGCGTGATTGTCGCCGACCGATCCGGTCATCGTGACCCTTCGAGCACGCCGGCAACTCTTCCACAATCCGACACCGACCGGCCAGGGCCCTTCGCCTCGATGATCCCCCTCGAGCGATGCCCCCGGTTCCCGGCCATGTGCCCGGTCTCTTGGGCGGAGGCCAATTCGGGAAGGTTTCCTGACCAGGGGGTTTGAGGGCGGTCCGGGGAGAAGATCTCAGTAGACGGAGGCCGCTTCGTGTCGTTGCCGGTCGGCTCGGCGGGAAAGGTAGTGGTCGACTTTGATGACGTTGGCGGCGAGGCGCTCGGGGTTCTGGATGGCGGGGAGGGCCTTGATGTGTGTGGCGAGGTGGCGGGGTTTGAGGATGTGGACGTCGTTGCGGGTCGTTGGCAGGAGGGCGTCGCGTTCGGGGTTCGAGGCGGAGTCGATCACGAGCCAGGCTTGACCGTCGATCCGGGAGCTGGCACCACCGGTGATGAGTTGGCGTGCTCTGGTCAACGACCGCCGGGCCGGGCCGGTCGGGTCCGATCCGTTCAACAGCACTCCCCCATCGGTGAGCCGCCACTGCGACGCCGTCGATTTCGTTTCGACCATCACCACCATGGCGTCCCCGATGATCAGGTGGTCGATATCCCATCCGGCGAACGAGATCCCCGACCTCACCACCCAGCCGTGCGGAACCGATTCCCGGAGCAGTTCGTCGACGAGCACCTCGGCGTCGGCGCCTCGATGGATGGGGGCGCTCCCGGACCGGACCCGGAACTCGGAGAGGGCGGCCATCCCGACCGCACCGACGTAGACACCGGTGGCGAACCCGCCGCCAGGCACCCCAGCCAGGACGAACACGCACCACATCGCCACCCCACCCAAGACCAGGACCGCCGACATCCGGATCCAGAACCACCGTTGAGCCGCCCAAAGGGCACGATCGAGTCGTCTCGCCCTGTTCCGGGCGTACCCGACCGACACCCCAGCGACCACACGACTCGACCCCATCCTGCTGATCGTCGACAGCCGTCGCTTGCGCCTTGAGCAGGTGGCCGACGGGCACTCCCCCACCGTGATCGTCACGGGCTGGACGCCGGGGCGGCAGCGTCTAGGTTGCGGCCATGGATCTTGGTCTGACGGGGAAGCGGGTCATTGTCACCGGTGGGAGCAAAGGCATTGGCCGGTCGATCGCCCGAGCGTTCCTCGACGAGGGGGCCCGGGTCGCGATCTGTGCGCGGGACGTGAACGGTTTGCAGGTGGCGGCCGAGCAGCTGTCCGCTCACGGCGAGATCCACTATGCGCCTGCTGACATGGGTGTCGTCGGTGCGCCGGGCGAGTTCGTCCGGTGGGCGGCCGACACGATGGGAGGGCTCGACATCGTCGTGTCGAACGTGTCAGCGGCCGCCGGCCCCGACTGGAAAGCGTCCTGCGCCGTCGATCTGATGGGAGCCGACGCACTGATCCGGTCGGCGTTGGACCGGATGGGCGACCACGTCGATGCCAACATCGTGTGCATCGGATCCCGGGCGGCAAGTGTCGCGGCTCCCCGCATACCCGCCTATGCGGCGGTGAAAGCGGCGACGGTGAGCATGGTCAAGTCTCTGTCGAGAGAAGTCGCCCGACGCGGTATCCGGGCCAACGTGGTGTCACCCGGCGACATCATCTTCCCGGGCGGCACCTGGGACCAGGCCCGAATCGAAGACGGCAAGCTCTGGCAGGCGATCCTTCGCGAGAACCCGTTCCGGCGGCTGGGCACACCCGAGGAAGTCGCCAACGTCGTCGCGTTCATCGCCAGCCCCCAAGCCAGTTTCGTATCCGGCGCGAACATCCTCGTCGACGGCGGAGCAACCAGCGGCCTCCAAATCTGAGACCCCGACAACCAACGCGGACAGCCTCCGGCTTCGGCCGGGCTCGGTTCAGGTTCGCCCGAAGTGGCCGATGCCGAATCTCGGCTCGGGTTTGGGTGGGTGGGCAAGGTCGGCGGGTGTTGGTTCGAGCCGGGCGGCTTCGGTGACGGCCCAGTCAAGCCACTCGTGCTGCTCTTGCGTGAGGTCGGATCGTTTCCGAAGGTCGGCGACGAACTCTCGGATCAGGTCCGCGTGCTGATTACGGGCGACCAGTTCCATCAGGTGGTCGTGACGCCGGAGGGCCAGGGCTTCGGCGGCCTCCTGCTCGAGGCGCCGCTGACGGGCTTCCTCCTCGAGGCGTTTCTGTTCGGCCCATGCGGCGTCCCGTGCTGCCGCCTTGTCGATCTCGACGTCCAGGGTTGCGAAGGCTTGGTCGAGGCGGTCTTCGACCTTCCAACGCTTCCCGCTGTCGGTGGCCAGGATCACGCCGATTGCCGTGCCCGAGGACCAGATTGAGGAGCCCGGCCGGTTCGAGGCCGGACCGCCTGCCCCAACGGTCCTGGCGGAGTTCGCCTCGGCGGCCGGTCTCGTGGAAGGAGATCTCGCCCCGGAACGCGCCCCGGCAGAGCACCACCCCGCCGGCACAGGTGTCCCTGCCGGACAGTTCGGTCCGCACCAGGAACCCTTGCCGTTCCGCTTCGGTGAAAACCACGTGGGCGATGCGCCACATCCGGTCCATGGATTCGGCGGTCTCGATCCGGTAGTGGAGGCAGCCCTGCTGGCGTCCGCTGTCCCACCAACCGTTCCACATTGGCGACGGCATCCGTTGCCGGGCTTGTTCGACGATCGGATGCGGTTGGCGGGCGAGTCTGGCTGGGACACGAATCGGAACAGGCTGCACATGACGCAGATACCGGAACGTACGGCCGATGCCTCGACGACGATGCGACAACACCACAGTTCGCCCCTCCGGGTCGACACCGGCCGGCGACCTGCGACGGTTGAGTGAACGGGTGGTGCGAGACTGGCGGTGATGCTGACGATCCATGGCACCCGGAAGTTGTTGGCGAAGGTGAAGCAGCCTGTGGTTGATGCGACGGCGACCGCGACCGGGCAACTTGGTGGCTGGTACGCCACCGATGTGGGGTGGCGGCCGGGCGTGGCGCTGTTCGTGAATGAGGCGACGTTGTTGCCGGTCCTGTTGCCGTTGGCGCCGGCGGCAACACTCGGAGCACGGTTCCCGGATCAGCTCGGGATTGTGCTGGCCGCTATCGACTGCCCGGCCGAGTTCACCCTGGCCGAGGTGGAGCATGCCCGCACGGTGTCGTGGGCGAAGACGGCGAACCGGTCGGTGGTGGGGGTGATGAACGAGTTTGCGTTCCTCGCCGACCATGACCGTCACCACGGGTACGGCGGCGACCCGTTGATGTTGTCGCTTCGGCTGGTCGACACGCCATGCTCGCCCCTCTACAAGACGCACATCACGCCCCGCGACGCCGTTCATGCCCTGTCGGGCATCGACCGTCCATCGCCTGGATAAGCAATCCCAGCCGGCTCTCGCATGGTTGCGAGACCATGAGGGTCTGGCAGCATGGCTCTGGTTGACAGGCGCTGGGAGCGAGACGGGGAGAAGCGTGCCGGGTCGAAGAACGGTCAGGGTGCTGCTGTATGAACGCCAACGAATCCGAAGGATTTCGGATCAACTGCAATCCGAAGGATGGCGGTGCAGCTGCGACCGAACCCAAAGGTTTGCCCCGGGACGTTCCGCAGGAACTCCAAGGAACCCGAAGGGTTCCCGAAATCCACCACCCTGTTCTTTTGTTGCTCACAGGCGGTGACGGTCATGGTGGACGCCGGACGTGATCGGGAGGTCGAACGTGCAGGCATTCACCGTAGAACTGACTGGCGACCGCACCGAACGGATCGCCGCCGATGCCTATCAGCAAGAGGGACCGCTGACCACGTTCTTCACGATGGGTTCGGACCGGACGGTCATTGACTCGTGGTCACAGCGCGTCGCATCGTTCCGGACCGCCGATCTCATTGCTGTTCGTAGCACCCGACTCGCCGAGGAGCTCGTTGCAGCCTGACCCTCCGGGATCGCCACGGTTGCCACCCCAACGCGCCGCCGATGTTGCGGAGCAACTCGAAGGAACCCGAAGGGTTCCCGTTCGCAGCACCCGCGTGCGTATCAGCTGATGGCTCGGAGTCGGATGCCTCGGATGGGTTCGAAGTGTTTGCGGTTGCGGGTGACGATGCTGAGGCCGTGTTCGAGGGCGGTGGCGGCGATCAGCGCGTCCGGTAGGCGGGTGCCCGATTCTCGAACGATCCGTCCGGCACGTTCGGCGATGGCCCGGTCGACACCGAGTTCACGGAACGGGGCCAGGAGTTGTGTTGCGAGATCGGTGGCGGTGTTCCCGGCGAACAGTTCGGCCCTGGTCACGACCGAGTAGTGGAGTCGGTGGCGTTTCGCCTTCAGTTCGTGGGCGCCGCGGAGGTGGTCGATGAAGATGTCGGTGTCGACGAGGAGGTCAGCCACGTTGCCAGGTGTCGCGTGGTGGGGCTGACGCTGCAGGGTCGGCGCCGAACGTCGAGCTGAGCGCCGTGTCGGGGTCGGGTTCGTCGTCGAGGTATTCGTCGACGGCGTCGCGGATCAGCTGCGCCATCGTCACCCCTTTGGCGGCAGCGACACGGTCGATTCTCTGCCGCTGTTCGTCAGTCAGGTAGATCTGTGTCCGCGTCGATGACATACATCAATCATATACATCACTTCGATGATCGCAAGAGTCGTCGGGTTCACCGTGCAGCCAAGTACTGGTGGGGCCTCAGCAAGCGACGGCTGGCAGTCACTCGCAAGAAATCGTCATCAGCCCGCGGCCCAGGGCCCGGAAGCACAGCCAGCGACCACCAGCAACGCAGCGAGGGCAGTGGCGACGGGCACCCAAGAGCGGGCTCGGTTCGCGAGATGTGCGGGAGATCGGCTGATCACGACGGTGGGCAACGATCACCCTGGATCACGATCGGACCGTCAGGGAACGAGTACTCCGATTCCGATTCCTGCACCACCGGCAACGCCACCACGAACTGGACACCATGGTCACCTCCGGCGTCCACGACGACCTGCAACAGCAACTCATCCACGTCTTCCGTCGAGCCCGGGGGACTACTTCGAATCGTCTCTCCGTCCTCGACAAGTTTGGAAACGTTCTCGTAGAGGCCGTCGGTATCGACTGGGGCCGGTGGTCCAGGGATCAAGCCGCTCGGTGCAAGGCCGTAGGTCACTGCGACGGGTCTGCCGCATTTTGCGAGAAGGGGAATCTCGTAGACGGGAGTTCCCAGTACGCATCCGGCAGCAACCACGCCGGGGAGCCCGGAAGCCACGACCTGCCGCCACCCGCTGAAGCCGCATCTCACCGCACCACGTACCGGAACGTCAGCGCGCCGTTGCGATGGTTGGGGTTGCGCATCGGGCCAATATTACAAGGCCGCTCACGCCGGACCCGTGAGCCCGGTGGTTCTGCTCAGCCGTTGAAACCACGTCTGGCCGGCGTCACCAGGGCTCGTCGAGTTCGGTTTCGAGTTGGGCGATGATTTCGGTGACCTCAGCGATCTGGGCGACCGATCAGAGTCGCTGAGATCACGGGGAACGCGCTGCGTTCCTACGATGTCGCGGGGACGCTTCGCATCCCGGGCAACATCGCCGAGCCGTTCGAGGTCGACGAGACGCTGGCGGGCGCCGATCAGGCGAGCGTTCAGGACTCGGATTGGATCGGGTCGGCGTCCCATACCCGAGACCGTCGACACTCGGTGAGACATCGGTCTCGAGCCCCGACGGCCAGCCTTGACCGTTGCCGGGATGGCTTCTGGGGCCGGAGGAGTGCTGTGGGGTCAGGCTTCGCAGGCGATGCCGTCGAGGTCGCGGTCGAGGTGGCGGCCGTAGCCGCGTTCGCCGCGTCGGATGGGGGCGGCGCCGTCGGCCCGGACTTCGGTGCAGTTCTGGTAGTAGAGCTTGTTGGGGTCGATGGGGGTGAGGACCTTGCCTCGGTATTCGGGGGCGTCGGAGAAGTTGACCATGAGGTCACCGCGGCTCAGACCCTTGTCGAGGAGGCCGACCCAGTAGTTGAAGCCGTCGCCGTCGTTGGGGCGGCCGAGGACGTTGCGGTAGACGAGGTCGACGAACCCGCGGTTGTCGAGCACGCCGTAGGTGTTGCGGAACTCCTCGGACAGTGCGAAGGCGGTGGCCTGGTCGCCGAGGTCGGCGGAGGTCAGGTCATGCCAGTACACGAATCCGTCGTCGTCGGGGAGGCGCAGGAAGAACGCGCAGTAGAGCCGGTAGATCCCGGCGTCGCGTTCGTCGAGGAGCCGGACGTTTGGGTAGGTGCCGTTGAAGCACTCCGACACGGCGCCCTGGGCGCCCGAGGGTCCCGGTGTCGGGATCAGAGTTGCGAGAACCGCGAGAACCAGTGCCGCCGCGAGCCGTTTCATGTTGTGTTCCTCTTCGTCGTGTCCGTCGCCCGCCCATTTGGGCAGGCCAGGACTGACCGCCATCAATCGAGAACGGCTGTTCTACCAGATCTTCCGCCAGGCGAAACAAACGTCGCGAGCCGTAAGCGGCGTGGCCCCGCTGTCGGCGGGCGGCGGCCGTGTCAGTCGCGGGTGCGGCGCCGGCGGACGGAGTCGATCCTGCGGGCTTCGGCAACGAGATCGGCGACGGTCCATTCAGACTCGTCGGTCCGGTCCGGGGTTGTTTCGGTGGGGAGGTGGGTGGCGAGGGCCTCGAGGATGGCGCTCACCGACACCCCGGAGCCGGCGGCGAACGTATGCCACTGGTCGTGTGCTCGATCACTCACGTGGGCGTGGATCGCCCGCCGGTCTTGGGTGCCCATCGGTTCTGCTTTCGTGGGGCCGCCTCCCGCAGACTCTACGCACGCCCGGTCAGCCCCGCTGGCCGCTCCGTGGCGATCGGTTTCCAGGTGCTCGATTCGGTCACGTCGTCAGAGTGCTTGGGTGACGGGCTGGTGGTGACGAAGAGTGAGTCTGATCGTTGGAACAGATGGCCTGTTCGAGCGTTCGAGGTTCGACCCCTTTGTTGTTGGGAGCGATCCGGCCGGAGGCCGGTCCCGGGCACCGCCCGGGAAAATCCTGACGCAGTGGTGGCTGGGATTGCCTGGCAGCGCGACACCGGAACCGATGGGCGGGAAGTCGTCGCGTAGACCGGGCCCGGTCAGTTGATACAGCACCTCGGTTTTGGTGAGCCCTTTCAACCGGTGGGCTCCGAGGTCGAGGAAGCCGAGGTCGCCGAGATCGGCATCCGCAGCGATGGCGTGGGTCGCTCCGGTCACCAGGATCTGCTCGCCCGAGGCGAGGGACATGACCCGGGCCGCCCGGTTGACGGCTGATCCGAAGTAATCGCCGTCCCGTTCTTGGGCCTCACCGGTGTGCAACCCCATCCGCACCCGGACCGGAGTCTGAGCAGGCCACTCCTCGTCGGCCAGGCGCCGCTGGACCTCGGCCGCAGCCTTCACGGCGTCCTCGGCCCGGGCGAACGCCACGGCGAACGAATCCCCGGCCGTGGTGAAGACGTGCCCGAGCTGTTCGGCGACCGTGGTCCGCAGGATCTCGTCGTGGCGGGCCAACGCTGCCCCCATGTTGGAGGGGTGGGATTCCCACAGCCGCGTCGAACCCTCCACGTCGGTGAACATGAACGTCACCGTCCCCAACGGCTGCGACATGTTTTCATACTGTCACAGCGCATCAGACCGACTCATGGGGCACCGAGCACCGGCAACTCTCGTCGCGCTCGGGCGGCCTCGGGGCCCTGTCGGCCGCCGTGTGTGAAGGCCCGTGGGGACGGCGCAGCATCAGACGAGCGGCACCAGGTGTTCGCTCCGTTCCTCGTCGAGGGATTCGGATTGTTGTTCGACGGAACGGAGGCGGAGTTCTCCGAGCTTGGTGCCGCCGAGACGAGGGACTGCCCAGGCGTTCCATCCGTCGTAGGAGACCAGGTCGGCGGATCGCATCGCAGCCAGCGACGGCGACTGGTACTGGACGTAGGGTCACCGCTCGTGATCGGTTGCCGCTGCGGTCAGGCCGTGGTGACGAACTCGATTTCGGGGTCGTGCCGGGCCGCACTGTTGCCGTCGACGACGAGGTCGGCACGCTCGCGTGAGGGGTCACGAGCGAAGTGTCGGTCTTCGGCGGCCATCCACTCCTCCCACTGGCTCAAGGCGTCGTTGCCGTCGCGGTGAAGGCCACGGGCGAGTCGGATGTCGGCGTCGGTGTCGATCCAGATCCGGTAGGCGAGGTGTCGGTCCCATTCGACACGGCCGGCGCTGACGCCTTCGATCGCCACGATCGGTGTTCTCGGCACGGTGCGCCATTCGGCGAGCTGACGAGTCGGCCAGTCGTAGCGCCGGAACCGCCCCTGATCGCCCTCGATGATCGGTGCGATGACGTCGTCGAGAAGCTTGGGCCACCAGTCTGCAGGGAGGTCCGCGGAAGCGAAGTCGTCGGTGTGGACGAGGGTCACGATGTCCGGCCGCGCCGCAGCGAGCCGACGGGCGAACGTCGACTTCCCCGCCCCGCCGGGCCCGTCGATCGAGACAAGCCGAACCGGTCCAGGCAGTCTCAGGATGTCGCCAACCAGATCGGCGAACGAACGCACTCGCATCGATCGAGTCTCGCACCGCGAGCAGGCTGATCCCCGATTCGCAAGCGAGGCATCCACCATCTGCGGGTCATGACACGACCCTCCCCGCATCCCCCCGACCCACGCTCCCCTACGACTTGCGAGACTTCCCGTTCGAGGACTTCGACCATGCCGGTGCATGCAGGTGCTCGAAGAGATCTGGGCGCTACTCGCGTCTGCGCGAGTGGCGAAGCACTACCAGTCATGACCTTCACCTCGGCCAAGTGCCGTTCCACATTGGCAAGGCAGCCGTCTTCGGTCGGAGCACTCGACCACACCCGAGTGGTGCGGAGCGCGAGACTCTTGGTGGTGCCGTTCCTGCTGATCCGCCATGGAAGCGTCGACTACGACGCACACCCGACGAGGTTCCGAGGCCATGGCGTCGATCTCGTTCCGCTCACGCGGGCCGGCATCGACCAAGCCAAGGAGTTCGCGGCCACCATGGCGACGCCCGACCTGATCGTTTCGTCACCGACGACCAGGACACTCCAGACCGCGCACATCCTGTCGCAACCGGCGACGACCGAAGTCGTGGTCGAGGTCGACTTGCACGAATGGGTCCCCGACCGCACCCAGCAATGGTCCGGCCCCGACGTCCCGATCGCCGCGTACGCCGAACTGCGCCGCAACAACGGCGAATGGCCGGAAGGTGAACGACGCAACTGGGAACCGCTGTCTGAAGTTCGCCGCCGGGCCGCCGGCGTTCTGGAGCGATACGACCGGCCGGGACTGGTGGCTGTCGTCTGCCACTCGGTCGTCATCGAGGCGCTCACCGGGCACACCGAGACCGCACCCTGCGGCGCCGTCGACTACGAGTTGCCGGGCGCGAGCTGACGGCTCGACTCACCGCAGCGTCGGCGAGCGCGAAGTTGGCGACGATCCATGCCGGTCGTGTTGCCGTTGGCGCCGGCCTCGACGTCGGCGGCGCTATTCCCCGTCCAGCTCGGGATCGTCCTGGCTTCGATCGTGGTGTGGGCGAAGACCGCAGCCGCATTTCGCATGGTTGCGAGACCATGAGCTCGTCTCGGAACGCCAACTACGCTGCGGCCGTGACCGACGATCCCGATTACTCGCTGCTCGACCGGGGAGGCGTCAGCGCCCAGATCTTCTTCCCCCGACCCGATCCGTCCCCGACACCGGCGGGAGCGACCGATCATGTCGTCGAGGTCGGCGACGGTGTGTCGATCGCTGCGAGGCGCTACGAGATCGACGCTCACGGTCCGACGATCGTCTACTTCCACGGCAATGGGGAGGTGGTCGGCGACCACGACAGCCTCGCTCGGCTCTACCACTCGATCGGGGCGAATCTGTTCGTGTTCGAGTTTCGCGGCTATGGCCGCAGCACCGGGGCCCCGACGATCGCGCATCTCGTCGCCGACGGCGCGGTGTGCGGGGCACGAGCGCTCGAACTGCTCGACGCAGACGGCTTCGATGGTCCTCGTCTGGTGATGGGACGCAGCCTCGGCGCCAACCCTGCACTCGAGGTGGCCGCGCGGGTTTCGGGCTTCTGCGCGCTGATCCTCGAGAGTGGTGCCGGAAACGTGGGTCGGTTCGCTCGCCGCCTGGGACTTCCTCCCAGCGCCGAGTTCGATCGGCTCGTCGCCGCCCACGAGGCGAAGCTGGCGACGATCACGATGCCCAGCCTGATCATCCATGGGCTGATCGACGACCTGGTCCCGGTCGACAACGCGTTGGCAACCGCCGCGCTCCTGACCGCGAGCGACGTGACGACAGAACTGGTCGAGGGCGCCGGTCACAACGACCTGCTGCTGGTTGATCCCGGCCGCTATTTCGAATCGATCGCCCGATTGGTCGAGAGGGCGCAGGCCTGAGCGGGAGACCGCGGGTTCACTGGCGGGCGGCCGCCCGCCACGGCGTCACGAGGTCCGAGTGCCGCCGGTCGGCGACATCGACATCGCCCGGAGGGCGAGACCGACGAGGACCGCTGGCAGACCCCACCCGGCGATGACCAGGTAATTCGGCTCGCCGGTGATCGCGAGCAACGGAAACATGGCCACGAAGGGGTAGAGCCCCATGGCGAGGAGCGACCACCGAGCGGGTGTGGCGAGTGCCGGGGTGCGCAGGACCACGACGCCGTAGGTCGTCAAGGAGATGGCCGTCAGCAGCGCTCCGAGCGGGATGAGGGGACCCTCGTCGTTCCCGACGGCGAGCGACGCGACCTCGCCCGCGGCGAAGAGGAGCCGGGCGACGATGGCCACGCCGAGTGCCGTCGTTCCCACGGCGCTCCGGCCGTGCAGTCGTCGCCGTACCAGACCGAGGAGACCGGCCAACAGCGCGGCGTCGGCCACGAACCACAGGATCGACGCCGTGACGAAGCGCCATCCGTCGGCTGCGTGGATCACGCCGGCGGCGCCCCAGACCGTGCCGCCCGCCATCCAGGCCGCGCTGATGGGGTCCGTCCGAGCTCGGTCGTGGGTGGCGTTGGGAGCTGCCGAGGTGATGGTCATGTGGGCATTGTCCGTGAGGACCGATCCTGACGTCACGGGCTGCGATCCCGAGCGAGGCAGGAGGTGATCCCGGGTGGTTCGGGAATCGACCCTGGCGCACGAGATGCGTTGGTACGAGACTGCCCGTTCATGGAACGCCGATCGGTTGCCGCTGCGAGCAGTGCTGCCACCGTCGCCGTCATCGTCGCAGCCGCCGTGCTGGCCGCGACCGATCCGACACGAGGCGATTCGCTCGTCGTTCAGGTTCGGTCCGCATCGTCCACGCCTTCGCTCCAGGTGGGTCTGGCCATCGGTTGGGCGGTGCCGGGTGTCGTCCTCGCGAGACGACGCGTGGGGTTACCGTTCTGGTGGTTGGCCCTCCCCCCGGCCGCCGCCCACGCCGTTGCCGCAGGCCTCGCCGCGATCTCGGATCGACCCTGGCCGATGTGGGTCGCGTCGTGGCTCATCGTCGTGGAACTCCCGGCCCTGGCCGTGATCGTGCAGCTGTTCCCCTCGGGTCGCTCGCTCCCGGGGTGGCACGGCTACCTCATCGGTTCGGTGCTCGCCGGGATCCTCGGGGTCGTGGCTGCAGCAACCGAGGCCCTCCCCGGTTCGTCCGGGCCGATCGTGGATGCGGCCGGCGCGGTCGCGGTCCCACTGCTCGCCTTCGCGGGTGTCGGGGGCGTGCTCCCCCTGGTCGTTCGCCGTCGGCGGACGGCGGGGGCCGAGCAACGAGCGGTCGGCGGTCTGATCCTCGTCATGGCAGCGGGCGTGATCGTGCCCGGGCTGGTCGCCCTGGGTGGCAGTTCGGGTGAGGTCGCAGCGCAGATCTTCACGGTCGTCCAGCTCGGCTTCATCAGTGCCGTCGTGCTTCGCCACCGGGTGTGGGGGATGACGGCGATGACCCGCGGGTCGCTGATGCGCGTCGTGGCGGCGACCGATGCCGAGCGTCGCCGCATTCGCGCCGATCTCCACGATGGCGTCGGGGCCGGCATCACGGCCATACGGCTCAAGGTCGATGCCGCCCAGCAGCTGATCGCCAGCCGCCCGGATCGTGCAGTCGAGATGCTCGACTCCGCCAGCTCCGACCTGGGCTCCGTGCTCGACGAGGTGCGGGCCATGGTCGAGGGGTTGCGGCCCGCAGTTCTCGACCGCATCGGTCTGGCCGGAGCTCTCGAGCTGCGGGCCCGAGAGCTCTCGACGCACTCACCGGACCTGGCGATCACCGTTCGCGGCGGTACGCACTTCGACGCGATCGGCGGTGGCGTCGATGTCGCGATCTATCGGGTGGTCAGTGAAGCGCTGAACAACGTGGTCCGACACTCCAATGCCTCGCACTGCGATGTCGCCGCACGCATCCGTGGGGACGACATCGTGATCGACGTCGTCGACGACGGTGACGTCGACCTCGGCGATGCCCCGACCGGAGCGGGCCTGTCGTCGATGTCGGTCCGAGCAGCAGCCGTCGGCGGCCACCTCGTCACCGGCATCGAACGTGGGCGCGGCTACCGAGTCCAGCTGGTGATCCCCAGGACCTCGACGACGGAATCGACCGTCTGATGGCGGTGAGGTTGTTGATCGTCGATGACCATCCGCTGGTGCGAAGCGGATTCCGCTTCCTCGCCGAGGCGCGAACCGAAATCGAGATCGTCGGCGAGGCCGCAACGGCCGACGAGGCCGTGGCGGCCGCCCGTCGTCTGCGACCCGACGTCGTGGTCATGGACGTCGAACTCGGCGGCAGCTCGGGGATCGAGGCCACCGCCCGAATTCGACGGGACCACCCCGAGATACGGGTGTTGTTCCTCACCATGCACGACGACGAGGCGACCGTGTTGTCGGCCCTCGACGTCGGTGGCACGGGATTCGTACCGAAGGGCGCCCCACAAGACGATCTCATCCGGGCAATTCTCGGCACGGCGGCGGGCGATCTCGTCCTCACCGAACGAGCCGGTGCCATCGTGGCGTCGCAGCTTGCCCGCCGACCGCCGGTGCGCCGCGCCCTGCCGCATCTCACACCCCGCGAGCACGAGATCACCGACCTCATGGCGGCCGGGAAGGCGAACGGGCAGATCGCCGCCGAGCTCGGTGTCTCGCGCAAGACCATCGCCAACCACGTCGCCAACGTCCTCGCCAAACTCAACGCCGTCGACCGCGGACACGCCATCGTCATCGCCCGAGACGCCGGCTACGGCCAGGGGTGAACCGGGGGCCTGTCGCCCTCGGGCGTCGGGCCTCGTCGTGGCCGGTGACGATGGTCTGCAGATGCTGATCGTTGCCGGCTCCATCACCACCGAGGTCGGCGGCCGCGACCCCTTCCTCACCGCAGTGTCGTCGATGGTCACGGCCACCCTCGCCGAGCCCGGCTGCCGGGAGTACGCCTTCACGCCCGATCCCAACGACTCGAACCGCATCCTGCTGTACGAGTTGTGGGACGACCAGGAAGCGCTCGACGCCCATTTCGCCAGCGACCACATGGCGCAGTGGCAGCTCCGGCGAAAGGGCCTGCCCGTCGTGGGTTCCGACATCAAGAAGTACACGATCTCGGCGGTCGGTCCGGTCCGCTGAGCGACGAGGATCGCCCGGTACGCAGAGGCACCGACTCCCACCGGTCCGGGCGAGAGACCATCGCCTCTACCGTCGCCGGCCGCGACCGCTCATGCTCACGATCATCGAACCATCGAAGGAGACCGTCATGGGCGCGTTGCTGAGCTTCCACGATTTCGGCTTCGACTCGAAGGAGCATCAGCTCGAACCCAACGACCGAGTCGTCGCCACCTATCTGGTCACCAACCGGTGTGATTGCGTCGACCTCACCGACGTCGAGATCACCCACATCGACCGGGTGGCCAACGACGGCACCGTCGTGATGCGGTGCGAGCCTCCGGTGGTCGCCCTCGACGGCCCGTTGGCCCCGAACGAGGAACGACGGATCACCGTGGAGCTGATCACGACCGGTCATCTCCCGGGTCGTCACCCCCTCCGGGTACAGGCTCGATTCCACTGCCGACCCACCACACCCTCGGCCGAGGCTGTCTTCGAATTCGCCGTCGCCGCCGACTGACGGAGCGATCGAAGGCCGGCGACCGGTCTCGCTAGGCTGCCTCGATGGCCCGCGTCGATCGAATCATCACCTCCGGCATCTTCAGTCTGGACGGCCAGGACTTCGAGGTCGACAACAACGTGTGGATCATCGGCGACGACCGCGAGGCCGTCGTCATCGATGCGGCCCACGACCATCGGGCCATCCTCGCCGGCCTCGGCGGCCGATCGCTCAAGGCCATCGTCTGCACCCACGGTCACAACGACCACATCAACGCGGCCGCCGAACTGGCCGACGAGACCGGGGCCCCGATCCTCATGCATCCCGACGACACCATGCTCTGGGAGGTCGTCTACCCCGACCGTCGCATCGACGACGCCCTCCGTGACGGCATCACGATCTCGGTCGGCGGCAACGAACTCACGGTGCTGCACACCCCCGGCCATTCGCCGGGCGGCTGCTGCCTCCACCTGCCCGACGACGGCCTGCTCTTCAGTGGCGACACCCTGTTCAACGGCGGCCCCGGAGCCACCGGCCGGAGCTTCTCGAGCTACGACCTGATCCTCGACTCGATCGAGCAGCGCCTGCTCACCCTGCCCGACCACACGGTGGTCCACACCGGGCACGGCGATTCGACCAGCATCGGGGCCGAGGCCCCCCGTCTCCCCGAGTGGCGGTCGAAACAGTAGACCGCGGCCCGAAGCCGGCGGCGAGCGTCGCGATCCGCGACGAGTGGACCGGGCCCCGGTCCCCTATCTTGTGCAGGCCGTCGAGGCGGGGACCGCGTCCGCCGAACGAACCACGAGAGAACCATGCCCACTGCTCCCGCACCGTCTCGCCGAACGACGATCGTCGCCGCCCTCGGTGCCGTCGCCCTGTTCGTCAGCGCGTGCGGCGGTGGGTCCGAGTCCGTCGACGCCGGGGGTACGACCACCGAGACGGCGATCGAGACCAGCTCCACCACGACGACGAGCACGTCGACACCGGCCACAGCACCCTCGACCACGGCCCAGGCCGCGCCTGCGGCCATCCCCGACGACTCCCTTCCCGGGTCGGCGATCGACCTGGGACCCGGGGCCGGAAGCACCGTGAGCGTCGTCGGGGTCGCCTTCGACGACGTGCTCAACGTCCGCACCCTGCCCGACGCCGCGAGTGACCCGATCGCGTCGCTCACCCCGATGGTGACCGACCTCGTGCACACCGGCCGCAAACGGGACGTCGGCGCCTCCATCTGGTGGGAGATCCAGCTTCCCGAAGGTGTGGGCTGGGCCAACTCGAACTTCCTCGCCCCCACGGCGCAGACCGGCGACGTCACGGCCGACCTCGTTGCCCGCCTGGGCGGGCTCGCATCGGCCTCCACGGTCGACGCCCTCGTCCGCCAGGTGATGGACCACTACGCGATGGTCACCGAGGGCCCGCCCCCGTCGGTCACCCTGGTGGCCGAACCGGTGACCGGCGACCTGATCGAGGCCTGGGTCGACGTGACGGGCTACCCCGACGACTCGGTGCTCGGCGAACGGCTCCATCTCTTCATCGCCGACGAAGCCGGCATCTTCGGCCTCCGCAGCGTCGAGTCCACGACGCTGTGCCGTCGAGGTGTCGCCGACGGGCTCTGTCTGTGAACCCGCCCGGCCCGGCGTCCGACAACCGGATCGAACGGGCCCTGCTGTGGGCGGTCCGGGTCTCGCTCGTGCTCGCCATCGCCGTGAGCGTCGCCTTCCCCGACTGGGAGCAGTTCGACGGCAAGGGCATGGCCTTCCGGGCCCCGTTCTACCTCCTCCCCCTCGTCGTGGTGCCCCTCGTCTGGCGGCTCCGGGGCTCGCACGCCCCCTATCCGTGGTTGGTCGACGCCCTGGTGGTCGCCCCGTTCCTGATCGACACCCTCGGCAACGTCGGGAACTTCTACAACGATTACGGCTCGACCGACGACGTCTTGCACTTCGTCAACTGGGTGTCGTTGATGGGGGGCGTCACGTTGGCGCTCGCCCGCAACGGGCTCTCGAAGTGGACGGCCTGGTCACTCGGCTGGGGCTTCGGCGCCGTCGCCATCATCTGGTGGGAGGCGGCCGAATACCTGGTGCAGGAACTCGGGACGGCCGGTCTGTCGCTCACCTACGAAGACACGATCGGCGATCTGCTGCTGTCGTCGACCGGCGGGGCCGTCGGCGCCGCCCTGGCGATCGCGCTGGCGTGGCCCGCTCCGCCCACCGCCACCGGGTGGCACGGCTCGGACGAGCTGCCAGAATCGACCGATGCCGAAACCTGAACCCGTCGTGTCCGACGCCGGGTGGACTGCGCCATGACCGACATCTTCGAGTTCAGCCATCGAGCCGTCGAACGGATGGCCGACGCGATCCCCACGTTCGCAACGGCTCTCGGCCTCCCGGGGCGCGACGACCGGTGGGACGACTTCGGCCCCGACGGCATCGCCCGACAGCGGGCCCTCTTCCACGAACTCCGCGACGGTGCAGCATCCCACGCCACTCCCGACCGGCGATCACTCGTCGCCCAGCGAGTGCTCATGGCCGAGATGTCCAACCTGATCGACGCCCTGGACTCGGAGTCGTGGCGGCGCGACGTCAACAACATCGTGTCGCCCTGGCAGGACATCCGGACCATCTTCGACCTCATGCCGACCGACACCCCGGCGGCATGGTCCAACATCGTCGTCCGGCTCGAACACATCGACCGAGCCCTCGACGGTTATCGGGCCAGCCTGTGCGAGGGCCTGGCCGCCGGCGACGTCGCCGCCCGTCGTCAGGTCGAAGCGGCCATCGAGCAGGGCCGACAGGCCGCGGGGGACGATTCGTCGTTCCGGGAACTGCTCGACCGATTCGTCGCCGACGGCCCGAGCGACGACGCAGCCCTCGCCGAACGACTCCGGGCCGGCGTCGACCATGCCCGGCGGGCCTATGCCGACATGACCGACTGGTTCGAGACCACCTACCTGCCGGCCGCCCGCGACGAGGACGGCGTCGGTCGGACGGTGTGGATGGCGTCCGCGGCTCGCTTCCTGGGACGCACGGTCGATCCCGAGTCCACCTCGGCCTGGGGCTGGGCCGAACTCGATCGCCTCCTCCGGAAACGGGTCGAGATCGCCGAGCGGATCGATCCGACCGCCACCGTCGCCGAGGTCATGGAGCGGGTCCGGACCGACCCGGCCATGGCCGCTCCGTCGGCCGAGGCGTTCATCTCGATCATGCAAGAACGCCAGGAGCAGGCCCTCGTCGAACTCGACGGGACCCACTTCGACGTTCCCCAACCCATCAAGACCATCGAGGTCCGGGTGGCGCCTCCCGGCGGGTCCACGGCGCCGTACTACGTCGGGCCCTCCGAGGACTTCAGCCGTCCGGGGCGCGTGATGTACCCGCTCGACCACCGCACGACCTTCGCGCTCTACGACGAGATCACGACTGCGTACCACGAGGGGTTCCCCGGCCATCACCTGCAGGTCGGATGGCAGGTGGCCATGGGCGACCAGCTCAGTCGGTACCACCGGCTGGCGGTGTGGTACCCCGGGTCGGGCGAGGGTTGGGCCCTCTACGCCGAACACCTCATGGGCGAGCTCGGGTTCTTCGAAGAACCCCACTACGAGCTCGGTCTCGTCTCGTCCCAGATCTTCCGGGCCGCTCGTGTGGTGATCGACATCGGCTGCCACCTCGGCCTGCCGATTCCCGAGGGCGCCCTCGGCGGACTCGCCGACTTCGACCATGGCGGCGAGACCTGGGGCCACGATCTCGGCCTCGAGATGTTGACCCAGGTCGTCCATCTCGACCCCGACGACGCCCGGTCCGAGATCGTCCGGTATCTCGGCTGGCCGGGCCAGGCGATCTCGTACAAGGTCGGAGAACAGTTCATCCTCGACCTGCGGGCCACCGCCCAGCAGTCCGACGACTTCGACCTCAAGGCCTTCCACGCCGACCTGTTGTCGCTGGGGTCGCTGGGCCTCGACCTCCTCGAGGAGTTGATGACCGCGCCGCGATGACCCGGCTCGCCTCCGGGTTCAGTCGGGTCGCACGACGAACAACGATCGGGCCTCGACCATGACCGAGCCGTCGGGGGCGATGAGGGCGGCATCGACCCGAGCCGTGCGAGCGTGCACCGATCGGGCGGTGGCGGTCAACCGGTAGGGACCGCCGTCGAGCGGCACGGGTCGGCGGTAGCGGAGGTCGAAGGTCCCGGTCACGACCCGGGCCCCCAGTGCGTGGGCTGCGGTCCGGGCCCCGATGTGGTCGAGGAGGGTGGCCGCCATGCCGCCGTGCAGCCAGCCGGGGTTGCCGCGATGTTCGGGCTGTGGGTGGTAGTGCGCGATCGCCGTCGGGCCGTCGAACTCCACGACGGGATGCAACGAGCCGAAGACCCGATCCAGCGCCGCGGTGGCGTCTTCGACGTCTCGGGGCGCATCGGTGGTCATCACCGGCACGGTATTGGAAAACCGGCGAACCGCTCTCGTTGGCGACCGAACCCGCAAGGGTTCCCGCTAGAACCACAGGCTCATGCCTCGCTTCTCTCTCCTCGGGGACTTCCGACCCGAAGTCCGTCGACCCATGCGATGGATGCTCCTCTTCCGGCTGATCTCGAACACCGGCGTCCGGTTCGTCTACTCGTTCCTCCCGGCCCTGACCCGGGGGACCGGGCTGTCCGAGGGGACGCTCGGGACGGTGCTCGCCCTTCGGGACCTCAGCGGCGTGGCCGCCCCGGGGATCGGTCATGTGGTGCAGCGCCATGGCACGGTTCGCGTCATGGGCCTGGGGGCCACCCTGGCGACCCTGTGCTACTTCGTCGCCACCCTGGGCGCCCCGGGTCTCGCCATCGGGCTCGTGCTGTCGGGCGTCGGGAAGATCGTGTTCGACGTGGGGATGAACACCTGGGTCGGCGACGAGGTGGCCTACGAACGCCGGGCCCGGGCCAGCGGGCTGGTCGAGGGGGCCTGGGCGGCCGCGGCGCTCGTCGGCCTGCCTCTGTGCGGCCTGGCCATCGATCGGATCGGCTGGCAGGCCGCCCCGGCGCTGCTCGGCATCGCCGGCATCGCACCGGTCCTGGCCATCAACCGGCTCCATTCGACCGGCCAGGTCCACGAAGCCCAGCCCAACGTGCGGCTCCGTTTCTCGGCCAGCTCGATCGCCGTCATCGTCGGCTTCTGTGCGATGACGCTGACCTCGCAGTTCCTGATCGTCGGTCACGGCAAGTGGCTCGACGAGACCTACGGGCTCGACGCCACGCAGATCGGTTTCGCCGTCATCTCGGTCGGGGTGATCGAGGCCGTCGCCTCGGGCGCCACCGCCCAGTACACCGACCGACTCGGCAAACGCAACGCCGTGATGGGCGGCATGGTGTTGCTGGCCGTGGCCTGCGGGGCCTTTGCCCTGGCCCCCAGCCCGCCCCTCGCCATCGGTCTCGTCATCCTCGCCGCGGCCTTCCTCGGATTCGAGTTCGCGTTCGTGTCGGCGCTGCCCCTGATCGCCGAACTCGACCCCGTCTCACGAGCCAAGATGCTCGGGTTGGCGCTGGGTCTGTCGACGGTCATGCGCGCCGCCGGGAGCCCCGTCGGGTTGTTCGTCCAGAATGGTCGGGGCTTCGCCACGTTGATGGCGCTCGGCGCGGCCGGTGCGGTGCTGACGTTCGTGGTCTTTGCCGTCGTCGTGGTCGAACCCGACGACGTCGCGACCTGATCGCCCGCAGCGACCGTGCCGGGACCACCGCTCGTGCTCAAATGGTCGGCCATGCGCCGTGTGTTCGACCGACTCCCTGCGTTGCGGGCCCGGACGGGACTGCTGGCCGTCGGGTTCCTGGGGATCGGGTCCGCGCTCGTCGCCTGCTCGTCCTCGGCGCCCACCGCCGACGGGCTCCGATCCTCGGCCGTCTCCGTCGACCCGGCGCCGATTCCCGACCCCAGCGACGGTGTCGCCCCCGGGGCAGCCGAACCGGTCGAGCCCGACGCCACACGGGCCCCGATCATCGGCGCAGACGGCATCGGCGACCCGGGTTTCCCGGGCATGGGGAACGGGGGCTACCAGGTCGAGCACTACGACCTCGACCTGTCGGTGAACCGACCCCGGATCGACGGGGTCGCCACCCTGACCATCGTCGCCGAGGACCGGCTCGACCGATTCGATCTCGATCTGAGCGGCCTGGTCGTCGAGTCCGTGGTCGTCGACGGGGTCGACGCGCCGTTCGAGCGGTCGGGGCTCGAACTCGTGATCGACCCGGAGGCCGTCGTCGAGCCCGGCCGGGAGACCACGGTCGAGATCCGCTACGGCGGTGAACCCGAGACGATCGCCGATCCCGCCGGTCCGGCCCGGCTCGGCTGGTACTCGACGCCCTACGGCACCTTCGTGCTCTCCGAGCCACTGGGTGCGCCGACCTGGTTCCCCGCCAACGACCACCCGCAGGACAAGGCGACGTTCGAGATCACGGTCCGGGTCGCGAACCCCGACATCGCCGTGGCTGCCGGCTCGCTGGTCGATCGGATCGACCATGGCGACGGCACCACGAGCTGGGTCTGGGCGATGGAGCAGCCGATGGCGACCTACCTGACGTCGGTCGTCACGGGGTCCTTCACGCTGGTCGAGGAGGAGCCCGTCGGCGGGGTGGCGATCCGCCACGCGCTGCCGAACGGATCGGTCGAGGAGCTGACGCCGGTGGCGGCACGCCAACGGGCCATGATCGAACTCTTCGTCGACCGTTTCGGCCCCTACCCGTTCGACAGCTACGGCATCGCGGTGGTTCCCGAGGACCTCGGGTTCGCGGCGCTCGAGAACCAGACGCTGAGCCTGTTCGACCAACGGGTCTTCGGTCCGTCGACGCCGTCGTCGTTCGTCGACCGGGTGATGGCCCACGAGCTGGCCCACCAGTGGTTCGGCAACCAGGTCTCGCCCGAGATCTGGGACGACATCTGGCTCAACGAGGGCTTCGCAACCTGGGCCGAGTACTACTGGGTCGAGGTCGCCACCGGCCTCGACCCGTGGGACGACGATCCGACCTCCTACCCGCCCCTCACGAACCTGGCCAATGAGGACCTGTTCGACACCAATGTGTACGTCCGGGGCGGTCTGACCCTCGAGGCGTTGCGCCGGACCATCGGCGACGAGGCGTTCTTCGGGTTCCTGCGCGAGTGGGTCGATCGGTTCGGTGGCGGGACGGCTTCCACCGACGACTTCGTCGAGCTCGTCGAGGAACGGGCCGGGACCGAGGCCCGATCCCTGGTCGAGGCGTGGATCTACGACGACGCGATGCCCACCCTCCAACCCTGATGGTCCATCATGGACCGATGGCCGATCCGACCTCGCCATCGACCACCGAGCGCACCGGCGTCTACCCCGGCTCGTTCAATCCGCCCACGATCGCCCATCTGGCCATCGCCGACGCAGCCCGCCGACAACGATCGCTCGACCGGGTGTTCCTCGCCCTGAGCCGACGGGCCCTGGCCAAGGAGCACGTCGAACACCCCCGATTCGAACACCGGGTCGAGGTCGTCACCGCCTCGGTGGCGCACCTGGAATGGCTCGACGTCATCGTGACCGAGCACCAGCTCCTGGTCGACATCGCCGAGGGACACGACGTCCTCGTCATGGGCGCCGACAAGTGGGCGCAGATCAACGATCCCGCCTGGTATCGCGACTCGATCCGGCAGCGAGACCTGGCCATGGCCCGGCTGCCCGAGCTGGCCATTGCGCCGCGGCCCCCGATCGGGGTGCCGCCCGAGCACCGGCTCGAGATGCCGGGCGACTACCACGACGTGTCGTCCACCCTGGCTCGCGACGGGGCGCTCGACCTGATGACGCCCGCAGCCCGCTCGTTCGCCGAGCGGACCGGCGCCTGGATCGATCCACGCCGCTACGAGCGTTCGACGGCCTGAACCTCGGGGGCGGTCCGGGGTCAGCCGGGCCCCTGCTGGCGAATCCGCTCGACCTCCGACATCGCTTCACGGAGCCGGTCGATCCATTCCGCCTGGTGCGAGCCGACCTGGGTGACGCACCAGGCCAGCGCCTCGGAACGGCTTCGGGCCACACCGGTGTCGATCAGGGTGTCGAGGATCCGTCGCTCGTCGAATCGCAGCCGGGTCATCACCGGCACCGAGGCATTGGTGAAGATCGCCTCGACCTCCCCGCAACGCGCCGCCCACGACACGGTCCGCCGGAAGCGGTGTTGGGCGGCCTCGGCGATCCTCATCCGCTCGAGCCGCGTCTCCTCGCGGAATCCGTCGATGCGGGAGCGGGCGGCGACGCCGACGGCTTCGTCGCCGCCGGGTGATGCCGCGGGAACCGACAGCACGCCGGTGACGATGATCTCGTCCTTGTCGGCCCGGACCTCGATGGGCCCGTCGAACCAGTGATCGGGGGTTCGTCCGGCGAACCAGCCGGCCAGTTCGTCGAGGTGGATGTCGATTCGATCGGTCATGGTCACTCCAGCGTTCGGATGTCGGGTTCGGGTTCGGTCTCGGGATCGGGGCTCGACGGGAATAGCGGCCCCGCCGACGACGTTGAGGACATTACCGGTAATCTTGTAATTCATGCAAGTAGTGGTGACTCGTGTCGTGGCGGTCTCGTCCGTCCAGGTCCGCAGGCACCCGAACCCCCGTCAGGAGCATCCGTGTCCTCTCCCTCCTCCACCGACCACGACGACGCCCTCCGACCCGAGTCGGGTCTGGTGGCGATCCCGGTGATGCCTCTGCCCGATGGCGTCGTCCTGCCCGACATGGTCGTCACCATCGCCCTCCAGTCGGACGAATCGCAGGAAGCGGCCGCGGCGGCGGCCGACGACCGGATCCTGCTGGTCCCCCGGATCGGACAGGCCGACGGGTCGTCGCGCTATGCCCGGCTCGGGGTGATCGCCACGATCGAAGACCGGGGGGCGTTGCCCAACGGCGTCGCAGCGCTGACCATCCGGTCACACCAGCGGGCACGGGTCGGGACGGGCATCATCGGCGCGACCGGGGGCCTCTGGGTCGAGGCCGAACCCCTCGACCCGACGACCACCGGCGCCGATCCCGACACCGTGGCGGCGCTCGTCGTCGAATACCGGGCGGCGGCGACCAACCTGCTCGATCGCGTGGGTGGCCAGCGCATGGCCGGTGCCCTCCGCGAGATCGGCGACCCGGGAGCCCTGGCCGACTCCATCGGTTACTGGCCCGAACTCGCCCTGGAGCAACGCGTCGAACTCCTCGAGACGGTCGACGTGGCCGAACGCCTCCGGCTGGCGATCTCGTTGGCCAAGCAGGCCCTGGCCGAGATCGAGGTACGCAACCGGATCAACAGCGAGGTCTCCGAGCAGCTCGAGCAGAGCCAGCGCGAGGCCATCCTGCGCCGCCAGATGGCCGCCATCCGCAGCGAGCTCGGCGACGACCCCGATCGGGGCGGCGACGACTACCGCGCCCGCCTCGATGCGCTGGTCGCCGACGGATTCCTGACCACCAAGGTGGCCGACGCCATCGACACCGAGATCACCAAGCTCGAGCGGAACGGTGGCGAATCGACCGAGGCGAACTGGATCCGCACCTGGCTCGACACCGTGTTCGAACTCCCCTGGGCGGGCCGGAGCGTCGAACAGCTCGACCTCGACGAGGCCCGGGCGATCCTCGACGCCGACCACACCGGGCTCGACGACGTGAAGGACCGCCTCATCGAGTTCCTGGCGGTCCGCAAGCTGAAGGCCGACCGGGCGAGCAACCGGGTCGACGACCCGCCGTCCACCTCGGCGACGGGTGCTCGCCAGGGCGGCGTGATCCTCAGCCTGGTGGGCCCTCCCGGCGTCGGCAAGACCTCCCTCGGCGCCTCGATCGCCCGATCGCTCGGTCGGGAGTTCGTGCGCCTGGCCCTCGGTGGCGTCCACGACGAGGCCGAGATCCGGGGTCATCGACGAACCTACGTCGGGGCCCGGCCGGGCCGGCTGGTCCGCGCGCTCGACCGAGGCCGGCACCATGAACCCGGTCGTCCTGCTCGACGAGATCGACAAGGTCGGCGCCGACTACCGAGGCGACCCGTCGGCGGCCCTGCTCGAGGTCCTCGATCCGGCGCAGAACCACTCGTTCCGTGACCACTACCTCGAGTTCGAGCTCGACCTGTCCGACGTGGTCTTCATCGCAACGGCGAACGTGCTCGACACGATCCCCGGCCCACTGCTCGACCGGATGGAGATCATCCCGACTCGACGGCTACACCGAGCGCGAGAAGACGACCATCGCCCTCGACCACCTGATCCCGAGGCTGATCGACGCGAACGGACTCGATCCCGGCGAGGTCACGATCGGCGAGGACGCCGTCGGCGCATCGCCGGTGACTACACCCGCGAAGCCGGGGTTCGCCGGCTCGAACGGCTCCTCGACAAGACCTTCCGCAAGTCGGCGACCCGGATCGCCTCGAATCCGGGGATCGGTCCGATCGTGATCGGACCCGACGATCTCGCCGACCTGCTCGGTCGTCCTCCGGTGCAGGAGAAGGCGGTCGAGCGAATCGACCGACCGGGCATCGCAACGGGTCTGGCCGTCACCGGGGCCGGCGGCGACGTCCTCTTCGTCGAAACGGCGCTGATTCCCGGCGAGGGCGAGCCGTTGTTGACCGGGCAGCTGGGTGACGTGATGAAGGAGTCGGCGTCCCTGGCCCGCTCGCTGGCCGCAGTGCGGGCACCCGAACACGGGGCGGAGTTCCCGGTGGGCAAGCGTCTGCACGTCCACTTCCCGGCCGGGGCCGTGCCGAAGGACGGCCCATCGGCCGGAGTGACGATGACCACGGCACTGATGAGTCTGCTGCTCGACCGGCCGGTGCGGAGCGACGTGGCCATGACCGGCGAGGTCACGCTGCAGGGCCGGGTGCTACCGATCGGTGGCGTGAAGCAGAAGGTGCTGGCTGCGCATCGGGCCGGGATCACCACGGTGATCCTCCCGGTCGCCAACGGTCCCGATCTCGACGACGTTCCCGACGACGTCCGGTCGGCCCTCGACATCCACCTGGCCACCACCATCGACGACGTGCTGGCCGTCGTGCTCACCTGACGCGGGCTCGCCTCCCGCCGGACCCTCCCGAACCCAGGCGTTCCGGCGGGCTCGCGCCCCGCTCCCTTCGTTCTGGCGGCGTCCCGTTCCGTCCCGGGGACGGAGCCCCGCCAGAACGGGGTTGGTGGACGGAGCCCCGCCAGAACGGGGTTGGGGGCGCGGTGGCTCGCCAGAACGGGGTTGGGGTGC
>CAVQVO010000002.1:0-769659 GCA_963717115.1 uncultured Acidimicrobiales bacterium | reverse complement strand
TTCCCGAGTGGTTGGTGGCGCGTTTGTCGCCGACATTGCGATCGGGTCCCGCCCCCTTGACATCTGGTAGCGAGGGAGTGCCGCTAGCGCGCCGTCGGACAGTCCGTCCAGCCTGTTGATATGTGCGCCTGCCATGCGATGCTGCCGACAAGGAGCGCAACAGCCAAGCATTCTCGACACCGAGGCGCGGTGGAGCCCAACGCCTTTCACTTCAACGTCGCGGCCGATGCGTGTGGGCGTCGTGGCATGCTGAACCGATGTATCCACTCAAGGAGATCCAAGGCTGCAGAAGCACCTGGTCGCTGACATCGAATCGGTGGAGAAGGCTTCGTAGTGCTGCCTGACTTTCGACTCGAGACGCACTTTTCGCAGTGGGAGTTCCGGGCGGCTCATCACTTGACGGCATCGGATGCTGAGAGCATGTCGATGCGCGAGCTCCTTGCGTACGCGACCCCGGCCCAGCGTGCTGAGTTCGACGACTTCTGGCTCGGCTACACCGAGACGTGGGGAGCACCCGATCTGCGCGAAGCCATTGCCACCACATTCGAGTCGCGCCACGCCGACGACGTGCTGTGCTTCGCCGGTGCGAGCGAAGGAATCTTCGCCGCGAACAACGTGCTGCTCAACGCATCGAGTCACGCAATCGTCATCACACCGAACTACCAGTCGCACGAGACGCTGCCCGTGGCGATCTGCACGGCATCCGGCGTGCCACTCGACCCAAACGACGAGTGGTCGCTCGACATCGACCGGGTAGCTGCAGCGATCCGGCCGAACACGAAACTCCTCACCATCAACTTCCCGCACAACCCCACCGGCGCCATCCTCGACCGCGACAGATACACGGCGCTGATCGAACTGTGTCGCCACCACGGCATCCACATCCTCCACGATGAGATCTTCCACGGGCTCGGTCCGACGGGCACCGAGCACTTGCCGCTGATCGCCGATGAATACGAACTCGGCTTGTCGCTCGGAGTGATGTCGAAGTCCTACGGCTTGCCAGGCCTACGTGTCGGGTGGATCGCGTCGCAGGACCACGATCTTCTCCGGCGAATGGAACGGCTCAAGCACTACCTGTCGATCTGCAGCTCCGGGCCGAGTGAACGGCTGGCGATCATCGGGCTGCAGCACCGCGACGAACTGCTCGCACGGAACAATGCGATCATCGACGAGAACCTGCCGAAGTGGGACGCGTTCTTCGACGGCTTCCCCGATCTCTTCGAGTGGAACCGACCACAGGGTTCCTGCATGGCGTTCCCCCGCTACCTCGGCTCGGACGGTGTGGACGAATTCGCACGGCGCCTTGTCGAGGAATCGGGTGTCCTCGTGCTCCCGTCCACGATCTACTCCTCCGACCTCGGCCCGACACCGAACGATCGGTTCCGCATCGGTGCGGGCCGCCGCGGCCTCGACGCTGGTCTCGCTGCGATGACCCAGCACGTGGCCGCGCTCACATAGACGCCGTGCTCGTATTCGAACGTGCCGAAATCGAAGCGGCCATCGATCTCCAGGCGATGGCCACCGCGATCGAACACGCCTACATCGCGGCCAGTGCTGGCGAGATCGAGTTGCCACCAGTCGGGCACATCACCTTCCCGACGGTCGACGGGGACTGCCACATCAAGTTCGGCCACCATCGCGGTGAACCCGACTTCGTGATCAAGGTCGCCACGGGCTTCCCACAGCACGCACAACTCGGCGGCCCCACCGGCAACGGTTTGTCACTCGTCCTCTCAGCCGAGACCGGCCAAGTGCGGGCTGTTCTTCACGACGAGATGGTGCTCACCGATGTCCGAACCGGAATCGGTGGAGCGATCGCCTCTCGTCTGCTCTCCCGGCCCGATGCAGTGCGCCTGCTCGTCGTCGGCACCGGTGTGCAAGCACGCCGCCAGATCGAAGCGCACATCGCGCTGATCGACCGGCCACTCGACATCGCCGTCTGGGGCCGAACGCCCGGCGCTGCCGCACAAGTGATCCTCGACGTCGGGCACACTGATCGAGCGACACCGGCGCCAGACCTCGGCGCAGCATGTCGCAACGCAGACATCATCGTCACCACCACCTCAGCGACGACACCGCTCATCGACGCAGACTGGATCCAGCCAGGAACTCACATCACCGCAGTCGGCGCAGACGCCCCCGGCAAGCACGAACTCGACGAACGACTCCTCCAGCACGCCGACGTCCTTGCGGCAGACAGTCGTGCACAGTGCCTTGATCATGGTGAACTGTCGGCACTCGGAACCGCCCGCGGTCAGCGTCCCGACGTCGTCGAGATCGGCGAACTCCTCGGTGGACGTCCCGGCCGACGAAGCGCCAACGACATCACGGTTGCCGACCCGACCGGTATCGCAGCACAAGACATCGCAGCCGCCAACTGCGTTCTCCACACGTTGCAGCCAGTCATCAGAAGTGCTCCTTGATCACCTCCCCCAACCGGCGAAATCGCGTGGACCATCAAATACTCCGCTCAATGTCCGACACGACCTGAAGCGATCAGAATGTTCAGACCGTCAGCCGCCCAGGTAGCGCATAGCCGGCAAACCTGAGCGGGTCTCCGCGTAGCCGGGCAAGGGTTCAGCCCACGCATAACGCCCGCACGGAATCACGCAGTCAAGCCCTCGGAAGGTGCGCTACTTCGGCCCCACGGAATAGCGGGCGACCTGGCTGCTCACAGCGCCGGTAGTTTCAACGCCAAGTTGCTGGTCCAGAGACGGGACCATGCGCTGACTCGAGGAGCGCAGCGCCGCCCGAGCGATACGCGCCGATCTCGAATGGGTCCGCTGGCCCAGGGCTCGAGCGTTGTGCGCTTCTTCGTGAGGGTCCGTTCGACCTGTCCATTCAGGCAGCGTCGCATCTTCGATCTGCCCTCGGTCGAGTATCGTCGGAGCATGGCTCGAATCACCGTAAACCCGAACGTGATGGGCGGAGTGCCCTGTCTTCGTGGTCTCCGTATCCCCGTCGCCACTGTGGTGAACATGGTGGCGGGAGGGATGACCGTGCAGGAGATCGTCGCAGAACTCCCACCGTTGGAGCCCGACGACGTCGCCGCCGCTTTGCGTTTCGCTGCCGACGCTGTTTCGGATCGTGAGATCGACCTTCAAGCCACCGCGTGAAGTTCCTGATCGACCAAAACCGGTCACCTCGTCTAGCGAAACTCCTGGTCGAAGCTGGCCACGACGCAGTCCACACGCTCAGTCTCGGCCTCGAGCAAGCCGACGACATCGACCTGTTGTTGGTCGCAGTCAACGAAGACCGAGTCATCGTTTCTGGCGACACCGACTTCGGAACTCTTCTCGCGCTATCGAATCGCAGCGGTCCTTCGGTGATCTTGTTCCGATCCCGCACTGCTTTCACCGCTGAGCAACAGGCGGAGCTGCTGCTCGCTCACTTGGATGAGCTGGCACATGACCTGGACAGGGGCGCAATGATCGTGGTCACCGACCAACGAATCCGGGTACGGCGCCTACCTCTGCTTCGAGAGAACTGAGCTGTCGTCAAAGGTCAAGCCACTCAGATCACCGTCGACACAAGGACCGATAGCCAAGCGCTACCCGGCAATGAGCTTCACGATGTCGAGGGACGGGACCATTGCGGAAGCGCACGATCGTCGGGCCTCGGAATCACGAGTCTTCTTGGCCGCATATTGCCCTACTTCGGCCCTTGCCGCTGCTGACACAAACCCGGTCGTCTTGGGCCCAGTTTCCCACGTGCGTCCTTGACCTCGGGCGGCTCGCGAACAAGAGGCTACTTGCGAGCACGGCGGCGATCGTGAGCGAGCTCCAGGCCCAACGGGTCAACCTCAACGTTGAGGAGCGTCGACACCAACCCCTCGGCGCCAACTGGGAGGCCAGTTGGCTCAGGGCGCGCGTCGGCTCGTTGGAAGGTCCGGGGCATCACCTTGGACGAAAAGTGACCGGCCGCGCTTGCTGACCGGATCAGACCGCTCCGGCATCGAGGGGCTGCCTGTCGCGATCGGTGGGTCGGATAGTAGACCTGTCTACTATCTGGCCGGACTGGGTCGGACGTATCGGACGGTTTTCCGGACTACAGGCTGCTCAGCGGACTGGGTCGGACGTATCGGACGGTCCGTCTTACCTTGCCAAGGTGAGGGTCGCGGGTTCAAATCTCGTCGTCCGCTCCAACACGATCACGGAACGAGGCCCACTTCGGTGGGTCTCTTCTGCTTTTCCGGCGACCGCCCCCGTTTTCCGGCGACCGCCCCCGTTTTCCAGAGCCTGAGCGACAGAAACGACGCTCAGGCTCTCCGGAACGTCGCCGGGTGCTCAGGCTTCGGTGCGCCCGAGCATGGCGGGCGGTTCGCGATCGGACCCCCGTTGATCACTCGCTCGGCTCGCGAGGCGCTGGTCGCGACGCCGTTGCCGCTCCGTGACCTTCTGCGGCAAGGGCCGCACCGACGATGCCGGCGTTGTTCCGGAACCGGGCGACGTGGATCGGGGCATCGACGTCGAGCCGGTCGGCGAACTTGTCGAACTTCTTGCTCGCGCCCCCACCGATGACGAAGTGGGCCGGCGTGAACACGCGGGAGACGCTGCTGGAGGAAGTAGTTGAACCGGTCGCCCCAATCGTCCCAGCTCAGATCGTTCACCTTTCTGGCACGGTCGCCGGCGTAGAACTCGATCGGCTTCCCGTCCTTGCCGGGCATTCGTCCGAGCTCGACGTTCGGGATCAACATCCCGTTGAAGAAGACCCCGGTGCCGAGACCGGTGCCGATCGTGATCATGATGACGGTTCCCGACAGCCCGCGACCTGCTCCCAGTGTCATCTCCGCGAGTCCGGCAACGTCGGCATCGTTGTGGACGACGAACTCCAGACCCGTCGACCGGGCGAACAGTTCATCGACCTGTGTCCCTCGCCAGGCTCGGTCGATGTTGCCCCTGGTCAGGGCCTGCCCGTCGACGACAACCGTCGGAAAGCTGCAACCGACCCGACCGTGGTAGTCCAACGCGCCGACGAGCTCCTGAACGACCGCGGCGATCTTCGGCGGCGTGGACGGCTTGGGTGTCGCGATCCGGATCCGCTCGCTCAGGAGCTCTCCGGTGGCGGTGTCGACGATCGCCCCTTTGACTCCCGAGCCACCCACGTCGACCCCGAGTACTCCCATCACGAATCCCGTCGTTCGATTGCGCTCATCGACCGACGGTAGCAGGCTCACGTTTGCCGTCTGGCGCCGTCGGACTCGTGCCACGGCAACGCCGATCGCCGGCGCCCGCCATCGAGAGGCCGTAGCATCGCGGCACGACGTGCGAGGCAAGGAGACTGCGATGGCCCTGATGACGTCCTACCGCCACGGTGTGCCGGCCTGGGTCGATGTGAGTTGCCCCGATGTCGAGGCCGGTATCGCCTTCTACCGCACCGTCTTCGACTGGGAGGCCACGCCCGACATGGGCCCCGACGCCGGTGGCTATCGCATCTTCCTGCTCCGGGGTCAGCCCGTCGCCGGTGCCGGTCCGCTCCAGGAAGGCCCGCCGTCGTGGACCACCTACATCAACGTCTCCGACATCGACGCCGTTGCGTCCCGGGTCGCCGGGTTGGGTGGCACGCTCGCGGTGCCGCCGATGGACCTCCCCGACGACAGCGGACGCATCGCGTTCGCCCTCGACCCCACAGGCGGATTCTTCGGTCTGTTCCAGTCCGGACCGAATCACTTCGGAGCGGCGCTCGTGAACGAGCCGGGCACGGTCGCCTGGAACGAGCTCAACGTTCGAGACGTCGCAACGGCAACGGCGTTCTACGACGAGTTGCTCGGCTGGACCTCCACCCCGATGGACCCGGGCGAAATGGAGGGCTACCGGTTGGTCAACGTGTCCGGGCGCCCGGTCGCGGGCGTCATGGCGATGGGCGACGAGTTCCCGCCCGAGATGCCCACCAACTGGACGACCTACTTCGCCGTCGCCGACCTGGCCGACACCGTGAGTCGATGTTCCGAGGCGGGGGGAGCCGTGGTCGCGCCGCCCTTCGACACCCCCGTCGGACAAATGGCCGTGCTCCAGGATCCCGGCGGGGCCGTGTTCGCCATCGGACAGTTCGCCCAGATCGACGATCCCAACGAGTGGCCGAGCTGAGTCCCGAGCGCAGCCCGTCCTAGCAGGAGGGCGGGGGCGGCCGGGTCGCGGCCTCGAGGACCCTGCGCACTCGGTCCTGCTGGACGCGGGCATTGCGTTCGAAGAGCGCTGCTCCCGCAGCCGCAACGATTCGGCCACCGATGCCCGTCGGGACGAAGTCCATCGACCAGGTGTACAGGGTGGTGTCGTCGTCGTCGGCGTCGAAGCGATGGGTCGCGAGACCGATCGCAGGCCGTCCGGGCTTGATCGACCGGAACGTCATCCGTTCCCCGGGCTCCCACTCGATCGTTTCACTCACCATCCGCATCGGGACCCCCAGCATCCTCACCCGGATCTGGTTCCGGACGCCGACCGCCATCGCCCCGCCCTCGGGTTCGTAGCTCAGCACCGCCGGGTCGATGACCGGCGCCGTCGCCGGATCGGCGAGGAACCAGAACACCTGCGATGGCGTCGCCCGGATGCGGGTCGTCACGGCGAACCCGTACGTCATGGTTGGACTCCACATCGGGTCGACGACGTCGGCCGAGGACTCCAGTCTGTCCTACGAAGGCACGGCACGCCGCTCGAGAGACGATGCATCCCGCGTCGTCGGTGAACGGCTGCTCGACGGGCGCCCCGGCGGCGCGGTGCGTACGATGCCCGGATGGACTGGCACTTCGCCGATTTGTTCGAGACCGTCGCCGCAGCAGCGCCCGATCGCACCGCCATCGTCTGCGGTGAGCGGCGGGTGACCTGGCGGGAGTTCGATCAGCGGGCCAACGCCGTCGCCAACGATCTCGCGGCCGCCGGGATCGGACGCCAGGGCAAGGTGATGGTCTACCTCTACAACTGCCCGGAGTACCTCGAGGTGTGCTTCGGCGCCTTCAAGGCCGCTCTGGCCCCGGCGAACGTCAACTATCGCTACGGTCCCCAGGAGGTCGCCTACCTGTTCGAGAACGCCGATGCCGAGGCTGCGGTCTTCGACGTCGAGTTCGCGCCGCTCCTCGAGTCCATCCGAGACGAGCTGCCGCAGGTGAAGCGTTGGCTCGCCGTCGGCGACCCGAGCGCCGTGCCGGAGTGGGCCGTGCCCTACGAGTCGGTCGTCTCGGCGACGACGAGTCTCGACTTCGTTCCCGACCGGCGGCCCGACGACCTGCTGCTGCAGTACACCGGCGGCACGACCGGCATGCCGAAGGGTGTGATGTGGGCCCAGCAGGACCTCTTCCGCGCCATGGGTCAGGGCGGCAGCGCCCTGCTCGGGATCGAGGCGATCGCCTCGCTCGACGAGCTGGCCGAACGAGCTGCGGCGGCATCGGCACCGAATCCGATCGCGTTGATGGCCTGCCCGCTCATGCACGCGACGGCGCTCGGCAACAGCCTCCAGATGCTGCCGCTCGGGGCGACCATCGTCCTGCTCGAGAACCGACACTTCGACCCCGCCGAGCTGTGGTCGGCCGTCGAGGCCAACGGCGTCACCTGGCTGACCATGGTCGGTGACGCGTTCGGGCGCCCCCTGCTCGCCGAGCTCGAGAAGGCACCGGGTCGCTGGAACCTCGACTCGCTCCGGGTGATCTACTCCGCCGGGGTGATGTGGTCCCAGGAGGTCAAGCAGGGCATGCTCGGGCACCTGTCACCCGAGGTGACCCTCCTCGACGCCCTGGGCTCGTCCGAGGCACCCGGTCTCGGGGTGTCGGTGTCGACACGGGACTCGAGCACGGCGACGGCGCAGTTCCGAATCGGCGAGCAGGCCCAGGTCATCGCCGACGACGGCGAGTTCGTCGAGCCGGGCTCGGGCGACATCGGCATGGTTGCCTTCGGCGGCCCGATGCCGCTCGGCTACTACAAGGACGACGCCAAGACGGCGTCCACCTTCCGCACCGTGGCCGGCCGGCGTTGGTCGATTCCCGGCGACTATGCGACCGTCGAGGTCGATGGCACGCTGAACCTGCTCGGCCGGGGCTCGGTGTGCATCAACACCGGCGGCGAGAAGGTGTTCCCCGAGGAGGTCGAGGAGGTCCTGAAGCTCCACCCGTCGGTGCGTGATGCCGTGTGCGTCGGCCTCCCCGACGAGCGGTTCGGTCAGCGGATCTGCGCGGTCGTCGAACCCGAACCCGGCGCCGAGATCCCCGAACTCGGCGCGCTGGCGGACCACACCAAGTCCCGCCTGGCGGGCTACAAGGCGCCCCGAGAACTCGTGATCGTCGACACGATCGGCCGGGCCCCCTCGGGCAAGGTCGACTACAAGGCACTGACCGCGCTGGCGGCCCAGCGGCTCGGGGGCGCGTCGTCGACCTGAAGCCGGCGCGGACCCGTTCGTCGCTCGGGCCCGACCGGCCTTCGACGGAACGCCCACCGGGACGGGATGGGCAGTACCGCTGTAACCGTCGGGGCCTTCGAGCGTCTCAGGCGCATGACCACTCCAGTGAATCCCGATCAGCTCCGTGTCAGCGTCGAGATGGGCGACGAGTACCAGCCCTCCGACCGACTCCGCTCCGCCCTCGACGAACTCGCAGCCGCCCTCGCCGACGACGGGTCCGACGCCGAGGTCTCCGGCTTCGCCCTCAACGCCTCACCTCAAGGTCCTCAGCTACGACTCGACGTCGCCCATCGGCCAGCAGGGCAGCATCGTCCCGAAGGCAGAGACCGGCTATATCGACAAGACCTCGCCGGGCGTCTTCAAGTTCTGACCCGAGGTGTCGTTCCTCCCCGTCCCCGCGGTGGCCGAGGCTGCAGACGACCTGCTGGCTGCGGCCCGCAGCCTCGTCGATGCGGCCTCGACCACCCTGCTCGCCGACGACGCACTCGGCGTCAGCTGTCGTGCGGGCTGCTCGGCCTGTTGTTCTCAGGCGGTGCCGGTGACCCCAGCCGAGGTTCGCTCGGTCGTCGCGGCCGTCGGCCGACTCCCCGACGGCCGACGCACCGACGTCGCTCGACGAGTCACTGCGGTGAACGATGCCCTCACCGAGGCCGGCATCTCGGCCGCCACCTTCACCGCGGCGGCCGACGACCTCGACGCCCGGCGCGTCGTTGCTCGCCGCTACCTCCGGCTCGACCTGCCCTGCCCCCTGCTCTTCGACGGTGTGTGCTCGGTCCGAGCCGACCGGCCCCTGGCGTGCCGTCAATACCTCGTCACCTCCGACCCGGTTCACTGCGCCCCGCCCGGCAACACCATCGACCAGGTCGTGCGAATCCGCTCCCGCAGCGATGTGCTCCGGGGCTTCGCCGAGGTCTCCCGGGACTTCGGCGAGCGCCGCCACCAGATCCTCGCCTTCGCCCTCGCCGAGTCCCGACGCAACGGCCCGCCGGCTCCGCCCCCGGCCGAACCGCGGTCCGGCCCCCGCATGGCCGCCATGCTCACCCCTCCTGCGAGCTGAGACCCGCCGACGGGGCCATCGGGCGCCTTGGGATCGGAGCCCGTCGCGTCCCTAGGATGACGGTGTCCGCACCGGCCGTCGGACGTTTCCGTCGTCGTTCCAGGAGACCCATGTGACCACCCCTGCCCCTCGACCGAACATCGTGATGATCCTCACCGACGACCATGCGGCGCATTCGGTCGGCTGCTACGGATCGGTCGTCAACCGCACGCCGCGGATCGACGAGATCGCCGAGCACGGCTGGCGATTCGACAACTGCTTCGTCACGAACTCGCTGTGTTCGCCGTCGCGAGCCTCGATCCTCACGGGCACCTACAGCCACGTGAACGGGGTGCTCACCCTCTTCACGCCGATCGACTCGAGCCAGCCGACGTTCGTGACCCAGCTGCGAGCGGCGGGCTACCGAACGGCCATGATCGGCAAGTGGCACATGGGTCACGGGGCCGGATCCGACCCGCAGGACTTCGACTACTGGGACATCGTTCCCGGGCAGGGTGAGTACTGGGATCCGACCTTCATCAACGAGGAGGGACGCAGGACGGTCGAGGGGTATGCCACCGACATCATCACCGATCTCACGATCGACTGGGTCGAGTCGCTCGACGGCGACGATCCCTGGTGTGCGTTGGTGTACCACAAGGCTCCACACCGGCCCTGGGAACCCAAGCCCGAACACCGGGCGCTCTACGAAGACCCCGTCCCCCTTCCCGACACCTTCTGGGACGACTACTCGACCCGGAGTTCCTCGGCCCGGCGGGCGGCGATGCGCGTCGCCGATCACCTGAATTCGCAGGACCTCAAGGACGATCCGCCCGCCGGTCTGTCCTACGACGAGGCTGCGGTGTGGAAGTACCAGCGGTACATGCGGGACTACCTGGCGTGCGTCCATTCGGTCGACGAGAACGTCGGCCGGCTCGTCGACTGGCTGCGAGACCGGGGCGAGTTCGACCACACGATGCTGATGTACTCCTCCGATCAGGGGTTCTTCCTCGGCGATCACGGCTGGTTCGACAAACGGCTGATGTACGAGGAGTCGCTGCGGATGCCGTTCGTGCTGAGCTATCCGGACCGCATCCCGGGCGGGCGGACGTTCGACGGCATCGTCACCAACGTCGACATCGCCCAGACCGTCCTCGATGCCGCCGGGGTCGAGCACCATCCGCGGATGCAGGGACGCAGCTTCTGGGCCGACCTGATCGGCGAACGCGTCGACCCCCCGGTCGAAGGCCTCTACTACCGCTACTGGGAGAACGACGACCTGATCCACAAGGTGCCGGCTCACTACGGGTACCGAACCGATCGGCACAAGCTCATCTACTTCTACAACGACGGCTTCGGGCTGCCCTTCACCGGCTTCTTCACCTACCCGCCCGACTGGGAGCTGTACGACCTCGAGCTCGACCCCGACGAGCTGCACAACGTCTACGACGATCCCCGGTACGCCGAGGTTCGCGACGAACTGAAGGCGGCGATGTGGCGGGAGCAGGCCCGGTTGGGCGACGCGCCGCATCCCTCTCAGCCCGTGCCGGCTGGCTGTGAGGACGTCGTGGTCGCCGACCCACCGGACCTTCCCCGCTACCGGTGGCTGAACCTGCCCGGCATGGGTTGACACCGGTTTCCCGCTCCCTCCCGGAACCTTCGATCCTCCCGACCCCCCCCGATCCTCCCGACCCCCCCGATTTCGAGAGCCTGAGCGCCAGATCCGGCGCTCAGGCTCTCGAAATCCAGGGGGTGGGGTGGGTGGGTGGGGTGGGGGGTGGGGGTCAGGGGAGGGGGGCGCGGTGGACGGGGCGGGACCGGGGGAAGTCCTCGCTGGCCACCTCGTTGCGGATCGCGTGGACGACGGCGACGAGCGGAATGGCCAGAACGGCGCCGACCAGTCCGGCGATCGCCGCGCCGAACAGGGCCGACGCCAGGGCGGCGAGCGGGCTGATGTCGACGGCGTGACCGACGATCGTCGGCTGGATGAGGTTGTTCTCGACCGCCTGGTAGATGACGAAGAAGAACAGGCACAGCCCGCCGACGACGGGGTTCGCCAGCACGGCGAGCACGAGGACCGGGGTCCATCCGATGACGGCGCCGATCTGGGGGACGAAGTTCCACGCGAAGGCCCACAGGGCGAGCACCAAGGGCATCGGGGTTCCGGTGACCGCGGCCATCACCCCGACCAGGAAAGCGTTGATCGAGGCGACGAGGGCCGAACCGGCGACGTACCCGGCCAGGGCCGATCGGGCGGCGCCGGCGATCCTCGACACCTGTCGGGTGCGGGTGGCCGGGACCCGGCGGTCGATGGCGGCGACGACCCGAGGACCGTCGACGAGGACCGCCAGGGCGGCCGCAACGATCCAGAACAACGCGACGAGCCCCCCGCCGACGACATCCACGACCCGGCCGGCGAGCGGGCTGGCGTCGAGGAGGCGGGGTGCGGCCCGTCGTGCGTCCTCGAACGTCGAAGCGAGATCCCGGTTGCGAAGGCCCGCCCCGACCACCGGCAGCGACTCGAGGGTCTCGACCAGGCGGGGGATGTCGTCGTCGACCGAACCGATCCCGGCGATGCCGCCGCGGGCCGAGACGCCGAGACCGACGAGCGCCAGGGCGAAGACCGACGCGCCGAGGATCACGACGATCGAGCGGGGTACCGGCGAACGCCGTTCCAACCAGGTGACCGGTCGGTCGAGCCCGATGGCGATGAGCACGCCGACGAGCGTCCAGATCAGGACCGAGCCGATCCTCGAGAGCGAGAGCTGCACCATGAAGGCCACAACGACCAACGCCGAGATGCGGAGCAGCGTCGCCGTCGACAGATCGACGAAGACGCCGTCACGGCGAGGGTGCACCACCACCGGCTCCTCGGCCCCTTCGGTTCCGAACGACGGCGGCGTCGGCGTTGCTTGCTCCGGCTCGTTCGCCGAAACCGATGACCACAGGCTCACCACGAGCGGCCAGTCCGACGAGACGACCCGGGCGAGGGCGGCCACCGCGAAGACCCCGACCACGGCCCCCGGGACACCGGCGGCGCTCAGTCCGACGGCGATGCCGAGGGTGGTCGGGAGTGCTCCGGGTCCGGCGCACCCCGTCCGGCAACGGGCCGCGCTCGACACGGCGATGGCGATCACGACCACCAAGCCGACCACCGCTGCCCGAGTGCCGCCGCCGTCGAGGAGAGCCACCACGAGGAGGGGGAGCCACCCGATGGCGAGACCGACGAGGGGAACCGACGACGCGAGTCCGGCCCAGAAGCCGATCAGTGTGGCGCCCGGGAGCCCGAACGTCGAGGCGACGATCGCTGCGGCAACCCCGTTGGCGAGCCCGACGAGGAGGGTTCGGCGGACGACTCGGGCCCCGGCCCCGACCCCGTCGTCCCAGATCGATCGCATCAGGCGGCGTCGGTCGCGGTCGGGCGTGCCTCGGATCGCGGCGTCGACCAGCCGGTCGCCCTGGAGGGTCAGGAACGCGCTGAGTACCAGCACCACCAACAGTTGCGAGGCCCGCATGGCCATGCCCGACGCAGCGTCGTCGCCGACGACGGCGGTCGTTCCCCAGCCCGCCGTGGCCTCGCTCACGCGCGACGCGATCCCGGCCCGCTCGAAGAGGGAGGGCCCGCCCGGGCCGAACTCTTCGAGCTGGTCGGCGGTGTAGGCCTCGAGATGGTCCGACTCGACCTGGATGCGCTGCACCACGACGCCGGTCGCCGACACGATCACGACGAGGGCCAAGAGGTGGACCACGACGTTGGCCGCGACCAACCGGGTGAACCTCGTTGCCCACGTGATGAGCGGAGCGACCGTCGCCGACAGCACCGCCGCCATGAGGATCAGCCCCAGGAGCTGCTGGGCCCGTCCGATCGCCGCCACCACCACGACCGTGGCGACGACGACGAGCCCGACCTTGGCCAGGACGGGAAGGCTCAGGTGTGCCTGGATGGGTCGGTTCCGAGGCGGCGTGCCGGTCGGTTGCGATGCCCCCGACGCCGGTGGATCCCGCCGGTGATCGGGGAGGGTCGACTCGATCATCGAGGTCGGATCTCCCGGCGCAACAGGACCCAGGCCGTGGTCGCAGCGACGACCGTGATGGCCGCGAGCCCGAGCAGGTCGATCGGCGCCGGGTCGACTCCCCGGAGCACGACGTCCTGGAGACCCCGGATGGCGAACGTCACGGGCAGCAGCCAGGAGATGGCCTTGAACGGGTATCGCAGGGCGTCGAGGCTGAGGAAGAACCCTCCGAAGAACATGCTGGCGAGCAGGCTGAGCATGGCGAACTGGACCGCCTGGGTGTCGGATCGCGAGATCAGCGACAGCACGAGCCCGAAGGCGACCGAGGATGCCAGGAGCAGCGCGAACACCACGGCGAGCGCCCCGAACGTTCCGCTCACCGTGACGCCGAGCCCGTAGCGCACGAGCGCCACCAGCGCTGCAGCAAGCACGCCGCCGACGACCACGAAGGCCACCGCCTTGCCGAGCAGGATCGCCGAGGGGGGCGTCGAGGCGACGCGGTACTGCTCCATCAGCCGGAGGTTGCGGTCGCCGACGATCGTCAGGGCCGAGAAGGTCAGGGCGGCATGTTGGATCAGCAGGGCGATCGCCGAGGGGACGAAGAAGTCGACCGGGGTGATGCTGCGTCCCACGATGCTCTCGGAGTTCTGCTCGAACGGCCGGACCAGCACCGAGGCCGGGATCGTCCGGAGTTCCTGCAGCGGATCGGCCAGCTCCTGGATCGTGGCGTTCAACGCCACCGCTCGCTGGGGTGCGTCCTGGGCGGCAGGGTCGCGCCGGATGTCCGTCAGCATGTCCGTCGCCTCGTCGAGATCGGCGCGGAGCTGCTGGGTTCGTTCACGCTCGTCGGCGGCGACCGGGTCGCTGCCCATCACCTCGAGCATCGCCGCCGAAGTGTCGGCGGCCCTCGACACGGTGGCCAATCCCTCGTCGAGTTCGGCCGAGATCTGCTCGATCTCGTCGTCGCTCCGTGATGCGGTCGCCTGATCCAACCGGTCGGACAGGGCCAGCAGTTCGTCGATGCGGGAACCCTCGGCGTCGAGCTCGTCCTGGCCGATCTGCACGATCTGGGTCACCACGCCGGCGTTGATCTGCGCCACCGCCACCTCGGCGGCGATGTCGACCGCGGCCAATTGGATGGGATCGATCTTGTCGTGCAGGACGACGATCTCGACGCGCTCGCCGGCTCGGAGCCGTTCCTCGGGATCGGGCGGGAAGACGACCACGAGATCGACCTCGTCGGACCGGAGGCGGGACTGGGCCTCGAAGAGGTCGTCGGTGAACCCCACGGGCACCACGTAGTCCTCGTATTCCTCCTGGTTCTCGAGGATCCGGGCCCGCAGTGTCTCGTTCTCCGGCGCCACGAACAGCGTCTGCAGGCTGATCGTCTCGTTGCGGTACCCGCCACCGAAGAGCAGCAGGATGGCGAAGGGGCCGAAGACGAGCACGAGCAGCAGCCGCGGCTGGCCGAGGGCACTGCGGAGCTCGCGTCGCACGAACCCCTGGAACGCGACGAGCCACCTCACGACGTTCCGACCTCCGTGGTCCGGGAGTGGGATCGCACCAGTTCGACGAACATGGCGTCGAAGTCGACGATGCGCTCCTCCATCGAGGTCGCCGGGTGGCCGGCGTTCGTCAGCAGGGGACCCAGTGCGGCGATCAGCTCGCCGGCCGAGTCTCCGACGACACTCAGCGAGTTCCGCCCGGTGATCTCGGGCTCGCCCCGAACCCCGGGGAGCCGGGAGATCGGCTCGAGCTGATCCACGGGCACGTTTCGTTCGAAGGTGACGTCGACGACGTCGCCGCCGAACACCTGATGGCGCAGGCCCTTCGGGGTGTCGAAGGCGATGAGATCCCCCTCGACGATCACGGCGACCCGGTCGCAGTAGGTGGCCTCGCCGACGTACTGGGTGGTCACGAGCAGCGTCCGACCGGCATCGGACAGGTCGCCGAAATGGCGCCACAGGTCGTGGCGCAGCACCGGATCGATCCCGGCGGTCGGCTCGTCCAACACCAGCAGGCGGGGACGATGCAGCAACGCCGCGGCAAGCGCGGCCCGGCGCTGCATGCCGCCCGAGGCGTTGGCGACCTTCGTCCCGGCCTGCTCGGAGAGCTTGACGAGATCGAGCATCTCGCCGAATCGGCGAGACCGCCGGAACATCCCGACCCCGACCAGCGAGGCGTGCAGGTGCAGGTTCTCCCGGATCGAGAGGTCGGGCAGCAGCGCCGGGTGCTGCGGGAGGTAACCGATGTCGGCCCGCATCCGGGACGTCACCTCCTCGGCCGGTGTCCCCCAGAGCCGGAGATCCCCACTCGACGCCCGATAGGCCCCGATCACCAACCGGACGGCCGTGGTCTTGCCGGAGCCGCTCGGTCCGATCACGCCGACGATCTCGCCGGGCTCCACGGTGAGGGTCAGGTCGTTCAGGGCCCTGACGTCACCGAAGTGCTTCGAGATCCTCCGGGTCTCGATGACGGGATCGACCGAGCCGTCGCCGCGTGACGGCGGCTCGGCGTCGCCGGTCACGAGGCCTCGTCGAGCAGGACGCCGTCGATGACGTGGACGACCCCGTTGTCGAGCGTGATGTCCGAACGCACGATCTCGATGCCGTTGACGGTCGGAACGGGCCCACTCGTCTCGAAGACCAGGGTCAGTCCGCCCAGGCTGGTCACCTCCGTGACGTCCCCGAGATCCGAGGTAGTCAGGGTCTCGGCGACCAGGTGGTCGAGCAGGACGCCGCGCAGTTGCTCGGGATCGGCCAGGAGCTCCGACATGGCGTCGGCGTCCATGGCCGAGAAAGCCTGGTCGTTCGGGGCGAAGAAGGTGACGGCTTCCTCTTGCGCCAACTCGCCGAACCCGATCAGATCCATCGCGGAGTACAGCGACGACAGGTCGGGTTCGTCGATCATCGCCCGAAGGTCACGGCCTGCAGGCTCGACGTCGTCACCGACGAGTGAGTCCTGGAGCGAGCTGACCCCGCCGGCCGCGTCGTCCACCACGTTGGTGGCCTCGTCGGATCCCGAGGCGCAGGCCGACAGCATCAGCGCGATGGCGAGCAGCGCCGCTCCGGCACCCCTGGGTGCGATCGTCGATCCCCCGCTGTCCATCTTCGTCCCCTTCCGTTCGTCGGCGGGGAATCCGTACCCGGATCGGCGCCCCACAAACGCCGTGCCTCGTCGGGTCCGGAGCGATGCCGGGGTTTGGGCGAGGCCGGCGGGGGGTACCCAGCAGCCGTGTTGGAATCCGAACCGGACGAGACCGAGATCGTCGACCGGTCGCGTCGGCGGCCCACCGTTGGCGAGGTCGGGACACCGCGTCTGTTCGCGCTGGCGTCGATGTTGCTGGCGATCACCGTGGGGTCGGTCGGCTGGGTGGCGATCGGTTCGGTCGAACTCGGCGCCAATGAATCGCTCGGTCGGGCCTCGACCGCGCTCGCCTCGGTCGAGGAGTCGCTGCGCGGCTCCACCGGCACCGCGCTGGCGACGGCCGATGCGCTCGACGGGGCTGCTGATTCGATCGAGGCGGCCGCTGCGGTCTCGGACTCCACCGCCGTCGTCGCCAACGACGTCAGTGACGTGACGGCGACCCTGCCGCCGGTGATCGATTCGCTCGACGACAGTCTCACGCAGGTCCAGGCGACGCTCGACCAGGTCGACGCCGTGTTGGAGTCGCTGCCGTTCGATCTGGGGGTGCGGAGTTCCCCGTTGACCGACTCCACGCTCACCGAGGACCTCGATCCGCTGCGGGACGACCTGGCCGAGGCCGGAGGTTCGCTCGAGCGACTGGCCCTCGACGCCGAGCGGTTGGGACCCGAGATGCGGACGTTCGTCGACGATCTGCGCTCGGTGGCAATCGAGCTGCGACGAACCACCGACGACCTCGAGGTGCTGGCCGACGACGTCGCCGACACGAACTCGTCGCTCGACCTCGACGACGGTGAGGTCAGCCTGCTGACGCTCCGCCTGCTGCTCCTGGGCCTCGTTGCGGCCACGATGCTCGGGCAGGTGCCGAACCTCACGAGACGCTGAGGCAGACGCGGCGATCCCGCCGACGCAACGCTGCGCCGGCGGGATCTGATGCGGTGCTCCTGGCGTTCGCCTACTCGGTGGTGTCCTCGGTGGTGTCGTCGGTCATGTCGTCGGTCGTGTCGTCGGTCTCGCTGTCGATGTTCTCTTCGATGTCCTCGGCTCCGTCGTCGACCTGATCGTCGACGCCGTCCACCGGGTTGTCGATGTCGGTGCTGTCGCCGTCGTCGTCGCTGCACGCGGTGAACGTGAGCCCGACGGCGACGAGCAGACCGGCTGCGGCCAGCCGACGACTCTTGCGACGGAGCGCACGATTCGGCTGGATGGTGGTCAGGGGTTCGATGTCCTGGTTGGTTGTCATGGAAGCCGGGATATCCCGTACCGGTGGGGGTCAAACCCGATGATCGAACCGAATTCCGGGGACGATTCAGTCGTCGGGGGAGGTGATCACGAGTCCGCTGGTCTCGGGGTCCTCGCCGATGCCGATGAGGCCTCGAACGGCGTAGTAGAGCAGCAGGATGATCGAGATGAACACGCCTCCGGTGGCGGCTCCGCCGAGCAGGATGGCGTAGTACACCCATCGATACCAGTCGGCGTCCATGGCGGCTTCCTGGACCGGGAAACTGAGGAACATGAGCAACACGACCGAGGCGACGATGACGCCGGTGGTGAGGAGGGCGATCTGGCGGATCCGGGCGTAGTGGCTCCGATGGAAATCGAGGTCGTGGGAGATCGAGAACGTGATGAGCGTGAGCATCAGAGCGAGGATCGACGCACCGCCCGTCACGTAGGCCGTTGCCGCGAACCGCACCGTCGGAAGGACGGCATCGAGGAGACGGCGGGCCTCGAACTGCCCGACAGTGCCCACGATGGTCATCCCCCCGAAGCCGACGATCGCCGTTGCGAGGCCGCCGGCCGCAGCCAAACCGAGGTCGGTCGACCGGCGCGATGCTTCGGGGGTGCTCACGAGATGGCGAGCGAAGCGGGATCGGTCGACGGGGAGTCTCCGGGCATCGGGCTCGGGGCGTCGGATCCGCGGTCGGTCGGCAACGGGGCGCGGGTCGACCGGCCGACGAGCCACGTGGTGATCGCAACGGTGGTCACGCCGAGCGCGACACCACCGACGACGTCGCTGAGGAAATGCATGCCCTGGTACACCCGGGCGGTGGCCACGACGACCACGATGAGGACACAGACCGCCGCCGTTGCGGTCGTTGCGATCCGCGAACGGGTGTGCCACCAGACCACGACGGCGAGGGCGAGGTACACGGTGGCGGCGGCGACATGCCCGGACGGGAAGCTGGTGTCGACGGGCGAGTCGAGCAGCCGGGGCACGTCGGGCCGGGCCCGCCCGACGAGGTGACTGGTGACGACGAAGGCGGAGGCTTCGAAGATCAGGCTGAAGGCGATCAGCACGGCGTCGTGCCATCGTCGCCACCAGGAGACGACAACGGCGACCAGCAGGGTGGTGGCGATGATCTTGGTCGCCGTGTCCGAGAGCAGGGCGCCCCAGTGGGCGGCGTCGGTACGGGCGGGGGTTCGCAGCTCGACCAGTCGTTCCGACACCGCAACGTCGGCGCGGGTGATGGCGTTCGGGGCGAACCAATCGGTCAGGGCCAGGCCGGCGATGGTGGAGACGGCAACGACGGTGACGAAGGCAACGGCGGCGGTCGACCATTCCCGCCGCCCCAACGGCCAGGTCGACTTCCACCAGGGAAGCGACGGCGGTGCGGAACGAGGCTGGGCCTTGCGAGCGTCCATCTCAATCGGCTCCGACCAGCCGGCGGCGCGGGGCGCTGAGGACGCAGTAGACGCCGTACAGGATGAGGCCGACCGCCACGACGGCGGTCAGGACCGTTCCGGGCGTGGTTCCGGCGACCTTGCGGAGTGCACCGTCGAGCCCGACGGCGTCGTCGGGGTCGAAGGTGATCGCCGCCTGGGCGAGGAAGACCCCGATGAGCTCCATCATCAGGCCCCGGCCGACCCAGCCCAGGCGGCCCATCGTGACGAGCGCCGTTTCCGAAACGGGGCCGACGCCACCCGGGCCCAGATCCGATTCGAAGCCGGCGGATGCTCCCTTGTGCAGGAAGTAGCCACCGATCCCGAGGATGATCGCCGCGACCACGAGGATCGCCGACCGTCCGCCGGTGGTCGACAACACGTCTCGGGTCAACTGCTCGACCCGGGCGTCCTCGCTGCCCTCGCTGGTGCCGGGGCTCCTGGCAATCGACACCGCCGACCAGGCAAGGAAGGTGTACGACACCGCACTCGCCAGGTAGCCGGCCCGTGCCAACCAGGCATGGGCCTCGTTCTCGGCCGGCAGGATCACCGTCACCAGCCGCCAGGCGATGTAGAGCAGCAACCCGAGGGCAACGAGGACGAGGAGCGCAGCACCCGCCGGCTGCTCGGCGAGCGTGGCGATGGCACCGGACTGGCTTGCCTCCCCGCTGCCGCCGCCGGTCGACCCGGCCGACTGGAGCGCAACGGCGAATGCGAGCAGACCCGTCAGGGTGTAGACGACACCCTTGGCGACCCAGCCGGCTCGGCCGAGCCGGACCAGGGTCGGATGCTCCCGGGCGAAGGTCGCGGCGGAGTCGCTGCCGACCCGGTCGTCGGCACTCAGGGTGGTCATGATGATTGCTCCTTGCTCGTTCGGCCCTGCTCGGCCGTTTCGTCGCGGTCGGCGCCCGGGTCGGTGGCCGATGCCCAGGGCTGGGCGATCCGGATCGCTCCCGGGAGGCAGGTCACGTCGTACCGGTCGGTGCGCTCCCGGTCACCGCCGTCGACCTCCCAGGGCAGGCTCCGATCGAGGACGATCTCGATCGTCGAGGCCGTGAAGTGATGGGCCAGGGGTGACCGGTCGGCACGGCCGAGGGCGGCCCGGCCGACGAGCCGCACCCACTCGGTGTTGGTGCGGGCCTCGATCACGCCGACGTCGAGTCGTCCATCGGTCGGGTCGGCGTCGGGGAAGGCTTCGAGCCCCCCGAGAATGGTGCCGACGTTGGCGATGACGACTCCGCTCGCCTCACCGAAGAAGCACCGTTGGCCGTCGATCGTGACCTCGAACCGGGCCGGATCGATCCCGGTGTTCCGGGCTCCGGCGATGACGTAGCCCAGCCGCCCGAACCGCTCCTTGAGATCGTTCTCGTCGGCGTCGCGGATCATCATGGCGTCGAAACCCGTGCCGGCCATCACCGCGAAGTGCTGTCCGTTGACGAGCCCGACGTCGATCGGCCTCGGCTCGCCGGTCACGGCGATGCGCGCTGCCTCGTCGAGGTCGATCGGGATCCCGAGGTTCTTGGCCAGGAGGTTGCCCGTGCCGGCGGGCAGGATCCCGACCACCACGTGCGCCAGGTCGCGACGCAGGAGGGTGTGGATGCTCCGGCGCACCGTACCGTCGCCGCCCCAGACGAGCAGGCGGTCGACGCCGTGCTTGTCGACCAGTTTGGCGATCTTGTCCGGGGCGTGCTTGCTCTTGGGGACCTCGTACCAGGGAGGATCGGCATGGCCCAGACCGGCGAGCACGGCTCGGAGCGCCTCGAGCCCTCCCCCGAGTTCCTTGCCTTCGTTGATCACGACACCGACCGTGCTCATCACCGGACCTCCTGGCGGGTGGACCCCGGTTCCCCGCGTGTGCGGGGGCCGGGCCGGACTGCGGTGCGAACACGGCCGCTCGCTGCGGCGGGTTCGCCGAGCCGGATGATCCGGCCGCCGAACACGACGGCGACGAGGAGGAACCAGGTCCAGCCGACGAGGACACCGGCGATCACGTCGGTGAGCCAGTGCACCCCGAGCAGGGCCCGGCTGGCTGCGACGATCGCAGTGACGGCCACCGCGACGCCCGCCAGGACGCCACGTCGCCGGCGCGGGACGTGGTCGGCGAGGACCAGCGCCAGTGCGGCCCAGCAGGCCGCCGCAGCTGCGGAGTGTCCCGACGGGAACGAGGATCCCGAAGCCCCGACGAGGTGGGGGACCAGTGGCCGATCGCGCATGACGAGCAGCTTCAGGCCGTTGTTGATGACGACGATCCCGACACCGACCAGCGCCAGGAAGCCCGATCCCGCCCACGAACCTCGGCGAAACCGGTCGAACGCTCCGACCGCCGTCATCAGTGCGGCGAGCACGAGACTCGCCCCGGCGAACGTGGCGATGCTCAGCACGTCGGTCGAGGCCGGCGACGCCACCGAGGCCCCCCATTCGGCAACCGACTCGTCCCAGCGGGCGAAGCCGCGGTCGCGGTCGAGGCTGTCGAAGAGGTAGCCGACGCCCGTGGCTCCGACGAGCACGACGAGGAAGGTCGCAACGACGGCGATTCCTCCCGACACCCGGCGATCGATCGAGCGGACCAACCGACCGACGCGGGCGTGGCGTCCGAGCCAGCGAACGAGCCAGTGCTCCAGGTGCTCGGGCGGCAGTGCCGATCGAGGTCCGGTCGACAGCGAGATGGCGACGATGATGAAGAGGGCCGTCGTCCCCAGCACCAGCACCAACGTGGTCGCGTTCACGGGCGGCGCCATACCCGCGCCGTACGGTCGCCAAACGGCGTCGGCCGGCTACGAGAGGGGCACCGTCGACACCTCGTCCAGGCGGGGTCCGTCGTCGTCGCTGGTCGCCTGTTCGATCACGACCTCGACGTCGCCGTCGTGCCGGAAACGGACGACCGCCATGTTGTTGTCGAAGTGGGGCCCGGCGACCATGTCGATGGGAACGGCCGTCGACGAGCGCCGGGTCAAGCGTCGGAGGGCGGCGCCGATCCGGCTTCCGACGCCGGTGAGGGTGAAGCGCAGCACTCCCCGTTCGGGTGGGATCAAGGCGTTGCGGATCGGCGAACTCACGAGCTGGTAGACGCGGCAACGATCGGTGCCCAGCGCGACCCGGGCCACGTAGCTGAAGTGGATGTCACCCGACGCCACGACCACCGTCTCGGGCGCGTTCGGGCCGCGGGCCACGGAACCGACGAGATCCACGAACTCGGCGTAGGAGTCCTCGAACGCCGACCAGTCCTCGAGATCCAGGGCCCGGCGGACCCGCTCACCGAAGCGGAGCGCGAACCGTCCCCAGGCCCCGTCGCAGACCCGTTCGTTCCACACCTGGAGATCGTGCAGCCCGGCCGGGATGAAGACCGGCAGGGTCGTGGCGACGACCAGATGGCGAACCGGCTCCGAGCTCTCGGCCTGCACCCAGGCCCATTCGGCGGCGTTCACCATCCGCCGTCGGGAACCGCTGAGTTCCCGTCCATGACGACCGTCGATCACCACGACCTTCACCTCACCGAGGTGGCGGCTGTAGCTGAACCGGTATCCCGCCGGATCGGCCCGCACCGCTTCGGCCCAGGATTCGAGCCGTGCCGTGCCGTCGCCGGCCTCGACCAGCTCGGCGAGCAGACCCTCCTCCCGGATCTGGGCCGGCGACTGATTGCCGAGATGTTGATAGATCCAGTACGACATGGTCGAGCCGAGGGCGTGGGCGGCCCACCACGACTCTTGCTGCATCTCGGCCACCCAGGCGGCCGAGATGTTCCAGTCGTCGATGACGTCGTGGTCGTCGAAGATCATGAGGGTCGGCATCACCGAGAACAGCCAGCGCTCCAGGGTCGGGGACCAGGCCTCGTGGTACAGCCAGCAGTACTCGTCGAAGTCGGCAACGATCGTGGCCGGGAGGTCGTCGGACGGGTCACGGGTGTCCTCGATCCGTTGCTGGGTCGACGGCGAGGAGTCGTCGGCGTAGATCTGGTCACCGACCAGCAGCAGGGCGACGGGCCAGGACTCGGGGGGATCGCCGATCATCCGGTGCGCATGGGCCCACAGGGCGTCGACGCCTCGGCCGCGCTCGTCGGCGGCGAGTTCGAGGGTGTACGGCTCCTCGTGGGGGGCTGCCGCCCGGCACGATCCGACCAGCAGGTCGACCCGACCATGGCCGAGGGTCCGGATGACACTCGGCGGGAGTTCGGACTCGGGGAGCGGCCAGACGATCTCGCCGTCGAACCGGACGTCGTACCGAGTCATCGAATCCGGTTCGAGGCCTTCGATGACGACCAGGGCGAAGTGCTTCCCCCGCACCGAGAAGGTCGTGGTGCGGTGGCCGAGGATCTCGATCACACCGGGTCGTGCCGTCTCCAGCCAGATCGTCGCCGAATCCCGACCGACATGGCGCAGCATGGGGCCGAGGACGAGCGGCGTCCGATCGGAGGTGCCCTCGGTGTCGCCGTCGTCGGATGTCATCGGCGGCCAGTGAAGCACAGTTCCTCGGACCGTCCCATCGGGGACGACGCGGTCTCATTTTCCTGGACGACCCGGCGCTCGGCTCGGTGTGGTGTTTGACTGGTCGCATGCGCACTCGGCACCGAATCGTCGAGGTCGATCCCGGCCCGACCGACACGACGCCCAATCGGTGCTTCTCCTACGGCGACGGGGAGTCGTTCTTCATCGACGAGCCCGCGAGCAGTGAACCGCCTCGACCCTGCTGGCTCCCGCCGGTCGAGATCGACTCGATGGTTCGCTCCGCCACGCCGCAGGGTTACGGGGTTCGCAGCGCAACGATGCGGCCCGGCCCGATGGTGGGCAACGGGAGCCACTCGTGGCCCGGGCACGACAGCCGGCTCGTCCGCCTGTTCGACTGCGATCCCGAGCGGTTCCTCGACGGCGTGGTCGGGCACCGTGGCGACGGACTCCGACTCGGTGAGGAGATCCGAACTCTCGACGATCGGGATCGGTCCGTCGGCGACTGGCCGCGAGGTGTGATGGGTGTGTTGCGGATGCCGTATGCCGCACCACCGCTGTCCGTCGAACTCGTCTGCCAACCCTTCAACCGCCGTTACGCACGGGTGGACCTGGTCCTGCGGTCGCGCTACCGCCGGCCCCGTCGATACTTCGCCGTCGCCTACCAGTGCCTCTCGGGGATGCGCTGGCTCGAGCACACCGACCGCTGAGATGCCCACCGCCGCCGATCCACCCGGATTCGGAGCGGCCGAGGATCATCGCTCGGTTTGAGACGAACCGCCGGCGGTAGGACGCTGCGATGCGAGTTCGGCCATGAACGGAATCGGCAAGCTGGCGGCGACCCGTCCGTCGTCGACGGGCAGGGGCCTCTGTGTCGTGGTCAACGCGGCATCGGGTCCGGATTCCCATGGGGAGGATCTCGCAGAGCTCTCGACCGCGCTGCCCGACGCCGAGATCGTGCGGGTCGAACAGCCCGATCAGCTCGTCGATGCCATGGATTCGGCTGCTCGCCGTTCGACGGCCCTCGGCGTGCTCGGCGGCGACGGAACGGTCGGCTCGGCGGCAGCAGCGGCCATCGGAGCCGGGATCCCGCTCGCCGTGTTCCCGGGCGGCACGCTCAACCATTTCGCCCGCGATCTCGGGATCGGGTCGATCGAGGAGGCCATTGCTGCGGTCGCAGGCGGGCGGGTGGTGGCGATCGACACCGGGAGCATCGACGGGCGTCTCTTCCTGAACACGGCGAGCTTCGGTTCCTACGCCCGGTTCGTGCAGCACCGCGAGGCCAAGGAGGATCGGCTGGGGAAGTGGCCGGCGACGGTCGTTGCGCTCCTGAAGGTCCTGGCCGAGGGGGAACCGTTCGATGCCCGGATCGACGGGCGACCGACCAAGGTGTGGATGGTCTTCATCGGCAATGGTGACTACGAGCCCGCCGGTTTCGTTCCCGCCGGGCGGCCGCGTCTCGACGACGGTCTCCTCGACCTGCGTGTCGTCGATGGGAGCAAGCGCTTCGCCCGGGCCCGGCTGATCGGAGCGCTGGTCTCCGGCCGTCTGGCCCGGTCGGACGTGTACACCCGGCGCCTCGTGAACTGGATCGATGTGGAGACCCGGCTCGAGCAGACCGAGCTGGCCGCCGACGGTGAGGTCTTCGTCGGGAACGGATCCTTCGTGGTCGCCAAGGACCGCTTGGCGTTGCAGGTCTTCGTTCCCGAATCCCGGTGATGGCCCCTCGACCGGGTCAGGGATCGAGTTCCCGATCCTCGTCGACATCGGTCGACGCCGTGGGCTGCCACGGCGTCGTGATCAAGCGGGCCTCCCGTCGGAACGTCACGTAGCTCCACGCCCAGCTGAACATGACCGACAGGCGGTGGCGGAAATCGATGAGGAAGAAGATGTGCACCGACCACCACGCCATCCAGGCGATCCAGCCCGAGAGGCGAAGGCGACCGATGACGCCGACCGCCGAGGAACGCCCGATCGTCGCCAACTCGCCCTTGTTGCGATAGCGGAACCGGGGGCGGGCCGATCGATCGAGATCGGCCCGAATGGCTCGGGCGACGTGCGCGCCTCCCTGGATCGCGCCCTGCGCGACCCCCGGGACCGCTTCGCCGTCGGAGATCGTGTGGGCGACGTCGCCGATCGCGAACAGGCGCGGACACCCCGGGATCGAGAGGTCGGGACCGACCTCGGCCCGACCGGCCCGGTCGGTCGGTCCGCCGAGCATGGCGGCGAGCGGCGACGCCTGGTTGCCGGCACACCAGATCGCGGTGCGGGCGGCGATCGGTCCGTGGTCGGTCGTCACCACCCGGTCGTCGATGCCGGTCACCGTCACGCCGAGCCGGACATCGACCCCGAGATCTCGGAGTTGTCGTTCGGCCTTCTTCGAGAGTGAATCCGGGTAGCTCCGCAAGACCCGGTCGGTCCCCTCGAGCAGGATGATCTCGGCCGCCGACGGATCGATCGACCGGAACTCGTCGGTCAGCGTCCGGAAGGCGATCTCGGCGATGGCCCCGGCGATCTCGACCCCGGTCGGTCCGGCGCCGACGACGACGAAGGTCAGGTTCCGGCGCCGCTCGACGGGATCGTCGGATCGCTCGGCGCGCTCGAAGGCGACGAGGATTCGGCGCCGCAATTCCAGGGCGTCCTCGACGGTCTTCAGGCCCGGCGCGAAACGCTCCCACTCGGGGTGACCGAAGTACGAATGGGTCGTGCCGACGGCGAGCACCAGGTAGTCGAACCCGATGGCCGTCCCGTCGTCGACGACGACCCGACGCTCGGCCGGGTCGATGCCGACGACCTCGGCGAGCAGCACGGTGGCGTTCGCCTGGTCGGCGAGCAGCGATCGAATCGGATGGGCGATGTCGGAGGGGTTCAGCCCGGCGGTGGCGACCTGGTAGAGCAGGGGCTGGAAGAGGTGGTGATTGCGCCGGTCGAGGAGCGTGATCCGGACCGGGTCCCCGGCCAGGCCGCGTGCGGCCGCCAGCCCCCCGAAGCCCCCTCCGATGACGACGACGTGCGGAACCGTCATGCCTGCCTCCTCGACCGACCCGGGACGCCGGATCGGTCACCATCTTGGCGAGGATCGGGGAGACCCGCACGAGGGGACGTTGTCCTCTGCCCGACGCACGACGGTGTCGAGCAGCCTGGGACCGTCGGCCCGACACGGGAGGCACACCGGGATGCCGCACACCGAGAACGACGTGGCATCGGGTTCGGGGGCCGTCCCGGATCCGTTCTGGACGGCACCGGAGGCCTCGTTGTTCGATCGGGTCACCTCGGGCCCCGACGGTCTGGACCGCGACGAGGCGGCTCGCCGATCGGCAGCGAACTCGTCCTTCCATGCGCCGACTCGAATGCCGGGTTGGCGGCTGATGCTGCGTCAGCTGGACTCACCGATCGTCTTGCTGCTGCTGGCCGCCACGGCGCTCTCGATGGGTCTCGGTGATCTGATCGACGGTGGGATCATCCTGGCCATCACCGCTGCCAGTGCGTCGCTGGGCTTCGTCCAGGAGCGGGGAGCGGTCCGCGCCGTCGAAGAGCTGCTGGCATCGGTGCGAGTCCACGCCGACGTCCGACGCAGCGGCGCCGAGGTGGAGGTCACGCTCGACGACGTGGTGGTCGGGGATCTCCTGATCCTCCGGGCCGGCGACGTGATCGCCGGTGATGCCCGGGTGCTCGACGCCGATTCCTTGCTCGTCGACGAATCGGCGCTGACCGGAGAGAGCTTTCCGGTCGAGAAGCGGCCGGGCGTTCTCGATGCCGGCACGGTCCTGGCCAAACGATCGAACAGCCTGTGGAGCGGAACCCACATCGTGTCGGGATCGGGCCGCGCGCTCGTGGTCTGCGTCGGCGGCGACACCGAGTTCGGCCGCATCCGCACCCGGCTGGCCGAGGACCACGTCCCGACGGCCTTCGAGCTCGGACTGCGTCGCTTCGGTCTCCTGATCATGCGCACGGCCGGGTTGCTCGTCGCCGCCGTGTTCGTGGTCAACGTGGTCCTTGGCCGATCCGTCGTCCAGGCCCTGCTGTTCTCGCTGGCCCTCGCCGTGGGTCTCACGCCGCAGTTGCTTCCCACGATCGTCACGGTGACCCTGGCCCACGGGGCCCGCCGGATGGCCCGCCGGCAGGTCATCGTCAAGCGACTCGACGCCATCGAGGACATCGGTGCGATCGATGTGCTGTGCACCGACAAGACCGGCACGCTCACCAACGGCACGGTCACGCTCGACGCGGCCCTCGATCCGGAGGGGAACCCGTCGGACGCGGTTCGTCGATTGGCCTGGATCAACGCCACCGGTCAACGCAGCTTCCCGAATCCGATCGACCAGGCCATCGCCTCGAGCGGCGGACCCGACGACCGGCCGGTTCCGGTGCTCGACGAGATCCCGTACGACTTCGGTCGACGGCTCCTCACCCTGCTCGTGCTCGATGGCGGCGCGCCCCTCCTCATCACCAAAGGGGCCCTCGAATCGGTCCTGTCTCGATGCGCGATGTCCGCCGACGCGCAGGGCTCGGTGCGTCGGCGTTTCGAGGAGCTCTCGGCCGATGGGTACCGAGTACTCGGGCTGGCGACGAGGTCCTTCGACGGGTTCGAACGGACCACCCTCGACCCCGAGGACGAGTCCGGTCTCGAGTTCGCCGGCCTCCTCTGCTTCTCGGACCCACCCAAGGCCGACGCCGTCGCTGCCATCGCCGAACTCGCCTCGCTCGGTGTCGTGACCAAGTTGATCACCGGGGACAACCGTTTTGCGGCGATCCACGCCGCAACGGCCGTGGGTCTCGATGCGTCGCAGGTCCTCACCGGGGCCGATCTCGCCGCTCTCGATCCGGCCGGCCGTGACGAGCGGATCGCCGCCACGAGTGTGTTCGCCGAGATCGAACCGCTCGACAAGGAGGCGATCGTCGCCTCGCTCCGGCGTTCCGGCCACACCGTGGGCTACCTCGGCGATGGCATCAACGACGCGCCGTCGCTCCTCGGAGCCGATGTGGGCATCTCGGTCGACCGTGCCGTCGACGTCGCCAAGTACTCGGCGGCCGTGGTCCTGCTCGACAAGGACCTGGCCGTCCTGGCCGAAGGGATTCGTGAGGGCCGTCAGGTCCTGGCCAACACCCTCAAGTACGTGCAGGTCACGATCTCGGCCAACTTCGGCAACATGATCTCGATGGCGGCCGCGACCGCCTTCCTGCCGTTCCTGCCTCTGCTTCCGCGACAGATCCTGTTGCTGAACTTCCTGTCGGACATCCCGGGTGTCACCATCGCCGGCGATCGGGTGGATCCCGAGGCCGTGGTCGAGCCCCACGGCTGGGACAACCGGGCCCTGAGACGGTTCATGATCGTGTTCGGGCTGATCAGTTCGGTGTTCGACATCGGGACGTTCCTGATCCTCCGACTCGGTTTCGGAGCCGGGGCCGACCTGTTCCGAACGGGGTGGTTCATCGAGTCGACGGCGACCGAACTCGCCGTGATGCTCGTACTGCGAACCCGGCGACCGGCGTGGCGGAGCCGACCCGGCACGACCCTCCTGGTCACCTCGGGCCTGGTCGCAGTGGTGACGGTCGGTCTGCCATTCACGGCGCTCGCCGCCGACCTCGGTCTGTCGCAGCCCTCGATCGGGATGCTCGGCGCACTCGCGGCCCTGATCGTCGGTTACGTGGCCGTGACCGAATGGGCCAAACAGCGGTTGTGGAGGCCGACCCGTTCAACGCCCACTCAGGCGGTCACCGTCGACGGCACGCCCCAGTCGGGGAGATAGCCGAACACCTCGCGGGCCGGTCGGGTGCCGAACCGGTCGTCGAGCACGTCGAAGTGGTCGAGGGAGACCCGGGCCGGATGGTCGACCCCGCAGGCCCGGCTGAGCGCCAGGAGCTCCTTGCGCAGCACGGTGACGTAGTTGGCCAGCCGGGCGGATTTCAGGTCGGGGTCGAGGCCGTGCACCAGCCACGGGTTCTGCGTCGCGACCCCCGCCGGGCACTTACCGGTGTGGCAGCGCTGGGCCTGGATGCAGCCGATGGCCATCATGGCCTCTCGGCCGACGTTGACCATGTCGCAACCGAGTCCGAAGGCGAACAGCGTCTCGTGGGGAAATCCGAGCTTGCCCGAACCGATGAACACCACGCGGTCGGCGATGCCGCGCTCGGCGAACTCCCGGTACACGTTGGCGAACCCGACCTTGAAGGGCAGGGCGACCTGGTCGGTGAACACCAGCGGGCCGGCCCCGGTTCCTCCCTCGCCCCCGTCGATGGTGATGAAGTCGACCCCTCGGTCCTGCGTCGCCATGATCTCGGCGAGATCGTGCCACAGTGCCTGTTCTCCGACGGCCGACTTGATCCCGACCGGGAGTCCGGTCGCCGTGGCGATGCGTTCGACGAAGTCGAGGAGGGAGTCGGCGTCGTGGAACTCGGGATGCGCCGCAGGACTGATGCAATCCTGTCCCTGCGGCACGCCACGGATCCGGCTGATCTCCGGCGTGATCTTGGCTGCTGGAAGGACCCCGCCGAGGCCCGGTTTGGCTCCCTGACTCAGCTTGATCTCGATCGCCCGGACCGGATTGGCGGCCACCTGGTCGCACAGGCGAGCGAGGTCGAAGCGGCCTCGCTGGTCGCGGGCACCGAAGTAGCCGCTGCCGAGCTGCCAGATCAGATCGCCGCCGTGACGATGATGATCCGAGACTCCGCCCTCGCCGGTGTTGTGGAGACAGCCGGCGATCGCGGCTCCCCGGTTGAGTGCCTCGATGGCGTTGGCCGAGAGCGCACCGAAGCTCATCGCCGAGACGTTGATCACCGACTCCGGTCGGAAGGCGTGGGTCCGGCTCCGAGCGGCGCCGAGCGTCTTGGCGGCGGGGATCCGGTATCGCTCGTCGTAGCCGGGCGATCCCGGAACGGGGGAGGGAAGGGGGAACGGCGAGTGCTTGACGATCAGATAGTTCGGGGAACTCTCGAGGTCACGGCTCGTTCCGAACCCGAAGTAGTTGTTCTGTTGCTTGGCCGACGCATAGATCCAACGCCGTTGATCGCGGCTGAACGGCTTCTCTTCGGTGTTGCTCGTGACCATGTACTGACGGAACTCCGGGCCGACCTCCTCGAGGAGGTACCGCAGATGCCCGAGCAGTGGGAAGTTGCGGAGGATCGCGTGATGTCGCTGGGTCAGGTCGTATCCCGCGACACCCAGGGCGCCGGCGGCGAGGGCGGCGAGTCCATTCTTGGTGTTCATGGTCGGAGCGTAAGGCCAGGCCGTGATCCCCTGCAGGGCCGTTCGTCCTGCGGTCGGTTGATGGCTTGTTGAATGGGCTGAGCAACAGCGTTGACCGAGGCGCAGCATCGTTGACCCGAATGCGATCGGGAGGTCACCTCGTGGGACGAGCGGTGGGAATCGATCTGGGAACGACGAACTCGGTGGTCGCCGTGATGGAAGGTGGGCAGCCCACGATCGTGCCCAATGCCGAGGGGTCGCGGACGACCCCGTCCCTCGTCGCGTTCACCAAGGACGGTGGGCGCCTGGTCGGTCAGGTGGCGCGACGCCAGGCCGTGCTGAACCCCAAGGGAACGATCGCCTCGGCGAAGCGCCTCATCGGCCGTCGGTTCGACGAGGTCGCCGATGAGCTCGATGCGGTGTCCTCTGCGGTCGAGGCCGGCCCAGGGGGTGGCGCCCGGTTCGCCGTCGATGGAAGGGCGCATGCACCCGAGGAGATCTCGGCGCAGGTGATCCGCAAGCTGGTCGACGACGCCTCCAAGTTCATCGGTGAACGCGTCACCGAGGCGGTGATCACCGTTCCGGCGTACTTCGGCGAGGCCCAGCGTCAGGCCACCAAGGATGCCGGCAAGATCGCCGGGGTCGAGGTGCTGCGCATCGTCGACGAACCGATGGCGGCCGCCTTGGCCTACGGGCTGGACCGATCTCGGTCCGAGACGATCCTCGTCGTCGATCTCGGCGGCGGAACCTTCGACGTGAGCCTGCTCGAGGTGGGCGACGGCGTGATCGAGGTCCGGGCCACGGCCGGTGACACGAACCTCGGCGGGGACGACTTCGATCGGCGGATCGTCGACAGGTTGGCCGACGATTTCGTCACCGGGTTCAGCATCGATCTTCGGCAGCAGCCCCAGGCGTTGCAGCGACTCCATGAGGCGGCCGAGAAGGCGAAGACCGAGCTCTCGACCGTCGCCGAGGCCCACATCGATCTGCCGTTCATCACCGCCGACGCCGACGGACCCAAGCACCTCGAGACCACGATGCGCCGGTCCGAGTTCGACGCGCTGACCAAGGATCTGGTGGAACGATGCCGCCCTCCGATCGAGGGGGCGATGGCCGACGCCAACGTCACCGCCGACGACATCGATCAGGTGATCCTGGTCGGGGGATCGACCCGGATCCCGGCCGTGCAGGAGTTCGTGCGCCGCTTGACCGGGGGCCGCAAACCCAGCACGACCGTGAACCCCGACCACGTGGTGGCGGCCGGCGCGGCGATCCAGGCCGCGGTGATCAAAGGTGAGCTGCAGGACGCGCTGTCGTTGTGCGTGGCACCCCGACCAGCATCCGGGAGACCACGTGATCGTCGCCGAATTCACCATCGCATGAGGGCCGCTCCATGACGTCCGCCGAAGCCTCCGAAAATCAGAGTCCGATCGATTTGCCGAAGAGCGACGACGGTCGCAATCGGGGGATCGACGTCGTCGGCAGCAATCGTCGGGAACTCCAACACCGCCTCTCGATCGCCGAGGATCACCGGCGGCGAACCGCAGCCGATCTCGACAACCTTCGGAAGCGATTCGACCGCGAAGTGACCCGGGAGCGGATCCAGGCGCACGAGTCCGTCCTGGCCTCGCTGGTCACGCTGCTCGATGACCTGGAACGAGCAGTCGACAAGGCACGGGCCCCGGGTCGTGCCCAGCCGAGGACCGGAGTCGGTGTTCGGAGCCCGGCCGGTGCGACCGACGGTCGGCCGGGAGGTGCCGGGTTCGATTCCTTCCTGTTCGATGTCGAGTCGGTCGTGCGACGGATGGCGACCACGCTCTCGACCTTCGGCTACGAGCGTTTCGGCGAGCCCGGTGACCTCTTCGACCCAGCGGTGCACGACGTGATCGGCACGGTTGCGTCCGCCGATCCCCACGGTGGCGACGGGCGGCCGTCGATCGTTGCGGTCGCCAAACCCGGCTACGGGTCGCCAGAACGCCTGCTCCGGCCGGCGGCGGTGATCGTTGCGGTCGAGGCCGGCTGATCACTGCGGCCGACGGCTCCCGCACGCTCGGCGTCGCGGGCTGCGATCAGGAGGTCGAGATCGAGCGGTCGGTCGCCGACGGGATCGGCCTGCCTCGGCAGAGCCCGACGCCCGACGATGGTGGGCTTCGTCAACCGTCGGTCAGCGCGCGGGCGACGGCGTTGAGCAGCGTCTGGTGGGGGACCGGCTTGATCAGGAGTTCGGCCTGTTCGAAGGGTTCGAATGCCGACGAGGTGGCGGCGTAGCCGGTCATCAGCAGAATGCCGATCGACGGCCACCGTCGTCGAACGATGGTGGCGAGTTCGGGTCCACTCATGCCGGGCATGACGGCGTCGGTGAGCAGCAGGGCGATGGTGTCGTCCTGTTCGAGGAGTTCCAGCGCCTCGGTGGCTTCGAGGGCTTCGTGGACCCGGTAGCCCGCCGATCGGAGGAGGTCGGCCGTGAGTTCCAGGAGCTCGGCCTCGTCCTCGACGACGAGGATGGTCCCCGACCGTGGCAGCGTGACCGGTTCGATCGGGTCGACCACGGCCGATCGACCGGACACGTCCACCGGCAACGTGATGTGGACGACCGTCCCCTCGCCGAGTCGTGAATCGATGCTGATGGTGCCGGAGGCCTCGACGATCGTGGCATAGGTCGTTGCCAGCCCGAGGCCGGTACCGACTCCCGGAGCCTTGGTCGTGAAGTAGGGCTCGAACGCCGATCGCAGCGTCACCACGTCCATCCCGACGCCGGTGTCGGTCACCTCGATCTCGAGCGATCTCGGCGCGCCGTCGGCTTCGGAGATCACGACACCGACACCGAAGGTCCCGCCGGTCGGCATGGCGTCTCGGGCATTGGCTGCCAGGTTGAGAAGCGCTGCCTCGAAGCGGCTCTCGTCGATGGTGACGACCGCCGACGCGTCGGGAATGTCCACATCGACCCGAATGTCTTCGCCGAACATGTCGGGAAGCATCGACACCGTTCGGGTGATGACCCCGACGAGGTCGATCGGCGCACGATGGGGCGTGGTGGGCTGGCTCAACGTCATCAACTCGTGAACCAGCCCGGCCGCCCGAGCGACGGCCTGCTCGATCGCTCCGAGACGACGGATGCGATCGGCCGGGTCGTCGTCCGTGTCTGCCGAGCGCTGGAGCGCCTCGGCATGGCCCTGCACGATGGCCATGATGTTGTTGAAATCGTGGGCGATGCCGCCGGCAAAGGCGCCGAGTGACTGCATCTTGACCGCCTGGATCTGCTGTTGTTCGAGCAGTTGCTGTTCGGTGATGTCGATGTCGATGCCGATGATTCGGGTCGGTCGGCCGGCGTCGTCGACCGCGGTCACGCGGCCGCGACGGCGATTCCACCGCCACGAACCGTCGGCTCGTCGGACGCGGAACGTTCCGTCGACGGTTTGCCGACCCGCCACGATCGGCTCGGACGTGAGGCGTTCCACCGTTGTCCGATCCTCGGGGTGTACGAGCTCCTGCCAGGACAACGGCTGCGAACCCGTAGAGTCGGGACCGTAGCCGAGCTGCCGGTACCAATCGTCGCTTGGTTCCACGATGCCGTCGTGGAACTCCCAGTCCCCGATCGTGGTTCCGGTGGCATCGACGAACAGCGACAGACGGTGCCGGCGGTCCTGCTCGATCTGGAGCGCCGCGCGAAGCTGTCGTTCCGATGAGGCGAGTGCCGCGGTTTGTCGTTGGACCTCGATTTCGAGTTCCTGGGCGATCGCGGTCTGGGCCTGCTCGAGGCGGATCGTGTCGCCGATGTCGACGACGTGGGCGAGGGCTGTCGTCGAGTCGTCACTCGGCGTCACGGCCCGTGCGTGCAGCTCTGCCCAGAGGTAGTGACCGTCGGCGTGACGGTAGCGCTTCCTGGTCCGGTAGGTCTCGCTGGCGCCGGAGCGGATTCGGGCGGCCGCTGCGTCATCGGCGTCGAGGTCGTCGGGATGGGACAGTTCGTTGAACGTCATCCCGACGAGTTCGGCCGTCGATCGACCGAGGAACCGGGCCAGTGCCTCGTTGGCAACGAGGATCACTCGGCGGCCGTCGTCTCGAAGATCGGTGAGGGCCATGCCGACCGGTGCCCCTTCGAATGCGGCCTGGGCCAGGCGCTCGAGGGTGGCCCAATCGTCCTCGCCCCGGCCCGAGGTGGAGGTCGAGAACCCGCTCATGGCACGAAGCGGTACCCGGCTCCCCTCATGGTGTGGATCCATCGAGGGGCGGCGGGGTCGGGCTCGATCTTGCGACGGAGTCGGTGGACGTGCTCGGCAACGGTCGACGGGTTCTGCCATTCGGGGTCCGAGCCCCAGACGAGGCGCAGGAGCTGGGCGCGGGAGAAGACCTGGCGGGGCGATTCGGCCAGAAACGCCATCAGGTCGAACTCCTTGGCCGTGAGTCCGACCTCGGTGCCGTTCACCCAGACCTCGCGCGCCGCCCGGTCGATGACGAGCCCGTCGAACTCCAGGGTCCCGGGAGGCGTGAGCGTCGGGGCCGTCGTCGACCGCCGCAGCACGGACTTCACTCGGGCCGAGAGCTCGCGAGGGGAGAAGGGCTTGACGACGTAGTCGTCGGCACCGAGTTCCAGGCCGACGACGCGGTCGCATTCGGAACCCCTTCCCGTCAGGACGATCACGGGGAGGGAGCCGGTCGCACGAATCTGTCGGAGGACCTCGAGCCCGCCGATGTCGGGGAGACCGAGGTCGAGGACCACCAGATCCGGAGGCCGAGAGCGGATCAACTCCATGGCCCTGCGTCCCTCACCACAGCCGAAGGTCTCGAAGTTGTGTCCGCCGAGCTCGGATTCCACGATCGATCGGAGTTCGACATCGTCGTCGACGACCAGGATGCGGGCGAACGAGGACGATGCTTCGGTGGGGGTGGCAACCGCTTCGGGGTCGAGGATCATCCGGTTCTCCTTGAGATCTGGCGGAAGCGGCAGCACCCAACCGAGGCATCGGCCCTCGTCAGCCGCTCGACGTCGACGTCTGGTGTCCTTGCTACACCTGCGACCTCGTTCGGCCAAGGGTCTTCGGTCATGGAACCTGGGGCGGACTTTGGGCTCTGGCGCCGCGGAGACGTACGGGGTTCGATGACTTCGGGGCCTCCCGCGAGCGTTCGGTGGCCCACGCCGACACCGGAGATCAAATGGGCACCCCCGAACCACCACCGCTGCAGAGGCCGACGAAATCCGAACCGAAGCCAGGATGGGACCCCAAGCAGCTTCTTCCCCTGCTGCTCGTCGGGGTGGTCCTCCTGGTCATCATGTGGTTGCCACGCGACACGTCGACCGACTCGGTGGACTACGACTACTCGTCGTTCGTGTCGGCCGTCGACGACGCAACCATCGAGACCGCCGTGATCAACGCCGACGGCTCGGTCACCGGCGAGACCACCGACGGCTCGACCTACCGGACCCAGCTCCCGGAGGCGCTGGCGGGTGAGGAACTGCTTGCTCGCCTCGAACGAGGCAACGTCGACATCTCGGCGAAGGCCTCGACCCCGTCGGTCTGGTCGACCCTGCTCGGGGTGCTCTTCACCCTCGGACCGTTTGCCCTCATCATCGGTTTCTGGGTCTACCTGAGCCGGAAGGCCGGCAGCGGCGTCGGGAGCGCGCTCGGCATGGGACGGTCCAAGGCCAAGGTCTTCGACACCGAACACCCGGCGACGACCTTCGACGACGTCGCCGGCTACGAGAGCGTCAAGCGTGAGATCACCGAGATCGCCGACTTCCTGAGGAATCCCGACCGCTTCCGCAACGCCGGTGCCAAGACACCACGGGGTGTGCTGATGACGGGTCCACCCGGTACGGGGAAGACGCTGATGGCCCGAGCCCTGGCGGGCGAGGTCGGTGTCCCGTTCCTCTCGGTCACGGGCTCGAGCTTCGTCGAGATGTTCGTCGGGGTGGGGGCCGCCAGGGTTCGGGACCTGTTCGCCGAAGCGAGAAAGGTCGCCCCGGCCATCATCTTCGTCGACGAGATCGACGCCATCGGTCAGCGCCGCCAGGTTGGGGCGATGATCTCGAACGACGAACGCGAACAGACGCTGAACCAACTCCTGTCCGAGATGGACGGCTTCGATCCGAGCGTCGAGATCATCGTGCTGGCGGCGACGAATCGTCCCGAGGTCCTCGATGCGGCCCTCCTCCGCCCGGGCCGCTTCGATCGCCAGGTCGTGATTCCCCTCCCGAATCAGCGGGAGCGCGAAGCGATCCTGGCCGTGCACTGCCGCGGCAAGCAGCTCGACGGCGTCGACCTCGACGAGGTCTCGCGTGGCACTCCCGGCTTCAGCGGCGCCGACCTGGCCAACCTGATCAACGAGGCGGCGATTCGCGCCGCCCGTGAAGACCGCCGGGCGCTGACTGCCGCCGACATCGATGCGGCTCGCGACCGGATCCTGATCGGTCAGCGCGATCGCTCGACCGTGCTCCTCCCCGAGGAGCGACACGCAGTGTCGGTCCATGAGTCGGGCCACGCGCTGGTGGCGGCCCTCTGCCCCCATGCCGACCCCGTGCACAAGGTGACGATCCTCCCCGCCGGCCGGGCGCTCGGCGTCACGCAGCAACTTCCCGAGCACGAGCGCCACCTCTACAGCGAGCAGTTCCTGTACGACACGCTCGCCGTCATGCTCGGTGGACGAGCGGCCGAACGAGTCGTCTTCGATCAAGGATCGACCGGTGCTGCGAACGACCTGGCGAGTGCCACGGATCTGGCCGTCAAGATGGTGACCGACTACGGACTCTCGCCCACGCTCGGACCGGTGAGCTACGAGCGGAGTGGTCCGATGTTCCTCGGGCCCGAATCGATGGTGGCGTCCCGTCGGTATGCCGACGAAACGCAGCGAGCCATCGATCTCGAAGTGGCGCGAATCCTCCTCGAAGCAGAGCAACGGGCAATCATGCTGGTGTCGGAGCATCGCAACCAGCTCGACGTGATGGTCGAGCGACTCCTCCACGACGAGACCATCGACGGTGAGGTCGTGTACGAGATCGTCGGTCGGCCCCGGCCGGCTCCGAGACCCCAGGTCCTGTCCGATCGGCAACCCGACCGCGACCCCGACGAGGGCGACCACCTTCGAGAGGTGGATCGCTCGGCCTGACGCTCGACTGCGGACCCGTTCAGTGCTTGGGCTTGAGTTCGCTCGCCACCTGGTTGACCGTGGTGGCGACCGCATCGACGAAGCGACGGCCGGCCTCCCTCACGTCTCGTTGTACTGCCTCGTCGGTCGAGGCGTTGCCGATGGCGTTCGCGGTGTCTTCGAAGGCGTCGGACAGACGCTTCAAGGCGTCGCGCACCTCGGTGTCGTCGTCGGCGAATTCCTGTTCGGCGTGCAGCTTGAGCTTGAGTCCGAGGGCGGACAGTTTGTCGCCGACCCGGCCCCAGGCCACCTTCACATCGGTCTGGGTCATCGTGGAACCTCCTGCCTGCACATCCTGCCTCGACGCGATGCACGCACCATCGGATGGTGATCAACGTTCGGTCAACGGGCGGCCGACGACTGGCACCGCAACCGGCTCGGTGACCTTGGGCTCTGGGAGGGGGCGGGTCGTCCACGCCAGAGTGATGTCGGGCGAACGAACGAGATGTCGGGTGACCGAGTCGGATGGGAGGAAACGGGATGGATGTCGAACTGGCGGCAGCGGCCTTCCTGGCCCAGAAGCGCATTGCCGTGACCGGCGTGTCACGCACGGCGGCGGGTCATGGGGGCAACACGGTGTATCGACGCCTGCGCGAACGCGGGTACGAGGTCTTCGCGGTCAACCCGAACGCCGAGCAGGTCGAGGGCGATCCCTGCCATCCCGACCTCGCATCGATTCCCGGCGGGGTCGATGCCGTGGTCATCGCCACGCGACCCGACGCCGCCGAGGCCACGGTGCACGAATGTGCCGAACTCGGCATCACCCATGTGTGGATGCATCGCGCCTTCGGCCACGGCAGCGTGTGCGACGAGGCGACGGCCCACGGTCGGGAGAACGGGTTGATCGTCATCGACGGCGGGTGTCCGCTCATGTTCGATCCGGTGTCGGACCTCGCCCACCGGATCATGCGCCCACTGCTGACCCTCACCGGAGCGGTGCCCAGAACGGTGTAGACCGGGGTCGGCCACCGGTCGACGAAAGGAAGTCCACCGTGGACTTCGAAGCAGAACGCAGGGACATGGTGCGCGACGCCATCGCAGCCCGCGGTATCGGCGACGTTCGGGTCCTGAACGCGATCGGCTCCGTCCGACGGGAACACTTCGTCCCGGCCGACCTGGCCGAGTTCGCGTACGCCGACAGTCCGCTGCCGATCGGCGCCGGTCAGACGATCAGTCAGCCCTTCATCGTGGCGCTCATGGTCGAGGCGGCCGAGATCGGCCCGGGAGATCGGGTGCTCGAGATCGGCACCGGATCCGGCTACGGCGCAGCCGTCCTCGCCTCGATCGCGTCCGAGGTCGTCACCGTCGAGCACCACCATGAACTGGTCGAGACGGCTCGGCGCCAACTCGAGTCCGAGGGATTCCACAACGTCGTGGTGGTGGAGGGGGACGGCACGCTCGGCTGGCCCGAGGGGAGCCCGTACGATGCGATCGTGGTGACCGCCGGCGGGCCGCGGGTGCCCGAAGCCCTTCGGGAGCAGCTGGCCGATGGGGGTCGGATCGTGATCCCGGTCGGCGACGAGCAGGGCCGACAGGAGCTCCTGCGAGTCCGCCGAACGGCAGACGGATTCGAGGAGTCCGATCTCGGACCCGTTCGATTCGTGCCGCTGATCGGTGACCAGGGGTGGGGCGAGACCGGTGGATCTCGACCGTGGAGGAAGGCGAGACGGCGCCGCCACTCCCCACCGGACGGGTGACCGTCGGCCGTGATCCGATGCGTCCCGAACCGTCAGATCGTCCAGGTGTCCTCGACGATGGCGAGCAGGGCCGGGCGTCCGGTCGGCGCCGTCTTCGTGGTGTCGAAGACGAACCGAACGCTGCTCCAATCGAAATCGCCGTAGACCGACGTCCCCTCGAAGTGGTACTCGACCACTGCTGAACCCGGGAACACCTCGGCGATGGTGTCGATGGAGTTGCCGACCCCCAGGCGAACGTCGAAGCCGATGGCATCGGTGCTGGTGAGGCCGGTGTTGCCGGCGATCGACGCGAACCGCTCGCCGACCGTCGATCGCACGGGGGCACCCTCGCCGTCGGTGTGGCCCCAGAGCCGTTCGGCCCGATCGGTGGCGGCACCCGCGACCTCGGATGGGGTCAGCACCGGCGACTCGTCGGTGATCGAGGCGTGGATCGAGATGACCAGTCCCCGGTCGGGGTCGACGAATCCCGCCAGCGCCTCGTAGTCGCCCGCTCCGAGGGCCGCCTGCACGTCGTCGGCCGCAGTCTCGACCCGGGGATCGAGCGTTCCCTCGATCACCGGTGGACGAGTGCCGACCGGGCGCAGGTAGGTGGCATTGACCCACCCGGCACCGCCCGGGACCTCGACGACGGTCCACAGGCTCGACCCGACCCGGGTCGACTCGTCGAACCGGACGACGCCGCGCTCGTCGGGCGCCAGATCGGCGACCACCGGGTTCGAGACGCCCGGCCCCGACCGGACGTGGAGGACGTCGTCGGCGTCGACGCCCCAGACGAAGAACGCATCCTCGTAACGAGGCCACGACGGATCGACGGCGATCGGCGCCGCGGTCTCGTCCGAGGATGCCTCGGTCGTGGGAGCGAGGGTGGTCGGGGCCGTCTCGGTGGTGGTCGTCGACTCCGCAGCGCTCGTGGTCGTGGCATCGACGGCGGTCGTCGCCGGCGGAAGCGACGTGGTGGAGTCGGTCGCTTCGTCGCTGCCGCCGCACGACGCCGCCAGGAGCGCCGACATCGTAAGGGCCATGACGCCGATCCCGATCCTCGACGCGAATGGCCAAACGGAGGTGAACGAAATCCGGCCCGTGGTCATCGCCTCCAGTTCACACCCTGGAGACCCCGAACGAAAGGGCAGGGGGACCTTCGTGTCACCGCAACGATCTCACGAGGACAGCGATCGGTCGAGCCACTGGTCCACCGCCGATGCCGGAATGGCGCCGATCTGCCGACCGACCTCGGCGCCACCGTCGAACAGGACCATCGTCGGGATGCTCTGGGCGCCGAGCCGGGCCGACACCCGGGGGGCCTGGTCGACGTTCACCTTCACGACGCGCAGTCGACCGGCCCTCTCGACCGCCACCTGCTCGAGGATCGGGGCGACCATCCGGCACGGGCCACACCAGGGGGCCCACAGATCGACCAGGACCGGGAGGGTCGAGCGGGTGACGAGTTCGTCGAACTCGTCGTCGTCGGCATCGACGAGCCAGGGCAGGTCGGTACGACACGTGCCGCATCGCGGTCGTCCGATGGCGACCACCGGAACCCGGTTCCGGGTCCGACAGTTCGGACACCTCGTCTCCCTGCCCGACGTGGCCATGGTGCCTCCCCTTTGCCGCTGCGGCTCGAGTTCCCGATCGTCGACGTCTCGCCCGCGACGACTCCCCGCCAGTGTGCCGGACCCAGCGGTGGCGTCGTCAGAGCCGAAGGTCACCGGGACGCCCGACCGCACGACATGACGATCGACCCTGGCCGAGCCCGGACATCCGGGCTTGGATGGGTGCATGAGCCACGGCAGCGAGCATCCCCGGATCGTCGATGACCTGATGACGGTGGAGCCGATCGTCGTTGCGCCGTCCGACACGCTCGGCCGGGCCCGGGACCTCATCTTGACGCTCGGCATCCATGCGCTTCCGGTGATGCAGCGCGACGACGTGGTCGGTCTGGTGACCAGTCACGACCTGGTCGACGACTGGCCCGACGACGAACTCGTCTCGACCGTCATGTCCGAGGCGCCGCTGATGATCGACGCCGATGCCGGTGTGGCCGAGGCGGCCGACCTGATGGTCGAACGCCGTGTCCATCATCTGCTCGTCGAGCGGGGCGGTCAGCCCGTCGGCATCCTGAGCAGCCTCGATCTGCTCCACGCCCTGCGGTTGCGGGCCGACTCCTGAGCGCCGGCCTCACGAGCGTCGACCGGCCACGAGCGCCAACCCGCCGCCACGGGACTAGCAGCGGGCGAACAACGTCATGGGGTCGGCGATCGGGTTCTGCGTACCGGTGCCGGTGAGGTCGATCACGCCCGAACGGCCGAGCACCCGACCAGCGAGGTGGTTTCGATAGAGGCTGACGTGTTCATCGACCATACGGTCGACGCCGAACCGGCGGGCGGCGGCGCGCCGGCAGACCAACCGGTCGAGGTCGCCCACGGCGGCGAGACGATCGGCCATGTCGGCGTCGTCGGTACAGAGGAAACCCGTGACCTCGTGCTCGACGATCTCGGTCGCGGCCCCCTCCGAGAACGTCAGCACCGGCGTGCCGCAGGCCAGCGCCTCGATCATGACGAGCCCGAACGGCTCGGGCCAACGGATCGGATTGAGCAGCGCCTCGGCGCCGGCGAGCAGTTCGAGCTTTCGGGTTCCGCCGACCGGACCGATGAAGGAGGCGTCGTCACCGAGCATCGGCTCGACCTGTTCGTGGAAGTAGCGGTGTTCCTCGGGCTCCCACATCTTGGCGGCGATGACGAGCCGCCGGCCGGCCGCGCGGGCGATCGAGATGGCTCGGTGAACGCCCTTGTCGGGGCTCATCCGGCCGAGGAAGAGCACATAGCCACCGTCGCCGCGTCCGACCGGGAACCCGTCGACGTCGATGCCGTGGTGGATGACCGCCGCCACCGGGACCGAGGGCGCTGTCGAGCGCTGATGATGCGAGATGCACACGACGGCGACCCGCTCACCGACGGACTCGTAGAGCGTGGTGAGCGTCGGGACGAATGCGCCGTGGCACGTCGTGACGACCGGGGGCGTGGCCGATGACAGCGTCGACCACAGCGGTCCCAGGAGCGTGTGATCGTGGATCACGTCACAGTTCGCCAGCGCGGCGAAGGCGGCTTCGACATGACCCAGTTCGGTGAGCAGGTCGGCGGTGGTGCCGGCGGCGGTCGGGTGGAGCCACAACCGGGGCACGGGACAGGTCGAGTCACCGACCGTGAAGAGGGTGACCGCATGCCCCCGTTCGACCAGGCCACGAGCGAGGTTGTCGATGACTAGTTCGGTGCCACCGTAGACCGGTGGAGGCACGGCCACCCAGGGTGGGGCGATGATGCCGACGTGGAGCGGAGAGTGCTCGGTCGACAGCGGGGGAGGCGGCAGGGGACGACGTTCGGCGGGCATGGCGACACCAGCTCGTTGATGGGGACCGATCGATCGTCGCCGCTGCGGTTCGGCGTCTCGTGGCCTGTGGATCAACGCACGGTCAATCGTCGGCGCCGGCGAAGACCGACCGCCGAGTCGACTACCCCGGTGTGGCGAGTCGTCGCAAGAGTCGACGGGTTCTCGCCCGGTCGTCGGGATCGAGCCCGAACTCCGAAGCCCCGAAGTCGGTCACCCCGCTCTCGGCGAGGAGGGCAAGGCGTTCTTCGACCTCGTTCTCTCCGCCGATCAACCCGAGATCGCCGGTGGCCTCGACTCCCTCCCGGGCGAACATCGCCTGGTAGGAGGGGAGACTCGCGTACATCGCAGTGGTTTCGGTCAGCACCGTGCGGGCCCGGTCGACCTGGTCGGTGACGCAGATCGGCAACGTGGCGATCACCCGGGGAACCGGCCGCCCGGCCCGGTCGGCGGCGTCAGTGATGGTGGGCACGATGTGTTCGCGGATGGTCTTCGGGCCACACCAGGCGAGGTTGGTGCCGGCGGTGTACCGGCCGGCGACGCGCAAGGCCTGGGGTCCCAGAGCCGCAACCGTGACCTCGGGGGGCGCCGCGGTGGGGTAGAGCACGGACGCGGTTGCCGAGATCGTCGCGCCTCGGACATCCACCCGGCCGTCGTCGATGAACGGCATCAGGACCTCGAGGTAGTCGATCAGGTGGCGGATGGGTTTGTCGTCGTGGATCCCGAGATCGGCCATCATCGTCTTGTGCGACATGCCGATGCCGAGCGAGAGACGGCCCCGGATCGCGGCGCTCGTCGTCAGGGCCTGGCCACCGAGGGCGACCGGGTGGCGAGGGTAGGTCGGCACGATCGCCGTACCGAGCTCCATCCGCTCGACCGACTGGCCGATGACGGTGAGAACGGTGAGCGCGTCGAATCCGCCGGTCGGGAGCTCGGCGAGCCAGTAGCTCGAGAAGCCGTCGGCTTCTGCGGTTCGGGCGTGGTCGACGAAACCCTGGATGTCGGCCCGCCGAAGAAGCGTCGTGGCGTTGATTCCGATGCGCATGGCGCCATCTTGTCGGTTCCGGAGCGACTTGGCCCATCGATGGTCGCGGATACCGGGCTCACTCCCGGTCGATCTCGACACGCATCCCCGGCGGGGTACCCGTCACCTCGACGCCTCCGTCGGCGTCGACCGAGATCGAAACGCGGTGGCCACCGATCGACACGTCGTCGAAGCGCAGGCGATGCACGCCGGCGGGAAGTCGCGGCCGCAGGTGCAGTCGGTTGTTCGGAACGTCCGGGTCGAGCCCGAGCATGGCCCGCGCCAGGAGCAGGGGTGAGGCGGCGGCCCAGGCCTGCGGCGAACACGAGGCCGGGTAGGGAATGGGCGCCGGGAGGTCGTCCCGGGCGAACCCGGCGAACAGTTCGGGCAGTCGGCCGCCGCTGCGAGCCGAGGCCCGGAGCAGACCCCGGGCGATGACGGATGCCTCGCGGTGGAAGCCGTAGCGGTACAGGCCGGCGACCGCCAGCGCCGTGTCGTGGGGCCAGACCGAACCGCAATGGTACGAGAGCGGATTGAACGCCCGATTGTCGGCCGACAGGGTTCGCAGGCCCCAGCCGGTGAACATCGACGGGTCGACCAGACGATCGGCCAGAGGACCGGCCCGATGTTCGGGCACGATCCCGGTCCACAGGAGGTGGCCGATGTTCGAGGTCAGGGAGCCGATGGTCTGCTTCGCCCCGTCGAGTCCGATGGCGTACCAGCCGTCGGACTCCAGCCAGAATCGTTCGTCGAACCGTTGGCGGAGCTCGTCGGCGAGTCGGTCGAATCGTCGGGAGATCTCCGCCGGCTCGTCCAGGATCCGTGCGAGCTCGGCCCGCCCCCGCTGAGCGGCGTAGACGTAGCCCTGGACCTCGCACAGGGCGATGGGCCCGGTGGCGATGTCGCCGTTGCGGTGCCGCACACCGTCCCAGGAGTCCTTCCAGCCCTGGTTCTCGAGTCCCGAGCTGTCGCTGCGCAGGTACTCCACGAAGCCGTCGCCATCGCGGTCTCCGAACCGTTCGACCCATTCGAGGGCCCGATCGACGGCCGGCATGAGCGCGACCACGGTGGGAGTCGGACCGGTCCAGCGAGCCAGCTCGGCGACGAGCATGACGAACAGAGGCGTGGCGTCGACCGTTCCGTAGTACGTGCCGCTCCCCCCGAGCAGCTTCGTGGCATCGGCGTCGAAGCGGACCTCGTGCAGGATCCGCCCGGGCTGTTCCTCGCTCCTCGCATCGTGTTTCACGCCCTGGGCGTCGGCGAGTTCGAGGAGCACGCCCTCCGCGAGCTCGCGGTCGAGGGGGAGCGCCATCCAGCTCGCGATCAGCGAATCACGGCCGAACAGGGTCATGAACCAGGGTGCGCCGGCGGCGACCACGACCCGCTCGGGGTGATCGGCATCGAAGATCCGAAGCGCTCCGAGGTCCTCGGCCGCTCGACCGAGCGCGGCTCCCAGCTCGGCGTCGTCGGTTTCGAATCTCGTGACCCGATCCCGCCAGTTCCGCAGCCTGGCCATCGGGATGGCCTCGTGGACGGCTTCACCGCATCGATGGGTGGGCTCGAGCGCCGTCCCCCCGGCGGTGACCCCGACGAGGAAGCAGTTGTGCCAGGTCTCGCCGGGGCGAAGGGTGGGCCACCACAGGAGCCGATCGCCTTCGACCGACTCCGGTGGTCGAAGGCACCGGATGACGAGTGAGTCGACGCCGCCTTCCGGGCCGGCCGGGTCGGCCGAGATGGTGATCGCGCCGTCCTCCGCCACCGTGACGGGTCCGTTCCAGCCGGTCTCCCGCCCGGCCTTCACGTCGAACAACCCGCCGAAGTCGGCACCGATGCGCAAACCGACGGTCGCCGTGACCGGTTCGGCTCCGAAGTGGCGGATCTCGATGTCCTCCCGCATGCCGTGACCGAGATGTCGCGACTGGATGACCGTGGCCGGTGCGTCGGCCACCTTCGGATCGATCACCCGCCCGACGAACGTTGCCGAAAAGGGCCCGTTGGGGATGACCGACAGCGGTTGGACCGGTTCGCCGTCGATCGTGAGACGCCACGACGAGAGCACCCGGGTGTCGAGCATGAACAGGCCCTGTGGCCCGTGGCCGGCGATGTCGCCGCTCGGGTCGCAGACCAGGAAGGTGCTCCCGTCGACGAGCGTCACCGACCCACCGGTCAGTGTGCTCTCGCCGTCGAAGGTCCATGGAGTGGTCGACATCGTCTTCCTCGCTGGCATTGCACCGTCCCCGATGCGTACCGTGCCCGATTCAGTCTGCTCTCCGGAGCCGACGGCGTCAGGGTCGTTGGTCCCTGGTCCCCGGAATCGGGGCCGGTCAGGGTGAATCATGGCCCCCATCGACCGTCCCGTCCCGCCCGGTCCGATCGAGCCCGTGCCGTTGGAGTCCTGCCCGGATTGCGGATCCCACGACTTCTTGATCGAGGAGCACCCCGAGATCGTCTTCCGCTGTCTCGGATGTGCCACCGGTTGGCGCTTCCAACTCGGATACGTCTGGGCGGTGGACGCCCCGCCGATCGGCGTCCCGAACGGAACCCCGGGCTGAGCCCGATCCGCCGGTTGTCCCGGGGTCGACTCAGTCGACCTCCGGACGGATGGCGATCGGGACCACGATCAAGGGGACCGGGCTCTCTCGTAACAGTCGACGGAGCGTTTCGGCCCGTCCCGGCTGGAGGCTGCGATGCCAGGCGACGAGCAGGGCATCGAATCCCGGCCCACCGGTCGGGGATCCGTGCAGGATCTCGATCAGGTGCTGCGCCGGATGGCCGAGTCGCAGGTCGCAGCCGTCGTTGCAGTCCGGCAGGTGGAGGATCCGGAACTCCTCGGCGAGGATCTCGAGGTCGTGGCCGGCGCCGATGAACGGCGGCACCGATCCACTGTCGAGGAAGTGGACGAGGTGGACATCGACGCCCTGATCCTGGAGGATGCCGGCGAGGGGGCGGAGCGCCTCGGTGGTCGCCGGGTCGCCGTCGAGCGGAACCAGGATCCGCCGACTGGCGCGATCGAGCCCGGCACTGTCGGCCGGAACGACGACCAGCGGGACCAGGGCCTCGGCGAGAAGTCGTTGTGTCAGGTGCCCGACCGGCTTGGCCGCCATGGAGCGGGCCCCCATGACCACGGCGACCACGTCGCGACGTTGTGACTCGTCGATCAGGATCGATGCCGGGTCCCCGTCGATCACCCGCTTCCCGGTCGGATCGACCGTGGCCGGTCGATCGGGATCGGCACGAACGTGGACGACATCGACGTCGGCGCCGAGCCACTGGGCCACCCGGCGTGCGGTGCGCTGCACCGGGAAGGACGAAGGCGAACCGTCGACGAAGGCCAGGACTCGGCTCATCGGATCTCCCAGGCGTTCGCTCGGCGCGTCGCCGCGAGCCGTCGTGCGACCACCGGTTCGCCGCCCACGGTCATCGCGATGGGGTTCGGGCTGGTCAGTTCCAGCCGGTCGTGCGACGCCCGGAGCGTCACGACCGCCGATCGGAAATGGAATCGCTGGGTCAGCGTGCCCCAGTCGAGCGGAATCCGGGGGTCGATCTGCAGCCCGTCCTCGCTGGGGAGCACGCCGAGGAATCCCTGGTTGACCGCCTGCCAGACGCCGCCCATGGTCGCCAGATGAACACCGCCGGCCGTGGTGCGGCTGAGGTCGTCGAGGTCCATCCGGGCCGCCAGGTCGAACCAACGACGTGCTTCGTCAGGCCGTCCGGCCCTGGCCAGCAACGACGCGCAGATGGCCGGTGACAGCGAACTGCCGTGAGCGGTGCGAGGCAGGTAGAAGTCGAGATCGGACCCGAGCGAGCCTGCGGGCAAGGCGTCGGGCACCAGATGGTGGAGCATGAGGACGTCGGGCTGTTTGATGACCTGGGAGTGGGCGAGCCGAGATGCCCCGAGGAGCACATCGGCCGACAGGGGAGGCTCGCCGAGGCTGGAGGCGAGGAGCGGTTCGAGGTCGAAGTAGCCCTGGAACTGCTCGTGTCGCCCCACCTCGGGGTGGTAGCCATCGACGAGGCACTCCGCCGTCTGGCGCCATCTCCGGTGCTCACCGGGCTCGACTTGTCCGGTGACCTCGACGTGCCGCGCCGCCCGGACCAGGTTCCACATCGCCATCACGTTGGTGTACGCGTTGTCGTCGACGTCTTCGTGATACTCGTCGGGCCCGATCACGCCCCGGATGTGGCCGGAACCGTCGTCGTCGATCTCGACCCGAGACTGCCAGTACCGGGCGGTCTCCACCAGGATCTGCGTCGCCGAACCCCGACGGAACACCTCGTCACCGGTCCAGTCGAGGTAGCGCACCGTCGACCACGCAACGTCGGCAACGACGTGTTCCTCCTGTTCGCCGGTGCGGATCGGCACGGTGCGGCCTCGGAGGTCGACCCCTTCGGTCGGGGTGACCTCGTCCCCGCGGTCGGCCGACTCCCAGGGGAATCGGGCGCCCGAGCGTCCCTCGGTTCGGGCCCGTGCCGTTGCGGCTCCGATCCGGGCGACCCGATAGCCCAGCGCGGAGCGGGCCAGACCCGGTGCCATCGCCGCCAAGGCGGGAACCACGAACACGTCGGTGTCCCAGAACACGTGACCCCGGTACGCGCTGCCGGTCAACCCTCGGGCACCGATGGCGGTCTCGGGGTCGTTGCTGGCCGATTGGAGCAGGTGAAACTGGGCGAAGCGGATGGCGAGCTCGAGGTCGGGCTCGGTCGGGAGGTCGGTCGCCGCCACCTCCCATCGGGCGATCCAGGCCTCTTCGTGGGTGGTCTGCAGCGATTGCCGGCGGAGCGACGCCACCCTGCCGCGCCGTCCCTCGGCGATCCGGGGCAGGTCGTCGCGGTCGCCGGGAGGCGCCTTGGCGAGGGCCGTGATCTCGGTGAGCCGGGATCGCACCGGGCCCGGTTCGATCGTGCGGCTGCGGGCGGCGACGATCGCCCCACGCCGGCTCGAGACCGAGTCGACGAGCGGTGCAGGGCTCGTCGTGTCCAGTGCCTCGATGAGCGACGCCGGGCCCACCACGTCGAGCACGTTCAAACCGGCATCGGTGATCGACGCGAACTGCGAGAGCGTCACGGTGTCCCCGTCGACCTCGACGTCGACTGTGAGAGTTCCTCGCCGCAGGTCGAGTCGAACCCGGGGGCGCCGCCCCTGATCCGGCGGTCCACGCAGAACCGGGTGGGTGGGGAGTTCGAGCAGGCTGGGTACATCACGGTCGTCGTAGATGCCGGCTGCGAACGTACCGGGTCGGGGGACGCCCGGCCGTCCGATCGGGAGGCCCTGGCGGGCGAAGCGTCCGTCGCTGAGGGTGACCAGGCTCTCGATGGCGCGACGGTTCTCGGCGCTGATCTCGAAACCCAGGACCCAACGAGGGTCGATCTCGGCCGAAGGCGCGGTCGACCTGGCGGTCTCGGTCATCGCTCCGGCCCCGGTCCGAAGCCGCCGGGCGACGCCGGGGGGCGTTGGGCGGCGTCGGTTCCCTGACGAAGGGTCACGTCGGTGGTTTCGGAGGCGACCTCGACACCCGCCTCCTCGAAGCGAGCGAGCACCCGTCGGGTGAGTTCGTCGTTGCACCACCGCGCCAAGCGAACCGGAACGACGAACCTGGCCGCCAACTGGAGATAGTTGTCGGTGGCCCGAATGAAGACCCGAGGCTCGATCTCGGTTCGCGCCACCGGGTAGCGGTTCAGCATCTCGGCCAGCGCCGCCGTCGCCTCCTCGGTCGTGGAGATCCGGATCGCCTCCTCGGTCATGATCGTCTCGGCCAGCCGCCAGTCGTCGCGGTAGGCGATGGGGATCGTGACCTCCTCCCAGATGAAGTCGAACGCGGTGGAGTAGTTGAAGACCGGTTCGGTGAAGGTCATCTTGTTCGAGATCGCCACGATACGGCCGGTGTACTGGCGGCCGCGGACCCAGGTGTCGTCGTCGACGCTCGACCCGATCTCCATGACCTTGGTTCGCAGCGGGGTGATGTCGATCACGTCGCCGCGCACGCCGCCGAGCTGGACGCGGTCACCGACCTTGAAGATCGATCCCGACACGATGTTGAACCAACCGGCGAGCGCACCGATCAGTTCCTGCATCGCGAACGCGAGGCCGGCGGTGATCAGGCCGAGGACGAGCCCCAGTTGGCCGGCGAACGGCCGCCACAGGATGCCCAGCCCGATCACGGCGATCACCCCGACGACGTAGGTCGTCGTCTTGCGGGTGTAGTACTTGCGGTAGCGGTCGTCGGTCCGGCGGGCCAGGAGCCGACCCAGCATCGCCCCGACGACGATCGCGATGCCGATGATCACGGCCGTGGTGACGAGCTTTCCGGCGACGGACTCGTTGTCGGTCACCAGGTCCCAGATCGATTCCATGTCGCGCACCGTTTCGTCGGGCGTTGGTCGGCGGAGATGCCGGCGGGCTGACCCGAAGGTCGGCCCTCCCGGTCGGCCTTCGCCACCACCGACCCATCGTCACTCCGGTTGCTGGGACGCAACAGGAGCGAAAGGCCCTTCGTCTCGGCCCCCGGCCGGATCAGGCGTGGGCCAGGACCGCACTCCGTCTCGGGGTGGCGTGTCCGTGCGACGGACCCGAGCATCGGAGTCGTTCGTCCGACACCGAGATCACGTCGAGGGGTGAGCCCCGACGGGCCAACCGTTCGACCACGGGCAGCAGGGGGTTGGAGGCCTCGACGACCATGCGGCTCGCCCCCATCGAACGGACGACGGCGGTGACGGCGAGGCCGGCCTGGTGGGCGTGCCGACGAGGCAGCGACGATCGGGCGAACGGGGCCTCGACGACCTCGCAACCGGGACCACCGGCGTCGAGGAACCTGCGCGTCGCCGCCAGTCGGCTGGAGATCATCTGCTCGAACTCGTCCCACTGTCGTCGCTGACGATCGTGGATCCGGGCGACGCCGGCCCCGCAGGTCGCGGCCGCGCCGTGGCTCAGGATCGGTGGGCGGATTGCTCTCGGGAGGATGAGGACGACGCCGCCCCCGGTGGCGGGGATCGGGACGACCTCGGGACCCGTCGAGAATCCACCGCCGACGTCGAGCAGGAACACGACCGGCGAGGGTGCTCGGCGGTCGATGACGAACGGGGGTACGTCGAGAAGACCGGGCATCTCGCCATCGTCGTCGAACCGCACGATCCGGCCAAGGGGAGAATCGGCAGTCTCTGCTGCCGCCCACTGCCGATACGGCGAAGTCGAGCCCTGACCCGGGGAGACGGCCATGCAGCGCCTGCCCCGCCGTCGATCCCGATCGGTCCGTGGCCCACGAGCATCGCTCCAGACCAATCCGTCCGCCGGTCGGCGCCGAACGACTCCCCGAGTGCCAGACGACACCGACCAACAGGGGGAAACGTGCCGATGAGAACACGACGTTCGGTGGCGGCCACATGGACAGCCACCGTCGCCTTCTCGATCCTGCTGGCGACGGTCGGAACCACCCCGACCGGCGCCGCCGACGACCTCGAGACCCGCCACACCGGACGATTCGAGGGGATCACGGGATCCTCGGCGACGGGATCGGTGTCGGTGACCTCGAGCGCTCGGGGCGCGGACGTGGCGCTGGCCGTGACCGGGACCTCGCCCGGTCGACCCCATCCCGTCGCCTTCCACCGCTCCGAGGACCCCGCCGCCCGCTGCCCGCGACCGACCGATGACCGAGATGGCGATGGATTCGTGGTCGGGGCCGAACTCGAGCGGGTGGTCGGGCCCGCGATCCGCACGGTGACGCCCGACGGAGACCTCGACCCGGGCTCGCTGTTCGTCCTCGACCGGGCCCCGACGGCCGACGCCGCGGGCGACCTGACGATGCGGAGCGACCTCGCCGCCCCGACCGACCTGCGAGAAGAGTTCGGCAGCATCCAGGTCGTCGTCTACGGCCAGGACCTCAACTTCAGCAATCGCTACGAAGGACCCGGCCCCGGGGTGCCGGCCGAGGCCCGGATTCCGGTGGCCTGCGCACGACTGAGCCTGGCGGGGATCGACCTGCCGGAGCCGTACGCCGGCGATCGTGACGCGGCGGGCCTGGTGACCCGGCTCTACGTCGCCGTTCTCGGCCGTTCGCCCGATCCGGGAGGTCACGCCCATCACCTCGACCGGCTCGGCCGCGGGGCCGATCCGGTCGACGTGGTCTGGACGATGGCCACGTCGCCCGAGTTCGAGCGCCGATTCGGGCCCCGGCTCGGCGGCGCCACCGACGACTGGGTGGACTTCGTGTACACCGCGGTCTTCGGCCGCCGGGCCGACACGATCGGTCGCCAGTACTGGATCGCGCAGCTCGAGCGGGAGGGCCTCGGGCGCGAGGAGCTCCTCTGGTACTTCGCCGATTCGCCCGAGTATCGAGCGATCACGGGGACGTCATGAGTCGGCGCGGCGGCGCTCGCCGCCGAGCCCGGTTTGCGGGTCTCGGCACCCTGATCGGCGGCCTGGTGCTCGGAGGGTCCGCCGCCTTCGGCGTCGGGGCCCTCCGAGCGGAGATCGCCCCGGAGGCCGTGGTCTTCACCCCGGATCCCCGCTCGGTCCAGATCACCCCGGCCGAACTCGGCCCGGGCGAGGCGACCCCACGCGCGGCGATCGAGTCGTTCCTGGCCGCCGAGATCGGGGACGAGCCGGCGGCGGCGGTTGCCCTGCTGTCGGCCGCGGATCGCCTCACCGTCCCGACGGCCTCGGTGTGGGAACGGGCCCGGACCGCTCGCATCGGTGACCTGCGGTCCTACGGCGAATTGGTCGTCACGCCCGACGGCGACGGCTCGGCCACCGCCACCACGGTCCTGACCCTCGCCCCGTCGCTCGACTCGATCAACGGACTGACCGCTCCGCAGGTGGCGGCGACGTGGCGTCTGGTCGAGGACGACGGCTGGCGGGTCGACGTGCGGGGCTCCCGGTTCGCTCCCGACTTCACCGCCGAGTCGGGGTCGGGGACCTCGGTGGTCCACGATGCCGCCGGACGATGGCTGAGCGAGAGCGGTGCGTGCGATCCCGACGGAGCGGCCGGTCCCGATGCCGTCTTCCGCGGTAGCCACCCGGCACTGGTCGCCGAACTCTGTCGCCTCGACGTCGTTCCCCGTCTCGAGGAACCGCACTCCCTCGCCCCCCTCGACGCCGTCGACCTCGTCGCGACCTTCGGATCCGAGGTCCGCACCTGGGCCGTGGTCGTGCCCGTTGCCGAACTGCTGTCGGCCCGCCTGGTGCTGGCCCCGGTCGGTGCCCGCTGGGTCGTCATCGACGTGCTTCCCGTGAGGTGACCGAGCGCTCCGCCCGTGTCAGACCTCCCCTTCCCGCCAAACCAGAAAGGAAACCGGTCATGCGACCACCAAACCAACGAGCTCGAACGGCTCGAACCATCCCGATCAACCCCGAGGAGCCCCCATGTCAGTGAAGCCAGTCAGTCGAACGGCGATCGGCGGTGCCGGAGCGCTGCTCTCGGCCGCGCTCGTATCGTCGATGATGGGCGGAGTCGGGGCTTCGAGCCACCGCGACGCTCCGATGATCGCCCAGGACCCGGTGGCCGACAACACCGACGTCTATGCGTTCGTGTCGCCCGATGCCCCCGACACCGTCACGCTCATCAGCAACTTCATCCCGTTGGAGGAGCCGGCCGGCGGGCCGAACTTCTACAACTTCGGTGATGACGTGCTGTACGAGATCCACGTCGACACCGACGGCAACGCCGTGGCCGACGTGAGTTATCAGTTCCGGTTCACCACCACCATCGCCGATCCGACGACCCCGCTCTACAACGAGGGGCCGATCTCGTTCGAGAACGGTGGCTACAAGAACCTGAACGTCGCACAGCGGTACACGGTCACCGAGGTCCGGAACGGGGTCAGCACGACACTCGGATCGAACCTGGTCGTCCCGCCGAACAACGTCGGACCTCGCTCGACACCGAACTATGCCGCACTGGCAGCCAACGCGGTGCAGACACTCGGTGACACCGGGATCAAGGTGTTCGCCGGTCAACGTGACGAGGTGTTCCCCGTCGACCTCGGATCGATCTTCGATCTCGGTGGTCTCCGCTCGCTGAACGAGCTGCATCTCCTGCCCCTCGATGCCGCTCAGGGCGTGAACGCGACCACCGGGTTCAACGTCCACAGCATCGCGTTGCAGGTCCCGAAGACGCGCCTCGTCGGCGCCGACCCGGTGATCGGCATCCATTCCACCACCTCGCGTCGCAATGCGGCCGACGACGGCTGGGTCCAGGTCTCACGACTCGGCCAGCCGTTGGTCAACGAGGTCGTCGTGCCCCTGTCGTCGAAGGACACGTTCAACGCCACGCCGTTGAGCCCGGGAGACAGTGCGTTCCTGCCCATCGTGCAGGATCCACGGATCGCCGAGCTCCTGCCGGTGCTCTATCCGGGGGCATTCACCTGCTACCCGGATCAGTCCGCCGGGGCGACGCGAGACGATCTGGTCACGATCTTCCTGACCGGTATCCCGAACGTCAATCAGCCGGCGAACGTGGTCCCGTCGGAACAGCTCCGACTCAACACGAGCATCCCGCCGACCGCCGTTGCCCAGCAGAACCCCCTCGGGCTGTTGAGCGGCCAGGCCGACGGCTACCCCAATGGTCGTCGTCTGCGTGACGACGTCGTCGACATCAGCCTGCAGGCCCTGGCCGGGGCGACCCCGGTTGGCGAATGCGCGGGCAAGGCGCCGAACAATGCCCTCGGTGACGGGGTGTCCGGGAACGATCAGCCGTATCTGGCCTCGTTCCCCTACATGCCGACCCCGCAACAGGGTTACGACCATGCCCACGACCACACCAACGGCAACGATTTCGATGTCGTCAGCAACGGCTCGACCATGTCGAGGACGGATCAGATCATCCGGTTGTACCGCGCCTACTTCCTCCGTCAGCCCGATTCCGAAGGCCTGAACTACTGGGTCGATCGAGGGATCGGGACGAAGGAGATCAGCCAGGAGTTCGCGGCATCGGCGGAGTTCCAGAACACCTACGGCTCACTCAGCAACCGCCAGTTCGTGGAGCTCGTCTACCGCAACGTGCTCGGTCGCACCGGTGAACAGGACGGGGTCGCCTACTGGACGGGTCTCGTCGATCGCGGGCTCAGCCGAGGTCAGATGATGCTCGAGTTCTCGAACGCCCCCGAGTACCGAGCGAAGTTCTGATCATGCCGACCTCGACTCGTACCGAGCCGAGCGTCGCCGATCGGGCGGGGCGGGACACCGATGTGTCCCGCCCCGCCGGGGGCGGCGGGTTGGTTGCCTCCCTCGCCGGCGGAACCCTCGGCATCCTGCTCGTTGCCGTCGTTGCCGGCGTCCTCTTCGTTCGCTCCGTCGACGGCGGTGAGGCCGTCCGTTCGACCTCCTCGACCGAGCAGCTGATCGACTGGCTCGACGACCACCCCGACGATGCCGACGCCTGGCTGCGTCTCGGCGAGACATACCTCGTCGACGCCGTCGCCCGCGACGACTCCGCGGCCTATCTCGCGGCCGATGATGCGCTCGTCCGATCCCTTCGCCTCGACCCGGAACGACCCGAGACCACCCGATCCCTGGCGGTGGCGGCCGTCGGCCTGCACCGCTTCGCCGAAGGTGCGGACTTCGCCACCCGCACGCTCGCCCGATGGCCGCAGGACCGGATGGCCATGGCGGCGCTCGTCGATGCCCAGATCGAGTTGGGCCGCTACGACGAGGCGGCGGACAACGCCGCCGCCCTGGTGTCCCTGCGGCCGGACGCCGTTTCGCTGCCCCGACTGTCCTATGTCCATCAGATCCGGGGGGAACTCGACGAGGCACTGTCGCTCATGCTCACGGCTCGGACCGCCGCCGCCGGTGCCCCCGCCGAGATCGCCAGGATCAACCTCTTCCTCGCCGAACTCCATCACCAGATGGGCGATGTCGGCGGCGCCGAATCGTTCTACGAACTCGCCGCCGCGCACGAATCGATGGCCGGTCGAGCGTTCGTGGGCCTCGCCCAACTCGCCGTCGAACGCGGTGACGCCGCATCGGCTGCCGAGCTCCTCGACCGGCCCGGGGTCGCGCAGGATGGGCTGACCGCACTCGAGACCAGGGCCTACCTGTCATCGCTCGTCGGTGACCAGGATGGCGTGGAGCAGGCCCTTTCCCGGATCCGGGCGGTGACCGAGGGCTCGCTCGCCGCGGGGATCGGCGTCGATCCCGGTGTCGTCCTGGTCGAAGCCGATCTGGGCGACCCGGTTCGCGCCGTCGAACTCGGCGAACTGGTCCTGGCTGCCCAACCGGGCAGCATCGCCGCACACGATGCCCTGGCCTGGGCCGCCCATCGTCGCGGTGACCGAGTGACTGCGTCCGAGCACATCGAACTGGCTCGACGCACCGGAACGCTCGATCCCCGGATCCTCGGCCACGCCGCCACCATCGCCGAGCAGGGAGAGGAACGATCATGACGATCTCCGCCAGGATGCGCCGGGTGGTGTCGGTGATGGCCGGGCTCGCCCTGGTCGTCGCCAACGCCGACGTCGCCGGCGCGCACCCGCTCGGCAACTTCACGGTCAACACTGCGGCGCAGGTCGTGATCGGGACCGACGAAGTCCTCGTCGGCTACGCGATCGATCTCGCCGAGATCCCCACCCTGCAAACCGGCGCCGACGCCGATGGCGACGGCACGATCGATCGGTCCGAGGCGTTGGCCCAGTCGCAGATCTCGTGCGCCGATGCCGCCGATCGCTTCGAGGTGACGGTCGATGGCCAGCCGGTGGCGCTCGTCGTGGTGTCGACCGACGGTCGGTCGATGCCCGGATCGGCCGATCTCTCGACCCTTCGATTCGATTGTGCGTTCCGCGGCGAACGCACCCTGAACGGTTCGTCGACTCAGGCGATCGACGTCGAAGTCCGTGACGGTTTCGGGGCGCAGTCCCTCGGCTGGCACGAGGTGACCATCGGCGGTGACCGGATGACGGTCGCGGAGTCGACGGTGCCATCGTCGAGTCCGAGTGACGGGCTCCGCAGCTATCCCGTCGGGGTCGAGACGCTCGACACCACCGAGGCCATCGCCAGCCTGTCGCCGGGGGGCGACGTCTTCGAGGACACCGGGGCTCGGGGTCCCCTGCGTTCACCCGTTCCCGGGGTCGACGGCCTGGCCGATCGGTTGATCGGGTCGGGTGAGGTGTCGCTCGGATCGGGGATGGTGCTGGTGCTGACCGCGACCCTCCTGGGTGCGATGCACGCGTTCGCTCCCGGTCACGGCAAGACCGTGATGGCGGCCTATCTCCTCGGTGAGCGCCGCGGGTCGGTGCGTCAGGCGTTGACCCTGGGCGCGACGGTGACGGTCACCCACACGATCGGTGTCCTGGTCCTCGGAGCCGCGATCTCGCTGTCGACCCTGGCCGCACCCGATCGGATCTATCCATGGCTGGGAATCGTGAGCGGACTGCTGGTCGCGGGGATCGGCGCGAACCTGATTCGACTCGCCATCCGGTCGCGCCGCAGTGGTGGACTCCTCCACCTCGGCCACCACCACGGTGACCTCGGCAGAGGCCATCATGAGCACGGTCATCATGAGCACGGTCATCATGAGCACGGTCATCATGAGCACGGCCATCATGAGCCGGCCCACCACAGCCATGCCAACGACCACGACCACTCGGTGCCGGGTCGGCTGCGACTCGGATCGGTCGTCGCCATGGGGTTCGCGGGGGGCCTGGTGCCCTCACCCTCGGCGTTGGTGGTCCTGCTCGGATCCGTTGCCCTGGGGCGGACCGGCTTCGGGATCGCCATGGTGGCGGCCTACGGATTCGGCATGGCGCTGACGCTGGTCTCGGCCGGTCTGATCTTCGTGCTGCTCCGCGAACGAGCCTCCCGGTTCCTCACCGCCGATCCCGGCGCTCCGCTGCGAGCCATGTTGCGATGGGCGCCCATGGTCACCGCAACGGCGGTCGTCGGAGGTGGCGTCCTGATCGCGGCCCGTGCCGCGGCGCAGTTCTGAACGACCGGCGGCCCGCCGCCCGATCTACGCTCGGTCGAGGTCGTCGTGGGGCGACCGCGAAGGAGCGTCATGACCGCGGGTGTCAGCCGGACCGATCACGACTCGATGGGGCCGATCCAGGTTCCCGCCGACCGGTACTGGGGACCCCAGACCCAACGCAGCATCGAACACTTCCCGATCGGACGTGACCGTTTCGTCTTCGGACGCCCGATGATCGAGGCCCTGGGCCTGGTGAAGCGGACGGCCGCCACCGTCAACGAGGAACTCGGGCTCCTCGAGCCCCGGCTGGCCGAGGCCATCCGTCGGGCCGCCGACGAGGTCGTCGACGGACGGCTCGACGATCACTTCCCGTTGGTGGTGTTCCAGACCGGTTCGGGAACGCAGACCAACATGAACGCCAACGAGGTGATCGCCAATCGTGCGAACGAGTTGCTCGGTGGGCGTCCGGGCTCGAACGATCCGGTCCATCCCAACGATCACGTGAACCGGGGTCAATCATCGAACGACGTGTTCCCGACGGCGATGTACGTGGCCACCCTTCTGATGCTCGATCGCCGCCTGTATCCGCCGGTGCAGCAGCTGCTCTCGACCCTCGACGCCAAGGCAGGCGAGTTCGCGGATCTCGTCAAGGTCGGCCGAACGCACCTCCAGGACGCGACACCGATCACCCTCGGGCAGGAGATCGGTGCCTGGGTGGCACAGATCGGTGACGCCATCGAGGGTGTCCGGACCAGTGCTGCCGGATTGCGGCACCTGGCCATCGGGGGAACGGCCGTGGGAACCGGCCTCAACACCCACCCCGAGTTCGCGGCACGGATGGCGGCCGGGCTCGGCGAGTCGACCGGAATCGAGCTCGTCCCGGCGACCAATCCCTTCGCCGCGCTCGCATCCCACGATGCCCTGGTCGCCGTCTCGGGGTCGCTCCGGATCCTGGCCGGGGCCTTCATGAAGATGGCGAACGACGTCCGCTGGCTGGCCAGCGGGCCCCGCAACGGCATCGGTGAACTCCTCATCCCGGAGAACGAGCCCGGCTCGTCGATCATGCCCGGGAAGGTCAACCCGACCCAGTGCGAGGCACTGACGATGGTGTCGGTCCAGGTGTTCGGCAACGACGTCTCCGTCGCCCTCGCAGGCACGCAGGGCAACTTCCAACTGAACGTCTACAAGCCCATCATGGTGCACAACGTGCTCGAGAGCATCGGATTGCTCGGCGAGGGGAGCGACGCCTTCGACCGCCATCTCGCCATCGGACTCGAACCCGACCGGGACCGCATCGCCGCCAACCTCGAATCGAACCTGATGCTCGTGACCGCGCTGGCCCGACACATCGGCTACGACGCCGCTGCGTCGATTGCGAAGTCGGCACTCGAGACCGGTCGATCCCTGCGGGTCGTGGCCACCGAGCAGGGCGACGTGACCCCGGCCGATTTCGACCGCTGGGTCGTCCCGCTCGACATGACCCATCCCGGCTGACCCCCGTGCCCGGGTCGACTGGTGTCAGGAGCGCACCGAACGGCGGAAGGTGACGAGCGGGACGTAGACCCACGCCCACAACGTCACCACCCCGGCCGCTCCGGCCGCGGCGAGGGCGGTCCCGTCGCCGTAGGCGAGACTCGAGACCAGGTGCACCGTCGCGGTGATGGCGACGCCCATGAACAGGGTCCCGCCGATCGTGATCCAGGTCGTGATGATCAGGTGCCGCTTGGAATGGCGACGGAGACCGGTCTGGGGCGCTCGAACCCGCTGGTGGACGCTGGGGGCGATCAGGAGCAGGGAAGCGGCGGCCGAGGCGTAGAACGCGATGCCGAACATCGTGCGCTGGAGTCGATCCAGGTCGCCGAACGCGCTCTGGAGGGGAGCGGTCAGGAGGAACGCAAAGAGCACCTGGACCCCGGGGAGGGAGGTGCGGAGCCCTTCCATGAGGGACCGGAACTGGGTGTCGACGCTGTCGTCGTCGGTCGTGCCGCTGCTGTCCTCGCTCGTCACGGGATTCGTCCTCCGAAATCCGGGTCGATCGTGGGCCACGGTCGATCGACCCGTCGATTCCCGAACCTCGGCGATCCAAACCGAGCCCCGCTGGCGTGCGCACGCCGTGGTGTTTGCGACGACTGCCGAACGGGCATCTCGCCGGGATGAACGAACGAGCCGATGCGAACGACCACGATGACGGAGCACGCGACCACGATGACGGAGCACGCGACCACGATGACGGAGCCGACCACGACGGAGCACGCGACGGCGTCGGTGACAACGGCGAACGAGCGCCCGTCGCAGCCGAGGAGGTCGACGAATCCGGTCAGCTCGCCGACCGACTGGCCGGACATGCCTCTCGGGAATCACCGTCCGATCCGCCGGTCCCGGCCGGCGACGCCGAGTCCTGACGGACACGACAGGGTCCGGACCGGTACGGTTCGAACGCAGACGGGTTGCACGGGCACTGGCTGAAGAGCAAGGGTTGACCGCCGACCGTCTCGGGTAGACCGATCGAGCGCTGCACGATGCAGCGGATACACACCGGGCGAACGAAGTCGGCCGGGATCACGGTGACCGAGGAGCGAACGACATGGGATTGATCAGGAAGACCGCATCGGTGGCAACACTCGGGTTGGTGAACTTCCGGAGCAAGAAGGAACGACTCGAGCGTCTCGGCGCCGAAGCCGAGGGGCTCCGGACCGATCTCGGCGAGGCGTCCGCCGCCCGAGACCAGCTGTCCCGTCGGGCCCGGCGAGCCGAACGGCGCGCCGAGAAGGCCGAACTCCAGGCTCTGGCGGCCGCCGCCAAGGCCAAGCGGGAGCGACGTCGAGCCGACTCCGGCGGCCGGATCGGATCGGTCACCGATGCCGCCGACGCGGCCGTGGTGACCGGGCGACGAGCCCGTCGGAAGGTGAAGCGGGCCGCACGGAACGCAGCCTCGTCGCTCGAGGACGTCACGACCGGTTGAGGTGAGCCTCCCGGTCGCGGCGACCGTTCGAGCCGCGGTCCGGGCGAACCGGGGCACGGCCGCTCAGTCGTGGATCACCATGAAGCTGCGGGTGGCGTGCGCAGCGATCCGTGACGACACACTGCCTCGTACGAACCGGGTCGGGCGACTGAGCCCCCGACTGCCGACGACGATCAGATCGGCGTCGACCCGGTCGGCGATGTCCATGATGGCCGACGCCGGGTGTTCGTCGACCAGATGGGCGTCCGTCGTCACCCCTCGCTCCCGGAGGTGGGCAACGGCATGGTCGAGGTCGCCCTGCGGTCCGGCGATCGGATCGAAACCCGTGCGGAATTCCTCGGGCAGGTGGGCCAGGACGCGGGTCGTCTCGCCCGGCGACGGAACCCGGTAGGCGGTCACGACGTGGACCGTCCCGTCCTCGGCAATCAGGTTGGCGGCCGCATCGAGTGCCTCGAGTGCGGTCGGTGAACCGTCGAATCCGACGACGATGGTCTTGAGCTTCATGATCGTCACTTTCCGGTGGCTCGGGGCCTGACCGCCCGAACGACGCCGGGTGACGTCGGCGGCCGGCCGCGGGACCTCCTGATCGATTCGAGTCTGTCGGCCCGGTCTGGACGCCGGATCCACGCACGATCAATGAGCGCTCAACCCTGACGCATCGTCGCCGCCCCCGAGGTCCGATGATTCCTCCGACCGGGAGTGCCCGGCGTTGCGAACCGACGATGCCGCTGTGAGGATCGGGTGATGAGCGAGCGTGTGGCGTCGGCAGCGACCCGTGACCCCGATGCACCCTGGACGCTCCCGGTCGACGTCGTGGTGCAGGGATCGGGCGCCGACGCCGTCGCCGGCCTGAGCCACGCGGACGCCGCCCGCCGACGGGTGTCCAGCGGACCCAACGAACTGACCGCCACGGCCGCCGTGCCGTGGTGGCGTCGCTTCGTCGAACAGTTCAACGATCCGCTCGTCTTGTTGCTGCTGTTCGCCATTGCGATCTCGCTGCTCGCCTGGGGCCTCGAGGGAGCCGACGAGACCCCGTTCGACGCCATCGTGATCGCCGTGATCGTCCTGGCCAATGCCGCCCTGGGACTGTGGCAGGAGGCCAAGGCGGAAGCGGCGGTCGCAGCCCTGGCCCGGATGGCCGCCCCGTCGGCTCGGGTCGTCCGCGGCGGCGAGATCACCGAGATCGCGACGGCCGACGTGGTGCCCGGTGACGTGCTGATGCTGGCCGAGGGCGATGCGGTGTGCGCCGATGCCCGGCTGATCGAGGTGGCGACCCTCAAGGTCGCCGAAGCCGCGCTCACCGGCGAGAGCGAACCGGTGGTCAAACACCTCGACGCGATCGAAGGCCCCACCGTGGTCGGAGACCGGCTCAACATGGTCTTCTCGGGCACGTCGGTGACCTCGGGCCGGGCTCGGGCCGTGGTCACCTCGACCGGGATGGACACCGAGATCGGGCGGATCGCCACGCTCCTCGGCCAGTCCGACGATGCCCCGACCCCCTTGCAGCGCGAGATCGCCTTCGTGGGTCGGGTGCTCGGTCTGGCCGTCGTCGGGATCGCCCTGATCGTGATCGCGGCGATCTTCCTGACGTCCGACGTCGACACCGGCAGCGACGTCGTCGGTGTCCTCCTGGTCGGCGTCTCGCTGGCCGTCGCGGCCGTTCCCGAGGGCCTTCCGGCGATCCTGGCCGTCGTCCTGGCCATGGGGGTGCAGCGTATGGCCGCCAAGAACGCCATCGTCAAGAAGCTGTCGTCGGTCGAGACGCTCGGCTCGGCATCGGTGATCTGCTCCGACAAGACCGGAACGCTGACCCGGAACGAGATGACGATCCAACAGGTGTCCACGGCGTCGGGTCTGGTCGAGGTGACCGGTGCCGGGTACCGGCCCGAGGGCGAGTTCCTCTTCGGTGGGGTCCCCTTGACCGACGGCCCGCTCCGCGGCGAACTCGAGGCGGTCCTCCTCGGGGGAAGCCTGGCCAACGATGCGTCGATCGTGGGGCTCGACGACGAGTGGTCGGTGAAGGGCGATCCGACCGAGGGCGCATTCCTCGTTGCCGAGTCCAAGCTCGCCCCGACCGAGCCGCGCCGGGCCCGCTTCACCCGGGTGCGGGAGGTGCCGTTCACCTCCGAACGCAAGTTGATGACCACCGTCGACGTCGATCGCGACGAGCAGGATCGGCCCCTGGTGGTGACCAAGGGCGCTCCCGATGTGCTGCTCGAGCGGTGCACCCACGAGCAACGAGATGGGGAAGCGGTGCCGCTCTCCCCGGCTCGGCGGTCCGAACTCGGCTCGGAGATCGATGCCATGGCCGACCAGGCGCTCCGGACGCTCGGGGTCGCCTCTCGGCGGGTCGACGATCTCGACACCCTCTCCGACGAGTCACTCGAACAGGGGCTGGTCTACCTCGGCACGGCCGGCATCATCGACCCGCCACGAACCGAGGCCCGCCAGGCCGTCGCCGAAGCCCGGTCGGCGGGCATCCGGGTGATCATGATCACCGGTGATCATCCCCGCACCGCCGGTCGGATCGCCGAACAACTCGGGATCATCGACCAGGACGGCGCCACGCTGACCGGTCTCGAGATCGATCGGCTCGACGATCGGACCTTCCGAGAGGCGGTCCGCCGGGTCTCGGTGTTCGCCCGCGTGGCGCCCGAACACAAGCTGCGCATCGTCGAGGCCCTGCAGGCCGACGACAACGTCGTGGCGATGACCGGCGACGGCGTCAACGACGCGCCGGCACTCAAGTCGGCCGACATCGGTGTCGCCATGGGCATCACCGGGACCGAGGTGTCGAAGGAGGCGGCCAAGATGATCCTGGCCGACGACGACTTCTCGACGATCCTCGTCGCGGTCCGAGAGGGCCGGGGCATCTTCGACAGCATCCAGAAGTTCCTGCGCTACCTCCTGTCGTCGAACATGGGCGAGGTGCTCGTGATGTTCCTGGGGTGGTGGCGGGCCGGTGGCTCGGCCTCGATGGCACCGGCGAGGTGATCGCCGTTCCGCTGCTGGCCACCCAGATCCTCTGGATCAACCTGCTGACCGACACCGCCCCGGCATTGGCGCTGGGTGTCGACCGTCCGATCGGGAATCCGATGCATCGCCCGCCGCGCAAGCCGACCGAGCGGGTCATCGACGCCGAGATGCAGGCCGGCGTGGTCCTCACCGGGCTCGTCATGGCGGTCGCCACGCTCCTGGCTCTCGACCTGACCCTGGCCGGGGGTTTCTTCGAGGCCGACGGCGACATCACGACGGCGCGAACCGTGGCGTTCACCACCTTGGTGCTCGCCCAGTTGTTCAACTGCTTCAACAGCCGATCGGCCCGGCGCAGTGCCTTCGTCGACCCCTTCGGCAACCCGTTGCTGTGGGCGGCCGTCGCCTTCTCGCTCGGCCTCCAGGTCCTGGTGGTCCACCTGCCCTTCCTCAATCGTGCCTTCGACACCACCGGGCTCGACGCCGGCCAGTGGCTGCTCTGCACGGGGCTCGCCGGCTCGGTCCTCGTCGTCGACGAGCTGAAGAAGGCCGTGATCCGGTCGATGGCGCGACCATCGGCCACCGCGCCACAATGGCGACCCGACCGCAACGGAGATCTCCCATGACCGAGCGCCCCAGCACCGAACTCGATCCGAGCGGATCGGGCGGTGACCGGCCGACCCTGCTGCTCGCCGTCGACCTCCCGGTCGGGTTCGACGAGGTCCGTCCCGCGGTCGAACTGGCCTCGACCCTCGGATGGCGTCTCCACGTGCTCCACGTCACGGCTCCCGAGCCGGCCTTCTTCGGCTACCCCGACATGGAGAGCCCGACCGGCGAGGCCCACCACGACGACCTCGTCCACCAGCTCGACACCCTGGTCGATGCCATTCGTGACGCCGGGGTCGAGGTCGACCACGCCATGGTCCCGGGCCCGACGGTCGACGTCATCCTGGCCAACGCCGAGGTGTTCGCCTCCCCGCTCATCGCCGTGGTCGGGCAGCACAAGAACCTCGGTCACCGGTTGGTCCTGGGCAGTGTGGCCGCGGCCCTGTTGAAGACCGCTGATCGCCCGGTCCTGGTCCTGCCGTCGAGTACCGGTGCATCCGAGCGGGGCTTCTCGGCCGCGGTCGAGCGACTCATCGAACTGATCGACCGGACCGAGCACCACGGGGAGCTGTCCGACCTGCGGCAGCGGGCCGAGGAACGACGGGCATCGCCACCGAGCGGTGAGGAGGTCGACGATGACGACGAACTGCTCGGGGGCCTCCGCGATGCCGTCCGCCGCTTCGAGACCGATCATCCCAGCCTCACCAAGGCCGTCAACGACGTCGCCTACTTCCTGAGCGGCATGGGCATCTGAGCCGATCTCCAGACACCACGACGCCGGCATGAGTCAGGCCCGCCGACTCGAGCGATTCCGGCGCGTCGTCGTCGTCCTCGCACTCACGCTCGCCGGATGGGTCGCGGTGATCGCCATCTCGGCGACACCGGTCGCAGCCGACGATCTGGTCGTCACCGTCGATCCGTCGTGGGACGCCCCCGACCCTGGCATCCTCGTCTCCGACGACGAGGTCTGGATCTACACGACCAACACGCCATACCTGGGGAACGTGCCGGTCTGGCAAAGCACATCCTGGGGATTCGGTCATCGGGGCGACGCCCTTCCCACGCTCGGAACGTGGGCCCGTCCCGGCCTGACCTGGGCCCCCGGGGTCGCCAGGATCGGGGATCGCTTCGTGCTGTACTACACCGCAACGGATCGAGCCTCGGATCGCCAATGTCTCGGCATGGCCACGGCCGAGCTTCCGGAGGGTCCCTTCGTCGACTCCTCGCCGGCGGCCATGATCTGCCAGATCGACGACGGCGGCTCGATCGATGCCCAACCGTTCCAGGACGAGTTCGGCGACTGGTGGTTGATCTGGAAGTCCGACGGGAACCGGATCGGCTGCTCCTGCCGGTTTTGGACGGCGCGCCTCGACGCCGGCGGTCGGCTCGACGGGGTTCCGACCGCCGTCGCACTCGAGCGGTTCGGGAGCTCGCCGGTCATCGAGAATCCGTCGATGGCCTGGATCGACGGCCGCTATCTCCTCCTCTATTCGACGGGTGATTGGGCGGGGCCCGACTACGCAACCGTGAGCGCTCGGTGTGCAGGTCCCTCGGGCCCGTGCGTTGGGTCGGAGGACGGCCCGCTGTTGCAGACGGGCGCCACGCTTGCCGGTCCCGGTGGAGCCAGTTCCGCTCGGCGCTCCGACGGAACCTGGCTGATGGCGTTCCATGCCTACGATCCCGGGCGCGCCGGGTATCCCGAACCCCGGCTCGCCCGCGTTGTCGAGCTCCGACTCGTCGACGGCCGGCCCGAGCTCCGGACGTGGACCGAGGCGCCGCCGACCGGAACCGGTGACTGCCGTCGTGGTCCGGCACCCGGACGGTTCGACACCCGGCACTTCCTCGTCAAGGCGCAGGTCTACCGTCTCTACTGTGCGGCGTATCTGCGGTACCCCGATGACCAGGGTTTCTCGTTCTGGTTGACCACCGCGGCATCGGGCGGCCGGCTCGAGGACATCGCCGACCTCGTCGTCGGCTCACCGGAGTTCCTCGGGAGATACGGGTCGACCACGAACGACGAGTTCGTCGTCCTGCTGTACCGCAACGTCCTGGCACGCGATCCCGATGACGAGGGTCTCGAGTTCTGGGTGGCCGGGCTCGACGCCGAACGCATCTCGAGGGGGCAGACCCTGCTCTCGTTCTCGGAGTCGGCGGAATTCCGGATCGCCAGCTCCGGCACGGGCGACTGTCGGATCGGGCCGGCGCCCGATCTCTACCAAACCGGTCGACCGACCGAGGGATCGATCTACCGGCTCTACTGTGCAACGTTCGTTCGCTATCCCGATCCCGAGGGATTCGCCTACTGGTTGGCGATCCATCGGGCGGGCAGCACCCTCGTCCCGACCGCAACGGCCTTCGCCCGCTCTCCCGAGTTCGTCGCTCGCTACGGCGACACCACCGCCACCGAGTTCGTTGCGCTGCTCTATGGCACCACCTTGGGCCGCGAGGCCGACGATGCGGGGCTCGCCTACTGGTCGAGCCTGCTCACCACGGGTCGTGCCGGACGGGGTGAGGTGCTGTTGGCCTTCTCGGATTCGCGAGAGTTCCGGCTGGCCACCGGCACGTGAGCGTCGGGTGTCAGCGGCGAGGTGCCGGAACCACGACGGTGGCCGCCAGCGGCTGGTGGACGAGCCCGGTGGTCGTCGATCCGAGGAGCAGCCAGGCCACCCCACGGTGGCCCTGGGCGCCGACGACGAGCAGGTCGGCGACCGATTCGCCCTCGCCGGCGAGATCGGTTCGCAGCACCGTGCGGGCGTCGCCCCGTTCGAGGCGGTGCACGATGGCGTGCCGAGTGCCTCCCGCCGCCAGGGTCGCCTCGACCACGGCACGGTCGAGGCGTTGCCGGGCCTCGACCTCGAGCAGCTCCACCGAATCCTCCGGCGGCAGCGTCCCGAAACTGTCGTACCAGACGTGGACCGCCTCGATCGCGACGTCATCGGGAGTCGAACGAATCGCCCACGCCAACGCCGCCACCGAGCCCGGTGACCCGTCGACGCCCACCACGACCCGGGTCGCTCGGTGCTCGACGTCGGCCGTCGGGGGAATCACGGCCACCGGGACCGAGGCACGGGACACCACGTGGTTGCTCACCGATCCGAGCAGGGTGTCGAGCGCGGCGCCGTGGCCCCGGGTGCCGACCACGATCAGGTTGGCATCGGCACCGGCCTCCACCAGGGCCGGGCCTGCGTGGCCCCGTACGACCACGGGCGCAGCGTGGTCGGCCACGCCCATGGTGGCGAGCTCCCGCTCGACCTGACCCTCGGTGAGCGACTGGAACTCGGTGCCCGGAGGGGCGATGCCGGGCGGGGGGAACGGATGCGGCACCAGCCACCACGGATAGCGCCACGTCGTCACCGGGCGCACCGGGCCGAATCGGTCCACGTTGGCCACGGCCCAGCGCAGGGCCTGGCGTGATCCGGGGGAACCGTCGACCCCGACCACGATTCCCCAGTGCTCGGACGAACCCGAGTGCGAGCCGGTGGTCACGACCCCAGCATCGTGGTGGTCGCACGCGGGGCGAAGGGTCGAAGGTCCCCATCGCGCGCCGGGCGGCGGGGTTGATCCCCGGTTGATCGTGCTCGACCATGCCGTTGAATTGGTTCGGCGACACTGCCGGCAACGATCAACAGCCAGGAGCGCACCGTGCTCGATCTCCTCACCTCCGATCAGCTTCGTCAGCTCGCCATGCCGGGCCCGGGACACCGGGTGACGATCACCATGCCCACGCATCCGGCCGGTCTCGATCGAGCACAGGACACGATCCGGCTGAAGAATCTCCTGACCGAGGCCACGCGAGAGCTCCTCGCGCTGGGGTCGGATCGCACCGTCGCCGATCGGCTGTTGGCGCCGGCCCGGGCGCTGGGGGCCGATGACGAGTTCTGGACCGGCCTCGACCGTGGCCTCGTGGTCCTGGTCGACGCCGACGGCATGCAGACCTTCCGGTTGGCCGAACCCGTCGACGAGTTCGTCATGGTTGCCGACTCGTTCCGGTTCGCGCCTCTGCTGTCGGCGGTGGCGGTCGGCAACGAGTTCTGGGTCCTGGCGCTCAGCCGCAATGACGTGCGCCTGTTGCACGGCAACCGGGTGCAGCTCGACGACGTCGATCTGGGCGACACGCCGCGGTCGCTCGAGGAGGCCCTCCGGCTCGACGACCGGGAGGCTCAACTGCAGAGCCACGCCGCCGGTCGGGTCGGCGGCGGTCGCACCACGGCCGCCTTCCACGGGCAGGGCTCGACCGATGACGCCGCGCACGAAGAGACCGAGCGGTTCTGCCGCATCGTCGACCATCACGTCCGGCAGCTCGTCGGCCCGTCGACGGCCCCGACGGTGCTGGCCGGCGAGCGACGGCTGCTCGACACCTATCGGGCCATCAGCCGTCTCGAGAACCTGGTTCCCGATGTGGTGGCGGGCAGTGCCGACCACCGGTCGGCCCGTGACCTGGCGGACGCAGGCTGGCCGTTGGTCCGGCCGGTGTTCGATCGGGAGGCCGACCGGGACGCCGAGCGCTTCGGCAGCGGGACGGTACCGGTCGCCGACCGTCTCGACGAGGTGCTCGTTGCCGCCCTCGACGGCCGGGTCGAGTCCCTCACGATCCCGCTCGATTGCCTGCGCTGGGGCCGCCTCGATCCGATCGAGCGCGTGGTGATCGACCACGACCAGCGCCAACCCGGCGACGTCGAACTCTTCGACCACGCAGCGGCCCAGACGATCCGGCACGGCGGTCGGGTCCGTGCCGTACCACTGGCCGACGTGCCCGGCGGAGGGCCGGTCGCCGCCGTTCTGCGCTACTGAGGTTGCCGGGGAGACCGAGCGGCCGGGTCGGTGGACCTACTCGTCGGCCGGCAGGTAGTGCTGCCGGATGAGCAGCTCCTCGACCTCGGCCGTGGTCTCGTTGCTCGAGCGGCGAACGGAGCGGTCGGGGACCTCGGGTTCCTCGTCGTCGAGGTAGTGCACGACCACGGCGTCGTCGGCGGACACCCGTCGGCGGGATCGCCGGGATCGCCGTGGTCGTTCGGTCTCGAGGTGCATCGCCGACTCCTCGGCGGGGAGCCGCTCGTCGGCGTAGGAGTCGACGTCGTCATCGCCGGGGAGGAACTCCCAGGGCGTCTCCGGGTCGGACGCTTCGTTGCGCTTGCTCATGGTTCGATCCTGGGCCGGAGAGGGCGGTCGCGGATAGGGCCTTCGGGCCCGGTCCTGGTCGACGGACTTCCGGCCCTGTCCGACGAACCGTAGTCGGATCAGGCTGATCGGTGTCGTCGAACGAAAGGGTCCTCCATGGCACGGTTCCTCGGAATGGTGAAGGTCTCGGCGGAGGAGGCCGCCAAGATGGTGCGGGACGGACCGGCCGCCAGGCGTGACTACCTCCAACACCTGGTGCACGAAGCCGGTGGCTCGATCGAGGGAATGTGGCTGACCAACGTCGGCGACTGGGACCTGATCCTCCTCCTCGACATGCACCAGGGAACGACGGCCGATGGTGCTGCGGCGACGCTCGCCCGTCGCGCCGCCGGGCTGGCGGTGTCCGAACGCTGGATCGAACTGGTCGATGTCGACACGGCGCAGGCGGCGATCGAATCCCTCGGACTCCGCTCGGGCCACCAGGATTGAGCCGGTTTCGCCGATCCTGTGCGAAACTCACCGGATGATCAACCCATCGGAGCCCGTCCCCGGGGCCCGCCAGCCCCGATGAGCGACGTGTGGCCCCAACTCATCCTCGTGACCGTGCTCGTCATCGTCAACGCCGCCTTTGCCGGAACCGAGCTCGCCCTGGTGTCGTTGCGCGAGAGCCAACTGCAGCGCCTCGAGCAGCGGTCGTCGACCGGGGCCATCCTGGCGAGGTTGGCGCGCCAGCCCAACCAGTTCCTGGCCACCATCCAGATCGGGATCACCCTCGCCGGGTTCCTGGCCTCGGCGGCCGCCGCCGTCTCGCTGGCCGAGCCGCTCGAAGAACCGCTCGGGTTCCTCGGGGGTGCCGCCCGTCCCACCTCGATCGTGGTGGTCACGCTGGTGCTGTCGTACTTCACCCTCGTCTTCGGTGAACTGGCCCCGAAGCGGGTGGCGATGCAGCGGGCCGAGAAGTGGGGCCTGCTCATGGCCCGACCGCTCGACGTGGCCTCGCGAGCTCACCCGGCCCGATCGTGTGGATGCTGTCACACTCCACCGATCTCGCCGTCCGGCTGATGGGCGCCGATCCGATCGGTGCAGCGTGAGGAGATCACCGAGGAGGAGTTGCGCGACATGGTCGCGCTCCACGAGACGCTCACCCGAGGAACAGCGTCGCATCATGGACGGGGCCTTCGAGGTGGCCGAGCGCCGACTCGACCAGGTGATGGTGCCGGGGTCCGACGTCCTGGTCCTCGATGCCGAGCTGAGCTGTCGGCGACGCCCTCGACGTCTTGAAGGCCTCGGGGTTCTCGCGAGCCCCCGTTGCCGAGAACGCCAATCTCGACCGGACGGTCGGTTTCGTCCATCTCCGCGATCTGGTCGACCGCGACGACGAGCCGGTCGGAGCGGCGGCGAGCGAGCTCCCCGTCTTCCCCGACGCCGCGCACGTCCTCAGCGCGCTGCGCGACCTGCAGCAGCGCCGAACCCAGATGGCCCTGGTGGTCAACGAGCACGGGGGAGCCGTCGGGCCTGGTGACCGTCGAGGACTTCGTCGAGGAACTCGTCGGGGAGATCTACGACGAGACCGACGTCGATCTCGACACCGTCGTTCGCAACGACGACGGCAGCGTGGTCCTTCCCGGCAAGTTCCCGGTCCACGATCTCATCGACCTCGACATCGACCTGCCCGAGGGGGACTACGCCACCGTCGCCGGTCTGGTCCTCGAACACCTCGGACGGCTGCCGACCGCCGGTGAGTCGCTGCCCATCGACGGCTGGGACATCGAGATCCGGACCATCGTTCGCCACAGCATCGGGGAGGTCCTCATCCGGGCCAGCGACCGCGAGCCCGACGAGGACGAGTGACGATCACGACGTGAGATCGGCCATGTCGACCACGTTGGTCGTCAGTGGCCCGTGGCCCAGCCCCAGGGTGTGCAGGAAGGTCTCGGCCTCGACGAGGGCGAGCGCCGCCGGATCCTCGTCGGGCGAGGTGGTGCGGACCTCGTATCGGAGGTTGAAGAAGTCGATCCGGTGGTCGTACGTGAGCGTGCCCTCGACGGTGTAGGCCGACACGAAGATGTCGTGTTCGGGGGCCGCCTTCACCAGTGAGGCGCGGGCCCGTTCCGTCAGGTCACGGAACCGTCCCCGGATCGTGACCCGGTAGATCCTGGTGGTGTGGTCGGTCATGAGATCCTTCCTCGGGCCGTTCCGCAGCGCCGCCGGGTGACGACAGCCACGAGGAGGGCCGCAACGTTCATGATGCCCCAAGTAGAGTCCCGAGCATGCAGCATGTGATCGGTGGCGACGAGTGGACCGTCGTGCAGGACGGGTTCGATCCGGACGCCAATCGGGTCAACGAGAGCCTGTTCAGCCTCGGCAACGGAAACTTCGGCGGGCGCGGCAACCACGAGGAACGGTTCACCGGCGACTCGCTGCGGGGCAACTACCTGGCCGGGATCTACTATCCCGACCCCACCCGGGTCGGCTGGTGGAAGAACGGGTATCCCGACTCCTTCGCCAAGGTGCTCAACGCCGCCGACTGGACCCCGATCCACGTGTGGATCGACGGCGAGGCGCTCGATCTGCACACCGCGACCGGTCGAGACCTACCGACGAACCCTCCACCTCCGCTCCGGTGAACTCGAACGAACCTTCCGGGCCCGCCTCGCCAACGGCGCAGTGGTCGAGGTCGAGACCCGACGATTCCTCAGCATGGTGCGGCCCGAACTGGGGGCGATCCGCTACCGCATCACCCTCACCCGGTCCCCCGGGGCCGACGCCGCCGATGGCGACCCGACCTCCGGATTGCGACTCTCGATCGGCATCGACGGCGACGTGTACAACGAGGACTCGAACCACGAGTTCGGCTTCTGGGATCCGATGTCGGTCTCGCTCGACGGTTCGCGTGGATGCGGTGGTCCAGCGCACCAAGAAGACCCACTTCGTCGCCGAGACGGCCATGCACGTCGCCGTCGTGCAGGTCGGAGCGACGACCCCCGGGCCCGAACCGATCCCCGAGCTCACCGAACGGTCGGTGGCCGCCGTCTACGACCTCACCGATCGCCGAAGGCGAGACGGTCGAGGTCGTGAAGTTCGGCGTCCAACGTGACCTCGCGCACGATGACCCCCGAGCACGTGTCGGCACGAACCGCCGCCGTGCTCGATGCCGCGGTCGTCGCCGGATTCGACGCCCTGCGAGACGAGCACGTCGAGGCCTGGGACCGCAAGTGGCAGCTGAGCGACGTGGCGATCGGCGGCGATCCGGCCGTCGCCCAGGGCATGCGTTTCAACATCTTCCAGCTGCACTCCACGTTCACCGGAGTCGACCCCGATCTCAACATCGGGCCCAAGGGATTCACCGGCGAGAAGTACGGCGGTGTGACCTACTGGGACACCGAGGCCTTCTGCCTCCCCTTCTACCTCGCGTCGGCCGAGCCCGAGGTCAGCCGGAACCTCCTCCGGTACCGCCATCGGCAGCTGGACCGGGCGATCGAGAACGCCGCCAAGCTCGGGTTCGGTGGGGGAGCGGCGCTCTACCCGATGGTCACGATCAACGGCGAGGAGTGCCACAACGAGTGGGAGATCACCTTCGAGGAGATCCACCGCAACGGGGCCATCGCCTTCGCCGTGTACGACTACATCCGAACCACCGGTGACACCCCGTACCTGCTCGACGGCGGCCTCGAGGTGCTCATCGCCATCGCCCGCTTCTGGTCGCAGCGGGTGTCGTTCTCCGAACCCAAGCAGGCGTGGGTCATCCTCGGTGTCACCGGACCCAACGAGTACGAGAACAACGTCGACAACAACTGGTACACCAACCTGATGGCCCAGTGGACGCTGCGCTACGCGGCGCAGGCCATCGACCTGGCCCGTTCGATCGACCCGCTCGCCACCGAGGCCATCCTGGACGGCGTCGCCTTCGCCTTCGCCGAGACCGACGAACGAGCCCGCTGGGCCGAGGTCGCCGACGGCCTGTTCTTCCCCGAGGACCCCGAGCGGGGCATCTTCCTCCAGCAGGGCAACTATCTCGACAAGGAGCTCCTCACCGTCGACGATCTCGACCCGGCCGAACGGCCGATCGTGCACCACTGGTCGTGGGACCGGATCCTGCGGTCGTGCTTCATCAAGCAGGCCGACGTGCTCCAGGGGCTGTGGGTCTTCGAGGACCGATTCGATCTCGACACCATCCGGTCCAACTTCGACTTCTACGAGCCCCGCACGGTGCACGAGTCCTCGCTGTCGCCGTCGGTCCATGCCGTCCTGGCCGTCCGGCTCGGCCGGCTCGACAAGGCCCTCGAGATGCTGCGGCGCAGCGCTCGGCTCGACCTCGACGACATCAACCACGACACCCGCGACGGGTGCCACGTGACGAGCATGGCCGGCACCTGGATCGCCGCGGTGTCGGGGTTCGGCGGACTCCGGGTGGCCGACGACGTGCTGCACCTCGACCCGGTCCTGGCCCCGGGGTGGACCTCGCTCGGCTTCCAGACGCTCTTCCGCGGCGTGCGGCTGGCCGTCGTCGCCGACGTTCAGGGAGTCGTCGTCGAGAACCAGAGCGACCGTGGCCTCGATCTCGTGATCGCCGGCACGCCCCGACACCTCGGGCCCGCAGGCGACGATCCGCGTGCCGCAGACCGACTGACCCCCCATCTCGGGTCGCTCGGCCGCGAAGGCTCGGTCAGCCCTCGACTCGTTCGGCCCGCATCTCGACGAGCGCCGCGGCGATGACGTCGCGGGCCCGATCACGCAACGCCGGCACGTCGGCCTTGGTGAGGCCGTCGGTCGGGATGGGATCGAGGACGCGCACCTCGGCGTTGCTCCGACCGAATCGCCAATCGTGCTTGATCAGTGCGTCGCGAGTTCCGATCACGGCCAGCGGCAGGATCGGCACCCCCGCCTGGATCGCGATGCGGAAGGCCCCGTCCTTGAAGTCGCCGAGTTCGCCGGTCTGGGAACGGGTGCCCTCGGGGAACACCATGACCGACACCTTCTTGTCGAGTCGGTCGCGGCTGTCGATGAGGGCCTTGGCCGCCGATCGCTTGCTGCCCCGCTCGAGCTTGATGTCGCCCGCGAGCTGCATCATCCATCCGACCAGCGGGATCTTGAAGAACTCGCTCTTGCTCATCCACTTCATCTCGAACGGGAGATGCGAGATCAGCAGGATGTCGACGAAGCTCTCGTGGTTGGCGACCACGACGTAGGGCCGGCGGGGATCGGTGGGGATCGTCCCCGTGACCGAGAACGTCCACAGCGGGTTCAGCTTCTGATGGGCGACGGCGAGCTTTCGGAACATGAGTCCGGCGTGGTATCGACCCGGATCGAACGGTGCGGTGACGAGCCGCGTGATCGCCACGATCGGCAGGAAGATCACGACGACCAGCCCCAGGGCGATCCAGGCCCAGACGCTCACGACGGAACGGACGACGGTCGATCGGAACAGGCTCGGGGCGGGCACGATCGGCAGTCTAGGAGGCGCGCCCGGCTGGCCGAGGCGTGGTGGACGGGCGAGGACTAGGTTCCCGGCATGGGAACGTATTCGTACGCCGAGACCGACGGCCACCTGTACACGATCACGATCAACCGACCCGAGGTGATGAACGCCCTCCACCCGCCGGGCAATGCCGAGCTGTCGGAACTCTTCGACCGGTTCCAGGCCGATCCCGATCTCTGGGTGTGCATCATCACCGGCGCCGGCGACCGCGCCTTCTCGGCCGGCAACGACCTGAAGTACCAGGCGGGGGGCGGCGACCGCTCGGGGATGCCCTCGACCGGGTTCGCCGGACTGACGGCCCGATGGGACCTGAACAAGCCCGTGATCGCCGCCGTCAACGGCGTCGCCATGGGTGGTGGATTCGAGATCGCGCTGGCCTGTGATCTGATCATCGCCTCCGAGACCGCCCGGTTCGCGCTTCCCGAGCCGAAGGTCGGTCTGGCGGCGCTGGCCGGAGGGGTCCATCGGCTGCCTCGTCAGATCGGCCTGAAGAACGCCATGGGCATGATGCTCACGGGCCGCCACGTTCCCGCCGCCGAGGGTCGGGAACTGGGTTTCGTCAACGAGGTGGTGGCGCCGGGTGATCTGCTCGGCCGGGCCCGGGAGTGGGCCGACATGATCCTGGCCTGCTCGCCGATGTCGATCCGGGCGACCAAGGAAGCGGCGATGCAGGGACTCGACGAGGCCGGGGTGCGGGCCGCCCACGAACGCCCCTACGACGCCGTGCGGTCGATGGTCAAGAGCGCCGACTACGTCGAGGGCCCGCTGGCGTTCTCGGAGAAGCGGCCCCCGGCCTGGCAGGGCCGCTGACGGCGCCGGCCACGGCGACCGGTCCCGGAGGGTCGAGCGGGGCCGCCGGTTCGGGGTGATGACGGAGACCGACCCACAGCGCGACGAGGGCCGTGGCGAGGGCGCCCATCAGGAGTCCCCACCGGGCTCCCAGGTGTTCCGAGACGAAGCCGGCGATCGGTCCGCCGATCGGCGTCGACCCGATGAACACCACCGTGGTGAGCGCCAACGCCCGTCCCCGCATCGCCGGGTCGGCCTGCAGCTGGACGACCGAGTTCGCCCCCGACACCAGGAAGATCGTCGCCGCCCCGACCGGCATCACGGCAACGGCGGCGACCGCGAGCGTCGGCGACAGCGCCAGCAGGGTGGTGGCCACCACGAGGCCCCAGGCCGATCGCACCAGGAAGGCCACGTCGACCGACCGGCGACGGGCCATCGACAGGGCACCAACGACCGAACCCACGCTCATGGCCGAATACAGCAGGGTGAACCCACCCGCTCCGGCGCCGAGCGTTCGCTCGGCGAGCAGCGGCAGGGTGACCTGGTATTCGAAGGCCAGGGTGCCGACGACCGTGAGCAGCGTCAGGGACTGGCGCAGGACGGGGGTGGCCCAGACGTAGCGCAACCCTTCGACGAGCTGGCCTCGGGCCCGGGCCATCCGGGGGGCGGCCCGGATGGCGGAGCGATCCATGCGCAGGAGGGCGCCGATCACCGCCAGGTAGGTCACGGTGTTGACGATGAAGCACCACTCGACGCCGACGGTGGTGATCAGCAGTCCGGCGATCGAGGGGCCGATGACTCGGGACCCCGTCATCATGGCGGAGTTGAGGGCCACGGCATTCGGGATGTCCTCGGTGTCGACCAGATCGACCACCAGGGTCCGACGGGTCGGGTTGTCGACCGCCGTGATCACGCCGTAGAGCAGCGACAGGCCGTAGATGGCGCCCATCGAGAGCCGGTCGATCACCATCAACACGGCGAATCCGCCGGCGACGATCGTGAACGCGATCTGGGTCATCACCATGAACCGGTGCCGGTCGACCCGGTCGGCGATGACGCCGCCCCATGCGCCGAGCACCAGGACCGGCAGGAACTGGGCGGCCGTGGCCAGACCGAGCGCCAGTCCGTTGTCGGTGAGCTTCAGCACGACCCAGATCAAGGCGACGGACTGCATCCAGGTGCCGGCCTGGCTGGTGAGCTGACCGAGGAAGAACAGCCGGAAGTTCCGGACCTTCAGTGAGCGGAAGGTCTCGCCGGTGGCGGCGCGGAGGCCGATCATCGGGCGCGTTCCGGTTCGCCGTTCGTTTCGTCGCCCGGTCCGGCGGCGAGTCGTTCCAGCGGCTCGATCGCCGCCAGGATGGCGTCGACGTCGCGCCCGTCGAGGTCGGCCAGCCGCTCGGCCAACCACTGGTTCCGGCGCTCGCGGGCCCGCTCGAGACGGGTGTGACCCTCGGTGGTGATCGACAGTCGGGCGACCCGGCGGTCGAGTCGGTCGACGCGGCGCCCGACGAGACCCTGGTCCTCGAGCTTGGCGATGATGCGGGTGATGGTGGGTGGTGCCACCTGTTCGACCCGGGCCAGCTCCCCCAGCGTGATCGGGCCGCGACGATCGATGACGGCGAGCGCCGACTGCTGGCTCGGGGTGAGTCCCGACGTCGACGCCTGGCGCTGGAGCCGGGCGAGCCTTGCCAGAGCGAGGCGGAGCCGGGCGATCCGATCGGCGTCGGCCACCGCCGGAGCCGACGACCTCGCCGAGGACGGGGGTGTTCGATCGGGGGACGAGGTCATGGTTGTCCATGCTAATTAGCTATGACAACGAATGCGCCCGTCCCCGGTGGAGGAGCCGCCCGACGACCTCAGGGCTCGTCGAACGAGGACAGTCCCCGGACGGCTTCGAGGGTCTCGAGGGCCGCAAGGGCCGCCTCGGCGCCCTTGTTCCCGGCCTTGCCCCCGGCCCGGTTGAGGGCCTGGTCGAGATCCTCGGTGGTGATGATCCCGTTGGTCACGACGACGCCGGTGTCGAGCGCCGTGCGGGCCAGTCCGGCTGCGCTCTGCGTGGCGATCACCTCGAAGTGGAACGTTTCGCCCCGGATGACCGCCCCGAGGCCGACGATGGCGTCGACCCGGCCGGAGTCGGCCAGCGCCCGGGCGACCTGGGGGATCTCCCAGGCACCCGGAACCCAGATCGTGAGGATGTCGTCGGCGTCCACACCGTTGCGGACCAGTGCGTCGCGGGCACCCCGCTCGAGTCGTTCGACGATCAGGTCGTTGAAGCGACTGCAGACCAGGCCGAAGCGGCGGTCGGGACGATCGGTGTCCGGGGCGGTCGGCGGGTTCGTGCTCATGAGACGGGGAGCTCCGTGGTCGTGTGGTGGTCGGGGTCGTTGGTCTCGTCGGGACCGTGATGACCGAGGCGGGCCTGCTTGGTCTCGACGTAGCGCCGGGCTTCGATGTCGAGCGGGACGTGCAGGGGCACTCGTTCGGTGATCGTCAGGCCGAAGCCGGCGAGGCCGCCGTACTTGGCCGGATTGTTGGTCAGGAGGCGGAGCCGATGGATCCCGAGGTCGACCAGGATCTGGGCTCCGACCCCGTACTCGCGGCTGTCGATCGGGAGTCCCAGTTCGAGGTTGGCGTCGACGGTGTCGAGACCCTGGTCCTGCAGTTCGTAGGCGCGGAGCTTGTGGCTGATGCCGATGCCCCGACCCTCGTGCCCCCGCAGATACACCACGGCCCCGCGACCCAGTTCGGCGATGCGGCGCATGGATTCCCGCAGTTGGGGCCCGCAGTCGCACTTGAGACTGCCGAACACGTCGCCGGTGAGGCACTCGCTGTGGACCCGGACCAGCACGGGAGCGCCGGTGTCGAGGTCGCCCATCGTGTAGGCGAGGTGGGTCTCCCCGTCGACCAGGCTCAGGAACGAGTGACACTGGAACGATCCCCACTCGGTGGGGATCCGGGCCGAGGCGGTCCGTTCGACGAGCTTCTCACTGCGGCGTCGATGGCGGATGAGGTCGGTGATCGAGATGAGCGGCAGACCGTGCTCGTCGGCGAAGGTTCGCAGATCGACGCCCCGTCGCATCGTGCCGTCGTCGTTGACGATCTCGCACAGTGCGCCGGCCGGGGCCCGCCCGGCCAATCGGGCCAGGTCGACGGCGGCCTCGGTGTGGCCGGCCCGCTTCAGCACCCCGCCGGGGCGGGCCCGCAGCGGGAACACATGGCCCGGTCGGTGGAAGGCCGCGGCTCCCGATCGATCGTCGGCGAGCGCCCGGAGGGTTGCCGCCCGATCGGCGGCCGAGATCCCGGTCGTGGTGCCTTCGGCGAGATCGACCGAGACCGTGAACGCCGTCCCGTGCGTGTCGCTGTTGACGCTCGCCGGCACCATCAGGGTGAGGCCCAGATCGTCGCAGCGCTCCCCGGTGAGCCCGACACAGATGAGACCCGAGGTGTGTCGGACGAAGAAGGCGATGGATTCCGGCGTGGCGGCGTCGGCGGCCATGATCAGGTCGCCCTCGTTCTCGCGATCCTCGTCGTCGGCGACGACCACGATGCCGCCGGCGGCGATGGTGTCGATGGCGGTCTGGATCTCGTCGAATCGGATGGTCATGGCTGCGCTCCTGGTTCGGTGTCGGGGGATGGTCGGTCGGCCGGATCGTCCTCGGTGGCGGGCCGGTGGGGCGCCAGCAGTTGCTCGACGTACTTGGCGATGGCGTCGACCTCGATGTTGACCTCGTCGCCGGGACGACGACCGCCGAGGGTCGTGACGGCGGCCGTGTGCGGGATGATCGCCACCGTGAAACCGTCGTCGGTGGGTTGCACCACGGTCAGACTGACCCCGTCGACGGTGATCGATCCCTTCTCGACCACGTACCGCCGCAAGGATGCCGGAAGGGCGATTCGGAGGTCGGGTACGGGATCGACGACGTGCCCGACGCCGTCGACGTGACCCTGGACGAGATGGCCACCGAGGCGGTCGCCGGCCCGCACGGCCCGTTCGAGATTGACCGGGTCGCCGTGAGCGAGTCCGGCCAGTCCGGTGCGCCGGATCGTCTCGTCGGAGACGTCGGCCTCCCACCAGTGCGGCCCGAGGGCCACCACCGTCAGGCAGCAGCCGTTCACGGCGATCGAGTCGCCGATCGTTGCGTCCTCGATCACGAGGGTCGCGGTGATCCGCAGGGTTCCCTGCTCGAATCGCTCGATCGTTCCGAGTTCCTCGACGATTCCGGTGAACATCAGTGCACTCCTTGGGTGGTGGGGCAGGGGTGGTCGGGCGCCGGGGCGACCTCGATCCGGAGGTCGTTGCCGATGCGGTCGACCGACAGGAACCGGCCGCGCCACAACGACGCCATCGTCGGTGCCGTGCTGCCGGCCATCAGGGGGAGCGCGTCACGGCCGCCGAACAGTGCCGGGGCCAGATAGACGACGAAGCGGTCGATGAGCCCGGCCTCGTGGAACGAGCGCAGCACGGTCGGTCCACCCTCGACCATGACCTGCAGGACGTCACGCCCACCCAGTTCGTCGAGGAGCTCCTCGAGGCCGCCCGTCCACTCCAGGCACGGGTGGACCCGGGCTCGCTCGGGTGCCCGGCCGAGCACCACTCGCAGCGGATCCCGTCCCTCGACGTGGCGGACGGTCAGCGCCGGATCGTCGGCGCGGACGGTGCCGGCGCCAACGACGATGGCGTCACTCTCGGCCCGGATCCGGTGGGCGTCGTGTCGGGCCTCGGAACCGGTGATCCACTGCGACGTGCCGTCGGGCGCCGCCACCGACCCGTCGAGCGTGGCGGCGACCTTGGCGACGACGAACGGACGCCCGGTCCGGCGATGGTGGAGGTAGGGAGCGAGCTGCTCGCGGACCGCGGCCGCCGAGACGCCCTCGATCACCTCGATGCCGGCGGCCCGCAGGGCAACCAGGCCCCGGCCCGAGACCCGTCGATCCGGATCGGCGACGCCGACGACCACCCGGGCGATCCCGGCCCGAACGATGGCCTCGGTGCACGGCGGGGTGCGACCGTGGTGCGAGCAGGGCTCGAGGGTGACGACCAGGGTCGCGCCGGCAGCGAGCGGACCCGCCGCATCGAGCGCCACGATCTCGGCGTGAGGACCGCCGGGCGGCTGCGTGGCGCCCGTTGCGCACACCGCACCCGTCGCCGTCACGACCACGGCGCCGACCCAGGGATTGGGGCTCGTCAGGCGACGAACGGTCGCCGCCACCCCCATCGCCTCACCCATGACGCCATCGAACGACCGGCCGCCCGGTGTCGGGTCGGGGTCGGATCGGTCGGCGGTGGGTCGGCTGCTGGTCGGTGGGTCGGTCATGGTCGCTCCGGCTGTGCGGGGACGACGACGACACGACCCCCGTCGCGCCAGGGGGCGCGACGGGCATCGTCACATCATCCTGCTCCCATCCGGACTCTCACCGTCGGCCCCGGAATTCCACCGGGTCGGCCGATCACCGAAAAGGCGAAGGGCTCGCGGGCTCTCACCGCCGGTCGGGACTTCCACCCAACCCCGCAGGTTCTTCGATTGTGTCGGTCTTGGTGACCGGCGACCTTATCGAGCGACGACCGACTCGGCGAAATCGCCGCGGCCCCGATCAGGTCGGGTCGGGATTCATCTCCCAGTGCTCGGGCGAACGCCACAGTGCCGACAGGGTGAGCTCGCGGATGGCGAGCATCTCTTTGGGAATCCGGTCGTTGAGCCGGATGAACAGCTCGTCGTGAGCCAGGATCTCCCTGTCCCAGTCCTCACGGTCGAGTGACATCGCCTGGCGGAAGTCGGCTTCGGAGAAGTCCTCGAGCCCCTTCCAGTTCAGGTCCTGGTGGCGCGGCATCCAGCCGATCGGGCTCTCGACGGCGTAGGCCCTGCCTTGCGACCGTTCGACGATCCACTGCAGCACCCGCATGTTCTCGCCGAACCCGGGCCAGGCGAAGTCGCCGTCGGCGTTGCGGCGGAACCAGTTCACCCCGAAGATGCGGGGCGGGTTGTGGATCTTCCGACCGAACGACAGCCAGTGGTTGAAGTAGTCGCCCATGTGGTAGCCGGCGAAGGGCAGCATGGCGAAGGGGTCTCGTCGCACCACGCCCTGCTGGCCGAAGGCGGCGGCGGTGGTCTCGGATCCCATGGTGGCGGCCAGATAGACGCCGTGGGCCCAGTTGAACGACTGATGCACCAGCGGCAGGGTGTCGGATCGACGACCGCCGAAGATGAACGCCGAGATCGGGACGCCCTTGGGGTCGTCCCAGGCCGGGTCGACCACCGGATTCTGGGCGGCGGGCGCCGTGAACCGGGAGTTCGGGTGTGCGGCCTTGGTGCCCGACTCGGGCGTCCAGTCGTTGCCCTGCCAGTCGATGGCGTGGGCCGGCGGGTCGCCGTCCATGCCCTCCCACCACACATCGCCGTCATCGGTCAACGCCACGTTGGTGAAGATCGAGTTCGACTCCACGGTGACCATGGCGCTCGGATTGGTCGCTCGCGAGGTTCCCGGGGCGACCCCGAAGTAGCCGGCCTCGGGATTGATCGCGTACAGCTTGCCGTCGGCCCCGGGCTTGATCCAGGCGATGTCGTCGCCGACGGTCTCGATCTTCCAGCCTTCGGCGGCGAAGGCCTCGGGGGGCTCGAGCATGGCGAAGTTGGTCTTCCCGCAGGCGCTCGGGAACGCGGCGGCCACGAAGGTCTTCTGCCCGCTCGGTTCGGTGACGCCCATGATCAGCATGTGCTCGGCCAGCCAACCGTCGTCTCGGCCCATGGTCGACGCGATCCGCAGAGCCAGGCACTTCTTGCCGAGGAGGGCGTTGCCGCCGTAGCCGCTGCCGTAGGACCAGATCGAGCGTTCCTCGGGGAAGTGGACGATGTACTTGACGTCGGGGTTGCACGGCCAGGGCACGTCGGTGTCGCCGGGAGCCAGGGGGGCTCCGACGGTGTGCATGCACGGCACGAACTCCCCATCGGTGCCGAGGACGTCGAGCGCCTTCGAGCCCATCCGGGTCATCAGTTTCATGTTCACCGCGACGTAGGCCGAGTCGGTGATCTCGACGCCGATCTGCGCGATCGGCGAACCGAGCGGACCCATGCTGAAGGGGATCACGTACATCGTGCGACCCTTCATCGACCCGGCGAAGAGACCTTGCAGGATCTCCTTCATCTCGGCGGGGTCCATCCAGTTGTTCGTCGGTCCGGCCCCCTGGGCCGTGCGGCTGCAGATGAACGTGCGGTCCTCGACCCGGGCGACGTCGCTGGGGTCGGAACGGGCGAGGAAGCTGCCGGGTCGGAGCGCCTCGTCGAGCTTGATGAAGGTGCCGGCCTCGACCAGCTCTTCGGTGAGGCGCTGGTACTCCTCGTCGCTGCCGTCGCACCAGTGGACGTCGTCGGGCTGGCAGAGTTCGACCATCTCGGCGACCCAGGATCGGAGTTCTTCGTGTTGCAGGTTGGAAGGACTGTTCATGACGCGACGCTAACCCATTCGGCTCTTCGGGACGAAGAGGAGGAAGTCCTGATCGCCGCCCGCCGGGGCGCCCCTGGCCTCGATCGGTTCCGGCGGCGACCGGCGGTGGAACGCAGTCGCGTGCCGGAGTCGTTCTCGCCTAGGGTGCGGCGGTGGACATCGCCTCGACCGAGCTGGGACGTACCTTCGCCGAGCTGGTCGCGAGCCGGGTCGACGACGCCCGGCGACTCGAGGCCGTCACCCTGTCGGGCCTGCTCGACACCGTTCCCGAGACCGGTTTCGATCGCATCGCCTCGTTGGCGTCTCGACTCCTGTCCACACCCTTCGGGTTCATCACCGTCGTCGACGACCGGCGCTCGTTCTGGAAGGCTTCCGTCGGCCTCGAGCCCGGCGCCGGGCGTGTGCGTCAGAACCCGGTCGGTGAGTCGTTCTGCCAGTACGTGATCGGCACCGACGAGGCGTTCCTGGTCGACGACGCCACGCAGGACGAACGGACCAGCTCCAACCCGTCGATCGAGTCGATGGGGGTTCGGGCCTGGGCCGGTGTGCCGCTGCGGTCCGAGAGCGGGCTGGTGCTCGGAACGGTCTGTGTGGTCGACACGGTCCCCCGGCGCTGGTCATCCTCGGACGCCCAGATCCTCCATGAACTCGCCGACATCGCCGCCGACGAGATCCGGGCCCGCCAGACGGCGGCTGCGGCCACTCGGTCCGAGGCCCTGCTCCAGGCCGTGCTCGCCGAGGCCCCGCTGGGCTTCGCCCTCGTCGACGACACGCTGCGATTCGAGATGGTCAACCAGGCGATGGCCGACATCAACGGCGTCCCGGTCACCGACCATCACGGCCGGACGATCGACCAGGTGATCCCGGATCTGGCCAGCGACATCGAGCCCCTGGTCCGCCGGGTCCTCGATCACGGTGAGCCGGTCGTCGGGGTCGAGATCGCCGGTCGGACCGGGGCCGAGCCCGGCATCGACAAGACCTGGTCGGCCACCTACTTCCCGATCGACCTCGTCGGACTCCCGACCCGGGTCGGCATGATCGTCGCCGACATCACCGAACGGGCACGGTCGCGCCGGCGGTCCGAGGTGCTCGCCGATCTCGCCGCCCAGCTCGGATCGGCCGAGACCGTCGACGACGTCGCCCGGGTGATCGCCACCGGCGGCCCCGACTATCTCGAGGCCACCGTGGCGATCGCCGGCCTCTACGACGAGCCGACCCAGCGAGCCAGCCTCCTCGGGGGCAACCGCCAGGCCCGTGAGTTGCTCGAGTCGAATCTCGAGTCGGGGACCGAGGCGCCCTACACGGTGGCCTTTCGGACCGGAACGCCGGTGTTGGTGGCCGACCGGGCGCAACGGGCTCGCGACTATCCCGACTCGGTGGCCCAGGCCGATGCCGTCGGGGTCGTCGCCTCGGCGGCGATTCCCCTGTGGACGGCGCACGGCGAGGTGGTCGGCGTGATGGTGGTCGGTTGGGACCGACCGCTGACCTCGGCCGGCTTCCCGATGTTCCAGTTGCTCACCCTCGGTCGGATCGTCGGTCAGGCCATCGAACGGGCGCGGATCACCGCCGATCGGTCGACCCTGGTCCATGCCCTGCAACGAACGCTGTTGAGCCCGGCCCCGACCATCCCGGGCGTCGACATCGCCGTACGGTACGAGCCGGCCGCCACGGCGCTCGGTTTCGGCGGTGACTGGTACGACGTGGTGCGGATCGACGACGAGCGGACGGCCTTCGTGGTCGGCGACGTGGTCGGTCACGACCCCGAGGCCGCCGCCCGGATGGCCCGCGTGCGAACCGTGATCTCGGCGTTGGTCCAACTCGACACCGATCCGGCGCTCCTCTACGAGCAGGCCGAGCGACTGCTGTCGAACCACGAGTCCAAGGCGCTCGCCACCGTGGCCGTCACCGTCGTCGACGTCGGCCGTCGGACCCTCACCACGGTCCTGGCCGGCCATCCGCCACCGCTCATCGCCTCCGCTCGAGGCGAGGTCGTCTCGCTCCGAGGGAGTCTGCGCCCCTGGCTCGGCGTCGCCGGCCCGGCGACGGCCGTGCGATCCGAGCCCTACGAACCGGGCTCGACGCTGCTGTTGTTCACCGACGGGTTGGTCGAGTCCCGCGTCGACGCCCTCGACGTCGACATCGATCGCCTGGCGCAGTTCTTCGGTGCGATTCGTACCGAACCGGTCGCGACGATCGCCGATCGGCTCCTCGCCGACTTCGCCGACGTCGCCGGCCACCTCGACGACGTTGCCATCATCGTCGCCCGGCTCTGAGACGCACGACCCCTGACCCCGGGTCGTCGAACGCGCCCAGGTCTCGTTTCGTCGAACTCGTCATCAGTCGGCTCGGACCTCGAAGGAATGTCGTGCGGTCACCGATCGACCGTCGTCGGTGACGGCGGTCGCGGTGATCGTGAAGGTCTGGCCGGCCACATCGGGATTGGTCGGCTCGACGTAGATCGGGTTGTCGTCGTTGACGGTGTCGAGCTGGAGCGGCCCGGCGAGGAATCCCGGCAGATCCCAGCTCCCGGACACGACGTTGTCGGTGGCGATGGTGCAGGTCAGCCGTTCGTCGATGGCGACCGACGTCGGACAGTCGATGGCGATACTCGGAACGTCGGCCGACCCGCCGGAACCGGCCCGGGTGATGCCGATGACCGTCACCGCGACGACCACGATGCCGACGAGCGGCCCCACCATCCACTCCCAGCGGGGCCCGACGGGGGATCGCCGGAGTCGCGGCGCGTCGCCGGTCATGACGAAGGAGGCGTCGTCACCCCTCCGGTCCGATGTGGGGCGACCGATCGCCATCGATGTTTGCCTCCTGGACCTCCGACGCTAGCAAGACTCGCCGGTGTGCGCGAGCAACGCCGTGACCGTGGCGCCGGGCGTTCGCCGTCAGGTCGAACGGGCGACGGTCTCGAAGACGAAGGTGACGCGACCGAGCGCGACGGGCGTTCCGGGCTGCAGGACCACGGTCTGGTTCGGGAGCACGCGGTCCCAGCGCTGATCGTCCGTATCCCAGCGGAACGTTCCGTTGGTCGAGCCGAGGTCGGTGAGCGTCACGTCCCAACCGTCGAAGTCCAGTTCGGCGTGTTCGCCGCGACACCGTGTGATCGGCGTCGTCGACGGCCAGCGGCTCGAACGGGGAAGCCGGCTCTGGGGTCGGCTCGCGGCCGATCAGGTAGCGGCGGTCGAGCGCGTAGGTCATCCCGCGGTCGAACACGAGGAACCCCATCGTCGGCCGGGGTCGCTCGACAAGATGATGGGTGAGCTGCACCATCGAGATCCCGCAGTGCTGGCAGTAGGCCGCGTGGGGATTGTTGAAGTGTCGGCGCTGGCACTCGATCCCGTGGACGAGGTCGGCGGTCGAGCCGATTCGAGGTCCGGCGCCTCCCGCGGGCGACTCCTGGACCGGCAGCGGCGAGCGGGACGCCCTGGGACCTTGCCCGCCGGTGAGATCGACGACGTCGAATCCGTCGGCGGGTTGCACCGGGGCCGGTTGCGCCGGGGCCACGGCGGCGAGCAGGACTCCGCGTCCGGGAACGATGCCCAGCTCGAGTGCATGCCAGCGTTCTGGGGAATCGGGGGCCAGGCGCCCGTCGACCCGAGCCGGCGCCGGTCCGATCCCGAGCCAGACGGTCGCCTCGGGTTCGACGCCTCCCGCGCCTGCGGTGTCGGGTCGGGCGGGGTCGAGGCCGGTGATTCGGCCGGCGCCGGACCGCAGGAGCCGGAGCCCGGCCGGGGTCTCGATCCCGGCGGCGAGATCGACGCCGGCGACACCGAGCTGGTCGATCCGTTCGACCAGGGCTTCGGCCGGCGGCTCGTGATGCGTGGGCGGCTGGGTCGAGGCCTCGTCGAACGGTTCGGATCCGAACAACCGGGCGAAGGTGGCATTGCGCTCGGTCGGCGTTCCACCGATCACGACCGTGCCGCTGCGCCACCGCACGACGAGGCCACCCGGCCCGTCGGACTCGGCGGGGACGACGATGACCCGACGGGGATCGTTCATGGGTCCAGTCCTTCGATCGCGGCGGCCAGTTCGTCGGCTCGCCCGTAGCGGTGGGCCGGTTCGGCCATGAGGCACCGTTCGATCACCGCCCGTTCGCCGTCGGCGAGGTCGGGATCGACGACGGGCATGGTGTCGAGGACCTGGCGGAGCGCATCGAGCAACGAGCGGCGTTCGAGGGTCGGGTAGAGCGGGCGGGCACTGAGCTGATGATGCAGGGTCACACCCAATGCCCAGACGTCCGAAGCCCGTGAGGCCCGCTCCCCCCGGACCACCTCGGGGGAGAGGAACTCGATGGTGCCGACCGGTCCGATTCCGGTGACGGTCTGTCCGGGGTGGATGATCTGGGCGAGCCCGAGGTCGGACAGGTAGCCGACTCCACGATCGAGCAGGATGTTCGAGGGCTTGATGTCTCGGTGCGCCACACCGGCCTCGTGCAGGGCGTGCGCGGCACGGGCGGCACGGGCGACGGCTTGGCGGATCTCGCGCCGATCGAGCGGACGGGCCGGCGACGCCAGCGATCCATCGGGGTAGTGGGGCATGGCGTAGAAGAGCCGACCGTTCTGATGACCGGCGTCGATGATGGGGGTCAGCGCCGGTGAATCGACCCCTGCGTAGATGCGCAGTTCGTTGGCCATACGGCCGAAGTCGGCCTCGGATGCCCGCTGCGCCAGGGTCTTGACCGCCACTCTTCGCCCGGGGTCGAGCCCGAGCCGGGGTGGCGGAACGGCGAGCCAGAACTCGCCGTGGTTGCCCTCGCCCAATCGTTCGAGGAATTCGTAGTCGGCGATACCGGTCATCGGATGTCGTCTCCGTAGTCGGCCGAGACCTCGACACTGGCCCTGGTGAGCAGGGCCCCTCGTGGCAGGCTCGGCAGTCCGAACAGGCGCAAGCGGTGATGGGCGACCCAGGTGAGACCTCCGACGCCGACGACGAGCCCGACACCGGCGAACGCGGCGAGGCGGGGGTCGGTTCGCAGCTCGTCGAGGAAGACGATGGTGCTCAGGACCTCGGCGGTCGCCAGGCCGATCACGAGCCGGATCAGCGCCCGTGGGGACAGCCGCGCAGCGAGGAGCGATCCGATCGGGGCGCCCCAGGCGACGATCGGGGCGGCTGCCAACCACATGCCGAACAGGTCGACCTGGCGCGCCGAGCCGGGGGGAACGATCGCGTGCCCGCCAACCGCGACCACCGATCCGTCGGCGGCCCGGTCGATGAGGAACTGGCCGTCGACCAGGCCGAGTACCACGAAACCGACGGCCGAGACCATGGCCATGGCCAGCACGCTCGTCGGCACACCGACGCCGGCCCGAACCCCGAACAGCACCACGACGAAGAGGTAGACCATGACGTCGACGCCCGATCCGACCAGCGCCGCCGAAACCCCGCCGACGGCACCGGCGACGACGAGCGCAGCCCACAGCCGTCGGTTCATCGGGGGGAGCTCGTCGCTCACCGGCCGGATCGGAATCCGCTGACCGAGGTACACGACCCAGGCCATGGCACACAGGATCAGCGTGAAGGTGACCTTCACGTACGGACCGGGGAGATCGATCGGCCAGAACGGTCGATCGGGATCGCCCGAGCGTGAGGAGCGCAACGACGAACGTCAGACTGGCGATGCCCCCGCCCACGGCGACCGCACGCCATTCGACGATCCGTCGGTTGATGACGATCGACGCCGATGCGCATCCCATGCCCACGGTCTGGATACAGAGCGAGAAGCTGCCGCGCCACCTCGGTTGGAACGTCGAGCCCCTTCGTGAAGACCGGGAAGGCCACGGCGCCGCCACCCTGGGGTGTGGCTCCGGCGACGAGGCTCCCGAAGACCATGGTCACCGCCGCGACCCAGTGGTCGAGGATCCGGTTCCACTGTCCGGTGGCCGTGACGGAGAGGAGCCAGGTGACGGTGACGGCGAGCGAGACGGCCAGACTCCGACGAAACCGGTTGCGGGCGACGTCGGACCTCGCCGATCGGCTCTCGGCGATGAGTTCCTCGATCGTCGCCCCGAAGCCGACGGGCCGCTCAGAGGATTCGGCCACCGCGGTACCTCCAGCGAAGCAGCACGATCCGGAGAGGACCGTGGACGGCGAGCCACACGACGAGCCAGGTCGTCGAGAAATGGATGACGAACGCAGCAACGGGCACGTCACGCTCGGCGGCGAGGACGAGATAGGTCACGAGTCCCTCGGGCAGGCCGGTGACCAGGCCGAGCCCCGTCGGCCAATCCTTCTCCCACCGGATCTGTTGGAGCAGGTGGTAGATCGGCTCCCACCCGACCAGACCGATCACGGTGACGGTGGCCAACGCGGTCAGGGTCAGGCCGAACGACTCGCTGAGTCCGGCACCGTCGCGAGGGAGGAGGGGTGTGACGAGCAGGGTCCAGGCCAGCCCGACGGTGACGAGCAAGAAGAACCGGGTCTGCAGCCGACCCAAGAGCGTCGGGGTCATCGGCTCGCTCCCCGGGGCGGCACGTTCCGGTACCAGCGCCACCATTCCGAAATCGATCGACCGACACCGATTCTCGGGATCGTCCCGAGGTCGGCCAGGTCGTCGGCGATTCGCAGGGCGGCGTACTGCAGACCGAGGAAGGAGTCCACACCGGCGTAGTGGCCGCCGAGGGTGATGGAACCGCTGGCGTACAACCGGCCCGGATCGCTCCGGGTGCCGAGCACCTCGAACGTCGGACCGACGTCGAGCCGTCCGAAGTCGGACCGCTGGGCACCGCCGTGCTGCAACAGATCGGCCAACAGCCGGTGCTCGCCGATATCGGACTCGAGCCCGGTGGCGTCGATGACGAAGTTCGCCGCGAGGTCGTAGCGTCGGCCATCCGGCCCGTCGATCGTGGTGAGCACGCTCTGGTCCGGGCCCGGTTCGACGGAGGTGACGGCGCCCACGTACTGCTGGTACCAGCCGCCTCGTCGTCCCCGCTCGAGCTGCTCGCGCCACGAGCGTCGGGGCGGTGTGTTGGTTCCACCCATGGTCTTCAGCAGGGCCACGCGGCCCGGGCCGTCGAGACCTTCGAGTCGCTCCTTGAGTTGGCCGCCCCATGCCGCTTTCGGAAAGTTGAAGGCCTGGTAGGCCCACCCGTTGGCCGCCGGGACGGCGGGAGGTGATCGAGTCGCCCTGCGGGCCGGCCACGTAGCTGCGGAACAGGTGGAGAACCGTGGTCTGGGCACCGTTGGATTCCCGATCGTCGAGGAGACGCTGCAGGATCCGGGAGGCCACGATGCCGCTGCCGCGAACCATCACGACACTGGGTCGACGCCGCAGTTCCTGGTAGACGTGTTCGTGGGGTTCGTAGGCGTTGACCACGCGACTGAAGTTCGCGGTGTCGTTCTCGATACGCCTGGAGATCCGGTAGGAACTTCACTCCCGGATACCCGACGGCGAGGTGGGCGACGCGGCTGCGGTAGGCGACGCGTTTGGGTCCGCCCTCGGCAGGGGGCGGCGTCAGGATCGAGAAGTAGCCGCCGCCACTGCGGCGACGGACCACCCGGACGGCACCGCGTCGTCGCATCGAGGACCACCCGATCCGCTCGGACTCGCGGGTGACGGACCGGTAGACGTCGCCGGCTCGGGGCGTGTAGTAGTCGGCCCCGAACGGTTCGCTGAACACCGACCAGAGCGGCGCCAGCCGCGGGCCGAGGCCACGGGCGGAAGCCGCCTCCCGGAACGCATAGCTCGGGAATCCCCAGATGTTGTCGATCGTCGAACCGGCGTCGGACCGAAGTCGCTCGACGTCGGGGATCTGCGAGTTCGTCGCCAGGTAACGGTAGGTCCGTTCGGGGAGGTCACCGTCGGCCAGCACGCTGATCGCGTTGGCGGGAACGCCGGCGATCCGGAGCGTGTCGACGAAGGCGAACGATCCGAGACCCCCACCGATGGTGGCGATCGGTGTGTCGACGACGGGTATGCCCTGCCGGGCGACCATGTCGTCGGTCCAGACCTCGGTCGAGAGGAGCCGGTCGTCGAGGTCGCCATCGCCGGTCACGGCCGACGGGGCGCCGATGGCCATCGTCTGATTGGGATCGTGGGTGGGCGGCATGTCAGAGCCGACCGGGATCGAAGAAGAGGCTGTTCATGATCAAGGGGATGACGGTCGCCTCGTCGGCCGGCTGGTAGGCGATGATCACGTTGACCACGCTGGACAGGTCGAACGGTGCGGCGTTCACGATGTAGACCGAGAGCGCTCGGGGGCCACAGCGATCGAGGACCACGTACGAGCCGCCGTAGGCGAAGTCCTGATACGGGCCGCGTTCGCGAAACGCACATTCGCTCTCGGCGATCTGCGCATCGAGCGCCGCGTCGGGAGCGAAGCCCCCGGGATTGAGTTCGGGGGTGTTCCAGACCACGGTGGCCAGCACGAGCTCGACCCACTCGTCGGCCAAGGCCCCGTCGAGGTCGTCGGTGACGAGCAGGGCACCCGGGAGCGAGGCCCGTTCGGTCCAGTCGGCCGGTGCCAGGAGCTGGATCGACCCGTCGTCGCTGGCGGCGGTCTGCGAGGGTGGGGGCGAGGCCGCCGTCGGGAGTGTCGTCGGCTGGGTCGTCGTGTCGGCCGAGGTCGCTGTGGTGGGGATCGTGGTCTCGGTCGGTTGTTCGACGGTGACGATGGATTCGGCGGGTGCGGTTCGGTGGGATCCGGGGCGGCGCTCCCCTCGTCGCGCGATGACAGGGCGAACACGGCGACGAGCACGACGACGACCGCCGCCGCTGCGCCCGAGGCCGACCAGACCAATCGACGTCGCCCGGCCTGCGACGTCGACCTGGGATCGGGCGCCGCTCCCGGCCGGCCATCGAGGCCGGGCGGCCCGGCCGGCGTCGCCGGGCCGAGCGGGGTTGCGGTCGTCGGCAGGGGTTGGCCCGTTCCGGGGCCGGCGAACGAGGCGATCGCCTGCGTGGCGTTCGCCGGGGGTGCCTGGTGGGCGGGCTCGACTCCGCTCGGGGCCGAGTCGGATGCCATGGCGGCAGCCAGCTCGTCTCGGAACGATGCCGCACTGGGTTGTCGTTCGTCGGCCGCTTTCGCCATGGCCCGGAGGATCGTGTCGGCCATGGCGGCCGGCATCCCGGTGGAGGCGAGGGGGGCCGGGCTCTGTTGGGCGATGCGGGACAACATCGGCAGGATCGAGTCCTCGCCGCTCGCCGCGAAGGCCGACGCTCCGGTCGCGAGCTCGTACAGGGTCGAAGCCAGGGAATAGATGTCGGCCCGCTCATCGGGTCGGACCCCGGCGAGGACCTCCGGAGGGGCATGGGCGAGACTCGCCGTGATCACCGAACTGGTGGTCTCGGGTGCGCCGTCGACCCGGGCGATACCGAAGTCGCCGAGTTTGGCGACACCGGTGGCCGTCCGGAGGATGTTGGCCGGTTTGAGGTCGCGATGCAGGACCCCGGCCTCGTGGGCCCGGGCCAGGGCGTCGGCGATCTCGACACCCAGCCGCCCGACCTCGCGCCAGGGCAGGGGACCGAAGCGCTCGAGGTGATCGGCGAGCGATCCGCCCTCGAGGTACTCCATCACGAGGAAGGGTCGACCGCTCTGGCAGAACCCGGTTCGGAACACGGTGACGATGTGCGGGTGACCGGAGAGGGAGCCCATGGCGTGGCGCTCCCGGTCGAAGCGGCCTCGGCGCGGTTCGTCGAGGCCGCCGTGGAGCACCTTGACGGCGACGGTGCGGCCGAGGTCGGCCTCACGGGCTCGATACACGACGCCGAATCCGCCGCGGCCGATCTCGGTTGCCTCGGAGATGCCTCCGATCCCGACGTCGACCCCCACCATGTGCTCGCTCCCTCCGTCGGGCACAGACCCGGACCGGTGAGATCGGGGCGACGCAGTCCACCGTCTCAGCGGCCGGCCTGGGCTCGGCTCGCTCCGACGGCGTGGACTCCGACCACGACCGTCAGGGAAAGTGTCGCATTCCGAGCCGTGCCCGGCAATGCCATGTCGGGGTCGAGGTCGGGGTCGGGGTCGGGGTCGGGGTTCGCGGATCGCGGCAGCCGGGATCGCCGTCGTGATCCCGAGACCACCGGGTCGAGGCGGTCGAGGTTCGGGCGGGTGACTCTGCCCTGGTGGGCGGGGATCGCCGACGCAGAGACGTCGGGTGACTACTCTTCGGGTCGAGGTTTCGATCGCCGTCGGTGCAGAGTTGACTACAGGTCTCACTGTCCGTGTCGAGCGTGCGACCCCGAGCAGTGGATTCGGTCAACGAGGCCGGACCGGAACATCCCGTGGGCAGTGGAGGAAGATCAACATGAAGACGGAAGCAGCGGTTCGCCGCAAGCTCGGTCGATCGGGCGCAGCCGTCGCCCTGGCGCTGATGGGGGCTGCCGTCCTGGCGGTCACACCCGCCTCCGCCGAAGGGATCCTCGAGATCCCGGTCTCGAACGTCGTGACCGGTGCCGAGGGCACCGAGGTCCTCGTCGCCTCGGCGGCCGTTCCCGCCTCGTTCGTCGGGCTCGACTGTGACGTCTTCGCCGATGTCCGCAACCAGGAGTCGGTCCACCCCGGCAACGACCTGATCATCGTCACCGGTGGCCGCCGTGTCGTGATCGCCGAGTTCGAGAGCGACCCGAACCAGGTCACCACCGACACCGAGTCGGTGGTCATGACCGATTCGGTCGAGGTCTCTGTGCGCTTCGGTCCCGATGGCATCTCGAGCGGTGGCTTCAGTGTCTCGATCGACTGTCGCCCGGCCCCCACCACGACCGTGGCCCCGACCACGGTCGCCCCCACCACCGTTGCGCCGTCCACCACGAGTGTCGACGTCGGTCCCTCCACACTGCCGCCCTCGACCTCTGCGCCGACCACCGTTCCCGAGCCGGCCGGTCCGATCGTCACCGGACCGTCGACCACGATCGTCTCGGTCGATTCCCTCGTCATCCCCGCCGCCCCCCAGCAGACCTCGACCACCGCCGCACCGGCGACCCCGGGCGGCTCGTTGCCGGTCACCGGCGGGAATGCCCGCACGCTGGCCCTGGTCGGTGGGTCGCTCCTCGCCGCCGGTCTCGTCCTTCGTCAGCGCGCCGTCGCCGGTCGGACCGTTTCCACCACCGACTGACGGCTCCGGCCCACCCGGGCCATGATGCCTGCTGTGAGAATCGTCGGGGGGACCATCGTCACCGGGGGTCGCTCGACCCCCGATGATCTGGTGGTCGACGGCGACCGGATCGTTGCCCGCCCGGCGCGGCCGGTCGACACCGGCAGCGTCGATCGGGGGCCGACCACCGGGTGGTTCGACGCCACCGGACTGACCGTGGCCCCGGGTTTCGTCGATCTGCAGATCAACGGTGGGTTCGGGTTCGACCTCCTCGGCGATCCCGATTCGATGTGGGCCCTCGCCGAGCGCCTCCCCGAGCACGGCGTCACCGCCTTCCTCCCGACCATCATCACCGCACCCCGACGGTCCACCGACGCCGCGCTGGCGGCGTGGAGGAACCGGCCTGCTTCGTCGCTCGGAGCCGAGCCGCTCGGACTCCACTTCGAGGGCCCGATGCTGAGCCCCGCCCGCAAGGGCGCCCACCCGGCGGCCTCGTTGCTCACGCCGTCGAGCTCGGTGATCGAGGGCTGGACCCCCGAACGCGGGGTGCGACTCGTGACCATCGCCCCCGAACTCCCCGGGGCCATCGAGATCATCGCCGAACTGGTTCGCCGCGGCGTCACGGTGAGCTGCGGCCACACCGCGGCCGATGCCGACGATGCTCGGCAGGCCTCGGCGGTCGGGGCTCGCATGGTCACCCATCTCTTCAACGCCATGGACCCGCTGACCCATCGCTCGCCGCCGCTGCTGGCCCACGCCCTGGCCGAGCCCGATCTCGTCGCCGGCATCATCGTCGACGGCGTGCACGTCGATCCGGCCGTGGTGAAGCTCGCCTGGAAGGCCAAGGGTCCGAACGGTCTGGCGTTGGTGACCGACGCCGTGGCGCCCATGGGCCGGCCCGCTGGTTCGTTCGATCTCGGGCGACGCACGATCGTCGCCGACGGCGTGAGCGTTCGCCAACCCGACGGCACGCTCGCCGGCAGCCTCCTCACGATGGACCAGGCCGTGCGCAACACCGTGCGTTTCACCGGCTGTGAACCGGCCGACGCCATCACGGCGGCGACTGCCACGCCGGCCGACCTCATCGGTGCCCTGGGCCGGGGGCGCCTCGACGTCGGTTCGATCGCCGACATCGTCGTGCTCGACGACCGACTGGGTGTGGTCGCGACCTTCTGTGCCGGGCGGCTGTCGTTCGTCTCGGCCGAGGGCCGCAGCCGGCTGTCGACCGAGTGGGGCCGCTCCCTCGCCGAGGGGGTCTGATGGAGGTCGTGATCGTCGACTCGCCCCGGGCCGCCGCCGTGGTCGCCGCCGACGCGGTGGCGTCGCTGTTGGCCGAGCGGCCCGAAGCGGTGTTGGGGCTCGCCACCGGGAGCTCACCGCTCCCGACCTACCGAGAGCTGGTCGCCCGCCACGAAGCCGGAGCGATCAGCTTCGCGGCCGCCACGGCCTTCCTGCTCGACGAGTACGTCGGTCTCGCCGACGACCATCCCCAGCGCTACCGGCGCTTCATCGAACGCGAGTTCACCTCCCACGTCGATCTGCCGGCCGGGGCCCTCCACGGACCCGACGGCTCGTCGTCATCGGTGGCCACTGCCGGGCCCCGCTACGAGGCCCTGATCCGTGACGCCGGTGGCATCGATCTGCAGATCCTCGGGATCGGGGGCGACGGCCACATCGCCTTCAACGAGCCGTCTTCGTCGCTGGCCTCGCGAACGCGGATCAAGACCCTCACCGGAACGACCCGCGCCGCGAACGCCCGGTTCTTCGGTGGCGACGTCGAGGCCGTCCCCCGCCACGTGTTGACCCAGGGCATCGCGACCATCCTCGATGCCCGTCATCTGGTGCTGATCGCCACCGGCGCAGCGAAGGCCGATCCGATCGCCCGGGCCGTCGAGGGCCCGGTCACCGCCATGGTCCCGGCGTCGGCGCTCCAGTGGCACCCGCACGTCACCGTGATCGTCGACGAGCCGGCCGCCGCCGCGCTCACGTACGCCGACTACTACCGCGAGACGCTCGACAACAAGCCCGGCTGGCAGCGTCACTGACGATCGGCCCCGCATCACGACCTGGCCCCGACGATCGTCGACCTGGCAGACTCGCCCGGTGTCGAGCAACGGGACCTTTCACGACGGCATCGTCGCCGACATCGGGATCCGGTCGATCGGCGACCGGGATGCGCCGACGATCCTGTTCCTGCACGGGCTCGGGGGGAGCCGAACGGCGTGGGACACGGTGATGGTCGCGCTCGGCGATCGGGCCAACTGTGTGGCCTGGGATCTGCCCGGCTACGGCGTGTCCCGACCCCTCGTGCCGCTGACCTTCCCGGGAATCGCCGCTGCGGCCGTGCGCCTCCTCGACGGGCTCGGTGTCGAGCGGGCCCATGTCGTTGGGCTGTCGTTCGGCGGGCAGCAGGCGCAGCACCTGGTGCTGGACCACCCCGGTCGGGTCGACCGGCTGGTGCTGGCCGACACGAGTGCGGTGTTCGGTGCCGACGGAACCGAGGTCGCCGAATGGAAGGCGCGTCGGCTCGAGCCGTTGGATCGGGGCGTCACCCCGGCCGAGATGGCGGCTTCGGTCATTCGGGCCATCGCCGCCCCGGGATTCACCGGTCCGGAGTTCGACCGTGCGGTCGCCGCGTTCTCGCGCATCCCCGCAGACGGGTTACGGGCCACCGTGGAATGTCTTCCCGCCCACGACACGCGCTCGCGGTTGGGCCGGATCGGGTCGCCGACCCTCGTGGTCGTCGGCGAGCTCGACGAGGAAACGCCTCCGGCCTATGCCGAGGTGCTGGCCCGCGCCATCCCCGGCGCCCGCCTCGCCGTGATCGCCGGAGCCGGCCACCTCACGCCCAGCGAAGCCCCCGACGCCTTCGCCGCGCTGGTCGCCGAGCACGTGCTCGGCCGAACCGGCGGTGCCTGACCCGGGTCAGTGGAACGGCAGGTAGGTCTGGAGTTCCCAGGGTGTGACCGCGTCGACCCACTCCACCCAGTCCGGCGTGGCCGCCACATAGCTCGCCCACTCGTGACGTTTCACCCCGACGAAGTTCGCGACGAGATCCGGGCCCAGTGCCTCGGTCAGCGCCCGATCGGCGACGAGCGCGTCGAGCCCGCCCGAGAGGTCGTCGGGTACGCAGCGATCGGTGTTGAAGCTCTCGAAGCCGTCACCGGTCTCGCAGGCCGGGCAATCGAGCGCGTCGACCACGCCGAGACGGGCCGCCTGGAGGATGGCCGCGGTGGCGATGTAGGGATTGGTCGTGCCGCCGCCGGTTCGTTGCTCGATTCGGGTCGACCGCCCGCGGTGCGGCGGGATCCGCACCGCTGCGACCCGATGGTCGTATCCCCAGTTGGCGCGATAGCCGGCGAGGGCGCCGGGCCGGAGCCGCTTGTAGGAGTTGACCGTCGGGGCCAGCAACGCCGACAGGCCTTCGTGGTGGGCCAGGAGTCCGGCCACACATCGCGGGACCAGCGGCGACAGGCCGTCCTCGGCGGACGGATCGGCGAACGCGTTGTTGCCGTCGGCGTCGGCCAACGAGAAGTTCACGTGCACGCCCGACCCGCTCTTGTCGGTGATGGGCTTGTCGAGGAACGTCAACCGAAGACCGTGATGCAGGGCTCGTTCGCGGGCGAGTTCTTTGAAGAGGAAGACGTTGTCGACCGCCTCCAGCGCATCGCCGTACTCGAGTGTGAGCTCGAACTGCGGGAAGTCGAATTCGGAGTTGAAGCTCTCGACCGGGATGCCGCTGGTCTCGGCCGCCTGCATGATGTCGTCGATCAGGCCGCTCGGATCCGTGAAGGGTCCGGTTCCGTACACGAACGCCGAGGGCGTCTCGTAGGGGCGCCACCCGCCCTCGCCGTCGGGCTCCATCAGGTAGGCCTCGAGCTCGATGCCGACCTTCGGGTCGTAGCCCAGGTGCCGCCAGTCGGCGATGGCCTTCTTCAGCGCCGTGCGCGCCGCGACCGGATAGAGGGCACCGTTCTTGGTGATGTCGGTGACGATCACCCCCGTCCCGGGTTCCCAGCCGGGTCGGGCATCGGCGAGGTCGAAGGTGGCATCGACGTCGGGGAAGCCGGTGGCGTCCATGCCGACCTCGACGTCGTACATCTCGCGGTCGTAGCCGAGCAGATAGACCCCGACACAGAAGGCCGTGCCGTGATCGGCAACCCGGGCCGGGAGGTACTTGCCCCGGGCCAATCCGAGATGATCGGCCCACAACACTCGGTAGCGGGAGAATTCGGTCATGGTCGTGATCCTTGGGGTGATCGGGGTGGGTGGTTCAGCGGGGCGGTGCGAGTCGGGGATGCAGTCGGCCCTCGTCGACGACGGTGGTCGACCCGTCGGGTCCGTCGAGGACCACCGTGCACGATCGCATCGGCAGATCGAAGTGGCCGCGGCAGAATCGACCGGCGACCTCGTTGGCCCCGGTGCTGTAGAGGAAGTTGCCGGCGAACGCCCGGGCCTCGGTGCCGTTGACCTGGCTCTTGTCGAACAGCGGAAGGGTGTCCCAGCGGGCGTGCGGGTTCATCCCCCATCCCACGTGACTCGTCGCATAGGCGTCGGCCTCACCGAACGACCCGAGATACGAGGCGAAGAGGTCGGCGTCGAACCGGGCATCTGCATCGACCGGATCGATCGCCGTGATGTAGTCGCGCTCGATGGTGAGTCGGATGGGCGAGCGGATGTAGTCGGTGAAGGTCAGGTTGAGATCGCCGGCGGCCAGCACGAGGGTGCCGTCGACGGAGCCCGCGGCCGGGAACGCGAGGACGAGGCCGCCCGGCCAGTGCGCGATGTCGCCGGGGTCGGTGGTGAACCCGGCCGAACCGGCGCGAACCGCCCCCGCGAGATCGATGGTCAGATCCGAACCGGACGACGAGGTCACCCGCAGCGAGGCTGCCGACTCGAGCAGGGCCTTGCCGATCGCCACGCGTTCGGCCAGCGACGGATCGTGGGGCATGCGCTCGAAGTTCTCGGGATGCTCGTTCGAGATCATCAACACCCGCGCCCCGCCGGCGAGGATCCGGCCGAGTTCGGGAGCGTGGAGCAGCCCCTCGACGGTGCAGTCGACGACGAAGTCGGCGGCCGCCAGCGCGGCGATGGCCGAGCGGTGTCCGGCGATCGCCTGCGAGGCCCCGGTGCTGCGGATCGGCACGGGCCCGGGGTTGGTCGGTGTCGGCATGACGATCTGCGTGGTGGCGGCGCCCGAACGGCCGAGGGCCAGGCGTGCGGTCTCGACCAGTTCGGGTCGGCTGCGGGTCTCGCTGAGCAGGACCGCCGTTTCGTCGGAACGGAGTCCGCAGGCCTCGAATTGCTGCCCGAACCGCTCGATCCAGGCCCATTCGGTGGACGTCATGGCCGTCTCGTCATCGCCGGTCGGTCGTGGATTGGAGGGCGGCTCCGGCCGAACCGGCATGGCCGGGACCAGGCGTGTCGTCGCCGAGGATGCCGTATCGGCCGATGCGATCCAGGCAGACCTCGACGCTCCAGGGCAGCATGGTGGCCCCGCATCGGGCGTCGCGGAAGTATCGCTCGAGCGGGAGGGGGCGCAGCAGGCTCCGGCCCCCGCAGGCCCGGATGGCCTTCGAGGCGACCTCGGGGGCACCCTCCATGGTGGTGACCATCGCCGCCCACGCCCGATGGACCTGTTCCTCGGATGGTCGGGGGCCCGCTTCTTCGAGCACCCGGTAGGTCAGCGCCTGGGCCTGCTGGTGCATCAGGTTCATCTCGGCCCAGAGGGCCTGCTTCTGCGGATGCTCGGCCCGGACCGGACCCGTCGTTCCGCTGCGCAGGTAGTCGGCGGTGAAGTCCAGCACGCCGCGCATGAGGCCGAGGTACGCGAACGACAGGGTCATGTAGAAGTAGGGGAACTCGGCGGCCATCTGGTCGAACAACCCCGGCGGGAGCCATTCGTTGTCGTCGGGAACGAAGACGTCGTCGAAGACCAGGGTCTTGGAGATCGTGCCGCGCATGCCCAGCGGATCCCAGTCACCCACGATCGACAGCCCCTCGGAACCGGCGGGAACCCCCATGAACCGGACTCGATCGTCGCCGGGGACCATGGCGATGATGTTGTGCATCCCGGCCGCTTCCGACAGCGAGGCGAAGATCTTGCGGCCGGTCACCCGGTAGCCGCCCTCGACCGGTGTGGCGGTGGTGGCGATCCCGGTCGTCGCCCCGGTGCTGATCCCCTCGGAGAACGGCTGGGCATGGATCGTGTGATGGTCGACGATGTCGGCGAACATCGCCGCCCGCTTCTCGTCGAGGAGCACCCGGTCGTCGTCGGCGAGGTCGAGGGCGTCGGCGATCGGTCCGGTCAGGAGGCAGGTCGCCGTGTGCATGTTGAACGTCAGGGCGGTCGATCCGCAGTGCCTGCCGAGCTCCTCCGAAACCAGCGCATAGGTGGCGAAGTCGGCCCCCAGTCCGCCGAAGCGCTCGGGGATGCACAGGGTCAGGAATCCGGCCGCCGCGAGGTCGTCGAAGTTCTCGTCGGGAAACGACGCGTCACGGTCGTAGCGCTCGGCGCGGGCGGCGAACGCCGGCCCGAGCGAGGCCATGGCGGCGACGAGTTCGCGCTGCCGGTCGGTCTTGATCATGACACCCCCGGTGGTCGGCCTGACGGGTCAAGGTAGCAGAGACCGCGGGATCGTTTGGAGTCAAACGGTGAGGCTCTCGGGCGGGCGGTCGAGCCCGGCGACGTGGTCGAGCATCCGGCGGCACAGGTCGGGCACCTCGTCGACACGGTCGGTGTGCTGCGACGGCTTCATGCAGAACGTGGTGAAACCCCGTTCGAGTTGTTCGGCGAACCCGCGCATGGCGAGGTCGAGATCGGCGACGTCGTCTCGGCCGGTGAACACCGCATCGGTGCCACCGACCATCTCGAAACCGCTCGGATCCCGGCCGGCCCCCCGGAGGGCGTCGCGCAGCAGCGCCAGGTCGGCGTCGGTCGGTCTGCCGAACGGATGGAATCCCGAACCGTGCCGGACGAGGCGATCGAGCAGTCGACGATGCAGGGTCTGACCCCCGAACCACAGGTGCGGGCCCTCGGCTCGGAAGGCCTTCGGTTCGCTGTAGACGTCGGTGAAGTCGAAGTGGTGCCCGTGGTGACTGGCCGGTGAGGCTCCCCACAGCGCGGTCATGGCCTCGAGTTGTTCGTCGAGGATGCGGCCTCGGTGCTCGAAGGGCACCCCGAGTGCCGCGTATTCCTCGGCGTGCCACGACACGGTGGGTTGCACGACGAGGCGGCCGTTCGAGAGTCGGTCGAGCGTTGCCAGGTCCTTGGCCAGGGCGACCGGGTGGCGCAACGGTGTGATGAGCGCGCCGAGCACGATCCGCACCCGATCGGTGGCGTTGGCGATCGCCCCGGCGAGCACCGGGGTGCTGGGCCAGGCCATCGTGGGGTCCTGGTTGCCCGGGGCCGCGTACATCCGAGGGTTCGACGGCAGTCCGGCGGCGTCGGCCGACGGGCCGAGCGCAACGTGCTCGCTCAGCATCACCGCATCGAACCCGGCGTCGTCGGCCATGGTGGCCAACTCGACCAGGCCCTCGAGGTCGTCCGGATCGACGAGGGTGTGGTTCTCGGTCAGGATCATCAACAGCCTCGGGCTGGGCTCGGCGGCCGTCATGCCGGGCCGAACAGCGTGGTCGCGACGTCGACGCCGATGCTGCCGCCGTCGACGTTGAGCACCGCTCCGGTGACGTAGGACGACTCGGGTGAGAGCAACCAGCAGACCGTCGCCGCCACCTCGTCGGCCGTCGCCGGTCGGCGCAGCGGGACGTGGCGAGTGGCCGCCACGTAAGCCTGCTCCCGATCGGCGGCGATCGAGCGACCGAGTTCGTCCATCTCGGCGTCGGCCATGGGGGTGCGGGTCCAGCCGGGACAGACCGAGTTCGCCCGCAGCCCGGCCGGTCCGTGATCGAGGGCGATGCAGTTGGTCATCATGATCATCGCCGCCTTCGACGAGCAGTAGGCGATCGAGGATGGGGTCGCCCGCAGTCCGGCCACCGACGACACCGACACGATCGCTCCCCGGTGAGGCGACGCGAGCAGATGGGGGAGCGCGGCCTGCGCCATGATCGCCGCCCCGATGACGTTGGTGGCCAGGATCGAGGCGAACACGTCGGGATCGAGATCGGGGAGGGCGGCAACGGCACCCTGCCCGGCGTTGAGCACCAGGCCGTCGAGTCGGCCGAACCGCTCGAGCGTGGCGGCGACGGCCGACCGGGCGGAATCGGCATCGGTGGTGTCGCCGGCGATGGCCAGACCGTCGATGGCGCTCGCCACGGCCTCGAGTGGTTCGCGGCGACGGCCGGTGACGGCGACCCGCCATCCCCGGTCGGCCAACTCGCGGGCCACGGCGGCACCGATGCCGCTGCCGCCGCCGGTGATCAGGGCCACCGGGACATCGGGGAGGTGATCGCCGGGGTTCGGCTCCGGCCGATCGGGTGGCGGTTCGGGTTCTCGGGACGGGTTCACGGTGCCCATCCTGCCGGTTGCGGTGTCGAGGGACACATCCTAGGGTTCGTTCGTATACGAAACACGGAACGCCGACAGCCGAGAGGAGACCGCATGACGAATCAGCCCGGCCACCTCCCCGCGGCCCCAACCCTCCCGGCACCGACCACCCTCCCCTCGACCACCCTCCCCTCGACCACCCTCCCGTCGACGGCCGGGCTCGACCGCTGGGACGTGCCGATCGACGGCTCGCCCTCGTCGATCGAGGCCTGGAACCGGGCCTACGACGACTACCTGGCGTTCGTCGGCGATCCGCTGGGTCGTCTCGGCCCGGCCATCGACGCCGATCCCCGGTTCGTGCTCGGTCGGGTGTTCCGCATCACGGCGCTCGTGCTCGCCGGCCAACCGAGCGATCACGAGACCATCGTCGCCGACCTGGCATCGCTCGAGTCCCCCGACGACCGTCGCCGACCGCGAGGCCGGGCACGTCACCGCCGTCCGCCTGCTGGCCGCCGGGGAGTTCTCCCGGGCGGCGGCGGCCTGGGAGCAGGTCATCGACCGCCGGCCCCGAGACCTGGCGGCCATCCGCTTCGCCCACGACGTCTACCTGCACATCGGTGACGACCGCTCCCGTCTGGTCTCGAGTCGCCGGGCGACGACGAGCTTCGAGCCCGACGAGGCCGCTCACGGGCACGTCCTCGGCCAGTTGGCCTTCGCCTGGGAAGAGGTGGGTCGCCACGACGAGGCGCTCCAGGCGGCGAACCGGGCGCTCGAGATCAACGCCGACGATCTGTGGGCTCGGCACGCCGCCGCGCACGTCCACGAGATGCAGGGCCGGTCCGCGGCGCTCTACGAACTCCTCGACCCCGACGGTTCGTGGCCCCGCCAGGATCTGCTGGCGGCCCACCTGTGGTGGCACCGGGGGATCCGACTGGTCGCCGACGGGCGCGTCGACGAGGCGCTCGCCGTCGCCGATCTGCTCCCGATCGACCCATCCCGACCCTTCACCCTGGCCGATCTCACCTCGTTGCTGGTGCGGCTCGAGGTCGGCAACGTCGATGTCGGCGAGCGATGGGGGCCGGTGGTCGACGCCTGGCACCGGGCGGCGGCCCGCCACACCTGCGGCTTCCTCGATCTGCACGCCGCCCTGGCGGCACGGAGCGATCCCGCACTCGGTGATGCCTGGCGCGCCACCCAGACCGTCGCCCACCGCCCACCGGGCTCCGAGAACGATCGGCTCTTCGTCGAGGTCGTCGAACCGCTGACCGAGGCCCTCCTGCTGCTCGGCGGGTCGAGCGACGGCACCGGCGTGGCGATGCTCCGGTCATTGGCCCCCCGATTGCCCGAGCTCGGCGGCTCGCTCGCCCAGCGTCAGGTCATCGACCTGGTCGCCGGTGAGGTCGTCGTTCCCCGCCCCGACCCTGCGTCGTCGATCGAGCCTCCCCGGCCCGAGGAGCACCCGACATGAATCCCACCGCGCCATCGACCACACATCCCGACGGGCTCGGAGTCGATCTGGCCGATCCCGGCCTGTACGACCGCGGGATCCCCCACGCCGTCTTCGCCGAGCTGCGCGAACGGCCCGGGCTGGTACCCAACCCCGACGGCCCGCACGGCCGCGGATTCTGGTCGGTGGTCCGTCACGCCGACGTCGTCGCGGTCTCCCGGGACACCGACACCTACTCCTCCGAGGTCGGCCACATCCAGATCTACGACATCGACGACGACGTCCGCGACGCCCGGGCGTCGATGATCGACCTCGACCCGCCGATGCACACCCGGTTGCGGCGCCTCGTCAGCGCCGCCTTCACGCCTCGACACGTCATGGGCTACCGCGAAGCAGCGAAGAAGCGGATCGACGGAGCGCTCGACCGACTGACCGATGCCGGAGGCGGCGACTGGGTCGACACCGTCGCGGCGCCCATCCCGATCGGGGTGATCTGCGACATCCTCGGTGTTCCCGAGGCCGACCACCGGCTCATGATCGAGCTGTCGGACCACCTGGTCGAGGGGACCTCGGGTTCGACGCTCGACCCCCATGCCTACGGCAACACCGCTCCGCTGCGCGAGCTGCCGTTCAACAGTCCTGCGGCGTGGGGGATCGAGGACTACGCCAGGAAGGCCCGGGCCCGAGTGCTGGCCGATCCCGGCGACGACCTGCTGACCAAGCTGGCCTTCGCCGAGATCGACGGCGATCGCCTCGACGAGACCGAGTTCGCCCGGTTCTTCCAACTCATGATCTTCGCCGGCAACGAGACGACCCGCTCGGCCATGGCCCACCTGGCGCTGCAGCGCATCGAGTTCGGCGACGAGTTCGATCGCCTGGGCCGTCGCCTCGCCGATCCCGAGACCGGCGGCGATCGTGCGACGCTGCTCGAGGCCGCAGCCGACGAGGTCGTCCGGTTCAGTTCGCCGATCCTGTACTTCCGGCGCACGGCGACCCGCGACACCGAGCTGGCGGGAACCACCGTCCGAGCCGGCGACAAGGTCGTGATGTGGTACGCCGCGGCCAACTTCGACGAGTCGGTCTTCGACCGACCGCTCCGAGTCGACCTCGCCCGTCCCAAGGTGCCGGCCAGCGTGGCCTTCGGCGGAGGCGGCGCCCATTTCTGCCTGGGCGCCTCACTGGCCCGTTTGGAGCTCGCCCTGTTGCTCGAGGGCCTGCACGAACGGCGGATCGAGCTGGTGTCGACCGGTCCGGTCGCCTACGTGCGGTCCAACTTCGTCAACGGCGTCGCCACGCTGCCGGTCGAGGCGACCGTTCGGTGATGCCCCTCGACCATCTCCGGGTGACCGCGGCGACCGCCCTCGTCGCCGACCGGCCGCCCCCCACCCCGATCATCCCGACCGAACCGAGGCTCTGACATGTGGCAACTCACCGACGAACAACTCGCCCTGCAGGCCCGGGCCGCCGAACTCGCCGATCGGGTGATCGCGCCGCGAGCGGCCGAGGTCGACCGCACCGAGCAGTATCCGTGGGACAACGTCGCGGCGCTGCAGGAGGCCGGGTTCACGGGCATGTGCGTCCCACCCGAGCTCGGGGGGCCTGGCCACTCCCTGCTCGATGCCGTGCTCGTCGTCGAGCAGATGGCGAAGGTGTGCGGCGTCACCGGACGGATCGCCGTCGAGGCCAACATGGGGGCCGTCTCCGCCATCCTCGCCTACGGAACCGACGACCAACGACGGCTGGCGGCGTCGTACGTCCTGTCCGGCGACAAGCCGGCGATCTGTATCACCGAGCCCGACGCCGGTTCGGCGGCTTCGCAGATGACCACGCGGGCCGATCGGGTGGGAGACGGCTACGTCATCAACGGCCGGAAACACTGGATCACCGGGGGAGGGGTGTCGCGTCTGCACCTGATCTTCGCTCGCGTCTTCGACGAGGCGGGAGCCGAGCTCGGTCTCGGCGGCTTCCTCGCGATCCGCGACGAGACCGAGGGGCTGCGGATCGGTCGGCGGGAGCCGACGATGGGTCTGCGGGGCATTCCCGAGACCGAGGTGTTCTTCGACGACCTCCACGTCGGCGCCGACATGGTGCTGTTGCCGCCCTCGGGGTTCCGACGGGGATTCGCCGATCTGATGAACGCGTACAACGCCCAACGGGTCGGCGCCGGAACCGTCGCCCTCGGGATCGCCACCGGGGCCTACGAGCAGGCGCTGGCGTTCACGAAACAGCGCGAGCAGTTCGGTCGTCCGATCGCCGAGTTCCAGGGTCTGCAGTGGATGTTGGCCGACATGAGCACTCGACTCGAGGCCGCCCGGAGCCTCACCTACCGGGCTGCGGAGTCCCGTGGCCCCGATGGCAGCGCCTTTCCCGACCCGACCCTGGCGGCTCAGGCGAAGATCTTCACCGCCGAGAACGCCATCGACGTCGCCAACGACGCGCTCCAGCTGTTCGGCGCCGCCGGGTATTCACGCAACAATCCGCTCGAACGAATGTGTCGCGACGTCCGCATGTTCACGATCGGCGGCGGAACGGCACAGATCCTGCGCACGGTCGTCGCCTCTCGCCTGCTCGACACTCGGCTGCCCCAGACCCGCGACGGCTATGTCGTCTGAGCTCCCGAGTCGATCCGGCGGATCCCTGATCGATGTGACCCCGCTCGACGCCGGCCGTCCGACCCTCGCCCACCAGGTCTACGACGCACTCGTCGAGGCGGTCCTCGAACGGCGGATCGCGCCCGGTGACCGGCTGGTGATGGACCAGTTGGCCGAGGCGTTCGACGTGTCGCGCACCCCGGTCCGAGATGCCCTGCTGCGGCTCGAGTCCGAAGGACTCGTCGAGCCGGCCGGCCGCCGGGGCTACGAGGTGCGAACGGTCGGGACCCGCGAGGTGGTCGAGCTCTATCAGGCCCGGGAGGCCATCGAGGGGCACTCGGTCCGCCTGCTCTGCGCGTCACCCGACCTCGAGCGACGGGTCGAGCGGATCCGGGTGGCGATCGCTGCGGCCGCCGACGACTCGGCGACGACGGCCGCCTACGTCGCCAACCGGCGGGTGCACCGGGCGTTCGTCGAACAGAGCGGCAACCGACCGTTGCTCGCGGCGTTCGATTCGCTCTGGGGCGCCACGCTCGCGCTGTTCGCCTACAGCCAGACGTTCCCCGTGGACGTCCAGGCGACGCTCGAGGCCGATCATCTCGGCCTCGTCGAGGCCATCGCCGCCGGCGATCCCGACGAGGCCCACGCCGCGATCGTCGACCACATCCGGGCCGGACTGGCCGAGCACCTCGCATGAGCGAATCGGCGGTTACCCTCGCCGCGATGCGTGCCCTCGTCGTCGTCCACGATCCCGGTTCGATGCCGACCATGGTCGGCGAGCGCCTGCGTCAACACGGCTTCGAACTGGTCGAGCTGCCGATCGCACCGTTCGACGATCCCCACAGCGACGTGCCGTTCCCCGACCCCACCGACTTCGACCTGATCGTGCCGATGGGGGCCGTCTGGTCGGTCTACGACGACGAGACCATCGGCTCCTGGATCGGCCGCGAACTCGATTTCCTCCGGGCGGCCGATGCCGCGGACGTGCCGGTGTTCGGCGTCTGCTTCGGGTTCCAGGCCCTTGCCAGCGCCCTGGGCGGGCGGACCCTGCCCGCCGAGACCCCCCAGGTCGGGTGGTTCCACGTCGAGTCGCGGGTTCCCGACGCGATCGCTTCCGGACCGTGGATGGAGTGGCACTACGACCGCAGCGACCCCCCGCCCGACGCCGAGGTGCTCGCGTCCGACGACACCTGCGTGCAGGCATTCCGGTTGCGACGGAACCTCGGCGTCCAGTTCCATCCCGAGGTCGACCGCGCCCATGTCGAAGCCTGGCTCGACATGGGCGGGCACGGCGAGCTCGAGGCGGCCGGCATCTCCGCCGACCGACTGCTGGCGGACTCCGAGGCCAATGCACGGCTCGCCCGCCCGAACACCTTCCGGCTGGTCGACTGGTTCCTCGCCGAGGTCGCCGAGCTCGACACCGATCTCGGATCCGGCGGCCGACCCGATCACGAGGCGAGCGCATCATGAACGACCCGAACGGTTCCTCCCGGCCCCTGATCGGTCTCCCCGGCCGTCGCCGCAAGGTCGGCTCGCTGGTCGGATTCCCCGACAACCTCGCCGATCTCGACATCGACCTGTACTTCACCGACTACACCCGCGCCGTCCTCGCCGCCGGAGGCCTTCCCGTCCACCTCCCCGTCGATGCCGACCCGAGGCTGTACCTCGACCTGCTCGACGGCATCGTGCTCTCGGGTGGTGCCGACGTCGAGCCCGAGCGCTACGGCCAGGCGAACACCGCCAGCGACACCGAACCGGAACGAGACGAATTCGAGTTCGCGCTGCTCGACGGGGCCGTGACCGCCGGGGTACCGGTCCTCGGCATCTGTCGCGGTCTCCAGATCCTCAACGTCCACGCCGGTGGCACGCTCCACCAGAGCGTGCCCGAGCACGCCCGCTACGACCTCGCAACCGACGACCGCTGCCATCCGGTCTCGTTCGTCCCCGACTCCCGGCTGGGGAGGCTCTACGGCCCGGAGCTGATGGTCAACTCGTTGCATCACCAGACCGTCGACCGACTGGGCAACGGCCTCGCCATCGCCGGGCGGGCCGACGACGGCACGATCGAGGCGCTCGAGCTGGTCGGCCACGACGTCCTCGCCGTCCAGTGGCATCCCGAGATGCTCGACGGCCTCGAGCCGGTCTGGGCCTGGTTGATCGATCGAGCTCGAGCCGGACGGCACTGAGGCGGTCACTGCCCTGCGGGCGGCCCGTTCGAGCCACGGAGGGTCACTGCCCTGCGGGCGGCCCTCCGTCGCCGCCCGCTCAGACCCAGCCGGACTCGGGGCGGTCGAACCACACGTGGACCTGACCCGTGCCCACCGAGTTCTCGTAGTCGCTGAACATCGTGCCCGGCGCCCGGCAGTCGGGGCCCCCAACGGCGGCGATCATGGTCAGGTAGTGCCCGAAGCGACCCTCCGGGGCGAAGGCCGAGTACTCGGCCATGGTGTCGATGACGGAACGGTGGTCGCCGGCGCGCATCCACTCGAGCCGGAGTTCGTCGGCGGCCCGAGCCTCGGGAGAGCGCAGGTGCACCGGATCCGACGCCTCGTGATCGCGGAGCTGACGCAGGGGCCAGAACCGGTGGCTCATCCCGCCTGACGCGAGGACCACGACCCGGCGGTCGCTGCGCTCGACGGCTCGGTGCAGGGCACGACCGAACAGCAGGAAGTCGTCGGTCTCGCCGGTCTGCACCGTGGCGATACCCATCCACCGCTCGGGTCCCTGGAGGTAGTGGGCCAGGTTGACGATCGGATAGTGGATCGGGAGGTGCTCGTCGTCGACGGCGGTCGCCCACGATCCGTCGGCGCAGACCTCCTCGGCGAAGGCACGGGCCAGGTCGGGATCGCCGGGGAGGTCGTAGGGCACCGACGCCATCCCTCTCGGGAGTTCCTCGGACGTGTAGAGGCCCCGACGTCGAGGCTGGGCGGTCACGAGCACCTCGACGGTCGAGGCCCAGTGGGTGTCGAGGACGACGATCGTGTCGGGCTGCAGTCGATCGAGCACCTCGGACTTCAGCCGGTGCAGGCCGGGGACGAGGCTGATCTCGTTGCCGTCGTTGAGCTCGCGCCGGATCTCGGGCGCCAACATGATCGTGGGTACGTGCGACACGAGTCCGACCCCGATGATCTCCCCCATGGGTTCCACCTTCCCCTTCGGCCGATCGACGGTGTTCCGACCGGTGTGGCGACTTGTGACCGTCGACACCGAAACGGTCGACAATCGTTTGGATCCAAACTATCATGCCGCCCCATGCCGGGGGAAACCACATCGATCGACCTCACCGCACACGACACCTATGTCGACGGCGTCCCACACGACGAGTTCCGACGACTGCGGGCCGAGGCCCCGGTCTCGTGGATCGACGAGACCGACGGGTCGGGTTTCTGGGCCATCACGAAGTACCGCGACATCATCGACGTCAGCCGCGACGTCGCGACGTTCACCTCGACCCAGGGGATCCGGCTCGAGGAGATGACGCCCGAGGAGACCGAGGCGCGGCGCACGATGATGGAACACGACCCGCCGTCGCACACCCGGTTGCGCCGGCTGGTGAGCCGGGGCTTCACCCGTCAGCGGGTCGAGGCCTACGAAGACCAGATCCGCGAGCTCGCCGCCGAGGTCGCCGCCGACGCCGTGGCGCTGGGATCGTTCGACTTCGTCGAGGCCGTCGCCAAGCAGTTGCCGATGCGAATGCTCGGACGGTTGATGGGTACGCCCGACGCCGATGGCCCCATGCTGGTCGAGCTGGGTGATGCACTGCTCGGCAACAGCGATCCCGACTTCACCGATTTCGTCGTCGACCAGGCCGACACCGACGAGTATCGGATGATGCCGTTCCGGTCGCCGGCGGGCCATGCCCTCTTCGACTACGCCCGGCAGCAGGCCGCGCTGCGCCGCACCGACCCCACCGAGGACATCATCTCCCAGCTGCTCGCCACCACCACCGACGGGTCGCAGCTCACCGAGCACGAATTCAACAACTTCTTCGCCCTCCTCGTCGCCGCCGGCAACGACACCACCCGCTACACCATGGCGGGGAGCCTGAAGGCGTTGATGGATCGTCCGCACCTCATCGCCCAGCTCCAGAACGCGTCGACCGAGGAGTGGAACGTCGCCATCGACGAGCTGCTGCGCTGGACCACCGTGACGATGCACTTCCGCCGGACCGCGACCACCGACGTCGAGCTGCGGGGTCAGAAGATCGCAGCCGGAGACAAGGTCGTGACCTACTTCATCTCCGGTGACTTCGACGAGGACCAGTTCGATCGCCCGTACGAGCTCGACCTGCGACGGACCCCGAACGATCACATGGCCTTCGGTCGGGGCGGACCCCATCTGTGCCTCGGGGCCTGGCTGGCCCGCATGGAGCTGCGCGTCACCCTCCAGGAGTTCCTCGAGCGGATCGAGTCGGTGGAACAGACCGGGGACGAGGCGCGCCTGCGGTCGAACTTCATCGCCGGGATCAAGCGCCTGCCGGTGACGGTGGTGCCCCGGTGATCGCCACCGAGCCGGTGATCGAACGAGCGGTGGCCTGACCACCCGGGGCGCTTCTTCGTCAACGCTCGGTTACGAGTTCATATTGTCTATTGTATTCAAATTGTCCGACGTGCAGAATGTCACATCGTGATGACCAAGGGGAGAGAGACCATGACATCCAAACGACTGCTGGCCGTGCTGTGCGCACTGGCCATGCTCGCTGCTGCGTGCGGGGGGAGTTCGAGCGACGGAGCCGACACCGGAACCGATTCGGGAACCACGGGCGACACCACCGACGACGGCCGGCACCGACGACGGGGGCACCGACGACGGCGGGGGCGAGGCCTCGGCTCCCGGGCTCGACATCGATGCGGTCCTGGCCGCCGATCTCGACAACTGCGCCGAGGCGCCGACCGGTGAACCGATCAAGGTCGGTCTGGCGATGGACTTCAGCGAGGTGTCGGGCTTCGCCGACATCCCGGGCAGCGAGGCGGCGGTGTTCCTGGCCGAGCTGATCAACTGCTCGGGCGGGTTCAACGGCTCGCCGGTCGAGACCCAGGTCCAAGACATCCAGGGCGACCCCGAGGTCACGGCCCGTGCCACCCAGGACCTCATCGACTTCGGTTCGATGTTCATGATCGGCCCGCCGTTCGCCGACTTCGGGCAGCCGGTGCTGCAGGTCACCCAGGGCAAGATCCCGGTCTTCTTCGCTGCTTCGACCGAGCCCAGCCTGCCCGACGTTGCCGCCAACTCGTACCTCGTGAGCTTCGACGACACCCGTCAGGCGACGGCGGCCGCCGAGTACGCCCTCGAACAGGGACTCATGCGGGCGATCACGTTCTCGAGCCCCGGACCGTACTTCGGCTACAACCCCGAGATCTTCACCGAGGTCTTCACCGAGGGCGGTGGTGAGGTCGTCCTCGACCAGACCTACGTGCCGGTCGACGACGTCGACTTCTCGGCCCAGGCGAATGCCGTCGCCGGCGTCGCCGACGGCACCGAGGTGGTCTATTCGGCGATGCTCGCCTTCCAGATGACGGCGCTGCGGGGCCAGCTCGAAGGGCAGGGCCTCGACGGGCTCACCTACATGGGCACCGATGCGTTCGAGGCCACCGGTGGTCTGGTCGAGGCCGACAACGAGGGCATCATCCACACCACCCACGCCTTCGTCGAGCCGGGTGGTCGCATCGATCTCCTCCTGAAGTCCTACGAGGCCGCCAAGGGCAAGCCGATCGAATCGGGCTCGTTCGCCGGTCTCTACGCCGACGCCCTGCTCCTCGGGTTGCAGGGCATCACCGACTGCGGCTGCACCGATCCCGAGGGCATCGGGGCCGCCGTCGCCCAGATCTCGGGCTTCGACGGCTTCACCGGCGAGATGGGCTACGCCGGCACCAACGGCATCCCGGTCAAGCCGGTCTCGATCCACCGGATCGTCGACGGCGTCGACACCCTCGCCGCGAACTGGGAATGAACGGTGCTCGAGATCTCCGGACTCACCACTCGATACGGTTCGATCTCGGCCCTTCGTGATGTCAGCCTCGACGTTCGGTCCGGTGAGGTCGTCGGCCTCATCGGACCGAACGGGGCCGGCAAGACCACCCTGCTCGGCAGCATCGCCGGGCTCCTCCGACCGGCCGGGGGCACGGTCCGTTTCGACGGAACCGATGTCACCGGCTGGACCCCCGACAAGATGCTGCGGTCCGGGCTGGCACTGGTGCCCGAGCACCGTCGCATCTTCACCGATCTCAGCGTCGTCGAGAACCTGAAGATCGGCGGTGTCACGACCTCGGCGGGCGATCGCGCCGCGCTGCTCGACGAGATGGTCGAACTCTTCCCGGTGCTCCACGAGAAGTGGAACACCTCGGCCGGCTACCTGTCGGGCGGTGAGGCGCAGCAGCTGGCGATCGCCCGCGCCCTGATGTCGAAACCCCGGCTGTTGATGATGGACGAACCGTCGCTCGGCCTGGCCCCGATCCTGATCGACGTCGTGTTCGATCTCATCACCAAACTGCGCGACCAGGGCCGCACCCTGCTCGTGGTCGAGCAGAACGCCACCCGCATGCTCGGGGTGTCGGATCGGGCCTATGTCCTGCGCAGCGGTGAGGTCGTCGCCACCGGCTCGGGGTCCGAGCTCCTCGAGCGCGACGACCTCTTCGACACCTTCGTCGGCAAGTGACGTCCGAGCCGGTGACCCGAGCGCCAACGAGCAACCCGACGGGTTGCCAATGACCGGAGCAGACGCGTGAACCAACTCATCCAGAACCTGGTCGACGGTCTCGGTCGGGGAAGCATCTATGCGCTCCTGGCGCTCGGCATCGCCGTGATCTTCGGGGTGATGCACCTCGTCAACTTCGCCCATGGCGAGCTCATCACGGTCAGCGGCTACGTGGCCTACTGGATGTTCATCAGCGACCGGTCGTGGTACCTGATCGTTCCCGTGATCCTGGTGACCTCGATCCTCACGTCGGTGGTGATCGAACAGGTGGCCTTCCGGTGGGTGCGGGGCGCACCGGACTTCACGATGTTGCTCACCTCGTTCGGTGTGCACTTCGTGGTCGAGGCCGGCTTCTTGATGTACGTCTCGGCGTCGGTGAAGAGCTTCGACCGCACGGGCTGGATCACCGACACGTTCCGGGTCGGATCGATCTCGTTCGAGACCTTCGACCTCATCGTCATCGTCGTCACCCTGATCACCCTGGGCCTCACGGCCCTGCTGCTGCAGCGGACGATGTTCGGTCTGTCGCTGCGGGCGGCGGCCGAGGACTTCGACACCGCCCGGCTCATGGGGGTCAAGTCCGACCGGGTGATCCGCGGGGCGTTCATCCTGTCGGGCCTCCTGGCCGGTATCGCCGGCGTCTTCTGGCTGATGCGGGCCGGCCAGACCAGTCCCGGGGCGGGAACCACGCCGATGCTGAAGGGAGTGTTGGCCGCGCTGATCGGTGGCCTCGGCTCGCTGAAGGGCGCCGTGCTCGGCGGCTTCGCACTCGGCCTGGCCGAGGTGATCCTGCGATCGAACCTCCCGGGGAGCGTCGCCAGCCTGACCGACGGCGTCGTCTTCGCCCTGATCGCCCTCCTGTTCATCTTCCGACCGCAGGGGCTCATCACCGTGCGGCGAGCCGAGAGGGTCTGACGTGTTCCGACTCGCCCGCCGCGACCTCGCCTTCCCCATCGGGGGAGCACTCGCCCAGTTCGCCATCCTCGTGCTCGGTGGGCTCGCCTACACCGCCGTCATCGGCGGCTCGTCCGAACAGCTGGTGACGGCCATGCTGATCGACGCCGTCATGGTGGTCGGCCTCCAGATCTACATCGGCAACACGGGCGTGCTGTCGTTCGGTCACATCGGGTTCGGTGCCGTGGCCGGCTACGCCTTCGCCGTTCTCGCCATCGCCCCGGCCCGCAAGAGCACGGTGATCCGCAACGCCCCGTGGGGCCTGGCCGACGTCCACCTCAGTCCGACGGTCGCCGGGCTCGTGGCCGTCGGGGTCACCCTCGTCGTCGCCGTGGTGGTCGGTCTCGGTCTGGCCCGATCCGGGGCGTCGTCGGGTGCGGTGTCGGCCACGGTGATCACCCTGGCCCTGCTGTTCGTCACCCACGAGCTCGCCATCAACTGGACCGACCTCACCGGCGGTGACCGGGCCGGCCTGTCGTTCAGCATCGGGACCACGCTCGACAGCCGCTGGCCGATCTACCTGGCGCTCGTGGCTGGCCCTGGTGACCGCCCGGCTGTTCGCCCAGAGCCGGCCCGGCCGGCTGGCCCAGGCGGCCCGGGAGGACGATCTCGCGGCCCGGGCGATGGGCGTCGACCCGCAGGTTCAGCAGATGGCGGCGCTGTTGATCTCGGTGATCGTGGTGGCCGTCGCCGCCAGTCTGCGGGTCTACTCGGTCGGCAACATCACGCCGAAGTTCTTCTTCTTCGACTACACGCTCCTCACGCTCGTGATGCTGATCGTCGGGGGTCGCAAGGGCGATCTCCGGGTCGCTCGTCGGCGTCGTGATCATCACCGCCGGCCGCGAGATCACCCGTCGGTTGGGTACCACCGGCTACGAGTTCTTCGGTCTCGGGCTCGACGGCACCATCGCCAACGTCGTCTTCCGGGAGGGTCTGAGCGACATCTTCCTCGGTCTGGCCATGCTCGGCTTCATGATCCTGCGGCCGTCGGGTCTCCTCGACGACTGGGAGCTCGATCAGTGGCTCTACCGGCGGTTCGGTCGGGGCAACGAGACCCGACCCGCGCCCCTGCCCGAGACGGTCGATCCGAATCCGGTCACGCTCGAAGCCACCGACCTCACGGTCGACTTCGGTGGCTTCCGGGCCCTCGACCATGCGAGCCTGCGGGCCTCGACCGGCGAGATCGTCGGTCTGATCGGTCCGAACGGAGCGGGGAAGACCACCCTCGTGAACGTCATCACCGGCATGGTGGCCCCGACCGATGGTCGCTTCGGGCTGGCCGATCGTGACCTCACCGGCACGCCGTCGTACGGTCTCGCACGGGCGGGGATCGTCCGGACGTTCCAGAACCTCCGCCTCTTCGCGTCGTTGACGGTTCGCGAGAACGTGGAGGTCGCAGCCCGGGTCGCCGAGAGACACCGCACCGGCCGGGTGCGGCCCGACATCGACTCCCTCATCGCCGAGGCCGGTCTGTGGGACCACCGCGATCGGCGGGCCGGCGAACTCGACTACGGCAACTCGCGCCGCCTCGAGTTGGCCCGGGCCGCGGCCATGAGCCCGAACTTCCTCCTCCTCGACGAACCGACGAGCGGCATGAGCGATGCCGAGTCCGGGGAGATGATCGAACAGGTCCGTCACATGGCGGCCACCATCGGTGCCGGCGTGTTGGTCATCGACCACGACCTCCACTTCATCACCGGGATCAGCGATCGCATCTACGCCCTCGACCAGGGTCGGGTGATCGCCGAGGGAACACCCGACGAGGTCCAGGCCAACGTCGACGTCCAGGCGGCCTACCTCGGGACCACGGCCTGAGGGACGGCCCACCGAACGACGCCCCACCGAAGGCACGGGCACCGGTTCGATCCACCGGAACCACCGACGAGGATTTTGTATATTTGATGGAATATCGACAGGAGCCGACGTGAACTTCGATGAACCCGAGGACTTCGCCGTCATTCGCAGCGAGGTCCGCCGGCTGTGCGACAAGTACGGCAACGAGTACTGGCGCAGCCTCGAACCCAACCGCTACCCCGAGGCGTTCGTCGCCGACCTGACGGCCCACGGATGGCTCGGGGCCCTGATCCCCGAGGAGTACGGGGGTGGCGGTCTCAGCCTGGCCGGTGCCTCGGTCATCCTCGAGGAGATCTCGGCGTCGGGTGGCAATCCCAGCGCCTGCCACGCCCAGATGTACGTGATGGGAACGATGCTGCGGCACGGGTCCGACACGCAGAAGCAGCACTATCTGCCCAAGGTCGCCGACGGCACCTACCGATTGCAGGCGTTCGGTGTCACCGAACCGGCCGCCGGGTCGGAGACCACGAAGATCCGGACCCGGGCCGAACGAGACGGCGACTCGTGGCGCATCAACGGTCAGAAGATCTGGACCTCACGGGCGCTCTATTCCGACCTGATGATCCTCCTCGCCCGCACCACCCCGATCGACGAGGTCGACGATCGGCTCGGCGGGTTGTCGGTGTTCGTCGTCGAGATGCGCGACGAACACGGCGAGCTGATCCCCGGGCTGACCATCAAGCCCATCGAGACCATGATGAACCACAACAGCACCGAGGTCTTCTTCGACGACGTCGTGATCCCCGCCGATGCGCTCATCGGCACCGAGGGCATGGGGTTCCGGCACATCCTCGACGGCATGAATGCCGAACGCATCCTCATCGCCGCCGAATGCATCGGTGATGGCCGCTTCCTGCTCGAACGGGCCAGCGCCTATGCCCGCGAACGACACGTGTTCGGGCGCCCGATCGGTGCCAACCAGGGTGTGCAGTTCCCCCTCGCCAAGGCCTACGCCCAGCTCGAGGCCGCCAACCTGATGCGCTGGAAGGCCGCCACCCTGTTCGATCGGGGGGCCTCGTGCGGCGCCGAGGCCAACATGGCCAAGATGCTCGCCTCCGAGGCGTCGTGGGCGGCGGCCAACGCCGCGGTCGACACCCACGGCGGCTTCGGGTTCGCCACCGAGTACGACGTCGAGCGCAAGATGCGCGAAACCCGGCTCTACCAGGTCGCTCCGATCAACAACAACCTGATCCTGGCCTTCCTCGGCGAGAAGGCCCTGGGTCTCCCCAAGAGCTACTGAGCTCGACACCGAGCCGCCGTTGCGCCGCATCGACCCCGCCCCGACCGCCTCCACCCCGACCGCCTCCACCCCGACCGCCTCCACCATCATCCACGAAAGGAAGTCCCGCCATGGACGAGATGTCCCTCGAGCACCTGGCCACGCTGGCCACCACCGGCGCCGTGCACACCGTCGAGGTCGCCGCTCCCGACACCCAGGGGCACCTGCGGGGCAAACGGGTGCCCATCGGTCGCTTCCTCGCCACCGTGGCCCATGCCGGGGTCAACATCGCCGACGCGATGTTCGTCTTCGACATCCTCAACGACCTGCCCGAGAACGAGTTCGTCAACATGGACTCGGGCTACCTCGACTGCAAGCTCGTACCCGACGTGTCGACCACCCGGGTCTTCAGCCACCGGCCGGGCTACGCGATCGCGTTCGCCGATGCCCTCGACCACCACGGAGACCTCCATCCGCTCGCCCCCCGCAGCGTGCTCGCAGCGCAGGTCGAGCGGTGCGCGGCGCTCGGGATCGAGCCCTACGTCGCCACCGAGCTCGAGTTCTACCTGTGCACGCCCGACTGGCAGTTCGCCATGGCCGACATCCAGTACAGCTCCCTCACCCAGCGGCTCGACCTCGAGGACGTGCTGCACGACATGCGCAACGCCGTGGCCGGAGCCGGGATCGAGGTGGAATCGTCGAACCTCGAATACGGGCCGGGCCAGGTCGAGATCAACACCGGTCCGACCGACGCGATGACCATGGCCGATTCCACGGCCCTGTTCAAGAGCATCGTCAAGCAGGTCGCCTGTTCCCACGGCCTGCGAGCGACGTTCATGCCCAAACCTTGGGCCGATCAGTCGGGCTCGGGCATGCACATCCACACGAGCCTGCGGGGCCGGGGCGGGAGCAATGCCTTCGCCGACAGCGAGCACGAGCCCAACGAGCTCATGGCCCACTGGCTGGCCGGTCAGCTGGAACATGCCTCGGCCCTGGCGGTGCTCGGCGCCCCGACGGTCAACGGTCCGCGCCGGGTCCGGCCCTACACGTTCTGCCCCACGCACATCCATTGGGGACTCGACAATCGGACCGTGATGGCCCGCTGCATCGTCGAACCGGGGTCGCCGGCCAACCGGGTCGAGTTCCGATCGGCGGGTGCCGATGCCAACCCCTATCTCATGATCGCCGGTCTCCTCGCCGCCGGCTGCGACGGCATCGAACGGAACCTCCCCCTTCGCCCCCGTCGCGACGGCGATCTGTACACCGACCCCGGTGACTGTGAGCCGCTCCCCACCGATCTGGCCACCTCGCTCGCGGCCTTCGAGGGCAGCGCCCTGGCCGACCAGCTCGGCTCGGTGTTCTCGACGAGCTTCGCATCGATCGTCTCCCACGAAGTGGCGCTCGGCGCCGAGCACGCCGGTGAGGGCGACGACATCAACGATTGGGAACGGGCCCGCTACCTGGAGCACAGCTGACATGACCGACACGACCGACGCCGTCGATCTGACGACCCCCTCGATCTACGAGCGAGGCATCCCCTACGACGCCATGGCCGAGATGCGGGCCCGTCCCGGTCTGGTCTGGCATCCCTACGAGGGTGGCGGCTTCTGGGCCGTGACCCGCCACGCCGACATCAAGGCGGTGTCGGCCGACGCGGGAACCTTCTCGTCGGGCATCGGCCACACCAATCTGTGGGACCTCGAGGCCGACGCCCTCGAGGCCCGCCGATCCATCATCGACACCGATGCCCCCGACCACACGCGACTTCGTCGGCTCGTCTCCAAGGCCTTCACGCCTCGCAACATCGTCGTGTGGGAGGACACCACCCGGGCGATCGCCCGGGAGCTGATCGAGGAGTTCGTGGCCGCCGAGGGCGGCGACTGGGTCGACCGAGTGGCGGCGCCGCTGCCGATCCGGGTCATCCTCACGATCCTGGGGGTCCCGGTCGAGGACGCCGACTACCTCGTGGAGCTGTCGAACTATCTCGTCGAGGGGACCGGTGATCGGCCGTCACTCCCGCCCGACGCCTTCGGGAACACGACCGAACTCCGGTTGCTGCCCTTCGGAAGCCCGGCGAGCCACGCCCTCTACGAATACGGCGAGCAACTCGGCATCCAACGACGGCTCGAACCGCGCGACGACATCGTCACGTTGCTGGTGCTGGCCGAGCACGAGGGCGACCGTCTGAGCCACTCCGAATATCGGAACCTCTTCCACGTGCTGGTGTTCGCCGGGAACGAGACGACCCGGACGGCGATCACCCACGGGGCCATGGCGTTCGCCGAGTTCCCCGATCAGCTGCGACGACTCCGGGAACACCCCGAGCTGATGGATCGTGCGGTCGAGGAGGTCCTGCGGTGGGCCACCCCGGTCCTGCACATGCGCCGCACCGCCTCGGTCGACACCGAACTCGCCGGGACCCCGATCGCCGCCGGCGACAAGGTCGTCATGTGGTACGCCTCGGCCAATCGTGATCCCGACGTGTTCGACGACCCGTTCCGCTTCGACATCGGCCGGGACCCGAACCCGCACGTCGCCTTCGGCGGCGGCGGCTCCCACTTCTGCCTGGGAGCCTTCCTGGCTCGCATGGAGATCCGGGTGTTGCTCGAAGAACTCCTCGCCGCCGGCGTGACCCTGGTGCCCGACGGCGAACCGGTCCGGGCGCCGTCGAACTTCGTCCACGGAGTGCTCTCGGTCGGGATGGGGGTGTCCGCATGAGCGACCGAGTGACGGTGACCGTCGACCGCGACGTGTGCGTCGGGATCGGCCAGTGCGAGGCGCTCCAGCCCGACGTGTTCTTCATCGACGACGACGCCATCTCGACCGTGGTCGAGGGGGCGACGCTCGGGCGGGACGAAGCCCAGCTCGTCGTCGAGCGATGCCCCAGCGGTGCGATCGGCATCGTCGAACCGGGGGAGGACGGCTCGTCGTGACGGCCGCCGCGTCCGACAACGCACGACCCGGTCGACGATCGCGTCGTCCTGCCCGTCCGAGCGCGGTCGGTCCGGTGGTGATCGCGTGACGAGCGACGACCCCGCGAGCCCCTACCGCAGCGTCGAGCCCGAGATCCGGCGACGGGGGAGCCTGGCCGACGAGATCGCCGCGTACATCCGCGACCTGATCCTCACCGGCGCACTCAAGCCCGGTGCGAAGATCGACCAGGATGCCGTTTCGCAGGCCCTCGACGTGAGTCGGAGCCCCATTCGGGAGGCGCTGGTCGTGCTGGGCCAGGAGGGACTCCTCGATGTCACCCCTCGCCGTGGTGCGTTCGTTGCCCGGCTCACGCCGTCCGACATCGTCGACCACTACGAGCTCTTCGGCGTCGTGTCGGGTCGGGCGGCGGCCCTTGCGGCCTCGACGATGAGCGATGTCGAGCTCGACGCGCTCGAGCGGGTCCACGCCCGGTTCACCGCGACGTCGACCGAGGACCTCTCGGCGCTCAACCACGAGTTCCACCGCCTCATCAACTCGGCCGCCCCCCGCCGGACCCGTTGGCTGCTCCGTCACCTCGAGCGATCGGTGCCGGCCAACTACTACGAGTTCGCCGACGGATGGAACGCCCGCGCCGTCGAACACCACGCGGCGATCCTCGGCGCCCTGCGGAACGGCGACGGCGAGGCGGCGCGGCTGGCCATGGAACACCACCTCCACGAGAGCGGCGTCGCAGCCGCCGACGCGCTGCGGGAACAGGGATTCTGGGATGACGACGAACGCTGAGCGACCGACCGACGGGCCCTTCTACGACGACCTGACACCCGGTCACGTGTTCGACGTGCCGTCGGGGGTCACGATCGATCCGGGTCTGGGGGCCACCTACCTGGCCATCTCCGGAGACGGACAGCGGTTGGCGCTCGATCACGAGCTGTGTCGGGCGGTGACCGGGCGGAGCATTCCGCTCGCCAACTCGACCCTGGTCATGCATCTGGCGGTCGGGGCCAGCACCGTGGCCACCAAACGGGTCATCGCCAACCTCTTCTATCGCAACGTCGTGGTGCGGCGACCCGTGTTCGTCGGGGAGACGCTGCAGACGACGACGCGGGTGATCGGTATGGCCGACGCGTCGGCCAAACCCGGTGTCGCCCCCCGGGGCAAGGTGTTGCTCGGCATGCAGACCGTGGCCACTGCGTCGGGTGAGGTCCTCGTCGACTACGAGCGATGCCCGCTGCTGCCGTGCCGCAGCGACACCCTGCCGGGCCACCACGACGATCTGGGCGCCGCCGACACCGAGCTGGATCTCGAACGGTTCGTCGTCGGCATCGACCCGTCCTGGAACGTCGAGCTGCTCGGCCCACACGACTCGTGGTCGATCGACGACACCCGGGCCGACGATCTGCGCGACGTGGTCGACCAGGCCACCGCCCTGGTGCGGATCACGCACAACGTCGCCGCCGCCCACCGCGATGCCGACCGGTCACCCTACGATCGCCCGCTGGTCTACGGCGGGCACGCGATCGCGCTGGCGGCGGCCTCGCTGAATCGGGTGCTCGGGGGACTGGCCACCATCGTCGGCTGGCAGTCGTGCAATCATCTCGCCCCGGTCTTCGAAGGCGACACCCTCTCGTTCCGGCACACCCTCGTCGCCGAGCAGCGGGTCGGCAGCGGCTGGTGCCGAGCGGTACGGGTCCGGGTCGATGCCCACCGTCCGGATTCGGATCCCGTCGCCGTGCTCGACTGGACACCGGTCTGTCACACGGCCTGATCGCCGCCATCGGTCTCGAGGTCCGGGGCATCGACTGCGGCCCGGGGCGTGCCGGCGAGCCGGGGCAGGAGGAAGCCCAGCCGCATGATGCCCATCCCGACGACGAAGAAGAGCCCGGCCCGCCACAGGGCGTCGACCTCCTGGAGATCGACGGTGAGGAGCTTGGCGACCGTGAGGCCCAGTACCGCCAGACCGGCCGCCGCGATCTCGGGGATCCTGCGAATCGCACCGGCGACCAACACGATCACTCCGATGACGGCCCAGCTCATCGAGACGATGCCCTGGCCCTGTGGCAGATGCACCAGGACCGACCCGAGCCAGACCAGCACCAGACCCAGGGTCGCCGCTGCGGTGGCCTGCTGGACCACACGGTGACGGCTCTGCCACCCGGCGACGGCCAGGGCTGCGATGATCGCCAGGTGGGCGATGTCGTCGCCGATCGAATCGTCGAACGTCCAGGCCTGGACCATGTGGCTCGAGGTGTAGAGCGCGGCGATCGCCGAGACGATGGCGGCGTTGATGAAGACCCGAACGTTGTCGCCCAGGACCCGAGCCAGGATCACGAGTCCTGCGCCCTGGACGGCGAGGGCCACGTAGGCGGCCGAGGTCGACAGCATGAAGGCCAGACCGATCGACAGCCCGACGCTGGCCCCGAGCAGGATCGACACCACATGCGCCGGTCGGATCCATGCCCGGATGCCGACGGCGACCAGCGCGAACCAGATCGCCACGGCGATCCCGACGGCGCCGATCAACCGGTCGCCGTCGAGGTCGAGGGCGACGACGATCACGCCGAACGCCCACGGCGCAGCGGCCGCTGCGAGCTGGACGTCGAGCTGCTGCCACGCCGTCGTCAGATCGCCGATGCTGGGCAGCCGCACGAGTGATCCGCTGAGCAGCGCAGCTGCGGCACCGAGGACCAGCACCTGCTCGAGGACCGACGCGGCGTCCTCGGCCAGGATGGCGACCGCGACGAGCCCGATGCCGTGCGCCACGAGTCGAAGGGCGAACCAGCCCCGCTCGAGCGACAACCCCAGCCCGATGGCGACCAACGCCACCATCCACGCCAGGGTGGCGACGAACGGGAGCTCGCCGTCGGCGATGACGAGCCAGCCGATCACCGCCCCGAGCAGGTTGACCGCCGCCACCCATTCCGAGCGGGCGAGCCGAGCGACGACGTAGCCGCCGAGGCCGATGACCGCCGTGCCGACGAACGCGGTCGTGTCGCCGGTCTGGTCGAGGAACAGGTCGGAAGCCACCGTGGTGAACAAGGCCGCGACGCCGCCCGAGCAGAGCGCGTGGGTCCAGAGGGGCCGGGTCGACGAGAGCCGGAAGCCGGTGCCGATCATGGCGAGCGACACCAGGATGGCGCCCGCCAGCTGCAGTTCGGGGCCGATCCAGCCCCGGCGGATCGCCGTGCTGAGCGCGAAGCCCACGGCGAGCACGACGAGGGCCACGCCCGCCCACTTGAGCACGATCTCGCTCTCGAGGACCAGCGGTCGGTGCGGTCGCGTCTGCTGCGCTCCGGCCGGCTGCCCGCTGGGCGGCGGTGGAGTCGGGAGGGTTGACGGCCCGACCCACGGCGGCGGGGGCGGTGGCACGCGCCGCTGGTCGCCTTCCGTCGCATCGAGGCGGGCCCGCAACCGATCGACGTCGGTGGCGAGACGTCGAACCTCCGCCTCGAGCTCGTCGATGCGCAGATCGGGGGTCTTGGTCATGAGTCCATGATGACAGTCGCCGTGCACCCCGTCCCTGGTGGCTTTCCCCCAAGATCTGCTGGGCGACGCGCCGGGGGCCGGGGATCGAGGCCGACCCCCGCCACTACAGTCGGAGGTCGCATGGGTCACAAACACACCAGGGAGCAGATCCTCGAGGGTGCCGTCGACGCCGCCTTCGACGATGGCCTCAGCCAACTCACCTTCGGCCGGCTGGCCAAGCGACTCGGCATCAGTGATCGGATCGTCGTCTACTACTTCCCCACCAAGGACGACCTGATCGGCCACGTCGTCGTGACGATGGGTACCCGGTTGCAGGAGATGCTCGCCGCAGCCTTCACGGGCCCGGTCCGCGACCATCTGGAGCTGGCCTCGGCCGCATGGCCGGTGCTGGCCCGACCCGAGGCCGATCCGGTCTTCGCACTCTTCTTCGAGGCCAACGGTCTGGCGGCGGCGGGCCGTGAGCCCTACACCACGTTGGTTCCCCAGCTGGTCGATGCCTGGATCGACTGGCTGTGCGGCTTCTTCGACGGCACCCCGACCGAGCAACGCACCGAGGCCGCGACCACCGTCGCGATCATCGACGGTCTGCTCCTGCTCCGTCAGCTCGCCGGTCCGGCGGCGGCGGAACGCGCCGCCCGACGGCTGGGCATCGCCTGACGCCGCCCGGGCCCTCCGAGGAATTGGTGTTGCCGGCGACCCGAAACGGCACCGTCGGTCACCAATTCCGGGCGGAGCTGCGGCCGTCGAGCGAAGTGGTGACGGCGACGACCGGAAACGGCATCGTCGGTCACCAGTTCCGGGCGGGGTGGCCGGGCGCAGGGCCGAAGACCGAGGTCACACCGTGGGGCGGTCAGCTCGTCGTGTCGTCGAGGATCACCATGGTCTGCAGGTCGGCGTGGAACTCGAGCGCGTACTGGCCGCCCTCGCGACCGATGCCCGAGATGCCGACACCCCCGAACGGGGCGGTCAGGTCACGGATCAGGAAGGTGTTGACCCAGACGATGCCGCAACGGATCCGGCTGCCGACCTGCTCGGCCCGTCGTCGCGACGTGGTGAAGATCAGGGCCGACAGGCCGTAGTCGGTCGAGTTGGCGAGGGCAACGGCCTCGTCGTCGCCCTCGAAGGTCTGGATGGTGAGCACCGGTCCGAAGACCTCGCGCTGCACGATCTCGGCGTCGTTCGACGCCGGTTCGATCAGCGTGAGGGCGTAGTGCTGGGAGCCCTCGACCCGCTCACCACCCCAGACGATCCTGTCGCCGGCGGCCCGCGACCGGTCGACGAACGCGGCGATCGATGCCAGGTGATCGGGATGGACCACAGGCGCCACGGTGGTGTCGGGATGGCGGGGGTCGCCCAGGACGTGGGCCTCGGTGAGGCGGCGGAAGACCTCGAGGAAGTCGTCTCGGATCGAGGCCTCGACCAACAACCTCGTGCCGGCGAGGCACACCTGGCCCGAGTCCTCGTACTGCTCGGCGGCCTTCCGGGCGGCGAGTTCGAGATCGGCGTCGGCGAACACGATGAGCGGCCCCTTGCCGCCGAGTTCGGCGGTGAACGGGACGATGTTCTCGGCTGCCGCGTGCCCGATCGATCGAGCCGTGGCCGGTGAACCGGTGAAGCTGAGCCGACGAACTCGTGGATCGGACACGAGGGGTGGGCCGACGGTCTCACCGATTCCCTGGACGACGTTGAACACGCCGGGCGGAAAGCCCGCCTCGACACTCAGGTCGGCGAGCAGCGACGCCGAGAGCGGCGACCACTCGGCCGGTTTGAGGATCACGCTGTTGCCGGCGGCGAGCGCCGGAGCGACCTTCCACGTCGACAGCATGAAGGGGGCGTTCCACGGGGTGATCACGACGGCGGGTCCGGCCGGCCGTCGACGCACGACGTGCTCGGTGCCCTTGGCCGACCAGCGTTCGTCGTCGTTGCTCTCGATCAGCTCGGCGTAGGTCCGGAAGTTGACCGCGCCCCGGGCAACGAGCCGCTGCTGCATCGACGAATGCTTGAAACCCATGTCGATGGTCTCGACCATGGCGATGGCGTCGTTGTTGGCGTCGATCAGATCGGCGAGCCGGTGGAGGACCGCGGCGCGGTCGGCCGCGCTCGTCTCGGACCAGACGGCGAAGCCCTCGACGGCGGCCCCGACGGCGAGGTCGGCGGTGTGGGCGTCGCCGGCTGCGATGTCGGCCAGGACCGTGTCCCACGCCATCGGTGATCGGGTCTCGAAGGTCGACGACGACGCCAGCCGCCGACCACCGATGAGATGCAGCGTCGAGACCGAGATGCCCTCGATCTCGACCCGGACGTCTGCGGGATCCGGAGTCGTGTTCATGCCGTCTCTCCTTCGAGTGTTCGCAGGATGACCCGGAGGCTCGAGGCCAGTGCCTGCTTCTGTGCGGCCGACAGGTCGGCGGTCACCCGGGCTTCTTCTCGATTGAACTCGGGAAACAGGTCCACCATGGTGCGCCGACCGAGGTCGGTGGCATCGATCAGCACGAGGCGCTTGTCGTCGGGGTGGGTTCGTCGTTCCACCAGGCCCCGTCGTTCGAGAGTCGTGACGACGCCGGTCAGCGTGCCCTTCGAGATGCCGGCCTCGGTGGCGAGGTGGCGGGCCTCGCGTTCCCCCCAGACCCACACGACCCAGAGCGTGGTGAAGGCGGTGAACGACAGGTCGCGCTCGGCGAGCACGTGACGCTCCATGTGGTATCGCACCACGTTGGCAACCCGGAAGATGTTCGACACCGCGGCCAGCGAGTCGACATCGAGCTCGAGGTCGCCGATGCTGGCCCGGACCTGTCGCTCGGCGGCGATGAGGTCGTCGCTGTCGCTCGACGAGAACCCGGTCGGCATCGCCGGTCAGTCGCCCGGGGCGACGGCGGGCGGGAGGATGCGTTCGAGCGTGGTCCCCCGCTTCCACGACACGCCGACCTCGCGCCAGTAGCCGGCGATGATCTCGTGGGGGGCGATGCGTTGCAGCTCCTCGACCGGCGAGGACCCGAAGTGGAGTTCGGCGTCGCCGGTGAAGGTCCGGCCGACCTCGGCGTCGAAGCCGCTCATGGTGACCAGTTCGTCGAGGCTGTCGGTTCCGTCGGATTCGATCGCCGGCATCCACCGGTTGTGGATCATCGGAAGCGCGTTCACGAATCCGGCGTTGTCGGCTTCGCCGGTGATCGTGAACGTCGCGTCGATCAGTCGGCGGTCGTTCGCGGCCAGGGTGGCTCCGAAGCGACCCCCGGGGGCGAGGCGGGGTCCGGCCTTGCCGACGGTGACCGGGCGGGTGAGGAAACACGACCCGAACTTCTTCGGGTAGCCCTGATGATGGCCACGCACCATGGCGTAGTCGCGGTCGACCCAGATGGCGAGACAGCGGGAGAAGTGCTCGCCCCGGTACTGGCAGCGGGCGACGACGAACACCTCCATGTACTGGCTGCGGATGGGGTCGAGCAGTTCCTCGCCGCCGTCGCTGCAGCTCTGCCAGTCGGCCCAGATCACCGCCAGTGCGCCGGGGTCGTCGTCGGCCGGCTCGAGCGGATCGGGCAGCAGTTCGGCGACGGCGGCCGGATCGGTCCGATACTCGATGGTGAGCATCGTTCCCGAGTAGTGCCACGGCGGTGCGGGGACCAGCGAGGAGTCGCCGGTGGCGGTGCGTGGAAACATGAAGCCGTGGACCGATGCCATGCCCGGACAGTATCGTTCGGATCCAAACGTTCGCCAGTGATGTGAGCAATCGGTCACGTCCGACCCCGGGGGAGCCCAGCGATGACGACCACGCACACCCAGCCGACCGAGGCCCAGCCGACCGAGTACCGGCGAATCCTGCTCGACGGGTTCCCGACCCTGACACGACGGCGAGGCGACGAACTGGTCGCCGATGACGGTCGTTCGGTCGGGGTCGACGAGGCGGTCCACCTCGCGCCGACCACACCCACCAAGATCATCTGCGTGCACCTGAACTACCGCAGTCGGGTCGACGAGTTCATGACCAAGCTGCCCGCCGCGCCGACCTACTTCCACAAACCGGTGAGTGCGCTGAACACACACGGCGGCGCCGTGGTCCGGCCCGAAGGCTTGCAGTGGCTGAACTACGAGGGTGAGATCGCCATCGTCATCGGGCGAACCTGCCGCAACGTCGCACCCGACGACGTCGGCGACTACATCGCCGGCTATTCGGTGGCCAACGACTACGGCCTGCACGACTTCCGCGACACCGACTCGGGGTCGATGCTGCGGGTCAAGGGCTCCGACACCCTGTGTCCGGTCGGACCCGGTCTGGTGACGGGCTGGGACTTCCGCGGCAAGCAGATCCGAACCCTCGTCAACGGCACGGTCGTCCAGGACGGCAACACCGACGAGATGGAGTGGGACATGCACTACCTCGTCGCCGACATCGCTCGCAGCATCACCCTCGAACCCGGGGATCTGCTGCTCTCGGGGACCCCGGCCAACAGTCGGCCCGTCCAGCCCGGCGACGTGGTCGAGGTCGACGTCGAGGGGCTCGGTGTGTTGCGCAATCACGTCGTCACCGGACCCACGCCGATCCGCTCCGACGTCGGGGCGCAGCCGTCGAGTTCGGAAGAGGTCGTCTCGACGGCGATGGGCGGCGACTGGGAGTTCCGGGGCATTCGGGCACCGCAGGGACCCGGGGCCAAGCACTACGAGAGCGTTCTCGAGGACTGACCTGCCGATAACCCGGCGCGGGTGGCATCCCCCAGGCATCACTGCAAGACTGCGGACGACGCGGCTCTCAGCGTCCACATCACACGGAGACTCCACGCATGGAACACGCTCGCCAGTTCTACATCGACGGCGCCTGGGTCGACCCCAGCTCGACCGACACGATCGACGTCATCAACCCGGCCACCGAGGAAGTGCTCGAAACCATCGCCGCCGGCAACGTCGACGACGTCAACGTCGCGGTCGCGGCGGCCAAGGCTGCGTTCCCGTCGTTCTCGCAGACGACGAAGGACGAACGGATCGCACTGCTGAACAAGATCATCGAGGTCTACAAGGCCCGGCTGGGCGACATCGCCACCGTCGTGAGCCAGGAGATGGGTGCGCCCCTCGGCCTCGCCAACGCGGCACAGGCACCGTCGGGCCTCGGCCACTTCATGTCGACCCTGGCCGCCCTCGAGGCCTACGAGTTCGAAGAGGCCGTCGGCACCACGACCGTCGTCTCCGAACCCATCGGGGTCTGCGCGTTCATCACGCCCTGGAACTGGCCGCTCAACCAGATCGCCGCCAAGGTCGCCCCGGCGATCGCTGCCGGTTGCACCATGGTGCTCAAGCCGTCCGAGATCGCTCCGCTGAATGCGCTGATCTTCACCGAGATCATGCACGACGCCGGTGTCCCCGCCGGCGTGTTCAACCTCGTGAACGGCAACGGCCTCGATGTCGGTGTGCCGCTCACCTCGCATCCCGACGTCGACATGGTGTCGTTCACCGGCTCGACCCGGGCCGGTATCGAGGTCGCCAAGAACGCGGCGCCGACGGTCAAGCGAGTGGCCCAGGAACTGGGCGGCAAGTCGGCCAACGTCGTCCTCGACGACGTCGATGTGGCCGCCGTGGTCGGTCGCGACATGTTCGGCATGTGCATGAACACCGGCCAGTCCTGCAATGCCGGCAGTCGCATGCTCGTTCCCAACACGCTGATGGACGAAGCCATCGCCGTCGCCAAGGCGACCGCCGAGGCCATCCCCGTCGGTGATCCCGCCGCCGAGGGCATCGCCGTCGGGCCCGTCGTCTCCGAGGCCCAGTTCCTCAAGATCCAGGCGCTCATCCAGAAGGGCATCGACGAAGGTGCCACCCTCGTCACCGGCGGGGTCGGTCGCCCCGACGGACTCGAGCAGGGTTACTACGTCAAGCCCACGGTCTTCGCCCACGTGAGCAACGACATGACCATCGCCCGTGAGGAGATCTTCGGTCCGGTCATCACCCTGATCGGTTACGACTCCGAGGACGAGGCCGTCGAGATCGCCAACGACACGCCGTACGGCCTGTCGGGCTACGTGTCGGCGTCGGACCCCGAGCGGGCCCGGGCCATCGCCCGGCGGCTGCGCACCGGCATGGTGCATCTCAACGGTGCCCGCCTCGACAACAAGGCGCCCTTCGGCGGCTACAAGCAGTCCGGCAACGGGCGGGAGTTCGGCAAGTGGGGCCTCGAGGAGTTCCTCGAGGTCAAGTCGATCTTCGGCGACAACGCCTAGCGGCGTCGCCGAGTCCTGGCCGGTCGCCCATCCCTCCGGGCAATCTGTCAGATCGAAGGGGCGGGCTCCGGCCTGCCCCTTCGACGCGTCGGGGCCTCGCTACGCTCGGCCGGCATGAGGCTCCGGCTCGCCATCACCACGACCCTGGCGCTCTCGATGGCCGCAGCCTCCTGCGGCGGCGACGACGCCCGATTGACCAGTCGGGCCGAGTCACCGATCGACACGACGGTGACGACCGCGCCGAGCGATGGCGTCGACGGGTCGACGACGTCCACCGAGCCTCCCCCGGCCCCGACCGCGCCGCCGTTCACGGTCGAACCGGTCGAGTGGGGCGCCTGTGGTTCGGCCGAGTGCGCCGACCTGCTCGTGCCGCTCGATCCGGCCCGGCCGGACGGGCCGACGATCTCGATCGCCATGGCCCGCGTGCCGGCGACCGGCGACGATGCAGACCGGATCGGTTCGTTGTTCGTCAACTTCGGTGGGCCCGGGGGTGAAGGGACCGAGACCCTCGAGCTCTACGCAGCCGGCTTTCCGGCGGTCGTTCGTGAACGCTTCGACCTGGTGTCGTGGGACCCTCGCGGCGTCGAGGACACCGAGGGTCTGGGCTGCGACGGCGAGTTCGGCGACGAACCGAACGACCTGGTCGACCCCAGCGATGGCTTCGCCCAGGAGATCGCCGCCGATCGGGTGATCTGGGATCGGGTCATGGCCTGCGTCGGCCGGTCCCCGGTGATCGACGACCTCGGCACCGTCACCGTCGTCAACGATCTGGACCTGATGCGGCAGGCCGTCGGCGACGAACGCCTCACGTATCTGGGTCTCAGCTACGGCACCCAGATCGGTTGGGTCTACGCCACCCTGCATCCCGACCGGGTCCGGGCCCTGGTGCTCGACGGTGCCCTCCCGCCTCCCGACCCCGCCGATCCGGCACGCCTCTCGCAGGCCGTCGCCGTCAACGCCGCGATCGATCGGTTCGATCAGGGCTGCGCCCGGTCACCGGACTGCGCGGTGCGCGACGAGGGCTACAAGGCGACGGTCGAGCGGCTGGCCCGCGAGCTGTCCGACCAGCCGATCCCGCTCGCCGACGGCACCACCTTCGGACCGGTCGATCTGATCGATCTGGCGATCCAGATGACCTACCTCGATCCCCAGGACATCGGTGCCTACTTCTCCCAGCTGCTGGCGGCGCTCGACGCCGGCGACGTCGGACCGATGGCGCAGCTGGCGGCGGCCCTCGAGGGCGGTTCCGACCGCGGCGCCTTCGTCTCGGTGACCTGTGCCGACGGCGACCTCGCGCTCACCCCCGAACAGGTCGTCGAGGCCTACGATCGCACGCTCGAGCTCTCGCCGGTCCAGGGCATGGTCCGAGGCGGCATCTTCTGTGACTCGTTCCCCGGTGAGATCGACGGCCTGCCGGCGTTGGACACGACGGGGGCACCGACGATCGTCGTCGTCGGCAACACCGGCGACAATGCGACGCCCTACGTCGACGCCGTTCGCCTCGACGCGTTGCTGGCCGACAGCGTCCTGCTCACCTACGACGGGAGCGGCCACACCATCACCACCGGCGACGACTGCATCGACGGCCACCTCGCGAGCTACCTCGTCGATCTCGTCGCCCCGGCCCCCGGCACCCGGTGTGGCAGGACGGGGCCGGCCGACGGCTGGTACGTGCCGATCGAACCCTGAGTCGTGCCGACGAGGTCGACCGACGAACCTCGTCCCGGTGCCCCGACGCCAACTAGGTTGCCGTCATGGCTTTCACCACGATCAGCTACGAGGTCCGCAACCGAGTCGGACACATCCGGTTCACCCGTCCCGAAGGGGCGAACGCCGTCAGCCCGGCCTTCGCCCGAGACCTGCGCGACGTGATGGTCGAGATCCAGTTCGACGACGCCGTCAAGGCCGTTTCGGTCACTGCCGAGGGGAAGGTCTTCTGCGCCGGAGGCGACCTCAAGGAGTTCAACGATGCCGGTGAGGGTCTTCCGGCGCTGGCCACGCAGATGCTCGTCGACTTCCACGGCGCCATCTACAAGATGAACCGGATCCCCAAGCCGTTCGTCGCCGGCGTCGCCGGCGCTGCCGGGGGAGCGGGGCTGTCGTTGATGGCGGCGTTCGATCTCGTCGTTGCCTCCGAGTCGGCCAAGTTCACCATGGCCTACACCCGGGCCGGTGTGACCCCCGACGGCACGTCCACCTACTTCATCTCCCGGCACATCGGCGTGCGACGCATGCTGGATCTGTCGTTGACCAATCGGGTGCTCAGTGCCGGCGAGGCCGAGGCGTGGGGACTGGTCAACCGCGTGGTGCCGGCCGACGACGTCGATCGCGAGACCGAGGCCCTTGCCCAGCAGCTCGCCGATGGTCCGAGCTGGGCATTGGGTCAGGCCAAACGGATCGTCTACGAAGGCCACGACTCGTCGCTCGAGAAGGCGGGAGAGCTGGAGGGCTTCACGATCGCCGAATCGATGCGACGTCACGACGGGCGAGAGGGGATCGCGGCGTTCGTCGAGAAGCGGGCGGCGTCGTTCACCGGCGAGTAGTCGTGGCCCCCGGTCGGTTCAGCCGCCGGGCTTCACCATGATCTTCACGTGCTGCTCGGGATCGGCCAGGTCGGCGAAGGCCTGGGGGGTGCCGGCCAGGTCGACCGAGCCGGTGATGAGCGAATCGATGCCCGCGAGGGCGCCGGCCGAGATCGCCCGCAGGGTCGATGCGAACTCCTCGGCGGTGTAGCCCAGCACGAACTGCAGCTCGAGTTCCTTGTTGATCCCGACGAACGGCTCGATCTGATCCGGCTCCATGCAGACCCCGACCACCACGATCCGGGTCCCCCGCTGGGCCCCCTGCGCCACGGCCGCCAACATGCCGGGGACTCCGACGCACTCGAAGATCACGTTCGGCTTGGCGGTGATGCCCGCCAAGCCGTTGAACGGGTCGTGACGGTCGACGCCTTCGGGCCAGCAGGCTGCGGCCCAGGACTCGTACGGAGCATCGACGGCCGGGTCGACCACGACGTCGGCGCCGAGCAGTTCGGCCAGCCGGCGACGGGTGGGGGAGTAGTCGGCGGCGATGATCGGCCCCACGCCGCGGGCCCGCAGGGCCACGATGACGGCGAGCCCCACCGGGCCACAGCCGACGATCAAGGGCACCGAACCCGGTTCGAGGCGGGCCTTGGCAACGGCATGCTCGCCGACGGCGATCGGTTCGGTGAGGGCGGCGAGTTCGGTCGGCACGTCTCGATGGACCGGCAGGCACAGGGCGGCGTCGAGCACCATGCGTTCGGCATAGCCACCAGGCAGGAGGTTCGAGTACCCGAGCGCGTGGATGGTCCCGGTGGCCGCCGACATCGGCAACGAGCACACTCGATCGCCGACCGCGAGCGCCGTCCCGGACGCCGACTGGGCCGAACCGCCCGGGCCGAGATCGAGGATCTCGACGCAGAACTCGTGGCCCATCACGAGGTCACATTCGGGATCGATCCGGCCCCGTTTGGGGCTCGGGTTGCCCAGACCCTGCTCGGCGAGCCGGTCGATGTGTTTCGCGGCGTGCAGGTCGCTCCCGCAGATTCCGCAGGCCAGGACCCGGGCGACCACCTGGCCGTCGACCGGGACCGGTTCGTCGACCTGGTCGACCACGAGTTCCCGGTTGCGCAATACCACTGCCTGCATGTCGTGCTCCTGGTGGACGTCGGCCACGTGACCGTCTGCAGCCTGGCACAGTCGGCGACCGCGTTCGATCCGGACACCGGTTCGAGCTCGCGCGTCAGCCGGCCGCTACGCGACGCCGGAAGGACCGTGGCGAGGTCCGATGCCGTTCCCGTCGAGCCCCGAACGATGAGCACCGGGTCGAACACGAACTTCTGGCGGAAACGACGACCGTGGTCGATCTCGCTGACGAGCGCATCGGCGACGAGTTCGCCCATGTCGTCGAACGGTTGGCGCAAGGTGGTGAGCGGGGGGTCGGAGACGGCGCTGATGAACGTCCCGTCGTAGCCGACGACGGACACGTCGCCGGGTACCTCGTGCCCGGCCCGGCGAGCGGCGGCGATGGCCCCCAGCGCCATGAGGTCGTTCCCGCAGACCAATCCCGTGAAGCCCCGTTCGATCAGTTCACGACCCGACGCGAGACCGCCTTCGAAGGTGAAGCTCGTGTGCACGATGGGATCGGAGGGCACGGTCAACCCACCGTCTTGCATGGCATCGGCATACCCGGCGCTGAATCGTTCGGTCGGCACGTAGCGGTTGGTTCCGAGGATGCAACCGATGCGCCGATGGCCCAGGCTCGCCAGGTGTTCGACGGCGAGTCGGGCGGCGATCCGCTCGTCGACCCAGGCGTGCGGCACGTCGAGTCCGGTGTCGGCCCCGTTCACCAACACGAACGGGACGCCCTGCTCGGCGAGGCGAACGTAACCCGAGTGGTCGCCACCCACCTCGGCGTGGTGTCCGGCGACGAACACGATTCCGTCGACGCCGACACCGCAGAACTCCTCGACCAGTCGCTGTTCGCTCGACAGGTTGCGCTCGGCGACGCCGACGGTCGCGACGAGGCCGTGTCGGGCGAGTCGCCGCATGATGCCGTGCGCCAACTCGGGGAAGACGGGATTGTCCAGTTCGCCGGTGATCAGTCCGACGGCCCCGCGGCGCGTCGGCCGGGGGCTGGGCAGATCCTCGAATCCGAGCGTGGCCAGCGCGGCGGTCACCTTGGCTCTCGTGGTGTCGGTCACGCCGGGCCGGCCGTTGAGCACCCGGCTCACGGTCGCCGGGCTGACCCGGGCGATCTCGGCGATGCGTTGGAGCGGCGGACGCTGCATTCCGGCCAGCGTAGGTCCGCAACGAGGACCTTTGGCTCTTTTCAGAAAACCGAGTCGCCGTTTCTGAAACGCCGTCGTAGCGTTCATCGTTGGGCCCTCGGGCCCGCAACACGGCGGCACCCGCCGCGGTGTTGCCGATCAGGGAGAGACTTCGATGAACAAACGATTCCGGTTGTTCGCGGTGCTGCTCGCCGTCATCGCCCTGCTCGCCGCTTCGTGCGGCGGCAGTGGTAGCGATGAGGCGGAAACCGGCACCGACGACACCACCACGACTGCGGTCGAAGAGACCGAGGAGACGACCACCACCGTCGCCGAGGAGACCGAGGAAACCGAAGAGGCCGTCGTCCGGGCCGATGCCGACCTCGTCATCTGGGCCGACGACACCCGAGCCCCGGTGATCACCCCCTTCGCCGAGGCCTTCGCCGCCGACAACGGGATCACCGTCGCCGTGCAGGAAGTCCCCTTCGACCAGATCCGTGATCGTCTCGCCACCGCCGGCCCGGCCGGCGAAGGGCCCGACATCATCATCGGCGCCCACGACTGGCTCGGCCAGCTCGCAACGAGCGGCCTGGTCGCCCCGGTCGACCTCGGCGCCGCCGCCGCCGACTTCAGCCCCGTCGCCATCGAGGCGATGAGCTACGACGGTCAGCTCTACGGCGTCCCGTACGCCATCGAGAACATCGCGCTCATCCGCAACGTCGACCTCGTCCCCGAGACCCCGGCCACGTTCGAAGAACTCGAGACCGTCGCCCTCGGGCTGGTCGAGTCGGGCGATGCCGACGTCCCGCTGGCCATCCAGCAGAACCCGGCCGACCCGTACCACAACTACCCGCTGTTCACCGGCGCCGGTGGCTACCTCTTCGGTGAGAACGCCGACGGCAGCCTCAACCCGGGTGATCTCGGGCTCGCCTCGCCCGGCAGCCTGGCCGCGGCCGCAGAAGTTCGGTGCCTGGACGGCGTCCGGTCTGATCTCGGGTGACGTCAGCTACGACATCATGATCGAGTCCTTCGGAACCGGTCGGGCCCCGTTCGCCATCACCGGTCCATGGGCCGTCTCGCAGGAAGACACCGGCTTCAAGGCCATGGGCGTCAACTACGTCGTCGAGCCGATCCCGTCGATCGACGGCGGTACGCCGGCTCCGTTCGTCGGTGTCCAGGGCTTCATGGTGTCGGCCCAGGCCGCCAACCCGCTCATCGCCCAGACGTTCATCGTCGAGGTGATGGCCACCGAGGAAGCCCAGACGGCGCTCTTCGAAGCCGGCGGTCGTCCTCCGGCTCACACCGCGGCCTTCGAGAAGGCGTCGAGCGATCCCGACATCCAGGGCTTCGGCCTGTCGGGTATCAACGGCCAGCCCCAGCCCTCGATCCCCGAGATGGGGTCGGTGTGGACGGCATGGACCGACGCCTACTCCCTCATCTTCACCGGTGGGGCAACGCCCGGCGAGGCGTTCACCACGGCCAACGATCAGATCACGTCTCTGATCGAGGCCGAGGGCTGATCCAGCCACGAATGACGGGGCCGGGGAGTTCGCTCCCCGGCCCCGCCGTTTCCCGGTAGGGGTGTGTGGAGCGTTCGGCCTCCTCGTCCCGTGCCGGTCGTCCGCCCCGGACCCGGGGCCGGCCATGCAACACTGGCGCTCGGCCACCCAGCGGTTCCCGACGAGAAAGGCGCACCCGTGACGCGCAGCGATGTCAACCTGGGGCTGTTCGCCAAGCTGTTGTTCCTCTCGGTGGTCAACGGGGCCGCCGTCTACGCGCTGCCCATCCTCTTCGACCGCCGGGCCTGGACCCTCTTCGTGTTCCTCCTGGTCAGTGTCGGGGTCACCGACCTGGTCTATCTGACCCGCCGGCGCTGGTCGATCCCCCTGCGTTACCTGGTCCCCGGCACGTTCTTCCTGCTGATCTTCCAGGTGTATCCCGTGCTCTATTCGGGCTACATCTCGATGACCAACCTCGGGACCGGCAACGTCCTCGACAAGGAGGCCGCCACCGAGCAACTCGTTCGGGCCAGCGTCTCGTCCAGCGTCGAAGGGGGACGGTTCGAGGCCAAGGCGGTCCGCAACGACGACGACGAACTCGGGCTCTATCTGGTCGACGAAGCCGGTGTCGAGTACCTGGGAACGAGCGAGGGCCGGTCCGAACTCGCTCCCGACCAGATCGTGACCGAGGACGACCGGGTCGTCGAGGTCGACGGGTACCGGATCCTCGATCTCGGTCAGGTGAGCGCGATCCAGGCCGAACTCACCGCGCTCGAGGTGCCCGCCGACGAGGGGGTCATCCGGTTGCAGACGTTCAACTCGGCGGCGCTGCTGGCCTACCGGCTCCAGTACGACGCCGACGCCGACACCATCACCGATGTCGAGTCGGGCACGGTCTACCGCCCGGTCGAGGGGCGCTACACCGCCGACGACGGCGCCCGGCTGACGCCGGGCTGGCAGGCGTTCATCGGTGCCGACAACTACACCCGCGTGCTGACCTCCGAAGCGATCCGCGGGCCGTTCCTCCGGGTGTTCCTCTGGAACTGGGCGTTCGCCATTCTCTCGGTCTTCACCCAGTTCGCCTTCGGTCTGGCCCTGGCCATCGCGCTCAACTCCGAGCGGCTGCGGGGCCAACGTGTGTTCCGCTCGATCATGATCGTCCCGTACGCGCTCCCCAGCTTCATGACCGCCTTGATCTGGCAGGGCATGCTCAACAAGGACTTCGGGATCATCAACGACTTCCTGAGGGCCGACGTCCCCTGGCTGACCAATCCCTGGATGGCTCGGCTGTCGATCATCCTCGCCAACCTCTGGCTCGGGTTCCCCTACATGTTCCTGGTGTCCACCGGTGCGTTGCAGTCGGTGCCCGAGGAGCTCTCCGAGGCGGCGGTCGTCGACGGTGCCTCCGGCCTGCAAGCCTTCCGACGCATCACCTTCCCCCTGCTGATGGTGCCGCTGGCGCCGCTGCTGATCGCATCGTTCGCGTTCAACTTCAACAACTTCAACATCATCTACCTGTTGAACCGTGGTGGTCCGCCGATCGTCGGCGCCCAGACTCCGGCCGGCCACACCGACATCCTGATCAGCTACACGTACCGGCTGGCGTTCGAGAGCGGTCGCGGCCAGGACCTCGGGCTGGCCTCCGCGATCTCGATCTTCATCTTCGCCATGGTCGTGCTCGTGTCGGCGATCAGCTTCCGCCAGACCAAGGCGTTGGAGGACCTGTCATGACCGAAGTCGCCCCCCTCACCGGTGGTCCGCCGAGCACGCACACCATGTCGCCGGCGGCCCTGGCCGCACGCGAGCAGTACCTCAGTGGTCATTACAACACCACGCTGACCCCCCGGCGCTGGTTCGGCGAAGTCGGCTGGCGGTATCTGGTCGGTCTGTTTGCCGTCCTCTTCGCCCTCTTCCCCGCCGTGTATGCCGTGAGCTCGTCGTTCAACGGGAGCGGGACCCTCACCGGGTCGGGTCTGCTGCCGTCGAATCCGACGACCGACAACTACTCGGAACTGTTCGACGGTTCGATCCCCTACCGGTCGTGGCTCACCAACTCGCTCCTCGTCTCGGCCTCGGCGGCCATCTGCCAGACCTTCCTCTCGGCCATGGCCGCGTACGCCTTCAGTCGCATGCGGTTCGTCGGCCGCCGGGCGGGGATGCTCACCGTCCTGCTCGTGCAGATGTTCCCGCAGGCGCTGGCGTTCACGGCCATCTTCGTGATGGTCACCGACCTCAACGAGGCGGTTCCCTTCATCGCCCTCGGATCCCGGTTCACGCTGTTCCTCATCTACCTCGGTGGCGCCCTGGGCGTGAACACCTGGTTGATGAAGGGCTACTTCGACACGATTCCTCGCAGTCTCGACGAGTCGGCGCTGATCGACGGGGCCAGTCACGTCCAGATCTTCTTCCGGATCATCCTGCCCCTCGCCGCCCCGGTCCTGGCCGTGGTCACCCTGCTGTCGTTCGTGTTCCTGTTCAACGAGTTCCTCGTGAGCCTCGTCGTGCTCGGCCAGGGCGACAGCCGGAACTTCACCCTCCCGGTCGGGCTCTTCCGGTTCGTCGACGGACGAGGCAGTCGCTGGGGGGCCTTCACCGCCGGCGCCGTCCTGTCCTCGATCCCGGTGGTGCTCCTCTTCCAGTTCCTGCAGCGCTACATCGTGAGTGGCCTCACGGCCGGCGCCACGAAGGGCTGAGCGCCCTTGCTCGACCAGCCCCACCACGACCCGTCGGTCCGCTTCGTCTCCAATCCGACCCCGGCGCCCGGCGAGATCGTCACCGTGTCGCTCGACGATCCCGACCACGTCGGGATTCGACCGGTTCCTGCTCCGCACCGTCGAGGACGGCGAGGCCCGCTGGGTCGAGGGCACGGCCGTCGATGGCGAGCTCGGCACCCGATGGAGCTTCGAACTGCCCTGTCGCAATGCCTCGGTGAACTACCGTTTCTGGTGCAACGGCGACGCCGGACCGCACTGGCTCAACGGAGGGGCCTGCTCGACCACGACCCGCTCGACCATCACGACTTCCGTCTGGTCACCACCGGTCGAACACCGTCGTGGGTGCCCGGGACGGTGTGGTACCAGATCTTCCCCGATCGATTCGCCAGCTCCGGCCGCCATTCGGGTGACCTCCCACCGTGGGCCGACCGTGCCGCCTGGGACGACCCGGTGGCCACCGGTCCGAAGGCGATGACCCAGCTGTACGGCGGCGACCTCGACGGCATCATCGAACACCTCGACCACCTCGTCGACCTCGGCGTCGGTGGCATCTACCTCAATCCGGTCTTCCCGGCCCGGTCGAACCATCGCTACGACGCCACCACCTTCGACGCCGTCGATCCGATCCTCGGTGGCGACGACGCGCTGGTTCGCCTCCGCGAAGCCTGCGATCGACGCGGTCTGCGACTCATGACCGACCTGACCCTGAACCACACCGGTGACGACCACCGCTGGTTCCGGGCCGCCCAAGCCGATCCCGACAGCATCGAAGCAGGGTTCTACCATTTCACCGATCACCCCGACGAGTACGAGAGCTGGCTCGGGATCACCAGCCTGCCGAAGCTCGACCACGGCTCGCTCGGAACTCCGTGATCGCCTCTACGACGGCCCGGATTCGGTCGTCGGTCGATTCCTTCGACCCCCGTTCGACCTCGCCGGGTGGCGCATCGACGTCGCCAACATGACCGCCCGGTTCGGGTTGATCGACGACAACGCCCTGGTCCGGCGCACGACCCGGGCCACCGTCGACGCCATCGACCCCGACAAGTGGCTCGTCGCCGAGCACTTCTTCGATGCCAGTGCCGACGCCCAGGGCGATGGATGGCACGGCGTCATGAACTACGCGGGCGTGGCCCGGCCGGTGGTGAGCTGGCTCGGTGAGTTCTCGACGCTGGCGGCGATGATGCCCGGCCCCGGTCAGGACCAGCGTGACGGCGTGGCCGTGGCCCGGGCCATCGACGAGGTGCGGGCCTCGCTGCCCTGGCAGGTGGTCCTCGGATCGATGGCCCTGCTCGGATCGCACGACACGGCCCGCTGGCAGAGCATGGCCCGGTCCCCCGAACTCGCCCGGGTCGGTTTCGCGCTGTTGCTCACGCTCCCCGGGGCCCCGTGCTTCCTCTACGGCGACGAGGTCGGTCTGACCGGTGCGACCTCCGAGACGGCCCGGCGGACCATGCCGTGGGATCCCGATGGGTGGGATGCCGACCTGCTCGAGCACCACCGATCCCTCATCCGGATCCGCTCGTCGTCGTCGGCCCTCGCCGTCGGTGGGTTCCGGTGGGTCGAGCGCCGCCCGGACTCGTTGGCGTTCCTTCGCGAGTCCGACGACGAACGGCTCCTCGTGCGGGCCACCCGTGCTCCGGCCGAGCCCCTCGTCGTGCCCCTGCGGTCGCTCGGGACGACGACGATCGAGCCCGTCTTCGGCTCGATGACGGCCGAGGTGGACGACGAGCACCTCACGCTGACGGCCCGAGGTCCGTCGGTCGGGCTCTGGAGACTGTGATGACGGGCCGTCGGACGGGAACGTTGCTCACGGTGGCGATGCTCCTGGTCGCTGCCTGCACCGACGGGGCGAGCGAGGGTCGCGGTCCGGTCCCGACGACCCTCGGAGGCGGCACCCCGGCGGCCGAGACGGCGCCCCCCGGTCCCGACGCCGAGACCCGGGCCGCCGGCCCGGTTGCCGAACCGATTCGCCACCCCCGCGCCGACGATCCGATCTACTTCGTGCTGACCGATCGCTTTGCCAACGGCGACCCGAGCAACGATCGGGGCGGAGCGCTGGTCGACGACCCGCTGGTCCACGGCTACCGGCCGACCGATTCCGGTTGGTATCAGGGGGGAGACCTGATCGGACTGACCGAGCGGTTGCCGTACCTCGCCGATCTCGGCGTCGGTGCGCTCTGGATCACGCCGCCCTTTCGCAACCGGGCGGTTCAGGGCGACGGAACGATCGAGGGGTCGTCGGCCGGCTACCACGGCTATTGGCAGATCGACTGGTCGATGATCGATCCGCACCTCGGTTCCGAGGCCGACATGATCGCCCTCATCGACGCTGCCGCCGACGTCGGCATCGGCGTGTACTTCGACCTGGTGTTCAACCACACCGGTGACGTGATCACCCTGGCCGACAAGGCGTCGGGGATCCCGGCGGTGGCCTACGTGCCGAAGTCGCGATCGCCCTATCTCGACGCCGATGGGCTTCCCTTCGACGACGCCATGCTCGCCGGCACCGAGGCGTTCCCCGAACTCGATCCGGCCATCAGCTTCCCCTACGTCCCCACCTTCGCCGATCCGAACGACGCCACCGCCAAGTCGCCCGACTGGCTCGACGACCCCACGCTCTATCACAACCGGGGCAACTCGCTCTTCACGGGCGAGAACTCGACATACGGCGACTTCTTCGGTCTCGACGACCTCTTCACCGAACACCCGGCGGTCGTCGCCGGGATGATCGACCTCACGGCCGATCTGATCGAGCGATACCCGATCGCCGGCGTTCGGCTCGACACGGTGAAACACGTGAACGACGAGTTCTGGCTCGCCGTGGTGCCGGCCATGTTCGACGCCGCCGAGGCCGCCGGCCGGGAGGACTTCCTCGTCTTCGGCGAGGTCTACGCCTCGGACCCGATCCTGACGTCGGACTACAGCACCCGACTGGGCCTGTCGGGCACGCTCGACTTCTTCTTCGCCGATGGGCTCACCGACTACGTGGCCCGCGGTGGCGGGGCCGAGGTCCTGGCGGCGGTGTTCGCCGAGGACGACTGGTACACCGATGCCGACTCGAACGCCTCGATGCTGGTGACGTTCTTCGGGAACCACGATGTCGGTCGCATGGGTGGCTCGATCTCGGCCAACGGAGCCGTCGGCGACGAACTGACCGCACGGATGGCCTTGGGCTTCGACCTGTTGTTCCTCAGTCGGGGTACCCCGGTTGTCGTACTACGGCGACGAGCAGGGCATCGCCGACATCGGGACGGATCGACTGGCCCGTCGCCCCCTCTTCGACACCGAGATCGCCGCATTCGCCGACGATCGACGGGTCGACTACTTCGACCGGAACCATCCGCTCTACCGCCATGTCTCCGCCCTGAACGAGCTGAGGGCCGATCATCCGACCCTGGCCGACGGTGCGCAGATCCCCCGGGTGGCCGAGGGTCCGATCCTCGCCTTCTCGCGGATCGATCGCGAGACCCGAGTCGAATACCTGGTGATCACCAACAACGCCGAGGCGCCCACACCGGTCACGCTCTCGCCGCTCACGCGATCGGACTTCACCCCGATCCGGGGCGGGAACGAACCGATCCGAGCCGACGCCGACGGCCGGATCACCGTCACGGTCCCTCCCCTGACGACGCTCGTCCTCGTCGCCGACGAGCCCCTGGCGCTGCCCGACGGGGCGGCCGGCATCGAGCTTTCCCGACCGGTCGACGGCGCCACCATCCCCACCGAACGCTTCCGGTTCCAGGCGGAGCTCAGCGATGATCGTCTGGCCGCAGTCACGTTCGCGGTGTCGATCGACGGCGGCGACCCGGTGGTGATCGGGACCGACGACGCCGCCCCCTTCCGGGTCTACTGGAACAACGGGGCGACCGTCTCCGGCCCCGCCGTGCCCAACGGCTCCACGGTGGAGGTGATCGCCACCGTCGACGACGGCTCCGGACAACTCCGGTCGGCGACGACGACGGCGACGCTCTCGAGGCCGTGAAGGCCGACACCGGTAGGTTCGGGTCGTGAGCGACCACGGCGACACCGACCCCGCGCTCCTGGTCGTTCCCCAGGGAACGTTCGAGGTGCGCCGGTTGCCCCACCGGCCCCGGTCGCCGCTGCGGGCCTGGGACGCCGCCGACGAACTCGTGCTGGCCCATGTGGCCGATCTCGCTCCGACCGGTGGACGGTGGCTGCTCGTCAACGACCTCTTCGGGGCGCTGGCGGTGGCCCTGGCCGGGCATCGACCCCAGTGCTGGGGCGACTCGGTCACGAGCCACCAGGCGACGACGGCCAATCTCGTTCGCAACGGCCTGGAGGCATCGGCGGGCGTCGTCGTGCCGAGCACGACCACCCCGACGGGGCCCGTCGACGTGGCGATCGTCAAGGTGCCCCGGACGCTGGCCCTGCTCGAGGACCAGTTGCACGGTTTGCGACCGCTGCTGCACGACGGGTCGGTGGTGGTCGGGGCCGGCATGGTCAAGGCGATCCACCGGTCGACGCTCGAGACGTTCGAGCGAATCATCGGTCCCTCGCCGACGTCGTTGGCGCAGAAAAAGGCACGACTCGTCCTGTCCGAACTCGACCCGGACCTTCGCCCCGGGCCGAGCCCGTACCCGTCGACCTATCGGCTCGACTCGGGGGAGGAACTCGTCGAGCACGCCAACGTGTTCTCCCGGGGCTCGCTCGACATCGGGACGAGGGTCCTGCTCGAACACCTCCCGAGGGCTGCGTCGGGCGACCGGGTGGTCGACCTCGGTTGTGGCAACGGGGTGCTCGGCCTGACCATCGCCAGGCGATCCGAAACCGGGACCGTGGTGTTCGTCGACGAGTCCTACCAGGCCGTCGATTCGGCCCGTCGCAACGCAGAGGCCTGGGCGGTCGAGGCCGAGACCGAGTTCGTCGTGGCCCGTGATCTGTCACACCTCGAAAGCGGTTCGGTCGATCTCGTCGTCAACAACCCGCCGTTCCACACCCACCGGAGTCGGGGCGACGCCACCGCCGTCGCCATGTTCGCCGATGCCCATCGCGTGCTGCGACGCGATGGTCGGCTCGTCGTGGTCGGAAACCGGCATCTCGGCTATCACCAACTCCTCCGCCGCCGTTTCGGCAACGCCGACGTGATCGGCTCGAATCCGAAGTTCGTCGTGGTCGAGGCCGTGCGTCGCTGACCGTCGGTCCACGTCGCTCTCGTCCGACTCAGTAGGCTGAGGCCCGCGTTCCGACGAGATGCGGCGCAACGACTTCGAAGGAGAGACCATGGGGTCCTCGGTGCAGACACAGCTCCTGATCGGTGGCGAATGGCGGGGCGGCTCGACCGGCGAGACCCTTCCCGTCACCAACCCCGCCAACGGCGAGACGATCGCCGAGATCGCCGTCGGCACCCCCGACGACGCGGTCGCCGCCTGCGACGCAGCGGCCGCCGCGCAACCCGGCTGGGCCAAGACCGCACCCCGCGAACGGGCCGAGATCCTTCGCCGGGTCTGGCAGTCGATGATCGACCACACCGACGAGTTGGCCGAACTGATCACGATCGAGCACGGCAAGCCGCTGGCCGACGCCCGGGGCGAGGTCGCCTACGCCGCAGAGTTCTTCCGCTGGAACTCCGAGGAGGCCGTCCGGATCCACGGATCGATTGCCACGGCGCCGTCGGGCACGAACCGGATGGTCGTGCACCACGTCCCCATCGGGGTGGTCGTGATCGTCACCCCCTGGAACTTCCCGGCGGCCATGATCACCCGGAAGCTGGCCCCGGCCCTGGCCGCGGGCAACGCCGCGGTGATCAAGCCGGCGAAGGAGACTCCGCTGACCGCCCTCCGCATCGGTGAACTGCTGGTCGAGGCCGGGGTCCCGGCCGGGGTCGTGAACATCGTGCCCACCAAGTCGGCCGGGCCGTGGTTCGATGCCTGCGTCGACCACCGAGCCACCCGCATGGTCTCGTTCACCGGCTCGACCGAGGTCGGGCGCATGCTGTTGGCCCGTTCCGCCGACCGGGTGCTCAAGACCGTGATGGAACTCGGCGGCAACGCCCCCTTCATCGTGTTCGCCGACGCCGACCTCGACGCCGCCGTCGAGGGAGCCATGGTCGCCAAGATGCGTCATTCGGCCGAGACCTGCACCGCCGCCAACCGTTTCTACGTCGAGGAGCCGATCGCCGAGGCGTTCGGCTCGAAGCTGGCAGCGGCCATGGCGGCCGTCGGGGTCGGAGACGGCCGGGCCCCGGGGGTTTCCTGTGGTCCGATGATCAACGCCAAGGCCGTCGACGACATCGACGCGATGGTGCAGGCGGCCGTCGGTGCGGGCGCCACGGTCCTCACCGGTGGCGGACCGATCGACGGGCCGGGATTCTTCTACGAACCGACCGTGCTCGCCGGTGTCGCCCAATCGTCACCGATCGTGCACCAGGAGATCTTCGGGCCGGTGGCGCCGATCATCACCTTCACCGATGTCGACGCCATGATCGACCAGGCCAACGACACCGAGATGGGCCTCACCGCCTACGTCTTCACCTCCGACATCGGCAGGGGCCTCGCCGTCTCGGAACGAATCCAGGCCGGCATGATCGGGCTCAACCGGGGCGCGGTGTCGGACCCGGCGGCCCCGTTCGGGGGGATGAAACAGTCGGGTCTCGGGCGCGAAGGGGCCAGCGAGGGCATCTACGAGTTCTGCGAGACCCAGTACATCGCGGTCGACTGGTAGTCGGTGGGCGACCCGATCCCGTCTCTGAGCGCCGCCGAGGTCGGCCGGCTCGTTTCGATGGCCGACACGATCGAGGCGCTCCGGTCGGCGTTCGGTGTCCGGCGGTCCGCTCCCGAGCGGGTCGTCGCCGCCTTCGATCACGGCAACCTGCTGGCCATGCCGGCCGTGGCCGGCCCTCTCGCCGGCTCGAAGGTCATCACGCTCCGTCCCGGCAATCCTGGGCTCGGCCTCCCGGCCATCCAGGGGGTCTACGTGTTGTTCAGCCCGGTCGACGGCCGGGTCCGGGCGCTGCTCGACGGAGCCTGCCTCACCGCGCTCCGGACACCGGCGGCCTCTGCGCTCGCCGCCGAGCACCTGGCGCCGCGGGCGGCGACCACCATCGGGATCATCGGCGCGGGGGTGCAGGGCCGCGGCCACCTCGAGGCCATGCGGGTGGTTCGCCCGACGCTCGAGGTGGCGGTCGTCGCCAGCCGGACACCGGCGTCCGCCGAGGCTCTGGCCGACCACGCCCGGGCCCTCGGGCTCGAAGCCCGAGTGGCCGACGCCGCCCGAGCGAGCCGTTGCGACATCGTCTGTTGCTGCACGTCGGCGGCGACCCCGGTCCTGCCCGATCGGGTCGCGCCCGGGGCGTTCGTCTCCGCCGTCGGTGCCTATCTCCCCGACCAGGCCGAGCTCTCGCCGGCCCTGGTCGGCGGCGCCGACGTCTGGGTCGACGCCGAGTCGGCGGCCCGGGTCGAGGCCGGCGATCTGATCCAGGCGGTCGCAGCCGGCTCGTGGAGCTGGGAACGGCTCCGGGGCGACCTCGTGTCGTTGGTCGTCGACGGGGCTCCCGAATTCGATCCGGTCCGGCCCCGGGTGTTCAAGAGCGTCGGCCTGTCGATCGAGGATCTCGCCCTCGCACAGCTGGCCGCCGATCGGGCCGGCCTTCCCAGCTGATGATGCGGGTTCGATACCCGTCGTCCGCTCCCGAGCGCGCTCCTGACACGTGGGCAAACAGGTCGAGGCCGACATGGTGCGCGGCCAGTGGATCGATCCCGAGATCGCCGATGCGGTCGGGTGGGTTCACGCCGAGCCCTCGTTGCCGGTCGGCATGGCGCCCGTTCGTCCAAGGTCGCCAAGAGCGAGTTCCGCGACACGATAGAGGTCGCTCACGGCAGTCCGTTCGCTCGGCGACGAGCGTTCGGAGAACAGCGCTTCGACGGTTGGTGACACCATTCGCTGGCGGCGGAGCCATGTCAGTTCGTCGGGCCGACCGGCGAGCAGTTCGACGATCTCGATCGCACGGGCCAGGCTTCCGGTGACCGCGAGGAACCACGAAACATCGAGGAGAGCGTTACACAGGCTGATGTGGTCGTCGATGACGGCGGTGCACAGCGCAAGCGCCTCGGTGAGCGAGCTGAGCGCTCCTTCTGGGTCGCCGTCTCGAAGATGGATGTAGGAACGACCCGCAACGCAGTCGAACAGCATCCAGAAGTCGCCATGTGCTCGGAACACGCGGGCTGCTTCGTCCAGTTCCTCCAGCACGGCGGGCAGCGGTGCTCCGATGTGTCCGAGGTGGATTCCGCGTACCTTGGCTGCACCGGCGACGACGCGTGGCGCGTCGAGACGCTGCCCGAGACGGGTTGCTTCATCGAGCACGTCGAAGATCTCCGCGTCGGCCAACCGCTCGTCGATCATGGAGATCGCCAGGTTGATCCTGGACCAACCCATCAGTTCGGCGGCGCGGCAGCTGTCGGCCAGGTCGATCGCGAGGTGACAGTCGTCGAGATCGTGGGTCGCCGTAGCGATGTTGTGTGCCGCCAGCGCCGCGCTTCGCGATCGGCGGAGTGTCGAAAACGTCTGGAAGGACTTGCGGAGCAGGGGAACAGCGGCGTTCATGTCGACCTGGATGGCGAGCTGTCCCGCCACGAGTTCACATCGAGCACGGTTCAGCTCGTCGTCGATGTGGAGTTCGAGCACGGCTTGCGCACGCTGGTAGCCGTGTTCGGCTGAACGTACCTGCCACGACGGAAAGAGTGCTCCTACGATCTTCGCAGCGTTGTCACCATCGCCTCGATCGATTGCGAGGTCGAGCGCGTATTCCACGTTTCGACGATCGGCGGACCCTTCATCGGAGTCGGCAACCGTGAGCGTTCGAGCACTCGAGTGGGTCTGGGCTGCGGCCCAGTTCACCAACCGCTCCTCGCCGAGACCGCGGAGATCGGATGCTCGCAATGTTTCCGAGGCGATACGACGGATCGGCTCCAGGATGCGAAACCGACGGTGTGCGACCTCCTGCACGAGGGCCGCGGTGACCAGTCTCGACAGCGCCCGAATCGGGTCGGATCCGGGGTGAGCCATGGCTTCCGCTCCATCGATTCCGAACCCGTCAGGAAAGACCGTCAACACCAGAAAGAGCGAGCGTTCGCCGGCCCCGACGTCGCGACACGCCTCGTCGACGATGCGGCGGATGCTGGCGTGACGTCCCGGGCCGGTGCCGTCGAAGAACTCGACCCGAACCTCCATGTCGTCGCGAACGAGTGATGCAAGTCGACCCGCCAACAACTCGACCGCCAGCGGATGACCGTCGGCAGCATTCAGAATGCTTGCTGGATCAACGTCGAAATCGATGATCGATCGGAGCAGTGTCTCGGAGTCCGCACGGCCCATGGGAGGGATTGCCCAGGCGTGTTCGTGCGGGTTGCCAATGGGCGTTCTCGCGGTCATGAGCACCTCACACCGGACCGGCCAGCCGAGCGAACCGATGATCCAATCGAGGTCGTTTCCGACGCCGTCGACGTTGTCGATCAGGAGGAAGCAATCCGGGTCGGCACAGCGGCGGCGGATTCGGCGAAGGATCTCGGTGTGGTCTTCGAGGGGAAGGCGGAACGCCTCTGCGATTGCTCGCATCACGTCGGAGCGACTGGTAGACGGGACGAGATCGACGAAGACGACGTCGCGTCCCTGCGCCGCCCGCCGGCGGGCGAGCGCACGTGCCAGTGTCGTCTTTCCCATCCCTCCTGATCCCGTCACGGTCACCAGTCTTTTCGTCTGGACGACGAGATCGAGCTCCTCCAATTCCTGCTGGCGGCCGACGAACCGAACGTCAGGGATGTCGAAGTCGTGGCCTGATGCCCGTTCGCGGGCGGACGTGTATTGCCGCGTTGCGAGGACCCGACGGTTGACCTCCGGTGTGTCGTCGAGGTGCAGTTTGCGGTAGATCGATCGGCATGCGGCCTCCAGTGTCTTGGACCCGATCGACAGTCGTTGTTCGACCGCCCGGTTGGACCACCCGTCGGCAATCAGACCGAGAATCGCGAGTTCACGACCGGACAGGTCGGCGATCTTGATCTCGCCGGACGAAAACGCTGCATCCACACCGCAATTCTCGTCCATGTGCCAAGAATAGGGATAGCCCTGTATTCCATCGGGCTGAGACCGCGGAAACTCTTGACATGAAGACAGCAGTCGCTCGCACGCTCCCGGGACGCCGAAGCGTTCTGCAGCCCAACCACAACCGCGACCACCACCTGCGCCGATGGTTCGCCACACGTGCCGGCGCCGCGATCGCAGCCGCGGCGATCGTGCTCGGTGCCTGCGGCTCCGACGACATCGCCACAGACACCGGATCGGCTGTCGCCGCCGAGACGACATCCGAATCAGGCGGATCCGATGGCGTCACCGACACCACGCTGACGACTGAACCCGCCCCGATCGATACCGAGCCGACCGGGACCGCTCCGACCAACGATCTGGCGGCCGAGATCCAGGCGATCATCGATGCATCGATGCGGCCCGGCGCGCTGCAATGGGACTGCTGCGGCGCGGACGGCCCGCCAACGGGAGTCTCGGTGGCCGTACGAGTGCCCGGCAGCGACGACATCCTGCTGGCAGCGGGAACCAACGTCGACGGCACCCCGTTCTCGACGAGCGGTTCGTTCAATCTCGGGTCCAACAGTCAGTCCGTCCTCCAGACGTTGGGGTATCTGCTCCTCGACGACGGCGTGCTCGACCCGGCAGCAACCGTCGACACATGGCTACCGACCATGCCGAACGCCGATCGCGTCACGGTCCAGATGCTGCTCGACGACACAACCGGCTGGAAGGACTTCAGCGACGAGGCGACCGGGGCGATCACTGCCGACCTGTCGCGACGATGGACGATCGCCGAGGTGGTCGACACCCTGGCCGACAACCCCCCGCTCGCCGAGCCGGGAACCTTCGTGGTCGAGAACAGCCGCCGAGCGAACATGGTCGGTCTGGCCGGGGTGATCGAAGGCGTGACCGGCAGGCCGCTGGCCGAAGTGCTGAACGAGCAGTTCTTGTTGCCCGCCGGTTTGGACGACACATTGCTCAGCGACGGCACCGATCAGCCCGCCAACTTCCAGCACGGCGTGTTCGTGCTGAACAACGGCAAGCTCGACACATCCATGGTGCCCAACACCGCCTTCTACACGTACAACGTCGCGGAGTCGGCAATCATCTCGACACTCGCCGACTCACTGGACATGATCGACATGTGGAGCGATGGATCGCTGTTCACCCCCCGACGACTGCCAGGACCAGAGACGTTCCGGAGCGACCGCCGGGAAGACGGCGACACGGTCTTCGGATACGGCATCCCGTTCAACGGATTCTGCCCGTGCGCACCGGACGGCGACGGCCTCACCGTGACCAAGTACGGCCGTACCGGAAACAACATCGGCACCGACACACAGATGCTGCACTTCCCCGACGGCATCTCGATCGTGCTCCACTACAACAGCCAGGAGTGGCCGACCAAGGACGGCCTGACCGCAATCAGCGACGCCATCCACGAAGCTGCCAGTGCCGCGATCTGAAACGTCGGAGTCCAGCCGAACACGAGGTCGAGGGAGAACCAGCCCGACGAGCGGCGCCTCCTCCCAGATCGGCTCGGACCTACTTCCCGCCTGACCCGGCGCGAAGCGGCGGTCTTGCATCGGTGACCGTTCGACGCGAGCGTGAGCCGGAACGGTTTCAGAGCCAGGGGGCACGATGGACGTCGGACTGCAGTTGATCCTCACCTCGGGAGGCTGGGACGACAAACCCGGCGATGGCCAGGTCTATGCCGAGGAGGTCGCCCTGGGCCGGCAGGCCGAGGAACTGGGCTTCGACGCCATCTGGCCCACCGAGCACCACTTCTTCGACTACTCGTTCTGCCCGGACAACCTCCAACTGCTGAGCTACTTCGCGGCCTGCACCGAGACCATCGCCCTCGGAACCGCAGCGATCATCCTCCCCTGGAACGACCCGCTTCGGGTCGCCGAGAAGGTCTCGATGCTCGACCATCTGTCGAACGGTCGGGTCCGGGTGGGGTTCGGTCGGGGCCTCTCCCGTCGTGAGTACGCCCCGTTCCGTTCCGTCGAGATGGACGAGGCCCGCGATCGCTTCGACGAGGCGTCGCTGATGATCGTCGCCGCACTCGAGTCGGGGATCATCGAGGGCGACGGTCCGATGTATCCGCAGACGCCGATCGAGATCCGCCCCCGACCCGAACGGTCGTTCACCGACCGGATCTACGCCGTTGCCAACTCCGCCGACTCGGTCGAGGCCTGCGCCCGTATGGGGGGCCGCATGATCATGTTCGCCGAGACGAACTGGCAGAAGCGGATGGGCTCGATCGAGACCCATCGGAGGCGCTTCCGTGAGCTGCACGGGCGAGAGGCCCCGCCGGTGATGACCGCCGACTTCACCTACTGCCACCCCGATCCCGGGCTCGCCCGGGATCGGGCCGAGCGGTACCTGGCCGGCTACCTGTCGACCCTGCTCGAGCACTACGAACTGATGGGCGACCATTTCGCCGACATCAAGGGCTACGACGGGTACGCCGGCCAGGCCGACAAGCTGCGCCAGATCGGGGTCGAGCGCTACATCGACGGCTTCCTCGCCGCCAACGCCTACGGCACGCCGAAGCAGATCATCGACCGGCTCGAGGAACGCCGGTCGATCCTCGGATCGTTCGAGGAATGCACCTGCTTCCGATTCGGGGGCATCCCCTTCGACGAAGCCGATGCGTCGATGCGGCTCTTCGCGTCGGAAGTCCTGCCCGTCATCTCGGAGTGGAACTGATGGATGCCGACCAGCGAGCCTGGCTTGCGTCCCACCACGAGGCGCCGATCGATCCCGAGCAGATCATCTGCGATCCCCATCATCACCTGTGGGAATTCCCCACCGACACCTATCTCGTCGACGACCTCCGAGCCGACACCGGGTCCGGCCACCGGGTCGTCGCCACCGTGTTCGTCGAGTGCACCTCGGCCTACCGGACCGATGGACCGGTTGCGATGCAGCCCGTCGGCGAGACCGAGTTCGTGGTCGCCCAGGCCCGGGCCTCCGAGGCACTCGCCGCCGACGAGCCCGGTACCGCCGTGATCAAGGGCATCGTCGGGTTCGCCGACCTGAGTCTCGGCGACGACGTCGCTCCGGTGCTCGAGGCCCACATCGAGGCCGGAGACGGACGCTTCCGCGGCATCCGGCATGCCACGGCTCACGATCCCAGTCCCGACGTCCGCCGCTCGCACACCCGTCCGACTGCGGGGCTCATGGCCGACCCGGGGTTCCGGCGCGGCTTCGCCCGCCTCGCCGACCACGACCTGCGATTCGACGCGTGGCTCTATCACCCGCAGATCGACGAGCTCGTCGACCTCGCGCACGCGCACAGCGAGGTGCTGATCGTCCTCGATCACCTGGGTGGCCCGCTCGGCGTCGGGCCCTACGCCGGTCGACGCGACGAGGTCCGCGCGGACTGGCGTCGCTCGATCCTCGCGCTGGCCGAATGCCCGAACGTGAGCATCAAGCTCGGCGGCATCGGGATGACGGTGTTCGGGCTCGACTGGCACCACCGAACCCAGCCGCCCACCTCGGAGGAGCTCGCCGACGCGTGGCGTCCCGACATCGAGTTCTGCATCGAGCAGTTCGGCGAGCGGCGCGCCATGTTCGAGTCGAACTTCCCGGTCGATCGTCGTTCGACCGGCTACACCGTGCTGTGGAACTCGTTCCAGCGGATCACCGCCGAGTACTCCGCAGCCGAGAAGGACGCCCTGTTCCACGACACGGCGGCGAGCTTCTACCAACTCGACTGATCGCGGCGAGAGGATCGGCGGGGCATTCGCAACGGAACCGCTAACGTCTCGGCCGTGGCCCGCAACGACCCGCTCTCCTTCGATCCCATCGCCGAGGCCCGGCGCCAGTGGCTCGAACGCGACTGGGAGGCCAGCTCGGCGATGGTGGCCACGACCTCGATCATGCGAGCCCAGCAGATCGTGCAACGCGCCGTCGACGAGGCGCTCGCGCCGTTCGACCTGACCTTCGCCCGCTACGAGGCCCTCGTGCTGATCTCGTTCAGTCGGGCCGGCGAACTCCCGCTCGGCAAGATGGGCGATCGGCTGATGGTCCATCCGGCCAGTGTCACCAACGCCATCGACCGGCTCGAACGACAGGGTCTCGTCGAGCGTCGGCGGTCTTCGGCCGACCGTCGGACCGTTCTCGCCGTGATCACCGACGAAGGGCGAACGGTCGCCGAGGCGGCCACCCAGGCCCTCGGCGAGATCGAGTACGGCGCCGCCGCACTGACCGAGCCCCAGCGCGAACAGCTGTACGAGCTCATCCGTGGCCTGCGAGCGGCCGAGGGTGACTTCACCGAGGACGGCGACGCCGCTCGACTCGACCTCGATCCGGGATCGACGAGCCGATCGTTGGACGTCTAAACTTCGCGGCTGTGACCAACGACTCCTCCACCAATCGAGACCAGTGGGAAGCCGAGTACGCCGCATCGTCCTTGCGGGCCGGCCCGTTCGAGACCATGTCCGGCGTTCCGGTCGAACCGGTCTACGGCGACCCCGACGGTCCGTTCCCCGGCCAGTACCCCTACACCCGGGGCATCCACGCCTCGATGTACCGGTCGCGTCTTTGGACCATGCGCATGTTCGCAGGCTTCGGCACCGCCGAAGACACCAACGTCCGCTTCAAACAGTTGCTCGCCGACGGTGGCACCGGTCTGTCGACGGCGTTCGACCTGCCGACCCTGATGGGCCGGGACTCCGACGACGACTTCGCGCTGGGGGAAGTGGGCAAGGCCGGGGTCGCCGTCGACACGCTCGCCGACATGGAGGACCTCTTCGCCGACATCGACCTGGGCGGGGTCTCGACCTCGATGACGATCAACTCGCCGGCCTCGATCCTGCTCGCCATGTACGTGGCGGTCGCCGAGCAGAACGGCACCCCGCGGGCGGCCCTGAACGGGACCCTCCAGAACGACATCCTGAAGGAGTACCAGGCGCAGAAGGAATACATCTTCCCGCCCCGACCCTCGGTGCGCCTCGTCAGTGACCTGGTGCGGTTCACCGCGGCCGAGATGCCGAAGTGGAACCCGATCTCGATCTCGGGCTACCACATCCGCGAAGCCGGCTCGACCGCCGCCGAAGAACTGGCGTTCACGCTCGGCAACGGGTTCGCCTATGTCGAGGCGGCCCTCGCCGCCGGTCTCGACGTCGACGACTTCGCCCCTCGGCTGTCGTTCTTCTTCAACAGCCACATCGACTTCTTCGAGGAGATCGGCAAGCTCCGGGCGGCCCGCCGGATCTGGGCTCGCTGGATGCGGGAACGCTACGGCGCCCGCTCGGAGCGTTCGCTCAAGCTCCGGTTCCACACCCAGACCGCCGGTGTGTCCCTCACCGCACAGCAGCCCGAGATCAACATCGCCCGCGTGGCGTTGCAGGCAATGGCAGCGGCCATGGGCGGCACCCAGAGCCTGCACACCGACGCCTACGACGAGGCGCTGGCGCTCCCCACCGAGAAGGCCGCCCGCATCGCCCTGCGAACCCAGCAGATCGTTGCCCACGAGAGCGGCGTCGGCAACGTCGCCGATCCCCTCGGGGGCGCGCCGTACGTCGAGTGGATGACCGACGAGATGGAGCGCCAGGCCGAGGAGCTCTTCGCCAAGGTCGACGACATGGGCTCGGGCTCGATGCTCGAGGGCACCTTCGTCGGCATCGACCGGGGCTGGTTCCAGGGCCGGATCGCCGACTCGGCCTATTCCTTCGAGCGCAAGGTCAACAACGGTGAGCGCATCGTCGTCGGGGTCAACGCCTTCACCGAAGGCGACGATGCCGATCCACCGCTGCTCTACATCGGGCCCGAGGTCGAGGAGCGCCAGCTGAAGCGCCTCGCCACCGTGAAGCACGATCGCAACGACGCCCTCGTCGACGAGACCCTGGCCGCGGTCGCCGCCGCCGCCGCCGATCCGACGGTCAACACCATGCCCCCGATCCTCGACGCGGTCCGGGCCTACGCCACGGTCGGCGAGATCATCGGTGCCATGAAGACCCACTTCGGGGTCCAACCCGAAGACACGTCGGTCTGATCGGGAAGTCGGCAGGGTTGGCACGACCCGAAGACACGTCGGTCTGATCGGGAAGTCGGCAGGGTTGGCACGACCCGAAGACACGTCGGTCTGATCGGGAAGTCGGCAGGGTTGGCACGACCCGAAGACACGTCGGTCTGATCAGCGTGGCGAGACCGAGAAGGTGATCGTCACCGAGGTCTCGACCGATTCGAGGCCGTGGGCCGGGGGCGTGACCGACTCGGTCGTCATCGCCGAACGAACCGACACCATCGGCGAGAACGAGGGGCCGCCTTCGCGCAGCTCGACGATGGGCCCGAGTTCGAGCCCGGCGGCTCGGGCCAACTGGGTCGCCCGGGCCCGAGCGTCGTCGACCGCGGCGATCCGGGCTCGTTCCCACGCCGGATTGTTTCGATCGATCTGCCACATCGGCGCTCCGATCGTGACGGCCTCGATCTCGGAGATCCGCAGGATCGAGGTGAACACGACACTCGGATCGGTGATTCGGGCCCGAACGCTGTAGGCCGCGAACCAACCGATGATCTGTTCCCGACCCTGATCCCAGGACCGCTCACGATCGACGTGTCCGGGCGACGTCAGGACCGATGCTGCGCTCACACCCAGCTCGTCGAGTGCCGACACGACCCGGTTGGCGACCTCGGTCACCGCCGCCAGGGCATCGGTGGGGGACTCCCGGACGATGCGGGCGTCGAAGGAGACGACGGCGAAGTCCGGTGGTGTGGTCGACGCCCCGCTCCCACTGGTCACGAGTACCGACCGATCGGGTCGGTCGAACATCGTCGGGGCGTTGTTCATGAGGGCATCGTAGACCGGGGGCCGACTGTCGGTGCCGAGCCGTCCGGCTACCGCGGCGACACTGGTGCGGATCACGACGGGTCTGCTACAACGGCCGGGCAACCGAGGTCGACCACTCGTCGATCCCCGTTCGACGGCCATGGCCGTCACGAAAGGACCCAGCATGTCGTCCCCCGTCGTCGCCCAGGGAGCCGACGGTGTCAAGGCCCTCGTCGGCCAACACCTCGGCTACACCGATTACATCGAGATCACCCAGGACCGGGTCAACCTCTTCGCCGAGGCCACCGGCGACCACCAGTGGATCCACATCGACCCGGAACGCTGCGTCAAGGAGAGCCCCTTCGGCGGGCCCATCGCCCATGGGTTCCTGACCCTGTCGTTGATCCCGATGATGCTCCCGCAGATCTTCGTGCAGCAGGGCTTCTCGATGGGCGTGAACTACGGCCTCGAGAAGGTCCGATTCCCCTCGCCGGTCCCGGTCGGATCCAAGCTGCGGGCCGGTGCCCAGCTCGACGGCGTCACCGACATCGCCGGGGGCATCCAGGTCGAACTCACCATCACCCTCGAGGTCGAGGGCGCGACCAAGCCGAGCTGTGTCGCCGTGGTGCTGTTCCGGAGCTACGTCTGATCGTCGCCGTGCTCAGCCGAGCACGGCAACGAAGGACTCGTCGGTGGCCCGAAAGGTCACGGCCTCACTGCCGACGTCGGGCATGCGGAGGTCGATGACCCGATCGGCGTCGTCGGTCGAGCGGATCTCGAGCACGATCTCGTCGCTCCCGGTGGCGGTCATGGTGAAGGGATGGGGGAGCCGCGCGGCCGACGCCAGGAGTTCGTTGGCGACGCGCAGGACCAGCAGGCGACGGACCGGGTCGGCCACCGGTTCGGCAGCCCAGTTCAGGCTGACGAAGGTGCCGACCTCTTCCCGGAGGGCCGATGCCTCGATCTCGACGGCGAGCTTCAAGGGGTCGGCGGCGTCGAGGAACGGGCTCGGCGCAGAGGGATCGAGCGCCACGCTGTGCCGCCAGGTGCGTTCGCTCCTCGTGATCTCGAGGTCCCACAGGGCGGCGGGCGCAGCCCCGGCCACCGGGCCGACCGAGACGCTGGTATGGACCGGTGCGGACGGCTCGGTGGCTTCGGGCGGCTCGCCGGCTGGGTCGGCCGTCGGTGTTGCGGCCTCGGTCGGACGAGCCGACGCCGCGCTCGACTGCGCCTCGAGCATCGCCACGCGTTCGGTGATGGTGTCGAGCTCGCGACCCCGTTCGGCGGCCAGGGCTTCGGCGGCATCGGCGCGGTCGGTCTCGGCCGACGCCATCCGGGTCACCTGCTCGAGCTCGGCGGCCGCAGCCTCGACGTCGTTGGCATGACGTCGCTCGGCCTCGGCGAGGTGGGTCTGGGCCTGCTGTCGGTGGTCGTCGAATTCGCTCCGGATCGAGGCCAGGTCGGCGTCGGCGGTCTCGAGTTCGGACCGCAGCGACGTCCGGGTGGCATCGGCCTCGATCCGGGCCGCCTCGGCGGCCCGACGGGCTTCGTCGGTCGCGAGCCGGGCGGCGGCGGCATCGGCGAGGGCGGCCTGGGCCGCACGGCGAGAGATCAGCGCCACGGCCGCGAGCACGACCGCCACGAGCGCCAGCAGGGTTGCGAGGACGTCCATGGCCGCTGACCCTAGTCGATGACCCGGAGCTGCCGTGCGGCTGCCGTGGCCGCAACCACGGTCAAACCGGCCATGCCGCCGAAGAGCCAGCGGGCCCCCGAGCGCGTCGTAGATCGGGGGCGCGATGAAGGCGGTGACACCGGCGGCCCCCAGTCCGATGGTTCCGAGCATCGCCTGTCCGACCGCGGCTCGGGCCGGACCGGTGACCTCGAGCGCCAACAGCTGGGTCGTCGGGAACACCGTCGCCTCGACGGTGCCTTGGAGCAGCCCGGCGGCGACGACCGTGAGGATGATGGGGAAGAGGCCGAACCCGGCGATGGCCGGGACGGCGGCGAACAGGAGCGGCACCAGGACCCGGCGCGGGCCGACGCGCTCGACCCATCGGCCGGCGAAGGTCGGCAGGACCACCAGCGGTGCCCCGATCGCGACCAGGACGAGTCCGATCGTCGCGTTCTCGGCGCCCAGGTCGGTGAGATAGACGTCGACCACCGAATCGAAGATCCCGATGTTCCCGAAGATCACGAACTGGGCGAGCATCGCCGCACGCAGTGCGGGGTGGCGGAGCAGCGTGAGGAACTCACCGGGGCTCGGCTCGGCCGTGGCGATCGGCGCCGTGCGCAACCAGCGCAGCGCCGGGCCGGCGGCCACGGCGGTCAGGATCCCGACGGCGACGAACGGCGCGTGGAAGCCGAGCGGGCTCAGGAGGGCGCCGAGCAGGGGACCCAGGATGAAGCCGGCCACGTTCGCCGAGAGGTAGGCGCCCAGACGGGCGCCGCTCCCGGCGAACGCCTCGCCGACGAGTGCCTTGCGGGCGGCGAGGTCGAACAGGCCGAGCGCCAGGCCGAGCAACGTGCGGGCCGCGACGAGCGGCCAGAGCGTCGAGGCGGCGATGAACCAGACGGTGCCCCCGATGCCGCAGGCGAACGCGATCGCCCCCAGTCGGAACAGGCCACCCCGATCGGCGAACGGGGCAACGGCGAGCTGGATCAGGAGGCCGGCGATGAACCCGGCCGAGGCGATGGCCCCGATGCCCCAGCTCGGGAGGTCGTACCGGTCCTGCAGATCCGACAGCAAGACGAACACCACGCCCGCCGAGGACGACAGAGCGAAGCCGGCGAGGTAGGCGAAGCGATGCACCGCAGGAGTGTGCCGCCGCCGGTGCCGGCCGACCACCACGAGACGTCAACTTCCAACCAGACACCGGGTTGCCGTAGGGTCCCCGGCCATGACGCTTCGATTCGGTGCCTTCCTCGCTCCTCATCATCTTCCGGGCGAGAGCCCGACGCTGCAGCTCCAACGCGACCTCGACCTCGCCGAACAGCTCGATCGCCTGGGCTACGACGAGTTCTGGTGCGGGGAGCACCACTCGACCGGATGGGAGACCATCGCCTCGCCCGAGATGTTCCTGGCCGGGGCCGCCATGCGGACGCACCGGATCAAGCTCGGCACCGGGGTGGTGTCCCTGCCGTACCACCATCCGTTCAACGTCGCCCAGCGCATGGTGCAGCTCGACCACATGAGCAACGGTCGAGCGATCTTCGGATCCGGTCCGGGAGCGCTTCCCTCGGATGCGTTCACCCTGGGCATCGACCCGATGGTCCAACGCGATCGCCAGGACGAGGCGATCGGGGTGATCAGGCGCCTCCTCGACGGCGAGCCCCGGTTCAGCTACTCCTGCGACTGGTTCGAGCTCCACGACGCCGCCCTGCAGATCCTGCCCATCCAGAAGCCGCTGCCGATGACCACGGCATCGAGTGTCAGTCCGTCCGGCATGACCCTCGCCGGAAAGTACGGCATCGGGGTGTTGTCGATCGGCTCGATGTCGACCGAGGGGATCCAATCACTGCCGCTGCAATGGAGCTTCGCCGAGGAATCCGCAGCCGAGCACGGTCAGACCGTCGACCGGGCCGACTGGCGAATCCTGTTCAACTGGCACCTGGCCGAGACCCGGGAGCAGGCCGAGAAGGACGTGGAATGGGGGCTGCTGCGTTGGCACAACGAGTACAACGTCGACACCCTGCAGCGACCCGGGGCCCAGCACTACGCCGACACTGCGGACGCCATCCACAACCTGGCCCGAGTCGAGGGGTCGGCGGCGGTGATCGGGACCCCCGACGAACTGATCGAGCGGATCCGCGAGATGGACGAGGTCTCCGGTGGATTCGGTGCCGTCATCGGGTTCGTCAACGACTGGGCCAACCCGGAGGCGACCAGCAAGAGCTGGGACCTCGTTGCCCGGTACGTCATGCCCGAGATCAAGGGCATGCTGGCCCCGATGCGAGCGTCGAACCGGTACGTGATCGAGCACCGCGAATCCTTCGTCCAGGCCGGCGCGGCGGTCATGGCCAAGATCGCCGCCAACGACCGGGCGATGGAAGCGTTGAAGGCGACTCCCAAACCCCGGGTGCAGGCGCCCATCGCCGCCCATCACTCGCCGCTCGAGGACTGACCCGACCCGACAGCGCCCGGGTTGCCTCGCATAGGGTCGTCATCGTGGCGAAGCCGGAACGACCCGATCACGATCTCCTGATCGGTGTCGCCGGACCCGATGACCGGGCCGGATCGACTCGACTCGTCGAACAGCGGGTCGGCACCGACGATCGGCGCTGGGTCGCCGCCCTGTGGCTGGTCCTCGCCGCGGTGGCCCTCGTCGTCGTGTGGCCCGGGCCGGGGGGCGACGGCCCGGGTGAGGCCCGACCCGCGGAGCGTCCCGCCTCCGGTCCGCTCGACACACCGGCGCCGATCCCCACCACCGAACCCGCTCGGGCCCGCGTGACCTTCACGCCCGAACCGGCGCCCGTGCTGCCCGAGGTCACGGGGTTGACCGTGGTCGTCCACCGCGGAATCGAGAACGTCTTCGTCGACCTCGATTCCGGGGAGCGGTTCGTCCGTGATCTCGACGGTGCGCCGGTGGCGGCGATCGGCGGCTTCGTGGCGTTCGATCGCGGATCGGAACGATCATGGTTCGATCTGGCCGCACGCGAACCGGTCGAGGCCCCCGACCGGGCGGTCGATGCCGACACGGGCCCGGGGTCGCCGGCTCCCGTCGACGCGGTCAGCCCGGACGGCCGGTGGATCGTCGACTGGGTGGCCGGTCAACTCTTCGTCACCGAACTCGCCACGGGTGTTGCCCACGAGGTCCCCGGCGTCCTCCGCACCTACTACGAGCAATCCCTGTTGCTGGTACCCACCCGCTGACGCGATCGGCCGCAGCACGGCTGATTCGTCGCAGCACGGCTGATTCGTCGCAGCACGGCTGATTCGTCGCAGCACGGCTGATTCGTCGCAGCACGGCTGTGATCGGCTACGCTCCACAGCCCTGCGCGGATGCCCGAGTGGCCTAAGGGAGCGGCCTGCAAAGCCGTGATTCGCGGGTTCAAATCCCGCTCCGCGCTCCACGTCGTCGTTCGGATCACCAATTCGATCACGACCGGGTGAAGCGATCGGCTCAGCTGGTACTCTTTCCCGCTCCGGGGCCATTAGCTCAGTTGGCTAGAGCGCCTGCATGACGCGCAGGAGGTCGGGGGTTCGATTCCCTCATGGCCCACGGGAACCCTTCGGCCCTGGCGGGCCTCGGGGCTTCCTCGGAGTAGCTCGCTGCGCTCGCTACTCCCTGTCGCCGGTCGGAGCCACCGGCCCGGATCGACGGATCACTCGGAGCGCATCCGACGACGGGGAGACGGACATGGGTTCGACGCGCAGGATCGAGACGGTGGGGGACTTCGAGGCCATGGTCCGCGAGGTCGAAGGTCGAGACGGGTACACCGCACCGGCGGCCTTCGGTCTCGGACTGGCGACCGTTTCCGACGACGGTTCGGGTGGCATCGCCAAGTTCCTCGACACCGACTTCCTCGTGACCAACCTCGGTGAGAACACCGGGTCCGCAGCCGCCATCGCCGAGGTGACCGGCGCGTTCGCCGGCACCACCGTGCTCGACACCGATCGGATCGGCGCCATCCTCGAGCGGTTCACGCCGTTCCTCGACGACGGAGGCCGGCATCCCAACCTCGCCGCCCTGCAGGATCTGGCCCGCTGGTCGTCGCTCGACGAGCGCTCGCCCGTCGCCGGGCACCGCCGGGTGGCCGTTGTCGTCGTCGCCCCCGCCCTCGATGCCGCGCCGCTCGACGCCCCCGACGTCTACCTGCGCCTGACGCTGCTGTCGCAGCGCAAGGTCAGCCCCCACGGCATCAGCCTCGACGGCGCGTTCGGCAAGCTCAACAACGTGGTCTGGACCGATCTCGGCCCGATCGACCCCGATCGTTTCGAGTCGGTACGAGCCGAGGCCCGGCTCGCCGGTCGCCGTCTCCACGTCCACAGCGTCGACAAGTTCCCCCGCATGCTCGACTACGTCGTCCCCGCCGGTGTTCGGATCGGTGACGGCTCCCGCGTCCGGCTGGGAGCCCACCTGGGCGACGGCACCACCGTCATGCACGAGGGGTTCGTGAACTTCAACGCCGGGACCGTGGGCCCCAACATGGTCGAGGGTCGGATCTCCGCCGGCGTCGTCGTTGCCGCCGATTCCGATCTCGGGGGCGGCTGTTCGACCATGGGCACGCTCTCGGGAGGCGGCACGGCGATCGTGTCGGTCGGCGCCCGGTGCCTGATCGGCGCCAACGCCGGCATCGGCATCTCCCTCGGCGACGACTGCACCGTCGAAGCCGGGCTCTACATCACCGCCGGGACTCCGGTCCTCGTGTGCGGCCTCGCCGGATTCGACGACGGTGCGACGGTGAAGGCCCGCGACCTCAGCGGGCGCGACGGCCTGCTGATTCGTCGGAACGGATCGACCGGAACCGTCGAGGTCCACCCCAATGGTGCGCAGTGGAGCGGCCTCAACGAGGCACTCCACCAGAACTGAGCCGGGCCCGGCGGACGCCGTCCGGCTCGGGCCGAACGGGCCGGCGCTCAGCGTGGATGATGTTCCTCGCTCAGCTCCACGCTGATCAGGACGCCATCGGGACGGTGGATCCAGGCCTCGGCGTCGAACACGAGATCATCGAAGTCGCCGGGCCAGCCGGGCACGATCGCCGCCAGGGCCGACGGGGGGATGCCCAGCCCGTCGAGGAGGTCGGGATTGTGGAGGTCGGTGTGCCGCAGGAGGTCGATCCAGCCCCCGTCGAGCACCAGCGTCGACCGTTTCCGGCCACGCCGAATCCAGGCGAGGAACACGTTCGACGGGTCGAACCCCGTTCGGCGTTCCATGATCATGGCGGCCAGCGGTGCGAGACGGTGTCCGTCCTCGGTCAGGTCGGCTGCGTCAACCGCTTCGACGATGGGGAGGGGGAGTGGCATCTTCCGTGCTTCGATCCGATGGGGCACCCAGAATGCCCTCCGATGCAGGTCCTGGCAACTCGATCGCCACGAATCAGGGGGTCGGCGAGGCGAACCCGGGACGCCTCGACAGGTCCGAGCAGGCCTCGCAGACCGTCTCGGGAACGATGCCGGCCCGGATGAGCAAACCGTAGATCTGGCAACCGAGGCAGAAGCCGATCGCCGCCTCGAGCGAGGCCGCGGCGACGATCATCGCCACCAGTGCTGCGGCCGTGGTCGGGCTTCCCGCGACGTGGGCGATCGACGCAGCCAGGGCCAGGGTGGCTCCGATGCCCTGGGCGAAACGCTTGGGCGCACCGGCGGTTGGCCGCTCGGCCGCCGGGATCCGGGGCACGACCACCTCGGTCACGAGCCGCCCGAGCGGCGACAGACGGGGCCCGGTCGCCACCCGGGCGACGAAGCCGTAGGCGAGTGGGACGAGGACCCAGCCCGAACCGGTGACCAGGTAGGCGAGCGCCATCAGCACGACGCCGGAGGCCACCAGTCGTGCTGCGGTCTCGTTGACGACCTCGGGGAAGCCGAACAGCGGTCGGCGAGTCGGGGTCGATCGGTCGAGGAGCGAGGTCGTCATGGCGCACACTCTATAGCCGACTATCCAGATCAACTATTCCGTCTTTGGCTCGATCACGTCGATGTCGCCGCCGGGGTGCGGCAACCGGGGCGGCGAACACCGGGGGTGGTGCCCGAACAGCAGACGGTGATGTGGCGGCCAGCACTCGATCGGTCGGCCCGCAGTCCTTAGGATGAGCCGGTGACCGAATCCGCGGAGTACCCAGCGGCCTGGGAGACCGACGTGGTCCTGGCCGACGGCTCGACGGCGCGGATCCGGCCGATCCGGCCCGACGACCGGGATCGCCTGAACACGTTCCACTCCCGACAGTCGCCCGAGAGCATCTACTTCCGGTACTTCCGGTTCCGGCCCGAACTCACCGAGGCCGAGCTGATCCACTTCACCACCGTCGACTACCTCGATCGCATGGCGTTCGTCGCCGTTCGTGACGACGTGATCATCGCCGTCGCCCGGTACGAGCCGTGGGGCGAGCACGAGAAGCGTGAACGGCACGAGGCCGAGGTCGCCTTCTTCGTCGACGACGGTTTCGGTGGGCGGGGACTGGCCACCATCCTGCTCGAGTTCCTCGCCGCTGCCGGTCGGCGTCGCGGGCTCGACGGGTTCACCGCCACCGTGCTGCCCGAGAACTACGGGATGTTGCGGGTGTTCCGCAAGGCCGGGTTCGAGGTGTCCACCCGGTTCGCCGACGGCGTCATCGAGGTGACGCTCGGGATCACCATCACCGAAGACACCCAGGCCGCGATGGACCACCGGGCCCAGCGGTCGATCGCCCGCTCGGTGGCCAGGATCCTCGAACCGAGTTCGGTGGCGGTCGTCGGACCGAGCCGGCGGGCCGGGTCGGTCGGCGCCGAACTGCTCCGCCACCTGCTCGCCGCGCCCTTCGCCGGGACGGTGTCGGTCGTGCACCGCGAAGCCGATGAGGTCCAGGGTGTCGTGGCCGTCGAACGGATCACCGATCTCGCCGAACCACCCGACCTCGCCGTGGTCGTGGTCCCGACCCACCAGGTCGAGGCCGTCGCCCAGGATTGCGTCGAGGCCGGGGTGGGGGCGCTCCTCGTCATCTCCGCCGGGTTCGCCGATGCCGGTGCCGAGGGCGTCGAACGGCAGAACCGCCTGGTGGCGATCGCTCGGGCCGGTGGCGTCCGCCTGGTCGGCCCCAACGCCTTCGGTGTCGCCAACACCGACCCCGAGGTGAACCTTCGCGCCCTGTTCCTGCCGGTCAACATCTCGACGGGCGCCGTCGGCCTGCTGTCGCAGTCCGGGCCGCTCGGAGCGGCCGTCCTGAACGACCTCGACCGATGCGGGGTCGGGATCTCGACCTTCGCCGCGCTCGGCAACCGGGCCGATGTGTCGGTCAACGACGTGATGCAGTACTGGGCCACCGACGAGCGGACCTCGGCGATCGCGCTCTACGTCGAGAACTACGGAAACCTTCGCACCTTCACCGCCATCGCCCGCGATCTCTCCCTGGTCAAACCCGTCATCGCCGTTGCCACCGCCGATGCCGATCGCAACGAGATGCTGCAGCAGTCGGGCGTGATCCTGGTCGACCAGGTCTCGGACCTGGCCCAGCAGGCCCGGCTGGCCATCGAGCAGCCCCTGCCGGCCGGTCGGCGCGTGGCCGTGGTCTCGAACACCTCGTCGGTGGCCCGACTCGCCGTTGCCGCCTGTCGCCGCGCCGGCCTCGACCCGCGAGGTCCCGCCGACGGCGCCGTGCTCGTCGGCGACGTCGATCAACTCGATGCCGGGTCGACCACGAACCTGTCGATCTACGAACAGGCGGTGTCCTCGGCGGCGCTCTCGGGCGACATCGACGCCGTCCTCGTCGCGCTGGTCCCCTCCCTCGATCTGCCGATCGAGGAACTGCGGACCTTCCTCCGCCGAGTCGACCGGGCCGTTGCCAAGCCGATCGTGGTCACCGGCCTCGTCGATGCCGGTGATCTCGCGATCGACGGAATCCCGACCTTCACCTTCCCCGAGGGAGCCGCCGCCGTCCTGGGGCGGATGGCCCGGTACGCCGATTGGCGTCGCCATGCCGCCGACCCGCCGATCGTGCCGACCGACGAGCGGGCAGCGACGATCCGTCAGGCCGTGCAGGACCTCCTCGGCGACATCACCGACCTCGACGGACGAGTGCTCGACAACGACGAAACCCAGTCGTTCCTCGCCACCCTCGGGGTCGCCTTCGCCCGCTCCATCGAGGTCGCCGACCCCGACGCCGCGGTCTCCGCCGCCGCCGAACTGGGATATCCGGTCGCCGTGAAGGTCGCCGGACTCGAGACCAGGACCGTGGGAGAGAGCGGGGGCACGGCCCTCGATCTGCACGACGACGTCCAGATCCGCGAGAGCATCAAGCGGATGCAGGCCCAGTTCGGCGACGCCCTCGACCAGCTGACCGTGCAGGTCATGGCGCCGAGCGGGCTCCATCTGCGAGTCGAACTGGTGCAGGACTTCGAGGACGGCGCCAGGTTGTGCGTCGGGCCGGGCGGCTCGACGGCCGACATCGACTCCCTCCGCGAACTGCAGACGCTCCCTGCCAGCCGGGCCGACATCGAACGACTCTGTTCGCTCGACTGGATCGTCCGGAGGACCGATGCCGAGACCCGGGTCGCGATCGAGGACTGGCTGGTCGCCCTGGTCGAAGCGGCATCGGTGTCACCCGAACTGGCGTCGGTTCGCATCAACCCGCTCCTGGTCGGTGCGGGCGGCGCCGTCGCCGTCGACGGCGTGATCACCCTGCGGCCCTGGCCGACCACGATCCTCGACGGGGTTCGCCACCTCTGAACCCGGCGCATTCGCCCGCCCCGCCGGCCGCACGTAGGGTGGCGCCATGCGAGCGGTCGTTCTACGAGAGCACGGTGGACCCGAGGTCCTCACCATCGAGGAGGTCCCCGACCCACGGCCGGGACCCGAGGACGTCGTCGTCGATGTGGCGGCCACGGCCCTGAACCGGGCCGACCTGCTGCAACGGCTGGGCTTCTATCCCGGACCACCCAGCGAGCACGAGATCCCGGGTCTCGAGTACGCCGGGACCGTCTCGGAGATCGGGTCGGCGGTGCGCTCCCACGCGGTCGGTGACCCCGTGATGGGCATCGTCGGCGGTGGGGCGTACGCCGAGAAGCTCGTCACGCACGAGCGCACGGCGCTCGCGATCCCGCACTCGCTTCCGGTGGCCGATGCCGCAGCCGTGCCCGAGGTGTTCATGACGGCGTTCGATGCGCTCGTCGTGCAGGGCGGTCTCGCATCGGGTCGCTGGGCGCTCGTGCACGCTGGTGCGTCGGGGGTGGGGACGGCGTCGATCCAGATCGCCAAGGCGCTGGGGGCGAGGATCATCGTGACCTGTTCGACCGGCAAGGTCGCGGCCTGCGAGGCCCTCGGGGCCGATGCCGTCGTCGACTACACCACGACCGACTTCGCCGACGTCGTCGCCGAGGTCACCAACGGTCGCGGCGTCGACGTGGTGCTCGACGTCATCGGCGGGGAGTACACGGTTCGCAACATCCAGGCCCTGCGAGTGGGCGGCAAGGTCATCCAGGTCGGGGTGATGGGGGAGGGCACGGTCGAGCTCCCGCTCGGACTGCTCCTGCCGAAGCGGGCCTCGCTCATCGGTACGGTGCTCCGGGCCCGTCCGCTCGAGGAGAAGATCGAGCTGGCCCAGCGGGTCGCCGCCGAGCTCCTGCCCCGATTCGACGACGGATCCCTGCATCCGGTGATCGATCGGCGCTACGGCCTCGACGACATCGCCGATGCCCACCGCTACATGGCAACCAACGCCAACGTCGGCAAGATCGTGATCACCGTCCGTCCCGTCTGACCAGGGCGTTCGTCGTCGCGACGGCCGGCGACCGACCCTCCCGTCGTCGAGGCTCACTTCGGGCCGTCGCGAACCGAGACTCCGGGCGTGGACCGTGACCTCGGCTTCGACGATTTCGAGCTGGACGAATTCGACAGTGCCTTCGAGGGGTTCTTCGACGCGGGCACCGACGAGCCTCGTCAAACCGGGGACGTGGTCGAGGTCGACACGCTCAGCGATGTCTGGGGCCGGATCCACGCCCGCATCGAGGCCCGGCTCCACCCCATCGAGCTGGAGATCGCCCGACTCATCGAGCGACCGGTCGACCAGGGCTCGCTGAACGAGGCGCTCAGCTCGCTGCACGACCTCGCCACCTGGCTCGGGGAACTGGGAATGATCCCGGCCTCGAGGCTCGCCCGGCAGATCACCCAACGGATGAGCGGACCGGATCATCTGCTCCATGCCGACCCCGTCGCGGCGACCGTCGCTGCCGGCCTCGTCGAGGACCTCCGGTCCTCGGTGGCCACCACCGCCGGCGGCGGACTGACCGCATCGGTCGGTGAGCAACTGCTCATGATCGGTGAGCCCGGCAAGGCCATCGACAGCCTGGTCTGGTACGCCGTGACCAGCGGGTTCACGGTGCGGCAGTCGACCAGGCTCCAGGACTGGCCGGCGAGGACCGACGGCATCGTGATCGGGGCCCAGGCGGCCTCGTCGTCGGCGGCCACGCTGCTGTCGAGTCGGCTCGCGACCGAGCGCTACCCGGGCGTCCCGGTCGTCGTCGTCGGCGGTCCCGACGATCCGGCGGGGCGTTGTGACCTGGCGATGCACTCCACGAGTCTCCTGCCGGCCACGGCGCGGCCGGCCGAGGTCATCGACGAGGTGCGACGGCAGATCCTCGTGCGGCGGATCTCCCGCCGGGTGGTCGTCCGCGGCGAGGGTCGAGCGCTGGTCGTCGCCGCGCTCCTCGAGCGGGGGATCGACGCGTTCGTCGCCGACGACGATCGCGAACTGCTGTCGAGTCTCGAATCCGGCCGAGCGTCCGGTGTCGTCCTCCTGCCCGCCGAGGACAACGCTCGAGTGGCCCGACTCCTCCGGGCCCAATCGACGACCCGACGTTGCGTGATCGTCGAGGTGCAGGCGACCGACGCCCCGGCGACCCACGAGCCCGGGATCGACGCGACGATCGAGAGCAAGGGCGCCATGGAGGCAACGGCTCGCACCCTTCGCTCGCTCTATCGACTTCGACTCGACGTCGATGCCGATCTCGTCCCCACCGCCCGCAGCGGCGGGATCCCCTGGGCGTCGGCGGTGTTCCTGGCCGAGCGTCTGCTGTTGGGCGCGCATCGGTCGGATTCGGTGGCCTCGCTCTGCGTGATTCGCTTCGACGAGTCCAGCTCGATGTCGGAGGTCGACGCGGTGCAGGACCAGCTCCTGCGGGAGTTCCGGACCGACGACATCGTCACCCGGAGCGGGGATCGGGAAGCGGTCGTCGTGCTGAGCGGCGTCGACCACACCGTTTCGCAGGGACGCCTCGAGGCGATGGCCTCCCGTGTCGAGTCCGTCGGCGTCCGGGTCGGAGTCGCCGAGTTCCCGTACGACGCCCAGAGCGTCGACGACCTCGTCACGGTGGCGCGCGGTCTCCTCGAGCGGAGCATCGCCGAGGGTGGCCCGCGGGTGGTCACGGCCGACTGGCATCCCGGCGGTCTCGTCGCCCACGACGTCATCATCGCCGACAGCGACCCGGCGATCGCTCGGGTCATCGGTGACGCACTGGCTCGTTCGGGGCTCTCGGTCGATCACCTCACCGACGGCCAGGTCCTGCTGGAACGGCTCGAGAACCCGCTCGTCCGGCTTCCCCGCCTCCTCCTGCTCGAGTTCGACCTGCTCACCGTGGACGGCTTGACGATCCTGCGTCGGCTGCAGCGCAAGTCGGCCCTCCGACGGTTCGACGTCGTGATGCTGTCGTCGCGGACCCGCGAGACCGATCTCCGCGAGGCCTACGACCTCGGTGCGTCCGAGGTCATCCAGAAGCCCTTCTCGCCGGGGATCCTGGTGCGCCGCCTGCTCCGGATCCTCGAGGACGGCGGATGAGCCTCTTCGCGGCGATCCAGATCGTCCTGGCGGTCATGGCCGGTGCCTTCTGTGTGCTCGGCGCGTGGGTGCATCGTCTTCGGCTTCGGCGCGATCGACGTCGGTCCCTCGCTCACGGCTGGGCGGCGACCGTGGTCCTCGGGAGTGGCGACGGGCTCGACCCGGCCAGCCGGGCACTGGCGGAACTGCCCCGCGACCTGCTGGCCGAGGTCCTCCAGCACCTGTCGTCGGACACCACCGGCGAGGCCCGCCGCCGTCTGCAGGTGGTCGCCCAGCACGCCGGTCTGGCCCGCCACATCGAGCGGATGAGTCGTCGACGGTCGTGGCATCGCCGGGTGCAGGCTGCGCACCTGCTCATGCTGCTGCCCGACCAAGGGCGCGAACGGGCCGCCCTGGTCGCCGATCCGCACCCGTTCGTTCGCGCCCGAGCCATCGAGAGCCTGCTCCCCGACGAGGTCTCCGACCACGTCGACGACCTCCTCGAATCGCTCGCCCACCCCAGTCCGGCGGTTCGCTCGGCGGCCCAGCACGCCCTGGCCCGCGGCGGAGCCAGCTGCGTGGCGCCGCTGGTCGAGGCGCTCGGGTCGGCGCAGGCGGGCGGGCTCGACCCCGAGATCGCCGTCCTGGTCGTCCAGGTGGCCGTGGAACTCCCCGATCCGCGCCTCGCCGATCCGCTCCTCGGGTTCGCGGCCCATCCCGATCCCCGGCTGCGCCGGCTCGTCGCCGGATCCCTGGGTCGAGGGGTCTTCCGGTCCCCCGGGGAACCCCTGTCACACCTCGTCGAGGACGTCGAGCCCGAGGTTCGGGCCGAGGCGGCCCGATCGGTCGGGGCCGGTGGCGTCGTCGAACTGGCACCGGCGCTGGGTCGCCTGCTCTCCGACGGGAACTGGCAGGTCCGGCGGGCGTCGGGGGCGGCCCTCGCCGAGCTGGGGCCGGTCGGTCGACTGGTGCTGCGCTGTCACCTCAGCGACGACGATCCGTTCGCACGCGACATGGCCAAGCACGTGCTCGGCCAGATCTCGGGCCTCACGAACCGTTCGCATCTGGCCGATCGGTGGGTGGCCGCATGATCGCCGACGTCTTCGACGTGGCCGTCACCGGGCTGGCCGTCGTCGTGCTGATCACCGCGTTGCTCCAGGCGGTGCTGACCCTGGCGGCGATCGTCGACCTCCGTCAGTCCCACACCCGCTCTCGCCACCGCCTCTGGCGAGCGGTGATGAACTCGAGCCTGGCGCCCAAGGTCACCGTCCTCGTCCCGGCCTACAACGAAGCCGTCACGATTCGCGACTCGGTGGCCGGCATCCTCGCGCTCACCTACCAGAACCTCGAGGTCGTGGTCGTGAACGACGGATCGACCGACGAGACCGAGGCGGTGCTGGTCCGCGAGTTCGACCTCGTCGAAGTGCACAACGTCTATCAGGCGCTGCTCCCCACCCAGCCGATCGTTCGCCTCTACCGGTCGCGGGTCGACCCCCGGCTCGTCGTCGCCCAGAAGGACAACGGCGGGAAGGCCGATGCGCTCAACGCTGCGGCCAACCTCGCAAACGGATCGCTCGTCTGCGCCGTCGACGCCGACACCATCCTGAACCCCGACGCCCTCCAGCGGCTCGTGACCTCCTTCGTGGACGATCCCGCCGTGGTCGCGGCCGGCGGGTCGGTCCGCCTGACCAACGGCGGTCTCGACCGCGGGCCGAACGGGCTCCGGCCGAAGTTCCCCCGCCAGGTCTGGGCCGGGTGTCAGGTGGTCGAGTACACGAGGGCCTTCCTGATCGGTCGGCTGGGCTGGAACCAGCTCGGCGGCAACCTCATCGTGAGTGGGGCGTTCGGCGTCTTCCGGCGCCAGAGCGTGATCGACGTCGGCGGCTACCTCTCGGGCAGCATGGGCGAGGACATGGAGCTGATCGTCCGGTTGCGTCGCCACGGCTACGAGGAGCGAACGACGGCCAAGGTCACCTTCGACGCCGAGCCGGTGGCCTGGACCGAGGCGCCGGAGGGGCTCGCCGAACTTCGCCGTCAGCGCAACCGCTGGTACCGCGGTCTGCTCGAGGTCCTGAGCCGCCACCGGCGCATGATCCTTCGGCCCCGCTACCGGTCGGCGGGCATGATCGCCCTGCCGTACTTCGTGATCGTGGAAGCGGTGGCGCCGGTGGTGGAAGCCATCGGTCTGTTCCTGTTGCTGCTCTCACTCATCGCCGGATACGCAACGACCGGGCAGTTGCTGTTCGTGGCCTCGGCCTACGGTGTCGGTCTGGCCGTGTCGTTGGCCGTGTTGATGCTCGACGACGCCGCCTTCGGTCTGGTCAGTGACGCCCGGACCCGAGCCCGCATGATCGTGATCGCCACGATCGAGCACCTCGTGTTCCGGCCGATGACCATCGCCTGGCGCCTCGACGGACTTCGCTCCTACGCCCAGGGCAAGGGCGACTGGGGTGTGCAGGTCCGACGGGGCTTCGGCACCAACTCGGTGCCAGGATCGCCCCTGCCGGAATCCTGACCCTCAGCGAGCGTCCATCGCGACGTAGTCGCGGACGCCGACGCCGGTGTAGATCTGCCGGGGACGGGCGATTCGCTGACCCTGCTCGAGCAACTCCTGCCAGTGGGCGAGCCAGCCCGGCATGCGGCCGATCGTGAACATCACGGTGAACATGTCCATCGGGATGTTCATGGCCTGGTAGATCAGGCCCGTGTAGAAGTCGACGTTCGGGTAGAGGTTCCGACTCATGAAGTACTCGTCGGTGAGCGCCACTTCCTCGAGCTTCAGCGCGATGTCGAGGAGCGGGTTCTTCCCGGTGATCTCGAAGACGGCGTCGGCCTGGGCCTTCACGATCGTGGCCCGGGGATCGTACGACTTGTAGACCCGGTGTCCGAAGCCCATCAGGCGACCGTCGCCGGCCTTGACGCTCTCGATGAAGGGCTCGATGTTGTCGTAGGTGCCGATGTCTCGCAGCATGTGGATCACCTGCTCGTTGGCCCCACCATGACGGGGTCCGTAGAGCGCGGCCGTGGCGGCCGCCGCGGACGAGTAGGGATCGGCGTGCGAGGAGCCGACGACGCGCATCGTGGTGGTCGAACAATTCTGTTCGTGGTCGGCGTGGAGGATCAGCAGGACGTCGAGGGCCTTGGCCAGAACCGGGTCGGCGACGTAGTTGCGCTCGGCCACCCGCCACATCATCGAGAGGAAGTTCTCGGAGTAGTTGAGGTCGTTGTCGGGGTAGACGAACGGCATGCCGATACTGGCTCGATAGGCCATGGCGGCGAGCGTGGGGACCTTCGAGATCAGGCGGTTGATCTGCTTGTAGCGATTGACCGGGTCGTCGATGTCCTTGGCCTCGGGGTAGAAGGTCGACAGGGCGGCGATGGCCGAGACCAGCATGCCCATCGGGTGGGCGTCGTGATGGAAGCCCTCCATGAAGCGCTTGCGCATGTTCTCGTGGATGAACGTGTGATAGGTGACGTCGTGGACCCAGGTGTCCATCTGGTCCGAAGTGGGCAACTCACCGAAGAGCAGCAGGTAGCAGACCTCGAGGAAGGTCGAATGTTCCGCCAGTTGCTCGATCGGGTAGCCGCGGTAGCGCAGGATGCCGTTCTCGCCGTCGAGGTCGGTGATCGCACTCGACGTGGACGCCGTTGCGCCGAACCCCGGGTCGAAGAACCAGGTGCCGGGCATGAGCTTGGCGAAGGCCTTGGCGTCGACGCCACCGTCGACGATGGGGATCTCGACGCTCTCGCCCGTGCGGTTGTCGGTGATCGTGACGGTTTCAGGCACGGTGAATCTTGCTCCCTGGTTGACGGTTCGAGTTGGTGGTCCAGCACGCCGTTGTGCCCTGTTCCGCTTCTGCGTTCGAATCTAGCTTCCACCGGGGCGGCGTGCGTACCTGGCGACCATCGGCATTGCCGGAGTCAACCCGGTCGGCGACCTCGGGCGCGGTGCCGAGGGCCGAACGGCGACGGGTGGTGATCAGAGGGGCATGTTGTCGTGGCGTCGGGGTCGGAGCTGCTCGCGTTTGGTGATCAGCATCGCCAGCGCGGCCCCGATCTCGCGGCGGGTGTCGGAGGGGTCGATCACCGCGCTGATCGACCCTCGCTCGGCGGTGGGGTACGGGGTGAGATAGCGGGCCTCGTAGACCCGTTCGAGTTCGACCCGTTCGTCGGGCGTCGCGGAACGATGCAGGATCTCGACGGCGCCCCTGGCGCCCATGACGGCGACTTCGGCACCGGGCCAGGCCAGCATGATGTCGTTGCCCATGTAGCGGGAGTCCATGACGATGTAGGCCCCGCCGTAGGACTTGCGGAGGATGAGCGCGATGCGGGGGACCGTGGCCCGTGCGTAGGCGAAGGCCAGCTGGGCCCCGTGTCGGATCATGCCCCGCCACTCGAGGTCCTTGCCCGGCAGGAAGCCCGACGTGTCGACGAGCGTGATCAACGGGATGGCGAACGAATCACAGAACTGGACGAAGCGGGCCCCCTTGTGGCTGGCCGGGATGTCGATGCTGCCGGCGAGGGCCTGGGTCTGATTGGCGACGATGCCGACGGTGTAGCCGTCGATGGTGGCGAAGCCGGTGACCAGGTTGGGGGCGAACGCCGCCCGGATCTCGCAGAACTCGCCATCGTCGGCCAGATCGGAGATGATCGTCCGGACGTCGTAGGAGCCGGTGGCGTGCGAGGGGATGGCCTCGGCGGCGATGGTGGTGTCCCGGTCGATCGGATCGTCGGTCTCGACCCGATCGGGGAGGCGATCGACGTGGTCGGGGAGGTAGGCGAGGACGCTCGAGATCGCTTCGACGACGGCTTCGATGTCGTGTCCCACCATGGCGGCGACCCCGCTCGATCGGGCGTGCGCCCGCGCTCCGCCCAGGGTCTCGGCGCTGACGGGGACACCGGTGAAGGACTCGACCATGTGGGGGCCCGACACGAAGGCGTAGGCGTCCTCGGTGAAGAACGTGAAGTCGGCCAACCCGAGCATCAGGGCCGGCCCGGACACGACCGGTCCGGTGGCCGCCAACAGGATGGGCACGACGCCCGAGGCCCGGGCCAGCTCGTGGGCGGCCCGGCCCCACCCGACGACCGCCTCGACGCCCTCGGAGACGTCGACGCCACTCGTCGCCAACAGACCCACGATCGGGAGGCGTTCCTCGCGGGCCGATCGGAAGGCCCGCTCGAGGACGGCGGCATCGTGCACGCTGAGGGCGCCGCGGTTCTCGCCGCCCTGCACCGACACCAACATGACCCGACGTCCGTCGAGATCGGTGAACGACGCCCGGGTTTGGGACGAGGAGGAGGCCCAGATCGGGACCGAGGATGCCATGGGAACGGTCTACCCGGTCCGGCGGAGGGGTGGGTCGATCATCCGGGATTCGCTGCCTGGACGCCCGAGACCTTGTCGGCCTCGGTGGCCACCACCGAACAGAGCGCGGCCTCGGTGGTCTGAGCGGCCACCGAGGGCATCCCGCGTCGTCGGACGGCGATGCCCACGCTGCGGCGCCCGAGCTCGGGAACCGAGATCCGCACCCAGTCGCCACCGAGCCAACCGGGCACCGCCGTGGCCGGCACGATGGCGGCGCCGTAGCCCTGGAAGGCCAGGCTGGCCATGAGTCGCAACCCGTCGACCTCGAGCTGGGCGGTCGGGGTCACGCCGTGCTTCTCGAAGGCCTCGGTGACCTCGTGGCGGAACGGCGTCCCGGCCGCGGCGAGGAGCAGCGGATGCGCGGCGAGTTCCTTGATCGTGACCGTCGACGGGCCGGCGGCCAGTGGATGCGAGCCCGGGGCGATGACGATGCGTTCCTCGGTGAAGAGGTCGCTCGTGCGGATCTCGGGTTCGTCGACGGGGAGTCCGACGACGGCGAGGTCGAGTCCTCCGTCGAGCAGCCGGAGTACCAGCGAGGTGGTGGTTCCCTCGGCGATGACGAGGCGGATGTCGGGAGCCGAATGCGCCAGTTTGGCGACCAGGAACGGTGTGACCCACCGGGCGGTGGTCCCGATGATGCCGACCCGGACCGTGCCCCGGGGCGAGCCGCGCAGCGAGGCCACGTCGGCCTGGAGCGACTCGAGTTCGGTCTGGATCCGACGGACCCGGGTGAGCACCGCCTCGCCCTCCTGGGTGGTGAGTCCGGTGGACCGGTCGATCAGCGTGGCGTCGAGTTCCCGCTCGAGGCGGGCCACATGAGTCGAGATGTTGGACTGCACCGTGTGTGTTGCCCGGGCTGCCGCCGTGAACCCGCCATGCTCGACGACGGCCAGGAAGGCCTGGAGTTGACGCAGATCCATGGGGCGAGTCTTCCACACGTCGAAGCAGGGCACGGTCCGAACCGGCTGTTCACCGGACCGATCGCCACTCTATCTCTCGAAGCGATGGATGACATCGGAGCGAACTACTGGACAGATTCCGACACCCCGCGTAGAGTCATCACCAGATCGAGCGGCTTTCGGTCCCCCTCTTTGAGAGCCGCTCGAGGCGATTAGGTCGGTCCCCCTCGTACCTGACGCCCCGAAACCGGCCCCCAAAAGGGAGGCCGGTTTCGTCCTTTTCGGGCGTTTGCGAGCGCAGCGAGCAAAGGCCGTGAGTGCCGAGCGCAGCGAGGAACGGCGGAGGCCGGTTTCGTCCTTTTCGGGCGTTTGCGAGCGCCGCGAGCAAAGGCCGTGAGTGCCGAGCGCAGCGAGGAAACGGCGGGGTCGGCCCGGCGCTAGGGTCCAGACGATGTCGACGCCTGCCGTGATCGATCTCGAGCCCCCGCACGTCCCGCCGATCGCACCGGACCGGGTCCGTCGATGATCATCTCGGCCGGCGAGAGCCTCGTCGACGTCCTGCCCGACGGCCGGGCGGTTCCGGGCGGGGGTCCGATGAACGCCGCGGTGGCGGCGGCCCGCCTGGGTGCCCCGACGGCCTTCCTCGGGCGGATCTCGACCGACGCGTACGGCGACGCCATCGTCGCGCACCTCGCCGAGTCGGGTGTCGATCTCCGGCTCGTACAACGCGGACCCGAACCGACGGCCCGAGCGATCGTCACCACCACACCGGTGCAGTCCTTCGTGTTCGAGGGCGAGGGTACGGCCGACGCCTGCCTGGAGCCGGTGGATCTGTCGGCCCTCGATGGTCGGCCCGGGATCCTGCACGGCGGGACCCTCGGGATCTTTCGGGGGTCGACGGCCGACGTGCTCGCCGAGCTGTGCGCGACCTTCGACGGCATCGTCTCGTTCGATCCCAACGTCCGCCCGAAGATCATCGAAGGGTGCCGCGAGACCTGGTGGCGCTACGCCGACGTCTGGTTCGATCGCGCCGACGTCGTCCGGGGCTCCGACGAGGACTTCGACTGGATGGGGATCACGCCGTCCGAGCTCCTGCGCCGCGGCGCCTCGGTGGTGCTGCGGACGCTCGGCCCCGACGGGGTCGAGGTCCATCGCCGGGACGGCTCGACCATCTCGGTGCCGGGTCGACGCGTCGACGTCGTCGACACCGTGGGCGCCGGCGACTCCTTCTGCGGGGCGATGCTCGAACAACTGCACGTCCGCCGCGCCGCCGAACGCGGCCTCGACGACCTCGCCATCGACGAGTGGGGCGACATCGCCCGCTTCGCCGTCTCGGTCGCGGCCGTGACCGTGTCACGGCCCGGGGCCGACCCGCCCTACCGCCGCGAGGTGGGCTCCTGATCGATCGTCGGCGGTGAACAGCGGGTCACCACGGAACGAAAATCTCGCGATGGACGAGCGGCGTCGCAGTGGCTCGTGATAGGACGGCGGGCAGTCCAGGGACAGGAGTACCGATGACTCAGCACCGACGAACGCGCCCGACCCGGCGACGGGGCCTCATCACGAGGGTCGCGCTCGCCGCAGCCCTCGCTGCGTCGGCCGCCGTGGCCGCCGGCCCGGTTTCGGCAACCACCGCCGCACCCGGATCCGGTGCCGCAGCACCGGCCCAGGCCACCGGCGACACTCCGGTCGGCTTCGCCGTCAACGAGGAGGTCGGCCGGATCGAACGGGCCTATCTCACCGTGCTCGGCCGGCGCGCCGATGTCGACGGGCTCACGTACTGGCTCGATCTCTTCCAGGCCGGTCTGAGCTACGACGCGATCGTCGACCAGTTCCTGGCGTCGCCCGAGCGGGTCAAGCGATTCGGTCCGTCGGTCTCGGATGCGCAGTTCCTCGACAACCTCTACCTCGATGCCCTGGGTCGGGCGGCCGATCCCGAGGGCAAGGCGTACTGGCTCGGGATCCTGCAGCGGGCCAGCCGGGTCCAGGTCGTGAAGGTGTTCGCCGACTCACCCGAGCAGCGCGAACGGACCAGGCCTCAGGGCGACTTCACCCTCAACATCCTCCACATCAACGACCATCACTCGCACCTCAAGCCCGACGGTGCCACGCTGACGCTCGCCGGCGTCGAGACCGATGTCGAGATCGGCGGGTTCCCGTCTGTGGTGGCGAAGTTCGACGAACTCGAAGCGGCCCATGCCGGTGAACCGATCGCCAGGATCCATGCCGGTGATGCGATCACGGGCACGCTCTTCTACACGCTCTTCGGCGGCGAGGCCGATGCCGACCTCATGAACGAGATCTGCTTCGACGTCTTCGAACTCGGAAACCACGAGTTCGACGGCTCCGACAGCGGCCTCAAGACGTTCCTCGATCATCTCGCCGACGGCGACTGCAACACCCCGGTGCTGGGGGCCAACGTCTTGCCCCGCGTGGGCACGCCGCTGGCCGAGACCGGTCCGAACCAGTACATCCGACCGTGGATCGTCAAGCCGTACGGTGACGGCGAGTACGTGGCCTACATCGGGATCGACATCGCCTCGAAGACCAAGAACTCGTCGAGCCCGCTGTCGACCACCCAGTTCCTCGACGAGGTCGAGACCGCGGAGAAGTACGTCGACCAGCTCACCCGGGTGGGCGTCAACAAGATCGTCCTCGTGACCCACTATCAGTACGCCAACGACCTGAAGCTGGCGCGGGCGGTCAAGGGCGTCGACGTGATCATCGGCGGTGATTCGCACACCCTGCTCGGTGACTTCGCCGAGATGGGACTCACCTCGGGTGGCCCCTATCCGACCATGACCACCGACTCCAAGGGGCTGCCCGTGTGTGTCGCCCAGGCCTGGCAGTATTCCGCCGTGGTCGGCGAGCTCGAGGTCGAGTGGGACGAGTTCGGTCACGTCACCTCGTGCAACGGCACGCCCCATCTGCTCCTCGGTTCCGAACTCACGAGGGAGAACGAGGCGGGCGACGACGTGCCCCTCGCCGGTGCCGAGCTGGCGGCGGTGCAGGCCTACATCGACTCCAAGCCCCAGCTGTCGATCGTGACGCCCGATCCCGATGCCCAAGCCATCCTCGACGTCTACGACGCCGAGGTCTCGGTGCTCGAGCAGCAGGTGATCGCCACGGTCCCAACGGCGCTGTGCCTCGAACGCATCCCCAATCAGGGACGGAGCTCGATCGCCGGCTGTCGGGCACTCACGGCGCAGACCGGCGGACAGGTCCAGCAGCTCGTGACCGACGGCTTCCTGGCCCGGAGCTTCGAAGCCGACATCGCCCTGCAGAATGCCGGTGGTGTCCGGGTCGACATCGAGAGTGGTGACTTCACCATTGCCGACGCCTACACCGTCCTGCCCTTCGCCAACACGATGGTCAACATGCAGATGACCGGCGCCCAGATCCGAGCCAGCATCGAAGAGGGCGTCGCCAATGCGATCAAGCCCGACGGATCGAGCGGGGCCTACCCGGTCGCCGCCGGTCTGCGCTGGGACATGGACCTCACGAAGCCGCAGGGCCAACGGGCGCAGAACCTCGAGGTCCGGCCCCGAGGAGCGACCACCTGGACGCCGCTCAGCGACACCGCCACCTACACCGTGGTCACGAATTCGTTCATGGCTGCCGGTGGTGACGGCTACACGACGATGGGCGCCATCTTCCGGAGCGGGGCCTACGTCGACACCTACCTCGACTACGCCCAGGGACTCATCGACTACGTCGAGCAGAATCTGGGCGGCGTGATCCCGGTACCGACGGAGTACTCGACGAAGTCGTTCGTGCCGGCGAGCTAGCCACCCCGAACGCGACGGACCCCCCGGCCGAAGATCGGCCGGGGGGTCCGTCGCGTCCGGCCTACTTCCCGAGGTTGCGCCGGATCACGTTGAGCGCCGAACCGGCCCGGAACCATTCGATCTGCTCGGGCGAGTAGGTGTGGTTGCCCTGGAAACTCCACGTCTCGCCCTCGGGCGTCGTGACCTCGACGGTGAGGGGAGTGCCCGGAGCGAGATCGGCCAGTCCCCGCACGGCGATCCGGTCGTCTTCACCGATGCGGTCGTAGTCGGCCGGATCGGCGAACGTCAGCGGCAGCATGCCCTGCTTCTTGAGGTTGGTCTCGTGGATGCGGGCGAAGGAGCGGGCGATCGCCACCAGACCGAGCCGGAAGCGGGGCTCCATGGCGGCGTGTTCGCGAGATGACCCTTCACCCATGTTCTCGTCGCCGATCACGACCCAGTGCTGACCGGCTTCGTGATAGGCCTTGGCGATGTCGGGGAAGCTCTGTCGTTCACCGGTCAGCACGTTCTTGCCCATCCCGACGATGTTCTCGTGATAGGCGCTGACGGCGCCGAGGTAGAGGTTGCCCGAGATGTTCTCGAGGTGCCCCCGGTACTTGAGCCAGGGACCTGCCATCGAGATGTGGTCGGTGGTGAACTTGCCGTGGGCCTTGACCAGGATCGGCAGGTTCTCGTAGTCGTTGCCGTCCCAGGCCGGGAACGGCTCGAGCAGCTGCAGTCGATCGGAGGTGGGCGAGACGGCGACGTCGATGTGGGATCCGTCGGCGGGCGGAGCGACGAAGGTGTCCTCACCGGGATCGAAGCCCTTCGGCGGGAGTTCGATTCCGACGGGGATCGAGAGCCGGACCTCTTCACCGGCATCGTTGACGAGGCTGCCGTTGATCGGATCGAAGTCGACGGTGCCGGCCAGGGCGAGGGCCATCACGGTCTCGGGCGAGGTGACGAAGGCGAGGGTGGCGGCATCGCCGTCGTTGCGCTTCGGGAAGTTGCGGTTGTAGGAGGTGACGATGACGTTGGCGACACCGGGCTCTCGCTCGTCGGACCGATCCCACTGGCCGATGCACGGGCCGCAGGCATTGGCCAGCACCGTGGCGCCGAGGGCTTCGAAGTCGGCGAGCAGGCCGTCGCGCTCGATGGTGGCCCGGACCTGTTCGGACCCCGGCGTGATGAGCAGCTTGGTCTTGAGGCCCAGGCCCTTGGCCTTCGCCTCGCGGGCGATCGACGCCGCCCGGGTGATGTCTTCGTAGGAGGAGTTGGTGCAGCTCCCGATCAGGGCCGCACTGATCTCGAGCGGCCAGCCCTCTCGCGAGGCCTCGGCACCGAGGTCTTTGACCTCGCGGGCGAGGTCGGGCGTGTGCGGGCCGTTGATGTGCGGGGTGAGGGTCGACAGGTCGATCTCGATGACCTGGTCGTAGTAGGCGGCGGGATCGGCCAGCACCTCGTCGTCGGGACGGAGGTGATGGGCCACGGCGTTCGCGGCGTCGGCGGTGGCCTCACGACCGGTCGACTTGAGGTAGCGGGCCATGGCGTCGTCGTAGGCGAAGATCGAGGTCGTCGCCCCGATCTCGGCACCCATGTTGCAGATCGTCGCCTTGCCGGTGGCCGAGATGCTCTGGGCCCCGGGGCCGATGTATTCCACGATGGCGCCGGTGCCGCCCTTGACCGTCAGGATCTCGGCGACCTTCAAGATGACGTCCTTGGGGGCGGACCAGCCGCTGAGTTCGCCGGTGAGGTGGACCCCGATGAGCTTCGGGAACCGGACGTTCCAGGGGAACCCGGTCATCACGTCGACCGCGTCGGCGCCACCGACGCCGATGGCGACCATGCCGAGTCCACCGGCGTTGGGTGTGTGCGAGTCGGTGCCGATCATCATGCCGCCGGGGAAGGCGTAGTTCTCGAGCACGACCTGGTGGATGATGCCGCTCCCGGGCTTCCAGAAGCCGCCGCCGTACTTGGCCGAGATCGATTCGAGGAAGTGGTAGACCTCCTCGTTGGAGTCGACGGCCCGCAGGAGGTCCTGCTTGGCCTCGACTTTGGCCTGGATCAGGTGGTCGCAGTGGGTGGTGGTCGGGACCTGGACCTCGGTCAGCCCGGCGGTGTCGAACTGGAGCCAGGCCATCTGCGCCGTCGCATCCTGCATGGCGACCCGATCGGGTCGGAAGTCCACGTAGCTGACCCCGCGCTCGACGTCGGCCGACGGATCGTCGAGATGATTGGCGAGGATCTTCTCGGTGAGGGTGAGGGGGTGACCGAGCCGGGTGCGCATGGCGCCGACTCGGTCGTCGAGGGTGGCGTACACGCCTTCGATCAGGGCGATGGGGGTTTCCGGGCCGACAGGCATGGGCGGGGCTCCTTGTTTTCGAAACGACAGTCTTGCCCAGAACCAGGCCGGAGTTCACCACCACGGGGAACTCGATGGTCGATCCCGGGCCCGGGTGCAGGCGATGAGCGAGTGTGATACAACTCTAATACAAGTGAGACGGATCCGCTACCAGGAGATTGCCGACGCAATCCGACAACGCATCGTCGCCGGCGAGTTCGGGCCCGGCGAGGTCTTGCCGAGCGAGGCCCGTTTCGGCGCGTCCTACGAAGCCAGTCGAGTGACCATCCGCAAGGCGCTCGAGATCCTGCGAACCGACGGGCTGGTGGATGCCCGCCAGGGCTTCGGGTGGTTCGTGGCGTCGGATCCCGTTCCCCAGCCCTTGACCGGGCTCGCCACGATCGAGGCACAGCTGGCGGAGTCGGGACGCCGCTCCGAACGGCGCATCCTCGACTTCGGGCTGGTCGACGCCCCTCGGCACGTCGTCGCACTCCTCGGCCCTCGGGTGCTGGTGACGAGGCGGCTCAACCTGGCCGACGGCCAACCCTTCGCCCGGGTCACCGTGTGGTGCCGAGCAGACCTCGGTGCCGGCCTCACGAGGGCCGACGTCGAGCGGTCGACGTTCTCGTCGTTGCTCCCGGGAGCGCTCGGCCGGGCTCGCCAGACGATCGGGGCCGCGCTGGTCGCCGACGCCGATGCCGATCTACTCGGCATTCCCCGGCAGTCGCCGGTCCTGGTCGTCGAGCGCACCACCTTCGATCTCGACGGCGAGGTGGTGCTGGTCTCCGAGCACGTGTTTCCCGGCCATCGCACCGAGTTCGTGGTCGAGCTGGCGGCGCGGACCGATCGGGGCGACACCCCGCCGGGGCTGCGATTGCTCTCGGAAGCGGGCATCGATCGGGTGCCGACCGTGGACGAGCCGGGAGGCACCGAATCCTGATTCGGTGAATCGTGCCCATTCACGAAAAAGGTGTCCAGTTTCGGTCGGGCCCTGCCGAGGTATGAGCCATGGCGCGAAAACTTGCCTCATTCTCGATCTTTTCGACCCTCCTGGTCCTGGCTGCACCGGCGGGCGCGGCAACGCAGGCCCCCGGAAGCGACGCCCCGCCCGATTCGTCGGTGATCGACGAGGGATCCGGCGACGCCCGAGTCACGCTCCTCACCGACCGGACGGCGCCGGTCCGCCCCGGCCAGGACGCCTGGGTCAACTTCCTCTGGACCGCCGACCCCGATCTCGAGGCTCGGAACTTCCGGGTGACGGCCGTCGGTTCGTCGGGCGTCGAGGTCGATTATCCCTTCGACCACGACCTGGCGGCTCGCTCGTTCAGTTCGCTGTGGGCCGGCACGACCCTGCCCTCCAACGGACTCGACTACACCGCTCTCCGCCTCGTCGTCGACCCTGAGGCGGTGGACCCGCAGATCACCCTGACGGTGTCGTACGAGTCGGACACCGGTCCGGTGACGACCAGCCACACCGCAGCCGTTGACCTCGACGCGTCGCCCTTCGAGGGTGACGCCCTGGCTCTCGGAGACGGGACCCTCGGTGTCGTCGAGGCGGGGAGCGCAGCCTGGCTCGAGCTCGAGGTGACGGGTCTGGTGAGCGCGTCCGAGGTTCGGGTTCGGGTGAGCGATCCCAACGGGTTCGCGATGCGCTATCCCGAATGGGGCGAGTTCTCGAGCCTCTCGCAACGGTCGCGGATCGTCGAGGGGGAGACCGATCGGGCGGCCATGCGGTTCGACGCGTCCGATCTCGCACCGGGGACCTACCGGGTCGTCATCGAGGTGACGGCGTTCGTGGGACTGACGCCGGTCACGCAGACCGTCGAACGGACCGTCGAGGTCACCGCGGTCCCGGACCCGGGGTCCGGTGATCCGGGCTCGGGTGATCCGGGCTCGGGTGATCCGGGCTCGGGTGATCCGGGCTCCGGCGGACCGCGGGTGTTGCTGGATTCCCGGGTCGATCCCGGCCGCTGGACCGTCGATCCGTTCGGGCTCGACCGGGCGGTCAGCGGCGTGTGGGCCTTCGGGCAGCCCGCTGTCGGCACCTGGCAGGGGATCGTCACCGAACTCGGCAACACGCCCAGCGGGGCGAACGGCCTCTTCACGACGTCGGGAACCGGTACCGCCGTCGGCGACAACGACGTCGACGGGGGCGTCACGTCGATCCTGTCGCCGGTGATCAGCCTCCCCGCCGGGAACGGGATCGACCTCGAGTTGGCGTACTACTTCGCCCACCTCAACAACGCCAGCCGGGACGACTACCTGCGGATCGTGCTGATCACGCCGAACGGCAACCGGGTGATCGTCTCCGAGACCGGTTCGGCCGTTCACCGGCCCGCCTCGTGGAGCCGCATCGCCGTCGACCTGTCGATCTACGGCGGTCAGGACGTCCAGCTGCTGATCCAGGCGGCCGACGAGAACACCGCGAGCCTGATCGAGGCGGCCGTCGCCGATCTCGTGATCGTCGCCAACCCGGACCGCTGATTGCGGCTTCGCCCGGTCAGGCCCGGAACGAATCCCAGTGGGTGAGGTCCGTGGCCGGGAGGCGCTTCGCCGGCTTGAAGTCGGTCCCGATCGTGTAGGCCACCGGGAAGAGCCCGGCCTGGGTGTAGTGGTCGTAGGGGATGCCGAGGAGTTCGGCGACCTCTCGTTCGTTGGGGAGATGCAGCGTGGTCCACGCCGACCCGAGGCCCCGTTCGCGCAGCGCCAGCATGAAGCTCCACACGGCAGGGAGGATCGATCCCCAGGCGCTGGCCTGGCTCATCGTGTTGGCCCCTTCGCCGAGCCGACCCTGGATCAGGGGGATGACCAGGAACGGGGCTCGATGGAAGTTGTCGGCCAGGTACTGGGCCGAGTCGACCACCCGTTCCCGGGACTCGCCCCGAGGGTCGCCTTCGGCGTAGGTCGGCTTCGCCATCTGCGCGTACGCCGCGAAGTTGGTCGCGTAGTAGTCGCAGATGGTCTTCTTCTTCGCGGCGTCCTCGATCACCATCCACTGCCATCCCTGGCTGTTGGAGCCCGTCGGTGCCTGGAGGGCGATGTCGATGCAGTCGGTGATCACCGACCGCTCGACCGGGCGCTCGAAGTCGAGCCGCTTGCGCACCGACCGGGTCGTGGTCAGCACCTCGTCGGCAGTCAGGTCGAGCTTGGCTGGTTGATCAGGCATGCGGTTCCCGTCGTCGGCCGCCGAACGGGAATGTTCGAGCGGGCACTTGCGAGGTGCCATCTTCGGCCGATGGAAAACGTGATGTCCACTCCTGGTGCCCGATCGACCGTCGTCGCGTTCGTCCGACCGTTCGGTGCTCTCCTCGGTGTGCTCGCCATCGCGACGTCGTGTGCGAACACCGCCGAGCTCGCGATGCCGACGCGCGAGGAGGTCATCGCCGCCAACGTCGACGCCGGTCTCGATCCGGCCGTTGCCCAGTGTCTCGTCGGGATCGGCCAGGAGGAGCTGTCGTTCGACCTTCTGATGCCCGACGCCGCGAGGGCCCCGCTCGACGACATCCTGTTCGAGGAACTGACCGAATCGTGTGAAGAGGCGGCGAACTTCGTCGGCCGGACCGAACCACGCCCGGATCGCCTCGCGTTCGAAGACGGTCCGTTCGGCTACGGCGAGGATCCGGCGCTCGACGCCCTGTGGGACGGTTGTGCCCTGGGAGTCGGGACCGACTGCGATGCCCTCTGGGCCAAGGCTCCGATCGGCAGCGACTACGAACGCTTCGGGGTGTCGTGCGGCGACCGTCCCCAGGTTCTCGACTGCGCAACGGAGTTGACGCCCGAGACCGTCGAGGACCTCGATGCGGCCGCCCGGGCTCGTGCCGAACAGGCCGAGACGGCCGAGCAGCCGGACTGACGCCCATCCATCCCCGCTCCCCCTGGCGTTCTGGCGGGCTTCGGCCTCGAACCTGAGGGCCGCCACCGCCGGAACGGGGAGTTCAGGCGTCGACCAGGCCGAGGAAGCTGGCGTGGCGGACGAGACCGTCGTTGGTGAGTTCGGCCATCTCGACGACGGCTCGCAGCTCGGGACGGACCCAGGTGGCGCCGCGGCAGTGGGCGGGCGGCGGTGGCGGGTCGAACGGCGTGTCGGCAACGACGAGCTCGTCGAGGCGGCGCCGCAGCTCGTCGAGGCGGCGCTGGGTGAAGCCGGTTCCGACCCCACCGGCGAACGACAGCCGGTCGCCCTCGGGCCGTCCCACCAGCAGGGCACCGAAACTGGACGCCCGGTTGCCGGTTCCCTCGGTGAATCCACCGATCACCACCTCGAGTCGGCGACGGTGTTTGATCTTGCGCCAGTCGTCGGTCCGGACGCCAGGTCGATAGGGGGACGCGATCCGCTTGGCGACGATGCCCTCGAGTCCACGGGCTGCCGTGGCGGCGAGCAGCTCGGCGCCGTCGCCGACCCGGTGGGCGGGAGCGAGCCAGTTCGGCCCCGGCTCGACGAGCTCGCCCAGCAGGCGGCGCCGGTCGAGGTAGGGGAGCGTGATGGTGTCGTGGTCGCCGATCGCCAACACGTCGAACGCATGGAACACCGCAGGCCGGTCGGCTCGCTGCAGCATCTCGAAGCTCGGGACCCCGTCGTCGTTCAACACGACCATCTCGCCGTCGAGGATGGCCCGCTCGGCGTGCACCGACCCGCTGATCGCGGCGACCTCGGGCCAGCGGCCCGTCAGGTCGAGACCGCTGGAGGACTGCAATCGGACGTCGTCGCCGTCGACGAAGACGACGGTTCGATAGCCGTCCCACTTGATCTCGTAGGCCCAGTCGTGATCGTCGACCTCGGGTGGGAGCGAGCCCAGTTTCGCCTTCATCGGCACGACCGGGAAGACGAGCCGGGAGGTCATCGGGTCGGACCGCGGTTGTCGGCGGTGCTCGAATCACGACCGACGACCCGTTGACGGGTCGTGATCGGTGCGTCGAGTGAGGGCATCAGCGTTGCGGCCACCGCTTGACCCGCTGACGCGAACCCTCTCCCGGTTTGGGGCCGAGGGCCCAGCGGCGCCGCCAGGCGCCGGCCTCGGGCCCCTGCAGGGAGTCGATCTTGTTGGCATGGGCCCGCTTGCGCGACTCCCACCAGCCGTGACTGAACTCGTCGGCGAGTTCGTTGATCCGGTCCTGGATGCGGCCCGCGAAGGCCCGGGCGTCTTCGTCGGCGCCCATCCGAAGGGGGTCACCGAACACCACCGCCGTTCGCGATCGGGTGGGCCAGTTCTGTCCCTTCGGCAGCACGTTGGCGGTCCCGTCGATGTAGACCGGGACGACGGGGGCCCCCGTGCGCTTGGCGACGAACGCCGCACCGGGCCGATGCTCCTTGCTCCAGCCATCGGGACTGCGACCGCCCTCGGGATAGATCAGCAGGTTGTGGCCGGTCTCGATGACGGCGATCGCGTTCTCGATCGACAGTTTCGACAACTTCGTCCGCTCGATCGGGATCGCCCCGATGAACAGGGCCGAGGCGGCGGCTGCCAGTTGATTGGGGAAGAAGTAGTCGGCACCGGCGACCACGGCCAGCTTGCGGCGGATGTGGCCGGGCAGGGTGGCCAACATGACCGAGGTGTCGGCATGGCTGTGGTGGTTGGCCGCCAGGATCAGCGGACCCTCGAGCGGATCCAGGCGATCGGCCCCGATGACCTTCGGCTGGGCGTAGATCCGAACGGCCGGCTTCATGAACCCGTAGACGCCGATCTGGCGAACGGCCTTGGCCAGGGGTCGGCGAGCCCAGCGGGTGTCGTAGTGGACACCCGTCTTCGAGGGTTCGACCCGTTTCTCGATCCCGGCCGGCGCCGTCGGCGATTCGGTGATGAAGCGAAGCCAATCCACGTCGATGACTCCTAGGTGACGTCGGCCATGAGAATGGGCGGATTGTGGAGGTGGGTGATGGTGGGCTTCGGGCCGACGGTGTCCTCGGCCATCTCGAGCGCATCCTGCAGCGTCGAGGCGGGGCGGAACCCCAGCCGTCGGACGGCCTTCGGGTCGCCGCCGACGATGATCACCTGACCGAGGTGGTCGAGTGCATGGGTGCACCAGTACCACATGTAGAACGGGTGGACGCCGTGGTAGGCGTAGCTCGTGCGGTAGAGGTGGCGGTACCACTCGTCCTCGGCGAACTGCTTTTCGTACTTGTGGGCCATGACGACCGGATCGGTGGTCTCGGTCAGCACCTGCTCGAAGAAGTCGATGTAGCTGGGGTGGTGGACCGGGTGGAACTCCCAGGTGGTCGGGTGGCTCATGATGAGGACCCCACCCTTGCGGACCACCGGTTTGCCCCGGTAGAGGTTGAAGAAGTAACCCAATCCCTGCACGGCGACGAGGATCGGGTTCATGATCGAGTTGACGTTGTAGGGCGACAGGTACGGCAGCCCCATGGTCACGATGTCGGTCTGCCCCTCGACCGGAACGAGGTGCTGCTTGTAGACCATCTCGGTGGTCTTGCGGTGAACGGCCTCGACCTCGCCGGCCTGCACGGAGGTGAGTTCGTAGGGGGACTTCCACGAGTGGAAGACCTTGCGGCGCTGGGCCGGACTCATCGGCTTGAGGCCGGCCTGCATGGCGGCGAACGTGGCCCGGTCGCGGAACGACCATTCCCACTCGCGCTTCTGGAGCACCGACATCGGGCCGTCGTAGCCGAAGGTGTTGGTGTTGAGCGTGCTCTCGATCTGGAAGATGCGGGGCCCGTGTTGCTTGATGATGTCGCCCTGTCGCCAGTTCGAGCGGTGGAGTTCGGACGACTCCTGATCCATGAAGCTGGTGGACTTCTTCATGGTCTCGGGATTGTGGTGGGACCGCACCCCGGCGTAGCCCGACAGTCCGGTGGCGGTGCTCTTCCAACCACCGTCCATGCTGACGAGGTTGATGTTGACGTAGATCACGAGATCGGATTCGGCGGCCCGGCGCTGCATCTGCACGGTGTCGCCCTGGTCGGTCTCGCCGAGGATGACCATCTGTTCGGGGTCCTCGGCATCGAGGTTGTAGAGCAGGCCGTGGGGGGCGAAGGCCTCGTAGACGCGGTCGCCGACGGCATGGCGCAGCTCGGCCTCGGTCATGCGCCGATGCAGGGCGAGCGCGGCGACGATGTGCACGTCGTCGACGCCGGCGGCGGCGGCCATGTCGAGGACCGCTTCGATGATGCGTTGCCGGACATCGGGCCTCGCCATCGGCGGGAGGGGCAACGAGATGTCGTCGAAGGCGATCGTCAGCTTCATGCCCGGCGTGAGCAGGGTGGGCAGCGGGTCGTCGTCGATCGGCTCGAGCAGGGCCCGACGGATCGCCGCATCGGGGTCCTTCAGACCGCGGAGGGGTTCACCGGGATAGATCACCCGGCTGCGCCCGACCGGCAGCTTCTCCATGCGGAAGCCCTCGCCGTGGTGGAACAGGATCGGCGGGGTCTGTCGGTCGACGTCGAGTACGAAGCCGGGACGGGGGTTGGTGGGGGGAGTCTTGGCCATGTCGGAGGGGATACTCGCTTAGCGGCTGGTGCGGCGGGGGACGGGAAGGGGGCCGAGGGGAAGCATGCGGTCGCTGCCGCCTGCGGCCTTCGACCAGTACTCGATGAGCCAACCACGCTTCATGGCCAGGGAGGCCAACCGGGTCTCGGGGTTGATGGCGACGGGGAACCCGACGGCGTCGAGCAACGGCAGATCCGACGACGAGTCGGCGTAGGCCACCGATTCGGCGAGATCGATGTCGTGGGCGGCGGCGTAGTCGCGCAGGGCCTGGGCCCGGACCTCGCCGGTCGGCGGAACCGACAGCAGCTCGCCGGTGTAGCGGCCGTCGCGGACCGACATCTCGGCGCAGATGATGTCGTCGAAGAGCGGCTTGAGCGGGTCGACCACGATGTTGAGCGCCCCGGTGATCAGCACCGTGCGGTGGCCGAGGGCACGGTGTTCTCGCACCCGGCGCAGGGCCGCCGGGAAGGCCTTGGTGAGGACGTGGTCGGCCAGCAACTCGGTGCCGAGCCGATCCATCTCGGCCACCGATGCGCCCTCGTAGCGGCGGTAGAAGTGGCGGAGGAAGTCGGTTCGGTCCCGCTGGTCGAGCGCCAGCAGTTCGGGCGCTTCCTGCAGGGTCTTCAGGGTGAACCGGGCCCGGTCCATCGGCCCCATGCGTCGGGTCGCCAGCCAGCTGTAGCTGAACACGACGTTCGACGCGATGATCGTGTTCTCGAGATCGAACGCCGCCAGCTGACGGTCGGGGTCGAGGACCCGTTTGCGCAGTCGTTTGGTGCGGGCGTCGGGGTCGGACGCCTCGCTCCTGGTCTTGACCCGGGCGTGATCCACGACCGAGGGCAGATGGATCCTCGTGACGTAGTGGTCCCAGTCGACCACGATCGGGTCGCAGCCCATGGTGACCTGATCCTCCTCGTCGAGCGAGGCCTGCAGGGCGACGAGGTTGTCGACTCCGTAGAGCGCCTCGGACTCGGCGTAGGCGCCATAGATCTTGACGTAGCCGATCGCCCGGTCGACCTGTTCCTTCTTGTCTTCGATGTCGGCGACGACCAGAGCCTGCTTGCCCCGCAGCGGCAACAACTTCAGGGCCCGATCGGCCATGTCGAGTTGACGCTGCAACCGGTCGAGCTGGCGTTCGACCGCGCCGCGGCCCGGGAACGAGAACGGGGCGACGGCGATCGGCTGGCCCTTCTTGTCGTAGAGCGGGTTCTCGGTGAACCAACCGTTGACGAGCTCGACGAGCTGCCGGTACTTCAGGGGCTGACGGGTACCCGATGCGACCTGGGTGATGTCGAGCCGGTCGAGGGGGCCCCGGGCGGCGACGTTGATGATGGCGGCGACGACGAGGTCGACGGGGATGACGTCGACGACCCCTTCGGGGACGCCGGGGAACTCCTTGAGCAGACCCTGGGCGTAGCTGATCAGGATCGGCTCGGCCATGCGGAAGCCCTTGATCCAACCGGGGTAGGGCTCGGACCACGCCGACTCGATGATCGAGGGCCGAACGATCGAGACCGGGATGTTGCCCTTGGACTCGTCGAGCGCCCGTTCGCCGAGTGCCTTGGTGTAGGCGTAGGAATCGGGCCAGCCGAGCGAGGCGGCGCGGGCCCGGCCCGCTTCGACCAGCTGCTCCGACACCCACCGTTGGCGTCCCTGCTCGGTCTTGGCCGCGAGGAGCGGGGTTCCGGCTGCGCCGAGTTCTTCGACCGCAGCGGCCCGGAAGTCGTCGAGCTTCTCGGCCCGACGGCTCTCGGCGTCGAAGTCCGACCGGGCCCGCCGGGCGGCGGCGACCTCGGATCGCCAGTCGACGTCGATGTGGAACGGGCTGTCGGACAGGAGTTGTTCGGGTGCGGCACCACGACGATTGCCGGCGACGTAGCAGGTCGACACGGCGACGAGGTGGGGGGTGACGGCGAGCGATTGGAGCGTCTCGGCGATGCGGGTCGGGCCGAGCAGGTTGACTTCGACCGCGGTCGTGATGGGGGCATCGAAGCTCACCGTGGCCGCCGAGTGGATCACGATGTCGCAGGAGGCGAAGAGGGCCCGACCGTCGGCGTCGAGGCCGAGTCCGTCGGTGCCGACGTCCCCGGCGATGGTGGTGACCCGGCGGTCGACCGAATCCCAGAACGCCTCCTTGCCGAGTTCGGACAGGAGTCGGTCGAAGGCGTTGTTGCGGAAGATCTCTCGTCGGGCCCGCTCGGTCGGCGTCGACCGCTTGCCGGGACGGACCAGGAGCACCAACTCGCAGTCGGGGACCGCCCGCATCAATCGTTCGACCAGCGCCGTGCCGAGGAAGCCGGTCGAGCCGGTGATGGCGATCCGTTTCCCTGCGAGTTGTGCTGCGATCATGTGTGGGTCACCGTGAGGTCGTCGGGTGGGAGACGTTCGAGGAGCGAGTCGATCGGTGAGGAGCCGTTCCGGTCGGTCTCTACCAAATGGTAAGGAGACCGATCCTAGCGGCTCGTGCCGACTACGTTGGTCGATCGTGAGCGGCCCGGCACCATCGACGATCGAACGGGTCGGCGAGGCCGCTCTGCTGCGCTTCGCCGACCAGGGCGTCGCGGCGACCTCGCTCGACGACCTGGCCCGATCGCTGGGGCTGACCAAGCAGACCGTGCTCTATCACTTCGGGTCCAAGGACGGGTTGGTGCGCTCGGTGGCGGCCCGCGGCGCCCGGGAGCTCGCCCTCGTGCTCGAGGGCGCGGTCGACCGCAGCGAACCGGGCTGGGATCGAGTCGAAGCCGTCGTGCGCGCGGCCTTCGGGTTGGCTGTCGCCCGACCCGAGCTGCTGTCGCTGCTGCGCGAGGTCAGCCGCCTCGGCGCCCCCGTGACCGAGGTGGTGCTCGACGATCTGCAGCCGTTGATCGATCGGTCCCTGGCCGCCCTGCGGGAGGGGATGGAATCGGGGGTGTTCGCCACCGGTGACCCGCGGCTGGTCCTGGTCTCGGCGTATGCGATGGTCACGGGTGTGGTGACCGATCCCGAGGCGCTCCGGGCCGTCGGCCTCCGTCTCGACCTTCGGGTGGCGGCCCGACTGCGCCGCGCCGTCCTCGACTCGCTTGCGTCATCGTTGTTGCCCCATGATCGCCCCGGCAACACGCCGTGAGTCGGAAGGACGCGACATGACCAACGACCGCAGCCCCCTGCCCGAATCGATCACCGGGCGGCTCCGCCTGCCGATGATCGCTGCGCCGATGTTCCGGGTGTCGGGGCCGGACCTCGTGATCGCCGCGTGCCGAGCCGGTGTGATCGGATCGTTCCCGACGGCGAACTGCCGCTCGGTCGACGAACTCGACGGTTGGCTCGGTCGGTTCGGCGACGAGTTGTCCGACGGCCGTGCCGCCCCGGTCTGTCCCAACCTGATCGTGCGCAGTCAGCGCGTCGCCGACGACCTCGCCTGCCTGATCTCGCACCGGGTCGAGATGGTGATCACGAGCGTCGGGTCGCCCCGAGACCTCGTCGGTCCGCTCCACGACGTCGGGACGGTGGTTCTCGCCGATGTCGCCTCGGTCGATCACGCCCGCAAGGCGGTCGCCGCCGGGGTCGACGGGCTGGTGCTGTTGACCGCCGGAGCGGGGGGCCAGACCGGCTGGGCCAACGGATTCGCCTTCGTTCGGGCGGTGCGCGAGTTCTGGGACGGCATCGTCGTGCTGGCCGGCGGTGATCTGCGATGGACGATCGCTCCTGGCCGCCCAGACGCTGGGTTGTGACCTGTCCTACATGGGTACGCGGTTCATCGCAACGACCGAGAGCCTGGCCGCCGATGGCTACAAGCAGATGCTGGTCGACTCGGCGCTCGACGACGTGATGCTGACCAGCGCGATGACCGGTCTGCCGACCAACATGCTGCGGCCCTCCGTCGTTGCCGCCGGCCTCGACCCCGATGCCCTGCCCGCGACGATGTCGGAGGACGGCGCCCGGGCGCTGTACGGAGGCGGGGGCGCCGACTCACAACGCAAGGGTCCGCGGCGCTGGTCCGACATCTGGAGCGCCGGTCACTCGGTCTCGGGCGTCGATGCCGTCGTCGACGTGGCCACGCTCGTCGACGGGTTGGCGACCCAGTACGAGACGGCCCGTCGAGAGATCGTCGGCCGCCTCGGGCAGGACTAGGGTCCGGCGATGGCGCCACTGCACTTCGGCTTGTTCGGGATCAACATGGGAACGGCGGCCGAGCCGGCCGTCATGGCCGAGGTGGCGCAGCGGGCCGAGTCGGTCGGCTTCGAGTCGCTGTGGACGGGTGAGCACATCGTGCTGCCCGAGCCTCAGGCCCCACCGTCGCCCTCGCCGCCCGAGGTTCCCTTCGTCGATTCGACCAACGCGCTCTCGTACCTGGCAGCCGTCACCGACACCATCAAGCTGGGCACCGGCATCATCATCCTCCCGCAACGCCAGCCCGCCGTCTTGGCGAAGAGCCTGGCGAGCCTCGATCACCTGTCGGCCGGGCGCCTGCTCTTCGGGCTCGGGGTGGGATATCTCGAGCCCGAGATGACGGCGTGTTCGACACCGCTCGCCGGCCGGGGTGACCGGTCCGACGAGTACCTGCGGGCGATGCGCACCCTCTGGAGCGGTGACGCCGTCAGCTTCGCCGGCGAGTTCGTCAGCTTCTCGTCGGTGACGGCCAATCCCAAGCCGGTCTCGGGCTCGATCCACACCGTGGTCGGCGGACACAGCGATCGGGCCCTGCGCCGAGCCATCGAGCTGGGCCATGGCTGGTACGGCTTCATGCGCGATCCGGCCACCGCCGCCGACGACGTCGCCCGCCTGCGTCGTCTCGCCGATGCGGTCGACCGGCCGGCCGAGCTCGGGCGCCTCGAGATCAGCATCACGCCCCGGGGTCGGCTCACCGCCGAGGACCTCGCGGCCTATGTCGAACTCGGGGTCGACCGCCTCATCCTGCAGCCCGGTGGCCATCGCCGCCCCGACGAGCTGCTGGCCTGGGTCGACCAGCACGCCCCGGCCGACTGGTGACGGGGCGGCCCGGCGCCGGGGCGTCGAGCCGTCAGTGGGTGAGCCGTTTGACCGAGCGGCGTCGGTGGCGTTCGAGTGCGAGGTCGACGAGCCGGTCGATCAACTCGGCGTAGGGCACGCCCGAGGCCGCCCACAACTTGGGGAACATCGAGATCGGCGTGAAGCCGGGCATCGTGTTGAGCTCGTTGAGCAGCGGACCACGACCATCGGCTTCGTAGAGGAAGTCGGCCCGGGCCAGACCCTCGCAACGCAGGGCCCGATAGGCGATCTCGGCCAGCTGTTGCATCTGGTCCATCGCCTGCACCGGGATGTCGGCGGGGATGATCTCGGTCGCCACGCCGTTCGCGTACTTGTCGGCGTAGTCGTAGAACTCGGCACCGGGAATGATCTCGCCCCCGACCGACACCTCCACCGTCGTGTTGCCGAGCAGGCCGAACTCGATCTCGCGGGCAACGACGGCTTCCTCGACGACGACCCACTCGTCGTAGCGGAAGGCGAGCTCCAGGGCCGAGACCAACTCGTCGAGGTCGTGAGCCTTGGAGACTCCGACGGAGGACCCCATGTTCGCCGGCTTGACGAACAACGGGAGTCCGAGATCGGCGATCAGCCGGTCGAGGTCGCAGTCCCATTCGGGTTCGAACAGCGTGATCCAGCGGGTCTGCGGGATGCCGGTGGCCCGCAGGACCTCCTTGGCCTTGGCCTTGTCCATGGTCAGGGCCGACCCGAGCACGCCCGAGCCGACGTAGGGGACATTGGCCAGCTCCAGCATCCCCTGGATCGTGCCGTCCTCGCCCAGCGGGCCGTGCAGCAGGGGCAGAACGACCACCGGTCGATCGGGCCGTGACGCCGCGATCAGCGGCACCAGGTCGGTGGCCGGTCCCGCCGCCTCGAAGCGTTCGGGCAGGTCGCGGGCACCGTCGGTGAGGGCCGCCAGGGCCGCTTCGGCCTCGACCCAGCGCCCCTCCCGGGTGATGCCGACCGCGTGGAGGTCGTAGCGTCGGGGATCGCAGGCCGCCATCACGTGCACGGCGGTCGTGCACGACACGTCGTGCTCGGCCGACTCGCCGCCGAACACCACCACCAGTCGAATCGGGGTCTCGGGCGTCGTCGACGCGGGTGCATCGGGCGAACCGGGATCGGTGGATTCGGGCGAAGAGGACACTCCGAGAGGCTAGTGGTCACGGTGGCGGGCGCCGTGGAGGGCCACGGGTCGCGCCGGTCGGTCAGTCGAGGTTCAGGTAGACCGACTTGGTCTCGCAGAACGCCTCGAATCCGGCTCGGCCCAGCTCTCGCCCGACCCCGGAGCGTTTGAAGCCTCCCCAGGGCACCTCGCTCGGCGCCGGTTGCGAATCGTTGACCCAGATCGTCCCGGCCCGCAGCCGTTTGGCGACGGTCAACGACGTCGCGACGTCTCGGGTCCACACGGCGGCGGCGAGCCCGTAGGCCGAGTCGTTGGCGATGGCGATCGCCTGATCGAGGTCGTCGAAGGGGATCACCGCCATGACGGGGCCGAAGATCTCGTCCCGGGCGATGGTCATGTCGTTGTCGACGTCGGCGAAGATCGTCGGCGGGACGAAGTGCCCGCCGGCCAGCGCAGGGTCGTCGGGCCGGTTGCCCGTGTACACGAGACGGGCGTCGTCTTCGTGCATGCCGACGTCGATGTAGCGCTCGACTCGCTCGCGTTGCACCGACGAGACGAGGGGCCCCATCGTGGTGTGCTCGTCGGTCGGGTCGCCGAGGCGGACCGCGGCGGCGTGCCCGGCCAGGACCTCGAGCGATCGGTCGTAGATCGAGCGATGGACGAGCACCCGCGACCCTGCCGAGCAGACCTGCCCCATGTTGAAGAAGACACCCCGAGCACTCCCGGCGAGGGCCGCGTCGAGGTCGGCGTCGGGCAGCACGATGTTCGCGCTCTTGCCGCCGAGTTCGAGTCCGACCCGGGCGACCCGATCGGCGGCGACCCGGGCGATGCCCATGCCGACCGCCGTCGACCCCGTGAACGAGATCTTGTCGATCTCGGGATGTTCGACCAGGGCTGCCCCGGCCTCGGGGCCGGTGCCGGTCACCAGATTGAAGGCGCCATCGGGGACGCCGGCCTCGGCGAGGATCCGGGCCAGCTCGATCGCCGTCAGTGAGCTCTGCTCGGCGGGTTTGAGCACCACCGTGCAGCCGGCGGCGAGGGCGGGTGCCACCTTCTGGGTCGCCATCAGGAGCGGGTAGTTCCAGGGGGTGATCAGACCGACCACGCCGACGGGTTCGGTGAGCACGATCGACATGGCGTTGCCGGGCACCGAGGGCACGGTCCCCGCCATCTGCATCGCACAGCCTGCGTAGTACTCGAACTGGAACGCGGCCTCGTCGATGTCGTCGCGACTGTCGGCCAGGAGCTTGCCCGAGTCGAGGGTCTCGAGACGAGCGAGGCGTTCGAGGTCGGCGCGGATGCGCCGGGCGACCTCGAGCAGGATCGACGCCCGCAGTCGGGTCGCCGACGTCGAGGACCAGTCCCCGACATCGAATCGTCGACGGGCGGCCGTCACGGCGCGCCCCACGTCGGCGGCGGAAGCCTTGGCGAGCTCGGCGATCGGTCGGCCGACGGTCGGGTCGTCGGTGGGAAGGGTCGCTCCGTCGGTGGCGTCGGTCCAGGCGCCGTCGATGAACAGCTGGGGCCGGGGTCGGGGTGTCTCGGGCTGCATGCGCGGCACAGTAGCGTCAGTCCCATGGCGCTCCCGTCGATCCACTACTCGACCGACACCCGCACGATTCGCCCCGGCGACACCTATGTGGCGGTTCGAGGCGAACGGTACGACGGACACGACTTCGTATCGGCCGCGATCGAGCGGGGGGCGAGCGCCGTGGTCGTCGATCGAGGTTCGATCGGCGCGGGGCTCACCGTGCCGGCGGGCATCGGGAGCACGGTGGTCGACGACACCGTCGCCCACCTCTGCGGGTTGGCAACCGCCAAGCTCGCCGCCAGCGGCGCTGCGGTGGTCGCCATCACGGGTTCGGTCGGCAAGACCACGGCCAAGACCGCCATCGTCGCGGTGCTGCGCGAATCGTTCCCGGTGGTCTGTGCCGAGGGCAACCTCAACACCCCGCTCGGGCTCTCGTTGATGGTGTTGAACGCCGACATCGGACCCGACACCAAGGTGGTGATGGAGATGGGTGCCCGATTGCCGGGCGACCTCGTCGAACTCACGACGCTCTTCCCGCCGACGGTGTCGGTCGTGATCAACGTGCGAGGCGTGCATCTCGAGACACTCGGCACCATCGACGCGATCGAGCACGAGAAGGGGCAACTGGTGGCGGCCCTCGGTCCCGGCGGCACGGCGGTGCTCAACAGCAGCGAGGACCGCGTCCGCAACATGGCCCGGCGAACCGAGGCTCGGATCGTGCTCTACGGCCTGGCCCCCGATGCCGACGTCGGCCCCGACGCCGTCACGGTCGAGTTGCCGATCCTCGGCGCCCATGCGGTTGCCACGGCGACTGCCGCCGTGGCCGTCGGACGCGTGTTCGGCATGGACGACGGAGACATCAATCGCGGTCTGACCCGGATCGTGCCGGAACGAGGCCGCCTGGCCCGGTTGCGGGGCCGAAACGAGTCGGTGCTGATCGACGACACCTACAACGCCTCACCCGAGTCGACCGTGGCCGCCCTGGGCGTACTGACCGAACTGCCCGGTGCCCGACGATTCGCCTTCCTCGGCGACATGCTCGAACTCGGTCCCGACGAGGTCGCCCGTCACGCCGAGGTGCTCGAGCGGGCGGTCGTTGTCGCCGATCGGGTCATCGTCGTCGGGCCCCGGATGGCAGCGGCCCTCGACGGATTGGCCGCCGATCGACCCGCCGACCGACGCCTCGCCGCGGTGCAACGATTCGAGTCGTCGAGCGACGTGGCCCGAGCGTTGCTCGACGGCACGCTGGCCGTGCCCGACACCGCTGACGTGGCCCTGGTGAAGGGCTCGCAGGGTCTGCGCATGGAACGGGTCAGCGAGGTGCTCCTGCATCCCGACCTCGACCCCGCCGACGTCCTCGCCCGGCAGACCCTCGCCTGGCAACAGCAGTAGCCCGCCCCCTCCGCCCCCGCCCCGCCCCCACCCCCGTCCCGCCCCCGTCCCACGGACCGGTTCTGGCGAGTTGCCGTCCCACACCCCCGTTCTGGCGGGCCTGCGTCCCTCCCGGGGGACGCAGCGCCGCCAGAACGAGGGTTCGGTGCGCAGGCTCGCCAGAGGGCTGGCGTGCGTGGCAGTGGCGGGTCAGTGGCGGGGCAGTGGCGGGCAGGGCCAGGGCAGGGTCAGGGCCAGGGCCAGGCCAGGGCCAGGGTCAGGGTCGGTAGCCGAAGCCCGTCGGACCGGGCCGCAGCGACGGCTGGACGAGGTTGGCCCAGCGGCACAGCACCGATCGGGTCTCGCGGGGATCGATCACCGCTTCGATCTCGAAGAACTCCGCCGAGCGATGGGGGGAACGCACACGATTGAGCCGCTCGGTGATGTCGGCCAGCAACGCGTCGGGGTCGTCGGCGGCGGCCAGATCGGCCTTGTAGGCCACCTCGATCCCACCCTCGATCGGGAGCGAGCCCCAGTCGCCCGACGGCCAGGCCCACCGGAAGCTGTGCGACCCGGGTTTGTTGTTGCCGGCGCCCGCCACCCCGAATGCCTTGCGAACCACGACGCAGGAGAACGGCGTGGTGAGCTGGCCGAGCGCGGCCAGCGCTGCCGACCCGTACCGGATCGTGGCGGTCTCCTCGGACTCCTTGCCGATGACGAAGCCCGGGCAGTCCTCGAGGTGCACGACCGGCAGATGGAAGGTCGACGCCAGGTCGAGCAGGCGGATCAGCTTTCGGCAGCTGTCGGCCGTCCAACCTCCGCCGTAGATCATCGGATCCTCGGCGAACAGGGCGACCGGCCAGCCGTCGAGTCGGGCCAGCCCGCCGATGACCGATCGGCCCCAGTCCCGTCCGATCTCGAAGAACGAGTCCTCGTCGACGACCGAGCCGATGATGGAGCGCATGTCGTAGGCCTGCCGGGGATTGCGGGGGACGACCGAGATCAACGACTCGTCGGCCCAGTTCGGGTCGTCGCCGTCGTGGGCCCGGGGCGGGAGGTGATCGACGTTGGTCGGCAGGTACGACAGGAAGCGACGCGCCCGGGCGAAGGCCTCGTCCTCGGAGTCGACTGCGTCGTCGATGGCGCCGTTGGCGGTGTGGATGTCGGCGTGGCCGAGCTCCTCCTTCGACACGTCACCCAGCGCCGCGTGTTTCACCAGGGCCGGCCCGGCGATCATCATCTGGGCGGTGTCCCGCACGATCAGCGAGTAGTGGGCCGTGGTCACCCGGGCCGCCCCCATCCCCGCCACCGAGCCCAGTGCCAGCGACACCGACGGCGCCTTGGACAGGTGGCGGACCACGACCTCCCAGCCCCGGAGTTCGGGGATGTAGGTCCGTCCTGCGGTCTCGATGGTCTTGACCGACCCACCCCCGCCCATGCCGTCGATCAGTCGCACATGGGGCAGCATCAGCTCGTCGGCGATGCCCTCGGACTTCACCCGTTTGCCGGCGATCGATGCGTCGGCCGAACCGCCCCGCACCGTGAAGTCGTCGCCCGACAGCATGATCGGTCGGCCGTCGACCTCGGCCAGACCGAAGACGAAGTTCGAGGGCGTCAGCTCGACGAGGTTGCCGGCGTCGTCGTAGGTCGCCACCCCGGCCGTCTTGCCGATCTCGTCGAAGGAGCCCGGGTCGGCGATGGCCTCGATCCGTTCCCGGATGGTCAGTTTGCCGAAGAAGTGCTGACGCTCGACCTTGTCGGGTCCACCCAGTTGGTCGGCGAAGGCCTCACGGCGTCGCAGCTCGTCGAGTTCGGGTTCCCAGCTCATGGGCAGAACCTAGATCGGAACACCTCCAGGAGCAGATTGGCATCGGCGTCGACGCCGTAGCGGATGGGGGCGCGGTCGTCCCATTCGACCGGTCGGGCGGCGCCGCCGCGTCGATCGATCACGGTCTGACCGTGCGCCGGACCGCCGATGGCAACGGTTGCCGGACCCTCGTCGAGGCGGAATGCATCGGGTGCGACGAGCCACATCATGGCGGTCGGATCGTGTGCGTGGATGCCGTCGACGCCGGTCCGCCGATGGAAGGCCTCGTAGAAACGGGTGACTTCGCGAAGGTATCGACCCTCGGCGCCGCCGTCGGCGCCCAACCGGTCGAGGTAGGCCGAGGTCATCACGACCCGATTCGTGACGTCGAGTGGGATCAGGACGGTCGGCCAGTCGGCGGCGAGGACCTGTTCGGCGGCGTACACGTCGTGGATGATGTTGGCCTCGGCCAGCGGTCCGGCGTTGCCGGGCACACCGTGGGCGCCGCCCATGATGACCACTTCGGCCGTGAGCTCGGCCACCCGCGGTTCGAGGGCCAGCGCCAGCGCCAGGTTGGTGAGCGGTCCGAGGGCCACGATCGTCACCTCGCCGGGCCGTGCCCGGACCGTCTCGATGATGAGCGTGGCGGCGGCCACGTCGGGCTCGATCGCCGGGTCCGCCGAGTCACCGAGTGGCAGCGCCAGGGGCCACGGGCCGGCGAGACCACAATCGCCCAGCCCGTCCTCGCCGTGGACGAACGAGGCCGGTGGATGGCCCGGCCCGAAGAGCGGCCGCCGGGCTCCGACGCCGGTGGGGGCGGCGACGTCGGCGAATCGTTGGAGTCGACCGATGTTGGTCGTCGACCGCTCGGTCGAGCAGTTCCCGAAGATCGAGGTGAACGCCACCACCTCGAGCTCGGGGGATCGCAGGGCGAACAGCACGGCCAGCGCGTCGTCGATGCCCGGGTCGGTGTCGATGATGATCGGTCGGGCCATGGTCAACGGTGGGGGTCGGTTGCTGCGTCGAGCTGCTTCACCAGGGTCTTGGGGGCGACGCACCGGTAGGCGTCGCGCAGGATCGCATCGATCTCGTCCCAATCGACATCGACCCCCAGATCGACCCCGATCCAGCCCCGGTGACCGACGTAGGGCGGAACGAAGAACCGCTCGGGTTCCCGATCGACCAACTCGGCCTGCACGCCGGGGGGAGCGGCGCACCACAGGCAGAGGCGGTCGTCGTCGTGATGTCCGTCCCAGATGCTCACGAGAACCTTCTTGTCTCGGACGAAGAAGCTGGGGGTTCCATGGCTCGGCCGCTCGTTGACCTCGGGCAGACGCTGCGCCAGCGCCCGGAGTCGTGCCAGAGCTTGCTCGCCTGCGGGGGTGTTGATGGCCATGGAGCCAGCTTGCCCCAGGGGCGAGCCCGATGCCCGCCGGCGTGGTTGGGTCTGGTCTGGCGGAGCGGGCCGGCGGTGCCCGTCCGCGGTTCGGCCAGTCGGTCGGACCGTCGCCCCGGGACCCACCGGCTCTACAGTCGGCGCCGTGACCGACCCCGACCCACTCGCATCCGACCGGGATGGGCCGACGACCAATCGTTGGGTCCTCGGCGCCCGACCCCGGACGCTTCCGGCCGCCGTGGTGCCCGTTGCGGTCGGGACGGCCGCAGCCGCCGGTGAGGTCGACATCATCTGGTGGCGTGCGCTCGCCGCGCTGATCGTGTCGCTGGCGCTCCAGGTGGCGACCAACTACGTCAACGATTACGCGGACGGGGAACGGGGCACCGATCTCGATCGGGTGGGCCCGGTGCGCCTGGTCGGGTCGGGCCTCGCCACCTCGGGTCAGGTCAAGCGGGCGGCCCTGGCGGCGTTCGCCGTCGCTGCCGTCGCCGGTGGAGCGCTTGCCGTGGCCGTCGGGCCCGAACTCTTCGCCGTCGGGGTCGTGTCGATCGTTGCCGGCTGGGCCTACACGGGCGGTCCGAAACCCTATGGCTACCTCGGGCTCGGCGAGGTCTTCGTCTTCGTGTTCTTCGGTCTGGTCGCCACGGTCGGGTCGACCTACGTCCAGACCGAAGCCGTCACCGGGCTGTCGGTGCTGGCCGCGGTGCCGGTCGGCCTGCTGTCGGTCGCGCTGCTGGTGATCAACAACCTGCGGGACATCCCGGGCGATCGCGTCGCCGGGAAGCGGACCCTCGCCGTCCGTCTCGGGGACCCTGCCACCCGAACGCTCTACGTCGGCCTGTTCGTGGCGATCGGCCTCTTCGTCGTGGCGTGCGCCGTGATCCGACTGCCGGCCCTCCTGGCCCTGCCGGCGTTGCTCCTCGCCCTCGCGCCGATCCGCTCGGTCCGCTCGTCGGCCGCCGGAGCCCGACTGATCCCCGTCCTGGGCCAGACCGGTCGGGTCCAACTCGTCACCGGGCTGGCGCTGGCGCTGGGCTTGACGCTCGGCAGCTGACGTCGCCCGAGGGTGCAGTGCTCAACCTCACCGGACCGACGGCCGATGAGAAGGGTGATGTCCTCGCTTCTCGAACCCGTGGGCCAAGGTGCCAATCGGCGTGCACCCAGCCCGTCGCGCCTCGACACACGCCGGCAGGAGAAGATCCGATCGATGGTCGACGGCTTCGCCTCGACGATCACCACGGCCACCGCCCTGCGCAACCTCTTCCTGCTCTGGCTGGGACCGGGATTCGTCCTCACCGTCCTCGGCGCAGCTGCCCTGGGACGCACCGAGCAGACCGACGACGACGTCGTCCGGGCCATCTCGGCCGTCGATGCCGCCATGAGCGTGCTCGTGGTGATCACCGTGATCGGGTGGATCGTCTTCATGGCCCAGAGCTGGGGGAACGTCCGCTCGGTCGGTAAATCGACCAAGATCCCTTGGTGGCCGATCCTGAAGCGTCACGTGTTGTCGGCGGTGATCGGGGTGCTGGCGCTCGTCGTCGGGGCCTGGTTCGGGGTGCCGGCCCTGGTCCTGGCGGGCGCGCTCGCGCTGACCTACGGCGGGCTGGTGTGGTGGATGCTCCACTTCGCGGTGGTGACGATGCTCTGGAAGTCCGGATCGCAACCGACGGGCTACGAGGACGAGGTGCCGACCTGGGTCCTGGTCTGGGCCGTCGCGCTGGCCGTGTACTTCGGGACCGTCGGCGTCATCGAAGGGCGCGACGTCGACCCGCAACCGTACGCACTCCTCACGATCGCCTCGGGCGTCAGCTGCATCGTGGCGGCCGGACTCGCCGCCCGGTTGGTCGTCGCGATGTCCCGACGCCAGGACCGGCGGCTCGAGACGATCCTGACCACGTTCGAGAACGAGAAGGATCCGTCGGGCGAACCCGTCACGTCCAAGCAGTTCGAGACGGCGTGGTCGACCTCACGCAACCTGGTCAGCTTCGACCTCTGACCAGGCAATCGGTCAGCCCTGGACGGGTGGCTTTGGCGGTCCTTCGCCTCCGTGTCGGGGTCAGCCCTGGACGATGTCGGTGATCTGGCGGAGCACCGGCGGCGGACGGGTGGCTTTGGCGGTCCTTCGCCTCCGTGTCGGGGTCAGCCCTGGACGATGTCGGTGATCTGGCGGAGCACCGGCGGCGGACCGCTGACCATCAGCGTGTCGACCACCGAGTCCTCCCACTGCGTCAGATCCTCACGGATCTTGTCGGGCGGCCCGACCAGCGCCACCGCCTCGACCATCTCGGTCGGCACGGCCTTGATCGCCGCGACCTTGTCGCCGGTCAGGTAGAGCTCCTGGATCCGGGCGCACGCGTCGCCGAACCCCATGCGATCGAACACGTTGAGATGGAAGTTCGCCTCGCGTGCGCCCATGCCGCCGGCGTAGAGAGCCAGCATGGGTCGGATGGCGTCGGCTGCGGCTTCGACGTCGTCGTTGATCACGATCGACACCACGGCGACGACGTCGAAGTCGTCGGCCGTGCGTTGCGCGCCCGGCCGGGCGAACCCCTCGGCCAGGGCGTCGGCGTAGAAGTCGTTGTCCTTGGGCGAGAAGAAGAGGGGAAGCCAGCCGTCGGCGATCTCGGCCGTGAGCGCCACGTTCTTCGGACCCTCGGCACCCAGGTAGATCGGGATGTCGGTGCGGTAGGGATGGATGGTCGACTTCAGCGGCTTGCCGAGCCCGGCCCCGCCCGGGTGGGGCAGCTCGTAGTGCCGTCCTTCGTAGGCGACCGGTTCCTCGCGGGCCAGGACCTTGCGCACGATGTCGACGTACTCGCGGGTTCGTTCGAGGGGGCGGGGATAGGGCTGGCCGTACCAGCCCTCGACGACCTGGGGTCCGGATGCCCCGAGGCCGAGTCGGAATCGGCCGCCCGACAGATGGTCGAGGCTCATGGCGGCCATGGCCATCGCCGTGGGTGTCCGGGCCGACATCTGGCAGATCGAGGTGCCGAGCCCGATGCGTTCGGTCCTGGCCCCCCACCAGGCCAGCGGTGTGAGCGCGTCGGAGCCGTAGGCCTCGGCCGTCCACACGCTGTCGAAACCGAACTCCTCGGCCGCCAAGAGCTGCTCGAGCGCTCCCGCGGGCGGGCCGCTACCCCAGTAACCGAGTCCCAATGCCAGCTTCATGGTCGCTCCTTCGATCCTTCGACCGCTGTGTAGCATCCCTAGGCTGTCCGGGTCGAGCAAGGAAAGGCGTTCTCGTTGGCCACTCCGGCGACCACCCACTACGAGGTACTCGGCGTGCCCACGGGTGCGTCACACGACGAGATTCGTCGCGCCTACCTCGATCAGGCCCGTCGCTGGCACCCCGATCGTCTCGGCGCCGACCCCGACCGGGGACGGGCCCTCGACGCCGAATCGTCGATGCGTCGGGTCAACGAGGCCTGGCGGGTCCTGGGCGACGTCCAGCGGCGGCAGTCCTACGACCTCGGTCTGCGTGGTGCGACCACGACGTCGCGGCCCGGCGTGCAGACGACCGACGGGATCACGCGGATCGATCCCCGACTGCTCGATCCGGAGTTCCTGGCCGCTCGCCGCCGTTCGCAGGTGGAATCGGCCGAATACAAGAACTCCTGGATGCTGCGAGCCCTGCCGGTCGCGGCATTCGTGGTGCTCGCCGTCGGCATCGTCGTGTTCACGGCCTATGCCCGTACCCCGGGTGAATCCACCACCACGACCACGTTCCCCGGTCCCGACATCGGGGTCGACCCGGGTGCCTGCGTGCGCCGGCTCCCCGACGCCGGACTGCTCGTCGTGCCCTGCACCGGTACCGAGGACGGTGTGTTGATCGCCGTGACCGAACCGGGAGGGCTGTGCCCGCCGGGCACGAAGCTCCTGCAACCCGTCGGTGACGGCAAGACCGCCTGCCTCGGCTGACCCGCTTCGCTCCGATCGCCCTCGCTCGGGACCCTGCGGCGCCAACCGGCGGCGAACTGGCGGGCCACCGTCCCCCTGTCCTCGTTCCGGCGGCTCATCGTGCCCCGAGAGGGACGCAGGCTCGCCAGAACGAGATCGGGCCAGCAGTCCAGCGGAGGGGGAGAGGCGGGCGGGTCAGGCGCCGCAGCCGGAGTCGAGGACCAGGACGGGGCCGAGGTCGTCGTCGACGTACTCGAAGACCTCGAGTCCGGCGCCCTCGTAGTACTCCGACGCCACGATGATCTCGAGCTTGGCGTCGCCGTTGAAGTCGCCGAAGCCGACGAGCCGACCCCGGACCCAGAAGTACTGCTCGGGTTCGTCGACCTGATAGGACGAGTAGAGGATCGCTGTCTGGACCTGGTCGTCGATGACCTTGCGCAGGAGCACGATCGAGAAGTCGCCGGCCGATGGTTCGGGCCAGGTTGCCTGACGATTGGCGGTGACCACGGCCTCGTCGACGCCGTCACCCTCGAGATCGATCCGGTCGATCGAGTCCACCGACGCGAGCGTCGGATCGATCCCGTTCTGCTCGAGCAGTGCGGCGATCTGTTGGACGTAGACGTCCGACGCCGCCGTCCGGACCGCGCGTTCGTGGTGTCGGATCCCAGTCGGCGAGGACGCCGAGCACGGGATCGGGCGTGAAGGCGAGCTCCGGGGCGGTCGGCAGGCCGATCGTCTCGATGGGATCGCACACGACCTGGGGCGCCCCGGCCACGACGGTGTCGACGGTTGCGCCGAAGCCCACCGTCTGGAACGTGGCCCCTTCGGCGAAGGCGAGCTCGGCCGCCGAGGGGTCGTCGGCGTTGTCCCAGGCGCTGCCCGTCCAGCCACCGAGGACGCCGAAGGTGTCGATGACGAGGCTCGGTGTGGTGGCCGGTGCCCTCGGTGCCGCACCGTCGTCGGTCGGCGCTCCTCCGTCGCCGTCGGCGGTTTCGTCGGTGGTCCCGGACTCGTCGGGGCTGTCGTCGTCGAAGAGGACCGTGTCTTCGGGGAGGCCGGACTCGGGATCGACCGTGGTACCCGATCCGGCGGAGGTGGAGGTCTCGCCCTCGCTGCCCGAGCAGGCCGCGGTCCCGAGCGCGAACACCACGAACACCGCGACGAGCAAGACGGCCGAGCCCGGCGGGGATGCCCCGAGCGAACGAGCGCAGGAACGATGACGTCGGCGACGGCGGACCATCACCACAGCTTGCCAGGCTCGGGTGCCGCATTGGCTGAGGCCCGAGTTATCCTTTGGCGCCCCGGACCGTTAGCTCAGTTGGCTAGAGCGCTCGCCTCACACGCGAGAGGTCACAAGTTCAAGTCTTGTACGGTCCACGTCGTTCGTCAGCCCTGGCGGGCTTCCTCACTTCCGGCCTTTCGGCGCCGGGGCGCCGAAACGCCCCGGTTCGAGTTGGTCACTGGTCGCCGCCGTCGTTCGTCAGCCCTGGCGGGCTTCCTCACTTCCGGCCTTTCGGCGCCGGGGCGCCGAAACGCCGCGGTTCGAGTTGGTCACCGCCGTCGTTGGTCGGCGCCGGGGCGCCCGCCCGGTACCGGAGTGAGCGAGGCGTCCGTGCCGGGTAGGTTGCGGTCATGATCTCGCTCGAAGAGGCCCAGGCCCGGATCAACGACGACATCGGGCTCCTCCCGATCGTCGAGGTCCCGCTGGCCGAATCACTCGGACTCGTGCTCCAGCAAGACGTCGTCGCCACCGAGCCCATCCCTCCCTTCGCCAACACCGCGATGGACGGCTTCGCCATCCGTGCCGCCGACTCGGTCGGAGCCGGCGAGACCACGCCGGCCGCACTCCCCGTCGTGGCAACGGTCGCCGCCGGGGCGGTTGCGCCCCGGCGACTCGAAGCCGGCGAGGCGATGCGCATCATGACCGGTGCCCCGATTCCCGAGGGCGCCGACGCCGTCATCATGGTCGAGCTGACCCGGATCGCGGACCGAGCCGGTACCGGGCCCGAGACCGTCGAGCTGCTGGCCGAGGTGCCCGTCGGCAACCACGTCCGACCGGCGGGTGACGATCTCACTGCCGGGAACGGTCGTGTTCGGCCCCGGGACCCTCATCACCCCGGGCCACATCGGGGTCATGGCCAGCGTGGGCGTCGAGTCCGTTGCCGTGCGCCGGCGGGCGCGGGTCGGCGTGTTCTCGACCGGTGACGAACTCGTCGACGGACCGGTCACCCTCGAACCGGGGCAGATCCGCGACTCGAATCGACCGACCCTGCTCGCGCTCCTGCGTGAGGCCGGTGCCGAACCGGTCGACCTCGGGCGCCTCGCCGACGACGAGACGGCGATCGATCGGGCGCTGCGCGCCGCAGTCGATCCCGACTCCGAGCGTCCCGTCGACGTGCTGCTGACCTCGGGTGGTGTCAGCATGGGCGACTTCGACTTCGTCAAGAAGGTGCTGAGCGAACTCGGCGAGCTGAACTGGATGCAGGTCGCCATCAAGCCGGCCAAGCCCCTCGCCTTCGGCATGTTGCTCGGGGTCCCGGTGTTCGGGCTGCCCGGCAATCCGGTCAGTTCCGTGGTGAGTTTCGAGCTGTTCGCCCGCCCGGCCATCCGCTCGATGATGGGCATGACCACCGTCGAACGGCGCCGGGTCTGGGCCCTGGCCGACGAGCCACTGCACCGTCACCCCGACGGCAAGGTGCACTTCCAACGCGTGGTGCTCGCTCCCGAGCCCGACGGCGCCTGGCGGACCCGGTCGGCCGGCGGTCAGGGTTCGCATCAACTCAGCGCGCTGGCCACGGCCAACGGGCTCGCCATCCTTCCCGACGGCGACGGCGTCGCCGCCGGGCAGCGGGTTCGGGTGATCCAGCTCGCCGAATGAGGGAGCGCCCCGGCTGCGGAGCCGGCCCTCAGCGGAACTGATCGATGAGGATCGCGTTGCCGTCCGGGTCGGCGAGCATGATCGATCCGGGTCCCGACGTGGCGTCGGGGTCGACTCGCTGCTGGATCTCGATCCCTGCGGCATCGAGACGCGACTGGATCTCGCGCACGTCGGTGAACGGATCGACCTCGGTCGTGTCGTTGGCCAGACCCGGGTTGAACGTCAGGATGTTCCGGTCGAACATGCCCTGGAACAGGCCGATGATGGTCGTCCCGTTGATCAGGATGAGCCAATGCTCGTCGGCGTCTCCTCCGGTCACCGTGAAGCCGAGGTGCTCGTAGAAGGCCTGCGAGGCGGCGAGATCCTGCACGGTGAGACTGACCGAGAAGGCGCCGAGGTCCAAACTCGTTCGGGGTGTCGACGTTGGCTCTGGTGGTGGCATGGGCATTCTCCTCGATGGGGCAACGGGATCGGGCGACCGGCGAATCCCGTGCGTCGTCGGGTCGCCGCGTCCGGTGTCGCGGTGTCGCGGTATCGCATTGTCGTCCGTGTCGCCGGTGCCTGGCCACCGGTCGCGCTCGGCGACCTGTCGGGAACTCGGAGCGGGCACTAGCCTGGGCCGATGGAGCTCATCGACCGTTTCGGGCGCGTGCACACCGACCTGCGGATCTCGATCACCGATCGCTGCAACTTCCGGTGCTTGTACTGCATGCCCGAGGAGGGCATGGAGTGGCTCGACCGTTCCGACCTGCTCTCGTTCGAGGAGATCGAGCGCATCACGCGGATCCTGGTCGAACGCTGCGGGGTGACCTCGGTCCGGTTGACCGGCGGCGAACCCACGGTCCGGGCCCGACTGCCCCTGCTCGTCGAGAAGATCGCCCGGCTCGGCGTCGACCTGGCGATGACCACCAACGGTGCCACGCTCGCGCTCATCGCCGGTGATCTTCGTCGGGCCGGTCTCGAGCGGATCAACATCAGCATCGATTCGCTCGATCCCGAGCGGTTCCGCCGCCTCACCCAACGCGACGAACTCGGTCGGGTCCTCGACGGCATCGAAGCCGCCGTCGCCGCGGGGTTCTCGCCCGTGAAGCTCAACGTGGTCCTCATGCGCGGCATCAACGACGACGAGGTGGTGGACTTCCTCCGCTTCGGGCGAGAGCGCGGCGTCACCGTTCGCTTCATCGAATTCATGCCGCTCGACGCCCAGGGCGAGTGGTCGGCCGACCGGGTCGTGCCCTACGCCGAGATCCTCGACCGAGCCGCCGAGCACTTCGATTTCGACCCCGTCAGCCGGGGTCACGAGCCGGCCGAGCGGTTCCGCTATCGAGACGGACAGGGTGAGTTCGGGGTCATCGCCAGCGTCACCCAACCGTTCTGTGAGAGCTGCGACCGGATGCGGCTCTCGGCCGAGGGCCAGTTGCGCAACTGCCTGTTCGCCACCGAACACGTCGACCTCCGCACGATCCTGCGCAACGGCGGCTCCGACGACGACCTGATCGCCGCCATCGCCGGCGAGGTCGAACGCAAGTGGGCCGGTCACGCCATCGGTCAGGTGCACTTCATCCGTCCCTCGAAGTCGATGAGCCAACTCGGGGGATGACCTTCTCGTAGGCTGGGGCGGTGACTGACGGACACTTCACCCACCTCGATCCCCTCGGCCGTGCTCGCATGGTCGACGTGACCCCCAAGGAGCCGACCTACCGCCGGGCCATCGCCCGGGGTCGGGTGAGCATGCAGGCCGAGACCACGGCGCTCGTCGCGCAGCGGGCGGTCTCCAAGGGTGACGTCCTGGCGGTGGCCCGGGTCGCCGGCATCCAGGCGGCGAAGCGAACCAGCGATCTGATCCCGCTGTGCCATCCCCTGATGGTGGGTGCCGTCCTGGTCAACTTCGAGATCGGTGACACGTTCATCGACATCGAGGCCCAGGTCGACACCGTCGACCGGACCGGGGTCGAGATGGAGGCGCTGATGGCGGTCTCGGTCGCGGCGCTGACCATCTACGACATGTGCAAATCGGCCGACAAGTCGATGACGATCGGGGAGATCGCGCTGTGGGAGAAGACCGGTGGACGCTCCGGTACCTATCGACGCGAAGGACCCGACGAGCTCGATGGCGGCCACTACCGACAATGAAGGTTCGACGCCATGGGTGGTTGTAGGCCGCGGGGCGTCGTAGTAGGTTTGCCAACGGTTTCGGGGTCCGTTCGTTGATCGAACCCCTCTGACAGCCAGGAGAGGGTGCCCCACGACATGGACCTAGTTTCCGTTCCCACACTCGTGATCGCCGGCCTGGTCGTTCTCTGGGGTTGGGTCCTGCTTCGACCCTCGTTGCAGAACCTCATGAACGGGGCGCGCCGCGACCCCGTCGGACACTTCAACAAGTCCCTCTCGGTGCTCGGCCAGACACCCGAACGCAGCCGGTCGATGACGACGGGTGGCTGGCAGTACCAGTCGGTCCACAAGCGCCGCCTCCAGCTGCTGATGGGGATCGTGGGTGCCGTGACGGTCTCGTTCCTGCTCGCCGTGGTGCTCCGCGGCATCTTCGTGTGGCAGCACCTGCTGCTCGACGCCGTGCTCGCCGGCTATCTCGTGCTGGCCTCCCGGGCCGGTGCCAACGAGAACATGCGTCTCCAGAAGGTCACCTACCTCGGCACGACCGACCAGACCTCGGTCGGCGGCTACCAGCAGGCCGCCGGCGAGTACTGAAGCCGTCGGATCGGGGCGGGTGAAACCGTTCGGCCCCGGCGGGCTTGGCCGGTTTCCTCGCTAGGATCTCGCACGTTCCACGCGGGGGTGTAGCTCAGTTGGCTAGAGCGCCTCGGTCGCATCGAGGAGGCCAGGGGTTCGAATCCCCTCACCTCCACCCCGTGAATCCCCCGGTGTCGGCGCCAGCGCCCGCCGGGGGATGGCCGTTTTGGGCGGCAGGGCTCTCGGGGTGGCCGGAGCGAGCCGGGTCGCGTGGTCCCGGGGCTCTTCGGCGTCGAGCCGGCTCAGGCGCCCGTGGCGTAGAGATGGCCCGACGGTGGTTCGTCGTCGCCGGGGTCCGGCCCTCGGTCGACATCGACCCAGGTCGGCAGCTCGCCTGAGGTCGCCGGGGCCTCGCCCAGGGCGAAGAGCGGCTCCTCGGCGCGGGCATCGTGCAGGATGCTGCGCAGCTGTTGGGTGCTCAACGCGATGAAGAGCATGGTGCGGATGTCCTCGGGTGTCAGCGGGCCTTCGGAGGTCAGGGCACCGGTGGCGACCAGATGGTCGACCGCCTGACGACCGGATTCGTCGATCGTGTCGTCGATCTGGGCCGGTGAGTAGTTCCGCAACACGAGGGCCGCATCGCCGCCGACGGCGTCGTTCGGCAGCTCGCCGGACCCGTCGGCGACGATGCCCTCGGACTCGGGCGGTGTCGCTTCGGGCGGTGTCGCTTCGGGAGGTATGGCCTCGGGCGGTGTCGATTCGGGCGGTGTGGTTTCGGGCGGGGCCGTGCCGGACGGCGGCGACTCCGGCGGTGCGCCGAAGAGGGTGGCCCGACGGGCGTCGGCGGTCTGGGCTCGCTGCTCGGTCGGTTCGGGTGCAGCGGGGCGTTCGGCGAAGACGGGGACGGACCCCATCGGACCGGTCGGCGAGGTGAGCCCCGAGCCCGATCGATCCGGCGTCATCGACTCCGCCGGTGGTACCGAGAGCGTGCCGGGCCGGGCGTCGCCGGTGGCTCGAGCCGGTAGCCGGTCGGCCAAGGACCGGGCGGGGACGACCGTCGGTGAGGGTTCTGGCCGCCCATCGGCGCCGACGTCTGCAGGAAGCGACCGCGTGGCCTCGGCAACGAGCCTCCGGGCCCGACGGCGACTGCCGAGCGAGCGAACGATCATCACGACACACAACACGAAGATCGTGGCGCCGATCCCGGCGATCGCGAAGCGAGTGTCGCCGTCTTCGATGGTCGAGTTCTCGATGTCGACGGCGTGGGTCGCCGCCGAGATCGCGACGGCGCCGGCCACGGCGCCGATCAAACCCAGAACGATCCTCTTGATCATGAGCACCTCACGGCGGCGATCGTAGGCCACCGGTGGGTCGGGCGGGTCGAGGGTTGGGAGCTCGGCCGGCGGGGCGGGTCCTGCGGCGGGGGCCGTCAGGCGTCGACGACGATGTTGCCCGAGGTCGGGCCAACGATCGGCGGCGCAGTCGACCAGGGAAAGTTGATCCACCGATCGGTCTGCTTCCACACGTAGTCGCACTTGACGAGCGAATGTGGCTTCTCGTAGATCACGGCCGTTCGGGATTCGGCCACCACCCCCTGGCAGAACTCGTGGACGGCCTTCAGGGTGTGACCGGTGTCGGCGACGTCGTCGGCGACGAGCACCTTCGCCCCGGTGAGGTCGACCTTGTCCATGTAGGGCGGGAGCATGACCGGGACGTCGAGCCGTTCGTCGACCCCGGCGTAGAACTCGAGGTTCATCACGTACAGGTTCTTGACCGACAGCGCGTAGCCCAACGAGCCGGCGGCGAACAGCCCGCCCCGGGCGATCGCCAGGATCATGTCGGGCCGGAAACCGCTGTCGGCGACCTGCTGGGCCAACTCCCGGATGGCGACCCCGTAGGTGGCCCAATCGAGGGTCTCCCGCTCGGTCAGATCGATGCTCTCGGAGGTGGACAGGACGTCGGATTGCTCGGGCACGGTCGATCCTTGAACGCGGATGGGCAACGGGATGACCCGACGGTAGCGCGGCCGCAGCGCGGCCATCCCTTGTCGGACGCGATCGACCGGCTACGCTTTCTGACCGACATGGTGGACCCGCACACCTTCATGCCCACGCTCGGCGACCGCCCGCCCGCCGAGCGTCGGACTCGACCGTCTCGCCGCCGCGCCGTGTCGGCGTTCTCGGTCGCGCTCGTGATGCTGATCGTCGGTGGTGTCGGGGCCGCGAGCGGCCAGGACTCGGTCGCCGACGCCAAGGCCGAACGCGACCAGGTCCGAGAACAACGGGCCGAGGCGGCCGCCGAACTCGACGCCGCCAAGGCCGAGGACGCCGAACTGGCCGACGCGCTGACCGCAGTCGACGAAGCGATCACGGCGCAGGAGGCAGCCCTGGTCGACGCCCAGCGCCAGCTCGACGTCGCCCGGGTTGTCGCCACGCAGGCCGAGGCCGACGTGGTGGCCGCCGCCGCCCGGGCCGACTCCATCCGGGCCGAGCTCGGCAGCGTGGCCGTCGACGGCTTCGTCGCCCAGGATCGACACGCCACGCCGATCTACTTCGAGACCGACGACCTGACCGAGGCCCTGCGTCGCAACACGATGTTGCAGCTCGCCGACACCGACACGGCCGATCTGCTCGAAGAGATGCGAATGGTGCAGGAGGACGGCGATCTCGCCCAGGCGATCGCCGATGCCGCCGTCGAGCAGGCAATCGTGATCGAGGCGGGTATGGCGCAGACCCTGATCGACCTGGAGGTCCAGCGAACCGTGCAGGCCGGCCTCAAGGCCGAACTCGAATCACGGGTGGTGGCCTGGGAGGCCCAGGTCGCCGAGTTCGAAGCCGACGAGGCGCGCCTGGCCGAGTTCATCCGGGAGGAAGAGGCCCGGATGGCCGCCGAGGCTGCTGCGGCGGCGGCCGCCGCGGCCGCCAATCCCTCGACCTCGACGACACCCGACGCCCCCGACACGACGAGCACCACGAACTCGTCGTCGGGGTTCCGGTGGCCGGTTTCGGCCCCGGTGACGAGCGAGTACGGCTGGCGCATCCATCCGATCTACGGGACGAAGCGGCTCCACGCCGGGATCGACCTGGGAGCCATGACCGGGACACCGATCGTCGCCTCGGCCGGGGGGACGGTGATCCAGGCCGGCGTCTACGGCGGGTACGGGAACACCGTCATCATCAGTCACGGCAACGGAATCTCCACCCTCTACGCCCACCAGTCGAAGATCGAGGCGTCCAACGGCGACCGGGTCGAGCGGGGCGACGTGATCGGCTACGTCGGCTCCACCGGGAACTCGACCGGACCGCACCTCCACTTCGAGATCCGGGTCAGCGGCGACGCCGTCAACCCTCGCGGCTACCTGCCCTGATCACGGCCGGTCCCGGCGATCGGGCCGACCGAGGGAGCAACCGTCAGGTCACGTCGAGGTCGATCGTGTGCCACCCGCTGGCACCGTCGGGTGCAACCGGCGTCCGCTGCTCGATCTGGGTCTCACCCGATCCGTCGGTGGCCCGTACCTCGATGCGATGGCGGCCCGGAGGGGCGTCCCAACGCAGCACCCACTGTCGCCAGGCGTTGATCCCCAGTGATTCGCCCAGCGTGGCCTCGAGCCATTCGCCGCCGTCGATTCGCACCTCGACGCGCTCGATGCCCAGATTGGGGGCCCAGGCCACCCCGGCGAGCGGAATGAGCCCGGCGGGAACCGATGCCCCCCGCCGGGGCGTGTCGATCCGTGACTGGGTCTTGATGGGTCCGAGCTTGGACCAGCCCCGGGGAATCCAGTAGCCGTCGAAGTCCTCCAGCGTGGTCAGCTCGATGGACCGGATCCACTTGGTCGCCGAGACGTATCCGTAGAGGCCGGAGACGACGAGTCGGGCCGGGAAGCCGTGCTCGACGGGGAGCGGTTCGTCGTTCATCCCGACGGCGAGGAGGGCCGTGCGGCCGTCGTAGGCCACGTCGGTGGGGAATCCGCAGTCCCAACCGTCGACCGACGTGCTCTTGATCTGGGTGGCACCGGGCAGGATCCCGGCCTCGTCGAGCAGCTCGATCAGGGGCACGCCCTGCCACACGGCATTGCCGACGAGACCGCCCCCGACCTCGTTCGAGACGCACGACAGGGTGACGGTCTCGAGCGTGGTCGATCGCTCGAGCAGTTCGGCGTAGGTGTAGGTGCGCTCCTGCTCGACCATCCCCCCGATCGTGAGCGTCCAGCCGTCGGGGTCGACCTGGGGCACGACGAGCGCGGTGTCGATCCGATAGAAGTCGTCGTTGTCGACCACGATGGGCGTGATGCCGGGCGTCGTTGCGACCTCGGACACGGCAACGGCTTCGATCCGGGCGGCCACGCTCGCGGCCTCGTCGGCCGAGACGCCGGCCAGCGCGCTCTGGGCCTCGCTGCGGGCGGCCTCGACGGTGCTGCGCGAGCGAATCGCCCGGGCGCCGATTCCCGCCGCAACGGCCCCGGCGCCGACCAGGCCGGCCGCTCCCAGGAAGGAACGCCGGGCGACGGCGGGGTTGGTCGGTGAGTCGGTGACACCGGCCGGCAGGGGCGCGTCGACCGGGCCCCCGGTTCGGTGCGTCGGTCGTCGAGGCCGGTCCGGCTCGTCAGGAACTGCAGCGTGGCGACTCCGGCGACGACGGCCAGCGCGTTGATCCACAGCGCCGACCCCCAGCCGGCCTGGGCGTCGCGGCCAACGCTCACGAAACCGACCAGTCCGAAGGCGACGAACCCGGCGAACGCGATCGACGGCCGGCGTCGGGCCGCCACGCCGAGAACGGCACCGATGACGAGGGTCGTCAGCACGGTCCCGATCATCAGGGCGGGCTTGTCGGCGAGGCCGAAGACGTCCTTGCCGAACGACACGAACCAGCCGGGTGCCTCGTCGACCACCCGGTTGGCGACGGCGATGACCGGGCCGGGCCGTGGCGAGGCGAAGCTCGCCGCGAACTCACCGACGGCGAGGGCCACGGCCGCAGCGATCACGCCCGACAGCGCCCCGGGCAGGGCGCCGGTCGATCCGACGGCCCGACCCGTCGGTGGATCGGTCACCGACGCCGGATCGGTGCCGATCGGTTCGCTCCCGGCGTCGTTGCGGCCGACCATCGATCAGACCTGGCCGGCGAGTTCGAGGACCTCGTCTTCGGGGAACGCTCCCGACCAGGCGCGGATGACGGTGCCGTCGGGGTCGACGAGCACCGCTGCCGGCTGGCCGCGGACCTCGTAGAAGCCCCACGATTCGAAGCCGCCTTCTTCCCAGTACATGGGGAACGAGACGGTTCCGGTGGTGGCGACGAACTCCTGTGCGTAGCCGAGGTCGTCCTGGGTGCCGAGTCCGACGACCCGAACCTGGTCGGCGTGCTGTCGAGCGAACTGCTCGACGGCCGGGCCCTCGGCCCGGCAGGAGGGTCAATGAGGCGCCCAGAACCAGATGAGCGTGGGCAGTGATCCTCCGGACAGCTGATCGGCGAGCACGACGGTCCCACCGGCACCGAGGTCGTGGACCTCGACGGCCGGGAAGTTGCCCGTCGGGGCCCCATCGGTTGCGTTGTCGTCGGTTGCGTTGCCGTCGGTCGCCGACCCGTCGGAAGACGGGGTCTCGTCGGCGGCCGGTGCAGCGGGGTCGGCCCCCGAGGACGAGGCATCGGGGGCACTGCTCGAGCCGCAGGAGGCGGCAGCGAGGCCGAGGGCCAGAGCGAGAGCGAGGGCCGGGACGAGCTTGCGGCCCGGGCCTCGCCGACGGGCCGGAGAGCCGGGTCCGGCGACGGCGGCGACGGGCGTCGGGGCCTGGCGCTCGGCCGTGTCGGCCGCGAGCGGTTGGGATGGGAGGGGTGGGAGCACGGTGACACTAACCGGTGACCCCAGGCCGGCATTCCCGGTCGGAGGTGACCGCCTCGGGCCCATCCGGTAGGGTCCGGCCGTGATCGATCTTCGGGGACGAGTCGTGTTGGTGACCGGCGGAAACGGCGGGATCGGGTTGGGCCTCGCCGAGGGGTGCGCCAAGGCCGGCGCCGACATCGTGATCTGGGGAACGAACCGCGACAAGCTCCAAACGGCCGAGGCGAGTCTTCGTGACGGAACGCTGGCCTCGACGGGGGCCCGGGTGTTGGCGCAGCAGGTCGACGTTCGCGACGAGGCCCAGGTCATCGCGGCGTTCGCCGAGGCCGTCGCCGACCTCGGTCGGGTCGACGCCGTGTTCGCCAACGCGGGGATCGGCGCATCGGCCCCGTTCGTCGACCAGACGCTCGATCTGTGGCACAAGGTCCATGCCGTCAACATCGACGGGGCCTTCCTGACCCTGCGCGAAGGGGCTCGGCACATGATCGAGCGGGGTGGCGGCGGGTCGTTGGTCGGTGTCTCGTCCACCTCGGCGATCCACGGTGCCCCGCGGAGCCAGGCCTATGCGGTCTCGAAGGCGGGGATCCTGGCGTTGATGCGTGGGCTCGCCGTCGAACTCGCCCGCTATGGCATCCGGGCCAATTCGATCATCCCCGGCTGGACCGAGACCGAGATGACCGAGGCCGGACGCGAGAACGAGAAGTTCCTCACCAACACCACCCAGCGCACGCCGATCCGTCGTTGGGGCACCCCCGACGACTTCGAGGCCATCGGGGCGTTCCTCGCCGATCCGACCCAGTCGTTCCACACCGGCGACGAGCTCGTGGTCGACGGCGGCTACACCCGTTTCTGACCCGTCGACCCGGCTGGCCTATGCTCGCCGTCGACCCCCGGGCCCCGACCAGCAAAGGACCGTCACATGAAGATCGTCGTCGATTTCGATCTCTGCGAGAGCAATGCGATCTGTATGGGCATCGCCCCCGAGGTGTTCGAGGTGCGTGACGACGACTTCCTCTACGTGTTGCAGGAACGTCCCGACCCGTCGCAGCACGACAAGGTGCGCGAAGCCGTCGAGCGCTGCCCGAAGCAGGCGATCTCGCTCGAAGAGGACTGAGCCCGCGTGCTCGAGCGGGTGGTGATCGTCGGAGCCTCGCTCGCCGGGTTGCAGGCAGCGCAGGCGTTGCGGCGAGCCGGCTTCGACGGCGAGCTGACGATGGTGGGTGACGAACCGGACTATCCCTACGACCGCCCGCCGCTCTCCAAGGGCTACCTCGCCGGCACCGTCGATGAGGCCAAGACCCGTCTGCGCGGCGCCGCCGATCCCGACGCCCTGGGCATCGACTGGAGGCTCGGCACCCGAGCCACCGCCCTCGATCCGGCGGCCATGACGGTGTCCCTCGACTCGGGTGCCTTCCTGGAGGCCGATGGCATCGTGATCGCCACCGGCTCCTCACCGCGGCATCTGCCCGGTTTCGACCTCGCCGGTTGTCACGTGCTGCGAACCCTGGCCGATGCCCGTGCGCTGCGCCAGGCCTTCGAGGCCGGACCTCGCCGCGTCACCGTCATCGGCGCCGGGTTCATCGGTGCCGAAGTGGCATCGACGGCACGGGGCCTCGGATTCGACGTCACGATGATCGAAGCGGCCGAGGTGCCGCTCGCCCGGGTCCTCGATCCGGAATCCGGTCGGGCCGTCGCCGAACTGCACCGGGGCCACGGCGTCGATCTCCGGTTGGGTGCCGGCGTGGAGTCGGTCGAAGCCGGCGACGACGGCGCCGTCGCCGCGGTGATCCTGGCCGGGGGCGACGTGATCGAGACCGACCTCGTGCTCGTCGGCATCGGTGCGGTCCCGAACACCGGATGGCTCGACGGATCGGGTCTGACGATCGACAACGGCGTCGTGTGTGACGAGACCTGTCTCGCCGCCCCGGGCATCGTCGCCGCCGGCGACGTGGCCCGCTGGCCGAATCGTCGGTTCGGCGGCGCCCTGACCCGGGTCGAGCAGTGGGACAACGCCATCGAGCAGGGCACGTATGCGGCGAAGCGTTTGCTGGCAGCGGGCACCGACGACCCGGTCGAGCCGTACACGCCGATCCCGTGGTTCTGGTCCGACCAGTACGACCGCAAGATCCAGTTGGCCGGGGTCCCATCGACCAACGCCGAGGTCGTCAACGGTTCGATCGCCGACCAGATGTTCGTGCAGGTCTATGCCGACGACGCCGGCAACTACACCGGAGCGCTCGGCTGGAACCGGCCTCGCCAGGCCATCCAGGCCCGGATGCTGCTCGGGAACGGGGCCACGCTCGACGAGGCCACCCGCGAACTCGCCGGCTGATCGAGATGTCCGAACCGAAGGCCGCGGCCGCCCGGCAACTCGTCGAGCACGTCGACGAACGGGGTCGTGTGATCGAGGTCGTGACCCGGGCCCGGGTCCGGGACGAGGTGCTGCGCCATCGCTGCACCTACGTGGTGGTCGTCGATCGCGATGATCGGGTGATCGTGCACCGCCGGGCCGACTGGAAGGACGTCTATCCCGGTTGGTGGGATCTGGCGTTCGGTGGTCTGTGCGGTGTCGGTGAGGACTGGGTGTCGGCGGCTCGACGGGAACTGGCCGAGGAGGCCGGTCTGGAATCGTTGCCGATCTGGCCGCTCGGTTCGATGCGCTACGACGCCCCCGACGGTCACGTCGTCGGCGAGGTCTATCTCGCCGTCACCGACGCCGAGCCGAGCTGTCCCGATGGCGAGGTGGTCGAGATCGATCGGGTCCCGCTGGCGGCGCTCGACGACTGGTTGGCGACCCATCGGGTCTGCTTCGACTCGCGTGACGGGGGTGGTGCCCCTGCTCGCCGGATCGGGCGCGCGTGCGGACCCGGGCCCGCGGGGCGGCCACGGGGCCGATGGTCACCGAACGCCGCCGGGCCGACGGCCCCGACCGGGGGTCGTCAGGCGCCTAGGACAGGATCGCGTCCAAGGCCCCACACTTTCTGGTTCAGGTCGAGGGCAGACGCGGTCGATACCCGGTCATGCGATCGGTGATCCGGCGAGGACGAGTGACCCTGCAACCGCTGGCGGCCAGCCGATGCCGGTCGCCGCTGCGCGTCGATCTCGACCTCGCTCGAACCGATGGGCAGCTGACGCTCGGCGATCTTCGCCTGGCGGCGGAGCGCAGCGAGGAGGCCGGCCGTTTCGAGTCGGCCCACCGGTTGTGGACCGCGGTCGGACGAGCGGCGTCGGGGATCGACGATCTCGATCTCTGGAACTACGCCGACCGGCGAGCGGCCGACGCGATCGAGTCGGCCACCCTCGTCGCCGGTGAGCAGTACCGGCGCGCCTCGGTCCGGCACGACTACGAGGCGATCGCTGCCGCCCGCTCGGCCGGGGCCTCGTTCCAAGCAGTCGCTGCCGCCCACGGTTGCTCGATCTCCACGGCCCGGCGCGCCGTCGACCACATCGCCCGTCGCGACGAGGCGCTCGCCGCCGATCCGGAGCTGGCCCAGACCCTGCTCGAAGGGGCCGACGCCTCCCGGCTGGTCGAACAGTTCGGCCTGGACCGGGCCTTCGCCCGATGGTTGGTGGCCTCCCAGGTCGAGCGCCGATCCCGACGGGGCTGACTCCGTGCCACGTCCGACCCCCGGGAGTTGGCACACTGGGGGCAATGGAACGTCTGGGCACCAACGCCTTCCTGTCCGCGCTCGGTGACTGGACCAGTGGTCCGGGGTCGTCGCTCCATCGCAAGCTCGAAGGAGCCGTCCGCCAAGCCGTCGAAACGGGTCTCCTGCGGACCGGGGTGGTGCTGCCCGCCGAGCGGACCATGGCCCGCTCGCTCGGGGTGAGCCGGTCGACGGTCACGATCGCCCTGAACGACCTGCGCGCCGACGGTGTGCTCGTCTCCCGTCATGGCAGCGGCACGTCGGTGGCGCCGGCGTCGCTGCCGACCAACGGCGCGACGAGGCGGGCCGGCGCCTCCGCAGACCCCGATCCCCGCGCCGGTGGACCGACCGGCGAACGGGGGGGCAGCATCGACCTGGCGGCTTCGAGTCCCGCCGATGCTCGGGCGCTGCCCCAGGTCGACGTCGACATCGACGCGCTCCTCCTGTCCGGACCGAGGCACGGCTACACCCCCGCCGGTCTGCCCGAGCTCCGGCGCGGCGTCGCCGAGCGGTTCACCCTCGACGGCCTGCCCACCACGGCCGACCAGGTCTTGATCACCAACGGCGCCCAGCATGCGCTGGCGCTGGCGTTCAGCGAACTGACCCAGCCCGGCGACGCCATCGTGGTCGACGATCCCACCTATCCCGGCGTCATCGACCTGCTCGCCGCCCGTCGGCTCCGGCCGATCCCGCTGCCCCGCACCGGAGGCGGCGTCGATCCCGAGGCGTTCGGATCACTGGTCGAACGCACCGGTGCCCGGCTCGCCTATCTGCAGACCCTGGTCCACAACCCGACGGGTCGCTGCGCCGACCCGCGGCAACTCGGTCGCCTGGCCGAGGTGGTCGACGCCACCGGGATCACGCTGCTCGAGGACCTGGTGCTCTCGGACCTGCGCTTCGACGGGGAACGGATCGCCCCGGTGGCGGCCCGGGTGGTCGAAGCGGCGACGGTCGTGGTCGGCAGTGTGTCGAAGCTCGGTTGGGGCGGGCTCCGGATCGGGTGGCTCCGCGCCGATTCGGGCCTGGTCGACCGGCTCGTTCGGTCCCGCCTCACCGACGATCTGGGCAGCTCGATCCCCTCGCAGGTCATCTCGGTCGCGGTTCTGAACCAGTTCGCCGTGATCGCCGAGAGCCGGCAGCGGTCCCTGGGGCGCCGCGCCGCCCTGGCGTCGGCGCTCCTGGCCGAGCACTGTCCGGCCTGGTCGGTGCAGGAACCGGCCGGCGGCCTGTCGCTCTGGATCACCCTCGATGGGTTCGACGCCGACCACCTGGCCGAGCTGGCCGCCGAGGAGGGGGTGGTGATCGCCACGGGTGGCGCAGCCAGCGTGTCGGGCGACGACGGGCGTCACATCCAGCTGTGTTTCGATCGTCCCGAGCAGCAACTGACCGAGGGCATCGCCCGGTTGGCCCGCGCTGCGGCGAGACGGAACCCGCCCGGCCCTCCGGATTCCCGAGCCCGCAGCGGCGGACCCGTCAGACCCAGTGCTTGACCAGGCATCGCTGGTCGAGGGGCCCGGGTGACCACGCCGACCACACGCCCAGGACGGCGCCCCGGGAGTACTCGTGCCACGTTGCGGCACTGGGGGCCTCGACCCGTCGAACCACCTGGGTGATCCCGCCCTCGCGGATCTCGTAGCCCGCCCACACACCCGGCCAGTCACGGGTGGAGGCGACCTCGCTGAGTTGGATGGGACCGGCCGTTCGAGCCCGATTGCGATGGGTGTGACCCGAACTGAGCCAGGTGTTCGGGCAGACCGCCGCCAGTTCCCGGAGGAACGGTCGCCCGTCGCGACGGGCGATGCCCGGCGGATGATGGGTCGGAACGACGTGTTTCTGGATCTGGTGGTGCAGCAGCATCAAGACCGGTCCGGGCGACGCGGCCGCCGCATCGAGCGCCAGGGGGCCGTTCCGGGCCAGGGTGCCGATCCCTCGACGCTCGATGGTCGTGTCGAGCGAGATGACTCGGATCCCGGGCAGGTCGTCGACGGCGACATCGGTGACGAAGGGCAGGGCTCGTCGGCCGATGGTGGCCGGGAGGTCGATCTCGCTGCGACCGTCGACGTCGTGATTGCCCGGCAACAGGGTGATCGGCAGGTCGTCGAACTCGTCGAGCAACGAGCCGAGCTGTCCGAAGTGACCGGCGATCCGATGGTGGGCGGCGTCACCCTTGATGACGAGCCGATCGGCGCCCCAGGCGATGGCCTCGGTGATCGCCCCCCGGGCGCACCGGATCGGTGGCGGATCGGGCTCGTCGAACCGGTCGGCCATCGTGCGGAGGAAGCCCCAGTTGGCGGCCCCGATGTGCAGATCCGACACCGTCGCCACCCGGGCCAGGACCTCGCCGGCGGGCGGGGTCAGGGTGCGCGCCCGGAGCGTGACCGGTTCGGCGGGTCGGCCGTCGACATCGATCCGGATCGCATGGTCGGTTCCGGGGGCCAGGCCGTCGATCGTGGCGGCGCCGGGCCCGCCCCCATGGACGAGTTCGACCACCCGATCGCCGGTGGTGATCGAGACCCGGCCTTCGGGAAGGTGACCCCAGCAGACCTGCACGTTGTCGGTGTCGATGGCCCAGACGCGGAGGGCCGAGGGTGCGAGCGGTGGCCGGAGCCGGTCGGGGACGGCCTTGGCGAGGCGGGCGAGTGCGGACAGGAGCTCAGCCTCCGAGCAGGGCGCGCAGGCGGTCGGCTTCGCGAGCACGGAGCGCCGCGCCGACCCGCTGGCGTTCCAGGATCTGGCTGAGGGTCTTGGCGCCCGACGTGATCGGATGCGACTCGAAGAAGGCGGCGACCTCGGCCACGTCGTCGGGTTCGGTGAGGGTCGTGACACCTTCGACCATTCGGACCACGGTGTTCTGCGGGATGATCTCGAGGAGTTCGGCCCAGTGCCCGCTCATGAAGCGCCACACCGCAGGGCCGGCGACCCGGTTGGTCAGCGCCCGCCGGATCCACAGGCCGACGTTCTGGGAACGGACCTTCCCGCCGAGGATGTCGGCTCCGAAGGCTGCGAGGAGTTCGTGGTCGGGGAAGTCGGCGAGCGCATAGAGGTAGCGGGCCTCCTCCTGCGGGGTCGACGCATCGGCCATCGCCGCCCGGAAATCGGCGAAGTCGGCTTCGTCGCCGATGTGGGCCACCACGTCGAGCGCCGCCGCGGCGATCGCCGCGTCGACCAACTCGGGGTCGCGGGCGACCACCGACATCGTGCGCTTGGCCTCGTCCTGGATCTCGAGATCGCGGGCCACGATGCCCATCGCCCGGATCAGGTCGCCACGCAGTTGTCGCTCCCGGTCGGTGTCGGCCGGCAGCGGCGTGAGGCCGAGGCCGGCGAGCGCCGGCGCGAGGGAGTCGTGCACGTTGTCGGCGAACGTGTTCGCGGCGTCGCCGATGAGCAGTCGGTCGAGGGATCCGAACCCGGCGATGATGCGCTGCCACACCGACCGATCGGTCTCGGTGGTGAGGAGTTCCAGGATCGACAGGAACTGGTTGGCGCTGATCTGATCGGCGAGGACGGTGGCCCAGGCGTCGTCGACGAGGGCGTAGCGCTCGATCGGGAGGAGCCGTTCCTGCGCCGAGGTCGCGAGCTCCTCGAGCGTGTCGGGGTCGTAGGCGACTCGCAGGAATCCCGAACCCTCGGCGTTCACCACCACCGACACCGCCGGCTCGGGCAGGACGAGGTCGACCGAGGCCGTGTCGAGCAGGATGCGCTCGGTGACCGGCTCGCCCCCGGCGGCGGTCCAGCGATACGTCAGGGGAATGGCCCAGGTCTGTTCGGGGGCGGGGTCACCGCCGGCGTAGCCGAAGCGTTCCTGGGTGAGCGTGACCGACCGACGATCGGCCGCGAAGTCGACCGACACCAGCGGGAATCCACCCTGGAAGATCCAGCTGTCCATGATGCGGCGCACCGGTTCGCCGGTCTCGGCCTCGATGGCATCCCACAGGTCGGTCGTCTCGGCGTTGCCGAACTGGTGCTCGCGCATGTAGCGACGGATCCCCGCCCGGAACCGTCCCTCACCGAGATACTGCTCGAGCATCCGGACGACGGCGGCGCCCTTTTCGTAGGTGAGGATGTCGAACATGCCCTCGGCGTCCTCGGGACTGTGGACCTCGAACTCGATCGGGCGGGTCGATGCGAGCGCATCGGTGTCGAAGGCCGCCGATCGCGACAGGCCGAAATCGGTCCACCGATCCCACGCCGGCCGAAAGGCGTCGGTGCAGCGCATCTCCATGAAGGTGGCGAAGGCCTCGTTCAGCCACAGTCCGTTCCACCACGTCATGGTCACGAGGTCGCCGAACCACATGTGGGCCAGCTCGTGGTGGATCACATCGGCGGCCCGTTGCAGCTCGGGTTGGGTGGCGTTGGCCGGATCGATGAGCAGCAGTGTCTCGCGGAACGTGATGCAGCCGAGGTTCTCCATGGCCCCGAACGCGAAGTCGGGGATCGCCACGAGGTCGCACTTGTCGCCGGGGTAGGGGAGGCCGAAGTAGTCGGCGAAGTAGCGCAGGGCGAATGCCCCCGATTCGAGCGCGAACGCGGTGAGGTCGGCCTTGCCCTTGCCGGGAACGTGGACGATCCGCAAGGGGACCCCATCGACGTCGATCGTCTCGGAGTACTCGAGGGGCCCGACGACGAACGCCACCAGGTAGGTCGACATGACGATCGTCGGGGCGAATCGGTGTCGGACCCGGCCGTCGGGCTGCACGTCGCTGCCGACCAACGCCGTGTTGGCGATGGCCTCGAGCCCGGCGGCGGCCACGATCTCGATCTCGAACACCGCCTTGTGCGCCGGTTCGTCCCAGCAGGGGAAGGCCTTGCGGGCGTGGGTGGCCTCGAACTGCGTGGTCGCCAAACGGCGCTCGTTGCCGTCGGCGTCGGTGAACCGGCTCAGGTAGAACCCGACGAGCTGGTCGTTCAACGTGCCGGCGAAGTCGATCTCGATCCGGTGCTCACCCGCATCGAAGGGGCCGTCGATCCGCAACCGCTCGAGCTCGATGTCGAGGGACCAGGACGTTTCGCGCCCACCGGGGTCGGCGGCGGCATCGATGTCGGCGCCGTCGGGACCGACGATGCGGGCGCCCGACACCGTGAGTTCGTCGGCGTTCAGCACGACCGCGTCGGTGTGGGCGTCGACGGTGAGCGAGATCGCCACCGTTCCCGTGAAGGTCGCCGTGTCGAGGTCGGGCTCGAGTCGAACGAGATAGTGCGTCGGCGACACACCGGCAGGGAGGCGGTGATCGGATGCCCGGCTCTCGGACGGTGCGGACGGGGTCTCGGGTTCCACGGACGGGTTCGACATCGGGGTGAGGCTACCCTGCCCAAGAGATGGGCCTGCGGTGATGGAGCGACTACCTTGGTCGGGCCGCGTCGACCAACGAGAGCGAGTTCCGGGTGACCGATCAGTCCGAAGTGATGCCGAGCGTCGATGTCGTCGGTGTCGGCAATGCGATCGTCGACGTGATCGCCCACGCCACCGACGACTTCATCCTCGAGCAGCAGTTGGCGAAGGGCTCGATGACCCTGGTCGACGACGACCGGGCGCATGCCCTCTACGACCTGATGGGCCCCGGGATCGAGGCGTCGGGAGGTTCGGCGGCCAACACCATGGCCGGGGTGGCGAGTTTCGGAGGCAGCGCCGCCTACATCGGCAAGGTGGCCGACGACCAGTTGGGCACCGTGTTCGCCCACGACATGCGGGCCGTCGGGGTCGAGTTCGACGTCCCCCCGGCGACCTCGGGTCCGGCAACGGCCCGATGCCTGATCCTGGTGACGCCCGACGCCCAGCGCACCATGAACACCTATCTCGGGGTCTCGTCCCTGCTCGAGCCCGACGACGTGGTCGAGGCAACGGCGTCGTCGGGTGCCCTGCTGTTCTGCGAGGGCTACCTGTGGGACGTCGAGTCGGCCAAGCTCGCCATCCGCAAGGCACTCGCCATCGCCCACGCGGCCGGACGCAAGACTGCGTTGACGCTGTCCGACACGTTCTGCGTCGAGCGCCATCACGCCGAGTTCCGGGAACTGGTCCGCGCCGACGTCGACGTCCTGTTCGCCAACCGGGCCGAGCTGGCCGTGATGTACGACACCACGGATCTGAAGGCCGGCGTGGCCGCCGCCCGGGCCGACGTGGAGCTCGCCTGCATCACCCTCGGCAAGCAGGGTTCGTTGCTCGTGACCCCGGACGAGGTGATCGAGATCGCCGCCGCCGAGATCGCGCCGGTCGTCGACACGACGGGCGCCGGTGATCAGTACGCCGCCGGTGTGCTGTTCGGGTTGGCGCACGATCTGGGCCTGCGCCGCTCGGGCGAACTCGGGTCGCTGGCCGCGGCCGAGGTGATCTCCCACGTGGGTCCCCGGCCTGCGGTGTCCCTGCGCGAGCTCGCTGACCTGGGGTGACGTCGGTCACGGAAAAGTCGACGGATCATCGCATTCGGTCGGGCCGCCCTCGTCAAGGGCCACCGGGTGCGGTACCGTTCTGGATGCGTCGGCGGGGACGCGTCGCCCCGTCCCCGCCGACCACCCTTCGCCCCTCGTGTGGCGCCCGTGGTTCAGCTCGTCGGACGGGCGTTCGGAACGGCGGCCGCGAGCCGGGTCATCGCCCAGCCCACCGCGGCCAACGTGACGGCCAGCGCCGACAACACGAAGCCGCTGCCGGTTCGGGGCAGGCCCGAACCGGGCGTCGGCGTCGTCGGCCCCGTCGCCGTGTCGGTACACAGATCCGACAGTGATGCGGTTGCCACGTTGTTGGCCGAGGAGGTCTCGATCCCGGTGCCCCGAACCGTCACGGTGTTCGACACGTTGCACAGCGCCGTCGAGGCCCGGGCCGTCACCACCGTGACGGCGAGCGCCGCCCCCGGCTCGAGATCGACGTCGGTCGTGCAGGTGATCTGGCGCGTGGTGGCGTCGTAGCCGCAGGTCATGCCCGGTGGGGCCGCGAGGACCGGGGCACCCAGACCGGCGGCGAGGATGTCGTTCACGACGATCGTTCCCGCCTCGGTCTGCGAGCCGATGTTGCGCACCACGATCGACCAGGTGAACTCGTTGCGCTCGGCCGACCAGACTCCGGCCTTGGTCACCTCGAGGTCGACCGGTGTCTGGCCGGCCCCGAGGACGGCCAGGGTCTCCTCGGGTGTTGCCAGTTGGGCGGTTCCCTCGAGCAGCATCAGTTCGGCGATCGGCTCGAGCGGGTCGGTCTGGCTGGTCGCCTCGTCGCCGTCGGCTTCGGGTTCGGCCTCCTCTGGAGCGGGTTCGACCGGGGCGGGCGCGGCTTCGGCCGTGGGGTTCACCTCGTCGGCTCCGCCGACGGCGACCGGAGGGCACTCGTCGTCGTCCGCCTCGTCGCCGGGCCCGGACTCGCCATGGCCGGTCGAGCCGGCATCGGCGGCCGTGGGGACACCGATCGAATCGACCTGGACCGATTCGGGCCCACACTCGTCGGAGGTCGCGGCCGCCGGCGTGGAACCGCCGGCGAGCCCGAGCACCATCACGGCGGCGAGCGCAGCGCGAACGGCACGGCCCGGCGTTGAGGTGCGGTCGAGCATCGTCATCACTCCCGGTGCCGGCGACACCCACCTGATGTCGGACACAGCGTGACTATCGGCCACCCACGGTGGGTTTTGAGGGTCGGGTCGACCCGAATGCCCGATCGTGGGCGTTCAGCGGTGCGCGGGCGCCCCGAGGTGCAGCCCCTGGCCCCAGTCGACGTCGAGGGCGGCCAGACGCTCGAACTGTTCTTCGTTCTCGATGTTCTCGGCAACGACCCAGGCACCGGCCCGGTGGGCCATCTCGACGATGGTCGACACGATCGCGGTGGCCATGGCCGCCTGCGCCGGTCCGGTCCCGTCGAGGCCGTCGTCGGGCGTGAGATCGCCGACCAGGTGACCGGCGATCTTCACGATGTCGGGAGCGAAGGCGCTGAGGACCCGGAGGTTGGCGTAGCCATCACCGAAGTCGTCGACGGCGATCCGCACGCCCCGGCTGCGGAACCGCTCGATCTGGGCGGCGGCGTCGGCGAGATCGGTGTACCGGTTGCGTTCGACCGCTTCGAGCACGATCTGGTCGGGGTCGATACCGGCGGCCACGGCCGCGTCGATCGTGTCGTTGATGGCGGGCTCGTCGAACCGGCCCTTCGGGGCCATCACGTTCAGGAAGAGCAGACCGTCGCCCAGCCATGGGCCGACGCCCCGCACCGCCAGGGCCCGCCCCAGGTGGTCGAGTTCGCCGATCCAGTTGCCCCGCAGGGCCCGGGCGATCAGGTCCTCGGCGTCGATGATCGTGGGATGCTCGGCGTCGTCGTCGGCGATGGCTCGCAGCAGGCTCTCGTAGCCGATGACCGAGCGGTCGGTCATGGCCAGGACGGGTTGGTAGCGCACCTCGTAGTGCGGGGGCCGGTGTGCGAGGTCGGCCCGCTCGAGGCGATTCGCGTAGTCGGTCAGATCGATGGCGGCGATCGCCGCGTCGATGAGCTCGGCTGGTGTCGCGGTGGGCTCGGCGAAGGCCAGTCGAACCGAGGAGCGACGAGCGGGGTCGACGGCGTCGAGCAGATCGACGAGGAACGCCAGACCATCGCCGACGACCAGCTGCGCCGGGTCGCGGCGAACGTCGAGCGAGGTCGCATGGGTGGCGGCGACCCGTTCGATCAGGCGCCCGAGCGAGGGATCGGCGGCCCCGATGAGCACGATGCCGGGCTCGGTGCGCGGCAGACGCAGTCCACGCCGGATTGCCTCGAGACCGCTGTCCACATCCGAACGCATCGTGTCCAGCCTAGCTGGTCGGGCGGCCCGGGGCCTCGGAGACGAGATGATTGCTCATGGCGTACGTCGACCGGTGCCGAGTCGTTGACCAGGAGTTTCGCCGCCCGGTCACGGGTCGTCGTCGGGCCTTCACGGGGTGCGTCCGCCCAGCTGATCGCGTCCTCGGTCGACGATCGCCCGACGACGTCGCTCGACCTCGGTGGGATCGAAGCCGGCCCGGCGCCGGAAGTCGACCGCCTCGGCGGCCTCGATGGTCCACCCGGGGTCCAGCTGCGATCGCTCGATCAGGTCGTAGGTCCGGAGCATCTGGCGGACGCCGTCGTTGTGGTTGCCGGCGATGTCGGCGGCCAACCGGCGGGCCGTGGGGAGCAGGTCGTCGTGATCGACGACATGGTTGACCAGTCCGAGCGTCGCCGCCTCGTCGGCACTCAGGAAGTTGCCGGTGAGCGACAGCTCACGGGCCCGGCGGAACCCCACCGCCGCCGGGAGCAGGACGGCCAATCCCCATCCCGGCATCACGCCGACCCGGGCGTGGGTGTCGGCGAAGATCGCCCGGTGGGAGGCAACGAGGAAGTCGCAGTTGAGGGCCAACTCGAAGCCGCCGGTGATCGCCGCGCCGTTGATCGCGCCGATGAGCGGCGTGTTCCGGGGCGGGAACGGACCCCGCTCGATGGCGAGCTCGTCCGGGTCGACCGGCGCCGGGTCAAGGCCGGCGCTCCCCAGTTCCTTGAGGTCGAGCCCGGCGCAGAAGGCCGGTCCGGCGCCCGTGAGGATCATGACGTCGACCTCGGGGTCGCGATCGAGCGTGGCGATGGCCTCGGGCAGGGCCCGTCGCAGCTCCCGGTTGAGCGCGTTGCGCGCCGACGGGCGATTCAGGGTGATCGTGGCGACGGTGTCGCTCACCTCGACCAGGAGCACGGGTTCGGTCATGCAACCGGTCTAGCGGGAAGCCTCCGCCGGCGCCAGGCCCAGCGGGATGCGGCTCACGGCCCGTCGGGGTCGGCGATCTGGAAATCGAGGGTGAGATCCCCCAGCCGGACGAGGGTGTTGGCGATCCAGCCACCGATCGAGGCGAACGTGGTGTCGAGCACCGAACCGTCCTCGAGCGTCTGTTCGTCGAGTTCGTAGGAGCCCTGATAGCTGACCTCGACGGCGTGTGAGGCCACCACGAGGTCGATGTCGTACACCGTTTCCAGGGTGGGTCCCGTGGCCTCGAGTCGATCCTCGCCGAGCGACGGGCCGAGCGGCGGCAGGGCGGCCATGATCACGGCCGGGTCGGGCCGATCGAGGAGCTGTTGGATCCGGAAGACGATCTCGATCTCGATGTCGGGCCCTTCGGTGAACTCTTCGTCGAGGTACCAGGTCCGGTAGGCGGTCTGGGACCAGGTGGGCCACTCGAGGGTCAGGTCGGCCTGGACCCGGGGCGGCGACCCCTCGCCGGGTAGGGCGTAGCTGGTCTCCCAGGTGACGTCACCCAGCAGGACATCGGTCTGGAACCGTTCCTCGAGGGCCTGGCGTTCGAGCCGGGCGGCCTCCAGGGCGTCCCGAAGGGCGCCGATGGCGTCGGTGAAGACATGGTCGAGCACCCGAGCGCCCGATCAGTCCGGGGTGGCCACGTGTGGCGTCATCAGGGCGATCGGCACCGAGATGCCGAGGTCTCGGGTGCGGAGGGCCGCGATCCGACGGCCGGGCTGCACGGCGTCCTTGGGAGTGCTCAGCAGCTCGCCGAGCCCGGCGGCGCTCCGGTCGATGTCGTCGACGGTGAGAGCCAGTCCCCAGATCGACGCCGGTCCGGTGCCGGTCGCCGTGGCCGGGCCGACCAGTTCGATGATGGTGGGACCGGCCCACCAGAAGATCTGGGCCCGTGGCGGATCGGCGTCGGGGAGATCGCGTCGTCGGCGGGGTTCGAAACCGAAGTGACGGAGCGCCGCGCTGGTTCGCTCGAGATCGTCGGTCATGACCACGACGTGGTCGACCCCGGTGACGCCGTTGGGGTGCGCCGGTGGATCGTCGTCGCCGGCGACCGGGCGGTCGAGCGTGAGCAGTCCATCGATGGATCCGTCGTCGTCGACCCCGTCGAACGCCCAGGCCACGATGCCTCGGCTGGTGCCCTCGGTCGCGGGCTTCAGCACGATGGTCACCGGCCCGATGCGGATCCGCTCGTCGACGACGTGGAACCCGGCTCGCTCCCAGGCATCGGGTCGGTCGCCGATGGCGAGCTGGGTGAGGGTGGGGCCCATGGGGTGGACCGTAGCGCGACGGGAGGTCATGGATGGAGGCGCAAGGTGGGCCAGCGACTCGACAGCGCGGCGCGCAGGTCGGGATCGAGGGTGTGGAACGAGAGCCGGGAGTCACGCAGGGTCGACAACCCTCGTTGGACCGGCAGTTCCTCGAGCTGGTCGAGACGAAGGGAGGCCCGCAGACCGACGAGACGATGACCGCCCGGGCCCCCGATGAGTTCGTCGAGCAGGTCGACCAGGTGGGGCGAGGTCAGGTCGGCCCACCCGACCACCAGGTCGTCACCCGTTGCCTGTTCGAGCGCCGTTCGGGTCGCGCTGACCGAGTCGGCATCGACGACGACGGCAGGCACGGCTAGGAGCCCGACCACTCCGGTGCCCGCTTCTGGGCGAAGGCCGCCGGTCCTTCCTTCGCGTCGTTGGACGTGAACACCCGGCCGGTGAACGGTTTCTGGTATTCCCAGAACTCCTCTTCGGTGCGACCCTGGGTGTCTCGCAGGAGCTGCTTGGATGCGGCAACGGCGAGGGGGGCGTTGCGGGCGATGCGCTCGGCCAGTGCCATGGCGACGTCGACCGCCGTACCGGGCTCGGCGATGCGTGACACCAGCCCGTAGGCCAGGCCCTGTTCGGCCGTGATGGGCTCGGCGGTCAACGCCATCTCCATCGCCACGCCGTAGGGGACCCGTCGGGGAAGGCGGAGCAGCGCTCCACCGGCGGCGAAGAGGCCGACCCCGACCTCGGGGATGCCCAGCCGGGCCCCGGCCGATACCACGAGCAGGTCACAGGCCAGCGCGATCTCGAGTCCGCCGGCCAGCGCGAACTTCTCGACCGCGGCGATCAGGGGCTTCTTCGAGCCCTGTTCGATGAGCTGGCCGAAACCGGCCATGGACTCCCCGGCGGCGAACGCCTTGAGATCCATGCCCGCCGAGAAGCCGTCGTTGCTTCCCGTGAGGACCCCGGCGGTGAGGGCATCGTCGTCGTCGAGCCGTTGCACGGCGGCTGCCAGCGCATCGGCCAGCGCACCGTTGACCGCATTGCGGGCCTCGGGTCGGTTCATGGTCATGAGCAGGACTCTGCCCCGGACCTCGGTGAGGAGTTCGTCGGCCACGGTTTCCTTTCGCTGCTGTCGGTGTCGGAGGGTGTCGGTCGGTGGCCCGGCCGGTCAGGTCTGGCGGAGGGTGTCGTCGAGGGTCTCGATGAACTGGCCGATCTCGTCGTCGGTCACCACGAGCGGCGGGCAGAAGATGATCGAGTCGCCGACGCCGCGGACGACGATGCCTCGTTCGAGCATGGCGACCTTCACCGGAACGGCGTCGCGCCCGATGGCGGCGGCCCAGACGGCACCGACCCCTCGGTAGGACTCGATGATGCCGTCGGCTCCGAGTGCGTCGAGCCCCTTCACGACCTCCTTGCCGATGTGACCGGCCCGGTCGACCAGCCCCAGTTCGTCGATGAGCCCGATGTTGGCGATGCCGGCCGCGGCCGAGGCCGGGTGGCCCGAGTAGGTGTAGCCGTGCCGCAGCAGGAAGCCGGGTTCGGACAGTTCCTGGCCCAGTGCCTCGGAGACGATGACCCCGCTCAGGGGCAGGTAGCCCGAAGAGACGCCCTTGGCGAAGGTCATCAGGTCGGGTTGGACGGCGAAGGTCTGGGCCCCGAACCAGGACCCGGTGCGGCCGAATCCGCAGATGACCTCGTCGAAGATGAGCAGCGAGCCGTGCTGGTCGCAGAGCCGGCGAACGCCCTCGAGGTAGCCGTCGACGGGCGGATGGACGCCGCCGGCACCCTGGACCGGTTCACTGATCACCGCCGCCACGTCGTCGCCGTGCTCGGCGAAGACGAGCGCCATCCCCTCGATGTCGTCGTTGGCGACCTCGACGAAGTGCGGAACGAGATCGCCGTAGCCGGTTCGGTTCGGCTCGATTCCCTGGGCGCTGGTCCCACCGAAGTTGGTGCCGTGGTAGCCGTGGGTGCGCCGGATGATGATCTGCTTGTCGGGCTTGCCCCGGCGCTGTTGGATCAGGCGGGCCAGCTTGAGGGCCGTGTCGACGGCCTCGGATCCCGAGCACCCGAGGAACACCCGACCGTTCGGGTGCGGGGACTTCTCGGCGATGAGCCGGGCCACCTCGCGGGCCGGGTCGTTGGTGAACGGCGCGAACGTGTTGTAGGTGGCGAGCTGGTGCATCTGGTTGGAGATCGCGTCGATGATCTCGCGCCGGCCGTGCCCGACCTGGCAGTACCAGAGGCTGGCCATGCCGTCGAGGTACTGCTTGCCCTGATCGTCGAACAGGGTCGATCCCTCGGCGCGCACGATGTTGACGAAATCCGTTTCCGGCGCCGCCGCCTCGGCGAAGGGGTGCAGTAGGTGGTTGGTGACCGACATGGTCGAACTCCTGGGCGTGACGTGTTCGGAACGGGATCGATGATCGTCGGACCGCGGGCCCGGCGTCGTCGGTGAGTCTGCCAGGTTTTCGTCGGGCGATCCGCAGCGGGGGTCGTCGTGTCGCGGCCTAGGTTGGTTCCGCCATGGCTCCTCCCTTCCGCCTCACCTTCGTGCAATCGGCCGAGCGCGTGTCGCAGCTGCCGGCCACGCGGGCCGAGGTGACCTTCGTCGGGCGGTCCAACGTCGGCAAGTCGTCGCTCATCAACGCCCTCGCGAACCGCAAGAACCTGGCCCTGGTCTCGAACACCCCCGGCCGGACCCGGCTGCTCAACCTCTTCGAGATCGACGCCTCGTGGCCGCTGGGCGGGGTGGCAACCCTGGTCGACCTCCCCGGCTACGGCTTCGCCAAGGCGCCGGCGGCCCAGAAACAGAAGTGGGCCAGGATGATCGAGACCTACCTGCTCGAACGGGAGCAGCTCGAGATGGTCGTGGTCCTGGTCGACGGCGTGGTCGGCCCCACGACGCTCGACATCCAGATGCTCGAGTGGCTGCGATCGCACGAGTTGCCTCACACCGTCGTCGCCACCAAGCACGACAAGGTGAAGTCCTCCCAACGCGACAAACGGCGCCGCGAGGTCGCCGAGCGCTGCGGACTCGACGACGGCGACGTCGTGTGGGTCAGCGCCGAGAAGGGCACCGGCATCGACCGGCTCCGGACGCTCCTGCGGGCCTGGCTGAACTGACCGGGTGGGTCGTCAGTCGATCCCCGACCAGAACGACTCCAGCGCCGCCGCTCCCTGGGCGGGGTCCTGGATCATCCACCAGTGCCCGACGCCGGCGAGGACGGCGACCCGGGCCCCGGCCCGCTCGGCCGAGCGTCGAGCGAGAACCTCACCGCCGACGTACGGGTCGTGTTCGGCGACGATGACGAGCCCGGGCGACGCCGCGGCCCGGCCCAGCTCGGCTCCGGCCTCGGCAACGGCCGGTTGGGCCGCCGAGCGGTAGAGGGTGAGGATCGCTCGGCCCATGTCGGCGTTGGTGGCCTCGGCGACGGATCGAGCGATCTCGGGGGTCATCCCGAGGGCGCCGAACAGCTCGATCCGGTCGGCGACGGGTGCTGCCACCATGCCGGCGATGTTGTCCTCGCCGGCCCCCTCGGTCTGCCAGATCTGCGCTGCGTCGTGCCAGACGTAGTCCGGGTCGAAGATCCCGGCGATGTCGGAGGCCCAGGTGCGAACGAGGTCGGGGCGGGCCATCACCGCACCGAGGACGTGACCACCGCCCCAGTCGTGGCCGACCAGATCGATCGGGCCGTCGATCGACTCGAGCTCGGCGACGAGCCAATCGACGTAGTCGAGGCGGTCGGCGCCGAAGCCGTCGGGGAGTGGCGCCCCGAAGCCGGGAGGTGACAGAGCGAGCAGGTCGTCGCGTCCGAGTGCCTCGAACAGTGGTCCCCAGATGGCGCTGGTCTCGGGATTTCCATGGACGAAGACGGCGGGCATGCCCGAACCCTAGCCAGGGTCGGCGAGGCGGGCCAGGGCCGCTCGGGCAGGCCGTCTCGGGGCCTCCGGAGGGTACCCGCCGCAGGCTCGTGCCCTCACGTCGAGGCCTCCGCGACCGATACGAGTTCAGATCGCCCGTGCGACGACGGGTGTGTCATTCCCTCTGGAGTAGGTCGTGTCCATGACAACGAATGCCCACCAACCGGGCCCCCGAGCGCAATTCTCGAAGCGCCTCGTGGCCGTCCTGGCCACGATGGGTGTGCTCGCGACGATGCTCCCGGGAGCGGTTCCGGTGTTGTCGCCGACCCCGGCTTCGGCCGGACCGGCCGACAACTTCACGCTGTCCAAGACCGACGACGTCGGGGGCGAGGCCCTGATCGGTGAGCAGATCACCTTCACGCTGACCGCAACCGGCAGCCAGTCGTCGAACGCGTTCCTCTACAACCTCTCCTTCCGCGACGTCCTGCCCGTCGGTGTCGACTTCGTGTCGGCGGACCCGGCGCCGACGGCGATCCTCGACGACGTCCCGACGGTCGGCCGGACCACGATCATCTGGGAGAACGTGTCGGATCTGCCGGCCGATTCGCAGTCCTCGGTCTCGCTCACCGTCGACACCAATCCCGATTTCGTCGGTGGCACCACCGGCGCGCTCACCGTGCCCGTCGGCTCGTCGTTCACGAACAACGCCGAGGCGGCGGCCAGCCTGGACGCCTTCACCATTCCCAACTGGAGTCCGGCGACCGGTGCGTTCACGGGTGACTTCGACGGCAATGCCACGGCGTCCCGGGTCGTCGACGTGATCCCGTTCCGGGTCACGAAGACCGGTCCCGGTGAGCTGCTGCGCGGCGTCCATGCGAACGGATTCGACGGGGCCAGTGGCACCACCGGCGGCCTCTACACCGTCCAGATCGAGAACAACCCCGACTATCCGGTCAACGCCGTCACGCTGCGCGACACCCTGCATCCGGGTCTCGAGTTCCTCGGCTGCGACGACTACTACGCCGCGGACAACACCACGGTCGGCGAGGAATGGATCGGTTCGGGGCCGGTGGCCACCGGCGCAGGCTGCGCGCCGACGCCGCTCGAGGTGCCCACCAGCGTCGCGACGGCGCTCGGCGGCGACACGATCGTCGACTGGACCATCGGCAACCTCACGCCGGGTCAGATCGTGAACGTCCGCTATCAGGCCGGCATCCCCCGGTTCGAGAACCGACCGTTCGCGGCGAGCCCCCCGGCCGCCAACAGCCGCAACCAGGGTCGCAACCTCGACAACAACACCGGTCCGTCCACCGGCGAACCGGACCGCACGACCAACGCCGACCCCGAGCTGCTCGATGCGCCCGAACCGGGGATCGACAACGTGGCCGTCGCGACCGGCACCTACACCCCGGCCGGCTCGAGCGTCACCGCCGACGACACCCACGTCACCGAGGCCGAGGACCTCGTCATCACCAAGTCCTCGACGGGCTCGCTGAGCCAGGGAACGATCGTCACCACCACGCTCACGATCACCACCTCCGAATACCGCGACTTCGCCGATCTCGTCGTCCGCGATCTCATGCCGTCGGCCCTGTGTTTCCTCGGGACGTACAACGCCGACGCCACCCCGTCCTCGGGATGGAACACCACCGACTGTCCCGGACAGGGCACCGTGCGGTCGACGATCAACGGCACCCCGGTCGACGTCGCCCGGGTTCGTGAGCTGCCGACCGGCGGCCCGTACGGCACCGGTCGGTTCGAACTGGTGTGGGACTTCTCCGATCTCGACAACGCGGCCCTCGCCGACCTCGACGCCGACGGCACCCTGACCATCACCTACGCGAGCGTGGTCCGCCAGTCCTATCGCGGTGGGCTCGCCCAGCTCGCCGGTGAGCCGGTACTCGCCGGCGACACCGTCACGAACGAAGTCGAAGTGTCGGGTCCCGACTCCGTCGCCGATGCCTCGCTCGCCCCCGACCCCGCCGACCCGGATCCCACGACACCGGGGACCGGAATCGACGGTGACACGGCCTCGGCCGGTCTCGACAACCTGCTGCCGACGATCGACAAGCGGATCGGGGTCAAGACCGGGCCGCTGGCCAACGGCTCGTCGGTCACGCCCGGCACCTGCGCGGCCAGTCACGGCGCCATCACGTGGTCCGATGGCAGTCCGGCCGAACTCGGCTTCGGGCCGGGCGACATCGTCTGTTTCGAACTCGGCGCCTCGTTCCCGTCGAACGTCGACTACGAGGGCGTGACGATCCAGGACCTCCTCCCACCGGGGTATCGCTACCTCGCCGGCTCGGCGGCCCGGGTGACCTCCGTCGACACCCTGGCGACCACCTCCGTGGCGAGCAGCTCGGTGTCACAGGTGACCTTCGACGTCAGCGGCGGCAACGTCGAGGCCAACGGCAACGAGTTCCGCTGGACCATTGCCGCCGAACTCACCGACAACGCCGAGGGTCAGGCGTTCGACATCAACGCCAACCTGCAGAAGATGATCCACAACAACAACGGCGGTCTGGTCTTCCAACTCCGTGACGAGGCATCGGCGGAGTGGACCGAGCCCGAGGTCCGTCTGGTCAAGGGTGTTCGGGACGTCAACAACGGAGCCGTGAACGGCCCCGACTTCGACGGCTCGCGCCTCGGCGGATCGACCTCGCAGTTGGTTCGGATCGGTGACGAGGTCACCTTCCGGGTCGACGTCTGGAACCAGGGCAACACGAACGCGACGGCGACCGAGGTCCGCGACGTCCTGCCGACCGACTTCACCTGTTCCGACGTCGACAACATCTCGAACGGCGGAACCTGTTCGGCCGGCATCGTCGGCTGGACCGGACTGACCGTGCCCCAGGCGACCGCGATGGGCACCGGGCTCACGCTCACCTACGACCTCACCATCCCGGCCACCATCACCGCCGGCGACAACTGGACCAACACCGCCGGCGTCGCGTTCTACCAGGGTGCGACCAACCGGACCGGAACCTACGACTACTACCCGGCGAACAACATCAATCCGGCGTTCGTGGCCAACCAGAACACCGACCGGGCCGACGACCGGGCCTTCCTCGACTCCCCGGACCCGGTTCTCGTCAAGGCCCAGGCCACCGGGATCACCGAAGGCGGCAATGCCGCCGCCAACCGGGCGACGATCGGCGAGATCATCCGCTACCAGGTGACCGCCACGGTTCCCGCAGGCACCGCGATCTATGGCGGCCAGATCAGCGACGTGCTGCCCGCCGGCCTCGTGTGGCACACCGGACCCGGTCTGTTCGGGGGCACCGTGTCGAACCTGACGCCGGGGGCCACCTCGGCCACCGGCTCCGCCGCGCTCGCGGGCAGCACCGTGATCAACAGCGGACAGAACGTCACCTACGTGTTCCCGACCCCGTACACCAATGCCACCGGATCGGGCGACGACCAGGTCACCATCACGTTCTACGCCCGGGTGACGAACGTCGGCGCCAACGACGCCAGCCCCTCGCCGACCCTCCTGCGCAACACCGCCCGTTTCAACTGGAACGACTCGGCCGGCAACCCGAGCCCCCAGTTGTCGTCCAACAACGCCGACACCTACGTGGTCGAGCCCAACCCGCAGATCGACAAGATCCACACCAGCCCGACGGGACCGAACGCCGGCCCCGGCGACACGGTCACCTATCAGGTCACCGTCTCCAACCCGACGGCCGGCGTCACCAACGTGTCCCGGGCCCACGACCTCCGGGTCGTCGACTCCGTTCCCGTGGGTCTCACCCCGCTCGGAACCGGGGGCATCCCCGTCACGGCCAACGGTGATCTGGTCCCGTCCACCGGCGTGAGCCCCGTCGGCGCCTTCAACGGCACCTGGTCCCAGTCCACCCGGCAGATCACGTGGAACCCGACCGATTGGGTGGCCGGGCTCGACGGAATCGACCCCGGTGCGAGTTCGGTGTTCACCTACGGAGTCCGGGTCGACGACCCGGCGGTCGCCTCGTCGAGCCGGACGAACTCGGCCAGCCTCCGCGGGTACACGCTCGACCAGAACCTGAGCCCGACCCCCAACCCGGGCCAGGCGAACGCCCGGCTCTACAACGACGTCGACACCGACACCATCGCCGTTCCGCCGGCGTCGATCACGAAGGACATCGAGCCGTTCAATCCCGGGAATCCGGCCGATGATCTCGCAACGGCCACGGTCGGCGCTCCGGTCGACTACCGGGTCACCATGACCCTCCCGGACGACACCATCGCCTACGACACGACCCTGTTCGACGAACTCCCGGGCCGACTCGACTTCGACTCGTTCGGGGCGATGACGATCTCGCCCTCGTGCGAGGTGCTGAACGGTGCCACCGGTCTGACGACCGGCTCGAGCCTCGCCGCCGTCGACGTCGAGCAGTTCCACCCGACCGGCGGCGTGAACGGGCGTCTCGCCTGGTTCCTCGGCGACCTGTTCGCGAACGGTGACTGCACGATCAGCGTCGACTACACCGCCCACGTCAACACCACGGCCTTCGCCACCGACAGCATCACCAACGACGCCAAGCTGGTGTGGAACGGCAGCAACCAGGTCGTGCAGAATCCGGCACCCCTCCCGGCGGGCTACGACGACCCGGACTCGCCGTCGTGGACGGTCGGTTCCGGTGTCGATTCCGAGACCTTCTCGGTGGTCGAGCCGTCGGTGCGCATCGACAAAGACGTCGCCGACGTCGGCGGATCGGCCTTGGTCGATCCCGCGTGCGACGTGACGCCCGGCAACATCCTCGACGCCGACGGCACGGCGGCCAACGGTTGTGACACCCGGCCCGGTGCCGCGCTGCGCTACCTCGTCACCCTCACCGCAGGCGGGACCTCACCGTCGCACGACATCACGGTGGTCGACGCCGTCCCGGTCGGACTGAACCCCCTCGCTGCTCCCGGCGGCGCCCCCGTGACGACGAACGGCGACACCGTCACCGGCAACTCCGGCAGCGTCGGGACGTGGAGCGAGACCAACCGCACCATCACGTGGTCGGTCGTCGGCCCGCTCGCCCCGGCGGCGGTCGCCGCGTTCGACTACGACGTCGAACTCGACGCCTCCGACGACCTGACGCGAGGACAGGACCTCGCGAACATGGTCACGGTGCCGAGCTTCTTCGCCTTCCCGGCGGCCGAGCGGGCCCAGATCGTGCTCGACAACCCCGCCAACGACGACATCGTCACCTACGGCAGCGGCCCCGGCGCCACCCGGGGCATGGTCGCCCCCGACGTCGTGACCGTCGAGGTCCACTTCCCGACGCTCTCGGTCGACAAGGCACCGGGGATCGGTCAGGACGTGGACGACGTGCGTCTCGATCAGCCGTTCACCTGGACGATCACGATCACCAACACCGATGCCGTTGCCCCGGCGCACAACGTGGACGTCAGCGACGTCCTGCCCGAGGGCTGGACCTACGATCCGGCCTCGGCCACCGTCACCACCCCATACGGAACGGCGCCCGTCGAGCCCGTCTGCTCCGCCGACACCGGCCTCTGCAACGACCCGGCCTCGCTCAACGTCGAGACGCTGCAGTGGGCCGATCTCGTGGCCGGACCGGCCCAGCCGCTGGGTCCCGGCCAGACCATCGTGATCACGATGACGGCCACCCCCCGATCGGCCGCCCTGGTCTCGAGCCCGGCGATCGGGATCGCCCACACCGGTCCGACCAACCCCCACACCAACAGCGTCTCGGTGATCGGTGAGGACGCCACCGGTTCGACCAGTTGCTGTGATCCGGATGGACCCGGCGGCACGCCCGCGCCGACCTACTCCGACACCGACACCGACGACGTGTTCATCGCCCGCGCCGACCTCGAGGTCGACAAGACGATCTCCCCGGTCGAACTCGACGCCGACGCCGCCAACGGCCCGTACTGGTTCGGTTCGTACGTGAACTACACCGTCGTCGTCGACAACGTCGGACCCGATCCGGCGACCACCGTGTCGATCAGCGACGTCCTCGATCCGTCGGAACTGGCCTTCGACTCGGTGGTCCTCGCCACGCAGGGCTCGTTCGACTCGGGCACCAACGTGTGGACCATCGGCACCATCCCCGACGGTGGCCAGGTCACGCTCACCCTGCGGACGCGCCTGGTCGCACTCGGTCCGGTGACCAACATCGCCCAGGCCGCAACCGCCGATCAGTACGACGCCGACTCGATCCCGGGCAACGACACCCCGTCCGAGGACGACCAGGATTCGGTCACCATCGAGGTCGTGCCGACGAGCCTCGGTGACTTCATCTGGCTCGATCTCGACGCCGACGGGATCCAGGACCCGAGCGAGCCGGGTATCCCCGGCGTCGCCGTCGACATCACGTGGGACGATCCGGCGACCGGTGCACCGCAGAGCTACTCGACGGTGACCGCCGGGGACGGCTCCTATGGCGTGCCGCTCGCCGTCGGGCTGCCGGCCGACACCGACGTCACCGTCACCGTCGACACCGCCTCACCGAACCTGTCCGGGCTGACCCAGAGCTACGACCGCGACGGCACCGTCGACGACGCGACCACCGAGCAGATCACCACCGGCGACACGGTGCTGCCCTCCGGTCCCATCGCCGACCTGGCGTTCGACTTCGGGTACACCCCCGATGGCACCCAGCAACTCGGTGACAAGGTCTGGTGGGACGCCGACAACTCCGGTGGCGCCACCAATGGAGCCGGCGAGCCCGGGATCCCCGGTGTCGACATCACCGCCACCTGGGCCGGCTGGGACGACGTCCTCGGCAACGGCGACGACATCGACTTCCTGACCACCACCGATGCCGCGGGCAACTACCTGTTCCCGAACGTGCCCGTCGGCGACTACCGGATCACGCTCGACTCGGGCGACCTGCCCAACGGGCTCGACCTCGCCACGTTCGATCTCGACGGCACCGGAACGGCCCACGTCGTCGACGTGGTGCTCGATCCCGCCGAGGCCCAACTCGACATCGACTTCTCCTACACCGGCACCGGTTCGCTCGGCGACACGGTCTGGTTCGACGACGACGCCGACGGCACCATCGATCCCGGGGAACCCGGCCTCGGTGGGGCCACCGTTCGCGCCACCTGGGACGGTCCGAACGGGATCGCCGGTGATGCCGACGACGTCGTGCTCACCACCGTCACCGCGTTCGACGGCACCTACGGGTTCGCAAACCTGCCCCACGGCCGGTTCACGGTCACGGTCGACACCGCAACGATCCCCGGTGGGCTCGCACCGACGTTCGACGCCGACGGCATCGGAACCGCAAATTCCTCGGTGGTCGATCTGACCGCCGTCGACAACGTCGACCTCGACCAGGACTTCGGGTATCGCGGCCTCGGCTCGATCGGTGACACGGTGTTCTTCGACATCGACGGCACCGAGACCGACGGCATCCCCGATGCCGGCGACGCCGGCCTTCCCGGCGTCGATCTGACGATCGTCTGGGCCGGCGCCAACGGCACGCTCGGCGACGGTGACGACTTCACGTTCACCGACACCACCGACGGGTCCGGGAACTACCTCGTGACCGGATTGCCCCACGGCAACTACTCGGTGACCGCCGATGCCTCGGACCTTCCGCCGGGTCTGACCAGTCCCACCCATGACGACGACGGCGTCGGGACGCCTCATGTCTCGCTGGTGGCGCTCGACGCCATCACGCCCGATCGTCTCGATCAGGACTTCGCCTACACCGGCGAGACCGACGGCCGGATCGGTGACACCGTGTGGTTCGACCACGACGGCGACGGCGTGCAGTCCGGTCCGATCGAGGTCGGATTCTCGGGTGTCACGGTGACCCTCGTGTGGTTCGGCGGCGACGGACTGCCCGGTGGGGGCGACGACGTCACCCAGACCACGACCACCGATGCCGCCGGCAACTACCTGTTCGACAACCTCCCCGACGGCGAGTTCACCGTGACCGTCGACCCGCTCACGATTCCCGCGGGTCTGGTCCAGACCTTCGATGCCGACGGTGCGGTGACGACCCCGAACACCTCGGCGGTGACGTTGGCGTCGGGCAGCCGGACCCAGCTCGATCAGGACTTCGGCTACCGCGGGCTCGGCTCGCTGGGCGACCTCGTGTGGTTCGACATCGACGGTTCGGCCGGTGCCGCACCCGACCCCGGGGAACCCGGGATCGGCGGCGTCGACGTCACCGTCACCTGGACGAACCCCCAGGGCTCGGACGTCACGATCACGACGACCACGGCGCCCGACGGGTCGTACGTCGTGACCCACCTTCCGTACGGTGACCATGTGGTCTCGGTGGTCGCGACCGGTCTTCCCTCGGGTCTGACGGCGTCGTTCGACGCCGACGGCATCATCTCGGCCGACACCTCCTCGGTCACGCTCGACGGGGTCACCCCCGACCGACTCGACCAGGACTTCTCCTACACCGGTGTCGGCTCGATCGGTGACACGGTCTGGTTCGACCAGGACGCCGACGGCACGACCGATCCGGTCGGTTCCGGGGTGTTCGCCGGACAGGACCAGGCGCTCGCCGGCATCGACCTCGTCGTCACCTTCGGTGGCTTCGACGGGGTCATCGGTGACGACCTCGGGACGATTCCCGACGAGAGTGCCGACGACGTGGCCTACGCCGCGACCAGCGACGGCAACGGCGAATGGGTCGTCGGCAACCTGGCGTTCGGTCCCTACCGGGTCGATGTCGTCGCCTCGACGCTTCCGGCCGGTCTCGACGTCGCGACCTTCGACGCCGACGGCGTGACCTCCGTGCACGTGTCGAACACCACACTCGATGCACTGAACCCCGATCGTCTCGATCAGGACTTCTCGTACACGGGCGCCGGATCGATCGGCGACGTGGTGTGGTTCGACCGCGACGGCGATGGCGCCGTGGGAGCCGACGAGGTGGCCCTCGGCGACGTCGACGTCACCCTCACCTACACCGGCCCCGACGGTTCGGTGATCACGGTGGTCGACACCACCGACGCCGACGGCGTCTACGCCTTCGACGACCTGCCGTTCGACACGGTGTTCACGATCACCGTCGATGCCACCGACCTGCCGTCGGGCTTCGTGCCCACCCATGACGCCGATGGCATCGGCACCCCCCACGTGTCGACGACGACGCTCACCGCCGGCGCACCGATCGATCTCGACCAGGACTTCGGCTACCACGGCGCCGGTTCCCTCGGCGACACCGTGTGGCTCGATCGGGACGTCTCGGGGACCGATGCGATCGACCCCGGCGACTTCGGCCTGCCCGATGTCGACCTGACGATCGTCTGGACCAACCCGACCAGCGGTCCCGACATGACGGTGACGGTCACCACCGACGCCGACGGCTTCTACCGGCTCGACGGACTTCCGCACGGTGACTACACCGTGACCCTGGTGCCGTCCACCCTTCCCGGCGGCGTGGTTCCGACCTTCGATGCCGACGGCATCGGGACGGCCAACACCTCGAGCGTGACGCTCGACGCGCTCGTTCCCGACGACCTGGATCAGGACTTCTCGGTCGCCGGGACCGGTTCGCTGGGAGACACCGTCTGGCGTGACGACGACGGCGACGGGGTGATCGATGCCGGCGAGCCTCGGCTCGGTGGCGTCGAGATCACCCTCGTCTGGACCGACCCGGTGACCGGGGCGACCTTCACCGAGACCACCACCACGGCCGGCGACGGAACCTACGGTTTCACCGATCTGCCGGCCGGTGACCACACGGTCACGGTCACGGCGTCGACCCTGCCGTCGGGCGCCGGTCCGACCCACGACCTCGACGGCACCGACACCCGTCACGTGGCCGACCTGACCCTCGGCGACGGCGAGGACCGGCCCGACGTCGACTTCGGCTACCGCATCGAGGCCGATCTGGCCATCGACAAGAGCCACGTCGGTGATTTCACCGTCGGGTCGACCAATCGGTGGACGCTGGCGATCACCAACCAGGGGGCCGGCACCGCCGAAGCACCCATCGTGGTCACCGACACCCTTCCGGACGGCACGACGTTCGTCGGCGCCGACGGTGACGACTGGGCCTGTGTCTCGGCTGCGCCGACCGTGACCTGCACGCTCGTCGATCCTGCGGGCACACCGACCTCGATGGTCGCCGGTCTGCGCTCCGACATCGAGATCCGCGTCGACGTCGCCGTGACGGCCATCCCGACCGTGATCAACACGGCGTCGGTCGAGAGCCCGACGTTCGACCCCAATCCCGGCAACGACACCGACGCCGATCCGACGGCGGTGCCGTTCTCGGTGATCGACATCGACAAGTCGCTGTCGGGATCCCTGCGGGCGGGGTCGACGGCGACCTACCGGCTCGTGGTGACCAATCTCGGTCCGTCGGCCACGCGTGGCACGGTCACCGTGGTCGACGACCTTCCCAACTCCCTGTCCTACGTGTCCTCGTCGTCGTCGACGGCGGGAACGAGCTGTTCGGTGGTCGGCGATCTGGTGACCTGTGTCAACCCGATGCCGATGGCGGTCGACAGTACGTGGACCATCGATCTGGTGGTGCGGGTGTCGGCCAACGCCACCGGGGCGGTCGTCAACAACGCCACGGTCTCGGGTGGGAACGCCGTCAACGGCGTGCCGCTCGATCCCGGCCTGGTGGCGAGCATCTACGACACGCTCGCCACGCCGGGCAACACGCTCACCACCCAGCTCGGCCTCTCGCCGTCGGTCGGGGCCACCACCCGCGACGGGGCCGTCGCCTCGGTGTCGGGTCCGTCCGGGGCACTCGCCTTCACCGGGTCGAACACCCTGGATCTGGTGCTCTGGGCGGCGATCATGATGGGGGTCGGTGGCGCAGCGGTGATCCTCACCAACCGCCGGCGTCGCCACTTCGTGTAGCCCGACGGCGGTGTCGCCCGACGGCGGTGTTGCCCGACGGCGGTGTTGCCCGACGGCGGTGTCGCCCGACGGCGGTGTCGCCCGACCGCGGTGTCGCCCGACGGCTGTGTTGCCCGACGGCTGTGTTGCCCGACGGCCGGGCCTCGACCACCTCGACCACCTCGACCCCGCACTTCCGAGGAGGTTGCGTACGCCCTGAAGTACGCCACCTCCGCAGAAGTCCGGAGTGCAACCGGTCGAACGGGGAACGGCCGCAGCCGCAAAGCCGGCGTGCTTGGCATGACCCGCGTGCTGGCGATGGAGTGGGGTCCCGGGGGATCACCGTCAACGCCATCTCGCCGACGGTCGTCGAGACCAAGATGGGCGCCCAGGGGAGTTGGTCCGGCGAAGTCGGCGAGGCATTCAAGAAGAAGATTCCCACCGGCCGCTTCGCGCAGCCCGAAGAGATCGCGCTGGCCGCGCTCTATCTGGTGAGTGGCGCGGCCGGCATGGTCAATGGTGAGAACCTGGTCGTGGACGGTGGCTACACGGCAACGTGAGGAGGGCCGCGAAGCTCTGCCTGCAGCGGTTGGGTTCCGACGCGATGTGAGACCCGCGCCGACGTGATCGTTGTCGAGCCCGACGAGCCGACTCGGAACGCGATGGCGACCGCGGCTCGGGGTGTCGACGACGAACGGGCGCGGGCGGATGTCTGGTCATCGGCCAATCGAGCGGCCCGGGGATCGGCACGATCGGCCCGTGCAGCGGTCATCCGTCGTTGACGAAGGGCCCTCGGGCAGAATGGGACCGTTGAACCCCGTGACTGCCACGATCGATCCTTCCCGAAGCCGAACCGTGTCACACCCCCTGCGTAGGGTCGTGTCATGACTTCCGCCTCGCTCACGCCGACCTTCGGCGATGTCCGTGCGCCTCGCCCCGACCGGTCGATTCCCACGCCCCAGCGGCGTCGGGGCGATGGCGTGCAGTCTCGCGGCGTGGCCCCGGCCGACGGTGCGCACGATGCCGGTGGCGGCGGTCTCGGTACCGGTGGGGGAGGGGAGTGGGAGGTCTTCGCCGAAGACTGGGATCCGGCCTACGGCGTGCCGGCGACCTTCGACTTCGATGATTCCGACGACATCTCCCTGGCCGAGGTCGATCATCGGCACGTGGCCCCAGGTGCGCTTCGCCCGTCCCCGATGTGTTTCATCGACGGCCGTCGTCGAGTCGAGTTGGCGCTCTGGGCCGAGCAGCGGCTCACCGGCGCCCGGGTCCCCGGTCTGCTCGGCTGTTATGCGGTCGGTGCGGTGGCGGTGCGCCCCGGCCGGTCGGCCGGCTACGAGGGCGTCCGTGTCGGTCGGGCGGCCATCTGGGGCGGCGGGCATTCCGGCGATCTGGTCTCGCCGGTCGGGCACCGCTGGGTCTCGGACTCCACCACGTCCGACGACCCGGCCGAGTTGATGGCCCGTCTGCAAGACCGCATGCGACTGGCCGAAGGGCAGCTGGCGCTCGACGCGGCGGCGCAGGGCTGGACCGTCGTCCTCGACGGTCCGCTCAACCGCATCCGCTCCTTGCACCACCTGGTCACCGGCTACGTGAAGACCCACCGCCGCCAGCTCCTGCCGGCCGAGCAGCACGCCCTGGTCCCCACCCTCGGGGTCGGGTGGCGCACCGCGCTCTACACGGCGGGCACCGATCGCTACACCTGCTATGTCCGCGTCGGTCATCCCCGTCCCGGCGGCAGCCGATGGACGGGCATCGCCCGGCTCGAGTTCCCGGCGGCCGCCGGCATCGAGGCGATCGTCGAGCGGGCCGACCAGCTGGCGGCAACGCTGCCGATGTACGCCGGTCAGCCGCACCGCGACCCACGGGCCCCGGTGAACCTCACCGTGGTGCGCAACCTCGAGCACCACCTCGGTCGGCAGATGGGTTCGGAAGACTTCGCCAAGCGCGCCGCCCGAGACGCCGCCGTGGCCCAGGCCGCCTGATGTCGGGCTTCCCTTCGGCCAACGATCCCGCGCCCACCGGCCACCCCGACCTCGGCGCGCTCGGCGAGCCGGGTCCCACCCTCGATCCGGCCGAGATCGAACTCACCCCGGTCACCTCGCCCGACGATCTCACCGGCCTCGACCGCCGCAACGAACTCGGCGGCATCCCCGATGTCCCGGCCCTTCCGCCGGTCGGCCTGATCGATGCGTCCACCGATGCCTCGACCCGGGTCGCCCAGGTCCTCATCGATCCCTCGGTCGACGTCTCGCTCGACACGTTCGTGGTCTCGGCGCAGCGTCTCGCCGATGGCTCGCCGCTGTTCCACTACGGCATCGTCACCGAGGTGTCCGGTCGCGTCGAGGGGGCCGAGACCGCCACCGACACCGCCCGACTGGCCCGGGCCACCCTGCCCGGCGAGCGCTACCGGAGGGCCGAGGTCTCCTGGTTGCGCACCCACCCCGAACGCTACCTCCCGCCGTCGTCGGGGGCCCCGGTGTGGGTGGCCGCCGGGTCGCATCGGCGCCGTGCCCTCTTCCTCGACAAGATGGACGACGCCGAACGGCTGCCGATCGGGCTCGACATGCACGGCGAGGTCGTGTTCGTTCCCTACAGCTTCCTCAACGGCGACCGCGGTGCGCACGTGTCGATCTCGGGCAAGTCGGGTGTGGCCACCAAGACCAGCTACGCGCTGTTCCTGCTCTATCTGCTGTTCGAGACCCGATGGGGCACCACCGCCCGCCAGGGCAACCCCAACGACCGGGCCGTGCTCTTCTCGGTCAAGGGTGCCGATCTCTGCCTCCTCGACAAGCACAACCGGGTGTTCAACGCGGCCACCGAGACCGCCGCCGAGGCCCGGGCCCAGTGGCAGGCGCTGGGCGTCGACCAACCGGGCCCGTTCCAACGGTTCGCGGTGTACGCGCCCGCCGAAGACGCAGGCCCCGGTGTCACGCCCGTCCCCGACATCGCCGTCCGGCCGCGGGCCGAGGCCCATGCCTACGGCTGGTCGCCGCGATCGTTCATCGCCAACGGTCTCCTCGAGTACGTCTTCGACGACCTCGAGTCGGGCCAGTTGTCCTTCATCGAGCAGACGGTTCGCATCCAGTTGCTGCGATGGGCCTATCCACTGGCCGGCGACACCCAGGGCCGGCTGGTCCTGGTCGATCCCGGGTTCATCGGCGACACCGTGGGTCACACCTGGGAGGGCGCCCTGCGGTCGCTGTCCCGCAAGGAGCCCCAACCGCGAACGGCCGGGGTGGTGGTCGAAGACCTCGACGAACTGGTCGACTTCATCAACTCGAAGGTCGCCGACGACACCGCAGCCGGATTCGATCCGTCGTGGGTGGCCGGCGTCGCACTCGGCACCCGCCAGGCGTTCGCCCGGCGCCTCTGGAAGGCCGTGCCGCGCCTGCGGAGGCTGGTGCGGGCCGGGCTCGTCGAGGTCGACCTGTCCGAACAGATCTCGGTCGTCGACGTCCACGCCCTGCATGCCGACGCCCAGCGGTTCGTGGTCGCCGCCGGTCCTGGCCCGGGTGTGGTCCCAGCACGAGAACTCCACCGCCGCCGGCAAGACCTTCGTCGTGCTCGACGAGCTCAACAAGTACGCACCCCGTCAGCAGGCCTCGCCGATCAAGCACCTGCTCGTCGACATCGCCGCCCGTGGTCGCAGCCTCGGCGTGATCCTGATCGGAGCCCAGCAGAACCCGTCGGGCGTCGACCGCGACATCACCAACAACGCCGCGCTCGAGGTGGTGGGGCAGATCAAGTCGTCGGAATCGGCCGAGCTCGGATTCCTGCCGCCCGACATGCGGGCGCGAGCCCAGATCATCGCCCCCGGAACCATGATCACCTCCCAACCACTGCTGCCCGCCCCGGTGCCGATCCGGTTCCCGTTCCCGCCCTACGCCACGCGGGTCTCCGAGGTCATGGGTTCGCCGACCGCCGACGCCGATGCCGAGGCGCTGCTGGAGGACATGTGAGCGAACCCATGCCGGTGGTTCCTCCACTCGACCCGGGCTCGGCACGGATCCTCCACACCTCCGACTGGCATCTCGGGGTGTCGGTCCGGAACCGGTCGAGGGCCCTCGACCACGACACCGCCATCGCCGAGGTGCTCGACATCGCCGTCGCCGCACGGCCCGATCTCATCCTGCACACCGGTGACCTCTTCGACGGCCACCGACCCCCGATGGCCGACTTCGGTCGGGCCATCGTGGCGCTGCGCAACCTGGCCGAGATCGCCCCGGTCGTCGTGCTCGCCGGCAACCACGACTCATCGGCTGCGCTCGAGGTGCTGGCCACCGCCGTCGGCGACGAACTGGCCGACGAGATCGCCCAGGGCGGCTACGACCCCCTGGCCCCGTGCCGCCACCGCATCCGGATCCATCCTCGGCCGGCCACGGCCGCCAAGGGCGCCGTCGCCACCTACCCGTCGGCTTCGGGGGTCGAGATCCGGCTGGCGGCGCTGCCGTTCGTACACGCCAACCGGGTGCTCAAGGAGTTCGACCAGTTGGCCGCAGCCAACACCACCTACGCCGACAAGCTCCGCGAGATCGTCGATCTGCTCACCAGGACGGCACTGGCGGACTTCGACCCGTCCTCACAGGTCGCCGTTTTCGCGTCGCACGTCCACGTCACCGAGGCCTCGCTGTCGAGCGAGCGAACGGTGCACGTCTCCACCGACTACGCCACCGACGCCGGGCACCTGCCGGCGGCATACGGCTACCTGGCGTTCGGGCACATCCACGTGCCACAGCCCGTCGCCGGCGGTCGCGGCCGCTACGCGGGATCGATCCTCGAAGTCGACTTCGGCGAAGAGGGCGAGACCAAGCAGGTCGTCGTCGTCGACCTGGCGCCCGGACGGCCGTCCCGCCAGCACCCGGTGCCCCTGGTGCGGGCCCGACGCCTCCGACGCGTGCGGGCCCCCCTCGCCGAACTGGCTTCCCTCGCCCCCGATCTCGGGCTCGACATCGTCGAGGTCACGGTCACGCCCGACCCCGACGGGAACGATCAACTCGACGGCATCATCACCCTGCCCGGCTCCGACGCAGCCTTCGACACCCTGTCGGCGGCCGTTGGCTTCCTGCTGCCCGACCCCGAGGTGGTCTCGGTGGTCGACGCCCGCCGAGCATCGGTGGCCCTCGCCGACGAACGGCCCGCATCGGGCGGAGCCACCGTGTCGATCCACCAGTCCTACCGCGACTGGTTGGGCGACGGCGGGCGGTCGCTCGTCGACAAGACACCCGGCGCCGACCCGGCCCGCGTGGTCGAACTCTTCGACGAGCTGCTCACGGCGGTGGCCAACGGTGACCGCGGCGAACTGGCCGAAGACGAGGCGTTGTTGGCCGTCCAGCTCCAGGGCTCGCCCGGCCTGGCGGCCTCCGACTCGCCGGACGCACCGACCATCGGCGATGCAACGACATGAGACCGGTCCGGCTCGAGTTCCGCGGGTTGCGTTCCTACCGGGCGGCCACCACCATCGACTTTTCCGACCTCGACCTCTTCGCGATCATCGGCGACACCGGAGCCGGCAAGTCGACGGTCATCGAGGCCCTCAGCCTGGCGCTCTACGGTCGCAAGACCTGGACCGGCGGGAGCAATCTCGAAGAACTGATCGCCGACGGCGAGAACACCATGGCGATCGAGCTGGTGTTCGTCGCCGAGGGCAACGAGTGGACGGTCACCCGCTCCCGCCATCGAAACTCCTCGCCCCCGATCAACAAGCTCGAGTGTCGTGCCACCGCCGAGAAGGTCGACGGCAACCGGGCGGTCAACGACCGCATCGAGCAACTCCTGGGGCTCGACCACAGTCAGTTCGTGCGGGCCGTGGTGCTGCCCCAGGGACGGTTCGACGAGCTGCTGCAGGCCACCCGCACCGACCGCAACAAGATCCTGCGCTCGATCTTCGGCCTCGACGATCTCCGCCGAGTCCGAGACGACGCCACCCGACGCCGCGATTCGTGGCGGCCGATCCTCACCGAGGCCCAGGCCCGGCGCGACGTGCTCCCGCCCGACCCGTCGGCCGCGCTCGCGGCCGCCACCGTCGCCGTCGGGCAGGCCCGGCAGCATCTCGCCTCCCTGGCCGAGGCGATCGATGCCGCCGACGTCCAGCAACGACGCTCCGATGATCTGGCCGAGCAGATCCGGAGACTCGAACGGGCGCGCGCCGACTTCTCGCCCGACCCGGCGGTGCTCGATCCCCTCGACGAACTGGCGGGGCGGGGATCGGCGCTCGTCGCCGAACGAGACCGGCTCACTGCTGTCCAGACCGATGCCGAGGCCCGCCGCGATCGGGCGCATGCCGAGCAGGTCGCGCTGCTACGCGGGTTCGACGATCATCAGCAGGCCTTCGGGGCCGCCGCCCGACTCCGGTCCGTCGCTGCGAACCTGCACGAACTCGACGCCGATGCCGCCGAGGCGGCGGCGACCGTCGAGCACCTGGCGGCCGAGGCGCCGTCGGATGACGAGCCTGCAGCGATCGGCGCCGCCGTCGATTCGGCAGCTGCCGAGCGGGCGGCCGCCCAGCTCGACGCCGACGCGGCCGGCGCCGCCGTCGAGCGGGCTTCGGTCGTGTGGCGCACGCTGGTCGATGCGGCCGAGCAGGTCGACCAGGGTCGATCGGCGCTCGAAGCCGCCCAGGACGCTGCCGATCGGGCCCGAACCGAGGCCGCCGTCGCCGGAGCCGGCATCGGAGCGGCCGAATCGGCGCTCGAAGCGGCGAGGGCGGCACACCGTGCCGCCCAGCGGGCGAACGCGGCGGTCGTGGCAGCCCGAGGGGTGCGTCCGGGAGACGCGTGCCCGGTCTGTGCCCAGGAGGTCCCGCCCGGTTTCGTCGAACCCGAGGCCGACGACCTCGAGGCGGCGGGGGCGCAGGTGCAGGTCGCCGAGGAGCGGATGGCCGAGGCCCGTCGCGTCGCCACCACGGCCGAGACCACGGCGGCGCACCGCACCGAATCCCTTGCCGCGGCTCGCGCCTCCTTCGACCGGGCGCTGGTGACGGTCGGCGAGCGCCGGGCCGCTGCCGTCGGTCTGGCCCTCGATCCCGACGAACCCGACGAGGACTCGGCGCTCGCCGAGCTGCGTCGGGTCGCCGACGCGGCGGGCGCGGCGCTCGACCAGGCGATCGTCGTCGCCGGCCGGGCCGAGCAGGCACGGGTCACCGCAGCCGCCGAGCGGGCGGCCGCCGTGGCGGCCCATCAGCGAGAGATGGCCACGGCCCGAGATCGGGTGACCCAGATCGAGACCCGTCGACGCGCCCAGCGCGACCAGGTTCGTGACCTGCCGCCCGCCTGGGCCGCCGGTGAGGCGATCCCGGCCGGGGAGCTCGAGCGCATCGCCGATTCGATCCAGTCGATGCTCGGCGAACTCGAAACCCTGGTCGGTGCGGCGTCGGCTGCCGATGCCGAGGCCACCCGCGCTCGCCAGCGTTTCACCGAGCTGCGGGCCGAGGCCGTCGAGAACGTCAACACCCCGGTCGCCGACATCGTGCGGGTCATCAACGCCCAGCTCGCATCGGCTCGCGCCGTGGTCGAGCTCGTCGATGACGATCCGGGCGACCGGGCGCTGCCCGCGCCCATCGAAACCCCCGTCCTGCTCGACCAGCTCCCGGAGGTGATTCCGAGCGCTCGGGCGATCATGGCTGCGCTCGGCCCGCTCGACGACGAATCCCGCTCCGTGCTGGCCACGCTCGAAGCCGACCGGATCGACGCCGCCCGGCACCTGGCGGCCGTGCTCGAGACGGCCGGGGTGGCCGACATCGCCGCGCTGCACGCCCAGGCGGGTGGGGTCCGAGCCGAGGCCGCCCGACTCGACGCCGACATCACCGTGCTCGGTTCGCAGGTCGAGGCAGCCCGGCGGCTCGATGCCATGCTCGACATCGGGCGTCCCTATCTGGCCAACCTCGATCTCTTGATCCAGTCCCTGCGCGATCAGCACTTCGTCGACCACCTGGTTTCGGCCCGGGAAGTGGAGCTGCTCGGCGAGGCCACCCGACGGCTGAAGGCGATCTCCGACGGCCGGTACGGGTTCGTCCCGGATTTCGGGGTGGTGCGAATCGCCTCGGGGGAGGTCCGCAGCCCCGACACGCTGTCGGGTGGAGAACGGTTCCAGGCGGCCCTGGCCCTGGCACTCGCCCTGGTCGAGATCGCCTCCCGGGGGGCCGGAAAGCTCGATGCGGTCTTCGTCGACGAGGGGTTCGGCTCGCTCGACGGGGCGGCCCTCGACGTGGCCCTCGACACGCTCGGCTCGGTGGCCGGCGGAGGCAAGTTGGTGGCGCTGATCTCGCATCTCCATCCGGTTGCGGAGTACGTCGACACCGTCTTCAACGTGGTCAAGGACGACCTGTTCGGCTCGACGATCACCAAGCTCGACGCCGAGGCCCGGGAGGCGCTGCTCGACGACGACATCCGCTCGGGCCTCACGCGCTGATGTCACAGGGCCTGCTCTACGATCGTTCCGTGATCGAGCCCACCCACATCGTGCCCTACGGTCGACCGGCCACGCGGGCCCTGCACACGGTCATCGGTGCGGCCAAGGCCGGCAACCCGCTGGCGCCGGTCACGGTGGTGGTGGCCAGCAACTTCGTGGGATTGTCGGCCCGACGGCTCCTGGGCTCGTCCGAACTCGATCCGGCCGGCGGGTCCCGGGGGATCGCCAACGTCGCCTTCGTCACCCCGTTCCAGTTGGTCGAGCTCGTCGGCGCCGATCTCCTCCTCGATACCCGACCCCTCACCAATCCGGTGCTCGGCGCCGCCGTGCGGCGGGTCCTGCGAGACGAGCCCGGGCCTTACGAGCGAGTGCGCGACCACCAGGCCACCGAAGCGGCCCTCGGTGCGCTCTTCGCCGAGCTGTCCAATGTCGACGAGGTCGGACTCGAGTCGATCGCCGAACTCGAGTCCACCCAGGCTCGGGCCGCGGTCTCGTTCCATCGAGCGATCACCCGCCATCTCGACGGCTTCCACACCGAGCACGACCTCGCCACCGCCGCTGCCGAGCGAGCCGATCTGGGCGAGCGGGTCGCGTCGCTCGGTCACGTGGTGTGGTTCCTCCCGGCTCCGGTCACCCCGGCCGTCGGGCGTTTCCTCGATCGGGTGCTCCACGAGGCGTCGGGATCGTCGGTCGTCCTCGGCCTCACGGGTGTCGCCGAAGCCGACGAACCCGTGCTGCGCAGCGCTGAGGCGGCCGGGGTGGTGCGGCCCACCACTCGAGCCCTCGATGCGGTCGCCCGTCCGGCCACGGCCGGACGGATCATCTCGGTCACCGACGCCTCCGAAGAGGTCCGGGTCGTCGCCGGTCGGATCCTCGAATTGGCAGCCGGCGATCCGAGCCTCGGCACCGGCGATCCGATCCCGCTCCACCGCATCGGGATCTTCTATCCCTCGTCCGATCCGTACGTGCGCATCATCGAACAGCAACTCGCCGCCTCGGGCATCGTCGCCAACGGGCCCGATCCACGTCGGTTGCGAGACTCCGTCGCCGGCCGCACACTGCTGGCGGCCCTGGCGCTGCCCGGCGAGCGGTGGCGCCGAGACCGGGTCATGGCCCTGGTCGCCGGTGCGCCGGTCGGCGTTGGCGAGTTCCGATCCTTCCCAACCACCTGGGACGACCTGTCCCGAGAAGCCGGTGTCGTGCGAGACCTCTCGGACTGGCGGGCCAAGCTGGCCGTCCTGCGCGCCGGCACCGAGCAGCGGTTGACCGACCTCGGCTCCCCGAGCGTCGACGGCGCCGATCCCCGGGGCTCCGGCTCGCCCTGGCGGCGCGCCCGGCTCGTCGACCGCCTGGCCGACATCGATCGGCTGGGTGCCTTCGTCGACGAACTGCACCGGCAGGTGGCTGCGGTGCAGGCGGCGTCGTCCTGGTCCGACACCTGCTCGGCAGCACAGGCATTGCTCGTCTGGCTGCTCGGCGGCGAGCATCGACACTCGGGGTGGCCCGAGCGGGAACAGGCCGCATTCGAACGGGTCGAGGCCGCCCTGGTGCGCCTTTCCGGTCTCGATCCCATCGAACCGACACCGTCCTTCGAGGTGTTCCAGCGGGCCCTGCGGTCCGAACTCGACGTCGCCCGCGGACGGCACGGCCGGTTCGGCGAAGGGGTGCTCTTCGGGCCGTTGTCGAGCGCCGTCGGCCACGATCTCGACGCCGTCTTCGTGCTGGGGGCCGCCGAGGGGCTGCTCCCCGTCCCGCGTCGCGACGACGCCGTGCTTCCCGACGACGTCCGCATCGCCTCCATGGAGCGACTCCGCACGCAGGAAGCCCGGCTCTCCGACGACGTCCGCATCGCGTCGATCGACCAGCTCGAGACCAAGGCCATGCGTCTCCAGCATCAGCACCGGGCCTTCCTGGCTGCGCTGGCGGCCGCCCCGGCCGGTGCCGCCACGCTGGTCTTCCCACGGGGCAGTCTCCGCTCCAACCGCCGAACCCTGCCGTCGCGCTGGCTCCTCGATTCGGCGTCGCAGCTGGCCGGTCGCCCGGTCTACGCCACCGATTTCGACACGCTCGGCGCCGACGTCGTCGACACCGTCGGGTCCTTCGCTTCGGGTATCCGCAGCGCGGCCGTTCCCGCCTCGCCCGACGATCGAGATCTCGCCGATCTCGCTGCGTTCGTCGAGCGGGGTGGCCGAGCATCGGATCACCCGCTCGCGGCCGAGGTGCGCTCGGGCCTGACCCTGCAGGCGGCCCGATCGGGCGATCGGTTCACGATCTTCGACGGCAACCTCGCCGGCCACACGCTCCCCGCCGGCGACACGGTGCCGCGGTCATCGACCCGACTCGAGACGTGGGCGGCGTGTGGCTTCCGCTACTTCCTCCAGTACGTGCTCGATCTCCACGACCGTGACGACCCCGAGCATCTCGACGACATCACCGCCCTCGAACGGGGCTCCCTCCTGCACGGCATCCTCGAGACCTTCATCGCCGAGGCCATCGAGGCCGGCCCCCCGGAGCCCGGGGTCGACTGGTCGCCCGAGCAACGACAGCGCCTCCATGCCATCGCCGACTCCGCCTTCGCCGATCTCGAGGCGCGCGGCCGCACCGGTCGGGCGCTGCACTGGCAGGTCCGCCAGGACGACCTCCGCGAGGTGCTCGACCGGTTCCTGCTCGCCGACAACGCCTTTCGTGCTGCGAACGGCGCCACGCCGACCCGGGTCGAGCTGGCGTTCGGGCTCCACGATCGGCCGGCCGTCGAGGTCACGCTGGCGAGCGGACGGACGCTCGCCTTCCGCGGTCTCGCCGACCGGGTCGACGTCTCGATCGACGGTCGCGCCATCGTCACCGACTACAAGACGGGCAAGGGCTCGAAGTACGACGCCCTCAAGCCGCAGAAGGGCGCGGTGATCGACCCCGTGCTCGAGGGCACCGCTCTCCAACTGGGCCTCTATGCCGAGGCGGCGATGCACGACACCGGGCTCGGCAACCGCCGAGGCCAACTACTGGTTGCTCGAGGCGCCTGCCGGCAAGGAGTTCCGCGGCTACCGATGGGATGCCGAGCACCGCCAACGGTTCGTCGAGGTGCTCGAGGTCATCACCGACGGCATCGACGGCGGGAGCTTCCCCGCCGTGCCCGGCGAATGGAACACCTTCCGCCAGACCAACGAGGCCTGTGCCTTCTGCTCCTTCGACACGGTGTGCGTCCGCAACCGTGGCGAACAGGCCGTTGCCAAGGGCGACGCCGACGGCGTCACGATCCGCCGCAGGCTTCGCACGGCCGACGACGGGGACGACCGATGACCGGCGAAGACGGCGTCGAGCCCCGAGTGCCGGTGGTCGTGGCCGATGCCGGCGAACGTCGGCGCATCAGCGCCGACGGACTCGCCGAGACCCTGTTCGTCGAGGCCGGCGCCGGGACCGGCAAGACCACCCAGCTCGTCGATCGCGTGGTGAACCTGGTGCTCGAACACGTCGACCGGGCTCCGCTCGGCGACGACACCCCTCCTCCGGTTCGGCTCGTCGACATCGCCGCCATCACCTTCACCGAGGCGGCGGCCGCCGAGTTGTCGACCCGGATCCGGGTGGCCTTCGAGAAGCGGGCAGCCGATCCGACGTCGACGGCGGCCGAGCGTGCGGCCTGCGTCGCCGCGATCGCCGACAGCGACCAGGCGGCCATCTCCACGGTGCACGGATTCGCGAGCCGGATCCTGAACGAGTTCTCGATCGCCGCGCACCTCCCGCCGCGGATCACCGTCCTCGACGAGGTGTCGTCGCAGCTCGCTCACGAACAGCGGTGGGAACGGTTCGTCGATCGGCTCTACGACGACCCCGATCGAGCCGAGCTGCTCTACCGGGCGGCGCTGCTCGACGTCGCGCTGGTGCCTCGCTACAACGGTCAGGCGTCGTTCAAGGACGTCGCCGCCAACTTCGCCCAGAACTGGGACCGAATCGTCGAACTCGCCGCCGAACCGCCTGGCCCCGCTCGGCCCGATCGACTTCTCGGCCTTCGATGCGGCCGTCGACCGCGCTCGCCGTGGTCGCCGAGCACTGCTGCCTCGATCGCACCGACCGGTTGTTCGAGCACGTGACCGGATTCCTGCTGCCCTCGATGCGGGCGGTGGCCGACCTCACCGACCCCCACCGCAAGCTCCGGGCGCTCGCCCATCACGACTTCTGGGGCCGCGGCAACGGCGGGACCAAGGCCAACTGGACCTGCCCCCCGGCCGAGATCAAGGACCACATCAGCGCCGTCAACGAATGTGCCGACGCCGTCATCGCCGCCGCCGCCGACGGCGTCATCGATCAGCTGATGCGGCTGACGGCGGCCGAGGTGGTCGAGGCGGCGAAGGCCCGGCAGGCCGAGGGCGGGCTCGAGTTCCACGACCTGCTCGTGCTGGCGCGCGCCGTGCTGCGTCGTTCGGCCGAGGTCCGCGCCAGCCTCCACCGTCGCTACCGGCACGTTCTGCTCGACGAGTTCCAGGACACCGACCCGATCCAGATCGAGCTCGCCTCGCTGATCGCCGCCACCCCCGCCGACGAGCAGGTCGCCGACTGGCGACGGCATCACGTCGACGGCGGACGGCTGTTCTTCGTCGGCGATCCCAAGCAGTCGATCTACCGGTTCCGTCGGGCCGACATCGAACTCTTCCTCGACGCCCGCCGAGTCTTCGGCGGCGAGATGCCGGTGCGGCTCCGCACCAACTTCCGCACGGTGGCCCCGATCATCGACTGGGTCAACGGGGTGTTCGCCGAGGCCATGCCCGAGGAGGTTCCCGGCGCCCAGCCGAAGTACGAGCCCCTGGTCGCCCACCGGCGAGCCGACTCGGGCGCCGACCACCGTCCGGTCGTCCTCGGCGGCCCGCATCCGGATCCCAAGGTCAAAGCCGGCGCGCTCCGAGAAGCCGAGGCCGCCGACGTCGCGGCGGCCATCGCCTCGATCCGCGACGATCCGGCGGCGTGGCCGGTCTTCGACACCGACGAGTCGGCCGACGGCTCCGCCCCGGTGCGGGATGGTCTGGCGTGGCGGCCGGCCCGGCTCGCCGACGTGACGATCCTCATTCCGACCCGCACCTCGCTGCCGTACCTGCGCGACGCGCTCGAGCGGCACGACATTCCCTACCGCCTGGCGACCGGGACGCTCGTCTACGACACCCAGGAGGTCCGCGATGCGCTGGCGACCCTCCGGGCCATCGACGATCCCAACGATCAGCTGAGCCTCGTCGCCGCGCTCCGGTCTCCACTGTTCGGCTGCTCCGACGTCGATCTCTTCACCTACCACCGCGCCGCGCCGCGCTGGGACCTCCGCTCGTCGGATCATGGAGGTCTCGATTCGTCGCATCCGGTCGTCGCCGCGCTCGACCGACCTCCGTGAGCGCTGGAGTCGACGATGGTGGCTGGGGCCGGCCGCCCTGCTCGAACAGCTGCTGCGCGACCGCCGTGCGTTCCTGCTCGGGTTCGGTGATCCCCGGCCCGCCGAGGTCTGGCGTCGCCTCCGATTCGTCGTCGATCAGGCCCGGGCCTTCGAAGAGACGCACGGTGCCGACCTCCGCGGGTTCCTCGACTGGTCCGAACTCCAGAGTGCCGATGGGGCGCGGGTGCACGAACCCCTGCTCCCCGAAACCGACGACGACGCCGTCTCGATCCTCACCGTCCACGGCGCCAAGGGTCTCGAGTTCCCGATCACGGTGTTGTCGGGCATGACCACCCAACCGTCGGGCCCCCGGTCGGGCGTCAGCGTCCTGTGGAACGGTGACGAGCCGCCGTCGGTGCGCCTCAAGGCCGATCTCGAGACCATCCAGCACAAACCCCGCGCCGATCTCGAAGAAGAGATGGGTTCCTACGAAAAGCTCCGTCTGCTCTACGTGGCCGCCACCAGGGCCCGGGACCACCTGATCGTCTCGGGCCATCACAAGGTCGAACCGAAGGACCCGAACCGCACCTTCGCCGGTCGCCTGGCGACGTTCAGCCTCGCCAACGAACGGTGGTCCCGCACGATCGACCTTCCCCCACCTCCCGCCGATCGCCAGACGCCCTCGCTCGGCCTGGTACCCCCGCCCGATCCGGTGCTCGCCGAACGCGAACGGTGGATGGCCGAGCGGGCGGCGCTCCTCGCGCCGGCCTCGCGGCCGACCGCGGTCTCGGCGACGGCGATCGCCCGATCGGTCGACGAGGCCATCGTCGACGTCGACGACGATTCCGGTCAGCCCGACACGACGCCCGATCCGCAACCGGGTGAGGCCCGGCCGGTCATCCGTCGGAAGGGGCGGGCCGGATCGGCCATCGGGCGGGCGGTGCATGCGACCCTCGAACACGTCGAGTTCGGATCATCGGCGACCGACCTGCCCGGGGACCTCGACGCCCAGGTGGCCCGGCAGTGCGACCTCGAGGCGATCCCCGAACACCTCGACACGGTGACGGCCCTGGTCCGGTCGGCGCTGGGGTCGGCGGCGGTCGATCTGGCCCGGCACCACCCGTTCCATCGCGAACTCTACGTCGCGGCCCCGCTCGGCGAAGGGGCCGCCGCCGTCACGGTCGAGGGCTACATCGATCTGTTGATCGAGGGTCCCGACGGGCTCGTGATCGTCGACTACAAGACCGACACGGCCCGCTCCGACGCCGAGGTCGCCGCCAAGGCGCAGGGATACGAGCTCCAGGGCGCCGCCTACGCCGTTGCCCTCGAGATCTCGACCGGTCGTCGGGTCGTCGACTGTCGCTTCGTGTTCTGCGGTGCAGCGGGTGCGAGGGAACACGCCGTCGCCGATCTCGATTCCGCCAAGGCCCGCGTTCGTTCGGCGGTGGCGGCAGGGTTGTCAGCGCCGCCCGTCGATCTCGATCCCGACGATCAGTAGAACACCCCGCGGGCCCGGTGGCGGGGTCTGGCCTTGACGCTCGGTGCACCGCCCCGTTCCCAGAGCATCAGATCGAGATCCATGGGTCGGAGGCCGGTGATCGCGGCCAGCTGCTCCACGGCCACCACGCCCGCGGCGCGGATCTCGACCTCGGCCCTCGAGCCGGGATCGAGCCGGATCCTGCGGTCGATCGTCGCCGCGAGTTCGGGTTCGTACTGCAGGACACCGTCGACGCGGAGGACGTGAGGCACCAGGTTGTCCGCGAATGCGGTGAGGCGTGTGAGGTCGTCGAAGCGTCCCGGTCCGCATTCGCGTTCGAGGTCGGCGGCGGTGATCTGGGCCCGCTTGTAGAACGAGACCTGGAGAGGGCCGGTCGTGAGCTCCACGGTTTCGACGTCGCGGTAGAAGGGCATGGCGGTCAGGGACTCGGCCAGGCGCACCGCCGAACGATCGGCGCGCTCGATCGCCGTCGCCGCGCTGCCGTCGTGCTGATCGTCCAACCAGGTACCGAGGTCGTTGAACGCCATCGCAAAGCGGGTCATGAGCTCCTCGAGCGCGCCGCGGTCGAGTTCCTGGCCGAAGATCTGCGAACAGTCACGAGTGGTCACGTTCCGCAGCCGGTGACTCGACAGCGGACCCGTTGCGGCGACATACCCACGCAGACGGGCCGCCATCGTGCGTGCCCCGGACCGGCCCGGGTCCTTGCGGACGATGTCGTGATACCCCGATCCGAAGTTGATGGCGTCGAGCGCCATCACCAGGAGGGCCTGGTCGGCATCGATCGGTGAATCGTCGAAGAGGGCCGGTGGTGCCGGCCCGACGGATGCGGCGTAGTCGGAGGCGAGCGCCGCCAGCCGCTCGTGGTCGATGCGCACGAAGCACGGTTCGTCCATCAGTGCCGCACACGACGACCGCACCCGATCGGGCAGCGACAACATGGTCGGCAGGCTAGCCCTTCGGCCCGGAACCCACGTCGAGCCGGGTACGCGCCGAGCCGGGTGGGTGGTCGAGCCGATCGTGCGCGACAATCCCCTGGTGTCCTCCACCGGTTCCCCGTCGCCCGACCCGTTCACCACGGCCCTCGAGAACGCTCGACGCTGGCGGCGCCAGGACCCCGACCCGGTCACCGGTGCGGCGTTGGAGGCCCTGATCGACGAGGCGGGCACCGACCCGGCCTCGGACCAGGCGAGGGAACTGGTCGCGTTGTTCGATGGGCGGATCGCGTTCGGCACGGCAGGACTACGCGCCGCGCTCGGACCCGGCCCCAATCGCATGAACCGTCTGGTGGTCCGGCAGACGACGGTCGGCTTGATGCAGTGGCTGCTCGAGCGGGCCGAGTCGCCGCTCGTGGTCGTCGGCTACGACGCCCGGCATGGCTCGGCGGACTTCGCAGCCGACACCGCCGCCGTGGTGGCGTCGCTCGGGGGGAGGGCCGAGCTGTTGCCGCGACCGCTCCCGACCCCCGTGCTGGCCCACGCCGTCCTGCATCGTTCGGCCGATGCCGGCGTGATGATCACCGCCAGCCACAATCCGCCGGCCGACAACGGTTACAAGCTCTACCTGGCCGACGGGATCCAGCTCGTCGCCCCGGCCGACGCCCAGATCGCCGCGCTCATCGATCGGGTCGCGGCCCGACCGCTCCCGGAGATCGACCCCGCCCATCCGGCGGTCGTCGTGCTCGGTGACGACATCGTCGGCGCCCACCTCGATGCCGCCGTGGCCGCCCTCGTCACCGACGATCGAACGGTCTCCACGGTGTACACCGCCATGCACGGCGTCGGTGGTGCGCATCTGCTGGCCGCCTTCGACCGGGGCGGGTTCGCTCGGCCGAGCGTGGTCGAATCCCAGTTCGCCCCCGATCCCGAGTTCCCGACCGTGGCGTTCCCCAATCCCGAGGAGCCCGGAGCGCTCGATCTGGCGCTCGCCCAGGCGAGCGCCGAAGGCGCCGATCTGGTCATCGCCAACGATCCCGACGCCGATCGCCTGGCGCTGGCCGTGCCGAGCCGGGACGACCCGACGGTCTTCGTGCCCCTCAGCGGCGATCAGCTCGGGGTGCTCCTGGCCGATCACCTGCTCGAGCACACCGGCGGGTCCGACCGCATGACCTCGGCCTCCATCGTGTCGAGTCGGCTCCTGGCGCGCGTGGCCGCAGCGGCTGGCGTTGCGCACCACGAGACGCTCACCGGGTTCAAGTGGGTGGCCCGCCCGATCGTCGACCATCCCGATCAGCGACTGATCCTGGGCTACGAGGAGGCGTTGGGATACTGCGTCGGTGACCGGGTTCGCGACAAGGACGGCATCTCCGCGGCACTGGTGGCCGCCGAGATGGTGGCCACGGCGCGGAGTCGGGGCGAGACGCTGTGGGATCGACTCGACCGCCTGGCGATCCGGCACGACGTCCACCTCACCGGCCCGGTCACGGTTCGCCTCCCGGGTGCCGACGGCGTGGCCCGGCGAACCGAACTGCTCGACGAGTTGGTTGCTTCGCCACCCGAGGTGCTCGGCGGCTCGACCCTGGTCGAGGCCGAAGACCTGTCGTCGGGCCGGCGGCTGCCCCCGACCCCGGGTATCGTCCTGCACTACGCCGACGGCACCCGCGTGATCGTTCGCCCGAGTGGGACCGAACCCAAGCTCAAGGCCTATCTGGAAGTCATCGAGCCGGTGGCGTCGCCCGACGACCTCGATGCCGCCGTGCTCCGAGCAACGGGGCGGTTGTCGTCGTACCAGGAGGACCTGCGCCGTCGCTTCGGCGTCTGACCCGTCCGGGGAGTGCGCGCCGGGGTGGCGCAGGACCGAGGGATCAGCTGTTGCGGCCGGCGTTGGGCTTCCGGCCGTGGTTCGCCTTCTTCCGGCGAGCGTTGATCCGCTTCTTCTTCCGACGCTTCGACATTCGGGGGAGGCTACCGGCCCCGGGTGCCAAACCCTTCACAGCCCATCGAGTTCGGCCGACAGGACGGGGATGGATCGACGGTTCACCGAGGAGCACCCATGGTGAGAAGTTGGGATGCCAGAGTCAAGGGCGCCAGTCAGAAGGTGGCGCGCCCGCTCGCCGACGGAGTCGAGTCCACGGAGCCGGATGCGCCCGCCGACGAGGTCGGTGCGCCGCTCGACCAGACCGAGACCCCGGCCGAGCGGACCGGCTTCCGGCGTCTCGAAACCGGATCGGCCGACACCGCACCCCCCGGCACGGCACCGGCCGGCGACGATCGCCGCCCGGACATCGAGCCGGTTCCCACGAGCACCGGGTCCGTCGTCGCCGAACCCCTCGACGGCGGACGTCGAGTCTCGATGCTGGCCGCCGGCATGGCGATGGCCGTCGATGCGCTCGAGGTGCCCATGGTCGTGATCGAACGGTCGTCGGGCCGGGTCGAGTTCGCCTCGAGTCGCTGGATCGAGCGGTTCGGGGCCAAGGCCACCTGGGCTCGCCACATGCCCTCGGCCACCGAATCCGGCGAGTCGCCCCTGCCGCCACCCGGTCAATCGTGGCAGCGCACTCGGTCGCTGATGTTCGCCGACCACAGCGAAGACCTCGCCGAGCTCATGATGTTGGGCGATCTCACCGTCGATGGCGACGAGGTCGTCACGATCATCGCCCTGAACCGAACCGGGACCGGCCCGGCCGTGACCGACCGGGCCGAGATCATCTCGATCCTCGACGGGGCGTTGGGCGATGGCGCTCCCGGCTCGGTTGCGGTGCTCTACGTCGACCTCGACCGGTTCAAGGTGGTGCACGACCTGGTCGGCAACATCGAAGCCGTCCGACTCCTCGACCTCGTCAGCCGGCGAATCGCGGCAACGGTTCGGTCGGGTGATCTCATGTTCCGTCTCCCGTCCGACGAGTTCGTCGTCATCGCCACCGAACTGGAGCATCCCTCGGTCGCCGAGGAACTGGCCGAACGGGTCCGTGGCTGCGTGGCGACCCTGGCCGACGTCGGGCACGATCTCGCGCTGACCGCCAGCGTCGGGGTCGCCGTTGCCGACGACCACGACGTCACCGGCGACGAGCTCCTGTCGGCAGGCGAGACCGCGGTCTACCTGGCCAAGGGTCGGGGACGCAATCGGGTCGCGATCCACGACGAGGAGCTGCGCACCCGATCGCAGCGCCTGCTGGTCGTGGAGCGTCAGCTCCGCAAGGCGATCGAACAGCGCGACGTGCGATTCGCCTACCAGCCGGTGGTGCACCTGCCGACCGGCTCGGTCGTCGGCGCCGAGGCCTTGCTCCGGCTCGGCGGCGACATCGGCCTGTCGGCCGTCGAGGTCGTTGCCGCAGCGGAGCACAGCGGACTGATGGGCACGCTCGGGTCTCTCGTGTTCCAGGGGGTCGACGAACAACTGGGCGATCTGCTGCGGTCCCAGACCGAGCACCATCTGCTGATGGTCAACCTGTCGGCGACCCAGCTGGCCGACGACGGACTCCTCGAGACGCTCGCCGACATCGTGCACGACCCGACGATTCCCAACGGGCGCTTCGCGGTCGAGGTCCCCGAGGTCGTGATCCGTCAACATCACGAGGCCTTTCGCCGGATGTGCGAGATGCTCCAGCCCAAGTTCCAGCTCGGTATCGACGGATTCGGCACGAACGTGGCCTCGCTCGAGGTGCTCGACGGTCTGCCGATCGACTACGTCAAGTTGCACCGCAGTCTCACGACGTCGATCGGAGCCGACCGCGAGACCCGTGAGCGCCTGTCGGACCTCGTCGGCTCGGCGGTCGAACGGAACATCTCGGTCATCGCCCTCGGCGTGGAACGGATGGACCAGGCGGTGGCCCTGGCGCAGTTGGGCTGCACCATGGCGCAGGGATTCCTCTACGCCGGCGCCGTCACCGCCGAGGACCTCAAGATCCTGATGACCCAGGAGTTCGAAGCCGTCCCGGTGTCACACCTGCACTGAGCGCTGCGCAACGGCCGCGAGGGGACCGCGGAGCCCGCTCATATCCTGGTCGGCCATGGAGAAATTCGGGTTCGTCGGTCTGCCAAACGCCGGCAAGTCATCGCTCTACAACGCCTTGACGGGTGGGAGCGCTCTGGCCGCGCCGTACGCCTTCGCGACGACCGACCCCAACATCGGCGTCGCCAAGGTCTTCGATCCCCGACTCGACGCCTTGGCGGCGATGAGCGGATCGAAGAAGATCGTGCACGCCACGGTGCAGTTCAACGACATCGGCGGGCTCGTCGCCGGTGCCTCGCAGGGTGAGGGCCTCGGCAACAAGTTCCTGTCGGGCATCCGGGAAGTCGACGCCATCGTGTTCGTCCTGCGGGCATTCGAGGACGACGACGTTCCGGGGCCTCACGATCCGATGGAGCACCTGGCCATCGTCGAGACCGAGCTCACCCTCGCCGACCTCGACACCGTCGAGCGCCAGATCGACAAGAAACGCAAGGCCGCCCGCGCCGACAAGTCGATGCAGCCCGAGGTGGCGGCGGCCGAGGCGGCCCTGGCCTTCCTGGCCGAGGGCACGCCGCTGTACCGAAGCACGCTCGGCGACGAGCATCGTGCCCAGCTGCGGTCCTGGTTCCTGCTCACCAACAAGCCGGTGTTGGCCATCGTCAACATCGGCGAGGACCAACTCGACCGGGTCGACGAGATCATCGCCCCGATCGTCGCCGAGCTGGGCACGATCGACCGCAACGACGACGGCTCCGAGGTGGGCAACGTGTTCGGTGCGAGCATCCAGCTCGAGGCCGAGGCCGCCCAACTCGATCCCGAGGACCGCGCCGAGATGCTCGATGCCCTGGGTCTCGGTGAGGGGGCGCTCCCTCGGTTCATCCAGGCGGCCTACCACGTGCTCGGCCTGCGGACGTTCCTCACGACCGGCCCGCAGGAGACCCGGGCCTGGACCTTCCGGGTCGGTTCGACCGCTCCGGAATGTGCAGGCAAGATCCACTCCGATCTCCAGCGGGGGTTCATCCGCTCCGAGACCATTCGTTGGGATGAACTGGTCGAGATCGGGTCCTGGCACAAGGCCAAGGAGATCGGCAAGATCCGGTCCGAAGGCAAGGACTACGTCGTGCAAGATGGTGACGTCGTCGACATTCGTTTCAACGTTTGAGGTCTGATCATGGCCGAAGGGTCGTCGAGTGCGGTTTCGGAGTGCTGGCTGGTGCGTGACGGCCGGGTCCTGGCATCGCTCGAGATCCCGGTCGGGCGCAAGGGCAAGGCCCGCGGTCTGCTCGGACGCGACGACTTCGATGGTGCGATCCTGTTGCGGGGCGTGCGGTCGGTGCATTCGATCGGCATGAAGTTCGACCTCGACATCGCCCTCCTCGATGAGGACGACGTCGTGATCAAGACCCTTCGCCTGCACCGCAATCGGGTCTCGGCGCCGATCCTGCGGGCGCGAGCGGTTCTCGAGGCGGCTGCTGGTGCGTTCGGCGATTGGGAACTCAAGATCGGCGACGAACTCGAGATCCGCGAGTGATCGAGACCCCGCCGGCCGGGAGGCTCGTGGTGGTGGGCACGCCGATCGGGAACCTCGGTGATCTCTCGCCCCGGGCCGTCGAGGTCCTGACCACGTCCTCGGTGATCGCCTGTGAGGACACTCGCCGCACCGGCGGATTGTGCGCACACCTGGGGATCGATCGGCCCCCGTTCCTCGTCGCGAACGAACACACCGAGTTGGCCCGCTGCGCCGACGTCGTCGAACGGATCCGCGCCGGTCAGACCGTGGCCGTGGTGTCCGACGCCGGCATGCCCGGGATCTCCGATCCCGGGGAGCGCCTGGTGCGCGCCGTGCTCGACGCCGGCCTCGAGGTCGACGTCGTACCGGGACCAACGGCGATGACCACGGCGCTGGTCGCCAGCGGGTTGCCGACCGAGCGGTTCGTGTTCGAGGGCTTCCTGCCCCGCAAGGGGCGGGAGCGAGCCGAACGATTGGAGGCGATCGGGTCCGAGCGGCGCACGGTCGTCCTCTACGAATCGCCCCGGCGTGTCGTGGCCACCCTGGCCGACCTCGCCGGCGTCTGCGGCGCCGAGCGCCGTGTCGCCGTGGCCCGGGAGCTCACGAAGATGCACCAGGACGTGGTGCGGGGCCGATTGGGTGACGTCGGTCGGCACTTCGACGATGCCGGGACCCGAGGCGAGTTCGTGATCGTGCTCGACGGCGCCCCGTCGAACTCGGTCGCCCACACCGACGAACAGCTCCGTTCGCTCCTGCGGGCCGAACTCGCCGCCGGTGCCTCCACTCGTGACGCCGTCGCTGCGGTGGTGGCCACCACCGGCGCCCCCAAGCGCCACGTCTACGCCCTCGCCAACGCCCTCTGACGCTGCCCGCACCGCCCCCGCACCCCGCCCCAAACCGAGGAGCCACCGTCGCTTCCCCGACAACCGAGGGGCCACCGTCGGCGGGGCCGTACGGAGCCCCCTCGGAACCTCGGGACCGGGTTGCTGGTGGCCACCCAACCGAGGGGCCCCCGTCGCTTCCCGACAACCGAGGGGCCACCGTCGGCGGGGCCGTACGGAGCCCCCTCGGAACTTCGGGGGTGGGCGGCTTTCGCGGGTGCTCGGGCGGCCACTAACGTGACGCCATGACCGATCTCGCCAAACCGACCCAGGCCCGTCTCACCTCGTTCAAGAGTTTCGAGGAGTCGACCGCCGAGGACTGGGCCAAGATCGTGCCCCAGCTCGCGCACACGCAGAATCGGGTCGCCGACAACGTGATGCAGTTGTTGCGCAACCTCGAAGCCGACATCGGGGGGTTCCCCGTGACCCGGCTCGAACACAGCCTCCAGACCGCCACCCGGGCCGAGCGGGACGGTCGCGACGAGGAGTACGTCGTGTGCGCGCTGGTCCACGACATCGGCGACACCCTGGCTCCCTACAACCATCCCGAGATCGCCGCGACCCTGGTCAAGGGGCGGGTGTCGGAGGCCAACCATTTCATGGTGGCCAAGCACGGCATCTTCCAGGGCTACTACTTCTGGGACTACATCGGGATGGACGGCAATGCCCGGGAGGAGTTCCGGGACTCGCCGTACTTCGAGTACACCGAGGAGTTCTGCGCCAAGTACGACCAGACGGCGTTCGATGCCGATTACGTGTCGGCGCCGCTCGAGTACTTCGAGCCGATGGTGCGCAGGGTCTTCTCGGTGTGAGGGTCTTCTCGGTGTGAGGGTCTTCTCGGTGTGAGGGTCTTCTCGGTGTGAGGGTCTTCTCGGTGCGGTGAACCGCTCGACCGAAAACCGCTCGCGATCCTCGGTCGGTGCTGCCAGACTGGGGCCGTGAGCACCGCGTCCACCCGAGTCGACAAGTGGCTGTGGTCGGTCCGGGCCTACAAGACCCGAACTCAGGCCGGCGACGCCTGTGGTGCCGGCAAGGTGCTGGTCAACGCCGAGATCGCCAAGGCCGCGACGAAGATCGCCGTCGGCGACGAGGTGACGGCCCGCCGGAGGGATCGCACCCTCGTCTACGGCGTGGTCGAGATCATCGAGAAGCGGGTCTCGGCGGCCCGGGCGGCCGAGTGCTTCGACGACCGTTCGCCGGCGCTGCCGCCACGAGATCCCGGCGAGGTCGGCCTGGCGGTGTTCGCACACCGCGAGCGGGGCGCCGGTCGGCCGACCAAGCGGGATCGACGCGAAATCGAACGACTGCGGAGCCGGGAATGACCGATCGACCCACCGATGGCCTGCGAACCGTCCGCGGTTCGTGTCCACTCGACTGCCCCGATGCGTGCAGTTGGCTGGTCACCGTCGACGAAGCCGGTCGGGCGGTCAAGCTGCGCGGGAACCCCGATCACCCGTTCACGCGCGGTGGGCTCTGCAAGAAGGTCAACCCGTGGCTCGACTTCGCCGTCGATCCCGGCCGGCTCCTGCACCCGATGAGACGGGTCGGCCGCAAGGGCGAAGGCCGCTTCGAGCCGATCGGTTGGGACGAGGCCCTGGCCGAAATCGCGGGGAGGTTCAGCGAGATCATCGAGCGTTCGGGCGGTGAGGCCATCTGGCCGTTCCCGGGTACGGGCAACGTCGGGTGGATCCAGGGAGCGGCGGGTCCTCGTCGCCTGTGGCACCGGATGGGAGCATCGCGTCACCAGATCTCGATCTGCTCGGTCAGCGGGCATGTCGGGCTCGGCTACACCACCGGAACCGCGGCCGGGATCGATCCCGAGGACGTCGTGCTGGCCGGGGTCGTGATCATCTGGGGATCCAACACGCTGGTCGCCAACCAGCACTGGTGGCCGTTCGTCGAACAGGCCCGGGCCAACGGCGCCGAGATCGTCGTCATCGATCCGATCGCCAACCGCACCGCCCGCCGGGCCGATCGACACCTGGCTCCGATCCCGGGAACCGACGGCGCCCTGGCGCTCGGGCTGTGCCAGGGCATCATCGATGCCGGCGCCGTCGACAAGGCCTTCGTCGCCGAGGCAACGGTCGGCTTCGACGAGTTCGCGGGATCGCTCGGAGGATGGACGCTCGACCGAACGGCCGAGGTCACCGGCGTTCCGGCCGCCCAGATCGCCGCCTTGATCGAGCTGCTCGTCGAACGCCAGGCCGGCAGCCCCAGCCCCGCCGGCACGACGTGGGGACCGTTGTTCGTGAAGCTCGGCCAGGGCATGCAACGCCACGCCAACGGCGGCCAGGCCGCTCGAGCGGTGTCGTGCCTGCCGGCGCTGTTGGGTTCCTACCGCCACCGCGGGGGCGGTCTGGTCTATTCGACCGGCGATGCCTACGGTCTGAACCACCACGCCGCCGACCGGCCCGATCTCGGTCCGCCGGCCCGGTCGCTGGCCACGACGAACCTCGGTCACAATCTCACGGCGCTCGAGGACCCGGTCGAGGCCCTGATCGTCTACGGCGCCAATCCGATGGTCTCGAATCCCCAGACCGAACTCGTCCGGCGCGGTCTCGAACGACCCGACCTGTTCACCGTCGTCATCGACCTCTATCAGACCGAGACCGCCGACTACGCCGACCTCCTGCTGCCGTCGACCATGCAGCACGAGCATCACGAGATGAACGACTCGTTCGCCCACCTGTACCTGAACTGGAACGAGCCGGCGGTCGAACCGCCCGGCGAGTGCCTCAGCCACACCGAGATCTTTCGTCGACTGGCAACGGCGATGGGCTACGACGATCCCGAACTCCACCTGGGGGATCTCGACTACGCCGAGTTGTTGCTCGACACGCCGGCTTATCGACGGGCCGGGATCACGCTCGATCGTCTGCGGGCCGAGGGCTTCGTCCGCGTCCCCGATGCCGACCCCTACCGGCCTTTCGTCGATCGGTTCAAGACCGGTAGCGGACGCTTCGAGTTCGCGAGCGAGCGGGCCCGACGCGACGGTCACGGTCTGGTGCCCGAGTTCCGGCCCCCCGCGGAAACCGCCGTCCCCGCAGCCACCGGCGCCGGTTCGTTCCATCTCGTCGCACCGGCGAGCGAGTGGCACATCAACTCGGTCTTCGCCGGGACCCGGGTGACGCTGGCGAGGACCGGCGCCCCGCCGGTCACGATCCATCCCGACGACGCCTCGGCCGTCGGTCTGGTCGACGGGCAGGACGTCTGCGTGGTGAACGAGCGGGGATCGTTCGACGCGACGCTGCGACTGAGCGACGACGTCCGACGGGGCTTGGCCGCGACCACCAAGGGCTGGTGGCGCCAGGGCGTCAACGCCACCGTGAACGAGGCCGACTCCGACATGGGCCGGGGAGCGGTCTTCCACGACAACCTCGTGCGGATCGAGCCGCGGGCCCGAGCCTGACCGATCGCGCCGACACGACGAATTGCTCTCGGTGCGCGGCGTCCGGCAGTGCCACAATGGCCCCATGACGAACGAGGGTGAGGGAGCCCCGGCCGGTTGGTACCCGACCCCCGAGGGCAATCAACGGTACTGGGACGGATCGGACTGGACATCGCACACGGCGCCCGGCGTCGGCGCCGGCCCCCCGGGGGTGGCCCCGCCTGGCGGCGTTGCCCCGGCTCCCGGCGTGGCCATGGTCGGCCCGAACGGCACGACCGCCGACGAGCGGACCATGGCGATGCTCGCCCACCTGCTCGGGCTGGTGGCGACCTTCCTCGGTCCGCTCATCATCTACCTGATCAAGAAGGACGAGTCGCGGTTCGTGCGGGATCAGGCGGCCGAGGCCCTCAACTTCGCCATCTCGATCGCCATCTATTCGTTCGCCTACATCATCGTGTCGTTCATCCTGCTGTTCGTGCTCGTCGGGATCTTCCTGTTCATCGCCCTGCCGTTCCTGGCCATCGGCGTCGTGATCCTGCACATCGTCGCCGCCGTCGCCGCCAACCGGGGCGAGTACTACCGCTACCCGCTGACGATCCGGTTCATCTCGTAGGTCGGCCCGGCCGGCGAGCGAGGGCCGAGCCGACGATGGCGCCGATCTCGTCGTGGGCGTCGAGGGCCCGCGCCATCTGCTCCCAACGGCTGACGAAGCCGTGGACCACGCCGTCGTAACGGGTGACGGTGACCGGAACGCCGGCCTCGGCCAGGCGAGCGCCCCACGCCTCCCCCTCGTCGCGCAGGGGGTCGTACTCGGCGGTCTGGATGAGGGCCGGAGCGAGACCTCGCACGTGCTCGGCGCGCATCGGGACGGCATAGGGATTCGTCCGCTCCTCGGTCGGGACGAACTGATCCCAGAACCACATCATGTCGACGGTTTCGAGGAAGTAGCCGGTCGCGTTGTCGACCATGGACGGTCGGTTGGCGTCGGTGTCGAGGCACGGGTAGATCAGCAGCTGGAAGGCGAGCTCGAGTCCTTCGTCTCTCGCTCGCAGCGCCACGCCGGCGGCAAGGTTGCCCCCGGCGGAGTCGCCGGCGACGGCGAGCCGGGCCGGATCGCCGCCGACCTCTCGGCCGTGTCCTGCCAGCCAGGTGGTGACCGCCCAGCAATCGTCGTGGGGCGCGGGAAAGGGGTGCTCCGGGGCCAGGCGGTAGTCGACCGAGACGACGACGGCCCCGGTTCGTGCGGCGATGCGACGAGCCAGACTGTCGTGGCCGTCGACGCCCGACAGCACCCACCCGCCGCCGTGGAAGAAGGCGATGAGCGCCGGGTCGGGATCGTCGGTGGGTGTGTACACCCGGACGGGAACGTCGCCGGCGGGTCCGGGTACGACCCGATCCTCGACCCGCTCCATGAGCTCTCCGGCCGGTTTGGGGGCCCGGGCGTAGTTGATCCGGGCCTGTTCGGGGGTTCCGGCGCTCAGCGGTGGAGCGCCGAGCGCGGCGAGGGCGTCGAGGACGGCGGCGACGTCGGGGAGCAGTGGCATGGCCGCATCGTGTCACCTCGCCCGGGTTCGGGTCGAGGCCGCCGGACGGGGTTCAGTCGCGGCCCGGGGGCCGGGCGAAGCGGGGGCGCCCGATACGAATGGCGGTTCCGGGGGTCCAGTGCACGAGCGGTCGGACGTCGGGGGCCGGCGCCAGTCCGGCGACCTCCATCAGGTCGTCGTCGAGCTCGAGCAGGGTCGCCCGGTGCAAGGGCCAGGGGTCGTGTTCGATGGGGGCGTAGACCAGTCGGTTCCGCCAGGTCGAGTACAGGCCCCACCGCGCCGTCAGGAAGTGCTCGACCGGGGTGACCTCGTGCGGCTCGATGCGCGCCCCGACCCGGACCACCGACCGGTGATGGGCGCCCCGGGGTCCCGGTCGTCGCCGCCGCGACTCGTAGGTGATCCGCGTCCCGCTGCGTTGGATCGACATGTCGGCCCAGAAGTAGGGGAGCCCGTAGCTGACGCGGGCCGTGAAGGTGGCCGCCGCGTCACTGGCCTCGAGCGAGGAGAACCAGACACCGGGCGTGCCGTCGGGACCGACCACGTAGGTTCGCACGTTCGTCTCACGGAAGTGCCCGACCCACGGCAGTTGCCAACCGCCCGGGGCGCCGACGCGCATGTCGAAGGGCACGAGGGCGACCCAGGTGCGTCCGTCGAGTGTGTCGACGGTGAGTCCGTCGGGGAGCGTCGCCTGGACCCGGTCGGGGTCGATGTCGTAGTGGAAGAAGCTGAGGTCCTCCCACCACATGTGCATGACCTCGCGGCGGATCCGGTGCGGGCAGTGTGGTTCCAGCCGGCGCGGTCCCTCCTGCAAACGCTGTGGTCTCCCGGTGGACGGCTCCGTCTTCATGAGCCGAGGGTAGGGACCGCGGTGCCGAGACGGCGGATCCGGTCGGTGCCCGAGGCCGGTTTGCAGTCGTTCGGGGCCGGGGCGAAGCTGTCGACAACGAGCAGGGAGCGTCCAATGACCGACACCGCAACGTCCACCACCCACATCGACACCGGGACCGAAGACCTCCTGGCCCGGATCGACGGCAACGTCGGGGTGATCACCTTCAACCGACCCGAGCGCCGCAACGCCCTCTCCGAAGGGATCTACGCCGGCTTCGCGGCCGCCCTGCCGGTGCTGCGCGACGACCCGGCGGTGCGAGTGGTCATGGTCACCGGCAACGGCAACGCATTCTGCGCCGGTGGTGACGTGAAGGGCATGCACGAGCGCAACAGCGGTGCACCGTCGAGTCGTCCTGCCGGGACTCGAAGACGCCGATCGCCAACCTGCGAACCCGCCAGCGTGAGCTGTCGCTCGCCATCCACGAGTACCCGAAGCCCGTCGTCGCCGCGCTCCCCGGTGCCGCTGCGGGAGCCGGACTCTCGATCGCCCTCGCGGCCGATCTCCGTCTCGCCGCCGAGCGTGCCGTGATCGTGACCGCCTTCGCCAACGTCGGAGCCTCGGGTGACTTCGGCGGCAGCTGGTTCCTGACCCATCTGGTCGGACCGGCCAAGGCCAAGGAGCTCTACTTCACCTCACCGCGGCTCACCGCCGTCGAGGCCAGGGATCTCGGACTGGTCAACGTCGTCCTGCCCGACGACGACTTCGACGCCGCGGCCCTCGACTACTGCCGGTCGCTGGCCACCCGGGCCCCGATCGCCCAGCGGTACATGAAGGAGAACATCAACCGCGCCCAGCAGGTCGGCCTGGCGGCGGCGCTCGACGCCGAAGCCGCGGCGATGGTGCGTTGTATGAGCACCGCCGATCACCGAGAGGCCGCGGCCGCCTTCGTCGAGAAACGGAACCCCGTGTTCGACGGGAGCTGACGGCCGTCTCGGCGGCCCGCGGACGCAGTCAGGCCGAGGGATGGTCGAGGGCCACGATGCGCTGGTTGACGTAGCCCTCGGTGTGGATCAGGCCGGGGTCGGCGCCGAGCTCGAGTGCCGCCGCCTCGCAATCGGCGACGAAGTCGGGATTCCCGGCGATGAACACGCTCGTGTCGCCCAGGTCGCCGAACAGGTCGCCGAGGATGGTCGGGACGCGGCCGGCCCGGGCGCCCTCGGGGACCTCGTCGCCGGTGTAGGTGACCACGGCCCGGAAGTTCGGGTGGATCGACGACCACCAGGCGAAGAGCCCGGGGTCGAGGACGTCGTCGGGTGTGCGGGCCGAGAACACCAGGGTCACCGGGTGGGAGAAGCCGCGACGCAGGGCGGCGTCGGTGAGGGCGAGGATCGGGGCGAGGCCCGATCCGGAGGCGAGACAGACGACGGGCGTCTCGGTGTTGGGGTCGCCGACGAACGTGCCGTAGGGCCCGTCGAGCAGGATCGAGTCCCCGGGCCGGACCTGATCGTGCAGCCAGTTGCTGGTCTGCGCCTCCGTCGACTCGGGTGACGAGGAAGATGAGCTCACCGTCGGGTCGTGGGCGCGTTGGCGATCGAGTAGCAGCGTTGGGGGGCGCCGGGTTCGGCGCTGCCGAGCTGGACGTACTGGCCGGGCCAGTAGCGAAGCGGTTTGCCCCGCGGTCGTACGCGCAGTTCGATGATCGAGGGTGTCCGCTCGATCCGGTCGGTCACGACGAACGCCATGCCCGTCCGGGGTGGGAACAGCGTCGGCCGGGCGTCTTCGGTGCCGAACTCGATCTCGACGATCGGTGAGATCGGCGTTGCCATGCACATCGAGTCCGTAGCCGGCTTCACGCTCGGTCAGCGACAGGGCCATGGTGAGCACCATGCCCTGGTCGAACTCCCCGTCGAGCACCTTCGTCTTGCACTCGCCGCAGGCCCCGGCCCGGCAGTTGTTGGCGAGCGCGTACCCGGCTCGTTCGAGCGCTCCGAGGATCGTGTCGCCCGGCTGGGCCTCGACCACGGCCCCCGAGGGGGCGAGCTTGATCTGCGACGATGACGGGGTGGACGGCATGGCGACTCCGGGGGAGGGGAGCGAGGGCTCGCTCGGGTTTCAACGGGGGGACGGCGGTTGGTCTCAGAAGACGGGGATGATGTCGTCGAGGTCGACGTCGCTGACCTCTTCACCGGAGATACCGACCTCGGGGATCGCCGGGAACGGGATGTCGTACTGGTCGAGCACGCCCTTGAGATTGAGGATGGCCCCCCGCCAGTTCTCCTTCTTGGTCTCGTAGTCGGGGATGTGGAACCCGGCCGATCGGGCGACGGCCTCACCGGCGCGCTGGTTGTCGATGAAGTCGGCCGGGAGATCCCAGAAGTCGGCCGGTGGTTCGAACAGCACCGCCGACAGGAACAGGTAACCGGCCCGGATCTGCTTCGTGATGATCGCTCGGTTCTCGAGATCGAGCTTGGGATAGTCGCGTTGCATGAGTGTCAGGCAGATCGCCATGTGCCGGCCCTCGTCGCGACCGATGTTCTTGAAGGCGGCCTCGAAGACGGGTTCGGTGGCGCCGGCGGCCATCTGGTGGAAGATGGTGGCGGCGGCGATCTCGCCCATCAGGAACGAGCTGAAGAGCACGGCGAGGTCGTAGCGGGGCACGGCCTGCTTGTAGCCGTCCCAGTAGCGGGCCCCGTTCCAGTAGAGCCACTTGGCGTTCTTCTGGAGGCGTTCGCCGAGCTCGGTCTTGGGTTCGTAGGTGATCGGGTCGGGCCAGTCGAGCAGTTTGGTGATGGCCAGGCCGCACATCTGCTCGTGGTTCTGCTCGTCTCGGGTGACCGAGAAGAAGCAGCGTCGCACGGGATCCTCTTCGTGGTCCTCGTAGGTCTTGATCAGGGCTGCGGCGAAGACCGGGGGCGCCGAGGCGTCGAACACGCTGAGCAACGTCCACCAGTACGCCATGGCCTCGCGCTGTTCCCAGCTGTAGGCGTCGACGTCGAACGTGTCCCAGGGAAGCGCCGCCGGGTCCCAGTTCTCCCGTTGGGCGGCGGCATAGATCTCCTCCATCTTCTGGGTCTCCCGCCGCCAGGCGAGGGGGTAGATGTTGCCGGGGCCGACGGTGGGCGGGAATTCCATCTCGCTGGCCAGCTTCTGCTTGGTCGTGCTCATCGTTCGATCCTTCGGTTCCTGGGCGGTCTGGATCATTAAGGCCCTAATCATCTGACCGGGACCAGGGACCTAGGTCCTGTACGCTCGAACCCGTGCCGGTGAACGACCCGCCTCCCGCAGCCAGCCGCCCCGCCGACGGTCCCGGCGGTGCCGGTGGTCCGGTCGAGGCCACGTCCGAATCGGCTCCGACCCCCGTCGACGATGGCGCCGACCGCACGGTGGCCCTGCCGATGCGGCCTCCGCCCGGAGGACGGGCGAACGGGTCGGTGCTGATGGCGGCGATGATCGGGCTGTCGGAGGCCCTCGGGTTCGACAAGCCCCAGACCGTGATCGAGGTCGAGTGCCGGCGTCGGGCGAGGGTCTCGATCTCGACTTCGGGGACCTCCCTCCGCTCGACTGAGGTTCGGTCGTGCCCGAGCGCGCCCGTCGGCGATCGGGGTCGGTGCGATACTCCGTCGGTGATCCGACCCGATGACCCGAACCTGATCCGCGACGCCGCCGAACGGGCCCGCCGATACCGGACGCGAGACCGCCTCGGCGCCCGGTCACCCCGTCGGCAGCGGCCATCGCCGCCCTGGACCGCTTCGACGTCTCGCTGCCCGAGCAGCCGGGTGATCCGGCCGCTGACCCTCGACCTGCTCGACCGGCTCGGCTCTCCGGCGACCGTGCGCAGCAACGGCCCGCGCTACTTCGGCTTCGTCACCGGCGGCGCCCTCCCGGCGCCGCTGGCCGCCACCGTGCTGGCAACCGCCTGGGACCAGAACGCGGCGTTGCCGGTCATGTCGCCCGTGGCCTCGCTGCTCGACCGGGTGGCCGCCCGCTGGTTGGTCGAGATCCTCGGCCTGCCCCCGACGGCGACGGCCGGCTTCTGCAGCGGTGCGTCGGTGGCCAACCTGACCTGCCTCGTCGCCGCCCGCGATGCCGTGCTCGCCCGTCACGGCTGGAACGTCCCCGACGACGGTCTGACGGGTGCTCCGGCGATCACGGTCGTCGTCGGGGCCGAGGCCCACGCCTCCATGGTGAAGGCCATCGCCATTGCCGGACTCGGCCGCCGGCAGGTGATCACGGTCCCGGCCGATTCGCAGGGTCGGATTCGCGCCGAGCGGGTTCCCGAGCCCGACGGCCCGACGATCGTGCTGTTGCAGGCCGGCAACGTGAACACCGGGGCCAGTGACCCGTTCGGCCTCGTTCCGGAGTGGCGGGAGCGAGGGGCGTGGGTCCACGTCGACGGCGCCTTCGGCTCGTGGGCCGCTGCGGCTCCCTCGCGGGCCGACCAGGTGGCGGGGATCGACGCAGCCGATTCCTGGGCCACCGATGCCCACAAGTGGCTCAACGTCCCGTACGACGCCGGGGTGGCGATCGTGGCCGATGGCAACGATCTGGCCCGATCGATGCGGGCCGACGCGGCCTACCTCGTCGAGGATCCATCCGGATCACCGACGAACCGGGTGCCGATGCATCTCGGCCTGCAGATGTCGCAGCAGGCACGGGGGATCGTGGTCTGGGCGGCCCTGCACTCGTTGGGCCGGCAGGGCGTGGCCGATCTGGTCGAACGGTCGTGTGCCCAGGCCCGACGATTCGCCGCCGGACTGATCGCCGCAGGCGCCGTGGTCCCGCACGACGTGGTGCTCAACCAGGTGCTGGTGTCGTTCGGCGACGACGAGACGACCGATGCCGTGATCGCCGCCATCGCCTCCGAGGGCACCCTCTGGGCCGGGGGGACCGGGTGGCAGGGTCGGCGGTACCTGCGCATCAGCGTGAGCGGCTGGGAGACGACCGATGCCGACGTCGATGCCTGCGTCGAGGCCATCGTGCGCTGTTGGGCCGCCGGTCGGCGGGCGTGACGCGGTTGAGGGTGGCCGGTTGTTCGTGGTGGGTGTGTCGGGTGCCGGAGGCGTGAGGGCGAAGCCCTCACACGGCACGTGTCACAGGGGGTCGTCATCATGGCCCGATGGTCTCTGCCCTGGTTGCCGATCGTTCGATCCTGCTGCTGGCGTTCGTCGTCCTGGTCGCGGCCGGCGCCGGGTTGCTGGTCGGGCTGTTGCTCGATCGGCGACGGCGTCGGGGCGACGGCAATCGACCTCGACGACGAGCGCCGGCGGATCCTGTCGGCTGCGGTCGCGGTGATGCGTCAGGAGCGGGCCGACGGCGCCCGGGCGGCGCTCGACACGGCGATCTCGGTGGCCTCGTCGAAGCTCGGCGATCAGCTGCAGGCGGGCAAACAGGTGATCGATCGTGATCGAGACGCGATCGCCCACCAGGTGCAGGTCGTCAACGACGAACTCCGGCGGGTGGGCGATCTGGTCACCTCGCTCCAGCAGGAACGGGCTCAGCAGTTCGGCCAACTGACGACCGGTCTCGAGTCGGCGATCGCGGTGACGAGTGCACTCGCCGACACCACCGATTCCCTGCGGCATGCGCTTGCGTCGCCCAAGTCCCGTGGGCAGTGGGGTGAGCGCATGGCGGCCGATGTGCTCGCTGCTGCCGGTTTCGTGGAAGGCGTCAACTTCGCTCGCGAACGACGCGTCGCCGGTGGCACCCTGCCCGACTACACGTTCTTCCTGCCCAAGGGCCATCTGGTCCACATGGACGTCAAGTTCCCGATCGACAACTACCTCCGGGCGATCGAGGCGGTCGATCCAGGCGAGGCTGATCGCCACACTCGGCGTTTCGGGGTCGATGTTCGCAACCGGGTGCGAGAGCTGGTCGATCGGGGCTACGTCGACCCGTCGACCACCGTGGACTACCTGTTGCTGTTCATCCCCAACGAGAGCGTCTACGGGTTCCTGCACGAGCACGACCCCGAACTCATCGACTTCGCGCTGGGTCACAAGGTCGTGCTGTGCAGCCCCACCTCGCTGTTCGCCGTGCTGGCGGTGATCCGACAGGCCGTCGACGCCTTCCTGGTCGAGCGACGCGGCGATGAGATCCTGGCGGCGATCGGCGGGGTTCGCGATCAGTGGCAGAAGTTCGGTGACTCGGTCGACAAGGCGCACCGGGGGTTGGCGTCGGCCCAGGTCGCGCTCGACGAGCTGCGCGGCCCGAGGTCGCGCCAGTTCGAGCGTCAACTCGATCGGCTCGAGGGCGTGCGTGATCGGCGACTGCTCGACCTCGCCGAGGCAGACGCCGACCAGCTCGGCGATCAACTCGCCCACCACGACCGCGACGTCCACCGCCACCTCGACCGCCACCTCGACCACCATCTCGAGCGGGACCCTGGTCCACCGCCGCCCGCCGGCGCCCCGTCCTCCGAGGGTGCGCCGAACTGGCGGTAGTCTCAGGAGCCATGCCCACACCGATTCTCGTTGCCGTCGCCTGGCCCTACGCATCGGGTTCGCGCCACCTCGGTCATCTGTCCGGCGCCTATCTGCCTGCCGACATCTACGCCCGTCATCAGCGGTTGCGGGGCGAAGAGGTGTTGATGGTGTCGGGATCCGACGTGCACGGAACGCCCATCACCGTCCGGGCCGACGCCGAGGGCGTGACGCCGCAGGAGATCGTCGATCGGTACCACGGCGAGATCTGCCGCCAGTGGGACCAGCTCGGGATGTCGTGGGACCTCTACACCACCACGGGAACGGCGCACCATGCCGAGGTCACCCAGGACATGTTCCTCCGCCAGCTCGAGAACGGTCACATCGACCGGCGGGTCTCCGAGCAGTTCTACGACCCGCAGGCCGAACGTTTCCTGCCGGACCGCTACCTCGAGGGCACCTGCCCGAACTGCGGCTACCCCGACGCTCGCGGCGACCAGTGCGACAACTGCGGCAAGACCTTCGACGCCACCGAGCTGATCGATCCCCGGTCGAAGATGACCGGCGCCACCCCCGAACTTCGCGAAACCGAGCACTTCTACTACCGGTATTCCGACTTCAACGACGCCGTGCGGGAGTACCTGCTGAGCCGTCGGGGCTGGCGGTCCCACGTGCTCAATTTCGCGCTGGGGTGGACCGAGGAAGGCCTGCAGGATCGGGCGATCACCCGCGACCTCGACTGGGGGGTCGAGGTGCCCGTCGACGACCTCGGCCCCGGCAAGCGGATCTACGTGTGGTACGACGCCGTGATCGGCTATCTGTCGGCATCGAAGGAATGGGCGGCGCTCGAGGGCGACCCCGACCGGTGGCGCCACTGGTGGCACAACGACGAGGCCCGGCACGTCTATTTCGTCGGCAAGGACAACATCCCCTTCCACTGTCTCTTCTGGCCGGCCCAGCTGATGGGATACGGCGATCTGCACCTGCCCGACAACGTGGCGGCGAATCAGTACGTGACGTTCAAAGGGGGCAAGGCGTCCGCGAGTCGGGGGATCGGGCTCACGATCGAAGAGGGGCTCGAGCTCTTCGAGCCCGATGCCCTCCGGTTCGCCCTGGCCGCCGCGCTCCCGGAACAGGCCGACACCGAGATCTCGGTCGAGGAGATCGGTCGTCGGATCAACGAGGAACTGGTGGCCACCTACGGCAATCTCGTCAATCGGGTGCTCTCGATGGTCCACGCGAACGGCAAGGGTGCCGTGCCCCGACCGGGGCCATTCGAAGCTGCCGACCAGGAACTGCTCGACACCATCGACGCGGCGCTGGTCACCGCCGCCGACCACTTCGATGCCGTCGAACTCCGTGCCGCGCTGCGCGATGCCATGGGCGCCGCCCAGGCCGTCAACACCTACCTGAACGCCCATGAGCCGTGGAAGGTCGTCAAGGTCGATCCCGAGCGGGGACTCACCCAGCTGTTCGTCGCCCTCGCCGCCATCAACGGGGTTCGCGTCGCGTTCGCCCCGTTCCTGCCCTTCACCGCCGCCCGCCTCGACGCCATCCTCGGCGTCCCCGACGGCTGGCGTCGGGTCGAACTCGTGCCCGGTACCCCCATCGCCAAGCCCCAACCCCTGTTCACCAAGCTCGACCTCGAGGAACTCGCCGCTCGGGGCGAGGTCCCGACGCCGTGAACGACGCGGTGAGCGACGCCGGGATGACGTCGGCGACCGGTGAGCAGTGGTTCGACAACCACTGTCATCTCACGACCACCAAGCGACCGGCCGCCGACGTCATCGCCGAGGCCGCCGCGGGCGGTGTCACCCGCCTGCTCACGGTGGGCTGCACGGTCGAGGACTCCCGCCAGGCCATCGCCATCGCCATGGCCCACGACGGCGTGTTCGCCACCGCCGGGGTCCATCCCCACGACGCCACCGACACCATCGATGGGCTCGAGGACCTGCTGAACGACCCGAGCACCCGGCACAAGGTCGTCGCCGTCGGCGAGTGCGGCCTCGACTACCACTACGACCACTCGCCCCGAGACGTGCAGCGAGCGGTGTTCGCCCAGCAGATCGAGTTGGCCCACCGGCTCGACCTGGCGCTGGTCATCCACTCCCGTGAGGCGTGGGACGACACCTTCGACATCCTCGACAGCGTGGGCGTACCACCACGGACGGTGTTCCACTGCTTCACCGGCGGACCGGCCGAGGCCGAGCGGGCGCTCGAGCGAGACACGTTCGTGTCGTTCAGCGGGATCGTCACCTTTCCCAGCGCCGGCGACCTCCGCGAGGCGGCGCGGATCACCCCGCTGACGTCGATCCTGGTCGAAACCGACTCGCCCTTCCTGACTCCGGTTCCGCACCGCGGTCAACCCAACCGGCCGGCCCTGGTCTCCCTCGTCGGAAAAGAACTTGCTTTGGTGAAGGAAATCTTGCCGGCCGAGATGGCCCGGATGACGTGGGAAAACGCCGGCAAGCTCTACGGAGTGTGACCGACCGGACACCGTAAGGTGTTGCGGTTTCATGACAGTCGTTCTAGGTTGCGACTCCGTGCGTAGCAGACCCACTGCTCCCGCGTCTCCCTCCTCCTCCAGTCGACGACCCTCATCGTCGATCAGCCCGATGGGCCTGGTGTTGTGCGGGTTGGCGACCCTCGTGGCGATCCCGGTCCTGTGGTTCGGATCAGGATCGTCGGTCACCGTCGACGCCTCGAACGCCTCGACCGCCGTCGGTTCCGCCGCGACCCCCGATGAGTCCGAGGGCACGCCCTCCACGGCGTCGGCGGGATCGCTGCTCGACGAGGTCGACGGGACCGGACTGTTCGAGGGTGGCGCCGATGCGTCGTCGATCGACGAACACCACGCCGACGGCGACTCCGTCGCCGTCACGAGCAGCTCGGTGCTGATCTTCTCGTCGACCGCCATCGCCGCCGGGCCTCCGCCGTCACGTTCGGCGGGATCGACGTCGCCGGCACCGAGTTCGAGGTCGGCGGTGCCGGCCAGCGGATCGGCCCTCGAGACGTCGAACGCCGCAGCCTCGAGCGACTCGAGCCTCGACGACAGCTCCGTCGGCACGCCCTCGACGGCGGCCCCGACCACCGCCGCACCCGCCACGTCGCCTCCATCCACGGCGGCTCCGAACACGGCCGCACCGACCACGGCGGCGCCGACCACGGCGGTGCCGACGACCGCAGCCGCCCCGAGCCCCGGTCCCACGGTGGCCGTGGCCGCTGCCGACGGCGATCCCTCGGCATCGGCGCCGACCGCCGCCCAGTGGGAGGCCCTTCGCCAGTGCGAGTCGTTCGGCGACTACACGATCGTGAGTGGGAACGGGCTCTATCACGGCGCCTATCAGTTCGGTCAGGCGACGTGGAATGCCACGGCCCGGTCCGCCGGTCGAACCGATCTGGTCGACGTCCCGCCGAGTGAGGCCGGACCCGCCGCGCAGGACGCGATGGCGCTCCATCTGTGGACGCTTCGGGGATGGGATCCGTGGCCCCACTGCAGCCGAGAGGTCGGCTGACCGACCCCGATGGCCCATCTCACCCGGACCCGGATCCGGGAGCTGCTCGAGCAGCACGGCCTCTCGCCGAGCCGTGCCCTCGGGCAGAACTTCCTGTGTGATGCCGCCATGGTCGACAAGATCGTGCGCTTGGCCGGTGTCGGTCCCGGCGACCATGTCGTCGAGATCGGACCCGGTCTCGGTTCGCTGACGCTCGGCCTGGCCGACTCCGGGGCCCAGGTCCTGGCGGTCGAGATCGACCGATACCTCATCCCGGTGCTGCGCGAGGTCGTTGCCGGCCGGTCCGTCGAGATCCGCCACGCCGACGCGATGACGCTCGATTGGGACGACGAGCTCGGCGATCAGGTCTGGTCGGTCGTGGCCAACCTGCCCTACAACGTGGCGACTCCCCTGATCCTCGATCTGTTGGTCGCCCAACCCCAACTGCGCCGGTGGGTCGTCATGGTGCAGCGCGAGGTGGGGGAGCGCCTGGCCGCACGGCCGGGCGACAAGGGTTGTGGCATCCCGTCAGCCATCGTCGCCTACTGGGGTACGGCGTCGGTCGTCGGCCAGGTGCCGCCGCAGCTGTTCCTGCCCCAGCCGAAGGTCGAGTCGGTGTTGGTCCGCATCGACCGGGCTGCGGGTCCGACCGTCGATGCCGATTTCGATCGCTTCTCGACGCTCGTCCGTACCGGATTCGGCCAGCGTCGCAAGATGCTGCGTCGCAGCCTGGCAGGCGTGCTCGACGCCGATCGCATCGCCGAGGCCGGGATCGAACCGACGGCCCGGCCCGAGGAGCTCACCCTCGAGCAGTGGGCCGCACTGGCTCGAAGTCGCCCCGACTCGGTGCCGGGGGACGCGCCAGTAGGGTGAGGGCCGTGAGCGACGCGCCCCCTCCTCCGTCGATCGTCGTGATGGCACCGGCGAAACTGACGCTGTCGCTGCGGGTGACCGGCGTACGTTCCGATGGACTGCACCGCATCGACGCCGAGATGGTGACCCTCGACTTCGGCGATCGACTGGTCATCACCGAGGGCGGGTCCGGCATCGACCTGGTCGGTGCCGGTGACGACGTGCCGCTCGGCGACGACAACCTGGTCGTTCGGGCCCTCCGCCTGGCGAACCGGACGGCCCATGTCCGCATCGACAAGCGCATCCCGTCTCGAGCCGGGCTCGGCGGGGGGTCGGCCGACGCGGCGGCCATCCTGCGATGGGCCGGATTCGACGACCTCGGAGCGGCCGCCCGCATCGGCGCCGACATCGCGTTCTGTCTCGTCGGTGGCCGGGCCCGGGTGCGCGGCATCGGTGAGATCGTCGAGCCGTTGCCGTTCGTGCCGCGGACCGTCACGCTCATCACGCCGCCGCTCGCCTGCTCGACGCCGGCGGTGTATCGAGCCTGGGACGAGTTGGGGGGCCCGACCAATCCCGAGTCGCCGAACGACCTCGAGCCGGCCGCTCTGGCCGTCGTCCCCGAACTCGCCCGGTGGCGAGACGAGTTCGCCGCCGAGACCGGTCGGCGTCCGACACTCGCGGGCAGTGGTTCCAGTTGGTTCGTCGAGGGCGCTCACCCCGGACCGGGCCGGAGAATCGCCAAGACCACCCCGGCGGGGTGGTCTTGAGTCGGTTTCGGGCGGACCGCCAGACGTGGCGATCCGTCGAGACGTCTGGGTGGTGTTACTTCTTGTTGCGACGCTGAACGCGAGTGCGCTTCAAAAGCTTGCGGTGCTTCTTCTTGCGCATGCGCTTGCGGCGTTTCTTGATGAGCGATCCCATGAGGTGGCCGATGCTAGCGGCGACCTCTGGGTTCCCAACTCGTGGGCCGACGTTCCCAATCCCGATACCGTGACCGCTCGGTGCCACCGCATCGTTCCCGGGTAGTTCAACTGGTAGAACACTGGACTTTGAATCCAGCCGTTGCAGGTTCGAATCCTGCCCCGGGAGCCGTGTCACCCACCCCGTGGGGCCGGCCGCTCCGTCGGTTGCGACGGGGGATGGAGTAGACAGGGGGAATGATGAACGACCGTGGGTTGGCGGGATTGATCATCGCGACGGCGACGGGTGTCGACATGCGGTCCGAGCGGCCGAAGTCGATCCACGTCCTCTGCGGACGCCCGATGATGGCCTACGTACTCGAGGCGCTGGGGTCGGTCGGGGTCGAGTCCGGCGTCGTCGTCACCGGAGCCGGCGGCGATCGGGTCGTGAAGCGGATGCACGAGGAGACGACGCCGTTCTCGGTGTCGTTCGTCGAGCAGCGACACGATCGCGGCAGTGCCGACGCCGCGCTGGTCGGGCTCAGCGGGTTCGACGACTTCCTCGACGACGGCGATCTGCTCATCGTCCCGGCCGATCTCCCCCTGATCGACCCCGCCGATCTGACGCGGCTCCTCGAGATCCACCGCAACAGCGGTGCGGCCTGTACCGCACTCACCGTTCCCGCCGGTCCGTCCGACGAGCTCGTCGTGCGGCGTGATCGGCACGGACGGCCCGTGGGCCTCACCGAAGCGGCGGACCTGCTGCCCGCCGCTCCCGGAGGCGACCGACTGGCCGGACACGAGGCGGTGGTCGGTGTCTATTGCGTGTCGCAGGGGCTTCTCGCCCCTGCGGTCCGTCGCACCCCGCTCGTCGGTCCGCACGGTCGCCAGAACCTGCACGAGGTGCTCGCCGTCCTGGCCGAGAGCGGGCATCCGGTTTCGACGGCCCTCGTCGAGCGGCGCCCGAGCCTGTCGCCGGTGAACTCGCGTCGAGAGCTGGCCGAGGCCGAGGCGGCCCTGCGTCGTCGCACCAACCTCGCCTGGCTCGATCGCGGAGTCACGATGATCGACCCCGAACGCACCTACATCGACGCCACCGTCTCCCTCGGGGTCGACGTGACGCTGTTCCCGGGCACGATCCTGCAGGGCCAGACCGTCATCGGTGATGGCTGCGAGATCGGGCCCGACACCCGTCTCGACCGTTGCCGAGTGGGGCGGCACTCGGTCATCGAGAAGACGATGGCCCGCCTGGCCATCATCGGCGAGTCCTGCATGGTCGGTCCATTCGCCGTGGTAGAGCCCGGATCGGAGTTGGTCGATGGCACCGTGACCGGGCCGTTCTATGCTGCCAAGGCGGATGACTGAGGGCAGACTCGTTCGGCGTGCCCGCGCCGGTTCGTCGATCACTGCCGTCGATCAGCCGTCGCCCTCACGTCCCGAGCGATCCGAGTGGAGCCCGCCATCATGGAAGCCGTCACGACCAAGACCCTGCACCTGTTCGCCGGGCGGCACAATGCCGAGTTGGCCGACGCCGTCGCCTCGTTCCTCGGGATCTCGGTCACCCAGGCCCATCTGAGCCAGTTCGCCAACACCGAGACCCACTGCCGGTTCTCCGAATCGGTCCGGGGCTCCGACGTCTTCATCATGCAGAGTCACGGCGCACTCGACGGACAGTCGATCAACGACGCCATCTTCGAACACCTGATCATGGTCGATGCGGCCCGTCGGGCGTCGGCCAAGCGCATCACCGCCGTGATGCCCTTCTACGGATACGCCCGCCAGGACCGCAAGTCCGAGGGTCGTGAGCCGATCACGGCCCGACTCATCGCCGATCTCTTCGCGGCCGCCGGTGCGTCCCGCCTGGTCTCGATCGACCTGCACAGCGGCCAGATCCAGGGGTTCTTCAACGGCCCGGTCGATCACCTCACGGCGATGCCGGTGCTGGTCGACCATCTCCGGTCCTACGGTGACAACCTGGTGGTGGTCTCTCCCGATGCCGGCCGGGTGAAGGTGGCGGAACGCTATGCCCAGCAGTTGCATGCCGACCTGGCCATCGTGCACAAGCGTCGCCTCAAGGGCATGAAGAACGCGGTCGAGGCGAAGGACATCGTCGGTGAGGTCGAGGGCCGTGACTGCGTGCTGATCGACGACATGATCGACACCGCCGGCACCATCTGTTCCGCTGCCGAGCTCCTCACCGAGCGCGGAGCCCGCAGCGTGACTGCTGCGGCGACCCATGGGGTGTTCTCGGGCCCGGCGATCGACCGGCTGAAGAACTCCGTGCTCGATCGGGTGGTCGTGACCGACACCCTGCCCATGCCGCCCGAGAAGCAGTTCGACAAGCTCGAGATCCTCTCGGTGGCGCCGCTGCTCGGCGACGCCATCCGAGCGGTGTTCGAAGACACCTCGGTCAGTCGGATCTTCGACGGGCAGAACCAGAACTAGGGCCATCGCCGACGGGTCCGGCCCGCGCAGCCGACGACCCTGCCGGCCCACGCGGCCGGCGACCGAGCCGATCCTGATCACCGCTCCGCCGACGGGTGGGGGCCCGCTCGGACCCCGCTAGGCTCTCGTGCTTGTCCTTCGCCCGTTCGCGGGCTCCGTGTTCCACCTCCGAGGATCGATCATGACGACTGTCGTCGCCGGCACCACTGGCCGAGAAATGGGCACTGGGCCCTCCCGCCGAATCCGCAGCGAGGGCAACCTGCCCGGCGTGGTCTATGGCCTCGGCCAGGACCCGATCAACGTCGTCGTCGACTACGCCGCACTGCGTGACGCCGTGAAGGGGCCGGCCGGTCTCAACACCGTGTTCACGATGGACATCGACGGCACCCAGTCGCGGGTGCTCGTCAAGGAGATCCAGCGAGACGCGGTCAAGCGTTCGGTCGTCCACGCCGACTTCCTGCGGGTCGACGACAACGTGCCGGTGAAGGTCACGCTGCCGATCCACCTGGTCGGCAAGGCGTCGAAGATCCTCGACACCGGCGGCATCGTCGAGCAGAAGATGTTCCAGATGCGGGTCCAGGTCTTCCCCGACCGGATCCCCGCCTCGATCGAGGTCGACGTGACGAAGTTGACCCCCGATGCCCGCATCTCGGTCGGCGACATCAACCTCCCCGAAGGTGTGCGCCCGATGATGGAGGATCGCATCACGGTGGCGGCACCCGTCGTGACCCGCGCCGCCAAGCTCGGTCTGGAAGAAGACGAAGAGGAGCTCGAGGGCGAAGAGGGTGCCGAGGGCGAAGAGGGTGCCGAGGCCTCCGACGAGGCCGCTGCCGACGAGTAGTCGGTCGGCTCCGAGCTCATGGCCCGACTCAAGCGACAAGACGGCGAACCGCCTCGGCGAGGGACCCCGTCCGATCTGCTCGTCGTCGGTCTGGGCAATCCCGGCGCCGAATTCGACGGCACCCGCCACAACGTCGGAGCCGAGGTGGCGGCTCGGCTCGCCGAGCGACATGGCGGGACCCTGGCGAAGTCGAAGGAACGGGCGCTCAGCGCCGAGGTCCTCATCGACGGCAAACGGGTCGCCATCGCCTTTCCCCAGACCTACATGAATCGCTCTGGTGAGTCGGTTCGTCTGCTGGCTCGTCGCCACGGGATCGACGACGGATCGGCCTTGCTCGTCGTCCACGACGAACTCGATCTCGAGGTCGGCCGGCTCAAGCTGAAGCAGGGCGGCGGCCTGGCCGGCCACAACGGTCTCCGGTCGATCACCCAGCACGTCGGGACCACCGATTTCGTGCGCCTGCGGGTCGGGGTCGGCAAGCCTCCGGCATCGCAACTCGGCCGCGACTGGGTCCTGCGTCGACCGTCCAAGGGCGAGCGGGTCGAGCTCGACGTGGCCGTCGAGCGAGCCACCGATGCGATCGAGTCCTTCCTGGTCGACGGACTCGACGCCACGATGAACACGATCAATCGCAAACCCACCGACTCCTGACCGGCCTCCGATCCCGTGCAGGCTCGCACGTGCCCACCCCGTCCCCCACTTCTGTGGAGGCTCCGTGCGGACGGGCGTACGGCACCCCCGCAGAAGTGGGGAATCCGACGGTGGCCCCTCGGTTGGGTGGGTCGGGACGAGGCGATGAGTCCCGACCGACCGACCAGGTGGCAGACTGGCCGGGTGGTCGGACCGAGCCGAGATCGCTGACGTGGCGCTGAAGCGGATTCTCGCGCTGGTCTTCTCGGCGCTCGCCATCGTCGGCGCCGTCCTCGTCCGGGACGCGATCGACAACGGTGGTTCGATCGGACTCGGGGGGAGCGACGCCCCGATCGTCTGCGACTCGGCGATCGCCGAGGCGTGCCGAGCCGCCTTCGGCGACCGGGAGCTCACCATCGAGGATCCCGGCGACACCTTCGACCGACTGGTGGGCGAGCGCACCCCGGCCGCGACCGTCTGGATCGTCGGCGACCCGTGGCCCGAGATGCTCGCCATCGAACGCGACCGAACCAGTCTCCCCGCCCTCGAGACGACCGAACCAGCCGTCGTGGCCACCACCCGGCTCGGTTTGCTCGGCCGGATCGCCGACTGCGAGCCCCTGAGCTGGGCGTGCCTGGCCTCGTCGGGGCGCAGTACCGACATCGGACTCGACTCCCTCGACCAGACGGCGGGGCTGTTGGCCTACAGCCAGGTCGTGGCCGCCTTCCTCGGTCGTCAGGACTTCGCCAGCAACGACTTCGCCGACCAGGGGTTCCGGGCATGGCGGACCGAACTGGGTTCGCACGTCGACTTCGTGAGCGGCCCGCAGTCGGCGCTCGACCTCTTCCTCACCCGACCGGGCACCTACGACGCGGTCGCCGCCCTCGAGGCCGACGCCGTCGACCTCGGTCGTGGCGACTCGCTGATGGTCCCCGACACCGGTCCGTCGATCGACCTGGTCGGGATCGGGATCGCCGGCGCCGAGGTCCCACGCCTCGACGATCTGATCGGCGAACTGACCGATCGCAGCTGGCAGCCCGGGTCCGCAACGACGTCCGACGGTCCGTCGCCCGGCGTGCTCACGGCACTGCGAGCCGGGTCGTGAGGGAACGATCGCCGGTGACCGGCCGTTGGGACCGACGAGGAACGGTGCGTGCGCCATGATGAACGACACGCCGACCAGGGAGAGACGAGTGAGGCGATCAGGCGAGGGCAATCGACCACGGGCGACCGGCCGAATCATCGGGGCGACGCTGGCGGCGCTGGGTCTCGTCGCTGCGGGGTGCTCGTCGGGAGGCGGGAACGCCGACGGACCCGGCGACTGTGTCGCGGTGTACACCGCGGTCTCCTCCGAGAAGATCCGGCTCATGAGCGATCTCGCCTCGGAGTTCAACGACTCCGACGCCGAGATGGCCGACGGGACCTGCATCTATGTCGAGGTCCAGTCGAAGGCCTCGGGCCTCGGCGCCACCCTGCTCGCCGAGGGATGGGACGAACTGGCCGACGGCCCCCGACCCGTCGTCTGGTCGCCGGCCTCGAGCGCCTGGGGCTCGGTGGTCAACCAGCGTCGGGCCGACGCCGGGCTGCCCCCGGTCGTCGGCGACGGCGTTCCGTTCATGGTCACGCCGCTCGTGATCGCCATGCCCGAGCCGATGGCGGCGGCGCTGGGATGGCCCGACGAACCCATCGGCTGGTCCGACATCCTCGCGCTGTCCACCGGTGACCAGGGCTGGGCGGCGTTCGGGCACCCCGAATGGGGCGACTTCCGCCTGGGCAAGACCAACCCGAACTTCTCGACCAGCGGTCTGTCGGCCCTGATCGCCCAGACCTATGCGGCGGCCGGCAAGACCGAGAACCTCAACACCGAAGACCTGGCCCGCCCGGCCGTTGTCGATTTCGGTCGTGGCGTCGAGTCGGCGGTCGTCCACTACGGCGACACCACGCTCACCTTCATGAACAACTGGTACAAGGCCGACCAGCGGGGCGCGGCGCTCGGCTACGTCGCCGCAGCGGCCGTCGAGGAGAAGTCGGTCATCGACTACAACTCGGGCAACCCCGACGGCCGTCTCGACCCCGGTGAGGAACCCCGTCCGCCCAAGGTGCAACTGGTCGCCATCTACCCCGAAGAGGGCACGCTGTACTCCGACAATCCGCTGTTCGTCGTCGACGACGAGTGGGTCGACGACGCCCAGCGCGAGGGGCGGCCGGCCTTCATCGACTTCGTGCAACTCGAGGAGAACCAGCGCAAGGTCCTCGAGTTCGGCTTCCGGCCCGGGAACCCGCGGGTGGCCCTGGCCGCCCCCATCTCGGCCGAGTTCGGGGTCGACCCCGACCAGCCGAGCGACCTGCTCGAGGTCCCCGAACCCGAGGTCATGACCGGCGCTGCTCGACCTGTGGCGCACGCAGCGCAAGGGTGCTCGCGTCACGCTGCTGCTCGACGTGTCCGGATCGATGGGCGACGACGGCGGCGATGGGCAGACCAAACTGGAGCTGGCCACCTCGGCGATCCGGTCCGCCCTCGGCGACTTCTCGCCGAACGACGAGGTCTCGCTGGTCACGTTCACCACCGACGACACCGGCACCCAGACCATCATCAACCGAGATCGTTCCCTACGGGCCGTTCGACGACGAACCGGGCCGCCATCGAACGCAGCCTCGGCTCGATCTTCCCCCAGTCCGGCACGCCGCTGTTCGAGGCCATCGACACCGTCTACGCCGAGGCCGTCGCCGGGTACGACCCCGAGCTGATCAACGCCATCGTCGTGCTGTCCGACGGGGCCAACTCCGACGAGAACCCGTCCGACGACCAGCAGCAGTTCGACCGGCTGCTGGCGAACCTGTCGCGAGGCAGCGAGGGCCAGGGCAGCAAGCCGGTTCGGGTCTTCCCGATCGCCTACGGTGCCGGCGCCAGCCTCGACGTGCTCGGGGCCATCGCCGAGTCGGCGTCGTCGGCGGTCTACGACGCCAGCGATCCCCGCTCGATCGACAAGGTCTTCGCCGAAGTGATCTCGAACTTCTGATGACGGCGTGAGGAGCCAGTCATGAGCCTGCGCGACCGTTTCTTCACCAAGCCGGTGGCCGAGGCCATCATGAGCCCGGCCGGCATCGTGCTGGCCGGTGTCGGAACGGCCGGCGGCATCCTGGTCGGGGCCGGTCTGCTGGCGCCGCTGATCGGGCTCGGCGCCTGGGCGGCTCGGGTCGGCGTGGCGATTCCCCGCGGCCCGGTCAAGGAACGCATCGACCGGCGCAGCGTGTCGGGACCGTGGCAGCTGTTCGTCGACGAGGCCCTGGCCGCCCAGCAACGGTTCCGCACGGCGATCGAACGGACTCGGCCCGGCCCGGTCCGAGATCGACTCGACGGCATGGCCGACCGCATCGATCGGTTCGTCCACCATTCCTATCGGGTGGCCCAGAGCGGGCAGCAGCTCAGCGAGGCCCGGGCCCTGGTCGATGTCGATCGGATCGTGACCGATCTGGCGTCGCTGCAAGGTGGTCGCACCCTGACGCCGGGCTCCACCAGCGCGCAGGCGGCCGCCGCGCTCCAGGCCCAACTCGACAGCGCCCGACGGCTCGACGAGACGATCGCCACCACCCACTCCCAGCTCCTGTTGCTCGACGCCCGGCTCGACGAATTGGTCACCCGCTCGATCGAGTTGTCGGTGTCGGGGGCCGACGCCGACTCGATCGGTGGGGTCGACGCCGAACTCCAGAACGTGGTCGACGAGCTCGAGGCCGTTCGGCTCGGCGTCGAGGAGACGGGTTGAACGGCTCACGGGCGAAACGCCCTCCCGATGCCCTGCCCGGCCTCGTCACGGGTACGTTGAACCCGTGGACCCGCAGCTCGAGAACGGCGCAACGGCCGAACACGAAGCCGGCGGCCTGACCCCGGGCCCCGGCGCACCCGGACCCGAGCGGGCCGATCGGATCGGCCCGGCTCGCCTGATCCTGTGGCTGTCGACGATCCCGTTCACGGCACTCGCCGTGATCCTCCTCCTGAGCGATCGGGCTCCCGACTTCGTCGAACGGGCGATCTTCCGGCTCGAGAACCTGGGTCGACGGGTCGAGTACCGATTCGGGATCGACTGGGTCGACGTGTCGGACTTCCCCCTCGAATGGAGGACCGCCGGCCACGTGTTGCTCTGGGCCGGTGCGGCGGCGCTGGCTCACGGGCTCTTCGCCCACCGGGTCTCCACGTGGCGGATCGCCGGCGCAGTCCTCGTCCTGGCGATCGCCTCCGAGATCGGCCAGGTGTTCTTCACCTGGAGCCGTGAGCTGGAGGTCCACGACGTCCTGGCCAACGCCTCGGGGATCCTCATCGGCACGGTCGGCGCCATGATGGCGGCCCGGGCATCCCACGCGCTGTTCCGGCGCCGTAGCCTCACCGGGTGAGCTTCACCTCCCTGCCCCGGCTCGTCGCCGACGATCCTGCGCTCGAACGCATCATCGGGCGCGCCGCCAAGGTGCTCGCCGTTCCCGATCCGGCCCGGGCCATCGCGCTGGCCGGCCTCGCCGTCGGTTCCGATCGGCGCCCGCTGGTGGTCGCCGTTCCCACGACCGCCGATGCCGATCGCCTGGTCAACGACCTGCGGGTCTACCTGGGCGACGACGAGGTGGCGTCGTTCCCGGCGTGGGAGACGCTCCCCTTCGAACGGGTCAGTCCGTCGATCGAGGCCATGGGGCACCGGCTGCGGACCCTGTGGTACCTCCGCGACCCCGACCGCAGCCCCCGGGTGGTGGTGGCTCCGGTGCGAGCCCTCGTGCAGCGCCTCAGCCCCCACGTCGACGAGATCGAACCGATCATCGTCACCGAGGGCGCCCAGATCGATCCCCAGGAACTGGTCGAGCGCCTGGTCGGCACGGGCTATCGACGCGAACCGCAGGTGGAGCACCGGGGAGAGGTCGCGCTGCGAGGATCGATCGTCGACGTGTTCCCGTCGACCGCCGAGGGCCCGATCCGCATCGACCTGTGGGGTGACGAGGTCGAACGCCTCAGCCGGTTCACGATCGCCGATCAGCGCTCGACCGACGACGTGGATCGGGTCGAGATCTTTCCCTGCCGGGAACTCCTCGTCACCGACGAGGTCCGAGCCCGGGCCGCCGAACTCGTCGCCGAGGAGCCCTGGGGCCGCGAACAGTGGGAGCGCCTGTCCGAGGGGCTGGTCTTCGACGGCATGGAGTCGTGGTTGCCGTGGCTGACCGGTGATGACCGGGTCCTGCCCGACCTCCTCGATGCCGATGCCATGGTGGTGCTGGTCGAGCCCCGGCGCATGCGCGACCGGGGCAACGACCTGCTCGCCGAGGAATCCGACCTGGCCGACAGCCTGGCCCGAACCTGGGGTGCGCTCGACGCCGACGAGCATCACGACTTCCCCCGGCTGCACCTCGCGTTCGACCGGATCCTGGCCAAGACCACGGCCCCGGTGGTCACGGTCACCTCCGTGCCCGAGAGCCCCGACGTCGCCGTCCTCGAGGCCTCGGGATGGGATGCCCCCGGCGAGGCCCTCGCCGGACGCCTGACCAGCGCGCTCGGTGCCGGATCGCGCCTCGTGGTCACCGCCGACGGCGCCGGATCGGCCGATCGCATCGCCGAGCTGCTGGCCGAGTGGGGTCTCCACCCGCAGCGCCACGGCACGCCGCAACAACAGGGCTCGATCGACGAGTCCCCCCGCTCGACCGCCTTCACCCCGGGTGGGCATCTGGTCGTTGCCGGCCTCGAGCGCGGCTTCTACCTGCCGTCGGTGGGGCTCGGCATCGTCACCGAGCACGAGCTGACCGGTCGCCGTCGGGCCCACCGCAAGGCGAGGAAACGCAAGCGCAAGACCGACGGCTTCTTCGACGATCTGGCCCCGGGCGACTACGTCGTGCATCACCAGCACGGGGTCGGGTCGGTTCGCCGGCATGGTCAAGCGGGCCATCGGTGGCCACGAACGCGACTACCTGCTGCTCGAGTACCGCGGCGACGACAAGCTCTACGTCCCCAGCGACCAGATCGATCTGATTCGTCACTACACCGGTGGGGAATCGCCGTCGCTGCACAAGTTGGGCGGCAGCGACTTCGCCAAGTCCAAGGCGAAGGTCCGCTCCGAGGTGGCCGAGATCGCCCAGGAACTGGTGGTGCTCTACCAGACCCGGATGGCCGCCGACCGGCATCGCCTTCGAGCCCGACACACCCTGGCAGAACGAGCTGGCCGAGTCGTTCCCCTACGAGCTGACCCCCGACCAGGCGAGCGCCATCGTCGACGTGAAGGAGGACATGGAGCGTCCGGTCCCGATGGACCGTCTGGTCGTCGGCGACGTCGGATTCGGCAAGACCGAGGTCGCGGTCCAGGCGGCGTTCAAGGCCGTGCAGTCGGGCCGTCAGGTCGCCATCCTCGTGCCGACGACGCTGCTGGCTCAGCAGCACTTCCAGACGTTCTCGCGATCGCTACGCGCCCTATCCGGTCCGGGTCGAGGTGCTCAGTCGCTTCCTGACGACCGCGCAGGCCAAGTCGGTGCTCGCCGCAGCCGCTGCCGGCGAGGTCGATGTGCTCATCGGGACCCATCGCATGCTGTCGGCCGATCTCACGATGCCCAAGCTCGGTCTGCTGATCGTCGACGAGGAGCAGCGGTTCGGCGTCAACCACAAGGAATCGATCAAACAGCTGAAGTCCGACGTCGACGTGTTGACGCTCACCGCGACGCCGATCCCTCGCACCCTCGAGATGAGCCTCACCGGGATCCGTGATCTGTCGCTGCTCAACACCCCACCGGCCGATCGGCAACCGATCCTGACCTACGTCGGCGAAGAGGACGAGCGGGCGGTTGCCGAGGCCATCCGCCGGGAGCTGCTTCGAGACGGCCAGGTCTTCTACGTCCACAATCGGGTCCAGAGCATCGAGAAGGTGGCCAACGACGTTCGCAACCTGGTGCCCGAGGCCCGGGTGGCGGTCGCCCACGGCCAGATGGACGAAGGCACGCTCGAAAAGGTCGTCTACGACTTCTGGGAGAACCAGTACGACGTGCTCGTGTGCACCACGATCATCGAGTCCGGGATCGACATGCCGACCGTGAACACCCTGGTGGTCGATCGGGCCGAACTCCTCGGCCTGGGGCAGCTGCACCAGCTCCGGGGTCGAGTCGGTCGATCCGGTCAGCGGGCCTACGCCTACCTGTTCACTCGTCCCGATGCGGCCCTGTCCGAGCAGGCCTACGAGCGGCTCAAGACCATCGGCGAGGCCACCGAACTGGGCTCGGGGTTCAAGATCGCCATGCGCGACCTCGAGATCCGTGGCGCCGGCAACCTCCTCGGCAGCGGCCAGTCCGGGCACATCGCCGCCGTCGGCTACGACCTGTACTGCCAACTCGTGACCGAGGCCGTCGCCGAACTGAACGGCACCCCGGTGGCGGGGCCGGTCGAGATCAAGCTCGATCTGCCGCTCGACGCCAATCTGCCGAGCACCTACGTCGAGACCGAGGTCCTGCGGCTCGAGGCCTACCGGAAGCTGGCGGCGGTCACCACCGAGCCCGAGGTCGACGAGATCCGCGCCGAATGGGAAGATCGCTACGGCCGCATCCCGGTCGAGGCCGAGCGACTGCTCGACGTGGCCCGGCTCCGGGCCGCCTGCGTGGGGATCGGGATCCGGGACGTGGTGGTCGTGAAGGGTCCGGGATTCGGCGGGCCCGAGTGGATCGCCAAGATGGGGCCCGTCCGGCTCAAGGCCTCCCAGGAGGTCCGGTTCAAGCGGCTGTTCCCGAAGGGCACCTGGAAACCCAACGAGTACGCCGGTGAAGGCGGACAGCTCCAGGTGGGCCTCCAACGCAAGAACGACCTCGCCACCGACCTGGTGACCTTCATCGAGACGATGTTCCCCCCGGACTGAGATCCCCGACGAACGACCCTCGACGAGCTCGCTGGAGCGGGCGGCGGTCACCGCATAGGTTGGCGTCATGACCGAGACGTCGACCGATCATCCCCTCGATTCCTCCGGCGCCGAGACGGCCGATCTCGCCGAGTTCCGAGCCACGGTCCGGCAGTTCTTCGAGACGACACTCCCGGCGGTGCTCGAGGGTCGCACGGGGAGCGTGGCCCGGGGCAAGGCCTATCGCGCCGCCCTCTACGACGCCGGGTTGGCCGGGCTCGACTACCCGGCCGAGTTCGGCGGACGGGGCCTCGGCCCGGCGCACCAGTCGATCTGGGCCGCCGAGAGCGAGGGGCGGGTTCCCACCGAGAACTCGGTCTTCGGGATCGGCGTCGGCATGGCGCTGCCCGTCGTCCGTGACCACGGCTCCGACGCCGTTCGCCGCCGATTCCTGCGTCCCGGTCTCCGTGGCGACGAGATCTGGTGTCAGCTCTACTCCGAGCCCGGTGCGGGATCGGATCTGGCGTCGCTGTCGACCCGGGCCGTCCGCGACGGCGACGAATGGGTCGTTTCCGGGCAGAAGGTGTGGACCTCGGGGGCCCAGAACGCCGACCTGTCGATCCTCCTCGCCCGGACCGACCCCGACGCGCCGAAACACCGGGGCATCACCATGCTCGTCATGCCGATGGACCAGCCGGGCGTGACGGTCCGGCCGCTCCGCCAGATGACCGGCCACTCGGAGTTCAACGAGGTCTTCATCGACGAGGCCCGGGTCCCCGCCGACTGGGTGATCGGCGAGGTCAACGACGGTTGGCGCATGGCCGTTGCCCTGCTCGCCCACGAACGGGTCCAGACCGGGGTGGCGTCGATGGACAACTCGGGCATGGACCGCCTCTGGTCCCGGGTGCCGATCCCCGTGGTGCAGTTGATCGATCTGGCCCGCCAGAGGGATCGGCTCGACGATCCGGTCGTGCGTCAGGAACTGGCCCAGCTGTGGATCAACGAACGGGTGGTCGGCTTCCTGCGGGGACGGACCGGCCTCAGCCCCTCGATCGGCAAGCTCTGGCGAACGGTGCAGGGCCGCGCCGCCACCGATCTCGCGGCGCGGATCTGCTTCCCGTCGTCACCGGCCTGGGAGCCCGGCGACGACGACGCCGAGTTCTTCGCCTACCAGACGCTGAACTGTCGCGGCATGAGCCTGGGGGGCGGGACCGACGAGATCCAGCGGAACACCCTGGGCGAGCGGGTGCTCGGGCTTCCCCGTGAGCCGACGGTCGACAAGGACACGCCCTTCCGCGAGCTCCTCAAGGGCACCCAGCGGTCCTCCGGGGAGATCCGATGACGACCGAAGCGCAGCGGCCGCTCCGGCGATCTGGCAGTGGGCGACGGCGGATGGTGACGGTTCAGCGCAGCACGAGATTCGCCATGGTCTGCTCGGCGAAGTAGGGCTGGACGACGTGGATGGGCACCGACTGCTGTGAGGGGTGCAGGTGGCGGCGCACCGTGGCGATCAGCTGTCTCGACCCCGGGCTGTCGCCGCCGCCGACGGCCCCGGTGAGCACCACTCGATCGGGATCGAGCACGCGCAGGAGCGGAGCCAGACCGCGGCCGAGCCAGTCGACCGCCTCCCGGGCCGCCTCGATGGCGTCGAGGTCGCCGGCCCCGACGCGGTCGATCAGGTCGGCGGCGGCGTCGAGACCGATCCCGGTGCGATCCCGGTAGGTCGTGATCACGGCCTCGCCGCTGGCCACCGTGCCGAGGCAGCCGATCTCGCCGCACGGGCACCGGCGGTCGTTGCCGGCGACGGCGAAGTGGTGCAGCGAGCCGGTGTTCCCGGCCCGGCTGGCCAGGAGGACGCCGTCGGAGGCCAGATAGAGACGGATGCTGTGGCCGATGTGGACGATGACCACCAACTCCGACGGATCGGCGCCGAGCTCGTGATAGGCGGTGGCGGCCAGCGCCCGGTCGGCACTGGTGAGCGACAACTCGATGCCACCGGGGAGGGCCTCGACGAACAATCCGCCGAGGCCGAGGCCGGTCGAGGACCACAGCGGTGACTCATGGACCACGAGCCGATCCTCGTCGACCCGCCCCTCGACGGTCACCTCGACCCGGCCGACGCGATCGAGCGGGATGTCGACCGATTCGAGCAGACGGGTCATGACCCGCACCACCCGATCGACGAGGGGACGGGGCCGGGTCGGGGCCTTCTGCCGGAACCGCCGGAAGGCGACGACGCGTTCCAGGGCGTCCTCGACGATCAGGTGCACGTCTCCGAACCGGAGGATCACCACCACGCAGAACCGTCCCTCGGGGTCGAGCCGGAACTCCGTCGGCGGGCGACCGGGTCCGACCCGGCTGCTGGGCTGCTCCAGGACGAGACCCCGGTCGACGAGCTCGGCGAGGATGGAACCGATCGCCTGGGGTGTGAGCGAGGTGAGCAGCGAAAGCTCGGCCCGGGTCTTCGCCGAGCCCGCACCCGAGCGCAGGTGGCGCAGGACCAGCTCGGCGTTGGCCGCCCGAACCGCCGGAGCACGCATGGCCGGGATGGGAGGTGGGGTCATCGACGATCAACTGTACGGCGTCCGGACGCTCGGATCATGCGGCACCGGATGGCGCATCGGGCAAGTGGCGCCGGCCGGCGAATCCCGCAAGCATGGGGTACGCGCCGCCGACCCAGGAGTAGCTCGATGTCCAACCCGGTGACCAGCTCCCGGCTCCGCAACCGCCTGTGTGACGATCTGGGTGCCGAGCTCCCGATCTTCGGGTTCACCCACTCGCTCGAGGCGGCCATGGCCGTCAGCCTGGCCGGTGGGATCGGGATCTGGGGTGCCACCCGATCCACGCCCGAGGAGATCGAGGAAGGCGTGAGCGCCATGGCCGACGTGCTCGGCGATCGCCCCTACGGACTCGATCTGGTGATCCCACCGGGCATGCCCGAACGCGACAACCGCGCCGAGATCGAGGCGGCGATCCCCGACGAGCACCGGGCCTTCATCGCCGGCCTGCGGGCCCGATACGAGGTGCCCGACGACGGCAATCCGGGGATGCGGTCGCGGTTCGTCCGGAGCGAAGAGATGGCCCGGGAGCAGGTCGACGTGGTGATGGACTCGTCGATCTCGGTCCTCGCCCTCGGCATCGGGAGCCCGGAGTGGGTCATCGGTCCGGCCAAGGATCGGGGCAAGACCCTGGTGAGCCTGGTGGGCCAGCCGAAGCACGCGGTCAAGGCGATGCAGGCGGGCGCCGACATCCTCGTTGCCCAGGGCACCGACGCCGGGGCGCACACCGGACCGATCGGCACGTTCTCGCTGGTGCCCCAGATCGTCGACGTCGCCGGCGATCTCCCGGTCGTCGCAGCCGGGGGCGTCGCCACCGGGCGTCACATCGCCGCGGCCATGGCCCTCGGTGCGGTCGGGGTGTGGCTCGGAACGGCCTGGCTGTTCTGCGAGGAGGAGCACACCGAGCCCGAGGTGCTGGCGAAACTGATCGCCGGCGGTTCGGCCGATGCCGTGATCTCGAGGGCCGACTCGGGCAAGACGCTGCGCCAGATCCGCACGGCGTGGACCGACGAGTGGTCGGCCCCCGGGGCGCCCGAACCACTCAAGATGCCGTACCAGGACATCCTCGTCGGCGACATCCTGGGGCAGATCGACCGGCACCGGGTGGCCCCGTTGATGCACTCCCCGGTCGGACAGAGCGTGGCCTATTTCGATTCGCTCACCACCGTGGCCGACGTGATCGGCCGCCTGGTGGCCGAGACCGAGGCGACCCTCGATGGCCTCCGCTGACCCCGACCCGTTGCCGGGCGTCTTCGAGGGACTCCGGGTCCTCGAGATCGGCCAGTTCGTCGCGGCCCCGATCTGCGGGGAGCTGTTCGCCCACGGCGGCGCCGACGTCGTCAAGCTCGAGCCCGTCACCGGCGACCAGACCCGATCGACCGATCCGCTCCGAACGGCCGATGGCACGGCCTGGACCGACGGTCGGCAGTACGCCGTCAAGGCCCGGGGCAAACGTGCACTCCCGGTCGACCTGTCGAGCCCGGCCGGTCGGTCCATCGCCCTCGACCTGGCCACCCACGCCGACGTGTTGATCACCAACCTGCGGCCGGGAACGGCGCAACGGTTGGGGCTCGACCACGAGTCGCTCCGGACCGTCAACCCGGGACTGGTCCATGGCGAGATCACCGGGTTCGGTGATACCGGCCCCGACGCCCTCCGCCCCAGCCTCGATCTCATCGCCCAATCGTGGACCGGCCTGCGTTCGGCCACGTCGCAAGGGGGTCGGATGGGTCGCTACGAGGCGTACTACTGCGACTACACCGCCGGTCTCCTGCTGGCATTCGGGATCGCCGCCGCCCTGCAGCACCGGGAACGAACGGGGGAGGGTCAACGGGTCGGCACGTCCTTGGCGCACGCCGGGCTCTACCTGATGCACCGTTCCGCCAACCTGTTCGACGCCACCGATGACTGGAAGCGGTCCCTGGCCGAGCGGCGCGCCGCCGGCGAATCCCTGGCCGACCTGGCCGATGAACGGGCCCGGCGTGCCGCCCCCGAGGTGTTCTTCATGTCCACCTACGACACGAGTGACGGGGCCGTCGCCATCGGAGCGACCGGGCCGATGGGCGCCCGGCTCTGCCGATCGTTCGGAACCACCGATCCGCGGACCCGAGACGAGTGGGCGGATCGGACCAGACGCGACGAGCTGCTGGCCGCAACCCGAGCCCATCTGGCCGACCGGCTTCGCAGCCTGTCGACCGACGAGGCGATGGCCGTCCTGCTCGCCGAGGACATTCCCGCCAGCCCGGTTCGCCTGGTCGAGGAACTGCTCCTCGACCCCGATGCCCACGCCGCCGGCCTGGTCTACGAGGCCGACCACGAGCGGTTCGGTCACTACGTCATGTCGTCGGCACCGATCACGATGAGCGGGTCCGGCTATCGGGCGCGCCCCGAGATCGCCGACCACGGTGAACACACCGACGAGCTGCTGGTCGAACTCGGCTACGACCGCGACACCATCGAACGGCTGGTTGCCGACGGCATCGTGCATCGACGACCGCAACAGCCGCCGGCCGACGGCTGAACCACCGGATCAGGAAGGAACCCATGGACTTCAACCACGGTCGCGAGACGCTCCGGCGGATCGAGGAGCTGACGGCGTTCGTCGACGATCGCGTCCGCCCCAACGAGGCCCTGGCCGAGCAGCAGCGTCGGGAAGCCCCCGACACCCAGCCGGCCATCATCGAGGCGCTGAAGGCCGAGGCCAAGGAAGCCGGGCTCTGGAACCTGTGTGTCCGCGATCCCTTCTACGGGCCCGGTCTCTCGATGGTCGAGTACGCGCCGCTCGCCGAGGTGCTCGGCACGAGCGCTCTGGCCCAGGAGGTCACCAACTGTGATGCCCCGTCGAGTGTCAATGGTGACGCCCTGGCCCGCTACGCATCCGACGAGCAGCGCGAGCGCTGGCTCGAACCCCAGCTCGACGGTCTCATCCGATCGGCGTTCGCCATGACCGAGCCCGACGTCGCCTCGTCGGATGCCGCCAACATCTCGATGGGGGCCCGGCGAGACGGTGACGATTGGGTGCTGAACGGCCGGAAGTGGTGGATCAGCGGCGTTCTGCACCCGAACTGCGCCTTCGTCATCGCCGTGGCCGGCACCGATCCCGAGGCCTCCCGTCACCGGCGGCAGAGCCAGTTCATCGTCCCCATCGACACGCCGGGGTTGCGGGTGGTGCGCAACCTCGCGAAGTTCGGCTACCTCGACCCCAACGGCCACGTCGAGCTCGAATTCGACGAGGTCCGGGTCCCGGCCGGCGCCCTGCTGGGCGACGTCGGGGGCGGGTTCGCGATCGGCCAGGCCCGGCTGGGTCCCGCTCGGGTCCAGCACTGCATGCGCACCATCGGCCTCGCCGAACACGCCCTGGGGTTGCTGTGCGAGCGGGCCGGTCAGCGGACCACGTTCGGCCAGCCACTGTCCAGCCGGGCCAACATCGGCGACTGGATCGCCGAGGCCCGCATCGAACTCGACGCGGCTCGCCTGCTCACGTTGCGCACCGCATCGATCATGGACACCGAGGGCGACCAGGCCGCGGCGCCCGAGATGTCGGTCATCAAGGTCCACGTGATGCGAACGGCGACGACGATCGTCGACCGGGCGATCCAGGTGTTCGGAGCCGCCGGTGTCTCCGACGACACCCCCCTGGCGAGGATGTATGCCCAGCTGCGGTCGCTGCGAATCGCCGACGGACCCGATGAGGTGCACCTGATGGCCATCGCCCGCCGGGAACTCCGGCAGCAGGCCGAGCGAGCTAGCGGCCGACGGTGATCACCAGCGGTCGATCGGTGGCCTGACGACCCGAACCGTCGACGTAGTCCACGTGCACGGTCAGCTCGTAGGTACCCGGCTCGATCGAGGCGGGGTCGAGCCAGAACCGGGCCACGTCCCGCTCGCCGACCTCGAGGACGTCGTTGTGGTGCAGGCTCGTGTAGGACGTCTGCGGGTAGTAGACGGGCAGGTCGCCATCGATCGAGACCGCGAAGTCGCGCAGGTCGGCGTCGAGCCCCAGGAACGAGAGTTCGACCCAGTTGCGGGAACCGTCACCGATCGCCGGGACGACCGCCGATTCGGTGAGGATCAGGAAGGGTCGACCGTCGTCCGCCCGCTGCTGGAACGCCAGTCGTACGACGGCGTCGTGCCGTCGGCCACCCCAGGCCCACGAGACGGCGACGTCGAGGTGGAAGGTGTCCGCCGGGGTCTCGGCGGTGGGGCGCAGGAGGAAGCTGGTCGAGTCGATCTCGTTGGAGGCGAGGTCGTCGTCGGCGTCGAGGGTCGCATGCCCCAGTCCCGGATCGTCGTACTCGACGGCGACTCCGTCGCCGCCACCGACCGCCGAGACCCGGAAGTCGGTGAGTGGCTCCTCGGTCGTCCAGTTGAGGGTCACCAGTCCCACCTCGCCCTGGATCCAGACGAACTCGGTGTCGGAGAGCAGGATCGGCTGGGGCTCGACCTCGAGCGCCGAACCCGGTGTGGGTCGGCTCGCCATGGTTGCGAGCAGGACCAGAGCGACGATGGGCGCCGAGGCCCGTCGTCGGCGGGCGGCCGATACCGACCCGCCCCGGGCCATCAGGGACGGCATGTCTCTTGGTAGCTGAACAGGATCGCGTCGCGGAGGTCCTGTTCGTCGTTCACCCGGGCCCGGAACTCCCGGTAGGCGGCTTCGTCGAGGCCGAACTCGGCGAGTTTCTCGACCAGCGCCGCTTCCCGCCCGTCCTCGGTCGGGAAGGTGCGGCGTTGCACCTCGCAGACCCAGGTCGACTCGAAACGCACGAGCTCGGCGTCGAGCTCACCCAGTGCGACGTCGGGGGCGGCGGCGATGAGCGTGCTCGCCGTGGTCGGGGCGCCGTCGGTGAAGGCCAGGCTGCTGGGTCGAGCGTCGCCGGCGGCATCGGTCGACGGGTCCGAGCCGCAGGCCCCCGACAGCATCGTCACCGCGAGCACGGTGGCGGTCAGGGTGCCGACCAGGGGTCGCCGAGAACGGGGTTGGCGCGAAGAGTGGTCCACATCAGGTTCATCGGGCGTTTCCGATGGGCCTTGAGCAATCCTTGCCCGTGCCGGCGGTCGCCGATTTTGCGTTCGGAGCGAGCGAAGTAACGTTCGGCGATGACCAACGACATCAGCGACCAGTCCGTCCACCTCGAAGGAGCTCCGCTCGACTGGGTCGGTGTGGTGAACGATCTCAACCGGTTGTTGCGTCTGCGGACCACCCCGATCGGCATGAAGATGTTCACCACGGTCGAGGAGATGGAGGCGATCGACCGGATCCGTCGGCCGACGACGATCCACACCACCGACCAGATCGTCGGGATGGCGGCGAGGCTGAACTGGACCGTCGGCATCACCAACGACGACCTCGTCGGCGCCCAGTGCGGCGCCGTGATCGGACTGCACCCCCGCGACGAGCGTTGGCTCTCGGGCGACAAGATGGCCGGAGTCTGGTTCGAGACGATCGAGGACTCCTCGGTCCACCAGCACGCCATGCACACCGTGCCGTTCGGGACCTACCAGGCCATGGCCGTGTCGCCGCTGGCGACCGGCCGCCTCGATCCGCCCGACATCGCCCTCATCTACGCGACGCCGGCCCAGATGATCCTGCTCATCAACGGGCTGCAGTGGTCGGGCTACCAGAACTTCGAGTGGGGCTGTGTCGGCGAGTCGTCGTGCGCCGACTCCTGGGGTCGGGCGCTGTCGACCCGGCAGCCGAGCGTGTCGATCCCGTGTTTCGCCGAACGCCGCTACGGCGGCGTGCAGGACGACGAACTGCTGATGGCGACCCCACCGTCGTTCCTGCCCAAGGCGATCGCCGGTCTCGAGGCGCTGTCGCGCAACGGACTTCGCTACCCGATCCCGTCCTACGGGGTCCAGATCGATGCCCGGGCGGGTCTCGGCGCCTCGTATGGCTGAGGGAACGCCGGACCCGGCGTCGCCGCCGTGAACGGGTGGGGGTCGGGCCCTGGCGGGCTGCCGTCACCAACTCCCCGTTCTGGCGGGCTGTCGTCCCTGCCGAGGAACACCACGCCGTCGGAACGGGAACGTGGTGCGCAGGCTCGCCAGAACGAGGGGGTCAGTCGCGGAGGGCGGCGCTCGGGTCGAAGGTCGGGTTGTGGTCACCGAGGATGGCGGCGAAGCGTGGCTCGAGCGCAGCCACCATGTCGGGGTGGGTGAAGATCCAGAACCGGTCCTCGAGGATGGCGTCGACGACCAGGTCGGCCACGTGCTCGGGAGGCAGCCCCGACGCCAGGGCATCCAGCACGAACTGATGACGAGCCTCGGCCTCGGCGTCGGGCTCGTCGAGGGCATTGGGAGCCGCCCACTCGGGGCGGTTCCGGGCCGAGGCACCGATGGCGGTGTTGATCCAGCCGGGACACAGGCACGACACGCCGACCCCGGTGTTCTGGGCCCGCATCGAGTTGTAGAGACCCTCGCTGATGCCGACCACCGCCCACTTCGAGGCGCTGTAGGCGCTGTGACCCGGGAAGTGACCGGCCATCGATGCGGTGTTGACGATGTGTCCGTCGCCGTGCTCGAGCATGTGGGGCAGGAAGGCCTCGTGTCCGTGCACCACGCCCCAGAAGTTGACGCCCATCACCCACTGCCAGTCGGGGAGCACCACGCTGCCCGGGGCGGCCGAGAGGCTGCCGCCGCCGACCCCGGCGTTGTTGCACAGCACGTTGACGGCGCCGAAGGTGTCGATCGACGTTGCGGCGAGCCGACGAACCGCCTCGGCGTCGGCGACATCGGTGACCACGCCGATGGCCCGGGCGCCGTCGGAGGCCACGGCCTCGACAGTCGGCGACTGCGAGGTCGAGAGCGGGACCTTCGATGTCGGAGAGGATGACGTTCATCCCCCGAGCGGCGAAGCCCAGAGCGAAGGCCCGGCCCATCCCGCTGGCTGCTCCGGTGACGACGGCCGTTTTTCCCTGGAGTGTCTGCATCCGGCGAAACCTAGGAGCCGAGCGCCCGGCGGTCCAACGCGAACCCGGGTCGGCCCCGAGCGTCAGTCGGCTTCCCAGACGATGAGCGAGGCCTTGTTGTCGATGGCCGGGTCGGCGAAGTAGTTCTGGATCACGCCCCGCACCTCGAAACCGTTCTTCAGCTGGAACGACAGGGTGGCGTCGCCCCGCTTCCCGGCCACGACCTCGGCCACGTACTGCTCGGCGGTCATCTCGTGCTTCACCTCGGCGAAACCGGGTAGGTGGCCGCCGGCCACGATGCCCCGCCGACCGAACCGTCGGACGACGTCCTTGCGGAGGTCGTAGAGCCTGCGGCCGATGCCGTGGCCCCGGTAGCCGGGCAGCACCGTGATGTCGGTGCCGTAGTACCAGTCGCCGTCCGGGTCGTGATTCGCGCACTGGTGCTCGCCGGCCACGTCCCAGATCGTGTGCTCGATGTCGTCGAAGTCGAAGTCGACGAAGATCCCGGCGCCGACCCCGACCACCTCGTCGCCCGGGGCGGCGTCGTCGTCGATCACGACGAACACCCCTTCGGGGAACACCTCGAGATACGCCGCGAAGTCCTCGGCGCCGAGAAGATCGCCCGGTTCGGCCGTCGGGAACGCGATCGTCTCGCAGCGAGCGGCTCCCTCGATCCACTCCGGTGACAATTGCTCGTAACGCAGGCTGACCATCGATGGGCTCAGGCGCCGACCGGGCTGAGCGAGAACCGCTGGTAGGGGTTCTCGGAGGGCAGACCCCAGCAGGCCCAGAAATCGCCGGTGGCCGGGCGCATGATCGCCGCCCCACAGGTCTCGACGTGGAACGGCGGCCCGCCGCGGTACGAGATCGTCGGATGCTGGGTGAGCGCCTCGAGACGCTCGTAATCGATCGGGCCGTCGGCGAGGGCATCGATGGCCGTGGAGAGCCGGACCTCGGACGACTCCTGCAACTGGGTGGGCTTGTCCTGGCTCACGGCGAGCGTCTGGGGAGCGAGGCAGTGGTTGGTGTGACCGAGCACGTCACGATCGAGCGGGGTCACGACCGTCGCCGTGCTGAACCCCTCGACGTTGTAGCCGTTGCCCTTCGCGTCGAAGAGCAGATAGTTGTGGGCGCCGGCGAGCGGGGCCTCGGTGATGCAGGCCAACGCCGCCTCGATCGTGGTCTGCTGCAACGCCTTGCGGACCACGAAGGGCCAGGTGACGCCGATCCGGCCGTCGCCGCCGGGAAGGTTGTTGATGCCGACGGCGATGCCGGCGTCGTTCATCCCGATCTGGCCCACGCAGCCGGTGGTGGTGAGCACGAGCGAGCGGGGTGCGCCATCGGGACGAACGTCGAGCACGATGACGTGGTCGGTGGCGCTGTCGTGCATGTCCCAGGTCTGGGCCAGGAATCCGGCGCCGCCGGCTCGATGGTCGGGGACGATGACGGCCGTGCAGTCGTCCTCACCCAGGGCGGGATGGGCGTGGATGGCGTAGACGGTGTCGACGAAATCGGTGAAGCCGCTCACGATGAGCATCTCGGCCAACGAGGTGTCGGTGGCCTCGGCCAGGCCTTCCATCTCCTCGACGAGGTCGGGGGCGTACAGACGGTGCGGTTCGACGCAGGCGTCGGCGAGGTCGAGCACGGCCGCCCGGTCGAGTGGATGATGGCTCCAGGCCCCGGCGCACACCAGCTCGACCCGATCGTCGGCGTAGGCCCGGATGTCGTCTCGGTGCGCCCGACCGTGCTGGAGTCCTCGCTCGCGTGGGTCGCCGGTGATCTCGAGTACTCGCATGGGGCCGCGTGACATGGGTGACACGATATCGCACCCGTGCGGCGCGCTCGCACGGGTGAATCGGCGATCGTCTACGGTGCGGCCCGATGACGGATCCCGGCCGATGACACCCCCACGTCCGACGATCGAGGTGGTCGTCTTCGACCTCGGCGGGGTCGTCGTCGAGCTCGGCCCGCTCACCGAGATCCTGGGCGACGACCCGCTGCCGCCGAACGAGTTCTGGTCACGGTGGCTGGCCAGTCCCGCGGTCCGTGACTTCGAGATGGGGCGGTGTTCCGCCGAGGAGTTCGGGGTGCGACTGGTCGACGAACTGCGGCTGTCGTTCTCGGCTTCGGAACTGATCGAGCGTTTCCTGGCGTGGCCCCACGGCATGTTCCCCGGATCGGCCGACCTGATCTCGTCGCTCGAGGTCCCGACGGCCGTCCTCTCCAACACCAACGCCCTCCACTGGGATCGTCAGGTCGACGGTGAGGCGTTGCGCGGTCTCTTCGATCACGAGTACCTGTCGTTCCGGTTGGGGCTGGCCAAACCCGACCTCGACATCTTCGAGTACGTCATCGACGATCTCGGCGTTGCGGCCGGGGCCATCGTGTTCCTCGACGACAACCAGCCCAACGTCGACGCCGCCCGCTCGTTGGGGATCGACGCCCACCTGGTGCGTGGCGACGTCGAGGCCCGACGGGTGCTCGACGAACTGGGCCTCGTCGGCCGGCGAGACGGCGCGCCGGATCCGGGACCTAGGGGAGTTCGATGATCGTGACCCGACCGGTGTTCCCGTCGACCTCGATGGTGGCGCCGTCGGGGATCGACCGGGTGGCCCCGACCGCCGAGACGACGCAGGGGATGCCGAGTTCGCGCGACACGATGATCGCATGGCTCATGGTGGCGCCGACGTCGACGACCACGGCGTCGGCGGCGAGGAACAGCGGCGTCCACGAGGGATCGGTGATCGGTGCGACCAGCACGTCGCCCGGACCCAACTGGCGGGGGTCGCCCGGGTCGAGCACGACCACCGCCGTCCCGCGGGCGATGCCCGGACAGCCGGCGATGCCCTTGAACTCCTGGCCGACCACGGCCTGATCGGCCACCGAATCGCGTGATTCCCACGTGTCGATCGGGGGGATGGTCCCGTCGATGATGAACGGCGGGATCAGCGCGCTGAGGGTTCGGTGCAGTTCGGCCCGCTCGGCGATGATTCCCAGCCAGGGCGTCGGATTGGCGAGGTACTCGGCGAACTCGCCGACATCGAGCAGGCAGGCCTGCCGGGGGTCGCTCACCCCGCCCCGTTCGGCGGCCCGTCGGGCGAGCTCGCGGTGGGCACGGCGAACCGAGTGGATGGCGCGGATCACGGTGGTCTTCGATCGCTCGCGACCCTGGGAGTACAGCGTGGTCGCCCGCAACGCCTTGTCGAAGAGCAGACGATCCACGATGTTGAGCTGCGAGCGGACGTCGGCAACGGCCTGTTGACGATCGGCGGCGAGCCGCTCGTGCTGGCCCCGTGGGTCGTGGGAGGTATCGGCGCCGGCCATGGCATCGATCGCCGCCAGGGCGAGCTCGGGTCGCAAGGCCCACGGGTCGGACCCGAGGTCCCATTCGTTGGGTCCCCGGCTCCCGAACTCGTCGAGGAAGGCGGCGAACCGACCCTGCCAGGCCGCGGAGTCGCGCCGGTCGTCGGTGTGGGCCAGCTCCCACATGACCGCCGAGGGCGCCGCCGACTCGACATCGCCGATCCCGCCGAGAATCGACACCAGCCGGTCCTCCTGGCCGATCTTGACCAGCAGGTCCGACAGGGCGCCCGAGACCAGGGCGACCGCGAACGTGTTGTCGATGTGACGACCGAACAGGTGGCGGAACAGGGGACGGAACCCCGTGATGTAGGCCATCAGGTCGTCGTCGGAGGCACTCGCCGGATCGGTTCCGGCCGTCGAGGCTCCCGGATACTGCCGGATCCAGGCCGCGACCCGGCGCTTGTCCTCTTCCAGGGCCGGGAGTGACGTCGTGCGCAACAGCTTCAGCACCGAGGCACCCAGCTTCGCGGAGGCCTTGAGGTTGCGATCGCCGGGGCGTGGGGCGTAGGGGGGTGCGTCGGACTCGCCGAAGAACTGGTGGTCGATGACCTCGACACTGCCCCCCGGGGCCCGGACGCCGAGGAGTCGGACGTAGCTCGCGTTGATGTAGCAGTAGCCCCCGAAGACCCCGAGGATGATCATCGACTCGCTGTCGGGGAGGTCGCCGTCGGCGATCAGTCCGAGGCGCTCGTAGGAGTCGCGCCAGCCGTTCTCGGCCTCCTGGCCGTACAGGCTCCAGGTGAAGGGGAGGACGACCTCGGGGAACACCTCACCCACGTTGCCGCGGGTGTAGAGGGGCCATTTCCTGCTGAGCGGGTTGTCGGCGAGCCACAGGGACATGCGGGTCCTTTCCGTCATCGGCGAGCGGGCGGTTGCCGAAACGTAGCCGACCTCAACGGCGATCGACCTGGAACGGGAACCGCCGGCGAACATCGCGGACCACGTCGGCGTCGACCGGTCCGGTCACGAGCGTCTCGATGCCGGCGGCGGTGGCGAGGTATTCGCCGAGCGGGTCGACGAGCGCCGAATCGCCGGCGTGGGCCAGTCGGTCCGACGCGCCGTCGTCGCCACTGAGGCCGACCCGATTGACCCCGAGCACGTACGCCTGGTTCTCGATGGCCCGGGCCCGGAGCAGGGTCTGCCAGTGGAGCCGGCGTGCCGCCGGCCAGTTGGCGACCACGACGTACAGGTCGGTGTCGGCGGCCGTCGCCCAGAACTCATCGGCGAACCGGAGGTCGTAGCAGACGAAGAACGTGGTGCGAACACCCGACAGGTCGAGCGTGAGGAAGTCCCGACCGGCCGAGTAGTGCCGGTCCTCGCCCGAGAAGCTGAACGGATGGATCTTGGCGTAGTCGCCGAGGAGGCCGCTGCGGTCGACGACGACGAGCCGGTTGATCGGACGATCGTGGTCGGGGTGGTGGGTCGGGATCGACCCGCACAGCACGACGTCGTGTCGCTGGGCGGCCTCGAGGAGGTACGTGAGACTGGGCCCGTCGATCGGCTCGGCGACCACCGCGGTGTTCATCGAGAAGCCGCCGCCGAACATCTCGGTGACGGCGATGAAGTCGGCTCCGGTGCCGGCCGCTCGTTCGATCTGCGGGGTGAGCGCGTCGAAGGTGCGTCGGGGTCGCTCCCAGACGATGTCGTGCTGCACGCCGGCGACCCGGAGCCGACCGGCGGTCATGCGAAGGCCTCCCGGAGTCGGGCCCCGGCCTCGTCGAGGACCTTGTCGTCCTTGGCGAAGCAGAAACGGACCAGGCTCGTGCCGTGGCGGGCCGGTCGTCGCCACGGCTCCTGGTAGAAGACGGCGCTCGGGATCGCCACCACTCCGGCCCGCCCCGGCAGGGCCAGGCAGAACTCGACACCGTCGGCGTGACCGAGTGGGCCGACGTCGGCGGTGAGGAAGTACGTGCCCTCGGTGGGGAAGACGTCGAACCCGGCGGTGGCCAGATCGGCGGCGAGGCGATCCCGCTTCGATCGGTGCCGGTCGGCGAAGTCGGCGAAGTACCGATCGGGAAGCCGGAGGCCCGCGGCGATCGCCGGTTGGAAGGGGGCGGCGTTGACGAAGGTCAGGAACTGCTTGGCCGTGCGAACGGCGGCGACCAGATCGGCCGGGCCGCACGCCCATCCCACCTTCCAGCCGGTGAACGAGAACGACTTGCCTCCCGACGACACCGTCAGGGTCCGCTCCCGCATACCCGGGAACGTCGCCAGCGGTCGGTGGACGTGACCGTCGAACACCAGGTGCTCGTAGACCTCGTCGGCCACGGCGACGACGTCGTGCTCGACACAGAGCTCGGCGATCAGCGTCAGCTCGTCGGCGCCGAACACCTTGCCCGTCGGGTTGTGCGGGGTGTTGAGCAACACCAGTCGGGTGCGGGGCGAGAAGGCCCGACGGAGTTCGTCGGGCTCGAACCAGAACGACTCGTGGACGTCGTCGGGCGGCCGCAGCGGGACCGGACGGATGCGGGCACCGGCCATCGCGATGCCCGCCGCGTACGAGTCGTAGGTGGGGTCGAACACGACGACGTCGTCTCCGGTCTCGCACAGCGCCAGCAGCGCGGCGGCGATGGCCTCGGTGGCTCCGGCGGTCACCACGATCTCGCGGTCGGGGTCGACGTCGATTCCCCAGAACCGTCGCTGGTGCTCGGCGATCGCCAGGCGCAGATCGGGTTGGCCCATCACGGGTGGGTACTGGTTCACGCCGGCCTCGATCGCGGCGATGGCGGCTCGCAGCACCTCGGGCGGCCCATCGGTGTCGGGGAAACCCTGGCCGAGATTGAGCGCCCCGGTGGCCGTGGCCAGCGCCGACATCTCGGCGAAGATGGTCGTACCGAAGCCCTGGAGTCGGGCGGCGATGTGCGGGGTCCTGGCCACGAACGACAAGGTACCGCACCGTCAATCGGCTTCGGGGTCCTCGTCATCGACCGGGTCCTCGACCCCGGGACCGCTCCACGCCTCGAGGTCGTCGAGGTCCGACCGCGGGGGAGCGATGACGAGCAGCACGTCGCCCTCCACCAGGCTCGTGTCGCCATGTGGCACCACCGTCTCGTCGAGGCGCTGGATCAGGGCCACCCGTGCACCACCCGGCGGCGGCGACGACCGCAGGGTGATTCCGTGCATCCGCGAACCGGCGGCGATGGTGACCTCGACCAGATCGGCGTCGAGGGCATCGACCGGAACGACCTCGGCCCGGACCGGGGCGACTCGTCGGTGCCCAGATCGAGCCGTCGGGCCAGGATCCCCACCGACGGCGCCTGGAGCGCAACCGACACCACGACGACCACGAACGCCACGTCGAAGATCAGTGCGCCGTCGGGATGGCCGGCGGTGGCCGGGATCGTCGCGAGGACCACCGGGACCGCCCCGCGGAGGCCGGCCCAGGAGACGAGGGCCATCTGGGGCACCGGCACCCGGAGCCACCACAACACCGAGACCACCGCCAACGGTCGGGCCACCAGCACCAGGGCAACGGTCACCACGACGGCCAGACCGAGATCGTCGAGGAGTTGGGTCGGGAACACCAGGATGCCCAGCAACAAGAACAGCCCCGCCTGAGCCGTCGCCGCGAGGCCTTCGTGGAAGTGGAGGACGCCCCGCACCGAGTGTCGGGCGCCGGCGACGACGGCCCCGGTCAGATAGACGGCCAGGAAGCCGGAGCCGCCGACCACGGCGGCGAGGCCGTAGGACAGCGCGGCGATGGCCAGGGTGATCACGCCCAACGACGCCGCGGCCGACCCTCGGACCCGACCGACGACCCAGAGCCCGGCCCGGCCGACCCCGAGCCCGACGACGACACCGGCGCCCAGTTGGACGACGAGGAAGGCCACCCAGTCCGCGGCCCCCGGGTCGGCCCGCCAGACCTCGACCATGCCGATGGTCAACAGCACCGCCACCGGATCGTTCATCCCGGATTCGAGTTGCAGCAGTCGTTTCGTTCGTCGTGGCAAGGGCTCGGAGCGCAGGGCCGCGAACACGGCGGCGGCATCGGTCGACGCGACCACGGACCCGAGCAGCAGTGCCGTCGTGGTGTCGAGATCCACGACCAGGACGGCCACCGCCGCGACGACGCCGGCGGTGATCACCACCCCGACGGTCGCGAGCAGAGCAGCGGGCACGCCCGCATCGCGGAACGCGGCGGGTTCGGTGCCCAGACCACCTTCGAACAGGATGATCACGAGTGCCACGGCGGCGATGTTCTGCGCCAGTGCGGCGTCGTCGAAGCGGACCAGGGCCAGGCCGTCGTCGGCGACGACCACGCCGAGCCCGAGGAAGAGCAGGAGGCTCGGAATGCGGAATCGCGAGGCGACACCGCTCGCGACGACGCCGATGAGCAGGAGGGCACCGGCGAGGAGCACCGCCGGATCGATCGAGAAACCGGCGTTCATGGGACGAGCCTCCGGCGGAGGCCCGGCCGGCATCGAGCGGGGGCGATGGTCACCCGCCCATCATGTCGTGTGGTCTCCACGATTCGCATTCGGCGCGGACCGTCGGTGGCGAGCCGGCCCGTCGACCCCCCGGGTCTAGGGTGGCCCGATGCATCCGCATCGTGGACGCGTGCTGTCGCGCCGTGCCCTGTTGATCGATCTCGGGGTCCTCGGTGTCGGGGCCGTCGTCCTCTCGGGCTGTTCCGGCTCCTCCGGCTCCTCGGGCGCTTCGGATGCGGGCTCGACGGATCCGACCAGCGCCACCGACCCCCCGGACCCCACCGGGACCGGCGACACGGCGACGACGGGGTCGACCCCGACCTCGACCGAGCCTTCCGGCGGTGCCCGCTGGGCCCGGACCGACCTGGGATTCGTCTCGGCCTACGTGTTGGTGCGGTCGGGTGCGGCGGTCGTGGTCGACGTCGGGCCGTCGGGCAGTGAGGACGCGATCGAGGCGACCCTCACCGAACTCGGCTCGTCGTGGAACGAGGTGTCCGACGTGGTGCTCACCCACCGCCATCCCGACCATGTCGGGAGCCTCGGTGCGGTGGCCGATCGGGCGTCCGCGGCGACGTACTCGACGGGGGCCGCCGACCTCGAGGCCATCGGTGCCGACCTCGGACTGGTCGGTCTCACCGACGGTGACCGCGTGGCCGGGCTGCGGGTCATCGCGACCCCGGGCCACACCCCCGGTCATCTCTCGATCCTCGACGAGGTCGCCGGCGTCCTCGTCGCCGGCGACGCGCTCAACGGGACCGGGGCCGGTGCCGGATCGGTCTCGGGGCCCAATCCCGACTTCACCGCCGACCTCGAGGCCGCGAACGCCTCGGTGCGCGTGCTCGCCGGATTCGACTACGAGATCGTCTACTTCGGTCATGGCGAGCCGCTGCTGTCGGGCGGCTCCGCAGCGGTGGCGGCGCTGGCCGAGGCGACGGGCTGAGGTCGGTCGTCTTCCATGGCCCTGTCCGACGCCGACATGATCGACTTCCGCGACGCCCGACCGGGCGACCTCGCCTTCGCCGATCCGGCACCGCTCGAATCGGGGTGTCGCCGGATCGTCGGATGGTTCGCCGGCGAGGTCGTCTGCTGGTTCGACTGGACCGGCGACCGGCGGGGACCGGTCACGATCGTGCCCGGCTCGCGCGGTGATCGCATCTCGGCCTTGGCCGTCGAACACGCCGTGATCGGATTCGTTCGCCTCGGCCGCTGACCGGGACCTAGGTCACGATCCGTCGAACGCCTTATTGACACCACGGCTGCGCGGAGTAGGTTTGGCGACGTCTCACCAGCAACGGAGCTGGGCGGGTGGCGGTGCTCGATGCCAGCCTGTCGATTCGTTTGGCTCCATCGAGTACGGCACGGCGTAGCGCCGTTCCCAGACAGGGGCCCATGTGACCGACACCGCCGAACGGGTCGAAGTGGAAACACTCGATCGCGTCGTCATCCGTTTCGCCGGCGACTCCGGCGACGGCATGCAGCTCACCGGTGACCGCTTCACCTCGGCGAGCGCCATCGCCGGCAACAGTCTTGCAACGCTTCCCGACTTCCCGGCCGAGATCCGCGCCCCTCAGGGCACCGAGGCGGGCGTCTCGGCGTTCCAGGTGCAGATCTCGGACCACGACGTCCACACGCCGGGTGACCAGCCCGACGTCCTGGTCGCCATGAACCCCGCCGCGCTCGAAGAGCCAGCTCGATCGACTGAAGTCGGCCGGGACGCTGATCCTCAACAGCGACGCCTTCGACGAACGCAACTTCGAGAAGTGCGGCTACGCGGTCGATCCCCGGACCGACGGGACGCTCGACGGCTACACGGTCCACGAGGTCCCGATGAGCAAGCTCACCATCGAGGCCACCGCCGATCTGGGCGTCAAGGCCCGCGACGCCGAGCGATCCAAGAACTTCTTCGCCCTCGGACTCATCTGCTGGATGTACTCGCGCCCGCTCGAACCGACCCTGGAATGGATCGACGTCAAGTTCGGGAAGAACCCGCCGGTCGTTGCGGCCAACACCGCCGCCTTCAAGGCCGGTCACGCCTACGGCGAGACGACCGAGATGTTCGCCAACCAGTACCAGGTGTTGTCGGCGCCCCAGGAACCGGGCCTCTACACCAACATCACGGGCAACACGGCGACGGCCTGGGGCATGGTGGCCGCCGGCCAGCTGTCGAAGCTGCCCGTCTTCCTCGGCAGCTATCCGATCACGCCCGCCTCCGACATCCTCCACGAGCTGTCGAATCACAAGAACTTCGGGGTCCGCACGTTCCAGGCCGAAGACGAGATCGCCGGCGTGGGCGCCGCCCTCGGTGCGGCGTTCGGTGGCCACCTGGCCTTCACCACCACCTCCGGACCCGGCATCGCCCTGAAGGGTGAGACGATCGGGCTCGCCCTGTCGATCGAGCTCCCGCTGGTGATCATCGACGTGCAACGGGGCGGGCCGTCCACGGGGCTGCCGACCAAGACCGAGGCCAGCGACCTGATGATGGCCATGTACGGCCGCCACGGCGAGTCGCCGATGCCCGTCATCGCCGCCCACGGTCCGGCCCACTGCTTCGACATGGCCATCGAGGCCAGCCGCCTCGCCCTCAAGTACCGCACGCCGGTGATGCTGCTGACCGACGGGTATCTCGCCAACGGCGCCGAACCCTGGCTGCTGCCCGACGTCGAGTCGTTGCCCGACATCAGCGTCGACTTCACCACCGACTTCAACGACACCGACGCCACCGGCCAACCGGTCTTCCATCCCTACAAACGCGACCCGGAGACCCTGGCCCGACCGTGGGCGATCCCGGGAACCCCGGGCCTCGAGCACCGGGTGGGCGGCCTCGAGAAGGCCGACGTGACGGGCAACGTCAACTACGACCCGAGCAATCACGGCCTGATGACCGATCTACGCGAAGCGAAGATCGCCGGGATCGCGAAGGACATCCCGCTCGCCGTTCGCCACGGCAACGGCGAGGCCGAGGTCCTGTTGGTCGGGTGGGGCTCGACGAGGGGTTCGATCACCGCCGCCCGGGAGGCACTGGCCAACGAGGGCATCGTGGTCGATCATGTCCACATCACCCACCTGAACCCGTTCCACCCCAATCTCGGCGAACTCCTGCGGGGCTACGAACACGTCCTGGTCCCCGAGCTCAACAAGGGACAGCTCGTCAAGATCCTCCGGGCCGAGTTCCTGGTCGATGCCAAGCCCATCTCGAAGGTCATGGGCCTGCCGTTCACCGCCACCGAGATCGCCAACGACGTCAAGGAGATCCTGGCTGCGGCCGGCCATGACGCAACCACGAACGGAGCCGACCGATGACCGATGTCGCACTCGACCCGACCCAGCGCGGTCATTGGACCTCCGATCAGGAGGTCCGCTGGTGCCCCGGCTGTGGCGACTACGGCATCCTGGCCGCGATGCAGTTCCTGCACACGGAGCTGGCCGAGGCCGATCCCGAATCGGTGAAACGCGAGAACACCGTCTTCGTCTCGGGAATCGGTTGCGCCGCCCGGTTCCCGTACTACATGTCGACCTACGGCATGCACTCGATCCACGGTCGATCCCCGGCGATCGCCACCGGTCTGGCGATCGCTCGCCCCGACCTCGACATCTGGGTGGTCGGCGGCGACGGCGACATGCTCTCGATCGGTGGGAACCATCTGATCCATGCGCTGCGCCGCAACGTGAACCTCACGATCCTGTTGTTCAACAACCAGATCTACGGCCTGACGAAGGGTCAGTACTCACCGACCAGCGAGATCGGCAAGATCACCAAGTCGACGCCGATGGGATCGATCGATGCACCGTTCAATCCCCTCAGCCTGGCCGCCGGAGCGGGGGCGACCTTCATCGCCCGTACCCACGATCTCGACCGCAAGCACATGATCGAGACCTTCCGGCGGGCCCACGAGCACCGGGGGGCCTCGATCGTCGAGATCTATCAGAACTGCAACGTCTTCAACGACGGGGCGTTCGACGCCATCACCAAACGCAGCAACCGATCGACGAAGATGATCGATCTCGTCGATGGTCAACCGATCCGGTTCGGTGAAGACCACGAACTGGGTGTGGTGATCGACGGCGACGGGGCCCGGGTGGCCGTGGTCGCCGACGTCGGTGAGTCCGCCATCGCCGTGCACAACGAGGCACACCCCAACCCGTCGGTGGCGTTCGCTCTCTCGCAACTGGCCAACGATCGGCAGTCCCCGACCCCCTTCGGGGTCCTGCGGGCCGTCGACCGCCCCGAGTACGTCGCCGGGGTGACCGAGCAGTTGCTCGAGGCCAACGAACGCAAGGGAGCGGGCGACCTCGCCGCCCTCCTCCGTTCGGGAGCCACCTGGGAGGTGGCCTGACCGTCGGGTGGTCCCGGTGAGCGCCCGATCGGGTTCCCCCGCGTCCCCCCGATACTCTGTGCGCTCGTGACTCGCCTTCCCTCCCGCCATCGCCTCGCCGGTCTCCTCGGGGCGCTCTCGATCTTCGTCGCCGGTTGTGGTGTCTCGGTCGGTTCCGATGATCCGGTCGCCACGGTGACGCTCGGGTCGGGAACCCAGATCGAGATCGTGCAGGACGACCTGCGGGAGATCGTGAACGACTTCAGCACGAGCGAGCGCTTCATCGACGTGATCTACGGCGGCCAGTTGCCGCCGAACGTCGAGCAGTCGGTGCTGACCAATCTCGTCCAACTCGAGGTCCTGCGGGCCGAAGCGACCGAGTTGGGTCTCGATGTCGGGTCGGTCGAGCCGGCCGAGGCCACGCTGACCAGCCAGCTCGAAGGGGCCCTGGCGCAGTCCGGGTCGGGTGACCCATCCGGCGACGCCGCCGCGGTCGCCGACGAGATCGGCTCCTACTTCGATCTGGTGGCCGAGACGCTGACGGTCAACAACGCCCTCCAGGCCCGCTTCGCCGAGGAAGCCGACGGGTCGGTCGGCGGAGACCCCTGCGCCAGCCACATCCTCGTCGATCTCGACAGCGAGGATCTCGCCAACGAGATCGTCGACCGGTTGAACGACGGCGAGGACTTCGGTGAGCTGGCCGTCGAGTTCTCGATCGATCCGGGCAGCGCATCCAACGGCGGCGACCTCGGTTGTGCCAATCCCGAGACGTACGTCCCGGCCTTCCGCGACGCCTTGCTGTCGGCCGAACTCGACGAGGTCGTCGGGCCGGTCGAGTCCGAGTTCGGCTTCCACGTCATCAAGGTCACGGGCTACGACCCGGCGGCCGAGATCAATGCCCGCTTCGCCGATGCCTTCGCCGACGTCGACGTCGCGGTCGACCCCCAGGTCGGCGTGTGGGACCGGACGACCCAGACGATCGTGACCTCGCAAGAACCATGAGCGAGCCGGTCCGGATCACGATCTGTGGGCTCGGACCGGGGGGACATCGAGACGTCACGGGGGCCACCCTCGACGCGTTCGCCGCGGCCGACCGCTGCTTCCTCCGCACCGAACGTCATCCCAGCGCCGACCTCGCCCCATCCGGTTCGATCACCTTCGACGGGATCTACGACCGTTCCGAGCGGCTCGATCAGGTCTACGCCGAGATCGCCGATGCCTTGGTGGCCGCGGCGACGTCGTCGCCCCACGGTCGCCGCCGGGGCGGGATCGTCTACGCCGTCCCCGGCTCCCCGCTGGTCCTGGAGCGCTCGGTTCGCCATCTCGTCGCCGACCCCCGGATCGAGGTGGAACTGCTCCCGGCGATCTCGTTCCTCGACACGACGTGGGCCCGTCTCGGGATCGACCCGGTCGAGGAGAGCGTGCGGCTCGTCGACGGCCACACGTTCGCCCGCGATGCGGCCGGCGAACGTGGACCGCTGCTGGTGGCCCACACCCATGCCCAGTGGGTGCTCTCGGATCTCAAACTCGCCATCGACGCCGGCGACGAGCAGCGGGCGATCGTGCTCCAGCGCCTCGGAACGCCCGACGAGTCCATCACCGAGGTGGCGTGGCCCGACCTCGACCGGGTGATCACCGCCGACCACCTCACGTCGGTCTACCTCCCCGAGGTGACCGCGCCCGTGGCCCGTGAACTCCAGCAACTGGTCGACCTGGTGGGGAGGCTGCGTCAGGACTGCCCCTGGGACCGCGAGCAGACCCACGGCACACTCCGTCCGTTCCTCCTCGAGGAGACCTACGAGGTCCTCGAGGCCCTCGATGGTCTCGATCACGGCGGCGGAGCGTCCGAGGCGGTGGGCGTCTCGGCCGATTCGGCGGCCCACGCGCATCTCGAAGAGGAACTCGGCGATCTGCTCTTCCAGATCGTGTTCCACGCCGAGTTGGCGGCCGAGTCGGGGGAGTTCACCATGGCCGACGTCGCCCGGACCATCCACGACAAGCTGGTGTCCCGCCATCCCCACGTCTTCGGTGAGGTCGTCGCCGACGATGCGGCGACCGTGGTCTCGAACTGGGAACGGCTCAAGCAGGCCGAGAAGCAACGGTCGTCGATCATGGACGGCATCCCGCCGTCGCTGCCGTCGCTGGTGCTTTCGGAGCAGGTGCTGAAGAAGGCCGACCGCAGCGGAGCACCGGCCGACCCATCGCTGATCGCCGAGTGGCTCGGTGCCGTCGATCGGGTCGACTCCGAGACCGAGCTCGGTCGGCACCTGCTGGCCGTCGTCGAATCGGCGAGACGGTCGGGATTCGACGCCGAGTCGGCGTTGCGCTCGGCGATCACCGCCGCCCGCGCACGTTTCGTCGAGGCCGAGGCCGCCGGACGGGCCGACGGCGCTTGGATCCTGGGCTGACGACCGCCTGAGGCCGCCCCGGCCCCGGGCCGGTCAGGCCGGGGGCGGTGGGGGTGGCGGCATCGGGGGTGACGCCGGTGGGTCGGGCTCGGCGGCGGCCGGCGCCGGAGGCGGTGGCGCGGCCGTCCAGGGCGTGGGCGGCGGCTGGGGAGGCGGAGCGGCCTGGGGCGCAGGGGGAGCAGCCTCGGGGATGGGTGGTCCCGGTGGTGGCGGTGGAGCCGAGTACGGAGGGGGTTGGGGCGGTGGCGACGCGGTCCACGGCGGTGGCTCCGGCGGCGGCGACGATCGGGGAGGAGGTGGCGCCGGACTCGGACCTGCGGGAGGCGGGGCGGGTCGAGGAGCGTCGACGGCGGGCGGCGGGGTCGCAGCCGGAGGAGGGCCGGCGGTCCAGGGCGGCGGTTCGGGCGGCGGTGCCGGGCTCGGGCCGGACGGGACCGACGCCGGCGGGGGCAGGGTGTCGGCTGGGGGCGGGGCGGCGGGCTGAGTGTTCGGGGGTGGGGCGAATGGGGGAGCGGCGGCCGGCGACGGCGGCGGTGCGGTCCACGGCGGTGGTTCGTGGGGCAACGGCGGTGGCGGCTCGGCCCGCGGTGGGGGCAGAGGTTCGGGCGACGCCGGTGCCGGCGGCGGGGCGAGTTCCTCGGGCCGGGACTCGGCGGGCGTCTCGCTCGAGGGCGGAGGGAGCGGTGGCGGCGAGGGCTGGACGTCGGCGACGTCCCCCCAGGCGGTGGGTTGTTCGTCGGAAGCCGGCTCGTCGTCGGTGTCGACATCGCTCGAGAGGTCGTCGAAGCCCGAACCCGCCGGCTCGCCGGGTGCCTCGGCAGGTGCCGTCGCTTCGGATGCGGGTGTCGTCGGCAAGGGCGGGGTCGACGGAGGGTCCTGGGTCGTCGCCGGGGGCGAGGCCGTCGGTGGGGGCAGCGGTGGTGTCGCCGGCTCGTCGGGACCCGCCGTCGTGGGAAGCGGCGGGGCGCTGAACCGGGGCTCGGGGAGCGGCGGCGGCAGACCCAGGGACGAGTCGCTCGCCACCGGAGCCGGACCGCCCGGGGGTGGGGCGAACGCGGTCGAGCCCGGGAGCTCGGCGGCGGGCGGTGGCACCGCCGGTGCGGCGGCGACAGGTGGTGGCGCCGGTGCGGCGGCGACGGGTGGTGGCGTCGGGGTCGGGGTCGCGCACCGGCTCGGCCGGTGCCGAGGACGGCGTGGACTCGAGCCGTTCGAGGATCGCCCCGGCTCCGGGCACCATGCCGGCCCGCAGGACCGTTCCGAGCGAGGGGCTGCTGAAGGGCACCGAGGCCAATCGCAGTTCGACCGGTGCCTCGGTCAGCAGTTCGACGGTCCAGCCCGACCGGCCGTTGCCCTTGTGCGTGGCCGCTCCGGCGCGGACCTCGGCCTGGTCGAAGACGAAGGCGAAGGCCTCGCCGCCATCGAGCACCGCGGCCACCCCGCTCGGGCGGTAGGCGACGACCAGCTCCTGGAGCGCCGCGGCCACGGCCTCGAACGTCCAGGCGTCCTGCGACGCGAGCGCGTCGCCGGCGGCCAGCGCCGCCCGTCCGATCGGCTCGTCGGATCCGATCACCAGGGTGAGCGGGCCGGTACGGATCACGTAACCCGATCCGGGAATCGTGCTCACACCGAGACGTGTGCCCTCATTGCGCTGCTCCATCCGATCATCGTGGCATGATCCGCGGCGGTCCGCGTGCCCATCGTCGAACCCGGCGACCGGCGGCGACTCGGCGTCTCGGGTGACGACCGCCATGGCGGGCGAGATCGTCCTCCTCGGAGCGCAATAGAGTGCCGCGGTGACCTCCGATCCCAACCCCCCGATCCCACCGAGTCCGTCCGTCCGCTGGTATCGAGATCCCCGCCACGTGGCCAGTGGGCGCCTCCCGGCCCACGGCCTCCGACTGCCCGACGGGGCCGTCTCGCTCGATGGCGAGTGGGCGTTCCGTTCCTGGACCGGTGACGCCCCCGACGACGGCTGGAGTCGTCCCGATGCCACGCTCTCGGGCTTCGCGTCGCTCCCGGTCCCGAGTTCGTGGCAGCTCCACGGTCACGGGATCCCGATCTACACCAACGTGATCTACCCCTTCGACCCGGGCGACTACCCGGCGATCCCCCTGCCCGACGAGGGCGGCGACCACCGCACCGAGGTCGTCATCCCGCAGGCGTGGACCGACCAGGCGGTGATCCTGCGGATCGGAGCGGCCGAGTCGTCGGTCGAGGCGTTCGTCGACGGAGCGTTCGTCGGCACCAGCACCGACTCCCGCCTCCCGGCCGAGTTCGACATCACGGCGCACGTGACACCGGGTTCCCCGGCGACCGTCGCCCTCCGGGTCCACCGCTGGACGGCCTCGACCTGGATCGAGGACCAGGACATGTGGTGGATGTCCGGGCTGCATCGGTCGGTCCACGTCTACGCCCGTCCGCGACTCGGCATCGTCGATCTCGGCTTCCGGACCCTCGATCTCGACGACCGGCCCGACGGGCGGACCGCCGAGGTCGAGGTCACCGTCGAGCTCGGGGGAACCGCACCCGACGGAGCCCGCGTGGTCGCCTCGCTCACCGATGCCGCCGGAGCCGTGGTGATGTCGTCGGCGGCGCCGGCGGCGGGCACCGTGACCGTGACGACCTCGGTCGCAGAACCGGCTCTGTGGTCGGCCGAGACGCCGAATCTCCACCGGCTCGACTGCTCGCTGGTCGGGGCCGACGGCACCGTGCTCGACCGCACCAGCCGTCCCGTCGGCATCCGCGTCGTGGCCGTCGCCGACGGGATGCTGCTCGTCAACGGAGCACCCATCACCGTGTTCGGCGTGAACCGCCACGAGCACGATCAGACGACGGGTCGGTGGCAGTCCGACGAACTCCTCGAGGCCGATGTACGACTGCTCGCCGCGAGCAACGTCAACGCCGTGCGTACCGCCCACTACCCGAACGACGAGCGTTTCTACGAGCTCTGCGATCGGTACGGGATCTACGTGATGGACGAGGCGAATCTCGAGTCCCATGGTCAGGTCCATCACGAACGGTCGGCCGGTCACGTGAACCTGCTTCCCACCAACGACCCGGCGTTCACCGACGCGTTCGTGGCCCGGGGGGAACGCATGGCCCGGCGAGACCGCAACCATCCGTGCGTGATCGCCTGGTCCCTCGGCAACGAATCGGGTTTCGGGCCCAATCACCGGGCCATGGCCGAGGCGATCCGGGCCGTCGATCCCGACCGTCCCATCGCCTATCACCCGGCCGAGACCGATCCGGTCGTCGACCTCATCGGGCCGATGTATCCGACGTTGCGCGAACTCGAGGACCTCGCTGCTGCCGCCGACGAGCGTCCGGTGATCATGTGCGAATACAGCCACGCCATGGGCAACTCGAACGGCGGCATCGAGGACTACTGGACCATGATCCACACCGAGCCCCGGCTCGGCGGCGGCTTCATCTGGGACTGGGTCGACCAGGGCCTGCTCCAGATCGACGCCACCGGCACCCACTGGTGGGCCTATGGAGGCGACTACGGCGATCAACCGAACGACCAGAACTTCAACTGCAACGGCCTGGTCGATGCCGATCGACGCCCGCACCCCGGACTGGCCCACGTTCGCTGGGTCTACCAACCCGTTTCGGTCCGCTGGGCCGACGGATCCGAGGCCGGGCGGGCGGTGTCGATCGCCAATCGACGCAGCTTCACCGACCTGTCCGATCTCGTGCTCGACCTCGAGCTGTCGGTCGACGGAGCGACCTGGCGAGCCTGGGAGGACCATCTCGTCCTGGCCGTCGCCCCGGGCGAGTCGATCGAGCTCGCCCTCGGCGCCGACGTCGACGCCGCCATCGACGAGGCCCTGACGCTCGGGCGAGAGGTCCATCTGGGTTTCCGCTGGTCGCTGCGGGCCGACGCCCGCCGATCGGCGGCCGACGTCGGCTCGGGCGAACCCGACGTCGTGTTCCTCCCGGCCGGCCACGAGACGGCCTTCGATCAGCTGGTCGTCCCGGCCGGTCGCGTGGCGACCAATCCGATCAGCGGGCCCGACCCGTTGATCGCCTCGGGCGCCGACATCGCCTCGGCGTCTCGGCCCGACGGTGTCGAGGCCGAACTGACGGCGTCGGGCGACGTGCGCCTCGCCGGTGGCGGCAGCGAGATCGAGCTGTCGTCCGGAGGTGCGGTGCTGCGGCTGGTGTTGGCCGGCGAACCGGTGCCGGTGCTGGCGTCGGCACTCTCGTGCTGGCGCCCACCCACCGACAACGACAACGCCACGTTCGGACCCGAGCGCCTCGTGTATCGCTGGGCCCGGCGGGGTCTTCCGATCCCGAGCGCGATCGGCGACGTGCTTCCGACGATCGAGCTCCGGCAATCGGGTGTCGTGACGGCCCGGTTCACGATTCCCGCGGGCGAGGGGCTCGTGCTCGCCGTCGTCTGGTCGGTGGGCCCCGACGGCGACGTGGCGGTCGATGTCACCCCGGTGACCGATCTCGACCTGCCCACCCTCCTGCGCGTGGGCCTCGACCTGGAACTCGATGCGAGCTACGACCGGCTGGCCTGGTTCGGGCCGGGACCCGAGGAGTCCTACCCCGACCGGGTCGGCGGGCTCGAGGTCGCCCGGTTCGATCGCGGCGTTGCCGAACAGTTCTTCCCCTACGCCCGCCCCCAGGAGACCGGCAACCACACGCAGGTCCGTTGGCTCGAACTCCGGGCCGGCGATGGGAGCCGGCCGTCGATCGTGGCCGTCGGTGATCCGGTGTTCGACGCCGCAGCGCTGCCGTATCGGGGCACCGACATCGAGTCGGCCCGGCACCTCAACGAGCTTCCGGTCCCCGACTGCACGGTCCTCCGCCTCGACAGCGCCCATTCCGGGCTCGGAACCGCGAGCTGTGGCCCCGGCATCGGCGAGCGCCACCAGGTGCACGGTCATCACATCGTGAACCGCATCATCCTGCGTGCCGGGTCGACGCCCGACGGTGGTGACGACGCTCCGTCGGCCGCCGAGATCGCCGCCCGGCCCAGTTCGCTGGCCCGGCATCGGCGCTGGCGCTACTGACCGGCGCCGGTTCCCCGGTCCCCGGCCGGCACGGTGCCCGCCACGCCCGGTCGGCCCCGAATTGGTGTTCGTGGGTGCCGTTTCCGGCGTTCCCGGTCGCCATTTCGGACGAGGCCGTCGGCCTGCGGGGGGTCGGGGTGTGGTTGGGTGAACGCGCTGCGTCGACCGACCGGTGGGGAAGTCTGCCCAATTGGGTGAGGGCGCCGTTGTCCGATCGCCCGGGGCGGGGCAAGCTGGAGGCTCGGCGGAAGCAGCTTGGAGGCGCGTCATGCCAGCAGCAGGTGGGTCGGACCGAGAGGTCGAACGGTCGCAGGAAGTGCCGAAGGCTCGAGACGATTCCGATCGCCAGGGTTCGTCTCGTCGGACGACGGCGATCGTCCTCGCTGCCTTGAGCTTGCTCATGGGCGTACTGTTCACGCCGGTCTCGGCTGCCGACGAGGAGCCGCCCCCGGAATCGACCACGACGACGACGACGGTTCCGACCACGACCACGACGACGACGGTTCCGACCACGACCACGACGACGACGGTTCCGACCACGACCACGACGACGACGGTTCCGACCACGACCACGACGACGACGGTTCCGACCACGACCACGACGACGACGGTTCCGACCACGACCACGACGACGACCGTTCCGACCACGACCACAACCACGACCACCACGACGACCGTTCCGACCACGACCACGACGACGACGGTTCCGACCACCACCACGACCACGACGCCGCCCAGTCCGCCGCCACTGGTCCCGAACGTCGAGGCGACGGTCGACTCCACGGCGACCATGACGGTCACGTGGGGGGCACCGGCCGGCGACGTCATCGAGTACCAGGTCTCGATCAGTCCAACGGTCGACGGGTTTCCGACCAGGGTCGTCACGGAGGAAGCGCGCTCTGCGGTCTTCTCGGGGTTGCCCTCGGGTGACTACACCGTTCAGGTGCGGGCACGCAACGCCGATGGATTGAGCCCGGCGGGCATCGGGGACGCCTTCCGGATCGTCGTCGAACCGGGTGCCCCCCGCACGGTGCGCGGCACCAAGGGTGTGCGCGAGACCACGATCACGTGGGACACGCCGGCCGACAACGGCGGGGGCACGATCTCGAGCTACGAGGTGACCGTCGCCGGCGTCACCCAGACCGTCGACGCAGCGTCCCCACGCTCCGCCGTGTTCACCGGGCTGCCGCTCGGCAAGCTCACGGCCACGGTCCGGGCTCGGAACGCCCAGGGGCTGAGCGCTCCCGGCGTGTCACCCGAATTCGAGTCGGTGCGGCCGGTCGATCCGTTCGAGACCACCGAGGCCTTCGCCCGCCAGGCATATCGAGACCTCTTCGACGTGAATCCCTCGGCCGCCGAGGTCACGGCGCTCGCCTCCCGAACCGCGGTCGACGGCGCGAACGCACCGGCGCTGATGACCGAGATGATGCGCTCGACCCGCTTCGACGCCCGCCGCCGGGTGGCCCGGCTGTACTTCGCGTACTTCGGGCGGGTCCCCGACGCCGCCGGCCAGATGTACTGGACCGAGCTGATGGAGTCGGGACGGCTCGACCTCCAGGGCGTGTCCGACGAGTTCGCCCGTTCGGCGGAATTCCAGAACACCTACGGCGGCTTCAACGAAGCCGAGTTCATCGTCTTGGTCTACAACAACGTGCTCGGGCGGATCCCCGACCAGCCCGGCTTCAACTACTGGCTCGACGAGCGCTATCGGGGCCTGAGCCGCGGTGGCGTGATGACCTGGTTCACCGAGGGGCAGGAGTACATCACCCGGTCGCTGGCCGGGGTCGAGACCTCCCTGGCCCACATCATGCTCCTCGACCGCTCGCCGACCGCCGGGGAATACGCCGACTGGGTGAACCGGATGAACAATCGCACGGCTGATCTCGGGACGCTCAGCTACGACCTGTACGCCTCCGACGAGTACGCGGCCCGCATCACGCCGTAGAGGACCAAAGACTCCTCCGGTACCCGGGCCGGCACTGCTACCCTTCCCACGTCCAGCGGCATCAGGAGTGCGTAGCGTGAGCATCATCGACCAGATCCTCGGACGCGAAGTCCTCGACTCCCGGGGCAACCCCACCGTCGAGGTCGAGGTGCTGCTCAGCTCCGGGGCCTACGGTCGGGCGATCGTCCCGTCGGGCGCATCGACCGGTCAGTTCGAAGCCGTCGAATTGCGCGACGGCGGCGATCGGTACCTCGGCAAGGGCGTGCTCACCGCGGTCGGGCACGTCAACGGGGCGATCAGCGAGGCGCTCATCGGCGTCGATGCCTACGGCCAACGAGACATCGACGCCATCCTGGCCGAACTCGACGGCACCCCCAACAAGGCCAACCTCGGCGCCAACGCCATCCTCGGCGTGTCGCTGGCCGTGGCCAGTGCCGCCGCCGACGATCTCAATCTGCCGCTCTACCGCTACGTCGGCGGAGCGAACGCCCACACGCTCCCCGTCCCGATGATGAACGTGCTCAACGGTGGGGAGCACGCCGACAACAACATCGACTTCCAGGAATTCATGATCATGCCGGTCGGTGCCAAGTCGTTCTCCGAAGGGCTTCGCTGGGGAGTCGAGACCTACCACCAGCTCAAGAAGGTCCTCGGCGATCGCGGGCTGTCGACCGGGATCGGCGACGAGGGCGGTTTCGCCCCCAACCTCGCATCGAACGAAGAGGCGCTCCAGCTCCTGATGGAGGCGATCGAGGCGGCGGGCCTCACCCCCGGTGACGACATGGCACTGGCGATGGACGTCGCCTCGACCGAGTTCTTCGACGGATCGGTCTACAACCTCGCCGGCGAGGGTCGCGAGTTGTCGCCCCAGGCCATGGCCGAACTCCTCGACGGCCTGATCGACCGCTATCCGATCGTGTCGATCGAAGACGGGATGTCGGAAGAGGACTGGGACGGCTGGGCGATCCACACCGGCCTCAGCGGGGCACGCTGCCAACTCGTCGGCGACGATCTGTTCGTCACCAACACCGACCGACTCCAGCGGGGCATCGACGACGGGGTCGCCAACGCCATCCTGGTCAAGGTCAACCAGATCGGCTCGCTGACCGAGACGCTCGAAGCCGTGGCCCTGGCGACCCAGAACGGCTACGCGTCGGTCATGTCTCATCGTTCGGGCGAGACCGAGGACACCACGATCGCCGACCTCGCCGTTGCCACCAACTGTGGTCAGATCAAGACCGGCGCACCGGCCCGGAGCGACCGGGTGGCCAAGTACAACCAACTGCTTCGCATCGAGGACGATCTGGGTGACGCCGCCCGCTACCTCGGCCGTCAGGCGCTGTCGCGAGGCGCGAAGTAGTCGATGACCACTCGGTCGTCCGCCCCCCGGCACCGTCGATTCGGCCTCCGGCCGTCCGAACGGACCCGTCGGGTGCTTGCGGCCTCGGGGGTGCTCGGCGTCTCACTGGTGGTGATCGGTGCCCTCGCGATCCTCCCGGCACGGACCTGGATGGACCAGCGGGCTCAACGGCGAGCAGTCGAGGAACAGCTCCAGACCACCAATGCCGAGGTCGAACAGCTCAGCGCCGTCCTGGCCCTGCTCCGGACCGACGCCGAGATCGAACGCCGGGCCCGCGAGAACTTCGACCTGGTGTTCCCCGGGGAAGAGAGCTACCGGATCCTGCCCAAGGCCGAGGGCTCCTGATCGTCCTCGCAGGCGATCCCGGCCCGTGCGTGTCGGCGCTGCGTGAGACGCGATCCGAGGCGGACACCGGACGTCCGAACCGGCGATCCGCCGTTCGGTCGGGATCGGCTTGGGTGAATCACGCCGTTTCGTGCCACACTCCCCTGGTCAATTCGAACAACGACCATTGGGGGTTGCCGTGGAGATTACGGTGGACGTCAACGGAACGAGTCACACCAGTGATGTCGAACCACGCACCTTGCTCGTGCACTACATCCGCGACGCCGTCGGGCTGACCGGAACCAACATCGGCTGCGACACCTCGTCGTGCGGTGCCTGCACGATTCACCTGAACGGCGAGGCCGTGAAGTCGTGCACCATCCTGGCCGTACAGGCCGACGGCCAGTCCGTCACCACCATCGAGGGCCTCGCCGACGGCGACCAGCTCCATCCGATGCAGCAGGCCTTCATGGAGTGCCACGGCCTGCAGTGCGGCTACTGCACCCCCGGCATGGTCATGGCATCGGTGTCGCTCCTCGACGAGATCCCCGACCCCACCGAGGCCCAGGTTCGTGAGGGCCTCGAGGGCAACCTCTGCCGCTGCACCGGCTACCACAACATCGTGAAGGCCGTCCTGAGCGCAGCCGGAGGGTCGAAATGATCCCCGTCGCCTTCGACTACGAGCGTGCCGGCTCGGCCGACGAAGCGCTCGCCCTGCTCGCCGAACACGGCGACGAGGCCAAGCTGCTCGCCGGCGGGCACTCGTTGCTGCCGGTCATGAAGCTGCGACTCGCCTATCCGTCGGTGCTCGTCGACATCGGTCGGCTCTCGGATCTGTCGTACGTCCGTGATGCCGGTGACCATCTGGCCATCGGCGCCCTGACCCGGCACCGCGACCTCGAGATCAACCCGCTCGTCCAGGAGCACGCCCCGCTGTTGGCACACGCCACGGGCCATGTCGGTGATCCCCAGGTCCGCCACCGCGGGACCTTCGGTGGCTCGCTGGCCCACGCCGATGCCTCCGGTGACCACCCGTCCACTCTGCTCGCGCTGGGCGGATCCGTGGTCGCCCGAAGCGCCGACGGCGGCGAGCGGGTGATCGAGGCCGGCGACCTCTTCGCCGGCTTCCTCGAATCGAGCCTCGATCCGACCGAGATGCTCACCGAGATCCGGATCCCCAAGCACACCGGGGCCGGCTGGAGCTTCCAGAAGTTCAATCGTCGGGCTCAGGACTGGGCGATCGTCGGCGTGTCGGCCCAGGCGGTCGACGGCGGTGCACGAGTGGCGCTCGTCAGCATGCACCCCACACCCATCCGGGCCACCGCAGTCGAGCAGGCTCTGGCCGGTGGGGCCTCGGCCGCCGAGGCCGCCGATCTGGCCGCCGAGGGCCTCGAGCCGTCGTCGGATCTGAACGCGAGCGTCGAGTACCGCCAGCACCTGGCCCGGGTCCTGACCCGCCGGGCGCTCGCCGAAGCCGGGATCGCCTGAGGACCCGGCCGAGCCCGGCGTCGGGGACGACCCGGACCGGGCGGTCGTCCCGGGTCCGGCTCCCCGGCGGAGCGCTATCGTCGAACCATGCGTGAGATCATGAGCGACCTCGACCGCTGGCGGAGCCAGTCCAAGCGGGTGGCCGTGGCGCGGGTCGTCGACATCGAAGGTTCGGGTCCCCGGCTTCCCGGAGCGGCCATGGCGGTCAACGAAGACGGAGACGTTGCCGGTTCGGTGAGCGGCGGTTGTGTCGAAGGGGCCGTCGTGGTCGAGGCACTGCAGTGCCTCGAGGACGGCTCCCGACGCATCGTCACCTTCGGCTACTCCGACGACGAGGCCTTCGCGGTCGGCCTGACCTGCGGGGGAACGATCCACCTGTTCATCGAAGAACTCGACTGGTGAGCGACGTGGACGAACCATCGCTCTACGACGAACTGCGTCGCGCCACGCGGGCCGAGGAGCCGATCGCGCTGGCCACCGTGGTGGCCGGCCCCAACGCCGGTGCGAAGATTCTCTATCGGCCCACCCAACCGCCACGGGGTTCGCTCGGCAACGACGACCTCGATCGTGTCGTCACCCGGGACCTGGCCGGGGAGCTGGCCGCGGGAACGTCGGGCATCCGCCACTACGGCGAACACGGCGAGGCCCGGGAAGAAGCGGTCTCGGTGTTCATCGAGTCCTTTGCGCCGCCGCCCCAGATGCTGATCTTCGGTGCCGTCGACTTCACCGCCTCGCTCTGCCGGGTGGCCAAGGTGCTCGGGTACCGGGTCACGGTCTGTGACGCCCGCGCCGTGTTCGCCACCCGCCAACGGTTCCCGTTCGCCGACGAGGTGATCGTCGACTGGCCTCACCGACTGCTCGAGAAGGTCGGCGACACGCTCGGTCCTCGCGATGCGGTGTGCGTGCTCACCCACGACGCCAAGTTCGACGTCCCGGCGGTGATCGAGGCGTTGAAGACCGACGTCGGCTATCTCGGGGCCATGGGATCGCGGCGCACCACCGACGATCGCAACACGCGTCTGCGGGCCGAGGGGGTGTCCGAAGCCGAGATCGAACGCATCATGGCGCCGATCGGTCTCGACCTCGGAGCCCGCACACCCGAGGAGACCGCCATCTCGATCTGTGGCGAGATCATCGCCAAGCGATCGGGTCGGTTGGCGCCGTCGCTTCGAGACACCGAGGGCGACATCCACCGATAGTCGGATCGGCCCGATCGACTATTCGGATTTCGTCGCAGAAAAGCTCCGGATCGATCCGTCGTTGCCGATGGAAGCGTTGTGAGTTCCGAGTTCGGGTCCGGCGGGCCTCTCCGTTTCGTGCGCCATCTGCGCCTCGGGCAGAAGGTCGCCCTGGCGATGCTGGCGTCGTGCCTGCCGCTCGTGGTGCTCGGCATCCAGGTCGCGAACATCGCAGGCCAGCTCGTCAAGACCGAGACGCTGAAGACCGTCGAACAGGCGGCGCAGATCGAGGCCAACCGGGTGGACGCCCAGCTCAACCGGACCATCACCCTGCTCAACGACATCGTGAACGATCCGCGGATGGTGCAGGCGGCCGAGCGCCTCAACGGTGCGGGCGCCACCCAGGCCGAGATCGAGATCATCAGCCAGCTCGACGAACTCCGGGAGCAATACCAGCGTGATGGGCTGGTGGGCGTGGAACTCAGCCAGGCGACCAACGGCGGGATCTCGCCCTCGTTGCCGAACAACTCGATCTCGAATCAGACCCTCTCGGCATCGACGGCCATGGCGCCCGAGGACGGCATCGTCGTGTCCGATGCCTTCTTCGACAACTCGCGCGAGACCCGGATCGGGATCGTCGTGCCGGTCGCCATCGGGCAGACCCGGTTCAAGCTCATCACCGAGTGGGACCTCGAGACGCTCCTGGCCGGCGAAGGCGATCTGACGGCCCTGGGCGGCGAGACCGAGCTGATGCTCCTCGCGCAGAACAGCGATGGTTCGCACCTGGTGCTGACCGCGACCGACCCCGCAGCGATCAACCAGCGCATCGCGTTGACCAGCAATCCGCTGGTCGATCAGGCGATCGTCGAGGAAACGACCGCAGCGGGCAACGTCCCCGTCGTGCGGGCCTCGGCCCGGACGAAGAGCGACAAGGGCTGGATCGTGGTCGTCGACGCCGACCCCAGCGAACTCTTCGGTCGTCTCGAGCGGGTCCGCCTCGGGATCATCGGCGTCTTCATCTCGGCCGGACTGGTCATCATCTCGGTGGTCGCCGTGCTCCTGCGCTCGTTCGTCCAGCGGCTGCGTCGCATGACCGAACTGGCCGAGGCGGTCGCCGATGGCGACCTCACCGTGCGAACCGGCGACGAACGCTACGACGAACTGGGTCGGCTCTCGATGGCCTTCGACGACATGACCGAGGCCCTGGCCCAGGACATCGCCCGGCGGGAGCGGGTCGAGGCCCAGCTCGCCTACCAGGCCACCCACGACGCACTGACCGGTCTGCCCAACCGCCAGCAGCTCGTCGAGGAACTCGATCGGCTGCTGGTCGAATCCGAGGACCTCGTGAGCGTGCTGTTCGTCGACCTCGACGGGTTCAAGGCCGTGAACGACCGGCTCGGCCACGGCGCCGGAGACGAACTGCTCGTGCGGGTCGGCGACCGTCTGCGGGGGGTGCTGCGGCCCAGCGATTTCGTGGCCCGGCTGGGTGGTGACGAGTTCGTCGTGGTCCTGCGGGGTCTCGGTCTCCTCGAGGCCGAACGGCTCGCCGAACGGATCGTCGCCTCGCTCGAACTGCCCTTCATCGTGAGCAACGACGAAGCCCAGATCAGCGCCTCCATCGGCGTGTCGTCGGCCTCGGACGATCGCTCCACCGAGCGACTGATCCAGGAGGCCGACATCGCCATGTACCGGGCCAAGGCCATGGGCAAGGGCCGCGCCGTCCGGGTCACGAGCGAGACGCTGGCCGACAACTCGGCGCATCTGACGATCCTCGCCGAGATGCGCGAGGCCGCCGGGAACGGCGAACTCGAACTCCAACTGTGGCCCATCGCCGACCTGCGGGATGCGTCGCTCCGGGGGTTCGAGTCGACGGTCCGTTGGCGCCACCCCACCCGGGGGCTCCTGATGCCGGCGGAGTTCATGCCGATGGCCAAGTCGACCGGCAGTGCGACCGCGATCGACGAGTGGGTCATCACCGAATCCATCGCCGCCTTCGCCCGGTGGGAGGCAGCCGGGCTGCCCGTGCAGGACCTCGAGATGTCGATCAACCTCACGGTCGAGATGTTCCTGTCGGCGCGATCGCGCCAGCTCATCACCGGCGAGCTCGAGCGTCACAAGCTCAAACCCAGCAACTTCCGGATCGAGGTCCCCGAAGCGGTCCTGCGAAGTGACGCCACCGTCCTGCGTCAGGTCTTCGACACCTATCGGGCGATCGGGATGGCCGTGACCCTCGATCGTTTCGGGTCGGACTACGCCAATCTCGAGCGGCTTCCGAGGTTCGCCATCGACGCCGTCAAGATCGACCTGAACCTCATCACCGACCTGTCGAACCGGCTCTCGAGCCGGGCGCTGGTCAGCTCGCTCATCACGCTCGCCAAGACCGCCGGACTCCGGGTCGCCGCCGCCGGCATCGACGACGACCTCCTGCGAGAGGAGGTCGTCGAACTCGGCTGCGTCCTCGGACAGGGCCTGTGGCTGTCCCAGGCGATCTCGCCCGACGAGGTGGCCGAGATGCTGCGAGACCGGTACCTCATCGAAGCAGGCTGAACGCCGTCGGAACCGGTGATCTCGGTTAGTTTCCGGTGATGGATTTCGCTCCCGATCCAGACCACGAGGCCATCCGTGAAGGTGTCCGCCGAGTCTGTTCCCGCTTCGACGACGACTACTGGCGCCGCCACGACCTCGACCACGAGTTCCCGTGGGACTTCTACGCAGCCATGGCCGAGGGCGGATGGATCGGGATCGCCATCCCCGAGGAGTACGGGGGCGGTGGGCGGGGGATCACCGAGGCGTCGATCGTGCTCGAAGAGGTCGCGGCATCGGGTGCGGCGATGAACGGTTGCAGTGCGATCCACATCTCCATGTTCGGGATCAACCCGATCACCAAGCACGGAACCGAGGAGCAGAAGCGGACCTACCTCCCCCAGGTCGCCGACGGCTCGCTCCACGTGGCGTTCGGGGTGACCGAGCCCGACGCCGGGACCGACACCACGGCGATCACGACCCGGGCGGTCCGTGACGGCGACCACTACGTCGTTCGGGGTGCGAAGGTCTGGACCTCGAAGGCCGAGTACTGCCAGAAGGTCCTGCTCCTGGTGCGCACCACGCCGATCGAGGAATGTGCTCGGCGGACCGACGGCCTCACCCTGCTGTTGGCCGACCTGCAGCGGCCCGAGGTGACGATCACGGCGATCCCCAAGGTCGGCCGGAATGCGGTCGTTTCGTGTGAGACGGTCTACGACGACCTCCCGGTGTCGGTCGCCGACCGGGTGGGGGAGGAGGGCGCAGGCTTCCGGTACCTCCTCGACGGTCTGAACCCCGAACGGGTGCTCATCGCCGCCGAGGCGCTCGGTATCGGACGGGTGGCCCTGGCCACCGCCGTTCGCTACGCCAACGAGCGGGTGATCTTCGGCAGGCCGATCGGGCAGAACCAGGGCCTTGCCTTCCCGATGGCCGAGGCCCACGCCCGCCTGAACGGGGCCGAGCTGGCGATCCGGGAGGCCTCCTGGCGCTACGACCACGGCCTTCCCTGCGGGGAACAGGCCAACATCGCCAAGTATCTGGCCGCCGACGCCGGCTATCAGGCCGCCGACTGGGCGATGCAGGTCCACGGCGGTTTCGGCTACGCCAGCGAGTACCACGTCGAGCGTTACTGGCGCGAGGCCCGCCTGATGCGCATCGCCCCGGTGAGCCAGGAGATGGTCATGAACTACGTCTCCGAGCACGTGCTGGGCCTGCCCCGGTCGTACTGAGCGACCACGGATCATCCGTTCGCCGCCCATACTGGCGGGCATGACGACCGCTGCCATCATCCTCGCGGCCGGGGCCGGTTCCCGCTTCGCCGGACCCGACCACAAGCTCCGGGCCGAGTTTCGTGGCCGTCCGGTCTGCGCGTGGGTGTTCGATGCGGTCGCCCAGGCGTCGTTCAACCAGGTCTACGTGGTGACCGGCGCCATCGATCTCGACGACCTGGTCCCCGAGGGGTTCGAGATCGTGCCGGCCGAGGACTGGGCCGACGGTCAGGCGCGCACGATCCAGGCGGGCCTGGCCCGGGCCGACGCCGACGGTCACGGGGCCGTGGTCATCGGCCTGGCCGACCAGCCGCTCGTTCCGGCCTCGGCCTGGCGAACCGTCGGCGCCTCGGCCGGAGCGATCGTTGCGGCGAGGTTCGATGGTGAGCGGCGGCCACCGGTGAAGTTCGACCGGTCGGTGTGGAACCTGCTCCCCACCGAGGGCGACGAAGGCGCCCGGAGCGTGCTCCGGGCTCACGCCGCGCTCGTTTCCGAGGTAGCGTGCTCGGGGAATCCCGCCGACATCGATACCCAGAAGGACCTCACCCAATGGAGCTGACCAACGACTTCACCATCGATCGCTCGATCGATGACACCTGGCGCATCCTCAACGATCTCGAGTTCATCGCCCCGTGCATGCCCGGCGCCCAGCTCCAGGAGATCGAAGGTGAGGAGTACCGCGGCATCGTGAAGATCAAGGTCGGTCCGATCACCGCCAAGTACGCCGGCAAGGCCAGCTTCATCGAGCAGAACGAACCCGAGAAGGTGGCGAAGCTCAAGGCCGAGGGTCGCGATCCCCGTCAGGGCAACGCCAACGCCATCATCACCGCGTCGATGCAGTCGGTGTCCGACACCACCACCTCGGTCACGATCCACACCGACCTGGCGCTGTCGGGCAAGATCGCGAGCTTCGGTCGCGGGGCGATCGAGGACGTGTCGAAGAAGCTGCTCACCCAGTTCGCCGACAACCTGCGCGACAAGCTCGAGAGCGACGGCGCAGCCGAACCCGAAGCCGCAGCCGAATCGGCCACCACCGCGGCGCCGGTCGAGGCCCCCGCAGCCGGCACCCCGGCTCCCGCCGACAAGGCTTCGGCCGAGCCCGAGAAGTCGGCGATCCGCAAGATCGACGCTCCCGAACCCAAGCCCGTCGACATCCTCGCCGTCTCCGGCAACTCGATGGTCAAGCGGGTGGCACCCGTGATCGGTGTGGCCGTGCTGCTGATCCTGTTGAGGATCCTGTTCGGCCGTCGCGACTGAACGCCCTCGCGCCCATGTCCGAGGCACCCGACGACGACGAGGTCGTGACGCGCCTCATCGGCCGCCGTCCGATGGGGGCCTTCCGCGTCGTGGTTCGCCGGGTCGACGGCAGCCCCGTGGTGCTCGAGAACGAACCGTTGCTGGCCTCGGGCCGGCCGATGCCGACGCGCTTCTGGCTTGCCGACCGGGCCCTCAACAAGGCCATCGGCCAGCTCGAGTCGACCGGCGGGGTCAAGCAGGCCGAGGCCGAGATCGGCCTGGCGGCCATCCGGGTCGTGCACGATGCCTACGAGGCCGAGCGTGACGCCGTGCTCCCCGCCGATCACGACGGACCGCGGCCGTCGGCCGGGGTGGGTGGCACCCGCCAGGGGGTCAAGTGCCTCCACGCCCACTACGCCCACTTCCTCGCCGGTGGTGCCGACCCCGTCGGGGAATGGGTCCATCGCCGCCTCGCCGAGGTCGGCAAGGCCTACGACCCGGCCGAACCCGGCATCGTCTCGACGTGGGACGACGCGGCCAACTCGGACGACGCCAACTCGGACGACGCTGCCCCGAACGACCGGAGAGACGCGCCGGTGAACCCGACGGTGGCGGCGATCGATCTCGGCACCATCACGACGCGGCTCCTCGTGGTCGGCCCCGGCACCGAACACCGCGTCGAGCCCATCACCCGAATGGGGGCCGAGGTCGATCGGACGGGACACCTCGGGTCGGCGGCCCTGGAACGGGTCCGGGTGGCGTTGGCATCACATCGGGTCGACCTCGACACCCGGGGCGCCGAACGGGTGCGCGTGGTCGCGACGGCCGCCGCCCGAGTGGCCGAGGACCGGGCCGACCTGGCCGCGCTCGTCGAGGAGACCATCGGTGTCGAGCTCGAGGTCCTCGACGGCTCGACCGAGGGACGCCTGACCTTCGCCGGTGCCTGTGGCGGACTCGACATCGACCCGTCGGACCTCGTGGTCGTGTTCGACATCGGCGGCGGATCCACCGAATGGTCGTTCGGCAACCGCTCCGACGGCCTGCTCGGGGTCCATTCGGCCGACATCGGAGCGGCACGGGTGACCGATACCTACTTCGAGCACGATCCGCCCTCGGCGGCGGAACTCTCGGCGGCGCTGTCGGTGATCCAACTCCACCTCGACGACGCCGTCCGCGAACTCCGGTCGCTGCCGGCGGCCATCGATTCGGGCACCGTGGTCGGCGTCGGTGGGACGATCACCACGGTCGCCGCCGTCGAGCTGGGACTGCTCAGCCATGATCCGGCCTCGCTCGAGGGGTTCGTCCTCACCCGCGACGCCGCCGAGGACGTCTTTCGGACCCTGGCAACCGAGTCCCGTCGCGACCGGGCCTTCAATCCCGGTCTCCCGGCCGACCGCGTCGACCTGATCGTCGGCGGGTGCTGTGTGCTCGTCGAGGCGATGCGTCATCTCGGTATCGAGCAGGTCAGGGTGTCGCGCCACGACCTGCTCGACGGGGTCGTCGCCGAACTTCTCCTGTCGTCGGGAGGACACTAGGTTGGTCGCCTTGTCGACGACGCTGATCGGCCGCCGTGTGGTGTTGCGCACGCTCCGGCCCGAGGACTTCCCGAACTGGCGTGAGGTGCGGCGGCGCAACCACGACTGGCTCACCAAATGGGAGCCGAGTCGCCTCCCCGGCTCTCCCGACGTCATCGAGGATCGCAGCGCCTTCTCGTTGCGGTGCCATGCTCGCGAACGCGAGTGGCAACTCGGGGCGGGCTATGGCTTCGGGGTCTTCATCGGCGGCCAGTTCGCCGGCGAGGTCAACCTGAATTCGGTACAGCGAGGACCCTTCCAGAACGCGTACGTCGGCTACTGGATCGATCAGGCCCAGGCCGGGCAGGGGTTCACGCCCGAGGCCGTGGTGCTCGTGACCCGGTTCGCCTTCGAGACGGCGAACCTGCATCGGGTCCAGATCTCGATCGTGCCCCGCAATGCCGCCTCGCGCCGCGTCGTCGAGAAGCTCGGGATCCGGGCCGAGGGCGTCGCCGAGCGCTACCTCGAGATCAACGGTGTCTGGGAGGACCACATCCGGTTCGCCATCACGGCCGAGGAGTGGATCGAGCGTCGGTCGGAGTTCGAGCCCTACTGGATGTAGGAGGGGTACGCCCGACCGGCCGTCGATGGCCGGCGGTTGATCGCGCCGAGCTTGATCGGATCAAGCTTGCACCGTGACCGTTCGAGGTCGATCCTCGGAGCATGGACGATCGGACCGCCGCCGAGCGCTTTCTCGTCGCAGCCGACGCGGCGATCGAGCTGATCGGCTCACCCGAGTGCGCCGAGCGCTGGGACCGGGCCTCGGTGTTGGACGGCTACTCGGTGGGGGCGCTGGCGGCCCATCTCGGTCGAGCGATCACCACCGTCACCGCCTACCTCGCGGGCGCGAGCCCGAAGCCGGACGGTCCCGACGACGACCCGATCGGTGCGGTTGCGTACTTCGTCACGGTGCTGGTCGATCACGACCCCGTCGACAGCGAGTTCCATCGAGCGGTTCGGGCCCGTGGGGCCGAAGCGGCCGAGAACGGCCCGGTGGCACTCGTCGCCGGGTTGCGCAGCACGCGACACGAGCTCGGTCGCCAGCTGGGGGTCCCGGGGGCGCTCGACCAACGCATCGAGGTGATCGGCGGGCTGCGCATGCGGCTCGGTGACTATCTCGACACCCGGTTGGTGGAACTCTGCGTTCATCTCGACGACCTGGCGGCGAGCCTCGACCGGCCCGTCCCTCCGGTTCCCGCCGCGGCCTGGGAACGGGTGGCCGAGGTCGTCGCCGGGGTCGCCGCCCGCCGTCACGGGGCGGCCCGGCTCGCCCTGTCCCTGGCCCGAACCGAGCGCACCGACCGGGTGAGCGCCTTCTGATCCGGACGTGGCTCCGATCCGGTGGCGTCGAGCGGATCGTTCGCGACGACGAATGGGACGAAAGGCGGTGTTCGGCGACGAGCCGGATTCCTAGGGTGATCTCCAGGAGCGACGTCGGCAGCGGCGTCGATCGTGTCGATGGGAGATTCCGTGACTGTCACGCCGAAACGAATGGTGATCCTCGGAGGCGGGACCGGAGGCACCCTGGCGGCCAACCGACTGCGCAAGAAGTTCTCCGAGTCGGAGCTGACCATCGACGTGGTCGACCACGACAACGACCACGTCTACCAGCCCGGTCTGTTGTTCGTCCCCTTCGGTCTGGCCACACCCGATGAGATCGTCCGTCCCCGGAGCCGGCAGCTGCACAAGGGGATCAACTTCCACCTCGACGGCATCGAGTCGGTCGACGTCGAAGCGACGACGGTGTCGCTGGCCAGCGGAACGACGCTCGACTACGACGTGCTCCTGGTGGCCACCGGGACGGTGCTCCAGCCCGACGAAACCGAAGGCCTGACCGGTCCGGGCTGGCGGGAGTCCGTCTTCACGTTCTACGACATGGAAGGGGCGACGGCGCTCGCGTCCAAGCTCGAGTCGTTCGATTCGGGCCGACTGGTCGTGAACGTCTTCGACATGCCGATCAAGTGCCCGGTCGCACCCCTGGAGTTCGCCTTCCTGGCCGATTGGTACTTCACCGAGCGAGGCGTCCGAGACGACATCACGATCACCTATGTCACCCCGCTCGACGGTGCCTTCACCAAGCCCACCGCCTCGGCGACGCTCGGCGGACTCCTCGAGGACAAGCACATCGAGGTCGTCACCGAGTTCAACACCGGCGAGGTCGACGGCGCCGAGCGGAAACTGATCGGCTACGACGGGACCGAGATCCCGTTCGACCTCGCCGTGGTCATCCCGTTGCATGGCGGTGCCGCCTATGTGAACGACTCGCCCGGACTGGGAGACGAGCTCGGGTTCGTTCCGACCGACAACGAGACCCTTCAGTCGAAGGTCGCCCCCAACATCTTCGTTCTCGGCGACGCCGCCGACGTGCCGACCTCGAAGGCCGGATCCGTCACCCACTTCGAGGGCGAGGTCCTCATGGAGAACATCGAGGCCTTCCTCGAGGGGCGCCCCCTGCCCGCTCGCTTCGACGGCCACGCCAACTGCTTCATCGAGACCGGGTTCTCCAAGGCGCTGCTCATCGACTTCAACTACGAAACCGAGCCCCTGCCCGGTCACTATCCGAGCCCGCTGGGGCTGCCCCTGCTCAAGGAATCCCGGGTCAACCATCTGGGCAAGCTGATGTTCCAGACCTTCTACTGGCACAGCCTGCTCCCCGGCCGCGACATCCCCGGCATCGGCGCCAACATGCCGACCCTCGGCAAGCGCGGTGCCGCGGTCTGATCCCGGCGAACCGCCTCTCGATCCCTTCGAACCACCACCCACCGCAGCGAACGCATCCGATCCCGAAAGGACCCCACCAATGACCACCCGAGAACTCGCCGGCGTCGAGGTCGAACTGAACGACGAAGGCTTCTTCGTCGACGCCAACCAGTGGACCGAGGACATGGCCCCGATCCTCGCCGAGGAGTGGGAGGTCCCCACCCCTCTGACCGAGCAGCACTGGACGGTGCTGAACTTCATGCGCAAGGAGTACTTCGAGAAGGGAACCGGCCCGACCGTGCGCAAGTTGGGCAAGACCTCCGGCGTCACGGTGAAGGAGCTCTACCAGCTCTTCCCGACCGGACCGGCCAAGGCCGCAGCACGTGTGGCCGGCATCCCGAAGCCCAAGGGCTGCATCTGATCACCGATCGACACCAACCACACGAACGACGAGAGCGAGCAACACCATGACTGCGTCCACCAACGGCAAGAGCGAGGCCCCGAAGATCGAGAAGGTGTCGATCATCGTCTCGAAGGGTTCGCTCGAGGAGATCTATCCGGCGCTGATCATGGCCAACGGCGCCCGGTCCGAGGGCATCGAGGCCAACCTGTTCTTCACCTTCTTCGGCATGGATGCCATCCACAAGGATCGTCATGACCACATCAAGGTGGCCACGGTCGGCAACCCCGGCCTGCACATCCCGACCTGGGCCGGCGGCCTCCCCGGTGTGTCGACCCTGGTGACCAAGGTGATGGAGCACAAGATCGAGGCGCTCGACTTCCCGGGCATCTCGGAGTTCATCGAGATGATCTCCGACACCGGTGCCGGGTTGTATGCCTGTCTGGCCTCGGTCGATCTGTTCGGCATCGAACGAGACGACCTCATCGAGCAGGTCGACGACATCATCACGGTCGGCGAGTTCTACGCGATGGCTGCCGGCGGCCACATCATCTTCACCTGATCCGGCAATCGGCCCGAGGCGGGTGAGGAACCCTCAGCCCTTGGCCGAGATCCGGGCCTTCAGCTTGGCCAGCTGCTTCTGGAAGGCCGGCTGGCGGGTCGACCACGACTGCGGGCCGAGCTCGTAGTTGACGGCCGCGGCCTGGGTCTCGAGCGCCACGATGTCGCGCAGCGTTTCCTTGGTCCGCAACACGAGGTCGCGCGGGACGTCGGCGAGACGGGCCCCCATGGCCTGGGCCTCGGCCAGCAACCGGTCGTCGTCGACGCACTTGTGGGCCAGGCCCACCCGGGCCGCCTCGGGACCGTCGAGCACGTCGCCGAAGATCACGGCGGCCGCCGTGGCCTGCGGACCGGCGATCCGGTTGAACATCCACGTGTGTCCGCCGCCGGGGTGGATCCCGATCTGCAGGAAGCGGTCGTCGAAACGAGCCGAAACGCCGGCCAGGCGGACGTCGCAGATCAGCGCGAGGTTCATCCCGGCGCCGACGGCGGCACCGTTGACGGCGGCGATCGTCGGGAGCGGTGATCGGCCGACGCGCAGGAACCCTTCGTAGATGGCCAGCAACCCCTCCTCGGCCGACTCACCGAGGTGCGTCAGATCGGCTCCGGCACAGAAGGCCGGGGCGGCACCGGTCACGACCAGCGACTTCACCGCATCGGAGGCCTCGAGCTCGTCGAGCGCCGAGGCCACCTCGTCGCACATCGCGAGGGTGACGGCGTTGCGGCGATCGGGGTCGTTGAGGGTGAGGGTGGCGACCGAATCGGTGACGGTGACAGTGACGAGGCTCATGGCGCTCGATTGTGGCAGGCGTCGCCGTTCAGCGCAGGTCCAACTCGTCCCCGCCGCCGTCGGAGGGGCGATGGTGGGTCGATGGCTTCGTGCGCCGCCGACCGGGATCGTGGCCCGAGCCCACCGCCGACGCCGTTGCGGCGATGCCATCCAGGGTCGCCTGACCGATCGCCCGCAGGGTCGAGGGCAGGGTGTCGAGGTGGCGCTCGTCCTCGGGGAGGTCCTGGCGGAAGGCCCAGACCAGCATGGCCTGCTCGAGCCGGGCGGCCTGGCGTTGCGGCAACGAGAAGAAGCGGCGGCTCTCCTCGAATTCGAAGTCGTTGTCGAGGAGGAAGTGTCGGAGCAGGGCGGCCTTCACCGGTTCCGACGATGAAATGGCGATGTCGATCCACTCCTCGGTGGGACCGAGCGGCGCTGCGACCTGGGATTCGAGTTCCTGGACGGCGCCGTCGCCGATCGGGCGTTCGCAGTGGGGACAGGTGGTGAACCAGGGCTGACAGGGTCCACCACAACCGGCGCAGCGATCGCGCGCTGCATGGTGCTCCGACCCCGATGCCATGACCACTGCATCGGCGTCCGGGACCCGTTTCTGAAGGAGGAGTTCACCGAATGGTCCGATCGAACCGAGTTCGCGTCGAGGACTCATTCCCGTAGTCTGTGGGCGTGACGGAACCCGTTCGGCCGCTGATCCTCGCCTCGGGCTCACCCCGACGTCGAGCGCTGCTCGAATCGATCGTCGGTCCCGTGTCGGTCGCCTCGGCCGACGTCGACGAAACCCCTGGTCAGGGTGAAGACGCAGCAACCCTGGTGGACCGACTCGCCCGCTCGAAGGCCCAACGGGTCGCCCGCGATCGCCCCGATGCGGTGGTCGTCGGCGCCGACACCGTCGTGGTGTGTGACGGCGACATCCTCGGCAAACCGGTCGATCGGGCCGAGGCGGCCACCATGTTGCGTCGGCTGTCGAATCGGTCACACACCGTCATCACCGGCATCGCCGTCGTTGCCGGCAACGACGTGGTTGCCGGCAACGAGACCACCGAAGTCTCGTTCCGCGCCATCGATTCCGAGGAGATCGACTGGTACCTCGCAACGGGCGAGCCACTCGACAAGGCGGGCGCCTACGGCATCCAGGGCGGAGCGGCACTCTTCGTGCGCTCGATCTCGGGTAGCCATCACAACGTCATGGGTCTGTCGCTCCACCACGTCGATGCCCTGCTCCGACAGGTCGGGCCGCCCCTCGTCGCCTACCGGAGGTCCCTCGAGGCATGAGCCCGAACCGCCCCGGGACCGGGGTTCGAAGCGAGCGGTTGGCCGAGACCATCCGCACGGCTCCGTCGGGTGGGGCCGAGATCGGTGGTTGGATCAAGCGTGGCGTCTTCCTGGCGCTCGGGGCCGTTTCGCTCTATCTGCTGCACCCCAAGGTTCTCGACGTCGTGTCGTCGGCTCCCCGCCTGCGGACCATCCACGGCCGGTGGTTCGCCGTGATGATCGTCATGGAGCTGCTGAGTTTCGCCTGTACCTGGTGGCTGATTCGCATCGTCTTGCCGCGGGTCTCGTGGTTCGTGGCCGCCACCAGTCAGCTCTGTGCGAACGCCGTGAGCCGGGTGATCCCCGGTGGCGCAGCGATCGGTGGCGCCACGCTCTACCGGATGCTGTCGGTCAGCGGGGTGGGGGCGGCCGAGGCCGGTGGCGCACTTGCCGCCACGTCGATCCTGTCGACCGCTGCGCTCTTCGCGATCCCGGCGACGGCGTTCCTGCTGGCTCTGCTGGGCGCGCCGATCCCCGAGAGCCTGTGGCCGGCGGCGGTGGCCGGAGGTGTCATGTTCAGCGTGCTGATCGGGGCCGGTTGGGCCGCCGTTGCGTTCGATCGACCCCTGCTCGTCATCGGTCGGATGCTCGATCGAGTGTGGCGATGGGTGACCGGGCGGTTCGGCGAAGCCCGGGGCCTCGATCCGCAGCACATCCTCGATGAGCGTGACCGATTGCGGGGTGTGGTCGATGCCTCGTTCGGTCGGGCGGTCGTGGCCGCCGCCGGGAACTGGATGTTCGACTACCTGGCGCTGATCTCGGCGCTCTACGCCGTCGGCGCCAACCCTCGGCTGAGCCTGGTGCTCCTGGCCTACGCCGGTGCGGCGGTGCTCAGCATGATTCCGCTGACTCCGGGAGGTTTCGGCTTCGTCGAAGCCGGCCTGTCGAGCTTGTTGATCATCTCGGGTATCTCGGCGCAGAACGCGCTCCTGGCGACCGTGGCCTATCGCGCCGTGTCGTTGCTGTTGCCGATCCTGATGGCGGCACCGGCGTTCATCGCCCATCGAGCCCGCTTCGGGTTCGTCCCGGCCTCCGGTCCCGCCCCGGGCGGGAGCCGCTAGGCGGTACGTCGCCGCCGACGCGCGTTGGATCGAGGAACCGAGCGTCGTCAACTCGCGGGTGGTGTCGTGGCGGCGTAGGGCGTTGCGGGCGGCACGGGTGGAGGTGTCGCCGGCGTTGGTGAGGATCTCGACCGCTGGTGGGGCGGTGCCGGGATCGAAGCCCTGCATCGCTTGTTCGAACTCGGTCAACGTCGTCATACGAACAACCGTACCCACCGGGTGTGACACCGGCCGAAGACCATGTCAAACGGTCGAGGTGTCCGGTGCGAGCATCGCGGAACACGCCAGCGCCGAAGCCACCATGCCACCCCGCACCACCGGCACACCGCCGAGTCGTGTCCTACGCTCGGCGCAGAGTGTGGACGACCGGGGAGCGACGACGATGGCAGGCAGTGGCGAGATCTACGCACGCAAGGACGGCAACTGGGCGTTCCGGGTGAAGGCCTCCAACGGCCAGGTCGTCGCCACCGACGGCAGCCAGGGATACAAGACGAAGGCCTCGGCTCGCTCGACCCTCGAGAAGCTCCTGGCCGGCGAATACAACGGTCCGGTCACCGAGGTCTGACCCGGCGGCCCCGGCGCCCCGATCGGCGATCAGCGCAGGGGTCGGCGCATGCGCCGTTCATCGGGATCGTCCTCGTTGATCCCGGCGTCGACGAAGCCGACGCGCTCGTAGAACGCGATCGCCCGATCGTTGTCGAGTTTGACGTCGAGGAGGAGCTGCTCGGCGCCGTCGTCTCGTGCCCAGCCGGCGACCGCCTCCACCAGGGCCTCGCCGACACCCCGACCGCGTCGAGCCGGGTCGACCCACATCGAGATCAGCTCCGCCGAGAACCCCGGCTCGAGCCGGTGCCCGCTGGCCTGACCGACCGGTCGACCGTCGACGAGCGCGACCAGGTTGTGGTCGACGTCGGTCAGTCGTCCTCGCCAGCGATCCTCGCGGTCGCCGTCGCCCTGCCAGTCGGCCAGGGTCGAACCGAAGGCGTACGGCGCCTCACCCAGGGCAGCGAGACGGACGGCCCGCCACAGCGGCCATTCGTCGGGGGTGATCGATCGCACCTCGAGCATCGGGTCACCCTAAGACCGGAGAAGTTCCGTCGTCGGTGATCGCCCTGAATCGAGCCGTTCCCATCGGCCTCTCGAGGGGCGGCGGGCAACGGCACTGGCCTGGCCGGCGGGACTAGGGTCGGGCCGTGCGCGAACTCACCCTGACCCAGATCTGGCGTTACCCGGTCAAGTCCCTGGGCGGCGAACGGCTCGAATCGGCCATGCTCGGCGAGCGAGGCATCGACGGCGATCGGGCCTGGGGGCTCCGCCAGCTCTCGACGGGCCTGACGCTCACCGCCCGTCGCCGTCCCGAACTGCTCTTCGCGTCGGCCCGGATCGTCGATGGGGATCTCGTGATCACCCTGCCCGACGGATCCGAGACCACCGACGATGCGGCCCTGTCGTCGTGGCTCGGCGAGGACGTCTCCCTCACGGCGGCCTCCGACGACGCCGGGACCTACGAGACGCCGACCGATGCCGAAGACGAGGACGCCGCTCCGTGGGTGTCGTGGAGCGGCCCGGTCGGCTCGTTCCACGACTCGACCCGGTCGCGGGTGTCGATCGTGAGTACCGAGTCGCTGGGCGCCTGGGACATCCGTCGGTTCCGCACGAACCTCGTCGTCGAGGGCGGAGGCGAAGACGCCCTCGTCGGATCGATCCTGTCGATCGGTCAGGCCGAGGTGATCGTCAACAAACCCATCGATCGATGTGTGATGGTCACCCGACCCCAACCAGGGCTCGAGCGCGACCTCGACGTCCTCCGGACGATCAACCGCGAACGCAACTCGGCCCTGAGCATCGGCGGCACCATCGTGACGGCGGGCCGGATCGGGCTCGGTGACCGGATCGAGGCCGCCGATGCCCCCGTCGACAGCGTGAACGAGGAGCGACCATGACCCTGACCGAGTCCTCCTGGGCCGCCACCGACGAACTGCCCGTCGAGGACCTGACCGTTGGTGAGATGCTGCGTCGGGCGGCCTCGGCCCACCCCGAGCGAACGGCCCTGGTCGCCGGCGTGCACGACCCGGCCGGCCGGCGCCGGTGGACCTACGCCGAACTCCTGGCCGACGCCGAGCAATGCGCTCGGGCCCTGCTCACCCGTTTCCGACCCGGTGAACACGTGGCCATCTTCGCCCCGAACGTTCCCGAGTGGGTCATCCTCGAGTTCGGCGCCGGTCTGGCCGGCGTCGTGCTGGTCACGCTCAATCCGGCCTTCCAGGCCAAGGAGGTGGCCTACGTGCTCGGGCAGTCCCGTGCGGTCGGCTGCTTCGTGATGCCCGAGTTCCGGGGCAACCCGATGGCCGCCACGGTCGAGACCGAGCGGCTCGAACTCGACCATCTTCGCGACGTCGTCCGGCTCGACGAGTGGGACGACTTCATGGCCGGCGGGCTCGACGCCGACGTCGCCCTCCCGACCGTGTCGCCCGACGATCCGGCGCAGATCCAGTACACGTCGGGCACCACGGGCTTTCCCAAGGGGGCGCTGCTGCACCATCGCGGGATCTGCAACAACGGCACCCACGTGGCCCGGACCGCCGGGGGTCGGGACGGCGCGGTCTGGCTCAATCCGATGCCGCTGTTCCACACCGGCGGCTGCGTGCTCGGAGCCCTGGGAGCCGTGGCCCTGGCCGGCACGCACATCCCGGTCCTGCTGTTCGACCCCGCGCTCGTGCTCGAGCTGATCGAGGCCGAATCGGTTGCCGTTCTCGGTGGGGTGCCGACCATGTTGGTGGCGATGATGGAGCACCCCGACTTCGCGACCCGCGACCTGTCGTCGCTGCGGACGGTGGTCTCGGGGGGCTCGACGGTCCCGGCCCCGCTGGTGCGGCGCATCGAGGCCGAACTCGGCGTCGACTTCGTGATCGTGTTCGGACAGACCGAGTGCTCGCCCGTGGCGTCGATGACGCGGCCAACCGATTCCACCGACGACAAGGCGAACACGATCGGGCTGGCCATGCCGGCCACCGAGATCAAGATCGTCGATCCCGAGACCGGCGACATCGTGCCCGTGGGGACGGTCGGGGAGTACCTGACGCGGGGCTACCACGTCATGACCGGCTACTACGAGATGGCGAAGGCCACGGCCGAGGCGATCGACGCCGACGGCTGGCTCCACACCGGCGACCTGTGCGCCATGGACGAGCGCGGCTACTGCACCGTCGAAGGTCGACTGAAGGACATGATCATCCGGGGCGGCGAGAACATCTACCCCCGCGAGCTCGAAGACCTGCTCTTCGCTCGGGACGACGTGGCCGAGGTCGCCATCGTCGGTCTCCCCGACGACAAGTGGGGCGAGGTGGTCGGGGCCTTCGTCCGGCCGACGCCGGGGGCCACCGTCGACAAGGCGGCCCTCTTCGCCCACCTCCGCGAGCACCTGGCGCCCCACAAGACCCCCAGCCACTGGTTCGAGATCGAGACGTTCCCGCTGACCGGGTCGGGCAAGATCCAGAAGTTCGCCCTGCGCGAACAGTGGCAGGACGGCGACCACCGGCCGCTGTGATCCTCAGTCGTCGTCGTCGAGGGAGCGCAGGAACGCCTGACCCTCGCTGCAGTCGGCGGCGATCGGGCACCACCGGCAGTGGTGGCTCGTGGTCCGGCGCGGGTCTCGGTCGCCTACCTGCAGGTCGACGAAGCGTTCGACCGCGTCGGTGACCCGACGCACGGTCGACCACAGCAGGTCTTCGGTGACCGCCTCGGTACGGGCCTGGCCGGCGTCGAGGTAGTAGTTCACGAGCAGGCGCGGTGGGATCCCGAACCGGAGTGTCTCGAGGAGGGCGTAGAAGCGGAGATCCTCGATGTGCGAGGTGACGGCGCGCCCGGTCTTCAGGTCGATGACCACCTTGCCGGCCTCGTTGCCGCGCACGCGACCGAGGCTGAGGTCGATCGTGCCCTGCAGCGTGATCCGGTCGTCGCACAGGTCGGCCCGGACCCGGGACTCGGCGACCGGGGCCCACTGACGCTTGAGCGGTGGGAAGGTGTCGAGGAACGTCGTGACGAAGTCGTTGACCCGCCCGACGAGCTCGGCCCGTTCGGCCTCGGTCAGCGCCGCCAACCAATCGGAGATGGCACGGCCGTCGGCCTCGAGTCGGGCCATCGCGTCCTCGACCAGGTCGAGCGGCGCCGGGTCGCCGCGACGGGCCACCCACAGCTCGATGGCCTTGTGGGCGACCGTGCCCCGGGCGGAGGCCACCGTCCAGGCGAAGTCCTCGTTCTCCGATGCCACGAACCGGGCCTCGCAGCCGTGCAGCATCGACAGCTTGTGCTTCGACAGATAGATCGTGTCGTCGGCCCGTTCGGCCAGGGGAGCGAGCACCGCCTCGAGTTCGGACCGGAGGTGGTCCCGGAGGTCGTCGCGAAACGTCGGTCGTTCGGTGGAGCCGATCCGGTCGAGGACGTCCTGCTGCGCCGGATTGAGGCGGGGCGCCGGGGTGACGGGTTGCTGGTCGGTCACGCCGAGTCCACCAACCACTCGAAGAGGACGTGGTGTCCTTCGTCGGTGATGCGCTCGGGATGCCATTGCACGGCGAGCAGGAGCCCCGACTCGTGCTCGATCGCCTCGACGATGCCGTCGGGGGTCGTTCCGGTGACCGCGAGTCCGCGGCCGATCCGGTCGGCGGACTGATGGTGCAGCGAGTTGGCGTCGATGGTGGCGGCGTCGTAGAGCTTGGCGATGAGCGAACCGGGGGTCAGCGCCACCGGATGGCGTCGGGCCAGGTGTTCGTCGGCGGCGGCGAGGTGGGCCTCGGGGCTCTCGTCGTCGACGGTCTGGCGCGACCGATGGTGTTCGGAACGGTCCGAGATGTGCTGGTGGAGGGTGCCGCCGAGGGCGACGTTGGCGAGCTGCAGGCCACGGCAGATCGCGAGCACGGGCTTCCCCTGGGCCAGTGCGGCGTGCAGCAGCGCGCGATCGGACTCGTCGCCGGCCCGGTTCCAACCCACTGCTCCGTCGGGTTCGGCGCCGTAGAGAGCGGGATCGACGTCGCTGCCACCCGTCAGGACGAGCCCGTCGAAGGGACGCATGCGTTCGGCGGCCGTGTCCGGATCGAACGAGTTCGGGAAGACGACCGTGTGGGCGCCGGCGGCTTCGACCGAGTCGAGGTACTGGGGGTCGACCGTGTAGAGGTCGTTCTCGGGGTGGACCCCCGTGCTCAGGGTCCGCCGCCACGGTGTCAGGGCGATCAGGGTCACCCCGACAGTATGCGCCGTTCCTCGCTTCGCTCGGCACTGCTACACGGGTTCCTCGCTTCGCTCGGCACTGCTACACGGGTGCCTCGCTTCGCTCGGCACTGCCCGAGTCGTTAGGTTGCGGGGGTGACCTACCACGAGATCCGCTACGACGTCCTCGATGGTGTCGCCACCATCACCCTGCATCGTCCGGAGGCCCTGAACGCCATCACGCCGACGATGCTGGGCGAGCTCGAGTCGGCCGCCGGCGCCGCAGCGGCCGACGACGCAGTGCGGGTCGTGGTCCTCACCGGGGCCGGTCGGGCGTTCTCGGCCGGGGTCGATCTGAAGGCCCTCGGCGAACGCCAGCTCGCCGACGGCAAGGTCGGCGACATCCTCGACCTCCCGGCCCGCCGCGTCACCACCACGCTGTCGACGATGGCCAAGCCGGTGATCGCGGCGGTCAACGGATTCTGCTTCACCGGCGCCCTGGAGTTGGCCCTGGCGTGTGACGTGATCGTGGTCGCCGACGAGGCCAAGCTCGGCGACACCCACGCGAAGTGGGGGCTGCGACCGACGTGGGGCATGAGTCAGCGGCTTCCGCTCCTCGTCGGCCTCGCCCGGGCCCGATTCCTGTCCTACACCGCCCGGACCTTCACCGGCGTCGAGGCGGCCCGCTGGGGTCTGGCGGCGTTGTCGGTGCCCCTCACCGAGCTGGCCGACACGGTGACCGCCCTGGCCGAGGAGATCAAAACGAACAGCGGCGAGTCGTTGGCCGCCTACCAGGACCTCTTCGCCGCCGCCGAACGCCTCGGCCTCGAGGCCGGTCTGGCCTACGAGGCCGACCACGACTACCCGTTCACCGACACCGACGAACGGCTCGCGGGCTTCCGTTAGGCCTGTCACACCCCCGGGTCATGATGGGGTCGTGGGAGAGAGGCAGGAGCCATGACATCACTCGAATTCGCCGAAGCCGTGCGTTTGCTCTCCGGGGCGGCCCGTCGGGCCGGCTGGTCGGTCCCGTCGTTCCGGAGCCGACCACGGGGATCGGCCCGCCGCACGATCCGTCGCCGGGCCGACGGGTCGGCCACCGTGGCCGTCGCCCTTCGCGACCGGCCCCTCCCGGCCGTGGTCGCCGACCTCATCGACGGCCTGCTCGTTGCCAATGGGCTCACCGGCGAACCGGCACTGGTCCTGCGAGACGAGCTCTGGTCGGTCGTCGGTCCCGTCCTCGTCGCACCCACCGAGCAGCCCGTCGACCGTCCTTCGACGGAACCGGCGGGCAACGTCGTGGCCTTCGCCGCCTGAGCCCCGAGTTAGCCTGGCCCCATGGACCTCACGAGTCTCACGGCGATCGCCCCCATCGACGGACGCTACGGCACCAGGACCGAGTCGCTCCGGCCGATCTTCTCCGAGTTCGGACTCATCCACCATCGTGTCCTGGTCGAGGTCCGGTGGTTGCAGGCCCTGGCTCGTTGGAGCGCGATCGGCGAGGTTCCCTCGTTCTCGCACGAGGCCAACGAACGGCTCGACTCGATCGTCGACGACTTCGGACCCGACGACGCCCAGCGGGTCAAGGACATCGAGGCCACCACGAACCACGATGTGAAGGCCGTCGAGTACTTCCTGAAGGAGCGCATCGCCGACGATGCCGAGCTGGCGGCGGTCTCGGAGTTCGTCCACTTCGCGTGCACCTCCGAAGACATCAACAACCTCTCGTATGCGCTGATGGTCTCGGCCGGTCGGGACCGGGTCCTGCTGCCCGAGCTCGACGCCGTCATCGACCGGTTCGAGACCATGGCCATCGAACACGCCGACGTTGCCATGCTGTCGCGAACCCATGGCCAGGCCGCCTCGCCCACCACGGTCGGCAAGGAACTGGCGAACCTCGCCCACCGGCTCCGACGCCAACGAGATCAGATCGCCGCCGTCGAGATCCTCGGCAAGATCAACGGGGCCGTCGGCAACTACAACGCCCACTACTCGGCCTATCCCGATCTCGATTGGCCCGGATTCGCCGAGCGGTTCGTGTCGGCGCTCGGTCTCGTCCCGAATCCCTACACCACCCAGATCGAGCCCCACGACTGGATCGCCGAGCTCTTCGATGCCGTGGCCAGGGCCAACACCATCCTCATCGATGCCGCCCGAGATCTCTGGGGCTACATCTCGCTCGGCTACTTCACTCAGCGGGTGGTGACGGGGGAAGTGGGCTCCTCGACCATGCCCCACAAGGTGAATCCGATCGACTTCGAGAACGCCGAGGGCAATCTCGGCGTGGCCAACGCCCTGTTCGATCATCTCGGGTCGAAGCTGCCGATCTCGCGTTGGCAGCGTGATCTCACCGACTCGACCGTGCTGCGCACGCTGGGGATGGGGTTCGCCCACACGAGCATCGCCCACCAGTCCCTGCTGCGGGGGCTGGGCAAGCTCGCCCTCAACGCACCGCGCCTGGCCGCCGACCTCGACGACAACTGGGAGGTCCTGGCCGAGCCGATCCAGACCGTGATGCGGCGCCACGGCATCGAGGCCCCCTACGAGAAGCTGAAGGAGCTCACCCGGGGGCGCCGCCTCGACCGCGAAGCGATGGTGGCGTTCGTCGACTCGCTCGACCTGCCCGACGACGCCAAGGCCGGGCTTCGTGCACTGACCCCGGCCGACTACCTCGGCAACGCCGTCGACCAGGCCAAGACCATTCGCTAACCGAGCAGGTCGAGGTCCGACTCGGTGACCAGCCCCGACTCGAGTGCGTGCTCCACGAGCCGGGTCCGCCGCTCGGTGGCCATCGATCCGACGTCGCCCCGCAGCCCCGAGACCCCGGCACGGGTCAGCCGCTGGCAGACGTTGTCGAGTTTGCGGTTGAACCGGGTGATGGTCCAGCCCAGCCGGAGAGCTGCCGCACGATTCGACGGGAGATCGATGTCGACGCCGCCCGAGCGGAGATTGGGTTCGGCCAGGGCCACGATGAGTCGGCGCTGATCGACGGTCAGGGGGAGATCGGCGTGACTGATCGTCGCTCCCTCGTCGTCGGGTCCGCTGGTGACCACGGACGGGACGGCCGGGAGGCCCGTGATCGTGAGCTCCAGCTCGTAGTGATGGCGGCCGGCGACGAACTGGACGACCGCCTCGGGGAACGTCAGGGCCAGCTCCCGCCCGGGGGCGAGCGACACCTGTGACCGGCTGGTGAGGTCCTTGACCGTGAGGCCGATGCGACGGCCCCGATTGACGAGCCACCACGTGCCGTTCCGGCTCTCGAAGGTCCCGAGCACTCGGTGCAGGTAGGGATTGTCGTCGATCTCGAGCTCGGCCGATCGACCGAAATCCAGCGAGGCATCTCCGTGGAGTTCCGTGGCGATGCCGCAGAACTCCACGATCATCGACGAGTCGGGACCCGGGTCGATCGCACTCATGCCGTCCGCTCGTTGAAGACGAACGAGAACGCGTCGAAGTAGGCGGTGGCCCCCGGCTCGATCACGAGCGGTGTGCCGGCAACGAGCGCCGTCGGCTGCGAACCCTCGGCCGGGACGACCACGGTTCCGTTGTGCGACCCGCAGTCTTCGACCAGGACGTCCCACGCACGGCAGCGGATCGTGAGATGGGTGCGGGACAGCCGCTCTCCTTCGAGCACCACCGGGATCCAGTGCTCCCCACGCCGGGACGGGTTGCGGCCGACCATGATGTCGCCGGTGAGGTCGACGCGCAGACCGTTGCTGAAGACGAGGGTCCCCAACGAGGGTTGCGGGACGTGGTCCACGGCGTCGGCCCCGGCCGGGAGGAAGACTTCGCAGAGCGCGCACACCGCTCGACTGGGCGGATTGGGGTGCCCGTTCTTGCAGGTCCGGCTGGTCACCAGGGCGGTACCGGGCGGGGTCGGCGGGGGATCGATCGTGGTCTCGCCGTCGTCGACCATCGACATCACGTAGTCGACCAGCTGGCCGTCGGCGTCGTCGTCGGTGGTGGTCGGGTCGTCGGGCATCCGGTCGGACGGTCCGGCCGGAGCGGTTCGGGTCGGCGTCGGAGTGACGGTGTCGATCAACTCGCTCGGTCGTCGCGCCGATTCGATCAACGCCGCCGTGAACCCGCCGGCCGGGACGATGCCGTCGGCCAGGCTGGTGCGGGCGTCGACGTCGTCGCCCGTCGTGATCGTGGCGGTCGACGGACGGCCGTGAACACGGTGTTCGACCCACGTCGCCGAGGTCGCCCCCGACAGCATCGGGACCGACTTGAGGTCGGTGGTCAGCTCGAGCGCCCCGAAGACCCGGATCTCGATGCGTTCTCCGGCGGTCAGACAGGCGAAGGCGCAGACGTCGAATTCGTGGTCGATCAGCGTTTCGGCCAGGCGGTACCAGATGTCGTCGACGCTGCCCTGGGAGAACGCGTCGACGAGCAGCTTGGCCCGATCGTCGGGCTCGGGGATGAACAGGAGCGTGTCGGAACGGCGGCCGACCAGACCCTGCCCGGGGGCCAGTGAAAGCGTCAGCGAGTAGCCGCTGGTCACCGCAGGGCCTCGCTCAGCGACAAGACGACCGCGGTTGCGTCGTCGCGCCCGCCGGCCTCGCCGGCTCGCTCCACCAGGAGCGCAGCGGCGACGTCGGGAGTCCGGGCGAGCGCGTCGATGATGGAGGCCTCGTCGAGCGGTTTGTGGACCCCGTCGGTGAGCATGATCAGCTGATCACCCACCTGCGGGACGAGAGACGTCACATCGGGCACGGCGTTCCCATCGGCAGCACCCAGGTGTCTTGTGAGCGCATGGCTGCCCGCGCCGGGGTGCCGCCGGGGATCGATTCCGGCGTCGGCGAGGGCGTTGGCGACATGGTGGTCTCGGGTGAGGCCGGTGAGCTCGCCACCCCGGAGCCGGTAGACGCGAGTGTCGCCGACGTGGGCGATGGTGACGACCCCGTCGAGCAGGCGGAGGACACACAGGGTGGTGCCCGCCCGGTCGAACCCACGGGCCCGGGTGGCGGTTCGCACCTGACCGGCGATCCGATCGAAGAGTTCGTCCCAGCGTCCGAGCCCGACGCTGCCCACGCTCGACAGCAGGGCCTGCACCGCGGTCGCCGCCGCGAGGCGGCCCCCGGCATGACCACCCATGCCATCGGCGATCACGAAGAGCGACGAGCCGAGATGCCCGAACGCGTCGTCGTTCTCGGGGCGGTTCGGCCCTCGAGCGGTCGCGACACCCCACGAGCCGAGAGCCGCCAGCGGGGCCGTGGCCTCGGCCCGCATCGCCGCCCGTGCCGGGACGCCGGTGATCGTGACGTCGGGATCGGTCATCGGCCGATGACGGCGAGCACGACGCCCAGCGCGAGGCCGAGCGCGAAGACCCCGATGACCACCGTGATCGGGAATCGGTGCACCGAGCCGAGGCGGACCGCCGGGGATTCGGGTACGGGCGGGGACCATCTCGTCCCGGCCGTCACCGCCGCGGCCGGTGGCTCCGTCGCCGGCGTCGACGGAACGGGGTTCGATGGGCGCTCGTTGGTTCGGGTGGCCAGGAGGTCGGCCAGGAGATCGGTGCCGTCGATGGTGAGGTCGTCGTCGGAGTCGCTCATGGTCGGGCCTTTCGCAGGAGGGGACGGGGATCGGTTCGCATCAGCCATCGCTGCGGCCGACTGCGGCTGGAACGCAGGGCGTGGAGGACGCAGTCACTCGCCGACCACGCGATGGCGGCGGCCTCGGCGTCGGCCGGACGAGGGTGGAAGGCCGCCCGGTCGACCTGGGCGGCCAGCGCCCGGAGGTCGTCGGCCACGGTTCGGGTGCTCGGCTCGGCGATCAGCAACGTGCGGACCACCTCGTCGGGTGTGGAGGTCGGGCGTGGCGTCACACCGACTTCGCCGAATCCGTCGAGGAGCTCGTGCCAGGCCCCGGCGATGGATGGGCCGGGTTCGGTCCCGAGTCGTCGCCGCCGGCGACGCCTCTTGGCGAGGATCACGGCCGCTCCGAGGAGCGTGAGGACGACGACAGGAAGGCCGATGGCCGTCGAACCGATGATCACGGCGGCCGGAACGGCCCCGGACGTCATCTGCCCGTCGGGTTCGTCGACGCCCCGATCGAGCTCGTCGTCACGATCGATCATGCTGACTGACGCGGTCTCGGGGGGCGGCGGTGGCGGAGGAGGAGGATTGGGGACCGCGACGTCGGTGATCGTGACCCCGGGGGTCTCGTTCTGGGGTTCACGGGCGCGGTCGGGTGTGACATCGACGGGGACCCACCCGAACTCGGTGGTCTCGATCTCGATCCAGGCGGCGATGTCGTCGGCGACCACGACCGCCCGTCCGTCGACATAGCGGGACTCGGGGATCCGATAGCCGACGACGACGCGGGCCGGCACGCCTCCGAGCCGGACGAGGACGCCGGCTGCGGCTGCGTAGTGTTCGCCGTAGCCGACGAGTCGGTCGGGGTCGTCGAGGAACTCGGCCAGGCGTCCGAGGTTGTGACCGGGACGGGAGTCGGGTCCATGGTCGTAGAACCCCCGCTGCGTGAAGTGGTCGGCCAGGGCGAGGGCCCGGGCCGGCCCCGGATCGATCCCTTCGAAGACGTCGCCGGCCAGGTCGCGCATCGGCGGGGGCACCAGCTCGACGACGTCCTGGTCGGTTGCCGGGGTGGTGGCCCCCAGGAGGTCGGCCCGTGTCGGTTCGGCCCGGGGAACGGCCGTCATGGTCACGATGGATCCGGGCTGGAGCCACCGGGGGGCGGCGAGGGTGCCCGTCGCCGGGTTGACGCGGAGCTCGCCGTCGGACTCGGCAGCGACCGGCCGGCCCGCCACCGGGATCCACTGCATCGTCTCCTCGACCTCGATCCGGTAGGTCACGGACTCACCGCCGGGGGCGCCGGGAACCTGGCGATCGAAGGGTTCGAAGGCGGCCGGCACGCCCGCTCGTTCATCGGCCACGGTCCAGACGCTGCCGTTGTGGTGGGCCAGGATGGCCGTCGACCAGCGGGTGATCGGCGGGTCGGCCACGACGCTGAACACCGGTTCGTCCCGCTGCGGCTCCTTCAGGGAGGCTTTGACGGTGACCAGGGGACTCGGCTCGGCGAGGGGGTCCCAGGGTCGGTCCTGGAGATCGCGCAGATCGAATCGATCGTTCGCCCCGGCGAGCGGTAGCCGTGGACCCGTGAGGGGGGCGACGAGCGCGACGAGGGCGACCACCCCGAACGCAGTCACCGGACGAGCAGGTCGGTCCTGCTGGATCAGCCCGAGGACGATGGCGCCCAGGGCCATGGCGGCCCCCTGAGCAGCGGCGAGGTCGGTGTTCTCGGACGACACCAGGATGGTGGCCACCATACCCGACACCGGTCCGATCACCGGGAGGACGGGCTGGCCGGTTCGACGGGCCAGCTGGCCTCCGAGGGTGACCGCGGCCCAGGCCACGACGTAGGGCAGGACCCGCAGGGGACCGGTGAGTTCGGTCGGGGGTGAACTCGACAGCAGGTGCGACCAGCCGCCGACGAGCCCGTCGAAGAAGTCCGCGTAGGCCTCCGGACCGGGCACGCCGTGTGTGGCAACACCACCGAAGACGACGAGCAGACCGGTCGAGACGGCCACCGATTCGCCGACATAGAGCCGACGCCGGCCGGCGAGCACCAGCGAGGCCGCCGCCACCGAGGCACCCAGTGCCGAGGGAGCGACGAACCCCCAGCCCTCGAAGGAACCGCCGAAACCGAGCGTGGCCACCACGCCGAGTACGGCGACCGTCGCCAGGGTCGACCGACGGATCATCGAACCGCCCGGTTCCAGGCGATCGCGAAGCCGTCGAGGTCGGCGATGCCGAGCGTGGTGGCGCCCGGAATTCGTGCACCGTCGGCCTCGGCACCGCACCGCACGACGATCACCGACATCGATCGCCGGGCCTCGTCGACGAGGGCGAGCAGGGACTCCGGAGCGCGAGGACCCGTGACGATGACGAGTGCCGACGACTCCCGCTCGAGCAGGAGCGCCGAACGAACGGCCTCGGCGAGCGGAACCGGCGACGGCTGGACCAGCGTCAGGTCGTCGAGGACGTCGGTGGCGAGACGGTCTCCGAAGCGCAGGGCGACGGGCTGCCCGGCCCGTTGGGTGCTCACGACCACCGAGGCGGCAACCGAGACGGCGAGCTCGAAACCGTCGCCGGGGTGGACGGGCTCGAGGTCGAGCACGACGGTCAGGTGGGGGCGCCGGTTGTCGACGAAGTGACGAACGATGAGGCTGCCGGCCCGGGCTGTCGACAGCCAGTGGACGTGGCGATGGTCGTCGCCGATCGCGTAGGGCCGCAGGGTGTGGAACGAGATGTCGCCGGCCGGGGAGGTGTCGCTGGTGGGCCCGTCGAGGTCCTTGGCGAATCCGACGGGCACCGGATCGACGGCGACCACCCGCGGCTGGACCCACAGGGCGTCGACCCCGGTCTGCTCGACGGCTCGACGCATCAAGCCGAGTGGGTCGGTCTTGGCGACGAGCGCCGGGCCGACCGAGACGATGCCCCGACGGTTGGTCGGAAGCTCGTGTTCGACGGTGCGCGACGACGACGGACCCAGCCCCGTCACATCGATGAACTCGACGGTGTCGCCCAGGCATTCCTCGATCTGGCGGTTCCCGATGGGAACCCGGGTGGGATTGACGATCGTCAGTGTCGACACGGCGTGATCGCCGACGGTGACCCGGGTGCTCGACAACGACCGTGTCACGTCGAGCCGGTGGCGCCCGACCACGAACCCCGACGCCGAGATCAGTGCCAGACCGCACGCGCTGCTGCAGACCAGGAGTTCGTTCCAGCCGAAGCTCCAGCCGGCGAGATAGGTGACCAGGCACAGGCCGAGGATGGTTGCCCCGGCCCGGGTCAGGACGCTCATGGGCCTAGCGGGAGCGGACGGCCGCCGGGGTCTCGACGCACTCGAGAACGCGTCGGACGAGGTCGGCCGGGTCGACGCGTCGCAGCTCGGCGTCGGGTGTGAGCAGGAGTCGATGGGTCATCACGTACGGGGCCACCACCTTGACGTCATCGGCTTTGACGAATTCCCGGCCCTGCGACGCGGCCAGCGCCCGGGCCGCACGCACCATGGCGATGGCTCCCCGGGTCGAGACGCCCAGGCGCAGCTCGGGCAGGGTCCGGGTGGCGGCGGCCAGGCGCACGACGTAGCGATGCAGCGACTCCTCGAGATGCACCCGACCGGCGACCGAGATCATGTGTGCGACACCGTCGGTGGGCAGCACCGCGTCCAGCGACTCGGCGGTGACGTGCTGGGAGGTGAGCACGGTGACCTCGTCGTCCTCGCTGGGGTAGCCGAGTGAGGTTCGCATCAGGAAACGATCCAGTTGGGCCTCGGGGAGCCGGTAGGTGCCCGCCTGTTCGACCGGGTTCTGGGTGGCGATGACCACGAACGGCCGGGGGACACGATGGGTGTGGGTGCCGATCGTGACCTGGCGCTCCTCCATGACCTCGAGCAGTGCGGCCTGGGTCTTGGGCGAGGCCCGATTGATCTCGTCGGCGAGGACCACGTTGGCGAACACCGGCCCCCGGTGCAGCTCGAAGGAGCCCTCGGCCTGGTGGTAGACGAGGCCGCCGGTGACGTCGGAGGGCAGCAGATCGGGGGTGAACTGGATCCGGCTCCAGCTGCCCTCGATCGAGCCGGCGATCGATTTGGCCAGCACGGTCTTCCCCGTACCCGGCACGTCTTCGAGCAGGAGATGGCCCTCGGCGAGGAGGCAGACCAGCGCCATCGCCACCTGTTCCTCCTTGCCCTTGACGACGAGTCCGACATTGGCCAGGAGGCGGTTGAACCAGTCGGCGAACCCCTCGACGGTCTCGGCGTCGAGGGGTTCGGGGTCGTTCGGTTTCTGATCGATGGGCGGCACCAAGGGGTTATCGGTCTGCTTCGCGGGGCCTGTAGGAAGTTCCATGGGGCTCACCAGACCACGACGTTGGACGTGGTCCCGCCCCGGATCGGGTCGGTGATCCCGACCCAGACCTGCCGGCCCGGGTAGCCCATGAAACAGGGATCGGCCGACAGGCTTCCGGCCGCATCGGAGGTTCGGGAAACGGTCGAGAACTGCTGATCGACGCTGTCGAAGCACCCGATCGTGATCGTGGCGTTGGGCGTGAGGTTCCGGGCCTCGACGTGCATGTACTGGCAGTTGCCGCTGTTGCAGCCCGACCCCCGATAGGCGGAGCCCCGCGTCAGGGACAACGTCATGGGTGGCGCCTGCGGCGTGAAGACCGCCGTCGCCGGGGTCGAGCAACCAACGGCGTTGCAGGCACTGACCGACGCGGTGTAGGTGGTGCCGTTGGTCAGGCCGGTGAACGCCTGGCTCCGGGCCGTCTCGGCGACGGCGTACGAGGCGCCCGTGGACAACGCGATCTGGTACCCCGTGACCGCCGTTCCCCCGGTCGTCGACGGGGTGGACCACGCGACCTGTCCGGTGGTCGAACCCGCCGACGCATTGACGGCGACCGGCACGCCCGGCGGTCCCCAGGTGGTGGCCGAGGACGTGGCGCCGTAGAGGCCGCAACCCACGTCGTTGCAGGCCCGGACACGCAGGTCATAGCCGGTGCCCGCTGCCAGGCCGGTCACCGACTGACCGGAGGGGCCGGCGGCGATCGGTGAGCCGCCGTTGATCGAGAGTTCGTGACGCAGGATCGGGCTCCCGTTGGGCGACGCCCCCGACCACGCCGCGTCGAGCCGGCCCACCGACGTGGCGAGAACCGACGAGATCGTCGGTGCCGTCGGAACGCCGGCGGGCACCACCGAGACCGACGTCGAGCTCCAGAGCCCGCCGCCTTCGTCGTTGGTCGCCGCCACGTCGAAGGTGTAGGCCGTGCCGTTGGCGAGACCGGAGAAGACGTGGCTGGTCGTCACGCCGGTGGTCTGGATGATCGAACTGTTGGCGCGGATGGTGTAGCCGGTGATGGCACAGCCCTGGTCGCCGGGCGGCAACCAGGAGAGGGTCACCTGTCGATCGCCACGGACCACGGTCGGTGCTCCGGCGGCGTCGGGCACCGTGCACGGGACGGCCGGGGTGCTCCACGCGCTCCAGGCCCCGGGACTCGGCGCCCGATTCGAGGCCCGGACCCGGAATCGCTGGGCCTCACCATTGGCCAGGTCGGCCCAGCGGTGGGAGGTCGTGCCGCCACCGGCGACCGACACGGTCTGGCCCGTGCTCTGGATCTGGATCTCGTAGCCGGTGATCGGGTCCCCGTTGGCCGAAGGCGCAGCCCAGGTGAGGTCGAGGGATCGATTGCCGCGCGCCACGAGGGGCGCGTCGGGGGCCGCCGGGGCGCCGAGGGGGTGCTCGCTGACCGACCAGGCCGACCAGGTCGAGCGACCGGCCCCGTTGACTGCGGCCACGCGGAACTGGTACTCGGTCCCGTTCCCGAGGCCACGCCACACGAACGGGGACGTGCCGACCGAGAGCACCTGGTTCTGGCCGCCGCCGATCTCGAGTTGGTAGCCGTTCAAGGGGCTTCCCGTGTTGGCGGGCGGGGTCCAGCTCACGACCAGTTCGGTGTCGCCGAAGACCACGGTCGGGGCGGCGGGCCGCCCGGGGATGGTGTCGGGGCGGGCAATCGCGGACCAGGGACTCCACTCGCCCCAGCCGGCCACGTTGCGGGCCTGGATGCGGAACTGGTGGTCGACCCCGTTGGCGAGGCCGATGATCGTGTGGCTGTTGCGCGTCCCGACATCGGTGTGGGACGCCCCGGCCGGCGACCGGGTTTCGATCCGGTAGGTGTCGATCGGCGCCCCGTTCTGGGGCGGCGCCGTCCAGGTCAGCGTGGCGGAGGCGTCGCTCGGTGTCGCCGAGGGGGTCGGAGCCGTACCGGGCCGACCGACCACGTCGATGGTGACCTGGCCGACGGACTCGCGTTCGGTCGAGGCGGTGGCGTCGTGCACGGTGTAGGTCAGGGTCGTCGTGCCGAAGAAGTCGGGCTTCGGCGTGTAGGTCACCCCGGTGCCGCTGATCTGGGCCGTTCCGTCGCGCCCGGCGCCGACCCCGATGATGGACAGGCCGCGGCCGAGCGGGTCGAGGTCGTTGACGAGGACGTCGATGGTCACCGTTGCCCCCTGATTGGTCGAGGCTCGGTCGGCGACGGCCCGCGGGGGAGCGGTACGGACCGGGGTGATCGAGACGCGCAGGACCGCTCGAACCGATTCGCCGTCGGGGTCGGTGGCGGTGAAGGCGACGGACTCCTCCCGGCCGGCGCCGTCGACGGGTGCGACGACCGTGATCCGGGATCGGTCGAGCGTGGTGGCGAGCCGGTTGTCGTCGAGCGAGAACGACAGGCGGTCGCCGTCGGGGTCGGTGACGAGCGAGGCCAGATCGAAGGGTGTGGACGATCCGGCCTCGAGTCGGAGTTCGCCGTCGACGGCGACCGGCGGGCGGTTCTCGGGGGGCTCGACCGCGATGACCACGGAGCCGGCGACGAGATGGCCGGCCCGGTCGTCGACGGAGTACGACAACGATGCGTCACCCACGAACCCGGGACTCGGCGTGACGGTGACCCGGAGGCGACCGGGTCCGGATTCGAGCACCTCGGCGGTGCCTCCACGGAGTCCGTCGCAGCACACGAAGTGCAGCTCGTCGCCGTCGGGATCCTCGGCCTGTCGGTGGAGTTCGAGGGTGACGGGGGTGTCGTGGGCGGTGCCGGTCTGCAGGGCGGCGAGGCGGGGTGCCTCATTCGGCACGACGATCACCCGGACCGTCGCGGTGTCGGTGAGGCCATCGCGATCGGTGATCCGATAGCGAACCTGGGTCGAGGAGGTGGCGACTGCGATCACGAGACGGCCATCGACGATCGTTGCCCGAGGATCGTCGGAATCGAGCGTGAGCGTGGGTCCGTCGGGATCACGATCGTTGGCCAGGACGTCGACGGTGACCGAGCGATTGCCACGGATCGGTCCGACCCGATCGTCGATGGCGGTCGGCGGTACCGGCTCGGGGACGGGCAGGACCGACATCCGGACGGTGGCATCGTCGGTGTTGCCGTGCCCGTCGGTGATCTCGTACACGAACGAGACCTCGACGGGGGCGGTCAGCGAGGGTGGCGTGTAGCGGAACGTGTCGCCGACCCGCTCCAGCGACCCGATGGAGGGTTGGGTGTTCGACACGATCTCGAGTCGGTCGTCGTCGGGATCGTGATCGTTGGCGAGGACCTCGATGATGGCTGATCGGTCGATGACGACGCGGTCGTCGTTGGCCGATGGGGGCCGGTTCTCGATTGCTTCCGCACCGACGCCGACCAGGACGTCGCCCAGGCTCCGCACGCCTTCGGTGTCGATGAGGACGTATCGGAATCGGTCGGTTCCGGTGAAACCCTCGGTCGGGGAGTAGACGATCTCCCCGTCGACCACGGTGGCCTGCCCGTTCACGGGTTGGGTGGCGAGGCTCTCGATGGCGATGTCGTCGCCGTCGGGGTCGTTGTCGTTGTCGAGCGCCCGGATGGTGATCGCTCGGCCCTGCACGGTGCGGCCGATGTCGGGGCGGGCGACCGGGGGACGATTGGGCTCGAGGGGATCGATCACCCGGACGTCGACGACCGATGCCGCCGTTGCGCCGTCGGGATCGCGAACGTCGTAGCCGAACCGGAAGCCCGAACCGACGGTGTCGGCGAGGGTGATCACGATCGACCGTCCGTCGGCACCGAGTTCGTAGGTCACCGACTCGTCGGAGGCGGGCAAGCGGATGACCGACAATGAGCCTCCCTCGGGGTCGAAATCGTTGAGCAGGACGGGGATGGTGGTGCTGCGTCCGGCGCGGACCTCGACGGTGTCGGGTCGGACGACCGGGGGCTGGTTGACGACGGCCACATCGGCCAGCGAGATCACGACGACGGTGGCGACGGGCTCGGCGACGCCGTCGGAGATCGCGTAGCGGAACGTGACCCGGGGCGGCGCGTCGATCTCGGCGGTGACCCGGAACCCGACGCCCGGCACGGGCTCGATGTGGACCCCGGGAGCTCCCGACCACTCGACGATGTCGATGACGTCGCCGTCGGGGTCGCCGTCGTTGTCGAGGGCATGGACGAGCCGGGTTGCGCCGATCGGGATCGACACGTCGTCGCGAACGGCCACCGGCGGTTGGTTGGGACCCGCCTCGGTCACATCGACACGGATCTGGGCCCCGTCACTGCTCTGGCCGTCCGAGACGAGGTAGTCGAAGAGGTAGGTGCCCGCCGAGGTGGGAACGAACGAGAAGGCCCCGTCGCTCGTGACCTGGGCCGTTGCGTCGTCGGGGCCGGCAGTCAGGATCGGTTGCCGGGCCACGATGAGCGGGTCGTCGTCGGGGTCGGTGTCGTTGTCGAGCAGATCGAGTCGTGCGGCGCTGCCGACCCGGGTGACCGCCGAATCGTTCCGGGCATCGGGCGGGGAGTTGGCGTCGGCCAGCCGGATGTTGACGATGACCCGGCCCGATGCGGTCGCCCCGAAGTCGTCGGCGACGTCGTAGGACAGCTCGATCCGACCCTCGGGACCGGCGAGGTCGGGGGTGAACCGGACCTGCCCGGATGGATCGAATTCGACGGCTCCGGTTCCGGAGGTGACCGAGAGCAGGACGAGGGCGTCGCCGTCGGGGTCGACGTCGTTGGTGAGCACGTTGAGCGAGACCGTGGAGCCGGCCCGAACGGTGACGATGTCGGTGGTGGGGCGGGGCCGCTGATTGGTGTCGGCATCGGGGGCGGTGACGGCGAGGTCGACCGTGGCGCGAGCCGTGCCGCCCCGCCCGTCGCTGATCGTGTAGGCGAACGAGATCGATCCGGTGTAGCCGGCCGGCGGGCTGACCTGGACCGCGTCGCGGGAGGGCGTGATCCACACCGGCGCATCGCCGGCGAGGGTTTCGACCGCCTCGATCAGGAGCACGTCGCCGTCGGCATCCTCGTCGTTGTCGAGCACACGGATGACCACGGGCCGATCGACCCGGGTGTTCGCGGTGTCGTCGCGGGCGACCGGGGGGTCGTTCTCGTCGTCATCGTCCTGCTGATCGGCGTCGATGAGCCGGACGTCGGCGGCGTCGGGATCGACGCGAACTTCCTCGATGCCGCCTCCCTCTTCGACGGTGGCCTCGGCATCGTCGGTCGACTCGTCGCCGAGGGCGGATCCCCAGTCGTCGATGCGACGGAGTGGGGCATCGGGGTTCGTGGTCCAGGCCCCACCCGTCTCCAGATCATTGATCCAGATCCAGCCGTTCACCAATCGAAGCCGGAGGTCACCGCGGGCGCCGTCGATCGGCAGCACGTCGGTCGTGGAACAGTGGCGGAAGAGCGCCGGACCGTCGATCAGGGCGAACAGGCAACCCCCATGGACGATGGGATCGCTGGTTGCTCCGGGGAGCCGAATCGTGTCGGCGGTCCCGACGAGATGGGCGACGTGGTCGGCATCGATGACGAGGCTCGGTCCGGGGCCGGGTTGCGGGAGGGTGAGCGGTCCGGGCCCGATCTCGACCGAATCCTCGCTGTCGAGGAACCGGATTCGGTCCTCGATCGCGGCGACCACCCGACCGTCGACGATCGTCAGGGCGGTCGGCTGCTCGATCATCTGCCGGTCGACCACCACGCCGGAACGCAGGGTGGTCACGGTGCCGGTGCCGGCGTCGTGGACCGCCGTGGTGTCGGCCCCCACCGACACGAGCCCCGATTCGCCGGTGAGGCTCGGTGTGATGTCGGCCAGATCGGTGGCGGCGAGCAGATCGTCGACCGACAGGTCCCACACGACGAGCGGCGCACGCTGCCACACCACGACGCCGCGTGCGGTGGCCCGGACCTCGACGCCCGGGGCAACCCGGAGATCGCCCCGAGACCGATTGGTGCGACCGTCGATGAGCATCAGTCGCCCGGTCGATCGATCGTGGACGGCGATCACCGCGCCCGCCTGGTCGACCTCGAGGTCGGTTCCCGGTTCGGCGAGGCTCACCGCCGCCGTGACCTCGAGGACTTCCCGGTTGAGGTGACCCACGGCGCCGGCGTCGCGTTTGACGAGCCACGCACCACCGTCGTTCGAGGTCGACTGGGACCCGGTTCGGCCATCGGCTCGGGTGGCGGCGACGGCGACGGCCCCGATCCCGAGCACCACGATGGCGAGCACCGCCATCGATCGCCACGTCCGTCCTGCCGCCATGGCTGTCGTCATCGGCAGCCACCGGGGTCGCTTGAGAAAGGACCTCAAGGCCCGGCCGATCGGCGTCGAAGCTGCGAATGTGGCGTTACCGGTCGACGGAGTCGCGGGATTCGAGGTCGTCGAGCTCATCGGCTCGGGCGGCTTCAGCCATGTCTACCGGGCCCGCCAGCTGGGTTTCGACCGTGACGTCGCACTCAAGGTGCTCGAGGTCGGGCTCGACACCGACGCCGAGCGGGCTGCGTTCGAACGCGAGTGTCGGGCCATCGGCGCCCTCTCGGCCCACCCGAACATCGTGACGGTCTTCGGGGCGGCCGTTGCGGCCGACGGTCGCCCCTGTCTGGTGATGGAACTGTGCGGTGACGGCACGATGGCCGACCGGGTGTCGAGCGCCGGCCCGCTGGCGGTGGCCGAGGTGTTGACGATCGGGGTCGAACTGGCCGGTGCGTTGCAGACGGCACACGACAGCGGGATCGTCCACCGCGACGTGAAGCCCCACAACGTGTTCCGATCGGATTTCGGTGCGTCGGCACTGGGGGACTTCGGCATCTCGAGCTTCGATGGTGATCGCACCGTGACGGGCGGCGGCCGGCTCACGGTCCACTATTCGGCGCCCGAGACCATCGAGGGTGAGCCGGCGACGGCAGCGTCGGACCTGTATTCGCTGGCGGCGACCCTGTACACCCTCGCGGCGGGCGACAAGCCCTTCCCCCGCGCCGAGGGCCAGTCGGTCGGAGACCTCGCCCGGCGGATCCTGCGGGAGCCGGCCCCGTTGCTGGCCGGGGAGGCCATCCCCGTCGAGCTGGCCGAATTGATCCGAGCGGCCATGGCCAAGCGCCCGTCCGAGCGACCCGGGAGCGTCGCCGAGTTCGGTGCCGGTCTGCAGCAGATCCAGGCCGCACGGGGATGGCCGGTGACACCGATGGTCACCGGAGACGGTGCGACCACGGCCGCCAAGGCGGTGAGCGCCGAGGTCGCCGGCTCGCCGTGGCAGACCCCGGGCAATCGGCGGCTCACCTCGGCCGGTCTCGGTGGTCTGGCGATCGTGGCACTCGTCTCGACCGCGATCGCCCTGCAGGGCGCCCGCGACGCTCCGGCGACGGCGGACCGACCGGTGCCTCCGGTGATCGATGCCGACGACGCCTTCTTTGCCGCACCGTCGAGGCCCGACGGTGTCACCGTGACCGCCACCGTCGACGGTCGGGTGCGGGTGTCATGGCGACCGGTGGACACCGATGCGGTCGTCGGCCACGAGATCGACCGGCTCGGCACCGACGACCCGCCGATGCGGACCGACGCCGACGAGCTCGTTTTCGAGCGTGGTCCCGAACCCGTCTGCGTGGTGGTCCGGGCCGTCGGTGACGGCGGCCGCCTCTCGGCCGATTCCGACCCGGTTTGCCTGGCCGGCTGATCCATCGGAGCAGGCGAGGACTTTCGACCCTCGGCGCCGGGAGTCGCTGGCGTCTACGATCGGCCGTCGCAACCATCGAGGGGATGCAACGTGGAGAAGTTCTGGCGTGACGCCGGCCGGCAATTGGGCAAGCAGTGGAAGATCGTGGCGGGCGTGGTGGTTGCCATCACGGCCTTGTTGCTGGCGTTCGGTGCCACGCAGATCGAGTTCGCGACCGGGCAGGACAGCTATCTCAATCCGGACTCCCAGATCGCGATCGACAACGTCGAGTTCCAGCGCAGTTTCGGCGGCGAAACCGTCATCCTGCTCTTCACCGCCTCGGAGGGATCCGATGCCGATGTCAGTGACCTGCTCAAGGGAGCCAACCTCGCCGAGTTCCGCCGCCTGAACGCCGAACTCGAAGCGGTCGACGGTGTGTACTCGGTGGTGACCCCGCTGACCTCGCTGACCTACAGCTCCGAGCTGGTGGCCGGGCCGGCGGGTTCGAACGCCCTGATCTCGGCGGCCGGACGGGACGAAGCGGGTGCCGATGCCCGCAACGCCGACATCGCCGTGTCGCTGGGACGCCGCGGCGCCGCCGGCGACCAGGTGCTCGACAACCCCGACTGGGTCGAGCTCTTGGTCTATGGCAACGACGGCTTCACCGTCGACGGCTCGACCGTGACCCCGCCTGCCGACCAGGACCGCAAGATCCGGCTGTCGCTGCAGTCGACGTTCCCGAACGTCGACAGTCGCCCGGTCAACTCCACCGCCGTGGGTGGTGTGGTACTCGCCGGCAACGCCACGCTCGACGAGCAGACCGCCAGCACCGAGAAGGTGGTCGAGATCCTCGACACGGCCCAGTTCGACGGGTTCGACCTCACCGTCACCGGATCGCCGGTCTATCTGGCCGAGATCAACAACTACCTCAAGGGTGGCATGGCGACGCTCGGCCTCGCGGCGCTGGCCGTGATGGCCGTGGTGCTGCTCCTCATCTTCAAGGTGCGGTGGCGGCTGCTGCCGTTGCTCGCCGTGATCGTCGGTGTGGCCTGGTCCTTCTCGATCCTCGGCTTGATCGGCATCGACCTGTCACTGGTCACGATCTCGGGTCTTCCGATCCTCATCGGTATCGGCATCGACTTCGCGATCCAGATCCACAATCGGGTCGAGGAAGAGGTCGTGCTCGACCACGATGAGCACCCGATGTCGGAGACGATCGCCAACGTCGCGCCGCCGCTGATCGCCGCCACCCTCACCGGTGTCTTGGCGTTCCTGGCGCTGCGGATCTCGAAGGTGCCGATGATCCGGGACTTCGGGGTGCTGCTCGCCGTCGGCGTGGTCGTGCTGGTGATCGTGGGCATCGTGGTTCCAGCCGCCGCCCTGGGAATCCGCGAGTGGAAGAAGCCGACCACCGACCGCCCGGCTTCGTTCGTCGAGAAGCTCGTGGTGAAGCTCGGCGGACTGCCGACCTCGTTCGGCCCCGCCCTGATCGTGGTGGCTGCGGCTCTGTTCATCGGCGGCGTGTTCGCCGAGGGCGGCACGAAGATCGAATCCGATCCGGTGAAGTGGATCGACCAGGGAAGCCAGACGGTGGCCGATGTCAAGAAGCTCGAGGCCGACACCGGCTTCGGCACGACGTTGGGGATCCTCGTCCAGGCCAACAACGTCTACGACCAGGACGTGATCGACCTGATCCACGACTTCACCGTCGATGCCGAAACCCGGCCCGAGGTGGTGTCGTCGTCGAGCCTGGTGAACACCATGGCGAAGATCATCGAGATCGACGGCGCAACGGCGATCGCCCCGACGAGCGACGACGTGATGGCCGCGGCGACTGCGGCCCAGAGCGTCGTTCCCGACATCGCCCGGGTGCTCGTCAACGAGGACGGGACGGCGGCTCAGGTCAACCTGCGCCTCGCTCCCGCCAGCCTCGACGAGCGTGCCGTCCTGGTGGCCGACCTCGAGGCCGATCTCGCCGAGCGCATCGACACGCTCCAGCTCGACGCCGACAGCATCCTGCTGACCGACCTGGCCGAGGGGCAGACCGCCGTTCGGGCCACGCCGGCCGGTCTGGCCACCGTCGGGATCGGCCTGCTCGAGAACCTGTCGGCCAACCGCGCGAACCTCACCTATCTGGCCCTGATGCTCGCCGGGCTGTTCCTGGTGGTGCGGCTCCGCAGCGCCTCGCGTGCCCTGCTGGCATTGGTGCCGGTGCTGCTGGCCGTTGGCGTCTCGTCGCTCGTCGTCGGGTTGGCCGGGTTCGAACTGAGCCCCCTCACGACGGTCAGCGGCCCGCTGGTCATCGCCTCGTGCGCCGAGTTCTCGGTGCTGATCCTGGGCCGCTACCTCGAGGAACGCCAGCGGGGCCTCGATCCTCGGGCGGCGACCGACACCGCCGCCAGCCGGACCGGGCGGGCCTTCTTCACCTCGGCGGTGACCACCATCGGCGGCTTCGCCGTGCTGATCGGCTCGGCCCTGCCCCTGCTGCGGGACTTCGGCATCATCGTCACGCTCAACGTGGCGATCGCCCTGCTCGCCGCCCTGGTCGTCATGCCGCCCCTCGCCGTGTGGGTCGACGAACGAGGCCTGCTCGGTACCCAGGAACAGGGTGTCGACGCCGGGCACGCCGTTCGCCTCGGAGCGACGACGCCGGGCAAGCAGACGGTTCCGGCCGCGATCGCCGCCGTTGCGCTGCTGGTCGGTGGCGTTGCGGTCTATGCGAGCGCCGACACCTCGTCGGGCCAGTCGAGCGAGATCGCCTACGTGGCGGCCCCGCTGCCGACGACCACCACGACCACGACGACCGCCCCAGCCGACGACGGCTCGGCCATCGACCCGTCGACGTTCGGCACGGACCGCCCCGAGTCCCTGGTGGGCGGTGTGCTGTTCGATCTGCTGACCGGTGAACAGGTCGGTGTGGCCCCCAATGTGGCCAACTGTGCGATCGAGACCCTGGCCACGCGTATCTCCGACGACGAGCTGCTCGCACTCGGAGCGGCCACGGCCGAGCCCGAGGCAGCCGACCTGATCAGTCAGGCGGCCCGCGATTGCGGCATCACGCAGAACCAGATCGATCGAGCCATCGCCATCCAGCGTGGCGAGGAGCCGCCGCCCGCCGAAGGTGACGCGGAGGGACCGGCGGTGGATCCGTCGACGTTCGGCGACGAACGGCCGGCCACGCTGGTCGGTGGGGTGCTGTTCGATCTGCTGACCGGTGATCGGGTCGGGGTCGAACCGAACGTGGCGAACTGTGCCATCGAGACCCTGGCGTCTCGGGTCACCGACGAGGAGCTCCTCGCCCTGGGTGCAGCAACCGCCGAGCCCGCCTCGGTCGTGCCGATCACCGAAGCGGCACTCGACTGCGGCATCCCGCAGGAGACCATCGACACCGCCATCGAGATCCAGCGCGGCGGCTGATCGAGGAGGGTTCGTTCGGCTGGGGCCTGGCGGCCCCGACCGGATGGGTTGTCAAGGAACGGGCCGGGAGCCGCACGCCCCGCCAGTGGTTCGAGGACGAACATGGACGGATCGGCGGACGGAGCCGGTGCAGGTCGGCAGCTCGCGCTGCGAGTCGAGGGGCCGCGGCCCGAACGCGGGCTCGGCGGCGGCCGGTCGGCGGCTCAGGCCGCGATGGGCACCGATGCCGGTCTTCGGTGGTTTATCGGTCTGGTGACCGGGATCGGCGGATCGACGTGCCGGTGGTGTCGGCCGTCGGGGCGGAACAGATCGAGTGAGCGATCGGGATGGATCTCGAGTCGCCAGTTCCGGTCGTGGATCAGGTGATGCCATCGTCGAGAGATCGGGATCAGGTTGGCCAGGTCGGTCGGCCCGCCGTGCTCCCAAAAGTCGATGTGGTGGACCTCGCAGTCTCGGAACGGGGTTCCCGACAGGGGACAGGTGGGATAGAGGGCACGCAACGCCTGCTTCTGTCGGGCGGTTGCGGTTCGGTGGGCCCGCCCGGCGTCGAAGGGGCGGGCGTCGGATCCGATGAGCAGCGAGGTCACCGATGCATCACAGGCCATCCGTTGGAGCAGGCCGTAGGGGACCGGATCGCCGCCCACGGTTTCGCAGACCGAATCGCCGTGCGGGCCATCGAGGACCGTTCGCTGATCGCAGAGCAGTGAGATGCCGGTGGGTCGGGGGTTGCCGGCCGTCGGGTGCAGCGCTCCGCCGCGGATCAGCGCGTGCAGGGCTTCGGCCCGAAGGTTGGCATCGGTGGCCGTGCGGAGGTCGACGTCGGCGTGGCGTTGGCGGATCGCACGAGCAACGGCGTCGATGTCGGCTTCGACCTCGTCGCCGCGGATCGGGTCGAGTTCGACGATGAAGCGCCGCATGCCGTTGCGGCAGCGCTGCACCCGATAGGTGGAGGCGTCGACCTGGGCCTGATGGTCGGCCAGCCCGTCGTCGGGTTCGATCGAACGGACCAGCCGTCGGACCGAGCCGGCGAACGTGTCGGGCGGTACTCGTGCGATCAGGGAGGCGAGTTCATGGTCGGCGAGCTGCACCAGCGCCGCACGCCCGGTGTCGTCGAGGCGTTGCCAGGCTCGGCCCAGGTGATCCACCGACGCCGGGATGGCCCGGCCGGCCCGGATGACGGCACCGACGAGCGGGAGGGCATCGGCGAGCTCGGATCGGCGCACGTGGTGTCGTGCCGTCTGGGGCGGAATGTCACCATGTCCGAGCATGCTTTCCTCGGCCGGGGCTGCGGAACCGTCGGCTTCGAGCCTGCGGGCTTGGTCGGCGAGGTGCACCAATGCCCCATCGAGGACCCGTCGAGCGCAGTGCACGATGGCGACGGTGCGACGGATGGCTTCGGCGTCGAGCTGGGTGGGGTCGGTCTGGAGCACGGCGATCGAAGCCGTGAGCGCATCGATCGCTCCACACCGTTCGGCGGATGGGAACATGTGTTCGATGATAGTCAGTGGATCAGCGAATGCAACAGGAGAGCAGAGAAATATGTTGCAAACGTCGGACGCGACGAGACGGAGCCGCCCGGCCCCCACCGTTCGCGTCGTGGGGCCCGCTCAGACGTAGGTGGAGCCCTTCGGGGCACCGACGTCGGTGCGCATCATCACGTTGACCAGGGCCGGCTTGCCCGAGGCGAAGGCCCGTTCGAGGGCCGGACGGATCTGGTCGGGTTCGGTGACGTTCTCGCCATGACCACCGAGCGCCTCGACGACCTTGTCGTAGCGGGTCGGGGCCAGCTCGGTCGCGACCAGCCGCTCCTTGCCGTAGAGCATGGCCTGTGGGCGCATCATCTGACCCCACGCGGCGTCGTTGCCGACGATTCCCACGATGGGCAGACCGAATCGGACGGCGGTGTCGAACTCGAAACCGTTGAGCCCGAACGAACCGTCGCCGTAGATGATCAGGACCCGCTGCTCGGGGTTGGCCAGTTGGGCGGCGAGGGCGAACGGCATGCCGACGCCCAACGTGCCGAGCGGGCCCGGGTCCATCCACGTTCCGTGCTCGGGCACCCGCAGGACCTTCGATGCCTGGGCCACGATGTCTCCACCGTCACCGATCACGATCATCGAATCGTCGGTGTCGACGAACGAGGCGATCTCGGCGCACAGGCGAAGCGGGTCGATCGGGACCTCGTCGCTCGTCAGCTGGAGGGCCAGTGCGGCCTCGGCCTCGTCTTCCGACGTGCGGAGCACGGCCGACCAGTCGGCGAAGTCCGAGCCGCCGCGCTTGGTGAGTCGCTCGCCGAGTGCCGCCAGGTTGACGCCGAGATTGCCGACGAGGCCGACGTCGGCCGAGCGGTTCTGGCCGATCAGGGTCTCGTCGAGATCGAGCTGGATGATCTTCGTTCCGACCGGGATCGAGGCACCGAACTTCATGCGGAAGTCCAGCGTCGTACCGGCCAGGACCACCACATCGGACTCGGCGAGGGCCTGTTTGCGGCTGCGGTTGAAGTACTGCGGGTGGTTCATCGGCAACTGACCGCGACCCATGCCGTTGGTGAAACAGGGCATCCGCGTCTCTTCGACCAGCGACCGGAGCTGGGGAGCGCCTTCCGACCACTTCAAGGCCGTACCGGCCATGATCATGGGTCGTTCGGCGTCGGCCAGGATGGCCGCCGCTTCGTCGAGCAACGCCTCGGGGGCGCTCGACCCGACCCGGTAGTCACGAAAGGTGGGGATCGGGGTGGTGCCGAGATCGACCGGGCCGTGGAGGACGTCCATCGGGATCTCGAGGAACGCCGGACCGGGCACACCCGACATGGCGGTGCGGATCGCCAGCTCGATGTACTCGCCGATCCGATTGGTCTGGTAGCAGGCATCGGCCCACTTCGTGATGGGCTTCATCAGCGACACGTGATCCATTTCTTGCAGCGAACCACGGCGCAGGTTGTTGAATGGCCCCTGCCCGCCGAAGACGAGGATCGGCGAGTTGGCTCGCCACGCGTTGGCCACCCCCGTGACGCCGTCGGTGACGCCGGGTCCGGCAGTGAGGATCGCGACCCCGACCTTGCCCGGATTGAGGCGGGCCCAGGCATCGGCGGCGTGGGTCGCCGCCTGTTCGTGGCGGACGTCGATCACCCGGATGCCCTCGTCGAGACAACCGTCGTAGATGCCCATGACATGTCCGCCCGACAGGGTGAACACGCACTCGACCCCTGCTGCCTTCAACGCCTTCGCCGCCAGCTGCCCGCCGTGTCCCATCGTGGATGTACCGGTCATGTCGAACCCCCGTGTCGTCGTCTGCTCGCTTCCCGACACTAGGCGGAAGGTGGCGGCGGAAGGGAACGAGGTACCCTCTGGTCGCTCCCAGGCCCGGGTGGCGAAACTGGCAGACGCAGGGGGCTTAAAACCCTTGGATCGCAAGATCGTGCGGGTTCGATTCCCGCCCCGGGCACCGCTCTCGGCTGGGAGTCGTGAGCTGACCGACGGTCGTGGCGCCTGCCTTGGCCGGTCGTCGCCGAAACCGTCGGACGGGTTCGGACCGGCTTGCGAAGTGGCCAACGGGCGTTGACGTCGGACGCGAGGGTTCTCGGGGCAGACTGAGCCGGTGGCACATCTGAAGGTCCAGGACGGTCGGATCACCATCGAGCTCTCGGGCTGGGAGAAGGCCGGCGCGATTCGTGGGTCCGACGTGTCGATCCCCCTGTCTGCCGTTTCTGCAGTTCGGCGGCTCGACAATGCTCGACATGGCATACGTGGAATGCGGGCTCCAGGGACGGGTCTTCCCGGTGTGATCGCCCTCGGCAGTTGGCGTACTCGGCGGACCGTGGACTTCGTTGTCGTCTCGCGTAACGAGCCTGGCTATGTCATCGATCTGAACGGCGAACGGTTCGACCGACTCGTGGTCTCCGCACCGCCGATTCCCGAGCTCGAACAACTGCTCGACCCGGACTGAACCCTGGTCGGCCGTCGCTGGGGCGCCGATGAGTCGGTAGCCGCCGTCGAGCACGTGGGTTCGGAGACGGTCTGGGCCGAGTCGTTCGACGGTTGCGGCGAACGGTTGTTGGTGGGGCGGGTGGAGAGTCGGAGGTAGGCGCTCGTGCCGTCGGGGCTGCCGAGTTGGTCGAGTGCATCGCAGAGGATCCGGTCGACTTCGGTGGCGAAGGCCGGCTCGAAGTACGTGAGGTTGGGGATCGACGACGAACGACCCGGCGCATGATCGCGACCTCGGTCACGACGAGCAACGGTCGGTTGCGGGTGCTCGGTGGCGGAGATCAGGAAGACGACTTGCGGGTGAGGCCGTCGTAGACGGCGGTCTCGAACTCGGTGAACAGCTCGAGCGAGCCGGCGTCGGCGAAGGGCAGGATCTGGCTGAGGTATGCGCCGCCGATGCCATTGGTCCGGTCGATCCAGTAGTAGCTGTTGGCCAGGCCGGCCCACATCAGCGTGCCTGCGGGCCGCCCCGTACCGGCGGCGATCTCGTTGATCTGGAACGTGAGTCCCCACGACTTGGGCTCGCCGGGAAAGAGCTCGGCGTCGTTGGAGTAGGCGAGGTTGGCAGAGACGAGCTTCTCGACCCGGAGCTCGCCGATCTGGTTGGTGGACATGGCGGCGACGGTTTCGGGCCGGAGGACTCGAACGCCATCGAGCTCGCCGTCGTTGAGGATCATGCGAATGAACCGGCCGTAGTCACCCATCGTTCCGTGGAGCCCACCACCACCCATCTCGAACTCGGGGTTCTCCGGCGCCGGCAGGTCGAGGGGCATCAGCGAGCCGTCGGGCAGGCGGGCGTGGATACCGGATGCTCGCTCGAGCATCGACGCGGAGTGAACGAACGCGGTGCTGGTCATCCCCAGCGGGCCGGTGAGGTGTTGGTCGAAGTACGCCCCGAGGGTGTCGCCGAAGACCGCCTCGATCATCTGGCCGACCCAGTCGATGCCGATGCCGTAATGCCAGCGAGTGCCCGGGTCGAACATGAGCGGCGTTTGGAGGGCCGCTTTCTGCAAGGAGAACAGACTCGGAGTCCCGGTGGTTTCGTACCACCGGCCGAGGTCGGTGTTCCAGATGTCGTAGCCCAGGCCCGAGGTGTGGGTCAGGAGTTGGCGCAACGTGATCGGTGACGCCGGAGGACGGGTGATCGGTGCGCCGTCGGCGTCGAAGCCTTCGAGCACCTCGAGCGTGCCCAGTTCGGGGCACACCTCTGAAGCCGGCGTGTCGAGTCGGAGTCTTCCCTGCTCGACGAGTTGCATCGCAGCAGCGCCGGTGATCGCCTTGGTCATCGAGAAGATGGCACCAACCGTGTCCGGTGTCATCGCCGGCCCGCTGCCGATGACCCGTTCGCCGAACGCTCCCTCGTAGGTGAGGCCGTCTCGATCGACCGCGATGGCAACCACGCCGGGCACGGCGCCCCGTTCGACGCCTGCTTCCAGCGTCTGGTCGATGAGCGAGTCGTCGATCGTGGTCACGGCGGATTCCCCCGGTGAGGCGTTGGATCGGCCGGAACGTTAGCGCGGTTGCGAGCGCGGATTCTTCGTGGCCATGCAGGCAACGTGCCCGAAATCCGTGTCGAGACGACCGTCGTCGTCGTCGATCGGTCGATGGCCGACCCGGTCGACCATGAGATCGTCGAACGAATCGGACCAAGGTCCGTGGCCGCCGACGCGCATCTGTGCCTACGGTTGGACGTGAGTCGTCGTCGACGGCAGCGGGAATGAGGACGTGAATGGCAGATCACCGAAACGTGGCTTCGGAAGTCGTGGTCCTGCTCGGCGCACCGGCCGAGTCGGAGCGTGGTTCGGCCGTCGGACGGGAACTGGCCGCCGTCCTCGGCGTGCCGCTTCGCACGGTCCACGTCGAGGAGGCTCCCGACGACCTGGTCGGCACGCTCGTCGATCGGCTCCGGGACACCTCGCTGGCGGTGATGGAGAGTTCGCACGCGACCCGCTGGTCGGGAAAGCACTCGACCGCCGAACACGTCCTGGACCGCTGGGGTGGCCTCGCCGCGCTCGTCGGACCCGGCGTCGGCGAAGACTCGGTGGCCGCTGCCGGCGGCCCCGTGCTCGTCGCTCTGGACGGATCACCCGTCTCCGAGCGCGCCATCCCGTTCGCAGCCGGTCTGGCCGAGGCTCGAGGCGTCGACCTGGTGGGCATCCGGGTGGTCGCCCCACCCAACGCATCGCCCGGGGCGATGGCTCGAACCGAGGCCACCGACTACCTCCACGACGTGCTCCCGAATGACGCCGGCGGCCACCTGGTCGTGGAATCCGTGGACCCGATCGCCGCCATCGTCGGCGAGGTCGCCGCCCGCAACTGCTGCCTGGTCGTGGTCGGGTCGAAAGGTGACCGTTCGACGCGCCGGGCATCGATGAGCCGAGTGGTGTCGGGCCTGCTCAGCGAAGCCGGCGTGGTGGTCGTCGCAGTCGGTCCGAACGCTGCGCCAGTCGAGCCATGACGGGTTCGGTCGCTCCACCGGAAGCTGCCGGTTCTCCGAATGGCCTCGCCATTTCGTGGTTGGGTCGGGAGTAGCCCCCCGTTCGGAGTCCTCGTCGTCGTTCGCTCGCGTCGACAGACCGACGCCTCGACGACGAGGGGCAGGGAGCCGACGCCGGGTCATTGTCCCTGGTGGAGCGGCAGCCGATCGGTTCGTGTGTGGTCCGGCGACGGGGCAGCCCATTCGCGGCACCCTGGTGCCGAACGGCCCTGGACCTGGTGGGGGATCGGCCGGAGGCTCAGACCATGGACACCGGCAAACCATGAGTTTCGCCAACTCCGTGGTGGCGGGGCTCCTTCGCTCACCGATGCATCGACTGCTCTCGGGTTCGACCGATCTCGTCCGGTACACGGGGCGACGATCGGGTCGGCGCATCGTCACGCCGACCCAATACGTGCGCGATGGCGACGATGTCATCATCCTCGTTGGTCGCCCCGAGACGAAGACCTGGTGGCGGAACTTCGCATCCAGTCGAGACGTCGACGTGTTGCTGCAGCGCCGATGGGTGCCGATGACCGCAATTGCCGTGAACGGGGCCGATGATCCCGAAACGGTCGCGCCGTTGTTGGACGCGTACCGGAAGCGGTTTCCCCGTGCAGTCCGAGTGCTCGGTGACGACACGAGCGAGTCGCGAGCTCGGCGGACGGTGATCGTGTTGTGCCGACCACGGTGACCACCACGGCCGACACGCCGAGGCACGGTCTCGAGGGCCTTCGTCGACGGTGGACGATGGCGTTCGTGGTCGGAGAGCTGGTCGGATTCGTTCCTCCGGCCGCGACCGGGGTGACCTTGGCATCGATCGAGGTGGCTGATGCGTGCCTCGTCGTCGGGCTCACGCTGGCGGGCGTGCTCGAGGGCGCAGCCATCGGCTTCACGCAAGCGCGTGTCCTCGGCCGTTATGCGCCCTCTGTCGACGGCCGGCGCTGGATCGTGGCCACGGCCGGCGCGGCAGGGTTCGCATGGTTCGTCGGCATGGGAGGGAGCGCATTGCTGGGCGCAGACATCGCTCCCACGCCGGCCCTGGTCGTGCTGTTGGTTCCGGCCTGGTGCGCGGCGCTCGCGGCGATGGGGTACGCCCAATGGCGCGTGCTGCGGACGACCGTGGCCGACTCACAGCGCTGGATCGGCGTCACGGCGGGCGCCTGGCTGATCGGCGTCAGCCTTCCCGTCGCGGCGCTGTCCACGGCGCCCAACGATTGGCCCGGCTGGGCGCATGCCGGCACCGGGATGATCGCCGCGGTGGCCATGGGCGTCACGGTCGGTGCCCTCACGGGCCGCACGCTGGAACGTCTCCTGGAGTCGTGACGACGCCCGAGCTGGTCGATCGGACTCGAGACGATTCGGGACAGGGCGGTCTGCGCCCCGCCAATCGCCGGGGATCCCAGGGGCGCTGCTCATCGACCTCCCCAGGGTCGGGAACGCGAACGGGACCGTGCCGAGGACCGATCCGTGTCGGAGTGCGGGGACCACGTAGTGTCGGGAGGCCATGAGCACCGACCCGACCGTCGACATCGCCAGGCTCCTCATGATCGGCGGACTCGTCGGTGCCGCGGCGCTGATCCTCGTTTCCTGGTCGGCGGCGTTGACGTGTCTCGCCGTTGCCGGGATCGGGCGCTACGTCATGGTGCGGGGTCGCCCCACGAGCCGTTGGGCCCGTGGTTGGACGGCCTTCCGTCACCAGAAGCCGAGGCGCGGTCCCTGATCCGACGGCGTCGAACGGGTCATCCGGGAAGGGTACGACTCCCGGCCGGTGCGGCGAGGTCGGGCTCGACCCGGGCCATCGCGGTCACTACGTTCGGTCCATGAATCGCATCGAGATCGAGATCACGTTGAACCGCGACCGGGCCTGGTTGCTCGAGAGACTCGGAGCGATGACGGTCGACGAGTTGACCGCGCCGCGCACGTTCAGCGAGCACGACCCCGAGAGCCGCTGGTCCTTTGCCGATCATTTCGTCCACACCACGCTGATCGAGCGGAACTGGAACGCGATGTTCCGGCGGCACGTCTCGGGCGATCCGGGATTGGAGCCCCGCCTGCGCAGCGATGGGTCTCCGCAGTCGATGGACGAGATCATGGCGTCGATCCATGCCTGGACCGAGGAGTGGAAGGCCGAGCACAGTGGCAAGTCGTTCGTCGAGCTGGTGCGCATCGGCCAGGAGGTTCGCGCCGACACGATCGCGTTGCTCGCCGAGCTCACCGACGAGGATCTCGCCTCGACGATCCCGGGAGCGCCGTGGGCCGACGGAACCGTCGGCGGCATCATGGCGGCGAATGCCGGCCACGGACGCATGCACTATGGATGGGCCGAAGAAGATCCCGTCGCGGCCGCCGGGGAGTCCTGAGGTCGCGCGCCGGTGCGTGCTCCCCGTCGGTGCGCACCGATCCATCGGGTTCACCTCGGCGCGACGACGGCGTCCGGGGTCCGTTGCGCCAGCCATTCGGCGATGTGGGGGGCCAGCAGGCCGCTGAGGCTCGGCTCCCCGGTCTCGCGAAGCGAATAGCGGGCGTGGCGGACGGGGTGGGCGAGGTCGATCAACCGCCCGAGATCGATCGGGGTGCCGGTGACGACGACATCGCAGTCCGCCCCGGCGACCGTCCTCGCCAGGTCGTCGAGTTGGTCGGGCCCGTACCCCATGGCGGGCAGGACGTTGGTGATGTGGGGGAACCGCTCGAAGGTCGTGGCCAGGGACCCCACGGCGAAGGGGCGCGGGTCGACGAGCGTCGTCGCCCCCGCCTCGAGTGCGGCAACGGTTCCCGCGCCGTACGGCATCCCGCCGTGGGTGATGGTCGGTCCGTCCTCGATGACGAGCACCCGACGACCGACGAGCGATGGGCCCGGGCCGAGCTCCACGGGTGATGCGGTCTTCACGATGACCGCCCCTGGGTTGAGGGTCTCGATGTTGCCGGCGATCGCAGCGACGTCCACGAGCGCAGCGGCATCGACCTTGTTGATCACCACGACGTCGGCCATTCGGACGTTGACCTCACCCGGGTGGTAGGCGAGTTCGTGGCCGGGTCGGAGCGGATCGGTCACCGTGATGAACAGGTCCGGCCGGTAGAAGGGGAAGTCGTTGTTGCCGCCGTCCCAGATGACGACGTCGGCCTCGGCCTCGGCCCGGCGCAGGATCGCCTCGTAGTCGACGCCGGCGAACACGGTCATGCCCTGGCGGACCGGTTCCTCGTACTCTTCGCGCTCCTCGATGGTCGGGTCGGCGGCGTCGATGTCGTCCAGGGTCGCGAACCGCTGCACTCGCATGGCCTCGAGATCGCCGTAGGGCATCGGATGCCGGACGAGCGCAACCCGCAGGCCGTGCTCGATGAGGTGGGTGCCGATCCAGCGGCTGGTCTGGGACTTCCCGCAGCCGGTCCTGGTCGCGCACACGGCGATGACGGGCTTGGTGCTCTCGAGCATCGTCGAGGCCGGACCGAGCAGCCGGAAATCGGCACCGGCCGCCATGGCGATCGACGCCTTGTGCATGACGTCCACATGGGCGAGGTCGCTGTAGGCGAGCACGACCTCGTCGACCTGCTCCCGCTGCACCAGATCGGCGAGTCCGTCCTCGGACACGATCGGGATGCCATCGGGGTGACCCGGTCCGGCCAGATCGGCGGGATACCGCCGGTCGTCGATCCCGGGGATCTGCGCCGCCGTGAACGCGACCACCCGCACCGTCGGATCGTCTCGGAACACGACGTTGAAGTCGTGGAAGTCGCGTCCCCCGGCTCCCATGATCACGATCCTTCGCATCGCGGTGCCTCCAGCTCCTCGGCGTTCGCTCTCTCCGCATCATCCGCCGCTCCGCCGTCGTCGGACCAGAGCCAAAGGCCCCCTCGGGCGCCACCGCAGTGACCTTCGGAGGAGTTCGGCGACGGGAAGGCGATGACCTTGGGCTCTGTGGCCGGTCGTCCCGGCAGCGTAGGTTCGAACCACGGACACTCGACAACCACCGGGAGGTCGGACCGTTGGACACCATGAGCCCGCTCGACTCACTGTTCCTCCACGTCGAGGACGGCGTCTCGCACATGCACGTCGGGTCGGTCGCCGTCTTCGACGGCCCACCGCCCCCGTTCGACTCGATCGTCGCACTGGTCGAGTCGAAGTTGCCGCGCCTGCACCGCTATCGCCAACGTGTGCGCTTCGTGCCGGCCGGACTCGGTCGTCCCGTGTGGGTCGACGATCCGCATTTCAGTCTCCGCTATCACGTCCGCCACACGGCGCTTCCCGCACCGGGAAGTGCCGACGACCTCCGCAACCTCGTCGGCCGGCTGATGTCCCAGGAGCTCGATCGTCATCGCCCCCTGTGGGAGGCGTGGATCGTCGAGGGTCTCGACGAGAGCTTCGGCTCGGGGGCCTGGGCGATGGTCAGCAAGGTCCATCACTGCATGGTCGACGGGATCTCGGGCACCGACCTGATGACGGTGATGCTCGACGACGATCCGACGGCCGGGATCGATCCGCCCGACGTCGTCTGGGTGCCGACTCCCGAACCCAGCGAGACGCTGCTGGCCCAGACCGCGCTGGCCCGGCTCGTCTCGAGCCCGTTCGAACAGTTCCGAGCGGTGCGATCGGTGCTGCGCAGGCCGCGTCGCTTGGCCGCTTCGGTGAACGCCACGGTGCGGGGCGCGGCCGACTACGGTCGGCACCTCCGCCCGACGACCCCGCTCTCGATCGAGGGCGCCATCGGCCCGCATCGGCGCTGGACCTGGACCCGTGTCGAGCTGGCCGATGTGGCCGCCATCCGCCAGGCGCTCGGCGGGACGGTGAACGACGTGCTGCTCACGCTGGCGACCCGAGGCTTTCGTGAGCTGCTGATCGCACGAGGCGACGACCCGACCGACGCCACCTTGCGCACGCTCGTCCCGATGTCGGTGCGCGACCCCGACGACCACAGCCCCAACAACCAGGTCACGCCGCTGATCGTCGAGCTCCCGGTCCAGCTCGCCGATCCGCTCGATCGGTTCGCCGCCGTGAACGAGGCGATGACCGAGCTGAAGTCCTCCCATCAGGCTGCGGCGGGGAAGAACCTCACGGCCCTCGGTGAGTTCGCGCCGCCGGTCCTGGTGGCGGGCACGCTCCGCGGGGCAACCGCGGTGCTGCGACGGCTGCCTCAGCGCAGCGTCAACACGGTGACCACCAACGTGCCGGGGCCCCGGCAGGAGCTGTTCTGCCTCGGACGTGCGATGCGCGAATACCTGCCGTACGTGCCGATCGCGTCGGGAGTCCGGGTCGGTGTCGCCATGCTCTCGTACCACGGCCAGGTCGCCTTCGGCATCACCGGCGACTGGGACAGCATCGACGATCTCACGCCGATGACCGACGGCATCATCGCCGAGTTCGAGGCCTTGCGACCGATTCCGTCCCCGATCCCGAATCCCCGGCGGCGTCGGGAGCGAGCAGCGAAGGCGGGCGCCTGATCGGCGCAGCCGATCGTCGACCACACCCGAGCCCCGGGCCCGGTGAAGGGAGCCCATCTGGTGCACACTGGCGCCATGGACTTGAACGCCAAGCGTGTCGTCGTCACCGGAGGATCACGAGGGATCGGCGAGGCCATCGCCCGCGATCTCGCTCAGCGGGGCGCTTCGCTGGCGCTGGTGGCCCGCAACGCCGAATTGCTCGAGGCGGTGGCGGCATCGCTGCCCGACGCCGTCGCGGTACCTGCCGATCTCGGCGACCGAGCGGCGGTCGCCGGTCTGATCGCTCGCTGTGAAGCCGCGCTCGGTGGCCCGATCGACGTGCTGATCAACAACGCCGGCATCGACGCGGTCGGCTACTTCGCCGACGCCACGGCCGAGGACGTCGAACGGATCCATCAGATCAATCTGCTGACGCCGATCGAACTCTGTCGTCAGGCCCTGGCGAGCATGACCGTTCGTCGAACCGGACAGATCGTCAACGTGTCGTCGATGGCGGGGAGTGGTGGGTTCACCGGCATGTCCCTGTACTGCTCGACCAAGGCCGGCCTTTCCAACTTCACCGGCATCCTGCGCCGGGAGCTTCGGGGAACGGGCATCGGGACCACCATCGTCGAGCTCGGCCCGATCCCGACCGACATGCTCGCCCACGTGACTTCCTGCCCGCCCACCGAGAAGGCCTTCACCCGTATGCGTCGCATGCAGCTCCTGCCCAACGTGCCTCGTGAACGGGTTGCCAAGGAGGTCGTGTCGGCGATCGAGAAGAATCGCCAGTGCGTCCGTCTCCCGAAGCGGGCCATGGCGTTCCCGGTCGCTCGAGCGTTCCCCCAGCGGACGATCGACCTCCTCCTACGCGGGATCGGCTGACGTCGTCCGAAGCCTGTCGTCCAGCAGCCGGCGAGGCAGCGGTCGATCGTGATCGGGTCGACCGTGACGAGGTTTCGATGCCGCACCGCCGGGCACAACCCCGCCATGCCTGACATCATGACCAACCTGCCGGACATGCCCGACACCGATGCCGCCGTTGGCCTGGTCGAGCGGGTGGCCCACGCCGTCGCCGACACCGCCACCGACCTGGTGCACGACGTCGCCGAACCTGCCGCCGCCTTCGCGATCTCGCGCCTGGCCAAGCGCCGCCTCGGAGTCCTGGTGATCGCCCTGGCGGTCCTCGGCTCGGCCTACTACTACCTCCGCGGCCGCGGCTCGGCCGACGAGACCACGACGAAGGCCACCGAGAAGTCCACCTCGCAGAACGGGTCGTCCCCGGGGGACGCCCGCCCCGATCGCGACGATCAGCGAGAGGGTGTGTCGAAGTGAGTGACGAGCTGCGAACCGTGAGCGACGTGCAGCAGCGCCTCGAAGGGGTGCGCACGGCCATGGTCACCAGTGTCGACGAACGCGGCACCCTGTCGTCTCGACCCGTCACGGTGCAGGACATCGACGTCAACGGCGACGTCTGGTTCCTGGTCGATGGCAAGGCGTCGTGGGTCGGACCGATCGATGCGGCGCCGGTCAACGCCGCCGTTGCCGACGACGACGTCTGGGTGTCGTTCGCCGGACGGGCCGCAGTCGTGCGCGACGAAACACGGATCGAGCAGCTCATGGATCGCGCCGCCGAATCGTTCTTCGACGCCGACGCCGATCCGGTGGCCCTGTGCGTGATGGCCGATCGGATCGAGTGGTGGACGTCGGCAGGGGCAATCGCCACCATGCTGCAGGTCGCCAGGGCGGCCGTGACCGGGGGATCGGCGAACGCCGGCTCGAGCGGGACGATCGAGACCTAGCCCTCGCGGTGATTCCGGGCGGCGCAGCGCCTCGGCTCCACGTCCCTCGGGGCCCTGCGGCCCGCCGGAGGGTTTGGCGCAGGGGCCCCTCGGTAACAGCGACGTCCATGGCTGAAGCACCGCGATTCGCCCGTCGTCCCTGGGATCTCGATCGAGACGAGTGGAAGGTGGTGCTCCGTCGCGTCTGGGACGAACGCGCCGACGACGACCTCTCCACCCGGGCCTCGGCGATCGCCTACTCGGCGATGTTCGCCATCCCGGGCCTGTTGATCGCCGTGGTCTCGATCTACGGACTGGTGGCCAATCCGAGCCAGGTCACCTCGTTGCTCGACTGGCTCGAGTCGAGGCTTCCCGGCGCCGCCGGTGACGTGATCGGCGGGCAGCTGGAATCGATCGTCGCCCAGAACTCGGGCGCGCTCTCGTTCGGTGCGCTCCTGGGCCTCGCCAGCGCGATCTGGAGTGTGTCGGGGGGCGTGAACCGGCTCCGGAACTCGATCAACGAGGTCTACGACGAAGACGACTCCCGGCCGTGGTACGCGAAACGTGCCTGGTCGATCGTCGCGTCGATCGCGGTGATCGCCGTCATCGCCGCTGCGGTCGGGCTCATCGCCGTGGTCCCTCCACTCGTCGAGTGGGCCGACGCCGGCTCGGTCCTGGGGACGCTCCTCCTGGTGGTCCGGTGGGTCGTGCTCGGGCTGCTCATGGTGGGAGCGATCGGGGCGCTCTACCGGATGGGTCCGCGCCGCGAACCGCCACGATGGTGGTGGATCTCGGTGGGCACGGTGCTCGCCACCGTGGCCTGGATCGTCATGTCGATCGGGTTCGGTCTCTACGTCCAGAACTTCGGGTCCTACAACGAGACGTACGGCTCGCTGGGGTCGGTCATCGTCTTCATGACCTGGTTGTACCTGTCGGCCTACATCGTGCTCATCGCCGGCGAGCTCAACGCCGAGCTGGAGGATCGACCGGGCGCGCCGGCCGGCACCGAGCGGGAGACATCCGGACGGCGTCACGGAACCACGGCCTGACGCCGTCGTCGGGGCCCGGCGTCAGGTGCTGTCGATACCGGGCGTCGTGGCCAGAGGCGACCGGGACGAGGCGATGGCCGAGGCGGCCGCGTTGATCATCGCCGCGATCGGGACGGCGACGAAGGCCCCGACGATTCCTGCCAGCGCTCCGCCGATCCCGAGCACGACGAGGATGACGGCGGGGTGGAGGCGCACCTGGTGGCGCATCACGATCGGGAGCACGACGTCGCCTTCGACCTGCTGGATGACCAGGGTGGCCAAGGCGATGAGGATGGCGTCGCGAGGGCCGTTGGCCACGAGCGCAACGACGGTCGACAGGGCCCCGGTCAGCGTGGCCCCGACGATCGGGAAGAAGGCGGCGAAGAAGGTGAGGATCGCCAGGGGGATCACGAGCGGGACCCCGATCACCCAGAGGGCGATCCCGATCAGCACGGCATCGACGACACCGGTGATGGCGACCCCGCGGGTGTAGGCCTTCAGCGCCGAGAACGCCGCTCGTCCGCCGGCGTCGATCGAGCCTGCTCGCTGGGGCTCGAACCGGCCAACCACCCACGACCACATCGAGGGGCCGTCCTTCAGGAAGAAGAAGAAGAGCACGATGCTCAGGAAGGCGCCACCGATCACCTCGAGGGCCACCATTGCCCGAGCGATGCCGATCGAGCGGATCCCGCCGATCAGGGCATCCTGGGCCCCCTGCCGGGCGTCGTCGATCTCGGCGTCGGTGAGCCCGAACGGTCCGTCACGGAGCCACTCCCGGCTGCGGTCGTAGACCTCGTTCCAGTCGGTGCCCTCGGACAGTTCCGCACCGACCGAGCTCGACACGAGGTGGCCGACCCCGCCGAGGACGCCGAAGACGAGCAGTACCGTGCTCCATGCGGCCAGGATGCGCGGCACCCGGCGCGCCGTGAGGAACGTCGTCAACGGCGAGCTGAGCGCCGCCAGGAGCAGGCCGATCAGCGCCGGGACGAACACCACCCGGAGCACGCTCACGATCCAGAGCGCGACGAGGATCCCGACCCCGATGACCAGCAGGCGTGCCGTCCAGCTGGACCAGCGGTGGAGCCACGGGGGCACGGCCCACGCCGAGGTTCCTGGATCGGGCCCGAGTTGCCGTGCCCCGCGAACCGACCGAACCCGGCCGGCCGGTTCGTCGTCGATTCCGGGCTCGATCTCGAACGAGGTCACGTCGGTGTCCCTCTCATTGCTTGCTCCTTCCGGGTCTCGGCCCCTTCGGATGCGCAGGAACGGGCGAGCGGGATCAGAATCGCAGGATGGCGCCCAGACCGTCGTCGAGGCCCGCAACATGGGCGGGGACGACGGTGACCGTGGCGCCCGTTTGGACGGCCAGCGCCACGGCTCCGTCGGTGATCGGCGCAAGGGTCGCTGATTCGTGATCGGCGTCGAGGCGGTGCATCGGAACCGAGAAGTCGAACCGGGCCGTTGGTCGTTCGTCGTCGAGGGCGTCGTTGCCGACGAGCAGGTGTTCGACCTGGCCTCGGGAGAGCATCTCGAGCACCTCGACACCGGTCGCTCCCGAGCCCGCGCCGAGATGGTCCCGAAGGCGTTCGATGTCGGCCACGATCCGTTCGGCGGCCCGCGTTCGCATCGCGACGTCGGCGCCGTCGAGGAACGCATCGTGGTCGGCGTGGCGGGACCCGTCGATGATCACCGCATCGATGGACGACGGCAGGTGCGCTCGGAAGAACCCGACCGCTCGCTCGTCACCGGCCACGATCATGGGAAGGTCTCGACCGAATTCGGACAGGATCGCCTCGATCACGTCGACGGCGTTGTTCTCCCAGGCGTTCTCGGCGGTCTGTTGGAACCGCCGCTGCGACCAGCCTCCGGGGTGCCCGCGGTGCACCCGAACGTCGTCACCGTCGACCTGCAGGGCATCGATCGGCGCACCGACCCCGTCGCGGCGATACACGTCCGCCCCGGTCCGGTCGAGGAGCACGGCGAGGTGCGGCTCGTCGGCCTGGGCGGCGGCGATCATCGGCAGCAGCAGCGGGGTGGGGCCGACCGAGGCGACGAGGCGGTCGACGGGTCGGTCCATCGCCAGGTCGAGGATCACGTCGTCGGCGGTGGCCACCAGCACGATCGCCGCTCCGTCGTCGTGGTCGTGGCCGGCGATGGCCGCCGACACCCGCTCGACCAGGTCGGCCGATGCTCCGGCCTCTTCCAGGTCGGAGCAGGCGTTCTTGGTACGGATCTCGAACTGCTGCTCGGCATCGAAGGTGGTGCTCAGCGTCGGCATGTAGACCGTGGCCATCGGTTCACCGGATCGACGAAAGGCGTCGAGCAGGGTGGCGAGCCGATCGTTCCCCACCGATGGCGTGGTCGGTCCTGCGGTGTCGTTTCGTGTCGTCATGACGTCGGGTTACCCGACGATCGACGGAGGCAAACGGTGAGTCTGGCCGGGGCAGGGCCCGTGCCATGGCGAATGGCGGCTCGCCCGGTTCAGGTCGCGCCGCCCGAGACCTCGATGTCGAAGGCCGTGATGTAGGACGCTTCGTCGGACAGCAGGAATCGAACGGCTGCGGCGACCTCGTCGAGCGATCCGTAGCGGCGCAGCGGAACGGCGTCGATCATCTGTGCGGCCACCTCCCGAGGATCATCGGAGAAGTACCGGCTCGGCGTCTTGGCCTGGAGCTCGACCTGTCGATCCCACATCTCGCCCGGCCCGATGAACGCAGGGCTGATCGAGTTGACCCGGATCGAGTGGTGCGCCAGGTCCTTGGCTGCGGTCTTCGTGAGCGCGATGACGGCGGCCTTCGATGCGCTGTAGGCGGCCATGTTGGGGGCTCCGCCATGGGCCATCGAGGCGCTGTTGACGACGGCCCCGGGACGTCCCGACGCGATGAGGGCCCGGGCGAAACCCTGCAGCACGAGGAAGACACCGGTCACGTTGATCTCGAGGACGCGCCGGAAGTCCGCGACGTCGTAGTCGACGAGGTTCGCGAAGTGCCCCTGGTAGCCGGCGTTGTTGAACAGGAGATCGGCGATGGTGCCTCGGGCCGCCAGATCGTCGAAGGCCGCAGCGACCTCGGATTCGTCGGTGACGTCGAAGACCAACGCAACGGGCTCGGCATCGGGGTTGGCCCGGGCACAGGCCGTCGCCGTCGCCGTCACCCGATCCGAGACGTCGGCAACGACCACGGCCGCTCCGGCGCTCGCCAACCGGATGGCCGTGGCCCGGCCGATGTCGCCCGCCGCCCCGGTGATCAACACCGTGCGGCCGATGAAGGATCGATCGTCGGTCATCGGTCGCGGAAACCCTTGCCTCCGAGGATCCTGGGGGCGTACTTCTCGATGCGCGCCTCGCGGGTGGAGGCCTGCTTGGCGCTCGAGAAGTAGATGTTGTATTCCCGCTGCCGTCCGGGCGTCAGCGACTCGAACGCCGCCTCGAGCGCCGGATCCCGTTCGAGGCGGTTCCGGAGCTCCTCGACCAACTCGAGTTCGGGCGCCGGCTCGACCTCGAGGCCCGCCTCCTCGACGGCGATCGCCGCGTCGACGTAGGCCCCGACGGTGTCGGCCAGCCGGGCCACGTCGTCGACGGAGGTGAACTCGATCCGGAGGGCCGACCGGGAGTTCGGGCCCTGCGACTTCAGGACGTGCTGGGGATCGTCCAACAACGCGCCCTTGAAGAACATCAGCGACAGGAAGTCGTTCATCTCCTGGAGGATCGCAATGTTCTTCCCGTCGTGGCTGTAGCAGGGCTTGCCCCACTTGATGGCCTCGGTCAGACCGGCGTCGAGGAGGATCGGCCGCAGCACGGCCATCTCGGCCGGCCACTTCTCCGATCGTGCGATGTAGGCATCGACCTTCGGGTTCACCAGCGACTCCGATCATCGTCTGCATCCGGTCGCCGCAGCCGGCGACGTCCCGCAACGAACCGTAGCGTCTTCAGCAGGGCGTTCGGGACTCAGATTCCCGGTGGGTCGGCGACCGGGCCGAGCGTCCCGGAGGCGAACATCACGACGGTCGATCTCGGTCCGACCCGGTAGGTCGAGTCGGTGACCAGCGGTGCCTCGGTCGGCAGCGCGATGTCGTCGGGCGTCGGCAACGAGGTGTCGAGCACTCGGCGCCAGCCGGAGGTCGCCCACGAGGGGACCTCGGGGAGTTCGAACTCGAGCGGCTCCCAATAGCCATTCAGGGCGAAGTACATCAGGGGATCACCCGACAGATTGGACGCCGACACCGCGAGGCTCCGCGAGTGGTACGCGAGGTCGGGTTGCCCCGGGACGACGCCGTGGATCCGGACGTGCGCACCCTCGACGAGTTGGGCCAACGTGAGGTGGTGCTCGGTTCTGCACCGATTCCCGGAGGAACCGGATCTGGATGAGGAGTCGGACGAAGCGGATCAGGTCGGCGTGCCGGTCGACGGCGTCCCAATCGAACCAGTTCAGCTCGTTGTCCTGGCAGTAGGCGTTGTTGTTGCCGCCCTGGGTGCGGCGGATCTCGTCGCCCATCAGCAGCATCGGCGCTCCGAGCGACAGGATCGTGATCGCCAAGAAGTTCTTGATCTGGCGTGATCCGCAGTGCCTCGATGGACGGGTCGTCGGTTGGGCCTTCGACACCGCAGTTCCAGCTCAGGTTGTGGTCCTGCCGTCGCGGTTGTCTTCGAGGTTGGCCTCGTTGTGTTTGCGGTCGTAGGAGACGAGGTCGTTGAGGGTGAAGCCGTCGTGGCTGGTCACGAAGTTGATGCTGCGCTCGGGTTCCCTCGGCTGCCTCGGAGTACAGGTCGGGGCTGCCCAGCAGGCGGTCGGCGAGCGCATGGCACCATGCCCGGATCTCCGCGCACGAAGGCCCGGACGTCGTCCCGGAACCGGCCGTTCCACTCCTTCCAGCTGTCGCCGACGAACGTTCCCGACCTGGTAGAGGCCGGCTGCGTCCCAGGCCTCGGCGATGAGCTTGGTGCCGGCGAGCACCGGGTCGGACTCGATGTCCCACAGGACCGGTGGGTTGGGGATCGGATGTCCCGTCCTCGTCGCGCGACAGGATCGAGGCGAGGTCGAACCGGAAGCCGTCGACGTGCATGTCCTCGACCCAGTAGTGCAGGCTGTCGAGGATCAGGCGTCGCACGATCGGACTGGTTGGCGTTGAGTGTGTTGCCCGTGCCCGAGTAGTTGGCGTAGCGCGCCGCCGTCCTCCAGGATGTAGTACGTCGAGTTCGCGAGGCCCCGGAAGCTGATCGTCGGCCCGTCGGCGCCCGACTTCGGTCGTGTGGTTGTAGACCACGTCGAGGATGACCTCGATCCCGGCGCGGTGGAGGGCCTTGACCATGTCGCGGAACTCGTCGAGCGCTCCCGAGTGGATCGTCGACCGATGCGTACCCGCGAGTGCGGGGCGAAGAACGAGACCGGTGCGTAGCCCCAGTAGTTGGTCGAGGCCGGCGGGGGCGTCCTGCGGGTCGAACTGGAACACCGGCATGAGCTCGACCGCCGTGATGCCCAGGCTCTGCAGATAGGGGATCTTCTCGATGACGCCGGCGTAGGTGCCCCGTTTCGTCGGCTCCACGTCCGCTGTTGGGATGAGCGGTGAACCCTCGCACGTGCATCTCGTAGATCACCGTCTGGGCGAACGGCCGTCGAAGTGGCTGGTCGTCTTCCCAGTCGTAGGCGTCCACATCGGTGACCACGCTCTTGAAGGCGAACCGATCGTTCGGTCCCGGGCCGAGTTGCCGCCGACGCGGCGATAGTCGGTGGGCACCGCGACGGCCCGGCCGTAGGGGTCGAGCAGCGTCTTGGTCCGGTCGAAGCGCTGCCCGTGCGTCGGGATCGAACGGTCCCTCGGCCCGGAAGGCGTAGAGCTGGCCGGGCCTCAGCCCTGGGACGAACACGTGCCAGTAGTGGTAGCGTCCGATGGCGTCGCGGATCGAGTCTGATCAGGTCGCGTCGGTGTCGGGATCGTCGACGTCGTCGTAGAGCGCCAGCTGCACGGCCTCGGCGCTCCGCGAGAACACGCTGAAGTTGACCCCGCCGGGTTCGGCCGTTGCTCCCAGGGGATGGGGGCGACCCGTGTGGATCTCGGTCACGGCTCGGTGCCCGTTCGGCCGCATCGGGTCACGGTCGGCGACCGGTGAACGCCACGAACCGTTCGGCCGCCGTACCATCGTGGATCTCGACCTTGGCGGCGAACAGGCCCGGTCGACGGAGTCGGGCATCGAGTGGCTCCAGCACGGCGAGACCGCGGGTTGCGAGGTCTTCGGGGAGCGCAGCCTCGATCCCGCACGCTTCGGCGATGTCGAACGCGTGGGCCAGCGGATCGACGAACACGACACCGATCGCGTCGTTGACCGTCATCTGGCCGAACGGGGTGGCGACGTTGCGACGGAGCGAACCTTGCTGGTCGAGGGCACACAGCGCAGCATCCAGGGCATGGGTCCAGGTCACCACCGGGTCGTCATCGGTGAGATCGATCGGCGCCGGCGCGCCGGTGATGCCGGCGGTCAGGCTCCGCAGACCTCGCACGGCATGGCCCAGAACCTGTCGAGCGGTCCACGCCCGACACGGTGAGTGGTTGTCCCAGGCCTGGGCGGGCACTCGACGCACCACGGCGTCCAACGCGAAGAGTGCCTTCACGTAGATGCGAAGGTTCTCGCTCATGGCGTCATCGTAGGACGACCCTCGCTCGCCGGCCCGGGCCCAACGACCCAAGCGGCGGCGCTGGGTTCCGGCGGCGCCCCTCGCCTCGCCGCCGATCCGGACAGCCGAAACCCCGGGACCCGTCGGTCGGATCTGTCGTAGGATCGCCGCTTGTGGCCTGTGTCGCCTGCTCCCGGTCGCTTCCCGACGGCGCCCGATTCTGTTCGTTCTGCGGCCATCAGGTCCTCGGCGCGGCCACCGAGGAACGCCGGGTGGTCACGGTCCTCTTCGCCGACATCGTGGGGTTCACCTCGCTCAGCGAGAACCTCGACCCCGAGGTCGTGAAACGGCTCGTCGACGGGGCGTTCCGGCGTCTGCGGGACGACATCAACGCGTTCGGCGGCCGGGTCGACAAGGTCCTCGGCGATGGGGTCCTGGCGATCTTCGGGGCACCCGTCGCCCACGAGGACGACCCCGATCGGGCGGTTCGGGCGGCGATCCAGATGCACACCTCGATCGCCCAGTTCTCCCAGTCGCGGCCGGATCAGGGTGCCACGCTCCGTCTCCGGGTGGGCGTCAACACCGGCGAGGTCCTGGTCGGGTCGATCGCCGGAACCGACGACTACACGGCGATGGGGGATGTGGTGAATCTGGCGTCGCGCCTGCAATCGTTGGCGCCACCGGGGTCGACCTACATCGGCGACACGACGGCGCAACTGGCCTCCTCGGAGATCCTCCGCGAGCCCATCGAGAACGTGATCGTCCGGGGTCGTGAACAGAGCGAACGGGTGTGGAACGTCGTCGGTCGTCGGCGGCGCATGCCGATGTCGGGGGTCCAGTACGTCGCCCCGTTCGTGGGCCGCAGCGCCCAGCGCGAACTGATGCACTCGGTCATGACCATGGTGTCGAACGGCCAGAGCGCCGTGATGTCGGTGACCGGCGAGGCCGGGTCCGGGAAGAGCCGATTCGTGAGTCAGATGCTCGACCGTTTCCCGGACCCGCAGGCCACCGTGTTCGCCGGTGTCTGCGCCCCCTACGGCGAGAACAACGTCTGGGTTCCGATCGCCACGGCGCTGTTCGGTCGCTTCGATCTCGACGTCGCCCACCCCCCGGAGCAGGTACGAGAGCTCGCCCGCCGCGCCGGCACCGCTCGGCTCGGCTTCGCGGCCGACGACCCGGTGCTCGATCGTTTCGTCGAGGCGGTCCTCCATCTGCTCGGGAATCCGTCGGAGCTCGACCGCGTCACGCCGTCCGAGGCACGCGAGACGATGTTCGGTCTCATCGTCGAGGGCCTGCGGCGGCGATCGCACGACGGTCCCGTCGTGCTGTGGTTGGACGACTTCCAATGGGCGGACCCGCTGCTGATCGAGCTCCTGCATCGCCTCAGTCGATCGTTGAGCGATCGGCCCGTCCTGCTGGTCACGTCGCGACGCGACGACCTGCAGATCGACTGGCCGCCACCGAGCGATCATCCCGTCACGATCCGTATGCCGCTCGATCCCCTGACCGAGCCCGAGGCCGACGAGCTGCTGACTTCGCTGTTCGGTGAGTCCATCACCCCTCAACGGAGCAAGCAGCTCTACGACCGGAGCGGGGGCAATCCGCTGTTCCTGACCGAACTGGCGCTGCTGGCCCGATCCAGCCCCGAGAGCACCGATCTTCCCGGGTCGCTGCGGGCGTTGATCGCCGCCCGCCTCGACCGCCTCGGTCAGGGGCCACGGGCGGTCCTCGAGAACGCTGCGGTCCTGGGAACGAGCGGAAGCGTCTTCGCGCTCGAACGCTTCGCGCACCATCTGTCCCAGGTCTTCGATCGCAACGACGTCGCAGCACTGGTCGACGAGGGCCTGCTCGATCTCGACCGGGAGTGGTGGCGGTTCCGCACCGATCTCGTCCGAGAGGTGACCTACCAACGACTGACCAAACTGGTCCGCGCCCAGCGGCACGCCGGGGTGGCCGCTGCGCTCGGCGACATGGAGCGGAGCCCGGTCAACGTCGTCGCCCATCACACCGCCACCGTTGCCGAACTGATCGACGAGATCGGTCCGGTCGAGGGGGTACCGCCCGACATGAAGGAACGCGCCGTCGGGCTCCTCACCCATGCGGCGCAGCGATCGCTCCACGTCGGCTCGCTGAACCAGGCGGCGATGCATGTCAGCCGGGCCCTGGCGCTCGGCCCCGAGAGCCCCGCCATCGGCCGGGAACTGATCCTGTTGCGTGTCGAGACCGCCGTCGGTCGCCGCGAAGGGGTCACGGCCCGGCCCGAGGCCGAAGCGGTGCTCGAGTCCGCCCTGGCCGCCGGCGATCGAGGCCACGAAGGCCAGGCCCGGCGCTATCTCGGACAGATCGATCAGATGGCCGGCGACCTCGACTCGGCCCGCGAGCAGCTGGGCCGCAGCGTCGACATCTTCCGGGAGCTGGGCGACGACACCGAGCTGTCGGCGTCGCTGCGCGAACGGGGTTTCGCCGAGGTGTTCGGCGGCTCCCTGGCCGACGCCGAGTGGCTGCTCGGCGAAGCCGAGGCGTTGAGCGATCGGCTCGACGATCCGCGTGGTCAGGCCTGGGTTCGCCAGCATCAGGCGTGGGTGGCGTTCCTGTCGGGTGACATCACCCTCGCCGAGCAGCGTCTCCGTCGAGCCTCGAGCGGGTTCACCGAACTCGGCGATCGGTCGGGCCGCAACTGGGCCAGTGGCCTGCTGGCGTTCCTCCGGTTCTTCGCGTTCCGTTTCGAGGAGGCCGAGGAGCTGGCGATCGAGGTGCGGACCGAGGCCACCGAACTCGGCGAGCGCTGGACCCCGGCGTTGATGAACTCGCTGCTGGCCTCGATCCGATTGTGGGCGGGGCGCTTCAACGAGGCCGAGGAGCTGTCCCGACGGGCCCTGGTCGAGTTCCGCGAACTCGACGATCGGTTCGGTCTCGTCCAGGCGCTCGGTCCACGAAACCGGGCGCTCGTCGCCCTCGGTCGACACCACGAGGCCGAACGCGGCCTGGAAGAGGTGCTGTCGGTCGGTGACCTGTTCGGTGACCTGGCGTTCCCGATGATGGCGGCCGCCGGCACGGCGGTTCACCTCGGCCTGGGCGAGCGGGCGGTCGTCGTCGCCGAGACCGCCCTCGAGCGGGTCGCAGCCATGGGCGCCAACGGGAGCGAGACCAAGGTGACCTACGCACTCGCCCTCTGCCAGACCGGGCAGGCCGAAGCGGCCCTGGCGATCCTCGGCGAGGTCGACGTCGACTTCCCGTACGCCCGGGCGACTCGGGCGATCGCCACGGCGATGTGCGGGGATCTCCTCCAGCCGATCGCCGATGCCGAGGCGGTTTGGGCCACCGTCGGTGCGAGCTATCTCGACCGGGTGATGGTCGACCTGGCGGCCGCCGCTGCCGAGGCCCGTTCGGGCCTCGTGGGGCCCGCAACCTCACGCCTCGAGCGGGCACGGGTCGCCGCCGACGAGGCCGGCGACGTGGTTGCCAAGGCGCTGGTCTCGGCGGCGGCCTCGACGTTGCTCGGCGGCGACGGTGGTGCCGGGCGGGCCGATGCCCACGCCTCGAGCGGATGGGGTTCGACCGACGGGTCGACGCTCCGGTCCGGTTGGCAGCGGGTGATCTCGGGCCTCGCCGGGGTCGCTGCGCCGATCCAGGCCGCCGTCCCGCAGCGCTGATCGTCGCGCCTCGGGAGGAACCGGGCGTTCACGACGTTCGGGCTAGTCTCGGATCATGCTCGTTCCCGGATCCACGACGACACCGGCCCCGGGTCCGGTGTCCGCCTCCCAGCCATGACCACGGCCGAGAACGTCCTCCGGCTCCGATCCCTGTTCCCGCCGGGGGTGGTGGGCATGCTCACCACCTCCACCCCCAACGGTGAGCTCCACGCTCGTCCCATCACCGTCGTCGAGGTCGACGACGCGGGCGCACTCGTCTTCGTGGTCGATGGCCGTTCCGAGTGGGTGAGCGGGCTCCAGGCCGATGAGCCGGTGAATGTCGCGTTGAGCGACGGCCACGCCGAGACGTGGATCTCCCTCGCCGGCACCGCTCGGGTGAGCGAGAACCCGGCACAGATCGACCGACTGTGGCCGGCGGTCGACACGGCGTTCTTTCCCGACGGTCGGGAGCAGCCCTCGATCCGGATCCTCACGGTGTCGCCGAAGTCGGCGGATTGCTGGGGCACCTCGTCGAGTCCGCTGCGCCGGCTGGCCGGCAAGGCCGCCGGACTGGTGGGACGTAAATCGACCCTTGGGCAACCGACCCGTCTCGATCTGGGCTGAGCCCGGTTCGGGGCCGCGGCGACCACCGGCCTCCGCAGGCGTTGCGTCGGGTCACGGGTCGGGCCGGGCCGAGGGGGTGGTGTCGGCGGCCTTGCGGACTGCCCGCGAGGCCCGGACCTCCCGTTGCGTGGCGTAGGCCTCGTGGTTCTCCTCGATCCGGTCGAGGTCGTAGCGGTAGTTGACCATCATGCCGGCCGAACGGCGGATCCCGATCGGTGAGAGGTCGGCCTGCGGATGGATCTGCTCGAGCACGGCTCCGTTGCCGAGATGGAAGCGGGCCACCGGGTCGAGGGGACTGCCGTCGGCCCGCTTCGCATCGAGGAAGTACGTCGCCGCCAACCATCTGGTGAGCTCGGCATGGCGCGTCCGATGGGCCTCGTCGTGATCCCCGTGCTCGGACGCGACCAGTGCCAGGAGCTCGGCGGCATGGACGTCGCCGACCCCGGTTCGGTCGCGAAGCCATCGGGTGAACTCCGGTGCCGGCGAGAGCGTGACGAAGGTGCGGAGGTTCGGGAGGTCACGAGCCAGATCCTTGGCCACCTGTTTGATGAGGAAGTGCCCGAACGAGACCCCGCTGAGACCCATCTGGCAGTTGGAGATCGAGTAGAACACCGCCGTGTCGGTGTCGGTGGCGGCGAGTGGGTGCTGCCGATCGCCGAGCAGATGGGTGATGGAGTCGGGGATCCCGATCGTGAGGGCCACCTCGACGAACACCAGTGGTTCACCAGGCATGGCCGGATGGAAGAAGGCGAAGCAGCGTCGGTCGGTCGGCCGGATCCGGCGGCGGAGCTCGGTCCAGTCGGCGATCTCGTGTACGGCCTCGTAGTCGATGATCTTCTCGAGGACGTCGGCCGGCGACGACCACGTGATCGGCTGCAGCACCAGGAAACCGCGGTTGAACCACGATCGCAGGAGGTGGCGGAGGTCGACGTCGATGCGAGCCAGGTCGGGCTCGGTCCGCAGGTGGGACAGCAGGTCGGCGCGCAGGTGCACCAGGGCCGCCGTTCCGCCGGGGGCCTGGTTCAGTCGACGGAACAGCTCCTGGCGTGGTGGCTCGACCACGGTGGTGAGGTCGGACAGCGCCTCGTCGGTCGGGTCGTCGGCGAATCGCCGGGCGGCCTCGGCGATGCGTGTCGCATCGGGATCGAACTCGCGAACGAGGTCGAAGAAGAAGCGGACCTTGGCGTCGTCGTCGAGTACGGCGTAGCGGTCGAGCACGACCGTGGCGAGCGCAACACCCGAGGCCTCGCCCCGGGTCGAGAGCAACGCCCGGCACAGGTCACCGATCTCGGCGTCCTCGACCGCCTGGGCGGTCCGGAGCGGGTTCCGGTCCCGGAGGGTGGCCCGCAGTCGGGCCATCAGGGAGTCGCCATCCACAGGAGTGCCTCCGAGTCGTGGTCGGTGGAACGGGAGGAGCTACAGGCCGAGTCCGAACCGGGCGATCGCATCCCGAACCGGGGTCGGGGTGAACCGATCGGTGAAGGCGAGGGCCTGGGCGTCGTAGCCAACGAGGTAGCGGGCCCGGGGCGATCGGCTCTCGAGCGCCCGACCGATCACCTTGGCCACCCGCTGGGGGTCGCCCATGAACGGCTGGGCCAGCTTGGTCAGCTGGAGCTCGCGGTCGTAGGCCGCGGCGTACCGGGAGCCCACATGGCGGCTCACGGCCTGTTCGCCGTCTTCCCAGATCGCGGTCTTGAACGTCCCGGGCTCGACGAGGACCACGCGGATCCCGCTCGACGCCACCTCGACCCGGAGGGCGTCGGAAACCGCCTCCAGCGCATGCTTGGTGGCCTGATACCAGCCCGAGAGCGGGGTGGTGGTGCGGCCGTAGATCGACGAGACGTTGACGATGCGCCCCTTCCCCGCCTCCCGCATGGCCGGGAGGGCCAGGCGGGCGAGTCGCATCGGGGCGATCGTCATGGTCTCGAGTTGGTGGCGGACGTCCTCGTCGGCGATGTCCTCGACCGCTCCGACGTTCGAATAGCCGGCGTTGTTGACCAGACCGAACGGTTCGAACTCCGCGATCACCTCGGCGCACCGCTCGGCGTCGGTCACGTCGAGGAGGACCGGTTCCACCGTGACGCCGGCAGTCTTGGCCGCGGCCTCGAGGACGGCGGCCTTGTCGTCGCTGCGGACCGAGCCGACCGATCGGTAGCCGAGTCGGGCGACCTCGATCGCCGTCGCCAACCCGATGCCGGAGTTGGCGCCGGTGGTGAGCACGGTTCCCCTCGAACGCGCGGTCCCCTTCGAACGATCTGCGGGTCGGGTGTCGTCGGCCATGGGGACCATCGTCGTTCCCGGTCCCCGCCGGCGCAACTGCGAGGTCGTGTCCGGTCGTCGACGCGGTCCTGCCGATGATGGGTGAGTCCAGTGGCTTCGGGGGTCGCCGTGCGTTCGAGTCGAGGGGACCGGTTCAGCCGAGCCGGTCCCGGGTCCGGCGCCAGAAGCCGGCCGCGACGTCGACGGGATCGGTGTCGGTCGGGAATTCCGACAACCGCAGGACCCGGCCGGGGAAGCTCGGCGCGTTCCAGAACGGGTCGTCGGGATCGAGACCGGCCTCCTCCGGCGACCAGACACTGACGTAGAGGTAGGGCTCGTCGATCGCCGAGTCGCCGGGTGAGGCGCCGTAGCTGCCCCGCCGGGCATCGTCGCCCAACTCGATGGCCGGATCGAAGTGTCCCGGCCACAGCTGAGGCCTGCTCGGGTCCACCGATCCGACGTCGGCCCGCACCAGCTCGAGGGCGGCGAACGCCATGCCGTACCAGCCGCCGAGGAAGCGGGCTGCCGCCTCGTCGATCGGCAGGATCTCGTCGACGTCGCCCAGAGGTGGGGAGTCCGCCTCGGCGGCCGTCTTCTCATCGATGCCCGTGTCGAGGAACGCGGCGGCCGCTCGCAACGTGGTGATGGTCGTCGCCCCGGCCCCCGCTCCCCGCTGGTCGACGAGCCGTCGGCCCTCGACCCGGATCTGGCGGTCCTCGGCGAAGAAGGGTGTGCCGAACCCGCCCAGGGTCCAGCGCAGCCCGAACTTGGTCGTTGCCACATGGCGAGCCGGTGCGATCACGTAGGCCGCCAAACGGTGGAGCGCCTGACGGGTCTCGGCGAGTGTCGGGGGCGGCGCCGGGAGCCGGCGGTCGCCGCCCAGCCATCGGTCGGCGACCCAGGCGGCGGCGTCGGGACGTTCGGCGAGCCACTGGCCCCAGTCCCGGTCGCCGCTCAGGCCGGTCGGGACGACGACGAGGTCGCCGCCGTCGTCGGATGCTGCGGGATCGACCGGATCGTCGGCGAGGTAGGGGCCGGTCGCCACGGTGGGAGGCGACGGCTCGAGGACCCGGGCCGACAGCCCCGCTCCGAGCACCTGTTCGGCCTCGGCACGGGCGTCACGGGCATCGAAGGGTTCGCGTGATGGTGACATGGAGATGGAACCCCGGCCGGTGCTGTTCCCTTCCCTCGGTTGCTCGGACCGACGCGGGGCGGAACGCCCGATCGATCCGGCCGAATCATCGTCCCGGGTCGGTGGGGGCGCCGAGCGGGACGGGGGATGAGGGGGGCGTCCTGGTCAGGCGTGAACGCCGCCGTAGGGCACGCCGGCGAGGTGGTGGAGGTCACGATCGAACGTCGTGAGGTCGTCGAGGCAGAGTTGCGAGACGTGATCGTGACCGCAGGCCGCCGCCAGGACCGTCATCAACTCCGAGGCCGCGCCGAGGAACCGGGTGAGACGCTCGGCGGCGACGTCGACGTCGAGGCGAGCACGAAGGTGTTCCTGCTGTGTGGCGATCCCGACCGGACAGTTGTCGGTGTTGCAGGCCCGCATCCCGAGGCAACCGATCGCCTGCATCGCCGCGTTCGACACGGCAACGGCGTCGGCGCCGAGGGCCAGCGCCTTCACGAAGTCGGCCGGTGTCCGCAGGCCACCGGTGATCACCAGGGTGACGGAGGACTCGGCAGCGTCGAGATGTCGTCGGGCCCGGGCCAACGCCGGAATCGTCGGGACGGAGATGTTGTCGCGGAACAGCGCCGGGGCGGCCCCCGTACCGCCACCGCGGCCATCGAGGATGACGTAGTCGACACCGATCTCGAGGGCGGCGTCGAGATCGGCCTCGATGTGCTGGGCCGACAGCTTCGCACCGATCGGGATGCCGTTGCCCACCTCCCGGACCTCCTCGGCCAGGGCCCGGAAATCGGCGATCGTGTGGAGATCGGTGAACGTGGCCGGGGAAACGGCTGCGCTGCCGGGCTCGAGATCGCGGACCTCGGCGATTCGTCCTCGGACCTTGATGCCCGGGAGGTGTCCACCGGTCCCGGTCTTCGCGCCCTGACCGAACTTGAAGTGGAAGGCCTGAACCCGTCGAACCTTGTCGAGCTCCCAACCGAAGCGGCCGGACGCCAGCTCGTACAGGTAGCGGGAGTTCGCAGCCTGTTCCTCGGGCAGCATGCCCCCCTCACCGGAGCAGATCGCCGTGCCGGCGGCCTCGGCGCCGCGGGCCAGAGCGATCTTGGCCTCCTCCGACAGGGCGCCGTAGCTCATGTCGGAGACGAACAGGGGGAGGTCGAGCCGGAGTGGTCGCCGAGCCGTCGGGCCGATCGTGACGTCGGTGCCGATCGTGACGTCGTCGAGCAGGGGTCGGGTCGCCAGCTGGGCGGTGACGACCTGGATGTCGTCCCAGCTGGGGAGCCGGTCCCGGGGGACCCCCATCGAGGTGGTGGGGCCGTGGTGGCCGACCGTCGACAGCCCGTTCGAGGCGAGACTCCGGATCAGCCCGACGTGGGGCTCGTCGGGGGTTCCGTGCGGATCCTGGAAGGCGCCCTGGTAGCTCGACCGGTCGTAGGGCTGGGGATTCGATCGACGCCACTCGGCGATCTCGTCGCCGTCGACCATCAGCTCGTCGTCGTCGACCCACGACGAGAACCGGTGGAGGCGTTGGGCGTTGTCATAGGCGCTGATCCCGGTCTCGAAGCGATAGTCCCAGCCGTGCAGTCCACAGATCAGGTCGTCTCCCTCGACCCGGCCGTCGGCCATCAAGGCGCCGCGGTGCAGGCACCGCCCGTAGAGGACCGAGACCTCGTCGCCGGATCGCACGACGACCAGGTCGACGCCGTCGACGAGCGCTCCGACGGGCGATCGATCCGGGACGTCGGACCAGGTTGCGATGGGGATGGAAGACATCGGTGCTCGCTTCGCTCTCGGGTTGGCCCACGTGGGCCGGCCCATGCATCTTGGCCCATCGTCGGCCGGCGATGTCGGTACGAACCCCGGGACCGACCGCCGGGGCCTGGCCGCCCTCCGCCGCGCCGCGGCGACCGAGGACGGATCGTCCCGCCTCCCGTGCGACCATGGAGCGGTGACCCACACCGGTTCCATCCCGACGATTCGACCGGCCTCCGGTGCCGACGCGGTGGCGGCCGTCGAGCTGCTGCTGGCCGCTCGGCACGCCGCGGTCCCGTCGATCCCTCCGCTGGTCCACTCCGACCCAGAGGTCCGGAGCTGGTTCGCGGAGACCGTGATGCCGGCCGGTGGGGTGTGGGTGGCCGAGATGGCCTCGGAGATCGTCGGGACGATGGTCGTCGAGGCCGGTTGGCTCGAGCAGTTGTACGTCGCCCCCGACCGAACCGGTCAGGGGATCGGCGCGGCGCTGCTCGCGGTCGCCAAGGGCCTCGTCGATGCCCGGCTCGATCTGTGGACCTTCCAGGCCAACCTCGGGGCCCGGCGCTTCTACGAACGGCACGGGTTCGTCGAGGTCGAGCGGACCGACGGCGACAACGAGGAGGGTGAGCCCGACGTCCGGTATCGCTGGGTCCGGCCCTGACGGTCGTCATCGCCTGCCGGGCCACCTCGGGCGCCGACGAATCGTCGGTCGGGCGGTCGGCACTCCGTCTCGATGCCGCCCCGATCAGGACCGGAGCGGGGTCATCACCTGTTCGACGAACCGCAGGATCGGCTCGGTCGAGCGGGGATTGCCGAAGTCCATGACGGCGTGCTGCAAGCCGAGCTCGGCCCGGTGCGACAACTCCTCGAGCAGTTGCTCGGCGTCGGCGTCGGTCTCGGGCAGGGCCCGTTCGAGTGTCGTGCCCACCTCGATGGCCGCCGGGTCCCGGCCGGCCGCCTCGGCGGCGGCGTGCACGATGCCGAGCCGACGCCGGAAGTCGTCGTCGGTGCCGCGGGCCGTGCCGTTCCACCGGTCGGCGATCCGGCCGACGAGCGGCAGCCCCACCTGTTCGCCGGAGGCCCCGATGCAGATGGGTGGGATCGGGTCGGGGAGGGGTGGGGCCGATGCCCCGTCGATCCGGAAGTACGTGCCCTCGAAGCTCGGCTCGTCCTCGGTCCACATCAGCCGGCAGATCTGCACGACCTCCTCGAGCTGGGCGAAGCGCACGACGGGACGCGGGAACGGATAGCCGTAGGCCTCGTACTCGGCCTCTCGCCAGCCGGCGCCGATCCCGAGCACGAACCGGCCGCCCGACAGCACCTGCAGGGTGGCCGCCATCTTGGCCGTCAGGGCCGGGGGTCGGTAGCCGTGGCCGAGGACGTGGTGGCACAGCTCGACGTTCGGGTGCCGGGCCGCCAGCCAGGTGAGGGTGGTCCAGGCCTCCAGGAACGGGTCGGTCTTGGCGTCGAACCCGTAGAAGTGGTCGGCGATCCACAGCGAGTCGAAGTGGGGGAGCGCGGTGGGCAGGATGTGCTGGTCCTGGTGGACGACGATGGGTTGGTGATCGCTCCAGCGATTGCCGATGACCGGCGACAACCAGCCGAAGCGCAACCGTGGGGTGCTCATGGCTCGAGGACCGCCTTGATGCGTTCGAGCGTGCGCTGCATGCCCTTGGTCATCGCCTTGGGGCGCCGCAGCACCGTGTCGTAGACGAATCCCTGGAACCCCGAGGGCACGTATTCGAAGGTCTCGGTCACGTGGGTTCCGTCGCCCTCCGGCCGGAGCGAGTAGGTCCAGGTGGTGGTGTCCTCGACGAGGAAGGCGAAGACGACACCGGGATCGCAGGCGGTGACGCTCGACGTGGTCGTCCATTGCTTCAGGGTCCGGCCGGCCAGGGTGGCCACGTTGTCGCCTTCGAATCGGGCACCGAGCTCGGGTCCGGTCGCCGGGGCGAGCCAGCGCCCCCCGGTGCACTCGGGGCTCCACTCGCCCATTCGGGTGATGTCGGCGATCGTCGCCCAGACCTCGGTGGGTGGTCGGGCGATCGTGATCGTTGCCGCTCCGGTGCTGGCGCTGCTCATGAGGGGTCCTTTGCGGGTCGGGTCGACGCAGCGACCGTAGCCTCGATGACCGGAACCGGCTGTGCCATCGGCCCGGCGTTCGTCAGGCGGGATCGGGGACGAACGGGAACCGGCCGATCCCGCCGTCGCGCAGGACGAACCCGGTGAGCGTCCGATCGAGGTGCCGGGTCCGCCAGTCGAGCATGGCCTGGGCCAGGGGCAGCACGATCGCCGGGTCGGTCACCTCGGTCTGCCAGGTCGGGTCGGCGGCCAGGTCGTAGCAGCGCCAACTCCGGTTCCCGAACTGCACGTAGGCGTGCGTGCGGGTCCGGAGGGTCGCAAGCCGTTGCCGGTCCTGGGAACGGTCCCAGGGGTCGTCGTGTCCCACCAGCTCGCCGTCGCTCCAGTCCCATTCCCAGTGGGCGGCGTCGCGCCACGCCGGTGGCCGTTCGCCATCGAGGAAGGGGGTCAGCGGGTGCCCGTCGCACTGGGTGGGGATCTCCTCGCCGAGGAGGTGGCACAGCGTCGGGAAGATGTCGACGTTCTCGGTCGGATCCTCGACGACGGTCCCGATGCCGCCGGGGTGACGAGGGTCCCGCACGATGCCCGACGATGTGATAGCTCGACTCGAAGAAGCCGGCCTTCTCGATCAGACCCTGGTCGCCGAGCTGCTCGCCGTGGTCGGCGGTGACGATCACGATCGTGTCGTCCCACTGACCGAGGCGGCGCAACGCGCCCCACAGGCGACCCAGCTGGGCGTCGACCTCGCTGCACATGCCGAAGTACTGGGCCTGGATGTGGGCGAGGGCGGCCGGGTCGGTCGGCGCGGCGGTGAACTCGTTGGCCAGCAGGGCCCGGTGGAGCCCGTGCGGGTTCGGTCCGACCGGGAGGGGCGCCGGCATGTCGGCGGGGTCGTACGCCTGCGACCAGTGACCGGCTGCGGCGTAGGGAGGATGGGGGCGGAGGTAGGAGGCGTGGGCGAACCACGGTTCGCGCCGGTCTTCGATCCAACGCAGGAGCTCGTCGGTCAGGAACGCCGATTGCGAGAGCTCGGCCGGGCGGTCGGGCTCGGTCTCGAGGGCGGCGTCGGCGTCGGGGAGGACGTGCCCGGCCTCGGCCAGTCGCTCCAGCCACGGCCGAGCGTGACCGGGGAGGTCGAGGCCGACGTCGAAGCCGGGAAGGATGCCCTCGTAGTTCGACAGGCGCGGATCGTCGGCATCGGTGACGGTGCGGGGATCCACCCCCTGGTCGGTGTAGCCGAACAGCGTCGGGGCGTAGCCGGCGCGGTCGGGCGGCCCGGGCGATGTTGTCGAAGCGATGATCGAGTGGAGTCCCGTTGCCGAGGACCCGGTTCGTCATCTGGTAGGTCCCGGTGTAGAGCGCCGCCCGACCCGGCGCACAGGGCGCGGCCTGGGCGTGGTGGTTGGCCAGGCGAACCCCTTCGGCGGCGAGCGCGTCGAGGTTCGGGGTTCGCACGATCGGGTGGCCGGCGCACGACAGCGAATCGCCTCGGAACTGATCGAGCGTGATGAACAGCACGTTGGGGCGACGCAAGGCGAACCGGTCGACCGGCGTGGGTTCCTCCATCGGGCCAAGGTACCGGTTCGGGCCCGACGCAACGGCGTTCGCCGACGGGTGGACCGCTCGGCGGGCCCGTCGCCCGACGCCTGCGCCCGACCGCCTGCGCTGGACCGACCGGGAACGACGCTCGAGGATCGAGGACGACGTCGGACGGGTCCGGAATCGGCGTCAGTGGTCGCGCAACCAGGCGACCTGTTCGGCCACTGCCGGGTCGGCCAGCCGGTCGCGGGCCGACGCCAGCGCCGAGATCGTGGTCGTCTCCCGACGTCGCGCATCCATCGGGTTGTGGCCCATTGCGGCGACATCGGTCGAGGTGGGCTGGAAGGTGAGCACGGTGATTCCGGCGGCGCGGAGTTGCTCGACCTCTCGAGACAACCGTCGGGCATGGAGCACCCGGGCCCCGTGGAGCACCGAGCGTCGACTGCCGCTGGTGGCCGACATCGGTGAGCTGATCACGGCCAACTCGACGCCGGCATCGGCGAGCAGGTCGGCGTTCGTCGGGGAGTGCACGCCACCGTCGACGTAGCGATGGCCGTCGTGGACGACGGGCCGGAAGAACCCCGGGATCGCCGACGAGGCTTGCACCGCAACGGCGATCGGGGCCTCGAGGTCGTTGCCGAACACGACCCGGTCGCCCTGGTCGAGGTCGACTGCGCAGATCCACAGGGGCCGATCCGGCCAGGCCCGGTTCGGGTACATCGCCTCGATCCGCTCGCCGATGGTGGCGGTCGAGATCGTGCCCGTCGGCAGCAGCCCGGCGAGCGCCTTGGCCGATCGACCGCCGGACCGGAACAGGAGTCCCGGCGACGACGGGACGGGGGCCCGGCTGAACGGCCGTGGTCGGTAGTCGATGGTCGGGGGCCCGCCGGTGCCGGCCACGATGGCGGCCGCCTCGTCGGAGATCGGCTGACCGAGATTGCGCGGCGCGAGATCGAGTGGGGGAAACCCGGCGCGGAGCGAGGCGCCGACCCCCGAACCGGCCGAGGTGCCGACGACGAGGTCGGCGTCGCGAGCGTCGAAACCGGCCTCGGCCAGGGCGGTGAGGACGCCGGCGTGATACGCCGCGCCCACCAGACCGCCGGCGCCCAGCACGATTCCGATCGAGGCCATGGTCCATGATGGCACCGATCGGGCCGGCGATTCCGGACGAATCCGATTCCCGTCGGGGACCTCAGGCCGGTTGGCGGGCCGGCCCGTCGAGTGCGTAGCTGGCCGTGGTGCAGCCGACGGCGAAGATCGGGATCGGCACGTAGCAGTGCAGCGTGCCGGGGGCGCCCGCCGCCGCGGCACTGATGGCGACGTAGGTGCGGATCTCGAATCCGCCCTGCCCGGCCTCGGCGTAGATGCCCGAGTCGTCGTAGGCCAGCAGCGCATCCCGGTCGTTGCGGCACCACCGATCGAGGAACTCGCGGTCCCAGGCCTCGTTGATCTTCCCCGAGTCGGGGGTTGCCGGCCAGTGGCTGATGCCCCCGGTCCCGATGACGGCGATCTTCTCGGGGACCGAGTCGGCGGCCCGTCGGATGGCCTCGCCGAGCGCCCAGGCCCGATGCATCGGCGTGAGCGGGGGACCCTGGCAGTTGATGTTGACCGGGATGATCGGCAGGTCGAAGTCGGGGGTCAGGAAGTGCAGCGGCACGGCGATGCCGTGGTCGAACTTCCACTCCTCGGCGTAGGCGACGTCGACGGTCTGCATGATCTCGGTGATGAGTCGTCGGGACAGATCCCGATCGCCCGGGGCGCGGAACCGGTCGATCTTCAACCAGTTCGGGTCCTCGATGGGCCCGTCGTAGAAGTCGGCCATGCCGATCGCGAAGCTCGGCATGTTGTTCATGAAGAAGTTGGCGAAGTGCTCGGCGGCAACGACCACGAGCGCCTCGGCCCCGCTCGCGCTCGATCGCGGCCCGCATGTCGGCGAAGGCGGCGTCGAGGCGATCCTTGGCTTCGGGGTCGGCCTGGTCGGCCCGGCCGGTGATGCCCGGCCCGTGGCTGCAGACGCCGGCGTAGACGAGGGGCATGATCAGCGCTCCTGTCCGAGTCGTGTGGCGTGGGCATCGGTTCCCTCGTAGCCGGTCACGGCGTAGACCCCTTCCCGCACCGGGCCATGGATCTCGATGCCGTCGCGCATGCGTTGCAGGTAGTCCTGCCACTCGATCTGATGGAACGCCGCGAAGTGCATCAGGATCTGCCCGTTCACGCCCAGGTGGAAGAGCTTGCCGATGTCGGGCTCGACCAGGGCCGCGGCCTCCTCGTCGGACAGCTCGTAGGGCTCGAGCACCGCCGCCCGATCGGCCCGGTACCGATCCTGGAGCCCTGGGTCCCGGTTGAGCTCGAAGAGGAACTTCTGGACGTAGTAGAGACTCAACCCCGGCCTCCCAGTTTCGGGATGTCGTGATGACCGTAGGCGACGGCGACGTTCTTGGTCTCCATGTAGAACTCGAAGCTCCAGTCGCCGCCGTCTCGCCCGATGCCGCTCGACTTGGTGCCGCCGAACGGTGTTGGCAGGTGCCGGACGTTCTGGGAGTTGACCCAGACCATCCCCACGTCGAGCCGGTCCGCCACCCGATGGGCGCGGCCGACGTCACCGGTCCACAGATACCCCGCGAGTCCGTACTCGACGTCGTTGGCGATCCGCACGGCGTCGTCTTCGTCGTGGAACGCGATCGCCGTGAGCACCGGCCCGAAGATCTCCTCCTGGGCGATCCGCATCTCGGACCGGGCATTCGTGAACAGCATCGGGGCGACCCAGCAGCCCTCGGCCGGAGCGTCGTCCCACCGCGTGCCCTCGTACACGGTCGCACCGTCGGTCTCGGCGATCGCCCGGTAGCTCTCGACCTTCTCGCAGTGGCGGGGATGGATGAGCGGACCGATCACGCTGGTCGGGTCGAGCGGGTGCCCGACGGGGACCCGCCGCATCGCCTCGACGAGACGGGCGGTGAACTCCTCGTAGATCGACTCCTGCACCAGCACCCGGCTCGAACTCGTGCAACGTTCGCCGTTGAGGCTGTAGATCATGAAGACGACGGCATCGAGCGCCCGCTCGAGGTCGGCGTCGTCGAACACGATCACCGGGTTCTTGCCTCCCAGTTCGAAGTGGAGACGCTTGAGGGTCGGGGCGCCCTGGGCCTGGATGCGAGACCCCGTCGCCGATTCACCGACGAACGCGATCGCCTTGATGGCCGGGTGTTCGGTGAGGCGCTTCCCGGCCGTCTCTCCCAGCCCGTGGACCACGTTGAGGACTCCGGCGGGAAGCCCGGCCTCGAGGGCGATCTCGGCGAGGAGGTGCGCGGTGTAGGGACTCCACTCGGCCGGCTTGTGCACGACGGTGCAGCCGGCGGCGAGGGCCGGCGCGATCTTCCACGTGCTCAACATGAACGGGGTGTTCCAGGGCGTGATCACGCCAACGGGTCCGATGGGTTGGCGGGTCGTGTAGTTCAGGTGGTCGGGCGTGGGGAGTGATCGCCCGTCTCCGGCGGCCGGTGCCTGGTCGGCGAAGAACCGGAAGTTCTCGGCCCCCCGCCGGGCGGCCTGACTCATGAAGCGCATCGTCTGGCCGGTGTCGACGCATTCGGTGACGGCGATCTGGTGTGCTCGCTCGTCGATCAGGTCGGCGACGTCGTGCAGGATCTGCTTGCGTCGGGTCCCGGGCGTGGCCCGCCAGAGCTCGAAGGCCTCGGCGGCAACCGTTGCCGCGGCATCGATGTCGGCGGCGTCGCCGGCGGCCACCTCGCCGAGGATCGAACCGTCGATCGGTGAGCGGTTGGTGAACGTCTCGCCCGACACGCTCGGGACCGCAGCCCCACCGATCAGGTGGGGGAGTGGCGCTTCGCCGAATCGCGCCAGGTGTCGTTCGGCGGCGGTCCGGTTCTGTTCGTCGGTGGTCGTGGCGCTCATGACGATCCTTCGGGCATCCGGGATCGGACGTGGTTGCGGTTGATGCGGAACTCGGGATCGATCTCCTGGATCTCGGCCGACCAGGCGATGGCGATCGGGTCGGACGCCTGGTCGAGATGGTGCTCGGCGGCGTCGAGGATGGCGGTCAGGAAGCGCATCTTGTCGGCGGCGGTCCGGCCCGGACCGATCCGAGCCAGCAGGGCGACGAACGCGTGATCGACCTGCCCGTCGGCGATCCGGTAGTGGGTTCGTTCGACGGCTCGTGTCCGCAGACCCGAGACGGGCGGGAGGCCGTCGGCCAGGGCGGCGCGATGGACGACGGCCACCAGTTCGTCGATGTCGTGGTGCTCGCCGACGTTGGCGGAGTATTCGAGGAGAATGTGTGGCACCGGTATTGCTTAACATGTTAAGTTCTGACTCGCAATGAGACTCCTCAGCTTTTCCCTTCCCTCCGGGCCCGGTTTCGGGTTGCTCACCGCCGACGGTTCCGGGGTCATCGACCTCGGCCGTCGCCTGCCCGACGTCGCCGATCTCGGAGCGCTCGTCGGCCTCGGCCGACTCGACGACGCACGCGCCTTCCTCGGCGACTCGGCCGACCACGATCTCGACGACGTCGTCCACGAGCGCCTGATCCCGTGGCCGGGGAAGATCTTCTGCATCGGGGTGAACTACGGAGGTCGGAGCGCCGAATACGACGACCCGACCGATGCGGCGTATCCGAGTGTCTTCGTGCGTTTCCCCGATTCGTTCACCGGCCACGACCGCCCGCTGGTCCGTCCACCCGAGAGCCCGCAGCTCGACTACGAGGGCGAGATCGTCGTGGTCATCGGCACCGAGGGGCGGCGCATCCCGATCGAGCGAGCCCGCGACCACGTCGCCGGCCTCACCCTGGGCAACGAGGGCACCATCCGCGACTGGGTTCGCCACGCCAAGTTCAACGTCACCCAGGGCAAGAACTGGGAGGCGAGCGGGTCGATCGGTCCCCATCTCGTCACCCTCGACGAGATCGGCGACTTCGACGACCTCCACCTGACCACCGAGGTCAACGGCGAGCGACGACAGGACGATCACCCGGCCACCATGAAGTATCCGATCGACTACCAGATCCACTATCTGTCGACCTTCACCACCCTGCGACCGGGGGATCTCGTCTTCTCGGGAACGCCGACGGGCGCGGGTGCCCGATTCGACCCGCCGATCTGGTTGGAGCCGGGCGACGTGGTCGAGGTCACGGTCCCGGAGCTTGGCACCTTGCGCAACACCGTCGTCGACGAGTTCCCCGACGGCTCGGCCTTCACGGCGCCGGAACCCCGATGAGCGCCCGGTCCGGTGCCGTCGAACGTGACGGCCTCGCCATGCGCCCGTTCACGGCCTCGTTGCCGATGGCCCTCCTCCAGGCCCGCGAGGCGACGATGCGGTTGTTCCGTCCGTTGCTCGCCGATCATGACCTCACCGAACAGCAGTGGCGGGTCCTGCGGGCCCTCGCCGCCGCCGACGAACCGGTCAGCGTGGGCGCCGTTGCCGACCGGACCTTCCTGCTCGGGCCCAGCCTGTCGCGCATCGTCACCAACCTCGAGGCTCGGCAGCTCATCGAGCGAACGACCGCCACCGACGACCAACGGCGCAGCAACCTCGAGCTCGCCGCCGCCGGCCGGGCGCTGGTCGCGCGAGATCGCCCCGGGTTCCGAGGCCACGTACAACCACATCGAATCGGGGTTCGGCGCCGAGCGACTCCGTCGTCTCATGAACGAACTCAACGACCTCGCCGCCTCCGTGGACGCGAACGGCGGACCCCGGGGGATGCCGTGACGCTCACCGACGCACAGATCGTCGCCGAGGCGGCGATGCTCGACGACGCCGAACGCACCCGGACCCAGATCCGCCAGTCGACCTCGGTTCACCCGGACATGACGCTCGACGAGGCCTATCGGGTGCAGCAGGCCTGGCTCGATCGTCGCCTCGCCCGGGGTGAAGTGCTGGTCGGGCACAAGATCGGGCTGACGTCTCGAGCCATGCAGGCCGCCATGAAGATCACCACGCCCGACTCGGGCTTCATCACCGATGCCATGGTGTTCGCTCCCGGCGCCACGCTCGCCGCAGCCGATTTCTGCGACCCGAAGGTCGAGCTCGAACTGTGCTTCGTGCTGGCCCGCGATCTCGTCGCTCCCGATCCGACGATCGACGACGTGCTCGATGCCACCGATCACGTCACACCGGCCGTGGAGCTGATCGCCGCCCGCTCGTTCCGGACCGACCCGACGACCGGTCGGGCTCGGACCGTCGTCGACACGGTGGCCGACAACGCCGCCGACGGCGGGCTGATCTGCGGCGGCCACCGGGTCGGGCCTCGCGAGGTCGATCTCCGCTGGGTGGCGGCCCTGGGATACCGGAACGACGTCATCGAGGAGACCGGGGTCGCCGCCGGTGTGCTCGACCACCCGGCGCGGGGGATCGTGTGGTTGGCCCGCCGCTATCGCGAACAGGGGCTGCGCCTCGAGGCCGGTCAGTCGATCCTCGCCGGATCGTTCACCCGCCCGATCGACGTCCGGTCCGGCGACGAGTTCCGATTCGACTACGGCGAGCTGGGCTCGTTCGGCCTGCACTTCTCGTAGGTCCACGGAGCGCACGATGGACCGGCACCGCAACCGTTTCGAGGCCACCGAGCTCACCGCAGGCGGGCGTGGTGACATGACCGACTCCGGCGCAGGCCGACCGAGGGGAAGACGACGATGACCCAGAACAAGTACCACCAGGAACGCCTCGAGACGCCGGCCCCTCCGGTCGGATGTCCGATGCACGCCACGTGGAGTCCGTTGAACGCCGACTACCTCGACGATCCCTACCCGATCGCTGCGGCGTTGCGTGACGAGTTCGGCGTCTTCTATGCCGAGCAGCTCGGGTACCTCGTCGTCACCGAGATGGACGACATCGAGGCCATCTTCACCGACCACGAGACGTTTGCATCGGTGAACGTCCAGGACCCGGTCTTCCCGCTGGCGCCCGAGGCCCACCAGGTGCTCGCAGCCGACGACTTCGACCCGGTGGCCGTGATGTCGAACCGGCCCGAACCCGACCACGGCAGGATCCGGGTCCACACCCGTCAGGGATTCTCGAATCGACGGATCAAGACGCTCGAGCCCTACATCCGTCGTCGCAGTCATGAACTCCTCGATGCCATGCTCGCCGGTCCGTCGCCCACCGAGTTCGTCCAGGCGTTCGCTTTCCCCTGCCGGGCGAGACCGTCTTCCGGTTCATCGGCTTTCCCGAGTCCGACGACGACCTGCTCAAGGGGTGGTGCGGTGATCGCAAGGCCTTCTCGTGGGGCCACCCCACCCCGGCCGAGCAGGCCGAGATCGCCGAGCACATGCTGGCCTACTGGCGCTACTGCCGGGACTTCACCGCGGCCAAGCGCGACCACCGGGCCGACGATTTCGCCAGCGAGCTGATCGCCGCCCACGAGGAGCATCCCGAGGACCTGTCGTATCGGGAGGTCGAGTCGGTGATCTACGGGCTGTCGTTCGCCGGGCACGAGGCCGTGACCGCCCTCATCGGCAACTCGCTGCAGTGCCTGCTCCCTCGACGAGAGGTGTGGGCCGAGATCTGCGCCGATCCCACGCTCGTCCCCAATGCGATCGAGGAGGTGCTGCGGTACAACTCCTCGCAGGTCTCCTGGCGCCGGTTGACGACGAGGGACACCACGATCGGCGGCTACGACGTCCCGGCCGGCACCGGCATCTTCCTGAACTTCGCGTCGGCCAACCGCCAGCGCGACCTGTGGGACGATCCCGACACCTTCGACATCCACCGAGCCGACGCCAACCGCCACATCAGTTTCGGCAAGGGCGTCCACTACTGCCTCGGGGCCAAGCTGGCCAAGGTCGAGACGCAGATCGTGATCGAGACGCTGGCCGAACGGGTGCCATCCCTCCGTCTGGTGGAGGAGACCCCCGACTACTTCCCCAACATCACCTTCCGGGGCCCGACGCAGTTGCACGTCGCCTGGTGACAAACGCCTTCGTTCTGGCGGGCTGGCGTCCCTCGAACGGGACGCAGCGCCGCCAGTTCGGGAATTGGGGACGCAAGCCCGCCACACCGGCGGGTCAGTCGACGTACTGCCCGCACCGGTCGAGGACGCCAGGGGCGCACCGTGCTCGACCGGTTCCGAAGCACGGCCGGGCGTTTCGGGAGGACCCGGTCGGGTAGAGAACCACCGGGCCCGGCGGAGGCCGGGCGGCCGAACCCAGGAGGTTGGATCGTGGACCGTCACCAGCAGATCTGGAACTACGACGCAGACGTCGTCCGTACCGCCGACGAGATCGTCGGCTTCGACGTCGCCGCCACCGACGGCGACGTCGGATCGATCGTCGAGGAGTCGCTCGAGACCGATCGCAGCCATCTCGTGGTCGACACCGGATTCTGGCTGTTCGGAACCAAGCGCCTGATTCCCGCCGGCGCGGTGACCTCGATCGATCACGACGATCGCAGGGTGCACGTGCGGATGACCAAGGAACAGATCAAGGCGTCGCCCGAGTACGGGAGCGAGGTCCCGTCCCCGGAGTTCGAGGACGATCGCCGCGACGGCACCCGCTTCGATCCCTACGACGACCACTACGCCCGGGTCGCGTGGGTGAGGATGTGAGCCCGCCGCGCCGGCTCTGAAGCGCTGGGCCTCGGGGCGAGACGACGGCGACACCAAGACCTGCCGACTATCCTCGGCCGATGCCGGCCGACGGAGAACGTACGCTCATCGGGATCACCGGGCCGCCGGGCTGCGGCAAGTCCACCATCGCCGCCCAACGGGCCGCGGCGATCGGCCCGACGGCGATCGTCGTCCCGATGGACGGATTCCACCTGGCCTCGGTCGAACTGGCGCGGCGGGGCCTGAGCGACCGGAAGGGGACCCCCGAGACGTTCGATCTCGACGGGTTCGTGGTCCTGCTCGCACGCCTGCGGAACGCCGAGCGGGTGGTCATGGCGCCCGCCTTCGTACGGGAGATCGAGGAGCCGATTGCCGGGTCGATCGCCGTCGAGCCCCACCACCGGACGATCCTCGTCGAGGGCAACTACCTGCTGCACGACCGCGACGGGTGGGATGCGGTGCGAACCGCTCCTCGATGCGTGCTGGTACGTCGACGTCGACGACGGGCGACGACGATCGTGGCTGCGGGACCGTCACCTGGCCCACGGGCGATCGCCGGCCGAAGCCGATGCCTGGATGGCCTCGGTCGACGAACCGAACGCCGTCCTGATCGCCCGAACGCGTTCGCTCGCCGATCGACACCTGCTCCACGACTGAGCCGAACGCCGACCGAGCTCGCCGGGGACCTCGATGCCACTCGCCCTGGTCACGGACGCGGGTTCATTTGCCGGACGCGGCTCCAGGGCCGAGATGATGGACCGACCGGCGGCGTGCGTTCTCGATCTGGTCGACGCCCACCAGGAGGGAGCAGACATGACGAGGATGCGATCATTCGCGGGCTTCGGTCGGCCATGGCGACACTGGTGCTGATCGCCGCCGCCTGTGGCGGGAGCGACGACTCGACCGACGCCGATCCGGGCGAGACGACCGTCGCGCCCACCGACATCCACCGCTCCGGCGACCGACGAAACCACGCCACCGCCCGATTCGGAGACGTCGGCACCAGGCGACGACGACAACGAGGCCACCGATGACGAGCGCCGGGGCCTCCGGCGGTGGCGTGATCCTGGCCGACCTCTGCGCCGGGGGTCAGCCGGTCGAACGGCGCCATCTCGTTGGACGACCTGGTCGAGTACGGCCTGCTGTCATCCGACGACGCCACGGTCGAGGGCAGCGGCGCCTACGACCCGTTCGCCTACGAGACCTTCGGATTCCTCTGCAACATCGACGAGGTCGGCGACGACTCGAACTTCGTGACCATCGGGATGAGTTCGGGGAGCGACACCTGGGACCTCGCACTCGAGCAGGGTGAAGCCGTTCCCGAGCAGATGGGTGACTGGGAGGTGATCGTCGGGAGCAACTGGCTGTCGCCGCTGACGATGCGGATCACCGACGCCGACGGCAACCAGGACACCCTGTTCGCCTTGTGGGTTCCCGGCGACGGCTCGATCCCCGATGCCCCGACGCTCGAGCGGGTCATGCGCCCCCTCGGCGAAGCCATCGCCGAACGGGTCACGGTGGACATCCCCCGGTCGTAGTCGAGCGAGCTCGGCTCGAGCGGGGCCGACGTCTCGATCAGCGCCGCACGCTGTCGGTCAGGACCGGCCACGGGACGAGGCCCAGCCGAGGAATCCTGCGCTGGTGCACGACGTCGAATCCGCTGCGCCCCAGCAGCGAACGAAGTCGGTGGGGAGGCAAGGCACGGATCGGTCGCCCGCGCAACGTCGAGATCCGACGCACGGCGTCGTCACCGAGGCCGCTCGTCGTTGCGATCGAGGCGATCAGCAGTCGCCCACCGGGCCGGATCGCCTCGGCCAGACCCCGCAGCGATTCCCGCTGATCGTCGTACCAGTGGAACGACTCGGTGCACACGACGACGTCGACCGACCCCGGTCGGATCGGGACTCGCTGGGCATCGGCTCGGACGAGCCCGGTGTGCGGGGCCTCGCTCCGATCGAGGCGGGTCGCCGCGGCCGTGAGCATGCCGGGCGACAGATCGACACCGACGATGACGGCCCCGGGAAATCGTTCGATCAGCCGGTTGGTCAGTTGTCCGGTCCCGCAGCCGAGGTCCACGACCACCGCCGGTTCCAACGATCGGAGGCGGCCGAGGATGGCGTCGTGGACGGGACGGTACGTGAGGGCCTGGAGACCCGCCTCGTCGTAGGTCGTCGACCATCGGTCGAAGAACGAGGGGGACGGCGTCGTCGTTGCCATCGTCGTAGGTTCGCACACCGGACCGGCCCGAGGTGCGGCCGGGGCGACGACTCGGGCTCGGCCGGTCAGTCCTGGCTGATCCGCCCGCGCATGGCGGCGCTGGCCAGGCCGAAACTCACGCAGGTGACCGCCCCGATGGCCAGGAGTCCCTTGCCGAGGTCCTCCCAGACCCAGCCCTCGGAGATCAGGCTGCGCAGGCCGTCGAGCACGTAGGTCACCGGGTTGTAGGTGGCGATGGCCGACAGCCAACCCGTCAGCGATTCCTTCGGGAGGAAGCTCGACGTCAGGAACGCGAACGGGAAGAAGAGGATGAAGCTGGAGTTGACCGCGGCCGGGTTGCCGGTCTTCAGCGCGATCGCGTAGGGGAATCCGGCGAAGGCCAGACCCCACGCCGCGCCGTAGAGCAGGAAGACGATCATGCCCAGGATGCCCGGTCTCGAAGCGCACGCCGAGGACGAGCCCGAGCGCGGTGACGGGGATGGCGAGCATGAGGACGGCCATCAGGTCGGCGGCCATCAGCCCGAGCAGGAGCGCGGGGCGTCGGATCGGGGTGAGCAGGAGCCGATCGAAGTAGCCGCCCTGGATGTCGATCACGAGCGAACTGGCCCGTGAGACGCCGGTGACGGCGAAGATGATCGCCACCGGCAGCTGGAAGGCCTTGAAGTCGAGGGAACCACCGGCGGCTGCAGCGCCCTGTTCGGCAACGTCCTGCAACGCCCCGATGTTCACCACGAAGAAGAAGACCGGCACGATGATGGCCGGAATGAAGAACTCGGGTTCGCGGAACACGCTGCGGCAGGCTCGTCCGGCGACGGTGACCAGGTCGTGGAGGGCGGAGGACCGCCTGGCCAGGGGGGTGGTGTCGATGGTCCGACCGGCGGTCGGGGTCGTGGCGGTCATGAGTGGCCTACCCCTTCGGTGTCGTCGATGTGGCTGGCGCCGAGCTTGGCGCCGGTGATGTCGAGGAAGACGTCGTCGAGCGTCGGGGTTCGCAGCGTCAACGACGTGACGTGGACCTCGGAGCGATTCAGGGCGACGGCCACCGACGACAGGATCGAGGCGCCGTCGGGAACGGCCAGGTGGAGTTCGTCGCTCAGGACGTCGATGTGGTCGACGCCGGCGAGGTCGGACACGGCGGCCGCCGCAGCCTCGGGGTCGTCGCCGACCCGGACCACGATCACGTCGGTCCCGACCGACCGCTTGAGATCGGCCGGGGTCCCCTCGGCGACGAGCTTGCCGTCGGCGATGATCCCGACTCGGTCGGCGAGCTCGTCGGCCTCCTCGAGGTACTGCGTCGTGAGGAAGATCGTGACGCCTTCGCGGTCGTTCAGTTGGCGGACCTCGTCCCACACGTCGCTTCGGCTGACCGGATCGAGACCGGTGGTCGGCTCGTCGAGGAACAGCACCTGGGGTTTGTGGATCAGCGACATGGCCAGATCGAGGCGTCGCTTCATCCCACCCGAGTAGGACTCCACCCGGTCGTCGATCGCCGTGCCGATGTCGACCAGGCCGATCACGTCGTCCATCCGGCGGGCGATGTTCGGTTTCGACAGCCCGTAGAGCCGGCCCTGGAGGGCCAGCAGTTCGCGCCCGGTCTGCTTGCCGTCGATCGAGGCCTCCTGCAGCGCAACGCCGATCCGGAGCCGGACCTCGCCCGGGTCGGAGGCGATGTCGAACCCGGCGACGGTGGCCTGACCGGCGGTCGGCTTCAGCAGGGTGCACAACATCTTCATCGTCGTCGACTTGCCGGCACCGTTCGGGCCCGAGGAATCCGTAGATCTCACCGGTGGCGACGGTGAGGTCCACCCCGTCGACGGCCTGGTTGTCGCCGAAGGATCGACGGAGTTGGTGGGCGGAGATGGCCGTGCCGGTGTCGGGTGGTTCGCGACGCATGGCGGCAGTGTCGCTGATCCGGTGGCGACTTGCTCACCCGGTCGTCCGAATCGGCGTCGCTCCCGTCCGGGCTCAGTTCCCGCCGCGGAGCCGTCGGCGGAATCGGCGCATGCCACCCAGCCAGCGGTCGTAGTCGGTCGCCTTGCGGGTGAAGTAGGTGGCCACCTCGGGATGGGGGAGGACCAGGAATCGGCCGGTGCGCATGGCGTCGACACATGCCTCGGCCACGGCGTCGGGTTCGAGGATGCCGTCGGCGGCGGCCTGTCGGCCACCTCCCTTGGCGGCCCGCGGGCCCAGGATGTTGGTTCGCACCGCCTGCGGGCACAGGACCGAGACCCCGATCCCGTCGTCGCCGTAGTTGATCGCCAGCCACTCGGCGAGGGCGACGGCGGCGTGTTTCGACACCGCGTACGGTCCGGAATCGATCTGGGTCAGGAGACCTGCGGCCGAGGCGGTGTTGAGGAGGTAACCACCCCCGCGCTCGACCATGCCGGGGACGACGGCACGGGCGGCGGCGAGGTGCGACCAGGTGTGCACGGCCATCATGCGCTCCCATTCGTCGGTCGGGAGCTCGAGCCCACCGGCCAGTCCGTACCCGGCATTCGAGACGAACACGTCGATGGCGCCCTCGGTGGCCAGGGTCTCGGTCACCAGTCGTTCGATCGCGGCCTCGTCGGCGACGTCGAGCCCGAACGACGAGGCGACGTCCCCGATCATCGCCGCGGTCTCGGCGGCCTGCTCGGCGTTCAGGTCGGCGCACACCACGGCCCGTGCACCGTCGGCGGCGAACCGGATCGCCAGGGCCCGTCCGATCCCCGAACCGGCCCCGGTGACGACCGCGACCCGGCCGTCGACCTCCATCGTGTTGCGTCCTGCTTCGGTTTCGGCGCTCATGCGCGATCTCCCCTCGTCTCGAGTCTGCGACCTCGCAGCACCGTAGCGACCGACTCGGTGATGCGGGTTCCGTTTCGCCCGCCTCGCTCCCGGCGTGAGCCACCGATTCGGTACGTCGTCGCCCGGGTCCACTACGGTGCCTGCGCTCGGCACAAACCAGGAGAACTTCCATGACCATTCAGATCGGTGACCCGATTCCCTCGGCAACACTCAACGAATCCAACCCCGGCACCCAGGTGGACCCGGCGGCGGAGTTCGGGAGTGGCAAGGTGCTCATCTTCGCCGTCCCCGGGGCCTTCACGCCGGGCTGTTCGAACACGCACCTGCCCGGCTACGTCAACGACTTCGATGCCATCAAGGCCAAGGGCGTCGACCAGATCGCCTGCATCGCCGTCAACGACGCGTTCGTGATGGACGCCTGGGGCGCAGCCCACGGCGCCAACGGCAAGATCCGGATGCTGGCCGACCCGCTCGCCGAGTTCACCAGGGCCATCGGCCTCGACGTCGATGCCGCTGCCCTGGGCGGGACCCGTTCGAAGCGCTACGCGATGGTGCTCGAAGACGGCAAGGTCACCCAGCTCGAGGTGGAACCCGGCGGCTTCGGTCTGACCTGTTCGCTGTCGGAGTCGATCATCGACAAGCTCTGACGGCGAGCCCGGACTCGGGGTCGGCGGCGGCTACTCGGCCGCGCCGACCTCGATGCTGAAGTTGGCGACACCGTCCTCGACGGAGTCGACCGTGCCGTACACGGGCAGAACCGTGGGGTCACCCTCGACGGTGAGTTCGCACTCGAAGGTGGTGCCCACCTCGGCGGTCACCTCGTTCGGGCACGAGATGATCGGCGTCGCGGCGTCGGGGAACTGTTCGGCGAGGATCGCGGAGATGTTGGCCTCCATCTCCTCTTGGTCGATGCCGCCGCTGGAGCAGGCGGTGATCAGGGCCGTGCAGCCGAGGCCGAACGCGGCCATCGTGCGTCGAGTGGTGAGGAGCGTCGACATCGTGATGCCTTTCATCGGTCGGTCCGGGGACCGGTGGGTACAAACCGTAATCCTCCGCGAGCGGACCGGCTCGTGGATCCGGGCGGTCGTCGGCGTGACGCTTGGCACCACCGCCGGGATGCCCCGCCGGTCTGACCCATGCTGGTGGGTCATGGGTGTCTACCGAGAACACGTCCTGCCCCGTCTCGTCGACCGTGCCTGCGGAACCGCCGAACTGCGGCGGTGGCGTCGCGAGGTGACCGCCGGGCTGTCGGGCACCGTGGTCGAGATCGGGTTCGGATCGGGCCTCAACATGCCCGCCTACCCGGCCGAGGTCGACCTCGTCTACGCCGTCGAGCCGGCTGCCACCGCCCGGCGCCTGGCCGAGCAGCGGATCGCGGCGTCTTCGATCCGGGTCGAGCACATCGCCCTCCGAGGCGAGTCGATCCCGCTCGACGACGCCAGCTGTGACGGGGCGCTGTCGACCTTCACGCTGTGCACGATTCCCGGCGTCGATCAGGCGCTGGCCGAGATCTGGCGAGTCCTGCGCCCGGGAGGCCGGTTCCACTTCCTCGAACACGGACGATCACCTGATCCCTCGGTGGCTGCCTGGCAACGCCGTCTCGAACCGCTCCAGAAGCGACTGGCCGACGGCTGTCACCTCACCCGCGATCCCACCGAGCTGGTCCGATCCGCCGGGTTCGAGATCGAACGGTCGGAGTCCCGTGATGCCGGTGGGCCCAAACCCTGGACCTGGTTCACCGAGGGCATGGCCGTGAAGCCCGTCGGCTGAACCGTGTTTCGGGGTCGGTCAGTGGGGCAGACTGATGCGGTGCGAGCACCGAGCAGCCAGTCGGCGATCTCTCTCCAGACGGTCACCAAGTCCTTCGCCGGTGCCCCGTCGCCCGCGGTCACCGAACTCTCGCTCGAGATCCCCGAAGGCGAGATCGTCGCCCTGGTCGGCCCCTCGGGTTGCGGCAAGACCACGACGCTCAAGATGATCAACCGGTTGATCGAACCGACGTCGGGCTCGATCGAGGTCCTGGGCCGTCCGCAGGACGAGGCGCCGGTGCACGAACTGCGCCGCGGGATCGGCTACGTGATCCAGCAGATCGGCCTGTTCCCGCACCACACCATCCGCCGGAACGTGGCCACGGTGCCCGAGCTGCTCGGCTGGGACCGCAACGAGATCCGGGAGCGGGTCGAAGAGCTCGTCGAGCTCGTCGGTCTCGACGCCTCGACGCTCGATCGGTACCCGTCGGAACTCTCCGGTGGGCAGCGACAACGGGTCGGTGTCGCCCGGGCGCTGGCCGCCGATCCGCCGATCCTCCTGATGGACGAGCCCTACAGCGCCGTCGACCCGATCGTCCGGGAGCGGCTCCAGGACGAGCTGCTCGACCTGCAGCGCAAGGTCCACAAGACGATCGTGATCGTGACCCACGACGTCGACGAGGCCATCCGGCTCGCCGACCGGGTGGCCATCCTCGACGTGGGTGGCTTGTTCGCGTCAGTACGACACTCCCGAGCAACTGCTCCGTCACCCGGCCTCGGACTTCGTTGCGACGTTCCTCGGGCGCGAACGGGGCCTGCGACGGCTCGGGCTCCGGCGCGTCTGCGACATCACGCCGATGCGCGGGCCGGTGCTCGCCCCGGCACGATCCCGGTTGCCGATGCGACGGCGGTGATGGAGAAGCACGCGACGTCGTGGGTCGCCATCGTCGACGACGATCGACTGACGGGATGGGTCGGGGCCGACACCCTGGCAGCCGTCGACGATGCCACGGCGATCGGTGATCTCCCCGTCGAACGGTTCGTCGCCCGGGCCCGACCCGAGACCCCGCTGCGGGAGGCGCTCGACACGATCCTGACCTCGCGTTCGAGGATCGCGGCGGTGATCGACGACGACGATCGCTTCGTCGGCATGATCACGATCGATCAGCTGGCGGAGGGTCTGGAATGATCGCTCCGGGATCGGATCGCTGGCCACGTCGGCCGACTCGTTCATCTGGTGGGGATGGATCGGCGACCACCTCGACGAGATCTGGTCCCGCACCGTCGAGCACCTGGTGCTGACCAGCATCGCCGTCTCGGTCGGGCTTCGTGATCTCGTCGCTGCTGGCCGCGCTCGCCCTTCGGTTCCGTTGGACATACGGGCCCGATCACCGCCGTCGGCTCGCTGCTCTACACGATCCCGAGCCTGGCGCTGTTCGCCTTGCTGATCCCCATCACCGGTCTCGGTCTGCTCACCGCCGAGATCGCCCTGGTGAGCTACACGATCCTCATCCTCGTTCGCAACATCGTGGCCGGGATGGACGGGGTGTCGAGCGACGTCCGCGAAGCCGCCGCGGCCATGGGCTACCGACCCGTCGAGCGGATCCTGACCGTCGACCTGCCCCTGGCACTGCCGACGATCGTCGCCGGCCTGCGGATCGCCACGGTGACCGTCATCGGGCTCGTCACCGTCACCGCCCTCATCGGCAACGGTGGGTACGGCGCCCTCATCGACGACGGTCTGCGCCGCGACTTCTCGACGCCCGATCGTCGTGGGGACCGTGCTGTCGATCGTGCTCGCCGTCGTCGCCGACGTGGCCTTCGCCCTGGTCGAACGGCTGCTGACCCCGTGGCGGCGGCAGGACCGCATGAGCCTCGTCGTCGACACGTTGGACTTCCTGGCCACCGGCGACAACTGGACCGGTCCCCGGGGGATCCTGGCCCGGGGTCGATCCCACCTGTGGATCTCGCTGGTGGCCTCCACGATGGCGGCCGCCATCGCCCTGCCGAGCGCCGTCCTGCTGGCCCATCGCCGAATCGCCCCGATCGCCTCGGTGGCCGTGGTCAACATCGCCCGCGCCATCCCGTCGTTCGCCCTCATCGCCCTGGTGTTCCCGATCAGTCTCCAGTTCGGGTTCGGGCTCGGTTTCTGGCCGACCTGTGTCGCCCTGGTGGCGCTCGGCATCCCGCCGATGTTCGCCAACACCTACGCCGGCGTCGCCGGTACACCCGACGACGTCATCGAGGCCGCCCGGGGCATCGGTCTGCGGGAACGCGAGGTCTTGCGCCTCGTGGAACTCCCGTCGGCGGTCCCGCTGATGATGAACGGCATCCGGGTGTCGGTGGTGCAGATCGTGGCAACGGCCACCCTGGGCGCGATCGTCGGCTACGAGTGCCTGGGCAGCTTCATCGTGTCGGGTCTGGCCCGCGGTCAGAGTGGTCAGACCTCGGTCCTCGTCGGCGGCGTCTTCGTGGCCGGACTGGCCCTGTCGATCGACGCCATCCTCGGGGCGCTGGCCACGAGGTTTGCTCCGCGCACGGAGCGGGTACGCGCCGACGCGCCGTCTAGCATGTCCTCTCGATCCTCACGCCCTGGAGCCCTGCCGTCATGATCCGCCCCCGATTCCATCGTCCCGATCCTCGCGGCCGCGCTGGCCCTGGCGGCCTGCGGGGGGAGCGACAGCGACGACGCAGCGTCGTCGGACGCCCCCGACGGTCCGACGATCACCATCGGAGCGCAGGACTTCGGTGAATCGGCCATCCTGGCCGAGCTCTACGGTCAGGCGCTCGCAGGACGCCGGCTACCCGGTCGAGCAGCAGGCCCTGGGTGGCTTCCGGCAGGTGGTGTACACCGCCCTCGAGAGCGGCGACATCAACTTCGCGCCGGACTATGCGGCCTCGGCGCTCGAATACCTCAACGGCAACGCCGGCGAGGCCTCGGGCGACATCGACGACACCGCCGCCAAGCTCGAGGCCATCGCCGCCGAGCAGGGCCTCGTCGATCCTCGACGCCTCACCGGCGGTCGACTCCAACGCCTTCGTCGTCACCGCCGAGACCGCCGAGCGGTTGGGCCTGTCGAAGGTCAGCGACCTCACCCCGGATCTCGTGCTCGGCGGCCCGGCCGACTGCCCCGAGAACGCCTCCTGCCTGCCCGGCCTCGAACGGGTCTACGGTCTCGACCTGTCGGCCGGCTTCACCCCCCTCGACGGCGCCGGGCCGCTCACGGTGGCCGCGCTCGAGGCCGGTGAGATCGATGTGGCCATCCTCTTCTCGACCGGTGGGGTGATCGCCGACAAGGGCTGGGTGGTCCTCGAGGACGACCTGGGCCTGATCAACGCCGACAACGTGATCCCCGTCACCACCGATGCCGTCATCGAGGCCTATGGCACCGACTTCCTCGCCGTGGTCAACGAGGTGAGCGCCGCACTGTCGACCGAGGAACTGGCCGAACTGAATCGGCGCTACGACATCGACAAGGAAGACGCGTCGGCCATCGCCACCGATTGGCTCACCGCCGAAGGTCTCATCGGCGGCTAGATCGAGTTCGACCGCGCCGATCGGCGTCGCGGTCAGCGTCGCCGGGTCTCGGGACCCTCGAGCGGAGCCGTCACCCACAGCGCCGGGTCGAGGGCCTGGGTGGTCTGGGTCGGATCGAGTTCGTCGACGACGCGCCACGCCTCGTCGGCGCGGGTGCGAGCGTCGAGATACTCCCGTCTCGCCCGTTCGGCGGCCTCGTCGGCGGCGGCGATCGCCGCGGGGGTTCCCGAGCGATCGGCGGCGCCCGATTCCTCCTGGTCGAGCCGGGCGATCTCGGCGGCGACCACGAGGTGACTGGCCTCCTGATCCAGGCGCACGGCGCGAGCGGTGAGTTCCTCGGCCCGGTCGCGGGCCACGGCCAGGCTCGAGACGCTGCTGTCGTCGGGTTGGGTGTCGAGTTCGATCTCGGCGGCGACCTGGACGAACAGCGTGACGGGGAGCGACGAGGGCAGGGCATCGAGGGCGACGTCGTCGGGGCCGAGCAGCGAGTCGGCCCGGACCCGCAGGGGCGCCAACACCAGGGCGGCATCCGAGCACACCCGCACGAAGTCACCGGGGTCGGCGACGCCGGCCACCGCCGCGGGAATCCGGGCATCGTCGAGGAGGTGCTGGATCCGGTCCCGGTCGTGCCGATCGGTCCCCGCCACCCAGACCTCGATCGACGCCCGGGCGAACACCGAGTCGCGGGTGCACATCCAGGCCAGCAGGGCGAGCATCCGACCGTTGCCGTCATCGGTCCACCAGACCACGATCCGGGTGGCGGGATCGGGGCTGGACGGGAGGTTCGCCCAGGCGTCGGGCAGGGCCCGCAGGACGCCCACGTTCGCTCCGAACCGTAATCCGGTCTGGACCATGGACTCGTAGTCGCCATTGCTCGTCGTGCTGTGCTCGTCGTGCTCGTACCAGCTGTAGAGCGCCAGGTTCGGCCGGAGCGAGCCGATCCCGTGGCTCTGCAGCAGCGATGCCACGCCGGCCGGCAACGACTCGGCAACGATGACCCGGCCGAACACGCCGCCGCTCTGGGCTGCGAGCTCACGTTGGAGTTCCAGGTCGATCCGGGACGCCTGTTTGCGGGCCATGGGGCCTCGGCCCGGGACGATGCGCGCCACCGTGGTCAGGCCCGCACCCCCCTCGAGCCAGCCGGCGACGGTGGCCAGCGCCAGCCGGCGGAACGGGTCGCGGGAGGCGAAGGCGACGGTACAGGGCCGCCAGTCCCGGCCCGGTTCGAGGTTCGGCCCCATGGCCTTGAGGTGGGTCCGGACCTCCGAGGCGTGGAAGCCCCGGGTGCTGTCGGCCCAGCGGGACTGCTGCGACGAACCGTTGAGGTACCGATAGAGGCTGAACACCGCCACGCCGGCGAGGGCGCCGGCGAACGGGTCGATGGCCAGGATGACGGCGATGCAGCCCATCGTTCCGAGGAGGCTGAGCCGCCAGTCGAAGAATCGGAACGTCGGGCGGAACGACGTGCTCGCCGCCCGGGCCTCGGAGTAGGTCGCGTAGTTGATCATCCCGTAGCTGGCGAGGAAGAACATCGAGATGATCGGCGCAACGAGGTCGAGGTCGGCGACGGCGACGGTGAAGAGTGCGATGGCCGCGGTCAGGGCGACGCCGCGGCGGGGGTTGTTGTCGGTGCCCGAGCCCCGTTCGAACGGTTGCAGGGCGGGAACCAGCCGGTCGCCGGCCAGTCGCTGGAGGGTGCGGGGGGCGCCGAGCATCGATGCGATCGCCGAGGACAGCGTGGCGGCAACCACGCCGACGTCGATCAGTGCCGGGCTCGGGGCCAGCGACCGCATGATGGAGGTGTCGTCGCGCAGCGTCTGGAGCGGAACCGCCATGGCGAAGGTGACGATCACGGCGGCGTACACCAGCGTCGACACGCCGATCGCTCCGAACGTGCCGATGGTGATGCTGCGCGACGGGGTCTTGAGGTCACCGGACATGGCAACGCCCTGGGTGAAGCCGGTGATGGCCGGGAAGAAGATGGCGAAGCTCACCCAGAAGCCGTTGCCGGCCGATGGCGCCCCGAGGTTGTCGGCCGCGGTGCCGACGCTGAGGTCGGGCACGACGCCGACGAAATAGGCCACGATCGCGATCACCAGGCAGACGAGGACCACGTACTGGAGTTTGGTGGCGATGTCGGCCCCGACCCAGGCGAGGGCCGCCAGCCCCACGATGGTGACGGCGGCGATCAGCCGCGGGGCCATGCTGCTGGACGAACCGATGACACTGGCCACCGCCTCGCCGAGACCGATCGTGTAGAACGCCACCGAGACCGACATGGCCAGGTACAACACCAGCCCGATGGCTCCTCCGAAGGCGGGCCCCAGAGTTCTCGAGATGATGAAGTAGACCCCGCCGCCACCGACCCGCAGGTTGGTGGCGATCGCGGCGAGCGAGATCGTGGTGAGGACCGACACGCTGGTGGCCAGGACCAGCATCACCAGCATCTGCACGAGTCCGACGTTGCCGACGACGAAGCCCAGCCGGAGGAAGAGGACCAGACCGAGGATGGTCAGCAGGCTCGGCGTGAACACGCCCCCGAAGGTGCCGAGGGTGGCCCCCGGGTTTCCCACCCGGGACGGAGCAGCGCCGTTCACTCCTGGTGACCCAGGGCCCGACGCTGCTCGTCGGCGTCGTCGACGCGACGTTCGGCGAAGTGCACGACCCGCTGGGGGAAGGGGATGGAGATGCCCTCTCGCCGCAGTGTCTCGTGGATCGTGATGGCGGACTCGCTGATGGCGAACCGGGCGAGGAGCTCCTCGCACGGATGCCAGACCCGGGCGACGAGCGAGATGCCGGATTCGTCGAAGCTCGTGACCAGCACGTCGTTCATCGGCGAGTCGCTCAGGATGTCGAGTTCGGCGAGCGCCGCCTGGACCACCCGTTGGGTTCGACGGAGGTCGGTGTCGTAGTCGACCTGGAACGGGATGAGCGTCCGCCGGTAGTCCTGGGCGGTTTGATTGATGAGCGGCGAGTCGAGGACGGCCAGGTTCGGGATGTGGACCCGTTCGCCGTCGAAGGTCATCATGACCACGGCACGGCCGTTGATGTCGATGACGGTGCCGGACAGTCCGTTGGTCTGGAGTTGATCGCCTCGCTTGATCGGTTTCCTGGCGTGGATCAAGGCCGATCCGACCAGATTGCCCAGCACCGGTTGGAGGGACATGGCGAACACGATGCCGCTGATCCCGAGGGCGCCGAGCAGCGGGCCGACCTGCACGCCGAGCTGGCGGAACGCGTAGACCAGCGAGATCAGCATGATCGTCGTCGTCGCGAACCGGCTCATCAGGATCGCCATGGACGACTGGAGCCGGACGCTCTGCTCGGCCGATCGCATCACGTGCCGGACGACGAGTGAGGCGATCACGCCCGAGACGACGATGGCAGCAGCGATGAGGAGGTCGATGACGGACGTGTTGACGGCGATCAGGAGGGGGAGCTGCATCATGGAGGCGCACCGATCATACGGGAGCATCGAACCACATTTCCGGATCCCGCGGCGCCGTGGTCCCCGACAGCGGCTAGACAACGGTCTCCGATCGATCCCGAGGAAGCGCCCGTGTCCGAATCCGTCAACTCCTCTCCCTCCACGGTCTATGGCTCGTTGCTCGACAAGGTGGTGCTCGTCACCGGATCGGGCGGGGGCATCGGCCGGGCCATCGCCGAGCGGTTCGCCGGTCAGGGTTGTCGGGTCGTCGTCAACGATCTCGATCCGACGACGGCCGAGGCCGCTGCGGCGGCAATCGTCTCCCTCGGCGGCCGGGCCATCGCGGTTGCCGCCGATGTGTCGAACGGCGAGCAGGTGGTCGCCATGTTCGACCGGATCGTCGAGGAGTTCGGGAGGATCGACGTGCTCGTCAACAACGCCGGTCTGGTCGGTCCGATGCTGCACTTCTTCGAAGCCGACGAGGCCTGGTGGCGGCGCCTCATCGACGTGAACCTGACCGGCCACTTCCTGTGCTCGCACTCGGCCGCCCGGTTGATGGCCAAAGCCGGCGGCGGGGTCATCATCAACATGAGTTCCGGCGGGGCCACCCGGGCCCACCGGGCCTTCACCGCCTACGACGCCAGCAAGGGCGGGATCGAGGCGCTCACCCGGGCGATGGCGCTCGATCTGGGTCCCTACGACATCCGGGTGAATGCCCTCATGCCCGGGTCGATCGACACCTCCGGCCTCCCGGTCGAGGATCGTCGCCTGCGGGGCGAGAACGTCCCCCTCGGGCGCATCGGTGAGCCCGGCGACATGACCGGAGCCGCGCTGTTCCTCGCTTCCGACGACGCCGCCTACATCACCGGTGACGTCATCAGGATCGACGGCGGCATGCTCGCCCAGCAGCGGTCGGCCACGGTCGACATCATGCCTCCCCGCGACTTCCCGAGGGTCGAGGACCTCTGATGGTCCGCCCTCGGAGCGACGACGGAGCGGGGTGCCGACCCCGCTCGCGGACGCGGTGATTCCGTGACGCAGGAGCTGCACGGGAGCTACGACGTGGTGTGTGTCGGGGGGGCGATGACGGGCAGTTCGGCCGCCTACTTCCTCAGCGAGAACCCCGACTTCGACGGGAGGATCCTCGTGGTCGAACCCGACTGGACCTACGCCAACGCGCAGACCACGAGGGCCCAGAACTCGATTCGGGAGCAGTTCACGAACGGCCTGAACGTTCAGTTGAGCCGCTTCGGGATGGACTTCATCGAGCACTTCCACGAGAACGTGCAGGTCGAGGGCGAGTCGCCGGTACTGAACTTCGTCGGGACGGGCTACCTCTTCCTGGCCGACGACGAAGCGCACTATTCCCGACTCGAGGCCGAGTCACGCGAGCAGACGGCGCTGGGTGCCCAGGTCGAGATGCTGCGACCCGATCGGTTGGCCGAACGGTTCCCCTACCTCGACGTCACCCAGGTCGCCGGGGGACGACTCGGGGGAATGCGCGAAGGTTCGTTCGACGGCTGGGCGTTCTTCCAGGGCATCCGGCGGCGGGCCGTGCACAATGGCGTCACCTACGTGAAGGACCGGGTCGTCGACCTCGTCGTTGCCGATGGTCGGGTCACCACGGTGCAGTTGGCGTCGGGCCGATCCGTGGAGGTCGGCTGGGTCGTCAACAGCGCTGGCTGTCGGGCCAGGACGATCGCCGCCATGGCCGGTCTCGAACTGCCGGTCGAACCCCGTTCGCGAACGAGCTTCGTCTTCGCCTGCCGGACACCGATCGAGGGCGTCGTTCCGCTCACGATCACCCCGGCCGGTGTGCACTTCCGGCGTGAACAGCACCACTATCTCTGCGGGGCCGTGCCGAGGGTCGACGAGGCCGTCGGCTACGACGACCTCGACGTCCGCCATGCCGAATTCGAAGACCAGATCTGGCCGGTGATCGCCCGCTACGTTCCCCGATTCGACCAGGTTCGGGTGGTCTCGTCGTGGGGCGGCCAGTACGACTTCAACACGCTCGATCACAACCTCGTCACGGGTACCTCGGACGAGGTCGCCAATTTCGTGTTCGCCAACGGGTTCTCCGGCCACGGACTCCAACAGGGCCCGGCAGTCGGGCGGGGTATCGCCGAGCTGATCACCTACGGCCGACTACCGGACCATCGACCTCACGCCGCTGGGCTACCGGCGCATCGAGGAGGGCAACCCGATCCGGGAGGACGCCGTCATCTGACCTGGCCATCGATCCGTCGCCGAACGCGCTGCGGCCGGCCGCGCGAGGCGGCCGGCCGCGGGTACCGGGGCGGGGTGGAGGGTCAGCGCCCCGGCACGATCTCGACGACGGCGAAGCTCTCGTCGAGGGTGACCCGGACGTCGTTGCCGTCGGCGTCGGTCACGTGGGCCTCGTAGGCCGCGGTTCCGTCGTTCTCGGCCTCGACCTCGTCGACGGTGCCCCCGGGAACGGCGGCCTCGGCAGCGGCGGTCACGTCGGCGGCGACCTGACCGGTGAGGGGGGTCTCGTCGTTGCCACCGCCACGATCACCGTCGTGGTCGCCGGGACCGTGGCCCTTGCCGCCCATGCCACCGGTGATCGTTTCCACCAGGACGACGTTCTCGTCGAAGGTCACCGTGACGGGATTCCCGTCGGCGTCCAGCATGTGCGCCTCGTAGGCCGCACCCTGTGCGTCGGTCTCGAGACGTTCGATCGTGCCGCCGGGAACGGCGGCCAGGGCCGCCGCTTCGACGTCGGCGGCCGTCTGACCCGTCAACGGGGACTCGTCGCCACCACCATCATCGTGGGTCTCGTCGGCCTCGTTCATCTCGTCGGCCTCGTTGGTCGAGTCGCCGGATGGCGGTCGAGTCGTCGGTGACGGTCGTGTCCTCGGTGGTGGAGGTCTGGGTGGTGATGGCGCCGGCGATCCCGGCGGCACCGAGCAGGGCGCCGACGGCGGCGGCTGCCGTCACGATCCGCTTGCGGTTCTTCTCTGGCACGGCTTCGTTGGTCATGTCGTTCCTTTGATTCGGGGGAGTGCTTCCACCATGACGGTGCGACCTCAACGTCGACTGTGCGTCGGCTGAACCGCTCCGTAGAACGCCGACCCGGTCGGCGGCGTCAGGCTCGGTAGCGGTCGAACCCGTCGCTCCAATGGGTCGTGCCCTCGTGGGTGATCAGGTAGAGGTCGTAGTCGGGGACCTGTTCGACCCACTCGAGCGCATCGAGACCCATCACGAACACCGCCGTCGCATAGGCGTCGGCCCAGGTCAGATCGGGACCGACGACCGTGGCGCTGGCCAGGGCCGTGGTGGGTTGGTGGGTGCGCGGATCGTGGATGTGGGCGCCCCGTTCGTAGGTGGCCGACGTGGCGACGGCGAGCCGATCGGTGCCGTGGATCACGAGCGCGAGCGCCTGGTCGTCGTCGGGATGGCGGATGCCGATTCGCCAGTCGGTCCCGGGCGCCGGACGGCCTCGGAGGGCGAGGTCGCCGCCGGCATTGATGCAGAAGTTGCGGCACCCGTGGGATTCCAGGAGTGTTGCGGCTCCTTCGATGGCCCATCCCTTGACAAGTCCCGAGGTCTCGAGGCGGGTCCCGTTGGGTGCCGGGACGTCGAACGCGTCGAAGCATCCGTCGGTTCGCCGGTTGGCGATCTCGCACAGCCGGAGGACACCCCGGATCTCCTCGGAGGCCTCGTCCGGGGTGAGGTCTCCCCGACCGAGGGCGCTGATCGGGCTGGCCGGGTCGTGGGTGCTGAACACCCGGTTGACGTGGTGGAGCCAGTCGACGACCTCGTCGATGGGATCGAAGCTGGTTTGCTCGTCACGGATGTCGATGCTCACCGCCATGCCCATGACGGCCTCGACGTGGTGGCGGCCGACCGGCCGCTCCTCAGGCCGCAGCAATGAGTCCACTGGCCCGGGCGGTGTCGATGGCCGACTGGAGTGATCGCTGGTAGTCGAGGGAGGTGTAGGTGGCTCCCGACACCGTGTCGACGTCGGCACTCTGCGCCACCAGCGCCTCGGCGTTGAGCGTGGGGACGGCCCGGTCGTTGATGCTGACACTCTTGCGGTCGCCGTCGGGGGTCTGCAGGGTGGAGACCTCGGTGATGGTCCCGTCCGTTGCGAAGCTGACCTGGACCTGGACGGTCCCGAATCGGTTGGTGTAGGAGTCGCCGTTGACGACGATCGGGGTGGGGTCGACGGCCGGTTCGGTCGTGGTGCTCGGGGACCCCGACGCCGTCCCGGTCGCTCCCGAGGACGGGACCGAGACGATGCCGGCCGGTGCCACGGCCGCGCCGGCATCGGCCGTCGGCGACAGGGACATGGCGTAGCTCAGGCCGCCCGTCGTTGCCAGGCTCAGGGCGAGCGCGGCCTGGCGTGCTCCCTTGGCGGCGTGGCGGCGACGACCGTTCGCCGGACCCTTCATCGACGACGCATAGGCCGGCGTTTTGGCCCGCGGTGCCGATGCCGCCGCGGCGCTCGGGGTGCGTCGCGCCGCCAGCCGTTCGAGCCGGGCGGCGACCGCAGCATCGAGGGCTGCGGATTCGGGTTTGTTCGGGGAGTCGGCTTCGGGCATGGGGTCAGTGAAACCGACCGGGTTCAAGGCGAGGTGAGCCGTTCCTGGGAGCGGGCTGAGAACATCGCTCGCCACGAGCGGGCGAGATCACCCGACGGCCCGCCGCCGTTCGACAAGGCCGAAGACCCGCAGGCCGAGGCCGTAGACCGAGACCCCGCCGAGGACGGCGAGTCCCCACTGGAAGACGACTCGGCCGCTGTCGCTCCCACTCTGGTACCCGTGCAGCAGGGCCAGCGCCGTCGCCGCCACCGATGTCAGGTGGATCAGACGCCAGAGCCGACGGTTGGCGAGGCGCTTCGGCCAGGTGGTGAACACGGTCAGGGCGAGCAGGTAGGTCGCGACGACGCCCCACGTGATCGGCCACGCCGGGTTGGCGGTTCCGGGAACGAAGATCTCGACGAGGCCGATGCCCGAATCGGACTGGAGGAACGCAACGGCGATGTGCACGCCGGTGAAGGCGAGCGACGCCCCGCCGAGCCAATTGTGCAGGTCCAGCCACCAGGCCGGTCGGAGCCGCCGACCGGTGGCCCTCGCCGAGAAGAGGAATCCCCACAGGAGGGCGGAGACCATGAGGACTGCGGCAACGATCCCCGTCGAACGGGTCAGATACCACAACGCCTGGTTCATGGACGATCCTCGTCGTCGGTGGCCGAGACCGCTCCCGGCAGTCGAAGGGTCAACACCAGTCCCTCCGGTTGGTTGTGTTCGGCGCGGATCGAGCCACCGTGGGCCTCCACGATCGACTCGACGATCGACAGCCCGAGTCCGCTGCCCCCGGTCGCCCGGGCCCGGGCATCGTCGACCCGGTAGAACCGGTCGGTCAGCAGGGCGAGCTGTTGGTCGGTGACGCCGGGACCGGTGTCGGAGACGCGGATCACGGCGTCGTCGCCGTCGACGGCCAGTCCGATCGTGCACGACGTGCCGGCCGGGGTGTGCGCCCGGACGTTGGCCAGCAGGTTGTCGACGACCTGGCGGAGACGGGCCCGGTCGCCCGGAACCGTGATGACCCGGTCGATCAGGACCCGCAGCGGACGCTCGGGCTCGATGGTCCGGGCCGTGTCGACCGCCTGGAGCACGACCTCGGTGAGGTCGACGGTCGAGGACTGGAGCGGACGGTCCTCGTCGAGCCGGGCCAGGAGGAGGAGATCGCCGACGAGCGCCGACATGCGGGCGGTCTCGCTCCGGATCCCGATCATCGAACGTTCCAGATCGTCGGGCCGATTGCGGGCCCCCTGCTCGAAGAGTTCGGCGTAGGCCGCCGTGGCGGCGATCGGGGTGCGGAGCTCGTGGGAGGCGTCGGCGACGAACTGGCGCATCCGGGCTTCGGACGCCACGAGCTCGGCCACCGTGCGTTCTCGATCGGCCTTGGCCAGATCGAGACGATCGAGCATCGCGTTCAGCGCCGAGGCGAGGCTTCCGACCTCGGTCGCCTGGTCGTCGCCCGGCACCCGAACGTCGGCGAGGTCGCTGTCGGTGATCGCCGCGGCGCTGAGCTCGACCTGCCGGAGCGGTCGGAGCCCGACCCGGACCAACCACCAGCTCAGCGCAACGACCAGCGCGACCGCCGCCGCACTGGCGACGAGCAACACGGCGAGGAGTCGACGGCGGGATTCCTCGACCTGGTGCAGCGACTCGCCGACCACCAGGGTGGATCCGTCGGAGAGGGTGTCGACCCGGACCCGAACGTCGTCGCCGTGGTCGGAGCCGAGGGTCTGGAACCGGGATCGGCCCCCGACCGAGCTCAGGTCGACGTCCAGGTCGTCGTCGCCCGGACGACGACCCGCCGAGGTGAACAGCGGGGTTCCGTCGGCCGCGACGATCGCCACGTAGAGCCCGGGGGCGACCTGCGGGATCGCCCTCCAGGCGTCGGCCGTTCCGGCCTCGGCCAGCTGTTCGATCGGCGTGTGGGCCCGGTCGAGCGAGTCGTCGACCTGGTTGAGCTGGGACCGGCTGAACGCCACGTAGGTGGCGACGTCGACGATGAGGAGACCGGCCACCACGGCGATCGCCGTGGCGATCAGGAGGCGGCGCCGGAGGGTCACGGTTCCTCGCGCAGCACGTACCCGACGAGGCGAACGGTGTGGATCACGGGCGGCCCGTGCTCGTTCAGCTTCTTGCGGAGATAGCTGACGTAGGTCTCGCAGATGTTGGAGTCGCCGTCGAAGTCGTAGTGCCAGACGTGATCGAGGATCTGGGCCTTGGACAGCACCCGACCGGGGTTGGTCATGAAGTATTCGAGCACCCCGAACTCGGTGGCGGTCAGTTCGATCGGGGTCCCGCCGCGTCGCAGTTGGTGGCCGTCGACGTCGAGCTCGAGGTCGGCGAATCGGAGGACGTTGGCCGTTGGGTCGGTGCCGTTCCCGGTCCGTCGCAGGATGGCCTTGACCCGCATGACCAGTTCCGCCAGGGAGAACGGCTTGGTGAGGTAATCGTCGGCCCCGGCCGCGAACCCGGCGGCCTTGTCGTCGAGGCCGTCCCTCGCGGTCAGGAACAGGATGGGGGTCGTGACCCCGTCGGCGCGGAGCCGAGTGGCGACGGCGAAGCCATCGAGATCGGGGAGCATCACGTCGAGCACGATCAACGAGAAACCGCCGTCCTGGGCGGCGGCGAGCCCGGTCCGGCCGGTCGTTGCCTCGGTCACGTCGAACGCTTCGTAGCGCAGCGCCGTCGACACGGCGTCGACCAGCGAGGGTTCGTCGTCGACGACGAGGATGCGAAGCGGGTCGGCCATGGAGGCGATTGTGACAGGTGGCGAACGCGACGCCATGAGTCCGATCGATTTCTACGGCATCGCTCAGCGGGCACACAGCGGGCACACAGGTGGGGCGGTCGGGGCGGTCCACCGAGCGTCACACCGATTCCCCGCTGGTTCGGCCGAGATGGATTGGGTCGTGTCGTCATGCACGAGTACGAGGACCGGCGGCTCGGGCCACGCGCCCGTCCGATCTTGAAGCTCCTGGGCTTCGCCCTGGTGATCCACGTGTTCGTGATCCCGCAGATCGGGGGGGCCCGACGAGCGCTGTCGGTATTGGGCTCGGTCGATCCCATCCCGTTGGCGGTTGCAGTGGTCTCGATCCCCGGGAGGGGCTTCCATCCGAGCTACGCCACCGCCGCCGGCGTCGGTGCCGTTCTCATCGGTGGCTTTGGCCTCGGGGTTGCCGGGATGCGCCGGCACGGCGAGCGCTTCGCCGATCGGGTGGCGTCGCTGATCGGTCGACTTCCCCGGGTCGATCCCGGGGGCGTCCGGACCACGTTGGTCGATGCCTCGGTCCGCTCGACCTGCTCGTCGAGGACCGGAGGCGGCTCCGACTCGTCCTGCAGCTGGCGGCGGCCAATTGGCTGCTGGATGCGGCCGCGCTCTGGGTGTCGCTGGCCGCATTCGGCCATCGGCCCGGGATCGACGGGTTGCTGGTGGCCTACGGCCTCGCCAACGTGATGGCGGCCATTCCGATCAGCCCCGGTGGGCTGGGCGTCGTCGAGGCGATCCTCATTCCGAGCCTCGTGGGGTTCGGCACTCCCCGGGCGGAGGCGTCGATGGGTGTGGTCGTGTACCGGTTGGCCAACTTCTGGTTGCCGATTCCGATCGGCGCGCTGTCCTATTTTGCCGTCGAACGGGCGACCGCGGGCGACGGGCGCCGAGGTCTTCGAGCCGAGATCAATGAACTGGTCGAGGAGAACGATCGCCCCTCGTCGGCGTGATGCCCCGACCATCCGGCACACGAATCTCGTTCCGGCGGAGGTCGACCTCGGGAACGAGGGTGTTCACCGCCAGAATGGGCGACCCGGCCTTCGATTCGGAGGTCGAAACCGAAGAGGTCGATCGATGTACCCCGAGCGCCGACATCTCGAGCAGTGGCGTGTTCGCGCCGCCCGGACGGTTTGGCAACGACACCCGGGCGTTCGTAAGCACTCCGATCTGACCCTGGGAGAACGGGCCGCCGACCGGCTCCGCAACGGGATGGGCTCGTGGGGCTTCGTCTTCTCGGCCCTGATGTTCCTGGCCGGGTGGATGGCGGCGAACCGCAGCTCGGGATTCGATCCCTACCCGTTCATCCTGCTGAACCTGATCCTGTCCTGTCTGGCCGCGCTGCAGGGAGCGATCCTGCTCATCGCCGCCCGCCGATCCGACCAGATCTCGGCCGAACTGGCCATGCACGACTACCAGACCAATCTCGATGCTGCGACCATGATCCGGGCCATCAACGACATGACGGTCGAGATCCACCAGGCAGTGAAGCCCGCCTCCTCCGAGCTCGATCACGGATCCGCCATCGAACGCGGCGACGGTTCGAGTCCCGACGCCGACTGAGGTGGGTCCGGATGTGCCCATGGGCGTCGAGGTCACCCCGACGGCACGATCGTGAACCGGTCGATGGCTCGACCATCGTGGTCGATGGCCGACCCCTCGATCCGGTCGGTGCCGACGACGAGGTCGACGAAGCTGTGCACCGAGTACGAGACCTCGGTGAAGTCGGCCGAGCCGGTGGGCCGGAGTTTGGCGGCCGCGCCGGTCACGACGTAGGTCACCCCGTTGATCGGCTTGCTTCGTTGGTAGTCGTGATCGTGCCCACTGAGCACGAGATCGACCCCGTATCGTTCGAGCAGCGGCACGAAATCGCGCTGAACCCCCGGATCGCTGCCGTGTGAACCAGCGGAGTAGGCCGGGTGGTGCAGGATCACGATCTTCCAGTCGGCGGTGGACGATGCCAGGGAGCGGTCGAGCCAGGCGAGCTGGTCGGGATCGCCGGAGCGGTTCGAGTCGAGAGCGAAGATCTCGACGTCGCCGATCGTCGTGGAGTACCAGGGACCGGGCATGCCCAGTGCGGCGATCTGGGCCGGACCGTTCCCGCTGTCGACGTCGTGGTTTCCGAGGACGGGGATCAGGCGGGTGCCGTGGTCGAGGACCGGTCGGAACGGATCGAAGACCTTGGCCGTGATCTCGGCGGGATCGCCGGTCTCGTAGACGTTGTCGCCCAGGAGCAGGACGGCGTCGAACTCGTGCTGCCGATCGAGATCGTCCATGGCCGCCGTGGTGGCATACGCCTTGGAGTCGCCGGTGCCCGAATCACCCGCCGCGCCCAGTCGTACGATGCTCGAGCCCGGGTCGACGAGCATCGAGTCCCGGGCCGTGAGATCTGCGTCCGGGGCCGGTTCGGCCACTCCCCGGTCGATGCGTGCCGTCAGGGCGACGATCCCCGCAACCACGATCACCAGGACGGTGACGGCAACCGCTCGGGGTCGGGTCGACGGTCGTGGTGCGTGCATCGCACGATCATGCCTCAGCGCACGAGGATGCCGCCGTCACAGCTGATGACCTCGCCGACGGTGAACGCCCCCGCCCGAGAGCTGAGGAAGATCGCCAGGCCGGCGATGTCCTCCGGGGTGCCGACCCGGCCCCGCGGGTTGCCCCGGGCGACGCTGTCCCAGTCGGTGCTCTCGACGTCGCCGCCACCGCCGACCCCGGTGCTGAGCATCCAGGTCGGAAACGGGCCCGGCGCGATGGCGTTGACGATGATGTTCCGGGCGACCAGATGCGACGCCAGCATCTTGGTGAGGGCGTGGACCGCGGCCTTCGACGGCCCGTAGGAGAACGTGTCGAAGACGGCGGTCTTGATGCCGTCGATCGAACCGATGTTGATCACCCGGGACGGGTCGTCGGCGGTGGCGCCGGCCTCGAGCAGGGGGAGCAGCCGCTGGGTGAGGAAGAACACGCCCTTGACGTTGGTGTCCATCACCTTGTCCCAACCGTTCTCGGGGAAGTCGTCGAGGGGCGCACCCCAGGACACGCCGGCGTTGTTGACGAGGATGTCGAGCCGGTCTTCGCGCTCGGCGACGGCGGTCGCCAGGGCCTCGACTCCGGCCAGGTTGGACAGGTCGGCGGGGATCGAGACGCAGCTCGCCGCCGTATTCGTCCTGGAGCCGGGCGGCGGTGGCGTCGCACACCGAGGCCTTGCGGGAGCTGATGTAGACCTTGGCCCCGTTGGCCAGGAACCCGGCGGCGATCATCTCGCCGATGCCGCGTGACCCGCCGGTGACGAGGGCGACCTTGCCGTCGATCGAGAAGAGATGGTCGAGGTTCACGGTGTGGTCTCCAGGGTGGTCTTGAGGTTGGCGAGGGTCTTCTCGCAGGCTCGCTCGAGGTTGTCTCGGCGGCCCTCGATCTTGCCGGGATAGATGTCGGGAAGTGCGAGCAGCGGCGCATCGAAGGATTCGGTGACGACGCACCCGTCGCCGTCGGGCTCGATGCGGTAGCTCCACACGGTGGCGTGCTCGTAGCCCGGTGGGACCTCGTAGGCGAAGTACCGAGGGGGCTCGTGGTCGGTGACGAGGCAGTCGGCGTGCCACTCGTAGTCGCCGGAGCGGTTGTGGCCCCGGAAGCGGGCGCCGACCTCGATCGTCGTCGAGTCGGCGAGGAACTCGCAACGCACGTTCTCGGGACTGAGCAGGGGGAGTTGGTCGAGATCGGTCAGGAGTGCGAAGACGACCTCGGGTGAGGCGTCGATTCGCACGGTGGCCGAGCCCTTGGTCGGTGCGGGTTCCATGGTTGCTCCTTCGGGGCAGATCGTGCAGATCGTAGGGTGTGGCGATGACATCGCCGAATTGGCCCGCGTCGAACGAGACCGCGCCGAACGAGACTGCGCTGAACGAAACCCTGCCGAACGAGACCGGGCCGAACGAGACCGGGTGGCGGGTGACCGGGGGGTTGACGCCGATCGACGGTGTCGACCACTACCGGATCGACGGCGTCGAACGGATGGACCCGTTCCTCATGACCGTCGTGTCCGACGGTGACCTGTGGATGTTCGTGTCCAGCACCGGGGCCCTGACCGCCGGCCGCACCGATGCCGATCATGCGTTCCTGCCCTACGAGACCGACGACCGCCTGCACCGAGCGGCCGGGATCACCGGGCCGGTGACCGTGATCAGCCGGGTCGTCGACGGGCGACGCGAGGTCTGGCGTCCGTTCGGTCCCGATCGCACGGCGGGCGGAACCCGGTCGATCGCCAAGAGTGTCCTCGGCAATCGTCTCGTGTTCGACGAGCAGCACCCGGAGTGGGGCATCGGATTCCGGGCCACGTGGGCGCCATCGAACGCCCACGGTTGGGTGCGGACGGTCGAACTGTTCGACCGAGCAGGCCGGGGCGGGGAGTTCGAGGTCGTCGACGGTCTCCTCGACGTGATGCCGGCCGGCGTGGGGGCCGACCTCGAGCAGATCCGGTCGAACCTCGTCGATGCCTACAAACGCTGCGAGGTCGGGCCGTGGGGTCCGCTGGCGGTGTACTCGCTCGAGGCGCTGATCACCGATCGGGCCGAGCCCGCCGAGGCCCTGACGGCCACCACGGTGTGGTCCTCGGGATTCGAGGACGCCGTCATCGAGCTCGACCCCCGCGCCGTCGACGACGCCGTTACCGGACGAGCGGCACGGCCCTCCCACCTGCTCACGGGGCGACCCGGTGCCTACCTGCTCCGTGGATCGGTCGTGGTGCCGGCGTCGGGAACCTGCGAATGGACGATCGTCGTCGACACCGGACGCTCCCAGTCCGAGGTCGTGGAGGCGATCCGGACGTCCGCCCGCCCGGACGCCCTTGCGGACGTCGCCGCCGATGTGGCCGCCGGAACGGCGCGGCTCGCCGCAATGCTGCGGGCGGCCGACGGGGTCCAGGCCACCGCCGACCGCATCGCCGACGCCCACCACCTGTCGAACGTGCTGTTCAACGTCATGCGCGGCGGGACCTTCCCCCACGAACACCGGGTGCCGGCCCCCGATCTCGTCGAGTTCGTCGGATCCCGCAACCGGGAGGTCGCCGCTCGGCACCGGGACCGGCTCGCCACGATCGACGCCGGCGTCGATGCCGCCGCGCTGCGTCAGGTCGCGGTCGACACCGACGATCCCGATCTGATCCGACTCGTGCTCGAGTACCTGCCGCTCGCCTTCGCCCGTCGTCACGGCGACCCCAGCCGTCCGTGGAACCGCTTCTCGATCCAGGTGCGCGATGACGATGGCGGCGAACGGCTCTCGTATGAGGGCAACTGGCGGGACATCTTCCAGAACTGGGAAGCGTTGCTGATGTCGTATCCGGCGTACGTCGTGAACGTCGTCGCCAAGTTCGTCAACGCCTCGACGCTCGACGGGTACAACGCCTACCGCATCTCCCGGGCGGGGATCGACTGGGAGGTTCCCGATCCCGACGACCCGTGGAGCCACATCGGCTACTGGGGTGATCATCAGATCGTCTACCTGCTCCGGCTCCTGGAGGCCTGGCATCGCTTCGAACCCGGGGCCATGGGGGAGTGGTTGGAACGGCCGGTCTTCGTCTACGCCGACGTGCCGTACACGATCGCCGATCACGACTCGATGGTGCTCGACCCGAAGAACACGATCGAGTTCGACGCCCCGAGGGCCGAGCTGGTTCGGCGGCGGGAGGAACGGATGGGCTCCGACGGCCGGCTGGTGGTCGACGCCGATGGGGCCCTGCTCCGGGTCGGGCTCGGCGAGAAGTTGCTCGTTCCCGCCCTGGCCAAACTGACCAATCTCGTCCCCGGTGGGGGGATCTGGATGAACACCCAGCGCCCCGAGTGGAACGATGCCAACAACGCGCTCGCCGGTTCGGGTCTGTCGATGGTCACCCTGCACCACCTCCACCGCTATCTCCGGTTCCTCGATGCCCGACTGGCCGATCGCGAAGCCGCCCGCCGCCCGCCCACGCTCCCGGTGTCGTTGTCGGTGTCGGTGTCGGTGGCCGAGTGGCTCGGCGACCTCGTCGCGGTGTTCGAGCGCTTCCCCGTCGAGCAACCGACGGTCGACGACCGGGCCCGGCGTTCGATGGTCGACGCCCTGGGGGCGGCCGGCACCGAGCATCGGAGGCGAGTCGCTCGCGGCATCGATCCGACGACCATCGACGTGCCGGTCGCCGAGGTCCGACGGTTCCTCGCCTTGGCCCTGGCCCATCTCGACGGGTCGCTCGAGCATGCCCCCCGACCCGACGGACTCGTCCATTCCTACAACACGGTCTCGTTCCCGACGGACGACACCGCCGTGGTCGCTCACCTCGGCCTGATGCTCGAAGGTCAGGTCGCCGCACTGGCGTCGGGCGTTCTGACGGCCGAGGAATCCCTGGCATCGATCGATGGGCTCTTCGCGTCCGACCTGTATCGACCCGATCAGGATTCCTTCCTGCTCGCGCCCATCGTGAACCCGGCGCCGTTCCTCGACCGCAACGTCGTGCCTCCCGAAGCGCTCGACCGACTGCAGCCCGAACCCGGGATCGGTCTCGACGACTCGCTGCGGTCGATCTTCGTGACCGATGCCGACGGCCGGCTGCGATTCCGGTCGGAGGTCGTCAACGCTGCCGCCCTGGCGACCCTGCTGGACGGCTCGGCGGTATCGCCGGCAGCGCGTCGCACGATCACCGACATCCACGAGATGGTGTTCCGGCACGGCTCGTTCGTCGGGCGGTCCGGCAGCATGTACGGCTACGAGGGGATCGGTTCGGTCTACTGGCACATGGTGGCCAAACTCCTGCTCGCCGTGCAGGAGACCCACCGTTCGGCGATCGAAACGGGAGCATCCGACGCCGTGGTCGCCCGCCTCGGTGAGGCATACGGTCGGATCCGTTCCGGACTCGGATTCTGCAAGGGTCCGGCCGAGTTCGGCGCGATCCCGACCGACTGCTATTCCCACACGCCGCTGCACGCCGGAGCACAGCAGCCGGGCATGACCGGCCAGGTCAAGGAGGAGGTGCTGACCCGCATGGGCGAACTGGGGCTGCACGTCGACCGCGGTCGGGTCGCCGTGTCGCCCCGGCTGTGGGCGACGGTCGACGTGATCCCCGATGGTGGCAACGGGCCGGGCCTCGTTCTCGTTCTGCGGGGTCCCGATGACGCTCGCGCTCGGTGACACCGACGGAATCCGCCTCACGTGGCGGGAGGGCCGCCACGAGACGATCGCCGGGCTCGAACTCCCCGAGTCGGAATCCCGGGCCCTGTTCGCTCGGCAGGGCGCGATCGCCGCGGTGGAATGGACGGTCGGCGGATTGGGTAGTTCGTCGGATGTGACTCGCTCCACCACTGGGTAGGTTCCGAAGGGGTCTGCTGGGAGAGCACGGCCTTCGAGACGTGAGGCGGTTCGATGAAGGTTGGGATTCTGGCGGGAGGGGTCGGAAGTCGGCTCTCCGAGGAGACGGTGGTCAAACCGAAGCCCATGGTCGAGATCGGCGACATGCCGATCCTGTGGCACATCATGCGGTACTACGCCTCGTTCGGCTTCGACGAGTTCGTGGTCGGCCTGGGCTACAAGGGCGACTACATCAAACGGTGGTTCGTCGATTACGCGTCGATCGGTGCGGATCTCCATGTCGACACCGGCACGGGCGAGGTCGTTTCGGACCGACACCAGCGAGACGTCGAATGGAGTGTCGACCTGATCGAAACCGGTCGCACGACCAACACCGGCGGGCGGATCAAACAGCTCGTTCCCCACCTGGGACCCGGCACGTTCATGATGACCTGGGGAGACGGCGTCTCCGACATCGACCTCGACGACCTGCTCGCGTTCCATCGCAGCCACGGCAAGCTCGCCACCCTCACCGCCGTTCGTCCGCCGGCCCGGTTCGGGCACCTCGAGATCGACGCCGGCCGCGTGAAGGTCTTCAACGAGAAGCCCCAGACGGGTGAGGGCTGGATCAACGGGGCCTTCTTCGTGCTCGAGCCGGAGGTGGCCGAGTACATCGACGGCGACGACACGCTGTTCGAACGGGAACCGCTCGAGCGACTGGCCGCCGAGGGACAGCTGATGGCCTACCAGCACGACGGTTTCTGGCAGTGCATGGACACGCTCCGAGACAAGGTCCGGCTCGACTCGATGTGGAACGCCGGCTCGGCGCCGTGGAAGGTGTGGTGATGCTGCCCCCGTGTCGTTCCTGTGGTGAAGCCGGGCTCCGGACGTTCCTCGACCTGGGCGACATGCCGCTGGCCGATGCCCTGGTCCGGCCGTCCGATGTCGATCTGGTCGAAGAGCGTTTCCCGCTCGAGGTGGCGTACTGCCCGGTCTGCCATCTCGTGCAGATCACCGAGGAGGTCTCGGCCGAGAAGCTCTTCGTCGACAACTACCTGTACTTCTCCTCGTTCAGCGACCACCTCCTCGCGCACAGCGCCGACCACGCCCGGGGGCTCATCGAGTCACGTCGGCTCGGACCCTCGTCGCTCGTCGTCGAACTGGCCAGCAACGACGGGTACCTCTTGCGCAACTTCGTCGAGGCCGGGGTCCCGGTGCTCGGTGTCGACCCGGCACCCACCCAGGCCAAGGCGGCCATCGCCGCCGGTGTCCCCACGCTCGAGGAGTTCTTCGATCTCGACGTGGCTCGACGGATCCGGGCCGAACACGGGCCCGCCGATGTCATCATCGCCAACAACGTGATGGCCCACGTCCCGGATCTGAACGGGTTCGTGGGGGGCATGGCGGCGCTCCTGGCCGATGACGGCCTGATCACGGTCGAGAACCCGTGCATCTCCGAGCTCATGGAACGCGGCGCGTTCGACACGATCTACCACGAGCACTTCTGCTACTACTCGTGTCTCTCGGTCGATGCCCTCGTCCGTCGGCACGGTCTCGCCCTCAACGACGTCGAGTACTTCCCCGACCTCCACGGGGCACGCTGCGCTGGCACATCGGGCACCGCTCGGCTCCCACGGCGCGGCTGCTCGAGCGGATGGAATCCGAGCGGGTGCAGGGCCTCGACACCTTCGCTCCCTACGAGGCGTTCGGGGCCACGGTCGCCGGGATCCGCGACGCCCTTCGATCCACGCTCGTCGGCCTGCGCGCCGAGGGCCGGACGATCGCCGGATACGGGGCGGCGGCCAAGGGCACCACCCTGCTCAACTACGCCGGAATCGGCACCGACCTCGTCGACTACGTCGTCGACCGCAACACCCACAAACAGGGCCTGTGCACTCCCGGGACGAACCAGCCCATCCTGGGTGTCGAGGCGCTGCTCGAGCGGCAGCCCGACTTCGTGTTGCTGCTCGCCTGGAACTTCGCCGACGAGATCGTCGCCCAACAAGCGGCCTACGTGGCGGCCGGAGGACGATTCATCGTCCCCGTCCCCACCGTTGGATACCGGCCCTGACCGGCGGAACCGTTCCCCCGGAGCGCTCGATGGAGTGGCAGGTCCGCAGCCGTCGCACGCTGTACCGGAGCTGGTTCGTGGAACTCCACGTCGACCGGGTCGAGCTGCCCGACGGCAGGATCATCGACCACGAGGTGGTCTCGGTGCCCCGCGATGGTGCGGCCACCGTGGCCGTCGACCCCGACCGGGGCATGCTCCTCATCCACCGGCATCGGTTCATCACCGGCGTCTGGGGCTGGGAGGTTCCCGGCGGTCTCGTCGAGCCGGGGGAGCAGCCGATCGAGGCCGCCGCACGGGAGTTCGTCGAGGAGACCGGTTGGGAGCCGGGCCCACTCGAACACCTGACGTCGCTGTATCCGGCGAGTGGCCTCAGCGATCAGCGCTTCCATCTCTTCCTGGCCCCGGGCGCTCGCCACGTGGGCGAGCCGACCGAGCAGAACGAGGCGAGTCGGATCGAATGGCGCAGCTTCGAGCAGGTCGGCGCCGATGTCCGGTCCGGGGCCATCGCCGACGGTGTCGCCCAGTTCAGCGTGACGCTGGGTCTGGCCTCGGTGGGTCGCCGCCCGGATGGGTCGCCGGTCGGCACCTGAGCCGCCGACCGGGCCGGACCCGTCGGCTCACCGGGGACTACGGCTTGCGGGCCAGGACGTTCAGCCCGAGGAGCGCCTTGGCAGGTGCGGTTTCCCGCAGCCGGCAGCGAAGCGATTCATGGAGGTGCTCGAAGACGAACTCGCCGAGCCGGGTGATGCCGATCGGCAGACGGGCGTAATGTCCCCGGCCCCCCGGGTAGACCCGTTCGACCTCGAGCCCGGCCTGCTCGAACAGCTCGCTCAGTTCCGACAGGCTGTATTCACGCAGGTGCAACCCCGTTGCCACCGGGTCGAAGGCCCGCGACACGTCGTGGGGGCCCGACAGACGGTTCGGGGTCAGGCACAGGTAGCGACCACCGGGCCGGAGCGCGGCGACGATGTTGGTGAGCTGGGCCGCCGCGTCATCGGGGTGGAGGTGTTCGATGAGCTGGTTGCTGTAGGCGAGATCGATGCTCCCCGGCTCGACCGGGATGGTGGTGCCGTCGGAGAGGACCAGGTCGACGTTGTCGGGGAGGCGGCTGCGATCGGTGATCGCGTCGGTCACGTCGAGGGCGATCACCCGGTGGACGAACGGCGCGATGGCCGCCGCGAAGGCGCCGTCACCGGCCCCGATCTCGAGCAGGGTCGTTGCCGGGTCGACGAACCGCCGGACGAGGGCGAGTTTGTGCCCGACCCGCTCGTCGGAGCGGGCATCGTCGTTCGCCTGCATGGTCTGGGGATGATCGGGCACCCGCTCGAAGAGTTCCTCGTACACCTCCGGGTAGAGCAGGGCCCGGCTCCCGGCCGGGGCATTCCGGAGCCGGTCGGCCAGGTCCCGTTCGACGTCGTAGTGCCACCGCAGCGCGGCGGCGCTTCGCTCGGGCGCCATCAGCGGAACCGCTCGGACGGGAGGCACAACAAATCGGTCCAGAAGGTCGGATCGTCGACCATGCCGGCTTCGAAGGACCCCAGCTCGGCGCCGAGGTGGTCGTTGTCGCGCTGGGTGCTCGCCCGGAGGCAGTAGAGGTCGTAGTCGGGCATGAACGACCGCAATCGATCGAGATCGGCCCGAGGATCGGTCGAGTAGTCGCTGACGAACTCGGTGATGATCAGCGGACGGCAGCGACCCAGCACCTCGACGGCCCCTTCGAGCACCTCGGACTCCGAACCCTGCGTGTCGAGCTTGATCAGACCGACCGTGGCATCGGCGAACCGGTCGTCGAGGCAACCTCCTTCGACGACGATCTGGGTGTGTTCATCGCCGAGATCGTGGTTGGTGATCAGGCTCGACAAGCCCCGATTGTAGGACGTCATCGGTTGCGCCAGGAACGGCACCGGGCCCCGTCGGCAGCCGAGCGCGACCTCGTGGGCCGTGATGTTGCCCAGGACCGGATTGAGGGCGATGTTGGCCCGGAGTTGCGCCGCGATCAACGGGTGCGGTTCGAAGGCGTGAACGGTGACGTCGGGACGCGACGCCGCAACGTTGAGCGAGTGGAAACCGATGTTGGCCCCGGCATCGACCATGACCGTTCCCGGCGGGATCAGCGAGGCGGCCGCCCAGGCAACGTGGGGCTCGTAGACACCGGTCGACGCGATGTCCTCCTCGATCCGCCCCGGGAGGTGGACCGCGACATTGAACGGCCCGGTCCGGAGGCCGACATCGACCGGCTGGCAGCGCACGATGTGGCGTCCGGCGCGCAGCGAGGCCCGGCGGGCCTCGTCGATCCGCCAAGGATGTTGTCGCGCGAAGCGGGACTGCATCCGGTAGCCCCAGGCGACGGAGTCGCGCCCGATCTGAGCGGGGCTCGGTCTGGTCATCCCCACATCCTAGGACTGCGTGAGCACGGGGGCAGGGTCGACTCACCCACGTCCTTCGGACCGAGGTCGGGAAGCCGTACGGTGATCGCAAGACCGGTGGCCCCCCGGGTCCGCGCCCGGTTGACGCGGCCGGATCCCTGGTCGAAGGTGTCAGACGAGGAAGCAGCAGTGCGTTCGAGTCGGAGTTCGGCGAGCGGACGCACGAGGTCAGAAGCGATGGTTTCGTGGAGCGGAGCCCCCGGCGGACGGAGAATGGATTGAGAGTCATGGTCACCGGTCACGATGGATACATCGGGACCGTCCTGGTACCGATGCTGATCGAAGGCGGCCACCACGTGGTCGGTCTGGACTCGGGCCTGTTCCGCTCGTGCGGGTTCGGACCCGAACCGCCGGCCGTCGAGGAGTTGTTGATCGATATTCGCGACGTCGAGCCCCGCCACTTCGAGGGCATCGACGTGGTCATGCACCTGGCCGGACTCAGCAACGACCCCTCGGGCGACCTCAATCCCGAGGCCACCGACGACATCAACCATCGAGCCACGATCCGGGTGGCCGAGGCGGCCAAGGCCGCCGGTGTCGAGCGATTCCTGTTCTCCTCGTCGTGCAGCATCTACGGTGCGCAGGGCGACGACGAGCTGACCGAATCAGCGTCGTTCGCCCCGGTGACGCCCTACGGACGGTCCAAGGAACAGGCCGAGGCCGATCTCGTCCCGATGGCCGACGACGCGTTCAGCCCGGTCTACCTCCGCAACGCAACGGCCTACGGTGTCTCGGCGCGGCTCCGGGGCGATCTCGCCGTCAACAACCTGACCGGGTTCGCCCACTCGACCGGCAAGGTCTTCCTCAAGAGCGACGGATCGTCGTGGCGACCGCTCGTGCACATCGAGGACATCGCCCGGGCGTTCTGTGCCCTCGCCGTCGCCGACCGGTCCCTCGTGCACAACGAGGCGTTCAACGTCGGCGCCACGGCCGAGAACTACCAGATCCGAGACGTGGCACAGATCGTCGCCGAGGTGGTCCCCGACTGTGAGGTCACACTCTCGGATCAGGCCTTCAACGACCCCCGGAACTATCGGGTCAACTGCGACAAGCTGGCCACGCTGATTCCCGACGCCCGACCCCGATGGACCGTGCGGCGCGGCGTCGAACAGTTGCGCGACGCCATGGTCGAGCACGGGCTCACGCTCGAACAGCTCGAAGGTCCCCGATACCGGCGAGACCAGCACCTCCGGGCCCTGCAGGAGCAGGATCGGATCGACGAGGCGCTCCACTGGATCCATGCCGAATCGGAAGGGGCACGACGATGACCGAGGGGCACACCCTGCGGGCCTCCACCGCCAATCGCCCGGTCGACGATCCCTGTCCGGCCTGCCGCCGGAGCGAACTGGTCGTGTTCTTCCACGAGCCGTCGGTCCCCACCAACAGCTGCCTGCTCCTCGACGATCCGGATCAGGCGACGGGTTTCTCGCGGGGTGAGATCACCCTCGCCTTCTGCCGGGAATGCGGGTTCGTGACCAACACCGCGTTCGAGCCGGGTACGGCCGAGTATTCCCAACGCTACGAGGAGACCCAGGCGTTCTCGCCCCGCTTCGTCGCCTTCGCCGAGGAACTGGCCCAGCGCTGGGTCCGGGACTACGACCTCGCGAACCGCACGGTCCTCGAGATCGGCTGTGGCAAGGGTGAATTCCTCGTCATGATGGCCGAGGCCGGTGCCGGCCACTGCATCGGGATCGACCCGGGCGTCCATCCCGAACGCATCGCCTCCGACCACGACGACCGCCTCGAGTGGATCGTCGACTTCTACGGCGAGAAGTACTCCCACCTCGACGCCGACGCCATCATCTGCCGTCACACGCTCGAACACATCCCCGACGTCGCCGACTTCATGTCGATGATCCGGCGGGCCATCGGGGATCGACCCGACACGGTCGTGCTCTTCGAACTGCCCGACGTGCAGCGCATCCTCGACGAGACCTCGTTCTGGGACATCTACTACGAGCACTGCTCGTACTTCAGCCTCGGTTCGCTGGCCCGGCTCTTCCGCTCGACCGGGTTCGAGGTCCTCGGGCTGTCGACCGAGTACGACGGCCAGTACCTGCTCGTCGAGACCCGGCCGTCGACCGTCCCCGCCGCGGGAGACCCCCTCCCGGCCGAGGACGACCTCGACCGTCTGCGTACCGGAGTCGAGCACTTCGTCAAGAGCTACGACGAACTCGTGATCGACTGGACGGCCCGGCTCGACGCCGCAGCCGGCAAGGCCGTGATCTGGGGCAGCGGCTCCAAGGGCGTGTCGTTCATCTCGAATCTCGGTCTCACCACCGAGATCGCGGCGGCCGTCGACATCAACCCCCACAAGTGGGGGAAGTTCATGGTGGGGTCCAACCACCCGATCGTCGGACCCGAGGCGCTGCTCGAGCTCCGGCCCGAACTCGTCGTCGTCATGAATCCGATCTACGTCGAGGAGATCTCGGCCATGATCCACGAGCTCGGTCTGTCGTGTGTGGTGCAGGCGCTGTGATGCCACCCTCGGTCTCGATCGGTCTGCCGGTGTTCAACGGCGAGGAGTTCCTCGACGAGACCATCGGCTCGATCGCGGCCCAGACCTACGCCGATTTCGAGTTGGTGATCTGCGACAACGCCTCCACCGACTCGACGCCCGACATCATCGACAAATGGGTCGAGCGCGATGCCCGGATCCGGTCGATCCGGTCGACCGAGAACGTCGGGGCGAACCGCAATTACAACCGGGCGTTTCGCCACTCCACGGGGTCGCTCTTCAAGTGGGCGGCCCACGACGACCTGCTGGCCGAGACCTACCTCGAGCAGTGCGTCGACGTGCTGGCGGCCCGACCCGAGGTGGTCCTCGTCCACAGCGAGGCCGAACTGATCGACCGCACCGGTCAACCGTTGCTGCGCATGCGTCACGTCAGCCTCGACGGTGACGGCTACGTCGAGGGCCTCCCCGATCCGGCGGTGTACTACGAGCACCTGGCGAGCCCCGACCCCGTTCGGCGCTTCGCCGGTTCGCTGCGGCATCTCACCTATGCGTTTCCGATCTTCGGGTTGATCCGCCGCGACGCCCTGTTCGGCACCCGGCTCTTCCGGGACTTCTACGGTGCCGACAAGGTGCTCCTCGCCGAACTGGCCCTGGCCGGACCGTTCGCCCTCGTCGACGAACCGCTGTGGTTGCGGCGTTGCCATCGCAACACCTCGACCAGGAACCGGTCGAGGGTGTCCCAGCGCATCTGGAGTGACCCCGGGGCGGTCGCCTCGTTCTATCCGCTCGACATGGCGAGGGGCTATGCCGACGCCATCCGGTCCTCGGAACTCCCGGCGGGAGACCGACGACGGGCTCAGCTCGAGCTGGCCAAGAAGATGGCCGAACCCGGCAAGTGGCGCCAGATGCTGATCCCCGGATCGGCCAACTTCCTGGGTTGGGGTGCCTGAACCGGTCGAGTTCCTCGACTCGTTCGAGGGACGGGTCGCCCCCGGTCGGGTGATCGGGTCTCCGGCCGATCCGGGGCTCGGCCCGGCGGCGAGATCCGCGGTCCGGATGGGGGCCGATGTCGAGGGCGTGATCTCGGTCCGGAATCGGGCGCTGCGGTTCGCGCCCCTGGTCGAGCCGGGATGGGGTCGTTGCGGGTACTCGACCGAGCCGCTCCTCCTCGTTCCGGGGACGGTCGCCCGGGTGGGCGTCATGAACGCCCACCCGAGCAGCGAGACCCTCCCCCTGGAACCCCTGCGGACCCGCCTCTCGGTGTGGGTCCGGGGGAGCGGGACCGACCCGCTGCCCCGACGGATCGCCGGTCTGGTGTCGGGTCGACGGCGCGAGACCCATCGTCGCCGACTCCGTCGCTGGTTCCGGCATCACCATGACGGGCACCGGCGGTTCCCGGCGTCGATCAACCAGCTGGTCGGGTTCTTCGACGCATCCACGATCGACGGCCCGCGCTCGGCGATCGCGGCGATCGCGACGCGTCCGCTCGGACCTCGGAACGGCGGTTTCTCCCTTGCCGTGGGTGCGCTCGACCTGCGTCAGCAGCTCGTCGACGGTCTGGCCAACGCCCCCCACGAACTGGTCTTCGTCGTCCGGGACGACACCGTCCTCCTGGCAGCCTCCGGACTGGGCGGCTCGGGACTCGCCGCGGCGCCGGACGCGACCCCCCTGGGGGTCGTTCACCGAACCCTCTCGGGGCCGGTGTCGTTGGGGGTCCACCAGAGCGTGGTGTCCCAGCACGGGTTCAGCATCGACACCGTCGTCGATCGGTTCGAGCTCCGCCACGAGGCCCGCTGGGCCGATCGGTTCGCCGGTTCATCGGCCGGGGCCGTGGACGTCGAGGGCCGACGAACCTTCGAGCTGCCCCAGGCGGCGGGTCTGATCGACCTGTGCGTCGACGTGGTCGACGACCGTGAGGTCTCGATGACCTGGCCGGGGAAGGCCGGTGGAGTGCGAACCCTCGTGGTCGGTACGACGCGGGTTCGGCTCACCGTCGACGGCCGGGCCGTGGAACGGCCGCTCGCGCCGGCGTCGTCCCGTCACCTCTCGGTCAACGAACTCGAAGGCCGGCTCCGCATCCACGTCGACGGGCAGACGCTCATCGACGTCGCGGTCGACGCGCCCGGACCGGGCAGCCTCGTCGTCGAGACCACGTCGTCGGGTCGCGACGCGGCGCCCGACACCGACGCCCTCCCGAGCGTCGTTCGGCGACTGGAGATCTTCGGCCGCGAGATCGACCTGGGGACCGTCGTCGGCCGGTCGTGGCCGTCGATCGGCGGAGAACCCGAGATCTTCGACGACTTCACCGGCCCGGATTCGCCCGACCTCGAGCATCGGGGCGGCCCGATTCCCTGGGCCAGAGTGCTCGGTTCGACCCCGATCGGGACCCGCGACGGTCGGGCCACGATCCGCGGTCCGCTCACCGAGCGGACCGTCTACCTCACCCCGTGGAGCGACCCCCGCGGGGCCGACGTCGAGGTGCTCATCGAACCGCCCGAGGCGATTCCCGGTGTCCTCCCACGGTGCCGGGGCGGGCTGGTCGCCGGAACCGGTCCCGACGACCTGATCATCGTCAACGGCTGGATCGACCAGAGCTACGGCGGTGGTTCCATCTCCTCGTTCGTCCGTCTCGGCGGGCGCGAAGAGGTGTTCGACGCCGTCTGGGCCAATGTCGGGTCGGCGCTCGCCTGGGATCGACCGTTCCGACTGCGGCTGATCACCGACGGGATGCGCTACCGGGTGCTGCTCGACGGGCGGACGGTCCTGGCCCGGTCGCTGCTCGACATCTACCCGTGGGCCGAACCCCTGGCTCTGCGTCAGGTGGGCATCGTCGCGAACTGGGAATGGGGGCTCGACACCGGCAGTCGGTTCCGGGACTTCACGGGTCGCCGGCTCCGGGAGTCCCCGTCGGCCCCTCAGCCGGCGACCTGCCGATAGACCGCTTCGAAGCCGGCGGCCGTCTGCTCCACGGGGAACGCCGAGGCCCGGCGGGCCGCAGCGGCACCGGCGCTCGCCCGGCGTCCGGGTGCCTCCAGCCAGCGCACCGCGAGGGAAGCCAGCTCGAACGGATCCGGGTGTTCGACCAGTTCGCCATGGGTCCCGGACTCGAAGAACTCGTCGAAGCCGCCGGTGTGGAATCCCACGACCGGACGGCCGCGGGCCATGGCCTCGAGCACCGCGAGCCCGAAGCTCTCCGAGAGCGATGTCGAGACGTACAGGTCCGAACCGTCGACCAACTCGAGCACCTCGGCCGCCGAGCGGGGACCGCAGAAGCGCACGTGGCCGGTGAGCCCCACGGCGTCGCAGACCTCGCCGACCTCGGTGCGAGCGGGACCGTCACCGACCACGAGCAGCACGGCCTCGGGGATCCGGGCGACGACCCGATCGACGAACGCCGGGATCAGCAACGACCCCTTCGACTCGGTCATCGAGCCGACCGTGATCAACACCGGGACGTCGGGACCGATCCCCAGATCACGGCGAATCGTCGTGCGTTGGCGCGTCGGTGCCGCGAACGCCGCCGCCGGCAGGCCCGGCCGGACGAGGGTGATCGTGTCGGGGTCGATCCCGATCCGGGCTGCGTTCAGATCGCGGGCGGCGGCCGAGACCGCCGTCAGCGCGGCAACGCCCTGCACCGTTCGCTGCCGACGGACCCGGCGGCGCAGCACGGTCGCGCCGCGCCGCCCGAGCCGGTTTCGCCCGGTGCCGAGCGGTGTCGTCGGCGTGGTCAGTCCGTGGAAGGTCATCACGACCGGGGTGCCGGTGGCCTCGCCGGCTCCGACGGCGAGTGATCGTTGTTCGGGGGTGTGGACGTGGACGACCTGGGCACCGACCTCGATGATCATCGCCTCGAGTCGTTCTCGTCGGGCCCGTGGGGCGGCATCCCCAACGACGGTGGGCGGGGAGCCGAGCGCCACGAACTCGGCTTCCATCGGCCCCGAGCCGAGCGCGAAGACGGTGTGGCGGACGTGCGGGTCGGTCGCAGCGATCCAAGCGAGGAGCCGCTGGCCTCCACCGACGGCCAGGTCGGGAAGGACATGGGCGACGACGATCACGTCGTCGTGACCGCCGTGAGCACGTCTCGGTAGATCGAGACGTAGTCGCTCGCCCAGGTGGCGGGATCCTGGTTCTCCGAGAACCAGCGGCGTCCGTTCTCGGCGACCAGGGCGAGCCGGTCGGGCTGCCCGAGCGCCTCGACGAGTTGACGGGCGGCAACGGCCGGGTCGTCGTCGAGCGAAATGCAGGCGTCGTCCGCCGCGAGTTCGGCCGTGCAGCCCAACTGGGCCCGGCAGGCGACCGGCACGCCGTGGGCCAGGGCCTCCGAGATCGAGAGCGGGAAGCCCTCGAAGCGCGAGTACTGCACGTAGAGGGCCGCCGAGACCAGCGTCTCGAACTTGTCGTCGTCGTAGATCGGCGGTCCGAAGCGCAGATTCGGGGGCGCCGAAGCCGCCAGTTCGTCGAACTCGGCGGCGGCCCGAGCCGACGCCGGCCGGGTGCCGTGGAGCTCGAAGCGGACGTCGGGGGCCGATCCGGCCAGGACCACCAGATCGTCCAGTCCCTTCTGGAAGACGTCGTACCGGCCGAGGTAGAGGACGAAGGGTCGGTCGGCGGCGGGATCCCACGGCCGCGAGACCTTGCGGAGATCGGGTCCGAACCAGGCCAGCCGGGCCGTCGGGAGCCTGCCCATGACGCGGACCGCCTCGTCGGCTTCGCTGCGGTGGTAGTACGTGACCGCTCCGGCCGCCGTCACCATGGGTTGCTCGATCAGTCGCAGATACGCCCGGCGCAGCACGCTGCGGCGACCGAAGAGGTGCCGAGTGTGGCCACCGTGGGCGGTGACGGCGTAGGGGATCGATCGCTTCCGCAGGCGTCGGGCGAGCAGGGCATGGGCCGGAATCCAGGACCCGTGGAGATGGACGAGGTCGGGCGGGTCGGCCAGTCGCCCGATGATCTCGGTGTTCCGAGACCTCGGCGAGCGGTGGAAACGACCCAGCGTGAGACCCCGGGCACGGGCGAGCTCCTCGGCCTCGGCGGTCGGATCGACCCGGCACCAGAGGGTGACCTCGTGCCCCATGGCGGCCTGCTCGGTCGCGAGCGCCCACAGGCCCTGGGTGACCCCGTCGACCGCCGATGGATCGAGGCCACCGTCCACATGCCAGATCCTGAGGGCCCGCCCGACGGGAGCGTTCTCGGTGGGGGTCGTCGTCTGCATGTGGTCGGATCCTCGCTTTCGTGGGGAAGATCACACCTCCGATGAGGCAAACGGTGCCGTACCCTGTCGGCAGGAGATGTGCGGTCGGCGGTGGTGTGAGCGCTCCATCGTGGGCGGTCGACCTCCGGTTGGCAACCCTGGCAGGGTTCGGGAAGTGATTCGGGAAGGGTTTCGGGCTTGATCGAGAAATGTCCGGTTTGTCGCACCACCGGATACAGCGACGTCGTCTCCCTCCGCAACGTCCCGCTGGTTGCGAACGCGACGGTCACGCCCGATCAGGGGCCTCGCGTCCCGATGGGCGACCTCGACCTCGTGGTGTGTCATGAGTGCGGCCACCTGTACAACCGGGTCTTCGACGCCGGCCGGCTCGACTACGACGCCAGCTACGAGAACACGCTCCACTTCTCCCCGGTGTTCCGGACCCACGCCGCGGCGCTCGCCGATCGCCTCGTCGCCGACTTCTCGCTGAGCGGGGCCACCATCGCCGAGATCGGCTGCGGCCCCGGTCACCTGCTCTCGATGCTGCTCGAGCGGGGTGCCGACCGGGCGTTTGGCTTCGATCCGAGCTACGACCCCGGGCGACTCGGTGCTCCGAACGACGCTCGCCTGCAGATCTCGCAGGATCCGTTCCCCGCCGACGGGTCGCTCCCGGCCGACCTCGTCATCACCCAGCACGTCGTCGAACACCTCGAGCGGCCGATCGAGATGCTCGAACAGATCCGGCGGGCGATCAACCCGTCGGGTCACACCTACGTCGAGGTCCCGAACGGCGCCCACATGGTCGGCGCCTGCGCCCTGTGGGACCTGATCTACGAGCACGTGTCGTACTTCGTGCCCACCTCGCTGGTCCGGGCCTGCGAGGAGGCGGGGCTGGAGCCGATGTCGGTCTCGACGTCGTTCGGCGACCAGTTCCTCTCCGTCGACGCCCGAGCCGGTACCCGGACCGAGCACCCGACCCGCGCCACCGAACACGACGTCGAGGCGGCCCGGGCGTTCGGACGACGGGTGCGCGACGAGATCGAACGGGCGAGCGACCATCTGAGCGAGTTGACCGCGGTCGGCCCCGTCGCCCTCTGGGGGGCGGGTTCGAAGGGAACGACCTACCTGAACGTGGTCGACGGCGACAGCCTGGTCGAGGCCGTGGTCGACATCAACCCCCGGAAGTCGGGAACCGGAGTACCCGGCACCGACCACGTCATCGTGCTGCCCGAGGAGCTCACCGCCGTCCGGCCGGCCACCGTCCTCGTTGCCAATCCGCTCTATGTCGACGAGGTGACCGCGCAGCTGCGCGATCTCGATCTCGACGCCCGGGTCGAATCGCTGTGGACCTGACGTCGCTCCTGCGGAAGTCGCTGATCGCGCTGACGGCGCTCGGACTCGTCGGGTGCTCGGCCGGCGGGGACGACCCGGTCGGGCTGCCCCCGGCGGACCCGGAGCCGGCGGCCGAGGTGGCCCAGGCGCTCGCCACCCCGACCACCTTCGAGGCCTCGCGGTCCCCGGTGGTCAGCGCCGACCTGGCCGCGCAGTGGACCCTCGACTCGGGGGCCCGTACGGTCTCGGACCGAGCGGGATTGGCCGTGCCGAGCATGCTGACGCTCGACGGCGACGACGACGCCATCGCCGCCCACGGCACCGCCGGGGTGGTGGTGGCCGATGGCGCCTCGCTGCGCGCCACGTTGTCGGCCCCGGCTCGCGACGCCATCAACGATGCCTTCACCCTCGAGATCTGGTTCGAGACCGTGTCGAGCGACGGGCCGTTCGTCGTCGTCGACGATGCCGACGGCGAGGCGGTCGTGTCACTGTCGCTGGAACCGGGCGCCGACGGCGACTGCGAGACGAGTCTGCGTCTCGACATGGTGGGCATCGTGAGCCTCGACGGTTGCCTCCCCCCGAACGGTCTGACCCATGCCACGGCGACCCTGACCGCCGACGCCGCCTGGCTCTACCTCGACGGCGAAGAGGTCGGTACCGGACGGGGAGGCCCGGTCGACGGCATCGCCGGGCTACGCACCGGTGACGGCTGGGTCGGCCTGGTCTCGAGCGTGTCGTTGTTCTCGCGTGCCGTCGTCGAGGACGAAGTGCTCCTGCACACCGAAGCCGGACCCCGCGGCCTGGTCGGCGACGGTCCCGAGGTCCTGCCGATCCCCGATGTCTCGGTCTCTCCTGGCGAGGCCGTCGCCGTCGTGCTCGACGCCTTCGACTGGTCCGGTGACGACGTGACGATCACCGCCGACGTGCGTGGTCTCCCCGGCGGCACGGTGGCGATCGAGGACGAATCCACGGTGCTGCGGTGGACCCCCACCGGTGCCGACATCGGCACCCATGTGGTGACCGTGGAAGCCAGCGACGGCGTTCGCCGCAGCGGCACCAGCTTCGTGATCAACGTGTTCCATGCCGCAGGCGTGCCGTCCCTCCTGGCCGGCAGCGGCGTTCGCTCGACCAACGGCAACGGTGGCCCCGCCACCTTCGCGGGCCTGAACAACCCCGGGTTCGTCGCCGTCTCCACCGAAGGCTCGGTCTTCATCGCCGACTACGACGCCAGCATCATCCGCCGGGTCGGTCCGGACGGCGTCATCACGACGGTTGCCGGCTCGGGTGTCAGCGGGTTCACCGGTGACGGAATCGTGGCCGGCGAGAGCCTCATGTCGAACCCCACGGGTCTGGCGTTCGGGCCCGACGGGTCGCTGTACTACGCCGATCACAACAATCACCGGATCCGCCGGATCCGGCCCGATGGTGTCGTCGTCTCGGTGGCCGGCAACGGCCTCGCCGGGTTCTCCGGTGACGGGGGACCGGCCCTCGACGCCTCGCTCTGGAGCCCCGAGGACGTGGCCGTCGACGCCGCCGGCATGGTCTACGTGACCGATCAGGACAACCACGTCGTCCGGCGCATCGACACCGACGGGATCATCACCACCGTGGCCGGGACCGGTGAGGCCGGGGCCGGGATCTCGGGGCTGCCGGCGATCGATTCACCCTTGAACGCCCCGGCGGGCATCGTGATCCGAGACGACGGGACCATCATCTTCTCCGACGAGCGGGATCACGTCGTGTGGAGTGTGGGGACCGACGGTTTGTTGACCCGAGTTGCCGGGATCGGTCAACCGGGCTTCTCCGGCGACGGCGGCTCGGCGACGGGCGCCCGGCTCCAACGGCCCACCGGACTGGTCCTCTCCGCCGGTGGCCTCCTCTACATCGCCGACACCGACAACAACGTCATCCGCCTCGTCGACCTCGTCGGCACGATCTGGACCCTGGCCAACGACCAGCCGGCGTTCGATGGCGGTGGCACCCCGTTGAGCGGGGTCCCGGTCCGTGACCTGGCCTGGGACGGGTCGCAGTCACGCCTGATCGCCGCGAGTCCGACCACCGGCCGGGTGTGGGCCATCTCCGGTCTCGAGTGAGCGACACGCTGCCATCGTCGGAGACGACGCCGGCGGCGCGGTCCGGCGTCCGGGACCGCCTGCGGTTCGACGTGCTCATCACCTCCGGCGCCGGACTCGCCGTCTACGCGTTGGCGCTGATCACCGGACCCCTGCTGGCGCGCACACTCGGGCCGGCGGGGCGGGGCGATCTGGCGGCGGTGATCGTGCCGACCCAGGTCCTGGGATTCATCCTCCTGTTCGGTTTGCCCCATGCGGCGGCCTACTACGCGACGAAAGGGACGCGCTCCGGTTGGTCTCGAACTCCTGGCTCGTCGCCGGCGTGGTCTCGCTGCCGATCGTGTTGGCGTTGAGTCCCCTGGTCCCGTCCTACCTCGACGATCACGACGCCCTCACCGTTCCGTGGTTCTATGCGTTCCTCGGGCTCAGCGTGGTCTTCCTTCCGGTCTCGACCTCGCTCGACATCGTCCGGGCCAAGGGGCAGGCGGTCCGCTACAACGTCCTGCGAAGCCTGCCGATCCTGCTCAACGTCGTCGGCATCGTCGCCCTGGCCGTCCTCGATCGGCTGACCCTGCGGTCGGCGCTGACCTCGGCCTTCGTCACGACCGTGCTGGCGAGCCTGATCACGCTCGCCAACGCCGGTGGACTGCCCGTCCGGCGACCCGACCTCGCCCTGATCCGCCTCGAGGCGGCCTACGCCTGGCGAGCCGCCGGTGGGACCCTGTCGCAGATGCTGTTGGCCCGCTTCGACCAGTTCCTCATGGTGGCGCTCGTCGACAACACCCAGCTGGGGCTCTACGTCGTTGCGGCGACCGGCGCCAGCGTGAGTTCTCCGATCGGGCAGGGGGTGGCGCTCGCCCTGTTCAGCCATGTCCGCTCGACCAGTGAGGTGGAGGCCGATGCGCAGACCCGCCGGGCTCTGACCTGGACCTTCGCGTCCTCGGTCGGGGTCGCGCTGCTCGTCGCGGTGACCGCTCCCTGGCTCGTGCCCTTCTTCTTCGGCGAGGACTTCCGGGGCTCGGTCCTGCCGCTGCTGCTGCTGCTTCCCGGGCAGGTGGCGCTCGATGTGGCCAACGTCCATGCTTCGAGACTGGAGGCCAACGGGCGCCCCGGTGCCGCGTCGATCGGCTTGTTCAGCGGGGCGGCCTTCACCGTCGTCGGGATCATCGCCGTCGTCCCGAGCTTCGGAATCGAGGGTGCGGCCGTGATCACCTCGCTGAGCTACCTCTGCTACCTGGGCGTCGTGTGGCAGCTCCGTCGCCGTCACGGGTCGGCTCGGGTCTCCGAGGTCGACGCCGACCCGGTGGAGCCCAGGTCGTGATCGGACCCTGGGAGCTGCACCGTCGATTGCTGATGGCCCGTTCACGGCCCCTCGACCCGCTGGCGGGTCCGATCCTGGTGGTTGCGCCCCATCCCGACGACGAGACCATCGGGGCCGGGGCGCTGATCGCCCGGGCCGCGGCCGACGGCGTCGAGGTCCGGGTGCTGGTGGTCAGCGACGGTGGTGCTTCGCATTCGTCGCTCGACCGGTCTGCGCTGGTCGAGCGGCGACAGGCCGAGACCATCGAGGCGTGCGCCCGCCTCGGTGTTGCGTCGGACTCGGTGCGGTTCCTCGGGCTCCCCGATCAGGACGTCGCCGGTCATCGGGCGCAGGTGTTCGATGCCCTGGCCTCCCACCGCGACGTGCGCTGGGTGGTCGGTCCGAGCGGACGCGATGCCAACCCCGACCATCGCGCGACCGCGGCTGCGATCATCGAGACCTTCGGTCGATCCGGTGGACCGGGACTCCTGTGGTATCCGGTCTGGTACTGGCACCGGTGGGCCTGGATGGACCCCCGTCGCTCCCGAGTGATCCGGGCGGGGCAGTTGCTCACCGGGCCCGTTGCGGCCCTCGCGTCGACGGCGACGGTCACACTCGAGGACCCCGAGGCCCTGGCATCGAAGGCCCATGCCCTCGACGCCTACTCCAGCCAGTTGTCGGGTCACGAGGACGACCCGGGCTCCCTTGATCCGAGTGTGGTCGCCCGCGCCCGCCGGAGTCCCGAGCTCCTCTTCACTGTTCGGGGAACTGACGGGGTGCTGCCGAGCCGAAACGGGCCGACACTAGAGTCGCCGGGGTCATGAAGCGCTCCCCCCGGCTCGTCTCCCCGTCGATCATCGCCCTCGCCGTCGTGCTGACCGCAGCGGTGGGGTGCACGTCCGACGCACCCGACACGGCTCCGACCACCTCGTCCTCGGTCACCGAGGCGACGTCGACGAGCGTCATGTCGCCGTCCTCGACGCCCGAGCCCGCGCGACCCGCCGACCTTTGCCTGCTCGGCCACGCCCGACGAGCCGAGGTGGGTGCCGCTCGGAGAACCGGGGAACGGTGGTTGGGTGACCGAGATCGAGTTCTCGCCCCACGACTCCTCGGTGATCCTGGCCGGTGGTGACGTTCTGAGCATGGTCCGTTCCGTCGACGGGGGAGCGACGTGGCGTCACGTCGAGGGCCTCCTGAGTGCCGAGATCTCCCGGGTGACCTGGCATCCCGCCGATCCCGACGAGGTCTGGGTCGGGACCCTGAGCGGACCCCATGTCTCCCGCGACGGCGGCAGTACCTGGGAGCCGTCGAGGGCCGGGCTGCCCGAACTGTCGTCCTCGGAATTCACCGCACCGGTCGAGGTCGTGGTGTTCGATCCGTCCGACGAGTCCCGCCTCCTGGCCTTCGGCGGCAATCGTCGCGAATCGGTCCTGACCGGCGATGTCGGCCTTCCCGGCAACCCGGCCTGGGGGACGGTGTGGGAGTCTCGAAACGGGGGCGCCAACTGGAGCGCGATCGGCAGCCTTCCCGGCATCGTCACCGACGCCGTCCACCTCGACGTCGACACGATGCTGGCCTCGGTCGACGAGGCCGGGTTGTTCCGATCGGTCGACGGGGGAGCGACCTGGTCTGCGGTGGGCTCCGGCCTGGACAATCCGAACATCCGCGACATCGAGGTCCTGCCCGATGGCACCGTCTGGGTCGCGGTCGAGGGCGCGGTGATGGGCGAGCAGGTCGTCGCCGGCGCGATTGCGTCGTCGGTCGATGGCGGAACGACCTTCACCGAAGTCGACACCGGCGTCGAGCCGAGCGTCGGCGCATCCATATTCGAGTCCACCGGCTATCGCTCCATCGTGGCCGCACCGGGTGATCCGTCGGTGTTGTACACCTCGAACGTTGCCTGGCAGCAGGAAACGGTCCTGCGCAGCGGTGACGGTGGGGCGACGTGGGCGACGCTCGTCGATGGGGCCACCGCCGGACTCGGCCCCCGCTTCTACGGATCGCCCCCGATCGCCAACGACATCAGCGTGGCGGTCGACTCGCCCGACCACGTGGCGTTGGCGGCCAGTGAGTACGTCCTCGTCAGCGACGACGGGCAGACATGGGTCGACGCCACATCGGTCGAGGTGGGTGACGGCGAGTCGCGTGGCACGGGCTTCTCCGGCCTGGTGACCAACAGCGTCTTCATCGGCGCCGAGGACCCGGGACTGATGATCCTCATGGCCTTCGACGGGGGCAACCTCCTGGTCAGCCGCGACGGCGGTGCCGGCTGGACGAATCCGCTGTTCGACGAGCAGCCCTTCGGTGGCGGTCAGGAGACCGCCGAGGGACCGGGTGGGCAACTGGTGACCCTGCTCGGTCAGGCCGGGGTCTTCGCCGGGATCGCCGTGAGCGGCGACGGCGGCGTCGGCTGGGAGTTCCTGGCCGGTGCCGAGCGTCGGACTGCCCGAAGACCAGACGCGACTGCGCCTCGGCGGCGTGATCCACGACGGCTCGGCGTTCCTGGCCTCGTTGGGGAGCTCGCTGTACCGCAGTGTCGACGGTGGTCGAACCTGGACGTCCAACGCGACCGGCGTGGAGTTCGTGTCGCTGGCGCCGGCCGGCGACGGGACGATCTTCGGTGCTGCCGATTCCGGGCTCTACGCGAGCGTCGACGGGGGCATCACCTTCTCCCGGGTCGACGGCGGCCCGGTCGACCTGTGGAAGCTCACCACCGATCCGTACGACCCCGGAGCGGTGTACGTGACCAGCTGGCGCTCGTCGCCCGCTGATCGGGGCCTGTGGCGGTTCGCCGACGGGGAGTGGACGCGATTGAGCGAGGAATTCTTCGCATACGAGGTCGTCATCGATCCGAACCAGGCCGGTCGGATGCTCCTGGTCACCGACGATCCTCCGTTCCACGACGTCATCGAGTCACCCGGTGTGCTGTGTTCGCTCGACGATGGTCGGACCTGGACCGCCATCAACGAGGGTCTCCCACTGGCTCGGGTGCGGGCGGGGGCCTTCGATCCCCATCGACCCGGCATCGTCGTGGTGGGGGTCAACGGCGCGGGGTTCGTCGTCGCCGATCTGGGAGCCCCCTGATCCGCAGCTGGTCTCGGTTCCGGCCTCGTCGGGGTCGGGTGCCCGTCGAGACGGGCCTGGGTGGTGCTTCCCGGTTCGACGTCCCTGACCGGCTGCTCCGGTAGCCTGCCGGCAATGAACGAACCGGCCGAGTTCGCCGAGTCCTCGATGCAGTCGTCCCGGCTGTCGATGGTGATGCTCGTGGTCGGCGCGGCGATCGGCGGAGTCGTCGGGCTGATCTGGAGCGACCTCGGTGGCATCGATCTGTTCGGTTTCGTGGTCGCGCTCACCGCGGCCGGCGGTGCGGCGCTCGGGGTGCTGGCCCTCACCCGGTTCTTCGCCTTCGTCCTCGTCGTGATCGGAATCCGCTCGGCCGTCGACGGTTTCGGTCTCGATTCGACCTCGGGGCTGATCCTGACTCCGTCCACGGCCATCGGGGCGCTGTTCCTCGTCTCGGCCTCGGTCTGGCTCGTCGTGCGGTGGCGAACCGGCCGGTTGCGTCCGGTTTCGCCGTGCGCGCGTTGGGCGGTCGGGTTCGGTGTCGCCACCATGCTGAGCGTCCCGCTGTCGATCGCCCCGGGGACCTCGCTCGAGTCGGCCTTGAAGGTGCTGGCGATCGCGATGATGGTGATGGTCCTCGAGCAGTTGCTGCTGGACGACCCGAGGCGTTTGACCGCGCTCCTCGGGGTGGCGGCCCTCTCGCTCGTGATCCCCTTCGTCGCCGCGATCTTCCAGGTGACCGGCAACCGGCTCGTCGACGAGAACATCGACGTCGAGCGCATCAACGCCACGTTCATCCACCCGAACGCCCTGGCCACCTACTGCACGATCCTGCTGGCCTATGCGCTGGCTGTCCACCCTCACCTCGATCGCACGTGGCGCCGGGTGGCGGTCCTGGTCGCCGGTCTCTCGGGCTTCATGTTGCTGTTCAGCTACGCCCGGGCATCGTGGATCGGCGCGCTGGTCGCCGTGGTCGTCGTCGCCCTGTTGCAGGACCGCCGACTGTTCGCCGTACTCGGCATCGTGGTCGTGCTCGTCGTCATGCTGATCCCGTCGGTCGGCACTCGGCTGAGCGACCTGAACAACGCCGGCGAGGCCGGCTACGACGGGAACTCGCTGTCGTGGCGCTTCACCTACTGGGGCGAGGTGCTCGATGCCTCGAGTGACCGGCGCGTCATCGGCACGGGGCTCGGCACGACGCCGTTGCTCCTCGACGAGGAACTCGATGTCCACAACTCGATCCTGCAGTCGTTCACCGAGACCGGGGTGATCGGTCTGATCGCCCTCCTGGGTTGGATGGCCGCCACGGCGAAAACCATCAACCGGGCCCTGCGACGGCCGACCGTCGGTCTGGCGCGCGGCATGGTGATCGGATCGGCGGCCGCCGCCACCAACGTGGGTGTCCAGCTGCTCACCGAGAACCATCTGACCGCCGTCGCCCCCCTCTTCTATCTGGCGATCGGGCTGGGTTGGGCCGGTGCCGTCGCCGGTGGGGCCCTCAGCGGGGGCGAGCCAGCACCAGGAGCGGCAGACCACCCAGTGCCGTCGACGTCAGCGACGGGCTGACCCGGCTGCCCCATCGGCGCATGGTGGCCATCAGGTGAGCCGTGCGACCTGCCGATTCGACGACGGGGGCATCGAACGCGGGTGTGAAGCGGTGGGCCACCGGCTCGTACCCGCACTGTTCGAGCGTCGCCAGGGCCGTGTTGCGATCGAAGTAGTGGAGATGTCCGCTCTCGTGGCGGAGCCGCTCGAACCGGCTGGGACGCACGAGGTTGTAGACGTTCAGGTCGAGCGGGATGTGGAAGACGAACCACGGGGCCAGCCCGCGGAGCTCGTCGAGGAAACCCAGGTAGTCCGGGACGTGCTCGAACACGTCGAGCATGAGGGCGACGTCGAAGGATTCGCCGGTCACGGTGGCTGGATCGCGTCGCAGTTCGATCGACGGCGGGACGTCGTCGACGAACCGGGCATCGGGGGCCGGCTCGAAACCGACCCCGCCGGCGATGGCGCCGATCCGCCAGAGTTCGGTCAACACCATCCCGGTCCCGCAACCGATGTCGCAGACTCGCGTGCCGTCGAGTCCGTGGACTCGGAGCAAATCGGCCACCTGCGCCGCCTTCCAGGGGGCATCCTCGGTGTGCCACTCGGGGTAACGGGCCACATAGGACCCGTCGCCGTAGCGGCCGACGGACCGGTCAGGCATCGAGGATTCGGCGGTACGTTTCTTCGAGGGCCAGGGCCGCCTGGTCCCACGAGTAGCGGGCGTGGACGGACTCGCTGAACCGTTGGGCCTCGAACTGTTCGGTCCTGAGGTCGGCGATGACGTCGTCCATGGTCGACGTGAGCGCCGCGACGTCGGCCGTCTTGAAGAGCCGATGCCCGGGGCCGTCGGACTGGAGGATCTCGACGTGCGGGTCGATGTCGCTGCAGATGAGGGGGAGGCCGTGGCCGGCCGCTTCGAGAACCGAGAGCGGAAGCCCTTCGAGATGCGATGGCATCACGAACCCCGACGCGTGATGGTACAGGACCTCGAGATCGTCGCCGTAGACCGGTCCGAGCAGCAGCACGCGATCGTCGGCCTCGGCGAGTCGTTGCAGCGCCCGCTCGTACCGAGTGGCGCCGCTGGCGCCACCGACGACGACGAGCTTCAGGTCGCCCTCGACCCGGGCATACGCTTCGATCAGTTCGTCGACGGCCTTCTCGGGCACCAGGCGGCCGACCGAGAGCAGGAACGGGTCGTCGCCGATCCCGAGACGGCGGAGCACCGGTTCCGTGCTGAGGTCGATCGTCTCGGGCACCGACGGCATGCCGTTGGGGATCACCACGGCCCGGCGACCGAAGCTGCGATAGACGTCGTCGGCCAGAGCCTCGGAGACGACGACGATCTCGTCGGGCACGTGCCCCGTGACCCACCAGGCCATCCCGAGGACCCGCTTGGCCGAACCGTTCCACTTCTCGCGGAGATCGTCGCGGCCGTGGACCGTCGACACGACCCGGTTGCCCGGTCGCAGCTTCGCCAGGGGCGACAGCATCGTGGGGCCGAGTGCGTGATAGTGGACGATGTCGTAGCGGAATCGAAGCACGTGGAGCGTGCTGAAGAGCGACGCCATCAGGTTGCCCGTGAACTTGCCCTGGGTGCTCGGGACGTACCGGATCCTGAATGCCCCGGTGCTGATCGATCCGGGGAACGCCGGGCGTCGGCGTGTTGAAGACGGTGACCTCGTGGCCTCGTTCGGCCAGCCGGCTGCCGATCTCTTCGACGGCCCGTTCGACACCGCCATGGTGAGCCGGGATCCCGTGCTGACCGATCATCGCAATTCGAAGTGGATTCATACCCTCCGTCGCTCCACTGCCTCGCCGTATACGCCGCCGACGGCCTCGACATGGCGCGAGGGGTCGTGGTTGCCCACTGCCCGTTCCCTCGCCCTCCGACCCATGCTGGTCGCCAGCAGCGGATCGTCGACGAGACGGAGCAGATGCGCACCCAGCACCGTAGCGTCTCCGGCCGGGACCAGAAAGCCGTTGGCCCCATGTTCGATGAGCTCGGTCGTTCCGCCCAGATTCGATGCGACCACCGGGGTGCCCGTGGCGAAGGCCTCGAGGGCCGTCAGCGACATGTTCTCGGGAACCAGGCTCGGCAGGGCGACCGCCACGGCAGCCTGCATGGCATCGACGACGGCCGGTCCGGGCACCAGCCCATGGAAGCGAATTCGTCCTGGGGCCGCCTCGTCGGCTCGACGCTCGAATTCGATCCGGTCGGGACCGTCGCCGAGGACGTCGACCGTGATGGCGTCGTGTCGGGCGGCAGCATCGATGAGGGTGTCGAGGCCCTTCGATCGGTCGAGCCGGCCCGCGTAGAGGATGCCGCGCCGGTGACCGGATTCGAGCGATGGACGAACGGTGTTCACGAAGTGGGGGATGCACGCGGATCCGGTCGGGGTAGACGCCCGCGATCTCCGGAGCTGCTCGGCGAGGAACTCGCTGGGGCAGATGAATCGGTCGATCGGGCGGTAGAGCCGTGCCCAGACGATGGATGCTCGACTCGATGGCGACCGCCGTACTGGCGGCGAATGATCCACCCCGACAGCGTCGGATCGGGGCATGGACGAAGCTGTGTCCGACGCAGCGGTCGCAGTACGCCGTCACCGTCGTGGAGGCTGTACGACGGGCAGACCAGCTTCGAGTCGTGCACGGTCATGACGATCGGGATGTTGCGGTCGTCGAGCCGCCCACAGGATCGACGGGCTCAGCTGGTGGTAGATGTTGTGCACGTGGACGACGTCCGGTGCGAAGTCCTCGCAGGACCCGATCGAAGTTGGCTCGCGCTGCCCGCGACCAGATCATGTTGGCCAGCGTCCGGGTGCGTGCGGCGAGGCCCGGTGGGGAAGGAACGTCAGCTCCACGTTCGGGGCGAAGTCCGACGCATAGGTCGCCGGCTCGTTGCGATCGTCGGCCATCGAGAAGAACTCGACGGTGTCGCATCGAGACCGTTGGAGCTCGGCCAGGGCCATCATGTAGACGGGCGCGCCGCCCTGACGATGCAAGAACTTGTCGACGTGGAGGACTCGGTGCCCGGTCGTGGGGTCGGCCACCGGGGACCGGGCGGACGATTCCCCGGTCGTCACGGTTTCGAAGGGCCCTTCCGGGGTGGTCGATTGCCGGGGCGAGTCGGCTGCTGTCGAGGGTTGGTGCGATTCGGGACCTGAGTGCGGGCGTTGCGGTCGTCGTCGGCGTTCGGCTCGTCGGACGGACGCGACGTGCCTTCGTCGCCCGTCTCGGGGCTCCGCCGCGCCTCGCGGTCGTCGGTCGATGCAGGCTTGCCGGACCGGACCGGTCGGCTGTCGGCTGCGGACGAAGGGCCGCTTCGGGACTTCGCGTCGGACGGTGGGCGGCCGTTCCTGGTCGATGCTGGTCTCGGGCCGGTCGCCGGACCGCTCGGGTCGACGAGCGGCCGGTGCGTCGTCGGGCCCTCGGTCCGTGATCGACCCCGTCGTCGTCGGATCCGATCTCGGCATGGTCGGGATCCTCGGCTCGGATCGTCGACACCCGTTCACGAGGTGGAGGCTGCACGACCGCGGGCGTGGGTTCGGGGGCGTTCGAGGTGCGGATCTCGGGAACGGCCATTCGTGCCCGGGGCGCCGAACTCGACGCCCCGGAGCGGGGGGCCGCCGGCCGCTGCTTCGGTCCGAAGCGCAGGAGCAGGTAGCCGAGGAGCGAGAACGAGGCCGCGGCGAAGAGGCCCGGTGGAACCACCGACGGGATGCGCGAGGCCTCGGCGGTCGGGGACGCCACGATGGCCGAGGTCGAGGGATCGAGCCGAGAGAAGGCCTCGGCCAGGACCCGTTCGCCGGTTGCCTCGTCGAGAAGCTGCTGGGTACGGGTGACGGACCGGTTGAGCCGATCGTATTCGGTCTTCTGCGGCTGGAGGACGGTGATCTGGTCCTCGAGACCGGCGATCCGGGAGTCGAGCTCGGCCCTCGCCGCCTCGGTCAGCTCGGAGTTCGTCGTCAGCTCGCGGGCGAGCGCGTCGCGCAGCGACACAGCGGCCAGGAACTCCGTGCTCGGGTCCGATGCCCCGTTGGCGGCGGTGTAGTTCGACAGATCGAGCGCGGCTGCGTCGTAGGCCTCGGCCGCAGAGAGCTCGGCGGCCACGGCACGCTCGAGTCGCTGGTTGGCGAGGAGCTTGAGGCTCGACCGGGCCAGCGTGGTGGCCAGGAGCGACGTGCGCTCGGCGTTCGGGACCGGTGACCGTGATGTCGACGGTGGAACCGTTCGGCCCGATGTCGGTCTCGAGATCGTAGTCGTCGAGCGAAATGCCGACTTCGGTGGCCGCATCGGATTGGACGATGGCGAGGTCGATGGCCGCTGCATAGTCGGCCGAGAATCGGCCGGCCGCCTGATCGACCGTCCCGTTCGGGTCGATGGCGCTCAGGAAGACCGTGACGTTGGCTCTCGAAGGTGTTCGGTGTCCGGGAGCCGGCGATGAACGCCGCCATCCCACCGGCCAGGACGGCGACGATGGCCAGGAGGCCGATTCGGCGCCCGTCGAGTCCCAGGAAGGTGCCGACTTCGTTCGGCGTGTCGCTGCTCACGTCGACACGGTACCTGGGGCGGCGTCGCCTGGCGATGGTCCGCCCTGGGCAATCCTACGGTCGCCCCGCACGGTGGTCGGGCGGCAGCGACGGGCGAACCGTGGGGGCTGCGTCGGTTCCCGAACAACCGAGGGGGCGCCGTACGGCGCCGGCGACGGCGCCCCCTCGGAACTCGAGATTCGGACGATGCCTCCTCGGTCGGGGGGCTGCCGGCTCGGGAGGCCGTCATGGCCCACCAGGTTGGTCGATGACCGTGCCGGGCAGCGGGGGCACCGGGCGCACCCGGAAGGCGACCACCGGGACATCGCCGGCCTGGCCACGACTCGTGCTGCGATCTCGGCGTCGGACGAACGGCGGAACCAGAAGACCCCGGAACGCCACACGGCGAGGTCGAACCGACCATCGCCGTCGAAGTCCCCGGCGAGTGGGACGTCGTCGACGAGGCCGAACTGGACGAGTTCACCGACCGTGCCGCTCGCAGCATCGACGAGCTGCCAGTACCGCAGTCGGCCCTGTCCGAGATCGGTCAGCGTCGAGATCGCGAGATCGTCCCGACCGTCGCCGTCGTAATCACCCGGAGCGATCGATTCGGCCGATCTCCCCGATCGGGACCACGACGGGTCGGCCCCGCCCGACGGATCGATCCAGACCTCCGAGCCGGTCGGCCCGGAGCGGATCGTTGCCGGGTCGAGACGGCCGTCGCCGTCGTGATCGAGCACCAGGGGAACGTCGCCCTCGATGCCCCAGGAGACGCTGTTCAGCTCGGTCGGGGCCGCAACGCTGATCCAGAAGAAGGTACTGCCGGAGCGATCGTTGCCGGGTCGGTAGACGGCGAGATCGTCGGCCCCGTCGCCGTTCCAGTCGCCGATCATCGTCGGGTCGTCCCCGGTCTGCCCGAACGAGACCTCGACCGAGTCGGTGACGTCGACCCCCGGCAGGGTGAACCCGGCCTGTCCGGGCGGGCCCGCCGACCAGGTTGCCGGCTCGACGGCGCCGTCGCCGTCCCAGTCGCCGAGTAGGAAGCGGTCGCCGCTCCGGCCGAACTCGAAGTCGGCGTCGTCCGCTCCGGGCAGAGACCAGATGGCGGGCTCGTCGGCCACCGGGCTCGGCCGGACCGTCGCGTACTCGGTGAGACGCTGCTGCGGCGGGTTCTCGGAGACGAGATGCAACCGGTCGGCGAGTTGGGGGGCGAAGATGGCAACGACGACCAGGAGGCCCAGGGCGATCCATCGGGCGGAGGGCCAGGGGAGTCCGACGATCCCGAGCCGGATCCTGGCGTCGTCGTTCGACCAGTTCTCGGAGGACCGTCTCGTGCCGTCGGGCGGCGACCGCCGGATCGAAGGCCGATCGGACCCGTTCCGAGCCGGCTCGGGCCAACGACCCGCGTTCGTCGGCATCGTCGACGAGGCGTTCCATCGAGCGGATGAGCTGTTCCAGGTCGTCGGGTTCGGTCAGGATCAGATCGGCACCGTCGGTGAAGACCGCCCCGATGGCGCCGACATCGGAGACCAGCGCCGGGCGGCCGAGTGCCAACCCCTCGAGCAGGGTCAGCGGGAGACCTTCGTCGCGGCTCGGCATGACGAGCAGATCGAGCGCGACGAGAACGGCCAACTGCGCGGCGTGGGTGGGGCCGAGGATGTCGGGATGCACGATCGTCAGCCGGTCGGTCAATCCCAGCGTCTCCGCCTGGGTCACCAGCCGCTCCGCCTCGGGACCCTCACCGCCGAGGAGCACATGGAGGTCCCGTCCGTCCTCGACGAGCCGGGCCGTCGCGTCGAGCAGCAGGTCGAGACCCTTGCGGGGGATGAGTTGCCCGAGGGTTCCCACGACCGTCCGGTCGGCCGGGATCCCGAGCTTGCGTCCGGACCTCTGTGATCGGGAAGGTGTGGGCCTCGTCGACCGAGCGGAGATCGACGGTTCCGATGACGTCGACGGGGACCGAGTCGCCGATCCAGGGCCGGAGCGAGTCGGCGGTGACTGTCGTGGCCGCGTGCAGGCGGAAGCCCGGTTGACGGACGAGACGGCGCATCCGGTGCCGGAGCAGGCGATCCCCGAAGGTGCCGGTCGGGGACGGGAGGGGGGTGTGGTAGGTCTGGACGACCGGGGCGATCCGGAGCAGAGCGAGCACCGCGCCGGTCCCGTTCCAGGCCGGAATGTCGACGTGGAAGACATCGGGTGGCGGATCGGCGGCCTGGACGGCGCGGAGGATCGCCCGATGGGCCCGGCGGTCGACAACCCGCCTCCCGACCCTGGCTGCGATCGACTCGGTCGGTGACGAGCGGGTCGCGGGACCGGTCTCGATCACCTCGGACCCCGACCTCGGAGATGAGGTCGCGGAGCGTCACCGAGGGGTCGGCGGGGACGAATGCCACGATCCGGTGGTGCTCGCTCAGCTCGCGAGCGAGGGCCAGGAGATGCGTCTGGGCTCCGCCCCAGTCGGCGTAGGGCCAGACCAACGCGATCACCAGGGAGGTGGGGCCGTGGCTCGTGGTCGACATCGTCGTGCGATCGTAGGCTGTGCCGGTGCCGAACATCTCCGTCGTCGTCGCCGTTCCGGTGTACAACCGCCGCGAGGTCACCCTCGCCGGGCTGCGGAGCCTGCTCGCGGCGGACCGAACCGGTCTCGATCTCCACGTGGTGGTGGTCGACGATGGGTCGATCGACGGAACCGGACAGGCCATCCGAAGTGAGTTCCCCGAGATCGAGGTCGTCGATGGCGACGGCACGCTCAACTATTCGAAGGGCACGAACCTCGCCATCGAGGCCGGGCTCCGCCGATCACCGCGCTATGTCGTCGCGCTCAACGACGACTCGGAGTTCGATCCGGGATTCCTCACCGCGCTGGTCCGGTGTGCCGAGGCGCATCCCCGCTCGGTGGTCGGCGCCCTGCTGACCCAACAGGGCCGCCCCGGCTACACGTTCCAGGTTGGGCAGCAGTGGTCGACCTGGTTCGGGGGCTGGAGGGTCCCGCAGGATCTCCGGATCGGCGACCTGCCCGACCGAGCGTTCCGGGTCGAGTGCATCGTCGGGAACTGTGTCCTGGTTCCGGCCGCTGCGATCGGGGAGGTCGGGATGCAGGACGGAGACCGGTTCCCCCATGGGTTCGGCGATGCCGAGTGGACCATGCGGCTGCGTCGAGGCGGTTGGGATCTCCTGGTCGAACCGTCCAGCGCTCGTTCACTGCGAACCCAACACCTACCCGCCGGCCCTGCGCGGCCTCGGCGCGAAGCGGGCGCTTCGGATCCTCTTCGTCGACTCGACGCATCGCCTCAATCTCGGTCGGATCTGGACCCAGCTGTGGTCGACGGCCCCGACCCGCCATCAGGGTGTCGCGGCGTTCGGGGTCTACCTGGTTCGGCTGGCCGTGAAGGCTGCCGGCATCGGATCGTGGCCTCGCTGGCCGGATCCTCCACTCGACTATTCCCCGGCCTGACGTCGAGCGAAGAACCGCTCGGGATCGGCGCCCGACCATCGAAGGAGGCGATCCACGATCTCGGGCTCGACGAAGATCGACGTCGGTGGCATGGCGGCGATGCGCGAGTAGCCGAGGTCGGTCAGGTACGCCCCGATCGGGGTCGATTCGGGACCGCCGAGCGCCGCCAGAGGATCCTCGACGCTGATCACCTCGGGTCGAAACGACTCCCAATCGTTGCTCTGGAGCGCCGCGAGGTCCAGTCCCTCGATGTCGATGTTGAGGTACTCGAAACGCGAGGGAACGCCGAGTTCGGCGAAGACGTCGGCCAGGCCCCGAAGACGAACCGTCGATCGTCGCACGACGGCGTTGCCCGCTGCGATCCACTGGTCGGTGACGCCCGGATCGGCACTCGACAGCGAGCCGGTCTCGAACTCGACGAAGACGGCATCGGTGGACGGGGCACCGATGGCGGCGACGAGGTGGCGGTCGTCGGGACGGGCTCGCCGCATCGCGTCGATCGACGCGGCGGAGGCGTCGATGTTGAACCCGCTCCACCCGGCACGGTGCAGTCGGTGGGTGAGGGAGCCATCGACCGGGTGAAAGGCCCCGACCTCGACGTACACCCCGGGCGGGGCGTGTTCGAAGATCTGGCGTAGCACGAGGTCTTCGCCGTAGGTCGCGTGGGACCGAACGCCGCGGCTCAAACGAGTGGCCAGGGGAGCGGTCACCTCGGAGTCGAGCGCCCTCGTCATGACTGCCCTGCGGACCCTGGTCACGACCGCTCGATGGACCCTGCCGAACACACCGTCATCCATCGGGCGGTACCTTATCGCGATGCCGCCGAGGTCGAGGAGCCGATCGACGCAGCGCAACATCTCGTTCGCCGTCCTCGAGCAGGCCGTCCGGGTCGTGCTCGGCTTCGCCGTCACCACCCGGGTGGCCCGGCACCTCGGACCCGCCGAGTTCGGTGACCTCGCCGTCGGGCTCGCCATCGCGACCCTGCTGCTGCCGATCGCGACGATGGGATCCGACCCCCTCCTGCTCCAACTGTTCGCCGAGGGCGAGACGAGCGACCGCCGCTGGGCCCGCCCGGCCCTGCGGGTCCGGTCGTTGGGGACCCTGGTGGCGCTGCTGGCGGGCGGTGTCGTCGCGACGGCGCTCACCGGGGACTCGGATTCCACCACCACTGCGCTCCTTGTGCGTGTCGATCCTGGTCGTCGTCCCCATCGACATCGCCTATCTCCGGGCCATCGGGCGCCATCGCCTCGACCGGGTCGCGCCCTGGCGAGTCGGCGGCGTTGGTCGCCGGTGCCGGAGCGAGGCTCCTGGTCCTCGCCGTCGGGGGCGACGCCCGCGGGATTGCGGGAATCATCCTGGCCGAGGCCATCGTGATCGCCGGCGTCACGGCCCGGCTCATGCGGGGGTCACCGGCGGACTCGGCGGTCGGGGACGAGCGACGGCTCGTCCGACGCAGCGCCCCCTTCCTCGTCGCCGGGCTCCTCTACGGCGTCTACCTGCGCATCGACATGCTCATCGTCCGAGTCCTGCTGGGAGCGGTCGATCTCGGGAACTACAGCGTGGCGGTCCGGGTCTCCGAGGTGGGAGCGATGAGCGTGTCGCTCGTCGTGCCCAGTCTGGCCGCCGGCGTCGCCCAGCAGTACGAGGCCGGCTCCGACGACTTCCACCGTGCCTACGGCGACCTCTTCCGCCGATCGGCCGCTGCTCGGCCTCGCCATTTCCCTTGCCATCGCCACCGGTGGCTGGTTCCTCGTCGAACCGGTCTTCGGTGCGTCGTATGCCAACGCACGAGGGCTCGTGGTGATCCACGCCTTCTCGATCCTCCCGATCTGGGTCATGGCCGTTCGCGAACGTTACGTCGCCGCGCTCGGCCTCGGTTCGATGCAGATCGGGCCGAGCGTGGTGGGTGCCGCCGTCGCGGTCGTCGCGAACCTGGTCCTGCTCCCGACCGTCGGCGTGATCGGCGCGGCCTGGGCGACCGTCATCTCGTACTCGGCTGCGTTGGGTTGGTCGGCGGCCACCCGGGCCCAACGTCGGACGTTCGCGCCCTTGTTCACGGTCGACCGATCCTGACCGACCGGGAGTCACGGAACGGGCTGCCAGCCCGTCGCCGTCGGGACGATCCGGATCCTGGAGTGGTCGCCGGATGGGTCGACGACGTCGCAGAAGGGGTCCGATCCTCCGGCGGGCGACGAGTCGATCGCTCGGAGGCAAGCCTCGAGGACGACCCCGGTGCCGATCCGGTCGACGCAGTGGGGCCGATCGGGGCGACCCAGGCACTCGAGACAGGCGGCTTCGGCCCGAATCACCGTCGCGCCGGCGACCCACGGGAACCAGCGACCCGGAGGCATCGCCCCACCGAAGACGGCCACGACCGGCGTGCCGACTGCCGCGGCCAGATGCATCGGGCCGGTGTCGTTGGTCAGGAGCAGGGCGCCGCGGCCGAGGAGTTCGGTCGTCTCGCGCAGGTCGAGGGAGCCGGCAGCGTTGTGGGCGCGGTCGCCGGCGGGGGCGAGCACCCGCTCACAGAGGTCGCGTTCGGCCTCGTTTCCGACGGCCACGAAGCGAACGTCGGTTCGGGCCGTCAACTCGGCCACCACGGCGACGAACCGCGACTCGGGCCAGCGATGAGGCACCTGTTTGCCGCCGGGGCACACGGCGACGAAGCGGCCCGCAGGCGTCACGTCGTCGATCCGCTGCTTCGACTCGGGTTCGAGGTCACCGAACACCGTCGGGCGCCGGTCGTCGGGGATGCCGAGTTCCCGGATGAGGCCGAGGTAGCGCTGGGACTCGTGCGGGAAGTACCTCCGGACCCGGACCTGGGAGCCGAGCGCCCACCGGATCGTTGGCACGCCGACACCCACGACGTGGCGGGGGCCGATGAGCCGGGCGAAGGCCAGATTCCGCACTCCCTGCCGCCACGTGTTCAGTGAGGTCGGGCAGAGGACGACGAGATCGGGTCTCGCCTTTCGCAGCTCCCGGACCAGGCGCCAGAGGTCCTTCGGACGCTTGACCCGGTCGACGTCGTAGTGGCGAATGGTCTGGAGGTGGTCGAAGCCACGCAGGACCTCGGCGGCCCCCGGATTGGCCCCACGGCCGGCAGACGTGAGGAGCTCGATCCCGGCATCGGGATATCGCCGGCCAAGGGCCTGCAACATCGGGGCCGCGACCACGACGTCGCCCACGTTGCCGACGAGGTGCACCAGGACTCGCCGGGGATCGGTCGGCGGCCGCCCGAGTGGGAACAGGCATCGCCGCAGCACGCGCAGGGACCGGTCGGCCGCTCGTTGGGTCCAGGCGGCGATCCGGTCGGCGACCGGATCGGCCAGATGATCGGCCAGTCGGCCGACCCCACGTCCGGGCTCGGTCACGGGTTGGTGATCCGTGAGGCCAGTGCGGTGGTCGACCGTCCTTCGACGAGCGGCACGATCACGACCCGGCCGCCTCGGGCGACGACGACGTCTCGGCCGACGACCGCGTCGACTTCATAGTCACCACCTTTCACGAGGACGTCGGGCTGCAGGAGCTCGATCAGGTTCCCCGGGTCGTCCTCGTCGAAGACGACGACCGCGTCAACGCTGCGCAACTCGGCGAGCATCATCGCCCGTGAGGTTTCGTCGACGAATGGCCGGTCGGGCCCCTTCAGGCGCCGAACCGATTCATCGGAGTTCACCCCGACGACCACGAGATCACCCTCGGCCCGGGCAGCCCGAAGGACCGCCACGTGCCCCTCGTGCAGGAGGTCGAAACAGCCATTGGTGAAGACGATCCTCGCCCCCCGGGCACGACGGGCGGCGACGAAGGCCGCCGCTTCGGGAGCGGTCAACGACGGCGTGCCGCGTTGGGTGTCGAGCTCGGTGGCGAGATCGTGGCGTCCGATGACGGCCGTCCCGGCGCGGCTCACCGCCAACGAGCCGGCCAGGTTGGCCAGAGAGGTGGCGTCGGCGAGACCGAGGTCGGCGGCGGTGGCCGTGGCGATCGTGGCGACGACCGTGTCGCCGGCGCCGGTCACGTCGAAGACCTCGATGTCCCGGCCGGGCACGTGTTGCGTGGGCCCGGTGGCCGACCCGACGATCATCCCACCGGCGCCCAGCGTGACGACGATGGCAACGATCTCGGAGCGGGCCGCCAGCCGACGTGCTTGCGAACCGATGCCGTCGAGGTCGTCGTCGGCGAATGACTCGGTGCACCAGGTACGGAACTCGGCCAGGTTCGGGGTCACCACCGTGGCCCCGCGGTACCGGGCGAGGTCGGTGGACTTGGGATCGACGACGACCGGCAGGCCACGGCGACGTGCCTCCTCGATGGTCTGCCGGGTCACCGACACCCGAGAACCCCCTTGGCGTAGTCGCTGAGGACGACGCCTCGACTCCTTGGTCGAACGCCGCAAAGATCTGCGACGTGATCCGGATCGGTCGGTCCGTCGGACGCATCCTCGCCGTCGACGCGGCGATCTGCTGGTATCGGGCCGAATCCGGGTCTTCAGCGTCGTGGGACGATCCGCGACGACACGAGCAGCTCCGTCCCGATTCGGCTTCGCGTCAGGGACCGAACACCGTCGGACAGCTCATCGTCGTCGCCGATGGCGCCGACGAGCAGCGGCGTCGATCCGAGCGCCTGGACGCCCGCCGCGACGTTGGCAGCGCCCCCGAGTACGTGGCACCGACCTGGGTGGCCGACGCCCACCGGCACCGGTGCCTCCGGGGATATGCGACGGACGGTCCGATCATGGAGCGGTCGAGCATGACATCACCCACGACGAGGACTCGTCGACCGGCGAGGTGGTCGACGTGCTCACGCATCGCGCCCCCCGATCTCGGTCTGGAGGAAGCTCCTCGACCGACTCGGCCAGCGAGTGGAGGAGCGGGCCGTGGACCTCCTGTACCCGTGCGACCACCGTCGACGGGACGGCCAACGGGTGGTCGGCGTGGGCGGCCAACCGTCGACCGCCGACCCCGGTCAGCGCCACCACGACGACGCCGAGGTCGGCGCCGGTCCTCGACCGCCTCGACCACATTGGCCGACGTCCCGAGGTGCTGATCGCCACGAGGAGGTCCCCACGCTGCGCGAACGCCTCGAGCTGCCGGGCGAAGACCCGGTCGAACCCGCCGTCGTTGGCGATCGCCGTCAGCGCCGAGGTGTCGGTGTGGAGGGCCAGCGGCACGATGGCCCGCCGATCACCGGGAATCGCCCGACGAGTTCGGCGGTGAAGTGCTGCGCATCGGCAGCACTGCCTCCGTTGCCCGCAGACGAGGATTCGACCGGCTCGGTCGACGCACCCGATGAATTCCTCGAGCACGGCGTCGAACGTCGACGCCAGCACCTCGATCGAGTCGACGAGGACTCGACGAGATGCTCCTCGACCGCCCGCTCGAAGCCGTTCGGATGCCCGCCACGATCATGGGCCATCGTCGACCACCCGATCGGCGAAGGCGACGAGATCGTCGAACACCGAGCCGGCGTCGCCGTACGATCGCTCGGTCGTTCGCCCCTTGCCGGTTCTGACCAGAGCCGTGTGTGCCCCCGCAGCCCGGCCGGCTTCGAGGTCTCGGGCCATGTCGCCGACCACCCACGTGCGCTCGGGGGGCACCCCCGGCGGCGGCCATGGCACGACGAATCAGCTCGGGGCTCGGCTTCCGGCAGGTGCAACGGTCGTCGTCGACGTGGGGGCAGACGAACACCCCGACGAGCTCGATCCCACGCTGAGCGAGTCGGTCGACTTTCGAGCGCTCGGTGCACCAGTCCACGGCTTCGGCACTCACCTCGCCACGGCCGATTCCCGAATTCGTCGTGGCGATCGCCAGTCGATAGCCACCGGGTCAGTAGCGTCATGCCTTCCAACGCACCGCTCTCCAGGCACAGCCGACTCGGCTCGTCGATCCAGCCGTCGACCTCGACCACCACCACACCGTCGCGATCGAGGACCACCAGGCCGGAGTTCACGTCGTCGCTCATCGGGTCGGGCGCCCCAGCCAGTCGAGGTAGCTCGGAACACCGTCGTCCGATGGATCGGAACGAGGTCGTACAGCCGAGGGAACGCAGCGAGCCGAGTTCGGCTTGCGTGTGCGGCTGGTAGGCCGGGAGCAGCGCATCGGGAAAGGGTCGATAGTCGATCCGGGCGCCCTCGTGGTGGGCCCGAACGAGTTCGGCCACCGATGCAAAGGTGCACGCCCGGCCCGTACCCCACGTTGACAATGGAGTTGAGCGGGGCCGTCGGCTCGTGCGAGAGCGCCACCGGATCACGTCGACGATGTCGTCGACGTGCACAAAGTCCCGTTCCTGGGCACCGGCGGCGTAGCCGTGACTGGCGCCGAACGGACGGATCACACCGTCGTCGCGCGCCTGCGCATCGAAGTGACGGATCACGCTCGCCATCGCGCCCTTGTGTTCCTCCCCCGTCCGTAGACGTTGAAGCATCGCAAACCGAGCACGAAGGCGCCCGGGCTGTGTCGATGGTGGTCTCGGACCCGATTGTCGAACATCAGTTTCGAGTAGGCGTACGGGTTCAGCGGGACGCTCGTTCGCCGGATCGACCGAGAACGCCGCCGATCGTCCGTACACCGCAGCCGACGAGGCGTACACGAGCGGCAGACCCCGCTCGGAACAGAAGTCGAGGAGCCGACACGAGTAGGTGTAGTTGAGTGCGAGCAGGAGCCCGGCGTCCTGCTCGGTGGTGCGGTCCTGGCACCCAGGTGGACCACCCGCTCGATCCGATCGAGCCGACGATCGTCGCGGTCGATGGCCTCGAGGAGTTCGGCGCGGTCGAGGTAGTGGGACGGAGCGTGGTCGGCCAGGTTCTCGAGTTTGGCCGGCCGGTCGATGGAGTCGGTCACCATCACGGGGGTTCCCGAGTCGGCCAGGCTCCGCACGAGCGAGCTTCCGATGAAGCCAAAACCTCCCGTGACCAGGATCATTCCGCTCAGGGTACGTTCTGGAATCCCTCCTGACCAGGGTTTCGACCTGGGCGATTGTGCGGCCGGGCGACCAGGACCAGACCGTCGGAGAGCTGTGGAGCGATCCGGGTGGCCACGTCGTTGCTCGCCCGGATCCACCACGCCGCATGACGCCGGTGTTCGGCGGCCAGCCGATAGAAGGCGATCCGGTCGACGTCGTAGTCGTGGCGACGCACGAGGAGACCGAGGGTCGACGGCGAGTAGTACGCCACGTGGTCGGGGTGGACGGGCTCCTGCCGTCCGCCCTTTCCTCGAAGGGCATAGGGAACGAATCGCAGTGCCCCGTAGGCGTTGATGGTGGTGATGACCACTCGGCCGCCGGGACGGAGCAGACGGGGGAGTGTCCCCAGCATCAGCCCGGGGTTGTTCAGGTGTTCGATGATCTCGGCTGCGACGATGAGATCGAAACCGTCGGCGACCAGGGGGTCGTCGAGGATCGAGCCGAGGTCTTCGGCGTCGGCGACCAGGACGGGGCCGAGATCAGCCTCCTCCAGCGCCCGTGCCCCCTCGGGATCGGCGTCGACGCCGACGAGCTCGGAAGCGACCGCCTGGATCCGGGGGTGCAGCAGCGTGCCGGCCGCGAGGGTCTGGCCGTGTAGGCCAGTTGGTGCAGCCGAGGTGCAGGACGCGGCGCCCGTCGGCGAGGCGCAGGATCTCGTTGACACGATCGACGAGCGGGTACGGGGCCATGACGGCGTCACGCTACCGCCACGCTGCCGACGAACGAAGCGAGTCGATGTCGTGGCTCCGTACCGGATCTGTGCCACGCTCGACCGGTGCAGCAGCGCCGCACCATCTCGATCTCCCAGTCCGTCGCGGCCGTGCTGACCACGACCTCGATCGTCGTCGCCGTCGTCCTCGTCGTGCGGCTGCCCTGGCTCGCCCATCCGTCGGTAGTACCCCTCACGATCCTGACCGCCCTCGTGATCTCGCTGCTGATCCGACGGGACGGGCAGGCCCCCGACCTGACCGAGCCGTTCACGCTCGCCGTGGTCTCGGTGTGCTTCTGGCACTTCGTCGTCGGAGCAGCGGCGTACTCGCTCGGGTTCCAGGACGACTTCTTCTATCTGGAACGGCTGAGCGGCGACCGGGCGATCGTCGCCACCCAGGCGCTGCTGTTGATCGGTCTGGTGTCGTTCGGTCTTGCGGCCCGTTCGGGTCTCGCCCACGAACTCGGCGATCGGATCGGCCCGGTGGTGCCCGCGGCCCCACCGACCCCCATGGACTGCAGGTGCTGACCTGGACGCTCCTCGCCGTCGGCGTCACCGCCTCCCTGCTCGGTCGATCCCAGGGCACGTTCGGATACATCGCCGTGGCGAACGGCACGATCGGATCGGTGACGGGCTTCTCGGCCATGATGGCCTCGGTCTCGCCGATCACGGCGCTCGAGGCGAATCGGGCCGGGGCCACGCGGCGGGCGACCCTTGCGATGATCGCCGGTATCGGGCTGGCGGTCGTCGTCCAGGCAGCCGCAGCGGGCAATCGCGGCACCGCGTCGTCCTGATGCGCTCGTCGCGGTCGTCGCCGGCAGTCGATCGTTGCGCCGATTCGACATGCGGCGACGGTGGACGGTCGCTCGCCGCCGCATCGATTCTCGCGATCGCCATGGCGTACGGATCGGCGTATCGAGCTGTATCGACCGGTGTCGACGGGACCGTCTCCGACCACCGCGGCGCCATGCCGCCCAGGCGGTCGACGAGCTGGTCGACCGTGGTCCCGGCCGCCGGGTCTGTGGTCGAGCGTGTCCTGGAGCGACTCGACTCGGTCATCTCGGCGAGCGTGGTCGTCGAGAGTACCGCGACCTCGACGAGCGAGGAGCGAACGCCGGAACGACGACGACATCGTCCGAACGACCACTGCCGGCGGGGTGCCCCGATTTCCCTGGAGCGACAAGCGTCATCGGTATCCGCGAGCGGTGGGCGAGGTCGACCTCGGTTACCCGAAATGCTGACGCCGTCACGCCGATCACCGGACTGCTCCGGACTTCGGACCGATCTCGATCCGATCGGGATGGGCCTGGTCGGTCTGGCGCTCGGTCTGGCGCACCGGGTCGTGAACGCTGAGCGTGGGTGGACCGAGCGAGGGGTGTCGTCTACGTGCTGTGTGCGAACGAGGGCTGTGGGATCGAGGGCTCGGATGCGTTCGAATCGCCCCGGACGCCCCGTGGATCGTTGCGATTGCCGGTCGTGTCGGTCTGGCGCGGTCGTGGTCGGTCCGACCTGGGGATCGAAGCCGGACGGTGGTCCGAGCGAGTAGACGTAGCTGCTGGCCGGCTGTTCTCCGCAGGGGTCGTCGGCGATGGCCGGGGTGGTGGTGAGGAAAAATCGTCGCGCACCTCGCCGGGCGGCGATGGCGGCCATCGGCACGCATGCAAAATCGGGACGGCGATGGGGGCTTCGACTCTGGTGGTGGGCGCCGATCCGCGACGCCGAAGCCGCACGTTCTCGCCCCACCCATCGGCACCGGGCCCGACCTGACCTTCGATGGCGCAGGGATCGAGGCGGCGAGCGGCGTCCATCGATGTGACTGAACAGGACGTGCAGGGGTTGGCGAACAGGTGGAGGGACTGGGGTGCCGCTGTTCTTCGAAGAAGTCGCCGGAGCTGGGAGCGGAGCGCACCTCGTTCCGCAACGGCCCGCCCGGTCCATCGGATCGGTGGCCGCCGGTTTCTCGTCGACGATGAGTGGGTGACGCCGAACGGGAGCCGAGAGGTTGGACGACACCGACGGTACCGCAGACGCCGCTGCGATGGATCGTGACGAGATCCACGACCGTTCTCGACGTTGGTGGAGACACCGGCGGATTTCCGCCTGCTCCACGGAACGGAGGCTTCGGGGCTCGAGCGAGTGCTGCGCGTGGTACGGGTCGCGCATGTTCCACCGGGTCGCGCCAAGACCCTGAACGAGAACCTGACCCATCTCGCTGGTGCCGTGCACGCCGTAGCGCGCGGAAAATCTGCGACTCGTCCCACCGTGCCCCTCGGGCGCGGCGGAACCGGCCATTCGATGACGGCAGCATCCATCCACCCGATGTTCGTTGGTACGTCATCCTGCGCCCACCCTCGACGACGTCATCGTGGAAGCCGCCGGGGCGCTGTTCGATGGTTGATTTCTGCAAGATCGAGATCGAGGACCGAGTACGAGATCGTCGACCCGGGTTTGTTGCGACAGCTCCGATGGTGTCGATGAGTGATCATCGAGATCGATCGGCGGCGCCGCCGGTCGCGGACGAGGTCCTCGAGGTGTCCGCCGAGCCTAACTTCGCTCGCTTCTGCCGCCCGAGGGTGATGTTCATCGTCCCACAACCAGTTATTCGTCGCACTGATCATCGGGCGGGCGAGTCATGTCGGCCAGGATCGACTGGTACGCCGGCGAAGGCTGTCGCGGAACGGCGTCGCGGTTCCGAAACTCGAGGAGCGAGCGGACCAGACGGTTGTCGCTGTTGCGACCCCGGGACGCCGACGGCACCGAGATCATGACGCGAGTGATGGTGATCCCCGCGAGCCCGGTGGCGAGGTCGAGGGGGTGGTCGATGGAGACCAGGTCGGACGAACCCATGTTGAGCGGTGGTCGATGGAGGAGTCCATCAGACGTCGGTGGCTCGACACAGTCGTCGACGTACATGAACGTACTGGGTCGGGAGCCCGTCGCCCCACACCTCGACCTGGTGGTCGCCCGACGAGCCCGCCTCGGATCACCTTCGGCACATGGCCGCCGGGGCCTTCTCGCGGTGGCCGTGAGGTGTCGTAGGGACCGTAGACGCTGTGGATACCGGGCGACCCGGGTCCTCGAGGCCGTCAGCCTCCGTGAAGTGGCGGCACATGCGCCCCCGAACAGCTTCTCCCAGCCTACGCCGTCCTCCGGGAACGGCCGGAGTACGCATCGGACTCGGCGCAGGGCCGACGACGTCGGTCCACGTACTGGCGGCCTGCGGCGTAGACGCACGCCGAACGACGCCATAGAAGTATCGCGGGCACCGAGATCGTGAGTGGCGAAAGAAGGTGGGTCGTGATCAGCGACGACAACATGACGCGGCCCTGTCGTTCTCGATGAACCCCATGCCACCCATGTCGGCCGCCAGGTTGTAGACCTGGCCGACGCCTCGGCCAGCCGAGTAGCAGGCGGTCCTTCTCCCATCAGATCGGCAACCACGTTCTCGGCACCATCGTGGACCTGGATACCACGACCTCGAGCGGCTTCACGTCGACCGATCGGACGTCGAACCCTTCGGACAACAGCCGAGCGACCAGATGGCCACCGATGCAAGCCTTCCGCCGCCTGCAACCAGGACTCGCACCGTGGTCCTCCTCGCCGTGCCGAACCGTGCCGTGGCGAACAGTACTGTGCCTGGGCCTGCGGGCCATGAGGAGAGTCGCCCGCCGGAGGCGATTTCGCCCTTGTGGGGCCGGCCGCAGACCGTACGATTGGACTGTCTCGAGAGGACGATCGGTGGACTACGGCAACGCAACAGTGCTCATCACCGGCGGGACCGGTTCGTTCGGGCAGACGATGACCCGGCACCTCCTGCGCTGCGACTCGACCCGAATCCGGATCCTCAGTCGGGACGAGGCCAAGCAGCACGAGATGCGGACCCGACTCGCCGATCGCCGGCTCGAGTTCCACATCGGCGACATCCGCGACCAACGATCGGTCGACGCGGCGATGGCCGGGGTCGACCTGGTCTTTCACGCCGCAGCACTGAAGCAGGTTCCGAGCTGTGAGTTCTTCCCGATGGAGGCGGTCCTCACCGAACGTCATCGGAAGCGCCAACGTCGTCGATGCGGCCCGGCGGCACGGTGTGCCGAGGGTGGTGTGCCTGAGCACCGACAAGGCGGTGATGCCCGTCAGCGCCATGGGTCTCACGAAGGCCCTGATGGAGAAGGTGGCCCACGCATCGGTTCGGGCCGCCGAATCCTCCACGGCCGTGTCGGTGGTGCGGTACGGCAACGTCTTGTACTCCCGCGGGTCGGTCGTGCCCCTCTTCGTGAATCAGATCGCCGAAGGCCAGGATCTTTCGCTCACCGACCCGGCGATGACCCGTTTCCTCATGCCGCTGTCGGAGGCTCTGGAACTCGTCCACCGGGCCTTCGCGCAGGGGTGTCCAGGCGACACGTTCATCCGGAAATCGCCGGCTGCCACGATGGGCGATGTCGCAACGGCCGTCAACGAGCTCTTCGGCAATCGGGTCGGGATCCGAGAAATCGGTGTCCGTCTGGGTGAGAAGCGGTTCGAGACGCTGGCCACCGCCGCAGAGGTCTCCCGAGCCGACGACCTCGGCGACCACTTCCGGGTCCCGATGGACACCCGGGAAGCTCGACTACGCCGGGTTCTTCTCCGAGGGCGACCCCGAACGAGGCGACCACGAGGACTTCCACTCCGACAACGCTTCTCGGCTCGCTCGTGCCCAGGTGCGTGACCTGCTGCTCTCGTTGGACGAGATCCGACTCGCCCTCACGAGGTCGACGTCGCGGTGACCCGGGTCGGCTCCGAGCCCACCGTCGGTCGGATCGTGATCGCGTCCGAGCTCTACCATCCCGATCTGACCTCGACCGGGTACTACGTGACCGCACTGGCCGAAGCGCTGGCGACCGAGGGGTCGGTGGCGGTCATCACCGGACAGCCCTCGTACTCGGCTCGCACCGACCGGGTGCCTCGGCGGGAGGTCCACCGCGACGTGTCGATCCATCGGATCCGGTCGCTTCGTCTCGATCGGCATCACCTGGTCAAGCGGGCACTCAACGTCGGCACCTTCGTGGCCAGCGCCGGCTGGGCCCTCGCGACCACGCTCGGTCCGTCCGACGTCGTGGTGACGGTGACCAACCCGCCCTTCCTTCCGTTCGTCGGATTACTCGCTGGGCGTGCCCCATCTGCGACCACGGTTCTGGTGGTCCACGACCTCTACCCCGAAGAGGCAGTCGCTGCCGGCTTCCTTCGCGAAGAATCCATGCTGTATCGACTGTGGCGACGCATCTCGATCGATGATCCGCCGTTTCGATCGGGTGGTGACCGTTGGCCACGATCAACGGGATCGCATCGTCGAGATACGGGTACAGCAGCTGACGTTGTCATGATCGTGCACTGGGCCGAGATCGACGACGTCTTTCCAGACGCGGATGCCCGGACCGACTTTCGCCGCGAACACGCCATCGGCGACGAGGAATTCGTTGCGATGTTCGCAGGCAATCATGGCCATCTGCAGGACCTCCAAACTCTGATCGAGACCGCCGACCTGCTACGAGGAAAGTCGATCCGGTTCGTCTTCCTCGGCGACGGCGCGCGTCGCCCGTGGCTGGAGCGAGAGGTGGAAGCGCGTGAAAAGCTCCACCGAGTTCTGCTGCTGCCCGCCGAGCCACGCAGCCAGCAGCGAAGATTCTTGTGTGGTGCTGACGTGAGTCTCATGACGCAGTCGTTCCAACAGCCGTTGGCGCGGCTCCGGTGCCCAGCCGTGTCGGGAATTCCCTTGCCGCTGGGGTGCCACTCGTGGCGGCCGTAAAACCCGGGTCCGACGTGGCACGACTCGTCGACGAGTTCGGCGTGGGGTGGACGTCGGCATCGGGAGATGCGAGTGGCCTGGCCGAAGCGCTCCGTGCTGCGCGGCGACAGGACCCCCGAGCTCGTGCGGAGCTGATGCGGCGGTGCCGAGCGGTGGCCGAGACCGAGTACTCGTTCGTGCAAGCGGCCGAGGCGATCTCTAGAGAAGTCTCTACGACCTTGACCGGGTGAGGTCGAACAGCGCCCGCCACGCCTCGTCGGTTGAGGTGTCCGAAGCCCACCGGCGGCCTCTCTCCAGTGCCCGCTGCCTGCGCGGTAAGTGTTGCTCAGCCGACCGGTTGGCGGTTTCCGCCAATGGCGTCTCCGCCATGCTTCATCGTCCTCGAGCGCCACGACGAAACCGGCCCCGCATTCGTCGAGGTCCTGCCACGGCGTGCGGTCACTCACGATCACCGGGCAGCCGTGGACCAATGCCTCGCCCACCACATAGCCGAGGACTTCCTCACCGGTCGGGAAAATCAGCGCATCATGGGCTGGCGAAGAGCAGCGGCGTCTTGGGGTACTCGACATCGCCGTGAAAGCGGATGCGGTCGGAACCGTCAGCGGCGATGAGCGCCTGGAGCGCGGTCATTTCAAGCGGTGTCCCGGACGAAAGCCGTAAAGGCTCAGGTTGCCGTCGTCAACCTGGAAGGGTCATCTCGGCTGCGCGAACGGCTCCCTTGCGCCCGTCGATCGCTGAGAGGTACAGCAATCGTGCCGAGCCCGGGGCAAAATCCGTCGGATCGGGGCCCCGACGATCTTGCGCCGGCCCCGCCGGTGGCGGTGGACTCGGAGCAATCACGATCGGATCGTCTGAGTGGGCGAACGCGGCGATGTTCTGTGCCTCCTGCTCTGATGCCGCTCGCCAGACGACAGAGCGGTAGAAGCCCAGTCGCCTCGTCACCCACAGGAAGGTCGACTAGCCGAAACTAGCGACTGAATCAGGCATAGCCGACGGGCAACGAGAGTTGAGATTGCGCCGCTGGCGAAGAGGCTGTTCACGAAGCACCACATCGGCTTCGATCTCGGCGGCGACCGAGGCGATGCGCCTCGGCGAGCGATGCCAAGGTGCTTCGTAGCGGACCCTGGAACACCGTCCCACAGCAAGCCACCTCCCCACTGGGAGTTCGTAAGGTGTTGGCTCGGTGAAATCACGGTTGCGGGTGTAGACGAAGAAATCGAAGTCCGATCCGAGCCGGCGAATGACGTGATCCAAAAGTCCGTATCTGGTCCGCCTCGAAAGCCCGGTGTGAAGGCGTTTCCGAGCAAGAGAATTCGTGGCTTCGATTCCGCTTCGAGCTCGCACTGGCGTTCAGCCTGCCATGGGTCATCTGTGTTGGCGTACGAGGCTTATCACCCAGCGAATCGATTGTGCCGTCGGTGCGGTACCGTCGGGCCGATGGTGCAGCGCGGGGTGCTCGTTCTCGGTGCGACGGGGATGCTCGGTCACCGAGTGGTGATCGAGGCGGTCCGACGTGGAGCCGAGGTCATTGCCGTTGCAAGAGAAGCCCGAGATCGTGGAGGCGTTTCTCCCCAAGGTGGGCCTCCGTGCGCCGCCCACCGTTGGGGAGTCGCAGATCTGACCCGTGCGGGAACCGTGGGAAAGCTCTTGGGCTGAGTACCCGAACCCGCCGTCGTGGTGAATGCCGCTGGGCTGGTGAAGCAGCGGGAAGGTGGTCTCGACCCGCGGAACCTTCGAGCGATCAATGTCGATCTGCCGCATGCCTTGGCCGCATGTTGCCAAGACATCGGCGCGTCGCTGATCCATCTCAGCACGGATTGTGTGTTCTCTGGTCAACGAGGCTTCTACAGCGAACTGGATCGGCCGGACCCGGTCGATGCCTACGATTGCTCCAGCTTCGTGGGGGAGCCCCGACGAGCCGGGGTGACGGTGCTCCGCACCTCCATGATCGGACGACAACTCCGCGGCGCCACGGGGCTCGTGGAGTGGCTCCTCGGGCGGAATCCGGCCCGGTCGTGCTCCGGCTACCGCAACGCAGTGTTTAGCGGGCCGACGAGGTTCGGAGCTCGCACAGGATCATTGTCGACCCCTCGCAAGCAGAACCGGCCGTCGATGCGACACTCCTCCACATCGCTGCAGATCCGATCGACAAGTACACGTTGCTGTGCCGCCTGGCCGATCTGCTGGATCTGCCCGATCGTGATTGAACCGCTCGACGAACCGATTCTCGACCGGTCGCTCGACGGCGCCAAGTATCTGACATTGACCGGACGGCCGGTTTCGTCTTGGTCGACCATGCTCGAGGAGGTGGCGGCGTCGGCCGCCATCTACCCAGCGATGGAGGTCGCATCGGTGACGGCGATCGGGCTCCGGTCGCCCGATCACGAACTGCAGATCACCGACGGTCCGTTCGGTTCGCGAATCGGTGAGCTCTTCGCCAAAGTCGATGACCTGATCGATCGGGTTCGGCCACGGAGACTCGTCGTCCTCGGCGACACCGATTCGGCGTTGTCGGCGGTGGTCGCCGCCCGGCGGGGCGTGCCCGTTCTCCATCTCGAGGCCGGGAATCGCTGCTACGACACCCGGGTGCCCGAAGAGGTCAACCGGCGCCTCATCGACCATGCGAGCACGGTGCTCATGCCCTACACCGAACGGAGCGCGGCCAACCTGGTCCGGGGCGCAAGGGGATCGCCCGGGAACGAATCGTGGTCACGGGCAACCCGATCGGCGAGGTGATCGATCACTCGGCTCGCCCAGCGATGCGTCGACGGGTGATCGCCGACCTCGGGCTCACGGCTGGTCGCTTCGTGCTGTGCACCATTCATCGCGCCGAGACCGTCGACGATCCCGAACACCTGGCGACGGTGATGGGGGCCCTGGCCCGTCAGGCCGAGCGCGCCGGGCTGCCGATCGTCTTCCCGGTGCATCCCCGCACTCGACTGCGACTCGAGGCCGCCGGAATCCGGTTGCGCGAACCGTTCGTGGCGCTCCCGCCGCTCGGGTTCCTCGACTTCATGGCGCTCGAACGCGGGGCGGCGCTCGTCATGACCGACAGCGGCACGGTGCAGGAGGAGTGCGTGATCGGACGAGTCCCCCATGTGGTGGTTCGAGACACGACGGAGCGCCCCGAGACCGTCGAATGTGGTGCGACCATCATCGCCGGCCGTCGTGCCGACGGGATCGAACGAGCGGCGGAGGCCGCACTGTCGTTGCCGACGAACTGGGTGCTCCCGGCCGGGTACGGCGTCATGCCCGTCGCCGCCACCGTGGCACGGATCGCCCTCGGGGCGCTGCCCCTCGAGCCGGGGCGCCGGGCATGACCATGCTGGCCTCGGGGCCGAGTCGGCGGGACCGAGGTGATCCCCCGACGACGTTCTACGAGCGGCGAGGCAAGCGGGTCGTCGACGTGGTCGTCGGGATCGTGCTGATCGTGGCGACGCTGCCCATCCTGACCGTCGCATCGCTGCTGGCGGTGCTGACGAACGGCCGGCCCGTGTTGTTTCACCAGACCCGTGTCGGGCGATCGAATCGACCGTTCGCCATCGTGAAGCTCCGGACGATGCCGCCCGGGACCCCCGAGATCGCGAGCACCGCGGCGATGCTCCCGATGGTCACGCCGTTCGGACGGGTCCTGCGCCGGACCAACATCGACGAGCTCCCCCAGCTGTGGTTGGTGCTGACGGGAGCGATGAGCCTGATCGGCCCGCGCCCGGCGCTCCCGAGCCAGCACGACTTGATCGCCCGGCGAACGGCGTCGGGAGCCTGCGAACTCCGTCCCGGGCTGACGGGACTGGCCCAGCTCCACGGCTACGACGACATGCCGGTGCGCGAGAAGGCCGAGTGGGACGCACGCTATGCATCCCGGATCTCGTTCGGTGGGGACCTGCGCATCGTGCTGCGCACCTTCCCGCTGCTGTTGCGCCGACCGGCGGTGTACTGAGGTGGCCGCATCGGTCCCGAGAGTCCGGCTCGCGTCGAGACGGGTGCGGGCGACCATCGAGCAGCGACGATATGCGAGGCTCGGTGTCGCGGAGACCTTCGATCGGATCTACCGAAACCGGAGCTGGCTGCTCGCCGACGCGGCCCAGCCCCTCTCGGGATCGGGATCGGCAGGGCGCCCTGCCGATCGATACGTCGAGTCGATCGACGAGCTGATCCGTAGCGAGGACTTCTCCGACGTCGCCGACCTGGGATGCGGCGACCTCGCCGTTTCTTCGAGGTTCGACCTGGGCCGCTGCCGCTACCTCGGGATCGACGTGGTGCCGTCCCTCATCGACCACCATCGGCGCCAGAACACCGACCCCCGACGTCGATACGAATGCCTCGACGTCACGGTCGACACGATGCCCCGAGCCGATGCGTACCTGATTCGTCAGGTGCTCCAGCACCTCACGAATCGGCAGATCGCCTCGATCCTGAGCAAGCTGCCGATCGGTTCGTTCGTCGTCGTCACCGAGTCCGCACCCCTCCGGCCGATCCGCCGACCGAACGTCGACATCCCCCACGGACCTCACACGCGGCTGCCCCACGGATCGGCGGTCCAGCTCGATCGTGCGCCGTTCGGCGTGGTCGGAGGAAAGGAGGTCCTGCGCGTCGCGACGGACCACGAACAGATCGTGACGACCGTCTACTCGGACTGGCCCGGTCTGCCCGAACCGTCGTACACATCGGAGCGTGCGAGGCCCCGTCGTTTGACACGACGGATCGCGGTGCGGAACTCACCGTCGACCTTCATCAAGATCTGCTCGACCGGTCTGCCCGGTCGACCTCGGAAGTAGGTCACGTGACTGGTGCGGCGGCTGCCGGGGGGATGCGGCGAGTAGTAGTAGTTGGACACACAGGTCCGGGCCCCGGGCCCGATGACGGTGTTCACCGAATGCCACGACCGGTCGTTGGTCGACATGATGACGAGCCGGTTGAACCGTGCGGCGATCTCCACCCGCTCCATCGTCTCGTGATCCCAGAGTTCGAGGCCACCCCCATTCGCCTCCGACCAGTCGGGGGTGACGTAGTACAGCAGGTTCAGGACCCGGTGGAGGCCCTGGTGTCGGTCGTGGGAGTTGTCGATGTGTGGCAGGAGGAAATCCTCGGCGAGCATGGTCGAGATCCCGCCGGCGTAGAGGTCGGGGTCGGCTCGCACGTCGCGCAGATCGGTCAGGCGGGCGATCCGCTCGACGACCCGGACGTCCTGGAAGGCGAACACGATCGATGTCAGAAGGGGGTCGAAGTCGTCGAGCGATTTCGAGGTGTACTTCTGCTCGCGTCGACTCGACAGCCGGCGCATGGCTGCGACCGGCGGAAAGGCGTCATGGATGCGATGAGCCATTGCCATCGGAAGGAGGTCGTCCACGATCGTGTAGTTCGTGGGAATCGGCCGCGGGCGATGGAAGTCGGATCGAAGGGCAGCGGCGTCGCCGTCGACCCGGCGCAAGATCAGCGAGGCCAGCTCACTCGGGGACTCCATGGCCAGGACGTTACTGCGCGACGGAGCGTGACGAATGACTGACGTGGGTGAGCGCATCGATCGTCTGGACGTCGGCCTGTTCGCGGCAATCGAGAGCCAGACGAGCGAAGACGACAAGCGGTCGCTCTTGGCCATTCAGGGGGCCGTACGAGATCGTCTGGGCCGCTATCGCTATCTGGAGATCGGATCCCATCTCGGTGGCAGTATCCAGCCCCATCTCCTCGACGAAGCCTGTATGGGGATCCACTCGATCGACAAGCGACCGGCGATGCAGCCCGACGAGCGAGGCGTCGAGTTCGCCTACGTCGACAACTCCACGGACCGGATGCGCGCCGCGTTCGAGCAGGTGTCGCCGGATCTGGACAAACTCGTCACCATCGACGGCGACACGTCCTCGCTGTCCCCCGACGCCCTCGGGGGATCGATCGACCTGTGTTTCATCGACGGCGAACACACCGACCGGGCCGCGCTCCGAGATTTCGAGTTCTGCCTGGACGCCGTCGGCGACCGGGGAGCGATCGTGTTCCACGACGCGTCGATCGTCTACAACGGAATCGTGGACGGTCTCGACCTCCTGCGTCGCCGTGGCGTGCCGTTCCATGCCTACGCCCTGGCCTCGGTCGTTCTCGTCGTCGAGGTCGGAGATCTCCCGCTGCATCGCTCGGCGACGATCTCGAGATGCTTGGTCGACAATCACGTCGCCTATCTGGAAGCCCTTCGGGCCAACGACCACTATCGGGTGTTCGCCAACCGGCGCGTCTTTCGCACCCTGCGGCGCTTGCGAGCGGGGCTCGGGCGGAGCGTCGGATGGCTCACGGATTGATGCTGGCCGGGGCGCGGAGGGTCCGGTAACCCTCGTGCCCGATGCTCGGCCGGTAGCCGAGCCGAGAGCCGGCCGTCGATCGAACGGATTGGCCGTCGAGGAGCAGGAGGAGTCGTCGCAACGGACCCGCCCGGGACGGGAGGACACCGATGGCGGCCCGGACCACCCGGGCTGCGAGTCTCGGGACGACCACCACGCGCGTGCGCGGCGATCCCACCAGCGCGACCAGGTTTCGGACGGTGATTCCCTCTGCGGGCTGAGTGATCACCTCGGGCACGTCATCGGCGGTGGCGAGGATCACGGCGAGGTCGGCCACGTTCTCGACGAGGGCAATCGGCAGGGGCCGGTCGGGGCCCGCAGCGACCGGCACGAAGCGCCCTTGCAGGCGGCGCACCAGCCGGTCGGTTGCCGGTCGCCCGGCTCCGAGGACCGAAGCCGGACGATGGACGACGATGCGACACCGGAGTTCGGGACCGAGCCGGGCCAGAGCGACCTCGGCGACGGCCTTGGATCGGCTGTACGGACTGAACGGCGCCCGAAGCGATGTCTCGTCGAGTGGATCGGCCAGACCCTGGACGGCGGCGGTACTGATGTGCACCATCCGGGGAACCCCGGCCCCGTCGGCGACGAGCGCCGCGATGATCGGCAGCACGACGTTGGACCCCCAGATCGCCGCGTCGACCCGTTCATCGGGTTCGGCCCGACCCGCCGCATTGATGATTGCGTCGACGCCGACCAGTCGTCGGGTCAAGTCTGCGACTTCCAGGGGGTGCTCGCAGAGCCACGCCCGGCCCAACCCGACGGCATCGGCGTCGGGGTCGGCTCGATCGGGGAGCGGGATCCGTGGGACCACGATGGCCTCGAATCCATCCCGCTGCGCGATGGCCGCGACGATCGCCCGACCGATGAATCCCGATCCTCCGATGACGGCGATCCGTCGCCCGGTGGACGGATTCGGCCCACATGAGTGGTCGGTCGAGGGGTCGGGCCGACCGTTCAGCGCGGTCCGAGCCTGATCGGCGCCCACGCGCCCAGTCCGATGCCGACGAGCAGGCCCAGAACCGGTACGACGTAGACCATCACGCTGTCGAGCGCCAGCACTCCGGTGAGCAGGAGGTCGAGCATGACGAAGGAGCCGAGCAGCAGCCCGAAGATCGCTCCTCGGATCGGGTGCCCGGTTCGCCCGGAACCGGCTGGGTGGGGCGTTGTCCTCGGCAGGTCGGTCATGGCCGCACCACCATCGCACCGGCCAGGCCGGCAGCCGACAGCACCGACCCGGCGACGGCGACGTAGCCGATCGGGCTGTCGAACACGCCGCCTTCCAGCTTCACGAGCACGCGGCCCTCGCAAGTCACGACCCCGTCCTCACGATGTGCGCCGGTGACGGTCATCTCGACGCCTCGGGGGAGGGCACTCGGGAGATCCCACGATCCTGTTCCGACCTTCTCGGTGGCCGAGGCGCTGTCGTCGGCCCAGGTCCATTGATCGGTGATCGTGATGTCGCCGAAGCCGGGTGGGCCCTGGATCGCCACCCTCCCCGAGACGGGTCTCGGCGTTGTGGTTGCGGCGACACTGCCCTGGTAATCCGCAGTTCCGCTCAGCGGGATCTCGTAGACCGTGCCGGTCAGCGCCGGATCGTACGGGTCGACCACGACTCCGTTCGACAGCGTTGCGCTGGCCGTGCAGGGTCCGGTGGCATCCTGGGCCGACGCCGGATTGGCAACCAGGAGCGCCGCACCGACGAGCGTGCAGCCGAACAACGTGCGTCTCATGTGAACGTGCGTCTCATGTGGGAGTCCTCCCCAGCTCACCGATCGGCGGGCCGGACCCGACGGTATCCCGGCCGATTCGGAGCGGTCCATGGGCGTTGGTCCCCAGATGGGCACACCGAACGGCCCAGATCGGGGCTCCCGTCGACGTCGACGGGGCGATCGGCCGGCCGACTCAGAAGGCCGCAGCGAGCCCGTGTTCGATGATCGCGTCGGATTCGGCCGGATCGGTGCCGAGCACGCGCAGGACGAGGCGGGCGACCTCGGGTGCGTCGGTGCGGTCGGTTTCGCCGAGCAGCCGCGAGCGCACGGCCTGCAGGGTCGTGCCGAGGACGGCGTTGGTCGTCGACTCGCCGGGAGCGACCTCGAACCGGCCGGCGTCGATGCCGTCACGGATCGCCTGACCGACGATGCCGCGGACGCGAGCCCGGAAATCGGGCCGGACCGCAGCGAGCGTGGCGAAGGCGGCGGCCGAGGCCGGGTCGTCTTCGGCCATCCGGAGCAGCTGGAGCACGCCGATGACGACTCGCCGGGCCGGATCGTGTTCGATGTCGGCCAGGGTGTCGCTACCGATCTCGATGCCCCGGCCGAGATCGTGGGCGACGGCATCGATGAAGTCGTCGACCGAGGGGAAGTGGTTGTAGAAGGTGCCGATGGCCACGCCGGCCGCCGTGGCGATCTCGGCGGCGCTCACGTTGCCCGGGCCCCGTTCCGCGAGGACTTCGGTCCCGGCCGTGAGCAGGCGCCGCCGGGTCTGACGTCGCTTGCGCGGGTAGCCGCCCCGGTCGGCCTGGCCGGCTTCGATCGTTCGGTCCCGGGGAGTTGCGGCATCGGTCACGGACAACGGTGTAGTCCCCGAGAAACTGATTGTCCAGTTCAATATTGACATTCACAGGCAAAAATGATTGAGTTGTTCACGATTGGGGTCCCGGCGGACGATGCGCCGACCGGCACCCGACACGCGAACAGGAAGAGACCCACGTGAGCACCAAGCACCGCGACCAACCCGAGCAGACCGATCGCGAGCTCATCGACGCCACGATCGAGGCCTTCACCGGCACGATCCCGTCGGGATTGCAGCCCGACCAGTTCGCAGCTGCGGCGGGACGATTCGTGCGCACCTCGGTCACCCAGCCCCGGGTCCTGGCCCGTCGGGCGGTCGGCTTGGCGGCCGAACAGATGAAGATCGTGGCCGGTCGTTCGACGATCGCACCCGACGCCAAGGACCGCCGCTTCACCGACGAGACCTGGACCGCGAACCCGGTGTACCGGCGTCTCGCACAGTCGTACCTGGCGTTCGACGAGCAGGTGCACGGGCTCGTCGACGATCTCGACATGGATCCCAAGTCGAGGCTCCGCACCGAGTTCCTCGCCAACCTGGCCACCGACGCCCTGGCCCCGACCAACACCCTGCTCGGCAATCCGGCGGCCATCAAGGAGGCTCGCCGGACGCAGGGACGCAGCCTCGTCGACGGCACTCGCCATGCGCTCTACGACCTGCGGCACAACGGTGGGATGCCGTCGATGGTCGACAGTCGCCCGTTCACCCCGGGCGACACGGTCGCGGCAACACCGGGCTCGGTCGTGTTCCGCAACGAGGTGCTGGAGCTGATCCAGTACGCACCGACCACCGCCAAGGTCCACCAGCGGCCGATGCTCGTGATCCCGCCGCAGATCAACAAGTACTACATCCTGGACCTGGCTCCCGGGCGGAGCCTGTTCGAACACCTCGTCGGTCAGGGCCATCAGGTCTTCGCCATCAGCTGGCGCAATCCAGGCCCCGAACAGCGCGACTGGAACCTCGACACCTACTGCGCGGCGATCCTCGAGGCGACCGATGCAGCCCTCGAGATCACCGGCGCCCCCGACCTCAACCTGCTCGGCGTCTGCGCGGGCGGGATCACGATGGCGGCCCTGCTCGGGCACCTCGCCGCCGTCGCCGACGATCGCGTGCGGTCGGCCAGCTTCCTCGTGACGATCCTGGACTGGGAGGTGCCCTCGACCATGGGCACCATGATGTCGCAGCCCGTGATCGAGGCGGCCACTCGCCAGAGCCGCCGGCAGGGCATCCTGAAGGGCGAGGACCTCAGCCGGCTCTTCGCCTGGCTCCGCCCGAACGACCTGGTCTGGAACTACGTCGTGAACAACTACCTGATGGGCAAGAACCCGCCGGCCTTCGACGTCCTCGCCTGGAACGGCGACACCACCAACCTCCCCGCCGGTCTCCATGCCGACTTCATGAGCCTCGCCGGCGACAACGCGATGACGACGCCCGGTGCGGTCGAGGTGCTCGACACGCCGATCGACCTCGGAGCCATCGACTGTCCGAGCTTCGTGGTCGGCGCAGTCACCGATCACATCACCCCATGGCAGGCCTGCTACGAGACGGTCAACCTGATCGGCGGATCGCCCGAGTTCGTCCTCAGCTCGCAGGGTCACATCCAGGCGCTGGTCAACCCGGCGGGCAATCCGAAGGGTCGGTACTTCGTGAATCCCGAGCGTGCCGACGACGCCGAGGCATGGCGCTCCGCAGCGGTGGAGCACCAGGGGAGCTGGTGGGATCACTGGGCCGGCTGGTTGCAGCCGCATGCCGGCGCCAAGGTCACGGCGCCGAAGACGCTCGGCAGCGAGAACCACCAGCCGATCATGCCGGCGCCCGGCGCCTACGTGCTCGGGTGAACCTCCCGCGACGGTCGGCTCGAACCGCTGATTGACTGACGTCGTGGCCGGCGATTCGACGATCCGAACCAAATCCTCGACCGTCTCGGTCGGGATGCAGCGACTGCGGGTCACGGTCGAGCATTCCGGGGCCGGCCGACCGCTGCTGCTGATCAACGGCATCGGGGCGACCGGTGACCTGTTCGACCCGCTCCGCCGTCATCTCCCCGATCGGGAGACGATCGCCTTCGACGCACCGGGTGTCGGGGGCAGTCCCACCCCGCTCACCCCGCTGTCGATGCGACGGCTGTCCGGCACGTTGGCGGGGCTGATCGACGAACTCGGCCACGACCGGGTCGACGTCCTCGGCCTGAGCTGGGGCGGGGCTCTGGCGCAGGAGCTGGCGAGGCGCCATCCCGGCATGGTTCGTCGGCTGATCCTGGCGGCCACGATGCCCGGGGTCACCAGCCTCCCGGGGCGTCCGGCGGCCCTGGCGACGCTCATGTCACCGGCGCGGTACTACTCGCCCGAGTATCTCCGACGGATCGCGCCGACCCTCTACGGCGGGGCGATCCGGTCCCACCCCGAGCTCCTCGACGAACACGCTCGTCAACGGGCGGCGCGGCCGCCGACGCAGCTCGGGTACCTCTATCAACTCGGCGCGATCCAGCGCTGGTCCAGCCTGCCCTGGCTCCATCGGCTACCCCAGCGGACGCTCGTCCTCGCCGGTGACGACGATCCCATCGTCCGCCTCGCCAATGGTCGACTCCTGGCCCGCCGCATCCCCGACGCCCGACTGCACGTGGTCGAAGGAGGCGGTCACCTCTTCCTCTTCACCCGGGCCCAGGAGATGGCCGCAGTGATCGACGACTTCCTCGACAGCGGGGCCTCCAAGGCCCGCCGACAGCTCCGTTCGGGGACGGCCTGAATCCGGTTCGCAGGACACGCAATCCCCGATGGATCAGCTCGCGACGCCGCTAGGGTCGCGACACATACGAAGCGGGGCTGGATCCGCGTATGGCACGAGGTCACTCGTGTGGAGCGACGTGAGTCGCATCCCAAGCAGGAGTCGAAGGTGAAGGAAGAACGGCCCGGACGATCCGGCGCCTGGTGCAGGTGGCGAGCCCTGACGGTCGCCCGCATGCTCGGCAGCGGCAGCTCGTCGACGACGCGGACCACGGAGCCCCGATGTCCGCGCTGAAACGGTTGATCGTCGGTGAACCGATTGCGACCTCCGAGGAGCACCACCAACGTCTGGGGAAACCGACCGCACTCGCCGTGTTCGCCTCCGACGCGATCTCGTCGACGGCCTATGCCACCGAGGAGATCCTGCTGGTCCTGGTGCCGGTCGCCGGACTGGCGGCGCTGAAGGACCTGCTGCCGCTGTCGATCATCGTGATGGTGCTGCTGCTCATCGTGATCACCAGCTATCGGCAGACCATCTTCGCCTACCCCAGCGGCGGCGGTTCGTACGTCGTCTCCCGGGAGAACCTCGGCGAGAACCCGTCGCTGGTGGCCGGCGCCTCCCTGCTGGTCGACTACATCCTCACGGTCTCGGTTTCGGTGTCGGCCGGTGTCGCGGCCATCACCTCGGCCTTTCCGTCGCTGCGTCCCGAGCGGGTCCTGCTCTGTCTGGGGTTCATCGTCATGATGGCGCTCGCGAATCTCCGTGGTCTCAAGGAGTCGGGCAGGCTCTTCGCCGGGCCGACGTACGTCTACATCGTGAGCATCCTGCTCCTGATCGTGGTCGGCCTGGTCCGGTATGCGACCGGTGACCTCGAGCCGCTGCCCCCCGACACCGAGTCGCTCGACACGCTCACCGAGGGCGGAACGCTGCTGACGGGAGTGACCGTCATGCTCTTCCTCCGTGCGTTCTCGTCGGGAGCCGTGGCCCTGACCGGGATCGAGGCCATCTCCAACGGCGTGCCGGCGTTCCGCAAACCCGAATCGCGCAACGCCGCCACCACGCTGGTCGTGATGGGCTCGATCCTGGCCGGCTTCTTCTTCGGCCTGTCGCTGCTGGCGAACCTGATCAAGCCGACGGTGAGCGAGAACGAGACCCTGCTGTCGATCATGGGTCGTGCCGTGCTCGGGGACGGGAGCCTGCTCTACTTCGTCCTCCAGTTCGCCACCTTCGCCATCTTGATCCTGGCCGCCAACACGGCGTTCGCCGACTTCCCCCGGGTGGCGTCCATCCTCGCCGGCGACGGATACCTCCCGCGGCAACTGGCCAACCGCGGTGACCGCCTCGTCTTCTCCAACGGCGTGATCGCCCTGGCGACGGTGGCCGGGGTGCTGATCGTCGTCTTCGCCGGTGACACGAGCCGGCTGATCCCCCTGTACGCAGTCGGCGTCTTCTGCGGCTTCACGCTGTCGCAGCTGGGCATGGTCGTCCACCATCGGCGAGAGCGCGAACCACGCTGGAAACGCAGCCAGGCCGTCAACGCCCTCGGAGCGGCCGCCACCTTCGTCGTCCTGCTCGTGGTCGTCGCGTCGAAGTTCAGCAAGGGGGCCTGGGTCCCGGTGCTGCTGATCCCCATCATCGTGGTGGGATTCAAATCGGTGAAGCGCCACTACGCACGGGTGGCCAGTGCCCTTGCGGTGACCCCGGCCGACGCCGTGGCCCGCCACGCCCACACGGTGGTGGTGCTCATCGGCACGGTCAACCGCGGTGTGTTGCATGCCGTGGCCTACGCCCGTTCGATGCAGCCCGAGCGCCTGGTGGCGATCAGCGTGGTGACGACCGCCGAGGAGGAACAGCGGGTGATCGATGCCTGGGACGCCTTCGCCCTCCCGGTCGAACTCCGCACGGTGTTCTCCCCGTTCCGTGACCTCACCGGAACGGTGCTCGAGGTCATCGAAGAACTCGACGCCGAACGGCCCGATGACGTCATCACGGTGATCATCCCCGAGGTCGTTGTCGAGCACTGGTGGGACTCGGCATTGCACAATCAGAGCGCAGCCCTGCTCCGGACGAAGCTCCGGCAGCGGCCGAACACGGCGATCACCATGATTCCGATCCAGGTGAGCGAGCATCGAAACGAGGCGCCGCCCGGTGCCCGACTGGTGGAGCGATGAACGACCGAGAACAGCACGCCATCATCGTCGGCTGCGGCCGCGTCGGCGCCGGACTGGCCGAACGGTTGGTGGGCGAGGGCTACTCGGTCGCCGTCGTCGACCAGAGTCCTCGAGCGTTTCGACGCCTGGGGGACCTCGAGGCGCAGACGGTCGTCGGCGTGGGGTTCGATCGTTCGACGCTCGTCGCGGCCGGCGTCGAGCGGGCGACCTCTCTGGCTGCGGTGACCAACGGCGACAACTCCAACATCGTCGTCGCCCGGACCGCCGCCGAGCGTTTCGGCGTGCCGCGCGTGCTGGCTCGCATCTACGACCCTCGGCGAGCCGGGATCTACGAGCGGCTGGGGATCTCGACGGTCGCCTCGTCGCAGCTCACGACCGAACTGGCCGCCCGTCGGCTCCTGCCCGAGCGCCCGGCGGTCCAATGGACCGACCCGAGCGCTCGGATCGCCCTGGTGCAGCAGCCGGTACCGGCCGACGCGGTGGGACGCCTCGTGGGAGACCTCGAACGCGACGGGATCGTGCGGATCGTTGCGGTACGTCGCCTCGGAGCCGGCATCGTGCCCACCCCGGATCTCGTCCTGCAGGAAGGCGACGTCGTTTACCTGGCGACCACGAGCGATCGGGTCGACGAGGCATCGACGATGCTGGCAGCGGGCGAGGGAGGGAACCGATGAACGTCATCGTGGTCGGAGCGGGCAAGGTCGGTGCCTTCATCGCCGCCGATCTGTTGGCCAACGGTCACGACGTGACCCTGATCGAACGCAGTCCCGAGCGTCGGGATCGTCTCGTCGACCGCCCGGATCTGCGCGGGTTGACCTGGGTCGTCGCCGACGCCTGCGAGGTGTCGGATCTGGCGAAGGCCGGTCCCGACCGGGCCGATGCGTTCGTCGCCGTCACCGGAGACGACGAGGACAACCTCGTCGCCTCGTTGCTCGCCAAGCAGGAGTTCGGGGTACCCAAGGTCCTGGCCCGAGTGAACCACCCGGCCAACGAGTGGCTGTTCGACCAGGATTGGGGCGTCGACATCGCCGTCTCGGCCCCCCACCTGCTCTCCGGGTTGGTCGAGGAGGCGGTCTCGGTCGGGTCGGTGGTGCGGCTGCTCCGGCTGGCCGGCGATGCCCGGCTGGTGGAGGTGACCCTGCAGGACGGCGCTCCGGTGGTCGGTCGGCGCCTCGTGGACGCCGGGTTCCCCCGACATTCCTCGGTCGTCGCAGTCCTGCGGGCGGGCAGCGTCGTGGTGCCCCGGGGCGACACCGAGCTCCGGGTCGGCGACGAGGTGCTCGTGCTCGTGACCGACGAGTCCGAGACGCAGGTCCGTCAGCTGATGGTCGTGCCGTCGAGCAGGGTGTAGGCCGGGTTCATCACCACGAACCGGCCCCGTTCGCGACGGCCCACGCCTTCGAGGACCACGGTTCGGCCGAGATCGAACCCTCGGATCCGGTTGCGGCCGGTGAAGACGGCAACGGCGGTGCCGGTGCCGTCGGTGATCTCGACCCGGAGGTAGGCGCGACCTTCCGGCGACGATCGGTGCTTGCTCCGGACCTCACCGCCGATGCGGACCGGCACACGTTCGGCGGCGTCGGCGATGGTGTCGACCTCGACGCCGACGAAGCGGGCCTGGAGCCGCCGCTGATCGAGTTCGACGGTGGTCTCCCGGAGACGCGCTCGCAGGGTGGTCGGACGTCGACGGGGCACGGTCGGATGGTACCGATGCCGGGTCGTCGTCGGGCCGGTCGCCGCGGACCCGCACCGGATCACGAGAGGATGGTCTCGACCAGCTCCTGCACGGCGAGCGCCTCGGCGAACGTGGCGATCCGGCTCGGTCGGCCGTCGAGGAGCTTGGACAGCTCGTCGAGCTGTGCGGCATAGGCCCGGGCGGCGAGAGCCGGCCGGTCGGTTCCGAGTAGGTCCTCCCATTCGCCTCCGGTGGTCACCTGGAGGCGGTACCAGTCGACGATGCGGAGTGAGCCGGTCGAACCCCGGATCGTGAACACGAGCTCGTCGGGGCCGACGCCCTCGCTGGTGCCGAACATCACCAGTGGTGCCATCGCCCCCGTCAGGCGCGCCGCGGCCTCGATCTCGCTCCGATCGCCGTCGGGCCCGTCGGGGTGGGCGACCGCAGCCCATTCCAGGGTGAGCGGGCCGAGGATTCGGGCCGCGAGGAACAGGTAGTGCGAGGCGACCTCTCGGATCCAGCCGCCCTGATCCCGGAATCGCAGCCATTGGGCCTGGGCATGCCACGAGCGGGGCCATTCGGCGAAATGCATGCGGAGGTCGCCGCGTATCGGCTGGCCGATGGCATCGGCCTCGACGCGGCGCTCCAACTCCACGGCCGAGGGGGCGGCGCCGAACACGAAGTTGATGCCCGCAGCAACGCCGCTTGCCTCGACCTGCCGAACGAGCTCGCGGCTCTCGGCGACATCGATGCCCAGAGGCTTCTCGCAGAAGATCGCCACGTCCGAGGCCAGGCACGCCGTCACGTACTCCCGGTGGAAGCGGGGCGGAACGGCGATGTACACGACGTCGGCTGCCTCGATGACGGCGGCCGCATCGGCGGCGATCGGCGCCTGCGTCTCGTGTCGTCGTCGGGCCTGCGGATCGGGATCCCACGCCGAGACGAGTTCGAAGGCGTCGTGGAGTCCGAACTGCTCGACGAAGCGGGACCCGACGGTTCCGAGTCCGATGATCCCCACGCGATGGGTCATGTCGTCATCACGGTCGGCGTGAGGAGGGTCGACGATTCGGAAGCTGGAGGTTCCGACGGACCAGGCGCCGGACCCGGTTCTGGGGAGGACGCCTCAGCAGCCGGGCCAACGAGGCGAGCTCTCGGTCTGCCCGACCCCGGAGCGAGAAGGCTCGGCTCCGGTAGAGATCGCAGAAGTCGAGCAGGGCATCGTCGTGCTGGCCGGCGAACTCGGCGAGCAACGCCTTGTCGGCAGGCAGGTGGAGCAGGGAGCATCGCTCGAAGTCGCGGAACGGCGGCTGGCGATGAGCGACTCGGGCATTCCAGAATCGGCCGACGATTCCGAGTTCGCCGGCGTCGGCCGGTTCCACACCGGCTCGCCGCAGGCGCTCGATCGCCGTCGACGTGACGACCTCGTCACCGAGGTGACGAATCGTCTCGAGGTTCGAGAGGTACCGGGGATAGACGGCATCGATCTGGTGGATCAGTCGCCCGAAGAAATCTGGCGTTCCGGAGACGAACTCACCTCCCGACCAGCGGAACTCGGGGGGCGGGGTGCCGACCACGATCAGATCTCGAACCATGGCGTGGCGCCCGACCGAGGGAGACACCTGAGCGGTGATGTCGTAGTGGACCGGAATCCCCTGCTCGATCAACGTCAGAAACGATGGCGACAGACCATTGATGCAGACCATGTCGAGGTCGCAGAGTGCCACATACGGGCGATCGAGCGAGGCCAGGTGACGAAAGGCGTCGAACTTGTGGTGGGCCGAATAGAACCGGATACCCGACGGAACGGTCGTCGGGAAGGGAATCTCGACCACGGTGAACGGAAGGTCCCGGTCGGGCGACGTCCGGCACTGGTCGATCAACGCCCCGTCGTTCGTCAACAACGTGAAGGGGAGCCCGTGGCCGGCAAGGGTTCGTGCGAGCAAGGTGGCGTTGTCGACATACGTGGCCACCTGGTGTCGGAACGACGTGGTATCGAGGTTCATCGCCGTGGTCTGGTGCCGGTCGAGATGGAGGAGACCGAACAGTTCGATGCTCATGCAGGCTCTGACCGGGCGGTCTCGTCGATCACGATGCCCAGATGTTCGACCCCCGCGAAGCGCAGGCGATCGATGGCGACGTCGAGGTCACGCCGCCGGGTCGTTCCGGGCACGACGACGAGGAGCACGACGTCGGCCGCCGACCCCGCCAGGAGCAGAGAGTCGGCGCGCTCGCCGATCAACGGGGGTGCGTCGATGACCGTCACATCGTGTCCACCCGCAGCGTCCACCACGCGACGAAGGGCTCCGTTGGCGCTCATTCGAGGGGCTGGTGCATCGGGGGAGAAGGCGTGCAAGATCCACAGGTTCGGGTGATGTGTACCGATCGGTGCGGCGCCGAGGTCGGACGGAGCACCGTCGAGGTCGCCGAGGCCGAGCAAACCGGGCTTGGTCGTCCAGGCATCGAGTGCCAGCGTCGTGAACCCGTCGTCGGCGGCCTCGAGGGCCAGCAAGGCAGCCACGGAAGTCGCCGGGTCGTTGTCTGACGCCGACGCAACGACCACGATCGAACCGGGGGGTGGCGGGAGGCTGAGCGCGACATTGGCGAACATCCGGTCGAGGTCGCGCCGATCGGGGCGGCCGCTCTCGCTGGCGGCGGAGGTGTCCCGCCGCAGACGCCCGACCACCGGAACCGTCGATGCCCGACCGGTCAGGGGGCCGGTTCGGACCTTGGGATCGAACACTTCGAACAACGCAGCGGCGGCAAGGGCGCTGGTCAGGGCCAGCACGCTTCCGAGCGCGACGTTCCGGATCGGGTCACCCGATGGGTCCGAAGCACGTTCGGCGAGCTGATCGAGTCGGGCACTGACCCCGACCAGATCCAGGTCGCGTTGCACGATCTGCCGATCGACGGTCTGCAGGTAGAGCTCGGTCTCGCGTCGTCGAAGGGCCTCCAGCTCACTGCCGATGGACCGCTCGAGAGCCTCCCGACGGGCACTCAGCCGCAACGTCTCCTCGGCGGTGGTGGCGAGCGAGAACTCGCGGTCGATCTCGTCGAGCGGTTCGGCGAGTGCCTCCCGGTCGGCACTCACGGCCGCCCGTTGCTCATTGAGGGAGACGATGAGAGCATCGTTGCCGGCGATCAACTCGTCGGAGCGCATCGTCAGGTACGAGTTCGCCCATCGGTTGGCGTTCTCGACCACCGCCCCACGATCCGGACCGGTGGCGGTGAAGACGAGCTCGGTGCTGAACGGCGAACCGACGACCGTGCCCTGAGCCGTGACGACGACACCGTCGGCGGCGAGTGCCGCTCCCGTGGCATCGGACTGCAGGTAGGCGATCTCGTCTTCGGCGCGCCGCTCGAGCGCAGCAGCCTCACCCTCGACGGCGGGAAAGAGCTGCCCGTTCCTCGGGGTCCGGAGCGTGACCAGGGCCCGAGCCTCGTAGACCGGCTCCCGGGTGTACACGAAGCCGCTGACGGCGGAGAAAACGGCCAGAAAGGTCAGCGCAGCGATGAGGAATCGCCGTCGGGCGATCGCCAGGACGTCGGGAAGTGTCGGTTCGTGGCGCGGGAGAGCGACCAAACCGGGCGAGGTGGTGGACTTCTCGGCAGACAGATCGGTCATCGATCGCTGAGCCTTCCGAACAGCAGGTCGGCCTGGATGCAGGCCCCATGGGAATCGAAGTGGGGATTGTGGGTCCCGATGAGACCGAAGCCCCGCTGGGTGAGGTCGGCGATGACGTCCGACGCGAGCGCCTGTCCCTCGTACAACTCGACGAACGAACACTCCACGTAGACGAGATCGATGACCTCGAGGAGTGAGCGCGCCCCGGCGAGCACCTCACGCTCGGTTCCCTGGACGTCGATCTTCAGCAGTGACGGCCGGCGGATCGCCGACGGTTCCAGGACCGTGTCGAGCGTCGTGACCGGAACCGAGAGGGTGCGCTCGACGGTCGATCCCGGGAAAAGCGCTCGCTGGTTCGTCGTCGAGGCCCGCAACGACGAGCTGTCGTCGCTCTTCGTCACGAAGAAGGGCTCGATCCCCACGCTCGAGGACACGGCAACGTCGTGGAGCCGGACGTGAGAACCGAGACCGAGTTTGGCGAATCGTCGCCTGGCCTCGGGGAGTGGCTCGAAGGCGTCGATCGTCGGCGCATTCAGTCGGGCCGTGGCCCACGACGTGAACTGTCCACGACTCGCACCGACGTCGATCACGTGCGCGACCTCGAAACGGGTGAGGTGCTCGTGCTCAGCCGAGGGGATGACACCATGTCGCAACGCGCTGCGCAACGAGGGCGTCCGGGCGATGAGTGCCAGCTTCTTGACCCGAATGAAGAAGATCGACGTCATCGTCGGGTCGGTCCTCGCCGCAGGACCCGTTCGACGGATTCCTCGAAATGCGTGGCCCAGGCATCGAGATGAAGGAGACGCCCGAGCCGTCCTGACGCATCGGACATGTCGCAGTACCGCGACGGAGCGAGTCGATCGAGCTCGACGAGCGAATCGAGAACGGAATCCGAGGTCGGTTCGACGAACCAGCCGGACACGCCGTGGCTGACGAAGCGGCTGGCGGCTCCCGTGGTCCTCGTGGTCACGATCGGCAACCCCATGCAGGCCGCCTCGTGAACGACGACACCCCAGTGCTCGAGGTGGGCGGGATGGACGAGCGCGAACGAGGCGTCCATGACCTCGGCGAGCCGGTCCGGTTCGAGGACGGCCGTGTGGGTGGCGCCGGGGTGCAGGGACGGGGCGGGGCCGCTGCCCACGATCTGCAGGGGACGGCCCGTTCCGCCCGCCGCCATGAGATACCGGCGATGGGCATCGATCAGCTCGGGAAGCCCCTTCTCCGGGACCAGTCGTCCAACGAAGAGGAAGGGAGCATCGATCCGGTCGGAGGCCGATCGTCGAGGGACGAAGCGCGACGTGTCGGCACAGTACAGGTGGTCGAAGACCCGATCGCTCGCGAATCCCAGCCTCCGGACCAGTTCCCACTGGGGTGTCCCGGTCACCCAGGCCGCATCGAAGGCGTCACGGAATCGGCGTCGGTGTGTCCAACGGCCGACGAGTTGACGGGGATTGGCCCGCCATGGGCTGTCGACGCCGACGATGCGGAGGTGGGCCTCGGCGTAGTCGGCGCAGGCCGAGACGTACGACGGAATCCCCCATGAAGCCGTGACGACGACCTCGGCGGCGTGCTGGCGGAGATGGCGAACCACCGTTTCGGTGGACGGTGGCGTCGTCCAGTGGTGGTCGGTGGTCGACGCTTTCGCTCCGCCTTCGAGAGGAGCCGAGGAGTCGGCCCGTTCGAACATCACGGCGACCTCGTGCCCTCGACGCCGCAGCACGTCGAGCTGGGCGTCGAAGTAGCCCGAGGGTCGGCGCCAGAGGAACACGATCCTCACGCGGGCAGCCCGCTGCCGTCGGTGATCGCGGCGGCACGGACGGTGTCGGGAGCGTGTACGGGCTGCTGCGGCATGGCGTGACACTAGCGGAACGCTCCGTTTGCTAGGGTCCTCGCCGTGCGGTCCGCGGTGTTCGATGGTGCCCTCCGGCGCCGGAGGTCGATCTTCGATTTCGGGGCGCGTGTCCTCGCCTGGCTGACGTTTGTGACGCTCACCTTCACCTCGGCGGGCTTCCAGGTGGCCGGCGGGCTCGCCGTGGCCGATGTCGCGCTCGCCGCGACGGTTCTGTGCTGCGTCGGCGCGGCCGACCTGTCCCGCGTGCGGACGGATCGGTGGCAACTGGCGTTGCTGGTCGGTGCGCTCGCGGTCTTGTTCGGCGGCTCGCTCGGCGCCTTGGCGTCGGGACGCCCGGCGGCCTGGCGCGACATGGTCGCGTTCGTGATCGTGGTGGGTCTGTCGCTCGGGTTCGTGGCCCTGGCTCCGCCCGCGCTGAGAGCATCGGGCTTCCTCGAACCGAGACTGGCGCTGATCGCCGGAGGTTCGCTGGGGAGTCTCTGGGGCCTGGCGACGGGGCCCACCATGTCGTTGAACCGTGTGAGCGGGCTCACCGTGCATCCCAACTCGTTCGGATTCGCCGGCTTCCTGACGGCGGCTGTCTCGATCTCGGTGGTCATGGACGTGGGCGGGGTCCGAGGGCGACTTGCGGCACTCGGCGTCGTCGTCGGCGCCGCCGGATGCGCCCAGAGCGGTAGTCGTGCCGCCTTGGGTGCCCTGCTGGTGGTGTTCGGTCTCGCCGCAGTCGTTGCCCTGCGACGCAAACCGATGGTGACGGTGGGGAGCTCGATGGTCCTGATCGTTGCGGCGCTGCTCACGATCGATCGGTGGTCGGCGTCGGTCGGGATCGGCAGGCTCCTCGGCTCCGACACGTCGGCGCAGCGCAGCGATGCCGAACGTTCGGTGTTGCGTGCTTCATCGTTCGACCTCATCGACCGGTGGCCCTTCACCGGATCCGGATTCGGGGATGCGCTCCGAGCCCATGCGCTGCCCATCCAGCTCTGGCAGGTGGCCGGAGTCCTCGGCATGCTGGCCTTCGCCCTGTGGTCGTTCGTCCTGGTCTACCGTCCCATCCGGTCGGTCTTCTTCGGGGAGCTCGGGCCGTTCGAGGCCGGTCTGCTGGTCGGGCCCGGAATCGCCGTCTGGACAGTCGTTTCCAACTCGCTCTGGGAGCTCGAGCCGTGGGTGGGAATCGCGCTCGCCACCGCGGCCGTCGCCAGCCGCCGGTCGCCCCATCCGATCGTGCTCGACCGACGCTCGCTGGTCGAGTGGGCCTGAATGCGCTACCCCGAGCGAGACGTTGGCGGCTACAGCCGCTGCGATGGCACCATCGAGTTCTACGGGCGGATTCGATCGCTGGTGCTCTCGATGCCCGCTCCACCGCGTGTTCTCGATCTCGGAGCGGGTCGAGGCGTGCAGTATCTCGAAGCATCGGGCTACAAGCGCGAGCTGCTCGACCTCCGCCAGGGTGCGAAGGCGCTGACGGCTGCCGATCCGGATTCGATCGTCGACCAGCATCCGATCGCCGACGCGACGGTCGTGATCCGTGACCGGCGCCTGCCCTTCGACGACGGTTCGTTCGACCTCGTCGTGTGCGACCAGGTCCTCGAGCACGTGGAGGACCCCGGGACATTCGCCTCCGAGGTCTCGCGGGTGGTCGCCTCCGGCGGCTGGTTCTGCGCCCGGACACCGAATGCCTGGGGCTACATCGGGGTGATGGGACGGCTGGTGCCCAATCGGCTGCACACGGTGCTCGCCCCGAGGCTGCAGGAGAACCGTCAGCCGAACGACGTCTTCCCGGCGCACTACCGGCTCAACACCGCTCGAGCGATTGCGTCTCGCTTTCCGAGCTCGGAATGGGACGTGGTCGTCTATCGCAACTCACCCGAGCCGGCGTACTTCGCGCCGCTGCCGTGGTTGGAGCGGATGCTGGCGAGCGTGTTGCCCCGATTGCCGACCTTCACCCACGCCGAGCTCCTCGTGTTCGCTCGCCGTCGCTGAGTCCGGGTCTCGTCCGTGTCATCGTGGGCCGTCGACGACCTCGAGGAGTGCCGATCGATACTGCTGGGCGACCTGGCTCCAGGTGGGCATGTCGATCGGGGTCGTCTCCGCTCGTTCCGCGGCCAGATATTGGACGAGTCGTCGGCCGATCAGGTCGGGTCGTCCGAGGGGTGCGGTCGTGAGCAGGAGGTGCTCCGCTCGTTCTCGGTAGGGCGCGAGGTCATAGGCGAAGGTCCTGCGGCCGAGCGCCGACGACTCGGTGGGAACGAGTCCGAACCCCTCGTAGTGGGAGAGGTAGAGCACGGCCCGTGACCGGCTCATCGTCGAATACAGCTCGGCGCTCGAGACGTACCCGATGACCCGGGGAGTCGGGAGCGCGCGCCGCCCGAACGACGCCGAGAGGCTTGCCGCACCCGGCGAGCCGGATTCGACACCACTGACCAGCAACGACGGCGCGGCGTCACCGAGCTGTTCGTGGACGACGGACCAGACCGCGGCGAGGTCGTCGATTCCCTTGGAGCTGCGGTGCGCGACGCACAGCACGACATCGTCGACCTCCTCCGACGTCGGTGAGTCCACGTGGTCGCAACCGTTGGGGATGGTCCAGACCCGGTCCGGGAGTGGGAGCCCGAGTTCGACCGCCTCGTCCTTCGAGAACTCGCTGACGGCGACGACGGCCCGCATTCGACGGGCCGAGCGGCTCCAGGCGATTCGCCGGTACCGATTGGCCGACCGCGAGAAATCCTGCGGTCGTCGGAGGTGGCGGACGTCGTGGAGGATCCCGACGACGGGTGGTCCTCCGGGGATCAGCGAACAGGTCATGTTGGCCGCAACGACCACGTCGGAGCCGGCGAGCCGACGATCGACGACCAAGCGGGCCGGCAACTCGGCCTGTTGCTGCGTGAAGCGCCGTGGCGCGATACCCGACCGTGCGGTCACGAGGGTCGCCCCGCCGGCCTCGACCGCACGGCGAAGGGATTCGGGCCCGTACACGATCCGCTCGTCTTCGGTGTCGAGACGGCTCCAGCCGTCGAGCAGGCCTTCCATCGTCGTGCGGGGACCGCCGATGACGTCGGACGCAAGGCTGAAATCGAAGAGGATGCGAAGTCGGCGCGTCGAATCGAGCCCGGCGGAGCGTGTTCCGGGGGCGCTCACGATCCGAGGCCGACCCGGTGCGATGTCTGCTCGGCGGGCTCGGGGGCGAGCAGCAGGCGATGATTGCGGTGAGCCAGCGCCAGCCAGGTGACGACGAGTCCGATCATCGATCCGAGCAGCGGTCCGCTCGCCCCGATCGCAAAGGCGAGGGGGATCGAGAGTGCGGCGTTGACGACTGCTCCGATCACCGTGACCTTGGCCTGGAACGACAGGTCTCCCAGACCCATCGAGAGCAGCGCCGCCGGAATGACCATGCCGTGAGCGATCGCTGCGCCGGCGGCCAGCAGGGCCGTGCCCGAGCCGATGACCACGTTGTCGTCGAGCCACACGCGGACGATCACGTCGATGGAGACGAGCAGGATGGCCGCCGCGAGCAGGTTCGCCAGGAACCCGACCGAGGTGATCCGTCGATAGGTCACGGCGATCCACGTTCGATCGTCGTGATGCAGCGCCTCGGCGAAGGCGGGCCAAACGCTCTGCAGCACGATGAAGGTCATGATCGGCGCGAACGTGAACAATCGATAGGCCGCGGAATACTCCGCGACCGCAGTCGGTCCCTTGGCACCGGCGAGCACCAGGGAATCGATCCCGAACGACACCACGGCCGAGACCCCGATCAGGAAGAACCACCCGGCCGGCCTGGCCAGTTCGATGAGCGCCGACCATCGGAACGCCGCGCGACGGGGAATCAGCGACGAGTCGGTCATCGAGACCAGGCAGCAGAGAAGATTGCCGATGAACCGTCCCGAGACGGCGGTGATGGACAGGGCGAAGAGGCTGGGGGAGACGGTAGCGGCGATGCCGAACAGGAGCAGGCCCAGGACGATGCCCGCTGCCTGGGCGAGATTGGCCTGCCATCCGAGCTGCACGCCCTCGAGCACGCGGCCGCCGATGGAGAGCGGGATCGTGAGACCGACCACGCACAGCACGGCCACGAATGCGTCGGCGGCATCGCCGGGGGCCCCCAATTCACGGGCGAGGGGCGTGGCGACGAAGACCGTGATCGAGATGGCGATCACGGCCAACGCCAGTGCCATCACGGCTGGGTAGGCCACTGCGACGACCGATCGGCGAAGGTGTCGGGGAGCGGCTGGACCCCCGCCGCTGGCGAGCGAGTCGGTGACCGAGGCCCCCAAGCCGAAATCGCCGACGGTCATCACGAGGTACAACGAGGTGACCGTCAGCCAGACTCCGAGGTTGTCGTCGGTGAGGACGCGGGCGGCGATGGCGTACATCGCCACCGTCGACATCACGGTGCAGAACCGGAGGACGACCCCACCCGACGCGGCGCGAACGAGCTGGCGGTTGCGGCGAGTCGCATCGTGGATTGTCGCTTCGGCCGGCGCGCTCATCGAGTGCCCAGACTAGATGGCGGGTTCCGTTTCGACCTGGGTCGTCCTGCCCCGGGCCTTTACGCGAGGTCGGTCCGACGCTACCGTCACCAGCGAAACGACGAGAGACGTGCACGCTGGTGAAGATCGACAGACGATGGCTCCCTGCGTGGTGGAGCTCGTTCCGAGATCGCCGGCGGACCCACTCCGACAGACCGGTTTGCTCCGGACCGGCGGTGTGCCTCGTGGCGGTCAACTATGCGCCCGAACGCAGCGGGATCGGTCCCGTGGCCCACGAACTGGCCGAGTACCTGCATTCCCGCAACGGCCGAACCGAGGTGGTGACGACCTATCCCCACTATCCGGCCTGGTCGCTGAGCCCCGAGCACCGACGGAGCATCGGCGGAACCGAGGTGATCGGTGGACTGATCGTCCACCGGCGACGCTGCTTCATCCCGAGCCATCCCGGTGTTCTGCGGCGCCTGGCCTTCGAGCTGAGCTTCTTCCTTGCCGCGATCGCCCGCGCGACCCGGGTCCGTCCGGACGTCTACGTGGGCATCTCGCCCGGGCTGAGCTCGGGAGCCGTCGCCGTGCTCGCCGGTCGGCTGCGTGGGCGCCCGAGCGTCTTGGTGTTCCAGGACCTCGCCGGACGGGGGATCTCGCAGAGCGGCCTGTCGCATCTGCGATGGGTTGGTTCCATGGTCGCCCGCTTCGAGGCGTCGATGGCCCGCGCGGCAACGTGCACGATCGTCATCTCGGAGTCCTTCGTCGCGCCGCTTCTGCGCCAACGTGTCGCCCGAGACGATCTCGCCGTCCTGCCGAACTGGATCAAGAGCGACACGCCCGAGGTCGGCGCCGACGCGGTGGTCGCCATGCGTCGTCGGCTCGCGCCGAATGGCGACTGCCTGGTGGTCCATGCGGGGACCCTCTCTCGCAAGCAAGGGCTCGATCAGGTGCTGGCCGCGGCGGAGCGGGCGCAGTCGACCCACCCGGGTCTGCGGTTTGCCCTGATCGGTCACGGCGCAGAGCGGGGCCGACTCGAGAACACCGCGGCGGATCTGTCGAACGTGGTCTTCGTCGACCCACTCCCGAACGACGAGTTCGCCGCTGCGCTCCGGGCGGCCGACGTGCTGTTGGTGTGCCAGGACCCGACCAACGTCGACATGTCGTTCCCGAGCAAGATCACGAGCTACCTCGCCGCAGGCCGCCCGATCGTCGGTTTGGTGCCACCGCACGGCTCGGTGGCGACCTTCCTCGCAACGCACGAAGCCGGCATCACGGCTCCGGCCGGCGACGCGACGGCCGCGCTGCGGGCGATCGAGGAGGCGCTCGACGAGGCGACGGTCCGGCGCTGCTCGGTGGGGGCCGCTCGGGCCCGGTCCGATCTCGAGGCGAGCGTCGTGCTGCCGCAGTGGAGCGCTGCGGTGCAGTCGGCATTGGCGTCGGCCCAGGACTGAACGCAGGCTCCCGGAGCGGCCCAACCGCCGGGCCGAGTCAGCCCGGATCTCGGCCGAGGATCTTCTGTGCCGCTTTCGCCTGGAGGTACTCCCGTTGGCTCTGCCCCGTCGACGCCAGATAGTCCTCGCCGGGCCTCAGCCAGCCGACCACACTGCGGGCCGTCGCGCCGGGAAACAGCAGGGCGAAGGCCGTGCGTTCGCGCCAGGGGACGGGTACGGCCTTGTCGTGGGCCCAGGCCACGAGCCGGTCGCGCCACGATCCGTTGACCGGCGGCAGCGGCGGAGCGGCGAGCCCGGCCGCATCGTGCGCCACGGCGATGGCCGAACGAAGACAACGCCCCAGGCCGATCTCGTCGGCGAGGTCGATCGCTCGAGCGAGCGCTTCGGCGTCGCGGCTCAGCACGATCAGATCGGCGAACGTGGTCCAGTTCCGTTGCTCGGCGATGGTGAACGTGTAGTTGGCGGCGGCAATCAGGAGCCGACGGCAACGGTCGGGTGCCCAGGCCTCCTCGCCGTCGAGTTCGAATGCCACGGCACCCTCGAAGAAGTCGGCACCCTCGAGGAGGCGACCCGGCCCCAGCCGCGCCAGTCGATGATGCAGATCGACCTCGGCCTCGTCGTTGAACCGGTAGGCCGTGGCGTGGCCCATGTGCGCCCACGAATGGGCCTCGGCCCCCGATTGCACGAAGCCGGCGTCCTCGAGGGCTCGGCGGGCCGCAACGGCGTCCTTGCGAGGTACGAGGAGATCGACGTCACCGAACTGGCGGACTCCCGGATCGGGGAAGTCGAGCCGCGAGGTCGCCATGCCCTTGATGGTCAGGCACGGGATCGACCGCTCGCGCAGCGCCCGTGTGGCCCGGCGGTGGGCGGCTCGAGTTCGGAGTGAGGAAACGGTGAGCGCCATCGTCTGCCGCCGCAGCCGTTCGGCCGCATGGGACGAGACGTGCAGCTTCCCCTGTTCGACGGCGGTGCTCAGCGCCAGGGCCAGATTGCGGTGGAGGGCCCAGCGGTCGAGTTCGTCGAACTGTTCGTCGTCGAGAACGAACTCGACGATCGGCTCGCCTGCGGCGAAGCGAAGGAGTGCGGCCTGGGGATCGGTGGCCACCTCAGGTGACGGATCCGGTGGGGCCGGGGAGGACGGCGAACTCACGGTCGACCGCATCGTCGACGTCGTCGATGCGCGGTGGCTCGTGAGGACGGGCGGAATCGAGGCGGGGCGGCGTACCGGGTTCATGGTTCGTGGTCGTGGTTCCTTCGTGTGGATCGGAGATCACGGGGCGCTCGACGCAACCGGCGACGGTCGAGGGTCGTCGAGTCGTGCGAGGACGGCTTCGAGGGCGGAGGCCGCCCGATCCAGGTCGTCGGGGAGCGAGACCTGACACATCGGGACTCGTTCGGCGACGGCGGCGGCGACGACGAGCTGCTCCCGGCGCGTGCGCTCGTCGACCGAGAAGGAGTTGGCCAGGATGCCGGCAACGCGAAACCGGGCATCGAGCGTTCGGAGGGGCGACAGGGAGTCCGATCGCGGTGCCAGCATCACGATCGACGCGATCGGGCTGGAGGCGATCGCCTGCTGTGCTTGGCACAGGTGCAGGGTGTGCTTGCGGGGCCGGCCCGCGGGTCCCGATGCGGAATCGACCAGTCGTACGTGTCGTGGTCCGCGCCAGCCGACGAAACCGGAGGAGACCTCACGCTCGCTGGTCAACAACACGCCGTCGTCGGCCAGGACACCTCGACCGAGCGACGCGGCCGTGGCGGCGATCGTCGACTTGCCTCGACCGGACGGTCCGATGAAGACGACGGCTCCCCGGTCGGTGAGCACGGCTGCGCCGTGCAGCACGAACCGCCCCAGCGAGGTGAGCAGGAGCGGGAGGGCGGTGTTGACCAGCTGGTTCTCCCACTCGTCGTCGGTTGCCTCGTTGCGGACGACGATGCGAAACGCCGACGGCAGAAGGTGGAACTTGGCCTCGCCCCGGTCCCAGATGGTGACCGTGTCGTCGGCGTGGCGCGTCGTGAGCAGGGCCGGGTCGCCGAGGGTCACCGGGTCGGTGGGAGCCGCCGGCAATCGATGACGAACGGGATCGCTGCGAACGATCTCGATCCGGCCGAGTGGTCGATCGAGGTCCGGACCGAGGCGCTGCAGTGGCAGATCGGTGTGGATGGTGTGTCCGAAGGCGGACCCGCTCATTCCCGAGCCTCGGCGGCCGCCGAAGCTGCGCCTTCGGGTCGGTCGATTCCGAGCTCGCCGGCGTCGGGTCGGGCCGAGGACACCGCCAGACTCCGCCGTCGCCGAGGGGAGGCCGAGGGAACCGGTACCAGGAGCTCCCGCGCGACCAGATCGGCCACCGAATCGAGGACGTCGGTGGTGAGCCGCTCGGGATCGACGGAGGGATACTGCGATCGCAAGGTCGTCACGGCGGCGGCGGCCGTTGATCCGCCGACGGCATCGAGGACTCGCCCGCTCATGGGGCTCAGGACGAGGCGATGGCCGGCGGCCGTGCGAACGTAGCGAGAACCCGAACGATCACCGCTCCAGCGAGCCGGAGCCGGGTCGTAGCGCCGAGCGAGCGCGCAGTCCACCAACGCCCGACGCGATGCCTGCAGTGATTCGGCGAGATCGGGAGGAGCGGTGGTCGGGAGGGTGGCTTTGGCCGAGGTCGTGCGGACGGGGGGCGTCGGCGTGGGGGTGCCGGCCAGCTGGGTGTCGGGGTCGCGGTATGCGACGTGGGCAACGGGTCGTCCGGTCACCCCCAGCGCCGATTCGACCCAATCGCGTACGGTCGGACTGTTCCACTGCTCGCGGATGTTGTCCCAACACCTCGCCAGGCCGTCGGCGGTGGCGCTCCCGTACACGAAGGGGAGCTCGGACGCCGTGAGGACCGACCCGTCGGGCTTGACCAGCATCGTCCTGGGAGCCAGTGCCAGAGTCTCCGACAGCCCCTCCTGGTCGGTGAAACAGCGGACGTTGGTCGGAAGGCCGTGACGGCGTCGGAAGTCCGCGACGACCTCGGCGACGTGACCGGCGTCGACCCCCCACGATCCCGCCCGGGTGGAGCCGCCGATGGGCCGCACGGGCGTGACCCGCATGGCACGAACACCGAGCAACCACATCGACTCCAAGAACGCGTCGAGATGGGCGTGGTTGGCCGGAGTGACGACGTGATTGACGCGTACCTCGACACCGTGTTCGAGGAGCAGGTCGAGCGCATCGACCGCCCGCTGCCAGCTGCCGGCGATACCCCGTCCGGCGTCGTGGAGCTCGGCGGTGGCCCCGTCGAGCGAGATGTTGACGACGACGCCGGGCAGCTCGCTCAGTTCGCGTGCGACCCGTTCGTCGACGAACCAGCCGTTGGTCGTGATGATCACCGCGACGCCTGCCTCGCTCAGCCTGCGGGTGGCGGCAAGCGTGAGGTCCTTGCGCAGCAAAGGCTCACCGCCGGTGATCACCGACTCGATGATGCCGAGATCGAGGGCGGTGTCGATGGCGGTGAACCACTCGTCGTCGGTCAGCTCATGGCCCTTGGTCTGGGTCGCAGCCGGTGAGTCGGTGTAACAGAAGCCGCACAGGAGGTTGCAGCGATGCGTGATCTCGAGCTTGACGCCGATGGGCCGTTCGGGTGGGGTGGTGACGTTGTCGAGCCGTGTTGCGGCCGAGATGCGCCGTTGCCGGGCGTCGCCGATCAGGGGCGCAGCCATCCGCTTGACCGAATGGGGAAGATGCCGATTGGTTTCAACGGCCGCCCGCCAGGCCTTCTTCACGATTGGTTCCTCCGTTCCGGGTCCGAAGTATTGCTACCGTCTCCGTCGGCCGTCAATCCATCGAAGTACCCGAGGTGCCAGCGTGGACCGCAGTCGTCCCAGCGAATTCTTCGTTCGTCCCCCCGAGGGAATCGATGCGAAAGTGGGGGAGGAAGTCATCCTCTTCGATGCCGACACGGGTCGCGTGTCGTCGCTCAATCGAACGGCGAGCCTGCTCTGGGACCTCCTGGTCGAGCCTCGAACGATCGACGAGCTCGTCGATCACGTGGTCCGGGCGTTCGGGGTGTCGGCCGGGGTGGTTCGACCCGACGTCGAATCGTTCTCGGCGACGCTGCTCGAACGGGGATTGATCGTCAGCGTCGATCGACGCTGAGGACGACCACGAGGTCGGGCCGGATCGAGGCGGGACCGGGCCGTCCGTCCTGCTCACCGATGGCCCAGGAGCGAGGCGTCGGAGAGGGCCTGCAGCAGCGACCAGAAGTGCGGTTCGGGGAGGTCGGTGGCGCGGCGGAGGTCCTCGATGGCCACCGGTCCGCCGTCGAGCAATCGCTCCACGATCGACCGGCAGCGGTGATCGAGTCGGGCTTGCCTGCCCGATGCGGAGACGACCAGCACGGTGTCCTCCTCCCGCAACGAGGGCCGGAACGGTGTGCTGAACCAAACGGCGCTCGCCATCGGGATCGGGGCGGGCAGCGAGCGCGGTGTCGCTACGGGCTCTGGTCGTCGTCCGGTGCTCGTCGAGGATCGTCGACCAATCGTGTTCGCGGGCGAGTTCGATGAGCTCGTCGACGAGGCGCTCGTGGTGGGAGGCCCGGTCGGCGATCGGCAGGTACTGAGGGAGGTCCCGACGGAACGTCTCGCTGGACCGGGCCTTGTCGGCGAGTGCCGCCAGCCAGTCGATCCCCGAGCGGCGATGGATTCCGAAAGTCAGGTGCAGACTGATTCCCGGGTCGGTGGTCCAGGCCGTGTGCCAGTAGCCCCGGGGTAGACACAACGTGTCGCCGGAGCGCAGTTCGCCCTCCCAGGCGAGGTCGGTGGGAGCGGCTGGTCGGGCGACGTCGCGCTCGAGGGGGAACCGTCTCGTCGGTTCCCACACTCGCCAGTGTTTCGCCCCTTCGAGCTGGACGATGATCACCTCGTGGTCGTCGACGTGCGGGGCGAATCCACGGGTCTCGGTGGCGACTGCGTACAGTCCGACGTCGACGGCGGCCCCGAGCCACCACTGCAGCGCTCGGGCGGTCTCTTCCACGGCGGCATCGAACTCGTCGAGCCGGGCGACGGCCAGCGTTGCCCCCTGCTCGAGTTGGTGACGCACCCCGGCTGGATCAGGGCGCACGTAGTGGGCCGCCTTGCGGCTCTGCTCGGTCTCCATGTAGAGCCCTGGCTCGACCGGCCCGTCGCGCATCATCCGGATCTGTGGCGGGAGCAGCCGGCCTCGGTGCAGCAGTTCTCCGAGCCGCTCGAAGTCGAAGAGGGCGAGCACGGGGTCCGAGGGCCGGGTCACCCCTCGTCGCCACTGCTCGCTCGCCGGTTGGTCGAGGAAGACCTCCGCCCCGCCCAGTGACGTCACGATGGCCGCCGCGGCGCAGTCCCACGGGTCGTCGAATCGGTGAACCCGGGATCCGTCGTCGTCCATCGTGCTGACTCCTCGCTCGGGGTCGGGTCTGCCGGGTGTGGTGACGTCGAGAACCGAAAGGCGGTCCTGCGACGCGGGTTCAGTGCACCACCGGGGCCGTCGTTGCGTCAAGGGACCGATTGACCCGGCGTGGCCGATTCACTACGCTGCGTAACCGGGGAGCGCGCTCGGCGGTCGATGGTCCGGTCGGATGATCGTGACCACTCGAACACCGGATCGCTCCTGGCACGACAACGGCAAGCGGCCGCCACACGACGGCCCACGGTAGAGCGGGGAACCCACATGAACGACCGGACCGATCTCGAAGGGGACCACGTCGACCACGACACCGTCGCCCACGACTACAAGGCGCCGAGCATCGTCGACATCGACACGGCCAGCGACCGGGAGTTCGCCGTCCTCCCGGGCGCTGGTGGCAGCAACAACGAGGCGCGGAACTGATCATGGACGAGACTTCTACGGGCCTGGCCCTCGATGCCGGCGGTCTCCGTGCCGAGTACATCGCACCCGGCATCATCGACATCGAAACGGCCGATGATCGCGAGTTCGCCGTGCTGCCCGGCTTGACCGGTTCCGCCGACTGACCCCTGGTCTCGGCGTTTCGAGCCCGGGTTTGTGGGCTTGCGAACGGGAGATGGAGTCCACCGAGGAGGTGATCACATGGAATCCACGACACCATCGACGTCGAACGACCAGCGCAAGGACGACTACGTCGCGCCGAGCATCGTCGACATCGACACCGCCGGAGACTGCGAGTTCGCCGTCATGCCGGCCATCAGCGGTTCGAAGCCGGCCTGAGGCCGAGGCGCTCAAAGTCGAAGAGGGCGAGCACGGGAATCGTCGTCGCCCGTCGTGCTGGCTCCTCGCTCGGGGTCGGGCCTGGCCAGATGTGGTGTGCTCGGGAACCGAAGGCGGTCCGGCTGCGGCGCGGATCCCTGCATCACCGGGGCCGTCGTGGCGTCACGTGACCGTTTGACCCGGCGTGGTCGGTTCACTACGCTGCGTCAGCGGGGAGCGCGCTGGGCGTTCGATGGTCCGGTCGATGATCGTGACCACTCGTTCGACCGGATCGCTCCTGGCGCGACAACGGCAAGCGGCCGCCACACGACGGCCCACGGAAGAGCGGGGAACCCACATGAACGACCGGACCGATCTCGAAGGCGATGACGTCGGCCACGACACCGTCGCCGACGACTACAAGGCGCCGAGCATCGTCGACATCGACACGGCCAGCGACCGGGAGTTCGCCGTCCTCCCGGGCGGCAGCAGCAGCAACGGGGAGCGGAACTGATCATGGACGAGACTTCTACGGGCCTGGCCCCCGACGCCGACGGTCTCCGTGCCGAGTACGTCGCACCCGCCGTCATCGACATCGAAACGGCCGACGATCGCGAGTTCGCCGTGCTTCCCGGTAGCAACGCGTCCCAGATCGACTGACCTCGGCGGGTCGCCGCAGCGAGCCCGGGTGCGAGCGCACGAGCACGCGAACGGGCAATGGAGTCCACCGGGGAGGTGACCACATGGAATCCACGACACCAACGACGTCGAACGACCAGCGCAACGACGACTACGTCGCGCCGAGCATCGTCGAGATCGACACCGTCGAAGACCGCGAGTTCGCCGTCATGCCGGCAGGCGGCGGTTCGACGACAATCTTCGACTGAGCCGAACGGGCCGATCGAGCTGGTCCGCCGCTCGAGGCCTACGGCACGCTGGGCCACATGACCCGGTTGCGCCGGCCCGAGTCGCCTCGTACCGTCGAGACGAGTCGACGAAGGGAGCCGACCGTGATGGCGTTGCGGGAACCAGGACGCCAGGTCGGGCAGGACCATCGGTTGCTGCTCGGCGCCCTGCTCCTCCCGCTCGAAGAAGCCGCCGACCGACTCCGGGTCTGGCGGAGCCACGTCGACCTCGACGATGTCGACACCGATTCCTTCGCCCTGTTGCCGAGGCTCGTGGCCCGGCTCGACGCACTGGGGTCCGACCACGCCGACGACGCCCGGATTCGAGGCGTCGCCCGGCAGACCTGGACTCGCAACGAACTGTTGCTGGCTCGGACCGAACCCGTCGTCGAAGCACTCGCCGACCGACTGACCTCGCCGGTGCTGATCGGCGACCTGGCACGGTCGACGACGCTCGGCTGGTCGTCGGATCAGCGGCTCCTCGGCGGAATCTCGCTGCTCCTCGCTCCCGACGACCTGGACGGGGCGGCCTCGGCGCTCGGTTCGTTCGGCTGGGTCGCAGCCGGGCCCGGTCCTGCCGCGGCCGGATCGTGGCGGTCGTTGCACTGGCGGACCGACTTCCGCTCCGAGCGGTTCGTGATCAGCATCCATCGGGGCCCGATCCCCAACGTCGGGTCGGCCTCGTTCGGACGGGGCGTCCGGGAACGGGCGATCGGGCAGCCCGGATGGGCGTCGACGCACCCGGTCTCGAAACCCGACCTGTTGGTGTCCTCGGCACTGGTGGGCGACGGCGCTCGCTGGGCCTACGAGCTCGCCGAGCTGGTGGCCTCGTGCTCGCGAGACGAACTCGACGGGGCCCTGGCCACGGCCGACGAGCGGGGTCTCGGTGGCGTCGTCGTCGATCGGTTGCGTACCGCCGGTGCCCTGCTCCCCGATTCCCCGCCCGCGACCGCGCTGGCCGATCTGGCCGGCCGGAACCGGCTGGTGTCACCGGCGTGGCGATGCACCGAAGACCGGCTGCTGCGGAGTCCCCGCCGCCGAACCCGGGCGCTGGTGGCGGGACTGGCGGCGATCGATGGCGCGGTTTCCCAGCGCCGACGGATCGGCGCGGGATGAGACGCGTTGCGGTGACCGGTGGTCGCGGGTTCGTGGGAAGCCACCTGGTCCGAGAATTCCTCGACGCCGGCATCGAGGTCGTCAGCATCGATGTTCGGGTCCCTCGGCGCCGGCCGCCACGGGCGGGCCTCGACCAGGTGGTCGCCAGCCACGCCGACCTCGATCGGCTGACCGGACTCTTCGCCGGTGCCGATGCCGTCTGCCACCTCTCGATCGACGCCAACTCGCCCGATCGGCGCATCGAACCCCACGAGGCGAGCCTGGGCGGGGTCCACAACGTGTGTCGTGCCGCGATCGAGGCCGGAGTTCGACGACTCGTCTACTTCTCGAGCATCCAGGTCTATGGATGGGTCGATCCCGATTCGGTCTTCGATCCGGAGTACCTGCCCGTCGACGAGGCGCACCCGACCCATCCGGCCAACCCGTACGGCGAGGCCAAGCTCCTCGGGGAAGCCGCAGTGCTCGGGCACGGCGACCAACTCGAGGTCGTCGTCATCCGGCCGGGTCAGGTGACCCGCCATCGCGAGGCGGCCCGGTGGTGGAGGAACGGTGGGGGCGAGTGCTCCTCAGGCCGTCCGGCGAGCTACGTCGACGTGCGAGACCTCGCCGCCGCCGGTCGTTGCGCCGTCGAGTGCCCCATCACCGGTCCGGTCGTCCTCAACGTCGTCGCCGACGACTCCACGGTTGGTCGCGGGTCGCGCCGGTCCGGCCGATCGCCCCGGGTGGCGTCGCACGATTGCTCGAGTCCCTTGACCAATGCGCTGGCCAAGGAGACCCTCGGCTGGCAACCCGTTCGCACGTGGCGCCGTCCGGCCGGTGTCGATGTCGTCCGAGCAACGGTCGAAGCCGTCGGGCGTCGGGTGCGGCCATGAGCGCCCGTCCGGTCCGTTCGGTCGGTCTCGTCGTCGCCGGTTCCCTGGTGCAGATCGCATCGCTCGCGCCGGTGCCGCTCATGGTACGCGAGCTGTTCGGAACGGCCCTGCCGGCACGCGAGACCGGCACGGTGATCGGTTTGGGTCTGCTCCTGCTCTCGCTCCAGGTGGCCAACGGCGTCGCCACCCTCCGGCTGCGTCGTCATGTCGCAGCCCAGGCCACCCGCGAGTCGCGCCAGCGCCCGGGAGGCACTGACCGATCACCTGCTCCGAGCCGATCTCCTGCACGTCCGGAGTCGTTCCCGGTCGACCTGGAGCAACGCGCTGAACCAGCAGAGTCGCGACCTCGAGATGCGGTCGATCGCCATGAACGGCCAGGTCCTACCGGGGATCGCCTCGGCCGTTCTGATCCTGTTGGTCCTGAGCGTGATCAGCTGGCAGCTGACCCTGGTCCTGGCCGGTTGTGTGTGGCCCTTGGTCTGGGTGATCCGGCAGGGCCGTGACCGGTCCGTCGTCGCGTTCACGGCCCGTCAGCGAGCCGAGGCCGATCTGCTCGGCGAGTCGTCGGCGATGCTCGAGGGACTCGAAACGGTCCGCAGCTACGAGGCCGTCACCTGGCAGGAGGACCGAGTGGATCGTCGGAGCCGGACGATGGCCGATCGCTCCACCGAGTCGTACATCGAAACGGCGTTCTCGCTGGTGTCGAGCCAGGCCGCCGTAGCCGCCATGGTGACGCTCCTCCTGGTGGTGGGTGCCTTGCTCATCGCCGCCGATTCGCTGTCGATCGCCGACTTCATCGCCTTCACCGCCGGCGTGGCCGTGCTCAAGACACCACTCGGATCGGTCGGCGGATCGGTTGCGGTGCTGGCGGGCGGCACGGCGGCCGAGCGGGTCATCAGCGATCTGCTCGATGATCGGCAGGCGCCCCCGGTCGAATCACGGCGACGCCCGGGAGGCGGTCGACGATCATCCGATCGAGTCCGTCGAACTCATCGGTGTCGGGTTCTCGTACGGCGCGACACCGGTGCTCACCGACGTGGGCATGCGCCTGGAGCGGGGATCCCTCGTCGCACTCGTCGGACCGAACGGAGCCGGCAAGACGACGCTGGTTCATCTCCTGCTCGGGTTGTTCGATCCCTCGCACGGTGTTCTCCTCGTCAACGGGCGGCCCCTGTCCCACGGTGGTGCTGCCGCCTTCCGTCGCCGCATCGGCGTGACGCATCAGTCGGCGGAGCTCTTCGACACCTCGATCGCCGAGAACATCACCATGGGGCGATCCCTCGATGCCGATGCGCTCGACGAGGCCCTGCGGATCACCGGACTCGTCTCGCTGATCGACCAGCTCCCCGACGGCATCGAGACCGTCGTCGGTGACGGTGGTCGCCAGCTGTCGAAGGGGCAGCTGCAACGCATAGCCCTGGCCCGGGCCCTCGTCGGTCGGCCCGAACTCGTCATCCTCGACGAGCCGACGAACCATCTCGACCCCGAAGCCGTCGAGAAGTTGCTCCTGGAGCTCCGGACGCTGGCCACCCAACCGGCGGTGCTGTTGGTGAGTCACGATCACCGTGCCCTCGATGACGCTCAGGTCGTCTACCGCCTGGAGCACGGCGTACTCCACGTCGAGCGAGACCGTTCGTGACCATGCCGAACCGCCCCGTCGGCGGCATCGGCGTCGAAGCGGTCAGCGTGATCATTCCGGCCTTCAATGCCGAACGGTTCCTCGCCGAGGCCGTCGAGAGCGTGCTCGCCCAGGACCTACCGGTCGAGATCGTCGTGGTCAACGACGGTTCGAGCGACGCAACCAGGTCCGTGGCCGAGGGACTACCGGTCACGTTGATCGATCAGGCCAACGGCGGAACCGCGGCGGCGGTGAACGCCGGCATCGAGCGGGCGACCGGCGATCGCCTGGCGTTCGTCGACGCCGACGATCGCTGGACCATCGGGCGACTCGCCGCCCAGCTCCGCGTCCTCGACGAGTCGGACGAGGTCGATGCCGTGTTCGGTCAGGTGAGGCATTTCGTCGATCCGGAGGTGGCCGGCCGCTTCTCGGTGCCACGAACGGTGCAGCCGGGCTGGACCCGGGCGACGATGCTCGTTCGACGCTCGGCGTTCGAACGCATCGGTCCGTTTCGGGAGACGTCGTTGTACTCCGAGAACGTCGAATGGCATCTTCGGGCCACCCGGGGCGGACTGGTGATGCAGATGCTCGACCTCGTCGTGCTCGAGCGCCGACTGCATGGCGCCAACAAGACGCTGAGCCACCCACCCGAGCTCGTTCGCTCCCGCCTCGCCATCCTCCGAGAACACCTCCGGCATCGCTCGTTCCGGCGATGCGGCAGACGATTGACGGCTGCCGTCGCTCGTCCCGACGGGATGCACCGGGTCGTATTGCTCCATCGGAGCCCTTGGTCCGGGCGGACGGGGCCTGGCATCATCGGATGGTCTGACCGAGGTGGTCGCCTTGTCGAAACGTTACGTGCACCATGCAGCCAAGATCGTCCACGACGAGATCGACGGCGAGGTGCTGGTCATCCACGCCGAGACCGGCAGCTACCACAGCATGCGGGGACTGGCCGGTGCGATCTGGTCGACCGCAGCCGTCGGTGACTGATGATCGACGATGTCGCCCTCCAGGTGAGTGCCGCCCGCGAGTCGACCTCGATCGGGTCCGAACCGATGTCGAGGCGTTCGTCGGCTCGCTGGTCGGAGCACGATCTCGTGGTCGAGGCCGACGACGGCGAGATCGGGTCGGGTCGCGGCGAGCGCAACGGTGACTACGTCGCCCCGGTGCTCGAGTCGTTCACCGACATGCAGGACCTGATCCTGCTCGATCCGATCCACGAGGTCGATGCGGCCGGATGGCCGAACACGGCGACGCCCTGACCGGCGCCGGGCCGGCCGGGGCTCAGCGGCTCGCCAGGTCCGAGAGTGATCGCTCGTGGGCATCGACCATCCCGTCGAGTCCCGGCTCGGTGACGAAGGCCGATCGCGCGTTCCGGCCCAGTCGGCCGGCCAACGGCCGATCGCGCAGGATCGCCGCGAGTGCGTCGACGTGTGCGGGTAGGTTCTCGACGTCGACCAGGAAGCCGGTCCGACCGGGCGCCACCAGCTGAGGGAGCGCGCCGGTCCTCGTCGGCAACGACGGCGCGGCCACGCGACATCGCCTCGACGGCCACGAGACCGTAGCCCTCGTGACGCGAGGGCACGTAGACGACCGTCGAGCGATCGATCTGCTCGAGCACCTCGTCGTGGGGCAGCTCGCCGAGAAGGCTCACGGAGTCGCCGACACCGTTCTCGGCGATCGAGTCCTCGATCGCCGCCCGATCCGGTCCGTCACCGACGACCAGCACCGACACATTGCCGAGACGGTCGGTCAGGTCCCGGACGACGGGGCCGATCCGGTCGAAGCCCTTCTCGCTGGCGAGCCGACCGACGCAGAGGATGACCGGTACCTCGGGAAGATCCCGGATCGGTTGGGCGGAGTCGGCGATGCCGTTGGGGATCGTCTCCAGCTTGGCGGCGAGGTCGGGCCGGAGGATCGCCGTCTCGGATCGGACGGCCTCGGAGACGCAGACGATCCGGTCGGCGAGCGAGTAGGCCTGGCCGACCGTCGGTTCGCCGGTGCGACGTCGACGCCATACCCCCGGTGGAGATGGTGCACCGTCACCCTCGAACGGGCGGTTGGCTGCCGGCAGCGGAGGATGGAACGGCAACCAGCCCGCCGGACGGGTGGAGATCGTGGACGTCGGGATCGAACGATCCGGTGAGTTCGACCACGGTCTTCATCGCCATTCCGAACGCCCGCACGTCCCGGTTGCGGTGCGAGGAGGTCAGGGGTACGCCGATGACCTCGACCCCTCGGTGAACCGATCGGCTCACGGTGTCGACTCCCCGATCGGTGATGACACAAACCTCATGACCTCGATCGACCAGGCCGCGGTACAGCGGGCCGACCACCTGCGAGATGCCTCCGACCTGAGGCGGGAACCGATCGGTCCACACGAGGATCCTCAGGGGTCTCATGGCGAGGAACTCCGAGTGCGCTCCGTGATGATCGAATCGATCGCCGCAACGACGTCGTCGGGATCGGGCCCGAGCTCCAGTTCGTAGCTGGGAACGGCTCGGACGAGTCGGGACAGGACGTCGAAGGTGGGGGATTGGCCCCCGTGGAGCTGGAGCACCGTGCTGAGGGCGGCCGCACGAAGACCGGCGAGCGCGGAGATCGGTCGAACCACGCAGCCCGTGGCGGAACCGATTCTCGGGGCCACGACGGCGACGAGCGAGCCGGTTTCGCCCAGATCGATCGAATCGTCCAGGGACAGGACGGCCTTGTCGAGCCGGGTGTCGCGTGGGCCATCGACCATCGAGCGGAGTCCGGGGAGCCGCTCGAGACTGCGGTCGTCGGCCTTGGCCGATCGGTAGGTGCAGTGGACGCTGGGGGGCTCGGCCTGGACGAGGCAATAGTCGTCGGCGAAGTAGGTGAGGCCGGCGAGGGCGGCGGTGAGCGCCGTTGTCGTCTTTCCCGATCCACCCTGGCCGACGAGGAGCACCGCCCCCCGTTCGTCGCCGACGCTCGCGGCGTGCACGAAGGCCATGCCTCGCTCCGATGCCCACCAGCTCAACAACTGGCGGAAGGGAGCCGCTCGATCCCAGGGAGGAGGCGAGTGGTGGAACGCGCCAGCATCCCTCGCCCGTCGACCGATCGAACGTGCTGACGAGATGTCCGTGCAAGACCGTGGCGAGGATCCGACCGTCGTCGTAGAGACCGCGGGCGTCGACTCCCGACGCCATGGTCGGGGAGGGCTGATCCGCCGATGAGCTGCGACGAAGGACGAATCGACCGTCCAGCGATCGGTCACCGAGTGCGAGGGGCAGGTGCGACAGGGCCGGGTACATCATCGAGTGCAGGTCGTCGCCGACGATCTCGATCCGCAGCGATCGGCCGGCGAGGCGCACCGTCTGGGCGTGCGAACTGATTCGTTGTCTCGACTCATCGGCTCCTCGAGCGTCACCCGACCGGTCGAGGCCCGTCGAGATCGGCACCGTCCCGTTCGGCCACCGACGGTGTCGAAGCTACCGCATGGCGTCGCCGGGCGACCAGAGTCGGTTTCCTCGGGTCCCCGAGCGGCGAGCACAGCAGGGGTTCAGGGTCCGCGTTCGTTCCGTCGCTTCCGCTGCAGCGATGCGCGGAGCAGTCTCGTCAGGTCCGAGGCCATCGCGTCGGCATCGGTCGAGACGTTCCCGAGATGTCGACTCTTCTCGACCAGCGGTTCGTCGACCACGACGTTCGACACGCCGAGATCGATCGCCCGGGCAAACCAATCGCTGTCGGTTCCGACGGTCAGCGTCTCGTCGAACGGTCCCACGAGGTCGAAGGTCGAGCGAGGGAGCAGGAGACAGCTCGGTGTGAGACCGAGCGCGGGATCGGAGTCGAGAGCGGTGAAGTTCGGATGGGAGCCCGACGGTTCATGTCGTTGGACGAAGAGACAGGTCGCATAGCCGGAGGGTCCGCTCGTCGGGAACGACCTCGGACAGGGCCCGGAGCTGGCGCTCGAGCTTGTTCGGATACCAGAGGTCGTCACAATCGAGGAACGCGATCATCTCGTTCCGACAGGCCTCGACGCCGAGGTTGCGAGCCGGGGCGATTCCGCGCCGGTCGTGGGTCAGGATTCGAACACCGGGATAGCCCGCCGCGACGCTCCGGGTCGCGTCGCCGAGTCTCCGTCGACCACCACGATCTCATCGGGCAGCACCGTCTGGCCGAGGATGGACTCGATCGCACGTCCGATGAAGGCCTCACCGTTGCGGACGATCACCAGGGCGCTGACCTCGGTCACCGGTCCCTCAGCGGCCGGTTCGCCCGAGCCGGACGATCATGGTCAGGATCCGAACGCAACCGTCGGCGGTTGGGTCTGGCCGTCGGGGGCGTCGTAGAAGTCGCGCTCGGCTGACCCCGGCGACCCCGGCGAAGAGCATCCACGGGATCGTGATGACCAGCTTGTTCAGGGTCGCGACCGCGTCGTTGTAGTACTGGCGGGCGAACGCGATCTGGTTCTCGGTCTCGGCCAGCTGTTGCTGGAGCTCGACGAAGTTCGTGTTGGCCTTGAGGTCGGGGTACGCCTCGGCGACGGCGTTCACCCGCACCAGCGCGTTCTGGAGGTTGGCGTCGGCGGCCGCCTTGGCCGCCACGTCGTCGTCGGCGGCAGCGGCCTGGACCTGGGCCCGGGCTCGGGTGACCTCGTCGAAGACGCCCTGCTCGTGGGCTGCGTAGCCCTTGACCGTCTCGACGAGGTTGGGGATCAGGTCGGCCCGGCGCGTGAGTTGGACGTCGATGCCTCCCAGGGCCTCCTGGGCGCTGACGTCGCTGCGTCGGAGCCGGTTGAACCCGACGACTCCGAGGCCGACGGCGCCGATCACGATGACGAGTAGGACGACGGTGATGATCATGGCTGATTCCTCGATTGGTCGGACCGCGGCCGGACGACGGGAGCCCGGCCCGGTGGGGCGAGTCTGACAGAGCGGCTCACCACGAGCCACCACCGCCGCCCCCGCCACCGCCACCGCCCGAGAACCCACCACCGCTGCTCGAGCTCTGGGTGGCCTCGTAGGACGAGATGGCGCTGTCGAGCGTCGAACGGAAGTCCTGGACCATCGAATCGACGAAGCGACTCGGACTGGTTCCGGCGTACATCGGTCCGAAGTAGAGCGGGATCGGTGGCTCGGTGCCGACCTCGGTCCGGTACTTGTCGGCCCAGGCGTCGGCGCAGCCGAAGGCCACGGCCCAGGGCAGGTAGGCGGTGTAGAGATCCTGGCGACCGGCGAAGTCGAAGCGATCCCGGCTCGACGGGGTCGACAACACCCGCTGGAACCCGCCCACCCGGGACCACAGGTCGCGGCCGATCGCAGTGCGCTTGGTCGAGGCACCGGGCAGCAGCAGGGAGACCCCTCCGGCGACGAAGCCGCCCGGAACGAGCCCGATGGACGACATCGACAGGGGGTTCCAGAACCCGATCACGACGGTCACCACGAACGCGACGATCACCAGGACGGGACCGAAGTCGCCGAGCCCGACCGAGGTCATGGTGCCCGACGACAGCGCCCAGTTCGCCGTGTCGCCCTCGAAGCGATCGATCTCGGCCTTGAGCTGCTCTCCGCTGATCTCGTCCTCCTTGGCGGCGGTGAACGAGGCACCCCGGTCCCCGAGGAGGTGGAAGATGCCCCGGGTGACGGGATCGACCGACGCCCAGGCCTCGGGGTCGTCCCGTTCGGTGATCGTCCAGCCGTCGTCGTTGCGTTGCAGGTCGATGGCTCCGTGTTGGGCGGCGTGCATGAGGGTCGCGACGTAGGCGTCGTCCCGGTTCGTCTCGTTGAGGATGTACGAGGCCTGCGCCGGTCCGATGCCCTCGGGCGGGGCGTACTGGAGGGGGAAGGGCGGCTCGGTCTCGATCGAGCGGCGGGCCGCCGTCAGACCCAGTCCGACCGTGACGGCGGTGAGCACGGCCACCACACCGAGCAGGATCGGGTGGGAACCGAGCACCGGGTCGAAGCGGGTCGGCCAGGGAAGGGTGTTGCCGGCCGGCGGTGTCGGGATGGCGAGCCCGGTGCGCAGGGTGACCGGTGTGTTGGGGGCGAGGAGCCCGGTGGTGATCACGAGCTCGTCGGTTCCGTCGCCGGTCAGGTCACACGGAGGCGGCTCGTCGCCGAGTCCGACACCGCAGCGAACCGCTTCGGCCGGGGCGGGGAGGTGGACCCGCAACTCGGCACGGTCGATCCACTGGCCCCAACCGGCGGGGATCAGATTCCAGAAGAAGGTCGACGGCCGATCACCCCGACCGGCGATGATCACCCCTTCGATGGTGTACGCGATCCGATAGGTGTGGACCCCGGGTGTCACGAGGACGTCGGGCGATCCGATTCGCGCCACCGTGTACCGGCCCCGTTGCCGACTCGACCGATCGACCTGCACCGGCTCGCCGTCCATCGTGATGTCGAGGTCCTCGACGTTGCGACGGGCCCGGTCGTCGTTGGCGTCGTGGCGGTCCCAGAAGCGGAAGATCCCGCGACGGTCGAGTCCGCTCGGGAAGTCGACGTCGAGGGTCTCGACCACCGTCAGGTCACCGTTCGTCGGCGAGGGTGAAGTCGGCGTCGTAGGAAGTGATCCTGGTCGGTTCGAAGGCCGTCCCGGCGGGGTTGGCGTCGGTCGGGATCAGCCCGGGGAGGAAGAGCCCGAAACCGATGACCCCCAGCACGACGATGCAGGCCAGGACTCGCTTCATGCGCTGGAGCCTACGGCCACCGTCGAGGAGGTACGGCCATGGCACGATCGTCAGCGGGATCGGGAACGCCGAGCGACGACCGGTGCCGGACCGGGTGGGCAGCCGGAACGGCTACGCGACCGTGGTCGGCGCCCGGCTCGGAACCTGCAGGTCGTCGATGACGTCGGACGGGAACGTGGCGGCCCAGTACCCCGGACAATACGGATGCGTGGGAACGTCTCCCGAACCCAAAGATCCGATCGGATTGGCGCAGACATCGGGATCCCCGGTCCAGTAGTCCGCCATCCACGCGTCCAGATCGACCCCGGCCACGTCCGCCTGTCCGTGGTACACGACCTCGACCCGTACCTGGGATGTGAGCGCATCGTGGAGCGAGTCGAACACGATGATGCCGTTTCCCTCGACGTAGAAACCGGTGATGCTCGTATCGCCCACCTGCGAGCTCATGGTGACCTCGACGGTGCCGTCCGGCCCGGCGACGGCCCCGACCCCGTCGTTCACGAAGACGTCGTCGGGAAAGACCGCCTCGGCCTGGTGCACGACGAACCAGAACGTGTAGACGCCTCCCGGACGCAGATCGTGCATCTCGACCCGGGTCGACAGGTCGTCGGCGGTCCGCCGGAGTTCGACGTCGCCCACGCTCGGCTGCTCCTCCTCGGGAATCGGTGCGCCGGTGTCGTCGAACTCGACCAGCATGTCGGCGTGCTCGGTGTCCTCGCCCGAATCGAGGACCTGGACGAGCGCAAACACCAGGCCCGCGCCCACGAGCACCAGGCCCGCCATGATCGCTCTGAACTTCTGCCTGTTCATCGGCTCATCCCCTCTCGTCGGTGACTTGTCCTGGTCATGACCGTGCCTCGGGACACGGCGACGGATACCCCCCGCACACCGCCGACGGATCGTCGAGCGCCACGGTCAGGTTGTTCAGGGCGATGGGGAAGCTCCGACCGGCGCACAGACCGATCGCCTGCTCGATCGTCCAGTACCGGTGGAACCGGTTCCCGATGATCTGCGCAGCCTCCATCGCCTCCGGCGTGGCCTCAGCCGCGAGTTCGAGCCGGTACGCCTCGCAGCGGGCCTCGGCGGCGTCCTCGTCGCCCGCTTCGAGGAGCTCCTTGATCTCGATGGCGGCGTCGTCGGCGAGGACCTCGAGCGGGGTACGGTCGGGCGAGCGAGGGGTGGAGACCTCAGGGCGAACCTGCGACGGATCGGACGCTTCGGCGGATGGCCACTGATCGCAGGTGGGGCGATAGTCGGCGCGGTCGCCGACGAACTGCTCCCATTCCTCGAAGCTGAGATTGCGGCCGGCGGCCTGGCAGGCGATGTCGGACCAGGCGTCGACGTCGAGCGCCCAGATGAGCCGGTGATCACCGACGGCGGTGACGAACCGGGGCAACCCGTCGGCCCCCGCCACGCGGTTCGTCCGAATCGTTGGGGAAGGGATCGCCGATCGCCACGCCGTCGCGGAGATCCCAGAGGCGGGCCTGGCCGTCGGCGTTGCTCAGCACGTAGTGCCCGTCGGATGCGAACAAGAAGACGCCCTCTGCGATATCGGGGCTCCCGCTGCCGACGAGCCGCCGGTCGACGGCGCCGGTCTCGGCATCACGGACAGCGATCTCACCGGTGACGTCCATCGTGAGCAGGATCGGCGCCGAGGGCGAGTAGCGCAGCGACACCAGGGACGGGCCCTCGGCACCGAGCTGATCGTCGACGACGGCCCACCCGGTGGTCTCCCAGACCACGCCTGGACCCCGACTGTTCGCCCCCGCCAAGCGCGAACCGTCCGGGCTGAAGTCCAGCGACGCAACGAGGTTGCCGAGCTCGGGGAGCTGAGCCCGTTGCTCTCCGCTGGCGACGTCGAAGATCAGGACGCCATCCGACGCACTACCCATCGCCACCATGGTGTGGTCGGGCGAGATGGCCGTCGCGCTCCAGGTCCGGTTCGGTTCGAGGTCGGGACCGAAGTGGTTCGAGCGTATCGCCATCGAGGATTCGCAGACCGTAGGACCTGGTCACGACTTTGACGACGTCGTCGTCGTAGCCGAAGCGCAAGTCGTCGGGCCGGGCGATCGCCACGGGGTCGGGTCCGCTGATGTCGTAGATCTGGCCCGGCCGCGTCCATTCCTCGCCGCTCGCGTAGTCCTGTGTCACCCGGGTCCCGTCCGGGGAGATCGACCCCAACTGGGTGCCCTGTCGATCGATCCCCCGGGCCAGCAGCCCCGAGCCGTCGAGGGCGAACACGGCGATGCCCGACGCGCCGGCGACGGCGACCCGTTTGCCGTCGGCGGCGAGGGCGGCATCGGCGGCGGAGGGCAGCTGGGTGTCGATCGGTGGCCGGTCCTCGGTGCCGTCGTCGAGTCGGAGGTCGAGGAGCCGACCGTTCGAGAGCAGGACCCAGACCGCCTCGCCTCCATCCCATCGCACCGTGTCGATCTTGGAGAGCCCATAGGCATCACCGGTCTCGGGTACGTCGATCGACTGGCGACCCGGCGCCCTCACCCACCCGGAGCACTTCGACACGGTGGTGATCGCCGGCCGGCACGTGCTGCGCTCACCCCGCCGCCATGGCTCGCATACGCCCGGGTGACCAGCGCTCCCGTCCTGGGAGTCGACGGTGATGACTCGGATCGGGGTCGTCCATCGATCGGCGACCACGGCGGACTCGGCGTCGATAACGGCAAGGCCGTCGGCGCCCGCCGCGACGATCCGCCCGTCGTCGAGCCAGTCCACGGTGGCGTACGAGCGACCGCCGTCGAGGGTCCCGAGGTAGTTGCCCACACCGGTCAGCGCTCGTTGCAGGCCGCCCAGGCTCACCGGTCCGCCTTCGTCACGGCGGAACGCCTCGACCGCCAGCAGGAGCCCCGTCTGGCGATCGGACTGGACCCGGAAGGCCGCCTCGGACGACAGCCGTCCGATCTCGTCGGCCTGCTGTGACTCGATGGCTTCTCGTTCTCGGGTGGAGGCGAGTTCCGCGCTGCGCTCGGCGGTGGCCTCGGCCACCTGTGCCTCGCCGGCGCGCCGGTCGGCCAGGGCGCGCTGTTGGAAGGCGATGGCCCCCGCGACCAGGGCCACGAATGCGATCAGCGCCATCGCCTGCAGCAGCCGATGGAGTCGCGTCACCCGGCGTCGCTCCTCGAGTTCCTCGGCCGTTCGCCGCTGGCTGCTCGTCTCGAGATAGGCGGCCTCGAGCCCGGTCAGGTCGACACCGTGGTCGGCCGCCCATTCCTGGGCCGCTTCGAGGCGACCGCCCCGGTACAGCTCGGAATCGGGTCTCCCCGCCTGGTCCCATCCTTGCGCCGCGACACCGAGATGGCGGAGGAGTCGCAGACCGTCGCGGTCCTCGTCGAGCCAGAGCCGGAACCTCGGCCATTCCCGGATCAGGGCCTCATGGGCCACCTCGACCGTGGGCTCCCGGGTGGCCGGGTCGTGATCGAAGGTCAGGAGCCGGGCTGCTCCGTAGGCGTCGATCACCGATTCGTCGATGCCGGAAAGCTCGGATCCCAGGACCCTCCGTCGGGTGTCCTCGGAGCCTTCACCCAGGGAGATCAGACGGGTGAACAGGCGTCTGGTGTCGGGTACCCGTGCCGTGCCGAGTTCGTCGAGGAGTCGGTCGGCACGGTTGGCCAGAGCGCCGGCGATTCCTCCGACCTCTCGATAGGCCTCGAGCGTCATCTGGTCGTCGACCCGGCGTTCGAAGACCTCGGTGAGGACATACTGGAGGAGCGGCAGGGATGCCGGCTGGCCCATCACCTCGATCATGAGCTCCGCGACCAGCGCAGGATCGATCCCGACGCCGACGTGGGAGGCCGGAGCGGTGATCGCCGCTTCAAGTTCGGATCCACTGAGGGGGGAGACCGCAACGGTGTTCGCACGCACCAGCTCCGAGATCGCCGGGTGCTGCAGTGGCCGGTCGAAGAAATCGGCGCGCAGGGTGGCGATCACCCGCAGCCGGCTGTTCGGATCGGTGACGGCGCTCGCCAGCGCTTCCAGGAAGTGGTTCCGGTCGGCTGGCGCCGTCAGGGTGAACAGTTCCTCGAACTGATCGATCACGAGAACGAGTTCGGCTCTTTCGGCCGGGAGGGTCTGTTTGACCGCCCGTCCCAGACCGCGTTGGTCGGCGAGCAGCACGTCGAGGAGCTGACCGGGGGCACGGATCGACAACCGCTGGAGCGCCGTCTCGACCTCGTCCATCGGGTGTGTGCCCGGTGTGATGGTCGTCACGAACGAACCCGGCGCGAAGCAACGGGATCACCCCAGCCCGGACGACCGAGGACTTCCCGGAGCCCGAAGGTCCGGTGACCGCCGGCATCCGGGAGGATCGGACGTGGTCGCACAGCTCGTCGGCGAGCCTGCTTCGACCGAAGAAGTCGCCGCTGTCGGCCTCGCCGAATGCCGCGAGGCCCTTGTAGGGCTGACGTCCGGTCAGCTGCAGGGTCACGAGGGTCTGCCCGGCGAGTTGCCGGGGGCGGCTGGCCGAGGCGTCACTCGATCCGGGGGGTGGGCGGCGACGAAGCGCTGTAGCTCCGCCTCGGCTGACGGATCACCGAGATCGACCGCGGCGCGGAGCGAGCACTCGCGGACCCGGACGATCTCCTCCTCGAGGCGGATCGCCTCGGGTCGCAGTCCCTCGTCGTCGGCGAGGTCGCCGAAGACGGGGCCCCGGACCATGGCGAGCGCCGAGGCGGTGGCGTCGCGGGCGCCCGCGGGGTCTCCGTGCTCGATCGAGGACACGGCGGCCACGAGCAGGGCTGTGAACCGGTCGGCGTCGACGGCGACGGCATCGGCCGACAATCGGTAGCCGCCGGCCTGGCGGACGATGGTCCCGGGCCCCATGATGGCTCGCAATCGCGAACACGTACGTCTGCAATGCCCCCCTCGGATTGGCCGGTGACGCCTCGTCGGGTCGCCACATGTGATCGATCAGGTGATCTTCGCCGACCACGCGGTCGCGTCGGGCGTTGAGCGCCGCCAGGAGGCGCCGCTGTCGCACGCTGCCCACCTCGACCACGGCACCGGCGACGACGAGGTCGATCGGACCCAGGACTCGTACCTCGACGCGCATTCTCACCTCCCCGGCTCGTGTTGGCTGTCGCCTCGACTCGAACATACCGACGGCGCTTTCAGCGGGCTTTCAGCCTGGTAGAACCGGCCGCGATCGGCATCGGGAGTCATTCCCGCTCGCTCTCGGACACGAGGTCGATGACCTCCACCAGGAACCAGCGATCGCCCGTGGCACCGAGGAGCACGAATCGCTCGGCAAAGGTCGAGACGCTTCCGTCCAAGTCGACACCCGATCGATCGACGGGCGGCTCGGTGAGCTCTCCGGTGGCCTCGAACGCCAACCGGACACCGCCCTGCGAGCCCGAACGCACGATCGTGAGGTGCAACGTCTGGAACCGCCGCTGCTCGAGACGAGGCGGAGTCGCCTCGTCCGGCAGCGCGAGCCGATCGAGGAGTTGGTCGCGTCGGACCCCGTGACTCGACGGCCCGAACGAGTTCGGGGTCGCCGAGCCGGAGGGCCTCGGCCTCGATTTCCAGGATCCAGGCCAGGACGGCGGCCAGGTCCTGCGCACCCGATCCCTCCATGTCGGCATCGAACTCGATCGCCACGGGGTCCACCGTGACCGTCGGCAGGCTCGACGGATCGACGGGAGGGAGGACACCGACGGCACTCGGCAATCCGGTCACCACGACTCGCTCGGGGTCACGGGCGGACGCACCGGCGACCACGATCATCAGCGAGAGGCCGAGCGCGAGGACGGTCGAGGCGGACGTGACCAGGATGCGGCGCTGCCGGACGACCCCGGGATCGCTGCCCGCCAGAGGCGGGGGTCGGCCGGCGAGCGTCGTCGCGGTGATGGGACGCAGCGCCGACACCAGCGTCAGCCCGCCGAGGAGGCCGACCTTGGTCGCGAACTCGGTCGTCTGGGGCGCCATGAGGAGCGTGCAGAGACCGGCGACCGCCATTCCGAAGATCACTCGGTTGCGGCCCCCGGCCGGGACCGTCTTGGGATCGTTGATCATGAAGAACATGAAGACCAGGGTCTCGGGCGAGCTGATTACCAGCCACCAGTAGGAGGCCCCGCACACCGGTGACAGGCTGGAGGGACTGGTGATGCAGTGGCCGGGGGCCGACAGCACGGCGAGTCCGACCGCCAGGGTCGCCCAGAACGCCAATGCCAGGACCGCCGTTCCCAGCCGTCTCGAGATGAGCAGCCCGCCACCGACGATGAGCACGTAGGCCAGCAGGAGCCACGCATCGAAGGGACCCCACCAGAAGTCGAGCGGTTCGACCCGATCGCTGCCGAGCACGAGGAAGCAGGCCACCAATCCGAGGTTGGAGGGGTTGAAGACATGCTGGCCCCGATACCGGATGAGGTACTTCGTGGCCAGGGACAGGCCCGCGACCGCCGCAAAGACAGACCAGGACCGGACGGTCCAGTGATCGCCCGCCTCGACTCCCCGGACTCGCAGGATGAGCGCGACCCCGCTGCCGGTCAACATGGCGCTCCCGGGCCACACCAGTCGCTGCTCTCGGACGAACGTCCAGCTGCCCTCGATCGCGAAGCTCGCCCCGATGGCGGCGAGGATCTGGGGAACCGATACCGCGAACCCGAGGGCGACCTGGCCCAGGACGTGGATCGAGACGATGACGGCGGCGACGTGCAGACGGGGATCGCGGACGCTCGGCCCGACGACCGGATACACCCGGCCTCCGATCGTGATCGATTGCCCGGTACCACGGTCGAGGATTCGACGTTCGTGCAAACTCTGGTTGACGTCGGCCGCCACGACCGTTCACCCCCTGGCGATCCGGAGGTCGACGACGGGGCGTCGAGCGTGTTCTCGGGCCCGTGCGCATCGCTCCCCGATGTGCGGTCGTCGGCTCCTCGGTGCTGACGCTCCAACCGGCGACTGCCACCACAGTAGGCACCTCGCTGTCATCCCGCTGTCGGACGGTGGGATCGATGACGGCCCGGCTCTCAGGGCCTGGGCCCCGAGAGGCGCCTCAGGGGCCGCCGGGGGGCGGACCACGGTCGATCGGGTCAGCCCGGACCGGCGGCGCGACGGGGAAGGCGGACCACGAAGCGGGCCCCGACCCGCCAGGTCTCGTCGTAGCGGACCTCGCCGCCGTGGCGCGTCACGATGTCCCTCACGATGGCGAGTCCGAGCCCGGCCCCGCCGTCGGCGCGGGTACGGGCGTCGTCGGCGCGACCGAACCGTTCGAAGATCCGTTCCCGGGCCCCCGGGTCGACACCGGGTCCGTCGTCGCTGACCGCCAGCACGACCCAGTCGGCATCCTCGGAGAGTTCCACGGCGACGCGGTCCTCGGCGTGACGTACGGCGTTGCTCAGCAGGTTCGCCACGACTCGGCCCAGCTCGCCGGCATCGGCTTCGAGGTGCGCGGCCGAGACCGCCGAGGTGTCGATGACGATCGGGCCCGATCCCGCTCGATGCTGCCCGGCGCCATCCCGCACCGGCCCATTCCGGCCCGGGCCGACCTGCCCTCGGATGGCCCGGACCTCGCGGAGCACGATGTCGTCGAGATCGGTTGGACGGCGTTGCGGGGTGAGCTGGGCCTCATCGGCACGAGCCAGGTAGAGCAGGTCGTCGAGGAGTCGCTGCAGGGCGATCGCCTCTCGGAGCACGGTGGCGTTCGTCGCCGCAGGATCGGCTCGTTCGGGCTGCTCCCGGTCGACCTCGATCTCGGTTCGGATCCTCGTCAACGGGGTGCGCAACTCGTGCGACGCGTCGGCGACGAACTGGCGTTGCCGACGTCCGGCCTGATCGATCCGATCGAGCATCTGGTTCATGGTGGACGCGAGGCGGCCGATCTCGTCGGCCTGATCGGGGACTGCGGACCCGTCGTTCGAGGTCGGTCCCGCTGATGTCGGCCACCTCGGCGCGGATCCGTTCGACCGGGCGAAGGGTGCGGCCGACCAACCACCACACCAGGGCGGCGAGCGTGCCGACCACGAGCGGCACGAGGACGGCCAGACCGACGGTCAACACCCGGATCGTGTCGTCGAGGTCGTCGATGTTCTGGGCGACGAGGAGGACGACCGTCTCGTCGCCGGTGTCGATCGGGCGGCTGAGCACCCGGTAGGCGTCGTCCTCGAGCCCGGTGACGTTCCGGCTCTCGATCGATTGCGGCGAGCCCGGCGGTGGTCGCACGCCGAGCGGCGGCTGGTCGACGAGGTTCGAGGTCGAGGCGATGACCGTGCCGTCGGCGGCGATCAGCTGGGCGGCCCGATCCTCGTCGTTGGTGTTGAACAGGATGGCCGGATCCCCTCGGTCGGCGCCCGACAACGCCGTCTGATAGGTGTCGGCGCGCAGCTCCAGGGAGTCGTCGAGATTGCCGAAGAGCTCCCAGCGGATCAGCATCACGAGCGCGACGGCGACGAGGGACAAGACGACGGCGACGGCGATCGCCGCCGTTGCGGTGATCCGGGCCCGGATCGTGGCGAATCCCCTGGCGGGTGACGGCATGCGCTGGCCCCTAGCCGCCGTCGGTGTCGAGGCGATAGCCCGCGCCCCGGATCGTCTCGATGGCGTTCTTGCCGAAGGGGTGGTCGATCCGGGCTCGCAGGCGTCCGATGTACACCTCGACGATGTTCGGGTCGCCGTCGAAGTCGCTCTCCCAGACACCGGCGAGGATGTCGGCTTTCGACATCACCTGCCCGGCTCTGCGCACGAGGAACTCGAGGACCTCGAATTGACGGGCGGTGAGCGCCACCTCGACGTCGCCTCGCCAGGCCCGCCGCTGCCCGGGGTCGATGCGGAGGTCGCCGAGGCTCACCGGCACCGGGCTCCGGCCCGCGGAGCGACGCAGGAGGGCCCGCAACCGGGCGACGAGGACCGGGTACGAGAAGGGTTTCGTGAGGTAATCGTCGGCTCCGGTGTCGAGCGCCTCGGCCTCGTCGAACTCGCCGTCCTTGGCCGTCAGGACCAGGATGGGCGTCCAGTTGCGTCGTTCGCGCAGTTCCCGGCAGATGGTGAAGCCGTTCTTCCCGGGCAGCATGAGATCGACGATGAGGGCGTCGTAGCTGCCCTCGGTCGCCATCCAGAGCCCGTCGATGCCGTCGAAGGCGACCTCGACGGTGAAGCCCTCACCTTCCAGGCCGCGCCGGACCGCCGTGGCGATCGTCGACGTCGTCTTCGATCAGGAGCAGCTTCATCGGGTTCCCGCTCGGCCGGTCTCGGGGTCGGTCGCCGCAGTAGACCACATCATTGCTGACTGCCCGCTGACGCCGGGTCGAGACCGGTGGCCGACGACGGCGGTGCCGGCGATCAGGGCTCGGTGACCGCCAGCTCGCCATCGGCGAACCGGCGCCGCAGCACCTTCTTGTCGAACTTGCCGACGGAGGTCTTGGGTACCTCGTCGATGAACGTCCAGCGTTCGGGCAGCCACCACTTGACGACCCGCTCGGCGAGCCAGCCCTTCAGCTCGTCGGCGGAGACCTCGGTGCTCGTCACGACGCAGACCAGCGGTCGCTCGTCCCAGCGGTCGTCGGGGACACCGATCACGGCCGCCTCGCGAACCGCCGGGTGGCCCATCAGCGTGTTCTCGAGATCGACCGAGCTGATCCACTCGCCCCCGCTCTTGATCACGTCCTTGGCCCGGTCGCTGATCTGGATGAAGCCGTTGGACTCGATGGTCCCGACGTCGCCGGTACGCAGCCAGCCGTCGTGGAACTTCTCGGGGGCGTCGTCGTCGTAGTAGCTCCCGGTGATCCAGGGCCCGGCGATCTCGATCTCGCCCTGGCTCGTTCCGTCCCAGGGCAGCGAGGTGCCCGCGTCGTCGGTGATGCGCACCTCGACGCCGGGGATGATCCGCCCCGTTCGCTGGCGTCCAGTCGATCTCGTCTTCGGGGGCCACCCCACGAGGCGGCCAGGCCAGGGCGGCGAGCGGAGAGGTCTCGGTCATGCCCCAGGCCTGGACGACGTCGACTCCGAACGTGTCTCGGTAGCCCTCGATCAGGGAGCGGGGAACGGCGGAGCCGCCGCACACGATGTAGCGCAACGACGACAGGTCGGCGTCGGGCCGGTTGTGGAGCACGTCGTTGAGCACGGTCGGCACGGCACCGGAGATGGTCGGCCGGGTCCGGGCGATGGCGTCGGCGATCACGGCGCCCTGCAGGTACTGCTGGGGCATCACGAGGTCGGCGCCGCACCAGAAGGCCGCGTAGGGCATGCCCCACGCCATGGCGTGGAACTGGGGCACGATCATGAGCGCCCGTTCGTGCTCGCTGAACTGGAGCCCCCACGACGCCATCACCCCGAGCGAGTGGAGATAGCAGGAGCGGTGCGAGTAGGCGACGCCCTTCGGGTTGCCGGTGGTGCCGCTCGTGTAGCACATGGCCGCCGCCGATCGTTCGTCGACGACGGGGTAGTCGAATCCGGGCTCCTCGGCGGCGAGCAGCTCCTCGTAGTCGAGGAGCGCCGGGCCCGAGGCTCGACGTGTCGCCGTCGCCGCACACGATGATGTGCTCGACCGTCTCGAGCTGGTCGCGGACCGCACCGAGCAGCGGGGCGATGGAGGCATCGACGATCACGACCCGGTCGGCACCGTGGTTGATCACGTAGGCCAGCTGCTCGGGGAACAGGCGGATGTTGAGGGTGTGCAGCACCGCGCCCATCGAGGGGATGGCCAGGTAGGCCTCCATGTGTCGCTGGTTGTTCCACATGAAGGTCCCGACCCGGTCCCCGGCGCGGATCCCGAGCCGGTGCAGGGCCGCGGCCAGCTGGTCGCAGCGATCGCCGACCTCGGCGAACGTGGCCTCTTCGAGCTCGGCGTCGGGCCCGTGATAGGTGATGATCGTGGAGTCGGCGTAGATCCGTCGCCCGTGGCGGAGGATGTGAGCGATGCTCAGCGGGACGTCTTGCATGGTGGACTCGATCATCGGCTCAGCATGGCACGACCGACCGATCCGTGCCGTCGCCCCGTTCGCCGATCGAGGGGCGCTACTCGCGCAGGGCGCCGGTGGTCCAGACCAGGACCTCGGCCCCGTCGTCGCCGCCGGCGAGTCTCGGAGTACCCCCGTGGTGCAGCCGGACGGCGTCGCCGGTCTGCAGGTCGCCACCGCCTTCCAGGCTCGCCGTCCCGCGGGCGACGAAGACGTGCCCGTACTCGGCGTCGGGGACGACGGTCTCCTGGCCGGCTCCGAGACGGGCGACCCAGAGCACGGCGTCACGCTGTTGGATCCGGATGGCGGCATCGTGCCCCTGTCCCGATGCCACCGGGACGAGTTCGCCCGCCGAGAGTCGATCGTTGACGTCGAGTTGCTGATAGCCGGGATCGACGGACTCGGTGTCGGGAACCACCCACATCTGCACGAAGTGCACGTCGTCTCTCGGGCTCTGGTTCTTCTCGGAGTGCCAGATGCCTCGCCCGGCGCTCATCCGCTGGGCCAGGCCCGGGTAGATGAGACCCCGGTTGCCCTCGGAGTCCTTGTGCTCGAGTTGGCCGTCGAGCACCCACGTGACGATCTCCATGTCTCGGTGAGGGTGGGTGTCGAATCCGGTTCCGGCCGCCACCCGGTCGTCGTTCAGCACGAGCAGCTGACCGTGGTGGGTGTTGTCGGGGGAGTAGTGGGATCCGAAGCTGAAGGAATGGCGCGAGTCGAGCCAGCCGATCCGGGTGTGGAAGCGGTCGTCGGCCCGGCGGATGTCGATGGTGGTGCCGGTGGTCATGCCGGTTGGAACCAGACCCGTCCCCGAATTATTTCCGTTCGGAACCAATGCTAGGTTCGGGGCCATGTCGGTGCGTGACCCGGTCGAGATGTGGGAGGAGTTGGTCCGGTTCTATCGGACCACCACCGGCGCGATGGATGGCAACCTCCGGGCCCGGACCGGGCACTCGCTCGACGACTACGACGTGCTCCACCAGATCGCCGTGCACGACGGTGCGATTCGCATGGGGGACCTCGCCGAGCAGTTGGTGGTGGCGAAGAGTTCGTGCCACCGATTGGTGGCACGGCTCGTCTCGGACGGGCTGATCGAACGAACCATCGGGTCCACCGATCGCCGGGAGGTCTTCGTCGACCTCACGCCCGATGGCCGGCGGCTCCATCGCCGGATGGCCGTGGTCCACACGCGCGACATCCGAGCGCTCGATCTGACGTTCCTTCAGCGGAACGAATAGCGCAACTGATGGCCCGACTCGTCGACCTGGGCCTCACCGCTGAGGCGGAGGTGTTCGAGGTGGGCGTAGGTCTCGCTCTCGGCCATCGAACCCCACGACCGTTCGGCGAACAGGATCTTCATGTAGTCCCGCACCGTTCCCTGCCCGATCTCGCCCGAGGCGTCGCGCAGGGTGGCGAGACGCTCGTGGTGGTGGCGCTCGATGCTCTCGGCCCGGCCGGCGAGATCGCCGAACTCCAGCCCATGGGCCGGCAGGACGGTGGTCACCCGGTCGAACGACTTCATCCGTTCGAGGCTCTCGAAGAAGTCGTTGAGCGGATCGACGGTCGTGCCGAGGCCGGAGATGTGGGGAGTGATGGTCGGCAGGACGTGATCGCCGCTGATCATCACGCCGGCATCGGCGTCGTAGAGGCAGAGATGATCGATGGTGTGGCCGGGAGTGTGGACCGCCACCCATTCGCGGCCGCCGACCTCGAGGACCTGGGCGTCGTCGACCCGCCTGGTCGGTGACGGCGTGCTCGATGAAGCGACCGGCCGCCTTGCGCATGGCCCAGTACCGCAGTCGCCTCGACCGGGGCATCGAGTAGGCATCGCCGCCCCACGGCGTCTGCTTGGTCAGGGGACTCGATTCCATCGGTTGGCCGCGAACGGCGTCGACCTGGGCCTTCACCGGTGTCGTCGTGGTCTCGAGTTCATCGGCCGATTCCTGGTCCTCGGCCGTCGGGTCGAGGAAGGTCCGGAACGTGCGGTGGGTGATGACCTCGGCGCCGAACTTTCGCTTGAACGTGCCGGCCTGCCCGAAGTGGTCGGGGTGGCTGTGGGTCACGATCACCGTGTGCACCCGCTCGACCGGATAGCCGGCCGCTCGCAGCGTCTTGTCGAGGGCCTTCCACGTCCGGGGGCCTGGCAGACCGGGATCGACGAGCGTGATGCCCCGTGCGTCCTCCATGGCGTAGCAATTCACGTGGCCGAGGCCGGGCATCGAGATCGGGAGCTGCACCCGCATGATGCCGGTCACGATCTCCTCCACGCCTTCGCGTGGTGGCCGCCGTTCCTCCCGGATCGGCTTCGGGGCATCGGGCGAATGGTCGGTCACACTGCTACTTCGTAGCGGGTGTTCGCCGGATCGTCGAATGCGGGCAGTCGGCGATCCGGCGAAGCGAGGCCGAGGGGGCCTCCGAACCGATCAGGAGAACTTGTTCTTGATCTTGTCGACGCCGTCCTTCACCGAGTCGGCGGCATCCTCGACGGCCTGCTTGGCCTTGCCGGCCGTCTCCTGTTCCTTGCCCTCGCGCTTCAGGTCCTCGTTGTCGGTGAGATCTCCGGCCGCCTGCTTCACTTTGCCGGCGACTTCGTCACGATTGGTGCTCATGGGATTTCCTCTCGGTTGGACTCGGGGTCAGAGCCGGCCTACCCCGCCCCCGAGCATCGAAACCCATGGTGTCGGCGCCGCCTCGTTCGAGCCGTCAGCCGATGTCGGGCGAGGGAGACCCGGGCGGCAGATCGGTCAGCAGGTCGAGCGACAACCCGCCGTCGAGCACCTGATCGAGTCCGACCTCGCCCTCGTGGAGGGAACCGCCCGCCCGCAGGACCGACCACCAGGCCCCGTTCGGGAGCGTCACGGTCGCCGGGGCGGGATTCGTCGGCGAGCCGGCACCGACGGTGTGCGAGCGCCCGTCGAGATCGACCACGACGACGAGGTGCCCGCGCCGGAACGCGAGGATCCGGTCGTCGGTCGTCGGCAGCGGCTCGTAGTCGTTGGTGAGTGGTCGGGCACTTCGGCAGGCCAGGGTGCGGCGGATCAGCGCGAGCTTGGCGAGGTCGACCGACGATGCCCGGGCGGTCACGACGTCGAGGGGATCACTGTCGGCGACGGCGAGGATCAGGGCCTCCCAATCGACCGGGCGACGATTGTCGGGGTCGACCAACGACAGGTCCTGGATCTCGGTGCCGCGGTAGAGGTCGCCGAAACCGGGGGCGGTGAAGCGCAGGAGCGCGTGAACCAGGCTGTTGGTGTCGGCCCGGGGTGCCAGGACGGCGACGAGCCGATCGACCTCGTCGGTGAAGGCCGGGTCGGCGAGCAGTGCCGTTGCCGAGGCGACGACGGCCGTCTCGTAGTCGGTGTCGGGCTCGATCCACGACGAGCGGAGCGCGGCCTCCCGCAGGGCCTTGGTGAGGTAGTCGCCGAGACGGCCCTCGTCGATCGGCCACGCTCCGACGACGCTCTGGAGCAGCAACAGGGCATCGGCGGGATCGATGTCGAGGAGGGGGACCCACGACGTCGCGAAGGAACGCCAGAGGTCGCGATGATGGCTCAGGGCCAGCAGCCGGGCCCGGACGTCGCCGGATCGCTTGGTGTCGTGGGTCGAGGTCGTGAGCAGCCCGCACGGATGGTTGGTCGCCGCATCGGCGGCCCAGCGGTGGAAGTCGTCGGGATCGGCTCCGCCGGTGCCGGGATCGCCTCCCACCTCGTTGAGGGCCGCCAAGGGCAGATGGCGGTACAGCGCCCGGTCCTCGGCACCCTTGGCCAGTGCCGGCCCGGTGAGTTGCTGGAACAGCGTCTGCGCCCGTCGATGGGACTCGGAACCGGGACGGGTGAGCAACCCGGCGAGCGTGCCGACGGCGTCGACCCCGGCGTCGGACCCCGAGCCGGCTCGCCGGGCCGCCTCCATGATGAGGGCGACGTCGGCCGGTCCACCGTGGGGGAGGTAGGTGCGATAGCGGTCGAGGTGCGTCGCCAAGGCGACGATGGCGTCGATGCCCTCGGGACCGGCGAGTTCCGGCACGTCGTCGACGAGGCGATGGAGGCGCTGGACCTCGGGATGCAGACGGTCGCGCAACACCTCCTCGACCGAGGCCCGCTCGGTGTCGTGGTAGGCAACGTCGTCGCCGGTGAGTTCGGTCCACACGGCCCGCATCTCGACGAGACCCTCGGGGTCGACCAGGAGTTGATCGACCAGGCGGGCGAACTCGTATCCCGTCGTTCCGTCGACGGGCCATCGCTCGGGCAGCCGTTCCGATCCGATGAGGATCTTCTCGACGAGCAGCAGCCGGTGGGGGCCGATGAGGCGTCGCAGCCAGGTCAGGTAGTCGTCGGGGTCGGCCAGACCGTCGACGTGGTCCACTCGGACACCGGCCAACAGGGCCGGGTGCCGTTCGAGGAGCCGAGCCAGCAGGCGGTGCCGTTCACGCCGGATCTCGGGGTGTTCGACGGCGACGCCGGCCAGCGAGTCGATCTCGAAGAACCGGCGCTGGTTGCGCTCGTCGGACTGCCAGGCGACGAGCCGGTAGGGCTGGGCCTCGAGGAGGGCGAGGAGGGCGGCGCGGCCGGGCTCGTGGGGTCGGTCGGAGACGGGGAGTCGCAGTCCGCTGTCGAGCACCAGGATCGGACCGTCCCGACCCTCGACGACGTGCATCGCCGCGACCTCGTCGTCGAGCGGACCGGAGAGCACCGGGAGCACCACGGCGCCATCGGCGGCTTCCCAGTCGATGTCGAAGGCCTCGCCGTAGGGACTCGAGCGGCCGTTGCGCAGGACGTGCCAGAACCACGGGTTGAGTTCGGGCGTGGCGATCGAGAGGTGGTTGGGGACGATGTCGAGCACGATTCCGATGCCGTGTCGGGTGAGCTCGGCGCAGAGTCGATCGAAGGCCTCGATCCCCCCCAACTCGTTGCGGACGACGTTCGGGTCGACGATGTCGTAGCCGTGGATGCTGCCCGGCTCGGCCTCGGCGATCGGCGAGAGATACAGATGGCTGACCCCGAGCGAGGCGAAGTACGGGACCAGGCGGGCCGCAGCGTCGAAGTCGTCGGTCGGCGTGAGCTGGAAGCGGTAGGCGGCGACGAAGTCGTCGAGCAGTTCGATCGGCTGGTCGTTCATGTTCGGGCTCGATGGGCGAAGACGGCCGACCAGGGGGCGAGCGATCCGGGATCGCCAGGGGACTCCGGAGTCGGTCCGCCATAGACCTCCCAGGACGTGTCGAGCAGGACCGACCAGCCGTCGGCGTCCCAGCGGCCGGGAGCGGGATCGAAATGCAGGATCAAGGCCGTTTCCTCGTGATCGAGGTGGCGGAACGTCACGACCGTGGTGTCGCTGCGGACCGAAACCGAGTTGGTGGACCGAGCCGAGGTGATGGTCGGGTTGGCGCGCCGGTGGATGAGGAGATCTCGGTACAGCTCGATGATCTGGCGGTGGGGCGGCTCGGTGATGACCGAGGGATCCAGGATCGCCGAGTCGAACGTCGCTGGATCGGCCGGGTCGGGGATCGAGGCGTCGTCGTGGTCGGGGAACTCCTCCCGGCGCCCGCGACGGGTGGCCTCGACGAGTTCGGGGGTGCGGTGGTCGATGAAGAACGGGAAGGGGGCCCGCTCGCCGTATTCCTCGCCCATGAACAGCATCGGGGTGAACGGGCCGAGGACGACGGCGGCCGCGGCGAGTTTGCGGGGTTCGAGCCCGACCAGGGCGTCGAGCCGCTCCCCGGCGGCGCGATTGCCGACCTGGTCGTGGTTCTGGTCGGAGACGATCAGCCTCGTGAACGGGACGGTGGGGGAGCGTTCGTCGACGAGGGGGCGACCGTGACGGCGGCCCCGGGCGAGTGAGTACCGACCGTCGAAGGTCCAGCCGTCCTCCAGGCACCGGGCGACGTCGGCGACGCCGGAGTAATCGGCGTAGTAGCCGGGGCGCTCGCCGGTCAACGCCACGCGAAGGGCGTGGTGGTAGTCGTCGTTCCAGACACCGTCGCATCCCGTTCCGTGTTCGGTGGTCGGGCGGATCAGGTCGGGGTCGTTGGCCGACGATTCGGCGATGACGATCGCCTGCCGGCCATCGGCCGCAGCCGCGGCATGGACGGCCTGGACGAGCTGTTCCAGGAAGGTGCTCGCCGTCGGATCGACGATGGCGTGAACGGCGTCGAGGCGGAGCCCGTCGAGGCCGACGTCGGCGATCCACTCGACGGCGGAATCGATGAAGAAGCGCCGGACGTGGTCACTGCCCGGTCCGGCCACGTTGATCGCCGGCCCCCACGGAGTCTGGTACTGGTCGGTGAAGTAGGGCCCGAAACGGTCGAGGTGGTTGTCTTCGGGGCCGACGTGGTTGTGGACCACGTCGAGGAGGACGGCCAGATCGCGTTCGTGGGCGGCATCGACGAGGTCGATCAGCCCGGCCCGGCCCCCGTAGGTGTTCTGTGCGGCGAAGGGCAGCACGCCGTCGTACCCCCAGTTCCTGGCCCCCGGGAACTGGTGGATCGGCATGAGCTCGATCGCGTTGATCCCGAGTTCGGCGAGCCGATCGAGCTGGTCGATCGCCGCCCGGAACGTGCCCTCGGCGGTGAACGTGCCGACGTGCAGCTCGTAGATGACGAGATGCTCGAGCGGGGGCGGGGACCACGAGCCGGACCGACGCGACCCGCGGCCGGGTGGTACCACCTCGGAACGGCCGGCGAGTCCGTCGGGCTGGCTGCGGCTGGCCGGATCGGCCAGGACCTCGCCGCCGTCGAGTCGGTAGCCGTAGCGCTGGCCGGGGCCGCAATCGGGCACGAAGACCGTGTGATGTCCGGTGGCCGAGGGCGTCATCTCGATCCGGCGGGCGCCGAGATCGAGGTCGACCCGAGCGGCGCGAGGCGCCCAGACCGTGAAGGCCGTCCCGTGGTCGGTGGGCACCGCGCCGAGGCGCTCGCTCGTTCGTTCATGGGGATCTCGTCGGCGTCGTCGTCGGATTCCGGTCCTCGGACGGCTCGCACGACCACGGTGGAACGTCCTCCGATCGAGACCTTCTCGCCGGCGCCGATCTCGACCTGGTCGCCACCGAGCGCGTCGACGTCGAGGTCGTCGGCGGCCTCGGTCGACGCCGTCGCTGCGCTCAGCGTCGTGTCGAGGATCCGGATCCAGGAGTCGGCGAAGGGTTTTCCGGGCAGCACCCAGTCGACGGGCTCATGATGGGTGTTGACGATCACCAGGAACGACTCGTCGGTGATGCGCTCGCCGTAGCGGTCGCGGGTCGAGATGGCCGAACCATTGAGGAACATGCCGATCCGTGTGGGTTCGGTGCTGTTCCAGTCGTCCTCGTCCATCTCGGACCCCCCGGCGTCGAACCAGGCGATGTCGTCGACGTGGCCGTGGATGGCGACGCCCTGGAACCAACGGCGGCGGCGGAACACCGGGTGTTGCGAGCGGAAGCCGATCAATGCGGTGGTGAACGCGAGCAGGTCCTCGTCGACCGAGTCCCAGTCGAACCAGGAGATCTCGCTGTCTTGGCAGTAGCCGTTGTTGTTCCCTCCCTGGCTGCGGCCGAGTTCGTCGCCGCCGAGGAGCATGGGGATCCCCTGGGAGAGCAACAGCGTCGTGAGGACGTTGCGCTGTTGCCGGCGACGCAGCTCGAGGATCTCGGGGTCGTCGGTCGGGCCCTCGACCCCGCAGTTCCACGATCGGTTGTCGTCGGTCCCGTCGCGGCCGTCCTCGCCGTTCGCCTCGTTGTGCTTGTCGTTGTAGGCGACGAGGTCGGCGAGGGTGAATCCGTCGTGGGCCGTGACGAAGTTGACGCTGGCGGTCGGCCGGCGGGCGTCGCCCTGGTAGAGATCGGAGCTCCCGGTGAGCCGGTCGCCGAATTCGCCGGTCGTGCCGGGCTCGGCCCGCCAGACGTCGCGGACGTTGTCGCGGTAGCGGCCGTTCCATTCCGACCACAGGGGCGGGAACTTGCCGACCTGATAGCCGCCCTCGCCGATGTCCCACGGCTCGGCGATCAGCTTCACCCGGCTGATGATCGGGTCCTGCTGGATGATGTCGAAGAAGGCCGACAGTCGATCGACCTCGTGCAGCTCCCGGGCCAGGGTGGCCGCGAGATCGAATCGGAATCCGTCGACGTGCATCTCGGTGATCCAGTACCGAAGGCTGTCCATGATGAGCTGCAGCACGTGCGGATGCCGCATGTTCATGGAGTTCCCGGTGCCGGTGTAGTCCATGTAGAAGCGGCGGTCGTCGTCCATGAGGCGGTAGTAGGCCGGGTTGTCGATGCCCTTCAGCGACAGGATGGGGCCGAGGTGGTTGCCCTCGGCGGTGTGGTTGTAGACCACGTCGAGGATGACCTCGATCCCGGCCTCGTGCAGGGACTTCACCATCTGTTTGAACTCCTGGACCGCGCCCCCGGGGTGGTGGAGGCCGCGTACTCGCAGTGCGGTGCCAGGAACGCGATCGTGTTGTAGCCCCAGTAGTTGCGGAGGCCTCGTTCGCCGAGATGGGCGTCGTGGATGAACTGGTGGACGGGCAGCAGCTCGACGGCGCTGACACCGAGCCGGGTGAGGTGATCGATGGCGGCGGGATGCGAGAGCCCGGCGTAGGTACCCCGCAGGGCCTCGGGGATGTCGGGGTGCTGCTGGGTGAACCCCTTCACGTGCACCTCGTAGATGACGCTGTCGGCGAGGGCGATCGACGGAGGTCGGTCGTGTCCCCAGTCGAAGTAGGGGTTGACGACGACGCCCTTCGAGACGTGCGCCGCGGAGTCGAGGTCGTTCCGGCTCGTCTCGTCGCCGAAGTCGTAGGGGAAGCAGGCCTGATCCCAGTCGATCGGGCCGTCGACCGCCTTGGCATAGGGGTCGAGGAGCAGCTTGTTCTCGTTGCACCAGAGACCGGCCGCCGGATCCCAGGGTCCGTGGATGCGCCAGCCGTAGCGCTGCCCGGGGCCGATGTCGGTCAGGGCCGTGTGCCAGACGTGACCATCGACCTCGTCGAGCTGGATGCGCTCCTCGCGCAGGTCGGCTCCCTCGCCGTCGTCGTGGAAGAGGCACAGTTCGACCGATTCGGCGACCGAGGAGAAGATCGAGAAGTTGACGGCGGCACCGTCGTAGGTGGCGCCGAGGGGATAGGGCTGACCGGGTGTGACGGACAAGGAGAACTCCAGGTGAGGGATTCGGGGCGCTGCAGCGGCAAGGCGCTCCCGAGGGCGATCGGGGATGTCACGACCGACGGGATCGGTGCAACGGTACCGGGGGGATCGAGGGCCGAGCGTCGGGGCCTAGGACTCGTAGTCGTCGTCGATGAGCTCGACCTCGCGGCCGGCCCGATCGAGGAGGCTGGCGGCGATGGCGGCCCGGTAGCCGCTCGCGCAGTGGACCAGGAGTCGTCGGTCGGGTAGCTCGTGCAGGCGTTCGAGCAGCTCCTCCAGCGGGAGGTGGATCGAGCCCGCGAGGTGGCCCTTCCGGCGTTCGTCGTCACGGCGGACGTCGAGCACGCTCCCCTCGGCGTTGGCGACCTGTTCGAACGAGATGGCCCGGTACGACCGCCGCCCCGGATCGCCCGTCCACTGATCGCCGGGCCACTGATCGAGCGGGGCCGAGCTGGCCCCGGCGGGTCGGTCGATGCCGATCCGGGCGAGCTGCCGCTGGGCTTCGGCGATGTCGTCGTCGTCATCGGCCAGGAGCGTCACGGGCATGGCCCAGGGCAGGAGCCACCCGAGATAGGTGGCGAACTGGTCGCCGACGGCGATGTTGATCGTGCCGGCGAGGTGCTCGTCGGCGAAGGCTCGCCGGGGCCGGAGGTCGACGACCCACTCGCCGCGGTGGATCCTGGTCGCCACCTCGGCCGGGTCGACCCGGCGGGCCGGCGAGGCGTCGATTCCGCCGGCTCCGGCCCGGTTCAGGGGGCCCATGTGGGCGTAGTACCTCGGGTAGCTCGTCAGCCCCCCGAGCAGCCGATCGACGAACTCGTCCTCGTCGTCGATGGTGAGGGCGACGTTGATCGATCGCTCGGTCCCGAGCCTGCCGTCGGACTCGCTCTCGCTCGAGGTCGACGAGCAGAAGCTCCCGAACCCGTGGGTGGGGTACACCTGGGCGTCGTCGGGCAACGAGGCGGCGAGCCGGCGGGTCGACCGGTACTGGGCTCGTGTCAGCTCGTCGGTCCGGCCCTCGCCGAGGAGATCGGTGCGACCGACCGACCCGTACAGCAGTGATCCCCCGGTGAACACCGCCGGGCTCTGGTCTCCACCCTGGTCGGCGGGCCGGACGACGTAGCCGAGATGGTGGGGAGTGTGACCCGGCGTCGCCCGCACCTCGACCTCGAGGCCACCGACGGCGAACCGATCGCCGTCGGCCACCGCTTCGTGGTTGAACGTGAGGTCTTCGGCCCCGGCGTGGACCAGGGTGGCGCCGGTGATCCGGGCCAGGAGGAGCGCCCCGCTCACGTAGTCGTTGTGGAGGTGGGTCTCGGCGATCCGGACGATCCGGACCCCGGCCCGGTCGGCGGCGTCCAGGACCCGTTCGACGTCTCGCTGCGGGTCGATGACCAGGGCGCAGTCGCCGTCGTGCACGAGGTAGGTCCGGTCGCCCAGCGAGGGGGTCTCGATGGTGATGACGTACAGGCGAGGTGGCGCGGTCTTCTCGCCCTGCGCGGTCTTGTCGTTCTGTGCGGTCATTCCAGTTCTCCGAGGAAGCCCGAGGCCCAATGGTGCACGTCGTTGCGTCCGACGTCGTGACGCATTCGCCGCATCCGGTGGCGCTGTTCGTCGACCGGGACGTCGATGGCCCGTCGGATGATCCGCTTCAGGCCGGCGATGTCGAACGGATTGCAGAGCAGTGCATCCGGCAGCTCCTCGGCGGTCCCGGCGAATTCGGAGAGGACCAGGACGCCGGTCTCGTCGACCCGGGAGATCACGTACTCCTTGGCGACGAGGTTCATGCCGTCCTCGAACGGAGTCACGAGCATGACGTCGGCGGCGAGGAAGAGCGGGACGAGGTCCTCGAAGGGCAGCGTCTTGTGGAGGTACTGGACGACGGGCCGTCCGAGCGGTGCGTAGTCGCCGTTGATCTCGCCGACGAGCTGTTCGATGTCGGTGCGGATCTTCTCGTACCCCGGAACGGTGTCTCGGCTCGGTGTCGCCACCTGGACGAAACACACGTCGGCGGGGTCGAGCTGTTCGTCCTTGAGGAGTTCTCGAAACGCCTTCAGACGGGCGTCGATGCCCTTGGTGTAGTCGAGTCGGTCGACGCCGAGCAGCACCGTCTTCGGGTTGCCGATCTGTTGGCGGAATGCGTCGGCTGCGGCGCGTGCCGAGTCGGTGCGGGCCAATCCGTCCACGGCCTCGATGTCGATCGAGATGGGATGGGTCCCGACCCGAACCCGGCGTCGGTCGACCTCGATCGTCGCATGATCGTTGTCGAGAACGGTCTCGTCGATCCCGAGGAGTCGATGGGCGAGGGTCAGGAAGTTGCGTGCGCCGGTTGCGGTCTGGAAGCCGATCACGTCGGCGCCGAGGAGGCCTCGGGCGATGTCGGTCCGCCAGGGCAGGCGCATCACGAGCTGCGAGGACGGGAAGGGGGTGTGGAGGAAGAAGCCGATGCGTACATCGGGACGGGCTTCGCGTACGAAGGCCGGCACGAGCTGGAGGTGGTAATCGTGGATCCACAGGGTGGCACCGGGGGCGAGGGCGGCGATGGCCTCGTCGGCGAAGCGTCGGTTGACGTGCCGGTAGGCCGACCACCAGGAGCGCCGGAAGGTCGTCGGCAACAGACCGCTGTGATAGAGCGGCCAGAGGGTGGCGTTCGAGAACCCGTCGTAGTACCCGGCCCGCTCGGCGTCGGAGAGGGCGATGGGGCGGCACGTGACCTCGCCGTGGTGGAACGGCGGCTGATCGCTTCGTGGCGAGGTGCTGCCGTCCCAGCCGATCCAGGCGGCGTCTCGACCACGCATCACCGCGGTCATGGCGCTCACCAGACCGCCGGGACTGAGCACCGTCGATCCTTGCTCGTCGACCCGAACGGGGAGCCGGTTGGCGGCGATGACCAGCTCGTGGACCGGCCGGGCCTCGGGGCCGGCCGAGCGATCGACCAACGTGGTGGCAGTCACCGGACCGGTTCGGCGAGATGCCGTTCCATGTCCTCCCGGTACGCCGCGGCGAGTTCGGTCTTCTCGTCGTCGCCGAGGGCCTTCCCGGCGACGGGGAACACTTCGCGCTCCTCTTCGTCGAGATGATGGATGAGCCGTTCGCCGAGCTCACGGGCGGTGACGAGCCACTGCGATGCCGACATGTCGTAGCCCTCGAGCTGTTCGATGAAGTCGTCGAGTTCCTTGTGTTCGGCGACGCTGTGTCGGGCCTTTTCCTGCGTGAGGTCGTGCTGCATGAGGGGCACGTAGAAGTACCGCTCCTCGGCGGCGGCATGGGCCTCGAGCTCGTTGCGGAGTCGGTCGAACAACTCGACGCGGCCGTCGCTCTCGCCGACGGTCTGGAGCAGGAGATCCACGAGCGTGCGCTGCTTCTCGTGGTCGTCGCGGAGGGCTTCGAAGATGGTCGTGTCGTTGGGGGAGGGCGTGTTGGAAGTGCTCGCGTCGTTCATGGTGGCGGCGCTACCCCGATCTCGGCGGGGCCAAACGCCGGAGTCCGAGTCGGCGGGTCGGCCGTTTGGCGGTGGCGTCCTCGGGTAGCTCGGACGTCATGGCCCCCACCCCGGCATCCCTGTCGACCTTCCCATCGCCCGGCGAGCCGCTCGTTCCGGATCCCGGGCCCGGGACGGTGCCCGAGCCGCCACCGGGGCCGCCGATCGACCCGCCCGAGCCGAACCCGGTGCCACCGCTCGACCCGCCCGAGCCGATGGTCCCCGACGATCCGCCCGAGCCGCGGATCATCTGAGGGTCGACCCCGTTCGGGTCGACCGGAGCGACACCCTCAGCGCAGCGAGGCGGTGTCGACGTATTCGTCGAGCGACGTGATCCGTCCGTCGTCGTCGACCCGGATGACCACGCAGGCCGCCAGGTTGACGGCGACGCCCTTGGGGGTCGTCGACACGACGTCGTGCTCCTCGACGACGGCGTGATCGCCAACGACGCGTCGGACGTTCTCGTAGCGGTGGTCACCGATCACGCCTCGGATGCCTTCGAGCATCGGGCGGGCGTCGGTGAACGACGACGTCACGCCGTTCTGGGTCAGGGTGGCGCCGGGTGCCATCATCGATTCGACGAGATCGAGGTCGTTGGCGACGAACGCCTCGAACAGTCGGGCGGCGAGGTCTTCCAGCGATCGGTCGGTCATGGCCCGACGCTACCCCGGCGTGGCTCGCCGGTCACCTGGACCGGGTTCGGCTTCGATCCCTGGGGCGGCGAATCAGGATGCCGGAGTCTGCGCTCCACGAACGGGTCGCGGTAGGTTGATCCGACTCCGTCGAGCCGACGACCGGTTCGACCGGTGCGAAAGGACCATCGATGAAGATCGAGATCACCTACTGCGTTCCGTGAGACTATTCCGCCCGCGCCGTGAGCGCGGCCGCCGATCTGCTCACCAACTATCAGCACATCATCGAGAGCCTGACCCTGACGACCGGATCGAAGGGTGTCTTCGACGTGGTCGTCGATGGCCAGATGCTCTACTCCAAGGCCGAGACCGGGCGGCACGCCGAGACCGGCGAGGTGCTCGACCGGTTCGAGCAACGCTTCGCCGAGGGTGTCGAGCGCTTCAGCTGAACACGGCGGGGTGACGATCGGCCCACGGCATGGCGACCTCGAGTTCGGCCGCCAATCGCAGCAGCAGGTCGTCTCGTCCCATGCCGGCGACGAACTGGATGCCGACGGGCAGACCCTCGGACGTCGTGCAGAGCGGGAGCGAGATGGCCGGGTGGCCCGTGGCGTTGAACGGCAGGGTGAAGGCGCCGATCAGCGCATAGGTGGAGGCGATCTTCCAGGGCTTGTCCTCGGGCGGCCAGAGGTCGTCGGTGCGCATCGGGGGGCAGCCCGCAGTCGGGGTGAGCAGGACGTCGAAGCCCGACAGCCACTCGACAACGCCCACGGCCCAGTGCTGCTGCTGCTCCTGGGCGGCCAACCATTCCGAGGCGCTCAGGAGTCGGCCTCGCTCGGCCGCGGTGCGGTTGTAGGGCTCGATCTCGTCGGCGGAGAGGGGGCGGCCGGCGGTCTCGGCCAGCGCGTCGACCCGGCGGGCGATGCCGCCCATCCAGAGTCGCCCGTTGACCGAGGCATCGCCGCCGAACAGGACGGAGCCGTCGACGACTTCGAGGCGGTGGCCCAGACCCTCGAGCACGGTGGCGACCGTGTCGACCCCGGCCCGACAGTCGGCGTGGACGTCGAGGGGCCCGGCGTCGGTGAGGACGGCGACGCGTAGCGGACCGGTCGGGCGTTCCAGTTCGGACCGGTAGGGCCGCTCGGGGCGTTGGGTGTCGTAGAGGTCGGCGGGAACGGCGCCCTGCACGGCATCGAGAACGCCTGCGGTGTCGCGAACGGTGCGGCTGACGACGAGTTCGGAGGTCAGGCGCGAGATGTTCATCGGGTTGGGCACTCGACCCCGGGTGGTCTTGAGTCCGACCAGACCGCACCACGCCGCCGGCAGTCGGGTCGAGCCGCCACCGTCGTTGGCGTGGGCGATCGCCACCATGCCCGAGGCCACGGCGGCGGCCGAACCACCGCTCGACCCCGAGGGCGAGCGGGAGAGGTCCCACGGATTGTTGGTCGGTCCGCAGCTCAGGGGTTGCGTGGTCGGGCAGGTGCCGAGTTCGGGGAGGTTCGTCTTGCCGAGGGTGATGAGGCCCGCCTCGTCGGAATCGTCGCCCCAGTTCGGTGTCGCCCTCACTGCGGTGATCGATCGCCTTCAGCGCCCGATTGCCCATCCAGTAGGGGAGGCCCTCCTGGGTCGCCCCGATGTCCTTGATCAGGAACGGCACGCCTCGGAACGGCCCGTCGGGCAGATCGGCTGAGGTCGCCTGGGCGCGGGCCCGGTCGAAGTCGGTGTGGATCACGGCGTTGATGGACGGGTTCAGCCGCTCGATGCGTTCGATGGCGGCATCGACCAGCTCGAGGGGCGAGACCTCGCCTCGTCGAACGGACTCGGCGAGGGTGGTGGCGTCGGCGCGGGAGAGATCGGTCATGTCGGGACCTTAGAGCGCGTGGTCGCTCGGAGAAACCGGACCCGATGGTCGTTTCGCGTTCGGGTGTTCGATGCGCAGGTGTTCGATGACGAGGGTCGTCAGGAGGAGCGCGTCGACGGCGAGCAGCAGCATGACACCATCGAGATCGGTCGAGGCGATCGCGAGGCCGAAGAGCGCCACGGCGGCGGCCAGACGCTCCTTGGCGATCACCCCGAACGTGCGGAGGATGGCGGCCGCGACGCCGGTCATCGACAGCGCCAGTCCACCGAAGAGCATGAGTCGGAACGCGAGCGGCAGCGGGTCGCCGGGGTGCAGGGTGATCTCCTCGAGCGCCGCCGCGCTGAGGATCACCCCGGCCACCAGCGGTGCGTGGGCGTAGGTGTAGACGTCACGAACGAATCGTCCCCGGTCGCGATCGGGGAGGCCTTCGACGTAGTGCTCGATCGCCGGTTGGGGCCGGTCGAAGTAGGACCACCACAGGAGGCCGGCGAACACGCCCGCGGCGATGAGCGCCAGGACGGTGGATCCCGGGACGCCCTTGCCCTCCTCGAGCGAGTCGACGACCGGGATCCCGATCGCCACGATGACCTCCCCGAGCGCGATGATCACGATGAGCCCGTGCCGTTCGGCGAAGTGCCCTGAGCGCACGATCCAGTCGCCTCGCCCGGCCCGGATCGTTCCGGCCAGGACGATCAGGAGTGCGCAACACCAGACCAGGATGCGGGAGGCCCCGTCGACGAAGGACCCGGCGATCAGCACCGCCATGGCGGCCACGTTGGGCACCGAGTATCCGATGGCCGCCCGGAATTCGCTGGTGCCCCGGTCGAGGTTCAGGGTCAGCATCCCGAGGGCCAGGGCGAGGATGATCGACAACGTGACCGCGAAGACGGTGCCGCCCTCGTCGAGGGCCGTCGTGGTGGAGGCGGCCATCGGGACGCTCAGCGCCGTGGCGATCAGGAACAGGATGCGGACCGGTCGGCCATTGCCCGAGATCGCGTTGGCCGACCAGGTGAACTGCGTCCAGGGGAGCCAGATCAGTCCGAAGACCAGGGCCCGTCGCCCGACCCCTGCCCAGGTCGGATCGTCGATCAGCAGACCGACGAGTTGGGAGAAGGCGAACACGAACGACAGGTCGAAGAACAGCTCGACCGGATCCGCCGTGAAGTCCTCGGTGCGGTCCGGGACCACGATGCCTCGCATCGCAGAACGCTAGTGGCCCGGTTGGGTCGTCGCCGACCGAACGGCCGCATCCCGGATGCGGGCTGGTCAACGGCCGATTCATCCCAATTCTCACTTTTAGTGGTCAACTGGCCACTTTGCGTCTATCTTTGGGTCATCCCGCCCAGCCGCATGGGTCATTGCGCCCATGCCGATCGACCCGGAGTCACCGATGAGCGACCACGCCTTGCATCCGAACGGCAACCGATCGGTCACGACGATCGAGACGGCCGAACCGGCGCATCCGGCGCCCGGGGCTGCGCCGCCGCTGCCGAGGAACCGGACGAGCCAGCTGACCGTCGTGATCCCGACCAGGAACGAAGCTGCGGGCATCGAGGCCCTGCTCCGCCGGCTTGCGGCCACCGTGGACGGACCGACCACGGTGCTCTTCGTCGACGACTCCGACGACGGCACCGCGTATCAGGTTCGCCGGCTCGCCGCCGGACGCACCTGGGGTGCGCTCGACATCCAACTGGTCCATCGTCCGCCCGGTACCCGGGACGGCGGGCTCGGCTCGGCGGTGTGCGAGGGCCTCCGCCGGGCCGAGACCGACTGGGTCGTCGTGATGGACGCCGACCTGCAGCACCCGCCCGAGGCCATCGGCCGCATGGCCGAGGCCGCAGCCGGAGGTCAGGTGGATCTCGTGGTGGCCAGCCGCTTCACCGCCTTGGGTTCGGTCCTGTCCCCCGACAGCCTCAGCCCCACCCGCCAACACGTGACCCGGGCGTGCCTCACGGCTGCGCACGCCGCCTTCCCGAAACGCCTGGCCGACATCACCGATCCCCTCAGCGGGTTCTTCATGGTCCGACGCCGCGCCGTGGATCCCGATGCGCTCCGGCCCGACGGGTTCAAGATCCTCCTCGAGATCCTCGGTCGGAATCCACGACTGCGGGTCACCGAGATCGGCTTCCGGTTCGAGGACCGCCAGGTCGGTCACTCCAAGGCATCGCTGACCGAAGGTCTGCGGTTCGCCCGGCAGCTGGGGCGGCTGCGACTGCGGTCCCGCATCGACCGGATCCGGGATCGTCACCGCTTCCGCTACGCCATCCACGATCTGCTCACCATCGAGTCCGATACCGAACTCCCGGAACTGGCCAAGTTCCGCACTCGGCTGCTCCGGTCGGAGCCGACCCTGCGGGTCACCACCGACGACGGGATCGGGTCGGAGCCCGGACCGATGCTCACCCTGGCCGAGGCCCGGCCCGAGGTCCGCTACCGCGAGTCCGTGGGCCGCGGCGGCTTTGCCATCGATGTCGCCGTCGGCGGCGAGACGACGGAGATCGTGGTCTCCCACGTCGTCGCCCGCTCGCCGCACGTCCTCTACACGAATGTCGTGGAACCCATCATTCGCTGGAAGCTGGTCGAGTCGGGCACGGCGCTCGTTCACGCCGCCTGTTTCACCACCGGCGATCGTGCCCACCTGATCACCGCGAGAACCGACACCGGCAAGACCACCACGATGCTGAAGGTGCTCGACCATTCCGACGGCGAGTTCGTCTCCGACGACCTCTGTCTGATCGAGGCGAGCGGACGGGTGCGCAGCTATCCGAAACCGCTCACGATCAGCAACCACACGGTGCACGCTCTGACCGGTGCCGAACTGGGTCGGCTCGAACGCCTCACGCTCCCGATCCAGAGTCGCCTCCATTCCCGGGCCGGTCGGCGCTTCGCCTTCCTCATCGCCGGACACAGCCTGCCCGTGGCGACCCTCAATGCGGTCGTGCAACGACTGATCCCACCGCCGAAGTACCACATCGAACGCCTGGTTCCCGGCGTGCGAACCCACCGCGAGGCAACGATCGCCACCCTCTTCATCATCGAACGGAGCGAACACGAGGGCCGACGCCGGCTCGACGCCGAGGAGGCACTCGAGATCCTGCTCGAGAACTGCGAGGATGCGTACGGCTTCCCGCCCTACGAACATCTCGAGACGTTGCTGCACAGCATCACGCCCGAGGACCTCCGGGCCCGGGAGCGAGCGATCATCGCTGCGGCGCTGGCCGACGTCCCGTCGTCGCTGCTCTCGAGCTCGACGATGAGTTGGGCCGAGTCCATTCTCGACGAGGTGTCGCCGGAGACGTCGCGCCGGTGACGGCCTCGATGCTGACCCGGGCCGGCTCGGCCCGGTTGACGGCGCGCGTCCGGCAGATCGCCACGGGCCGGTTCGTCCGCTTTGCCGTGGTCGGTGGCACCGGGCTGGTGGTCAACACCCTCGTGCTGGCCGTGTCATCGGGGTCGCTGGCCGTTCACTACCTGGCCGGAGCGGTCATCGCCACGGCGGCGTCGACGACGACGAACTTCGTCCTCACCGATGCCTGGGTGTTCGCCGACCGGTCGGGTTCGCGTGCGTTGGCGAACCGATTCCTGATCTTCCTCGGGCTCAGCGTGGCGGCCCTGGCCATTCGTGCGCCGCTGCTGGTCGTGCTGACCGAATCGGTCGGACTGCATTACCTGATGTCGAACCTCGTCACCCTCGTGACGATCATGCTGCTGCGGTTCCGGTTCGCCGACTCGATCATCTGGCCGCAGACCAAGACGGTCGACGCTGCGCGGGCCCGTCATCTGGCGAATCTCCTGCTCGATCCCCTGCCCGGTCGGCAGATCGCCCAGACCGACCGCATCGGTCGCCGGGGCGAACGACTCGTGCTGGCCACCGTCGTCGCATCGGGGCTCGCCCTGCGAGTCGTGAACCTCGGGAGCGTCGGTTTCAACAGCGATGAGGCCGTCTATGCCGGGCAGGGCGGGGCGCTGCTCGGCGTCGGCGACCTCGATCAACACTTCAGCATCTTCCGGGCCCACCCGCTGCTGCTGCAGCTGGTCGCCGGAAGCGTCATGCGGGTGGCGGGAACGAGCGATCTGGCCGTCCGCCTGGTCGTGAGCGTGCTGTTCGGCCTGGGAACCGTGGTCGTGACGAATCGTCTCGCTCGACGGCTCTACGGACCGACGGTGGCTCTGGTGGCGTCGGCCATTCTGGCCGTGCTGCCCTATCACGTGATCGTCTCGCGCCAGGTCCTGGTCGACGTACCGATGGCGTTCTTCGCGAGCCTCGGCCTGTTGGAGGCGGTCCGGTCGGTGGAGGACGACGACGACCGCCGGCGGTACCTGTCGTTCTTCTGGTTCGGACTGGCCGCGATCTCCAAGGAGGTCGCCGTGCTCGCCATTCCCGTGGTCGTCGCCTGGCTCGTCTCGGGACCGGCCCGTGTTCCGCTGCGGCGGTTCCTCGGTCCGGCGCTGCTGTTCGCCGTGGTGGCGCTGCCGTTCCCGCTGACTCGTCTGGTCAACCAACCGACCAACGCATCGCAGTTCTTCCTGTGGCAGTTCACCCGGGATCCCAATCATTCCCCCGACTATTTCGCCCGAGTGGTCCTCCAGTTCGGGGGCTGGGCCTTCCTCGGTCTGTTCGTCGCCTCGCTCGCAATCCTCGGAGTCCGACGTTCGGGCCCCGACCAGTTGCTTTTGTGGTGGATCGTCTCGTTCGGGCTGTTCTTCCAGCTCTGGCCGACCAAACTGTTTCCCTACCTGTTCCTGATCCTGCCCGCCATGGCGATCGCTGCCGCCGTCTCGATCGATCGCTTCGTCGGTCTCGTGGCTCGAGATCGGTCGGCCCGCCGCAAGCCCGCAGCGTTGGCCGCTGCGGCCCTCGTGCTGGTCGCATCGCTGGTCTGGTCGTCGAGCGGCATCGTCGCCGCCGGGCCGGCGGCCGAACTCGACGGGTTCGGCGACTTCGACATCGAGGTCCAGACCTTCGCCGGCAGTCGGGAGTTCGGCGAGTGGGCACGAGCGTCGAGCCCCGACAATGCACGGTTCCTGACCATCGGGCCATCGCTGGGCAACATCCTGCGGTTCTACGGCGGGCGGGACTCGGTGGCGTTGAGCGTGAGCCCGGATCCGGCCAAACGCAACCCGGCCTACGTGCCCGTCGCCAACCCCAACCTCGCCCTGCGGCAGATGTCTCTGCATTACATCGTCTGGGATGCCTATTCAGCCGATCGGTCGGCGTTCTACAACCGCCGCCTGCGGGACCTCGCCCGGAACCTCGGTGGCGAGATCGTGTTCAGCGTCCACGCCGAAGCCGGACAGCTCATCACCACCAGCGGCCCGGCACCCGACGGTGCCGACGTCCGAATCGTGGTGTGGGACGTGCCGGGCGCCGGAACCAGCACCGGGGTCGCCCGCCAGGAGGGACTGTCATGAGACCACCGCGGATCGTGATCGCCGTGGTCGTTGCGTCCTTGACGGCGTTGCTCGCGGCCCCGGGCGGGGCAGGGACGGGCGCCACTGCGGTTGCGGACGAAGCGGGCTCGGGCATCGATCACGTTGTCGTGATCGTCGAGCAGAACCACACGTTCGACTCCTACTTCGGTGCCTACCCGGGTGTCGACGGATTGCCGGCCGGAGCCGAAACCGTTCCCGACCGGTCAGCGCAGGAGTGGGGAACCGGACTGTCCAACGGTCGCCAGGCCGCGCTGTCGGCCCATCGGGCGGGAGCCATGGACAACTTCGTCGGTGCTCAGGACGAGCTCGGTTTCGACGGTGAGCGATCGCTCCTGGTTCACGATCGAACGACCGCACCGATCCTGTGGTCGCTGGCCGACGAGTTCGTGCTGTTCGATCGGTACTTCGCGTCGAGCTTCGGCGGGAGTCTGCCCAACACCCTGCATCTGATGACCGGCGCCGACCACGGCATCACCGAGGACTCCAAGGTGGCCCTGGACGTGCTGGCGGAGCTCTCACCGCCGACGGTGTTCGACCGGTTGCATGATGCCGGACTGGACTGGAAGCTCTACGTCGGGCGCCTCGACGAGATCGATCCCGACGCCGTCGTGTCGGGCGCCTACCGGCAACCGAGCACCGACACGCCCTCGGCGCTCTACTGGGCCCCGGCCCTCGCCATGCCGAGGTTCTGGACCGATCCCGAGCTGCGAGCCGGCCTCGTCGACCAGGAGGCGTTCTACCAGGACACCGCAGCCGGGACGCTGCCGGCCGTGAGCTACGTCATTCCCCAACCGACCGATCATCCGGCCGGGTCCGGCAGACAGGGTCAGGAACGACTGCAGAGCCTGGTCAATGCCGTCATCAAGAGTCCCGATTGGGACGACACCGCCGTGTTCGTGGTGTGGGACGACTGGGGTGGATTCCGTGACCACGTTGCGCCTCCGACCGGTCTGGGGTTCCGGGTCCCGATGCTCATGGTGTCGCCCTACGCTCGGCCGGGGTTCGTCTCGAGCGTCGAACACGATCACACGTCGGTGCTCGATTTCGTCGTCGATCGGTTCGGGCTCGAACCGCTCTCGAGTCGGCAGCGTGCGTCCCGGCCGTTCGATGACGCCTTCCTCGCCGAGCCGCGACCCGATCGCCGGCTGATCACGAACGTGGTCCTCGATCCCACACCCGTCGGATCGTCGCGCCAGAACCGTCTCACGCTGGCGATGTATCTCGTCGCCTCGATGGTGGCCGTTGCGATCCTCGTCACGGTCCGTCGACGACCCGACGCCTCGCCGAGGGCCACCCGCCCGGTCGACACACCAGGAGTCTCCTGATGCCCAACCACCACGACGACCGCCCGCCGCCCGGATGGTCTCGGCGCTCCTTCCTCACCGGCCTGTCGGTCACACTGCTCAGCGGATGCATCTCGCGGGAGTCGCGCACCGACGGCAGTGGTCCGTCGATGGTTGCCGGAGGTCCACCGACCCTGCCCGTCCTCGTCAATCCCGGCGAGCGGATCTCCGCATCCGACGATGTCCGGGTCCGGCTGGACTGGGAGCCCAGTCCGACGGCGACGAGCTACGACGTGGAGCTCAACGGCGTCGTCGTCGCTGCGGGCCTGGGCCGGCCGGGCCTGGAACTGGCCTTCGGCGACCGATCCCTGCCGCCCCTGGCCGGTACCAATCGGTGGCGGGTCCGAGCCGTCAACGGAGCCGGCTCGAGATGGTCGCTCGCCGATCGATTCGAGGTGACGACGGTGGGTCAGGTCCGGGCCCGGAGCTTCGACTTCGAGGACCCCGGTCCGATCGAGCTCACGACCGAGTCGACGGGCTCCCGGTTGGAGGTCGACGCCCGCTTCGCGTTCGGTGGAAGCGGTCAAGGGGTTGCTCTGGTGTGCGACGATCCCACCGAGACCCGTGCCTACAAGAACCACGAACAGCTGCCGCTGTGGTCGACCTGGCTGCGGCTCTGCGTGCGACCCGAGGAGTGGAGCGACGACGGCGTGTCGGTCAACCTGGGTCGGATCCGCACCGAGGGGGGCGAGACCGAGTCGCTCTACTGGCGGACCGGACGAGGTCTGCACTCCACCACCATCCGTGCGGGCGCCGGGGTTCCGGCCCAGGAATGGACGCAGATCCAACTCGGCGTCTCCGGTGACGGAACCGTCGAGCTGTGGCAGTTCGACGGCGTCCACGAGGTCCTCGTCGGGCGCAAGGTGAATCCGGCGATGGCGGCCGAGAAGAACCTCGTTTCGTTCGGTTGTTCCAATCCGAACCTCGGCATCACGTTCGAGGTCTGGCTCGACGAGTTCGCGGTCGGCGCACAGAAGCTGGCGTGGGCCAGCCCCGGCACCGAGCGCAACGAGATCGTCCGTCCCATGGCGCTCGACCCCGCACCGCTGGGTGATCGCTTCACGTTCGTCTTCGGGTCCTGCAACAACGCCAGCCTGTTGCCCTACGACACCATGGCCATCGGGGCCGCGGCCCGAGCCGAGGCCGACTTCGTCATCCATCTCGGGGATCACGGGTATCCCGACACCGGCGCCTATCGACAGAGCGAACGGGCCTACCACGCACTCTGGTCCGATCTCGGCCAGGAATCGAACGTGGCCTCGTTGCTGAGGCGACCGTGGCTCGTCCTCGCCTCCGACCACGACCTCGGGGGCAACAACATCCACGCCGAGGCCATCCCGGCCTTCGCCAGCGCCGCGTTCGACTCCTACAACCGCAACGACACCAGCGCCGAGCCCAACGGTCGCTACGGCTCGATCGAGCTCGCCGGGGGCGAGGTCGAACTCCTCTGGCTCGAGGAGCTGGTGTATCGGGCGCCGATCGACGCCCCCGACACGCCGTCCAAGACCTGTCTCGGGCCCGAGCAGAAGTCCTGGTTTCTCGACCGGCTGCGGACGACGCGAGCCCATCTGCTGATCATCGCCTCGCAGACGACGATCGGTCACGTCTCGGAGAGCGGTTGGATCCAGTACCCGGCCGAGCGGGCAGAGATCGTGCAGGCCTGCCGGGAGCGAGATGGTTGGACCCGGTGGCTGAGCGGCGACAAACACACCGCTCGTTGGGCATGGTTCGAAGACCGGCTCGTCGAATGGGGCGCAGCCGCCTGGGCCGAGATCCCGCAGGGCGAGCCCCAGGCCGCTCCGGGGGTTGTTCGCGCGGCGTCGGGCCCGGCCGGAGCCTTTCCCACTCGGGTGTCGGCCATCGAGGCGTTGACCCTTCGAGGCATCGCCGATGCGACCTCGTTCGGCTGGGCGGAGATCGATGCCATTTCCGGAACGGCGCACTTCACGGTCCGGGACAATCGAGGTGAGGTGCGCGTCCAGAACGACGGGACGGTCCTGGAGGAGCGGATCGACTACCGATCCCGACCCTGGCAGCTCGACGACCGCTGAGGTCTCGCGTTCGCGGACAGCGAACCGTCAGATCGGTGACAGTCGATGCCGTCGATCTGTCGCGTCAAGAGTGACGTTGTTGCGTTCTCCGACCGATCTGTTTCCGCCGTAACGCCGATCGTGAACGACGGGTTGATTCGCCGCTGACCCTCTTGCCTCGCGCCCGCGATCGGTGGATCGTCCTGCGTTGCCGCCCTCATCCCGAGGGCAACGAAGGGACCACGGATCGTGGACACACCAGCATCACCTCGGGTCATGACGAAGAAGATCGGAACTGCCGAGGTCTTCGTGGCCGGCGTTGCCCTCGTGGTCGCCTCGACCACGTTGGTCTCGGACTTCCAGGGCTATTTCGCACTCGGCCTGTCCTTCGCCGTCGCGATCCTGATCGCGTTCGCCGTCAACCTCCTGCTCGGGCTGTCCGTCGCCGAGTTGTCCATCGATCGCCCGAAGTCGGGGGCGCTCTACGAGTACGGACGGTCGATCGTCGGCGGCACGGCCGGAAAGTTCGTCGGGGTGTTCCTCGCGTTCACCTTCGCCGGCATGTTCGTCTTCGCCGGGGCGGGCGAGACGGCGGCCGGAGCGTTCGGTCTCCAGGCCTTCTTCAACCAGGACGCCCACCTCAACTGGTTCATCCTGGGGTTGACCGTCCTCGCCGTGATTCCGAACATCTTCGGCATCCGCACCGCGGCCTGGGTCAGCGCGGCGCTGCTCGTCGGCATGATCGGCATTCGCTGGTTCTTCGGGCTCGCAGGGTTCCTCGGTCTCTCCGATGCCGGTCCGTGGTCGGCGTCGAATCTCGACACCGGCGGACCCGGGGCCCTGGACTGGTTCGGATCGACCGGCCTGCTGGCCAGTTCGCTGGTCCTCGCCTTCTGGACGTTCGTTGGCATCGAGTTCGTGGCTCCGCTGGTCGAGGAGACCCGGAACCCCCGGCGCAACATGACCCTGGGGATCGTCGTCGGACTGGGCGTCATCCTGGCGACGTCGTGGGTGATGGGGCTGGGTGTGGCGGGGACGAGCCCGGCCGGAGGCGGCACGTGGGCCGATGTGGCGATCTCCGAGACCTCGCCGTGTGGCGGGAGCTGTCCCCAGCTCGTCGTCGGACAGGAGATGTTCGGCGGCTTCGGCCGGGGACTGATGGCGCTGGCCTCGGTGATGGCCACGCTCGGCTCGATGACGGTCGCCTTCGCAGCCATCCCTCGGATCATCCATGCCGTTGCCCGGGAGGGACTGTTCTTCGGCCCGCTGTCGACACCGTTCGCCTCACTCCATCGGCGCTTCGAGACGCCGGTCCTGGCGACGGTGACCTTCGCCGCCATGGCGACCGCGGCGGCCCTCTTCTCGGCCGACGTACTCGACTGGGTGTTCGCCGGTGCCTACGTCTGGCTGCTCATCTACGCCGCCTATCACCTGTTGCTGCTCGCCAATCGGGTCACCCGTCGAAGCGACGATCCGCTGCTCCTCGGGCGGGCCGGGATGACCGTCGGCCTCGTCGGATTCGTGTTCTCGGTCGGGGCCATCTACTACGCGTTCCTCGGGGCCCATTCGGTGTTCCTGCCCAAGGCGCTGTGGGTGATCGGCGTCGCGCTGGTGGCCTCGGTCGTCGCCGTCGGTGTCCCGGGGGACGGCGGGTCGATGAGACCGGACCCGGCGAGGGCCGCTCCGTGGGGCCGGTCGACGCGGCATCGGCCGCGCTGCGGCTCGACCTCACCACCCCGGTCAGGCCCGCGACGGGCGCACCGATCATCAATGCCGCCTCCGTGATCGCCGAGCCGCGGCAATGATCGCGCCATCGGCGCTCATCGAAAGCTCGTCTCCCCATTCGTTCCACCCGTTCGACCCCCTCGTTCCCGACCCGACCCTGCAAGGAGACCCGGCATGACCGAACTGCTCATCGACCTCACCGCCACCCACCCCCTCGATCGACTCTCCGAGGCCGAGACGGCAGCGGGCGTCGAGGTGATCAAGGCCGACCCGCGATTCGGCCCCCGGATGCGCTTCGGCAGCGTCAACCTCCGCCTGCCGTCGAAGTCGGAGGTCCTGGGGTACGCCCCGGGCACGCCGTTCGAACGGGCCGTCGAGGCGATCCTGCTCGACAACGCCGACGGCTCGACGCACGAGGTCACGGCGTCGGTGACCTCGAGGGCGGTGCTGACGTGGGTCCGCCTGGAGGGCGTGCAGCCCGCCGTCATCCTCGACGAGTTCTTCGAAGCCGAGGCCGAGGTGCGCCGGGACCCCGGTTTCCAGGCCGCCCTGGCCAAACGGGGTATCACCGACATGAGCCTCGTGACGATCGATCCGTGGTCGGCCGGCAACTACGGCGACGAGTTCGAGTCGACCCGACGCATCATCCGGGGGCTGGTCTGGGTCAACGACCGCCCGGGCGACAACCAGTACGCCCGGCCCGTCGACGGGTTGATGGTGATCGTCGACATGGCCGAGTGCAGGGTGCTCCGGATCGACGACGAGCGGGTGCTGCCCGTGCCGTCCGAGAGCAGCGAGTGGTCCCGGAACCTCTCCGGCGAACCCAGAACGGGGATCCGGCCCCTCGAGATCGCCCAACCCGACGGTCCGAGCTTCACCGTCGACGGCGACCACCTCTCGTGGCAGAAGTGGGATCTCCGGGTCGGATGGACCAGCCGCGAGGGCCTCACGATCAACACCGTCACCTACACCGACGGCGACGAGGTCCGCCCGGTCCTCTATCGGGCGTCGTTGGCCGAGATGACCGTGCCCTACGGGGACCCGTCCTCGACGCAGGCCCGCAAGAACGCGTTCGACGTCGGCGAGTACGGGCTCGGCATGCTCGCCAACTCGCTGGCGCTCGGCTGCGACTGCCTCGGCGAGATCCACTACCTCGACGCCCATGTCTGTGACGCCGCCGGCAACGTCGTTCGGATCCCCCAGGCGATCTGCATCCACGAGGAGGACGTCGGGATCTCCTGGAAGCACACCAACTTCCGCACCGACGACGTCGAAGTGCGTCGGCTCCGGCGCCTGGTCGTGTCGTTCATCTGCACCGTCGGCAACTACGAGTACGGCATCTACTGGTACTTCTACCAGGACGGGCGAATCGAGAACGAGATCAAGCTCACCGGGATCCTGAGCACCGGTGGGCTCGGCGACGGCGAGCAGACCCGCTACGGCACCCGGCTCGGTGAGCACCTCTACGGCCCCAACCACCAGCACTTCTTCTGTACCCGACTCGACATGCAGGTCGACGGGTCCGACAACACCGTCGTCGAGGTCAACACCCGGCCTGCTCCGCCCGAGGAGAACCCCTACGGCAATGCGTTCTACGGCGAGACGACCGTGCTCGCGACCGAGTCGGCGGCGCAGCGCCGGATCGATCCGATGAGCGGACGGTACTGGAAGGTGATCTCGAACTCCCGGACGAACAAGACCGGCAGCCCGACCGGCTACAAGCTCGTCCACGGCGAGAACATCCTCCCGTTCGCCACCGAGGAGTCCTCGATCCGCCAACGCGCCGGCTACATGTGGCAGCACCTCTGGGTCACGCCCTACGAGCCCGACGAGCGGTGGCCCGCCGGCGAGTACCCGAACCAGCATCGCGGCGGCGACGGGCTTCCGGCCTACACCGCCGCCGACCGGAGCATCGAGAACACCGACGTCGTGCTCTGGTACGTGATGGGCCACAACCACCTGCCGAGCCTCGAGGACTGGCCGGTGATGCCCGTGGCCACGATCGGGTTCACGCTCAAGCCCTCGGGGTTCTTCGATCGGAGCCCGGCGATGGATCTGCCGCCGTCGGCCGCGTGCCACGTCGAAGCCAACGGCTGCCACTGAGCGATGGTCGCTCACGTCGCAGGGCTGCCGATCGAGGAGCTGCTCGCCTTGATCGTTCCGACGCTGGGGGTGACCCTCAACGGGCTTCGCCTGGCTGCGTCGCGGCGGCGGCTCCGGCGACGCGCCGTCGGCGACGCCGTCCCGCCCCCCAGACCTGCGTGATGTCGCCCGCATTCACTTGCCTGGATCGGTGTACTGCGTAAGGCTGCAGGCATTCCAGACGAGGGAGACGCCATGAGTGATGCCGTGCAGGACTGGTCCACCGACTTCGACATTCTCGACCCCGACTACGTCGCCAACCCCTTCCCGGTCTGGGACGATCTGCGGACGAGTTGTCCCATGGCCCACACCGATCGCCGCGGCGGTTCGTTCCTCCCGACCCGCTATGACGACGTCGTGGCGATCGCCCGCAACGTCGAGACGTTCAGCTCCAGCCATGTGGGCGTGCTGCCGCCGGACGCCGACTTCGATGGTCCCGATCTCCTCCCGGCCGGTGTCCCGCCGATCTCGGCCGATCCACCCGAACACACCTGGACTCGCCGGCTCCTCCTGCCGTGGTTCTCGCCCAACCGGGTCGACCAGTACGAGACCAAGACCCGGGAGCTGTGCCGGGAACTGATCGACGGGTTCATCGCCGAGGGTCGCGCCGATGCCGCGGCCGGCTACGCCCAGCAGATTCCGGTGCGCATCATCGGACTCGTGCTCGGTGTCCCCGACTCCATGGCCGACACCTTCACCGGCTGGGTCCGTGACGTCCTCGAGTTCGCACACGACGTGCCTCGCCGAGAGAAGGCGACCGCCGAACTCGTCACCTACTTCGCGCAGCTGATGGAGGAACGGCGGGTCGAACCGGGAGAGGACCTCATCTCGACGCTGCTGCACACCGAGGTCGAGGGCGAGCCCGTCCCCGACGCCCACATCCTGGGCACCGTGGCGCTCACCCTGATCGCCGGGGTCGACACGACCTGGTCGAGCATCGGATCGGCCCTGTGGCATCTCGCCACCCACGACGACGACCGGCGCCGGCTGGCGGCCGAGCCCGAACTGATGGACACCGCGCTCGAAGAACTCCTGCGGGCGTATGCGCCCGTGACGATGGCCCGGGTGGCGACGGCCGACACCGAGGTCGCCGGGTGTCCGATCAGCGCCGGCGACCACATCGTGTTGAACTTCCCGGCCGCGAACCGCGACCCCGACCAGTTCCCCGACGCCGACCGCGTCATCCTCGATCGCGCCGCCAACCGCCATGTGGCGTTCGGGGTGGGTATCCACCGCTGCGCCGGGTCCAACCTGGCCCGGATGGAACTGCGGGTCGCCCTCGAGGAGTGGCTGGCTCGCATTCCGGAGTTCACGATCGCCGACGGCGCCACCGTCACCTGGGCCGGTGGCCAGGTCCGCGGTCCACGCGAGTGTCCGGTGGTCTTCCCGGTCTGAGCCCGTTCGGCCGCCGGGCCGTTCGAGAGTTCTCGGTGCGTTCACGATTCGATCACCGGCCGCGGCACCGGGCCGATCTATCTTGCGTCCCGTGGGGACCACGCATCCGAATCGAACCGCGGCTCGTCGACCGGCCCGCCGGCGACCGCACCACCTCGACCACCTGGTGACCAACGTCGTCGAGATCGACGGGCGTCAGGTCAGCTACGCCGTCGGGGGACGGGGCCTTCCGGTGCTGTTCCTGCACGGCTGGGGTCTCGACCATCGGGCCTATCAGCGTTCGTTGAAGCGACTGACCGCCCGTGGATGCCGGGTCGTCGCCCCGACCCTGCCCGGTTTCGGTGGCACGTCCGGCCTCCCGCTCGCCCGGCGAACCCTGTCGGGGTATGCCGACTGGGTCGCCGGATTCCTCGACGAGATCGGGATCGAGGGGCCGTTCGTCGTCCTCGGCCACAGCTTCGGGGGCGGGGTCGCCACTCGGCTGGCGGTCGACCATCCTCGCTGGGTCACGAACCTCGTGCTCGTGAACTCCATCGGTGATCCCCGGTCGTTCCGACCCGGCTGGCGACCACGGACGGCGAGGCCCATCGGACCCCCGGGAGCCGTGCAGGCACTCGACCTGATGCGGCCGACGGCGTCGGGGGCCAATGCCCGGCGCAGCGCGCTGGCCCTCGTCGAGAACGGCTGGCGGGGTCCGTTGACCATGGCACAGACGGCCCGGGTGGCCCTGTCGTCGGACCTGCGCGCCGAGATGGAGGTGCTCGCCTCGCGTTCGCTGCCCGTGATGGTCCTGTGGAGCGATCGCGACGCCGTCATCCCCTACGGCACCTTCGACACGTTCTGTCAGGTGATCGGTGCCGACGGCCACGTCGTCGCCGGGGGCCACTCGTGGCTCCTGAGCGCCCCGGACTCCTTCGGCCAGGTGCTGGCCAACCTCGTGGCGATCGAGGGGGCCCGCCACCGATCCTCGGTCCTGGGGGCCACGACCGAGGAACTGCAGGGGCTCCTGGCCCGGACCACCCTGCCGAAACGGGCGACCCGGCGGCGACTCGAGCAACTGTCGTCGCTGTGGCTGCTCAGTGCGTCGGCCGAGGTGTTGGCGGCCGACCTGACGCTGTGCCACCCGGCGCTCGGGTCCGGTGAGGTGCGGGCGGTCATCCGACCCCTCGACGACGGCGAGGCGTACCGCCTGACCGTGTTGGCCGCCGATCGACCCGGGCTGCTGGCCGAGACCGCCGGGATCCTGGCCTCGGAAGGCATCTCGGTGGATGCCGCGTCGGTGCAGACCTGGGCCGACGAAGCCCTTGCGATGCACTCGCTCACGTTCCGCGTCGATCCCGACTCCGCCACCGAGGCCGACTGGGACCGGATCGGCCGGCGTCTGCGCGGCGACCGGGCGAGGTCGTCGACCGACCCCGGCTCGGCCGTCGGTCCGGCCGCGGTCACCGTGACCGGCTCCGGGGACGGCACGTCGGTCGTGCGCATCAGCGCGGCAGATCGGATCGGATTGTTGTCGACGATCTGCGGCTGGTTCGCCGACCACGAGGTCTCGGTCGAGTCGGCCGGTGTGTCGACCGTCGCCGGCCAGGCCGACGACGTCTTCGTCGTCCGGGGCGACTTCGACGACGACGCCCTCGCCCGTCATCTGAGCGGGCGCCGCCCGTCGGCGCTCGAACGTCTCGGCGGCCGAGACCTCGGCGACGCCATCCGGTCGGCCCTCATCCCCGCTCCGTTCGTCGACCTCATGCTCGGCGGTGCGTCGCCCGACGCCCAGGCTTCAACGGATCTCGGCTGATCCTTCATCGCCGCGACATCACGGCGAAACGTTTGCGGCCTACGTTGAGGTCGAACTCACCGCAACGGATGAGGAGGAGCCATGTCGCAAACGCAACCGATCGCACGCTTCGATGGGGTCGGCCGTCACTACTGGGCGGTGCGTCGGGCCACCTGGCCGGTGCGGTCGCTGTGGCTCGACATCGAGACGATCGACGAGTCCAACGTCCCCGATGAAGGCCCGGTGATCCTGGCCGCCAACCATCTGTCGTTCCTCGATTCGCCCGCGCTCATGTTCGGATTGTCGAGGCCGGTTTCGCTCCTGGGCAAGGTCGAGTACCTCGACGGCGCGATCACTCGTCGCCTGTTCCCGGCGGCGGGGATGATCCCGGTGGACCGATCCGGCAAGGGCCTGGTCGAGAGCCTCCGGTTCGCCGAGTCGCGACTCGCCGAGGGCGAGATCATCGGTCTGTTCCCCGAGGGCACCCGAAGCCGGAGCGGCGACCTCCATCGCGGTCGGGCCGGGGTCGCGCACCTCGCCTTGCGAACCGGTGCGCCGATCGTCCCGGTCGGCATCGTCGGATCCGACCGGGTCCAGGCGCCCGACGGCCGCTTCCCCGTCCCCCGGTTCCGGGGGCACGTCGAGGTGCGGTTCGGCTCGCCGATCGATCTCGGGCCCTGGGCCGGGGCGCGGCCGACCGGAGAGGTCAAGACCGACATCACGGCCGCCGTGATGGCCTCGATCGCCGCCCTGTCGGGGCAGCGCTACGTCGACGAGTTCGCGCCGACCTCGGTTCCGGCAGCGAACCCCGCCGATGCCGGGTCGCCCTCGGATCGGGCGACGGTCTCGCCGGTCGCCTGACGTCCCGGCTCGACCCGGCGGCATCGATCCGACTGCCCCCGACGGGACCGCTCGCCGGGGGCCGTCCCGACGAACCGATCAGGCGGCCCGGAGCTTCTTGGCCGCCTTCTTGCGACGCTTGCCGGTCAGTTCTCGCTTGGCCAGGCGACCCGTTGGCGCCGATTCGGTCCCGGCGGCGTAGCGCACCAGGTCGATCTGTACCTTGGTCGTCTGCAATCGCTCGAACCAGCGAGGGCCCGCCCCGAGGTCGACCACGGCGGTCGGCCCGGCGCAGCTTCCCTGGCAGCGAACGGTCCCGACCTCGAGCCCGGCCTCGACGGCCCGACACCGCAGGGAGTCGAACGCCACTCGCTCGTCACGGAAGCAGTCCTTGCCGGCACAGAGGAGTAATGCTGGTGACCTGCTTCCGTTAGGCATGCCGAACACAGTACACGCGGTTCGGCCGAGGGCGAAACCCGCGCCGGCGATCCGCCCGGATCAGCCCGCCCGACCCGGTCGGCGCAGTGGCGCCTCGGCGGGCAGGGACTCGAGGGCCTCGGCCAGGGCCCCCGGCTCCCACGGCTCGTCGCCCGCTGCCACCCCGAAGTCGGTGTGACCCCAGCTCTGCTGCAGGGTGACCTGGGAGCCGAAGACCCGGAAGATCTGGCCGGTGAACCGGCAGACCGGGCTGGCCAGGTAGACGGCCAGCGTCGCCGGGTGCGTCGGCTGCCACTTGGGATCGTCGGGATCGATGCGGTCGTCGGCCCCTGGCACCGACAACGTCATGCGGGTGGCGGCCACCGGCGAGATGGCGTTGACCCGAACGCCGTAGCGGGCCAGTTCCTTGGCGGCGATCTGGGTGAGCGTGGCGATCCCCGACTTGGCGGCGCCGTAGTTGGCCTGCCCGATGTTGGCGTAGAGGCCCGAGCCCGAGGTGGTGTTGACGATGCGGCGAGGTTGGTCGTCGCCGGCCTTGGACCGCTCCCGCCAGTACCCGGCGGCGTGACGGGTGGGACCGAAGGTGCCCTTCAGGTGCACCGCCATGACGGTGTCCCAGTCGTCTTCGCTCATGTTGACGAGCATGCGGTCACGCAGGACCCCGGCGTTGTTGATCACGGCGTGGAGATCGCCGAACGCGTCGATGGCCTGGGCGACCATGGCCTCGGCATCGGCCCACGTCGACACCGAGCCGGTGTTGGCGACCGCCTCGCCGCCGGCGGCGATGATCTCGTCGACCACGGCCTGGGCCGGGCCGGTGTCGGCACCGGTGCCGTCGAACCCGCCACCGAGATCGTTGACGACCACCTTCGCCCCTTCCCGGGCCGCGATCAGCGCCTCGTCCCGCCCGATGCCGCGCCCGGCCCCGGTCACCAACACGACTTCCCCGTTGAACAGTCCCATCGCCGCAGTATGCGTCGAGCCCGCAGGGCGGTCCAGCTCGGCAGCGGTTCGCCCGCCCGGGTCACCCCGATGGTCCCGGCTCGGGCAGACTGCCCGGGTGAGCGATTTCCCCCCGGGCTTCTTCGGGCGCGACGACGAGTCCGGCGACGCCCGCTTCTATCGAATGCCCCGCCTGGTGACCCACATCGACGACCGGGCCATCGCCGCCGTCGGCGTGCTCTACGACGAACACTCGGTGGAGGGCGACGTGCTCGACCTGATGTCGTCCTGGGTGTCCCATTTCCGCGACGCGCCGCGCTCCCTGACCGTGCTCGGGATGAACCGCATCGAGCTCGAGGCGAACCCGATGGCCGACGAGCGCGTCGTCCACGATCTCAACCTCGATCCCGTCCTGCCCTTCGCCGACGAGTCGTTCGACGACGTCGTCTGCTGCGTCTCGGTCGACTACCTGACCCGCCCGGTCGAGGTGTTCGCCGAGGTCGCCCGGGTCCTGCGTCCCGGTGGGCGATTCGTGGTCACCTACTCGAATCGCTGTTTCCCGACCAAGGTGATCCGGGGCTGGCTCGCCACCGACGATCACACGCACGGGTCGATCGTGGCTGCGTTCTTCGAACGGTCCGGGGGCTTCGACCGGCCCATCGTCGACGTGCGGATCCCTCCTGGCTCCGGGGGTGATCCCCTCTACGCCGTGGTGGCGGCCAAGCGTTCGACCGAACGATAGGTTGAACACTTCGAAGCTCGAAGCATCACCGAGGACTCCGTGACCGTCACCGGCCGACCCATCCAACCGATCGAGTACACCGATCCCGGGGATCGGTATCGGGCGACGTTGTTGGCGGTGGTGATGCTGGCGGTGACGGCGTTCGGGTCCCTGATGACGATCGTGACCGTGTCACTCGGGGCGATCGCCGACGACCTGTCGACCTCGCGGGCCACGCTCACCTGGGTCATCACCGGTCTCATGTTGGCGATGGCCGTCGTCACCCCGATCGGGGGCAAGCTCGGCGACATCCACGGCCACCGCAAGGTCTTCCTCATCGGCCTGTTCGGCGGCGTGCTGGCCACGATGGCCTGCGCACTGGCGTGGAACGCCGGATCCCTGATCGTCTTCCGGATCGCCTTCGGCGTCTTCGGGGCCCTGGTGATCCCCAACGCCCAGGCGTTGATGATGCACGCGTACGGCCCGGCCCGGCGGGCGACCGCGATGGGCTGGTTCCAGTTCGCCATGACCGGGGCGCCGACCATCGGCATCGTGCTCGGTGGACCGCTGATCGACCTGCTGGGGTGGCGGGCGATCTTCGTGGTCTTCGCCGCCGTGAACGGCGCGGCCCTCGTGACCGCCGCCGTCGTCCTGAATCCCACGCCGGTCGATGTCGTCGTCCGGATCGACTACGCAGGAGCCGCGACCCTGGCGCTGGCCGTGCTCGGTGCCCTGCTGGCCATCACCCGCTTCACCGCCGGGATCCGAGACGGCGTCGATCTCGCCGCCGTCCTGGATCCGCTCGGGTGGCTGATGGTGTTCCTCGCCGTCGCCGGAACGGCCGTCTTCATCCGCGTCGAACGGCAGTCCCCGGCGCCGATGATCACCCTCGCCTACTTCCGGCGTCGAGGGTTCACGCTTCCCATGGTCTCCTCGGCGCTCATGCAGTTCGCGTACATGGGTGGATTCGTCGTCACGCCGGCCCTGCTCGAGACCCGCTACGGATGGACCGTCGGCGGCATCGCCCTGCTGATGGCGCCCCGTCCCGGTTCGTTCAGCGCCGCCGCCGTCCTCGGCGGCTACCTGCCGCAGCGGGTCGGTCAACGGTTGCCGATCGTGCTCGGTTCGGGGTTCATGGTGGCGTCGATGGCGGCGTTCAGTGTCGCCGCACCGATGACCGACGGAGTCGGCATCGGCATCATCGTCGTCGGCCTGGTGCTCACCGGCGTGGCCGCCGGGATCTCCCAGCCGTCGGTGTCGGCGATGGTGGTCGACGCCGTCGACGAAGCCGACATGGGCATCGCCAACGGGATGAGCCAGCAGATGATGTTCATCGGGATCGTCGCCGGGATCCAGACCATGAACGTGCTCGTCGGCGACGACGCCTCGGGCAGCCGCTTCGTCGCCACCTACCTGCTCGGCGGGCTGTTCGCGGTTGCCGGCCTGGTCGCGGCGTTGGCGATACCCCGGCCCCCGGCCGTGCGGCCGGTCGGCCGTCCAGGTGGTCGGTGACCGATCACGACCCCTCGATCAGCGATGAGGCATCGGTCCGTGGTGGCGCACGTCGGCACCATGGGCGTGACGGTGCACCAGGAGCACGTGCCGATGGAGGTGGGCGTGGCCCGCCGCCTGCGGGTCCGGGTCGTCGGCGGGCGGTAGCGACAGGGTCACCCCGAGGGCGACGAGGGCGAAGGCGGCGAGCTGGACCGGCTCGACCGATTCGCCGAGGACCAGCCAGGCGACGGCCGTGCCGATGAACGGCGCGGTGGCGAACACGACCTGGGCCCGGGCCGCCCCCATCCGACGGGCCCCCTTCACCCACAGGGTGATCGACAGGCCGTAGCCGACGCTGCCGATCGCGAGCGCAGTGAGGACGTCGCGGCCGTCGACCCCGGCGCCCCATCCGGCGGTCGCCAGGCCGATCGCCAGGTTCGTGGTCCCGGCCGCGACGCCCTTGATCGCCACCACGTGTTCCGGCGCGATGCCCTCGATCCCGGCGGTGACGTTGTTGTCGAGCCCCCAGCAGGCGCAGGCGGCAACGATCAGGAGTGCGCCGCCGTCGACGGCGGCACCGGGTTGCCACACGAGCCAGGCGCCGGCGACGGTCACGAGGATCACCCCGAGCAGGAGACCCCGGTCGATCCGTTCGCGGAAGATGATCCAGGCGAGGAGCACCGTTGCGACGAGCTCGGTGTTGAGGAGCAGCGAGGCCGACGCCGCCGACGTCCGCGCCAGCCCGGCCATGAGCAGGACCGGCCCGACCAGGCCGCCGGCCCCGACGGCGACGGCGACGGGTTTCCACTCCGCGACCAGGGCCCGTGGCACCGGCGGCGTCGACACCATCGAGGGGGTCAACGCCGATCACGGCACCGAGGTAGAGCAACCCGGCCAGCGTGAAGGCCGGGACCTCGCCGGCCAGGGCCGAGGTGGCCGGAGTGGTGGCGCCGAACAGCACGGCGGCCGCCAGGGCCTCGAACAGGCCGGGACGATTCATGGCGGTCCCGGGGACATGCGCAGCACGATCGTCACCGCCCCACCTTCCCGGTGATGTGCCCCCGCCGCAAGTCCGACCTTCGCCTAGCCTCGGCCTCGACGGCCGAATCGCTCGGCCCCGTCTCCAGGAGGCCCGATGGCGGGAATGCACAGCTGGGACGAGAGCACCGATCTGTTCGCCCATTCGGTGATCGGATACGCCATCGAGCGGCTGCGGATCCCCAAGGACACCCGCTGGGGTGCCGTCCCCGCCGAGCAACTGGCCGAGGCGCTGGCAGGCACCGTGTCGGCCGAGGGCGTCGGCCCCCACCGAGCGCTCCAGCTGTTCCGTGACGTCCTGCTCCCCGCCTGTCGCCCCATGGACGACCCGATGAACCTCGCCTACGTCCCGACCGCTCCGTCGAACGCCGCCACGGTCTTCGATCTGGTCGTGAGCGCGTCTTCGGTCTTCGGCGGGAACTGGGAGTCGGGGGCCGGCGCCATCGCCGCCGAGAACGAGGCCCTCGGTTGGCTGGCGTCGCTGGCCGGCTACCCCGAGTCGGCCGGCGGCACGTTCGTGACCGGCGGCTCCGCCGCCAATCTGTCCGCCCTGGTCACGGCCCGATCGGTGTACCGGGAGCGGACCGGGTCCTCGGGCCGGCTGTACCTGGCCGCGACCTCCGAAGCCCACGCCTCCATCCGGGCCACGGCCGCCGTGATGGACGTCGGGGTGGTCTCGGTCGAGACCGACGAACGGGATCGGATGACCGCCGTCGCGCTGGAGCGGGCCCTCGCCACGGCGGCTTCGGAGGGACGCGAGGTCTTCGCCGTCGCCGCCACCGGGGGGACGACGAATGCCGGTGCGATCGACGAACTCGATGCGATCGCCGATGTCTGCGAGGCCGGGGGTCTGTGGCTGCACATCGACGGTGCGTACGGCCTGGCGGCTCTCTGTGCGCCGTCGGCGCGGCCGAGCTTCGACGGGATCGAACGCTCCGACAGTTTCGGGATCGACCCCCACAAATGGCTGTTCGCCCCCTACGACTGCGCAGCCCTGGTGTATCGCGACCCGGCACCCGCCGGTCGGGCCCACGCCCAGCACGGGGACTACCTCGATGCCGTCGACCGGTCGGCCTGGAACCCGTCCGACTACGCCTACCACCTCTCCCGTCGGGTGCGCGGCCTGCCGCTGTGGTTCTCGCTGGCCACCTACGGCACCGACGCCTACGCGAGCGCCGTCGAACAGACCCTGTCGACGGCCCGAGCGTTCGCCGACGCCGTTGCCGATCATCCCTCCCTCGAGTTGCTCCTCGAACCCGAGCTCTCGGTGGTCCTGTTCCGGCGTCTCGGTTGGTCCGACGAACGGGTCCGGACGTGGTGCGACGATCACGCTCATCGAGGTGACTACCTCATCGTTCCCACCCGTTTCCGGGGCGAACCGTGCCTGCGGGTCTGTGTGGTCAACCCCCGGACCACTCCCGCCATGCTGCAACGGGTCATCGACGACCTGACCGATTGACGCGTTCGCGGTGCTCCGGCTCAAGTTCGGGTCAACCGGCGTCGACAACCTGGACACCATGTTCACCACCCTGGCGCCGGCCACTCGCAACGAGGATCAGGAGGGGATCCGCTGGGCTCAGCGGATCGAACGCGCCCTGGGTGGCGAGGGGATCCGGGCGGTGTTCCAGCCCATCATCGAGCTCACCTCGCGTCGGATCGTGGGCTACGAGGCGCTCACCCGGTTCGACGACACGTTCGGGCAGGTCACCGGACCCGAACAGTGGTTCGCGGCCGCCCGGCAGCTGGGGGCGGGCGAAGACCTCGACGCCATCTGCCTCTCGGTGGCCCTCTCGCACCGGGCCTCACTGCCCGCCGGCTGCTTCCTGAGCGTGAACGTCGATCCCGGAGCCCTGCAGTCCGCGCAGGTCCGTGCGATCCTCGCCACCCAACGATCGTTGGCGCGGGTCGTGATCGAGATCACCGAACACCAGAGCTGGACCTGGCCGGCGATCGCCCCCGTGGTCAACGAGGTGCGCTCGATCGGGGCCACGATCGCGGTCGACAACACCACGTCGGGCTACGTCGGCGTCCGCCAGCTGCTCGACCTGCGTCCGTCCATCCTGAAGGTGGATCGGGGCCTGGTCGACGGGCTCGCCAACGACGAGGCCAAGGTGGCGATGATCGAGATGGTCGCCCTCTTCGCCCGCCGACTCGGCGCCATCGTGATCGCCGAGGGCGTCGAGCATCCCGACGAGGCCGATGCGCTCGCCGGCCTCGGTGTTCCGCTGGCCCAGGGTTTCCTGTTCGGCCGTCCGGCGCCTCCGTGGGGTACCGTCACGCCCTGATGGGTGCCGTTTCTCTGACGCAGGTCCAGCAGTCGCTCGGGTTGTTCGCCGAGGCGATCGTCGGAGCCCCGGTCGAGATCCAGGTCCTCGACGAGGACCGGCTCGGCTGGCCGTGGGACCGGGGCCTGGGACGCGCCGCGACTTCGGTCGGTGCCGATCCCCACGAGCCGGTGTCGATCCGGCTCCCGGCCGAGCTGACGACCTTCGACGATCCCGCCCACAACCGCGCCCTGTTCCGGGCCCAGGTGCTCCAGCAGCTCGGGTTCGTCGAGTTCGGGACCTTCGACGACGACGGCCTCGACCACGACGACGACGAGGGCCGGGCACCGGCGCGGCGGGGGCCGGCCGATCATCCGCTGATCGCCGCCACGAGCCATCCGAACCTGGTCCTCCACCTGTTCGAGCGGTTCGAGGAGCTGCGGGTCACCGCCGCCGTGCGTCGCCGCTATCCGGGTATCGGACCCGACCTGGACCGTTGCCAGGCGGTTGCCCGCCACGATCGGGTCGGTCGGCGAGGTGCCCGGGACGATGCGGTCGAGATGCTCGAGCGTCGCTGCCTCGGCAGCCCCCTCGCCGAGGTCGCTGCGCTGGCTCGTCGGCCCCGCCGACCGTCGGCCGTGCGGGTGCTCGAGCTGATCCCGGCCATCGAGCATCCCGGGGCCTCACGGGACGATGCGGTGCGGTCGGCGATCGAGATCGCCGACCTGCTGATCGGACCCGACCGCCCGGCCCCGCAGGGCGAGGGCCGTCCCCTGGTCGTCGAGGTCGAGCCGGAGGACGCGGCCGGCGATCCAGTCGAGACCGACGAACCCGGCGGCACCTCCTTCGATCCGGGATCGCCCGAGGCCGAGGCCGAAACGATCAGCGACGACCTCGCCGGTGCCGTCCAGACCGGTCCCATCGATCAGGCCGACGACCTCGACGTCGTCCGACGCGACGACGAGCCCCGGGAGCCGTCGATCGGCGGTCCGGCACCGAAACGGGCGACACCGGCGGGGGCGAAGACGTTCTTCTACGACGAATGGGACTATCGCCGGGGCGATCATCGCCCGTCATGGTGCCGGGTCGTCGAAGAGCGACTCCATGGCGAGGACCACGCGTTCATCGGCGATGTCCGGGACCGTCACGCCGAGCTCGGAGCCCGGGTCCGCCGCCAGTTCGCCCGATTGCGGCCCGAGGAACGGGTGCGTGTCCATCGCCGCAACGACGGTGACGAGCTCGACCTCGACGCGGTGATCGAGGCCATCGTCGATCGTCGCAGCGGGCATCACGTCGACGAGCGCCTCGACATCCGACGCGATCGGGCCGCTCGAGACGTGGCGACGGCCTTCCTCATCGATCTGAGCGCGTCGACGAGTTCGCCGGTCGATCCTCCCGGCGACGAGCCGGTGTCGGTCGATGAGGAAGACGACGGGTTCGAGATCTGGGGTGCCGAGCCCGTCCCCCGGCCCCCCGAGCGCCGGGTGATCGACGTCGCCAAGGACGCCGTCGCCCTGATGTGCGACGCCCTCGAACGCCTGGGTGATCAGCACGGGGTCTACGGGTTCTCGGGCAAGGGGCGTCACCAGGTCGACTTCTGCGTCGCCAAGGAGTTCGGCGACCGGACCTCACCGGTCACCTGGTCGGCGTTGGCGGCCATGAAACCGCTCGCATACACGCGGATGGGCCCGGCGATCCGCCATGCGACGGCGAAGTTCGCAGCTCAGGAGGCCCGGACCAAGCTCCTGATCGTGATCTCGGACGGCTATCCGCAGGACATCGACTACGGCCCCGACCGTCGCGACAAGTCCTACGGGGTCAACGACACGGCTCGGGCCCTCGCCGATGCCCAGCGCGCCGGGATCGACACGTTCTGCGTGACCATCGATCCCGCCGGTCACGACTACCTCCGCACGATGTGCCCCGATCACCGGTATCTCGTGATCGACGAGGTCGCGTCGCTCCCGGCCGAACTGGCCAAGCTCTATCTGGCGCTGTCGGCACGCTGAGCCCGGACCGTCGGGAGATGGGGTTCGGTCCCGGCGTTCGTGTCGCGCCCCGACGCCCGATCCTGCTCCGGATCACGGTCGACCCGGCGGAGCAGATCACGGAAGACCTCGAGCTCCGACGGGCCGAGTGTCGACAGCAGGTCCGACGCTGCGGCGTCGCGGTTGCGGCGGAGTGCCTTCAGCATCGAGCGCCCGGCGGCGGTCAGCTCGACGGTGACGGCCCGACGGTCGCCGTCGACCCGGCACCGCCGAACGAGGCCCAGTTCGTCGAGTTCGTCGACCACCGAGGTTGCCGAGCGCCGGGCGATCCGGAGTCGATCGGCGAGGTCGCGCATCCGGACCGCACACTCGGCGTGGGCGATCGTGCGGAGGGCTCGGGCCAGTCCGGGGGTGAGGTCGAGCGGTTCGAGTTCACGACGAGCGGCCCGCCGAACACGGCGATGCAGCGATTCCAGGTGTTCGAAGATCTCGGTGTCGATGGGAATATCCTCGGGCATCTCGTGAGTTTAGCTCATCATGAGGTCGACTCATCGGATTGCCGGAGGTCGACCTCGCCCCGCCCTCGACGAACCGAGTCCTCCATGCCAAGACCAGGCCGCTCGCTCAGCCAAGACCGATCCGTGATGGATCATCGCCTCGCCCCCGGGACCTACGCCCGGGTGCTGCGATTCGCCCGCCCCTATCGTCGCTCGCTCGGCATCTTCCTCGTGCTCGTCGTGCTCTCGGCCCTGCTCGGCGCGGCGACCCCGCTGCTGCTGAAGGTCATCATCGACGACGGCATCGCCGCCGGGCGCAGCGACCTGGTCATCGCCCTGTCGCTCCTCGTCGGGGTCGTTGCGGTGATCGTCGCCGTCGCCGAGGTGGTGCAACGCTGGTTCTCGGCTCGGATCGGTGAGGGGCTGATCGCCGATCTGCGGTCACAGGTCTTCGACCACGTGCAGCGCATGCCGATCGGGTTCTTCAGCCGGGCCGAGACGGGCGCGCTCGTCACGAGGCTGAATTCCGATGTCCAGGGTGCCCAGCAGGCGTTCACCTCGACCCTGTCCAACGTGGTCGGCAATGTGATCGGCGTCGCGGCCACCATCGCGGCGATGCTGGCGTTGTCGTGGCAGATCACGCTCTTGGCGCTCGGACTCCTGCCGCTCTTCGTGCTCCCGGCCCGTTGGGTCGGTGACCGCCTGTCGACGATCACCAGGGAGCGCTACCGCCTCAACGGCGAGATGGGTCAGATGATGACCGAGCGGTTCAACGTCTCGGGAGCGCTGGTGGTCAAGCTCTTCGGCCGGCCCGAGGACGAGTCGGCGGCGTTCGCCCGTCGCACCAACCGGGTGCGCGACATCGGTGTGACCGCGGCGATGTATCAGCGCGTCGTGATGACCTCGCTCGGTCTGCTGGCCTCGCTGGCGGTCGCGATGGTCTACGGCGTCGGTGGGGTGATGGCGGCCGACGGCACGCTCGGCATCGGGACCCTCGTCGCCCTCACGGCCTACCTCAACCGCCTGTACGGTCCGCTGACCGCCCTGTCGAACGTGCAGGTCGACGTGATGACCACGATGGTGAGCTTCGAGCGGGTCTTCGAGGTGCTCGACATCGAGCCGATGATCCTGGATTCCCCCGACCCGGTCGCCCTCCCCCGTGGCGGCGTTGCGGTCGAGTTCGACCGGGTCGAGTTCCGGTATCCGAGTGCGGTCGAGGTGTCCCTGGCGTCGCTCGAAGGGGTCGCCCTGCTCGATCATCGACCCAACGAGCTCGTGCTGCACGGCCTGTCGCTGACCGTCGAGCCGGGGTCGACCCTGGCGCTGGTCGGACCGTCGGGCGCCGGGAAGTCGACCATCGCCGGCCTGGTCTCGAGACTCTACGATCCGACCGCCGGATCGGTCCGCATCGGCGGCGTCGACCTGCGTGACACGACCCTGGCCGAGATCGGGGCGACGGTCGGTGTGGTGTCCCAGGACGTCCACCTCTTCCACGAGTCCCTGGCCGCCAACCTCCGCTACGCCCGACCGAGTGCCACCGACAACGAACTCGAGACCGTGTTGCGGGCCGCCGAGATCTGGCCGGTGATCGAACGGCTCCCCGACGGCATCCACACCGTGGTCGGCGACCGCGGCCACCGCCTGTCGGGGGGCGAGAAGCAACGGATCGCGATCGCCCGGCTCCTGCTCAAGGACCCGTCGGTGGTCATCCTCGACGAGGCGACGGCCCATCTCGACACCCAGTCCGAGACCCTGGTGCACGCCGCGCTCGACGCGGCGCTCGCCGGCCGCACCTCGATCGTGATCGCCCACCGTCTGGCCACGGTGCGGGCCGCCGACCGGATCGCCGTGATCGATGCCGGTCGAGTCGTCGAGTACGGCACCCACGACGAGCTGCTCGCCGCCGGTGGGCTGTACGCCGACCTGAGCCGCACCCAGTTCCGGGGAGACGCCGATTCGGCTGCCGCCGCCGCCTGAAACCGTTGGCTCGGCGCAGCACCCGACTTCTGCCGACGCCGTGATCGAGGGTAAGAAGGGAGCCATGACCAACACCGCAACACCGCCCTGGTATCTGCCGGTCGGCGACGAAGTCTCGGTGTTCGAAGCCGCCTTTGCCGCCCGGTTGCCGGTGTTGCTGAAGGGCCCGACCGGTTGTGGCAAGACCCGGTTCGTCGAGTTCATGGCCTGGCGCCTGGCGGCCCGACGGGAGCAGGACGGTCCGGTCCCGCTGATCACCGTCGCCTGTCACGAAGACCTCACGGCGACCGACCTGGTCGGCCGCTACCTGCTCTCGGGCGACGAGACGGTGTGGATGGACGGTCCGCTGACCCGAGCCGTTCGCACCGGGGCGATCTGCTACCTCGACGAGGTGGTCGAGGCCCGCAAGGACACCACCGTCGTGATCCACGCCCTCACCGACCACCGTCGGATCCTGCCGATCGACAAGACCGCCGAACTGCTCGAGGCGCACCCCGATTTCCTGCTGGTGATCTCCTACAACCCGGGCTACCAGTCGGTGGTCAAGGACCTCAAGCCATCGACCCGGCAGCGGTTCGTGAGTCTCGAGTTCGACTACCCCGGCGCCGAGGCCGAGACCACGATCATCGCCACCGAGACCGGCGTCGACCTCGAGACCGCCGAGCGCCTGGCGTTCATCGGGGCCAAGACCCGGCACCTGCGTGAGCGGGGCTTCGAGGAAGGGGTCAGCACCCGCCTGCTGGTCTATGCCGCCCAGCTGATCGTGGGCGGGATCGAGCCCCGACGGGCCTGTGAAGCGGCGATCGTGTTCGCCGTCTCCGACGACGCCGACGCCCAGCAGGCCGTCGCCGACATCGTCGACGTCGTGTTCCCCTGACCCCACCGCCCCCCCCGAGCCGATTTCGAGAGCCTGAGCGACGAAACCGGCGCCCAGGCTCTCGAAATCGAGGGTTGGGGAGGGGGAGGGGGTTGGGGGAGGGGGAGGGGTTGGGGGCTACTCGACGACGACCGAGGTGGACGCCGAGCGGCCGAACACCTCGGGGGCGTAGATCTCCTCGGCCCGGGCCGGCGGGACCACGAACGTTCCGGGCGTGGTGGCCCGGGCGGTGTAGACGTACTCGTACGTCCCGGCACCGAGATACCCGGCGAAGGCCTCGGCCCGGTCGTCACGCAGGTTCTGGTGTCCATACCAGGGCCAGCACCAGCACCAGTCGTCGAAGCGGGCCACCGGATCGACGTCGACGGGAACGTCGGCGACGTTGGCGAAGGCGCCATTGAGCGGTTCGAAGCCGGCTGGGAGCGGGTCGATGAGGGCCATGTTGGTGCGGGTGGCATCGGCGACCATCGTGACCCGGACCCGCACGGTCGCGCCCGCCTTCACCCGCCACACCCCGTCGGCGCCCAGGCGCACGTCGTCGGAGCCGTCGATCGACTCGTAGGTGCGGTCGACCACGAACCCCTCGTCCCGGGGGTCGAGCTGGAGGTCGTCGGGGGCGTACCGCAGGCCGAGCCGGTAATACAGGCGACCGGGCCCGTCCTTGGCGAGGGTGAGGGTGGTGTCGCCGGTGTCGATCAGGTCGGCCATCGGCACGAGCGTGGCCCCCCGGTCGGTGGTGCGACCGGCATAGGTGTGCTCCGAGGCGTACCGGTCACCGAGCCAGGCCCGGGCGACGAAGTCGGGTGTCACCGACTCGAACGTGGCGAAGTACCGCTGCATGGCCAGCAGGATGAAGCCGTTCTCGTAGGCGTTGTTCCAACGGCCCCGGATCTGGTTTCCGAGGAGCCCCTGGACGACCTTGGGGATCAGGTCGCTGTCGGGTCGCTGGGTGATCAGGGCATCGAGGACGATGCCGTCGGTCCGGCGATCGGAGTAGGCCAGCAGGTAGGCCTGCTCGCCGTAGTCGGTGGTGAACGTGGCCGCCCCGGCGGTCTCGGTGGCCCGGTTCACGAACACCCGCTCGATGGCATCGCCCGTTGCGGGGTCGTCGAGGACCGGCCAGAGCCAGGCCAGCGCGTCGAGACCGAGCGAATCCCCGGCCCGGTCGTAGAGGGCCTGGGCCTTGGACGGGTCACGATCGCCGGCCAGGTTGCGGACGTGCAGGGCGTAGGCCGACAGGGTGTCACGGACCGCCTGGTCGTACCACGACGGCAGGTGGGACTCGATGTCGGCGAGATACCACAACCCGGCGTCGATCGTCTGCGCCGAGGCCGGGTAGCCGGCCTCGCGGGCCGAGACCAGGGCCTGCATCGCGGCGAGCGTCGTGAACGGTTCCGAGGCGTCGCCCCGGCGCCACCACGAGAAACCACCGTCGTCGTTCTGGAGCCGGGCCAGGGCGTCGAGGTCGCGACGCATCGCGGCTTCGAGGGTGGCGGCGTCGGGCAGTCCGTCGGCGTCGAACTCGTCGAGCACGTCACGCAACGCCACCACGGCGATGATCCGCGCCGCATAGCCGTCGGCATTGTCGTACCGATAGTCGCTGAGGTAGAGCACGGCGTCGGTGAGGGCCTGGACCGCCGTCGACGAGGTGTCGATCTCGAGTCCCCCGAACTGGGGGAAGACGCCGGTCGGCGACTGCAGCGGTTGGGCGACGGCCGTCGTTCCCTCGCCGTCGACGACCCCGTAGGTGGCGAAGGCCTCGGCGGTGGCCGGGGTGTAGACCGGCAGCGAGATGGCGGCCGAGTCGGCGGCGTCACCGCTGACGGCGGCAACCCGGAAGCGGGCCGTCCCGGCATCCACCGCAGCCGCCGGGAAGCGGACCTCGACCCGGTCGTTGGCCGGCACCTCGATCCGTCGTCCGGCTCCGTCGGTCAGCTCGAGGTTGGCGGATTGGACGGCGACGTCGACGACCATGGCCGTGTCGGTCTGGTTCTGGACCACGATCGGGAGCTCGAAGCGGTCACCGAAGTTCAAGAATCGCGGGGCCGACGGCCGCACCATCAGCGGCAGGCGGGCCGTGATCGTGGCCTCACCCGAGCCGAAACGATCGGCGCCGTCCACGGCGACCGCCATCACCCGGTAGCGGGTCAGGCTGTCGGGCAGCGGGACCTCGACGGTGACGTTGCCCGCCGCATCGGTGGTCTCGCTCGGTCGGTACACGGCGACGGGGTCGAAGTCGGAGCGGACCTCGATCGGCGCGCCATTGGCCTGGTAACCCGAGAGCGCCGACCGGTCGGCGGTCGGGGCCGCCGAGTCGGCGGCCGACTCCTCCTCGACATCGTCGAACCCGCCACCCTCGGCCATCGCCACCGTGGTCACCGGCGAACCGGTGTCGCCACCGTCGCCACCCAGGAGGTCGGACCGGTTGAGCACGATGCTCGACCGGATGTACTCGGCGTAGCTGCCCGAGTAGATCGGGCCGTAGAACACCGCCAGCGGATCGGGCAGTTGGTAGCCGGTCAGCGACAGGACGGCCTCGTCGACCACGACCAACGCCACCTCGGCCCCGCTCGTCGGCCGACCGTCGGCATCGGTGACGGTGACGGTGACGGACGTGTCGTCGCCGGGCTGCAGGTCGACTGCGGCCGGGGTCGCCGTCACGGTCAGGGTCCTCGCCACCGGCGGGATCGTGAGGTCGATCGTCGCCGTCGCGAAGGCCGGGCGGCGCGGGGCGTCGGGCAGCGGCGTGCCGTCGTCGGCGGTCCGTTCGGCCGAGCCGGTCATCTCGACCAGGAGCGTGAGGTTGGGGATGTCGCCGTCGTCGATCGGGATCGACAACACCGCCGACCCGTCGGGAGCGTCGAAGACCTGCGTCGACTGCACCCCGCCCCGCTGCACGATCAGCTGGCCCGTCGCCGGGGCGAACGGGGCCTGGACGAGCACCTCGGCGGTGTCGCCGGGTGCGTACTCGGCCCGATCGGGCACGATCGTGACCGCTTCCTGGTCGACGCCGCGAGCGGGTCGACCGGCTCCGCCGCTGACCCAGCGGGTGAGCTCGGAGCGGTTCGTGCGGCCGGCATCGTCGCTGACCCGGGCCGTCACCCGGTAGGTGCCACCGACCTCGGCATCGAACTCGCAGTCGACGACGTCGTCGGTCGAGGTCACGTCACAGGTCTGGACGTCGGTCAGGGTCTCGCCCCACGTGCCGTTGGTGTAGGTCCATTCGACCCGTCCGGCCTCCATGGCGATCGTGCGCCCGGCGACGGCGTTGCCGTCGAGGTCGGTGACGATCGACTCGATCCGCAGCGGGGTTCCGGCCTCGACGAAGGCCCGGTCACTGCGCAACCCCACGTAGAGCTCCGAGGGGTGCACCAGGACCTCGGTCCGGGAGGACCAGGCCTGACGGTTGACGTCGGTCACCGTCGCCTCGGCCGACACCGTGGTCGGTTGATCGACCTCGGGTCCCGAGAACTCCATGCGCAGGTGGTGCGAGCCGTCGGCGTCGGTCCGTCCGGCGAACTCCTTGACCTCGACCTCGCCACCGGGCCAGCAGTCGAAACAGTCACCGCCGAACGACTCACCGCCGAACGACTCGCCGCCGTAGGCGACGTCTTCGACCGCGAAGCCGCCGTACCACCACGGCGTCCAGATCCCGAAGGTGAAGTCGCTGCGGTTGGGTGGGGTGTACTGGGTCGTCCGGTTGGTGACCCGCCAGTTCACCTCGGCGTCGGGGAGCGGGCCGCCCGCGTAGTAGGCGGCGTCGACGGCGACGGTGGCGTCCTCGCCGAGGAAGTAGGGGGCGCTCGACTCGTGGCGGGCGTTCACCTCGAACTCGGGGGTGCGGAACTCCTGCACCGAGAACGGGTGCTGGGTGCCCTGCCACTCGAGTCCCTGGGCACCGGCCAGGGTGAGCGACACCCAGGCCTGGCCGAGGTTGGCGCCCTCGGGGAGATCCACCGACAGCTCGAACCCGCCCAGGGCGTTGACCTCGACGGTTCCGGTCCCGAGGTCGACACCCTGCGGGTCCTGCACCTGGTAGTCGACCGTGGCGCCGGCACCGATCAGCCCGAGCTGGGGATCGTCGGAGGCATCGAGACGCCGGACCCAGCCCTTGAGCCGCATCGTCTCACCCGGCTTGTAGATGCCGCGATCGTCGAAGAGATACCACCGGGTCTCGGCGGTGGAACCGATCGGCTGCCAGCCCGGCGACCAGGCGGCCACCAGCATCGAGGGCCGACCGTCGTCGTCGGCCACCAGGCCCCGGACGGCGCTCGGCATGGGGTCGACGGTGGCCAGGCCCTGGGCATCGGTGGTGACCGTGTCACCCGAACCGAGCAACGACACCTCGACCCCGGGGCGGGGTGCACCGGTTTCGAGATCGGTGGTCCAGATCAGCATCGTGTCCCGGGCGACGACGGCGTCGATCCCGAGATCGGTCGACTGGACCCAGGCCACGGTGGGCTGGTTGTTCCAGTACTCCTCGGACTGGTTGGAGTACTGCTCGGTCGGGGCGATGCGCACCACGAGTTGCGACGATTCCGACAGCGGTTCCGACAGGTCGAGGAACGATTCGGTCACGGTGTCGGACTCGGTGTCGAGTTCGACGACCTCGTCGATCAGCTTGGGCCAGGACGGCTCGGGTGGCGAGGTGTCGGACCACTGCGATTCGAGGTAGCGCTGGAACGCCGACACGTCATCGGGTTCGACGGCCCACACGGTGAGCTTCACCGAGTCGTGGTTGGTGGTGACGACCGGAACGCCCTTGGTCTCGGCCATCGGGTCGAGCGTCACGAACTGACGGTCGAAGCCCTGCAGCGAGGGGAGGGCCGGGCCGACGTCGATCTCGACCGATCGGTCGCCGCCGAGCGCCTGGCCGAAGACGTCGGTGAGATCGCCCGACAGGGTGACGGTGTAGGTGGTGCGACCGACGCTGTTGCCGACGATCTCGATCGACGAGCCGTAGGCGTTGACCGCCTGGCCCGGGAGCTCGGGGCTGACGGTGACCATCGTCGGATCGAACCGGTCGAGATCGAGCGGGTTCGTGAGCTGGATCGACCACGGCATGAGGGGCCGGCAGGTGTCGCCCCAGCCGCACTCGATGCCATCGATGCGCAGCGGCGGGTAGGTGCGGGCCGTGAAGCGGGTGGTCTCGGAGGAGGTCCTCGGCCCTTCGAGCGACGGGGTGCCGGGCCCGACCTCGATCACGAGTGCGGCGTCGACCGGGAGGGCACGTTCGGGGGTCACGGCCAGCCAACGGCCCTCGAGCGCGCTCGCCGCGGTGGCGGCGACGGTCTCGTCGTCGGCGATCTCGTCGTCGGTGGCCAGCCGGAGGGCGACGTCGTCACCGTCGGCGGTGAGGGTGATGGAGCCAAGGGCTGCCGTCGGGTCGATCAGCTGGTCGAAGCCGACGAAGAAGACCGGAGACAGCGGCAGGGACTCCGACAGGGGCACGACCGTGGTCGGCACGGCGGGCGGGGTCGTGAAGGTCCAGCGAACCTCGTCCGCCAACGACTGCCCCGTCGCCGAGGTGACACCGGCGGGGATGGTCACCGTGTAGTCGGTGGCCATCGGCAGCCGGTCGGTCAGGCCGGGTTCGACCTCGAACCGCAGGGTTCGGGCCCCGATCCAACGCCAGCGGCCGGGGACGTCGGGGGTGATGGTGGCCGGCACGTCGGCCTCGTCGAGCTGTTCGAGGGTGGCCAGGGCCACCATCGGCTGGTTGAACGTGACGCTCAGGAAGGGGGCGAGGGCGAGCTCGCCCTCGGGCTGGAATCGCACGACCTCGAGCGGAGCGCCGGGCGTGGTGGTCGGCGGGGGCACGTCGACCGGGGGCGGGAAGGCGGTGTCGATCGTGGCGCCGACCCGGGGCGGCTTCAGCGAAGCGGTCGGCCAGTTGAAGTCGCGGGACTCGTCGGGGACGTCCCAGAGCGGCAGGCGGCCGAGGACCGCGTCGGTGGCCGCCGCATCGAGCGGTTCGCCGTCGACCACCTGGAGGGCGGCGACCTCACCGGCCTGCCCGGGGAAGAGCGCCACCTGGAACAGGCCGCTCGCGGCCAGACCCCCCGGCGTCGGACGCGCCGCGGCGGGATCGGTCGTCGGCGTGGTCTCGTCGTCTTCGTCGTCGGTGCAGCTCGTGACCGCCAGCAGGGCAACGAGCAACGCAACGAGCAGGGCACCGAGGAACGGGATCCATCGCCGGTACCCGGGTGTCTGACTCATGCGCTCGGTCCTCTCTGGTACCGACACGAATCGGCCCGGTCGGTGCAGAACTGAGACGTGCCGAACCGGGCGCTGGTTCCCGCAGGCCCGAAGAATCCGGTCTACCGGACGCCGACCGGAGCGGTCGGGGTGAACCGGACCGGGAGCCGCTTGATCCCACCGACCAGGGGGATGCCGGCGGCTTCCAGCGGGATGGGGTCGCCGACGACCTCGATGTCGGGCAGTCGGGTGAGGAGCTGGCGGAACACGACGGCGATCTCGCGTCGGGCCAGGTGGGCGCCCAGGCAGAAGTGCGGGCCCGGACCGCCGAAGCCGAGGTGGGCGTTGGGGTCCCGTCGTACGTCGAAGCGTTCGGGATCGGGGAAGGCCCGCGGGTCACGGTTGGCGGCGCCGTAGAACAGCACGACCTTGTCGCCGGTGGTGAAGTCGTGGCCCGAGAGGGTGACGTCGGTGGTGAGGGTGCGTCGCATGAACGTGACCGGTGAGGCCACCCGGACGATCTCTTCGACGGCGGTCGAGGTGACGCCATCGAGGTCGTCCTGCCAGATGCGTCGTTGCTCGGGGTTCTGGGCCAGGAGGTGCATGCCGTGGCTGATGGCGGTCCGGGTGGTGTCGTTGCCGGCGACGGCCAGGAGGATGAAGAAGGGGGCGACCTCGGCCGGGGACAGCAGCTCCTCGCCGAGGTCGTTGTGGACGAGCTGCGAGGTGAGATCGTCGGTGGGGTGCTGTTTGCGCTCCTCGGCCAGCTCGCTCATCAGTTCGTTGAGCTGCATGCCGGCACCGAACAACGCCATCATCGGGTCGCCGTCGCCCATGAATTCGGGGTCGCCGCCGCCGAGGATCACGTTCGTGGCGTCGAGCACGGTCTTGAACTCGCTGCGGGGGATCCCCATCATGTCGCAGATGACCAGCAGCGGGAACGGCTGCGAGAGGGCCTCGACCAGGTCGACCTCGCCGCTCTCGCAGAAGCCGTCGATGACCTCGGTGCAGATCGTCTCGACCGAGTCGAGCACGCCCTGCAGTTTGCGGGGCGTGAACGAGCGGGCAACGATCCCGCGTTGGCGGGCGTGGCGGGGGTCGTCCATGTTGATGAACGACCCGAAGAACTCCAGCGCCTGTTCGGGCATGTCGGGGATCGAGACCGCTCCCTGGCCCGAGCAGAACTCCTGCGGTCGTTTGCTGATCTCGACGACGTCGGCGTAGCGGGTCACGGCGAAGAACGTCTCGGTCTCGCCGGTCATCTCGTTCAGGAACGAGGCCTTCGTGAACGGGCTCGCTTCACGCAGGGCTGCGAACTCGGCCATCCGGGCATCGAGGGGCTGGTGCCAGAAGGTGGGATCGACGAGTCGGGACGAGGTGGGGACGTTCATCCTCGCAAGGTAGCCCGACCGGGCGTTCGGAATCGTGCATCGTCGACCGGATCGGTAGTGTCGGCCCATCACGACCGAACGGACGATCCAGAACCTGGGGGGACCCGCCGGGACGGGTCCGGGCGCACCTGCACCGGGTGGGCTTCGCCATGGGATGCGGGCCTTCCGGCACCGCGATTTCCGGATCTTCTTCATCGGCGCCGTGGTGTCGAACTCGGGGAGCTGGCTCCAGAACCTGGCCGTTCCCTACGTCCTGTTCGAGCTGACCGGCCGCCCGATCTGGGTCGGACTGGCCGGGTTCGCCCAGTTCATCCCGTCGTTCCTGCTCGGACCGGTCGGTGGCGCCCTCGCCGATCGTCAGGACCGCCGGCGGGTCCTGTTGATCACCCAGTCGGCCATGGCCGTCGCGGCCTTCGGGCTCTGGGGCGCGTGGTCGCTGGGTTGGCACGACCCCTGGCTGATCCTGGCCATCGTCGCCTCGACGGGCATCATCAGCGGGTTGATGGTGCCCAGCTGGCAGTCGTTCGTTCCGCTGCTGGTTCCCCGTGAGGACCTCGGTTCGGCCATCACGCTCAACTCGACACAGTTCAATGCCGCCCGCGCCGTCGGGCCGGCGCTCGCCGGCTTCCTGCTCGCCGCCGGCGGGCCGGGCCTCGCCTTCTTCCTCAACGGGGTGTCGTTCCTGGCGGTGATCGGCGCCATCGCCGTGGTGAACCCGGTCGGTGCCGACCGATCGAACGAGCGGCGGGTCGGAATGGTCGAGAGCTTCCGGGAGGGCCTGGCCTACATGCGCCGTCGAACCGGGATCATGCTCAGCGTGGTGTGCGCCATGCTGGTCGGCTTCTTCGGCAATCCGATCACCCAGTTCACGGTGGTCTTCGTCAAGGACGTCTACGACGCCGGGCCCCGGGTCCTCGGCGTCCTCGCCGCCGCCGTCGGGATCGGAGCGGTCCTCGTCGCACCGGCGCTGTCGACCTGGGACACGAGCGTCTCCCGTTCGACGGTCGTGCGCTGGGGACTCCCGGGTTACGCGATGGCCGTGATCGCCTTCGGCCTGGCCCCGACCTGGCCGCTCGGCCTGGTGGCCCTGTTGTTCGTGGGCGCCGGGTTCCTGACCGTCATCGCCAGCACCAACACGGCGATCCAGATGATCGTCGCCGACCAGATGCGTGGGCGGGTCATGTCGGTTCGGGTCATGGGGTTCACCCTGTCGTTCCCGCTCGGCTCATTGGCGCAGGGGGCGATGGCCGATGCCGTCGGTCCGCAGATCACGGTGGTCACGTTCGGGACCGCGCTCCTGGCCGCTGCCGGGTACCTGTGGCTCCGACCGACCCTGCTGGCCAGCCTCGACGCCGAGACCGACGCCCCGAGCCGCTGACCCCGATCACCCCGCCCTCCCCCAAAACCCCACCGATTTCGAGAGCCTGAGCGACGAAACCGGCGCTCAGACTCTCGAAATCGAGGGGAAGGGGGGTCGGATGGGGGGCGGGCGGGTCAGGGGTGGTGGCGACGGACGAGGTCGAGGATGGCGGTCCCGTACTTGTCGACCTTGGCCGGACCGATCCCCGGGACCCGGAGCAGGTCGCGTTCGGTGGTCGGAACCGCGGCGGCGATCGCCGCCGCCGTCTTGTTGTCGAACACCACGTAGGCCGGCTTGCCGTCACGCAGCTCGTTGCGGAGCTGTCCGAGCGCGGCGTAGAGCCGCTGCCCGGCGTCGTCGAGGCCGGCCACCGGATCGCTGCGGGTCGGCGCGGTCTTGGTCGATCCGGCCGGGGGAGCCGGGCTGCGATGCAGGGCGACCGGTCGGCGCTCGGTCGAGGGCTCGGTGGTCAGCTCGTCGACGAAGGGGCTCGGGTGCGAGCCGGTGACGATGGTGGCCGATCGGCCGGCCCGGGTCAGCGCCACATGGAAGAGGCGCCGCTCCTCCTCGACGTCCTCGGCCAGTCGGTGCGGGTACTGCTCGGCGTCGGCCAGGTGCACGACCACGTACGGCCACTCCTGGCCCTTGACCCGGTGGACGGTCGACAGCATCACGCCGTCGGGCGAGCGGGGCACCGCCAACCGATCGCGCAGCCACGCCTCCGAACGTGTTCGGGTCGGGATGGAGCGAGGCCAGGTGCTCCACGGCCGTGAGGTCGTCACCCTGGGCCGCCCGGTTCATTCCCCGACGGTGGGCGTCGAGCGTGCTGACCGCACCGGCCAGACCGATGTCGTCGATCAGGGTCCGAACGACGTCCTCGGTGCCGGCGCCGGCGGCCACGTGCTGCTGCAACCGGGCGATGTCGGCGGCGAACTCCACGAGCCGATCGGTGTCCTTGTCGTTGTTGAGCCGCGCCGCGAGGCGGTGGAGGTCGTCGAGACTGCCTTGCTCGCTGATCCAGTCGCCGATCCTCGGGTGGAACGACCGCGACGGTCGCCGCAGCGCCTCGCGGAGGTCGTCGGTCCGGAAGCTCCGACCGGTGGCCAGTCGGATCCACGCCAGGGCGGTCCGCACGGCGGTGCGTTCGACGAACTCGAGACCGACGCCGCCCATGACGGGAACCCCGGTACGCACCAGCTCGACCTGGACCGGGGCCAGCAGGGCGTTGACCCGGGTCAACACGGCGATGTCGGCCGGTTGGGCACCGGCGGCCAGCGCCGCGGCGACGGCGGCGCCGGTCGCCGCGACCGGGTCGGGCGAGCGGTCGACCGACCAGCCGTCGGGATCCGACGACGCCGCCCGGATGATCTTGGGCACCCGGCGCCGGTTGTGGCGCAGGAGACGATCGACGGCGTCGACGATGCCCGCCGGGCAGCGATAGTTGACCTCGAGGGGGTGGGATCCGGCCCCGGGGAACAGGCGGTCGAAGTCGATCAGCCAGGCCGGATCGGCACCGTTGTAGCCGTAGATGGTCTGGTCGTCGTCGCCGACGCCGAACACCGCACCCCCGGGCGAGGACAGCAGGCGGATGAGCAGCACATGCGCCGGGGTGAGGTCCTGGAACTCGTCGACCAGCATCACCCGGCACGCCTGCTGGGCGGTGTGCCGGGCCGCCGGATCGGTCAGCAGGACCAGGATCGCCCGGTGGATCTGGTCGTCGAAGTCGACGGCGCCGGCCCGTTCGAGGGCGGCCCGGTACTTGGGCCACATCTCGGCCAGGCCGTTGACGTCGCCGTCGTAGCGGGCCTCGGCCTCGGCCGGGTCGACCAGGCCGAGTCGGATGAGGCTCAGGGCCTCGATCCACGGCGCCACCGGGTCGGCGTTGCGGCGCCGGGGGAACGAGACCAGGTCGCCGATGATCCGGCGGACGCCGAGCTCGTCGATGGTGTTCCAGCGTCGGGGCTGGGGGGCGAAGGGGGGCGTGCCGTTGACGATGGCCAGACCGATGGCGTTGAGCGTGCGGACCTGGAGCTGCGGGAGGTCGGCGGTGCGCTCGGTCATCTCCTCCTGGGCCCGTTTGTTGAAGGCCACGAGACTCACCGCGCTCGAGGGCAGGTTCCAGGCGGTGAGCAGGTGACGAGCCCGCTCGGTGAGGACACGCGTCTTGCCCGAGCCGGCCGGGGCGATGATCCTCGCCGCCCCGCCGTCGTGGACGACCGCCGCCAGCTGATCGGGGGCCAGATCGGCACCGGAGACATTGGGCCCGGGGAGGGTGAACGAGCCGTGTTCGATCGCCACGGTGTGGAGGACGGGCACCCCGTCGATGGGGTCGGAGTGACGGATGGGGCCGCCGTCGATCCAGGCGAGACGGCCGTCGGGGAGCTCGACGTCGGCTCCGGGGCCGGCCGGTCGGGCCCCGGCGTGGATGGCGGCGTCGAGCCCGATCCAGGTCGGGCGCTCGGGGTCGCGGGCGTCGACACCGTTGGATCGCACGAGATGCACCAACTCGTCCTGCTCGAACGTGAACGTCGGCCCGAGCGTGTGGGGTGGCGCCGTGGTCGCCGACGGCGGTGGACCATCGAGATCGAGATCCACCCCGAGTTCGATGACGAGGCGTTCACGAGCCTGATGGGCCGCCCGGAGCCGATCGATGGTCTCGCCGGGGGCGGTCAGGGTGGTCGCCGAGACGACGACGCGAGACGCCTGAGCCCACGGAGCGGGTGGAGCCTGACCGGGGGCAACCAGGACATGTCGCCCGAGACGATCCGGACCGGGACCGGCGGGCGCCGCACCGGTCGGGATCGGGCGGGCCGGGATCGGTGCCCGCACCGATCGCCGGGCTGCGGACCCTGCGGAGCGAGCGGTGGGGGGAGCCCCGTCGGGAGCGGCGCCCCGGCCCGAGTCGAGCGGGGCCGAGTCGACCGAGGGCCGAGTCGAGCGGGACCGAGTCGACCGGGGCAGAGTCGAGCGGGTGCCCGGGTTCGGGGGTCTCGGGCCGATCGCCGGGCTCGGACGTCGCCCAACACTGGCGGACCTGGGCCGATGACTCGTGTTCCCCACCGCAGTACACGCACGCGATCGCCATGCCTTGAACCTAACAACGTCGAACCGAACAACGCCCGACCGGCTTGGGCGGCCCCCGGCCGTCGATTCGGTCGCCTCGGTGGCGGCGAGTAACGTCGATCGCCGTGACCAAAGAGCTCGCTGCATCGGTTCCCGTCCGCCCCGCTGCCACCGTGATGCTCGTGCGCGACGGCGCGTCGGGTCTCGAGGTCTTCATGCTGCAGCGTTCGCTGTCGGCGGCCTTCGCCCGGGGCCAGTACGTCTTCCCCGGTGGCAAGGTCGACGACGCCGACCACGGCGAGGACCTCGAAGCCATCAGCGACGGCCTCGACGACGCAACGGCCTCGGCGCTGATGGGGCTGCCGAGCGGCGGCTTGGCGTGGCTCGTTGCCGCCATCCGCGAGTGCTTCGAGGAGGCGGGTGTGCTCCTGGCCCGGAAGGCCGACGACGACCACGTCATCTGCTTCGACACCCCCGAGCTCGTCGAGCGCTTCGGGGCGGCCCGTCACGAGATCCACGACACCAGCCGCTCACTGGCCGAGCTCTGTGCGACCGAGGGCCTGCACCTGCTGGTCGATCGGATGCACCTGGTCGACCACTGGATCACCCCGCTGGGGGAGCGGCGCCGTTTCGACACCCGCTTCTTCGTGGCGGTCGCCCCGTCGGAGCAGGAACCCCTGCACGACGACAACGAGACCATCGCCAGTCTCTGGGTCCGTCCCGCCGACGCGATCGCCATGTGGGAGGCCGGCGAACTCCAGATGTTCCCGCCCACCGTCGCCTCGCTGCGGTTCCTCGAACCCTGTGCCACGGCCGCCGAGGCGATGGTGGCCGCCGCCGCGGTGGGTGTGCCGGCGCCGATCGTGCCGCGGGTCGTCGTCGACGGCGACGGCCGGGTCGCCGGCGTCAAGATCCCGGGCGACGACGGCTACGACGCCGTCGAACCGCCCGAGTACGTCCTCGAGATCGGCCGCTGAACCCCGACCGACCTACTGGTTGAAGCGGGCCGGGCGTTTCTCGGCGAAGGCCGCCACCCCTTCGCGGGCGTCGGGATGATGATCGACCACGGCGGTCCGCACGGCGATGTCGTCGAGCGCCTGCTGGAACGAGGATTCGGCAGCGAGGTAGAGGGAGCGCTTCAGCAGCCGCATCGCCACCTGGGGGCCGCTCGCCAGTTCGGTGGCCAGGGCCATCGCCGCGTCGTCGAGCCGGTCGGGCGTGACGACCTCGTTGACCAGCCCGAGCGACAGGGCCGTATCGGCATCGACGATGCGCGCCCGCAGCACGAAATCGAGGGCCCGGGCCAGCCCGAGATGCTGGACCAGCAGGGCGTGGCCGCCCTCGTCGGGCAGCAGGGCGAACCGCAGCGTGGCCGATCCGAGCTTCGCCTGGGTGGAGGCGATCCGGAAATCACAGCTGAGGGCCAGCGACAGCCCGGTCTGGATCGCCGGTCCGTTGATGGCGGCGATGGTGAGCTTGTCGAGACCGCGGATGGCGTTGTTGACGGCCTGGGAGTACACCCGCAGCGCGGTGGTCGTCCCGATCGGCGAATCGTGCCCGCCGGCGATCGCCGGGACGGTGGCCGGTTCCTCGCCGTGGTAGCCCCCCAGGTTGTCGCCGGCGCAGAAGGCGCGCCCCTCGCCGGTGAAGATCACCACCCGAACCGTGTCGTCCATCTGGACCGTGGCGCAGAACTCGATGAGGTCGCGCTTGAGGCCCTGGGTCATCGCGTTGAGGGTGTCGGGCCGGTCGAAGGTGACCGTGACGATGCCCTGGTCGTGGCGCTCGACCCGATAGCCGGTGCCGTTGGCGAGCGGCGACGGATCGGCCGCCATCAGGCTTCGCCCCGGGGCGGCTCGGTCCCGATGATCGACACCCGCTCGCCGTAGCGGCTGTGGGGGTGGTAGTCCCACACGGCGTGGTGCTGGGTGCGGCGGTTGTCCCACAGGGTGAGGGTGTTGGGTCGCCATTCGACCCGGCAGTGGAGTCGCGGTGTGGTGGCGATGAACGTGTAGAGCGCATCGAGCAGCGCCTTGCTCTCCCAGCGCTGCATCCCGACGATGTGGGAGGTGAACCCGCTGTTGACGTAGAGCACCTTCTGGCCGGTGACCGGGTGCACGGTGACGACGGGATGCTCGTTGCGCGGGTAGCCGCCTTCGGGGGGAGACGACTTGTAGCTGCCGACGTAGGGAATGGCGCCGTCGTGCACGGCCGTGAGACCACCCAGGAAGTCCTGCATCGTCGGCGACAGCAGCTCGTGGGCCAGCGACAGGTCGGCGAAGAGGGTGTCGCCGCCGCCGCACGCCGGGGTCTCGGTGATGTAGAGCGCCGAGCCCAACGGTGGGATGGCGTCGCAGGTCACGTCGGCGTGCCAGGCGTCGCCGGCGGTGTAGGGCGAGTCGGCGGTGGTCTTGACGATCAGGAGTTCGGGGTCGTGGTCGCGGGCGAAGTTCATGGGGTGGACGTGGAGGTCGCCGAAGTAGCGGCCGATGGCCTTGTGGGCTTCGCGGTCGAGCACCTGGTCTCGGAACACCAGGACGCCCCAGTCGGCGAACGCCTGGTGCAGATCGGCCTGCTGGGCGTCGTCGAGCGGCTGCGACAGGTCGAGGCCTTCGACCTCGGCGCCGAGGTGTGGCGTCAACGTGGTGACGGCGAACGACGGGTAGGTGGTTCGACGGTCGCCGACGGTGCCGGGACGGCGGTTCTTCGGTGCAGTTTCGGTGATGGCCATGATCGTCACGCTCTCGAATCGGTGGTCGGATGGTTCTGGGCTCGTTCGGTTCTCGGGTCGCCGGCGATCCGGGTGTGCCACATCCGGCGGGGCTCGGTCATGTCGAACGGAACGGCCCGGTGCAGGAGCCGGCGGTTGTCCCAGACGATGACGTCGCCGACGGTCCAGTGATGGAAGTGGACCCGCGGTGGCTGGGCGGTGAAGTCGACCAGATCGTCGAGCAGGCGTTCGGACGCCGCGGGATCGAGGGCCTCGTCGCCCGGCCCGATCACCGCATGGGCGTGGCGGCCGATGCAGAGGTTGGGTCGTCCGGTGTCGGGATGGACCTTGACCAACGGGCGGCGGGGTGGTTCGCCACCGTGGTAGCCGTAGAGGTCGTAGCCGCCCCGGTCGTTCTCCTTGGGCAGATAGCCGGCGCGGCCCTGGCTGTATTCCAGCGAGTGCTGGGCCGTGAGCCCGGCCAGTCGTTGCCGGGTCGCCTCGTCGAGCGCCTCGTAGGCGGCCCGGGTGTCGGCGAAGCCGGTCGACGACCCCGACGGCGGGACGACCTCGGCACTGAACACCGCCCCCTTGGCCTGGACGGGCATGTAGGTGCTGTCGTGATGCCAGCCCTCGTTGCCCCGGAGCGACTTGACGATCTCGTCGTCGGAGGCCGAGTGGATGGTGCCGTCGCGGTCGAGGTTGGCGATCGGGGCGGCCGGGAACTCGAGGTCGCCGAACCGGGCGGCGAAGGCGTTCTGCTCGTCGCGTCCGAGGTGCTGGCCCGGGAAGATCAGGAGCGCACGGTCGATCCAGGCCTCGTGGACGTCGGCCCAGGTGCGATCGTCGAGCGTTCGCAGATCGATCCCGTGGACGATCGCCCCGAAGGTGGCGTCGACCGGCTCGATGCGCAGTGATGCGGTCATGGGCTCGTGGTCTGCGCCGTTGTCGGCGTCTGTCTGGTCCTCATGGCACGGTCCCCTCGTGGCATTGGTGGTCCCTGCCGGCGACGCTACTCGGCGCCCTCGAACGAGGAAAAATCGCCCCGGTCCTCACCCGGGGTCGACCCGAACCGGCGTCGCGGTGGCCGGGCCGGGAGGGTCACCCGGGCGCGATCGATCGCCGCACGGTCGGTGAGACCGGCATCGGAGCCGAGTCCCTGGGCGACGATCGACGCCGTCGCGATGCCGAGCTCGACGGCATCGGCCGGGGCCGAGCCCTCGAGCAGCCCCACGATGAAGCCGGCGCTGAGTGCATCGCCGCAGCCGGTGGTGTCGACGACGTCGACCGCCCGGGCCGACCGATGCTCGACACCGTCGCCGGTCACCACGATCGCACCATCGGCACCGAGCGAGACGACGACACCACCGACCCCGTCGTCGAGGGCGGCGCGAGCGGCCTCGACGGGGTCGGCGACGCCGTAGAGGTCACCGAGTTGCTCCTCGTTCGGGATCAGCCAATCGACGAGCGGGAACAGTGAGCGGAGGGTCTCGCCGATCCGTGACGGCCTGCCGCCCAGGATGTCGAGCGTCGACCGGGTGCCCCCGTCGCGGGCGGCCTGCAGCACCCGCCGGGCCTCGGTGGCGAGGAACGGGCCCATCGAGTCGGGACCCCCGAGGTGGAGATGCCGGGCGGCGGCGACGCGTTCGAGGTCGTGCGACGTCACCCGATAGTGCGCATTGGCCCCGACGACGTGGAACGTGGGCCGGTCGCCGTTGGGTCGGATCGGCAGCACGGTGGCCGAGGTCTGGTCGTCGTTCGATCGCTGCACCCCGCCGGTGTCGATGCCGTGACGTGCGAGCTTGGCGAGGAGGTAGTCGCCGGGATCGTCGGCGCCGACACAGCCGATGGTCGCCACGGTCGCACCGAGCGTGGCGAGATCGATCGCCGTGCCCGCCGCCGCTCCGGCGGCGCTCAACGTGATCCGATCGATGCGGCGGCCACCCTGCCCCTCGGGGATGTCGGTGACCGGGTAGGCGTGGACGTCGAGGATGTGGACGCCCAGACAGACGACGTCGGTCGTGATCATCGTCGGAGCATCGCACATCGATCCGGTTCGAACTCGGTCACGAACAGACCGTCACGAACAGACCGTCACGAACAGACCGTCACGAACAGGTACCGTCACGAACAGACCGTCACGAACAGACCGTCACGAACAGACCGTGCGCTGCGGAGCAGGCGCCGCGAATCCGGCGGCTTCGTAGAGCTGGGGTCCGATCCACTCGGCGACCATGTCGGTCGACTCGTAGCTCAGGTGGACGCCGTCGGGCCGGATCCGGGGGTCGAGCACGCCGTCGGGGCACGTGGACAGGAAGCCGACCAGATCGAGCACACTCGCATCGTTGCGGGCCGCCGATTCGGCGATCAGCCGGCTGAGGCCCGCCGATCGCTCGGGCTCGGCACTGGGATGCCGGGGCCGCACCGCATCGAGGCGACCGGCCTCGACCGGCGGCGTCGTGAGCCACACGACCGGCACGCCGGCCGCAGCGAGGAGTTCGTTGGCGGCGTCGAGTTCGCCCGCGAGGTAGTCGTCGTAGATCGGATCGCCGGGCATCCGCCAGGTGTCGTCGCCGGGCAGCAACCGGTCGGAGAAGTCCCAGGGTCCGCTGGCGGCGAGGATCACGTCCGGGTCGAAGGCGACGAGGTTCTGCACGAAGTCCGGGGCCCACAGCAGGCAGTCGGTCCGCAGGGAGCGGCTCACCGAGTGGTACCGGACCCGACCGCCACGGCCGATGCCACAGCCGTTCGTCGCCGTGCTCGCCACCTCGAACCCCGTGCGGTCGCGCCAGTCGGCCAGGCCGAAGGCGATCAGGAGGGCCTGCGAGTCACCGGTGACCATGACCCGCAACGGCCGATCCGAAGCCACCGCCGGAGCGGGCGCAGTGTCGTCGCCGCGAGCGGTGTCGTCGCGGCGTGCCGATGCGGCCTCTCGGCCGTGACGCCGGTTCGGGGTCGACCGCGGGTCGACGGTCGTAGTCGGCCGGGGTGGGGATCGCCTGTCGAGCGGTCTCGAAATCGGGAACGGCACCGGCCCGCTCGCTTGCGCTCATCCGTCCGCCGATGACCGCCAGACCGACGATCCCGGCCACCGAGGCCAGGGCCACGGTGGCCATCGCCGACCCTCTCGGGCCCGAAGCGTGGCGACCGCCCGGCGATCGTTCCTGGAACGGACGCTCGACGAGGAACCACAGCACGGCGGCGAGGCCCAGGCTCGCCGCGACGCGCAGCGCGAAGGTCTCGTCGTTGGACCATCCCAGACGGCGGGGGGTGAGGACCAGGAAGAGCGGCCAGTGCACCAGGTACACGCCGTAGGAGATCCGTCCGAGCCATCGCAACGGCGGCCAGGTGAGCAGGGATCCGACCGGCCCCACATCCTGGGCCCCGGCCGTGATCACGAGGCTGGTCAGGACGGCGATGGCGGCCAGGTGGAGGTGGTCGATGCGCAGTCGCTCGAGCCCGAGTCGGGCGAAGGCGAGCACGAGCAGACCCGCGGCCACGGTCGAGAGGAGGAGCAGTGCCCGCCGGCCGGCGACGGATCGCAGCGACGATCGAGAGCCGGGACGGCCCGTTCGGAGTCGATGCCAGCGAGCGCCGCGAGGAGCGCCCCGGCGCAGAACTCGACGGCCCGGACGTCGGTCCCGTAGTAGAGCCGCGCCGAGGACATCGGCACGAAGGCGGTCAGCGCGCCGAGTCCGGCGATGATGCCGAGCAGCCCGATCGATCGGGTCTGGCGTGTCGGGAACCGGGCGAGCACCAGCACGATCACCGGGAACACCACGTAGAGCTGCACCTCGACGGCCAGGCTCCAGAGGTGCAGGACGGGACTCGGCGAGCGGAACAGGGCGCCGTAGTCGCTCCCGGTCGCGACGAAACGCCAGTTGGCGACCTGTGCCAACCCGGCCAGGACATCGCCGGTGAACGTGGGTTTGGAAACGGTGAGGGTCCCGGCCACGACCGCCACGACGATCCCGAGCAGCACGGCGAGCTGCGCCGGTGCGAGCCGTTGGAGGCGGCGGGCCCAGAAGCGGCCGAGGCGAACGCGGCCGGGTCCGGTCGAGCGATCGGCGGCACCGAACAGGATCGTCGCCATCAAGAAGCCCGACAGGGTGAAGAAGACCGAGACCCCGAGGTAGCCGCCCCGGGCCCAGTCGTAACCACCGTGGAAGGCGAGGACCGCGAGGACGGCGATGCCGCGGAGTCCGTCGAGGGCCGGGATCCACGCGGCGGCGCGGCCGGCGGGGAGTGGAAGCGGCGCTGCCGGTCGCCGGTTCGGCGGCCCGCCGTTCGCCGGGACGCGAGGCATCGGTCGGGGCTAGTAGGGCCACGTCTCGCCGTCGGATCCCAACAACCGGGCCACCGGCTTGACCTTGCCGGCGATCGCCGCCTTCACCGCCACGTTGCGGGCGAACCAACCGAGCGGAAGCAGTTGCCGTCCGATGTTGGCCGGGCGCTCCGATGCCGGGACGACACGGCGTCGCCACGCTCCCATCGAGCGGGTCCGTCCGAGGTACTCCCAGTCGCCCGAGGCGACCATCGTTCGCAGCAGCGCGAGCGTGACGCCGATCGAGCTGTAGCAGTCGTGCACGAGCATCACGCCACCGGGCGCGACCCGGTCTCCCCAGGTCCGCAGATCGGCGAGCGCCGGACCGTAGCCGTGTGCGCCGTCGACGTAGAGGAGATCGATCGGGCCGTGGACCTGGTCGTGGGCGTCGTTGGAGAACTCGCGGACGTGCACCACCCGGTCGGCGACGCCGACGGCGTGCAAGTTCGCCCAGAACGCGTCGTTGTCCTGCTGTCCCTCGTCGACGGTTCCCTCCCACTGCTGCGGGCCCCGGTCGTTCCCGGCATGCGGATCGATGGCGATGATCGTGGTGTCGGTCGGGGCCGCGGTGGCCAGGATCGTCATCGACCGGCCCCGATAGCTCCCGATCTCGACGATCTGCGGGGGGCGACCGTCGGCGCGTGGCGTGTCGGCGAGGCGCATGGCGCTCGACCACAGCAGGGCAGCCTGGCCCTCGGTCATCCATCCCTCGACGTCGTGAACCCGGCGCCAGGCCGCGCCGAAGGCCGGGTCCTGGAGCGTCGCGGTCAGTTGCGTGTGAACCGGATCACGCAGTTCCATGTGAACACCTCTCGAAAGCCGGGAATGGCGACGATGAATCGGAGCTGGGGCCAGTAGCGGGGCTCGACCCGATCGATCGAGATCCCCCGGCGCGAACGAACCAGTTCGAGCGTCGGGCCGATGTGCACGGCGAAGAGACCCTCGCCGTAACGGTTCTTGCGGGGCGGTCCGTGCCGTTTCTCGTAGAGCGCCGGGCCGCGGGACGGGCCGAGGAACTGGTAGGGCGTCATGTCGTGGCCGCCCCAGGGCGAGTACCAGTTCGTCCAGCTCAGGTACCCCCAGCCCCCCGGCTTCAGCACGCGCTCGAGTTCGGCGACGACGCCCTCGGTGTCGGAGGCGTGTTCGAGGAGGTTGGAGCAGAACACCCCGTCGAAGGTGGCCGTCGGGAAGGGGAGCGCCGCGGCGTCGCCCTGGAGAACGCCGACCGCAGGCTCCCGCCGATCGAGCAGGGCGTCGTGGTCGCCGTCGAGCCCCGAGACGACGGCACCCGCCGCCCGGAGGGCGTCGACGTACCAGCCGGGACCGCAGCCGGCATCGAGGATGCGGGTTCCGGCGAGCCCGTGGCGTCGGTCGAGGTCGGCGATGGCTTCGGCGGCCAGGGCGCGGTAGAACGGCTCCGGCTCGGTCTTCTCGTTTCGGAACAGGGTCCACAGACGCCGAACGCGCTGCAGTCCTCGACCGTTTGGAGCGTCGTCCATGCTCGGGATCCACCGGTTGATTGAGGGCCGTGCGGATCTTACGCCCTCGGGGCCCGGTTCCCCGCCGCCGGGAACCCCGGAAACGGGTTCGATCGTCCTCGTCGCCCGATCCGGGGCTCCGGGATGGTTAGACTCCGCACGTCCCGTGCCCCGGGGACCGGTGCGGGGTCACGTCCTATCGAATGAGCTGGCGATGGCTTTCGAGCGACCAGAAGCGAGCGACCTGGGCGGTTGGGCCGATGCGGCGCGCCGTCGGGGCATCGAGCACCTCACGGTGCTCGCCTACCGCGATCTCGACGACGAGGCCGCCGGTGGTTCCGAAACCCACGCCCACGAGGTCATGGCCCAGTGGGCCGATGCCGGCCTGGTCGTCGATGCCCGAACGGTGGCCGCGCCGGGCCGCCCCGCTCGGGCCGAACGTTCGGGCTACCGCGTCGAGCGTCGGGGCGGACGGCTGTCGGGCGTTCCGGCGATCGCCCTGCAGGGTGCCGCCCGGCGTCTTCCTCCGACCGACGCCGTCGTCGAGATCTGGAACGGGCTGCCGTTCTGTGCGCCGCTGTGGTGGCGGGGGCCGCGGCTGATCGTGCTCCACCACCTCCACGACAAGCTCTGGGACTCGTTCTTCCCGAGCCCGATCAGCCACGTCGGTTCGATGCTCGAACGCCGCGTCGCCCCCCGCTTCTACCGCAGTTCGCCGATCGCCACGCTCGCCGCATCGGGCCGTGACGACCTGATCGCCCGCACCCCGCTCCGAGCCGACCAGGTGCACGTGGTGCACCCCGGTGTCGCCGAGACCTTCCGGCCGTCCGACGAACCCGGGGCCCGCTCGCAGACCCCGCTCGTGGTGGCCGTCGGCCGGCTCACGTCGGCCAAACGATTCGATGTGCTGATCCAGGCCGTGAGCGGCCTGGTGAGCGAGATCCCCGATCTCGACCTCGTGATCATCGGCGAGGGTCCCGAACGCGCCGAACTCGAAGCGCTGATCGACCGGCTCGGTCTCACCGATCACGTGCACCTCACCGGTCGGGTCGCCGGTGACGACCTCCTCGGCTGGTATCGCTCGGCGTGGTGTGTGGCGTCGGCGTCGATCTCCGAGGGCTGGGGCATGACCCTCACCGAGGCCGCAGCGTGTGGCACCCCGGCCATCGCCACCAACATCGTCGGCCACCGCGACGCGCTGGCCGTCGGCGCCGGTCTCCTGGTGGACTCCGACCTCGAGTTCGAAGCCGGGATGCGCAAGCTCCTGACGAACCGGGCCTATCGCCAGATGCTGCAACGCGAGGCCACGCGTGCCGGCGACCTCACGTGGACGGCAACGGCGGCGCATCTGCTGTCGTTGCTCGTCGACGACGCCTCCCAGCGCCGCTGAATGGTCGCCGCCCGCCGCGCCCGGTGGTTCGCGCACGTCGTCATTGCGATCATCCTCTACCCGCCACTCCTGCTGACCCGCCAGGGTGAGGTGGTCGCCGACACCAAGCAGTACCTGACGCTCGACCCGATCGGCATGCTCGGGGCGTCGACGTCGCTGTGGGATCCGGACTGGGCGCTCGGCACCGTCACCCACCAGTCGATCGGCTACCTGTGGCCGATGGGACCCTGGTTCGCGGCGTTCGACGCGCTCGGGGTCCCGATGTGGGTCGCCCAACGCCTGTGGCTCGGAACGATCCTCTTCGTCGCGGCCGCAGGCCTGATCCGCCTGGGCCGGGTCTTCGGCTGGTCGTTGCCGGCCTCGCTGGTGGCGGCGGCGTTCTACGCGCTGGCGCCGTATGCGCTGGCGTATGCGACGCGGATGTCGGCGCTGATCATGCCCTGGGCGGCGCTGCCATGGATGCTGTCGTTCGCCGTTCTGGCCGTGCGGCGAGCCGATGGCCCCTGGCGGGAGCGCTGGGTCGACCCCGCCCGGATCGCGCTGGTGGCGACCACGGTCGGGGCGATCAACGCCTCGTCGCTCATCTACGTCGGTCTGGCCGTGATCGCCTGGTTTCCCTACGCCGTCTGGTCGCAGCGACTGCTGTCGCCCTGGTCGGCGTTCAAGACCATGTGGCGCATCGGCGCGGCCCTGATCGGCCTGTCGCTGTGGTGGGGGGTCGCGCTCGTCGTGCAGGGGGCGTGGGGTCCCGACGTGCTCCGCTTCAGCGAGACCCTCGAGGTGGTGGCCTCGGGCTCGCCGTCCACCGAGGCCTGGCGGGGTCTCGGGTACTGGATCTTCTACGGCGGCGACCGGACCGGCCTCTGGGTCCGGGCCGCCGAGTCGTACACCCAGAGTCCGGCGCTGCTGGCCCTGACGTTCCTGATCGCCGGGATCAGCCTGGCGGCGCTGCTCGTCGTCCGCTGGGAGCATCGGGTCTTCACCCTCGGACTGGCCATCGCCGGACTGGCGCTGACCATCGGGCTCTATCCCTACGAGGACCCGAGTCCGCTCGGGTCGCTGGTGATCTCCTCGGCCGCCGAGTCGGCGGCGGCGCTGGCCCTGCGCAGCTCGCCCCGAGCGCTCCCGCTCTTCCTGCTCGGCGTTGCCGCGACCCTGGCCGCCGGGGTGGACGCCGCCCGGTTGGTGCGGCCCCGGACGGCGCCGATCCTCGTGGTCGCACTCATCCTCCTCGCCGCGCTCGGCATCCCCCCGCTGTGGACCGGCCGATACGTCGGGGCCGAGTTGGCCCGACCCGAGATCCTGCCCGAGGCGTGGCTCGACGCCGCCGCCCACCTCGATGCCGGCGACCCCAACGATCGGGCACTGATCCTGCCCGGCGCCGACTTCTCGGCCCACCGCTGGGGCAACACGATCGACCACGTGCTGCCGGGCCTGACCGATCGTCCGGTCGCGGTGCGCGAGCTCATTCCCTACGGGTCGTCGGCCTCGGCGGACCTGCTGATCGCGCTCGACCGCCGAGCCCAGGAGCGGGTGCTGGAACCGGGGCAGATCCTGCCGATCGCCCGGCTGCTGGGGGCCGGCGACATCGTCGTGCAGTCCGACCTCGAGTTCGAGCGCTACCGCACGCCGCGCCCCGACGCCTTCTGGGCCCTGATGACCGATCCCGCCACCGGGCTCGACGAGCCCGTCGCCTTCGGACCGCCGACGCCGATCATGACGAACCCGGCGTTTCCGATGATCGACGAGATCCGCCTCGGTCTTCCGGTCGATCTCGCCGATCCGCCGCCGGTGGCCGACTTCGGTGTCCCCGACGCCCTGGGAATCTTCCGGGCCCGACCCGTCACGTCGCCCCTCGTGGTGGTCGGCGATGGCGAGAGTCTCCTCGAGGTGGCCGGTGCCGGGCTGCTCGATCCCGACCGGCTGGTGCTCTACGAAGCGTCGCTCGACGACGCCGAGTTCGCCGATGCCGCCGACGCCGGGGCCACGTTCGTGCTGACCGACGGCAACCGGGCCCGGGCCCGGCGTTGGAAGACCATCCGCGACAACCTCGGCCTCACCGAGTCGCCGCAGGGTGACGGTCTCGACCCCGACCCCACCGATGCCCGACTCGACCTCTTCCCCGACGCCCCGCCCGAGGCCTTCACCATCACCCGGCAGGACGGTGTCATCGCCCGGGCCTCGAGCTACGGCAATGCGATCAGCTTCCACACCGAGGATCGGGCCGCCCACGCCGTCGACCGGCAATCCGACCACGGCGTGGCGTACCGGCGCGTTCGGCGAACCGCGTGGCGAATGGCTGGAGCTGACCTGGCCGGAGCCCGAGCGGGCGTCGACCCTGCGGATCGCCCAGCCCCGGACGCTCGACGCCGACCGCTTCGTGACATCGGTTGCGGTGTCGGTCGACGGTGCCTCGCCCATCGAGGTCGAGCTCGACGACCGATCACGCTCGGTGGTGGGTCAGCCCATCGACCTCGACGACCTCGACGTCGCCCCCGAGGTGCTCGCCGACGGTGTCGAGTCGGTCCGACTCGAGATCCTCGACGCGTCCGAGGGGGCGAGCGCCGTCGGGTTCGGTGAGGTGTGGCTCGACGGGGTCTCGGCCTCGGATGGGGAATGGGTCGTCGCACCGACGTCGTTCGCCGGTCGAAACGTCCCGATCACCGCGGCCAACGGGATCGAGATCGTGCTGGCCCGGGAACGAGTCGATCCCGCGTCGTCGGTTCGAGACGACCCCGAGACCCTGATGCGGCGCGAGATCGAGCTCCCGGTCGGCCGGACCTTCGAGCTCGGGGGAACGATCCGCGCCGTCACCGATGCCGAGTCGGCGGTGGTCGAGTCGGCGATGCGTGTGCTCGGCGGACAGGACCCCGACACCACCCCCCGGGCGACCACGGCGCACCAGATGCCGGGCACGGTCGACGGTCGGGCCGGCTCCGTGGTCGACGGCGATCCGACGACGTTTTGGCGGTCGCCGTTCGGCCCGTCGACCGGGTCGATCATCGACGTGGCCCTCGGCCGCCCGGCGGCCTTCGACGAGCTGCACGTTCGTGGTCGCCGCCGACGGTCGTCACTCGGTCCCGTCGATCATCACGCTCACGACCGATCGGGGGGAGCAACGTCGGCTCGAGCTGGATCCCGTCGAGTCGGATCGTCCCGGTGCCTCGGCCACGGTCACGGTGGCGTTCGATCCGCTGGTGGCCACGTCGCTGACCTTCACCGTGGCCGAGGTCCGCGAACGGTTCGGCATCGACTGGTACTCCGCCCGGCCGATCGTCCAGCCGATCGGCATCGCCGAGATCGAGATCCCCGGCGTCGAGCCGGTCCCGCTGGCCGCCCGCACCGACGAGCGCTGCCGGGACGACCTGGTGACGATCGACGGGGAGCCGGTCGCAGTGTCGATCGTCGGGGACCGTCGGGTCGGAGGCGATGCGGCTGGAAGGCTGCGAACCGATCACGTTGGCGGCCGGGACCCATCGCATCGAGACCGCCGACCGGGCCATCGGCCTCGCCGTCGACCGGCTCACCCTGGTCTCACCGGGTCGGGCGGAGGCCGGAACGTCGGCGTCGTCCTCGGCGTCGTCGTCGGCGTCGCGACTCCCCTGGTCCGGGTGGTCGGGCGGGGCCGATCGACCAACCACGTCGAGATCGCCCGCGCCGAGGAGCCCTTCTGGCTCGTGCTGGGCGAGAGCTTCAGCGAGGGCTGGGAGGCCACGATCGACGACGGTCCGGCGCTCGGCCCGGCTCGCCTGGTCGACGGCTTCGCCAACGGCTGGCGGATCGACCCGGCGGGTCTCGGGGTCGGCGAGTCGTTCTCGGTGCGGCTCCACTGGGCGCCGAACGACACCGTCCGGTGGGGACTCTGGGCGAGCGCCCTCGCCGCACTCGTGTGCCTCTACCTGGCCTTCGGATCGAGGGTCCCGATCGACGACGACCGGGCCGAGGTCGCACGGCCGCGCCCGATGGCTCGTCATCGGCGACCGGGTCCTCGCTCCGTCTCCGATCGTGATCGCCACGATCGTCGGTGCCGCGCTGGTCGCCGGACTGGCGACGCGTTGGTGGTTGGGCGTCGTCATGGCCGGACTGCTCGTCGGGGCGACCCGGCACGAGCGGGCCCGGGCCTCCATCGCCGGCGTGGCCGTGACGGCGCTCGGCCTGGCGTCGGCGTACGTCGTCCTGCAGCAGATCCGCTACGGCGCGCCGCACGACGGCGCCTGGCCGTCGCTGTGGGATCGGGCCCATCTCCTGGGTTGGCTGGCCCTGGTCGCCCTCGGTGCCGAGTGGTGCCTCGCCCTGTTCGATCCGTCCGAGACCGGCGAGATCCCGTCGGAGCCCGACGAGCATGACTGAAGGCGGCGGCATCGGACGGCTCGCGGCCTGGCTTCCGAAGGGGACGTCCCAGGTGGCGGCCGGCATCATGGTCAATGGCCTGGCGACCTACCTGTTCCTGCTGATCCCGGCCCGGAGCGGCCGGCTCGATCCGTCGACCTATGCGGTCTTCAGCGCACTGTGGTTCGCCGCCTACCTCGTCGGCCCGGGACTGTACGTGCCCCTCGAGCAGGAGCTGTCACGCCTCACCGCTCGGGCCCGCGCCGCCGGCCGGGCCGGCGACGGCGCCGCACTCGCGGCACTCAAGGTGGTCGGGGTCTCGTCGGGCGTCGTCGGTCTCGTCCTGATCATCGGGCGCCGGGCCGTTGGGGAGTGGTTCTTCGACGATCGTGCCGTCGTCACGATCATCCTGGCGGCGTCGATCGTGTCGAGCGGCGTGGTGCAGTGGACCAAGGGCTGGCTCGGCGGATCGCACCAGTTCGGACGCTATGCCGTCCTGGTCGGCGCCGAGGGCATCGTGCGGGCCGTCGCCGTCGCCGTCCTGGCCCTCGCCGGGGTCACGTCGCCCGCGGCCTATGCGGTGCCCGTCGCCGCCTCGCCCCTGCTCGCGGCCGCCATCGTCCTGATCGGATCGAGGCCCGAACTGCGGGTCGGCGAGCCCCAGCCGGCACGGCCGGTGGCCACGGCCATCGCCACGCTCTCGGTGGCCCAGCTCGGTGCCCAGTTCCTCATGAACGGGGTACCCCTGTCGTTGGCGCTGTTCGCCGGCCCCGACCAGACCGAGGTCGTCGGCCGTCTCGGTGCGGCGCTGGTGCTGGCCCGCGTGCCCCTCTTCCTCTTCCAGGCCGTCCAGGCGGTGCTGCTGCCCGGTCTCGCCACGATGATCGAGCACGGCGACCTGGCCGGCTTCGGCCGCCGGGTCCGGGTCGTGACGGGCGGCCTGGCGGCGCTCGGTGCGGTGGCCGTCGTCGGGGGTGCGGCGCTCGGTCCGTTCGCCACGCGGGTCCTCTTCGGATCGGAGTTCGAGGCCACCTCGATCGAGTTCGGTGCCCTGTCGTTGTCGGCGATCATCATCGTGTTGGCCCTGGTGGCCGGGCAGGCACTGATCGCTCTCGATGCCGATCGACTCGTTGCGTTCGGCTGGTCGTCGGGGGCGCTGGCGTTCGTGGTCGTCGGAGCGATCGGGTCCGATCTCGAGGCCCGGGCGTTGACCGCCGGCATCGTCGGCCCGCTCGTGGCCGTCGCCGTCCTCGGACACGGCTATTTCGAGCGCCTGAGCGCCAGAACCGACGCTCAGGCTCTCGAAATCGGGGTGGATCGAGTCTGATCGGGGTGGATCGAGTCTGATCGGGGTGGATCGGGTCTGACCGGGTCAGTCGGCGTGGGCCGCGGCGATGACCCGCTCGGCGACGGCATCCCAGGTGAACGTGGCGAGGATGCGTTCGGCGTCGGCGGCCGCCGCCCGGGTGAGCGGGCCGGGATCGTCGAGCACCGTGCGCAGGTGGTGGGCCCAGCTGTCGACCGATCCGAATTCGGGCGCCACGAGGCCCGGTCCTGCGAACTCGGGGACCCCGCCCACGGTGTGCGCCAGGGTGGGTCGACCGAGTGCCAGCGCCTCGAGGGCCGGGAGGCCCCAACCCTCGAACGACGAGGGCAGCACGACGGCACGAGCCTTGGCCATCAGGTCGAGCACCACCCCGTGGCCGGCGACGTGCCCGAGGTCGACCACCCGGTCGGGTCGCAGCCCGGACCGGCGGGCGATCTCGAGGAGGTGCCCCTCGCCCCGATACCGGAATCCCGTCAAGCACCAGGGTCGTGTCCCGGTCGTTGAGCCCGGCCGCGACCAGGGACCGGAACAGCAGCTCGTGCTGTTTGTGGCGATGGTCGGTCGACGGACAGATCAGGTAGTCGTCGGGCAGATCGAGCCCCGACCGGCATCGGTCGCTCAGGTCGACGCCCTCGCCGGTGACGACGACTCGATCCGGATCGACACCGTGGACCTCGCCGACCTGGTTGGCGACGAATCGGCTCGGCACCAGCAGGCGATGGGCCCGGGCCACGGCCCGACCGAGTGCCGCCGTTCGGCGACGGGTGTCGAAGGGCCCGAGTGGGTTGTGCTCGGTGGTGTGGATGAGGTCGTGGATCGTGATGAGCTGCCGGGGCCCACGGGGGCCGAGCGACACCGCCGTGTTGCCCGGTGACCAGATCGCGTCGACCGTCCGGAGGTCGTCGACGAACCGGGCACCGACGGTCTCGACCCAGAGCCGAGCGGTCTGGTGGCCGGCCCGGGCCGCCAGTTCGTGGCCGGGAACGGCCAGGGTGGTGGCGAGGATCGAGTCGAGCCCCGGTGGGGTGGCTCGCGTGCCGAACAGGACGAGCTCGACGTCGGTCCGTTGGGCGAGCGACCGCAGGATCGCGAGGGTGTACACGTAGGAACCGCCGACGGCCGGTCGCAGGTAGCTCAGGTTGACGGCGAGTCGCAAGGCCCCGATGGTAGCCAGCGCGATCAGGGCACGTAGCGGCCGCTCCAGGCGAGCATCGTGAGGAGCCCGAGCCCGGTCGCGGACCCCATCAGGATCAGGGCGGCCCAGCGGCTCCGTCCGAGAATCAGTCCGAGGGCGACGAACACCGGGAAGGCGTTGGCGACGTACCGCTCGAGTGAGTTCCAGTTGGCGGCACTCAGCGCCACGATCACGGTCACGGCCGTCAGCAGGGCTTCGGGGAGCCCGACCTCGCGGGCGACGAGGATCACCAGGACCACCGCCAACACCGCGAACGGGAAGTGGAGGCCGTCGCCCCAACGCTCGTCGCCCACCAGATCGCCGGCTCCCCGCCACAACCGGCTGAACGGATCGACGAGCTCGCCGCGCAGGGGCTCCTGGATGTCGATGGGGGCGAGCCATGCCGCACCGACCCAGCGGGCGGTGGCGAGGTGGGTGGCGAAACCGACGAACGGTGCCGCAACGGCGGCCAGGAGCTCGACCGGACGGCCGGGTCGTTCGGGGAGGCCGGCGAGCCCGGGCCGGCGGTCGGTCCAGACGAGGGCGGCCAGGAACACCGCGAGGGCCATCCCGGTGGGCCGGGAGGCCCCGGCGACCAGTCCGAACGCCGCCGCGGTCCACCAGCGGCCCTGACGGGCGGCCAGCGCGGCCAGGATGGTCGAGGCCAGGAGCAGCGACTCGGCGTAGGCGAAGACCAGGACGAAGCCGGCCGGCCAGAGCGCGAGCGACATCGCGGCGACGAGTTCGGTTCGACGCTCGTCCTGCCGATGGACGAGCCCGGCCTCGGTGCGCAGACGCCGGAGATAGGCGATGAGCGCCGCGCCCGCCACGAGCGCTGCGAGGTTGGCGACGGCGACGAGGCCCCAGGTGGGTCGATCGCCGGCGGGGAGGCCGACGATCCGTCCGAGCAGGGGGTACAGCGGCGCGAACCGCAGTTCCTCGCCTCCGGCTCGGTAGCCGTTCTCGGCGATCGCGGCGTACCACCCGCCATCCCAGGCGAGCAGGCCTTCGCCGAGGCGGTTGGGCCGGTCGAGCCGACCGTCGGCGTCGAGTTGCCGGGTGATCACGTACGCGACGGCGACCACGAGCCGGGCTGCGAGCCAGGCGAGCAGCGCCGGGAACCAGGCGTCGCGGGGGATCAGTCCGGTCCGACGACGACGGGAGGAGCCGGATCCGACACCCAGGGTGGTCGTGGTCGTCACGCCGGTCGGTCCGTCATGGGGCAGGGTCGAACGAGGTGAGCCACATCGGTTCGAACACCTCGGGATCGGCGATCACCAGGTCCCGGGCCGGGGCGTAGCGTTCGGCGAGGATCGCTCGCAGCGTCGAGCACCCCGACTCGATCGTGCGGTACCCGTCCTGCCACACGAGCCGAATCGGCGCGCCGGCAGCGCGTTCGATCAGTCGATCGGCGACGGCGGCCGGTTCGGCGCCACCCTGGCGGTCGGCGTAGTCCACCCAGTCGACCCGTCCCGCGTCGTCGAGCCGGGGATAGGACAACGCCAGCGGCTCGTCGGCCACCGAGGTCGCCGACCGACCGTCGTCGGCGGCCGTGGCGGCGAGGGCCGCCACGGTCGCCGGGCCGAGTTGATCGGGGCACACCACGACCACGTCGGGTCCGGGATCGGCCTCCCGAGCGCCGACGATGGCGTCGGCCACCTGGGGGCCCTGACTGCGAACGTCGTTCACGGCGTTCCAGCTCCCGACCGACCCCAGCCCGACGACGACGACGAGGATCGACGGTCCGGCGATCGGGCCCAACTGCAGGACCCCCCGGCCGACGAGGACCATCACGAAGCCGGCCACGATCGCCAGGTAGCGACTGGCGAAGGCGGTGTCGGTGAGCGTGAGCACGACGGTCGCCACCAGCACCGGACCGATCCCGAGCCAGGCGATCGGCCGGATCTCGGCCCGACCCGACAGGTCGATCTCGAACCGGTTGGGTCCGGTGCGACGGCCGGCGAACCCGATCGCGGCGAGCATGGCGAGGAGGATCATCAGGGCCAGAGCCGCCCCCTCTTCCCGGCCGCCGGCCAGGTCGGCCGCTCCGGTCACCAGGATCGACGCCGGATTGGGGGCCTGGGCCCACGGGGTGCCGGTGTTGGCCAGTTGATGGAAGAAGGCCGGCAGCCAGGGGACGAAGGCGAGCCCTCCGACCACGTGGGCGATCACCAGGCGCCGACCGGTCGAACCCGAGCCGAGGTCGCGACGCACGATCAGGCCCATCAGCCAGGCGCCGAAGAGGAAGAACGACCAGTAGTGCGTCAGGGCCAGCGCGGCCACGGTCAGTGCCACCAGTCCGAGGTCGCCGGTGGTCGGGGGCCGGCGGCGTTCCGAGCGGCGGATCGCCAGCCACCAGCCCGTGGCGAGCAGGGTGACGAGCGAGTACATCCGGACCTCGGTGCCGTACCGGACGAGGAACGGTGACACCGAGGCGACGGCCACCGTGACCGCGGCGAGGGGACGGCCGCCGAGGCGGTGCCCCATCACCCCGAGCGCAGCGACGGCGAGGGCACCGAGGATCGCCGACAGTGCTCGCAGGGCGCCGAGGCTCGTCCCGAACCAGCCCATCCACACGTGCAGGAGCGCGTAGTACAGCGGCGGGTGTCCGTCGGCCCGGAGGCCGTCGTAGAGGTCGCCCCAGGAGCCGCCGGGACGTTGGGCGATGGCGACGGACTGGGCCTCGTCGAGCCACAGGCCCACCCGGTCGAGTTGGAGGCGGAGGAGCAGCCCGATCGCCACGGCGACCACGGCCAGGAGGACGAAGACGGTGGTCGAGTCGGAGTCGACGCCGCCGGGCGGTGGGTCGGTGGCGGGACTCGCGTCCGGTCCGGTGGAATACGACTCGCCTCGGACCGCCGACATTCCGCCCGAGGGTACCCGGCCACGGCCCGGGGTCGCCACGCGGCCCCTGGTGACGCCGAACTCGGGCGATCGGCGATAGCCTCCGGGAACCAACGTCCGCGGATTCCGGTGAGGCATGAACGCTACCAATCGATCGTTCGAGGGGTCGGTCGTCGTCATCGGCGCCGGTCCTGCGGGTCTGACCGCGGCCATGGAGCTCACCGAGCGCGGTGTCGCGCCGGTGATCCTCGAAGCCGACGACGTGGTCGGCGGCATCAGCCGAACCGTGGAACGCGATGGTTGGCGCTTCGACATCGGCGGTCACCGCTTCTTCACGAAGGTGGCCGAGGTCGAGAAGCGGTGGAAGACCACCCTCGACGACGACGACTTCCTCCAGCGTCCCCGACTCAGCCGGATCTACTACAACGGCAAGTTCTTCGACTATCCCCTGAAGGCCATGAACGCCCTGGTCAACCTGGGTCCGATCGAGGCACTCCGGTCGGTGGGCAGCTACGTGGGGGCCAAGATCCGACCGCCCGCCGACCAGACGAGTTTCGAGGGCTGGGTGAGCGCCCGATTCGGTCGTCGGCTCTACTCGATCTTCTTCGAGAGCTACACCGAGAAGGTCTGGGGCGTGCACCCCTCCCAGCTCCCGGCCGACTGGGCGGCGCAGCGGATCAAGAGCCTCTCGCTCGGTCGGGCCATCCTCGATGCGGTCCGCGGTACCGGGGGACGCACCGACGTGACCTCGCTGATCGATCGGTTCGACTACCCCCGTCTCGGTCCCGGGATGATGTGGGAACAGGCTGCCAAGATCGTGCGTCACGGCGGTGCCGAACTCCACCTGAACACCCCGGTCGACTCGGTGCGCCACGCCGGCGGGCAGGCCGTGGCGGTCGTCGCCGGCGGGGTCACCTACCCGGCGACCGGTGGGGTCATTTCCTCGATGCCGCTCGGCGACCTCGTCCTGGCCATGGACCCGCCGGCCCCCGAGCCGGTCCGGGAAGCTGCCGCCGCACTGCGCCACCGCGACTTCCTGACCGTCGCCATCGTGGTTCCCGAGGCGGCCGCCTTCCCCGACAACTGGATCTACATCCATGCCCCCGAGGTCCGGGTCGGACGAGTGCAGAACTTCGGTTCGTGGTCGCCCGAGATGGTCAAGCCCGGCTACACCTGCCTGGGTCTCGAGTACTTCGTGAACGTCGGCGACGACCTCTGGACGATGGCCGACGACGACCTGATCGCGCTCGGCACCGGCGAACTCGATCAGTTGGGCCTGGTCGACGCCGCGCAGTGCGGCCAGGGCTGGGTCGTGCGGATGCCCAAGGCCTATCCGGTCTACGACGGCGCCTACCGGGCGAACGTCGAGATCATCGCCGACTGGTTGGCCGAGAACGCCCCCAACGTGATCCCGGTCGGTCGCAACGGCATGCACCGCTACAACAACCAGGATCACTCCATGCTCACCGCCACCTATGCGGTCGAGAACCTGTTCGGCGCCGACCACGACCTGTGGGCGGTCAACGTCGACGAGGACTACCACGAAGAGATCACCGATCCGAGCCCGACCGCCGGCACCGGTCGCGATGCGCCGATCCTCCCGACCGCCCCCTGATCCCCGCGAACGGCGCCCGACCCCGACCCCGACTCGACCCCGTCCCCGATCAGGGCTCGGGGACGCGGGCGCTCCGGGCCGTGATCACCCGTCGGGGCCTTCGGCCCGGTCGAGGACGAACGACGTGATCCAGCCGGCGATCCGGTGTCGGTCGAGGGGTCGGTCGAGCGTGGCCAGGGCCCGGTCGATGGGAATCCGCCCGATTCGTTCCACCCGGCTCCGATAGAGCGACTCGGCCAGCGGAGCGTCGAACTCGGGATGGGCCTGGATCGTCAGGAGGTGTTCGGTGGTGAAGCCGGCGATCGGGCAGGTCGGGGCCGCGGCGAGCAGGGTGGTGCCGACGGGGAGTTCGAGCACCTGATCCTGGTGGCTGGCGATCAGGGTGACGTGATCCGACGGCACCCCCGGGTCGGCCGCCTCTCCGGGTGGCACCTGATGGAGCCGGTAGCGGACCGCTCCGAGGTTCCAGCCGGCGTCGGCCCTCGCCACGGGCGCTCCCAGGAGCCGCCCGATCAGCTGGTGCCCGAAGCACACCCCGACGAGCGGTCGTCGGTCGTCGAGGACGCGCCGGGTGAACGACGCCAGTTCGTGGATCCACACGAGGTCGTCGGAGACGCTGCGTCGGGACCCCGGGATGAGCCAGGCATCGCAGTCGCGGGTCGACGGCGGGAGCTCGCCCTCGTGCGCCCGGTAGCCGACGAGTTCGAGGTCGGGCGAGGCCAGGAGGGTGGCGAACAGCACGTCGTAGTTCCCGGCGACGTCGACGTGTGGCGGGTCGAGATCGTCGCACTGCAGGAAACCCAGCCGGAGCACGGCGAGAAGCTATCAGGGAGGCGAGTTGCGCTGCTAACGTCCTGCCGCTCCCTCCCCTCCGACGTCCAGGAGTCGTCCGGCGTGTCCTCTTCGACCGTGCCTCTCTCGACCGTGGTCCCTTCGACCGTGCCTCCCTCGACCGTGCCTCCCTCGTGGATGCCGGATCCGGACGCGACCCTGCCCGGCGATTCCACGGTTCCCGGGTCCCGACCCGGCCTCCGGGTGCATTGGTTCCTGCCGACCGGGGGCGACAGTCGCGACGTCCTGCCCGGGCCCGACTCCGGACGGCAGCGGCCGCCGAGTCACGAGTACCTCGCGCAGGTGGCGCTGGCCGCCGAGGAGGCCGGTTTCGAGGCGATGCTGACGCCCTGTGGAACGGGCTGCGAGGACGCCTGGATCACGACGGCGTCGTTGCTCGCGATCACCCGGCGCATCAAGTTCCTCGTCGCGTTCCGGCCCGGACTGCTCTCGCCGACGCTCGCGGCGCAGATGGCCAGCACCTACCAGCGCATGTCGGGTGGACGCATGCTGGTCAACATCGTCACCGGCGCCGAACCGCGGGAGCTGAAACGGTTCGGGGATCACGCGGACAAGTCCGTGCGCTACGAACGGGTCGGTGAGTTCCTCCAGGTCATGCGTCAGGCCTGGACCGAGGAACCCTTCGACTTCGACGGGCGGCACTACCGGATCGAGGGGGCGACGACCCGCGAGGTGCCCGATCCGGTTCCCGAGGTCTACTTCGGCGGTGCCTCCGACGAGGCCAAGGACGTGGCCGCCCGCCACGCCGACGTCTACCTCGTGTGGGGTGAGCCTCCCGACTCGGCGCAACGACAGGCCGACGACGTCGCCCGACGGGCGGCCGAGGTCGGGCGGACCCTGCGCTACGGCATCCGGTTCCACCTGATCACCCGGCCGACCGCCGACGAGGCCTGGGAGGCCGCCGATCGGTTGCTGGCGGGGATCGGCACCGACGACATCGCCGCCGCCCGCGCCGATTTCGAGACCACGATGTCGGAGGGGCAGCGTCGGATGGCCGAACTCCATGGCTCGGATCCGGGTCGGCTCGTCGTGCACCCCAACGTCTGGGCCGGGATCGGCCTGGTGCGCGGTGGGGCCGGTACGGCGCTGGTCGGATCGTTCGCCGAGGTGGCCGACCGGCTCGAGGAGTACCGACGGCACGGGTTCGAGGAGTTCATCCTGTCGGGCTACCCGCACCTCGAGGAGGCGCACTGGGCCGGCGAGGGGCTGATCCCCGAGCTGCGTCGCCGGGGTCTCGTCCCTCCGGCGGCCACGGGGCCGTCGGCCCCGGTGTTCTCGTTCCGCTAGCGCGTCCCGGTTCGGTGAACCTCGCTCGAGGTCGGCGCCGGCTCGGTGGTGCCGGCGATCGTCACTCGCTCGCCGCGGCGCGGATGCGGGGCGTAGTCCCACACCGCGAAGTGCTGGGTGCTGCGGTTGTCCCAGAAGGTCAGGGTTCCGGGCTCCCATCGGACGCGGCACTGGATCGAGGGCGTGGTGGCGACGTGGGCGAAGAGCATGCGCAGGATCGCCTCGCTCTCGTGGTGGGAGAGGCCCTCGATGTGTGCGGTGAACGCCTCGTTGACGAACAGCGTGGGCCGACCGGTATCGGGGTGGGCGACCACGACGGGGTGGGAGTGCGCCGGGTAGGTCGTGCCGGGCGCCGGCTCGTAGCCGTACCAACGCAGGTCCTGGAGGCCGTCGTGATGGGCGGTCAGCTCCAGCAGGAGCGCCCGGATCGGGGCCGACAGCAGCTCGAAGGCGAGGTGCATGTTCGCGAACAGTGTGTCGCCACCCGATGGTGGCGATTCGTGGAGGAGGAGCATCGACCCGAGGGGCGGCACCGCCTCACACGAGACGTCCATGTGCCATCGTCCGCCGTTGTTGTGGGTCGTGCCCTCGTCGGTCTTGACCGTGAAGATTTCGGGGTCGCCCTTGGCCCCGAGCGTCCGTTTCGAGGGGTGGACGTGCAGTTCGCCGAAGTGGCGCCCGAAGGCCTTGTGCTGCTCCCGGTCGAGGTGCTGGTCGCGAAACACCAGGACGTGGTGGCGCAGGAACGCGTCCCGGATGGCGTCGAGGACGTCGGGGTCGTCCATCTGGGTTGCGAGATCGACTCCCCGGATCTCGGCCCCGATGGCGGGGCCGATGGGGTCGATGGAAAGGGCCGGCACGGCGTGATCGTATCGTCGGGCGTCGACCCGGTTCGAGCTCAGAGGTCGAGGGCTTCTTCGAGCACGTCACCGAGGCGTTCCGCCAGGGACTTCTTCCGGCGCTTCTTGGAGGGCCTCCGATCGCGTTCGCGTCGGCCATCCTCGTGGTCGTCGTCCCCGTGCTCCTCGAGGCGGGGGCCCCGAGCCGACGTCGTGCCAACGGCGGCGGGTGGCGGTGGCGGAGTCACCTCGTCGACGAGGCGGTCGATCTCGCCCCGGTCGAGCCAGATCCCCCGGCACTGGGGGCAGATGTCGACCTCGATCCCGCCGTGGTGGGTGATCGTGAGGGTCTGGTCGATGCACAGGGGGCAGTTCATGGTCGGGTCCGTTCGGTGCGGGGCCGCCGCCCGGTGTGGCTGCTCACAGATCGGCCAGTTCGTCGTGGGCCGCGGCGAGCGCCTCGGCGTCGAGCCGGAGCCGATCGAGTTCGTCGTCGAGACGCAGCGGTGCCGGCGAGCGAGCCAGCGAGTGCTCGACGGATCGGGCGACCAGGACGTCGAGATCGACCAGGGTGGCCTCGATGTGCCGTCGGAGGCCGGCGAGCCGGTTCTGCAGGGCATGGATGCTCTCGTACCGGCGCCGGAGGGTCAGCACGAGCGGATCGTCGGGTTGGGTGGGGTCGCGGCGCGAGCGCAACGCCGCTTTCAGCTCGGCGGCGGCTCGATCGGGCTCGAGGCGGGCGATCGCCCGGGCGAGCTCGGACGAATCGGTCTCGGCCGTCCGCAGGGCGACCTCGATCGCCGTGAGGTGATCGTCGAACGAGACGCCGTGGAGCTCCCGCAGCATCGACCGAGCCGTCTCGAGACGGGCGGACCACGCCGGCTCGGGCGGCGGCGGTCCGGGCGGCGGCGGTTCGGGGGAGCGGCGTCGGATCATGGGTCGGCACGGACGGGGCGCAGGAGCGAGCCCGGCGCGTCGATGATAGCGGACGGGGTGACCGATGCTCTGGAATGCACGTCTCCCACGAGGTGTGTCAGCAGGGACCCTTCGTCAGGACCGCGGGGTCGGATGGGTGCCGGTCCAGCGGTGGGCAACGGTGATGCCGTCGTCGACCACCAGTCGGCTCTCGACCGGTTCGACCGACCACGCCACGTCGAGTTGCTCGTGGGTGACGAACTGCTGGTCGGCGGTCATGGCGCCGAGCACCGTCGGGAGCATGCCGTCGACGATGTGGGACGGGAGGAAGGCGAACACGATCGTTGCCCCCTCGAGCGCGCCGGAGGCCGTGGCATCGCCTTCGACGATCTCGATCCGATCGGCGAGCCCGGCGGCATCGACCGCCGACCGGGCCTCGGCGACGAGGTGCGGATCGATCTCGATTCCCCGACCCCGGCAGCCATGGTGCCGAGCGGCGGCGATCAGGACCCGACCGTCGCCGCAACCGAGGTCGAGGACCAGATCGTCGGACGACGGGTCCGCCAGACCGAGAACCGGCAGGATCAGGCCGGGGGGCGTGGCGAGGAAGATGCCGAGATCGACGATGGAATCGTCGGGGCCCCGACGTCCCGATGCCCTCGTCGTCGCCGATCGATCCGCGGCCGCAGCGTCGGAGACGACCTCGACCCGGCAGGTGCCGCGGTGGTCGAGGAAGCGGTCGGCGGTGTCGCTGATGCGCCGGTACCCCAGCGATTCGATCACGCCGGCCGCCGCCGTCGTCGACCCCTCGGTGACCACGGTGACTGCCGCGAACGCCGCCAGCGATGGTGATGGCACGACGACGGCATCGACATCGGCCGCCGTCAGTGCGGCCGAGACCCGATCGGCATGGATGCGACTCGACCGACCCAGGTCGGCGGCGGCTCGTTCGACGGCGCCCAACAGCTCGGCTGCGTCGGGATCGAGCCGGTCGCGTCGGTCCGCCCACCGCGGGAGGACCAGCGACAGGGTGCGCTGGTCGAGGGCGCGGCGCAGATCGGCCTCGAGCGACGGTCGGTCGAGGGGTTCGGCATCGGCCCGGGCAACGAGCCGCTCGGTCATCGCCGCCGCGAGGGTCGGGACGTGGGGCTCGGCGAGCATCGAGAGATGTCCGCCGGGCACCTGGACCACCTCGACGCCCCGGGTCGAGAAGGCCGTCCAGCCCATGCCGTGCTCGGCGAGGGCGGCGGTGAAGAGATCGTCGCCGGCCTTGAACACCACGATCGGTGCCTCGACGGGCGCCGGCCGATGGGAGAGTGCGGTGGCCACGTTCTTCTCGACGAAATCCCGGTTCCGGAGGCGGTCGGGAAGCGGTCGGTTCAGGGCCGCCCGGGCCCGGATCTCGAGCCGCTCGAGGTCTCGAACCGCGACCTGCCTGCGTTTGTCGAGCCGATCCCGCACGTAGCGTCGTGGGGACTGACGCAGGGCGCCGGCGTGCAGGGCGAGCCGTTCCTTCGGCGTCGGCGAGTGGGCCCAGACGTCGGGACCGGCGGCATCGAAGAAGGCCAGCATCGTGACGACGCGGCCGCGCTCCTCGAGTCGTTTGGCAAGCTCCATGGTCGGGATCGCCCCCATCGACACGGCGGCGAGGGCCACGGGGCCGGTCGGATGGACCCGATCGATCTCGTCGGCGTAGGCCGAACTGACGTCGAAGAGCTGATGGGGCGTGGACTCGTCGGGGGTCGCTCCGGCCAGGCCGAGTCCGTGAACGGGCTGATCCGGGCCGAGGTGCCGGGCGAGGGGACGATAGAACTCGCCGTTGACGCCGAGGACGTGAACACCGAACAAGGGGGGCCGCTCGCCGTCGGGTTGGATCTCGAGCAGGTACTGCTGCGACGTCGGCGGGGTGACCGGACCTCGATCCGGTCGTGCTCGGTGGTCGCCGGGGGTGTCGGTCACGCTCGAGGCCACCACGCCGGAGGGCGTCGGTCGACGGTAGAACGCCGTCATCGAGACGTGGAGTGCAAGGCGGGTCTCGAGGTGTTGGAGCAGTCGTAGCGCCAGGATGGAGTGGCCACCGAGGTCGAGGAACGAGTCGTCGGGGCCGACCCGATCGAGTCGCAACACCTCGGCGAACAGTCCCTGGACAGCGGCGACCGTCGTCGGGTCGAGTCGAGCGTCGAGTGGCTCGTCGGATGACCCGCCGGTCGCCTCGGCGACCGGCGCGACGGCGAGTCGTTCGGCGGCGGCTCGGTCGAGCTTGCCGTTCGGTGTCCGGGGCAGTCGCTCGTGGACCACGACCGCCTGTGGCCGCTGGGTCGGCGGAAGGAGTTCGGCGGCTCGCCGTCGGACCGTGAGCGCGTCGACGTCGCTTCCGGCGGCGGGCTCGATGTGCGCGACGAGGATCGGTTCGGGACCGGAGAGTTCGCTCAGGCCGACGCGCAACGCCGCGGCGGGGTCGGGAGCGGACGCCGCGTTCGTCATGGCCCGGGCCAGTGCCTCGGGCCGGCTCGCCGCCACGAGCTCGTCGAGCGAGCGTGGATCGGTGGCCACGACCAGGACCTCGCCGACGCCCTCGATGGTCGCCAGTGTGGCCTCGATGTCCTCGGGCTCGACCCGGGTTCCCCCGACGTTCAGTTGGTGATCGATGCGTCCGAGGAACCGCAGACGACCGTCGACGACCGCAACGCGATCGCCGGTGCGGAACGAGCCGACCTCGCCGAACGCGGCCGCCGACCGGTCCGGGTCGATCCCGCCGTCTTCGCCGAGGTAGCCGGCGGTGACCCCGGGTCCGGACACGATCAGCTCGCCGATCGTTCCGACGGGTCGCGACCGGCCGTGTTCGTCGGCGACTCGAGCCGACAGTCCCGGGATCGGCCGACCGATGGGTACCGGATGCTCGCCGGTCCGGCAGCGGTGCACCGTGGACCAGACCGTGGCTTCGGTCGGTCCGTACTCGTTGAAGATCGCCGAGGCCGGTCCCGAGGTGCGAGCGGGCACGAGGTCCTCGTGTCGTTCGACCAGTGATGCCGGGCAGGCCTCGCCGGCGACGATGACGACCTCGGGCCACGACGGGCGCCGAGTCCCGGGTTGCGGTGCGGGCAGGTGGTCGAGCAGGGCCCGGTAGAGGCTCGGAACGAGCAGGGTGTGGCTGATGGCCTGCTCGTCGAACCGCTCGATCAGCCGGCTCGGATCGTGGACCTCGTCGTCGGTCGGGAAGACGAGCGTCCCACCCGACGCCAAGGTCCAGAACAGCCCGGCGACGCTGGAGTCGAACGAGAGGCTCGACACCAGCAGGAACCGTTCCGGAGGCGACTCGTAGAACTGCAGGCGAGCCCGGGTGGACGCGTCGAGGTTCCGCCTCGAGACGGGGACGCCACGAGGCGTTCCCGTCGACCCCGAGGTGAAGATCACGTACGCCGTGAGGTCGTCGTCGAACGAGTCGACCGCCACTCGGGAATCGCTGTGGGTCGCCGGCTCGTCCGTCGACATGACGACGTCGTTGCCGGTCAGCGACGGGGCGCCATCGACCACGATCGCCGCCCGAGCCGTAGCCGCGGCAACGATGCGAAGACGGCGCTCGGCGGGGTAGGTCGGATCGATCGGGACGTACGCGGCGCCGGCTCGGAGGGCTGCAACCACGGCGACGATCAGGTCGACCGACCGGGGCAGGGCGATGATGACCCGATCGCCGACGCCGACACCCACGTCGGCGAGTCGACGAGCGAGCGAGTCGGAACGACGATCGAGTTCGGCCCACGAGAGCGCATCGTCGTCGCACCGGACGGCGAGGCGGTCCGAACCGGTCCGCAGGTGGTGGTCGATCAGGGTGAAGAGGCCGGGCGAGTCGAGCAACTCCGCGCCGACGAGTTCGCCGTCCTGCGACGACGGAAGGACCAGTTCGGCCGGGCGCATGGTCGGCCCGGCGATTCCGGCGGCGAGGACGTACTCGAGATCGTCGAGCAGTCCGGCGACCTCGGTCGGGCCGAGGACCGAGCCGCGATACTCCGCGGCGAGGTCGATGCGGTCGGACCGCACCTCCACGAACACGGTCAGCGGAGCAACGGCAACGCCGTTGAAGAGCACCTCGTGGCGGCTCGGAAGGCCGGCGAGGTCACCATCGGGCAGTTCGTCGAAGGCGAAGAGGACGTCGGGGACCTCGGCGGATCGGCCGGCAGCCCGCCGGTCCGACAGGATGCGAGCCAGTGGGACGGTGCGGTTCGCGAAGGCCCGACCGAGCAGCGCAGCCGTCGAATCGGCCTGCTGGGCGAACGTGGTGTCGGGTCCGGGTGCGGCGATCGTCAGCGGAAGGGTGTTGAGGAAGTACCCGACCAGGGGCCGGGCCGTGGCATGAGCCCGCGTGTTGGCGATCAGTCCGATTCCCATCGGTGCGCCGCTCATCCGTCGGTCGAGCACCGTGGTCAGCGCCGACAGTGCCATGGCGGCGCCGCTGACACCGGCTTGGCGACGCAGCGATCGGGGCGCGATGCCGGAGCGGCGGCGGACGAATCCATCGGGGGCCGGCATACGGGGTGCCATGGCGAGCGTCGCGGTCGCGTCGGGCTGCTCGACCCAGAAGGCTCGCGAAGCGTCGGTGGCGAGTTGCGACTGCCACGCCATGTAGCCGCCGTAGTCGGTGGCCGGTGGCTCCTCGGGCGTGTCGGTGTCGGAGGCGCCGGATTGGTAGGCGGTGCCGATCTGGCGCCACAGTGCGACGAGGGCCTCGGCGTCGGCGGAGATGTGGTGCACGGCAACGAGGACCGCCGTGGTTCCGTCGTCGCCCCACCGGATCACGACCCGGGCCAGGGGTCCCCGTTCCAGATCGAACGGGCGGCGGTGGGCCCGCTCGAACACCTCGGTCGCCTCCGGACCATCGAGGTCGATCGGATCGTCGACGACGTCGAACTCGACGGCGTCGTCGGGATCGAGATGGAGCCGAGGGTTCGAGTACGTCCATGAGAGCGGTTGATGACGGGCGGCGACCCCGATCACGGCCCGCCGCAGTCGACCGTGATCGACGACGCCGTCGATGCGGTGCAGATGGCCGACGTTCAGTCGTGCCGAGGTCGGACCGGTGTTCGATTCGTCCTCGGTGACCCGGGCCTCGAACAGCATCGCCAATTCCGCTTCGGAGAACGGGGGCTCCTCGTCGATCGGTCGGGGAGCAGGCGGGGGGCCGAGGATGTCCGCAACCGGACCGTCGACCGCCGACCCGGATCCGGCGACGGCCTCGATGGCCTCGGCCAACGCCCGCGGTGTCGTGTTCACGAACGCCAGCTCCTCGCCGAGGGGCAGCTCGAGCCGGTCGGCGAGTCCGACGATCATCTCGAGCGCGGCCAGCGAATCGCCACCGAGCGAGAAGAAGTCGTCGTCGATGCCGATCGGCTCGATGCGAAGGATCTCCTCCCAGGCCTGGATGACCTGGCTCTCGAGGGTGGTGCGGGGCTCGACGTGCAGGCTGGGCCCCCGCCGGTTCACCATCCGGGGGGCGGGCAGCACCGAGGTGTCGAGCTTGCCGCTCGCCGCCATCGGGAGTTCGTCGACGACGACGAAGGCCGACGGGATGGCGTGGGCCGGGAGCAGGCCGGCCAGATGAGCCCGCAGCTCGGCCGGGGTCGGCGTGTGTTCGAAGCGGTCGTCGACCTCGATCCAGGCCGTGAGGATCCGGCGAACGTTGGGCCGGTAGCCGATGCTCGACAGCATCTCGTCGACCTCGACCGGATCGAGCCGGTCGTCGAGTTCGTCGATCGCCTCGTCGCGGGTCTTGTGTCCGAGCCGGACGTCCCAGGCGTAGGGGACGGCGTAGTTGTGGTAGCCCTGCTCGAGCAGATGGGTGTGGATGCCGACGTCGTTGACCCGACAGTTCGTCGAACGTCCGGTGTCGGTCGGACGGACCCAGGGGGCTTCGCGGTCGAGATACGACAACAGCTCCTCGAGGGGCACGTCGAGGTAGCGGTACAGGTCGACGTAGCGGATCCGGTCGAAGACGGCGTCGTCGTCGAACACCGTCGTGTCGAGGAGACGGCGGGGGCCGTCGTCGATCCGGTGGTAGGCCTTGCGGGCCTGCAGGACGGCACGATCGATCGCCTCGGGGTCGAATCGATCGAGCGAGAACTGCTGGGGAATGAGGCGGGTCTCGAAGAGCTGGCCGCGCGACAGCCCGGTGACGATGACCGGGATGCCCAGTTCGGCGGCCCGGTTGGTGGCCAGGGTGTAGATCGTCTTGTAGCAGCCGTGACAGACGTTGGCGTGGCGATCGAGGCTGTCCCGGAAGATCTCGTTCATGGCCGGCGTCGTCGCGAACTCGTGCTCGATGCCGAGGTGGGCGACCGTGCGGGCGATGTTGTCCTTGGTCTGCTGCGAGATGAACCCGTTGTCGAGGGTCAGGGCGTAGGGCTCGAATCCCAGCTCGACCAGCCGGTAGAGCGCATAGGTCGAGTCCTTGCCACCGCTCAGCAGATGGAGGCAGTCGAAGCGTCCCTGGCGCGCGGCCCTCGCCTCGTCCCGGATCGCTCGCAGGTCGTCGGTGTCACCGAACCACGAGGCCGCGACGGGGGCCACCCGGTCGAAGGTCCGACACGTCGAGCAGACCCCGTCGTCGTCGAAGTCGACGTCGGGCACGTTGTCGGGGAGCCCGCACCGCACACAGTGGTGGGCCGGCGGACGATGGGTCGGCGTCCACTGGCGTACCGCGGCGCGCCGGATGGCCGGATGTTCGGCCAGCGCCGCCTCGACCTCGGTCGGTTCGAGCCGGATTCCGCCCACCTTCACCTGTTCGTCGCGGCGGCCCAGATACACGAGCGTGTGGTCGTCGAGGAGTCGAACGAGGTCGCCGGTCCGGTAGTGGCGGACGCCGTCGAATTCGACGAACGGGCTCGTCGCCGGCGGATCGAGATAGCCGGTCGTGAGACCGGGGCTGGCGATGCACAGCTCACCCGTCGCACCGATGGGGACCCGCCGGAGGGCGCCGTCGACGACCCGCAGCCGGACCCCGGGCATCGGCACGCCGATCGGGACGTCGGGTCCCGGGTCGAGGATCGGATCGAATCGGTGGATCATGCAACCGACCACGGCCTCGGTCGGTCCGTACTCGTTGAAGACGACCCGTGCTCGGGTCTGCCGGGCATCGCCGTCGGTCCCGAGGAGGCGGTCGGTTCCCAGGAGCCGGAGCGCCAGATCGGTTCGGAACGCCTCGCCCCCGACCACGAAGGTCTCGATCCCGTGATCGCCGGGCAGGAGGCGCTCGAGGATCTCGAGGTGCGACGGCGTGGCCTTGCACCACGTCAGGTCGGGCTGCCGGGCGACGGCGGTCAACCCGGCGGCGCCGTCCTCGGGGATGACGACGGTTCTCCCACCCGTGATCAGGGGAAGGAAGAGACTCGTCACGGTGAGATCGAAGGTGAGCGAACCGAACAGTGGTGCCACGATCGGGGTCGAGGACGGGTCGTCGGGGTCGGGGCCGTAGGCGGCGGCTGCGATGTGCAGGTAGCGGCTCAGTCCGTCTCGCCGGATCGGGACGCCCTTCGGTTCCCCGGTCGACCCCGAGGTGAAGAGCAGGTAGGCCTCGGTGTCGGCCAGGGGAGTGGGCAGCGGCTCGGGCGGAACGTCGGGCCCGGCCGCCGATCGGAGGGTGATCAGGCTCGGGATCGAGTCGAGCACGAGCAGACAACCGGCCCGCTCGGCCAGACGACGTCGGCGAACCTCGGGGTGGCTCGGATCGAACGGCACGTAGGCGCCGCCGGCCGCGAGCACACCACCGATTGCGGCGATGGCCTCGGTACTGCGGGGCAGTTGCAGGCCGACCCGGACACCGGGACCGACACCACGGCCGACGAACCAGTGCCCGAGACGGTCGATCCACTCGGCCAGGTCGACACCGGTGATCTGCCGTTCACCGTCGACGACCACGACCGACTCGGTGTCGAGACCGGTGCGGAGCCGTTCGCTCACATCGACGATCGGGCCGTCCTGGGGAGGCCCGGTCTCCCAGGCATCGAGGCGAGCGAGTTCGCCGGGCGTGCACAGACTGACGTGGTCGATCGATCGGTCGGGTTCGGTGACCGCATCGTCGAGGATCGTTCGCAGATGCTCCGCGGCGATGGCCGGATCGGGGTGCGGGGCCACGGCGTCGTTGATGTCGAGGATGAGTTGGTCGCCGGCGCCGTAGGCCGTTCGCTGGAAGCGGAGGAGATGCGAACCCTCGATCGCTCCCGTCGGAACCCAGGTGGTGAACGTCGCGAGCGTGGTCGAGGCGTCGGTCGAGAACGAACCGAGCCCGGCACGCGGGATCACGTTGACGACGGCTTCGAAGTCGGGCGTCGGCGCGGCGCCGGCGGAGGCATGGCGCAAGGTGGTCAGGATCGACTTGGCGGTCCTGGCCTGCAGCGAGGCGAAGGTGTCACCGGCCTCGAATTCGATGTCGACCGGGTAGACCTCCATCAGTGGGCCGATGAGGGCCTGCGCCGCAGGCGTCCGGCGGTTGTGGACCGGCAGCCCGATCGAGAAGCGTTCGGATCCGCCGACCCGGTGGAGCAGCACGGCGAGCGCCGTGGTCATCAACGTCGTCCAGGCGAGGTCGTCGTTGATCATCCGGTAGCGCCCGGCCAGGGCCTCGCCGATGCGCCGGTCGAGGTCGTCGGACCGGGCCACCTCGAGTCGGGTGGCCGTCGTGGACCGGCCATCGTGCGGACGATAGAGCGCACCGAGTCCGGGAGCCTCGGGCCGGCGGCGCCAGTGCGTGGAGGCCCGCCGGGTTCGTTCATCGGCCTCGAGCTGGTCGGCGAACCGGTAATAGGAATCGAGGACGATCGGCTCCCCGCGATAGGCCGCTGCCGTCGCGTCGAACACGAGCGACGACGAGGTGGCGTCGGTGACGGTGTGATGCAGGCAGAGGTACCACGTCGTGGTGCCGTCGGGGTGTTCGATCACGACGCTGTCGTGGGCGCGGTCGGTCAGATCGAGCGGTCGGATCGCCCGGGCTCGAGCCCACTCGAGGACCTCGTCCCGACCCAGGGCGAGTCGTTCGGACGGTCGTGCATCGGCAGCCAGACGGACCACGGGCGCGCCGCGGTCGTCGTGGATGCGCGTGCGCAGCGCGTCCGACGCCCGCACGACGGTGGCGAAGGCGTCGGACAATCGGGCGCCGTCGACGGGTCCGTCGATGTGGGTGAGCAGCGCCATGTTCTGCATCGGGGCCAGCGGCCGACGGCGCTGCGAGACGTACAACCCGCGCTGCATCGCCGTGAGGGATCGACCCGGTTTGAGGACGACGGGAACGGTGCTCGCGAGTGGTGTGACCGGGGACATGCGATCAGACGCCGGCGCTGCGGCGTTGGAGGTATTCGGTCATGGCGCGGACGGTCTGGAAGTGCTCGATGACGACATCGGCCGGCTCGATCGCGAGACCGAGTCGCTCCTCCATCCAGTCGACGATCTGGACCACGCCGAGCGAATCGACCAGCCCGGTCATCAACAGATCGGTCTCGGCCTCGACGGGAATCGACGAATCGAGCGAGATCTCGTTGTTGATCAGCTCGAGCAGGGCGGCCTGGAACTCGTCGGTCATCGCAGACTCGCTTTCGCTTGGTCGGCGCCGCCCGGATGCGGCTGCGCCTTCGTGAACTCGACTCGCACGGCCCGACGGTCGATCTTGCCGCTGGCGTTCAGGGGCATCGAGGACCGGCGCAGTATCGCTCGGGGGACCGCTGCCGCGGGAAGTCGGGCGGCGCACCACTGCCGCAGTTCGCGATCGGTCGACGCCCGTGACTCGTCGACGACGATGGCCGCCACCAGCGACGCCTGGTCGTTGCCGGGGTCGTCGGAGCCGGCGACGGCATGAATGACGCCGGGCGCCGCCGCCAGCACGTTCTCGACCTGCTCGAGCTCGATGCGGTGGCCCCGGACCTTGATCTGGTGATCCCGACGGCCGAGGAACCACAGGAGCCCGTCGTCGTCGGCGACGACGAGGTCACCGGTGCGGTACCACGAGGGGCGATCGTCGTCGCGGGCGACGAGACCGGCGGCATCGAGGTCGGGCCGATGCCAGTAGCCCTCCATGAGGGTCGGGGCCGACACCCAGAGCTCGCCGGCTTCACCGGGAGGGACCGGACGCCCGTCGTCCATCACGGCGAGTTCGACCTGGCGCCAGGGACGCCCGATCGGCACCCCGCGGTCCCCGCTGGGAGGAGCATCGAGGACGTGGCGGGTGCACTCGTTGACCTCGGCGGGCCCGTAGACGTTCTCGAACTCGACCGCGGGGAGTGCCGCCATGAGATCGGCCAGGGGCCCGGCGGGGTACGGCTCCCCGGCGAACATGACGAGCCGGAGTGCGCCCATCGAACGGCTCGACAGGCCGCCCCGCACGAGCAGGGGTCGCAGGAGGGCGGGCACGGCGTACCAGATGGTCACGGACTCGGCTGCCGAGCGCTGGACGAAGCTGGCCGGCATCCGCAGGTGCGCCTCACTCATGACCACGACGGCGGCGCCGGCGAAGGGCGCGGCGTAGAGCTCGAAGGTCGACATGTCGACGGTGAAGGGCGAGATCCCGGCGATTCGATCGGCGACGGTGAGCCCCCGGGCCTCGACAGCCCGCTCGACGTAGGCCATGGCACTCCGGTGGGAGTGCAGGATCCCTTTCGGGACACCGGTCGATCCCGAGGTGTAGATGAGGTAGGCCGGGTCGTTCGGCTCGAGCGTGGGGAGGCGCACCGGTTCGGCCGCGAGGACACCGGCCCAGTCCTCGTCGGTCGCCACCACCCGCAGGTCCAGTCCGTCGATCGACCCGGGATCGAGTCGGTCGATGGCCGTACGGATGCCGAGCACGGCCGAGACACCGGCATCGGCCAGGGTGGATCGCCCGATCACGGCCCCGCCGAACGCGTCGATGGGCACGGCAACCGCGCCGGCGCGGATCACGCCGTGCATCGCCACGTACGCGTCGGCGTCTTTGTTGAAACACACGGCGACGCGGTTCCCGGGCGCCACGCCGTTGTGGATCAGGAACGAGGCGACCGCGGCGGACTCGCGATCGAGGTCGGCGTAGGACAGCCGACGGTCGGTGCCGACCACGGCATCGGTGTCGGGGGTGGTCGCGGCGGCACGGGGAACGAGCGCGTCGAGCGTGACGGGCGTCGGCACACGATCGCGATGGGTCGGCTCGGTCATCACCGCCAACGTAGTCTCCCGACCCGACGTGCTCTGAGGGGCAATGTTGCCCCGACGGGCCAGCCGGTGCGGCGCTGCGGGCCCGGTGTCTTCTACGGTGCGACCATGACCAAGCCGTGTGTCCTGCGCCGAACCCGAGTTCGATGAGCGAACTCGAACGGGCCGAGTCCCAGTTGCGCGCCCTGCTCGACCACCGGCACCCGGTGAAGATGGCGGCCGCCGACTGGGCCCGGACCAACCTCCCGCAGCGTTCCGAAGCCTTCGACGCCGAAGCATGGAAGCGGGCTGCGGCCGAAGGAATCCTGGGACTTCGCGTCGCGACCCGCTACGGCGGATCGGATCGCTCCACCGTCGACGCGTTGTTGACGTTCGAAGGTCTGGGGTTCGGTTCCCCCGACAACGGCCTCGTCTTCGCGCTGGCCTCGCAGGTCTTCGCGATGCAGACGGCATTCGACGGTTCGGGATCCGAGGAGCAGAAATCGACGTGGTTGCCCCGGCTGGTGTCGGGCGAGGCGATCGGGGCCTTCGCGATGACCGAGCGCACGGCGGGATCCGACGCCGCGTCGATCTCGACCCGGGCCACGGCCTTGCCCGACGGTCGCTTCCGGCTCGACGGCGAGAAGGCCTGGGTCACCCTCGGACCGGTGGCCGACCTCGTGGTCGTGTTCGCCGTGACCGATCCCGATCGGGGACGCTGGGGCATCTCGGCCTTCGCCGTTCCGACGGACACTCCTGGACTCGACCGGGGTCGGATCGAGCCGAAGAGCGGACTCGAGAGCTGCCCCTTCGGCTTCATGCGCTTCGACGGGTGCCTGGTGGGGCCCGAGGCGGTGCTGGGCAACGTGGGTTCCGGGATGGCGATCTTCACCGCTGCCGTCGAGGCCGAACGGGCCTTCCTCTATGCCTGCCAGGTCGGAGCCATGGAGCGGGTCCTGGACCGGGCGATCGACCGGGCCCGACGACGCGAGCAGTTCGGACGCCCGATCGGCCAGTACCAGGCCGTGTCCCACCGACTGGCCGACATGAAGCTGCGCCACGAGTCGGCTCGACTGTTGATCTACAAGGCCGGGATCCTGCACGATCGGGGCGAATCGGTGACCATGGCCGCCGCCCTGGCCAAGCTGGCGTCCTCGGAGTCGATGGTGGCCACCGCCGTCGATGCGCTCACCCTGCACGGAGCCGAGGGGTACACCGTGGCGGCGGGGCTCGAGGCCGAGGTCCGCGACGCCCTGGGTGGCCTCGCCTATTCCGGAACGTCGGACATTCAGAAGAACATCGTGGCAAGACTGCTCGGAGTGGATCGGCCACTCCGCGGAACGAATGGGACCCCATCATGATCCTCTCGACCCTCAGAAGGCTTGCGCTCCTCGCCGTCGCCCTCTTCACCGCGGGAGCGCTCGGCCTCGGGGCGATGGCCGCGGGAGCCCATGCCGGCGACCAGACCTATCTGTACCTCGACATCACGCCCACCGACGTGGCCGGTCGACTCGAGGTGCCGATCGGTGACCTCCGAGACGTGACGGGACTCCGACTCGACGGCGACGACGACGCACTGACGGCCGAACTCGCGGCCAACGCCGATCTGGTCTCGGCGTACCTGGCCCGTCACCTGGTCCTGGGGGCCGACGGCGCCACCTGGCCCCTCACGTTCGACCCGGCGACGTTGTTCTACTCCGATCTGCCCGAGGCCGACGACAACTATCTCATCGTCACCTTCGACGCCGACGTGACGGGCGACGTGCCTCGGCAGATCGAGGTCACGCTCGACCCGTTCTTCGACGAGATCCCGGGTCGTGACGCACTCCTGCTCATCGGCAACGACTGGGCCGGGGGCGTGATCGAGAACGGTCACGAGGTCTTCGCCACGTTCAACGACTGGTTCGAGGACGCAGACGATCGACCTCGGCGACACCGGTTGGTACAAGAACGTCCGGGCCAGCATGGAACTCGGTGTCAACCACATCCGGACCGGCCCCGATCACATCCTCTTCGTCCTCGTCCTCCTGCTGCCCTCGGTGCTGGTCTTCCGGGGCCTGGAGCGGATGCCGGCGGAATCCTTCGGTTCGGCGCTGTGGCGAGTCCTGAAGATCGTCACGATGTTCACCATCGCCCACACGATCACCTTCTCGCTGGCCGGACTCGATCTGCTGCCCCTTCCGCCGAGCAAGTTCGTCGAGGCGGTCATCGCCGTGTCGATCGCGGTCGCCGCGCTGCACAACCTGCGTCCGGTCTTCCACGATCGGGAATGGACGATCGCGTTCGCGTTCGGGCTCTTCCACGGCATGGGGTTCGCCTCGCTCGTCGGGAACCTCGACACCGACCGCTCGACCCAGATCCTCTCCCTGCTGGGACGCAACATCGGGATCGAGCTCGGGCAGGCCTTCGTGGTCGTCGCCACGTTCCCGGCGCTGTTCCTGCTCCGCCGGACCAAGGCGTACACCGGCATCGTGACCGTCCTCTCCCTGCTGTTCGCCGTCGTTGCGATCGGCTGGATGATCGAGCGGCTCTTCGAGGTGGAACTCGGGGTCAGCGATCTCGTCGACCCGGTGGTGGAACTCCCGAATGCGCTCGTCTATCTCGCCATCATCACGGCTCTGGCCGCGGCCTATCACCGGTTCGAGGACCGGGCCGGTCGGCTCGTCCCGCTGGCCGGGAGCGAGCCCGAAGCCGACGCCGCGCCGATCCGCGAAGACAAGGCCTCGGCCCTTCGCTGAGCCGGTCCTGCGGGTGTCGTCGCCGGTCGACGGCGCCCGCAGGCAGGGTCGAGGTCGAACCGATCGACGGTCGAACGCCGCCCGGTCGACCGACGAGGATCAGCCGGCGTCGATCAGGCGGGCCCAGTCGTCGTCGTCGAGCGAGGTGCCGGCGAGCACGACCGGTTCGGAAGCGGCGACCGGGCCGGAGGCGGCGACCGGTCGGCGGAGCGACTCCAGCTCGTCGCGGAGACGATCCCGCTCGGCCTGCATCCGGTCGCGTTCGGCCTCGGCCCGGGCGAGTGCTGCGGTGAGCGCCGCGAACTTCGCCTCGATGCGTTCGATGAGGTGGAGATCCAGCTCGTCCATGTCCAACAGTGAACACCATGGGCTGTGACCAGGCCCTGGGCAGATCGACCGATGTTGCATCGGGCCCGATTGCCGAGAGACTGGGCCGCATGCGGTCAGGGCGGTCAGACAGCTTTTCGCGAGTGGTGTCCGACGAGGATCGTCGGAGCGACCCTGCGTCTTCCCCTGCCGATCGGGACCTCACGATCTCGACAACGGCCATCATGGAGGCCCTGAGCCCGGCCCCGGTCCCGGCCGGCGGGCTGCGCCGCCTGATCCAGCGCAAGGACGTTCCGATCGCGCTGGTCCTGGGCGACGTCGTCGCCCTGTCGCTCGCCGGTGACCGAAGCCTCGAATGGTTCCTGCTCGTCGCCGTGTTCCCCCTCCTGGCGGCCTCGGGCGGCTTCTACCGGAGCCGCCTCGCCCTCCTGGTCCTCGACGACCTCACCGGGCTGGTGATCCGCCTCCTGGCCGCCGCCGGGATCGTCCTGGTGATCACCGACGGGCTCGATCGTGGCTCGCTCGAGAGCTGGTGGCTGCACCTGGTGATCGGCGCCGTCCTGGTGGGAGTGGTCCGGACCTCGGCCTACGCCCTGGTTCGCCACGCCCGAGCCCGGCACTGGGTCGACCACACCACCCTCATCGTCGGATCCGGGGAAGTCGGTCAGCGGTTGGCGCGCTCGCTGCTCGAACACCCTGAATATGGGCTGCGGCCGGTGGGATTCTTCGATCCCGACCCGATGGTCGACGTCGAGCTGCCGGTGATCCCGCCCGATTCCTCGCTCGAGTCGTCGCTGCGATCCAGCGGGGCCACGGTGGTCATCCTCGCGTTCTCGACCATCCCCGAGGTCGACCTGGTCAAGACCGTCCGGGCCTGCGCCCGCCTGAACGCCGAGATCTTCTACGTGCCCCGCCTGTTCGACCTGCACAGCCTCTCCGTCCACGACATCGACGACGTCTGGGGAACGCCGCTCGTCCGGCTGCGCCGCGCCTCGCACCGCACGCTGACCTGGAAGGCCAAACGGGCCTTCGACGTGCTGGTCGCCCTCATGGGACTGACGTTGATGGCACCGCTCCTCCTCGTCGTCGCCGGCCTGATCCGGATCCGCATGGGCCGGCCGGTGCTGTTCCGTCAGGAGCGGATGAGCATCGACAGCCGCCCGTTCAGCATCGTCAAGTTCCGTACCCTGCCGATGACCGAGCCTTCGCAGTCGAACACCGACTGGGACGCCTCCACCCGGCGCCCGGGGCGCCTCGGTGCCTTCCTCCGGGCCACCTCGATCGACGAGCTGCCCCAGCTCTGGAACGTGGTGACCGGCGACATGAGCCTCGTCGGCCCCCGCCCCGAGCGTGAACACTTCGTCAACGAGTTCGCCGCTCGATACGACTTCTACGACGACCGTCATCGGGTTCGGGCCGGCCTGACGGGTCTGGCCCAGATCCACGGGCTGCGGGGCGACACCTCGATCGACGAACGGGCCCGGTTCGACAACGCCTACGTGGAACGATGGTCCTTCGGGAGCGATCTGAAGATCCTGCTGCGCACGTTCGTCGCGGCCTTCCGCTGGAGGGGACGATGAACGAGGCACCCCCCGCCGTCTTCGCCACCCACCTGCGCGAGATGGCCACCAAGGCGGCCTGGATCGCCATCGCCGCCTTGATCGCCGGGGCGTTGGTCCTGACCCTCCGGCTCGCCGCCTCTCCACAGTCGATCGCCACGTCGACGCTCCGGCTGTCGGTGGTCGGCAACGCCGGCGACGACGGCACGATCACCGAGTTCCGCACGCTCAGCCTCGCCGAGCTGGCCCTGACGACCGATGTCCTCTCCGAGGTGGCCCGCCTCGGCGGGCTGGGAACGCCGAGCGACGAAGAGTTGGCCGAGCTGCGGACCGAGTTCGCGATCGAACAGAAGGAGACGCCCGGATTCCTCGTCGTCACGGCACGATCCGGCGATGCCGCGCTGTCGGTCGACCTGGCCAACGCCATGGCCACGGTCCTGTCGACCGAAGTCGAGCTCGGTGGGAACGGCGACCCCGAGTCCCAGCGCGTCACCATCGTCGAGTCGGCGACCATCGGTGAGGCGACGGTCACCGGGGGTTTCGTTTCGGCCCTGCGTGATGGCATCGTGGCCGCCATGGTCGCCGCCATTCTGGTCGCCGAGGGCGTCATCGCCGTCCGTGTGCTCCGCGGACGGTTCTCGCCGGTCGATCCGGCCGCCGAGATCCGCCGACTGAGCGGGGCGCCGGTGCTCGACGTACGGACTCCGACCATCGCCTCCTCCCTGCTGCCCTTCTACGTCGAGCACCTCCGGCACCGTCCGATCCTCACGATGCTCCAGTTCGGACAGGAGCCGTCGGTCGACCTGGCCTGCCGGCTCGCCAAGGTGTCGGGCGACGTCAATCGTCGGGTCCTCCTCGTCGATGGTGACGGTGGTCGATCGATGCTGCATCGAGCGCTCGGACAGGATTCCGTCCCCGGCGTCGCCGAGGTCGCGGCAGGAACCGAGACCCTGCGCTCGGTGGTGCGGCCCGCCACCGGCGGCATCCGGGCCGGTCTCGTCACCGCCGGCCGATCGCTGCCCGGTGGACCGGCCGGTGCGGCCCTCCTCCCGGCGCTCAACGACGTCCTGCGCACGGCAGGCGCCGACCAGGTGGTGATCTCGGCGACCTCGGCCTCCAGCCTCGACGAGGTGCTGCTCGTCGCCGGGACCTTCGCGGACGCCGTGATCGTCTCGATCGACCCGACCCGAGTCGGGGTTCGGGAGATGCGCGAGCTCCTCGATGCGCTCCACGGCGTGCGCGCCAGTGTCGTCGCCGTGATCCTGACCGAGGACCAGCCGCAGCACGGATCCGCCGCATGACCAAGGTCGTCCTGGTCCACGAACGGTTCACCGAACTCGGGGGCTCCGAGAAGGTGGTCGCCGAGTTGGCCGACATCTGGCCCGAGGGTCGGTTGTTCACCCCGATCTGCGACCGCGACGTGCTCCCGCCGTCGGTGGCCCGGCTCCCCATCACGGTGAGTCCCCTCCAGCGGGCCTACCGATCCGATGGCCGCTACGCCCACCTGCTGCCGCTGCTGCCGATGGCGATGAGCCGGGCCGACCTGAGCGACGCCGACCTCGTCGTGCTGAGCCACCACGCGTTCTCCAACCGGGTGCGGGTCCCCGAGAGCGTTCCCACACTGAGCTACGTCCACTCACCGGCGCGATGGATGTGGGACGCCGATCTCCTCGGGCTCGAGGCAGGCGGCCGGTTGCCGACGGCTGCGCTTGGGCGTCTTCGCCCGTTCCCAGCGACGATTCGACGAGCGAGCGGCCGCAGCGCATCACCGAGTTGGTCGCCAACTCCGCGACCGTGGCCGAGCGCATCGAGCGGTGGTGGCATCGCACCGCCGAGGTCGTTCCGCCCCCGGTCGACGTCGATTTCTACCGGCCCGATCCCGCGATCGAACGCGAGGACTTCGTGCTGTTGGCCGGACGGCTGGTCCCCTACAAGCGGCCCGAGCTGGCCGTCGCCGCCGCGACCCGGGCCGGGATCCCGATGGTGGTGGCCGGAACCGGTCGATCGCTCGCCGCCTGCCGCGCCGCCGCCGGCCCGAAGACGACGTTCCTGGCCGACGTCCCCGACACCGACATGCGCGAGCTCTTCCGTCGCTGTCGAGGTCTGGTGTTCCCGGGCGTCGAGGACTTCGGCATGGTTCCGGTCGAGGCCCAGGCCTGCGGAGCGCCGGTGATCGGCGTCGCCGCCGGCGGGTTGACCGAGACGGTGGTCGACGGCACGACCGGCGTGCTCGTCGCCCATGCGGCCGACCCGGACCGCCAGATCGAGTCCCTGGCCGAGGCCATCGGCGACCTCGCCACCGGGTCGTTCGACCATGGCGCCATCCGGCGTCAGGCGGAACGGTTCGGATCCGACGTGTTCCGCAAGTCGATCGAGACCATCACGACCCGAATGCTGAGCTGAGCATGACCAAGCGAGCGGGGCATCTCACCCGTGGTCTCGAGGTCGACCGGATCACGTCGATGGCCGACGCCGAGTCGCTGGTTCCGGAGTGGGATGGGCTCGCGACGCGGGTGGGGTCGCAACCCTTCGGACTGCCGGCGATGGCGCTGCCCTGGTGGCGGCATCTCGGCCGGGGGGAGCTGGCGATCGCCACCGTCCGAACGAAGGGCGGCGAACTGGTCGGGGTCGCCCCCTTCCACGAGCGGTCCCGTTCGGTCCTCGGCGAGCTGCGACCGCTCGGTCACGGCATGGGCGCGATCGCCTCGTTCCTCGAAGCGCCGATCAAGGCCGACGTCTCCGATTCGCTCCTGCGGGGCCTCATCGGGGATCGCCGGGCGGCGATCCATGCCACCGACGTCGCCCACCACGAGCCCTTCCTGCGCACGGCCCGCCGCAACGAGCACTGGGCGGCCCACGCCGTGCTCCACGACGAGTGCCCGGTGATCGAGCTCGAGGGGATCACCGATGCCGCCCAGCTGGTGTCGGGGCCCGAGGGGTCACGACTGCGCAAACAGCTCGCCCGGACCGATCGCCAGCTCGCCGGCCACTCGGTGACGGTCGAGTGCGCCGAGCATCCAACCGACGTGCGGGAGGCGTTCGAGCGGGTCCAGGAGCTCTTCGACGCCGCCGAGACCGATCGACCGCGCCTGCACTTCGGTCGGGGTCCCGCCGGCGAGTTCTTCCGAGACGCGCTCGGTGTCGCTGGCCGAGCGCGGGCAGGTCGCCGTGCTGACCCTGCTGATCGACGAGGTTCCGGCCGCCTTCGACGTCCACGTCGTCAGCGGTGGTGTGGCCCATGCCATCCTCGGACGTTTCCACCCCTCGATGGCCGACCATTCTCCCGGGCACCTGCTGCTGCGGGCCGGCGTCGACTGGGCGGTGACGGCCGGACTGACCGCCATCGACCTGCAACTCGGCGCCGACCGCTACAAGACCCTGTGGGCGACCGGGGGCTACGACACGGTCGATCTGGTCGTCGCCGGCACCGGTGCGCTGGGACCGGCGCGGCGGGTGATCGAGGCCACCGAGGCCGCCCACCGGCTACGGCGCGGGCTCGTCGGTGTCGTCGGTCGCCGGGCACCGTGAACGGACGAGGTCATCGGCGGGTGATCGGACGAGGGATCGCAGTTCGAACCAGACGGGACGTTCGGCCCGGTCGGCGGTGAGGAGCCCGAAGCGTCGGTCGCCGGGGTCCTCGGGCGCATCGTGCAGGGCATACACGAAGACCGGCGGTGGGTCGGGTTGGGTCAGCGCGCACTGCACGCCCTCGACGACGATCTCGGCTTGGCGTTCGGGATCGTCCTCGTCGTAGGGGGCGCCGAACTCGGTGATCCAGACGGGAGTCGGGGCTCCCTCGGCTCGTTCGACCAGCAGACGCAGCCCCGGGAGTTGGGCGTAGAGGTTCCAGGACTTGGTGTCGTCGGTCGGGTCGGCGGGAAAGCTGTAGGGGTGGATGGCGACGGCGTCGACGGTTCCGGGCGGGAGCGTCTCGTACATGGTTTCGAGGAATCGCCGGGGTGACCACGCGTCGGGGGGATCGTCCGACGACGGCGCCAGCCCGCCGGTCATGATCGTGGCGTCGGGGCTCACCCGACGGATGGCCTCGGTGGCCGCCATCACCAGCGAGGCATAGGCCGTCGGGTCCGGGCGGGGCTGCCAGAAGTCGGCCGAGTTCGGTTCGTTCCACAACTCCCAGGTGACGACGCCGTCGTCGAGATAGCGATCGGCGGCCGTGGCGGCGAACGTGGCGAATGCCCCGACGTCGTCGGGAGCATGCTTGTTGCTCGTGTCGGCCGGCCGGGCCCACGAGGCGGAGTACGCCAGGAGCCCGAGGACGTTCAGCCCCCGATCCCGAGCGGCCCGCATGACCCGGTCGGTGGCGTCCCACTCCCAGCGACCGGGCTCCGGCTCGATTCGGGACCAGTCGATGTCGATCCGGATCCAGGTGGCGCCCAGCTCGACCATGGCGTCGAGGTCGGCCTGCAGTTCGTCGTCGGACGTGTCGAGGATGGCGCTGCCCGGTGAGATCCCCACCTCGCCCGGTCCTCGCAGGACCTCGACCTGAGCCGGGTGCTCGGTCATCGTGATGACGGCGAGCAGCGCCAGGCCGACGAGCGCGACGAAGATCAGTGGCCGCCTCACGGGCGGGGACCGTCGCCGGGTACCTCGATCTGATGGTCGGGCCAGGACCCCGCCGACCGGAGGAGGTGATAGGCCAGCCGTCGGGGCGAGGCGTGGGTGCCCATGGTGAGTCGGGGCAGCATCCAGGGGTCCTCCCCTCCGAGGATGCGACCGTTGAGGAAGGTGAAGGCCGCTCGGTAGCCCGCAGCGCTCGCCGCGTCCCGGACCGCACGATCGTGGTGGCCGGACGGGTAGGCCAGGGTGTCGACCGGTGTGCCCGTGATGGCCTCGAGCGTGTGCCGGGAGGTCACCAGTTCCCGTTCGAGGTCGGCGGCGGTGGCCGTTGGCAACGAACCGTGGGTGGCCGTGTGGGATCCGATCGAGTGTCCGGCTGCGGCCACCTCGCGCAGTTCGGTCTCGGTCATCGTGCGCTGCGACCCCGGCCACCAGGGGGGAGGCACGCCGAGGTGGTCGGCGACCACGAAGACGGTGGCCGAGACGCCGGCGGCGTCGAGGACGGCGAGCGCCTGACGGTGCACGCCGACGAGGGCGTCGTCGAACGTGATCGCCGCGAGTCCGTCGACGTCGTCCCCTCGTTCGAGGCGATCGACGAGTTCGCCCAGGGGCCGGATCGTCAGTCCGAGGCGCTGCAGCGTGTCGAGGTGTGCGGCGAGCAGGGACGGATCGACCGACAGGGCGTCGGCCGGTGTTGCCGAGGGGTCGACGACGTCGTGATACCCGAGGACGACGGCTCCGGCGGCGGCGCGGCGTCGCCCGAGCTGCCGCAAGGCGCTCAGGGGCCCGTCGAGCCTGCTCATGCGGCGTCGGCCCCCGTGGTGTCGTCGCCCGATGCCCGTCCGGGACCGGCGTCGATCGCATCGGCCAGGATCTCGACGAGTGCCCGGGTGCTGGTTCGGGCGTCGTAGTGCGTCTCGAACCGTCGTCGGGCGGCGGCCCCCATCCGGTCCCGCAGGTCGGGCCGGTCGACGAGGGTGGCGAGGGCCTCGCCGAGCGCGTCGACGTCGTCGGGGGGCACGTGGAGGCCGGTCTCGCCGTCGATGACCATCTCGGCCATGCCGGCGACCGGAACCACGATGGCGGGGAGCCCGGCGGCCATGGCCTCGATCACGGCGTTCGGGGCCTGGTCGATGGTCGAGGGAAAGGCCAGGATCGCCGACTCGGCCAGCAGCGTCCAGAGTCGATCGTCGCCCTGCCGGAGGTCGTCGACGATGCGGAGCCCCGGCTCGGCCGGGATCGGTTCCTGGGTGATGAGCAGGAGGTCGGCCCGATCCGCCACCGAGCGGCGCCACGCGGCCACCAGGCCCGGTCCACCCTTGCGTTCGAACTGGCGCCCGACGAAGACGATCGTGGGGCGTGGCGACGGTTCTGCCGATCGGGCCCGGTCGAGCACCCGATCGGGCGGAGCGGTGATCCCGAACGGCAGGAGGACGATCTTGTCGGCGTCGAGGGCGTAGTCCTCGACCAGGGAGTCACGGGCCCACTGCGAGTTGGCGACCACGGTCCGGGCCGCGGCGAACACGCGCCGCTCGGCGGCCATCGACAGCGGAACCGTCAGCGGCGTGAGGCGGGTGGGCTTGCGGTAGGGGAGCCGGTACGCGTTCCGGGCGTTGGTGGTGTCGAGGCTCACCACGGTGGGCGTGCGCCGCAGCAGCCGAGGACTGAGGAGCCCGGCGTTCTGGGTGTAGAGATGCACCACGTCGACATCATCCACGATCGGACCCAGCCGATGCCGAACCCAGGCGCTCACGGCGAGTTGGGAGCGCAACGGTTGGAGGTCGGCGTCGAGCCGGCCCAGACCGGGAATCGAGGCCGAGGCCAGTCGACGGAGCAGTCCCGGTCCCGGGACGTCGAGGAATCGGGCCTCGACCTCGGGATGCTCGGCCAGGGCCAGTCGGAGGTGGTGGTGGACGGTGGCGTGTCCACCGATGTTCTCGTTGACGAAGAGGACCTTCATCGGCGCCGCCCCCGGCGGGCGGTCTGCTCGAGCACCGCTCGGAAGGCCGGCTCCAGTTCCCGGCGGGTCAGCGTGGTGATCACCCGATCGCGGGCGGCGATCGCCAGGTGATGGCGCCGCTGGGGGTCGCCCAGCAGTTCGACCACGGCCTCGGCCAGGGCGGCCGGGTCGTCGGGCGGGACGATCACACCCACGCCCTCGACGATCTCGGGTGCTCCGCCGTGGTCGGTGACGATCACGGCGACCCCCAGGTTCATGGCTTCGAGCACCGACAGGGGTCCGGCCTCGGGTTCGACGCTGGCCGACACGGCGATGGTCCAGCGACGCATGATCGTGTCGGGGTCCTTGCGGTGGCCGACGAACCGCACTCGACCCCGGAGATCGGGCCGGTCGGCCCGTTCGCGGAGGCGCTCTTCGTAGGGTCCGTCCTTGGGCAGGGCCCCGCCGAGCAACTCGACCACGGTCGGGGGAGGGATCGAGGCGAGCGCCTCGAGGAGGACGTGCTGGCCCTTCCATTCGGTCAGGACGGCGTTGAGTCCGACGATCGGCGGAAGGGCCCGCCGCGCCTCGAGGACCGGTCGGGGCTCGATGCCGTTGCGGACGACGGTGGTCTCGATTCCGAGCTCGTTCGACAGCACCGCGGCCGCCTCGGACACCGGGATCGAATGATCGACGGCGGGCGCCGACCAGCGGGCGAGAGCTGCGAGGTCGGTGCGGGTGATGACGTCGTGAACCAGCCAGGTCACCGGTGCCGCAGGACGGAGGAGTCGCAGGAGGGGGAGGCACAGCACGGAGTTGGCGACGATGACGTCGGCATCGGCCACCGCTCGGCGGACGGTTGCGGCGGCACGCAGGTTGTTGAGTGCGAGCCCGGCCGCGGCGACCGGGCGGGGTCCGGCCCCGAGTTTCAGTTCGGGGATCTCGATCCACCCGATTCCCGCGTCGGCGACGCGCCGACCGGTCGGGCCCTCGGGGGAGAGGATCGTCCAGTGGTCGCCCAGTTCGATTCCGCACTTGGCGTGGCGGATCAACACCCGCTCGGCCCCGGAGAGCACGCCGGTCGGGGTGATCGCGACGACCCGGAGCCCGGTCGCGGTCGGGCGCTCGGATGTGGTCATGGCAGGGCCCCCAGTCGGCGATAGACCTCGATCGTCCGGGCGGCGGTGGTGTCCCAGTCGAGCGGGCGCACGGCCTCGGCGCCGGCCTTGCGGAGACGACCCTGGTGGTCGGGGTCGAACACGGCGGCGTGGAGTGCCTCGGCGAGTCGTTCGAGGTCACCGGGAGCGACGAGGTCGATCGAGTCGCCGACGATGTCGGGAAGGGCGCCAACGGACGTGGCGACGATGGCGGCTCCACAGGCCATCGCCTCGATCGGCGGCAGACCGAATCCTTCGTAGCGCGACGGGTAGGCGACGGCGTCGGCGGCCGCGTACAGGGGAGCGAGATCGTCGTCGGGGACGTAGCCGAGCCAGTGCACACCGGGGGCGCTCGGCAGGTCGGTGGCCCGGGCACCGGCCAGCACCAGGTCGACACCGATGCGGTCGCAGGCCTCGACGAGGCCGGCGACGTCCTTGCGGGGCTCGATCGTGCCGACGTGCAGGACGAACCGGTCGGGCAGGCGATGGCGAGCGATCACGTCGGCCCGGGACTGGTCGTCGGGAGGCGTCATCCCCGGCCTCGGGGCCAGATGGATCACGGTGGAGGAGCGACCGAACCGCTCGGCGACGGTCTCGGCGGTGAACCTCGAAACCGAGATCAGCTCGTCGGCGGCCGTGATGCCGCGCCGGACTGCCAGACGCTCGCCGGCGCCCCGGATCCGGGAATGGGCCCAGGGGACGTCGAAGACCGACAGGTCGTGCACGGTCGCCACCGTCGGTCCCGGGCTGCGAAACGGCAGGTCGACGTCGAGTCCGTGGACGAGGTCGGCCTCGTCGACGCGACGCCATCCCTCGAACAGACGACGGGCGCCGTCACAGACCGGCCGGACCCGGGCGGTCACCCCGGCGGGGAGTTCGCCGGTGGCGTCGGCCTGCACCCGGGCCACCAGTGAGGCGTCGGCACCGAGCCGACGCTGCAGGGCGCGGATGAGCTCGCGACTGTAGGTCTGCACACCGCTCCCACCGGGGCGCAGGGCGAGGGCGTTGAGGAAGATCGTCGGGGGCGTCGAGGGGCTGGTCATGAAGGGCGGGCCAGTCGTGATCGGTCGCCGAGACCGGTGGGCATCGACGACGGCGGCGGGTCGAGCTCGGATGATCGGGCGGTCGGTGAGGGTCGGTGACCCAGCGACGGCAAGACGCCGAGGAAGAGCCAGAACAGCAGATCGGACGGGAAGATCTCCCAGTAGGTGGCCACGGTGGCCGCACCAACGGCGGCCAGCGTGGCCGCAGCGATGCCGCTGGCCAGCCCCCGGTCGGTGCCCTCGAGGGCCAACCGGGTGCTCTGGTGACTCTGGCGGGTGGCCGCGGCGAGGATCCACACGAGAAGCCACAGGCCGACGGGTCCGAGTTCGATCAGGGTCTTCACGTAGTGGTTGTCGGCCTGGTAGCGCTTGGCGACGGCCTGGTCGGACAGCACGACCGTGCCGCCGGACTCGTACCGTTGGGTCTCGATGCGTTCGGCGGCGGCGCCGGTGGATCCGATGCCCTGGCCCAGCGGCTCGATCGACTGGCCGCCGAGGCTGACCCAGCCGGTGATCCGCTGCTCCAGGCTCGACGACGAGAAGGCCGCGGCTCCGGCGCCGCCGGCCACCACCAGGACGACCGCGATGGGGACCGGGAAGCAGGGCGTGGGCCAGGACCCGGTACCGGGTGACACCCAGATAGAGCAGCCCGATGGCCAGGCCCAGGAACGCCCCGCGGACCACCGACGATGCCATCCCGACGATCAGGATCGGTGTGGTGACCAGGAACAGCCGGTTGCGCAGCCGGGTCCGGTCCTCGAGTGCGACGGGGATCCCGATGAGCAGGACGACCATCAGGAAGAAACCGAACGGGAACGGCTGGTTGAAGGTCGAGAACGAGCGCAGGACCCCGTTGGAGAACCGGATGACCTCGTTGTACTCGTAGCCCATCTGGTTCAGGGCCACCTCGCCGACGATCTGCTGACCGATGCCGACGACCGACGTCACGACCCCGTTGAGCATCATGATGGTCACGAGCCGGTCACGGTCGAGCCGGTCGAACGGGGCCATGAGCAGCGTCAGGGGGACGAGGACGAACGTGAAACCGATCTTGAAGCCCAGGATCGACCCGACCGAGGGATGGAGCAGGACCGAGAGGAACGACCAGGCCGCGAAGCACCCCATCGGGACGACCCAGTTCGGGAGTCCCCGGACCCGGGGAGTTCCGGGTGACTCGAGCAGGGCCAATCCGAAGGCGAGCGCGACCAGTCCCTCCTTCCAGGCTTCGGCCGGGCCCGGGTGGGGGACGATCAGCAGGAGGCCGTCGTAGGGCACGAGCGCCGTCAGGACGAGCAGGACGGTCGTTGCGCGAAGGACGCTGCGCCTCGGGGTCGCCGTGCCCCTCATGGGTCGGTCCCCGGACGCACGAGTGCCCGCCAGCCGCCCTCGTCGGGAGCACAGCGCCAACCGACGACGGCGAGGTAGGTGGCGCCGCACAGCCCGGCGGCGACGATCCACGGCAACACGGCGACCGCGCCCAGCCCGACGGCGAAGGCCGTGACACCGGCCGCGACCACGCCGATGACGAACGACCGTTCGGCGAACCGGATCGGCAACCGGGCCACCCGGGTCCAGAGCAGCAGGGCGACGAGCATCTCGGTGAGGAGCGTGGCCGCCGCCGCTCCTTCGAGCGAGGCCCGGGGGATCAGGATCAGGTTGGCGACCAGGTTGACGAGCAGGCCGCCGAGCGTGATGAGCGGATAGATGCGATGGCGGTCGGCGGCGATGAGGACGGTGATCCCGAGACCGGCGAAGCCGCCGAAGAACTCGGCGGTGATCACGATCCGGGTCGCGTCGGCCGCGCTGCGGTAGTCGGACCCGTACAGCAGCGCCGCCAGGTCGCCGGCGAAGATCCAGAAGCCGATCATCGACCCGACCCCGGTGACGAGCAGGATGCGGATCGCGTTCGTCACGATCGTGCCGAACTCCTCACGGTCCCTCGTCCAGGCCGCGGTCAGGGGAGCGAGCACGGCGACGGTGAGGGCCGTTCCGACGAAGTGCACCAGGTCGACGAACTTGTAGGCGACGCCGTAGGCGCCGACGGCGTCGAAGCCGTCGAGCTTGGAGAGCATGACCGAGTCGAGGCGGTAGTAGAGCGTGACGAACGCCGAGCCGGCGGTCAGCGGGATGGCTTCGCGGAGCAGGGCGCGCCAGGTGGCCAGATCGATCCGGTAGCGGAAGTGGGTGAGCCGGTGCGCGGCGGGCACCTTCCAGGCCAGGATCACCGCGGCGTTCAGGACGGCCGGAACCGTGAACCAGACGATCGACCCGCCGCGGATGACCAGCGCGATCGTGAGCGCGACCTGGGCCAGCTGTCCGACGACTTCGAGGATCGCCAGGGGGTGGAGGCGGTTGCGGACCTGGAACGCGACGTCGTAGGCGTGGGACGGGGTCGAGAACAGGACGACCAGCCCGCCGACGGCGGTGGCGGCGACGACCACGTCGGGGTAGCGCAGGACGAGGACCGCCAGCATGGCCGCCGCGTAGCCCATCACGCCGAGCGTGGTGCGGAGCAGGATGTAGGTCCCGGCCAGGACCGCGCCGTCCTCCTCGTCGGCGGCCATGATCGCCGACACCGCGACGCGCCCGACCCCGAGATCGGTGATGATCGACAGCATGCCGAGCAGGCTGAACACCAGCGAGAACTGCCCGAAGCCCTCGGTCCCGAGGGACCGGACGATGAGGACGGTGCCGCCCCATCCGAGCGCGGCGACGACCAGGCGCGACGTGACCAACGAGGCCGTGTTGCTGGCGAGTCGGCTCCCCGACTCCACGCGGTCGGAGCCCACTGCGTTCATCGACCCTCTCGAGCATCGTGGCGTGGCCGGGTCACCACGGGGCCAGGGTACGGGCCGCGAACGAGGTCGACAAGGGTGGGTCGACCCATTCCGAGCTGGGCATCCTCGCTCGGATCGACCGGGGATGGGGCGTCGGGGGCCGGGGGCGCCGGAGGCGTCGGGGCTCGGGCGGTGCGGGGGCTCAGGAGGCGGCGGCGCCGGCTGCAGCCCGGAAGGTCGGCGCGGGCAACCGGTCGATGTACTTGGCGGCGATCGGGCCCACGATCGCCGTGGTCAGGACGTAGCCCGCGACCAGGGCCCCGAGCTCGGCCCCGTCGGCCAGCCCGGCGCCCAGGGCGGCGATGACGATCGAGAACTCGCCGCGGGCGATGAGCGTGGCCCCGGCCCGGAGCCGACCGTTGCGGCCCACTCCGAGCCGGCGGGCGGCCAGCCAGCCGGTCGCCATCTTCGTGACTCCGGTCACCAGAGCGAGTCCGACGGCGATCGGCAGCGCGCCGAGCAGGTCGGACGGATCGACCTGGAACGAGAAGAACAGGAAGAAGATGGCGGCGAACAGGTCTCGAAGCGGTGAGATGAGCTGCATGGCCCGCTCCTCGGCCCGCCCCGAGATCGCCAGACCGACCAGGAAGGCCCCGATGGCGCCCGAGACCTCGAGCTGCTGGGCGATCCCGGCAACGAGCAGGGTGATGCCGAACACGGCGAGGAGGAGGGACTCGTCGGAGCCGCCGATCAGGGCGCCGCTCAGACGTCGCCCGTAGCGCAGCGCCGCCAACAGGATGACCGTGACGACGGTGAGGGCGATCGCCACGCTGGTCAGGGTGGCGAGGACGGTGCCCCCGACGATCAGGGCGGCCACGACCGGCAGGTACACGGCCATGGCGAGATCCTCGATGACGAGCAGGTTGAGGACCGCCGGCGTCTCGCGGAAGCCGATCCGCCCGAGGTCGCCAACGACCTTCGACACCACGCCCGACGAGGTGATCCAGGTGGCTCCGCCGAGCAGGAGCGCGGCCAGGGGCGACCATCCGAGGAGCAGGCCGACGACCAACCCCGGCAGCGCGTTGAGGACCATGTCGAGGACGCCGATGCCGACTCCGGTGCGCAGGCCGTCTCGCAGCTCGGCGTCGGAGTACTCCAGACCCAGGGCGAGGAGCAGCAGGAGCACGCCGATCTCGGCGACGAGCGAGATGAACGACTCGGTGACGTCGAGTTGGGCGAACCCGCCCTCACCCAGCGTCAGCCCGGCCAGCAGATAGAGCGGGACCGCCGTGATGCCCAGTCGTCCGGCCAGTCGGGCCAGGAGCGCCAAACCGAAGGCCAGGGCGCCGATCTCGACGAACGCAATCGCCGTCTCGGTGGTGCCGGCGGCGAACAGGAGGGAGCCGGGTGCGCTCACGGAGCAAGGAGCGCACGCAGGGCGGCGAGTCCTTCCACGGTGCCGACGGCGACGGCGACGTCACCGGCAGCGAACGCGAACTCGGGTTCGGGGGCCGGGATGGATTGGGTGCCCCGGATCACGGCGACGACCGATGCGCCGGTGCGGGTCCGGTACTCGCCTTCGCGGATCGTGACCCCGGCCGCCGGCGAGGACTCGGGCAGGTTGATCCACTCGATCGCCAGCCCCTCGATGTTCTGCTGGACCGCCGTCACCGCCTCGGTCACCTGGCTGGCGCCGAGCAGTTCGGCCATGGTCCGGGTGTCGTCGGCCGACAGCTCGAGCATCGCCGTGCAGGCGTCGGGGTCCCGCGAGTCGTAGACGACGATGTCTCGACGACCGGTGCGGTGGACGATGACCCCGAGCCGCTGTCCGCCGTCGGTTTCGAACTCGTGACGCACGCCGACGCCGGGAAGGTTGATCTCTCGGACCTTGGCCATGCGTCGATTCTGGCATGCGGAAGGGGAATTCCACCGACTCGTGCGGTGAGCGCATAGATTGTCGCCGTTCGAGCCTTCGAGGAGATCCATGTCCTTCCTACCTGATCGTTCTGCGCTGGTGGCCGGCGCCGCCGTCCTGGGTCTCGTCCTCGTCGGGTGTGGTGGCGGCGAGCGACGTCGAGCGCGACGAGGCGACCGGACAGGTCACCGCCCCGATCGACGACGCCGACATCTTCCAGATCGAGGTGGGGGACTGCTTCGACAGCGTCGATGTCGACAGCGAGGTCTTCGAGTCGCTGCCGGTGGTGCCCTGCGCCGATCCCCACGACAGCGAGGTCTACCTCGCGTTCGACCTGACCGGCGACGTGTACCCCGGGCAACCCGCCATCGAGGCCGAGTATCAGCGCTGCATCGGCGAGGAGTTCACCGCGTTCGTCGGCATGGCCTACGAGACGTCGGTGTACGAGGTGCTGCCCTTCTCGCCGACCGAGCAGTCGTGGGCGGCCGGCGACCGCGAGATCCTCTGCTCACTGAGCGACCCCGGCGGCCCGATCACCGGTTCGGCAGCGGGCACCAATCGCTGACCGACCGACCGTCGACACGCCGATCCGGCGGTGTCGGCCGCCGTGGGACCTTCTTCCCTGGTCGGGTCGAGGAGGGTTGACGAGACTCATCATCGGTGAAACTCGTACTCGGAGAGTCAACGAATCAACGTTCGGGTGTCCGTCGGGTGGTGCTGGTGTTGGTGCCGGTCCTGCTCGGGCTGGCTGCAGCCTGGTCCCTGGCCCCGACCCCGGTCCCGGTCGGCGCCCAATCCGACCCCGGCGCAGAGGGGTTCGCCACCCACTGTGCGTCGTGCCACCAGGCCGACGGCGCCGGCATCCCGGGGACGTTCCCCCCGCTGACGGGCAACCCGGCGGCCGGAGACCCCGCCCATGTGGCCGACGTGATCCAGAACGGCATGTCGGGCCCGATCGAGGTCGACGGTGTCGCCTACGACTCGGTCATGCCGGCCGTGGCGGCGCTGCAGGGAGCCGAACTCGACGCCGTCGTCGCCTACGTGGTGGGTCTGGCGGGAGGCAGCGCGGACCCGGCGCCCGGCGACGGCACGACCACCGACTCGACCCTCCCGTCCGCCCCGACCGTCGGTGATCCCGATCGCGGCCGCGACCTCTTCCTCGGTTCTCGCCGCCTCGACGGGGGTGGAGCGGCGTGTGCTGCCTGCCACGTGGCCGGGGCCGAGGGCAACCTGGGGGGTTCGAGCCTCGGTCCCGACCTGACCACGGCCTTCACCCGTCTCGGCGGCGAGGCCGGGCTCACGGGTTGGCTCGGCAATCCCCCCAGTCCGACCATGGCGCCGATCTTCGCCGATCGCCCCATGACGCCCGAGGACATCGCCGACCTGGTGGCCTTCCTGGCCACCACACCCGACACCCCGGCCGACGACCCGGCGATCGACGGCCTGCTCGTTGCCGGCGTGGTCGGCGTGGTCGTGCTCTTCGGGGGCATGGCCATCGCCTGGCGGGGGATGCGCCAGACGTACCGCGAACGGTTGACCGGGCCTCGGGGGAACCGGTGACCGGGCCTCGGTGGAACCGGTGACCGGGCCTCGGTGGAACCGGTGACCAGGCCTCGGTGGAACAGGTGAGGAGCCAACGATGAACCAGTGGATCCAGGAATCGATCGATCCCGGCAGTCGCAAGTGGGAGGAGTTCTACCGGAACCGCTTCCAGCACGACAAGCGGGTTCGCACGACCCACGGCGTCAACTGCACCGGCAGCTGCTCGTGGGAGGTGTTCGTCAAGGAGGGCATCGTCACCTGGGAACTCCAGGCCACCGACTATCCCGAGCTGGAGGAGGGACTGCCTCCCTACGAGCCCCGGGGTTGCCAACGGGGCATCTCGTACTCGTGGTACCTCTACTCGCCGATCCGGGTGAAGTACCCCTACGCCCGCGGGGCGCTCGTCGACCTGTACCGCCAGGCCAAGCGGGAGCACTTCGGCGGCCCGGTCGACGCCTGGGCGTCGATCCAGAACGATCCGGTTCAGCGGGCCCGCTACCAGGCGGCGCGGGGCAAGGGCGGCTTCCGACGGATCAGCTGGGACGAAGCGCTCGAGATCGCCGCCGCCTCGGTCGTGCACACCATCGCCGAGCACGGACCCGACCGGGTGGCCGGGTTCTCGCCGATCCCGGCGATGTCGCAGGTCAGCTACGCCGCCGGGAGCCGCTTCATGTCGCTCATCGGCGGGGCCGTGATGAGCTTCTACGACTGGTACTGCGACCTGCCGCCGGCCTCGCCCGAGACCTGGGGCGAGCAGACCGACGTCCCCGAGTCGGCCGACTGGTACAACGCCCGGTTCATCGCCGTCATGGGCTCGAACCTCAACATGACCCGAACCCCCGACACCCACTTCCTCGCCGAGGTCCGCCACGCCGGGGCCAAGCTCACCGTGTTCAGCCCCGACTTCTCGCAGGTCGCCAAGTACGCCGACTGGTGGATCCCCTCCAACCCCGGACAGGACACGGCGTTCTGGCTCGCCGTCGACCACGTGCTGCTGAGCGAGTGCTACCGCGACCGCCAGGTCGAGTACTTCGACGACTACGCCCGGCAGTACACCGATCTGCCGTTCCTGGTGGAGGTGGCCGACGGTCGGCCGGGCAAGTACCTGCGGGCCGATCGCCTCGAACGCTACGCCGACACCGAGAACGGTGAGTGGAAGCTGCTCATGTGGGACGCCGAGGCGAACGAGCCGCGCATGCCCAACGGCTCGATCGGCGACCGCTGGGCCCACGACGAGAAGGGCCGCTGGAACCTCGAGCTGTTCGACAGCGTGCTCGGCCAACCGATCGCCCCCACCCTCACCTTCATCGACGACCACGACGGCGTGGCCTCGGTCGAACTCGAGGTGTTCGAAGCCGGTGAGGCCGGACGAGGCGACGCCACGGTGCGGCGCTCGGTGCCGGTGCGCACCGTGCAGACCGCAACGGGGCCGGTGCAGGTCACGACCGTGCTCGACCTGATGATGGCCCGGTTCGGGGTCGACCGGGGTCTCGAGGGCGCCGACGCCGCCTCGTACGACGACGCCGATGCGCTCTACACCCCGGCCTGGCAGGAGCAGTACACCGGCATCGGTCGCGACACCGTCATCCGGTTCGCCCGCGAATGGGCTCGCAACGGCGAGCTCACCAAGGGCAAGAACATGATCATCATCGGCGCCGGGGCGAACCACTGGTACCACAACAACCTGCTCTACCGGTCGGGCATCACCGCACTGATGCTGACCGGATCGGTCGGGGTCAACGGTGGCGGGCTCGCCCACTACGTCGGCCAGGAGAAACTGGTCTGCCACGCGTCGTGGGGATCGATCGCCTTCGGGCAGGACTGGGGCATGTCCCCCCGCCACCAGAACACGCCCTCGTACCACTACGTGCACTCCGATCAGTGGCGCTACGAACGGGGCTACCGCGAGTACGACTCGCTCCCCGACAGCCATCCCGAACGGTTCGATCACACGATCGACCACCAGGCCCGCGCCGTCCGGATGGGGTGGCTGCCGTTCTTCCCGCAGTTCAAGGAGAACCCGATCGAGGTGGTCCGCCAGGCCCGCCGGGCCGGGGCCGAGACCGACCAGGAGGTCGTCGCGGACGTCGTCGACCGGCTGACCTCGGGCGATCTCGAGTTCGCCATCGACGATCCCGACGCCCCCGAGAACTGGCCCCGGACCTGGTTCATCTGGCGGGGCAACGCGATCGGCACGTCGGCCAAGGGCCACGAGTTCTTCATGAAGCACTACCTCGGCACGCACTCGACGGCCATCGCCACCGAACCCGACGACCACGGGGTCACCGAGATCACCGTCCGGCCCGACGCCCCGATCGGGAAGATGGATCTCGTCGTCGACCTGAACTTCCGGATGGACACCTCGGCGCTGTACTCCGACATCGTCCTGCCGGCGGCCACCTGGTACGAGAAGGACGACCTCAACACCACCGACATGCACTCGTTCATCAACCCGATGCAGGCGGCGGTGCCTCCGTCGTGGGAGTCGCGACCCGACTGGGACATCTTCACGGCCCTGGCGAAGAAGGTGTCGGAGCTGGCGGGCGGGCGACTGGGCCAGGTCGAGGACATCATCATGGCGCCGCTGGCCCACGACACGCCCGACGAGATCACCCAGCCGACGATGGGCGACTGGCGAGACCGGCGAGGTCGAAGCGATCCCGGGCAGGACGATGCCGAAGTTCAAGGTCCAAAAGCGCGACTACGCCGGTTGTACGAACAGATGACCTCGCTCGGCGAGACGATGCGGACCAACGGGGTCGGTGCGCACGGCCTGAACATCCCGGTCGACGACTTCTACGACGAACTCGCCAGGAAACAGCCCGACGAGGCGTCTCGCGCCGCCGGCGGGACCCTGCGACCGTCGTTGCGGCGAGGTCGTGAGGTGGCCGAGGCGATCCTCGCCCTCGACCCGGCGTCGAACGGGGAACTGGCCCACCGCGCCTTCGAGGCCGAGGAGGCCAAGACCGGCCTGAGCCTCACCCACCTCGGTGCCGGCCAGCGCGACGTCCGGACCAGCTTCGCCGACATCGTCGCCCAACCCCGGCGGATCCTCACCACGCCGACCTGGAGCGGGATCGTCACCAAGGGCCGGGCCTACAACCCGTTCACCCTCAACGTCGAGCACCTCATTCCCTGGCGGACGCTCACCGGGCGCCAGCACCTCTACCTCGACCACGAGCAGTACCTGGCCTGGGGTGAGCACCTGCCCGTCTACAAGCCCCGGCCGGACCACACGATGCTGTCGGAGACCGAGGAGTCGCTGGCCGAGGGCCAGGACGGTCGGATGTTCAACTACATCACGCCCCACGGGAAGTGGTCGATCCACTCCACCTACTCCGAGAACGACCGGATGATGACGCTGTCCCGGGGCGGCTACCCGATCTGGATGAACGTCAAGGACGCCGCCGATCTCGGCATCGCCGACAACGACTGGGTCGAGCTCTACAACGACAACGGCGTGTTCGTGCAGCGGTGCACGACGTCGTCCCGCATCCCCCGGGGCACCGTGTTCGTGTACCACGCCACCGAACGCACCGTCGGGGTGCCGATCTCTCCCCGGCGCAAGAACCGGGCCGGGATGAACAACTCCCTGACCCGGACCCGGCTGAAGCCCGTCCTGATGAGCGGCGGCTACGCCCAGTTCTCGTACGGCTTCAACTACTGGGGTCCCACCGGGGTCAACCGGGACACCTTCGTCTACGTCCACCGCATCGACACCCCCGTCTACTGAGAGGCACACCGATGAGAGTCAGAGCTCAGATGAGCATGCTGTTCCACCTCGACAAGTGCATCGGGTGCCACACCTGCTCGGTCGCCTGCAAGAACCTGTGGACCGACCGCGAAGGCGCGGAGTACATGTGGTGGAACAACGTCGAGACCCGTCCCGGCACGGGCTACCCGACGGGTTGGGAGGACCAGGACCACTACAAGGGCGGCTGGCGCCGCGACAAGAAGGGTCGGCTCAAGCTCACGCTGCACTCCCGCGGCGGCGGGGTCGCCAAGGCGTTCTACAACCCGTCGCTCCCCGAGCTCGAGGACTACTACGACCCCTTCACCTTCCGCTACGGCGACCTCTTCACCTCGCCCCAGTCGGCCCAGCAGCCGACGGCGATCCCGATCTCGAAGATCACCGGCGACCCGATCGAGATCTCGACCGGCCCGAACTGGGACGACGACCTCGGCGGTTCCGATATCTACGCCGCCAACGATCCCTCGATGGACGGGGTCGACGCCGCCGTTCGGGCCCAACTCGAGGAGATCGAGCGGGTCGTCTTCAACTACCTCCCCCGGATCTGCAACCACTGCCTGAACCCCGCCTGCGTCGGCGCCTGCCCCAGCGGAGCGATCTACAAGCGGGCCGAGGACGGCGTCGTCCTGGTCAACGAGGACAAGTGCCGAGGCTGGAGGATGTGCGTCTCGGCCTGCCCGTACAAGAAGGTCTACTACAACTGGACGACCGGGAAATCCGAGAAGTGCATCCTGTGCTTCCCCCGCCTCGAGACCGGCCAGGCCCCGGCCTGCGCCCATTCCTGCGTCGGCCGGATCCGCTACATGGGCGTGCTGCTCTACGACGCCGACCGCATCGAGACGATCGCCTCGGTCCCCGACGACGAGCTGCTCGACGCCCAACTCGACATCATCCTCGATCCGCACGATCCCCGGGTGATCGACGCGGCCCTCGAGTCGGGGGTCGACGAGGCGTGGATCGATTCGGCCCAGCGTTCGCCCATCTACCGGTTCGTGAAGGAGTGGGGTATGGCGCTCCCGCTGCACCCCGAGTACCGGACCCTGGCGATGATGTACTACGTCCCGCCCCTGTCGCCGATCATGAGCACGGTCGAGAACAACCTGGTCGATCTCGACCTCCCGGCCGAACGGGCCGACTTCGAGCTCTTCGACGAACTCGACAAGGCCCGGTTGCCCACCCAGTACCTGGCGAACCTGTTCTCGGTGGGCGACCCGGAACCGATCCGGCGGATCCTGCGGACGATGCTGGCCGTGCGGACCTACAAACGACGACAGAGCGTCGACGGCTCGATCGATGCGGCGACGCTCGATCTGCTCGACTCGGTCGGACTGACCGAGCCGACCGTCGAGGCGATCTATCGGCTCACCACGATCCCCACCATCGACGACCGTTTCGTGCTGCCCCCGTACCACCGGGAGATGTCGATCGAGTCGTTGAACGACCCGCTGTCGGCCAAGGGCGAGATCGGGTTCGGTCCCCGGACCGCGCCGACGAGGGGGCTGTGATGCACCCCGCCGCCGTCGTCGCCATGGGGTACCGCTATCCGACCCCCGAATCCGCCGCCCTGCTCGACGCCGCAGTCACGCAGTGGCTGCGGGGCCCGGTCCAGGGGCACATGCGTCGCTTCCACGACGCCGTGGCGGCGCTCGATCAGGGAGCGTGGGAGGAGCTGCACACCGCCACGCTCGACCTCTCGCCCCAGTTCATCCCCTACGTCGGGGACGTGGCATGGGGCGAGAACTACCGGCGGGGCGCGTTCATGGCCGACCTGAAGGTGGCGATGCGATCGGTCGGGGTCGACCTGGCCGGCGAGCTGCCCGATCATCTCGAGCCGGTGCTGCGGTATCTGGCCGTCGCCGACGTTCCGCTTCCCGATCTCGTGACGGTGCTGCCGAGCGCCGTCGCCACGATGAAGCAGGTCCTCCACACGGCGGCCCCGCACAGTCCCTACCGGCACCTGCTGGCGGCGACGGTCGATCTCGTCGCCGATCTGCGGCCCCTCACGATCGGAGTGCGGCGATGACCCTCAATGACGTGCTGTTCGGTGTCGTGCCCTACGGGGTCGCCATCATGGCGATCGTGGTGACGATCATCCGTTGGAAACGTCACCCGTTCACCGTGACGTCGTTGTCGTCGCAGCTCCTCGAGAGCCGCCAGCTGTACTGGGGCACCTTCGCCTTCCACTGGGGCCTCTCGTTGATCCTGCTGGGCCACCTGGCGGCCCTCGTCGTGCCCCGGGGCTTCGAGCTCTGGAACGGCGCGCCGCTGCGTCTGTACCTGCTGGAGATGACCGGGCTCGCGCTGGCGCTGTGGGCGGCGGTGGGCCTGGCCATCCTGATCCATCGTCGCCTGACCAACCATCGGATCCGCCGGGTCACCACACCCATGGACCTGGTGGTGCTGGCCACGATCGCCGTCCAGGTGATCACCGGGATCTGGATCGCCGTCGGCTACCGCTGGGGTTCGTACTGGGGCACGGCCGTCTTCGTGCCCTACGTGCGGGGCCTGCTCACCTTCCGACCCGATCCGGCCCTCGTCGACGCCCTGCCCTGGGTGCTGAAGATCCACGTCCTGGCGTTCTTCGTCTTCATTGCCCTGTTCCCCTTCACCCGGCTGGTCCACATCATCACCCTCCCGCTCCAGTACTTCTTCCGGCCCTGGCAGCGGGTGGTGGCGATGCGGTCCACCCCGTCCCGTCGCCCCCGGCCGAGCGGACCGGTCGGTGGTGGGCCGCCGGTGGTCGTCGATCGCCCGACCCGCAAGCGAGTGAACTCGTGAGGCTCGAGACCACCCGCAAGAGCGATCTGGCCGCCCAGGCGTTGATCACGCTGGCTCGTCGGCGTCCCGAGACCGACGATCCCGATCCGGTGAAGGCGGCCGAACTGGCCGAGTCGGTTTCGGCGACGCCGTCGTTCATGGCGCACGTCATGAGCGCACTGGTGTCGAGGGGATGGGTGACGTCGGATCCGGGTCGCAACGGCGGGTACCGGCTGGTGGTCGGCCTCGACGACATCTCCGTGCTCGACCTGGTCGAAGCGGTGGAAGGTCCCACCGACACCGGTCGCTGCGTGGTGGGCGACCGACCGTGCGGCGAGACCGGCAGTTGCGCACTGCACGACGCCTGGATGCAGGCCCGTGCGGTGCTCACGAGCCGGTTGGCGGCGACCTCGATCGCCGACGTCGCCCCCACCCTGCCCACTCCGGCACCGCTCGCCGAGTCCCGGGGGAGCGAGTCATGACGACCACCGCAGCGCCGGCCGACGACGGTCCGCCACGCCTGCTCGACTTCGGGCAGGAGCGAATCCGCGTGCTCCACTACACCTGGATCGCGTTCTTCATGACGTTCTTCGTGTGGTTCAACCTGGCCCCGCTGGCCACCACGATGCGCGACAGCTCGGATTGGCTGACCAAGGAGCACGTCAAGATCCTCCTCATCGCCAACGTGGCCCTCACGATCCCGGCCCGGATCGTCGTCGGCGCGCTGATCGACCGGTTCGGCAGCCGGATCGTCTTCACCTGGCTGATGATCACGATGGCCGTCCCGACGATCTGGTTCGCCTTCGCCGACACGTTCGATCAGATGCTGATCTCCCGACTGCTGCTCAGCAGCGTCGGGGCCGGGTTCGTCATCGGCATCAAGATGGTCGCCCAGTGGTTCCCGCCGAAGTACATCGGTCGGGCCGAGGGGTTCTACGCCGGCTGGGGCAACTTCGGCTCGGCGTTCGCGGCGATGACGCTCCCGTGGTTCGCCATCACCGTCCTGGGCAACTGGTTCGATCTGGGCGACGAGGCCTGGCGGTGGGCGATGGCCATCAACGGCGTCGTGCTGGCCGTCTACGGGGTCCTGTACTTCTTCCTGGTACGCGACGTGCCCGACGGGCGCACCCTGGCCAAGACCGCGAAGGCCGAACCGATGCTGTTGTCGTCCTTCGCCGACCTCGTGCAGTACCTGATCTGGTCGTTGCCGCTGGTGGCCGCCCTGGGTCTGCTGGCATGGCGGATCTCCAACGTGTCGGTCGACGGCGAGCCGGTGTTGTCGGACTCGGGCCTGCTGGCGATCTACGGCTTCCTGACCCTGGTCTACCTCGGTCACGTCGTTCGGACCCTGCAGGTCAACCTGCCGCACCTGAAGGCGGGGGTACCCGACGACGAGCGGTACCACTTCGGCAGTGTCGTGGCCCTCAACTCCACGTACTTCGCCAACTTCGGGGCCGAACTGGCGGTGGTGTCGATGCTCCCCGAGTTCTTCGAGGAGGTGTTCGTCCCCCTGACCGACGACGCCGGCGCTCCGATCGTGACCGCCACCCTGGCCGGGATCGTGGCGTCGTCCTTCGCCTTCGTGAATCTGGTCGCCCGCCCGCTCGGCGGGTACCTGTCGGATCGGATGGCCAGCCGCAAGCGCACCATGCTCGGCTACGTGCTCGGCATCGTCGTCGGGTTCCTGCTGATGGCGTTCATCGCCGAGTGGGCCCCCGGGGTCGACGAGGACGGGCTGCGGAACCTCGTCCCGGCGTTCGGTGGCGTCGGCTGGCTGATCGTCGCCGTTGCCATCACGATGTTCGCCTCGATCTTCGTCCAGGGTGCCGAGGGCTCCACGTTCGCCGTGATCCCCATGGTCAACAAGCGCATGACGGGCCAGATCGCCGGCATGGCCGGCGCCTACGGGAACGTCGGCGCCGTGGTCTACCTGGTCATCTACTCGCTGGTCGACGCCCGGACGTTCTTCTTCATCCTCGCCGGTGGGGCCGCGGCCAGCTTCGCGATCACGCTCGTCCTGCTCGAGGACCCGAAGGACTCCTTCGCCGAGGACTTCGACGACGAGCCGGGCCGGGACGCCCACCCCGCTCCCGCTCCGACCTGATCGCCAACCCGACGACCGTCACCCAACCAGAATCGAGATCACCGTCATGGCCGACATCACGAGGTGGGATCCCGAAGACGACGAGTTCTGGAACTCGACGGGCAAGAAGATCGCCTCCCGCAATCTGTGGATCTCGATCCCCAGTCTGTTGTGCGGCTTCGCCGTCTGGTTGTACTGGAGCATCATCACCGTCCAGATGCTCAATCTGGGCTTCCCGTTCGATCAGGGCGATCTGTTCACGCTGACGGCCATCGCCGGGTTCACCGGGGCCACGTTCCGGATCCCCAACAGCTTCTTCATCCGGATCTCCGGAGGGCGGAACACCGTCTTCCTGACGACCTCGCTCCTGATGGTGCCCGCCGTCGGAACCGGGCTCGCCCTGCTCGACACCGACACCCCGCTGTGGGTCTTCCAGATCCTCGCGTTCCTGTCCGGTTTCGGGGGCGGGAACTTCGCCTCCTCGATGTCGAACATCAGCTTCTTCTATCCCAAGCGCATGCAGGGGCTGGCCCTCGGGCTCAACGCCGGCCTGGGCAATGCCGGGGTCACGACGATGCAGATCCTGATCCCGTTCGTGATGACGACCGGCGTGTTCGGCGGCGGCTCGAAGATCCTCGAGACGTCCTCGGGCACCCTGATCGGGACGATCGACGCCGGGACCGAGACCTGGATCCACAACGCCGGCTTCGTGTGGCTGATCTTCCTGGTGCCGCTGGCGTTCGCGACCTGGTTCGGGATGAACAACATCGCCACCGCGTCGGTCTCGCCGAACATCGGTGGGCTCGCCGGATCCTTCGGCAAGATCCTCGGGATGCTGGCCGTCGCGGCCATCCCGGCCGCGCTCGGTCTGGCGGTGATCCTGCCCGATCCGTTCCTCGGTGCCCCGTCGTTGGCGAAGTGGCCGGTGATGGCGGCGGTCCTGGCCTCGACGGTCTGGCTGCTCAAGCAGCTCCCGGGAGACGTCCGGCCGAATCTCGAACGGCAGTACAAGATCTTCGGGAACAAGCACACGTGGATCATGAGCGTGATCTACACCATGACGTTCGGCAGCTTCATCGGGTTCTCGGCCGGCTTCGCTCTGGCGATCAAGGTCGTGTTCGGCTTCAAGCACATCGACGTCGGTGGGGTCATCACCCACGACACGGTGAACCCCGATGGGCCCTCGGCCCTGACCTACGCGTGGATGGGTCCGTTCATCGGTGCCTTCATCCGACCGGTCGGGGGGTGGATCGCCGATCGGGCCGGCGGCGCGAGAGTCACCCATTGGGTCTCGATCGTCATGACCGTCAGCGCCCTCGGTGTTGCGTACTTCCTCCGCCAGGCGTACCGGTCGGAGAGCCCCGAGGACTACTTCCTGCCCTTCTTCGTCCTCTTTCTCGTGCTGTTCGCGGCCAGCGGCATCGGCAACGGTTCGACGTTCCGGACCATCGCCATCGTGTTCGACAAGGAGCAGGCGGGTCCGGTGCTGGGCTGGACCTCGGCGGTCGCCGCCTACGGCGCCTTCATCGTGCCCGACGAGTTCGGTTCGCAGATCGAGAACGCGACGCCCGAGTACGCACTCGCCGCCTTCGCCGCCTTCTATCTGGTGTGCCTGGTCGTCAACTGGTGGTACTACCTCGGGCCCCGGTCGGAGTACGACAACCCCTGAGCCGACCCGACCGGGCTCGGCGGTCGCGACTACCATCGTCGACACGATCGAAAGGAGTCGACCATGCTCGGGTTGTACCGTCGCTGGCGCCGATCGTGGGGACCCGAGGCCGTGCTCGCCCGACGGGTGTCGGCCATCACCGACAGTGTCCGCCAGATCGTCGCCGCCGATCTCGCCATGGCCGAGGTGCTGTGGCAGTTCGAGGAATTGTCCACCCATCTCGATCGGCAGCTGGCGGTGTGTCGTGGCCTGGCCGACGCCACGCGGCCGGCGGTCCTGGCCGAGCTGGAGCGCTCGGTGCGGGTCTACGAGGCGGCCGGCACCGAGGTGATCATGGCGTCGGCCCGGGTCTCGGCTGCGGGCTTCGAGCGCCGTCGGGTCGAACTGGCCCGCCGGCTGGCGATCGTCGAGGCGGCCGACGACGAGGCCGCGGCCCTGCGAGCGGAGGCCATTCGAGAGATCTCGTGACCACCGTCGGCCCCGGATCCACTACTGCTTGCCCATCTCCGAGCGGTGCTCGGCGGCGGCGTCGGGACCCGGCTCGTCGCCGAGCAGGTCGACCTCGATCCGCTCGATGATTCCGGTGAAGCGGAACGGCGCCTCGTAGGTGGTGCCGACCGGCGAGGGGTGGTCGCAGCCCACGCTCATGCCGTTGAACGGCATGAAGCCCCGGAGGATCCGGGGGATGTCGACGGTCCCGACCGTGACGCCGTCGACCGCGAGTTCGGCCGTGGCCTCGAGCCGCCCGGTCCTGGTCAGGGTCCACGACACCGTGTGGTCGCCGGGGGTCAGCGGTGATGGGCCCCGCACCTCGTGGCGTTCCAGCGGGAAGTGGTAGTGGAAGCAGGGCACACCGTCCTGGACGAACATCGAGTAGCCGGCCCACTGGTCGCCGTCGCTGATCAGGACCCCCTCGGCCCCTCCCTCGGGAATCGAGACGTGGGCGGTGATGCGGTGGCTGGTGTTGTGCAGGCGGGGGGCGGCATCGGAGGGAACCCGCTCGAGCCCGGGCCACAGCGTCCAGTGTCGACGAACCGGCCGTCTGAGGCGGCTGCTGCTCCCGGCCCGCTCGTCGAGGGGCAGGACCTGGTAGGTCTCGGCCTCCTCCCACCAGCGGGCCACCAACGACTCGAGGACCTCGGGTTCGGAGGCGGCCCGATCGTCGATCTCGGCGAAGTCGCGGTCGAGGTGGTAGAGCTCCCACACGTCGTCGTCGATCGAGTCCCGGGGGTCGTGACGGGTGACCGCCTTCCAGCCGTCGACCACGATGCCCCGGTGGCCGAGCATCTCGAAGTGCTGGACCTCCTTGCGGGTCGGCGCCTCGGGGTCGGTCATCGAGTACGCCATCGACGTGCCGTGGATCGGCATCTGCTCGACGCCGTTCACGACGGTGGGAGCCGTCGCCCCGACCAGTTCGAGCACGGTCGGGACGAGGTCGCTCACGTGGTGGAACTGGGATCGCACCGTGCCCCGGACGTCATCGGGGATCCCGTTCGGCCAGTGGACCACCAGCGGGTCACGGACGCCGCCGCCGTGGGTGTTCTGCTTGTAGAACTTGCACGGCGTGTTGCCGGCCATGGCCCAGCCGAGTGGATAGTTGTTGAACCACTGGGTCTCGCCGATCTCGTCGATCCGTTCGATCGACTGGTCGAGGGTCATCGGTGCCCGCTCGAAGTAGCGACCCTGGTGCAGGGTTCCGACCTGGCTGCCTTCCTGTGAGGCCCCGTTGTCGCTCATCGTGACGAAGATGGTGTCGTCGAAGGCCCCGATCCGTTCCAGGAGCGCCACCAGTCGCCCGATCTCGGCGTCGGTGTGGGTGACCATGGCGGCGTACGCGGCCTGGAAGCGGACGAACAGCGCCTGTTCGCGTTGCGACAGCGACGACCACTCGGGGACGCCGGGATTGCGCGGCGGGAGCCGGGTGTCGGGCGGCACGACGCCCATCTCGATCTGGCGGGCCAGGCGGTCGATCCGGGTCTGGTCCCAGCCCTTCTCGAACACCGGGACGTAGGCGTCGATGAGTTCGCGGCGCACGTGATGGGGTGAGTGGCCGGCCCCGAAGGCCAGGTACAGGAAGAACGGCTTGTCGGGGGCCACCGACTGCTGGTCGCTCACGAACCGCATGGCGTGGTCGACCAGATCGGTGGTGAGGTGGTAGCCCGGGGTGTCGGGTGTCGGGATGTGGTGGTTGTCCTCGGTGAGGAACGGATCCCAGTGGTTCATGGCGCCGTCCATGAACCCGTAGAAACGGTCGAAACCCCGCTGGGTCGGCCACTGGTGGAACGGGCCTGCGGGCCCGGTGTGGGTCATCGGGGTGAGGTGCCATTTGCCGACGGCGAAGCTGTTCCAGCCGAGCTCGCGGAGGGTCTCGGGGAGGAGCCCGGCTTCTCGGGCGATGGCGCCCCGGTATCCCTCGTAGCCCATGTCCCAGTTGGCCAGCGTGCCCATGCCGACGGCGTGGTGGTTGCGGCCGGTGAGCAGGGAGGCCCGCGTCGGCGAGCACAGCGAGGTGGTGTGGAAGTTGGTGTAGCGGAGCCCGGCTGCGGCCATGCGGTCGATGGCCGGTGTCTCGACCTCGGAGCCGTAGCACCCGAAGTCCGAGAAGCCCACGTCGTCGAAGACGCAGAACACGACGTTGGGCGTGCCCGCCGGCGGTCGGACCTCTTCGGGCCAGGACGGCTCCGACTCGCTCATCGTCCTTCCCGGGGGCAGGGTCCTTCCAGGTGGCAGGGTCCTTCCAGGTGGCAGGGTCGTTCCCGGGGGCAGGGTCCTTCCAGGTGGCAGGGTTCGTCCCGGGGGGGCCGTCGTTCCGGCTCCCGCCGCGTCGCGGTCGTCGCTCATGTCGCTCCCCGTCGGTCGGGCCCGGGCACTCCGGGATCCAAGGCTGGTGGAGCATGTCCTAGCCGACGGGCCGAGGCCCGACAAGTGGGGGTCGACGGCCCGTCGGCCCGGGGTGGCCTACGTGGTTCTGGGGGTCACCAGCAGCGTGCGGAGGCGTTCCAGGGCGAGGTGCCCTGTGCTTCCCAGACCAGCACGGCGGCGGCGTCCTGCTGGGCCCGGCTCGCCTGGTCGGCCGTTGCCGCCGAGAACAGGACGTCGAACCCGTTGGCCCGCCACGTGCTGCTCAGGAATTGGTAGGCACCGCGAGCACTCGAGCGGGTGTTGGCCGCCTGGTAGTCGTCGTGGGATTCGCAGGCCCGGATGGCCAGGAGGATCTCGGGGACCATCACGCCGTTCCCGGCGTCGACCCAGCGATCGGGCAGGGTGACGGCTGCCACTCGAGACGGGCTGGTGCCGGTGGCGGCGATGAGTTCCGGCGAGTTGGTGAAGCCGGCGAGCACCTCGGCGATGGGGAACGTCGACCAGTAGCGATGACCGTCGCTGTCGGGTTCGCGACCGAAGGCGTTGGCGTAGACGTCACGCAGCGGGTCCGGTCCGAGTCGCCAATCGGCCTCAGGCGAGACGAGGAACGCGGCGGCGACGGCCGGCAGCGAAGCGCCGGCCACCCGCTGCTGGGTCCAGTAGGCGTGGCCGACGGCCTCGGGCTCGCGACCGAAGGTCGCCAGATAGAGCCGGTAGATCTCGTCGTGGGCGGTTGCGACGGGAATCGGCTCGACGGTCCGCAACCGCTCCGGGACACCCTGGTAGGGGTCGACCGAGCCGGCGGACGCCGGTGTCGCGGTGGTCAGGCACAGGAGGAGCCCGATCGTCAGCGAAGCCCATCGGGCAGCGCGGAACATCGATCTCGGTGCGGTGGACAGCATGAAAACCTCGAACGCTCGACGATGGGTCGTCCCGACGCGCCGACCGGTACGTGCCGATCCCGGGCTCGGGGGGTGGTGCATGAAGCTGATTGGGGTGGGCGGTCGATGCACGCGACCGCTCGTTCAGTTCGGCAGAGTGCCCCGAAGCCGGAGCGAAGACAACGCCCATGGGGTGGGGCATCGGTCACACCGATGGGGGACCGACCGCAACGTCGCTGGTGGAGGCGTCGGTCTGGGCCGAACGACCCAGACCCACGGATCCGATGACATCGGACACGTCCGTCCACCGGAACCGGGCCCTGGGGCGATGCCGATCATCGCTCGAGGCGATCGCCGACCCGGCGATTGGGACCGGTGGGTCGACCGGTGTCGGTGGGTTCGTTCCGCCGGCCTCGGGCCTCAGGCAGCCAGGGCTGCCGCCAACACCAGGCCCCGGGCGGTCCAGGCCACCGTGCGGACCCAGTTCGTGCGAACGAGTCGTCGGGCCACGGCGTCGTCGTGGCCCGACGACAGCCGGGAGTGGAGCGGCACCTGGATCAACACCGTCGAGGCGAGGGCGACCCCGAGCAGCGCCGCGGCGACCCAGGCCGCCGGGGCCCCGATCGCCGCCGGTCGTTCGACGAGCAGGACGAGCGCCGTGACACCTTCGGCGGCCATGAACGGACCGACCACCCAGGTGATCCGGCGGGCGTGTTCGGTGGCGGCCTCCATCGGACGGAGCGCCGAGTAGTCGGCGAGCATCGGGTAGTGCACGACCTGCACCATCCAGATCAGTCCGACCATGCCCCAGGTGGCGACGGTGCTGATCACGAGTACGGCGTTCATCGGTCCACCCTCATCGGTCCACGTTTCCCGGTCCCGCGACTCGACCGCTGCCGGGCTCAGGCGAAGGACGAGCTGGGCAGGTCACGCCCGCTGCCCCGACCGCCGAGGGTCGCGGCGACGGCGTCGGTGATGACCGCGGCCACGACGGCGGGGTCGAGTCCGGTTGGCATCTTCGGGGCCGTTCCGGCGATCGCCCGTCCGGCCAGCCCGGTCTCGGTGTGCGGCGGGCGGGCATCGATCACGGCGATCTTGCGGCGTCGGGCCTCGCGGCCCAGGGCCTGGTCGAAGGAGGCAACGGCGGCCTTCGAGGCCCCGTAGGCCGCCATACCGGGCAGGTTCTGTTCGGCGATGACGCCCGACAGGTTGACGATGACCCCGCCCGGTTGGAGCGCGCCCAGGGCCGCCTTCGCCAGGGCGATCGGTACGAAGGTGTTGGTGAGGAAGAGCTCTTCGACGGTGTCCATGTCGAGTTCGTCGATCGTTCCGAACGCGACCACCCCGACGGCGTTGATCACCGCATCGAGTCGGCCCGCTCGCTCGACGGCCTCCGAAACGGCGGTGGCGCAGGCCGAGGGATCGCGCAGATCGAGCGCGAGGCGGTGCCCGGCCATCGGGAGGGCCTCGAGTCGCTCGGCCGAGCGAGCCACCAGGGTGAGGGTGGCGCCGCGTTCGGCCAGGTGGGTCGCGAGGGCCGAACCGAGTCCACCGGTGGCCCCGGCGATCAGGATCGACCGCCCCTCGAGTTCGGTGCCCGGGTCTGCGCCGGGGGCGGTTTCGGTCTCAGGCATGCCGAGAGCCTGGCACGCCCGGGACGCTCGCTCGGGATCGGAGGGAAAACTAGGGTGGCGCGGTGAGCGAACTCGTGCGCATCGAACGTCCGTCCGAGCGGATCCGGCACGTGGTGTTGAACCGCCCCGAGCGTCGCAACGCCCTGACGGGTCCGCTGGTCGTCGAGTTGGCCGAGGCCCTCGAAGCGGTGCAGGCCGACGATGCGGTCACGGTGGTGGTCGTCCGCGGCGAGGGTGGGGCGTTCTGTTCGGGACTCGATCTGAAGGAGTTCTCGGCCGATCCCCGGCCCGACTGGGTGCCGACGTTCCCGGCGCTGTGGCGGCGGGTGCACCGGGCCCTGTTCGACACCGATCGGATCGTCGTCGGTGCCCTCGAGCGGGCGGCGGTCAACGGTGGGGCGGCGCTCGCACTCGCCTGCGACTTCCTCGTCGTCGGTGACGAGGCGTTCCTGCAGGTCGGCGAGATCCAGCAGGGAATGGCGGCACCGATGAACCTGGCGTGGCTGCGGCTTCGCCACAGCGAGGCGTTGTCCGCCCGGCTCGTGCTGCTCGGCGACCGGATCGCCGGTCCGGAACTGGTGTCGCTCGGTGTGGCCTACGCCAGCGTGCCCGACGCCGAGGTCGTCGCCGCCGCCGACGAGCTGGCGATCCGTCTGGCCGGTCACGATCCCGCCGGTGTCCGCCGGATCAAGACCTCGCTCCGACGGACGGTGATCACCGAATCGGCCGATGCCTGGTTCGATCGGGCCGTCGCCGCCGATCCGCAGGCGGGCAGCGGTCAGGCACCCCGGGCGGCCAACGACACCTGAGCGAGCCGTTCGGTGGGCGACACACCCGAACGGTCAGCGCGCGACGAACACGCGCGCGGCGGCGATCGCGACCTGGGCGGCCCGTTCGGTCGCTGCCGGGTCGGTGGCGCTGGCCGGGGTGTCGGCCGAGGTGTGGAAGAAGCGGAACCGTCCCAGGAACGACAAGACGTCGGCCCCGGCCCGCTGCCACGTGCCACCCTCCCCACCCCAGCGCTTCGGATCGAGCAGCGTCCAGTTCCCGTCGGGCACGATCCGGGCGATCTCGTCGCGAGCCCGGCCCGTGGCCGTGGTGAGCACCATCCGCTCCGAACCCAGTTCGGGTGCCCCGTTCGCACCGGGTTCCACCGCGGCGATCGAGGCGCCGAGATGGATCACGCGCTCGCCGGCGACGGTCCGGCCGTCGAGGTGGTGGACCAGGCCGAGGTGGTCGAGCTCGTGACCGCTGCAGGCCACGAACCGCACCCGGTGTTCCCGGCCCAGCTCGACGGCCATCGCCACCGAAACGGCCAGCCCCGTCGCCCGCTCACCGGCGGCCGGCGTCCATCCGGTCAGGGGAGTGGTGACGGTGACCGGAGCGCCGTCGGTCGGACCGAACGTGGCGAGGACGTTCGCGCTGGTTCCGGCGACGAGCGAGGACGAGAACACCAGCCGGGTGTCGGGATCGATCGCGTGGCCCCGATTGCCCGCCACCACGACCACGGGGCGGCCGAGTTCGACCACGGGCTTGCGGTTGCACTGCACGATCAGGTCGTCGGGCCCGTCGACGGCGAGGACGAGACCGCCGGAGCCCCCCGAGGTTGCGAGGTGGCGGTCGAGCCCGCGGGCATCGCCGGCCACCGACGCCTCGACGGCGAGGACGTCGAGACGATCGACCTCCCAGTGCCCCACCGCCGAGTAGAACAGTGGGAGGCAGTCGATCGATCGACCAACGGTGGATTCGAACAGACGGGCCTCGGCCTCGAACCGATCGAAGGTGTACGACTCGGTTTCGACCTCGCCGCCGCAGGAGTCGAGCAGGGTCGCCAACCATTCGGCGGTCCGGTGGTCGGCGCCGGTTCCGGTGTGGTGATCCCCGAACGATGCGTAGGTCTCGACGATGTCGGCCAATTCGTCGCGATCGAGCGGCGCCCGGATCACATCGTGAACGCCAACGAGCGGGCGGCCTTGCGGCCCCACTCGTCGTCACCGGACCAGGAGATGGCGCCGGACGCGATGGCCTCGTCGGGATCGATCCGACCGCAGGCGAGCAGGGCGAAGGTGGTCGAGTCGGCGGACAGCACGACGTCGGGGTTCTCGAGGGCGTCGACCCGCTTGGCCCGTCCGTCGTTGACGACGTGCATCGTGCGGTGCACCGGACCGGTCAGGTCGATCGTGATGCCCATGCCCTCGGGGAGGCCGACCTTCTTGCCGACGATGTAGCCCAGCGACGACTCGATCTCGTCGATCGCCATCTCGGCCGCCGGACCCGATTCGTGTCCCGGAAGTCCGAGCGGTCGCCGGATGTCCTGCTCGTGCACCCAGAAATCGAAGACCCGGACGGCCATGAAGCGCCCGTAGGTCCCCGGTCCGACCGGGGTGAGGGACGGCTGGGCGAGATCGTCGTCGGTCAGTCCGGCCACGTCGGCGCGGCGAGCAGCGATCGCCTCGCGGTACCGGTCGAGGATCTCGGCCGGCGACTGCCCGTCGGTCGAGGCGACGAACTCGCCGACCGCCTCGAACGGGAGATGCTCGGCGAAGGCGTCGGGACGCTTGCCGGCGAGCATGTGTTCGATGGCGGCCAGGTGGATCACGATGCCGGTGACGTCCCAGTCGGGGCACAGCGACGGCACCGTCCACTGTTCGCCGTCGAGGGATGCGAGGAGGTCGTCGAGTGAGTCCCAGCAGATCGCGAGGTTGTCGAGGGCGTTGGTGGGCATCAGTGGTTCGCTTTCTCGTCGTTCGGGAAGCCGACGACCTTCCCGCGATTGATGCTCACCCAGTCGCGAGCCTCGAGGTAGGGCCGGAATGCGGTGGCGATCGTGGCGTTGTCGGTCGCGGTCTTGGGTCGTTGCAGCTCGTAGAGATGGGGGAACTCGAGCCAGGCGGTGGTGGCGTCCCACAGGCGGCGGGCGGCCTCGCCCTCGGGGGGATCGATCAGGACGGGTCCGAACAGGCACTGCTCGTCGTCGGGAGGTCCGAAGAAGAGCGTCGGAACGCCGTAGCCACCGGCGTCGACGACCCGCTGGTGTTCGGCTCGGACCTCGTCGTGCGTGGTGGGATCGGCGATGGCCGCATCGACCAGCTCCGGGTCGAGCCCGATGTCGGCCATCAGATACCGGGCCACGTCGGGCTCGTGGGGCTTCTGGCCGTCCTCGTGGAGCGCTCGACCGGTGCGGGCATACCACCGATCGAGGTCGTCCATGCTCGTCCGCCGCAGCAGCGCGCCGATGCGCATCATCGACCAGCCGTAGGACCACTCCCGCTCCCACGGGTGCTTCTTGCCTTCGACCCGGTTGACCTCTTCCAGGCTGAAGAACCGCCAGTTGATGGTGAGGTCGGTCTGGGACCGGACGCTCCGGATCCACTTGGAGGTCTGGTAGGCCCAGGGGCACATGACGTCGAAGTGGAAGTCGACGGTGGTGAGGTCGGTCATGGGCCGAGGTTGCTCGGCGCAGGGCGGTTGGTCAAATGATGCAACCAGGTTCGCTCACCCCAACACCACGACCCCGTCGGCGACGGCCGCCCGCCCGGCCTCGTTGCGGACCTCGAATGCGACGGAGCGGGTTCCGGCGGCGTCGACCGACCCGGGCCAGACGGCGAGCGTGAGGCGCGAGGGCAGCGGCACCATGGCCGAGAAGCGACCGACGATCCGACGGACCCGTTCGGGCTCGGTGGAGAAGCCGCCGTTGCGGGACGCATCGATCACGGCCGACACGCCGTGGGCCAGGTTGGCCGTCCCGTGCAGGATGAGGCCGGGGAGTCCGACCGATGCGGCGACGGCGAGGTCGGTGTGGATCGGATTCCAGATCCGGGCGCATTCGGTGTAGACGTGGGCAGCGCCCGCAGGCAGGTCCAGCACGGTTTCGACGGGGGCACCATGACGCGACGGCTCGGGGGGCGGAGCCGGTGGATCGGGGTCGGGACGATCGGCACCGTCGACACCGACCCCGAGATAGATGGCGTCCTGCCGTGTGGTGGCGACGGGTCGGCCGTCGGCGTCGACGGTGTGGAGCACCGATCGCACCCGGGCCCCCGGTCGCTTGGCCTCGACCGCCACCGTCGACAGCGTGGTCGTGAGGACGTCGCCCGGCCGGATCAGTCGATGGATCGTCAGATCGTGATTCGCATGGACGCCGGTCGCCACCTCGGCGGCGGTCAGGCCGGCTCGTTCCGAATCCACCCGGGCCGCCACGATCACCGCCCATTCCGGGCACACCGCGAAGAGGGGATGGGCGACGATGCCGTCGGGTCGGGTCGTGTCGAGGTAGCAGTCGTCGGCGAGCCCGAGCCCGGCGGCATACGCCATGGTCCAGCGCGCATCGATCCGGTGCGTGATCGGATCCACCGACCGCTCGACCAGGCCGGCCGGGATGGGCACGGTCGGGTCAGGCCGGGACGGTGGCGGGGAAGAACGAACGCAACGCCTCGGCCATCTGGGCCCGGATCGGTGCACCCGACAGCATCAGGTCGACGGCTGCGATCGAGGTGTGGACGTGGCCGCGGGCCGGGAGATGCCGGACCGGGACACCGGCGTCGGCCAGCGCATCGGCGTAGGCGATGCCTTCGTCGCGGAGCGGGTCGAACTCGGCGGTGACGATGAACGCCGGCGGGAGGTCGGCCAGCGAGTCGGCCCGCAGCGGGGCCACCCGGGGATCGGTGCGTTCCGAGGGCTCGGTGTAGTGGTCCCAGAACCAGCGCATCAGGGCTGCGGTGAGCACGTAGCCGTCGCCGTTGTCGTGATAGGAACCGCGATCGAGGTCGGAATCGGTGACCGGCGTGAGCAGGAGCTGGCCCGAGATGGCGGGTCCGCCGGTGTCGCGGGCCATCTGGCACACCACCGCCGCCAGGTTGCCGCCGGCGCTCCACCCGGCAACGGCGACCGGGCCCGGGATGCCGCCCAGCTGCTCGGCCGAATCGGCCACCCACTGCAGGGCGGCGAAGGCGTCGTCGACGGCGGCCGGGAAGCGAGCCTCGGGTGCGTGGCGGTAGTCGACCGACACGATGAGGGCGTCGGAGCGGACACAGAGGTCGCGGCACAGGGGATCGTCGGATTCGGCGCTGCCCAGCACCCAGCCGCCCCCGTGGTAGTAGACGACGACGGGATGGGGCCCGGGGGTCGCCGGCCGGTAGAGCCGGTAGGCCAGGTCGCCGGCGGGCCCGGGCAGGGTGCCGTCGACGATCTCGCCGACCTCGGGTCCGGGTGGACGCTCGGCCGACATGGCGTCGGAGAAGGCGCGGGCGTCTTCGGCCGACATCGAGTCCATGGCCGGCAGTTCGAGTTCGGCCATCATGTCGAGCAGCATCGAGACGTCGGGCTGGACCCGCCGGATGACGCCGTCGTTGGTGGTCACACCGCTCGACCCGGTCCGGGTGAACCCGAGGTAGTCGCCGGCCCGCACCTCGTCGCAGGCCCGCCGATAGGTGTCGACGCCGCCGACGTAGGGCAGGAACACCCGGGGCTTGCCGGGCACGTTGGCCCCCATGTACCAGGAGTTGGCCTGCGGGTAGAGCGTGATGTTGGCGCAGTCGTTGACGTGGAGTCCCCAGCCATCCTCGGCCGTCGGCGTCGCCTCGATGACGTCGAAACCGTCGCGGCGCAGGTCTTCGAGGCAGTCGGCGATCCAGTCGACGTGCTGTTCGATCGAGACGGCCATGTTGGACAGCACCGAGGGGCTCCCGGGCCCGGTGATGGTGAAGAAGTTCGGGAACCCGACCGAGGTCAACCCCAGGTAGGTCTTGGGGCCGTCGGCCCACTTGTCGGCGAGGCGGATGCCGTCGCGGCCCGTGATGTCGACCGACACGATGGCGCCGGTCATGGCGTCGAAGCCCGTTGCGAACACGATGGCGTCGAACTCGAAGGACCGCTCGGAGGTGTCGATGCCGGTCTCGGTGATCGACGAGATCGGCTCGCGCAGCAGGCTCACGAGGGAGACGTGCGGCAGGTTGAAGGTCTGGTAGTAGTTCGTGTCGAGACACGGTCGCTTGGTCCCGAACGGGTGGTTGGTCGGGCACAACGCCTCGGCCGTCTCGGGGTCGGACACGATCGAGCGGATCTTGCCACGGATGAACTCGCTGATGGTCTCGTTGGCGGCGGGGTTGACCAGCAGGTCGTTGAACGCACCCAGGGGGGCCATGAGCTCACCCTTTTGCCAGACCTCCTCGTACTTGGCCAGCCGCTCGGCGTCGGAAACGGCGAGGGCCCCGACCTCGGCGGGATCGCCCGGGACCCCGCCTCGGCTCCACTTGGCCGCCTCCCGATACGCGCCGGTGTCGGTGCGGACGAGGTCGAGCTTCTCGGCCGGGACGGGACCGTTCAGCGCCGGGATCGAGAAGTTGGGGGTCCGCTGGAAGACCGTGAGCTCGTCGGCTTCGGCGGCGATGAGCGGAATCGACTGGATGCCCGACGATCCGGTGCCGATGACCGCCACCCGCTTGCCGGTGAAGTCGACGCCCTCATGGGGCCAGCGGCTCGTGAAGTAGACCTCGCCCCCGAACCGGTCGGCCCCGTCGATGTCGGGTGACTTGGGCAGCGACAGGCAACCGGTGGCCATCACGTAGTGGGAACAGCGGACCTCGTCGCCGTGCTCGGTCTGCAGACGCCACTGGTTCGCATCGTCGTCCCAGACGGCGGCGTCGATCCGGGTCGAGAACGTGATGTCACGTCGGAGGTCGTGCTTGTCGGCGACGTGCTGGAGGTAGGCGAGGATCTCGGGTTGGGTGGCGTACTTCTCCGACCATTCCCACTCGGTCTCGAGCTCGGCATCGAAGCTGTAGGAGTAGTCGACGGTCTGGATGTCGCACCGCGCTCCCGGGTATCGATTCCAGTACCAGGTGCCGCCCACGTCGTCGGCCGTCTCGAAGGCCCGGGCGTCGAACCCGGCCTTGCGGAGCCGATGCAGCAGGTACAACCCTGCCATCCCGGCTCCGACGACGACGACGTCTACCTCGTTCTCCTGCGACATGCGAGTCCCCCTCGAAGTGTCGATGCGCCGCCGATCGGCGGTCGCGCTGGGGGCATTGTCACACGAGTCGGTGATCTCGATGCAAACGAGGGCCCGATCAGCTTCGGTCGGGCACCGGAGGAACCAGCACCAGGGTGCGTCGAGCCCGGTGGAGTGTTCGCATGGCGACGCCCCCGACCCGCAGCCCCGAGAACCCCCCGACGCCCCGCGTGCCGATCACGACCGCGCTCGCCCCGTGGCGTTCGGCCACCCGCAGCAGGGACGAGGCCGGATCGCGGTCGACCTGGACGGCGGCCTCGACGGTCACCCCGGCGGCGTGGAGGGGCGCCGCCCAGCCGTCGAGTTCGGCGAGCACGGCCTGATGGGTGGCGTCGGGCAGGACGGGATCGTCGGCCCGGAGCGGGAAGCGAACGACGACGGCAACGACGGGCACGCCGAACGCCCGGGCGAGTTCGGCGGCGACGCCGGTCGCCGCTGCGGCCTGGGGCGATCCGTCGAGACCGAGCACGATCGGATGGTGCTCGATGCGTTCTTCGTCGGCCACGATCGCCAGCGGCCAGCGACTGTGATGGGCGACGTGCTCCACGACGCTGCCGATGTGGCCCGGACCCGGTTCGGAGCCATGGCCGGAGCGGCCGAGCACCAGGAGATCGGCCGAACCATCGAAGTCGGTGATGACCTCGCGTGGGTCGCCGCTCCGTACGACCAGGGAGACCGAGGGCGGGAGCCACCGTTCACGAAGGTGCTGGGCGTACTCCGCCAGCATCGTTTCGTGGTGCTCCTGGGTCAGCTCCGACGGGGGATGGGCGAAGGCGCTGAGGGCGGTCACCCCGGCGCTGCTGCCGTCGGCCAGCGCCTGCGCCCACCGCAGAGCGGCCGCCGATCCTTCCGAGCCGTCGAACCCGACCGCGATGGTCTGGAGGGTCATGGTCATCGATCCTTTCGTTGCCGGGTTCCGGGCTCCGCGCCGACGGTCTCGTCGGTGCGGGTGTGTGCGCTGCTGATCATCTCGTCGAAGGCCGCCACGATGCCGTCGGCGAGCACCTCGATGTCGGGGCAGCCCTCGTCGTCGGCGTGAAGGGCCACCGTCAACGAACCGGCATAGCTGATGACGGCGATCGACACGGGCAGATTGGCCCCGAGGGGGACGATGGGGATCATCTCCTCGATGATGGCTCCGCCGAACGAGAGCGGTCGTCGCGGTCCCGGCATGTTGGTCACCACGACATCGGCGAACGGCTGATGGGCGACGAGGCGGGCCAGGAGGTGCAGGGCGGGCGGGGCCAGATGATCGGCGGCGTGCAGCAGGACCTCCGTGCCTTCGGGGTAGTGCCGTTCCCGTCGTTCGGTGACCGCCTCGGCGATGAAGGCCAAGCCGGTGACCGGATCGTCGCCGAGCGGGAGTTCGATCATCATCGCCGACACGTGGTTGCCGGGCTGACCCTCGAGACCGGCGACCCGGGTCGAGACCGGGACCATGGCGGTGAACGGATGGGGTGGTGCCTCGCCCCGGTGGGCGTACAGGGCCCTGAACCCCGCGGCGACGGCCGCCAACACGACGTCGTTGACCGTTCCCCCGAGGGTGACCCCGGCGTCGTGCACGGCGTCGAGCGGAATCGACAGCGGGACGAGGAGCCGCCGTCGGCCGAGGGTGCGTCGAGAATCGGGCACGCGGGCGCCGAGGAGGGGCCGGACCAGATCGCTCACGGCCGCGCTTGCGGCAGCCAGCTGCGAACCCGACGAACGGGGTCCATCGACCAGACCGCCGGCCAGACGCAGGAGCTGCCGGGGCTCGCGGAGCTGGTCGACGACGGCGTCGACGGCGAGCGCGGCCTTCGACGGGTCGGCCGTCGCCGGGGCCGGTCGACGGCCCGGGGCCGGGTCGCCGCCGAGTGGGCGAACCTCGGTGTCGAAGAACACCGAGGCCAACTCGACCCCCGACATGCCGTCGAGCATCGCGTGGTGGAGCTTCTCGACCAGGGCCACCCGGTTCGGGCCGAAGGTCTCGGGGTCGAGGCCGACGATGAACCACAGCTCGAACAGGGGGCGGGACCGGTTCAGCAGCCGCATCTGCAACAGCTCGCAACGCTCGATCAGCTGTTCGCGCGTCCCGGGGGCCGGAAGGGTGATCATCCGCACGTGATGATCGATGTCGAACCGGCTGTCGTCGACCCACACCGGACGGGCCAGGTCGAAGGGGACCTCGGCCACCCGGCGGGTGAGGCGGGGCACTCGCGACAGCCGCTCCGACACCCGCGACCGGATCGCCGGCAGGTCGAGGTGGCCGTCGTCGTCCATGAGCGGCGTCCCGTCGAGGACGAGCAGGCTTCCCATGTGCATCGGCGTACGGGCCGTCTCCATGCGCAGGAAACCGGTGTCGAGGGCACTGAGCCGGAGGGGTTTCGTCGCCGTCGGGTCGCCGGTGACGGGCGCCTCGGATCGGCTGGTCGATGCGGCCGGTGTCGGCGTCCGGTGCCCGCGACGCCGGACGAAATCGGCGGCTCGCCGGTCGAACAGGGCCAACAGCCGTTCGGGCTCGGCCACCGCCGCCGGGTCGACCGTGAACCCGAAGTGGGCGACGCCCGAATAGGTGAGCAGTCCGATGTTGAGTGCGGCGCCGCCGGTCGGGGCGAAGGGGTGCAACGTCTCGACGGCCACATCGGCGATCCGGATCGACCCGGTCGGTCCCGGGACGTCGGTGAGCACGACGTCGGATCCCTTCACCATGCCGGCCACCACGCTCGTGGTGAGACCCGCCGGGAGCTCCTGGATCCCGGCGACGAGGAGTTGGCTGATTCCGATGGCCGGTTCGTGACTGCTGCGGTGCAAGGTGCCCCGAAGTTCGTGCAGGGAATCGAACGGGTGGGCGTCGGGATCGACGGCGGCGACGAACCGCGAGGGCGTCCACTGGTTGCCCGCCTCGGGATCGGACTCGCGCCGGAAGCTCACCGGCATCGTCACCCGGAGTGGACCGGCGATCGACCCGAGTTCCCGGTGGTACTCGGCCAGGGCCCCGAGCGAGATCGTCACGAACGCGTCGTTGACGGTTCCCCCGGCCCGGTGGGCCGCGGCAACGAGTCGGTCGAAGGGGAGCTCGGTGGTCCCCAGCCACCGGCCGAGGCTCCGATCGGTGAACAACGGCGAGAGCGGCTCACCGGCCGGAGCGAGGAGCCGCCCGGCCGAACGGACCAGTCGGGCGGCGTTCGTCGCCTGGGTGAGGGGATTGAGATCGGTGGGCCGGAACGGCATCGCCCGTCCCGCTCGTCCGGCCTTCGGCCGAGCCGGATCGGACGCCTTGGGCGTGGTGGGCGGCTCGTCGGGTTGGTCGGCGAAGGCCCGGAGCAGCGACATCCCCCCGATGCCGTCGGTGAGGGCATGGCTGACCTTGAGCACCAAGGCGCTCCGGCCGTCGGCCAGTCCGTCCACGGCGAACACCTGCCACAGCGGCCGATCGACGTCGAAGTCCTCGCCGGCGAGCGGACGGATCATCTCGAGCAGCGTGGCCGACGTTGCCGGCTGCGGCAGGGTGACCCGCCGGAGATGGAAGGGGAGGTCGACGTCGCAGTCGACCCATCGGGGGCGGCCCATCCCGAGCGTGCCCTCGACGACCCGTTGCCGCAGGCGCGGAGTCGACTCGATCGCCCGCCGGACGGCGGCTTCGAGAACCGTGGGGTCCGGGACCGCCGTCAGCGTCGCCAGGGCCACGATCGTGGTTCGCAGCTCCGGGTCCCGCTTGATCTCCCACAGGGTGGCGTCGGTCGGGTTCATGCGGTCGTCGTTCATGTTGACTCGCCCTTCTCGAGTTCTGCGATGATGTCGGCGTCGGGGCGACGCCGGGTCGTGCCGTCGGGGTCGGTCACGAAGCCGTCGATCATCCGGAGTCCGGAGTGGATCAGACGTTCCTCGTCGAGCAGTTGCGTCGCGGCCGGGCTGCTCGGATCGAGGAGGTGGACGACCACGTCGGCCCCGTCGAGGAGGGGGCAGCGCTCGCCTCGGAGGAGCGGACAGCCCCGGTCGGTCGGCCCGGTCGGTCGGTGATCGGGTCCGCGGCACACCATGACGTCGAAGGCGGAGCGGACGGCGTCGCCCATCCCGGCCCAGCGTGATCGATCGGATTCGACCAGCAGCCGGGGTCGGTCGTGCGGCCGATCGCCGTCTCGATCGCCGGGCCATGAGGGCACCCGTCCTCGGGTGCTCATCGAGACCCGCGTCGTCGACCAGTCCGGCGAGGCCATCGATGCCACGCCGCGGGCGGCGACCATGGTGCTCATCTTGCGGTTGTCGGTCAGGACCAGCGCCTGGATGTTCGGGATCCCGCGGGCGTCGGCGTGCTGCAACAGGGCGTCGAGCAACCAGGGGCCGAGCCAGCCCCGCCACGTCGGGTCGACGGCCATGCCGAGCTCGCCGTCACCGTCGCACAGTCGGGCGTAGCCGGCCTCGCCGACGACGGTCGGGTCCGGGGTCGAGCTCGGGTCTCGGGCCTCGGAACCACCGGTGACCACGGCCAGCAGACCGAAGCCGCCTCGCTCGGAGACCCGGGCCCACTCCTCGAACCAGTCGGCGTCGGGCAGGGCGCTGGTGAAGAACCGCCGGTACACGTCGTCGGGCCCGAGTCGGTGATAGAGCGACGACATCGCCGGCCCGTCGCCCGCACCGAGGTGATGCAGATGCAGCGTCCGGCCCTCGGAGAGCGCGATCGGGTCGGGACACACGGCACAACCTTCGGTCCGACCGACCGCCCACTGGCCATCGACCGCCCGGGAATCGTCGACGTCGTCAGGCATCGGGCAAGCTCCTCACGGTCCCGAGCATCACCGGCGACCCGGAGGAGCGGAAGGGGCCAACGTCCCCCTTTCGTGGACCTCGTCAGGTGATCAGCGCCGGGTAGAGCGATGCGTAGAGCAGGATCAGGACGAGCCCCGTCGGGCGGCCGTGGCGTCGATCCCGGGCCAGGAGCACGGTCACGGTGGCCACGACGATGGCCACGATCACGCTCGCCCGGGCGACGTCGGCGCCGAGAACGGTGGGGAACAGCAGCGGCCCGAGTCCCGGTGCGAGGGTCGCATCGATGAACGACGAACCCAGGATGTCACCGAGCGCCAGCTGGCCCTGCCCCTGCCGGAGGGCCTGGATGTCGACGACCAGCTCGGGCATCGAGGTGCCGAGCGACAGCAGGAAGAAGCTCAGCAGGTACTCCGGCATGCCCCACGCCTCGGCCAGTCGGGTGAAGGCCTCGACGGCGATCGTCGAGCCGACGCCGACGAGGCCCAGGAAGAGCACCGTCAGGGTCGCCAGGGTGCGGGTGGGGCGGCCGTCGTCGACGGCCTGGATCGCGACCTCGGCGACCCCCACCGATCCGGGCCGCTGGATGACGATCGTGCCGACCACCCAGAACGCCACCAGCAACGCCCCGTCGGCCCGTCCGAATCGGCCGTCGGCGAAGAGGACGGCACCGGTCAGCAGCGCCAGCACGGTCAGGCCCCCGACGGTGGTCACGAACCGTCGCGTGCTCTCGAGCCCGCCGAGGATGCAGAGCATCCCCAGCACCAGTGTCGACTGGGTGACGACCGACCCGACCGAATTGCCCACGTTGACGTCGCCGTGCCCGGTGGCCGACGCAACGACGCTGTTGGCGATCTCGGGGAGATCGGTGCCGATGGCGACGATGGTCACGCCGATGACCAGGGGCGACAACCCGACGGATGCCCCGAGCGCCGAGGCGGCATCCAGCGCTCGTCGACTGGCCCAGATGGCGAGTCCGAGACCGGCGGCCATGGCGAGGATCGGGAGGATCACGACTCCGGTCTCGCACATCCTCCACCGTCCCGCCAGGGGCTTAGGGCAGGAGGTGGGGTCGGAACGCATGACTTCGGGCCCTGCCCGAATGGTGACCGAGGGAACACAGTGGGGGTGAGGGAACCTGACGTCGACGAAAGGAGCGTCCCGATGGTCGACACCGTCGAAGGTCCGCCATTCGAGGTGACCGAGGTGGGCCATTTGCTGACCCCGATCGTGCGAACGGTTGCGAATGCGCCGTCCCATCCGACCCTGTCGGTGCGAGCCGGGGACCGATTCGTCGACCGGACGGCCATGCAGTTCTGGGACCGCGTCGTGGGCATCGGCCGCGGACTGATCGCGTCCGGGGTGGCGCCCGGCGATCGGATCGGCTTGATGGCCGCGACGTCGGCGGAGTGGCTCGAGATCGACCAGGCGATCAACGCCTGTGGGGCGATCACCGTGCCGATCTACGAGACCTCCTCGGCCCATCAGGTGGCGTGGATCCTCGCCGACAGCGGCGCCCGGATGCTCTTCGTCGACGACGAGGCGCTGCTCGACTCGGTTCGCAGCGCGACCGACGAGGCTGCGGGCGTCGAGGTCGTCGCCATCGCCCCGACCGGGCTCGACGCCCTCATCGAGCGCGGCGCTTCGGTGGATGCAACCCGGATCGACGAGCGCATCGGGGGTCTGACGCCTTCGACGATCGCCACGATCATCTACACCTCGGGAACCACGGGACGCCCGAAGGGCTGCGTCCTGACCCACGGCAACCTCCGGTCCAACGTGCACCAGGTCTCCGACGCCCTGGGCGACTCGGTCGGTGCCGATGACGTCGGCCTGCTGTTCCTGCCGCTGGCCCACGTGCTCAGCAAGATGACGGCCCTGTACTGCCTCGAGAAGCGGGTCAAGATCGCCTTCGGCACCTCCATCGCCGCCCTCCCCGAAGAGTTCGCCATGGTCGGGCCGACCCTGATCTCGGCGGTCCCGAGGATCTTCGAGAAGGTGTACAGCAAGGCTCAACACGCAGCCGAGGTCGACCGGAAGGGGCCGATCTTCGAGCGTGCCGCCCGCACCTCGATCCGGTACTCCCGGGCTCGTGCCAGTGGTTCGGTCGGTCCGGCGCTGCGGCTCGAGCACGCCGTGTTCGATCGTCTCGTCTACCGCAAACTGGCCGCGGCGTTCGGTGGCAATCTCCGCATGGCGTTCAGTGGAGGCGGGCCCCTCGGTGAACGATTGACCTCGTTCTTCGACGGCGTCGGGGTCAAGATCTACGAGGGCTACGGCCTGACCGAGACCAGCCCGATCCTGACCATCAGCCGGACCGACGCGTGGCGACCGGGATCGGTCGGACCACCCGTGGCCGGCACCTCGATCTCGGTGACCGACGAGGGCGAGCTCGTCGTGCGGGGCCCCCAGGTGTTCGAGGGGTACTGGAACAACGAGATCGCCACCCGCGAGGTCCGAGACCGCGACGGCTGGTTCCACACCGGTGACGTCGGGGCCATCGACGACGACGGCTTCGTTCGCATCACCGGACGCATCAAGGACCTGATCGTCACCGGGGCCGGGAAGAACGTGGCCCCGGCCCCGCTCGAGGATCGCCTCCGGTCCCACAGCCTGGTGAGTCAGGCGATGGTGGTCGGCGACGGGAAGCCGTTCATCGCCGCCCTCGTCACGATCGACGTCGACGCCTTCACCGACTGGGCCGCCGAGCACGGGCACCCGGGCGCCGCCGTCGAGTCGCTGGTCGACGACCCGGCGTTGCGAGCCGAGATCCAGGAAGCGGTCGACTTCGCCAACGAGTCGGTGTCGCGGGCCGAGTCGATCCGGGCCTTCGTGATCCTGCCGCACGATCTCGAAGAGACCTCCGAGGAGGTCACCCCGACCCTCAAGGTGCGGCGCATGGTGGTGCTCGAGCACTACGCCGACGTCGTCGAAAGGATCTACCAATGACCAACTTCCCGGAACGCCACACCCAACTGCGACGCGGGTTCCGCTCGCTCTCGGAGGTGCAGTCGGGCGTGATGGCCGGCTTCGGCGGCATGCACCACGCCGCCATGGCCGACGGCGCGCTGCCGACCTCGGTGAAGGAACTGATGGCCCTGGCCATCGGGATCACCAGCCACTGCGACGGCTGCATCGCCTTCCACGTCCACGACGCCCTCCGGGCCGGCGCGACCCGGGCCCAGGTCGAGGAGACCATCGGCGTCGCGATCATGATGGGTGGCGGCCCGTCCGCCGTGTACGGATCCGACGCCCTCGAGGCCCTCGCCCAGTTCGAGGAGGCGACGGGGTCATGACCACCGACGTCGACGCCCTCGCTCCGGCCGAGGTCTGGTCGGCGGCCCGGTCGACGCTCGACGGGCTGCCGGACGGGCGCGGTCTGAACATCGCCCACGAGGCCGTCGATCGGCACGTGGCAGCCGGCAACGGCGGGCGCGTGGCCATCCGGTGGTTGGCGCGGTCGGGGGAGTCGGTCGATCTGACCTACGACGACCTGATGCGCCGGACCAACCGGTTCGCCAACGCCCTGGCGTCGCTGGGCTACCGGCGAACGGCCCTCGACGGGTACGGGGTTGCCTCGCTGCTCGGCCGCGAGCCGGATCTGTACGTCGCGGCGCTCGGCACCCTCAAGGGCGGTGGGGTCTTCACCCCGCTGTTCTCGGCCTTCGGGCCCGACCCGATCGCGATGCGGGTCGAGATCGGCCGGATCTCGGTGCTGGTCACCTCGGCGCTGTTCTACCGACGCAAGGTCGCCGCCATCCGAGACCGCCTGCCGTCGCTGCGTCACGTGCTCATCGTCGGACCGGGGGCGGCCGACTTCGACGATGCGAGCGTGCTCGATCTCGACGAGCTGCTGGCCGCAGCCGACGATCGGTACGAGATCGCGCCGACCGCGCCCGAGGACCGGGCCCTGCTGCACTTCACCAGCGGCACCACCGGACGACCCAAGGGCGCCATCCACGTCCACGAGGCCGTGGTCGCCCACGGCCTGACCGGTCGCCTCGTGCTCGATCTGCGGCCCGGTGACGTGTTCTGGTGCACCGCCGATCCGGGCTGGGTCACCGGCACGTCGTACGGCATCATCGCCCCGCTCGTGAACGGCGTGACGAGCATCGTCGACGAGGCCGACTTCGACGCCGAGCGCTGGTATCGGATCCTCCAGGACGAACGGGTCGACGTCTTCTACACCGCGCCGACGGCGCTGCGCATGCTGCAGCGGGCCGGAACCGAGCTCAGCCGGGACTTCGACCTGTCGCACCTCCGGCTCGTCGCCAGTGTCGGCGAACCGCTCGATCCGGAACTGGTGCTGTGGGCCCGAGAGGTCTTCGAGGTGCCGGTGCTCGACACCTGGTGGCAGACCGAGACCGGCGGCATCATGATCGCCAACCTCTGCACGCAGGAGGTCAAGCCCGGATCGATGGGGCGCCCACTGCCCGGCATCACCGCCGGACTGTTGCAGGTGGGGCCCGACGATGACCTGGCGCTCGACGCCGAGGGCCGGCCCATCGAGGTCGGGACCGACGAGGTCGGCGAGCTGGCCCTGGTCGTCGGCTGGCCGTCGATGTTCCGCGGCTACCTCGACGAGGACGAGCGCTACCGCAAGGCCTTCGCCGGGCGCTGGTACCGATCCGGTGACCTGGCCAGACGGGATGCCGATGGGTCCTACTGGTTCGTCGGGCGCAACAACGACCTGATCAAGTCGGCCGGTCACCTCATCGGACCGTTCGAGGTCGAGTCGGCGCTCAACGAGCATCCGGCCGTCCTCGAGTCCGGGGTCATCGGCAAACCCGATCCGACGATCGGCGCAGTCGTCAAGGCGTTCGTGGTGCTGGTCGATCGGGCCTCGCTCGGCGACGATCCGGCGGCGGTGGAGGCCCTGCGGCGAGAACTCATGGGCCATGCCCGCAAACGGCTGGGTGCCGCCGTCGCTCCCCGAGAGATCGAGTTCGTCGACGATCTGCCCCACACCCGGAGCGGAAAGATCATGCGCCGCCTCCTGAAGGCCCGAGAACTCGGCCTCGACGAGGGCGACACCTCGACCCTGGAGATGCCCTCATGAGCGTCGATCGCCTGCACGTCCTCGCCGACATGATCCGGATCCGGGTGTTCGAGGAGCGCTGCGCCGAACTCTACGGTCAGCGCAAGATCCGCGGTTTCCTCCATCTCTACATCGGTGAGGAGGCCATCGCCGCCGGCACCATTCCCCAGCTCCGTCCCGACGACGCCCTGCTCGGCACCTATCGCGAACACGGGCATGCCCTGCTGCGGGGTGTCCCGGCCGGTCGCATCATGGCCGAGATGTACGGCAAGGCATCGGGCTGCTCGGGCGGACGGGGCGGCTCGATGCATCTCTTCGACGCCGAACGTCGGTTCTACGGCGGCAACGCCATCGTCGGTGGGCACCTGCCGCTGGCCGCCGGCCTGGCCCTGGCCGACAAGCTGACCGGTGGGAACGACCGGGTCACGGCCTGCTTCTTCGGCGAGGGAGCCGTCGCCGAGGGCGAGTTCCACGAGGCCCTCAACCTGGCGGCGCTCTGGGACCTGCCGGTGCTGTTCTGCTGCGAGAACAACCTGTACGCCATGGGCACGTCGCTGGCGACGAGCGAATCGGAGACCGACATCGCCCTCAAGGCCAGCGCCTACGGGCTCCCGGCCTGGAGCGTCGACGGCATGGACGCCGATCGGGTCGTCGACGGGGTCGCCCGGGCGCTCACCACGATCCGCGGCGGCGGTGGTCCGGTCCTGCTCGAGTTCCGCACCTATCGATTCCGGGCCCATTCGATGTTCGATCCCGATCTCTACCGCGACCCCGCCGAGATCGAGCGCTGGAAGGAGCGGGATCCGATCCCGGCCTTCGGCGCCCGACTGGTGGCCGAGGGGTCGATCACCGAGACCGAGATCGAGGCGCTGTGGGTCGAGGCCCGCCAGGAGACCGATGACGCCGTCGAGTTCGCCGAGGCCGGGGCCTTCGAACCGGTCGAAGGCCTCCACGACCACGTGGTGGCCGCGCCGTGAAGGAAGGACCGGCGGAAGGAACGACCGGCGTGACGGAGGCAGGAACCATGAGTGACGAGCTGAGCTACCGGGAGGCCGTCCGCGAAGCGATTCGCGAGGCGATGATCGCCGACGAGCGGGTCTTCGTGATGGGGGAGGACGTCGCCGACTACGGCGGCACCTATGCCGTCACCATGGGGCTGGCCGACGAGTTCGGTCGGGACCGGATCCGCAACACCCCGCTGTCGGAATCGGGGTTCGTCGGGGCCGGCATCGGCGCGGCGCTGGGCGGGATGCGTCCGATCGTCGAGATCATGACGGTCAACTTCAGCCTGCTGGCCCTCGACCAGATCGTGAACACCGCAGCGACGTTCCGGCACATGTCGGGCGGACAGCTCAACGTCCCGATCGTCATCCGGATCACCACCGGGGCGGGTCGCCAGCTCGCGGCCCAACACTCGCACAGTCTCGAGGGCTGGTACGCCCACGTGCCGGGCCTGAAGGTCGTGGCTCCGGCGACGGTCGAGGATGCCCGATGGATGCTGCCCGCCGCCCTCGACGACCCCGATCCGGTGATCATCTTCGAACACAGCGGGCTCTACACGATGAAGGGCGACCCTGGCTCCGGCCCGGTGTCGTTGACCGGCGCCGCGGTCCGGCGATCCGGTGACGACCTCACGCTGGTGGCGTCGGCCGGCATGGTGCCCAAGGCACTTGAGGCTGCCGACCTCCTCGAACTCGACGGGGTCTCGGTCGAGGTCATCGATCTGCGGTCGCTGCGGCCACTCGACCGGCCCACACTGGCCGCCTCGGTGAGCCGGACCCATCGGGCCCTCGTCGTCGACGAGGGGTGGCGCACCGTCGGGCTCTCGGCCGAACTGGCGGCCGCGATCACCGAGGACTGCTTCTTCCACCTCGACGCCCCGGTCGGGCGACTCGCCGCGGCCGAGGTCCCGATCCCGTATCCCAAGCACCTCGAGGACGCGGCCATCCCCCAGGTGGCCGACATCGTCGCCGCGGTGCACGCCGTTCGGTCGGGAGGGTTCAGCCGTGTCTGACCTCGACCTGGCACCGTCGGCGGTGGTCGAGCTGCCGTCCCTGGGGGCCGACATGGACTACGGGACCGTCCTCGAATGGCGGGTGGGGCCCGGCGACACCGTGCATCGGGGCGACGTCGTGGCGCTGGTGTCGACCGAGAAGTCCGACATCGACGTCGAGATCTGGCAGGCCGGGGTCGTGGAGGAGCTGCTGATCGAGGTCGGTCGAGAGGTCCCGGTCGGGACCCCGATGCTGCGGCTGCGAGGAGCGGTCGGATCGACCGAGTCCCCGACCGACGCCGGCTCCATGGTCGAACCGAACGTCGATGCGCCCGCACCCTCACCGGAAGGCTCGATCCCGGCATCCGCCCCGGCCGCCCCACCGGCCTCGCCGCCTGGTTCCACCCTGCCCGCACCCATCCCCGCGGTCGTCGATCGGCCGGGGGGTGCCTCGCCCTTCGCCCGCGCCCGCGCCGCCGAGCTCGGGCTCGATCTGGCATCCATCGCCGGCTCCGGCCCCGGTGGTGCCGTGCTGATCGCCGACGTCGAGGTGGCGGCCTCGGCGTCGGCACCCGTCCCGGTTCCGGCCGCCGGCGCCCGTCGAGTCGTCCGCCCGGCCCACGACCCCCGACCGGGCCGCCGGTATGCGACGGGCGATCGCCGAGCGCATGGCCAACGCCAACCGCGACATCCCGCACTACCACCTCGAAACCGACATCGACCTCGGACCGGCCCTCGACTGGCTCGAGACCCACAACCGGGAACGGTCCGTCGCCGACCGGGTCCTGCCGGCGGCGCTGTTCGTTCAGGCAACCGCCCGGGCGGCGGCCCGTCATCCCGAGTGCAACGGATCCTGGATCGACGGATCCTTCGTGCCTGCCGACCGGGTCGACCTCGGACTGGCGATCTCGCTCCGCAAGGGCGGTCTCGTGACGCCGGTGATCGCCGGTGCCGACGAGCGGAACCTCGACGAGATCATGGCGGCGATCAAGGAACTCGTTGCCGGCGCCCGGAGCGGGGCGTTGCGGAGCAGCTGGATGATCGATGCCGGCATCACGCTCACCAACCTCGGCGACAATGGTGCCCCCCGGGTGCACGGCGTGATCTTCCCGCCCCAGGTCGCCCTCGTGGGGGTCGGGAGCATCAACCGCCGGCCCTGGGTCGTCGAGGACCTCGTCGTACCCCGGCCCGTCGTGACGGTGTCGTTCGCCGGAGACCACCGGGCGACCGACGGCGCCGTCGGCAGCCGGTTCCTGACCACCTTCGCCCATCATCTCGAACAGTTGGAGGAACCATGACCACGCTGACCACCGACCAGGCCCTGGCGGTCGTGATCGAAGCCATCGCCGCGGTGGCGCCCGATGTGGCCGACGAGGTCCCGACCCTCGATCGATCGGTCGACCTGTGGGAGGAACTGCAACTCGATTCGATGGACCACCTCAACGTCATGACCGAGCTGTTCCAGCGAACCGGTGTCGAGATCGCCGAACGCGACTACGCCTCGCTGCGCTCGCTCGACACGATCGCCTCCCACCTGGCGGCCACCAGCAGCCCGTGAGACCGAACCCCGCGAATTGGTGATCCAGGACGCCGTCTTCGGCACCGAGGGCCGCCCATTCGCGTCGGCGTCGGAACCGGACCCGGAAGTGGTGGACCGGAATGCCGTTTCCGGCGCCGAGGGTCGCCGGTTCGGGTCGACGCCGGCCTCGGGCCCGGTCGGGTGCTCGTCCCGCTAGTCGAACGCGTCGAGCAGGACCTGGTCGCCGCCGTCGTCGATCGGGTCGTCGTCGAGTTCGAAATCGTCGGTGTCGGTCGAAGAAACCCGGTCGAACAGGACGTCGTCGGCCCCGGGGTCGGGTGACGGCGGGAGCCCCGGCCCACCGGGCTGCTCCTCGGGCTCGAGGTCGAGACGAGGCACGTCGATGGTCCGTGGCTCCAGGGTCGGTTGGGGAACTCGCTCGGACGCCACCCTGGCCGCCGAAGGGGCACCGATTCCGAAGTCGATGGTCGTCGGCGGACCGAGGGCCTCTCCGCCGGTCGAACCGTCGTTGACGTCGATCCCGCTGCCCTCGAAGCTGTCACCCGGATCGTCGCCGGCGACGTCTCCGTTGCCGAAGCCGATGTCGGGGTCGCGGCCACCGGCGTCGGCGGGATCCTCGCCGCCGGTGTTCGGTTCGGTGTCCGACCCGGCCGGCACGGGTGCGACGTCGCCGTTGCCGACCGACGCGCCGCCCTCGTCGGACGCGGAACTCGTCTGCGGTTTCCCGTTCCCGGCGGGCTCGCTCGCGATCGCAGCCTTGTCGCTCGCCTCGGTCCGGTCCGGGTCGGTGCGACCGGGGTTGCGCTTCTCCGCGGGGCTGGTCACCAGCGGGCGGCGAATCGGTAGCGCAGCCATCGTGCCTCCAGGCCTTTCGGTGGTCTGCATCGATCATGAGCCCGAAACTCGCCGCCCGCAACGGTGTCCGCCCGAAAATGACGCCGTCGACCCGAACGACGCCGAGGTTCGGTGACCCAGGACGCCGTTTTCGGCCAGCGCCCGGCGTCAGCCGGTGGCGCCGTCGAGGAAACCGGTGAGGCCCGACGGGGTGTGCGGCCCGATGGCGATCTGTTCGAGCACGCCGATGCCGGTTCGCGTCCCGTCGGTGGCCCGCACCACCTGTTGGACGTGGAGGTTGTCGGGAGCCAGGGGATCGAGGTCGGACGGGTCGTAGGTCTCGCCCCCCACTTCGAGCTCGCCCTGCCACGAGCCCTGACGCCAGCGCGGGTGCCCGTATCCGAGTCCCTTCATCTGGAACGTCAGGATCGGCTCGAGCGAGATCGTCCGCTTGCTGCCGTCGAGGCGGATGAGGTCGAGCTCGCAGGCCGAGGCCAGACGGGTGCCCGGGTGATACGACACCCGGTGGACGGCGGTCAGCATCCGCGTGTCGAGGCCCCGCGGAGCGTCGGGGATCTCGGCCTCGGCGGCGAACAGCGGGGCCTCGAGGCCCTCGCGGACCAATGGCTCGCCCCCGGGCCCGTCGAAGAAGATCGCGTGCGAGATGTGGTCGTCCCAGATCAGGGGTGCCCACAGGAAGAAGGCCTGCCGCCCGCCGCCGGGCGCACCACCCGTCTCGGGCTCACCGACCCCCCGCACGCCCCAGGACCGGTCCTTGGTCGCGTGCCAGTCGACGACGTCGAACTCGCCGTCGGGGTGGGCCACCGTGCCCGACCAGCGTCCGAACTGGTCGAAGCGGGTGGCGTCCATGACCCGTCGGGTGTCGTGCCACAGGGTCTGGCGCCCCTCCTGGATCGGTGCGGTCCGGGCCGAGAAGGTCAGATCGCAGGCGAGTCCGCTCGGGTTGTCGTCGAGGATCACCCGGGTCCGGCGGAGGGGCTCGACGATCTCGATGCGGAACGGGCCCACCGCCATCTCGCTGCGTTCGAGCGGGGCTCGACGGGAGCCGAAGAACGCATGCTGGCGGCCGCCCTGCGAGACCGTGCTGAAGGCACCGTCGAGGACCCCCCGATGAGGGTAGATGGCCATGCCGATGCCGAAGTAGGCCGAGCCATCGGGCGCATAGCCGTTGAACCAGGTCCGGTCGTAGGCGTTGCGATCGGTCGTCGCCAGCTGGGCCAGCGGCTCGGGCGTCTGGTGGATCGGATAGTCGTCGAACCGGTTCAGCATGCGGCCGATCTTTGCAGCTGGCCCGTCCGACCACGAACCGGTGGGTCGCTCCGCCCGGAGAAGCGGTGTCGCTCAGAGACGGTTGTCGAAGACCAGACCGAGCTCGACGTCGAGCCCCTTCGATCGCAGGAGCCGGCCGAAGCTGCCGTGGTCGATCGACTCCTGGAGTTCCCGGGGATCGATCCCGTGGGCCCGGGCCAGCTCGATGAGGAGCTCGCCGGCCCGGAGGTCCTCCCGGGCGTCGAGAAGGTCGATCACGAACACCTCGGGGACGGGGGCGAGTGCGACGTCGTCGTCGGACCCGCGGGTACCGGGGTCGTGACCCGGATGGTGGATCGCTCGGGTCGATGCGGTTGCGGAGACGCCTTCCATGGTTCCTCCCGGGTGTCGGTCGCCATCGATCGGTTCGGTGGCCTTCCATGCATCGACGCCTTCGCGGCCGGGCATGAGCGACTCGACCGAACCTTGACCGAAGCAGGACCGGACCTTGACGCGGCCGTCGGCAGCACCGTCGGTCGCAGGCTCCCAACCGGATGATTTCTTCGCCTTGCGGTGGCGAGCTAGCGTTCGCCAAACGCTCGGAAGAGCCAGGGACTGCTCGAGAGGAGACGGCGTGGGACAGGATCGCACCCGAGGGATCGTCGGCTACGGGACCTACGTGCCCTACCACCGTCTGCAGCGGACCCGGATCACCGAGGCGTTGGGCGCCGGCGGCGGACGGGGGACCCGGTCGGTCGCCGGATTCGACGAGGACGCCACCTCGATGGCGGTCGAGGCCGGGCGAGCCCTGATGCGAACCGTCGACGTCGTTCCCGATTCGCTGTTCTTCGCCACCACGACGCCGCCCTATCTCGACAAGACCAACGCCACCGTCGTCCACGCCGCGCTCCGGTTGCCGTCCTCGGTCTTCGCCGGCGACGTCGCCGGTTCGCCCCGTTCGCTGGGCGTGGCGCTGCGATCCGCGCTCGAGGGCCGCCGGCCCACCGTCGTGGTGGCCGCCGACGTCCGGTCCGGACGCCCGTCGTCGGCCGACGAATCGGCCTGCGGCGATGCCGCGGTGGCCCTCCTGATCGGGTCCGACGACGACGGTCCGGTGATCGCCGAATGGCTCGGTGGCGCGTCGAGCACGGCGGAGTTCCTCGATCGCTGGCGCCTTCCCGGCTGGGACCATTCGCGGGTGTGGGAGGAACGCTTCGGCGAGCACGTCTACCTCCCGCTCGTCACCGAGGCCGCAACGGCGGCGTTCAAGGAATGCCAGCTCGAACCCGACGACATCGACACCGTCATCGTCACCGGACTCCACACCCGGGCCGTACGAGGTGCCGCCGCGGCCGCCGGGGTGGGTGGCGCCCGGATCGCCGACGACCTGTCGGCAACCGTCGGCAACACCGCCACCGCCCATCCCGTGTTGCTCCTGGCGTCGGTGCTCGACGAGGCCGAGCCGGGCTCGACGATCATGGTGATCCACCTCGCCGACGGCTGCGACGTCGGGTTCTACCGCACCACCGAGGCGATCGCCGACTACCGGCCGGCGGCCACCGTGTCCGAGCAGGTCTCGGCCGGCAACGACGAGCTCGACTACAACACCTTCCTCACCTGGCGGGGATTCCTCCAGCGGGAACCGCCCCGACGCCCGGACCCCGCAGCCCCGGCCGGTCCACCGTCCTACCGGTCCGAGCCCTGGAAGTACGGGTTCGTCGGGTCGAAGGACCGCTCGAGCGGGGCCATCCATCTGCCCCCGCAGCGGGTGTCGGTCAAGGGCGGAGCCGTCGACGACTCCGACCCGGTGCCGATGGCCGATGCCATCGGCACGGTCGCCACGTTCACGATCGACCGCCTGGCCTTCTCGCTGTCGCCGCCCACGATCGCCGTGGTCGTCGACTTCGACGGGGGCGGGCGCTTCACCTGCCAGCTGACCGATGCGTCCGAGGTCAAGATCGGTGACCGGGTCCAGATGACCTTCCGACGCATCCAGACGGCCAACGACATCCACAACTATTTCTGGAAGGCAAGACCCGCTCGAGGGGAGTGAACCATGGCATCACGAGGAATCAAGGATCAGGTGGCGATCGTCGGGATGGGCTGCACGCCCTTCGGCGAACACTGGGACAAAGGCGTCGACGACCTGCTCGTCGAGGCATCGCAGGAGGCGTATGCCTCCGCGGGGATCGCCCAGGACGACGTCGACGCGTTCTGGTTCGGCACGATGGGATCGGGGATCTCGGGGCTCACGCTCAGCCGCGCCCTCAAGATCGACTACAAACCCGTCACCCGGGTCGAGAACATGTGCGCCACCGGCTCCGAGGCGTTCCGCAACGCCTGCTACGCCGTTGCCTCGGGCGCCTACGACCTCGTGATGGCGGTCGGCGTCGAGAAGCTCAAGGACAGCGGGATGTCGGGCCTGGTCATGTCGCCGATCCCCGACGACGGGACGAGCGCCGAGCTCACGGCGCCGGCGATGTTCAGCCTGCTCGCCCCGGCCTATGCGGCCAAGTACGGGGTCGACGAGGCCGAGATGAAGGACGTCCTCACCCGGATCGCCTGGAAGAACCATTTCAACGGCGCCCGGAACGAGCGGGCCCAGTTCCGCAAGGAGGTCGGCAAGGACACCATCTGCAACGCCCCGCTGATCGCCGGCCAGCTCGGCATCTTCGATTGTTCCGGCGTGTCCGACGGTTCGGCTGCCGCGATCCTGTGCCGAGCCGAGGACGCCCACAAGTACACCGACCACCCCCTGTACGTGAAGGCCCTGTCGTTCACGGCCGGTCCGGCCGCCGGGCCGATCGATCCCGACTACGACTACACCACGTTCCACGAGGTCTCGGCCTGCGCCGCCGACGCCTACGCCCAGGCCGGGATCACCGATCCGCGGGCCCAGATCGCCATGGCCGAGGTCCACGACTGCTTCACCCCGACCGAACTGGTCCTGATGGAGGATCTCGGGTTCGCCGAGCGGGGCATGGGGTGGAAAGAGGTGATGGCCGGTACCTACGACCTCCACGGCGAGCTGCCGATCAATCCCGACGGGGGTCTCAAGAGCTTCGGGCACCCGATCGGGGCGTCGGGGTTGCGGATGCTCTTCGAGTGCTGGCTGCAGCTGCGCCGCGAGGCGCCGCCCGAACGGCAGATCACGAGCGTGACCGAAGCCGGCAAGACCCTCGGCATGACCCACAACCTGGGCGGTGCCCCCGGGGAATGCGTGAGCTTCGTGTCGATCGTCGGCAGCGAACTCGGCTGACCCCCGGCCGAACGGGCACCGGTGGGCGTCAGGGAGCCCCGGGCGCTGATCCGGCGTCGACCGACAACTCGATCGGGTCACCCCGACCCATGATCACCAACAGATCCGAGGTCGGTCCGGCCTCGACGATCGGCCAGTACTCGATGACGTCGCCCGGTCGGACTGCGTCGGCTGCGATCTCCATACCACTCGGGCCGACCACGATGCACCGGTGCCGGACCGCATCGGCCGCAGTCGGAGGAGGGGGCACGACCACGTATCCCCGCTCGGCCCGGTAGACCCCGAAGTGGTACCACGCGAGCCCCGTCACCGTGAGCACGAGGGCGAGCGGCACACGAGCCTCGTCGAGGGTGGATCCTCCGAAGTCGCCGTTCAGGGCCGCTTCGAACACGATGGAGGCGGCGATGAGCAGCGAGACGAGTGCCGTCGCGGCGCCGGCACCGAACAGGAAGAAGAGGTAGATCCGGCGTAGCGGCGAGCGGAGCTCCCCGTCACGGTCGACGGCGAGGTGATGCTGGATCGTCCGCCACCGCATCACCCAGATCGTCGCCCCGATCACCCCGACCGTCGACCCGCCGATCACGGTGTTGGCGGTGCCCGACGCCCGGCCCCCGCCGGAGGCGAGCTCGAAGAGCGCAGCCAGGACGATGACCGAACCAACGACCGTGGCGACGAGCGACGTCGCCGCAATCAGCAGGTCGCCGGCCCGGATCGCGTCGTTGCGCACGGTCACGGTCGGCCCACGGCCACGACGCAGCTCCCACTGGTGGTAGCGCATGGTCGCAAGACCGACGACGAGCAGCGAGGCGAAGATCGCGACGTCGTCGAAATGGGAGGCCGCGGTCGCCCCGGCGGGGTCACCGAGGAACCAGACGCCCATCCGATCCACGAGGAGTGCGAGCCCGATCACCGCCGCCACCAGGCCGCTCAGCGTGGCGAGGGGGACAACGGTGACGTACCACAGCGGGCTTCGCTCGGCCCGGCGGTAGTGCCGCAACCAGAACCACGACCAGGCGAGGAACCCGACGGCCGCCGTGGCGACCCCGGAGGCCACGGTCGGCCCTCGATTGCGTGCCGGGACGTCGAGGAGCGCCTCGTAGAGCCAGTCGCCCGCCCGGAACAGGGCGAAGAAGGCGCCGAGCAGCATCGTGGTTCCGCCGATGAGCGTGCCGGCGGCCCGTTCGAGGTCGCCGCGGACGCCGAATCGGCGGCCGAGCCACCAGTGCGAGCCGAAGACGGCGAACCAGAGCAGGAAGGCCACGAGCCGGGCGATCTCGAAGTCGGCCGAGCCTTCGTCGCCGAGCAGACGGGCCAGGAACCCCTGGGCCTCGACGATGCCGACCACGGTGGCCGTCACGAGCACCGCGTCGAGGTAGACGGTCCAGCCGAGTCGCCCCCGTTCGGCCGGTTCGGTCTGGAGTCGCCGCCAGATCGAGCGAGCCAGGATCGCCAGGATCGGGAGCCCGACGACCAACGAGGCCATTCCCCGGGCGAGCAGGGAGTTCGACCGTTCGGTCCCGGACCGGAGCGCCTCGTCGACCAGGGCGGAGATCCCCTCGACCGCGACCACCAGGGTCACGTAGAGGAGTCCGTAGGTGAACACCTGCCGGACGACGGCGGCCACGTCGACCGGCCGGCCCGATCGGCTGCCGCCGGCGTTCACCACGAGCCAGATCGCGCCAACGACGATGACCAGCGGAAGGATCCCACCGAGGAACGAGAGAACGGTCATACCTCGATCGTGACGCCGGTCGACCGGTTCGTGGAGAGGCGGAGGTCATCCCGGTGGGTCGTGGTCTCGTCGGCGAACGCTCACGCCGGGGCGGGAATGGTCGACGGGAGCAGCAGGACTCCCGCCCTGCTGCGGGGACGGTCCCCGAGAGGTGACGCAATGAACACACGATCAGGACCCACACGAATCGGCCGGGCCCGGGCGATCGGCAGCATGGCTGCGGCGAGCATCGTCGTCATGCTGGCCGGCCCGACGGTTGCCGGCGCCGCCGACGCCGAGCCGCCGCCGACGGCGCCCCCGATCACCGCACCCCCGATCACCCAGGCTTCGAGCTTCGAACCCGGTGGGCCCACCGCGACCGTCCCCGACGAGCTCGCTCCCGCCGGTCCGGTCATCGACAACGGGCCGATCGTCACCGATGCCTCGTCGTTCGAACCGGGAGGTCCATCGGCGGCCGGGACCCCCGATCCGCTCGGACCCACCCTCACACCCTCGGGGGCGGCCGAGGCCCCCACCGCCCTGGCCTACACCGGCGGGGCCGAGGCCGTCATCGCCCTGGTCGGACTGGGTCTGATCGGCCTCGGCTCGACCACCTGTCGATTTGCCGCGAAAAGGGGTGCCGAGACCTGAGTTCGGCTAGGAATGGGGAACCTGTCCTTCTCGAAACTCGGAGAATCCCCAACATGCGCGAAGCTGTCATCGTCTCTTATGCCCGGACCGGGCTGGCCAAATCCGCCCGCGGTGGGTTCAACATGACCCCCGCCATGACCATGGCCGCCCATGCCGTCAAGCATGCCGTCGCCAAGTCCGGTGTCGAGCCCGAAGCGGTCGAGGACTTCTACCTCGGCAACGGCGCCCACGGCGCCGGCAACCTCGGTCGGCTGGCCGGCCTGCTCGGCGGGCTGCCGATCACGACCGGTGGATCCACCGTGCAGCGTCACTGCTCCTCCGGGCTCAACTCCATCGCCGTGGCCGCCAACTACATCAAGCAGGACGGCGCCGACGTGGTCGTCGCCGGTGGTGTCGAGTCGATCTCGATGCCCAACCCCGGGATGGGCGGTCCCGAGAACATGGACCCGGCCCTGCCCGAGATGTACCCCGCGGTCTACATGGCCATGATCGAGACGGCCGACATCGTGGCCGAGCGCTACAACGTCAGCCGTGAGTACCAGGACGAGTACTCGCTCGAGTCGCAGAAGCGCATGGCCCGGGCCCAGGAGAACGGCCTGTTCGAAGACGAGATCGTGCCGATGAACACCAAGATGAAGCTCGTCGACCGCGAAACCAAGGAGGTCTCGATCGTCGACTACGTCGTGGATCGCGACGAGTGCAATCGACCCGAGACCACTGCCGAGGGCCTGGCCAAGCTCCAGCCCGTTCGCGGACCCGGCAACTTCATCACCGCCGGCAACGCGAGCCAGCTGTCCGACGGCGCCGCCGCCGTGGTCATGATGGAAGCGGCCGAGGCCGAACGCCGCAACATCGAGCCGCTCGGCGCCTTCAAGGGCTGGGCCGTCGCCGGCTGCGAACCCGACGAGATGGGCATCGGCCCGGTCTACGCCGTTCCGAAGCTGCTGAAGCGGCACGGCCTCACCGTCGACGACATCGACCTGTGGGAACTCAACGAGGCGTTCGCCAGCCAGTGCCTCTATTCCCGTGACACCCTCGGGATCGATCCCGAGAAGTACAACGTCAACGGTGGCTCGATCGCCATCGGTCACCCCTTCGGCATGACCGGCACGCGCTGCGCCGGACACATCCTGCAGGAGGGCAAGCGTCGCGGCGCCAAGTGGGGCGTGGTGACCATGTGCATCGGCGGCGGCCAGGGCGCCGCCGGCCTGTTCGAGATCTACTGATCATCGGTCACCGGCGGCATCGCCGTCGGTGACCGGTCACCCATCGACCTCGATTCGGGCGGATCGGTCAGCGCTTCGCGACGAAGGGTTCGACCGGTTCGCCCAGCATCGCCGCCACGGCCCGTTCGGCGGCGTGGCCGTCGCCGTAGGGGCTCGACCCCTGGGCCATGGCCGCATAGGTGGCCGGGTCGTCGAGCAACGAGCGCGCCGATTCGGCGATCACGAGCGGATCGGTGCCGACCAGGCGGGCGACGCCGGCCGTGACGGCCTCGGGCCGTTCGGTGACCTCGCGCAGGACCAGCACCGGTTTGCCGAGCGCCGGCGCTTCTTCCTGGATCCCGCCGGAGTCGGTGATCACGAAGTACGAGGCGTCGAGAGCCCGCACCAGATCCAGATAGTCGAGCGGGTCGCACAGGACGACGTTTCCCAGCTGCCCGAGCAGCTCGTGGGCGAGGCTGCGGACGTTGGGGTTCGGATGCACCGGGTAGAGGATCTGGACCTCGTCGGCCCGCTCCCGGGCCAGTTCGGCGATGGCGCCGAACGCCTCGCGCAGGGGCCCGCCGAAACTCTCCCGTCGGTGTGCGGTCAGGACGATCAGGCGCCGGCTCGGATCGATGCGATGCACCGGACTGCCGGGTGGCAACTCGACGTCGATCGTCCGGGCCCACAGCAAGGCGTCGACCACGGTGTTGCCGGTGAGCACGATCGAGGCCGGGTCCTTGCCCTCGGCCAGCAGGGCGTCACGGGCCGAGGCGGTCGGCGCCAGGTGCAGATCGGCGACCGAGCCGGCGACCAGTCGGTTCAGCTCCTCGGGAAAGGGTTGATGTCGGTCGCCGGTGCGAAGCCCGGCTTCGAGATGGGCGACCGGCACCTTGGCATAGGCGCCGGCGATCGCCGCGGCCATCACGGTCGTGGTGTCGCCCTGGACGACCAACCAGTCGGGTTTCACCGAGGCGAGGACCGGCTCGAGTTCGGCGAGGACGCGGGCGGCCACCCCGGTCGGTGTCTGACCGGGCTGCATCAGGTCGAGGTCGATGTCGGGGGTGATCCCGAACAGGGCATTGACCTGATCGAGCAGGTCTCGGTGTTGTCCGGTCACACAGATCGTCTGCTCGATCCCGCGCCGCTGCACCTCGTGGATGAGCGGTGCCATCTTGATGGCTTCGGGTCGGGTTCCGTAGACGCTCAAGACGCCGGGCATGGGCGGTCCTCCGAGGACTCGTGGTACGGGCTCGGCGAGCGTACCGACCGGGAGCAGCTGTCGCCCGCCGACCGGGTCGATCAACGCTGCAACCGGGCGTCCATGGCGTTGAGGCGGGCCGCCAACTGCTTGGCGATCGCCTTGGTGAAGCCCGGGTTGTCGTCGAGGATCTGGTCGAACCGGTTGTAGGGAATGACCAGCAGGCTGGCGTCGGACTTCGCGGTGACCGTGGCACTGGCGGTGCTGTGCCCGAACAGCGCCACTTCCCCGATGACCTCGAGACCGCTGATCTCGGCGACCTCCTCGCCATCGATCGTGACCGAGAGGGTTCCCGAGACGAGCACGTAGCCCTCGGCGTGACGGTGGCCCTGGGTGTAGAGCACGGTGCCGGCCTTCACGTCGACCTCGTCGACGGCGGACTCCAGGTGCTGGAGCGCCTGCTTGTCGGCCGAGGCGAAGAGCGGGATGGCGAGCAGCCGTTCGCCCTTCGGATCGTCCTGGCGCTTGAGAAATGTCATCGGGGGTTCCTCTCGGGTGGTCCGGGCAGGTCAGCCCGGGTGCGGTCTAGTCTCGCCGATCGCCGGCATCGGCGCTGGCCCGGGTCCGATCGACCCCGTCGAGCGATCGGCGAGCACCATCGGACCGATCGCGCCCCCCGGCGCCGGCAAGACCGTCCCACCGCGCGATCGCCCGGGTTCGTTCCTCGGGCGGGAACACCGCAAGCGAGAGCTGCCAGCAGCATCCCGCGTCGCGCGTACACCTCGGGAGGCTCCCACTGGGGCGTGTCCGCCGATCGGGGGACGGCGGTGGGGACGGTCATCGGCGCCGACCGGTCAGAAGCCGAACGCCGCGTCGACCTCGGCCATACCGGGATCGGCACCGAGATCGTCGCGATGGATGAGCATCGCCAGTTTGGTCCGTCGCCGCAGGAAGTCGTCGGGACGAACGATCATCTCGCGTTCGGCCATGAGGGTCAGTTCGCCCCGGAGGACGTCGCTGTTGGCCAGGACGGGTTCGGCCATCGCCGGGTCGGCGCCGATCAGGTCGAGCAGCTGGTAGGAGGCGAGACCGTGCCGACGCCACAACACCTCCGACAGCGTGGTGGCCTGCTCGACGTCGGGTCGACGATCGAGGCCGAGACCGGCCGCCCGCTCGTAGAACCGCTCACGGTGTTCGTCGCTGGGCTCGCCGAACCAACCGGGCGACGGCGGTCCGCCCTTGACGCCGAGATCGGCCAGGGCGTCGGCGACCTCGTCGCCGACGTTCAGGCAGTCGGTCAGCTTGCCCCCGAAGATCGAAACGACCTTCTTGGCCTTGTCGATCTCGATCTCGTGTTTGCGTGACAGCGAGGTCCAGTCGGTCTCGGTGCGATCGTCGCCGCCCGCTTCGACCACCAGGGGTCGCACGCCGCACCGCTCGGCGATGATGTCGGAGCGGGTCAGTGGGCGGTCGAGGTCGAGGCGGGCGTTGATCTGTTCGAGGAGGAAGTCGCGGTCTTCGTCGAGCACACCCTCGTTGGGATCGGTGGTGCGGGTGTCGGTGGTTCCGATCACCGAGCGATTGGCCATCGGGATCACGTAGAACAGCCGACCGGTGTCGTCGAAGAAGGCCAGGACCTGTTCGGATTCGACGAGCTTGCGGACGATCAGGTGGATGCCCTTGGAATAGACGATCCGATGCTCGGTCTCGAGGTCGAGCTCGTCGTTGAGGCCATCGATGAACGGGCCGGCGGCATTGACGATCGCGGTGGCGGTCAGGGTGAAGGAGCGGTCGGTCTCGGTGTCTCGCAGCGTCGCCAGCCACTGCCCGTCCCAGCGGTCGGCCCGCTCGACGTCGACGTAGTTGGCCGTGACCGCCCCATGATCGAGTGCCGACCGGACGAAGCCCCACACGAAGCGCGAGTCGTTGTCGGGCAGGTAGGCGTCGGCGTAGCGGATGCCACCCTTGGCCGTTGCGGTGTTGACGAGTGGCTCGCGGGCTTCGATGGCGGAGGCCCGGTAGACCCGCGGTGACTTGGTGGCGAACCGACCGATCGCCCAGTAGCCAACGGCACCCAGCGCCGCCAGCGCCACCGGGAACGGAGCGGTCCGGTCGAGGGTGGCGAGGAAGTCGATCTCCTTGATCTGGGTCGGGTAGCTCTTGAGCATGTGGTTGCGCGACGTGCAGAGGTCCCAGACCAGCTTGAGCTCGTAGTTCTCGAGATACTTGAACCCGCCCCACACCAGGTTGGACGATTGCTGGCTGGTGAAACTCGCGTAGTCGTTGCGTTCGACCATGGCCACCCGCAGGCCCCGGGCGGCCAGGGCCGCAGCCGAGACGGCACCGTTGATGCCGCCCCCGATGATCAGAACGTCGAACGTGCCTCCGTCGAGGGCGGCCAGGTTCTCGGCTCTCAACTCCATGCTGTTCCCAACCTCATGTGCGGAACGGTAACCAGCCTCGATCGCAATGCGAGAGCCGAACCGAAAATCGGCGGCCCGGTCGACCGGTGTGGTTCCGGTGTCGTCGATCGAAGCCCGAACCGCCAGGGACCGACGTCCCGATTGCGGCGCCGAAGACGTCGGAACGGGTCAGAAGCGACGGGGCACGAACGTCTGATCCCGCACCGGTGGCCGGATGTAGGGGATCTCCTCACGCTGGGGGATCTCGACCGGATCGGGAACGACGTCTTCGTAGGGGATCTGCGACAGGATGTGGCTGATGCAGTTCAGGCGGGCCTTGCGCTTGTCGTCGGAGGGCACGACGTACCAGGGCGCCTGCTTGATGTCGGTGTGGGTGAAGGTGGTGTCCTTGGCCATCGAGTAGCGGGTGTAGAGCCGGTGCTCCTCGAGATCCATCTCGGACAGCTTCCAGCGTTTGAGCGGCTCCTCGTTGCGGGCCTTGAACCGGCGCTCCTGCTCCTCGTAGCTCACCGAGAACCAGTACTTGAGGATGATGGTCCCGGATCGAACGAGCATCCGTTCGAACTCCGGACACGTCCGGAGGAACTCCTGGTGCTTCTCCTCGCTGACGAACCCCATCACCCACTCGACGTTGGAACGGTTGTACCAACTGCGATCGAACAGCACGATCTCACCGCCCGAGGGCAGCACCGAGACGTAGCGCTGGAAGTACCACTGGGTCTGTTCGCGCTCGGTGGGTTTCGGCAGCGCCTCGGTCCGCACGATCCGCGGGCTCGTCCGCTCGTTGATGCGTTTGATGACCCCGCCCTTGCCGGCCGAACCCCGCCCTTCGAAGATGATCAGGACCCGCAGGTCGTTGCGCTGCACCCAGTGCTGCAGCTTGACCAGTTCCTCCTGGAGCTCGTTCAACCGCTTCTCGTAGTACTTGCGCTTCAGCGTTGCCCGACGTGGTGTAGTTCTGCCGCCCGGCCGGGAACGCGTCGTCGTGGGGTCCGTCGTCGGCAATCTCGTGACGTTTGGCCATGGCAGTCATCCTTCGGATCGGCTTCGCTGGTCTCACCCGGTCGGCGGGCCCGTTGCGCGGGCGCGCCCATCAGCTTCTCACCTCAGACCATCGGCCGTTCGGCCGATGAGATGATCACTGCTCCCATTCGCCACGATCCCAGGGAATTCCATGAAGACCCCGCCCCCGAACGCCGCCGCCATCGACCTCGACCGCTACCGCCGCCTGGTCAAGCGCGACGACCGCGAACGCGAGCTCCAGCCGTTCCAGGTCGAGCTGCTGCGACTCCAGGAACACCTCGAACGACACCACCGGCGCATGATCGTGCTGTTCGAGGGGCGCGACGCGGCGGGCAAGGGCGGCACCATCCGACGGGTCACCCGCTACATGAACGAGAAGCACTACCGGGTCGTGGCGCTGGGCAAGCCGACCGAGGAGCAGCGCAGCCAGTGGTACCTGCAGAAGTACGTCGCCCAGTTCCCGCGTGGCGGGGAGATGGTCCTCTTCGATCGCAGTTGGTACAACCGGGCGATGGTGGAACCGGTCTTCGGGTTCTGCAGCCAGACCGAACACCAGGACTTCCTGCGAGGGGTGGTCGGGTTCGAGAAGGATCTGGTTCGACAGGGGACCGTCTTGGTGAAGTTGTACTTCTCGGTCAGCAAGGGCGAACAGCAGCGTCGGTTCGAACGGCGTCGCGACGATCCACTGCGTCAGTGGAAGCTGAGCGAGATCGACGTGCAGGCGCAGGAGCACTGGGACGACTTCACCGAGAAGAAGTACGAGATGCTGTCGCGTACCCACACCAACGCCGCACCCTGGACGATCATCCGGTCCGAGGTGAAGCATCAGGCCCGGCTCAACGCCATGCGGGTGATCCTCGATGCGGTCGACTACGAGGGCCGGAATCCCGCTCTCGATTTCGTCCCCGATCCCCATGTCGTGGTGTCGGGCGCGCACGAGGTCGAGATGATGGAAGCCGACCGGATCCGACAGGGCAAGTTCACGGTCTGACCGGGGCCCGCCTGATCCGAAGGGGTTCGGCCGCCGCATCTCACCCACTGCATCCATTCCGAGCGACCGGGCGAAGGGGGAGGGGAGGCGCCACCTTCCCCCTCGAACCGCCTCGGAGGAATCATGCACAAGCGATCTCTGGCGGTCCTGGCCGCCGCCGCGAGCACCCTGGCGCTCGTTGCCCCCGTCGGGGCCCAATCCCCCCAGACGAGTTCGGTCTACGTCGTCCACGGCGTGCCGGGCGTGCCCGTCGACGTGTACGTCGACGGCGCCCTGACCCTCGAGGACTTCCAGCCCGCTGCGGTGGCCGGACCACTCACGCTGCCCGCCAAGGACTACCGGATCCAGGTCTTCGCCGCCGCTCCCGGAGCCACCCAGGCGACCGCTGCGGCCCGCACCGACGCGGTCGTCATCGACGAGACCGAGACGGTGCCCGGCGGCGTCAACGTGTCCGTGGTCGCCCACTGGGCGAATGCCGATTCGCTGGCCCTGACCCCATTCGTCAACGACGTCAGTGCGGCGTCGGTGCCGAACGGTCGGCTCGAGATCCGCCATGCGGCCGCTGCCCCCGAAGTCGACATCGTCGCCGCCGGCGCACCCGTTGCCCCGTTCGTCGGGCTGTCGACGGGCGAGTCGGCCAGGGCCGACCTCCCGGCGGGTGACTACCCGACCGGTATCGCCGCGGCCAACACCACCGACGTGCTCGTACCGGCACCCGTCACCGTGAAGCGTGGCACCTACGGCATCGTCTACGCCGTCGGTCGGTTCGGCAACGACTTCACCCTCATCGGCCAGGAGATCGGCGGGATCTACCTGTCGGGTGCCTACTCGGGCTCCTCGGGTCTCGAGGGCAGTGTCGCCCGTCTCTACGTCGCCGTGCTCGGACGCCAGCCCGATGCCGCCGGCTTCCAGTACTGGCTCGGTGTGGCCCGTCAGGGCAACGGCGATCTCATCGCCCTGGTCCACAACATGGCGGTTTCCGCGGAGTTCTCGAGCCGGTTCGGTTCCTCGTTCGCTGGCACCAATGCCGTCTGGGTCGAGCACCTCTACGACAAGGTCCTCGGTCGTGGCTCCGACACCGCGGGCAAGGCCTACTGGACGCAGCTCCTCGACAACGGGTCACTGACCAAGGAAGGTGCCCTGCTGTACTTCTCGGAGTCGGCCGAGTACCAGGTCCTCACCGGCTCCCGGTGATCATGCCGTCGAGTTGATCGGCAAGGGGCCCCGACGCCGCCGGCGTCGGGGCCCCTTCGCGTTCGGTGGGAGGCGGCTCAGCCCAGCGAGGCCAACACGGCCTCGGCGCAGCGCCGACCCGAGAACAGGGCGCCCTGGATCGACGCAGTGTCTCGATGATCGCCACAGACGAACCGCCCCTCGCCGAGCACGACCGAACGCTTCGGGTCGAACGGCGGCCGTTGTTCGGGTTGCCCGTGTGAGATGACGTCGGTTCGCAGGTGGTCCCAGGCGTCGACCTGGGGGCCCCACCACGATCGCAGTTGCGCCCGAACCCGGGGCGCGAGCTCGGCATCGGCGACGCCGGGGCAGGCTGCGGCGATCAGGCAGCGGTCGGGCGGCGCGTAGCTGGGCGCCACGTTCGACATGATGGCGACGTTGAGGGCCGGGCCGGTCCCGGAGCCATCGAGCAGGATCAGCCGGTGTGACTCGGGCGCCACGGGCGCCGAGAACCAGACACACGACGCCGGCTTGGAGGCCACGGGGGCCAACCCGGCCAGGCGAGCCGCCTCGGGACCCTCGGTGGCGACGACGATCCGGGCCGCGTCGATGGTGTCTCCGCCCTCGAGTCGAACCGTCGAGCCGTCGAGCCCGGTCACGCGGCATCCGAGGCGAACCGTGCCGGCGGGAAGGTGGCTCGCCAACTGCTCGGGGATCGCTCCCATGCCCATCGCCGGAACGGCGGAGTCGCCCGTCGACAGGCTCTGGAAGATGACGTCGAAGTTGCGTCGGCTCGTCGCGAGCGCGGGATCGAGTTGGATGCCGCCGACCAGGGGACGGAAGAACCGTTCGATCATGGTGTCGCTGAACCCATCGGCCCGCAGTGCGTCGAACGTCGAGCGGTCGGGCCCCCGCAGCAGGTCCGGGGCCGGAGTGGACACGATCCGCCGTCGGAGCAGCCCCAGCCGGACCTTGTCGGACAGCTTGCCGATCGGCGCCGCGATCGTGGAGGGCAGCATGCCGGGCCGTCGGAACGGGTCGCCGACGGCGACGAACCGGTCGCCGAGCCGCACCGAGGCGCCGGGCTCGAACGCCCGGAGATCGAGCGCACCCACGTCGAGGTGCTCGAGTTCGGGGTAGGCGGTCAGGAGCACCTGGAATCCCCGGTCGAGCCGGTGTCCGTCGACCACGTCGGTCCGGACCCGGCCTCCGACCCCGTCGGACGACTCGACGACGACCGGGGTGTGCCCGGCCTCGTGGAGGACCCGGGCCGCGTTGAGTCCGGCGAGTCCGGCGCCGATGATCACGATGGGGGAGTCGGCCGGAGAGGTCATGGCGACACGGTAACGGCCCGGCGCCGGGGGAGCGGACACCGGGCCCGGCGAGCGCCCGGCGTCGGGCACATGGCGGAGACCGGGGCGGGAGCGGATCTATCCTCGGCGTCATGTCGGATCCCCGGAACCCGGACCCTGCCAAGCCAGACCCTGCCGATCGAGACCCTGCCGATCGAGACCCTGCACGTCACGACCGTGCCGATCGAGACCCTGTCCGTCACGACCGTGCCCGACTCGACAATGGCGAGATCGGGACCGAGACGAGTCTCGGCGACGAGCAGGATTCCGGCGTCGACGACCGGATCCGGATCCGGCGGGTACCGGACCGGGCCCGCTACGACCGCACGAGCGTCGAAGCCATTCTCGACGCCGGGATGGTGGCCCACGTCGGCACCGTTCGCCGCGGCGGACCGGTCGTCATCCCGATGTTCTACGTCCGTCAGGGCGACTCGCTGCTCCTGCACGGAGCGCCGGCGGCGGGGGTGATCCAGCGCGGCGACGCCGACCGGAACGAGGGTGTCGACGTGTGCGTCACGGTGACCCACCTCGACGGTCTCGTCCTCGCCCGATCGGCCTTCCACCACTCGATGAACTACCGCTCGGTCATGGTCATCGGTCGGGCCGTCGAGATCACCGACCCCGACGACAAACGTGAGGCCCTGCGCCACTTCGTCGAGGCGCTGGTGCCGGGGCGGCAGGCCGACCTTCGTGCCACCTCGACCAAGGAGGTCCGGGGAACCGCCGTGCTGCGGCTCTCGCTCGAGCACGCGTCGACCAAGGTGCGGACCGGTCCGCCGATCGACGACGACGACGACTACGAGCTGCCGATCTGGGCCGGCGTGGTGCCGATGCGGACCGTGTTCGGCGACCCGATCGACGATCCCCGGCTCGCCCCCGGCCTACGACCGCCCGCCAACGTGATCGCGCTCGGCGGCGACGAGGGGCCTGGTTCAGCCGATCGTCCCTGAGGCCCGGAGGGCGGCGATGCGATCGGGGTCGTAGGCGATGCCGGCCAACAGCTCGTCGGTGTGCTGACCGAGCTCGGGCGCCGGGCCCCGCGGGTTGATGTCGGCGCCGTGGATCTTGATCGGTGTCGCCACGGTCCGGAACGGCCCCGCCACGGGATGATCGATCGTCGGGAACAGACCGGTGGCCTCGGCCTGCGGGTCCGAGGCCAGCTCGACCATGGATGCCGCCGGCCCCCAGATCAGGCCGTCGGCATCGAAGATCGCCCCCCACTCGGCCAAGGTCCGGGTGAGGAACTGGCGGTCGAGGATGTCGATCAGGGCGGGCATGTTCTGGAAGCGGGTCCGGATCGAGTCGAAGCGTTCGTCGTCGAGCAGGATGTCGAGCCCCGCGGTGCGGCAGAACGGCTCCCACCATCGTTGCTCGACCATGTTGAGGATGATCCACCGGTCGTCGGCGCAACGGAACCGGTTGGCGAGCGGGGCGATGAGGTTGCGGCGATCGCGTTTGGTCGGAACCCGGCCGTCGACCAGGACCGCCGAGAGGTCCGACATCATCGTCCAGGTCGCGGTACCGAGCAGGCTGACGTCGACCACCCGTCCCCGTCCGGTCCGCTCGGCCATGCGCAGCGCGGCGAGGATGCCCGACAGCATCGACAGGCTGGTCGTGTGGTCGCCCTGGGCCGAGCGGGGGGCCGGCGCGTCGGCGCCCGGTTCGGTGATCGAATCGGTGATCGCACCCCGCCCGAAGAAGGCCGTGACGTCGAAGCCCGGCCGCTGGGCGTCGGGACCGCCCAGCCCGTAGCCGGTGAGGGTGGCGTGGACCAGCGCCGGCCGGATGGAAAGCAGGGTGTCGGGGTCGAGCCCGTACCGGGCCTGGCGATGGGGGAGCAGGTTGCACAGGAACACGTCGGCCGTGGCGACCAGGTCCCGGACCAACTGCGCCCCGTCGTCGGTGTCGATGGCGACGGCGATCGATCGTTTGCCCCGGTTGTCGCCGTGGAACGAGGCGTCGATCACCGTTCCGTCGTCTCGGGGGGACGGGGGGCGCATCATGTTGCGGACCACGTCGCCGGTGAGCGGCTCGACCTTGATCACGTCGGCCCCCATGTCGGCGAGCATGGCGGCACAGCCCGGTGCCGCCATCCAATTCGTGATCTCGACGACGCGAACGCCGTCGAGGGGTGACTCGGATTCGAGGTCGCTCATGCCCGGAGACTAGAGCGCGTGCGCCGTCCGCTGACAGACGGTGCGCAGGGCGAAGCTCGACCGGATTCGGGTGACCCCGGGAAGCAGGGCCAGATGGGTGCGGTGGATCTGTTCGTAGTCGGCGACGTCGGTGCAACGGATCTGCACCAGGTAGTCGGCGTTTCCGGCCATCAGGTGGCAGCTGATCACCTCGGGTCGCTGCACCACCTGGGTCTCGAACGCGTCGAGCTGGGTCTCTTCCTGGCTGGACAGCGAGATCTCGACGAACACCGTGGTCGGCCTGCCGATGGCGACCGGATCGATGAGGGTCACGTACCGCTCGATGATGCCCTCGCCCTCGAGGCGACGGACCCGGCGCAGGCAGGCCGACGGCGAGAGGTGGACCAGGTCGGCCAGGTCGTTGTTGGTGATGCGGGCGTTGTCCTGGAGCACGTTCAGGATGGCGCGATCCGTGGCGTCGAGCAGCATGGACGCAAGTATGCAGCGTCGCAGCGAGGTCTGACAACAGGATCGTGTGTCGACGGGGGTCCCTGACACCGAAGTTGGCAAGCGGCTGCGACGGCACAGCCCCTACGGTTGAGCGATCCGGTGCGGACCCGCGCCCGGCAGCACCGAGGGGAACCCGAGATGAGAGTTGGCGTACCGACCGAGATCAAGGTGCTCGAGCGCCGGGTGGGTCTGACCCCCGACAGTGTCCGCGAGGTCGTCGCCCACGGTCATCAGGTGATGGTGCAGGCCGGGGCGGGCGCCGGGATCGGCGCCGATGACGAGCAGTACACCGCAGCCGGTGCCGTGATCGGGGCCGACGCCGCCGAGGTGTTCGCGTTCGCCGAGATGATCGTGAAGGTCAAGGAACCCCAGGCGGTCGAGCGGGCGATGTTGCGCCCCGAGCACCTGCTCTTCACCTACCTGCACCTGGCCCCCGATCCCGACCAGACCAACGACCTGGTTGCCTCGGGCGCCACGTGCATCGCGTACGAGACCGTGACCGATCGGCATGGGCGGCTGCCGCTGCTCGCCCCCATGTCGAAGGTCGCCGGGCGGATGGCCGTGCAGGCCGGCGCCCACGCCCTCGAGGGGCCCCAGGGCGGTGCCGGACTCCTGCTCGGCGGGGTGCCCGGGGTGGCGCCGGCCAAGGTGGTGGTCATCGGTGGGGGCGTGGTCGGTGCCCACGCCACCGAGATGGCGGTCGGCCTCGGGGCCGACGTGACGGTGCTCGATCGCAGTCTCGACGTCCTCGACGAACTCGATGCCCGCTTCGGCAACGGCATCCGGGCGGTCTATTCCAATCAGGCCCAACTCGAGCAGTTCGTCCTCGACGCCGATCTCGTGATCGGTGCCGTGCTGGTCAAGGGCGCCAAGGCCCCGCGTCTGGTCACCGCGGCGATGGTCGCCGAGATGCGCACCGGTTCGGTGATGGTCGATGTCGCCATCGACCAGGGCGGCTGCTTCGAGACCTCGCACGCCACGACCCACAGCGACCCCACCTACGTGGTCGACGGCGTCGTGCACTACGCCGTTGCCAACATGCCCGGTGGGGTCCCGCGCACCTCGACCTACGCCCTCAACAACTCGACCCTGCCCTTCGTGCTGGCCCTCGCCGATCGGGGCGCCCGGGCGGCGATGGCCGCCGATCCCCATCTGCTCAACGGCCTCAACGTGGCCCGCGGTGCCATCACCGAGCCCGCCGTCGCCGAGGCGATGGGCGCCGACTACGTCGACCCCACCGTGATCCTGGCCGAGCTGTAGCGGTCGGCGCCGGCCCGGCGCCACTAGCATCCTCGCCGTGCCCGCCAACTCGACCAACGTCGTCCTCACCGGATTCATGGGCACCGGCAAGTCGACCGTCGGGCAGCGGCTCGCCGATCGGCTCGGTTACCGCTTCGTCGACACCGACCGGCTGATCGAGGAGCGCAAGGGGCCGATCGCCGATCTGTTCGCCAACGAGGGCGAGGCGGTGTTCCGGGCCCTCGAAGCCGAGGTCGCACGGGATCTCGGTTCCCGAACCGGTCTGGTGGTCGCCACCGGCGGCCGGTTGATGCTCGACCCGGCCAACGCCGCGGCACTGGGCAACGGGGCCTCGGTGATCTGTCTGGCGGCCTCGGTCGACACCATCCTCGAACGGGTCCTGGGCGACCCATCGGGCCTCGAACGCCCGCTGCTCGCCGGACCCGATCCGGCAGGCCGCATCGCCGAGCTACTGGCCGAGCGGGCCGAGGGTTACCGACGGTTCGTTCCGGTCGCCACCGACGGCCGCACGGTCGACGAGGTCGTCGACGCGATCATCGCGCTCCTGCCCACCGCGTAGGATGGCGCCGTGACCCACCGGATCCTCGTCGTCAACGGCCCCAACCTGAACCTGCTCGGTGAGCGTGAGCCCGAGGTCTACGGCAACGAGACCCTGGCCGAGATCATGGACGATCTCCGGACCGTCGCCTCGGCCCGCGGTGTCGAACTGCGAGACGTGCAGTCCAACGTCGAGGGCGAACTGGTGACCATCGTGCAGGACGCCCGCACCTGGGCCCACGGGATCATCATGAATCCGGGCGCCTACACGCACTACAGCATCGCCCTGCGAGACGCGGTGGCGGCGATCGAGATCCCGGTGGTCGAGACCCACCTGTCGAACGTCCATGCCCGCGAGGAGTTCCGTCATCATTCGGTGTTGAGCGCCGTGTGCCTGGGGGTGGTGGCCGGCTTCGGTCGCAACAGCTATCGGGTGGCGCTCGAGGGGCTGTTGGCCCACCTCGATCGCTGACCGGGTCGAACCGGCGGTCGGGGGCGCCGTCGGGTCAGAGGGCGACGAGGATGCGTTCGGACGCAAAGGGTCCGAGGCCGACGACCTGACCGTCGATGTCGACGGTGGTGGTGCCGTCGGGCGACATGGCGATGACGGTTCCCGAGACGCCGGGCGTGATGTGCGAGGCCTCGAGGAATTCGAGCATCCCCTCGGTGAACTCGAGTTCCTCGGGGATGCGTTGCACGTTGAAGCTCGTCCCGACCGACAGCTGGGCCAGGGGTGTGGTGGCCGGCACCACGTAGCCGCTGCCGGGAATGGGGTTGCCGTGGGGGCACGTGGTCGGCTCACCGAGATGGGTACGCAGGGCGGCTTCGACCTCGGGGCTGATGACGTGTTCCCATTTGCCGGCCTCGTGGTGGGCCGTGGCCCACGACAGTCCGAGGATGTCGGTCAGGAACCGTTCGGCCAGCCGATGACGGCGGACCATGGTCGTCGCCAGCGCGAGCCCGGTGTCGGTGAGGTGGATGGTGCCGGCGTCGACGGTCACGAGCCCCTCGTCGTCGAGGCGCTTGACCATCTCCGAGACCGCCGGACGTGAGACGCCCAGTCGTTCGGCGATCCGGGCCTGGATCACCCGGACGTCGTCCTCGCGCAGCTCGTAGATCGTCTCGCAGTACTCCTCGAGAGCGGGGTGATGCTCGGGCGAGACATACGGGGCCATCGGGACAGCCTAGTGGACCCCGGCGGGGGCCGCGGGATCGGCAACATCGACTGTTCGGTGTCCTTGACGCCCGGGTCGGGGCCGGCGAATCGTCGACCGGGCGACGCCGTACTAGCTTCGGCGGCCATGGAACCCGCCCTCGACGACTTCGGGGCCGCAGCCTCGGCCTGGCTCGCCGCCCATCGCGACGAGGCCCCACGGGACTACGGCGCCATCATGCCGCCCGACCTCCGAGACGCCGGGATCGCTTGGCAGAAGCGGCTCCTCGAGCACGGCTGGGCCGGGATCCACTGGCCCGTGGAGTACGGGGGCCGAGGGCTGAGCGCCGACCATCAGTCGGTGTGGATCGAGGCCTGCGCCCGGGCCGACGTTCCGGCGTTCATCAACATGGTCGGGTTCGTGCTCGCCGGCCAGGGGCTGCTCCGTTTCGGCACCGAGGCGCAGAAGCAGCGCCATCTCCGTCCGATCCTCTCGGCCGATGCCGTGTGGTGCCAGCTGTTCAGCGAGCCCGAAGCGGGCAGCGACCTGGCCTCGCTGCGATCGACCGCCGAGCGTGACGGCGACGAGTTCGTCCTGAACGGTCAGAAGGTCTGGTGCTCGGGCGGTCGGATCAGCGACTGGGGCATCCTGATGGCCCGCACGAATCCCGACGTCGCCCAGCACCGGGGAATCAGCTTCTTCCTGCTCGACATGTCGCTGCCCGGCATCGAGGTCCGGCCCCTTCGGCAGATGACCGGCGGCTCGGAGTTCGACGAGGTGTTCTTCACCGACGTCCGGATGCCGGCCGAATCGCTCCTCGGTCCGATCGACGGTGGATGGGGGGTCGGCATGGCGACCCTCACCAACGAACGCGGGTCGATCGGGGCCGCCCAGATCTCGATGCAACGACGCCTCGACGCCATGATCGAACTCGGCCGGACGGGTGATCCGGTGGCACGACTCGACGCCGTCGACCGTGACCGGCTGGCTGGGCTGGTCACCCGGGGCCAGACCCTCCTGGCCCTGGGCCGGCGCCAGGGTCCCGATGCGTCGGTGGCCTCGTCGCTGGGCAAGCTCGGCACCACCGAGATGATGTTCGACCACGCGGTGCTCCGGGCCGAGCTGGCCGGAGCGGAGGCGATGCTCTGGAACGCCGAGACCCGGGCCCTGACCGGGGCCCCGGGTGGACGCATCGCCGGTGGGAGCTCGCAGATCCAGCGCTCGATCATCGGGGAACGCATCCTCGGTCTTCCCAAGGAACCGAGGCCGTCATGACCGCAACGTCACCAGCCCGATCGGTGGCTGCGGCCATCGAGGCCTTCGCCGGGCAGGTCTACTTCTCGCCGGAGTGTCACGAGCGCTACGCCGCCCTGGGGTTCGCTCCGAGCCCGGCCGAGATCAAGGGCGTCGCGATGCCCGACGGGCCGGCCTACTTCTGCAGCCGGGGGTCGCTCCTGGGGCAGGTCCCACCCGGCGTCATCGCTGCGACCTTCGCCGTGTTCGACCCCGACGCCGTGCGGGCGGCGGTGTCCCACGGCTGGAGCGTCACCGATGCCCCGACGATCTGCGCCGAGCGGGCGGCCGGGGCCGTCGAACAGCTGGTCCGCCTGCTCGGCCCCGAGCCCGAGGGGATCGGTCGGATCCGTTCACTGGCCGAACGGGCCTGTGCCGACCTCCGGCCCGAGGGCCGGGCCCTCTTCGCCGGTGTCCGGTCGCAGTCGTGCCCGCCGACCGACCTCGGCGCCACCTGGTGGCTGACCGATCAGCTGCGCGAGTACCGGGGCGACGTGCACACGGCGGCATGGATCACCGCCGGCGTCGACGCCACCGAGATGGGTCTCCTGACCGAGTGCTACTGGGGCCTGCCCATGCGGTCGTACTCCCGCAGTCGGGCCTGGACCGACGCCCAGTTCGATGCGGCCGAGGCGCGCCTGACCGAACGCGGTCTCGTCGGTCCCGGGCCCGATGGCTCGCTCACCCTCAGCGACGACGGCCGGGCGTTCCGGGAACGGATCGAGGTCGACACCGACCGGGGCTGCGCGCCGATCGTGGAGGCCCTGGGCGACGATCTGGCCGAGTTCGTCGCCGAGCTCTCGGACTGGAGCGCCACCATCCGAGCGGGGTACGGCTACCCGGCGTCGGGTCCCCACGACCTCGCCCGACGCTGACGCCGGCCGGCCCCCCACCGAGGCGAGGTGGTGGCCGACGGTGCCGAATCCGGCGTCGGGGTGCACCAATTCCTGGGTCGGGTGGGCGGTGCTGGGGATGTGGTGGCCGAGGGTGCCGGAATCGGCATCGAGGTGCACCAATTCCTGGGGCGGCTGATGTGCGCGGTCGGTGGGTGCGCGGTCGGTGGGTGCGCAGTCGGTCGGTGGGGGAGCGGTCGCCGTGCGCGACCGGTCAGGTGCCGCGGTAGATCGCCGGCCGCTTCTCGACGAAGGCGGCGACCCCTTCCCGATGGTCGTCGGTGCCGAAGAGTCGCCCGAGCGTGGAGCTGACCCATCGGCCGAGATCGTCCCAGTCGGGGTCGAGCGCCAGGCGGAGGCCGGCCTTCAGCTCGGCGACCGCCAGCGGCGGATTGGCGGCGATCTGGCCGGCCAGTGCGAGTGCCGTCGGCAGCAGGTCGTCGTGGGCGACGACCCGTGAGACCAGACGGATGTCCTTGGCCTCGGCGGCGTCGATCACCCGGCCGGTGAACAACAGGTCGGCCGTCAGTTCCCGTCCGACGAGCTGGGCCAGCCGACCGAGCCCGGCAACGTCGCAGCACAGGCCCCGCAGCACGAACAGCTCACCGAATCGGGCCCGTTCCGAGGCCACCCGGATGTCGGCCATGAGCGCGAGTTCCATTCCCCACCCGACGGCGGCACCGTTGACCGCGGCGATGACCGGAACGTCGGTGTGCAGCAGGGCGCCGGCGGCCGGTGTGAGCCGAGGGTCGTTGGTCAGCCGTTCGGTGGTACTCGGTTGCGAGCCGTCGGATTCACCGGCCTTCATCATGATCGCCTTGACGTCGTCGCCCGAACAGAAGGCCGGGTCGGTGCCGGTGATCACCAGGCAGCGGGCCGAGGTGGTCTCGACTGCCCGGCGGAGTTCGGCGTAGGTGGTGTGGGTCAGGGCGTTCCGGGCCTGCGGCCGGTTGATCGTGACGACGTCGACCTGACCGTGACGTTCGACGATGAGGTCTTCGTAGCGGGGATCGGTCGACATGGTTTGCGACGCTATGAACCACCCCGATTAGTGTCAAACCATGACGACGGCCGCCTACACCCAGATCATCCAGGACACCGTTGGCGACGTCGTGCTGCTGACCCTCGATCGCCCCGATCGGCTCAACGCCTGGACGCCGACGATGAGCGCCGAACTGGTCGATGCCATCGAGGCCGCCGACGCCGATCCGAACGTGGGCGCCGTGGTCGTGACCGGCGCGGGACGAGGGTTCTGCGCCGGGGCCGACATCGAGGCCACCTTCGGCGCCCAGCTCGGCGGCGACACGAACGCTGCTCGATCCGAACGGCGCCGCGACTGGGTCGAACTGGTGCAGTCGACCAAACCCATCATCGCCGCGGTCAACGGGGTCGCCGTCGGGGTCGGACTCACGATGATCCTGCCGTTCGACCGGATCATCATGTCGACCGAGGCCCGGCTGAGTCTCCGCTTCGTCAAGATGGGTCTCGTCCCCGAACTGGGGTCCAGCCAGATCGTGCCCCAGCGGGTGGGCTACGGGATGGCCCGAGACCTGATGCTGTCGGGTCGCATGGTCGGGGCCGAGGAAGCCGTGGCCATCGGTCTGGCCGACCAGGTGGTCGAACCCGACGAACTCATCGTCGCGGCGCTGGGCAAGGCCGCCGAATACGGCGAGAACCCGTCACGTCAGCTGCGCTGGATCAAGCAGCTGCTGGCCGCCAACGGATCCGAGACCGACGTGGCCATGGCCCAACGACGCGAGCTCGCCAAACTCGCCGAGGCCTACGACAGCCCCGAACACGCCGAGGCCGTCGCCGCCTTCCTGGCCAAACGAGCGCCGGTCTTCCCGAGGAGCTGAGCTAGGCCCGCACACCCTTCGGGGCCGACTGGCTCATGAAACCGAACAGGTAGCCGGCCACCCGTCGCATCTGGATCTCGTCGGCGCCTTCGGTGATGCGATAGCGGCGGTGGTGACGATAGATGTGCTCGAAGGGTTCGTGGCGCGAGTAGCCGAGTCCGCCGAAGGTCTGCATGGCCTGGTCGGCGGCGTCGCAACACAGCCGGTTGGCGCTGTAGTTGCACATCGAGACCTTGTCGGAGACCGAGAAGGCGCCGTAGGTGTCCATCTGCCACGCGGTCTTGTGGATGAGGGCCCGCAGCATCTCGGCCCGGGTCTGCAACTCGACGAGCGGGAACTGGATGCCCTGGTTGGTGGCGAGGGCCTTGCCGAACGGTTTGCGTTCCTTGGCGTACTGCACGGCGCGGTCGATGCAGTACTGGGCCGCGCCGAGGCTGGAGGCCGCCTGGCGGATGCGGTTCTCGTTGAAGAAGTGCTGGACCACCTGGAGGCCGCGGCCCTCACCGCCGAAGATCGCGCTGTCGGGGACCCGCACGTCGGTGAGGCTGATGTGGGCGTGGTCGGTCGGCATGTTGAACGTCCACAGGTATTCCTCGACCTTGAACCCGGCGGCGTCGGACGGCACGAGGAAGCAGGTGATGCCTTCCCCGTCGCCGGCCTGGCCGGAGGTCCGGGCGAAGATGAGATCGTGGGAGGCCTTGTGGATGCCGGTGTTCCAGGTCTTCTCGCCGTTGATGACCCACTCGTTGCCGTCCCGGACGGCAACGGTCTCCATGTGGGTGGCATCGGAGCCGTGGGCCGGTTCGGTGATGCCGAAGGCGAATCCCCGACGGCCCTCCGCGAGGTCGTCGATCCAGTCGGCCTTCTGCTCTTCGGTGCCGTAGTTGATCATGAGGAGCAGGCCGACGTTGTTGCCGACGATCGAGTGCTCGTTCTGGAGGTCGTTGTGCAGTCCGAGTCCCTTGGCGGCGAAGTGTTCGCGGATGATCGCCATCCCGAGGTTGGTGCCGTTGCGGCCGCCGTACTCCTCGGACAGGGGGTAGCGATAGTGGCCGGCGGCGTCGGCGAGTCGTTTGGCCTTGTGGAGCAGCGCCTCCCATTCCTCGTTGGGGAGGCCACCGCGGTCCCAGTCGGTGCGGGCGTCTTCGCGGCGGTGGTCGAAGAATCGGATGTTGTCGTCGGCTTCCTCGAGCGGCTTGATGGTGGACTCGATGAAGGCGTCGAGTTCGTCGAGGTACGTGGCGAGGTCTTCGGGGATGTCGAAGTTCATGGCTGGCTCCCTGCGTCGGGTGGGTCGGCGATGACCCGCCGGCGGAGTCTGTCACCGAACTCCCGGCGGTCACCAGCCCGCGCCGACCCGAAGCCGCATTGATGCGACGCTGCATCCGCGTCACCCCATCCCTGTGAGACGATGGCGGGGTGGCCGGCCCCGACCCGACGATCCGCTATGCCGCGTTCCTGCGCGCCATCAACGTCGGGAAGCGCCGGGTCACCATGGACGCCCTGCGCGCCGCCGTCGAGGACCTCGGCTTCGCCGACGCCACCACGCTCATCGCCAGCGGCAACGTCGCGTTCACCGATTCCTCGGGTGAGGAGGTCGCCGCAGTGGCCGGCCGCTTCGACGAGGGACTGACCCGGGTGCTCGGGTTCCCGGTGGTGTCGGCGTTGCGGACCGCCGAGGAGGTCGCGGCGATCGTCGGGCGGGCCCCGTTCGCCGACGAGCGGTGGGACGACGCCGACATCCTGCACGTCTCGTTCCTGCTGGCCCCGCCACCACCGGGCGCCGCCGAACGGGTCGAGGCGTTGTCGACACCCGAGGACCGCTTCCTGCTCGACGACCACGAGCTCTACTGGCGACGGAGGGGCCGATTGACGGCCTCGGCGATCGAGCCCAAGGTCCTGGCCCGGGCGCTCGGTGTCGACGCCACGGCCCGCCGCATGGACACCGTGGCCAAGATGCTGCCGCTGCTCGATCGATGAACGGTTCACGAAGTGGTAACACGGGCGCAACATCGCCGCCCAGCCACGCCCGTACACAGGGCCGAGTGAGCAAACTCTGGTCGGACTACGAGGCGTCCCTGGCCTTCGACGAACTGCTGGACGCCGACGGGACGCCGCGGCCCGGTTGTGTGGAGGTGGTGCAACGGCTCCGGGCGATCGGCGATGGCATCGTGGATCGGCAGCAGGCGGCCGATGCCGCCATCCGCTCGTTGGGCATCACGTTCACGCTGTACACCGACGACGGCAGCATCGACCGGCAGTGGCCGGTCGACGTCATCCCCCGAATCATCACCGCCGCCGAATGGGGCGCGGTCAGTGCCGGTCTCACGCAGCGGCTGCGGGCCCTGAACGCCTTCATCGACGACCTCTACCACGATCAGCACGTCCTCGCCGATGGCGTCGTTCCCCGGGAACTCATCGTCGGGTCGACCAACTTCCGACCGGAGTGCATCGGCGTGTCACCCCGGGGTGGCGTGTGGGCCCACATCAGCGGAAGCGACCTGGTGCGAGACGGGTCGGGCCGCTTCCTCGTGCTCGAGGACAACCTGCGAGTGCCGTCGGGTGTGTCGTACATGCTCGAGAACCGCGCCGTGTCCAAGCGGGTGTTCGCCGACCTGTTCCGCGACCTCGACATCCTGCCCGTCGATGCCTACACCGACCGGCTCGGTGGGCTGTTGCGAGCCCTGTCGCCGCGGTCCGACGTCGAACCGATCGTGGTCGTGCTCACGCCGGGCATCTACAACTCGGCCTACTACGAGCACGTGCTGCTGGCGAACCGGATGGGGGCGCACCTGGTCGAGGGGAGCGACCTGTACGTCGAGCACGACGTGGTGTTCATGCGCACCGTGGGCGGACCCGTCCGGGTCGACGTGATCTATCGCCGCGTCGACGACCAGTTCCTCGACCCGTTGGAGTTCCGGCCCGACTCGGTCCTGGGTCCGGCCGGCCTGATGGCGGCCTGGCGCGAGGGCAACGTCGCCATCGCCAACGCCCCCGGAGCGGGTGTCGCCGACGACAAGGTGCTCTATTCCTACGTTCCCGAGCTGATCCGCTACTACCTGGACGAGGACCCGGCGATCCCCAACGTCGAGACCTGGCGCTGTCTCGACGACGACCACCGCCGTTTCGTCCTGGCCAACCTCGACTCGTTGGTCTGCAAACCGGCCAACGAGTCCGGCGGCAAGGGCGTCACGATCGGGTCGAAGGCCACCGAGATCGAGCTCGAGGACCTCCGTCGCCAGATCGAGGCCGACCCCCGCAACTGGATCGCCCAGCCGATCCTCGACCTCTCGACGGCGCCGACCATCTGCGGCGACGTCATCGCCCCGCGACACGTCGATCTCCGTCCGTTCATCCTGTCGGGCCCCGACCCCTACGTCAGCATCGGCGGGCTCACCCGCGTGGCGCTACGCGAAGGGTCCCTCATCGTGAACAGCTCGCAGGGCGGCGGCAGCAAGGACACCTGGATCGTCGATCCCCATCTCGACCCGTCCCCCGGACCCGACGACTCGTCCTCCGGACCCGACGACCCCGACACCGATCGCTAGAGGAGCTCACCATGTACGTCGCCCCATCGCCCCTGCTGTTGTCCCGCACGGCCGAAGCCGCGTACTGGGCCGGCCGGTACCTCGAGCGGGCCGAAGGGACGGCCCGGTTGATCAAGACCCACGCCGACCTGATCATCGACCTGCCGCGGTCGGCCGGGCTCGGCTGGGGTCCGTTGCTCGCCGTGGTCGGTGTCGATCCCCGGTTCGCCGGCAATCATCCCAACGCCACCGAGGAGATCGTGGTCGGCCATCTCGCCGCCGACGAGGGCAACTCCAGTTCGGTTCGGTCCTCGGTCGCCGCGGTCCACCGGAATCTCCGGGTGACCCGCTCGGTCATGCCCGTCGAGGCCGCCGAGGTGCTCACCGAGTTGCATCACTTCGTGCAGGACGGCGCCGAGCAGGCCGTCGACCGCCGGACCCGCAACGCCTGGCTGACCTCGGTCATCCGGGGTTGTCAGACCCTGTCGGGCATCCTGGCCGAGACGATGACCCACGACGACGCCTACTGCTTCTTCACCGTCGGCCGACGCATCGAGCGCGCCGATCTGACCGCTCGGGTCCTCGACGTCCAGTCCGGTGTGCTCACCGGCCGCGACGGCGACCGGCTGGGCCCGTATCACGAGATCTGCTGGACCGCGGCGCTGCGCTCGGTCAGTGCCCTGCAGTCGTTCCGGCGTCGGGGAGTGTCGAGTTCGGGGCGGGAGACGATCGCGTTCCTCCTGCACGATCCCAAGAGCCCGCGTACGATCGAAGCGTGCCTGGTCGAATCGTCCCGTTGGTTGCTCGAGGTCCCGAGGCACGAGGCCGCCATGGCGGCCTGCGCGTCGATCGCCGCCAAGCTCCAGGAAACCGACGTCGATGAGTTGGTCGACGGCAACCTCCATCGCTTCTCCGAAGAGCTCCAGGAGGCGATCGCCGAGTTCCACTCGGTCATCGAGGCCACCTGGTTCAGCCCTTCCCACGCCACCGTCGGCGGCTGAGACTCGATGACCATCCGAGTCGCACTCGAGCACGTCACGACCTACGAGTTCGATCGTGCGGTGAATCTCGGACCCCACCTCGTCCGGCTCCGACCGGCCCCGCACTGTCGGACCCCCATCGAGTCGTACTCGCTGCGGATCGAGCCGGAAAACCACTTCCTCAACTGGCAGCAGGACCCGTTCGGGAACTTCGTCGCCCGCCTGGTGTTCCCCGAACCGGCGAAGCGGTTGCAGGTCACGGTCGACCTCGTCGCCGACATGACCGTGATCAACCCGTTCGACTTCTTCCTCGAACCCGAGGCCGAACACGCCGGGTTCGTCTACGAGCAGACACTCGCCGCCGATCTCGCGCCCTACCTGCGCTGCCCCGAGCCCGGCCCGCTCCAGGCGGCCTGGCTGGCCGAGGTCGACACCACGACCGAGCAGCGCACGATCGACTTCCTCGTCGGGCTCAACCGTCGGCTGGCTGGCGACGTCGGCTACACGGTCCGCATGGAGCCCGGCGTCCAGTCGGCCGACGACACGCTCCGACTCGGCATCGGATCGTGCCGCGACTCGGCCTGGCTCCTGGTCGAGATCCTGAGGAACCTGGGCCTTGCCGCCCGGTTCGTGTCGGGCTACCTCGTGCAGCTCGTCGCCGACGTCGCGCCCCTCGAGGGTCCGGCCGGTCCCAAGGAGGACTTCACCGACCTCCACGCGTGGACCGAGGTCTATCTCCCGGGTGCGGGTTGGGTCGGGCTCGACCCGACCTCGGGTCTGCTCGTCGGAGAGGGGCACATCCCGCTCTCGGCCACCCCGGCGCCGGAGACCGCGGCCCCGATCGTCGGGCGAACGGATCCGACCGGGGTCGAGTTCGACTTCGTCAACCGGGTCCAGCGGATCCACGAGGATCCCCGGGTCACCAAGCCCTATCGCGATGACCAGTGGGCGGCCATCGACGATCTCGGTCGGCGCATCGACGAGCGGCTCGAGGCCGGCGACGTCCGGCTGACCCAGGGCGGTGAGCCGACGTTCGTCTCGATCGACGATCAGGAAGGCGCCGAGTGGAACCTCGTCGCCGACGGGCCGGCCAAACGGCTGCTCGCCGCCGGACTGACCGAACGGCTCCATCGCCGCTTCGGCTCCGGTGGCGTGGTCCATCATGGCCAGGGGAAGTGGTACCCGGGTGAACCGCTTCCCCGCTGGCAGCACACGATCGTGTGGCGAACCGACCGAGTGCCGATCTGGACCGATCCGACGCTGCTCGCCGTGCCGAGCACCGGCCCCGACGACGCACGGAGCGACCTCGATGCGGCGTCGGCCGGTCGCTTCGCCTCGGTGCTCGCCGGACACCTCGGCCTCGACGCCGCGTCGCCCATCCCGGCCTGGGAGGATCCCCTCCACGCGCTGTGGGAGGAATCGCTGCTGCCCGACGGTTCGCCCCCGCCCGACGACCTCGACCCCGAAGCACCCGACCTGGCGAGCGAAGCCGGACGGCGCTCGTTGACCGCCCGGATCGACGAGCGGGCGGGAGACCCGACCGGCTGGGTCCTGCCCCTGTGTCGGGTGGGGCCGTCGTGGATCTCGAGCCCCTGGAACACCCGGCGGGGGACGCTCTTCCTCTTGCCCGGCGATTCCCCGATCGGGCTCCGGCTCCCCATCCGCTCGCTGGGCTGGACCCCACCGCCCCCGATCCACGAGCCGTCGCCCCTCGCCCCGCTGCTCCCGTTCGGGACCCGGCGCCACCCCGCACCGCCGCCCCCAGCGGTCGAGACCTCGACCGACGAGCCACCGTCGGCGATCCCCGACCTCCCGCCCACCGCGCTCCCACATCTACCGCCTACGGCGGTGTGCCTCGAAGTCCGTGACCACCACCTCTTCGTCTTCCTGCCACCGCTCGAATCCGCCGACGACGCCCTCGACCTCCTGGCCGCCATCGAGGCCACCGCCGCCGAGCTCGACCAGCCGATCGTGATCGAGGGCTACCCGATCCCGGCCGACCCCCGGCTGTCCGCCCTCAGCGTCACCCCCGATCCCGGCGTCATCGAGGTCAACGTTCCCCCGGCCCGGAGCTGGCCCGACCTGGTCTCGATCGTCGAGGGTCTCGACGAAGACGCCCGCGCCAGTCGGCTCACCACCGAGACCTTCGAACTCGACGGCACCCACATGGGCACCGGCGGCGGCAGCCATCTCACCCTGGGCGGACCGACGCCGGCCGACAGCCCGCTCCTGCGGCGGCCGTCTCTGCTGCGGTCGCTCATCACCTACTGGCAGCATCATCCGTCGCTCTCCTACCTCTTCTCGGGTCGCTTCATCGGGCCGTCCAGCCAGGCGCCGCGGGTCGACGAGGCCCGAGACGAGAGCCTCTACGAGCTCGAGACGGCGTTCGTCGAACTCGATGCCGCCGGCGACGACGTCCCTCCGTGGCTGGTCGACCGACTGCTGCGCCACCTCCTCGTCGACCTGACCGGCAACACCCACCGGGCCGAGTTCTGCATCGACAAGCTCTTCAGCCCCGACAGCGAACGGGGTCGCTGGGGGGTCGTCGAACTCCGGGCGTTCGAGATGCCACCCCATCCCCGGATGGCCCTCGTCCAGGCCCTGCTCGTGCGAGCCATCGTCGCCCGTTGCTGGGAGTCGCCCTACCGGCTCGATCCGATCCGCTGGGGAACCGCGCTCCACGATCGTCATCTGCTTCCCTGGTACGTCGAGCGAGACCTGTCCGACGTCCTGGTCGATCTCGGTCGGCACGGCTTCGACTTCGATCCGGCCTGGTTCGACCCGTTCGTCGAGTTCCGGTTCCCCCGGCACGGCACCGTCACGATCGACGGCATCACCCTCGAGCTTCGAGCCGGGATCGAGCCGTGGCACGTGCTCGGCGAGGAGTCGACCGGATCGGGGATGGCCCGGGCCGTGGACTCCTCGGTCGAGCGGGTCCAGCTTCGGGTCGACGGCGCGGTCGACGGCCGGCACGTCATCACCTGCAACGGCGTCGAGGTCCCCCTCACACCGACCGACCTGCCCGGCGTCTCGATCGCCGGCGTGCGCTTCAAGGCCTGGGCCCCGCCCTCGGGACTCCACCCGACCATCGGGGTCCAGTCGCCGCTGGTGTTCGACGTGGTCGACCGCTGGAACGAGCGCTCGCTCGGTGGCTGCCGCTACCACGTGGTCCACGAGGGGGGCCGGGCCTACGACACGTTCCCGGTCAACGCCGCCGAGGCCGAATCCCGCCGCCAGTCCCGGTTCGAGACCATCGGGCACACCCCGGGTCGGCTCGTCCCCGAGATCATCCGGCCGGAACGGCACAAGGAGTACCCTGTCACCTTGGATCTCCGTCGAGCCCGCCGAGTCTGACCTGCCGTGACCACGCAACTGCACACGTCGTTGTTCGACGGCTATCAGCTGCGTCCCGGCCGAGTCGACGAGTTCCTCGCCGGTCCCGAGCGGGTCCGTGGTCACTGGCACGACTTCTCCGGAGCCCTCGAGTCACTCGGGCCCCACGAACTGCGACGCCGTCAGGTCGACGTCGACCGGCTCCTCGAGAACGACGGGACCACCTACCGGGTGGTCGGCGCCGACGAGGCCCACTCCCGGGCCTGGCAGCTCGACGTCATCCCCCTCCTGATCCCGTCCACCGAATGGGCCGGGATCGAGGCCGGCGTGATCCAGCGGGCGGTGCTGCTCGACCTGCTGCTGCGCGATCTCTACGGCGAACGCAAACTCCTGCGTCGGGGGGTCATCCCGCCCGAGCTGGTGTTCGAACACGCCGGGTTCCTCCGGGCCTGCGACGGGATCCGGTTGCCCGACGACTCCCAGTTGTTCACCTATGCGGTCGATCTGGCCCGCGACGACTCGGGGTCGTTCCGCGTCCTCGGCGACTATGCCCAGGCCCCGTCGGGGGCCGGCTACGCCCTCGAGAACCGCATCGTGCTGTCGCGGGTGTTCCCGAGCCTGTATCGCAACGCCCAGGTCCATCACGTCGCCCCGTACTTCCGGGCGCTGCGGGCCGGTCTGCAGCAGCTCGGCGGCCACCGCACCGACGATCCCCGCATCGTGGTGCTGAGCCCCGGATCCCGGTCCGAGACCGCGTTCGAGCACGCCTTCATCGCGTCCTACCTGGGCTACAGCCTCGTCGAGGGCAGCGACCTGTTCGTCAGTGGGGGACGGGTCTACCTGCGAGCGCTGGGGCAGATCGAACCGGTCGACGTGATCCTGCGTCGCGTCGATGCGGGCTACTGCGATCCACTCGAACTGCGTCCCGAATCCCAGCTCGGGGTGCCCGGTCTCCTCGAGGCCTGCCGGCGGGGCAACGTGGTCGTCGTCAACTCCCTCGGCAGCGGCGCCATCGAGAACCCGGCGCTCGGGGCCTTCCTGCCGGCCATCGCCCAGGCGCTCCTCGGTCAGGACCTCACCCTTCCCGGCGTGACGACCTGGTGGTGCGGTGACCCCGACAGCCGGGCGTTCGTGCTCGATCACCTCGACGAACTGGTGTGCAAACCCATCGCCCGGGAGGTCTCGACCCGGTCCCATTTCGGGACGAGGATGTCGAGCCACGACCTCGCCCTGCTGCGGCGGCGGATCGAGGCCGAACCCCGTCGCTGGGTGGCCCAGGAACCGCTGGCGATGTCGACCGCCCCCACCCTCGGTGAACACGGGGTCGTCGCCCGACGCACCCTGCTGCGCAGCTATGCCGTCGCCCGGGAGGGGTCCTTCGCGGTGATGCCCGGCGGACTCACCCGGGTCGCGCCCGACGACGACACCCCGCTGATCTCGAACCAACTCGGGGCCATGGCCAAGGACACCTGGGTCCTGGCCAGCGAGCCGCAACGCCAGAGCGAGTTCTGGCTGACCGCCGGGCCGGTCGTCGCCGCCGAGGATCCGTTCGGTGGTCTGTCCCAGCGTGCGGCCGAGAACCTCTTCTGGGTCGGTCGGTACGCCGAGCGGGCCGAGTCGGTGGCCCGGCTGCTGCGTGCGGTCCACGATCGGCGCAACTCGCTGACCGCCGACGACGACCAGGGGCAGCAGGCGGTCGACGCCCTGCTCCGGGCCCTGTCGATCGTCACCTATTCGCCACGAGGCGACCGGGTCGGCCCGCCCGACGCCGACGCCGAACTGTTCGCCCTGGCCTGCGATGTCGATCGGCCCGGATCGCTGGCGTTCGCGGTGTCGAGGCTGCTGGGCTCGGCCGAAGCGGTGCGCGACCAACTGTCGGTCGACACCTGGCTCGTCACCGGAGCACTCGAGCGGCAGTTGGCGACCCTGTCGGCCACCGAGAGCGACCGCCACGACGTCGTGCAGGGCACCCTCGGCGTGGTGCTGGGTTCGCTGCTGGCGCTCCACGGTCTGGCCGGCGAGTCGATGGTCCGTGACGCCGGCTGGCACTTCCTCGAGGCCGGGCGGCGCATCGAGCGCTTCCAGAACCTGGCCATGCTGCTCCGGGCCACGCTCGATCAGGAACAGAGCTCGGCCACCGAGAGCCTCGTGTTCGAATCGGTCCTGATGGCGTCGGAGAGCATCATCACGTATCGGCGTCGGTACCGGTCGCACGCCCAGCTCGAGACCCTGCTCGATCTCCTCGTCGGCGACCCGGGCAACCCTCGCTCGCTCCGCTTCCAGGTCGATCGACTCGAGGTCACCCTGGCCGGGCTTCCCGGTCGCGACAGCGGCACGGCGCTCTCGGCGGTCGAACGCGACCTCCTGACCCTGTCGACGGCGTTGCGGGTGGTCGACTCGGCGGCGCTGGTGCGACGCGATGCCGACGGGGGCCGGGCCGAACTGATCCGGTTCTTCGACGACATGGTCGCCCGCATCACGACCCTGGCCGGCGATGTCGGCGAACGCAGCTTCGCCCACATCCTGCGTCAGCAGTCGCTGTCGGATGCCACGACGGTGGTTTCGTCATGACGGCGAACGGGTAGGGGGCAGCGGTGCTCGAGCAGGACCGGATCGTGAAGCGGATCGAATCATGACGCGGTACCGGGTGACCCACCGGACCCGCTACCGCTATGACGCCCCGGTGGCGGTGTCGTATGGCCAGTCGTGTCTGTTGCCGCGCGACACCGACCGTCAGCGCTGCGTCGCCTCGGCACTCACCGTGTCGCCGACCCCCGAGGACGTTCGGGAACGGGTCGACTTCTTCGGCAACCGCGCCACCTATTTCCGGGTCGACGAGACCCACGATGCGCTCGAGATCGTGGCGACGAGCGACGTCGACGTCGAGCCGTTGCCGGCGGTCGAGGCGCCGACGCTCGGCGAGATGCGGTCGCTGCTGGCCTCGCTCGACGGCGACGAACGGGTCGAGGCGACCCACTACCGCCTTCCCTCCCCTCGGGTCCCGATCGACGACCGGGTTCGCCGGTTCGGTGCTGCGTCCTTCGACGACGCAGAACCGTTCGCCGACTGCCTGAGCGACCTGATGGTTCGGGTCGGCGAGCGATTCGAGTTCGACGCCGAGGCCACCACCGTCACGAGCACCCTCGACGACCTGTTCGAGCAGGGCGCCGGCGTGTGTCAGGATTTCGCACACCTGGTGGTGGCGTGCCTGCGGGCCGAGGGGATCCCGGCCCGGTACGTCAGCGGCTACCTCGAGACGCTTCCGCCACCCGGACGGCCCCGGCTGGTCGGTGTCGACGTCTCGCACGCCTGGGTGTCGGCCAAGGTCCCCGGGACGGGCTGGCTCGATCTCGACCCGACCAATCGGCAGTTCGTCGACGAGCGCTACGTCACCACCGGCTGGGGTCGAGACTACGACGACGTCCCACCCCTCAAGGGCGTGATCTACAGCGACAGCGTGCGGACCAAACTGACGGTCTCGGTCGATGTGGCGAGGGTCGACTGATGCGCCGGTTCGACTGCCCGCAGTGCCACTCGTTCTGCTTCTTCGGCAACGACCGGTGCGGCGTCTGTGGTGCCGACCTGGCCTACGAGCCCTTCGCCGATGCCTTCGAGCTGGTGGGTCCGACGGTGGTGCGCTGCCACAACCACGGCGGCCCCGGCGTGTGCAACTGGGTGGCTGCCGACGGCTGGGCGTGTCTGAGCTGCTGGCTCGATCTGGTCGACGATCTCAGCCCGCTGGTCGCCCCGTTCCAGGCGGCGAAACGACGGACCCTTCGCCAGCTGATCGGGTTCGGCATCGACCCGCGCGGCATCGTTCCGGCGCTGCGATTCGAGTTGCTCGAGAGCACCCCGGGGGAGTCCGTCACCACCGGTCACGCCGATGGCGTCATCACGCTCGACGTGGCCGAGGGCGACCCGGTCCGGCTGGCCGAGATCCGCGACCGGCTCGGCGAGCGCTACCGGACCCCGGTCGGACACGTGCGTCACGAGCTCGGGCACTGGTACTGGGCGGCGTTCGTCGACCGGTCGGTGGTGATCGAGGACTTCCGTCAACGGTTCGGCGACGAACGGGCCGACTACGCCGAGGCCCTCGAGCGGCACTACGCCCAGCCCTCGGCCGGGTTCGACGGCGAGGGGGCGTGGCGGGCCGGGTACGTGTCGAACTACGCATCGGCCCATCCCTGGGAGGACTTCGCCGAGAGCTTCGCCCACTACCTTCACATGACCGACACGATCGAGACCGCCTGGTGGTTCCCGCTGATCGACGTCCCGGTCAGCGCACCCCGGGTGGCGCCGTCGGATTTCGATGCGATGCAGCGGGTCTGGGTCGATCTCACGCCGACCCTCAACGAGCTCAACCGGTCGATCGGTGTTCCCGACGCGTACCCGTTCGCGCCCTCCGACATCGCCATCGACAAGATTCGCTGGATCCATCGCCACCTGAATCCCGGCAGCCACGCCGGGTGACGCCGGTCCCGGGCAGGGGATCAGGAACGTGGTTCGTTTGGCGTGCGCAGCGGAGTGAGCACGCGGTGTTGCCTGGGGCCGGGTCGCCGAGGCGGAGCTGCGGGTCGGGTGGGAGCGGTGTGGTTCGTTTGGCGTGCGCAACGGAGTGAGCACGCGGTGTTGCCTGGGGCCGGGTCGCCTGAGGCGGAGCTGCGGGTCGGGTGGGAGCGGTGTGGTTCGTTTGGCGTGCGCAACGGAGTGAGCACGCGGTGTTGCCTGGGGCCGGGTCGCCGATGGCGGAGCCGAGGGTCGGGTGGGAGCGGTGTGGTTCGTTTGGCGTGCGCAACGGAGTGAGCACGCGGTGTTGCCTGGGGCCGGATCGCCGAAGGCGGAGCTGCGGAGCAGCTCATGGCGAAGCAAGAGAGAGGACGGGGGAAGGCACCCCGTCCTCTCTCTTGTTGGGGAGCTGGTGTTACTCGGCGGCGAGCCAGGATCGCTCGATGCCGGCGAAGCCGTAGGAGCCGTGCCGGTAGAAGTCCTTGAATCGTGGCGAGTAGGTCCACTGGGTGAGCGTGGTCCACACCGGGATCGGATCCATCACGTTCTCGAGCGCATAGCGCTGGATCTCCATGATCTTCGCGGCCCGCTCGTCCTTGTCGATGATGATCAGCTGTTCGGCCAGCATCTCGTCGAGGATCGGGTCGCTGATGCCGAACCAGTTGCGGGCGCCGCCGGTGCCCATCTGGAGCCGCAGCCATTCGTCGGGTTCGAGGAACGGCGTCTGCGGACCGAACTGGATGTCGTACTCCTGGTCGGGCCAGCGGCTGCCGAAGTAGGTGGCGTAGTCGAGCAGCTCGAAGGTGACGTTGATGCCGACGGCCTTCAGGTCCTCGACCAGCCACTCGGCCTGGGCCACGTACTGCGGTCCGTAGGCGTCGCTGGCGATCATCACCGCATCGAGTCCGTCGGGGAAGCCGGCCTCGGCCAGGAGGGCGATGGCCCCCTCGGGGTCGTAGGGCAGCAGTTCCTTGCGTTCGGCCTCGGGCAGCACGTAGTCGGCGAGGGCCGGGGCCACGTTGGTCGGGATGGTGCCACCACCGCGGATCGTCTCGCCCATGCCCTCACGGTCGATGGCCATGCTGATCGCCTTGCGAACCCGCAGGTCGTCGAACGGCGGTCGGTCGACGTTGACACCCACCTGGCCCATTCCGGCGTCGATCCATTCCATGAACTGGCCGTCGGGCATGTCCTTCATCAGTGCGTCGCGCAGTTCGGGTGACATGGCGTTGGTCAGGATGTCGATCTCGCCGGCCTTGTAGGCGGCGATGGCCTGCTGGGTGTCCTTGATCGCCTGAGGAACTCGAGGCTGTCGATGTAGGGCAGCTGCACGCCGTCGTCGTCGACCTCCCAGTAGTCGGGGTTCTTGGTGTACACCGTCTTCACGTCGACGTCGTGGCGTGTCGAGGGTGAAGGGGCCGGTGCCGATGACGGTGTTCGTGCGGTCGTACCCCTCGGCGAAGGCCTCGGCGGGAAGGATCCACAGGAAGTGGCTGGCCATGTTGTTGATCAGCGGCGACGAACGGTGCCGACAGGGTGAGCACGACCGTGTAGTCGTCGGGCGTGTCGATCGCGGTGACGTTGGTGAGCAGCGCCGCCTGATGTCCCTCGGCGAGGACGCCCTCGAAGGTGGCCTTGACGTCGGCCGAGGTGAACTCGCGGCCGTTGACCGGGGCGATGTTGTGCCACTTCACCCCTTCCCGCAACGTGAAGGTGTAGGTGAGGAGATCCTCGGAGATCTCCCACTCGGTGGCCAACTGCGGCTTCAGCACCTGGGCCGTGTACCCGATGTCGGGTCCCGAATCGAACACGATCAGGCGTTGCATGGCCGGGTCGAGCCGGTACTGGGTGTTGAACGACGACGAGGTGATCGGATCGAGGTTGGCGATGTCGGAGCTCCCGCTGATGACGAGCGTGCCGCCGGTCTGGACCTCGTCGGCCATGGCTTCGTCGGGTGCCTCCTCGTCACCGGTTCGGTCCTGTTCGGCCTGGGCCGCCTCGTCGAACGAGGTCGTCTCGGTCGTGTCTTCGGTGTCGGTTTCGGCGGTATCGCTACCACTTCCCCCGCAGGCTGCGGCGATCAAGGCCAGGGCCATGATCGCTGCGACCCATCGAGGCCAGCGTGAACTCTGCATTGGTGTGCTCCCCCTGATTGTTGGTTGGTTTCTTGGCGACCTCAGCGAACGAGTTTCGGGTCGAGATGGTCCCGGAGCGCATCGCCGAGCAGGTTGAAGGCGAGGACGCCGAGACTGAGCGCGGCACCGGGGAAGACGACGGTCCACCAGGCGACGGTCATGTAGTCACGCGAGATCGACAGCATCTGGCCCCACGACGGTTCGGTGATCGGCGCACCGACCCCGAGGAAACTGAGTGCGGCCTCGGCAACGATGGCCTGGCCGAAGGTGAGGCTGGCCAGGATGATGATCGGGGCGACGAGGTTCGGGATCCCGTGGCGCATGATGACCCGCCACGGCGTGGCGCCGAGGGCCTCGGCCGCCGTCACGTACTCGGCGCTCTGGATGCGCAGCATCTCGCCCCGGGCGATCCGGCTGAACCGCGGGATGTAGATGATCGACAGGGCGAGGATCACGTTGGTGATGCTCGATCCGAGGAGCGACACGATGAACAGGGCGAGGATGAGGACCGGGATCGACATGATCGCGTCGACGATGCGCTGGAGGACCATGTCGAGCTTGCCGCCGAAGTAGCCCGACACCGCACCGAGCATCGTGCCGATCACCGTCGAGATGATCACGGTGGCGGTGGCCACGATGAGCGAGATCTGGGCTCCGTAGAGCACGCGCGAGAAGATGTCGCGACCCAGGTGGTCGGTCCCGAAGAAGTGGTCGAACGACGGACCGGCGAGCTTGAACTCGCGGCCTCGCTGGGTTGCGGTTGGCGAGTACGGGGCGATGAAGGCGGCGAAGATCGCGCACAGCAGCAGGAAGACCACGATCGATCCCGAGATCATGCCCAGCGGTTGGTCCTTGCGGAACTGCCGGAAGCTCCGCTTGAACCGACCGAACCGGCTCAGCGCCGTGGTGTCCTCGTCGCGAACCCGATCGGTGGTGAGGCCCGAGTCGACGACGACGACGCCGTCGTCGGAGGACTGGTCGTCGGTGGACGGGTCGAGACTGCTGTGGATGGCCATGGATTCCTCTCAGCTCCGACGGATCCGGGGGTCGATCCACCCGTAGGCGATGTCGACGGCGATGTTGACGGCGATGAACAGGCCACCGAACAGGATGGCGCCGGCCTGGATGACGGGGTAGTCCCGCTGTTGCACGCCGCGGAACACCATCGAGCCCACGCCGGGCAGGCTGAAGATCGACTCGAGGATGACGGTGCCACCCAGGAGCGCACCGAACTGCAGACCGATCAGGGTGAGGATCGGGATCAGCGAGTTGCGCAGGGCGTGCTTGTAGTTGACCAGCCGGGCGGTGGCCCCCTTGGCCCGGACCGTGCGGATGAAGTCGGAACTGAGGACTTCGAGCATCGAGGATCGGGTGAGCCGGGCGATCGCCGCCGCCACCGAGACCCCGAGGGCGATCGAGGGCATGGCCATCTGCTGGAGATTGGCGCCGAGGTCGTCCCAGGGTCGCTCGTAGCCGAGTGGGGCCACCCAGTTGAACCACGCCGAGGCGGCCGTGATCATGAGCAGGGCGAGGAAGAAGTTGGGGATCGACAACCCCATCACCGAGGTCACCCGGAGCGCGTCGTCGGTCTTGGTGCCCCGGCGTACCGCCGAGGCCACGCCGACCACCACCCCCAGCAGGACGGCCACCACGATCGACATCACGGCCAGCTGGGCCGTCACCGGGAAGCGTTCGCCGATCATCTCGGTGACGGGGCGCTTCTCCCAGAGCGAGTTGCCCAGGTCGCCCTGCACGGCGTTGCCGAGCCAGACGAAGTACTGGGTGACGGCGGGCTTGTCGAGACCGAGTTCGGCTTCCATCTCGGCCATGCGTTCGGGCGTGACGGATCCGGCGTCGGCCAGTTGCAGGCGGACGACGTCGCCGGGCACGGCCCGCATCACGAAGAACAGGAACGTCGAGAGCAGGAACAGGACCAGGAGGCCCGACAGGATGCGACGACCGATGTACTCGATCATGCGATGACCGCCTCGGCCCGGTTGGGCTTGGGCTCGGCCGCGTACTGAGACGGGGTCAGCCCGAACGCCTCGGGCAGATGGACGGCGCACTCCCGGATCGTTCGCCCGTCGGGCATGGTCAGCAACTGCGGATGGTGCTGGGCGCAGGCGGCGACGGCGTCGGGGCACCGAGTGTGGAATCGGCAGCCCGAGGGTGGGTTCGAGGGGCTGGGCACGTCGCCCTGGAGGTGGATGCGTTCGGTCGACTGGGCCAGGTCGGGATCGAGGATCGGCACCGCCGACAGCAGGGACTGGGTGTAGGGGTGCCGGGGGTCGGTGAAGAGGGCCTCGGTCTCGGCGAGTTCCACGATCTCGCCGAGGTACATGACCGCCACCCGGTCGGCGATGTAGCGGACGACGTTGAGGTCGTGGGTGATGAACAGGTACGAGACCCCGAGCTCGGCCTGGAGATCCTTCAGCAGGTTCAGCACCTGGGCCTGGACCGACACGTCGAGCGCCGAGACCGCCTCGTCGCACACGATCAGGTCGGGGTTGGTGGCGAGGGCCCGGGCGATCCCGATGCGCTGGCGCTGGCCGCCGGAGAACTGGTGCGGGAACTTGCGCAGGTCGCGCCGGGCGAGTCCGACCCGTTCGAGGAGATCGCTGACCCGGTCGAGTTGGTCCTGCCCGGTGGCGATGCCGTGGATCTCGAGTCCCTCGCCGACGATGTCGGCCGCGGTCATGCGGGGGTTGAGCGAGCTGTAGGGATCCTGGAAGATGATCTGGATGCGCTGTCGGAGCTCGCGCAGCTGCCCCTTGTCGAGGCTCGACAGATCCTTGCCGTCGAAGATCACCTGACCGCCGGTGGCCTCGAGCAACCGCAGGATCACCCGTCCGGTCGTGGTCTTGCCACAGCCCGACTCGCCGACCAGGGCGAGCGTGGTGCCCCGTTCGATGTCGAACGAGACGCCGTCGACCGCCCGGACGTGGCCGACCGTTCGCTGGAGCAACCCCTTGTGGATGGGGAAGTGCTTCGCCAGGTCGCGGACCTGGAGCAGCGGGGTGTCGGTCATTGCGGCCCTCCCACCGGAGTCGCACTGACCGGGGTGGCCTCGATCGGGTCGGCGTCGCGGCCGGCGACGGCGGCGGGCACCCGCAGCCAGCACCGGCTCTGACGTCCGGCGACGAACTCGACGAGCGGCGGTGCCTCGGCGACGCAGGTCGACCAGGCGTGTGGGCAGCGCGGGGCGAATCGGCAGCCCGTCGGCATGTCGAACAGGCTCGGGACCACGCCCTCGATCGGGGTCAGCCGAGCGCCCGTGCCGGCCACCATCCCGGGCATCGAGCGCAGCAGGGCTGCGGTGTAGGGATTCTGCGGGTCCTTCAGGACGTCTCGCACCGTGCCCTGCTCGACGACCTGCCCGGCGTACATGACGACCACCCGATCGGCGATCTCGGCGACGACACCGAGGTCGTGGGTGACGAACAGGATCGCCGCGCCGGTCTCCTTCTGGAGCAGTCGGAGCAGGTCGAGGATCTGGGCCTGCACGGTGACGTCGAGGGCCGTGGTCGGCTCGTCGGCGATGATCAGTTTCGGGTTGAGGGCGAGCGACATGGCGATCATCGCCCGTTGACGCTGGCCGCCCGACAGCTCGTGCGGGTAGGCCGACAGGCGACGCTCCGGGTCGGGCATGCGCACCAGCTTGAGCAGTTCCAGGGCCCGCCGCTTGGCCTCGTTCTTGGGTCTGCCGTGGATGGTGAGGGTCTCGACGAGCTGGTCCTCGATCGTGAACACCGGATCGAGGCAGGTCGACGGGTCCTGGAAGATCATCGAGATGTCGCGTCCGCGCAACGCTCGCAGGTCTCGCTCGGGTAGGCCGACGAGTTCGTTCCGATCGAAGACGATCGACCCGGCGGCGATCGAGCCGGTGCTCTCGAGGAGTTGCAGGATGGACAGGGCGGTCACGCTCTTGCCCGAGCCGGACTCGCCGACGAGCGCCACGGTCTCGCCCCGAGCCACATCGAACGACACGTCGCTCACGGCGTCGACCGTTCCGAGCCTGGTGCGAAACTGCGTCCGAAGGTCTCGAACGCTCAGGACAACGTCGTCCATTCAACCGTCCCCTCTGGTGGGCCTGCGAGGTCCCCCGACCCGACAAGCAGGGCCATCGTGGCGTGTCGTGCGGGGCCTGTCAACACGATCGGCGAAGTATTGAAAGATCGATGCAGAACCTCGTGACGAGGCTTTTCAGATCTGAATTTCTTCGCGGCTCGCGGAGTGGTCGATAGCGTGCGCTGGTGCCGAGCCCGACGCTCATTCCCCGCGAGATCCGCGCCCTGCTGGTGTCGCGTTTCCTCGTCACGGTGGCGGTGCTGTGCCAGCTCACGATCGTCGGCAAACAGGTCTACGACATCACCGGCAGCGAGCTCGATCTGGGGCTGCTCGGGCTGGCCGAGTTCGCCCCGACGGCGCTGTTGTCGCCGCTGACCGGCTCGGTCGCCGACCGCTTCGACCGCCGGTTCGTGTTGTTCTTCGGTCTGCTGGCCGAGGCCGCCGCGGCGCTGGCGTTGGCCTTCTACGCCGCCACCGACCCGACGTCGGTGCGCCCGATCTTCGCGATCATCGTCTTCTTCGGGGCCGCTCGGGCACTGGTCTCGCCGGCGATCCGGGCGCTGCCGGTCGACCTCGCGCCCAAGGGGATGGTCGAGCGGGTCCTCGCCCTGACGGCCTTCACCTTCCAGATCGGGGCGATCATCGGTCCGGTCCTCGGGGGCTTCCTCTACAGCCTCGACCCGTCGACGCCCTACTCGACGACCTTCGTGCTGCTGCTGCTGGCCGCGGCAGGTCTGCTGTTCGTCCCGAAGGTGCCGATCACCCGGTTGGCGGCTCCGGCGGGTGTGCGAGGGGCGTTGCGTGACGCCTTCGAGGGATTGCGGTTCATCCGCCGGACCCCGGTGTTGTTCGGCGCCATCTCGCTCGACCTCTTCGCCGTGCTGTTCGGTGGCGCGGTCGCCCTGCTCCCCGCCATCGCCGAGGATCGCCTGGGTGTCGGGTCCATCGGGTTCGGGTGGCTTCGAGCCTCGATCGGGATCGGGGCCGCCCTCACGTCGGGGATCATCGCGGTCCGGCCGATCACCCGTCGGATCGGTCCGGTCCTCCTCGGCGTGGTCGCCGTGTTCGGCGTGGCGACGATCGTGCTCGGCCTCACCCGTTCGTATGCGGTCGCGTTCCTGGCCCTCCTCGTCCTCAGTGCCGCCGACAGCGTGAGCGTCTTCATCCGTTCGACCATCGTCCCCATCGCGACGCCCCCGAACATGCGAGGACGGGTGTTGGCCACCGAGCAGGTGTTCATCGGCGCCTCGAACGAACTGGGAGGCTTCGAGTCCGGCGTCGCCGCCCACTTCCTGGGCACGTCGTTGGCGGTGGTCTCGGGCGGCGTCGGCACATTGGCCGTGGTCGGGCTGGCCTGGATCGCCTTCCCGGCGCTCGCGCGAGCCGACCGATTCGTCGAACTGGAGCCCGCGGAAACCCCTGCCGCAGGGCCCTAGGCTGGGCGGTCATGGCAAACCAGATCTTCACCAGCCCCCTCCCCGACGTCGTCATTCCCGAGGTTCCCCTCACCGAGTACGTCTTCCGCAACGCCGGTGATCACCCCGACCGGGTCGCGCTGATGTGTGGGCTCACGGGTCGGTCCTACACCTACGCCGAGCTGGCCGATCACGTCGCCCGTCTGGCCGGCGGCCTCGCCGCCCGTGGGTTCGGGCCCGGCTCCACGCTCGGCATCATGGCGCCGAACATGCCCGAGTACGCGATCGTGTTCCACGCCGTTGCCACCCTCGGCGCAACGATCACCACGATCAACCCGACCTACGGCGCCGAAGAGGTCCGCTTCCAGCTCAACGACGCCGGGGCCACCCTGCTGATCACGATTCCCGACTTCGTCGCCACCGCCAACGAGGCCATGGAAGGTTCGCCGGTCACCGAAGTGGTCTCGATCGGCGGCGGGTCCGAGGCCGCCACCGATTTCGCGACCCTCTACGGCGACCCGGTCGGCCAGACCCCCGTCGACGTCCGCACGTCGGTGGTGGTCCTGCCCTACTCCTCGGGGACGACCGGGCTCCCCAAGGGCGTGATGCTGTCGCACCACAACCTGGTGTCCAACCTGGTGCAGACCGACGCCCTCCTGCCCTACGACGACGGCGAGGTCGCCCTGGCCGTGCTGCCGTTCTTCCACATCTACGGCATGCAGGTCCTCATGAACGGTCTGCTGGCCGAGGGGCTCACGATCATCACCCTGCCCCGATTCGACATGCAGCTCGCGCTCGAACTCATCCAGGACCGCAAGGTCACCCGGTTCTTCGCCGTGCCGCCGATCGTGCTCGGTCTGGCGAAGCACCCGATGGTCGACGACTACGACCTGTCGTCGCTGCGGCAGATCTTCTCGGGTGCGGCCCCGCTCGGTGGCGATGTCGCCGAGGAGGCGGCCACTCGCATCGGCACCGAGATCATCCAGGGCTACGGCATGACCGAGCTCAGCCCGGTGTCGCACGCCACCATGACCGGCCAGGCGAAGGCCGGCTCCAACGGGTTCACCGCACCCAACACCGAGTGCCGGGTCGTCGACCCCGAGGGCAACGACCAGGGGGTCGACGGCGAGGGCGAACTCTGGATCCGGGGTCCGCAGGTGATGCTCGGCTACCTCAACAACGACGACGCCACCCGCGCCACCATCGACGAGGACGGCTGGCTGCACACCGGTGACGTCGCCCGTTTCGACGCCGACGGTCACATGTACATCGTCGATCGGGTCAAGGAACTCATCAAGTTCAAGGGTTTCCAGGTGCCGCCGGCCGAGCTCGAGGCCCTCGTCATCACCCATCCCGCCGTGGCCGACGTCGCCGTCATCGGTGTCCCCGACGACGAGGCGGGCGAGATCCCGAAGGGCTACGTCGTCCTCAAGCCGGGGGCCGAGGCCACCGCGGCCGACATCCAGGCGTTCGTCGCCGAGCACGTGGCCTCCTACAAGCAACTCCGCATCGTCGAATTCACCGATGAGATCCCGAAGTCGGCGTCGGGCAAGATCCTCCGTAGATTCCTGAGGGACCAGTCGAAGGCGTGAGGAACGAACCATGGACCTGACCACTGCAACGACCGTCCAACTGCTCCGGGCGCTCGACCGCGGCCAGGTCTCGAGCAGCGAGATCCTCGAGGCGCAGATCGCCAACTACGAGCGGCTCAACCCCACGGTCAACGCCGTGATCGCGGCCGACGTCGAACAGGCCCGGGCCGAGGCGTCGGCCGCCGACGACCTGCACGCCTCGGGCGACCCCCGCGGCGACCTGCACGGTCTGCCGATGACGATCAAGGACTGCTACGAGACGGTCGGGCTGCCGACGGTCGCCGGTGCCCCCGAATACGTCGGCCACGAGCCGTCGCGCGACGCCACCGTCGTGCGGCTGCTGCGTCGGGCCGGGGCCATCATCTGGGGCAAGACGAACGTCCCCTACCTGGCCGGCGATCATCAGACCTACAACGAGGTGCACGGGATCACCCGCAATCCCTGGAACCTCGACCGCACGGCGGGCGGCTCGTCGGGTGGCGCGGCGGTGGCCATCGCCACGGGCATGACCACGGCCGAGGTCGGCAGCGACATCGGCGGCAGCATCCGTCAGCCGGCGAGTCACAACGGCGTGTTCGGACTCAAGACCACGTTCGGACTCGTGTCGGGGCGCGGCCACATCCCGGGGTCACCGGGATCGGTCTCGACCATGGATCTCGGCGTGTTCGGGCCCATGGGACGGTCCTGCGGCGACCTGCGCTCCCTCCTCGAGGTCCTCACCGACAGCTCCACGGCCGCCAACGGCGTCCCCGGTCTGGTGTTGCCCCACCAGGACGAGCCGGTCGACATCGAAGACCTGCGCATCGGGGTGTGGTCCAACGACCGACTGGCGCCGGTCGATGCGTCGGTGTTGGCCGTCATCGATCGGGCGATGATCGGGCTCGAGGAGGCCGGGGCGAAGATCGATCCCGACGCCCGACCCCCCTTCGTCGCCGAACAGCTCTGGGACACCTACCAGGACCTCCTCACCGCCACGATGGCGGGCGGGTGGTCCGACGAGCTCTACGCCAAGCTCGTCCAGCGAGCGGCCGAGGATCCCACCGACGTCGCCGCCCGGCGGGCCACGCTCAGCCACCGCGACTGGATGGAGGCCGACGAGTGCCGGGCCCAGGCCCAGGTGGCGTGGGCCGAGCTGTTCGAGCATCACGTCGACGTCCTCGTCGCCCCGGTCTCGCCCGTCCCGGCGTTTCCCCACGACACCGAGACCTCCTACGACCGCCGTACCCTCTCGGTGAACGGCGTCGAGCTGCCCTACCGCAACCAGCTGTTCTGGGCCGGGTTGGCGACCATGCCGGGGCTGCCGGCGATCACCATCCCGCTGGGTCTCTCCGACGACGGGTTGCCGATCGGGATCCAGCTCATCGGTCCGCAGTGGTCCGACCATCGCCTCATCGCCATCGGCGAAGAGATCGGTTCGGTGCTCGGCGCCGAGTTCCGGCCCCCGCCGCTCGCCCTCGGCTGATCGCGAGTCGTGTCCCGGATCGGGGTCGTGGGTGCCGGCGTTGCCGGCTGTCTCGTTGCCCGTCGACTGGCCGACGCCGGGCACGACGTGGTGCTGTTCGAGGCAGGTCGTCGGCTCGTGTCGACGCTCGACTTCTCGGCGTTGTTGGCCGACCCGACCGCCTTCTGGCCGCACGGTCAGCCGCCGGGGTACCGACGGGCCCGGGCCCTGGGCGGCGGTTCGGCGGTGAACGGGATGTTGGCGTCGGCCCCCGATTCCGGCGACCTGGCCGCGTGGGAGATCGCGGCGCAGTCGCCGGCCGGTTCGGCCCGATCGGCGCTCGAGCGGGTCATCGCCGACGTGGCGCCGCAGGTGAGCGTCCCGGGTGCGGTGGGGCGGGCCCTGGGTGCCGCCGGGCTCGGCGCCGGTCATCGCCTCGGTGGTTCGACACTCGACGTCGACGCGACCGGGGTGCTCGCCGCTGCGCTGAGTGCGCGCAGTGGCGTCCGGCGAGACGCGGTTGCGGTCCATCTCGACGGGGCCCCCGACAACCTCGAGGTCCGGTCGGGTACCGCGGTGGGTGCGGTGCGGGTTGGGGCGTCGGGGCCGACCGTGATCACCGATGACGGCTCCGTGGCGTTCGATCACGTCGTGTGCAGCGCCGGGGCCCTCGGCACCCCGGCCCTCGTTTCGGACCTGCTCGTGTCGGACCTGCTCGTGTCGGACCTGCTCGTGTCGGATCTGGTCGGACCGGACCCGGTCGTGTCTGCTCGACGGGCCCGACCCGGGGTGAACCACGTGGCGGTGCCGATCACGGTGCTCCTCGAGCCCGAGCACCGCTCGGTCACCGACGTGCCCGCGGTGAGCCGGGTGGTTCGCTGGGCGACCGGGATCGGTGACGAACGGATCGACGCCCAGGTCGTCGCCCTCGATCATCTGGGGTGGACGCCCGACGGCCGGGCGCTGGGGTTGTTGATCGTGACGATCCTGGCGGTCGACGAGCCACCGGGTCGAACGTCGACGGGCGGCGCTCGACCATGCCTCGGCGTTGCTGGCCGACCCGGCCCTGGCCGCCCTGGGGCCGCTCGCGCCGGGGTCGGCGTGGGCCGGACCCGACGACGACGCAGGGTCTCGCGACCGATGGGGCCATCCGGGCCGACGCCACCGTGCACCATCTCACCGGGACGCTCCCGCTCGGATCCCACGTCGGCCCGGCCGGACTGCTCGCCGGGCGCGACGACGTGAGCGTCATCGATGGCTCGGTGCTGCCCTGCGCCCCCCGGGCCGACACGCACGTCCCGATCCTCGCCCTGGCCGAACTCCTGACCGAACAGCTGATCCACCACCGTTCCTGACCCGGCCCCCGTCGCCCCACCCACCCCTTCGTTCTGGCGGGCCTGCGAACCCACCCCTTCGTTCTGGCGGGCCTGCGTTCCTCGTCGGGGACGGTGGGCCGCCAGTTCGGAGAAGTGGGACGCAGCCTCGCCGGAATCCGGTCGGACCGATCGGCTCAACGCAGCAGCGACCGAAGCGTGTCGAGCGTGTCGGCGGACCCGGCCTGCCGGTCGGGGCGGTAGCGCCGGACCCGAGCGAAGCGCAGGGCGACACCTCCCGGATAGCGGGTCGATCGCTGCACGCCGTCGATGGCGATCTCGACCACGAGTTCGGGTCGGACCATGATCGTGTACCCGTCGTCGCTGACCGCCAGCGCACCGAGGGCTTCGGTCTGCCAGGCCAGGATCTCGTCGGTGAGCCCCTTGAAGGTCTTGCCCACCATCACGAACCCGCCACGTTCGGGATCGCGTGCGCCCAGGTGGAGGTTCGACAGCGTGCCGGTTCGGCGACCGTTGCCTCGTTCGACACCGATCACCACGAGGTCGTAGGTGTGGACCGGCTTCACCTTGCGCCACGACTTGCCTCGGCGCCCGGCCTGATAGACGCCATCGACGGCCTTGACCATCACCCCTTCGTGGCCGGCGGCCAGTGCGGCGGCGAGGGTGTCGGCGGCAACGGCTCGATCGTCGGTGACCACGGCCGGGATCCGATGCTCGGCGGCAACCGATTCGAGCGCGGCATGGCGGGCGGTCAGCGGCTGGTCGAGGAGGTCGACCCCGTCGAGATGCAGCACGTCGAAGAACCAGGGCCGGAGACCGGACCCGGGGCCGGTCGAGGTGCCGAAGTCGCTCATCGTGTCCTGGAAGGGCTGCAGAGCACCGTCGGCGTCGAGTCCGAGCACCTCGCCGTCGAGGATGATCGACCGCACCGGCAGCGATCGGACGATTCGGACCACCTCGGGCAACCGGTCGGTGACGTCGTTGAGGTTCCGCGTGAAGATGCGGACCTCGTCCGCTCGGCGGTGCACCTGCACCCGGGCGCCGTCGAGCTTCCATTCGACCGACGCCCGACCCAGTTCGGTGAGGGCTTCGGCCACCCCGGTCGAGGTCGAGGCGAGCATGGGCCCGACGGCCCGCATCACCTCGAGGCCGACCGAGTCGATGGCGTTCGGCCCGTCGTCGCCGAGGGCCACGGCTGCGGCGTCGGGCAGGTTGCCGAGCAGCATCACGGCTCGCCGGAGCGTCGCGGTCTTCACCGGTCTCCCTCGGAGCGTGGTGGCCGCCACCACGGCGGCGAGGACGACACCGGCCAGTGCACCCTGCCGGAGCTCGCCGATGATCAGGGCTCGGATCAGGCGTTGCTCGACCGCCGTCGCCCGCCGCATGATCGCGCCGATGACCGCATCGCGGGCGGCGACCGAGCCCGGACCGCTGATCGCCGCCAGCTCGGCGAAAGCCGAATCGAGTTCGTGGACCGTGAGGGTCGGGGTGGTGGCCGGCTCGAGATCGAGCCGGGACACGGTGGCCCATCCCGAACCGATCCGACCCTGACGGACCTCGCCCGACAGGAAGGCGACGGCCGGCTCGACCTCGTCGGGCCCGAGGTCGGCGATCGTGGCGGCGAGGTGCGCCACCTTGTCGTTCCGGGCCGCACTCGCCGCCACGTCCGCCGAGGTCTCAGCCAATCGATGGAACAGCATCAGGTCGCCATTCTCGCCGATTCCGGCGGGTCTGCGTACCACTTCTCGGTTCTGGCGGGCGGACGTTCCCGCTAAGGGACGCAGGCCCGCCAGAACGAGGGGTGCAGGGACGCAGGCCCGCCAGAACGAGGGGTGCAGGGCGCAGGCCCGCCAGAACGAGGGGGCGAGGATGCAGGGCCGCCGGAACGGGGCGTGGGGGAGGGGCGTGCACTAGGGTCACGGCGTGATCGTGACCCAACCGACCGTTTCGCCTCGGGACTTCGCCGCCCGCACCGGCTGGGAGGCCAAACCCGAGGGCCTCTGCAAGGGCGACGCCTGCGTGCCGGCGCCCGACGCCGTGACCGACGACGGGTCGCTCGACGTGACCGTGCTCGCCGAACGGCTCGGCATGCCGCTGCTCACCGACCAGGCAACGGGCCTCATGGCGCTCGGCCCCGACACGGTCGGTTCCGGACGGGCGCTCACCACGGCGAAGGCGCCCGACCTCGAGTTGCCCGATGCCGACGGCAACCCCTTCAAGCTGTCGTCGCTCCATGGTCGCAAGGTCCTGCTCGTGGCGTGGGCGTCGTGGTGAGGCTGCCGCACCAGCCTGCCCGGGTGGCAGGCACTGCATGCACTCCATGAATCGGCGGGGCTGACCGTCGTCACCGTCGCCCTCGACGTCGACGCCACCAAGGCCCGTCCCTGGATCGAGGCGGCCGCCCCGACCCACCCCTCGCTCATCGACGCCGGCCACGTGACCGGCGAGTTGTTCGGCTTCAACAACGTCCCGATGGCCGTCTGGATCGACGAGACCGGGAACCTGGTCCGGCCGGCCGAGAGCGCGAGCATCGAGGCCCGACCGGCGAGCGGCCCGATCCCCGATGGCCTCCCCGATCGACTGGCCAAGGCCATGGCCGAGGTGCAGAAGATCCCCGACATCGGTCTGCGCTACCGCCACGCCATCGAGGACTGGGTGGCGAACGGCGCCGACAGCGAGTTCGCGTTGCCGCCCGATCAGGTGATCGCCCGGTCGGCGCCCCGGGGTCGAAACGAGGCCGAGGCGACCGCCGCGTTCGAGCTCGGCCAACACCTTCGCACCGTCGTCGGCCACGAGGCCGCCGTTCCGTGGTGGCGGCGGGCGCACGAACTCGACCCCCAGAACTGGACCTACAAACGCCAGGCCTGGACCCTCGAGACGACGCCCGACGGCGAACCCTCCGACCTGTTCCAGACTCCCACCGACACCTACGCCAGTGGCTGGGTGGAAGACGTGATCGCCCTCGGCGGTGGCGAGAACTACATCACCGAACCCCACCTCTGATCGAGCCGGTCACGCATCGTCTCGTCACGGGCGACGAGTCGCGCCGTCAGGTGCGACACGCCGAGCAGTGCCCGACCAGATCGATTCGGTGGTGGGCCCCGGTGAACTCGTGTGTCGCCGCCGCCGTGGCGAGCGCGTCGTGCAGCGCCGACTCGACCCGATCGGGAAGCGTGACGTCGAGCACCACCCCGCAGTCGGTGCACACGAGATGGTGATGGTGGGTGCCGGTGACGGCCTCGGTCAGTTCGAAGCGGGCGTGATCGGCGGCAGTCACGATCCGGTGCACCACCCCGGCCTCCTCGAGCACCGCGAGGTTGCGGTAGGTCGAACTCTGCGACAGTGACGGCTCGGACGCCAGGAGCTCCGAGATCGTGAGCGGCCCGTCGGCGACGGCCAGTCGGGTCACGACCGATCGGCGATTGGCGGTGTAGCGCTGGTCGAGCCGACGGAGACGAGCCAGGGCCGTCTGGTGGATCTCGGTCACATCGCGCGGTTCGCAGGTGGCAGCCGATCCGGACATCGGGTCGAGCCTAGTTCCGCGAATCCCGGGAACACCACGGACCGATACGGCGTTGTACGATGGTCAGAACGCACGTACCCAGGAGGTTTGTGTTCCATGGCTTACGCCAGTCCCCTCAGCAACGCTCCGGTCATCACCGCCGACGAGCAGACCCGAGCCGATTTCCTCGTTCGCGTCTACCAGCACGTCGGTCTGGCCGTGGTGGCCTTCATGGCGTTCGAGACCGTGCTCTACATGACCGGTGCCGCCGAGGCGCTCTACACCTTCCTGGCCGGCGCCAGCGCCGCCTGGCTGCTGATCCTCGGCGGGTTCATGGTGGTGAACTGGCTGGCCACCCAGTCGGCTCACAACCTGGCCAACCCCTCGGCCCAGTACGCCGGCCTCTTCGGCATGGCGGCGGCCGAAGCCGTCATCTTCGCACCGTTCCTCTACTACGTGTTCCAGACCGACGGCTCGGGCACGGTCACCACGGCTGCTGCGGTCACCATCGCCGGGTTCGCCGCCCTCACGGTGATCGGCTTCGTCACCCGCAAGGACCTGTCGTTCATGCGGCCCATGATCATGTGGGGCGGGGTGTCGGCCCTGCTGTTGATCGTCGGCGCCGTGATCTTCGGCTTCGATCTCGGCCTGTGGTTCAGTGTCGGCATGGTCGCCCTGTCGGGCGCCGCCATCGTCTACCAGACGCAGAACATCATTCGCCGCTATCCGGCCTGGGCCCACGTCGGCGCTGCCGTCAGCCTGTTCGGATCGCTCATGACGATGTTCTGGTACATCCTGCGCATCTTCACCAATCGCTGAGCCGGGTCCCCCGATCGGGCATCGGGCCGGCGGTCCGGTTCGGCCCGGCGGCGGCCTAACGTACCCAGGTGCACGATCGGGGCTACCTCCAGGCGGTGATGGCCTACCTCCTCTGGGGGCTGTTCCCGCTGTACTGGAAACCCCTTCGGGTGATCCCCGCCGATCAGATCGTTGCCTACCGGATCACGCTCGCCGCCGCCGGGCTCGTCGCCGTCGGGTTGTTCACGACCAAGCTCGACCTCGGCGGGGTGTTCCCCAATCGTCGCACCGCCGGGGTCCATCTGATCTCGGCTCTGCTGATCGCCGTCAACTGGCTGGCGTTCCTCTATGCGGTGTCGGTGGATCGGGTCGTCGAGTCGAGCCTCGGCTACTTCATGACCCCGCTGGTGTCGGTCGTGCTCGGCATGGTGGTCTTCGCCGAACGGCTCCGTCCGCTGCAGTGGGTGGCCGTCGGTCTCGCCACGCTGGGGGTGGTCGTGCTCACGGTCGAGGCCGGGGTGGTGCCCTGGATCGCGTTCACCCTGGCCGGCTCGTTCGGGCTGTACGGGCTGGTCCGCAAGCTGTCGCCGTTGCCGTCGATCGAGGGGTTGACGGCCGAGGTCGTCATGCTCGCTCCGGTGGCGCTGGGCTTCCTGGCGATTCGGGTCGGCTCCGACGACCTGGTCGTCCCCACCGGTTGGCGCTTGCCGTTGCTCGCCCTGGCCGGCGTGGTCACCGCGACCCCCCTGCTGCTCTTCGCCGCCGCCGCCCGGACGATCCCGCTCAGCGCCGTGGGAATCCTGCAGTACATCAACCCGCTGATGCAGTTCGTCATCGGACTGCTCGCCTTCGGTGAGACGATCAGCTCGGGGCGCCTCGTGGGGTTCGCCGTGGTCTGGGCCGGCCTGGTGGTCTTCGCCGCCGACGGGTGGACCCGGACCCGACCGGCCGCTGCGGCAACCGCTCCGAACCCGGTGTCGGCGGCGGTGCCCGCCCCGGTTCAGGAGTAGTCGTAGAAGCCGCGGCCGGTCTTGCGACCGAGCAGGCCCGCCTCGCACATGCGGGCCAGCAGCGGCGGGGGAGCGTAGAGCTGCTCCTTGAACTCGGCGTAGAGCGATTCGGCGACGGCCATCGTGGTGTCGAGTCCGATCAGGTCGGCCAGGGCGAGGGGTCCCATGGGATGGGCGCAACCGGTGACCATGCCCTGGTCGATGTCCTCCTTGGAGGCGAATCCCGATTCGAACATGCGGATCGACGACAGGATGTAGGGGATCAACAGGGCGTTGACGATGAATCCGGCCCGGTCCTTGGAGTGGATGACCCGCTTGCCGAGGCTCACCGCGGCGTAGTCCTTGGCCGTGGCCTGGGTGTGTTCGGAGGTGTGCAGCGAGGTGACCAGCTCGACCAGGTGCAGGACCGGCACCGGGTTGAAGAAGTGGATGCCGATGACCTGGTCGGGGCGCTTGGTCGACATCGCCAGCTTCATGATCGGGATCGACGAGGTGTTCGAGGCCAGGATGGCCTCGGGGGGCGTGACCTCGTCGAGCCGGCGGAAGACCGACGTCTTCGCGTGTTCGTTCTCGACGATCGCCTCGATCACCATCTCCCGATCGTCGAGTCGGCCGATGTCGGAGGTGAACTCGAGGGCCTCGAGGGTTTCGACCTGGTCGGACGGATCGAGCTTCCCGGCCTTCACGGCCCGGTCGAGCGACTTCTCGATCCGGGCCCTCCCCGCGGCCGAGCGCCTCTTCGGTGGCTTCGATCACGATCGTGTGGATGCCGGCCCGGGCCGAGACCTCGGCGATGCCCGAGCCCATCAAACCGGAGCCGATGACGCCGAGTTTCTTGATCCGGGTGGGGGAGCGATCGGTGTGTGCAGCCATGGCCAGCAGTCTGGCAGAGGCTGCACACACCGTCATGGATCAGCTGGTGGTCAGGACGATCTCGCTCTGTTGCTGCTCGTAGCGGGTCGTGGCCTCCTCGACGGCGGCGAGTTGTTGCTCGGCCAGGGCCGGCCGTGCGACGCGGGCCCGTTCCGCCGCCCCGACGAGGCCGCCGCCCGAGGACTGGAAGGCCGGCATGACGTGGCGGGCCATCAGCTCGAAGCTCTGCTTCGTTGCGTCGGGATCGGCCCAGTTGTGGGCCAGCGTCAGGTAGGCACCGAAGCCGCCGTTGGACTGTTCGACCAGCTCGTTGATCTGGGCGACCATCATGTCGGGCGTGCCGATCACGCCGAGCCCGGAGTTGACGAAGTCGATCATCTCGTCGATGTCGCCGCCCTCGACCGCCATCTGGGGGAACGCCGCGACGTCCTGGAAGTAGCGGAACCACTGGGTGATGCCGTACTTGACCTCTTCCCGGGCCTGCTTCTCGGTCTCGGCCAGGTGCATCAGGCCGACGAGCCGCCACTTCGCCCGGTCGGCCACCTGGCCGTGCCGTTCGGCCTCGGCCTCCTGGATCGTCCAGTGATGGGCCAGCACGTCCATGCCGATCGACAGGGTCGCACCCAGCGAGAGGAGCCCGGCGCCGTACCGGCCGGCGAGCTTGGCACCCGACGGTGAGGCGACGGCGGCGACCGCGATGTCGAACAGGGGGTCGGAGTAGGGACGCAGGTGGAGCTGCGCGTCGACCAGGGTGAGGCGGTCGTTGCGGTAGCTGATCGGTTCCTCGCTGGTGAGCAGGTGCATCACGATGGCCAGGTACTCCTCGAGGAGCGGACGCATCTGGGTCGGTTGCAGGCCGAGCATCGCCGCATCGGTGGGGAGGGCGCCCGGGCCGACCCCGAGCATGATCCGGCCCCGGGTGAGGTGGTCGAGCAGGACGATCCGCTCGGCCACCCAGAGGGGGTTGTGGTAGGGCAGCGACACCACGCCGGTGCCGAGCTTGATGTTCCGGGTCCGCTCGGCGGCGGCCATCATGAAGATCTCGGGCGAGGCGATGATCTCGCTGCCCGCCGAGTGGTGCTCGCCGATCCAGGCCTCGTCGAAGCCCAGTCGGTCGAGGTGCTGGAGCAGGTCGAGATCTTGCTGGAGCGAGATCGTCGGGCTGTGGGTCGGCGGGTGGAAGGGCGCCATGAAGGTGCCGAAGTTCAATCGCATGATGTGGTCCCCTGATCATGAGTCGGATTGGTGTTCGGCACTTGTCTAGTACACGGCGAGGATCCGGACGGGTCGAACCGGCCCCGGTTCGCCGCACTCGAGGGGTCCGGCGCGAACGGGCAGATGTGCCGGCGGCACGCCACCCGTGTCGGCTTCCTGGCTACAGTGCCCACGATGACGCAGGCGACGGCACCCGAGCTCACGCTCGAAGACTATGTGGCGATCCTTCGGCGGCGCTGGATCTGGTTCCTCGCCCCCATCGTGGTCCTCGCCGCGGCGGCAACCGCGCTCGGCCTGCGGGCTGCTCCCGAATTCACCACCACCGCCACCGTCGGGTTGGTCGATTCGGCGGCGCAGGAGATCCTCAGCGGCACCAACACCAACGTCCAGATCCAGACCCGGCTCATCGAGAACGAGATCAACTTCGCCAAGTCCGACGCGGTCGAATCCCGGGTGCGCGAGAGCCTGGGCTTCCTGCCGAAGTCGTCGGTGTCGATCACGTCGGTGGCCGACTCCGACTACCTCGACTTCACCGCGACCACCGACGATGCGGCTGCTGCGGCCCTGTGGGCCAACACCTGGGCCAACGCCTACGTCGAGACCAAACAGACCGAGGCCGCCGACAGCATCCAGACCTCGATCGACCTGCTCGAAGACAGCCTCGACGAGTTGAACACCCGGATCGGGCGAGCCACGTCCGCCGAGCGTGAGTACCTCATCGAGCAGCGGGCCGAGACCTCCCGCAACCTGATCCAGCTGCAGCTCGAGGCCGAGACCGCGGCGGCGGGCACGGCCAAGGTGTACGTGGTGGCGCAGCCGCCCGACAGCGAATCCGGGGCTCCCCTGTGGCGCACGATCCTGCTCGGCCTGGTGGCCGGCGGGGTGCTCGGCGTCGCCCTGGCCCTGGCTGCGGAGTCGTTCGACAAGACGATCAAGACGGCGCAGGACATCACCGACTCGACGGGGCTCCCCGTGCTGGGCTCGATCCCCTTGGCCGGCCGTTGGATGTCGGGGTTCGAACTGGCCCTGTCGAGCCGTGACCACGACGACTCGCCGGTGGCCGACGCCTACCGCCGGGCCGCCACGTCGCTGCAGTTCGCGATGATGGGCAAATCGATCAACACGCTCCTCGTGACCAGTGCGAACGCCTCCGAGGGCAAGACCACCACGTCGGTCAACCTGGCCTACTCACTGGCCAGTCCCGAGATGCTGGTCGTCCTGGCCGACGTCGACTTCCGCAAGCCGCGTCTCCATCAGGCCCTCGACGTCCCGGGCGAACCCGGACTGTCGAACCACCTGCTCGACAAGTCCCCGCTCGAGCAGCTCGCGTTCCGCAACGACGACGGAACCCTCGCCGTGTTCACCGCCGGGACCAAGCCGCCGAGCCCGGCCGACTTCGTCGCCACCCGCGAGTTCGTCGGGGCCATCGAATCCCTGGCGCAGGTCGCCGATCTGGTGGTGCTCGACGCCCCACCGTTGCTTCCCGTCTCGGACTCGCTGCTGATGTCGCGCAACGTCGATGGCGTGATCATGGTCGCGGCCTCGGGGGCGACCACCAAGGAGAGCCTGCAGCGGGCCGTGGCCGGGGTCGAACAGGTCGGCGGAACGGTGATCGGCGTGATCCTGGTCGGGGTCAAGGAAGAGTCGCTCTACGGCCAGTACGGCTACGGCTACTACTCGCACAAGCACAAGAACGACACCGATTCCGAGAAGCCGGCCGAGATCGCCAAGGGCGGCAAGCGCGGCAAGGGCGACAAGGAGAGCGAGCCGGAGAAGAACGGGGTCGCCCAGAAGCCCGCAGAGCGCAAGGGCGCGACCCTGCCGAAGCGACCTGCCCCCTCGATGGCCGACTCCCGGGCGACGCCCAAGTCGCCGAGCTAACGGCCTCGGGATCGTCGGGGTCGTCTCGTCGCGATGGCGATCGGGGCGAGCAGGCACAGGGCGAGGTCGCCGGCCAGGGTGCGTGAACGCCGGTAGTCGAGGTCGGCCGTGATCCGCTCGGGATGGGCACCGGTACGCCCGGTCAGCTGGCTGGGGCCGATGAGCCCGGGCTTGATGGCGAGCAGGTCGGGGAGTTCGGCTCCGAACAGGGCGAGTTCCCGAGGCGCCATGGCCCGCGGGCCGACGAGGCTCATGCTCCCGGCGACCACGTTGAGCAGTTGGGGGAGGGCGTCGAGGTGGGTGGCGCGCAGGATCCGACCGACGGGGGTGAGCCGCGGGTCCCGGCGCAGGCGACCCGTCATCCGGTACTCGGCGGCGAGACGCCGATCCGCGGCCAGGATCCCCGGCAGCAGGGAGTCGGCGCCGCGGACCATCGTGCGCAGGCGCAGCCCGGCGAAGAGTTCACCACGGCGGCCGACCCGCCAGGTCCGGGTCAGCGGCAGCCCCCGCGAGGTCGAGGCGACCACGATCGCGAGCAGACGCCGACGGATCGGGAGCGCGACCACCAGGGCCAGCGTCCCGAGGACGAGGTCGAGGGTACGGACCGCGACCCGGATCCGGACCGGGGGGAGCGGGCCCGCCGTCGGTGAGGGGAGGTGGTTCGACTCGGCGAGCCTGCGGGCGTGGGCGGCGATGACCGTCCAGTCGGCGGTCATGCCGGCCCGGTGGCGCGGCGGCGGGATCCGCCGCTGGGCCGGTGCGTGGTCGAACAGGATCGTCATGAGGCCCGGACGTGCAGGGCCGGTCGTTCCCGATGGCGTCGAGAGGCGACGACGAGGGCGCCGCCCGCACCGATCGCACCGAGCGCGACCGCAGCCATCGGAGCCGAATCGCCGCCGGTGACGGGAAGTTGGCCGGCGCTCGGGTTCTGGGTGACGACCGGGTTGGCGCCGGCCGCGGCCGGGCTGACGGCGAGCGTGGTGGTCGAGATGACCGAGCCGTTGGCCAGTGCCACCATGGCGTACTGTCCGGCGCTCAGGTCCGGCGGGATCGTGACGGTCAGCGAGTAGAGGCCGACGGCGTCGGAGGTCGTCGAACCGAGCGTGTAGTCGGTGGCGGCCGCCGGGCTGAGGTCGCCGGCGGGAGCCAGGGTCGAGAGGGTGACCGTGACGACGGTGCTGGGCGTGGTGATCCCGGACACGACGATGGCCTGGCCCGGCGACGGCGTGGTGTCGGACACGGTCGTGCCCGGCTGGGGTGGGTACTCGGCGGCGGCGACCGGTCCGGCGGCACCGAGTCCGAGGGCGAGCGCGAGCGCGGCGCCGCCGATCAGCGCTCTGGGGAACCGGGATCTCGTTGGCATGGTGGTGTCCTTCGTCTTCGACCGTTGCGTCGAACATCGGAGGAGCCGTCGTGGGTATGACCTCCCCCTGTCGAATGGGTCCGATGGCCTATCCTCGGTGCCGATGCCCGCCCCGTCGCACGACCGCCTGTGGATCGTCGCGGGTCTGGTGCTCAGCGGTGCCCTCGCCCTGGGCCATCCGGCGGCCCCGACGGGCCTTGCGGGCTGGGATGCGATGCTGCGGGTGGCGTTCGCGGTCCTGGTGCCGCTGGCGATCGGTTGGTCGCCGCGGTGGACCTGGTTCGCCGTGTTGGGAGCGGCGGGGGTGTTCGCCGCCGGCGTGGGGTGGTTGGTCGTCGTCGGCTTCGGGTTGGCGCTGGCCGCGGTGATGGAGTTCGTCGACCGTGATCTGGTTGCGGGCCGGTTGGGTGTGGGGATCGCGGCTGCTCACGGCCTGGCGAATCTCCGTCCCGTCGGTCCGTTCGCGACGACGGCGATCGTCGTCGGTCTCGTGGTGGCCCTGTGCGCGATCGGTACGTTGGCCGGTCGAGGTCCGGCGGCGCGGCGCTGGGTCTGGACCTTCGGCGGATTCGTGGGGCTGCTGGCGATCACGTTCTCGTCGATCACGGTGTGGGCCCTGGTGGCAGCGGCCGGCGATGTCGACGAGGGGAGCGTGGCGGCCAGGCCGGTCTCGAGGCCGTTCGTGACGGCGACTCGGTGACCGCCGGTCGGCAGCTGGGTCTGGCCTCGGCCCGGTTGTCCGCAGCCGAGTCGGTCCTCGATGCCTGGTGGCTCGAACCCGGTCGGCTGGTGCCCGTGATCGGTCAACACCTCGCCGCAGCGCGGGCCGCGGCCGGACCGGTGGCCGAGGTGGTCGAGGCGTCGCTGGTCGCGAGCGAAGGGGCCGACATCGATCGGCTCCGGATGTCGGGCGGGGCGATCGATCTCGCCATGGTCGAGGCCATGCAGGGGCCGCTGGCCGAGGTGCGATCGACGATGCTCGAGGGCTCCCGAGCGCTGCGCGCCGTCGAGCCGGGCTGGCTCGTCCCCCGGGTCCGATCGCTCATCGACGGCGCAGCCGCCGAACTCGACCAGACCCTCCCCGAGGCCGTCAAGGCCGCCGAGGCGACCCGTCTCCTGCCGGGCTTGCTCGGAGCCGACGGTGAGCGTCGGTATCTGGTGATGTTCGCGATGCCCGCCGAGTCGCGGGAACTGGGCGGGATCATGAGTACCTACCTCGAGCTCACGGCCCGGTCCGGGGTGGTGACCATCACCGGCCGGGGGACGGCGGGTCAGCTCAATCAGGGGGCCGTGGCCGGGGCGTTGGCCGACCCCGACGACTATCCGGCCCGATTCCGGATCAACCGCCCCGAAGAGTTCGCGACGAACTGGACGGCGATGTCCGATCTGCCGCTGGTGACCCGGGCCGCGTCGTCGCTGTATCCCGCGTTCGGTGGTCGGCCGATCGATGGCGTCGTGTACGTCGACCCCGTGGGTGTGGCGGCGCTGATGGCCCTCACGGGTCCGGTCGAGCTTCCGGCCCTCGGACTGACGATCGATCGAGACACCGTGGTCGAGTTCCTCGACGTCGGTCAGTACGCCCGCTTCGACGATCAGACCGAACGCAAGGAGTATCTGACCGACATCGCCGGGACCACGTTCGAGCGGTTGCTCGACGGCGAGCTCCCGAGTCCCCGCGAGCTCGGCGCGGTGCTCGGGCCGGCCGCTCGGGGCGGGCATCTCCAGTTCGCCACCCTCGACCCCGATGCCCACGGGTTCCTCGCCGGTCTCTTCCTCCTCGGGCGGTTTCCCCGACCCGACGATGCCGATCTGGCCGGTTCGGACTTCCTGTCGGTCGTCCAGGCCAATGGCGAGGCCAACAAGATCGACTCGTTCCTCGAGCGGCGGGTCGACTACCTCGTCGACGTCGACCCCGGTTCCGGGGCGTTGACGGCCACGGTCGAGGTGGCCCTCACCAACACGGCGACCCTCGACCTCCCCGACTACATCCTCGGTGTGCCCCCCGACGGGCAGCCGCCCGGGACCAACCGGGTCCAGCTCTCGATCATGACGCCCCACCTGCTCGACGGGGCGACCGTCGACGAGGTGGCCCAACCGGTGGAACCCCAGGTCGAGCTGGGCTGGCAGCGCTACCTGCTGTTCGTCGACGTGCCGCCGGGAGCCGAACGTGTCGTCCGATTCGAACTCACCGGTCGGCTCGACGCCGAAGGCGGGTACCGACTGACCCTCGCCAATCAGGCGCTGATCGCCGACGACCGGGTGCACGTGCTGGTCCGCGACGCCACCTCCGGCGCCACGATCGGCGAGACCGAATTCGACCTGGTCGAAGACACCGTCATCGAGTTCTGAGCGCCGACGCCGGATCGAACCCGGCCCGAGATCCCGAACCGGCGGGCCAGCGTCCCTCCCGAGGGACGGCAACCCGCCAGAACGGGTGTCCACGGTCGTGGGGACGCAGTCGTAGTCTGGGTTGATGGATCCCGAGGCGTTTCGTGAGGCCGGTCACCAGCTCATCGATTGGATCGCCGACTTCCGCTCCGACCTCGAGCGGCTCCCGGTCAAGTCGCCGGTCCGGCCCGGTGCGGTGTCGGGGGCATTCCCGACCACACCGCCCTCCGAGCTCGCCGACTTCGCCGAGATCCTGACGATGCTCGACGACGTGATCGTGCCGGGCATGACCCACGTGCAGCACCCCCGCTACTTCGGGTGGTTCCCGGCCAATGCCTCGCTGTCGTCGGTGCTCGGCGACCTGGCATCGTCGGGGCTGGGCGGCCTCGGTCTGTCGTGGGAGAGCGCCCCGGCCCTGACCGAGGTCGAGGAGGTCGTGGTCGACTGGATGCGGCAACTCACCGGGCTCTCCGATGCCTGGCGGGGCACCATTCACGACACGGCGTCGACCGCGACGCTGGTGGCGCTCCTCGTGGCGCGCGAGCGGGCGACCTCGCTGTCGCAGAACGGCCCCGGATTGGCCGGCGCCGGAACGTCGCTCACGGTCTACACCACCGATCAGGCCCATTCGTCGATCGCCAAGGCCGCCCTGCTGGCGGGCTACGGCTGGGACAACATCCGACGGGTCGACACCGATCCGGTCACCTCGGCGATGGTTCCGGCGTCACTGGCGGCTGCGATCGACGCCGATGTGGAAGCCGGTCGGTGTCCGGCCGCCATCGTGGCCGGTGTCGGCACCACCGGGGTCACGGCGTTCGACCCGGTCGACGAGATCGTCGCCGTGGTCGACACCTACGCGGCCTCGCATCCCGACGCGCCCCGGCCGTGGGTCCACGCCGATGCCGCCATGGCGGGTTCGGGCATGCTGCTCCCCGAACTGCGACACCTCTGGGACGGCGTGGAGCGCGCCGACTCGATCGTCTGGAACCCGCACAAGTGGATGGGCACCATCCTCGACTGTTCCCTGTTCTACGTCCGCGACGTGGCAATGCTCGAAGCGGTGATGTCGACCAATCCGAGCTACCTCCAGTCGAGTGCCGATGGTGCCGTCACCCAGTACCGCGACCGGGGGATCCCGCTCGGTCGGCGGTTCCGGGCCCTGAAGTTGTGGTTCCAGCTCTCGCTGGAGGGCGTCGAGGCGATCCAGGCCCGGTTGCGCCGCGACCTGGCCAACGCCGCCTGGTTGGCCGAGCAGGTCGAGGCCGCCGACGACTGGGAACTGGTCTCGCCGCTGACCCTGCAGACCGTGTGCGTGCGGCACGTGCCGCCCGGCCTCGACGAACCCGCCGTCGACGAGCACAACCTGGCCTGGGCCCGGTCGTTGAACGACTCCGGCGCTGCGTTCGTCAGCCCGTCGCAGCATCGAGGGCGTTGGATGGTGCGCATCTCGATCGGCGCCCTCGGGACCGAACGTCGACAGGTCGAGGACCTGTGGGATCGCGCTGCGCGGCTGCGACAGCCCGGGCGTGAGTGTGTAGTACAACAGAGGCGCGTCGAACGGGGGGGGATGTGTCGTGCAGGGTCGATTCGGTTTCTTGTGGATGATGGTGGGTGCCGTGCTCGGGGTGTCGGCGTTGGTCGCCGGGCCGGTCTCATCGGGGCTGGTCGATGCCGAGGTGGCCCTGCCGGTCGCGCCGAGGTGGTAACCGAGCCCGAGGTCGTGCCCCTGGTCGTCGATGCGCATCGACAACGGCAAACCGAATCCCGACTGCTGCCTACCCCGACAACTGCCCGACGAAGCCACCGCCTCCTCCGCCGCCTCCCCCCGGGGCCTGTGCATTCCGGATCGATCGAGCAGACCTCGCGTGTCGACGGCGGGTTCAAGACGCTGGTCGTGTTCGAGGTGTCGGGTTGTGAGTCGACCAACATCGAAGCGGTCGAGGGCATGCCCGACAAGCGGACCGACAACGTGCGGTTCTACGGCCGATTCCAAGCTGGTCGGGCTCACGCTGAGCGACATGTGTCCCGATCCCGCGGACGAACGTGCCGGTGTTCGTCGAGGCGTTCGACGCCGACAACGACCCCGTCGGCTCAAGCAGTTCTTCATCACCCCCGACGCGACCCAGTGTCCGGAACCGGCGTCCCGCCGAGTGTGTGATCGGGTGACCGATCTCGGCGTCGAGAACCTGACACCGGTCGTCGAAGACATCCTGTTGGCCGATGCCGCGATCGAGATCACGATCTCGGGATGTGCGTTCGACTCGTCGAGGTCGAACGCAGGCTCCGGTCGGGCGACGACACGATCCGGTTCGCCGACTCGCCCGCACAAGGAGGTCGCCCGGCTTCGGCTGTGGGTTCCGCGACCGCTCTGGCAGCTGAACGGACCCAGCACGGTCGGCGACGTACACCATCCGGGTCCTCGACGCTGCGAACAACGCTGCTCCCCGGTGGCTCGGCGACGCACGAGACCAACATCGATGACACCGACTGCGAAGCGGCCGGGGCCACCCTGCCGTGATCGGCGACCGGCGATCGGCCGATCCGTCGGCCGGTCGGCTCACACGCCTCGCAGGGCCGAGATCGGTTCGAGCTTCGAGGCCTTCCAGGCCGGGTAGGTGCCGGCCAGGAGGCCGATCACGGCCCCGAGCACCGGGGCCACCAGCGGCAGCCACGGGTCGACCACCGGCGTCCATTCCCGGGTCGCCGAGACGACGACGACGGTGAGGATGCCGAGGCTGGTGCCGAACAGGCCGGCCAGGGCGCCGAGCGCCGCCGACTCGGCCAGGAACTGGGTGGCGATGTGGCGGCGGGTGGCGCCGAGGGCCCGGCGCAGCCCGATCTCGCCGGTGCGTTCGAGCACCGAGACGAGGGTGACGTTGGCGATGCCGATGGCCCCGACGAGGAGGGACACGCCGCCGAGGATCAGGAAGAGGGCGTTGACGTCGTCCTGGACGTCGGAGCGGGTGCGGGTGGGTGAGCGCGGCACCTCGGCAACGAGCTGGTCGGCCCGCCCGGGGGCGAGGGCGGTGGTGGCCTGGGCGCCGATGAGCTCGGCGGCGCCGACCTCGACGTCGATCAACACCAGGGCCGGGGCCGCCAGGCCCAGCCGGTCCCGGGCGTAGCCGTTGGGCACGATGATGGCGTTGAGCAGCGACGGCTGGCGTTCGGTGTTGGCCAGGATGCCGATCACGGCGAGGGTCTCGTCGCCGACGAAGATCGACGGGGAGTTGTCGACCCGGGTGACGTTGAGCCGTTGGGCGGCTCCGGGGCCGAGGATGGCGACGGGGTCGGCCCGCTCGTCGTGGCCCCGGTCGAAGAACGCGCCGGTGGCGAGCGACGCCCGAGCGGCCTGGAAGAGCCCGGGACTGACGGCAACGACCGAGATCTGGAACTCGGTCTGACCGAGCGGGTCGACCACCGGAACCGAACGGGCCAGTCGGTCACCGATCTGGACGTCGCTCTTGGTGCCGGCGGCCACCACGCCGTTGAGGCGGAGCAGTCGGTCATCGGCGTCGAACGGGAGGAGCGAGACCTGGTTGGTGTCGCCCCGACCGCGGGTGTTGGGGGTGACGGTCACTTCGGTCGCCTCCAACTCGTCGAATCGCGACACGATCTGGTTGCCGGCGGTCTTCGCCAGCCCGAGCGTCGCGACGAGCGCCGCGACCCCGAGGACCGTGCCGAGGGCGGTGAGCAGGGTCCGGGCCGGGCGAGCGGTCAGGCCGATGGTGATCTCGGCCAGGAGGTCGCGGATCGCGAAGTGCGAACGGGTCAGGTCGAGGGCTCGAGGTTCGGGCTCGGGTCGGCGGTCGGCCACCGATCCGGGGGCCGGGCCCCGACCGGGGGGAGCGGCGTCGTCGGTGACCGGGGGCCCGCTCATGCCGGCACCTCGGTGAGCAGACCGTCACGGATGTAGACCCGACGCCGGGCCCGGGACGCGACCTCGGCGTCGTGGGTGATGACGGCGAGGGTCACCCCCTGGGCGTTCAGCTCGTCGAACATGTCGAGGATGTTCCCGGTGTTCTCCGAGTCGAGGTTGCCGGTCGGTTCGTCGGCCAGGATCAGGCTGGGTGAACCCATCAGCGCCCGGGCGACGGCGACCCGTTGGCGTTCCCCGCCCGAGAGTTCGCTCGGTGACCGGTCGACCAGTTCGGCCAGTCCGACCTTGGCCAGGGCCTCGGTCGCCCGTTGGCGGCGCGTGGCGCGATCGGTGGAACGGTAGGTCTCGGCCAGCATCACGTTCTCGACGTTGCTGCGGGTGGGGAGCAGGTGGAACGACTGGAACACGAAGCCGATCTTCGATCCTCGCAGCCCGGCCTTGTCGCCCTCGCTGAGCTCGCCCACGTCGATGCCGTCGAGCAGGTAGGTCCCCGAGGTCGGCGAATCGAGCAGTCCGAGCAGGTGGAGCATGGTCGACTTGCCCGAGCCCGAAGGACCGACGATCGCCAGGTAGTCGCCTTCGGCGATGGTCAGGTCGGCGTCGCGAAGTGCCTCGACGGGGGAGGGGCCGGGGAAGGTGCGGCCAACCGAACGCAACACCACGACGGGAGGCCGCTCAGCCACCATCGGGCTCCACGGCCGGTTGTTCGGAGGTGCTGCCGTCATCGCTGTTGCCGCCCGAATCGGATCCGGTGTCGGCCCCGTCGTCGGACCCGCCGTCGCCGTCGCCGGCCGGGAGCTGGAGGTCACGCCCGACCACCACCCGGTCGCCGGCGGTCAGGACGGCCCCGCCGGTCGGGGTGATCTCGACATAGCCCTCGGCCCGCAGGCCGGGGACCACGGTGACGAGTTCGGTCTGGCCCTCGCTTCGTTCGACCTCGACCCGGGCCGACCCGTCGGGTCCCGCCGAGAGCGCGGCGAGCGGCACGGCCAGGACGTCGCCTCCGGTCGACTCGATCGGGATCGTGATGCGGAGACTCTGGTTGTAGGCCTCCTCGGGCAGCGGATCGACCGGTTCGAGGCGGATGGCGTAGCGGTCGCTCGCCGCCGTTCCGCCGGGGTTGTCGGCGATGAAGCTGATGGTGGCCGTGGCCGAGATGCCGAGCGCCTCGTCGTCGATGACCGCCTCGGCCCCGACGGCGATCAGCCGGCGGTCGGTGACCGACACGGCCGACTCGATGAGCGTGCCCGATCCGCTGACGGTCATGACCGGCCCGTCGAGCCCCTTGCCCGGTTCGGCGGTGACGGTCTGGATGGTGCGGGGCAGCGTGGGGAGGAACACGATCTCGGCGGCGGGCATCGAGACCCCGATCGAGGCGTCGATGCGGGCCAGGTCGGCCTGGGCGTCGGACAGTTCGGTCCTGGCATCGGACAGCTGGCGGTTGGCGCCCTCGGCGTTGGTGTCGGCGAGCCCCTCGACCCGGAGGGCCTTCGCGATCTCGACTCCGGCGATGGCGTCGTTGATGGCCTGGTCCTGCTGTCGATTGATCAGCGCCTGGTTGGCCACCGCGGCGTCGAGGGCGGCCTTGTTCTCGGGGGAGGGGTCGGCGTTGAAGGCGTTCTGGGCGTCGACCACGGCCGCTCCGGCCTCGTTGCGGGCGATGCGCGACACCTCGACGGCGATGGCCAGCGACTGTTCGGCGTTGGCGACGGCCTGGTCGAGCTGGAGCTTGGTCGAGGTGGCGACCCCGGAATTGCGGACGGCCAGTTCGGCGATCCGCAGACTCTCCTGCGCCCCCCGCACCCGTTCCCGGGCGGCGTCGAGCGTGGCGAGGGCCTCGAGCCCGGGTTCGTCGGGGCTGTAGCCGAGCTGGCGGTAGAACGCCTCGACGGCGAGTTCGGTGGCCTGGTCGTATCGGTTGTCGACGGGTCCCGGATCGAACCCGAGCCGCGCCAGGGCGGCTTCGAGCTGGTTGACGTCGGGTCCCTCGAGCCCCGGCGTGAAGTTGCGGAACACGGGGAGCTCACCGGCGAGCGCCACGACCGGGCGTCCGCTGACCTCGACGATCACGTCGCCCTCGCCGAGCTCGTCGCCCGCCACCGACGGCACCCGGGTGATGATCGCCGTCCCGGCGCCCCCGGTGACCGAGATCTGGGTCTGTTCGTCGAAGGTGACGGTGCCGCGCACGATCACCGTGCTCGACAGGGTGCGCGACTCGATCGGCACGGTGATGAGCGACGGCGTGGGAGGTGCCGTTTCGGCCGCGATCTCCGCCGGTGACTTGATCTGCTGGCCGGCGAACCAGCCGATGCCGGTCGAGCCGACCGCGACCGCCGCCACGATCGCCAGGATGTTCCGCCGCTGCATGGGTGTTCAGTCTCCGTTGGCCGAGGGTGTGGCGCCCGAGCCCGCGAAGGTCGCGATGGCGTCGGCGTTGTCGTCGAGGAAACGCTGCTCGTACTCGGCGTTGAGTTCGTCGAAGAGTTCCTGCTGGTTCTTCCAACCGCCGCCGCAGTCGTCGACGGCGACGGCGAGCGCCAGCTCCTCGGTCTGGAGGGCCGCCAGCTTGGTCTTGCCCTCCTCGTCGATCGTGATCGGCTGGTTGTAGACGGCGTCGAGCTCCTCGGGGGTCATCGTGTTGAAGTCCTCCTCGGTCAGGTCGTTGCCGGGGTAGACGACGTGGTTCATCTCGATGTCGTTGAGGTCGTCCTCCCAGAGCTGATAGATCTGGTCGTCGCCGAGGTAGGTGAGGCCCTTGTCCTCGACGCAGGACTTCACCGCATCCTGGGCCTCGACGTAGCGGGGATCCTGCTGGATCTGTTCGTAGAGACTGTTCAGCTCGTCGCCGAACTCCTGGTAGAACTGACTGATCTTCGCCTGGTCGCCGCTGTTGTAGGCCTCGTTCTGGCAGCCGGTCGGTTCGTAGTCGAGGTAGTAGGCGTCGACCGCCTCCTGGTTCTCCTCCTCGCTGAGCGACTCGTCCCACTCGTAGCCGGGATCGTCGCCGTAGAGGGCCGCGTAGAAGGCTTCGCGTTCGGGCTCGCTCAGCGACTCGACGTACTCGGCGTTGGGGTCGACGTACTCCTGGCCCACCTGCTCGTCGTCGTAGCCGACCAGGTCGGGTCCGAGGGCCTCCTGCGGCCACCGCTGGGTGGTGACCCCGAAGCCGTACTTCTCGACCCATTCACGCGAGTCGTACGCGATGCCGTCGGGGCTCGCGGCGTCGAAGCTGATGTAGTCCTCGGGGTTCTCGGGGATGTACTCGAAGCCCTGGGCGGCCATGCAGGCGACGATCTTCTCGTTGGCGACGCGCTGTTCGGCGATCAGCTGGGCCTGGCCCTCTTCGCTCTCGTAGTCGACGTTCTCGATCCCGAGGAACGCCTGGAGCGGGGAGGCGGGAGCGTCGCCGGACGAGTCGGAGTCCGATGAGCTCCCGCCACAGGCCGCGAGGACCAGGGCCGATCCGCTCAGCAGGGCAACCAGGGTCTTGGACTTTGCACGCCGCTCCATCGGGAGCCTCCTGTTGTCTCGTCGGAATCGACACGATTCTCGTTGCGCCTTAGACGCTCACCAGGTCGCATTGGTTCCGTCCGGACCAGAATCGCAGCATTACGGTTTCGCTGCACTGGGCGAACTTGTCGAGCCCAGCGAGTGGCAGGGCGAACGTGTCGAGCCCAGCGAGTGGCAGGGCGAACGTGTCGAGCCCAGCGAGTGACGGGCGAACGTGTCGACCGGCGAGTGGGCGGTTGCGCGATGACCGGTCGGCTGGTGCAGACTTCGGGGGTGCACTGGATCGCCGCCGATGCGTTGGTGGATCGCCCCTGGCCCCGGTTCCGACCGGCGGCGGGCTTGGTCGTCGCGGCCGGCGTGCTCGGCTTCTATGGTTCGCAGATCGGCTCCGAGGAACGGCCCGAGGTGCTGGTCGAAACGGCGGGTGTGGCCATGGAGCGGCCCCGGCCCGAGGAGGTGACCCGGGTGGAGTCGCCCCGCGACTTCTCGTTGGTCATCAGCACCGGGGTGTGTGCCACCGTCGAGTGGGACTGGTCCGGGCCGACGAGCGGATCGGCGGTCAACGAGACCTGCACGACCAGCCATGTGCTGTCGCCGACGCCCAACGACCCCATCGAGCCTTCCTCGACCTACGAGGTGCAGGCCACGTTCACCGACGCCGAAGGGGTTCAGGCCAGCTTCGCCACCACGATCGAGACCCCGCCCGGGTAGGTGTCGGCGGGTCAGCCGAAGGTGAGGGGGAGCTCGGCCGGGCCCCAGATGCCGGCGGTCGGAGGCTTCCACACGACGTCACCGTCGAGGGCCAGGTTGGGCATGCGCTGCGACATGATGACGAGCGCCTCCTGGAGTTCGGCCCGGGCGAGGTTGGCGCCCAGGCAGTAGTGGAGCCCGAAGCCGAGCGTGAGGTGGGTGGCGTCTCGCTTGGCGGTGATGTCGAAATCGCCGGGGTCGCCGAAGAGGTTGGGGTCGGTGTTGGCCGACACGAAGTTCGGGAACACGATGGTGCCGGCCGGGAAGAGGATGTCTCGGTATTCGATGTCTTCGGAGGCGAAGCGTCCGGTGCCCCGGACGGCGCCGAGGTAGCGGAGGGACTCCTCGGCGGCCCGGGGGGCCAGTTCGGGTCGCTCGGCCAGCAGCTTCCACTGGTCGGGGTGTTCGGCGAACACGGCGAGGGCGCAGGCGAGCTGGTTGCGGGTGGTGTCGGTGCCGGCGAGGAGCACGGCCTCGGCGAGCATGAGCAGTTCTTCGGTCGAGAGCCGGTCGCCGGCTTCCTCGGCGGCGATGAGATCGGACAGGAGATCGTCCTGGGGATCGGTGCGGCGGACCTCGATCAGGTCGGCGACGTAGGCGTCCATGGCGTCGGAGGCCACCATGATCTCCTTGGTGTACTTGGCCACCTCGGCGTCGAAGACCCGGAAGATGTCGGTGGCCCAGTGGCTGAAGAGCGGCCAGTCCTCCTTCGGGGCGCCGAGCAGTTCGCACACGATCGGGATCGGGTAGGGCTCGCAGACGTCGGCCACCAGCTCGCACCGGCCCTGCTCGACGATCGGATCGAGGAGTCCGTTGATGACGTCTCGCATGAACGGACGCAGTCGATCGGCCGAGCGGGGCGTGAAGGCGCCGCTGACCAGACGCCGCAGCCGCTGGTGTTCCTCGCCCTCGGCCGACAGGATCGACGTGCGCTCGCGGCGGGCGAGGTACTCCTCGTCGGTGATGCCCGACATGGCGTTGAGGAGCCGGATGGCCTGGTGCCAGCGCTTGTCCTTGAGGACGGCGACGCAATCGGCGTGGTCGAGGATCTGGTAGCCGAACGGCACCTTGACGATCCACGACTGGGCTCGGAACGCTTCGATCTCGGCCGAGGTGAGGCCCCGGGGGCGCAGCGGATCGGGTTCGTGCACGGGCAGATCGAGCGTGTCGACGAGGGTGGCCATGGCCCGACGTTACCCACCGGTCGGGACGCGCGTCGATCCGGGTCTGCGGGCGCTAACGTTGATGGGTTCCCGGAGGAGGACCCTGGTGCAGGCTGCGCAGCCCCGCGTTCCCGGAATCGAACTCGAGGTGCTCACATCGTCTTCGGGCGGGGTGAGCCGTTGGCGCGGCCGACGCTCGGTCGACCAGGTCGTGGTCGACGTGGTCGCCGTCGGCGGCGCCGACGCCGTGGCGCTCGACACCCTCATCGCCACCTACGAGTCGCTGGGCGCCCTCGATCTCGCGGTGGCCCCCACGGTGCTCGACAGCGGGATCGACACGGGAATCGACACGGGGGCCGCTCCCTCCGGTGTGGCCTGGGTGGTGCTCGAGCACCTCGGCGCCGAGCCCTTCACCGTCGTGTCGTTGGCCGATGTCCGTCAGGTGGCGACCGCCGTCGGCGTGCTGCACTCGGCCGGATTCGTCCACGGCGCCCTCCGGCCCGAGGCCGTTCGACGTCGCCCCAACGGCGGGCTGGTCCTCACCGACCTCGCGCTGGGCCCGCATCTCGGGCCCGACGTCGCGGTGGCGCCCGAGGTCCGACGGGGCGAGGTCGACGTGGCCTCCGACGTGTACTCGCTCGGAGTGATGGCCCGGGCCGTCGTCGTCGAACCGGGCGAGGCGCTCGATGCAGCGATCGATGCCGATCCCGCAGGCCGTCAACAGAGCATCGAGGAGTTCCTCTTCGACCTGCGCAGCGAGCTGGCCGACGATCGGGGTCTCACCGCCGGTCGTCCGACGACCCGCTGGGCGGCCGCCCGCCGGAAACTGCCCCTGGCCGTCGGCATCGGGGTGGCCGCTGGTCTGACCCTCACCCTCTTCGAGCGCGTTGCGCCCGGCCGACCCCGACGACGTTCCGACGGCGGCCATTCTCGGCATCTCCACCCTGCCGATGGTCGACGACCTCGAACCCTCGGTCCCCGACTCCGCGAGCCCCGACACCACGATCCCCGAGCCCGCCGGTCCCTCGCTCGCCCCCTCGCTGTCGACCGGCGGCTCCCTCGGCTCGTCGACCACTGTGGTCTCGACGGTCCCGACGACGCGTGTGGTGAACCGCTCGGCGACCACCCGGCGCCCGTCGCTGTCCTCGCCGACCACCGCCGGACCTCCGTTGTCGCCGGCGCCGGTGATCACGCCGGTGCCCACTGCGGCCCCGACCACCGCCGCCCCGACCTCGGCCGCTCCGACGACCACGGCCCCGACGACGGCCCCGACCACGGCTGCTCCGACCACCGAGGCCCCGACCACGGCCGTCCCGACCACCAGGCCGCCGACCACGGCCACCACGACCACGACCTCGAGCACCACCAGGCCGCCGACCACGACCCGCCCGACCACGACCACCACGGCCCCGACGACGACGGGGCCCGAAACCCGGCCCACGATCACGTTGCCGGCGTCGATCCAGTCGATCCTGGATCGGGTGACGTCCGGCTCATAGTCGCACGGGGTCCTGCCGAAGCTCCGCCGGTGCCTTGTGTGGACGACGAGATCGAGCCCCTGCGGTCGGCGCTGTTCGGGCGGCCCGACCCAACCGATGATCGGGTGATCCTGCGATCGGGTGAGCCCGTCGTGAAGCGCACGCCGAGCGATCTCGGCCGGCCGAACGGGAGCCGCTCATCCCGTCTTCGCGTCGGCCGATAGGTCCACGTGAGTGCGAACGAGACCAGCGGCGTCTACTTTCGGACGTCCGCGCCGGGCGACGGCATCGACGCCTACCTTCGCCTCCTCGGTGAGCGGCCCGAACTCGTCGGTCTCCGGGCGGCGATGCCGATCGTGACCGATCGTGCTCGACTGATCGACTACGTCGAGCGCACCGGTACCAGCCTCGGTCTGGTGGTGGCCTCGCCGTTCTATCTCACGCTGGTCGATCTGCTCGAGGTCGAGGGTCGGCTGTATCCCTACAGCCGGATGGTGCCCGCCGTTGCCGGCAACGACGAGTCGGTGGCCGCATTCGGCGTGGTCACGACCGGCATCGCACCGGCGGTGCTGCTCGTGGAGCAGTTCCGGCATGCGACGGGCCGCTATCACCTCGAGTTGCCACGGGGGTTCGCCCAGGCCGGCAAGTCGCTCGCCGAGAGCGCCCGCTCGGAGCTGCGGGAAGAGACCGGCTACGAGGCCGAACACGTCGAGCTGCTGGGGTCGACCCACACCGACACCGGCCACATGACCCAGCGCATGGCCTTCCATCTCCTGACCGGGCTCCGGTTCGTCGGGACCGACCACGAGTCGCTCGAGGTGATCCGCTCGGTGCGGACCGTGCCCCTCGATCAGCTGGTGGGGCTGACCCGTTCGGGCGTCATCGCCGACGGCTACGTGCTCCAGGCGCTGGCTCTGAGTCAGGATCGGCTCCTCCCCGAACGACGCCGCTTCCGCTGACCCGCGTCGCGGCGGATGGTCGAGTGGGCACAGGCCACCGACCCGGCCGAGGCCGGGTTTCGGAGCGATCAGTTGTTGCTGGGTTGTCGGTCGCCGGGTGGGGGTGACACCAGGGGAACCGTGGCGTCGACCTGCGAGGCCCGGCGACCGGCTCGCCAGTCGTCGAGGCGGGTCGGGCGTCCGGTGGCGTGGCGCCGACGGTCGGGATCGACCAGATGCAGTTGCCAGGGGGTGGTCGTGCTGTGCTGGATCGACCAGCCACCTTCGTGGACGAGGTGGTGGTGGCGCCAGCAGACCGGGACCAGGTTGTCGAGGTCGGTCGGTCCGCCCGCTTCCCACTCGAGGATGTGGTGGACCTCGCACTGGTCGAACGGGGTCGAGCACTGGTCCACGAAACACGAGGAGTGCATGGCTCGCAGGGCGGCTCGCTGGGGTGCGGTGGCAAGGCGATGTTCGCGGCCGACGTCGAGGCGCTGGGTGAGCGGGTCGACGGCGATGGCCCGGAAGACGGCGTTGCAGCAGAGTCGGGCGAGCGTCGGCGGCGGGACGGGGACGCCGTCGCTGGTTTCGGCCACGGTGTGGTCGTGGTGACCGCCGGCCAGGGTCTGGGCGTCGGCGATCACGGTGATGCTCGGCCGGCCGCTGCCGGCCAAGGTCGTTTCGGCGAGCATCGTCAGGGCCTGGGCGGTGTACTGGTCGCGTTCGACCCGGCCGCCGTCGAGCGGAGCGAACCCGAGCCCGGCCCCACGTCGATCGTCGTTGGCGGTGGCGACGAGCCGGTCGGTGAGGGTGCCGAGGGCGTTGACGACCGTCGTGCCCCGGATCGGATCGAGCTGGCCGCTCAGGTGGTACATCCCGGTGGCGTGGTCGACCCAGGTGCGCACCCAGGAGTCTCGGCGTTGCCGATCGAGCCGGGACTCGCCTCGATCGGCCTTGATCCGATCGACGGCTCGCTGACAGTGGGTGCGGAACACCTCGGGGGTCGATGAAGCGGCTTTCTCGGCCAGCTCGGAGCCGAGGGCCGAGAACGCCGCGCGTTCGCGATCGGTCAGGCCTCGCTGGGCGCTGGTTGCGGCATCGACGTGTTCAGGTGAGATCTCGCCACCGGCGAGCCGGGTGCCGAGCGATGGCAGGTCGTGGAGCGTTTCGCCCCGCCGGATGTCGAGACGGGCCTTGCGGGAGGAGGAGCGGCCGGCGTTGCGCATCACGTCGTCGGCCGGGGCTCCTCGGGCGTCTTGGGCCAGCTGGCCCGCACGGGCCGCCAGCAGCGCCAGTCGAGCCGAGGCGAAGGCCTCGACCTGGCGGCCGCAACGCACCAGTTCGGCGAGTTCGGACGCCGAACAGTCGGAGGGGTCGGCCGTGATCAGTTGTTCGAGAGCAGTTCGAACATCGGGCATGTCTCGAAGTGTAGCAGAGAGCGAACACATGTTCGCAAGAGAGAAAGAGAAAAGTGTGATTGATATCTGTCTGATGGTTGGGTGATCTTGCGGATCGAGCGGCGATTCCCTCGCTGGTAGCGTGACATGATGAGCGACACGCAGCCGGTTCCTCTCGATGCCCGGATCTACGTGGCCGGTCACCGGGGTCTGGTCGGCTCGGCCATCACGCGAGCTCTCGAGACTCGGGGCTACGAGAACGTGCTGGTGGCCGGACGAGAAGAACTCGACCTGCGAGAACAGAAGGCCGTCAACGAGTGGTTCACCGACAACCGCCCCGAGTACGTCTATCTCGTTGCCGGAACCGTCGGCGGCATCTGGGCCAACTCGACCCGGCCGGCGGAGTTCCTCTACGACAACCTGATGATCCACGGCACGGTCGTCCATGCGGCCCACACCGTGGGCACCAAGAAGTTGCTGTACCTCGGTTCGAGCTGCATCTATCCCCGTGAATCGCAGCAGCCGATCACCGAAGACCAGTTGCTCACGGGGTTGCTCGAGCCGACCAACGAAGGGTACGCGCTGGCCAAGATCGCCGGGATCAAACTCTGCGCCGCCTATCGCCGCCAGTACGGCGACAACTTCGTCTCGGCCATGCCGACCAACCTCTACGGGCCCGGCGACAACTTCGATCTCGAGTCATCGCACGTGATCCCGGCGCTGATCCGCAAGTTCCACGAGGCCAAGCTGGCCGGCAGCACCGAGGTCGGGATCTGGGGGACGGGATCGGCCAAGCGGGAGTTCCTGCACGTCGACGACCTGGCCGAGGCCTGCCTGTTCCTGCTCGATCGCTACGAGGACGAGGGGCACATCAACGTCGGGACCGGCGAGGACTGCTCCATTCGACAGTTGGCCGAGATGATCCGGGACATCGTGCACCCCGACGCCGAACTCGTCTTCGATCCGTCCAAACCCGACGGGATGCCCCGCAAGGTCCTCGACGTGAGCCGGATCCACGATCTCGGTTGGAAGCACACGATCGACCTGCGTGACGGACTCGTCTCGAGCTACGACTGGTTCATCGATCACTACGCCGCCGCCCGCGGCGTCGCCTGACCCACCCACCCCCCCAACCAACCGATTTCGAGAGCCTGAGCGTCACTTCCGGCGCTCACACGCTCGGAATCGCCGGGAACGCCGGCGGATGGGGTGACGTGGGGACCGATCCCCCTGTCGAACCTCGCCACCGAGTCTCTACGGTGGCGGCCATGAAGCACCTGCTGCTCCTGATGCTGGTCTCGTCGCTGACCGTCCTGGCCGCCTGCTCCTCGAGCCCCGACTCGACCGCCCCGCCCGCCACCACGGTCACGACGGTTGCGACGACCACGACCCCCGCCACGTCGAGCTCGACGATCGCCCCCACCACGCTCCCTCCCACCAGCGCCGCCCCTGACTGGACCCCCGAAGAACTGGCCGTCATCGAGGCCCTCGAGGCCTACCGACGCCTGGAGCGCTGCGTTCTGCTCGTCGATCAAGCGGAACGTCGCGACGTGCTCCTCGAGATCACGACGACGCGCTATCGGCAAGGCGCTCGTCGCACCTGATGGCCGGAGCTACGAGCTCGGACTCGAGTCTGTTCTCGGTGACTATCCGAGTTCACGCCGTTCGCGTCCGATTCGTGCGATCGAGCAGACAGCCGAAGTCGATAGCTGTTCTTGGGATCTGAACGATGCTGAGCACGGACAACTGTACCGACTGAGGGTCGCTGACGGCTGCGCCGACGATCCGATGGCGACGAACTTCGGAACTGGTCGACGGGCGTCTGGCGTCTACGACGGTCACGACTACGGGGGCACGTGATCGGAGTGGCGAGCCGTGCGAGCTCTAGCGTGGCCTTCTCGCTGCGGTCGCTCGCTCGTTCTGAGTCCGCCGGCACGGGCGGAGGAGGCCAGCGGACGGGAGCTCGAGAGCCTAGGCGCACGCCACCAGAATCTCTCGTGGCGTCGAAGTCGGCCTGACCGAGGTGGGTGGGGACGGCGAGTCCGTCACCATTGGGGTTTCGTCGCTCGACGAGTGCGAGTTCGTGCCGTCGTTGGCGGGGTCCGAGGTCACCGATCGGCTCGGGTCGACGCCGTTCGAGATCGGCGCGATCGCTCGCCGACACCGACCGCTTCACCCTGGTCGTGTGCCCGGGCCCGGAGTTCCTCGGATCGACCTACCGGGTCTGGCCCGAGGGCGATCCGCTCCCGGTGGTCGTGACGAGCTGGCTCGGGCGTCAGGCCCTGGCCCGGGCCGAGGTCCCGCTGCCGACCCCGCACGGCTCACCCGATGGCCAGATCGTGCCCCACCTGGTCAACCTGCCGGCCTGGTGGTGGCTCGACGACGACGACTGGCGCGTGGTCGAGGGGACCGCCGCCCTCGGCCCCTGGTCGATCACGGCGGTCCTCACCCCGCTCGAGTCGCGCTGGGCGGTCGAGGGCCGTCCGGTCGTCGTCTGTGGCCAGGGCCTTCCCCAGACCCCCGACGCCGATGACGGAGACCCCGGTTGGTGCGGCACGACCTTCCCCGACATCTCGACCGGGCTCGATCAGACCGTGTCGGTCGCCTTCGACGTGGGCTTCCGCTGCACACCGGCCCCGATGTGCGCCTCGCTCCCGAGGAGCCAGAACACCGCCGCGACCACGACCACCACGCGCATTGCCCAGCGTCCACCCGTATGGATGAACGATTCGATCCACCAGTTGTGAGCGCCAACCCCACCCTCCGCCTGCGCCATCGAAGAACCACCGGTTCGCTATTGTCACATCGAGATCTGTGACTGCGAAAAGTGCGGCGAACGAAACGAACAGCAGGGGTTGGATAGCGCAACTCGCGCCACCATGCGTGCATGAGCGAAC
>CAVQVO010000001.1:0-335397 GCA_963717115.1 uncultured Acidimicrobiales bacterium | reverse complement strand
TCATCGTCGACCAGCGCGCCGTGACCGGCGCAGCCGGCAGCCGGCGCTCCCGGGCGAGGCGACGATCGAGGTCAGCCGTCGCTGGCAACCGGGATCGGCACCGGCTCCGACACCCGGGTCATGGCGGACGGGGCGGTCGAGCAGGGTGCTCACCGTGAGCAGGCCGGCCATCACCACCCCGGCCGTCAGCCACGCCGCGCCGGGGCCGGCCCAGGCGTACAGCGGGGCCGAGGTGAACGCCCCGATGGCGGCAGCGGCCGAGCCGGCGGCCTCGCCCAATCCCTGGGCGGCGGCGGCATCGGACCGGGGGGCGGCGTCGGCCAGGGCGGCCTGGGTTCCCGGGCTCTCCACCGCCTCGCCCAGCCCGTGCGGCAGCACCAGCAGGAACAGCACCGGGATCGACGTCACCCAGCCGTAGCAGGCCATGAGGGGCACGGTGGCGAAGCCGGCCAGCACCGAGGTGAACCGGGGACCGTAGCGGTCCGACAGCGGCCGGCCCGTCTGGCGACCAGCAGCATCGGCAGAGCGAACACCGTCAGCGACAGCGTCACCACCATCGTGGACGCCCCCAGACGGTCGAGGTGGTGGGCCCACAGCGGCTCGAACACCCCGACCGAGTAGCGGAACGAGACGATGACCAGCGTAGCCGCAACCACCCGGCGGTTCGAGACCAGGCGGCGCAGCACACGACGCTCGGTCCGGCCGAGCGCCACACCCCGCTCGGCCTCCGGCAGGTCGAGACGGGCGACCGGCACGAGGGTGGCCGCCACGGCCACGCCGAACACCACGAACGGCACCCGGACGTCGAAGAGCACGGCGATGGCGCCGGCAACGGGTGGGCCGAGGACGAAGCCCGCCAGGTAGGCGGCATAGAACAGGCCGAGCTGTTCTCCCTGATTGCCCTTGGCCGAGAGCAGGATGGCCCGTCGGGCCGGCGGCACGAGCATGCCGACACCCGCCCCGAGCATGGCCCGGGCGAGAACGAACTGCCACAGCTCGGTGGCTGCGGCGAACCACAGCAGGCCCACCACGCACGCCACCACGCCGATCCGAAGGACGAGCCGAGCGTGCCCTCGGTCGGCATACCGTGCGATCGACAGCTGGGTGACCAGCGCGGCGAGGAAGGCGGCGCCACTGATCCAGCCGAGGTCGGGGGTCGACAGGCCGTACCGCATCTGGAGCTCGGCCAGGAGGGCGAACACCGCGCTGACTCCGGCCATCGTCACTGCGGCCACCACGTAGAGACCCTTCATGCCGGGAACCTAGTGGCTGCCGGAGTCCGGCACGAACGACGGGCAGGGTCGGCGGTGAACGCTCATGCCTTCTCGAAGGTGCCAGTGCACGGCGGACCGGACGTCGGTTCTTTCGGCCGCGGTCTCGGCGAGCTCGTGTTGGCGGGAAGCCAGGGAGAATCGAGGCTGACGACGCAGGGGACCGACACCGATGTACGCACGGACCGGCGGTCGGTGACGGTCCGGCAGCCTCTCGACTCTGCGCATCCCGGGACACCCACACGGCGTTCGCAGGAAACAGGAGCAGCCGTCGGGTCCGCTCGGTGCTCGCGGTCAGCTCGCCCGTCTTGCGGAGGCCCTTGTCCTCTGACCCAGATTGGCGTTGCGGTGGATGATCGAAGAAGAAGTGCGAACAGGGAGGTGCGTGATGAGGCTTTCCCGCACATCGAGGTGGCTCGGCTGTTCCTGGCGATCGCCATGGCGGGAATGACGTTGGCGGCGTGCGGTGGTGACGTTGACGTTGACGTTGACGTCGTGGAGGTGACCGGGACATCCACCGGCGTGCAGATCCAAGACGGCACGATGAGCGGGCCCGCCCTGCCGACGACTGGGTGGGGAAGGAACGACACAACGTGACTCGGTCTACGTGTTCACGAACGAGATGTCGGACCCACGTGCCAGCGGAGAGCAGATGACGACGGTCAACTGTGACTTTGCCGAAGATGGCGAATCCGTCATCGGCGACTGCTGGGGGACGTCGGTCATCACGAACGCCGGCGGGACCTGGGACGGTACGTTCACGGGTACGACGTCGTGGTCGTTGAGCGAACCCGATCATGTTCACGTGCTCGACGCCACCTACATCGGCACCGGCGACTACGCCGGACTCCGTCTCGTCATCCGAGTCGGGGGAACCGACTACCCCTGGGCCATGACCGGTCGGATCGAAGCGGCGAATTGATGGCTCAGCGAGGTGCTGTGCACCAAACCCCCCGCTGCGTGTGCGATCTCACGCGTGCTGGCCAGTTCTTCCATGGGGAGTGGTAGTGATACCGGCAATCATCTCGGTAGTGCCGGTGTGCATTTCTCGAAGGCGGCTGAGAGGGTCGGCATCGTAGAGAATGCGGCCGTCGTCGACCGGAGCCCGGTCGAGTGGAGCCTGATTCTCGCGCAGCCGCTCGGGTTATCCGAGCTGATCGGCCCACTCGAGGCACCGCCCGGCGACGAACCGGTGGGAGTGGTCCGGAATCGGCCTCGACCTGGACCTTTGCGTGGAGCGGGTGACGAGAATCGAACTCGCGTATTCAGCTTGGGAATCTGTTGAGCGGCTCCGGCTGCGTGGCCGCCTGACCAGCGTTTGTGCAGGTCAGCGATGGTTTCGACCGATCGGTGAGCTGACCTCTGAACCCCGCTCGCGACCCCTGTTCCCCGTTGTTCTAGGCACGCTCTAGGCACGAAACCGGGTGTCGCCTGGGTGGTCAGATCCACTCCATCGTCGATGGCTCCCAGGTACCCACCGCCACGTCGTCGAAGATCGGGCGGTAGAGCGCCACTGCGATTTCGAGTGCGTCGTTGGCGTTCTGCACGTCGAACCCGGTGACCGTTCGTGCGATTGCTGCGTAGCCGTTCATCCAGGTCTGGTCGGGCAGTTCGAGTCGTTCGGGCAGTTGGTGGTTTCGGTGGCGTCGTTCCGATTCGACAGCCGTGCGTAGCGCTTCGGCGTCGATCGTTTGCGTTTGGGCAATCAGCACGATGTCGACCAGATCACGGAAGCGGGTGCTGGGGCGATCTCCGGCAAACCTGCTCGTCATCGCGACGAGCTTGTCGGCGAGATGGTCGACCACCGGGTAGACGCGGTACGTGGTGGTGGGGAGCCCGTCGATGTCGATGGGCCGGAGCCCTGGCGCGTGGTCGGGGACGCCGGTCATGTTCGAGTCGACGACGGCGTCGATCTGGAAGTCGGCGAACTTGATGTCACCGATGTAGGCGACCACTTTGTACTTGCGGCCAGAGGTGGTGCCGGCGAGAGCGCCGGTTTGCTCGATATCGAAGCTGAAGAAGTCACCGAGGTCCAGGTTCGCAGCGGCCGAAAGTTCGGTGTGGGCACGCTCGATCTCGCCGTGACGGTAGAGGTCGATGTCTTGGGTGTGGCGAGCTCGCTGGGGCACGCGGACGAGCAGGCCGGTTCCGCCCTTGAGCACCCAGGTTGATTCAGGGTCGAGGAAGAGGCGGGTCAGGAACCGGTCGTATGCGAAGTGTCGCCGGATCTGGTTGATGTCGTGGTGCCCGAGCTTGGCTTCGGCTGCGGCGCGCACCTTGATGGCGTCGTGCAGCGCGGTTGCGGTGGCGTAGCGATGGGGGACCGTCATCGGCCGGTGCCGTTGCCGGCCATGTCGAGTAGTGCGTCAACCGGGGTCCGCAGTAGGGCTCGGTTGAGGTCCTGGGTGCGGATCGCTCCGGTGTCGATTGCATCTCGGAGGAAGGCGCCGAGATGGCCGCCGTCGGTGTTGGCAGCGTCGAGGTCGATCAGGGTCTGTAGGGGCGACGTGACTGCCATCCCGTCTCTGATCACCCACTGATCCGGGGTCAGTCCATCGGGGCGAACCTGGACGTGCAGGCGTCGGAGCGGAGTTGTTTGCGGACGGTGGAGATGAACTGATGGGTCGGCGGGATGAACGTGCCGAGACCGAGGAGTGACGGCGGCCGATTGGTGGGAGACCCAGATGGTGGGGTTCTTGGTGCGCTCACGGGCCCGACGCTTCGGATCGAGTCGCAGCCAAGCGATACGCAGATCGGCGTGTTCGTCGTGACCCGCTCCGGCGACTCGGTAGATGCCGTGGTCGAGGCGTCGTATCTGTCCGTAGTCGGTTGCACGTGAGAGCTGGACGTCGCGGACCCCGACATCGTGTGCTTGGGCACGGGTGAAGTAGCCGTGCTGTGCCTCGGAGAGTTCCTCGATCATTGCGATCAGATCGGTCCGTGGCGTCGTCCTCATGGCTGCAAAGCTTACACTATTCGGAAGGTATGCAGCACCCCAAGATCTGTTTCGAAGGTTGTGCCGTCAAACCCTTCGATAGGGCCCTTGAATTCAAGAGTTCGTTGCATCGACCACGCGTCGCTGCACACCCAACCTGAGGCTGGATCTTGCTCTAATATCCTTTTCCTCATCTCGGCACATCTCGGTGGTCAAGATGGCGGACCTACTCGGCGTGACTCGATCCACGCATCGACGTCAGCTGGATCGAACCGAATGAACTTGCCGATCTTGAGGAACGGCATTCGTCGCTCAGCGACGAGCCTGCGAACAAACCTCACGCTCACGCCCAGGCGAACCGCCAGCGTCTCGATGTCCATCAGCGCACCGTCGCCTCCTTTGGCGAGACCGCCGCTTCCTGATCTGCCGTTGTTCGTGAGCACGTCGGCCCTCCCGTCTTCATGCCAACGAGGGACACCTCGAGCTCGACGATCGGACACCACTGGTCGAAAGTCGGCGTCGGGGTGACTTCGGTAGCCAGCGTCTTGAACTAACTCGCTGACGCCGCCGTCGTCAGCTCACATTTCGACGCTTGCGCAGCAAGCTCCAGATGTGTCACGTCTCTCGGTCGCACCGAAATGTGAGATGAGGATCACGCCGGGTTGCTGCCATGGCAGTCCGCAAACCATCTCCCACTTTTGAATCCGTAGAAGTGAGGACACCGGAGGTCCTGCGGACCGCCAAGAATGTGAGATGAAATGGGAGATGGCCAGGCGGCCCGAAATGACCCGATATCACGGAGTCGCCAGCGCTCAGCGTTCGGCTCGTCCGGGTGAGGTCGTCCGATAGCGGCAAGTGTGGCCAGTGCGAGATCGAGAGGGCGTGTTTCGCCATTCGGCTTCAGAGACTGTCGATCGAGGTCGAAGCGAGCCATGCGTCGATGCGTTCGGGGTCGAAGCGGATGAACTTGCCGACCTTGCAGTACGGGACACGACGCTCGGCAACGAGCCGGCGGACGAATCGCTCGGTGACGCAGAGACGCCGAGCGAGTGCAGCGATGTCCCAAAGGGCGGGCGGGCTCGAGGAGTCGGTGGATATCTGTGTCATCACCTACCTCTGTGGCCCGCGGGATTGGGCTGTTGGGACATCGGGCTGAGATCCGGAGCGAGCGAGCCCCGCTCTCACAGCCGTGCTCGCTCCGATCGTGGGTCACTTGCCGATCGGCAGGTTCGACGACGGGGCTTCGTGGTCTCGACCGTCATGGTTGCGTTCGTTGAGGCGATTTCATCGTTTGGAGAGATCACCGACAGTGACCGAGAGATCGAGGGTGCCATCTCTCCACAACCAGGTCCGCAGGACCTGCAGAAATGCGCTCTCCAGGCATCTTCGTTGGAGAGATGGCGCTTGGAGTTCGCCGAGGGTCGGCCACGCTGAGTTGTCTTCGCCGTGACGGAGACCTTCGTCGAGCTCGATGCGCAGCCACTCGGCGGGCATTCAGGTAATGACGACGGTATTGCTGCACCGGTCGACCCTTCCAAAGCAGTCTCCGCCTTCCCGGCCTGCACGCCCTCCATGGCGCGTTGGAGGGTCAAGAAATAGCGGCGCGAAACCGGCGGTCTGGGGCAGGGTTCGGGGCAAAACTGCTGAGCGATATGGGTCACCTCGCCGCTCGCATACGCGCCGGTCCTCGGAGGGGACTCTGCTGCTCGCCGATCCGTGATTATGCGCTACCCAACTGAGGGTCGGCCCTCCCACAGTTCGCCGGTTCCCGAGTGGTAGGTCAAGCGCGGAAGGCCGTGATTATCGGTCACTCCGATTCACGGTGCGACCTTCGATGCCCTCCTGAGTGTGAGTCGTTTATGAGACCAGTTCTCGATAGCGAGGAAGGCGAGCAGCAATGTGCGGCAGCAGGTCGTCGGCTGACAGCTGCCAATCGAATCCGCAGCTGGTGCATCGGCTCACGCACCGAATCTAGCTAGCTGGGAATCCAAGGGAGCGAGCTGGGCTCGATCCAGTAGCGGATTGATGTATCGGGTTGACAGCCGGCGGCCTCCACTGACTTGGCGCAATCAGCCACGGAAACATCGATTTCCACACTGCTGTACAGACTCAGCACATCCTCGATTCCGATGCGCGAACCCGTGCCGAGGACGACGACTTCAAGGGTGTCCGAGAAGTGATCAACAACGAAAATCGACCCGTCCTCCTCGTTGGCGCGGTAGAGAAGCTCTCGCCCGTCGAATCGGACAACTTGTCCGTCCGCCAACCCGGTGCGACTGTCCAGCGACGGCTGCGGCGGAGTCTCAGCATCGCTCGGTGCTCCCTCGGGCAATGACATCGTCATCGGCGACACCTGGAGCAGGATGAGTTCGACGACATCGTGTCGTTCCCCGTCCGACCGGACGAACATCATCTTTCGCGCTGAGAGCCCCCCCTGGTTGGAAGCCGTCTCTGCGGCAAGTGTCCAATCTTTGACTCGCTCCACATCGAATATGGTCCCGACACCAAGTTCGGTCGAGACCTGCAGGGGCGCTGTGCCCTGTTCACTGGCTTCATTCTCAGTTGGGAAACCCAAAACGGCTTCTCCTTGGTCCGAATTGGCCGAATTCTCGGTGCTCGCACTGGTGCCACAACTGGCCGCCCCGCCAAGAAGGATTGCAGCCAAGACGTTGCCGAGGGCCAAAGCGCTACGGGAAGATCGTGTAGAGCCCATGCAAACCTCCAGCCATCGAAGCGCCAACGTAGAATCCGGAGTGCAGAAGGCCACCACCAGTTGCGGTGCTAACTGCTGGGCAGCCGGTACATCTTCCTGACGCCACGAGGCCACCGTGAGCGTTGTTCCATGACCAGTTCATGGTTGTGACGGTGTCACACGACGACGGGCCAGCGAGCTTCTGCGTCGTTGTCGTCGTCCAACCCGTACCCGAGTAGTGAAAGTGATTTACGGCGCAAGAACCCACATTGGCCGCAGCCCAGCTGTTATTGGCGAGATATATCGGAGTAGCCACATGAGCGCTTGCCGCTTGCATTGTGACCGCTCCGAGAGTCAGTAGTCCGAGTCCTAGAAGACTAAGCCTAACCCGCATTTGGTCAAATTAGCGCAGCTTGCAGAGGCTTGTCAAGGCAAGGTAGCGCTTCGCGTTCCACTTCTTCGACTGGCGGTCGAGCTAAGCTAGCGCTGGTGGTCGAGGCACGGTGCGGCCATCCGAAGGCCCGCCATCAAGGAGTTCGATCTCCAATTGGGCGGGTGACATATGTGCAAGTGGTAACAACCGGTGACCTCTTTGGAACGCCCTGGACCGTAGACACGGGCTACAAGACCTCGGTTGCCGCCTACTACTACGGAAACTGCATTCAAAAACAAGCACTGGAGCAAGAAGGCAGGGGTCGCGTGGTCGAAAACAAAGGCTTGCTGAATCACGTGAGAGAGAACCGCGACACGGTGACGTTCGTTGCCGCTTTCGCCGTACTCGTCACAGCCGTGGCCCTTTTCTGAACAGCATCATCGGGACGTCCACGACAACGGCGTCGAGCGCGACTCCAGTAACGTCGGCAGCGACCAACGAGACAACCCTCCCAGCGGACACCCCACCAACCACCGTTGACGATGCCACCCGCACCCAGTCGCTGCTTTCGGACGGCTGGAATCTCGTCAGCAGTATTGACGGCACTGGCTCGGCCGGCGAAGGCGCATCGGCCTTCTTTGAAGCGCCATCGGGAGCCGTCGCCATTGTGGACATCCGTCCCGGGATGATCACGTTCGAAGCACCGATGACCGAGCTGGGTGACGCCACTGGTTGGTACCTCGAAGACCCGGCAATCGTAAAGGACAGCCATATCGTGGTGCCCGGTTCAAGCAGCTTCATGACGCTCAGGATCGTCGGGCTGGAGAAGGAGGAAGCCATTCAAGCAGTTGGCCAACTCCTCCAAGGGTCGGACGAGCCAGCTGACTGGATCGACCGTGCTCTGGCCGACCCCACATCATCAATGCCGCCATCGTTTTCCGGGTTTCGTTCTCGCCGCCGAGCCGATGGGCCAACTTCCGGGGCAACGAACCCAACCAGGGTGGAGCATCGAAAGCCCAACCGGCGGCACGGCAACCATGGACGTCTTCACCGACCACGATGCCATCGCCCGGGCCAGAATCTCACTGCTGAGCAACGGGGCGGTCCAGAATCCCGATGGGTCCTGGCTTACGGTCGCGACTGAATCCACAGGCGGTGGAGCGGCTTGGACGCTTGATGATGGAACGCTCGTCACACTCAGCTCTCAGGACGTTGATGCCACTGACCTCCTGATGGCCCGCAACCAGAAGCCATAAGGCCCCAGTACCCCAAATCCGATCGCGTCGTCGTCACTGGATCGGAGAACCTGTCGTTGCACTGGTCGCACAGCGTAAGTTCGAGATCTCGATCGTCGCGCAGCAGTCCGTCGCCGCCGCACCATTCACATACGATTGCCGATTTGGCGACGAACGTCTCGACGATTGCATTGAGTTCGCTGAGTTCGGCCGGGGTCCAAGCTGCGGAGTGGTCCGACCAAGCGCAGGGAATCGCCTGGAATGCCAGCAAGCCGTGCTTCTGCTTCACCGCAAGCAGCTGATAGTCCGGGAAACGGTCTGCAACCGCTGAGTGGCAGGCGGCCACGATTTCGCGCCAGCCCTCACCGGCCCAGGCGACGTCGACGACCGGCTCGCGCCAATGCGGCCGTAGCGCTCTCATAAGAACCGGACTGTTCGCGGGATCGAGACACCACACATCCCTGGTCTCGCAGCTGTGGCGGGTTCTCGGGGATGCTGTTCGCTGCGTCCCACGGCCGGCGGTCGGGGGCGGCTCTTGCGCCTCGCCGCCAGCGGGTTATGGGACGCGGTGGAGGTCGGTGTTGGATGCCTCTTCCAACCTGTCTCGGGTTGCCTGGCACCTACAATGATCGGGACGTGAAGTACGTGACCACCATCGAACGGTTCCAGCTTGGGGACTACCCCATGGTCTGCGTACGGTCTGGCACCCGACTGCTCGGCCTCGGCGTTTCCGATCGGGATATCGAGCAGTCCGCCAGATTCAGCATCCTGGCGAAAGCTGATATGCGACGGTGATGTCCATGGGCTACGACTTCACGTTGCTTGACCTCGCTGGCGATCTCGCGAGCTCGCTCGATGTCACCCCCGGGAGCGCCCAGCGAGGGACTCCAGCGATATCTGCATGCCGTTGGGCCGAACAGACCCTGCATCTCGGCTTGCAGCGACTGGATTCTGTCCGTGCTCTGTTGGTCCCGTTTTCGGGGTGCTCGCTGGAGAAGAACCCGGTCCCGCTTCCGGTGGGGGCGATCGAGCTATTGTTCTGGGTCCGGGCATCGCTGGGCTTCGATCTCCCTCCGTCTTGGAGTGCAGGTGAGTGACGCTGAGTCGATGCTGATCGAACCGGCGTGGCAAGGACCGGATCTCACGGTTCACGCTGGTATGGGTACTGGCCAGGGTGATGCGCAGCCCTCGCCATCGTGATGAGCCCGCAACGACTAGCGTCCGTTCGATGATCGACCTCGCCAGCCCTCTGGTCATCGAGTCCGTCAGGTGGGACGAGGGTGAAGCTCTCGACATTGTCATCGACAGCGCAGGCACGAGAATCGCAACGAGCTGGATCGTTGACACTCTCTCTGGAATGCCGGTCATCAACCCGACTCCCCGAACCAGTTCGATCCTCGGCGAGCCAGCTGTCCGTCTCGCTGGACGGACCTTTGTCGGACCAATCGCTCGAGAGCTTGGGGCCGAGCGCGGATCTCGACCTGCCCATCACACTTCCGTGCTGGTGGCAGGGAGACGGCAACCCCCGGGTGGAATGACTGGTAGCAGTCGCAGCCGTCAGAACTCGAGTACACCGCAATCGCCGGCGCATCTGGGGTGTTGTTCGGCGGTCTGGCAGTGACCGGTAGGGGGCACCCTGCCGGGGTCGGTGGTCTGCGGCGGTGTCAGGCCGGTTCATTCGGTCGGGAGGGGCGGCGATGCCCACACGGCCTCGCGTTCGTGTTCGAAGAGTTCGCGGTGCGTACTGCCGGGGAACAGGTGCTCGCGTTTTGCGATGGCGGTGTCGACCGTGGTGTGGAAGTCCTGGAAGATCTGGACTTTCGCCCACGATGCCGCCAGATTCGCGGATGACGAGAGCTGGAACCTGGTCCGCCGATCGCTGGAAGGTCCTCTTCGACATCGGCAACAACGATCTCGGTGAACCCGCTCTGTCTGCCCCATTCGGTCGGTTCCGCAACGGTGACGCCAGAAGAAGCGACCGATCGGTCCAGTTGTTCGCCTCGCCCTTTTCGACCTTTAGGACTTCCTCAGCGATCGGGGAACAACGGTGGCAACGTCGCTGCGGGCTGGATAGCCGATGCTGGGGTGGTGGTCGCCTCGGCGTCGCTTCCGCAGCCGGCGACGATCAGGAGTCGCTCCGGTAGCAGCGAGGTAGCCCCAAGACGCAAATCGCCGATCACGTCGCTCCGACCGGTGCCGACGAAGCATGTCGTCGCTGGTGTCGACCTTGGACGGTGCTGTTCCATTGGGACAGTACCCTCAGCAGTCGAGCGAGCGGTGGCGCGCTCTGGTCGGAACGTGCCAGGTGTCGTGGTGGTAGTTGGCGCGAACCGGGCCTTGACATGGCCGCAGTGTCAGCACGGTGAAGTCACGTCCGTCGAGCGTGGCGCCACGCCGATGCCTTGCCGTTCATGCCGGTCGAGACGCTGGAGCAGATCGCCGAACGGCTGGGTTGGAGCCCGGAGCGCCTGGCTGATGCTCGTGCCCGTGCCGGAGAATCCCGCCCATCCAATCTCAGCGGCAGCGACCGTGCCCGTGCTGATGTTCTCTCGGAATCGGTCGCTCGGACACGTCAAGCGCTCGACGAAGCTTCCTGACGAGGTGACCGCTCCTGAGTGGCGGGCTCTGAGCGTCGTTCTCAACGACCGGGCCGCAATCTACGCCGAAGAGTACCCTGCGGTGCTTGCTGCGGCTGGGCCTGCGGTCGTTCGAGTTGTTCACCCACGAAGAAGCCACAGATAGTCTCGCTGTTCACCTTCGCTGGAGCGTGGCCAGCGCTTCGGGTCGAGACGCCGACGATCCCTCGACTCGGTTCGTGATACCGGACCATCGGCGATCAGGTCTGCCGGTTTCGGGGCATCGAGCTCGCGCGCCGGAGCGATCGTCGTTGACGATGTCACGAGCCTCTGACTCTGCCGGAGCACGGGGCTTCTCCACCTCGAGCGTCGACGTATCCCATAACGCGCGGCCGATATCCAGATGGGGCATGCCCGCAAGGTGCCGTTCGGGGATGCTTTGATATCGCGCCTAGTCGGCTGGCTGGACGGGCCCGATTCGCCTCGTCTGAGCGTCTGAGTTTTCGGGGTCAGGGGGCCGGCCGGAGGTTGGAGGTGAGGACACGGAGCGCAGCGGAGTCCCGGAACCGACCCTTGACGCCGTGGCGATTGACCACACTGGGCTCTGCCTCCCCCGCCTGCGGGGAGGCATGGCTGCGGTTGGGTCTTATCGGCTTCGGCCGAGGCCTCGGGATCGGCTGAGTTCTTGTTGGCGGTGTTCTCGTTGTTGGGTGGTGATGGATTGGCTGATGGCGTCGATCCGGTTGGCGGTGAGCGCCCGGCTGTGTTGGAACCCGGGGATCATGCGTAGCCCTCGTTGTGGTCCGAGGCCGTGGGTGAGTTGGAAGGCGGCGTGGTGTTGATCGAGTTGCCCGGCGGCGAGGTCCCAGGCGTTGGCGGGATGCCCGCCGATAGGCCGGTCGCCGAGGGTCTTGGTGATGTGTTCGGGTTGCTGGAGCCGCATCACCCTTGACCGTACGGTCCGGTCTTGTTGGAGCCGGCCGACGGCTTCGTCGAGTTCGGCTTGTAGCTGTGGCCGATCACGGTCTTCACGGGCGGCGTAGGCGTATTGCTGATCGAGCATTCCGATTCGGTTGTCGATCTGGCCGATGAGGGCGGTGCGGGCGTTCATCTGTGGCGACACGGTTTCGAGGGTTTGTTTGGCGTTGGCGATCGCTTGTTCGTGACCGCGGCGTCGTAGTGGCCGGTCGCGTTGGGCGAGCAGCTCGGCGGCGTTGTCGTGTCGTTCCTGGTAGTTGGCGAGTTCTTTGGTGGCGGTGTCGCGTTGACGGACGAGATCGAGGCGTTTGACGGGGAGGTTGGCGAGGTCGTCGGCGGTTTCGGTGAGCCGGGTCTCGATCTCGGCCCGTCGGGCGATGAGGTGGCGTAGCTCGGCGGGCGGGATGGTTCCGGGCCGTTGGGCAGCGATCGGCGGGTTGAGTTCGGCTTGGCGGACGATGGCGGGCCGGTCGATCCAGTTCCGCTGTAACCCTTCGGCGATGACCTCGACCGCTGTCTGTTCGGGTTGGGTGACGATGTACGCGGAGTTGTCGTGGCGGCCGCGGGTGAGGGGCACGTAGATCCCGCGGGCGTCGGTCGGGCCGTCGAGGTAGAGGATGGACCGGTCGACGGTGGCGCCTTGGGTGGCGTGACTGGTCTGGGCGTACCCGAGTTCGACGTGTTGCTGGACGTAGTCGGCGGGGAGCCTGATCGTCCCGGAGGCGCCGGTGACAGTGAGGTCGCGGTTGCGGTGGACGGTGTCGATGGTCCAGTGGTCGCGGTTGCGGACGGCGATGCCACGGTCGGTTTCGAGTTGCCGGTGATTGCGCCGGGTGGCGATCTCGTCACCGGCATGGAGCCGGTAGGGGCCGGCCTGGAGACTGCGTCCCCGCCCGGAGAGTTCCCCGGTTTGGAGGAGGCGTTGTTGGGCTTGTTCGTTGAGGCGGACCACGACGTCGTTGGTGGGGGCAGCCAGGATCACGGTCTCACCGTTGACGCGTGCTTGGTGCCAGGCGTCGAGGGCGGCTCGTTGCATGCCGAGTCGGTCCCCGCCATGGAGTCGGCCGTGGAGGTCGTAGACCTCGGCGATGCCGGGGGTGCTGCGGCGGAGGTGGAGTGAGGCGTCTCGTTCCCATTGGTGGGTGAACCGATGCACTCGGTCGAGTTCGATGGCGCCGTGTTGATCGATGAGGTGTTCGAACATGCCGCCCCGACCGACGGCCGAGAATTGCATGGGGTCGCCGACCATGACGATCCGCCACGACCGTCGTGTCGGCGAGGTAGGCGAGTTGGTCGAGTTTGTCGGTGGCGAGCATCCCCGCTTCGTCGACGATGATGGTGGCTCCGGCGGGGAGGTCGTAGCGATGCGCCGGGGGTCGGGTGAGGTCATGTTCGGTGAGGAGTTTGTCGATCGTGTCGGCATCGACCCCGGTCTCCGCGCCCAATACTTCGGCGGCGGCGGCGGAGGGTGCGACACCGAACACGGCCCGCCCCTCCGCATGAAGCTGCTCGACCCCGGGGGTGAGGGCCGTGGTCTTCCCGGTCCCGGCCGGGCCGACCACCAACGCCAAATGGGCGTTCCCGGCGACGGTGGCGGCGACCTCGGCTTGCGGGCCGGTGAGCTCGACCCTGGCCCGACCAGCAGCGACGGGCGAGTCGATGGCGGGGTGGGCCATCCGCCGGTCGGCCCACGCGTTGAGCCGGTGTTCCTGCGCCAGGATCGTGTCGGTGGTGAGGGCACGGTCGATGCCGGCTTCGGTGATCGGCCGGCCATCACGCCGCAGCGCAACGTTGGTGGGGATGGGACGCGAGATGTCGACACAGCGGGTGTCGATGGCGAGTTGTGGTGAGGTAGTCGAGCGTGTTGTCGAGCTGCCCGGTGTCGAGGACGACGTCGGTGGGGATGGCGGCGGCGATCTCGCGTTGCAGCTCGGCGGGCCGCCACGTCGACTGCTTCTCCGACAGGGTCTGCATCGCTTGGTCGATGGCTTTCTCGCCGATCGTCTTTGGTCAGCTGTCGGGGGAGGACGGCGTCGAGAGTGAGGCCGGTCATCCGGGTCGGGTGGATGCCGAGTTCGACGACCTGGTCCCGCCAACGCCGATGCAACACATCGGCCGACACTTCATGAGGTTTCGATGGCCGGGAATCGACGGCGGCTTCGCGTTCGAGTTGCCACCGTTCCCGCACCGTTGGCTCACGGTCCATGGTCCGGGTGAACCGGTCGAGCTTCTCATCGAGACGACGCACGATGTCCGCGGTACGCGACGAGAACTCCTCCAACACCACATCGGGCAGGTGTTCGACGTCGGCGATCCCGTTGACCACCGGCCCCCACTCGACACCGAGACGGCGAGTGAGTTCGGAGCGCAGGGCGAGGTGGTAGGTGGCCGAGGCGGTGCGTTGGTCGAGTTTGAGGGTGCGGGCATCCAACGCCAACCACCGCCCATCCGGCGAGTAGACACGGTTCGCCACCACGACATGGGTATGCAACTGCGGGTCCAACGCACGCGAGGTGTGCTGACGGAACGTCGCCGCGACGATCCCTTTGGCGTCGACGGTGACGATCTCACCGTTCACCCGGAACCGGGTGTGCGCGTGACCCTCCACCCAATCCACCATCGCCGCGACCGCAGCGTCATGGGCGGCCAGCACATGATCACGGACACGGTCATCGCCGACCGCGAACAAGGTCGACACCGACTTGGGAGCCGACGCGGTGATGTCGAACCCTCGGACCGAGGTGTCGCCGAACCGGCGACCCAACAACACCTCGGGCTGGTTCGGATCAGCACCAGCGAGCAGGGCCAGGAAGGCGTCGTTGTCGACCTCGCCGTGCAGGCCAAGGAGTTCGGCGCCGCGGCCGTGCCAGATCCCACGCGGTTCACCGCTGTCGAGGTAGTAGTTCGGTAACTGCTCGACGTAGTAGGCGCCGGCGGCCGGGCCTTTCAACGTCGTCACCCGCGCCGTCATCTCATCTCACATTCTCGGCTCGGGAACGCACTCCGAACCGGTGTGCACTCGTCTGTCCAAAAAGGGTTGAAGGAACGAGAGATGGGGCGGGAGATGGTGGCGACGGTCATCGGGGCTCAGGCGCTGAACGGCAGAGAGGTCTGCGCGTCGGTAGAGGACTCGGCCGTCACGTTCGCTCGGCGTTTGGATGTCCGTCGGGCCGATGCCGGGGTGTCGTTGCCGATCGGACCTGCAGGGTCGTCGCCGTGGTGTTGGAGGGGGCGTCGCTGATCGGGGTGACCTCGGCCGGGATCGGCCACGAGATCGACGCACCAAGCCGTTCTTCCAACTGGGCTCGAAGGATCCGGGTCTGCCGGCCGAACTTCTTCGCCGGGATATCACCCTTCGCTCCGTTGGTGGCGATGTACAGCGAGGTCTGCTGATACAGCGTGGTGCGACCGAGGCGGAGGATCCGCATCGTTTCTTCCACAGTCAACAGATCCGGAGGACCCACCCCTGTGATCTCACCCGCCGGTTGAGTAGTCACCGCCTCAACAAATACCAGGTGTGTGGTTCGGATGCAACAGGCGGGTAGAGAACTTCATCAAACGGTAGACAGGCTAGATTCGATGGTCATGGCCCGATCCAAGACCAACCCCAACGCCTGGACCCCCAACCAGATCGTCGCCTACCGCGTCGCCATGGCCCGACGTCTGCGAGGCTGGACCCAAGAACAAGCCGCCATCGAACTCGAACCATTCCTCGGCACCAGACTCTCCTCCGCCAGTTTCTCGGCCATCGAACGGTCCTTCACCGGTGGTCGGATCCGGCAGTTCAGCGCCGACGAACTCCTCGCCCTGTCACGCGGGTTCCGGCTCCCGATCGGCTGGTTCTTCACCCCACCGCCCGTCATGGACGACATCGGTGTCCTCACCCCCGACGAACCCAAGACCGGTTGGGAACCCATGCTGCTGATCGACGCGATCCTCGGGACGCCCGAAACGATCGAAGCATGGGAAGGCGAACTCCGGGTCTGGCCCCTCGGCCCGACCATCATGCGCACCTACGACGACGGGCGAACCGAACTCCGCGGACGCGAGATCCCCGACGTCCACCAACGACTCGACACCCAACTCCGCGCCCAAACCGCGATCCGCATCGGGCAACTCCTCGGCGACACCGACCGAGCCAAAGAAGTCCTCACCGGCATCATCAACCTCCTCGACGACCTCGACGAAACCAACGAGAACAACAGCGAGTGACCGTGTTGGCCGGCGTAGTCCCAGTCTCGTTGTCAGACGCCGCGTCGAGAGCAAGCGTCGGTACGTGTGCGCAATCGGGAAGTCGTCACGCATTCGGGCGACAAGGACAGCGTGAGGGGCTCTGATCGAACGGGAGGTTCATGGCGGTTCGGCGAGTCGACGCTCACACATCGCGGCGAACTCCAGCGCAGCGCGGATGCGCTCCTCGCTCAACTCGGCAAAGTCCTCGACGATCTCGGCCGCAGTCATTCCTGACGCCGGATAGTCCAGCACGGCGTAGACCGTGACCCTCGTGCCGACGAAACATGGCTTGCCGCTGCGAACGCCCGGCCGCGTTTCGATCAACGCTGCAACGCTCCTAGCCAGTAGTGGTAGGCCCAGTCTGCGCACGGCCCCGCCGAGAACGCCGGCGAACAGCCATGTCGTAGCTCTGCCTTGACGAAACCAACGAACACCTCGCCAAAAAGGCGACACGATCCGACACTCGACAACACTCAGCGGCGAGACCTTGATCTATCTCGCTCCATCGACACCAACCGTGATCCTGGAAGCCGAGAGGCAAGCTTCGCCACCGCTGACGCCGGGACGGGTTTCGATCGGAGTATCGAAACCCAGAGCGCTCGAACGAAGTGCAGCCGATCGCCGCAAACGAGCTTGCGGCCTGCCATTGTGTACCTATGGGCCAGCGGCGGATCGTTCGAGCGGAGGAGAGCTTCTATCAGCGCCTCGAGATCGAGTTGCCCGAGGTGCGCAGGGGTGGCGTGCCGTCGAGATTCGACTTTCTGAGCTACGAACTCCCACCCATCGTCGACCTTCTTGCTCAAGACTACGAGTCGGTCACGCAGGAGCGGCCGGGCGACGACCAACGCGTCTTCATACGATCCGGCATGTTGCTGTATTCCGTAGCGGTCTGGTGTCGTCTCGTCGAGGACGAGGTCGTGCTGACCTGGCTAGCGGTCGAACCGTTCGCCTGAACTCGTTGCTGCCGCCATGTCGGCTTCGGCTGCTTCGATCCGGGCTTGCATGGAAGCCGGGACCTGACCCCAGTCGGTGACTGTCGCAGACTTGATGATCGCGAGTCGCTCGTCGGGAGTCATTGCTGCCAATTCCTCGATGCCGATTCGCTCACGCTCGTCCATGGAGCCGACGATACTCCACGGCGACGACAGCGTGTTCACCGTCATGCATCGAGGACAGACTCGATCAGTCGGTTTGCGGCCGCCTCATCACCGGTGAGTGCACCGACGTAGGTCGAGACGAGCACCTCGACCGAGTGGCCGAGCCGACGGGCAGCTTCACCGAGGGGGACACCCGCGGACAGCCATGTGGTGGCCGCGGCGTGGCGGCAGTCGTACAGGCGAAGTGGCGGGTGGCCGACCTCACGGAGGGCTCGATGCCAAGACCGACTCCAGTTCGACGCCGCGGGACGCTTGCCTGTTCTCGTGCGGAACAGCAGGTCATCGTCGATGAATCCACCGGATGCAAGCCACTCACGGAGTTCGCCGACGAGCACCGGCGGAATCGGAACGGTGCGTGCACCGGTCTTGGGCTCGCCCGGTTCGTCGAAGGAGATATCGGCCTCGGTGACCTCGATCGCTCCCCAGCCTTCGGCAGGCAACCGAAGTGAGCGTGCTCGAAGCATCACGACCTCGGACGGGCGTAGCCCGGCGTAGTACAAGATGGACGTCATCACTCGGTAGGTGCGGCTGGCTGGTTGGTGAGTGACCATGGCGTCGAGCGCGGCGCGAACGGTTGCCGGGTCTGGGAGTGAGCGGATGTCGATGCCGCGTGTTGCTCGTCGAACCTTGCGGCGTTTCGCACCTCGGACAGCCGGCGGCCATGGGTCTCGTTCGATGATCTCGAGGTCGACTGCTCGACGAACGCACGAGCGTGCGACGGTCCGGAATCGGTTTGCTGTCGTCGGGCCGAGCGGCTCGCCGGACACTCCGAGCCCGAGTCCGTTTTCGGCTACGGCAAGTACACGACGGTCGAGATCGGCGAGGGGCAGGCACCAAGTGTCCATCCAAGCTTCGGCCTCAGGATCACGATCGACGTGGTCGGGCCGGAGGGCCTCAACGAGGTAGCGCCGAAGGTTTTCGGCGGGTGGTGAGTTGGGGCGGACAACGAGAGGTACGAACCGGGCGATGGCTTCGACGGCAGAGTCGCGGGTTCGTGGTTGCCACTCGTCCCATTGGTCGGCGAGCCAGCGACGAGCCCACGCGTGGATGCCCATGTCGGAATCGGTGATCGTCCACGAATCGGGTTCGCCGGTGGTCGAGTCGAACGATTCACCGTTGCGTTGGGCGACGAGCAGCAGCGATCGGTAGTGGTCGGCCTCGCCTCTGGTGCGGTGGCCGCGTTGGAACGTCTCGGTGTCGACTTGCCAGCGCACGATCCAGGGTCGGGCGTATCGTTTGTTCTTGCGCCGATCTTGCACCGACCAGATGCGGACCTCGGAAACCGGCCGCCCGCTCACGTCTCTGGGTACTCCATGGGTACAGCGTAGTGAACTCGAGTGACACGAGGCGCTGAACAGGGACAATGACCTGTACGAGCATCGGTTTCCTAAACCGTGTGCGGCAGTTCGATTCTGGCCGGGGGCGCAACCCATTCTCCCAGTTCAGGGTCCGGAGAACCGGTGGAGCGGGGATTCGGTTGGCCTCGAGATGGGAGTTGTCCCATCCGCTGTGCCATCCCGTTGCTGGCATTCGACGCATGGCGGCGGGCAAGGGAAGCATCCGGTTGAAGCGAGAACCCGACTACTGGGAGGTGCGAGCGTTCGCCGGCGGCGATCCGATGACCGGGGAGAAGCGCTACGTCAGCCGATCGGTCCGTGGCGGCAAGCGCGATGCACAGCGATTGCTGACCAGGTTGTCGAGCGAGCTCGACACGCACGGCCCCACCAGTCGACGAACCGTGAACGAACTGCTGACCGCGCACGTCGATCACCTCGAAGCACGTGGCCGACAGGCCAGAACGATCGAGGGCTACCGCAGCATCACCCGAGCGATCGGCCGCGACGCCACCTTCGGCAAGACGCAACTCGACAAGCTCACCGTCAAGGCGATCGACGACTTCTACAACCGCCTCGGCCGGGGCCGTGGCCTCGCCCCGGCATCGATCCAGCGATACCACGCCCTGCTCCGCTCGGCGTTCAAGCAGGCGAGTTGAGCGACAGTCGACCAGCGGTTCGCTGAGGGACTGGCATGCATTGCGAAACGCATTGCAGTTCGTTATGCTGATTGTATGGCTCAATTGGTGACTCGGGTGGATGATGACCTTGCGGCTGCGGTCGATCAGCTCGTGGAGGCTGGTGTGGTCGGGAGTCGTTCGGAAGCGGTGCGGCTTGGTCTCGAACGGCTTGTCGACCGTTTCCGTCGCGATGAGATCGGGGCCCAGATCGCCCGTGGGTATCGAGATCAACCGCAAAGCGACACAGAGATCGGGTGGGCGGATGCGTCTTCGGTGCGGATGATTGCCGAGGAACCTTGGTGAACGTTGCGCCGATGCAGGGCGAGATCTGGTGGGCAGAGGCGGAGGACAAACGGCGACCGGTGTTGGTGGTGACGCGGAGTGATGCTGTGCCGGTGCTGACCTGGGTCATTGTCGCCCCTGTGACTCGGACCATTCGTGAGATCCCTACCGAGGTTCGGCTGGGGCCGAGTCATGGGCTCCCCGACGAGTGTGTGGCCTCATTTGACAATCTGCAGCCGATCCGGCGCTCTTTCCTCACCCAGCGAGCCGGTGGAGTCCATCTTGATGAACTCGATGAGATCTGCCGTGCGCTTCAAGCACTTGCGGACTGCTAACTCCCTCTGGAGTGAGGCCGCTGAGAGACCTATCCACACCGACCGTGTGCGGTGTGGGTCAAGGGTTTGTGCTCGTCCGACCGAGGTGAACCCCACGAGGTCCCGACACTCTGCCCGCGGCGCCCGATATCGCTGGGACCGACGCTCCACGGCGGAGAAGGCACTCGAGGCGCTGCTCGTCACCTCGTCGATCCCGTTCAAGAAGACACACGATCTCGTCGTGCTCGCCGGTTTGCAGGACGTCGAGGTCCGTGCCGAACTCGCTCCGATCGATCTGCTCGTCCTCCACCCGTGGGCCGTCGAAGCTCGCTATCCCGGCGACTTGCCCGACGCGTCAGACGATGAGGCTGCCGAGGTCGTCTCAACCGCGGCGAGCGTCTTCGACATCGCGGCTCGTCGGATTCGGCCGATCGAGCCCGAGGACCGATAGTCGATCGTCGGTCTGTTCCATCTTTTGTCCCATCTTTCGGCTGACACCACCCGGACCGGACCGGACACGCTGGACGTTCGCAGGTCGCTGAACTGGACAAATAGCCATGCGACGCACGAGCTGGACCCCTTCCCGGCAATTCCTCAACCGTGTGCGGCAGTTCGATTCTGCCCGGGGGCTCGATCAACAGACGCTCGAAATCTGGTCAGTAGCGAGCCCCGACACCAACGCGCAGTCATCCGGCGTCGTCGACACGAGTGAGTAAGTGGCTGGCCCAACGACACGGCTGGTGCCACCGTTCGCCGGAGGTCGCTCCCATGGGTGTCTGAACTGGGCGAACGTGCGGTGCGGGGCCAGATCCGACACGGGTTGGAGGTCAGCGTCCCGGGCGCGCAGTACGTGGTGGCCCGCATCCAACCACCCTTCGCAACACATAGTGTGGTGAGGTGTCGGTCCGCCGAGTCCTTCTCGTTGACGATCACCCCGCGTTCGCGGCGTCGGCGCGGGCGCTGCTGATCCATGAGGGTCTCGACATCGTCGGCGTGGCAGCCACCGGCGAGGAGGCGCTGACGATGTGCCACACGCTCCGACCCGAACTCCTGCTCCTCGACATTCACCTGCCAGGAATCTCCGGACTCGATGTGGCCCATGAACTGGCTCGCACATCGTTCCCGCCGGCGATGATCCTGATCTCGAGCGACACCGACGCCGGCACCGATCCGATGGTGCTCTCGGCCCCCGTGCGGGGCTTTCTTCCCAAGCGAGATCTGACGTGCGCAGCAATCGACGCGCTGCTCGACTGACTGCACCGTGGGCGGTGCTGTCCGTCGGCGCCGGCATCGCCTCGGTCTGGATCCCTGTGTCGCGAGGTGCGCTCGCCCCCTCGCTCCTCGAGTTGACCGTGGGCTGGGCCCTGCTGATCGCCTCCGTGCTCCTCGCTCGACGCACGCCGACGACTGCAGCGCTGTTCGGACTGGCCGGTCTCACGTGGATCGGCGTCGGCCTGGCACCGTTCGCCGGCACGATCGGACAGCAGGTGGTGGCTCGACTCGCGTTGGCGCCAACGGCACTCCTTGCGATCGCAGCGATTGTCGGTCCGCGCCTTTGGCCAACCGGATCTCGAATGATCCTCGTGGCGTCGGTGTCGGCAACCGCGATCGTCGCCGGAGCGGGCTGGTACCGATTCTCGATCTTGATCATCGGTCTGCTCACGCTCGCGAGTGCCTTCACCGGCACCGGCGCGACCAACTCCGGCCCGGATCGCGTCAGGGTCGGATTCGGCGGTGGGCTGATCGCCGTGGGTGCGGTGGCTGCCTCTGCCAACGCGGCATCGCCCCAGTTCGTCGCCAATCTGCACGACATCGTCTTGATCGGCGCAACGGCTGCCATCACCCTGGTGGCTCGGCGCGATCGAGCCTCGTCGACCACTGATGGAATCGAACTCGGCGAGCTATCCGCACTCGCCGAGTCACTCAGTGCTGCACTCGGCTGCGGTCCGCTGACCATCGCCTTCCCCGGCCCGGCCGGTACGTGGCTCGATCCATCCGGACGCACACAGATGCGCCGCACCCCCGGAGCGCCCGTCCGGTCCGCGACCGGCTCGACGATCGCCTGGCTGTCGCCCGCCGTCGACCTCGAGCTCGACCCCGAGTCGGCTGTCACCGTTCGTCGCATCCTCCAGACCGCCTCCGACACGGCAACGCTTCGAGAAGGACTCCGTCGCCGAGCCGCCGAGATCGAGCGGTCACGCGAACGGCTCCAGACCGCTGCCGAAGGCGAGCATGCCCGGCTGATCGTGCTGCTCGAGTCCGGGCCACTGGCAGCGCTGGCGCAAGCGGGAACTCTGCTCACGCAGACCGCGAGCGGGAGGAGCCTTTCAGCGCGAGTAGCCGAGGCCGACCGCGTGCTCACAGACGTCGTTCGCGGCCTGCACCCGGTGGAGACGGACGGCGGGCTGGTCGATGCAATCGCGAGCCTCACCGACCGATCACACGCCACCTTCGTGATCGACCCGGAGGTCGATCTCGAGACCGGCCTCGGAGCAACCGAACGAGAGGTCGTGTGGTTCACCTGCGCCGAGGGCCTTGCGAATGCCGCCAAGCACGCGCCGGGTTCGGCGATCGTGGTGCGACTGGAGACAAGCCCGTCGGGATATGTGCTGACCGTGAGCGACGACGGTCCCGGCGGGGCCGACGCGCCCGGGTCGGGCCTGTCCGGCCTGCGCGATCGCGCCGAAGCCGTCAGCGGCAGCCTGACCGTCGAATCCACGAAAGAAGGCACCACGCTTCGCCTCCTTGTCCCGGCTCGTGAGGAAACCGCGTGCTTCCACGTAGCGGGTACCGCGTCAGCCCCGATTCGCACACCGATCGAGTTCGGCACGGTGGGCACATGACTACACGACTGATTCCCACCGTCCTGATCGCACTCGCCACTGCCGCAGCGCTCACACTCGTCGGATGCAGCTCACCGCCCACACGGGCCGGCCAGGCGGTCGACCCCGTGACACTCACCTCGGAGACGACCGGTGGAGCGGGCGGCACCGGCGGCGACGTGCTCGCCCAACTCGTCGACATCACCAGTGGCGGGCCGGTTCAGGTCACCGAACCGAAGGGAGCGATCTACAGCGACGACTACGAGGGTGACGTCGTCGAGGCGCTCCAGGCCGGCACATTCGACCTCAGCGTCGTACGTGCCGACCGCCTGGCGATGGCCGGGGCCGAGTCGCTCGCCGTCTTGCAGACACCATTGTTGGTCACCAACGACGCCCAGGCAGCGGCAATCGCGGCCGATCCGGTTGCCGACGATCTCATGGCCGGCCTCGAGGACATCGGACTCACCGGGATCGCGCTGGTCCCGGGTGGGCTACGCCATCCGTTCGGATACAACCAGGCCCTGTACGGGCCCGACGACTACGCCGGGGCCACGTTCAACACGAGGTTCGGTACCGGCGTCGACGCGATCTTCGGCGCCCTCGGGGCAACCACCGACCACAGCCGCGACCAGGAACGCACCGACAAAGCTCGCTCCGGTGAGTTGCGTGGGATCGAGACGTCGGTGCAGCAGCTGCTCGCCGTCGACAAGCCCGCAGTGCTGATCTCGAACGTGACCCTGTACGAGAAGTTCGACGTCGTCGTGGTGCGTTCCGACACATGGGACGGCCTGACGGAGGCTCAGCAGGAGGCATTGCGCGCGTCGGCGGTCGCTGCCGGCAAGGACGCCGTTGCGGCACGGGACACCGAGGCGCAGGGGCTCGAACGCTGGTGCAGTTCTCCCGATGCTGCCAGTGTCGTGGTCGACGATGAGCAACTGGCCGCGCTCCACGCTGCGTGGCAGCCCGTGATCGACGCAGCGATGGCCGTCCCAGGTGCTGCCGATCTCGCCGAGCGCGTGTCGGCGCTCGGCGATGGAACAGCGGCTCCGTTGGGCATCACGTGCGGTGCGCTCGACGCCGATGGGAACCTCGTCGCCGACACACCGTCCGTCAGCGCCAGCGAGTACGAGGTCACACGATCCGGCCCGCAGGACGTGCTCGACGGTGTGTGGCGCCTGGTTGCCGACAAGAACGACCTGCTCGAAGCAGGTATCTCGCCACAGGAGGCAGGAATCAACGCCGGCGTGTGGACCATCACGATCACCGATCACATCGCGCGAGTCGATCAGCCGTACGGGACAGACTGCATCTGGGACTTCGCATTCGATGGCGAGCGGGTGAGCCTCAACTGGGCCGCAGAGGGGAACGACGCCTGCTACGGCCAGACAATCGGAACGTTCCAGCTGGACGGTGATGTCGCCAGATTCAACTGGGAGAAGCAGCGGGACTACGACGTCGTGCTCGACCAAGCGATCTTCGCGCAGGGAATGACCAGGATCGGATGACACGTTCGGTCGTCATCGCTCGGGCAGGAACGCTTGCGATCGTCGCAGCGTTCCTGCCCGCCGCTCTGCAGCGAACCAACCCGGGTTTGGTCATCGCGACCACTGCAATGGCCGTGCTCGCCGCGGCAGGCACCGCCATCTGGCTCAACCCGACGGCACCCCCGGCGAGGGCGATCCCGTTGGCACTGTGCGCACCGTTGTTGATCGTCGCCTCGGGAGTAGACGGCCCGGCGACTGCCCACGCCGCTGCGGCAGCGCCCATGGTCCTCGTACTGGCTGGCGCGTCGCTCATGGGTCGACAGTGGGCGATCGCCACGATCATGGTGGGCGGAGTCGTCGCCGGGCCGGTTCGGATGCTGTTCTACGATCCGTTCCTCGACCCAGCGTGTCAGGGCTGCGACCACGCCGACGTGACCGTGTGGGCCAGTCCCGAGGTGGCCGAGCGGGCGTTCAACGCGGGCATCGTTGTGGCGCTGACCGCGATCGGGTGGGAACTGCTCCGGGGTCGGCGGGCGATCATCGGGGTCGGAATCTGCCTGGTGCTGTTCGCCGCCGACCCCCGAGAGCAGACGGCGCTGATCCTGTGCTGCCTGTACGTGACCGCCTGGTGGTCGGGTCAATGTTGGGCCACGTCGAGCCGGCGTCGCGCATTGCGTCATCTGGTGGCCCTCCATGAACACGAAGGGGGGCTCACCGGGGTGCTCCGCAACACGATGCGCGACCCTCGGCTGATGGTCACCTTTCCGACGACGGACGGCCTCGACTTCGTCGACGTCGACGGCGAGACCGTCGACCCACGGCCAGGGCAGACCACGACCGACCTGTTCATCGGCGGCGAGTTGCTGGCGCGGGTCCATCACGACGCCTGGACAACGGTGCCGGATCTGGATCAGGCCCTCGACCCGGTCGCAGGTCTGATCCTCCAGAACGAGCGATCCACCGCACAGCTCGCAGCACGGGTCCACGAACTCACGCGTGCCCGCACCAGCATCGTGCGAGTCGGACTCGATCAACGCTCCAGGCTCGAACGCGACCTCCACGACGGCGTCCAGCAGCAGCTCCTCGCCCTGGGCCTCGACATCCGGCTGGCGATCGCCGCGCTCCCCGAGGACAGTCCCGATCGGACGTCGCTCGAGGACGCCCTCGCCTTGGTGCACGAATGCGTCGAGGGTGTGCGAGCCATCTCCACCGGGGTGTCACCGCCATTGCTGGCGACTCGCGGACTCGGCGCGGCCGTCGACGCGTTGGTGCGCAGGCACGGGGGGCGAGTGGACATCGGCGGTCTCCCGCCGGGGCGTCTGCCGGCCGACGCCGAGCGGGCTGCGTACGCGGTGATCACCGAGGCATTGGCCCGCGGGGCCATGGCGCTGCGCGTCACCGAGCAGGACGGACAGCTGATCGTCAGCGCCAGCGGCGCGGTCACGGGTGCCGACGGTGTGCTGCCGGATCTCATCGCCGCGCTTGGCGGTCGGATCCGACTGGGTTCGAGCATCGAGGCGGTGATCCCGTGCGCGTCGTAGTCGCCGAAGATCAACTGCTCACTCGGGAGGGTCTCGTCAAGATCATCACGAACGCCGGTGCGGAGGTCGTCGGTGAGGCGGTGGACTACGACAACGTGCGCCGGCTCGTCGCGCAGGAGCGTCCCGATGTGGTCGTACTCGACATACGGCTTCCCCCGTCGCACACCGATGAGGGTCTGCGAGCGGCCGACCAGATCCGGTCGCTCTACCCGGACATTGCCGTGCTGATCCTGTCGCAGTACATCGAGGCCGATTACGTCGAGCCGCTCATTGCCAACGGGGTGGGCCACGTGGGATATCTCCTGAAGGATCGCGTCATGGATCCAGCCGCGATCATGGACGTGTTACGTCGTGTGGTCGCCGGAGAATGCGTGATCGACCCCGCGATCGTTGCCGAACTCCTCCGGCCGAAGGAGGACGCTCTTGCCGCGCGTGGGTTGTCGAAGCGAGAGTGCGAAGTCGTCGCCCTGCTCGCCGAAGGCCTCAGCAATGCCGGCATCGCCAAACGGTTGTTCCTGTCGGAGCGCACCGTCGAGGTGCACGTCCGCAATGTCATGGATCGGCTCGACCTGGCCGAGGATCACGACCTGAATCGACGGGTGGTCACCGTGCTCACGTATCTCCGCCAGCGCCAGTAGAAGCCCGTCGTGAACCAAGACCGTCGTCGGGCGTTCTGCCTGCCGACCAAAGTCCCGGGCACTCGTATCACCCCTCGCATTCACAGCGTCGTACCCGAACAGCGTGACCGACTGCGGCCCAGCGTGACACGAGATGGTTATGGCAGCGATTGTTCGCTTTGTGAGTTCCTCTGTCAGCAACGGTTGAATACTGACCCCTTATCGACGCTCGAATCTTGACCCCCTTCTGGTCGGGTCCACCACGGGTAGTGATGGATTGCGATGCCTGGCGCTGTTGGCGTCGGGAGACTTGGAGGATGATCAGCGTGGAAGACTGGGCAGAGATACGGCGACTGCATTTCGCTGAAGAGCTCGGCATCAAGACGATCTCGAGACGGCTCGGGATCGCGAGGAACACGGTGCGCGCAGCGGTGCGCACGCCGGAACCACCGCGCTATGAGCGTGCCGGTCCGGGGTCACGGGTCGACGCCGTGGAGCCGGAGATACGCGAGTTGTTGGGCGAGTTCCCTGACATGCCGGCCACGGTGATCGCGGAACGGATCGGCTGGGCGTTCGGGATCACGGTGCTGCGTGACCGGGTCCGTGAGCTACGGCCGTTGTTCGTGGCCCCGGACCCGGCGCAACGCACGACGTATCGGCCGGGCGAGTTGGCGCAATGGGATCTGTGGCAGCCCGACGTGTTGATCCCCCTCGGCCATGGCCAGGCCGAGCGGTTGTGGACCGTGGTCGGTGTGCCAGGGTTCTCCCGCCTGATCGGGGCGTGGATGATCCCGTCGCGTGCGGCCCATGACGTGCTGGGCGGCATGAACCAGGTGTTGGGCCAGATCGGCGCCATCCCCCGGACAGCGGTCTGGGACCAGGAAGGCTGTATCGGGGCTTGGCGGCAGGGCCGCCAGTCGCTGACCGAACCGGCTCAGGCGTTCGCCGGGGCGTTGGGGATGGGGTTCCGGCTCTGCGGACCGGCCGACCCGGAAGCGAAAGGGATCGTCGAACGAGCGAACGGCTACCTCGAAACCAGTTTCCTGCCGGGCCGGTCGTTCGACGATGTCGCCGATTTCAACACTCAGCTGGTCGGCTGGTTGACGAAACGAGCGAACGTACGGGTTCACGCCACGACCCGGCAACGGCCCGCGGAGGCGATCTTCGAAGACCGGGGATCGATGCTGGCCATGCCGGCGACGCTGCCTGATGTGTCGTTGCGGTTCACCACCCGGCTGCCCCGTGATCATTACGTGCGGGTCGACACCAACGACTACTCGGTCAACCCCCGCTTCGTCGGCCGGCGAGTCCATGTTGACGGTCACCCTCGACGAGGTGACCGTCACCTGTGACCAGACCGTGGTCGCCCGCCATCGGCGTTGCTTGGCCACCCATCAAAGCATCCTCGCCGCCGAGCACGCCCGGATCCTGCGCCAAATGCGTGTCGAGGCCGCCGCCATCGAAACCGCACCGGTCGATGATGGTGTCGAGGAACGCGACCTGAGCGTCTATGACCGGCTCGCGTCATGAGCACCACGACGAAGGACCTCAACTATCTGTGCCGGGCGTTGAAGGCCCCCACCCTCGCCGCCGCGGTCGGCCGGCTCGCTGAGCGGGCACGCAACGACAACTGGACCCATGAAGAGTTCCTCGCTGCCTGCCTGGAGCGCGAGGTCGCGGCCCGCCAGGCCAACGGCGGTGAACTCCGGATCAAAGCCGCCAAGTTCCCGGCCCGCAAAACGTTGGAAGAGTTCGACTGGGACCATCAACGCTCGCTCAAGCGTGACGTGATCGCCCATCTCGGCGCCCTCGATTTCATCGAGGCCAAGGAGAACGTGGTGTTCCTCGGGCCGCCCGGGACCGGGAAAACCCATCTCGCGACCGGGATCAGTATCCGGGCCTGCCAGGCCGGGCATCGGGTCTTGTTCGCCACCGCCGCTGAATGGGTCGCCCGACTCGCCCTCGCACACGACCGCGGATCGTTACACGACGAACTCCGCCGGCTAGGCCGTTACCCGCTGCTCGTGATCGACGAGGTCGGCTACATCCCGTTCGAGTCCGATGCCGCCAACCTGTTCTTCCAGCTGATCTCGGCCCGCTACGAACGAGCCAGCGTGATCGTCACTTCCAACAAACCCTTCGGGCGTTGGGGCGAAGTGTTCGGCGACCCCGTCGTCGCTGCCGCCATGATCGACCGGCTCGTCCACCACGCCGAGATCGTCAACCTCAAAGGCGACAGCTACCGGCTCAAAGACCGCGACCTCGGCAGAGGAGGACCCGCCACCAACGACACAGAGTGACCACCGACCCCACCGCAGGGGGTCAATTTTCGGCCGACGCCAGGGGGTCAAAATTCAGCCGACGTTGACATTCCTCGACACGGCCAACGAGCGGGCTGACCGGAGTATGCGGCGTGTCAGTTCCCACTGTCCAATTTTCCGACCGGCACAAACGCTCAGTTTTCGGGCGTCGTCGACAGATCCGGCACATGCAACAATGGTCTGCAGGACGATAAGGGACGGGACACTTGCGGAAGTGCCCGAGCATCGCACCACGGAATCACGAGTCCTTCGTAGCCGGACCACCACTCGACTTCTTCCCAAGCAGCGCACTGCACCTTTCACGGATGGAACTGCTCAAACCCGATGCCCGGTCCTCGGCAGCACGGTCCGGCACGGCCTGCTCGAACGTAGATCCCTTTCGCCGAACGTGTCGAGCAACCCGCTCCTGATCCGTCTTCGCCACCAGCGGACCGATCGACAGTTCGCCCAACGTCACTGCAGTGATGAACGCCTCGTCGGGAAGCGTTTCGAGGGATGCGACCCGGCCGAGTAGAAGCAGCGTGCTCGTGTCGAGGATCCCTATCGTGTTCACAACGTTGGATCGATCACCGCGTCGAGATCATCACGCAGTCCAGCGGGGTCCACAGCCGGCAGATGCGCTCGACGGCGAACCTGTTCAGCCATCGGCACTCCCTCGGCACCCAGCGGGCGGAGTTCGGCGATTGGCTTGCCGCTACGGGTCACCGTCACTCGCTCGCCTCGGGCAACCCGATCGACGACCTCACCACCGTGGTTGCGGAGTTCCCGGATCGACACATCGACCATTCGCACGAGGCATCACGGATGAGGCACAGAGGTCTCGGACTCACCCGCACGAGAACACGCCTTGCAGATCGGCTGTCGCTCCACCGTGCTCGCTGGTCTCAGGAGCGCAGCTGCACCTCCCCGGGTTCTCGAACGTTTTCGGCATGGTGTCTCGCCGCCTCGAGTGGCCCCGGAACACTGTCATCCGTATCGAGACACGACGGATCTCGCTGCCATCTCGCTGCCATCTCGCTGTCTCCCACGGCGCATGCAGATTCTGGCAGAACCGCAGGCCACCGCCGTTTGACGGCACGATGACAGCGAGGCCTTTACGGTTCGCTGCAGGGATCGAGAAGGAGGGGCGGCGTGGAAGTACGAATCCGATTGCTCGGACCGATCGACGCAGTGGTCGACGGGGAGACGGTCGATCTTGGCGGCCGACGTCAACGACGCCTTCTTCTTCGTCTCGCCCTCGCTACTGGTCGCGTGGTCTCCGAGTCAGAGCTGATCGACTCGATCTGGGACGAGTCCGACGCCTGGCCGACGAATCCCAGCAACACGGTGCAGCAGTACGTCTCGCGGTTGCGCGGCATTCTGGGGTCCGACGCCATCACGACCACTCCTTCGGGCTGACGTCCTCGAGCGCTCAGTCGAAACTGACGTCGAGGAGTTCGAGAGCGGCTACGAATCGGCTCGAGTTCTGATGAACCGGGGCGATCTCCTCGGTGGCCACGAACACATCAACCATGCGCTCGATCTTTGGCGCGGCCCGGTCTTCGGCCGACCTGACCGACGCCCAGCCGCGATTCGATGCAATTCGGCTCGACGAACTTCGTGTCTCGGCGAGCGAGCTGGCCGTGCAGGCCCGGTTGGATGCCGGCGACGTGGCCGGTGCTGCGGCTGCCGCCGAGGCGTTGGTTGCGCAGCACCCACTGCGCGAGTCGCCGGTTCGCACGCTGGCCCTGGCACGCCGACGTGCCGGGCAACCGGCAGGGGCGATCCGTGTCATCGCAGACTTTCGCCAACGGCTTGCTGACGAGACTGGCCTCGATCCGACGCCCGACTTGCTGGCGCTCGAGCAGGAGCTCCTCACCAGCGACTCGAAAACCCAACCGGCTACGCACCGCCAACTCCGTGGCTATGAACTGAAGCGAACTGATCGCCCAAGGTGCGTTCGGGTCGGTCTACCGCGCCACCCAACCATCGGTCGGACAGCGAGGTTGCCCATCAAGGTCGTACGACCCGAGTTGGCGAACAACCCTCAGTTCATCCGCCGTTTCGAAGTCGAGGCGCAGATGGTCGCCCGGCTCGAGCATCCACACATCGTTCCCCTCCATGACTACTGGCGCGAGCCCGGCGGCGCGTACCTGGTCATGCGCTCTCAGAGGCGGTTCCGCCGAGCAGCGGCTGGTTGCGCAAGGTCCGTTCTCGGTGGAGGCGATGACGAAGCTGGTCGATGAGATCGGCGGCACGCTCGCCATGGCGCACGACGCCGGGATCGTCCACCGCGACGTGAAGCCCCGAACATCATCTTCGACGAGAACGACAACGCCTATCTCGCTGACTTCGGCATCGCCATCGCCGACGGCGATGCCGCCGAACTCGATCTTCGCTCGGCTGGTTCACCTCTCTACGTCAGCCCCGAACAGATTCGCCACGGCGAAGCCGTGTTCGCCTCGGACATCTACGCATTCGGCATCGTGATCTACGAACTCCTGACCGGGTCGACGCCATTCCCCAACGTCAGCACCGTCGCCGACCTGCTGGAACGAAAGCTGACCGTCAGACTCCCGCTCGCCTCTTCGGTTCGTCCTGACCTTCCAGGAACCATCGACGCCGTCATACAGCATGCGACCGCTCCACTGGCTCCCGACCGTTTCGCCAGCATGGGTGAGCTGATCCTCGCCTTCCGCTCTGCTGCGGCCGGCCACCTGAGCGGTGCAGCGACGACGGACGCAACGGTGGCGGTTGGCGAAGGCGGATCGCCTGCCCACAACGCCGAACTCGAGCGGCCCCGCGCGCAGGCGGCTCGAACGCTGGTGACGCTCGAATGGCAGGGCACCAACCCATACAAGGGTCTCGCCGCCTTCCAAGAGGCGGACAGCGCCGACTTCTTCGGGCGGGACGCGCTGATCGACCGCATGGTCACCCATCTCATGGAGACCCCATTCCTGGCTGTCGTCGGCCCGTCGGGATCGGGCAAATCGTCCGCGGTACGGGCCGGGCTCGTGCCGAGGTGCCGAGGCGCCGGACTGTTCGTAGCGCAGATGGTGCCGGGCCAACATCCGATGCACGAGCTCGAAACGGCACTGCTCCGGATTGCGGTCGACCCGATCCCCCACACTCCTCGAGCAACTGAACGCCGACGTCCACGGTCTTGCTGGGCGGCCAAACGTTGTTTGCCCGAATCCGGTGGCGAGTTGGTGCTCGTCATCGACCAGTTCGAGGAGCTCTACACGATGACCAGCGAACGGGAGCGCCACGAGTTCCTTGCCGCTCTCGCTGCCGCAGTCGCCGACCAGCGCGGTCGTCTCCGCATCGTGGTCACGCTTCGGGCCGACTTCTACGACCGACCGCTCGCCAGCTCCCACGTCGGCGACCTCTTCGATCGAAACACCATCGCAGTGACCCCGCTGTCGTCTGACGAACTCGAGCGAGCCATCATCGGGCCGGCCGAACGAGTCGGTGCCTCAGTCGAGCCCGCACTCGTTGCTGCGGTGGTTCACGACGTCAGCAGCGCTCCGGGGGCACTCCCTCTCGTGCAGTTCGCACTCACCGAGACGTTCCAGCGGCGGTCTGGATCGCTGATGACGTTGGACGCCTATCGAGAGCTCGGTGGTGTGATGGGCGCGCTGGCTCGGCGAGCCGACGAGGTGTACGACGCAACAACCGAGTCCGAGCGGCTCGATCTACGGCGCCTCTTCACTCGCCTGATCACGCCGGGCGAAGGGACCGAAGACACCCGGCGCCGGGTTCGGCTTTCGGACCTGCCGGCCATCGACCCCGCCGTGATCGAGACGTGCGGAACCGCTCGTCTCCTCAGCTTCGATCGCGACCAGGCGACTCGGGAGCCGACCGTCGAGGTGGCACACGAAGCCCTGATTCGCGAGTGGGGTCGGCTACGGAGTTGGCTCGATGACGACAGGGACGGCCTTCGTATGCTGCGCCACCTCGACGCCGCTGCGCATGACTGGGACCTTGCCGGGCGACCATCGGCCGATCTGTATCGGGGCGGGCGGCTCGAAGCGATCGAGGAATGGGCGCCCGATCACCCTGATGATCTGAGCGACCGCGAGCCGCGACTTCCTCGGGGCGAGTGTGGCCCAGCGAGCAGCGATCGAAGCGGCCGAGCTGCAGACCAAGCATCGGTTGCAGCGACTACTCGCCGGGGTCGCGATCGTCGCTGCGATGGCATTGATCGCCGGGGTCGTCGCCTTCCAGCAACGAGCGCAAGCGAGCGCGAATGCCGATGAGGCAACCAGCCAGGCCGAGCTGGCAGCCGCCAACGAAGCCCTCGCCGACGAGCGCGCCGGCGAGGCCGAGGAAGCGACGGTGGCGGCCGAGACAGCCGCCTTCGATGCCGAAACCGGACGCTTGGTGGCATCGGCCGGGCTGCTGGCGGAGTCGAACCCACGTTCCGCTCTCTTGCTCGCCGTCGCGGCGCACCAGCGTGAGCAGAGTCCCGAAACCCTGGGCGGATTGCTGACCGCACTGAGCCGATCGGGGCCGCTCCTCGGCCACCTGCAATGGGGGACCGAGTATGTCGATGTCGAATGGCTCGGTGACGACCGACTGGTGGGAGTCAGCGCCACGAGTGTGGACCTGATCGACCCCGCCACCGGAGCACTCGTTTCTTCCGTTCCGGTCTCGCTTCACGAGCCGCTCCTTTCCGCTCTGCCCCGGTCGCACACTGCTGATGCGGCAGGACGCCGGCTCGTCGTTGCCACCGATACCCCGTCGATTCTGGTGTTCGATCTGAGTGGTGGAATCCTCGAGAAGACGCTCGAGATCGAGATCGACAGCCCCATGCTCTCGGTGAACGTGACGGAGAGCGGCCGATTCGTTGCCGCCGATGTCGAGAACCGCGTGATCGCCTTCGACGCAGCGGGTCGACAGCTGTTCTCACGAGATGTTGACGACAACGAATCCTGGCGGGACCAGGTCTTCCCCCTGATCGGTGAGCCCGCGCAGCCGAATTACGCCGGCATTCCGGTTTCCTCGGTTGCAATTGCCAATGACGACCGAATCGTCATGGCCTCCTTTTCGCTGGTCTACCAATTCGATTGGGACGGCAACGAGCTGGGCCCACCGAGCTCGGTTCTCATCGAGGAACCGATCGTGCAGCCCGGAGCATTCGGGTTCCTCCTCGAGATGGGCGATGGATTTCTCGAGCTCGTGGCAAACCAGACTCGAGCGCGAGTCGATGTCGGCGATGGCTGGCCGGAGTCCATCGTGATGGACGTCACCGATGGCAATGAAGGACCCGGTGCACCCGACTCTCGCGACGCAGTCGCTGTCGGCGACCAGGTCGTTCACGCGCTGTCCGATGGCAACGTCGCCGTTTTCGACGCCGAGAGCGGACGGCGAACCGGCCTGATCGATGTCGATCTGGGCACTGCGTCGGCGATGGCCTTGGCTCCAACACCCGATCGGATCGCCGTTGCCCATGACCAGGGGATCAGCATCATCTCGACCACTGGTTCGTTGCCGATCGCCGATGGGCTTCCCCGACAGCCCCTTTCCAACCTGCTATCGGTGACCGACGATGGGTCGATGGTGATGTTCACTCCAACGCTCGCCGGACGAGTCGATCTCTGGCGGCGAACCCAGGACGGGTACGAGACGACGGATCTCAACGAGTCTCGGGAGATCATCAACGCCGTCGCTCGTCCCGGCTTGAACAGCTTCGACGTCTGGACGCTCGAGGCCGACCCGACGACCGGTGAGCCCCGAGTGCTGGCCACCACCTACGATGCCGAGAATCTCGAGGCGCTGTTCACCAGCTCGGTGCCAACGAGCGGAACCACCGTTGGCGGTTCGGTCGAGCGCCAGCTCCGACTTCTCGGCGCAGTGCTACCGTCACGCGTTTTCGTCTTCGATTGGATGACCGACGAGCTGTTGTTCGAGCTTCCGCCGCCCGAGGGAAACGAACGGGAATTCATCTCGACGACGATGTTCGATTCGGCGGGCGAGCGAATGTTGATCGCCAATCTCAAGGGCCAAGCAGTGCTGTACGACGCCTTCACCTGGGAGCCGATCGACAACCCGATCGTCGAGGCCGAGGACATCGCTGCTGGGCGGTGGAGCCAAGATGACTCATTGGTCGCCACCGCCTCGTCCCTCGGCGTCGTCTCGATACGCGACGGTGAGACCTTCGAGGTGATTCGGACGATGACTGGCGCCACCGGGACCGGAAACACGTGGGGGGGCTCGCTCTACTTCTCCGCCGACAACCGATTGCTGCTCACCAATCACGATGGCCCGGGCGTGCTGTGGGACGTCGCAACGGGCAAGCAGATCGGAGGCGAGTTCCCGACGGTGCAGGGCGTCACCAGCGGAGCCAGTGCCGGTGATGAGCTTCATCTCGTTACCGCGACCCCCGAGGGTGCTCTTGTCTGGAACCTCGATGTCGATGAGTGGGAAAGCCTTGCCTGCCGGACGGCGGGGTCGGAGTTCAGTGAGTCGGAGTGGGAACAGTGGGGTCCTCGTGACGAGGCACCTCGAGCGCTCTGTGGGGATTCGTCGTGAGGTTGACCGCCCGCCCCGACGTCAACGAGTGCCCCACTTCGCGGGGATGGGGTGGACGACGCACGACGAGAGGATCCACAACAGCTCGGTGCGAAGGTCGGCGGGATCCATGTCGGGGCTCGGTTGGGTACTCCGTGAATCACCGCAGTGGTGGTCTCGTCGAGGTCGACCAGCTCGGGGTGGGTCACATTCACGTCCTCCATGCCAACAGTGACGGGCCCATCGAGGCAAGTCTCGCGCGCGCTTGCGGTCGAACGACGACAGCAAGGCCTCGACGAAACCCGGGCACGTGTCCCACCACGCCCACCGAACCCGTCGTCACGACCTGACCCCGACCGGCTGCTGTGCGCAATGGCTCGCATCACGGTCGACAGCCGTCCTCGGGCGGCAGCTCCGGAGCGGAGTTCTGTCGTGTCCGATCGTTCGAGAAGACCCACCCTCCCCTCGTGCTTGCCGGATTGCAGGACATCGAGGTCGCGGGGGAACTCGCTCCCACCGACCTGCGGCTCCTCCATCCGTGGGCGGTCGAAGGTCAAACCCCGGCAACCTGCCCAACGAGTCAGACGACGACATCTGATGCTCAGCCCGGCTCGGGCGGCGTGGACCGAGCTCGTGTCGACATGACAGACTCCGCGGCATGATCACGCGGATCGGTCTCACCCGTGGAAAGAACCTCGGGATCCGGAACGGGGCGGTCCCCCATGCGAGTTCCGAACTCGAGCGCAACGGTTTCGCGATGGTGCCGGCGCTGTTCTCTCCCGACCAGGTCGGCGAGCTCGCAGCCGAGCTCTCCGGGTTGTTCGAGACGACGCGTCCCGATGTACGCCTGCCGGGATCGACGGAAGAGGACTACGCCGATTTCCGGTACGAGGCCCTGAACCGATCGGCTGCCGCTCAGCGTGCCGTCGCTCATCCCGGCATCCTCGACGTCATCGAGCCATTGCTGGGCGAGGACTGTCACGTCGTTTCGAACACGGCGTGGCGGAATGCTCCAGAGCGTGAGAAAGCCCCGTTCGACGTGGGCAACCCGTGGCACGTGGATGCGGGCCCGCATGTTCCGCGCTCCGAGGGAATCGAGTGGGACGAACGCATTCCCTATCCCGTCTTCATGATCGGCTGCCACATCCTCCTGGCGGATTGCCCGATCGAATCCGGTCCGACCGGTTTCATACCCCGGAGCCACCGGTCGGGTCGGCTTCCACCGATGCCCGACGACACCGGCGCCATCTCCTACGAAGGCCGTGGCCCCGTTGCCCCGCTCGGCCGGCGAGGTGATGTCGTGTTCTTCGTTTCCGACGTGTGGCATCGCCGCATGCCGACGGGTCCCGCTGACACCGGTCGTTTCTTCCTCCAGGTGCAGTACGGCCGGCGCGACATCGCACAGCGGCTCCGCACGACCGATGTCGTGAACCACCTGAGTCCGGATGCGGTGGCTCGCGCCGTGTCCGACCGCGAGCGCACGGTCGTCGGACTTCATCCCGTGGGGTTCTATGACGGTTGAGCGACCGGCCCGCATCGCGGTCGTGGGATCCGGGTGGCGTGCCGAGCACTTCTTCCGGATCATCAGAGCGCTCCCCGATCGCTTCGAACTCGTCGGTGTCTCGGTCCGCCGCCAGGCGGAAGTGGCCCGACTCGCCGAGCGTGGCATCGAGGCGGTCACCCAACTGGTTCGACTCGAGGACCACGAGCCCGACTTCGTGATCGTCGCAACCAGCGCCGAGGCCAACGTCGACGTCTGTGAAGCACTGGCCGCCAACGGCCATTCGATCCTGCTCGAGACACCTCCCGGTGTGAACGACGACGAGCTCGACCGGATGCTGCTCCTGGAGCAGGGCGGCGCCGACGTCCAAGTGGCCGAGCAGTACCCGTTCCAACCGTTGCTGGCAGCGCGACTGGCCGTGATCTCGTCGGGGCGGCTCGGCAACGTCACATCGGCCGACGTCTCCGTCGCCCACGGCTATCACGGCGTCGCCCTCATCCGGGCGGCACTGGGGGTCGGCATCGACGAGTTCGAGGTCAGTGCCGACGAGCACCACTCGACGATCACCATCGGGCCCGACCGAGCCGGACCCCCGCCCGAGGGCGGCGTCAAACCCTCACTGCGAACCGTTGCCACGATCACCTTCGGCGATCGTGTCGGGATCTACGACTGGTCCGATGACCAGTACTTCTCGTGGATCCGTTCCCTGCGGTTCGTCGTTCGCGGAACCCGGGGCGAACTCGATGGTCACGAGGTGAGACACCTGCTCGACGACGGGACGCCCGTGCACCAGACGCTTCGACGATGGGACACCGGCCTCGAAGGAAACCTCGAGGGCCCCGGGCACCGCGGCTATCTGCTCGGTGACGAGTGGGTCTATCGGAATCCGTTCCCGACGGCGCAACTGACCGATGACGAGATCGCGATCGCGACGGTGATGCAACGCATGTCCGATCACGTTGCGGACCGAACCCCGGTGTACTCGCTCGACCAGGCCGTGCACGACACGAGGATCGCGCTGGCCGTCGGCCGTGCCGCCCGTCGTTGAGTACGTCGAGCGCGCCCCGTGGCCCCGGGTTCCGTGCGATGACGGTTCGAATGGTCGGCGCCAGACGAGGAGGTGCATCGGTTCGCAGCTGCAACACCGCCGAGCACTCGAGCTCCTCGACGAAAACCGCTTCCGGAGCGGCGTCGTTCACCTCCGGTACCGGGTGAACGCCTGACCGCCGTCGGATCCGAGTACCGGCGGTACTCGATCGGTCCGGATTGGTCGTCACGTCCGCTCGACGATCCAGCAAGAGAACGAAGGCCCGATACTCACCGAGTGCCCGACGCCATCACCATCCGGCGACATCGACGCCGGTTCCCGTCGACGGCGCGATCGAGTTCGACTCGTGACGCCGGCGGAGTCAACCCGGACGCTCCGGGCGACTACCACGCTGGTTGCGCCGTTCGTAGAGAAGTCGTCGGGCTTCGGCGAGCACGGCCTCGGCATGTCGTCGACCTTCGATCGAGGCCTCCTCGTCGGATGGAGCGTCATGCTTCGGGCAGTCGGTCATCGATGGCAACCTTCTCCAGGACACCCGCGAGGCCTCGAGCGGCGCCGGGAACTTCGTAGGAAGCGAGCGGGCGCTCGTTCGATGGTCCGACTCGGCATCACCTGATCCCGTCCCGAACCCGGATCTCGGTTCGGGTTCGGAGCGAACCTCACGATGGATGTCGGAATCCGGGGAGAACTCGGGAAAACGTCGTCGACGCGCACGACCCGTGCCGGCCAATGGGCGCCGGGAGGAGCGCGTTCAGCGGTCGGCGGTGGTTCGCCAGCCCGGTGGCGCCTCGAACGGGGCGATCGAGGCGTCGACCCGGAATCCGAGCTGCTCGTAGAGCGCCCGAGCGGGGTGATTCGAGTCACGCACCGTGAGGCAGACTCGTTCGTTCGGCGAGCCCTCGACGAGCTGACGTGAGAGCGCGGTGACCAACGCCCGACCGACCCCCTGCTGGCGCCGGCCGGGGGCAACGGCGAGGAAGTCGATGTAGCCGTCGCCGTCGGGCTGGACTCGGCCTGCGACATAGCCGAGCACGTCACCGACCTCGTCGCACGACACGAGGACGACCTGCTCGGACCGACCGGATCGCTCGAGGAGTTGGTCGACGGTGAAGTAGGTCGACGGGAACTCGGCGTCGTGCAGCGATTCGAATGACGTCGACGTCCGAAGCGGTGGCCTCGCGAATCGCCGGCGCTCCGGCGCTCGGCGCCGACCACGATGCGATCGTGGTCGCCGAGACCATGATGGCGTGGTTCACCTCGGCCGCGTTCCATCCGAGGGCGGCGGCGAGTTGCTCGATCAGCCGATGGGCGGGATCGCCGCAGAGGACCGCAGCGACGATCTCGGGCGGGAACTGCTCGACGAGCGGCGTCGACCAGCGCCACGGCCGGCTCGAGCCACTCGTCGTCCTCGGCCCGGATCCATGGTCCGTTGATCCACGCCTTGCCGGCCGGCGCATTCCAGTCGGCCACGATCACCCCGTGGATGTCGCCCGTGGTCGTGCCGGGGCCGACGAGGCGGCAGACCCGCACCGTCTCGGTCCACGGTGGCTCGAACTCGTCGAACTCCGCGAGCAGGCTGGTTCGCTCGGATGGCAGGGTGGGGACGTTGCGTCCCGGTCGAGCCTGCTCGGCGACGACGAGGTCCAGGACCGCGTCGAGGTCGTGTTCGCCGGACAGGATGGACACATTCAGGCCGTCGGGATCGTTGCGATCCGTGTTCACGGCCGAATCGTATCGACCCGGTCCCGACGCCGCCTCGGAATTGATGGCCTCACCATGACCGTCGGACCCACGCGCCGAGGTCATCTCGCTCATCCAATCCCCCTGGACAACGGGCTACGGTGTCGAGACGTGATCCCCCGACCCCCCGTCACCGAATCCGACGCCGAACTCGAAACGGCGTGGTTCGAGCTGATCGAGGACATCGGAACGACGGTGTGGATGAGCGGACTCCGGTCTCCGACGCTCGAGGAGCGTTGCCGGCGACAGGGGCTCCGGATCGTCGAGGATCCCACGCAGGCGGAGACCGTGGTGATCACGGCGGCCGAACTGGCCATGATCGCCGACCTCCCCGACACCACGACCGTGGTCTGTCTCGCCTCCAATCGCCTGCGGGCCCGGCCCGGAAACCGGGGCACGACGGTCGCGCCATCCCTGCTCCCTCGCCTCGTCGCGGCAACCGGTGTCGACGACCGGCGCCGAGGCGAGGTCTTCGGACTGCTGCGCTCGGTCACCGAGCCGAGGATCGCCCTCTCGTTGCGCTCACCGACGTCCCGACGACTCGTCCTGCGGGCCCTGGCGCTCCACGTCGACGGGCCGCGCTTCGCGTTCGTGCGGCTTCTGGCCCGATTCGGGAACCGGGCCTGGTTCGCCTTTCCCGGCTGGCTCGTGGTGGCCTACGGCGCCGGCCGGGCGGACGGGCCGCGAGTGAGCGGGCAGTTCGGCTATGCCGACAACGTCGACGTGACCCGGTTCATCGGCGAGCCGCCCGAGATCGTCGAGCGGTCGGGTCCGCGCCAGAACCAGGCACAGGAAGCCGAGGCCCTCCACGAGCTCGCCTCCACGACGTTCGCCCCGTTCGTGCCCCGCGTCGTTCCACCACGCGACGGCCACCCGGGGCTGAGCACGACCCGCCTCCGGGGTCAGACGCTCACCCCGAAACGACTCTCCGACAACGACCTGATCCGCTGGACCGAGGAGGCTGCTGCCACCCTCGCCCTGCTCCAGTCGGCAACGGCCGATGACGACGGAACCGTGCTCGTCCACGGCGACTTCTGGCTCGGCAACCTGATCGTCGACGATGACCACGTCGTCGGCGTGTTCGACTGGGAGGACGCACATCGGGGTTCACCCGAGATCGATCGCGCCTTCCTCACCGACGGTCTCGTCGCCTACCTCGACCGCGATACCGACTTCGCAGCAGCGATCAGGGCCGCCGTGCGCCGAGGGCTCGACCGTCCGAGGACTTGACGGCAATCGAGAGCAGCCGACCCGAGAGGTGGCGCAGGATGGCCCCGATGAAGAGGGACAGCCCGACCATCTCGCACAGTTCTTCGACGGCCGAGAACGAGATCGACAGGAGTGTCCCGGTCCCGTTCGCCTCGGCCTCGGGACCGGCCAGCAACTCCATGAAGGCCGCTCCCCCGACGAACACCACGCCCGAGAGCACCACCCGCTTGGCGACGTCGGTGGGCAGCGACCGCAACCACGGAAGCTCGTAGAGTGCAACGGCAGCGACGAACACCAGCGCCGGGACGACCCAGATGTAGTAGAGCCAACCGCTCGCATCGACGATGTCGCGCAGCCCGGATCCCAGGCGTTCGTGCATCGAGGCCGCCTCGTCGATGGAGAGCGCGAGCATCACCCCCGACAGGACGTACCAGCGAGTCGACAGGTTTGCGGCCGAGCGGCCTCCGAACAGGAGGACGACGGCGGCGATCGCGAACAGGAGCGTCTCGAACCAGGTTCCCAGGCTCACCTCGTCGCCGACGTCGAGCAGGGCCAGGGTCTCGCCGCCGCGGGCCCGAACCACCAGATGCATGGCGTAGGACGCGACGCCGAGGAGCAACGAGGCGCCGACGAGCGCCGCCTCGACGGTGCGGGGCGCCACGGCGAGGGTGGCCGAACCGCTCGGTGCCGCAGCACTCGCCGATTCTCGAGGACGGACACGGTTCTCCATCGGGGCAACGGTAGGCGACGGCCCCCGGGCGCTGCAGAGTCGAGTTGCCCGTCGTTCAGGTGGTCGTGTCGTTCAGGTGGTCGTGTCGTTCAGGTGGTCGTGTCGTTCAGGTGGTCGCGATGGCGTCGAGGGCGGCGATGAGTCGGACGCTGGTCTCGTTGCCGACCAGGCCCGCCTGCATCCGGTTCATCATGTAGGTCATGGTGATGCGGTTGTCGAGGTCATTGAGGACGATCGAGCCGCCCCAACCGCCCCAGAAGCACTTCCGGCCCGAAGTCACGCCGACGGGGTTGTCGGGTGCCGCCAGGGCATAGCCGAGTCCGAACCGGACCGGGATCGTCAGGACCAGATCGACGCCGTCGGACTGGACCTCGAAGATCCGGTCGATGGTCTCGGCGGAGACGAGATCGACCCCGTTCGCCGATCCACCGTTCGACACCACCGCTTGGATCCGGGCCACCGACCGGGCGTTGCCGTGGCCGTTGGCGGCACCGATGGTCGCCGCCCGCCACTCGGCGGAGTGGGCGATCGAGGCTTCGGGGGCCGGTCCGGTGAACGTCTTGAACATCACGCTCTCGGGGTCGAGATCGGGCGGGATGGGAAGCGGTGGGGGCGGAATCACGTTGGCGATGCGATGGTGGTTCTCGACGGGTGAGCCGATCGTGAAATCGGCGCCGAGCGGGCCGGCGATCTCGTCGGCGAAGTACTGCTTCAGTCCTCGACCGTCGATCCTCCGGATCACCTCGCCGACCAGATGGCCCTGGTTCAGCGCGTGGTAGCCCGATGCCGTCCCCGGTTCCCACCACGGCGCCTGTTGGGCGAGCAGGGCCGTGGCCCGGTCGTCGTCGAGGACGTCGTCGGGCGTCACCGGCTGGGCCCAGGCCGACACCCCGGAGGTGTGCGACATGAGATGGCGGACCTCGATGTCGGCCTTTCCCGCAGCACCGAACTCCGGCCAGTAGGTGGCGACCTTCTCGTTGGGATCGAGTCGGCCCCGATCCATCAGGTGGAGTGCCGACAGGGCCGTCATGGTCTTGGTGGTCGACCACACGTTGGTGATGGTGTCGGCCTGCCAGGGTTCGGTCTGCGCCTCGTCGACCCACCCACCCCAGACGTCGGTGACGATCTCGCCCTCGACGGCCACGGCCAGTGAGGACCCGAGGTCGTAGCCGGCCTGGAGTTGCGCTTCGACGATGTCGACCAGCGGCTGGAATCGAGGGTCGGTCCGACCGTCGAGCGTGGACATGGTGATTCCCCCGTTTCGCCGACGCCGTCTACGCCGGACGAACCGAACCTACCCCGACGTTCGACGACCGACCAGCGGCACGGCCGGGGAAGCACTGCTAGCGTCGTTGGCGGCATGAAGGTCCACCTGCTCGGCCCGGTCCGAGTGGTGTCCCAGGACGGGAGCCTGGTGACGCCGTCCTCGGTCGCACAACGCCAGCTCATCGCGCTCCTGGCGCTCCGAGCAGGTGAGGTGGTCCCGACCGACACGATGTGCGAGTCGCTCCAGCTGACCCCAGGCGCCGTCCGGACCACGATCTCCCGGGTGCGTCGCTTGCTCGGCCCGTCGTTCGTGATCACCGAGTCACCGGGCTATGCGCTCTGCGCCGACACCGACGCCGCCCGGTTCGAGGCCCTGGTCGCCGAAGCGGCAACCGCACCCTTGGCCACCGCCGTCCTGAGGCAAACCGAGGCCCTCGAGCTGTTCCGCTGGGAGGCGCTCCCCGAGTTCGCTCATCACCACTGGGCCGAGGGAGCGGTGCGGCGCCTCGACGAGATCCGGTCCCACACCGTCGAGGACCTGGCCGAGAACCTCATCCAGCTCGGTCGGCCCACCGATGCGATCGCCGAACTCGACACGCACATCGTGGCCCACCCCTATCGGGAGCGACCGCGCGAACTCCTCATGCGGGCCCTCGCCATGGACGGTCGTCAGACCGAGGCGCTGCGCACGTATCAGTCGTACCGTCACCTGCTCATCGAGGAGGTCGGCGGCGAACCATCGGCCCACCTTCGCGACGTCGAGTCGGCGATCGCCATCGCCGACATCGGGCCGAGGAGCAAGCCGCTGCGTACGCCGTCGCTGCGGTGGCGCGGCGGGCGACCGATCGCCCGAGCCCGGTGGCGATCGACCCGCTGAGCCGACCATCTCGGCACGTCGTGGTCGGTGAGACGTCACGGTGACACGAGCGTGACACAGCCGACACGACGCTGAGACGGTGACCCCGGATCGTCTTCCTCGACGCCCGTGGGTGCGGGCCGAACACGAGGGGAACACGTCCGATGTACATCAGCGCAATCACGTTCCAAGCCAGGCCGGGCCACGGGGCCGAGGTCGGGTCCGCCGCCGTCGAACTGGGCGGCCTGATCACCAAGGCCGGAGCCAATCCGGCGATGACCTGGGGTGTCCTGGCAGGCGCCCCATACGGCTCGTTCGCCGTTTCCGCCCGCTTCGACACCATGACCGACTATGTGAAGACGGTGGCCGCGGTGCAGGCCAAGCCGGCCTTCACCAAACTCGCGGCGAAGATGGGCGACGCCCTCCAGATCCCGGCCGAGACGAGACTCAACAAGGTCGTTGCGGCCAGCGCGACCTACAAGCCGCAGCCCTTCACCGTCAGCACGGCCGTGGTGATCGCCGCCGGGCAGCTCACGTCGGCCATGGGCTGGTCGACCGAACTCCTCGAGTTCGTCGAGCGGGTCACGGGGCACGGTGGTGTGCTGACGGCGGCCGCTGCCGGGCGGGTCGGGGAGATCGGGTTCATCTTCTCCGCCGAGGACGCAGAACACTGGGAGGCCCTCGACGCCAAGCTCGAGGCCGACCCGGGGTATGCAGCCCGAATGGACCAGCTCGATGGCATGTTCGAGCCGGGGTCCGATCAGCGGGTCCTGATGACCCAGATCGGCTAGTCGCACCGGGCGGATCGGGAGTCGTCGGTCCACCCGGGCCCGGCGATTCCCGATTCGCGGCGCGGCCTGTCACACTTGGACGATGGGGAAATCGAAGAAGCGGGACATCGGGAAACACAAGGCCGACCGGAGCGGCACGGTCGGACCCGACTCCGGGTCGACGCCGTCCTTTCTGGGACTGCTGAACGCCATTGCGATCGCCGAGACCGAGGCCGAGCGATACCTGCTCGGTTGGGCCGACACCACCGGCGATGCCGAGCTCGCCGAGACGCTGCGGTTCGTTGCGATACGCGAAGGCGAGCACGGCAAGGCGTTCGCCAAACGCATGCTGGAACTGGGCTACGAGGTTCGCTGGCCCGACTCCGCCGCCTCCGACGCGAAGTGCTCCATGGCGTGTTCGTCGATGACGGATCTCGAGAAGTTCGAGGCGTTCGGCGTCGGACGCAAGCCGGGTGGGCCCGATGTCTTCGACGCGATGTTCGAAGACAAGAACCTCGACCCGATCACCGGTGGCCTCCTCGGTCGCTACATCGCCGAGGAACGAGATTCGGGCCGACGCCTGCACGCCGCTCGGCGTCAGGTGAAACAGGCGACCTCGGGCTGATCGGCCCGACCGTTCGGAACGTCGGGCTTCGACTCGCCTAGGGTCTCGGCGGTGACCGACGGCTGTGGACCCGTGATCGGGCGAGGAATGCGCTCGGTCGTCTACGAATGGGGCGATGACGCCGTCATCAAGGTACCGCTCGCCTCGACCCCGGAATCCTGGACGATCTTCGAGGAACGCTATGCCCGGGCCGTCCAGCGGATGGGTGTCGCCGTCCCCGATCAGCTGGGCGCGGTCGAGATCGACGGGCGCCGATCGATCCTGCAGCACCGCATCGAGGGCGATTCCATGATCCAGCGGCTCCAGCGGGATCCACCGGGAGCTGCCGACCTCGGTCGGCAGCTGGCCGAGATCCAATGTGGCCTCTTCTCGGTGGTTCCATCGTTCGAACTCCCGAAGCAGTCCGACCGACTGGTCGCCAAGATTCGCACCGCCGCCCGCTCACACGGCACCGGATTCCTGGCGGCGCTCGACCTCGTCGACCCGACTCCGGAGCGCCTCGTGCTCTGCCACGGTGACCTCCATCCCCGCAACGTCCTCCTCGGCAACGACGGGCCGGTGCTCATCGATTGGTTCGATGCAAGTCGCGGGGTGCCGGCGGCCGAGATCGCCCGCACCCTGCTCCTCCTCGAATCGGTTGGCTCGTTCGACCTGACCCCCGATCTCGAAGCCATCGAGCCGACGACCTTCGCGACGTTCGCCGACGCCTACCGCACCGCCGTCCTCGAGTCGGTCGAGGTCTCGACCTCCGAGTTGGACCGGTGGCGTCTGGTCCAGCGGATCGCCCGGTTGGCCGAGGGGATCGAATCGATCCCCACCGACGAACTGCTCCACGACCTACGAGCGCGGTGCCCCGCCGCCGGGACCGACTGAACGATTTCCGGCCATCGGGACCGCTGCCGGGTCGATCCGTTGATCCACCAGTTCGCGGAGCTCGCCGAAGATCCCGGGTGCGGCCGCCATCACGAGGTCGGCGTTCTCGGCACACGGCGATTCGACGACGGCTCCGGCCTCGGCGGCGATGAGCGTGCCGGCCGCCCAGTCCCACGGTTTGGTGTCGCGCTCGAAGTACGCGTCGAGGCGGCCGGCGGCCACCCAGGACAGGTGCAGCGCCGACGAGCCGAAACACCGGATGTCTCGCACGAGATGGAGGAGATCGGCGACGACGGCGCCATGGGCGGCACGTTTCGGACCGTCGTAGGAATAGCCACTCGCGACCATGGCCTGGGACAGATCGCCGCACGAGGTCACGGCCATCGTCGACCCGTCGATCCGTGCCCCGTTCCCGAGCGACGCCGAGAACACCTCGTTGCGGGTCACGTCGAGAACCGCGCCGGCGACCAGGCGGCCGTCGACCGCCGCAGCGACGCTGATGGCCACCGCGCCCAGTCCGTAGAGGAAGTTGACGGTTCCGTCGAGCGGGTCGACGATCCACTGCACCCGAGCCCGGCCCACCCTGGCGCCGCGGTCGGAACCGCTCTCTTCGGCCAGGTATGCCGCATCGGGCATCTCGAGTTCGAGGAAGTCGAGGATGGCCCGCTCGGACGCCACGTCGGTTTCGGTCACCACATCGGTCGGTGAGGACTTGACCCCCAACGATCGGGCCGCACCCAACGCCGGCGCCACCTGATCGCCGCCCACCCGACAGGCCATGATCGCCAGCTCCTCCAGGCGGGCCGGGTGAGGGACGGTCATCAGACGACCCGCACGTCGATGCCGGCATCGATGAGGACCTCGACCGAGAGGGAATCGACCCGGTCGTCGGTGATGAGCACGTCGAGTCGACCCAACGGCGCGAAGGCGAACATCTCGCTGTTGCCGAACTTCGTCGAGTCGACGAGCGCAACGACCTTGCGAGCCCCGGCGATCATCGCCGACTTCACGGCCGCCTCGTCCCGGTAGGGAGTCGTCAGCCCTCGCTGGAGCGACAGCCCATCACAGCTCACGAAGGCCACATCGGCTCGCAGATCGCGGATGGCGTCGATCGTGGAGGAGTCGACCATGGCGAAGGTGGCGGTGCGAACGCTTCCTCCGAGCACGGTGAGGTTCGTGTTGCCTCGACGCGACAGCGTGACGGCGACGATCAGCGAGTTGGTCACGACGTGGGCACCACGGTCGACCGGGAAGGCCTCGGCGAATCGCTGGAGGGTGGATCCCGAGTCGATGAACACCGAGCCGTCGACGGGAACCTCGTCGGCGGCCGCCTCGCCGATCCGCAGCTTCTCTGCAGCGTTCAGCATGTCGCGGGCGTCGACGGTCGGGATGTGGCTCGACGGTTCGAGACTGATCGCCCCGCCGTGTACCCGCTCCAATTGGCCGCGCTCTTGCAGGTCGGACAGGTCGCGCCGGATCGTTTCGGTCGTGACGTCGAAGCGCTGTGCCAGATCGGCGACCTCGACCGAGCCGTTCTTCAGCGCCAGCAGGTAGATCTCACGCTGACGGTCGGTGCGAAACCGCCCCGAGTTGGCGGTGCCGGATGGAGGCACAGCCGTGCTCACGGGATTGGCCGTGCTCACGGGACTGGCCGTGCTCACTGGATTGGCGGGGTCGGACACGAACGGTGACTCCTGACGACGGCCGGCGGGGTAGGGCCGGGGATCCTACCGGTTCATGCGGGCCAGCTCGCTGGCCACGGCGTCGACGGCGCCTCGCTCCCGAATCGATGCAGAGGCGTCGACGAAGGCCGTGCGGAACCGCAGGTTCCGGGCGACCGAGTCGGGAACCACGGATCGGTAGTCGAGGAAGCGAACCGGATCGTCGACGGCAGCCCGAGCGTGTTGGACGGCCGCCTCGATCGAGGCGTCGGACGCCAACTGCTCGACCGGCCGGGCAACCAGGTAGTGGGCCCACCCGGCGAGTGCGAGGGCGGAGAGCGAGACGGGCCCGTCGAGGGCGAGTTGGCGCTCGATGGTCGGGATCAGGAAGATCGGGAACTTGGCGCTGCCATCGATGCAGAGGCGGGCGATCTGGTCACGGATGCCGGTGTTGGCGAAGCGCTCCAGGACGGTGGCGATGTAGTCCTCGCGTGGATGCCCGTCGATCGGTTCGAGCGTGGGCAGGGCCTCGTCGTAAAGGAACCGCTCGAGGTAGCCCCGCATCCGGTCGTCGGCCATCACCTCGTCGACGAACTCGAAACCGGCCAGCGACGACAGATAGGCGATGGTCGAATGCCCGGCGTTGAGCATGCGCAGTTTGTAGAGCTCCCAGGCATGGACGTCGGGCGTCATCAACACCCCGACCGACTCGAAATCGGGGCGGCCTGCGACGAAGTCGTCCTCGACCACCCACTGCAGGAACGGCTCGGCGACCACCGGCCATCGGTCGACCAGGCCATAGGTCTCGAGCAGGTACCGACGATCGTCGTCGGTCGTGACCGGCGTGATGCGATCCACCATCGAGTTGGGGAAGCTGCACGAGTCGGCGACCCAGCCGGCCAGCTCGGCTGACTGGCGTTCTGCCGCCCGCATGGTGGCCTGACGGGCCACGTCGCCGTTGCCGGGGAGATTGTCGCAGCTGAGGATCGTGACCGGGCCCAGACCGAGCGTCCGCCGTCGGTCGAGCGCCGCCACCAACAGGTCGAAGGTCGGGTTCGAGCCGTCTGCGGGGGCGTCGTAGCCGGCCTCGGTGATGGTCATCGAGACGATGGCGATCTCGGGACGGGCGATGGCGTCGACGAATGCGGCTCGATCCCCGGCGACCAACCGGTACCCGACGATGCTGGCGACGACCTGGGACGTGATGGCCTCGCCGGCCTTGGCGCTGAGGGTGTAGAGGTGATCCTGCTCGTCGAGGACCGTCGCCATGCGCTCGTCGGACGGCATGACCCCGAGACCGGTGATTCCCCAGTCACCGCCCGAGGAGGCGAGCCGGTGGCAGTACAGCGCCAGGTGAGCCCGGTGAAACCCGCCGACACCGATGTGGGCGATGCGACCGACCAGGAGCGACGGGTCGTAGTCGGGAATCTCGAGCCCCCGATCGCCCAGCTGGGGGAGTGAGGCCGAACACAGGGCGAGGTTCGGAGCGGGTTGGCGGGTCGACACATGGGAACCATAAACAAAGACAAACCAACATGGCAAGTCGAATGTTGTCCGGTCCAAAGGGGGCAAATCCCACACGATCCCAACAGGGTGTCGGGAGCGGCACCGTCGGTTTCGCCGCCCGACCAGGACCGGAGCGGGCCGGGCCCCTAAGCCAGGAACGGGACGAGCGCCACGTAGCCGACGATGAGCGCCGCACCTTCTCGGCGAGACACGGTGTGGCCGGTGATCATGGCCGCCATGGCCAGACCGGCGACCACCACTGCGGCCAGCGCCGCCACGGTGGTGAGTTCCGGGGCGTCGATCCGGTCGGCTCCCAGCAGTCCGACCAGGCCCCCGACGGCCAGCCCGTTGAACAGGTTCGAACCGAGCAGGTTGCCGACGATCAGGTCGGTCTCGCGGCGTCGGGCGGACTGGATCACCGTGACCAGTTCGGGTAGCGAGGTGCCGATGGCGACCATCGTTGCGCCGACGAACCCCTCGGACAGGTCGGCCCGGTCGGCGATGTCGAGCGCTCCCCACAGCAACAATTGGGCGGCACCGATGGTTCCGGCGATGCCGAGCGCGGTCCGGACGACCTCGGTCGAGAACCGGTGCGACGACGCATCGGCGAGTTCTTCGACGTCGGGACCGAGGGGGTCACCGCCGGACCGACGGGTGACGAGGAACAGGGCGACCAGCATGGCCGCCACGAGGCCTGCGCCCTCGAGCCGACCGATGCCCCCACCCTGGACGGCGACCGCAAAGGCCACCATGGCGACCACGACGAGCGGCGCCTCGCGCTTCACCGTCCGGGAGTCGACCACCAGCGGCACGAGCAGGGCTCCGACACCGAGGAGCAGGGACAGGTTGGCGATGTTCGAGCCGACGACGTTGCCGACGGCGACCTCGGGGTCGCCACTCACCACGGCGAGGGCCGACACCAGCATCTCCGGGGCGCTGGTGCCGAATCCGACGATCACCACACCGACCACCAGCGACGGAACGTTCTTGATCAGCGCCACGCGGGCGGCGCCCAACACGAACTGATCGGCGGCCCAGGCCAGCAGGGCGACGCCGACGAGCACGGCAGCGATGGCGACCAACACGGGAGGTACCCCTTCACTCGAGCTCTCGTCGACCGGTCCCGGTCGACCGATCGGCCGATCGTATCGGGGTGCGCAGGGTTCGCTTCGGCCCGCTCGACACCCCGACGACGACGAGTACACTACGAACATGTGTTCGATTCGGGCGTCGATCCTGCATGCCGACCTCGACGCCTTCTTCGCCTCGGTCGAGCAGCGCGACCGACCCGAACTCCGGGGCCGGGCGATGGCCGTCGGAGGGGGCGTGATCCTGGCCGCGAGCTACGAGGCCCGCCGACTCGGTGTTCGCACGGCCATGCCGGAACGCACCGCCCGCCAACTCTGCCCGCACCTCGTCACCGTCTCGCCACGCATGGACGCCTACACCGAGGCCAGCCGAGCCGTCCTCGCCATCTTCCGCGACACCACGCCACTGGTCGAACCCATGTCGATCGACGAGGCGTTCCTCGACGTCTCCGGACTCGGGCGTCTCGTCGGTTCGCCCGAGTTCATCGCCCAACGCCTCCGGGTTCGGGTCGCCGCCGAGATCGGACTCCCCATCTCGGTCGGAGTCGCCCGAACCAAGTTCCTGGCCAAGGTGGCGAGCGCGGTCTCGAAACCCGACGGCCTGCTCGTCGTCGAACCCGACGACGAGGTCGCGTTCCTCCATCCGCTGCCGATCACCCGGCTCTGGGGAGTCGGACCGGCGACCGCAGCCAAGCTCGAGCCCCACGGGATCCTCACCGTCGGCGACGTCGCGGCGCTCGACGAGGCCACCGTGATCTCGCTCGTCGGGAACGCGACCGGCCGGCAACTCCACGCGCTGGCGAACAACCGGGACCCTCGGCGAGTGGTCACCGGTCGTCGCCGTTCCTCGATCGGTTCCCAGCGGGCTCTCGGCCGACGCGATCGTTCGTTCACCGACCTCGAAGCCGTGCTCCTCGAATTGGTCGACCGCGTCGACTCGGCGACTGCGAGACGGCAACCGCGTCGGCCGGACGGTCACCCTGCGCTTCCGGTTCGGTGACTTCACCCGGGACACCCGCTCCCACACCCTGCCCCAGGCCAGCGCCTCGACCGTCGACTTCCTCGACGCCGCCCGTGCCCTGCTCGCCATCCGCCGCAGCGAGGTCGAGCGACGCCGACTCACCCTGCTCGGGGTCACGATCGCCAACCTCTCCCCCGCCGACACGGTGCAACAGTCGCTCCCCTTCGGCAAGGGATCCGACGTGTCGCTCGACGAGGCGCTCGACGCCGTCCGCCATCGCTACGGCACCTCGGCCATCGGGCGAGCCACCTCGATCGGCCGCCGTCCGGGCCTCACGGTGCCTCTGCTCCCCGACCCCGTCGGTGACGAGACCTGACGATCCGCACGCCACACTCCCGACGCCCTCACCCGGGCCGTGCTGCCGCGGCACCGTCCGGGCGGGCTGTTACCTTGATCGCTTCCGCCATTCCGAGGTCGTTGATGCTGTTCAACTCCATCGATTTCGCGTTGTTCTTCGCGATCGTCCTCGGGCTCTACTGGCAACTGCCGCCACGGTTCCGCAACCCGATCCTGCTGCTCGGCTCGATCTGGTTCTACGGCAGCTGGGACTGGCGGTTCCTCGGCCTGCTGGCGATCTCCACGATCGTCGACTACTCGGTCGGCCGACTGCTCGCCCGCACCGACGACGAGCCGACCCGGAAGCGCCTGCTGATCCTGTCGATGGCGACGAACCTGGGCATCCTGGGGCTGTTCAAGTACGCCAACTTCTTCGTCGACAGCTTCGCCGAGATGGTCGGCGGCCTGGGCCTGGAACCCAACGAACCATTCCTCGAGATCGTCCTGCCGGTCGGGATCAGCTTCTACACGTTCCAGACGATGTCGTACACCATCGACGTCTATCGCCGACGCCTCGACGCCGTCGACGATCTGATCGTCTTCGCCACCTTCGTCGCCTACTTCCCCCAGCTGGTCGCCGGCCCGATCGAACGGGCCAAGGTGCTGCTCCCCCAGCTGGAGCGCACGGAGCGATCGGTCACGAGCGAACAGATCCTGTCGGGACTGGGCCTGATGCTGCTCGGGCTGTTCAAGAAGGTCGTGCTGGCCGACGGCGTGGCCCAGATCGCCGACTCGGCCTTCACCGACCCCACCCAGCAGTCCTGGATCGCCATGGCCACCGGCATCCTCGCGTTCGCCATCCAGATCTACGGCGACTTCTCGGGCTACACCGACATGGCCCGGGGCGTGTCGCGTCTGCTCGGCATCGAGCTCACGATCAACTTCGCCCAGCCGTACCTCAGTCGCAACATCACCGAGTTCTGGCGACGCTGGCACATCTCGCTCTCGAACTGGTTGCGCGACTACCTCTACATCCCGTTGGGTGGGAACCGGAAGGGACCGGTCCGGACCTACGTGAACCTGATGGCGACGATGGTGCTCGGTGGTCTCTGGCATGGGGCGTCGTGGAACTTCGTCGTCTGGGGCACGTTGCACGGGGCCTTCCTCGTCCTGCACCGGCGGGCCCGGGGCGGCGCCGTGAGCGAGAACCCGCTCCGGCTGCGCGACCTGCCGGCCATGGCCACCACCTTCGCCGCCGTCTGCTTCGCCTGGGTGTTCTTCCGGGCCCCGGATTTCGCGACGTCACGAGCCGTTCTGCGCCAATTGGCCCTCGAGCGGGGCCGGTTCTCATCGGCCGACACCGGCTTCGTGCTCGCCGCCTTCGCCGTCATGGTCGTCATCGACGGCCTGGCCCGGTCGCGGGTGCTGTCACCGAGACTGCTCCTCGACCGACCGGCGCTGTCGGGAGCGCTCGTCTCCCTCACCGTCCTCGGCGTCGCCCTCTTCTCGGGTGGCGCACCCCGACCGTTCGTCTACTTCCAGTTCTGATGTCCCGCACTCCCACTCTCGGACTCCGGACCCGTTCGGCGAACCTGGCGGTCGTCGTCACGGCCCTGCTCGTCGTCGGCGCCTGCGGAGCCACCGAGCCCGATGGGTACGACATCGCCGACCAGGTCATCGCCTCGGTCGGACAGCCCGTGGCGCTCGACCAACCGGCCGTCGTCGATTCGGGCTGCGAACGAACGATCGTGGTCGACGAGTACGGCTTCGAGGACGAGGTCGTGGTCTGCCCCGACGGATCGACCGGCGATGGCCCGGCCGATGACGCCCCGCCACCGCTCGTCGAGGGCGGGCCCCTCAATGCCGACGTCGCCCTGGCCGTGGAAGGCGACCTCCCGCTGTGGGTGATGGGGCAACTGGCGACGACCCTCCCCGATCCCGACGTCCTGGCCGACTTCGAGGCACTCGCCGCCACCATCGCCGAGCTCGACGCCGCTTGCGGCTCGGATTTCCCGCGCTGGCGGGCGGCGCTCGACGACCTCACCGAGCAGTCCGAGCGGGCCACGAAACGGATCGACGACGGGGCCCTCGAGGGCTACGCCGGCCAGTCGACCGCCCGGGCCCTGGCTCGGGCCTTCTTCGAACGCGCGGTGCTCGAGACCGGGTGCGCGACACCCGGTGGGGCGGAGCCCCTCAACTACGACCAGCTCGTCGACGACGGGACCCTCGACGACACCTCCCGAGCGCTCCTCGCCGCCGCCGAGCTGGGCCGGGCGCTCCAGGGGTCGCTGTCGAACGACCTGTTCCACTACTACTCGAGTCTGCCGAACTACGAGTGGCTGCGGGCCCAGTCCGATCCCATCGACCTCGTGGTCTACGGGACCTCGCAGGCCGGGGCAGCGATCGAGGTCTCGATCCTCGCCGACGCCACCGGGTCGAGCGTCGGCAACGCGTTCCTGCCCGGCTCCCTGGCCGAGGTGCAGCAGTACTGGTTCCCCGAGGTCGAGCAGTACATCGATCCGCCACGGGTGATCTGGCTGATGGGCGCCATCGACCTCCTGATCGACTGTGAACCCAACGATCGGCCCGAGCAGTTCCTGAGCCGGCTCGACAACCGGCGGCGGGCCTTCACCGCCTCGGGGTGGTTCCGGACCATCGATCCCATCTCGGTGATCCTCGGCCCGCCGGGATCCCGAGCGCGTGGCGCCGGGCAACGGCGACAAGCGACCCGGCCCCGACCAACCCGCGCTCGACGAGCACCTGAGCGGCTACCGAGACAGCCTCGCCGCTCCCGAGTTCTGTGTGTCCCGAGCCGAGGTGACCGCGGCGGCCGTCCAGCGCATGGTCGACGCCGGCCGAGACGTCACCATCGTCGGCATGCCGATGAGCCCGCTCACCACCGGCCTCGATCCCGATGTCGTCGCCCAGACGGCGGCAGCCCTCCTTCGGCTCCAGAGCGAATACCTCCCCGCCGGCGTGACCCTCCTCGACCTCAGTGCGACCATGCAGGACGACCCGAACCAGTGGGCCGACCTGACCCACCTCACCCAGTCCGGCGCCGACGACTTCTCCCGTCTGCTCGGTGCCGCGCTCGACGGTGCCGACTCGTGACCGGCGACGGTCGACGGTGGGTGATCCGCTTCGGTCTCGCCGCGCTCGCCATGGTGGTTCTCGGCGAGATCGGCGCCCGGGTGGCGCTCTCCCGATCCGACGCACCGGTGCTGCGGTGGCACGATTTCTCCGCCCAGTTGAAGGTCGAGCAGATGGACGAGCGGGGCGACATCGACCTGGTCGTGATCGGCACGTCGATGGCCCAGCAGGACATCGTCCCGGGCATCCTGGCCGAGGCCCTGGCCGACGACGCCGGGCCGAGCCCGGCGATCTACAACGCATCGCTCAACGGCGGCGTGCCGGTCGTGATGGAACCCTGGCTGCTCGATCAGGTGGTGCCCCGACTCGACCCCGAGGTCGTGGTCTGGGGCCTGTCGGCCCTCGACGTGTCGCTCGAATACGGCGACGCCACGCTCGAGGCCTACGACGATGCGCTCCAGACCAAGACCGGGCTCCTGGCCGAGGTCGATCGCGCCGTGTCCCGCTTCTCCGACCTCGTTGCGGCGCGGGCCGTGCTCCGCAACCCCGATCAGATCCTGGGGTCGGGCCGCGACGAGAACCGGCGGAGCCTCGCCGAGGCCGAGGCCGAGGTCGGACCCGACGGCGAACGACGGGACTTCGCATCGGCAACGGGGATCGGCCGGGCGCAGGAGATGGCCCGGCGCATCACGCCGTTCCAACTCGACCGTGACGACCTGGCGGCCATCGCCCGAACGGTCGACGCCCTGCGCCGCCGGGGGATCGAGGTGGTGTTCGTCGAGCTGCCGGTGCCCGACCGATTCCTCGAGCTCTATCCCGGTGGACCACCACAACACCAGCTGGTGACCGACACGATCGTCGCGCTCGGCGACGCGCTCGATGTCGAGGTCATCGCCCCGGTCGGGCCAACCGACGATGCCTCCTTCGTGGACTTCACCCATCTCGACGCCGAGCCCGCCGCCGCCTTCACCCGGTCCCTGGCCCCGTCACTGCCTCGGCCGTAGCGGTCGGAAAGGGCCCGAGCGCGCCCGGCGGGTCGCATACCCTGGCCGCCGTGGCTTCCATCGACATCGACAGGGTTCGTTCCGAGACCCCGGGGTCCGGTTCCGTCGTCCACCTCAACAACGCCGGTGCCGCGCTGCCGCCACAGCCGGTCGTCGACGAGATGATCGACTACCTGCGGCTCGAAGCCGACCGAGGCGGCTACGAGACCGCCGACCGGGAAACCGATCGGCTCGATCGGGTGTATCGAGCGGGCGCCCGGCTCCTGAACTGCCAGACGCACGAGTTGGCTCTGACGAGCAACGCCTCCGAGGCATGGTGGCGGGCCTTCACCGCCGTCCCCCTGCGGGCCGGCGACCGGGTGCTCACCGACCGGGCCGAGTACGTCTCGAACGCCCTCGGGCTCCTGCAGGCCGAGGCCCGCGGTGTCGAGGTGGTCGTGATTCCCGACGACCGCCACGGTCAGGTCGACGTCGAGGCGATGCGAGCGGCCGCCGACGAGCGGGTGAAGCTGATCGCGCTCACCCACGCTCCGACCAACAACGGCCTGGTGAATCCGGCCGCCGCGGTCGGCCACATCGCCCGATCGGTCGGCGCCCTCTACCTGCTCGATGCCTGCCAGTCGGTGGGACAGATCGAACTCGACGTCGAGGAACTCGGTTGCGACTTCCTCGGATTCACCGGCCGGAAGTTCCTGCGGGGACCGCGAGGCACCGGCATGCTCTTCGTCCGGTCTTCGGTGCTGGATCGACTGGATCCGCCCGGCTTCATCGATGGCCACTCCGCCGCCTGGGCTGCCGCCGATCGCTACGACCTCGATCCCACGGCCCGCCGGTTCGAGCTGTTCGAGACCGGATTCGCCGCCAAGGCGGGCCTCGGGGTCGCCATCGACTACGCCGTAGATCTCGGTCTCGACGCCATCGCCGAACGAGTCGACTTCCTGGCCCGGCGACTCCGAACGGGGCTGCAGGCCATCGACGGGGTCGACGTGCGCGATCGCGGCGAACGGTTGAGCGGCATCGTCACGTTCGACGTCGAGGGACTCGACGGCACCGAGGTCAAGGCCCGGGCGGGCGAGGCCGGGATCAATGTGAGCCTCGCGTCGCCGAGCCCGTGGCAGTCGTCGGCGCCGGCGCCACGACCGATGATGACCCGGGCCTCACCCCACTACTACAACACCGAGGCCGAGGTCGACCGGCTGTGCGAGTTCATCGACACCCTGAACCGAACGCGGTGACGGGTCCCCGAACCAGGCCCCTGCGCCGGGTGCTGGGCCGGCTCGAGGTGGCGCTGGTGCGGAGAACGGGCCGGAGCGCGGTCTCGCTCGTGTTCCGCACGAGGGTGCTCGTACTCGAGACCACGGGACGGCGAACGGGAAGGGTTCGCGCGACGGTGCTCGCCCACCATCGAATCGACGACGAGACCGTGCTCGTCGTCGGCGGCGCCGCTGGGCAGATCCCGGTTCCGGACTGGGTGGCGAACCTCCGAGCCCGCCCGACGGCTCGGGTGACGATCGACCGGGCCGAAGCCGCCGTCGAGGCTCGCGAACTGGTCGGCGCCGAACGGGCACAGCGATGGTCCGAACTGACCCGGGTGTGGCCCCGCATCATCGACTACCAACGCCGCTCGGGTCGCACCGTGCCGGTCTTCGCTCTCCGGACGACCTCGTCAGGCGTGCTCGGGCCGACGACGCCGGGCCAGGACCACCAGCCCGGCCCCGATGGCCAGCAGCCAACCGCCGAGTGCGGCGAGGAACCCGGCGTCGGTGCCGGTGAAGGCCAGTGACCCGGGGGGTCTCGAGCCGACATCGGACGTCGACCGTTCGACCTGTGCGGAGTCCCCGACCTGCGGGCTGATGCCCCCCGAATCCCGGGTGGTCGGGGGTGCCGTGGTCGGAGGTGCAGAGGTCTGGAGGTCGTCGGAGGTCAGGGTCGGAGGTGCCGTCGTCGGAGGTGCCGTCGTCGGAGGTGCGGTCGTCGGAGGTGCGGTCGTCGGCGGAACCGTGGTCGTGCCGGAATTGGGTTGCAGCGCCGTCAGGCCACCCCAGGCGATCTCGACCTGTCCGCCGGCCGTCAACTCCACCCGGGTGCGGCGATCCGTCCCGAACTCCGATTCGCCGTCGACGTTCGATGCAGGGCTGAGCTCACGATCGGCCGGCGGGACGACCTCGACCTCATACGAACCCATCGGCAGTGCGTCGAACGAGTACCGACCGTCGGCATCGGTGACGGTGCGCCGGAGTTCGACCCCGGCGACGTCGAAGAGGATCACGACGATCCCCGATCGTGGCGGCTCGTCGACCGAGCGGGCGCTGTTGCGGTCGAGGTCGTCGAAGATCGTTCCCGTGATCGAACCCACGGGCGCGGGGTCGGGCGCATAGCCGAACACCGACGGGCCATCGACGGCGCCGGCGACGACGATGGTCGGGGTCGCGTGGTCGAGGACCGAATCGGGATCCTCGGTCTGGGTGCGTGTCCCGATCGGCAAGGTGTCGGGATCGACCCGGACCGTGTAGGAGCCCGGGACCAGACCGGTGAACGTCACGGTGCCATCGGACCCGGTCACCGACTGGGCAACGATCCCCCCGGCACCGTCGACGAGGCGGACCGCGACGTCGGCGACACCGGACTCGCCGTTGTTCTGGGCCCCGTCGCCATCGAGATCGCCGTAGACCAGGACCGACACGTCACCGGTATCGGGAGCCGGCAGGTAGCCGAAGTCGACGCGGTCGACGATCTCACCGGCCGTCACCGTGATCGTGGTCTGGTGGTCGGCGACGCCGTCGGCATCCGAGGTCGGGGACAGCGCCGTCGGCGGTAGCGTCGCCACGTCGACCCGGACCGTGTGGTCCCCGGCGGCCAGGCCGCCGAACCGGTAGCGGCCGGATCCGTCGGTGACGGTCGTTGCGACGACGAGACCACCGGCGTCGAGCAGTTCGAGGGTCACGCCCGAAACCCCGAGTTCGCCGGCGTCCTCGACGCCATCACCGTTGCGGTCGAACCAGACCGTGTCACCGATCACGGCGAGGGGCCGGAAGCCGAACGACGGCGTCCGAAGGGCTTCACCGGCGCCGAGCACGATCGTCGTCGAGCCGTCGAGCACACCGTCGAGGTCGGCGGTCGGGGTCGTGGTGTTGCCGGGCAGGGACGAGATCACGACCCGGACGACGTACGTCGCTGCGGGCAGCGAATCGAAGAGGTAGGACCCGTCGGGATCGGTCGTGGTCGTCGCCAGTACGGCACCGGCGTCGTCGAGGAGTTCGACGGTGACATCGGGAATCGCCGGTTCACCGGGGCCGCGCGAACCGTCGCCGTCGGGGTCGGACCAGACCGTCGCACCGATCGAGCCGAAGGCCCGGTAGCCGAAGTCGGCATCGGTCACGACTTCGGCGGTCGCGAGGGTCACCGTGGTCGACGAGTCGAGTACGGCATCGCGGTCGGCGGTCTGGGTGGAGGTGCCGCCCGGCAGCGAGCCGACATCGACCCGGACGATGTGGACACCGGGGAGGAGCGACTCGAATCGGTAGGTCCCATCGGCGTCGGTCGTCGTCGACGCAACCACGACGCCGGTGGGGTCGAGCAACTCGATCACGACAGCGGGGATGCCCGGCTCGCCGGCGTCGGCGATGCCGTTGCCGTCATCGTCGCGGAAGACCCGGTCACCGATGGCCCCACGGGTCCGGAATCCGAAGTCCGCATCGTCGACGACGGTCGCCGGAGCGAGGGTCAGGGTCGTCGTCCCATCGGCCACACCGTCGCGGTCGGCCGTCGGCAGGGACGAACCGAGGGGCAGGGTCGCCACATCGATCCGGACCGTGTAGTCGGCGGTCCGGAGACCGTCGAAGCGGTAGGCACCGGCCGCGTCGGTCACCGCCGTGGCGAGGACCACCCCGGCGCCATCGAGGAGTTCCACCGTCACGCCGGGGAGCCCGGTCTCGGTGGCGTCGAACGTCCCACTTCCGTCGTCGTCTCCGAAGACGAGATCCCCGATCGAGCCGAGGGGCACGAACCCGAAGTCGGCGTCGTCGATCACCTCGGCCGGACCCAGGGCCACGACGGTGGTGGAGTCGGCAACGCCGTCGCGATCCGACGTCGGGGTCGACGCCCCGGGCGGGAGGGTGACGACGTCGACCCGAATGGTGTGATCACCGATCGGCAGCTCATCGAACCGGTAGCCACCGGCGCCGTCGGTCGTGGTCGAGGCCACGACGGCGCCGGCTGCGTCGAGCAATTCGACCGTGACACCGGCGAGCCCGGGTTCACCGGCGTCCAGGGATCCGTCGCCGTCCAGATCGGCGAACACGAGGTCGCCGATGACGCCACGCGGTTGGAAGCCGAAGTCGGCATCGACCTCGAGCTCACCCGACGCCAGGTTCAGGGTCGTTCGGCCGTCGAGCACCGCATCGGGGTCGGCGGTCGCGACGGTCGTTCCGGGCGGCAGTGTCGTCGAGTCGACCGCCACCGTGTAGGAGCCGGCAGCAAGATCGGTGAAGGAATAGCCGCCCGAGGCGTCGGTGGCAACACTCGCCAGGACGGCCCCGGCGGCGTCGAGCAGCCGCACCGTGACGCCGGACAGCCCGGGTTCGGACGGACCCTGCGTCCCATTGCCGTCGTCGTCCCGGAAGACGGTGTCGCCGATCGAGCCGAGGGGTCGGTACCCGAAGTCGGCGTCGCCAACGGCCTGACCGGGAGTGAGCGTCACCGTCGTCCGACCGTCGAGCACACCGTCGCGGTCGGCGGTACCGGTCGTGGTCGTCGCCGGGAGGGTGGCGGGGTCGACGCGCACCGTGTAGGTCCCGGCCGGGAGCGAGCCGAAACTGTAGTGGCCGAACCCGTTGGTCACGGTGGTGGCCAGGACCGAGCCGGCGGGGTCGAGCAGATCGACCCCCACGCCGGCCAGGCCGTCATCGCCCGGATCCTGGATGCCGTTGCCGTCGAGGTCGGCGAAGATCGTCGTGCCGATGGTGCCGGTCGGCTGGAACCCGAAGTCGGCGTCGCTCAGGTCCTCGCCCGGCGACAAGGTCACCGAGGTCGACCCGTCGAGCACCCCGTCACGGTCGCCGGTGGCCGTCGTGGTCGACGCCGGCAGGGTCGAGGTCACGACCCGGACCGTGTAGGAACCGGCGGGCAGATCGGCGAAGGAGTAGGCACCGGTTGCGTCGCTGACCGTCGAGGCTGCGAGCGCGCCGGATCCGTCCAGGAGCTCCAGGGTCACCGCCGCGAGGCCGAGTTCTCCGCCATTGCGGCTGCCGTCGCCATCGTCGTCGGCGTAGACGGTGTCGCCGATCGAACCCCGGGGCTGGAACCCGAAGTCGGCATCGTCGACGTCCTGTCCCGGCGCCAGCGGCACGAGGGTGACACCGTCGGCGGTTCCGTCGCGGTCACCCGTCGGCGTCGTGGTGTTCGCCGGGAGGGTCGAGGCCTCGACGCGGACGGAGTGGTCACCGGCGATCAGACCGTCGAACCGATAGCCGCCCAGCGCATCGGTGATGGCGGTGGCGACGACGGAACCGCCGCCGTCGACGAGTTCGACGACCACGGTCGCCAGTCCCGGCTCACCGAGATCCTGCACGCCGTCACCGTCATGGTCGGCGAACACCGTGTCACCGATCGAACCCAGCGGCTGATACCCGAAGTCGGCCGTCGCCACGACCGACGCCGGGGCCAGCGTCACGGCGGTCTCACCGTCGAGGGTTCCGTCACGATCGGCCGTTCGGGTCGTGGTCGAAGGCGGAAGGGTCGACTCGTCGACCCGCACGACGTAGTCACCGGCGGCGAGTCCGTCGAAGCGGTACCCACCGGAACCGTCGGTGGTCTGCACCGCGAGTTCGACCCCGGCACCATCGAGGAGCCGCAGGGTCACGCCGGCCAGGCCCGACTCACCGGCATCCAGGATCCCGTCACCGTCGGCGTCGGCGAACACGAGGTCACCGATCGCACCGAGTGGCACGAACCCGTAGTCGGCGTCGTCGACCACCTCGGCCGGGCCGAGCACGACGATCGTCTCGCCATCGGCAACGCCGTCGCGGTCGGCCGTCGGGGTGGTGGTCCCGGCGGGAAGGGTCGAGGCGACGACCCGCACCGTGTACGTCCCTGCCGGAACGTCGTCGAGGGCGTAGCGGCCGGATGAATCGGTCGAGGTCGAGGCGACGACCGCGCCGAGATCGTCGACCAGTTCCACGGTCACGCCGGCGAGGCCCGGTTCACCGACGTCACGCGCCCCATCACCGTCCACGTCGGCGAACACGGTGTCGCCGATCGAACCCAGCGGCCGGAATCCGAAGTCGGCGTCGTCGACGATCTCGGCCGGGCCCAGGCCGACCGTCGTGGTGCCATCGGCGATCGCATCGCGATCGACCGTGGCGGCAACGGTCCTCGGGGGCAGGGTCGAGGCGACGACCCGAATCGTGTAGTCGCCGGCGCCGAGATCGGCGAAGCCGTAGCGACCGCTGCCGTCGGTCGTCGTGACGGCCAGGATCGCTCCCGCCCCGTCCGACAGTTCGACGTCGACCCCACCGAGACCGGGTTCACCGGGGTCCTGGACGCCGTTGCCGTCACGGTCGGCGAACACGGTGTCGCCGATCGAACCCAGCGGCCGGAACCCGAAGTCGGCGTCACCGATCGACTGGCCCGGGGCCAGCGACACCAGCGTCTCACGGTCGGCGACCGCGTCGCGATCCACCGTCGGGTGGTCGTACCCGGGCGGCAGCGAAGCCGCGACGACCCGGATGACGTGGTCGCCCGCGGGCAGGGCATCGAAGCCGTAGACCCCGGAACCGTCGGTGACCGTGGATCCCACCGTCGTTCCGGCGGCGTCGACCCGGTCGACGGTCACCCCGGCGATCCCCGGCTCGCCGGGATCGAGCACCCCATCGCCATCGAGATCGGCGAAGACGAGATCACCGATCGAACCGAGGGGCCGGAACCCGAAGTCGACGTCGGTGACGGTCTCGCCTGCGGCGAGGCTCAGCGACGTCCGGCCGTCGGCGACCGCGTCGCGATCGACGGTGGGGGTGGTCGTGTTGGTCGGCAGGGTCGAGGGATCGACCCGCACCACGTAGTCGCGAGCGATGAGACCGTCGAACCCGTAGCGACCCGATGCATCGGTCACCGTGGAGTCGATGAGTCCGCCCCCGGCGTTTCGCAGCTCGACGGTCACGCCGCCCAACCCGGGCTCGGTGCCATCGAGGATCCCGTCACCGTCGTGGTCGGCGAAGACCGTGTCGCCGATCGAACCCAGTGGCCGGTAGCCGAAGTCGGCGGTGACGACCGCAGCACCCGCCGCCAGCGTCACGTCGGTGGCATCGTCGGGAACCCCGTCGGGATCGGCGGTCTGGGTGCGGGTGTTGGTCGGCAGGGTCGAGGCATCCACGCGGACCCGGTAGTCGCCGGCGGGCAACCCGTCGAAGCGGTAGCCGCCACCCGAGTCCGTGGTCGTCGAATCCAGGACCGTGCCTGCGCCATCGAGCAGGTCGAGCGCCACGCCGGCGAGACCCGGCTCGCCGATGTCCTGGGCACCGTCGCCATCACCGTCGGCGAAGACGGTGTCGCCGATCGAACCGAGCGGCCGGAACCCGAAATCGACGTCGAGCAGCGAGGAACCGGCGGCCAGCGTCACGGTGGTCGTCGCGTCGAACAGGCCGTCCCGGTCGGCGGTGGGGGTCACGGTGTCGGCCGGCAATGTGGCGGTGTCGACCCGGACGGTATACGTACCGGCCGGCAACGCCGTGAACGAGTACGCGCCCGACGGACCGGTCACGGTCGTGGCGATCACGGATCCTGCCGCGTCCTCCAGCTCGACCGAGACGCCGGCCAGGCCCGGCTCACCGGGGTCCTGGACACCATCGCCGTCGTGGTCGGCGAACACCGTGTCGCCGATGGCGCCGACGGGCTGGAACCCGAAGTCGGCGTCGCTCACCGACTCGCCCGGACCCAGGAGCACCGAGGTGACGCCGTCGAGCACCGGATCGCGCTCGGTCGTCGGGGTCGTGGTGTCGGAAGGCAGGGATCCGATGACGATCCGGATGCCATGGGTACCGGTGGTGAGACCCGTGAACGAATAGGAGCCCGACGAGTCGGTGGAGGTCGAGGCGATCAGGGCACCCGCACCGTCGAGCAGCTCGACCGTGACACCCGAGAGACCGGGCTCGGTCCCGCCCTGCGTACCGTCGCCGTCGTCGTCGGCGAACACCGTGTCACCGATCGAGCCCAACGGCTGATACCCGAAGTCGGCCGTTGCCACCGAGCCGCCGGCCGGGAGGGCCACGGTGGTCCGGTCGTCGAGGACGAGATCGGGGTCGGCGGTGGCGGTCGTCGTCTCGGTCGGCAACGTCGACGTGTCGATGCGCACGGTGAACGAGCCTGCGGGAAGACTCCCGAAGCTGTAGTGGCCGAATCCGTTGGTGACCGCGGTCGAGAGCACGGCGCCTGCGGTGTCGAGGAGGTCGACCGTGACGCCCGGCAGGCCCGGCTCGCCGGGGTCCTGGAGGCCATCGCCGTCGTCGTCGGCGAACACCGTGTCCCCGATGGAACCCAGGGGCTGGAAGCCGAAATCGACGTCATCGGCCGACTCACCGGGGGCCAGGGTCACGCTCGTCTGCGCATCGAGCACCCCGTCGCGGTCGCCGGTCGGCGTCGTGGTGGTCGCCGGCAGCGACGCGGTGACGATCCGCACCGTGTAGTCACCACCGGGCAGACCCGGGAAGGAGTAGGCACCGGCGCCGTCGGTGGTCGATGTCGCCAGGAGGGCACCACCGGCATCGAGCAACTCGACGTCGACGCCGGACAGCCCGGCCTCACCGGGGCTCGGTGAGCCGTTGCCGTCGAGATCGGCGAACACCAGGTCACCGATCGAGCCCAACGGCTGATAGCCGAAGTCGACGTCGTCGACGACCGCTCCGGACGCCAGCGTCAGGGACGTCGCACCATCGAGGACCCCGTCACGATCGGCGGTCGGGCTGGTGGTGCCGGCCGGCAGGGTCGACGCGTCGATCCGGACCTCGTAGGCACCGGCTGCGAGATCGGGGAACCGGTAGGTACCCGTGGCGTCGGTGACGGTGTCGGCAACGAGGATGCCGCTGCCGTCGCGCAGCTCCACGGTCACCCCCGGCAGACCGGGCTCGCCCGCGTCCGGCGCTCCGTTCCCGTCGAGGTCGGCGAACACCCGGTCACCCACCGAACCGAGCGGGCGGTAGCCGAAGTCGGCGTTCGTGACGATGCCTCCCGGAGCCAGCGCGATGGTGGTGCGACCATCGGCGGTTCCGTCGGGATCGGCGGTCCGGGACCTGGTGGTGGCAGGCAGGGTCGCCTCGTCGATCCGAACCGTGTAGGTCGCCGTCGGCAGCGCGTCGAAGCGGTAACCACCGCCGGCGGCGGTGACGGCGGTGGCGAGCACCACGCCGGACCCGTCCAGCAGGTCGACGGTCACCCCGTCCAGCCCCGGTTCACCCGCGGCCTGGACGCCATTGCCGTCGAGGTCGGCGAACACGGTGTCGCCGATCGAACCCAGCGGCTGGTAGCCGAAGTCCGCATCGTCGACGGTCGCCCCGGGGGCCAGGTTCAGGATCGTCGACCCGTCGAGGACGCCATCGCGATCGAGCGTCGGGGTGGTGGTGGCGGTCGGGAGCGACGCCGGGTCGAGGCGGACCTCGTAGTCGCCGGTCGGGAGCGCATCGAACCGGTATCCACCGGAGCCGTCGGTGACCGTCGACGAGAGGAGCGTGCCGGTCGACGAGAACAGCTCGAGGCCGACACCGGGGATCCCCGGTTCACCGGGATCCTGCGTGCCGTCGCCATCGTGGTCGGCGAAGACGGTGTCACCGATCGAGCCGAGGGGCTGGAAGCCGAAGTCGACCGAGGTCACCGACGCCCCCGGCGGCAGGATGACCTGGTGTCGGGCATCGATGACGGCGTCGGGGTCGGCGGTCTGGCTGGTGGTCGAAGGCGGCAGGGTCGAGACGTCGACCCGAACCGTGTAGGTGCCGATGGCCAGCCCGGCGAACCCGTAGGCGCCCGACGGACCGGTGACGGTGGTGGCGCCGACGGCGCCCCAGGCGTCGAGGAGTTCGATGGTCACCCCCGACAGGCCGGGCTCGCCGGGATCCTGCGATCCGTCTCCGTCCAGGTCGGCGAACACGCGATCACCGATGAACCCGAGTGGCTGAAAACCGAAGTCGGCGTCGTCGACGACCTCGGCCGGCGCCAGCGAGACGGCGGTCGTACCGTCGGGAACCGCATCACGATCGGCCGTCGGCGTCGTGACACCGGCGGGCAGGGATGCCGCCGAGACCCGGACGGTGTAGTCCTCGGTGGGGAGGTCGTCGAACCGATAGTCGCCCGAGGTGTCGGTGGTGTCGCTGCCGATCACCGAACCGGAGGCGTCGAGCAACTCCACGACCACGCCCGCCAGCCCCGGTTCGCCGGGATCCCTGGTCCCGTCACCGTCGTCGTCACGGTAGACGGAGTCCCCGATCGTCCCGAGCGGCTGGAAACCGAAGTCGGCGTCGTCGACGACCTCACCCGGGGCCAGCGCGACCACCGTCGAGCCGTCGGCGGTGGTGTCGCGGTCCATGGTCGGATTCGTCGTGCGGACGGGAAGCGTCGAGGGGTCGACACGCACCGTGTAGTCACCGGTGGCGAGGTCGTCGAACCGGTAGCGGCCGGCGGCGTCGGTGAGCGCCGTGTCGATCACGACCCCGCCGGCATCGAGCAACTCGATCGTGACGCCCACCAGGGCGGGCTCGCCCGCACCGCGGGATCCGTTTCCGTCGTGGTCGGCGAAGACCAGATCGCCGATCGATCCGAGCGGCTGATAGCCGAAGTCGGCGTCGTCGACGTCCTGACCCGGTCCGAGCAGGATCGTGGTCCGGTGATCGGGTGAGCCGTCCCGGTCGGCGGTCGGTGACGTCGTTCGCGCCGGCAACGTCGCCACATCGATCCGCACCGTGTAGGTGCCGCGCGGCAACGCATCGAACCGATAGGAGCCGTCGACGGCGGTGGTCGTGGCGTCGATCACCGCGCCGACACCGTCGAGCAGGTCGACCCCGACGCCCGGCAGACCGACGTCCGGGCCGGCTTGGAGACCGTCGCCGTCGAAGTCGGCGAAGACGGTGTCACCGATCGAGCCGAGCGGCTGGAACCCGAAGTCGGCGTCGGTCACCGTCCCTGCGGGCGCCAGCAGCACCTCGGTCTGGGCATCGACGATCGAATCGGGGTCGGCGGTCTGGGTCGTGGTGTCGGAGGGCAGGGTCGAGACGTCGACGCGCACGACGTACGAACCGGCAGGCCGATCGGGGAAGGCGTAGCGGCCGCCTGCGTCGGTCGTGGTCGAGTCGACCGTCGTGCCCGAGCCGTCGAGCAGGTCGACGGTGATCCCGGCCAGGCCCGGTTCACCGGCGTCTTGAACGCCGTCGCCGTCCTCGTCGGCGAAGACCGTGTCGCCGATCACGCCCAGGGGTTGGTAGCCGAAGTCGGCGTCGTCGACATCCTCGCCGATGCCGAGGATCACGACCGTTCCGTCGTCGAGCACCCCGTCTCGGTCGGTGGTCGCCGTCGTCGTCCCGACCGGAAGGGTCGCGGTGTCGATCTCCAGGCGATGCTCACCCGAGATCAGATCCGGGAAGCGATAGTCCCCGTTGGCGTCGGTCGACTGGGTCGCCAGGAGCGCCGCCGGCACCGTCCAACAGGCGAACGGTCACCCCGGCGATCCCCGACTCGGCCCCGTTCTGGATGCCGTCGCCGTCGACGTCGGCGAACACCCGATCACCGATCGACCCGAGGGCCACGGCGAGACGGGTCAGCGCCGGACGGGGGGCGGAGGCGTCGCTGACGACCGATGCGGTGTTGACGATCTCCCGAGCCCCGACCGGGACGTTCGAGTCGACGGTGGTCGAGAGCAGGACGGTTGCCGTCTCGCCCGGGTAGAGATCGAGTCCCGACGCGAACGTCGGACCGGTTCCGGCCGGCGACGTGGTCAGGTTGCGTTCGAGCGCCGAGATCCGCACCTCGTCGATGTAGACGGTGTCGTCGGACTCGAGCGTGGCCGAGCCGACGAACCGCACGATCAGCGACGGCGAGTTGGCGAACGCGCTGAGGTCGTAGGTGGCGGTCAGGAAGGCGGCGTCGGTGTTCGGCCCGGCGAACTGCGCCAACTCCGTCCAGGCGGCGCCGCCGTTGCGCGACACCTGAACAGCCACGTATTCGGACTCGTCGTCGAGGCTCTGCCGGGAGTAGTCGAAGCTCAGCGTGAGGCGCTCGTAGGTGCTGGCATCGAACGTGCGCCGTGCCGAGTTGAGGGCGTTGCGAACTCGGAGGCGTTGGCTGCCCCCGAAGCTGACGACCCGGACGTCACCCGAGGAGACCCCGGCGCCGCCCGAATCCACGTCGGTCCACGGGGTGGCCCAGGGCAGTGAGCCGTTGGAGTTCGAAAAGCTCGCCGCAGGAAACGAGTCCAGCGCCGCGCCGCTCGTCCCGTCGACGAAATGCGACAGCGTCGCGTTCGTGAGCGTGAGACCCGCCGGCAGGACGTCGGTGATCACGACCCCGGTGTCACGTGCCGTCCCCGCATTGCCGATGGTGACGGTGAAGTCGACGACGTCGCCGGGGCGCACCGGACCGGTGGCGTTGTTGCGCTTCTCGATGCCGAGCGCGGCGATCTGCACCGGCAGCTCGATCGAGTCGGATCCGGAGGCCTCGGTGGCCCGGGCCGTCACCCGGTTCTGGACCTGGGTCTGCAGCAGCGGCCACTGCTCGGAGAGAACCGTGTCGAAGGTGAACCGGGCGTTGCCCCCGGCAGCGATCAACGGGACCGTGTAGCCGATCCCGTCGAGCGGGAAGGGCGTCCCCGTGGTGTCGTCGGCGATGGCGACGCCGTCGAGCTGCGTCGACCCGGCGACGTACTCGAGCTCGGGGGGCAGGACGTCGAGCACCCGGGTGTTGGTCAACGCCAAGGCCGCGGCATCGAGGACGTCGACGGTGAACTGCAAGGTGTCACCGGGGCCGATGAATCCATCGCCGTCGGCATCGACCTGGAGCACCGCCGACTTGTCGATCACGAGCGCGGTCGACGGCATGATCGCCGAACCCAGGTCCAGCGCCGGGGCGCCCGGGCTGGCGGTGAGTGGGTCCTGTCCCCAGGCCGCGGTGATGGGCGTCCCGTCGGTGGTGTAGAGGCGGGCCCCGGTCATCGAACCGTCGGGGTCGTAGAACGTGGCCGACTCGTACGCTCGAACGGCCCGGGAGACGTCGAAGCCATTCGAGGGATCACCGTCGTAGTCGACGAAGACCGTGGTGTCGGCGAGCGGCGCCACCCAGACCGGACTCATGTTGGACACCCCATCCGACGCGCCGGGGCCCCAGCCGACGATCACGCCCGTGGTGAGGAGCTGTTCGGGCACCAGGGAGTAGCCCCAGTCGTTCTCGGAGGAGTTGGCGCCGAAGGCCCCCGTCGCCGAGACGGCGTGGAACGGGTTGCCCGGCGAACGGAATCGACCGCCGCTCCCGACGGGGAGCAGGTACGACGCCGAGCCGCGGGCGGGCACCGACACGCTCGTCGGCCCCGTCGCGAGGTCGATGTCGATCGTGATCGCCCGTCTCGACGGGTTGAAGAAGAAGATCGCGACCTCGGTCCCGACCTCGGTCGTACCGGTCGCCGCGACGTAGGTGTCGCTCAGCAACGAGTCGGGGAACAGCTCGTACCAGCGGCCTTCGAAGGTGGCGCCGATGTCGCCGGTGATCAGATAGGCATCGACCGGCGCACTGGCCGTCAGGGTGCCACCGGCCGAGATCCCCCCGTTCACGAAGGTGGCCTCCCCTTGGTCGAGGGTCACGGTTCGATCGATCGCCCCGTCGCCGTTGCGGTCGATCCGCACGACGGTCCCGTCCTGGGCCGCCATGACCGAGAGACCGGCGTACTCGAAGGCCTCGTTCGAATCGATGTTCTGCCCGACCGGGAACGTGAAGTTCCGGCCGAAGCGAGTCGTGTCGTAGGCCGAAACCGCACCGGCGTGCAAGGTGCCGTAGGTGGTCTCCCACCCCGCTCGGGTGAGCGCGAAGCCGCGATTCGACGCGACCTTGTCGCCGCCGTCGAAGCGTCGCTGCGACGCGACCCGCGGCGTCGTGATCGCGCCCCCGTTGTCGAGCACGATCACCGAACCGGCCTGCAGGGTGTCGGAGGCGAAACCGGGGGGCGCACCGTTGGCGGCGTTGCCGTCACCCCACACCTCGGTGGTCGACTGGATCGGGTTGGCGATGTCGGCCTCGAAGCCGTCTTCCCAGTGGTCGTAGTAGAGGTAGCCGCCATCGCTGCCGACCGTGATCGAGATCGTGGTCTGGATCTGGTTGCCGATGGTCAGACCCGTCGTTGCCGCCATGGCGACCAGCGCGTCACGGATGTCGTTTTCGGGGATCGGAACGAAGGTCGTCAGCACCGGGACCGGGTTGGCGGCGCCCGCCGGCGGGGGCGCGACGACCAGCGTCGACGCTGCGACCAGGACCGATGCCAGGCACGCCAGGAACTTTCGCCCGCTTCTGCTCACCACCCTCATATCGGCGCGTCGGCGTCCGAGACTGAGCGGTTGGCGCGAAATCGAGGGGTGTGGTCAGTCCTCGGCCCGTCGGGGTCGGGCCAGTTCGAGCCCCAACCGACCCCAGGTGAAGCGCTCGTGCATCAGGTAGTTGGCACCGGCTGCCATGGCGACGGCGATGGCGTTCGCGATGCCCCCGGCGAGCAGGGTTCCGTCGACCCGCTCGGCGATCGGATCCTTGATGGCGAAGAAGACGGCGGCCTGGACGAAGAGCCCGTAGAAGCTGAAGAACTGATAGACCGCGAGGCCCCCCAGCGCCCGGATGCCGCGATAGGTGGTCGGCGTGAACGAGAAGCGGTTGTGCCCGGTGAAGTTGAACACGATCGAGGCCTGGATCCCGAGGACCACGGCGAGGATCGACCCGGCCCCGAGCGCCGTCGCCACCAGGAACGTGACCAGGTTGACCACCAGGCCGAGCGACCCGACGAGCGCGTACCGGACGAACTGGGCCGAGACGACCAGCCCGAACCGCAGCTCGATCAGTGCCAGCAGATAGGCGAGAACGACCGACCCCGACAACTTGGTCTCACCGTGTTCGCGATTGCGGAACACGTAGCCGACTTCCTCGGTTGCGGGGTCGGACCGGCTCAGGAACTCGAGCAGGATCTTGAAGCCCCGAGGATTGACCCGGCCTTCCAGCCGTTCGTAGTGGGCCCGGGAGACCACGAAGAAGCCGCTCATCGGGTCGGTGGCGTGGATCCCCAGGAGCACCTGGGCCATCGAGGTCGCCGTCCAGCTGGCGAACCGACGCATCCTCGACCACTCTCCGTAGCCGCCGCCCTCGACGGCCCGGCTCCCGACACACAGGTCGGCGCCGCCCAGCACCCGCTCGATCATCTCGGGCAGGATCCGCTCGTCGTGTTGGCCGTCGGCGTCGATCACCGCCAGGACGCCACCCCGCCCGGCCCGCATCCCGGTGAGCACCGCCGAGCTCAGACCCCGCTCGGCGCTGCGCCGGATCACGTGGACCCCGGGGTGGTCGGCGCCGTATTCCTGCGCGAGGCGCCAGGTGCCGTCGGGGCTGTCGTCGTCGACGACGATCAGCTCGTGGGGGATCTCGGCCAGGGCCGCATCGAGCCGCTGCAACATCGACACGATGTTGCCGCCTTCGTTGTAGGTCGGAAGGACCACCGACACCACGGGCTCCACGAGTGCGTCCACGAGGCTCGAACCGATGGCGTCGAGGTCGTCACGACGTCTCGACACCCGACCCGACCGGCGATCGTCGGACGAGGGGTCGTCATCGGGACCGATGGGCGCCAGCGTCGGTTGTTCGTTGTCGTCGTCGATCACGAGTACGCGATTCTCTCGGCGGTCCCTCGACCATCGTACCGGGACGAACCGGTCGGTCCGGCGGACCCCCACGCCGACGATCGCCGGGTGTCGGTCGCGCTCGCGAGCTCGGTGCGTCGAACGACCGCCGCCGCCGACCCGCAGGCCGTTGTTCAACCCTCGACCTCCCGTCGAGGGTCACGCTTGGTGGGTTCGGGTCACCGTCCGGGTCGGCGGCCGCGGCCGGCCCCGGCCCCGGCCCACACCCGACCGGCCGAACCGACCCCGTGCGGCGTCGACTCGGTCGCTCCCCGCGGAACCGCCCGGATGGCGGGGGCCGGCTCCATCCGGCCGAGACGGCAACCCCTCCGACACCCCGCGTTTCCTCCCCTCGGCCGATGACTGACCCGCGGCCCCCGTCGTCACCGGATCGCCCTCGATCGGCCGGGACCTCGTGATTCGAACGGTGTTCGGAGATCGGGATCCGTACCCCGATCGCCACGTTCGGGCCGCGCCCGTCGGGTCCCCGGGCCACCGGACCGCCACACCGGGTCGCCCACCGGTCCCAACCCGTGTGCCCATCGGCGGCTCCTGGGGATCGGGAAACACGCCATCGATGTTGATCGGACAAACACTGTTCGAATATCGGTCATCGTCAGGCCGACGGGCGAGTCTGCCTCGCCGGGGTGGCCCGCTAGCGGTGCCCGCGCCGCTCGCCCTCCTGGCCCGACCGGCTCCGGGGGCCTAGGGTTGGCCCTCGATGAGCCGAGCCGAGACTGCCGATGTGATCCTGCGCGGGGCCGAGCTGATCGACGGAACCGGAGCACCGGGCCGCCGGGCCGACGTTGCCATCGGCGGCGACCGGATCCTCGCCGTCGCCACGCCCGGCCGGCTCGACCCGGCGTGGTCGACCCCTGCGACGAACGTGGTCGATCTCGAGGGCCGAACCCTCACCCCCGGCTTCATCGACACCCATACCCACGATGACTTCGCCGTGGTCCTCCATCCCGAGATGGGCTTCAAGATCGAGGGTGGGGTGACGACCTGCGTCGTCGGGAACTGTGGCATGGGTGCAGCTCCGCACCCCGTGGCGTCGATCACCGCCCAGTCGTTCCATCCCGGGTCCGAGCTCCCGCCGTGGGACGGATTCGCCGGCTACCTCGCCCACCTCGAGGCCCATCCGCCCTCGGTCAACGTGGCGGCGCTGATGGGCCACGGCACCCTCCGGGCCGCAGTCATGCGGGGCGAGGTCGGACCACCGACCGAGGCCCAGCGGGACCAGCTCCATGCGCTGATCCGAGCGGGCATGGAGGCCGGATGCCTCGGGTTGTCGACTGGGCTGATCTACCCACCCGGACTCCACGCCCAGACCGACGAACTGGTCGATCTGGCCCGGGTCGTCGCCGAGTACGGCGGCCTCTACACGAGCCACATCCGCGACGAGGGCGACGGGCTCCTCGACTCGATCGCCGAGGCCATCGAGATCGGGCGCCGGGCCGGGACCCCCGTGGTGATCAGTCATCTGAAGGCGAACGGCCGGGCCAACTGGGGGCGAGTCGGCGAGGCCCTGGCCCTGATCGCCCGAGCCGACGACGCCGCCCACCCGGTGGCGGCCGACCAGTATCCCTACACGGCCGGGAGCACGGTCCTCTCGGCGCTCGTCGGGCAGGCCGCCTTCGGATCGCCCGATGGGGCGATGGCCACGCTGCGTGGTCATGACGTCGTGATCGCCGCCTGCCCGGCCCGGCCGGAGTGGAACGGTCGATCGCTGGCCGAGCTCGGCGGGGAACTCGGCCTCGACGATGCGGCGGCCGCCGAACACGTCGTCGCGGTCGACCTGCGGACCAACGTGATCATCCACAGCATGAGCGAGGACGATGTCCGCACGGTTCTCGCCACACCGGGCATCATGATCGGGTCCGACGGCCTCCCCACTCTGGAGGGGCGACCCCACCCCCGGCTCTACGGCACGTTCGCCCGTGTCCTCGGCCACTACAGCCGCGATCTCGGCCTGCTGTCGTTGCCCGATGCCGTTCACCGGATGACGGGACGTGCGGCCGCGGTCTTCGGGCTCCACGACCGCGGCGTCGTCCGGCCCGGCGCCATCGCCGACCTGGTGGCCTTCGACGCCGCGACCATCATCGACCGCGGCACCTTCGAGGATCCGCACCACTCCCCCGCCGGCATCGATCACGTCTGGGTCTCGGGCGTCGCCGTGGTCACCGACGGCCGCCACACGGGGGCCCGACCCGGCCGCGTCGTTCGGCGCTCGACGACGCCCGCCATCCGCTGACCTCGGGATCAGGTCGAGAACCAGCTCGGACCGCTCCGCTCGACCCACCCCCTCGGGTCGGCCAACACGGCCTCGGCCCGAGGCGGACGACGACGGCCCGAGGCGCTCCAGCCACCGTCACCGATCGTCATGACCACCTCGTCCCGACGGGAAAGCCGTCGGAATCGTCCGGAGACGATCCCGAGGAGGTGCGCGTCGAGGGTGTCGATCTCGTTCTGCGAACCGCTGTCGCAGGCATCGCACCCACAATCAGGGAACCGGGCGATCTCGATGGCCGGCTCACCGATCCCGAGCACCACACCGGCGTCGTCGACATCGCCGAGCCAGGAGCGGGCGATCACCAGCGACAGGGCACCCGGCACTCGGGGCAGCACCCGGTCGCAGCGCGAGATCACGGGCCCGGTCGGCCCTTCCCAGTCGACGTCGTCGTTACGCCTCACGGTTGCCACACCGGCCTCGGAGAGCGCCATCAGCCACGCGTCGGCCCGAACCCCGACGATCCTCCACCGTCCGGGATCGGTCAGCCGGGAGTACTCTTCGTCGAGCGGTGATCGGCCCGAATGCGGATCCGGCCACCCCACCAGACCGCGCGACGCCGACCGATCGGCCGCATCGACTGCCGCCGGCAGGTCGGCCTCGGATGCACCGGTCCGGTCACTCACCGTCGGCCACCCATCACCTCGGAGACCCACGGGCGACGTCGGAGGTCACGAGGCACCGGCCGAAGGCGACGGACGAGTGGCTCGAGCGCGTCGAGACTCGACGGGACCGGCGGTTCGGGGGCGGATTGGACCACCTGCCAACGGTAGCGACCCAACGACAGCGGTCGGCATCCAGCCAATGCCCAGGCGCCGGTCGGGACCGCCCGGGTCGGTCGCCGGATCCCCATCGGCTCGCCGGCTCGGCCACACTGCCCGGGTGCCCGATCCGTCCATCGCCGAGCTGCACCCGTCCGCGGACGAGATCGAGGCCTTCGTCGACGCCACGCCCGACATCGACCGATGGTGTTCCGGGCCGGACTGGATCCTCCCGGCCCATCGGGCCTTCGCGCCCGAGGCGGTCCCGCTGACGATCGGCGACGGCACGGGGCTGGCCCTGCTCGGCCGGTACCGCACGGCCGAGGGGGCCACGCTGATCGCCGGGCTCGAACCGCTGTGGGGCTTCGCGTGCCCGCTGCTCGGCGCCGATCAGGCCGCAACGGCCCGGCTCGTCGCCGAGGGCCTCCAGGGCGATCCGACGTGGTCCGCGCTCGCCATCCCCGGCCTACCACCGAGACGGGAGCGCATCATGCCGATCGCCGCCGAGTTGGCCCGATTGGGCGACGTCGGGCTGCAGGCCGGGATCGGTCGGCGGGTCATCGACCTGTCGTCGGGAGCGAGGGCCTGGCTGGATCGCCGCAGTGCCAAGTTCCGCCGCAACCTCGGCAACGCTCAGCGTCGTGGTGCCGCAGCCGGCGTTCGGTTCGAGATCGCCGACGATCGGCGCGACCTGTTCGCACGGATGCTCGCCGTGGAGCAGTCGAGCTGGAAGGGGCAGCGCGACGAGGGCATCACCGCGGCCGAGATGGGTGCCTTCTATCGAACGATGATCGACCGGCTCCAGGGTTCGGGGCGCTGCCGAGCGGTGCTCGCCTCGATCGGGGGGACCGACGTCGGCTACGTGCTCGGGGGCGTTCGTTCGGGTCGGTACCGGGGCCTGCAGATCAGCTACGCCCGCCCCGTCGCCGAACTGTCGCTGGGACATCTCCTGCAGTCCCACGAGATCCGTCGACTGTCGGAGGAGGGCGTCGCGTCGTACGACCTGGGCATGGACATGCCCTACAAGGAGCGCATGGCCGACGCACTGGTGGATTCGGTCATGCTCGTCGTGCGGCGCCCGACGGGCGTCGCCGATCCGCCGGTGGTGACCCGACCCGATCCCCATTAGGTTCGGCTCCATGATCGACATCGGACAGGTTGGTATCTGGCAGGGCGTCCTCGACGCACACCCCAGTGGCGTGGTCCGCGAGACCGTCGCCGAGGTGGAGGCCATGGGTTGGCCGACGCTGTGGATCCCCGAGACGGTCTCGAGGGATCCGTTCGTCTCGGCCGCCGTGATGCTCGAGGCCACCGACCGGCTCCGGATCGCCACCGGGATCGCCTCGATCTGGGCTCGCGACGCCATGACCACCGCCAACGCCTCCAAGACCCTCAACGAGGCCTACGACGGCCGCTTCCTGCTCGGCCTCGGCGTCAGCCACCACACGCTGACCGAGTGGGTCCGCAAACACGACTACTCCAAGCCGCTCACCACGATGCGGGAATACCTCGAACGCATGGATGCCTCGATGTTCGCCGGTGTCGAACCGGCGGAACCGCCCCGTCGCGTGCTCGCCGCGCTCGGCCCGAAGATGCTCGAGCTCTCCGCCGAGAAGGCCGACGGTTGCCATCCGTACTTCGTTCCCGTCGAGCACACGGCGATCGCCCGAGCGGCCGTCGGCCCCGACAAGATCGTCGCCACCGAGCAGATGGTCGTCCTCGAAACCGATCCGACGGTCGCCCGCGAGATCGCCCGCAAGAACATGGCGATCTATCTCGGGCTGCCGAACTACGCCAACAACCTGATGCGACTGGGCTTCACCGAGGAGGAACTCACCGCCGCCACCGACCGGGTGGTCGACGCCATCGTCGTGTGGGGAACCGTCGATACCATTGCGGCTCGGGTGCGCGATCATCTCGACGCCGGTGCGAGCCACGTGTGCGTCCAGGTCCTGCAGTCCGAACCCCGAGCCCTCCCCACCCAGGCCTGGCGTGAACTGGCCGGAGCGCTCCTGTAGCCCACCCCACCGCCTCCGACACCCAAGGACCAAGCACCATGACCCAGCAGACCGTTTTCCTCCTCGCCGGCGGCGGACTCGTGTTGGGTCTGATCGCCGTCGTGGTGGATCGCCTCAACTTCCCGCAGCCCAAGTTCCGAGCCAAAGGGGTCAAGGTGGTCGATGGCCGCCAGGCCCGTGACCGAACCGGCGCCCACATCATCGACGTCGACGATCCCCGATGACGCGGGAGTCCCGCAGCGCCACCGTCGAGGGCGACGCTCGGCGCTCGTGGCGCGCGTCGCTCAAGCACCTCCTGGTGCGAATCAAGGCCCACAACGTGGTCATCATGTGCGCCGGCATCGCCTTCTACGGCGTGCTGGCCCTGGTCCCCACCCTGGTGGCCCTGGTGACGATCTATGGGATCGTCACCGATCCCGCCGAGATCGCCGGGCAGATCGACAGCCTCTCCGAACGCATGGACGAGAACACCGCCCAACTGATCGGCACCCAACTCGACGAGATCGTCTCGAGCGCCAAGGGCGGCGGCGGCACCGTGGCGCTCGTGATCGGCATCGTGCTGGCCCTGTTCTCGGCGTCGGGCGCGGTCCAGAAGCTCATGCTGTCGGTGAGCATGGCCTACGCCACCTTGGAGGGGCGAAAGGGGTGGACGGTGCGGGGGTTGGCCTACCTGTTCACCGCCGGGGCCATCGTCGGCGTCGCGCTCATCGTGTTCCTGCTGGGCGCCCTCCCGGCGGTGATGGACGAGGTCGGCCTCTCCGGGCCGACCAAGGTCGCCGTCAACATCCTCCGGTTCCCCCTGCTGGCCGGACTGTTCGCCGGAGCGCTGACGATCCTGTACCGCTACGGGCCCGACCGGCCCCACAAGACGCCGTGGCGCAACCCGGGAGCCGTCGCCGGGACCGTCGCCTTCCTGCTCTTCGCGTTCTTGTTCTCGCTCTACTTCCGGTTCGCGGGGTCCATGCCTGCGAGCTACGGCGTGCTCGGCTCGGTGGCCGCCCTCATCATCTTCTTCCAGCTGTGTGCCATCGCCGTGATCATCGGCGCCGAGGTCAACGCCACCTACGAGGGGGAGGACCTCGACCCGGCCACCCGGGACACGAATCCAAGGGGGCCGGACGACCGAACGGCGGTTCCCCCACCGGTCATGAGCCTCGGGGCATCGCTCGCCGCCGTGGCGGCGATCTTCGTGCTCGGGCGCAACGACTGACGACCGACGTCGGAATCGGCGTCGGATCGGTGCAGCAGGGGCCGCCCAATCGGGCATCCGTCCCCATCCAGAATGGGCCGAACGGCTCAATCTGACCCGAAGCCTCCGGAGTTTGATCAGGCCCACTCGGGTGCTGCCGATGGCTAGGACATGCGCTCTGCCTCCACGTCGAATCGTGCATCCGGCACATCCGGCGTCCCGGCGCGGCGCAACCGACCGGTCCAGTACCGGCTGACCAGACCCGAGGACGAGTCGATCCGCCGGCCTGCAGAGCCTCCGGCCCCCGTCGATCCGACCGAGGAGGACTACACCGAATACCTGCAAGGGGTGTTCGGCATCGCCCTCGTCATGTTCTTCACGCAGGCGATCGGCTCGATCGCCATCGCCAACTACCTCGGCGTCACGATCTCGCTGCGGGCCGCGCTCTACGTCCTGCCCTACATCGAGATCCTGGCCACTGCCGGGCAGATCATCGACATCACGACCATGAGCACCGCGGCCACGGCGATCGTGGTCGTCCTGCGGGTCCTGTTCGGCCTGGTGTTCCGCCGTACACGACCCCAGACGATCGATGGACGGGCCACCGGCCTGCTCATGGTCGGCGTGCTGGTGATGCTCCAGTACGGGCGCCACGTCCTCGCCCAACCCGTGATCGACACCTGGGTCATCGCCCAGGTCGCCGCCGGCGTCGTCGCCGCAACCGTGATCTACCTCGGGTTCCGACCCGGGGTTCCCCTATCGGCACACGCCGTACCAAGAGTTCGACCGACGCGGATCGAACGCAGCAAACCCTCAACCCGAGCAACACGAACGAGAAAGAACCAATCATCATGAAAAAGGGAAGAATCTCCCGACGCACGGCCCTTGCCGCAACGGCAATGACCGTCTTCGCCACGCCGGCGTTCGCCAGCGTCATCATCCAGAGCTACATGAGTGCCGACATCACCGTCGGCAACGAGTGCCTGGTCACGGTGGCGGGAGCCGACGTCAACTCCTACACCACGTCGCCCGACGGTCCCAACGTCGGCCTGGCGGCCGGTGTGCTGACCGGTGCTCGGGTGTCGTTCGAGCGGGACTCCCTCACCGTGCGAGGCATGCAGGGTGACCGCGTGATCTACAACGACGTGGCCCGGCTGCAGAACCAGTGCTCGGTGCCGCTCACCGTGACCTTGCGGATGGCGGGCAGCCAGGGCAGTGGCTGGACCGATCGCTACGCCGAGGTGTACCTCAGCTCCACGGCCGCCGCCATCGGCTCGACCGCGGCGTTCGGCTACCCGACCGACAGCTCGGGTGACTGGGCCGCCAACCCGCTCGCCGTCGACGGCGCCGGTGTGATCGCCAATGCGGCCACCAGCCCGGTGACGGTCAATGCCGGCTCCGAGCTCCGGATCGCGGCACTCATCGAGGCCGGGACCGGGTCCTCACTGACCGACACCAGCACGATGAGCTGGGAAGTCACCGCCATCAACTCCAACGGAAGCTGATCGCAACGAGGGGTCGGTCATCGCCTCGCGGTGACCTTCCGCTGCGCAGATCACGCGTCGCCTGCGGCCGCTCCCCTCGGGGAGCGGCCCTTGCGCGTTGGTCCCCGCCCGGACCGGGGACCGCTCGATCAGCCGCCCGGTTCGGCAACGATCGGAGCCCGACCGGCCGTGGTGTCGTCGCAGACCAGGAGTTGGGCACAGAAGGCCACCACGTCGGGGCTCTGACGGACGACTCCGCTGTCCTGACCGAGGGGCTGATAGGCCAGGGAGGCCATGCCGAGCACCCGTCCCTCGCCGTCGACGAGCGGGCCGCCCGCGAAGAAGGTCCCGACCGGAGCCGTGTGCTGCAGACCGGCGAGTGACCGATCGACCAGCACGCCCGGCGTCGCCGTCGCACCCTGGCCACCGAGGCCGCCCAGGGCGAACACCCGGCCGCCGAGGGCCGCGGTCTGGCTCGCCGGATCGGCCAGCGGCAGCGGTTCGATCGGTTCGGTCGTGACGAGGAGCGCCAGATCGTGTGCCTCGTCCCAGGCCCAGAGGCTGGCCACGACTCGGCGATCACCCTTCACCAACGAGATCGTCGGCGAGGGGACCACCGTCGAGGATCGAACCAACGAGAGGCTGGTGATCAGGGCCGTTCCACCCTCGTGTCCGGTGACGGCGAACGCCGAACCCAGTGCCTGGCCGCCGCCTTCGTCGAGCGTCTCGACCGACCAGACCGCGGCGCCGGAGGTCTGCGGCAGATCGATGACTCCCCGGGCGTCGGATGCGAACTCGGCGATCGGGCCCAGTTCGGCCCGGACGTCCTCGATCGACGACGCCCGGAGCTCGTCGATGGCCCCGGCGGCATCGGTGAACTGTTCGTCGAAGCCCTCGACGAAGCCGGTGATCTCGCGTTCGTTCTGGGCCAACCGGTTGTCGTAGTAGGCGTAGAACGCGGCGCCCGAGAAACCGACCCCCACGGCGAAGGCCAGCAACATGAACGAGGTGCCGATGACCGTCCGGGGCAGGATCCGGTGGCGTCGCTTGTCGCGCCCCGGACTCATCGGGACGAAGCCCCGAGGCTCCCAGGTCCGCTGTGATCGCCACTGCTCGAAGCGTGACGGTGGCTCCAGGAGCGGCGCCACACCGCCAGGAGCCGGGTCTCGTCTGCGGCCCAGGCCGAGCGGGCGCGGTCGGACCGTGCGATCGGCCGGTCGTTTCGTTGGTGCGGTCATCCGGTGCCTCCTGAAGGCGGCGGGGTGGTCGGGGTCGACACCGGCGGCGCCGTGGTCGACGAGCCGGGGACGGTCGTGGGGGCCGGGGTCGGCGGGGGCAGGGTCGGGGGCGACGTGGGGGGTGGTGGCACGACGGCGTACTCGGGCATGACCACTGACGATCGTTCGCACGGGCCACCACAATCGGCCGCCACGCGATCGGGCTGGTCCTGTCCGCCGGCGGTGGTGAACTCGTGGAGCGGTTTGTAGGTGTCGCCGACGGGCGCCGTGATGGGGCGGGGGATCACGAAGGACTCGGCGGGCCGATCTCGCAGCGCCAGGGACATGAAGTCGTGGAAGGCCACGGCGGGATGGCTGCCTCCGGTCACCCGCGCCACGCCATTGACGTCGGTGAGCGGGACGAGGCCGTCGGTGTGGCCCATCCAGACGGCCGTGGCGAGCGATGGCGTGTAGCCGACGAACCAGGCGGCCCAGTACGACTGGGTCGTGCCGGTCTTGCCGGCGATCGCGTGCCCGGGCACGGCCGCCGCCTTCCCGGTTCCGCCCGAAACGACGCCCTGGAGCACGTCGGACAGGGTGTCGGCCACGTTGGCGTCGAGCACCCGGAGACCGGGTCGGGTCGCCTGGTCGATGAGGACCTGCCCGGCGTCGTCGACGACCCGCAGGACACCGATCGGGGTCTGACGGATACCGCGGTTGGCGAAGGTCCCGTAGGCCGAGGCCATCTCGAGCGGGGAGGCCTCCACCGATCCCAGGGCGAGGCTGGGGCCGTACGCCTCGGCGGGATCGACCCGACTGAGACCGAGATCGTTGGCGAGGCGGGCGGTCTCGACGATCGACACCTCCTCGACCAACATGGCGTACACGGTGTTGACCGAGTCGACGGTGGCGTCTCGGAGCGTGATGTCGCCGCGGTCGCCGCCGTCGTAGTTGGTGATCGTGCACTTCACCCCGACGCAGCCCGGAACGATCCACGATCCGGGTGCCGCTCGCACCGTGTCGGGCCCGATGCCCTGCGAGAAGGCCTCGGCGAGCACGATCGGCTTGAACGAGCTACCCGGCTGGAAGCCGGTGCTGCCCCCCGTTGCCAGGTTGACCTGACTGGCGCCGTAGTCCCGGCCTCCGACCATGGCCAGGACCTCACCGGTCCGGGGATCGATCGACACCAGCGACATGTCGAGGGGCGATGCGGTGTTCTCGAGTCGCGCCGCGACGGAGGCCTCGGCCGCGGCCTGGAGCGTGGGATCGATGGTCGTGTGGATCTGCAGACCGCCCCGGTAGAGCGCATCGGGCCCCAGGCGGGCGAGCAGGTCGGCCTCGACCCAGTCGACGAAGAACGGGTAGGAACTGGCACCGTTCTTCGGCGGGGGGGCGACCACGGTGACCCGGCCCGGGGGCAGATCGGCGTCGGTGGCGAGCCAGAGCCCCCGAGGGGCCTCCCGTTCGTAGTCCTCGACGGTGATCGCCCCGGTGTCGACCATGGCCTGCAACACGAGTCGGCGTCGTTCGTCGGCGGCCTCGATGTCGGTCCGTGGCGACAATCGGGTCGGCGACTGGAGGACCCCGGCCAGGGTCGCGGCCTCGGAGATGTCGAGTTCGTCGACGGGCTTGTCGAAGTAGACCTCGGCGGCGGCGCCGATGCCGTACGCCCCGGCTCCGAAGTAGGACGTCTCGAGATAGGCGAACAGGATCTCGTCCTTGGTCATCCGCTCCTCGAGCTCGACCGCGAGCAGCGCCTCGCGGGCCTTTCGTTCGAAGGTCTGTTCTCCCGACAGATAGCGGTTCTTCACGTACTGCTGGGTGATCGTCGAGCCACCCTGGGCGATCGACCCGACCTCGAGGTTCGTGCGGGCCGCTCGGGCGATCCCCTCGAAGTCGACCCCGTTGTGATCGTAGAAGCGCTGGTCCTCGATGGCGATGACGGCGTCGAGGGCCACCTGCGGGATGTCCGCGAAACGGATCTCGACCGTCCGATCGAACCCTCGGAAGACGGCGATCTCGTTGCCGTTGCGATCGAAGACCGTCGAGGGCACGGCAACGAAGGTCGGCGGCTCGTCGGGCAGCTCGCCGGGCAGGGGCGCCCGGAGCAGGGTCGTCACGCCGACGGCGGCGGCGACGGGGGGCACGACGAGGATCGCCAGGGTGACGGTCATGACGAGGCGCGCCAGGGCGCCGACCAGCCCGAGCAGTCGGGAGCGCTCAGCCATCGGTGGCCGCCGGCTCTTGGAGCCCGGGGTCGGGTGGAGGCGGCGGGGGCACGCAGACGGGGGCGGCGAACACGATCGAGCGGCTGCCGCTCGTTGCGGTGTCACCGGGGACCGGAACGACCGCCGCCGCGGGCGACGAAACGGCCACGGTGGCGGTCGTCGGGCCGAGGCGATCGCACACCACACCGTAGGTGGCGACCCCGCTGGGAGACGTCGACCCATCGATCGGCGACACCAGCCGGAGCGGAGCGCCGGCTGGCAGGGTCAGCCGGGACGAGGCGCCCGCAACGGGATCGATCACGACCGTGCCGTTCTCGTCGACCCGACCCCGGCCGACGGTCACGGCGAGCGTCCCCGACCAGCCCAGCTCGAGCTGCGCCGGACCACCGGCCTCGACGACCAGGTCGGGAGGGGCGGGAGCCACCGACAGATCCACGATCTGGTTCCCGGTCCCGTCGTAGAAGGCCAGCCTCGGCTCGACCGAGGCGAGGAGCGACGGCACGAATGCTCGGATCCGCCAGCGTCCGCCGCTCACGCCGGCGAGCACCCAGCGCCCGTCCGCGTCGGTGACGACATCGACCGACGACACCACCAGGGTCCCGGTGACCGGATCGACTCCATGGTGCTCCAGCCGCACGATCGCCTCGGGCACCGGACCATCGGGGCCGTTGACCGAACCGGTGAAGTCGGCCTCGCCGGACGGGATGGACGGGATTGGCGCCGTTCCGGGTTCGATCCGGATCGCGGCGAGCGAGACCTGGTCGGTGTCGGGCGGGCGCGGTACCCGCAACGGCGAGGGGGTCGGATCGGCCGAGGGAGTGAGCTCGACATCGAGGCCATCGAACCGGAAGACCACCGGTTCGCGCTCGACGGTGTAGGCCTCGGTCACCTCGGCGCGACGATGCCAGATCGTCAGCACCGCGACGATCAGAACCAGGCCGAGGCCGATCCGGAGAACTCTCACCCTCGTCCATCGGCGCCGGAGCCGGGTTCGTGAGTCGAACGGATCAGTTCATGGACCGTACGGCCCACGCCGGCCCGACCAGGGACCGCTCCCAAAACGGCAACCGACCCTGGCCTCGGGCCAGGGTCGGTGCGCTCGGAGCGGGAGGAGCAGGGTCAGTCGACGTCGAGGAAGATGCACTCGCCGGGGCATTCCTCGGCGGCTTCGATCACGCTCTCGAGACCACCGTCGGTGACCCGGGCCATTCCTTCGGCTCCGGCGGGGTTGGCGACCCCGTCGAAGAGCTTCTCGGCACCGAAGTTGCTCGCCGATTCCTTCACGTAATAGAGGCCGTCATCCATCCCGAAGAACACATCGGGAGCAATCTCGGCGCACAGGCCGTCGCCCGTGCACAGATCCTGGTCGATCCAGACCTTGACCATCGTGTGACACCTCGTCTCAATCTTGGCGGGCCTGTCTCCAGCGGACAGCCCGTCCAGCTACTTCCAACGTCGTCATGACGACGACGTTCATGAGCTTATCCCGGTGACCGCCGCCTGCGAAGATCGGCTCCCGAACGCCATCGGGCGAGTGATGGGCCAGTCGTCGCGCCATGATGGGAATTCGGAGTTTGGAGATTCGTGGGACGACGCCTGAATGACGTCGAGGCACTCATGTGGGGCCTCGAAGACAATCCGCATCTGGCCTCGACGGTCGGTTCGATCGCGATCCTCGACCGGGAGCCCGACGCCCGGCGGTTGACCACCACGATCGCCAACGCCGTTGCCGAGCTGGAACCGCTCCGTCAGCGCGTGTCGACCTCGCCCTTGCCGTTCGCCGGGCCGCAATGGGTCACCGACACCGATTTCGATCTCGATCACCACCTGCGCTTCGTTCGTCTGCCCCCGAATTCGCCGGTCGGTGCCCTCTTCGAGCTGGCCACCACGATCGTCAACGATCCGTTCGACCGCACCCGACCGCTGTGGACGATGACCCTCGTGAGCGGATTGCCCTCCGATCGGAGCGCCCTCGTGACCAAGGTCCATCACTCGATCGCCGATGGCCAGGGACTCGTGCAGCTGGCACTCCACCTGTTCGACCTCGTTCCCGACGCCGAGCCCAAGACGACGATCGACCTGCGCAGCCGGCTCGACGACCTCGCCGCCGACGACGCACCGACCAACGAGGCGTTGACCGAGTCGATCCGGTCCCGGATCGAGGAACTGCTGACGATGGCCGTCGCCGCCACCGGGTCGGTGTTCGGCGGATCCGGTTCCTCGGCGCCGGGGCCGGCCGCCGCGCTCCACGCCCTGGCCTCACTCGCCGACGACGTCGCCGGCACGGCCCGGGTGCTCACCGGGAGCGTCGTCGACCAGCCGTCGGTCTCGCCACTCTGGGCCACGCGCAGCCGCAATCGTCGATCGGCGCACCTGGTGGCATCGCTCCCGGCGATGCGAACGAGCGCCGCCGATCTCGGCGTCAGTCTGAACGATCTCTTCGTGGTGGCCGTCGCCGAGGCCGCCCTCGGCTATCACCACCACGCCGGTATCGAACTCGACCACGTGGCGACGACCGTGGCGATCAGCACCCGCAACGACGACCATCCCGCAGCACACAACGCCGTGGTGCCCTGTGGCATCGTCCTCCCCGGCTCGAGCGCCACCACTGCGGATCGACTCGTCGAGGTGCGGCGGCAGGTCGGCGAGCGCCGAACCGAGGTGGCAGCCAAGGAGGCCGATCTGGCGGCCGCCGCCACCTTCGCCACCCTGGTTCCCGCACGGCTGTCGGCGGCCATCGCGATCGACCACACCCGAGGCATCGACTTCGCGACGAGCAATCTGCCCGGACCACCCGTACCCCTGTGGCTGGCCGGCTCGGCCGTCGAGTCGATGCACCCGCTCGGACCGGTTGCCGGAACGGCGTTCAACGCGACCCTGTTGTCGTTCCAGGACGACGCCGCGATCGGACTGCATGTCGATCCGGCCGCCGTTGCCGATGCACCGCTGCTGGCCGACGAGCTACGCTCGTCGCTCGCCCGGCTGGGCGTTCCCTCCCGAATCCTGACGCCCCGAGTGCCGGCCCCGCCACACCCATGACCGACTTCCCCCGCCAATACGCCGCGACCCGACGATTCACGCTCGGCGCGCCCCGGAACGTGCGGGTCTCGCCCGACGGCGCCCGGGTGACGTTCCTGCGCTCCCAGGGCCCCGACGATCCGGTGCTGTGCCTGTGGGCGCTCGAGGTCGCAACCGGCAGCGAACGGCTGGTCGTCGACCCCACCTCCTTCGACGACGGCCACGACCTCCCGGCCGCCGAGCGGGCACGGCGGGAACGGGCCCGCGAAAGCGCCGGGGGCATCGTGGCATACACGACGGACCGGGCCGGTCGTTCCGCCGCCTTCGTGCTCGGCGGCACCCTCTCGGTGGTCGACCTCGCCGACGGTGCCCGAACCGATCTCCCGGCACCGGGCGGCGTCTTCGATCCCGTCCTCGACCCGACCGGGACCCGGGTGGCGTACGTCGGCGACGACGACCGCCCCGGTCTCTGGGTGGTCGACACCGACGGCCGCTCCGAACCGACCCTGGTCGCCACCGACCCCGATCCGCTGATCTCGTGGGGCCGGGCCGAGTTCGTCGCCGGCGAAGAGATGTCGCGCACCCGGGGGTTCTGGTGGTCCCCCGACGGCGAGCACCTCCTCGTCCAGCGCACCGACGAACGCGCCGTCGTCGAGTGGTGGATCAACGACCCCGCGCACCCCGACCGACCGCCGCATTCCATTCGGTATCCCCGGGCGGGGTCCACCAACGCCACCGTCGGACTGAGCCTGTTCACGCTCGACGGCAACGACCCCGGCGCCGCCCCTCTCGGGATCGACTGGTCGGATGGGGGACGGTTCGAGTACCTGGCCGACGTGGTGTGGTCGAGCGGGCATGATCCGGTGATCGTTCGCCAGACCCGCAACCAACGCACGGTCGAGATGGTCGAGTTCGCCACCGACGGGCACGGCACGCCGAGGGTGCGGCGCACGATCACCGATCCGACCTGGGTCGAGCTCCTCCCCGGCTCACCCACCTGGTGCGATCACGGCCTGCTCACGATCGAAGACACGGCAACGACCCGTGCGCTGCACCTCGATGGACGCCCCCTCACCGACGACTCGCTGTACCTCCGGTCCATCGGCCGGGCCGATGGTGACTCGGTGCTCGTCACGGCGTCGGCGGGGGAACCGGGCGAGACCCACGTCTTCGAGATCCCGCTCGGCGACCAACCGTCGCCGCCCCGTCCACTCACCGACGACGCCGGGGTCCACACCGCGGTCGCCGCCGGCGGCACCACGGTCGTCAGCTCGCTCCGGGTCGCACACCACGGCGCCGACGTCACCGTCCGCACCGAATCCGACCGCCGCAGGATCGCCGACTGGAGCGCCACCCCGGTGATCACGGCGAACCCCCGGTTCTTCCGAGCCGGCGAGCGAGCCCTGAACTCGGCCATCTTCTTTCCCACCGGCCATGACGGTTCGGCACCCCTGCCGGTCCTGCTCGACCCCTACGGAGGGCCGCACGCCCAGCGCGTCGTCCACGCCCAGAACCCCCATCTGGTCTCCCAGTGGTTCGCCGAGCAGGGGTTCGCCGTCCTGGTCACCGACGGCCGGGGCACCCCCGGTCGCGGCCCGGCGTTCGAACGAGCCGTGTGGGGCGATCTGGCCGGACCGGTGCTCGACGACCAGATCGACGCGCTCGATGCGGCGGCCGCCGAGTTCGGCTGCCTCGATCTCGACGCGGTCGGCATCCGCGGCTGGTCGTTCGGTGGCTATCTCGCCGCGCTCGCCGTCCTGCGCCGACCCGATCGGGTCCACGCAGCGATCGCCGGGGCCCCCGTCACCGACTGGGCGCTGTACGACACCCACTACACCGAGCGATACCTCGGAAGCCCCGACGAGCACCCCGAGCACTACCACCAGTGCGATCTGGCCACCGACGCCCATCGACTCGGCCGACCGTTGCTGCTCATCCACGGCCTGGCCGACGACAACGTGGTCGCCGCCCACACCCTGCAATTCTCGACGGCGCTGCTCGGCGCCGGCCGACCCCATCAGGTCCTGCCCCTGTCGGGCGTCACGCACATGACCCCCCAGGAATCGGTCGCCGAGAACCTGCTCTGGCTGCAGCGCTCGTTCCTCGTCGACCACCTGTGCCGTCCGGGAACCGAGGACTGAGCCCGTGGCCCTCCATCAGGCACCGCGGTCGCTCGACCAGCTCGGCTGGACGAGCGAACACGACCGATGGGCCGACGGCATTCCCCACGACGACCGGGGTCGGATCGCCCGGGCCAGCCGGGGTTTCTGCGTCGTCTTCACCGGCGGCGAGACGGTCATGGCCGCCTCGAGTTCGGTCCGCTCCGATCTCGGCATCGCACCGGCGACCGGGGACTTCGTCACGGTCTCGATGGTCGACGACACCCCGGTGATCAGTGGGATCGCGCCGCGAACGACCGACCTCACCCGGCGGGCGCCGGGCCGGGTCCCCGAGCCGCAGACCCTGGCCGCCAACATCGACGACGTCTTCGTGATGCACGGTCTCGACCGCCCGCTCAACCTGCGCCGACTCGAACGGCAGCTGGTCATCGTGTGGCAGAGCGGAGCGACGCCGGTCGTGGTCCTGACCAAGGCCGACGAGGTCGCCCACCACGAGGAGGCGGTCGACTCGGTCCGTCAGATCGCCCCCGGCGTCGACACGATCGCCATCTCGACGATCAGCGGGCGGAACCTCGACTTCGTGCGCAGCCGATTCACCGGCACCCGCACCATCGCCCTGCTCGGCTTGTCCGGGATCGGGAAGTCGACGCTCATCAACGAACTGTCGGGCGGAGCGGTGCAGCGCACCGCCCAGGTGCGCGCCACCGACAAGCGGGGCCGTCACACCACGGTCACCCGCGATCTCATCCCGCTCCCCACCGGGGGAATCGGCCTCGACACGCCCGGAATCCGCGAGATCGGTCTGTGGCAGGCCTACGAGGGCATCGACCGGACCTTCGCCGAGATCGCCGCCGCCGTCGCGAACTGTCGATTCGGCGATTGTCAGCACCACCGCGAACCGGGGTGCGGCGTCCGCGAAGCTCGCTCGGAGGGTCTGATCAGCGAGCGGCGGCTCGACCACTGGCGGGAACTGATGGCCGAACTGGACCTCCAGGAAGCGCAACTCGAGGACTTCCGCCGCCGCTCGGAGCATCGCGACCGGGCCGACGCCGATCGCAAACAGGACCAGGAACGCCCCCAGAAGGCCGGGAAGCGCCGCAGCGGCCGCCGGCGGCACTGACGCGCCCTGAGCCCGACCGGGTCGATCCCGATCGACGGGTTCCAGCACGGCGTCGCTCGATGCGTCATACTCGCTGGGTCAGGCGGATCGAAAGGACCGGGGGCGAATGGGGACATCAGCGAGACGTGCGGCGGGACTCCTCGTCGGATCGGCGCTCGTGCTCGCGGCCTGTGGCCGTGGTGGCGATGGCGCCGAGGTGGCCGGCACCGAGGTGACGGCCGCGCCGACCACGGCGACGACGGCGCCGGCCCCCGCCGCGACGGCCCCACCGACCACGACGGCGGTCACCTATGTCGTCCAATCCGGCGACACCCTGTCGGTCATCGCCAACCAGTTCGGCGTCTCGACCCAGGCCCTGGCCGACTTCAACGCCATCGCCGACCCGAACACGCTCCAGATCGGGCAGGAACTGGCCATCCCGCCGGCCGCCCCGCCCACCACCGCCGCCCCCTGACCTGGATAGCCTCATCGCTTGGTTCCGAGCGGGAACCGCCGATGGGAGCGCCATGTCCGACAGCCCGAACCTCACGTCCGCCTCGCCGACTCGAACCACCGATGTCGTCATCGTCGGAGGCGGCATCGTCGGTCTCGCAACGGCCCACAACCTGCTGCGGGCCAAGCCGGGGACCTCGGTGGTCCTGGTCGAGAAGGAAGCCGATCTCGCCGGCCATCAGACCGGCCACAACTCCGGGGTCCTGCACTCGGGGATCTACTACAAGCCGGGGAGCCTGAAGGCCAAGCTGGCTCACGAGGGTCGGACCCGGATGGTCGAGTTCTGCCAGGAGCACGACATCCCCCACGAGATCTGCGGCAAGATCATCGTCGCCACCCAGGACGACGACGTCCCTCGTCTCGATGCGCTGGCCGAGCGGGCCGTCGCCAACCAGGTCGTCGCCCATCGGATCGACATCGCCGAACTCCGAGAGCGCGAGCCCCACGCCGCCGGGATCGCGGCCCTGCACGTCCCGGCGACCGGGATCACCGATTACACGACCGTGTGCCGCACGATGGCGTCCCTCATCACCGACGCCGGGGGTGAGATCCGGATGTCGACCAAGGTCACCGACATCGACGAGCGATCCGGGTCGGTGCGCGTGTCGACCACGGGTGGGGAACTCGAGGCCGGAATGGTGATCACCTGCGGCGGTCTGTACAGCGATCGCCTGGCACGGATGACCGAGCCCGAGACCACCGAGCGGATCATGCCGTTCCGGGGTGAGTACTACGAACTGGCCGAGCACCGCCGGCATCTCGTCAAGACGCTGATCTACCCGGTGCCCGATCCCGACTTCCCGTTCCTCGGCGTCCACCTCACCCGGATGATCGACGGGTCGATCCACGCCGGGCCCAATGCGGTGCTCGCCCTGGCTCGCGAGGGCTACACCTGGGGCGACATCAATGCGAAGGACCTCGCCGAGGTCATGGCCAACCCTGGCTGGTGGCGTCTCGCCCGCACCTACTGGAAGACGGGCATGGGCGAGTACTACCGGTCGCTGTCGAAGCGAGCGTTCGTGAGAGCCCTCCAGCGTCTGGTTCCCGAGATCACCGTCGACGACCTCGTCCCGTCGCCTGCCGGCGTTCGTGCCCAGGCCGTGAACCGACAGGGCGCCCTGCTCGACGACTTCGTGTGGGCCGAGACCGCCCGCGTGGTGAACGTGTTGAACGCGCCGTCGCCCGCCGCAACGGCCTCCCTGTCGATCGGCCAGGAGATCGTGGATCGCCTGTTCAGCCACGACCGGATCTGACGAACGAACCGGAACTCCCGAATTCCGACCTTTCCGATCGGCTTTTGGTGGAATCGGGCCTACCCTTCGACGTTCCACCCATCCCCTGCTCGAAGGAAGGCACGCTCATGACCCTCCGTCTCGGCGACATCGCCCCCGATTTCACCGCTCCCACCACCCAGGGACCGGTCTCGTTCCACCAGTGGAAGGATGGCGCCTGGGCCGTCCTGTTCTCACACCCGAAGGACTTCACCCCGGTCTGCACGACCGAACTCGGGTTCACCGCCAAGCTCAAGGACGAGTTCGACAAGCGCAACGTCAAGGCCATCGCCGTCAGCGTCGACGACGTCGAGAGCCACGATCGCTGGCTCGGCGACATCGAGGAGACCCAGGGAACGGCGGTCAACTTCCCGATCATCGGCGACGAGACCCGCACGGTGTCGGATCTCTACGACATGATCCATCCGAACGCCAACGACACCCTGACCGTGCGCTCGGTGTTCGTCATCGACCCGGCCAACAAGATCCGGCTCACGCTCACCTACCCGGCCTCGACGGGACGCAATTTCAACGAGATCCTGCGAGTGATCGATTCGCTGCAGCTCACCGACGGCTACAAGGTCGCCACCCCGGTCAACTGGTCGCCCGGTGATGACGTCATCATCTCCCCGGCGCTGTCCAACGACGACGCCGGCGAGCTCTTCCCCGGCGGCTGGGACGAGAAGAAGCCCTACCTTCGGCTCACCAAGCAACCCGGCTGATCACACCGGAACCCCACCGACGGCCAGCGTCCAGCACCGTTGCCAACCGGCGGGATCGATGCCGAGCGCCTCGATCTCGCGAAGCACCGACGACACGGGGCCCGACTCGCTGATGGCCTCGACCAGCGAGACCATCAGCGGGGTCACCCGATCGTCGGTCCTCTCGAGCAGGTCCTTGGCCGACGAGATCGCCGATCGGGTCCGGTCGAGGTCGCCCCGCCGACTGGCGACGGCGGCCGACGCCAGCAGCGCCGTGACCCGATCGAGGTAGGTCGGCTCGCCCGACAGGACCAGAGCGACCCGCCGGTCGACCAGCTCGCCGTCGCCCTGCGCCGCCCCGATCACCGCACCGACCGACAGGGCGAACGTGCTGGTCGACCCCTCGGGGTGATCCAGCACCTCGGCGAGGCGTCGGGCCGCTTCGTCGACGTCACCGAGTTGCAGATGGGCCAGCGCCAACGAAACGGCCAGGTCGTTCCGGCCGACCAACGACGGACGCACCCCGATGCCGTCGAAGCGGGTGGCCCAGCGCAACGCCCGTTCGGCATCGCCGAGGCGGGCAGCCGACGCACAGTTGCTGATCATGGCGATGCGCCGGCTCTCGTCGTCACCGCCGCGTTCGGCCAGGGTCGCCGCCTGCTCGAGCGCCGCCAGACCCTCGCTGACCCGGCCCCGGCTCATCAGGGCCCGGCCCTCGATCGCCCGAGCCTGGACGGCCAACGAGAAGTCGTCGGCCCGCTCGGCGGCCGACTGCGCATCACGGGCCACGTCGAGCGCCCGCCGCGCCTGACCCGACCACAGGTTCATCGAGGCCTGCAGGATCAGCATGATGGCCTCGCCCCACGGATCACCACCCCGGCGGATCTCGGGGAGCACGTCGGCCACCATCGCCTCGGCGGTCCGCCAGTCGCCCCGATGGAAGGCCACCCATGCCGCGAGCCCCATCGCCCAACCCAGACCGGACCGATCGTCGAGTTCGGTGAAGATCTCGGTGGCGGCATCGACGTGGGTGCTCGCCTCGTCGAGGCGGCCGGCCCGGTAGGCGAACCAGGCCAGGGTCTGGAGGGCCCAGGCCTCTTCCCGGCGCTCGCCGGATTCGGCGGCGACCCGTCGAGCCAGTTCGAGGCTCGATCGCGCCGCTTCATCGTCCTTGCGGAACATGTCGGTTCGACCGAGGAGGCGCAACGCCCGGGCCTCGGCCGCGGCATCGCCCAGACCGTGGAGCCGTTGGATGGCCTCGGTGAGGGAGTTCACCGAGCCGTCGTAGTCGCCGGCCTTGGCATCGATGTCGCCCCGCACGACGAGGGCGTTGGCCCGGAGCGACGGGTCGTCGAAGCCGAGCTGGTCGAGCTGGTCGAGGTCGGCGCGGGTCGCCGCGACCTTGCGCTGATCGGCGCGGGACCGGGCCCGCCCGTACAGGATCGACGGCAGTTCGTCGGAATCGGCGAACTCGATCGCCCCCGTGAACCAGGGCTCGGCCTCGGTCGCCACTCCGGCGTCGAGCGCCCGCCAAGCCGCCTCGGCCAACCAGTGACCGGCTCGGGCGACGGTCTGCCCACCGTCGGCGGGGCTCCCGGTGCCGAGTTCGATGACCAGTTCCGCGGCCGCCTGGTAATGCCGGGCGATCGCCACGGCGGTCGAGTTGCGATACGGCGGCCCCCCGGTGTCTTCGAGGTACCGGGCAATGCCCTCGTGGGAGCGCGCCCGGGCTGCCTTGGTGATCGTGCTGTAGGCGACCTCGCGGATCAGATCGGACACGAAGGTGAAGCGGGATCCCTCGATCGACAGGATGTCGCTTTCGGCCAGGCGGGCAACGGCTTGCTCCACGTCGCCATCGAAGTTGGCCTCGTCGAGCATCAAGCGAATGCTGGTGAGCGGGCCGGATCGCCCGATGACGGCGGCCGCATCGAGCGCCCGGCGGGCGTCGGGCGGGAGCTGATCGAGACGGGCCGCCAACAGGCCCCGCAGGGTGTCGGGCACGCGGGCGAGCCGGGACAGCGACGACGACGCCGACGCGTTCGCCACGGTGGCCTGGCTCCCGACCAGATCGGTCAGTTCCTCGAGGAAGAAGGGGTTGCCACCACTGCGGTCGATCAGCTCGTCGATGTCGGCGGCCGACAGCTCGATGTCGAGTTCGCCGACCAGCCGGCGGGCGGCGGCGGCCTCGAGCGGACCGAGCTCGAGCTCCAGCCGACCGAATCGACCGCGGGGCAGGACTGCTTCCTCGCCGGAGTGCCGTGCCGTCAGGACCACGAGGAGGCGCGACCGCGACAGCTGCGACAGGACGTGCCCGACCAGGCCCCAGACGGCCTCGGCCGACCAGTGCATGTCGGACAGCAGCAGGAGCACCGGTCGCCGCGCCAGCTCGACCTCGAGGAGGCTGGTCAGCATCAGGGTGACCTCGGCCCGGTTGCGATCGCGGTTGCCGTTTCGCAGCGGGGTCGCGTAGCCGAGTGCGTGGAGCGCGGCCGTGGTGAACCGGTCGACGTCGATCCCGATCGGCAGACCGAACGTCTCGATGGTGCGACGGATGGCGAACGCCGCCACCTCGTCGGGGCAGTCGACGTCGACATCGAAGAGCTGACGCAGCACCTCGGCGATGGGCCACCACACGTTGGCCTCGCCGTAGGGAACCGAACGACCGCGCAGGACGAGCGCACCGTCGCTGCGGCCCACCCGGGCGGCGAGCTCCTCGGCCAGGCGGGTCTTGCCCATCCCGGCCTCGCCGTAGAGCGCCGACAGTTGGGCCTGTCGAAGGTCGAACGCCAGCCGAGCCTGGGCCGACAGCACCCCGAGTTCGTGTTCGCGGCCGACGAACAACGATTCCCGACGGGTTCGAGCCCCGGGTGGCCGGATCGCCGAGCAGGCCAACCAGGCCTCGACCTCGCCGGTGCGTCCCTTGGCCTGCAGCAGCCCGAGGGGTTCGTAGGCGATGGCATCCCGGGTGACGGCACGGGTCGACCCGCCGACGACGATCTGACCGGGCTCGGCCATGGTCTGCAACCGGGATGCGGTGTTCATCACGTCACCCATGGCCGTGTAGTCGCGGCCCGACGCCGAGCTGCCCACCAGGACTTCCCCGGTGTTGATCCCCACCCGGACCCGAAACGGGGTCTCGGCTTCGATGGCCATGGCCGCCAGGCTGTCCTGGATGCGCAGGGCGGCCCGGACGGCGCGCTCGGCGTCGTCCTCGTGGGCCACCGGCGCTCCGAAGAGGGCGACGATCTCGTCGCCGATGATCTTGTCGACGACCCCGCCGAACGAGGTGATGTCACGCGTCAGCTGGACGAAGCAGCGGTCGACCTGACGCTTGACGTGCTCGGGATCGAGACGCTCGGCCATGGCCGTGAACCCGGCGATGTCGGCGAACACGACCGTGATGACCCGTCGTTCCTCGTCGACCGGGGACTGCGAGGTCCCGCAGGTGGGACAGAACCGAGACCCGACCGGGACCTCGGATCCACAGGAGGCGCAGACCATCGGATCATCCTACGGCGCTCAACCGTCCACCGGCCCTTCCGACCTGGTCAGTGCTGGCAGGCGGGGCACCAGTAGGTGCTCCGGACGTGCTCCCCGTGCACCCCTCGACGGATGGTGCCGCCGCACCGAGGGCAGGCCTGACCGGCCCGGCCGTACACCGCCAAGCCGCCGTCGTGCGTGACGCGCGCCCCGCCGCCGAGATTGGCGCGCAGGAGGCGGTGGGCGGTGGTGACGATGGCGAGCCGCTCGTCGGGGCTGAGGGCCGGGCTCGGCCGGTCCGGGGAGATCCCGAGGGCATGGAGCACCTCGCTCTTGTAGACGTTGCCGACCCCGCAGCAGATCCGCTGATCGAGCAGGGCCACCGCCACCGGGGTGTCGGCATCGGTGAACCGAGCGAACTGGGCGGCCGCTCGTTCGAGATCGGGTTCGGGACCGGTCAGGTCGGGTCCCAGGTGGGCCGTTGCCGCCGCGTCACGGCCCGGCCGGATGAGGCGAACGTGCGGGGCCGAGAAACACACCGCCGTCCAGCCGTTGTCGGCGGTCAGGATCACCCGGGCCGAGGCCCGGCTCCGCCGCCATCGGTCACCCTCGGAGTAGAGGTGCCAGCTCCCCGTCATCCGCAGGTGGGTCTCGAGCACCTGCCCATCGCCGAACGCGATCAGGAGGAACTTGCCCCGGGCCGAGACCGAGTCGATGGTGACTCCCTCGGCCACCGTCCCGATGAGGCGTGGGGCCTCGAATCGCCGAACCCGACGATCGACCAGGGCCGGCCGGAGCCGGCCGGCCGTCTTCCAGATCGTGTCTCCCTCGGGCATCGTCCGATTGTGCCGGATCCGGACCCTCTACCGTCTGGTCATGACCGCACCGGCCGCGCCCACCGTCCCCCATCGACCGACGGCCGACCTCGTCGTCACCGACGCACGCCTCGTTGCCACGGTCGACGATGGTCGACGGGAGATCCCCGGGGGCTGGGTCGCGTCGACGGGCGGCATCATCAGCGGCCTCGGCGGACCGGCCGATCCCCGGCCGGAGGCGCGGCGGACGCTGTCGGCGGCGGACTGCCTCGTCACCCCGGGACTCGTCAACACCCATCACCACCTCTTCCAGAACCTGACCCGGGCCTACGGTCCGATGACCTCGGCGCCGTTGTTCGGATGGCTCCAGACCCTGTACCCGCTCTGGGAGTCGCTCGACGAGGAGGCCGTCCATCTCTCGACCTGGGTCGGGCTCGCCGAACTGGCGCTCGGCGGCGCCACCACCTCGAGCGACCACCTCTACCTGCACCCGCATCACGCCGGCGACCTCGTCACCACCGAGATCGAGGCCGCCCGCGAGGTCGGGATGCGGTTCCACCCGACCCACGGATCGATGAGCCTGTCGGTCAAGGACGGCGGGCTGCCGCCGGATTCGGTGGTCACGGACGAGGAGCAGATCCTCGCCGAGAGCGAGCGTCTGGTCGGTCGCCACCACGACCGGGGCTTCGGGGCGATGACCCGGTTGGCGCTCGCCCCCTGCTCACCGTTCTCGGTGTCCCCGCGACTCATGGAGGAGTCGGCGCGCCTCGCCGAACGGCTCGACGTCCGCCTGCACACCCACCTGGCCGAGAACGCCGAGGACGACGAGTTCTCGCTGACCACCTTCGGTCGACGGGCGGTCGAGCAGTTCGAACACGTCGGCTGGTGCTCGGACCGCACGTGGGTCGCCCACTGCGTTCGCCCGAACCACGACGAGATCCGGCGTCTGGGGGCCGCCGGGGTCGGCGTCGCCCACTGTCCCAGTTCCAACCTGATCCTGGCCTCCGGGATCGCTCCGGTGGTCGATCTCCGGGCCGCCGGCTCACCGGTCGGCCTCGGGTGCGACGGTTCCTCGTCGGCCGACTCGGCCTCGTTGTGGCAGGAGGCCCGACAGGCCCTGCTGGTGGGCAAGCTCCGGAGCGGGGCGGCGGCCATCGACGCTCGGGCCGTGCTCGAGATGGCCACCCGTGGCGGGGCGGCCTGCCTGGGGCGGGCGGGCGAACTCGGGGTCCTCGCCGTCGGCGCCGCCGCCGATCTCGTGGCCTGGAAACTCGACGGCCCGGCGTTTGCCGGCGTCCTCGACGACCCCATCGAGGGCTGGCTGCGCTGCGGTCCGGTCCAGGCTCACCACACGATCGTCGACGGACGGGTGATCGTCGAGAACGGGGCATTCGCCGCCGCCGCCGAGCTGTCCACCAAACTCGACCGAGCACCGCCGGGTGGCGCGACGTTTCCAGCCGACGGTGCCGACCTGATCGACCGGCGCCCGGTTTGCAAACGCTTGCATCGCCGCCATGCTGACCCCATGGCAACCCCGTGGTGGCGTCACGCCGTCGTGTACCAGGTCTACATCCGCTCGTTCGCCGATTCCGACGGCGACGGCACCGGCGACATCAACGGACTCCGGTCTCGGCTGGGCCACCTCTGCGACCTCGGGGTCGATGCGATCTGGATCAATCCCTGGTACCGATCCCCGCTGCACGACGGCGGCTACGACGTCGCCGACTACCGCGAGATCGAGCCCCGCTACGGCACGGTCGACGATGCCGCAGCCCTGATCGGCGAGTCGCACGAGCACGGCATCGCCGTGATCGTCGATCTGGTCCCCAACCACACCTCGTCCGAACACGTCTGGTTCCAGGAGGCCATCCATGCCCCGATCGGCCATCCCTCCCGGTCGCGCTACCACATCCGCCCCGGCAAGGGTCCCGACGGATCGCTCCCGCCCACCGACTGGCGCTCGGTGTTCGGGGGCCCGGCCTGGGACCGACTGCCCGACGGTGAGTGGTTCCTCCACCTGTTCGACCACACCCAGCCCGACCTCGACTGGACCAATCCCGAGGTGATCGCCGAGTTCCAGGCGATCTTCCGCTTCTGGCTCGACCGCGGGGTCGACGGGTTCCGGGTCGACGTCGCCCACGGGCTCGCCAAGGACATGACGTTTCCCGACCTCGGCACCAGGCAGGGGGAGATCCTCGAAGGGGCGAAGTTCGCCGACCATCCCTTCTGGGATCGAGACGACGTCCACGACATCATCCGGGGTTGGCGCACCGTGCTCGACTCCTATCCCGGCGAGCGCATGATGGTCGCCGAGGCGTGGGTCCCCACAGCCGAACGGCTGGCGATGTACCTGCGTCCCGACGAGTACCACCAGTCGTTCAACTTCAGCTTCCTCGAGTCCGAGTGGACCGTGTCCTCGAAGCGGGCCGCCATCGAGACCGCGGTCACCGCCGCCCGCGCCGTCGGCTCGGCGCCGACCTGGGTCCTGTCGAACCACGACGTCGTCCGGCACACCACCCGCTACGGGCTGCCCAAGGGCACCGACTGGCGTCGCTGGTTGCTCGACGGTCCCCACGAACTGCTCGATCCCGAGCTCGGCCTGCGTCGGGCGCGGGCGGTCACGCTCGTGATGCTGTCGCTGCCGGGTTCGGCCTACCTCTACCAGGGCGAGGAACTCGGCCTTCCCGAGGTCTGGGATCTGCCACCCGAGGTGCTCGACGACCCGGTGTGGGAACAGTCGGGACGCACGCGCAAGGGCCGGGACGGCTGCCGGGTCCCGGTCCCCTGGACGGCAGACGGCCCGGGCTACGGGTTCACGAGCGGCACCCCCTGGCTCCCGATGCCCGACCGGTTCGGCCCCCTGTCCGCCGCGGCGCAGGCCGGTGACCCGAACGGAACGCTCGAGTTCTACCGCGCCGCCATCGCCGTGCGTCGCGAGCACCTGCGAGACGACGAGGAGTTCGAGTTCGTCGACTCGCCCGCCGACGTCCTGGCCTTTCGCCGGGCGGGCGGGATCGAGTGCTGGACCAACCTCGGCGACACCCCGGTCGAGCTGCCCGGAACGGTGCTGTTCTCGAGCCTGCACGCCGACCGGGTGACCGAACGAGGAGCCGGGCTCGCACCGAACGAAGCGGTGTTGTTGCGCCGCTGACCGGTGGCCACGTTCCTCGGCGCAGTCCTCAGGGTTCACCCTGAATCCTCCCCGAGAACGACACTCGGGCACCGATCGTGCGGGCACACTGGTCCGGCAACCCCCAGCAACTGCACAGGAGCGCGACATGTCCATCGATACCCCGTCGAGGCCGACCACGGTCGATTGGGCGGCTCACTGCGTCGATGCCAGCAAGGTCTACGGCGCCGGCGACACCGAGGTCCACGCCCTTCGTGACGTCACCGTGGGATTCGAGACCGGGAAGTTCACGGCGATCATGGGCCCGTCGGGGTCCGGCAAGTCGACGCTCATGCAGTGCATGGCCGGGCTCGATCGGCTGACGAGCGGCACCACCTTCGTCGGAGACGTCGAGATCTCGAATCTCAAGGACCGGGCGCTCACGCAGATCCGGCGCGACAAGATCGGCTTCATCTTCCAGGCGTTCAACCTGATCCCCACCCTGAGCGCCGAGGAGAACATCACGCTCCCGATGGACCTGGCCGGGCTCGAAGGGCGACCGGGACTGGATCGACCAGGTCATCAAGACGGTCGGGCTCGGCGACCGACTCCATCATCGCCCCAGCGAACTCTCGGGCGGGCAGCAGCAGCGAGTCGCCGTGGCCCGGGCGCTGGCCAGTCAGCCGGCGATCGTGTTCGGCGACGAGCCCACCGGCAACCTCGATTCCAAGACCGGGTCCGAGATCCTCGCCTTCATGCGATCGGCCGTCGACGACCTGGGCCAGACCATCGTGATGGTGACCCACGACCCGGTCTCGGCCTCGTATGCCGACCGAGTGCTCTTCCTCGCCGACGGTCGCATCGTCGACGAACTGGCCGACCCCGACGCCGACACGATCTTCGATCGCATGCGTCACCTCGGAGACTGACCGATGATCAAGACCACGCTGAAATCGATCCGCGGCCACAAGGCCCGACTCGTCGGCACGGCCTTCGCCGTGATCCTCGGGGTCTCGTTCCTGGTCGGCACGCTCGTGTTCACCGACTCGGTCGGCAAGGCCTTCGACAGCCTGTTCGCCAGTGTCTACGAGGGCACCGATGCCGAGGTCCGCTCGACCGAGACCCTCGATCTCGGCTTCGGTGGCGAGATCCGAGCCAACATGCCCGAGCGCTACGCCGCCGACGTGGCGGCCGTCGATGGCGTCGCGGCGACCGATCCCTACGTCGCGGGAACCGGTCAGATCGTCGGCACCGACGGAGAACCGATCGGGAATCCGGGCCAGGGGCCGCCCACCTTCGCCTTCTCGTGGAACTCGACCGACCAGGTCAACCCCTGGAAGCTCCTCGACGGGGGTCGCGGCCCGTCCGGGCCCGACGAACTCGTCGTCGACAACGCGTCGGCGAAGGCCGGCGACCTCGCCGTCGGTGACCGGGTGAGCGTCATCGGCACGTCGGGCACCCGGGAGTTCGAACTCGTCGGGATCGCCCAGTTCGGCGACACCGACTCGCCCGGCGGCGCCTCGTTCGCCCTGATGGACCTCCCGACGGCCCAGGAGTTCCTCGATCTCGAAGGCGAGCTGACGGGCATCTCGGTGGTCGCCGAGGACGGGATCAGCCAGGACGAGATCGTCGCCCGGATCGGCGCGGCGATCGACGGTCCGGTCGAGGCCGTCACCGGCGAGCAGTTGACCGAAGAGAGTCAGAGCGCCATCCAGGACGGCCTGTCGTTCTTCAACATCTTCCTCACCGTCTTCGCCATGATCGCCTTGTTCGTCTCGAGTTTCGTGATCTACAACACCTTCTCGATCCTGATCGCCCAGAAGCAACGCGAGCTCGCCCTGCTCCGGGCCATCGGCGCCAGCCGTCGCCAGGTCCTGCAGTCGGTCCTCCTCGAAGCCGGCGTGATCGGCTTGATCGCCTCGGGGCTCGGGATCGGAGCGGGAATCATCCTGTCGATCGGGATCCGGGCGATCCTCGAGGGAATCGGCTTCGGCCTTCCGAGCGCCGGGCTCGTCATCGAACCGTCCACGCTCGTCTACGGAATGCTGGCCGGCATGATCGTCACCATGTTCTCGGCGGTGTTCCCGGCCGTCAGTGCGTCGCGGATCGCTCCGATCGAAGCCCTACGCGAGTCGGCGGCCGAGTCGCAGGGGTACTCCCGGATCCGCTTGCTCTCCGGACTGCTCGTCATGTCGCTCGGTGTGCTGGCGTTGTTGTTCGGGCTCCTCCAACCCGAGATCGCCCTGGTCGGCGTGGGCGCAGCGGTGATCTTCATCGGCGTCTTCGTGCTCGGCCCCGTCATCGCCCGGCCGGTGGCCAGGGTGCTCGGGGCCCCGCTCGCAGCCACGCGTGGCGTCACCGGGAACATCGCCCGAGAGAACGCCATGCGCAGCCCCAAGCGGACCGCCCGCACCGCCGCCGCCCTCACCATCGGCGTGGCCCTGGTCGCCGGCGTGTCGATCCTCGCTGCGTCCCTGCAAACCACGATCCGCGACATCGTCGGCAGCCAGTTCACCGGCGACTTCGCCGTCGACTCGGGGTCCGGCGGCTTCGGTGGCGGCCTTCCCCCGTCGTTGGTCGAGGAGTTGCAGGCCCTCCCCGAGGTCGAGACGGCGGCCGGCATCCGGGTGGGCTTCGGTTCCATCGACGACGAGACCGACTTCTTCAGCGTCGTCGATCCCACGAAGGCCTTCGACGTCTTCGACATCGGACTCCTCGAGGGGACCGCGGCCGACCTGGATGACTCGAGCGTCTTCCTCCACGAAGACAAGGCCTCCGACCTCGGTGTCGGCATCGGGGACTCCCTGACCGTCACGTTCCTCGACGGCACGCCGAGAGCGTTGACCGTCGGCGGGATCTACGCCAACAACGAGTTGGCCGGGAACTTCACGATCGCAACGGCCCTCTACGAAACCACCGGGGCCGAGCAGTTCGACTTCACCGACTACGTCGTGCTGGCCGAGGGTGTGTCGATCGAGGAAGCCCGCCCCGCGATCGAAGCCGTCGCCGCGGCCTATCCCAATGCCGAGGTCCTCGATCGCGAGCAGTACATCGAGACCCAGGGCGAGGCCCTGAATCAGATCGTGCAGTTGATCTACGGCTTGCTGGCCCTGGCCGTGATCATCGCCGCCTTCGGGATCGCCAACACCCTCCGACTGTCCGTGATCGAACGAACCCGGGAGATCGGCCTCCTCCGGGCCATCGGCATGACCCAGGGCCAGATCCGGTCGACGATCCGATCCGAGGCGGTGATCACCGCCGTGCTCGGTGCCGTGCAGGGCATCCTGCTGGGACTCTTCTTCGGCTACGCCATCGTCTACGCCTTGCGCGATCAGGGTGAGATCGCGTTCAGCATCCCGATCGTCAGTCTGATCGTGATGCTGGTCCTCGCCATCGGCATCGGCATCATCTCGTCGTTGGTGCCCGCCTACCGGGCCTCGCGGCTCAACGTGCTGGAGTCGATCGCCACCGAGTAGTCCCCCTCTCGGGTCGGGGTCGGGGTCGGGCGATCCCCTCAGCGCAGCGTCGGGCCCTTGTAGCCCTGCTTGAAGCCGTTGGCGAGGAGCAGGTCTCGCACCTCGGGCATCTCGGCGGGGGGCTTGCCGTCGATCTTGGCCACCTCGATGCGCTTGATCCGTTTGGCCGAGACCAGACCGGCGAGCGCCCGCACCCAGCTCGGATCGGTTCCGGGGGCGTCGGCGCCGCCGGAACCGAACAGGGTGAGGCTGCGTCCGCCCCGTTCGAGGAACGCGATCGGCGCGCCGTGCTTCAGCACGACGTGGGCCCCGATCGACCGGGAGGGTCGACCCTCGGTGTCGGGCCAGGGCAGCGCCGCGCCGTAGGGCTGGGCCGGGTCGCTCGCGGCCAGCACCACGACACCGGCATCGGGGTCGGGGGTCTCGCCGCCGGTGCGGGCGTGGTCGTCTCGTTCGCTCCGGAGCCGATCGACGGCGCCGGGGAGCGCGAACTGGGCGGCGCCGAGTCCGGCGACGAAGTAGCCCCGACGCACCTGGCCGCGATCCTCGAGTTCCTTCAGGATCGGATACACCCCGGCGAATCCCCCGACCGAACCCTCGGCCAGGGCCATCTCGCGGGTCAGCACGCCGTAGCGCTCCAGCAACTGCAGCGCCCGGGCCGTCGCCACCTCGGTGGGCGTCGCCGGCGGTCGGCGGAGCTGGTCGACCAGCGACCAGCGACCGGTCGCCGCCGGTGGTCCGAGGCGCGACAGCGAACGCATGCTCGGTCGGCGACCGACCCGGCTCCCCCGGCCCTGGCTCGACGCCTTGGCCGGGCCCGCCCCGCCGACGAGGGCCCGCAGCGGCGTGAGCGAATCGTTGGTGACCTCACCGGCCCAGACGAGGTCCCACAACGCGGCCAGCACGGCCGGATCGGCGTAGTCGCAACCGGCGGCCTGGGCCGCCGCGACCAGATCCGACCAGAACGATGCCCCGCCCTCGGCCAGCCGGGTCCGCAACGCGTCGTGGAGGTCGTCGTCGGGCCGTTCGTCGGCCGGTTCGGGGGCGAGGAACGGGACCTGATCTCGCCACAGCAGACGAAGTCGCCCATCGCCGGTGCCGAGTGCCCCGCCGCCGACCCAGACGACCTCGCCGGCGGTCAACAGGATGTCGAGGTCGGACGACCGGTAGGCCGGCAGTCGGGCGGGCAGGATGTCGACCTCGAGCATCGACGCCGGCAGCGCCGCACCCTGCAGGCTCGTGATGACCTCGGTCAGGCCCTCGACCCCCGACAGGCGGGACCCCACGTGTTGCCAGCCGGGGAGGAAACGGGCGAGCACCTCCTGGTCGACCGGCTCGACCTCTCGCCGCAACGCCGCCAGGGACCGGCGTCGCAGGACGCGGAGCACGTCGTTGTGGCACCACTCGCGTCGGATGCCGTCGGGGCGGAACTCGCCCTTGACGACCCGACCCTGCCGCTCGAGTTCCTCGAGCCCCCGCCGCGCCCGGTCGGGGTCGAGGCCGTAGCGGGCCGCGACCTCGTCGGTGAGGAACGGGGTGTGGGTCCGGGCGTACCGGGTGAGCAGGTCCCCCAGGGGGTCGGCCACCGAATCGGTGAAGGCCTGGGGCAGCCCCGGGGGCAGGGCCACGCCCAGGGCATCACGGAGCCGGGACGCGTCCTCGGCGGCGGCATACCGTGACGCGCCGCCGACGGCGACGGCGATGATCCGGCGGTCGTCGAGCAGTTGGGTGATCGCCGCCTCGGCGTCGATCCCGTCGCACCGGGCGGCGATCTCGTCGAGGTCGAGCGGCCCCAGCCATCGCATGAGGTCCTCGACGCCGTCGACGTGGCGGGCCCTCCAGCCCTCGAGCGTGCGTTGGAGTTCGGCATCGAGGGCCTCGAGGACCTCGGGATCCAACAGCTCACGCAGCTCCTCGGCCCCGAGCAGATCGCGCAGCAGTTCACGATCGAGCGACAGCGCCGTCGCCCGCCGTTCGGCCAACGGCGCGTCGCCTTCGTACATGTATTGGGCGATCCACCCGAACATCAGGGACTGGGCGAAGGGTGACGCCGACTCGGTGTCGACCGCATGGACCTTGATGGTGCGGCTGCGCAGTTCGGTCAGGACCTGCCGGAGCGCCGGAAGGTCGAAGACGTCGTTGACACATTCACGGGTCGCCTCGAGCAGGATCGGAAAGCTCGGGTACTTGGCGGCCACGGCCAGCAGATCGGCGGCCTTCTGACGCTGCTGCCAGAGCGGGGTCCGGCGATCGGGCCGCCGTCGGGGGAGCAGGAGGGCCCGGGCCGACGCCTCACGGAACCGGGCGGCGAACATGGCGGTCTGCGGGAGCTGGGTGACCAGCAGCTCGTTCAGGTCGTCGGGATCGAGCATGAGCTCGTCGACGGGGACCCGGTCGACGGCTTCGGGAAGGCGGATCACGATGCCGTCGTCGCTCCACATCAATTCGACGTCCCAGCCCCACTGCTCGGCCAGGCGGTGCTGCAGGGCCATACCCCAGGGGGCGTGCACCTGGGCGCCGAAGGGGCTGAGGATGCAGACCCGCCAATCACCGATCTCGTCGCGGAACCGCTCGACCACGATCGTGCGATCGTCGGGAACCTTGCCGGTGGCCTCGTGCTGGTCGTCGAGGAACTGCACCAGGTTGCGGGCGGCCCGTTCGTCGAGCCCGTGACGGGTGGTGAGACGTTCGTTGGCCTCGGCAGGCGACAGTCGGCGGATCTCGCGGTTGAACGCACCGATGGCCCGGCCCAGCTCGAGTGGACGTCCGGGCCCGTCGCCGTGCCAGAACGGCATCTTGCCCGGCTGCCCCGGAGCCGGCGTGACCACCACCCGTTCGTGGGTGATGTCCTCGATCCGCCACGTCGACGCCCCCAGCAGGAAGGTCTCACCGACCCGGGACTCGTAGACCATCTCCTCGTCGAGTTCACCGACCCGGGCGCCGTCGGGCAGGAACACGCCGTAGAGGCCCCGGTCGGGGATGGTGCCGCCACTCGTGACGGCCAGCCGCTGGGCCCCCGGTCGACCGCGGAGGATGCCGTCGACGCGGTCCCAGACGATGCGGGGCCGGAGCTCGGCGAATTCGTCGGAGGGATACCGCCCGGCCAGCAGATCCAGCACGGAGTTCAGGGCGTCGTCGGAGAGCTCGGCGAAGTTCGCGGCGCCCCGGACGGTCTCGGCCACGGTCGTGAGTGGCAGGTCGTCGAGTGCCACCATGGCCACGATCTGCTGGGCCAGGACGTCGAGCGGGTTGCGGGGGTAGCGGGTCTCCTCGATCAGGCCCTGCTGCATCCGGTCGACCACCACGGCGGCTTCGAGCAGATCCGAGCGGTGTTTGGGGAACAACTTGCCCCGGCTCGGTGCACCGACCTGGTGTCCGGCCCGACCGACCCGCTGCAGGCCCCGGCTGACCGCCCCCGGAGACTCGACCTGGATCACGAGGTCGACGGCGCCCATGTCGATACCCAATTCGAGCGACGACGTGGCGACCAGCCCCTTGAGGGTCCCCCGCTTGAGTTCGTCTTCGATGATGAGCCGCTGCTCCCGACTGAGCGATCCGTGGTGGGCCTTCACGAGTTCCCGCCCCGGTTCGGGGGGTCGGCCCTCGGCCTCGGCCGAACGGTTCTCGTTGTCGGCATACAGCTCGTTGAGCCGGGTGGCGAGGCGTTCGGAGAGTCGGCGGGCGTTGACGAAGATGATCGTGGAGCGATGCTCCTGCACGAGTTCGAGCAGGCGGGGATGCATGGCCGGCCAGATGCTGCGGCGCACCGGTCCGGCGGCCGCCGGACCGCTCACGGGTTCGTCGGTGATCTCCTCGCCCAACCGGGCCATGTCGTCGACCGGCACGATCACCTCGATGTCGAGGGTCTTGCGGATCCCGGTGTCGACGATCGTGACCGGGCGAGGCTTGCCGTCGGACCCGAAGCCCCCGAGGAAGCGAGCGATCTCTTCGAGCGGACGCTGGGTCGCCGACAGTCCGATGCGCTGGACCGGTCGGTCGACGATCCGATCGAGGCGCTCCAGGCTGAGCGCCAGATGGGCGCCGCGTTTGGTGGCCGCCAGGGCGTGGATCTCGTCGATGATGACCGTCTCGACGCCGGCCAGCGTCTCGCGGACCTTCGAGGTGAGCATCAGGTACAGCGACTCGGGCGTGGTGATCAGCAGGTCGGGGGGATGGGATCCGAGCCGGCGCCGCTCGTCGGCCGGTGTGTCGCCCGTGCGCAGGGCGACCTGGGGTTCGAAGAACGGGTGGCCGAGCCGCTCGGCGGCGAGCCGCACCCCCTGGAGCGGGCCTCGGAGGTTCTTCTCGACGTCGACGGCCAGGGCTCGCAACGGGGAGATGTAGAGGATGCGGGTGCGATGGTTCTTGTCGTCGGCAGGTGGGGTGGTGGTGAGCCGATCGAGCCCCCAGAAGAACGCCGTGAGCGTCTTGCCCGAACCGGTGGGAGCGAGGATGAGCGTGTTGTCGCCGTCGGCGATGCGGGGCCATCCCTCGACCTGGGGCGGGGTCGGCTCGACGAACGTGGTGGCGAACCACTCGGCGGCGGGTTCGCTGAACGCGGCGAGCACGGGATGCCGTGTTCGTGCCCCGCTCGTTCCTGCCTGCTGCGCCATCGCCCTACCGTAGCGAGGGGGTCCGACAGTCCTCTGCTCAGGCGCCGACCTGATCGAGCGCTCGTCCGATGGCCGACTTCACCGGGTCGGGCGCAAAGGATGCGGCGAGCGCATCGCGCTGCACGGCGAGGTGGTCGGCCCGGTCGAACCCGAAGCGTTCCGAGGCGATGACCAGCTCCGAGACGAGATCGGTGGCGAACCAACCCGGGTCATCGGTGTTCAGGCAGATCCGCACACCGGCCTGGCGGAGCCGGGGCAGGGGGTGGTCGTCGAGATCGCCGACCACGCCGATCAGGAGGTTGCTCGTGGGACTCACCTCGAGCATGACGCCCTCGTCGACCAGACGGGCGACCAGGGCCGGGTCTTCGAAGCAGCGCACGCCGTGGCCGATGCGTTCGGCGCCGAGGTGATCGAGCGCGGCCCGGATGCTGTGCGGACCCTCGGTCTCGCCGGCGTGCGGCACCGAGTGCAAACCGAGGGCCCGGGCCCTGGCGAACTGGTCGGCGTAGGGCTCGGCCGGGAAGCCGACCTCGTAACCGCCGAGTCCGATCCCGACCAGACCATCGGGTGTCGTTGGACCCTCGAGGTAGTCGATGGTCACGCTCGAGTCGGGCGGCTCGAGGTCTCGGGGGATGTCGATCACCCAACCGAGCTCGACCCCACGCTGCGCCGCCCGACGCCGCCCCTCGTCGAGACCGTCGCGATAGTCGCCCGCGGTGAGGCCCGGGCGATCCCGACGATCGAGGAAGTGGGTGAACGCCGTCGTGGTCACCTCGGCGTAGCGCACGTTCTGGGCGGCGAGCGTCGCCGCCAGATCGTCGGTGACGGTGGCGAGGTCCTCGGGCGAACGCAACAGGGACAGCCCGTAGAAGAACTGGCGGCCGAAGTCGGGGAAGTCCACGAACGAGAAGGCGTCGGGCAACCCGTCGGGCCAGATCCGTCGCGGGTCGGATCCGTGACGATCGGCGAGCGCCCGAACCGTGTCCACCGACATCGAACCCTCCAGGTGGAGGTGCAGTTCGACCTTCGGCAACCCGGCCAGCCAGGCCCGCTCGGAGGCGACGGGGTCGGTGGCAGTGTCATCGGGAGAGTATCTCCCGATTCGCGGTCTCCCGGGGCGGGGCGCTCGCCCGCCGTCCGGGGCCACTACGGTGCGGGCATGCCAAAACCCTTCCGCTTCGGCGTCCAGGCCCGTGCCGCCTCCACTCGTTCCGACTGGGTCGAACTGGCCAAGAAGGCCGAGGACCTCGGCTATTCGACGCTCACGATCCCCGACCACTTCGACGGATCGATGGCGCCCGCCATCGCGCTGCAGTGCGCCGCCGACGCCACCACCGACCTGCGGCTCGGCGCCCTGGTCTGGTGCAACGACTACCGCCATCCGGTGGTGTTCGCCCAGGAGATGTCGACGCTCGACCTGCTCTCCGACGGACGGCTCGAGCTCGGGATCGGTGCCGGGTGGATGGAGACCGACTACGTCGCGGCCGGCATGCCCTACGACCGCCCGGGCGTCCGCATCGACCGGATGGTCGAGTCCATCCAGATCCTGAAGGGGCTCTTCGCCCCGGGGCCGTTCTCGTTCGAGGGCGACCACTACACGATCACCGACCTCGACCTCCACCCCAAACCGGTCCAGGACGCCGTGCCGTTCCTGGTCGGCGGCGGTGGGCAGCGGATGCTCGGCCTCGCCGGCCGCCACGCCGACATCGTCGGCGTCAACCCCAACCTGCACTCGGGAAAGATCGACGGCAACACGATCAGCGACGCCGTCGCCGAGCGCTACGTCGAAAAGGTCCAGTGGGTCAAGGACGGCGCCGGTGATCGCTTCGACGACATCGAGCTGAACGTCCGCTGCTTCTTCGTGGTCTTCACCGACGACCGTCAGGGCACCGCCGAGACGATGGCCAAGGGAATGGGCCTCACCGCCGAGCAGGCCCTGGCCTCGCCGCTGGCCCTGTGCGGCAACACCTCACAGATCGCCGCCGACCTGGTCGAGCGCCGCGAGACCTACGGATTCAACTACATCGGCATCGGTCCCGCCGAGATGGACGATTTCGCCCCGATCGTCGCCCAACTCGCCGGCACCTGACCCCGACCCCAGGGAGATCTGGGGGCCGACCCCCATGGTCTCGGCTCCTGATCCGGCCGATCATCGAGACATGAACGACACCGTTCCCCAGACCCGACCCCGGAACAACCTGGCCATCGCCGCCATCGTGGTCGCCGGTCTCGTCGCCGGCTTCGTGTGCCTGGCCGCCGCGGCCCTGACCCAGCTCACCTTCTTCGGCGACCAGCCCTCGCCCCGCGACGACCACAACGGCAGGCTGCTCCTCCTCGGCCTCCCGATCATCGCCGGTGTGGCAACGGCGGCGATCGGCAGGATCCGTCGCGGCGGGTGGGGACCCGTCGGACCCGCCATCGCCGGCGTCGGTCTGGCGCTCCTGGCGCTCAGCGTCGTGACCTTCGAGCTCCGCGAACACCGGATCGAGCAGGCACGGACCGAGGCCCGAGCATGGATCGACGAATTGGCCTCGGATCTGCCCGACGCCGGATCACCGGTCGAGGATCGGGCGTCACTCGAGGACGCACGCTCGACCGAGGGATCGGTCTCGCTGCCGCTCGTGACCGACGAGTCGATCGCCGAGCGCTTCGACCGCCTCGATCCGATCCTGCGGGCCGCCGGGGCGGTGCCGGCGGCCGGGGTGTGCGACGAGAACACCGTGCTGTTCACCTACGACCTCGCCGACGGCGACCTGGTGGAACTCCGGTTGCTGGACCGGTACCGCGACCGCGACGAGGTGACGATCCGGATCCGCTACGCCCGGGATGGCGACCGAGGCCTGTCGATGGACTATCGACACCTCGACGGTCCGGCCTGCACCCGGCCCTGAGCGCTCAGGCCAGCTCGAACAACGACCACCACGCCGCGACCAGGATGCAGTGCATGGCACCGGCGGTGACGAGCCAGAACGTCCGGCGCGACACCGATGCCTGGAGCGACCACACCACCACCGTCACCGCGGCGAGCAGGTGCAGACCGATCATGACCGGGAAGCCGTCGTCGAGCAGCTGCGAGGCTTCGCGGACCCGGGCGCTGTCGGGATGCCGATCGACCACCGTCGAGGCGATGACCTGGGCCATCACCAGGGCCAGGGCGTGACCGAGCACGACGAACGTGGCGATCAGCAGCCCCCGGCCCGCGTGACGAACCCGGCGGGGAGCCGGGCGTACCTCCGGCCCGGCGATGGGTGAGCCCGCCTTGGCGAACGTGGCGGTGTCGGCTTCGGGGCCCTGGGGCCATTCGAAGTCCTGGGTGCCGGACATCGGCAACTCCCCTCGAGCGAGACCCGAGTGTACCGGCAGGTCCTCGCGTCGCCCGGGCCGAGCCGGATCGAGCGGGTCGAGTCGGGCCGCGAACACCGGTTCACCGGCTCCTCGCCGGCCAGGAGCAAGTCCGCGGTGGCAGCAGAACGACCTCGGGCCGATCCGCTAGGGAACGAGGCGGCCGGCGGACAACCGCAGGACCTGATCGGCCCGATCGAAGGCCACGGTTCGATGCGACACCGCCAGCACCGTCATGCCGGCGTCGGCCAGGTTGGTCCAGAGCGCGAGTTCGGTCTCGACGTCGAGCGCACTCGAGAGGTCGTCGAGGACCACGAGCTCGGGTTCGTGCACGAGCGCCCGAGCCGTTGCCAGCCGTTGCCGCTGACCACCCGACAGCCGCAGACCCCGCGGCCCGATCAACGTGGCGTCGCCGTCGGGCATCGCCGCGATGTCGAGACCGATGGTGGCCCGCTCGAGCGCCCGCTCGAGCGTCACCCGGTCGACCGGACCGAGTGCGACGTTGTCGGCGACCGAGTCGGAGACCAGCTGGGGCACCTGCGACAGGAACGCCGCGTTGGGCGGGACGAAGAACGCCCCGGGGTCCTCGACCACCCGGCCGTTCCAGCGGATCTCACCGGTGACCTCGGCCTGCCACGACAGGCCCAGGAGCGCCCGCAGCAGAGTCGACTTCCCGGCGCCGATCGGACCGGTCAGCACGGTGAAGCTGCCCCGTTCGATGATGAAGGACGCGTCGAGGAGACCGGCACCGTTGTCGTAACGAGCCGACAGATCGACGACCTCGAGCCGACGCAGCGGCACCCGTTCCGGCCGAACGATGACGAGGGGGGTCCGATACTGGCGGGGATCGATCGGCAGGTCGCGCGACGTGACCGTGTTGTCGACCGACCGATCGGCGACGAGCCAGCTCATGCGTTCGAAGGCCACCGCAGCCTGCTTGCGCCGGGCCAGCAGGCGTCCGATCATCCGGGGCAGGAAGCTGAGCCAACCCAGGTACGCGCTGAACAACGCCAACTCGCCCACCCCGAATCGACCCGAGGCGATGGCCCCGGCGCTGACCAGCAGGACCAGGCCGAGTCCGACGTCGGCGGCACCCTTGCTGAACGCTTGGACCCCCTCGTCGAGGACGTTGTCACGGACGGCCGTGTGGCTGCGGTGGCGCACGAGCCCGGTGAGCCGGGCGAGCATCGGGTCGGCGGCGTCGTTCACCTTGATCGTCGTCGCCCCGGCCATGACGTCGCCGACGAGTCCGCTCACGGCTGCGGCTGCGGCTCGATCGGCGCTGCGGTAGGCCTTGATCCGGTGATCGAGGAAGCGGGTGGCGAATGCCACGGCCACCAGGGGCAGGAGGAGGATCGCGGCGGCCCGAACGTCGGCCGCGCCGAGGATGAACCCGGCGATCACGGTGAACGCCAGCCCCCCGCTCACGTCGATCACGCCGTCGACGAACATCCCGACGTCGTGGGTGTCGTCTCGGAAGTGCGTGATGGCCTCGCCGGCCGAACCGACCGGCTGACCGGCCTCGGGACCACCGCTCGCCATCTGGGCATTGAGCATGTTGGCCCGCAGGAGGGTCTCCATGTGCACCCAGGCCTTGGTCCACTCGACCACCCCGGCATGCAGGAACGCCATGCGCAGCACCTCGCTCACGACGACCCCGGCGGCCATGCGGTAGGCGAGGCCGGGATCGGTCGACAACGAGTCGTAGCCCCGGCCGAGGAGGTAACCGGTCGCCACGGGCATGAGGAAGAACATGATGAATCCGCCGTAGCCGATCCAGAAGCTGCGGGGTTCGTGCAGCGCCACACGCCGGGCCAGGCTCCAGACGTTCACGGGGTCACCTCCTCCTCGACGGCATCGGGATCGCCGGCCAGGTCGAGCAACTGCCGGAAGCGGCTGTCGTCGTCGCGGACCAGGTCGACCCGATCGCCGTGCTCGGCCAGTCGGCCGCGATCGAAGACGACGATCTCGTCGACCCGGTGCAGGGTCGACAGACGATGGGCGATGATCAGCGTCGTCCGACCGTGCATGAGCTTGGCGACGGCCGCGTCGATCCGGGCCTCGGTCTCGGGGTCGACCCGCGCCGTTGCCTCGTCGAGCACGATCAGGTCGGGGCGCCGCAACCACACCCGGGCGAGAGCGAGCAACTGGGACTCACCGGCCGAGAGCCCTTCACCGCCGGCGCCGAGCTGACGATGGATGCCACCCACGGCGAGTTGTCCGAGGCCCACGGCAGCGAGGGCCTCGACGACCTCGGCGTCGGAGGGCATCGAACCCTCGGCGCTCAGCGAGTCGAACAGCGTCACGTTGTCGCGGATCGAGCCCGAGAACAGCTCGACCTCCTGGGGGATCAGGGCGACCCGGCGACGGAGCTCGCGCATCGGGATGTCGGCGATCGCCACGCCACCGAGTCCGACCGTGCCCGACGTGGCCTCGGTGAGGCGCAGGACCAGACGCGAGAACGTGGTCTTGCCGCTTCCCGTACGGCCGACGACACCGACGGACCGGCCGGCGGCGATGGTGAGGTCGACGTCGGTGAGGACCGGCTGGTCGTCGCCGTAGTCGAACGACACCCCGTCGATCGAGATCGACAGCGGACCGGGCGGGGGCGAACGGGTGCCGCGATCGACGATGGCCGGCTGCACGGCACGGAGTTCGGCCACCCGCTTCATGGCGCCGTTGGCCTTCTGGACCGTCTCGAGCTGGTGGACGACGTCCTCGAGTGGTCTCGAGATGGCCAGCACGTACTGGAAGAGCAGGAAGGCGGTGCCCAACGAGATGGCACCCCGCTGCACCAGGACGGCGCTGCTCACCAGGGCCAGCACCGAGCCCATCGCCACCGAGCCCTGGACGGCCCACCACATGCGCAGGAAGGCCCGCTCCCGCCGCACCGTGCTCGACAGGGCATCGGTGCTCTCGGTGATGAATCGGTCGAGCGCGTACGCCGTCGCCCCGTTGGCCCGCAGGTCCTCGGAGGCGGTCAGCCGTTCCTCGATCCCGCCGTAGAGCTTGGCGTAGTCGCCCATCTCGCCTGCGGCCTCGTCGATCGCCTGGTGACGGGTGGCGACGACCACCGAACCCGAGGCGAAGAGGAACAGGGTCATCCCGATGGCGAGGCGCCAGTCGACCACCAGCAACACCAGGTTCATGCCGGCGACCAGGAAGACCGCACCCAGGGCCTTGGGGACGACCTTGCCCAGGAAGTCCGAGACCGAGGTCACGTCGCCGTCGACCCGTTGGATCAGCTCACCCGGCGTGTGGGTGCGGTGGAACTCGTGGTCGAGGGTGAGCACGTGCCGGGCCAGCGACAGGCGCAGATCGTTGGTGGTCGCCCAGGCGGCGACCGTGGCGACCCACGACACGGCCACCTCGGCCACCTGGGAGGCGACGGCGATGGCGAGGAACACCAGGGCCAGGCTGACGATGGTGTCGGTCGTCGTCCCGGAACCGGCCTCGTCGACGATGCGCCGGACCACGACCGGGCCGGCAAGGGTCAGGCCGGACGACAGGGCGACCAACAGTCCGAGCGTCAACCAGCGGACGCGGTCGGGCACCAGCAGCGCCCACAGGGCGCGCCAGCGGGAACCGCTCCGGGTTGTCGGCACAGACTCGGACACGCCAGCAGTCTGCCCCAGGTTCGCTCGGCGCCGGCCCGATTATCGGGTGGGCGGACGGCCTCGCCACGGATCAGGCGGTTGCGAAGGTGAGCCGATTGCGGCCCGCGTCCTTGGCTGCGTACATGGCCGCATCGGCGTGGCGGACGAGATCGTCGACATCGGCGACGTCGGTGGAGGGGAAGGCCACCGCCCCCAGGCTCACGGTCACGCTGACCTGGTGTTCCTGGCTTCGCGTGACCGCAGCTTCGATCTCGTGTCTCACCCGCTCGCCGAGGTTGTAGAGGTCCTCGGTACCGGCGCCGGGCAACAGCGCCAGGAACTCCTCGCCGCCGTAGCGCATCAGCGTGTCGCCTTCCCGGAGCACCCCACGGGCCGCCTCGGCCACCGAGCGGAGCACGCGGTCACCGACGTGATGCCCGTAGGTGTCGTTGACCGACTTGAAGTGGTCGATGTCGAACAGGATGACACCGAGCGGCTCCTTCGAGCGCACGGCACGACTGAACTCTTCGGCCAGACGCTCCAGACCGAACCGACGATTGACCAGGCCGGTCAGCGTGTCGATCGCCGCCACCCGCTGCAGACGTTCGTGACTCAGCGCGTTGTTCAGGGCCACCGAGAGGCTCGGCAGCAGCTGCCGGACCAGCTGCTCGTCGTCGGTGGAGATCGATCGGCCGGACGCGACCAGGAGCACGCCGATCGGCACCATGCGAAGGTGGAGGGGGAAGGCGATCGCGGTCTGCGGACGGAACTCGACGATGCCACCATCGATCGTGAGGCCGTCGGGCACGTCGATGCGCACGGTGTCGAGCCCCCGGAAGGCGCGCCGAATCGGGTCGGATTCCGCGGCTGATCGGGGGTCGACGAGTCCGCTCGACGCGATCGGCGCCATGGTGCCGTCCTGCATCACGAACAGCCCGGTGGCGTCGAAACCGATCGCATCCTGCATGCACTTCAACGCCGCCTGGGCCAGGGGACTCAGTTCGATGTGCGAGGACAAGGTCCGTGCGAAGGTCTGCGACACCCGGGTGACGTGGTGGCTCGCGGACAGCGCCTCGACCAGTCGATTGAACGACGCGGCGGCGTCACCCAACTCGTCGTCGGAATCCACGGGAATCGAGCAGGACTCGGGGGTGCACGGTGCCGCGTCATCGGAGTAGATCGATTCCCGCAGATTGCTCTCGACCGTCGACATGCGCGATCGCATGAACCGCAATTGCGAACCGACCACCGCCCGCGAAAGGAACTGGTTGCTCGCGCCGACGACGAGACCGGCGGCGATCGTGGCGAGGAAGAAGCTCGGCGTGAGCACGTACCGAGCCGGCACGCCGAACGCCATGACGAAGAACGGGAACAGTCCACCGATCACGAGGCCGAAGCCCATCATCCAGATCGCGAGATCGGTGAAGACCCGGCGCGTGATTCGTGGCATCGGGTGTCTCGGTACCTCGATCGGCTCGTTCGGCTGGGTCGACATGGCTCAGTTATCGGTTGCGGGTCGGCCCACGTGACCCCTGCCTCCCACTTCCCGGTCCCGGACGCGTCGATGACCCCGGCCGGAGCCGGGGTCATCGGTGGTCGCCGCCGAGAGGCTCAGGCGTCGGGATCCTCGTCGGCGGCATCCGGGCCATCGAACCCACGACCGCCGGGACCGTGACCTCCCCGACCACCCATCCGGAAGGCGTCACCGTCGCCGTTGACCACGTCGGTGGCCCGCTGGGTGGCATCGGCCAGGCGGTCGGCGGCCTCGGTCTCGTCGATCCGGCCGGCGGCGACGGCCTCGTCGAGCTTGGCCTGGACGTTGGCCACCATCTCGTCGATCAGGGTCTGGGGATCGACGCCCTGTTCGGTTGCGATGTCGGCCAGACTCTGGCCGGCTTCGAGTTGGGCGCGGATCTCGTCGGCGTCGAGACCGAGCGTCTCGGCCAGATCACCGAACGGCGCGCCGCCGCCCGCCTCGACCCATCATGCCTTCGGGACGCTCCGGGCGAGCGGCCTCGAGCGTGCTCCGGACGGTGTCGGCCTGGGCCTGCGTGAGCGTGCCGTCGTCGACCAGCGCCTGCAGCGCATCGCTCATCCAGGCCGATCGATCGGTGTCGGCCTCGGTGGTGGACTCGGTGGTGGATTCGGACTGGGCCGACGCCAGGTTCGGGGCGAAGATCACGGCACCGGCGCCGCCGGCCAACAGCGAGGCGGCGACGGTGGCGGATGCGAGGGACTTCTTCATGGTGGAGGTTCCTTTCGGGAAGCAGTTCACGCTCCACGATCGGCACCGATCGTCAGAACGACCTTCCCGAATCGTCAGAATCGGGTAAGAACGTGAAGCCGACGACGGCGCCACCTCGCTCGTCGTTGCCGGCGAACGGCGTCCCGCCGTGCTCCTCGGCCACCTGGGCCACGATCGCCAGGCCGAGCCCGGAGCCGGGCAGGGTCCGGGCGGCGGAGGCCCGATAGAAGCGGTCGAACAGGTGGGGCCGGTCCTGGTCGGCGATGCCCGGACCATGGTCGCGCACGCTGACCCGGTCGGGCTGCACGTCGATCGTCACCGGGGTACCCGCCGGGCTGAACTTGACGGCGTTGTCGACCAGATTCGACAGGGCCCGCTCGAGCATGGCGGGCTGCCCGTGGAGCGGCACCGGATTCCCGGTCACGGTCACGTCTCGCCGATGGCGACGCCGAGCCCGGTCGGCGACGACGGCGGCCACCTCGGCCAGGTCACAGGGGCGGGGCGGATCGGCCTGTCGACTGTCGGTGCCGAGATCCACGATCTCGCCGACCAACGTGGTCAACTCACCGACCTCCTCGCCGATCGTCAGGAGGAGCCGTTCGGCATCCTCGGGCGACACCAGACCCCGCTGCAACAGCTCGACACTGGTGCGCAGCGTCGTCAGCGGGGTCCGCAACTCGTGGCCGGCATCCATGACGAGCTGCTGCTGTCGGCTCCGGGACTCGTCGAGGGCCTCCAGCATGGCCGTGAGACTGCCGGCCAGGCGCCCCACCTCGCCCGAGGCGGCCGTGTCCATCGGGGTGGTCGAGTTCCTGGGTCCGGGCGACCTGCTCGGCCCGATCGGCCAGGTCCTCGATGGGTCGCGCCACCCGCCGGCTCATGACCCACCCCAGCAGGGCGGCGGCCGCCGTCGTCAGGAGCCCGACCGCGATCAGCCGGTCTCGCACACCGGCCAGCGCGTCGTCGGTCTCGGCCAGACTCCGGGCGACCTGGGCCACGACCCCGTCGGTGAAGGGTGCGGTCACCATGCGGTAGCGCCCGCTGTCGAGCTCGACGTCTTCGAACACCGGATCGCCCGTCCGTCGCACCCGGGCGATGGTCTCGGCGTCGACCGGGAGCGGATCGGCTCCCTGGAGCGAGAACACCACACCGGCGTCGGGTCCGACGAGCTGGGTGATGGAGTCGGCCTCGGTGAGCGCCAGCCCGCCGAAGACGGCCCGGGGGTCGCGCCGGCCGGGCCGGCCCGGTCGTCGAAGAAGCCGTCACGGGCCGACACCTGGAAGCTCTCGGTGCGGGCCCGGAGGAAGTCGTCGATCTCGCCCCGCAACTCGGTCTGCGTGGATCGATAGGCACCGAACCCGCCGATCGTCAGGGCCAGGGCCACGATCACGCCGACCGTGAGCGCCAACTGCGATCGCAGGCTCATCGTCGCCGGCCCCTCACGGCGACCGGAGCGCGAATCCCACACCCCGCACGGTCTGGATGAGCCTCGGCTCACCCGCTTCCTCGGTCTTGCGACGCAGGTAGCTCACGTAGACGTCGAGCGATCGGGACGAGGTCTCGAAGTCGTAGCCCCAGATCCGGTCGTAGATCACCTCGCGCGACAGGACGGCCCCGGCGTTGTGCATCAGCAGCTCGAGCAGGTCGAACTCGGTCTTGGTGAGGTCGAGCGTGCGTCCGCCCCGGGTCACCAGGCGGGCGTCGGGATCGAGCGTGAGATCGTCGACGACGAGCCGTTGGTCGTTGGCCACCGGGCTGGAGCGCCGCAACAGCGCCCGCAGTCGGGCCAGCAATTCGTCGAGGGCGAACGGCTTGGTCAGGTAGTCGTCGGCGCCGGCGTCGAGTCCGGCCACCCGGTCGCTGATCTCCTGGCGGGCCGTCAGCACCAGGATCGGCGTCATGACCCCTCGTTGCCGAAGGGTCCGACAGACCGAGAGCCCGTCGATCACCGGCATCATCACGTCGAGGACGATCACGTCGGGGGACGATTCGGCGACGGCATCGAGCGCCGCGCCGCCGTCGGCGGCCAGCACGACCCGGTGACCGGCGTATCGCAGGGCCATGTCGAGCGACTGGCGGACGCCCGCATCGTCCTCGACGACGAGGACCGTCGCGCGGTCCTCGTCGCTGCTCGTTCCCGGTCCGCTCACCGTCTCAGTGTCGCGCCGCGACCCCGGCACCGGGGGGTTCGGTTCGGATTCTTGCAAACTCCTTGCCGTTTCGGGCTCAGGCCAGTCCGGCGAGGCGTCGGAGTCGTTCGATGCGTGGATCGGTGCCGCCGAGGTGGGCGACGAGCACGCCGAGCACGGTGGGAGCGTGCAGGGTCCCGGCTTCGTGCATGGCCTCGAGGTCGGCCCAGTCCTTGGTCCGATCGAAGAACGCCTTGAAGACGGCGAGGTCGTTGCAGGCGAGGAACGGGATCTCGGCTCCGGCGAAGGTCTCGGTTCGGGCGCGGTCGGCGACCTCGGCATGGAAGGGGGTGGTGTTGAAGAACACGTCGACCGGGGTCGTGTCCCACCAGAGTCGTGTCTGACCGTCTCGGGCGACTCGGGCCCGGTCGGCCTCGGTGATCGCGATCGGGTCCGGCAGCGCACCGAAGGCTCGGTCGGCTCGGACGGTGTCGACGAACAGGTTGACGTCGATGTCGATGGTGCCCCTGGCCTGTTGGGTGCACCAGGCCAGGGCCAACGCCCCGCCGAAGGCGTGAGGGATCCCGCCGGCCTCGAGGGACCGGTGCAGCTCGAGGATCTGGTCGACGAGTCTCATCGGCCGAACACCGGAGCCTCGAGCGTCGGTCGATGCCGCGCCGGGAACTCGCCGGCCAGATCCAGGACGGCCACCAGCTCGTCGCCGCGGGACACCGTGGAGCCCGCGGCGGACCGGATCCGGGGACGCAGTTCGGTGTCGAGTTCGAAGCCGGCGGCCTCGACGATCCGGTCGAGCGTGGCCGCGTTGGGAACCTTCCGGCCGCTCTCGTACGCGGCCAGGGTCGAATGGGAGGTGCCGGCCACCTCGGCCAGGGCCCGCAGGGTCAGGCCCGAGCGACGACGGGCCTGTCGCACGATCGCACCGGCATCCATGCGTTCGCATGGTATCCGAACAGATACCAGATGTCGAGGGGGATCGTCGGCACTCAGAACAGGGTGGTCTGGACCTCGACGATGCCGACGGCCTCGGTGGCCGTCGGTGCCGCCTCGCCGCTGATCAGGAACTCGGGCAACGGCCGGTCGTGGACGACCGTCAGTCGTTTCGTGGCCCGGGTGAGGGCCACGTAGAGCGAACGGGCCCCCTGGGGTTCCTCGTCGAGGATCGCCTGCGGTTCGACCACGATCGAAGCGTCGACCTCGAGGCCCTTGACGACGTTCACCGGCACCACCGTGATCGGGTGGTCGAGCCCGTCGCGGATCGCCAGGCCGATGTCGATCCGTCGCCGTTCGAATCGCTCGACGATGGCGTCGTAGAGCGACGGCGAGGTGATCACGGCGACATTGCCGGTACCGACGGTGTCTCGCTCGGCCACCGCGGCGTCGACCACCAGATCGGCGATCGACTCGACCGAGGAGGTCTCGAGGAACCGCGGCTCGTCGCCGTGGGCGCGAACGGCCTGGGGCGAGCGCAGTTCGGGCGCAGCGACCCGAAGGGCCCGGGCGGCCAACGCCATCGACGGTCCCGGGATCCGGTAGCCGACGGTGAGTTCGGCCCGCCGCGCCGGCCTGCGGTCGGGAAGGTGTTCGAGCACCTCGTCCCAATCGGCATGGGCCCAGGCCCCCGTCGACTGGGCGATGTCGCCGACCACCGTCATCGAGCCGTTCAACGATCGTCGGGTCAGCATCCGAAGCTGCATCGGCGACAGGTCCTGGGCCTCGTCGACCACGATGTGGCCGTAGGTCCGGCCCTCGTCGTCGTCGGTGCTGTTGGGTCGGGGACCGAGGTACTCGAGCGCCTCGTCGAGCACCGGGACGTCGTCGACGGTCCAGATGACCAGACCGGCCCGCTTCTCGTGCTGCCAGGGTCGGAAGAGCCGTGCTCGCTCGTCGTCGGTGAGGCGACGTCCGGCCGAGCGCAGGAGGGCCTTCGACCCGAACAGGTCGTGCAGCAGCTGGGCCGGCGTGAGCACCGGCCACATCCAGCCCAGCGCCTCACGCAGATCCGGGTCGTTGCCGAGCTGATCGCGTACGGTACGGGCGTCGGTGCCGTCGGGATGGGTGGCGGCGATCGCCTCGTGGACCTGGGTGACCACGAAACGGCGGGCCGCGTTGTGGGTCCGGAATCGGCGCCGGGCCTCGGCGACGATCCGTTCGGACTCGGCAGCCCGGAGCCGGACCTTGCGGATCCCCATCCCGAGCACCAGGTCGCTGCGCAGGGACCGTTGACGGTCTCGCATGGCCCGGCGCACGACGTCGACCATCCGGAGGTCGCCCTTGATCCGGGCCACCTCGAGCTCGTCACGCCCGGTGACCCGCACCCGCGGGACCAGGTCGGCCAGCACCGCCAGCTCGACCCCGGCCTCCCCCAGGGACGGCAGGACCTGTTCGATGTAGCCCAGGAACAAGCGGTTGGGCCCGACGACGAGCACTCCCTGGCCGTCGAGCGGAAAGCGGTGCTCGTAGAGCAGGTAGGCGGCCCGATGCAGCGCCACGACGGTCTTGCCGGTCCCCGGCCCACCCTGCACGATCAGCACCCCCGGCATCGGGGCCCGGATGATCTCGTCCTGCTCGGACTGGATGGTGCCGACGATGTCGCCCAACTGTCCGGTCCGACCCGTTTCGAGCGCGGCGACCAGAGCGCCCTGGCCCTGCAACCGGCGGCCGTTGACCGTGGCCGAGACGGAACCGGCGGCGTCGCCGAAGAACTCGTCTTCGAGGCCGAGCACCTGGCGGCCGCGGGAGACGAAGTGCCGACGACGCACCAGGCCCCGGGGTTGGACGCCCGTGGCCCGGAAGAACGCCTCGGCCACCGGCGCCCGCCAGTCGACGATCAGGGGCTCGTGATCGTGATCGGCAACGGCCACCCGACCGATGTGATAGCTGCCACCGCCGGCGTCCTCGGTCTGGTCGATCCGTCCGAAACAGATCGACCGCTCACCGATGTCGAGCTGGGTGAGTCTGGCCACCACCTGGTCGGTGATGACCTCTCGTTCGTAGCGGGCCTGATTGGTGCCGCCGGACCCCACCTCGACCATGGCTCGGAGCCGCTTGGCCTCCTCGCGGCTCTCGTCGAGACGCCGGTACGCCCGATCGACGTGCGCCTGCTCGGCGGCGAGTTCCGGATGCTGTTCGGGACGACGTTCGTCGTTGGGACTCGCCGGGGTCACCGCGCTCCTGACCTGGAATGAAGGGACCACGATTGTAGAGGGAGATCGGATCGGACCGGTACCGTTCTCTCGGTGAGCCCACTCCCTCCGCGCCGATTCGACGACAGCCCGTTCATCCGGGCTGCCCGCCAGCAACCCGCCGACCGGGTACCGGTCTGGTTCATGCGCCAAGCCGGTCGATCGCTGCCCGAATACCGGGGCGTCCGCGGTGAGGGAACGATCCTCGACGCCATCGCCGACTCCGACCGGGCCACCGAGATCACCCTGCAACCCATCCGGCGCTACGGCGTCGATGCCGCCATCCTGTTCTCCGACATCGTCACCCCCGTCTGGGCCGCCGGATTCGGCATCGACATCACGCCGGGCGTGGGCCCGACCGTCGAGCAGCCGTTCCGCTCGATCGACGACCTCGCTCGACTCCGTCCCCTCGAGCCCGGGGACCTCGACTTCCAGACCCGAACCGTCGAACAGCTCGTCGCCGAGCTCGACATCCCGCTGATCGGGTTCGCCGGAGCACCGTTCACGCTGGCGTCCTATCTCGTCGAGGGCAAGCCGTCACGTGACTACGCGCAGGTGAAGGCCCTGATGCACGGCCAGCCCGCGCTCTGGCACGAGCTGTGCGATCGTCTCGCCGACTACGCCATCGTCACCCTGACCGCCCAGGTCGAGGCCGGGGCCTCGGCCATCCAGCTGTTCGATTCCTGGGCCGGAGCGCTGCGCCCCGAGCACTACCGAGAGTTCGTCTTCCCCCACTCGGCGAAGATCATGGCGGCGATGGCCGATCTCGGGGTCCCGCGCATCCACTTCGGGATCAACACCGGCGAGCTGCTCCCGATGATGGCCGAGGTCGGAACCGAGGTCCTCGGCGTCGACTGGCGCACGCCGCTGGCCGACGCCCGTGCCCGCACCGGCGGCCGGGTCGCCCTGCAGGGCAACCTCGATCCGGCCATCGTGTTCGCCCCGCTCGACGTGGTCGATCGCGAGGTCCAACGGGTCTTCGACGACAACGGCGGCCATCCCGGTCACATCTTCAACCTCGGGCACGGCGTCGGACCCACCACCGACCCCGACGTGCTGCTCCACATCGTGGAACTCGTCCACGCCCATCGGACCGCGGCGTCGTGAGCCACCACCACGCAACGAACACCGCTGCCATCGTCGGCGGGGGCATCTCCGGTCTGGTCGCCGCCTTCGATCTGCACCGCGCCGGGTGGGAGGTCTCGGTCCACGAGGCCTCCGATCGGTTCGGCGGCAAGTTGTGGTCGTCGCCGGTCGGTGACCGCCTGGTCGATGCCGGTCCCGACACGTTCCTGGCCCGGGTACCGGAGGGCCGACAGCTCTGCGAAGACCTCGGGCTCGCCGCCGAGCTCACCAGCCCGGTGGCGCCCGTCCCGGCCTACTTCCACCGTGATGGCCGACTCCACCGCCTCCCCTCCGGCACCGTGCTCGGTGTCCCGACCGACCTCGACGCCCTGGCCGACAGCGGTCTCGTCTCGGCCGAAGGGGTCGCCCGGGCCGCCGAGGACCTCGTGCTGCCGGCCACGCCGATCGAGGGCGACATCAGCGTCGGGGCCTACTTCCGGGCCCGACTCGGCGACGAGGTGACCGAGCGCCTCATCGACCCGATGATCGGCGGCATCAACGCCTCCGACATCGACCGGCTCAGCCTGCGTTCGGCCTCTCCCCAGTTGGCCGATGCCGCCGCCGGTCATCGATCGATCATCGAGGGCCTGCGGGCCGCCCAGGCCGGGGTCGGCGCCACCCTGGGTTCGCAGAGACCCGGCGTCGGCGGCACCCCCGAACCGGTGTTCTACGGCCTTCCCGGTGGCATCGCCCGACTGACCGACGCCCTGGTCGATGCCCTCCCGGCGGCGAGCCTGCACCGGGGCAGCCCCGTCGACGACCTGGCGTCGCTCGACGCCGGTCACGTCATCGTGGCCACCGAGACCGGCCCTGCGGCCCGGCTCGTCCGACCACGGTCCCCCAACGCCGCCGACCTCCTCGACACCATCGAGTACTCCTCGGTGGCCCAGGTGACGATCGAGATCGCCAAGGCCGACGTCGATCCGCTCATCGATGCCGCCGGCATCCTGTTTCCCCGGGTCGACGGTCTGATCCTCACGGCCGCCACCTTCTTCAGCACCAAGTGGGCCCACTACGACCGGCCCGACACCGCACTCATCCGGATGACCTCGGGCCGGTTCGGCGACACCCGCGCCATCGATCTCACCGACGACGAACTCGTCGCCACCCTGCGGCGCGACCTCGACACGGTCGTTGCGATCTCGGGCGAGCCGATCGCCACCCGGGTGCACCGGTGGATCGATGCCCTCCCGCAGTACACGCCGGGCCACGCCGAACGGGTCACCGACATCGAAGCCTGGCTGGCCGTCGACGCCCCGTCGGTCCATCTCGTCGGGGCTCCCTACCGAGGGATCGGGATCCCGGCCTGCATCGGACTGGCCCGGGCCACCGCGGCCGAACTCATCGCCACGCACTCGTGATCACCCGCCGGTCGGCGAGCAGACCCGGTGTCGTCGCCCGCTGCGCGCTCGCCGGAATCTGCCTCGCCGCCTCCGTGCCGCCGTGGGGGTGGTGGCCGCTGGCCTTCGTCGGCGTCGCCCTGCTCGATCGACTCCTCGCGGTCGACTCCGCCCGGCGCCGATTCTGGCGGATGTGGGCCGTTGGCGTGGCCTGGCTCGCTCCCGCCATGTTGTGGATGTGGGATCTCACGCCTCCCGGCTACGTGATCGCGTTCGTGCTCTACAGCGCCTACTTCGGGATCGCCGCCGTCCTGACCCCGCCCGAGACCCCCTGGCGTCGGATCGTCCTGCCGGGAGCACTGACCCTGGCCGAACTGGCCCGCTGGTACTGGCCCTTCGGCGGTGTTCCGCTGGCCAACCTCGCGCTCGGACAGGTCGACACGCCGCTGGCCCAGACCGCCCGGCTGGCCGGACCCCTGCTGATCATGGTGCTGGTGATCGTCCTCGGTCAGGCCGTGTCGGCCGCCATCGACCGGGACCGGCGTTCGGTCGTCGTCGCCGTCGGTGTCACGCTGGTGGCCCTCGCCGCCGCCGCCGTGCACCCACGCTCCGACGTCGTCCGCGAGGTCGAGACCGCCACGGTGCAGGGCGGGGGGCCGACCCGGACCCGGGCGTCGTCGGACCAGCAGCCCGTCGTCCTGGCCCGACACGTCGAGGCCACCCGATCCATCGATCGGCCCGTCGACCTGATCCTGTGGCCCGAGAACGTCGTCAATCCCGGGTCGGTCCTGCCCCGGGCCACCGCCGAGGCGACCGTGATCGAGGTGGCCCGATCCCAGGACGCCACGCTGCTGGCCGGCTGGTTCTACCCGGTGTCGGAGACCGGAACGGTCAACTATCAGGCGGCGATCTCCCCCGACGGGGTCGAGCTCGATCGCTACGACAAGGTCCAGATCGTGCCCTTCGGGGAATACGTGCCGCTGCGCGGCTTCATCGAGTGGACCGGTCTGGGCGAGGGCATCCCCGCCCGCGACGTCATCGCCGGGACGGCCGAACCGGTGCTCGACACGCCGGTCGGACCGGTCGGGGTCTCGATCTCGTGGGAGGGCTTCTTCGAACGTCGAGCCCGGGCCTCGGTGGCCAACGGAGCGCAGCTCCTCACCAATCCCACCAACGGGGCCTCGTACTGGCTGACCCAGGTCCACACCCAGCAGGTGGCGTCCAACCGGTTGCGGGCGATCGAGAACGATCGCTGGGTCCTGATGGCCGGACCGACCGGCATGAGCGCGGTCATCGGGCCCGACGGCGATCTCGGGCAGCGCAGCGGCATCGGCGAACGGGTCGTGCTGTACGCCACCGTCGAGATGCGCGAAGGTCGGACCCTCGCCAGCGTGGTCGGGATCTGGCCCATACTTTCCTACGGGATCATCGCCGTCGTGCTGGGCGCCTGGCGCCTGACCGGCCGCCGCGACCCCGACCTCCCCGACCCCGAAGCCCCCGACCTCGCCACCAGTGGCCCACCCCGCGAACCGGAGCCGTCCCCATGACCAACGCCCCTCGCTCGATCAGCTCCACACCGGCCTGGCGGGCCGTCGCCGACGCTGCAACGACGACCAGCCTCCGCGATCGGTTCGCCGCAGACCCCCAACGGGCCGAGCGCTACACCTTCACCGCCGGAGACCTGACGGTGGACCTCTCGAAACACTGGATCGACGACGACCTGATCGGCCGCCTCGTGGCCCTGGCCGACGAGGCGGGGCTGGCCGACCGGATCGCCGCGATGTTCCGGGGCGACCACATCAACGCCACCGAGGACCGAGCCGTGCTGCACACGGCGCTGCGTCGGCCCGAAGGCGACGAACTGGTCGTCGACGGCGCCGACGTCGTCGCCGAGGTGCACGCCGTGCTCGCCGCCATGTCGACCTTCGCCGATCGCGTGCGCTCCGGCGCCTGGATGGGCCACACCGGTCGGCGCATCACGACCGTGGTCAACATCGGGATCGGCGGCTCCGATCTCGGTCCGGCCATGGCCTATCGGGCCCTCGGGCCCTTCGTCCAGGAAGGTCTCGAGGTCCGCTTCGTCTCCAATGTCGACCCGGCCCACCTCCAGATCGCGCTGGCCGGTCTCGATCCGGCCACCACGCTGTTCATCATCGCCTCCAAGACCTTCACCACCATCGAGACCATCTCGAACGCCAAGGCGGCCCGGGCGTGGTTGCTGGCCTCGCTCCCCGACGGCACCCCGCAGGCCGAGGCGATCGCCAAGCACTTCGTCGCCGTGTCGACCAACGCCGACGAGGTCGCCGCCTTCGGCATCGACACCGCCAACATGTTCGGGTTCTGGGACTGGGTCGGTGGCCGCTACTCCGTCGACTCCGCGATCGGTCTGTCGTTGATGATCGCCATCGGGCCCGACGGATTTCGTGAGCTGCTGGACGGGTTCCACACGATCGACGAACACTTCCGGACCACCCCCTTCGAGCGAAACGTGCCCGTCCTGGCCGGCCTGATCGGGGTGCTCTATCGGAACTTCCACGACCTCCCCACCCACGCGGTCCTCCCCTATTCGCAGCGGCTCGATCGGTTCGCCGCGTACCTGCAACAGCTCGACATGGAGTCCAACGGCAAACGGGTGACCCTCGACGGCACCCCGGTCGACCACGACACCGGGCCGATCGTGTGGGGGGAGCCGGGGACCAACGGCCAGCACGCGTTCTACCAACTGATCCATCAGGGCACCACCATCATCCCCGCCGATCTGATCGGGTTCCTCGACAAGCCCGACGACCGCCGGCTCGGTGACCTCCACGATCTCCTGATGGCGAACCTGTTCGCCCAGGCCGAGGCGCTGGCCTTCGGCAAGTCGGCCGACGAGGTGCGCGCCGGCGGCGTCGCCGAGGACTTGGTTCCCCACCGGACCTTCCCCGGCAACCGACCGACCTCGGTGATCCTGGCCGACCGGCTCAGCCCCTCGGTCCTCGGTCAGCTCATCGCGCTCTACGAGCACAAGGTCTTCACCCAGGGGGTCGTCTGGGGCGTGAACAGCTTCGACCAGTGGGGCGTCGAACTGGGCAAGGTGCTGGCAACGGCGATCGCCGGCGAGCTGACCGACGACGACGCCCCCGTGCTCGACCACGACCCCTCGACCAACGCCCTGATCCGCCGGTACCGGAGCTTCCACGGTCGCCCGTGAACCCGTCTCGCCCATGACGATCCTGCCCGCCATCGACATCGTCGGCCTCACCAAGTTCTTCGATCGGTCCGGTGAGCACCTCGTCGCGCTCGACGGGCTCGACCTCCGGATCGAAGCCGGCGAGTTCGTCAGCCTCATCGGCCCGAGCGGGTGCGGCAAGTCGACGCTCCTGCGTGCCGTCTGCGGGCTGCTGCCGCTCGACGGCGGTTCCATCTCGATCGGCGACGAGTCGCCGATCGAGGCCAAACAGCGCAAGCACTTCGCCTTCGTCCCCCAGACGCCGGCCCTGCTCGAGTGGAAGAACGTGCGGGACAACGTCCGCCTCCTGCGTGACATCAATCCACGAGCCGGCAACGGAGCCGCGTCCGATGTCGAGATCGAGGCCCTGATCGACCGGGTCGGACTGAGCTCGGCGGCCTCGGCCATGCCCCGCGAGTTGTCGGGCGGGATGCAGCAGCGGGTCAGCCTGGCCCGGGCCTTCGCGCTCCGGGCGCCGGTCTTGATCATGGACGAGCCCTTCTCGGCGCTCGACGAGATCACCCGGGCCGAGATGCGGTTCCTGCTCCTCGAACTCTGGCGGGAGACCCAGGCCACGGTCCTCTTCGTCACCCACAACATCGACGAGGCGATCGTGTTGTCCGATCGGGTGGTGGTGCTCGCCGGTCAGCCGGGTGAGGTCATCGCCGACGAGGCCATCACGCTCGGTCGGCCCCGGCTGGTCGACATCGAGGACGCACCGGCATTCCACGCCCACGCCGCCGCCATCCGACACGCCCTCCACGACGGGCACCGATGAATCGCCGGCTGGTCCTGAACCTGGCACCGGTGAGCGGCATCGCCGCCCTCTTCGGCCTGTGGGAGCTCTACGTGCGCGCCGCAGACGTTCGACCGCTCACGCTCCCGGCACCGTCGCGCATCGTGGTGCACGTCCTCGGCAACGCCGGTTTCTACGCCGAGAACGCCGCGGTCACCGTGACCGAGGCCGTCGCCGGGCTGGTCATCGCCTTCCTGCTGGCCATGGTGGTGGCGACGGCCATGGCCCACTCGGGGTTCGTCGAGCGGGCGTCCTGGCCGATCATCGTCCTCATCCAGTCCACGCCGATCGTGGTGCTCGTCCCCGTGTTCATCCGCTGGCTGGGATTCGGCATGGCACCGAAGATCGCCATCGCCGCGATCTTCGCGTTCGTCCCGTTCGTGTCCAACGCCGTCACCGGGCTGCGGTCCGTCGACGCCGACCGCCTCGACCTGCTGCACTCCGTCGACGCCTCCGGCCGGGAGATCTTCTGGCGGCTGCGCCTGCCCAGCGCCCTGCCGGCCCTGTTCGCCGCCGGTCGGATCTGTATCTCGCTGGCCCTGATCGGTGCCGTGATCGGCGAGTACTACGGATCGTCGACCTCCGGGCTCGGAACGGTCAGCCAGCGTGCGGCCAGCCGCTCCTTCGTCGACCAGCAGTGGGGGTCGATCTTCGTCGCCTCGTTCGTCGGGATCACGGCCACGTTGATCCTGCTGGCCTGCGAACGACGTGTCCTTCGCTGGCACGCGTCCACCCAGCAGTACTGATGCACTTCTTCAATTCCTGACCGGATCGGTAGGGTGTCGCGATGCGCTCGACCGTCCTCACCCGTTCCCTGATGGCGCTGGTCGCCCTCGCGTTCGCCGCTGCCGGCTGTAGCTCCAGCGACTCGGCCGGCCCGGATGCCTCCGCCACCACCACGGCCGACGACGAAGGCGGCGTCGGCGCCGGTGAGGTCGGGTCGGCCGAACGCTGCGAGGCCAACAAGGCCGCCGGCACGATCGTCTACCTGTCCGGGTTCGACTACGCCGCCTCGCCGGGGATCATCGACGTCCTCCTGGCCTCCGAGCTCGGCTACTTCGAGGAATTGTGTCTCGACGTCGACGTCCTCCCCGGGTTCTCACCCGGCAACCTCGGTCTGCTCGCGAGCGGCGAAGCCCAGTTCGCCAACGCCGGCTCGTTCGGTGACGTCGTCAGCACCAACGTCAACGGCGGCGCCGACCTCGTCGCCGTCCAGCAGTACGGCAAGACGGCCATCCAGGCCCTGGTGGTCCCGGCCGACTCGCCCATCGAAACCCTCGACCAGCTCGCCGGCACCCTGATGGGCATCAAGGGCGACCTCCCGCCCGACATCGAGATGATGCTCTCGCTCGAGGGCGTGAAGCGGGGCGACTTCGACGAGCTCGAGGTGCCGTTCGATCCGATCGGGGCCTTCGACCTCGGCATCGACTCGCTGCCGGTCTACAAGAGCAACGAGCCGAGGCAGCTCGACGCCGCCGGGTTCGGATACCGGGTGTTCGATCCGTCCGACTACGACGTGCCGTCGTCGTTCGGCGTGCTCGCCACCTCGACCACCTTCCTCAACGACCATCCGACGGCCGTCCAGGACTTCATCCGGGCCGCATCCAAGGGCTTCGAGTACGCCGTTGCCAATCCCGACGACGCCGTGGCCCGAGCGGTCACCCGCATCGACCTGGGCGAGAACCAGGCCTTCCTCACCGCCGAATCCGAGTCCGGACGCTGGGCCGTGGAATCGGCACTCGTCGTCGACACCACGCCGGCCGGTCAGGGTCCCGGGATCCCCGACCTGGCCCGGGCCGGGGCCCAGGTCGAACTCCTCACCGAGATCGGTCGGTTCGATGCCCTGCCCGACTGGGAGTCGATGATCACCGCCGACCCCGCCGCCGGCGTCTACGACGGCACCCAGATCATCTGGCCCAGCGGTTCCTGAGTGGTCGAGTACGGGCTGATCTCGCTGGCCGATCACCTGGCCGATCCCACGACCGGGGTCCGGATCACACAGCGGCAACGACTGAGCGAACTGGTCGACCAGATCGTCCTGGCCGAGACCGTCGGCTTCGGCGTGTTCGGTGTCGGCGAGCACCACTTCGGCAACTACATCCTCCCGTCACCCGAGCTCGTCCTGGCCATGGCGGCGGCTCGTACCGAACGGATCACCCTGGGCACCTCGGTGTCGCTGCTGGCCAACATCGACCCCGTCCGGTACGCCGAGAAGCTCGCCGTGCTCGACGTCCTCAGCAACGGTCGGGCCGAGGCCACCTTCGCCCGCGGTGCGTCCGAGAAGACCGCCGAGGCGTTCGGCATCCACAGTTTCGAAGAGCTGCGACCCCGATTCGACGAATCACTGCGGCTCGTCCTCCGACTGCTCTCCGAGGCCGAGGTGAGCTGGGAGGGCGAGTACCGGTCCGGGCTCGATCACGTCCGGATCGAACCCCGGCCGATCCAGCACCCGTACCCCACCATGTGGATCGGAGGCGGCCTCTCGCACGTGTCGGCCGACCTCGCCGCCGACCTCGGTCTCCCCCTCATGCTGCCCAGCCTGTTCCGGTGGCCGGTCGATTTCCGCGAGATCGCCGACCACTACCGAGAGCGGTCCCGAGCCCGCGGGTTCACACCCCGGGTGGGCTTCCCGACCTACCTCCACGTCGCCAAGACCTCCCAGGAAGCCCGACGGCGCTGGCGGCCCCGTCTGGAGCACTACAAGGAGTTCGCCATGGAGATCCGGGGCAGTTTCGGTCGACCGAGCGACTTCGACTCCCTGCTCGAGGGGCCGGCCGTGTGTGGCAGTCCGGCCGAGGTCGCCGACCGGATCGGACAGATCAACGCCGACCTCGATCTCGACCGTCAGCAGTTCCTGGTCGATGTCGGCGGGCTGCCCTACCCCATCGTGCGGGAAGTCATCGAGTTGCTGGCGTCCGAGGCCCTGCCCCAGGTCACCTGATCCGGCGCTCGGTCACAGCTCGAGGATGATCGTGACCGGGCCGTCGTTGTGGATCTCGACGTCCATGTCGGCCCCGAATCGACCGGTTTCGACGGCCACACCGCCGGACCGGAGCCGGGCGACGCAATGCTCGATCAGGGGTTCGGCCACCTCGGGTCGAGCCGCCTCGACGAACGACGGGCGATTGCCCTTGCGGGCATCGCCGTAGAGCGTGAACTGGCTGATCACCAGGATCGAACCGGCGACCTCACCAACCGCACGGTTCATCTTGCCGGCGTCGTCGGTGAAGATCCGCAGAAGACGGAGCTTGTCGGCCAGCTTCTCGGCCGTCGCGGCATCGTCGCCGTCGGTGACGCCGATCAGCACGCAGAGCCCGACCCCGATGGCGCCGACCACCTCGTCGTCCACGCTCACCCTGGCCCGGCTCACCCGCTGCACGACCGCTCGCATGCGGCGAACCTACCCCGAACCCAGCGCCCGCCCGACGACCCGGAACCGGCATTAGCCTTACACCGTTACACGGCTGTATCCGCGACATGGCGGTATCCGCCCCGCCGTGAAGAGGACGTGCCCCCTGATGATCTCCCCCCAAGACCGACCGCTCCGACTGGCGTATCTGTCGTACCGGTCGAAGCCCACCGTTGGCGGGCAGGGCATCTACACCCGTCATCTCACCAAGGCCCTCGTCGATCTCGGCCATCACGTCGAGGTGTTCTCGGGCCAGCCCTATCCGGTGCTCGACGAGCGCATCGCCCTCACCCAGCTGCCCAGTCTCGACATCTTCAACGACCACTATCCGGGGCGGTTCCCGGCCTACTGGGAGATCAAGTCGAAGGCCGACCTGCTCGAACTCGCCACGTTCTCGACCGGCATGTTCCCCGAACCCCTGGCCTTCAGCTACCGGGCCAAGCAGGCGCTGCGTCCCCGGGCGTCGGAGTTCGATCTCGTCCACGACAACCAGTGCCTGGGCTACGGCATCCTCGGCATCGACAAGTTCCTCCCGACCCTGGTCACCCTGCACCATCCGATCACGGTCGACCGCCGCCTCGAGATGGACGCGGCGCCGACCCGGCGCAAGCGCCTCAGCGTCGGGCGCTGGTACGGCTTCGTCAAGATGCAGGGCCGGGTCGCCCAGCGGATGCCCCGCATCGTGGTGGTCTCCGACAACTCGATCCAGGACATCCACAACGACATGGGCGTCGATCTCGAGCGCATGCGGCTCGTCCACGTCGGGGTCGACCCCGATCTCTTCAAACCGATGCCCGGAGTCACCCGGATTCCCGGGCGGCTGATCACCACCGCATCGGCCGACGTCGAGCTGAAGGGCCTTCGGTTCCTGCTCGAGGCGATGGCCAAGCTGCGGACCGAGCGCGACGTCACGCTCACCGTCATCGGACGGGCGAAGAAGGGCGGACCGGCCGAAGCCCTCATCGAACGACTCGGCCTCGCCGACCACATCCAGTTCGTGACCGGCGTGACCGACGAACGCATCGTCGAGCTCTACGCCGAGTCGGAACTGGCCGTCGTCCCGTCGCTCTACGAAGGCTTCTCGCTGCCGGCCGTCGAGGCGATGGGTTCGGGGACCCCGCTCGTCGCGAGCGATGGCGGTGCCCTGCCCGAAGTCACCGGCGTCGACGGCCAGACCGTCCTGCGCTGCAAGGCCGGCGACGTCGACTCGCTCAAGCGGGCCCTCGAACGCGGCCTCGACGATCCCGAACTCCGGGACCGGATCGGCGCCGCCGGTCGGGCACGGGTGAGTGAGCTCTACACGTGGCGGCAGACCGCCATCAAGACCGTGGAGCAGTATCGCGAGGTCATCGCGATGCGCGCCGCGACCGAGGCGGCACGCTGATGTTGACCGTCGACTACGACCGACTCGAACTCGCGCCCGGGATGCGGGTGCTCGACCTCGGTGCCGGTTTCGGCCGACACGCCTTCGAGACGGCCCGCCGCGGCGCCTCGGTGGTCGCCGCCGACCTGGCCTTCGACGAGATGGAGGCCACGAAGGACACCTTCGCCGCCATGTATCTCGCCGGCGAACTCCCCGACGGCGTCTCCACCGTGGTGCTCCAGGCCAACGGTCTGTCGTTGCCCTTCCCCGACGGCACGTTCGACCGGATCATCGCCTCGGAGATCCTCGAGCACGTTCCCGACGACCTCGGTGTGATGGCCGAGCTGTTCCGGGTGCTCGCCCCGGGCGGGCGGCTGGCGGCCACGGTTCCGGCTGCGCTCCCCGAGCAGGTGTGCTGGTGGTTGAGCGACGACTATCACGCTCCGGCCGCCGTCGGCGGTCACGTGCGCATCTACGGCCAACCCGAACTCCGCATGAAGCTGGCGTCGGTGGGGTTCGAGCCCGGTGACTCCCACCGGGCCCACGCCCTCCACAGCCCGTACTGGTGGCTCAAGTGCGCCGTCGGCGTGAAGAACGACGACCACCCCCTCGTGCAGCAGTACCTCAAGCTCCTCACCTGGGACATCGTCAAGGCGCCCCGTCTCACCCGCACGGCCGACCGCCTGCTGAACCCCGTCCTCGGCAAGTCCCGGGTCGTCTACGCCGATCGACCCGCTGTCGCTCCTCGTCGACGCCTGATGCAGACCCCCTTCGTCGAAGGCATCGTCACCGCCGCGGACCTGCGCGCCACGGCGCAGACCATCGCCGAGCTGCAGCTGTCCAACGGGATGATCCAGTGGTATCCCGACGGTCACGCCGACCCCTGGAACCACGTCGAGGCCGCCATGGCCCTCGCCACGTGCGGCTTCGTCGACGAAGCCGAGCGGGCGTACCGCTGGCTCGCCGAGATCCAGCGTCGCGACGGAAGCTGGCACAACTACTACACCGCCGACGGCATCGAGGACGCCAAGCTCGACTCGAACTGCGTGGCCTACATCGCCACGGGGATCTGGCACCAGTGGCTGGTCACCGGCGACCGACGGATGCTCGAGTCGTTCTGGCCGGTGGTCGAGGCCGCCACCGAGTTCGTGCTCGATCTGCAGACCAAGCGGGGCGAGATCATCTGGGCCCGCCACTCCGACGGCCTGCCCTGGAGCTATGCCCTGCTCACCGGTTCGTCCTCGATCAGCCACAGCCTGCACTGCGCGGTTCGGGTGGCCGAGGAGGTCGGACGACCCCGACCCCACTGGGCCGAGTGCCGGCGACGCCTGATCGACGTGATCGCCAACCAACCCAACGCCTTCGAGCCCAAGGCCCGTTGGGCGATGGACTGGTACTACCCGGTCATGACCGGCGCCGTCACCGGCGACGACGGCGCCAAGCTGCTGGCCAAGGGCTGGGACACCTTCATCATGGCCGGCAAGGGCGTGCGCTGCGTCAGCGATCGCCCCTGGGTCACTGCGGCCGAGACGTGCGAGTGCGCGCTGGCCCACCTGGCCGTCGGTGAGACGGGAACCGCTCGCGCCCTGTTCTCGTGGATCCAGGCCCACCGCGACCGCGATGGCTCGTACTACACCGGCCGCGTCTTTCCCGAGCTGGTGTTCTTCCCCGACGCCGAACGAAGTACCTACACCTCGGCCGCGGTGATCCTCACCGCCGATGCCCTGTGCGGCCAGAATCCCACGTCGGACCTGTTCACCGACTACCGCGATCTTCCGCCGATCACGCACGCCAGTCACGACGGCTGACCGGTTCGGCCGCCGTCAGAGGTCCGGCAGCTCACCGACCAGGCTGGCGCGCTGGGACAGTTCGAGCCAATCGCCGTCGGGAAGCCGGACGAACGAGATGGCGGCGGTGTCGCCCAGCCGGGTCGGCGCCATGCCCTCGGTGAAGCCCTTGCGCAGGAAGCGTTCGTGCTGCTGGGCCACGTCGAACACCTGGGCCGTGAGGTAGGTGAACCCCACCGACCGGGCCGGACCCGCCAACGGACGCCGCGGCTGGTGGTCGAACGCGATCACGGTCTCGCCGACATGCAGACAGCCCCCGATCGGTTTGGCATCGAACGCCTCGATGAGCAGCGACGCCGTGTGGTCGACCGACCGGGCGGCGATGGTGACCTCGGTGGCGCTCACACCGTCGTGACCCATCGGCACCAGTTCGACGTCGACGCCGTCGGGGTGATCGAGGCTCCTCGGCTCGTCGACGTCGGCCGCGATCCGGAGCCGGATCAGGCCGCTCGTGCCGGCCTCGAGCGGCTCCCGGGACACGTTGGACTTCAGGACCGCACCGTGCAGCGTGTAGCGATGCTGATGCACGCCGCCGCCGACCTTGAGCAGCTCCTCGTAGGGCAGTCCGACCACCGATCCCCAGAAGGCCCGGGCCGACTCGAGATCGTTCGAATAGAAGCCGAGGTCGAGGGCCGGTTTGGCGGGGGTGAAGGTCATGACGCATCTTGGCCCAGAACGATCGAAGCGGCCACCGGGCCGGGCCCGTACTAGGTTGCGGCGATGCGTATCGGAATCAATGGCTCCGGCCTGCTCGCCCAACCCGACCTCGACGCGATCGTCGCCAACATGGCCGACGCCGAATCATCGGGATTCGCCAGCTACTGGTTGGCCCAGACCGGCCTGATCGATCCGCTCCAGCTCTTCACCGCGGCCCGGGCCGACACCTCGACCATCGAGCTGGGCACCGCCGTGGTCCCGACCTGGCCCCGTCACCCGCAGGCGCTCGCCGCCTCGGCACTGGCCTCGCAGGCCGCACTGGGCGGACGCCTCGTGCTCGGCCTCGGCCTCGCCCACAAGCCGTCGGTCGAGGGCAGCTGGAAGATGGAGTGGACCAAGCCCATCCGTCACATGCTCGACTACCTCGATGTCCTGCTCCCGCTTCTCGAGACCGGCGAGGCCAAGCACGACGGTGAGGCGTGGTCCTACGAGGGCAAGTCGGCCCGCATCACCGACCAGCCTCCGTCGGTCATGCTCGCCGCGCTCGGTGATCAGATGCTGAAGATCGCCGGAACCCGGACCGACGGCACGATCCTGTGGTGTGTCGGCCCGAAGACACTCGAACGTCAGATCGTCCCGGGCATCACCGCCGCCGCCGACTCGGCGGGCCGGCCGGCGCCTCGGGTGGTGTGCAGCCTGCCGGTGTGGGTCACCGACCGTCCCGACGAGGCCCGCGCCATCGTGGCCAAGACCCTCACGATCTACGGGCAGCTCCCCTCGTATCGGGCCATGCTCGACATCGAGGGGGTCGAGGGTCCCGCCGACATCTCGCTGATCGGCGACGCCGAGACCGTGCAGGCGGGCCTGGCCGAGATCCAGGCGGCCGGCGCCACCGACTTCACCGCCGTCGTGCAGGGCTTCGACCCCGACGAGGTCTGCCAGGGCTGGGAGGCCCTCAGCGCCTGACCCGGTCGATCATCGGATCGACGAGGTCACAGCGAGTCGAGGAACGCCGCCAGCGGCGGGTTCACCACCGCGGGATGCGACAGATTGGCGGCGTGCGCCGCGCCGGGCACCTCGACGAAGCCCCGGCAGTCGACGACACCGTCGGCAACGATGCGAGCCTCGTCGAGGGAGATGGCCTGGTCCTCGGTGCCGTGGACGACGAGCACGGGGCACGCGACCTCGCCGAGCCGGCCGGAGACGTCATCGCGTTCGAGCAGCGCGGCGCCGGGAACCGAGATGTCGGAATTCGCGACGAGTGTCTTCCACTTCGGCATCCAGTCCTCGGTGAGTTCTGGCGTGCCGAGGATCAGGCCGGCCACGGCCGTGAGGACCTGGTCGACGACCTCGTCGTCGCCGCTGGTGAGCGCCCCCATCATCCCCCGATAGCCCTCGATGGTCTCGGGCGTGTCGACCGTGGCCGAGGAGTCGATCATCACGAGCGCCCGAACCCGCTCGGGATGGGCGAGGGTGGCCCGCAACGAGAGGTACCCGCCCTGGCTCATGCCCACCAGCACGGCCTGGTCGACACCGAGGTGGTCGAGGAGGGCGATGGCATCGTCGGCGGAATCCCAATACGTGAACGGTCCCGGGGCCGGCGTGTCACCGAAGCCGCGCTCGTCCCAACGGATGCAGCGATACCTCGACGACAGGGCCTCGACCTGGGGATCGAACATGGTGTGATCCATGAGGAAGCCGTGACTGAAGAGGATCGCCGGGCCGTCTCCACCGGTGTCTTCGTAGCGAATCGGGATGCCGTTGATCGATGCAGTTGCCATGGCCGCACCGTAGCTCTGCTGCGCCCGGACATCCTGGCCGGGCGTCGTCAGATCGCGAGGCGTTCGAGGACCCGCAGCGATCCGGTGGCCGAGCGCTCGACGAATCGACCCGACCGGAGAGCCGGCCGGTAGATCTGTTCGTAGGGAGGGCGACCCCCATCGGCCGGATCGGGGAACACGTCGTGGATCACGAGCAATCCCCCCGGCGCAACGGCCGGCGTCCACAGCTCGTAGTCGAGCCGAGCCGGCTCCACCCCGTGTCCACCGTCGATGAACAGCAACGACAGCGGCGTCGACCAGAACCGTGCGACCCGAGGCGAGTCGCCGACGAGGGCGATCACCCAGGGTTCGAGACCGGCATCGTGCACCGTTCTGCGGAACCACGGCAGGGTGTCCATCTTGCCGACGGTCGGATCGACCAGATCGGGCTCGTGCCACTCCCACCCGGGCTGATTCTCTTCCGAGCCCCGGTGGTGATCGACGCAGAACAACTGGGTGTCGAGCGCCCGGGCCGCAGCGCCGAGGTAGAGCGCCGACTTGCCGCAGTAGCTCCCGACCTCGAGCATCGGCCCCAACGCCACCTCGGCGGCGGCGGCAGCGGCGTGCAGGGCCAGACCTTCGTCGGGTGGCATGAAGCCGCGTGCGGACTCCGCGGCTGCTCGTTCGAGGTCGGTGAGCGCCGCAGCGCTCACGACACGACCGAGGCCGTCGCCGCCGGCTCGTCGGTCGGGACGAAGAGCCGATCGAGCAGGATGAACTTGAGAACCCAGACCAGGAAGTAGGCGAACAACGAGGCGAGGTTGACGGCGATGCCCTTGCCGAACCAGGTGTCGGCGATCTGGGCGAAGAGGGTCGACACGGCCAGGCCGAGGAGGGCGATACCCCAGAACGGGAGCACTTCCCGGCGCAGATCGTGACGGCGCCCCCGGACCTGCCACACCCACGCCCGGCTCAGCAGATAGGCCGGAATCGAGGCCACCGACCCGGCAAAGAGATTGGCCCAACCGCCCGACCAACCCCACACGGTGTTCGCCAACCACAGCAGACCCTGGTGATTCACGTTGTTCACCATCGACACGGCCAGGTAGCGGCCGGCGGTGCGGGTTCGTGCCGGGCTCATGGCCGTGATCCGGTTGGATGGGTCGATCGGCACCCCGTGAGGCTACCGGCGCCGCGCGGCGCCCACGAGAACCCGTACCCAGAACACCTCACCGGCCCGTTCGATCGCCACAATGAACGCCGTGCCCACCGACGCCGTCGCCGACCTCATCGATCTGCTCGACCTCGAGCAGATCGAACGCAACATCTTCCGGGGGCAGAGCCCCGACGAGCAGCGGCAGCGGGTCTTCGGCGGTCAGGTGGCCGGCCAGGCCCTGGTGGCCGCCACCCGCACGGTCGAGACCGGTACGGTCCATTCGCTCCACGCGTACTTCCTGCGTCCCGGGGATCCGACCATCCCGATCCTCTACGACGTCGAACGCATTCGCGACGGGCGGTCGTTCTCGACCCGCCGGGTCGTCGCGATCCAGCACGGTGAGGCCATCTTCCACCTGTCGGCGTCGTTCCACACCGCCGAGGACGGGTTCGAGCACCAGATCGATCCTCCGACCGACCTGCCTCCGGCGGAGACACTCCCCGACTTCCAGACCCGCAACGCCGAACACGCGGTGCAGCTCGGTGACTGGTACACGCGCCCACGCCCGATCGACACCCGATACGTCGGACCCGACGCGCTCAGCCGCTCCGGTGTCAAACTCGACCCCGTCCAGTACGTGTGGATGCGAGCCGATGGCGAGCTTCCCGACGACCCGGTCCTCCATCAGTGCGTCCTCACCTATGCATCCGACATGAGCCTGCTCGACACGGTCACCCGGCCGCACGGGGTCTCGCCCTTCGACGGCGGGGTGATGATGGCGAGCCTCGACCACGCCATGTGGTTCCACCGACCCTTCCGGGCCGATCGCTGGTGCCTGTACGCCCAGGACACCCCGTCGGCCTCGGGGGCCCGAGGTCTGGCCAGGGGATCGATCTACCAGGACGGCGTCCTCGTGGTGTCGGTGGTGCAGGAGGGCCTCGTCAGAAAGCTCCGGGGTTGACGCCCGACGACCACCACGACCAGCGAGACTGATTCATCATGCGGCGACTTCCGACCCTGTTCCTTGCACTGTTCCCGGCGGCCCTCGTCGTTGCGTCGTGCGGCCTTCCCGAGGTGGCCTCGTCGGAACGGACGACGGTCCCCGACGGTGCTCCGGTGACCGACACCGATGTCGGGACCGATCCCGACATCGAGCCGCCTCCGCTGGCCGAGGTCGACACCGAGCCGGTCTGGGCGTCGAGCGCCATGTCGCTCCAGGTGATCGCCGAGGTGCCGAACGCCATCGCGTTCAGCCCTCGTTCGGGCACGCTCAACTACTACATCGCCGCCCGTGACGGAGTCATCCGGGTCGTCGAGCGAACCCTGTCCGAGACAGGGACCAACGAGCGCATGTCTCTCGCCACTCGGCCCATGCTCGACCTGACCGACCAGGTGTCGCTCAACGGCGAGCAGGGCCTGCTCGATCTGACCTTCTCGACCGACGGTCGCCAGCTGTTCGTGTTCTACACCGACCTCGGCGGCGATGCGATCGTCGCCCGCTACGACGTCGATCGCTCCGATCGGGCCGACGTCGACACCCGAACCGAGCTGCTCCGGGTTCCCCAACCGGCGGCCAATCACAACGGCGGGGGGCTGGCGTTCGGCCCCGACGGCTACCTCTACATCGGATTCGGTGACGGCGGGGGCAGCGGCGATCCCACCAACACCGGCCAGAATCCCGACGACCTGCTCGGATCCCTGATCCGGATCGATCCGGCGCCGGTCGGCGGCGCTCCCTACTCGGTCCCGGTCAACAACCCGTACGTCGACGGCGGCGGAGCGCCCGAGGTCTGGTTGATCGGCCTTCGCAATCCCTGGCGTTTCTCGTTCGACCAGCTCACGGGCGACCTCTGGATCGGTGATGTCGGGCAGAACGAGTTCGAGGAGATCGACCTCCTGTCGAACGCCTCGGGCCGCGGGCCGGGCGCGAACCTGGGCTGGAACCAGATGGAGGGGGTGACGCCCTACGAAGGAGGGACCGAACCGGCCGGCCACGTCCGACCGGTGTTCGTCTACGACCACAGCGAAGGTCGGTGTTCGGTGACCGGGGGATACGTGTCGCGGGCCGCAGTTCCTCCCCCAGTTCGACGGGGTGTACGTGTTCGGCGACTACTGCTCCGGAGAGATCTTCGGTCTCGAGCTCGTCGAGGGCGCGGCGCTCGTCCGGCCACTGACCGTCCGAGCGGCGCCCAACGAACTGGTCTCGTTCGGCCAGGACGATTCGGGTCTGCTGTACGTGGTCGAGAGCGGAGGTCGGGTCTCGCGCATCGTTCCGGCACCGGCCGAGCCTGCCGAGGACTGACCTCACCGAAGGGCCAAACCACGGGTGGGAACCGCACCTCTGCCGAACACCGCTGGCGCGATCGAACATCTGTTCGATAGTGTCGGGGACATGACCGACCGTGTCCCACCCCATCCACACACCAGTGAAGACTGGGAACTCATCCGGCGCTCCGTCGCCATGTTGCCGCCCGGAGCCTGGGCCATGCGTCGCGAACCGGCGCTCGAAGCGCTGGCGGCGCTCGTCGCCGGCCTCCGAGACGAACGCCGGAACCGAACTCAGAGCTCGTAGCGGTACACGTTGGTCTCGCGGGCGACGAACCCGATTCGCTGGTAGAGCCGATTGGCCGCTTCCCGGCTCGGCCGAGACGTCAGGTCGACCGTGGTGGCCCCTGCGGCCCGGGCCATCTCGATCGCGTGATCGTTGAGCAGACGGCCCACCCCGCGACCCCGGGCGTCGTCGTCGACCACCACGTCCTCGATCCAGGCCCGAACCCCGGTCGGGATCCGGAACAGCACCAGCGTGAGGCTGCCGTAGACCACGCCGTCTTCCTCGGCGAGGAGGAGGTGCGAAGCCCCGGACGACACGAGGTCTTCGAGTTCGGCGCGGGTCGGAGGAGGATTCGACTTCGAGAGCTGGGGGATCAACCGCTCGAAGACGGCGACGACGTCGTCGGTGACCTCGGTGACTTCGATGATCTGCACGGGCCCAGTATGGCTGATCGTGCCGGGTACCATGGACGGGTGGACCACATCCAGTGGATCGAATCGACGCCGACGCTCCGTCGCCCGACCCTCGTGCTCGCCTTCGAGGGATGGAACGATGCCGGCGATGCGGCAACGGCAGCGGCCGACCACCTCATCGACGTCTTCGACGCCGAACCGATCGCCCGCATCGCCTCCGAGGACTTCTACGACTTCTCGACGACCCGGCCCATGGTCGTCCTCGAAGAGGGGCAGCGGGTGATCGAGTGGCCGGCCCCCGAGTTCAGTGCAGCGGTGCTCGAAGACGCCCCTTCGGATCTCGTCGTGCTCTCGGGTGTCGAACCCCAGCTGCGCTGGCGGACCTTCGCCGAGTCCGTCGTGGCCGTCGCCAAGCAGCTCGACGTCTCGATGGTGATCACGCTCGGTGCCCTCATCGCCGACGTCGTGCACTCCCGCCCGACGACGGTGTTCGGCTCGTCACACGACAAGGCCCTGGCCGAGCGCCTCGACCTCGAGCCCTCGACCTACGAGGGACCGACCGGCATCGTCGGTGTCCTCACCACGGCACTGCACGACGCCGGTCTCGACACCGTGTCGCTGTGGGGCTCGATCCCGAGTTACGTGCCCCACGCCAACTCGCCCAAGGCGGCCCTCGCCCTCATCGACCGGCTCGGCTCGGTCCTGGGGCTGCCGATCCTCGGCGGTGATCTGGTCGAGGCCGCCGCGGACTACGAGGCCCAGATCGACGCGCTCGTCGAAGACGACGAAGAGACCCGGGCCTACGTGTCGGGCCTCGAAGCCGCCTACGACGCCTCGATGCGACCCGAGTCCTCGGCGGCGCTGATCGAGGAACTCGAGAACTTCCTCCGCGACCAGTCCTGAACGCGCTGCCGGGTCAGTGACCCGGATCGGCGCCCCGCCAGACGGGATCGCGCGGCAGATCGAAGGCCGTCTCGGTGAGTTCCCCTCGGATCGCCGCGAAGGCCAGCTCACCCCAACGCTCGAAGGTCGCGATCGGCGACGGCAGGTCGTCCTGGGTGAACCAGCCGACGTCGAGGCACTCCTGCGGGTGGTGTCGCAGCTCCCCGCCCGTGGCTCGACAGTGGAACACGATCGTGTACAGGGGGATCCGGCTGAAGCCGAGGCGCAAGCCGTCGAAGATCCCGATCGGTCGGACCACCTCACACTGGATGCCCGTCTCCTCCTGCACCTCCTTGACCGCCACTTCGGCCGGGGAGTAGCCGATGTCGGCCCAGCCCGTCGGATAGAGCCAGATCCCGCTGTCGGCCCGTTGGATGAGCAGCAGCCGGCCGGCGTCGTCACCGACCACCGCACCGATGGCGACCTTCGGGGTGACATAGCCCGCGATCCCGGACCCGACCACCTTCAGCCATTCGCCGTGGAAGTGCGACGGCTCACCCCCGTCGACGTGGGAGCGGATGTCGGCGGCGACCGCGAGCACCTCTTCGAACCGCTCCCGTTCGTATTGGCTCTGGGTGAAGCCGAGACCGGTTCGGGCGATGCCGGCCAAGGACTCGGCCCAACGGAGCAGTTCCTGGGAGTTGACGGAGCGGTCGGTCATGGGGTGGTGAGCGCCTCGGGATCGAGCGTGGCCTCGGTGACGGCCAGTTCGAGTTCGCTCAGCAACGTGGCGTCGGTGAGCTTGTTCCCCTCAGCGTCGCAGAGATAGAAGCTGTCGACGGCATCGGGACCGAGGGTGTGCACCTTGGCACTGCGGATGTCGAGCTGCAGCTCGGCGAGTGCCTGGGTGATCCGGTACAGCAGGCCGACCGAATCGGGGGCGTGGACGTCGACGACGGTGGCGACGTCGGACAACGAGTTGTCGACCCGGATGAATCGGCGGGGCGGCGTCGCCGACAGGCGCCGATGATGACGGGAGTAGGTCCGGGCCCGCTGGGCGATGCGAGCGCTGAGCGCGAGACGGCCGTCGAGCGCCCGGTGGGCCAGATCGACGACCCGATCCCAGTCGACGGGAGCGCCGGTCGAGGAGTGCACGACGAACTCGGTCGCCGCCATGCCGTTCTCGGAGAACGCCGACGCATCCAACACCTCGAGCCCCGACACCGCGATGACGCCCGCCAGTCTGCTGAAGTGACCCGGCACGTCGGCGGCAACGACCGTCATGGTCGTTCCCCGGCCCCGGATCACCTGCTCGCCCGCCGCCATCAGCTCCACGAGCTCGTCGGTCGGGAAGTCCGTGACGATCTCGTCGACGCTGCCTCCCTGCAGGACGTGGGTCGTCTTGCCGACCAGGTCGTTGAGCAGACCGGAAGTCCAGGTGCCCCACGCCGAGGGGCCCGTGGCCTTGGAATCGCTGGCGGTGAGGGCCGCCAGCATGTCGAGGAACTCGACGGTGTCGACCGCCGCGGCCACGGCACGGATGGTGCCCGGATCCGACAGGTCACGACGCGTCGCGACATCGGGAAGCAGCAGATGCAGTCGGCACAGGTCGACGAGCGTGGCCACCTCGTCCTCGGAATAGCCCATGCGTTCGCCGATGGTGTCGATGAGGGTCATGCCCACCTCGGTGTGATCCCCGGGGAACCCCTTGCCGATGTCGTGGAGCAGGGCGCCGATGACGAGCAGGTCCGGCCGGACGACCGAATCGGCCAATTCGGCGGCATTGGCGGCGGCCTCGCACAGATGGCGGTCGACGGTGAAGGTGTGCATGACGTTCCGCTGGGGCCGACAGGCCACCGCCGACCACTCGGGCAGGAGTCGGACCATCAGCTCGAACTGCTCGAGGTCTTCGACCACGTCGATGGCGCCTCGGCCCGCCAGGAACATCGCCTCGAACCGGTCACGGGCCTCGCTGGGCCAGGGCTCGGGGAGGCGGGCCTCACCGGTCTTCAGACGCTCGAGCGTGGCCCGTCCCATCTGATGACCGGTGGCGGCGGCGATCGAGGCCACCCGGAGCAACAGCAGGGGGTCGGTGTCGACATCGGCGTCGTCTCTGAGCTCGATCTGCCCGTCACGGAGTTCGATTCCGGGCTCGAGCACGGCCTTGGGACGCCCGCGCCGGGGCCTCGACCGGGCCCGCTGCCAACGGTCCCAGGCTTCGTCGCTGTGCCAACCGACGCGTCGACCGGCTTGGGCGACCCGGCCCATGAGTTCGCCGCCGGCGTGCTTGCCAAACCCCATGGCCTCGGCAACGGCGTCGTGGTCGTCGAGCGTCAACACGTCCCCGGCACGACCGGTGACCCGGTGCAGCTCGACGCGCACGGCCGAGAGCAGCTCGGCCTCGGGGGCCAACTCGGCCAGGAGGTCGTGCGCGAAACCGGGGTCACCCCGCTCGGCCCACGACAGCGCATGCAGATCACGCAACCCTCCCCGACCCTCCTTCAGATCGGGCTCGAGTCGGAACGCGACGTCGCCCTGCGAGGCATGGCGCTCTTCGACCGCAACCGCCAGACGGTTCATCAGGTCGTTGCGATTCGACCGCCACAGCTTGTCGCGTCCGGCTTCGAACGACGCCAGGAGATCCCGATCGCCGGCGATGAGCCGGAGGTCGAGGAAGGCGGTCGCCCGCTCGAGCTCGTCCCTGGCCAGCGTCAGGGCCTGCTTGGGCGTTCCGACGGAGTGACCGAGCTTGAGCCCGCGATCCCAGATCGGATACCAGATCCGGTCGGCGAGGTCATCGATCGAACGCTTCGGCGAGTGGAGCAGCAGGACGTCGAGGTCGCTGCACGGCCACAGCTCGCCACGACCGAACCCACCGACTGCCAGGAGGGCGATGCCCTCGAGGTCGCCGCCGGTGAGATCGGCTGCGGCATCGGCGACGAGCCGGGCCAGGTAGGCATCGGCGTGTTCGGCATGGGCGCGCACGTAGTCCGAACCGGTCAGGCTCTCGTCGTCGAGCAGATTGGCGGCGCGGCGCTTCACCGTCGATCAGTCTCCGTAGTGATCGCTGACGGCCTGACGGATCGACAACTCGATCCGTCGACGCCGCTTGTCGACCGACAGCACCTTGACCATCACGACTTCGCCGGGGGTGACGATCTCCTCGGGCGCAGACACGCGGTACTCCGCCAGTTCCGACAGGTGCACCAGACCTTCGACCCCACCGAGATCGACGAACGCCCCGAAATCGACCAGCCGGGTCACCGGGCCCGAGACGACCGAGCCCGGCGCGACGACCGACAGCGGATCGGGACTCGTCTTGCGCAACGACAGCGAGACCCGACGCTTCTTGACCTTCACGTCGAGCACGCGGACCTCGACTTGTTGGCCGACGCTGAGGACGTCGCGCGGGTGGCCGACCCGCTGCCACGACAGCTCCGACAGATGGACCAGGCCCTTCACGCCCCCGAGATCGACGAACGCCCCGTACTCGGCGAGGGAGGCGACCGTCCCCGTGACGACCTGGTCGACGGCGAGCTTGGTCAGCAGATCGTGGGTCTCCTTGCGTTGCTCTCGGAGCAACTGGGAGCGTCGGGACAGGACCAGGCGTTCCTTCTTCTGGTCGACCTCGAGCACCTTCAGTTCGAGGGTCTGATCGGCGAACTCGGCGAAGTCGGGCTTCGAGTCGAGCGATAGGTGGGAGGCCGGGACGAACCCCCGCAACCCGTGGACGTCGACGACCAACCCCTTCGGACTGATCGAGGTCACCCGGGCCTTCACCGCGGCGTTCGAGTCGGCCGCCTTCGTGACGGCGTCCCAGGCCTTGGTCTTGAGTGACCAGGCCCGAGACAGCACCACACGCTTCTTCGGATCGTCTCGGGCCAGGATGGCCGCCTCGACCAGGTCGTTGACCTCGATCACCTTGGTCAGGTCGTCGACGGGATGGAGATCCCAGTGGCGACGAGCGAGGACCGCCGGGCGGCCGTCGAGCAGGGTGATCGACAACTCGTCGGGCTCCACCGCCGTGACCGTGCCGCTCACGATCTTGCCGGCATCGCTGGGCGCCGCCGGCTCATGGGGTCCGGGCGGCGGAGGGGGCAGGTGCGAGACCGGTGCGGACGGTTCGGGGGTGAGGGCCGCCGGTGGCTCGGCAACCGGAGCCACCTCGGGCTCAGGCTCCGGAGCCACCTCGGGCTCGGGAGGAGTGCTCGCTTCGGGCTCGGCAACCACGGGGGCCGCGGGCTCAGGCTCCTGCGCGGGCTCAGGCTCGGGAGCCACCTCGGGCTCGGGAGGAGTGCTCGCTTCGGACTCGGCAACCAGGGGGGCCGCGGGCTCAGGCTCCTGAGCGGGAGCCACCTCGGGCTCGGAAGGAGTGCTCGCTTCGGATTCGGCAACCACCGGGGCCGCGGGCTCAGGCTCGGGAGCCACCTCGGGCTCGGCGGTCACCACCGACTCGGGCTCGGAAGGAGTGCTCGCTTCGGGCTCGGAGACCGGATCGACCGCCGGCCGATCGTCGTCGGGTTGTCGCTCCAATTCGGTCACAATCGACCACAGTACGCAAAAAGCGCTGCTCCGTCCGGCCCGGCGGCCGCTCGGGCCCGTTGATCAGCCAAGACCGATGGCCTCGAGGACTTCCTCGGGCTCGCCGACCATCCCCGTGTAGAACGAGCCGAAGTCGGCATAGACGGCCGACGCCTCGTCGAAGCGCATGGTGTAGACCACGTCCTTGAGGTCGTCGGGACGCTGGGCGAACAGGGTCACCCCCCACTCGAAGTCGTCGAGCCCGGCCGAGGCGGTGATGAGCTGCACCAGACGGCCGGCGAACTTCCGACCGGAGGTCCCGTGCTCCATCATCAGTTCCCGACGCCGATCGAACGGCAGGGTGAACCAGTTCCCGGTCTGATCCCGACGCTTGCTCATCGGATAGAAGCACCAGGCGTTCTTGCCCTCGGGAGGGAGCACCGGATAGAGGCGGGCCTGCTTCATCTCGTCGGGGACGCCGGCTGCGTATTCGCTGACCTCGGTGATCGACACATAGCTGTCGACGAGATCGAGACCGGCAGCCGCGAGGTCGGTCTGCAGTCGGCGGAGCTGCCAAAGATCGCGCCCGAGCGCCATCGTGGCCAGATCGGTCTTGTGGCCGAGCATGGCGACGGTGACCACCTGGTCGCCGGATCCCTGTGCTCGTTTGATGGCGGCCAGCGCCGCCTCGGCGTCGGCGAGCGGAGTCGTACGCCAGAACAGGTGGACGACACCGAGGCCTTCGGAAAGCGTTGCGGGAACGGGCATGGACACCAGTGTAGGGAGCACGGGGATACTCGAACCGATCAGGCGGGGTCGGGTGTCCCCACGGGGCTGTACAGGTTGGCCCGCCCGTCGCGAACGAAGGCCACGAGCGTCATCCCCGCCTGGTGGGCCGTGGTCACGGCCAGCACCGAGGGTCCCGAGGCGGCGACCAGCGCGGTGAACCCCGCCGCCCAGGCCTTCTGCACCATCTCGAACGACGCGCGACTCGAGACGAAGAGGGCATGGTCGGTGGCCGGGAGGTGGCCGTCGAGTACCAGGTGCCCGACCACCTTGTCGACGGCGTTGTGCCGCCCGATGTCCTCCCGGATCACGACGAGTCGGCCATCGCGATCGAACGCCGCAGCGGCATGGACGGCTCCGGTCGCGTCGTGGAGGGGCTGATGGCCGACGATCCGCCCGGGAAGCGAGATGAGCAGATCCCGGTCCCAGGGGTCGGTCTCGGGGAGGGAGGGCAGGCGCTCGGCCAGTTCGAGGATGGCGTCGGTTCCACAGATCCCGCACGACGAGGACGTCGGGCCCAGCCGGGGAGTCGGCGGGGGAGCCGTGCCGCCCGAGTCGATGGCGACGACGTTGAACTCGGTCTCGGCGGCCGACCCGCTTCCGCAGTAGCGAATCGACCGGATCCGACCCGTCCCGAGCATGCCCTCGGTGAAACAAAAGCCGGCTGCCAACTCGAAGTCGGACCCGGGCGTGCGCATCGTGGTCGACACGATCGTCCCGTCGAGCTGGATCGACAGGGGTTCCTCGACGATGACGTCGTCGGGTACGAGACGTGACGACTCGTCACGGATCTGACGGGTGAGGAGTCGTTGTGTCCGGGATCGGCTCACCCGGCCAGCCGACCACATCGTGGCGCCCGGCACAACACCGAGGAGCGAGTGGATCGGCGTGCCAATGGCAGCGCCGCCAAACCGCTCTAGTCTTTGCAGTTCATGACCGACCCGTTCCGCCCCGAACCTCCGCAGGCACCGCCCCTGCCGCCGTCGTACCCGGAATCGGGATCGACGGGTGCCGAACAAGCGCCCCAGCCCGGCGCACCGGCCTACGGGGCACCACCTCCGATGTCGCATGGCGGGCACGGGGGGCACGGCGCCGCTGCTCCCGGCGCCCCCTCGACCACCGGGATGCCGACCGGCCAGACCTACGCGGGGTTCTTCGCCCGAGCGGTCGCCACCGTGGTCGACAGCATCATCCTCACCCTCGTCGCCGTGCCCTTCGTCGTCCTCGCGCTGACGCAGTGGGAGACCAGGACCGATTCCTGCACCCGCGCGAACGGCACGATCTACACCTGCGAGGTGCCGACGGACCGCTTCATCGGGATCGCGATCGCCCTCGCGGGATTGTGGGCGCTGGTCGCGCTCTCGATGACCTTCTTCTACTTCATCCGGCCCATCGCCAAGAAGGGGAACACGATCGGCGGGCGCCTGATGGGCCTCCAGGTCGTTTCGGTCCACACCGGGGCCCCACCTTCGCTCGGTCGATCGGCGTTGCGTTACCTGATGCGAACGTTCGGCAGCAGCCAGTTCCTCGGCATCGGCTATTGGTGGATGCTGTGGGACAAGCAGAACCAGACCCTGCACGACAAGGTCGGCGAGACCGTCGTCGTGCGCCGAAGAGGGTGATCTGCTGATCCGCATCCTCGGCTGGCTCCTGCCGGCCGCCCTGCTCGCCGCCTGCACCAACGGCATCCAGGACGCCGCCCCGTCGGGCGGGGAGTCCCTGGCGGTCGACGTGCCACCCGATTGCCGCGCCCAGCCGATCGCGGCGGACCTGGTCCTCCCCGAGGACCCGGCCCAGGCGGCGATCCTCGTGGCCCGGGCGGTGTTCCCCACCTGTGCCGACATCGTGGTCGTCACCGACTTCGAGCATCTCGAATCCGGAGCCCAGCAGGCCCAGTCCGCCGAAGCTCCGCTCATCGTGCTCGAGAGCCTCGAGGCACCGTTGGCCGGTGCCGAGATCGACCGGCTCGATCCCGGTGCGGCCATCTGGGCCGGCCTGGACGAAGATCGTGCCGCTGCCGAGCTGGCCGTGGGACGAACCCTCTCGCAGGCCGTCACCGACCCCGCCGTGCCGCCGCCCGGACTGGCCGCCGCCCCGGCGCCCGGCCCGACCACCCCGATCTGGCTCGCCGGCCCGGCGCAGACCAGCACGGCATTGGCCGCCCTTCCGGCGCTCGTCGCCGGCGGGGGGACGATCCGGGTCCTCGACGGACTCGAACCCGATGCCATCGCCGCCTCGGTCGCCGACCTCGTCGGGAACCACACCGATGGTGGTCGAAGGACTCGACGAGACCCAGCGATGGCGGCTCGACGTCGCGCTCGGCGGCAAGCAGCTCCCCGGGGGAGGGACCGAGGTCTTCCCGGGGCGCCGGATCATCGCCTACTACGGCAGCCCGGTGACGTTCCGGTTGGGTCTCCTCGGCGAACAGGGTCCGCAGGAAACCGTCGAACGGCTGAAGGCGACCATCGACACCTACCGGGTCGGCGACGAACTCCTGGTGCCCGGCTTCGAGCTGATCGCCACGGTCGCTTCGGCCGACTCGGGCGAGGACGGGAACTACTCCAAGGAACTCGAACCCGACGCGTTGCGAGAATGGATCGACGTCGCCGCGGCCAACGACGTGTACGTCATCATCGACCTCCAGCCGGGCCGAACCGATTTCCTCACCCAGGCCAAGCGGTACGAGGAATTCCTGCGGCTCCCCAATGTCGGTCTGGCGCTCGACCCCGAGTGGCGCCTGGGGCCCGACGAGGTGCACCTGGTCCAGGTCGGGTCGGTCGACGGCGCCGAGGTGAACACCGTGGTCGACTACCTGGTCGGCCTCGTCCGGGAGGAACGGCTGCCGCAGAAGGTGTTCGTGCTGCACCAGTTCCAGTCCCGCATGATCACCAACCGCGACCTCATCCGGACCCCACCCGAGCTCGCCACGGTCATCCACGTCGACGGCCAGGGTCCCCTGCCGACCAAGTACGGCACCTACGACACGATCACCGGTGATCCCCAGGGTCCCGATCAGGTGCTGTGGTGGGGATGGAAGAACTTCCTCGACGAGGACTTCCCGATGGCAACACCCGAGGAGACCAACGCCGTCACTCCCCTCCCGGTGATCGTCACCTTCCAGTGAAAAATGGATCGGTCGGCGGCAGAGCCGCCGACCGATATCCCGGTTCCCGCCGAGAGGTGACGAGGCCTCCGAAGGGGGAGAGGTGACCTCGACACCGATAGCTTCGGTTGGGACGGGGACCCACCTGAGCGCAATGATCCGAACGGCCCCCTCCAACGGGCCGAGTGGTCCACCTGCCGATTTCGCACCGATGCGCCTCCACGACTCCGCCACCTTCCCCGTCGCCCGCCTCGTCGAGGCCAAGGGATCGACGCGGGTCACGGTGGCCCTCCCCGCCAAGGACGAAGCGCCGACGATCGGCGCCATCATCGAGGCGATCCGCAGCGAGCTCGTCGGCCCCGGTGGGCTCGTCGACGAGCTCATCGTCATCGACGATCACTCCACCGACGACACCGCGGCCATTGCCCGCCAGGCGGGCGCCACCGTGTATCCCGCGGGCGAGATCCTGCCGGAGTACGGCGTCGGACACGGCAAGGGAGAAGCCCTCTGGAAATCCCTCCACGTGTCGACCGGCGACATCGTGTGCTGGTGCGACGCCGACATCCGCAACTACGACAATCGTTTCGTGCTCGGCCCGCTCGGACCGCTGCTCACCGATTCCGCGATCGTCTTCACCAAGGCGTTCTACCGTCGACCGTTGCGCGACGACGGCGAGGGTGGGGGCCGGGTCACCGAACTGGTCGCCCGACCCCTCGTGTCGAGCCTGTTCCCCAAGCTGGGATCGCTGATCCAGCCGCTCTCGGGCGAGTTCGCCGGGCGCCGAACGATCCTGGAACAGCTCCCGTTCAGCCGTGGCTACGCCGTCGACCTCGCCCTGCTGATCGACATCACCGAACGATTCGGTCCCGATGTCGTGGCGCAGGTCGATCTCGGTTCCCGGATCCATCGCAACCGACCGTTGCGAGAGCTGGGTCCGCAATCGGCCGCCATCACCAACATGGTGCTGCGGCGCGCCGGCATCGCGACCGTCGTCGACGCGTCGATCCTCGACCATCCGTCGGTGGGCGCCGATCTGACGCTGCTGCGACCGACCCTGGGCGACGCCGTCGTGCGGGTCGGTGACCTCCCGCCGATGGCCGGCGTCCCGACCCGTCGCACTACCCTGGGAACGTGAGCGTTCCACGACCCGACACCCCGACCGGTCCCGCCGTCGTCGGCGCCGTGGTCGGCGTGGTCGTGGCGCTCCTCGTCCTGCGTTGGATCGTCGGATTCGTGTTCACGATCGTGAAACTGGGTGTCGTCGTCGCCGTGATCGCCGCCGTCGTCTACGTCGTCATCCGGGCGACCGCCGGCGACGACGAGCCCTGATCACGATCGACCGACCTCGGCCAGCCGCTGCTCGACCACCAGGTTGACCAGGGCGACGGTGTCGTTCATGGCCCGATCGTGACCGAAGCGTTCGACCAGCGACACCACCTCGACGTCGACCGGACACACCAGGTCGGGGTCGCGTTCGCCGACCACGGCGAGCACGGGCCGCGCCTCGGCCCTGGCCCACTCGGCGACACCGCCCACCACCTTGCCGTTGAACGACTCGGCATCGAGGTAGCCCTCACCGGTCACGACGAGATCGGCACCCGAGAGCGCCACGTCGAGTTCGGCTCGCTCGGCCAGGACGGAGAAGCCCGACTCGATCCGGGCGCCGAGGGCCACGAGACCACCGGCCAGTCCCCCGGCCGCCCCGGCCCCGTCGAGCGCCGACACATCGACCCCGTAGGTCTCCTGGAAGACCTGGACCAGGCGCTCGAGTCGACGGGTCAGGAGCTTGACCTGGGCCGCGGACGCACCCTTCTGTGGGCCGAACACCGCGGCAGCGTCGACGAACCGGGTGCGAACGTCGCAGGCGACCACGAGTTCGATCCCCTTCATGCGGGGAGCCGGTGGCATCGCCCGGATCGCGCCCAACCCGCCGTCGGTGGTCGCCGAACCCCCGAGGAACACCACGACCGATCGTGCTCCGAGTTCGATCGCCGTGCCGATCAGTTCGCCCGTGCCGTACGTGTCGGCCGCGACGGCGTCGTTGCCGGCCGCGCCACCGACCAGCGACAACCCCGACGCCGCAGCCATCTCGACGTAGGCCGTCCGTCCCTCGAGACGCCAGCCCGCCTCGACGGGATCACCGAGGGGGTCGGTCACCGTCGTGAACTTGTTCGGGCCGCCGATGACCTCGAGCGAACCCTCACCACCGTCGGCCAGTGGGATCGCAACGGCGTCCCATCCCGAGCGACGGGCCGTCTCGACGGCTCCGGCGGTCAGTTCGAGCGCGGTCGCCGTCCCGCGGAACTTGTCGAAGGCCGCAACGACCCGGGGCACCCGATCAGACCTGGATCACACCGTCGGAGCCGATTCTCACGATGACGTTGGCGTCCTGGGTGTCGGCGATCGGTGGGTTGACCGGGTCGATGGGCTGCAGCACCGCCGCCGGGTCGACACCGTAGACCGTGGCCACCGCAGCGGCCTCGGCCTCGTATCCGGCCACGTAGAAGATCGTCGACGGTCCGTTGACGTCGGCGTTCTTGGTGTCGAGGGTGATGTAGTTGAATGGTTTCAGCAGGTCGGTGCCGCGGCCGCCCAGCCCCTTCACCTTGGGCTCGTCGGTCCCATTGATCACGAGGACCCGGACCTCGCTCGGGTCTCGGGCAACGACCGCGACCGTGGTCGTCGTCTCGGGAACGGTCTCCTGGGGCACCGTGGTGAGCGCCGAATCGTCGGTCGGGGCGACGTCGCCCTCGGTCGTCACCGCCGTCGGATCGTCGACCGCATCGGCGGCGACGGTGTCGTCGTTGCCGATTCCCCGCCACATGAGCAACAGGCCGACGGCGACGGCGGCGATGATCACCATGATCCCCCGGGCCGCGTTCGTTCCGGCCGATCGGCCGAAGCCGCCTCCCGCGTCGTGAGCCCCTGCCGTCATGTGGTGTCCTCCATCGAAGGTGGTGCAGCGAGAGCCCGAGGTCGGATTCGAACCGACGACATCCGCTTTACAAGAGCGGCGCTCTGGCCAACTGAGCTACACGGGCGTACCGACCAATCGTAGACGCATCGCCCGTTCGTCACTGTGCAACGACGGGTCATTGCAGCAGCAGGTGGACCTCGCCGTCGACCCCCTTGACCTGCACGATCATGCTGGTCGAGGCGAGGTCGCCCGTCGGGACGACCCAACACACGTCGCCCTCGACGACCTCACCGGCACCCGGGACCCGGTTGGTGACGAGATCGTTGGGGCACGACGCCCGGTCGCGCCGGTCGCCGTCGGGCCCGATGGTGACGAGTTCGAAGTCGTCGAGATTCGGGGTCTGGGCGCCGCCCACGTATTCGAGCCGGACGGTCGAGCCGACCACGTCGCCCTCGCGCGGGGTCGGTCCGGAGAGGACCTGGATCTTCCAGTCGACGGGATCGCCCGAATCGGGATCGTCGAAGGTCAGCCGCACGACTTCGCCGAAGGCGTGCGGGTTGGCGGCCGAGCCCGGCGTGGCCGCGGCATCGAAGGCCACCGGCCCCGGATCGTCGTCGCTGCTGCGCAGCACCGCAGCGGCGATTCCGCCGACCACGAGCAAGGCCACGACGGCCCCGACGATGATCAGCAAGGGCTTCTTGGACGACGGGGCCGCCGGACCCGGCATCGATCCCGGCGGGGGGCCGAAGCCCGGGGCCGGTTCGGGGCCGGCACCACCGAACGGAGGCGTCGAGGACATCCCCGGCATGGGGTCGGGCCGATCGAACGTGGACGATGTCGCAGCACCGGGTGGCGGGCCCATGCCCTGGGGTTGGGTCGGCAGGACCGTCGTCGGATCGGTGGACAGACTGGTCGTGGGATCCACGGGGACGTCGGCGAAGCCCGGGGCGGGCCCGGCCGGTTCGACCGGGCTCGGAGCCTCGGGTGCCGGGGCCACGGGTGCCGGGGCCACGGGTGCCGGGGCCGCGGGAGCCGGGGCCTCGGATGCCGGGGAGGGGGTGTCGGGCGCCGGACCGGGACCGTAGCCCTCGGGCCACCAGAGCTCGTCGGCGGCCTGGTACCAACCAGCGGGTGGCGGCCAGGGGTAGTCCTTGTGATCCCAAGCTCGATAGGTGGTCATGAGGTCTCCCCCTCTGGTGTTCCGATCGCCCGGCCTGCCTCGCGCTGCCGGACGACTTCGAAACAGGCGACGGCACTGGCCATGGCAACATTCAAGCTGTTGAGACTGCCGCTCATGGGGATTCTGGCAAGAAGATCGACGCGCTCCCGCACCAGCCGGGCCAGTCCCTTGCCCTCGGCTCCGAGCACCAGGGCCACCGGTTGGCGATCACCGATCGGCAGATCGAACACGGAGGCCTCACCGCCCATGTCGAGCCCGACGGTCAGGACACCGAGTTCCTGCAGGCGGGTGAGTGCGGCGGGGATCCCCGGGACCAGCGCCATGGGGAGGTGCTCGACGGCCCCGGCGGCGATCTTGGTGACCGTCGGCGACACGTGAACGGCCCGATGGCGGGGCAGGACGACACCCGTCACCCCCGCGCACTCGGCGGTTCGCAGGATCGCCCCGACGTTGCCCGGGTCGGTGATGCCGTCGAGGACGAGGAGGAAGGCCCCGGGGGTCTGTGCCAGAGTCGTCGAGCGCATGTTCGGGCAACTCGGCGGCCCGGGCGATCACACCCTGGTGGGACTCGGTGAGTGCTTCGGCCTCGAAATGCCGACCGGAAACGGTCCGGACGGGGATCCGCATGTCCTGGGCCAGCTCGACGATGTCGTCGAGGATGTCGGCGTGATCCAGGTCGTCGATCATGTAGATCTCGCGCACGGTCCGTCGCCCGGCGAGGAGCAGTTCCCGAACGGCCTGGCGGCCCTCGACCTGATCGCCGCCGAGGGCCCGCTTCGGTGGTCGTTTGGCGTTCCGACCGGCTCCGGGGGCCCGGCCCCGGACCGAGCGGCTCGTGGTCGAGGATCCGGCGTCGCCCGATTTCGGGTTGCCCCGATCGGTCGAGTCCCGACCTCGACCGGCGCCACCCTTGCCCCGCGCCGCAGACGCGCCACCCTTGCCCCGCGCCGCAGACGCGCCACCCTTGCCCCGCGCCGCAGACGCGCCACCCTTGCCGAGCGCGCGGCCGACGATCCGGGAGACCCCTTCGGCGAGTTGCCGGGTTTCCCCGACCGTCGTTGCGTCATCGAGCTCTCCGAGTCGTGTCGAGACCGGCACGAACGCGCGGCCCATCCGAGGCCCCTGTCTATCGAGCGGGAACCCGATTCCCCGGCGCCGGTCGTGGTACGGCCGGGTCATGGGTCGCCCGATCCGAAGGGCTCGGACGCTGCGCAGAGCGCGACGGCGTGACATTGGATCCCACCACCGAGCCCATCGACGCCCTCGGTCCGTTTGCCCTTCACACCCACCGGTGCGCCGACCGCCGCCGACAGAATGGCCTGCATCTGCTCGCGATGAGGAGCGATCTTCGGCCGGTCGACGATCACCGTGCAGTCGACGTTGATCACCGACCATCCCGCCTCGGCCAAGAGGGCCCGGGCCCGGGTGAGCAGGGCGATGCTGTCGGCGCCGGCGAACTCGGCGGCGGTATCGGGAAACCGTTGACCGATGTCGCCGAGGCCCGCGGCACCGAGCAGCGCGTCGGTCACGGCATGCGCGATCACATCGGCATCGCTGTGCCCGACGAGACCACGCTCGTCGGGGAAGTGGACCCCTCCGAGCACGAGTCGACGCTCGGGGTCGGACGACCATGGGTGGACGTCGAATCCCTGACCGACCCGGAGGCCGGCGAGACCGAACTCGCTGCGGGGTGCACCCATCCCCGAACCCTAGCCGTCGGGCTCGGCACCATGCGCTGGCCTGCGGCATCACCGGTTCCGGGCCTGGTCGACTGTGACAAAGTGCACTCCGACTGGGTACCGTGATCGCATGATCCAGCTCGATCTTCTCCGCACGGTGGACCTCTTCCGGAATCTCGACGACGCCACCCTCGCGGCCCTGGCCGAGTCGGCCGAGCAGCTCCGACTCAAGCGAGGCGACGTCCTCTTCAACGAAGACGACCATCCCCGTGACCTGTACGTCACGGTGTCGGGCCGGATCGCCATGGTCAACCGATCGATCGACGGGCGCGAGTCGGTGGTGGCCTTGATGGAGACCGGCGATCTCTTCGGCGAGATGCCGCTGTTCGACCAGCAGAATCGATCCACCGACGCCCGCGTCCTCGAGGCCTCCGAGGTCATCCGGATCCCCTACGAGCCCCTCGAGAAGATCTACGCCGACCAGCCCGACCAGCTCTGGCAGGTCGTGCGCCTCCTGGCCCACCGGGTCCGCACCATGGACGGCGTCCTCGCCGACTCGGTCTTCCTCGACGTCACCGGCCGAACGGCCAAGCGCCTGCTCGAGATCGCCGGCGACAACGACGAGTTCTCGCTCCCGGTCACTCAGGAGGAACTGGCCGGCATGGTCGGAGCAAGCCGGGAACGGGTCAACAAGGCCATCGCCAGCTTCATCCGGCTCGGCTGGCTCGAACAGCGCGACCGTCGATACGCCATCGTCAACCGCGACCAGCTCGAACTCCGAGCCCGCTAGGACTCACCCCGTCACTGGTATCGGTCGAGAATCGAGCTCTCGGCCAGCCGACTCAGGCCGTCCTTGACCGATCGGGCCCGGGCGGCACCCAGACCCTCCACCCGTTCGAGCTCGTCGGTGGTGGCCCGCAACACCCGCTGCAGCGACTCGAACTCCTCGACGACCTTGTCGACGATCGGCTCCGAGAGCCGGGGCAGCTTGGCCAGGAGCCGGTAGCCGCGGGGCTCGAGGTTCTCGTCGAGATCGGCGGCCGAGGCCGCCAGATGCAGGGTCTTGGCCAGGACGTCCTCGTCGTAGAGCGACTCGTCGTCGAGCGCCGAGAGCGCCTCCATCGCCTCGTCGAGCTGGAAGGTCGCATCGGCGTGGAAGTAGTCCCGGATGAGGAGTCGCCGGTCGTCGACCACCCCGCCCACCAGTTCCTCGAGCTGGAGTCGCACGAGGCGCCCGTCGGACCCCAACTCGACCAGGTTCCGCTCGATCTCATTGGCGATCCGGGCCACCATCTCGGTGCGCTGGAGGACCTCGATGACGTCGCGGAGCGTGACGAGATCCTCGACCTCGAGGGCCGTGAGGTTCTTCGTGATGGCCGACAACCGGGTGCGGTACCGCTCGAGGGTCTGCAGCGCCTGGTTCGAGCGCTCGAGCAGCCGGCTGACCGGTTCGAGCGGATGCCGCTGATCCCCGACGTAGACCTGGATCTCCTTGCGGGACTCCGAGACGGCGATCACCGGCACGTTGAGCGAGCGGGCCACCCGCTCGGCGGTCCGGTGACGTGTACCGGTCTCCGAGGTCGGCACGTTCGGGTTCGGGACCAGGTGCACGTTGGCCCGGGCGATTCGGCTGGTGTCGGCGGCGAGGATGATGGCGCCATCCATCTTGGCCAGCTCCGACAACCGCTGCGGGGTGAAGGCGGCGTCGAGGAGGAACCCGCCCGAGCAGATGTTGAGCACGTCGGGCCCGTCGCCGATGACGATCAGCCCGCCTCGTCCGGACTGGAGCACCCGATCGAGGCCATCACGAACCGGTGCTCCCGGCGCAACCTGGGCCAGTGCCCGCAGCAAGGCGGTGTCGGCGCGGGATTCCATCACGATCACTGTAGTGCATCGAACCGCCGCCGATCCCGGTCATCGGCGGGCCATCGGCCGGATCATGGCCTCGACGGCCTGATCGAGCCGCTGACAACGAACGAGCTCGAGGCCTGCGGGACCATCGGGTGCCGACCGCGGCACGACGGCGGTGCGGTAGCCGACCCGGTAGGCCTCGTGGAGCCGGAGATCGAGCCGAGCCACCGACCGGATCTCCCCGGCGAGCCCGATCTCGCCGACGGCGACCACCCCGGCGCCGATCGGCGTTCGGGCGGCCGCCGAGGCCAGCGCCAGGGCGAGACCCAGATCGATCGCCGGATCGTCGGTCTTCACGCCACCGGCCACCGAGGCAAAGACGTCGAATGCCGACAGATCGAGACCGGCTCGACCTCCGAGCACGGCCAGGGCCAGCTTGAGCCGGGCCGAGGTGAGCCCGTGAGCCGTTCGCTGCGGCGCGGCGTCGGATCGGGCCTGGATCAGCGTCTGGACCTCGACCAGGACCGGGCGATGACCCTCGACGATGGGGACGACCAACGAGCCCGGCACGTCCACCAGCCGATCGGCGAGGAACCGGGCCGACGGGTCGAGCACGGGTTGGAGCCCGAGAAGGTCATCTCGAACAGACCGACCTCGGCGGTGGACCCGAAGCGGTGCTTGGCCGCTCGCAGCCGACGCAGATCGCTGCCGCGGTCGCCTTCGAAGCTGAGGACGGTGTCGACCACGTGCTCGAGCTGGCGGGGTCCGGCCAGCGTGCCGTCCTTGGTGACATGGCCGATGAGGATCACGGTGACGCCGAGACGCTTGGCGGCGGCGATCAGGTGGCCCGCCACCTGCCGGACCTGGGTCACCGATCCGGGAGCGCCATCGAGATCGGGATCGTGCAGCGTCTGGATGGAATCGACCACGACGAGCTGCGGCGTCGTCTCGGCCATGGCCGCAGTGACCGCGTGAACATCGACGACGTCGAGCACCGAGACCGACGGCGGGATCGAACCGAGACGATCGGCCCGCCCGGCGACCTGGGAGGGAGCCTCCTCGCCGGTGACCAGCACCACGGCCCCACCGCTGGTGGCGACCGACTGGATGATCTGGAGGCTGAGCGTCGACTTGCCGATGCCGGGCTCGCCGCTGAGCAGGGCCACCGAGCCCGGCACCAGGCCCCCGCCGAGGACCCGGTCGACCTCGGCGAGACCCGTGGGAATCGGGATGGCGGTGGCCCGGTCGACGTCGATCAGCGCTCGCGGGGCGACGAGCGGGGTCGGGCCGCGCCCCACACCGGTGCCGGACGTGACGAGTTCGGTCAGCGACGCCCACTCACCGCAGCCCGTGCAGCGCCCGGTCCAGCTCGCGCTCTGGGTGTCGCAGGTCTGACAGACGAAGATTCGACGTGCTCGTGCCATGGATCCCGACCCTACGCACGGGCTGTGACAGCCCGGGTCCTCACGACGGACGGTCGGCGGGTTCCTCGACCCGGAAACTGCGCAGGATGGCGTGCTGCCGGGAGGCGTCGGCGGCGGCGTCGGGAGCGAACCAGGCCGTACGGAATCCGTACGACCGGGCGGCGTCGAGGATGTCGAGATCGTCGTCGACCACCAGGATTCGCGCCGGGGCCGTGCTGGTCACGCGCCGCAACACCTCGAAGATCGGCTTGTCGGGCTTGCGGACACCGACCGCACCGCTCACGATCCAGGGGTCGATGAGCCCCTCGAGGCTGTGACGGGCCCGCAGCTTGGTCGCCCAGGCCGTGGAATCGTTGGTCACACAGGCGATCTGTACCCCGCTCTCTCGCAGGTGACGCAGGAAGCGGATCACACCGGGATTCAGCTGGAAGCCCGCGAGATACTCCTCGTCGAGGGCGTTCGGGTCCTCGGTCAGACCGACACTCTTCCAGAAGTCGGCAGGGGTGATCCGCCCCAGGCTCATGGCCCGCGCCCGGGCCACGATCTGATCATGGGTCGCCTCGGAGCCCCGGGCCCGAACGAACGGGACCAGGAGCTGGTTGATGTCGTCCCCTTCGCGATAGAGCACACCCATCCCGTCGATGGCCACCACGGCCGGGAGGGCATCCTCGTCGTCCTCGTCACCAGCGGGCTCGGCGACGTCCATCACCGGTCGGGCCTTCCGGGCCCGGGGCCGCGGCGGCGGATCGTCACGGCCTCTGCCACCGCGTCGGCGTTCGGGCCGAAGCACCCGCAGCACGTGTCCGAATGCCACCAGCACGGCGAGCGCCGCGGCCACCACGGCGATTCCCCGCCACACGAGTGCCGCCACGGCACGGGTCGACGATGCCACGTCGATCGGCGTCGCCGAGGTCGCATCGAGTCCGGTGCGCCAGACCCGGGTCGAGTCGGCCTCCCCGATCGCCGGATCGCCGGACGACAGCTCGGGATCGATCGAGCCGGGCAGCCGGATGGTCATCGTCACGTCGACGTCGGCGGCGCTCGCCCCGTATCGCTCGCGCGAGCTCGGTGACCGGGCGACCGAGCGCGCCCGACAGCGCCTCGTCGGCAAAGGGCTCGAGACCCCCGGGCCGGAGCTCCCCGGCAACGGCGTAGTCGACCCGGGCGAAGGCCTTCGTCCGGGTGAGTTCGAAGGGCGCGACCAGGCCGTCATCACCCGACAGCTCGGCCATGATCTCGCCGAACTGGGCCGGCGTCCCGAAGGCCTTGGTGGCCGACACCTCGATGGCTCCCTGCTCGTTGGTCTCGGGTCGTTGGATGTCCCACCCGGTCTGGAACAGGTCCTCGAGCAGGAGTCCCTCACGTTGCAGGTCGAGGACGGCGGCCGAGGCGTCGCGGTCGAGCACCACCCGCACGGTGACGGTGCCCGAGCCGTCCTCCTCGACCACGACGTCGAGGTCGAGGCTCGTTCGACAGCTCGCGGCGAGCACGACCAGCAAGGCCAACGACGCCAACACGACGAGGCGCGGGGTTCGTCGGAGCGCGACGAGGGGTCGGCGGATTCGGGCAGGCACTGCGGCCAACACTACCGGCCGGGCGAGGTCACGTTGACGGACCGGGGCCCCGACGCGCCGATGGGGCGCCGCAGCGAAGCGGACACCCCATCGGTCGGCGACGAAATCGCAGCGGCCGGATCAGTCGCCGGTCTCGGCCAGTTCCGGCGTCGACGGAGGCTGGAAGCCTTCGTGGGCGGTGAAGCTCAGTTCGCGCTTGCCGTCGGCGTCTTCGGCGACGTCGACGACCACGATCTGGCCGGCCCGGAACTCCTTGTAGAGCAGCTTCTCGGACAGGACGTCCTCGACCAATCGCTGGATGGCCCGACGCAACGGCCGACCGCCCATGGTCGGGTCGTAGCCCCGATCGGCCAGCAGGTGCTTGGCCTCGGTCGTGAGTTCGAGCCCGATGCCCTGACCCTCGAGCGCCTCGGCGGTGCGGGCGATCAGGAGATCGACGATCTCGGTGACCTCGGGCTTGCTCAGCTCGTGGAAGACGATGGTCTCGTCGACACGGTTGAGGAACTCGGGGCGGAAGTGGACCTTGAGGGCGTCGTCGACCTTGGCCTTCATCCGCTCGTACGAAACGGCCTCGTCGACCTTGGCGAACCCGAGCTGCGCCTTGCGCAGATCCTGCGTACCGAGGTTGGAGGTCATGATGAGCACGGTGTTGCGGAAGTCGACCGAGCGACCCTGCGAGTCGGTGAGGCGACCCTCTTCCAGGATCTGGAGGAGGGTGTTGAACACGTCGGGGTGGGCCTTCTCGATCTCGTCGAACAGCACCACCGAGAACGGCTTGCGACGCACGGCCTCGGTGAGCTGGCCACCTTCTTCGTAGCCGACGTAGCCGGGGGGCGAGCCGACCAACCGGCTCACCGTGTGCTTCTCCATGTACTCGCTCATGTCGAGCGTGATCAGCGCCTTCTCGTCGCCGAACAGGAACGAGGAGAGCGTCTTGGCCAGCTCGGTCTTGCCGACACCGGTCGGGCCGAGGAAGATGAACGACCCCGACGGCCGACGAGGATCCTTGAGGCCGGCCCGGGTGCGCCGGATCGACTGGGAAACCGCCCTGACGGCGTCTTCCTGGCCGATGACCCGCTTGTGGAGCTCGTCTTCCATCCGGAGGAGCTTCTCGGTCTCTTCCTCGGTGAGCTTGTAGACCGGGATGCCGGTCCAGATCGAGAGCACCTCGGCGATGGATTCCTCGTTGACCTCGTCGAAGAGGTCGACGCCCGAAGCCTTGATCTCGGCTTCGAGGGTCTCCTTCTTGGCCAGGAGTTCCTTTTCCTTGTCGCGCAGTCGACCGGCCTCTTCGAAGTCCTGGTTCTCGACGGCCCGCTTCTTCTGCTCGACCACGCCGTTGAGTTCACCCTCGAGTTCTTTGAACTCCGGCGGCGTCGCCATGCGCTTGATCCGCAGGCGGGAACCGGCCTCGTCGATGAGGTCGATCGCCTTGTCGGGGAGCTGGCGGTCGGCGATGTAGCGATCGGCGAGGTTGGCCGCGGCCACCAGAGCCTGATCGGTGATGGTGACCCGGTGATGGCTCTCGTAGCGGTCGCGCAGACCCTTGAGGATCTCGATCGTGTGCTCGACCGTGGGCTCCTCGACCCGGATGGGTTGGAACCGGCGCTCGAGGGCGGCGTCTTTCTCGAGGTGCTTGCGGTACTCGTCGAGGGTCGTGGCACCGATGGTCTGCAGCTCGCCCCGGGCCAGCATGGGCTTGAGGATCGAGGCCGCATCGATGGCGCCCTCGGCGGCGCCGGCACCGACGAGGGTGTGGAGCTCGTCGATGAACAAGATGATGTCGCCGCGGGTCTTGATCTCCTTGAGCACCTTCTTGAGTCGCTCTTCGAAATCGCCCCGGTACCGACTGCCGGCGACCAGTGCGCCGAGATCGAGCGAGTAGAGCTGTTTGCCCATGAGGGTGTCGGGCACGTTGTCGGCGGCGATGCGCTGGGCCAGGCCCTCGACGATCGCCGTCTTGCCGACGCCGGGCTCGCCGATGAGCACGGGGTTGTTCTTGGTGCGACGCGACAGGACCTGCATCACGCGCTCGGACTCGCGCTCGCGACCGATGACCGGATCGAGCTTCTTGTCTCGGGCCAGCTGGGTGTAGTTCCGTCCGAACTGGTCGAGGATCAGGGATCCCGACGGGGCGTCGGCGCTGCCGCCACCGGGGGTGGCGCCGGGCTTCGATCCGCTCGATTCCGAGGACCCGCCGGTCGAACCCGACGGCCCCGAGTAGCCGCTGAGCAACTGGATGACCTGCTGGCGGACGCGGCTCAGGTCGGCGCCGAGCTTGACGAGCACCTGGGCGGCAACGCCCTCGCCCTCACGAATGAGACCGAGCAGGATGTGTTCGGTGCCGATGTAGTTGTGGCCGAGCTGGAGCGCCTCGCGCAGCGAGAGCTCGAGGACCTTCTTCGCCCGGGGCGTGAAGGGGATGTGGCCCGATGGCGAGGATCCGCCCTGACCGATGATGTCTTCGACCTGGCTCCGCACGGCTTCCAACGAGATGGAGAGGGACTCGAGTGCCTTGGCCGCGACTCCCTCGCCTTCGTGGATCAGGCCGAGCAGGATGTGCTCGGTGCCGATGTAGTTGTGGTTGAGGAGACGGGCTTCTTCTTGAGCGAGGACGACGACTCGTCGGGCTCGATCGGTGAAACGTTCAAACAATGGAACTCCTCCCGGTGGGGCGTGAGGATGGTGCATGCCAGCCTAGCGGTGCCCATGCCCTCAAGGTCGGCTCGGACGATGCAGGTGTGAGAACTCCGCCGATGTCGCACTTGTTCCCGGTGTGTCGCGACCGTCGCTGATCAGGGCCGGCGGCACCGCAGTCTCGACGCGGGCCGTGGCGAGCGCCCACCGACGGTGGCGTGCTACGGTTGAGGATCACCGTCCCTGGTGCTCTAGGTTGGTTCCGTGGCCCCCAATCCGCTAGCACTCCTCCCCACCGGCCCGGCCGACAAGGAGCGGGTCGAGAACACCCTGCTCGATGTCGTGCGCATCGACGGTGACGCCTACCTCACCGAGATCGCCTCCCATCTGATCCGGGCCGGTGGCAAGCGGCTCCGCCCCCTCTTCACGATCGCGGCCGCGGGATCGGTCCTCCCCGACGGCCAGGCGGTGACGCTCGACGTGGTTCGGGGCGGCGTCGCGGTGGAACTCGTCCACATCGGCTCGCTCTACCACGACGACGTCATGGACGAAGCCGAGATGCGTCGGCAGGTGATCAGCGTGAATGCCCGCTGGGGCAACCTGCGGGCCATCCTCGCCGGCGACTACCTCCTGGCCAAGGCGTCCGAGATCGCCGCCGACCTCGGGGTCGAGGTGGCCGGTCTCCTGGCATCGACCATCGCCGATCTGTGCCGTGGCCAGGTCGGCGAGCTGCAGACCCTGTATGACGTCACCCGCACCGAGGAGCAGTACTTCCCGTCGATCGAGGGGAAGACCGCCTCGCTCTACTCGGCCGCGTGCCGCATCGGCGGGATCGTCTCGGGTCAGTCCCGTGACAACATCGACCGTCTCACCGAGTTCGGGCGGCTCTACGGGATGGCCTTCCAGGTGATCGACGACATCCTCGACGTGATCGCCACCGACGAGCAGCTCGGGAAACCGGCCGGGAACGACATGATCGAGGGCGTTTACAGCCTGCCCGTGATCCACACCCTGGCCTGGCACGAGGGAACCCTGCTTCGCGAGATGTTGGCCGACGGTCTCGATCCCGCCGAGCGCTTCGACGCGATCGACATCGTCCGTCGGGGTCCGGGCGTCGATTCGGCGTTCGCCGTTGCCGAGGATTTCGTGGCGCAAGCCAAATCCGTGCTCGCCGAGGTCAGCACCAACCAGGTCGCCACGGCCCTCGGCGGCGCCGCCGACCACCTCCTCACGTCGGTTCCCCGCCCCCAGACCGCCTGACCGAGCCGACGCTCGGTCACGCCGACGCTCCCGAGCTCGATCGGGCACACCGAGCTTGCGGACCGACGACACCCGCTCGAACCCCAGGGACTCGTAGATCCGACGGGCCGGATTGCCGTCGGTGACCGCCAGCCCGAGCGTCTGCTCACCGGCTGCGGCCAGACGATCGATGGCGAATTCCAAGAGAGCGCGACCCAGACCGGCATGTCGGTGCCCGGGATCCCGGAAGACCTCGGTGACCCATGGACCCCCGTGGGGCGGGTCGCCCGAGGCCCGATTGACGATGCAGAGCCCGATCGGGACGTCACCATCGAGCACCTGGGCGCTGGCCTCGGCGAGGTACTCCCCCACCAAGGACCCGTCGAGCAGCCCCCGGAGGATCGCCGCGGTCTCGTGCTCGTCGACGTCCTCGTGGTCGACGTGACCGTGCGGGTAGGCGCGTCGTGACAATCGGGCCAGCTCGGTCAGAGGCCGATCGATCGGCGTGATCGGCCACCGTGGCTCGGTCGTCCGCTCCGGAATCCTCGACCCGACGCGGTCGAGGCGTCGGCTGTGGACGTGTGCCGATCGCACCAGTGTCGCTCCGGCGGCCAGGACCGCATCGAGGAGGGCATCGTCGTCGCTCGTGAGCCAGTGGCCGGCGAGCCGCTCCATGATCACGGGCACCACCACCCCGAGATCGGTGAGCGCGACGACCTGCTCGGCGGTCGGTCGTTCCTGCCTACCCGGCGTGAAGGACGCGATCGCCGTGCCCTCCACCTCGAGAATCCGACGAGTTGCCGACACCCGCTCGACCACGGATACACCGTAGGGGTATCGTGCCGACCCCGCCTCGGCTCAGCACACGAGTCGCCCGGCCGAAGGGACGAAGGTGGAATCTCGCCGACCGATCGAGCGCGACGATCCCTCTCCGCGTCGCCCGACCATCATCGGCCCACTGCGAGCGGCCAAGATCTCGCCGCCGACTCGCCATACCCTCCTCCGTGGCCTCCTCGCCTTCCGCTGGTTGGCCGGTCTGTGGATGCTCTCGGTCTTCTGCTGGGAGGTCTGGGATCGGCGAGGCAGCCGCGGCCCCGGCGTGGACCACCCGGCGATCGGCCTGCTCCTGCTCGGCCTGGCGTTGGCGTTCACGGTGTGGCTCACCCTGCAGTATCGGGTTCGTCCCGATGCACTGACCGCCCCGGCGCCGATCCTCGTCGAGATCGTCATCGCCGCCACGCTGCTGGCCGCCGACGTGTGGGTCTACGGCGCCGAGCATTCCCAGGCCCTCCCGACGATCTGGCCGCTCGGCGTCATCTTCACCGTCGCCATCGCCGCAGGCACCCGACCGGCGGTCGTCACCGGGATCGGACTTGGCCTGTCGCGCTATCTGGGCTGGCTGGCGTTCGTGCCGCCCGGCGACACGCCCTGGAGCCTCTCGCGGGTGGCCAGCACCGTACTGTTCGCCCTGGGCGGCTGGGTCGCCGGCTACCTGGTCGAGCAGCAAGAGGAAGCCGACCGATCGATCTCGGCCTTCCGGGCCCGCGAAGAGGTCGCCCGGACGCTCCACGACGGCGTCCTGCAGACCCTGGCCGTCATCCAGCGGCGCAGTGACGACGCCGCCCTGGTCGAGCTGGCCCGTTCCCAGGAACTCGAACTCCGGCAGTTCCTGTTCGACGGTCGATCCGTCCTGGACGGACCAACCGGAACCGACGACGGCCTGGCGATGACCCTGCGCATGGTGGCCCGACGGATCGAGGAGCGCGAAGGACTTCGGGTGGAGGTCGTTTGCGCTCCCGATCTCCCGGCGGGCGAGCACCGCCGCAACCATGCCGTCGCCGGCGCCGTTGCCGAGGCGTTGACGAATGCGTCGAAACACGGTCGGGCCGGCCGGGCCACCGTCTACGCCGAGCCGGGTGACGACGCGCTGGTCTTCGTCTCGGTCAAGGACGACGGTTGCGGCTTCGACCCGGCGACCGTCGCCCGGGGGCAGGGCCTCGACGGGTCCATCACCGACCGGGTGGTGGACGCCGGCGGCAGAGTGGAGATCGATGGCCGACCGGGACGAGGAACCGAAGTGAGGATCTGGATATGAATCAGCTCGAACCGGTCCGGGTCGTCCTGGCCGACGACCACCCGATCTGGCGAACCGGCGTCCGCGCCGACCTGGGCGACAACTTCCGCGTCGTTGCCGAGGCCGGCGACGCACGCGAAGCCATCGAGGCCATCCGCAAACACCGCCCCGACCTCGTGGTGTGTGATCTGCAGATGCCCAACGGCGGCGGCCTGGCCGTGGCCCGGGAATGCGGGGACCTCACCAACATCGTCATGCTGACCGTCTCGGAGGCCGAACGCGACCTGCTCGACGCCGTTGCCGCCGGGGCGAACGGCTATCTCGTCAAGTCCACCCCGCCCGCCGAACTCCGGAACGCGCTGTGGAAGGCCGCCAAGGGGGAGCCGGTGTTCTCGCCGGCGTTGGCCAGCCTCGTGCTCGGCGAATTCCGGGCGATGGCCAAGAAGGCGACCGGCTCCCAGCCTCTGTCGGACCGTGAGCGCGAGGTCCTGCAGTACGTTGCCCGCGGCCACACCTACAAGGAGATCGGCGAGGAGCTGTACATCGCACCCAAGACGGTCGAGAACCACGTGCGAAACATTCTCGGCAAGCTGCACCTCAGCCGGAAACAGGAACTCGTCCGCTATGCGCTGGAGCACGGGATCGACTGAAGGCGGCGGGCGACGCCCTCCGACGACGGCGCCCCGAATGCTACGGAAGCTGTTCGGGCCGCAGGGTGGGGAACAGCACGACGTCTCGGATGGTGTGGACGTCGGCGAGGAGCATCACGAGACGATCGATGCCGATGCCCAGACCCCCCGTCGGCGGAAGGCCGTATTCCATGGCCCGGAGGTAGTCGTCGTCGACCACCATCGCCTCGTCGTCGCCGTCGGCCTTCTGCGCCGCCTGGTCCTCGAATCGGGCCCGTTGCTCGGCGGGATCGATCAGTTCCGAGAAGGCATTGCACAGTTCCCGCCCGGCGACGATGGCCTCGAATCGCTCGGTCATCCCCGGCTGGTCGCGATGATCCCGTGACAACGGCGAGACCTCCTTCGGGTAGTCGGTGACGAACACCGGCCCCCACAGCTCGGCTTCGGTGGTCTTCTCGTAGATCTCGAGCAGCAGCTTGCCGGGTCCGTACGAGTCCTTCACGGTCACGCCGAGCCGCTGGGCATGACCCCTCAGCTCGTCGAGGTCGGTGTCGAGCGACAGCGCGAGCCCGGTGTGTTCTTCGATGAGCTCCAGCATCGACGCCCGGCGCCACGGTGTCGACAGGTCGAGCTCGCGATCGCCGTAGGTGAGGGTGGTGGTGCCCCGGAGCTCGAGGGCGAGCGCGGCGACGAGTTCCTCGGTCAGATCCATGATGTCGCCGTAGTCGGCGTAGGCCTGATAGAGCTCGAGCATCGTGAACTCGGGGTTGTGTCGGGTGCTCATGCCCTCGTTGCGAAACACCCGTCCGATCTCGAACACCCGCTCGAGCCCGCCGGCGATCAGCCGCTTCAGGTAGAGCTCGGGAGCAATGCGCAGGTACAACTGGGTGTCGAGGGCGTTGTGGTGGGTCGCGAAGGGTTTGGCCAGCGCCCCGCCGGGGATCGGGTGCAGCATGGGTGTCTCGACCTCGATGAAGCCGCGCTCTTCGAGCCAGCGCCGGGTGAACGACAGCAGCTTCGACCGGAGGATGAAGACGTTCCGGCTCTCGGGGGTCACCCACAGGTCGACATATCGCTGCCGATACCGGGTGTCGGGATCGGCGATGCCGTGGAACTTGTCGGGGAACGGGCGTCGGGCCGGGGCCAACATCGTCCAGGACTCGACCTTGACCGACAACTCGCCCTTGCGGGTCTTCATGACCTCACCGCTGACGCCGATCCAATCGCCCAGATTCAGCTCGCCGAAGCGATCGAAGTCGGGGGTCACCTTCGCCGGGGCGAAGAGTTGGATCCGTCCCCCGCCGTCCTGCAAGGTGCCGAAGACGAGCTTGCCCTGGACCCGCCGCAGCATGAGACGACCGGCGATCGTGACCCGATCACCGGTCTCGGTGCCATCCTCGATCTCGTCGTAGGCGGCCCGTAGGCGGCCGGAGTCCGTGGTGGGCTCGAAACGATGCGGGATCGGCAGCTCGGACCGAGCCGTGGAATCGGTCATGGGTTCAGCCCTGATCAGGAACGACATCGAGGCCGATGTCGAGGACGATGGACGAGTTGGTGAGCGCTCCCGACGAGAGCAGGTCGACACCGGAGTCGGCGTAGGCGTCGAGCGTGTCGAAGGTGATTCCACCCGATGCCTCGAGCAGTGGTCGGCGACCACCCGTCTCGGCCGCCCAGGCATCGACGTCGGCGACGAGACCCTGCAGTTCCCGGGGTGTGAAGTTGTCGAGGAGGATGATGTCGGCGCCCGCAGCGAGGGCCTGGCGGACCAGGTCCTCGGAGTCGGCCTCGACGTGGATGGTTCGCCCCGGCCAGCGCACTCGGGCGGTGGCCACGGCGTCGGCGATCGTGGTCCCGAAGAGGTGGTTGTCCTTCAACATCAGCCAATCGGACAGGTTGCCGCGGTGGTTCGCGGCGCCGCCCGCCCGAACCGCAGCCTTCTGCAGCGATCGATAGCCGGGAAGGGTCTTGCGGGTGTCCCAGACCACGACCCGGCCGGCGGCGAGGTCGACCCATCGGGCCGCACCGGTGGCGACCCCCGACAGGTGGCTGAGGAAGTTGAGGGCCGTCCGCTCGGCGGTGAGCAGCGAGTGGAAGGGTCCCCGGGCGACACCGATGAGGTCGCCGGCTTCGACCCGGTCGCCGTCTGACCTGACCCACTCGACACCCAGTCGAGGGTCGAGGGCGCGGAACGTCTCGTCGACGCAGAGGCAGCCCGCGATCGTCCCCGCGGCCCGAGACCGGAACTCGGCCGTGGCCATCAAGGACGGGTCGATCAGCGAGGACGTCAGATCACCGAGCGGGGTCAGGTCCTCGGCGAGGGCTCGCTCGACCAGGAACCGGATGTCGGCCAGGGGTGGTTGGAGATCGGGACGCACGGCCCTCAGGGTACGGGCTCGCCTTCGTTCCGTGCGGCTCGGTGCTGCCGGGTCGCCTTCGTTCCGTGCAGCTCGCTACCGCTGCGCACGGACCAGCTGGCGGACCAACCACTCGTCCCGGGACTCGGGGTGGTCCTCGCGGGTGTGGGCCCCCCGGCTCTCCTCGCGGGCGGCGGCGGCGGCGACCACGCCCCGTCCGAGCGTGATCAGGTTCCGAACCTCGTGCCATTCGGGGGCGGGGTCACCGACGGGCACCTCGCAGGCCAGATCGTCGAGCCTCGTACCGGTGGCGGCGAGCGACTCGGCGGTGCGGAGCACGCCGGCGCCCCGGGTCATCGCCTGTTGGAGATCGGATCGGACCTCGGCGGCCGGTCGACCGGCGGCGCCACCCCAGGTCACCGGAGCCAATGCCGGTAGGTCCCGGCCGCCCACTCGATCGGACTGGGGACTCAGGACGGCCCGCATGGCCCCGGTGGCAGAGGGGCCGCTGGTGCCCGCCGCAATGGCGTCGACGGCGCGCGGGGCGAAGACCATTCCTTCCAGCAACGAGTTCGAGGCCAGCCGGTTGGCGCCGTGGACCCCGCTGCATGCGACCTCGCCGGCCCCCCACAGGCCCGGAAGGGACGAAGCGCCGTCGAGATCGGTGAGCAGTCCGCCGCACGTGTAATGCGCCGCTGGCGCAATGGGAAGGAGATCGGTGGCGGGATCGAGCCCGACTTCCTCGAGCGACGCCATGATCGTCGGGAACCGGATGTCGAACTGCTCGAGGTCACGGGCGTCGAGGAACAGATGGTCGACGTCGAGCTCGAGCATCCGCTTCATCATCGCCCGGGACACCACGTCACGAGGCTGGAGTTCGTCGACGAACCGTTCGCCGTTGGTGTCGCGCAGCAGCGCGCCGTGCCCGCGTAGGGCTTCGGAGAGCAGCGGCCGGGGCATCGACGGGTGGTGCAGGGCGGTGGGGTGGAACTGGACGAACTCGACGTCGGCCAGGACGGCCCCGGCGGCCAGGCTCATGGCGATGCCGTCTCCAGTCCCCTCGACGGGATTGGTGGTGACCGCATAGAGCTGCCCGGCGCCTCCTGCGGCGAGGAGCACGTTGCGGGCGAGGATCTCCTTCACGACGCCGGTCTCGGTGAGATAGCTCACCCCGACGCATCGTCCGTTCTCGACGAGGAGGGCGTCGGCAAAGGCATGTTCGACGAGCGCCGCCGCCGTGTCGTGGACGGCGATCACCAGGGCCCGCTCGATCTCGGCACCGGTGGCCGCTCCCTTGGAGTGCAGGATGCGGGGCATGGAGTGCCCGCCTTCGCGAGCGAGTTTGTAGGCCCCGCCGGCGTCGGTGTCGAACATGGCACCCATGGCGATCAGTTCGTTCACCCGGCCCGGGCCCTCGTCGACGAGCACCCGGACGGCATCGAGATCGCAGAGGCCGGCACCGGCCGAGAGGGTGTCGGCCAGGTGGAGATCGGTGGAGTCGGGATCGTCGGCGAGGACGGCGGCCACCCCACCCTGGGCCCAACGCGTGGTTGCCTGGTGGAGCTGGCCCTTGGTGATGACGCCGACGCTCAGCCGGTGTGCGCTCGCCGCCCGAACGGCAGCCGACAACCCGGCCACGCCGCTCCCGATGACGAGCAGATCGAGTTCTGACATCGCATCGTTCTAGCCCCGAATCGGCGACAACACTGCCCCGAGGGCAGCAACAACCCAGCCCCGAGGGCAGCAACAACCCAGCCCCGAGGGCAGCAACAACCCGCCCCGAGGGCAGCAACAACCCAGCCCCGAGGGCAGCAACAACCCAGCCCCGAGGGCAGCAACAACCCAGCCCCGAGGGCAGCAACAACCCAGCCCCGAGGGCAGCAACAACCCAGCCCCGAGGGCAGCGAGGCGTTGATTCGTTGAAGATATGAGGCGAGGTTGTCGAGGATTTCGTCGGCGGTCTTGCGCCAAATGAATGGCCGGGGGTTCTCGTTCCAATGGCCGACCCAATCGTCGATGTCTCGGCGGAGTTCAGCGACTGAGTGATGTGTGGACCGGCGGAGCTTCTTGGTGGTGAGCTCGGAGAACCAGCGTTCGACCTGGTTGAGCCAGGAACTGTAGGTCGGGGTGTAGTGGAGCGTGAACCGTCGGTGGCGCTTCAGCCAGCGTTGGATCTCTGGGGCCTTGTGAGTCGATGCGTTGTCGCAGATCACGTGCACGGCCAAGTTGTCGGGGACGGTGCGGTTGATCTGGTTCAAGAAGGCTCGAAACTCGATGGCCCGGTGCTGATCGGTCATCTTGGTGATCACCTTGCCGGACGCGATATCGAGTGCTGCGTAGAGGTCCGAGGTGCCGTTACGCACATAGGTGTAGCTCTGGCGTGCCGGCACGCCCGGGACCATCGGCAGCACCGGCGCAGTGCGGTCCAGCGCCTGGACCTGGGTCTTTTCGTCGACACACAACACCACGGCGGCGTCGGGCGGGTTCAGGTAGAGGCCCACGATGTCGCGGACCTTGTCGATGAACTGCGGATCGGTCGACAACTTGAAGTCGTCGATCCGGTGCGGCTTGAGGCCGAACGTGCGCCAGATCCGGCTGATCGCTGTCTGGTTCAAGCCGACCTTGGCCGCCATCGATCGTGTCGACCAATGCGTCGATCCGTCATCGGGCGTCGTCTCGAGCGTGGCCACGATCACCTGCTCGACCATCTCATCGGTGATCTTGCGTGGCTGACCCGGCCGCGGTTCGTCGATCAGGCCATCCAAACGTTTCGCAGCGAACCGGGTCCGCCACTTCCCGACGGTGACCGGGTTGCAGCCCACCTCTTTCGCGATCTGCTGGTTCGTGAGACCCGACTCGGCAGCGAGCACGATCCGACACCGCAACGCCAAGGCCTGACTCGATTTCGGGCGCCGAGCCCAGCGCTGAAGGGTCTCACGTTCCTCATCGCTCAGAACGATCTCCGCTACCGGTCGTCCACGTCGTGCCATCACCAATCCCCATCGTCGTCGATACCGACAACAACACGGAACCCAACACCAAAATTCCAGCGAACTGATCGGCTAGTCGAGGGGTCCGATCCGGACGACCTCGCCGAGCGCACGGGACGGGTCGTAGCGGGGGTGGACGAAGCCGGGATCGAGGTCGAGCAGGGGTGCCATCACGAAGTTCCGCTCGTGCATGCGGGGGTGGGGAACGGTGAGTTCGGGCGAGTCGATGCGCACGCCGTCGATCCAGAGCACGTCGATGTCGAGCGTTCGGGGCCCCCATCGTTCGCGCCGGCGCCGCTCGGCGGCCCGTTCCCGTTCGCGGCACCGTTCCAGCAGGTCGTGAGGGAGGATGTCGGTCTCGAGTTCGACGACGATGTTGAGGTAGTTCCCCTGGTCGGGACCGCCCACCGGCGCCGACTCGTACACGGGTGAGACGGCGACGACATCGGGCATCGCGTCGACGGCCCCTCGGAGGTATCCCTGGCGGTCTCCGAGGTTGCTACCGAGACCGAGGAAGACCCGCATCAGCGAGAGCGGCGGATGCGAACACCCGTGGTGTCGACGTGCTGCGGGACCGGGGGTCGCAGCTTGCGCGCGACGACGGTGATCGACTCGACCCGAGGGAACTCGGCGAGAGTGAGTTCGGCGATCCGGGTGGCCATGCGCTCGATGAGCGTGAACCGTTCGTCGTGCAACACCTCGGCCAGTCGGCCGCAGAGCGCTCCGTAGTCGACCGTGTGGTCGAGATCGTCGCTGCGACCGGCGTCGGTCATGTCGAGTTCGATGTCGAGGTCGAAGAGGAAGGGCTGACGCCGGGCCTGCTCCTCGGAGAGCACCCCGCAGAAGACCAGGAGTTCGAGCCCCCGGACCTCGATCCGATCGGGCTCGTGCTCAGCCATGGGCGAGCCGCTTGGCCTCGACGGCGGCCGCGGCGAGTTCACGGCCGACGGGACCCATCTGGCGTTCGAGGATGCGCTCGATCACGATGATCGCCTTGGCCGTCTCGGGGACCATGCCCGTCCACTGGAGATAGCCGGCCATCAGCCCGGCGAGGCGGTCTCCGACCTCCTCGGCGTGGATCAGCAACTTGGTTCCCGATGCCAGCAGAGTGGCCAGTTCGGGGAAGATCTGGGCCATGGCGATCTCGGGGTCGACGCTCGGGGTCAGGGGCCAGTGCTTCCAACGCAGCCCGAGTTCGTCGTAGCTGTGCAGGTTGTGGGTGGAGGGGATCAGCGAGATCACGTAGCCGAAGCCGTTCTCGCGGATCCAGATGATCTCTTCCTGACGCCGGACCCGACGATGGTTCGTGCCGTAGCCACCGGGCCGTTCACAGATCGCGAGCTGATCGGCGATGATCCAACGGAAATGCCGCGGCTGGATCCCCTGTGCCCACCTACCCTTCGCCATCAGGTCCTCTCCAGGATCGGATCGGCGGCCACCACGGTGGCTGCCTGCCATGCGGCCTTGACATCATGGACGCGAATCATGCTGGCTCCAAGAAGCATTGCGTAGGTGGCGGTTGCCACCGAGCCCTCCAACCGATCGTCGGCCGGGGTCGGCACGTCGGCGCCGTCGGATCGGGCCAGGATGGCGCCGAGCAGCGACTTGCGACTGAGACCGACGACCACCGGCCAGCCGGTGTCGACCAGGCGGTCGAGGCGGGTCAGCAGGGCGAAGTTGTGTTGCTCGGTCTTGCCGAATCCGAAGCCGGGATCGATCCAGATCTCCTCGACCCCGGCGGCACGGCCCGCCTCGGCCCGATCGACGAGGAAGTCGCGCACCTCGCCCACGACGTCGACGTAGTGGGGGCGATGCTGCATCGAGGTCGGATCGCCCCGCATGTGCATGGCGATCCATCCGGCACCGGTCTCGGCCGCCACGGGGTACAGCGAGGCGGACACGTCGTTGATGATCGTGGCCCCGGCGGCAACGGCGGCCCTCGCCACCTCGGCCCGTCGGGTGTCGACCGAGATCCGGGCCGAGCCTCGGAGCGCCTCGATGACCGGCACCACCCGGGCGATCTCGGTTTCGGGGTCGATGGGTTGCGCACCGGGTCGGGTGGACTCGCCTCCGACGTCGATGATGTCGGCTCCCTCGGCGAGCATGACGCGCGCCCGCTCGACGGCGCGGTCCACCGAGGTGAACTGGCCACCGTCACTGAAGGAGTCCGGGGTGACGTTGAGGATGCCGAGGATGAGCGGACGCATGCCGCGACGAGCCTACCGAACGCAGGCGGCCACGACCCGTGCCGATCAGGCGCCGGTGCCCGGGTGCAGGATGAGGCGACCTTCGGACCGACTCACCCGCCGCCCACCCGCCAGTTCGCAGGCCCGCACCCGGTTCTCGACCACGGCGAACACCCGATCGATCTCCCCCGAGGAAGGCGGATGTCCGTCGGCGGTCCGCAACCAGTCACGCAGCGCCGCCGTTGCCACGGCCCGGGGGGCCTGTCGGAGGGCCCGGCTGTCGGTGGGGTCGAGGCCCTCGCCCAGCCGCCCGATCGCATCGGCGCTCTCGCGAGCCAGCGTCGCCGTCCGATTCAGCAGCGGGACCGGATCGCGACCGGCGATGTCGGCGAGCAGGGGCAGGAGTTCGTTGCGCAGTCGGCTGCGGACGAATCGAGGGTCCTGATTGCTCGGATCCTCGATCGGCTCGAGTCCGGCACGTGCGCACAGTCGCACGGTGTCGGCCCGGCGCAGGGCCAGGATCGGGTGCGTGGGGCCCGGCCGGATGCCACCGAGTCCGGTCGGCCCCGCACCTCGGGCCAGGTTGATCAGCAGGGTCTCGGCCTGGTCGTCGGCGGTGTGCCCGAACAACGCATCGGGACCCAGTGCCCGGTGACGGGCGTCTCTGGATCGTGCCTCGAGATTCGGGCCCGGTGGGATCTCGAGGCGTTGGGACCCGAAGCCCGTACCCAACCCGGCCGCCGCCCGGGCGACGACCTCGGCCTCGGCACGGCCGGTGCCGGGGCGCCATCCATGGTCGAGGTGGACGGCGGTGACCCGCTCCGGGCCGAACCACGCGGTCGCCAGGACGAGCAGCGCGAGCGAGTCGGCTCCCCCGGACACCCCACAGACCACGCCGTCGGTACCGAGCCGATCGGTCGGCGCGAACGTGCAACGGGGAAGCAGGACCGCGACGAAGGCGCCGAGATCGGGGTCAGGCGGCGCCGACATGACCGGAAGCGGTCATCCGTTCGATCCAGGCCGACGGGTCCCGGATCTCGGCGATGGTGGGGAGGTTGGCGGCCTCGACCCAGACCTGGTCGAAGAGCTCCCGGCCGCCCGAGGCTTCGACAGCCTTCACGAAGGCCTCCCCCTCGGCGTACTGGGCGAGCTTGGCCTCGAAACCCAACACCTTCTGCAGCAGCTTCGTCGGGCCCGAGGCGTTCTTGCGACGCTGGCTCATCACCCGGGCGAAACGGGGCTGGCTCGGGATCCGATCGACGCCGGCCCGGTCCATCGTGATGTCGCCGTGACCTTCGAGCAGACTCATCAGTCCGGTGAGCCGATCGAGCACCTCGCGCTGCTCGGGGCTGGCCAGGAGCTGGGAGATCCCGGCATCGAGGCCCGAGGCCCGACCGGCTCGCTTGTTGTCGACGAGCTGTTTGGCGGCTTCGACCAACCGGCCCGGGTCGGGATCCACGGCGTCGATCATCGCCTCGACCTGCGACAGGAAGTAGGGCCGCAACCAGGGCACCGCCGTGAACTGGGCACGGTGGGTGCACTCGTGGAGGGCGATCCAGAGTCGGAACTGCTCGGGCGGGAACCCATAGCGACGTTCGAGCGACAGCACGTTGGGCCCCACGTAGTAGACCCAGTCCTGTTCCTCGGGCCGCTCGTCTTCGACGATCAGGAGGTCGTACTGGCCGATGACCCGACCCGACATCCAGCCGAGCATGGCGCCGAGTTCGGCGCCGGCGAAGCGGGGCCCGACGGCGTCGGACACCGGCTTGAGCCACCGCCCGATCGTCCCGGGTTCGGGGGAGTCCGCTTCGAGCTTGCCGAGCAGCGGACGAGCGAGGCGGTCGAAGCTCGCGAGGTTGGCCTCGACCCAACCCATCCGATCGGTGATCCGAGCCCGGGCCGGGCCGTCGAGGGATTCGAGCCCGGTCTCGGCGGCCACCAGTTCCTCGGCCTGGGAGGTCAGGCGGAGGAGATCGGACTCGAGCGTGCGGTCGTGTTCACGTTCGTCTCGCGGCTCTTCACGGGCGATCCGGCCGGCAACGGTGCGAGCGACCCCCCAATCGACGGAGGCGTCCACTACGGCTTTCTCGGGTACCTCGGGTTCTCCACCTTCATGAAGTAACCGGCCACCAACGCGAGCACGGTGAGGAACGCCCCGACCGAGAGGAAGAACCCGATCCACCAGTGCCATACAACAGCCAACATGGCGGCGAGTGTACCGAAGCACGGCCGATCGGCACGATCGGGGGCCTGAATGCCTCGGGGCTCAGGATGGGTCGGGCAGGTCGGTGAGCTCGGACAGCGAGGCGATGATCCGTCGACGCAGGGCCTCGGGCACCTCGGTCTGGCACTTCATCGAGATGACCGTCTTCAGTTCGGCGTGGAACTCGTAGGCCCCGAAGCATCCCGAACAACCATCGAGGTGCCCGGCGATCTTGGCGCGGCGCTCGTCGGTCAGGACACCATCGAGGTAGCCGTACAGCTCGGCTGCGGCGTCTGCGCAGTCTCCGGGGGCGTCGAATCCCGCACAGGGATCGGGGGACTCGGCAGGATCGGGGAAGTCGGCTTCGGTGGTCATCGAGAGGGCTCCGCGGTGAGGCCACGAGCTGCGGCAAAGGTGTACAACTCGCGTTGCAGCGCTTTTCTTCCTCGATGGAGCCGACTCATGACGGTTCCGATCGGGATGTCGAGGATCTCGGCGATCTCCTTGTAGGCGAATCCCTCGACATCGGCGAGGAGGACGGCCATGCGATACGCCTCGGGCAGCGCCTCGACCGCGGCGACGACCTCGGACTCGGAGAACAGGTCCATCAACTCGTCTTCGGCACTGCGACTGTATTGACCGGGGTCGGTGAGCCGCCGGTAGAGGAAGAGATCGTCGATGTCGTCGAGTTCGGATTCCTCGACCCGCCGCGACTTCGCCCGGTAGCGGTTGATGTGGGCATTGGTCATGATCCGGAACAACCAGGCCCGCAGGTTGGTGCCCTCGGTGAACGACCCGTAGGACCGGAAGGCTCGCAGGTACGTGTCCTGGACGAGGTCCTCGGCGTCGGCCCGGTTCCCGGTCATGCGCAGCGCCGTGGAGAACAGCGACCCCATGAAGGGTTCGGCGTCGGCGACGAAGGTCGCCTGATCAGCCACCGGAGGAACGCCGTGCCATCGGGAAGAGCCGGTTCATGGGGGAAGAGTGCAGCACCGGGCCGAGGCTACCGAGAAACCGGCTCGTCGGCCGGACGGATCGGCAAGCTCGTGGTTCTGGATCGTGTGGCTGGAGCCCGGAACGAGAATTGAACTCGTGACCTACGCTTTACGAGAGCGTCGCTCTACCGACTGAGCTATCCGGGCGGAGCCGACAGCTTATCGTCGGTGTTCGGCGGTGGTGTTCGGCGGTGGTGTTCGGCGGTGGTGTCCACCGCAGGTCGAGCCGCCGATGGGTCAGTGGGCGTGATCGAGTTGCAGGAGCAGGGCCTGCAGGAGCAGGGCCTCGTTCGGGTTGCGGATCAACGCCTCGGCCGTGGCCTGGATGGCGTCGATCGCCGAAGCTGCGTTCGGCTCCCCGGCGACGAGTGCATCTCGGTAGTGACGCGACAGCGTGGCCAGCCCGAATCGCAGTTCGTCGTTGCGGATCGCCTTGATCTGGCGTTTGTGCTGGGCAACGAGCTGGGACCGGCCGAGGCCCCGTTCACCCAGTTGCTCGGCCTTGGCATCGAGTTCGGCGATCTCGGCCGCCTGGCGGACGTCGAGTGGAGCCTGGGCCTCGTCCATGCCTTCTCGCAGCTGGCGCACCAGTTCGACGACCTGGGCACCGGAGCCGTTCAGCTTGGCCGGCAGCCCGGCCCAGAGCGCCTGACGGGCCGCCAACTGGTCGTCGCCCGAGAGCAGGCGCGCCCGGTCGAGATCCCCACCGGCAGCGATCGCCGCCAGTCGTGCTCGCTCGGCCGGCACCCCATCGGCGATCAAGGAGACCTCGAGGACCCGGACCGGGATGGGGGCGAACTCGATGGTCACACAGCGGCTGGCGATCGTGACGATCTCGGGCGCGACGTGCTCGGCCAGGAGCACGAAGACCGCGGAGGCGGGTGGCTCCTCGATCATCTTCAGGAGGCGGCCGATCGCCGCCTCTTCGATGTCGTCGATGTCGTGGACGACGATGACCTTGCGGGGCCCCTCCGCCGGTGAGGTCTGGCCATGCCGGATGACCTCGCGGGCGTCGTCCACCCGCAGGGACGAGCCCTCGGGTCGAACCTCCTTCAGATCGGGGTGATTGCCCTCGATCGCCAGTCGTCGGGCCCGATCGGCCCGGTCGCCGTCGAGATGATCCGACAACAACAACGCGGCGAAGGCCCGCGCCGCACGGGCGGTACCCACACCGGGCTGACCCAGGAAGAGGTAGGCGTGGACCGGCGCCTCGGCGGCTCGATCGAGCCGGGCGATGGCGTCGGGCTGGCCGACCACACCGTTCCAGATCGGGTCGTCGACGAGCACGCCCATCACCACCTCACGTTCGCAGCCACGGGGCGAGCCGCGACCAGATCTCGGCCTCGATGTCGGCGATCCGTCCGCCCGCCTCGACGACGATCCAACGCTCGGGGTCGGCGGCGGCCATGAGGCGATAGCCGTCGTGAACGGCTCGATGGAACTCCGCCCCTTCCCGCTCGAGTCGGTCGAGCGAGCGGGACAGCCGGTTCCGGGCCCGGCCGGGCTCGAGGTCGAGCAACACGACCGCATCGGGCAGCCGGTCGGCGATCGCCCACTGGTTGATGCGCTGCACCTCGGCGATGCCGAGACCGCGAGCGGCTCCCTGATAGGCCATCGAGGAGTACAGGCTCCGGTCCGACACGACGTGCCTCCCCGCCGCCAGGGCCGGCTCGACGACGTCGGCGAGGTGCTGGGCCCGATCGGCGGCCATCAGCAAGGTTTCCGCCCGGGCGCCGACGACCGGCCGGTCGACATCCAGCAGGATCGACCGCAATTGCGCCCCCAGCGGTGTCGCACCGGGTTCGAAGGTCAGGCACGCGTCGAGGCGCCGGGCCAGGCGTTTGGCCTGGGTGCTCTTGCCCGAACCCTCGCCTCCTTCGAAGACGACGTAGCGGGCCGGGCCGGCGGCATCGTGCGTCATCGGCGAGGGCTCAGAACGGCGTTTCGTCGCCGGTGGTGGGCGCACGGCCTTCTTGGCCCGCCTTCTTCGCGGTGGCCTTCTTGGCCCCGGCCTTCTTCGCGGTGGCCTTCTTTGCGGCGGCCTTCTTGGAGCCGGCCTTCTTGGCGGTCTTCTTCTTCGCCGTCTTCGGCCTTCTTCTTGGCGGTCTTCTTCTTGGCGGCCTTCTTCTTGGTCACCGGACCGTGGGCCCGGCGATCGGCGAGAAGCTCCGAGGCTCGCTCGATCGAGATCGTCTCGGGGTCATCGCCTTTGCGGAGGCTCGCGTTGCTCTCGCCGTCGGTGACGTACGGACCGAATCGGCCCTCCTTGAGCTGCACCTCCTTGTCGGTGGCGGGGTCGACGCCGACGATCTTGAGGGGCGCGGTGGCCTTCTGGCCCCGTCGTCGCTTCGGCTCGGCCAGCACGGCGAGCGCCTCGGCGAGCGTGATCGAGAAGAGCTGCGACTCGCTGTCGATGCTGCGGGAATCGGTCCCCTTCTTGATGTAGGGCCCGAACCGGCCGTTGAGGGCCGTGATCTCGACCCCATCGGCCGGGTCGACACCGACCACTCGGGGGAGCGAGAGCAATCTCACGGCGTCGTCGAGCGTGATGCTGTCGACGTCCATGTCCTTGAACAGCGACGCGGTGAGCGGCTTCTCGCCGGTCTCGTCGTCGTGCTCGCCCATCTGCACGTAGGGTCCGAACCGGCCGGCCTTGAGGAGCACGGGAAGATCGGCCTCGGGGTGCCGACCGAGTTCCCGATCGCCCTTCGGGGCCTCGAGCAGTTCGAGCGCCTTGACGATCGTCAGCTCGTCGGGTGGCAACTCCTCGGGAATCGATGCCCGGTCCTCGCCACGTTCCAGATAGGGCCCGTACCGCCCGACCCGCGCCACGATGGCGATGCCGTCGTCGTCGGCGCCGAGCGGAATCGAGTTGACGGCCCGGGCATCGATGTCGCCGAGGCGCTCCGACACCTTCTCTTTCAGGCCGGGGAGTTCGTCGGCGCCGAAGTAGAACTCGGTGAGCCACGGGATCGGCTCGGCCTCGCCTCGTGAGATGGCGTCGAGGTCGTCTTCCATGCGGGCCGTGAAGGCGTAGTCGACCAGGTCCGGGAAGTGCTGCTCGAGCAAGGTGACGACGGCGAAGGCCTTGAAGCTCGGAACGAGGGCCGTGCCCTTCTTCCAGACGTACTCGCGGGCCTGGATGGTGCCCATGATCGAGGCGTAGGTCGATGGCCGGCCGACTTCGAGTTCCTCGAGTCGCTTCACCAGCGACGCCTCGGTGAATCGGGCCGGGGGCTGGGTGTCGTGCCCGGCGGCTTCGACCTCGGTGACCACGGCAGAGTCGCCCTCGGCCAGGGGCGGCAGAAGCTGCTCGGCGGTTTCCTGCTCGTCGTCCTCGTCGCCGTCTTCTCGGTAGACCTTGAGGAAGCCCTGATGCGAGATCACGGTGCCGCTGGTGGAGAAGACGGCCCGGCGACCCGACGCCGACTCGACGCCGAGGCGCAGGGTGACGGTCTCGCCGGTGGCATCGGTCATCTGCGATGCCACGGTCCGCTGCCAGATCAGCTCGTAGACACGCTGGTCCTGGGCCGACAGTTCGCCGGCCACGTCCTCGGGGGACCGGAAGACGTCGCCGGCGGGGCGCATCGCCTCGTGGGCCTCCTGGGCGTTCTTCTGCTTCTTGGCGTACGTGCGAGGCGCATCGGGCAGGAACTCGCGTCCGTACCGTTCGACGATCTGGCTCCGAGCGGCACTGATCGCCGTCTCGGACAGGGTCGTGGAATCGGTTCGCATGTAGGTGATGAAGCCCCGTTCGTAGAGGCCCTGCGCCACCCGCATCGCCTGCGCGGACGAGAGGCGGAGCTTGCGACCGGCTTCCTGCTGATAGGTCGAGGTGGTGAACGGGGCGGCCGGGCGGCGTCGGTACGGCTTGGCCTCCCGGCTCCGGACGGTGGCGTCGCGGCCGGTGAGTTCATCGGCGAGGGCCCGGGCCGAGACCTCGTCGAGGTGGACCCGGTCGGACTGGGACAGGCTGCCGTCGGAGGCGAAGTCCCGGCCCGTGGCCACCCGCAGGTCGTCGACCTCGACCAGCATGGCGGTGAAGGGGGCGGCGCCATCGGCCCGCGAGTCGAAGGTGCCCTTGAGGTCCCAGTAGTTGGCCGATCGGAACGCCATGCGCTCTCGCTCACGGGCCACGACGAGCCGGGTCGCCACCGACTGGACACGACCGGCCGAGAGCCGGGGCATGACCTTCTTCCACAGGACCGGTGAGACCTCGTAGCCGAAGAGCCGATCGAGCAGGCGCCGGGCCTCCTGGGCATCGACGAGATGACGATCGAGTTCACGCGGGTTGTCGATGGCGCGCTGGATCGCTTCGGGGGTGATCTCGTTGAAGACCATCCGCTTGACCGGTACCCGGGGGTTGAGCACCTCGAGCAGGTGCCAGGCGATCGCCTCGCCTTCGCGGTCCTGGTCGGTGGCGAGCACGAGCTCGCTCGCATCCTTCATCAGCGCCTTGAGCTTGCGGACCTGATCGGTCTTCTCGGGGGAGACGACGTAGAGCGGCTTGAAGCCGTTGTCGACGTCGATGCCGAGACTGGCCCACTTCTCGCCCTTGTAGGCGGCCGGAACCTGGGACGCGTTCTGGGGCAGGTCACGGATGTGGCCGATCGACGACTCGACCATGTAGTCATCGCCGAGATAACCGGCGATCTTCTTGGCTTTCGCCGGTGATTCGACGATGACGAGGGGGTGTGGCACCTTCGCAGACTACGAAGGCTCATCCGGTTTTTGCCAACACCCGCCGGATTTCACGTCGTCGAGACGTCGCTGAGCGCCGGAGCCGCAGCCTGGCCCCCGACATCGCCGGGGTCGCCGACCACCGGTTCGGGAAGCGGCGAGAGACGCAGCAGCGCCCAGCCCAGAAGCGTGGCGAGGAGTGACGCCACCAGGATTCCGATGGTCGCCTGATCGCTGTTCGAGGGGATCTCGAACGCCAGGCCGCCGATGAACAGCGCCACCGTGAACCCGATACCGGCAACGGCACCGGCCGCCGCGATGTGCAACATCGTGACACCCCGGGGCATCTCGGCGATCTTGCTCCGGATGGCGAACATCGAGAACAGCGTGATGCCGAGCGGCTTGCCGACCACCAGACCGAGGATCACACCCCACGTCACCCGGGACGACACGGCGTCACCGAGCACGTCGCTCGAGAGGACCACGCCGGCGTTGGCGACGGCGAAGAGCGGGACGATCACGAATCCCGTCCAGGGGCTCAGCACCGTGATCAGCCGGGCGGCCACCGACACGCTCTCCTTCATCTTCCAGTTCGCCTCGCGGACGGCGACGGGAGTGGCTCGCTCACCGGTGATGATGTCGTCGATGGTCTCGAACGCCTTCGGCCCGAGCAGGGGCTTGGCCGGGGTCAACAACCCGAGGGCCACACCGGCGATCGTGGCGTGGACGCCGGAACGGAACGTGGCATACCAGACGAAGATCCCGACGATGGCGTAGACCGGGATGTACCAGACCCGGAACTGCTTGAGGAGGGCGACGACCACCAACCCGCCGGCGGCGGCCGCCAACCAGGCGAACGAGAGTCCCGACGAGTAGAAGACGGCGATCACCACGATGGCACCGATGTCGTCGGCGATCGCCAACGTCAGCAGGAACAACTTGAGCCGGAACGGAACCCGTGGGCCGAGCAGGGCCAGGACCCCGACGGCGAAGGCGATGTCGGTCGCCATCGGCACTCCCCAGCCGTGGGAGCCCGAGCCACCGATGTTGACGAAGTAGAAGATGGCCGCCGGGAACACCATGCCGCCGAGCGCCGCGATCGCCGGCAAGCGCCGCCACCTTGGGATCCGACAGGTCTCCGACCGCCAACTCGGTCTTGATCTCGAGTCCGGCCACGAAGAAGAACAGCACCATCAGGACGTCGTTGACCCACAGATCGAGCGTCAGGGCATGGCCTTCGTGCTCGAGGAAGTGACGGCCGTTCAGCACGACGTCGAGGCCGCTGTTCCAGAAGTCCTGGTAGCTCGAGGTCCCGAGGTTCGCCCACAGCAGGGCCACGGCGGTGGCGATCAGCAGCAGGACACCCGAGGCGGTCTCCTGTTCGAGGAACTTGACCATCGGGCGGGCCACGGCTCGGGCGAGGCGGGTGTCGCCGCCACTCCAGGCTTCTTTGCGAATGGCCAGGGGAGATTCAGACATGGTTCTCGACTCGGTGGCGGGAATGAGCGGCGCAGGAGGAGGCTACTGGCGCGTCGCCCGGCAACGATCGTCAGCGGCGGAGTTCCATCTCGACCACCGTTCCCGCCGTCCGACGACATCGAAGACCACCTCGCTCGAGCTCAGCGTCCGCATCAACGGGATGCCGAATCCCCCCTCGATGTCGAGCCGTTCCGGATCGATCATGTCGGGGATGGCGATCGATTCGGGCATCCCGGCTCCCTCGTCGGACACCCGGAGCCGCACCCAGTCGGGGCCGACCACGGCTCGCACCCGGACACGGCCCGGCTCGGGCTGGTCGAGGTTGGCCTGGATGGCGTTCGTCGTGGCCTCGGAGGTGACCCAGCGCAGGTCGTCGAGTCGGTCGCCGACGACGGCGTCGGCCGCGTAGGAACTCGACGCGATGATCATGCGGACCACGGTCACCAGATCGAAGCGAGACGGGATGTCGATGTCGACGACACCGATCGCCGACGACTCCCCATCGGCCGCGTGATCGTCATCGGTCGAGGACCGCGCCTCCTGCACCTCCGACGACTCCGACATCATCGCCGACGCTAGTCGACGGTGTTCGAACCGTGGTGGCTCACCGCTCGGAGCCATGCACTGAAGGACCGAACGGATCCGCCGGCCGGCCTGACGTGCCAGGGATAGGGGTGGACGACGGCCGGCAGGATCCGCTCGCTGCGCCGCAGGAAGCCCGGGACCGGTGCATGGGTGACCGAGACCGACGATCCGGCCAACTCGTCCTCGGGGCGACCGAGGCGCAGCTGCAGATCCCGGGTGGTCGCCAACTCGGCCAGGGTCTCGGTCAGGAACACGAGCCGCTTGCCCGACAACCGAAGCCGGGCGAGCAGCGGTTCGTCGAAGACGAACACGACGGGTAGCTCGGGATGAGCCACGAGCGCCGGGTCGCTCACACCGAGCGATTCGGCGGTCAACCAGACGTGCGAGGGCTCCGTCCGGCGGACGGGCGAGTCGGGACCGGCCATGCGTGCGTCGTGCCCCGACCGCAACTCGACCGGTTCCTCGACGGGGGTCGGTTCGTTCGGTGCGGGCCAGTTCTCGACGGGGCAGTCGTGGACGAGGTCACACGAGGCGCAGAGTCCGGCGGCGCGCTCTTCGACCTGCCACCGGCTGAACGAGTACGACTTGGTCGAGGCCAGCCCGGTCGTCCACTGCCAACCGAGGCGGTTCGCGGCACGCGAACCATCGAGGAGATGGCGAAAGAAGAAGTCCTCGCCGTCGGTCCAGGGCGCTCCGTTGCGGATCGACCAGTGGCTCGCCAACCAGAGACGGGCCTGGTTGACGAGCCAGCCATCTTCTTCGAGTTCGCCGAGGGTGAGGTCGAGACAGGCCATCGTCCGGTCGTAGACCCGATCCGCCGACCAGTCCCGGTCGGACTCGGCCAACCGGGCACGAACTCCCGAACCGGTCCGCGATCCGAGGCGCGCGTACCAGTGGCGTGCGTACTCCTGCCACAGCAGCTCGCTCCGGAACTTGGCGACATCGGCCTCCGGCCCACCCTCGACGTGGTTCCACACGGTGTCGATGGTGAGCAGACCATGACGGATGTAGGGCGACAACGCCGACGCCGCCCGGCGGGGAATCGGATAGACCTCGTTCCGATACCGGTCGTATCCCTCGACCTCGAACGATTGCAGGGCCTCGTCGGCCGCCCGCTGTCCACCCCGGAAGCGCATCGATCCGATGGGATCGTCGATCAGGAGGTGGGCCAGATGATCACCGACGAACCGCGTGGCGGCCTCGCGTCCGATGGTGGGGGTTGGCAGTTGGCTCACGTCGTCTCCGAACGGCGGATCGGGCACCGTGCTGCGACACCGTGCCCGACACGGGTCCCGACATCGTGCTCGATGAAGCGTCTCGAAACCGGGACCTCAGGATCGACGGGCCCGACCTCGACGATCCCAGTATCGACCGGACGGGCCGGATCCGGCTTGGGTGATCTCGACCAGCGACATCGGTCCCGATGCCCAGACGATCACAGCGTGCCGGCGTCGAGCCTGGCCCGGATCGAGACGGCATGCTCGCGGACGGCGGGCAGATCGGACAGGCGCCGCATCCCCCCGAGCTGGCGAGCCATCCGATGGTTCGATGACAACACGTCCTCGTTGCGGGCCAGGAAGTCCCAGTAGAGCGTGGTGAACGGGCACGCCGATTCCCCCACCCGCTTCCTGGGGTCGAAGCGGCACGAGCCGCAGGAGTCACTCATCCGGTCGAGGTAGGCACCGCCGGACGCGTACGGCTTGGTGGCCATGCGGCCCCCGTCGGCGTGCAGGGCCATGCCGATCACGTTCGGCACCATCACCCATTGCGCACCATCGACGAACGACGCCCACATCCACTCCGTCATCGACGCCGGGTCGACACCGTGGGTCAGGGCCAGATTTCCGAGCACCATCAGCCGCTCGATGTGATGGGCGTACCCGTGTCGCTCGACGTGGTCGATGGTGGCGCCGACGCAGGCCATCTCGGTGGGCGCCTCACCGGTGAAGGCCGGAGGCACGGGACGGTCGGCGCCGAGCTCGTTGGCCTGGGCGAAGTCCGGCATCCACGCCCAGAAGAGACCCCAGACGTATTCGCGCCAGCCGATCACCTGCCGGATGAACCCTTCCGCCGAGGCGAGGGGCACCCGGCCGGACCGGTAGGCGGTCTCGGCCGCTTCGACGACCTCGAGGGGATGCAACAGCCCGAGATTGAGCGACGACGACAGCACCGAGTGGGCGAGCTTCCATTCGGATCGCAGCATGGCGTCCTCGTGGGGCCCGAACACCGGCAAGGCCTGTTCGATGAACTCCTCGAGGCGGATCCGGGCCTGGGCCCGGGTGACCGGCCACAGTCCGGTCGGTGGCTCACCCCACAGCCGTGCACCGAAACCGGGTTCGTCGAACCGGTCGAGGACGGCGCGGTCGATGTCGTCGAGGTCGAACGCGGTGATCGCGGGCCATGCCCGCCCGTCGGTCGGGGGCGGTTCCCGATTGTCGTGGTCGAGGTTCCACCGCCCACCCTCGGGCTCGTCACCGTCCATGAGGAGGTCGAGGCGGCGCCGCTGGAAGCGGTAGAAGTCCTCCTGGGTGAGCCGTGATCGCCCCCGATCGTCGGTGGGCCGATCGGCCAGCCAGCGGGCGAATTCGTCCTCGTGGCACAGGAACTGCGCATTCGGCTCCAGGTCGACTCCGAGCCGCTCGAGCATCGGACGGGCCGCCCAGCTCATCGGAGACATGGCCACGACGCGACCGGGCGCATGAGCGGCGACGTGGTCGCGCAGTCCCTGGGCCATGGTGGGTGCCCGACGATGGTCCACCTCGTGACCGGCGTCGCGGAGTTCCGCCGCCAGATGCGCCATCCCCGACAGGACGACGTGCAAGCGCTGCCGATGCCACCGTTTGGAGGCGATCTTGGCCGAGCTCTCGACGAGCAACACCCGGCACCGACCGGGTTCGACCCCGGCAAGCGGTCCGACGGACGCATCGAGCTGATCCCCGAAGATCCAGACGGTGTCGCGAGCCATCGCCCGATGGTGGCAGGGTTGCGGGCCCGTCGCCCATCCCGGGTCCGAATCGGCCGGGATCGGCACGACCCGGACCCGACGGTGTCGGAGTCGGCCACTATCGTTGTCCTTCGATGTCGAGATGCCCCCCATGAGCGGCGATCACCCCGACCGACCATCGACCGTCGGTGTCGTTCTCGACGCGCTCGCCGACAGCGGCCGCCTGATCCATGTCGAGACCCTGCCGGAGCGCTTGCCGTCGACGGCGGTGCTCGCCCGTCCACTGCCTCCCGGCCTCGGACATCTCGTGCCCCCGGGCGGGCTGTGGCGTCACCAGGTCGAGGCCATCGACCGGATCCGCGACCGGCAATCGGTGGTCATCGCCACACCGACGGCGTCGGGCAAGTCGCGTTGCTTCCAGATCCCGATCGCCGAGTCGGTCGTCACCGGACTCCGGCCATCGACATCACTCCTGATCTATCCGACCAAGGCGCTCGCCCAGGACCAGCTGCGGGCCTTCGGCGACCTGGGTGTCGACCGACTGGTTGCGGTGGCCTACGACGGTGACGCCGGTCGGACCGAGCGGGCCTGGGCCCGCGACAACGCGAACGTGATCCTGACCAATCCCGAGATGGTCCACCACGCCCTGCTCCCCCACCATCCCAAATGGGCCACCTTCTTCCGACGGCTCGAGTACGTCGTCATCGACGAACTCCATGTCCTGCGGGGCGTCTTCGGCACCAACGTGGCCCACCTCCTGCGGCGGCTGCGCAGGGTCTGCGAGCTCTACGGCTCCGATCCCACGTTCGTGTTCTGCTCGGCCACCATCGGCGAACCGGCGGTGTTGGCCGAGGAACTGTGTGCCCGGCCCGTCACGCCGATCACGGTCGACTCGTCGCCCTCGGCCCCCCGGCACATCGCACTCGTCCAGCCGGCCACCATCGACGTCGAGCGTGGCATCCGACAATCACCGGCTACCGAGGCGATCTCGGTGCTCACCCGACTCACCCTCGCCGGTCAGCGTTCGATTGCCTTCTGCCCCAGTCGGGCGATGACCGAACGGGTTGCGCTCGGGGTCGCCCGGGCGCTGCCTCCCGATCTCGCCGATTCGGTCCGTCCGTACCGGTCGGGATACCTCGCCGCCGAACGGCGCGAGATCGAAGACGACGTTGCGGCAGGCAAGGTCCGGGTGATCGTCGCCACGAGCGCCCTCGAACTCGGGGTGGACATCGCCGGACTCGACGCCACGGTGCTCTGCGGCTTTCCCGGCACCATCGCCTCGCTGTGGCAGCAGATCGGACGAGCCGGTCGCTCGCAACGCGAGTCGTTGGCCGTCCTGATCGCCGGCGACGACCAGCTCGACCAATGGTTCGTCCATCACCCGAAGGACCTGTTCGAGCGAGACCCGGAACCGGCGGTCGTCAACGTCTCCAACACCGTCGTCGCCGACCCCCACCTCGCCTGCGCCGCCTACGAGTTCCCGCTCACCTGGCGAGACGAGCGGTGGTGGCCCGATCTCGACGCCAGCGTGCACCGCCAGGTCCTGTCCGACCACCTTCGCGTTCGGCCCGGCCGGCAGCGCATCCCTCGTGCGGTCTGGGGAGGGCGAGGCATGCCGTTCCACCGGGTCGGGCTGCGGTCGGGTTCCACGGGTGAGGTCGTCATCGTCGACACCGACGACACCACGATCGGCACGGTCGAGCTCTCGCGGGCCACGGATCGGGTCCACGCCGGCGCGGTCTATCTGCACCGCGGGCAGGCGTGGAACGTGGTCGACCTCGATCTGCAGGCCCGCCGAGCCGTGGTCGAGCGCGCCGACGGCACGACCTGGACCCAGACGCGGTCCACGATCGACATCGCGGTCACCGGCGAAGTCGACGCCCGCCCCGTCGGCCGCTCGACCCTCCATCTCGGGAACGTTCTGGTGACCACTCGGGTGACGGGCTATCGCGTCTACGAGCAGGGTCGGCGGGAACCCGTCGAACAGCACGACCTCGACGTCGAGCCCCAGGAGCTGGCCACCACCGGGATCTGGTACGACTGGTCGCCCGAGGCCATCGCCGCGTCGGGAGTCGGGCCGCATCACCTGCCGGGCGCTCTCCACGCCGCCGAACACACCGCCATCGGGATCCTCCCGCTCTTCACGATCTGCGATCGTTGGGACGTCGGGGGCGTGTCGACCGCCCAGGCACCCCAGACCGGGTTGGCCACCGTCTTCGTCTACGACGGCTACGCCGGGGGCGCCGGTGTCGCCTCGCTGGCCTTCGAAGCCTCCGATCGTCACCTGGCAGCGACCATCGAAGTCCTGACGCACTGTCCGTGCACCTCGGGGTGCCCCTCGTGCGTCCAGTCCCCCAAGTGCGGCAACGGCAACGAGCCGCTCGACAAGCACGCCGCGCTGGCGCTGCTCAGCACCACACTCGGCTTCGACGAACCCTTCTGAGCCCGTCCCCGAACCACGACCCGACCACCACCACCACCACCACCACCACCACCAAGGCAGTGTGACCATGCAGATCGCCATTCCCCTCTTCGACCAGGTCACGGCCCTCGATGCCGTCGGGCCCTACGAGGTCCTCCAGCGGTTACCCGACGCCGACGTGGTGTTCGTCGGCGACGCCGTCGGCCCGATCCGCACCGACAACGGCATGCTCGGGCTCAGCGTCGATGCGACGCTTCGACGACATCGCGCGACCCGACGTCATCGTGGTCCCCGGAGGGATCGGCACCCGGGCGATCGTGGCCGATCGAACGCACCCGATCTTCGCCTGGCTGCGCGACGCCCACCCGACCACGCGGTTCACCACATCGGTGTGCACCGGGTCGCTGGTGCTGGCCGCGGCCAGGTCTGCTCGATGGGCTGGAGGCCACGACCCACTGGGGCGCCATGGACACCCTCGGCGAGTTGGGCGCGGTCCCGACGGGACGGCGTGTGGTCGACCACACCGACCGACGCCTCATGACCGCCGCCGGGGTGTCGTCGGGGATCGACATGGCGCTCCTGCTCGCAGCGCGGCTCTTCGACGACGAAACGGCGAAGGCGATGCAGCTGATGATCGAGTACGACCCGACGCCCCCCTTCGACGCCGGCAGCATCGACAAGGCCGGTCCCGAGGTGATGGCTCGGTTGCGGGAACTCATGGACGCATCCAGGGGCTGACGGCCCGTGGCTCCGAGAGGGAGCCCGTCATTCGACCCGCATCGTCACCTCGGCGACCACGGTGACGTCGCCGACGAGCCGACCGACGAGGGGAACGTCGGTCGGCGATCGGTAGCGCAGACGGGCGGTCGTGGTGTCACCCCGGTTCGTTCCGCCCGAAAGCGTGAGCGAGAGCCGAACGTCGTCGAGTGGGCCCGAGGCGAGGGCCGCTCGGCGGGCCACGGCGACGGAGGGGTCGACGGCCGCGGCCCGGGCCGCTTCGCGGGCGGCATGGTGCACCACCAGCGCATCCTTGGCCACCAATCCGGCCTGGATCACGATGAGCGACAGGATCACGACGAAGGGGAGGGTGAGCGCGAGCTCGACCGTTGCCTGCCCCCGCCCACCCTTCCCCGCCGCCATCAGCCGACCTGGCCGATCACGGAGTTCAACACCGCGTCGAGCAGCCGGCCGATCTTGCCCGTCCCGAGGGCCCAGGCCAGAACGAGGCCGGCGATGGCGGCTGCACCGAGGATGACGAGGGCGTATTCGGCGGTCGCCTGGCCTCGTTGATCGGCTCGGGACCGAGCGATCGTCAGCGGGTGGGTGAGGGCGTGGAGCATGAACATGGAACTCTCCTTCGATGGGTACGACCCGGTGGTGGCCGTGGAGCTGCGAGAGACAGCGGAGCTGCGAGAGACAGCCGAAGCTGCGAGAAGACAGCGGAGCTGCGAGAGACAGCGGAGCTGCGAGAGACAGCGCGAAGCTGCGAGAGACAGCGCGAAGCTGCGAGAGACAGCCGAGCTGCGAGCGGTGCGAGCGGCGGCGTCTCAGAGACGACGGAGCGACACGATGACGAGCGGAACGACGGCACCGACGACCACGGCCGGGAGCGAGCAGCACACGAGCGGGAGCAGCAACTGCACGGGGCGACGTCGGGCGGCCGCCTCGTTGCGGCGACGACGTGCGGCGAGGGCCTCGTCGGAGAGGCGATGCAGGAGCAGCGAGAGCGGAGCGCCGTCGCGGTCGGCCTGCGCGAGCACGAGCGCGAGGGGGAGGTAGTCGGGCCCGGCCCGATCGGCGAGATGGCGCAGGGCATCGGGAAGGGTCTCGCCCGCCCGGAGCCGATCGAGCGATGCCGCCGAGTGGGCTCGGATCACCGTCGGTCCACGATCGGCGACGAGTTCGAGCGCTCCGGTGATGGTGCGCCCGGCCGAGATCGCAACTGCGACCAGGTCGACCACGTCGGGCAGCGCATCGGCGAGGGCTTCGGTGCGGCGACGGGCGACGAGACGGGGGCGAAGCAGGAACAGCCAGGCGAGCACGACAGACGCCGGCGGGCACGATGGGCATCCAGAGGACGCCCCCGACCACGCCGGCGCTCGCTGCCAGCGACGACGGTTCGCCGGGGCGGGGTCGTCACGGCGCGACCTGTCGATCCATCCATCGCCAGCTCACCCAACTGGCTGCGGTCGACGACGGCGACACAGATCGCTCCGGTCCACGTGCGCAGGTAGAGCGCTGCGGCCTCGGGTTCGGCCAGGGCGACCAGCACGGCGAACGGGAAAGGGCAGCACGGCGAGCAGCGTGGCCGAGGCCAGCACCTGCCCGGCCTGGGCGCGGGCCTCGGCACGGGCCCCGATGCCGGACCGGATCGTGTCGCCGAGCCGTTCGACCGCAACGGCCGCCGGTCCGCCGTGTTCGAGCAGCACCGCCAGCCCCGTCATCAGGAGGGCCAGGCTCGACCGCTCGGGAGCCCGGCAGCGGCGCAGCGCCATCGGCAACCGCTCCCCCGACCGTACGGCCCGTCGGGCCGGGTCGAGGAGGTCGCCGAGTGGCGGCGGGTGATCGATCGATTCGAGACTCCGCGTGACCGCGCCCCCCAACGACGAACCGGCGCGAAGCTGCTGGGTCAGGTGGTCGACGAGGGCCAGCGTTGCGGCATCGACACGGGAGCGCTCGGCGCGCTCGGTGCGGTGCCGGGCGAGACGCCAGCGCCAGGGCGACCAGCATCGGGTCCGACGAGCACGAGGATCGGCGAGTCGAGGATCCACCCCGACAGGACCGGCACGAGCCCCGCTCCGACGAGTCGTCGCCGGCGACCGACGGCGTCGGGGCGCCGACCGGTCCGTTCCATCGGGGACCGCAGCCGGGTCAGCGTGCTCGAACGGGCCGTCATCGGGTGCTCCACAAGGGCACGGTCCGCAGTCCCGGGTCGTCGGCCACCCGGGCCACGGCGACGATGCTCCGCCGGTCGCCCCGCCGCTCGACATGGATCACGAGGTCGACGGTGTCGATGATGAGGTCGGCGATCACCGACGGAGCAATCGAGCTGTCGGCCAGAGAAGCGAGGAGCTGCAATCGCCGCAGGGCCCCATCGGGATCGTGGGCGTGCACCGTGGTGAAGGAACCGCGATGACCGGTGGACAGCGCCATCAACAGATCGAGCGCGTCCGGTCCGCGGGTCTCGCCGATCACCAGCCGGTCGGGCCGCATCCGCAATGCGTTGCGGACCAGGTCGCGAATCGTGACTTCACCGACCTGCTCGGCGTTGGGCCGCCGGGCCTCGAGCCGCACGCAGTGCCGCATGCCGAGCGCGAGTTCGGCGGTGTCTTCGATGGTGACGATGCGCTCGTGATCGGGGACGAACCGGGCCAGGGCATTGAGCAACGTGGTCTTTCCGGCACCGGTCGCACCCGACACCACGATGGTGCGGCGACGCTCGACGGCAACCCCGAGCTGCTCGACGATGTCGGGCGGGGCGAACTCGTCGAGTCCGACGGCCCGGGCGCGGAACCGTCGGATCGTGATCACCGGGCCATCGATCGACAGGGGCGGGATGACCACGTTCACCCGGCTGCCGTCGGGGAGGCGGCCATCGGCCATCGGATGCAGGCGATCGACCCGGAGCCCGAGGGGATCGAGGATGCGGGACACGAGCACGTCGAGTTCGATCGCATCGAGTCGCACCTCGGTGGAACGGAGCGATCCATGCTGTTCGACCCAGACGGGCTCGCACCCGTTGATCATGATCTCGGTGACGTCGGGCAGTTCGAGCAGCGGCTCGATGGCACCCAGTCCCGACGACCGGGCCCGTGCTCGTTCGGCGGCAGCGCCCAGTTCGGAGACGTCGGCATCGGGCCAGCGCCGCCGGAGGGCCTCGACCAGGTCGCCGACCCCCGCCTGCGGGTCGTCGACGAGATGGTCGACCAACAGCCGATCGACGGCGTCGCCTTCGGGTCGTCGGTCGACGGGCCCGCGGGTCACCGGTGGACGGCGATTCACCGGAACACCTCGAGCCGGCGGAGCGATCGCGGGAGCCGCTCGGCGAGCAGGCCGGCATCGACCGCCCGGAAGACCCTTGGTTCGTAGTCGACCTGGGCCGTGACGGGCGCACCGAGGACCGCTGCGACGTCGGAGGCGGTGAGGGCACGATGGGGTTCGTGGACCAGCACGATGTCGTCGGGGCTGGGACGTTGCCGGGCGCGGGAGAGTGCGACGTAGCAGGCGCGCGTGACCAGGACCGAACGTGAAGCCTGGGCCAGGAACCCGTCGAAGGCACGATGCGATCCGACGTCGACCACGACCGACCGCGGCTCGGCGGCGAGCACCGCGGCCAGGAGGAGCAGGTTCGCCGACCCGGGGGCTTCGTGGCCCCCGGACGCGAGCATCGACAACCCCTCGGTGACCGGCACCTCGAGCCGAGGGATCTCGTCGGGCCCGGGCCGGTCGTCGGCCAGCCACCGTGCCAGTCCGGGGCGACCCGGATCGTCCGAACGATCCGGCGGCAGGCCGAGGATGTCGGGTAGATCGCCGGCCAGGTCGACGAGCAGGGTGGCACCGAAGCGGGCGAGCACCAGCGCCACCGCGGCGGCGGTGACCGAACAGCCGGACCCGCCCTTGCAGGAATAGAAACACAACACGTCGACCTCGGAATGGTCCGTCGAAGGGATCCGGGGGAAGGGTGGGTCGCTGGCCGGCCGAGCCGGGGGCGGGCGTGCCGCCGATGGATCACCTGGCGCTAAGGTGCGCCGTGGAGGTGTCCGAGTACCTGGTGGGCTCCCCCGCCTTCAAAGCGGGTGTGCGATGTGATCCATCGTAGGCGGGTTCGATTCCCGTCCACCTCCGCCACCAAGTTTTCTCCGTCGAGCCGTCACCCATTGCCGACTCGGCGTCGCACGGCGAGAATCGCCATGCCGTCGCCAATCGATCGAGAGGCGAGCGATGGGGGAATTCGATCCGAGAACCGGATGGACCGAACTGAGTGCCGGCCAGGTTCGCCGGTATCACCGCGCCCTTCCGGACCGGCCGGTGTCGATCGACGACCGGCTGGTTGCCGCCGGACTCGACTACTACTGGGATGTCTACGGGGGGCTGCACACCCGAACCACGCAGGGCGTCGTCTGGGAACTGCTGAGTGGGCGACCCGACACCCGACCCCCCGTGCCCCAACCACCGCCGCGGGCCCAGGAGTGGATCACGATCACCGATCTCGGGATGGTCTTCGATCCACCGGCCGCACCGAACACCGTGCTGCAGCTGCTCTGTGAAGAGGGGTTGGTCGAACGGGTGGGCGGACACTACGAACCGACCGCAGCCGCCGAGGGTCTGTACGTCGAACGCCGACCCGAGCAGAGTCTCCGCTTCGCGCACCTCCCCCGGTCCACGCAGCGACGCTGGTCCTATGAGGTCCTCGCCCGGCTCCGGGCCCGGGCCCGGGAGGTGAATGCCGACCTCGCGACCCAGCTCCATCCGGTCCGGCAGACGGCGCGGCCATCACTGATCCAGTTGACTCTCAAGTACTCGACCCACTGTGCACACTGCAACCGGGCCATCGCCCACGGTCACCGCGGCTGGTGGGACCCGAGCACCAAGAGCGTGTTCTGTGAGCGCTGCCATGCGGACGACTGACCCCGGCAGGGCCGAGCCGATCAGCAGGTCGACAGGGTGTCGCTCACGTTCGCCGGGTCGGTCGGACCCGCAAGGTCCGGAACGAGGTTGTCGAAGCGGGTCGCCGATGCCCAACCACCGACGCTCGCACCGCTGCCGATGCGATACCACCAGCCATTGCCGGCCGTCAGGTCGGTATCGGTGAACACCCGGCATTCGACGACCACGATGGTGCCTCCGCTCAGGCGGGCCAGCGCCGGTGCGACGGCGGGCCAGCCGGTGTAGGTGTCGGCCCCTCCGGGCAACACCTCCAGGGCGACCAGCGTCGGGGCGGGTGGCAGCGGCACGGTGATGACACCGGTCGTGCTGGTGGTCGGGAGCGTCGTGGACGGCGTCGTGACGGGCCGGGTCGTGCTCGGGGGCCGTGTCGTGCTGGTCGTCGAGGGGGTCGTCGTCGGCTTCGGGGTGGCCGGCTGGGCAACGGTCGGCTTCACGGTCACGGGTGCGAGGGTGGTCGCCGGGGCCTCGGTGATCTGCGGACCGGCGGGGTCGGGTGCCGCGGCGAACGAGAGATCGGAGCGCACGACACCCGCCAGCTGTTGACTCCGCTGGTTCCGGGTTCGTTCGACGAGATCGGTCACGAGTTCGCCGATCTCGGGCAGCCCGGCCCGATCATCGGCATCGGCCGCATCACCGAGTTCGTCGACCACGCACACGAGATAGGCATCGACGGCAGTGGCGAGCGCCGGTCCCGATGCGTTCGCCGCAACGGACTCGACGCCGCAGGACTCGGCGATCCCGGTCGCCCACTCGATCCGGTCGTCGATGTCGGTGTCGGTGACGAGCTCACCGATGAGGAAATCGGTGGCCTCGATCACCGTCCATCGGTCGAGGTAGTCGATGACCAGCCTCTGCTCGGTCCACGAGCCGCGGGCCACCGACAGCGCACCGATCTGCCCGGGTCGAACGATCACCCCGGATCCACGGGGCAGGCCGATCGCCGTTCGGGCGTCGGTGACGTCGGCCTGCCAGGCGGCCGATCCCTCGTCGAAGCCGATCCTCACCGGGCTCGACGAGTTGTTGCGAACGAGCACCCGCAGCGAATCAGCGGGACCGGACTCGACGCAGGCCAGGAGCGGACCCGAGCCCTCGCCGGTGAGGTCGTCGGGCCGGAGCCACTCGGGCGCAGGGTCACAGACCGGGTCGGCTGCGTCGCCGGCGGTCACCTGGTTGAACCAACCGGCGAAGGCGTCGGCCAAGGAGATCTCGACGAGGGTGGAGGCCGTGGTGGTCGTCTCGCGAACGGTCGTGGTCGGTTCGGCCTCGTCGTCGCTCGCGCTGCACGCGCCGAGCATCGTCATCGCCGCCACGACGGCGGCGAGGGTCGAACGTCGCATCATTGCCGTCGGACGCATGCGCTCTCCAGGAACCGAGGGCGAGCGAGGACCCGCCTGGTCTCAGGATCGGCCGGTCCGGGCCGGGAATGAGCAGCGGCTCGACGGGGATCGGAATCGCCGGGATCCGTCACGAACCCCAGAACCCTGCGCCGGGGCCGTCCGGGTCGGTGTCGGCGTAGCAGACGAGGCGGTCGCGTCCCGCCTCGTCGAAGAGTTCGATCACGTCGAACACGGCGTCGGACCCCACGGCCCGGAGCGCCCGGTCGCCGTCGCCGCCCGGTTTGGGCCTGGCCGGTGTGAGAACCAGGAGTCGAGCTCCGGGGTCGACCAGGCCCGAGGACCGGGCAGCTCGGAACACGTGCGAGCGACCGAGCACCCGCCACCAGACATCGGACCGCTGCATCCCGGGTTTCACGGTCGTGAACGCACCGGCGACGTCGACGTAGTACCGGCGACCGGAGGGGGCGGCCGCCAGGAGATCGAAGGCCACACCGGCCTTGGAGAGCTTGGGCGCCGCAGCGGCAACGGTGAAGCCGGTCTCGGCAAGCAATTCGGATGCGACGTCGAGGACCTTCTTTCCCCTTGCCATCGCCAGGGATTGGCTCCGGGCGTGGGCGGGAGCCCGGTCGGACGGAGGGTCGACGGTGATCGAGCCGTCGGGGAGCGGGCGGGGTACGACCTCGGCCAGTCGAGACTGTGCCAGCGCCACATAGGACGGATCGAGGTCGTAGCCCACGGCGCGACGCGAGGCGAGGGTCGCGGCGACGACCGTCGAGCCCGAACCGAGGAAGGGATCCAGGACGAGATCGTCGACGTAGGTGTACAGATCGATGAGCTTCAAGGGGAGTTCGACCGGGAACGGGGCCGGATGCCGAACCCGTCGGGCCGACTCGGCATCGATCTCCCAGATGTCTCGGGTGGTGTCGACGAATTCGTCGTTGGTGATGGTCGCGAGGTTCGGGAGGCCCCGGCGCCGACGCTCGGTCTGATTGTGGGCCCGGTCGAATCGACCCTTGCTGGCGATGATCACCCGCTCGCTGACGTCACGCAGCACCGGGTTGGCCGGGCTCCGGAACGAGCCCCAGGCACAGGATCCACTCGAGGAACGACCCTTCTGCCAGATGATCTCGCCCCGCAGGAGCAGGCCCAGGCCTTCGAGGATGCCGATCACGTCGGCCGACAGACTCCGGTAGGGCTTGCGACCCAGGTTGGCGACGTTGACGGCGATCCGACCGCCCGGTTCGAGGACGCGAGCGCATTCGGCGAACACGTCGTGCAGCAACTCGAGGTAGTCGAAGTAGGTGGTCGGCACCTCGCCGTGGGGCGGTGCCTCGCCGGCGGATCGGGCCCCTCGCAGCGCCTCGACCTCGTATTCCTTGCCGACGAAGTAGGGCGGTGACGTGACGACGAGTGCGACGCAGCCATCGGGCAACTCGTCCATCGATCGGGCGTCACCGACCAGGCAGGGTGAGGGGAGAACGGGTCGTTCGCCGATCGAGGTGTCGTCCGAGACGATGGGTGGGGTGAAGCGGGCGTAGAACGCCGACGAGTCGTGTGCCTCGCGACGGCCGACGCCGAAGGCCGAGGTCTCGGTGCTCCCCCGCCGGGCGCTCGGCTGCTCTGCCATGGACGCATCCTAGGAGGGCGAAGGGGCGGAGCCCGACCACGAGCCGAGGGCGAAGGGGCGGAGCCCGACCACGAGCCGAGGGCGAAGGGGCGGAGCCCGACCGACGAACCCGAGGGCCCGAGTAGAGTCGCCGTCATGACGACGATCCTGCCCGGGGCCGAGCCGATGCGTGTCGATGGTGGCCCGGTCGGTGTGCTCACGATCCACGGCTTCACCGGGAGCCCGCAGTCGATGCGGCCGATCGCCGAGGCGATGGCCGAACGAGGTCACACGGTCGACTTGCCGCTCCTCCCGGGCCACGGCACCACGATCGACGAGATGATCGAAACGGGATGGTCCGACTGGACTGCCGCCGTCGATGCGGCGTACCTCGACTTGGCGAGCCGGACCGAACAGGTCGTCGTGACCGGGCTCTCGATGGGCGGATCCCTGACCCTGTGGTTGGCGACCCGGCATCCCGAGATCGCCGGCATCGTACCGATCAATGCCGCGGCGGTCGCCGATCCCGAGCTGATGGACGGCCTCCGTTCCTTCCTCGACTCGGGGGCCTCGGTGATCGATGCGATCGGGGGTGACATCGCCAAGGAAGGCGTGATCGAGGTGGCCTACGACCAGACGCCGCTGGCTCCCCTGCTCAGTCTCCAGGAGGGACTGCTCGCCATGGCCGCCGATCTCCGGCGGATCTCGATGCCGACCCTGCTGATCACGAGCCACAACGACCACGTGGTCCCGCCGGCGTCGAGCGATTTCATCGCCGACCAGATCGCCGCCGAGGCCCAACGATTGTGGCTCGACCACAGCTTCCACGTGGCCACGCTCGACCACGACGAGCAGCGCATCATCGACGCGGTCGGCGCCTTCGCCTCACAGGTGACTTCGTGACCCGAACCACCGAGACGGCGGGTCAGACCGCGAGCAGATCCCGGGCGCCGGTGTCGGAACTGGGGTGACGGAGCTTCGACATCGCCCGGGCCTCGATCTGGCGGATCCGTTCCCGGGTGAGGTTGAAGTACTCGCCGACCTCTTCGAGGGTGCGAGGCTCACCGCGGTCGAGTCCGAAGCGGAGTTTCAGGATCTCGCGTTCTCGTTCGTCGAGCGGGGCGAGAAGCCGGGAGATCTCCTCGGGCAGCAGCGCCGTGGCGGCGACCTCGAACGGCGAATCCGCCGACCGATCCTCGACGACGTCGCCCAGTTCGGCGTCGCCGTCTTCGCGCAGTGGTTCCGAGAGCGAGAGGGGTTCGGCTGCGAAGCGCAACGCTTCGGTGACCTTCTCTTCCGACATCTCGACTTCGGCGGCCAGTTCGGTGAGTGTCGCAGGGCGCCCGTACTTCAGTTCGAGTCGGGCGCGGGCCTTCTGGAGACGAGCCAGCGTGTCGCCGGCGTGCACGGGCAGCCGGATCGTGCGACCGGTGTTGGCGATCCCGCGGGTGATGGCCTGACGGATCCACCACGTGGCGTACGTGGAGAACTTGAAGCCCTTGCGCCAGTCGAACTTCTCGACGGCATGCATGAGCCCGAGGTTGCCCTCCTGGATCAGGTCGAGCAGCGGCAGGCCGGAGGCCTGGTACTTCTTGGCGATCGACACGACGAGACGGAGGTTCGACTGCACGAAGGTGCGCTCGGCCTCGCGGCCCTTGCGGATGGCACGGCTGCACTCGCGTTTGCGAGCGGGCGTGATGGAGGGATCGGCTTCCAGGGCCTCGGCCGCCTCTTTCCCGGCCTCGATGGCCTGGGCCAGACGTACCTCGTCTTCCTTGGTGAGCAATGGGTACTGCCCGATGTCGGTGAGGTACAGACGGACGAGATCTTCCTCGTCTCGTTCTACTCGCTCCTTGGCCAAGGATCCCAACCTCTCGTTCTTGACAGCCGGCGAGCCGAAAACCCGCTATATCAGAGGGTACCGAAAACGTCCAACAGTTGTGCGGTCAATCGTACCGTTCCACCTGGTGCCCGCTGAGATCGGGCACCGAGCGATCATTCGTAAGCCTCGGCGTTTCGACGCCCCTACTTGAGCCGAGATCATCACTATGCCGGAGGAAACGCCCGATCAAACACGAACCGACCGCGTCGAGGACGCGGTCGAGGGCGGGGTCGAGCCGATCATGGTCACCCTGTCGTTCGAAGCGGCCGACCCCGATGCGCTGCTCGCCGTCCTGTCGAAGTACGTGGTGTTGGCTCGGAACGAGCCCGGCTCTCGCAACATCGACCTCGTCGCGTCGGTCACCCGACCCGGCCGCTACCTGATCATCCAGAAGTGGGATTCGGGCGAGTCGCAGCGGGCCCACTTCGACGGCGCCACCATGGTCGACATGGCGCGCTCGTGCGACGGACTGCTCGCTGCCGCCCCGAGCATCGACCTCCACGAAGGCGTGACGATGCACGACCTGGCGTGAGCGTCGCTCAGACGGCGACGGTGACCGTGAGGTCCGACCAGGTCGGTGTGTCGTTCGACCAGATCCGGTCGAACTCGGCGTCGGCGGCGTCGCTGAACCCGAACCGGTTCCGGAAGTTGTAGCGGAATCGAGGCTTGTGGGCGTCGAAACCGAGTCTCGACGCTCGGCCGACACAGGAGGCCTCCCAGGCCGCCTTGGTCGCGAGGTCGAGGGACGCACCGAGGTCGGGACCGCCGAACGCAGGATCGAGGCGATCGCGCACCTGCAGGAACAACTGGGCCAGGGCCAGGGAGGCCTGGGTCGGCCCGAAGGTTCGCGGCCGCTTGGTCTCCTCCAATGCCCCGCTCTCGATCGTGAACACGAGCGGGTCGAGCGATGCGATCGTCAACCGGGGCGTGGGCTCCTCCTCGTCGACCTCGATCCGCACGTCGAGACCGTCGGGCAACCCCGGCACGCGGGCGGCGACCTGATGAACGAGCGCCGCAATCGTGTCGGCGTCGTAGTCGACCTTGGTGAAGACCGACGGTTCGACCGCGACTCGGCCGAGCGAACTCACGACGACGCCCCGTCGGCGTCGGCCTCGTCGACGATGTCGAACGAGCCGACCGACCCCGCACCGGTGACGCCGCCGGCGGCGAGCATCAGCTTGGTCAACGAGGCCTGATGGGCCGCGGCACGATCGATGGCCTCGGGAGTGTCGCAGAGCGACTGGATGAGCATCTCACCCTCGCGCCACTCCTCCATGTCGTCGGCCAGGCAGAAGTCGAGCGAACGGATCGTCGGGGAGTCGGTGATCGAGGAGGTGTTGTTGCGGTGATAGGTGTAGGCCGCGATCAGGTGCGGGAGCAGCACGCGGTACAGCCCGACGAGCTTCTCGATCGTGGTGTCGGGGGCCTCGGGTTCACCCAGCGCCTCGATGAACGCCTCGAACTCGGGGTTGGGCGGCAGCGTGAGCCGCGCCGGATTCATCTCTCGTAGCTCCGGCAGCCGCTTGTGCCACAACTCGGAGTGAAAGGCGTGGTGATAGCAGTGGGTGCCGAGCCGTAGCTTGATGTCGAGTTCGGGAACCGTGGCGACCCAACCCCCCATGAGCTCGAAGATCTTCATCTCGACCCACTTGTAGTTCCCCACCCGCCGGGCCGTTTCGTCGACCGAGAATCGGCCGGGAAGTTCGCGTCGGTCCCACGGCGCGAATGCGGCTCGTGGTTTGGTCGGATCGGCCATGGTGCCCCCTTCGGTCCAGAAGCGCCCGAACATAGCTCAGCGCCGACCAACCGACGAGTTGGCCTCCCGCCGGGTCTCAGCGTCCGTTGGTGCTCCAGTGCCAGGGCTCGGAGGGCAGGTTGTAGAACCCGTAGCTGGCCGCATTGGCGGCCAACCAGCGGTAGGCATCGTTGGACCGGCTGCTGATGATCCGGCCACCGTAGGTGAAGTCGATGGCCTTGCCCTGCTCGTGCATGGAGGATCCGGGTCGGGCGGTCGGGGGCGAGCAGCTGCTCGACGGCATCTCGTAGATCGCATAGTCGGAGGTGCCGCAATTGCTCCGGCGCACGGCGATCTGGCCGGCCGGGTCCCGGTAGCCGCCCCCGCTCAGCGAGATCCCGGCGTTCTCGGCGGCCGCCAGCATCGATTCGAGGTTCCCGGCGATCGATTCGTGGACCTGGATGCCGCGCACGCTGGTGATCGACCCCGACGACACCGGTGACCCCCCGCCACTGCTGCTCGTGCTCGGGGCCCTCGGAGCCGACGCCGCGGCGGCTGCCCGCTTGCGGGCCAACTCGGCTGCGAGCCGATCGACCTCGGCCTGCTCCTTGCCGGCCAGTTCCTGGTCGAGCTGCTGCAGGGAGTACAACTCGGACAGTTGGTGGTCGAGTCGATCCTCGGCCTCGGCGGTCAGGGCCGCCTGGGCGTCGCGGGCCTCGGCCAGCAGCGTCAGCTCGTCGGTCATCTGGTTGCGCAGCGCCTCGGCCTCGGCGGTGGCATCGGCGGCGAGGGCCTGTTCGACGCGGAGGTCCTCCTCGGCGGCACGAAGACGTTCCTCGATGTCGACCTCGCCCTGGGTGACGTCCTGCACCATCGTCTGCATCCGGACGGCCTCGCTGAGATCGGCACTGTCGAGGAAGACCGAATCGGTGTCGCCCTGCGAGATGAACGAGTTGATGGCACGGTTCGCGAGCTGGGCCCGCAGCTCGCCGATCTCGACCTCTTTCTCCCCGACGGCAACCTGGGCGGCGGCCAGGCGGGCCTCGGCATCGGCGAGGCTGCGTTCGGCGTCGGCGACCCGTCCTTCCTGGGCGGTCACGTTGGCCTGCACGGCATCGAGGGCCGCGGTGAGCTCGTCGACCTCGGCGTTCGCGACGTCGACCTCTTGGGCCTGGGCAGCCTTCTCGGCCTGGGTCTGGCGCCGTTGTTCGCGAATCGACTCGAGACTGTCGGAGTTCTGCGCCGTCGACGGCGCGGCGATCAGAGCCAGACCGGCGGCCACGGCGACGAGAGCGACGCGACGAAACAGCGTTGAGGGGGGGCGCGACATCGTGGCCGAAAGGCTAGCCCGACACGACCACGATGCGTAGCGCGCCGTCAGCCGCGGTAGCGGTTGGTGATCGGCATCCGCCGGTCACGACCGAACGCCTTCGGCGAGATCCGGATTCCCGGTGGGTTCTGTCGACGCTTGTATTCGGCCAGGTCGACCAGGCGCGTGACCCGGGCCACGATCGCCGGATCGTGACCTCGAACGACCAATTCACCGGCGGTGAGGTCGTCTTCGACGTAGCCGGCCAGCACGGCGTCGAGCACGTCGTAGGGCGGCAGGCTCTGGTCGTCACGCTGATCGGGCCGGAGCTCGGCCGATGGAGGCTTGTCGATCACGTGCTCGGGGATCACGGGATACCCGGCGACCTCGTTGCGCCAGCGGCAGAGTTCGTACAGACGGGTCTTGAAGACGTCCTTGACGACGGCGAACCCGCCGGCGGTGTCGCCGTAGAGGGTCGAATACCCGACCCCCACCTCGCTCTTGTTGCCGGTGGTCAGGATCATCCAGCCGAGCTTGTTGGACAGCGCCATCATGATCACGCCACGGATGCGGGACTGCAGGTTCTCCTCGGTGGTGTCGACGTCGCGCCCGTCGAACGAGGGCTCGAGCATCTCGAGCAGCGACGCATGAGCCGGCTCGATGGGGATGATCCGGTGTTCGACCCCGAGCGTCTCGCACATCGTGACGGCGTCGGAGATCGAATGATCACTCGAGAAGCGCGACGGCATCAGAACGGCATGGACCCGGTCGGCGCCCAGTGCATCGCAGGCGATGGCGACCACGATCGACGAATCGACCCCGCCCGACAACGCCACCCCGACGTCGGTGAAGCCGTTCTTCTGCACGTAGTCGCGGGTTCCGGTGACGAGGGCCTGCCAGATCTCGGCGCGTTCGTCGAGGAGCTCGATCATCGGCGGGATGAGCGTCGGACCCTCGAGCGGCTGATGGCCCGAGAGTCGGATCACGGGCAACGCCGGAACCGGGAGTTCCTGGCCCCGCGGATCGAGGCGCCGTTTGCGGTAGGTCGGGATGGCCTCGACGTCGCAGATCAGCAGCTGTTCGTCGAACTGTGGTCCCCGGGCGATCAGACGGCCCTCGTGGTCGAAGATCGCCGACCCACCGTCGAAGACCAGTTCGTCCTGACCGCCGACCTGGTTGACGTAGACCAGGGCGCACGAGCTGTCGGCCGCCCGGCTCGAGAGCATCACGTCGCGTTCGAGCACCTTGCCCGCGTGATACGGGCTGCCGTTGGGCACGAGCATGACCTCGGCACCACCGGCCGCCTGCTCGTGCATCGGCCCGGTCGGACTCCAGATGTCTTCACAGATGGCGACCCCGACCTTGACGCCCTTGATCTCGATCAGCTCGTAGGGGTCGGTGCCGGGGGTGAAGTAGCGCCGTTCGTCGAACACGCCGTAGTTGGGTAGCAGGCGCTTGCGGTAGCGCAGGACCTCGTCGCCCTCGGCGCACAACACCGCCGTGTTGAAGATGTCGCGGCCGCCCTCGACGGTGCCGATCAGCGCCGCACACGAACCCGTTCGAGCCGCCACCTTCGCAACGGCCTGCTCGCAGTCGGCGACGAACCCGGGCTTGAGCACCAGGTCCTCGGGTGGGTAGCCGCAGACCGCCATCTCGGGGAAGACGGCGACGTCGGCCCCGGCCCGTTCGGCGTCGTCGAGGCAGTCGAAGATCCGGGCGACGTTGCCGTCGATGTCGCCCATGACCGTGTTGATCTGACAAACCGCCACTCGCAAGCGTCGCATTCGAGCAGTGTAGGGACGCCACCGGACCGTGCTCGATGGACGACCGTGCTCGATGGACGACCGTCCGCTCGATGGACGACCGTGCTCGATGGACGACCGTGCTCGATGGACTACAACGACGGCATGATCGTCACCGTCGTTCGTTTCACCCTGCCCGAACCCGTCGACCTCGACGAGGCCCGCGCCTCGTTCGGATCCAACGCCGCGAGCTATCTCGACGTTCCGGGCCTGCTGTGGAAGGCCTACCTCCGGGGCACCGACGGCACCGTGGCCGGTGGCGTGTACTGGTGGGCCGACCGGGCCAGCGCCGACGCCAAGTTCAACGACGGCTGGCGGGCAGGCGTGACCGAGAAGTACGGCTCGCCGCCCTCGATCGAGTTCTTCGATGCCCCCGTCGTCGTCGACGTCGTCCGCCAGATCGTTCGCACCGACCCCCCGTTGCTCGACCACTGAACCCGACCAGAACGAATGTCGGCCGGCCCCCGGGGGCCGGCCAACGTCTTCGTACCACAGGGGTGCCGCAGGCGGGTGCGCCTACTTGAGGGCCTCGCACACGGTGTTGGTCATGACGGTCGCCAACACGTAGGGGTCGGCGTTGGCGTTGGGCCGGCGATCCTCGATGTACCCCTTCTGGTCCTGCGCGACCTGCCACGGGATGCGGATCGAGGCGCCGCGATCGGACACGCCGTAGCTGAAGGTGTCGTAGCGCTGGGTCTCGTGGGCACCGGTGAGGCGATCCTCGATGCCCGGACCGTAGGCAGCGATGTGCTCGGCCGGCTTGCCGGGAGCTCCGAGCGATTCGCAGGCGGCGATGATCGCGTCGTAGCCCTCACGCATGGCCTTGGTCGAGAAGTTGGTGTGCATGCCGGCGCCGTTCCAGTCACCCTTCATCGGCTTGGCATCGATGCTGACCTCGAGACCGTGGTTCTCGGCCAGTCGGAACAGGAGGTAGCGGGCCATCCACATGTGGTCGCCGACGGCGACGGTGTCGGCCGGTCCGATCTGGAACTCCCACTGACCGGGCATGACCTCGGCGTTGGTGCCCGAGATCGCCAGGCCGGCGGCGATGCACGCCGAGGTGTGCTCCTCGACCAGATCGCGACCGTGGATCTTCACGAAGCCGACGCCGCAGTAGTAGGGGCCCTGCGGTGCCGGGAAGCCCGTGGGAGGGAAGCCGGCCGGCCAACCGGTGTAGCCGTCGAGCAAGGTGTACTCCTGCTCGAGACCGAACCACGGTTCCTGGTCGCCGTACTTCTCCATCGCGGCGACCGCACCGGCACGGGTGTTGGTCGGGTGAGGCGACAGATCGGCGGTGAGCAGCGTCTCGCACAGGACGAGGATGTCGCTGCCGCCGCGGATCGGGTCCGGACACTGGAACACCGGGCGGATCACGACGTCGGAATTGTCGCCGGTCGCCTGGTTGGTGCTGGAGCCGTCGAAGCCCCAGATTCCGGGCTCGTCGCCGTCGGCGAGGATCTTCGTCTTGCTCCGGACCTCGGCGTACGGCACGCTGCCGTCGATCCAGATGTATTCAGCCCTGTATGCCACGTTGGTGTCTCCAACTCTCGAGTGATGCGGTTGACCGGAGTCAGCAACCAGTAAACGCGTCGGACCCTCGTTCGGCAATGTTTCGATTGTGAACGCAATGTGAACCGAGCCTTCGGCCGTGACGGTGGCGGTTCCGACTGGTAACACTTCGAGCATGGAACCTTCGACGCCCCTGGACCGCCAGCACGACTACGTGCTGCGCGCCGTGGAAGAGCGCAACGTCAAGCTGATCCGGCTGTGGTTCACCGACGTGCTCGGCAAACTGAAGTCCGTGGCGATCTCGCCGATCGAACTCGAGAACGCACTGGTCGAGGGGATGCACTTCGACGGCTCGGCCATCGACGGGTTCAGTCGGATCCAGGAGTCCGACGTCCTGGCCATGCCGGACCCCAACACGTTCGAGTTGCTGCCCTGGGCCGACGGCGGATCGACCGGGCGGATGTTCTGCAACATCTTCAACCACGACGGGGCACCGTTCGAGGGCGACCCCCGGCACATCCTGCGGAGGAACCTGGCGAAGGCGCGCCAGGCGGGCTTCGAGTTCATGGCCGCGCCCGAGATGGAGTTCTTCTACTTCGCCGACGGCGACCCGGCCCACGCGCCCCGCCTGCTCGACTCGGGCAGCTACTTCGACCTCACGACGAGCGATGTCGCCTCGGACCTCCGCCGGCAGACCATCTCGGTCCTGGAGACCATGGGCATTCCCGTGGAGTACTCCTTCCACGAGGACTCCCCGTCGCAGCACGAGATCGACCTGCGCTACACCGACGCCCTCGAGATGGCCGATCAGATCATGACCTTCCGGCTGGTCGTTCGGGAACTGGCGCTCGAGCGGGGTCACTACGCGAGCTTCATGCCCAAGCCCCTCGCCGGCATGCAGGGGTCGGGGATGCACCTGCACCTGTCGCTGTTCGAGGACGACACCAACGCCTTCCACGACGACGGTTCCCCGTATCACCTGAGCAAGGTCGGCCAGCAGTTCACCGCCGGCCTGCTCCACCACGCACGCGAGATCACCGCCATCACCAACCAGCTGGTCAACTCCTACAAGCGGCTCGTCATCGGCTACGAGGCCCCGATCTGGGTCAGCTGGGCCCGCAACAACCGCTCGGCGCTGGTGCGGATCCCGGTCACCCGACCCGACAAGACCAGCTCCACCCGCATCGAGTTCCGCTCGCCCGACCCGGCCTGCAATCCCTACCTGGCGTTCTCCGTGATCCTGGCCGCCGGGATGAAGGGCATCGAGGAGGGCTACGAGCTCCCCGAAGAGGCCAGCGCGAACCTCTTCCAGCTCGACGAGCAGTCGGCCCGAGCGGCGGGAATCGCTCCCCTGCCGTCCTCGCTCGCCGAAGCACTCGACGAGATGGAACGCTCCGAACTCGTCCGCGAGGCCGTCGGCGAACACATCTTCGAATGGTTCCTGCGAAACAAGCGGGACGAGTGGCGGAGCTACAAGACGCACGTCAGTCCGTGGGAGCTCGAGCGCTACCTCCCGTCCTGGTGATCGCCGTGAACGAGTCCTTCGTCGTCTTCCCGAACCCGCCGCCGCCCGACCTGGCCAAACTGCTCGATCTGTCCGGGTATCGGTGGTCGGCGGTCGCCGACGCCAGCGAAGCCAACCGCAACGAACCCGAGGCCGGCTGGACCGGGGCCATCGTCTCGGCCGATCAGCAGCCCGAGAACGCCTGGGCGCTGTGCCGCGAACTCCGCAAGCGAGACGTCCCGATCGAGCCGCTGCTGCTGCTGGTGTCGGGTGGGCAACTCGACGAACTCGAGTCGCGCGACGACCTGTACGACGACTTCGTGATCACCCCGTTCCACCCACGCGAGCTCGAGGCCAGGCTCAAGCACCTCCTCTGGCGCGCCGGGCGTGGGGTGCGGCCCGAACTCATCGAGTACGGGCCACTGATCCTCAACGTCGAGACGTATCAGGCGACGCTCGACGGCCGCCCGCTCGACCTGACCTACATGGAGTACGAACTCCTGCGGTTCCTGAGCTCGCAACCGGGCAAGGTCTTCACCCGCGAAACGTTGCTGAATCGGGTCTGGGGCTATGAGTACTACGGAGGAGCCCGCACGGTCGACGTCCACGTTCGCCGTCTCCGGGCCAAGCTCGGCGAGGAACACGCCAACCTGATCCAGACGATCCGGTCGGTGGGCTACAAGCTCGGCCAGTCGCGCTGGGGCTGAACCCGATCGGCCGAACCCGTCGATTTCGAGCGTCTCGGCGACAATTTCGTCGCTGAGACGCTCGAAATCCGGGGTGTCGGGTGGGAAGGCCGGCCGGGCTCGGGGCTACTTGGCGTAGAGCTCGGCGATCTCGTCGGCGAACATCGACATGACGCCCCGGCGCTTCAGCTTGCTGGTCGGGGTGAGCAACTCGGAGTCCGGGAGCCATTCGGCGCCCAGCACCTTGACCTTCTTCACGGCCTCGGCGTTGTTGAACTTGGCCATGGCCTCGACCAGACCGGCCTCGACCTCGGCGATCACGTCGGCGTTCTCGGCCATGGCGACCGGTGTCGCCGCGTCGCCGCTCAGACCATGGGCCGCAGCCCACGCCGCGGCAGCATCGGGATCGAGCACGACCAGCGCCGAGACGAACGGTTTCTGGTCGCCGATGGCGCAGGCCTGGCCGACGAGGGGGATCATCTTCAGGGCCGCTTCGAGATTGGCCGGGCTGATGTTCTTGCCACCGGCGGTGATGATCAGCTCCTTCTTGCGATCGACGATCTTCAGGTAGCCCTCGTCGTCGATCTCGCCGATGTCACCGGTGTGGAACCAGCCCTCGTCGTCCATCACCTCGGCGGTCTTGTCGGGAGCATTCAGGTAGCCGGCGAAGACGTGCGGTCCGCGGGTGAGGACCTCGCCGTCCTGGTCGAGCTTCATCTCGACACCTTCCGACGCCCGACCCACGTACCCCGGCTTCACCGCGGCAGCCCACGTCAGGGCGGCGGTGGTCTCCGACAGGCCATACCCCTCGGTCAGCGGCACCCCGATGGCGCGGAACCAGGCCATGATCTCGGCCGGGAGCGGAGCGGCTCCACTGATCGCGATCTTCACCTCGCCCAGACCCACCAGCGGGCGAACCTGGCTGAACGCCACGGCGTCGAGGAAGTTCCAGGTCTCGATCTCCTCGGCGGTTGCGGTGCCACGGGTCATCTTCTCGGCGATCGGCAGCGCCGCCGCAACCGCTTCGTTGAAGGGGCCGCCCTTCTCGGGGTCGGCCGACAGCACGGCGTTCACGCCGGCGTAGATCTTCTCCCACACCCGGGGGACCCCGATCAGGATGTGCGGGCTGGTCTCGGCGGCGTAGGCGGCGATCTTGCTCGTGTCGGGGCAGCAGATCACCTGCGTCGCCAACTCGATCATGTAGTAGTGGCCGAGCAGCCGCTCGAAGATGTGCGCCATCGGGAGATAGGAGATGTAGCGCTTGCCTGCGGACTCGCCGATGTCGGTCTGGGTCTCGAGTTGCTGCTTCATCGCCTCGAGGGTGAACGTCACGTTGGCGTGCGTCAGCATCACCCCCTTGGGCGGCCCGGTCGTGCCCGAGGTGTAGATGACCGTTGCCAGATCGTCGGGCCGGGCGACGCCGGCCAGCGGGGCCAGGTCGGTCGGTTCCGCGGAAGCCATCGTGGCGTACCGGCCGACATCGGGGCCGGCGAGACCGTCGGGATCGTCGAGGATCGCGAGGTGTTGGAGCGAGGGGATCTCGCCCCGCACCTTGTTGAAGCGTTCGAGGAAGGCGATGTTGTCGACGATCGCCACCTTGCCTTCGCAGTGGTTGACCAGGTACTCGATCTGTTCGGGGGCGGAGGAGTTGTAGATCGAGATCGGGGTCGCACCGAGGAACATGACGGCCAGATCGAGCGCATGGAACTCGGGCCGGTTGGTCAGCATGATGATCACCCGGTCACCGGCGGTGACACCGAGGTCTCGCAGAGCCGTGGTCAACCGAGCGGTCTCGTCGGCGAGCCGGGCCATGGTCCAGGTCTGCCAGTCGCCCGACGGGTCCTTCCAACGCAGGACCTCGACGTCGGCGTATCGGGCCGCCGTGCCGAGAAACCGGCTGGGGAGATTGTCGTTGGTGGACTGTTCAGCAGCGCTCGTCATGGCCGCCAGTGTGGCAAAGACCGGCCCGCTTGGCTCGTCGGACGATCCGATTTTCGCTCGACGGGCCGCCACCGACCGCACGGTCTGCCCTCAGCGCGGCTCGATGACCTCGAGTCCGCAGTACGGGCGCAGCACCGCCGGGACCGAGATCGTGCCGTCGGCCAGCTGGTGGTTCTCGAAGATCATGAGCAGCGTTCGGCCGATCGCACAGGCAGTGCCGTTGAGCGTGTGCACGAAATCGGTTCCCTGATCGGTCCTGGACCGGGTTCCCATGCGTCGTCCCGAGAAATCGGTGTAGTTCGAACACGAGGTCACCTCGCGGTACCGCTGCTCGGACGGGAGCCACGCTTCGATGTCGTACTTCTTCGCTGCCGCCGCGCCGAGATCGCCCGACGCCACCGTGATGACCCGATGGGGGATCTCGAGCTCGGTGAAGATCTCCTCCTCGACCGATCGCAGCAGCTCGAGTTCGTCCCACGACGTGGCCGGATCGGCGTAGACGAACATCTCGACCTTGTCGAACTGATGAACCCGGAAGAGGCCCTGCGTGTCCTTGCCGTAGGTGCCGGCCTCGCGACGGAAACAGCTCGAGTAGCCCACGTACCGGAGGGGGAGGGTGTCTCCGTCGAGCCGCTCGCCCCGGTGCAGACCGGCGAGGCCGACCTCGGCCGTTCCGACCAGGAAGAGTTCGTCCTTTTCGAGTTCGTAGACCTGGTTGCGATCGGTCGGGAAGAATCCGGCATCGACCATCATGTCTTCGCGGACCAGGACCGGCGGGATCACGGGAACGAACCGCTTGGCCACCAACTTGGCGAGCACCCATTGGACGAGCGCGAACTGGAGGAGCACCGCGTCGCCGGTGACGTACGCGAAGCGGCTGCCCGACATGCGAACGGCACGCTCGGTGTCGACCAGCCCGAGCCGTTCGCCGATCTCGGCGTGACTCTCGGGCCGCGGCGGGGTCTGCGATCCGTAGGTCCGTTCGACCCGGAAGTCGTCTTCGCCCCCGTCGGGGACCGAGTCGTGGGCCGGATTCGGGATCGTCAGCGCCAGCGCTCGGACCGCCTCCTCGGTGGCGGTGAGCTCGGCCTCTTCCGAACTCAGTCGGGCCTTGAGTTCGGATGCCGCATCGATCTTCGCCTGCCGCTCATCGGGAGCGGCCCGTCCGATCTCCTTCGAGGCTGCGTTCTGCTGGGCCCGGAGATCCTCGACCGCCGATCGGGCCGCCCGGGCCCGACCATCGAGATCGACGAGTTCGTCGATGGCCGCTTCCTCGGCACCCTTGCGCCGGGCTCCCGCCCGGTACCCGGCATCGTCTCGAAGGCGTCGCAGATCGATCACGGAGCGACCGTACCGCCTCCCCCCGCGAGCGCGGCGGCAATTGCCGGCCGGGGACGACCCGATCAGTAGTTGGTCTCGATCAGTTCCGAACCGGCGTTGTCGGCCTCGGCGTTGGTCTTCAGCAGATAACCGATCACGGCCGAGGGAAGCACCATGGTCATGAGGAACCCGACGGGGATCACCACGAGAAGCACGACGAGGAAGATGATGGTGCCGATCATGGTGGACAGTGTGCCCCAATCCGGGCCGCTTCAGCCAACGTGGGCCAGCGCCTCGATCTCGACGAGGGCTCCGAGGGGGAGCTCCTTGACCGCCACGGCGGACCGCGCCGGTCGATGGTCGCCGAAGAGTTCGACGTAGACCGAGTTCATCGTCGCATAGTCGGCCATCGAGGTCAGGAAGACCGTGGTCTTGGCCACCTGATCGAGGGAGGCGCCTTTGGATGCCAGCACCGAGGCCAGGTTCGCGATCGCCTGGCGGAGCTGCGGTTCCAGCCCGCCCTCGACCAGAGCGCCGTCGGCGATGCCGATCTGACCGCTCGTGATGAGGAAGGGACCAGCCTCGACGATGGGGGTGTAGGGGCCAACGGGTTTGCTCATGTCGCCATCATGGCACCGACGGGCCACCGGGGAGCGAAACCGGCGTGCATCCAGGTGGCGGCGGCGACGGCAGCGAAGACGGCGTCGGACCCGTTGATCGGCTCGGTGTCGTCGTCGACCAGTTCGACCTCGATCGGCGGGGTGTCGACGGCACGGACGATCCCGAAACTCCGGATCGTGAGATCGTGCACCTCGCCCTGGGCGTCGACGGTGAGACCCTCGCTCATCACCCACGAGTAGGCCATGTGCGCCGCGCCGATGCAGTAGGAGCGCAGGACCACCTCGTCGAGCACCCGGCCACAGCGCACCGACACCCGGATCACCCCGTCGACCAGTTCCGCCCGGGCGACGGCACCGTTGGGGGCGCGAACCGGCCCGAGTTCGCTGCGGCACGCCGCGAGGAGCGCGACCATCTCGGCCCAACCGGCGGCCCGGAGGTCGCTCGACACCGGTGGTCCGGGGATCGAAACGGTCTCGACGACCATCCCGGGAGCGACCGCGGCGATCATCGACTCGATCCCCGGCGACGCCGCGACCCGCACCACGCCGGTGCCGTCGGCTCGTATTCCCGCCGCCAGCGGGGGTCGCTTCGGTCCGAGGCGCACGGCGTCCTCCCGCCCGAAGAGGGCGACGACGGTCTCGCCGCGCGCCGTCGCCTCGGCCCGGGCGGCGTCGACGGTCGGGCTCCGGCGTTTGGCCCCGAATGCGCCCCCGTTGGCGAGCGGCGACGCCGGCTGACCACCGGGCACGCACCACGACGCGTCGGTCTCGAGGTAGGCGGGTTCGACCCAGGTCGTCTGCAGCGTTGCCGCCCACCGGCCCTCCGGGACCTCGATGGGCCACCGCAGGCCGGCCGTGGAGCGCCGTCCCTGGATCTTGCCGGCGGCGGCTCTGGCCTCCCGGAGGTCGGCCCCGACCGTCCACGCGGTCGCCGGCTCGGTGTCGGTCGTTCGGCCGCTCGGCACCGCCACCACGGCCTGGTTCGGAACGGTGTCGGCTGCGAAGCCGCCCGCTCCCAGGGCAACGGCGGGCCCCACCTGCTGGGAGGCGCCACCCTCGATCTCGGCCCGCCGGGCAGCCGCGCCGAGATCTCGCCGGTCGTCGACGACACCATCGTGCTGCCAGGCTTCGAGGATCGTCTGCCATCCCGTGCAGCGACACAGGTGCGCGAGCAGGGCCTGGCGGACGTCGTCGAGATCGGTGGCCCCGTCTCGGGCGATCGCCTTCTGCTCGAGCCCGTCGAGACGCATGATGATGCCGGGCGTGCAGAACCCGCACTGGCTGCCCCCCGTCTCACAGAAGCGTCTCGCCCAGCGCTCCTGACGTTCGACGGGCAGGCCCTCGAGGGTCGTCACGGCCCGACCGGCGACGCGTCGGACCGGCGTCACACAGGCCACCCGGGCCTGACCATCGACGAGGACGGTACAGCAGCCGCACTGGCCCTGAGGGCTGCACCCGTCCTTGGCCGACCCGATGCCGAGGGATCCCCGCAGGGCACCCAGCAGGGTGTCACCGACGTCGGGCACCCGAACGGGGGAACCGTTCAGGTCGAAGCCGACCGTCGGGCCGTCCGGTTCCGGCTCGATGCGTGCAGGGCGAGGGACATCGGACATGCTTGCGAGGATATGGTTCCCGCCGTGCCGCCACGAGGTCCCCGATCCCTGACCCGTCGCCAGGTCCTGCGGGCGGGTTCGCTCGGATCCCTCGGCCTGATCGTCGGCGGTTTCTCGGTGACGGCCTGCGGTTCGAGCTCGGGGGAGATCGCCGAACTCTCGGACGGACCGCAGCTGGTCCGGTTGTTCAACCCGAACAAGATCATCGCGGCCGGCATCCCCCAGCGGCTGCCGTTCGGGCTGATCGACAACGGGATCCGCCTCACCGGCGACGGCGCTCCGGTACCGGCCCGGGTCCTGCAGGACGGTCAGGTCATCGCCGAGACCGACGTCCTCGGCCGGGTCGTTTCCCACGATCACCCGCCGGGCACCGAGGAACACCAGCACTCGGGACTGTTGCGGTACTACGCCCTGCGAGCGACCCTGCCCGGTCCGGGGATCTACGACGTCGAACTCGACATCAACGGGTCCACGGCGACCACGGCGGTGCAGGCCTTCGACCCCTCCGAGATCGGCGTGATCCTGCCGGGTGCGGAGTTCCCGTCACTCCTCACGCCCACCTCGACCGATCCTGCGGGCGTCGATCCGATCTGCACCCAGCCCGACGGACCGTGCGTCTTCCACGATCGAACGGCGGCCGACGTCCTCGCCGCCGGCGAGCCCATGGCCCTGCTCGTCGCCACCCCGGCCTATTGCGCGACGGCGTACTGCGGACCGGTGCTCACCACCCTGCTCGAAGCGCATGCCGACCGGGTGGAACGGGGCGATCCACCGATCGCGTTCGTCCACGTGGAGCCCTACGCCAACGCTCGCGAGGTCGCCGGGGACCTGTCGAGCCCCGATCTCCGGCTGGCCCCGACCCTGGCGCCACTCGGTCTCGACTTCGAACCGGTGCTGTTCCTGGTGGACGGCGCGGGCACCCTGGTCGACCGGATCGACAACGTGTTCGACCGCACCGAACTCGACGAGGCACTGGTCGGCCTCGCCTGACGGTCTTTCCTGGACGACGGTCTCAGCGGGGCGATCTCGCCGGAGGGACGAGGGTCAGCTGAACGACTGACCGCAACCGCACGTCCGCTGGGCGTTGGGGTTGTCGATCGAGAAGCCGGCCTGCTGCAGACCGTCCTTGTAATCGAGCGTGGCACCACTGAGCAGCTGGGCGCTCGTGGGGTCGACGACGACCCGGACGCCTTCACCGAAGGTCGAGGTGATGTCGTCGTCGGCCGCGTCGGCGTCGAAGAACATCTCGTAGCTGAATCCCGAGCAACCACCGGGACGAACGGCGACCCGGAGCGCGAGCGCCGCATCACCTTCTTCGTCGAGCAGAGTCTTGAGCTTGCCGGCAGCGTTGTCGGTAACCGTGATCATGCGACGTCCTCCTGTGCACTCGGTCTGTTCAGGATAGTGGTGGACCGAGGTCGGCCGCACACCGGCCGTTCTGCCCACTTGACTTCTCCCGTACGATCTCCCAACGCCGATCCGGGCAGGATGATTCCCGCGTCCTACCATGGGCGGATGACTTCCCTGCCGACCGAGAGCAACGCCCCGGCCGACTCGTCGTCCCTCCCGACGCCCGACGACATCATGGGGGTGTTGCGCGGTGTGATCGACCCCGAGCTGCACGCCGACATCGTCACCCTGGGCATGGCCAAGCGCGCCGTCGTCGCCGACGACGGCCTCGTCACCGTCACGATCGCCCTGACCACCGTCGGGTGTCCGCTCCGGGCCCAGATCAAGACCGATGCCTCGACCCGGATCTCGGAACTGCCCGGCGTCACCGGGGTCACCATCGACTGGACCGTGCTGACCGACGCCGAGAAGGCGGCGACCATGGACCAGGCCCGCAAACACGCAGCCGACAACGCCACCGAGACCGCCATCCCCTCGACCACCCGGGTCCTGGCCGTGGCCTCGGGCAAGGGCGGTGTCGGCAAGTCGTCGGTCACGGCCAACCTCGCAGCGGCCCTGGCACTCCGAGGTCTGGCCGTCGGGGTCATCGACGCCGACATCTGGGGTTTCTCGATTCCCCGCATGCTCGGGATCGAGGGTCGACTCGATGCCGGGCGCCGTGACGGTCGAGCCGTCATGACCCCCCATTCCATCCCGATGGGAGCGGGCCGGCTCGACGTGGTCTCGATGGGGTTCCTGGTCGACGACGAGGAATCGGCGTTGCTGTGGCGCGGACTCATGCTCAACCGGGCGGTCCAGCACTTCCTCGAAGACGTCGCCTGGGCCGACGACCTCGACTACATCCTGATCGACATGCCACCGGGGACCGGCGACGTCGCCATGGGTCTCGCCCGCATGCTCCCCCGGGCCGAGATGATCGTGGTGACCACCCCGGCCACGGGAGCCCAGAAGGTGGCGGCCCGCGCCGTCACGATGGCCCGTCGGTCCTACCTGCGGGTCGCCGGCATCATCGAGAACATGTCCGTCTACGTGACCGACGACGGCCAACGCCACGAGTTGTTCGGCAACGGCGGCGGGGCCGCACTGGCCGAGTCGTCCGGCGCGCCGCTGCTCGGGCAGATCCCGATCGAGCCCGCGGTGTCCAACGGCGGTGACGACGGCCGGCCGGCCGTCCTCGGTGACGGACCGGCGGCCGCCGAGTTCCATCGCATGGCCGAACGCATCGTCGAAGAGATCGCCCCACCCATCGAGATGGCCGGATGCACCGCCCGGCTGCTGGCCGCCGCCGAGGCGGCCCTCGACGAACTCGACCTCTAGCCGGCCGGCGGCCCCGCATCGGGCGCCACGCCGTCGGCGCCGGCCCGTTCGATGATCAGACGGCCGCTCGCCACCTGCGACGAGGGGACGAGCACGCTGATCCCTTGGGCGTCTCGCAGCTCGACCGCCGTGGGGTGCAGCGCAACGACCGTGCCCGCCACGCCGTCGGTCGAGAGGTGGTCACCAACGGCCAGCAGGCGCCGCAGGGCCCGGGTGGCAGCCACTTCGCCGGCCACCCCGCGCCCGCCGAGACCCACCAGCAGCGTGAAGCTCGCCGACAGCCCGAAGAAGATGGCGGCGACTCCGAGGTTGACCACGGTGGTGTCGACACCCAACTGGGCGACGGCCAGGAGCGCGGCCATCGCCACGATGGTCGATTTGACGATACGCGCCACCTGACGCTGGACCGACGCCGAGGCTCGGGCCAGCGCCGGACCGAGGGCGGTGAGGGCGAACGCGCTCAACACGTTGGCCATGATCACGATGATCGCCGCCGAGAGCACGCGGGGAAGGAAGGCGATCAGGTCGCGGGGCATCTCGTCGAGCGACGAGGGGCTGATGATGCCGAGTGCGGAGATCATGCCGATGATGACCAGGCCCCACAGGACCAGGCTCGACAGTGGGGACGCCGAATCCCGAACCGCCGCCGGTCGACGCTCGTTCGACAGCGCCCGGAAGGTCACCCGCGACCCGAGCAGACCGGCCAGCAGACCGCCGATCAGGAACCCGCCGACGAGAATCCAGTCCGTCGCACTCATCGACATCCACCGCTCATAGGTCTTCCTCCGTCAGCAACAACTTAGAGGTTTCGACCGCGGCTGCGAACAGATCGCCGAGTACCAGCGCCATCTGCCGGGAGCTCAGGCGGTCGTTCACTCCGTGTTCGATCCTCGCGGCCAGACCGTCAGCCGGCTCGAGCAGACTGATCAACGCGGCGGCGATCCCAACCTCGTCGACGGCGGCGTCGCCGTTCTCGTCGGACAGTGCCTCGATCTTCCCGGCACACCGGGAACAGCCCTCGATGTGCGCCGACACCTCGGGCAGCTCGTCGACGGTCTCGGCGTCGAGCCAGCGGCGCAGCAGGGCCGGACGAGGGGTGGCGGCGCATCATGACCACTCCCGTAGGGCCGCAGCCAGCTTGCGTCGGGCCCGGAGCAACCGGGTCTTGACCGTGGGAAGCGGGACGTCGAGCAGCCGGGAGATCTCGTCGTAGCTCAGCCCCTCGATCTCGCGGAGGACCACGACGCTTCGGGAGAGTTCGTCGAGGAGGTCGAGCGCCGCCTCGAACTGTTCCATCACGGCTGCGTCCTGGACCCTCGCATCGGGAAGCCGATGGAGCGACTCGGTCGCCTCGGGCAGGTCGGCGGGGTCGGTCACGAGCGTTCGCCGGCTGCGCAGCGTGGAGATCGCCGTGTTGTGCGCGATCCTCATGATCCACCCCCGGAGCGAGGAATCACCCCGGAAACTCGGGAGCGCCAACCAGGCCTTGAGCATGGTGTCCTGCGCGACGTCTTCGGCCAACGCCCGGTCACGCAGGATCGAGTAGGCGAGGCGGAAGACCGCATCACCGTGATCGACCACCAGGTCGTGCAGGTCGTCGGGGTCGGCCCCCGTCGATCCCGTGGCGCGGGAGCGGCGCGCCGACTCGGCCGGTGACCCGGTTCCGGGCGGTACCGCCCACAGTCGGGTGGCCCGAAGACGACGAACGAAGAATCCCAATACGCCCATAGACGATTGGGAGCCTAGGGGGGTCGCGACTTCGACGAGGTTTTCCGATGGTTCCTCGGGTACCGCCGATCGGGACGCTCCGGGACCGTTCGTGACGTTGTCGCGACAAAGTCACGGCGACCGGCGTCATCATCCCGACCATCGATCACCGACCAGGAGGTCGCAACGAATCCGAGCCGTCGTGGTGCAACCAGCGCGGGCTCGACCAGATCTTCCTCGGGCGTGCGGCAGCGCCCGGGCATCGCACGACTGCCGGACCCGTCGGTCCGGTGGCGTTCGCCGTCATCCGCCCGCCGGATGGCGGCGTCGAGACGGGGGTGGGGCTGGTGGGCGATCCAGCCTCATCCCCCGATCGACCCGCTTTGCAAACGCACGAGAGCCCCGGCCATGGGCCGGGGCTCTCGTGGTCGATACGACGTCGGATCGGGTCAGAGCCCGAGGAACTTCTTGGCTTCCTCGATGTACTGCCCACGACCGGGGGCGATGGCCTTGAGGCGGAAGGTCTTCACCTTCGCCGGGAAGTCCTCGGGGATCGTGTCGCTGAGATGATTCCCGGCGATGAGCGACCGCTCCTGCTCGAGGAAGAACACGTGGCGGCCGTCCTCGGGGCTTCCCATGGCCATGGCCGCCATCCGGAACTCGGTGGCGTCGATCTTGTAGCCGTCACCGAGCACGGTGTCGGCCCCGACGAAGCCCGGCGGAGCCACCAGCTCGGCACCGGTCATCTCCTTGAGCTTGAGCGCGCCACCGGCGTGCGACGGGTCGGGATCGGTCATCACGATCCAACGGATCCGATCACCGCCACAACCACAGAGCACGTCGAGATGCTCGGGATCGCCCGGACCGGGGTCGACGATCACGATCTCGTCGATCCCGATCAGATAGGTGTTGAGCCCGGGCTCACCATCGGGGTCGGCGCAGGCGATGCGACGAACCAGGGGGCTGAGCGCCCGAGCCACGCCGGGCGTGATCGGTGGTGGTGGTGTTGGTTCTTCAATGGTCATCGGATTCGTAGCTCCTCCGCGACGGGTGGGTCAGCCGATTTCGGGTCGGGCTGGACGGGACGCATCGTTGGGCTCGGGTTCGACGACGTCGACATCGATGACGGTCTCATCGGTCGACCAACGGACCCGGCTTCCGGTGCGATTGACGAACGGCACGGTCCAACCGGTGGTCCGGGCCAGGACGAAGGGCTCGACGGCGCGCCGCACCGGAGCCAACAACAACAGCAATCCCATCACCGCGGTGACGAAGCCCGGGATCACGAGGAGCAGACCGGCCAGCAGTCCGAGGACCCGATCGATCACCTCGGAACGTCGTGACTCGGTTCCGAACGACTGCAGCGTGGACAGGAGGAGTCCGGCGGCCTTCCAGCGCAGGACGAACACGCCCAGCAAGCTCGATCCGACCAGGGCCAGAAGGGTATTCGCGACACCGAACGCCGACGCGAACTGGGCCGCTGCGAGGTACTCGACCACGATGACGATGAAGATCGCAACAGCCGGGCGCGAGAACATGATGACCGAGTCTACCGCTGCCGAGGCCCCGCCCGACCGGCGGGCCTATCCTCGCCCCGTGCCGCTTCCCGCTGACCAAGGCGATTCGCCTCCGCCTTCGAGCCCCCGCTCGGCCGACGAGGTGCCGACGGTATCGACCCGACCGCCGTCGGTCGATGCCCTGGCACGATCGCTGGCCGCAACCGGTCTCCCCCATCCGGTCCTCGTCGACGTCGCCCGATCGGTGATCGCCGATGGTCGAGTCGACGAGGCGATGGCCGAGGCCGAGGGTCGGGCGCGATCGTTGCTCCAGCCGGTGATCAACGGCACCGGCGTCCTCCTGCACACCAATCTCGGCCGGGCCCCGATCGAGGTCGAGCAGCCGGCGATGTTCACCAACCTCGAGTTCGACCTCGATCGCGGGCGACGTGGCAGTCGCCAACGCGGTGTCGGTGAACTGCTCGCCACCGCCTGCGGCGCCGAGGCGGCGATCGTGGTCAACAACTGCGCCGCGGCGGTCCTCCTCGCCCTCGCCGCCCTCGCCGCCGGGAGGAGCGCCGCCGTGAGCCGGGGCGAGCTGGTCGAGATCGGGGGCGGGTTCCGCATTCCCGACGTCATGGTCCAGTCGGGAGCCCGGCTGGTGGAGGTCGGGACGACCAACCGGACCCGGCTCCAGGACTTTGCGACGGCCGAGGCCCAGAACCCCGATCTCGCCGTCCTGCTCCACGTCCATCGCTCCAACTACGACATCGTGGGATTCACCGAGTCCGTTGCGATCGCCCAACTGGCGACGCTGCAGACGCCGGTGGTGGCCGACATCGGTTCGGGCCTCCTCGATTCGTCCTGCCCCTGGCTCCGCACCCCACCGCCGCCGTGGCTGGCCGACGAACCGGCCGCCCGGCAATCGCTCGATGCCGGTGCCGATCTCGTCATCTTCAGCGGCGACAAGCTCTTCGGCGGACCGCAGGCCGGCATCATCGCCGGCCGCCGGGAGTTCGTCGAGCGGTGCAGCCGGCACCCCCTCGCCCGCGCCCTGCGGCCCGGTGGTCTCGTGCTCGGTGCGCTCCAGAACACGACGCTGGCCTACCTCGAGCGTCGCGGCGACGACATCCCCTTCTGGCGGATGGCGACGACCCCGCTCCCCGATCTGATGGCCCGGGCGGAGTCGATCCTGCGGCAGGTCACCGATTCGGCCGGACCCGACGACCGGATCGTCGTCACCCAAACCGAAGCACTCCCCGGCGGCGGGACGCTTCCCCGCGCGCGGATCCCGAGTGTTGGGCTCCGTCTCCGCGGGGACCACAACGCGACCCTGCGAAGCCTCGATCCGCCGCTGATCGCTCGAGTCGAGGAGGGCCACACGGTCATCGACCTTCGAACGATCGAGCCCGACCACGACGATCTCGTCTCCTCCGGTCTGATCGCCATCCTGGACCCGCCGACCCGATGACCGTCGTCGCGACCGCCGGTCATGTGGATCACGGCAAATCGACCCTGATCCGCATGCTGACCGGTACCGACCCCGACCGGTGGGAAGAAGAGAAGCTGCGCGGGCTCACGATCGACCTCGGCTTCGCCGGTCTGGAACTGCCATCGGGTCGCGCGCTGTCGTTCATCGACGTCCCCGGTCACATCCGATTCCTGCGCAACATGCTGGCCGGCGTCGGTGCGGTCCAAGGGTGTCTCTTCGTGGTCGCGGCCACCGAAGGATGGAAACCCCAGACCGAGGAACACCTGCGAATCCTGGATCTCCTCGGCGTCGGGCACGGCATCATCGCCCTCACCAAGACCGATCAGGTCGACGACGAGCTGCTCGAGCTGGCACTGCTCGACGTCGCCGAACACGTCGAGGGCACGTTCCTCGAGCACGCCCCGGTGGTGCCGGTGGCCGCCCCGACGCTGCAGGGCTACGACCGGCTGCGCGACGAACTCGACGGGCTGGTCGATCGCATGGGACCACCGATCGACGTGGGCCGGCCGAGACTCTGGATCGACCGGGCCTTCGCCCCCGCCGGAGCGGGCACGGTCGTCACCGGCACGCTGATCGGTGGTGCGATGCATCTCGGGGACGAGCTGCTCCTCGCCCCGCAGCGCCAGTCGGCGCGCATCCGGGGTCTGCAGTCGCACCATCGGGGAGCCGAGGTCACGCCTCCTGGATCGCGCCTCGCGGTGAATCTGACGGGCATCTCCCATCACGACATCCGCCGCGGCGACGTCTTGGTGACCGAGGGTGTGTGGCATCACACCCGCACGGTCGACGCCGAACTGCACGTCCTGGCCTCCCTCGGTCACGAGGTGTCACGCCGCGGCGCCTACGCGGCCTACATCGGATCGGGTGAGGTGCACGCGGCCGTGCGGATCCTGGGCCCCGAGACCCTCGCTCCGGGAACCACCGGCTTCGTCCGACTTCACCTCGACCGCTCCCTTCCCCTGATCCCGGGCGACCGGTTCATCCTGCGTGAACACGGGCGGGACGAGACGATCGGCGGCGGCGAGATCCTCGACCTCGAACCCGTTCGCACCGCGTCCAAGGCCCGGCCCGATCGTTCGATCGAGCGGCTCGTCGCCGATCGGGGATGGGTGGAACGAGGGCATCTGGACCGTCTGACCGGTCATGCCTCGCTGCCCGATGAACTCCCGGTCGTCGGTCGATGGGTCGTCGATCCACAACAGCTGGCGGCGGCGATCGAAGGGCTCCGAACCGACATCGCCGCTTCGGGAGGTCTCGGGCTCGACATCGCCGGCCTCGACTCCCGGCAGCGGGCCGTACTCGCCCGCGTCGACGAGGCGATCGTCGACGCCGGCCGGGTCACGCTCGGCTCGCCCGTGGACCCGCTGGCCGATCACCCGTGGCTCGACGCACTGCTGGACGAGCCGTTCGCGCCCCCCGGGGCCGACGGGATCGACCGGACCGAGGTCCGGGAACTGGTCCGGCGAGGACTCGTGATCGAACACGATGGCATCTACTTCGCCGCCGAGGCGGCGGCTGCGGCCGGTCGGCTCCTCGCCCGGGCCTTCGCCGAACAGCCCGAGGGGTTGACCGTGGCCGAGATCCGCGACCTCTGGGGGACGAGCCGCAAGTACGTGCTGGCCCTCATCGGGTGGTTCGACACCACCGGCCAGACTCGTCGCCGCGACGACCTGCGGCTTCCCGGCCCGAGACTGCCCGACGTCTGACCGCAACCGACCGGTCGTTGGGGTTCAGACGACGGTCGAACGGGGCGGGCGGATCAGTTCGTGAGTCCGGCCAGCGACGCTCGTCGTTCGTTCTCGGTGAGCCCGCCCCAGATGCCGTGCTGCTCGCGGATCGTCAGCGCATATTCCAGACACGGTTGACGAACCGGGCAACCGAGACAGATCTCTTTGGCCCGGGCTTCACGCAGCCGCTTTTCCGAGCGACGCTCGAGTCGCGGCGGCGGAAAGAAGATGGCCTGATTGGGTCCACGACAGGCAGCCCCCTGCTGCCAAAGTTGTTCAAGCTGATGCACACTCATCGACAACCCCCTTCATGACGTCAGCCCGAGACTATGCCTGCGTGACCCTCGGCACAAGACCCTGTTTGCGCCGGTCAGGCGGTCGAGGGGTCACGCAGCGCGGTCATTCGACACCGGCCGGGATGAATTCGGGTCCTGACGATCGCCGGGACGCGATCGGCTCGGAGCTCAGCCCCGGTCTCGGTAGTCCTTGGCGCCACCCTCTTCGGGGGCGACCTCGAGGAGCAGCCGGTCGAGTCCGACGACCTTCACCCGATCACCGGCCTTCAGCGGCGTCGCCCGGTTGGTGACGGCTCGCCACGGGGCGTCGCGGACCATCACGGTGCCTTCGGGATCGAGGTCGGTCGAGGCCAGCCCGAATTCACCGATGATCCAGGATCGTCCGATCGTGGGGCTCGAGAACCGGGTCCGAACCATCGACGGCATGCCCGTGTAGGCGTAGAGGATCGCTCCGACGATGCCGACTCCCATGGTGATGATCGACATGCTGACGCCGTCGTAGAGGGTGAAGGTGCCGACGACGAACAGGGCGGTGCCGGCGGCGCTGTAGAAACGGGGAATGTTGGTCTGGATGTCGATGGCGTAGGCCAGGAGCGCCAGCACGAGGCACACGACGCCGAAGGTGCGGATGGGGAGGACGGCCAGCCCGTAGGTGCCCATCACGGTCAGGAAGGCGCCGATGACACCGGCGATCCCCACGCCGGCGGTGAAGAGCTCGAAGACCAGCAGGGCCAACCCGCCGACGAAGAAGAGGTAGGCCACCTCGGGACTGGCCACCGTGTGGAAGAGCTGCAGGGTCAACGGCAACTGACGGAACTGGGGCTGGCTCAGCCCGAGGGCGGAGGTGGTGTCTTCGACCGGCGCCTCGTAGCCGGGGAGCTCGCTGACGAACTCCCGCAACACCGACGAGGTCTCGAGCGGACCGATCGAGACCCCGAGTTCGATCGCCTCGGCGGCGTTGATCGAGTTGTCGACCAGCCGGTCGGTCGCCGTCCCGAACGCCGGATCGAAGCGAGCGGCAGGGAGACGGGCCTCGCCGGTCTCCCCGATCCGGGATCCTCCGGCCACGCCGACCAGGTCGGCGACGCCGAGCAGCTCGGCGGCACCACCGTAGGCGACCGACCCCGACGGGCCGACCCAGATCGCGATCGGCACACGGGACTCGTCGAGCCGGGTGGCGAGTTCGACGTAGTCGGCCCGATCGATGACCGACCCCTTGCTGTCGAGTTGCAGGACCACGCCGAGCACCCCGTCGGCCTCGGCGTCGTCGAGTTCGCGGAGCAGGAAGTCGGCCATGACGGGATCGATCAATCCGGACATCTCGACGATGCGAACTTGGGAGGCAGGGTCGTTCGGGGAGGCAGGGTCGTTCGGGGAGGCAGGGTCGTTCGAGGCGGGGGTCGGGGACCCGTCGTCGGCGGGCGAGGAGTCCTGGGCTGCGGCCGGTGTGACCAGGGTCCCGAGCGCGAAGAGCAGGACCAGGAGTGCGAGGAGCCGGGTACGGGGACCGCGGGTGGTCGCCGCTAGCCTCGGCGTCAGTGTCCGCACTGGAGTTCTTTGCTGCATCTCGCGTCCTGATCGTGGCGGGGAAGGGCGGGGTCGGCAAGACAACGCTAGGGGCGACCCTGGGGCTTGCCGCCGCTCGGCTCGGCCTCGACGTCGCGCTGGTCGAACTCGAGGGTCACAGCACCCTAGGGCGTTCCCTCGGCGCAGGCGTACTCCGGTACGAACCGACGACGGTGGATCTCGGCACGCTCGGCGGCCGAGGCACGCTGACGGCCCGGCGGGTCACGCCCGACGAAGCGCTCGAGGAGTACCTCGCCGATCATGGCCTGGGTCGGATCGCCGCCCGACTGATCCGGACCGGAGCCATCGAGGTCGTCTCGACGGCGGCACCGGGGGTCCGCGACCTGCTGGCCCTGGGCAAGATCCGTCAGCTCGAACAGGCGCAGACCGCCGACCTCATCGTGGTCGATGCACCGGCAGCCGGACATGCCATCACGTTCCTGCGCGCTGCGGCCGGCCTCGCCGACTCCTCGCCATCGGGCCCCTTGCGCGAGCAGGCGGATCTCGTCCTCGAGCTGCTCGCCGACGACGCCCGATCACAGACCATGCTCGTGACCCTGCCCGAGGAGACCCCGGTCAACGAGGTGATCGAAACGGCGTTCAGTCTCGAGGAGGACGTCGGCATCAAGCTGGCCCCGATCGTGGTCAACGGCGTGTGGCCGTTGGTCCCCGGGCTCGATCGGGCGCTCCGCAACACGACGGCTGCGTGGCGCACCGAGCAACCGGCCGCGCTCGAGGCGGCCCGATTCCGGTTGGCCCAGATCGACCAACAACGGCGCGAGCGCGAACGGCTCACCGCCGAGCTCCCGCTTCCGCAACTGGTCCTCTCGCACCGGTTCACGACCCGGGTCCAGCTCGCCGACCTCAGCGCCCTGGCCGACGAACTGGTGGCCCAACTCGACGAGCTGGCGGCGCGGTCATGACCCTCGACGGATTCGCGGCACCGGTGATCGTCTGCCTCGGTCCCGGCGGGGTCGGCAAGACGTCGGTGTCGGCGGCGATCGCCGTGGCCCTCGCCCAGGATGGCCGACGCGTGGTGGTGCTCACGATCGACCCGGCGCGCCGCCTGGCCGATGCCATGGGACTGGCGGACGGACTCGGAAACCAGCCGCAACGAGTGGACGGCGAATGGCCCGGGGAACTGTGGGCCACGATGCTCGACCCTCGGGCCACCTTCGAGTCGGTGATCACCGAACACGCCCCGACGCCCGGCCGAGCCGAGCGAATCCTGACCAACCGGCTGTTCACCAACCTCACCAGCTCGCTGTCGGGGACCGGGGAATACATGGCCACCGAACGACTCTTCGCCCTGGTCGGAGACCAACGGTTCGATGTGGTGGTCGTCGACACACCCCCGTCGCGGCACGCGTTCGACTTCCTGGACTCGCCCGGGCGACTCACCCGGTTCATCGACCACCCGATCTACCGCCACGTCCTCGCCCCCCGGCGCGGCGTGCTCCGGGCGATCACGAAGGCCAATCAACTGGCCATTCGGTCCGTTTCGAAGGTCGTCGGCGCCGATCTCCTGACCGAGGTCGTCGACTTCTTCACGCTCTTCGACGGCATGGACCAGGGATTTCGAGACCGCGCCGCGGTCGTCGACGCCCTGCTGACCGGCCCCGAGACCTCCTACGTGCTGGTCTCCTCGGCACGCCACCAGGCCGTCGACGAGGCGCGTTGGATCGGCGACAACCTCGCACGGCGCCATCGTTCGCTCGACCTGCTGGTGGTCAACCGGGTCATCCCGCCGCAGTTCGCCGACGAGGCCGGGCCCAACGGACTCCCGGCACCGGTTCGCCGCAATCTGGACGATCTCGGTGCCCAGATCGTCCAGGAACAGGCCCTGGCCGACGAGCTCACCGTCGCCACGGGAGCCACCGATCGACGAATGATCGCTCAGTTGTCGGCTCCGGTGAGCAGTCTCGGCGGCCTCGAGGCGCTGGCCGACCAGCTCCGTACGCATCGCTGAACCGGCCGGTGGCCGGTTCGCGGGTCAGTCCTCGATCTCGGAATCGAGGGCTTCGATGGCTTCTTCCAGGCTGTTCGTCACCGGGACGATGCGATCGAACCCGGTGGTGTGCAGCAGACGGGTGATCGTGGTGCGATCGCAGGCCACCGCAACGGCGCCGTCGGCTTCGCGAGCCCGGCGAATCCCGCCGATGAGGGCACCCAGGCCCGCCGAGTCCATGAAGGGAACCGACGACAGATCGATCAGGAGACGCTGGTGGCCGGCGAGCTTGCCGAGCGCCTCCCGGAAGGCACCCACGCTGTAGGCATCGAGCTCGCCCGAGGGGCGACAGAGGGTGTAGTTCTCGTTCTCTTCGATATGGATCTCGAGCACGGTACGTCCTCTTTCTTTTCGAGCTGCCTCACGAAACGTGTGGCACACGGTCGTTCTCTCACCGTCGTCGTACGCAGAACCGACCAGGAGCCGGCCCCGGCGCACGACGACGCCGAACGCTGGATGCTATCGCCCTAACGCATGACGAGGGCATTGGGTTCCCCATCGGGCTCGGGGCGCCGACGCCAGGGCCTCGACGGCCCCGCCCGGCCCGAGACCGGACGCGGGTCGGCCCGGCCCCTTCGGGCCGGGCCGACGGGTCCTCGGCGGTCGCGGACCATGGTGGGTGATCCAACCCCGAGCAGGGTCAGGCCGGCGTCGATTCGACGTCGATGGCCGCCTGCGAGACGCCGCCGATGGCGATCTTCTTCGGCTTGGCCTTGGGCGAGATCGGGATGCGCAGGGTCAGGACGCCGTCGGCGAAATCGGCCTCGATGCCTTCGACGTCCAGGCTGTCTCCGAGGTGCACCTGACGACGGAAGACCCCGCGAGCACGCTCGTTGAGGTAGACCTGATCGCCCTCTTCGCGCTGCCAGTTGCGTTCGGCAGAGATGGTGAGCACTCCGCGCTCGACATCGATGTCGATGGAGTCGGCGGTCACCCCGGGCAGATCGAGGTGGACCCAGACGTCGTCGCCGCGCCGGTAGGCGTCGAGCGGCATCGGGTTGGGACCGGCCACGCCCCGGGTACCCCGCAAGAGCAGGTCGAGGTCACGGAACGGGTCGTTCTGCATCAACAACATGGTTGGCTCCTTTGCCAGTACGTTCATCGGGATGAGTGAAAGTCTTTCACTTTCGAGCACTGATTGTCAAGTGCTTTGACTGCCCGCCTCGATTCGCGTATGGTCATCGCATGCGTCCTGCTCGTCTCAGCACTCGCGGTGTGGTCGACACCGCGCTCGACCTGATCGACGGCCACGGCTACGACGCACTGAGCGTCTCGGCCGTCGCCGGCCGCCTCGGGGTCGGACCGTCGGCGCTCTACTCCCACTGCGACAGCCTCGACGGACTTCGCAACCTCGTCGCCGTTGCCGCGACCAACAACCTCACCGCCGACGTTCGAACGGCGGCGATCGGAACCTCGGGTGCCGACGCGCTGGCGGCGATGGGAACCGCCTACCGCCGATTCGTCCACCAACACCCGGGTCAGTTCGCCTCCACCCTGCGCCCCCCGTCGCTCGACAACGGCGAACTCGCATCGGCGAACGCCACCCTGGTCGACGTGTTCGCCCTCGTCTACCTGGCGATGGGTTTCGACCGAGGACCCTCCGAGATGGCCGCCCATTCCACGCGCTGCGCCATCCACGGATTCCTCGCACTCGAACACGTCATGGGCACCGACACGACCCACTCGGCGGCCTACGACCACCTCCTCGAGACCCTGCAACGCGGCCTCACCGACTGAAGCACCCGTCCACCGATGCCGGTGGACGGCGCCGGCGGCGCGGGTACCCGCGCCGGCGGACGCGGGTAACCTGTCGGCCGTGACTGTCGTACTGCTCGCCACCGATTCCGATGCCCTGTTCGAAGACGTCGACTCGGCCCTCGCCGGGGAGGACGTGAGCGTGCTGCGCGTGCGTGCCGGCGTCGACGTGCTCCCCGCCATCACGGCCAAGGATCCGTCCATCGTGTTGCTCGATCTGCAGATCGGGAACATGGGCGGCATCGCGACGTGCATCGCCATCCGCCAGGAAGAGGGGTTCGATCGTCTCGCCCATCGGCCCGTCGGCCTGCTGCTCGACCGGGCCGCCGACGTGTTCGTCGCCGATCAGGCCCGGGCCGAGGGATGGCTGATCAAGCCGATCGACCCGCTGCGCCTCCGCCGGATGATGGTCGACCTCCTGGCCGGCGAGACCGCCTACGAGGGAACGCCGGCGCCGGCGTGATCGTCCGAAGCCGGCGCAGGACGTCCCGGGACGGGGTGATCGGCTCCCGGCAAACCGGCCCCGAATCGGTCCGATCCGGGAACCGCATCCGGTAGGATCGCCGTCGTCGTCACCACGGGTTGTGGCGCAGCTTGGTAGCGCGCCTCGTTCGGGACGAGGAGGTCGGGAGTTCAAATCTCCCCAACCCGACACCGCAGCCGATCCCCCATCGGGGCCGACGTCTCGTCGCCGCCGGTGGGGGATCGTCGCGTCGGGCCGGCCGCCCCCGGCTGAGGCCGACCAGGCCCGATCTCCCGGCCCCGGTCGGCCGTGACTACCGTGTGAGCATGGCCGACCATCGAATGATCGAATCCGGCGTGGTCGACCAGGCACTCTCGTTCGTGCGTCGCGAAGGGAGCCAGGCCCTGCGCCGAGCCATCGCCGGCAACGAACAGCTCACCATCACCGAGATGGCCTCCGGTGACGACGAGGGCTGGTTCGGCCCCGACAGCGTCGTGTGGCGGGTGCACGCCAGTCCGGCGATGCTCATCGGTGGCCTGCGAGCCCTCTTGCTGCAGACGCTCCATCCCCTGGCCATGGCCGGGGTCGCCGATCATTCCGACTATCGCGACGATCCGTGGGGTCGGTTGCACCGCACGGGTCGGTTCGTCGGCGCCACCACCTACGGCAACACGGCGTCGGCCGAAGCGGCAGTGGCGGTGGTCCGGCGGGTCCACGAGCGCGTGAAGGGATTCGCTCCCGATGGACGCCCCTACTCGGCAAACGACCCCCATCTGCTGCTCTGGGTGCACATCACCGAGGTCGACTCGTTTCTGCGGGCCCACCAACGCTATGACGCCAACCCCCTGAGCGACGCCGAGGCCGATCGATACGTGGCCGAGATGGCGATCGTTGCCGAACGTCTCGGTTCCGAACGTCCGCCGTCCTCGATGGCGGACCTGGCCGAGATGATGGCGGCCTTCCGCAAGGAGTGTGGTGCGAATCGCCAGACCCGCGACGCGCTGCGATTCCTGCTCAACCCCCCGGTCCACCTCGCCACCCGCCCGATCTACGGCATCATCAGCGCCGCCGCCGTCGGTCTGCTGCCCGCCTGGGCCCGGCGGGCCCTCTGGCTTCCCCCGGTCCCGTTCGTCGAACCACTCGCCGTCCAACCGGCCGCCAAGGCGATGACCGGTGCCATCGGTTGGTTCATGGGCGCAGCGCCACCCGGCACCCCGATGCGTCCGACCTGACGTCGCCCGGAAGAGCCGAACACCGGCGCGACCCGGTCCGTTGCCTAGGCTCGTGCCGTGCAACTCGGTGACTTCCAGCAGCTGATGGACGATCTCTACGGAGCGGGCGACCGTGAGCGGGGCATCCCCTCGACGATCGCCTGGCTGTGCGAGGAGGTCGGCGAACTGGCCCAGGCCGTGCGCAAGGGCAGCGTCGAACAGCAGCTCCACGAGTTGGGTGACGTGCTCGCCTGGTTGGCCTCGCTGGCCAACCAGCTCGGGCTGACACTCGACGAGGCGGCGCAGCGGTACGTCACCGATCCTCCCTGAACCCCAAAGACCGAACCCGAGTCAGGCTGGGGTCAGCGCCCGCCGTCCATGATCGAATCGTTGCGAGGATCCTCCCGCACCATCAGGATCGAACAGGAGCACGGACATGACCAGTCGAACGAAGTTGGTGACCGGAACGGTGGCGGCCGTCGCCGTGATCGGCGTCGCCGCCGGAGCCGTGGCGGCCGCGGGTGGAGGCGACGGCAACGAGGTCGACACACCGATCACGGGTGAGGCGCTGGATCGGGCATCGGCTGCGGCGCTGGCCCACACCGGGCAGGGCACCGTCACCGAGACCGAGGTCGGCGACGAAGACAGTCACTACGAAGTCGAGGTCACGCTCGACGACGGCAGCCAGGTCGACGTCCAACTCGACGAGGCGTTCGCCGTGGTCTCCAGCGAGGCCGACGACGACCAGGGGGACTCGGCCGACTGAGCCGGGCCGACGCCCTCAGGCGACGTGATCGGGATGGTGGCGGGCCACGTTGGCGGGGTAGCTGCGGCAGTAGTAGTTCCACAGCTGGCGTCCGTAGACTCCCGCCCCCCGGGCTCCGGCGATGCCGTCGGCTCCCGCTTCGATCTCGTCGCGGCGGGCCATGAAGCGGGCGGCGGCGTGGCGGTCACTCGCGGCAACGGCGTCGGCGAACCGGGACTCGAGTGGCAACGGGTCGAGTCGGGTCTCGAGCTCGGGACCGTGGAACCACGCCGAGGAGAACCGCTCCTCCCCGGCGATCACCCGGTGAGTGGTTGCCACGAAGTAGTTGCCCGTCATCTCCTGCAACATCTCACCGATGTTGATCACGAGTGCTCCCGGCGTCGGTGGGACGTCGATCCAGTCCCCGTCGGGGTTCTGGACCTGGAGTCCACCGACCTCGTGCTGGAGCAGCAGGGTGACGAACCCGGCGTCGTGGTGCGGATTCACGCCCGCGCCGCCGACCGGCGTCGGCGGGTAGTGGATGAGCTTCACGAGGGAGAGCGGACGAGACCCGAAGAGGTCGCGGAGGTGGTCGGGGTCGAGACCGAGTCCGACCGAGAACAGTTCGAGCAGTTCGTCGGCGACGGCCGACATCGTCGCGAAGAAGGTGACCAGGTGTTGCTCGAAGCCCGGGAGCACGTCGTCGCCCAGCCACTGGTTGGGACCGTCGAGCCGAAGGTAGGGCGGCTCGAGCTCGAGGCCCCGCACCGGGTTCTCGGTGGCCAGATCCAGTTGCTCGCGAAGATCAGGACGCCCTCCGGTGAGTTCGGCACCCACCCGTTCCCAGCCTCGGAAGTGGGGCGACCCCACCTTGTCGATCCGGGACTTGACCTCGTCGGGGAGGGCGAAGAACCGGGCCCGGTGGGCTGCGTGGGTCTCGAGGAACGCCGGATCGATCCCGTGCCCGACGAGCTGGAAGAAGCCGATCTCGTGGGCCAGATCGCACACCGAACGGGCGAAATCACGGCGCTCGACCGAACCCCGCGCGCGAGCGGCGCCACGGCGAGAAGTCGACCTGGGGAATGCTGGTGAAGGTGGCGGTCACGTTCGAGGCGTCGAGGTTCGGTCTCGGAGGCGGCGTCGGGACCGTCAGGCTTCGGCGGCGATGAGTTCGGCGATCTCGACGGTGTTGAGCGCTGCACCCTTGCGCAGGTTGTCGCCCGAGACGAACAGGGCGAGTCCGTGGGGCACGGTCTCGTCCCGGCGGACACGGCCGACGATCGACGGGTCGGTCCCGGCGGCCTTGAGCGGCGTCGGGACGTCGTCGACGACGACGCCAGGGGTGGCGGCCAGGAGTTCGAGGGCGCGCTCGACCGAGATCTCGTTGGCGAACCGGGCGTTGATCGACAGCGAATGCCCGGTGAAGACCGGGACCCGGACGCAGGTTCCCGACACGGCGAGCCCCGGGATGTGCAGGATCTTGCGCGACTCGTCGCGCAGCTTCTGCTCCTCGTTGGTCTCGAACGATCCGTCGTCGACCAGGGCCCCGGCGAAGGGCACGACGTTGTAGGCGATCGGCTCGACGAACGCCGACGGCGTTCCGACGTCGAGCGTCGACCCGTCGTAGGTGAGCTGGCGGGCGTCGCCGGCCTTCGCGATCTGGCTCGCCAGTTCCTCGACCCCGGCCAGCCCGGCGCCCGAGGTGGCCTGGTAGCTGGCGACCACGAGCGCCTCGAGGCCTGCCTCGAGGTGCAGCGGCTTCAGGACCGGCATCGCCGCCATGGTCGTGCAGTTGGGGTTGGCGACGATCCCCTTCGGACGGTTGGCCACGTCGTGGTCGTTGACCCCGACCACCACGAGCGGAACGTCGGGGTCCATCCGCCAGGTCGAGGAGTTGTCGACCACCACGGCTCCGGCGGCAGCGACCTTGGGGGCGAGTTCGCGCGAGGTGGCGCCACCGGCGGAGAAGAGCGCCACGTCGAGTCCGGCGAAGTCCGCCGTTGCGGCATCCTCGATCGTGATCGTCGTGCCCCGGTAGTCGAGGGTTCGACCGGCCGAGCGGGACGACGCGAACAATCGCAGCTCGTCGATGGGGACGTTTCGTTCTGCGAGGATCGACAGCATGACGCCGCCGACCTGACCGGTTGCTCCGACGATTCCTACGCGCATGGGGTTCAGGTTACGGGCGACACCCCGGTCGCGCCTCGATTTTCGGTCGGGGATCAGCCGGCGTCGAGCCCGAACGCCGTGTGGAGGTGGCCGACGGCGTCCTCGGCCTGATCGGCGGCGATGACGCAGCTGACCCGGATCGCCGAGGTCGAGATCATCTCGATGTTGATGCCGTGGTCGGCCAGGGTCTCGAACATCGTCGCCGCAACACCGGGATTCGACTTCATCCCGGCTCCGATGACCGAGACCCGGCCGATCGAGCCGTCGGTGCTGACCCCACCGGCACGCAGCGCCGAGAGCACACCGCCTTCGAGGATGCCCGTGGCCCGGTCGAGGTCGTCGCTCGGCACGGTGAACGAGATGTCGGTGCGACCCTGGTCGGACACGTTCTGGACGATCATGTCGACGTTGACGTTCGCGTCGGCCAGCGCCCGGAACAACTTGGCCGAGATCCCTGGCTCGTCGGGCACGTCGGACACGGTCACCTTCGACTCGGACAGATCGTGGGTGACCGCTCGGATGATGGGCTGTTCCATACCGGATTCCTCTTCGATGACGAGCGTGCCCGGTTCCCAGGTGAAGGCCGAGCGAATGTGCAGGGGGACGTGATAGCTGTGGGCGACCTCGACGGACCGCATCGCCGGCTTCGGACAACCGGTGGCGGTCATCTCGAGCAGTTCGTCGAACGTGATGGACGCCATCTTCTGGGCCCGTGGCACCACGCGAGGATCGGCGCTGAACACCCCGGACACGTCGGTGTAGAGCTCGCAGAGGTCGGCTTCGAGCACGTGCGCCAGCGCCACGGCGGTGGTGTCGGAGCCACCCCGGCCGAGGAAGGTCACGTCGCGGTCGGTCGACACACCCTGTGAGCCGGCGACGACCGGGACGATGCCCGCGTCGAGGGCCTCGCGGACCCGGTCGGGGCGGATCTCGAGGATCTTGGCGTTGCGATGGTTGGTGTCGGTGACGAAGCCGGCCTGACTCCCCGTGAACGAGTGCGCCTCGTACCCGAGATCGGCGATCGCCATGCACATCAGCGCACAGGCCTTGCGTTCGCCGGCCGTGATGAGCATGTCCATCTCGCGTCCGGGACGGGACTTCGACACCTGCTCGGCGAGGTAGAGGAGTTCGTCGGTCTCCTTGCCCATCGCCGAGACCACCAGGACGACCTGGTCGCCGCGTCGGCGACAGCGGGCGACGTGATCGGCGACGGCCCGCATCCGATCCGGGTCACCGACCGAGGTTCCACCAAACTTCTGAACGACGAGTGCCACGGCGCTTGATGCTAGTTGGGCGGGGTGCCGACTCACCCCGGATAATCTCCGGTGGTGGGAACCGACAAACGTGAACGTCAGAAGGCCAACCGAGCGAAGAAGCTGGAAGAGCAGCACCGCCAGCAGACCAAGGCCGGCGTGCGCCAACGGGTGATCCTCTTCACCGTGCTCGCCCTGCTGGTCCTCGCCGTACTCTTCGTCTACTCCATCACCGGCGACGACACCGAGGCGGCGACCGATTCGACGACCACCACCTCCGAGCTCGCCGCGACCACGACCGTCCCGGCCGACGGTGGCCCCACCGTGGCGGTCCCCACCGAGGAGGAACTCACGCCCGTCGATCCCGAGTGCCCGCCGATGACCGGGGCCGATCGACGCTCGCTGCAGTTCACCGAGGCACCGCCGATGTGCATCGACCCGACGAAGACCTACCGCGCCACGGTGTCGACCTCGATGGGCGACTTCACGATCGAGCTCGACGCCGAACGGGCCCCCAACACCGTGAACAACTTCGTGTTCCTCGCCAACCACCACTATTACGACGGTGTCGGTTTCCACCGGATCATCACCGACTTCGTGATCCAGGGTGGTGACGCGGTCGGCGAGGCCATCGGGGGCGGATTCGGCACCGGTGGCCCCGGATACCGGTTCGACGACGAATTGCCCGCCGCCGGCGAGTACGAACTGGGGTCGGTGGTCATGGCCAACTCGGGTGCCGACACCAACGGCAGCCAGTTCTTCGTGATCACCGGTGATCAGGGTGTCGCCCTCCCGCCCCAGTACGCCCTGTTCGGGCTGGTCGTCGACGGGCTCGACGTGCCGCTGGCCATCCAGGCCGTCGAAACCGACGCCGCCGATGCGCCGGTGGTGCCGGTCGTCATCAACTCGGTCACGATCACCGAGAGCTGATCGTCAGCGACCGTCCCATGACCGTCTGGCGGCGCAGCCGGGGCGACCGGTGAACACGTCCCGCTGGGCGTTCCCGCCGCTCGACGACCTCCCCGACGACGACCTCATCGCCGTCGGGGCCGACCTCGCTCCCGAAACGCTCATCGAGGCCTACGGGTCGGGCTACTTCCCGATGCCCGTCGGGCGGCGCAAGCTCGGCTGGTTCTCCCCGGTCCGGCGAGGGGTTCTGCTGAGCGGCGACCTGAAGGTCAGCCGATCGTTGCGGCGATCGCTGCGGACCTACACGATCTCGGTCGACGCGGCCTTCGACGACGTCATCCGGGCCTGCGCCGACCCGGGTCGTCCGCACGGCTGGATCGACCGAGACATGATCGTCGCCTACACGGCCCTCCATCATCGGGGATTCGCCCACAGCGTCGAGGTGTGGGACGGACCGTCACTCGTCGGCGGGCTCTACGGGGTCTCGCTCGGTGGTCTGTTCGCCGGCGAATCGATGTTCCACCGGGCCACCGACGCCTCCAAGGTGGCCCTCGTCGCGCTCGTCGATCTGCTCGGACCGGACCCCGACCGACTGCTCGACGTCCAGTGGTTGACCGACCACCTCGAAACCCTGGGCTGTTCCGAGATCGACCGACGGGAATACGGGCGCCGGCTGGCTCGGGCCCGTCGGCTCGACCCACCCGACTTTTTCGACCGAACCACGAATTCCGCGAGACACTGGGGAGATGACTTCGACCAGGCGAGATCAGCCCGACCGTCCGTGGATGATGCGGACGTACTCCGGGCACTCCACGGCCAAGGCGTCCAACGAGCTCTACCGGACCAACCTGGCCAAGGGCCAGACGGGGCTGTCCATCGCCTTCGATCTGCCGACCCAGACGGGCTACGACCCCGATCACGTTCTCGCCCGAGGCGAGGTCGGCAAGGTCGGGGTGCCGGTCGTGCACCGAGGCCACATGGCGACGCTGCTCGATGGCATCCCGCTCGACGAGATGAACACCTCGATGACGATCAATGCACCGGCGGCCTGGATGCTCGGCCTCTACATCGATGCCGCGGCCGCCCAGGGCGTCGATTCCACGGCGCTGCGGGGCACGACCCAGAACGACATCGTCAAGGAGTACCTCAGCCGGGGCACCTACATCTTCCCGCCCGAACCGAGCCGTCGGCTGATCGTCGACATGTTCGCGTTCTGCAACACGAACGTGCCCATGTGGAACCCGATGAACGTGTGCTCCTACCACCTGCAGGAAGCGGGGGCCACGCCCGTCCAGGAGATCGCCTACTCGCTGGCGACGGCCATCGGCGTCCTCGACGCCGTGCGCGACTCCGGCCAGATCGACGACGACGCCTTCAGCGCCACCGTGGCCTCGGTCTCGTTCTTCGTGAACGCCGGCATCCGGTTCGTCGAGGAGACGTGCAAGATGCGGGCGTTCACCCAGCTGTGGGATCGCATCACCCAGGACCGCTACGGCATCACCGATCCGAAGGCTCGCCGCTTCCGATACGGCGTCCAGGTCAATTCGCTCGGGCTCACCGAAGCCCAGCCCGAGAACAACGTGCAGCGGATCGTGCTCGAGATGCTCGGCGTGAGCCTGTCCCGCGACGCCCGGGCCCGCTCGATCCAGTTGCCGGCGTGGAACGAGGCGCTCGGCCTCCCCCGACCCTGGGATCAGCAGTGGGCCCTGCGGATCCAGCAGGTGCTCGCGTTCGAGACCGATCTGCTCGAGTACGACGACATCTTCGCCGGCAGTCGGGTGATCGAGGGCCTGACCGACGAGCTGATGGAGGCCGCGACGGCCGAACTCGACGAGATCCTCGAGCTCGGTGGCGCGTTCGAGGCCATCGACGAACTGAAGGGCCGGCTCGTGCGCTCCCACGCCGAGCGCATCCGTCGCATCGAGCGCGGCGACCTGACCATCGTCGGGGTGAACGCCTACACCGAGACTGCGCCCTCGCCCCTCGGCGGTTCCGAGAGCATCCTCACCGTCGATCCCTCGGTCCAGCAGGAGGCGATCGACGACGTGCAGCGGTGGCGAGCCGGTCGGGACGGAGCGGCGGTCGCGGCAGCGCTGGCCGATCTCACCGCAGCGGCGCGGGGAACCGACAACATCATGGGCCCGACCATCGCGTTGGCCGCCGCCGGCGGGACGACCGGGGAATGGGCCGACTGCCTCCGAGAGGTGTTCGGCGAGTACCGCGCTCCGACCGGCGTGGCCGCGGCCGGTGGGGCCGGAGGCGGATCGGACAAGTTGCGGGCGACCGCCGATCGGTACCGCAACCAGGTGGGAGGCCCGATCCGATTCCTGGTCGCGAAGCCCGGGCTCGACGGGCACTCCAACGGCGCCGAACAGATCGCCGTCGCCGCCCGTGACGCCGGGATGGAAGTGATCTACCAGGGGATTCGATTGACGCCCGAACAGATCGTGGCCGCGGCCCGTGACGAAGACGTCGATGCCGTCGGTCTGTCGATCCTGTCGGGCAGCCACGTGGAGCTGGTGCCGCTCACGATCGACATGCTGCGCGAGGCCGGGGTCGACGCCCCCGTGATCGTCGGGGGAATCATCCCCGAGGCCGACCGGGCGATGCTGCTCGGACGGGGAGCGGCCGCGGTGTACACCCCGAAGGACTTCGACCTCGGCACGATCATCGGCGAGGTCGCCGACCTGGCCATGGCGGCGCGGGAAGGTCGGGCGTGAGACAATCGAACCCCGGCACTACTGCTTGAGAAGTCGGCGATGGAGCCGATGGAGTACGTGATGAATGCACGCGAATCCCTTCCTGGCCTGATCACAGGCATTCTCGGCCTGGCGGCCGGTCTCGTCGCGTCGATCTTCGGCGAGCCGATCATGGGTGCCGTCGCCGGTCTGCTGGCCTTGGCCTCGGGTGTTGCCGGCCTCCGCCTGGCCCAACGGCTCGCCGAGCAGGCCGCCGTGCAGCGCCTGGTCGAAGACGAGCTGCGGGCCGTACGGGCCGATGCGCAGGAGACCGAGGAGCGGCTCCTCGCCGAACTCACCACACCCGACGACGAACTCGTTGACGAGGCGCCGGTCGATGCCCTGACCGACCCCTCGACCGGGCTGTTCAGCGAGAGCTTCTTCAACGTCGCGCTCGAGTCCCGGGTCGCCGCCGCCCGTCGCCATCTCCGTCCGGTGGCGATCATCCTGCTCGAGGTCGTCGAGGGGCTCCCCCACGATGCGCCCACCGAGGCCGACGCCGAACTGGTGGCCGAGAGCATCCGGGTCACCCTGCGCGAGGCCGACACGGCCTGCCGCCTGCGCAACGGCTACTTCGCCCTGTTGCTCGAAGACACCCCCGAGAACGGGGCGATCTGGACCGTCGAACGGATCCGCCGTCAGTTGCTCGGCAGCCGCAAGGGTCTGACCCTGTGGGCCGGCGTCGCGTGCTACCCGGCCCACGCGTTCTCGCCCGAGGAGATCATGTCGGCCGCCGAGACCGCGCTCGGATCGGCCCGCGAGTGGCGTCAGGACCGCATCGAGGTCGCAACGGCCGCCGCCGACTGACCCCCCATCCCCACACAACCGAGGGGCCTCCGTACGGTGCGGCGGACGCCGCCTCCCCGGTTGCCCGGAGAACGACGGTGGCCCCACAGAACGGGGTCAGTCGATTTCGCCGAGGATCTCGGCCCTGTCGATTTCGCCGAGGATCTCGGCCCTGCCGATTTCGCCGAGGATCTCGGCCCTGCCGATTTCGCCGAGGATCTCGGCGTTGTCATGACCCCGTGATCGACCGGGGTGGCGCACGGCACCCGGGGTGGCCGACAGTCCGGCGATGACTCCCGGCATCGGATAGTCCTCGTAGCGGGCGAAGGTGCCGCGAGCCTGGATGTGCGGATCGGCACAGAGCTGGGCCATGTCGTAGACCTGCGCCGCGGCCGCATCGGCCTGCTCGAAGGCCGCGAGGACCTCGGCCAGGGTTCGTTCGGCGGTCCAGGCGGCCATTCGTTCTTCGACCAGCCCGCGATGGACCATCCGGTCGTCGACCGTGGCGACCCGAGGATCGTCGCCCAGTCCGATGAGCGCCATCACCCGGGCGGCCACCGTGTCGGCCGAGGTCGACACGGCGACCCAGCGATCGTCGCTGGTTCGGTAGGTTCCTCGGGGGATCGAGTACGGCAGTCCCGACCCCAGCCGGGGCTGGAGCTCCCCGGTGCTCAGGTAGAGCGACGGCAGGGGTCCCATCATCTGGATCATGGAGTCGATGAGGTTGGCGTCGACGACCTGACCGACCCCCGAGTGCAGCGCCACCATGGCCGCGAACGCCGCCGCCAGGGCCGTGACCTCGTCGGTCAGGGCGACCGGGGGGAGTGTGGGGGCGCCGTCGGCGTCACCGTTGATGGACGCAAAGCCCGACATCGCCTCGGCCAGCGTGGCGAATCCCGGACGATCCCGATAGGGGCCGGTCTGGCCGAACGCGGTGACCCGGACGATCACCAGGTCGGGCCGGCGATCGTGCAGGACCTCGGGACCGAGCCCCAACGCCTCGAGTTTCCCCGGTCGCATGTTCTCGACGATCACCCGGCTGGACTCGACGAGCTTCAGCAGCTGTTCCTTCCCGATCGGGTCGGTCAGGTCGAGTTCGATGAACCGCTTGTTGCGGTTGGCTCCCTTGAAGAAGAACGTCTCGCCGTCGGCCGGATCGCGCCAACCGAGGTTGCGGGCGGTGTCGCCGATGCCCGGACGTTCGACCTTGATGACGTCGGCTCCGTAGTCGGCCAGATACCGGGCGCAGCCGGGGCCGGCCAGAACCGTGGCCAGGTCGAGGACCCGCAGATCGGAGAGTGGACCCATGGCCGGAGACTAGTCGGAGGCCTCGGGAATCAGGCCGGAGACTAGTCGGAGGCCTCGGGAATCAGGCCGGAGACGAGTCGGAGGCCTCGGGGAATCAGGCCGGAGACGAGTCGGAGGCCTCGGGAATCAGGCCGGAGACGAGTCGGAGGCCTCGGGAATCAGGGCCGGCGTCGACTGGTGACGGTGGGCTGGGCCCACCAGCGACCGCTGAAACGCCAGCGAGGAGGCCCCTGGTCGGGTGACGACGTGGCGAACGCGGCCCGGGGCCAGGCCATCTCGACGGCGGCGACGATGGCCGCCGCCTCCTCGTCGGTCGGGTCGGGACGAATGCCGCTCACCGAATCCACGCTGCTCACAGTGGCACGTTTCCGTGCTTGCGCTGGGGCAGGTCTTCGCGCTTGGACTGCAGCATGGCCAGCCCGGCGATCAGCTTGATCCGGGTTTCGGCCGGGTCGATCACGTCGTCGATGTAACCCCGCTCGGCGGCGACCCACGGATTGGCGAAGCGCTCCTTGTACTCGTCGATGAGCTCGGCCCGCCGGCCCACCGGATCGGCGGCGGACTGGATCTCCCGGCGGTAGACGATGTCGGTGGCCCCCTCCGGGCCCATCACGGCCAGTTCGGCCGTCGGCCAGGCGAAGGCGAGGTCGGACCCGATGCTCTTGGAGTCCATGACGACGTAGGCACCGCCGTAGGCCTTGCGGGTGATGACCTGGATGCGGGGGACGGTGGCCTCGCAGTAGGCGTAGAGCAGCTTGGCGCCATGACGGATGATGCCGCCGTATTCCTGATCGACACCGGGCAGGAAGCCCGGAACGTCGACGAAGGTCACGAGCGGGATGTTGAAGGCGTCGCAGGTACGGACGAAGCGCGCGGCCTTGGACGAGCTCTCGATGTCGAGGACGCCGGCCAGCATCATCGGCTGGTTGGCGACGATGCCCACCGGCTGCCCGTCGAGACGGGCGAATCCGCAGGTGATGGCCTTGGCCCAGTTGGCGTGGTACTCCATGTATTCGCCGTCGTCGACGATGGTCGTGATCACCTTCGTCATGTCGTAGGGCATGTTGGAGCTGGCCGGCATGAGATCGGCGAGTTCGGGGCACAGCCGCTCGGGATCGTCGCCGGTGTCGGACCGGGGCGGGCTCTCGAGGTTGTTCGAGGGCAGGAACGACATGAGGAAGCGGACGTCGTCGAGGACCTGCTTCTCGTCGGCAGCGACGAAGTTGGCCACCCCCGACTTCGAGGAGTGGGATCCGGCTCCGCCGAGTTCCTCGAGCGTGACCTCCTCGCCCGTCACGGTCTTGACCACGTCGGGTCCGGTGATGAACATGTGCGAGGTCTCGCGGACCATGAAGATGAAGTCGGTCATCGCCGGGCTGTAGACCGCTCCGCCGGCGCACGGGCCCATGATGACGCTGATCTGCGGGATCACACCCGATGCCTTCACGTTCCGGAAGAAGATGCCGCCGTAGCCGTCGAGGCTGACCACGCCTTCGGGGATCCGGGCCCCGGCGCCGTCGTTGAGCCCGATGAACGGGGCGCCGACCGAGAGGGCCAGATCCATGGCCTTCTGGATCTTCTCGGCGAAGACCTCGCCCAGCGACCCACCCATGATGGTGAAGTCCTGACTGAAGACGAAGACCTTGCGACCGTCGATGGTGCCCCAACCGGTGATGACGCCATCGGTGTAGGGCCGCGAGGCGGCCTCGGGGCTCCTCGTGCGGGCCAGCATGTCGAGCTCGTTGAACGAACCGGGATCGAGGAGGTAGTCGATCCGCTCACGGGCCAGCATCTTCCCCTGGTCGTGTTGGCGCTGGATCGATCGCTCGGAACCGGCGTTCAGCGCCTCTTCCTTGCGGGCCTTGAGATCGGCGAGTTTGTTCTGCAACAGGTTGTCGGTCACGGGCGCCGAGGTTAGCCGTCACGGCCCCGGCGAAGAAGCCCACGGTCACATGACACGCCGACGCGCCTGTGGGACGATCGACGAGGGGACGCCGCCCACACCACCCGAGGAGGCGACCGTGCCGTCCGACGACATCCCGCTGCTGGTCTGCGACGACCTGGTTCGTCGATTCGGAGGCGTCGCTGCCGTCGACGGTGTCAGCTTCCACATCGAGCACGGTGAGACCTACGGCCTGATCGGCCCGAACGGCGCCGGCAAGACCACCACCATCTCGATGATCGCCGGACTCCTGGCCCCCGATCGGGGCGAGGCCCGCGTGGCGGGGATCCCGATCGGACCGACGGCCACGACGGCGAAGGCCCGGATCGGTCTGGTTCCCCAGGACCTCGCCGTCTATCCCGATCTCACCGCCCGGGAGAACCTGCGGTTCTTCGGCCGACTCCAACGACTCGATCGTGGCGAGCGGGCGCGGCGGGTCGACGAGGTGCTCGATCTGATCGGCCTGGCCGATCGGGCCGACGACCTGGCCAAGGAGTACTCGGGCGGCATGAAGCGGCGCCTCAACATCGGCATCGGGCTGTTGCACCGTCCCGAGTTGTTGATCCTCGACGAGCCGACCGTGGGGGTCGATCCGCAGTCACGAAACGCCATCCTCGAGTCGATCGAGGCCCTGTCGGTCGAGGGCATGGGGGTCCTCTACACCACGCACTACATGGAAGAGGCCGAACGCCTCTGCGACCGGATCGGCATCCTCGATCGTGGTCGGATGCAGGCCGAGGGAACTCGAGACGAGCTGCTCCGACTGACCGGCGAGGTCGATCAGGTCCATCTGGCCGGCACCGGGGCCGTTGCCTCCGCGACCGAGGCGCTCCGTCTGCTTCCCGGCGTCGTCCGGGTGACGGCCGAGGCCCGTTCGTTGGTCGTCACCGTCCCCGATGCCTCGACCATGCTCGCCGGCATCGTCTCGAGTGCCGTTGGGGCGGGAATGTCGTTGTCCGATGTCGAAGTCGCCCGACCGGACCTCGAAACCGTGTTCCTCCACCTGACCGGACGGGCGCTTCGTGATTGACGCCATCGTCACGATGGTGGCGTCCGACCTCCGCCAGCGGATCCGCGATCGATCGGTTCTGATCTTCGGCCTCATCGTTCCCTTCGCCCTGATCACGGTCTTCAACCTGCTCTTCGCCGGGGTCGACGACGCCACCGCTCAGATCGAGATCCGGTTGGTCACCGCCGGCGCGGTCAGCGATGAACTCGGCACCACGCTGACCGATCTGCTTCGTGGCCTCGACGGTGTGACGACGGAGGTGGTCGCGACCGACGCCAAGGGCGCACGGACCGCCATCGCCGCCGGCGCGGCCGATGCGGGCATCATCGTCCCTGCCGGGTTCAGTGACTCGGTGCGAGTGGGCGACAGACCGACGATCGAGGTCCTGACCAATGGCGACGGGGACGTCGCACAGCTCATCGTCACCTCGGTGGTCGACCGCTTCATCACCCAGGTCGGGTCGGTGTCGACTGCGGCGACCGCGGCCCGGCAGCTGGGCCTCGACACCACGGCGACCGACGCTTTGGTCGAGCGGCTGGCGGAGGCACCGCCGACCCTCACGACGTCGGTCGGCGAGGCCTCCAGCGAACAGCTCGACCTCCAGGGATCGCTGGTGGCCGGGCAGGCGGCCATGTTCATGTTCTTCACCGTCGGGTTCGGGGTGATCGGGTACCTGCAGGAGCGTGATCAGGGCACCCTGGCCCGACTTCAGTCCATGCCGATCCCGCCGTCCTCCATCGTCGCCGCCAAGGTCGTGGTCAGCTTCGTACTCGGCGTCGTGTCCACATCGGTCCTGTTGGGGGCCAGCTCCCTGTTGTTCGGGGTCTCCTTCGGTCGAGTCGTCCCGATCGCCGTGCTGATCTCGGCCGCCGTGGCCGCGGCCACCAGCCTGATCCTCGTCGTGGTCAGATTCGCCCGATCGGCGGAACAGGCGGGTATGGCCAATTCCATCCTGGCCATCGGCATCGGAACGCTCGGCGGCGCGTTCTTCCCGATCAGCGACAGCGGCTGGTTCTCCCGGATGTCCGACCTGACCCCGCCGGCCAACTTCATCCGGGGCCTCGGGATCACGCAGGCCGGTGGCGGGGTCGGCGACCTGGGAGACCCCCTGCGATCATTGGCGGCCTTCGCCGTCGTCGCCATCGTCGTCGCGACCATCGTCCCCCGCCGAGCGGTGGCGTGATGGGCCCCGTGCTCGCCATCGCCGCGACCAGCCTTCGCCGCTTCCTTCGCGACAAATCGAACTACTTCTTCGTCTTCGTCTTCCCGTTGTTGATGGTCGTCATCATCGGCCTGCAATTCGGCGATCGGGCGGCGGCCACGATCATCGTCGTCGGTGACGGCGTGTTGACCGACTCGCTGGTGAGCCGACTGGAAGACGACGGGATCACGGTCCGGCGACTCGACGATGCCGAGGATGCCCGATCCCGGCTGGCCCGGAGACGAGCCGATGCCGCGGTGGTGATCACACCCGACGACGAGGACGCCTTCGCCGATGCAGCGACCGTCGATGTCGAGGTGGCGACGGGCTCGACCGATCTGTCACCCTTGATCGGACCGGTGATCGACCGAGCCCTGTCCGCCATCGACCGAGATCAGGCGGCGGTGAATGCGCTGGTGGACGCAGGCGCCGATCGCACGGCGGCGATCGGGGCCCAGGCCTCGGCGGCCGACGCCGGTCCCCGCATGATCGAATCGGTCGTCGGCGACGACACCCTCTCGGCCGAGTTCGACGGTCTCGGCCGGTTCGACCTGGGCGCAGCCCAGCAGCTGTCGTTGTTCGTGTTCCTGTCGTCGCTGACCGCAGCGACGAGCCTGATCCAGTCCCGGCACCTCGGGGTGACCCGGCGGGAACTGTCCGCCCCGATCCGTCCCGGTCAGGTGATCCTCGGCGAGGTACTGGGGCGGTTCGTCATCGCCTTCACCCAGGGCATCTACATCATCGTCGGCTCGGCCCTGCTGTTCGGTGTGAACTGGGGCGATCTCACCGCCACGGGCACCGTCCTGCTGGCCTTCTGTGGGGTGAGCGCTTCGGCCGCCATGGTGTTGGGGGCCCTGCTCGACAATGAGAACGCGGCCGGCGGGGTCGGGGTCGGTCTCGGATTGGTCCTGGCCGCCCTGGGCGGATCGATGTTCCCCCTCGAGTTCATGCCCGACGCGATGCGTCGGGTCTCGGCAGCCACACCGCATCGCTGGGCGTACGAGGCCTACGCCGAGATCACCCGTCGCGGGGGCGGCATCGACGACGTCGCCCGCTCGCTGGCGGTGCTGATGCTGATGACGGCCGTCCTGCTGCCCCTGGGGTCGCTCCTGCTGCGGCGCTCCCTGGACCGGGCGCTGTGACCAGCACCGTCACCCGTCGCTGACGACCACGATCGGCCGTCGGGTGGCACACGGTACGGTCGTGCGATGAACCCAGACGGTCCCACCGATCCGATTCGGTCCATCTGTGTGTACTGCGCCTCGTCGCCGGGCTCGAACCCGACCATCACCGGGGCGACGATCGAGCTCGGGTTGCTCCTGGCTGCGGAAGGGATCCGCCTCGTCTACGGCGGGGGTGCCGTCGGTCTGATGGGCCTCCTGGCCGACACCGTGCTCGCCCGAGGCGGCCTGGTGACCGGGATCATGCCGACCGGCCTCTTCCCCCGGGAGGTGGGTCACGGTGGTGTCACCGAGCTGATCGAAGTGGCGACGATGCACGATCGCAAGCGCCTGATGTTCGAGCGAGCCGATGCCTTCATCGCCCTGCCGGGCGGTCTGGGAACGCTCGAGGAGTTGGCCGAGATGGCGACGTGGGCGCAGATCGGCATCCACGCCAAGCCGGTCGGCGTGCTCAACGTCGACGGGTTCTACGACGGGCTGCTCTCCTGGCTCGACCGCTGTGTCGCCGACCGACTGCTCAAACCCGCCAATCGGGCCATCCTGATCGAGCGCACCTCCCCGGACGACCTGCTCGCCGCGCTGCGATCAGCCAGCCCGTCGCAAGAGCCGAAATGGCTCGACCTCGACGAGACCTGAGAGCGGACCCGACGCCTCGTCGCTGCCCTCGTCGCTCAGTCGACCGGGACGACCGTCGAGACCTCGACGCGACGTTGGAATCCGCGGATCTCGTGTCGACCCAGCGACACGAAGCGGTGGGGACCCTCGCCGGCCGATGCGGCAACCGTTCCCTCGTCGGTGACCAGCGTCCCCGGGGCCGCCCGGTCGACGAGACGGGCGGCGAGATTCACCAGGCGGCCGTAGTAGTCGCCGCCGCGGGACAGCACGTCGCCGAAGACGACTGCGCCTCGGGGCACGACGGGCGCACTCGCGAATTCGGCGATGATCTCGTGTCCGATGCGGAACGCCTCCCCGGGGCGGGTGGCGACGAACATCACCTCGTCGCCGATGAGCTTCACCACCCGTCCTCCGTGGCGATCGACCACGTCGTAGGAGCTGGACTCGAAGGCCACGATGAACCGATCGAGCTCGTCGATGGCCATCGCATCGGCCATCGGGGTGAACCCGGCGATGTCGACGAAGCCGATCGCCACGCGGACCGAGGCCGGCGCGCCTTGCGTGGCTGCTCGACGCGACGCATCACTGCGAATCACTGCGGGGCGGAGCTGGTGCCGGAGGAATGCCTTCGTCGCAACGTACACACCCTCGATGAGCAGGCTCGACTCGTAGTTCATCCGCGTGTACTCGACGTCGGACGCCCCCGCTCGGTCGAGACCCGACGCGATGTCGATCCGGAACAGCGAGGTGGTGGCGTCGGCGACACGCCCCATCGAGGAACTGAGCACCCGTGCGAAGTGCAGCAGTTCGTCGATGCTGAAGAGCCGACGTGCCGTTGCGAAGGCCTGGAAGGCCTCGACGTCGAGTTCGGTGAATCGGCCGTTGGGGTCATAACCACCGGCTCGGCAAAGGCGTTCGAACAGCCGCTCGTCGAAACCGACGGCCGCCCGCGCCTCGGCGGCCGGGATCGTCGGGTCCGGGGCGACGAAGCGACGGTTGATGCTCCCGATGAGATCGCCGGCATCGAGATTCGAGAGGCCGTCGGGATCCACTCCGACCGAATCCAGGTAGACCAGGACATCGAGCAGCGAGGCCGCCCCGTCGGCCGTCGGGTCGAAGACACCGACCTCCACCCACCGTTCGGCGACCCGGGCACGCCGGGCGAGGTCCTCGGACATGGCCGCATCATGGCAGTTCGGGACCGACCACGCCCGCGTCGGCGGCCCCGCTCGACGCCGTTCGTGTGCGTCCCGCCGACCACCACCGCGCCCCAATGCAACATGCGCCTCATCACGTCGGGCACGGGTCGGGCCGGGGTCTGCTGATGGCGAACCAGCACGTTCAGGACCTCGTCGACCGTCCCCGGGCCCGCACGGTCGCCGTGGCGGGACCTCCCAGGACCGCCGACATCTCGCCGACGACCGCGCCGGGGGAGTCGATTCGAGCGAAGGCGATGCCGTCGCGCTCGATGACGAGCGAACCCTCGACGAGGACGTACAACGCCTCGGGGTCGACGTCTTGTTCGATCAGGATGGTGTCGGGCTCGATCGTGACCATCGTCGAAGCGTCGCGCTGCCCTCCTCAACCCGGATCACGACAGCAGCCAGCCTCCATCGACGTCGATGGTGGTCCCGGTCACGAAGTCGTTGCCGACGGCGAACAGGATGGCCGAGGCGACCTCGTCGGGCGTCCCGGCACGGGGAATGAGGTTGGCCTGGGTGGCCCCCGCCAGTGCCGAGGTCCGGGCGTCGCCCTGCCAGGGGAACATCGGTGTGTCGATCACGCCCGGCGACACGACGTTGATGCGGCGGGGAGCGATCTCGGGGGCGACGGAACGGACGAAGGATTCCACCGCTGCGCCGGTGGCGCCGATGGCCACCTGACCGGGCTTGGCCCGTCGGGCCGGCGAGCCGCTGACCAGCACGATGACGCCACGTTCGTCGAGGTGCTCGGTCCCGAATCGGACCACGTTGGCGTAGCCCCAGAGCTTGTCGAACGATCCCCGGAACCCGTCGATGTCCATGGTCAGGAACGGTCCGACTGCTCGGGAGCCCCCGGTGGCGGCGCTGATCAGGATGTCGTAGGGGGCCAGCTCGGCCAGGAGGTCCCGCGACCGCCTCGCCGTCGAGCACATCGCAGGCTCGGGTCGACACGTTCTCGGGCAGGTCCGCGGCCGCCGCCTTTTCGGGTTGCCGGCTCACGGCGGTCACCGTGGCACCGGCCGCAGCCAGTTCCCGAACCGTGGCGAGTCCGATCCCCGACGTACCGCCGAACACCACGGCCCTCGTTCCCTCGATCTCCATCACTGCTCCCCTGATCGTGTCGGTGTCTCGCTCGGACACCGGGTCACCGCCGTCGACCGACCGCGGCGAACGCCGAATCGGTGACGGTCGAGACGATCAGTGTCCGCCGATGTCGACGTTGTAGCCGTCGTACACGAGATCGGCACCTTTCTGGCGATGTCGGGCGATGGTCACGAGCACGTCGAGAGCGGCGTCGCGGACCTCGGCGAGGTCGATGCCTTCCTTGACGGCGTGCGCGACCTCGACGATCCGGTTGCGCACCACCGGGTGCTCGGCCTCGAGAGCCGTGACCCGGCCGACGAGACGCGGAGCGACCTGGGTCAGCTCGGCCAGCAAACCATCGTCGCCCTCCACCGCCTCCGCATGCTGGTCCCAGGCAGCCGAGAGATCGTCGAGGGCACGAAGCAGGCGGTCGCGGGTGTTGGGGTCTCCGGCGGGCAGGGCGGCTGCGACCTCGGTGGCCGAGACCGCCTCCTTCAGTTCGATGCGGCGACGACTGGCGGCTTCCAACGCCGTCGTGCGAGCAGTTGGTTCCTCGGACATGGCCGCACCTCCGGATGTCGATCGGGGTCGGTCGGCCCCGGATCACTCTCGTGCCCATCGCCGGCGACGCGGCAGGGACGAAGGTCACCCGTCATTCTCCACCCGCCGGTGACTCCGACGCGGCGGCGATCGGATACTACCGATCCGCTGGCGCCACCGTGTCAGCGGTCGAGATGGTCGACCAGCTCGAGGGCCACCTCGGCCGCGGCCTCGATGGTGCGATCGATCTCGGCCGGGGTGTGGGCCAGGCTCGGGAACATCACCTCGTAGGGGCCCGGGGCCAGGGCGATCCCCCGATCGAGCATCCCGTGGAAGTACCGGGGGTAGAGCCCGCCGTCGGCCGCGGCCTTGGCGTCGTCGTAGTTCCTCACCGGATCGGGGGCGAAGAACACCCCGACGAGCGGACCGACCCGGGGGACCTGGGCCGGGACGCCGGCGGCCGCGAACGCTCCGCGGAGTCCGTCGGCGAGGTGGCGCGCCGTGGTCTCGAGTTCGGCGTAGCGGTCGTCGTCGAGTTGACCGAGCGCGGCCAGACCGGCGGCCATCGCCAGCGGATTGCCCGAGAGGGTGCCCCCTTGGTAGACGGGCCCGAGCGGCGCGACGTTGGCCATCACGTCGCGAGAACCACCGAAGCATCCCACGGGCAACCCGCCGCCGATGACCTTGCCGAAGGCCCACACGTCGGGCTGGACCCCCGACCAGACCGTGGCCCCTCCCCGACCGAGTCGGAACCCGGTGATCACCTCGTCGAACAGCAGCAGGGCACCGACCCGGTCGCATTCGTCGCGCAGGGCCTGGAGGAAGCCCGGTTCCGGTTCGACGAGGCCCATGTTGGCGGCGACGGCCTCGACGGCCAGCACCGCCACGGACTCGTCGAGTTCGGGGACGACGTTGAACGGCGCCACGATCGTGTCGGCAACCGCCGCCTCGGGAACGCCGGCCGAGCCGACGAGTCCCTGATTGGCCACGCCCGAGCCACCGGCGGCGAGCAGCGCGTCGGTGTGCCCGTGATAACAGCCGGCGAACTTCACGACCTTGCTCCGACCGGTGGCGCCCCGGGCCAGGCGGATGGCCGACATCGCCGCTTCGGTGCCCGACGAGGTCATCCGGACCATCTCGAGCCCGGGGACCCATTCCGTCATCAGCTCGGCCAGTTCGACCTCGCGCCGGGTCGGGGCTCCGAAGGTCGTGCCCGACTCGGCGGCGCTCGTGATGGCGGCCAGGATCGACCGGGTCGGCATGACCCAGGATCGAGGCCCCATAGCTCTGGACGAAGTCGAGGTACTCACGGCCCTCCTCGTCCCAGATCCGCGATCCCTTGGCCTTGGTCACGAAGTACGGGGTGCCCCCCACCGAGAGGAAGGCCCGGACCGGCGAGTTCACGCCACCGGGCAGCACCTGGCGCGCACGGTCGAAGAGGGCGGCGTTGCGGTCGGTCGTCGTCACCCGGCCAGTGTGGCAGACCCCGGGATCGGGGCCTACTCCGAGGCGGTGCGCCGTTCGGGCGGGGCCCAGCGCCAGGCATCGACGGTGAAGCGCGGGTCACCGAACGGGCGCACAGCACTCGACGCCCCAGGCCAACAGCTCCGAACCGGTCCACACCGATCGCTCGGGGTCGAATCGACCGGGGAGCGCCACGTCATCGGTCCCGATGATCTGCGCCAGGTCGAGCCTCGGCACCGGTGTCACCTCGGCCGGCGACACCGGACCCTCGTACCGATACCAGGTGTCGGTGTCGACCCAGTACGAGTCGACCGAACCCGGTGTTCGAACCACGACGCGCTCGCCGTTCCAGAAGGCGCCGACCGAGGCCGTTCCGTCGGGGGCCTCGGGCAGGAGTCGCCAGGTGTCGGTCTCCGGGTCGAAGGCGGCGCCGTCGGTGAGGGACCGCCCGGCGTCGTCGACACCCCCGAAGACGATCATCTCGTCGCCGGTCCACATCACCGCATGGTCGACCCGCGGCGAGAGCGGCCCCGGGTCGTACCAGGCCGGGTCGGCCGACAGCCGGGCGCCGTTGGACTGCACCGTCGTCGGATCGAGCAGCGTGGTGGACTCGACGTGGACGGCGTTGGTCTGACTGCACACCGCACGAACCTGGAGTACCGGACAGCCTCGCCGCACGGCGAACGTCTCGTAGCGCACGACACTGGACTCGGGGACGATGGCGAGGGATCCGCTGGGATCGAGGGTGGGCATGCCCTGATCGAGACTGGGTCGAAGGGCGTCGATGAACTCGATCTTGGCCGAGCCGTACAGGGACTCGTTCGGGTCGAGCGGGTCCACCCGGACCCGCCAGTCGTCGCCGGGTCCGGAACCGACCACATCGGGGGCCACCGGGTGGCCCGAGCCGGTCAGGGCGAACGAGACCACGTGCGTCGGTTCGACCACACCGTCGGCGACGACCGGCCCCACCATGGTGACGACGGCGGTCACGGACTCCCGATCGGGTCCGGGCCGCCCGACGGTGAAGTCCGTTCCGTCGGCCAGGACGCCCCGGGTCAGCACGATGGCGCGACCGGCCGAGGCTCGTCGGTCGAGGGCCTCGGCGTCACCGACGTCGGAGGCCAGGGGCAGGGCCTCGCGTGCCGCCTCATCGCCACCGGCGACGAGCCACGATCCCAGTCCCAGACCGACGACGGCCGCCAGACCGAGCAGGACGGCCGGTCGGGGGACTCGGGGGCTCGGTGCCTCGCGGGCACGCAACGACGCCGGGTCCCAGCGATCGTCGTCGGGGAGCGCGACGACCGGGGTGATCCGGTCGGTCTCGATCCGCACCCCCGCCCGCTCGGCGAGGACCTCACCGGCCAGATCGAGCAGGGCCGTCCGCTGGTCGAGCGCGAGCGGTCCGGAGTCGATCGCCGCGCCGTGGCGGCGGTAGATCTCGATCACCAGATCGAGCGGGTCGAACTCCGGCGCGTCGGGCCCTGCCGGATCCCACACGCCCGGATCGATCGGGGAGGCTCCGAGCCAATACCGAACGATGCCGTGGACCTCGTGACGAAGCGACAGCGCCTCGGCCCAGGCCCGTTCCGGGTCGGTCCCGAGGATCTCGACACCCGAGGTCAGGAGCGGCTGCATCGTCGGCTCCGTCGGCGAGAACTCGGCTGTGCCCACTCGGGCGCGTGCGTTCGTGGTCGGATCCACGATTGAACTTCGCCGTCGTCTGCGCACCGGTACGAGCGTGGCACATCGGGGGCACGACCGACGGATCGGTTGGTCCGACCGGATCGGCTGGTTCAGAGCAGCTCGGCGACCTCGGCGGCGAGGTAGGTCAGGATGAGATCGGCCCCGGCCCGCTTGATCGACGTGAGCACCTCGATGGCCGCGGCGTCCCCGTCGATCCACCCGTTGGCTGCGGCCGCCTTGAGCATCGCGTACTCGCCGCTCACGTGATAGGCCCCCAGCGGAACGTCGAACTCGGCTCGGGCCCGGGCGATGATGTCGAGGTAGGTGAGGGCGGGCTTCACCATGATCATGTCGGCGCCCTCGGCCAGATCGAGTCGGATCTCCTCGAGGGATTCCCGGGCGTTCCGGGGATCCTGTTGGTAGCCCTTCCGATTGCCGCCACCGGCGATCGTGACGTCGACGGCGTCGCGGAACGGCCCGTACATCGAGCTCGCATACTTGGCCGAGTAGGCGAGGATCGCCCGATCGGCGAAGCCCTCGGCATCGAGCGTCTCCCGGATGGCCCCCACCTGGCCGTCCATCATCCCCGACGGCGCGATCACGTCGGCCCCGGCGCGGGCCTGGGCCAACGCCGCCCGGCGGTACAGCTCGAGCGTCGCATCGTTGTCGACGTCGCCGTCGGCACCGACGATGCCGCAGTGGCCGTGGTCGGTGTACTCGTCGACACACAGATCGGACATCACGACCAGTTCGCCGCCGTGTCGCTCGCTCAGATCGCGCAGGGCCAGCTGGACGATCCCGTCGGGGTTCCACGCTTCGGAGCCCTCGGGATCCTTGGTCAGCGGGATCCCGAACACGATCACCGCCGGGATCCCCAGTGCCACCAAGCGGTCGGATTCCTCCAGCAGCGATTCACGCGAGTGCTGGACGACGCCGGGCAACGACCCGATGGGTCGGGGCTCGACTGATGCCCTCCCGAACGAACAACGGCGCAACGAGATCGTTCGGGGTCAGGGTGGTCTCGGCGACGAGCCGCCGCAACGCCGGTGTTCGACGGAGGCGGCGCAGACGACGTTGCGGAAAGCTCATGACTCGATGCTATTGACCAACGCCGCCACCAACCCGTCGACGGTGTGGGGGTCGGCCGTCGCCATGACGTCGAAGCCGGCCTCGAGCGCAGCCGACCGGGTGGAGGGACCGATGACGACGGCTCGAATCCGGGGTCCGACCAGCGCCGCGAACCGATCGGCCGTGGATGGCGACGTGAGCAGCACGACGTCGGCATCCGAGGCGGCCGCCAGCAGACCCGGGGCGTGTCGGGGTTCGGCCATCCGGTAGGCCTGGACCCGGGTCACGTCGGCACCGCGGGCACGGAGATGGTCGACCATGGTCGTCGGGGCCAGTTCGGCCAGAGGCGCCAGGATCCGGCACGGTTCGAAGGGGTCGATCGGGAACTCGGCGGCCAGTTTCTCGCCGGTGGCCTCGGACGGGAGGAAGTCGACCGGCCATCGGGCCTGACGGGCGGCAGCCGCCGTCGCCGTGCCGACCGCAGCGACCCGGACCTGCGCGGGGCCATGGTCCACGGCGGCGCGACTCGACGGCATCGACGCCGTTGGCCGAGGTCACCACGATCCAGTCGAACCCGGCGAGTCCATCGACGGCGGTCGACAGGGCGGTCGCACGATCGAGGGGCGGCGCCACCTCGAGCAGCGGCAGTTCGACGACCACCGCACCGAGCTGTCGGAGGGCCTGGACCAACGACGCCGACTGGGCGCGCGGCCGGCACACCACCACGGTGGTCTCGGCCAGCGGCTGACGGGACGAACCGGTCACGATCCCGGGCTCCCGGCCCTGCCGATGCGCCTCACGCGACCGCGACCCGAAGGTGGCGAGCCGCGTCGGCCCCGATCACCGATCGGTCGCCGGCCCCGGAGGCGACCCGTTCGACTCGCTCGACGAGCGACTCGTCGGCAGAGGCCAACATCGCCCGGAGGTGCAGCTCGCCATCGGTGTCGAACCAGGCGTGGGCGCCCGCCGGGAGCGTGCAGTCTCCCCCGAGCTCGACCAGGAAGGCCCGCTCGGCGGAGACGGCGGCCCGGACGACCGGGTCGTCGATGGCGGCGAGCCGGCCGAGCATCGTGTCGTCGTCGGCCCGGCACTCCACGGCCAGGGCTCCCTGCCCGACCTGGGGAATCACGTCGACGGGATCGAGCAGGTCGACGACCTCGGGCCGTTCCCCCATACGGGTGAGCGCCGTCGCCGCCATCACGATGGCGTCGAACCGGTCGAGCTGGGCCAGACGGGTGCCGATGTTGCCACGCAGCCCCTCGAACACCAGGTCGGTCCGCAGCCGAGCGAGCTGGACGCGGCGCCGGTTCGAACCCGTGGCCACCACGGCACCATTCGGGAGGTCGGCCAACCGAGCGCCGACCAGACAGTCACGGACGTCGCCCCGCACCGGAAAGGCGCCGATGGCGAGCCCGTCGGGGGTGACCGCCTGCAGGTCCTTCGCCGAGTGGACGGCGAGGTCGGCCCGACCGACCTGGACGAGCTGTTGGACCTCCTTGCTGAACGCCCCCTTGCCCCCCAGCTCGGAGATCGCCAGGTCGAGACGTTGGTCGGCGGTGGTGTCCATCGAGACGAACTCGACGTGCAGGCGGGGCTCGATCGCCCGCAGTCGATCGGCCACGTACTCGGCCTGCCACATCGCCAGGGGGCTGCGTCGAGTGGCGATCGTGACCGTGCCCGAGCCACTCGGCGTGGTCACGGGAGGTCGAAGAGCTCGCGTGCGGCCTCGGCCAGCCGCTCACCCCGATGGCTGCCGGCCGCCTTCTTCAACCGGACCGATGGCTCGTGGAGCAACTTGGCCACCAGCGCCCGGGTCATCGCATCGACGGCTTCACGCTGCTCGTCGTCGAGGGAGGCCAGGCGACGCGAATGGCGGGCGACCTCTTCGGCGCGCAGCTGCTCGGAGCGGCGGTGGAGACCGCCGACCAGCGGGGCCATGAGCCGGGCCGAACTCGCTTCGGCGTATCGCTCGAGGTCCTCGGTCACGAGGCGACGGGCGACGACCGCTTCCTTCTGCCGGTGTTCGATCCCCCGGTTGGCGAAAGCCTGCAGGTCGGCCAACACGAGCAGTTCGACACCGGGAACCGACCCGACGCGGGGGTCGATGTCTCGGGGCACCCCGAGGTCGAGGAACACCTTGCGTTCGTCGACGGGCCCCACGACGTGCGTGAGGTCGATCAGGTGGCGGGGGGCCGACGTCGCGGCGATGACGACATCGGCCCGGGTGATCGCGTCGCCGAGTCGATCCAACGGGACGGACGAGGCGCCGACCGCCGCCGCAACGGAACCGGCCTTGGCGTCGGTCCGATTGGTGACCTCGACCTGCACGTCCGCCGACTTGGCCAGGGCGGTTGCGACTCCGGTCCCGACCTCACCCGCTCCGACCAGGAGCACGCGGCGCCCGTCGAGCGAACCGAGCTGTTCGGTGATGAGGCTGACCGCGGCGTGCGACAGCGAGGCGGTGCTGCGTCCGATGCCGGTCTCGGTGCGCACGCGCTTGCCGCACTGGACGGCGTGCTCGAAGACCTGCCCCAGCAGGGCGCCGGCGAATCCCTCGACCCGGGCCAGCTCCCAGGCCGACTTCACCTGACCGAGGATCTCGTGTTCGCCGAGAATGGCCGAGTCGAGTCCGGCGGTGACCAGGAACAGGTGGCGGGTCGCCTCGTCGTGGTAGTGCACGTACAGGTGGTCGACGAACGCATCGACCGAGAGGCCCGACAACCGGGAGAGCGAATCGCGGACGTCGTGGAAGGCGTCGTGGAATCGTTCGGCGTGGACGTACACCTCGGTGCGGTTGCACGTCGACAGGATCACGGCCTCGTTGACGAACTCGCTGTCGGTGACTTCGGCCAACGCCTTCACCAGCACATCACCCGAGATGGCGATGCGCTCCAGCACCTCGAGGGGTGCCGATCGATGGTTGAGTCCGATGGCGATGAGGGTCATGACACTTTCGATGCCGAGAAGACGTGTCCCGAGACGTCGTGAGCCGGGATCAGATGAACAGGGGTTCGATGAACAGCGGTTGGATGAACAGCGGTTGGATCAACATAGTGTGGCGCGCCGGGCGTGAAGAGGGCCATTCGACCATAGGTGCTGTCGGTCACCCGACTGCCTCCTGACCGACCGGTGACACGAGCGTCGGCGTCGCAGCCTCGTCCATCGCCGCTGGGCCGGCGTGGGTGTCGGACCGGTGATCGAGCGCCCGCAACGGGGTGAGCGGAACCCCGACGCCGTCACGGGCGCTCGAGGTGCGTTGCTGGTAGAAGCTCAGGATCTGCAACTCGGTGGCGAGATCGACGCTGCGGACCTGAACGCCATCGGGTACCGGGAACGGTGTCGCGGTGAAGTCGAGCAGCGAGGTCACGCCGGCGGCGATCAGTTGATCGGCGACCACCGGGGCGGCCGAGGCCGGGGTGGCGATCACCCCGACGGTGATCTCGTGCTCGGCCACCAGCGCCTCGAGTTCGTCGAGGGCACGGACCTGGAGCCCGCCGATCGTTCGACCGACGACGTCGGGGTCGCAGTCGATCAGGGCCCGAACGGGGAAACCCCGGTCGGCCAGGCCCCCGTAGTTGGCGAGGGCCCGACCGAGGTTGCCGCTGCCGACGATGACGACGGGCCAGACCTGATTCACACCGAGGACCACGCTGATCTCGTGAACGACGTTCTTCACGTCATAGCCGACGCCCCGCGTCCCGGTGATCGACAACGAGGCCAGATCACGGCGGATCGTGGCGGGGCCATGGCCACTGAGCCGGGCCAACGCCTCGGAGGAGATGGTTGCCGTGCCCTCGGCCGCGGCATCGATCAGCACCCGAAGGTAGGTGGGGAGTCGAGCCACCGTGGCCCCCGACACGTGCTCGCGTCTCACGACCCCAGGCTAGGGACGTGCACCCGCGTTCACAAACGCACAAGCGCACTCGCTCCACGATGCGCAGCGACGCCGAGTCGGGCGCCGCGACCCTCAGGGTCGGGACCTCGCGGCCGATGGAACGGAGTGCCGTCGACACGATCGATCCGAACCATGCTCGTCTCGCTGGGACTCGTGCTCGCCGGCGCGGGGAGCCTGGGCGCACAGATCCCCGGTTCGGGCCCGATCCCGACCGGCACCGGTGAACGACCGGTCGCGTTCGGGAACGATGCCGAAGTCGCCGACGAGGCACGTTTCGTCGAACTGATCAACGAACTCCGGGTGAGCGAGGGCCTGCCACCCCTCACCGTCCACCCGGTCCTGGTTCCGCTCGCCCGAACGTGGGCCGAGCACCTCCGAACCCAGGGCTCCCTGTCGCACACCGCCGACCTGTCGGTCGGGATCGACCTGACCTGGACCCGTCTGGGTGAGAACGTCGGCGTCGGGCCGATCGACCAGGTGCAAGCCCTGTTCGACGCCTTCGTCGCGAGCCCGTCGCATTACGCGAACCTGGTCAAGGACGACTATCGCTACGTCGGCATCGGCGTCGTGCACGGCAACGACGGTCGGATCTGGACCGCCCATCGCTTCATGGCCCTCGACGAGACGACTCCGGCGCCCTCCAGACCCGGTTCGGTCCCCTCCCCCACCGTGCCGGTCGCTCCCTCGCCGGCAACGGCTCCTGCGGCGACCCCGACCGGTCCAGTCACGCCCGAATCCGTACCGGCGGCGCCCGAATCCGAGCCGGAACCGGCCGGCGAGCCGCTTCGACCCCTGTCACCGGCCTTCGTCGCCCGGCTGTCGGGCGAACTCGAGCAGGCTGGGATCTAGCGCGCGTAGAAGAACAACTGCACGGTGGCGGCGATCAGCAACGCCAGCATCAAGACGATCAGCGTGATCACGACGGCGGGTCGCATGCCACCTCCTCGTTCTGGAACGACGGGGGCTGCGCCGGGGCGGTGCGGCCCAGCGTCACCGCCGTCGTCCTGCTCGCACCGCCGACCGAACGTCGGAGCGTGACCGCGTCGCCTTCTTCGAGCTCGAGCTCGAACGCCGCCGAGCTGCGGTCGACGACCAGCGCAACGAGACCGTAGGAGTCGGTCATCACCCCGATGGTGCCGGTGGGGACTTCGGCGAAATGGGTGACCCGAGCCGCCGTTCGCTTGGTGCGGCCGCCGACGACCTCGATGGCGTCGCCCCACCCGTCGAGCTCGGACGGATCGACGTTGAGCTGCAGGTTGCCGAACCGATCGACCCACAAGACCTCGGCCGAGACGGCGCCGTCGGCGTCGGTCTGGCTGACCGGCAGCACCCCGGGTACCAGCTGCGACGGATCGATGGGAGTGCCGAGCGCGTGCATCGGAACACCGGCGCACAGGTGCGCCGCCGCCGGAGCGAACACGTCTCGACCGGCGAAGGTCGAGCCGAGCGCGGACAGCTGGTACTCGGGGTTGTCGAGCACCACGGCACCGGTCGCGCCCCCGACCATCGAGACCGCCGGGGCCAGGAGACCGTTGTCGGGTCCGACCAGGTAGGCGGCGCCGTCGGCCACCTCGATCACGACGCCCTTGCGACTCGAGCCGACCCCGGGATCGACGATGCCCAGCAGGATGCCCGGCGCCAGATACTGCACCGATCGGGCCAGGGTGAGCCCTCCGGCGCGCAGATCGTGGGGTTCGATCTCGTGCGTGATGTCGATGACCGCGACCGAGGGGACGATGCCGCGGATCACCGATTTCACGACCCCGACGAACTCGTCCTTGGTCCCGAAGTCGCTCAGGAAGGAGATCGTGTCGAAGGTCGTCATCGGCGTCCCAGCTCGCCGCGACCGTTCGGTGGCAGCCCGGACGGCATCGGCGAACGCGGCGCGCACTGCACGGTCTTCGAGGGCCGCCAGGCCGGCCGCCGTGGTCCCTCCCGGGGTCGTGACGCCGGATCGGAGTTCGAGGGTGGATTCGGTCGATTCGACGAGCATCTTTCCAGCCCCGTAGAGGGTCTGGTTGGCGAGGCGCGCTGCAACCTCTCGCGACAACCCCACCAGGACGCCGGCGTCGGTCATGGCCTCGGCGACGAGGAAGAGGTAGGCCGGCCCCGAGCCCGACAGCCCGGTGACGGCGTCGATCTGCTGCTCGGCGACGACCTCGACGATCCCCACCGCCGACAACAACTCGACCGACCAGGCGAGGTCGTCCGACGACGTCGACGTCCCGGGGGCCACCGCCGTCGCCCCGGCACCGACCAGCGCGGGCGTGTTGGGCATGGCGCGAATCACCGGGGTGCCGGCCGGGAGGGCCGCCTCGAGCTCGGCCACCGTGATCCCCGCCGCGATCGAGATGACCCGACGAGGCGACTCGAGGGTGGCCGCCACGGGGACGGCCAGCCAGGGTTTGACCGACAGTACCGAGTCGACGTCGGCGACCGGGGACTCGAGCACCGTGGCCGCGGGATGCCTGGCCACGATGGCGGCTCGCTGGGCAGGGTCCGGCTCGACGACCACCACGTCGGCGGGATCGGCCCGGCCCGAGGCCAGCAATCCACCGACGAGGGCCAACCCCATCCTTCCGCCGCCGATCACCTGCAATGTGGTCACCCGGAGAACCTAGCGTCCTCGACGCAGTGCCGGCAGGACGGGAACCGTGGCCCGTTCGGCTGATCGAGACGAGGGCGGGCGACCTTCCCCAAACTCGCGGACGCCCCCGCCTCGATCGGCGATGACCAGAGCATACGAGTCCTGATAAAAGGAGACAACCGTCTTTACGCGAATTTCGACGCGAAGCCGATTCGGAGGGCCGGACGGAAGAACTGTTCGACCCACTGGTAGAGCGACCCGAGCACCCGATCGAGTTCTCCGTCGACGAGTACCTGACGGTTGTCGAGTTGTCCCTGCAGGAAGATCGCATCCTCGGCGCCGATGGCGAACGCGGCCCCGTACAGCCGGCGGTTGCGTCGCAGCAGGTGGGCGAAGAACTCGGCCTGGTTCTCCTCCGGAGCCGGCATCACGTAGGTCTCGTAGGACAGGGTTCGTTGGTCGAGGCGGAAGCGGACCGTGAAGACGTCCTTCTCCTCGCCTCGGACCCGAACGAACCAACTCCGAGGTCCGTCGGGGTCACGGTCGACGGCATCGACCACCGGATTCCCGGCCTGTTCGCCGGCCAGGAACCGGTCGATCGCCGCTTCGATCACCGCCAGTTCCTCGCGTCCCATGACTTCGGTCATCGTCTCGTCACCTCTCGGGTCGCTCACTCGCAATGGGTCAGGGAGCCGGCCGCCACGTCGGCATAGAGCCTCCGGAGGCGGGCGGCCGACGTGCTCCAGGTGTAGGTCCGGGCCCGGGCGGCCGCCGACACCGAGATCCGCCGGGCCAGCACCGGGTCACCCAGGAGCAGATCGGTCCAGCTGGCGAAGTCTGCCGGTTCGCGACGGTCGACGAGAAACCCGGTGTGGCCGTGTTCGACCAGGGTCAGCAGGCCCCCGACGGCCGAGGCGACCACGGGGACGCCACACGCTGCGGCTTCGAGCGCCACGAGTCCGAAGGACTCGGAGCGGCTGGGAACCAGACACACGTCGGCCGCGCGGTAGAAGGTCGACAGGAGGTGATGGGGCTGGGGGGGCCGGAAGACGACTCGGTCCTCCACGCCGAGGTCCCGGATCATCTCGCGGATGCGTTCGAGTTCGGTTGCGCCCTCGGCGCCGCTGGCCCCGCCGACGACCCAGAGCCGGGCGTCGTCTCGGTGCCCGGCCGCCAGAGCCGACACGGCGACATCGAGACCCTTCAATGGTTGGATTCGCCCGACGAACAGGAGCAGGGGTCGATCGTCGGCGCCGATCGCCGTCCTCGCACCGACCTGGTTGCCCGGCGAGAAGAACGCATGGTCGACACCCGGCGGGACGATCTCGATCCGATCGGGGTCGGCGTCGTAGAAATCGACGAGCTGTTCGGCCTCGGGCGTGCAGTTGGCCAGGATCTTGTCGGCACACGCCATCACGCGGGCTTCGGCTTCGGCCCGGCGCTCGGGTTCGGGATCGCCACTGACGGCCTTGACCCGGGCCAGCGTGTGGAAGGTCGTGATCAACGGGAGGTCGAGGCGCTGTTTGAGGAGCAGGCCCGCAACCCCCGAGAGCCAGTAGTTGGCGTGGATCACGTCGGCTCCATGACGCCCGAGGTCGTCGGCCACCCAGTCGGCGAACTCCTCGACGTGGGCGGCGAGCTGTTCCTTCGGCAGGTCCGGCGGACCGGCCGGCACGTGGACGACCTCGAATCCCGGCTCGACCATCACGGTCTTCGGTTGTTCGTCGTCCCACCGGCGCACGTACACCCGACAGGTCATGCCCGCCTGAGCGAGTGCCGAGACCAGTTCACGGACGTACACGTTCATGCCGCCGCCGTCGCCGGTGCCGGGCTGGGCCAACGGCGAGGTGTGGAGGGACAGCACCGCGACGCGTTGCACGATCAGCGCTCCCTCGGACCCGATCGTCGCGCTGCCGGATCGCTCCCGCCGGCCCGGCCGGCATCGGGGGTGTCGGGATCGGTGCCCTCGTCATCGGAGTCGTCGCCGGGGTCGTCCGTCGGTCGACGGCCGCGCGTGCCCTGCTCGACCAGGTTCACCGAGACGAAACTGCGATACACACCGAGCAGCGCCTTGCGTTGGTCGGGTGTCAGTTCCGCGGCGTGGCGAATGCTGGACTCGACCGCCGACACTCCGGTCGCCGGATCGATGTCACCATCCAGGATGCCCGCCCGGATGTAGAGGCTCTCGGCCGAGATCTGCAGGCCGCGGGCGATGTTGGCCAGGATGTCGGCCGACGGCCGTCGCAGGCCGCGTTCGATCTGGCTCAGGTAGGGGTTCGAGACCCCGGACATCTCGGCCAGTCGACGAACCGAGAGTTCGGCCAGACGGCGCTGCTCCCGGATGAATCCGCCGACATCGGGTATCTGATCTGCCACCGCCGTACCGCCTCAGCTCAGCAGGGAGTCGACGGTGGCTTCGCCGTCGCGATAGCGACGGCCGATCTCGGCCTGCAGCGCATCGATCCGTTCGTGCAGGCGACGGCGAACGGTCGACAGTTCCTGTTCGTAGGCCCGCATCTTCCCGAGCAGATCGGCGAGATCGGGGTCGGGCAGCGAGCTCACGCTGGTCAGTCGGCCCGGCGATGCGACCTCGTCGAGCCGCGCCACGAGCTCGTGGGCCACGTCGCCCGGTGCCGTGATCGACACGGCCCGGCCGCCCGCGGCGCCGCGCCCGGCCCGGGGTTCGTCGGTCATCAACGACGGCAGATCGAACAGCAACGACGGCAGGGCCGCGGCCGCATCGGCATCACCGCTGCGGCGACGGACCTCGTGGCCGATGATGTCGAGACGGCCCTGGACCACGCGGCGGGCCAGCGAGACGTCGGCCTCGACCTCGGTGCACCGGGTCCGAAGGCGACGCAGGTCGTCCATCGGCCTGGCCGTCAACGCATCGAGCACCTTGTCGGCCAGCACTTCTTCGAGAGCATCGATCACAACGGTCGAGGCTACCCCGAACGCCCTGGGTTGATCAGACCGGAGCGCGCCGCGTCCAGGAGCGGCGGCTCAGGCGACGAGCAGCACCCACAGGGGAGCGGCGAGCAGATACGAGTCGAGGCGACGCAGACCCGGGGCCCAGGCATCGCCCCGGGGCAGGAGCGCCGAACCGAGCAGCTGACCGAGGACGCACGACAGCGCCGTGAGGGCGATGACGAACGGGACCACCGAAGCCGTGAGTGGATCGGGTGGCAGCAGCGAGACCCCGTACCCGACCAGGGCGAGGGCCACCAGGCCCGCCGCCGGGCCCTCGACGTCGTTCTCGGCTCCCGAGCCGACGACGAAGTCGCCGACCTCGTAGGCGCTGACCATCGCCACCAACGCCACGAAGGGACCGGCGTGGGATCCGGCGAGCACCAGGAGGCTCCCGGCCGCCACCGCAACCGGGACGACCGAACGCACCATCACCTCGGTGAAGCGGATCGGGTCGTCGTCGGTCGAGGTCAGGGTTGCCCCGCCGTAGGCGGCCAACGAGAGCGTCCCGACCACGGCACCGAGACCGAGCCACAACGGGTCACCGGCGAGTCCCGGGAGGGCGATCAGCACGGCGAACGCCGCCGCCAGCTGACGATCCGACGTGGTGACCCGGGCCCACGCGTGGGCCGTCTGGAGCGCCGCGATCGCCGCCGCCGGAATCACGAAGACCGCAACGATGACCGGACCGACGACGATCGAGGCCAGCAACCCGACGAACCAGGCGACCCCCAGGGTCACCTTGGCCCCGTCGGTCCGGTGGGGAACGGCGAACCGGTTCTGGCTCCAGCGCCGTTCCTGCTCGCGAGTCCGGATCTCCGCTCGCTGCCGGCGCCGCTCGATCCGGGAGGGGCCGGCGGCCGGAGCGGTCATCCTCCCGACACCGGAGGCAGGATCGCCACCTCGTCGTCGTGGCCCACCTCGTCGTCGAGGTCGGCCGGTGTCCCGTTGAGCCACACCCGCGACGACGCCAGGACGGCATCGAAGTCGTCGCCCAGTCGGGCGCTGGCCGCGTCGAGGACCGACCGGACCGTCGGCGCGTCGATCTCGAGCGTTCCGGAGCCGGCGGCCTCGCGGGCCTGGGCGAAGAGTCGAAGCGTGGCCACCCGGTCACTGTAGAGCCGCATCCGGCCCCTGTCGTCGGTCCGGGGCCCGGGCGCCGGGTGGGCCGATGTCATCGGGTCTCAGTAGGGTCACGGCATGGCCCCGGCGGACGCGACCACCACCCTGCTGCTGACTCGTCACGGCCAATCGACCTGGAACGCCGAGGGTCGCTGGCAGGGCCAGGCCGATCCCCCCCTGTCGAAGCATGGCCGCGAGCAGGCCCATGCCGCAGCCGGACGCATCGGGGTCACCGACGCCATCGTGTCGTCACCCCAACAGCGGGCCCTCGACACCGCCATGATCATCTCCGACACGAACGGGGTCGGCCCGGTCCTGATCCATACCGACCTGCGGGAACGATCGGCCGGCTCGTGGTCGGGGCTCACCCACGACGACATCGAGGCGCAGTACCCGGGCTGGCTCGCCGAGCACCGCCGTCCCGACGACTTCGAGCCCGACGACGCCCTGCTCGGCCGGGTGGTCCCGGTCCTCCTCGAGCTCGCCGCCCAACAGCCCGGGGCCACCGTGCTCGTGATGTGTCACGGCGGCATCATCCGGGCCCTCGAGAGCCATTTCGGTCTGCCCGAGATGCGGATCCCCAACCTGTCGGGCCGGGTGGTGTTCGTGGGTTCCGACGGCACGACGAGACTGGGCGATCAGATCCGGTTCCTCGACGAGCCGCCCACGCTCGGCGGCGACGTCGAACGGGTCTAGCCGCCCACTCGCCCCGAAAGGTCCTCGCATGCTCGTCGTCGACGTCATCCGCTCCAACCGACGCAAGAAGACCGCCGAGGCCCGACTCGTCGGGAACACGCTGCAGGTCCGCGTCCCGGCCCGTCTCAGCGAGACCGAGGTCGACGACATGGTGGCCCACTTCGTGTCCCGGTTCGACAAGCGCCGAACCGCCGATGCGGTCGACCTGGAGCAGCGCTCGTCGATGCTCGCCGAACGCCACGACCTCCCCACGCCCACCTCGATCCGCTGGGTCGACAACCAGACACACCGCTGGGGGTCCTGCACGCCGGCTCGGGGGACGATCCGGCTCTCGGACCGCCTCCTCGGCTTTCCCGACTGGGTGATCGACTACGTGATCGTCCACGAGCTCGCCCACCTCCAAGTGGCGCACCACGGCCCCGACTTCTGGGCGCTCGTCGAGCGTTATCCGCTGACCGAACGGGCCCGCGGCTACCTCATCGCCAAAGGCGGCGAGGACTGAGCCCGAAGGGCACCGACCCCGAGAACGACCCCGAAGCCGGGCGTCGGTCAGACCGGAGCGCGATCGAGATCGGCCAGCACCGCGTCGATGTCGTCCAACCGACTCTGGAGATCGTCGAGGTCGATCATCGTCGGCAGGACGACCGAGCCGGTACCGGGAAGCTGCCGCTCGTGGTCGGCATCGAGGTCGAACGAATCACCGGAGTCGCGCACGTGCGGCACCCTATCCGGCCGAGGCGGCGCCCACCGTGAGGGGCAGCCGTGCGTAGGTGAGGGTCAGCGGTCCGTCGTCGGGCGACGTCACGGAGACCTCGAGCGTCTCGCCGTCGACGAGCGCATCGATCTGGACGACTTCGCGTTCGAGGCCCTCGAGCGGCGTACGGACGAACGCCACCCGGCGTCCGTCGAAGGTCAGGCTCGAGATCCGGTCACCGGCCCCCCCGACGTCGATCCGGAACAGCTCGGTCGAGCTGCTGAGTTCGATGCCGACGAGCTGGGTGGTCGCCTCGACCCCGTCGGATCGGTAGGTGACCTCGGCGTAGGCCAGCGCATCGCCATCGGGGCTCAGGTCGAGCAGGGTGTAGGTGGCCCGGCGGGGAACCGGGCACTCGGCGGGAACCGGACCGCGGATGCTCACCGGGTCGCCGGCCGAGTTGACGAAGTCGATTCGTCCGCACTGGTCGTCGGCGATCGCCAGCACGTAGAGACCACCCGCCGCAGAGAAATCGACCAGTTGGTCGCTCTCGGCGAGTTCGACGATCGGCTCGGCGACCTCGAGATCGACCAGCCGTACCCGCTCGACGACCCGGGACTCACCGAGGACCAGTGCCTCCGACGTGCCGCCGAGGTACCCCACGTCGAGCAGCCGGAAGCCGGTCTCGCGGATCGTCGCCGCCTCGGCACCCTCGGCCGGGAACCACAGCACCCCCTGATCGGGCACCTGGACGACGAGCCCACCGAAGAGGTCGTCGGCGATCCTCGTCGCCCCGAGTTCGCCGAGGGGAGGTTCGAGCAGGGCCAGTCGGTCGATCGAGCCGCTGGCGATCCCGGTGTCGCTGCCGATCACGAGACTCGGCACATAGCCGGGGTCGCGAGGCGGGAGCACCGACTCCGACGCCGCTCCATCGACGACGGTGTCGGTGACCGGACCGCTCTGCTGGATCTCGGCTCCCACCACCGTCGAGGCGACCGTGACCTCCGCCCCGAGGTACGGCTCGCCGACCTCACCGCAGGCAGCCGCCAGGCCCAGCAGCCCGACCAGTCCGAGCGCAACGATCGGAACCGACCGCGATCGGGGGGAAGGGAGAGACGACATTGCCCGCCATGTTGGCACTTCACCGCACCCATACGGTGGCAGGCCTTCCCGGACGGTCTGCCCGGTGCCGTCCGCCGCCGACCGAAGTAACCTCATCTCGCCCCTGTGGCGCAGCCTGGTTAGCGCAGTGGACTTTTAATCCATTGGTCGTGGGTTCGAATCCCACCGGGGGCACGCTCGCATCGCCAACGAACCCGAGCGCGGCGTCGGCGTCGGTCGCCGCCGCCGCCGCACCCGGAACGCTGGGCCCGGACCGGAGCGAGTATCGTTCGGGTCGCACCACCCTCCGTCCGCAGCCCCACGCAGGAGCTCGTCCCAATGCCCAAAGCCGCGCCCACCCTCGACACACCCTTCCGGCGAGGCGAGAAGGTCCGGACCACTCGCGCCATCGGCGACCATCCCGAGGGTTCGATGGCCAAGATCAAGCTCGTCAACGGCCTCGACCAGTGGATGCGATATTGGGTTCGGTTCGGCGACGGCGACCTCATCGGGCAGATCGATCACCACGATCTCGTCCGTCCGGCCCAGCTCGACGACTGGGTCGCCCGGCAAGAAGCCCGGGCCAACGCTTCGGTGGCGTCGGCCACCGAGGACGCCCCCGCGGCCGCCGCCGTCGGTGGTGGTGACGGCTCGTCCAGCCTCATCCCGGCGAACCTCCTCGAACGCTCGAAGGCGGCCAAGGCCCGACTCCTCGGGGGTTGAGCCGCATGCGATGCGGGCGGCCGCGATCGGGCTGGTCCCGCGCCCTGGTCGTTGCGGCTCTGCTGGCCGCCTCGTGCTCCCGGATCTCCCCCTCCGACTCGGCACCGACCGTGGTGACGATGGCGACCACGGCCGCGCCGACCACCACGACCAGCCCCACCACCCTCGTCGAGGCTCCGCCGTCGACGGCGAAGGAGCCGGCCGACGGCGCCACGACCACGACGCCGACCCCCACGACACCGACCACCGCATTGGCGCCCGCCGACGGGGCGGCGGTGAACCTCGTACCCGAGGTCGTCAACCGGTTCCCGCACGACCCCTCGGCCTTCACGCAGGGGCTCGAGCTTCGCGGCGAACGCTTGATCGAGGGCCTCGGCCAGTACGGCGCCTCCAGCCGTCGCCTCGTCGATCCGGCGACCGGGACGGTTTCGGTCGAGCAGCCACTGCCGCCCCAGGTGTTCGGCAACGGGCTGACCGTGGTCGGTGACCGCCTGATCCAGCTGACCTGGCAGTCGGGGGTCGCGTTCGTGGCCTCGGCCGACACCCTCGAGGAAGTCGGCCGCATCGACTACGAGGGCGAGGGCTGGGGACTGTGCGCCCTCCCCGGCCAGCTCGTGATGAGCGACGGCTCCAGCCTCCTCGTCTTCCGCGACCGGGAGACCTTCGCCGAGATCGGCCGGGTGGCGGTCACGCTCGACGGTCGACCCGTCGAGCGGCTCAACGAACTCGAGTGTGTCGACGGGTCGGTGTGGGCCAACGTGTGGCTGACGACCTCGATCGTGCAGATCGACCCGAACACCGGGATCGTGCTCGCCGTGGTCGACGCCGCGTCACTCGTGCCGACCGATCAGACCCTCGCCCCCGACGATGTCCTCAACGGGATCGCCCACAACGCCGATTCCGACACCTTCTACCTGACCGGCAAGCGCTGGAACGTCCTCTACGAGGTGCGTTTCGTGCCTGCCGGCTGATCGAGGGCGGCGATGGCTCGCGCCGACGGTCGTCATCGAGCACGCACCGGGCGACTGGTCCCGGTCGTGATGCTCGTCGTTGCGTTGGGCACGGGATGCTCGACCGACGACACGACGACCGATCCCGATCCGGCTCCCGTCACCGGTCAGGCGAGCGACCCAACGACCGCGACCACTGGCCCGGTCGGATCGACGGCTGCTCCCGCTGCGACGCCGATGACCGACCCGGCCCCGCTGCTCGGCGACCTCGACGTCGAGGTGGTCGCCGAGTATCCGCACGATCCGACGTCCTACACCCAGGGGCTCGAGTGGCACGATGGCCGCGTGCTCGAGAGCACGGGACAGTACGGGGCGTCGAGTCGCCGCTGGGTCGAGCTGGAATCCGGACGAGCCGAGGCCGAGGTCGCCCTGGCCGACGAGTTCTTCGGCGAGGGACTGACCGTCGTCGGTGACGACGTACTCCAGCTCACCTGGCGCGAAGGCCGGCTGCTCCGCAGCTCGCTCGACGATCTCGAACTCGACGACAGCCTCGGCTACGACGGCGAGGGTTGGGGCCTCTGCTTCGACGGCCGCCGCCTGATCCGCAGCGACGGCACCGATCGCCTGACGTTCCACGACCCCGATTCCTTCGCCGTCATCGGCTCGATCGAGGTGACCGACCGGGCCGGCCCGGTCGAGCTCCTGAACGAACTCGAATGCGTCGACGACCAGATCCTCGCCAACGTCTACGGGCTCGATGCCATCCTGGCCATCGACGCCACGAGCGGTTCGGTGGTCGGGGTGATCGATGCAGCCGGCTTGCGGCCGAGCGGGGTGCCCGCCGACGACTTCGACTACGTGCTCAACGGGATCGCCCATCGGCCCGAGACCGACACCTACCTCCTGACCGGGAAGTACTGGCCCGTGCTGTACGAGGTCCGGCTCGTGCCGGGCTGAGAGCGGTCAGGTCGGGGTGCCGGCGGCGAAGACGGCCGGCAGGTGCTCGAGCAACCGATCGAGTACCTGGGCGCCGGCGGGGGCGAGCAGGTGATCGGCGCCCTCGAGCATCACCAGTTCGCCGGTGCCCGCCATCATCCGAACCATCTCGCTCGCGAACGGCGGCAGGATCGAGTCGTTGGTCCCGTGGAAGTACAGCAGGTCCCGGTCGGCGAGATGCTCGGCCGCCTCGCACCCGGCGGACTGGGTGGCGAAGGTGACGACACCGGGCACCGATTCACGTTCGAGGTGGGCTGCAGCCTGCACGGCGACCGCACCGCCGAACGAATGCCCGAGCGTGATGAACCGGAGGGCACCGTGGCGGGCCGCCAGTTCCATCGCCGCCAGGGTGTCGTGGACACACCGGTCGAGGTCGTTCGGCTTGCGATACGACACCCGGACGACACCGATCCCGAGCTCGGGGAGTCGATCGCCCAGGCGTTGGTACAGCCCCCCGTCGGGTCCGAGGAGACCGCCCATCGCTCCACCGACGCAGACGACGACGTTCTCGAGGTCGGGCGCTCCGTGCCACAACAACGTCAGGAGTCCCTTCATCGTGTAGAGCTCGAGGTGATCGAGACCCGGGGTGATCTCGACGCTCTGCATCGCCATCAACTCGAGCCGATCGAGGGGTGACCGGGCCGGAGGGGCCTCGTCGTCGGTGCGCTCGCCTGCCGTCTCGTGGTCGGGGTTCGGGTCGTTCGGCGGCGTGGCCATTCCTCACTTTGCCCCGACGGGACGGCGTTTGTCAGACTGACCCGACCAGGCACACCGAGGGGGTCCGTCATGGTCAAGTTCTGCTGGTTCAACCTGATGCCGTGGCCGGATCTGCCCGACGACTTCCGGGAATCGCATCGCTCGGTGTGGGTCGACATCGACGCCAAGCTCTTCGATCCCGAGCGGGCCAACGCCGTCTACCACGAGTACATGGACCAACTCGAGTTCGCCGACGAGATGGGCTTCGACGCCATCGGGGTCAACGAACACCATCAGAACGGGTACGGCATCATGCCGAGCCCGAACATCATCGCCGCCGGCCTCGCCCGTCGCACCTCCAACGCCGCAATCGCCGTGATCGGCAACTCGATCGCCCTCTACAACCCGCCGATCCGGGTCGCCGAGGAGTTCGCCATGCTCGACGTGATCTCGGGCGGGAGGCTGATCGCCGGGTTCCCCGTCGGGACCTCGATGGACACCAACTACTGCTACGGGCAGATCCCGGCGCTGACGCGCGACAAGTACGCCGAGGCCCACGAACTGATCATGCGGGCCTGGCACGAGGACGAGCCGTTCGCCTTCGACGGCAAGTACAACCAGCTGCGCTACGTCAACTGCTGGCCCAAGCCGATCCAGAAACCGAATCCCCCGATCTACATGCCCGGTGGCGGTTCGGTCGAGACCTGGGACTTCTGCCTCGACCACGACTACAACTACTCGTACCTGTCCTTCAGCGGCTACAAGGCAGGCAAGGTCCTGATGGACGGCTACTGGAATCGGGTGGCCGAGCGGGGCAAGGACGACGCTCCCGGCCGGGCCAGCTTCGCCCAGATCATCTGCGTCGCCGACACCGACGCCGAGGCCGAGGAGCTCTACGCCGAGCACATGCTCTACTTCTTCAACCGGTGCCTGCACGTCTACCCGGGGTTCGCCGACGCCCCGGGCTACCGCACGATCAAGACCATCAAGGCCGGCGTGCTGTCACAGGTCCGGAAGGAGAACCAGGCGGTGTTCTCGAACCTCACCTGGAAGGACCTCGTCGAGGGCGGCTACGTCATCGCCGGCTCCCCCGACACCGTGGCCGAGGAGATGGAGCACATGATCCGCGAGCTCCGGGTCGGGACCGTGTTCACCCTGCTCCACATGGGCGACATGCCCGACTGGAAGACCCGGTACTCGACCCAGCTCTTCGCCGAGAAGGTCATGCCCCGCCTGCGCAGCATCTGGTCCGAACACGCCGACGACACGAGGTGGTGGCCCCGGTTCCAGACCGACCGGGTACGACCCGAACAGACCTTCGCCGATGCCCGTCGACCGGCATCGATCGAGGACCACCGGGCCCGGCGGACCGTTCCGGTGAGCGAGGCCGGCTCGTGACCGCGACCGACGCCCGAATCGAATCGAATGGGTTCCTCACCACGACGGTGGCGACCGCTCGGGGAACCGACGTCGAGGTTCGCCGATTCGGATCGGGGCCCGACGTGGTGTACTTCCACGGCCTGGTCGGCCTGCTCGACCACGAACCCATGCTCGAGTCGTTGGCGCAGCGGTTCACCGTCCACGCCCCCGTCTGGCCCGGTTACGGGGTCCTCGAGAACGAGACCGACATCGAGGACATGCTCGACTTCGCGCTGCTCGGTTGGGACATCGTCGACGCGCTCGGGCTCGAACGCCCCCATCTCGTCGGCCATTCGTTCGGCGCCATGATCGCCGCCGAGATGGCGTGCCTCGCTCGCAACGACCTGGATCGGCTCGTCCTCGCCGCGCCGTACGGTCTGTGGGTCGACGACGACCCCCTCCCGGATCCCTTCGCCGTCCTGCCCTTCCGGCTGGTCGAGCTGCTCCTGGCCGATCCGTCGCACGCCGACGCCCTGGCCGGTCGGGGCCGGGACCTGTCGAGCAACGAGGGCCTGGCGGCGTTCATGATCTCGAACTCCCGACGCCTCGGCACGGCCGGCAAGATCCTCTTCCCGATCCCGAATCGACGCCTGTCGAAACGCCTCTACCGCCTCACCGCCCCGACCCTCGTCGTCCTGGCCGACCAGGACCAGCTCGTTCCCCCGTCCTACGCCGACGCGTGGGGCGCCGCGTTGCCCGACGCCCGGCTGGTGACCCTCGAAGGGTCCGGCCACCTGCTGAACCTCGAGTCGGCCGAAGCGGCCGCGATCATCGGCGAGTTCCTGGGCGGCGCATGACGACGGCGCTCGATCATTGGCGGGCGCAATTGGCAGGCTGGGCGATTCCCGAGTCGATCCGACAGGCGGCCGGTGACGCCTCGCCCTGGCGCCTCGATCCGGCGCTGTTCCGGCCCGCAGCGCCGGCCCGACCCGACGACGTCGGGCTGGCCACGCGTCGGGCGGCCGAACGGCTGCCGGCGGGCGGCACCGTGCTCGACGTCGGCTGCGGTGGGGGCGCCGCGGCCCTGGCCCTCGTGCCTCCGGCCGGCCGGGTCGTCGGTGTCGACGAATCCGCCGACATGCTCGAGGCGTTCGCCCAGGCCGCTGCGAGCCGTCCCGTCGAGCACGACACCGTGCTCGGACGCTGGCCCGACGTGGCTGCGAGCGTCGGGGAGGCCGACGTGGTCGTCGCCCACCACGTCGTCTACAACGTGGCCGATCTCGACACCTTCGCCCACGCCCTCACGGCGCACGCCCGGTACCGGGTCGTGCTCGAACTCACCGCCCGTCACCCTCAGACCAGGAACGCGGCCGCCTGGCGGCACTTCTGGGATCTCGATCGGCCGACCGGGCCCTCGTCATCGGATGCACTGGCGGTGCTCGAGGCGGCCGGGATCCCGGCGATCCGGGAAGCCGACACCCGTCCGAACCGCCAGCGGGCGACCCCCGAACCGCGAGCCCAGGCCACCCAGGTGGCGCGTCTGTGTTGCCTGCCTCCCGACCGGCTCGACGAGGTCATGGCGTTCCTGGCCGAGCACCCTCCCGAACGAACCCCGCCGCACGTGATCTGGTGGGACGTCCGACCGGACCACCATTAGCCTGACCCGGTGCATGCCCTCGTGGTCCACGCCCATCCGATCGAGGGTTCCTACTCCCATGCGCTTCGCGACGCCGTCATCGCCGGGCTCACCTCGGCAGGCCACGATGTCGACCTGATCGATCTCTACGCCATCGGCTACCGGCCGTGGATGACCGACGACGAACACCGACGGTACGACACGATCGCCGCCGATCATCCCGATCCGCAGGTGCGCGCCCATCTCGACCTGGTCGATCGGACCGATGCGTTGATCTTCGTGTATCCCACCTGGTGGGGCGGGATGCCGGCGATCATGAAGGGCTGGCTCGACCGGACCATGCTGCCCGGCACCGCGTTCCGGCTCGACGAGCGCACCCGGAAGGTGAAAGGCGCGCTCGACCTCGACCATCTCATCGGCGTCACGACCTACGGCTCACCGGCCTGGTACCTCCGGGTCTTCGGCGACGCCGGCCGCCGCACCATCTCACGAACCCTGCGGCTGGTCTGCGGGCGCACGACGAGGACCCGGTGGTACGCACTCGACCGACTCGACGGTCGGACCGACATCGAACGCGAGGCGTTCCTGGCCGAGGTCGAGGACGCCTTCCGCCGGCTCGATCCGGTCGGAACACCCCCGGCAACCGGTTGGCGGCGGCTCATCGGCCGCGCGGTCGGCGCTCGCTCCCAGGGGCGGCGCCGGTGACCCGCTGTCTGGTCGTCGTCTGCCATCCCCGCGAGGACTCGCTGACCCGGGCCGCCTTCGAGCGGGTTCGGCAGGGTCTCACCGCCGCCGGCCACGAGGTCCGGGTCATCGATCTCGATGCCCTCGACTTCGACCCGCGTCTCACGGCGTTCGAGCGGGCTGACCATCTCGGCGACCCGTCGTCACGTCCCGACCTCGCCGAGCACGTCGAGGCGCTGCGCTGGGCCCACCGTCTCGTGCTGGTCCATCCCACGTGGTTCGGCGGCCAACCGGCCCGACTGAAGGGCTGGTTCGATCGGGTGTGGATGCACGGGGTCGCCTTCACCCTTCCCGAGGGGGCCACCCGCATCCACGCCAACCTGCGCAACATCAGACGGATCGACGTCGTGACGACCTACGGGTCGTCGAGGTTCGTCAACTTCGTCCAGGGCAACGGCGGCCGACTCATCGTCTTCCGTACCCTGCGGATCCTCTGCCACCCGCTGTGCCGGACGTCGTCGACCGCCCTCTACGAGCTCGATCGGACGACCCCGGCGCAGATCGTGTCGTGGCTCGACGACGTCGAGCGACGTTTCGCCCGCTGACGGTCGACCGCCCCGAGGTCAGGCCGACGCCAGGGCGCCGTCACGCTTGGACTTCATGCGTCCGGCGACCCGCCCGATCTTCTCGATGTACGCCAGGATCCGTTCACGGGCCTGTTCGGCCTCGGCATCGAGACCTTCGAGGTCTCCGATGGCCCAGTGCTGCACCACGATCGGGAGGAGGATCTGTTCGTAGTGCGAGACGAAATCGTAGATCCCGGCATTGGCGATCGCCTTGGAATGGGCGGCGAAGTCCGGGATGCCGGTGCCGGGCATGGCGAAGTTGGTGACCTGGGGCTCGAGCGCGAGCACCATCGCCGAGGGGTCGATCTCGAAGCCGGCCGTTGCGATGTCTCGGTAGAACAGGAAATGGAAGTTCTCGTCGATGGCGACGCGGCGCATGATGTCGTACCCGGCGCGATCGTGTTCTTCGAGCAGCTTGCCGGTGTTGCGGTGCGAGATTCGCGTGGCCAGTTCCTGCATCGTGACGTACAACATGCCCGAGGCCGCGGTCGGTGGCCTCGGGACCTGGCCGCCACTCATCTGGGCCATGCGGCCCCGTTCCAGGGCCACCGGATCGATGGCCCGCGTGACCGTGAGGTAGTCACGGATGGCCGTGGCATGGCGGGCTTCCTCGGCCGTCCAGCGGCGCACCCATTCCCCCCATGCACCGTCGCCACCGAACATTCGCTCGATGTCGCGGAAGTAGTAGGGGAGGTTGTCCTCGGTGAGGAGGTTCACGAACAGGGCGCTGCGGACATCGGCCGGGATGTTCGCCTCTTCGGGCGACCATTCGTAGTCGGCTTCGAAATCGCGGCCCCGGCTCCAGGGCACCAGCGTGTGGGGATGCCATTCCTTGGTCTGGGAGAGGTGTCTCTCGAGCAGCGTCTCGGCGGTGGATTCGAGTTCGGCGAGGAAGGCGATGTCGGCGTCGATGACCATGACCGCCAGCCTACCGACCGGTAGGTAGGCCGCGCGTTCGGGCGCGGAAAAAGCCGCCGACCGGCCCGGATCCGCCGACCGCACCCCGCCCTCTCCGTCGAGCGAAGGGGACGGACCGTGGCCGACGTGCGATAGTGACACGATGAACGATGGGACCACCGACACGATGCGTGTCGACTTTCCCGCGGCCGAACGTTTCACCCGGATCGGCCGGGTGGCGATCGCCGGCCTCGCCTTGCGTCTCGACGTCGACGTCCAGCAGGTCGAACAACTGCGACTGGCCGTCGACGAGGCCATCGCCTGTCTGGCGGGGGACGGCCGGATCAGCGTCGTCGCCAGCTGGGAACCGGGTCGCCTGCGCATCGATGTGACCAATCCGGTCTGTCGTCTCGACACCGAGCGGCAGGAGGAACTCGCCGGCACGCTCGGTGGCCTGGTGGACGAGGCGAGCATCGGCACCTCTCACGTGGCCCTCGTGCTCGAAGACGAGGGCTGACACCCACCGTCAGCCCGACGAACCGAAGCCGTCGACGCCCCGATCGTCGGGGGCGTCGGGCAACTCGTCGACGAGGTCGAGGCGGAAGGACGGCACGGGGATCACGAGCAGTTGGGCGATCCGCTGACCCCGTTCGATCTCGACCGGGTCGGACGACGCGTTGTGGAGGACGACCTTGATCTCACCTCGATAGCCCGAATCGATGAGGCCCGGAGCATTGAGGACGGTCACGCCGTCGTGGAGGGCGAGGCCCGAGCGGGGCAGGATCAGCCCCGCGTGACCCTCGGGGACGGCAATGGCGAATCCGGTCGGGACGAGCGCCCGGGCGCCCGGGGCCAGCGTGACGGGGGTCGACGCCGGCAGGTCGGCGGCGGCATCGCCGGACCGGCTGCGGCGGGGCGGGTCGAGGTCGGCATCGAGACGGAGGAGCGGGACATGGACCACGCGATCACGCTAGAGGTCCGAACCCCGGGCGGGGCGGGGTGCTCGTCGCCGTCGTCGCGATCGCTAGGGTGATCCGGTGCTTGCCTGGATGGATCTCGAAATGACCGGCCTCGACCCCAATCGCCACGTGATCGTCGAGATCGCCACCCTGCTGACCGATGACGAACTCAACATCGTCGCCGAGGGGCCCGACCTCGTGATCCATGCCTCCGAGGAGGAGTTGGCACTCATGGACACCGTCGTGGTCGACATGCACGCCAAGTCGGGCCTGCTGGACCAGATCCGCGCATCGACCCTGACCCTCGACGAAGCCGGAGCCGAGACCCTGGCGTTCCTGCGTCAGCACCTGGGACCGCGCAGCACGCCCCTGTGCGGCAACTCGATCGGGATGGACCGTCGCTTCCTCGCCACCTACCTCCCCGAGATCGAGGAGTTCCTGCACTACCGCTCGGTCGACGTCTCGACCCTCAAGGAACTCGGCCGTCGGTGGTACCCCGAACAGATCGCCGCCGCCCCCCGCAAGGCCGGCTCCCACCGGGCACTCGACGACATCAAGGAGAGCATCAACGAGCTCGCCTACTACCGCCAGGCGCTCTTCCGGGCCGTCGACGGAGCCGAGCCGGCCGATCGAAGCAGCCAACCGGCCTGATCGTCGGGATCAGGACCGATCGCGATAGCGATCGGGTTCGATCCGACACACGACGCCCGACGCCGCCGGCGAGGCACGGTCGTCGGTGCACCACCACAGACCGAAGCCGGCGCCGGCATCGCCGTCGAGACCATCCGACACCGCCAGCATCAGCCGCCGCTCGTCCTCGACGGTTCCCGGCCCCACGCCGGCCTCGCCGACCCTGCGATGATCGACACTGCGATGATCAACACTGCGATGATCAACCCCGTGCCCGTACTCGAGTTCGACCCGAAGGCCCGAGGTCGGGAACGAGCGCTCGGCGATCAGTTCCTCGACCGCCGCCCAATAGGCGGCGTTGTTCATGTGGTCGAAGATGTCGAAGTCGACGAAACGGACGGGCCAGTGCCGGCGCGGGGTCTCCTCCGCCGGTGGCGGGTGCAGCAACCGGGCCCGAACCGTACGACCCTGCGCCGCTTCGCCATAGAGATCCAGGAACTGCGCCGAGAGCCTTCGGGGTCGACCGGACTCGGTGTCGAGGTGCACCCACAGCGAAGCCACCTCGAGGTGGGCGCCACGATCCCCCACCACCCGCAGCCGCCGCTCCGCCCAACAGCTCCCGAGACCGGAGCAGAAGGTGGTGAACGTCAGCCGTTCTCCGAACTCGGCGTCGACGACCACGTCGACGGTGGTTCGCCGCACCACCCAGTCCAGATCATCGACCAGATCGGCGTCGGTCGTGTCGTCGTTCGACACATCCTGCGCATAGCGGATCAGCGCGTCGAATCGAAGCGAACCGTCGGGCCGGACATCGCCCAGCCGCACCTTCCTGACCTGGGTGTAGGTCCGACCGGAAGCAGGAACGGGGACCAGCGGTTCGGTGGCAGGAATCACGAGGCGACCGTATTGGCCGATAATTCGATTGACACATCCGGAATTTCGTAGGACGGTTTCCCCCGGTCGGTGTCACGCGGCACCGGCGAAACCGCCTCGTTCGATCATGGAAGGAGAGGCTCCGATGACGATCACCACCCCGACCCGTCCGGCCCCGCTCGCCTCTCCGATCGTCGCGCCGACGCCCCTCCCGACCCTGACCGGCAATCTGCCCGTGTGCACCGCCGAGGCCGTGTATTCCGTGGCCGACGTCGTCGCCACCGGCAATGGCCACGGCCGCTCCTTCATGACCATTGCGTGGACCGCGTTCCCCGCCTTCGGCACGAAGGGGCACTCCCAGCGAACGAGACCGACCTGACCCATCACGATCTGGTCGAACTCGAAGCCGCTGGGAGCACCGCTCCCAGCGGCTTCGTTGCTTTTCGGGCTCCGACGACCACCCCGACCACCGACGATCCCTGTCTCCGAACGATCTCGAACCCAAGAAGAACCCACACCATGTTGACCAGCACCCGACCACCACGACCCGACTTGATACCCAGCGCCGTCGCCAGCCCGTTCGCCGAGAATTGGTGGGTGGCGGCGGCCTGCCGAACCCGACCCGAAGCCAAGGAGCTGTTCTTCTCCGAGGAACTGACCGACATGGCCGCGGCCAAGAACATCTGTGCCGCCTGCCCGGTGATCGCCCCGTGCCTCGAAGGAGCGCTCCAGCGGGGAGAGCCCTGCGGGGTCTGGGGCGGGCAGCTCTTCGCCAACGGCCGGGTCGTCATGATCAAGCGGCGCCGAGGCCGTCCGCCCAAGCATCCCCGGCCCGAGGATCAGCTTCCGATGATCCCGGTTCCCGAACACCTCCGGCAACTCATCGCCTGAGGAGCCGGGGCGGCAATCGCGGCAGCGACAACGGCCGTCGAACGTCACGTTCGGCACATGCGAGTCGCTGCCGAGTCGAGGGAGGGGAATGCGGGCATCATGGGATCGGTTTGATCCTCTGGAGCCCGCACTCCCCCCTTCCCCCGGGACCCCCATGCACACCGAGCACCCACCCATCGAACCGAGCGACCATCCGCAGACCCCGACGCCGCGCCGTCACGGCGCGACCCTTCCGCTCGTCGCGGCGGCCTTCGTCGGCCTGGTCGTGCTCGTCGCGATCCTCAGCGGGGGCAGCGATCGCGATGCCGAGGGATCGGTGGACTGGTCGTCGATCCGGCTCACGACCACCGACGGCGGCTCGACCTCACTGGCCGACTTCGAGGGCACCCCCGTCGTGGTCAACTTCTTCGCCAGCTGGTGCCCGCCCTGCCGGGCCGAACTCCCCGACATCGAGGCGATCCACAACGAGTTCGGCGACGCCGTCAGCGTCGTCGGGGTCAATCGTGACCAGACCGAGAATGCCTGGAAGGCCCTGATCGAGGAATCCGGAATCACCTACACCACCGTCTTCGAAGGCATGGACGGCGCATTGTTCGAAGCGACCGATGGACTCAACATGCCGACGACGCTCTTCATCTCCGCCGACGGCGAGATCGTCCATTCCGCCGTCGGGCTCCAGACCGACGAGTCGCTGCGCGATCTCATCGACACGAAGCTGCTGGGCTGATCCGGTGGCCGACCTGTTCGATCCATACGCCTTCGCCATCGGCATGGTGGCCCTGGTCAATCCGTGCGGGTTCGCGCTGCTGCCGGCCTACCTCGGCTTCTTCCTCGGACTCGACGACGACGCCGGTGAGTCCCGCATCGTCGCCCTGAACCGGGCGCAGATGGTCGGGTTGTCACTGTCGGCGGGCTTCCTCGCCGTCTTCGGCCTGCTCGGCGTGGTGTTCGCCGGCTTCTACAGTTCGATCTCGGGAAGTCTTCCCTGGGTCACCATCGTGATCGGCGTGGCGCTCGCCCTGCTCGGTATCGCCATGCTCCGCGGCTTCGATCTGGCGCTGAAGCTGCCCAAGCTCGACAAGGGCACGGGGAGCCGGTCGGTGGCATCGATGTTCGTGTTCGGGGTGTCGTACGCAATCGCCTCCCTGTCGTGCACGATCGGTCTGTTCCTCGGCGTGGTCGGAACCTCGAGCTCGAGCAAGTCCTTCGTCGAACGGCTGGGGGGATTCCTCTCGTACGGTCTCGGCATGGGTCTGCTCGCCACGACCCTCACCCTCGCCGTCGCCTTCGGCAAGCGGGGGGTGGTCACGCGCTTTCGGCAGTTGCTCCCCAAGATCAACCTGATCTCCGCGGTGGTGCTGATCATCGTCGGGATCTACGTCGGCATCTACGGGTGGTGGTCGCTGCAGGTCCCGTTCCTCGAACCGCCGACCGGTCTCGCCGGACTGGCCGACGACATCGTCACCACGGCCGAGGGTTGGCAGGGATCGTTGACCCAGCAGATCAACCGCCGATCGACGGCGCTCGGCTGGGCGTTCTTCGCCGTCAACGTTGCGCTGATCGCCGCGGGAGCTGCGGCACGACGCCACCGAACCCGTCAGCCCGCCCAGGCCTGAGCCCCGTTCACCAGCCCCTCGATGAGGTCCTGCGTGTGACCGAACCGGGGGATCGGCCGCTCGGCCGGGGGTCGGGTGGGGCCCGGATAGTGCAGGGCCATGGGCGTCAGACCCCGCACGCGCGGCGGGAGCTCGATCTGGACACCACCGCCCCGAGTCCGATTGCACGGGTTGTCGGGGTGCAGACCTCTCAGGCGTCGGGGAATCTGATCGAGGTCGTCGATCACCCGGTAGGCCGGAAGCGCCCGGCGAACGTGGAGCGCGAGATGTTCGGCCAACGTCCGGTTCGATCCACCGAACAACAGATCGGTCCAACGGCGATGCATCCCGAATCCGTGGATCGCGACGACGACATCGCAGTGGTCGAGGAACGATGCCAGCTTCTCGGACTGGGCCGGGTCGACCGAGGCCGACGGGATGTGCTGACGCATGCCGCGTGGCTGCAGCACCCCGTAGAACGACGAGCCCGATCGAGCCGCGGCTTCGGAGGCGATCTGGTCGGTGAGCCGCTCGAGGTTGCCGCCATGGAACGCGAGGAACCCGAATCGGCTGCGGAGATCGACGTGCTCGATGACCCCGGGCGAGGCGAGGAGCGTCGAGAAGTCGTCGTGATGATCGACGTCTTGCATACCGACACTCTGCCTCATCACGGTTCGCGTGAGCGTATGCAGCTCCGAATCTTCACCGAGCCACGGCAGGGCGCCCACGACGACGGCCTCCTCGGTGTCGCCCACACGGCGGATCGGGCCGGTTTCGATGCCTTCGTCCGATCCGATCACGACCGCACGATGGGCGACGGGAGCGGGCTGCCGGGTCCCACCGAAACCTGGACCACGCTCGCCCGAACTGGCACGCGACACCTCCACCATTCGGGGGGGCATCCTGGTCAGCCCGATCACCCTCGGCTGACAGTCAGGGCGACAGACGCACCCGCGACCACAGGGCGCCGACGCGGTGGTACCGGATCCGGTCGTGGAGCCGGCTGGGACGGCCCTGCCAGAACTCGAGTTCCGCGGGGTCGACCCGGTATCCACCCCAGTGCTGCGGACGCGGCACCTCGGCCCCCTCGAATCCTTCTTCGGCAGCCCGGTACCGGGCATCGAGCGTTTCCCGATCCGGCAGCTCCGTGCTCTGCAGGGATGCCCACGCCCCGATCTGGGCACTCCGGGGACGAATGGCGAAATAGGCGTCGGACTCGCCGGCTTCGACCCGGCTGGCCGTGCCGATCACGTTGACCTGTCGGTGCAGGCCCAGCCAACTGAACGTGAGGGCAACCCTCGGATTCCTGGCGAGGTGTTCGGCCTTGCGGCTCTCGTAATTGGTGAAGAACTCGAAGCCGCCGTCGCGCACACCCTTCAACAACAGGTTGCGGGAGTGCGGGCGACCCTGCGCGTCGACGGTCGACACCACCATCGCGTTCGGCTCGACGAGTTCGGCCTCGAGGGCGTCCGACAGCCAGACTTCGAACTGGACGATCGGATCGGCATCGACGTCACCCACGTCGATGCCCTGGTTCTCGTATTCGGCACGCAAACGGGCAAGATCCACCCCACCAGTCAAGCCGATGTCGAGCGATAGCGTGCCCATCATGGTCATCGAGGTGAACGAACTCGTCGTCCGTCACGGCGACCTCGTTGCCGTCGACGGGGTGTCGTTCAACGTGGCACCGGGCGAGGTCGTCGCCCTGCTGGGCCCGAACGGGGCCGGCAAGACGACCCTGCTCGAGACTCTCGAGGGTTATCACCGTCCCGCCGGCGGCCAGGTCCGGGTGCTCGGCCACGACCCCGCCACCGATCGACACACCATTTCGACTCGCTGGGGGGTGATGCCCCAATCAGGCGGCTTCCCGATGGGCGTCACCGTCGGAGAGGCCGTGCGGTTGTTCGCGGCGCTGTACGGCGTCGAGGAGCGGGTCGCCCCGGTGCTCGCGGCCTCGGGACTCGAGTCACTCGTGAACCGCCGCTGGCGGCGCCTGTCGGGGGGCGAGCAGCAGCGACTCAGCCTGGCCCTCGCCCTCTGCGGGGGCTCCGAGCTCCTGCTGCTCGACGAACCGACCGCTGCCGTCGACGCCGACGGACGAGAACGGATCCTCCATTTGATCGCCTCGAGAGCCGAGGCCGGCGCCGCCGTCCTGGTCACGACCCATCGATTCGACGACGTCGAGCGGGTCGCCGACCGGGCCATCATCCTCGATCACGGCCGGGCCGTGGCGACCGGGACCCTCGCCGAACTCACGACCGTCGACGACCGGATCGAGTTCGGCTCCATCACCGGTCTCGACACCGATGGGCTGGCCTCGCGTCTCGGGCACACCGTCACCGAAACCCGACGGGGTTGGTACTGCGTGGCGATGTCTCCCAGCCCCACCGCCGTCGACGCGATCAACCGGTGGCTGGCGGACCAGGGCACGATGGCCGAGTCCATGCTGGCCGGTCGACGATCCCTCGAGTCGCGCTTCCTCGAGCTGACGGCCGAGCCTGCGCCCGAGGAGCCATCGGGTGGCGACGAGATCGGTGGACGACGATGAGCCTCGATCGGATCCGACGACTGCTCGTCACCGACCTGCGAGTGGCCGCGCGCGACGGCGAGCAGTTGTTGCTGACCCTGGGTCTGCCCGTCCTGCTGCTGGTCTTCTTCTCGACCGTCGATGTCCTGCCCACCGGATCGGGTGAGCCGGTGGACTTCCTCGCGCCCGGCATCCTCGCCCTCGCCGTCCTGTCGGTGTCGTTCGTACGGCTGGCCATCGGAATGGGGTTCGACCGTTCGTTCGGTGCGATTCGGCGATTCGCCGTGACCCCCCTGCGCCCAGGCGAGTACCTGACGGCCAAGATCGCGGCATCGATCCTGTTCTTCGTCGGCCAGGTCCTCGTGCTCGGCGTCGTCGCCCTGCTCCTCGGATGGGATCCATCGATCACGCTGCTCGCCGTTCCGGCCGTCCTGTTCGGGCTCGTCGCGTTCAGCGCCCTCGGGATCGCCCTGGCCAGTGTCGTCGAGGGCCTCACGGCGCTCGCGCTCGCCAACGCCCTCTACGTCGTGCTGCTGATCCTGAGCGGGCTGATCTTCGAACTCGAGCGGTTGCCGGATTTCCTCCGTGCGGTCGTCGAACTCCTGCCGTCGACGGCGCTCGCCGAGCTGCTCCGCTCGACCCTCGGGGGATCGAGCGGCCCGGCGTGGGCATGGCTCACCCTGGCCGCATGGACGATCGCGGCGCCGATCACCGCCCTGCGCCTCTTTCGCTGGGACTGAGCGATTCCAACCGCTCCGCCGGCCGACGCTGCCGGGGAGGGGATGCGTCGTCAGGTCGTTTCGCGTGGAGGCGGCGTCGTCGCGAAGACCCGGCTCACGTCGTCGTAGGTGAGGGTCTCGGACCGCTGGGCCCGCTCGCGCTCGTCGCGAGCGCTCTCGTCGGAGCGCATCTCGCTCTTGGCCCATCTCGTGAACACGATCAGGATGATGACCCAGAGCGCGAAGCCGCCGAGCAGCTTCATGATGGCCCCCGCCGCCTGCTGATCGGCCAGGACATCGATGCCCCAGAGCCGTTCGGGCACGTCGTAGTGTCGGTAGACGACCCCGGTGGCGAAGACGAGCCAACCGCCGGGAATCGTGGGGACCAGGGACATCGAGAACAGGTAGATGCACTGACCGAGGGGCTGGAGCCGCCATTCGGTGATCGGCCCGACGACCGGCATCCACATCAACAGTCCCGAGGTGAAGATCATCAGGTGGAAGCCGAAATGGACCGGGCCGGAGTCGGCCGAGATCTGCACGACCCGCGACCAGTGCAGCCACATCGTGAGGGCGTTGAACACCAGCCCGGCGACGAGAGGCTTGGACGCGGTCCGGAACAGCCTCCAGACCCGGGAATCGGGACTGATCACCAGTTCGAGCAGCCACCGGGGCGTCGCCAGCACGAAGGCGCCGGGAATCAGCATCGAGAGGAGCAGATGCTGCAGCATGTGCACCGAGTAGAGGTAGTTCTCGGCGACGTCGTGCACCGGCCAGTCCGATGCCAGCCACAGACCGACGAACCCCACGGCGAACCAGCGCCGCTGCTTGCGACTGATCGGGTCGTAGCCCGCCGCGACCGCCTTGGGTTCGAGGACCCGGGACGCGAACCAGCCGATCGACAGCGCTCCGACGAGGAGCATCCAGACCTCGGGGTGCGGCACGTATGGGACGTCGCCGAACCCGATGGACTCGGTGGCGAGGGCCATCGTCAGACCTTGAAGTCGAAGGCGGCGAACACCGCCGCGAAGACGCTGACGGCCAACACGAGGCCGAAGCCGAACATCCAGCTGAAGTACTTCCCGTTGACGAACTTCATGTCGAAGTAGAGGTGCATGAAGACGCCGGCGACGAGCACGAACTTCACGAGCATCATGACGATGAGCGGGAGCACCAGGGCCGGCCCGGACAGGCCGATGTAGGACCAGGCGATCTCGACCGCCGTGATCACGGCCAGGGTGGCGAAGATCACCCAGTACTGGTTCTCGGTGGGGTGGTGGTCGTCGTGAGCCGCCGCGTCGTGGTCGACGGTGCCGGGGGCGATGCTGGAGTCGGTCATGGGTGTGGGTTCCTCGACGCTCAGGGGATCAGGTAGACGATGGTGAAGATCAGGACCCACACGATGTCGACGAAGTGCCAATAGAGGCCGACGAGTTCGACGGTCTCGGCCCGGTCCTGGTTGAGTTTGCCTCGCTGGGCGACGACCAGCAGGGCCAGCAACATCAAGATGCCGACCGTGACGTGGATGCCGTGGAAGCCGGTGAGCGTGTAGAAGGCCGAGCCCCACAGGTTTCCGGTGAAGCCGAGTCCCTCGCGGTAGAAGGCGGTGAACTCGTAGACCTGGCCGCCGATGAAGATCGAGCCGAGCAGCGCCGTGGTGGTGAGCCACAGCTTGGTGTTGCGGTTGTCGCCCCGGGAGATCGCGGAGTGGGCCAGGACCATCGACAGCGAGCTCATGAGCAGCACGAACGAGCTGAAGGAGGTGAACGGGATGTCGAAGAACGGCTCGACCGAACCATCCGCCACCATCTCGGACACGATCTCGGCCGGCAGGGTCGACGTGACGTCGGGGTTGCCGGCGATCAATTCGGTGAGGAACCGCGTCTTGGTGAGCAGGTAGGTCGAGATGAGCGCACCGAAGAGGAGGCACTCCGATCCGAGGAACAGCCACATCGCCAACTTCATGTTGGAGATGCCGAGGCTGGTTCGGTGACCGTCGTGTTCGACGTGTTCGTCGTGAGCGACCGGGACGTGCTCGATCGGATCTGCGGTGTCGGTCATGCTCCGGCCTCTACGAGATCGTGATCGTGGTCGTCGTGGGAGTGGTCGAGATCGTCGGCCGGCTCGAGCGCCCAACCGAACATCGACATGATCATGAGGAAGGCTCCCGGGATCACCAACCAGAGGCTGAAGATGATGCCGTAGCCGATGATCGGGAGGCCCGCGGCCAGCAGGATCGGCCAGTAGCTCGGGGCCGGCAGGTGGACACCCTCGCCGTTCCCGGGCTGGGCCAGTTCCTCGCCGGTGTGGACCCGGCGCAGCACGCCGTCGTCGTCCTTCTGGTACTTGCGATGCCAGAAGTCGTCGACCGAGGTGACCACCGGATCGACGTCGAAGTTGTGCTCGGGCGTGGGCGAGGGGATCGACCACTCGATGGATCGGGCGTCCCAGGGATCGGCACCGACGTTGGGGCGACCGTCACGGACCCAGGCCCGCCACGAGACCCAGGCGTTGAGCAGCAGGAAGAGCGTGAAGACGCCGAGCACGAAGGAGCCGATCGTGGAGACCAGGTTCCAGGCGTTGAAACCCATGGCGTCGTCATAGGTGTGCATCCGCCGAGGCATGCCCTGGAGACCCAGGATGTGCTGGGGACCGAAGGTGGTGTTGAACCCGATCACCATGCCCCAGAAGTGCCACTTGCCGATCTTCTCGTTCAGCGTGAAGCCGAAGACCTTGGGCCACCAGTAGTAGAAGCCCGAGACGAAGCCGAAGAGGGCACCGCCGAAGAGCACGTAGTGGAAGTGGGCGACGATGTAGTAGGTGTCGGTCTGCTGGGTGTCGGAGGGAGCGACGGCATGCGAAACGCCCGACAGCCCACCGATCGTGAACTGGGTGACCAGCCCGATCGAGAACAGCATGGCGGTGTTGAGCGTGAGCCTGCCGCCCCACAGGGTGGCCATCCAGTTCAGGATCTTCACGCCGGTCGGCACGGCGATGAACATCGTGGCGACCGAGAAGGCGGTGACGCCGAGCGGGCCGAGGCCCGAGACGAACATGTGGTGGGCCCACACCCCGAATCCCATGAAGCCGATCGCGATGCCCGAGAACACCATGAACGGGTATCCGAAGATCGGCTTGCGAGCGAAGGTCGGAATGACCTCCGACACGATCCCGAACGCCGGAAGGATCATCAGGTAGACCTCGGGATGTCCGAAGACCCAGAACAGGTGCTGCCACAGGAGCGGATCGGCGCCCTGTTCGATGTTGAAGAAGTTGGCATCGAAGTTCCGGTCGAGGAGCAGCAGGATCTGGGCGACGGTGAGCACCGGGATCGCGAACAGCAGCAGGAACTGGGTGACCAGGGTCATCCACACGAAGATCGGCATGCGCATGAACTTCATGCCCGGCGCCCGCAGGTTCAGCACCGTCGTGATCAGGTTGACGGCGCCGGCCAACGACCCGATGCCGGTCAGGAGCAGACCGACGTTCCAGAAGTCGATGCCGTGCGACGGCGAGTAGGTGACGCCGTTGTTCGGTGCGTAGTTGAACCAACCGCCGTCGGCGCCGCCGCCGAGGAACCAGCTGGTGTTCAGCAACAGCCCGCCGAAGAGGAAGACCCAGAAACTGAAGGCGTTGATGCGAGGGAAGGCGACGTCACGGGCGCCGACCTGGAGCGGGAGCAGGTAGTTGGCGAACGCCGCGCCGATCGGCATGACGACCAGGAAGATCATCACGGTGCCGTGCATCGTGAACACCTGGTTGTACATGTCGGCCGACAGGAACTTGGAGTTGGGGGTCGCCAACTGGGTGCGGATCAGGAGCGCGGCCACGCCTCCGATCAGCAGGAAGAACATGGCGGCACCGCCGTACATGATGCCGATCTTCTTGTGGTCGACCGTGGTCAACCAGTCCTTGAGGCCCGTCGGCTTGTGGGGGCGGGTGAAGACGCCGAGGGGGTTGCCCGCCCGATCGTCGCGGCCCGAGGGAAGGGCCAGCGGTTCACCTTCGATGATCGCCATCGTTGGTCAGCTCCTGGTTCTCAGTCCAGGGTCGCCAGGTAGGCGACCAGGTTTTCGATGTCGGTGGCGGTCAGGCCCGGGAACGCCGGCATGCCGCGCTGACCGTCTGGGTACATGGCCTTCTGGCCGGGTGCGTTGCGGATCCAGCGCGTGACTTGGGCTTCGTTGAAGCGCTGCTCGCTGAGATCGAGATAGTTCGGGACCACCTCGAAGAGGTCGTCGTCGTCGGCGTCGATACCGACGTACTGGCTGTAGATCGCGCCGGCCATGACCGATCGGCTGGCGAAGTGGGTCAGATCGGGCGCCGCCTTGGAAGCGAGCGGAATGAGGCTGGCCCACGCAACGGCCTCGGGGACCTCACCGAGCTCGGCTCGCTGATCGGCCGAGAAGACCTCGTCGTACTGGGCCTGATCGAGGTTGTAGGCGTTGAGGTACGGGTCGCCGGCTTCCTCGCCGAAGACGTCGAGCTCGTTCTCACGGATGACGTGGCAGCTCGCACAGTTGGCCTGGAACGTGTCGCGGCCCGCCAGAGCGGACAGGGAGACCTCGTCGGTACCCGATGGGACCTCGGCCGGCGTGATCTGGTTTGCCAGCCAGGCGTCGAAGTCGGCTTCGGACAGCGCCACGGTCGACATCCGCATCCGGGCATGCGACAGGCCGCAGTACTCGGTGCACCAGCCGGTGTACTTGCCCGGCTCGTCGGCTTCGAGGCTCCAGGTGTGGAAGCGCCCGGGAACGGCGTCGCGTTTGCCGTTGAGTCGGGGGATCCAGAACGAGTGGATGACGTCTCGCGAGGTGATGGTGAGGTCGACCTGCTGACCGGCGGGGATCACCAGTTCGTTCGCGACACTGACGTCGTCGGGATCGAGAGACAGTTCGAGCGACCACTCACGGTCGTCGGCATCGCCACCCTCACCGTCGACACCCCAGATCTCACCGTCGCCGTCGGCATCCCGGAAGAACCCGTCGCCGTCGACGTCGTAGCGATACTCCCACCACCACTGCTGACCGATGACCATGACGTCGAGTTCGGCCGGCTCGTTCTTCTGTTCGAGATCCCAGATCGCCATGACCGTTGGCACCGAGACGACGGCCAACAGCACGGCGGGGAGCACCGTCCAACCGATCTCGAGCTTGTCGTTGCCGTGGCGCTGGTAGGGCAGGTCGTCGTGGTCGAAATCCTCGGGCTTGACCCGATTCTTGATCGTGAGCGCGATCCCGCCGATGACAACGGCGACGAACACGATGCCCATGATTCCCCAGATGTAGGGGTACATGAGCTCGTCGATGAGCCGTGCCTTCGGGCCCCGGGGCTCGAAGGTGTTGAGGGGCTTGTCGTCGGCACACGCCGCCAGCAGGAGGGAGCCTGCGGCCAGCATGGCGGCGCTGCGGAGAGGACGGAGTCGGGGGGTGCTCATGACCTTCTCGTCGGGATCGGACTGTGGGGTACGGGGGGCGGTGTCGGTCACTCGCCCTCCTCGGAGGAATGATCGTCGCCATGGTGGAAGTCACGTTCGCCGACGGCAGCGCCGACGATTCCACCGGCCAGGACAGCGAGGGCTCCGACGACGATCACCGCCGACATCACACTGCGTTTGACCTGCACCTTCGACAACAGGACCGCCACTCCGAAGATGATGACGGTGATGATGCTTCCGGCGACCACCGACCATACCTTGCTCGGCGCTGCGAGGAAGATCCGGGAGATCCCGAGCACCACGACGGCGATGCCGAGGGTTGCCATGAGGGGGACCTCGATCGGCCCGATCACGCGGTGGCGGATGGTCCGGTTGACCTCGGCGTCGCCCGAGGCCCGGTCGGACCAGGCGTGGACGAGCCACTGGATCATGACCACGAAGAAGACGGCGAGACCCAGATACAGGAAGATGCGTTCGAGCGACGCTCCGATGATGACCGACGCCAGCCCGAATGCGCTGAGCAGGCCCCAGAAGGCGGGGTCGGCCGGCTGGGTGACCGGTGGAACGGTCTCGGTCCCGGCCAGGGCCGCCATGTCGTCGGCGTCACCGTCGCGGGCGATGACCGCGATGGTCCCGAGCACGAACGAGGCCCCGGCGGCGAACAGCAGGACCGTGTAGCCGAAGTGGGCTCCGACACCGCCCTTGTAGCCCGCGCTCACCACACCGATCGGCTCGCCCCCGGTCACGAGACCGTAGGCCAGCGCGGCGATGACGCCGAACAGCGAGATGGCGAAGAGATATTTCGAACCCCAGGTGAACATCGGTGTCTCGACCTACTTGGTGATGTAGATGGCGTACCAGAGGACCAGGTACAGGGCGACGGATACGTACCAGAAGAGTGCAGCGCCTCGAAGTCCCTCGAGGTCCTTGGCGCTGTACTGACCGCCGAGCGTGCGGAGCCACATCACGACGGCGTAGACCACGGCGGCGAGTTGGATGACGATGTGCGAGCCGATGATCGCGTAGAACAGGGGTGGCCGGGCGGCCGCGTCGCCGGCGATGGGCATGTTCATGATCGTGAGCAGGTACGCCGTCTGAGCCACGTAGGCCAGTCCGAACAGGGTCGTCATCGACAGGGCGATGCTGGTGTTGTTGCGATCGTCGTTGCGGATCGACCAGACGGCCCAGTACATGGTGACCGCCGAGAAGACGAGCGTGAACGCCATCATGTTCGGCTGGGTCAGCGGGATCTCGACCCCTCGGGGCAGCCACACCTCGCCGGTGGCCCGGAACGTCTGGCGGCTCTCGACGTAGAGGCCGATGAGGCCCCCGAATCCCATGGCGACCGCCGCCGACACCAGACCGGTGGCGATGAAGAGCAGACGGGGCCGGGCCGGGGTCGGTGCGGGGAGATCGGCGGGAATGGTGTCGAACACCGTGCGTTCGATGACCGAGGATTCCATCAGACCTGCTCCTCCTGCGTGGCGGCGATGTCGGCGAGGGGGGTGGCCGACCGGACCGACGGCATCGTTGCGAAATTGCCCGGAACCGGCGGGGAGTCGGTGGCCCACTCCAGCGTGAGACCACGCCAGGGTTCGGCGGAGGACCCGCGGCCGGCGAACGCTCGGACGATGTTGAGCGCCAGCAGGCCGGCGGCCCCGGCGAGCAGCCCGATCCCCACCAGCGAGATCACGTTCATGGCCTCGACCCCGTCCTCGACGTCGGGGCTCACGGCGATCAGCGGCGCCTCGAGGAAGCCGGCGACGACCCCACCGATACCCCAGGTCACCGCACCGGCGGCAGCAGCGAGCACGGTGAGGAGGCCGAGTCGGTCGTCGAGCGTGCGACCCCAGATCTTGATGGCCCAGTGGTGCACGCCGACGACGATGCCGATCAGCGCCGCGCCCACGATGATGCCTCGGAGACCGTCGTGGAAGGCCGTCCCGTTGAGGACCAGGGCCGACGACGAGTTGATGGTCTCGCCGGACACCTCCTCGATGAAGCCGATGATGGGATCGATGGTGCCGAGCGCTCCGACGATGACCCCGACGAGCGTGAGCAAGCCCGCCAACAGGCCGCCGACGAGGGGGGTGCCGACCCGGGGCTTGCCGGTCTTGACGCTGTCCCCGACGAGGCCGAGCACGCTGAGTGCGGGCAGGATCGCGACGAGCAGCGCCACCACCAGCAGGCCGTTGTCGGGTGAGACCGATCGGCCCCGCCCGGCGAACGCGAGCAGTTCGGTGGTGAAGGCAACGATGCCGAGCAGACCGAGCGACGCCATCACGGAGCGATGGAACCGAACCGGGCGCCCGACGTGGACGGCGATGGCCTCGACGGCCAGGCCGAGGGTGGGGACGGCGATCCAGTAGATGGTCGGAGCGAAGCTGAAGCTGTGCCCGATCGTCACCAACGAGCCGCGGGCATCGGCGGTCGGGAGGTAGCCGTACTTGGTGTCGAGATAGGCGAGCAGGAGCTGAGCCATGACGATGGGGAGGGCGAAGATGCCGACGATCGAGAAGACCGTGAAGCCCCAGGCGGAGACCGGGACTCGCTCGAGGCTCATGCCCGGGGCCCGCGCCCCGAGGATGGTCGTCGCGACGCAGACAAGCGCCCAGACGATGGATCCGACCATGGCGGCGAGCGCCAACGACCAGAGCACCGTGGCATCGACCCGGCCGCCGGCCGGACCGCCGTTGTCGATGTAGGAGACGATCAGGAGCAGGGTGGCGACGAGCCAGCACCAGAACGCGGCGGCGGCCCCCCGAGGAAAGGCGATCGACGACGATCCGACCTGGAGCGGCGTGATGAAGGTGGCGAGACCGACCAGGATCGGGGCGATCCCGGCGAACAGCAGCGCCTCCCGCCCGGCCGACCAGAGCTGGACGTACTGGCCTGCGTCGTCGACGATGGCGAAACCGCTCAGGTCGGACGCTTCGAGGGCGGCGATCGCCGAGACCACGAGGGAAGCGAGCAGGAACGCCGTTCCGGCTCCGATCCACATGCGACCGATCAGCTTGTGATCACCGGTCGCCAGGACCGAATCGAGCGTGCTCGAAGGAGTCGCAACGGTGGTCACGCTCACCTCGGATTCTGGACGTGTTTCGGTCAGTGCCATGGATGCTTGGACCTCAGGGGAGGTGGTGGATGGGCGCGAACCACCCGCGCCTGCTCGTGGGTGCCGGGGTACTGTAACCGTCCGCAGGGCCGGAGTCGAAGTTCATGTTCCCCAACCCACCAGTTGATCGAGTGCGACCGCGGCGAACAACACCGTCAGGTGGGTGATCGAGAAGGCGAAATAGCGGATCGAACGCTTGTTGAGCGCGACCGGGTCCTGCTCGAGGACCAGCTGCAGCGCTCCGCCCGAGAACGCCGCTCCCACCAGCACCGATACCACGACGTAGATCCAGCCCATGTCGGCAACGGGGATGAGCGCCAGGCTCACGGCCCAGACCACGAGCGAATAGACGAGGATCTGCCGGGCGGTCCGGCGATGACCGACCACCACCGGCATCATCGGCACCCCGGCGGCGGCGTAATCGGACTCGTAGCGGATGGCGAGGGCCCAGAAGTGCGGCGGCGTCCAGAAGAACACCACGCCGAACAGCAGCACGGCCGGCCAACCGACCTGATTGGTGACGGCCGACCACCCGATCAGGACCGGGGCGGCGCCGGCGGCGCCACCGATGACGATGTTCTGCGTCGACGTCCGCTTCAACCAGAGGGTGTAGACGAAGACGTAGAAGAGGCAGGCGGCCACGGCCAGGGCGGCGCTCAGCAGGTTGACGAAGCCCCAGAGCCAGAAGAAGGCGATGATCTCGAGACCGACGGCGAAGACCAGCGCCTCGGTCGGCTGGATCTCGCCCGTGACGAGCGGACGGCTCTTGGTTCGTTCCATCTTGGCGTCGATGTCGCGATCGACGTACATGTTGATGGCGTTGGCCCCACCGGCCGAGAGCGTGCCCCCGACGACCGTGGCGACGATGAGCCAGATGCTCGGCAGGCCCCGTTCGGCGAGGATCATGGTGGGGACGGTGCTCACCAGCAGGAGCTCGATGATCCTCGGCTTCGTGAGCGCAACGAAGGCCCGAGCCCGAGATTGAGAAGCGACCGTGATCAACACCGTGAGACAGGCTAGCCCTGCAAAGGGGTCGCCCGAAATACGGAGTGACCAATCCGACTCGGGCGGACCCGTTGGCGATCGGCGGGAGGAAGTAGTGTGATGCGAGCGAGAGACCACTCCCGAGCCGCCTTCGAGTCGTCCGTGGGCGTCGGTTTCTCCCCATCCACGTGTCCCAGCGTTCCTCGGCATCCGGAGGCCAACGATGAAAGCCGGCGTCTCGCCACAGCGATATCGCACGGTCGTGCTGATCGCCGCTGGTCTCCTCGCCGGCATCATCCTCACCGGGGCGGCGGTCCGTCTGACCGGGTCGGGGCTGGGCTGTGAGGACTGGCCGACGTGCAGCGAGAATCGTCTGGCCCCCGAGCTCGGCTTCCATCCCTGGATCGAGTTCGGGAACCGCCTGCTCAGTGGTCTGGTCAGCGTCGGTGTCGGGGCGGCCGTGCTCAGCGCCTACCGCCGAACGCCTCGCAGGACCGACCTCATCCGCTGGGCCTGGGGTCTGGTCGCCGGTGTGGTCGCCCAGATCCTGCTCGGCGGGGTCACCGTGCTGGTCGATCTGCATCCGCTCTTCGTCGCCGGCCACTACCTGCTCTCGATCGTCTTGATGTGGAACGTCGTCGTCCTGCTCGACAAGGCACGGGGCGGGGTGTCCCGCCCGGTGTGCCGGGTCGAGCCGGGCACCGCAGCGCTCAGTCGGGTCACCGTCGGCTGGTCGGTCGTGGTCCTCGCGGTCGGCACCCTGGTCACCGGGACCGGACCGCACAGTGGCGATCCCGAGGTCGCCCGCCTGGCGCTCGATCTCGATGCGATCGTTCGGACGCACAGCATCGCGGCCTGGATCGCCGTTGCCCTCACCGTGGTGCTGGCGGTGCGGCTCCGACGCGAGCAGCAACCCGACCTCGATCGGCTGGTCACCACGGCACTCGTCGCCCTGGTCGCCCAGGGTGGCATCGGCTACCTGCAGTTCTTCACCGGCGTGCCGGCACTGCTGGTCGAATTGCACGTTGCCGGATCCGTGATCGTGTTCGTCACGCTCCTGTGGACGCACCTGTCCCTGTTCGATCGTGGGCCGGCCGACGACGCTTCCACCGGCCGGCATTCCGACCACGACGTCCATCTGGTCGACGCGGAGTCCCGGTGAGCGAGCTGTCGCCCGTCGAGACGCTCGAGCCCGACCTCGACGGGTTGACCGACGAAGAACGCCCGTGGATCGTGCTCGTGTGGAACGATCCGATCAATCTCATGTCCTACGTGTCGTTCGTCTTCCAGAAGCTCTTCGGGTACTCCCGGGAGGAGGCCGACCGACTCATGCTCGACGTGCACGAGAAGGGACGGGCCGTGGTGTCGGGTGGGACCCGGTCCGAGGCCGAACGAGACGTGCATCGCCTGCACAGCCATGGTCTGTGGGCGACACTCCAGCAGGACGACTGACCCGGGGGACCCGTGAGCCGATCGAGTTTCATCAAACGAAAACGCGATGGTCGATTCGCGCTCTCCTTTCCTCCGCACGTCGCCGGCCTGCTCGACGACCTCGCCGGCCAGCTCGACGAGATGCTCGACAGCGACCGTCCCGAACTGCGGCGACTGTTCCCGACGGCCTACTCCGATGATCCCGAACGAGACGCCGGCTATCAGGTCTTCGCCCGGAGCGAGTTGGTCGACCGACGACGGGCCAACATCGCCCGTCTCCGGTCGACGATCGACGCGTCGATCCTGTCCGCGGACGAGCTGGGGGTGTGGCTGCAGGTCGTCAACGACGTGCGACTGGTGGTCGGGACCTCGCTCGACGTCAGCGAGGACGACGAGTGGCCCGACCCCGACGATCCGAGGGCCGGCGGCTTCGAGCTCTACCACTTCCTCGGTGCCGTGCTGAGCGAACTCGTCGATGCCATGAGCCTCACGCTCGACGATTGAAACCGCCGACCACCCCATCGGGAAATCTCGGCGATCGTCGAGGTGGCAGGGCGAACCGGGCGTGCTAGATTGTCCCGGCCTTCACGGGCATGAGCCTGGTCTCACTGGCCCCCATCGTTCAGCGGCCTAGGACACTGCCCTTTCACGGCAGGAACACGGGTTCGAATCCCGTTGGGGGTGCGAAGGCACGGCAACACAAGTTCACCACGGCAACCAAGTCACCAAGGTCCCGTAGTGCAGTCTGGAGTGCACGCCGCCCTGTCAAGGCGGAGGTCGCGAGTTCAAATCTCGTCGGGACCGCTGAAACCCTCGGGTTTCGAGAGAAACAGACCGTCCGTCGGTCTGTTTCGTCCGTGACGGGGACCCAGTCGGGTCCTCGGAACGACCCGGTCGGGTAGCTCAGTTGGCAGAGCGACCGCCTGAAAAGCGGTAGGTCACCGGATCGACGCCGGTCCCGACCACAAAAGCGCAGCGGCGAAAGCACTGCAGAACCGCAGGTCAGGGCCTCGTCGGCCCTGACCTGCCGTCGTTTTTCGCCGTCCGGGAGCTCCGGCCGTGCCGGAGCGGCGACGCGAACCCGGCGCCGAGGTTTGGGCACCGGGGAACCGGGTATCGCCGCCGGACGCCGCCGCCGGCGACGCTGCATCCCTCGATCACAGGGCTGCATCCCTCGATCACAGGATCGTGCCACCATGAGAACCACCGGACTCGGCCTCAGCGCCGTCCTCATCGCCGCCGGGGCCATCCTGGCCTGGGCAGTCACCTACGAGGCCGACGGCATCGATCTCCAGCAGGTCGGCGTCATCTTGTTCATCGTCGGGCTCGGTCTCGGCTTGATCTCCCTCGCCATGACGGCCGCCGGACGGCGAACCACGATCAGCGCCCAGTCCACCGTCGATCCCCGGCACGACATCGTCGTCGACGGGCACCCCGGCGTCCGGTACGACCGCGAAACGATCGTCGAGCACGACCCCCGGGTCTGACGCCGCCGTCCCGACCTGGCTACTGCGCCCGGCACTGGCCGATCTCGACATCGGGAACGGCGCCTGAGTCGACCCGCGGCGGTCCGCGACGACTACTGCTGTTGTTGTTGCTGGGGTTCGACGTGGTGCTCGACCATGGGCGCCGGGAGGGTCTTGAGGTCGTGGCGGCGTCGTGGCGCCCGATCGCTCAGGACCTTCGCCATCGGCTCCATGCGGCGGATCTCGACGGTGGCCTCCACCTCGGGGGTGGCGCCCCCCAGGTAGACCCCACGAACCGGGGCCACGTCGTCGTAGTCGCGTCCGAACCCGATGGTCACGTGCCGGTCACCGACGGGGTGGTCGTTGGTGGGGTCGACGCCGACCCAGCCGCCGCCGGGAATGGCGGCCTCCACCCAGGCGTGGGTCTGGACAACGACATGGGGGTCGTCGCCCACGGCCAGGTCGGTCTCGTCGGCCGCGAACAGGTAGCCCGACACGTACCGGGCCGGGATCCCCACCGAGCGGAGCATTCCGATCGTGAGGTGCGTGAAGTCCTGACACACGCCCCCACCCAGATCGAGCAGATCGGTCAGGCCGGTTCCGATCTGGGTCACTCCCCGGCGATAGGTGAGCGTGTTCCGCACGGACCCCACCACCGAGTCGATGGCCGACCGGACGTCGGAGCAGCCGTCGACGGCAGACTCGGGCGAGGGTGGTGACGTCGTCGTTCCACTCGACGTGAGCCGACGGTCGCAGGAACTCGGCGTGGGTCAGGGCGAACGAATCGGCCCCGACGACCTCGAGGGGAGCGTTTCCGGCATCGCTGCGTTCGCGGGTCTCGACCGCAGCCTCGGCGATGATCTCGAGATGGTCGTGCTCGAGCACGTGGCCGACGTGCTGAACGGTGGTCCCGTAATAGTCGACGAACGACAGCACCCGGGCCGACGGCTCGGTGGTGAGTCGATGGGCCAGGAGTCGCTGCTGCGGGAAATCGGCCGGACGGACCCGGATCTCGTTGTGGGCCTCGCGGACCGGCGAGTCGTACCGAAACAGCATGTGGTAGCGGATGTCGAACCTCATCGTGTTCCCGACTGCGAGGAGCGTGGCGACGGCGTCGACGCTGTCGACACCGACCCTGCCCGAGAACCCGAGCCTGCCGACACCGGGGCGCCACCAGCGCCGGGTCGCACGAACTGGGCGTGGAGTTCGGGGGACTGGGCCGGCCGGAAGGCATGGGTCGACACGAGATCGGCCATGGTGACCAGGTCTCGTTCGAGCCGGACCACGACGCGTCCGACGTCGGCCTGCAGCTCGCGGTCGAGATCCCCGAACTCGAGCATCGAACGCATCCGGCCGCACATCTGTCGGGCCGGAGCGAGCCCCGGAGCGAACCCGAGCAGTGGTTCGAGTCGCTCCTCGGCCCGGCGGAGACACGACAGCACCGAGCGGGGAACGTCATCGGAGCACAGCAGGAACCCAGCCAGCGCCACGCGATCGTCGCTGTACCCCTCGGCGCGACGAAAGGCCTGAAGCGACGAGGCCAGGCGGGCAACGGCCGCGACATCGAACAACGTGCTGGACGTCGTCGTGGTCGACCGGATCAGCCGGCACGTCGTGATCGCCCGTTCGATCATCCGACCGAGGACCAGGAACGCGTAGCCCTCGTCTCGGGGCATGGCCTCGGCGACCACTCCGGTGATCGTCTGACAGCCGCGACGCACCGAGGAGTACGTCTCGAACGGCTCGCGCAGGGCGGCGCCGGGACCGGTGCGGGCCTCCAGTTCGAGGTGGAGCCGGTTGACCTCTTCCCACAGCTCGACGGGGACACGATCGCGAACGATCCGGATGTTCTCGCGCAGCAACCGGACCGACGACACGATCGACCCACCGTTGTCGTGGTCGTCGAACAGGAACCGGGCCACCGGCTCGGAGTCGGGGACTCCCCCGCTGTCGGCGAAATCCCGATCGACGCCGAGTGACTCGAGCAGGATCTGCCACTCCGAGCGAACCCGATGGGTCGGGACGTGCATGGCGTTGCGTCCGACGAGATCGAGGGCTCGCGCCGTGTGCTCGGCCCGTTCGATCTGACGGCCGGCCCAGAACAACGCCTCGGCGTGGCGGGCGAGGATCACGATCCGGCCTCCTCGGGATCGGGTTGCCCCTCGGGTTCGTCGTCGGTGAGCACCCAGGTGTCCTTGGAGCCGCCGCCCTGCGAGGAGTTGACGATGAGCGAACCCTCGCGCATCGCCACCCGCGTGAGCCCGCCGGGGAACACTCGGGTCGAGGCCCCGGTGAGGACGAAGGGCCGAAGGTCCAGATGCCGCGGGGCCAGACGATCACCGGCCAGTGCCGGGAGGCTCGACAACTGCACGAGTTCCTGCACGATCCAACCCCGGTGGTCGGCTTCGATCGAAGCCCGAGCCTCCGCCAACTCGGCGTCGCTCGCGTGTGGTCCGATCACGATGCCATAGCCGCCGGCCTCGGCCACCGGCTTCACCACGAGCTGGTCGAGTCGATCGAGGCAGTCGGCGCGCTGGTCGTCGTCCCACATCACGTAGGTCTCGACATTGGCCAGCAGCGGTTCTTCGCTGAGGTAGTAGCGGATCAGGTCGGGAACGTATGGGTACACGGCCTTGTCGTCGGCCACGCCGTTTCCCAAGGCGTTGACCAGGGTGACCGTGCCGGCTCGGGCGGCCGACAGCAGCCCGGCGACCCCGAGCGTCGAGTCGGGTCGGAACGAGACCGGGTCCAAGAACGCGTCGTCGATCCGGCGATAGATCACGTCGACCGGCGACAGGCCCCCGACGGTTCGGGCATAGACGACCTGGTCGTCGACGACCAGGTCACGACCCTCGACGAGCTCGACACCCATCGCCCGGGCCAGGAACGCATGCTCGAAATACGCCGAGTTGTACACCCCGGGGGTCAGGATCACGATGTTGGGATTGTCACCGGCTCCCGCCGGAGCGACTTCTTCGAGTGTGGCCCGGAGGAGCTGGCCATATTGGTCGACTGGACGAACGGTGTGATCGTGGAACAACGCCGGAAAGGCCTTCGACATCGCCGCACGATTCTCGATCACGTAACTGATCCCGCTCGGATTCCGGAGGTTGTCCTCGAGCACCGCATAGTCGCCGTTGGCGTCACGGACGAGATCGATCCCTGCGATCATGCACCGGGCGCCGAAAGGAACCGAGATTCCGAAGGCATTCCGCTCGAATCCCTTCGATGACGTGACGAGCCACTCCGGTATCACGCCGTCGTGGAGTGCGGCCCGTTCACCGTCGTAGAGATCGTCGAGGAAGCGATTCAACGCCGTGACCCGCTGGGCCAGTCCCCGTTCGAGGTGGGCCCACTCCGCGGCTTCGATCAGTCGGGGGAACAGATCCATCGGCCACGTACGTTCGGTTCCCCGATCATCGGCGTACACCGTGAACGTGATCCCCTGGCGGAGGAATTCATCGGCGACCAAGCCCTCGATCCGGCGGAGTTCCTTGGCATCCACGCCGTCGAATCGGGCCACGATTCGCTCGTAGGCGGTTCGCGGATCCCCCTCGGGCGTGAACGCTTCGTCGAACCCTGCCGTCGGCACGTATCCCCGGAGAAGGCCATCCACGGTCTGCACCATAGACGATCCGGCCGGCCGCTTCGGGGTATCGATGAAAGCAAGGCCCACCGGAGCGGTCCTTTCGGCATGTTCCCCGGTGTTGTTGCTCCGAGGGTTCCGATGTCCTCCTCGACGATTTACGAGAAAGTGCGACGTCTTCATCGCACAATTGGGTGTTTCGGTCGAGCGACAAATGGTGTTGAATGAATGCATGACACCCCCCATTACCTCCATGTCACAGGAACACAAGGATGCCCTGGCACAGGGCCGGGCCGAAGGCCGTACGGTCCGGGCGTACCTCGAAGCGCTGGAGACCCATCGTCCCAAGCGTGGTCGGAAGCGCACCCCCGATTCGATCAAACGCCGCCTCGAAACGATCGAGATCGAGCTCCAGGACGTCGATCCGCTGAAGCGTCTCCAGATGATCCAGGAACGGATCGATCTGGAACAAGAGCTCGAACGACTCGAGTCCGACAACGATCTCGAAGAACTCGAGTCGGCCTTCGTCAAGGTCGCCAAGAATTATGCGGCCCGGAAGGGCATCTCCTACAGCGCGTTCCGGGAACTGGGGGTCTCGGCGGGTGTGCTCAAGTCGGCGGGTGTCAGTCGCAGCGACTGACCGACCACTCGACTCCGGGTCGGGCCCGACCCGGAGTCGAGCGCAATTCTTCTCAAGCAGGCCGAGAAGTGCGTCGATCCAAGGTGCGTCCCCGAACTGCTCCGGAGCCTGCTTCCATGAACGGCCGCTGCACCACCGATCCGCTCGACCACGCCGATGACGTCTGTGAGTTCTGCGCCGGCGAGTTCTGCTCGAATTGTCTGATCACATCGCGCAACGGCAAGAGCGTCGTGTGCCGGACCTGCGCCCGGGCCAACAGCGGCGTCAAGGTCTCGCATGCCGCTCGGCCCCGTGCGTCGAAGTCCGAGGTGAAACAGGCCCGCAAGGACCTCGTCGAAGCGAAGACCACCCGGGCCCCGAAGACCTTCCAGTTCTTCGACGAGGCCGCGGATTACGTGCCGCGCGTCGAACCCGCGGCGGCCGTGCCGACGGTTGCCGCCGACGACGAGAAGCCTTCGGGCAGGCGCCGGGGCCTGAGCCTTCGACGCTCGGCCGCATCGGTCGTCGACGAGGCGCCCGAGCCACCACCACCAGCGAGCGAACCCCCCGAGACTCCTGACAACGAGCTCGATCGACGACCGGCCGTCGAGGAGGAGGTCGAGGAGGTTCGCCCCGAGCCGCGCGCACCGGCGCCGACGGGTCGACTCGCCGATCGCCTGGTCGGGTCGATCCCCGCACCGGGCCCGGCCGTCACCTTCGCCAGTCCGGCCTCGGCCCAACTCCAGCATCTTCGGGCCACCGGCACGCCTCCCGCCGAATCCAGCCGGTCGGTCGACGACGACCATCGGCCGCCGATGGATCTCGACTTCCCGGTCGGCCCCGCCGAGGAGGCGCCCTTCACGCCCGCCGAACAGCCCTTCGCGTGGGCCGAGACACCCCAGTCCCGAGCAGGCGGCGACCCCCTCACCCACGATCCGTTCACGCTCGGCGACCCCTTCGGCTCCGCCGATCCGGCGGCGACGTCCGTCGATCCGTTCGCACCGACTCCGGTTCCGGCCTTCCCGTCGGACGAGGCCGTCGGACCGGCCCCGACGTTCGACGCCGACCCGGCCTTCGGATCGTCCGCGACGTTCGAACCCTCACCCCAGCCGCCGCCGATGACGGCCGACTCCCCGAATCCGCACCTCGAGCCGGCGGCATCGGTCCGGGTCCAGGACGACGTCGGGGTCGACGCACCGACCCCCGGCGACGCCTCGGCCGACCGCGACGCCAACGGGAACTGGATTCCGCCGATCCTTCGAGGGTTGGCTCCCGACGCCGGTCAGCGCGCCGGCGACCTCCCTCGGCGTCGCCGCGACGAGTGAGACGCCCTGCCGGGCGGGGTCAGTTCCAGTGCAGGAACTGGTCGCGACCGGGCCCGGTGGAGGCCAGCGAGACCGGAACCCCCACCTGGTCTTCCAGCGCCCGCAGGTAGGCCTGTGCGTTGGGGTGCAGATGCCCCGGTTCGGTGGCGGCCGTGAGGTCGGTGTTCCAGCCGGGGAACGTTTCGTAGATGGGCTTGGCTCGATGCAGCTCCGACTGGTGGTACGGCATCCGTTCGACCCGCTCACCATCGATCTCGTAGGCGACGCACATCTTGATCTCGTCGAACGAGTCGAAGATGTCGAGCTTCGTGATGGCCAGCTCGGTCAACCCGTTGACCCGCGACGCATGCCGTAGCATCACGGCGTCGAACCACCCGGGGCGACGCCGCCGGCCGGTGTTGACGCCGTACTCGCGACCGATGTCGACGATCTTGTCACCGATGTCGCCGAACAATTCGGTCGGGAACGGCCCGGAACCGACCCGGGTCACGTAGGCCTTGGCGATGCCGACGACCCGATCGATGTCCTTCGGGCCGATGCCGGCCCCGGCGCAGGCGCCACCGGCGATGGGGTTGCTCGAGGTCACGAACGGATAGGTGCCGTGGTCGAGGTCGAGGAACGTGGCCTGGGCCCCTTCGAACAGGACGTGCTGTCCGGCGTCGAGCGCATCGTGGATCAGGTTGACGCTGTCGGCGATGTGGGGCCGGAGCCCGTCGAGGCACTCGGCGAGCACCCGGTCGGCCAGGGCGTCGGGGTCGACCGGCAGTCGGTTGAAGACCTTGGTCAGCACCTTGTTGGTGTGGGCCAGCGAGCCATGGAGCTTCTCTCGGAAGATGGCTTCGTCGAGGAGGTCCTGGACGCGGATGCCGAGGCGCATCGCCTTGTCGGCATAGGCCGGGCCGATGCCCCGTTTGGTCGTTCCGAGTTTCGCCTTGCCCAGGTGGCGCTCGTGCAATGCGTCGAGTTGCTGGTGGTACGGGAGGATCAGGTGCGCATTCCCCGAGAGCTTCAACCGCGAACAGTCGATACCCCGGCGGGTGAGCATCTCCTTCTCGGCCAGCAGGACGAACGGATCGACGACCACGCCGTTGCCGATCACCGGAACGATGTGGTCGTAGAGCACCCCGCTCGGGATCAGTTGGATGGCGAATTTCTCTTCACCGACGACGATCGTGTGCCCCGCATTGTGGCCACCCTGGTAGCGAACCACCATGGCCATTTCCTTGGACAGGAGGTCGGTGAACTTTCCCTTCCCCTCGTCGCCCCATTGCGTTCCGACCACGATCGTTGCTGGCACGGTGACCGATGCTATCGGACGGGCCGGGCAACCTCGCCGGCCCGAGGCGCCACCACACCTCGGGCCGTTCGGATTCAGCTGGTCGCGACCATGATCTCGTCGCCGTCGACGTCGACCTTCACGGTCGATCCCTCCGGCAGGGCGCCATCGAGGATGATCAACGCGATCCGGTCGGCGACCTCCTTCTGGATCAACCGCTTCAGCGGCCGAGCACCGAACGCCGGGTCGAAGCCCAGGGCCGCCAACCGGCCCATGGCCTTGTCGGACACCTCGAGGGTGACTCGGTGCTGCACCAGACGCTTCTCGAGATGACCCAACTGGATCTCGACGATCGACTCGAGGTCGTCCTCGCTGAGGGAGCTGAACCGGACGATGTCGTCGACCCGATTGATGAACTCGGGACGGAAGAAGTCCTTCGGATCACCGGGCAGATTGGACGTCATGATCAGGACCACGTTCGTGAAATCGACCGTCCGACCCTGTCCGTCGGTCAACCGCCCGTCGTCGAGCAACTGCAGCAGGACGTTGAACACGTCGGGATGGGCCTTCTCGACCTCGTCGAGCAGGACGACCGCGTAGGGCCGACGCCGGACGGCCTCGGTCAGCTGGCCACCCTGGTCGTAGCCGACGTAGCCGGGAGGGGCACCGATCAGCCGGCTGACCGAGTGCTTCTCCATGTACTCGCTCATGTCGAGGCGCACCATGGCCCGTTCGTCGTCGAACAGGAACTGGGCCAACGATCGGGCGAGCTCGGTCTTGCCGACACCGGTCGGCCCGAGGAAGAGGAAGCTGCCGATCGGCCGGTTGGGGTCGGAGAGGCCGGCCCGGCTGCGCCGAATGGCGGCCGCCACCGAGGCGACGGCCTGGTCCTGACCGATCACGCGCTCGTGCAGTTCGTCCTCGAGCCGCAGCAGTTTGCGGGACTCGGCTTCGATGAGCCGCGAGACCGGGACGCCGGTCCAACGGTTGACGACCTCGGCGACGTCCTCCTCGTCGACCTCCTCCTTGAGCATCGTCTGTTCGGCCTGGAGCACCGCCAAGGCGTCGGTTGCGTCGTCGATGGCTCGCTCGACCTGCGGGATCCTTCCGTATCGGATCTCGGCCGCTCGCTCGAGATCGGACTCACGCTCGGCGTCGCGCTTGAGGATCTCGTGCTCCTCCTTGAGGCTGCGGATCGTGGCGATGGCGTCCTTCTCGTTCTGCCAGTGGGCCTTCATGGCCTGGGACCGCTCACGAAGGTCGGCCAGTTCGCTCTCGAGTTCGCTGCGTCGAGCCGCCGAAGCGGCGTCGGTCTCTTTCGCGAGTGCGACCTGTTCCATCTCGACCTGGCGGATCCGCCGTTCCACGATGTCGATCTCGGTGGGGAGCGAGTCGATCTCGATCCGGAGCTTCGATGCTGCCTCGTCGATCAGGTCGATCGCCTTGTCGGGCAGGAACCGACCGGTCAGGTAGCGGTCCGACAGCACGGCCGCGGCGACGAGGGCCGAGTCCTGGATCCGGACGCCGTGGTGGACCTCGTAGCGCTCCTTCAGCCCCCGCAGGATCGCGATCGAGTCCTCGACCGAGGGCTCCCCGACGAACACCTGCTGGAAACGCCGCTCGAGCGCCGGATCCTTCTCGATGTACTTGCGGAACTCGTCGAGCGTGGTGGCCCCCACCATGCGGAGCTCACCACGGGCCAGCATCGGCTTGAGCATGTTCGAGGCGTCCATCGCCGAGTCCCCGCCGGCTCCGGCACCGACCACGGTGTGCATCTCGTCGATGAAGGTGATGACCTCGCCCTCGGCGTCGGTGATCTCCTTCAGCACCGCCTTGAGCCGCTCCTCGAACTCGCCCCGGTACTTCGCGCCGGCGAGCATCGCCGACATGTCGAGCGAGATGACCCGACGATTCCGCAGGCTCTCGGGAACGTCGCCCTCGACGACCCGCTGGGCCAGTCCCTCGACGATGGCGGTCTTGCCGACACCGGGCTCGCCGATCAGCACCGGGTTGTTCTTGGTGCGCCGGGACAGGACCTGGATGACCCGGCGAATCTCGCTGTCACGGCCGATGACCGGATCGAGACGGCCGGCTCGGGCGTCCTCGGTGAGGTCCCGTCCGTACTTCTCGAGGGCCTGGAACGGAATCCTCGGGATTCTGACTGGTGATCCGGTGCGAGCCACGAACGGTCTGGAGCGCGGCGAGCAACTGTTCGCGGGTCAGATCGATCCGAGCGGCCGTCGTGCCGCCGGCGTCACGGTTGGCCAGGGCCAGCAGGAGGTGTTCGGTCGACAGGTAGTCGTCGCCGAGTTCGGCCCGGACGTTGTCGGCGTCGGCGAAGACCCGGTTGGTCTGGCGGGAGAACTTGGCGTCGGCCCCGTAGGCCTTCGGGAGGGCGGCCAGGGCCTTCTCGGTCTCGTTGCGAAGCGGTCCCGGGGCCCGTCCGACCTTGGTCAGGATCGGAAGCACGACGCCCTCGGCCTGCCCGAGCAGCGAGACGAGGAGATGATCGGGGGTGACTTCGGGGTGCGAGTCGTCCTTGGCGCGCGCGATGGCGGCGGTGACGGCCTCCTGGGTCTTGATGGTCCAGCGATTCGGGTCGAGTGCCATGTCGTGGCTTCCTCTCTGCAGGGGTTGTCTGCTCGGTCCGTCGCCGTTCGATGGGCCTTCAGCGACGGTGTTTCTGGTAGAGCGTCACGGCCTGGGTGACGGGGACGAGGTCTCGCCGGTAGTGCCGACGGGCCTCTTCGAGTTGTCGTTCGGTGTTGGCCTGCATGGCCTCGAGCGCCTGCTTCGCCTTCTCGAGTTCTCGCTCGAGTTGCAGGACCCGCTTCACGCCGGCGAGGTTCAGTCCCTCGTCGGTCAGTGCCTGGATCCGCCGGAGCTGTTCGAGGTCGGCGTCGGAGTAGCGGCGGCTCCCCCCGCCGGTGCGGGCGGGATTCACCAGGCCCTTGCGTTCGTAGATCCGCAGGGTCTGGGGGTGGACGCCGGCCAGTTCGGCGGCGACCGAGATCACGTAGATGGCCTGGAGTCGCTCGTGTGGTCGTTGTCGTTCGGCCATGATCAGTCACTCCCCTCCCGGTCGGCGCCGCGCCGAGCCGCCGTCTCGATGTGGGCCCGAGGCGATTCGATGAGCACTCGGTCGAGCGCCTCGACCGCCTCCCGTTGTCGTTCGCTGAGCTTGGTCGGCACCGCGACCTCCACCGTGACCAGCAGATCGCCGCCCCCCTTGGTCGACTCCGAACCTCGACCCTTCACCCGGAAGGTCTTGCCGGTCGGAGTGCCGGCGGGGAGCCGGAGGGTGACCGGACCGCCGTCGAGCGTCGGTACGAGGATCTTGGCGCCGAGTGCGGCCTCGGTGAAGGTGACCGGGACCGTGATCGTGAGGTGATGGCCCTTCCGACCGAACAGCTCGTGGTCGGCGACGCCGACCTTCACATAGAGGTCGCCTGACGGGCCTCCGTGGCGGCCGGGGCTGCCCCGGCCCTTGAGCTTGATCCGTTGCCCGTTGCGGACACCGGCCGGGATGCGCACCTTCACCTGGCGGGGCCGCCGTTCGATGCCGCTTCCCTGGCAGCTGGGGCATGGATCGGTGACGACCCGGCCCCGTCCGCCGCACGACGGGCACGGTTGACTGAACGAGAACAGTCCCTGATTGTCGTCGAGGACACCCCGACCCCCGCACATCCCGCAGGCGCTCGGCATGGTCCCGGGCTTGGCGCCGGATCCCTTGCACGTCCCGCAGGGGGCGTCGGAGGTCAGGTGCACCGACGTCGTGACACCGCGAATGGCGTCTTCGAAACTCAGGTGGAGCTCGGCCTCGAGATCGGCGCCGCGGGCTGCGGTGCTGCGCTGCTGGCCACTGCGGGTGCGGTTGCCGAACAGCCCACCGAGGATGTCACCCAGGTCGCCGACATCGAAGTTGGTGGCACCGCGGACCCGGGCCGCCGCCCCGGGGGCCGCCCCCGAACGCGCCGGCCATCGGCCCGAGGCGCCGCAGCTCGTCGTACTCCTTGCGGCGGTCCGGATCGTTGACGACGTCGTATGCGGCCGAGATCTCCTTGAAGCGTTCCTCGGCCGCGGTGTCGCCCGGGTTCTTGTCGGGATGGAACTGGCGGGCCAGGCTCCGGTAGGCCTTCGTGATGTCCTTCTGGGAGGCGTCCTTCGCCACCCCCAGGACCTTGTAGAAATCCTTCTCGATCCATTCGTGCTGTGGCGGCATCATCCACCCCCCTTCTCAGTCGTGTCGGCCCGTCTCATTCGTGTCGGCCCGCGTCATTCGTCGGCATGGCCGAACCGGCGTCCGACTCGACACCGGATCAGCCTCGAACCTGCACCATCGCCGGCCGGACCACCCGACCCTTCCAGCGATAGCCGACCCGCAGCAGCTGCGAGATCGAGGGGCCAGAGCCGTCATCGGACGGTTCGTGCATCACGGCCTCGTGCTGCTCGGGGTCGAACGGTGCCCCTTCGTCCTCGATGCGCTCGAGGCCCTGTTTGACGAGGGCCTCGAGGAGCGAGGTCCGAATGGGGGCGACGTCGCCGGCACCGTTCACCACGGCGCCGTCGCAGGCGTCGAGGATCGGCAGCAGTTCGTTGACGAGCCCTTGGTTGGCTCGTTCCCGTGCGTCGAGTTCGCGCTTCGCCACCGCCTTGCGGTAGTTCTCGAACTCGGCCTGGAGTCGCTGCACCGCATCGAGGTACCGGTCTCGCTCGGCGGTGACCGTCTCGAGATCGGCGACGAGGTCCTCGACGCTGATGGCCGACGGCTCGGTCTCGGCCGGTGTGGCCGGGTTCGCGCTTCCGAGGTCGATCGACTCGGCCGTCGGGGTGTCGTCGTCGACGGCCACCTGGTCGTCGACGACCTCGTTGGGTTCGTCTCGTGGTGTCGGATCGGTCACGACTCGTCCTCGTCCACGATCTCGGCGTCGACCACGTCGTCGTCATCGGCGGCGGCACCACCGGTGGCGGCGTTCGGGTCGGCCTCGGCGGCGGCCTGCTCGTAGAGCTTGGTGCTGACCGTCTGGCTGGCACCCATCAGCTTCTCGGTGCCGGCCTTGATGGCATCGATGTCGCTGCCCGCCATCGCCGTCTTGAGTTCGGCGAGCGCCTCGTCGACGGCCGACTTCTCGGCGTCGTCGATCTTGTCGCCCTGTTCCCGGAGCAGCTTCTCGGTCTGGTAGACGAGCGAATCGGCACCGTTGCGCACCTCGGCCTCGGCCCGGAGCTTGGCATCTTCCTCGGCGTGGGCCTCGGCGTCCTTGATCATCTGCTCGATGTCGTCCTTCGACAGGGTCGACTGGCCGGTGATCGTGATGGACTGTTCCTTGCTCGTTGCCCGATCCTTGGCACTCACGTGAACGATGCCGTTGGCGTCGATGTCGAAGGTGACCTCGATCTGAGGGATCCCGCGAGGAGCCGGTGGCAGATCGACGAGCTGGAACTTGCCCAGGGTCTTGTTGGCGCCGGCCAGCTCACGCTCGCCCTGCAGGACGTGGATCTCGACCGAGGGCTGGTTGTCGTCGGCGGTGGTGAAGGTCTCGGTGCGCCGGGTCGGGATGGTGGTGTTGCGCTCGATCAGCTTGTGCATGACCGATCCCTTGGTCTCGATCCCGAGTGACAGCGGGGTCACGTCGAGCAGGAGGATGTCCTTGACGTCACCCTTGAGCACCCCGGCCTGGACGGCCGCACCGATGGCGACGACCTCGTCGGGGTTCACGGTCTTGTTGGCTTCCCGGCCGGTCATCGACTCGACGAGTTCGGTGACGGCGGGCATCCGGGTCGAACCACCGACCATGACCACGTGATCGATGTCGGCCTGCTTGAGACCGGCGTCTTTGATCGCGGCCTCGAACGGCTTCTTGACCCGATCGAGCAGGGCGCTGGTGAGTTCCTGGAACTTCGCCCGACTGAGCGTTTCCTCGAGGTGGAGCGGGCCCGCCGCGGTGGCGGTCACGAACGGCAGGTTGATCGAGGTCGACTGGGTGGTCGAGAGCTCGATCTTGGCCTTCTCGGCCGCTTCCTTGAGCCGCTGGGCCGCCATCTTGTCGGCGGCGAGGTCGACGCCGTGGGCGTTCTTGAATTGCGAGACGAGCCAGTCGATGACCGCGGCATCCCAGTCGTCGCCACCGAGTTCGGTGTCGCCCGAGGTGCTCTTGACCTCGAACACGCCGTCGCCGATCTCGAGCACCGACACGTCGAACGTGCCGCCGCCGAGGTCGAAGACCAGGATGGTCTGATCTTCGCCTTCCTTGTCGAGACCGTAGGCCAGGGCCGCCGCGGTCGGTTCGTTGATGATGCGCAGGACCTCGAGGCCGGCGATCTGTCCCGCCTCCTTGGTGGCGGTGCGCTGGGCGTCGTCGAAGTACGCGGGCACCGTGATCACGGCCTGGGTGACGGTGTCTCCCAGATAGGCCTCGGCGTCACGCTTGAGCTTCATGAGCGTGCGGGCGCTGATCTCCTGAGCCGTGTACTTCTTGCCGTCGATGTCGGTCGTCCAGTTGGTGCCCATGTGGCGCTTCACCGAACGGATGGTGCGATCGGGGTTGGTGATGGCCTGTCGTTTGGCCACCTCACCGACGAGCACCTCGCCACCGTCTTTGGCGAACGCCACGACCGACGGCGTGGTCCGGGCACCTTCGGAGTTGGGGATGACCACCGGGTCACCAGCTTCGAGCACGGAGACGACGGAGTTCGTGGTTCCGAGGTCGATACCAACTGCCTTTGCCATGTGGACTCTCTTTCGCAGGGTTTCGGCCCATCGATGGTGGGCACGGCTACCGGATTGGTGGGGTGGGGTCGGGATCGGAGCCCGGGGAACCCACCCATGTCAGTGTTGACATCGTCCACTCTACAAAGTTGAGTGTCACTTACTCAGCTTTGTGGGTGTGACTCTTGACAACTCATTCAGTTTGCCACCATCCATCCGGCCGCGACAGATCGGAGCAGCCGTCGATTCGCACCCTCGACCTCGCGACGATCGAGCGACTCAGCGAAAACGAACGAGGCTCGGGTCGTAGCCGTCGGGGGCGCGGTACCCCAACAGGTTGAACACCGTGGCCGCCACGTTGGACAGCCCGGCCCGTTCGATCGGGGCCAGGTCGTACTCACCGGCGTACGCCGGATCGTGGATCGCGAAGGGCACCGGGCTGAGCGTGTGCGACGTCTTCGGCGTGCGCACACCGCCGCTCTCGGTGTACATGATGTCGGCGTTGCCGTGATCGGCGGTGAAGACGAGCACCCCGCCGAGCTCGTCGATCACCTCGATCAGCTCGCGAAGGCAACCGTCGAGGATCTCCATGGCGACGACCGTGGCCGCGAGATCCCCCGTGTGGCCCACCATGTCGCCGTTCGGGAAGTTCAGTCGGCCGATCCGATAGTCCCCGCTGCGCAGCAGCTCGATCGTGCGGTCGGTGATCTCTCGGGCCTTCATGCCGGGCGTGTGGTTGAACTCGACGTTGTCGGACGGGATCTGGACGTAGGTCTCGAGCTCGGGGTCGATGTAGCCGGACTTGTTGCCGTTCCAGAAGTAGGTCACGTGCCCGAACTTCTGCGTCTCGCTGATCGCGAAGCTGCGCAGACCGGTCGCACACAGGTACTCGCCCATCGTCTTGTCGATCGACGGGGGGTCGACCAGGTAGTGCTTGGGAACGAGCAGGTCCCCGTCGTACTGCAGCATGCCGGCGAAGTAGACATCGGGATGCCGTCCCCGGTCGAACTCGTCGAAATCGGGCTCCTCGTAGGCCCGGGAGATCTCGATCGATCGGTCACCTCGGAAGTTGAACAGGACCACCGCATCGCCATCGGCCATGGGACCGACCGCTCGACCGCGCTTCGTCGACGATGACGAACGGAGCGAGGTACTGGTCGCCGGCATCGGACTCGGCGTACAACGTCTCGACCGCTTCGGTGGCGGACCGCGAACCCACGGCCGACCCCATTGGTGTGGCAGTGATAGCCCCGTTCGACCATGGCCCAGTCGGCCCCGTAGCGATCCATGGTGATCGGTCATGCGGCCGCCACCCGAGGCGATCCGGAAATCGGCCTCGCGCCCGGCCAGCCGATGGTGTTCGTTGATCTTCTGCAGCACCTGCTCGGTCTGGGCGATGTAGTCGAGCGCCGAGCGAGGGGCCACGTCGCGGCCATCGAGGAGGATGTGGACCCGGGCCCGGGTGACTCCTTCGTCGGCGGCCCGTTCGAGCAGTTGGTAGAGATGCTCGGTGGTGGAGTGCACGCCGCCATCGGAGTGGAGGCCGAGCAGATGGAGGGTGTGGGCCCGAGCGTGCTCGATGACCGAGGCCCAGACCGGGCTCTGGAAGATCGATCCGTCGGCGAGGGCCTTGTTGACCAGTTTGGCACCCTGCGCGAAGACCCGACCGGCACCGAGTGCGTTGTGTCCGACCTCGGAGTTCCCCATGTCGTCGTCGGACGGAAGCCCGACTGCCGGACCGTGGGCGAGCAGGGTGGTCGACAGACCGGACGTGGTCAGGGCATCGAACGTCGGCGCGGTGGCGACCGTGACGGCGTTGCTCGGTCCGGCGGGCGCGACACCGACACCATCGGCGATCACGATGAGCAGCGGACCGGGCCTGCCGGCGAACTCGTCGAGGGGTTCGAGCAGGAACGGGGATCGGGACGGCATCGCCGACCCTGGGGAGCGTTGTGCGGGGGACATCCGGCCTCACCTTCGTTGACTGTCACCGATTCTATGGCGGTCCCTCGGCCCCCTTCGACCGGATCGGGGGACGGTTCGGGGGGTATTGCTCCCTTCTCCGGGGTGCCCGGCCGATCACTACGGTGTCGTTCACGGACCGGTGCGGGGAGTGGACATGAGGTGGATCGTCGTCGGAGCGGGCCTCGTTGCGGCGATCACCGCTCGCCACCCTCGCCCCGAGCACGGTGGCGACGTCGAGCCGGTCACCCGGGACCGGTCGCTCCGACCGACCCTCGAACGAGGCCCGATTCGCACCGGTGGCGTGGTCGCCGGGCCAACCGTGGCCGCGGTCGTCATCGGGTTCGGCTCCCCGATCCGCCGACGATCACGACCCCCGTCGTCTCGACGAGGCGATCGGCGCCGCCGGCCGGGGGACGACCGAGCCGTCGACCGGCGACCCGCAGGCGGCGAGCGCAGCACCGGCGACCGAACCGGGCACCGTCACCGATCCGCCGGTCGCGACGCTCGCCACCGACGCGATCGCCGACCACGACCGTCGGGGTCGGGCGGCGCTCGACTCGATCACGTACCCGTGGCAGGACCGGTTGCCGGGCTGGACCATCGAGTTCGGCCCGGGCCGGGACGGCGTGCTGGGGCTGACGCTGGTCGACGAACGTCGGATCGAGGTGTACGTGCGAAGCGGCCAATCCGAGTCGCTCCTGGTCCACGTCATCGCCCACGAGATCGGTCACGCGGTCGATGTCACGTTGAACGACGGCGACGAGCGTCGAGCGTGGCAGGACGCCCGGGGGATCGGCGACGGACCGTGGTGGCCGGGGGACGGACTCGGCGATTTCTCGACCGGTGCCGGCGACTTCGCCGAGAGTTTCGCCGTCTGGCAGTCGGGACCGACGGAGTTCCGGGGGCGGCTCGCGGCCGCCCCGACGCCCGACCAACTCGAACTGATGGCCCGGCTCGCTTCGGGTTGAGCCCGATCCGAAAACCGACGAGGAGCGAACGACGTCGTGTCGTCCGCTCCTCGTGGACACCCGCAGGTGCGTGGTCCTCGGCGTGATGTGCGGCCCGAGAGCCGCCGACCTGAACGCCGCCGGAGGCGGCGAAGGGTCAGAGGGCGTCGGCGCCCATCTCGCCCGTCCGGATCCGGATCAGGCTGTCGACTCCGGTCACCCAGATCTTGCCGTCACCGATCTTGCCGGTCTGGGCTGCGGTGGTGATCGCCTCGGTGGCCTTGGAAACGTCGGCGTCGTCGACCACGACCTCGAGCTTCACCTTGGGAACGAAGTCGACCTGGTATTCGGCGCCCCGATAGGTCTCGGTGTGGCCGCCCTGGCGGCCGAACCCCTTGACCTCGGTGGCCGTCATACCCGAGATGCCGATCGCCCGAAGGGCGCCCTTCACCTCGTCGAGCATGTGCGGTTTGATGATTGCGGTGATGAGTTGCATGGTCTCCTCTTTCTCAGGCCAGGACCGACACGTCAGGACCGTAGCCCGGAGCGCCGTGTTCGAGAACGTCGAGTCCTTCCATCTCCTCTTCGGGCGTCACCCGCAGGCCGATGGTGGCCTTGAGGACGGCGAAGAGCGCACCGGTCGTGATGAGGACCCAGGCGGCGATGATCAGGACTCCGAGCAGCTGGACGATCAGCTGGTTGATGCCGCCGCCATAGAAGAGGCCGGACGAGTCGTACTCGGTCCCGTCGGCCAGCGGGTAGGCAGCATCGACGAAGGCGTCGCCGTGATGGGCGAACAGGCCGACGGCCAGTGTCCCCCAGACACCGCACACGCCGTGGACCGACACCGCACCGACCGGATCGTCGATCTTCAGCTTGGTGTCGATGAAGAGCACCGACAGCACCACGATGACACCACCCAGGGCGCCGGTGATCACCGCACCGAGCGGCGTCATCGTCCCGGCAGCCGGCGGTGATCGAGACCAGACCGGCGAGCAGACCGTTGCCGGCCATGCCCACGTCGGGCTTGCCCGTCTTGTAGGTGATGGTGAGCATCGCCGTGATGGCGCCGGCCGCCGCAGCGAGGCCGGTCGTCACGGCGATGTCGGGGACATAGAGGTCGGCGGCGAGTTCCGAACCCGGATTGAACCCGAACCAGCCGATGAAGAGGATGAAGCAACCGATGATGACGAAGGGAATCGAGTGACCGATGATCGGCCGCACGGTGCCGTCGGCGTCGTACTTGCCGAGGCGTGGGCCGAGGAAGATGGCTCCCATCAGGGCGGCCCAGCCACCGGCCGAGTGCACGATCGTCGATCCGGCGAAGTCGCCGAACTTGGCGTCCCCGATGTTCAGATCGGCGATGATGCCGCCACCCCAGAAGAAGTGGACCCCGACCGGGTAGATGATGGCCGTCATGAACAGGCTGAAGATCGCATACGTCCAGAACTTCGTGCGCTCGGCCATGGCCCCGGAGGCGATGGTGGCAGCAGCGCCGGCGAAGGCGACCTGGAAGATGAAGTTGGTCGACAGCGTCAGGCCACCCTCGTAGGTCGAGGAGTCCTGGAGGAAGAACAGGTCGGTCCCGATGAACCCACCGGCATCGGACCCGTAGGCGAAGGCATAGCCGACGGCCCAGAAGGCGATGAAGGCGATGCACATGTCCATGAGGTTCTTCATCATGATGTTCGCCACGTTCTTGGCCCGGGTGAGCCCGGCCTCGACCAGGGCGAATCCGGCCTGCATGAACAGCACCAGGACGGCAGCGATCACGATCCAGATGTTGTCGACGATGTCGCTCATCGTCGGTTCGTACGCATCTTGGGCCACGGCGGGGTTGGCCAGGAGCAGGGACCCCAGCATCACCACCAGACTGACTCCGACGACTTTTCTTCTCACGTGAACTCTCCCTTTGGCTTGTTTGACACTGCGTTGGTGCACACGACGATCGGTGAACACTCCGATTGCGGGCGAACGGTCTCGGACGCCGGCATGGCGGAGAGACCCGTTCGGTGGATTCGGGTCCGAACCTACGGACGCCGCATTTCGGAAAGATTCGCCAACTGTTACGGACCGGCGACGCTGATCTTTCGTCTTTCTGACATCAGCTCTCGAGGACATAGCCCCGCGATCGCACCGTTCGAATCGCCAGTCCGATGGGCTCGATCCGTCGGCGAAGGCGCAACATGTGGACGTCGAGCACGTTGCGACTGGGGTTCTCACCAGGCCATCCGACCCGGATCAGTGCCTCACGACTGACCACGGCGCCGACCCGGGCGATGAGCGCGGCCATGAGCCTCGCCTCGATGACCGGGAGGGCGACCCACCGGTCGCCGTGGTGCAGGAGGTCGTCGTCGCCGAGCCGCGGGGCCGGAGACTCGGCACTGCCCGAGCGGATGGTGAGCGCATGGACTCGGGCGGCGACGTCGTTCTCGGGCGCCGGCAGTCGGATCCAGTCCTCGAGCGGGTCGGTGGCGATCGGAGCCGGACCTTCGGCGTTGACGAGGAGCAATCGGGGCCGGTGCTGGGCGGCGAGTTCGAGCCGGCGGGGCTCGTCTTCGGGCCAGTTGATCAGCGCGACGTCCATGTCGGCCGAACGTAGGGCTCGAACGTTTCGCGCTTGTTTCGTCAACATGAACCCGGCCGACCGATCGGGGCCTCGCGGATCTGCCGGGGAATTGCCGTCCGCAGCTACTCGCCCGGGTCCGGGAACCACTACCGTCTACGGCGTTATGGATGCACCTGTGAACGAAGAGCTGAAAACCGAAGCGTCCAGCGGAGGCGTCCCGCGCGCCCGGACCGTCTGGCTGTCCGTCGGGGTCGCCATCGCTGCCGTCACGGCGCTGTCGGGGGTGGCCGCGTGGTTCTTCGAGTTCCACGACGACTCCGCGGTCCAGCGCGAGGTCTTCGTCAACATCCCGGGCCCGATGAAGCTCGCCTTCTACACCGTCATGCCGGTGCTCCTGCTGTGGGCGACCCTGCAGATGTCCTATCGGGTGAAGAACTGGGAACGGGGCGCGCCCGACCGACGGGCCACGACCCCGAAGAACATCAAGCGACGCCTCGCCGACTTCCGGTCGGGCATCTACATGCAGACCCTGATGCGCGAGCCCGGCGCCGGCATCATGCACAGCCTCATCTACTTCAACTTCATCATCCTGCTCGCCGTCACCACCGTGTTGGAGATCAACCACCAGGTCCCCGAGAGCATGAAGTTCCTGCACGGCGACATCTACCGGGCCTACGCGCTCGTCGGGGACGTGGCCGGGGCCGGCTTCGTGCTCGGGGTGTCGATCGCGATCGTCCGGCGCTACGGACCCCGGCGCTGGCGGCCGTACCGCATCGCCGTCAAGTCCCGGCCCGAGCACGCCCTGATCAACGGAACGCTGCTCGCCATCGGGGTCACCGGCTTCGGGGCCGAGGCCTTCCGGATCGCCCTGCAGGACCAGCCCGAGTTCGAGCGCTGGAGTGTCATCGGCTACCCGCTGTCCTTGGCCGTCGACGGTCTCGGCAACCTCTCGGGCTGGCATCAGGGCTGGTGGATCGCCCACGTGTTCAGCTTCTTCGTCTTCCTGGTCATCATCCCCGGCACGATGATGCGCCACATGTTCACCTCGCCGCTGAACATGTACCTCAAGGATCGAGACCGGCCCAAGGGCGCCATGAAGGCGATGCCCGATCTCGAGAACACCAGCCTCGAGAGCTTCGGCGCCTCCACCATCGGCAGCTTCACCTGGAAGCAGCTCCTCGACACCGACGCCTGCACGATGTGCGGGCGCTGCACCTCGGTGTGCCCTGCCAACGCGACGGGCAAGCCCCTCGACCCTCGCGAGATCGTCCTGAAGACCGGCGAGGTCATGGCCCGCACCGGTGACCCCGCCGTTGTCGCCGCCCATCGGTGTCGATGCCGAGATCACGGTCAAGAGCGATTGGATCTTCGAACGCATCACGACCGAAGAGGTCTGGGCCTGCACCAGCTGCAAGGCCTGCGACGAGATCTGCCCCGTCAACATCGAGATCCTCGACAAGATCCTCGACATGCGCCGCTATCTCACGCTGATGGAATCGGACTTCCCGACCGAGCTGGGTTCGGCCTTCCGATCGATGGAGAACTCCTCCAATCCCTGGGGCATGAGCCAGAGCACCCGGGCCGACTGGGCCAAGAACCTCGACATCCCCATCGTCGACGGCACCGAGGTCCTCGACCACGAGTACCTCTACTGGGTCGGTTGCGCCGGCAGCTTCGACGACAAGAACCAGAAGGTCACCCAGGCCATGTCGAAGCTGCTCGACCGATCGGGCATCGACTTCGCCATCCTCGGCCCGGCCGAGCTGTGTACCGGCGACCCGGCCCGACGCTCGGGCAACGAGTACATCTTCCAGATGCTGGCCAAGCAGAACGTCGAGACGCTCAACGGGATGGGTGTGAAGAAGATCATCACGCAGTGCCCTCACTGCTTCAACACCCTCCAGAACGAGTATCCCCAACTCGGCGGGCACTACGAGGTCGTGCACCACAGCCAGTTCCTCGAGTGGCTGATCGACCAGGGCAAGCTCGATGTCACCGACGCCACGCTCGAGGAACGGATCGTCTACCACGACAGCTGCTATCTCGGCCGCCACAACGACGTCTATCTGGCGCCCCGCAACGTCATCGGTTCGCTGAAGGGCGTGCAGATCGTCGAGGCCGGACGCAACGGCACCAAGGGCATGTGCTGCGGCGCCGGCGGAGCCCGGATGTGGATGGAGGAGACGATCGGCACCAAGGTCAACGACGAGCGGTCGCGGGAACTGATCGCCACCGGCGCCTCGCGCGTGGCAACGGCCTGTCCGTTCTGCTACGTGATGATGGACGACGGGGTGAAGGGCCACGGCGTCGAAGAGACCGAGTTGCGGGTCGCCGACATCGCCATGCACGTCCTCGAGGCCATCGAGAATGGCGAGGCGATCGCCGCACGCGAGGTCGAGACCCGGCGGAACGAGATCGAAGCCGGAACCGCCGGCGACTGATTTCGCGGGTTCGCGGGGCGTCACGACCGGGACCTTCGTCATTCTTTTCCCGCTCCCGGAACGGCGGTCGCCTTTTCTCCCTGGTGAAACTATCTGCGTGTCGTAGCACCGCGAAGGAGCTTCCGAAACGGGCGTTCAGATAGTTGCATCAGGGTGCGCGATCCACCACACTGTCGATCCCTGGGCAGGGCGGAGGCGTCCCGAGGATCTGTCCATGCCCGAGTTCGAGATCTCCCGCCATGCCGAAGCCTCCGGGTCTTCGCATCTCGCCGTAGAGGCCTCGTGCCAGGGCACCACCCTCCTCGATCACGACCGAACCGCCGGCGAACCGGGCTTTCGGTGGGGCGTCACCGCCCGGTCTCGGTGAAGCCGAGCTTCCCGGTCCCGCGACCATCGCTCACCTGCTCGACGCCGGGGTCGACGCCTATCGCTTCACCGTCGCCTGGGACGCCGTCATGCCCGACTCGGAGTCCGAGATCGACGAGGATCGACTCGAGCGCTACTCCGATCTGGTCGATCGGCTCCTCGAGGCCGGGATCGAGCCGATCGTGACGCTTGGCCACGGTCGAACCCCGGCCCGGCTCGCCGACGCCGGCGGGTGGGCGGCGAACGAAGCCGTTCCGTGGTTCCTCAGCTTCGCCGGTGTCGTCGGAGCCCGACTGGGGGATCGGGTCGCGGAGTGGGAGACGATGCGCGATCCGTTCGTCGCCCTCGAGCCGCAGACGGGCCGGCAGCGCAGCCCGGAGCTCTTCCGACCCGGCAGGACGATCTCCGAACACCTCATCGCCGGCCACCGAGGTGCGGTACGAGTCCTCCGCGGTCATTGCCCGGGCTCCACCATCGGGATGTCGATCGATCTCGACGCGGGGAACTGTCGTGTCCCCGGATCGCACGACGTCGTCGACGTCGCGCTCAAGACGGGTTGGCTGCCGATGCTCGCCGAGACGACGATTGCACCCATCGACGTGCTCGGGATCCGCTTCAGCCGCACCCACGCCGAGGGTGGACTCGGCGCTCTCCTCCATCGAGTGGAGTCGGCCGCAGGCTTCTCGGGCTACCGGATCACCGACGGCACGGTTGGCGCACCGCTCGACCGGTCCGAACTGATCGCGCTTCGCGACGACGGTCTGAACATCGTCACCTACCTCGACGAGCAGTGATCGCGACGAACACCGGTTGCGACGACTCGCTGCTCAGTGGTCGAAGTTCTCCCAGTACCGGCTGGGCCTCGGCCCCTTCTGACCCTGGTACTTCGATCCGAGGGCACCGGTGCCGTAAGGCTGGTCGGCGTCGGTGGTCATCCGGATGAAGCTGATCTGGCCGATCTTCATACCGGGGTAGAGCGTGATCGGCAGGCTGGCGACGTTGGAGAATTCGAGCGTGAGCTGACCGTCCCAGCCGGCGTCGACGAACCCGGCCGTGGTGTGGATGAGGAGGCCCAGACGACCCAGGCTCGACTTGCCCTCGATCCGGCCGACGAGATCGGCCGGAATGGCGACCCGTTCGAGCGTGGAACCGAGCACGAACTCGCCCGGGTGCAGGATGAAGGGATCGTCGTCGGAGACCTCGACCAATTCGGTGAGCTCCTCGAGGTTCTGCTTCACGTCGATGTGACTGAGCGTGTGGTTCCGGAACACCCGGAAGTAGGAATCGAGTCGAAGATCGACCGACGAGGGCTGGATGGCCGCCTCGGCGTACGGTTCGATGATGATGCGGCCGGCCGCGATCTCTTCTTTGATGGTGCGGTCGGAGAGGATCACGGTTGGGCAGACTAGCGGCAACACCCGGCAAGAGTCGGGGGCGCGATCACGACCAGGTCGCCGAACCGGGTGTGACGAGTTCGATCCAGGTACGACCGGGATTCAACTCGATGACCGCGCCCGCCGCATCGGTCAGGGTTGCGGCGTGTCGGAGCGTCGGCCGGGTCCATGTTCCCTCGATCACCCGATTGCCGGCGAAGACGGTCACCGGACCGCTGCCGACGAACACGAACTCGGGAACCGGATTGCGACTGCTGTCGACCACGCCGGTCTCGACCTCGGCCACCACGGCCAGGATGACGTTGGTGGCCGACACCGGACCGTCGTCGGTCTTGTGGGTCGATCCGTCCTGGCTGCGTGTCCAGCCCGGCAAGGCGGCGTTCCAGGTCCACCCGGCGACGGTCCGTCCGAAGTCCACCCGGATCGACGAGGCCGAACCCCACGGCGCCTCGACACCGAAGGGCCGGTAGGCGAACTGTGGAGGCGGCGGCGTCCCGGAGCGGAAGAAGGTCGCGGTGTCGGTGAAGAGATTGCTCGGCGCCTTCCGAGACGACTCACGCCAGTACCCGCCATTTCGGGCGGCGCTGTAGTTGGCCACGGTCGGCTGGCGGAGCAGGAAGGCGTCGAAGATGTCGTTGGCGCCCGAGTACACCAGTGACGGCGAGCCCAGCGCCGTGAGGAACGAGATGTCGGTCGAGCGCCCCGAACGAACGGGTCCGACCCGCGAACTCTGCGAGTGGAAGATGGCGGCGAAGCGGGTGATGCCGCCCTCGACCTCCTCCTCGATCACGATGTCCGCCCGGTTCAACCCGGTCTGGGGGCGAGCCTTGGCGGCGTTGTCGATCTTGACGACGACGGCCTCGCGCTGGGCGATGGTCTCGACCCAGAGACCGGTGAGCGGCGCGGCGTTCGGCGAGGCGGTCGGCGCCCCGGCAACGGCCGGGGCGACCGGATCGTCGGGTCCGAGGAACCCGAGCACCCCTCGATAGCCCGCAGTGACATCGGGCGCCGGCGAAGCCGGGCGAGGGCTCGACGGGGCACGGGGGCCCGACGACGAACCCGACGAATCACCCGAATCCGGGGGTGGCCCGGCCACCGATCCGTCATCGAGGGTGGCGACGCCGTCGAGCACGAGTGCCAGCAGCTCGGGGTCGATCTCGTCGGCTGCGTCGATCCGTTCGACGTCCGAGGTCGTCGTCGTGTCCACCAGGGCCAGGGACTCCACCCCCGAGGCAGACTCCGACGGCTCGATCCCCGAGCAGGCCGCGACCGTGAGGGCGAGGGTGCCGAACGCAGCCGATCGGAGGAAGGGGGACACCGATCCCCATCGGCGGCAGGCCGACGGCATCAAGGTGTCGGGGCCACTGCGTCGACCCGCGACCGGAGTCCGCCCAGGGCGGGCGACGAGGCGACAAGTCTGCGAGTCTGCGCTACCTTGGGCCGCTCTGCGGGTGTAGTTCAATGGTAGAACATCAGCTTCCCAAGCTGAATACGCGAGTTCGATTCTCGTCACCCGCTCTCTACGAAAAGCCCTGTTCAGTGGGGGTTTCGAGCCCGACCTACTGGATCGCCACCGGCTCTCGTGCCTACAGTGTGCCTAGAAGATCGGTCAACAGTAGGCACGAATGGGGAGCAGCAGGCCCTTTGGCAACATCCGGAAGCTCCCGTCTGGGCGCTACCAGGCGCGCTACTGGCACCTCGGCAAACAGGTCCCCGCCGAAACGACGTTCGCCACCAAGGCCGACGCCCGTGCGTGGCTGGCGACGATGGAGACCGACCTGCTGTCGGGTCGACACGTCGACCCGTCGAGTGGTCGGGAGCGCTTCGGCGTGTTCGCCGATCGTTGGCTCGAAGCTCGTGACCTTCGCCCCCGAACTCGGGACACCTACGCCTCGCAGCTCGCTCACATCCTCGGCGAGTTCGAGACGGTCGAGCTGCGCAAGATCACCCCGTCGGCGGTTCGGGCGTGGCATGGGCGACTGTCGAAGTCGGGCCTCCACGCCAACACGGTCGCCAAGGTGTACCGACTGTTCCGCACCATGCTCGACACCGCGGTCGACGACGGGCTGCTTCGCACCAACCCCGTCCACATCAAGGGCGCTGCTGTCGAACGATCGATCGAGCGCCCGATGCTCGACTGGGACGACATCGAGCGAATCGCTAACGCCATCCATCCTCGGTTCCGAGCCCTCGTGTGGATCGGCGCCACCTCCGGCCTCCGCTACGGCGAGCTGACTGGCCTCACCCGCCGCCACGTGGATCTCGAAGATCGATCGCTTCGGGTCGACCAAGCGCTCTCCTTCGTGAAGGGCCAGGGCCCAACGCTCGGCCCTCCCAAGTCGGCCGCCGCCCACCGAACGGTGGTGATCCCGAGCGGTGTCGCCGAGATGCTCGCCGCACACATCGAGGAGTACGTCGCCGAGGACCCCGGCGCTCTCGTCTTCACTTCGGTGAAGGAGAGTCCACTCGTCAACCGCTACTTCGCTCCGTACTGGAAGAAGGCGCTGAAGTCCGCCGGGCTCGATGAGTCGATCCGATTCCACGACCTCCGCCACCACGCCGGCACGTCGGCGGCAACAGCCGGGGCGTCGCTCCGCGAGATCATGGCCCGCATGGGTCACGCCTCGTCCGACGCCTCCCTCCGCTACCTCAAGGCATCGGCCCGCCGCGACTCCGAGATCGCCGACGCGATGGAGGAGCGGATGAACGGAGATCTGGAGCGGTGAACGACGACCGAATTGGCCGCTACGAACGAATTCGCGGACAGCTCCTCGGACTCGTGATTCAGCTTGACGAACGGTTGACGGCTCAACAGCAGACCTGGGCGCACGAGTTTCTGGACGCGAACGAACTCGGCCTCGCGCTGGAAATGCTGGCCGACTGGCTCTCCGAGGATTCTCGGCCCATCACCGCGGCGGAACGGGACACGATGCTTAGCCTTGTTGAGGAGATGGAGATGGGCGATCGTGTCGCTCGAGCGCTCGATCTCTGTCCGACGCTCGACAGAGGTGAGAGGGGATGAGGCTTCTGCCGCCCAGTCTCGTCGATCGCCTTCCGATCGATTGGTGGCGGCCTGGCAACCTGCGCCGCTTCGGCCCGATCGAGATTCACTTCTGCGACGACGATCACGTCCGGACGGTCGAGTTCAACGGCAAGGTGATCGGGCAAGGGCGCACGCTGTTTCCGTATGGTCGGTGGGACTCATGACTTCAGTTGAACCAGAGGCGGAGCGGTTCAAACGGCCGTTCAACTGGGGAGTGTTGATCCTTGGCGACCCAGCAGCGCAGGCGGTGCCCGAGCTCTCCCGAGGACAAGCGATCGACCACTCGTCCGAGCTGATCGTCGTTGCTGTCAGGCACGCTCAGGACATCGAAGATGCGGAGGGCGCGCCGTTTGAGGTCGAGATCACCTGTCGTCAGCGAAGTGCTGGCTTCTCTGAACCTGGGTATCACGCCCTCATCCGACTCCCGTCGGGAGAGATGAGCATCGGCGATGCGGAGCACGAGTCCGTCTTCCGCCTAGGCCTAGGCCAGGCTGGTGGTGGGTGACAATCACGTTGTCGCCACCCGTTCACGCCGAGACTGTCGACATCGAATTCAGCCGCGCGGAGACGTGCCAGTCTGTCCATGGCCGGGCTTGATGGAGGAGGCCTGGAGCCAGGCGTCCCCGTCGCACGAGATCTGCCCCTCCTGTGGCACGGAGTTCGGCTATGACGACGCAGTCGGCTTCACAGACTCTGACGCACTTTCTCGCCGCCACGACGAACTCCGCAAAGCCTGGATCGACGGTGGCATGACGTGGTGGTCCCAGTCGCGGCAGCCCCCAGCGGCTTGGGACCCGGGGCCGGGCTGAGAGGGCCCATATGCCGACATCTACCGATCAGTACCCGAGCAGCTGCTCGAAACGCCCGTCATTCGCGCCGATGTTCTCTTCCCAGTCGAGAATCTGATCGCGGGCGCGGTGACGTACCTGAGCGACTGACTCCCCGACGCTCGTGGCGATCGCGCCGATGAACTCTTTGGGGTCATGAACATTCCGGTTGTGCTGCAGCTTCGGCCTCGGCAAGAAGACCAGCTGGCTTTTGTGTTCGCCGATGAAGCGGCGCAGCATCGGCAAGTACGCCAACAGCTGACCCCACTCGACGATCGGATCGTCCATTCGTTCCTTCCACGAAACCACGTGGAAGTCGGAGAGCCGGCTGAGGCAAACCATTTCCTCTGCCTGCTCCGCCTGGGAGAAGTCGCGCGTAACGAGCGCATCGAAACCAGCAAGCGCTGCCTCGCAGTAGAGCACCCAGTCAGGTGTGCGCTGCTCGGACAGATCGCGCCGCCAGCTGGAGAGGTGCTGGACCTCGATGTTCTTGTCGACCTGTGAGATCTGGAACCCTGGCGGATTCGGAAACCCCTGATCCAGCAGGATCCGGAGCTTCTCAGGCGGCTGCCGCTGCTTCGAGGCCATGCAGTCGACGCTCCAACTCGTAGGCTTCCTCGACCTCGGCCTCGTTCAGATCGGGGTAGAGCTCGATGACATCGGCGATGCCAAGACCACGTTCTTCCCGCAGCTTGAAGACTGCTGCCGTCGGGATTCGCGTCTCGTCGATGCAGGGATCGCCACCAAGCACCCAGGGCGAAATGTACGTGTGTGCAGTCGGAGTGACGAGATCCGGACCCCACAACGTCTTGCTACCGAACTCCTCAACAGCTGCGCCCGCCAGGTCGAAGCGACCGAGCATGTCTGCGAACAGCACCGGTGTGCCGCCGAGTGGCGCGGTCACATCACCGTCCGGTGCAAACGTGCGTCGATCGGCGCGTAGTTCGGACACATCATGGCCAGCGCTGATGTGCTTCTTCAGCTCACTCACCCATTGCGCGGCGTCGGGCCGGGGGGTGCCCTCCGATCGGAGCCACGCAAGAACTCGCAGGTACACGAGGTCCCGATAGGACCAAGCCATCGGCTTGCCGTGGCGGTAGTCCGGGACGTAGATCGAGTGGCGATTCCAGTCGTAGATCGTGGAGACAGGAATGCCCGAGAGCTGGGCGGCCCGCTCCGCGGCATAGCGGCCACGAGCATGGCGGAGCGAATGCAGCGCCGTCTCTCGTGCCGTTTCTGACCGCGTGTCCACGTCGTTCCGTTCCTCGTCCTCGCTGCGCTCGCAGACGAACCGTGACACCACTGTAGGCCAGGCCTGAGACGCCGTAGCGCCTCACCCGCCCCGAACGAAGTATCCGCGCCGATCGGCGACGCGTCGCTACCAATACGGCGCGGCAGCAGCGCCCGAGAGAGGCCGGCTGTGGCACGACGCCGCCGCCGGCAGGCTGATCACTGGACTGAGCAACGCTTCGGCGCGGCTCGAACGCCTCCGGATCGGCCTCCATCATGTCGTCAACACTCGCTCGCCGCGAGCCCGAGCGTCTTCGTTCAGCCGGTCGAGCCTTCTTCGGAGCTGGCGCAGGCTGGCCGCCCCGGTGTCGAGCGCGTCGTTGACGACGCTTGCGACGAGTTCCTCGTCGAACTGAGTGTCGATCACGTCCAGCACCGTTCGAACAACCGTCGTGACTACCACACCGTCGAGCAGCACTACGTCCGCGCCGGGAAGCTGTCGGCGGTGCAGAACGACAACGGGGTCACTCCATCCGAAAGCCCGGCGGCACGGTGAGATGCACTTTGGCCGGGTTCAGAAGCCCGAGGTCTGTGGACCACCGCCGCCGAGTCGTGCGAGACCACAGCCCGGTGCTTCGACCACAGCACCCAGCGGACGAAGGAGTCGTTCAAGATCGACGGCCACTCGGGAATCCGGAAGATCCCGCGATCCACCCGGGACCAGTTGCCATGATCGACGTGGTACTTCTGCGCCTGGTACGAGTAGCCGAGATCGAGCGCCTGGGCAGCGGTGAAGAATCCGGCCTGGCTGGCGGCGAGCCGATAGAGCGCCTGGCGACAGTCGCTTGCCGATCTCCCTCCATCAACCGCAAACCTACACGGAAACTTTAGTTTCTACGTCGACGAGATGCGGACCCGCCTGCAGCGGCTTCGCCGCCGAGACTTGGAATTGCACCGCTGGAATCCAAGTTTCGGCCGACCTCATCCCGTGACCTGCGCCTGGGAGACGAATGGGAGGTGAAAGAGGAGATCACCTACCCCACCTCCCAGGGATTTCTGGCGGATGGGAGGTGGAAAGTGAGGTGAAACGGTAGGTGGCGAAGGAGGTGGGTTTCGCACGATCGGCCGCATGCCGACGACTCAGACCTCTCAGGTCGACCCGGCCAGTGCGTCGCTGCTCAGCATCGAGCAGCTCGCCGACTGGCTCGGAGTCACCGATCGCTTCATCCGCCGCCTCGTCGCAGAGCGACGTATCCCGTTCCTCAAGATCGGAAAGTTCATCCGATTCGACCCGACCGAGATCGAGCCCTGGCTCGACTCCCAGCGCGTCGCCGAACGATGAACACCGCGCCACCGAACGCGGCCAGCTCCCCCACCGACCGGCGAGCCCAAGGCATCTCCCCCTCTCCTCACCAACCAGTGACAGACGGGTGCACAGGTGGTGCGGGGAGGTCCGCCGCACCTACCGGGAGGCGGCGATGACCGCCCGGGTGACGACGCTCAAGGGCGTCGACGCTGGCGCGTACTACGTCGAGGCGTTGCCGTCGTACTACCTCGATGCCGACGAGCCGCCCGGACGATGGCACGGCCACGGCGCCGACATGCTCGGGCTGCGGGGCGAGATCCGCGACGAGGACTTCCTCGACATCATGGCCGGCGTCCACCCTGGCTCCCGTGGCGTGTTGCTCGGCCGGGCCTACGGCGAGTCGTCCGTTCGTGGGTTCGACATCACGGCGAACGCACCCAAGTCGGTGTCGGTTCTGTTCGCCGTCGGCGACGACTTCGTTCGGCACGAGGCGCTCGCATCGCACGACGCGGCGGTGGCGGCGATGGTCCGCTGGATCGAAGCGCACGCCCACACCCGGTTCCGGATCAACGGCGAGGTCGCCGTGGTCGATGCCGAGGGCATCGTTGCGGCGACGTTCCGCCAGCACACCTCCCGAGCGCTCGACCCACACCTCCACACCCACGTCGTCGTGGCCAACCGTGTCCGCTCGCCCGATGGACGGTGGCTGGCGCTCGACGCTCGCACCCTCAAGCTCGATCAACGGACCCTGTCGGCGATCTACCACGCCACGCTTCGCACCGAACTCACTGCACGGCTCGGCGTGCACTGGGAACCCGTCGTCGAACGGGATCGCCGAGATCGACGGCATCGACAAGATCGTTCTCGAAGAGTTCTCCTCTCGTACCGCCGACGTCGCTCGACGCTTCGACGAGAAGCTCGACCGGTTCATCGACACGCTCGAACGAGACCCGACGCCTCGGGAGCGGTGGCAGCTCGAACGAGAGGCCGTCATCGATTCCCGGCCACCCAAAGCCCACGGCATCGATGGCCAGGCACTCCACGAGCAGTGGCGGACGCAGGTCGAGACTCTCGGGCTGGACCCGGCGATGGTCGTGGACGAGGCCGTCTGGCCGAGCCGAGCCCGACCGCTCACCGCCGAGGTTGAATCATCGATGATCAGCCAAGCGCTCCACGCCTTGGCCGAGAAGCAGTCGAGCTGGCGACCAGCAGAGATCACCCGCGAACTCGCGGCCGTCCTCCCAACGGACCTCAGCATCGACCCCGAGGCGATCACCGGCCTGCTCGACCGCCTCACCGCCGACGCGATCGGCGAGCGGTGTGTCGACATCTCGCGACCGATCCTCGATGGAGCGACGTTGCGACGAGACGGCCGCCCCATCACCGAAGCAGCAACCGACCGCGCACTCACGACACCGGAGATCCTCGCTCAGGAGCACGAGCTGGCCAGCTGGGCCGAGCGCAGAACCACTGCGCGTTCGAACGACTCGACCGAGGCACCGCGTCGAGCCGAGGTCGAGCTGACTGCCGCCCAGGCCGAGACCGCCGCTGCCGTCGCCGGCGATGCCCACCTCGTGCTCGTCGTCGGCCCGGCGGGCACGGGCAAGACCACCGCTCTCAAACCCGCAGTCGATCAACTCCACACCGAAGGCCGAGCCGTCTTCGGCCTCGCACCGTCTGCCGTTGCCGCCGAGGTCCTCGCCTCGGAAACCGGTGCGACCGCCGACACGATCGACAAGCTGCTCTTCGAACACTCGGCCAATCGGCCACCGACCCACACCTACGACCTGCCCCTCGGAACGACGGTGATCGTCGACGAAGCCGGGATGGTGTCGACCGACAAGCTCCACCAGCTGGCACGTCTCGCAGACGATCGAGCCTGGCGAGTCGTCCTGGTCGGCGACCCGATGCAGTTCTCCGCAGTCGGCCGAGGCGGCATGTTCGAGTACCTGATCGATACGTGCGGTGCGATCGAACTCGACCAGGTCCACCGATTCAGCAACCAGTGGGAGCGAGCCGCATCCCTTCAGCTCCGTCGAGGCGACCCGTCGGTCGCCACCGTCTACGACGCACACGGGCGGCTTCATGGAGGAACGACCACCCGTATGCAGCGGGACGCCCTCGACGCCTGGGCCGCCGCGCGTCAAGCGGGCGAGACGGTCCTGCTGACGGCACCCACCAACGAGACAGTTGACGCCCTCAACCTCGCCGCTCAGCAGCGGCGAGTCGAGGCTGGCGAACTCGACACCCGCCGCCGCCTTGCCCTCGGAGATCGACGGTTGTACGTCGGCGACGAGATCGTGACCCGCCGCAATCAGCGGCAGCTCCTCACCGATCAGCACCACATGGTCCGCAACCGCGACGACTGGACCATCACCGCGCTGCACCGAAACGGCGACATCACCGCCACCGGCCGCAGCGGCACCGTTCGCCTGCCGGCCGACTACGTGGCCACGCACGTCGAACTCGGCTACGCCCAAACCAGCCACGCCGCCCAGGGCCGCACCGTCGACCGGTCGATCCTCGTCCTCGACGGACCGAGCGACGTGCGAGGCATCTACGTCCCCCTCACCCGAGGACGCCACCACAACGATGCCTACATCACCACCACCGGCGAACAAACCGCCGTCGACGTGTTCGCCGACTCCATCGCTCGAAGCTGGATCGACCGACCCGCCCTCGCCCGCCAAGCAGAGCTCGCCGGAACCGAGCGCCACCGCCCCGGCACGCTCCCGCCCGACCAACTCCGGGCGCTGCTCGGCGAACAGGCACAGCTCATCGACACGCTTCACCAGCTCGACATCGACCTCCGCCCCTGCCGACCGCGATCGACGCATCGACAGCTCGAATCGGCACAGCGACCACGAGCCGCGATGTCGCAGTCGCAGAACTCGCCGAGGCCGCCCAGGTCGCTCGATTCCTACGACCGCCCGCTCCGACGACGGCGACACGAAGCCGAGATCAACAACGCCCGCTCGAAGATCGAGCGCCTACCCACCGACATCAGCCAACTCGACAAGACGATCCACGACGAGACCGGCCGACTCGACGAGCTACGACACGACCTCGCAGACGCCCGCCGACTCAACGCTCGACGACCGGAGATGGAGACCCACCTCCACGACGTCGACTCGCAACTGGCCGACGACCGACGCATCCGCACCCGACAACTCCGACGCAACCCACCCGAGCGCGTCACCGACACCATCGGTGAACGGCCAGTAAAGGGCGATCGCATCCGAGCATGGGATAACGCTGTCGGCTACCTCGATCAGCACCATGCGGCCCACGGTCTGAAGGCCGGCCTCGGACCGATCCAGGGCCCGACCGTGACGAGAGCGTTCCTGCACAGCCGTAGCGCTCGCCGCCTCGACAGCGAACGAGCCTCACCCGGGACAACGGCATCAGCCACGACAACGTCATGCGAATCGGACGGTGACGCTGCCAAGCTCCGCCCGCCGGGCGGAGCAAGATCGATTGTGTCGAAGAGTCGGCGTCAAGGGTCGGCTGCGGGACTCCGCTGCGCTCCGTGTCCTCGCCTCCGCCGCTGGCGGTCCCTTGACTCCGGCTGCGCGGACAGGCCTCGTCGAACACGAGACCGGAAGTCGATTGGCGAGCATGAGCAGCCATCATTCGACGAGTCTCAGGGCCATCCGTTCTGCCTGCGGAAATCGGCCACGGATTCACGACGGACCTGCCAGTCGACCACCTGCTCAACAACCCACGATGAACCGAAGAAGTCGGGGCGGTCGACTTCGATGCCCATCGCAGCGAGGTACTCCGCCAACAACTCTCGGTCGAGGCGATCTCGCTTCAAACGTGCCCTGTAGCGGTCAAGACGCTCGAAGGGTTGAGCCACACCCCAGTCATGCCAGCTCCACCTACCGTCCTCGCAGTGTGCTGCCAGGCTCCGGATTCCCATGAGCGGCGGCTGACCATCGGGACCGTCGAACAAGAACTGTGTAGACCCATGTCCAGGCCCGTACTTCGGCATGTGTACTGCGGTAACGCACCTCGCCTCCATTCGACGAGCGAGGGCAGGTGCGATGGCCGATGGATCGCCACCATTGATGAAGTTGTTCACATACCCGGTCCAGAGGCCACAGTCGGCGATGACTTCAGTCGTCCAGGGTGCCTCCATCGGATCGAGTCGAGCGATGGCGATCTCGAAAGAGATGGGACCGCTCACATTCAGTTCGTGCTCGCTTCGAACCCTCTTGATCTCGGACAGCACCTCCTCGCAACCGCGGTCGATAAAGGCGACAGTGCACGCAAGGGGCGCCAGCCGACCTCCAAGAACAAGAGGTCCGTCCAGTTCAGTCACGCAACCACTGTCGTCGAAACGCCACCGACCGCGCCGGATTGCCCGAAAAGTCTGAATTTCGACCATGCGTTGAAGCCGAGGGTCCACACTGGATGGGTGGCGACAACCAACCTCTACCGACCCGTCGGGCAACCCCAGCTCGGCCTGATCGCCGCCAGCGAGTGGCGACGCTTTCCACGGCACCGGCACGGCACTGAACTGGTTGCGCTTGACGAAGGTGTGGCATGAAGTTCACTGGAATGAGAGATCCACAGCCTGACGTGCCGCTCATCGAGATCGAGACAACCGATGGTCGGGTGGTGGACCTCTACAACGAGCAGTACCTGCGTTCCGTTGTCCGACGTGGCGACGAACTTGCCTTCGAGTTCGACAGCTGGCCCGATCGGGCGTCGCGTACCGCGCTGCGCTTTCTCGGCGTCCGGGACCTCCAAATCAACCAGCCTGAAGACTGGCACCCCGGCGAGGCTGAACAGATCGAGCACTTGCTCGTCCGTAGGGAGGGTCCTTGGCGACGCATCGTGTTCAAGGCTGGCGGACTTGAGTATGAGTTCAATTCCGCTGAGCTTCGCATCGTGGTGGAGTCGACACCTGTGAACGCCGACTGACGCGCCACGAACCACGAACCCCAAACAGGCCAACGACCGCCGAATCCGAAGAGCGCCAGAAGGCCTTCGGAGGTTGGCTGGCGTGAACTCCCTGCGACCGAGGTGGCAGGAGTCCACACTGGATGGGTGGCGACAACCACCCTCTACCGACCCGTCGGGCAACCCGAGCTCGACCTGATCGCCGCCAGCGACTGGCGGCGCTTCCCGCCGCGCCTCGATTGGCAGCCGATCTTCTACCCCGTGACCAACGAGCCCTACGCAATCCGTATCGCTAGGGACTGGAACACCAAGGACGACGAGAACGGCAACGTTGGCTACGTCCTTCGTTTCGACGTCGACTCCGAGTACCTCTCGCATTTCGATGTCCAACAGGTAGGCGACGACGAATGCCTTGAGTACTGGATCCCGGCTGAGGAGCTGGACACGTTCAACGATCGGATCGACGGCGAGATCGAGGTGGTCCGCGAGTACCGACAGGGGCCGAGCGGACCCCAGCCTCTGATCACCGATGACATCTCCACCCCACCGCCGGCCATCCCTATCGGGCAGATGACCGACGCTGAGTACCGCCGCTTCGTCAACATGATGATCTGGCTGGTCAGGGATGAAGCTGAGCCGCTCGGGGACCTCGGCTGTGCCTCAATAGAGAACCAGGACGGGAAGGAGATCACCTGGGGTCCTTGGTCGCGCCACGACTGCGCAGAGCTCCTTCTCCGATGGTTCGAAGCCGGGCTTCTGGAAGTACACCGGTTCAACGCCCAACTGTCAGATGACGAGACTCGTGAGCTGCTTGTCGACCTCGATGCATGGGCCGCCTCCGCCGGCAAGGCCGAGCCGTTCATTGCTTCGAGCAAGGAAGGGGCAACGCGACCGGACCCCTTCTGGTTCGCGCTCGTCCGGGGGTGCGGCGGTCGAGCTGATACGAGATGACTGATCCAACCGCGTCCCGAATCGCCCTCCTCATCAGCGAGCTAAATGAGCCAACGGAGGGTCGAGCCGAAGAGGCGCAGGCCGAGCTCACGTCGCTGGGCGAAGTGGTCGTCGGCCCGCTTATCGGTCATCTCGAAGACCTGAGCCCACTTGGCCAGCTGTGCGCCATCGAGGTCTTCGAAGCACTCGATGCTCGTGAAGCCGCGCCATCGCTCCGGAAGCTGCTCGACAGCGAGAACGAGACAGTACGCGAGTGGGCCGCACGGGCCTTGGGCGACTTCGGAGCGATCGACGCCGTGCCGCAACTGACGGAGCTGTTGTCGGCATCAAGACGGCGAGGAACGCCGCCCGATTGGACCGAGCCCGTGGCCTTCCGCCATGCACTAGCGAAGCTCGGAGCACGTCAGGTCGTCATTCCGCCGCAGCTGGCGACTCGCATCGTCGAAACCTCGAGTCTGAATCTCGCGGTGCCGGATGAATGGCTCGAAGACGCCCTGGAATGCTTGAAGAAGGCAAACCAGGTCGTGCTCTACTTACAGAGATGGCGACCCTGGAAAGACACGTGGACACGTATCGACGGGAGCACTTGGGACCTCGACTGGAAGTCATCCTGGAAGACTCTGGTCAGAGAGTCCCATCGCCATGCATCGGACGCCGCAAGATCGCGGGCTCGCGAGGAGGCCGCGATCGTCACCATTGAGTGGATGGCAGAATCCGACTGGCTGATCTAGAGACGTCTGAAGCCGGTTTCGTGCCTACAACGTGCCTAGAACATCGGGGAACAGGGGGCGCGAGCGGGGTGCAGCGGTCCGATCGCGAACCCTCGAAAACCGCTCCGTACCAGGGAAAACGCTGGTCAGCGGCCCGCGGAGCCGACCCGGCCTGGCAGCTTCCCAAGCTGAATACGCGAGTTCGATTCTCGTCACCCGCTCTCTGCGAATCCCCTGGTCAAGGCCGATTCAGGACCACTCCCACCGGTTCGTCGCCGGGCGGTGCCTCGAGTGGGCCGATCAGCTCGGATAACCCGAGCGGCTGCGCGAGAATCAGGCTCCACTCGACCGGGCTCCGGTCGACGATGGCCGCATTCTCTACGATGCCGACCCTCTCAGCCGCCTTCGAGAAATGCACACCGGCACTACCGAGATGATTGCCGGTATCACTACCACTCCCCATGGAAGAACTGGCCAGCACGAGTGAGATCGCACACGCAGCGGGGGGTTTGGTGCACAGCACCTCGCTGAGCCATCAGTTCGCCGCTTCGATCCGACCGGTCATGGCCCAGGGGTAGTCGGTTCCCCCGACTCGGATGACGAGACGGAGTCCGGCGTAGTCGCCGGTGCCGATGTAGGTGGCGTCGAGCACGTGAACATGATCGGGTTCGCTCAACGACCACGACGTCGTACCCGTGAACGTACCGTCCCAGGTCCCGCCGGCGTTCGTGATGACCAACGTCCCCCAGCAGTCGCCGATGACGGATTCGCCATCTTCGGCAAAGTCACAGTTGACCGTCGTCATCTGCTCTCCGCTGGCACGCGGGTCCGACATCTCGTTCGTGAACACGTAGACCGAGTCACGTTGTGTCGTTCCTTCCCACCCAGTCGTCGGCAGGGCGGGCCCGCTCATCGTGCCGTCTTGGATCTGCACGCCGGTGGATGTCCCGGTCACCTCCACGACGTCAACGTCAACGGCAACGTCACCACCGCACGCCGCCAACGTCATTCCCGCCATGGCGATCGCCAGGAACAGCCGAGCCACCTCGATGTGCCGGGAAAGCCTCATCACGCACCTCCCTGTTCGCACTTCTTCTTCGATCATCCACCGCAACGCCAATCTGGGTCAGAGGACAAGGGCCTCCGCAAGAAGGGCGAGCTGACCGCGAGCACCGAGCGGACCCGACGGCTGCTCCTGTTTCCTGCGAACGCCGTGTGGGTGTCCCGGGATGCGCAGAGTCGAGAGGCTGCCGGACCGTCACCGACCGCCGGTCCGTGCGTACATCGGTGTCGGTCCCCTGCGTCGTCAGCCTCGATTCTCCCTGGCTTCCCGCCAACACGAGCTCGCCGAGACCGCGGCCGAAAGAACCGACGTCCGGTCCGCCGTGCACTGGCACCTTCGAGAAGGCATGAGCGTTCACCGCCGACCCTGCCCGTCGTTCGTGCCGGACTCCGGCAGCCACTAGGTTCCCGGCATGAAGGGTCTCTACGTGGTGGCCGCAGTGACGATGGCCGGAGTCAGTGCGGTGTTCGCACTCCTGGCCGAGCTCCAGATGCGGTACGGCCTGTCGACCCCCGACCTCGGCTGGATCAGTGGCGCCGCCTTCCTCGCCGCGCTGGTCACCCAGCTGTCGATCGCACGGTATGCCGACCGAGGGCACGCTCGGCTCGTCCTTCGGATCGGCGTGGTGGCGTGCGTGGTGGGCCTGCTGTGGTTCGCCGCAGCCACCGAGCTGTGGCAGTTCGTTCTCGCCCGGGCCATGCTCGGGGCGGGTGTCGGCATGCTCGTGCCGCCGGCCCGACGGGCCATCCTGCTCTCGGCCAAGGGCAATCAGGGGGAACAACTCGGCCTGTTCTATGCCGCCTACCTGGCGGGCTTCGTACTCGGCCCACCCATTGCCGGCGCCCTGACCGTGCTCTTCGACGTGCGGGTCCCGTTCGTGATCTTCGGCGTGGCCCTGGCGGCCACCCTCTACCCGATCAGCCGTCTCGACATGCCGGAGGCCGAGCGGGGTGTGGTGCTCGACCGGTCCGAGCGTCGTGTGATGCGCCGACTGATCACGAACCGCCAGGTGGTTGCAGCTGCGCTGGTCATCGTCTCGTTCCGCTACTCGATCGGGGTGTTCGAGCCCCTGTGGGCCACCCACCTCGACCGTCTGGGGGCGTCCACCATGGTGGTGACGCTGTCGCTGACGTTCTTCGCTCTGCCGATGCTGCTGATCGCCCGGCAGGCCGGCCGGCTGTCGGACCGCTACGGGGCCCGATACACCTCGATCCTGTCGGCCATCGTCACCGTGCCCCTGATGGCGTCGTACGGCTCCATCACCGCGGTCCCGCTCCTGATCCTGCTCGTGGTGCCACACGGCCTGGCCGAGGCGGTCCAGTCACCCGGCACCCAGGCCGCCATGGCCGACGCCGCTCCGAAGAAGGACGCCGCAGCGGCTCAGGGTCTCGGCGAGGCGGCTGGGTCCGCCGCCGCCGCCATCGGCGCCTTCACCTCGGCTCCGCTCTATGCCTGGGCCGGGCCTGGAACGGCCTGGCTGACGGCAGGAGCCGTCATGGCCGTGCTGCTCACGACCAGCGCCAGGCTCGACCGCCCGGTCCGCCATGACCGGGTTTCGGAGCCGGTGCCGATCCCGGTTGTCAGCGACGGCTGACCTCGACGTCGCCTCGCCCGGAGGCGCCGGCTGTCGGCTGCGCCGGTCACGGCGCATGGTCGACGAT